>NZ_JAIUCZ020000001.1 GCF_020176955.2 Nocardia sp. alder85J
CTGCTGCAAGGACGTCCGAGTGATGGTGTTGCCCGGAGCATGTGGGGACCCGGACGCATCCCCGTCCGCCACGGGCCAGCCCCGGCGCACTGTGCGGTCGAGTACCGCACGGTCAGCGGTGAGTTCCAGCGCCGCGACGAACACCGACAGCATCGACGGCACGAAATGCACTGTCGTCACGCCCTGTTCGGCGATCACGCGGAGCAGGTAGTCCGGGTCGCGGTGGCCGTCGGGGCGGGCGACGACCAGGCGCGCGCCGATCTGCAAGGGCCAGAAGAACTCCCACACCGACACGTCGAAGGTCGCGGGGGTCTTCTGGAGCACCACGTCGTCGGCGGTCAGCCGGTACTCGGCCTGCATCCACAGCAGCCGGTTGACGATCGCGTCGTGCGCGACGGCGACACCCTTGGGCCGTCCGGTGGAACCGGAGGTGAAGATGACGTAGGCGGTGTTGGACGGCCGTAGCGGGGCCCGCCGGTCCGCATCGGTCAGCGGCGCGGCCGAGTATCCGGACAGGTCCAGCCGGTCGATCCGCAGCTCCGGCACGTCCGGTTCGTCGAAACAGTCCGCGCCACTGGTCAGGACGCACAGCGGCCGGGCTGCGCCGAGGATGTGCCGCGTGCGGTCGGCCGGATGGTCCGGGTCCAGCGGCACGTACGCGCCACCGGCGGTGATCACCGCGTAGAGGCCGATCACCAGGTCCAGCGAGCGCCGCATGCCCAGCGCCACTCGGATCTCCGGTCCCACACCGGCCTCGATCAGCTTGCGCGCCAGGCGATTCACCCGGGCGGCGAACTCGGCATAGGACAGACGTGTCCCCTCGAAGGTGACCGCGACCCGGTCGGCGTCGCGCCGGGCGCGGTCGGCGAACAGGGCGGCCAGCGTCGCCGCGGCCGGATCGAGGACGTGGGTGGTCGCGTTCCACTCGACCAGGACGGTGCGGCGCTCGGCAGGGTCCAGCAGGTCGATGTCGCCCACGGCCGTCCCGGGATCGGCGACCACCGCGGTCAGCAGGCGCACCAGCCGGTCCGCCATCGCGGCCACCGTGCCCGCGTCGAAGAGGTCGGTGGCGTAGACGAATTCGGCGATCGTCTGCGGCCGGTCCGGGGCCGGTTCGGTCAGCACCAGTTGCAGGTCGAATTTCGCGGTGTCGACCGGCAATTCGACGGGTGCGATGGTCAGGCCGGGCAGTTCCAGGGCGGGTTGTTCGATGTTCTGGAACGACAGCATCACCTGGAACAGGGGATGGCGGGCCCGGGAGCGGATCGGATTGAGGATCTCCACCAGTCGTTCGAACGGCAGGTCCGCGTGCTCGAACGCGGCGAGGTCGATCGCGCGGACCGACCGCAGCAACTCGCGGAAGGGTTCCGCGCCGGACACCGGGGTGCGCAACACCAGCGTGTTGACGAACATGCCGACCAGCTCGTCGAGCGCGCGCTCGCCGCGACCGGCGACGGGGGTGCCGATGACGATGTCCGCGGCGCCGGACAGGCGCGCCAGCAGTGCGGCGAACACGGTGTGCATCACCATGAACAGGCTCGCGCCGTGCTCGGCGGCCAGCGTGCCCGCCGCGCGCAGCAGGGAGGCGTCGATCGGGAAGCGATGCACCGCACCACGATCGGAGGCGACCGCCGGACGCGGCCGATCGACCGGGAGGCCCAGTTCCACCGGCAGATCCGCGAGTTCGCGCACCCAGTGGCCGATGCGGGCGGCCGCGAGCGATCCGGGATCCTGCTCCGAGCCCAGGACCTCGTGCTGCCACAGCGCGTAGTCGCCGTACTGGACCGGCAGCGGCGGCCAGGCCGGTGCGGTGCCGGACAGGTGAGCGCCGTAGGCGCTCAGCACATCCCGCACCAGCGGGCGCAGCGAGAACCCGTCGATGCCGATGTGGTGCAGGACCAGCACCACCAGGTGCCGGTTCGGATCGCCGTCGATGCGGAGCAGTCCGATCCGCAACGGCACCTCGGTGGTGACGTCGAAGGCGGTGTGGATCATCTCGGCCAGCCGCGCCGGAACCTCGTCGGCGAACACCGGTTCGGCGATCAGGTCCAGCCGGATCTCCGACATCGGCAGGATCCGTTGCCGGCCGGTGCCACCGTATTCCGGGTAGACCGTGCGCAGCGTCTCGTGCCGGGCCACCACGTCGCGCACCGCGGCGGTGAGGGCGTCCAGGTCGAGATCGCCGGTGAGGCGCAGCACCAGCGGCACGTTGTCGGCGGTGCCGTGCCGATCCAGGCGGTTGAGGAACCAGATCCGCTGCTGGGCCGGCGACAGCGGAAGCAGTTGCGCGACATCGCCGTCGGGGAGCGTGACCGCCTGCGGCCGGGGGCGGGCGGTGAGCGGGATCCGGGTGGCGGGGGCCGCCTCGGCGGTCAGGCGGGCGGCCAGCCCCGCCACCGTCGGCGCCTCGAACAGCCAGCGCACCGGCACCTCGGTGGCCGCCTCGGCGCCGAGGCGAGCGGCGACGCGGGTGGCGATCAGCGAATTGCCGCCGAGGGCGAAGAAGTCGTCGTCGCGGCCGACCCGGTCCAGGCCGAGCACCTCGGCGATCGTGGCGGCCACCGCCTGTTCGGCGGGGGTCTCGGGCGCCCGGTAGGGCGTCGGCGCCGCGACGGGTTCCGGTAGTGCGGCGCGGTCGAGTTTTCCGGCGGGGGTCACCGGGATCCGGTCGAGCACGGTGATCGTCGGCGGCACCATGTAGCCGGGCAGCCGCCGTGCGACGAAGGCGGTCAGCGTGGCCACGTCGATCGAGGCGCCTTCGGCGGCAACGACATACGAGGCGGGCGTGGTGGCGCCGGCCGAATCCCGATGCCCGACGGTCACCGCGAAGCCGACCGTGTCGTGTGCCGTGAGCGCCGCGTCGATCTCGCCGAGTTCGACGCGGAAACCGCGCACCTTCACCTGGAAGTCGGTGCGGCCCAGGTATTCGATCTCGCCGCGCCGCGTCCACCGCACCAGATCGCCGGTGCGGTACAGGCGTTCGCCGGCGCCGTACGGGTCGGCCACGAAACGTGCGGCGGTCAGGGCGGACCGGGCGTGATAGCCGCGGGCCAGCTGGACGCCGGACAGATACAGCTCACCCGCGACACCCACCGGGACCGGCTGGAGCCGGGCGTCGAGCACCAGCGACCGCATGCCCCGGACCGGGCCGCCGACGGTCACCGGGCCGCCCGGGACGAGCGGGTCGCTGATATTGCTCGCGACGGTGGTTTCGGTGGGCCCGTAGGCGTTGTACAGACGGCGATCGCGATCCTTGGCTTCGCCAACCCATTTCGTGACCAGATTCGCCGGGAGGGCCTCGCCGCCGGCGATCACCACGCGCAGGCCGGTGAGGTCGGCCGGATCGAGGGTGGCCAGCGCCGAGGGGGTGAGCATCGCGTGCGTCACCCGTTCGCGGCGGATCAGGCCGGCGAGTTCGCCGCCGCCGTACACACCCGGCGGCACGATCACCAGCGTGCCACCCGCGCCGACGGCGAGCAGGCATTCCAGGATCGAGGCGTCGAAACTCGGCGAGGCGAAATGCAGTGCGCGGGTGCCGGAATCGAGTCCGTAGCGGGCGACCTGCTCGGCGGCGAAGTTGACCGTGCCGGTGTGGGTGACGAGCACGCCCTTGGGGACGCCGGTCGAGCCCGAGGTGTAGATGACGTAGGCCGGATGATCCGGCCGCAACGGTCGCACCCGTTCGGCATCGGTGACCGGCGCGGCGGAGAACCCGTCGGCGGCGAGGTCGTCGAGGATCAGCCAGTCGACCGAATCCGGGAGTCCGGCGCGCGCCGCGGCGACGGTCAGGCCCAGGGCGGTCCCGGAATCGGCGATCATGTGCGCGATCCGGTCGGCCGGATAGGTCGGGTCGACCGGGACGAAGGCCGCGCCCGATTTCGAGACCGCGCACAGCGCCAGGCAGGACAGCTCCGATCGCGGCACCGCCACCGCGACCAGGTCCTCCGGTCCGGCACCGCGCTGGATCAGCAAGCGTGCCAAAGTGTTCGAGCGCGCATCGAATTCGGCCCAGGACAGCCGCCGATCCTCGGACACCACCGCGGGCCGCTGTGGGCCGGCGATCGCGGCCGCGGCGAACAGCTCGGGCAGGGTGCACGGAGGTGCGGCAGGCAGGCCGCGGCGGGTCAGCAGATCGGTGCGCTCCCCGGCATCGAGGATGTCGATCGCGCCCACCGGCCGCTCCGGGTCGGTGGCGATCGCCTCGAGCACCCGGATCCAGCGGTGCGCGATCGCGTCCGCCGTCTCCGGATCGAACAGATCGGTGGCGTAGGTGAGCGCCAGCGACAGTCCGTCCGGCGCAGTGCCGCCGGGCGGATCCGACAGGGTGAACTGGAGGTCGAAGCGGGCGGTGGTTTCCTCGAGGTCCAGCGGGGACACCGTCAGGCCCGGCAGCGCGAGGCTGCCACGATCCAGATTCTGATAGGCCAGCACGGTCTGGAACAGCGGATTGCGGGCGTGGGAGCGCTGCGGCGCCAGCACCTCCACCAGGCGCTCGAACGGCAGCTCGGCGTTGCCGAACGCATCCAGATCGGAATCGCGTACGCGCCGGAGCATATGCGTGAACGGCTCGGCCGGATGCACCGACGTCCGCAGCACCAGCGTGTTGACGAACATGCCCACCACGCTGTCCAGGACCGCGTGGCCGCGCCCCGCGACCGGGGTCCCGATCACGATATCGGCGTCGCCGGTCAGCTTGCCGAGCAGCACCGCCAGGGCGGCGTGCAGCACCATGAACAGCGTCGAGCCGCTGCGGCGCGCGGTGTCGCCGAGCGCCGCGGTCACCGCCGGTGACAGGGACCGGTGCAGGGTGGCGCCGCGATGCGAGGCCACCGGCGGCCGGGGTCGGTCGGTGGGCAGCGCCAGTTCGTCGGGGATGCCGCGCAGCGCCCGGCGCCAATGGTCGAGCTGCCGGGCGGCCGGGGCGGCCGGGTCGTCGTCGGCGCCCAGCAGATCCCGTTGCCACACCGCGAAATCCGCGTACTGCACCGGTAGCGGGGTCCAGCCGGGAGCGTGGCCGGTGCGGCGGGCGGCGTAGGCGGTGGCCAGATCCCGGGCCAGCGGGCCCAGTGAGAAGCCGTCGGCGGCGATGTGGTGGACCACGAGCACGACGATGTGCTCGGCCGTGTCCGCGGAAGTGTCGGTGCGGCGGAACAGCCGGGTGCGCAACGGGACCCGTTCGGCGACGTCGAATCCGATCGCCGCGAAGGCGGCGATCGCGCCGCCGAGTTCGGCCGCGGTGATCGGATGCACCCGCAGGTCCGGCGCGACCTGTGCCGGGGGCACCACCACCTGCCGGGCGGCGTCGCCGTGCCCGGGATAGCGGGTGCGCAGCGACTCGTGCCGCTCGAGGACGTCGAAGACCGCCGATTCCAGTGCGGTGGTGTCGAGTTCACCGGTCAGCCGGATCGCCAGCGGCAGATTGTAGGCGGGGGAGGAGGTGTCGTAGCGGTTCAGGAACCACATGCGCTGCTGGGCCGGTGACAACGGCACCGGGTCGGGGCGCACACCCGCGACGAGGGCCGCAGGAGCGCCACGGCCGGTCTCCGGCTCCAGCAGTGCCGCCAGCTCGGCCACGGTGGACGCCTCGAACAGCCGCCGCACCGGGACCTCGGTGCTCAGCGCGACACTCAGCCGCGCCGCCACCCGGGTCGCCAGCAGCGAATTGCCGCCGAGCGCGAAGAAGTCGTCGTCCGCGCCGACCCGGTCGACGCCGAGCAGTTCGGCGAACACCTCGGCCACCGCCTGTTCGGCGGCGGTGGCGGGGGCACGGAATTCGTGGCCGCGGAACTCCGGTGCGGGCAGTGCCCGCTGATCCAGTTTCCCGTTGCGGGTCAACGGGATCGCGTCCAGCTCGACGAGGGCGGCGGGCATCATGTAGCCCGGCAGCCGTCGCGCCACCGCCGCCCGGACGGCGTCGAGATCGATCGGCACGGCGTCCGGTACCAGGTAGGCGACCAGGTGATCGCCGCGATGCTCGTCGGTGCGGACCACCACGACCGCGCGGCGCACGCCCGGCTGTGCGCCGATCGCCGCCTCGATCTCGCCGAGTTCGATCCGGAAGCCGCGGATCTTCACCTGGAAGTCGTTGCGGCCCAGGTACTCCAGCGGTCCGCCGATGGTCCGGCGGACCAGATCGCCGGTGCGGTACATGCGTTCGCCGCGCACCCACGGGGAGGCGACGAACCGGTCCGCGGTCAGCCCCGGGCGGCCCCGGTAGCCCTGCGCCACCTGCTCGCCGCCGACGTACAGCTCACCGGTGACGCCGTCGGGGACCGGCCGCAGCCGGTCGTCGAGCACCCATTCCCGGACCCCGCGCAGCGGGGCGCCGATGACCACCGGCTCGCCGGCCCGCAGCGGGTCCGAGATGTTCACGACGACAGTGGTTTCCGTCGGACCGTAGCCGTTGATCAGGTCGACCCCGGCGGCGGCGCAGCGCCGCACCAGATCCGGCGGGCACGCCTCGCCGCCGACCACGACGGTCCGCAGGTCCGGCAGTGCGGCCGGTTCCAGCGAGGACGCCGCGGACGGGGTCATCAGGGCATGGGTGACCCGTTGTGCCCGGAGCAGTTCCATCAGTTCGGGTCCGGCGGTGCAGCCCGCCGGGGCGACCACCAGGGTCGCGGCGGAGTTCACCGCGAGCAGCAGTTCGGCCACGGAGATGTCGAAGGACGGGGAGGCGAAGTGCAGGACGCGAGCGTCCCCGTGGCCCGCGTAGCGGATGGTCTGCTCGTCCGCCAGGCCGGCGAGACCGGCCTGCGTGACCACCACGCCCTTGGGCAGTCCGGTCGAGCCGGAGGTGTAGATCGTGTACGCCGGATGCCGGGGCCGCAGCGGTCGCACCCGATCGGCGTCGGTGATCGGCGTGACCGCGAATTCGCCCGCGGCGCCGGATAGTCGGGGCTCGTCGAGGGCCAGCCAGTCGACCGGGCCGGGGAGCGCGGCGCGTACCGAGGCCACGGTCAGGCCGAGGGCCGCGCCGGAATCGGCGACCAGGTGCGCGATGCGGTCGGTGGGCTGGGCCGGATCGACCGGCAGCCAGGCCGCGCCGGTCCTGGCCACCGCCCAGACGGCGAGCACCGAGTCCGCCGAACGCGGAATGCCCACGGCCACCACATCGTCCGGGCCGATGCCGCGGCCGATCAGCAGCCGGGCCCAGCGGGTGGATCGTTCGTCGAGTTCCCGGTAGGTGAGGGCGATGTCCGGGCCGGACACCGCGATCCGATCCGGCGCCGCGGCGGCGGCTGCCGCCAGCAGGTCCGGGAGCAGGGCGGTGCGCGCGACCGGGCCGCCGGAACGGCGGGTCAGCGCGGTGTATTCGGCCACCGACAGCAGCGGCAGGTCGCCGACGGGGGTGTGCGGGGCCGCCACGGCGGCGGTGAGCAACCGGGTGAACCGCTCGGTCAGATCCGTCACGGCGGCGGCGTCGAACAGGTCGGCGGCATAGCGGACGGTCGCGTCGATGCCGTCGGGTTCGCCTGCGGCGCAGAGACGTTCGGCGAGGGTCCACTGGAGATCGAATTTGGCGATGCCGACCTCGACCTCACCGGCGGAGACGGTCAGGCCGGGCAGCGCCAGTTCGGCGGCCGGCAGATTCTGCATGGACAGCGCCACCTGGAACAGCGGATGGCGGGTCCGGGAGCGCGCCGGTTCGAGCACCTCCACCAGCCGCTCGAAGGGCAGCGTGGCATTCGCGAACGCCGCCAGGTCGCCGTTGCGGACGCGGGCGAGCAGCGCGGCGAAACTCTCGCCGGAGTGCACCCGGGTCCGCAGCACCAGGGTGTTGACGAACATCCCGACGAGCGGGTCGAGCGCGGGCTCGCCGCGACCGGCCACCGGTGTGCCCACCGCGATGTCGTCGTCACCGGACAGCCGGGCCAGCAATGCGGCCAGGACCGCATGGACCAGCATGAACACCGAGACGCCGTGTGCGCGTGCGGATCCGGCGAGCTCGCGATGCAGGTCGGCGGGCAGTGCGAAGCTCACCTGAGCGCCGGCGAATGTCGGCTCGGTGGGCCGCGTGCGCGCCGAAGGCAGGGTCAGCTCCCCGGTATGACCCGCGAGAGTGGCGCGCCAGAAGGCGATTTCGCGCGCGCCGACAGAGTCCGGATCGGATTCGTCGCCGAGCAGCGCGCGCTGCCAGACGCTGTAGTCCCGGTACTGGACGGGCAGCGGCGTCCAGGCCGGCGCCTGGCCGGCCGCGCGGGCGGCATAGGCCGCGGTGAGGTCGGCCGCGAGCGGGGCGAGCGAGAAGCCGTCGGCGGCAATGTGATGCACGACCATCGCCAGCACGTGGTCGTCGGGGGCGAGCCGGAAAAGCCGGACCCGGGCGGGCGTCTCCCGGGTGACATCGAAACCGGCGCCGGCGAATTCCGTCAGCGCGCGGTGGTATTCGGATCCGGTGGGGTCGGATGCGGTGAGGTCCCGCGCGGTGAGATCGAAGGTGACCTCGTCGGCGGACACCACGCGCTGATATCCGCCCTGCGCCGAATCCGGGAAGACCGTGCGCAGCACCTGCTGCCGCTGCACGACATCCCGTAGGGCCGCCTCCAGCGCGGCGGGATCCAGCGTGCCGCGCAGCCGGACCGCGAAGGGCAGGTTGTAGGCCGGTGTGGTGGGGTCGAATCGGTTGAGGAACCACATCCGTTGCTGTGCCGGGGACAACGGCACACGCGGCGGCAGCTCCTGCGGGACCAGCGGCGGTCGCGAACCGGTTCCCCGATGTTGCTCGGCGCGGGCCGCCAGCGCGGCGACGGTGGTGGCTTCGAAGACGGTCCGCACGCCGACCTCGGTGCGCAGTGCGGCCGACAGCCGGGCCACGACCCGGGTGGCGATCAGCGAGTTGCCGCCGAGTTCGAAGAAGTCGTCGTCGGCTCCGACCCGCTCGACGCCGAGCAACTCGGCGAAGATCGCCGCGACCACTTCCTCGGCGGGTGTGGCGGGCGCCCGGAACCGGCGCGGTTCGAAGACCGGTGCGGGCAGGGCCTTCCGGTCGAGTTTGCCGGAGGCGTTGAGCGGGAACTCGTCGAGCACCACGATCCCGGCCGGGACCATATAGGCCGGAAGTGTCTGCGACAGGGCCGCTTTCACCGCATCGGTCACGATCACCGCATCGGGTTCACGAACCACGTAACCCACCACCTGATCACCGGCGTGCGGATCCTGCCTGACCACCACCACCGACTGCGCCACCCCCGGCTGCCCCAGCAACGCGGACTCGATCTCCCCCAACTCGATCCGCAGGCCCCGCAGCTTCACCTGAAAATCGGTGCGACCCAGATAGTTCAGTTCACCATCAGCGGTCCAGGCCACGAGGTCACCGGTACGGTACATGCGTTCCCCGGTCACGGAGAACGGATCGGCCACGAAACGATCCGCGGACAGATCCGCCCGCCCGAGATAGCCACGAGCCAACTGCACACCCGCCAGATACAACTCACCGGGTACACCGGGAGCGACGGGGTGCAGGCGGGCATCGAGGACATAGACGCGGGTGTTCCAGATCGGACGACCGATCGGCACCACCACCGTGTCGCTGCCGGTGACCTCGTGATAAGTGACGTCGACGGCGGCCTCGGTGGGGCCGTACAGGTTGTGCAACCGGGCCCCGGTCAACTCCCGCAACCGCTGCGCGGTGGGGGCGGGCAGCGCCTCACCGGAGGCGAACACCTGCCGCAGACCACTCGCCGACACCTCCGCCGCCGCGGTATCCAACGCCGACACGAACACCGACAACATCGACGGCACGAAATGCGCCGTCGTCACACCGTA
Source organism: Nocardia sp. alder85J (assembly GCF_020176955.2). Classification (GTDB taxonomy): domain Bacteria; phylum Actinomycetota; class Actinomycetes; order Mycobacteriales; family Mycobacteriaceae; genus Nocardia. The sequence continues at coordinate 9,769 of NZ_JAIUCZ020000001.1, forward strand.
TTCGGCGATCACCCGCGCCAGATACACCGGATCCCGATGCCCGTCCGGACGCGCGACCACCAGACTCGCACCGACCTCCAACGGCCAGAACAACTCCCACACCGACACATCGAAGGTCGCGGGAGTCTTCTGCAACACCACATCCGCAGCCGTCAACGGATACTCGTGCTGCATCCACAACAAGCGGTTCACGATCGCCGCATGAGTGACCGCCACACCCTTCGGACGGCCGGTCGAACCCGAGGTGAAGATCACGTACGCGGTGTGGGCCGGTCGCAGCGGCTGAGTGAGTTCCGAATCCTCCAGCGGGACATCGGAATACGAGCTCAGGTCGAGCGCGTCGATCTCCAGGACCGGGAGGTTGTGACCGGTGACGAAATCGTCGCCCACGGTGGTCAGGACGGCTGCCGGGCGGGCGGTGTGCAGGACGTAGTCGATGCGGTCGGCGGGCTGGTCCGGGTCCAGCGGGACGTAACCGCCACCGGCCTCCAGCGTCGCATACACCGCGACCAGCAGATCCAGCGAACGCCGCATCGCCACCGCGACAAGAGTTTCCGGACCCACACCCAGCACGACCAGCCGCCGCGCCAGCCGATGCACCCGCGCCGCGAACTGCCCATAGCTGAGCTGCTCACCCTCGAACACCAGCGCCACCGCCTCCGGCGTCGCCACGGCCTGCTGCGCGAACAACGACACCAGCGTCTCCGGCCCGAGCACCGACACCGCGCCACGAGAACCCTTACCGCCCTTACGAGAACGCTTACCACCACCAGCGGGCAGCACCGGCGCACCCGGCAGGGCATACCGGGTGTCGTTCCACGACCTCAGCACCCGCTCCCGCTCATCCGGGGACAACACATCGATATCCCCCACCGGCGCGTCCGGATCCGCGATCACCGCCGCCAGAATCCGATCCAACCGCCCCGCGAACCCCGCGATCGTCGACTCGTCGAACAAATCCAGCGCATACGAGAACTCCGCCGACATCCCCGCCACCTCCCCGTGACGGTCCACCACCTCCTGCAACGTCAACTGCACATCGAACTTCGCCAACCGCGAGTCGTACTCCACCCCCGACACCCGCAACCCCGGCAACTCCAGCGACGCCTGCCGCGTGTTCTGAAAAGTCAACATCACCTGAAACAACGGATGACGCGACTGCGACCGCGCCGGATTCAACACCTCCACCAACCGCTCGAACGGCACATCCGCATGCGCGAACGCATGCAAATCCGCATCCCGGGCCCCCGCCAGCACCTCCGCGAACCCCGCACCCGGCTCCACCGGCACCCGCAACACCAGCGTATTGACGAACATCCCGATCAAATCATCCAGCGCCGCCTCCCCACGCCCGGCCACCGGCGTCCCCACCGCAATATCCGACGTCCCCGACAACCGCGCCAGCAACACCGCCAACGCCGCATGCATCACCATGAACAACGACGCATTATGCCGCCGCCCCAACTCCAGCAACCGCCGCTGCCTCTCCGCCGGCACCACGAACGGATACGTCCCACCCCGATACGACGCCACCGCCGGCCGCGGCCGATCCCACGGCAACACCAACTCATCCGGCAACCCCGCCAACCGCGCCCCCCAATACGCGATCTGCCCCGAAATCAACGACCCCCCATCAGCCTCCGACCCCAAAACCTCCCGCTGCCACAACGCATAATCCGCATACTGCACCGGCAACGCCGCCCACGCCGGCTGCTCCCACGACGTCCGCGCCGCATACGCCACCATCACATCCCGCGCCAACGGCCCCATCGACCAGCCATCAGCAGAAATATGATGCACCACCATCCCCAGCACGAACTCGGTCTCACTGACCTCGAACAACCGCGCATGCAACGGCACCTCACTGGTCACATCGAACGCCATCGACGCCAACTCGACCAGATGATCGATCAAATTCCCCTCCGTCACAGGCACCGGCGTCAAATCCGGCACAATCTGCGCCGCATCCAACACCACCTGCACCGGACCATTCCCCGTCTCCGGAAACACCGTCCGCAACGACTCATGACGATCGATCACATCGATCACCGCCACCTGCAACGCCGCCACATCCAACTCACCCGACAACCGAATAGCGAATTGGATGTTGTTCACGGCATTGCGGTTGTCGAAGCGATTGAGGAACCACATCCGCTGCTGCGCCAGCGACAGCGGCACCTGAGCGGGCCGTTGCCGGGCCACCAGCGCCTTGCGGGCGCCGCTGCCGACCTGTGATTCCACCCGCGCGGCCAGCGCCGCCACCGTGGGGGCCTCGAACAGCATCCGCACCGGGACCTTGGTGCTCAGCGCGATACCGAGCCGGGCGGAGGCCTGGGTGGCGATCAGCGAATTGCCGCCGAGGGCGAAGAAGTCGTCGTGCAGGCCGACGCGGCGGTCCGCGCCGAGTGCGAGGACGTCGGCGAAGACCTGGGCCACGATCTCCTCGATCGGCGTCGTCGGCGCCTGGAATTCGCGCACTTCGAACACCGGCGCGGGCAGCGCCCGGCGGTCCAGTTTCCCGTTGGGGGTCAACGGAATCGCGTCGACGACCACGAAGGCCGCGGGCATCATGTGCGGCGGTAGGTCGCGCTGCAACCACGTCTTCACCGCGTCCGGATCGGTCCCGCCGTCGGTGACCAGGTAGGCGACCAGTTGGTCACCGAGCCGCCCGCCCGGGCGGACGATCACGGCCGCGTGGGTGACCTGCGGATGAGCCAGCACCGCGGCCTCGATCTCACCCAGTTCGATGCGGTAGCCGCGCACCTTGACCTGGTCGTCGGCGCGGCCGAGATGGATCAGCTCGCCGGCGGCGCTCCAGCGGGCGAGGTCGCCCGAGCGGTACAGCCGGGAGCCGGGCGCACCGAACGGGTCCGCCACGAACCGCGCTGCCGACAGCGCCGGGCGGCCGAGGTAGCCGCGTGCCAATTGCGCTCCGGCGATGTAGATCTCGCCGGGCACCCCGATCGGGACCGGACGCAGGCGGCTGTCCAGCAGATAGGTCCGCAGGCCCGGGACGGCCCGGCCCACCACACTGCCGTGGGCCCGTGCCACGGCCGCGTCGAGCGCGCGGTAGGTGACGTGCACCGTGGTCTCGGTGATGCCATACATGTTGATCAGCCGCGGCATCGTGTCGCCGCGCCGGGCGAACCAGTCGGTGAGACGCCGGGGTTCGAGCGCCTCGCCGCCGAAGACGATGTAGCGCAACGCCAGCGGCGCCGGGGCGGCCCGATCCGCCTCGGCGAGTTGATGGAAGGCCGACGGCGTCTGGTTCAGCACCGTGACCCGGTGCGCGCGCAGCAGTTCCAGGAACTGTTCCGGGGCCCGGGCGGTGTGGAAGTCGACCACGACCAGAGTGCCGCCGTGCAGCAGCGGCCCCCACAGCTCCCACACCGAGAAGTCGAAGGCGTAGGAGTGGAACATGGTCCACACGTCGTGCTCGTCGAAACCGAAGGCCGCGCGGGTGTTGTCGAACAGCCGGATCACGTTGCGGTGCGGGATCGCGACACCCTTGGGCCGCCCGGTCGACCCCGAGGTGTAGATGACGTAGGCGATGTTGTCCGGGCGCGGCACGGCGCGCCCGGCCCCGGCGACCGGTTCCGGCCCGGCCGTGTCCGGCCCGGCCGTGTCCGGCCCGGCCGTGTCCGGCCGGGGGACCGGCAGCACGGGTAGTCCGGTCGGCACGATCAATTCGTGTTGCTCGGTTGTTACCATGCAGATCGGAGCCGCGTCGGCGAGCATGAATGCGATTCGCTCGGCCGGATAGGACGGGTCGATCGGCAGGTAGCCGCCGCCCGCCTTCAGCACCGCCAGCAGGGCGACGACCAGATCGGCCGACCGCGGCAGTGCCACCGCCACCAGGGTGTCGGGTCCGACGCCGGTGCGGATCAGGCTGTGCGCCAAGTGGTTCGCGCGGCGATCCAGCTCGCGGTAGCTCAGCCGCTCGGCGTCGGCGACCACCGCGACCCGGTCCGGATGCGCCGCGACGGTGGCGTCGAACAGGCCGGGCAGCGTGGCGTCCCGGCCGCGGTCGGGTCCCGAGGAGGTCCACTCCCCGGTCACCGTCGCCAGTTCCGTGGCGTCGAGCAGGTCGATGTCACCGACGGCGATCTCCGGGCGGGCCGCGACCGCCGTCAGGATCCGCAGGAACCGGGTGTTGAACGCCGTCACGGTCGAGGCGTCGAAAAGGTCGGTGGCGAACTGCGCGACCGCCTCGATCCCCGCGGGTTCGCCTGCCGCGCCGAACCTTTCGGTCAGGGTCCATTGCAGGTCGAACTTGGCGACCGGCAGTTCGAGCTCGTCGGCGGTGACCCGCAGCTCACCCATCTCCAGCGCGGCGTGTGCCATCTCCTGGAACGACAGCATCACCTGGAACAGCGGATGCCATGCCAGCGATCGGGTCGGCTCCAGCACCTCCACCAGCCGCTCGAACGGCACATCCGCGTGCGCGAGCGCGGTGAGGTCCGATTCCCTGGTGCGGGAGAGGAATTCGGTGAACGATTCGGCGCCGTCGACCTCGGAGCGCAGCACCAGGGTGTTGACGAACATGCCGATCAGGTCGTCGAGGGCCTGCTCGCCGCGACCCGCGACCGGGGTGCCGACGGCGATGTCGGTGGTGCCCGACAGCCGGGCCAGCAGCACCGCCAGCGCCGCGTGCAGCACCATGAACAGCGTGACGCCCTGTGCCCGAGCCACACTCGACAGCCGGGCGTGCAGTTCCGGATCGATCTCGAACCCCACCCGGTCGCCGCGGTAGGTCGGCTCGGCCGGCCGCGGCCGGTCGGCGGGCAGCTCCAGATGGTCCGGTAGTCCGGCGAGAGTGGTTCGCCAGTAGTCGATCTGCGCGGCGGCCAGCGACGCCGGATCCGACTCGGCCCCGAGTAGTTCGCGCTGCCACAGGCTGTAATCGGTGTACTGGACCGGCAGCGGCAGCCAGCCCGGCGCGGCGCCGGTGGTGCGGGCCACGTACGCCGTGGCGATGTCACGAGCCAAGGGGCCGAAGGAGAAACCGTCGGCGGCGATGTGGTGGACGACGAACGCGACGGCGTATTCGGTGTCCGTATCCGACCGCGGTGTGCTGCGTGCGCCGGTGTGCTCCGCACTGTCCACGGCCGCATGTCCCGCGCCGTGCGCGATCGCCGAATCCGCGGTTGTGACCGGTGCATCGCCGGGATCTGCGGGCGCGGCGCCGGTGACTCGATGGACGCGCACCCGGATCGGCAGTTCACGGCTGACGTCGAATCCGACGGCCGCGAATCGTTCCAGGGCCGTGGGCAATTCGGCTGGGGAGACGGACACCGTCTCGATCGCCAGGTTCACTTCGCCGACGGGCACGACCTGCTGCCGGCCGCCGTCGCCGGAGTCCGGGAAGACGGTGCGCAGCGCCTGCTGCCGCTCGATGACGTCGGACAGCGCGGCGGTGAGGGCGGCGATGTCGACCCCGCCGCGCAGCCGCACCACGAACGGCAGGTTGTAGGTCGGTGCGCCGGGATCGAACTGGTTGAGGAACCACATCCGCTGCTGCGCCGGCGAGAGCGGCACCCGCTCGGGCAACGGCCGCGCCACCAGCGGCGGCCGGGCCGCTCCCGTGGGTGTGGCGGCCACCGCCCGCGCCGCGATCCCGGCGACGGTGGGCGTTTCGAAGACCGCCCGCACCCCGAGCCGGACACCGAACGCGGCCGAGACCCGTGCCACCAACTGCGTGGCGACCAGCGAATTACCGCCGAGTGCGAAGAAGTCGTCGTCCGCGCCGACCCGCTCGTACCCGAGCACGTCGGCGAACACCCCGGCCACGATCTGTTCGGCCGCCGTCCCCGGCACCCGATACCCGGCCGCGTCCGCGCCGAACACGGGCTCCGGCAGCGCTTTCCGATCCAGCTTGCCGGAGGTGTTGAGCGGCAACGCGTCCAGCACCGTGATCGACGCCGGGACCATGTAGGCGGGCAGCCGTCCGGCGGCGAACCGGGTGATCGCGGCGGGGTCGAGCGCACTGCCCGCGGCATCGAGGGTGCGGTCCGCCGCGGTATCGGTGACCCGGCCCGCCGCGGTGCCGGTCGTGCCCGGTGCCGGGACGAGATAAGCCGCCAGCTGCTGCCCGGTGGCGGTGCCCGCCACCACGACCACCGCCTGCCCGACGGTCGGATATGCCAGCAGCACCGTCTCGATCTCGCCGAGTTCGATCCGCTGACCGCGGAATTTCACCTGGAAATCGGTGCGGCCGATGTATTCGAGCACACCGTATTCCCCGGTATCGCCGGTGCGCTCGGCCCAGCGGACCAGATCGCCGGTGCGGTACATGCGTGCGCCGGTGTCGGAGAATGGATTCGCGACGAATCGATCCGCGGTCAGATCGGCGCGGCCGCGATATCCGCGGGCCAATTGCCTACCGGCCAGATACAATTCACCGGCGGCGCCGACCGGTACCGGCCGCAGCCGGGAATCGAGCACGAAGACTTCGACATTCCATTCCGGGACACCGATCGGCACGGTGGCGATATCGCTCGTGGTCGATTCGTGAGAGGTCGCGGAAACCGCTGCTTCGGTGGGCCCGTAGAGATTGTGCAGTCCGGCGGTGGAAATCGCCCGGAACGCGGCCGCGGTCTCCGGCGGCAATGCCTCGCCGATCACGAAAACCGCACGCAGCGAAGCGCATTGGGCGGCGGTGGCATGTGCGGTGAACACCGTCAGCAGCGAGGGCACGAAATCGGTGACGGTCACCCGGTGCCGCTGGATCATCTCGGCGATGTACAGCGGGTCGCGGTGCCCGTCCGGATCGGCGACGACCAGGGTGGCGCCGGTCAGCAGCGGCAGGAAGTAGCCCCACAGCGAGACGTCGAAGGTGGTGGCGGTCTTCTGGAGATAGACGTCACCCGCGGTCAGCGCGTACTCGTCGATCATCCACAGCTGCTGGTTGACGATCGCGTGGTGGGTGACGGCGACGCCCTTGGGGCGGCCGGTCGAGCCCGAGGTGTAGATGACGTAGGCGGTGTTGTCCGGCCGCAGCGGCGCGAGCCGGTCCGCATCGGTCACCGGTGCATCGGAAAATTCCGATACGTCGAGCGTGTCCAGTTCCACGCGACGCACGGTGTCCGGCAATTCGAGGCCGTCGCCGCTGGTGGTGAGCACACACACCGGATCGGCGCCGTCGAGGATGTAGGCGGTGCGCTCGGCGGGATGGTCCGGATCGATCGGCACGTAGGCGCCACCGGCGTGCAGCACGGCGTGCATGCCGACCACCAGATCCACCGACCGCCGCATGCCCAGCGCCACCAGCGATTCCGGGCCGACGCCGTCGGCGATCAGGAATCGGGCCAGCCGGTTCACCCGGGCACCGAACTCGGCGTGGGTGAGCGTGTCCGGGCCGAACCCGACCGCGATCCCGTCCGGGTCGGCGGCCGCGGCCGCGGCGGTCAGCAGCGCGGACAGCGTGGTGTCCGGCACCGGATGTTCGGCGTCGTTCCAGGCCGCGAGGGTGCGGTCGAGTTCGGTCTCGGTGGTGATCGGCAGCGTCCACAGCGCCTGCTCGGGTCCGGCGGCGGCGAAGCGGTGGAAGAAGTCCAGGAAGCGGGCGTGGTGGTCGCGAGTCTCGGCGGCGCTGTAGAGGTTCGGATTGGTCTCGAAGTCGACGCGGGTGCCGCTCGCGGTCTGATAGAAGTTCACGCCGAGGTCCTCGATCGCCCCGGTCGACAGCACGTGCATCTGCCCCGCCAGCTCACCGAGGGTGAGCTCGTCGTGGAAGAGCATGATGTTGACCCACGGGCCGAAGAATTCGGCGGTCACCACGCCGTCGCCGGAGCTGTCCCGGCGGATGTCCTCGTGCCGGTAGCGCTGATGCCGCAGCGCCCCCGACACCTCGACCTGCACCTGCGCGAGCAGTTCGGCGATCGTGGTGGTGTCGCCGACGCGCAGGCGCAACGGCACGATATTGGAGGCGGTACCGCCGGCGCGGCGCATGGCCGCGGTGACCCGGCCGGTCACCGGCAGGCTCAGGATCACCTCGTCGGTGTCCGTCCACTGCGCCAGATACGCCGCGAAGCCCGCGATCAGCAGTCCGGCCGAGGAGGACCCGAACCGTGCGACCGCGGCCTCCAGCTCCGCATGCCGATCCTCCGGCAGCATCGCCGAGACCACCCGGTTCACCGCCGCCGGGGGCGCCGAGCGGCCGGTCAGCCCGGATCCGGTCTCGAGGCCGGCGACCTTCTCGGCCCAGTACCGCCGATCCGATTCGAAGCGGGCGGACTCCCGATAGGCCAGCTCCGCGTCCACCAGTTCGCGTAGCGGTGCGATCTTCGCCGGGGGTGCCTCGGCGCCCGCGACGTACGCGGTGTACCGCTCGGCGATCCGGCGCAGGTTGACCATCGCGCCGAAGCCGTCCATCGCGATGTGGTGCGCCCGGACGTACCAGAACCACCGATCGTCGGACAGTCGCAGCGCCACCGACCAGACCAGCCGGTCCGACAGCAGATCCAGCGGGCGGCCGTAGTCCGCGCGCATCCAGGCCAGGGCCGCGGCCTCCGGATCCGGCTCGCCGCGCAGATCCACCTCCGGCAGCCGCTGGTCGTAGGCGAGGTCGACGTACTGCCGGGGCCGGCCGTCGGGTGCCACGATCCGCAGCACGCCGGAACCCAGCTCGCGTCCGGTGTCCAGCAGCGCGCGACTCAGCAGCGGCACATCCAGCGCTCCGCGCAGATCCACATACTGCACGATGCTGATCGGCGCCTCGGGATCCAACTGCTGGGCATACCAGATACCCAGCTGCGCGGGAGAAAGCGGGAACGTCTCCCCGATCGAAACCGGCGTGGATGCTACCTCACTATCGGCTGCGCTGTTTCCGCCGAAATCCCGCCGGTCGACCTTACTCACAACCGGTCACCTTACAATTGAACGGCCGGTGACGGCGCGACGGAGTCTCGGCTACGCAACCCGACGCGCTGCATAGCACAGATGTGACGTCCCGGCGACCGCTGTGCGCGGGATGAGCGTTCGCTGTGAAGGACGGGATCGGCTGTACGGCGTAATCGGCGGGAAATGAGGGGTCGCGGGGACCGGTTCGCGAGCAGGATTGTGACGGCCGGGTACCGGCCGGATAAATGCCGGGCGTTCCGCGCGCGGATCGGTTCCGTACGCGGTCCGGTTGCACTGGAAGAATTCTCTCTCCCTGTTTCACGCGGGTATTACCAGTGGTGAAAAGAGCGGCCGCTCCGGCGGTCCGGGCGGGGCGGTGGCCCGCCCCGCCCGGACAACCGGAGGCGCCGTGCTCATCGAGCGAGATCGATGAGCACCTTGCCGATCGCCTTGCCGTCGGCCACCTCACGCAGCGCCGCCGCGGTCTCCGCGAGTGGATACACCGCGCCGATGTGCGGGCGCACCGCGCCGGTGGCCAGCAGTTCGCGCAGTTCGGCCTCGTTGCGCCGGAACTCGTCACGATCCAGATCCTGGAACTGGAAGCCGAGGACCTGGATCCCCTTGACCAGCACCAGGTTCAGCGGAATGCGCGGGATGGCGCCGGAGGCGAAACCGATGGTGACGAAGCGCCCGCCGCGGCGCAGCGCGCGCAGCGCCGGCTCCGACAGGTCGCCGCCGACCGGATCCACCACCGCGTGCGCGCCCTCGGGCAGCGCCTGCTTCAGCAGTGTGCGCAGGTCCCCGGACCGGTAGTTGACCAGGGTCTTCGCGCCGTACCGCTGCGCCACCGCCAGCTTGTCGTCCGAGGAGGCCACCGCGGTCACCTCGGCGCCGAGTGCGACACCGAGTTGCACCGCGGCCAGCCCGACCCCGCCGCCGGCGCCGAGCACCAGCAGTCGCTGCCCGGCCTCGAGCCGCGCCACCGACCGCAGCGTGTGATACGCGGTGCGGTGGGCGACGCCGAAGGCGGCCGCGTCCTGGAAGCCGACGTCGGCCGGGATGGCCGTCAGGCCCGTCGCGGGCACGGCGACCTCCTCGGCGAACGCGCCGACGATGCCGGTGCCGGTCACCCGGTCACCGACGGCCACCGCGGTGACATCGGCGGCGACCGCGGTGACCACACCGGCGTACTCGCTGCCGGGCACGAACGGTGCCGGCACCTTCACCTGGTACTCGTTGGCCAGTACCAGCACGTCCGGGAAGTTGACCGCTGCCGCGGCGACCCGCACCCGGGCCTGCCCGGGGGCGAGGCCGGGGGCGGGGACCTCCTCCAGCCGCACCGACTCCGGTGGGCCGTAGGCGTGGCAGACGATCGCCCGCACGCCGGTCATCTGCCTTGCCAGTTGGGCGATCGCTTCTCGATGAACGCCATCGCGCCCTCCTTGGCGTCCGCGCTGGAGAACACGGACTTCTGGAGCTCGCCCTGCCGCCGCCGGGCCTCGGCGTGGTCGGTGACCGCCAGCCGGGCCAGCTCCTTGGAGGCGGCCAGGCCCAGCGGCCCGTTGGCGGCGATCCGCTCCGCCAGCGCCAGCGCGGAATCGAGCACCTGCTCCGGCTCGGCGATGAGGTTCACCAGGCCGACCTGATAGGCGCGCTCGGCGGTGATCGGATCGCCGGTGAGCAACAGCTCCAGCGCGATGTTGAGCGGAATCCGGGTGCCCACGTCGGTGCCGCCGCCGGCCGCGTACAGGCCCCGCTTCACCTCGGGGAAGCCGAATTTCGCGGCGCTGGAGGCCACGATCAGGTCGGCGGCGAGCAGCAGTTCCAGGCCGCCGCCGACGGCGGTGGCGTTGGCCGCGCCGACCACCGGCACGCTCACCTGGCCGCGCGACAGCCGCTGGTACGCCTCGCCGGCCTCGCTCGAGCCCAGCCCGGCGCCGGTGCCGCCGGAGGAGAACTCCTTGAGATCCATACCGGCACAGAAGGCCCGGTCACCGGTGCCGATCAGCACGATCGCGCGCAACTGCGGATCGCCTTCTGCCTCCAGCACTCCCGCGCCGATGCCCGCGATCACGGCTCCGTTCAGCGCGTTTCGCGACTCGGGCCGGTTGATCCGGATGAGCTGCACATTGCCGCGCCGCTCGACGATCACCTGGTCTGCGTTGTCCTGACTGGTCGTCATGCGAATTACCCCTTGTAGTCCGTGCTCTCGGCCAGATCCGCGGCCGCCTTCGCGGCATCCGCCACCACCGGGCCGAAGGCCTGAAGCTTCGGATCGTCCCCGGCGCGTTGGAAGCCCCGCTCCAGCACGATAGCCAGCTTCCACTTCGCCAGCACCAGGTAGTAGTCCAGATCGTCGACCTGACGGCCGGAGACCTCGGCGTAGTGCGCCACCACCTGATCCCGGCTCGGCATGCCCTGCATGTCGACGTAGCTCGACTCGGCCGCCGCGGGGGAGGAGGTGTCGGCGGGCCAGCCCTGCACCATCCAGGCCAGGTCCAGCTTCGGATCGCCGACGGTGCCCATCTCCCAGTCGACCAGCGCGGCCAGCTTGGCGGGAGCGCCGTTTTCGAACATCACGTTGGCGAACTGGTAGTCGCCGTGCATGATTCCCGGGATGTAGTCCAGCGGGCGGTGGTTGCGCAGCCAGTCGGCGGCGACGTCCAGGCCGGGCAGTTCGCGGCCCTTGATCCGCTCGAAGAAGGTGGTCCAGCGTTGCACTTGGCGCTCGTGGAAGCCCTCCGGACGGCCCAGGCCCTCCAGACCCTGTGCGCGCCAATCGACTCGGGACAGCAGGGCGATGCCCTCGGCGAGCTGGTAGCCCAGGCCCGCGCGCGCGGTGAGGTCGGTGTCGAACGGCGCCGGCCACTTGCGGCGGGTGCTCATCGGCGACCAGCCGTCGACGTGACCCATCAGGTAGAAGGTGCGGCCGAGCACCGCGTTGTCGGTGCACACCGCGATGGCCGGGGTGTGCGGGACGTCGGTGCCGTCCAGCGCGGCGGTGATCTTCCACTCGCGCAGGATGCCCTCGTCGCGCTCGGCGGGGGCGCTGGCCGGTGGCATCCGGATCACGCTGCGGTGCTCGCCGCGGGTGATCAGGTAGATCTCGTTCTGGGTGCCGCCGGAGAGGAAGTGCAGTTCGGTCGGCTCGCCCTTGCCGGGCAGGCCCTGCTCGTCCATCCACGCGCCCAGGCGCGCCGCGTCCAGTGTGGGGGTGGTGTTCTCGTTCTCGCTCACAGATTTCCTACTTCGTGCTCCAGGAATTCGGCGTACTTCGCCTTGGCGGCCTCCTGCTTGCGCGGGATCCACTCGGTGGGCCACATGTCGTCGGTGCCGGTGTAGTCGCGCAGCACCTGCTTGGCGACGGTCATCTTGTGCACCTCGGTCGGGCCGTCGGCCAGGCCCATCACACCGGCGCCGTGGATCATCCGGAAGAACGGCATCTCGTTGGTGGTGCCGAGGGCGCCGTGGATCTGCATTGCGCGCCAAGCGATGTCGTGCAGCACGGTCGGCATCACGATCTTCGCGGTGGCGATGTCCTTGCGGACCTTCTTGTAGTCGTTGTACTTGTCGATCTTCCACGCGGTGTGCAGCACGAACAGCCGGAACTGGGCCAGCTGCGCGTAGGAGTCGGCGATGTAGCCCTGCACGAACTGCTTGTCCGACAGCTTGGAGCCGGCCGTGGTGCGCGACAGCGCGCGCTCGCACATCATGTCGATCGCCTTCTGCGCCAGGCCGATCGTGCGCATCGCGTGATGGATGCGGCCGCCACCGAGGCGGGTCTGCGCGATCACGAACGCCTGGCCCTCGCCGCCGAGCAGCGCCTCCGCGGGCACGCGGACGTTCTCGTAGTGGATCAGCGCGTGCTGGCCCTCGTTCATCGGCTCGCCGTACAGGCCGACGTTGCGCACGATGTCGATACCCGGCGTATCGGTGGGCACCAGGAACATCGACATGCCCTTGTACGGGCTGACCTCGGTGTTGGTCACCGCCATCACGATGAGGAACGACGCGGTTCCGGCGTTGGAGGAGAAGAACTTCCAGCCGTTGATGATCCAGTCGTCGCCGTCGCGGTGCGCGCGGGTCCGGAACTGGGTCGGGTCGGCGCCGGCCTGCGGCTCGGTCATCGAGTAGCTGGAGAACAGTTCACCGTCCAGCAAGGGCTGCAGGTACTGCTGCTTCTGCGCCGCGGTGCCGTAGTGGGCGATGATCTCCGCGTTGCCGGTGTCGGGGGCCTGGCAGCCGAACACGATCGGCGCCCACGACGAGCGGCCCAGGATCTCGTTCAGCAGGGCCAGCTTCAGCTGGCCGTAGCCCTGACCACCGAGGTCGGGGCCGAGGTGCGTGGCCCACAGGCCCTGGCGGCGCACCTCCTCCTTCAGCGGCTGGATCGCCTCGCGGCGCTTACCCGCCAGCGGCACGAACTGCTGGTGCTCCCAGACCAGGTCGAGCGGCTCGACCTCTTCACGAACGAACTCGTCGGCCCAGTCCAACTTCTTCTGGTACTCGGGCTCGGTTTCGAAATCCCACGACATTGCGCCTCCTCTCGAAAGGTGAGAATATCCTTCTCGTGTTACAGAACGCAATTCTTGACGAGACGAAGATCGTTGTGCGAGGGGGTGCGGCATGAAGGCCGACGACCAGTTCCACCTGGGCATCGTGACCACCGACTTCGACGCCACCGTGGCCGCGCTGACCGCGACGCTCGGCTACGAGTGGGGCATCCGGATGACCAATCCGGTCGACGTCGAGTTGCCGACCGGCCCTCGGCAGGTCGAGCTGACCTGCCAGTTCTCCATCCAGCAGCCGCGGCTGGAGATCGTGAGCTCGGTCGCGGGCACGCTGTGGGAGCCGGTGCCCGGCGGCGGCATCCACCACCTCGGCTACTGGGCCGACGACGTGGCCGCGGATGTGGCGGAACTGACCCGCAACGGCTGGGAAGTGGAGGCCACCCGGCCGATGCCCGGCACCGATCCGGCCGACGGCGTGCTGTTCTTCGCCTTCCTGTCCTCCGCGCGCGGATTCCGCATCGAACTGGTCGATCGCCGCGTCGAGCCCGGCATGCGGCAGTGCTGGGCCGCGGTGGTGTGAACGGCCGGGCCGCACTCCTGCCCAATGCACACCGCCGGCTCCGGCCGGCTACGAGAAGGGATACACCTATGACAACCGTGGGCATCGTGACCGGTGCGGGACGAGGCATGGGCCTCGCCTGCGCCAAGCGGCTGACCGGCGCGGTCGACGCGCTGCTGCTGGTCGACCGGGACGAGGCGACCGCGAAGGCCGCGGCGGCCGAGCTGGCCGGCGACCGGGCTGCCGTCGAGGCGTTCGTCCTCGATGTCACCGACGACGACGGCCTGGCGCGGCTGGCCGCTCGGACCGCCGAACTGGGCACGTTGCGGGCGGTCGCGCACGCGGCGGGCATCTCGCCGACGATGGCCGACTGGCGGCGCATCCTGACCGTCGATCTGGTGGCGACCGCGCGACTGGCCGAGGTGTTGCGGCCGCTGGCCGTCGAGGGCACGGCGTTCACCTGCTTCGCCTCGATGGCACCGCTGCTGGACCCGTCCCAGCCGGACCCCGCCGCGATCGCCGTGCTGGACGATCCGCTGGCGCCGGACTTCCTGGACCGGCTGCGCGAGGTCGTGGGACCGGGCCTGGAGGACACCGGGTACGCCTATTCGTGGGCCAAGCGCGGCGTGCACCGGTTCGTGAAACACGAGGCGGTGCGGCTCGGCGCGGCGCGGGCACGGATCTGCTCGATCTCGCCGGGCACCATCGACACACCGCAGCAGGCGCAGGAGGCCGCGGAACATCCGTCGATCCAGAAGCTGATCGACGCGACGCCGCTGGGCCGGCTGGGCCGGGCCGAGGAAGTGGCCGCGGTGGTCGCCTTCGCGCTGTCGGACGACGCCTCGTTCCTCAACGGTATCGATCTGCTGGTCGACGGCGGGGTGCTGGCGGCCGTCCAACTGGCCGCCGCGTCGCGCTGAGCGGTCTCGCGTCAGACGGGGGTGACCGCGCGCAGCGCGAAGGCCACGATCCGGTCCACCTCGTCCGGGGTGGGCTGGGCGCGGCGCCACAGGTAGTCGGTGAGGACGCCGACGGTGGCGTGCGAGACCACCGCCGCGTCGAAATCCGGGTCGGCGCTGCCCAATTCGGCGAACGCCGGCCGTAACAGCGCGGCCAGGCGGCTGCCGGGCAGCGGCGGACCGGATTCGAAGTCGGTGGTGGGGCCGCCGGCGTTCCACAGGATCGCGCGGGTGGTGGTGGCGATGTCGTCGGTGGCCTGCGACAGCACCGCCGCCGCCCAGCGCCGGATCCGGCCCTCGGGGGTGGGTTCCTTGGCCATCTGGTGGGTCACGTAACTGAGCAGGCGCTCGGTGCCGTCCTCGAGCAGCGCGCCCAGCAGCGCGTCCTTGGACGGGAAGTGGCGATAGAAGGCATCATTGGACAATCCGGCCGCCGCCACCACATCGGCGACCCGGACGCGGGCGGTGGTGCCGCGGGTGCGGATCTCCGCCAGCGCGGCATCCAGCAGGCGCCGGATCTCGCTGGCGTAGCCGGCCTCGCGCTTGGCCAGCGACCGCTGCGCGATGCGGCTGGCCAGGTCGCCACCGGCGGGCACGGCATCGGCCGACGTGCTGCCGTCGCCGGCCGGAGTGGTGCCGCTGGTGCCAGTAATGAGATTCTCGCCCATAAGAACAGTATTCTGTCCGGACTCGGCGGACGCAAACCCGTTCCCGGCAGCGGGCCGCTCATGGCTCATGGCTCACGGCGTGGGCGTGGGCCAGGCCGGGTTGTTCTCGTGCCAGTGCGGATCGTTCGCGTGCGCGGTGACCGTGGCGTGGTCGATGTCGACCTCGCAGCGCGGGCAGCGGGTGGCCACCTGGATCGGGGTGCCGCAGTTGTGCTCGAAGATCACCGGTGGCTCGTCCACCAGCCAGCGGTCGCCCCACAGCCGCAGCGCGGTCAGCACCGGTTGCAGGTCGCGGCCGGCGGTGGTGAGGCGGTATTCGAAGCGTGGCGGATGCTCGTTGTACTGCGTGCGGTGGATGATGCCCGCCGCCTCCAGGGTGCGCAGCCGGGCGGTCAGGATGTCCCGGGGCGCGCCGGTGCTCGCCGCGATGGCGCCGAAGCGGCGGTTGCCCAGGCTGATCTCCCGGATCGCCAGCAGGGCCCAGCGCTCGCCGACGATCGACAGCGCCGTCGCGATCGAACAGGGCCGGCCCGGTACCTCGGCCGCCGGGCGCCGTTCGGGCATCGGATCCACGGTCATCCTCCTAGGTTGTCATATCCAACCGACTCGCTTAGCCTCAAGTGAGTTTGAATTCCAAACTTACACGATACGACTCCGGCAGTGAGGTGAGGGTGTGAGCGAGCTGGCCAGTGATCCAGTGGCACAACGGAACTCGGTGGGGGAGCCGCCGGGGCGGGGTCGCTCCTTCGGCGCGGCGTTCCTGATCGTCGGCGCGGGCGTCGCGATGTCGAATCTGGACCAGTTCATCGTCAACGTCGCGTTGCCGCAGATCGGGGACCACCTCGGGCACTCGTCGCTGAGTTCGGTGTCCTGGGTGCTCAACGCGTACGCGGTGCTGTTCGGGGCGCTGCTGGTACCGGCCGGGAATCTGGCCGACCGCTTCGGCGCGCGCGGGGTCTATCTGATCGGCGTCGCCGGATTCACGGTGGCCTCGCTGGCGTGTGCGCTGGCGCCGAACGTCTGGCTGCTGGTGGTGTTCCGGGCGGTGCAGGCGGTCGGGGCCGCCGCGATGGTCCCGGCCTCGCTGGGCGTGTTGCTGGCCGCGACGCCGCCGCAGAAGCGGCTGACCGCGATCCGGGGCTGGACCGCACTCAGCGGCGCCGCGGCGGCGCTGGGTCCGGCGCTCGGCGGCCTGCTCACCGCGGGCGGGTGGCGCTGGGTCTTCCTGATCAACGTGCCGATCGGGCTGGCGGTGCTGGTGGCGGGTCCGGCGCTGCTGCCGAAGCCGGCGGCGCGCTCCGGCACCGGGCGGCCCGATCTCCTGGGCGCCGCACTGGTCACCGCCGCGATCGGGCTGCTGTCGCTGGCGGTGGTGAAGGGTTCGGACTGGGGCTGGACCTCGGCGGCGGTGCTCGGCAGCCTGGCGGCCTGCGTGGTGCTGCTGGGGCTGTTCGTGGCCTGGTGCGCGCGGTCGGCCACGCCGGTGATGCCGTTGTCGCTGTTGCGGATTCGGCCGTTCGCGGCCGCCTCGCTGGCGAATCTGCTGTTCGCCGTGCCGTTCGCGGCGATGCTGCTGTCGAGTGTGCTGTGGGCCGAAGGGGTCTGGCACTGGTCGGCGATGCGCACCGGGCTCGCGGTCGCGCCCGGGCCGCTGATGGTGCCGCTGCTGGCGGCCAAGGGCGGGCCGCTGGTCACCCGGTTCGGCCCGGCCCGGGTCACGGCGGCCGGGTGCGTGGTCTTCGCGGCCGGGATCGGCTGGTGGATCGCGACCATGCGGACGGCCGCCGACTATCCGGTCGCCATGCTGCCCGGCATGCTGCTCACCGGTGTCGGCGTCGGGCTGACCCTGCCCACCCTGATCGGCGCGGCCGTCACCTCGGTCCCGCCGGACCGCTTCGCCACCGGCTCGGCCGTGGTGTCGATGGCCCGGCAGGTCGGCGCGGTGCTCGGCGTCGCGGGACTCGTTGCGGTACTTGCCCGTTCGGGTGATCCCGAACAGGTGTTCCGGCAGGGCTGGTGGCTGGTCGTGGCCACCACCCTGCTCACCGCGGTGGTGTATCTCGCGGTCGCGCGCAGCCGCCCGGCCGCGAGCCGCTGACCGATGCCGGCGGCGGCACTGTGTGGCCCGTGCAACCGGCAGGCCCGGAGTCGCACGGCCGCACAGTGACCGCCCTCGCCACGAGCCGGGTCAGTGCTCCTGCGTTTGCGGGTGGGTCTGCGCGTGGTGGCCGTCGGTGGTGGGGTCGGCCGGTGCGCTGCCGTTGGATTCGGTTGCCACAGCGGCGGATTCGGCGCTGGCGCCGTTGGTGTTCACGGCGGCGGGGGTGGCCGGTGCGGTGGCCGGGACGAGGTCGTCGGGGACGGCGCGGCCGTCGCCGGCGAACCAGGAGGACACCGCGCCGACCAGCATCATCGCCGCGGCGGTCAGGAACACCACGACCAGGCCGGAATGGAAGGGGCCGGAGATCAGGTGCGGGAAGAACTGCTGTCCGGTGAGCACATCGCCGTGCACGCCGGGCTGGTTCAGGGCGCCGGTCGGGCCGAGCAGTTCCTTGATCGGGTTGTAGCCCAGGAACGCCGCGAACAGGCTGCCCACCGGTGGCAGGTTCGCCACCTGGTCGGCGATGTGGCCGGGGACGCCCTGATCGCGCAGGCCGCTGCCGAGGGTGCCGGGCAGGGTCCGGGACAGGCCGATGATCATGAGCGAGAAGAAGACTCCGATCGAGATGGCCAGGCCGCTGTTGAGAATCGTGCCGCGCACCCCCGAGGCCGCGCCGCGCTGACCCGCGGGCACGCTGGACATCACGACCGCGGTGTTGGGCGAGGAGAACATGCCCATGCCGAATCCCGCGCCGAAGAGGATCAGCACGAACCAGCCGTACTGGAAATCCACGGGTATCACGATCAGCAGCACGAAACCCGCGGCGGTGACCAGGAATCCGCCGGTGGCCAGCCAGCGCGCGCCGTACCGGTCGGACAGCCAGCCCGACAGCGGGCCGGCGGCGAGGAAGCCGATCGTGGTGGGCAGCATGTAGATTCCGGCCCACAGCGGCGTGGACTCGAAACTGAAGCCGTGCAGCGGCAACCAGATGCCCTGCAACCAGATCACCACCATGAACTGGAGACCGCCGCGGCCGACCGACGACATCAGACCGGCCAGATTGGACAGCGCGAAGGCCCGGTTGCGCAGCAGCGTCAACTGGAACATCGGTTGCGCCACCTTGGTTTCCACCAGGCAGAAGACGCCGAGCAGCACGATGCCGCCGATGATGCCCGCGAGCACCCACGGATTGGACCAGCCGGTGGTGGAGCCGCCGTAGGGCTGGATGCCGTAGGTGATGCCGGTGAGCAGTGCGGTGAGGCCGACGGCGAAGGTGACGATGCCGGGCACGTCGAGCGAACCCGGGGTGCGGCGGCCGATCTCGTGCAGTGAGCGGTAGGACCAGATGGTGCCGATCACGCCGAACGGCACGCTGACCCAGAACACCGCGCGCCAATCCCATTCCGCCAGTGCGCCACCCACGACCAGGCCGAGGAACTGACCGGCGATGGAGGCGACCTGGTTGATGCCCAGGGCCATGCCGCGCTGTTCGGCGGGGAAGGCGTCGGTGAGGATCGCCGCCGCGTTGGCCATCAGCATGGCGCCGCCGATGCCCTGGATGACGCGCCAGGCGATCAGCCAGATCGCGCCGCCGCCGTGCTGGAACGGATCGAACGAGGTGGCTATCGCGGCGATGGTGAACGCGACGAAACCGTAGTTGTAGATGCGGACCCGGCCGTACATGTCGCCGAGGCGGCCGAACATCACCACCAGCACCGCCGAGGCGAGCATGAAGCCCATCAGCAACCACAGCAGATAGCTCACATTGCCGGGCGCCAGCGGATTCAGGTCGATGCCGCGGAAGATCGCGGGCAGCGAGATGATGACGATCGAGGAGTTGATGGTGACCACCAGCATCCCGAGCGTCGTGTTCGACAGCACCACCCACTTGTAGTTCGGGTGCTCGCGATCGAACCGGAACCGGCCTGCGCGTGTGGGCGAATCGCCGAGGCCCGGACGGGAATCGGTGCGAGAGTCTGACATCGTTGCGCCTCCTAGGGGGACGGAGCACCGACCCGGTTCAGAATAGTTGCTTAGCGCGTACTAACTACAGTGTGGTGCTCGTCACAGGAAAAATCACTTCCCTAGGATCGGGGCATGGCTGAGATCCTCGTAGAGCATCGGGACCGGGTCGCCGTGGTGACCGTGCACGCCCCGGAGCGTCGAAACGCGTTGACGCTGGACCTGTCCGCGGAACTGGCGGCGGCGGTGGCCGCCGCCGAGCAGGACACCGGGGTGCACGCGCTGGTGGTCACCGGGACGCCGCCGGCCTTCTGCGCCGGGGCCGACCTGTCGGCGCTGGGGGAGGCGCGCGAGCAGGGCCTGCGCGCGATCTACGCCGGCTTCCTCGCGGTGGCGCGGTGCGCGCTGCCGACGGTGGCGGCGGTGGGCGGCGCGGCCGTCGGCGCGGGCCTGAATCTGGCGCTGGCCGCCGACGTCCGGATCGCCGGTCCCCGTGCCCGTTTCGACGCGCGCTTCCTGCGGCTGGGCATCCATCCCGGCGGCGGGATGACCTGGATGTTGCAGGCCCTGGTCGGCCCGCAGCGGGCGGCGGCGATGACCCTGTTCGGCGAAATCCTGGACGCCGACGCGGCATTCGCGGCCGGGCTGGCCCATCGGGTGGTCGACGGCGACCACGACGCGCTGGTGTCGGCCGCCGTGGAATTCGCGGCCGCGGCCGCCGAGGCGCCGCGCGAACTGCTGATCACCACCAAGCGCTCGATGCGCACCACCCGCACCCTCGACACCCACGCCGAGGCCGTGGACACCGAGATCGTGCCGCAGCTGGCCTCGATCGAGTCCCCCGAATTCGAGGCCCGGCTGCACGCGACGAAGGGCCGGATCACGTCGAAGTGATCCGGCCCCTCGTGCCCGGGTGCGCCGGGCCGGCCACGACTCCGGCCGGCGCACCCGGTGCGTCGGTCAGATCTGGGCCTGGTCCTTGCGGACGGTCACCGGCTCGGCGAGCCGCTGTTCGTCGCACACCAGTTGCAATTTCTCCAGCGTCTCGTCGAGACCCGCGCCGAGCCGGGGGCCCGGGGTGAAGGTCGCGGGGAGGTGCCGCATGCCCTGGATGACGCCGATGGTCTCGTAGTGCACCGCACCGTCGGGATCGCACCGGAAGTCCGGCATCCGGTCCAGCACCGCGGTGAGCATCCGCTTGAACACCGTGCGCGCCACGTTGGATCCGATGCAGCGGTGCACTCCGAGCCCGAAGCTGTAGTGCCGGTTGCCCTTCCGCTCCATATCGATCTCGTTCGGATTCTCGAACACCGCCGGGTCGCGATTGGCCATCGCCCACGACAGCCACAGCCGCTCACCCTCCTGGAGGGTGGTGCCGTCGACCTCGATCGGGCCGGAGACGGTGCGCGCGTCGCCGGGGGCGGGGGTGTAGAAGCGCAGGAATTCCTCGGTGGCCGAGTCGAGCAGCAGTTCCCGTTCCCGGCTGAGGGTTTCGCGGTCCTCGGGATGTTCCGACAGCCATTCCAGCGAATGCGCGGTCAGCGCGGTGGTGGTGTCGAAGCCGCCGCCGATGATCAGCGCCAGGTTGCCCAGGATCTCCACATCCGGCAGCGGCTCGCCGCCGATGCGCGCCTGGACCAGGGCATTGATCATGCCGGGGCGCGGATTCGCCTTCACCTCGGCCATGTTCAGCGCCAGATCGGTGTACTCGGCCATCATCAGGTCGAGCACCCGGGCCATGTCCGGGGATTGCGGGGGCGTGTAGACCGAGGCGTGCGCGGGCTCGTTGTAGATGGTCCACTTCTTCAGCGGGATGCCCATCATCGCCAGGGTCAGCACGGCCGGAACGACATTCGCCAGATCGTCGACGAAATCGATACTGCCGCTCTCGATCCGCTCGTCGAGGCAGGCGCGCACCACCTCGTCGACCAGCGGGACCCAGCGGGTCACCGCCGCCGGCGACAGGTACGGATTGAGCAGCTGCCGGTATTCCCGGTGCTCGGGCTCGTCCATCTCCAGGATGCCGCCGCGGGCGTGCTGGGTGCCCTTCGGCGGCGGCGGGATGGTGATGCCCCGGTAGCCGCGCCGCTCACCGAACAGGTCGTTGTCGTTGGAGACCAGCGGCGACCGGGCGAGGGTGAACACCTCCCGGTTGCCGGCGGCGACCCAGTGCCCGTCGTAGGTGTCGGACCAGGCCAGGGGACACCCGGAGTGCATCTGCTGGGTGATCTCCTGGAACCGGTGCCGGTATTCCGGGGTGTGCCGGTCGAAGTGGTAGCGGTGGGGGTGCCGCGCATCGTCGGTGACGGCCGATTCGTCGCTCATCGACGTAGGTCCTCCTCTCGAGAGGTGCGGCTTCCCGACTGTAATGAGAACCACACTTACTCAAATGAGAACGTTACTCTCGCCCGGCCTCCTCCGGAGCGTTTTCGGCCTCAGTGCCCGCCGCGGATGAGATTCAGCGGGGCGTGGTTGGCCCAGCCGTCACCGGGCCAGTTGAACCAGCCGGCGGAGGCGTAGGTGCCGCCGTCGGGGTGCAGGGTGGTGCCGGTGAGATAGGTGGACAGCCGGGAGGCCAGGAACACCACGCAGTTCGAGATGTCGGTGACCGCACCGGCGCGGGCCATCGGGATGGCGACGCGCACGCCGTCGGGTTCGTACAGCGAGCGGTCGCCGCTGTGCCCGTTGCCGCCGGCCATCTTCTCCAGATTCGGGGTGGGGACGAAATCCGGTGCGATGTTGTTGATCCGGATGTTGTCGGGGGCGACCTCGACGGCCAGGGTGCGCGAGAACTGTTCCACCGCGGCCTTGGCCGCCGAGTAGACCGCGTAACCCGGTGCGGCGCGGTGTGCTTCGATCGTGGTGATGTTGACGATGCTGCCGCCGCGGCCGCCGGCCCGCATCCGGGGGACGGCCAGCGAGCACGCCTGGAGCACGTGCAGCAGGTTCATCCGCAGCAGGGCGTTCCACGAATTCGGGCTGGTGTCGGTGAACGGGGCCCGGAAGGTGCCGCCCGCCAGATTCACCAGGGTGTCCAGCCGGCCCCAGCGATCGTCCACCGCGGTGAACAGCGCGGCCAGGGTGTCGGGGTCGCGGACGTCGCCCTGCCGGAGCAGGGCCTCGTGACCGTCGGCGGCCAGGCGGGCGCGCAACTGCTCGATCGCCTCGCCGTCGGTGTCCAGGACCGCGGTGCGGACGCCGTTGGCGGCCAGATCCGTGACGATCGCCTGGCCGAGACCGCCTGCGCCGCCGGTGATCACGGCGACGGTGCCGTCGAGCCCGGCGCGCTGCTCGAACCATCCCATCGCCGTCACCCCCGGAGGTAGGTCGCGCCGAAGCCCTCGATGAAGTCGAGGGTGGCGGAGGCCTCGTTGCTGCGGCTGGACACGGTGACCCAGTCGATGCCGATCTTCTCCAGATGCGCGATGACCTCGCGGTGCCGGTCGGCGTCGGCGGTCGGGTTCAGGATCGTGGTGTCGTTGTAGGAGTAGACGACATCGATGTGCTCGGTGCGCCCGGCCTCGCTCGCGGCGGAACGGATCGCGGCGATCTTCCCGGCCAGCTCGTCGAAGCCGCCGAGCTCCGGGGTGCGGGCGGTGGAGTTCAGTTCGCCGCCGCCGCTCATCGGGATCCAGCCCTGCGCGCGCTGCCCGACCCGGCGCTGGGTCAGCTTCGAGTTGCCGCCGATCCAGATCGGGATGGGGCTCTGCACCGGCTTCGGCCGGGCCACCACGTCGCGGGCGTTGAAGTGCCGGCCCTCGTAGCTGAACGGCTCGCCGCTCCAGTGCAGCGGCAGCACGTCCAGGGCCTCGTCGAACAATGCGTTGCGTTCCTCGAAATCGACACCGAGAGCGTGGAATTCGCTCTTCTGGTAGCCGGTGCCCAGCCCGACGATCGCCCGGCCGCCGGACAACTTGTCCAGTGTCGCGGCCGATTTCGCCAGCAGGAACGGATTGCGGTAGGGCGCCACCGCCAGATAGGTCAGCAGCTTCAGCCGCTCGGTCGCCGCGGCCACGAAGCCCAGCGACACGAACGGGTCGAGGGTCTGATGACCTCCGGCGGCCAGCCAGCGGGCGCCGGGGATGGGATGCTCGCTGAGCGAGAAACCGTCGAATCCGGCGCGTTCCACGGCGACGGCCACGTCACGCAGGGGCCCGGCATCCAGTACGTCGCCGTCGTAGCCGGCGGTTTCGGGGTAATGGAAGAAGAATCGCATCGTCACCTCGTTGCTCGATGCCGGGGCCGCGTCGGTCCGGCGGGCGGACGTCACGCCGGGGGCGAGAATCCTGTTTTAGCCACTACTGCATTTAGCATTCTTCATGAGATAGAACAAGCCTCTCGCCGCACGTGTGGATTCGGCGAGAGGCTCGCTCCGGGCCTAGCGACCGTGCTTGACCTGGTTGAACGGCACCCCGCGATCGGCGGCGAACTCGCGCGGCATGCCCAGCAGCCGTTCGCTGATCGCATTGCGCGACATCTCGGCACTGCCGCCGGCCAGGCTCCAGGAATTGCGGAACAGGTAGTCGATGCCGAGCTGCTTACCGGTGCCGTCGGGCGCCGCGGTGGCCGCCGACGCACCCGCGATCCGGATCGCCGTGTCGATCTGGAACTGTGCGTTCTCCGCGCTGAACAACCGCACGATCGAGCTGGCCGGGGGCGGCAGCTCGCCGGTGGCGAGCTGCCGGGAGACGCGCGCGACGAGCTGGTCGCGGACCCGGAACATGGCCCGGGCCTCGCCGATGTCCTCGCGCACCCGTGGATCGTCGAGGCGGTTCACCGAGCGGGCCAGCTTCACCAGTTCGCTGAGGTCCGCGGACAGCCGGGCGCGGTTTCCGCTGGTGTACGGCGAGGTGCCGCCCATCGCGGAGCGCTCGTGGAACAGCAGCCGCGAGGCCGCGGCCCAGCCGCCGTTCACCTCGCCGAGCACGGCGTCGGCGGGCAGCCGGACGTCGTCGAAGAACTCCTGGCAGAACTCGGTGCTGCCGGTGACCTGCTTGATCCGCTGGATGGTGACGCCGGGGGCGTGCACCGGCACCAGGAACAGGGTGAGGCCGTCGTGCTTGGGGACGTCCCAGTCGGTCCGGGCCAGGCACAGGCCGTAGTCGGCGGCGTACGCGCCGGAACTCCAGATCTTCGAGCCGTTGAGCACCCATTCGTCGCCGTCGTGGTCGGCGCGGGTGGTGAGTCCGGCCAGATCGGAGCCGCCGCGGGGTTCGGACAGGAACTGCACCAGCAGTTGCTCGCCGCGCAGCACGGCCGGCAGATGCTTGAGCTTCTGCTCCTCGGTACCGAGGTCCAGGATCGTCGGGGCGCAGATCGACAGCGTCGGGATGTTGAACACCAGCGGCATCTCGTACGAGAACGACTCCTCGGTGAAGGCACGCTGGTGGGCCGTGGTCAGACCCTGGCCGCCGTACTCCTTCGGATAGCACAGGCCCGCGAAGCCGCCGTCGGAGAGGATGCGTTGCAATTCCCGGGACCGGCCCCAGATGTCGTCGTTCTCGGGGCCGGAGTAGTGGCCGGTGGCGAGGGGCAGATTGTCCTTCAGCCAGCGCCGGGCGCGGTCGCGGAACTCGTCGACGGATTCCAGTTCGGTGCTCATACCGGCCCACCGGCCTCTCTCGATCGGCGCACATCCGGATTCGACCGGATGTGGGAAAGTGGTTGCGGCGCAGTGTATTCGGTGCGCCGATGCAAGCTGTCCACGGTCAGGCCGCGGCGGTGATCAGATCGGTGATACGCCGGCGGTGCTCCTCCGGGGTGCCGTACAGCGCGCGGCCCAGGGTGACCCGGCGCAGGTACAGGTGCAGGTCGTGTTCCCAGGTGACGCCGATACCGCCGTGGATCTGCACGCAGTCCTGCACGATCAGCGGAGTCTTCGCGCCCACATAGGATTTCGCGACGCTGACGGATTCGGCGGCCGCGGCCGGATCGTCGTCGTGGTCGGCGGCGGCCGCCTCGGCGGTCGCGCGGCAGGCCTCCAGCCAGGTCTTGTTGTCCGCCATCCGATGCTTCAACGCCTGGTACGACGCGAGCGGGCGGCCGAAGGTGTAGCGGTCGAACATCCACGCCACGGTGGTATCGAAGGCGCGGTCGGTGGCGCCGACCGCCTCCGCCGCCGTCAGCGTCGCCGTCACCTGGATCTCGGCCACCAGTGCGGCCGCGGCCGCGGCGCCGGTGTGCACGACGGCGGCCGCGGGGACCGCGACATTCTCGAAGCGCACCTCGGCGGTGCGGCGGACCAGATCCAGGGTCCAGGTCGGTGTGATCGTCACGCCCGGCGCATCGGCGGGCACGAGAACCTGTACGGGTCCGTCCGGACCGGCCGCGGTCACCAGGAACAGATCGGCCTGCTCGGCGGCCTCGACGCGATCCTTCACGCCGCTGAGCCGGTGGTCGCCGCCGTCGGCGGTCAGCGTGGTCGTCACCCCGGCCACCGTGTCACCGGCCGGGAACGTCAGCCCGTGGCCCGGTTCGTACACCGCCCACACCGCGATCCGCTCGCCGGCGACGATCTCGCCGGTCACCTCCGCGAACCCCTCGCCGGCCGCCGCCAGCCCGGCCAGCACCGCACTGGTGGTGACCAGCGGCCCCGGCGCGCAACTGCGCCCCAGCTCGGTGGCGACCAGCGCCAGCTCGGTCAGCGGCCGGCCCGACACGGACCCGCCACCCCACTGCTCGGGTACCAGCATCGCCGTCCACCCCAGCTCCGCCGCCTGCCGCCACCAGCCGCGATCGAATCCGGCCTCCGCCTCCGCAAGCGCGCGCACCGCGGCGATCGACATGGTGTCGGCGAGAAACTCCCGCGTGGTCGACTGGAACAACCGCTGGTCCGCGGTCAGCTCGAAAGTCATGATTGTCCGGCCCTCCGGAAGACGCCCTGAGCAAATGCCCAAACAAAGTTGGCACATGTCTAACATTCGCCCGCCGACCCGGTCAAGGCGCCGCCGGTCCCGCCGCCCGCAGCCGCCGCTGACCTGGCCCGTGGTTCCCCGGCCGCGCCGCTGGAGGAAAGGCGGGTGTGGCGGCGGGACCGGCGGCGCCTCGGGTCGGCGGGGCGCCTCGGCTCTCGCCCGGCGTGGCGCAGCTCCCGGCGGTCCGGCGCCGCTCGCGGTGGGTCCGGAGTGCTCAGGCCGATGGCCGGCGGGTCGCCGCGTTCAGCTGCGTGGTGAACCAGGCGACGGTGTCGGTGTGGCCGGCGGTGATACCGAGCATCTGCTCGGAGATCAGCAGGCGGGTGACGGCGGCGAGGACGAAGCCCAGCACGCTCGGCGGAATCGCGGTCGCGCGCAGGCCGTTCGGGAGGAGGCGGGTCAGGGCGGTGCGCTGGGTCTCGCGGGAGATCTCGGTGTAGAGGGCGACCTCGGAGCCGATCTCCTTGCGGTGGTTGGCCAGTGCGATGAACTCCAGGACCAGGGCGGTGTCGCGATTGGTGTTGTGCAGGTCCCACATCGAGCGCAGGGCGCGGCCGGTGTCGAGGGCGTGCCGTTCCCGGTCCAGGTGGCGCTGCGCGCCGCGGCGGAACACCGCCAGGAACAGATCGTCCATGGTGGGGAAGTAGTAGTGCACGAGTGCCGGTTTCACACCCGCCACGGCGGCCACCCGGCGTGAGGTCGCCGCCGCGTAGCCCTCGGTGACCATCACCTGCGCGGTGGCGTTGAGCAGCTGTTCCCGGGCGTTCGGCTCACCGTTCCCGTTGCGGCGGCGCGGCATCGGGTCGATGTCCGGTGGAAGGGATTGTGCGGGTCCGGGTGTCGCGGCCCAGGGCGCGGCCGCCGCGTACGCGGGGCCACCGGGCATCGAGCCGGGGGCGTTCGTCGTCGCGCCGAGCAGCCCGTTCTCGGCCGTCGCGCCGGTGCCGGCGGGCACACCGATGGTGACGGCGGACGAGGTGGCCGGGGCGACCGTGCCCGGAGCGGTGGAGATCGCCTCCGGCGCAAGGGATGTCGCAGGGTACGGCGCCGAGGGCGCGGCCGGGACGGCCGCGGGAGGGGTGTCGGATAGCGCCGCACCGGCGGGCGAGTCTGCGGGGATCGCGTTGCCGCGCGTCAGTGGTGATGCGGATCCGGTTGCCGCCGTGCTGGTTTCGACTGGATCGGCCGGTGTCGTACCGGGCATCGCGGCAGCCGGTGCGTCGGCCACCGTGGCCGGAGCCGCGCCGGAGTGTGCCGTGTCCGGCACAGCGGTCACTGCGGCAGGGGCCAGGTGGGCGTGCGCGGTGGCGAGTGCGGCGGTGGTCGTGGCCGTGATCGCGGCGGGGACCGGGTCCGGGCGCAAGCCGCGGACGAAGAGGTGGACCGCACTGGAGATCGTGCGGTCGGCGGCGGCGGGGCCGGGGCGGGCGTGGCCGAAGACGGTCGAGCGGCCGGGGGCGGTCACCATGGCGAGGAAGTGGCCGGCCAGCAGTTCCGGATCGTCGGCGACGATCGCGCCGAGGCGGGCGTGGTGGCGCAGCAGGTCGGCGATCAGCTGTTCGGCCGGCCACGAGGTGGCCTGCCGGGCCAGGTCGGGATGGCGTTCGGCCTGGGCCGCCGCGATCCGGCGGAGTTTGACCAGGTCGGGGTGCAGGGAGCGGGCCCAGGCGGTGGCGGCGATCTCGGTGAGCGCGTGCGTGAGGTCGCCGGGGGCCGGGGCGGTGGGTTCGGGGGTCGGCCAGTCGGCGCGCTGGACCGCCCACTCCAGCACCGACCGGAACATCGCCTCCTTGCTCGGGAAACGGGTGTACAGCGAGGCTTTCGTGGTGCCCGCCGCGCGCGCGATCGCCTCCATCGAGGTGCCGTCGTAACCCTGGTCCAGGAACAGGTGCAGCGCCGCCCCGCGCAGTGCGCGATCCAATTCGGTGGCCTGCGCCCGTGTCGGCCGCCCGCCCCGCCGGGCGCGAGGATCGGCGTTGTCGCCCGAGGCGGCGGGAGGGGTGCGGCTCGGCGTCATGCGGTGCAGTCTGCCAGGATCGGGCCTGGCACGAAAACTAGACCTCGACGTATAGTTTCGCCCGGGTCCCGATGTCAGGACAATGCTGAGCGCTTGCTCTAGAAACTGCTGAACTTGTGCTCAGCGTGGTTCAGCCGGCCGCGGGATGGTCGGTGGCCGCGGATTCGAAGCGGTCCAGGTGGCTCTCCACGAATTCCACCAGCTCCGCGTGCCCGCGATGGATGCCCAGCGCGTTCTCGGTGGCCAGCACCCCGGACAGGCTCGCGATCAGCAGCGACACCACCACCGGCGGGAATTCGGCCAGGTCCAGGCCGCGCTCGCGGGCGATGAAGGTCAGCGCCGTCACCTGGATCTCGCGGAAGCGGTCGGTGTAGGCGGCCAGTTCGGCGCGGATGGCGGGGCGCTGGTTGGCCAGGGCCATGAACTCCAGTTGCAGCCGGGTGCCGTGCGGTTCACGGCTGAGATCCCACAGCGCGCGCAGTGGCCGGTCGGAGAAGATCGCCCGGCGCTGCCGCTCGACGTGCGCTTCCGCGCCGCGCCGGAACACCGCGAGGTACAGGTCGTCCATGGTCGGGAAGTAGTAGTGCACCAGCGGCGGTTTCACCCCGGCGGCCGCGGCGACGCGGCGGGAGGTGGCCGCACCGTGCCCCTCCTCGCGCATGATCGTCGTCGTCGCGTCCAGGATCGCCAGCCGGGTGGCGGAATCCGCCGCGCCCACGCGCCGGGCGCCGGTGCGCGCGGGCCCGGCGCCGCTCGAACGGCCTCTTGACCTCGCTTCAGTCACGGTGTTAAGCATAAACACGCCAATTGTTTGAGCACCAGTTCAGCATTCCGCCGGGGCAGGCCCGCTCCCGGCTGCTGCCGGATCGAAGGGGTCCGCCGTGACCGTCACCACCACCGAAATCAGCGACCACATCGGGCTCGAGGTCTCCGGGATGACCGGCGCCGATCTGACCGGCGCGACCGCCGCCGAGCGGTTGCGCACCGCCCTGGACCGGTACGGCGTCATCGTCTACCGCGAGGCGCACGTGACCGACGCCCAATTGGTCGAGCTGAGCCGCCATCTCGGCGAGGTGGTGGTGGCGCCCTACGGCGGGGAGAAGGAATTCCCGGAGGTGCAGGCGGTCACCCGCGATCCGTCCAAGAGCGTGCTGGCCGCCTACCGCGAGGGCACCTTCTTCTGGCACATCGACGGCGCCACCGACGCGGTGCCGCAGCAGGCCACGCTGCTCACCGCGAAGGTGGTCGCCGCGGACGGCGGCGACACCGAATTCGCCAATACCTTCGCCGCCTTCGCGGCACTGCCCGAGGCGGACCGGGCCGAATACGACGGCCTGCAGGTGGTGCACAGTTTCGCGCACTCGCAGCAGCTGGCCAATCCGGAACCCACCGAGAAGCAGCGCGCCGCCTGGGACAAGGTGCCCACCCGGGTGCATCCGCTGGTCTGGACCAGGTCGAACGGCCGCAAATCGCTGCTGATCGGCGCGACCGCGGCGAGCATCGTCGGCCGCTGCGAGGAGGAGGGCCGCGCGATACTCGATCGGCTCCTGGAATGGTCCACCCGGCCCGAGTTCTCGCTGCGGCACCAGTGGCGACCAGGCGATCTGGTGGTGTGGGACAACACCGGAATGTTGCATCGCGCACAGCCGTACGAGGTCAGCTCGCGACGGTTGATGCATCGCACTACCCTCGTCGGCGAAGAAGCGGTCGCCTGACCGCCCCCGGAGCCCGAATCGCCCGCGACGACCCCGAGGTCAGGGCAGCCTAGGTTGACGCCTTCGGCCCCGCCTGTGAGAATCGGCACGTACAATATTGAGAGTGGCATTCTCGCTCGAGACTCCCAGGTGGTGTCGCGGGCAGTACGGCGCCAGTCGCCGGCCGCGGTGCGAAAGGGAGTCGAGTGGCGGACGACGACATCGGGTCGCTGAACTATTTCACCGACAGCACGCTGGTCACGGATCCGTACCCGTATCTCGACGCGTTGCGCGCCCGGGGCCCGGTCACCCGGGAACCGCACCACAACGTCGCCATGATCACCGGATACGACGAGGCACTCGAGGTGCTCAACGATGTGGAGAACTTCTCGTCGTGCCTCTCGGTGACCGGTCCGTTCCCGGGCCTGCCCGTTCCGGTGGAGGGCCGCGACGACGTGCCCGAACTGATCGAGAAGTACCGGGACGGCCTGCCGCTGTCCGATCAGCTGCCCTGCCTCGATCCGCCGGTGCACACCGACCATCGGGCGCTGCTGATGCGGCTGATCACCCCGAAGCGGTTGAAGGAGAACGAGGATGCGATGTGGTCGCTGGCCGACCGCGTCCTCGACACCTACCTGACCCCCGACGCGAACGGCGTCGCATCCGGTGACGTCATCGCCGATTTCATCGGCCCGTTCACCCTCTACGTGATCGCCGATCTGCTGGGTGTCCCCGAGGACGACCAGCAGGAGTTCCTGCACGCGTTGCAGCGCGGCGGGCACCACCAGGAGGGTGGCGGTCTCGGCAGCACCGAGGGTGAGGCCATGGCGCACAACCCGATCGAGTTCCTCTACGGCCGGTTCTCCTCCTACGTCGAGGACCGCCGCCGCGAACCCACCGGCGACGTGCTGACCAGCATGGCCACCGCGACCTTCCCGGACGGCTCGGAGCCGACGGTGCTGGATGTGGTGCGGGTGGCGGTGAATCTGTTCTCGGCCGGTCAGGAGACCACGGTCCGGCTGGTGAGCAATGCGCTGAAGCTGCTCGCCGACGATCCGGAACTCCAGCGGTATCTGCGCGCGGACCGCAGCCGGATCCCGAACTTCCTGGAGGAGGTGCTGCGCACCGAGAGCCCGGTCAAGGGCGACTTCCGGTTGTCGAAGGTGCCGACCACCGTCGGCGGCGTGGATCTGCCGTCGGGGACCATCGTGCTGGTGAGCAACGGGGCGGCCAACCGCGATCCGCGTAAGTTCGAGGATCCGTCCCGGTTCGACGCGGCCCGCTCGAATGCCCGCACGCACATCGCCTTCGGCCGCGGCCCGCACACCTGCCCGGGCGCCCCGCTGGCCCGGGCCGAGGCGCGGGTGGCGCTGGAGCGCATCCTCGATCGCACCACCGATCTGCGCATCGTCGAGTCGGTGCACGGCCCGGCCGGCGCCCGGAAGTTCGACTATCTGCCGACGTTCATCCTGCGCGGCCTGATGTCCTTGCACATGGAATTCGACCTGGTGGAGGTGGCGGCCCGATGAAGGCTTCCGTTGATTGGGATCGCTGCCGTGGCCACGGCGTCTGCACGACGATCTGTCCGGAGGTGTTCGTCCTGAGCGCCGACGGTTATGCCGAGGTGCCGGATCCGGCTGTGCCGGTGGAGCTCGAGGCGGCGGCGCGCAATGCCGCCGACGCCTGCCCGGAGCGGGCCATCGACCTCAGCTGAGCGCCCCGCGCGCCTACGCGAGCCACTGCGGTATGTGCTTGTACCGCAGTGGCTTTCGTGCATTCCGGGGCGGTCGTGGCGGTGCGGCCGCGGGTGCGCGAACTTGCGCGTTTCGCCGCGCGCGGGCCACCCTGGTGGGAGCATCGTTCACGTGGGTAAGAATAAAATTCTCTCTGGCGCGAATTCTCATTCTTGGCCGATCCGGCCGGGAGCGGCGCGATGAGCGCCGCGGAGCTGACCCCCGCCCGGTTCGCCGAGAAGGATCCGGACCGCCCGGCGTTCGTGATGGGCTTCGGCGGCGAGACGGTGACCTACGGTCAGCTGGAGGACCGCTCCGTCCGGTTCGCGCAGGCGCTGCGGGCGCGCGGGCTGACCGTCGGCGACCATATCGCGATCGTCATGGAGAACAACCGGGCCTTCCTGGAGATCACTTGGGCGGCACAGCGTTCCGGGCTCTACTACACGGCGGTGAACCGGCACCTGCGGGCCGCGGAGGTGCAGTACATCCTGGACGACTGCGGCGCCACCGCGCTGGTGACCAGCGAGTCGATGGCCGACGTGGTCGCGGGCCTGGAGCTGTCGAAGCTGGGTGCGCGGGTGTGCGCGGCGGGCGACCTGGACGGCTTCGAGCGGTACGAGGACCTGCTGGCCGAACAGCCGGGCGGACCGCTCGACGGCGAGTGCGAGGGCCGGGAGATGCTGTACTCGTCGGGAACGACGGGGCGGCCCAAGGGGATTCGCAAGCCGCTGCCGGCCACCGCGCTCGGTGATCCGAGCGCGGGCCCGGTGCAGATCGCGCGCGGGCTGGCCATCACCGGCGCCGTCGAGGGGGCGGTGTTCCTGTCCCCTGCGCCGCTGTATCATGGTGCGCCGCTGGTCTTCTCGATGTCGTGGCACCGCCTCGGCGGCACCGTGATCGTGATGGAGCGCTTCGAACCGGAGCGGTTCCTGCAACTGGTCGAGCAGTACCGGGTGACACATGCCCAGGTGGTGCCGACCATGTTCATCCGGATGCTGAAACTGCCGGCCGAGGTGCGGGCCCGCTACGACACCTCCAGCCTGATCGACGTCACCCACTCCGCGGCGCCCTGCCCGGTGGCGGTGAAGCGGCAGATGATGGACTGGTGGGGCCCGATCATCAGCGAATACTATTCGGGCACCGAGGATGTCGGGCACACCCAGATCAGCGCGGCGGAATGGCTGGCGCATCCGGGCTCGGTGGGGCGGCCGCGGCAGGAGTGCCACATCGTCGGCGAGGACGGCGAGGAACTGCCGGTCGGTTCGGTCGGCGTCGTCTACTTCCACGGCGGCCGGCCCTTCGAATACCACCACGATCCGGCGAAAACCGCTGCCGCCGCGCATCCCAAGGGCTGGCGTACCCTCGGTGACATGGGCTATCTCGATGCGGACGGCTACCTGTACCTCACCGACCGGCAGGCCCACATGATCATCTCCGGCGGGGTGAACATCTATCCGCAGGAGACGGAGAATCTGCTGGCCGGGCATCCGGCCATCGCGGACGCCGCGGTCATCGGGGTCCCGGATCCGGAGATGGGCGAGCAGGTCAAGGCCGTGGTGCAGCTGATGGATCCGGCCGCCGCCTCGCCGGAGCTCGCGGTCGCGCTGATCGACTACTGCCGGGCCGAACTGGCCGCCTACAAATGCCCGCGCACGGTCGACTTCGTTCCCGAACTACCCCGCGATCCGAGCGGCAAGCTGTACAAACGGCGTCTGCGCGAACAGTATTGGGAGGGTCACGACTCGCTGGTCATCTGAGCCGCCGGGGGGTGCACCGGCCGGTCGCGACTGCGCTCGGGTCAGCCGCGGCCGGTCTGGGCACGACCGCGCGCGGTCACCGCGGCGCGGCGCTCGGCGACGAGATCCGTTCCGGGCGCCCAGGTTTCGGCGAGGATGCCCTCCAGCAGGTGGGCCTCGTCGAGAGTGGCGGCATTGGCCAGCCGGCGGTAGTGCCGCAACAACAGCCGCACGGCGGTGCCGTCGTTGCCCGCCGTGTCGGCGGCCAGCTGCCGGGTGAACGGCAGCAGATCCTCGTGCGGGACCACATGATTCACCAGGCCGAGCCGCAATGCGTCGGCGGCGGTGAGGAAGTTGCCGGTCAGCGACATCTCCACGGCGCGGGCCAGGCCGATCGCGCGGGCCAGCAGCACGGTCATGCCGCCGCCGGGCATCACCCCCACGCGGGCGTGGGTGTCGGCGAATCGTGCCCGGTCCGACGCCACCAGGAAGGTGCACTGGAGGGCCACCTCCAGGCCACCGGTCACGGCGGCGCCGTTGATCGCCCCGATGAGCGGTTTCGTGGTGACCGGCAGGAAGCGGTAGAGCCCGTTGCTGGTGCGTTCCGGTCCGGCGCCCGCCGGTCGCGGCGGCTCCGGCGGCAGCCCGGCGGCCGCCTCGGCGAGGTCGACGCCCGCGCAGAACGCCGGATCGGCGCCGGTGAGGATCAGCACGTCCACCTCGGGGTCCCGGTCGGCCGCGGCCACCGCGTCCCAGAGCTCCCGGGTCAGCGCGCGGCTCAACGCGTTGCGTGCCTCGGGACGGTTGAGGGTCACGGTCGCGATGCGATCGGTGGTGTCGACCAGGACCAGGGGTTCGGGCACGGTCACTCGCCTCCGGGAGTAAGGGTCTGCACGTCGCACACCTTGGTATCACACGTCCCGGTCCGGAACTGCATTCTTGACCGAGAGAGCGAGATTCTCATAACGTCGGGGGTGGACGCCGCCGGGCGGCCGGTGAGGAGCAGCGATGGCGCACGAGGCACGGCCGGAGGTGACCCGGTCCCCGGCCCGATTGTTCGACCTGACCGGCAAGGTGGCGCTGGTGACCGGCGGCAGCCGCGGGCTCGGCCGGGCGATCGTGCTCGGGCTGGCCGCCGCGGGTGCGGACGTGGTGATCGCCAGCCGCAAACTGGAGGCGTGCCGGGCGGTGGCCGCCGAGGTCGAGGCGCTCGGGCGCACGGCGCTGCCGGTCGCCTGCCACGTCGGCCGCTGGGACGACCTGGGCGCCCTGACCGATCGGGCCTACGAGCACTTCGGCACGGTCGACATCCTGGTCAACAATGCCGGGCTGTCGCCGCTGGCGCCCTCGTCGGCGCAGACCGCCGAGGACCTGTTCGACAAGGTCGTCGCCGTGAACTTCAAGGGCCCGTTCCGGCTGTCGGCGCTGATCGCGGAGCGGATGGCGGCCGGGGCCGGGGGATCGGTGATCAGCATCTCGAGCAGCGGCGCGCTGCGGCCGTCGCCGAATTTCGGACCCTACGCCGGATCGAAGGCCGCGCTCAACGCGATCAGCGTGGCGTTCGCGCAGGAGTTCGCGCCGAAGGTGCGGTTCAACGTCATCTCGCCCGGCGGCTTCTACACCGACATCTCCAAGGGCTGGGCGACACCGGGCGCCGAGGTGCCCGGAGCGCCGCTGAAGCGGTTCGGCTATCCGGACGAGATCGTCACCGCGGCACTGTATTTCGCCAGCGACGCGTCCTCGTACACCACCGGTTCGCTGCTGCGGGTCGACGGCCTGGAACCGGTGTGACGATGCGGGTGGACACCTTCCTGGGCGGGCTGGCCGACGCCGCCGAACGATCGCGCGCCGCCGAGGCCGCGGGCTTCGACGGTGTCCGGACCGGCGAGATGAACGGAGATCCGTTCCTGCCGTTGGCGATCGCCGCGGAGGTCACCGAGCGTCTCGACATCGGGACCTCGATCGCGGTGGCGTTCGCGCGCTCCCCGATGACGCTGGCCTACACCGCGGCCGATCTGCAACGACATTCGCGCGGGCGGCTGCATCTGGGCCTCGGCTCCCAGGTGAAGGCCCACGTGCAGCGGCGATTCGGGATGCCGTGGGGCCGGCCCGCGCCGCAGCTGCGCGAATACGTGTCGGCGCTGCGCGCGATCTGGGCGGCCTGGGCCGAGGGCAGCCCGCTGGCCTTCGAGGGCGAGTACTACCGGCACACCCTGATGCCGCGGGATTTCGTTCCGCCCCGGCACGAGTACGGCCCGCCGCGGGTGCTGCTGGCCGGAGTGGGCGAGGCGATGACCCGGGTGGCGGGGGAGGTGGCCGACGGTTTCCTCTGCCACGGCTTCACCACCGCGCGCTGGATCCGGGAGCGGACGCTGCCCGCGCTGCGGGCCGGTCGCGCGCGGTCCGGCGCGGATCTCGACGGCTTCGACATCGTCGCGACCCCGTTCGTCGTCACCGGCACCGCACAGCAGATCGCCGAGGGGGTGCCGAAAGCCCGTGCGCGCATCGCCTTCTACGCCTCCACCCCGGCCTACCGCGGCATCTTCGCACTGCACGGCTGGGACGGGGTGAACGAGGCGCTGACCGCGCTGTCGAAAGCCGGCCGCTGGGCGGAGATGCCGGCGTTGATCACCGACGAGATGCTGGACGCCTTCGTCGTCGTCGCGCCGCCGGCGGAACTGCCGCAGCGGCTGGCCGACCGGTTCGGCGGCTTGCTGACCCGGCTGTCCTTCACCCCGCCCGCCGGCTTCGGCGCCGAGCAGACCGCCGAACTGGTGCACCGGCTGCGCGCGCTGTGAACCCGGCGGCCACGGGTTGCCCGTTGCCCGCCCGCAGACAACGGGCAACCACTGTCCGGCGCGGGCCGGGCGTCGCATCCTGGTAGTCGATCGTCGAATCGGAACGAGGTCCCGGGCGATCGACTCCCGAGGAGAGCTTCCCTTTGACGAAGATATTCCTGAGCTACCGGATCGTGGACAGCGCCTACGCGGTGCGCGAGATCTCGAACCGGATGGCGGAGCGGATCGGCCGCGACAACGTGTTCCGCGACGACGATTCCCTCGCGCTCGGAACGGTGTACGCGCAACGGATCCGGCGCGCGCTGGAGCAGTGCGACATGGTCGTCGCGGTGATCGGCCCGCAGTGGCTCGACATCACCGACGAGCAGGGGCACCGCCGCATCGACAACGGCCAGGACTGGGTGCGTTACGAGATCCGGACCGCCTACGAGAAGGACATCCCGGTGATCCCGGTCCTGCTCGACGACACCCCGCTGCCGCCGGTGGACCGGTTGCCCGGCGATATCCGCGCACTGGGCCGCTCGCAGTTCTGGCCGATCCGGCACCGGACGATGGACACCGACATCACCGGCCTGCTCGACCGGCTGCTGCCGGACACCGCCGCGCCCGGCGACGGGACGCCGCCGGCGCGCGGTCACTCCACCCAGATCAACCACGCCGAGGACAACAGCAGCATCGTCGCCAACAACGGTGGGACACAGCACATCACGATCCACGGTGACCCGCGGGGCCGGTCGTGACGGCGCCGCCGCCGGGCCCGACCCCGCCACCCGGGCCGCCGGGCCGGCAGGTCAACAAGGCGAAGAACAAGAGCAACGTCTTCACCAACAACGGCGGGTCCCAGCACGTGAACATCACGCAGGGGCAGCAGCCGCCGCGGCGCACCTGGGCCTGGATCTCGCTGGCGATCCTGCTGGTCACGGATGTGGTGTTCTTCGCCTACGGCCAGTCCGCCTACACCGGCGGCGCCGACCCGAACGGGGATCTGCTGCGCGCCGCGGTGTTCATCGCGCTGGTGATCGGCACCGGCGTCATATCGCGTATCTGTGCCCGCGACATTCAACAGCGCTGGTTCTGATCGGCATTCCGGAGCGCCGGATACGAACGGGAGGGAATCGTGAATCACCCCAGCGAGATCGAACTGCGGGGCCGCGCGGAGGAACCGGTCGACGAGATACTCGGCGCCGGTCCGGCGCCCGGCGCGATACTGCGGGATCTCACCGCGGAGATCCGCCGGCTCAACGACCGTTCCGAGGGCCTGGAGGCGATCAACAAACGCATGCACGAGCGGGTGGCGGCGCTCGAGGGTGATCTGCTGCGGGCCAGCCTGCGCCCGGTGATCAAGGCGCTCGCCGAATTGCACGGGGAATGTCACCGCTACGCGCAGCACGTCCGCGTGACCGCCGACACCGAACTCACCCTGGCCTTCGCCGAGGATTTCGGCACCGCGGCGGGCCGCATCGAGGACATTCTGGAGGCCTTGGGCGCGGTGTCGATCGAGGCCGCGGTGGGCGACCCGTACGACCGGCGGATCCACCAGCCGTGCGCGACCGTGGCCACCGATGTCGAGGCCCGGCACGACCGCGTCGGCGCCGTGTATCACCAGGGCTTCCGGCACATCGGCTCGGACCAGCCGGTGGTCCACGCCAAGGTCTCGGTGTGGAAATACCTCGCGCCCTGAACCATTCGCCACCGCACGCGGCAGCAACGATCGGATTTCTCGTGACTGACATCTTCGGCATCGATCTCGGCACCACCTTCTCCGCGATCGCCCACATCGACGACTTCGGGCAGCCGGTCGTCGTGAACAATCCGAACGGTCTGCCGACCACGCCGTCGGCGGTGTTCTTCGAACCCGAATCCGGGCACATCGTGGTGGGCCAGGAGGCCAAGAACACCGCGAAGGTGGCGGCCGATCGGGTGGTGACGCTCATCAAGGCGTACATGGGCGAAACCCACCCCCTGGAATTCGACGGACAGCAGCACACCCCGGAATCGATCTCCGGCCTGATCCTGCGGTCGCTGGCCGAATACGCCGAGGACGGCACCGGCACCAAGGTCGAGCGCGTGGTGATCACCGTCCCCGCGTATTTCGGTGTCCGGGAACGCGAGGCGACCCGGCAGGCCGGGGTGATCGCGGGGCTCGAGGTGATCGGTATCGTCACCGAACCGGTCGCGGCCGCGCTGGCCTACGGCGTCACATTCCGCGACGAGCGCAAGACCGTCCTGATCTACGACCTCGGCGGCGGCACGTTCGACACCACGATCCTCCGGATCTCGCCCGCCGCACTGGACGTGGTGGCGATCGACGGGAACCGCACCCTCGGCGGCGCGCAGTGGGACGACCGGCTGGCCGGTCACCTCAACGACCGGTTCATGGCCGAGACCGGCTGCGACGAGGATCCGATGCTGGACGAGTACTTCGCGCAGGAACTCTACGAGCAGGTCGAGAAGGTGAAGATCTCGCTGTCGCAGAAGGAACGCACCACCCTCGCGCTCAAATACGGGAACCATCGGGCGAAACTGGAGGTCACCCGCGGCGAGTTCGAGGAACTCACCAGCGGACTGATCCAGCAGACCAAGGACATCGTCGACCGCACGCTGGCGTCGGCGCGCGAGAAGGTCCCGGACCTCACCATCGACGAGGTGCTGCTGGTCGGCGGCTCCGCGCAGATGCCCGCGGTCGGCGCGATGCTGCGCGCGCACTACGGCTGGCAGGCGCGGCTGTCCGATCCCAACCTCTCGGTCGCCAAGGGGGCCGCGCTCTACGCCGCGCTGTCGGCGGCGGAACGCGCCGCCTTCGACCCGGACGCGACACCCGTTGCCCGCCATACCCTTCCGGCCGGCGCCGGCCCGCAGGCCGCGCCGCGCCGGATCACCAATGTGCTGCCCAAGGGCCTGGGCATCCAGTTCGTCGACACCAGCGGTCCGCAACCGGAGGACTACATCGGATTCCTGGCGCACAAGAACGACGAACTGCCGCTGCGCGAGACCATCACCGCGTACACCTTCGCCGCGGACCAGACCCAGGTGCAGATCCAGGTCTTCGAACAGGGTGGTGAGGTGGAATCCCGGCGCCCCGCCGACAATCGCGAGATCACCCCTACCGGCGGCGCCGTGATCACCGGTCTGCCCGCGCTGCCCGCCGATTCGCCGATCCACATCACCGTCACCATCGACGCCGAGGGGCTGGCCGGGATCGAGGCCGTGGAACCGGTGTCGGGCAAACGGCTCACCCTCACCGTGAGCGTCTCCGTCCTGCAGGCCGACGAGGTCGAGGCGGCGAAGCAGCTGGTCCGGGCACTCGTACTGGAGTCGTAGTCCCGTGGATGCCTCGACCTACCGGACCACCGTGCTCGGCCCGCTGCGCAAGGTCTACATCAACGATCTGAACAACGGCATCGCGGATCTGAACAACGGCGCCGACTTCCCGGCGAAACTCGACCTGGAACTGGTCTACGCCGTCGATGCCGCGATGGACGACGCGCAGATCGCGGCGCGCCTGCGCGAGGTGCGGCTGTGGTGGAACGCCACCATGCAACGCGGCGGATTCAAGGATGTCGCCAGATTCTGCGGCATCCTCGACACCGCGCTCGCGGCGAGACATCGCGACATGGCGAGCGCGGACTTCTGGCGTCGCTGGCGCGAACAGCGTGACCGGCAGTCCGCCGCCGCCCTGGCGGCGGTCGGCACGCTGCTGGAGAACCAGTACCGCGATTTCGGTGTCGTCACCCTCGCCCAGGTGCGGGCCGCCGCGGCCACCGACGGCCGGCTGGCCCGGCTGTCCGACGCCGAACTCACCGCCTGCGTGACCGCGTCGGCGGCGTTGCGGCTGGTCGACGACTTCGAGGAACCGGAGCTGTCACTGCCCCCCACCGTGCGCCGGGAATGGGCCGCCACGGTGACGCTGCGGACGGTCCTGGACGCGGTCTTCGTCGAGGATCCGCCCTCGGGTTTCCGGCTGATCGGCGGTTTCGCCTGCCCGGGGCACCCCGATCCGGACGCCGCGGCGATCCGGGCGGCCCTGGACGCCTGCGACAAGCGAGCGGGCGGCGATATCGAGCCGGTGAAGAAATTGCTGCACGCGCTGCGCGACGCCTGCGACAAGGGGGCCGATCCGGCCCGGCTGGCGCTGGTGCAGGTGCTCGAACTGGCCCGCGAGGTGCTCCAGGGCGGCATCGTCGCGCTCGCCGTGCAGGCCCTGGCCGACAAGGGCCTGGATCGGGTGGACGCCGCGCGGATCGTGCTGCACTGCGTCGACGCCGCGGCCACCCGGACCAGTCGTGACACCCCGGAACGGGTGCTGGAGCTGATCACGGAGCGGAAGCTGCGCGCCGCACGGGCCCTGTACTCCGCGCTGGCCAACAATGACGCGCACGCCGGTTCGGACGTCATGACACAGGCCCTCACCACCCTGTCCCGCACCGAAGCGCAAGTGGATCGGCTGCGCGCGGAGGCCGAGCAGGCACTGCGCGCGGGCCGGGTCACCGCGGCCACCGAATTGCTCGGCCAGGCAGCCACTCTGGCCGAGGACGACGAGGCGCTGGCCCGGCTGGTCGCCTCGCTGCCGCCCGCGCCGCCGGCCTCGCTGGGCCTGACCGCCGTCTTCGCGCCTGCGAGCGGAGTGCGCCTGTTCTGGCCGAAAAGCGCCGGGGCGGATGAGGATACGAGATACGAGGTGGTGCGGAAGGCGGGCTCGGCGCCGCGCGACATCCGCGACGGGGTCGCGATCGCCGCCACCGCCGCGACCGAGGCCCTCGACGCCGGCGCCCCGGTGGCCGAACCGCTGTGGTATGCGGTCGCCGCGCGCCGCGGCGGCGAGGCGTCGCCGGTCACCGTCGCCGAGATCGTGCTGCTGCCACCGGTCCACGACGTCGTGGTGACCACCGAGCCGACGGCGGTCGGGGTGCAGTGGATCGCGCCCGCGAACGCGGTGCGCACCACCGTGATCCGGACCGACCCGGACGGCCGGCAGCACCCGTTGTCGCCGGGAACCTCGAATTCCGTGTCCGCACAGGGGCTTCGGACCTCACAGACCTACGTCTTCGACCTGACGGCCGAATACCTCGGCGCCCGGGGCGAAGTGCTGGCCGCGGCGCCGGTGCGGGTGCGGGCGATCCCGCGGCGGCAGGCCGGGCCGGTCACCACGCTGGTGGTCCGCCCGCACCGGGTCACCGACGCCGGGGCCGAGGTGATCGCCGAATGGACGGCGCCGCCGGGCTCGGATGTCGAGATCTGGCGGTTCCCGAACCGGCCGGGCTGGGCCGTCGGCGCCACTGTCGACCACGCCGCGCTGACCGCCGCCGAGGGCGCGCGGATTCCGGGGGTGCTGCACCGCACCGGCGAGGCGGTGCGGCTGACCGCCACCGTTCCCACCGGCCTGTGCCACTATCTCGCGATCACCCCGGATCGGTCCGCCGCGATCGCGGGACAGGCTGCCGCCCTGGCGATCTGCGAGCCGGTGACCGAGGCCCGCGTCGAACGATTCGGCGATCAGGCGGTGATCAGCTGGCGCTGGCCGCGCGACGACTATCGGGTGGAGGCGGTCTGGTCGTCGGGCGGGCAGCGCGGCACCGCCCGGATCAGCCGGCCGGAATACCTCCGCAACGGCGGGATGCGGATCGAGGTCGGCCCGGCCGCCGCGCGAATCGGGTTGTCCAGCATCGTCGAATCGGCCGAGGGGCGCTGGTCGTCGCCGGAGGTGGCGCTGCGTCTGGACGGGGCGAGCCTGCACGCGCGGTACCGGATGCTGTGGCCCGCACGGCTGATCGGCCGCGGGCCGTTGCAGATCGAGTTCAGCGCCGACACCGCCACCTACGGCGCGGTCGTGCTGGTGCAGGCCCAGAGCGGCCCCTATCTGCCGCAGCGTTGCCTGGAAAGCTGTGTGGTGCAACGCATCACGCTCGAGATCCCGCCGGGGGAGCCGCAGTGCGTCCCGGTGCCGCTGCCGCCGCTGCCGAAACCGTACTGGGTGCGGTGTTTCGCCGAGTCACCGGAAACCCTCACCCTCACCGGCCCGCCGTCCGACACCCTGAAAGGACGCTGACGATGCTCGCGCTGCTCACCGGCAGAGCCGCCTGCCCGTACTGTTACCACCGGATCGCACTGAACAGCATCATGTTCCGGTGCAGCGGCCGCTCCGCGCCGGGGAAGGATCCCTGTCTGCCGGAGACCGATCCGGAGCGGGTCCGCCAGCTCGACGACGCCACCCCGATGCTGCCCTGCTTCTCCTCGCCGCACAGACTGTTCCGCTCCGGGCAACGGGCGCGCTGCCCGGAATGCGCGGGTCCCGCGGGCACCCGGGTGTGCCCGGCGTGCCGGTCGGTGCTGCCGTCGGCATTCGGTTCCGGCAGCCCGATGTTCGGCATGGTCGGCACCCGATCCGCGGGTAAGACGGTCTATCTCACGGTGCTGGTCAGCGAACTCCAGGAACCGACCCGGCGGCGGTTCGGCGCGGCCACCTACTTCGTCGGCGAATCCCCGATGATCAACGATGTCCGGGCCTGGCGGCAGGCGATGGACGAGGGACGGCTGCCCGCACTCACCCAGCGCGCGGGGACGCAGGCGCGGACCCCGGTGGTGATCGACTGGCAGCAGGAGCGGCGCAACGGTATCGGCGTGCGCCGGGTGGCCTCGACGGCGCTGTCGTTCTACGACACCGCCGGTGAGGATCTGGAAACCGCCAGGGAGACCACCGATCAGCAGTATCTGGCCGCCGCCGACGGGCTGATCGTGGTGCTGGACCCCTTCCAGATCGCGGGCAACGCCACCCGTGCCTCGGCGCGTGGCGTCGCCGACCGCTACGACCCCGATCACCCGGTTCAGGTGCTCGCCAACGTGACCGAGATGCTGCGCGCGGCCGACGGCGTCCGGCAGGACCGGAAGATCACCCGGCCGCTCGCGGTCGCGGTGACCAAGATCGACGCCTTCTACGATCAGATCCCGCCGGACAGCCCCATCCGCCGGCCGGCGCCGACGACCCCGCATTTCGACGACGGCGACTCCCTGGACATCCACCAGCACGTCGCCGGGCTCATCGACGAATGGGGCGGCGACGACGTCCTGCGCCACCTCGAGCTGAACTACCGGACCTTCCGGCTGTTCGCGGTCTCGGCCCTGGGCGCGGAACCGGATTACCGGTCCGGCCGCACCGATGTCCGCGGGGTCCGCCCGCACCGGGTCAGCGAACCGCTGCTGTGGTTGATGGCCGATCGGGGCATCGTCGCCTGCGGCAGAGCACCGGCCTGCGGCAGAGCACCGGCCTCCGGCAGAGCACCGGCCTCCGGCAAGG
The DNA here is from genome assembly GCF_020176955.2 of Nocardia sp. alder85J. GTDB lineage: Bacteria > Actinomycetota > Actinomycetes > Mycobacteriales > Mycobacteriaceae > Nocardia. The sequence goes on from NZ_JAIUCZ020000001.1 coordinate 53,553, forward strand.
GGCAATAGCCATGGCGTTCAGTTCGCTGCTGTACACCGAGTGCCGCCCCGACCGGTCGGTGCACGGGCGGGAGGGCATGCAGTTCCAGGCCGAGAGTCCGGACGCCACCGCGGAAATGGAGCAGGCCGTCGTGGCGCACCTGCTGTACCGGCCGAGCCGGACGCTGATGGCCGCGGACACACCGGTCGACGCGCACCCGTTGTCGTTCTCCTATCACCGGATTCGCGATCAGCACTACCTCGCGGTGGGCCGCTACGCCGGGCGGGACAGTCGCGGCCGCGAGGGCAATCAGCTCAGCCACTGCCTGGTGACCGACGATCCCGGCGACATCCGCCCGGCCCGGCCCGCACAGCTGTTCCGGTCCGGCGCCTGGCTGACCGAGCCGTCCGAATCGGTCCGGCTGGAGCCGGTCGCGGCGCCACTGCACGTCGCCGAGGCGTACCAACCGGCCGCGCTGCACGCGATGGCCTGCGCCCAGCCCGGTATCGAGGGATTCCTGCCCAAGCTGCTGACCGCCTTCGAGGACGCGGCGGGGGCGCAGCGGAAGAAGATCGTCGTCGCGGCCACCGAACTCGAGCAGGCGGTGCGCTGGATCGCGCTGGGCGGGCTGTTCCTGGATCCGGCCGACGTGCTGAGCCTGTCGTTCCGCGTCTTCACGGAAACGCCGCTCGCGGACGATCTTTCGATCGCGGTCTTCCATCCCGCGCTGACCCGGTCGGCACCCGCGATCGAGGCCCTGCCGCCGGCCCTCAGCGGTATCGATCTGGATTCGCTGCGGACCTCCGCGATCACGCCCTCGGAATCCGCGCTCACCTACGCCCGATGGTTCCTGGAGTACGACGCCTTCGATTCGCTGGAGGCGATCGAGCTGGGCCGGCGCTGGCAGCCGCATCTGGCCTCGCCGGCCGCCGCGACGAGGATGGCCGCGATCGTCTGCCTCGGCCGCGCGGCCGGACCGGACATCGAGGTGGCGGCCGTCGCCGACGCCCTCGCCGCGGTCTCCGAGCACGAACCCGACGACATCGACGAATACGGTGAGGTGCTGGCCGAATCGGTGCTGTCGATCCGCCCGGCGGCCACCGACGATCCGGCCGCGCTGCACCGCGCGGCGCTCACCCTGCGCCGCAACCGTCATCACGATGCCGCCGAAGCGCTGACCCTGGCCCTGCTCGAAGGCGCGCGGTTGTTCCCGGACAGCTACGGCGTGCGCTGGTGCGAGGCGGCCCGCGGCCTCGCGGCCGGTGCGACCGTGCGGGCCCGCTGGACCAGTGCCGACGCCCAGCGCCGCGCCCGCCGGCTGCTCTCGGAAACCCTTACCACCGCGCGGGATTCGTCGCTCGCCGCGCTGTTCACGATCATCCCGGAACTAGGTCTCGGGATCGACTGGGAGTCGGTGCGGCCGGCGGGGGAGCGGCTGGCCGGCTACTGGGCCGGTCACCCGGACGCGGTGCCCGACGGCGCCCGGACCGCCTTCTATCCCGCCCTGGAGGCGCTGCTGTGGCAGGAACTGGAGACGCGGATCCGGGACCGGGACGAGGGCGTGCGCGCGGCGATGCTGTCCGGCCGCTGGGATCGGTTGCGGGAGCGCGCCGATCGCTACCGGTCGCCGGTCGTGGCCACGGCGCTCGCCGCCGCGGCCGTGGCCGCCGCCCCGCAGTCGCGGCGCCCCGCCCTGCTCGGGGAGTTCCTGCGCACGGCGCCGGCGCCGGACTGGTCGCTGTTCTTCGAGACCGGCCGGGCCGCCGACCCGGAGATGCTCGGCGTCTGGATCACCGGTGACCCGGCCGCCGTGGACGACCGGCGCTTCGCCGACCTCGTCGCCGCGGCGATCGAACAGGAACTCTTCCGTGGCGCGCACCGGCTGCTGGACCGCATCGTCCGGCTGCCCGGCCTGCCGCCGGCACTCGCCGACATCATCACCGAACACGTTCGGGCCCAGGACATCCTGCGGACGCTGCTGGCCTGCCGGTCCGAGGTGGCCAATCCCGCGATCGAGCAGCTGCGGACCATCGACTCCCGGTTCGAAACCTATTACGCCGCAACCATCGCGGAGTATCTGCTGATACAGCGGGACCTGGCCGGGGTGAGCGGCTATCTGAGCGCGACCCGCTCGTATCACCTCGTGGACGACTTCTATCTGCGCACGATCGCCCGATTGCAGCGGGATCTGCCGGATTTCGCGCCGCAGCTGCTGTGGCTGTGCCGGTCGCCGGATGTGCTTGCCTGGATGCGCAATCCGGTCGAGAGCGCCTTCGCCGACTGGATGCGCAAGAGCGGCAACAAGAAACGCGCGGTCGAGGCCGGTGCGCAGCTGGAGCGGCGCGCGCAGGCGGACTGGAACATGCTCCTCGACACGGTGTCCGCGGGCCGGGCCGCGCAGCGCTCGCTGCCGCGCGCCCTCCCGCCGCTGCGCAAATTCCGGAAGGACAGCCGATGATCCTGGCAGATGGCGGCGAGGCGGTCGGCGGACTGCTCTTCTTCACCGTCGCGTTCGCACTGGGCGTGCTGGTCGTCTGGGTGGTGCTGGCGGCGACCCTGTACGGCCTGTCCTACCTGGTGATGGTCTACTACCCGGCGAGTGTTCTGCTCGGCCTGCCGGCCGGGATCGGTTGCGCCGCCGTGGTTGTCGCGCGCGATCTGCTCACCGCCGGGCATCGCGCCGAGCGCACCGTCACACCCGCGGACGTCGCCGACCACGACTATTTCGGCCGCCCGCCGCGCGGTGAGTCGCGCTGGTTCGGCTGGGATCGGGCCTGGCCCCGATATCTGCCGTTCCAGGCGCGGCGGGACCTGGTGGACGCGGCCCGCGCCGCCACGGCCTTCCTCGGCGGCCGGTCGCGGCAGGTGTGGTCGGAATGCGCCGATCCGGCGCCGCTGCTGCTCTACACACTGTTCGGGGCGCTGCCGCACCTCGCGTTCGCGGTGGGGTTCGTGGTGTCCGCGACCTTCCTGCTGGCCGTGTGCACGGTCGCCGTGCTGATCGGCTGGCTGCTGCAATGCACGGCGATCGTGGCGCTGCGCGCGGTGGACGCGGTGATCCGGCGGGTGTTCCGGCTCTCGACGCGATGCGTGAAATGCTATGAGGTCACGCCGCTTCCGAGCTATCGGTGCGGCGGCTGCTCGATCGTGCACCGGGATCTGCGGCCCGGCCGGCTCGGGGTGCTGTGGCACCGCTGCGAATGTGCCGCGGTGCTGCCCACCATGATCACGCGGGCCTCCGGCTGGGCGCTGCGGAAGAACATCGTCTGCCCGCGGTGCGGGCACGGCCTGCCGGAGGGCACCGGCAGCCGCCAGACCATCCAGGTGCCCACCTTCGGGGCCGTCGGCGCGGGCAAGACCCGGTTGCTGTTCGCGGCCGCGGTCGGGTTGTACGAGGTGTACGCCGCCGGCAACACCACGATCGAACCGCTGGACGACCACTCCGGCGAGGAACTCGAACGCGCCCGCGACCTGATCACCGCCGGCCGCCGGACGGTGAAGACCGCCCACGGTCCGACCCCGGAGGCCCTCGGCATCCTCGTCACCCCGGAACGGAAACGGCCCTTCGAACTGCATCTGCTGGACGCGGCCGGTGAGCATTTCTCGATGAAGGAAGGCGCCGAGTCGCTGCACTATCTGCACTCGGCCGAGACACTGCTGCTGGTGATCGATCCGTTCGCCACCGACGAACTGCGGGCCGCGATCCCGGACCCGGCGACCGCCGGACTGGTCGTCGGCGCCGCCGCCCCGGAGGATTCGTATTCGATCACCATCGAACAGCTGCGGTCCGCCGGGCTGCACACCAACAAGCGCGCGCTCGGCATCGTGGTGTCGAAGGTCGACGACCTGCGCCGGCTGGGCTTCGACGGCGGTCTGGACCCCCGCGACCAGGACACCATCGTGGGGTGGCTGGTCGATCACGGTCTGGACAATCTGGTGGCCCGGGCGCGGCAGGACTTCCGGTCCGTCCACTACTTCCTGGCCGATTCGATGGGGCTGTCCGTCGCGGACCCCTGTCATCCGGTCCACACCCTGCACTGGCTGACCCGGCAGGTGGGCGTGGATCTCGTGCCCGCTCCCGCCGCGGGGATGCGGCTGTAGTTCCGCTCTCGATCGAAGGACACCGGTGAATCCCGTTCTCCCGCTTACCGTCAACCTGTTGCGCCGGGCGCTGGCCGGCGCCGTCGTGCTCGCCCTGCTGGTGGCGGTCGCGCTGACCGTCGGCTACTACGCCAGCGGCGGCTGGGCCACCCCGCAGCACGACATCGTGCACACCTTGCAGCGGTGGCAGCACACGATCTCACATCTGGTGCCGTTCCCGTGGCAGTAGCGCGCGCCATGATCGCCATCGGCATCGATCTCGGCACGACCTTCTCGGTGGTGGCCCATTTCGACGGCTCCGCCGCACCCCGGGTGATCGTGGCGCCCGACGGCCGCGCGATCACCCCGTCGGTGGTCCACATCGATCACGAGCGGGTGGTGGTCGGCGCGGAGGCGAACGCGCTCGGCCTCGCCGATCCGGATCGCGTGGTGCGCGGCATCAAACGTCACATGGGCACCGGCTTCACGCTGGGGTTCGACGGTGCCGAGTACACCCCCGAGACGGTGTCCGCGCTGATCCTGAAGGCGCTGGCGGACAATGCCGCCGCGGCGCTGGGCTGCCCGGCCGGTGAGCTGGCGGCCGTGGTCACCGTCCCGGCGTATTTCGGTGTGACCGAACGGGAGGCGACCGCGCAGGCGGTGCGGCTGGCCGGGCTGACGCTGCTCGATCTGGTCGCCGAACCGGTCGCCGCCGCGGCCTGTTACGGGGCCGGGCGGACCGCGAGCGGTGCGGTGCTGGTCTTCGACCTCGGCGGCGGCACCTTCGACACCACGGTGCTGCGGATCACCGCGGGCGTCCCGGAAGTCGTGGTGACCGACGGTGATTCGCAGCTGGGCGGGCTGGACTGGAACGATCGGCTCGGCGAGCTGCTGTGGGAGAAGTTCAGTGCCGCGATGGAATCCGGGACCGCCGAGGACGCGGCCGTCGACCCCGGTTTCGCCGAAGCGCTCGCCGCCGCGGCCGAACGGGCGAAAATCGCGCTGACGGGCCGGGATTCGGTTCCGGTCGTGCTGGAGTACGCGGCCGAGCGCCGGATCGTGCAGCTCACCCGGGCCGAATTCGAGGCGGCGACGGCCCCGCTGGTGGGCAACTGCCTCACCGTCGCCGATCGCGCGCTCGCCGCCGCCCGCTCCCGGGGCGCGGGCCGGCTCGAGCGCATCCTGCTGGTCGGCGGCGCGACCCGGATGCCGATGATCCGCGCGGCGCTCGCGGCGCACTTCGGTGTCGGCGTCGCCGTGTTCGAACCCGATCTGGCCGTGGCGAAAGGGGCCGCCATGCACGCGTACCACCTGGCCGCGCCGTCGCATCCGGCGCTGCCCGCCGGTGCGGCGGGCCGGGTACTCGCCGCACCCGTGCGCACGGTACTGCCACGCGCGCTGGGCATCCTGCTGCACGACAGCCGGGACCCGTCCGGCGAGGGCCGCGTCGTGCACCATGTCGTGGAGGCCAATACCGCCCTGCCGGTGCGGAATTCGCGGGCCCGGTTCGCGACGGTGCGTGACGGCCAGGACCGCATCCGGGTGGAGGTCTACGAACAGGCCGGCGCGGTCGCCTCCTCGGATCCGGGGCACAACCGCCGGGTGCTGGACGGCGAACTGGTGGACGTGCCGCCGCTGTCGGCGGGTTCGCCGATCGACATCGTCTTCGACATCGGCGCGGACGGCCGGATCAGTTGCACCGCAACCGAACCGAACAGCGGCCGGCGCCTGGTGCTGGAGTCGTACATGGAGGGCGTGCTCGACGCGGCGGATTCCGCCCGGCAGCAGGCCCTGCTCGCCCGGCTCCGGGTCCGTCTGTAGTGCCGCCGGAAAGGTGACGCGGTGAACACCTGGATACGACGTGATTTCGACTCCGCCGGGCTGACCCACTACCCGGTCGGCCCGTACCTGGCCGCGATCCAGCGGCGGTTCGGCGGCGTGGTGCTGCTGTGTATCGACGTCAGCGGCTCGATGTCCGGCAAGCCGCTGGCGAGCGCGGTGCGCGGCGCCAAGACCTTCGCCGAGGAGGCGGTGGCCGCCTACTACGAGGTCGGCGTGACGCTGTGGCACCACGCGATCGCGGCGAGCATCGCGCCGACGCGGGACCTGGCCCCGGTGTTCGGTCTGCTGGACGCCGCGGCCGCCTCCGGCGGCAACGAGATCAACCCGACCCTCGACGCCGCCCACGACCTGCTCCGCGCCCGCGACCCCCGGCTGGACCGCGTCGTCGTGATCTTCGGCGACGGCGATCTGGGCGGCAAACGCGAACAGGCCCTCGCCAAGGCCGCGGCCATGCGCGCCGACGACATCCGCATCATCACCGTCGGACTCGGCGACGCGGCGGCCCGTGCGCTGGACGAGATCTCGACCGAATCCCACGACCGCCCGCGCACCGCCACCGCGGACACCATCGACACCGAGATCGCGGGAGCGGCGGGCGGCCTGCGGCGGCACCGAGCAGCCGAGTCCGGCAGATAGGCAGTGACCGGCCCCGCCGTATACGCCGATCCCGACGGCCTCGGCCCGATACCGGCCGGTGTCAGGAGTTCGCGGGAATCACCGCGTCCAGCACGCCGAGATCCGTGCCGAGGTCGGCGGTCACGCTGCGGACCACGGCGATGTCCTTGCGGACGAATTCGCCGACGGAGTCGAAGAATCCGGCGACCGAACCCTTCGCGGCGACGCCCGCCAGGGCGCGGCTGGCGGCGCTGCCGTGCGGCAGGGCGGACAGCAGGGTGGTCTCGTCGATGCCGAGCTGTTTGCCGAGATCCACCGCGGCGGCGAGCAATCCGATGTTCGCGGTGAAGACGGCGTTGTTGACCAGCTTCACCCGCTGGCCGTGGCCGAGCGCGCCGACGTGCAGCACCGGATCGCCGTAGGCGGACAGTGCCGGGCAGACGGCGGCGAAGGCCGCCTCGGCACCGCCGACGAGGATCGTGAGGCGGCCCGCGGCGATATCGTGCGGGCCGCCGCTGACGGCGGCGTCCACCACCGAGACATCATGTGCGGCAGCGTGTTCGGCGAGGCCCTCGACCGTGCGGGGGTTGCAGGTGGTGTGCACCACCAGCGTGGCGCCCGGTCGCATGGCCGCCACCAGGCCGTCGTCGACGCACACCCGCCGGACCTGGTCGTCGGTGAAGACACAGACCAGTACGGCGTCCGCGCCGGCGGCCACCGCGGCGAGGTCCGCATGCGCCTGCGCGCCGGAATCGGCCAGCGCGCCGCGACTCTCGGGCGACCGGCCCAGCACCGCGACCTCGTGGCCCGCCTGCACCAGCCGGTCCACCATCGGCCGGCCCATCCGGCCGGCGCCTACGAATCCCAGTCGCATGCGAATCGTCTCCTCGTCGATGAGTAGTGGGCACTGCCCTCGGACGGCGGGACGGCCATCGTCAGCGGGAGTGGTTCATCAGGCCCAGCGTGGTGTCGGCAGCCTCCAGCACCACGCCCGGGGTGGCCCCGGCGGCCTCGGCCAGACCGGCGATCAGGCCGACGTCCTTGCGCAGCAGGCCACCGGCGTGCTGCGCAAGGCGGTCCATGGCGCCGGTACCGTCGATGATGCGGCCGAGGGCGAAGCTGTTCGCGGTGCCGTGCGAGATGACCTTGCCGAGCTCGAGCGGGTCGACGCCGAGCGCCTCGCCCAGGGCCAGAGTGGTGGCCGAGGTGGCCAGGTTCGCGGTGAACAGCAGGTTGTTCAGCAGCTTCGCCACCTGGCCGGAGCCGACGCCACCGAGGTGGACGATCGGGTCGGCGTAGCTCTCGAAGACCGGGCGCACCCGCGCCACCGTCTCGTCGGGGCCGCCGACCATCACCAGCAGGCGGCGGGCGGCCGCACCCGGGCCGCCACCGCTGACCGGCGCGTCGATCAGCGAAACCCCGTGCGCGGCAGCCTTGTCCGCCAGCTCGCGGCAGGTGTCCGGATGGACGGTGGAGTGCACGGCCACGATCCCGCCGGGCTTCAGGCCCGCCAGCACGCCGTCCTCGGCCTCCAGCACCTGGCGGACGTCGGTGTCGGCGACCACGCAGAGGCACACCAGATCGCTGGCGGCGGCCAGTTCCGCCGGGGTGGCGGCGGTCTTCGCCGCCGTGTCGGCGTACGGCGCCAACGATTCCGGGCGGCGAGCCCACAGGGTGGTCTCGAAGCCCTCTTCGACGATCCGGCGCGCCATCGGCCCGCCCTGGCTGCCGAGGCCGATGAATCCGACCCGCATCAGCTGTCCTCCTGACATCCGAACAAGGGCGCCGCGACCGCGACGCCCGGGCACATCTACGCCGCGGCCTCGGTGGCCGCGGCCTTCGGCTGGGGGCGGTAGAAGGCGCCCAGCAGCCCGGCGGTACCGGCGACGCCCAGCAGCAGCGCGATGCCGCCGCCGGCCCAGCCGGTGATCTCGATCCCCGCGGCATGGTCCAGCGACAGCCAGCCCGGCCCGAGGATGCCGATCGCGACCGCCACCACGGCCAGCACCAGCACGTATTCGTAGCCCTCCTTGAACACGAAGAACCCGTTGGGCCGATGCGCGAGCAGACCGGCGACCAGCATCACCGAGACGACGGCCGCCGACGCGAACGAGGTCAGCAGGCCCACGATCAGCAGCACACCCGCGCCGACCTCGGTGAGCACGCTCAGCCACGCTTGCAGCACCGGCTGCTTCAGCCCCAGCCCGCCGAACCAGCGCGCGGTGCCGGCGATCTTGCCGCCGCCGATCCAATGGTTGACCCCGTGCGCGATCATCGTGATCCCGACGACCACGCGGACCAACAGCAGCGCGACATCCGTGACGTGCACCGCCTCACCTCCTCTGCTCCGGCGCCGCGGCGCCGTCGAACTGTTCTGCCGGATCGGAGTATGCCCCGGCCCGCCGGGCGACCGCACATTCCTCCGCGAACGCCAGCACCTTCAGGTGGTAGGCGGTCGCGGTGTATCCGATGCTGATGTTGTGGCCCGCGTCGTCCTGGGTCTCGAAGATCAGCCGGGGCGCGGCGGAGAAGAGCGCGGCGACCTCGCGCAGGCCCTCCGGATCGTTGCGCCAGACCTGCTCGTGGTCGGCGGCGGTGAATCGCACCGGCACCCGGATCCGCGCGGCCAGCGCCGGGAAATGCTGTTCCGGCCACTCGTTGAGCAGCGTGCCCTCGTAGCGGGGACCGGCGGCGCCGATCAGCCCGCCGCCGACGTGTTCCGGCGGATACAGCCGGCCCGGCTGCCACAGCAGCTTCCCGACCCGCGCGTTGTCCGGCCGCGGCCGGACGGTGAGGATCTCCTCGGCCAGCGGCTGCCGCTCCCGCCCGGTGCCGGACAGTTCGACGCCGAGCAGCCGCGGCCCGCGCTCCGGATCGGCGGCCATCCGGACCGCCAGTTCGGAGCCGGCCGAGTGCGCCAGCACGAAAAGCCCCGCGCCGCGCGGCAGATCGCCGAGAATCCGGTCCACGGCGGCGTACATCAGGTCGACGCGGCGCTGCCCGTCGGCGACCTCGTCGCCGTAGGGCCGGGAGGCGCCGTAACCGGGCCGGTCCAGCGCGATCACGGTGAATCCGGCCGCGGGACCCAGGCGCAGCAGCGACAGCTCGGGATGGCCGAGGCAGTCGAAATACGCGGAAGTGGTTGCGCCGCCGTGCAAGGCGAGGACGACCGCGCGTGGTTCGGGAGCGGGGGCGAACAGGCCCGAGATCGGGATGCCGTCCACGTCGACCAGCACGGGGGCCGGTTCGCTGTTGCCGAGCATCGGTAGCTCGGCGTCGATGATCGTCACTCGGTCCTCCGGATCGGCACCCCGGTGCGGGTGCGCGGTTCACGGCAGTTCACGGCGACGTCGGCGCTCTGCTCGGGGGTGGAAAGGGCGGCGCGGCTCACGAATCCGCCCGGAGCAGCAGCACCCCGCCGGGGGTGAGGCCGCCGCTGGAGACCACGGCGACGCGGGCGTCGGCGACCTGACGGTCCCCGGCGTCGCCGCGCAACTGCGTGATGGCCTCGTGCAGCAGGCCCATGCCGTGGGTGCGGCCGTGCGAGAGCTGGCCGCCGTGGGTGTTCAGCGGGATCAGCCCGTCGCGGGCGATGTTCTTGCCGCCGTCGAGGAAGTCCTTCGCCTCGCCGATCCCGCAGAAGCCCAGGGCCTCCAGCCAGGACAGCGCGTTCATGGTGAAGCCGTCGTACAGCTCCGCCACGTCGACATCGCCGGGCCGCAACGAGGTTCGGGTCCACACGTGCGCGGCCGGGCCGAGCACCTGCGGTTCGTGGGTCAGCGTCGACTGGTCCCAGTCGATGCGCTCCACGATCTGGGTGCCGACCGCCTCCACCAGGATCGGTGTCACCGGCAGATCGGCGACGGTGTCGACGGCGGAGACGATCACGGCCACCGCGCCGTCGCAGGGCACGTCGCAGTCGTACAGGCCGAACGGGGTGGTCACCGGGCGCGCGGACAGGTAGTCGTCCATCGTCATCGGATCCCGGTAGATCGCAGTGGGATTCAGCTCCGCGTTGGCGCGCGCGTTGAGCGCGATCCAGCCCAGGGTCTCCTTGGTGGTGCCGTAACGGTGGAAATGCCGCTGCGCGTTCATCGCCAGCGTGTGCGCGGCCGAGGAGGCGCCGAAGGGGTACAGCCAGCTGCCGGTGCGCCCGCCGCGGCCGGGGCGAATCTTGCCCTGCCGCATCAGATCCGTGAAGGTGGCTTCCCACAGCGTGCGGAAACACAGCACGTGCCGGGCCATTCCGGTGGCGACGGCCATCATCGCGGCGATGATCGAACCGCTGGGGCCGAAGCTCTCCATGCCGCCGTTGTGCCAGGTGGGTTTCAGGCCGAGCGCGGCCTCCAGCGCGGTGACGCCGCCCTCGTTGAAGCCGCCCATCTCACCGCCGCCGGGATACGTTGCCAGGCCGTCGATATCGGCCATCGTCAGGCCCGCGTCGGCGACCGCGCGCTCGCACGCCTCGACGGTCAGCGCCAGCGGCGGCCGCATCAACCGGCGGCCGATCTGCGACATGCCGATCCCGGTGAGCGCGACGGTGTCCTCGAACTTCTGCTGCCGCAGCATCGGCCGGATGTGCTTGCCGAACTCGCCAGGCTCGATCTCGTCGCGCGGCAACGGATCCGGGGTCGCCGGTTGTTCGGCGGCGAGCCGGAACATCGGCAGCCACACGTCCTCGTGCTGCTCGAACACGACCTCGACCCGCTGCCCCAGCTCCAGCGCCTCGGGCTCGGCGTCGATGATGTTGGTGGTCAACCGGACCCGCGGATCGTCGGTGAGCGCGACCTGCGCGATGACGAACGGCGTCGGCACTCCCGGCATCGGGAACCGGTGGTTGACGGTGAATCCGGCGAGGGTGCCGGTGCCGGAGACGACCCGCACGCCCATGTCCGTGCCGTGGCAGTACCGGCAGACCGGCTGCGGCGGGTGGATCAGGGAGTTGCAGGATCGGCATTCCTGGATGCGCAGCTGCCCGTCCTCGCCCGAGGTCCAGAAGAACTCGTTCAGCAGGGTCAGCTGCGGCAGGGGACGCCCCGATGCGTCGGCCATGTCGCCTCCTCGGTCGATCGTGTGCATGGACCGCCCCGCTGCCGCCGCGGAAGGTCGCGGCGGCAGCGGGGCGGATGACGGAATCAGATCTGTGCCTGGTCCTTGCGGACGGTCACCGGCTCGGCGAGCTGCTGCTCGTCGCAGATCTGCTGGAGCTTCTCCAGTGTCTCGTCCAGTCCGGCACCGATTCTCGGTCCCGGAGTGAACGTCGCCGGCAGGTGCCGCATGCCCTGGATGACGCCGATGGTGTCGTAGTGCACCGTCGCCTCCGCGTCGCAGACGTAGTCGGGCATCCGGTCCAGCACGGCCAGCAGCATCCGCTTGAACACCATGCGGGCCATGTTCGACCCGATGCAGCGATGGACGCCGAGACCGAAGCTGTAGTGGCGGTTACCCTTCCGCTCCAGATCGATCTCGCCGGGATTCTCGAAGACCGAGGGATCCCGATTCGCCATCGCCCAGGACAGCCACAGCCGCTCGCCCTCCTTGAACTCCTTGCCCGCCACCTCGACGTCGGCGTCGAAGGTGCGACCGTCGCCGGGGGCGGGTGTGTAGTAGCGGAGGAACTCCTCGGTGGCCGAGTCCAGAATCAGATCCCGCTCCTTGCTGAGCAATTCGCGGCTGTCCGGATTCTGGCCCAGGTACTCCAGGGAGTGGGCCGTCAGCGCGGTGGTGGTGTCGAAACCACCACCGATGATCAGGCCCAGCATGCCCAGCGCCTCCATGTCGGGGATCGGCTCCCCGTTCATGGTGGACTGGGCGACGGCCTTGATCATGCCCGGACGCGGATTCTGCTTCACCTCGAAGTAGTTGGTGAGCAGATCCCGGCCCATCTCGGCGTGCAGGGCGGTGACCCGCTCGATATCGGGCGAATCCGGCGGGGTGTACACGGCGGCGTGCACCGGCTCGTTGTAGACGACCCACTTCTTCAGCGGGATGCCGAGCATCGCCAGGGTGAGCACCGCCGGAACGATGTTCGCCAGTTCGTCGACGAAGTCGATCCGGCCGCTCTCGATCTTCTCGTCGAGAGCGGCGCGAACGACCTCGTCCACGAACGGAATCCACCGATTGACCGCTGCCGGTGAGAGATACGGATTGAGCGCACCTCGCAACTCCCGGTGCTCCGACCCGTCCATCTCCAGGATGCCGCCGCGCACGCCACGGGCACGCGCCGGGGTCGGAATCGAGATGCCCTTGTACCCGCGGCGGGTGTTGTCGAAATCGTTCTCGTTGGAGACGTGGGGGCAACGGGCCAGTTCGAACACCTCGCGGTTGCCCGCGGCCACCCAGTGCCCGTCGTAGGTCTCCGACCATGCGACGGGGCACTTCTCCTGCATGTCGCGGGTGATATCGCCGAACTGCTCACGATATTCCGCGGTGTGCCGATCGAAATGGAACGTCGGCTGTCGGTGTGCGGCCTGCTCGGTCACGGCGGGCCCGTTGTCCACAGTCACTGCGCTGTCCTGTTCAGTAGATGGAGATGGCCTGTTCCGGGCAGGAGTGCACGGCCTCGCGGACCGCATCCTCCTGATCGGCCGGCACGTCTTCGCTCACCGGGGTCGAGTGACCGTCGATTTCACTGAGCTGGAATGCTTTCGGGGCGATCATGGCGCAGAGCGTGTGACCCTGGCAGCGCTCCGAATCGACGCGTACCTTCATGCGTTTTCTCCTAGACGTGGTAGTCGTACCACTTGAGGTAACCACCGGCGTCCACGCGCTGCTGGGTACCGGTGACGTAACGGGATTCGTCCGAGGCGAGGAACAGCACCATGTTGCTGATCTCCTCCGGCTCGATCCACGGAATCGGCATGGCCTGCTGCACGTAGAACGCCGGGGTGGCGTCTTCCTTGGTCGGGTGCTCCAGGTCGGGACGGAACGACTGGTACATCGGCTCGCTCTGCAACATGGGGGTGTTGCAGTTGGTCGGATGCACGACATTGGCCCGGATCTTGCGCGCCGCGAGATGGGTGGCGATGTCGTTGATGTACTGCGACAGCAGCCGCTTCGCCACCATGTAGGCGACACCGCCCGGATCGGTGCCGACCTGGGGCTTGTTGGAGGCATCCATCAGCGCCGCGGTGGAACCGGTGGCGATGATGGAGGCGCCCTCCTCCAGGTACGGCAGCGCGGCCTGCACGGCGTTGATGGTGCCGATCAGGTTGGTGTCGATGACATCCGACCACGCCTGCCACGCCGGATCGCCCTTCATACCGGCGATCCCGGCCTGGGCGACGACGATGTCCAGGTGGCCGAACTCGGCGACGCCCCGCTCCAGCACGGCCTTCAGGGCACCGCCGTCACGGACGTCGGCCTGCTCGGCGTGGATGCGGCGGCCGGTCTTCTCGACCAGACGGGCGGTCTCCTCGAGGTCCTCCGGCCGCGACAGCGGGTACTGGATCGTGTCGATCTGCTTGCAGATGTCGACAGCGATGATGTCCGCGCCCTCTTCGGCCAGCTTGACCGCATGGCTGCGGCCCTGTCCACGTCCGGCGCCGGTGACGAAGGCGACCTTGCCCTCTACGCGTCCCACGGCTTGTCCTTTCCTAGTTCTTCTTCGGGCTGCCCCACTCGAAAATCCGGGTGGGATATGGGGTTACGTGTTACGACCGCCGTTGACGCCGAGGATCTGCCCGGTGATGTACCCGGCGTCCTCGGAGACGAGGAAGGCGACGGCGGCGGCGATGTCCGAGGGCAGCCCGACCCGGCGCACCGGGGTGCGCTGGGCATGCTCCTCGATGGTCCCGCCGAGCAGCTGCTTCTCCTCCGAGCGTCGCAGCATCGGGGTGTCGATGAACCCCGGCGGCACCGCGTTCACCGTGATCCCGTGCGGACCCAGTTCCAGGGCAAGGGATTTGGTGAGACCGTTGACCGCCGACTTGGCCGCCACGTAGGCGGACATGAACGGCTGACCGGAGTGGGTGCTGGAGGAGGAGATGTTGACGATGCGCCCCCAGCCGGCCTCCATCATGTCCGGCAGCACCGCCTGCACGCCGTGGAAGACGCCGTGCAGATTGATGTCGATGATCCGTTCCCACTGCTCGAAGTCGAGGTTCTGGAAGCGGCGGTACTTCTCCATGCCCGCGCCGTTGACGAGCACCGTGATCGGGCCCAGCTTCGAGCGGATCGAGGAGACCGCGGCGGCGATCTCGTCCGGGTCGGTGACGTCGGCCTTGTAGGCGAAGTCGTCGTCCGCGGACGGGTTCAGGTCGAGAATCGCGACGTTGTAGCCGTCGGCCCGCAGCCGGGTGACGATACCCGCGCCGATACCCGACGCACCGCCGGTGACAATGGCCGTTTTACCTGCGTTCATGCCCAGGGCTCCTCGCCTGCGATGGTGGTGCGGTGCATGGTCCGTTCGGATTTCGGGTCGTACGGCAGCGCGCGGTGCAGCATGCCGGTGTTGTCCCAGATCACGACGTCGCCGACGGTCCAGTCGTGGGTGTAGCGGAAGCGTTCCTGAGTGGTCCACTCCAGGAGTTCGTCGAGCAGTTCACGGCTCTCGCCGGGTTCCAGGCCGACGATGTGATCGGCGGTCGCGCCGATGACCAGCGAGCGGCGGCCGTCGGCGCGCTGCCAGACCAGATCCGTCTCGTGGGTGGGCAGTCGCCGCCAGTCGGCCAGCTGCGCGTCGGTGGGCTCGGGATGGACCAGTCGCTGCGCGGCCTCGAAACTGTGCACCACGCGCAGGCCGTCGTACCGCTTCTTCTGCTCGTCGGTCATCGCCTCGTAGGCGGCGTAGGTGCTGGCGAATTCGGTTCCGCCACCGACCATCGCGACGTGCCGGGCGGTCAGCATGGTCGCCTTCGCCGGGACGTCGTTGGTGGTGTCGTCGATGTGCCAGCAGAGCGTTCCCCTGAGATACTCGGCGGCGGGGGTCTTCGCGGGGTCCAGGGATACGGTGAAGATCTCCCGGCCGCCCGGCGCCAGCACCGTGCCGAGCCGGCGGCTGAACGTCAGTTGTGCCTCGTCGTCGAGGTGCAGACCGCGGATCAGCAGCACGCCGCGCCATTTCAGCGCTTCCAGGCACCGGGCGATCACCGCGTCGTCGAGCCCGTCGACGCCGGTGACCTCCACCCCTAACGCGGGGCTCAGTGCTGTAGTGTCGATCACAAGAATCTCCCTTTCGGATGTGAGAACCGTACTCTCGCGCGGAATGGCTACGCAAGGGCTGTAGCAATCTCGCCGTCGAGTTACCGCCGAGATGCGGCGACGGCAAAATTCGAGGTCGTCGGCGGGGGTGTCGAGAGTTCGGGATTGTTGCTAGAGTCCGCCGCAGACGAATGTATCATTCTCCAATAAAGAGAATGTTGTTTCCATCTTGGAGGAGACCGTATGCCATCTCAGGAAACAGCGGCGGCGACCTCGGCCGACGCCGCGATCAGCGCGGCCCCGGAGGACGTGGTGAAGCGGCTGCTGATCGACGGACAACTGGTCACCGCCGAGCAGACCTTCCCCTCGATCAATCCGGCCACCGGTGAGATCTTCGGATACGCGCCCGACGCCTCGCTCGAACAGGCCGAGCAGGCGATCCTGGCCGCGCGCCGCGCTTTCGACACGACCGACTGGTCCACGAACGTCGCGCTGCGCCGGCGCTGCCTGGAGCAGTTGTACGCGGCGTTGCGCGCCGACGTGGAGGAGCTGCGGGAGCTGACCATCACCGAGGTCGGCGCCACGGTGGTGCTCACCAAGGGCAATCAGCTGGAGATCCCGCTCGAGATCGTCCGCTACTACGCGGAACTGCTGAAGACCTATTCCTTCACCGAGGATCTCGGCGTCGTGGACGTGCGCGGCACCGCGCACCACCGCTGGCTGGAGAAGGAGCCCGCGGGTGTGGTCGCCGCGATCGCGGCCTACAACTACCCGCATCAACTCGCGCTGGCGAAGCTGGCCCCGGCGCTGGCGGCCGGCTGCACGGTGGTGCTCAAGGGCGCCCCCGACACCCCGCTGTCCACGCTGGCGCTGGGCGAGATCATCGCGAAGACCGATATCCCCGCGGGTGTGGTGAACGTGCTGGGCGGCACCGAGGTCGCCGTGGGCGAGCTGCTGACCACGCATCCGGCCGTCGACGCGGTCACCTTCACCGGCTCCACCCCGGTGGGCCGCAAGATCATGGCGGCGGCCAGCGATACCCTCAAGCGGGTGTTCCTGGAACTGGGTGGCAAGTCCGCGGCGATCGTGCTCGACGACGCCGACTTCAAGCAGGCCGCGCAGTTCGTCGGCTTCTCCATCGTCACGCACGCCGGCCAGGGTTGCGCGCTGACCAGCCGCATGCTGGTGCCGCGGCAGCATCACGACGAGATCGTGGAGCTGGTCAAGGCCAACTTCGGCATGGTCCGCTACGGCGACCCGCACAACCCGAAGACCTACATGGGCCCGCTGATCAGCGAGCGGCAGCGCGACAAGGTCGACGGCCTGGTGCAGCGCGCGGTCGCCGCTGGCGCCACGCTGGCCTTCGGCGGCGAGAAGGTCGACCCCGGCTTCTTCTACCAGCCGACGCTGCTCGCGAATGTCCATCCCGACAGCGAGATCGCGCAGGAGGAGGTGTTCGGCCCGGTGCTGGCCGTCATCCCCTTCGATGACGACGACGAGGCCGTGGCGATCGCCAACAATTCGCAGTACGGCCTGTCCGGCGGGGTGTTCTCCGGCGATCAGGAGCGGGCGAAGGCGGTGGCCCGGCGCATCCGCACCGGCACGTTCAGTATCAACGGCGGCAACTACTTCTCCGCCGACGTGCCCTTCGGCGGTTTCAAGCAGTCCGGCATCGGCCGCGAGAGCGGTGTGGCCGGTATGGAAGAGTTCCTGGAGATCAAGGCGCTGGCGGAGGTGGCCCGATAATGACCGAGAACGAGCAGCCGGAGCGTAGCGGCCCGCTGGCGGGCATCCGTGTCCTCGAGGTCGCGATGTACGGCTTCGTGCCGTCGGCCGGTGCGGTGCTGTCGGACTGGGGTGCCGACGTCATCAAGGTCGAGCACGCGGTGACCGGTGATCCGCAGCGCGGCCTGCGGCAGATCGGCAAGTTCAAGGTGGAGGGCGACCCGAACCCGAACGTCGAGCACGCCAACCGCGGCAAGCGCAGCATCGGCATCGACATGTCCAATCCCGAGGGACAGGCGGTGATCCACGAGCTGGCGAAGACCGCGGACGTGTTCCTCACCAGCTTCCTGCCCGCACACCGCACCAAGTTCCACATCGATGTCGACGACATTCGCGCGGTCAACCCGAAGATCGTCTACGCCCGGGGCAGTGCGCTGGGCCCGCGCGGCGCCGAGTCCGGCAAGGGCGGCTTCGACATGACCGCGTACTGGTGCCGCGGCTCGGTCGCGGCCACCATCACGCCGCCGAATGTGGACGGCATGATCAACCCGCCCGGACCGGCCTTCGGCGACACCATCTCCGGCACCAACCTGGCCGGCGGGATCGCGGCGGCGCTGCTGAAGCGGGAGCGCACCGGCGAGCCGTCGGTGGTGGACGTGTCGCTGCTGTCCAGCGGCCTGTGGTCGATGGGCCACACCATCGCGCTGTCGGCCTATGTGAAGGAGCCGTTGCAGGCCCCGCCGGTGGGATCCCACGGCGCGCCGACCAACCCGCTGTCCGGGCTGTACGCCACCAAGGACGGCCGCTACCTGTCGTTCGTCATGTTGCAGCCCACCAAGTTCTGGGGTGACGTGGCCCGCCACATCGACCGCCCGGAACTGGCCGACGATCCGCGCTTCGCCACCGCGGCCTCGATCGCCGAGCACACCGAGGAGGGCGTGGCGATCCTGCGCGAGGCCATCGGCTCCCGCACCCTCGCGGAGTGGACCGAGAAGCTCGCCACCCTGTCCGGGCCCTGGGCGCCGGTGCAGGACGCGTTGCAGGCCGTCGACGATCCGCAGGTGCGGGCCAACGAATTCGTCCGGCAGGCAGGCGATCTGACCCTCGTCGCCAGCCCGGTGCAGTTCGATGTCACCGCGCCGGACCTGCGCCCCGGACCGGAGTTCGCCGCCCAGACCGAGGAGGTCCTGCTGGAACTCGGTCTGGACTGGGACCGCATCATCGCCCTCAAGACAGCGGGCGCGATCACCTAATGCCGCTGGAGAAGTCGCCATGCCGTACATCGCTTCGATAGGTACCTATCTGCCCTGCTGGGGCGCCTCGCACGCGCGCGTGCTCGGTGACGACGAGGATGCCATCACCCTCGCCGTCGAGGCCGGGCGCGCCGCGCTGGCCGGCGCCACGGTGGAAAGGGTCGTGCTGGTCAGCCGGGATCTGCCGCTGCTGGAGAGCAGCAATGCGGCGGTCCTGCTGGCCGGACTCGGCCTGGATCCGGAACTGGAGGTGACCGAGCGGCTCGGCGGCGCGCCCGCCACGCTCGACGCGCTCAGTTCCGCCCGTCCCCGCACCCTGATCATCGGGGTGGACACCGAGCCGGCCGGAGCCGCGGCCGCGCTGGTGGGGGAGCGGGGACTCCAGGTGCGCACGGCCGCGCGGATCGCGCGCAGCCTGCCGGTGCGCACCCGCAACGCGGTCGGTATCCACGATTACGGCGATCCGCGACTGCTGCACGAGCGCGGCCTGCTGGCCTCGCTGACGGCGGCCTGGGTCGACACCCCCGCGGCGGTCGCGGGGGTGGACCATCGGGAGGCCGAGGCGCTGTGCGTCGGCGAGCCGGCCCGGCTGCCCACCCTGGGCGCCGGCGCCGGACTGTTCGCGCTCGCCGCGATGGCCGAATGGGGTCAGACCGGTCTGCTGGCCGGTATCGAGCAGGCCAGCCTCTCCGGGGTGACCGTCGCCGACGGCGTCGCCGCGGTGCATCGGCACGAACCGGCCGCGCGCACGGTCCCCGAGGGATATGTGGTGCCCGGCGGCGACATCCCGATCTCGCTGGCCGCCTACGAGCGGGCATTCGAGGCGAAGGTGCGCTGGGAGGCCGGAAAGCATTCCGGCAGTGACGAATTGGACTTCCCGCCGCGCTACCGGGTGGGCGACGACGGCACCTTGAGCACCGACTACACGCTGGTGCCGTTGCCGCGCACCGGAACCGTGTACACCGGTGTCACCGTGCAGGTTCCGGTCCCCGGGCTGCGCAGCCCGTACTCGCTGGTCATCGTCGAACTCGACGAGGTCGGCGTGCGGGCGCTGGTGAAGGTGACCGGCGCCGATCCGGGCGTGGTCGGCATCGGCGACCGCGGCCGGATGGTGTTGCGGCGGGTCGCGATTCGTTCCGGTGTGCCCGACTACGGTTACGCCTTCGAGCCTCTGGAGGGTGTGTCTTGAGAAGAGTCGCCATCGTCGGCGCCGGGATGACGCCGTTCGCCGAGCATTTCGCGCTCGGCATCAAGGATCTGCTGCCGATGGCGTACGCCGAGTGCGCGGGCAGCGTCGACAAGGGCCTGCGCAAGTCGGACGTGCAGGCGGCCTGGTTCGGGGCCATGGGCACCACCGACGGATTCCCCTCCGGCAACCTCGCGGATACCCTGGGGCTGCCCGACATTCCCGTCACCCGCATCGAGAACTCCTGTGCCACCGGCAACGACGCGATCCGCAATGCCCTGTTCGGTATCGCCTCCGGCGCTTTCGACGTGGCGCTGGTGGTGGGTGCGGACAAGGTCCGCGAATCCCCGTCGAAGAACCTGATGTGGGAGTGGGAGGCGATGACCCGCGACCAGGCCTGGGACTACCCGCTGGGCCTGATCGCCCCCGCCGGCTTCGCCATGCACGTGGCCCGGTACCTGCACGAGTCGCCTGCCACCCGTGAGCACACGGCCATGGTGGCGGTGAAGAACCACCGGCACGGCGCCCGGAACCCGAAGGCGCGCTTGCGTTTCGAGGTCACCCTCGAACAGGTGCTGAATGCCCCGACCGTGGTCAGCCCGTTCGGCCGCTTCGACTGCGCCCCGCAGAGCGACGGCGCCGCCGCCGTGCTGCTGGCCGCCTCGGACGTCGTCGACCGCTACACCGATCGCCCGGTCTGGGTGCGAGGGGTCGGGCTCGGCCTGGATTCGGTGATGCACCAGCACAAGCGGGACATGACCACCTTCCCGGCGACGGTCCGCGCCGCCAGGCAGGCGTTCTCGATGGCCGGGCTCACCCCCGGCGATATCGACGTCGCCGAGGTCCACGACTATTTCACCGGTATCGAGCTGATGAGCTACGAGGATCTCGGCTTCGCCGAGCGCTTCGAGGGCTACAAGCTCCTGGAGGCCGGCGTCACCTCCGTCGGCGGCGCCCTCCCGGTCAACCCCAGCGGCGGCCTGAAGACCAAGGGCCACCCGCCGGGGGCCACCGGCGTCGCCCAGTGCGTGGAACTGTTCCAGCAGCTGCGCGGCGAGGCCGTCAACCAGGTGGACGGCGCCCGAATCGGCCTGGCCCACAACCTCGGTGGCCCCACCGCGGTATCGGCCGTGACCCTGCTGTCCGGTCCGGGGACGCTGTAGCGGGCCCTGCTGTGGCACACCGGCGTCGCGTCGTGCGCGGCACTGCCGACGGACAATCGCACGGTGTCGGTGGCCCGGCCGATCGGACTTCGCGATCGGATCGGCCTCGGGACCGTCCGCCAGCGGCCGGGGCGTGAAGTCGGAACAGCCGGAAATGCCCTGGTGAAAGGCTCGTGAACAGCTGATTCGCCCGCCGGGCAAACCTGCCGGTCGATCGGTTGCGGGCATGTACGGGCCATTTCCGGGGCTGGACGCCCGGATTCGGATCGGACACAATCGGGCGGTTCGGACGTGTGTACGCAGGATGGTGTGAAGTGTCGGGCAACCGGCGGGCGCGCAACGAGAAGGCGCGAGGATTCGACCGCCGCCGGTTTCTCGGGATGAGTGCGGTGGCCGGTGTGTCGGCGCTGGCCGCGTCCTCGGCGGCGGTCGGTGCGCCGGTGGCGCATCCGCATGTGCTGACCACCGGTGGCGTGGTGCGTGGCCGGTCGGAGGGGGATGTCGCGGTCTTCCGGGGGATTCCGTTCGCGGCGGCCCCGGTGGGGGAGTTGCGGTTCCAGGCGCCGGTCGCCCATCCGGGCTGGCCGGGTGTCCGCGACGCCGGGCAGTTCGGCCCGCCACCGCCGCCGGTGGCCGCGAGCGTGCAGAACGTCGCCGCGAATGCCGGTGCGGCGGGCGACGAATGGCTCACCGTCAACGTGTGGTCGCCGGATCTGCGGGCCCGCGGGTTGCCGGTGCTGGTCTGGATCTACGGCGGGGCCTGGTCCGGCGGCGCGGCCAGCCTGCCCGGCTACGACGGGCGGCGGCTGGCCGAGCGCGGCGCCGTGGTGGTCGGCATCAACTACCGGGTCGGCGCGGAGGGCTTCCTGCAACTGGCCGGGGCCCCGGCCAATCGAGGCCTGCTCGATCAGGTGGCCGGACTGCGCTGGGTGCGCGACAACATCGCGGCCTTCGGCGGCGATCCGCGGCGGGTCACGGTGTTCGGGCAGTCGGCGGGGGCCGGATCGATCGCCTGCCTGCTGGCGATGCCGTCCGCGGCGGGCCTGTTCCACGGCGCCATCTGCCAGAGCGTGCCCCTGTCCTCGCAGCGGCCGGAGCTGGCCCGCGATATCGCCGACGTGCTCACGGCCCGGCTGGGCCGCCGGGCGACCGCCGCGGAGCTGCGGGACCTGCCACCGGCCGCACTCGGCGCGGGGGTGTGGGCGGCGGCCCGCGACGGCGCCGCGAACCGGCTGCGCTGGGGGCCGGGGGTGGCGGTGACGGTCTTCCATCCCGTGGTGGACGGCGTGGTGCTGCCCGAGGCGCCGCATCACGCGCTGGCGCGCGGCGTGAGCCGGGAGGTGCCGCTGATCGTCGGCCACACCCGCGACGAGTACCGGGTGTACCTGGCCGGGGCCACTCGGATCGCCGCCGCGCGCACCGACGAACTGCTGCGGCAGCTGGCACCGGTGCCCGACGGCGCGCGGGCATACCGGGCCGCCTACCCGGGCGTCGGCGACGGGCAACTCTACGAGATCGTGCAGTCGGACTTCTACTATCGGATGCCGAGCCTGTTCCTGGCCCGCGCGCACGCGCGCGGCGGCGGCACGTCCTATCTGTACGAATTCCGCTACGGGCGGCCCGCGTCCGGCGCCGGGCACGGGGCCGAGGTGCCGCTGGTCTTCGGCACCGGCCGACCGGATCCCGGCACGTCGGCACTCGGCGAGCAATTACGGGATGCCTGGATCTCCTTCGCCGCGAACGGATCTCCTGGCTGGGTCAGCTACGGGCCGGAGTCGGAGCAGACCCGGCTGTTCGATATCGTGTCCGGCACCGGCCGCTATCCCGAGCAAGCCTCGGCCCGAATCTGGGCGAACCACCCGTTCGACCCGGTGGCAGCGCCCGCGTGATCGTCCCGGTGTCACATACCGGTGTGACGCGCGGCACCCCGGCTATGGCCGGGTGAATTGTTGCCAAAAAATTTGGCATAATTTCCAACAAAACACGATCGTGGGGAGCGCCAGGACGGTGTCGGTGTCGGATATTCGCGAGTTGCAACGCGGGACGCAGGGCAAGGCCATTGCCGCCGAACGACTTCGCCGTGCCATCCGCGCGGGTGAGGTGGCTCCCGGGCAGCGCCTGGTGGAGGCCGAACTGGTCGAGCAGTTCGGGGTCACCCGGGGCAGCGTGCGCTCCGCGATCGACGAACTGACCGCCGAGGGCCTGATCGAGCGTATCCACAACCGGGGTGCGCGGGTGCGGTCGGTGTCGCGGCGGCAGGCCGTGGAGATCCTGGAATGCCGCAAGGTGCTGGAGGGCCTCATCGCGGCCAAGGCCGCCGAGCGCGTGACCCCCGCCGACGTGGAGCGCCTGCGCGACTATTCCGACCGCCTGACGACCGCCGTCCGCGACGGCGAGCCGCTGAAGTACTCCAGCCTCAATCACGAACTGCACGCGGTACTGCGCGAGATCGCCGGACAGGACACCGCGTCGGACCTCATCGGCCGTCTCAACGCCCAGATCGTGCGGCACCAGTTCCAGGTGGCCCTGCTCCCGGGCCGCCCCCAGGTCTCGCTCGGCGAACACCTCGCCGTGGTCGACGCCGTGATCGCCGGTGACGCCCCCGCCGCCGAGCGCGCGATGCGCGACCACCTGGACAGCGTCATCGTGGCCCTCGCTCGATTCGACTGAGCTGCAAGGTGTCCGGCCTATCGGACGGGCGCCGGCGGCGCGCGGTTCAGGGCGGTTGTCCGGGCATTCGTGTCCGGGTGTGGCAATCGGTCACGCTGCTCGTGGTTCGATGCCGCCGCGCGGATTCGGTCGCGACAGTCGCGGTGGAAGCCCGTCGACGTGACCGTGCCCGACCGACGTGACCGTGCCCGACCGACGTGATCGTGTCCGACCGATGTGATCGTGCTCATCGACGTGACCGTGTTCATCGACGTGACCGTGTCCATTGATGTGACCGTGTCCATCGACGTGACCGTGCCCGTCGACGTGACCGTGTCCGACCGACGTGACCGTGCCCGTCGACGTGACCGCGCCTACCGCGCGACCGTGCCGCCGAGCACGTGGCAGCCCACGTCCATCGGGTCGGTGCAGTGCCGGTGGTGTCGTTCTCCGACGAAATTGTTGACAATTCTGCGCACACGCGCCTACGGTCGTTGGCGGAGGTGACGCACGCGGCGTGCGTCCCGGTCGCTCACCGGTGACCGGAGGTGATGACGAGTCGAGGTGATCCAGTGCCGGAGAACGCGGTGGGCGGTGCCCCGCCACGGGTGGCGATACTCGGTCTCGGGGAGGCCGGCTCCGCCTTCGCCCGCGATCTGGTGGCGGCCGGGGCCGACGTCCGGGGTTTCGATCCGGTGATCGCCGCGCCCGCCGGGGTGCGGCAGCGCGACAGCGACGCGGATGCGGTGTGCGACGCCGACCTGGTGTTCGACCTGACCACCGGCGACGAGGCCGAGGCCGCCACCCGCGCGGCCCTGTCCGGCCTGCGGCCCGGCACGCTGTGGGCCGAGGCGAACACCGTCGCTCCCGCGCTGAAGGTGCGGCTGGCGGAACTGGTCGCCGGAACCGGTGCGACGCTGGTCGACGTCGCGATCATGGCCCCCGTGCCCGGCAAGGGCCTGCGCGTGCCGATGTACGTCTCCGGCCCCGACGCCGCCCGATTCCGCGACCTGCTCGCACCCTACGGCGTCGACGTCGAGCACATGCCCGGCCCGGTCGGGGTGGCGAGTTCGCGCAAACTGCTGCGCAGCGTCGTCTACAAGGGCCTGGCCGCCGCGATCGTGGAGGCGATGGCCGGGGCCCGCGCCGCCGGCTGCGCGGACTGGTTCCACGAACACCTGACCACCGAATTCGTCCGCTTCGACCCGGACATGGTCGACGGCTTCCTCGAAGGCAGCTACACCCACGCGGTCCGCCGCGCCGAGGAGATGGCCGCCGCCGCAGAACAACTCACCGACCTGGGCATCGAACCCCGCATCGCGACCGCGGCCCGGGACTCGCTGCGCGCGATCGCCGCTGGCGCCGGGTAGGCGTGCGGCGCTGAACGTGGTCCGGCAGGTCCCCGCCGGATCCCCGCTCGGGTGGGCGTCCGGTGTCGACGATGAGGGCAACACCGGGCCCCACTCGGGTTTTGATTGTATGCAATATTGTCGACGTCGGTGATAGCTGTGAGCTACCGTCGGCACACCACAGGAGGACACCATGAAGTCGGTCGTCGTGACCGATCCGCCGCGCGCCTCGCTCGCGGACGCCACCCAGTTGGGTGAGTACGGCACCGCCACCGTCCACGAGGCCGCCGGGCGGATCGGCTACCTCGGCTCGCGGCTGCGGCCCGCGTGGCCCGGCGCCCGGATCGGCGGCACCGCGGTCACCGTCTTGTGCTGGCCCGGCGACAATCTCATGATCCACGTCGCGGTCGAGCAGTGCCGCGAGGGCGACATCCTGGTCGTGGCCACCAACTCGCCGTCGTCCGACGGCCTGTTCGGCGAGCTGTTCGCCACCGCGTTGCAGCAGCGCGGCGTGCGGGGCGTCGTCCTGTCCTGCGGTGTGCGCGATGTCGCGGAACTGCGCGAGATGGGTTTCCCGGCCTGGTCGACGGTGGTCAGCGCGCAGGGTTCGGTGAAGGCCACCGCGGGCGCGATCAATGTGCCGATCGTGGTGGAGGGGCAGCTGATCCAGCCCGGTGACGTGATCGTGGCGGACGACGACGGGGTCGCCGTGGTGTCCCGCGTGAACGTCCCCGAAGTGCTCACCGCCGCGCAGGCCCGGCTGGAGAAGGAGGAGCGCAATCGTCGGGCATTCCGCCGCGGCGAACTGGGGCTGGACATCTACGGGATGCGCGCGAAGCTGGCCGACTTCGGCATCTCCTATGTCTCCCACGCGGATTACGTTGCCGGAGAATCGAAGTGAGTGAGTGGTTGCCGCGGTCCGGGACAGCCGGGATCGCCTGCCTGTGGATGCGCGGCGGCACGTCCAAGGGCGGATATTTCCGGGCGGACGACCTGCCCGCGAATCCGGCGGCCCGCGACGACCTGCTGCTGCGGATCATGGGCACCCCGGACCCGCGGCAGATCGACGGCCTCGGCGGCGCGACCTCACTGACCAGTAAGGTCGCCGTGGTCTCGGCCTCGCAGCGGCCCGGTGTCGACGTGGACTACCTGTTCCTGCAACTGGGGGTCGACCGGCCCACGGTGTCGGACACGCAGAACTGCGGCAACATCCTCGCCGGGGTGGGGCAGTTCGCGGTCGAGTCCGGGCTGATCGAGCCGCCACCGGGGGCCGAAACCTGTTCGGTGCGTATCCATCTGGTGAACTCCGACAGCGTCGCCACCGCGACCTTCCCGCTGCGCGCGGGCCGCCCGGTCTATGCCGGTGACACCGCGATCGACGGCGTTCCGGGCACGGCGGCGCCGGTACTGCTGGCCTTCGAGGACATCGCGGGCTCGGCGACCCCGGGCCTGTTCCCGACCGGCAACGTCCGCGACGAGATCGACGGCATGGAGGTCACCTGCGTGGACAACGGCATGCCGGTGGTCGTCGCGACGGCCGCCGCCTTCGGGCTGACCGGCTACGAGTCGCACGCCGACCTGGCCGCCGACGCCGCCCTGCTCGACCGGGTGGATGCGTTGCGCCGCAAGGCCGCCGCGCTGATGGGCCTCGGCGACGTGGCGCAATCCTCGGTGCCGAAGACCATCCTGGTGGCGCCCGGCCGCGACGGCGGCCAGGTGTGCACCCGCTCGTTCATCCCGGTGCAGCCGCACACCGCGGTCGGGGTGTTCGCGGCGATCAGCGCGGTCACCGCGCTGCTGACCCCGGGCGCGGTGGGGCACGAGCTCACCGCGGACTGGCCGGCGGCGCTGTCCCGGGTGGATGTCGAGCATCCGTCGGGGCACCTGCTGGTCGACATCGCCCTGGACACCGCCGTCACCCCGCCGGTCGTGCACCGCGCGGGCGTGATACGCACCGCCCGGAAATTGTTCGCCGGAACCGTCTTTCCCCGCATCGCCGCCGAGTGTGCCTGAACCGCACCGATTTTCCCGAGAAGGACTGGCAAACATGGCCCCCGGTCACGAGATAGCGCATCTGGCGCACGTCACGCTACTCACCCCGAAGCTCGACGAGAGCATCCGCTTCTGCACCGATTTCCTGGGTCTGGAGGTGGTCGGGCGCGACGGTGACGACGTCTATCTGCACGCCTGGGACGACTACCTGCACCACAGCCTGACCCTGCGCGCGCACCGGCACGCGGGTATCGCCCGGACCACGTTGCGCGCCTTCGGCCCCGAGGAATTGGAGCGCCGGGTGGCGGCGCTGGCGGCGGCCGGTCGCGGCATCGGCTGGGTGGACGGCGAACCCGGCTTCGGCCGCACCTACCTGTTCACCGATCCGGACGGCCACGAATTCGGCGTGTTCTACGATGCGGACTGGTACGAGCCCGGCGACGAGACCCGGCCGTCGCTGAAGAACCAGGCCGCGAGATATCCCGGCGGCGGCGTCCCTGCCCGGCGGCTGGACCACGTCAACTTCCTCGGGCAGGCGCCGGTGGACAACCGCGATTTCCTGGTGGACACGCTGGGCGCGATGACCACCGAGCAGATCGTGCTGAACGACGGCACCGTCGCGGCCGCCTGGACCACCTTCGGCAACAAGAGCTATGACCTGGTGTACACCAGGGACAATCTGGGCCTGTCCGGCCGGCTGCACCACATCGCCTTCGCCGCCGACAGCCGCGCGGACATCCTGCGGGCCTGCGACGTCGCCCTGGACCAGGGCGTGTTCATCGAGACCGGCCCGCACAAGCACGCCATCCAGCAGACCTTCTTCCTGTACGTCTACGAGCCCGGCGGCAACCGTATCGAACTGTGCAACGCGGGCGCCCGGCTGATCCTGGCGCCGGACTGGAAGCGGGTCGACTGGACCGAAGCCGAACGGGCCAAGGGTCAGGCGTGGGGGCTGAAGACCATCGAGTCCTTCCACACCCACGGCACCCCCACCGCCGCCGAGTCGGCACGCGAGGCGCAACTCGCCGGCACCGATCGCGCATAATTCGCTGACCGATAGCTGCGGGCGCCGCCGGGTATCCGGCGGCGCCTCGGTCGCACCCTCCCGGAGTATTGTCAACAATCTTGTGTATCGTATTGCGCTCAATCTAGGGCGCAATATAGCCTGGCTCACAGTTGTACGGTTTCCCAGGAAAGAGACAAGCTTGTCCTCGTTAGATCTGCGTGGCGGCTCACCCGCCATCGGCCGGCTGGCCACCCGAGTGATCGCGGTGTGCTGGTTCCTGGTCCTGCTGGACGGCCTCGACCTGTTCGTCTACGGCGCGGTGCTGCCCGGCGTGTTCGAGGACAAGGCATTCCACCTCACCAAGGCCGCCGGCGGTGACATCGGCAGCTGCACCAATCTGGGCATGCTGCTCGGCGCACTGACCGCCGGTCTGCTCAACGACCGCATCGGCCGGCGGCTGCCGCTGATGGGCGGCGTGACGATCTTCGCGCTCGCCTCGGCCGGGGCCGCCGCCGCGCACACCGTCACCCTGTTCGGGGTCGCCCGGACCATCTCCGGCTACGGACTGGGTGCGCTGCTGCCCACCTGCCTGGCGCTGGTACAGGAGTTCGCACCGCCGGCCCGGAAGAACCTCGCCGTCACCGTCGTGATGACTGCGCACCAGGCCGGTGGGGCGCTCGCCGGAGGATTGGCGCTGTCGGTGGTGCATCACCTGGGCTGGCGCTCCGTGTACTGGTTCGGCGCGCTGCCGCTGCTGGCGGTGCCGCTGATCTGGGCGTTGCTGCCGGAGTCGATGACCTTCCTGATCGGATCCGGCCGCACCGCGCAGGCACAGGCCCAGGCCGCGAAATACGGTGTGCCGCTGGAGTTCTACGCCCCGGAGGCGGGCGGCGAACGGCGCCGCGGCGATGTCCGGCAGCTGTTCACCCGCACCGTATGGAGCACCACGCTGCTGTTCTGGGTGGCGTCGTTCTTCGGCCTGCTGCTGGTCTACGGCATGAACACCTGGCTGCCGACGATGATGCGCGGCCACGGCTACAACCTGGGTTCGGCCATCAGCTTCCTGCTGGTGATCAACCTCGGCGGCATCGTCGGCATGCTGGTCGCGGGCCCGCTGGCCGACCGGTTCGGCCCGCGCCGGGTGGCGCTGATCTGGTTCGCCTGCACCGCGATCGGCGTGGCGCTGCTGGCGGCGCACACCTCACAGGTCCTCACCTACGTGATCGTGTTCGTGACCGGCGGATTCCTGTTCAGCGCGCAGACGCTGATCTACGCGAGCACCAGCACCTACTATCTGCCGAGCGTGCGGGCGACCGCGCTGGGCTGGGTGTCCGGCGTCGGCCGCTGGGGTTCGATCTTCGGTCCGTGGTTCGGCGGGGTGCTGCTGTCGCACGGATTCGACACCGCCGGATTCTGGGTGTTCGCGATCGCGGCCGCCATCGCCGTGGTGACGATCGCCTTCATCCGGCGCAATCCCGAGGTGGATGCCTATCGGGCCGCCGAACGGGAGTCTGTTCCCGCCTGAGACCACGGCGACGGAAGGCAGGCGGGTCCGGGGTTCCGAGCCCGCCGCGGTCTATGGTGCTCGCTGAGACGTGCGACGCGGTCGCGCGCCCGCTGTCGTGCCGTGCCTCGGCCCGGCCTCTCCGCTCGCTCCGACACAGGCAGGTAGGCACCATGCGGCGTTACCCCGGGCAGGATTCCGTTCCGCGGCGAAGGCGGTGGCGGCCCGCGATGGCGGCGGCCGCGCTGACCGCTGTGCTGGTCGCGGTCACGGCATGCTCGTCCGGTCACGCGCCGGCCCCGGCCCCCGCGCCCCCGGGTGTCACCACCGCGCCCCCACCCCCGCCGCCCTCGGTGCCGCGGCTGGCCGCCGGGGAGGAACTGCAGGTGCTCCCCCCGAAGATCGGCTGCCCCGACCTCGCCGGACAGGACTTCACCCGGCTCAGCGAGGGAGCCGTCTCGATCGCGCTCGCCACCCTGGTGCCGAAAAGCGAAGCCAGCCCCTACGAATACTGCCAGGTGGTCGGCTACATCGACCCGCAGATCGGCTTCGAATTGCGTTTGCCCACAACCACCTACCGCGGCCGCTACCTGCAACAGGGTTGCGGCGGCTTCTGCGGCAATATCAACCTCGGGCAGCATCCGCCGGCCAGTACCGGCTGCGCCCCGCTGACCGACGGTTCGCTGGCGCTGGGCCAGGACGACGAGGGCCACCGCGATACCGGCGCGGTGGACGTCTGGGCCACCGACCCACAACTGAAGGCGGACTTCGGCTATCGCTCCGAGCACGTCTTCGCCGCCGCCGCGAAGGCCGTGATCACCGCGTTCTACGGTGTGGCGCCGCGCTATTCGTACTTCGACGGCTGTTCCGACGGCGGCCGCGAGGCCCTGATGGAGACTCAGCGCTACCCGACCGATTTCGACGGCGTGCTCGCCGGCGCCCCCGCCTTCAATCAGACCGCGCTGAACGCCTTCGAGGAGGCGTACCTGTCGACGGTCGACTTCCGCCCCGACGGCTCGGTGATCCTGCCCGCCGCCAAGGTGGACGTGGTGCACGACGCGGCGATCGCGGCCTGCGCGGACCCCGATCTCGGCGACGGCGCCATCCAGGACCCGCGCGCGTGCAGCTTCGACCCCGGCAGCATCGCCTGCCCGCCCGGTCCCGACCGCCCCGACTGCCTGACCGCCGAACAGGTCGACGTGGTCCGCAAGATCTACACCGGTGTCGTCGACTCCGGCGGCACCCACCTGTACACCGGCGGCGAACCGATCGGCTCCGAACCGCAGTGGGTGGGCCTGATCGTCCCGCGCGACGGCCAGCACCGCGAACAGATCCTCATGTACCGCCTCGGCACCGGATTCCTGCGCTGGCTCGGCACCTGGAAACCCGATCCGGGCAAGCAGATCGACGCCTCCCTGTTCACCGTGGACAACCTCCGGTCGTACCTGGATTCGGTGGGCGGCCTCTACGACGCCACCGACCCCGACCTGTCCGCCTTCGCCCAGCGCGGCGGCAAACTGATCCAGTGGCACGGCTGGTCCGACGGCTACATCCCGCCGGTCGGCTCGATCACCTACCGCCAGGCCGTGATCGACAAACTCGGCCAGCAGATCGCCGACGGCTTCTACCGCCTCTACCTGTTCCCCGGCATGTTCCACTGCGCCGGCGGTTACGGCCCCAGCCACACCGACCTGCTCACCCCGCTGATCCAGTGGACCGAACGCGACCAGACCCCGAACGCGGTGATCGCCACCAAGACCGCCACCGACAGCGACGGCCACTTCGCCGGCGCGAGCGCCCCCACTCCACCCGACCCCACCGCGCCCGTCGTCACGGCCCGCCCGATCTACCCCTACCCGACCCAGACCGCCTACAAGGGTTCCGGGGATCGCAACGCCGCCGGCAGTTACGCCGCGATCCTCCCGCAACCCCACGACGACCACTACAAATGGGGCGGCGACTTCCGTTCTGGATACCAGTTGTGGTGCACCTCGGACGGGCGCGAACTGTCCTGCACCCGCAGTCATCCATAGCGGTGTCGAACCGGTAGCGGGGCAAGGTGTTCCGGCCCGGCATCGCGCCCGGGTGCCGCGGCCGGGCAACCCCCGGCGGCCGGCGCGCCGGCCGCCGCCCGGAGCCGCCGAAACCGCGGGCCGGGCACCACCTTTCCGCTCGGGTACCGTGGCGTGATCGGCGAGAGCGGAGGTTCGGCAGTGATACGGGTAGGCGTGACCGGGCACATGAACATCACCGCGGACACGGCGGCCCTGGTGTATGCCGGGATCACCGAGCGATTGGCCGGTCTCGGCGCGGGCCCGGACCTGACCGGCGTGAGTTGCCTTGCGCGCGGCGCTGATTCGGTGTTCGCACAGGCGGTACTCGATGCCGGTGGCCGACTGGAAGTGGTACTGCCCTCCCGCACCTACCGGCAGCGCAAGGTGGCCGCCGACTACGCGCCACTGTTCGACGAATTGCTGGGCCGCGCGGATCCCGTGCGCGTCATGGACTTCGACGAATCCGGTGTCGCGGCCTACGAGGCGGCGAACGAGGTGATGCTCGCCTCGTGCGACCGCCTCGTCGCCGTCTGGGACGGGCAGGCCGGTGATCCCGGCGGCACCGGTTCGGTGGTGGCGCTGGCCCGAGCACGCGGTCTGACCGTCGACATCGTCTGGCCGGACGGTGCCGCCCGCGGCTGACCACCGCGCGGTGTCGCGTGCTGTTCGATCACCTGAAGGGACTCGTGTCCACGAGTTCCGCAGCGCGGTGGACCTCGCCGGGGCCGACCGGCGGATCGGCTACGTGTCGCCCGGCGCATGGAATCCGCCGATCGCCTGTTCGAGCAACTCCGCCAGCCGCAGCGGCGTGCGGTCCTCGAACATCGGCCCGAGGAGTTGTACCCCGACCGGCAGCCCTTCGGGTGACCGACCGGCGGGGACGGCGGTCGCGGGCCGTCCCGGCATGGTGGCCACACCGGGCCGGACCGACAGGTCGGAGTACGGATGTTCGACACCGTCGATCTCGATCCGCAGTTCCCGGCGGCCGGGATCGTGCGCGTGCGGATACGCGGGAATCGGCGAGATCGGGCACACCACCGCATCGAATTCGGCGAACAACCGCCGCCACCCCTGCCGGTGCAGTTCCCGGCGGGTGTCGGCCGCGATCCAGTCGCGGTGGCTCACGACCATGCCGCGCATCCGCACGGCATCCAGACTCGGATCGTCGGCAGGCCATGCCGCGACCTGGGCCCGCACCTGCTCGTACGCCGCGGCCGGCAGCCGCCCCCCGATGTTCGAGAACAGCAGCAGCGCATACAGTCCCGCCGCTTCGGCCGGATCCGGCAGCAGCGGACTGTGCCGTTCGACCCGCGCCCCCGCCTCGGCCAGCGCCTC
Source organism: Nocardia sp. alder85J (assembly GCF_020176955.2). Taxonomy (GTDB): domain Bacteria; phylum Actinomycetota; class Actinomycetes; order Mycobacteriales; family Mycobacteriaceae; genus Nocardia. The sequence continues at coordinate 86,426 of NZ_JAIUCZ020000001.1, forward strand.
GGCGACCCGATTCACCCCGGCCAGCACCGCGGAGCCGGTCGGAACCAGCGGATGCTGGTCGAGGACCAGCACCCGGAAATCGGTGAGCCGCTCGTGCCGCGCGGCCGGCAGCGCCGTCCCGTAGGCGATGCCGCTCGTGAGCGGATCCGGCCCCGCCATCACCTCCAGCAGCAGCGCGAGATCACGTGCGGTCCGCGCCATCGGCCCGCAGACGGCGAGGTCGCCCTCGACCGGCAACGCCGGCGCGGGCGGCGGCACCATCCCCCGGCTCGCCACCAGCCCCAGAGTCGGCTTGTGCGCATAGATCCCGCAGCAGTGCGCCGGATTGCGCAGTGACCCCGCCAGATCCGACCCGATCGACAGCGCCCCGAACCCCGCCGCCAGCGCCGCCGCCGACCCACCGGACGACCCACCCGGGGTACGCCCGTGATCCCACGGATTGTTCGTCACCCCGTAGACATCGTTGAAACTCTGCCAATCCTGCAACATGAACGGCACATTGGTCTTCCCGAGAATCACCGCCCCCGCAGCCTTCACCCGCGCCACCGCCACCGCGTCCTCGGTGGGCAGATAGTCGGCGTACTGCGCCATCCCCCAGGTGGTAGGCAGCCCGGCGACGTTGTAGGACTCCTTGACCGTCACCGGAACCCCGAGCAACGGCAACTCCCCACCCGCGGCCCGGACCTCGTCGGCCCGCCGCGCCGCCGCCCGCGCCCGCTCGAAGTCCGGCACACAGATCGCGTTGATCGCCTTGTCGTCCCGCTCGATCCGGGCAATCGCCGCATCGGTCAGTTCCACCGAGGTCACCTCACCGGCCCGCAAGGCGGCCAAGAGTTGCTCGGCCGAAAGGAAGCTCCACTCCATGGTTGCGACCCTAACCACCCGCCGGGGTACCGGCCACAGCCTTGCCCGGCTCAGGCGCCCACCTGCGCCCGTCGCACGTATTCGACCCCGCCACACCAGATTCCGCGGATCGCGCGAGTGGCCCGGATATCGGCCACGATCGGCTGATCTCGACACAACGATGCCCCGCCGAAATCATCGACGGGGCAGGCTACTCCGGGCCGGTCGTCAGCCGAACAGCTCGTCGGCCTCGGTGGTATCGGCGGCCCGGCCGATCCACTGCTCCAGCTGATCGATATCGGAGCAGGAGGCGATCCGCTTCCGGACCTCGTCTGTCACAGGCATGCCGCGACGTTCCAGGAGCACCAGGTGTATTCGGGTATCGCGATGCCCAGGTAGTCCCGCAACAGTCGTGCCGCCAGGTCCGGATTGCCGCGGAACAGGTGGAGGAATTCGTGCTCGAGTGCGTTCGCCACGGCGCGGTCCCTGTCACTGCGGCCGGGTCCGGCCAATTGAGGTGTGCGGGAGAGTATTCGGGGCCGACTGTTTTCGCTGCGCCGATCCGGTCGATCCCGAACCGAATCCCGGGGTAAGCCCATGTCCTGAACCCTCATATTGACAGTTGAGGCAGCGAATACACATGCCGCTGCCCGCCTCCGTCGGTGACGGGGCGGTTGGCGGCGGCCGCAGATGTTCAGCCCGATTTTCGGGACACCGATTCCCTTGTGCGCGTGAGATATTCGAGAGGATGATGGTATCGATTCACTCTCGGGTGGCGTGCGGGATCGATGTGGGCGGGCGGGGCCCATTGCGTGCGGCCGGCATCCGGGTGCCCGGCTGCGGCCGTGCGAGTGCCCCACCCGGCGGCGTGTGTTCCGACCAGATGGTGGTGGGGTTCGCAGGCGAAGGTCAGTTGGTCGGCGTCGGTGGTGCCACCGGCGGCCCAGTCGGTACGGTGGTGAACCTGGCACAGATAGCCGGGTTTGGTGCAGCCGGGGAATGTGCAGCCGATATCGCGGGCGTGCAGCACGATCCGCTGATCGGCGGACGCGATCCGCTTCGAGCGGCCGAGATACAGCGGGCGACCGGTACTGTCGTCGAACACCGCGAGATAATGGTGGGCATGGGATGCCAGCCGTAACGCATCGCCGATCGAGATCATCGCGCCACCGCCGGTCGCCACCGCGGGACCGGCCACCGAGCCCTCCGGAGTGGCCTGGGCGACCGCATCTTCCAGTTCCCGCACCGTCATGGACATGACGACGGTGACCGGAAGACCGCGATGCCGACCCAATCGGCCGGACGCGATACTGTCGCGCAGGACCGCCTTCATCGCATCGTGCTGACGTTGCGCGGCATTGCGGGTATCACGTTGCACGACAGCCTCATCCGGCTCATCATCGGCCGGTGATGCCGGATCATCGGGATTGAGCAGTCCGGGCTTGGCGTAGGTGGCGAAGATTGCTTCCAGATAGGCGCGCAGTTCCGGATCCGCGGTGACCGTGCACTTCGACATCAGGTCCGGGCCTTGGCGGCCCAGGGTGAATGCCCGCCGCCGCGCCCGGTCGGTGTCGGTGAACGTCCCGTCCGGGTTGATCAGCGCTTCGAGTTTGTCGGCGACCTTGCGCAACTGGTCCGGACGCAACTCGCGCGCCTGACCCGCGAGCATCGCCTCGGCATCGGCGCGGGTCTCGGCATCGACGATGACCGGCAGACGATGGATCACGTCACGGATGATCTTCACATGCGTGGGTGAGATCGCTCCTTCTCGCTGCGCTGTCGCGGTCGCGGGCAGTGGCGGGGCCAGGGTCTCCCCGGTCATCCCGATGTGGGTCGCCAGATCGTCGGCGGCACGCCAGCGGGCACGCGCTTCCGCCACGGTGATTCGCAGTGTGTCGGCGAGAGTATCCACCAGATTGTTCGCGGCGAATTCGGTATTCGACCATTGTTCCTGCATCTGTGCGGTCCATTGCAGACTCGCGGCGGGCAGCATACGAGTGATGGTTTCCACCCGCCGGATCAGGCTGAGCCTGTCCCGATTCGACAATGCCTGGGTGCACATGTTCGATACCTCGGCAGCAGCGTGCTCCAGCGCGCGGAGGGCGGTTTCCGCGGCGGGGTCGCTGACAACTTCGAGGCTCGAACGCATGTTCCCATGATATCCGTCCGGGGATCGGACACGCTAGCGAAATATTCTCGCTACCAGCGCATTCGGGCGTGTCGGACTGCCGCCGGACGGGTGCGCCCCCACCGGTGCCGACGGGAGCGGGAATTCGTGTGCGAGCGTGTTCGGCACTGTTCGAAACTTGGTCCTCCGGTGTGACAAATTGATGTGTGCAACACGGGATTCGGAATATCTCGGACCGGCGAGAGCGTGCGGGATACTCGTCATGGTGCTCGATCCTTCGTGGATCTGACGGCGACATCGCGGATCGCGGCGTTACAGCCCCGGACAACTCGATATCGGGGCCGCGAGTGGTCGGCGGTTCGCCGGGTGCACAGGTCTGCTGTGAGCGGTGCCCCTGTTCCGGCAACCGCCGAATTCGTCCCGGAGGGGCCGGACGGGCCATCGGCCGGGAGATATCGGGGAGGATGGCGCTGCGCGTGGTACCCCGACAGCGGGAGCGGTGGTGCATCGCTCCGGCAGGGCGGATGGACTCGCAGCGGGCTCCCAGCCGGGGCTCGTCGTCGGCGCAGGTCGGCCGACGAGAGTGGCGGTCATCGGCACGGCGCAGGTGGTTATCGGCGAAGGAGGTTCCGGCATGGGTTCGGTGCTCGTCCCGGGTCGTGAGCAGGGCGGTGCGGCAGAGGTCGGCGGCAGTACGGCGCCGCCCCGGGTGTTGCGGCGGCGGGTGTCCCTGCTGCTCAGCGCCACCGCGATGTTGTCGCCGTGGATGGTGCTGGGGCTGGGCGCGTTGCATCGGGTCGCGGCCGAGCTGCTCGGGTTCGGGCTGTTGCTGGTGTTGTCGCAGGTATCGCTGTTGGTGGCGGGGCTGGGGCTGTTGGCGAACGGGGTGGTGGTGGTCCGTCGGGAAGGTCCGCGGGTGGCGACGGTGATCGCGCCGCTGGCAGGATTGGGTTTGCTGGTGTTGTCGATGGCGATCCGGGATGTCGTCGAGCCGGGATCCGGTACGCCCGCGTGGCTTTCGGTGACGGCGGGGATGATCGTGGTGCTCGGTGCGTTCCTGGTCGCGCAGTTGCTGGCCTTCACCGGGTACGCGCTGGCCTACTCGCGGCTGCCGCGGCCCACCGGGAGCGATGTCATCGTGGTGCTCGGGTGCGGGCTCGACGGGGAGCAGGTCACGCCGCTGCTGGCCACCCGGCTGGATCGTGCGGTGCAGGTGTATCGCGCGGAGACGGCGGCGGGTGCGACTCCGATCGTGGTCGCCTCCGGTGGGCGCGGGCCGGGCGAGACCGTGGCCGAGGCCGATGCGATGGCGGCTTATCTTGTCGCGGAAGGTGTTCCGGAGAAGCGGATCATCCGGGAGCGGCGGTCGCGGAACACCGAGGAGAATCTGCGGTGCACCGATGCCGAGTTGCGTGGACGCGGGCTGCGTGCCCGGGCAGGGCGAATGGTGGTGGTGACCAGCGATTTCCATGTGTTGCGGGCGGTGATCCTCAGTCGGCGTCTCGGGCTCGGGGCTCGGGTGGTCGGTGGTCGTACCGCGCGATACTTCGTGCTCACCGGCTTTCTGCGGGAATTCGTGGCGCTGCTGGCGCTGAAGCCGCGCACCAACATCACGGTCGCCCTGCTGCTGATCGCGCCCGCGGTGGTGGGTTACTTCACGTTGCTCATCCGGTGAAGCTGTCGGGGTACGGAGAAATCGGGGATACCGATGAGCCGGCGGCGCGCTGCCGCACCGACCGCGCCGGCTCGAGCACGGCGACTCCGGTTCGGGCGGGGTCGATCACGTCGGCTGCGTCCGAGCGACAATCGTGCCGGGTGGGGCTGATGTGCCGGACAACGTTGTCGTGGTCACGTACGGCGACGGCCGCACCGGAATCCCCTGCGTTCGACAGGGTTCGGTGCGGCCGTCGGTCGGGAGAGATGACTCAGTGCTGCGGCGCGGCGGGGGCGTGACCGGACTGGATCTCGTTGAACTTCCGGGCGGTGACGGCCAGGCCGACGGGGAGGCCGACGGCGACGCTGCCGACCATGCCGCCGAAGGCGGCGGTGGTGGCGGCGCCGGCGAGGCAGCCGCCGATCATGCCGGGGACGGTCAGGGCCGCGGCGGACATGACGGTGGCCATGCTGCCCAGGGTGATCACGCCGATCGGGCAGCCGACGACGGTGCCGATCAGGGCGCCCGCGGTGCCGCCGACCCCGGCGGCGAGGCCGGTGTAGGCGCCGGCGCTGTGCCAGGCGGCGGTCAGGTTGCCGAGGACGTCACCGGTGCCGGCGACCGGTTCGGGTGCGGCGGCCGCGGCGGTGATGTCGGTGTTGCTCGCGACCGTTTCGAGCGGGGCGCCGAGCATCGGGATGCCGGTGGCGTCCTGCACCGCGACCTGCCCGTCGCGGGTGGTGACCGTGCCCGCGGGGGTGGTCAGGACCGACGAGCCGTCGGAGGCGGCGCCGGTGAAGGAGACGCCGGGGGCGAGCTGGACGGTCAGTTTGTCTGGGTCGGTGGGCTGGACCTGGTCGGCGTGGGCGGCGCCGTCGGCGACCGCCAGGGCGACGGCGGCCAGCGCGGTCACCGCGACCGCGTGCGTGGTGTGCTTCATTGCAGTGCTCTTTCGCGGTGGGGGAGTTACTGATTCGTGGTCAGGGGGGCCGAGATCAGGCCCTCGGAGTGCAGGTGGCCGTACTGCTGGCCCGCGGCGTCGGCCAGCGCCGGGAATCCGGTGATCGCACCGGCGAAGGTACCGCCGAGACCGCCGAGGGTGACGCCGCCGAGGATGCAGCCGCCGACCACGCCGACCGGGGTCAGCGCACCGGCCGACACCAGCGCGGTCAGGGTGCCGCCGGTGATCGCGCCGAGCGGGCAGCCGATGACGACGCCCGCGGCGGTGCCGAAGAGGGTGCCGTCGTGGTTGGCGTTGTTGAACGCGCCGGTCAGCGCGCCCACCGCCTTGTCGTATTCGACTTCCGGGATCACCGGGGCCGGTGCGGCGTCGGGGTGACCCTGGTCGGCGACCGGTGCGGGACCGGTCTCACCGGCGGTGGACGCCAGGATCGGCACCGGGGATTCGGCGGGTGCGGCCGAGGCGACGCCCATCGCACCGGCCGTGGCGGCGATGGCCAGGGTGGCGATCGCCGTGGCCCGGGAGATGCTGTACATAACTCCTCATCTCTTTCTTTCTGTGATTCCCGGTCCGGCACGGCCGGGAAAACCTGCATTGTCCGCCGAATCGGTTTCCCTTCGCGCACAGCGTTTTTCGCGGCTGCGTCGGGCACGACGGGGGCGTGCGCGTATTCCGCCGGATCGCGGTTCGCGGTGGCGGTGCGGAAAATGCGCGTTCGACATGTGGTGGATGGGCGCGCGGATATCGGTGGCGCGAGCACATCCGTACGGGTGAATCAGCCGGGTGAATCAGCCGGGGGGATCGGACCGGATCAGTTCCGGCCGCCCATCTGATCCGCGGCGGACAGGCCGTCGGCGCGGGAGCGCCGGAATGACCCCGGTGTCCCCCACCACGCTCGACCGGGAGGATACCGTGACCGCCGCACCCGCGACGACCGCCACACCGGCGACCGGCGCCGCCGTGGTCCGCCTGCACGAGGTCTGTAAGAGTTTCGGCGGCGCGGTCGCCCTGAACAACGTCAGCCTGGACCTGTATCCCGGCGAGGTGCACGCACTGATGGGTATGAACGGCGCCGGTAAATCGACGCTGGTGAAGGTGCTCTCCGGGGTGCACGGTCCGGATTCCGGCCGGATCGAGGTCGCGGGCCGGGTGCAATCGGCGTGGAGTACCCGCCGCGCCCGGCGCCAGGGTGTGTCGATCGTGCCGCAGCGGCGCGAACTCGTGCTCGGCCTGACCGTCGCGGAGAACATCATGCTCGGCGACCTGCCCACCCGGCGGTCGGTGGTGCGCTGGTCGTCGGTGACCGAGATCGCCCGGAATGCCTTGGCACAGTTGGGTATCGACATCGAAGTGACCCAGGTGGCAGGGGAGCTGACCGTCGCCGAGCAGACCATGGCCGAGGTCGCCCGCGAGGTGCGCCGCGGCGGCCGGGTGCTGATCCTGGACGAACCGACCGCCTGTCTGGGCGCCGCGGCCGCGGAGCAGATCCGCGCGCTGGTGCGCCGGCTGCGCGACAACGGGGTCGCGGTGGTGTTCATCTCGCACTACCTCGATGAGGTGCTGTCGATCGCGGACCGGGTGACCGTGCTGCGCGAGGGCGCCGTCGTCGAGAGTTATCCGGCCGCGGCGCCCGACGAGGCGGGCCTGGTCCGCGACATGGTCGGCCGCGACGTGGTCTCGGTGCGCCCGGCCCGCGCGGCCGCGCGGGACGAGATCGGTTTGCGGATCAGGGATCTGAGCCAGGGCCGGTTCCTCGACGGCTTCGGCGTGGACGTGCGCAACGGCGAGATCGTCGCGGTCCTGGGCCCGGCCGGTGACGGCCAGTCCCGGCTGTTCGATCTGCTGTCCGGCCGTCGCCGGCCCGATCGCGGCACCCTCGCGGTGGGCGGGAGGAATGTGCCGCCGGGGCGGGTCGGCCGCTCGCTGGCCAGCGGATTGCGTTGTGTGACAGGCGATCGCCGCCGCCTCGGCCTGGTTCCCGAACTGTCGGTGGACGAGAACCTGGTGCTGGCCGAGGATCGGCTGGCCGGCCGGTTCGTGCAGCGCTGGGACCGGCTGGGCCGGCGCGCCGCCGCCCTGCGCGACGAGTACCGCGTGGTCTCGCTCACGAAAAACCCCGCGGTGGATCGGCTTTCCGGTGGCAATCAGCAGAAGGTGTTGCTGGCCAAGTGGTTCGCCACCGAGCCCGCGGCCTGCCTGCTGGAGGATCCGACCAACGGCGTCGACATCGCCGCGATGGCCGAGATCCACTCGCTCATCGACCGCCTCGCCGAGCGCGGCGCGGCCGTGTTGCTGGCCTCTTCGTCCTGTGACGAGGTGATGCGGCTGGCCGACCGCGTGATCATCGTCCGCGACGGACGGGCGATCGCGGAGCACAGGATCGACGACATCACTCGCGACGAACTGATCGCCGCGGTTCTCGGAGGAGATACGGCATGAGTCAAGGGCCGGCGGCGGCAGCGGAGCGTAACCAGGAAGGCCCTCCGTCCTCGCCCGACGAGTACGGCACGGGCGTCGGCGCTCGGGTGAGCGGCGGCGTGCCCACTACGGACAACGGCCCGGCGAAGGCGGGGACCACGGGTGTTCGCGCCGCGCGCCGACGTCCGTCGCTGCGGCAGATTCCGCACGCGGGTCTGCTGGTGGTCCTGGTGCTGATCGTGGTCTTCGCCGCGACGCAGACCGACGCCTTTCTCACCTCCACCAACGTGGTCAACGTGCTGCGGCAGGTCAGCGTCGTCGCGGTGATCGCCGCGGGCCTGACCCTGCTGATGACCGCGGGCGGGATGGATTTCTCGATTGCTGGGCCGCCCGCTGCGCCGCGCCTCCTACGAGCAGGCGCGCGAGGCGGTCTTCGGCTGGACCATCGGCAACGACGTGAGCGCGCGGGAGTGGCAGCACGCCGACCGCTCGTTCTGGCGCAGCAAGAACGCCGACACCTTCAAACCGATGGGCCCGTGGATCGAGACCGGCGTGGACCCGCTGGCGCAGACCACCACGATCCGGGTGAACGGGGCGATGCGGGTCGAATTCCGCACCGGGGCAATGCTGTTCGATCCGTACGACTTTCTCGTCGAGACCTCGAAGTACAGCACGCTGCAACCCGGTGACGTGCTCTGGATGGGCGCCGACGGCACCTGTGCGCTGACACCGGGCGACACCGTCGACGTCGAGGTCAGCGGGATCGGCGTGTTGTCCAATCCGATTGTCGCAGAAGAAGATACCGACACAGAAAGGTGCCGACCGTGACCGAAGCCACCGTCGCCGAAACGACTGCGGTCGAGCCCAACGGCAAGATCCGCTACATCCACCGAGTCAACTTCCCGACCACCGACATCCAGCGGACCAAGGAATGGTATTCGAAGGTCTTCGGGTTCAAGGGCATCATCCCCAAGAGCAACACCCGCGTGCTGCTGATGACGCTGGGCACCTTCGACCTGCACTTCACCCCGGTCGAGGAGATGGATCGGATGGCGCCCTACCACTTCGCCGTCGAGGTCGACGACTGGGACGGATTCCTCGCCCACCTGAAGCAGATCGGCGTCCGGCACACCCGCCCGGTGCGGCGGCCGGAGAACAACTCGCTGTTCTGCTACATCCACGATCCCGACCACACCATGATCGAACTGGTCTACCACGCCAACCGCCCGGAATGAATCGGTAACGGCCACAAGGAGAATCAACATGCCGAAAGTCGTCGCCCCGGACGGCACCAGCATCTACTACGAACGCCACGGCGACGGGCCGGCGCTGTTCTTCGTGCAGGGATCCGGTGGCCACCATGCGATCTGGTATCAGCAGGTGGTCGAACTGCGCGAGCGCTACACCGTCGTCACCGTCGATCTGCGCGGATTCGGCAACTCCGGCAAGCCGATGGCGGGCTTCGACGGTCAGGACTTCCCCGGCGACATCGTCGCCGTGCTGGAGGCCGAGGACCTGTACGACGTCGTGCTCATCGGCCAGTCCGTGGGTTCGGTGGCGGCGCTGAAGGCGGCGCTGCTGCGCCCGGAACGGGTCTCGGGCGTGGTGCTCGGCCACTCGCTCGGCGGTATCCAGCATCCGGAACTGTCGGAACTGGTTGCGGCACAACGGGCCGAGGCCGACAAGCTGCCGGTCGTCGACCGGCTGATGAGCAAGCGGTTCCAAGAGCAGGAGAAGGCGAAGCTGTTCCTGTTCCAGCAGATGGGCACCTTCAACGTGGCCACCATGGCCGACCTGCGCAATCTGTCGGCCGACGGCCCGAGCCTGGACGAGATCGCCGCCTCCGGCCTGGACATCACGTTCCTGGCCGGCGACAAGGACGCCGTGCTGTGGCCGCAGACCGTGCGCCGCGCACACGAACTGCTGCCCGGCTCGCGGCTGACGATCGTCCCCGACGGCCCGCACTCGATGTACTGGGAACGCCCGGACCTGTACAACGCCGCCGTCGTCCGCATCCGGGAAGCCGTCTCACAGAAGGTGACCGCACACCGATGACGAAACTCACCACCGCCGAGGTCGATACGATCATCGCCGAGACCGTGAAACGCGGTGAGGCGCTGGGGAAGGCGCTCAGCGTCGCCGTGGTCGACGCGGGCGGCTACATCCTCCAGGTCAAGCGGACCGACGGCGCGCGGGCGCTGACCCCCGCCATCGCCATCTCCAAGGCGCACAGCTCCGCGGTGATGGAGCGGCCCACCCGCAATCTGCACGCCTGGGCCGAGTCCAATCCCGGCTTCTTCGACAAGCTTTCGCAGATGAGCCTGTACCCGATCGTCGCCACCGAGGGCGGGGTCACCATCAAGCGCGACGGTGAGGTGCTCGGTGGCCTCGGCATCTCCGGCGGCACCCCCGACGAGGACGAGGCCACCTGCAACGAGGTGCTCGAATCCCTGGGCTACGAACTGGTTTTCCGGGCCTGGGGCCAGTCGGCGCAGCAGCTGGCCGAGTCCGGGGAGGCGAAATAATGGCCGACACCTACAAATTCCGCATCGACCACCACGGCAGCCTGATCCGCTCCGCGGAACTGATCGCCGCCCGCGCCCGCTACGAGGCCCGCGAACTCGGTGACGGCGAGTTGCGGGCCGTGGAGGACGCCGCGATCGCGGAGGCCGTCCGGTTGCAGCGCTCGGTGTGGCTGTCGGTGATCACCGACGGCGACTACCGCCGCGCGGACTTCCGCGGCGCGATCCTGGACACCGTCGGCGGCTTCCGCCGCGGCGCCGGCACCGACCGGCACGGCTACCGCCGCTGGACCGCCGTCGGCGCGCTCGGGGCCACGCACCCGCTGATCGCCCCCGACGTCGCCGCCCTCGCCGCCCTGGCCGTCGCCCCCGGCCCCGGCGTGGCCACCCCGGTCAAGGTCACCCTGCCGTCGCCGGCGTTCCTGGCCGCCCGCACCTTCGAGGCCGGCGGCCCGTGGGGCAGCGCCGCCGAACTCGGCGCCGCGCTGGCCGCGATCGTGCGCGCCGAGATCGAGGCCGTCGTCGCCGCGGGCGCGAAGCTGATCCAGCTGAACAACCCGGCCTACGCCAAGGCCCTGTTCGCCCGCGGCGCCGACGCCCTGACCCTGGACGAGGCGATCGCCGTCGACGCGCAGGCGATCCGCATCGACGCCAAACCGGCGGACGTCCGCATCGGCCTGAATCCGGCCCACCGCGCGGTCGATCCGGTCGACAAGGCGGTGGCGGAGCAGCTGTTCGCCGAACTGCCGGTGGACCGCTGGGTGCTGCCGTACTTCGCCGGCGCCGACGCCGAAGTGGACCTGCTGCGCGCGGTCCCCGCCGACCGCGACGCCTGCCTGGGCGTCGTCGACGCCGAGACCGCCGCACTGGAGGACGTCGACGACATCATGCGCCGCATCGATATCGCCGCCGAACTGAAGGACGTCGAGGACCTGGCGGTGAGCCCGAGCCGTGGCTTCGCCGACCTCCCCGGCGCCACCGCGCTCACCGCCGAGGACCAGCGCCGCAAGCTGATCCACGTCGAAACCAGCGCCCGTATGACCTGGGGCAACGAACTCTAGCCCCGAGGCTGCCCCGGGCGCCCCCACCGCGCACCCGCCCGGGGCCGCCCTGCCGCTGGTCCGTGCCGCCGGGCCGGAGCACCGACGCCACCCCCGTCGAGTCCGGCCCGGCCGGCAGGTGATTCGTGCCGGACACCGGAGCCCCCTCGCCCGGCCACGGCAGGGCCCGAGGGGCCGCGATCCATCCGATCGCGGCCCCTCTTCGGCGTCTGGATAACAGGTGCGCACGCCCCCTGCGCCTGGGCTGGAAAAGTCGGTATCGTCACCCCTCGGGTCGGAGACCGCAACGACGCGGGCCCGTGCGGATTCCGGTCGGCAGCATGCGTTGACGACGGCGACTTCGACACGGAGGTGCATTCGATGGGCTTGGCGAACGCGATCGACTGGCCGGAGGAATACCTGCCCGGTACGACCGACAATTTCGTGTCCAACGAGGTGATCGCGGCCGGCCCGCCGATCGCGCAGATCTGGCCCTATCTGGCCGACACCGAGGCCTGGCCCACCTACTACGACAACGTCTCCGACATCACCTTCCCCGACGGTGGCGGCCCCGAGCTGTCCCCGGGCCTGCGATTGTCCTTCGCCACCTTCGGATTCCCGCCCCTGACCGCACAGGTCACCCAATGCGTCCCCCCGGCCCCCGCCACCCCCGCGCGCCTGGCCTGGACCGCCCACCAGGACGGCCCACCCGAATCCCGTCTCGACGTCCTGCACGCCTGGCTCCTGGAGGACCTGCCCGGCGGCCGCATCCGCATCCTCACCCAGGAATCCCAAATCGGCACCCCCGCAGCCGAATTGGCCCGCCGCCACCCCAACCCCATGCTCAACGGCCACCAGGACTGGCTCGACGGCCTGCTCCGCGCCGCCCGCGGCGTCCCGGCCCTCGGATAGCCCGGAATCAGTCCAGCACGTCCCCGAAGCTCACCACCCGCTCGGTGAGGCGGGGGAATACCGTGCCGAGAATGTGTTCGGTGAAGTGGGGGGTGTTCTTGTGGGCCTGGAAACCGGATTCGTCGGCATATTGTTCGTAGATGGTGAAGATTTCCGGGTCGGTGGGGTCGGTGTGCAGGATGTAGAGTAGATTTCCCGGTTCTCGCAGGGTATGTGTGCGCATTTCTTCCAGTGCGGCGCGGACCACTGCGGTATCCTCGGGCGCCACTCGGTAGCGGGCGATCACGGCATAGGGCACGGATACTCCTTCGTCGAACGTGTAATCCTCACCGATTCGATCACGGCGGGAGCCGGATACAGGGTGCGGAGCCTGCAAGCAATGGATGCTCCCCGGACCGTGGTGGATACCGGGCGCGATTTCTTATCGTGACCCGACGATGCGTGCTTCCGGCGCATTTCACCGCGACGAGTTTCCCGAGGAGCAGCGATGCCCGTGCAGTCCGTGCAGTCGATCCGGACCCTGATCGGTGGGGAGTGGGTCGGGGCCCAGAGCTGGTTGGACGTGTTCGATCCGACGGATGTGCGGGCGCCGATCGCGCGGATTCCGGCGTTGACCGTGGACGATGTGCGGGCTGCGTATGATGCGGCCGCGCAGGGGTTCAAGGTGTGGAAGGCGACCTCGCCGTTCGAGCGGGCCGCCGTGCTGGTGCGGGCCGCCGGGTTGTTGCGGGAGCGGGCGGGGGAGATCGCCGCCGATGTCACCGCGGAGAACGGCAAGACGCGGGCCGAGGCCACCGGGGAGGTGGGGAAGGCCGCCGATTTCCTGGAGTATTTCGCGGGGATCGCGCGGGCGGGATACGGGACGTTGCTGCACGATGCGCGGCCCGATACCCGGGCCGGTTTTCAGCGGGAGCCGGTGGGGATCGTGCTGGCCATCACGCCGTGGAACGATCCGCTGATCACCCCGGCGCGGAAACTGGCGCCGGCGCTGGCGGCGGGGAATGCGGCGGTGTTCAAGCCCGCCACCGAAACACCCTTGTCCGGAATGCATTTCGCGCGGGCGCTGCACGATGCGGGGCTGCCTGCCGGGGTGCTCAATGTGATCACCGGGCGCACCTCGGAGCTGGCGGACGCGTTGCTGGACGATCCGCGGATCGCGGCGGTCACCTTCACCGGCAGCAATGCCGTCGGGGAGGGGCTGCGGCTGCGGGTGGCCGCGCGCACCGTGCGGTTCCAGGGGGAGCTGGGTGGCAAGAACGCCTCGGTGGTGCTGGCGGACGCCGATCTGGAGTATGCCGCGACGACCATCACGGCGGCGGCGTTCGGGCAGGCGGGGCAGCGCTGTACCGCCACCAGCCGGGTGCTGGTGGAACGGGCGGTGTACGACCGGTTCGCGGACCTGCTGCGGGAGCGGATCGCGGCGCTGCGGGTGGGGCCGGGTGACGAGGTGGGTACCACCGTCGGGCCGCTGACCGGTCCGGCACATCGGGACGGGGTGCTGGCGGCGATCGACAAGGCGGTGGCGCAGGGGGCGCGGATCGAACTCGGAGGGACCGCGCCCGGCGATGCCGAGTTCGCGCATGGTTGCTTCGTGACGCCGACGCTGCTGACCGGGGTCACCCCGGAGATGGACATGTGGCGGGAGGAGGTGTTCGGGCCGGTGCTGGTGCTGTCCCCGGTCGACGATCTGGACGCGGCCGTCGCGGCGGTCAACGATTCGGACTTCGGGCTGGCCGCAGCCGTGTTCACCACCGGGCTGCGGCGGCGTACCGCTTCGTCGACGAGGTGGAGACCGGGCAGGTGGCGGTCAACACGACCACCCCGGGCTGGGATGTGCACCTGCCGTTCGGCGGGTTCCGCGACTCCGGATCGCCGTTCAAGGAGCAGGGCGAGGAAGCATTGCGCTTCTACACCCGGGTGAAGACCTTCGCGATTCGTTTCCGGTCGTGACCGGCGCAGCCGCCCGGATCGATCCGGGAGAATCCTGCCGAGCCCGGAGACAGTGGCGAGAGAGGACAACGTTTCATGGCTGAGGAAACCATCGGCATCATCGGCGCCGGCATCGTGGGCCTGGCGATCGGCCGGGAAATCACCCGGCGACGGCCCGGCGCGCGCATCGTGATCGTGGAGAAGGAGGATCGGGTCGCCGCCCACCAGACCGGTCACAATTCCGGCGTGGTGCACGCCGGAATCTATTACACCCCGGGCAGTTTGAAGGCGACCCTGTGCAGCCGCGGCCGGGACATGTTGCGCGACTACTGTGCCGGCCGCGAGCTGCCCTACGACGAGGTCGGCAAGCTGGTGGTGGCGATCACGCCCGAGGACGTGGTCCGGATGGACGCGCTCGCCGATCGCGCCGGGGCCAACGCGGTGCCCGGCCTGCGCCGCGTCGACGCCGCCGAGATCCGCGAGATCGAGCCGCACGCAACGGGTTTGGCGGCGCTGCACTCGCCGCACACGGCGATCACCGACTACACCCGGATCGCGGAGGCGTTCGCCGACGACATCCGCGGGGCCGGGGGCGAGGTCCGGTTCGGCTTCGAGGTCACCGGAATTCGCGAGGTGCCCAATGGATTACAGATCAGCTCGGATACCGACGCGATCCACGTGTCCAGCCTGGTCGTCTGCGCCGGACTGCACAGCGATGTCGTCGCGGGCCTGGCCGGGGACGACCCCGGACCGCGCATCATCCCCTTCCGCGGCGAGTACATGCTGCTGAAACCGCAGAAGGAGCACATGATTCGCGGCCTCATCTATCCGGTGCCCGATCCCCGCTACCCGTTCCTCGGCGTGCACTTCACCCGCCGGGTCAACGGCGAGGTGGAGGTGGGCCCGAACGCGGTGCTCGCCTACGCCCGCGAGGGCTACCGGCGGTCCACGGTGTCGGTGCGCGATCTGGCCGGGATCGCCGCCTGGCCCGGTTTCTGGCGGATGGCCCGTCAGCACTGGCTGACCGGCATCCGGGAGATGTACGGGTCGTTCTCGATGCGCGCCTATATGCAGGGTGCGCGGAAATACGTCCCGGAGATCGGTGTGGCCGACGTGGTGCGCGGCGGCGCCGGCGTGCGCGCCCAGGCCCTCGGCGCCGACGGCGCCCTGGTGGACGATTTCTGTATTCACCGGCTGGGCCCGATCACCGCTGTCCGCAACGCGCCGTCGCCCGCCGCGACGTCGTGCATGGCGATCGCGGAATACGTGGCCGACGTCATCGACGGCAAGAAAATACCGGCATGACGCGCAACAAACGTTTGCATTCCGCGGACTCCGCGGCGCGAATTTTTTCGACTAACGTCCGAATTGTCGCCGAAAAGAATTGAATCGGCGCCGGCAAGAGCCCGACACGAAGCGAGGAGAACAATGTTCGTCGTCGACACCCAGGTCCACATCTGGAAAGAGGAAACCCCCGATCGGCCGTGGGTGCCCGGCGCGCGAGAGCGGATTCGGCTCAACGGCCACCGCGAGGAGGCGTTCAGCTACGAGGAATGCCTGGCGCTGATGGACGAGGCCGGGGTGAACCGGGCCCTGATCGTGCCGCCGTCCTGGGAGGGCGACCGCATCGACTACGCGCTGGAAGCGTGTGCGGCGCACCCGGATCGGTTCGGCATCATGGCCCGCATCCCGCAGAACGACCCGATCGAGGGCACCCGGCTGCTCGAGGAGTACGCCGAGAACCCGCACGTGAAGGGCACCCGGCTGACCTTCCACCGGCCGCAGGACCGGAACTGGATGATCGACGGCACCAACGACTGGTACTGGCCGGTCGCCGAGTCGCTGAACATCCCGACCATGGTGCACGCGCCGGTCTGGAAGGCCGAGCTCGGCGCGATCGCGGAGAAGCACCCGGGCCTGAAGCTGATCATCGACCACATGGGCATCATGGCCCGCTGCGTCGACGACGCCATCGGCTACTGGGTGAGCGAGACCGCGGACCTGAACAAGCACCCGAACATCTATGTGAAAGTGTCAGCGCTGCCGGGCTATTCGACCCAGCCCTTCCCGAACTCGAACATCGAGAAGTACGTGCGCGAGATGGTCGACAAGATGGGCCCGCAGCGCTGCTTCTGGGGCACCGACATCACCCGCCTGCTCGGCCACGGGCTCAGCTACACCGACACCATCGAGCAGTTCACCAAGCACTTCGACTTCAGCGAGGAAGAGCTCGAGTGGATCATGGGCCGCGGCATCAGCGAATGCCTCGGCTGGCCGATCGAGGGCTGACCCACCCGAGCGCGACTACCGGAACAGGATTCGATGTGACCAGCGACAACTACACTCCCGACGGTGGCGACGCCGTCGTCGGCGCCTTCGACGCGATCGGTTCGGACTACATCTTCTGCGCCTCCGGCTCGGAGTGGGCGCCGGTGTGGGAGTCGCTGGCGCGACGGCCTGCCGGCCCCGCGCTACCTGGACCTGCTGCACGAGACCGTGGCCGTGGGCATGGCCACGGGCTACGGCCTGGTGACCCGGCGGGCGCAGGGGGTGCTGCTGCACGCCGGCCCCGGCCTGTTGCAGGGGTCGATGGCGGTGCACGGGGCGCTGCTGGCCGGGGTGCCGATGGTGGTGGCCTCCTCGGAGTCGATCACCTACGGTGACGGTCCGGGCCCGGATCCCGGCGGCCAGTGGTACCGCAACCTGTCCTTCGTCGGCGGGATGCAGGGCATCGCGGCGCCGTTCACCAAGTGGGCCAACCAGGTCGGCTCGGTGTCGACCATTACCTGGAGGGCGGCGTCGCCGCCACGCTGCGTGCGCTGGCCCGGCTGGCCCGGGAACAGCGGCTGACCGATCGGGCGGCCGAAAGCCCTTACCGGGCAACTCAATTGGCGCGTCACACCGATGAGGTACAGGCGCTCGAGCAGATCGAGGAACGCGCCGCCGCCGGGACCGCGATCGATCCGGTGCTGGTCGCCGCCACACTGCGCCGGCTGCTGGCCGACGAGGATCCGATCGTGGTGGACGAGACCATCACCCACAGCCGGGTGGTACAGCGGCATCTGCGTCGCGAGACCCCCGACTCGTATTTCTATGTGCAGGGCGGGCTCGGCCAGGGCATCGCCGTCGCACTCGGCGTGAAACTGGCCGCCCCGGACCGGACCGTGGTCTTCACCGTCGGCGATGGCGCCTATCTCTACAACCCGATCGTGCAGTCGCTGCACGCCTCGCAGGCCCATGACCTGCCGGTGCTGATCGTGGTGTTCAACGATCACAAGTACCTCTCGATGCAGATGAACCATCTGCGCTTCTACCCCGACGGCGCCGCGGTGGACACCGGCGAGTGGCTGGGTGTGGACCTGTCCACCCAGCCCGACCCGGCCCGGTTCGCCGAACCATTCGGTTTCCACACCGAAAGCGTCACCACCGCAAGCGATCTCGAAGCCGCCCTGGACCGGGCGCTGAAATCCGTGCGCGGCGGCACCACCGCCGTCGTCAACGTCGCCGTCTCCCGCTGACCCTCACCCGGAGTGTGATATCCGTGCCACCGGCCACAGTCGTCGTTCCCGCCGCGGAACTGACCACCTTCTTCACCGCATTGTTCACCCGCGCGGGCACATCCGCCGAGCACGCGGCCACCGTCGCCGAGGTGCTGGCGTGGGCGAGCCTGCGCGGCGTCGACTCGCACGGCGCCTCCCGGGTGCCGCGCTACCTGGAACTGCTGGATTCCGGTGAGGCGAACAAGAATCCGGACCTGCGCCTGAGCTCCACCGCCGCCGCCGTCGCCGTGCTGGACGCCGACCGCGCCCCCGGCCCGGTGGCGCTCACCGCCGCCGCGGACGAGGCGATCACCCGCGCCCGCGCCCGCGCCACCGGTATCGGCGCGGTCGGCGTGCGCCGCACCGTGCACACCGGCGCCATCGGCTACTACACCGCGCGCATCGCCGAGGCCGGCCTGATCGGCATCGGCTTCGTCGCGGGCATGCCGAACATGAGCTACACCGGCGTCAAGGGCGCCGCGGTCGCCACCAGCCCACTGGCCATCGCGGTTCCCGCGGCGACCCACAGCACCCCGCTGCTGGACATGGCCACCGCGGGCATCGCGCTCGGCAGGATCGCCCAATTCCGCAATGCCGGAAAGCCATTGCCGGCGGGCACCGCCGCCACCGCGGACGGCACCCCCACCACCGACCCGAACCTGGCGACGATGCCCCTGCCCCTCGGCGGCGCCAAGGGCGCGGGCATGTCGCTGCTGTTCGAACTGCTCACCAGCGTCCTGGTCGGCGCACCGATCCTCTCGTCCTTCCACAGCGACGACCCCGAAGGCCGCGTACACCGCCAGAACGCCCTGATCATCGCCCTGGACCCGGCCGCCTTCGGCGACCGGGACCGGTTCACCACCGCCGTCGACACCACCCTGGACACCCTGAAGTCCCTGCCGCGCGCCGACGCGAGCACCGACATCCGCTATCCGGGCGAATCCTCCTCGGCGACAGCGCAACAGCGTGCCACCAGCGGCATCCCGGTCGCCGCCAAGGTCTGGGCCGAACTCGAAACCGCCGCGGAGAAGCTCGGCGTAGCCGTCCCGGCTCCGGTGGGGAAGCCTTTCACCTGATCGCACTGCGCACTCGGCGTTGGTCCGAGGAGTGGGATATCCCGGTGGTCGATTTCGGTCGGCCGATATCGGCCGAGGAGATCCAGCAGACCGCCCGAGCATGCCCAGGCTCGCGTGGCGTTGGACCGAGCGGCGCTCACCGTGGTGTCGCCGTCGGTCCTGCTGGAGGTCGAGCACATCGTCACGCGGAACGCCGGCCGGGTACCGCGTCGACGACTGGTTGTTGCGCGCGCAGGCCGACGGGCGCGTCGAACTACCCGTGGTTGCGGCCGGCCTCTGTCGCCGAGGCCGGGGCGAGGTCGGGCGCGCTGCGGGTTCGCCGTGAACGCGGCGGTGAGGTGTCGTGCGAGGACGTCGGGTGCCTGCGCGTGCGCCAGATGTCCCTGGCCGGGCAGGCGGACGACGGTGGCCTGGGGGAGGGCGGCGGTGAAGGTCGTGAAGGTGGTGCCGTACGGGGGTCGGCCCTCGTTCAGTTCGCCGAGCAGCAGGGTGACCGGGATCGGGAGTTTCGGGTATCTGTGCAGGGCGGGGTGGTGGGCGTCGAGGGCGGTGAGTTCGTCGGCCAGGGGTGGTGCGAGGCGGCGCAGGGCCGGCCAGGTCGGTGTGCTACGCAGGGCCGCAACGTATTCCGTGGAGAAGCCCGCGTTCGGTGGCGGCCTCCAGCGCGATGAGGCCGCCGTAGCTCCAGCCGAACAGCGTGACGCCGCCGCCGAGGATGTCGAGCACGTGGTGCAGGTCGTCGATCTCGGTGCGCACCGAATAGCCGGGGCCGAGGGGCCGCTGGGTTCCCGGCCGCGGCGGTCGATCGTCACCACCGGGGACGGTCCCTCGAGGTGGTCGACGACCGGTTGCCAGCTCGCCGCGTCGGCCATGACGCCGGGTAACAGCACCAGGGGTGGGCCCTCGCCGTCGCGGATCGTGGCGGTCAGCGTGGTGCCGGACCGGTGGAATCGGAGTGGTCGCACAGGTGGCGGCCTTTCTATGCCCGAACGTTCGGGCCGAACGTTCGGGTTCTCCCGGCCCGGGATCCACCGTGCGATGCCGTCCCGCTCGCGCGCCGGTGGTCCGCCGCCAGCTTCACCCCCGGCGACCTCGGCTATCCGGTGTTCGACACCAGGATCGGCCGGATCGGCCTGCTGGGTGTGGACGCCGCCGCCGTTGTACGACGACTCCGGCACCTGCATGGCCGCCTATCCGACCATGTCCGCCGCGCACGTCAACAGTGTCTTCCTCGCCGCGGCCGACCGGATCGGCACCGAGCGCACCTCGGGATTCATGGGCAATTCGCTGATCCCGGGCACCGACGGCTGGCCGATCGGCCGGATCGCGGGGCCCGACGAGGACACCATCCTGTACGCCGACATCGACCTGACCGCGGCCCGCTCGGCGCCGATCTGGAACGCGCTCAACGACCTGCACCGCGACCGCCGCACCGATCTCTACGATCCGATGCTCGGCTATCGTGGCGGAAATGCGCTGCCGCGCTGAGGAATTCATGGCCGATTGGACGATCCCGGGAACCGCGGCCGTCGCCGAGGTCCGGCCCGGACCGGCGCGGTGTCCGGGCCCCGATGCGCGCGGCCCGAGTATGCCGCCACACGTGGAGCGGATGGCCGGCCCCGGCGACTTCACCGCCGCCATGGCCCGGGTCGGTCGCTCCCGGCGGCGCACCGGCGCGGCTCACGGATAGGTGAGGTTCAGGTCCGGGGCGAAGGGGCGGGGGTCGACGTGTAGCCGGGGAATTCCGGCATGGCGTGGCCGGTGCGGGTGTTCTGGTCTGCGGCCTCGCGGACGTTCGGCAGGATCATGCCCTCGATCACCACCTCGGCGGCGGCGATCGCCCGCTGCGGCACGGTGAGGCAGTCGGTCAATTCCACCGGGCGGCCGCGCAATCCGCCCGCGATGTGCAGTTCGTCGTAGCCGTAGGGCGTGGTCGGCGCCTCGAAGCAGGCGCCGATGTGGATCGCCGGGTCCAGGCCCATGTTCACCGAGACCGCGAGCGGTCTGCCTTGGGCCTCCGCCTTCTTCCGGAATTCGTCGATGTGGCGGCCGGGGGCGAAGAAGATCGTCATCCGGTCCGGGCCCTGCACGCACAGGCGGTGGATCGTGACGTCGGTGCCGGCCTCGGGATCGCTGGACAGCACCAGGCCCAGGCAGAAGTATGGGCCCGCGTCCTGATCGGTATTGGTCGGCGCGGGCAGGATCTTCCGCAGGTCGAAGCCCGGATCGTCGGCCCGGTGCACCACCTCGCGGCAGGGCGGGATGTCGGCGGCGACCTCGATCGGCGCGATCGCGTCGTCGATGGCGGCGGCCATCCGCTGCGTCAGCCGCCGCGGCGGCGAATCCAGCAGCAGCCCGACCCGTTCCCGGCTTGCCATGAGCCCCACCAGAACCCGAGCTCCCGGATATCCGATGACGGATTCGAACAGCATCGCCGGGCCGAGCCGGGTGGGCCGTTCGACGGTGCCGCCCGCGCCGATCCGCTTGTAGACGCCCGCGAGTTCGCCGCTGGGATCCACCGGATGCGAGGTCTCGAGCAGTTGCCCGGGATGGCGCCGCAGCAGCTCCAGGGCCGAGCGCAGGTCGTGCACGCCGGAACCGTCGGTCATCGCCGGCTCCGGTGGTCGGGCGTTGCTACGGCGGTCCGCATCACAGCTCCTCGGGTGCCGGTGACGAATCCGAACGGTCGGTGCGTGCTGTGCCCGAGTATCGGCCGCACGCGCGCGAATTCGCGGCACCCGGGGGATCCGGGCGTGTCCGGTGCGGTCAGAAGTCGTCGGGGCACCCGCAGGAGCCGCGCCGGGTCAGTTCGGCGGTCAGGTGCACCACGCCCGGGTGGGCGGTGCGGGTGGCGATCTGCTCCAGCAGCAGGTCGACGGCCAGTTCGCCCATGCGGCGGGTGGGCTGCACCATCGTGCTGAGGCCCGGCCGGGTGTAGCGGGCGTATTCGATGCCGTCGAAGGCCACCATCGCCAGATCGTCCGGCACCCGCAGCCCGGCGTCGTGCGCGGCGCGCAGCATGCCCATCGCCTGGAGATCACTGGTGACGAACACCGCGGTGGGCCGTGGCGTGGCGGCGGTGAGCGCGGCCAGCGCGTGGTACCCGGCGGCCCCGCCGAAATCCGCCCGCACCAGCGGGCCTTCGGGTAATCCGGCCTCCGCCAGCGCTTTCCGGTAACCCTGCACCCGGTCCTCGGCGGTCGACACGTGCGGGCCGCTGACACAGGCGATGGCCCGGTGCCCGTGCGCGATCAGATGCGCCACCGCCTCCCGCGCCCCGGCCACCGAATCGCACATGACATGCGCGCAGCGCGCCGGATCGATGATGCGGTCCAGGGCGACCAGCGCCATGTCCGACTCCTCGCAGGCGTCGGCGACCCCGGTCTCCCACGACGACGAGATCGCCAGCAGCCCTTCGACTCTGCGGTCGATGAAGGTACGCACATAGGCGCGCTCGCGCTCCTCGTCACCGGCGGCGTTGCCGACGAACAGGGGATAGCCGCGGGCGAAGGCGGCCGCCTCGATCACCGCCGACAGTTCGGCGAAGAACGGATTGGCGCCGTCGGGGATCACCATGCCCAGCGCGTGCCCGCGGTTCATCCGCAGGCTGCGCGCGGACACGTTGGGCCGGTAGCCCAATTCGGCGATGGCCGCCTCGATGCGGGCGCGGGTGGCCGGTGCGACCTGGCGTGGTCCGCCGTTGATCACATAGCTCACCAGGGCGGGCGAGGTACCGGCCAGCCGCGCGACATCGGCTCGTGTGATTGCCATCCCGACCATCCCTTCGTGGATCTCGTCCATCCAAGCATCCGACGGCGGTCGTGGCTGGTGAGGTCGGTCACACGTGAAAGGCGGCCTGCGACTCCACTTTTCGATGACGGGTCAGGTGTTGCGGCCCCCGTTCACGCCGATCACCTGGCCGGTGATGTATCCGGCCTCGGCCGAACACAGGAATGCGCAGGCCGCGGCGATGTCCTCCGGGCGGCCGGCCCGCCGGACCGGGGTGGCCCCGGCGTGCTGGTCCACACTGCCACCGAGCAGTCCGTGCTGCTCCGAATCGCGCAGCATCGGGGTGTCGACGAAGCCGGGCGGGATGGTGTTCACCGTGATCCCGGCCGGACCCAGTTCCAGCGCAAGGGATTTCGTGAGACCGATCAGTCCGGCCTTGGACGCCACGTAGTGGGTCATGTACTGCTGGCCGGACTGGGCGCTGGAGGAGGAGATGTTGACGATCCGGCCCCAGCCGGCGGCCACCATGTCCGGGACGACCGCCTGCGTGCAGTAGAACGGCCCACTGAGATTGACGGCGAGGATTCGATCCCACTCCTGGTCGGTGATGTTGAGAAACCGTTTGAATCCGGTGATTCCGGCATTGTTGACCAGGACCAGTGCCGGGCCGGCGGTGTCGCGCACGCGCTGCACCGCGGCCTCCACCTGAGCCCGATCCGAGACGTCGACCCCGCCGAAAGCGGCCGCGCCGTGGCCCTTTCCGGTGATCTCGGCGGTGACCCGTTCGGCCGCTTCGGAATTGCGGTCCAGCACGGCGACGTGCATGCCGTCCTCGGCCAGCCGGTGCGCGACGGCCCGGCCGATCCCGGATCCCGCGCCGGTGACGATCGCGGTCGTCATGCCACCGCCTCCTCGCCGGCCAGTGAGGTGCGGTGCATCAGCCGCGCCGAATGCTCGCCGTACGGGCGGGCGCGATGCAGCAGCCCGGTGTTGTCCCAGACGACGAGATCGCCGACGCGCCACCGGTGCCGGAGCACGAAGCGCGGCTGGGTCGCCCAGTCCAGCAGCCGGTCCAGCAATGCCCGGCCCTCGGGCCGGGAGCGGCCGACGACCTCGTCGGCGGTGGCGCCCAGCAGCAGGGAGCGGCGGCCGGAGCCGCGGGTCCACACCAGGGGATGTTCGCGGGCCGGATTGCGGTCCCAGGCGGCCCGTTCCCGCGGCGACGGATTCGGGTACACCAGCAGTTGCGAGGCCGCGAAACTGTGCACCACGCGCAGGTCCGCCAGTGCGGCCTGCTCCTGCGGCGGCAGCGCCTCGTAGGCGGCGTAGGTGTTCGCGAATTCGGTGTCGCCGGTGTCGTCGGCGGCGATCTGCCGGGCGGTCAGCAGGGTCGCCTTGTCCGGGATCGCGGCGGTGGTGCCGTCGATGTGCCAGAAGAAGGTGCCCTCCCGGTATGCGGCCAATTTGCTCTGCGCCGCATCCCGGGTCACCTTCTGGATTTCCGGATGCCGTGGTTCGCCGCCCAGCGGCAGCGGCACGACCGTGCCCAGCAGCCGGCTGAAGGCCACCAGTTGGTCGTCGTCGAGATGCGCGTCCCGATAGATCACCACACCGCGCAGTTCCAGCGCGGCCGCGCATTCCGCGGCGACGCCGGGATCGACCAGGGCGGCGCCGGACAGCCCGTTGATCTGCACACCGGTGGTCGGAGTGAGTTCGGTGACGGAATATGCCATACCGGCCTCACACCGCCGGTTCGGTGACGGTGTCGAAGAACGACGCGCCGGAATCGGGGATGCGCGGTTGTTTGAACACGTTCACCGGATAGGAGACCATCACCAGCGAATACAGCAGTCGCAGCAGCCGGGTCTCGGCCTCGGGCAGCTCGTTCAGATCGAATTCGTTGAGGTATTCGATGGCGGCCTCGGCGTGCGGGGCGATCGCGTCGTAGAAGGCGTCGAGTTCCTCGATCGTCTTCGCCATCCGGGTGTCGTAGCGCTGCTGCCGGGTCGGCAGGGCCCAGTCGGTCAGATACGGTTCGAGATCGCGGAACGGTTCGGGCAGAAGTGCGGTCGTCATCTGCTGCTCCTATTTCCCGGGGAGATTCTGGTGGGCGGTCACCGTGTCGCGGACGACCTTGTGGAAATTGCGGATCATCAATTCCTGATCCGACAGGTGGAACTGCCGGTTGGCGCCGGTGGCCAGCGCCGAATGGGTGGCCTCCACGGTGTTGGAGTCCTGCATCGCGAATTCGATGGTGGTCTGCGCGGTCATCTCCTGGGCCAGCCGTTCGGCGGCGTTGCGCGGCGGCACGAAGAAGATGTCGAGCTCGTAGCTGTGCGAGTCGACCGCCTCCGGCCAGTACTGGTAGGTGATGTAGTAGTTGCGGGCCCAGAGCTGCACCGAGAAATTCGGGAACAGCCAGTAGGCGTCGTTGCCCCAGGATTTGATCCGGCCCGGATTCAGCACATCCGGCAGCGGGCCGACGTCGGGCACGTCGTCGGGGCCGAACAGGCCGGCCCGGAACAGTTTGTAGATCCAGCGCTGATCGTGTCTGGCCGGGCCGAGCGCGCCGGGGGCGCGCGGCGGCAGCGGCGGCGGGCCGGGCACCGAGTTCAGCATGTGCGAGGTGAACAGGTCGTAGTGGTAGGAGTCCGGCGGCGGCACCAGTTTCTCCGCCTTCGACACGTCCGGATTGATGAACCGGCCGTGCACGTACGGCGGGTGATACCACTCCAGGATCGTGTCGATCGACAGTTTCCAGTTGCCCTTGACCCGGGTCTTGTAGGCATAGCGCTCGGTCATCTGCTCGAACGGATAGCTCTCCACCGCGGTGAACTTCTCGCCGAGGAAGGTGCGCAGCGGCTGGGCGTGCGGATCGAAATTCACGAAGACGAAGCCGGCCCAGGTGTCGCAGTGCAGGGCGGGCATGCCGAGGGCGTTCTTGTCCAGATCGAAGAACTGGTCCTCGTTGGTGACGTGCGCGACCTTGCCGTCGAGCCCGTAGCGCCAGCCGTGGTATTTGCAGGTGAACACCCGGCACGAGCCCGCGGTCTCCTCCGCCGGATGTTCCTGCCAGACCACCTTGTTGCCGCGGTGCGCGCACACATTGTGCAGCGCCTTCACCGTGCCGTCGGCCTGGCGCACCAGCACGATCGAGCCGAGGCCGGGCAGTTCCCGGGTGAAATAGCTGCCGGTGCGCGGGAGTTGTTCGATGCGGCCGACCTTGAGCCAGGACCGTTTGAACACCGCCTCCCGTTCGGCCCGGAAGAACTCCTCGGACACCGCATCGTCGTAATCGACCGGGCCGGTGCCCAGCTCCGGATATCGGGGCGTGAACTTGCCCCGGCCGGTGGCCAGTTTCTCTTGAATCGCCATGGCACAACCTTTCTCTCGGTGTGGTTTCGGGCCGGGATCACACGACGCCGGCGGCGCGCAGCGCGGCGATCTCGGCGGGTTCGCGGTGCAGCAGCCCGCGCAGCACGGCATCGGTGTCGGCGCCGAGCGCCGGTCCCAGCCAGCGGATCGCACCGGGGGTGTCCGACAGCGCCGGAATCACGCCGGGTACCGCCAGTGCTCCGATACGGGAGTCGGCCTCGGTGATCGTGCCGCGGTGCGCGAACTGCGGATCGGTGAAGATGTCCGCGATCGAATTCAGCGGTCCGGCCGGGACCTCGGCGGCGCGGCAGCGGGCCAGCGCCTCGTCGCGGGGCAGCGCCGCCGCCCACGCGCGCACCAGCTCGTTCACCTCGTCGCGGGCGGCGAGCCGGGCCGCCTTGGGGCCGAACCGATCCGGGGCTGCCAGCTCGGGATCACCCATGGCCCGGGCCAAGCGGGCGAACATCTCGTCGTTGGAGCAGGCGATCGCGATCCAGCGGTCGTCGGCGGTGCGATAGTGGCTGTGCGGCACCACGTTCACGGTGTCGGCGCCCATCCGTTCCCGCACGAAGCCGAATTGCTGGTAGGCGGGCGCGATCTCGTCCAGCACCCGGAAGATGGGCTCGTACAGCGCCAGGTCGACGCATTGGCCGCGGCCGGTGGTCTCGCGGGCGCGCAGCGCCAGCAGGGCTCCCACCACCGCGTACAGGCCGGCCAGGTAGTCGCCGAGCGAGGTGGAGCCCGGCGTCACCGGGGGCCCGCCGGGTTCG
Organism: Nocardia sp. alder85J; assembly: GCF_020176955.2. GTDB lineage: Bacteria > Actinomycetota > Actinomycetes > Mycobacteriales > Mycobacteriaceae > Nocardia. The sequence continues at coordinate 113,322 of NZ_JAIUCZ020000001.1, forward strand.
CCCGCCAGCAGCGACAATCCGGCGAAGGCGTGGGCCACCCGGGCGAAGCCGGGCTGGTCGGCCAGCGGCCCGGACTGCCCGTAGGCCGACATCCGCAGCAGGATCGCGCGTGGGTTGAGCTCCTGGATCTCCGGGAAGCTCAGCCCCCAGCGTTCCATCACCCCGGGACGGAAGTTCTCGATCACCACGTCCGCCTCGGCGATCAACTCCCGCAACAGGTCCCGGCCGCGTCGATCGGCGAGGTTCAGCGTCACCGACCGCTTGTTGCGGGCCTCCGACAGCCAGACCAGGGTGTCACCGCAGTCGGTCTCGGTGCCGAACCGGCGCAGGTGGTCACCGCTGCCGGGCCGTTCGATCTTGACGACGTCGGCCCCGAACTCGCCGAGCACCGTCGCACAGAACGGGCCCGCGATATAGGTGCCCAGGTCCAGGACCCGGATCCCGTTGAGCGCTTGCATGGAGAAGCCTTCCGGCACTGTGATTTTCGTCAGCCTTGCGGGCCGGGCTCGGCCCCGCCGCTCCACGGCTTGTCGTCCCAGGCCCGGTCCAGCGGCGCCATCCGGCCGCCGGCCGGGAAGAAGGCGCGCTGGGCGTAGGTCTCGAGACCGATGCCCTGGCCCATCTGGTCGAGGAAGGCCCGCTTGAGTTCATGGGTGAACAACTGCCGGGTGTAGCGCAGCGTCAGCGGCGGCCGTTTCACCAGCTCCCGGGCCAGTTCCCAGGCCCGGTCCAGCAATTGGTCCTTCGGATGCACCTCGGCGACCGCACCCCAGTCCAGGGCCTCCCGCGCCGACAGTTTCTTGCCGGTCAGCAGCAGATAGCGGCCGCGGTTGTGGCCGACGAGGAAGTTCCAGATCACGTGCTGACCGTCGCCGGGCACCTGCCCGCGCGGGAAGTGCGAGACATCCTGGAACCAGGCGTCCTCCGAGGCCAGCACGATATCGCCCATCAGCGGGACCTCGGAGTGGATGTTGCACGGCCCGTTCACCGCGCTGATCATCGGCACGTCCACGTTCAGCACGTTGAACATGAGATTGCGGTTGTACCAGGCCTTCTCGTCCAGCTTCCACAACCCGCGGTCACCGGGCATGGCCTGGTAGACCGGTGGATCGATGCGGGAGCCGTCGGGCATGAAACCCCAGTCGGCGTTGTAGTTCTCGCCGGTGCCGGTGTGGATCAGCACCTTGATCTCCCGGTCGCCTGCCACGTCGGCGAAGGCGTCGGCCATGTCGTCGTGCGATTTCCAGTCCCAGACCAGCGAGCCGCCGTCGGTGTGGCACTGCATGAGCAGGATGCCGTCGGCGTCGAGTTCGAACCGGTAGTTGGCGTAGCGGTCCTTGTACTCGCTGTAGCGTGTGCGTTTGACCATCTCGGTCCTTTCGATCGGGTGCGCGCTCCGGGTGCGCGGCCTACTTGCCGGTGAGCAGCTCGACAACCGGTGCGAAGGCGGCGAATTCGGTCTGCTGCACGGTGATGTAGTTGGCGCCGTAGATTTCTCGTCGTTCCAGCAGCCGGTCGGCGATCTCGTCGACGGTGCCGGTCAGTACGTTGGGGTGATCACCGAGGCCGTCCGCGGAGATGCGCAGCACCGTCGCGATCCCGGACAGCGCCGCGGCCGGGTCGGCGGTGACGGCGGTGAAGAACGGCGAACTCTCGATGTCGATGTCGCCGAAGCGATCTCCGGCGGCGTCGCGTACGAAGCCGAGCCGCCGCGCGGCCTCCTGCTGCGGAGTCCGGCCCGCCGCGTCGACCGGATCGAAGGGCACATTGCTGATGCTGGCGATATCGGCCTCGCGGCCGGCCAGCGACAGCACCCGGCGGCGGCTGCCGCCGATCATGATCGGCGGATGCGGCCGCTGCACCGGCAGCGGCAGTCCGGCGTAGTCGCGGGCGGTCACGTAGTCGCCCGCGATGTCCAACTGCTCGCCGGAGCAGTGCGCCTTGAACAGCGCCACCACCTCCTCGAGCTTCGAGATCCGTTGCGCGCCCGGCGTGAACGGGATGCCCATGGCCCGGTACTCAGGTTCGCTCCAGCCGCCGCCGATGCCGAATTCCAGACGGCCGTCGGACAGCCGATCCAGGGTGGTCGCCTCCTTCATCAGCACGCCGGGCACGTGGTAGTCGGCGCAGAACACCCGGCAGCCGATCCGCAGCGTGGTGGTCACCGCGGCGGCGACGGCCATCGCGGTGATCGGGGCCAGATGCTGGGGTGGGTAACGCGCCTCCTTGGCGGCGGGTCCCTTGCCCAGATAGTGATCGGCGAGGAACAGTGTGGAATAGCCGAGTTCCTCGATGCGCCGGGCGGTCTCGTGCCATTCGGCGCCGGAGCCGGGCCGGGTCGCCTGAACGGCGAAGCGGAAGGGTCTGGTCATGTGGGCCTCGTTCGCTGGTGCGGATGCGGCGGTCAGCGGGCGACGTAGCCGCCGTCGACCGGGATCGCGGCCCCGGTCACGAACGACGACTCGTCGCTGGCGAGAAACAGTGCGGCGGCGGCCAGTTCGCCGGGCAGACCCCAGCGGTTCAGCGGCTGCGGTGGCACCAGGTCCGCGGGCGGGGTGCTGTCGTCGGCGGCCCCGGCCAGGCCGGTCCAGGTCATCCCCGGGCAGATCGCGTTCACCCGGACGCCTTTCGTGGCGTAGTCCAGCGCGGCGGACTTGGTCAGTTGCACGACACCGCCTTTGGCGGCGGCATAGGGCGCGAGATGTTTCCAGCCGACCAGCGCCGAGGCCGAGGCGGTGTTGATCACCGAACCGCCGCCGGAGGCCAGCATGGCCGGGATGCCGTACTTCATGCCGAGGAAGGCGCCCTTGAGGTTCACGGCCAGCACGGTGTCGAACGAGTCCTCGTCGATCTCCGCCAGCGGACCGCGCTGCCCGCTGAGCCCGGCGTTGTTGAACAGCACGTCCAGGCGTCCGAAGGACGCGACCGCGGTGTCGATCATGGTCCGGACGTCGGCGGCCTTCGCCACGTCGACGTGCACCCCGATGGCCGCGTCACCGATGGCCGCGGCCGTCTTCTCCTCGCGCCCACTGATATCCGCGCACACCACCCGCGCGCCCTCGCGAGCGAACAGCAGTGCGGTGGCGCGGCCGATCCCGGACCCGGCCCCGGTGACCACCGCGACCCGCCCGGCCAGGCGGCCCTCCCGCCCCTCGGCGCTCACTGCTCGCCGCCTTCGGGACGTGTGGTGCGATCGGTGTTTCCGGCATGCGCCGGGAGGTCGTCGCCTCCGGCGGTCGATCGGCGACCGCTGCCGTCGGTGGGCGACGAGTGGATGCGCCCGATGCCCCGGGGCGGGGGTGCGCCGTCGGTGCCCGCCAATTCCGCTGTGCGCAGGATGTTCTCGGCGAGGCGGAGATGTCCGGCGTCGACCAGTTGCCCGCCTTGCCCGAGGGCGCCGACGCCGTCGCGCTGCGCGGCGCGATAGCCGTCGACGAGGGCGCGCGCGTGTGCCACCTCCGCGGGCGTCGGGGTGAACACCTCGTTGGCGATCGGCACCTGGGACGGGTGGATGGCCCATTTCCCGTCGAAGCCGAGCAGGGCGGCCTGGGTGGCGTCGGCGCGGTAACCGTCGCCGTCGGCGTAGTCGGGGTAGGGGGAGTCGATCGCGTCGACCCCCGCCGCTCGCGCCGCGGCCAGCACCTGGACCCGCGCGAAATGCCAGAAGTCGCCCGGATACGCACCCGGCGCGGGCCGGAAGTTGCCGCCCACGCGGGCGTGCAACGCCGCCGACAGGTCGCCGACGCCGAAGATGATCGCCTCCACCCGGGGGGAGGCCTTCGCGATCTCGGCCGCCGCGAGCAGGCCCTCGGCCTCCTCGATCAGGATCTCCAGGCCGATCGGCCGGGTCAGGCCGAGTTTCGACTCGAGCTGGGTGAGCAGCACATCCACCCACCAGACGTCACGGGCGCTGCGGGCCTTGGGCACGATGATCACGTCCAGGGCGTCGCGGGCGCCGGTGACCACCTGGATGAGGTCGTCGTGACACCACGGCGTGTCCAGGCCGTTGATGCGCACCGCGCGGGTGGTCCGGCCCCAGTCCAGTTCGGTGAAGGCGCGCACCGCGATCGAGCGCGCCGCCTGTTTCATCGACGGTGCGCAGGCGTCCTCCAGATCCAGGAACACCAGATCGGCGCCGGAGCGGGCGGCGGCGGCGCACATCGACTCGTTGCTCGCCGGGGTGGCCAGTTCGGATCGGCGGGCCCGGTGCGGTCGCCGTCGCACATCACCGTTTGCTATGCGATCGCCTAAACCCGGAGGGTCGTCCGCGGGTAGGGGGCGCTCGACTGCGGTCATCGGACCGGTCCTCCATCTGCGCTGAAACATGATGCCCGGCAACCACTTCTGGTCGACGGTGCGCGGGGTGCGGCGGGGCCGGATCGGATCCGGAGGGATCGGTGCCCGGCCGCGCTCTGCTACGCAAGTGTTTAACACCGGATGGCCGGGAATGTCAAGGATCACACCGCTTCCGGATGGGCTATCACCACATGAAACAGCCTGGCCAGGGCGATGTTCGGGGGAGGCGGGAGCCGATCGCGCGGGCCCGGCCGTCGCGGCGCGTGGTCAAGTGCTGATCGATCGCCTAATGATAGATTCGACGGATGACCGGTACCGGGAACGGTGCCGCCCCCGCCGGGCACGGCGAGGCGGCCCGATGAGCACACCGCGCAAGCGCCGCCGCGAGGGCGACACCGAGACCCGTGACCAGCTGATCGAGGCCACCGCCGACATCATGCTGGAGGAAGGCTATGCCGCCGCCACCTCGCGCCGGGTGGCCGCGAAGGCCGGTGTCAATCCGGCCCTGGTCTACTACTACTTCCCGACCATGGACGAGCTGTTCCTGGCGGTGTTCCGGCGCGGCGCCGAGGCGAATCTGGAGCGGCAGCGCAAGGCGCTGGCCGCCGGCGATCCGATGCGCGCGCTGTGGGAGGTGGCCACCGAGCCGCGCGGCGCCGCGATGCTGATGGAATTCATGGCGCTGGCCAACCACCGCAAGGAGATTCGCGCCGAATTCGCCACCTACGCCGAACGCTACCGGGAGAGTCAGGTCGCCGCGCTCACCGTGATCATGCGCGGCCACGGTATCGATCTCGACGCGCTGCCGCCGACACTCATGTCGGTCATGATCTCCAGCCTCGGGGCCACCCTGGTGAACGAGTCCAGCCTGGGAATCACGCTGGGGCACCGGGAATTGGTGGAATTCGCCGAGGATTTCGTGCGGGCCTTCGAGGGGGCGCCGTGGTCGCGGGCCGTCGGCCTGCCGTCCGGCCCCCGGGCGATCACCGCCGAAACGGATCCCGCGCATACCGAGTGACGGGGCCGAGCGCGCCGCCGCTATTGTTCCGCCGCTAGAATCACGGCATGCGTACTGCGGTGATTCGAATCAAGGTGGACCCGGCGCGGGAACTCACGCCGGAACTGCTGGCGGAACGCGCCGCCGACTTCGCCGCGCAGGCCCCGGAGCACGGCATGGAGGTCTTCGAACGGCCCTCGGATCCGCGCCGGGAAATGCAGGTCCTGATGTCCGGCGACGACGGCGCCGCATTGCGCGCGGCGGTCGAGAAATTGTGTGTGCAAACCTTCTCGACCAGCCCGGAACCTGGTCCGGTGACCTATATCAGCCGCGGCACCGACGACGATGCGCACGGCGTGCTGGCCGGTTTCGGAATTACCGGCGATATTGCCCGGGAAGATACCGGGAACGGATTCGACGTCGTCACCGTGTACATCGCCGCGAACGATCTGGCGCGAATTCCGGAGAGTCGTATCCATACCGCGCTGGAGGCCTCGCTGAACTGCGAGGTGAATATCGTCGAGAAGTGAACGGCCGGGGCCCGCGGGCCCCGGCCGTCACCCGCACGGCGTGAATTCGGCTGCCGCCGTGAATTCAGCTGCGTGCCAGGAATTCCAGGATCGGCGGCGCCGCCTGCACCCAGGTGTCGAATCCGCCCACGTCCTCGCCGCGGGCCCGCGCCTCGGTCGCCCGCTCCCAGGCGTCCTCGGGCCACGGCGGGTCGATCAGCTCGGATCCGTCGATCAGGCAGCTCACCTCGAGCGAGGTGCGCTTGGGATGGTCGTAGTCGTCCTTGCCGCCGCGGATGATCAGCGTCGGGACCCGGATGTCGGCGAACGAGACGTCCGCGACGCCGGGAATGGTCTGGCCGGGCTTGGGCACGTACGCCTCGAGCCAGCGCAGCATCAGCTGGTTGAACGTGGTGCGGTCCTGCCCGAGGATGCGCTCCCGGTTCTTGGGATTGGCCTCGATCAGCGTCTGCCACTCGGGCAGTTCCGCGACCGCCGTCATTCCCGAGGTCCGCACCGCCAGCAGCGTCGGCACCACATAGTAGGAGCCCAGAATGAACTGGCCCTGGAGACCGCCGACGATGTTCCACAGCACCAGTTTCCGGACCAGGTCCGGATATTCGATGGTGGTGACGATCGAGTCGCGCGCGCCGCCGGACCCGCCGGCGAGGATCACCGGCCCGGTGTCCAGCGCCCGCAGCAGACCGGCGAGAACCTCTGCGCGCATGTGGGATTCGGTGATCCCGAAGAACTGCACATCGGAGACACCGCAATTGGGGCGGTCCCACAGCAGCACCCGGTGGCCACCGGCCACCAGCCCCTCGGCCAGCGGCCGTACCCCGCGAAAGTCCTTGCTGAAGCGGCCACCCGGTGTGAGGACGATGAGATCGCCACTGTCCCCGAGGATCTCGTACTCGACATTGCCCCCGAGAATCTCGACCGACGGCATCAGGCGGGCTCCCCGGCGATCATCCGGACCGAGCTCATGTCCAGGGTGTCCGAGGTGGCGCCGAAATCGCCGTTGCGGGTGCGCACCCCGATCTCCTTGATCAGGCTGTCGATATCGCCGTCGACCTCGTAGGTGGTCAGGTACTCCGGGCGCTTCTCCGTGCCGCCGACCGGGCGCAGCCGGATCCGGGTGGCCGACGTGACTGCCGGGATCTTCAGCATGTCGGGGATGTGCTCCCCTGTGTACCACTCGTTGAACTCGTCCTCTTTGCCCACGGTAGGAGAGGCGAAGACAAGGAACTGCATGGGGTTCTCCCTCCAGCAACGTCGCCGAATAGGGCATATGCCCTGTTCGGATACGCTACTTGCCGTCGATGAGAATCTCAATACGCGTAGAAGCAAACGGCAATCTCGCACCTGGTTCGACCAGGTCCGCGGCGACCCGGCCGAGGCCCGGAACGCGGAGGTCGCGCCGGTAGCTGTTGAATGAGCGCGACGATCAACGAGGAGGTGGCCACCGTGGTGAGCCGAGGTCGACCGGCAGTGCCCGGCATGTTGCTGGCGGTCCTGGCGCTGTTGTCGGCACTGGCCCCCTTCTCCATCGACATGTACCTGCCGGCGTTCACCCGGCTGGCGGCCGACCTGCACACCAGCGCGGCGAGCGTGCAGCTGACCCTCACCACCTTCCTGATCGGCCTGGCGCTCGGGCAGCTGGTGATCGGCCCGCTGTCGGACCGGCTCGGCCGCCGCCGCCCGCTGCTGCTCGGCAGCCTCGTCGCCCTGCTGGCGACCCTGGCCTGTGCCCTGGCGCCGAACATCTGGGTGCTGACGGCGGGCCGCTTCGTCCAGGGCTGCACCGGCGCGGCGGGCATCGTGATCAGCCGCGCGGTCGCCGCCGACCGCACCTCCGGCGCCCGTTCGTGATCCAGAACGTCCTGGGCCTGTCGACCACCCAGTACACGATCGTCTTCGCGGCCAACGCCCTCGGCATGGTCGTCGTCGGCGCGCTCGCGGCCCGCCTCACCACCCGGATCCGCGCGCAGACCCTGCTGACCGTCGGCCAGTCCGCCATGCTCGGCTTCGGCGCCCTCGTCCTGATCCTGCTGCTGATCCACGCCCCCGCCACCGCGGTCCTGCCCGCCCTGTTCCTCCAGGTCTGCGTCTTCCCCCTGATCGCGGGCAACGCCACCGCCCTGGCCGTCGCCCGCGCCCCGCACGCCAAGGGCACCGCGAGCGCCCTGATGGGCGCCCTGCAATTCACCCTCGGCGCCCTGGTCTCGCCCCTGGTCGGCCTCGGCGGCCCGGCCACCGGCCTCCCCATGGCCGGCACGGTCGTCGCCGGCGCGACCCTGGGCCTGGCCGCCCGCCTGCTCCCGTCCCGCACCCCCACCCCGGATCCGGCTCCCGTCACCGGCTGAGCGGCGCGGACCGGCGCTGATCGAGTATCGGACCCACCGGCCGGCGCGAACTCGGACCCGCATGCGGGCCGGGGCAGTCGACAGTGATGTGCTATCTCATCCCGGATCGGCGATTCGACAGCAAATATCCGGCGCTGCGCCGGTATCGGCGGCTCATCCGGACTGGCGATTCGACAGCAGACGTCCGGCGCGGTGCCGGGATCGGCGGAGTGCGGGCCGCGCGCGCCCCGAGCGGTCGGCGATCGTCCGGGCCACCACGGCCCAGCCGATCAGCACCGGGCCGAGCGCCGGCAGGTCGCGCGGATGCAGCAGCGCGGCCAGCAGCAGGAACAGGGCCGCCATCGTCACCAGCGCGATATCGCGCGGGGAGCGGGTGGCCACCGATTGCGGTGACGGATCGTCGACGCCACCGCGCCGGGTCGTCCGGTCCAGCCCGAACGCCATCGAGACCAGCACGATCGCATACCCGCCGAGCAGGACCGTCTCGACCGCCGGCTCGCCGGTCACCGCCGCGCCTCGCTGATCCGTGCCCGTGATCTGTTCCGCCGAATCACCCTCGACCTCCGGTTGGAAGAAGTTCCCGTCGGCACCTCGAGCATTAGCAACATTTCAGCAACCACTATTGCGGGCGGTTCCCGCGCGCGGGCTCAGGCGCGCCGATCGGATCCGGCGCGGCCCGGCCCGGATCGACAGGCGGCTCCCGTCCGGTGGCCGGTACCGGGTCATCGGCGCACAGAGCGCGGCGGCACCGATTTTCGACGATGCGCGGCGGAGATCCCGGGCCGGGTGGCGGCCGGGCGGCCGGCGTCGGCGCCTCGGATCCGCGTCAGCCGAGCGTGGCGACGACCTCGTCGGCGATCGCCTGTTCACCGGCGGCGTTGGGGTGCAGGGGGGCCAGGGCCGGGGAGGCGAAGGACGGGATCAGGCCGTTGATCCACTGGCGGTCGGGGGTCTGGCACATGTCGTGGCCCACGCTGGGGGTAGCGGTGTCGACGTAGCGGTCGCCGTGGCGGGTGGCCGCGGTGCGCAGCACGTCGTTGAGGCGGCCGAGGACGCTGTTCAGGTAGTCGACGTCGGCAGGCCAGGCCGGCTGTTGCGGGCAGCCGCCGGGCGGCGCGGCGGTCGGGTAGCCGACGATCACGACCGTGGCCAGCGGCGCGCGGGCATGGATGTCGTCGAGTGCGCGATCGTAGCCGGGGGCCAGGGCGGCCAGCCGCTCGCCCATGCCGTCGCGGCCGTCGGCGGTGTACTGCTCGGTGCACGAGTGGCCGTGCGGCTGCGGCAGCGCGTTGAAGCAGGCCAGCGCCTGGGCGGCGAGCCCGATGTCGTTGCCGCCCATGGTCATCGTGACCAGGGTGGTGTCGGGGGTGAGCGAATCGAACTGCGGCGCGGACGATCCGGCGCTGCCGGAGATCGCGGGCTGCGCGTCATGCAGATCGGTGAGCGTGGCGCCGCCGCAGGTCGCGTCGCGGAAGCTGGTGGCGTGCAGTTGCGCCGCGACCACTTTCGGATAGTTCAGCTCCGACTGGAAGCAGGCGCTCACGTCGTGCTCGGGGAACACCCCCGAGCCGGCGGCGAACGAATCACCCAGTGCCACATAGTGGATGTCGCTGTCCGCGGTGGCGGCGGCGCTCACCGCGGAGCCACCGAACGTCGCCGCGACGCCGCTGCCCAGCAGCAGCGCCGAGGCCGCCGCGGCGTGCGCCCAGCGCTGCGGCAGCCGTTCTGTCTTGTCGTGCATCCGCATTCGATCCCTGCCCCTTCGTCCGGTCCGGCCCGTGCAGTATGCCGAATATGCAGGTCCGGGCTCCAGGTCCCACAGAGATTTCTCAGTGTCGCCCGAGCTTTTTCTCATCCAGGGGTCTGGCGCCGAGGGTCGTGTCGTCGAAGCCGGCCTGCAGGGCGCGCAGCGCGGCGTCGAGGTAGACGGTGAGGTCGCCCTCGGCCTCGACCACCCAGCGATCGTAGGCGGCCCGGCACACCGCGAGGGTGGCGCGGCCGACGGCGAGCGCGGTCAGCGAGTCCGGTGAGCCGCCGGTGCGGGCGGCGACGAATTCGCTGATCGCGCGTTCCCAGGCGTCGTAGTGCACGGCCGCGCTGGCGGCCAGTTCCGGCACCGAGCCGAGCAGGCCGACGCGGGCGCGCAGTTCCGGCACGTCCTCGGCGCTGTAGCTGTTGGCGGTGAGCACCGCGCGGTGCACCGACGCCATCACCGGCAGGTCGGGCGGCGACTCCGCCAGCAGGGTGCGGATGGTCTGCACCTCCTGGTCGAACTCGTTCAGCAGCACGGCCGCCTTCGACTCGAAATAGCGGAAGAAGGTGCGGGTGCTGACCCCGGCCGCGGTCGCGATCTGGTCGACCGTGGTCTCCTCGAAGCCCTGCTCGGCGAACAGCCGCAGCGCGATGAGCTCCAGGTTGCGGTTGCTCGTCCGCCGAGGGCGGCCGCGCGGACCGGGTCTTGTTTCTGTCACGTCGTGACATTATCTTACGAAGAGAAGGAAGTTGTCGTTACCGAAGGAAAAGGAGTCACTCATGGGTGAGAACACGGTCGATCAGTCCACCGAGCTGCTCGTCGCCGACGATCTGCTGGTCGAAGAGGTGTCGATCGACGGAATGTGCGGTGTCTACTGAGTTGACCGCCGCCGCGGGCGCTGCCCCGGCGGCGCCCGCCCCGTTCGATCTCGAGGCCGCCTGGCAGGTGTCGGAGCTGGTGTCCATCCGGCCCGAGCGGTTCGGCGCGATGCTCTATCACTTCGGGAACCGGCGGTTGTCCTTTCTGAAGAACCGCACTCTGTTCGCGGTCCTGCAAGGTCTGGCCACGGCCGACAGTGCCCGCGCCGCCTGCCTGGCGGCCGGCCTCACCGAAGCCGACCTGCCCGTCTACCGCACCGCCCTCGCCGCCCTCGCGGCCTCCGACATGATCCGGGAAAGGACCGATCCGCAGTGACCGCTACCCCGCTGCCCCTGGTCGAGCAGTTCCAATACGGGCTCGAATCGCCCATCTGCCTGACCTGGGAACTGACCTACGCCTGCAACCTGTCCTGCGTGCACTGCCTGTCCAGCTCGGGCCGGCGCGACCCGCGCGAACTGACCACCGCCGAATGCAAGGCGCTGATCGACGAGTTCGAGCGGATGCAGGTGTTCTACGTCAACATCGGCGGCGGGGAACCGACCGTGCGATCGGACTTCTGGGAGCTGGTCGACTACGCGACCGCGCACCATGTCGGAGTCAAGTTCTCCACCAACGGTATTCGCATCACCGACGAGGCCGCCCGCAAGGTCGCGAGCAACAGCTACGTCGACGTGCAGATCTCGCTGGACGGCGCCACCGCGGAGATCAACGACGCGGTGCGTGGGGCGGGCTCGTACGCCACCTCCATGCGGGCGCTGGAACGGCTGGCCGCCGCGGGCAAGCGCGACATGAAGCTGTCGGTCGTGATGACCCGGCACAATGTCGCCCAGCTCGACGAGTTCGCCGCGATCGCCGACCGCTACGGCGCCCAGCTGCGGCTGACCCGGCTGCGCCCGTCCGGCCGCGGCGCCGACGTGTGGGACGACCTGCACCTGCTGCCCGGCCAGCAGCGCGAGCTGTACGACTGGCTGCTCGGCAACGGCGAGCGGGTGCTGACCGGCGACTCGTTCTTCCACCTCGCGGGCTACGGCGAATCGCTGCCCGGCCTGAACCTGTGCGGCGCCGGCCGAGTGGTGTGCCTGGTGGATCCGGTCGGCGACGTGTACGCCTGCCCGTTCGCCATCCACGACAACTTCCTGGCCGGAAACGTGCGCACCCCCGGCGGTTTCGAGAAGGTCTGGCGGGAGTCGGAGCTGTTCACCGACCTGCGCCGCCCGCAGACCGGTGGCGCCTGCGCCTCCTGCTCGGCCTACGACAGCTGCCGCGGCGGCTGCATGGCGGCCAAGTTCTTCACCGGCCTGCCGCTGGACGGACCGGACCCGGAATGCGTTCGCGGACACGGCGAATCGGCGCTGGCCGGCGCCGATCGCGCCGAGGCGCCCAAGCCGACCGGTGATCACTCGCACCGCGGCAAGAAGGTCACCCTGGGCCTGCCCGGGATGCCGCAGCGCGCCTGCGACGAGAACCCGCTGGCCGATTTCGCCGCGCCGCTGGCCGATTCCGGCGCTCGGCGGTGAATCATGGCTCGTCCCTCCGGCTCCACCACTGTCCTGTCCGTGACCGCCGCCGCCACCCTCGCGGGTTCCGGTGCGGCACTGGACAGTTCGGCAGCGGTGCTGTCGAACCTGGTGGCGCCGGGGAGACGGCCGTGAACAGCTCCGCATGCGCCACGAACGGCGCTGCCCGGCCGGTGAACGAAGCTGCCCGGTCCGGTGTCCCGGCAGTCGATCGCCCGGTGCCCGGCACCACCGCGGCACCGCTCACCGGACGCCGATCATGACGCTGCTCGCCGACCTGACCTGGACCGATGTGCGTGACCGCGCGGCCGCCGGTGCCCTGCTGGCGGTGCCGATCGGCGCCACCGAGCAGCACGGCCCGCATCTGCCGCTGAGCACCGACACCGATATCGCGGTGGCGCTGTGTGCGCGGCTGGCGCGGCGGCGCGCGGATGTGCTGGTGGCCCCGCCGGTGGCCTACGGGTCCAGCGGCGAGCACGCGGGATTCCCGGGCACACTGTCGATCGGCCTCGAGGTGACCGAACTGCTGCTGCTGGAGCTGGGCCGCTCGGCGAGCGACACCTTCGCGCACCTGCTGTTCGTCTCCGCGCACGGTGGCAACGCCGCGCCGGTCGCGCGTGCGGCGGCCCGGCTGCGCGCGGAAACCCGTGACGTCCATGTCTTCTCGCCGCGCTGGTCCGGCGACCCGCACGCGGGCCGCGTCGAGACCGCGCTGCAACTGGCGCTGCGCCCGGCGGCGGTCCACGCCGACCGCGCGGTGCCGGGCAATACCAGCCCGCTGCCGGACCTGATGGCCGACCTGCGCGCCGGCGGCGTCCGCGCCGTGAGCGAATCGGGCATCCTCGGCGACCCCACCGGCGCCACCGCGACCGAGGGCCGGGCCCTGCTCGACACCCTGACCACCGCATTGCTCCGGGAGGTGACCACATGGCGCGAGACATCCGCGGCCTGAATCACGCCCTGGCAGCGCTGCCGATCCGAAAGGTGATGTCCGCAAGCGGATTTCCCGGAGCGGACGCCTCGGCGCGGATCTGCCGGACTGCCGCGGCCGGTACCCGCGCCGCGCGTCGTGCCGTCGTGCCGCGCCGCATGCGGGGTTCGGTCGGTGAGCTGTCGGCGGTCCGGGGCGATTCACTCGCAGTGACCGCGCTGATGACGGGGGAGTGCGCCCGGCGCCCGGGTGCGTCGCCGCGCGGTTGCCCGGCCGAGGGTGCGATTCGGTGTGCGTCGGACGTGTGGCCGCTGAAAAGCGCTGCGGGCGAGAGCATTCGGTATACGTGTGCGGTGGGCGCGCGGTTCGGGACGAAGTACGAGGTGGGACCATGAGCGAACAGCAACCGGGACCCGGCGCGGGCCGGGTGGCGCTGGTGACCGGGGCCGCGCGCGGGATCGGGGCGGCGACCGTGCTGGCGCTGGCCGAGCGGGGCTGGTCGGTGCTGGCCGTGGACATGGCCGCCGACGATCCGGCGCTGCCGTACGCCATGGGGACCCGCGACGAGCTGGAGGCCGTGGTGCTCGCGGCCAAAGAGGCTGGGGGACAGGCTGTTTCGTATGTCGCCGATGTACGCGACACCGGCGCGCTGCACGGGGCGGTGGCGGCGGCGGTGGACAACTGGGGTGGGCTGGACGCCGCGCTCGCGGTCGCCGGGGTGATGACCGGCGGGGTTCCGCTGTGGGAGCAGTCCGTCGACGAGGAGCGGGTGGTGCTGGACATCTGCCTGGGCGGGGTGATCAACCTGGCGCGGGCGGCGATCCCGGCACTGCTGTCGCGACCGGCGCCGCGCACCGGGCGGTTCCTGGCGATCGCCTCGGCGGCGGCGACCAAGGGGCTGCCCATGCTGGCGGCCTACTGTGCCGCGAAAGCCGGTGTGGCGGGGCTGATCCGGGCGCTGGCCGCGGAACTCGGCAGCAGCGGGGTGACCGCCAACGCGGTCAGCCCGGGGTCGACCGACACCGCGATCCTCGCCGAGACCGCCCGGCTGTACGGACTGCCGGAACCGGGGCGGTTCGCCGGGCAGCAGCCGGTGGGCCGGTTGCTGCAACCCGCCGAGATCGCTTCGGTGCTGGCCTTCCTGGCCGGCCCGGAATCCGGGGCGATGACCGGTTCGATCGTTTCCGCGGATGGAGGGCTGTCGCTGTGACCGAGGATGCCGCACTGGCCACCACACTCAGCGCCGTCGATCCGCTGCCGTCCGGGTTCCGGATGGTGCCGGACGTGAGCGTGCGACTGCTGCCGGGCAACGTCTGGTGGGGCGGAACACCGTCGCGCGTAATGCGATTGACGCCCGCCGGCGCCCGGCTGTGGCAGCAACTGGAGTCCGGCCCGGTGACCGGCCGGGCCGCCGGGGTGCTGGCCCGCCGGCTCACCGACGCGGGCCTGGCCCATCCGCGGCCGCCGCGGCCGGAGACCCGGCCCAACCTCACCGTGGTGATCCCGGTGCTCGACCGCGCCGACATGCTGACCCGCTGCCTCGACGCTCTCGGCGGCGACTACCCGGTGGTGGTGATCGACGATGGTTCCGCGGATGCCGCGGCGATCACCGCGGCCACCGACCGGCCGGGCGTGACGCTGGTGCGGCACGACCGCAATCAGGGGCCCGCGGCGGCGCGCAACACCGCGCTGCGCGTGGTCCGCACCGAGCTGATCGCCTTCCTGGACAGCGATTGCGTGCCCGAACCGGGTTGGATCGACGGTCTCGCAGGACATTTCGCCGATCCGGTGGTCGCCGCGGTGGCCCCGCGCATCGTCACCCTGCCCGACGGCCGGCACCCCCGCCGCTGCGGCCTGGACCTCGGTGAGCGCCCGGCGCGGGTGCAGCCGCGCGGCGCGGTCGCCTTCGTGCCCACCGCCGCACTGCTGGTGCGCCGCGGCGCGGTGATCGATGTCGGCTGGGACGGTGAGGCTTTCGACCCCGGACTGCGCGTCGGCGAGGATGTCGACCTGGTGTGGCGGTTGCACGAGGCGGGCTGGCGGGTGCGCTACGATCCGGCGGTGCGGGTGGCGCACGAGGAACCGGCCTCGCTGCGGCGGCTGCTGGCCCGGCGTTTCCGCTACGGCACCTCGGCCGCGCCCCTGGCCGAACTGCATCCCGGCAGCGTGCCCCCGCTGATCGTGCACCCGTGGGCCGTGCTGGCGGTGCTGGGCCTGCTGGCCCGGCGGCCGCTGGTGGTGCTGGCCGGTGTCGTCGGCAGTGCCGCCACCGTGGCGGTCCCGCTGGATCGCGCCGGGGTCCCGGCCGACCTGGCGCTGGGCGCGACGGCCGCCGGCATCCATCGGACGGCCGTCGAAAGCGGTAGGTACGCGACGCAATTCGCCGCTCCGGTACTGCTGGCGGCGGCGCTGCCCGGTGGCCGCCGCCGCTGGGGCAGGCGGCTGGCGCTGGCCGCGCTGCTGCTGGCCACCGGCCTGCGCGACGGCGGCGGGCGGCGTCCGCTGCGCACCGCGGCGGCCCGGCTGGCCGACGACATCGCCTACGGCGCCGGTGTCTACACCGGCTGCCTGCGGCACCGAACCTGGATGCCGTTGCGTCCCAAGGTTGTCCGTCCGCGTATGCGCGGCAACTGACACACCGCGACATCCCGAGCGCGGCCGGAACCGGCCGCGATGAACACGACTGCGACAAGGAGATTTTTCATGGCCGGAAGCTGGTTCGAGACAGTGGCGGAGGCGCAGCGGCGCGCGAAGAAGCGGCTACCGCCGTCGGTGTACAGCGCGCTGCTCGCCGGTTCGGAGAAGGGCGTCACCTATCAGGAGAACATGAGCGCGTTCGACGAGATCGCCTTCGCGCCGCTCACCGCGGGTATGTCCGCCAAGCGGGATCTGTCGACCACCCTGCTGGGACAGGACATCTCGCTGCCGGTGATCATCTCGCCCACCGGTGTGCAGGCCGTGCATCCCGACGGTGAGGTGGCCGTGGCACGCGCCGCCGCCGCCCGCGGCACCGCGATGGGGCTGAGCTCCTTCGCGAGCAAGCCGGTCGAGGACGTGCTGGCCGCCAACCCGAAGACCTTCTACCAGCTCTACTGGATCGGGTCCCGCGACGACATGCTGCGCCGCCTGGACCGGGCCCGGCAGGCCGGGGCGCTGGCCGTCATCCTCACCCTGGACTGGTCGTTCTCCTACGGCCGCGATTGGGGCAGCCCGCACATCCCGGAGAAGCTCACCTTCAAGGAGGCGATGCGCTTCGCTCCCGAGGCGCTGCGGCGGCCGGGCTGGCTGTGGTCGTTCGCCCGCACCGGGCACGTGCCGGACCTGACCGTCCCGAACATGGTCGGCGCCGACGGCTCGATCCCCACGTTCTTCGGCGCCTACGGCGAGTGGATGAACACCGCGCCGCCGTCTTGGGACGATGTGCGCTGGCTGGTCGAGCAGTGGGAGGGCCCGCTGCTGCTGAAGGGCGTCTATCGGGTCGACGAGGCACGCCGCGCCGTCGACGCCGGCGTGGCCGCCATCTCGGTGTCCAACCACGGTGGTAACAACCTCGACGGCACCCCGGCCTCGATCCGCGCCCTGCCCGCCATCGTGGACGCGGTGGGCGACCAGCTGGAGGTCGTGATCGACGGCGGTATCCGCCGCGGCAGCGACGTGGTGAAGGCCGTGGCCCTGGGCGCCCGCGCGGTCATGATCGGCCGCGCCTACCTGTGGGGCCTCGCCGCCAACGGCCAGGCCGGTGTCGAGAACGTGCTCGACGTGCTGCGCAACGGGATCGATTCGACGCTGCTGGCTCTGGGGCACAGCTCGATCCACGATCTGAGCCGCACCGACGTGCTGTTGCCGGAGGGCTTCGTGCGCGCCCTCGGCGCCCCGGATCGGTAGCGGGGTAGGGGGCCGTGTCCGCACCGCTGCCCGGCCCCGGCGACCCGGGGCCGGTGCCCCCGGGTCTCGGGGAACCGTTGTGCTACACCGCCGGTGAGGCCGCGGCCGTCGCGGGAGTCACGGAACAGCGCGCCCGCCGCTACTGGCGGGCGCTGGGCTATCCGCAGGCCGCGCCGGGTGAACTGGAGTTCACCGCCTCCGACGTCGAATTGCTGCGCCTGATCACCGGTTACGTCACCGACGGCGCACTCGACGAGCCGGAGTCGTTGCGGCTCACCAGGATTCTCAGCCGCGCGATCGGCTATCTGGCGCAGTTGCAGATGGAGATCGTCGCCAGCCATCGCGACCGTTCCCGGGCCGTGGGCCGGGACGCGATCGAGCAGCTGGTGCTGCGGATGCCGGAGGCGCAGTGGGTGCTCGGCCAGATGTGGCGGCGCCAGGTGGTCACCGCGATCGGCCGGTTGCACGACACCGCCGAGACCGAGATGCCGGTCGCCGGTGTGGGTTTCGCCGACATCGTGGGCTTCACCGAACTGAGCCGGTCGTACTCGGACATCGATCTGAAGCGGCTGATCGCGCGGTTCGAGTACCGCGCCACCGAGATCGTCGCCGACTGCGGCGGCAACGTGGTGAAGATGCTCGGCGACGAGGTGCTGTTCACCACCGACGGCGCGGTGCGCCTGGCCGACATCGCCACCCGGCTGTCGGTGCGCTTCGCGGACGATTCGCTGATCCCGGGGGTGCGCATCGGGCTGGCCTACGGCTCGGTGCTGAACTACCTCGGCGACGTCTTCGGCACCACGGTGAATCTGGCCAGCCGGCTCACCGCCCTCGCCGAACCGCACACCGTGCTGGCCGCCCCGGAGGTCACCGGCGAACTCGCCGGTGATCCCGGATTCGAACTGATTCCGCTGGGCACCAAGGATATCCGGGGTATCGGCAATATCGACCCGGCGGAGGTCCGGCGCCGCTGACGGTGCGCCGGCGCCGGTCGGCGCGGTGCGCGGTCGCGGAAGTCCGTGTGGGCGCCGGTCAGAGGGTCCCGGCGCCCACACCCGCCATGTGGTCTGTCAGCGGATGACGAACGGATTGCCCACCGGCGCACCGGTGTTGATCCATACCGTCTTGTTCTCCAGGTATTCGCCGACGGCCTCGATGCCGTTCTCGCGGCCGATCCCGGAGTCCTTGAAGCCGCCGAAGGGGGCGAGGTAGCTCACCGCACGGTAGGTGTTCACCCATACCGTGCCGGAGCGGATGCGGTCGGCCATGCGGAAACCGCGGCCGATGTCGGAGGTCCAGACCCCCGCCGCGAGCCCGAACCGCACGTCGTTGGCGAGGGCGACGGCATGGTCCTCGTCGTCGAAGGGGATGACGGCCAGCACCGGGCCGAACACCTCCTCCTGGGCGATGCGCATCGCGTTGTCGACGCCGGTGAAGATGGTCGGCTCGACGAACCAGCCGGTGCCGCACTCCGGCCGGGTGGCCGGCCCGCCGCCCAGGACCGCCTGCGCGCCTTCGGCTTTCGCCACCTCGATGTAGTCCAGCACCTTGCGATACTGCGGCGGTGTGGTGATCGGCCCGACCTGGGTGGTCTCCGCGCGTGGGTCGCCCATCCGCGCGGATCTCGCCAATTCCACCACGCGCCCGACGAATTCGTCGTGAATGCTGCGCTGTACCAGCAGCCGCGAACCGGCCAGGCAGGTCTGCCCGGTGGCCGCGAAGATGCCCGACACCACGCCGTTGACGGCGGCGTCGAGATCCGCGTCGTCGAAGACGATGTTCGGCGACTTGCCGCCGAGTTCGAGGCCGACATGCTTGAAATCCTTGGCCGCCGCGGCGCCGATATACCTGCCGGTGCCGTCGGAGCCGGTGAAGCTGATCTTGCGGACCAGCGGATGTTCGACCAGCGGCGACCCGACGTCGGCGCCGAACCCGGTGACGACGTTGATCACCCCGGGCGGCACGCCCGCCGCGTCGAAGAGCCGGACCAGTTCGACCGTGGACGCGGAGGTGAACTCCGAGGGCTTGATCACCACGGTGCAGCCGGCCGCCAGCGCGGGAGCCAGCTTCCAGGTCAGCAGCATCAGCGGCGAATTCCACGGCGTGATGATGCCGACCACGCCGATCGGCTCCTTCTTCGTGTACGAGAAGTAGCCCTTCTTGTCCAGCGGCAGCACCGTGCCCTCGACCTTGTCCGCCAGCCCGCCGTAGTAGTAGAACCACTGCGGCAGATAGGAGACCTGCGCGAACATCTCGGCGTAGAGCTTGCCGTTGTCGCGGGTCTCCAGTTCGGCCAGGCGCTGCGCGTGCTCGGCGAGCACGTCGCCGAGCTTGCGCAGCAGCGCGCCGCGCTGACTGGGGGTGAACTCCGGCCAGGGGCCGGAGACGAAGGCACGGGCCGCGGCCGTGACGGCGGCGTCGACATCGTCGGCGCCGCCCTTCGCGATCTGCGCCCAGGGGGTGCCCAGATAAGGATTATCGGTGGGAAACCACTCTCCACCAATAGGAGAATGATCCTTCCCGTCGATGAACATCGGATACTGCATCATGGGAACCATACTGGCGCAGAGTGCCGATCAGCCTGCGGCCGGTGCCGTCTGAGCGGGGGTCCCGTGCTGGGCCTGCAACTGGTTGAAGGTCGCGACACCGGTGGCGATGCCGACCGGGAGGGCGGCCACGACGCCGCCGACGGTGGCGCCGAGGCCGCCGACCGCGGTCGCGCCGACCACGCAGCCGGCCACCAGCGCGGGCAGGGTCAGCGTGCCCACCGAGGCCAGCGCCATCAGGGTGCCGCCGGTGGCGATGCCGATCGGGCAGCCCACGGCGATGCCGATCAGCGAGCCGCCGAGCACGCCCAGGCCCATGGCCAGGCCCATCTGCCCGTCGGCGGCCTCGACGGCCGCGTGCAGATCGGCGTTGAAGTCACCGACCGGCTGGGCCTGCCGGGCCACGGGAGCCGCGGCCGCCTCGGTGCTGTCGGCCACCGATGCGGCGGCGGGCGCGGACGCCGCCGCACCGGTGTCGGCGGGCGAGGTGGGGCCGATCGCCTGCACGGGAGCCCCGTACAGCGCGTTGCCCGCCGCGTCCTGGATGCCGATCTGGCCGGCCCGCATCGCAATGCTGCCGATCGGTGTGCGCACGACCGCCGCGTTCTCGGCCACATTGCCGGTGTACTGCACGCCGGGGGCCAGATCGACGGTCATCGTCCGCTGCTGCGGATCCGGATTCACGGGGTCGGCGTTCGCCGTACCCGCGGCGATCGCCATGGCCGCCATCGCGGTCAGCGCGGTTAGGGTCGCACCCTGAGTCTTCACCTTCATGGTCCTGCTCATTTCCTGTCTTGCCGAATGGTCTGCGGAGTTCGCCGGCCCGCGCGGCCCGGCATCGACGGCTCGGGCCGCGGCGCGGCGGTGGGCTACCGGGCGGCCGCGGCGTCCGGCAGCGGCTGCGCGATCAGGCCCTTGGCGTGCAGGCTCCCGTACTGCTGCCCGACCGCGTCGGCCAGTGGGCCGGCGCCGGTGACGATGCTGCCGACGGTGCCGCCGAGGAATCCGGCGGTGCCACCGCCGACCACACAGCCGCCGAAGGCCATGATCGGGGTGATGACGGGAACCGCGATCGTCAGCGAACCGGCGGTTACCGCACCCAGGCCGCAGCCGACGGCCGCGCCGATCGCGGAGCCGACCACGCGGCCCAGGGTGGAGTCGTTGCCCCACGCCATCGCGATCGCGTCGAATGCCTTGGTGTACTCGGTGTTCGGATCCACGGGCCCGCTCTGGGCCGCGCCGGGAGCCTGCTGCTCATCGACCGGGGCGGCGGCCGGCGCGGCGACCACCGCCGCGTTGTCCGTGCCGGACGGGGCCGCCGCGGCGGTGCCGGCGGTGACGGCGGACGCGGCGACAGCGAGCGCGAAAAGCGCGGTCACCCTGGAGACCTGGTTCATGGGCTCTGGCTTTCTCTCATGTGCGGTTCCGATGCCCGCAAATCATGAGTGATGCAGAACACATCTGAGAAATAATATTCCCGCATGGATGCATTCCCCGATGTCATAATGCGAGAACGGCATTACAGCGAGGCCGATCACCGATCTGAGAAAACAGTATCGTGTTCTACCTGGCGCCGCCGCCGTGCTCCTGCCACCGGGCCGACGGCCAGCGGCCCGCTTGGACCGCCGTGCGCACCTGCCGGACCAGTTCCTGCGCCACCACTTCCGCGGCGGCCGGCAACCGGCCCGTGCGCGGCATGCCCAGCACCACCAGGCGGCGGATCTCCGGTTCGCACAGCGGCGCGGCGCTCAGCACCCCGGCCGTCACGTCCGCGACGATGCCCGCGCCGGGCAGGATGGTCCAGCCGTGCCCGCCCAGCACGAACTGCTTCTGCAGGGCCAGGGAGTTGGTCTGCACGCTGACGTCGAAGAGGACGCCGGTGCGGGCCGCGGCGGTATCGATGAGGGCGCGCAGGGCGTGCCCGGGCGCCGGCATCACCAGCGACTGTTCGGCGACCTCGGCCAGCGGGATCGGCCGGTCCGCCCGCAGCCCGGCCTCCGGCGGCGCCACCGCCCAGAGCTGCTCGCTCAGCAGCGGCACCACGTTCACCGACGGGGTGTCGGTGAGGTTGTACAGCAGCGTGACATCGAGATCGCCGTCGTCGAGCCAGCGTTGCAGATGTCCGGAATAGCCGGTCTGCATCCGCAGTTCGATGTGCGGATGGCTCGCCTTCACCGCGGTCACCAGCGGCTCGGCCAGGGTGTCGAGGGTGCTCTCCAGCAATCCGACGGTGACCTGTCCGGACACCTCCCCGCGCTGCGGGTGGATCTCGGCGGTCGCACGGGCCAGCTCGCGCAGCGCGCGCCGGGACCGTTCGGCCATGATCGCGCCCGCCTCGGTGAGCTGCATCCCGTTGCGGGTGCGTTCGAACAACGCCACGCCGAGTTCGGTCTCCATGGCCCGGATCTGCCGGGTGACGGCCGGCTGGACCAGATGCAGCAATTCCGCGGCCCGGGTCACACTGCCCACCTCGGCCACGGTCACCAGCGCCTTGAGCTGTTTCAGGTCCACCGGGCCTCCTTATCGCGTCCCGGCATGGGAGCCATCAAAAGATGGTATTTCACATGCCTATCCATCAGAGTTCATGATGGTACTGCGGGCGGATGTCCGAATCCAGACCGATCGGCCGGAACCACGGAAAGAGTGAGATGCACGAGTTGACCGAGGAAGAGACCGCGATCGTCGCCGTGGTGCGCGATTTCGTCGACCGGGAGGTCAAACCGGTCGTCCAGGAACTCGAGCACGCCAACGTCTATCCCGAGAAGCTCATCGAGCAGATGAAGCAGCTCGGCATCTACGGGCTGGCCATTCCGGAGCCGTGGGGTGAGGTCAAGGTGTCCACGCCCTGCTACGCGGCCGTCACCGAGGAACTGGCCCGCGGCTGGATGAGCCTGGCCGGCGCGATGGGCGGCCACACCGTGGTGTCCAAACTGCTGGTCGACTACGGCACCCCGGAACAGCGCGACCGCTACCTGCCGCGGATGGCCACCGGCGAGATCCGCGCCACCATGGCGCTCACCGAACCCGGCGGCGGTTCCGACCTCCAGGGCCTGCGCACCACCGCCCGCCGCACCGGCGACGAGTACGTCGTCAACGGCTCGAAGACCTGGATCTCCAACGCGCGCAAGTCCTCCCTGGTCGCACTGCTGTGCAAGACCGACCCGGCCGCGCGGCCGGCGCATCGCGGCATCAGCATCCTGCTGGTCGAGAAGGGCCCGGCCTTCGCCGATCCGGCCGGCTTCACCGTGTCGCGCGATCTGCCGAAGCTGGGCTACAAGGGCGTGGAGAGCTGCGAGCTGTCCTTCGACGATCTGCGCGTCCCGGCCTCGGCGCTGCTCGGCGGCGTCGAGGGCGAGGGCTTCGGGCAGATGATGCGCGGGCTGGAGGTCGGGCGGATCCAGGTGGCCTGCCGTGCCCTCGGTGTCGGCCAGGCGGCCCTCGACGATTCGCTGCGGTACGCCCAGCAGCGCGAGACCTTCGGCACGCCGATCTGGCAGCACCAGTCGATCGGCAACTATCTCGCCGACATGGCCACCAAGCTGACCGCCGCCCGGCAGCTGGTCCAGTACGCGGCCCGCCGCTACGACTCCGGCGAGCGCGCCGACATGGAGGCCGGGATGGCCAAGCTGTACGCCTCCGAGGTGGCGATGGAGGTCGCGCTGAATGCGGTGCGGGTGCACGGCGGGTACGGCTACTCCACCGAGTTCGATGTGGAGCGCTACTTCCGGGACGCGCCGCTGATGATCGTCGGCGAGGGCACCAACGAGATCCAGCGCAATGTCATCGCCCGTCAGCTGATCTCCCGGAACAGGATCGACTGAGCTTGTCCGGCAACGATTTTCCCGAAGCCGGGATCCGCCGTCCGCTGGACGGCATCCTGGTGGTCGCGGTCGAACAGGCCGTGGCCGCGCCGTTCGCCACCCGCCAGCTGGCCGACCTCGGCGCGCGTGTCATCAAGGTGGAGCGCCCGGGGGCCGGCGATTTCGCCCGCGGCTACGACCGGACCGTGCACGGCGAATCCAGCTATTTCGTCTGGCTCAACCGCGGTAAGGAGAGCGTCGAGCTGGATCTCAAACAGCCCGGCGACCGGCGGGTACTGGACGCGATCATCGGCCGGGCCGACGTGTTCGTGCAGAATCTGGTGCCGGGCGCGGCCGAGCGGGCGGGTCTGGACGCCGGGACGCTGCGTGCCGCGCGGCCGGAACTGGTCCACTGCGCCATCTCCGGCTACGGACCCGAGGGCCCGTATCGCGCGAAAAAGGCCTACGACCTGCTGTTGCAGTGCGAGACCGGACTGGTGCTGTCCACCGGCACCCCGGAGACGCCGGCCAAGGCCGGATTCTCCGTCGCCGACATCGCCACCGGTATGTACGCCTACAGCGGCATCCTGACCGCGCTCTACGACCGCGACCACACCGGCCGCGGCGCGTCGCTGCACGTGGCGATGATCGACGCGCTCGGCGAGTGGATGAGTCAGCCCGCCTATTTCTCTCGCTACGGCGCCGAGCCGCCGCGGCGGACGGCCGCGAAACATCCCTCGATCTCGCCCTACGGCCCGTACCGGACCGCCGACGGCACTGTGTTCCTGGGCGTGCAGAACGATCGGGAATGGCAGCGGCTGTGCCGCGAGGTGCTGAAACAGCCCGCACTGCTGGACGATCCGCGGTTCGGCGGCAATCCGGACCGGGTCGCCCACGACCGGGAGCTGGCCGCACTGCTGGAGCGGGCCTTCGCCGCGCACACCAGCGCCGAGGTGGTCGACCTGCTGGAGGCGGCGGGTATCGCCAACGCGCTGCTGCGCACGCCCGAGGAGCTGACCCGGCATCCGCAACTGGTGGCCCGGGACCGGTTCCGTGCCGTGCCGCTGCCCACCGGCACGATGGAGGCGATGCTGCCGCCGGTGATGTCGGACGCCTGGGAACCGGCCATGGGCGCGGTGCCGCCGCTCGGTGCGCACACCGCGGCGGTGCGGGCGGAGTTCGGTGGCCCGGGCACCGGTGCGGAGGCCCGGTGACCCGTCGGCCAGCGTGGGAGTCGCGTGCCGGTTCCGGTGCGGGGGTCCGGTGACTCGCCGGTCGGGCGGGGGTCGTGGGCCGGTTCCGGTGGGCGGGCCCGGCGGGCCGTCGGTCACGCTGGAGTGGTGGCCGGGTGCGGCATGACGGCGCGGTGCTCGCCGGGCCGCGGCCGGATTCGGCGTGCGGTGAACGAATGGTGAAGGAGGACAGGGTGGTTCAGGCAGGCGACGTGGGAGGTACAGCGGTGCCCGAGGTGGTCGAGCGCAGCGAGGTGTTGCTGCCCGGTCCGGCGCAGGCGCTGGCGGGGCTGCTCGGGGTGACGCCGCCGCAGGCGGAACTGCCGCTGCTGTGGCACTGGATCTATCTGCTGGACCGGCCCGCACAGGCCGATCTGGGCCCCGACGGCCACCCGATCCGCAACACCGCACCGGCCCCGCCCGGGCCGGGCCGGCGGCGGATGTGGGCCGGCGGCCGGGTCGTCTCGCACGCGCCGCTGCGGCTCGGCGAGGAGGCCACCCGGCGCACCGAAGTGCTGGAGGTGAAGGACAAGCAGGGCCGCTCCGGGCCGCTGACCTTCCTCACCGTCGGTCATCGGATCAGTCAGGGCGGCCGGCTGGTGGTCGAGGAACGCCAGGACATCGTGTACCGGGAGGCGGCGAGCGGACCGCGGCAGGACACGGCCGAGGCCGTCGCGGAGGTGCCGGTCGGTCCGGACGAATGGGCGATCGAGACCTCGCCGACCCTGCTGTTCCGCTATTCGGCGCTCACCTACAACGCGCACCGCATCCACTACGACCGGGACTACGCACGCGATGTCGAGGGCTATCCCGGCCTGCTGGTGCACGGCCCGTTGCAGGCGGTCGCGATGGCCGAGCTGGCCCGCGCTCGCGGGGCGTCCGGCAACCTGGACTTCGACTATCGGCTGCGCACACCGCTGTTCGACCATCAGGGCCTGATCATCGGCCTCACCGAGAACGACGGGGAGACCACGGTCGTCGCCCGCGACCGGACCGGACGGGAGACGGCCTCCGGCACCCTGCGCAAGGCGGGCTGAGGCGGCCCGACCGGGTCCGCGGCCGATCACGCTCACCTACCATGGAGTGATGTCCGATAAGATCTCGCACGTGACCGACGGTTCCTTCGAATCGGAGGTGCTCCAGGCCGAGGGACCGGTTCTGGTCGACTTCTGGGCGGAGTGGTGCCCGCCGTGCAAGGCGGTCGCACCGATCCTCGACGAGATCGCCGAGGAGCTCGACGGCCGGGTCACCATCGTCAAGGTCGACGTCGACGCGAATCCGGCCACGCCCGGCAAGTACGGCATACAGGGCATTCCGACCATGTTGCTGTTCAAGAAGGGTGAGGTCGCCGCCACGCAGGTGGGCGCCGCGCCCAAGGGGCAGCTGATCGAATTTCTCGAGAGCAATATCTGATCCCGTCGCCTCCGCCGCGGCGGCCGGACTCGGTCGCCGTCGTGGGGGCGTCGGCCGCGCCGAGCGGTAACAGCTTGCGGCGCAACGCATCCGGAACTCCGAGACCGGTTGTTCCGATCGGCCACGGCCGGTGTCCGGAAGGCATTCGGCGCGTTCGTTTCTCGACGTGCGGGAGTGTGAAAAGTCCGGCGCCACGGGCGAATCGGACTTATGGGATGCCGACACAGTATCCGCGCTGAATCGTTTGCGGGGAATTGGCCGTTAGGCTGTTCGCCCATGACCCCCATCGGTTCCGAGAGTGGTGACAATGTCGACGAGCAGAGTGCGGGAGAGGTGCATCGTCGCAGCTTGTTGTCTCGGTTCCGGGGTTTCCGGCCGGGGCCGCTGCACGCCTCGGTCATAGTTTCCTGCGTTGTTGCGGTCAAATCGTTCGCAATGTCCTTCGCGGCCCTGCACAGTCTCGCGATCCGCAACTTCGTGCCGCCCGATCTGGCCGCCAACGTGCCGACCGCCGTCGACGGGCTGATGGTCGGTTCCGTCATCGCCACCGCGTTCTTCCATCGCCGCAGTGCGGGCTGGTGGTACGCCGTGGCGCTGTTCGTCCTGTCGACGCTGGTCTCGGTGGCCGGAAACATCGAGTACGCCCGCGAGATCGGCGGCGACGGCGTGGCGGTCGCGATCCACGCGGGGATGCCGCTGACGATGATGTTCGCGGTACACCTGACCCTGCTGCTGTGGAACAACGGCAAACAGGAAGGCCGCGAGTGGGTTTCCGGTCCCGAGGCGGCCCCGGCCGTCGCGGGTGCCGGTCCGGTCGGCGCCGGTCCGGCGCCGGCCGCTGCCGCTGCGCCGCCGACGGTCGTCGGTGTCGCGCCGACCGTCGTCACGGCGGCACCGACCATCGTCGAGGCCGAGACCGTGCAACTGGTTCCGGTCGATCCGTTCCTGGAGAGTGTGGCCGGGCATCTGCGCAATTTCGAACCGGCGCAGCGAATTGCCACGCGGCATTTCGAACCCGGCGCGGCCGACATCCAGTTCCCCGCCGGTCCCCGCTACCAACCGCGGGCCGGTGAGCGCGTCTGAGCTTGTCGCCCCGGACGCGTACCGTAATCCGAAGTTCTTCCGTCACTGTCGAATTCGTCAAATGGAGTGAGCATGCCCGCAGCGATGTGTCAGAACCTGGATGTGAATCAGTTCCGCGAGGTGGCGGGACGATTGGCATCGATCATTCAGAACAGCCCGGATCGGACCGCCGCGCTGAACCGATTCGTGGAGGCGGTGTCCGACGCGGACGTGTTCACCGACATGGTGATCAGCTACGCCGGCCGCTGGCTCGCCGAGACCAGCGGGCAGTCCGTGCTGATCGGCCCGGAGATGTTCTGGCAGTTGTCCTCTCCCGACACCCGCGCCACCGGACTGGTCGGCGACGGGGGCTGCGCCGACAACGGCTGCGGTGAGCGCAGCCGGAAGATGCTGCTGGTCTGCGTGCTGGAGGGCCTGGCGCAGAACCACTGGCATCCCTCCGGCGTGTCCGAGCACCGCGCGCCCGCGAGCATGCTCACCGATCCCCGGCTCGGCGCGGGCGGACTGCTGGATCACCGGATGGCGACCAACGGCGTCGGCTGACGGTCGCCCGCGGCTGCGGGTGGCGATCAGTCGGAGTCCGCGGGTGGTGGTCCGGCGTTCTTCGGGCGAGCGCGGAAATGGGCGCGCTCGCCCTGGGACCCGAAGAGGCTGAGGAATTCGACCGGTTCGTCGGAGGCGGCGCCGAACCAGTGCGGCAGCCGGGTGTCGAATTCCGCGGCCTCGCCGGGCACCAGGATGTGGTCGTGGTCGGCGAGGATCAGCCGCAGCCGGCCGTTGAGGACGTACAGCCATTCGTAGCCCTCGTGGGTGCGCGGTTCGGGGGAGCGGCGCAGGCCCGGCGGAATGATCATCTTGTACGCCTGGATGCCGCCCGCGCGGCGGGTCAGCGGAATCATCGTGAGCCCGTGCCGGGTGAGCGGGCGCATGTGCACGCGCGGATCGCCGGTCGGCGGCGCGTCCACCAGTTCGTCGAGGGTGACGCCGTGCGCGCGGGCCAGCGGCAGCAGTTGTTCCAGGGTGGGCCGCCGGCCACCGGACTCCAGCCGCGACAGCGTGCTGACCGAGATTCCGGTGGCGGCCGAGAGCTCGGCGAGGGTGGCCTCGCGCTGGATGCGCAGCGCCCGCAGCCGCGGCCCCACGGCATCCAGCGTCCGATCGAAGTCCTCCATGCCCGACAGTTTGCCACAACGGCAAATCTGTTTGCCATTCTGGCGGGTGGGTCGGCATGGTGGGCACATGACGAACGACAGTTGTGACGCGGTGGTGATCGGCGGCGGGGCCGCGGGCCTCAACGGGGCCCTGATGCTGGCCCGGTCCCGGCGCTCGGTGCTGGTGATCGATGCGGGCGCCCCGCGCAACGCCCCCGCCGGCGCGGTCCGCGGCCTGTTCGCCCGCGACGGGGTCTCGCCCGCGGAGTTGACCGGACGTGGCCGCGACGAGGTCCGCCACTACGGCGGTGAGCTGACCACCGGCGAGGTCACGACCGTGACCGGTGCGATCGGTGAGTTCACCGTCCATCTCGCGGACGGCCGTACGGTCCGGGCGCGGCGGCTGCTGGTCGCCACCGGGCTGGTCGACGAACTCCCCGGCGTGCCCGGCCTGCGCGAACGCTGGGGCCGCGACGTGGTGCACTGCCCGTACTGCCACGGCTGGGAGCATCGCGACGAGGCGATCGGCGTGCTGGCCTCCGGGCCGATCGCGATGCACGCGGCGCTGCTGTGGCGGCAGCTCAGCGCCGACGTCGTGGTGTTCACCGGTGACGGCGACGCGCCGGACGATCCGGAACGACTGGCGGCCCTGGGGATCCGCGTGGTCCCCGGCGCGGTCGCCGCCGCCGAGATCACCGGCGACCGCCTGACCGGAGTGCGCCTGGCCGATGGCACCCTCGTCAGCCGGGACGCGCTGGCGGTGCCGACCCGGATGGTCGCCCGCACCGCATTCCTCGCCGACCTGGGCCTGCACCCCGTCCCGCACCCCAGCGGCATGGGCGAACATCTCCCCGCGGACCCCTTCGGCCGCAGCGATGTCCCCGGAGTGTGGCTGGCGGGCAATGTGACCGACCTGTCCGCCCAGGTCGGCAACGCCGCGGCGGCCGGTGCGACGGCCGGCGCCCACATCAACGCCGACCTGGTCACCGAGGACGCCGACCGCGCGGTCGCCGAGTACCGGGCCCGAGCCGCCGCCCCGGCCCGAGCGACTACGGCAGCGGGTGCGCCTGGAAGAAGTCCCAGATGATCGCGTCGGCGCTGATCGACTGGGTGGTGCTGCCGGTGAGCGGTTCCGGGCTGGCGAAGGAACTGCCCGGCCAGGTGTGGCCGCCGCCGAGGACCGAATAGAGTTCGACGGTTCCGGCCGGCGGGCAGGGGTAGGTGGTCAGGTCGACATCGCGGGTGACGTGTTGCTCGGTGGGGGCGTCACCGCAGCCGTTGCGCCGGGCCCAGGCGGTCGCGATATCCGGAATGCTCTGTGGCCCGGGGCCGTCCACGCCCGGGCCGCCGGGCTGCTGCCGCACCGCCGATCCGCTGCCGTCCGGCGAGGGCAGGTAGCGGGCGTTCGGGCCGATGCCGCCGGTGTAGGCGATGATCGGGTCGGAGGTGCCGTGGAAGGCGACGATCGGCACCGGCCGGGTCGGGTGGCACCACTGGAAGTCCTGCAATCCGGCCACCGGCGCCACCGCCGCGATCCGATCCGAGAGCCGGCACGCCAGTGCGGAACTGGTGAAGGCGCCCATCGACAGCCCGGCGGCGTACACCCGGCGCTGATCCACGCATTGCGTCGATTCCACCTGGGTGAGCAGAGTCGAGAGCCAATCGACATCGGGCTGCCCCGGGGTGAAATCCCAACGGGGGAAACCGGGTTCGTCCAGCTGCGGGGTGATCGTGAGGAAGCCGTGGGTGCTGCCGAACTCACCCAGCCCGCTGCTGGTGCGCTGGATCTCCGCCGGCTCCAGATAACCGTGCAGATCGAGGACCAGCGGCAGCGGCCCGGTGGCGCCGGCCGGCACATCGAGGATGTAGTGCCCGCTCTGCCCGCCGGAGGCGAACGGCAGCGTGGACGACCCGGGCGCGGTCCGGTCCGGCGTGGCGCACCCCGCCGAGGCGACGGCCGCCGCCTCCGCGTGCGCCGCCGGGACCGAACCGGTGCCGAACGCCGCCACGGCCGCCGCGACGGCAGCGAGCGCCCCCACGACCTGCCGCAAGCGGTGCGGTGCGCCGCTGCGCCGCAAGGGAATCGAATTCATGGTGGTCATGCTGCCACCCGCCCCCGCCGCGGTTCTCCGGATCCCCGCTGTTTGGGGCCGATCACAATGGATCACCACCGCGCGCGCCCAACACCCTGGCCGACCTGCGCACGTATCACGCGCTGGCGCAACGCTTCCCGTCGGTCCCGGTGATCGTCGGCGCCTTCGGCGGCCTGCACGCCGTGGACCTGGTCGACCTGGCTGCCACCTGCCCCACTCTTTACCTCGACCTGTCCAGTGCCGTACAGACATTCGCCGTCACCGCCGCCGCCCGCACCGTCCCCACACAGTGCCTCTTCGGCTCCAACACCCCCTACGGTGATGTCGTCGCCGCCCGGCACACGGTGGAATCCGCCGTCGGCGACCCCGCCGTCCGTCACCTGATCTTCGACGAGAACGCCAGCCGCCTGCTGGATCACGCCGCTGCTGCCACCACGGCGTGACCGCGCGGGATCGGTCGCCGCCTGCCGAGGGTGGTCGTGGGTCACCGCGACGGAAGTGCGTTCGCCGGCCGCCGAGCGGTCCGGAAACGGTGGCGGCGGCGAATCCCGCTCGCTCGGCCCCCGGCGAACCCGACCGGCCGGTGGTCAGCCCCGATCGTGCTGTGCCGGGGCGGCTTTCAATGGCTGCCCGCGCAGGTGGCGGCTCAGATCGCCGATCAGGTGGATGTGCACCCGGCGCCGCGCGAAACGCCATTGCCCGCCGATACATTCGAACCGGTCCCGGTACCGCCCCGCCGCGATCGGTTGCAGCGGCAGCTCGGCCACGGCCTGGAAGACGGTGACGTAGGAGCGCGCCGTCGCGGTCTCCGCCGCCTCGCCGACGTCGACGGCGATATTGGTGGTCACGTGATGGGTGCGCGGGGTGCCGTCGTCGTACAGGATCACCGTGCTCCGTAGCATCTGCTCGACCGCCGCCGCCCCGGCCGCCGATCCGCCGCTCCCGATGAACACCGCGTCGGCGAACAGTGCGCCGACTCCGGCGAAATCGCCGGTGTCGACCAACTCCGCGTACGTCGCGATCAGGTTCGTCACGGCGGTCGTCGCATGTGCGCTCATGTCCCCGAGCCTATTCCGTGGCAGCCCGGCGATCGAGCCGATCGGCACTCGGTGCGCGCGGCCGTCCGTGGACCCTCCGCTCGGACCGGGGCAATCGCAGGGGCGCAGCCGATTCCGGCTCGGATCGAGCGAGATGCGTTCACCCGATCCGGGAGTCGTAGTCCGCGCGGTGGGCCGGCACCTCGTCCATGTTCTGCTCGGCCCACGCCTTGACCCCGCGCAGCATCCGGTGCAACGACAGGCCCAGATCGGTCAGCTCGTAGGAGACCGTGACGGGCACGGTCGCGATCACCTCGCGGGTGATCAGGCCGTCGCGTTCCAGGGAGCGCAGGGTCTGGGTGAGCATCTTCTGACTGATGCCGGCCAGGCGCCGGGACAGCTCCGAGTAGCGGATCGCGTGGGGCTCGCCGGTGCAGTCGCCGATGGTTCCGGACGCGCCGTCGCTGCCCAGTGCGGACAGGATCAGGGTGCGTGCAGAACCTGTACAACCTCGCCCACCGGCACGACGACGACCTGATCGACCGGCTCGCCGCCGAGCACATCGCCTACGTGCCCTTCTTCCCGCTGGGCGGCTTCGGCCCGCTCCAGTCGGCGACGCTGTCGGCGGTGGCCGCCCGGCTGGACGCGAGCCCGATGTCCGTCGCGCTGGCCTGGCTGCTGCGGCGGTCGCCGAACATCCTGCTGATCCCCGGCACCTCGTCGGTGGCCCATCTCCGGGAGAATCTGGCGGGTGCCGGAATGGCGTTGTCCGGCAAGGAGATCGAGGAACTGGACCGCATCGGCCGCTAGGCGTCAGTTGTCCTCGAGCCGGTCCACCAGGCCCCAGCGCAGGGCGGCGGCGGCGGGCAGGGGAGTGCCGGTGAGCATCAGCCAGGCGGCGCGCCAGCGGCCGATGCGGCGGGGGATGCTGACCGTGCCGCCCGCGCCGGGGACCAGGCCCATCCGGATCTCGGGCAGGCGCAGCACGGTGCCGGGCGCGGCGATCACCGTGCCCGCGAAGGCCGCCATCTCGGCGCCGGCACCGATGCAGGGGCCGTGGATCCGGGCGGTCACCCGGTCGGCCAGCTGATCGATGATCCGCCACGGCGCCCGGTCCACCCGGACCAGATAGGCGGCGACCAGGTCGGTGGCCGTGCCGAATTCGTCGAGGTCGCCGCCGCTACAGAAGGCCGGGCCGTTGCCGCGCAGGGTGACCGCGCCGATCGTGGGGTCGGCTTCGGCCACGGTCAGGGCGGCCAGCAGCTGCTCGCGCAGCCGCATGCTGAGCGCGTTGCGGCGCTGCGGATGGTCCAGCACGATGTCGAGCCGGTCGTCCTCACGGTCCACCCGGACCAGATCGGCCGCCGGCCGGGCGACCTCGCGGGCGGGGCCGCGTTCGGCCAGCCAGCGGGCGAATTCGGGGCCGCCGAGCAGCATCGAGTACACCGCGGCCTCGGCGGCGAGGGCGGGGGTGGTGGGCAGCCGGACAGTCTGCCGCAGCAGCTGGCCGCAGGCCACCGCCGCGCGCGGGGCGTAGGCGGTGACGGCGTGCAGTTCGGCCAGCGCCGCGTCGAGGTCGGCGACCGCCACCATCTGCGGCCACAGCGCCGAGGCCTGGCGGTCGGTGAGGGTGAGGGTGATCGCGGTCAGCAGCGGTCGCAGCGGTGCGACGGCGGGGCCGCGCAGGACGCCCACCACCAGTGGCAGCGCTCGTTCGACGCGGTCGGCGGCGGCCGCGACCGCCGCCGGCGATTCGTTCGCGTACCGGTCCAGGTCGATCACGACCAGCGGGCGTTGCGGCACCCCGGCTGGATCGAGGTCCAGGCCGTCGTCCTCGAATCGGCTGATCATGGTACTCACGACGTTGATTGTAGGGATCCCGGTGGCGGCACCGCCGATGGCGGGATTTCGGGTGCAGCCTACTGAACATTCCGAGGGAAATCGGGCGAATACGGCGCGGGGACGGGATCCTCGGTGACTGACAAGAGCCTCGGATCCCGTCCCGCGCCCAACCGGGTGACGCCTGCCGCCCCGAGCCGGTGGGGTTGCGTATCGGGTTGCCGGCCCGGAGCGGCCTTCCAGGTGGAAAGCGTTACCGCAGTTGGTCTTTCATCACCTTGCCGGTCGCGTTGAGCGGCAGTTCGCCGAGCAGTTCGACAGACCGGGGTACCTTGTACCCGGCCATGCGCTCCCGGCTCCAGGTGATCAGTTCTTCGGGGGTGAGGGGGCCTTTCGCGACGACGAACGCCTTGCCCACCTGCCCCATCCGGTCGTCGGGCACGCCGATCACGGCCGCCTGCGCGACCGCCGGATGTTCCAGCAGGAAGCCCTCGATCTCCGCCGGATAGGCGTTGAAGCCGCCGACGATGAACATGTCCTTCTTGCGCCCGATGATCCGGATGTGCCCGTCCTCGTCGAGGCTGCCCAGATCGCCGGTGTGCAACCAGCCGTCCGGGTCGATCGCCTCGGCGGTGGCCGCCGGATCGTCGAGGTAACCCTGCATGACGCTGTACCCGCGGACCAGCACCTCGCCGTCGTCGGCGATGCGGACCTCCACGCCGTCGCACGGGGTGCCGACGGTGGTGGCGATCTGCTCGAAGGTGTCGCCGGGCCGGGACGCGGTGGCGGTGCCGGCCTCGGTGAGCCCGTACCCGGTCATGATCGACCGGAACGGCAGTTCGTTGTGCACCCGGCGGATCAGCTCCACCGGGATGTCGGCGGCGCCGGTGACGGCCGCCCGCAGCGTCGACAGGTCGTACTTGCCCTCGGCCGCCGCCTCCAGCAGCGAGTGGTACAGCGTGGGCGGGCCGGGCAGCATGGTGATCCGCTCCCGCTCGATCAGCTCCAGCACGGTGTTCACGTCGAACACCGGGACCGGCAGCATGGTCGCGCCGCGGATGAACGAGCTGACCAGTCCGGCCTTGTACCCGAAGGTGTGGAAGAACGGGTTCACCAGCAGGTACCGGTCGCCGTGCCGCAGATCGGCGAGGTCGCACCATTCCGCGTACAGGCGCAGGGTCTGGAGGTGGTTCATCATCACGCCCTTCGGGCGCCCGGTGGTGCCCGAGGTGTAGATGATGTCGGCGGTGTCGGTGCCCGCACCGGGACGCTCGAACGGCGAGCCGGAGGCCAGGAAGTCCGACTTCAGATCGAACACCGGCACCCCGGCCGGGGTCTCGTAGGCCTGGCCGAGGAAACCCTGTTGCACCAGCACCGCTCTCGCGCCGCTGCGGCGGATCACGTCGGCGGCCTCCTCGGCCCGGAACCGGGTGTTCACCGGCACCAGCACGCCGCCCGCGACGTGCAGGCCGAAGGCGGCGACGATCCACTCCACGGAGTTCGGCGCCCACAGCGCCACCCGGTCGCCCTTGTCGATGCCCGCCGCCGCATAGGCCCCCGCCGCCCGGCGGATGCGATCCACCAGCTCGGTGTAGGTCAGCCGCAACGGGCCGTCGACGACCGCTTCGGCGTCACCGAAGCGGTCGGCGGCACTGAGGACCAGCTCGGGGATGGTCTCCCACGCTGTCATGTCGTCCTAGGTGATCAGAGGCCGAGCAGGCGGGCCAGGTTGCCGCCCATGATCTTGGCCTGGTCCTCGACGGGCAGGTGCTGGAGCATGTCGGCGAAGTGGGTCGGCTGGGCCAGGCCCTCCGGATGCGGGTAGTCGGAGCCGAACAGCACCCGGTCGACACCGATCAGGTCGATCAGGTCGGTCACGCCCTCCTCGTAGAAGGGGCTGACGTGGATGCTCTTCTTGATGGCCGCGACCGGATCCTGCATGCCGAAGCCCTCCGGCGCCTTCTTGTAGACATCGGCGAGGATGTCCAGCAGCGGCTTCAGCCACGAGGAACCGTTCTCGATCACGGCGATCTTCAGCTTCGGGTGCCGGAACAGCGCGCCGTGGCAGACCCACGAGGCCACCGTGTCCTGCACCGGCCGCCACTCGTTGACCATGCGGAAGGTGTTGGTCTGGAACGGCAGCATCTCGGAGTTGCTGCCCTCCCATTCGGCGTCGAAGCGCGCGTACCCGGAGTCCGAGGAGTGCATCGCGACCAGGATGTCGTGGTGGACGACCCGCTCCCAGAACGGATCGAACTCGGGCATCGCGAACGAGCGCGGGCCCTCGAAGCCGGGCACGGGGGCCGGGCGGACCAGGATGGCCTTGGCACCGTTGGCGACCACCCAGTCCAGCTCCTCGATCGCCTTGTCGAGGATCGGCAGCGAGATGACCGGGGTGGTGAAGATCCGGTCCTCGTAGTTGAACTTCCAGGTGTCGAGCAGCCACTCGTTGAGCGCGTGCACGACGACGTGGATCAGCTTCGGATCGTCGCGCATGCGCTCCTCGACGAGGCTGGCCAGCGTCGGGAACATCAGGGTGCGCTGCACGCCGAGCTCGTCCATCAGCTCCAGGCGCGGGCCGGGCTCGCGGAAGGCCGCGGGGGCCTTGATCGCCGCGCCGAAGATCTCGCGGCGGCTCTTGCCCTCCGGGTTGCCGTTCTTGAAGTACTCCTCCATGGCGCCGGGGGCGGCGACGACCGAGAAGGTCGGGTTGGGGATGTAGTCACTGATGACACCCCGGACCGCGATCTTGGTGCGGCCGTTGACCTGGACGTACTGGATCGCGTTCTTGTACTGATCCGGCAGGTACTTGGTCAGCGACTCCTCGGTCTCGTACAGGTGGTTGTCCGCGTCGAACAGCGGGTACGGCAACGTCGGCGCTGCGGTCATGAGATCCTCCTTCGCTTCTTGCGAGAATCCTATTCTCAATAATGAAAGGGGGCAAGAGTGTGTGCTCTAGCGTTCCCGCTGGCGGAGGGTCTCGCGGATGCGGAACTTCTGGATCTTGCCGCTGGGGGTGCGCGGGAAATCCTCGACCGCGAGGAGTTCCTCGGGCCACTTCTGCTTGGCCAGCCCCTTCTCCGCGAAGTGTGCGCGAACCTGGTCGAGCGTGGGCAGTTCGGCGCCGGGCAGCAGCCGGACCACCGCGGCGGCGTGCTCACCCAGACGCGCGTCCGGGGCCGAGACCACCGCCGCCTCGGCGACACCGGCCATGGACAGCAGCGCCTCCTCGACCTCCAGCGCGCTGATGTTCTCGCCGCCGCGGATGATCACATCCGATTTGCGGTCGGTGATCGTGAGATAGCCGTCCTCGTCCAGCACGCCGATGTCGCCGGTGTGATACCAGCCCTCGTCGTCGAACATCGTCGCCGTCAGCTCGTCGTCCAGGTAGCCCAGGCACAGGTCCGGCCCGCGGCTGAGGATCTCGCCCTCGTCGGTGAGCCGGATCTCCACGCCGGTGGAGGCGTTGCCGTCGGTGTACAGCCGCTTCTCCGCCGGCGCGGTGTACCAGGAGGCGGTGATCGACGGATGCTCGGTGGTGCCGTAGGCGCGGAACACCGTGATACCCAGCTCGGTGAGCCGCTCGGTGACCGCGACCGGGACCGCCGCGCCGCCCATCCCGGCGTACTTCATGTTGAGCAGGTGCTCCGGGGTGAAGTCGGGATGGTCCAGCACGCTGGTCATGTAGTAGGGCACGCCGCCGCCGACGATGACGTCGCGCGTGCTCATCAGCTCCAGCACCCGGCCGGGATTCCAGACGTCGAGCAGGTGGATCGGCCAGCCCCGGCGCACGGGGATGAGCAGGGCGTTGAGCATGCCGATGAAGTGGCCGACCGGGGCCCCGGTGAGCTGGCGGTCGAAGTCGCCCGGATACCGCTCGGCCAGCTGGAAGGTCTCGAAACCGAGGGTCTGGTGGCTGTGCACCACACCCTTCGGATTGCTGGTGGTGCCGGAGGTGAAGGCGATCACCGCCGGACTCGCCGGATCGGTGTGCAGCACACCGGACATCGGCTCGTCGGCGAGCAACTCGTCGAAATCGCGGCCGACCACGCCGACGATCGGCACGCTCGCGTCGAAATCGTCCTCGTAGATCCGGTTGCCGAACCGCTCCGCGCGCAGGAACACCTTCGGCCGCACGGTCTCCAGGATGTAGGAGACCTCCTTGCGGCCGTAGATGTGCACGATCGGCACCACCACCGTGCCCAGCAGCGCCGCGGCCCAGTACGCGGCGGCGGCCTCCATCCAGTTGGGGAGCTGGAAGGCGACCACGTCGCCGGGTCCGACGCCGCGCGCGTGCAGGCCGGCCGCCAGCCGCCGGGCCACCAGCTCCACGTCGCGATAGGTCCCCTGATAGGGCCGGGTGTCGGAATGCACCTCGAAGACGTTGTCCGGCGTCGCCGCCAGACCGGCGGCGAGCAGCTCACCGAGCGTGTCGGAGGTCCACCACCCCTCCGACACGTACTTCGCGGCCAGTTCTTCCGGGATCGTTCGCATAGAGTAATATTCTCATCACAGAAGAAGCTCGGTATCCAGTTCTGAGAATTAGAACGAGCGGACGAGATCGATCGAGTTGCCTCGGGCGAACCGGTTCCGGGATTTCCGGCGGTGGGCGGCCGAGACGCGGGAAGACCGGGAGAGACTGCATGGCGGACGTCGAGTTGGAGCTGGACAACGGGCTGGCGGTCATCACCATCGACCGGCCGCAGGCCCGCAACGCCATCGCCCCGACCACCATGGCGGAGCTGGAGAAGGCCCTCGACGGTGCGGCCGGGGCGCGGGCGCTGGTGCTGCGCGGCGCCGGTGATCGCGCCTTCGTCTCCGGCGGCGACCTCAAACAGCTCGCCGAGATCCGCACGCCGGCCGGCGCGGAGGAGATGGCCTGGCGGATGCGGCTGATCTGCGATCGGATCGCCGAATTCCCGGCGCCGGTCATCGCCGCGCTGAACGGGCACGCCCTCGGCGGCGGCGCGGAATTCGCCGTCGCAGCCGACATCAGGGTGGCGGCCGCCGACATCAAGATCGGTTTCAATCAGGCCGCGCTGGCCATCATGCCCGCGTGGGGCGGTCTGGAACGCCTGGTGGCACTGGTCGGCCGGGGCCGGGCGATCATGCTCGCCGGCGCCGGCACCATTCTGGAAGCGGCCGAGGCCGAACGGTTCGGCCTGGTCGACCGGGTGTTCCCGCGCGAATCCTTCGAGGAGGGCTGGCGGTCGCTGGCCCGGTCGCTGGCCACCGAC
Source organism: Nocardia sp. alder85J (assembly GCF_020176955.2). Classification (GTDB taxonomy): domain Bacteria; phylum Actinomycetota; class Actinomycetes; order Mycobacteriales; family Mycobacteriaceae; genus Nocardia. The sequence continues at coordinate 151,886 of NZ_JAIUCZ020000001.1, forward strand.
TCGGTCGGCGCGATCAAGCGGGTCGCCGGTGGCGTGCCGCCCGCGGAGGCGGTCGAGGCGTTCGCCCGGCTGTGGGTGGCCGATGCCCATTGGATCGCGGCCGATCGGGTCATGAACCGCAACAAGTGACGTCGTCCGGCGCCTGCCGGACCGCCGATGGCCGCACCGGCTAATCGCCGATGCGGCCGCCGGACTTCCGCTACCCGCGCACCGGAACGGCTCAGTGCATCAGGCCGGGCAGGACACCCGCGAGGCCCGGGAGGTTGAGCAGGCCCTGGAGTCCGTTCGTGCCGGGCACCGCGCCGGGCGCGTTGCCCGCGTTCAGGCCCGGCGCGTTGCCGGTGTTCCGGGAGTTGTCCGAGCCGGCGCCCGGGGTGTTGCCGGTGTTTCGGGTGTTGTCCGAACTCGTGCCCGTGCTGTCGGAGCTCGAGCCCGGCGCGGAACCGGCGCCGGGGGCGGCCGGGTCGGCGGAGGCCACCACGGGAGCGAGCGCCAGCAGGGTGGCGGAAGCCAGCACCGCCAGTGTGGTACGCGACATGCCAGTGGAGCTCATTCGAATTCCTTCCGTGTCCAGTCGGATGAGGGAATGGATCGGATCGAGCCCGGAGCGCGTCCGAGTCTGCTGGACGGCCCGAGCAGGGTCAACCTTTCTTCATGGCCCCGGAATTCGGTCGATACCGGCTATATCGGCGTGTCGGCGACCGGCGTGGCGCCCGTCGGTGCGGCGCCGGTGCGGGCGTGGAAGAAGCGCGCGGCGAAGATCAGGACCACCGCGAACAGCAGCGGAATCGCGAAACCCGCACGGCGACTGGTGGCATCGGCCAGCCCGCCCACCACACCGCCGCCGACCAGGGTGCCCGCGTAGTTGAACAGGTTCAGCCGCGCGATCACCGCGTCCAGTCCGCGCCCCCCGGTGAGCTCGCCGACCTCGCTGAAGCACAGCGGCGCGATGACGGGCAATCCGATTCCGGCGACCAGGAATCCGATCAGGGCCGTGACGGGCCCGGGTGCGGCGACGACCACCGTCAGGCCGACCGCCCCGATCAGTGCCGACACCCGCACCACCGCGCGCGGCCCGAATCGCCGCACCCACAGGTCGCCGGTGACCCGGGTGAGCAGCGACGCGCCCTGATACGCGGCCAGCGCCAGCGCGGCGGTGGCCGAGGTCGAGGCCAGATCGTCCTTCAGGTACAGCGCCGACCAGTTGCCCACCGCCAGGTCGATCGCGAAGACCAGCGCCATCGCCACCCCGAACACGACATAGGCGCGCAGCGGCAGGATTCCGGCCCTGCCCTGCTCGCCGGGCTCCGACTCGGCCTGCCGGGTGCCGAGCAGCCGCGGCCCGAACCCCTGCCCGGCGACCAGCACCACGACCGCGGCGGTGGCCAGCGCCTCGGCGAGCGTCACATGCAGCTTCTCGCAGCCGGCGACGAACAGCGCGCCCAGGATCGACCCGGCGCTCCAGGCGCCGTAGAACGACGACAGCACGATCTTCCCGTAGCCGTGCTGGATGAACACCGCCTGCATGTTGGTGGCGGCGTCGACGATGCCGACCGCGATCCCGTAACCGCCGAGGGCCACGAACAATACGCCGGTGTTCGGCGCGAGCGCCGCGCCCAGTCCGGTGGCGGCGATGAGGCCCACGCCGATTCGCACCGCCACCCGGCTCGACCACCGCACCGCCAGCTGCTCGGCGAGCACGCTGCCCCCCGCCGCCAGCAGCGAGATCATCACGACCGCCACCAGGACCAGCGAGTCGGTGAGACGGAAGTGGTCCTTCTCCTGCGGCAGCTCGGTCAGCACCACCGCGAGGAAGAACCCTTGCAGCGCGAAAGCCACCGAATTGGCCACGCGCGCAGTGCGGAGCGGGGACGATACAGGCGTGTATGCGGACGGCATCTGCGCAGCGTAGCCGCCGATACCCGGTTCGGCGCAGCGAAGCGCCACCCCATCGGTCATAGCGGCAGGCTATCCCGGACGCCGAATACGCAGGGGCGGAACGCGGATGGTCACGCCGGGCTAGCGGTTGGGTAACAAAAGGTGCCCGGATGCCCTGAATCGGACTCGGTTGTGCGGCAATCTAGATGTAGCGGACCGGAACGGGCCGCGGGTGCACGGGTGTGTGAGGGGCGTGGTCGCGTGAGCACGAAGGAACAGCCCGGGATCGGGCGTACGCAGGTGGCGGTCGTCGCCGCCGAACGGGCTCCGGAGCCTCCGGAACTACTGAATCTCCCGGCGGTGGAACCGAATCCACGCGGGCATCGGCCGGGCCGGCGCTGTCGCGAGCCCGACTGCGGCGACTGCCGCTGGGACGTGCAGCGGATGAAGTACTGGTTGCGCGGCTGGCTGCTGGCCTGCGGCGCCGACGACGCCGAGGTGGACAGGTCGCTCGGCGCCCAGACCACAGGATTGTTGTGGCACCGTGATTCTCGTGTCTGTGCGATCGAAATTCGCAGTGCCCCTGTCACTTTGGAACAAGCCTGGGAGCGCAGCATCCGGTTGCGGGCCGTCGGCTGCAACGAGGTCCTCTGGTTGTGCCCGCCCGGCTACTGGGTACCCCACATCCAGGCGGTGGCCGTAGACGACTTCGCCCCCGACGGTACGGGCTACCAGGTGGTGGCGGGCCTGCTGGAGACCACCGTCAGCGGACTGGCCACGCCCTCGACCCGGCAGCACACCCTGCGCGAATTCATCGAGGACTGGGTCGCGGGCCGGGTGGCCTGGGGCTTTCGCGACGAGGACACGGGAGGATGGGCCACGGTGACCGACTGGGAACAGCACACGAACGCGCAGGCGGCCGTCATCGCACAACAGCGCCGGGAACTGGTGCACCAGCGCACCGCCCTGGCCCTGGCACGCAAGGCGACCCGCAAGAAGGAACGGCAGGTCGACCGACTACAACGGGATCTGGTGGAGGCCGAGGAGGTCGCCGAACGACTGGCCGTCACCCGCCGCAGTCTCGACGACCACCACCGCGTCGACGCGGGCCTGCGTTACACCATCGAACGCGAGCGGGTGGCAGTCCGCCACTGGCAGTTGATCACCTGGTTCTCGGTCTTCATCATCATCGCGTTCCTCACCGCGGCGATGATCCTGGTCCACCGGTGAGTTGGGGCCCCTGTCCCATCCGGAAGGGGCCTCGTTCCCAGCACCAGTTGTGGCGCAGGGCAAGCGCGGTCACGTCGACCACGTCCAGGTCGGCGTTCTCGCGGTAGCGGGTGAACTCCGCCCAGTCCAGCGGGCCGTGCGCCAAACGGTTGCGGAGCGGATGCTCCCGCCGCGCTTCGACACTGTGCTGCAACAGATCCGGCACGCCCAGCCGGCTGCCGGTGAACACCAGCCACCCCCAGCCGTGGTCGTGCGCCACCGCGCGGGCGGCCTCCAGTTTGGCCCGGTTGCCGTGGAAGGCCACACGGCCCAGCGGCACCACGTCGATCAGCAGCACCCGGCCGTCGGTGAGCCGGGCGCCGACGGTGGGATGGTGGATGCGCTCCACGTCGTCGAGCCGATAACCCGCCACGACCGGCCGCTCGGTGAAGGTGGCCACCGATTCGCTCTCGTCCAGCATCCGCAACAGCCGGGCCTCCAGCGCGGTGTCGAACGTGGTCTCCCGGCCCAGTGATTCGGCGAACACGTGGCCGCGCGCATCGTCGTCGGCGTCGATGGTGTGGATCGGCAGTTCCGGCAGGTCCGCGGCAGTCCCGCCGGCCCATTCGACTCGGCGCAGCAGCGGGATCAGCTGTCCGGCAACGGGTTCGACCGGACGCGCCGCGGCCGGGTGCCAGCGACCGCGCTGCTGCCAGCCCGCGATGCGCTGGAACACGAAGCCCGCCATGCGTTTGGCGTCCATCAGCGCGTGCCCGGCCAGCCGCAGTTTCAGATAGGCCAGATCCTGCGCCGCGATATCGCTGTCGGTGACATAGGTCTCGCCCAGCAGCGCCCGGACCAGCCGTTCGTCACCCCAGCCGACCGGATACCGGCGCGCGAACAGCCCGACGTCGGGATGTCCGGTCGCCTGCACCCGCCGCACCATCTGGCCGACCGCGCGGGTGTACAACTGCCGCACCCGATCCCGCGACAGTCCGTAGCGGGCGCCGATCATGGTCAGCGTCTCCGGCCGTTCCCCGTCCAGTCCCAGGCGGGCGGTGATCAGCTCACCGTCGCGGGCCCGTTCCCCGGCCTGTTCGGCGGCCATGACGGCCAGGATCTCGTCGATCTCCTCGAGCTCGAACGACAGGCCGTCGCGCAGATCGTCGAGCAGTCCGGTGGGTACCCTGTCCACTGTCGTCACCGCATCCCTCGCCTTTCGCACGCTCTTTCGAAAGCCTAGGGCCGCGGCGTGGTTCCGGCCGGGAACTGCGGGCGTGTCGGACCGGGGCGGCGGTCAGCCCAGCGGCGCCGACAACCACCAGGCCAGGTTCTCCTCGGGCGTCGGCAGGATCGACAGCAGCAGGATCCGCTCCCGATCCGGGGCGCCGCGGAATGCGGTGACCATGTAGGTGAATCCGCTGGATCCGATGCCGGACATGGTGTACGTGGTGTAACCGATGCCGTCCTTGGTGCGATCGGCCCGGATGTTCGGCGGCAGTCCCGCCAGCACGGCCCGCGCGGCGGCGGGCGTGTCGTACAGGTAGTAGAGGTACTGGGAGACCGGGTCGGCGTTCATCGCGCCCGGGCAGTTCGCCGCCACCGTCCAGTCGCCGAAAAAGGGCAGGGTGTCGAACTTCTCGTGCGTGTCGACGGTGTCGAAGCCGCACCAGGCGTTCCGGAATCCGGTGTCGCGGCCACCGGTCGCGGGCACCATGCGCGGAAACGTGCTGTGCAGCAAGGCCGCCGCGGCGGCCGGACGGGTGTCGGCGGTGGTGGCCGGGCCGGGGACGGTCGTCGGCGCGTACGCCACCGGCGGCACGGTGACCGGCACCGATACCGCCGCGGCCCGGTGCGGCGCCGAATTCGTCACGCCCACAGCGGCTGCCGCGGCCACGGCCAGCACCGCCGTGGCCCCGGCCGCGAGCAGCGCGGTCCGGCGGCCACGGCGGGGCGGGGGGCTGCCCTGCGGCGCAATCGGATACGGCATGTCCCGTGGCGCCGTCAGCGCCCGCTGCGCGGCGGCCGCGAACTCCCCGCACCCGGCGAACCGTTGCTGCGGGTGCGGGGCGAGCGCGGTCGTCAGCACCGCGTCCAGCGCGGGCGGCAGCTCCGGCCGCAGCGCGCTCACCGGAACCGGTGCGCTGCGCCGGATCTCGAGCAGCGCGGCCGGATTCGTCAGCGGGTAGGGCACATTCCCGGTGAGCAGCCGATACAGCGTGCACGCCAAGGCGTATTGATCCGCCCGATCATCGACCTCGGCGCCCGCGAGTTGCTCCGGGGCGGCGTAACCCAGCGTGGCGGTGAGATTTCCGGTACCGGTGCGATGGGTGCTGTCGTCGTGTAGTCGGGCGATGCCGAAATCGCTGAGCAGCACCCGGTTTCCGGTCTCCGCCGCGATCAGGATGTTGGCGGGCCGGACGTCCCGGTGCAGGATCCCGCTGGCGTGCGCGTAGTCCAGGGCGTCGGCGATGTCGGTGACGATCCGCACCGCCTCCGCCGGCGCCAGCGCGCGGGCGTCGAGACCGGCGGCGTCGGCGCCGTCGACGTACTGCATCGCGATCCACAGCCGGTCGTCCTCGATACCCCGGTCGTGCACGGCGACGATATTGGGGTGGTCCAGCCGGGCCGCCAGATCCGCCTCCCGCTCGAACCGGGCCCGGATCGCCCGATCCCCGCTGAGCGCCGGATCCAGTACCTTCAGCGCGACCCATCGCGGCAGCCGGGGATGGCGGGCCAGATAGACCTCACCCATGCTCCCGCGGCCCAGCAGCCGCTCGATCACATATCCGGCGAAGTCCTGCCCCGGTTCCATCACCCCCGAACCTCCTGCCCGGCCGCCCACCCCGCGGCCCACGAGTCCGACGCCCCGCATCGTAAGCCGTCGGCGGTGTCCGCGCCGGTCCGTGCTCCCACGGCGGGAACTCTCACAACCGGACCGCCCGGTGAGTTCGGCGCCGGACCGGATTCGGCTCACGCTGCGCGCAACCCTCGTTCCTGCCTGCATCCAGCTGTATGCAGTGATATGCACGCAGCGGAGGGCGCTGTGCGCAGCGGAGTCGCTCCGCTCGCGGGTCGAGGAGACGGTATGGACGAGATCAGGTTCGACGCGGACACCGGCGTGTCGGACGCCTATCGCAGCATCGGGGCCAAGGCGCCGTTCGTCTACGGGCTGACGAACTACATCGCCGCCAATCTGAACGCGAACGTGCTGCTGGCGGCCGGTGCGGGTCCGGCGATCGGAGCGGGCGCCGACTGGCCGAGCACCTTCCCGGCCGCCGCCGACGGCGTCTGGATCAACACCGCCGCCGTGATGAGCAACGACGGCGACACCCTGCGCACGGTCGCCGCGACCGCGCGGGCCGCCGGGACCCCGTGGGTGCTGGATCCGGTCGCGCACGGCGCCGGGGCCGGCGAATACGACGCGCTGGTGCGTTCGTTGCTGGAGCATCGCCCGGCGATCATCCGCGGCAACGCCAGCGAACTGATCGCCCTCGCCGGTGGCGACGCGGCCGGTAAAGGGGTCGAGACCACCGCGGATTCCGGGCAGGCGGTGGCCTTCATCGCCGAACTCGCCCGCCGCACCGGGGCCGTGGTCGCGGTCAGCGGTCCGGTCGACTACGTCTGCGACGGTGCGCGCACGGTGGCGATTCCCGGCGGTGACGTCCGGCTGACCAAGGTGACCGGCGCCGGATGCAGTCTCGGCGCGCTGAGCGCGGCCGCGGTGGCGGTGATCCCGGATCCGTTCCTGGCGGCGGTGACCGCGCACGCCGCGTTCGCGCGGGCCGCCGAGGCCGCCGCGCGGCGGCTGGGCCCCGACGGCGGCAGCGGCTCCTTCGCGGTCGCGCTCGTCGACGAGCTGTACGCACTGGCGAACTGAGGAGATCATGCATCTGGCAGCGTTCCTGAACGCCGGCCCGCAGGGCACGGTGGGCTGGCGGCATCCGCAGGCGGCCGACGGCTTCCTCACCACCGCGCACTACGCGCACCTCGCGCGGGTGCTGGAGGCCGCCGGATTCGACCTGGCCTTCGTCCCGGATTCGCTGGCCGTGCCACGCAGCCTGGGTGATTCGTTCGATCCGGCGGTCCGGTGGGGGACGGGCACGCCGCGGCTGGATCCGATCCCGGTGGTGACCGTGATGGCGGCGGCCACCACCCATCTCGGCGTGGCGGCCACGGCGTCGACCGGCTACCAGCAGCCGTACGGCCTGGCCCGCACCTTCGCCACTCTCGACCATCTCACCGGTGGCCGGGCGGGCTGGAACGTGGTCACCAGTTTCCAGGACGCGGAGGCGCAGAACTTCGGCGAGTCCGGGCTGCCCGCGCGCGGCGACCGCTACCGCCGGGCCGAGGAATTCCTCGAGGTCACCACCCGGTTGTGGGACAGCTGGTCCGACGACGCGCTGATCCGGGACAAGGACTCCGGCGTGTTCGGCCGCCCCGAGGAGGTCGAGGCGATCGACCATCACGGCGAATACTTCACCGTGGCCGGACCGCTCGGCGTGCCACGGCCGCCGCAGGGCTATCCGGTGATCATCCAGGCCGGCGCCTCCCCGGCGGGCCGGGATTTCGCCGCGCGCTGGGCGGACGTGGTGTTCTGTAGCCACGAATCCCTGGACTCCGCGGTCGATTTCTACCGCGACATCAAGGCCCGGGTGGCCGCACGCGGCCGCGATCCCCGGCACGTCAAGGTGCTGCCCGCGGCCACCACCGTGGTCGGCCGCGACCACGCCGAGGCGGTCGCCGAGCACGAGGCGTTCGTGCGCCTGGTCACCCCCGAGGCCGGCCTGTCCCGGATGGCCTATCACGTGAACGTCGACCTCACCCGCTACGACCTGGACGGCCCGCTGCCGCCGCTGGAGGAGGTCGGCGTGGAGGGCCACTACCGGGAGATCGTCGAGTTCGCGCAGCGGGAACGCCTGACCATCCGCGAGATCGGCCGCTGGTACGGCGCCCGCACCGAGGGCGACATGGTCGGCTCGCCGGTCGAGATCGCCGACACCATGGAACGCTGGCTGGACGCCGGGGCCGCCGACGGTTTCATGATCCAGGCCACCCACGTCCCGGTCGCCTTCGAGAAGTTCGCCGCCGAGGTGGTGCCGGAACTGCGCCGCCGCGGCCTGGTGCCGACCGAGCGCACCGGCACGACGCTGCGTGAGCGACTGGGCATTCCGCGCCCCGAGCGCGGGGAGTGGCGGGCACGGGCCGCCTCCACCGCTGCCGCGACGGTGGCGCGGTGAGCAGGCAGGCCGACGGTGGGACGGGATCGGGTCTCGCCGGTCGTGATGCGATGACCGACCGGGTCGGTGGTGGCGCGGTGATCGGTCGGGCCGACGGTGGCACGGGATCGGCGATGCTGACAGCGATGTGCCGACCGGCACAGAAAGCGGTGATGTGGTGACGGATACGACGGGGGCCGGTGCGGCGACCGGACCTATCGATGGTGGGGTGCCGACCGGTTCCGCGCTCGTGTCCGCCGACTGGTTGCGTCATCACGCGGCGGAGGTGGTGATCCTCGACGCGAGCATCCGGCGCGGCACCGGGGATGAGCCGCCGTTCGCCGACGGCCGGGCCGATTTCGAGCAGGGGCACATCCCCGGGGCGCGGTTCGCGGACCTGTTCCGGCAATTCTCCGACGGCACTTCGCCGTTCCCGTTCATGCGGCCGACTGCGGACCAGATCCGTTCCGTCACAGCAGAATCCGGCATCACCGACGAGTCCGTGGTGGTGGTCTACGACCGGCTGTCCGGAGCCTGGGCGGCGCGGGTGTGGTGGGTGCTGCGCTCCTACGGATTCGAGCGGACGTTCGTGCTCGACGGCGGGCTGACGGCCTGGACCGACGCCGGTCTTCCGGTGGAAACCGGTGCGGCACAGCCGGTCTCGGTCACGGCCGGGGTCACGCCGCGCGACCGGCCCGGCTTTTTCACGGGATTGCCGGAGGTCCGGGCACTGTCGGAGCAGCCGGATCCGGCACGTCCGGTGGTGTGCGCCTTGCGCCTGCCCGACTATCTCGGCGATCCGGATCGTCCCGGCTCCGGGCACATTCCGGGCTCGATCAACCTGCCCTACCCGGACACCTTGGACGAGCACGGCCGGCACGATCCGGCGCGGACCCGCGATCTGGTTGCCGCACTGGGCCTGCCGGACGCGAGCACACCGGTGTTGTACTGCGGCGGCGGGATCAACGCGGCCGGGCTGGCGCTCGCGTTGCACGAGATCGGCCGCGGCGACGTCACGGTGTTCGACGGCTCCCTGTCCGAATGGCGTGCCGACCCAACCCTGCCCCTGCAAATCGGCGCGGCCGAGCTGAGCGGTGCGGCGGAGGTGAGCGGTGCGGCGGAGGTGAGCGGTGCGGCGGAGGTGAGTGGTGCGGCCGAGGTGAGCGGTGCGGCGGAGCTGAGCGGTGCGGCCGAGCCGGGTGGCGTGGCCGAGCCGGGCGGCGCGGCCGCGCCGCCGGGGCGTGATGGCTGCGCGCACCGGGAACCCCAGCGCTCGTGACACCGTGTACGAGACGGTGCGGCACCGGCTCACGGCCGGGGAGTACGGTCCGGGGACGGCGCTGGTGCCCGCCACCCTCAGCGCCGAGTTCCGGGTGTCGCGGACGCCGGTGCGCGAGGCGCTCGGGCTGTTGGAGCGGGAAGGGCTGTTGGTCGGCACCGCACGGGGATTCGTGCCGCGCATCCGCACGGAGGAGGAGGCGCTGGAGATCTTCGAGGCCCGCGCGATCCTGGAGTCGGGTGCGGCCGCCGCGGCCGCCGAGCGCCGCACCCATGCCGATCTGCTACGCCTGCAAGAGATCTCGGAGCGCGCCCGTGAGCAGACCGATCCCGCCGAGGTACGTCGCTACCTCAACGCCTGGCACGACGCGGTGCGCCGGGCCGCGCACAACGACACCCTCGGCGCTCTGTTGCACACCCTGGAGGCACAGGCGAAACTGGCCGCGCCCTGGCGTTCCGGCGACCACGGCCGGCCGTTGGCGGAGCGTCGCGACGAACACGACGCCGTCCTCGCCGCGATCACCGACCGCGACGCCGACCGGGCCCGCCGGGCCATGCTCGAACACCTCGCCCGCGACCGGGATTTCCGGATCCGCCACGCCGCCCGGTGATCTCTCGGCCACCGCACAGGACATCGCCACGTCCTCGTCACATCGGCCCACTACCGTAAGCGCCATGGGCACCCCTCACCTGGTTCTGCTGCACGGGCAGCCGGGCAGCCGCGCGGACTGGGACGCGGTGGCCGACCGGCTGCCGGGCTCGCGGCCCGTCGTGGCGTGGGATCGGCCGGGCTACGGGGACAACCGATTGCCGGTGTCCGGCCTGGCCGGCAACGCGCGGTGGCTTGCGGACCGCTTGGCGCAGGCCGAGATCGACGACGCGATCCTGGTCGGGCACTCCTACGGGGGCGGTGTCGCGCTGGCAGCCGCCGCCGCGGCCCCCGACCGGGTGCGCGGCCTGGTGCTCATCGCCAGTATCGGACCGGGCTGCGTGAACCGCTGGGACGCACTGCTGGCCGCACCGGTCGCGGGCCCCGCGCTGGCGATGGCGGCATGGTCGGTGCTGCCCTGGGTGGCGCGGCAGGTCCAGGGCCACGCGGCGGCCCCGGCCCGCGAGTCCTTGCAGGCCCTGGCGGGCATCCGGCACGAGCACGGCCGGGTGTGGCGCAGCTTCCTCACCGAACAGCGCGAACTGCTGCACGGCCTGGACCACTGGCTGGACCGCGTCGCCGAACTGGGCCCACCGGTTTTGATCGTCGCCGACCCGGCCGATAAGGTCGTCCCGATCACCACCGCCCACGCGTTGCACGATCGGCTCCCGGGCTCACGGCTCGAACTGGTCGGGGCCGGTGGCCACCAGCTACCGCGACGGATACCGGGTGTCATTGCAGAGCAATTGGGTGAATTCGCCGACTCGCTGGGCTGATCGAATGGCCGCCACCGCCCGCGAGCGGGTCCGCGCGTACCTGCGGTCCGAGCATCGGCCGGTCCCCGCGCGCATTCCGCTGGACCCCGAGCACGGGCTGGCCCGGCGGGTGGCCGACGAGGTGCGGTGGTCGTTCCACTCGCCGCGGTACTGGCTGGAGGGTGTCGCCGCGAATCTGGTGCTGTCGCTGCTGTATCTGCTGGTGTCGCCGTTGGCGCACCCGCATCGGCAGTTCGGCTGGGTGGTGCTGGTCGGCACCTATTTCGCCACGTTCATCCTGGCCGACGTCACCACCACCAACATCCTCGGCCTGGACGCGCCGCGAGTGCGGGCCGGGATGGCCGCGGGCATGCCGGTGCGCAGCATCCTGCTGACGAAGAATCTGGCCCTGCTGGTCATCGCGGGGCTGCCGCTGCTGGCCCTCACTGCCGTGCTGGCCCATTCGCTGCCGCCGACGCGGCTGCTCGCCACCCTGTTCACGGTGCTGCTGCCGCTGCTGTGCTGGCTCGGCATCGGCAACCTGATCTCGGTGCTGCTGGCCGTGGAGACCCGGCCGCTGATCCACCGCTGGCGGACCCGCCGCAGCCGCACCACCTGGCTCTGGGCCGGGCACCTGGCCCTCCCGTACGCGCTGTACTACCTGGTCGCCCCGATCGACGGCACCCAGCACGATCCCCTGCTGCGACTGCTGCCACACATCGACCGGAGTCTCCGCTTCGTCCTGAACGCCGGTGTGGGACTGAGCGTCTGGCTGCTCGGCACGCTGGCCGCCCTGCTGATCGTGCGTTATCGCGGCCTGCGCGCCTACTGAGCGCCGGTCAGGGCAGCGCGATCACCGGTCGCGGACCGGTTCGCCGCCGATTCGGCGGCAGCAGTACCACTTCCAGCGCGGTCGCGCAGGCTGTGGCCTGTTCGGCGAACCAGCCCAGCCGCTCGGCGGTGATGGTCTCCGGCGACGAGCGCAGCGCCAGCGCGAAGCGGGCGTGATCGCCGGCGTCCAGCACCGGGACCGCGACCGTCCGCACGCCCGAGGCGGATTCGCCGTCGTTGAGGGCATATCCGGCGGCCCGGACCCGGATCAGCTCCTCGCGCAACGCCTGCGGATCGGTGATGGTGCGGTCGGTCTGCGGGGTGAGCGGCGCGCCGACCTCCCGGTCCACCTCGTCGGACCAGGCCAGCAGCACCTTGCCCAGCGCCGTCGAGTGCAGCGGTCGGCGCAGCGCGCGGCCGTGGTCGTTGGCCAGCGAACCGCCGACCAGGATCACCGCGTGCGCGCCGACGCGCACGGCCAGGTCGGCGGTGACGCCGGTGCGCTGCGACAATGCCGCCAGTTCCGGTTCGGCGCGGTGCAGGCCGCGGCGGTGATAGGCGGCGCGGCCGAGTTCGGCCATGGTCGGTCCGAGCGCGTAGCGCGCGGTGTCGGGGTCCTGTTCCAGGAAGCCGGTCGCGGTCATCGCCCGCAGCAGGCGGTGGGTGGTCGACAGCGGCAGATCCGTGCGGCGGGCCAGATCCGAGGCGGACAGTTCCTGCGGGCTGTCGCCGAAGCAGTGCAGCAGCGCCAATGTCCGGTGCACGGCCTGTGCGCCGTCGCGGGTTTTCGTCGAATCCTCGGCCACCGCTCGAGTCTTCCATAATGTGGAAGGTATTGATCTCCAAGTGCGACTTATAATCTCGCTGATTCCATAATATGGACTACCCGGAGATCCTCGGGCAGCATTGGGCGCCGAGTGGTCCGTCTTCCGCGGATCCGCGAGCGAGCCGGGCTCGCCGCCGTCACCCGTTGCGCCTTCGGAGGTCCCGCGATGTCCACGTCCGCCCCGCCGGAAACGCTCGACACGCTGTGGTTCACCCGGTGCCCGGTGCCGACGGCCACCGGGATCGCGGCCGACCGGGGCTGGCTGACAGCCGAATTCGCCGCCGACGGGCTCGCCGTCCGCTCGTTGCAGGACGGCGGGCCCGGGATCCGCCGCGACAGTCACTACACCCACTCGCTCACCGGCCTGTTCCGCGAGGGCGGCAACGTCCCCGCACTCTGGGCGCGCGCCGGCGGCGAGCCGACCCGGCTGATCGGCCTGACCTGGATCGAGGAGCGGCAGGCGATCCTGGTCCGCCGCGGCCACGACGTGGCCGACCCGGCGCAACTGGCTGGGCGGCGCATCGCGGTCCCGCGCCGCCGGATCGCCATCGACTTCTGGCGGGCCATGGCGCTGGCCGGATTCGCCGGTGTGCTGGCCGCGGCCGGGCGCACCCTCGCCGACGTGATCCGGGTCGACATCGATGCCGCGGCCGGCGCCGACCAGTGGGTGGCCGAACTCGAGGCGTTGCGCGACGGCCGCGTCGACGCGGTCTACGTCAAGGGCGCCCTCGCCGTCGAGGCCGCCGCCCGCTACGACGCGGTGACCGCGATCGATCTGGATGCCTTCCCGGACAAGCACATCCGGATCAACAATGGCACTCCGCGCCCGGTCACCGTGCATCAGCGGCTGCTCGACGAACATCCGGAGATCGTGACGCGATTCCTCGCGGTGCTGCTGGAGGCCGCCGACTGGGCCGCCGCCAACCCGGCCGACGTGCCGCGCATCCTGGCCGCCGAGACCGGCGCGGGCGCGGCCGGCGTCGCCGGGGCGTATGCCTGGACCGACCACGCCGACCTGCGCCTGGAACTGTCCGGGCAGCGCCTGGACCTGCTGGCCCGGCAGGAGCGCTTCCTGCGCGGCCACGGCTTCCTGGCCGCGCCGGTCGACGTCGCCGCCTGGTCCGACCCGCGACCGCTGGCCGCCGCCGCGGCACTCGTCTCGGCGCGCGCCGGCCGCCGATCCGTCCCCACCGAAGTTCGGAGTACCCGATGACCGTCACCCGTGTCCTGGCGCTGGCCGCCGCGCTCACGCTCACCGCCGTGGTTTCCGCCTGCTCGTCCGGCTCGGGGAACACCGGCCCGGCGGCGAGCGGCGCCACCGTCACCCTGCGCATCCCCGATCCGGGTAACGCCGGTGCGCTGGCGCTGGGCAAGAAGGACGGCAGCCTGGACGCCGCGCTGGCCACGGTCGGCGCGAAGGTGCAATGGACCGGCAGCGCCGGGCCGTTCGCCCCCGCCGCCCAGGAACTGGACAACAACGAACTCGATGTCGCGGAGGGTTCGATCACCTCCGCGGTCGCGGCGCTGGCGCAGAAGCCCGGATTCGGGCTGTTCGCGGCGGTCGCCCCGGACGCCGTCGGCGAGGGCATCCTCGTGAAGGATTCCGCCGCCATCAAGACCGTCGCGGACCTGGCCGGCAAGAAGGTCGTCGTCGCGCACGGCGGGTCCAGTGAATATCTGCTGCTGCGAGCCCTGGCCCGCAACAACGTCCCGGCCGATGCGGTGACCCGGGTCTACCTGCAACCCAATCAGAGTGCGGCGGTGCTGCACTCGGGTCAGGTCGACGCCTGGGCGACCTGGGCGACCTACTCGGTCTCCGAACGCGCCAACGCGGGTGAGCACTTCCTGGTCGACGGCCGCGACATCGGTTCGCAGAACTACGCGGTGTGGGCGGTGCGCAACGAGTTCGTGCAGCAGCATCCGGCGGTGGTGAAGGCGTTCTACGACTATCTGCACCAGGCCGAGCAGCGGCAGGCCCAGCAGCCGGCGGACTATCTGAACGTCTTCCACAGCACCGGTCCGGACGCCTTCGACGGTAAGCAGCGTGATCTGGAGATCGAATATCTGAAGGCGGCCGGGCCGACCTCGGCGATCACCGCCGCCGACAAGGCGGCGTTCGCGGAGGTCGCGAAGTTCTTCGCCGACCAGAAGGTCCTCGACGGCGCCTTCGACGTCGATCCGCATCTGGTCGATGTCACCGCGCTGGCGGACCGATGACCACGGTGCAGGCCCCGCCGCTCGTGGCGGCGCACGGCGACCTGATCACCCCGCGGGTCCGGCTGCCCCGGCCCCGGCCGCGAGGGGTGGCGATCGCGCTGCGGGCACTGGGGCCGCTGGTGATCCTGGCCGTCTGGTGGATCGCCTCGGCGACCGGCCTGCTCACCCCGGATCTGCTGGCCTCCCCGCCGGAGGTGTTGCGCGCCGCCGGAAAGCTCTGGGACAGTGGGCAATTGGCCGACGCTCTGCGAGTGTCGCTGGGCCGCGCCGGAACCGGGCTGTTGTTCGGCGTGCTGACCGGCCTGGTACTCGGCGTGCTGACCGGATCCTGGCGCCTCGGCGAGGATCTGCTGGATTCGGCCGTGCAGACGCTGCGCGCCCTGCCGTTCCTGTCGCTGGTGCCGCTGTTCATGGTGTGGTTCGGGATCGGCGAGTCGGCGCGGATCATCCTGATCGCGGTGGCCACCACCTTCCCGATGTACGTGTCGACCTTCGGCGCGGTCCGCAACACCGACCCGAAACTGATGGAGGCCGCGCGGACCTTCGGTCTGAGCCGGACGGCCGTGGTCGCTCGTGTCGTGCTGCCCGGCGCGTTGCCGGCGTTGCTGTCCGGGCTGCGGCTGTCGACGACGCTCAGCGTGATCGCGCTGATCGCCGCCGAGGAGATCAATTCCACTGCGGGACTGGGATATCTGATGGCACAGGCGCAGAACTTCTCCCGCACCGACATCCTGTCGGTGATCATCCTGATCTACGGACTGCTCGGCCTGCTCGCCGATATCGTGATCCGCGCGCTGGAACGTGTGCTGATGCCCTGGCGTACCGCGGGCGGCGTCCGATGAGCCCGGCGGGCAACGCGATCCGGCTCGAAGGGCTCACCCGTGCCTTCGGCGCCCGCCGCGTCCTGGACGAGATCGGTCTCACCGTGCGGCGCGGCGAATTCCTGGCCCTGCTCGGTGCGAGCGGCTCCGGCAAGACCACCCTGCTGCGCATCCTGGCCGGACTGGATCGCCCGGACGCCGGGACGGTGCTCGTTCCGCGCGCCCGCACCGTGGTCTTCCAGGAACCGCGCCTGATCCCGTCGCAGCGGGTGCTCGGCAATGTCACCATCGGCCTGCCGCGCGGCGCCGCGACCCACGCGACGGCGCTGGCCGCGCTCGCCGAGGTCGGCCTGTCCGACCATGCCCGCGCCTGGCCCGCGACCCTGTCCGGCGGCGAGGCGCAACGCGTCGCCCTGGCCCGAGCGCTGGTCCGCGAACCCGAATTGCTGCTGCTGGACGAACCTTTCGCGGCGCTCGACGCCCTGACCCGGCTCCGGATGCAGGACCTCGTCGCCGACCTCTGCGCCCGCCACCACCCGGCGGTCCTGCTGGTCACCCACGACGTCGACGAGGCCATCCGGCTCGCGGACCGGATCGCGGTGCTGCGCGACGGCCACCTGGTCACCGACGAGACCGTGACCGTCACCCGCCCCCGCGATCCCGGCGACCCGGACTTCACCGCACTGCGCCGCCGCCTGCTGGCAGACCTCGGGGTCACGGGGGCCGCGGCATGACCGGCCGGGTGCCGGAGGCGGCAACGCAGCGGTTCCACCGAGAGGCGCCGGTCGCACCCGATGGATACGGGATGACCGGAGCCGCGGTCCGGTTCGTGCTGTGCGTCCCGCGGACCGGCGACGACTGCCGCCGTAATCACGCTGTCTGGCAAAGGATTCGACTCGTATGACACATATCGTGCTGCCCCGGGCGGCCGACGCGCCGGAACCGGTGCGGCTTCCGGTCCATCTCACCGATCTGCGACCGGCGCCCGAATCGTCCGCGCTCGCGCTGGCTCGGGCCGCCGATCTGGCGGGTCTGGCGGGCGTGCTGGTGCCGTTCGATCCGGACGGTCCGGAGTCGCTGGTGACGGCGGCGGCGCTGTTGCGCGCCACCCGGTACGTGGAGATCGTGGCCGGGATCCACAGCGGGATCGCCACCCCGCAGTACGCGGCGAAACTGTCGGCGTCCTTGCAGCGCTTCTCCGGTGGGCGGCTCGGCTGGCATCTGGCCGCCGACGATCCGGGCCGGGCGGAGTTCGTGGCGGTGGCGCGCGAATTCTGGCACTCCCCACAGGGTTTGCCGAAGCCGTTGTCCGACAATCCGTTTCCCGCTCTGTACCTCGGCGGTGTCGACGGCCGGGGCACGGCCGGATTCGTCGAGGTCGACCACGATCCGGGCGAGGTGTATCGGCTGGGGGAGAAGGAGTCCGCACGTGTCGGTTGACATCTATTGGCGCATCGCGATGGAGGGCGACCAGACCTCACTGCGGCGGCCGGGCAGCAGCCGGGGCGGATTCGCGCCGCAGCTGCCCGACGCGCTCGCACCCGGCCACCGCGACGGGGGCTGGGACGGCTTCACCCACGCCGACTACATGGCGGAGGTGATCCGGGCCGCGGAGGAGTCCGGCTTCGTCGGCGGGCTGCTGCCGTCCTTCCCGCACACCGACGATCCGTGGGCGGCCGCGGCCACGCTGGCCGCCGAAACCCGTAGCTGGCGTTTCATGGTCGCCTTCCAGCCGGGATTCCTGCATCCGGTGCAGGCGGCCCGGATGAGTGCCACCCTGCAGCGGGCGACCGGTGGCCGGCTGGTCTACAACATCATCTCCGGCGGCGGCGGGCCCGCGCAGCTGTGGTGGGGTGACGCCACCGCGCACGACGACCGCTACGCCCGCACCTCGGAATTCCTGGACGTGCTGAAGGGCGTGTGGCACGGCGACGGCGGCTTCCGGCACGCCGGCCGGTTCTATCGGGTGGACGACGGCGGCCTGCCGGAACTGCTGGCCGGGCAGCCGTTTCCGGAGATCTACTTCTCCGGCTCGTCGCCGGCCGCGATCGACGCCGCCGGTCGGCACGCCGACTACTACCTGTCCTGGCTGGAGCCGTTCGAGGCGCTCGCCGCGAAATTCGAAGCGGTGCGGGCGAACAGCCCGCGGCCGCCGAAATTCGCGGTGCGCGTGGACGTGCTGGCCCGCGAGACCGCGGACCAGGCGTGGGAGGAGATCCGCCTCGGCTGGGCGGCCGCACCGGAAACCGCCCGCACGGAGGGTGATTCGGTCGGCTGGCGGCGCAGCCAGGATTTCGCCGCGGCCACCGGCTCCGGCGGCCACCGGGCGCTGGAGGTGCAGCCCAACGTCTGGGGCGGCTTCCATCGGCTGCGCCCCGGCCCGGCCTTCGGCCTGGTGGGATCGTACGAGGAGGTCGCCGCACGGCTGGACGAGCTCATCGATCTGGGTGTCGGCGCCTTCATCCTGGCCGGCGTCCCGCATCTGGAGGAGGCCCGCCGGGTGGGCCGCCACGTCCTGCCCCTGTTGAAAGATCGCACCGGAAAGGCGAATTCGCGATGACCATCCGCATCGGTTACTTCCCGCAGAACAACACCCTGTGGGTGCTGCGGCATCTCGGCCTCCTCGAGCAGTCCCTGCCCGATATCGAATGGGTGGATCAGCGGACCCTGGACAACCCGCGCGTCGATCCGACCACCGGTCTGCCCTCCGCGCACGGCGACCACCTGTTCGACGGCGGCTACGACGTCATCGGCACCGGCTCCACACCGCCGGTCACCGCGCAGGCGAAGGGCCACGACATCGTGTATCTCGCGGTGTCCGGCCCCCGGGTGGAGAACGGCCGCCTGGTCGTGCACGCCGATTCCGGCATCCACGAACCCGCCGACCTGCGCGGCAAGCGGGTCGCCCTCGGTCACGGTTCCTGGCAGACCACCCTGTTGCTGCTGGCCCTGGAGAAGGCCGGGCTGGGCTGGGCCGATATCGTCCCGGTCGACGCGTACACCGATGCGGCGCAACGGTTCCTGGACCGCGAGGTGGATGCCTGGGTGGGGTCGTACCCGTTCCTCACCGGGGTCGAGCGGCAGGCGTCGTTGCGCGAGGTGATCCCCACCGACGGCCTGTTCAGTCACCGCTCGCTGTGGTTCACCAGCCGCGCGTTCGCGACCGCCCGACCCGCCGAACTGGCGGCGATCGTGGCGGCGTTGCAGGCGGCCGACGAGTGGATCCGGGACCATCCCGCCGAGGCCGCCGCGCTGTTCGCCGCCGACGACGGCCGCCCGGTCACGGACTGGGAGCACGCGCTGCGCACCCGGCCGTGGGGCCTGCTGCCGATCGAGGCCGACTTCGTCGCCGAACAGCAGCACGCCGCCGACCTGTTCTTCGGCAACGGCCTGATCCAGCGGCGGATCCGGGTCGCCGACGCGGTGCTGCCCGAACTGGGCGCGCTGGTCCGGGAGGTGGCGAACCGCTGAATCCGCCGCTCGGCGGCGGTCACCCGGCGGCGCCGCCGATCTCCGCGGCCACCACGGCCAACGCGACGCGCCGCCGGGCCGCGATCTCACGGAGGATGCCGAGGGCGGTGGCCCGGTCGCAGTGTCGTTGCGCCATCACGACTCCCAGCGCCCGATCGGTCGCCGAGCCCGACCGCAGCGCGGTCCGTATCTGCTCCGCTCCGAGGACCTGCCGGTGCTGTTCCATCATCGCGTCCAGCATGAGAATCACATCCGTTCGACAAGCCGACTGTCGCAAGCGACCGTTCGGTCAGGGTGGTCCCGGACGAATACCCACTGCGGCCGTCCGTCCAACGTGTCGTTCGGAGGAACGGCGATAACCGGCTGTGGCGTGCGGGCGGTGGCCGGCTCACACGCCGAGCAGGCCCAGGCTGTCGTGCCGGGCGACCGCGGCGGCCAGCCGGCCGGTGAGGCGCTCGATGATCGGGCGGGCGACCGCGCGGGTGATACCCCACAGGTACAGGCCGTAGGGCAGGTAGGCGCGGTACAGCCACCACGCCTGCTCCCGCTGCGGCGGTGTGGCCCCGTGTGCGGCGAGCCGATCCAGATAGTGGTCGAGCAGGTCGCGTTCGGTGGCGGCGAGGTCGTCCGGGTCGAGGACGGTGGCGAGGTGGTAGCCGACGTCGAGCGCCCAGATGCCGCGCTGCACCACCTGCCAGTCGATGAGTCCCGGCCGGCCGTCGGCGAGTTCGTAGATGTTGCCGGTGTGCAGGTCGCCGTGCACCAGACAGCCCGGATGGCCGGCGCGCAGGGTGTCCATGGCCGCCATGGCGGCCAGCAGGCGGTCGGCCCGGCGCGCCGGCGCGGGGACGTCCCCGGCGCGGCCGTCGTCGAGCAGTTGTTGCAGCACCTCGGCGGGCAGCACCCGCGACAGGCCGGCCAGCCGGGGCGGGAAGTGCTGCTGGAGTTCACTTTTGGTGTTCCCCCAGGTCGCGGCGTGCAGGGCGGCGAGTTGGTCCAGGGTGCCGGTGGCCTGGTCCGCGCTGTAACCGACCAGCGGGTCCAGGAATCGCGCGCCCGCCGCGACCAGATCGTGCATCAGCACCAGCGCGTGGCCGCTGTCCGGATCGACGGCGGCGTGGACACAGGGCGGTGTCCGGATCGGCAGCCGCCCGGCGGCGAGGTGATAGAAATCGGCCTCGGCGCGGGTGGCGCGGCCACGGGTGGCCGGATCGAAATATCCCTTGGCGCACAACGCCGGTGGGGCGGCGGTCCGGTCGCGGTACTCGACCCGGAAGCGCAGCTTGGTGGCGACGGTGCGCAGCCGCTCGGTCACCTCCGTACGCACCGGCACGGCATCCGGATACCGTTGTGCCAGGACGGGAGTGAGCCATCGCGGTGACAGCACCACGGCCTCGTCGCAGGGGGCGGGCCCCTCGGTGGGGGTCATCACAGATCCTCCGGATCGGGCAGGCCGAGCAGGCGGCAGACGTGCGGAATGTAGGGCCCGCGGCGCGGTTTCACCGACGGCAGCCGCAGCGAGCGGCCGGTGTGCAGGCTCAGCAGGCCCGCCTTCAGGCCCGCGAAGACCTCGTGCCACAGCAGATTGTCCGCTCGCAACCCGGTCAGGCGCTGCCAGCGGTCGATGGTCTCGGCGCGGGTGCCGAGCCCCGGCAGACGTGCGACATCCTGTGCGGTGCTGTGCATCTCGTCGAACAGCAACCACCAGGCCAGATCGGCCGCCGGATCGGTGAGCGCGGCCTGTTCCCAGTCCATCACGCCGACCACGCGGAAGTCGTCGCCGAACATGATGTTTCCCATCCGGGCGTCGCCCCAGGACAGGACGGTCGTGCCGCCGGCCGGCCGGTTCTCGGTCAGCCATCCCATCAGGGTCCGCACCGTGGCCGGGACGTCGTCGCCGAGCGCCCAGGCGATGTACCGCTGCCAGTAGGTCAGCTGCTGCTCGTCGCCGGTCGGGCCGTGCTCGGGCCGGTCCACGAACGGCACCGCCGCCACCGGCACCCGGGTGACCGCCGCGAGTTGCTCGACGGCGCTGTCCCACAACACTCTTCGCTGTTCGGGTGTGGCGTCGGCGAGCCAGCCCTCGCGGTTGTAGACCGGCATGCTGACCGGCACCCGGCCCGTCATCCGCCGCATCAGGTAGAAGGGCCGGCCGAGCGGGCCGGGGTCCTCCTCGAACCACAGGGCCTCGGGGACCCGGACATCGCCGTGCTGTCGTAACGCGACCAGGATGTCGTACTGGATCCGGAACTTCGGTTCGAAGAACATCTGGAACTCCGGGGCGGGTGCGATGCGCAGCACCAACTCCTCGGCGGTCCCGCCGTGCCGGACTCGAATCAGGATGGTCTCGTTGGAGATTCCCGCGCCGCGTGGGTAGTCGAGTCGATCGATCTCGACGGCCGGGACATCCAGCCGGGCGGCCAGCCACGCCCGCAGGGCGGTCGCGGTGGCGTCGAGATCACGAC
Source organism: Nocardia sp. alder85J (assembly GCF_020176955.2). Lineage (GTDB taxonomy): Bacteria > Actinomycetota > Actinomycetes > Mycobacteriales > Mycobacteriaceae > Nocardia. The sequence continues at coordinate 173,505 of NZ_JAIUCZ020000001.1, forward strand.
CCTTGGAGAAGACAGGCGCCTGCTTCATTGCTCTCGCCTTTCGGATCATCGTGCCACCTGAGGCTAGAACAGCACTCTGATCCTCGGGTTGAAATCAAAAAACTCATGATCAAAGTAGAACTATGATCCCAAATTGCGAGAACCTTGTTACGCTCACGGGGTGTGGACGGATCGTGACGCCGGGGGGTGACCGGCGAAAAGTCTTGTGATGCAGTGCAATCCGAACCAGGTTGAGGAGGCGGTATGGAACAGGGCGCGTTCGACGGAGTGCGCGTCGTCGAGTTGGCACAGTGGGTATTCGTTCCGGTGGCCGGCGCGTTGCTGGCGGACTGGGGCGCCGACGTGATCAGGATCGAGCGACTGGACGGCGACCCCTATCGCGGGCTGGCCACCCAGGGCATCGGCACCGACCGCGGCGGCCCGAATCTCTCGGTGGCGCTGGCGAATCGGGGCAAACGCTCGGTCGCGGTGGATCTGCGCGCGCCCGAGGGCCGCGCGGTCCTGGACGAACTGCTGGCGACCGCCGACGTCCTGCTGACCAGCCTGCGCCCCGGTGCACTGGCCCGGCTGGGACTGGATCCGCAGGCCCTGCGTGACCGCTATCCGGGCCTGATCTACGCCCGCGGCCACGGTTTCGGCGTGCGCGGACCGGATGCGGACCAGCCCGGTTACGACAGTTCGGCTTTCTGGTCGCGGGGCGGGCTGGCCTACATCCTCACCCCCGGCGAGCGTGACCACCCGATCTCGCAGCGCGGTGCGATGGGCGATCGCAACGGCGCCGTCGCCCTGGCCTTCGGGATCGCCTCGGCGCTGCTGAAACGCACCCGCACCGGCGTCGGCTCGGTGGTCGACGTCTCGCTGCTGGCCACCGCGCTGTCGACCCTGTCGTCGGATCTGCTGGTGGCCCTCAACGGCCCCGCCCCCGAGCCGGTGAACGGCCGTGGGCCGCAGGTGAATCCGCTGACGTCCAGCTACCGCACCGCCGACGGCCGGCACATCCAGCTGATGTTCCTCCAGGGCGACCGCTACTGGGCGGACTTCTGCGCGCTGATCGGCCGCCCGGAGTGGATCACCGACGAGCGCTTCGCCGATCTCGCGGCCCGCCGCACCCACAGCGCCGCCTGCATCGCGGCCCTGGACGACGAATTCGCCGGCCGCACCTTCGCCGAGTGGAAACAGCTGCTGTCCGGCCTGGACGCTCCCTGGGCGCCGGTGCAGTCCATCGCCGAACTCACCGCCGACCCGCAGGTGCTCGCCAACGGCTACGTCGGCGAGGTCGAACTCGAGGACGGCAACACCTACCGATTCCCCACGGTGCCGGTGCAATTCGACGAACAACCACCGGTGCTGCGCCGGGCCCCCGAACACGGCGAGCACACCGAGAGCGTGCTGCTGGAACTCGGCTACGACTGGGACCGGATCACCGCGTTGAAGACCGCCGGAGTGGTGCCGTGACGAACCGCCCACTCCCGGTACCGGATGCGCAGTCGGCCCCGTTCTGGACCGCCGCCGCGACCGGCGTGCTCACGGTGGCCCGCTGCTCCGCCTGTACCCGGTACACCGCACCCCCGGACCTGGTCTGCCCGCACTGCGGTTCCACTACACCGGAATTCACCTTCACCCCGGTCAGCGGCCGGGGCACGGTCCGCTCCTGGACGGTGGTGCGGCAGTCCTTCCTCCCCGGCTTCGACACCGACCTGCCCTTCGTCCTGGTCGACGTGGAACTCGCGGAACAGTCCGAGCTGCGCCTGATCGGCCGCCTGCTCGACGGCCCGGACGCACCCCTGCGCCTCGGCGCCCCGGTCCGCGCCGCCTTCGAACACCTCACCACCGACATCGCCGTCCCCGCCTTCGAGTTGGCCTCATGAGCGCCCGGTTCGCCGCGCGGGATCGGGTCGCGATCGTGGGGTACGCGCACAGTGCGGTGCGGCGGCAGGCGGATCGGCCGCTGGGGGTGCTGGCGGTGGAGACCGCGCGGGCGGCGATCGCCGATGCCGGGCTCGAGGTCGGGCAGGTGGACGGGTTCGTCGGGTCGGCGTTGTTGCCCAGTGCCGGTGACCATGCCCGGCAGGACGGGGTGAGTATCGTGTCGCCGAACTGGCTGGCCCAGCACCTCGGCGTCGATCCGCACTATGCCGCCGGATTCGACGGGATCGGGCAGTTGACCGGGTCGGTGGCGATGGCGGTCAACGCGATCGCCTCCGGTGCGGCGGATTACGTTGTGCTGCATCGGGCTCTGCACAATCCCGGTGGCCGGTACCACGGGAATCCGATCCGTGCGGTGGCCGGGGCGCAGCAGTGGACCGCGCCGCAGGGCTTCTTCGGGCCGCTGGCCACGATCGCGCTGCCGTACCAGGAATATCTGCAACGGTACGGCGCGAAGCGCGAATCCATGGCCGCGGTGGTGACGGAAGCGCGTAAGAACGGTTCGCGGCTGCCCTGGTCCTATTGGGCCGGAAAGCCGTTGGCCACCGAGGAGTATCTCGCCGCGCCGCAGCTGTTCGATCCGGTCTGCACATTCGACTGCGACATCCCCGTCGACGGTGTCGCGGTCTTCGTGCTCACCTCCGCCGAACGGGCCGCGGATCTGCCGCACCCGCCGGTGTACGTGTCGGGGTATGCCTCGGGTGCGCCGACGCGGCGGCGGCTACCACAGCATTGGCCACTGGACGACATTCTCGACGGTGGCGCCGAGACCGCGCGCCGGTTGTGGGAGCACGCCGGGATCGGCCCGGGGGCAGTCGATCTGCCGCAGGTGTACGACGGGTTCTCGCCGTTCGTGTGGTTCTGGCTGGAGGTGCTCGGTTTCTGCCCGCGCGGGGAGGCGCACCGGTTCGTCGCCGACGGCGGGATCGACAGTGACCGACCGGGTGCGCTGCCCGCGTTGTCCGGTGGGGGAGCGCTGGGCAACGGGCGCATGCACGGTGTGCCGCAGATGCTGGAGTGCTATCTGCAACTGTCCGGCCGCGCCGGCGACCGGCAGCGCGCCGCGACCGTCGGCGTCGCCTGCCATTCCTCCCCGCATTTCGGCGGGGCCGTCGTCTATACCTCGAATCCGTTGTGAGCGTTGGGAGTACCACCGTGGATCTGCTCCGCGAAGACCGCACCTACATCGCCGGGCGATGGGTATCCGGTGACGAACCCGTCGCCGTCGAGAATCCCGCCGACGAACAACCGGTCGGCGCCCTCACCGCGACACCGGGCCCGGAGGTGGAGCGCGCGATCATCGAGGCGCGCACCAGTTTCGACGCCGGCGTGTGGTCCGACCGCCCGGCCGCCGACCGGGCCCGCGTGCTGCACCGGCTGCTCGACCACATCGAGGCCGCGCACGACACCCTGGTACCCACCCTGGTCGCCGAGGCCGGGCAACCGGTCCGGTTCGCCGAGATGAGCCAATTCCGTGCGGGTCTGGCCATCGCCCGGGAGACCATCACCCTGTACACGTCGATGACCCACGAGCAGGCCGCCCCGGTCCCGGTGGACGAACTGGTCCGCGGCCGGGTGGCGCTGAGCATCCGCCGGCACGAGCCGGTGGGTGTGGTCGCCGCCGTCACGCCCTACAACGCCGCGCTGATCATGGCCTTCCAGAAGCTGATTCCCGCGCTGCTGGCCGGGAATTCGGTGATCCTGCGGCCCAGCCCGCTCACCCCGATCTCGTCGCTGATCTTCGGCGCCGCCGCCGACGCCGCGGAACTGCCGCCGGGGGTGCTCAGCGTGGTCGCCGAAAGCGGTTCCGCCGCAGCAGAACTGCTCACCAGTCACGCGGCCGTGGACATGGTGTCGTTCACCGGCTCCACCGCCGTGGGCCGGCGCATCCTGGCCCAGGCCGCCCCGACGGTGAAGCGGGTGGCCCTGGAACTAGGCGGCAAATCGGCGCAGATCTACCTGCCCGACGCCGTCGGCCGGGCCGCCGTCGGCGCGGTGATGGTGGTGGCGGCCACCGCCGGGCAGGCCTGTGTGGCCGCCACCCGGATGCTGGTCCCCGAGGAGCACAAGGCCGAGGTGCTCGACGCGGTGTCGGCCGCCTACCGGTCCATCACTGTCGGCGCCCCCACCGACCCGGCCGCCACCATGGGACCGGTCATCGACGCGGCCGCCCGGGAACGCTGCGAACGCTATGTCGGACTCGCCGAGAAGCACGGCGGCGCCGTCGCTTTCGGCGGCAAGCGACCCGCCTTCCCGGACCGGGGCTACTACTTCGAGCCGACCGTGCTGGATCTGCCCGACACCGCGAATCCCGCGGCGCGCGAGGAGATCTTCGGTCCCGTGCTCGCGGTGATCGGCTACCGCGATCTCGACCACGCGGTGGCCCTGGCCAACGATTCGGACTACGGCCTGTCGGCACAGGTGTACGGCGCGGACACCGCGGCGGCGGTGGGTGTCGCGCGGCGGTTGCGCACCGGCGCGGTGAACGTCAACACCGCCGTGTTCAGCGCCTACGCCCCCAGCGGCGGCTACAAGCACAGCGGCCTCGGCCGTGAACGCGGCCCGGACGGCATCCGGGCCTTCCAGGAAGTCAAGCACATGGCGATCGGAGAACTGACGAGATGACCACCCTCGAAAACCCCACCACCACAACCACGTCGGGTGCCGTCGATCTGGACTGGCTGATCTCCGTCGACGATCACATCCTGGAGCCGCCGAACCTGTGGATCGACCGGGTCGCGGCGAAGGACCGGGATCGGGCCCCGCACATGGAGGCCGACGCGGACGGCCGGGAGATCTGGGTCTACGACGGCAAGCGGTTCCCGACCTCGGGCCTGTCGGCGGTGGTGGGCAGGTCCAAGGAGGAGTTCAGCCCGGAACCGTTGCCCTACAGCGAGATGCGGCCCGGCTGCTACGACCCCGAGGCCCGCATCGAGGACATGAACCGCGCGGGAATCCTGGCGTCGCTGTGCTTCCCGACGCTGCCGCGGTTCTGCGGGCAGTTGTTCATGGAGGCCTCGGATCGTGATTTCGGGCTGGTCTGCCTGAAGGCGTACAACGATTGGCTGGTGGAGGACTGGTGCGGTAGTGCGCCGGGCCGCTACATCCCGTTGATGCTGATCCCGCTGTGGGATCCGAGGCTGGCCGTCACCGAGATGGAACGGATGGCCGAGCGCGGCGTCACCACCTTCGCGTTCTCGGAGAATCCGGCCCCGCTGGGCCTGCCGACCATCCACGACAAGGACCGCTACTGGGATCCGGTGATGTCGGCGGCCGCCGACCTGGGCATGGTGGCCTCGATGCACGTCGGCTCGTCGTCGCAGGTGCCCAAGATCGCCCCGGACACCCCGTTCATGGCCAACCTCACCTGGGGCGCGATGCGGACCTCGGGCACGATGCTGTCCTGGTTGTTCAGCGACATGTTCGAGAAGTATCCGAATCTGAAGATCGCGTTGTCCGAGGGCGAGATCGGCTGGATGCCCTACTATCTGGAGCGCGCCGAGCAGGTGCTGGACAAGCAGCGGCACTGGGTCGCGAAGGGCGCTCGGTTCATGGACCACGCCGGTGGCGGCAGCGCCGACCTGGACCGCCTCGACATCCGGAAGACCTTCCGGGAGCACATCTTCGGTTGTTTCATCGACGACGAGCACGGCATCGCCAGCATCGATTCGATCGGCGAGGACAACATCATGTGCGAAACCGATTACCCGCATTCGGATTCCACCTGGCCGGACTGTATCGGCGTGGTGCGCCGCCGGATCGCGCACCTGCCCGAGCAGACCCAGTACAAGTTGTTGCGCGGCAACGCCGAACGTCTGTATCGGTTCACCCCGGCCCAGCCCCCGGCGCGGCCGCATGCCTGAGATCGTCGTCGACCGGACCCTGTGCATCGGCAGCGGCGTCTGCATCGTCTACGCCCCCGGCAGTCTCGAACACGACGAGGATTCCGTAGCCGTGCCGATCACCCCGCCCGGCGACGCACCCGACGCGATCCGCAACGCCGTCGAGGGCTGCCCCACCGGCGCGCTGCGCCTGCTCGATCCGTAACCTCCGCGCACTCATCGGAAGCGTGAAAACAATGTTGTTGCAAGAGAAATCGGCGATCGTCACCGGCGCCGGCAACGGTGTCGGCCGAGTCTCGGCGGTGCGATTCGCCGCCGAGGGCGCGCGCGTGGTCTGCGCCGACATCGACGCCGACGCCGCGAAGCAGACCGCGGGCCTGATCGAGGCCGCCGGCGGTACCGCGGTCCCGTTCGGCGCCGATGTCGCCGACGAGGATCAGGTGCGGGCGATGATCGACACCGCCGTCGGGCATTTCGGCCGCCTGGACATCCTGTTCAACAATGTCGGTATCCCCACCCCGCGGCTGGGCGCGACGCTGGAGGACCACTCCCTCGCGGATTTCCAGCGCCTCGTGGCGGTGAACCTCGGCGGAGTGTTCCTGGGCTGCAAATACGCGGTGCTGCGATTCAAACAGCAGGGCGGCGGCGGTGCCATCCTGAACACCGGATCGGTGGCGGGCCTGGTGGCCTGGGGCGGTTCGGTGTACGGGGCCACCAAGGGGGCGGTGCATCAGCTCACCCGCGCGGTGGCCATCGAGGGCGCCCCGTTCGGCATCCGCGCCAACGCGATCTGCCCGGCGGGCATGCCCTACACCGGTTTCATGGCCGCCGGTGGCCTGTCGCTCACCGATCCGGCGCACCTGGCCGCGGCGGCCGAGCGGGTCGGCGCACAGCATCCGCTGGGCCGCCCGATCACCGCCGAGGACTGTGCGGAGGCGGCGGTGTTCCTGGTGTCCGACCGCGCCGCCAACATCACCGGCGTGCTGCTGCCGGTCGACGGGGGATATGTCGCGAAATGACCACCACCCTCGACATCGCCCGCGTGCGTGAGCTTTTCGACCTGCGCGGATCGTTCCTGGTCCAGACCGGCGGCGGCTACACCGGCGATCCCTATCCGGCCTGGCACCGGCTGCGGGAACAGGCGCCGGTGCACCGTGGCACCGTGCACGAGCTCACCGGGATCACCGAACCGCTGGTCTTCCACGGACTTCCGTATCCGGATCGGCCGCACTTCTCCGCCTTCGGCTACGAGGTGTGCAGTTCGGCCTACCGGGATCCGGCGACCTTCGCCTCCGCCCCGGGCGCGGTCGACGCCGCCGGCGCGATCGGCACCGACAGCAGCATGCTGGCGATGGGTGGCGCACAGCATCGGCGCTATCGTGGATTGGTGCAGCCGTCCTTCGTCCCCGCGAAAGCCCAATGGTGGATTCGCAATTGGATCGAGGAGACGGTGCACGCGCTGATCGGCGAGTTCGCCGGGCGGGGCCGCGCGGAGCTGAACGTCGACTTCTGCGCCGCGATCCCGGTGCTCACCATCACCGGCAGCTTCGGCGTCCCGGTCGCCCGGGCCCTCGACATCCGGGCCGCACTGCGCCACACCGGCGCGGTGGTGGAGATCCTCGCCCCGATCGTCGCCGCCCGCCGCGCACAGCCGGCCGACGATCTGATCAGCGTGCTGGTCCAGGCCGAGTACACCGACGACGACGGCGTCACCCACCGGCTGTCGGACACCGAGATCTACTCGTTCTCGATCCTGCTGCTCACCGCCGGATCGGGCACCACCTGGAAGCAGATGGGCATCACGCTCACCACCCTGCTGCAACGTCCCGAGGTGCTGCGGGCCGTCCGCGACGACCGGCGGCTGCTGCGCCCGGCCGTCGAGGAGGCGCTGCGCTGGGCGCCGACCGATCCGATGTTCTCCCGATTCGTCATCGCCGACACCGAATTCCACGGCACCCACCTGCCCGCCGGGTCGGTGCTGCATCTGTGCATCGGGGCGGCCAATCGCGACCCGGACCGCTGGGACCACCCCGACGACTACGACATCACCCGGCCGTTGAAACCGTCACTGGCCTTCGGCAGCGGCCCGCACACCTGCCTCGGCATGCACGTGGCGCGGGCCGAGATGCTCACCGGAATCGGCGCGCTGCTGGATCGGCTGCCGGAACTGCGGCTGGATCCGGACGCCGAAGCGCCCCGGCTGATCGGCATGTACGAGCGCGGCGCCACCGCCATCCCCGTCCGGTTCGGTTGAACCGCGGCTCCGTCACTCAGGAGGCAGCATGCCCGAAACACCTTACAGCCCACCGGATCTCAGCCTGCGCGGCGACGAGCACGTGCGCGCCTACCTGGAGTCCGGCGGCGCTCGCGGCTACCTCTGGAACGGGGTGCCGATCCTGCTGCTGACCGCCACCGGCCGCCGCAGCGGGCAGCCGCGCACCTCGGCGCTGATCTTCGGCCGCGACGGTGACGACTATCTGGTGGTCGCCTCGAAGGGCGGTGCGCCGGACCATCCGGAGTGGTACCGGAATCTGCTGGCCCACCCGCAGGCCGAGATTCAGGTCGAGGACCGGCACCTGCCCGTGCTGGCCCGCACCGCCGACGCCGCCGAGAAGCCACGGCTGTGGGCGATCATGACCGAGCTGTGGCCGAATTACGACGCGTACCAGACCCGTACCGACCGCCCTATTCCGATCGTGGTGCTGGCCCCCACATGAGGCCCAGTAGCATATCTCGGATGTCGTGGGCCGAGAAAGCCGCGGACCGGTCGCCCGTCGTTCGCCGGACCCGTAGTCGCAGTATGCAGCAGGCGAGCCTGATCCTGGACGCCGCCCACCGGCTGGTGTTGCAGAAGGGCGACGCCTTCACCACCCAGGAGCTGGTGAAGGAGGCCGGGGTGGCGTTGCAGACGTTCTACCGGTACTTCGCCAGTAAGGATCAGCTGCTGCTGGCGGTGTTCGCGGAGATGATCGCGGTCGCCTGCGTCCGCTCGGCCGAGGTGGCGGCGGATCTGCCGGATCCGATCGCCCGGCTGCGCTACTTCATCACCTCGACGCTGGGTTCGCTCGACGCCGAGGGACACGACGCCGCCACCGCCCGGTTCATCGTGTCCACACACTGGCGGTTGCAGCAGAACTTCCCGGAGGAGATGGCCGAGGCGGTGCGGCCGTTCGCGACGCTGCTGCTCGGCGAGATCCAGAAGGGTATCGCGGCCGGCCAGTTGCGGCCCGCCGATCCGGAGCGGGCCGCCTGGTTCATCAACGAGCTGATCCGCTCGGTGTACCACCACTACGCGTACGCCGCCGTGCGCCCGGCCACGCTGGCGGACGACCTGTGGGCGTTCTGCCTGACCGCACTGGGCGGCGCGTGAGCGGTCACCGCGCCAACGCGGTCTCCAGCAGCGCCACCGTTGCGGCCCAGGACAGCGCGTCGGCCTCCGCGTTGTAGGAGATGCCGTCGCGGCCCATGGCGTCGGCGTCCGGATCGGTGAATCCGTGTGCCGCGCGCTGGAATACGGTGAGGGTGTAATCCGCACCGGCGGTGGACAATTCGCTCTCCAGCCGATCGATGTCGGCCCGCGGCGCGAACGGGTCCAGCGCGCCGGCGTACACCGCCACGTGCGCCCGCACCGCCCCCGGTTCGGCGGGCTGCTCGGTGCTCAGCAGGCCGTGATAGCTGACCACGGCCTTCACCTCGGCGCCGCTGCGGGCCAGTTCCAGCGTGCAGCGACCGCCGAAGCAGAAGCCGATCGCCGCGGTCCGGTCCGCGTCGACCTCCGGCCGCGCGGCCAGGGTGTCGTGCCAGGCCACCATGCGTTCGCGCAGCCGCTCCGGCTTGGCCAGCAGCGCGACGAACGGCGCCCCCGCCTCCTCGGCGACCGGATAGGACCGCCCGCCGCCGTACATGTCGACCACCAGCGCGGCATAGCCGAGCCGGGCCAGCCGCGCCGCGCGCTCCCGCATCATGTCCGTCGGCCCGAGCGCGGTGTGCACGACGAGCACGCCCGGATGCGGGCCGGGCCCGTCCGGCACGGCCAGCCCGCCGATCAGGTCCGCTCCGTCGTGATGCAGCGGCACTGCCGCGAATTCCGTCACCGATCCGTCTCCTCTGTCGCATGCGAGCTCGATCACACGAGCTCCAGCGAGAGTCTAATTCTCCTAATCGGAGAATCTCAATACGAATCGGGGCTCTGACGGTTCAGCGGTAGCGTTCGCGCAGCTTGCCCTTGACCAGTTTTCCGGTCGGGGTGCGGGGCAGGTCGCGGGTGAATTCGATCCGGCGCGGCACCTTGTAGTGGGCGATGTGGTCGCGCAGGTAGTCGCGCAGCTGCTCGGCCAGTTCCGGTCCGGGTTCGGCCCCCGGCGCGGGTTCCACCACCGCGAGCACCGATTCGCCCATCTCCGGATCGGGCACGCCGATCACGCCGACGTCGAGCACCGCCGGATGCAGCGCCAGCGCGTTCTCGATCTCCTGCGGATAGATGTTCACGCCGCCGGAGATGATCATGAACGCCTTGCGGTCGGTCAGGTACAGATAGCCGTCGGCGTCCATGTAGCCGACATCGCCGGTGGTGGTCCAGGTCGGGTGCTCCGGATGCCGGGACTCGGCGGACTTCTCCGGGGCGTTGTGATACTCGAACGGCCAGTCCTCGCGCTCGAAGTAGATCAGCCCGGTCTCGCCGGTGGGCAGTTCGGCGCCGTCGTCGGCGCAGATGTGCAGGATGCCGATCCCGGCCCGCCCGACCGAGCCGGGCCGGCGCAGCCATTCCGCGCTGGAGATGAAGGTGCCGCCGTTGCTCTCGGTGGACGAGTAGTACTCCTCCAGCACCGGCCCCCACCAGTCGATCATCGCCTGCTTGACCTCCACCGGGCACGGCGCGGCGGCGTGTACCGCCACGCGCAGGCTCGACAGGTCGTAGCGTTCGCGAATCTCCTTGTCCAGCTTGAGCATTCGAATGAACATCGTCGGCACCCACTGGCTGTGGGTGACCCGGAACCGTTCGATCGCGGCCAGCGCTCCCTCGGCGTCGAACTTGTCCATCAGCACCACGGTGCCACCCAGTGACTGCACCACGCCGCCGAATCGCAGTGGCGCGGCATGGTAGATCGGCGCGGGGGACAGGTAGACGGTGTCGGTGTCGAAGCCGTACCGCGGCCCGAAGATCGCCACATAGGGATCGCCCGGCTCGTGCACCTCGCGCTCGGGCAGCGGTTGCTTGATTCCCTTGGGGCGCCCCGTGGTTCCCGAGGAGTAGAGCATGTCGGAGCCGCGCGGCTGCTGCGGTAGCGGCTCGGCCGACACCGTCGTCAGCGCCTGTTCGTAGCTCCGGTATCCGGGGACGGAACCGTGATACGCCAGGCGGATTTCCGCCCGCGGTGTCGCGTCGACGATCTTCTCCGCCAGCGTCGCCAGCGTCGCGCTGACCACCACCGCGCGGGCGCCGCAGTCGTCGACGATGTAGGCGGCCTCGTCCGGGCTCAGATGGTTGTTGACGGCGGTGATGTACAACCCGGATCGCAGTGCCGCCCAATAGATTTCGAAGACCCGCGGATGATTATCCGCGATCAGCGCGAGATGGTCGCCGCGGCGCAGCCCGGCCTCGTACAGGAATCGGGCCAGCCGGGCGGAATTCTCCTCCAGTTCGCGATAGGTCAGCACCTCGCCGGTGGACGCCGAGACGGCTGCGGGCTTGTCCGGAAATCTCGAAACATAGGCACCGGGATACATGCGACTCCCAACTCGACAGCGGCGGCGAACACACGTTTCCGTGTGCCTGTGACGGTAGACACCGGGTTGTACACCGTCAAGGATGATCTTGATCGGCCATGTCGATTCCGGGTCGTCCCGTTCGAGGAGTGGGTACGGGCCGAACGGTCCGCTCATTCATGGAAAGGAAACCCCATGCGCAAGGTCGTGGCACTCGAGCACATCACCCTCGACGGCTTCGCCTCCTCGGGCAAGGACCTGGGATTCGAATTCACCTGGCCCGGCTACAGCGAGGAACTGGCCGCGTACGTCGGGGACGTGGTCCAGGCCGATTTCGACACCGCGATGTACGGCCGCGAGACCTATCTCGGCATGTACGGATACTGGTCGGCGCAGCCCACCGCCGAGAGCACCCCGGGGGAGCGGGCGCACGCCGAATGGGTCAACGCCGTGGACAAGGTGGTCTTCTCCACCACGCTGGAGTCGGCGGAGTGGAACAACACCCGGCTGATCGCCACGGACGTGGCGCAGGAGGTGCGGGCGCTCAAGGCGAAGGCGGGCGGCGCCCTCGCGATCTACGCCAGCCCGAAACTGGTGCATTCCTTTCTCGACATGGGATTGATCGACGAATTCCGCATTCTGATCCATCCGGTGACGCTCGGCGCGGGCACTCCGCTGTTCCACGACAAGGCGCAGATGAATCTCGAACTGCTGGAATCCCGTTCGTTCGATTCCGGCGTGGTGTACGTGCGGTATTCCGTGCGCTGACGCTGATATAAGTTCCGGTTATGGCAGGCAGTGCGGGAACGGTCGCCGCACTGCCTGCGGCGGCCCGCGCCCGCGAATACCGATTCAGAGAATTGTATTTCTTGCTGCGAGAATAATAATCTTGCCCGGAGGTCCGGGCAAGGACGCGATTCCCTCAGGCCCAGTTCGGATTCCACGGTTGCGGCGCCAGGAACCGGGCCGGCCAGATTCCGGTCCTGGTCATCCGGCCCACCTCCTCGCGCAGCACGTCGCCGACCCGGAAGGCGAACTCGCGCGGCAGATCCATCCGGCCGGAGGAGGCCACCACGATGTGCTGGGTCAGGGCCGGCGCCGTCAGCGGCGCGTAGCGGATGCGCTCCCGCGCGATCTCCGCGCCGCAGGCGGAGACCGGCAGTACCGCACAGGCTTCGCCGCGCTCCACCAGATCCAGCAGCACCGGCAGCGAATCGGTCGTGATCGGCGCCTGCACCCGCAGCATCAGCCGCAGCGCGGCATTCTCGACGGTGCTCGCGATGCCGATCGGCGAGGCGGGCAGCACCAGCGGCATGCCGACCAGCCGGGTGAAGCTGATCGGCCGGTCCGGCCGCAGCTCCGATTCCGGCCCGCCGACCACGACCAGATCCTCCACCAGCAGGTCCCGGGCGAACAGCCGCTCGTCGCTCACCTGGTTGATCACCGACGAGTCGATCCGGCCGCGCATCATCTCCTCGATCAGGGTGTCGGCCCCGGCGACCGTCAGGTGCACGCTGACCTTGGGGAACGCCGCGCGCAGGCCGGTCAGCAGCGGCCCGGCCAGCAGCGGCGCGACCGTCGGCACCATGCCGAGATGCAGGGCGCGCTCGATGCGGGCCAGTGGCGACCCGGCGTAGTGCAACGCCAGCTCCAGTTGCCGTAGCGGGGCGGCGGTGGAGGCGCGCAGCCGCTCCCCGTCCTCGGTCAGCTCCACCCCCCGCCGGGTGCGGTGGAACAACGTGATGCCGAGATCCTCCTCCAGCAGCCGGATCTGGCGGCTCAGCGCCGGCTGCGCGACCCCGAGGACGGCCGCGGCCCGGGTCATGGAGCCCTCCTCGGCGATCCGCAGGAAGTACTTCAGCCGGTGGGTGTCCATCGCCGCACGGTAACACGTGCCATAACACGGTGATATGACTGTCCGCCGAAATCGGTATTGGCCGGTGAAATGCGCCGAGTCCTAACCTTCCAGCACAGGATCTTCCAGACCGGGCCTGCGACGCCCGACGATCCGGATGCGCTCCAATGCCGGAGCGGGAGAGGAGTTTCCGATGGAGACTCAGGAACAGGACTGGTCCCGGATATTGGGTTTCGACCGGCTTCCGTATCACATCGTCGACAAACGGGTCAGTGACCTGCTCGATCTGCGCGGCCGGAAAGCGGTGGTCACCGGGGCCGGTGGCGACGGCCTGGGGCATGCGATCGCGAATCGGCTCGCGGGCTGCGGCGCGGATATCGCGCTGGTCGGCCGCACCTTCGAGAAGGTGGAGCGCCGGGCGAAGGAGATCGAGCAGCGCTGGGGCGTGCGCACGGTCCCGGTCCGCGCGGACATGTCCGACTGGGACCAGGTGCACCGCGCGGTGGCGGAGAGCCGGGAAGCGCTGGGCGGCTTCGACATCATGATCAACAACCCGGTCATGGTCACCGCCGGCGCCTTCGACCGGCACACCAAGGCCGATATCGACATGACCGTGCTCGGCAGCCTGACCATGATGATGTACGGCGCGCACGCCGCGCTGGAACATCTGCTGCCGCAGGGTTCGGGCAAGATCATCAACATCGGCGCGATCGCCGGGCGGGTGCAGCAGTCCGGCCTGACGGTGTATTCGGCCTGCAAGGCGGGGGTCATCGGCTTCACCCGCAATCTCGCGCACGAGTACTCCTCGCGCGGGATCAGCGTGATGGCGGTGGGGCCGGGCATCATGCTCAAGGACGATATGAAGCGGTACCTGCTGAATCCGGCCAACGACGCCGAGCGGGCCGGCCGCGACGCGATCGCGGAGTCGATCACCGAGCGGGTGCAACTCGGCCGGGCCGCGCTGCCCGAAGAGGTGGCCAACGTGGTGGCCTTCCTGGCGTCCGAGGCGGCGAGCTACATGTGCGGGCAGACGATCGACGTCGCCGGCGGCCAGTGGATGGGGTGACCGGTGCCCACTGTCGATGACATGCTGAAAGCCGCTGTGGCGCAGACGAATCTGCGTGACTTCGGCGACGACTCGTTCCGCGGGGGGCTCGGGGTCCTGCTGGATTCGCTGGAGCGCGAGGCGCGGCTGAACGCCGCGGGCGAGAAGTTCCTGTACGACCGGATCACGCTGCACCTGGGTCAGCGGTTGCAGGTGGAGGACTGGTATCGCCGCCATCCGGAGATCGAGGCGGAGCGGATCGTCGCGCCGCTGATCGGAATCGGCTTGCCGCGCACCGGTTCCACGGCGCTGTCGGTACTGCTGGCCCAGGATCCGGCGGTCCGGTACATCCGGCGCTGGGAATCCGCACAGCCCTGTCCACCGGCGTCCACGGTCGAGGGCGTCGATCGGCGCATCCCGCCGGATCTGGGTGAGATGGTCGGCACTCGCTACCACGTACCGGTCGACAAGCACGGGCCGATGGAGTGTCACGACCTGATGGCGCTGGACTTCAAGTCGCACATCTTCCACGCCTACGCGCAGGTGCCGTCCTATTCCAGCTGGCTGCTCGACGCCGATCTCACCTCGACGTTCGCCTACCAGCGGCGGGTGCTGAAACTGATGCAGTGGGGTGAACCGCAGCGGCCGTGGCGGCTCAAGTGCCCCTCGCACGTGCTGTTCCTGGACTCTCTGAACACCGCGTTCCCGGACGCGAAATTCGTGATGACACACCGTGATCCGGCCGATGTGATCCTGTCGGTGGCCGAACTGTACGCCGACATCACCGGCCGGTTCACCGACGACATCGACCTGCCCTATATCGGCCGGCTCAATGTGGAGCACTGGACCGAGGGCATGCGCCGCACCGTCGCGTTCCGGGCCGGCGGCGCCGACGATCGCTTCTACGACATCGACTTTCGCGCGATGCAGGCCGATCCGCTCGGCGAGGTGCGGGGCCTCTACGCATGGCTGGGCGAACCGGTGTCCGAGGAGTTCGAGACCCGCATGCAGAGCTGGTGGACCACCGCGGCCGCCGAGCGCGAGCCCGGCCACAGGGCCGATCCGGTGACCTACGACATCGACCTGGACCGGGTGCGACCGGCTTTCGCGGACTACGTCGCGCACGCCGAGCGCTGGACCGCGCACTGATCGGAAGGAGAACAATCCGATGACCATCGACACGACCGGCGGTATCGATCCCGCCCGCGAGTACGTCTTCGCCGAACGCCCGGCCGATCCGGAGATGCGCGACTCGGTGAGCTTCTGGGTGTCCGACGATCGCGGCGAGCTGGGGCTGCCCCGCATCGGCGTGGAAGCCGTCGCGTCCAACTGGGATTCGCACGACATCCAGGTCAACGTCGCCTTCGCCGACGGCCGCGCGTTCCGGCTGCGCGAGACCAGCCCGGCACGGCCGCCCGTGGGACCCGACGGCCGGCCCACCGTACTGGGCGCGGGCCCGCTGGCCTTCCGGTGTGTGGAGCCGTTCCGCACCTGGGAGCTGTCCTATGACGGCAAGGCCGTCAGTACGACCTCTGCCGATCTGGCCGCGGGGCGGACCGGCGGCCCACTGGTCGATCTGACCTTCCGGGTGACCGCGACGATGGCGGTGCCGCCGTGGACCCAGGGCGCGCTGCGCGCGGATGCCGGTGATCGGCTGAAGAATTCGGTCGAGGGCGACCTCATGGGCGGGCCGCGCTACGAGCAGTTGTTTCGCGCTGCCGGCTCGGTGACCGTGGATGGCGGTGCGCCGCAGGAGTTCACCGGCAGCGGGCTGCGGATCCGCCGCCAGGGCGTGCGCCGGCTGGCCGAGTTCTGGGGCCACTGCTGGCAGTCGGCGGTGTTCCCGAGCGGAAAAGCGTTCGGCTACATGGCCTATCCGCCCCGCGACGACGGAAAGCCGACCTTCAACGAGGGTTTCGTATTCTTCGGAGACGGCGAGCTGATCCCGGCCCGGGTGGTGCGGGCGCCGTGGCTGACCCGGTTGCAGGCGCTCGGCGAGGACGTCTCACTGGTGCTCGAAACCCCCGACGGCACCGTGATTCCGATCGAGGGCGAGACGGTCGTGTCGACCCACGATGTGCACCACGACGACGACACCTATTCGATCAAGTCGCTGAAGCAGGAGAATTCGGACTTCCCGGCCCTCCAGCAGGCGGGCGTCCGCTATCGCTGGGACGGCGAGCGGACCTACGGGATGCTCGAGCGATCGAATCCGCTGCGCAAGATCGAGCGGGGCTGACCGTGCGCGGATTACGGGAGAAGGTGTACGTGGTCGCGGGCGGCGCGACCGGGATCGGGGCCGCCGCGGCGGCCCGGCTGGCGGAGGAGGGTGCCCTCGTCACCGTCGGCGACATCAACATCGCCGGGGCGGAGTCGACCGCCGGGCGGATCGCGGATGCCGGTGGCCGTGCCATCGCGGTGGAATTCGACCTCGCCGACGACAAGTCGGTGCAGGCCATGGTGGACCGGACGGTCGCCGAATTCGGGGGCGTGCACGGACTGTTCAATGTCGGCGCGGATCTGTCGCCGGGCAACATCGGCCGGGACAAGACCGTGCTGGACACCGAGTTCGACATCTGGCAGCGCACCCTGGACGTCAACCTGCTCGGCTACGTCCGCACCGTCCGCGCGGTGCTGCCGCATCTGCTGGCCGCCGGCGGCGGCGGCATCGTGAACACCTCCTCGGGTACCTCGGTCGGCGGTGACCCGTCGCGGGTCGCCTACGGGGTGTCCAAGGCCGGAGTGAACCAGCTGACCCGGCACATTGCGATCAACTACGGCCGCAACGGTATTCGGGCCAACGGTGTGATGCCGGGTCTGGTCATGGGGGAGACGGTCCGCCACCAGAACGATGTGGCGCTACAGGAGTCGTTCCTGACCGTGGCCCGCACCACCCGGCTCGGCGTGCCGGACGATCTGGCCTCGGTGGTGTCGTTCCTGCTGTCCGACGAGGCCGAATGGATCAACGGACAGGTGTGGTTCATCGGCGGCGGCGCACATCTGCGGAACTGAGTGGGACGGACGACATGACGACGACACCGGCGAGCATCGGCGGCCTGACCCACCTGCAACGGCTGGAGGCGGAGAGCATCCAGATCATGCGGGAGGCGGTCGCCGAGAGCGAGCGACCGGTCCTGCTGTATTCGATCGGCAAGGACAGCTCGGTGCTGTTGCACCTGGCGCGCAAGGCATTTCATCCGTCCCGGCTGCCGTTCCCGCTGCTGCACGTGGACACCACGTGGAAGTTCCGGGCCATGTACGACTTCCGGGACCGGATCGCGGCGGCGGACGATCTGGATCTGATCGTGCACCGGAATCCGGAATGCGTGGCGCGCGGGATCAATCCGTTCGAGCACGGCTCGGCGCTGCACACCGAGATGTGGAAGACCGAGGGGCTCAAGCAGGCGCTCGATCTGCACAAGTTCGACCTGGCCTTCGGTGGCGCGCGCCGCGACGAGGAGAAGTCCCGCGCCAAGGAGCGGGTGTTCTCGCTGCGGTCGGCGCAGCACCGCTGGGATCCGAAGCGGCAGCGGCCGGAACTGTGGCGGCTGTACAACACCCGCAAGCGGCCCGGCGAGAGCCTGCGGGTGTTCCCGTTGTCGAACTGGACCGAGCTGGACATCTGGCAGTACCTGCACCTGGAGCGGATCCCGCTGGTGGAGCTGTACTTCGCCGCACCGCGTCCGGTGGTGGAGCGCGACGGCGCGCTGATCATGGTCGACGACGAGCGAATGCCGTTGCTGCCCGGGGAGATTCCGGAGCAGCGCATGGTGCGCTTCCGGACCCTCGGTTGTTATCCGCTGTCCGGCGCGGTGGCCAGCACCGCGACCACGCTGCCCGCGGTGGTGCAGGAGATGTTGCTGACCACCAGTTCCGAGCGTCAGGGCCGGGTGATCGACCGCGATTCCACCGGCTCGATGGAGAAGAAGAAGCAGGAAGGGTACTTCTGATGACGCACCCCACCCCCGAATCCGCGGATCTCGCCACCGATCCCCTGGTCGCGACCGATATCGAGGAGTACCTGCGTCGGCACGAGCGTAAGACGATGCTGCGCTTCATCACCTGCGGCAGCGTCGACGACGGCAAATCCACCCTGATCGGCCGGCTGCTCTACGACTCCAAGATGGTGTTCTCCGATCACCTGGCCGAACTGGAGCGCGATTCGAGAACCGTCGGAACCCAGGGCGGTGAACTGGATTTCGCGCTGCTGGTCGACGGCCTGGCCGCCGAACGCGAGCAGGGCATCACCATCGACGTGGCGTACCGGTTCTTCGCCACCGAACGGCGCAAGTTCATCGTGGCCGACACCCCGGGCCACGAGCAGTACACCCGCAACATGGTCACCGGGGCGTCGACGGCCGATCTGGCGGTGATCCTCGTCGACGCCCGCAAGGGCGTGCTGACCCAGACCCGCCGCCACAGCTATCTGGTGTCGCTGCTCGGCATCCGGCACATCGTGCTGGCGGTGAACAAGCTGGACCTGCTGGACTATTCACGGGAACGGTTCGCCGAGATCGACGCGGAGTATCGCGACTTCGCGGCGAGCATCGGCCTGAACAATGTTGTCGCCGTGCCGATGTCGGCCCTGCGCGGTGACAACATCCTGCAACCGAGCCCGAACACCCCCTGGTACACCGGCCCGTCGCTGATCGGGCATCTGGAGACGGTCGCGATCACCGACGACCGCGCCGCCGGCCCGTTCCGGCTGCCGGTGCAGTGGGTCAATCGCCCGAACCTCGACTTCCGTGGTTTCGCGGGCCAGATCGCCGGTGGCACCCTCCGTCCCGGTGACCGGGTGCGGGTGCTGCCGTCGGGCCGGGAGAGTTCGGTGGCCCGGATCGTCACCGCCGACGGCGATCTGGACGCGGCCGTCGCCGATCAGTCGGTCACGCTGACCCTCACCGATGAGATCGACATCAGCCGTGGCGATGTCATCGCCGCCGCCGAGGCCGCACCCGCGGTGGCCGACCAGTTCGAGGCCCATCTGGTGTGGATGAGCGAGGAGCCGATGCTGCCCGGCCGCACCTATCTGCTGAAGCTCGGCACCGCGACGGCCGTCGCGCAGGTGGCGCAGCCGAAGTACGCCGTCAACGTCAACACCCTCGAGCGCACCGCCGCCCGGACGCTGGCGCTGAACGAGATCGGCGTGGTCACCCTGCATCTGGACCGGCCGATCCCGTTCGATCCGTACGCCGACAACCGCGACACCGGCGGTTTCATCCTGCTGGACCGCTTCACCCAGGACACCGTCGCGGCCGGCATGCTGCGCTTCGCGCTGCGGCGGGCCCACAACATCCACTGGCAGTCGGTGGAGGTCGACCAGCAGGCGCGGGCCCGCAGCAAGGGCCAGCGCCCGGCGGTGGTGTGGTTCACCGGACTGTCCGGCGCGGGCAAGTCCACCATCGCGAACCTGGTCGAGAAGCGGTTGCACGAACAGGGTTTCCACACCTACCTGCTCGACGGCGACAACGTCCGGCACGGCCTCAACGCCGATCTGGGCTTCACCGACGCCGACCGGGTGGAGAACATCCGCCGCGTGGTGGAGGTGGCCCGGCTGCTGTCCGACGCGGGCCTGATCGTGCTGGCCTCGTTCATCGCGCCGTTCCGGGCCGAGCGCGCCCGCGCCCGCGAACGCCTCGGCGGCGCAACGTTCTTCGAGGTGCATGTGGACGCGCCCCTGGCCGTGGTCGAGGCGCGCGACCGGAAGGGCCTGTACGCCAAGGCCCGTCGCGGCGAACTGGTGAACTTCACCGGGATCGACTCGCCGTACGAGCCGCCGGCCGCGCCGGAGGTGCACCTCGACTCCGGCGGCACCCGGACCCCGCAGGAACTGGCGGACTCGGTGATCGCCGCCCTGCGGGAGGCCGGCGTGCTGCAACCGCCGCAATAGCGCTCGGGCCGCGCGGGTGATCGGCGATCGAGGTTGCCGCCCATGAACTTCCGGATCTGCTCCACCGGGATGTAGCTGCTCGGCTTCGCCAGTCGCGGTAGCCGGGCACCGGCGCGGGCCGGAACGCCGCGCGCCGAGACAAATCCGGCCCAGGGTAAGTCACCATCACCCGCTACCTGGCCGCCGCCAACGACGAGACGGTGCGCGAGATCATCCGGGACCGGATCGAGGACAGTTTCGGCACCGTCCTGGCCGCCCGGCTGCCCGGCCCCGACGCGGCGCTGCGCGCCGAACTGCTGGCCGCGCTGGTCGCCGGGGTCGGCTTCCTGCGGGACAAGATCGGCACCGGCGAACCGGTCGCCGTCGACGAGGCGACCCTGCTCGGCTACGTCGGCCGGATGGCCGCCACGCTGCTGGACGAGTCCTGACCTACAACCGCGCCCGCATCTGTTCGCAGACCCCGTGCACATCGGCGAGATCGACTGTGCGGGTACCGATGTCGAGGGTGCCCGCGAAGGTGCCGTAGGCCTGGAAATAGTCCATCGCCAGCACGCCGAGCTGGAGATCCACGGTCTTGCGGCCCTCCGGGGTGAAGGTGACGTCCAGCCGCCGGTCGGCGGAGCGAATCTGCCACGGCGACAACGGTGCCGCTGGATCCCAGTCGAAATCCACGTCGGTCAGCGGTGCGGCGGCGTCCGGGGTCCAGATCCCGGATTCCTCGGGCTGCCCGGGTATTTCGGGCCGATCGACGAAGTTCGCGCCCACCGGTACGCCGTCGGCGAAGGCGCCGAAGGTGCCCCAGGTCCAGGTGGTGCGGTAGGGGAGTGCGGACTTGTGCTCGTCCAGGATCGCCAGGTCGCGGTCCGGGCGGAAGACGAACTCCCGCTCGCCGACCCGCAGCGCGCCCTCGATCGGGAACAGCGCCTTGTTCGTGTACATGGTGCCGCCGGGCAGCCGGGAACTCACCGACAGAGCGGGCGAGGCCGATTTCGGCAGCAGTTCCAGCCGCCCGCTGAACGCCGGCGCCTCGGCGGTGGCGGCGATATCGATCTCGATGCGGTGGCGATCCGTCCCGAACTCGTAGCCGATCGCATATCCCTTGCGGCGTAAGGCCACCGAGCTCCCGATCAACTGCTCCGCGATCCGCACCGCACCCGGCACCGCCACCTGCTCGTGCTGGTAGAGCGCGCCGTCGGCCCGATCGTGCACGTAGATCTCGGAGCTGGCGAGATATTTCGCGTCCTGGAGGATCATCGACGCGTACATGTCCGGATGCAGCACGGTGAATCCGGCCCACTCCTTGAGCCGGGTGCGCCGCAGCAGCCGCCGCGCCCCGCGGAACTCGTCGAGCGGGTTCACCGAGACCGGCCGCGCGGGCAGCCGCCCGTAGTGCCGGACGCCGTCTTCCACCAAACTGTGTGGTTCGAACATGTCCGCACTGTACATTCCCGTACCGGTCACATCGGCCGGGCCGGCGGCGGCGGACGGCCGCCAGGCGCTGCTCAGGACGGCCGGGGAGTGCTGGTCAGGACGGTCCGGCATCGAGGGTGCGGCGCAGCAGCGAGTGCAGCCGGCGTTGCTCGGCCGGGGTGAGGTCGGTGGTCCGCGGCGCGAGGATCTGCACGATCTGCCCGTGCACGCGCTCGACCAGTTCGGCGCCCTGCGGGCTGAGGAAGATGTCGACGGCGCGGCCGTCGCCGGGGTTCGGGGCGCGTTGCAGCAGGCCGCGCTTCTCGGCGCGGGCGACCAGGCCGGTCATGGTGGACTTCTCCAGCCCGAGGTAACCGGCCAGCGTGGTGACGCCGACCCGGCGGTCCCGCAGGATGCCCAGCACGCGCAGTTGGGTCAGCGACAGATCGTGCTCCGCGGCGACCCTGTTCAGCACCGCCATCGTGACGAAGGCCGCCTGTACCAGGCTGTCGACCAGTTCGTCCTGCTCGACGGCGCCGTCCGGAAGTGGTTCGAACATGCCCCCAGCCTACTTGACTTGGTTCGTACTGCCAACTATTTTGGTTCGCAGTACCAACTAAATCGACCGGTTCGCCGGTATCCACCGAAGGGCACTCCCATGAAGGCCGTCGTCGTCTCCGCATTCCACACCCCGCCGCGCTACCAGGACTTCCCCGCGCCGATCGCCACCGGTGCCACCGAACAGGTCGTCGACGTGCTCGCCGCCGGACTGCACCCCCGGGTGCGGTCCCAGGCGGACGGCTCGCACTACACCAGCACCGGCGTGTTGCCGCTGGTACCCGGCATCGACGGCGTCGGCCGCGGCGCCGACGGGCAGTTGCGCTACTTCCTGCTGCCGGACACCACCCTCGGCACGATGGCCGAGCAGACCCTCATCGACACCCGCCGCAGCGTCGTGCTGCCGGAGGGCAGCGATTGCGTGGCGGTCGCCGCGGCGCTGAATCCGGCCATGTCGTCCTGGGTGGCGCTGCGCCGCCGCATCGAATTCCGGCCCGGGCAGAGCGTGCTGGTCCTGGGCGCCACCGGTAACGCCGGCCGGATGGCGGTCCAGGTCGCGAAGATGTTCGGCGCCGACCGGATCGTGGCCGCCGCGCGCAATGCCGATCTGCTCGCGGCACTCCCGGCCCTCGGCGCCACCGGCACCGTCCCCCTCGGCGACGACGAACGCCTGGCCGCGGCCGCCGCCGAGGTCGACGTGGTCCTCGACTACCTGTGGGGACAACCCACCGCCGACGCGATGGCCGCCCTCGTCACCGCGCGGCCCGATCGCGGAAAGCCGTTGTCCTGGGTTCAGATCGGCTCCGTCGCGGGCCCCACCGCCTCGATTCCCTCGGCGGCACTGCGGGCCTCGCACCTGCAACTGGTCGGTAGCGGCCAGGGCTCCGTCGGCACCCGCGAGATCCTCGCCGAACTCCCGGTGATCGCCGCGGCGATCACCGCGGGTACCTTCGACATCGACGCCCGGCCGGTTCCGCTGGCCGAGGTCGAGCAAGCCTGGGCCGAGGCGCCGCACACCGCGCAACGGCTGGTGCTGACCCCGTAGCGGTCCGCGAATTCAGCGGCGGCGCATGGTGATCCGGGCATTGTGGGCCGGGCTGATCCCGGTGTGCAGCCGCCGCGGCGGCTCCACGTAGCCCGGGGTGACATCGATGCGCCGATGCCGCAGGATGGCCCGGAACATGACGCGGGCCTCCAGCAGTGCGAACTGCGCTCCGAGGCACCGATGCACCCCGCCGCCGAACGCCAGCCAGGTCCGCGTCTCCGGCCGCGCCGCGAGGAAGCGTTCCGGCCGGAAGGCCAGCGGATCCGGATAGTGTTGCGGCGATTCGTGAATCATCAGGATCGGCACGATCACCATGGTGCCGCGCGGGATCTCGACACCGTTGACCACCGTGTCGCGCACCGCGCGCCGCGCGGTGAACGGACTGGCGGGCCGCACCCGCATCGACTCGGCCACCACGGCATCCAGATAGGTGTCGAGCCGTTCGGTATCACCCGCGTCGGCGGCCGCGTCCACCTCGGCCATCACCTCCGGATGTCCCGCCAGCAACGCGGCGATCCAGCCCAGCGTCATCGCGGTGGTCTCATAGGCGCCCAACAGGATTCCGCGCATGTCGCGGGCCAGCCCCGCATCGTCGTGCCGATCCGAATCGGTGCCCACGTAGCGCGACAGCACATCGGCGCCGGTGCGGCCGGTGGCCCGGCGGTCGGCGATCTCCTCGAGCACGACGGCGTCGACGTGCGCCTGCGTGCGGCGCAGCGGGAGATAGGGCAGCGTGTAACCGCCGAGAAAGGGGGTGAGCAAGGTGACCGCGAGGAAGCCGCGACTCTCGATCGCCTCGAACCAGTGCCCCACGGCCGTGCACAGCCGGGCCAGCCGGGCCGGCGGCATCGTGCCGAACACCACACCCAGCAACACGCCGATAGCGAGATCGTAACCAGCCCTGAGGAATTCGAACGGCTGCCCGATCGGCCAGCTCGGCAGTACCCGCTCCACCACCTCGCCGATCAGGTCTTCGTAGGCCAGCACCGCCTGCGGCTGGAATGCGGGCGCGAACAACCGCCGCTCGCGGCGATGATCCTCGCCGTCGAGGAAGATCAGCGTCCGGGTGCCGAACAGTTCGTCGTGGCTGGACAGCCGGCTCAGCACCTTGCCCAGCGAAAAGTCCTCGCGCGCAGCGAACAACGACCAGACATCGTCCAGGTCGCGGGTCACCAGCATGGTCGGGAAGCCCGGCGGATCCACCACGAAGCGATCGCCGAGCGCCGCCAGCGGGGATCGGTGCGTGCCGGGGCGGATCAGGCCGCCGAGGTGCTTGGTGTCGCGGTGGCGTACTCGGGGCAGCTCCCGCAGTGGGATCGCGGTGGGTGACACCCGGACATCCTCGCGAATACCGTCGCGGCAGGCAATGCCCCTCGAATTACCGGCGCTGGCAACGGCTGTCGCACAGGTATATTGCCTCAGCAGATCGAACACCCGCGGTTCGGTCGGTAGGTTCGCGGGTCCGCCCGAGCGCGACGACCGGCCGGAGACGGGCTTTGCGCGAGGGAAGTTGTTGTATGGCCGGCACGTTGATCGACACGCTGTTCGCTCGGGTCCAGGCGCAGCCCGCCGCAACGGCCTACCGATTCCTGACCGACGGCGAGGTGGACGGTCCGGTCGAGGAGATGACCTACGCCCGGCTGGGCCGGCGCACCCGCGCGCTGGCCGCCGCCCTCCAGGAGGTCGCGCCGCAGCGCGCGCTGCTGCTCTATCCCGCCGGTCTGGAGTTCGTCGAGGCGTTCTTCGCCTGCCTGGCGGCCGGAGTGGTCGCGGTGCCCGCGCCGGTGCCGGAGTGGGAGAGCCGCGCGCTGCACCGGTTGCGGCGGCTGGTCACACACGCCGACGTGCAGCTGGTGCTGGCCCCGCGGCGGGTGGTGGACGAGGCGGCGGCCTGGCGCACCCAGCTGCCCGAACTCGCCGGCGTCGCCTGGCTGGCCACCGACACGATTCCCGACGACCGCGAAACATCCTTCCGCGCACACGATCCGGAGCCGGACGCGGTCGCGTTCATCCAGTACACCTCCGGTTCCACCAGCGCGCCGCGCGGGGTGCAGCTCACCCACGCGAATCTGCTGCACAACCAGGCGGTCATCGCCGCCGGGCTGGGCCACGATCCGGCGGTCCTCGAGTCCCGCGACGGTGCCCTGTTCGCGAGCTGGCTGCCGATGTACCACGACATGGGTCTCATCGCACCGGTCCTGCACACGGTGTACCTGGGCGGGCATTCGGTGCTGATGTCGCCGCTGCACTTCCTGCAACGGCCCGAGCGCTGGCTGCGGGCGATCGCGGCCTCCGGCGCGCACACCAGCGGCGGCCCGAACTTCGCCTACGAACTGTGCCTGCGCCGCATTGCGCCGGAGCAACTGCACGGCCTGGACCTGAGCCGCTGGCAGGTCGCGTTCAACGGCGCCGAACCGGTGCGCGCCACCACGATCGCGCGGTTCACCGAGACCTTCGCCGCCGCCGGATTCGCCGCGCGCGCCATGCAACCGGTGTACGGACTGGCCGAGGCGACCCTGATGGTGACGGCCGCGGACACCACGGCCGCGCCCACCCGCCTCGAGATACCCGGCCGCTACCTCGTCGGCGACCGGGCGCGCAGCGCGGAACTGGTCGGCGTCGGGCGGCCACCGGCGGGCATCACGGTCGCGATCGCCGACCCGGAGCACGGCACGGCCCGCGCCGAGGGCGTGGAGGGCGAGATCTGGGTGGCCGGAAACAGCGTCGCGGCGGGCTATTTCCGCGACGAGGCGGCCACCGCGGCGACCTTCGGCGCCACCCTGCCCGGTGACGACCGCCGCTACCTGCGCACCGGTGATCTCGGATTCCTGTCCGGTGGAGAGCTTTTCGTCACCGGTCGGCAGAAGGATCTGCTGATCGTCGACGGCCGCAACCACTATCCGCAGGATCTCGAGCTGACCGCCGAGTCCGCGCATCCGGCGGTCCGGGCCGGATGTGTGGCGGCGTTCTCGGTGGATTTCGGCGTCGGCGGGGAACAACCGGTCGTGGTGGCCGAGGTGCGCGAGGAGGTGGCGGCCGAACCGGTCCGATCCTGTTGCCGAAACCCGCGGACTGGCCGGAACGTTCGTCGGTGGTCGGTGCGCCGGTCATGCCGCAGCGGTTGCGGGCGGCGTGGGGCGAACAGGCCGTCGACCCGGCGCTGACGGCCTGGCTCGACGAGGGCGAAGCGCCGATCTACTTCTGCATGACCGGAATGCCCGTGCTCGACCCGGCCGCCTGCTGTGCCCTGATCGCCGCGGTGTGTACCCGGCTGGGCGCGCGGGCACTGGTCACCATGCGTGGCGAGGGGGTGCCCCCGGGCGCCGGGCACGACCGCCGCCTGTACCTGGTGAACTCGTTCGACTACGACCGGGTGCTGCCGCGCTGCCGCGCGGTGGTGCATCACGGGGGCAGCGGCAACACCCAGGACGTGCTGCGAGCGGGCCTGCCCGCCGTGGTGATCGGTGTGCACAGCGACCAGTTCTTCTACGGCTGGCGGATTTCCGCACTGGGCATCGGCGACGACTTCCCCTACCCGAAGCTGACCGAGGACCGGCTGTTCACGGCGCTGACCCGGGCACTCGCCCCCGAATCCCTGCGCCGCGCAAGCGAATTGGGTGATCGCGCCGCCACCGAGAACGGTGTGCACGCCGCCGCCGACGCGATCGAACGGCTCGTCGTGGCGTCGTCGGTGTGAGCGCCGAACCCGTGCACGTCGCGCTGTTCAGCGACTTCCACCCCGACACCCTCGGCGGCGCGCAGACCGCCCTGCGCGCCCTGCGCGACGGCCTGCGGTGCGCGGGCCATCGTGTGACCGTCTTCAGCGCTCCCGCTCCGTATGCCGTTTCCGGCGACTCGGATTCGATTGTGCTGCAAGCGAGTCCGTTCAAGATGGCGAACGGCTTGCCGATCGCGCTGCCGACCCGGTCGAACCCGCCGCGCGATCGACACCGCGTTCGCCGCTCACGGCCCGGTCGACGTCGTCCACGCGCTGACCACCTACGGCTGCGGAATCGCCGGGGTCCGCGCCGCCGCGCGACACGGCCTGCCGCTGGTCCAGACCTTGCAGAGCCGCGACGATATCGTCATCGAAAAGTACTCGCCCGCACCGTATCTCAGTGCACTCACGATGCGCCTGCTGCACGGCTGGTACCTGTCCGGCCCCACGGCGCCGCCCACCGCCGCCGACGGCCCGACCACTCGCCTCGCGTGGCGACCGCTGCTCGCGCACGCGGCGGCGGCGGACCGGGTCGTCGCGCCGTCGCGGCACTTCGCCCGGCGCCTGTCCGAACACGGCGTGCGCACGCCGATCGACGTGGTGTCCAACGGTATCGACGACCGGATGCTGGACGACATCCTGGGTGACGGCGAGGTGCGCCCGGCGAACGGCCCCGGCCCCCTGCGCCTGGTCTGGTGCGGCCGGTTGTCCGCGGAGAAACGTCCGCTGGAGGCGATCGAACTGGTGCAGCGCCTCGCCGGCTGCACCCTGGACATCTACGGCACCGGCCCGCTGCTCGACCGGGCCCGCGAGCTGATCGCCCGGCACGGCGCCGCCGATCGCATCCGCCTGCACGGCGAGGTCACCCAGGCCGACTGCCTGCGCGCCATGCGCACCGCCGACCTGCTGCTCACCTCGGACTGCGACACCCAGGGCATGGTGCTGCTGGAGGCCCTCGCCGTGGGCCTGCCCGTCCTCCATTGCGACGCCGATCTCACCGAAACCGTCCCGGCGGGCGGTATCCGCGCGTCCGACCGCTCGATCGGGGCCTTCGCGGTGGCCCTGCTGGACCTGGTGCGCGACCGGCCGCGCATCGACGCCCTCCGCGCGGAACTGGCGCCGCTGCGGGACGAGCCGCGCCAGTCCCGGCATCTGAATCGCATGATCGGCGTCTACCGAGCGGCGCTCGGCCGACCGGCGGAGTGACGGTTCCGCCGCCTCGGATGCTGCGATTGCCGCCTCGGGCAGAGCGTTCGGTGTGCGGTTGCCGTGAGCACCTGCTGCGGCGGCGCGCCGGACGCCGGGGTCACAGCCACGGTCCGGTTCAGCCCCTCGGGACACAGGGTGCTGGATCAGGCGCGGCTCGTGCGGCTCGATGCGCTGAGGTCTCCATCCGGTCGGCCGGACCCGGATCGAGTTCCGAATCGGTTGGCCATCCGGTCGGGTCGAGTAGCGGAAGTCGAGTAGTCGTCGAGCCGGTGATCGCAGTGTCCTGTCACGGACTCTGGTGCGTCGGCGCTGCGGCGGCCCGGCACAAGTGATCCGGCCGTGCCGCTGCCGCTGTGACCGAGTGCTGCCGGAATCGGTGCGGTCCGCCCGGTGGTTCCACCTGCGCCGTTCGGGCTGCTCGGATCGCCGGGAGACCGGTCGGTGCGACCCCGTGCCGAACTTGTCGGTGCGATGACCTATGTTGTTCCCATCGCGACCGAACGGGAGGCTAGAGGTGGTCTCGAAATCTATTGACACTCAAGTGGATACGCTTGATCCGGCGCGCGTGGCCGCGCAGCCGATGGTGGCGCCGGCCGCGCCGCGCAAACTGGCGAAGGTGCCCTTCGTGGAGCTCGCCGACGGCCGACTACAGGGGGTGGTCTCCAGTGGGTCCGACATCGCCCGGGTGTACGTCGCCTCGATCACGGCGGGTGCGCACGGATTGAGTTGCAGCACCAACAACAACCGGCCCTGCGGTGGTCTCACCGGCGGCTACGGGTGCAAACATCTGCACGCTCTGATCGACGAGGCGGTGTTGCAGTACGGGCAGGAGCGGGTCGCCCGGTACCTGCGGGTCGAGGTACCCGAGGGCAGCGGAATCGCACAGAGCCTCAACGGAACTCGTGACCCGGCTCCTGCCGCGGCGGTGTTCGCCCGGTTCCTGCGGCATCTGACGTATCTGGAGCTGCCCGGCACCAGCACGCCGATTCCCGAGTTGCAGTGGTTCCCGGCGGGGGTGGGTCGCTGATGCTGGGAGTACAACTGGCCGCCCTGCTGGACGGCGCGCCCGAAGGCATCACCGAGGCGCAGCAGGTGGTCGCCGATTTCGACGATGCCCTGGTGGACGGTTTCGCCCGGGTGGGGGAGCAGCAGTCGGCGGCATTGCACGCGCTGGCCGCGGCGGTCGCCGGCTCGCCGCTGGGCGCTCCGGTGGCCGCGGCCGTGGCCGATCTCGGCACCGGTGTGGTGGGATGCGAGCGGTTGACGACCCTGGCGGCCGCGCGGGCGGCGGTCAACGGCGCGGTGCACGATGCGCTGCTGGATCGGCTCGACACGGCGCTGGGCCGCACCCGCGCCGGGTGGGAGCGGCCGGACGAGGGTCCCGCCGAACTCGCCGCGGTCGACGGCTGCCGGGCCTGGCTGGCCGAGGTCGCCATCGCCGGCTGGTGCGGTGTCGACGACGATCTGATGGCGTCGGCGGACCGCGCGGTGGAGGCATTGCTGGCAGTGCCGGCGCTGCGCCGTCCCGCGGTGCTGCTCGATGGGCTGGCCGCCGAGCTGCGGGCCTGCGAACCGATCGTCGCGCTGCCGCGGGTGCCCGCCCGGCGCTGGGCCGATCTCTGGTCTCGGGCGCTGCTGTTGTCCTGGCGCAGTGCGGAATTCGAGGCCGAGCCGGTATCCGGACGGCTGCTGATCCTGGGTGCGGACGTCCACGAGCACGGCACCGCGGTGCAGGTGCAGGTATATGCCGTGCTGGAATCCGCGGGCGCCGCACCCCGCCGGGTGCGGGCCAGTATCGGCGCGGCGAAGGTCGACACCATCGTCGGCCCGGCCGTCTGGCAGTTGCTCAGCGGCCATCCGCACCTGCTGGCGGCGCTGGCCGAACATCGCGCCCTCGACATCACCGATATGCCCCTCACCGCCGGTGGCGACCTGTGGTGGCACGACGACCGCGCGAGTGCCGGCGCCCCGGCCGACCCCTTCGCCACCGCCGCCGTGCAACTCGCGCAGGCCGTCGCCCCGGCGGTCCCGCCGCTGGATCGCGATCCGGTGCACATCGCCGAGCCGGTGTTCCTGGAGGGCTACCGCGTCACGGACGGCTTCCTGCGGCTCGACGACCGTTCCCTGCGGCTCGAACTGGACCGGTTGCCCGCGTCGGGTCCGCTCACGCCCGCGGCGGTGTCCACCTCGGCCGCCTGCCTCGGGCTGCTGCGCTGGGATGCGGGCGAATGGTCGCTGCGCCCGCTGGCGGTGCGCCGCAAGCTCAAGGGCGATCTGGTCACCATTCACGGCGGCGACTGGGCGATGGGCCCCACCGACCCGAAAGTGGCGAAGGCGCAAGCGAAATCGGGCGACTCGATCACCGTGCTGCGGGAACGAGCGGGAAGGCTGCTGCGCAAATGAGTACCGTCTCTTCGTCCCCCGCCGATGCGCGCCCCGACGGGCCCAACCACGAGGCCCGCCGCCAGGTGCTGTACTGGCGCCTGCTGGCCGGTATCTTCGCCGACGATCCGCAACCGGCGCTGGAGTCGGCGAGCGCCGCGATCGTCAAGGACATCGACCTGCCGCTGGTCGTCCTCGACCGGAGCGTCTCGATCGACAATGTGGTGCAACGGTTTCCGAACCTCGCCGCCGAATTCGAGAGCCTCGACCTGACCGGCGAGCCCGAGGGGGAGCAAGCGGAAACCGGCGCTACGGCAACGCCTTCCGCTGCCGATCCGGACTCCGCCGAGCCCGACTCCGGCGCTGACCTCGACACATCCGGTCACGTCGCTGCGGCCGTCGGTGCGTCCGCTCCCGTCGGGGGAGGCTCCGGCGAACAATATTCGGGTGCCGTGGAGTCCGACGATGCCGATGCCGGAGAGTCCGACGAGCGCGATTCCGGCGCTCGGGACTCCGGTGGCTCCGCATCCGGCCTACCGGAATCGATTGCCGAACACGATGATTCGAGTTCATCCGACCTGGCGCGCACGGGTGCGGAGGCGCGCGATGTGCGCACCGCCGCACTGGCGTCGAAGCTGCTGCTGAACATCTTCGCCACCGGTTCCGGCGCGGTGAGCGCCGAGCAGCTGTCCGGCTGGCAGGCCGACGCGAACTGGTTGCGGCGCGCGCTCGGCCCGGAGGGCTGCGGCGCGGTGCGCGGCGTCCTCGGTGAGCTGGAATCCGGGCTGGTCGGCCGGATGCGGTTGCGCGAGGTGCTGGCCGATCCGCGGCTGGCCGCCCAGCTGACCCCGAGCATGTCGCTGGTCGAACAGTTGTTGCGGGACAAGCACAATCTGTCCGGCGTGGCGCTGGCCAACGCCAAGGCGCTGATCCGGCGTTATGTCGAGGAGGTCGCGCAGGTGCTGCGCACCCAGGTGCAACAGTCCAGCGTGGGTACCGTCGACCGTTCGGTGCCGCCGAAGCGGATCCTGCGCAACCTCGACACCGACCGCACGATCTGGAAGAACCTGCCCAACTGGAATCCGGAGGACCAGCGCCTCTATGTGGACCGCCTGTACTACAAGCATTCCGCGAAGCGCACCACGCCCGCCCGGATGATCGTGGTGGTCGACCAGTCCGGCTCGATGACCGATTCCATGGTCAACTGCACGATCCTCGCCTCGATCTTCGCCGGCCTGCCCAAGGTGGACGTGCACCTCATCGCCTACGACACCCGGGCCCTGGATCTCACCCCGTGGGTGCACGACCCGTTCGAGGTGCTGTTGCGCACCAATCTGGGCGGCGGCAACGACGGTCCGGTCGCGATGGCCATGGCCCAGCCGAAGATCACCGATCCGAGAAATACCGTGCTGGTGTGGATCTCGGACTTCTACGAGTTCGACCGCTCGCAACCGCTGTTCCAGAGCATGGAGGCGGTGCACCGGTCCGGGGTCAAGCTGATCCCGGTCGGCTCGGTCAACAGCTCCAACCAGCAGAGCGTCAACCCGTGGTTCCGCGAGCGGTTCAAGGCCCTGGGCACCCCCGTCATCTCGGGGCGCATCCAGAAACTCGTGGACGAACTCAAGAACTTTCTCGACTAGGAGACCAGCGATCATGACCGAAATCCTGCGCGCCCCCGCCGAAGTCAAGTATGCCGAGGAACTGGACTGGCTGGAGTCCGTCGACGACGGCCCGAAGCCGTTCGCCTGGCGGCTGAGTCCGAAGATGGTGCGGCTGTTCGTCCTCGGCTCCGAGCGCGCCGACGGGCTGGACCGCCCGGTCGAGCAGAAGTGGTTCGGCGACCGGAGTTTCGTCGAGCGCAGCATCGTCACCCTGGCCTCGGACCGCGGCCTGCTGCTGATCGGCGACCCCGGCACCGGCAAGAGCTGGCTCGCGGAGTTGTTGTCCGCGGCCATCAGCCGCAACTCGACGCTGGTGGTGCAGGGCACCGCGGGCACCACCGAGGACCACATCAAGTATTCGTGGAACATCTCGATGGTCATCGCCAAGGGCCAGTCGCGCGAGTCGATGATCCCGTCCCCGATCATGACCGCGATGGAGCAGGGCGTCATCGGCCGCTTCGAGGAGCTCACCCGTTCCACCAGCGAC
Organism: Nocardia sp. alder85J; assembly: GCF_020176955.2. Lineage (GTDB taxonomy): Bacteria > Actinomycetota > Actinomycetes > Mycobacteriales > Mycobacteriaceae > Nocardia. The sequence continues at coordinate 206,239 of NZ_JAIUCZ020000001.1, forward strand.
GTCCAGGACGCGCTGATCTCCATCCTGTCGGAGAAGTACGTCTCCATCCCGGAACTGGACGACGACAACGTCGTCTTCGCGCAGCCCGGCTTCTCGATCATCGCGACCGCCAACAGTCGCGACCGCGGCGTGAACGATCTGTCCTCGGCGCTGAAGCGCCGGTTCAACTTCGTGCGCATCCCGGTGGTGTCCAACAAGCGCAGCGAGGCGGAGATCGTGCGGTTCCGCACCTCGGAACTGTTGCGCCGGCACAGCATCGAACTGGAGCTGCCGCCGACGCTGCTGGACATCCTGCTGGACAGCTTCGCCGACCTGCGGGCCGCGGCGGCCGCCGCGAGCGCCGACGACGACAAGCTGGAGTCGGCCCTGTCCACCGCGGAGCAGATCGGCGTGCTGGAGGACGCCATCCTGCACAGCCAGTTCTTCGGTGATCGGCAGTTGCGGGCGGAGACCCTGGCCGGATCGCTGGTCGGGTCGCTGGCCCGGCGGCAGCCCGAGGATCTGGCCATCCTGAACAAATACCTCCACGGTGTGGTGGAGCCGCGCACCAAGACCAAGTCCGGTGGCGCGGACTGGAAGGAATTCCTCGAGGGCGGCCGGGCGGCGATCGCGAGGTTGTCGTGACCGTCTCCGACGAGGTGACCGCACCCGCGGCGGCGCCCACCTTCGCGGCGCTGCGCGACCAATTGGCCGATGCGGCGTCCGCCTTCGCCGCCACCGGCGTCGCGGGCGACATCCTGACCGGCATGGTCGACGATGTCGACCGGGCGCTGTCGCAGCGGCTGGAAATCTTTCCGGTGTGCCATCATTCGCCCGCCTCCGGGCTGGCGATGGTGCGGCGGTTGCGCGAGAAGCGGCCCGCCGTCATCTACCTGGAGTTGTGCGAGGATCTGCGCCCGCTGCTGGACGAGCTGCGCAACTGCACGCTCCCGGTCGCGGTGCAGGCCTTCGCCAGCGAGATCGACGGGTTCCCGAAGCAGTGGGCGCCGCTGTCGATCGTCGCCCCGATCACCGAGGCGTCCGCGGAATATCAGGCGATCGCCTACGCCCTGGACACGCCGGGCGTGGAACTGGTCCTGGTCGACCGGTCCACCGACCACGTCTTCCAGTGGTCACCGGACGAGGACGACGAGCCCGCCCGGCAGCCGGAACCCGGCGACCGCCCCGAGGGCGCGCCGGAACCCGAGACGGGCCTGCACGGCGACTCCGTCGGTATCGAGATCGGTGATCTGCGACCGCGTTTCGACGAGCTGGAACAGTATCTGCTGCACCACGGCAAGGTCCGGCACTGGTCGGAGTGGTGGGACCAGTACGTCGAACAGCCGCTGGCCGGGGCCGACTACGACACCTATCGCCAGGTGATGGTGATGATCGGCAGCCTGTTCCGGCGGCTGCGGCGCGGCAGCACCGCCGTCGACGAGAACCGCGAGCGGTACATGTGGACCCGCATGCGCGAACACCTGGCCGCGACCGGCACCGATCCGGACCGTTGCCTGTACGTCTGCGGTGCGGCGCACGCCGCCAGCCGGGTCGAGCAGTTCGGCCTGGAATCGGAGGCGGCCTTCGAGATCACGCCGCGCACCGCCACGGTCTGGCACTACGGCCTCATCCCGTCGAGCCATTCCGCGATCGAGAATCAATTCGGCCTGGCCGGCGGCGCGGTCTCGATCGCGGCCGCCACCTGGTCGAAGGGCTTGCGGCGCGGCAAGATCCAGTCGTTCCGGCTGGCAGGCCAGCCCGGCGGCGCGAAACCGGCCAAGACCAAGGCCGTCGTCCCGGCTCCGGTGGCGCCGGCCGCCACCGACCGGCTGTCCGGCTTCCTGTCCACGCCCCCGCTGCTGGACCCGCTGGATGAGGCCGAACTGCTGGAATGGTCCGTGGACATCGCCCGGCTGGCCCGCCGCAACGGCTACCTGGCCAGCACCGCCGACGCCATCGCGGTATTCGAGACCTCGATCCTGCTCGCCGGTATGCGCAACCGCACCCGCCCCACGCCCTACGACTTCCAGGACGCGGCGATCACCTGCATCGAGAAGGACCGGGTGCCCGGCCGCCGCGATGTCCGCCGGTTGTGCGAGATCCTGCTCGGCGGCGACCGGATCGGCCAGGTCGGTTACGCCGCGCTGCCACCCCTGGCCCGCGATGTGCTGGACCGCCTGCAACCGCTGGGTCTCGACTTGTCGAAACGCACCCTGCAACGGGCCCTGCTCGATCTGCGCTCGGACCCGCACTTGTCATCCTGCTCGGACCTGCTGTGGCTGCTGCGCCGGCTGCTGCCGTCCGACGCGGTCCGCCCGATCATGGGCTCGCGCGGCCTGGGGGAGAAGTCGATCCAGGAGAGCTGGGATCTCGGCCTCGGCAAGTATCAGCGGTCGCTGGTCGAACTCGGCTACGAGGGTGTGACGATCGAGCAGGTGCTCGAACAGCGACTCCGGCGCGAGGTCAACGAATCCGGCGCCACGGCCGCCGTGGCCCTGGCCGCGGTGGAGGACGCGCTGGTCTTCCTGGGTTCGGTCCGCCTGGCCGACGAACTCGGTTCGCGCGCGGTCGAATTGCTCGCCGCCGAGCGCAGCGTCGACGACGCCCCGGAGGTGCTGCGCAGAATTCGCGGTCTGCTGGACTATTTCCGTTCCACCGCAACGGGTCTGCCGGACTGGTGTGCCCGCTTCGTCACCGCCGGCTACGCGCATTACTGCACCCTGCTGCCCAGTGCCTTCGTCGCCGACGACACCGGCCCCGCGCAGGTCACCGCGATGCTGGGCTTCCTGTTCGGCATGGAGAACCTGGCGCTGTCCCTGGGCTGCGACCACACCCAGCTGGAACTGGCTGTGCAGCAATCCCATCCGGAGGCCCCCGCCAAGGTGGCCCTGCTGTGGGCGGCCCGCTTCCAACTGGGGTTGCTGTCGCTGCCCGACCTCCGTGCCCGCTGCGACGCCATGCTGTCGAATCCGCTGGTGCTGCCGTCCTTCCCGGACTACATCACCGGTTTCGTGCAAGCGATCGACCCGGCCCCCACCCTGAAACCCTTCGTGGTGGAAGTCCTGTCGAAAGCCTTCGGCACCCTCCCCGACACGGTCCTGCTCCCGTGGCTCCCCGGGCTGATCACCGCCCTGCGCCGCCAAGCCCCCGACCTGGTCCCACCCCTGATCCGCGAGGCCGCCCGCACCTTCCCCGCGACCCTGTCCGCCCTGGACACCTGGATCCCACCCTGGTCGCTCGCCGCGGCCCCACCCCCTGCCCCGGAAGCCCTCGCTCCTCGGGACCCGGTCACCACCCTGCTGTCCGCCCACCCGGCCACCTGCACCGCCCTGGCCACCCTGCTGGGTCACGAAACCACGTGGGAGCACACAACTCCCGCGCCGGACACGCTGGACACGCCGGTCACGGCCCTCGTGCACCGGTTCCCCCGAGCGGCAACGGCCCTGGCGGCCACCGTCGTCGCACCCTGACCCGCATCGCCCGGCCCGGCCTCCCACCTGTCCCGGTGCGGGGCCGGGCCGGGCGACATCGCTACCGGGCTCCTCCGTCGAGCCGGTCGAAGCCCACGAAGGTGAACAGTGTGGCGCCCGCCTCCAGTGGCGCCGGTGTACCGGTGAACCGATGCGCGCCGACCGCGAAGGATGTCCCCGGATCGGAAACCCATACCTGGTCGAAACCGTGTTCGGCGAACCACGCACAGACCTGCGGCACCAGATCGGGTTCGCGGCGGCCCCGCGTCCACACCACCGTGCCGCCCTCGGCGCACAGCTGGGTGGTGAACCCGATGGTCCGCGCTACGTCGGCATCGGTGATGTTGCCGAAGATCCCGCACGCGATCACCAGATCCGCCGGAGCCAGCGCGGCGTAGTGGTCGATCAGTGCGGCATCCCCCACGATCACCTCGACCCGGTCCAATCCGTGCTGCGCCGCAAGTTCGCGTGCCACCCACGCATTTCGCGGATCGAGCTCGACCAGCCGCGCTGTGACATCACCGCGTCGCGGATGCTCGGCCAGCACCCCGATGACATCCCGGCCCTGCCCCGCGCACAGGCTGATCAGTCGCAGCGGCCCCGGCGCCGCGGCATCGAGCGCCGCCCGGATCTGCGTCTGCACGGCGATCAGCCGCTGAGCCAGCCGGCTACCCGGCTGATCGTATTCCGCGTGCCACGCATGCCAATCACGTTCGCTCACCCCGCCAGGCTATCGGCCGCGCCGCCCGCCCGGAATGTTTGATCTCCGCCTGATCCGAACCACCGACAATGCTGCGCCGGAACACCTTCCGCGCACCCGGCCGAGAGTGCACAACCGGGAAGAAGTCAAGTCCGGAATTCTCCGCAGAATTGCGGCAGAACAAATTCGCCGCGAGTTGTCAAATTTTTCGGATTATTTGATTTCGCGGCATTCGCGTGTACCTTCGACATCGCGATCGGGTCCTGGGAGGCGACCGATTCCGCAATTCCGATTCCGCTGTGCAATCGAGAGGTGATCCGATGACCATTGCCGTGACCGGTGCGACGGGTACGGTCGGCCGGTTGGTGGTGCGCCGATTGCTCGCCGCCGGTCGGCGGGTGCGAGCCGTCACCCGCAATCCCGCAGCCGAATTCCCGCCCGACGTCGAGGTGGTCATCGCCGACCTGGACCGGCCCGAATCGCTGACACCGGCACTCACCGGCGCCGACGCGCTGTTCCTGATGTCCCACCCGCCCACCGCCACCGCGGTGGCCCGCCAGGCGCAGCGCTGCGGAACAGGCCGCATCGTCACCCTGTCGTCCATTCGCGCCGACACCGAACCGCCGGATGCCGCCGGCCACCGCGCGGTCGAACGAGCGGTGGAATCCGTCGGCGTCCCCTGGACCCACCTCAGGCCCGGCATGTTCGCGACGAACCTGCTGACCTGGGCTCCCGCGATCCGCGCCACCGGCATCGTCCGCGAACCCTGTGCGGCCGCGGCGCAGACGCCGATCCACGAAGCCGATATCGCCGACGTGGCCGCCGCCGCCCTGCTCGACGCGGGCCACGCGGGCCGGAAATATCCACTGACCGGCCCGCGCGCACTCACCAAAACGCAGCAACTGGCCGCGATCGCCACCGCCCTCGGCCGCGACCTGACATTCCAGGAGATAACTCCGGCCGAGTGGCACCGCGAGCAGGCCGATACGGTGCCGCCTTTCGTCCGAGATTTCCTCCTGGAGATCTGGTCGGAAAGTACCGCGACCCCGGAATCGGTCTCCGATACGGTCGCGGCCGTCACCGGCTGTCCCGCCCGCCCGCTGACCGAATGGGCCGCCGACCACGCGCCGGATTTCGGCGGGACGTCCCGGTGACCACAGCGCGCACCGCCCGCATCGACGACATCGAGATCTGGACCGACCGTCACGGCGCCCCCACCGACCCCGCGATACTGCTGCTCGCGGGCGACACCGCCTCGGCCACCGCCTGGCCGCAACCGCTGACGGACCGGTTCACCGCCGCCGGATATCAGGTGATCCGCCTCGACTACCGGGACACCGGCCGCTCGACCCGGCGTGAATTCGCCGGCCACCCCTACACTTTCGACGACCTTGCCACCGACGCCACCGCTGTGCTCGACACCTGGGACATCGACGCCGCGCACGTGGTCGGCTTCGGAATGGGCGGCGGCACAGCCCAGCTTCTCGCCCTGGATCACCCGCAACGCCTGCGCACGGTCACGCTGAGCAACTGCTTCGCACTGGGCATCGACTTCTTCGGGAACTGGCAGCGAGCGCTCACCGGCGAACCCACCCTCGACGGCCTGCCGACCCCCGACCCCGACTTCACCCGGCTGGCGACGAGCCCCGCCCCGCCGGCCGACGCCATCCAGCGCGCCCTGGCCGGGGACTTCTACGACGAATCCGAGCTCCGCGCCGCGGCCCGGCGCGCGGAAACCCATGCCGGACAACCGGATACCCGAAAGGTACATCCACACTCCCAACTCCGCGCCGGCTTCGACGGCCGGGGTGAGCACCTGCCCGCCATCACCACTCCGGCCCTGGTCATCCAGGGCATGCGCGACCCGATCAACCCACCCCCGCACGGCCGCCACCTCGCCGGACTGATCCCCGGTGCCCGCCTCGTGGAGATCCCCGGCATGGGCCACTCGCTACCGGCCGCCGTCCACGACACCTATGCCACCGCGATCCTCGAACACCTCCGCCGAAACACCCAGCACAGCCACACCGACAGCGAACCAGCACAGGAGACCGCATGACTTCGCCCGGGAACCGGCGACCCGGCCGACCCGGCCTCGCCTGGCACGCCCCGAATCTCGCGGGCGCGGAAACCCTCACCCTGCGCAGCCCGGACTTCGACCACGAGCACACCATCCCGATCCCGCACGCCGCCACCCGCGCCGGCGGCGACAATCTGTCCCCGGCTCTGACCTGGTCCGCGCCGCCGACCGGCACCGCGCAACTGCTGCTGGTCATCGAAGATCCGGACGCTGCCACGCCCACCCCGTTCGTGCACTGCCTGGCGCTGCTCGACCCCGCGGTGACGACCCTCGCCCACGGCGCACTGCACACCGAAACCCGCACCGCCGGTGTGCATCTGCTCCGCTCGACCATCGGCACCGGCTATTTCGGGATGGCGCCGCCGAAAAGTCACGGCCCACACCGATACGTCTTCCAACTCTTCGCCCTGGCCACCCCTCTCGCCGCCCCGTCACCTCGCACCGCCCTGGACGCCGTCCCGCCGGGCAGGGTCATCGCCGCCGCCCGGGACGTCCGCGCCCGCGGCCGCCTCGACGGCGTCCACCGCCGCACCTGACAATCGGCGCACAGGCCCGCGAACAGCGCTGGGCCACAGCCGGATACAACACCCCGCGAACAGCGGTGCGGCGGTTTCACAGCGGACACCCAGGTGCCGTTAGACTCGCGCGGATGGCATCGGCGCGCACCGGTGCCACGAGTTGGGAGTGGAGCCATGGCAGCAGATTCGGCGCCCGAGCGGGCATACGACTTCGTAGCTCGCGACCTGACGCCCGCGCCGGGGACGCGGTCACCTCGGGTGCTGGCCGGCCGCTATCGGCTCGACGCGCTGCTGGGCAGCGGCGGCATGGGCGATGTGTGGCGGGCCACCGATCTGCTGCTGCACCAGACCGTCGCGGTGAAGCAGGTGCGCATCCCACCGGAGGCCGACGACGAAGCGGCAAAGCTGTTGTACGAGCGCACCTTACGCGAAGCGCGCGCCGCCGCCAGGCTGCGCTCGCATCCGTCGATCGTCACCATTCACGATGTCGTCGTGGAGGACGGCATCCCTTGGATCGTCATGGAATTCGTCGACGGCCGGTCCCTGGACCGGATCGTCGCCGACCAGGGTCCGCTGCCGGTGCCCATGGTCGCGTCCATCGGCCTCGCGCTGCTGGACGGGCTGTCCGCGGCCCATGCGGGCGCGGTGCTGCACCGGGACGTCAAACCGGCGAATGTCCTGGTGTGCCACGACGGCCGGGTCGTCCTCACCGACTTCGGCATCGCCACCATGGCCGGTGAGAGGGCGCTGACCCGCACCGACATGATCACCGGCTCACCCGGCTACGTCGCGCCGGAACGCCTCGACGGAGAGAAGGGGCAGGCTGCCTCGGACCTGTGGTCGCTGGGGGCGACCCTCTACTATGCCGTGGAGGGCCGTCCGCCGTACCAGCGTGACGAGATGCTGGCCGTCCTGGTCGCCACGATCAGCGCGGACCCGGATCCGATGCGCCTGGCCGGACCGCTCACCCCGCTGCTGACCGGCCTGCTGCACCGGGATCCGCACCAGCGCATGACCGATCCCCGAGCCCGGGAGTTCCTGCAATCCTTCACCGCGGGCAGCCCACCACCGCCGATCCACCCCATGCCACCACGGATCCACCCGACGCCGGCACCCAGCCACCCCGCGCACCCGCGCAGTCGCCGGACCACCGCCGTCACGGTCCTCGCGGTCGCCGCCGTCGCGATACTGCTGCTGGCCGGCGCCGCCGTCGCGCTCATCCAGACGCGGCACCACAACACCGCCGCGCCGACCCCGTCGACCCCGGGAGCCCCGCCGCCGACCGGCAACACCTCCGCCCCGGGCCCGCTCATCATGGCCGACCCCGAAGCCTGCTCGATGTTCACCGACGACGCCGCCGGCACGATCCTCGGCGCGACCGTGCACAGCCAGTTCCAGACCCACAGCGCCTGCCAGTGGTCCACCCCCGACGGCGGCACCTACGCCTCGGTCACCCTGATCCGCCTGGTCAACCTCACCCAGGCGCAGGACACCTTCACGATGGAGAAGCAGGACATGCGCGACGAGCCGCGCCGCTATCCCGGCACCACGCTCCGCACCGACACCACCGTCGGCGACGAGTCCTTCGCCTACACCAAGCCCGCCTCCGACAGCCCGCTGCACCCCACCATGGTGCTGTTCCGCACACGGAACATGCTGGCGACCATCTATGTCAGCGCGTCCGCCCCCGATTACGAACTGGCCGACCAGTTCGCGGCGGCCGTCGCCCGGAACCTCGACCATTTGAGCTGACCCGCTTCAGATCTTCAAACGCTCCACCCTGGCGTACGCGCCGGCCTCCCCGAGAAAATCCACGACCCGCCGCGCGAGCTTCTCCGAATACAGGTTCCCGGCCTTCGGCGGATCGAATCCGAGGCAGACGAAAACCGCCCGGCTCTCGCCGCCTTCCTCCCGGTAGACGACATGAATGGCCGAACCGTGCTTCGTATCGATCAGGTCGTACAGCGGCGCCGGATCGCCGCCGTCGAGTCGCCGCGTATCGGCGGGCGCGAGCCGTTCACTGGACCAGTACTCGCCGATTCCCATGATCAAGGCGTACTTGAGTTTCCGGTCCTTCCAGGACGGCTTCCGATGAACAGCGTGATGCACCGCCAGCGCGATCCGCGGTATCGGCGCGGTCACGGTGAGAGACGATCCGATCTGCTTGGCCATAATCAGTTGTGCTCCGGTTGTCGCATTTGTGAAATACGAGATTGTGGACACCCATTGTCCACGACGGCGAACCTGTTCCGTGTCGTCCGTTCGGCCGATTGCGCGTACGCGTGCTTCGTGAACTGTTCTCCCGCAGGCGGATTCACGCCTGCGGACGTAACGGCACGCCGTCGGCATCGGATGTATCCGGCGAAAAGGTCGGAGCGCACTCGCGCATATGTCACCGGGGGTAGGCGATGTCCACCGACGACCGCACGACATCCGAGTTGATTCGGACGGGACTGCGACTGATGATCGAACAACCGGGCCGGTTGCTCGACGGCGGCCTGCGCAGCGAGGACGTGATCAATGCGGCGGAGACCTCGCATGCCACGTTCTATCGGAAATTCGCCACCAAATCGCGTTTCCTCGACGCGGTATTGCGGCAGCTCGTCGATCCACCCACCCCGGCGCCGGCCGACCTGCGGGAGACGGTGCGGACCGCGTTGCACCTGGTGCACGGTGATCGGCGGCGCGCACTGCGTGCCCTGGTACAGGACCAGTTCGACGCGATCTTCGACGCGCGGCTGGAGACCCGGCGGCTGCTGGCCACCGCGCTGGGCCCCAGCGATACCCTGGCCGGGCGAGCCCTGACCGATTCCTATCGGCGTGGTGATCACCTCGTCCGCCAGATTTTCGAGACCCTGTTCGAGCACAGCGGGATCACCCTGCGAAAGCCGTTGACCAGCAAGAGTTTCTGCATGATCGTGACGGCGGTGCTGGACGGATTCGTGATTCGCCACCGGGCCGAGCCCGCGGCGGTGACCGCCGAACTGGTCGCCGATGCGCTGGTGGCCGTGCTCAGCGGCGCGATCGACGGCGCGCAGCAGCACGGGCACCTCGACGACATGCTGAGCGCCATCGCCGCCCCGGCCGCACCCGCGGCCCGGCTGCCGCGCGAGCCGCGCGCGGCCCTGCTCGCGGCCGGACGGGACGAATTCACCAGGCGCGGTTACCTGCTGGCCGGGATCGATACGATCGCCGCCGCGGCCGGCGTGCCGCTGGACGCGGCCCTGCGGATCTTCCCGACCAAGAGGCACCTGGTCGTCGGCGCCCTGAAGTCCGCTCACGAGGCGCTCGGCCAGGGCATCGCCGACGACATCACCCTGGGCCACGACGCCCTCGCCGTGGTGGAGCGGCATCTCGTACGCCTCGCCCGGCTGGTCGAGGAACAACGTCCGTTCATGTCCGCGCTGGTGGCGGTCGACGCGCCGGCCGAGCCGGACGGCTCGGCCGCGCCCGAGCGCGAGCTCGACTTCGCCGCGCTGCTCGTCCCGGTGCTCGAAAAAGGCCGCGGCGGTGGTCTTTTCGCCGCGGATCAGCCGGTCGGCGAGGTGGCGGCGATGCTGACCGGCGCGCTGCTGCTGCGGTGTGTCACCGGCGCCGCGACGACGCCGGAGCAGCACGCGTCCTTCGTGGCCCGGGTGGTGCTGGACGGTGTGCGCAGCCGGTAGCCGGCGGACCTCCGTCCGCCGGCTACCGGCATTCACAACGCGTCGACGGTGATCAACCCGTCCTGGAGCGCGCGAGCGACCAGTGTCGCCTTGGTGGGTGCCGGCCGCCCCGCGGCCGCGTACTTCTCCCGCACCCGGGCCAGGTGGGTGTTCACCGTGCCGAGCGAAATGTACAGCTGCCCGGCCACATCCGTTTTCGAATCGCAGCGGATCCAGGCCAGCAGCACCTCGGTCTCACGCCGGCTCAGCGCCGGGTGCTCGTAACGGTTCGGCATGTCTCCGTAGCGGTCGCCGACGACCCCCATGACTCGATCCCTCACTCCCGTATGCGGAGCCCCGAACTCGCGCACGAACCATCCATGAACGGTCACCATGTAATCGCTGCCGGTCTGCCGGGTCACTCCGGGACGCGGACCGGTGGCTCTCGAATGAGAGGGGATAGTCTCGGCTGACTCGCGAGCCGGGCCGAAAGACGCGGTCCCGCCGTCGGATACCGGTCGGTCGGCGATCGGGAGGGCGGCGGGTCGCACGGCCGGGACCCGGCGACGACTCGTCACCGGAGATTCGCTCTCCGATCGCCCGAGCGGTGCTGTGCTCATCGGCGTTGCAGCTGAAGTTTCGAGGCGTTGGCCTGGAACCACTGGCGTGCCTCCGATTGTCCGGGAAAGCCCGGGACCTCCACGAGGGTGGTCGTGCCGTCCTGGGTCCAGCGCAGCGCCGGCCGTTTGTCGTTCGCATCCTTGCCGCTGCTGGTGGTGTAGGTGAACGGAGGCGTGTCCGCCGACCAGCCGTTCGGGTACTTCTGCTGCTTCGCATAGGTCAGAGCGTCGGTGTCGGCGTACGTGGTGGCGGTCAGTTGCTTGCCGTCGGTGGTTTGGCAGGTCACGGCCTTGGCCCCCGACGGTGCCGCATCCACTCGGCAGCTGCCGGAGTCGATCATCGCGAACGGCAGATCGACACCGCGGGTGGGGTCCTCGGCAGGCTGGGCAGGCGGCGGCGAGGGCGGCACAGCCTGGATCGACAGCGTGGGCGCCGCGACGGTGGCCTCGGCGGGTGTGTGAGCCAGCAGCGCGACGGTCGCCGACAGCACGGTCACGCCCCCGGCCACGATCCCGAGCATGGGCAGGAGCGGGAGATCGTCGGGCCGTGGCCAGCGGCCGCGTACCTGTTTCGAGGCGCGGAGGGACGGGAGCGTCCGGGCCTGGCCGGACATACCCCGGGTGGACAGGTTCATGGCGGTTACCTCGTTTCTCACCGGTGGTGGTCGGCGGCGACCCAGGTCGCCACCTCGGCCTGGCGGATCACCTTGTGGTCGTGGTTCTGCCAGCCGATCCGGTGCTCCACCGCGATCAGACCGGCGTCGGCGCTGTTACCGGTGGGCTGGTATGAGACGGGGATGTGCCGGGTCTCGTCCAGGGGGCCGCGCGGGCGGATGTCGATCGGCACCACTCCGACGCTGCGCAATTCGCGTTGGATGTGGGTCCGGGCCTGCGGGTTCTCGCTCAGGTCGTAGGCGCGGATCATCGCCTTGATCAGGCCGTCGCGATCGCCGGCGAGACCGGCGGCGCGCTCGGCCGCCGAATACCGGTCCGCGGTCGAATCCTCCTCCGCGGCCGGCTCGTCCGCGCTCCGCACCAGCTTCAGGCAGTAGCCGATCAACGCGCCGCCGCACGCGACGAGCGCGATCATGGCGAGCTGATACAGAATGTCGATGATCACCGGCACCTCCGGTCGGCACGGTCGGCACGGTCGGCGCGGGCGATGCGCGGCGCCGGTTCGGTCAATTCCATATGCCCGCTCCGCTCAGGATCCAGCGGGTGGGGTCGAGACACCGGAACGGTGATATCCCGGCCGCGTGCACCTGCTGACCGGACGGGAGCGCGCCCAGCGCCGACACCGCGAAGAATCGCGCGGGCAACCGCGCGCCGGTGTGCGGCCGGTCGACCGCGTCCACAATGGATTTGGCCCCGCACTTCGACAGCAGGCTGCGGACTTCCGCGTCGATCAATTCGCCGTCGTCGTTGTCGTAGGAGCCCGGCCGTAGACCCGGGTCACGGGAGAATCCGGCGCCCGGATTCTCCATGATCGCATGCCATTCGGTGCCGGTCACCTTCCGTAGTTCGTGCAGGGCATCGAATTTGGACAGCACGACCGCCACCTTCGGACCGTGCCGCGGGCCGATCATCGCCAGCACCCGCTGCAACACCTCGAGCGGCGTCACGTCGTGCTCCTCCTGCGGCGGAATGAGACCACGCAACTGGTGCGCCACACTCGGCACCTTCAGCGGATCGAACATGTGGATCACACCGTCGGCGTGGCCGAAGAATTCCGCCCAGGCGGTTCCGGTGCGGTCCTTCATCTGGAGGTCCTCACCGGCCACGTCACGGATCACCAGCAGTTGTTTCCGGCCGCCGACGTGGCCGAGCCGGAAGACCAGCGGGTCGCGCGGGAAAACCCGGTCGGTCTCGAAGCTGGCGGTCGGGGGCAGCAGGGTGCGTTCCTGATACAGCTTCTTCTCGTAGTGCTCCCGATAGGTGTCGGCGGTGCGCCGATCGTTCGGTTCCACCACACAATTCATCCGCTCACCGAACAATTGCAGCGTTTTCACCAGAACCGCGATGTAGACGGTCTTTCCGGTCTCGCGCGCACCGGCCAGGGCGATACAGGTGGTGCCGCTGTCCCGCCAGCCCGCCGGGATCGGGTAGTGACACTGCGAGCAGACCTCCTCGACCGGCGTGCCGAGCCGGGTCGACACGACCTCACGGGAAGGTATGAAGGCGTTGCTCTTCCGGTCCCACCGCGACTCGATCATCGGGCGCCCCTCCCGTTCGGGGCCGTAGTAGCCGGTGGCGATCTCGTCGAGACGGGTTTCGCCGCTGGTCGCCATCCAGGTGAGGCGATCCGGCGGGAGCGTCCGGAAACACAGCGGGCATTTGCTCACGGTCGGGTCTCCTCTACGGTCAGCGTGGCGAGCAGCCGATCCACGATCTCCCGCAGGGTGGGCGTCGGCTCGCCGATGTCGCGCAGTGCGGTCAGCTGCTCGGGGTCGATGCGGGTGGTGGTGGCGAAATCCGTTCCGGCGGTGGCGGTGAGCGTCAGGTAGCGCAGTCCGCGTCCGCGCCTCGCGGTGTCGGTGGGTGGGGCGTCGGTGATCAGCAGGACGACCTCCCGATCCCGGTCCGCCGACAGCTCCCCGGTGGTGCGGCCGATCCCCATCCCGAGCTCGCGCATCCGGGCGCCGATCCGGCCGGCGAGTTCCGCGACCGGCCGGGTCGGCACGAATACCGCTGCGGGGCCGATGATCCGGACCCGATGTACCTCACCGTCGACGGCCCTGACCACGCCGGTGAGCAGATCGACCAGCGTCGCGACCGAACCGTCGGCCAGTCGCGGCGCCATGGAGGCGGTGGCATCGATCGCCACCTCCACGGTCTCCGCCCGCACCCGCTGTCCCGGTGTGCCGCCCAGTATCTCGTGGGCGAGGTGGCAGGCCGTGCGGGCCGCCGGGCTCAGCTCGTCCGGCAGGTGCACGCTCACCTCGATGCCGCCGCCGGACGGATCGAGCCGGACGAGTTCGGCGCGATACAGTCCGGCGACATCCTGTTGCACCACCTCGACCTGGAGCCCGTCGGCGCGGTTCGGTTCGGCGGCCGTTTCGAGGAACAACCGGACCGCCGCACCCGCGCGGAACACCGGTGCGCCGGCCACGGGGAAGGTGGCGATCACACTCCGCGCATCGATCACCGGGATGTCGAGCTGACCCGGCCGGACCGTCACCGTCGCGGTCGCGGTGTGGTCCGACCGCACCAGGTCGATCCGGGCGCCACCCTCGGTGCTCTCCGCCCGGACCCGTAACGGGCCGGGCGGCAGGATGATCCGGCCACCGCGGTCGAGAAAGTACTTGGTCGTCACCAGGACACCGCCCTCGTCGTCTCGGATGTCCTGCGGTACTCGGCATGCCGATCCCCGGCCTGCGGATGCCAGGTCCGGGCGAACTGCTCGGCGGCCTCCCAGAGGTAGGGGTCCGCGCCGGGCTGCCGGGCCGTCGACAGGTCCCGGACGGCATCGGCGAGCTCGTTCGGATTCGCGGGCGCGCCCCAGTAGTGCGGGTCGCGCAGGACATGTTTCGCGATATGTTCCACAATGGTTGTGCCGCCGTCGATCTGCATCGATCGCAGCGGATCGTCGAAGGACAGCGCCGCGGGTTGGTGCGGTCCGCGCGCGGCCAGCACGGCCGTCGCGCACAGCTCGTAGGCCTCGAGCAGGTTGTGGCCGACCAGGGTGAGTACCACCGAGACGACCCGCCGTGGGTCCTTCGACACGGCGCCGGCCAGGATCTTGCCGTAGCTCGAATCGTCCGGAAGCTGCCGGCGCCGCCGGGGACCGCCCGGCTCCGCGAGGTCGAATTCCCCCGCGCGCAACAAGATATAGGTGATCGCCAGGTTGGTGTCCAGCGGCGAGGGCAGGTGGACCTCCGGCCGCCGGCCGTAGTCGTCGAGCAGTTGCCGCAGGTGCTCGACGTCCTCGGGTTCGACCAGCGACCAGTTGATTGTGGCCAGTACCGCCCACAACCGGGCGAGGCCGTCGGCCACGTCGTCCGGTGGGGTCGCGCGCAGCGGCGCCGGCCCGCCGCTCGCCGCGCGGTTCCTGATCACGGTGGCGATCGCGGTCAGCTCGCTCTCCGAGCGCGCCGCCAGCAGGGCCGGCAGGAAGAAGCGGGTGGGCAGCACGGGCCAGCGCTGATCCACTGTCAGCAGGGTGCCCGCATCCCACGGCCCCGCACGGAACAGGGCGCCGATATCCGCTGCGGCCCAGTCGATCCCGGACTGCTCCTCGTACAGTGCCCGGCACAGCGCGATCACCGTGTGCGAGGCGGACCTCGGCCCGGTGCGTCCGTCGTCGGCGCGGATGTCCCGGAAGACCGCGTCGGCCACCAGGTGATACACCGGCGATTCGATCAGGGCCCGATTCGCCCACAGATCCTCGACGCGGACCGTCGCCTTTCTCCGCAGCCAGTCGGCCACCTCGGCGGTGAACCGTTGTCCGAGTGGGCGGTCCGTCGGCGTGTTCGGTACCGCGGCGGGCAGCAGATAACGGATGTGCACGTGGTCGGTGACCGGCCCGACGGCCGAGACGAAGGCGGGACCGCCGACGGGATCGCGCAGCAACGATGTCAGGGCGCGATCGAGCACTTCGGACAGCAGACGCGCTGTCCCGGTATCGGTTTCGCCGTCGAGCAGACCCTCGTGCACCAGCAGTTCCGCCGTGCGCACCGCCGCGCGGGACACGGCCGCCGCCTCGGCGAGGTCCACCGGGGCCCGCTCGGCGAGCTCGCGCAGGCACCGCACCGCCGCGCGGCCCAGATCGGTGGCCCCGTGGCCGACGGTCCCGGCCAATCGCGGATCCAGCACCCGCTGTTGCTGCCCGAGCCAATCCGGTTCGCGCAGCGCGCGTTCGACGAATTTCTTGCGGACCACGTCCCGGGCCGCACCGACGAGATCCGGATCGGCCAGCGCGGTCCACGCGTCCTCGGCCGACGTGCCGAGATCGGGCACCAGGATGTCGAGAATCGAGCGCAGCAGATTCGGATCGTCCTGGAAGGCCTGCGGGCAGTCCCGCGCGACGACCCGCTTGGCCTCCGCCTCGGCGTCGGGCAGTTTCAGCCGTTCGGCGACCACCATCGCCAGCGGCCAGCTCGGCGTGAGTTCCAGCCGGTTCAGGCGGACCGCGAGCTCATCGATCCAGCGCAGGGCCTCCTCGGCGGTGTCGTAGTCCATCAGGACGGTGTCGGCGAGCACCGACCATTCGGAGACCGGGACGGGAACGCGGCGCTGCGTGTAGTGCGGGGTCCGGTCGTACTCACCGGGTTCGACCGCGCACGTCGCGTCCAGGACGATCAGCCGGTCGTCGTCCTCGATCGCGGGCAGATCCTGCACCGGGACTGCGATGATGTGCTGCCCGCCGCGGACGGCGGCGGGCACCGAGGCCGCCCGCTCGAACGTCGTCCAGTTCAGCGCGGCCGCCGTGGTTCCGGCCATGAAGTAGCTGACGGCGCCGATCCACAGTGCGGCCCGGTCGGGATCCTCGACCCCGAGCACCACGCGGGGACCCTGTCGCAGGGACTGCTCGACCGCGTCCAGCAGCACCCGCAGCACCCGGATCCGCCAGGTCTGCGGTCCGAGCAGGAAGCGCAGCACCGCGGCGCGATCGATGAATTCGCCGCGGCGGGGCGGCAGGTCCGGCGCGCCGAGCCTGGCATTCGCTATGTCGCCCTGACCGAACGGCGTCAGCCAGTCCGGTGAACGCCACCGGTCGATCGGCCGTGCACCGGGTTCCGGTCCGGGCTCGGTCGCCTGCTGCCCCGACTCGATCGCGCGGTCGAACACGATGTGCGCGAAGACATTTCCCGGCCGTCCGGCGGGATCGGTCCCGGCCGGCGCGGCGTGCGAGTACACGGCCCGCCGGTCGTCGAGCCGGGTGTAGCACAACCGCCGCGGCAGTGCGGCGATGTCGGCGGCGGTCGGCAACGGCGGGATCGGCTGTACCGGATTCACCGTCGTCGCCACCCAGCCGATGAGCATCGCCCGCTCGGACTCGGTGATGTCCGGCGACTGCTGCTTGACCTGCCAGCCGCTGCGGCCCACCGCGCCGGGCGCCGCCGGCGCCTGGTAGGAGGTGTAGGTCAGCTGGACGAAACGATTCGGGTGCGGTTCGGCCGGGCGGCCCAGCCGATTCTTCGGGGCCGTCATGTCATTTCACCCCGGCGAATCCGGACAGCCGCAGGGTGCGCACCGGCGGATCGACGATCGCGAGCCTGCCGCGATCCTCCGGCCGGATATCGGCGAACAGGCGGACGAAGCCGCCGAGATCACCGAGCGGTGTGCGCCAGACCAGATGCGGGTCGGTGCGCTGCAAATGATCGGGATGGATGCGCCGGACCGGTGCGGCGCCCGGATTTCCCAGGTAGTGATAGCTTTCGACGCACCGGCCGTCCTCGATGCTCAGCGGCAAGCGGTCCGGGTGGTGGATCAGCGCGAACGGTGGCGCCGAGGGCAGATCGAATTCGGGGAGCAGCTGGATGTGCAACCAGCGTTCGCGCCGCTTGATGGTGACGATCTCCAGCCGGTACCCCACCCGCAGCAGTCCGGGATAGTCCACGCTGGTCACCGTGCCGAGGATGCGGTGACCGCCGGCGAAGGTCACAGGTACCAGATGGACCCGGCAGCCCAGTGCCGGCAGCGGTTCGGGCAGATGCAGCCCGCCGTCGCGGACGTAGATGTCGCGGTCGATGGTTCCGGCCGGGCGCTGGGTCAGCACCGTGTCGACCGGAATGTGCTTGCCCGCCACGTACACCTCGATCTCGTCGGCCGCGGCCGGCCACGCCATCGTCACCACCTGCTCGTCGCAGCGTTCGATCACGCGGACGTGCTCCATCAGCTTCGGGCCGCGCACGGCGGTCACCGTGGCGCCGACGCAGGCTTGGCCGTCGCGCACGGTGACCGGCGTGAGATAGACGAAGATCCAGTCCGATGGCCAGACGACCGTGGACATCTGCGACGTGGTGGCCGTCGGGCCGGGCATGATCGGGTTGCGGACCCGGTTGGTGACCGACAGCCGGGCGTCCTCGGCGATGGTCGCGCTGGCCAGACTCTCGACGGGCAGCACCTTCTCGCGCAGGACCGGCGGCGGTTGGCCCGCGGTCCGATAGATGTGCACCTCGCCCCCGGGCGGGGTCGTCCAGGTCAGATCGAGGACCGATCGGACCTCGGAGTGCCGGGCCGACGCGCTCAGGTCGCCGATCGCGGTCAGGTCGCCGGCCAGCGTGAGTTCGGTCTGCACCGGCTCGGACAGCATGATGCCGTCGCCGGCGTCGACCTCGCTGATCGCCCGATAGTGGTACCGGACACCGGGTTCGGCGTCGATGTCGATGAAGCCGTTCAGGTTCGCGGCGTCGCGGAAGATCCGGTGCTTCTCGCCCGCGGCGGCCAGTTCGGTGTGCGGGATACGGTAGACCCGCACCCGCGTGGTCTTCCGCGGCGCCGACCAGCGCCCGATCACCACGTCGTGGTCGGGCTCGACCTCGAAGTCCTGCACCGGCGCGATGAGCTGCCCCCGCGCCACCAGCTCCGGACGAGCGCTGCGGGCCTTCTCGACCGTGTCGCCGACGTGCCGCCACACCGCCACGAACCGCACGGCCGTGTCGAGCGGCGCGCGGTCGACGACCTCGGTGGCGGTGGTGACCGCGACGCACTGCTGCGGGTCGGGGCGCTCGGGCCGGCGGTCGTCGCCGGAGCCGACCCGGTAGATCGTCACTCGGAACTCGGATTCGGTTGCCGCCCAACGGTATCGCTGGCCGTCCCGGGTCGCGGTGATCTCGATCCCGCCGACCGGCCCGGACCCGGCGACCTCGTTGTCCGGGAAATCGGCGGGCCCGAGACCCAGGCTGTGGTCCGGCTCGGGCTCCACGGCGGTGGCCGCGGCGGCGTCCGGCTCCGGCAGCACCGGGTGCGCCGGTGCGGTGGCCGCGCCGCGATACCGCTCGATGAGATCGGCCAGCGGTATCGCGGCCCATTGGGCCGACTGCGGCAGCTCGGTGGCGATACCGTCGACGGTGGTCGCGCCGGAGCGCACGATGCCGTTGAGGTGGGCGTCCTTGAGCACGCCGGATTCCAGCGTGCGCTGGCGGATCTGCTGGTCCCGCCAGTCGACGAGAGCGGTGAGAATGGTGCCCTCGGAGGGTGTCACGTCGGTCCTCCTTCAGAAGATCGGGGTCGGCGGGGGCGGAGGCGGCGGCGGTGCGGACTCGCCGCCGCCGAGAGTCAGGTCGTCGAACGACACGCCGTCACTGAACTGCGTGGTCACCGCGATCCAGCCCAGGTCCGGCTCGGTGAAGGTAAACGGGGAGTCGGCGGTGACCCGGTTCCGCCATCCGGCCACGGCCGGGTCGGTGAACAGCGCGCTGTCGAAGTGGCCGGCGGCGGCCGGTCCGGCGTCGCCGATGCCGGCGCGGAAGTGCTCCACCGAAACACGTTGTGCCGAACCGTTTTCGAAATACTCGACCGCACGGATCAGCCGATCGCGAATGCGGCCGGCGCCGAGCTCGCGCAGCGCGTCGCGCCACATCGCCGCCGAACCCCAGGCCGGCACCCCGTCGGCGGTGATCCGCTGTGCCCAGATGTCGAGGATCGAGCCCGATCCGGCGCCGGGCAGCGACTGGATCAGATCCGGATCGCGCCGGACATCGCGCGCGACCGGACCGAGCTGTTCGCCGACCGACCCGACGATCCGGGCCCACGGCGCCGACAGCCAGCCGACCCGGAACAGCGTGGCGCGCAGATCCGCGGCCACCTCGTCCACCTCGTGATCGTCGGGCCAGGCCGATCCGACCGCGGTACTGCGGGGCAGCCCCCAGCGGATCCGCGCCGCCCGCTCGTCCGGGGCGCCGGTGAAGCCGAGCGGGTCGGCCAGGAACGAGCCGAGCACCTGTGACCAGGACTGGTACTGGGCCGTGGCCTGGCTGAGCCGTTCGACGTCCCGCAGCGCGGTACACAGGTTCAGGTTGTCCACGTCGATGGCGCCGGCGTCCTGCCGGAGCCGGTTGATCAGCCGGAACAGCTCCCGCTGGGTGAGCACGAAGGAGATCAGCATCACCAGGGTGAGGACGATCGTGGAGCCCGCCGCGATCTCCGCTCCCCGCCGCAGGGACAGCCGGCCGGTGGCGACGACGGTGATGTCGGCCGTGAGCCCGAGGACGAACAGTACCGACGTACACCAGGTCAGCGCGACCAGCAACCGTTGCCGGCCGGTCGCGATGCGCGGCCCGGCCCCGGCGGCCACCGCGACGATCCGGGCGAGCAGACGGCGGACCTCCAGGATCGTGTTGCCGAGTTCGTCGTCCAGGCGCCGCCCGAAGGCCCAGCCGAAGGTGCGGCGCAGGCTTGCCGTCCATTTGTCCAGGGCGGCAATGGAATCGGCCGCATCGGTCTCGAGCGAGCGGTCGACGGTCATGGTGCGCAGCCGCTCGGCGAGCGCCACGATCCCCGGGATGTCGGCCGGGGACACCGAGGCGATGCCGGCCTCCGCCGCGAGCGCGTCCGGGGTCACCCGGAAGGCGCGCTGCGGTGCGCGGATCACGTCGTCGGTGGTGGGCACGATGGCCCGGTTGACCCCGATCTGCGCCGGCGGCAACCGATCCGAGCGTTCCTGGGCGTCGCAGAGGGTGAGGGCCGCGGAGGCGTAATCCCGCCACAGCGCGGACAGATCCGATGTCGGGATCGGGCCCGTCGGCAGCATGCCGGATGCGCCGAGCGCGTCGGCGAGTTGCCGGGCCGCGGGAGCATAGGCGGTCCACCGCGCCGCGCGCCCGTCCGCGGTCTTGCCGTCGACGACCACCCGATAGGCGGATTCGTTGCCGAGGACGAGGTTCTGGATGATCCGGGCGGTGGTGGTGGCGCGTTCGTCGGCGAAGCGCCGCAGCCAGGCGTTCGGGGTGTTGCGCAGGGTCGCCCAGACGAAGGACAGGAACATGCGCAGGACCTCGCGCCAGCCGATCATCGTCGGCCGGTGCTGCCCGGCGGGTTGCTGTCGCGGGCCCTTCAGTGTCGAGGCGTGTTTCGCCCACAGCTGTTCGGCCATCCGGTGCGTCTCCAGGGCCACGTCGCCGACGTAGATCACCGGAGCGATCCGGTTGTACGGCAGCGGTGTCCGGCCGCTGACGTCGAGCAGTCGCCCGCGCAACTGTCCGGAGACGGCGCCGCAGTCGAGCCGACGATAGAACGATCGCACCACCCGCAGCGTCTCGCCGGGCAAGGGGTCCAGGCCGTCCAGCGGCCTGTGGTCGACCACCGACCACAGGCCGCACAGGCCCACCAGCACCGGGGTGGCATACCGGGCCACCAGCACCGGATCGTCGGTCGTCAGCGATTCGTGCCCGAGCGCGGGGCCGTGCGCGTCCTCGGGCGCGACGACGAAGTTGTGCCGGCCCGCGAAGGCCGGTTGCGCGCCGGGCGGCAGTTCGGCGCCGGCGTGGGCGACGAGCACCCGCAGCCGGTCGAACACCGCGTCCTGATTCCGATGCTCGTCGAGGTAGGCCGACAACGCCAGTTCGTCGGCCCGGCTGATGATTGCGTCCCCGGGCATCGTCGTGACCAGCACACACATGGCGACGTGCGCGACCGGGGTGGGACCGGCCAGCATGTCGGCCAGCCGCATCGCGGTGCCGGCGCCGTCGCGCAGGCGCAGCACCGGGGTCCGGCCGGGCGGCGCCGCGATCTCGCCGTGGTCGAGCCAGAACACGTCCCGGACCAGTCCGGTCGCCGACAGATCGGTCAGCACGTCGCGGATCGCCGCCGACGATCCCGGCGGTGCGACGATCACCGTCACGCTGCGCATCAGAACGGCCCGCCGCTCACGATCGGCTCGGAGTCGGCGCCCTCGTCCGGATCCTGTGGCCAATCGGGTTGCGCGGCGCGCGGAGCGCAGCGCCGGACCAGTTCGGCCAGCTCCGCGGTCACCCGGTGCACATCGGGTGCCAGATCACGGAAAAGCGGTGTCTGCGCGGCCAATTCGCGGCTGGAGATGGCCGAGAACTTGCCGCCGGGCGTGTGCCGGGCGCCGCGCGGCAGGTAGACCGTGCCGCAGAATTCGTGGACCGATTCGAACCATTCGATCAGCGCGTCGGCGCGGGTGCCGATGGTGGCGGCCTCGGCGATGCCGGCCCCGCGTGGTGCGCCGGATCGGGTCTTGCCGGTGCGCAGCCAGTCGGTGACCAGGGTTTCCGCGGATCGGACGGTGAGTCCGCCGGCGGGATCGTAGGGGGAGGCGTCGTAGATCGCCCGCAGGGTCCGGTACGGACGCAGCGAGTGCAGCACGGGTGCGTCGTGGGCGTGTGCCATGGCGAGCAGGATCGATTCCAGGACCGCCGGTAGCCAGTCGTTGGGGCCGAGGCGGTCCGGTGGGGTGAGCAGCGGGTGCGGGAAGTCGAGCCATTCGCCGTGTTCGTCGTCCCAGATGCGGACCGGTTTGTCGTAGGGCGGGCGGGGGATCTGGATCAGTCCGAGGCTCAGGCCCAGGAACCAGCCGGCGGTCATCGCACGACGTTCCTCGTCGTGCATGGGCAGCGCGGCCGGCAGCGGGCGAGCGCGGCGCCACTTCCAGAACTCGGTCTGCTGCGCGCGGGCGGATCCGTCCCATTGCCGGGCGGCGGGATCGAGGACCGAGCGGAAGACCAGCGGGGAGTAGTTGGGGAAGGAGCCGAAGATGTCGATGCGGGTCAGGCCGTCCTCGCTGTCGAGCGAGGCGGTGAAGGAGGTTTCGACCGTCGTTTCCATGGTGGTCTTGTTGCGCAGCGTGGCGAGCAGGTCCGCTGCGATCGCCATGTCGGCGAACGGGATCGAGGAGAACTTGTACCGGTAGCACAGCGGCTGGTTCGGGTGCAGGATGCCGAGCGCTTCGCTGTCCACCCCGGCCAGTGGCCGGGCCAGTTCGAGGGCGTCGATGAACCGGGATTGGATCTCGGCGCTGCGCTGGGCCAGCACCGCCGGCGTCTCGCGGCGGTCGGCGAGGAATTCGCGCAGGCTGACCTTGACGAACCGGTCGAACGATTCGCCCTGGCGGGCGACGAAAGCCCGTGCCCGGTCGATGATCTCGTCCGAGCGCAGATGCACGACGAACCGGGCCGGTGACGGCGGCGGCAGCTGGGTGCCGGTGGCCGGATCGAGCACGAAGGTCTTCGGCCGCCAGACGGCGGTGCGCTCGATCAGCGGTGTGCGGATGCCGGGGGCCCGCGAGCCGTCGCGGGTGGTCCAGATGCCGGTGGCCACGATGGTCGCCGCGAGTTGGGTGGCCTGGGCCAGCGGGGGAGGCGTCGCGGCATCCCCGGCCACTGCCTGCGGCAGATCCGCGGCGTACTGCGCGGCGAATTGTGTCGAGGGCGTGAGCATCACCTCGTTGTTCGCGTGCACGAAACGCTTCGGGACGTGCGCGCTGTCGGCGGGCCAGGCGGCGTACTGGTCGGTGGCCAGCAGTGCCAGGCCGATGTCCTGCGCGGGCTTCTGCCGCGCGGCGCGCAGCGCGGTGTGCGGATCGTCGAGCGCCTCGAGCAGTGGGCCGAGGACATCCGGCACCATCGCGGTGGCGAGATCGGCGATCTTCGCCGACAGCCCGGCCAGCACCTGCTGCCGCAGCTTCGGCCGGTAGTCGGCGACGAGCGAGTCGATGACGGGCCGCCCGAGTTTGATCGTGCCGCGCAGCCCCTTGAGGAACTGCCGGGCCGCCGGTGGCGGATCGGCGATATCGACCGGCCGGTGTTTGGCCAGATCCTCGGCCCCGGCCCGGATCCGGTCGCCGATGTGCACGGCCAGCCGGTGCCGCACGGCGGTGGCATAGGGCAGCCCGATCGCGGCGATGGCGTCGGAGATCTCGGCCACGATCGCGTCGGTCACCCGCCGCGACCATTCGAAGGCGTGGACATCGGCCTCGCGGGCGCAGGCGGCCACCAGCCGCCGGCGCAGGTCGTCGCGGTCCATGGCGGCGTAGAAGTCGGGTACCCACTGTTTGGCGTGCATGCCGTCGGCGCGTGGAATGGCCGGGCGCAGCACGCCTTCGGCGATCCGGTCGATCATCCGGTCGAGGTCGTGCGGGGGCAGCAGGATGCCGGTCAGCCAGCCCAGTACGTCGTGCGGGGCCAGATCGTGCGCGCCGAGTCCGGTGCGGGTCAGCACCGTTCCCCACTGGCTGTCCAGGATCGCGTCGATCTGCTGATCGTCGGTCGCGCGATCGAGCGGGTCGGTGTGGCCGTCGAGCAGCCGGTCGACGCAGCTGCGGGCCAGCCGTTGCGCGGCGTACTCGGCGTAGCGTTCGCGGCCCATGCTCAGGCTGGAGAAACCGTAACTGCCCCAGGGCAGATGGTCCCAGTACCGCGCGCCCCAGCCGACATGGTCGCGCTCACCGGCGGTGCCGACGGAGTTGGTGAGGTCGTAGTCCACGAACTGGGCGGCGGCCCGGCCGCTCATCATCAGACCGGCCAGCCCGCGGGCCAGGCCGCGGTAGATCGCCTCGGGGGTGCCGTCACCGAAGGGGGCGTTCATCGCGCCCATCGTGCGGCTGACCGGGAACACCCGCCCGAAGGGGACCTCGTCGCCGGTTCCGCGCTGTAAGCCCAAGGCGGACAACAGGTCCACATCGTGATCGCGGGCGGAGCCGAGCTGGCTGGCGATGATCTCCCCGAGCATGGCCAGCGAATTCGGCCGCACCCCCGCGGTGGCGGCGGGCCCGAGCTGGTCGAACACGTCGGCGGTCACCATGAACACGCCGATCGACAGCGGGTCCAGCCCCGGGATCATGCTCAGCAGTCGGCACACGTCCAGCGCCATCGACGCGCCCGACCCGCCCGCCATCGACGAGACCACCAGCACCAGCGGACGGTCGTCGGGCTCGTACCGATCACCGCCCGGGAAGGACAGACCGCGCATCTCCGAATCGGTCTCCTGGGAATGCAGCCGATCCCAGCAGGTGCGCAGCCGCTGGGCGATACCGGACGCCTGGCTGAGCGTGATCATCCGGCCGACCGCGCGGTACTGTCCGGCGCCGGAGGTCACCGGCACCGGCACGGCCGCGGGATCGCGTGGCGCCCAGGTCGCGATCGTGCCGAGCTTGTCCTTCTGCCGCAACCGGTGGCTGAGCGCGTTGTCGAGTACCGAGTACTTCTCGCCCTGCGGCGCGGCGCCGAAATAGCTGCCGCCCTGGTCGCGCACGTCGCGCAGGCCCGCGGGCAGGCCACCGGGCGCGGTGGGAACGTCGATGCTGACGAACTGCCATCCGGCCGGGATGGCGCCGATGTTCCAGCGTCCCAGGTCGGATCGCAGCTGGTCCATCATGTACGCGAGGGTGACGGCGCCGGAGCCACCGCACCCGACCACGAGGAAACGCTTCATCCTGGATCCTTCATTCGATCTGTGTGCGGGTTGCTGTGTGCCGGTGGCGCGGTCAGCGGCCGAATCGGTCGGTACCGCCGCCGGCGCGATACTGCGCGAAGGGGTCGTCCCCGGCCGTGGATGTGCTCGCGTACCGGGAGGCGAACGGATCGTGGTCCGGATCGGGCCGGGATCCGCCGCCGCCCTCGCCGCCGCCGGTGCCGTTGCCCCCGTCGCGCAGTTCGCTGATCAATCCCGGCACGGTGTCGCGCGCGTCCGCGACCAGCTGGGAACGCTGGGCCGGGCTCGCGTTCCCGGGCAGGAGCAGCACCAGCGTGGCGATACCGGCCGGACCCTGCGGATCGTGCAGGACGAACCAGCTGGAGTGCAGTTCCAGCGGCAGGACCGCGTTGCCGTGCCCGTCCGTGCGGCGATCGACGAGGCTGGACGCACCCGCTCTGCCGGGCGCGCGGGCGACCACGTATCCCGCGGCGGTGGGCGACCAGCCCATCCGGGCCCGTAACTCGATCCCGTCGAGGTCGACCCGGCGGGCGGACCGGCGCAGGCCCTGGACGCTGTCGACGAAATCGGTGTCCCGCAACGCGAACGGCATGCCACCGCGCTGCAACACCCCGCCGCTCACCTCCACGTCGATCTGCTGGGCCTTCAGGATCTGCCCGGGTATCCGGGCGGTCAGCCACTTCAGCAGGGAGAACACCAGCAGCGGGACGCCGAGCCCGAGCATCAGGGCGATCGTCAGCGCCCACCAGAACTTCGGCCGGTCGGGGAGCTTCTCGAGCTGCGCGTGGAAGGGGATCTCGATCGTGACGGCGCCGTCGATCTCGTTCGCGCGGGCCGCGGTCACCGGAATCACGCCGGTGACCACGCCGTTGGACTGGTGTTCGACGCGCAGCACCACCGGGATCGGCCGGGCCGTCGACCCGGGGACGCACCCGTCCGGTCCGGTGGGCGCGGCACCGGTCACGGTGACCGCACCCGCGTCCGGCGGTCTGGTCCGGAACGCCGGTGCGTGGCCGGGGGAGATCCAGACGCACCCTTCGCCGCTCACCGCGAGTGTCGCCGTGAAGGTGCCGGCCCCGTCCAGGGTGTGGAAGTCCAAGGACGGTGCGATCACCGGGAATCCGGCGGGTGGCGCGATGGTGAGCGGGATGTCGAGAAGTTCGGGGCTCAGCGCCGTTCCGGGTTCGGCGCCGGCGGCCGCGGTCGTGATCGCCAGGGACAGCCGCAGTTTCGACGAGCCCGCCGGGACGCCGGTGAGATCGACGTCGATCGGGCCGCCGAGCTCGCCCTTGCCGAGCCCCGAGACCAGGTCGTGGTGGGTGCCGGAATGGTCGATGATCGACGCCGACAGTACGGCCGCGCCGTCGAGCGAGGCCGGGTCGATCGGATGGCCCGCGCGGTCGGCGATGCCGAGGCGCAGCGTGGTCTTCTCCCCGGAGTGCAGCGTGCGGCCGGTTTCGGCCCAGGTCGGCACCAGCTCGCCGTAGATGGTGATGCTGGACTTGGATCGGGCCGTCGCCGCGCTGTGCCGCGGGTCCACGAAGGCCAGTGCCCACCCGCCGCGCCACTGGGCGCCGGCGGTCTCGGACATCCGGAGGGTCAGCCCGTGCCGCGAGGTCCACTGGACGTTCACCGGGACACCGCCCGCCGCCACGGTGCCGGAGGTGCCCGGGGTCAGATCCTGCCGGGTCCCGTCCGGTGCGATCAGGGCCGGGACCAGATCGTCGGCGCCGGCATCGGCCTCGACCTTCACCGCCCGGACCGAGTTGTCGAGCACGAATCGGTGTTCGCAGTCCGGCTCGATCGCACCCTCGCAGACACCGTGGGTCGTGACGATGGGTGGTGGCCCGGGGGCGATGGCGGCGAACTTGTCCAAGAGCTCGTCGATGTTGTCGGCCTTCTCGAATTCGCCGGGGCGCGGCGTGACGATGTCACCGCACGGCGCGGGGCCGGGCTTGCCGGTGGCGATCGACTCCAGCAGGCTGAAATCCTGCGGCTCCGCAGCGCCGCTCAGGCCGATGGCGAAGGTGCGGATGCCGGCGCTGCGGATCTGGTCGGCGACTCCGCCGGACACGCAGATGGCGTTCCTGGTCTGGTCGATCAGCTTCAGTCGCACATTGTTGTCGCCGAAGTCGAGCTCGCCGTCGGTGAACCAGGCGATGGCGCGGCAGGCCGAGGGACCGGCGTCGGGCCGGTGGTCGGTGAACGACTTCAGCGAATCGGCCAGTGCGATACCGTAATTGGTGTCGATGCCGTGGGTCCGGTCCTTGGTGTGGTCGACCACGGAATCGAGATCGGGCAGCGAGGCAGCGCCCAGGGTCACCCAGTCGCGCCGGAGTTCGTAGTACTGGGCGAATCCGGCGATGGCCACATCGAGCTCGACCTGCGTATTGTCGGCCCATTCGGCCAGTTTGGCGAGCATGCGCCGGGCCGCGAGCGCGCGGATCGCCTGCGGATCGGTGCCCGGCCGGTTCTCGTCGGCGCTACCGAGGCTGTAGGACTCGTCCATCAGCAGCAGCAGATCGCCGCGCTTCTGCCCGGCCAGGCACGCGCCGTAGTCGACGACCGCGGAGGTGCCGGCGGTGGTGTCCGGCGGCGGCTGCGCGGGCGCCGGTATCGGCGCCGCCCCGAACAGCATCGTGCACAACAGGATCGCGATCGCCAGTACCCGTGGCCTCCGTGGCATCCGGAAGCGGTTCATCGTCGGGCCAGCCAGTTCGCGAACAGCCACGCGCTCCAGCACACGCCACCGGCGGCGGCGGTCAGGATCAGGGCGTAGAGCGGCATCGCGTACACCCGGGGGTTGTAGAGGGTCCGGGAGCGCTGCTGGAGATCGGCTCGGGTGAAGATCGCGAGCACGCTGAGCGCGACCGGCCCGTCCAGCGCCCAGGCGGCGATGGTGACCGGGGAGCGGCCGGTGCCGGCCGCGACGGCGATCCCCGCCGCCACACAGACCGCCGCCAGCACGAGCCAATGGACCGGCGGATTGCCGATCGACTGCGCGATGGTCCGGTCCATGGCGGAATTCACGGGACCGTCGTCGTACCCGGCCGGTTCCGGCCGCTGCCGGGAGTACCCGCTGAAATCGAACGAACTGTCTGGGCCTGGCGGAGGAGCCACCGAATCTCCAACTCGAGTCGAGCCGTATATCACTGAGTCGCCCCAGCGTAAGGAGATGTGCCCCTGCGCCGTTATCGTGCAAACGGACGACATGTGTGGTCGGCGAGCGGATTTCGGCACAGCGCGGCCGGCGGTCGCGGCGATCCGCCCGATGGTCCGAAAAGAGTTGTCGTACAGGTCAAGCCGACGGCGAGTCGCTGGGTCCGGCGCACCGGATCAGATACTCGGTGCGGACGCGGGCCGTGCCGAGCACCGCCGCGGTGGTGCCGGCCAGGTGGTCCGCCCAGGCGGCCTCGTGTTCCGAGGGCGTCTCGGGCCGAGCTGTGGCGCAATGGAACTGGGCCACCGCATCGGCGCCGGACAGCGCGAAGACGACATCCACCGCGACCCGGCGGTGGGCGGCGATCGTCACCGCCGCGACCGCCCGGCCCGCGACCGGATGTCTGGTGCACGCCGCCGCGAGGGCCAGGTCGTACAGCCGGGGCCGCCCGATGCCGACGACATTGCCGTACCGCCAGCGGCGGCCCGGTTCTCCCTCGGGCCGCCCCGCCGCCGTGTGCACCGCGAGAATCAGTTCGGCCAGTGCCGAGGCTGCGACGATTACCTCGTGTACCTGTCGACGGTTCACCATAGGTCCTGGACCTTCCGCACGCGGGTCGCGATTCTCTTGCACGGCAACCGAGTTCGACGTTGTCACGAACCGGTCACGCTGTCTGTATATCGAATGCCGGACAAGGCCCCCGGCCCGGCGCCGGTCGCCGGGGTCAGGTGTCGACACCGAAATCACGGGTGATACCCAGCAATCCGCCCGGATGTTCGCGGCCCGCGGCACGGAACAGCCATTCCCGGTCCGTCCGGTGGAGGGCGCCGGCGATCATCGCGTGTGCGGTGGGTGCGATCGCGCTCACGTCGAAGCGGGTCAGGACCGTGCCCGTCGCGCTGTCGAAGACCCGCAGCGTCACGTCGGCGAGCTGTCCGAACGACTGCCGCCGTGCGGCCGCCTCGTAGATCGACACCGCGAAAACGACTTTCGACACCGCCGGTGTGAGCGCGGGCAGGTCGACGGTGATCATCTCGTCGGCCGCGGTGGGGTCGCTGTGCCGCAGCGCACCGTCCGGCGACCGGATGTTGTTGAAGAACACCAGGTAATCGTCGGCGAGGGCATGGTCTTCGGCGTCCGTGGCGATCGCGCTGAGGTCGATGTCGTAGTCGCCGGTGATGCCCGGACGCGGAGTCCAGCTCACCTCGACGGTGACCTGCGCCGCGGTTGTCCCGGGCTCGCCGACCGGAACCGGCAGCCGATACAGCTCGGGCAGGCTGCCGAGCGCGACCGGTTGTGCGGCCGTGAAGATCTCCGCGAATCCGGCCGGCACCCGGACTCCGTCGGTACCGATCTCGAAGGTCCAGGGCGGTCGCAGCCCACCGTCGGGCCGGGCCACGCGCCCGGTGATCGCCGTCTGGGCGAATACGGTGTCGCAGTGGGCGAAACAGTGCACGATCACCGCCGCTCCCGCCGGACCCGCCACCGCCGTCCAGATGATCTCCTCCTGCCCGGGGAAGCGCCCCAGATAGGCCGAATCCGCGACCGGCTCGGTGGTCCGGAACACCGGCGCCACGGCCGTCAGCGCGGCGAAACAGTCGTGCAGGTCGCCCGGCCCGTAGATCAGCAGATTGCGGGTGGCCTGCTCGAGGCCGAGGTGGACCGCCTGCTCCGGACTGCCGGCCCGATGCGGATCGGGCAGCCGCACCAGCCCGGCCACGGAACCCGGATCGTGCTGCCGCCGAGGCTCGAACAGGCCCACCGGTCAGCTCCGCGCCCGGCCGAGAGAATTCACACGACCTCCTGATCGCTGCGTGATCGTTGCGCCCGCATCGGCAACCGCCTCGTCCCGGCGTTCCCGGGCCGTTGTCGATTATCGGGCCGCCGTGGCGGTGTCGGCCGTCCTGCGAACGACCGACAGTGCCGCGGGTCGTGTCACGCGATCGACCGATACCGGCGCCACCGCCGGGATGCCTAGCCTGACGAGGTAGACCGTTGCGACTGTCCGCTGGAGGTGTTCCGTGAGTAGCTTCGGCGACAAGTCGCCGCCCCCGGGCACTTCCGGATCTCCGCGAGTGAGCCTGGTCAAGAAACACAGGCGCGCAACGAAACACGTGGGATCGACGGAGGTGCAGACGGGCCCGCCGACGAATCGATCTGTGTCCGAAACCGATTCGACGATGATCCTGCCGAGCTCGCCGGCGGGTGAGCCTGCGCGTGTGGCTGCTGCGGGACCGCGGAGGGCGGCCGCGCCGCCACGGTCGGCCGGCGCTGATCCGCTGAGGGGTGCTACGGATCCTGCTGTGCGCATGGCGGATTCGATCCATCCGCCGCCTCCGCTGGGCTTCCGGCCCGGGCCGTCGGCTCCGCCCCGGCGTACCGGCCCCGTGCTCGTGGCCGGCTGTGTGTTCGCACTCGTCGTGGTCCTGCTGAGCGCCGCGGTCCTGCGCCTGGACCACGGCTCCCGTGGCACTGCCCGGCCCGTCGCGCCGCAACCTGCCGCCGCCGCACCGGAATCGGATTGCACTGCGGTGTCCTCGATTTCGGTCCTCGACGCGCGCTTCTCCGCCGATTCGCTCGAGGTCACCCTCGGTTTCACCACCCCCTGTGCGCACGGCGCCCTGTTGTCGTCGAACCACGCGTCGGTGACGGTGGCGTCGTCCTCGGTGACCGTGGCGGCCGGCATATTCGACCTCTCGGCCGCACCCGTCACCGTCCCCGCGGCTCCCGGCTCCGCGCGCCGGACCTTCCGGTTCCCGATCGACATGTACTGGCTGGCGCCGGACACCGTGCCGGTCGCGCGGTTACATGTCGACGCCGATCAATTGAGCGGCGCCACACCACCTTCCGGCAGCGTATCGTCATCCGGCGAGACCGCCGTGCTCACCGCCGTCGCACCCGCGGCCGGCGATGCCGAGGCCGCCGCCATCGCCGGCCTGCGTGCCATCGCCGACGCCGACCATGCCGTCGTCTCGCGCGACCTCGCGGATCGCTGGGTGCCCCAGCTCAGTTCGAAACGAATCGGCCTGGTCGCCGAGGGCGTCACCTGGTCCGACGCCCGAATCCTGCACGAATACCTGCAACTGCGCAGCCGCTACCCCGATGCCCGGCTCCTGTGGTCCGGCGCCTGGTCCACCTTCAGCTCGCCCGACTTCTGGATCACCGTCGTCGGCACCGCATTCCCCACCGGCGCCGGCGCGCTCGGCTGGTGCGCAGGCAACGGCTTCGACCGGGACCACTGCTACGCGAAACTGGTCAGCACCACACATCCGGTGCCGGGCAGCACCGAATACCGGTAGTCCACCCGACCCGTCGGCGCGGTGCCGGAACTCGTCCCGCGGCCGTTGCGCTACTGTCCCGAGATGTCGCTGATCCGTCCCGTGCCGCGCAGATGGTTCTGGTCCCACGATATCCAGCCGAATCAGATCGATGCCCTGACCATGCCCGGCATGCGCCTGCACCGACTGTCGAACTACCGGCGCGGCACCCGGGATGCCCGCCGCTTCGCCGCCCTCTATCACGACGACGGCGGCGCGGACGCCCCGCCGCGCACCTGGCTGATCGACGCCGACGCCACCACCGCGAGCGAACACGCCCCCCACGCCGTGGCGGTGACGGTCGACGTCACCCCCGACAAGACCGCGACCAGCTTCACCCTGGTCCTCGACGACACCGACACCGACCCGGCCCGCACCCTGCACACCGATCTGACCGCCGACGACCTGACCGCTCTGCTGGACGAGGGCCGAGCCGTCGTGGACCTGGCCACCTACCGCCGCGACGACACCCGCCTCTTCGCGGCGATCGTCGAGCCCCGCCCCGGCCACCTCGCCCTGTTCTTCCCGGCCCTGCGCACCGCCGAGATCCGCCCCACCCTGACCGCGCACAAGGCTCTGCCCACCCGAGCCCGCGCCTATCATTCCCCGGCGGGCTGGCAACTGGCCGTTGTCGCCGAACCCGCCGACCGCGCCCGCTGGTGGGTGCGCCTGGACGTGGACGCCGACGACGTCTCCCACGAGATAGAACGCCACAGCGCGTACCCCCTGGACCTCGACGCCACCGGCCACGGCCTCGGCGTCCGCTTCGCCGTCATCGCGGCCCGCTGACCCCGGACCGCCTCCGCCCCTTCAGTTCTCGCGCGCGTAGGTGACGGTCCCGATGACCAGCGTCCCCGGTCCGCGCGTCCCGATCGTATCGGAGGTCACTCGCGGAATGTTCGGACCGCACGCATAGGGCGCGCACCGATCGATGGTGGCGTGCAAGGTATTCCCCTCCACGCTGTACCGCCCGGCCAGCGCCGCCCCGCCGCCGGAGTTGTTGTTCACCATCTGCAACACATAGGTCCCGTCGGCATCGAACCGATACTCCGACACGCCTCCCGGCCCGGCCGGACTGGAATCGGAGTCGGTGATCCACGTTCCGACCAGCGCGGCCGGCACCTGGGCATCGGCCTTGGTGGCGATGAATACGGCGCTGCCGACCCCCGAGGCCACGAGCCCCGCAGCGGCGACGACGGTGAGAAAAGTACGCATGATCCGGTCCTTCCGTTCGAGGAGAGATGTAACTCCAAGCCCCCCGCGGGAATTCGAAGTCTCCTCAATGGTCACCGGCCCGCCCCCCAGGTCACTACCCACCCCGGGTGGCGGAACACCCACCCCCGGGGTACCGGCCCGAGCACCCACGGTGCCGCCACCCGCCACCGGAATGTCCGCTGGGCCTCCGAGATCCACCGCGAGCGTCGAGCGCGAAGCGATGTCATGCCAGGAGGAACGCCCGCGCCCGCGCCGGGTGCTCGGCCCGCAAGCCGATATCGGGCTCGACCGGGATCAGCAGGGTCGGTGCGCCGTCGGCGGTGCGCCGGGCGGCCCAGTCGTGGTCAGCCGCTACGAAGTCGTCGTCGAACCAGCAGATCGGCCGATCTCCAGCCCATCGGGTGACGGCCACCGTCTTTCCGTGATGTCCGTCCTGGCGGTGGGTTCCGTGCACTCCGAAGGTGATCGCCGCCATCGACGGCAGTCCGAGGATCGGGGCCACCAAGCGGGCCGCCTCGTGTTCCCACGCCGTGGCCCATACCAGTTCGGCGCCGGTGGCTTCGGCGAGCTCCCGTAGCTGCCTGCCGTGGTCCGGATCCAGCCACACGTGGACGACGGCTGCCGGGAGTCCGGGAAATATCTTGGGTCGCAACAGGTGTGAGATGTGGGTGGGCGACGGTTTCCCGGTGTGCAACGGGTTGAGTACTCCGTCGACATCCAGGAGGATCGCGGCGCGACCGGATTCGATTCTCGCCTCGCTCACGCGGACCCCGGCGGTGGCTGGGGCAGCCGGTCGGTTTCGGTGGCGTTCACCGTCTGGATGTGGTCGCCGGTGGTGACGTCACGGCCGGCCTGGATGATGGTGTTGCCGTCGCCGTTCACCGTGGTGGACCCGGCGCCCGGCGCGTTCAGCAGTGTGCGCAGTTCCCGCAGCACCTGCGCGGAATCGACTCGGGTGGCGTCGATGTCGATGCGGGTGCCGTCGCTGCGGGTGAGGGTGATCCGGACGTCCGAGCGGCGGTAGGTCAGGTACGACGTCAATGAGCGCAGGAGTGCGGAGCCGATTCCGCTGGTGCCGAGGCCGACTCGCAGCCCCTCGGTCACGCCGCCGCTCATCTGCCCTTCGACGGGCCGCGCGGAGACCGGCTGTACCCGGCCGCGCAGGTCGTCGTCGTGGTCGAACCAGTCCAGCAGCGCGAACAATGCGTCGGGGCCGCCGTCGACCCGCATCGTCAACTCCGGATTCCCCTCTGGCACAGCAACCATCCTGCCCCAGCTGTCCGGCGATGTCCCCTCGATCCGGGATCTCGCCGGGTGCGGATCGAGCAGGCAACAGGCAACTCACCAGTCGAGCGCGTGCTCCGGCTGGCAGACGTCCAGGGGAGAGGGCAGATATCGGACGATGGCGTCCAGCAGCGGTGCGACATCCTCGTCGGACCGGCCCGCATCGCACAGCACCGGTACCGCGTCGCCGACGCGGGTGAGGCGCCGGATCCGGTCGTGCAACTGCGCGGGCGGGATCCGGCGCAACCCGGGAATGCCCGATTCCGCCGCGTCCTGCTCCACCACGGCCGCTGTGAGCCGGCGATATTGCTGCTGGGCGAACTCCCGCCGGCTCCCGTGGAACTCGGCGGCCATCGCGTCGGCCGCCCACATCGAGACCAGATCGAGTACGCCCTCGAACCCGGCGCCGCGGCCGAGCGGCAGCTGCACCGTCAACGGCACCGCCCCGCGGATATCGGCGATCGCGCGCACACAGCCGGGGAAGTCGGCGGCGGGCCGATCGACCCCGGTCACCAGGCACAACCGTGCGACCTGGTGATCGTCGGCCACCCGCAGCATCGCCTCGAGCCGCGGCGCCCGCGGCACGGCCGCGTCCAGCACGGCGACCACCCCGTCGGCCACCCGGATGGCGCGCTCCAGTTCCGCGAGGGGAGCGCGGCTCGACAGCTCGGCGAGCCGCACCGTGTGTTCGAACCCGTTCAGTTCCCAAGTTCCGGATCCGGTCCCGGCGAGACGCCGGCCCAGACGCCGGACCACCGCTGCCGTCCCGTCCGGTTCCCCGAGCACCGTCGCATTGCGGATCGACTGGGGGTCAATGGGTTCGGTGTCCATCGTCGTGGTGGTGCTCCCGGTCGATTCGAGTGCCTCGGCGCCTCACGGTACCGCTCCCGGTGGATCCGCGAGGCGGATTGCCGTTCCAAAATAGAACGTGTTCCTATACCGTCGGGGGTGTGCAGAAAGAACAACGCCCGGCGGTGGCAGACTGGTTCACTGCGGTCGACGACTCGGTGCGTCTCGTGGGTAGCCGCTGCAATGCCTGCGGCACACCGTATTTCCCGCGGAACACACTGGCCTGCCGCAATCCGCAGTGCGCCGGTCCGAAGGACGGCTCCGAACTGGCCGAGTACCTGTTCTCGACGCGTGGCCGGATCTGGTCGTACGCCGACGCCCGGTACAAGCCACCCCCGCCCTACGTCTCGGCCGACCCGTTCGAGCCGTATGTCGTGGTGGCGGTCGAACTCGAGGTCGAGCAGATGGTGATCCTCGGCCAGCTCGCCCGCGGTTTCACGGTCGAGGACCTGGCCGTCGGCATGCCGGTCGAACTGACCCTCGGCGTGCTGTACGAGGACGAGGAAGCGGAACACACGGTGTGGATGTGGAGGCCCGTCGATGCCTGAGCACGATCGCGATATCGCCGTCCTCGGCGCGGGCATGCACCAATGGGGCAAATGGGGACGCAGTTTCATCGAATACGGCCTGGTCGCGGCACGGGCCGCCCTGGCCGACGCCGGCGTGGACCACCGCGACGTCGGTTACATCGCCGGCGCGGACACGATCCGCAACGGCTATCCCGGCTTCATCGCCGGTTCGACCTTCGCTCAGGCGCTGGGCTGGTCGGGCGCGCGGATCTCGAGCAGTTACGCGGCCTGCGCCTCCGGTGCCCAGGCCATCGCGAATGCCCGCGCCCAGATCCTCGCCGGACTGACCGATGTCGCCCTGGTGGTCGGCGCCGACGCCACCCCGAAGGGTTTCTTCCAGCCGGTCGGCGGCGAACGCCGCGATGATCCCGACTGGCTGCGCTTCCACCTGCTCGGCGCCACCAACCCCCTCTACTTCGCCCTCTACGCCCGTCGCCGGATGGCTTTGCACGGCGCCACTCTCGACGATTTCGCCGCGGTCAAGGTGAAGAACGCCAGGCACGGCCTGAACAACCCGTATGCCCGCTACCGCAAAGAGGTGTCGGCGCAAGAGGTCGCCGCCTCGGCCATCGTCTCGGACCCGCTGCGCCTGCTCGACATCTGCGCCACCAGCGACGGCGGTGCGGCTCTGGTCCTGACCTCGATGGACTATGCCCGCCGCCACGGCATCGCCGACCCGGTCCGCATCCGCGGGCTCTCCACGGTCACCCCCACCTTCCCGAAAACCGTTCTCGACCTACCGGATTTCGCGACGGACTCCGCCGTGGCCGTGGCGCCCCCGCCGCACACCTTCCGCTCCGCCATCGCCCACGCCGCCTACGAGGAAGCCGGACTCGGCCCCGCCGACCTGTCCTTCGCCGAGGTCTACGACCTCTCCACCGCACTGGAACTGGACTGGTACGAGGACATCGGCCTCTGCGAGACCGGCGGTGCCGAGGCGCTACTCCGCAGCGGCGCAACAACTCTCGGCGGCCACATCCCCGTGAACCCCAGCGGCGGCCTGGCCTGCTTCGGCGAAGCGATCCCCGCCCAGGCGATCGCCCAGATCTGCGAACTCACCTGGCAGCTGCGCGGGCAAGCCGACGACCGCCAGGTGGCGAATGCCCGCGCCGGAATTGCGGTGAACCAGGGCCTGTTCGGCCACGGCTCGGCCATCATCGCCACCCGCTGAGCGGAGACGCCGGGACGCACCGGCCGGCAGCATGGGCCGGTGCGTTCGCCGGTCTCGACGAATGCCGGGAAGTACGTGACCGCCGCCGTGGCGACCGAGATCGCCCGCCTGCCGCGCCGCGTTCCTACCCGTCGAGATGAGAGTTGTCGACGCGCACAATATTCGGCCCCGGATAGCCCAACTCGACGATAACGCCGTTGTCGATCGGATTCGCCTCGTGGTAGGCGTGGAACGCGCTCATCCCCGCCGAACTGCGCTCGTGCTTCCCGAGCACGACATACAGCACGGCCCGCAGAAAAGTACCGTGACTGAACACCGCGATCAACCCATCGGGTTGTGCCGCAAGATCATCCAGCAATGCTTCGGCCCGATCGAGCAGATCGAAGAACGACTCCTTCCCCGGATGCCGCTCGAACGGGTCGGCGCGCTCCCAATAGGCGGCCAGATGCGGCGCCAGCGATTCCGTGGTGACCACATCGTCGGCGAAACCCGGCAGAAAGCGGAACTCCTGCACCGCCCACTGCTCCCGCCGCACACCCGGAAACCGCTCGATCGTCGGCTGCGCGGTCTGCTGCGCCCGCCGCAACGGCGACACGACGATCAAACTCGGTGCGACGTCGAACGCCCCGGCCACCCGGCGCGCCTGCTCATGCCCCCGAGCGGTGAGCGGCGTGGTGCCGCCGCTCGACGGCAACCCGATATTCCCCTCACTCTCCCCGTGCCGAATCAGCCGAACCATCTTGTCGCCCAACGGATGTCCCCTCCACTCGCTGTTTATCCCACCGCTCCGATCACCCGGCGAATCCGCTCGATCCGCCGAATGCTCTTCCGCGACCCCTTGTCGTTCTCCCCGTAGTCGTTCCGCCGATCCCGGACACAACTGACGGCCTTCTTCTCCTGCGGACTCCGCCGAACCACGCCCACCTCCCCTCCAACGCCAGTACAGGCTACGTCCCCGACCACTCCGCCACACCTCATTTTTCCTCGGGCGGAAGCCGATAGCCGATCCGGATCAATCTTCGACCCAGGTCAGCTGTGGACAGCCGCCGACCATGGCACCGGAAGGCGGGCCGCATGATCCGGCGATTCGGCGCATGCTGGTGCTGTGGTGCCACCGCCGTTCATGTCCGGCTCCGCGGAGTCCCTCGAAGCCATCGTGGCCGAGCTGCGTGGTCGGCGTCTCGCCGATGTCACCTACTACCCGTTGACCATCGGCGATGACGGCGAGCTGGCGGGGGAGTGGGATTTCGGGGACTGGCACGAACCGACGATGGGTATCGAGCTGATCTTCCGCAGTGGCCACCGCTACTCGGCGATCTGGAACAACACCTTCGGTGAGTACGGACTCGAGATCTTCCCGAAGCCGATGTCCGGCTTCCTGCTCATCGCCCCCGGAGGCAGTGTGGCGGTGCCGGTATCGGACCATCCGGACTGGGCCGGATTGATCGGCAAGAAGGTCATCGCCGCCGATATCTCCTGGAACCACGATCCTGGCACCGCGGTCCGAGTGCCGTCGGCCATCCGGCTCGGCTTTCGGGAAGCTACGGTCTGGATCGCCGCGGGCCGCTCGGCCGGCAGCGGCCCGGCAGCGACTTTCCGGCTGGGCACCGACGATGTCATGGTTGTCTTCAGCCCGGAGATGAGCTTGCGGGCAGGAATCCCGGAAGTCGCCGATCGAACATCGGGCGACCGACCGGTCCGGTCGAACTGGAGATGAAATACGCACGGCGGCAATGATTCTCGCAGTGAAACCGGCTCGGTGCGGGTGGCCCGGATGTTACCCTGGGATTCGCGGGGAGCTGAAAGTCGGGGGATTCCGATCGGAACGTGATCCTCGTGACCCCGAGTTTCGTTCCCGAGAGCAGCGAATCCGAATCCGGCAGTGGCGGTGGGTGATTCGCGAGGGCGCACCACGTTCGGTGTTGGATCGGTGCCGGGCGTGGTGCGTCTGGCCGGGATGGGCTCTGCCGCAAGGTGATACGCGGATCATTGTTTGCGTGCGCTGCCCACGACCATGGGTACGATGCTGGCCACTCGGGTCGGCATCCTGGTGTGTTCGATCTCCTCGATGTGGAAATCGGTTGCGGTGAGCAGTGATTCGAAATCTCGGTTGGCGTGGCAGCCGTCGGCGAGGCGGCGTTGCAGGGGGGTGATCAGGTCCTGGAAGGTGGCGCGGACGCCGGTGCCGCGGACGTGTTCGTGGAACAGGAACTGCCCGCCGGGGCGCAGGACGCGGTGTACTTCGCGCAGGGCGCGGGCCGGGTCGCGGACCGAGCAGAACACCAGGGATGCGGTGACGGTGTCGAAGCTGGCTGCCGGGAAGTCCAGGTTGTGCGCGTCGCCGTCGACGATGGAGGTCGTGGCGGGTGGGTCGGTGCGGGCCGCGAGCCGGGCGCGCAGCGCCGGATTCGGTTCCAGCAGGACGAGTGCGTCGAGATCGCGGGGGTAATGGGGGACGGAAACGCCGTTGCCGGCACCGATTTCGAGGGTGCGGCCGTGGGCTCGCGCGAGTTGGGTGCGGCGGACCTCGGCTTGGCCGGCCCGTTCGACGCGGGCCATGAAACCGGGGTACCAGCCGGCGAAGAAGCGTTGTCCGAAGGTTGCGGTGGTCATGACCGACGAGTCTGGTGGCCCGGGTGTGCCGGTGTCATGGCCGGTTCCGGCCATCCTGGGTGGCCGGAACCGGTGATGCGCCGACGGTGTTCGGCACGATGTTCTGATGTCGTGGGAGACTTCGCGAGCGGCCGGTGGGAGGTGGGTCATGTTGCGGGTCGAGGATCAGGTGGTCCGGCATGTGAAGACCGGTGGCGGGGATGTCGCCTACTCGGTGGTCGGCAATGGGCCCGCCTTGCTGATCGGCGGGTGGTGGTGCAGTCACCTGGCGCTCAACTGGGAGGATCCGCTGTTCCGGGCCTATCTGTCCGGCCTGGCGAGCCGGTTCGGTGTGATTCGCTACGACCAGCCCGGTCGTGGCATGTCCGGTGGCGGCGGGGCTCCGCTCGATCTGGACGGTGAGATCGCCGTGGTCACCGCTTTGATCGATGCGCTGGGGCTGGAGCGGGTGGCTGTGCTCGGGGCGTCCTCGGGTGCGGCGGTCGCCGCCGGGCTCGCGGCCCGGCTGCCCGGCCGGGTGCATCGGCTGGTGCTCTACGGTGCGTTCGCCCGCGGCGCGGATATCGCGCCGGACAGTGCGCGACAGGCCATGGTGCACACCATTTCCGCGCATTGGGGGCTCGGATCCCGGTTACTGGCCGATGTTTTCGTGCCCGGCGCCGACAGTGCCGAGCGTGAGCGGTTCGCCCAGTTCCAGCGGCTGTCCGCGACGGCCGAACAGGCCGCCGGGTCCCTGGCCGCCACCTATGACATCGACGCGACCGAGTACCTGGCGGCCGTCACCGTGCCGACGACGGTGCTGCATCGCCGGCAGGATCGCGCGGTGCCGTTCGCCCTCGGCGCCGATGTGGCGCGTCGCGTGCGCCGGGCGACCTTCGTCGAACTGCACGGTGAGGATCACTTCCCGTGGCGCGGGGACGCGGCCGCGGTCACCGGCGCGACCCTGCGCGGGCTCGGTCATCCGGTACCGCTGCGGCCCGTCCCGCCGGGCCCCGAGGCGGTGACCGGCCGGGAGCGGGAGATCCTGCGCCTGGTCTCGGAAGGACTCACCGACACCCAGATCGGCGAACGGCTGACCCTGAGCCCGCACACGGTCCACCGGCACATCGCCAACGCCCGGATCAAACTCGGTGTTCGCTCCCGGGCCGCTGCCGCTGCCGCCATCCGAGCGGATCGCCCCGACCGGATGCCCTGAGCCCACACCCGTGCGGCCGGCCCCGACCGGATGCCCGTGTGCCTCCGTCGGTCCGGCCCGCCCCCGACCGGAAGCCGTGTGCCTCCGTCGGTC
The DNA here is from genome assembly GCF_020176955.2 of Nocardia sp. alder85J. Taxonomy (GTDB): domain Bacteria; phylum Actinomycetota; class Actinomycetes; order Mycobacteriales; family Mycobacteriaceae; genus Nocardia. Next base: position 247,050 of record NZ_JAIUCZ020000001.1, read on the forward strand.
CGGCCCGCCCCCGACCGGAAGCCGTGTGCCTCCGTCGGTCCGGCCCGCCCCCGACCGGAAGCCGTGTGCCCGTTGTCCATGCGGGCCGCGCCGGCCGGAATGCGTACGGTCGCGGCGTCCACGACTACCGATGACAGGGTGCCGGACCGGACGAGAGTCGCCCGGGCGAAAACCTATGACTGTTCCCCGGACTCGGTCGGCTTGCGCAGCGGCAGCCCGGCCGCGCGGTAGATGGCGTCGATCACGGTCATGGTCGCGACCGAATCCGCCGGGGCGGTCGCGACCGGCGCCCCGTCCAGGACGGCCGCTGCGAAGGTGTCGAGCTGATAGGCGTAGCTGGCCCGGCGCGGGAACCGTTCCACCCGCCGCGCGCCGCCGGTGCGTACCGACAGCCGGTGGAACACCTGTGGCGCAACGGGATTGAGAATGCGCAGCTCACCGTGTTCGCCGACGACCCGCGCGTTCACGCTCAGCAGGTCCCGGGACCACATCGAGCAGCGGATGCGGCCGGTGTGCCCGCTCGGGTAGCGCAGGTCGGCGGTCATCGCCCGATCTATCTGCGGCCCGCGCAGTTTCGCCCGCGCGGAGACGACCCCGGGCTCCTCACCGCCGTAGACCCGGGCCATGTGCACGGCATAGCATCCGGCGTCCATGGTCGCGCCGCCGGCGAGATCGTAGTTGTAGCGGATGTCGCCGAACTTCGGCAGCGGGAAGCACATCGCGGCCTCCACATGCTTCAGGTTCCCGAGTTCGCCTGCCGCGAGGATCTCTTCGACACGCCGGGTCAGCGGGTGGTAGCGATAGTGGAACGCCTCCATCACCACCCGGTCGGAATCCGCTGCCAGCGCGGCGATCTCCTGCGCCTCGGCCGCATCGGCGGTGAACGGCTTCTCGCACAGCACATGTTTGCCCGCCGCGAGCGCCGCCCGGGTCCACCGCCCGTGCAGGCCGTTGGGCAGCGGGTTGTACACCGCGTCGACCTCGGGATCGGCGAGCAGCGCCGCGTAGCCCTCGTGGACCACCGGGATCCGATGCTTGTCCGCGAACTGCCGGGCCCGCCCGGCATCACGCGCCGCGACGGCGACCACCGTGGCCCGCGGGTGATCCCGGGCGGGGGAGATGAGGGCGTTCGGCGCGATACGCGCCGCACCGAGGATTCCGATCCGGACCCGGCCTGCTTCGGTCATGCCGACACCGTACCGCCGTAACGGGATTCGTCACCCCGGCCGAGCGTCACCGTCCGCGTGCGATCCGAACACCACCGCGGCATTCAGTGCCCGCCGCCGGCCCCGTCGCCGCGACCTCGGCCGGTTCGGCCTCGGCCTCCGCACCTGCCTGTTTCTCGCGCCGCAGCGCCACCGCCACCCCCGCGAAGATCACCAGGGTCAGCCAGAGATACGCGTTGTGGTCGAGCACGCCGAACGGCGGCCGATTGGGCAGGCCGAAGACATTGTCGACGTGCAACCCGAACAGTTTCATCACGCCGTCGGACACGATCACGGCCACCACCACCGGGCTCACCACGGTCGCCACCGTGGGCCGGCGCACGGCCAGGTCGACCAGGCAGATCAGCAACGGCGCCAGCCAGACCCAGTGGTGGGTCCAGCTGAACGGGGAGACCACCGTGGTGGTCAGCCCGCACAGCACCACCGCCGGCAGTTCGCGTCCGGTCGCCGACAACCGGTGGGCCAGCATCAGGCAGACGATCGTGACCACGATCGCGCCCAGCAGCCAGGTGGCCTGGAGGGCGCCACCGGTGCCCACCGCGCGGGCGATCATGCCGCGCAGCGATTCGTTCTGCGAGTTCTGTGGCACCCCGACCCGCGCCGGATCGGCGAACGCGCCACCCCAGAAGGTCAGCGAATCCCGCCACATCCAGATCGCCCCGACCGCCATGGTCGCCACGATCGCGCCGATCGCGTTGACGGCGGCCCGGTATCGGCGCGTGGCCAGCAGGTACAGCACGAAGAAGACCGGTGTCAGTTTGATGCCGGCCGCGATACCGGTCAGCACGCCCTTCCAGCGGAACGAGTCCGGCAGGGCCATGTCGACCAGTACCAGCAGCAGCAACAGGATGTTGACCTGTCCGAACGCCATGGTCGACCGGATCGGCTCACACCACAGCAGCAGGCAGGCGACGAGCGGGCCGAGCGCCAGCATCCGCAGATCACGCCGGTAACCGAGCAGCGACAGCGCCGCCCACACCGAGCCGATCAGCATCGCGAAGTCGACCAGGCCGCCGATCCAGGTGAACACCAGCCCGTGCATCGCCACCAGCGGCACGAACATCAGCGCCGCGAACGGTGAGTAGACGAATTCGAACACCCCGCGGGTGTGCCCGCGCAGTGGACTGTCGTACACCGAGACACCGTCCACGACGCGCTGTCCGGCGATCTGGTAGGTGCCCAGGTCGACCAGATGCATCATCGTCTGGGGCGCGGTCAGCACCTGGTCCAGATAGTAGAAGCCCGCGGGCAGCCCCAGCGCGACCAGTGCCCAGACCACCGGCATGGGGATCGTGCGCCGCTGTGGCGCGATCGGGCCTGTGCCCGCCACCGGTTCGGACGTCGACAACGACATTCTCACCCCCGTATCTCGAGGCCTCCGATTTCAGCCCACGGCGATGACGATGACTCTCGGCCGCCATCGGGTCGAACCTACGCTGCGGGCACTCGCCGCAACTTACCAGGCGGCCGCCGGAAGGCACGGGCGGGGCGGTGATCGCGCCGGTCGGAGAGATCGGCGGTCCCGGGTCCCGGCGGCGGCGCAACCGCGATTCGGCCCGGCGGCGCGGCCCCGGCCAGTGTATGCGAAAGCAGTTGCGGCGCAGTCCCGACCACGGACGCCACGGTGTCACGCGCCCTTGACTCAGCAGCCTGGCACGGCGACAGTAAATGGAACTGTACCGTCGTCCAACGGAGTGACCGGGTGACCACTATCGATGAGTTCCGCGCCGGAGCCCGGGACTGGCTGCGCGCCAACGCGAAAGCCTTCGACCAGGACACGGAATCCGATCCCGAGGGCGGCGCGGTCCCGCTGGCGGTGTCGAAGGCGTTCCAGAAGAAGCTGTGGGAGGCCGGTTACGCGGGCATCATGTGGCCCGTCGAATACGGTGGCCAGGGGCTCGGTGTGGCCGAACTGCTCGCCTTCAACGAGGTGGCCGCCGATTTCGTGCTGCCGGTGTGGCCGTTCGTGGTGGGTCTCGGCATGCCCGGCCCGACGCTGCTGGAACTCGGGACCGAGGAGCAGAAGCGGCGTCACCTGCCGCCGATGCTGCGTGGTGAGGAGATCTGGTGCCAGCTGTTCTCCGAGCCCGACGGCGGTTCGGATGTGGCGAGCCTGCGCACCGCCGCCGTCCGCACCGAGACCGGCTGGCGGATCAACGGCAGCAAGGTCTGGACCTCCGGCGCCCAGGTCAGCGATTTCGGTGCGCTGCTGGCCCGCACCGATCCGACCGTACCCAAACACCAGGGCATCACGATGTTCATCGTGGACATGCATCATCCGGGCGTGACCGTCCGGCCGCTGCGGGTGGCCACCGGCTCGGCGCCGTTCAACGAGGTGCATTTCCAGGATGTCGACGTGCCCGCGGACGCGGTGATCGGCGCGGTCGACCGCGGCTGGCAGTCGGCGGTGGTGATGCTGCGCAACGAGCGGGTGTCGCTGGGCACCGGCCCCCGGTCGCGGTCGAATCCGCTCGGGTTCGACTCGCTGCTGGAATTGGCCCGCGAGCGTGGCCTGGACCGGGATCCGGCGGTGCGCCGCCGCCTGGCCGAGATCCACGCCCGCGAGGCGGCGCTCGGCGCCTACGGCCGGGTGCTGCACGAGGAGACCACCGCGGGCCGCAATATCGGCGCTCGCGGGTCCGCGGCCAAACTGGCCGGCGCCGCACAGCAACTGTGGGCCGCCGACCTGGCTCAGGAGATCCTCGGCGAGGAGTTGGCGCTCGGATCCGACCGGATGAATCCGGTGGCGATGGCGATCATCACCGGTCCCGGCATGGCAACCGCCGGTGGCACCAACGAGATCCAGCGCAACATCATCGGCGAGCGCGTCCTCGGCCTGGCCAAGGATCCGGGCGTGGATCGCGACCTGCCCTTCAACCAGCTGCGTTTCTCCCGTTGAGCGCCCGCGGCCCCGTCGACCGGAAGGACCGGCCTTGACCCTCATCGACACCCCCGAACAGCAGGCGCTCGCCGACGCCGTGCGGCGCTTCGTGACCGAGCGCACCCCGCGCGCCGCGGTGCGTGAAACAGCCTTCGGTCCGACATCTTTCGATCCCGCCGTCTGGCGCGGGCTGGCCGCCGATCTCGGCCTCGCGGGCCTGCTCGTGCCCGACGAGTTCGGCGGGCAGGGCGGCACGGCCGCGGATCTGGCTGTGGCACTGCGGGAATTGGGCGCCGGCCTGGTACCCGCGCCGCTGCTGGCCTCGGGTGTGCTCGCGGCGGGCACGCTGCTGGCGCTCGACGACGTCGCGGCGCAGAAGACCTGGCTGCCGCAATTGTCCTCGGGTGCGGTGGTGGCCACCCTCGCGGTCTCCGAACCCGATGGGCGCGAATGGATTTCGGACCGGCCCGCAACCACGGCGATGGTGTCGGCCGGCGCGGTCACGCTGTCCGGGATCAAGTCCGCGGTGCTGCACGCCGCCGACGCGGATCTGCTGCTGGTCACCGCGACCGGCCCCGACGGTGCCGGGATTTATCTGGTCGAGCGGGGCGCCGCCGGTCTGCTCGTGCATCCCGAGAACTGCCTCGACGCCACCAAGAGCCTGGCCACCGTCTCCTTCGACGGCACACCCGTGACGCCGCTGACCGGCGACACCGCGGCCGCCCTGGAGCAGGTGGCCGATCTGGCGAATCTGGCCGTCGCCGCCGAGCAGGTGGGTGCGTTGCGCGCCTGCCTGGACCTGACCACCGAATATGCCAGGATCCGATTCAGTTTCGGCCACCCCATCGGCGCGTACCAGGGTGTCAAGCACCGGCTGGCCGATATCTACACCGACTGGGCGCTGGCCGACGCGGCCGTGCGCCGGGCCGCCGAGGCGGCGGCCACCGACCCCGCCGCATTCCCGGCGGCGGCCGCCACCGCCCGCGTGGTCACCTCGCCGGCCTATGTGAACGCCGCCAAACACACCATGCTGCTGCACGGCGGCATCGGTTTCACCTGGGAACACGACGCCCACCTCTACTACCGGCACGCCATCGTGAGCAATGTGCTGTTCGGCGGTCCCGACTACCAGAAGGACCGCCTGGCGGACAAGCTCGCGATCTGACGGTGGCGCGATCAGGGTGACGGCGGGCCGTGGGTGACAATTGTCGGCACGTCGTCGTCCCACGCCGGAGGTGCCATGTCGCAGTCCCTGACCCAGTTGTTCGCGCTCGATTCGCTGCTGACGCCGGAGGAGATCGAGATCCGTTCCACCGTGCGGAAATTCGGTGAGCAGCGGATCCGGCCGCACATCGCGCAATGGTTCGAACAGGCCGCCCTCCCGGTCCGGGATCTGGCCGCGGAACTCGGGTCGCTCGGGGTGCTGGGCATGCATCTGGACGGCTACGGCTGCGCGGGGATGAGCGCGACCGCCTACGGGCTGGCCTGCCTGGAACTGGAGGCGGTCGACTCGGGCATCCGCAGCCTGGTGTCGGTACAGGGCTCGCTGGCGATGTTCTCCCTGCACCACTGGGGCAGCGAGGAGCAGAAACAGCGCTGGCTGCCGCCGATGGCGGCGGGCACGGCGATCGGCTGTTTCGGCCTCACCGAACCGGATTTCGGCTCCAACCCGGCCGGAATGCGCACGCACGCGAAGCGCGACGGCGGCGACTGGGTGCTCGACGGCACCAAGATGTGGATCACCAACGGCTCGGTCGCCGATGTCGCGGTGGTGTGGGCCCGGACCGACGACGGTATCCGCGGCTTCGTGGTGCCCACCGACACGCCCGGATTCTCAGCCCCGGAAATCCGTGCCAAACTGTCGCTACGCGCGTCGATCACCTCGGAACTGGTGCTCGACGGCGTCCGCCTGCCCGGCGACGCGATGCTGCCGCTGGCCCGGGGCCTGCGCGGACCGCTGACCAGCCTGGGCGAGGCGCGCTTCGGCATCGTGTTCGGCGCGCTGGGCGCCGCCCGTGACTGCCTGGAGGCCGCGATCGACTACACGCGGTCCCGGCAGGTGTTCGACAAACCGCTGGCGGCCTATCAGCTGACCCAGGCCAAGATCGCCGACATGGCGCTGGAGGTCGGCAAGGGACATCTGCTGGCCTATCATCTGGGCCGGCTCAAGGATCGCGGCGAGCTGACCCCGGACCAGGTCAGCACCGGCAAACTCAACAATGTCCGCGAGGCGCTGGACATCGCGCGGGAATGCCGGACCATCCTGGGCGCCAACGGGATCACCCTGGAATATCCGGTGCTGCGGCACGCGAACAACCTGGAGTCGGTGCTGACCTACGAGGGCACCTCCGAGGTGCACCAGCTCACCATCGGCAAGGCGCTGACCGGCGAGGACGCCTTCCGCTGAGCTGCCGTTCGCGCATCACCCGGCCGGGCGGGCTCAGTCGCGCATCACCTGTTCGCGCAGGCTCGCCAGGGTCTTGGACAGGATGCGCGAGACCTGCATCTGCGAGACGCCCAGGGCCGCGGCGATCTCGCTCTGGGTCCGGTGTTCGAAGAAACGCATCATCAGCACCCGGCGTTCGCGGGCGGGCAGTGCGGCCAGTAGCGGCCGCACCGCCAGGAACCGCTCCACGTGCTCGTATTGCCCGTCCTCGTCGCCGAGTACCTCCAGCAGCGACAGCGAGTTCTCACCGTCGTTGCTGCCCGACACCGCCTCGAGCGAGGAGGTCTGATACGCATTGCTCGCGATCAGCGCCTGGGTGACCTCGGCGAGATCGACGTCCAGTTCGGCGGCGATCTCCCGGGCCCGCGGCATCCGGCCCAGCCGCTGCGACAGCCGCTCGATCACGCCGCTCAGCGAGCCCTGAATTTCCTTGGTACGCCGGGGGACCCGCACCGCCCAGGTGTTGTCGCGGAAGTGCCGGCGCACCTCGCCCATGATGGTCGGGACGGCGAAGGCGAGGAACGGCGAGCCACGCGACTGGTCGAAGCGGTCCACCGCCTGCACCAGACCCAGACTGGCCACCTGGAGCAGGTCGTCGAAAGTCTCACCGCGCCCGGCGAATCGCCGCGCGATGTGCTCGGCCAGTGGCAGGCAGCGGTCGATGATCTCGGTGCGTAGTGTGTCGCACCGCGGATCGCCGGGAGCGAGCGCGGCGAGCGCGGCGAATGCCGGCTCGATGTCGTCGTAACTGTCGCGGCGGGACCGGCCGCGCTCAGCCGGCATCGGCGGCACCTCGCCGGCGGCTGAACTCGACCATCACCGGATGGCCGAGACCGTTTCCGTCGGTGTCGGTTTCGATGACGGTCAGGGTATCGGTGATGGTGAGCAGCACATGCCAGCCGAAGCCGGTCTGGTCGATCACCTTCGGCACGGTGCTGAAACCGACGACGCGCACGGTCATCCGGTCACCGTCGCAGCCGAATTCGCATTCGATCGAGGATCCGGGCACCGCGGCCGACAGCAGACAGGTGGCGATCTCGTCGAGCGCGACCCGGATGTCGGTCACCTCGTCGAGTGCGAAATCGGCCATGAGCGTGACGGTTTCGGCCAGTGCCCGCAGCATGGTGAGTTGTTCGGGGACGGCGTCGACGCGGACGCCGACCGGCGACATCCGCGTCCGCGGTTCCGACAGCCAATCCTGGTCCGGCACGTGAATCTCCCTTCGCGTGAGCCGGGCCGTTTCGCTCCGGGCTCCTGACATCTAGCTCCGCACCGCCTCGTACACGGTGGAATAGGGCCGGAACAGCGCTCGCGCTCCGGTTATCCGCAGGACGTGCTCCACCTCGTACCGGCCGGCGGTGAGCCGCAACTCGACCGCGGCGGCCGCCGCCGGCTCCCGCGCCGCGATCAGCGCCACGGCGGCCCCGATGCCGAGGAACCGGGTGCCGGTGAGGTCCACCACGACGATCGAGCGTTCCGAAACAGCGGCCGCGGCAATCGCTTTCGCGATCGCATCGCGGAACTGCCCGGTGATCGCGGCATCGAACTCGCCGTCGACACGCACGACGGGGAGGTGACCGGGCCCGGATCCGGGCCGGACGGTACCGCTCGGCGCGGCGTCGATCGCGTGGTCCAGCAGGGCGACAGCAGACATGGTGAATACCTCCGCACGAGATGTTCGGTAGTACGCGCGAAAGGGATCCCGACACGAGAACCGGAGCTCTCCGAGTGAACTCCGGGGAACCGGGATCCGAGATGCCGCGGTGCATCCGCCTGCGGCGACACGCGCAACCACGATCGGCTGTGGACTCAACCTCCCACCATTATGCCGGCGGTGGTAGCCGCCGGGCCCGAGTACTGTCACTGTCCGCCTACCCTCGGTGCCCGGCGGGAAACACGCCGAGGGCCCCGATCACCGTCGATCGTCGGGTGCGGGGACGAATTGCCGGGCCTCGGTCGTCACGCCCCGCATCGCCGGGTGCCAGGCCGCCGGGTCACCGTGCAGCGCCGCTTCCGCGGTGGAGCGCAGCTGATCCCAGGTGGCGTCCGGCGGCATCGGGCGCACCTCCGGATCGCAGCGGAAGTCCAGCAGCATCGGCCGATCGGTGTCCAGCGCCCGGTCCCAGGCGTCGCCGATCCGGTCCGGATGGTCGACCGCCAGCGCGGGCAATCCGAACGCGCGGGCCACCTCGGCGTAGGAGACGTCCGGAAGTTGCTGCGACGGTTCGAATTCCGGGGCACCGCCCATGGCCCGCAACTCCCGGGTGACCCGGTTCGGATCGTTGTTGTGGAAGACGCAGACCACCAGTCGCGGATCCGGCCAGCGCCGGTGGTACCGCATCGCGGTCAGCAGTTCGGTGAGCCCGTTCATCTGCATGGCGCCGTCGCCGACCAGGGCGATCACCGGCCGGTCCGGATGGGCGAACTTCGCGCCGACGGCGTAGGGGATACCGGCGCCCATACCGGCCAGGGTGCCGGACAGCGAACCGCGCATACCGGTGCGCATCCGCAGGCACCGGGCATACCAGTGGGTGGAGGATCCGGAATCCGCGGTCACGATGGCCGCGTCGGGTATCCGCCGCGACAGCTCGTGTACCACCCGCATCGGGTTGATCGGCCGGGCCGGCAGCATCGCCTGCTGCTCGACCACCGCCCACCAGCGCTCCACCCCGGCCTCGATCTTCCGCTGCCAGCTGCGCTCGCGCTTGGGCCGCAGCAGCGGAATCAGTTCGTTCAGCGTGGTTTTCGCGTCCCCGACCAGGTTCACCTCGGTCGGGTACCGCATGCCGATCATGGCCCCGTCCACGTCGATCTGCACCGCGCGGGCCTGGCCGAGGCGCGGAAGGTAGTGGCTGTAGGGAAAATTGGACCCCACGATCAGCAGAGTGTCGCAGTCGCGCATCAATTCGTAGCTGGGCCGGGTGCCGAGCAGCCCGATCGTCCCCGTCACGTACGGCCGCTCGTCGGACAGTACGTCCTTGCCCAGCAACGCCTTCGCGACGCCGGCGCCGGTCAGTTCGGCGATCTCGGCGATCTCGTCGGCGGCGGTGCGCGCGCCCTGCCCGGCCAGGATCGCGATCCGGTTGCCCGCGTCGAGCAGGTCCGCGGCCCGTTCGATGTCCAGCCGCGCGGGCACCACGGTGGACCGCAGCGGGCCCGGCGCACTCGACGGCACCCGCGCGCGTTCGCATCCGGGCGATTCGTAGGGCTGCTCCTGCGCATCGGACGAGATGATCACCGCCGTCGGCGCCCGCCGCGCCGCGGCGACGCGGAAGGCCCGGTCGATGGCGTCGGGCAGTTGGCTGGGCACGTTCACCTCGGTCAGGTACGCCCCGGCCACATCCTTGAACAGGCTCTGCAGGTCGGCCTCCTGCTGATATCCGGCGCCCATCGCGCCGCGCGCGGTCCGGCCCACGATCGCCACCACCGGCACATGATCGAGTGCGGCGTCGTAGAGCCCGTTGAGCAGATGGATCGCACCCGGCCCGGAGGCGGCCAGGCAGACGCCGACCTGCCCGCTGAACTTCGCGTATCCGGTGGCCTCGAACGCCGCCATCTCCTCGTGCCGGGCCTGGACCAGCGCTGGTCGGTCGCCGGCCCGCCCGAACGCCGCGACCAGTCCGTCGATCCCGTCGCCGGGACAGCCGAACACCTGCCGTACTCCCCAGTCCCGTAATCGTTCCAGGACGTAGTCGCCCACCTGCCGCACCATGGTCTCTCCTGTCTCCTGCGATGACTCGGCGCCCGGATACCCGGACCGGCGTGCCCGAATCACGCGGGTGCACCGGTCCCGCGGGCACACCGCCGAGTTCGCCGGTTGGCCCGGATCGGCGCCGCGCAGCGGTACTGTCGGCCTCGGACCGAGCCACCCGGCGCAAGGAGCAGCGGCCGGCGCGACGACCAGATGTCCGACGACGTCAGGAGGTGAGCGGATGGCGTACTACCGGCAGGTGGGCCGGATCCCACCGAAGCGGCACACGCAGTTCCGGAGCGACAGCGGTGCGCTCTACCGCGAGGAGTTGATGGGGGAGGAGGGTTTCGTCGGTGATTCGGCGCTGCTCTACCACCGGCACATCCCCTCGGCGGTGCTGGCCGCGACGCCCTGGACGCCCGGCGATCTGTCGCTCACGCCGAATCATCCACTGCTGCCTCGACACCTGCGGCTGCCCGAGCTGTTCCCGGCCACCGGCGGCACGGCCGACCCGGTCACCGGCCGCCGCCTGGTGCTCGGCAACGACGACGTCCGGATCTCCTACGTGGTCGCCGGTGCGCCGTCGCCGTTGTACCGCAACGCCATCGGCGACGAATGCGTGTACCTCGAATCCGGTTCCGGCACAGTGGAAACCGTCTTCGGCGTGCTGCCGGTACGGCCGGGCGACCATGTGATCCTGCCCCGCGCGACCACCCACCGCTGGCTGCCGGGACCGGGAGAAGTGTTGCGGGCGTATGTGATCGAGGCCAACAGTCATATCACGCCGCCGCCGCGTTACCTGTCCCGGTTCGGGCAGCTGCTGGAACAGGCGCCGTACTGTGAGCGCGATCTGCACGGCCCGGCCGAGCCGCTGCTGTCGGACGGGACCGAGGTCGAGATCCTGGTGAAACATCGTGGCCCACAAGGGATCACCGGCACCCGCTATGTGGTGCCGCACCACCCGTTCGACGTGGTCGGCTGGGACGGCTGCCTGTACCCGTACACGTTCAACATCGCCGATTTCGAGCCGATCACCGGCCGCATCCATCAGCCGCCGCCGGCGCATCAGCTGTTCCAGGGCGCCAACTTCGTGATCTGCAACTTCGTGCCGCGCAAGGTGGACTACCACCCGCTGTCGATCCCGGTGCCGTACTACCACTCGAACGTCGACTCCGACGAGGTGCTGTTCTACTGCGGCGGCGACTACGCCGCGCGGCGCGGCTCCGGCATCGGGCAGGGCTCGGTGAGTCTGCATCCGGGCGGGCACAGCCACGGACCGCAACCCGGTGCGGTCGAGCGGTCGCTGGGCGCCGAATTCTTCGACGAACTGGCCGTCATGATCGACACCTTCCGGCCGCTGCAACTCGGCGAGGGCGGCGTGGCCGCCGACGACGGTGTCTACGCCGGGAGCTGGTCCCGGCCGGGCTCGTGAGCGTCACCCCCGATGTGCGGACAGCAACCAGGCGGGGATGGACTTGCGGCCCTCCGGCTCGTCGTGCAGCCCCTGATATCGCATGTGCAGATCGTTGGTGAACATCTCCAGCACCTCCGCCGGGATGTCGGCATGGATGCGGGCCGGCCGGATCTCGTCGATCTCCCAGTAGTCGGCGACCGCGTCGCGCAGTTCGTCCGCGGTGAACGGCGCCGGGCCGTTCGGGGGCAGTTCGGGGAATGCGGCTCGGTCGAAGACCAGCGCGAAATAGGTGGCGCCCGGGGCCGCGGCCCGCACGATCGACCGCTGGTAGCCGGTGCGGCCCTCGACCGGGATCGAGTGGAACAGCGTGCTGTCGACGATGGTGCCGAACCGTCCGTCGTAGCCGGTGAACACGGTGATGTCGGCGACCTCGAACGAGGCGTTGGCCAGCCCGCGCTCGGAGGCCTCGGCACGGGCCAGCTCGATGGCCGTCGGCGACAGATCCAGGCCGACGGTGGTGAAGCCCCGCTCGGCGAGATACATCGAGATGGCCGCCTCACCGCAGCCGACATCGAGGACGTCGCCGTGGAAGGCGCCCCGGTCGATGAGCGCGGCCAGTTCCGGCTGCGGCGCGCCGATGCTCCACGGCGGCTTGAATCCGTCGCCCTGCCGACCTCCGGTGGCTTGATAGACGGCCTCGAACTCGAATTCCCCGGGCGTAGTCATAGCAAACGACTATCAATTTCGGGAGGCGGGTGTCAAGGATGGCCGCTGTTTCGTCACCGGCCGCCGAGCCGGCGTGCCGCCGGGTCTACGCGGGTACGACCTCGGCGAGCTTGCCGGTGGCCACGTCGAAGACGAAGCCGCGCAGTGAGGTCGTCGCGGCGATGAACGGGCTGGCCTCGATGCGCCGGATGGATTGCCGCACATCCTCGTCCAGGTCGCCGAACGCCTCCGCGGACCAGGCCGGCTTGATCCCGGTCTCGTCCTGGATGGCGCGTTTGAACTCGTCGTCGGTGAAAGTCAGCATGCCGCAATCGGTGTGGTGGATGAGGATGATCTCGGTCGTGCCCAGCAGTCGCTGGCTGATGGCCAGCGAGCGGATCTCGTCGTCGGTCACCACACCGCCGGCGTTGCGGATGACATGCGCCTCGCCGTCGCCGAGCCCGAGGATCCGATAGACGTCGAGCCGGGCGTCCATGCACGCCACGATGGCGACGTGCTTGCTCGGGGGCAGTGGCAGCGGCCCCTCGAATCCGGCGGCGTACTGCGCGTTGTTGGCCAGATACTCGTCGGTTGCCGTCATGATCTCTCTCCGTCGAAGTCGGATGTGCGTACGTCTGCATGAACAGTGGCGGCCGGGACCACTGGGCGCGAGGTATTGACGCAGGCTGAGGCCAATGGTTTATCCGGTGGTCGGCGGGGCATGGAATACTCGGTCATATCGAAGCCCCGCGAAACGTCGATCGGACCAGGACTGGAGTTATGGCGGACGTGGATTCCCCACCGGACCCCGAGGTGGTCCGGGTGCTGCGCGCACTGTCGAATCCGGTGCGCCTGCAACTGCTGTCGTGGCTGCGCGATCCGGAGCGGCACTTCGTTCTCGACGGCGCCATCGCCGATCCGGCCGAGGTCGGGGTGTGTGTCAGCCACATCCAGGCCAAGGTGGGGCTGGCCCAGTCGACGGTGTCGGCGTTCATGGCCGAACTGGAACGTGCCGGGCTGGTGCGGGCCACCCGGGTCGGCAAATGGACCCACTACAAACGCGACGAGCAGCGCATCGCCCGGTTCGTCGGCCTGCTCGGCCGGGAGCTGACGCCCGAGGACTGAGCCCGCCCGCGGTGTGTGCGGGCACCCCGGTTGCGCATCAAATCGAAGATTTGCGATACTTCGATCCATAGGATGCGACTGCTGCGAGGAGATCATCCGATGGGAAGTACCGACGGCCCGGACCTGAGGGCGCGCACGGGGAAGTTCGGGGTCTGGACCTTCGACTTCGAACATCTGCCCGCCGCGCGGATGCGCGACGCCATCCAGGAACTGGAGGGACTGGGGTGGCCCGCGTTCTGGATTCCGGAACTGTACGGCCGCGACGCGTTCACCCACGCCGGATTCCTGCTGTCGTGCACCGAGCGGATCCAGATCGTGAACGGTATCGCCGGGATCTGGTCGCGCGGGGCCGAGTGGACCCACGGCGCCGCGCTGCTGCTGGCCGACGCCTATCCGGGCCGGCACGTGCTCGGGCTGGGGTACGGCGGCAAGCCGCGGCCGGGCGTCACGCCGCTGGCCGCCGTGACCGCGTACCTGGACGAGCTGGATGCCCTCGATACGCCGAACCCGAAGCCGCAGTTGCCGATTCGCCGCATCCTGGCCGCCTACGGGCCCAAGATGCTGGAGCTGGCCCGCGATCGCGCCGCCGGAGCGCACACCTACAAGGTCACCGTGGCGCACACCGCGCGGGCGCGCGACATCCTCGGCCCGGACGCCTTTCTCGGCGTCGAGCAGGCGGTGCTGTTCGAGACCGATCCGGACCGGGCCCGCGCGATCGCCCGCGATCACCTGGCCGTGTACCTCAACGGTGTCTACAACGTCGCGAAGTTCCGCCGGCTCGGCTACACCGAGGACGAGATCAGCGGTGGCGGCAGCGACCGGCTCGTCGACGACCTCGTCTTCTGGGGCGACCCGGACACCGTCGTCGAGAAATTGCACACGCAGCTGGCGGCCGGTGCCGACCACGTCGGCGTGCAGGTGATCGGGGTGGAACGCGGCGGCTCGGCGCTGCCGCAGTGGCGCCGGCTCGCCGAGGCGCTGGTGCCGGCCGCCGCTGCTCAGCGGATGGTGTTGCCCGGGGCGATCGAGGCGCAGGTGGAGGGCGCGGGCTCACCGGCGAGCCGGTGATCGAGCCAGTCGATCTCGGCCTGCATCGCCAGCGGCGCGGCCGTGATATGGCTCAGCGGGCCGTATTCGACGTAATCGACGGCGGTGTTGCCGGTCTCGCAGTACTGCCGGGCCAGGGCGCGGACATCACCGGCCACCATGACGGCATCGCCGGGGCCGATCCCGGCCCGGCTGCCGTCGGTGCCCTCCAGGACGCCGTTGGCGGCCTGCCCGATGAACATCGGCACCGTCGGCGTCGGCGCGTTCCCGAGGTCGATCTTCGCGGTCACCGCCGTGTACGGCGGCACCGAATCGGGATCGGCGTATTCGGGTTTCACCAACTGGGCCCAGGTCAGGCCCGGATACTGGAACAGCACATCGGCGATCGAGGCCGACCGCATCCGCGGCAGCAGATGTGTCGCGTACTCGCTGAGATAGGGCGAGAAGTCGATGTCGTAGGCGCGGCCCACGCCGAGGATCGCCATCCCGGCGACCCCGGCCCAGCCGATGCTGCCGTCCACGTACAGCAGATTCCGCGCCGGATCGACCAGCACCCCGCCCTCGGAGGCGCCGACGAGCCGGTCGTTCACCTCCGGAGCGTACGAAGGCGCCAGCGCCGCAGCCCAATTCGTCGCGATCGCGCCGCCGGAGTAGCCCAGCAAGCCGATCCGGGTGCCGTCGTCGATGCCGGTGCCGTCGACCTGCGCGGCGGCCCGGATCGAGTCCAGCGTGTTGTAGCCGTACTCCGGTCCGGCGGCGAAATCCGCCTGCTGCCCTTCGGTATCGGGGATCAGCACCGGCAGCCCGCGCGCGAGCAACTGCGCGACGTAGAAGCCCTCGGCGGTATTCACCAACTGCCCCAGGCTCACTCCGCCCGCGACCGCCCGTGACGGGCTGTCCTCGGGGTTCAGCGAATCGTAGAACGACTGGTACGACACCGCCTCCCCGGCCCGGCGCGGTCCCGGCGGCTCCAGCACGGTGGTGATGTTCGACGCGGGCCGCCCCTGCGCATCGGTGGACCGGTACCGGATCTGGATCGCGGTCACCGGAATCGGCAGTCCCGCAAGGTGATAGGGCAGTGTCCGGGTCTCCGGCACAGTGCCGGGCGCATACCCGGCGAGCGCGCTGTCGTCGTAGGTGAAGAAGTCGTCCGGCGCCGCGCTCGCCACCGCGGTGTACCCGCACTGCACCGCCGCGGTCGCGACGACCGCCGCGAGCAGTCGCGTCGCCCCCCGCCGCGCGCGGGAGCTCTCCGAGCGCCCGGCCCCGTCCACTCGCCCGCCGTCCCACATGATCGTGTCCTCCCCGTGCCGCCGGGGCCGCAGCGCGCCCGCCGGCTTTGTTACCTGCCGGTAATTTCCGGCTCCAGCAGCTTCCTCCACGCACCCCGGCCGCGTCAAGAACAACTTCGTTCGCCCATCGCGCCGCGACGGATCGCCCGAAGGTTGCGGCGGCCCGCATCAGGCGGTCGAGCCGACGGCGAGAACGGCAGCCGCGCCGACCACCCCGCCCTGCCGGTCGGCGGCGAACTCGCCCCGCCCCGCAGGGGATATCTGCCCTGCCGGAGCGGCGCGCGCAGTTCACAGCGTGACGACGACTTTCGCGCGGGCGTGCTCGCCCTCCAGATATTCGATGGCCTCGGCGGTCCGCTCGAACGGGTAGGTCCGGTCGATGACGGGGGTCATCGCGCCGGCCTCGGCGAGTTCGCGCAGCGCCGCCAGATTCTCCCGGCTGGGGGTGGCCGCGAGCACCACCACGCGCGGGCGGACGAATCGGGATGCCAGCTGCGCCTTGATGATCAGGCCGATCGGGCCGAACAGGCTGCCACCCTCGGAGACACCGCCGCCGGAGAGGACGAGTGTGCCGGTGGGGGTCACCGCGCGCAGGCAGTCGGCCAGTGAGCGGTTGCCGACCAGGTCGAACAGGACGTCGTAGCGACCGCCGCCGCGGGTGAAATCGGTTCGGGTGTAATCGATGACGGTGTCCGCGCCGAGGGTGCCGACCAGGTCCACGTTCCGGGTGCTGCACACCGCGGTCACCTCCGCGCCCAGCGACTTCGCGATCTGCACCGCGAAGGTGCCGACGCCCCCGGAGGCGCCGTTGATCAGCACGCGCCGGCCGGGCCGGACCTGCGCCGCGTCACGCAGGCCCAGCAGGGCGGTGTTGGCGGCCAGGGGGATCGCGGCCGCCTGCTCGAGGGTCAGGCCGGCCGGTACCGGCTCGGCGAGATGCTCAGGGACGCGGACATATTCGGCGAAAGCCGAGCGGACCTCGCCGAACACCTCGTCGCCGGGCCGGAAGCGGGTGACGTTCGGGCCGACCGACACCACCCGGCCCGCGAAATCCGTGCCGCGGATCGCGCTCTTGGGTGCGCGCAGCCCGCCGTCGGCCGAGGGCATGGCCCGCGCGAGGTACGGGTCCCCCCGCATCACATGCCAGTCGCGGGCATTGAGCGACGCCGCGTGCACGCGTACCAGCAGGTCGTCGTCGCCGGTGACCGGCTCGTCGACCTCCGCCAGCCGCAGTACCTCCGGTGCGCCGTACCGGTCCTGGACGATGGCCTTCATCGGATCTCCTCGAAATCGTGGTGCCGGAAACTGATGCCACGATCGTGACGTGCCGAGGCGGTGCGGTCATCGGCCCGCGGACCGGGCGCGCACTCGGCCGAAAGTGCGAGTCTCGGCCGGTACCTGTGGTTTCCGGGCGTCAGCGCGGTCCGACGCGTCGGGTCTCGTAGGCCCACATGGCGATCTCCACCCGATTGCGGGCGCCGAGTTTGGTCATCAGGCTCGCGACGTGGGTCTTCACGGTGCTCAGCGTGATGTGCAGCTCGTCGCCGATCTCACCGTTGGTGCGCCCGCTCGCGACCGCGGCGAGCACCTGCTCCTCCCGGGCGGTGAGCGCCTCGATCGGCTGCACGGGAGGATCGGCGAATCGGGTGGCACCAGCGAAGGTTTCGAGCAGCCGGGCCGTCACCCCTGGGGCGATCAGCGCGTCACCGGCGGCCGCGGCGTGCACGGCCTGGGCGAGCAGATCCGGGCTGTCCCCCTTGAGCAGGAAGCCCCGCGCGCCCGCCCGCAGCGCCGCATAGACGTACTCGTCCAGGTCGAAGGTGGTGATCACCACGACCGCAAGGGGATTCGGCACGGCCGGACCGGCCAGCCGCCGGGTCGCCTCGATGCCGTCGATGCCGGGCATGCGAATGTCGAACAGGCACACGTCCGGACGCATCCGCCGCGCGAGGTCCACCGCCCGGTGTCCGTCCCCGGCCTCACCGACCACCTCGATACCCGGCCGGGCATCGAGGATCATCCGCAGCCCGATCCGGACGATCTCCTGATCGTCGGCCACGAGCACCCGAATCGTCATGTCGCCGAACCCGTTCGGGGGAGGACGGCGGTCACGGTCCAGCCGCGCCCGGGGTCCGGTCCGGCCTCGCAGCGCCCGCCGAGCAGTTCGGCGCGCTCGATCATGCCGAGCAGCCCGAAGCCCGGAGCCACCGGCCGCAGACCTGCGCTCTCGCCGTCGTCGCTGACCCGCAGGCGCACCGCTGCGGCGTCGGCGGTGACGTGCACCAGGATCCGGGTCGCCCGCCGGGCGTGGCGGCGGGCATTGGTCACCGATTCCTGGGCCAGCCGGTAGATCGCCGTCGCCACCGCGGGCGGCACCTCCGCGATATCCCCGTCGAACCGCACCTCCACGACCGGGCCGGTGCGGGTGTCGCCGAGCCGGCGCAGGTCGGCGATGCGCGGGCTCGGCGCCAGCTCCGCGGCCTCGTTGCGGCGCAATACCCGCACCATGGACCGCATCTCGGCCAGCGCCCGGGACGCCTCGGCCTCGATCACCCGCAACGCGTCGGTCGCCGCGTCCGGCCGTGCCGCCGAGGTCGCCAGGCCCGCCTGTGCGCGGATCACCATCGCCGAGACATGATGGGCCACAGTGTCGTGCAGATCGCGGGCCAGCCGTTCGCGTTCGAGCAGTTTGATCTGGTCGATCTCCCGCATCCGGGCCCCGGTCCGGTACCGCACCGCCGCGCCCGCGGCCACCGTGGCGGAGATGATGATGCAGCCGGCGACCAGTCCGGTGAAGCCGGCCACGCCGAAAACCCAGGACAGCCCGAGCTTTCCGATCATGATCAGCCACCCGATGATGATCTCGCGCCCGGATCCCCAGCGGGCCAGCGCGTACACCACCAGCACGAGGTACACCATCACGTTCAGGTCCGGCGAGTGCCCGTGCGTCAGCAGCGGAGCCGTCCCGCAGACGGTGAAGGCGATCGCCACCGTCGGCAACGGCCGGCTGCGCCGCCACAACAGGGTCGGCAGCAGTCCGACGGCGATCGCGATCGACAGCGCGGGCCACGGAAGATCGTGCCGCAGTGCACCTTCGAGCACCGCGACCGGCGCGAGCACCACCAGCAGCGCCCAGTCCCGCCACCCGAGGGGCGGCGGATCGGGCGGCCGCGGCTCATCCCACACCGAACGGAGAACACCGTGCACCCATCTATCGTACGAACCCACGGCCGCCCGGGATCGGCCGAAAGTACGACACCTCGGCCGTGCTGCGCTGAGTGATCCCGCTCGCTGCCGCGACAGGACCGCTGGTGCGCCGGGAATTCCGCCGCCTCGTGCGCGGCATGCATTGTGCGCGAGTCGGACTCGGCCGAGCACAGTGTCCGGTGGCGGGCGCGCGAGTGGTCCGGCCGGGGACGGGGATCGGCCACAGGTTACGCATTGTGTACCAGCGCGCTGATGACGCTGCTAGCGTGGCGGTTCCGGCAGTTCCATGCCGAGAGCCGCGGCCAGGTCGATCGTCTTGCGCGGTGTGGTGCAGTACCGGGCCAGGCTTCCCGCCCGTTGCCGGGCCGGTGCGCCTCGTCACGCCGGTCGGTCCGCCGCGGATCTCGGCGGGAGCGGCGCGTTGAAGCGGCTGATGAACCGCTCCACGAAGGCGCGAAGTTCCTTGTGCCCCTGCTCCATACCCACCGCGCCCTCATTGCACAGGATGCGGGCGGCGCCGGTGAGCAGCATGGACATGACGATCGGCGGGAATTCCTGCAAATCGATCCCGTACGCGCGCAGTACGAGAGTGACTGCCGCCGTTTCGATGTCGCGGACCCGTTCGGCGTAGGTCTTGAGTTCGGCGCCGATCGCCTTGCGGTGGTTGGCCAGCGCCATGAATTCGAGGTTGAGCTGGGTGAAGCGGGTGTCGGTGTTGATCAGCCACAGGGCCCGCAACGGGTCGTCGGCGGTGATGGCCGCCCGCATCCGGTCCAGCGCGGCCTCGGCGCCCTCGCGCAGGACCGCGACGAAGAGGTCGTCCATCGTCGGGAAGTAGTAGTACACCAGCGCCGACCGCACCCCGGCCGCCGCGGCGACCCGGCGCGAGGTGGCGGCGGCGTACCCTTCCTCGCTGATGATCCGAGCGGTCGCCTCCATCAGCCGCAGCCGGGCGCCCGGATCCTTGCCGCCGGTCATGCGTGGGCCCGATGCGCGCGGGCCCTCGCAGGTCGGCCGGAGAGGATCCGGCTGCCTGCGGGCGGCTCGCCTGACGTCGTGGTGGGCATGGCACAGTCTAACGACTGAGCGATCGATCAATAGGGAGCGGCCCGGCCGCTTCGGACGGCAGCGGAGACCTCATCGCGCGGCGCCCGCCTCGGTGGCGGTGACCGGAGCGAAGGTGATGTGCAGATCGCGCAGCCCGCGCAGCAGGAAGGTCGGTTCGTAGCCGAACCGGCGTTCCGTCGCATCGCCGTGCCGGGTCGCGTCGATGCCGATATCGCCGAGGCGATCGAGCATCCGGTTCAGGGTGACCTGGCCCTCCACCCGCGCCAGCGGCGCACCCGCGCAGGTGTGGATTCCGCGGCCGAAGGCGATGTGCTCGCGGGCATTCCTCCGGTCCGGGTGGAACTCGTCCGGATGCTCGAATTTGCGCGGATCACGATTGGCCGCACCGATACACAGCATCACGACGGTCCCCGCGGGAATATCGACGCCGCCGAGCCGGGTGGAGGTGCGGGTGAGCCGGAAATCGACCTTGGTCGGGCTCTCGAATCGCAGGGCTTCCTCCACGAATCCGCCGATCAGGCTGCGATCCTCGCGCAGCAGATCCTGATAGTGCGGGTACTCGCCCAAGATCTTCACCGCCGAGCTGAGCAGTTTGGTGACGGTTTCCTGGCCCGCCGCGAACAGGAATGTCGCCGGCCGGACCAGGTCGATGATCTCCGGCGCCGAGCCGTCGGGCCAGGTGGTCGACGCCAGGACGCTGAGGATGTCGGCGCGCGGCGATCGCCGCCGTTCCTCGATGTAGCCGCCGAAGGTGTCCTCCAGCCACTGCAACGGATTGAGGCCCACCGGTTCGTGGTCCAGCGCGCCCACCCGGCTGCCCGGCGCCGTCCCGGCCAGCGTCCGCCGGAACAGGTGCCGGTCGCTGTCCGGCACCCCGAGCAGATCCGCGATCACCAGGGTGGCGAAGGGTTTCGCGTAGTCCCCGAGGAATTCGCATCGACCGGCGGCGAGGAATTCGTCGAACTGGCGATCGGCCTGCTCCCACATGTATTCCTCGTTCTCCTTCAACCGTTTCGGTGTCAGGAGTTTGGCCAGCAGTGCCCGGGTGCGGGTGTGATCCGGCGGGTCCATGGTGACCATGTGCTCGTTGATCGGGAACAGATGGCGATGCTCCTCGATCTGCGCGGTGATGTCGTCACCGGCGGGGGTGAACGGCAGCGGCGGGAACGGCCCGCCGATCGAGATACACGCCGAGAACGCGTCGGAATTCCGGAACGCCTCGTTGACCTCCTGATATCCGGTCACCACCACGACGTCGTGATGCGGTTCGCGGAACACCGGATTCCGGTCGCGGAGAGTGCGCCAATACTCGTAGGGATCCTGGGCGACGGCCGCATCGGAGAAATAGTCCACCGATACTGGATCGGTCATATCGTGCACGCTTTCGATGCAGAGGGAAGTGGTCGTCGGCCACCGGCGCGGTGACCGGAACGGCGCGAGATCATTTGAGGGTGCTGCCCGCATCGACCGTCAGCGGGAGCCCGGTGATGTACCGGGCTTCGTCGGAGGCCAGGAACAGCACCGCATTGCTGATGTCGACCGGTTCGACCCAGCCGATCGGCAGCACGTGCATGAACTGCGCCACCGGGGCGAAGTCCTCGGCGGTGGGCTTTTCCAGGTCGGGGCGGAACATCTTCATGGTGCCCTCGTTCATGAACATGGGCGTGTTCACGTTGGTGGGGCAGACGGCGTTGACCCGGATGGAGTGCTGGCCGAGTTCCACGGCGAAACTTCTCATCAGGCCGATCACGCCGTGCTTGGCGGCGATGTAGTGGCCGGTGTTCGCGTACGCCTTCAGCCCGCCGACCGAACTGGTCAGCACGATCGACCCGCCGTTGCCACTCGACAACAGGTGCGGCACAGCGGCTTTCACCGTCTTCCAGACACCGGAGAGGTTGATGTCGATCATCGTGCCCCAGTCCCGCTCGCTGGTCTTGTCCAGCGTGTCGCCACCGTTGCCGATCCCGGCGTTGGCGACGACCACGTCCAGCCGCCCCAGCTGCTCGACACCGCTGTCGACGGCCGCTTTCAGTGCGTCGTAGTCGCGCACGTCGACCTCGGCGGTGACGATGCGCCGGCCCAGGCCCTTCACCAGATCGGCGGTCTCGGCCAGATCCTCCGGCGTCGACGCCGGGATGGCATGGCTGCCACTGACATTCCGGCACACGTCGACCGCGATGATGTCGGCGCCCTCCTGCGCCAGCCGCACCGCGTGACTGCGGCCCTGACCGCGCGCCGCACCACTGATGAAAGCAACTTTGCCTTCGACCCGCCCTGTCATGGAGTACCTCACTCGTCGCCGATCGGGCACCGTCGGCGCCCGATCATCCCTCGACCACTGTCGTTGATCGATCGATCAAACTGTGACATCGAGGCCGATATCTGTCAACGGTCGGAGATCGGCACGACGTCCTGTGCCGCGATCGGGCCGGGTTGCGCGGAATTCGGTGCGAATACTGCTCTACCGCAGCAAAAACAGTGACATCCTGCGACCCCGGCGTGATCGGTGCGTGCTGCCGCGTCCCGCGGCGGCGGCGCGGGCGGCACTCGCTCGGCTGATATTTTGATCAATCGATCAGACGGGCGGATGCTCGGTCACCTCGTCAACCCGATCCTGGCGACCACCGAACTGCCGGAGGCCATGCCGGACCCGGGGGACGATCTCGAAGGCTGTCTGTCGGTGCCGGGAGTGGTTCCCGACCGGGCGGGCGCGCCCGTGGTGGTCGAAGCCACCGGCTACCTCAGCCGCTGCCTGCAACACGCGACCGACCACCTTGTCCGTCGCCTCTACCTGCAACGCCTCATCGGCAGAAATCAGCGCGCGGCCCGCCGGATGCTCGAGACCCGCGAGTGGACCGTCACCGGGAACTCCTGGCTTCCGGCGCTGCGCTCGTAACCGGATGACCGACGGCGCGAACGCATCCGGTATCCGCGAGGGTACGGGATCCGGTCAGGGCGCCGGTGGTTGGCGGTGCTCCGGTGCTTGCCGAAAATACGCTCGGAAGTCGAACGGCTCGGTGCGCCGCCGCACACCGGTAAGGGTACCGCGGACGATCGGTAGCGTCGCCGCATCGGTTTCCACGCCGAATGCGTGGGCCCAGGCGATCTCGTCCGCGAAGGGGGTGTCACCGGCGAGTTGTGCGGCGGCGAGTCCGGAGGGGACCGCGCCGCGGGCCCACAGCAGCCGCCACTGTTGCGCATCGGCCACCAGCACTCGCAGCGCCGGGAATGTGCCGATCTGCTCCAGATCCGCGATATCGACCGCCGCGATGTCCAGCCGCTGGAGCGAGGGCAGCTTCGCCAGCGCGGCGATGTGCACCGGATGATCCGTGGCGGTCAGCGTGACATCCCACAGGGTCGGATGCCCGGCCAGCGGCTCCAGTGCTATCAGCGGGCCGCCGAGCGTCAGCGATTCCAGTGGGACGGCGTGTGGCACAGCGATATTCAGTGCGTGGATGCCGCGCAGCGTGAGCTCGCGCAGCGCCGGCAGCGCGGTGAGCGCGCGGGTGTCGAAGGAATCCGCCGCCTCGAGCTGAAGTCGTTGCACGGCGGCGACATCGGGCAGCGAGTCGAGCGGCAGGTCGGCGCCGCGCAGGAAGACCTGTGACTGTGGAGCCTGCGAGTCCCGGTCCTCCTGATCGGGAGCGGAATCTCCTGTGTGCAATTCGGCGACGGACCGGCGGAGCACCGCGAGCACCGATTCGCCCCGGCGCACGGCGGAGTAATGGCCGCCGGGTTCGAATTGGATGAGCTGGCCCGGCGCTCCCGCCGGTCCGGGATCGAGATCGACGGCGAAAACCGCGCGGTCGCTGGTGCCGACGACCACCCACTTCGGGCTGCGGGACACGCGCTGCACCACGCCGGGCGGCCAGGATTCGAGCACCACCCGCTCGTATCCGAACAGCGAGTCGTCCCAGGCGCCGTGTGCGGGGCGGCCGGGCTCGAGCCGCTCGAATTCGGGGCCGTCACCGAGATGGTCCCGGGCGACCCGGTCCGGTGGCAGCAGCCGGGTGAACCCCAGCAGGCCCCGGTCGTCGTAGTCGTGGCCCACCACCCGGTAGAGCGCCCGCAGATCTTCCGGCAACCGGACGCCCAGCAGCGCTTCGGCGGCCGCGATATCCGCCTCCTCGGCCCCGGGACCGAGTTCGGGGGCCTGCTGCCCGGTGCGCAGCGCCACGTACTCGTCGACCAGCACGGCGACCGTCGCGATCAGGGCCGGATCGGTCGGCCGATCGTCCACCGCGACAGCCGGTGCGGCCGCGAGGTCGTGTCCCGGATACCGATAGTCGTGATCGAACACGAGCTGCCGGCCCGAGGACCATCGGAAGTTGGGGAGATATCCCGCCTCCCAATGGTATTGACACTCGTAGCTGTCGCCGGTGAGTCGCAGTCGCAGGTGCACCGTGCTCTTCTCGGCCGCGCCGCGGGCGGCCCGGACCGCCGCGGCCACCTCGCCGATGCCGCTCGACGGGAGCGGCGCCATCATCCCGACGGCCTCGGCGGCGCTCACCCCGTAACCGCTGGGGCCGTGGTGCAGTGTCAGCGTGCCTCCGGTGGCGCCGGTTTCCGCGAATTCCCGTGCCAGCTGTGTGATCAGTTCGGTCAATCCGGTCATATGGCCCTCCCCATTGCCTTGCCGTGATCGAGACCCACCCTAGCCACACCCACCGACAAATTCCCCGGTGCGCCCCGAGGTTGCCGGTCGTGACGAGATCGCCATCGTGTACGCCGCCCCGGGACGACCGGCGCGTCGTACAGTGGCGGTGGTGCTCCCTAGAGAGGTGTGAGGCGCGTGCAACCGAATTCCGAACCGCCGCTGGAACCGACCGCGGGCGAGCGGCTGTCCCATGCCGGGCGGATCTTCACCTCCGACCTGTCGGTCAACGAGTTCGCGCTGCTGCACGGCGCCGGATTCGAGCCGATCGACCTGGTCATGGGGGTGTCGGTGTATCACGTGGGCTTCCAGTTCGCCGGGCTGCGGCAGCAGGCCGAACTCCAGGTGCTCACCGAGGCCACCTATCGCGCGCGCTGGAACGCGATGGCGCGGATGCAGGCCGAGGCCGATGCCCTGCGCGCCGACGGCATCGTCGGGGTGCGGTTGCAGTGGCGGCATGTCGGCGGTGAGGCCAATCATCTGGAGTTCATCGCCGTCGGCACCGCCGTGCGCTACGTCCGCGAGCCGGGGCAGTTCCGGCGGCCCAACGGGCAGGCATTCACCAGCCATCTCTCCGGTCAGGACATGGTGACCCTGCTGCGGTCCGGTTTCGCGCCGGTCGCGTTCGTGATGGGTAACTGCGTATTCCACGTCGCCGTACAGGGTTTCATGCAGTCGATGCGCCAGATCGGTACCAATGTCGAGATGCCGCAGTGGACACAGGGCAACTACCAGGCCCGCGAACTGGCGATGAGCCGGATGCAGGCCGAGGCCGAACGCGACGGCGGCATCGGCGTGACCGGCGTGCACTTCCAGATCGAGAGTTACGCCTGGGGCCACCACACGGTCGAGTTCTACGCGGCCGGTACCGCCGTGCGCCGCACCGGCGAGCCCGAGACCATCACTCCGCAGTTCGTGCTGCCGATGGGCGATTAGCCCATGGGCGCACCGAGTTTCGATTCGGAGCGAGCGGCCGGCGTGATCGCCGCGGCGCTGCACGGCCCCGGCGGCGCCGGGCTGGTGTTCACCGTCTTCGCCGCTGTGCCCGGCGCGGTCCGGACCCCGGCCCGCCGCAGCCTGTTCCGCTCCGAACCGGAACGCCTGCAACTGGGCGACTGGCGCTACGAGGTCACCGCCGACCAGCGCATCCGGGCCGCCCACGTGGTCAACGGCATCGTGCTGGCGGAGGACCTGCTCACCGCCACATCCGTCGGGCCGCATGTGGCGCGGGCGCTGGCCACGGTGGTGGCCGGGTACGGCCCGCCGGCACTCCCGCAGATCGAGGCCGCGCTCGAGGTGCTGGAGACGGCGGGCTGATCCGTCAGCCGAACGTCTCGATGAAGTCGATCAGCTGTTCCTCGAGTTCGGAACTCTCCTTGAACGGCCGGTATCTGGCCTCCAGCAGAATCACGACGGCCTTGCTGGTCTGCTGGACCGTCAGCAGGCACGTCCGATCGGAACCGGTGAGACGGCCCTGCACCGGCGAACTCGCCGAATAATCCCGGCCCGCGATCCGCACGCCGCCGGCGGTCGGCAGCCTCGGATCCGCGAGCGGCGCTGCCAGCGCGGACAATTCGGCGGCGGACACCTCGAATCCGGGGCTGGCCGCCCACTTCCGGCCGTCCAGCCCGTAGATCGCGGCATGGCAGAACGGGCCCACCGCCACCAGTTGCTGGTCGACATACTGCTGCCAGGTGCCCGCCGGTCGCTCCTCCGGGAACAGCCGCCGCCGGTCGCGTGACCGGGAACTGGTCGGGCGGCCACCCGCGATGCAGACCAGATCACGTCCGCCGGCCAGGCACTGCCGTAGCCAATCACGCACGTCGGCAACGTAATACATGGTGTGCAGCGGCAGATCGCCGCGCCGCAGCCGGGCCAGGACGGTATGGGCCGCGGGGATCTCGTCGTACCTCAGACAGCCCGCCGACGCATGGTCCGACAGCACCGGCACTCCGTCGATTCCGGTGCGGACGAGGTTCGAGATCGAGAAGTCGACCCCCGCCTCGTCGAGGACGCCATCGGCCCGCCCGAACCAGCTCGACCGGATCGAATCCCAGCCGTCCAGCGGTTCCCCGTAGTGCCGCACCACCAGTTCGAAGCAGGCGATATACAGGAAGTCGTCGGCACAGTCGTCCCGAATATCGAGCCCGTCGTCGTTCACACCCCGCACCATGTGGCGCAGCACATCCCGGGGCGAACGCCCGTACTCCTCCCGGGCCCAGCCCTCGCCCAGCGCATCCACTTCGGGTCCCAGCACATCGACCAGGGCCGCCAGACTCCGTTCGTCACCGGTGCGGAAGTGCCGCATCACCTCCGCCAGCCGTACCGCGTACGACCCGACGTTCATCCCGCCCATGGGGCCCTCCCTCGCCTCGCATCCGTGGGTTCCAACCCGAATCCGCGAGCCGACGATATCGGACCCTACCGACAAGTAGCCGCCACCCCGCGGGCGTCGTCCCCGGTGTGACAGTGTCCGGTCCGGCCCGGCGCGGGCGGCGAATGGCGTTCACACGCTGGCGATTGCGCGCAGGCACCGGGGAGTGACCGTGATCAGCGTCCGGGCCCGCGGCGGCGGGCGCCCGGCGGCGCCGGGGGCGATGCGGGCGTCGAGATATCTGGAACGGACACGGGCGGTCCAGATCCCGTCCGGGTCCGGGCTCAGGGTCGCGTCACCGACGACGCGCAGCTGGCGGTTCGGGCGTTCGCCGTCGGGACGCAGCGGGTCCTCGGCGTCCACGGTCAGGCCGACGCGCGGATCGTGCCGGATGCGGTGGAGATGGGGGCGGTCGGTGTAGCTGGTCAGGTGGAATCTGTTGTCCGCTTAGAGGAACCAGAGCGGGACGACGTGCGGGTAGCCGTCGGCGTCGACGGTGGCCAGATGGGCGACGAGGTCGCGGCTCAGCAACTCCTCGATCTCGGCGGCGTCGAGTCGGCGCATCGCGTCAGGCGCCGAATTCGTGGTACAGCTCGGGCAGGAAGCGGGAGAGGTGGTTCATCTCCTGACCGCAGTGCAGCATCAGGTCCCGGGCCAGGCCGAGGTCGGGGAGGAGGTCCCCGGGGTCGGCGGCGGCGCCGCGGGCGACGGCGCGGGCGGTGTGCAGCGGGTCGGGGGTGTGGGCGCCGTAGAGGCGGAGGTGGAAGCGGCTGCGCATCTCAGCGCCGCCGGGGACGGGACGGACCTGGTGGGCCAGCCAGCCCAGGTCCACGGGGGCGATGCCGCTGCCGACGCGCCCGAAGACGATGGTGTGGTCGGCGGGGACGGTGAAGCCGTGGGCGACCGGATCGTGGAAGGCGATCGCCAGCTGTTGCAGCCGGGGACCGATGTATTCGTCGACGTACGAGATGTTGTCGAGGTAGCGGGCGCGGTCGGGCAGCGGGGTGCCGAGGCGATCGGCGGCGACCTCGGCGTACATGTGCGCGTCCGGATGCCACAGCTTGTAGCGGGCGGATTCCACCAGGTGCCAGCCGAACCACCAGTCCCACATGGCCGCCGTGACCCGGGGCATCTCGGTGCGGGCTGCCGCCCAGACGATGCCGTCCGCGGTCTGGCCGTAGCCGGTTTCGACGGGGGAGTAGCCCGCCGGGGCGAGGTCGGTGGTCAGCGCCGAGAACGGCGGGATCCGATCCGGTGGGGTGGGCGGTCCCGCGTAGGCGTCGGTGACGACGGCCTGCGGTGGGGCCGTGCGGTCGGCCATGTAGTGCGCGTACGGCTGTGCCCGATCCTGCGCGGAATAGCCCGGGTAGCGGGCATCGTCGGTGGGGGCCTGTGCGTCCGCGACGGCCGCGGCGGCGGTGAACGCGCCCAGGGCGGCGGCGGACAGGGTCAGGACGCGTCGTCGCGTCACTTTCGGTATACCCACCCGGCGACGCTAGCAGCCGTGCCGGTGTCGTGGCGGAACCGTTGTGAGAGCACACAAGCCGGACCGGGTCACGACGATCGGTCGTGCAGCAGATCGGGATTCGGCGGCACCAGGGCGTCGATCACCCGGCGCAATCGCCCGGCGCCGTCGGAATCACCCAGTCGCAGAGCGATATCGGTGGCGGCGACGGCGGCCTCGAGCTGGAAGACGAGCAGGCCGAGGTCCGGCGCGGGCCGCAGCTCGGCGGTGGCATGCCCGAGTTCCGTGGCCAGGATGTTCAGCCAGCCGTCGCGCCACCGGACCAGGGCGTCCCGGATCGGTCCCGGGTGATTGTCGAACTCGGGCGGATTCGCGTTCCAGAAGCAGCCGCCGGGCAGCAACGGCCCTTCGATGTAGGCGATCCAGGCGTCCAGCAGCGCGTGCAACCGGGGTGCGCCGTGCGGGGCGGACCGCGCGGGGCGGACGACCGCGTCGGCGAAGGTCGCGCCGGGCCATGGGCCGCGGCGCCTCAGGATGCGTCGATGTGATTGCCGCCCTGCTCGTTTCGCGCGGCGGCGGCGAGCAATACGTCCAGCATTCCCGGGAATCGCGCGTCGAGGTCCTCCCGGCGCAGGGACAGGAGATTCTCCCGGCCGGCCGGTCGTTGCCAGATGACGCCGCTGTCGCGCAGCACCCGCCAGTGATGGGTCAGCGTGGATTTCGACAATCCGTCGAGGATGCTGCCGCACGGACGCTCGCCGGTTTCGGCGAGGACTCGTACTATCCGCAGCCGCAGGGGATTTCCGAGTGCGGACAGGACGTTCTCGAGCAGGATCTGGTCGCGTTCGGGGTGCTGGGCGATCATTCGGCGGGCACGTGCTGCCCTCTCCTTCCGCTCGGTGCGGACCGCATGGCCCGCACCCACTATGAGACCACCATCGGTGGATATACGTACTGTCGGACGGTCTTGCCTTTCGTTCGATTGTACGCAAACATACGAACTATCAAACTGTTGCGCAGCCGACGATGCCTGCCCAGAGTGGAAGGTGCGCGAAATCGAATGTCCGCTGTCCGAATTCACCTGCGCGGGACGGCCACCCCGC
Organism: Nocardia sp. alder85J; assembly: GCF_020176955.2. Taxonomy (GTDB): domain Bacteria; phylum Actinomycetota; class Actinomycetes; order Mycobacteriales; family Mycobacteriaceae; genus Nocardia. The sequence continues at coordinate 276,748 of NZ_JAIUCZ020000001.1, forward strand.
GGCTGGGCCTGTCGCTGACACTGCTGGCGCTGGCCCAGCTGATCTTCTCCCTCGACCTCAACATCGTGTACGTGGCGTTACCGGAAATCGGTCGCGCCCTGGGCTTTTCGCAGCAGACCCAGCAGTGGGTGGTGTCCTCGCTGGCCGGTGGGCTGGCCGGCGCGCCGGCGGTGGTCATCGTGGCTCGCGCGGTGCAGGGTGTCGGTGGTGCGTTGCTGCTGCCGTCGACCCTCTCGCTGATCGGTACGTTGTTCGAGGAGGGACCCGCGCGTAATCGGGCGCTGGCGGCCTGGGGTGGCGCGGGGGCCGCCGGGCTGACCGTGGGGGCGCTGCTCGGCGGCCTGCTGACCCAGGCGTTCGGCTGGTCGGCGGTGTTCTTCGTCAACGTCCCGTTGGCCGGGCTGGTGGCGGTCGCGGCGCTGGTGGTCGTTCCTCGCGATCCTCGCGGTCGACGGTCGCGCCGGTTCGACATTCCGGGTGCGGTGACCGTGACCAGTGGTGCGACCCTGCTGGTGTTCGCGCTGGTGCAGGGGCCGGAGCTGGGCTGGTCGGCGCCGGTGGTCGTCGGCGCCGGTGGGTTCGCGGCAGCGTTGTTCGGGACATTCGTCACGATCGAGGCCCGCAGCGCCGATCCGCTGGTGCCGTTCCGATTGTTCCGCAATCGCAGCCTGGTGGTCGGCGTGCTCGCCACGGCGATCTACATGGCGACCTTCGGCACACTGCCGTACTTCCTGACCGTACTGTTCCAGAGTGTGCACCGGTATTCCGCGCTGCGGACCGGGCTGGTGTTCCTGATGCCCTCGATCGCCATCGCGACCGGCACCCAACTGGGGGAGCGGCTGACCACCCGCCTCGGCACGCGGGTCACGCTGGCGCTCGGCTTCGGTATCGGTGTGATCGGTACAGCTGTTCTGGCCCTGGGCTTTTCGGCCTCCGCCACGTTGCCCGCCGCAGTGCCGGGCCTGATCCTGTCCGGGATCGGGCAGGGCACCACTTGGACGGCGATGTGGATCGCTGCGGCCGTAAGTGTTTCGCGCGATGAGCAGGGCGTCGCGAACGGAATGGCCTCGACCGCTCTGAATCTCGGTAACGCGATCGGACTGGCGGTACTCGTCGCGATCGCCGGCGCGGGGCTGTCCGGGCGCACCGGCGCCGCACTGCGCACCGGACTGGCCGACGGGAGCCGCACCGCCGTGCTCCTGGCCGCGGCGGGCATAGTGCTCGGGTCGCTGGTGTCGCTGACGCTGCCCCGCCCGGTCGCCCCGGCGCGGGTGGCGGCCCCGACCGTGCCGTAGCTGCGTCGTGACTCGGCGGCGCGGCGAGCCGGTCCGGTTTCGTATGCTGGGTGGTGGTTAGTGGACGGTATCCGGACATCGGCCGTGCAGGAAGGTTCCCCCGCGGTGGACAGTCGCGAGGTCATCGATATGGCGCGGAAGTGGTCGGCCGCCATTGCGGACTGCCACTCCGTGCCCTCGACTGCGTATGACGGCATCGAACATCGGATGGCCGGCTGGATCGCGGAACTGGATGCCGCGTTGTCGGCGGAGGACTTCGATCCGGAGCCGGGATTCCGGATCGGGTCCGCCATGGTCCGGGCGCAGCTGACCACGCCGGCGGTGCTGGTCCCGACCTCGTCGGTGCTGGTCGAACTGGCCGAGCGCACCCTGAGCCAGGATGTGACGCGGCGGCTGGGGTCGCTGGTCGCGGAGCTGGGCCGGGGCTACACCACCGAATTGCTGGCCACCCGCACCAGCCGTCTGAAAACGGCGGAACAGCTCTTCCACGTGGTGTTCGACAATGCCGCGGTGGCGATCGCGCTCTACGACATCGACGGCATCACCCTCGATGCCAATCCCACCACCGCCCGCATGGTCGGCTTGGACCGGGAGGAGTTGCTGGGGATGTCGGGGCTGGATTTGATGGCGGGCGGCGACCGGGAGAAATTGCGACTGTCCGTCACTCGGCTGCTCAAACGCCGCCACGGCACCGCCCATTTCGAGGGCCGATTCCGCCGCGCCGACGGCGCGCTGGCCTGGGGTTCCTGGACGATGACGCTGGTACAGGGCGCCTCCCCGCCGGAGACCTACATCGTCGCCGTCGGCGAGGACATCACCGAGCGCCGGGCACTGCAACAGGAATTGCAGTGGCAGGCCCACCACGACTCGCTGACGGGCATGCCGAACCGCCGGTGCCTGCTGGACCGGCTCCAGGAGATCGTGACCGCCGCGGACCCCGCCGACCTGATCGGCCTGTGCTTCATCGATCTGGATTCGTTCAAGGTGATCAACGACCGATACGGGCACAACACCGGCGACCGGGTGCTGATCGAGGTCGGCCGGCGGCTGGTCGCGGCGCTGGGCTCGCCGACGGTGACACTGGCCCGGATCGGTGGCGACGAGTTCGTCGTCCTGCTCTCACCGCCGTGTGACGCCGATGCGGTGAACGGCGCGGCCGGTATCGCGCTCGCGTCGTTGCGGCAGCCCATCCCGATCGGCGCGAACGAGGTGCTGTCGATCTCCGCGAGTGTCGGCGCGGTTCTCACCCCGATCGTCGGCGTCGACACCGAGAAACTGATCGACGACGCCGACACCGGCCTGTACCGGGCGAAGGCCAGCGGCCGTGACACCTGGGTCCTCAATCGCATCCACGACGAGCAGGCCGAGAGTCCCGAGTGATCAGTGCGGCAAGGGAATCCGCATCAGATCGGTGCCGACCACGACCTTGCCGCCGAATCCGATGCTCGCCTGGGCCTGCCAGCTCGCATCGGGGATCTGGGTGTTACCGGGTGCGAGGTGGGTCAGCACGAGCGTGCCCACGCCGGCCGGCGCGGCGACCTCGCCGCCGATCCGGGTCACATCGGAGTGCGCGCTGCGGTGATGCTGGAGTTGCTCCGCGCTGAGACCGCTCGCCGCGACGATGCGCAGGTCGATCGCCTCGTGGACCAGCACGTCCGCGCCCCGGGCCAGCGTCACCGTGTTCGGGGTGATGGTGGTGTCGCCGCCGAAGACGACCGAGCCGTACGCGGTGTCGAACGAGGAGATCGCGGAGACGGCCGGGTATTCGATCGGCGCGTTGTACTCGAATTTCGAGGGCAAGGACCATCTGTTCCTGGAACTGCTGAGCAGCCGGGCCGGCGACCGGGTCGCCGCGGCGGCCGAGGCGATCGCCACCGCGGGCGGCGAGGGCTACACGGCGGCCCGCGGACTGGGCCGGGTCATGGCCGACGCCGCCGACAACGATGTGCGGGCCGCCGCGCTGCACGCCGAATTCTGGCTGTACGCAGTCCGCAATCCCGCGGTCATGGCCACGCTGTCGGACGGGATGCGCGCGACGCACCGATCGCTGCAACAACTCATCCTGTCCGAATTCCGGCGGCGCGGAACGCATGCCGAGCATCCACCGATCGAGCGGATCGCCACGGTGGTGTTCGCGCTGTACGAGGGGCTGGTCGAGCAGCGCCGCATCGACCGGGACGCGGTACCCGAGCAGTTGTTCGAGGATGCGCTCACCTGGCTGTTCACCGGCCTCGCGTACGCGGGTGCGGAGCCGGCGGACCCGCCGGACGCCTGAGCGCGGCGGCTCGCCGGCGGCAGCTCCGAAATCCTTTGCGGTGGTGAAAGATCAGGTTTCGATGAGGATTCTCCGGCCGGGTGCGGAATCGCCGGCGGTCCGATTGACAATTCGAAAGGCGATTCCTAGCCTTCGGGAAACGGTGGTGCCGAACCGGTATCGGCCGTTCGTTCACGAGGAGGATCCAGGCGCGTGCGAGATGTTGTGAACGCGGTCCTGAGCGTCGGTGTCACCGTCGTCGCGGCCACCGGAATCGGCGCCACGGCGTCGGCGGGAGAGCCGGTGGCGCAACCGGATTCGTCGTGCGCCTGGAACGCGGAGGTGTCGCCGCGCACGATCGAGCAGGTGAACGTCGCGCTGCCGGACACCGGCGCGTGGTACTGGATCATGCCCTATCAGGTGCGGCCCGGCACGACCATCACGGTCACCGGCCGCTTCCCGCAGGCGCGATACATGTCGTTCAACACCTACGACGCGCGGTTCAGCAGTTTCACCGCGGGCGGCGTCGCTTCCGCCCTGCCCGACTACCGGATCGAGGCGGATCCGGGGACGAACAACCCCTGGCAGCATCCGGGCGAGGGCGGCGCCTACACCGTGACGGTCGCCGCGACCGCGGGCGGGCCCAACACCCTCCCGCTCGCGCCGGACGGGGTGCGGTCGGGCAACGGCTACCTGATCCTCCGCGAATACCTGCCCGCCGGTGGGGCCGGGCCGGTGCTGCCGGAGGTACGTATCAGCGACGAATCCGGTACGCGCACACTGGGATCGTGTGTCGGCGGCGGCGGCGTCCTCGGTGCCGTGTCGCAGGTCCTCGGCGATGCCGGAATCGGCCTGCCGGGCAAGCTTTCCGGCGGTCAGGAGTTCCGCCGGGTCAGCGGCGCGGGCGCGTTCCCGAACGTCGACAACGCCTATCTCAGCGCGACATTCACGCCACCGGCGGACGGCCGGGTGATGGTGGTGCGGGGCCGGGCGCCGAAGGCTCCCGCGGGGACCGAGCCGACGGTGTGGCCGCCCGGCTCCGGCACCGACGTCCGCTACTTCTCGTTCTGCACGAATCTGGCGATGCTGCCCGGTCCGGTAGTGGTCAACCCCGCCGCCGACGGTTCGGCGGACAACGGCTGCCGCACCGACGAGCAGACCGCGCTCGATGCCGCGGGCGACTACACCTTTGTGGTGGGCACCGAGGCGCAGCGCGCCGAGATCGAGGCCGTCCCGGGCGCGACGTTCGTGCCGATGTCCGTCGCGCACCCCGCCACCCCCGAGGTGATGCTGGTGCGGAACATGCTGCCCGCCGGTGAGTTTCCGTACGCCGTGCAGCAGGTGCCGGTCGACGGCACCGCCGAGCAGGCCGCCGGAATCATGGGCCCGTACTACCCGCACGCCACCCTGTGCGCGATCGCCGCGGTGCGGGACGGGAGCTGCCCGGCCTGACGCCCGCGATATCACCTTGCGGCGCAACGGTGTTCCCAGCGGCGCATGCCGTAGGGCCGGCCCCGGAGCTGCGGCCCCGGCGGGCTCGCGGCTCCGGGTGGGCCGGGGCGCTATTGCGCCGGGATGGCCGGCCAGTCGCCGCCCTGGGGCAGCGGGTGCCGGAACAACCGGGCGGCATTGCCGCCCGCGATCGCGACCGCTTCGTGCTCCGGCAGATCGGCGAATCGCTTGCGCAGCAACTGCTGTGAGTTCGGCCAGGTCGAATCGGCGTGCGGGAAGTCGGTTTCGAACATGATGTGATCGACGCCGATCATGTGCCGCTGGTCCAGCGTGCCCGGGTCGTCCAGCATGCAGAAGTAGAAGTTCCGGCGCAGCGCCTCGCTCGGCGTCACGTCGTAGTTCCACCCGCCGCTGGCGCCGGAATGCTCGAGCACGTAGTCGAGGCGGTTGATCGCCATCGGCACCCAGCCGATGCCACCCTCGCTGAGCGCGATCTTCAGGTTGGGGTACAGCGCCGGAATACCGGCCCACACCCAGTCCACGGCGGCGCAGAACGCGCCGGCGGGGAACAGTGAGGTCTGCACGTTCAGGCCGCCGCCGGGGGAGCCCTGCAACACGAAACCGCTGGCGCCGCAATGCAGCGAGAGCACCGTGTCGGTCTCCTCGCACGCCTTGAAGAACGGCTCCCAGTGCTTGTGGTCGGTGATCGGCGGCAGCTTCAGCAGATGCGGCGACTCCAGGAAGGACACCGAGGTGAAGCCCAGTTCGGCATTGCGGCGCACCTCTTCACCGGCGAGCACCGGATCCTTGAACCACGGTAACTGCATCGGGATGAACCGCTCCGGGTAGGCCCCGTGCCATTCCTCGAGCATCCAGCTGTTCCAGGCCCGCACCGCGGCCAGCCCGACCTCGGTGTCGTTGTTCATCGACAGCACCCGGCCGGTGAAACCCCAGGCGCCGGACGGGAAGCACAGCGACGCCCAGATGCCGTCGATGTCCATGTCGCGCACCCGCGCGTGCACATCCCATGCGGCCCGGCGCATCTCGCTGAAATTGAGCGGATCGAGACTCCACTCGGTCTGCGGCCGCCCGGCCACCACGCTCATCCCGTTGTCGCGGTAGAGCCGGTCCCGGTAGACCCACGCCTCCGAGCCGTCGGGTGTGGTGATGACCTGCGGCGCCTGATCGCGCAGCTTCGCCGGGAAGCGCTTCACGAAGATGTCGGCGGGCTCGGTGAGGTGGTCGTCCACCGAGATGATCGAGTAACTACGCTCCTGCGGTTCCGGATCCGGAAGCAGTTGCCAGTTCGGCCTCGGCATCGTGCGCTCTCCTCATGTCTGGGTCCGGCCCTCGGTCGTCGCAGCCGCGGGCCGGTGCCGGCGGCGGGCCTTGTACACCTCCAACTTCTCAGTAAGCGCTCACTTATGCAAGATGGTCCGGGAGGTCGATATCGACGGGTTCGGACCGACGGCCGATGTGAGCGCGTGACGCGCTTCACGGACCCGGCGACAGCGACGGCGCTCCGGCGGCCGCCGGTAACCCTCGCCACCGGACTCCGGTCGCCGGACGATCGACCGCGCTCGGCCGGTGCGGCGAGGATCCGGTGCCATGGCCGATTCGGCGCGCGGGTGATCGACGGTGGATTCGGATTCGGCCCGGTACCCGTACTGTCGCCGGGTCAGGGGGCGTCGGTGCGGGTGCGCAGGTGCTCGGCGCGTTGCTCTGCCCGCTCCCATTGCTGCCCGGCCCGGCGCAACAGCTGCTCGCCGCTCGGCCGTCGCGGCGGTCCTGCGCTGATCCTCGGCTTCGGCCAGTTCGGCGCGCAGGCCGGTGACCCGGGTTTGCGCCCCCGCCAGCTCGGCGGCGGCGGAGTCGTGGTCGGTGGCTGCGGAAGTGACTGCGGCGCGGGCGGTTTCGATGTCGGCGAGCGCCTGCTCGAGCTCGCGCCGGGCCTGTTCGCGGCGGGAGTCGGCCGCGACTCGTTTCCGGGAAGGGGTGTCCCGGTGTGCGGCAGGCCCGGATCGGGCGGGCTTGTCCTGCGGCGGGTCCGCGGACGGTGCTCCGCGGTGTTCCGCTGTGTCGGCAGCGGGCCCGGACGTCGTTGCGGCGGGGCCGAAGCCTTCGTAGCTGGCCGCCGTGGCGAGGGTTCCGGCGCGGACGTGGTCGGCCACCGCCGCATCGGCCAGGGCCGCGTGCAGGGTGGTGCCGATGTCGCGCAGGGTCGCGTCGCTCGGAGGTCGTCCGGCGGCCGTGGCGAGTTCGGCGGCGCGGCGGGCGACCGCGTTGATCAGCTGCTGCCGCTGGGTGCTGAGGGTGCGCAGCTGGACGCCGGACAGCCGCCGCTGGGCCTCGCGCAGCTGCTCTCCGAGTTCCAGCAGTGCGTGGACGTCCTCGGGCGCGGCTCGCGCCAGCAGATTCACCGCCTGTGCGGCGGCAGTGGGTCGACGCAACTTCTCGATCGCGGACGCCAGGGTCTTGTCTGCGGCGGCGCGGGCGCGCTGCGCACGCTCGGTGCGCGCCGCCACGAACTCCGCGGGTGGCAACCCGTAGAGCTCGGCGGCGACCTCGTCGAGCGTCATGAGCACTCAGCCTACGTCCGCACCGATCGTCGCCGGTGCGGACGGTCGTCCCGGTTCGGCGCGCCGCGGATCCGGCAGTCCGGACACCACCTGCGGGGTCACCGGCAGTGTCGCGAGTGCGGGCTCACGGCAAGAAGGACTCGCGGTGGGTGGCGACCCAGTCGGCGAAGCTGCGGGCCGGGTGGCCGGTGATGCGTTCGACGGCGTTGGTGACCAGCGGGGGTGTGTCGACGGCCGTGGCCGCCACGTCCAGCAGCACTTCCAGGACCGCCTCGGGCATGGCGGGCGGACGGGTGGCCAGGGCCTGTGCCCGGTCGAGTTCGTCGATGCGCAGCGGGCGGCCGATGGTCTCGGCGACGGTGGCGACGGCGTCGCGGACCCGCAGCACCGCCGGGCCGGTCAGCACGTGCCAGCGGGCGCGGTGGGTGTCCCGGGTGAGCAGGTCCGCGACGACCTCCGCGACATCGTCGAGGTGGATCGGGTTGATCTGCGCGTCCGGGTAGGCGAGGGCGAGGTGGTCCCGCTCGCGAATCTGCGCGGCCCAGTCGCGGCGGGCGTTGGTCGCCAGCCAGCTCGGATAGACGATCGTGGCGGGCAGGCCGCTGCGCTGCACCCGGTCCTCGGCCGCGCGGTGGATGTGGCCGATCAGCCGGTCGTGCTCACCGGCCTCGAACGCGGCCGGCGACGACAGCAGGACGACATGCCGGACCCCGTGATCCCGCGCCGCGGCGAGGAACGTCTCGCAATCGCCCCTGGTCGGGTAGAGGAACAGGGTGTCGACGCCGGTGAGGGCGGCGTCGGCGGTACGCGGGTCGTCGATGTCGAGTTCCACGAGCTCGACGCCGCCGGGGGCCGGGGGTCCGTCGAGCGTGCGGGTCGTGCCCCGGACGTGGCGCCCGGCCGCCGCGAGCAGCGTGGCGACCCGGCCGCCGATGCCGCCGCGGACACCGGTTACGAGAATGGTCATGTCGGTCCTGTCGGGAGGGATCGCCGGAGACTCCGACGCAGAGCAAAACAGCTTTGCAAACAAAGGTATTTGGAGGGTGGTGCGGTGTCAACCAATGCCGGGCTCGGGCCGGACGGCGAACTGGACGCGTCGGTCCGGGAACTGCTGTTGCTGATGCCGCGCATCATGGGCCGGGTCAAGCGCCTGCCGGTACCCCCCGAGTTGCGGACCATGGAGCTGACCCCGCGTCACCTGTCACTGCTGTCGCTGTTGCTGTTCGACGGCGCGATGACGGTGAACGAACTGGCGGCCCGCCTCGGTGTGGCCCCGACGACGGTGAGCCTGATGGTCGGCGACATGAGCCGCAAGGGCATTCTCACCCGCCACGAGAACGACAGCGACCGCCGGCGCAGGATCATCGGGATCGCCGACGCGCATCGCCCCGCCATCGAAACCTGGCTCGCGCCCGGCGCGCACGCCTGGCGCCGGGCCCTGGCGCCGCTGACCCCGGCGCAGCGCCGCCTGTTCGTCGACACCCTGCTGGCGTATCACCGGGAGACAGAACAGGTTTGAGACAGCGCCGCTGAACCATTTGTACGACAACCGCGTTCGATCGATTCGACCCGTACTGCGGCCGTCGGCGCTGTACGATTGCCGTACGTGGGGTGTCCGGTCATCCGGCCCCGCGTTATCGCCTTTCGCCGTGAAGCATTTCTGTCGCAACGGAATACACGCAGAATCGAAAGGATACGGTCATGTCCGAAATTCGCCCGGACCAACTGCGTCTGCTCGCTCCCGATCAGGAAGCCGATGTACTCGCGGTCGTCGACGACCTGCTCACCGGAGACGCCACCGGCGTCCCCGCCTATCTGGCCGAGGACATCGCCGCGATCCGGCCGCTGTCCCGGTTCGGCCAGGTGAAAATACCGGGCGCCGGCGGCGTTCTGCTCGACGCCATCGCCGCCTGGCCGCTCACCGGTGGCCCGCACCCGTTGATCGTACTGCCCGCCGGACTCGATCCGACGGGCTGGAAGATGTACTCGGGAGCCGTGATCAGGCTGCTGCTGCGCCGCTACGCCGTCGTCGCGTACACCGAGCGCGGACTGCCCGGTTCCGAGGGAGAGCTGACCGTGGCCGGTCCCGAGGATGTGGTCGACGGCAGCCGGGTGATCGATTGGGCGCTGGCGCATCCCGACCTCGACGCCGATCCCGAGCGGATCGGCATGGCCGGAATCTCCTACGGCTCCGGCATCAGCCAGCTCGTCGCCCAGGCCGACCCGCGGGTGAGAGCCGTTGTCGCCCTGAGCACCTGGGCCGACCTCGGCGAGGCGCTCTACAGCGACCACACCCGCCACATCATGGCCGCCGACGCGCTGGCGAGCATCAGTGAACATCCCAGCGCCGAATTACTGGACGTGCTCCGGGCTTTCCGGGAGAACGTCGATATCGACCGGGTGCTCGAATATGCCCGGCGCCGTTCGCCCGCGGGTATCCCGCCGCACGAACTGCGTTCGGTGCCCACTTTTTTCACCAGTTACTGGCACGAGACGATCTTCCCGCAGAATCAATTGCTGGACTATTTCTCCCGATTCCCCGGACCCAAACGCCTCGATCTGGCCGTCGGCGACCATGGCGCGGTGGAGATTCCGGGTCTGCTGCTGGGTGTCTACACCCGCACCACCGAGGCCGCCTACGACTGGCTGGACCGTTACGTGCGCGGCGTGGACAACGGCATCGACAGCGACGGTGCGGTGCACACCGAGACCATGTACAGCTTCACCATGACCGCGTCCCGCGACCTGGCGTCGTGGTCCGAGCCGGCCCGGTCGTATCACCTCGCGCCGCCCACCGGCGAAAGCCGGGACGGCAGATTGGTTTCCGAGCCCACGTCGTTCGAACAGACCATCCGGGCCGGTGATCCGCACGTCCACGCCGTGAATCAGCTGGTGTTCGACGGCTTTCTGGAGCGGCTGCTGATGCCGGTGCGGCAGCAACTCGCCGACGTCGACCGCACCACGGCCGCGGTGTGGCGGACTCCGGCGCCGTTCCTGAAACCACGCCACCTCGCGGGCATTCCCGAATTCCGGATCACGGTGGGCACCTCCGGCGCGGCCGTCACCGTCGTGGTCTATCTCTTCGACTTCAACCCGCTCACCGGCAGTCTACGCATCGTCACGCATGCGCCCGCGACCGTGCACCCCACCGCACCCGGACAGCCGGTCCCGATCGAAGTGCGTTTGCAGGCAACCGATTACCGCGTTCCCCTCGGCCATCACCTCGTCCTCGTCCTCGCCACCGAGGATCCGCTGTACGCGGGCGAGACCGAACCCGGCGACACGGTGACCCTGTCCGGCCCGGGGCGCCTGGACCTGCCATCGGCGTAATGATCGGCGCGGCCGGAAGCGCCGGTGGCGGACGGCGACCGGCCGAGGCCGGGGTGCGGGCGGGGCCGGCTGTCCGCAGCGGCGCGATGGCGCCACTCGGGTCAGCACACCCCTCAGGTCCGCGCCGCACGGCGCCAGGCGGCGGTGCGGAGCAGCCGTAGCCCGTTGAGGCCGACGACGACGGTGGAACCTTCGTGCCCGGCCACCCCGAGCGGAAGCGGCAGGGTGCCCACCAGGTCCCAGATCACCAGCGCGCCGATGAAGGTCGCGGCGACAACGAGATTGGCGGTCACGATCCGGCGGGCCCGCCGCGACAGCGCGACGACGGCCGGGACGGCGGTGAGGTCGTCGCGGATGACGACCGCGTCGGCGGTCCGGAGGGTCAGGTCCGAGCCCGCGCCACCCATCGCGATCCCGGTGTCGGCGGCGGCCAGGGCGGGGGCATCGTTGAGGCCGTCACCGATCACCGTGACCGTCGCCGGGCGGGCCTGGAGTCGCCGCACCTCGGCGACCTTGCCGTCGGGCAGCAATTCGGCGCGGACGTCGGTGATCCCGAGCCGGGCGGCGATCCGCTCGGCGCCGGCCCGGTTGTCTCCGGTCAGCAGGACGGGTGTGGCGCCGGTCAGCCGCCGCGCCGCCGCCACCGCGGCGGCCGCCTCCGGGCGGGCCTCGTCGGTGATCGCCAGCACCGCGACCGGGCGGGGCCCGCAGCGGACCACCACTGCCGTGTGGCCCGCGGATTGCACGGATTCGACAGCGGCGGAGGCACTCTCGTCGTCGCGGAGCAGCGCCGCGGGCGAGCCGACGGCGATGTCGTGACCGTCGACCCGGGCGGTCACGCCACGACCCGGATGTGCGGCGAAATGCGTGGCGGGGGCGGGGGACAGCCCACGCTCGCGCGCGGCCCGCATGATCGCCGCGGCGAGCGGATGCTCGCTGGGATGTTCGGCCGCGGCAGCCAGCCGCAGCGCCTGCTCCGCATCGAATTGCGAATCCAGGACCCGGATCTCGGTGAGTTCCGGGGCGCCCCGGGTCAGGGTGCCGGTCTTGTCGAACGCCAGACATGTGGTGGCGCCGAGCCGTTCCATGACGACGGCCGACTTGACCAGGACGCCGTGGCGGCCCGCGGTGGCGATGGCCGCCAGCAACGGCGGCATCGTCGCCAGCACCACCGCGCACGGCGACGCCACGATCATGAACGTCATGGCCCGTAACAGAGCCCGGCGCAACGGATCACCGGCGAGCAGCGGGATCAGGAACACCGCGACGGTCACCGCCACCATCGCCGTCGAATACCGTTGCTCCACCTTCTCGATGAACAACTGGGTGCGCGCCTTGGTTCGTCCTGCCGACTCCACCAGCGCCGCGATGCGCGCGACCACCGAATCGGCGGCGCGGCGATCGACCCGGATCCACAGCGCCCCGGTGCCGTTGACGGTTCCCGCGAACACCTCGTCGCCGGGGACCTTGTCCACCGGCAGCGGCTCGCCGGTGATGCCGGCCTGATCCACCTCGCCCGCGCCGTCGATCACGGTGGCGTCGGCGGCGATTCGGTCGCCCGGCCGGACCATCAGCACATCCCCGGGTTCGAGCGCGGTGACCGGCACGGGCTCCTCGCCGTCGGCGGTGACCCGAATCGCGGTGTCCGGGGCCAGGTTCAGCAGCCCGCGCACGGAATCCTCGGTGCGGGCGGTGGCCAGCGCCTCCAGAGCGCCGGAGACGGCGAAGATGACCACCAGCAGCGCGCCGTCGGTGACCTGCCCGATCGCCACCGCGCCCACCGCGGCCACCACCATCAGCAGGTCCACGTCCAAGGTCTTGTCCCGCAACGCCTTCAGCCCCGCCAGAGCGGGTTCCCAGCCGCCGGTGGCGCAGCAGGCCAGGTACGCACCCCAGCGCAGCCAGGCCGGGCCCCCGCTCGCGTGCACCGCCAGGCCCGTCACGAACAGCGCCAGCGCGGCCGCCGCCCAGCGGACCTCCGGCACCGCGAACAGTCCGGTCCGGGCCACCGGCCGGGTACGCGCCGGGCCGAGCGGTACCACCGTCGGTGCGACCACCGAATCACCTCCACCGTGCGGAATTCGTCCGCTTCCGAGAATAACTGAAGACATGAACGTCTCTTCATATATATGGTGTGGGGTAGGCTACACCGATATGGGACACGGAGTCGAGGGCCGCGACCGACCGGTCGCGCGACTGGACGCCGACGCCGCTGCCCACGTCGCCACCACATTGCAGGCGCTCGCCACTCCCAGCCGCCTGCTGATCCTCAGCCGGTTACGGCAGGGGCCGCTGCCGGTGACCGAACTGGCCGAATCGGTCGGCATGGAACAGTCCGCCGTTTCGCATCAGCTGCGCCTGCTGCGCAATCTCGGCCTGGTCGTCGGCACCCGCACCGGTCGCAGCATCGTCTACAGCCTCTACGACAACCACGTCGCCCAACTGCTCGACGAGGCCGTCTACCACAGCGAACACCTCCGGCTCGGGCTCACCGACCAGCCGCGGACCGCCGGCTGAACTCGGTGCCCGGCGTCCTCGGCGGTGCGCCGCTGTGAGGCGTACAGCGCCGCCTGGCGAGGCGTTCCATGAGCGGCCGCTGCTTCGCGGGGCCGGAACGCGGATGTCACGGCGGCGGGGCGGTGAAGCGCAGGATCTCCGACAGCGGCAACCGCGGGGTCGGCGCCGGTTCGTCCCGGTCGTCGGGCGCGGTCCCGACCCGGACCAGCACCTGGGGCTGCCGGGCCGCGCCGAGCAGGTCCGCCACGATCGCGCGGCTGCGCGGATATTCGATGACGTGGGTCAGCGGACAGGTGGAGTAGCCGGCCGCCGTGCACTCCAGCAGCACGGTCGACAGCGCGGTCCCGCAGCGCAGCACCTCCGCCGTGTCGTCGGTCTCGGTGGACAAGGCGAGCAGGGTGGACCGGTCGGCGGGCTGCTCGGACCGCCGCGGCGCGCCGGTGGTCGCCGGCAACGCCCGTCCCACCGGCACCCGCACCTGTTCCTCGGCGCTGGTCAGCGCGTCCGCCGGCACTCCGGTCGAGCCGATGACATGCCCTGTCCACCACTGCAATTCGGCCTGGTATCCGGCATCGTAGCGGCGCAGATCGGCGGTCAGCTGCGACGCCCGGGCCAACGCCGGGCGGCTGTCCTCGGGCAGCACGTCGAGCACGGCGTCCGCCGGATCGATGATCGACCGCAGCACGGCCTCGAAATCGTCCCAGTTCGCGGGCGCGGCGAACGGCAGCCGGTCGGTGTGCCGCCGCGGGATGGCGGCGGCACGGTCCAGGTCGGCATCGGTGACGATCCGCGCCGGGGCGAAGCGGACCGTCGCCAGATGGTCCCGCCGATTCGGGTCCGGCAGCCGGTCGATCGACGTCCGCCATCCGGACGCCGCCAGCGCGGCGCACAGATGCCCGAGCGAGATGCCGCACCCGAGCACCAGTTGCCGTCCGCCGGCATCGGTATTGGGCAGCGATCGCTCGCGGACCGCGAACAATTGCAGGGTGCCGCCCTCGAAGACCCACAGCCACGGCTGACTGTTGTGCAACGAGGGAGCGCGACCGGCCAGCAGGACCGCCTTCTCGACGACTTCTCCGGAAGGGACACTGTTCATGGTGTCCACGGTAGGAGCCCGGCCGCACCCCGCCGAGGGTCTTAGGACCTCGATCATCGGCCGCCGTCCCCGACCGGGGCCGCTGCGATCCGGGAATGACGGATCGTGACACGGACCCCGGAACCGGACGCGAAGGTCACGGAACGGTCCCCGCGCTCAGTAGTAGATCGGCCCCGGGACCCCGCCGCCGGCCGCGATCGCGTCGCCGGTGACGGCGACGCTGCGCGGGGAGGCCAGGAAGGTCACCACGGCGGCGACGTCCTCGGCATCGATGATCCGCCGCAACGAGTTTCGCGCCAGGTCGCGTTCCAGCTCGGCCGGCGGGGTGCCGGATTTCGCCGACTCCGTGGCCAATCGCTGGGTGAGCCGTTCGGTTCTGGTCAGGCCCGGATGCACCACCGTCACGTTCACGCCGTGCGGGCCGAGTTCGTCGGCGAGATTCTTGGTCAGCGCCGAGACGCTGACGTTGCGGATCGTCTGCGCGATCGAATTCGCTTGCCGCGCACCGAGTCCGCTGATGTTGACGATCCGGCCCCAGCCCTGCGCCACCAGATGCGGCGCCACCGCGCGGGCCGTGCGCAGATATCCGAGCACCTTGATCTCCACCTCGCGCCGGACCAGATCGTCATCGGTCCCGGCCAGATCGGTGCTCGCGCCCGCACTCCACGGCGTCGCGGCCGAATTGACCAGGATGTCGACCCCGCCGAGTTCGGCGACCGTGCGTTCCACCAGCCGCCGCACCTGTTCGTCGTCGCCGGTGTCGGTGGGGACGGCGAGCACCCGCCGCCCGGTCTCCCCGGCCACCGCCCGCGCCGCGGCCTCGAGTGGTTCGGCCGAGCGGGCCGCGATCACCACGTCGACCCCTTCGGCCGCCAGCGCCCGCGCCACGGCCAGTCCGATACCCCGGCTACCGCCGGTCACGATGGCGCGTTTTCCGTCCAGATCCAGATTCACCGGGCGACGGTAACAAGCCCGCGCCGATCGGTCACCGATGCCGCTCGGGCTGATCCGAACTCGGCTGGCGTCGATGCGCGGGCAGGTCGCCCGGGCCGAGCGCGAACCGTCCTGACCCGCACGGCGGTCCGGCCGCGCCGAAGGTGTGGGTCCGGGACACCACCGAGGGTGTGGACGGCATGACCCTGGGGTGTCTGGCCACCGCGGCCGTCGCGCCGGACACTTCTTGTGTCGGACAACGAATCCCGAAGATCCCGGCAGAGGAGAACCACAATGTTCGCGAATCGTGCACGCGCGGTGTTGGTGGCGGCGATCACCGCCGCCGGTGTCCTGGGTGGTACCGCGGCCGCGCAGGCGGATGCCCCGGGCGCCGTCGTGCAGGCGCAGCCGATCGACGTTCTGCTGCCCGGCATCGGGGAGTACGACCACAAGTGGCAGGGCCACGACCGCAGCATGGAGCTGTACTACGACGGCCTGGGCACCATTTCGCTGTTCACCGGTGCCGCCGACGGTGAGCAGTGGAACGTGCAATGGGTCCGCAACGACGCCGCGGGCGACGTCACGATCACCTTGCAGGACCGGACCGCGCTGTACGGCGCCGGCACCGGCGGCGCGCTGAGCTCCGGCGTGTTCTGGAAGGCGGCGCTGGTCACCGCACCCGACACCGAGGTCACCGTGCTGCACTTCGGCAACCACAGCGACGCCTCGGTGAACGACTCGAACGTCGGCTACTTCTGGTGCTCGGAGTCCTACGGCACCAGCAGCGTCTGCGGCGCCTGAGGCACCGGAAACCGTTGCGCTGCCGTCATTGTGCGGACGGCAGCTGTTCGGGGAACACCGTGAAGTGGCGGACGAACCCGGACAGCACCGGCAGTTCGTCGGGGGTGGTCCAGTCGCCGAGCAGGTCGGTGGTCACCGTGTCGCTGTAGAGATAGCGGCCGTGGTGCGGATTGTCGAGGTCGTAGGCGTCCAGATAGATACGCCAGCGGCCGTCGGGGAGCGGGATCAGGCATTGCCCCTCCCGGGGATCGCCCTCGCCCGGCCCACCCCAGTGCGCCCAGTTGCCGGTACGCACCAGGCTGTACGGCCCGACCGGGTCGTCGGCCACCGCGACCTCGACGTTCTTGGTCGATTCGTTCTTGACGAAGGCGTGGTAGAGCCCGCGCGACCAGACGATCGTGGTGTCGATGTACCCGAGACTGCCCGCGGCGGGATCGAGTCCGAGCAGCGGCACCGGTGCCGCCCACTGCTCCAGGGTGAGCGTGCTGCGGGTGGCGGTCATCAGGTGCGGCCGGAAGCCGGTGCCGTCGTCGATGTTCACCAGGACGTGCACCCGCTGCCGGCCGTCCACGAACCATTCCGGGGCCCAGGTGTGGGCGACATTCGGCAGCGGCACCGGGTACTCGTACAGGAAGGTCCAGTCGATCCGGTTCCTGCTGCGGGCGAATCCGATGGTGTTGCCGTCCCACGCGGTGGTGTAGGTCAGGTAATAGGCGCCGTCGGTGTGGCGGAACACGCTGGGGTCGCGGCACAGGCCCTTCTTGTCGGTGGCCGCCGTCGCCGGGGTGTCGGCGGGGTCGGCCTCGGGCGGCCGGTAGGCGGCCGCCCGGACCAGGGTGAAATTCGTGGCATCGCTGGATTCGTAGACCCACACGTCGGTCTGGCTGGTGTTGGTGAACGCCGTCATCGTGTACCGCATCGGTGGCATCGTGGCTGCCGCGTGTCCCATCGTCACCACACCCAGAGGTAGCCGGGCGGCCAGTGCCAGCACAGTTCTGCGAGACAGCCGACTCGATGTCATCCCCCGAGTATTCAACGAGCAAACCCTGTGGGACCGCTGACGCACCGGCGCCGGAGCGCCGTGTGGTGATCGCGACGAGGTCGTTACCGCCTCGCGGCCTCGGGCCCGGCGCCGGGTCAGTTGGTGATGCGCCCGCCCGCCACGTCGATGGTCAGGCCGGTCAGGTACGAGGAGACGTCGGAGGCGAGGAACAGGGCGGTCTGCGCGACGTCGCCGGTGGTACCCAGGCGTCCGAGCGGGTGGCCGGCGGCCACCTGCCGCTGGACCGCCTCCGGCATGTTCGCGGCGGACTTCTCGGTCAGGATCGAGGAGGGCGCGATGGTGTTGACGCGCACACCCGCGGAACCGATCTCGGTGGCCAGATGCCGGCCGAGCATGGTGAGTCCCGCCTTGGCGGCCCCGTAGGCGAGGTTGGCGCGGCTGGGCTGACGGCCGGAGGCCGACGACATCAGGATGATCGACCCGCGGCAACGATCCAGCATCATGGGCAGGAAGGCGTGGACGGTGAGGAAGGCCGAGGTGAGGTCGGCCTCGAGGACCGCCCGCCAGCGTTGCGGGGTGAGCTGCGGTGACGGCACCGGGTAGCCCTCGCCGCCGGCGAACGCCGCGAGGATGTCCACCGGGCCGAGGTCGGCCGCCACCACCGCGCGGAGATGTTCGAGCGCGTGCTCGTCGGTGACGTCGGTGACCTCGGCGACAGCGGTGCCGCCGGTCGCCCTGATCCCGGCGACGACCGCGGCGAGTGCGTCCCGGTCGCGGCCGACGACGCAGACCGCGACGCCCTGCGCGGCCAGCGAGCGCGCGGTCTGCGCGCCGATGCCCCGCGAGCCGCCGGTGACGACCGCGATTCTGCCGTCGAGGTCCGGATAGCTGCTCTTCATGGGAAATCCTTTGTGGTGGAGCGGTTTCAGGCGGTCCGGCGGGGGCGGTGCAGCGGCAGTACGGCCGCGGCGGCCAGCAGCCAGATCAGACCGCCGAAACGGACGATCGGCAGCAGATAGGTCAGGGCCCGCACCAGCAGGCCCAGGCTGGCGACCTCGGCGACCAGCGCCAGGGCCAGGCCGATCAGGGCCAGCGGGGCGGGCAGCAGTCTCGCGAGCAGTCCGGGCACCGCGATACCCGCCACGAGCAGGCCGAACAGGGTGGCGAAAGCCGGGCCGCCCGCGACGAAGCCGAGGTCGGCGAGGGCCTTGGCCAGCGCCGGTGTGCTGTCGGCGCCGAGCCGGCCCGCGGTCCAGGCGAACATCGCCGACAGCATCAGCGTGCTCGCCGCCAGCGCGCCGCCGACCAGGGCGATGGCCGAGCCGGGGGCGGTGATGCCGAGCGCGCGCAGCCTGCGGTAGGTCACGGCGCTGGTGATCGCCAGTGGCACAGCGGATCCGAGCATCAGGAAGGCACCGAGTTTCAGTGCGCCCGCATGGTCTCCGTCGTAACGCAGGACGTCGAGCGCGGTCGCGTCGGGATGCGGCGTGGATCGGTTGACCACGACGTAGGCGATGGTCAGCACCGCGAACACGGTGGCGGGTAGCCACAGTGGCGGTCCGGACTGCGGGCGCCGGGTGGGGGTGGGGTGTTCCGGGGCGGTGGCGGTCATGGGGTCCTCCGTTCGAGCGGATTCGTATACTAAATATAATGATTACAATCTGTAACGATTGTCAAGGTGATACGATCCCGAAGTGGAAACGAATCCCGAGACGGGTGGACCGCCGCGCGGTGGCGGCGTCGGATTCCTGCTGGCCCAGATCGGGGCGCAGGCGACGAGCCGCTTCGCCGAACGGGTGGCCGCGCTCGACCTGACCCCGCCGCAAGCGGGCCTGCTGCGGCTGCTGGCGGTGTCGCCGGGTCGCAGTCAGCGCGAACTGGCCGACGCGCTCGGACTGCCGCCGAGCCGATTCGTCCCGTTCGCCGACACACTCGAGCGGCGCGGGCTGATCGAGCGCCGCCGCAATCCCGACGACCGCCGATTGCACGCGGTGTACCTGACCGGCCAGGGCGAGGAACTGCTCGGGCGGCTGCGCGAGGTGGGCATGGCGCACGAACAGGCGATGTGCGAGGGATTGGATCCGGGCGAACGGGAACAGTTGCGGGGCCTGCTGCAACGGGTCGCCGCCGCGCAGGGGCTGACGCCGCTGCTGCACCCCGGGTTCTCGTCGCTGTAGTTTGCCGAAAAGTATCCGGTGGTCCGGTGCCGAATGTTCTGTGACCCGAACTCGATCGGCCGGGTACCCGTCCGCACCGGGAGGACCAGCCCTGATTCTTATATTGGGATTCACGTTCAACGGATTTCGTGTGGTTGCCGATTTTGCGCGGTCGTCACTTTCGGGTTACGGTCGTAGCAGCGAAGGGGAGTAGCTCCCCGGCCGCGGCGGATTTCCGGCGCGGCCGGGCGGACGGTCGACATGCTGGCGCCACCTGGTGGTGCCCGGTCGTCCACCGCGGGCCACCGAATCGGTGGCCGGTCGGCGAGCGAGACCTTCGGACGACACTCCAGTGGTCGGCCGAAGCAACCCCTTTTCCCGGTTCTTCGGCCCGGCTGTGACACCGAAGGACATCCTCGATGAACCACGGCACTACCCGGCCCGAGACGACGGCGGCCGGCCCGCGCGTGCTGATCCGGTCCCTGCTGATCGCCGCGGTGTTCATCCTGCCCGCGGTGGTGCTGCGGGTCTCCGGCGCGCATCCGGACGCGGTGGTGTCGCTCGCGCTCTACGGCGCCGCGGTGGTCGCGGCCAGCTTCCTGCTGGCCTGGGCGGCCGAGGCCGCGCAGGTCGACGTCTCCGGCGGGCTGGCCATCGCCGTGCTCGCACTGATCGCGGTGCTACCCGAATACGCCGTCGACCTCTACTACGCCTACACCTCCGGCCACGACCCGGCGTACGTGCAGTACGCCGCGGCGAACATGACCGGATCCAACCGCCTGCTGATGGGCCTGGGCTGGCCGGTGGTGGTGCTGATCGGCGTCGCCGTCGCGAATCGGGCCGGTGGGCGCAGGGTCCGGGAGCTGATCCTCGAACCGGGCAGCCGGGTCGAACTCGGCTTCCTGCTCATCGCCGGTATCGCCGCCTTCCTGGCCCCGGCGACCGGGCACATCCATCTGGTGTTCGGGCTGGCGCTGCTGGCCTGGTTCGGGTTCTACCTGTACAAACTCACCCGCGGCGAGGTCGAGGAGCCGGATCTGATCGGCACCGCGGCGGCCATCGGCGCCCTGTCCACGCGCACGCGGCGCGCGACGGTGGTGGCCATGTTCGTGGTCGCGGCGGTGGTGATCCTGGCCTGCGCCGAGCCGTTCGCCAACTGCCTCGTCGACGCCGGCACCGAACTGGGTGTCGACCGCTTCCTGCTGGTGCAGTGGCTGGCTCCGCTGGCCTCGGAGGCCCCGGAGTTCGTGATCGCCAGCATCTTCGCCGCGCGCGGCAAGGGCACCGCCGCGCTGGCCACCCTGGTGTCCAGCAAGGTCAACCAGTGGACGCTGCTGATCGGTTCGCTGCCGATCGCGCACCTGGCCGGCGGTGGCGGAAGCAGCCTGGTCCTGGATTCCCGCCAGACCGAGGAACTGCTGCTCACCGCCGCGCAGACCCTGATGGGTGTGGCGGTGATCCTCGGTCTGCGCTTCCATCGCTGGGCCGCCTGGACGCTGCTGGCGCTGTTCGCGATCCAGTTCCCCGTCACCGGCACCCACGGCCGCCTGATCCTCACCGGCGTCTACCTGGTGATCGCCGCCGTCGCCCTGATCGTCAACCGCCGGCAGCTGCGCGGCACCCTCACCGCGCCGTTCCGCACCCGGGACGAGGACCAGCCCGCCCCGCCCCGGCCCGTCGCGGCCTCGTGCTGACCGGGCCCGCCGCTACTTTCCGGTCCAGTGTGCCGGGCGCTTCTCCAGGAAGGCCGCGACGCCTTCGGCCACATCGGCGGTCCGCAGCAGGCCGGCGTGGGTGCGGTCGGACAGCTCCCACAGGGCGGACTCGTCGCCGCTGATCGCCGCCTCGGCGACCTTCAGCGAAGCGCGGACGGCCAGCGGGGCGTTGGCGCAGATCTGCTCGGCCATCGCGAGCGCGGCGGGCAGCGCCGCGCCCGGTTCGGTGAGCCGGTTGACGAAGCCGAGCCGTTCCGCGCGCGCGGCGCCGATGGGCTCCGCGGTCAGCAGCAGTTCGCGGGCGAGATTGGGCGGGAAGTGCCGCGCGACGCGGAACGCGCCGCCGAAATCGGCCATCAGTCCGCGTTTCGGTTCGGGCAGCCCGAACCGCGCGTCGGTGGCGGCGACCACCAGGTCGCAGCACAGCACCAGTTCGAGGCCGCCACCCAGCGCGACTCCCTCGACCGCGGCGATCAGGGGTTTGCTCCGGATTCGGGTGATGATCCCGCCGATTCCGCCGCGGGGTGTCGGCTCACCCGGCCCCGACGCCAGATCGGCGCCCGCGCTGAAACACAGCGTGCCGCCGGTCAGCACCGCGCACCACTGATCGGGGTCGTCCTCGAAGTCGTTGAGCGCCTTGTCGATTCCGGCGGTGATGGAGGCGTCGATGGCATTGCGCTTGGCCTCGCGCCGCATCGTGATCACGGTGATCTGCCCGTGCCTGGTGACTTCGACCGTATCCGTCACGTGCCCACTCCGACTCCGGGTCGCGCTCGCGACCCTCTCCGGTCTTTTCTAGATCACCATCCGGAGCCCTGTCCACCACGGCCGGGCCGGGCGCTCGACGCGCCGATGCCGGTGCAGCGCCGTGCCGCCGGGTGGCGCCGCCTAGGCTGGGGGACATGCGCTTCGGTTTCAAGACATCGCCGCAGAACACGAACTGGGCGGACATGCTGGCCGTCTGGCAGGAGGCCGACGATATCGAGATCTTCGAATCCGGCTGGAACTTCGACCATTTCTATCCGATCTTCTCCGATTCGACCGGTCCCTGTATGGAGGGCTGGGTCACGCTGACCGCGCTGGCGCAGGCCACGCAGCGGTTGCGGCTGGGCACGCTGGTCACGGGGGTGCACTATCGGCATCCGGCGGTGCTGGCGAATATGGCGGCGACCCTGGACATCGTCTCGGGCGGTCGGCTGGAGTTGGGTATCGGCGCGGGCTGGAACGAGGAGGAGTCCGGCGCGTACGGCATCGAGCTCGGCAGTATTCGCGATCGCAGCGATCGCCTCGAGGAGGCGTGCGAGGTGCTCGTGGGTCTGCTGACCCAGCCGACCACCACCTTCCACGGCCGGTTCTATCAGCTCACCGAGGCGCGCAACGAGCCGAAGGGGCCGCAGCGGCCGCACCCGCCGATCTGCATCGGGGGCAACGGGGAGAAGCGGACGCTGCGCACCGCGGCGCGTTTCGCGCAGCACTGGAACTTCGGCGGCGGCACCGCGGCGGAATTCGCGCGCAAACGCGATGTGCTGTACGCGCACTGCGCGGACGTGGGCCGCGACCCGAAGGAGATCACCCTGTCGAGCCACGTCCGGCTGGGCGCCGGCGGTGAGATCGGCCCGGCGCTGGAGGATATCGCGGCCCTGGGCGCGGAGGGGCTGGATCTGGCCATCGTCTACCTGGCGCCGCCGCACACCCCGGCCGTGCTCGGCCCGCTGGCCGAGGGCCTCGCCACCCTGGACTGATCGCCAAGCCTGGACTGATCGCGCCCCGGCGGACCACTCATCCGGCTTTGTGCAGCCGGGTGTAGTGGCGGCCGGTCGCGATCAGCTCGTGGTGCCGCCCGCGTTCCACCACCAGGCCGTCGTGCAACACCAGGATCTGGTCCGCGGCGGTGATCGTGGACATCCGGTGCGCGATCACCAATGCGGTACGGCCACGCAGGATTTCGACGATGGCGGCGTGCACCGCCGCTTCGTTCACGGCATCCAGCGCGGCGGTGGCCTCGTCGAGGATGACCACCCGCGGTTGCTGGAGCAGCAGTCGCGCGATCGTGAGCCGCTGGCGTTCGCCGCCGGACAGCCGATAGCCGCGGTCGCCGACGACGGTGTCCAGACCCTCCGGCATGGCCAGGACGGTGTCCCGCAGCCGCGCGCGGGTCAGGGCCTGCCAGAGCTGATCGTCGCCCGCGTCCGGCCGGGCCAGCAGCAGATTGGCGCGGATGGTGTCGTGGAACAGGTGCCCGTCCTGCGGCACCACCCCGACGGTCTCGCGGATCGAGGCGGCCGACAGATCGCGGACATCGATACCGGACAGCCGGACCGTGCCCTCGTCGGTGTCGTAGAGCCGGGAGACCAGGGCCGCGATGGTGGACTTCCCCGCGCCGGAAGTGCCCACCAGCGCGGTGATCTCGCCGGGTTCGGCCCGCAGGCTCACCCCGTTCAGGACCGCGGCCGGGTCCGCGGGCGCCGCCTCCGGATCGGCCGGCGCCTCGGAATCCCGTGTCGGATAACCGAATCGCACGTCCTCGAATTCGACGGTCACCGGCCCCTCCGGCACCTGCCGGGCACCGGGTTTGTCGGTGATCGCCGGAACGAGGTCGAGCAGGGCGAAGATCCGCTCGAAGCTCACCAGCGCGCTCGTCAGATCCACCCGGGCGGTGGTCAGCGACGTCAAGGGCGGATAGAGCCGCATCATCAGCAGGGCGAGCGAGACGATCGCGCCCGGAGCGAGATGACCGCTGGCGGCGAGATAGCCGCCGACTCCGTAGACCAGCGCGATGGTCAGCGACGACAACGTCGTCAGGCCGACCGTGAAGCGGGCCTGGGTGATCCCGATCCGCACGGCGACCCGGCGGACCTGTTCCGCGCGCCGGGTGAACTGGCGCGATTCCTGTTCGGGCCGCCCGAACAGTTTCAGCAGCGTCGCGCCTCCGGCCGAGAACCGTTCCGTCATATGCGATCCGAGGTCGGCGTTCAGCTCGGCGGCCTCGTGGTAGAGGTTCCGCAGCCGCGGCATGATCTGCCGGGTGGTGGCCACCAGGACCGGCGCCATCAGCAGGGCGAGCAGGGTGACCGGCCACGAGATCACCGCCATGACGGTCAGGATCAGCACCAGTGTGACGATGTTGAAGATCGCGCCGGAGAGGGTGCCGACGAAGGCCCACTGGGCGGTGACCACATCGGTGTTCAACCGCGAGACCAGCGCGCCGGTCCTGGTCTCGGTGTAGAAGGACACCGGCATCCGCAGCAGGTGATCGAAGAGTTCGGTGCGCAGTTCGAGGACCAGTCCCTCACCGATGGTCGCGGACAGGGTCCGGCTGATCAGGTCGCAGCCGGATTCGGCGACCCCGGCGACGGCCACCGCCACGGCCAGACCCACCACCGTCCTGGGCGCCGCGTGATGGCCGAGCGCGTCGACGATCCGGCCGGTGAGCAGCGGGCTCGCCGTCGCCAGCACCGCCGAGACGATTCCGGCGGTGAGCAGCCCGCACATCATCCGCCGCCGGGTGTCGTTCGCGGCGAAGACGCGGCGCGCCAGCGCCGAAGCCGGAGCTGTCCGTGGCGGGGCGGCGGTCACCATTCGCGGGCGGGACGCACCGCGTCCGCCACGTCGTGGAGCAATCGCACCCGGACGACCCGCCGGCGGTCTCGTGCCCCCGCATTCGCCGACTGCACTGCATGTCCTCCTGTAACACTGCTCGCCCGGCGCTCGTGGCGAGCGCGGGGCCGAGCCCTGTCCCGCGGGTGTCCGGTCGACAGGCGCCGCCGCGGCGCCGATCCGGCTCGGGATCAGGGCGGCGAGGGTGTCCGTCGACCGGACACCCGGTGGGTGACTCTGTCGAGGGTAGTGAATTCCTGTGGCGCGTCCACATATTCGTGGCATGTCTCGGCCGCCGGGATCGCCATGTTCGTGATCTTAGGGATAGGGCCGTCCGTGTGTCCATATACTTGATACTTGCTTGTGATTGCTGATCATTCGCCCTGGGGGGACCGGGTGGTGCGGTCGCCAGGTCGACGGCCGTGCGGATGTGGGTGGCCTGGGTTTCGATCATGAACAGCACCGAGCCGGAGCCGAGGTTGGTGTTGGGGCCGTACACGAGAAAGAAATTGGGGAACCGCGGCACCGAGATCCCCAGGAACGCCCGCGCTCCGTCGCGCCACTGTTCGTGCAGTGAGATGCCGCCGCGGCCGGGTGACGGACAGCGACGAGACGAAGGTGTCGGTCCGGAATCCGGTGGCGCACAGGATCACATCGACCTCGTGATGTCCCTCGGCGGTCCGGACGCCGGTGGCATCGATCGCGGTGATCGGGGCGGTCACCACCGCGACGTCGTCGCGATTGAAGCAGGCATGGTAGGTGGCGGAGATGAGGATGCGCTTGCAGCCGGCCCGGTAGTCCGGCGTCAGCGCGGCCCGGGTACGGGGGTCGGTGACCGTGGCCGCCAGCCGGGCCGCGTGCCGCGACTCCAGGGTCCGGGTCATCCCGGGCCACTTCCAGAAGGCGAGGGTGAACGCCTCCAGCACCAGCCACATCGACTGCCGGACCAGCCACGGCAGCAGCGGGATTCGCCGATACCGGCGAACCAGGGCGGGCGAGTAGAGCCGATCCGGCTTCGGCATCACATACGGGGCGGAACGCTGGAGGACGGTGAGTTCGCCCGCGACTCCGGCGATCTCGGGAACGAGCTGGACCGCACTGGCTCCGGTGCCGATCACCGCCACCCGGCGGCCGCGCAACCCCGGGTCCCGGGGCCACCACGCCGTGTGCCGGTCGACGCGGACGGCCCGCCCCGGTCGGAGTCGAGATCATCCGCGCAGCAACATCTTTCGCATGCGCGGGTTGAAGGGCGGCCGCGCCATGGTGGTCAGGTCCGGGCCGGGGAGCTTGCGTAGAATGCTGCGCTCGTGGCTGAACGTGACCAGGCTGCGTTCGCCGTGGTAGCTCCCCATGCCGCTGGGGCCGACACCGCCGAACGGCAGCGCCGGAACCCCGAGTTGCGTCATCACGGTGTTGAAGGCCACGCCACCGGACGAGGTGCGGGCGATGATCGCCTCCCGGACCTCCGCGCGGTTGGTATAGGCATAGAGCGCAAGCGGTTTCGGCCGCTCGTTGATGAAGTCGATGGCGGCGTCGTGGTCCGCCACGGTCACGATCGGCAGAATGGGACCGAAGATCTCGTCCTGCATCACCGGCGAGTCCGCGGCGACATCCAGCAGCACCGTCGGCGCGACGTACCGGGCGGACGCCTCGGCGGTCCCGCCGACGACCGCCCGGCCGGACGGCAGCAGGGCGGCGAGCCTCGCGGCATGCCGTTCGTTGACGATGCGGCCGTAGTATTCGGAGTGCAGCGGATCCTCGCCGTACGAGGCCCGCACCGCCGCCCCGAGGGCCGCGGCCAGCGGTTCCGCCAGCTCCGGTGTGGTGAGTACGTAATCCGGTGCGACGCAGGTCTGTCCGCAGTTGGCGAACTTCCCCCACGCGAGGGACCCGGCGACACGCTCGACCGGCAGCGACGAGTCGACCCAGACCGGCGACTTGCCACCGAGTTCCAGCGTGACCGGGGTCAGCCGGCGCGCCGCGGCGGCCATGACGATCGAGCCCACCGGGCCGTTGCCGGTGTAGAAGATATGGTCGAACATGCCGTCGAGCAGCCGGGTGGTTTCCTCCACCCCGCCTTCCACCACCTGCACGGCCTCGGTGTCGAGGTAGCGCGGCACGATGTCGGCGACGACCTTCGAGCAGGCCGGCGCGACCTCACTCGGCTTCAGGACCACCGCGTTGCCCGCCGCGAGCGCGCCCACCAGCGGCATGAACAGCAGATGGAACGGATAGTTCCAGGGGCCGATGATCAGGACGGTCCCCAGCGGCTCCCGATGGATCGTCGCCCGTGCCGTCCCCAGCGTGAGGGGTGCGCGCACCCGCCGGTCGGCCGTCCAGCGCCGCAGATTCTTCAGCGCGAGTTTGGCTTCCCCGCTCACGGTGCTGATCTCGGTGAGGGTCGCCTCGACATCGCTCTTACCGAGATCGGCGGCCATCGCGGCGCGGATGTCGTCGCCGCGTTCGGCCAGCATCCGCACCAGCCCTTCGAGTTGTGCGCGGCGCCAGGTCAGCGACCGGGTGCGGCCGGAAGCGAAGGCCGCTCGCGCGACGGTGACAGGGTCTGGATCGGTGCTTGTGGTGCCGGCCACGATGGCGCTCCTCCGCGGATATGTAGTCGAGCCACGGCAATTCCTGCGCGGGAATTCAATGGCAATGCCGGAGCGTATGCCGACCACGGACCCGCGTCAAGGCGCGGTAGGGGCGGAGGTCGCTCTGTCCGGACACTACGCGCCGGAGGTGTGCGCGATCGAAGATTTCGGGCGAACAGGACCGCCCGCCACGGAACCTCCGTGGCGGGCGGTCGGCCGGGTCTATCATGAGCAGCGACTCTCGGGATGGTTCAGGAGGGTCTTCTCCATCCGGCCGGTGGCCTGCTGACGGGCCGCCGGCCGGGCTCATGCCGTCCCCGGCTGCGGCGCTCACAGCCCGATCAGGCCGAGCAGCGTCGCCAGCAATGTGCCGAGGAACGTGATGATCATCGTCTTCACCCCCTTCCCGCCCTACGGTGTATCCGGCGGAGGCATCGATGGCAATGCGCTCCTGTAAATACATGAAACGCCGGTGGGGCGGCCGTTGTTACAACATTCCGGATATTCATCCGCAAATTTCCGTATCCCCTTTTTCATGGGGGAAAGAACCATACTGGACATTACTGAAATTCGGGCAAATGCCGTCGCGGAGTCCGGCTCCCGGGCCTGCTCGATACGCGGTGTCCGGGCTGATCAGGGGGTGGCGCTCGGCGGCGGGCCGCTGCGAATTTTTCTGCCTCGCAGCGGAACCGGGGCACGGGAATATTCGCGGCGACACCCGCCGGGAAATGCCGGTGCGGGTGACGTCGGTCGTTCCCTGGAACACCGTACGGGCCGCCGCCCGGATTCGTTCGCGGGATCGTCGATTTCGGATCACGGAAATGGGGCCGCACGGGGACCGCCGGGCGGGACGGCCCGGTGCTGGCGGTGGATCCCGGCTGCCGGAGACCATCGGTTCGCGGCGGCGGTCCCTTCCGGGCCGCCGCTGATTCCGTGGCGCATCTGCGTCAGCTTCGATCCGACCGGCACCGCAAGGCTCGCAATGACATCCGCGTTCCGATGCATCGGGAGCGATGAATATTACTTTGCCTCACTAACGTTGCCGACCATTGCGGATTCCGATGGCGAAAACGGACACGGCACTTCATAATGCTTGCGTCGGCAGCCTCCTGAACATGAAAGCTGAAATCATGACGTCCCCGCAGCACCCCGTGAACCCGCCGCCCGCCGGTCTCGACAAAAAGACCAGCGCGATCCTGTCTTACGTATTGGGCTGGCTCACCGGAATCGTCTTCCTGTTCGTGGGAAAGAACGATCCCGATGTGAAATTCCATGCCTCGCAATCGATTATCTTCTTCGGCGCGGTTACGGTTCTCAATGTCGTCCTGAGCATCGTGGGCTCGTTCCTCGGAGTCCTGGGGATCATTTTCAGCCTCGTGAGCCTCGTGGTCGGCGTCTTCGCCCTCGTGATCTGGATCATGGCCATGGTCCAGGCGAACAACACCGGTGGCGTCCGGGCCGAGTTGCCCATCGTCGGAAAGTACATCGCACCGTACGCCGATCAATTGGCCAATTCGGTTAAGTAGCAACATCTTCGGTACCACCCAGCACTCCGGCCGGACTCCGTGATCGATGATGTTGCCGACCGCACGGGCCGGCTGGATGGTGAGCGGCCGCCGCGTGTTCATGTCGTGTTCGATCGGGGCACGAACGGGACGCCGGTGGCTGCGGGTGGTCACGACCGGGCGGGCGGACGCCGGGCCGGCTGCACGGTGATCTCGGAAATGTTCAGCTGGATGGGCTGTGTGATCGCGAACAGGACCGCCCGCGCCACATCGTCCGGATGCGCCAGGGCCGGGCCCGCCGCATTCGCGACCTGCTCCAGCGCTCGATCAGTGAACAACCCGTCCGTCGGCTCGATGTCCTGGCCGACCGCGGTGGCCAGGCCGAGCACCACCTCCGGGTGGTGACGGGCGAGATTGGTCGCCGTCGCCCCGGGGACGATGTTGACCACCCGGATCGTGTCGTTCTCCAGTTCGCGCCGCAGCGAGGCGGTGATGGCGTCGGCCGCGGTCTTGGTGGCGCCGTAGAAGCCCGGTGACTCCAGCCGGGTGGCGCTGGAGGAGATGTTGACGATATGCCCCTCGGCGCCGCACGCCCGCATGGCACGGACCGCCGCCCGGGACCCGACCGCCATCGCGAGAACGTTGATCTCCAGCATCTCTCGCCACTGGTCCAGGTCGCCGTCGGCGAGGGTGCCCCGGTAGGACACTCCGGCGTTGTTGACCATCACATCGAGCCGCCCCGTATCGGCCGTCGCCCGGTCGACCAGGCGCTCGATCGCCGAGAGGTCGCGCAGATCCGCCGCCACGGCCGTGGCTGTGCCGCCCCCGGCGACCACCGCCGCCACGGTGTCCGCCAGTGCGGCTGCCCGGCGGCCCGCCACGAATACCTGGATTCCGGCCGCACCCAGCCGCAACGCGATGGCGCGCCCGATCCCGCTCGACGCACCTGTGACGATTGCTGTTCTTCCGGTCGAGGTTCCCACTGCAACAACACCTCCGGCTGCTGACCGACTGGCTCGAACGGCCAAGGTAGTCCCACGGCCGTGGCGGCGCAAGTGCGTCGAGTCGGGCTGGTGATTCACTCTTGCGTTGTCCGCCAACGCTGTTCATAGTGTTCGCCGGTCGGTGCCGCGCCGGGCAGTGGCGCGGGTGTATCTCCCGGTCCGGGTACCCGCGGGCTGCCACGGAACCTGGTCGGCCTCGCGGTGATCGCGGGAGCCCGTCGGGATCGGACTGCTTCGATGGTGGGACGGATGGTTCCGCCGCGCGGCGGACGAGCCGGCGGGTGGCGAGGATCAACCGGTCGCGGTTCGATCCGGTGCCGGCGCCGGGCTCATCGGGGGCGGACGGCGCGTAGCGCCGGTATGTCCTGGGGCGCAAGGGAAATCATTTCGTCGATGAGTACCGCGGGCTCGTCCGGGGGCGCCACCGAACTGGTTCGGATGAACGCCGGAATCCGGGTGGCCATCCACAGCAGGGTCGCGATCATCGGCACGGGGAGCCGGCCGAGGACGCCAATCGGGCCGGGAGTGACGGTGTTTCCCAGTCGGCGCACCAGACCCAGCCCTTCGCGCAGGGCGTGGGCCAGTACGGTCGCCTCGCGCCGGTCCACGCCGTGACCGCTGCGATGGGCGCTCAGGCCGGCCAGCAGCACCGGCACGATGAACGCCGCATGGGTGCGCAGCCAGCTCTGCATGTCGGGGTGCGCGGCCGCGGGGATTCCGGCGTCGGAAAAGACTGTCGCCCAACGCTTTTCCGACACGGTGGAGGCGACACCGCGGCGCAGGATGTCGGACTCCAGCCGGCCGTCGCGGATACTCGCCACCACCGCCGGGAAGCCGAACACCGTGCGGTGTGCGCCGACCGCGTCACGCAGGTGGTCCAGTGGCTGAAAAGTGTTGAACATGAACATGATCGCGTCTGCGGCGCAGTCTGCCAGGCGTGGCAGCAGTACGTCGGTCTCCGAGACGAGAACCGTGACCAGTACCAGGTCCCATGACACGGTGGTATCCAATACCTCGGCGACGTGTACGGCCGCGTGTTCGCCGGTGGTGGTGACGATGGCCCGATCGCGGCGCAGGCATTCCAGCCGGGCGCCGCGCGCGACGACGGTCACGTCGTGACCTGCCCTGGAGAGCTGGAATGCGAAGGTGCTGCCGATACCGCCGGGGCCGATGACGGCGATACGCAGGCGGGGTGGTGGGATGGTTGCGGGCGTCATGACTACTCCTGATCGACAAGTGGCACAGGGTATTTCGAGGAAGAGGCGCCGACCGGGCATTCGGTCAACAAACGTAGACTGAGACTAGCGCGCGGATCCGGATTCGGTCAACCGATGTAGACTGAATTCATGAGTTCCGAACCCGTCAGCCGCGCTGAGCAGCGCCGACGCACCGAGGCCCGGATCCTGGCGGCGGCTCGGCGATTGTTCGCCGAGGTCGGTTACGACCGGGCCACGGTCCGCGCGATCGCGACCGAGGCGGAGACCGATCCCGGACTCGTCATGCGCTACTTCGGTTCCAAGGACCAGCTTTTCGCGCAGGCGTCGGGATTCGAGGCGGAGGAGCTCATCACCGGCACGCCCGCGCAGGCGGCCGAGCAACTGCTGCTCGCGCTCGAACACAAACTCGCCGCGACGCCGATCGATGCGCTGGCCGCGATCCGATCCATGTTCACCCATCCCGACGCCACCGCCGAGGTCCGGTCCGCGATGGTCTCCCGGCAGCAGCAGGCCGCGCAGCATCTGGCCGGCGACGATGCGGACCTGCGCGCCGGGCTCATCGGCGCGCTCACCATCGGCGTGGTGATCGGCCGCCACCTGCTCCGGTTCGACGGCCTGGCCGACGCCGATCCCGAGCGCATCACCGCGCTGCTGCGGGCCGCCGTCCACGACATCGCGCACGGACCGGCGGCACCTTCCTGACGAGCGTGCGGGGCTGCCGAGGCGTCGCGCCCAGTCCGGCAACCTTTTCCCGCAGGGGTCTGTGGCTGCTTTCGCGACGTCGCACCCGGTTGCGTGGCCATTTCTCGGAGCCATCTCGGATACTCGGCCCCGGGTTCCGCCCGTGCCACCGGTCGCCGATGGCACGGGCGACCGGTGGTCAGGAGGCGGCGGTGATGGCGGCGACGAGGGCGTCGCCGGTGTAGGCGATGCCGCCGATGCCCCAGCCGCCGTCGGCGGCGTAGCCGATGTTCATCCAGATGTCGGCGATCGGGTGGTGCGGCACAGTGTGTTTCGCGGCGACCGCGGTGGCGGTGGCGATGAAGGCCGCGCGGTCGGACGGGGTGGGCAGTGCGATGCCCGGCAGGGTGAGCTCGATCAGCAGCACGGGACGGTTCGTGCCGCCGGTGGCGATGTGGCCGGGTTCGAGGAGGTGGAGGTGGCCGCCGACGATCGGGGCGAAGAAGGAGTTGCCCGCCAGGCCGCTGAATTCGATCAAGGCGTCGACGAGTCGGGGGAGGAGTTGCTGCTCGCCGGATGCGGTGAGAACTCCACGGGGTGCGATGACGGTGAACGGCACGACAGGGTCCTTGTCATTGTCAGGAGTCTAGTACGTACGTACTAGCGATTGCATCGTCCACTAGTATGGCCGTACTAGTCAAGTGAGGAGCTGCGATCGATGACCAAACCCACGCGCGCCCGCATGATCGATGCCGCGGTGGACGGCCTGCGCCGGCAGGGGTTGGCGGGGATGTCGTTCACCGAGGTGCTCGCGGCCAGCGGCGCCGCGCGCGGCGCGATCTACCACCACTTTCCCGGCGGGAAGGCCGAACTCGTCGCCGAGGCGGCCCGGCTGCACGGGCACGAGGTGGACCAGCGGCTGGCGGAGCTGTCCGGCGCCGGGCCGCGCGCGGTGGCCGAGGAATTCCTGACCATGGTGCGGCCGGTCATCGAGGATTCGGTCCGGGGCTGCGGCTGTGCGATCGCGGCCGTCACGGTCGGCTCCGGTGCGGAGGGCGACGAACTGCGGGATATCGCCGCGACGACCTTCGCCGCCTGGGCGCAGCAGTTGACCGCCGCGCTCGCCGGCGCCGGGATGTCCCCGGAAGCGGCGGCCGACCTGGCGCAATTGTTGATCGCGCTGCTCGAGGGGGCACAGGTCCTGTGCCGGGCCGCCGCCGACAGCGCTCCGTTCGAGCGGGCCGCGCGGGCGGCCCTGGCCGCGGTGCCCGTAAAATGAACGGCCGAGAGTGGGTGATCGTCGGCTCGGAATCACGTGCGGGTGCGCGCCGCAGCCGATCAACGAGAAACGACTCGACGAGGTGAATCATGCCCGAGAAGCTTCCCCGTAAGGCGCTGATCGCCATCAGCAGCTATCACGGCGTCATCTATCCCGACGGCACGAAGACCGGTCTGTTCTATACCGAGGCGCTGCATCCGTTCGAGGTGTTCACGCAGGCCGGGTTCGAGGTCGAGCTGGCCACGGAGACCGGCACCTACGGCGTGGACGACCTCTCGCTCACCGAACGATTTCTCTCGGGTGACGACAGGGCGGTCTTCGATGATCCGGAGCATCCGTTCAATGTCGCGTTGAATTCGGCACTACGAAAAGCGGCCGATCTGAGGAAAGAAGAATACGGGCTGTTCTTCGCCTCCGCCGGGCATGCGGCGCTGTACGACCCTCATCGCGGCTGATTCGGGATGCCCGGGAACAGCTGGTCCGTGGGACCGGCTGTCTCCCAGCCCTGGATCTTCGCGGCGAGGTGGGGTGCGAAGACCGCGCCGTAGAGCACGTTGCCGAGCACGACGACCGCGACGACGGACAGGATCGACGCGCCGATCCGGTTCGTGGTCACGGTCCGGGCCCAGGTGTCGATGACGGTGCGGCCTTCGCCGTCGGTGCGGCCGAGCAGATAGGTGAAGACCATCATCTGCACGCCCATCGCGAGGGCGTCGTAGAGCGGGTATTGGTGTGTGCTGCCCTCGAAGAGGGCCAGTCCGGGAATCACCTTGCCGTAGTGGAAGATACCGAGGCGCGCGCCCAGTATCGCGTTGAAGCACAGGGCCCACACGAAACCGACGACCAGGCCGACGGAGAGCAGAGCGATCGGCCGCCGCCAGTGGAATCGCGCGCTGGTCCAGCGGCCCAGCGCGGTGCCGATCAGGGCGGGGAGCACGAAATAGGAGATGTAACCCGGCGGGACCGGGGACGGGAGTCCGTGCCAGGTCTTGTTCAACGGCCACCAGGACGGCATGCGAGGGATGGCGGGGGCGAACTGCGCGTACATCGCCCAGTCGTAGGGCGCCTCGATCCAGGAGAACGAGATCGCCGACAGGCACAGCAGCAACAGCGGATGCAGCCGGCGGTGACGGATGCTGAGATATGTCCCGGCGGCCAGGAAGCCGAGGCCGCCGATATAGGCGAAGGCGATGCCCGCCTTCATGATCGGCGTCAGTGAGCCGCTCACTGTTGCCCCTTCCGGTCCGAGTTCCGGCGGGCTTCCGGGTCGAGGCGGTACACCAGAGCGAAGGCGAGGAGGATCAGTCCGAACAGCGTGGCCAGCATGACGAAAGCGCCCATGTCCGTATCCCTTTCGATGTGGAATCAGGAGCGTCCGGGTGCCGACTGGATCCGCCGCTCGGCACCCGGACGCGTATTCCGTTATTTGCCGGGGCCGTTGGGCCACTTCAGCAGCGAGCCGGCGTCGACCCGGATCTGCTGGCCGGTGATGTAGCGGCTCTTGTCGCTCGCCAGGAATACCGCGAGATGGGCGATGTCCTCCGGCTCGACGTAGGGGATGGGCATGGCCTGGAAGAGGGAGAACAGCGGTTCGGCGTCCTCGCGGGTGGCCTTCTTGCCGACGGCGGTGAGGTCGGGCCGGAACATGCTGTACATGCCGTCGTTCTGTAGCAGTGCGGTGTTGCAGTTGGTCGGGTGCATCGCGTTGATCCGGATCATCCGCGGGGCCAGGTGCAGGCTCATCTCCTCGACGTATTCGATGACGACGCGCTTGCTCCAGCCGTATCCGCTGCCACCGGGTCCCATGTTGGGATTGTCGGTGGTGCCACGGATCATTCCGGCGGTGGAGCCGGTGACGATGATCGAGGAGCCGTCGGGCAGATGCGGTATCGAGACCGCGACGGTGTTCATGACACCCAGCAGATCGACATCGCTGGCGTCGACGAAATGCATCGGATCGGGTTTGCCCATCGCCATCGGCAGAATTCCGGCGTTGGCGACGACGATATCGATCGTGCCGAATTCGGCCACCCCCGCCGTGATCGCGTCCCGGAGTTCGTGGCGTTCGCGGACGTCGGCGATGCGGGCCACGATGCGGCGGCCGAGTTTTTCGACGCCACGGGCGGTTTCCTCGAGATCCTCCGGCGTGGCCAGCGGGTACGGATTCGACTCGATGTTCCGGCAGATGTCGACGGCGATGATGTCCGCGCCCTCGCTCGCCATGGCGAGGGCGTGTGCGCGGCCCTGGCCGCGCGCGGCTCCGGTGATGAACGCGACCTTACCGGCCAAGCTCTCTGTCATCTGATCTTCCTCGGTGGGAACGGATGAGCGGTTGCTATGCGGGAGTGTCGAATACGACGGGCAGCGCGGCGGGTGAGCGGAACACCTGACCGCGGATGTGGACGTCCTCGGCATCCGGGTCCAGGCGTAGATTCGGCAGCTGGTCGATCAGCAGGTTCATCGCGGTCCGCATTTCCAGGCGGGCCAGGTGCATGCCCAGGCAGACGTGCACACCGTGTCCCCATCCGACGTGGGATCTGCTCGATCGGAAAATGTCGAAATCGTTCGGATGGGTGTACCGGTCCTCCTGCCGGTTCGCCGCGCCGAGCATCGGCATCACCGAACATCCCGCCGGGATCCGTACGCCCCCCAATTCGGTGTCGCGGGTCGTGACCCGGGTGATCGTGAGCAGCGGGGCGTCCCACCGGACCACTTCCTCGATGGCCTGCGGGAGCAGGGATCGGTCGGCCTTGACGGCCTCGAACTGGTCGGGGTGGGACAGCAAGCCGTACAGCAGGTTTCCCAGCGACCGGTAGGTGGTCTCGATACCGGCCGGCAGCAGCAGGCGCAGGAACGAGTAGATCTCCTCGTCGGTGAGCTTCTCGCCATCGATCTCCGCCTGGGCGAGGCTGCTGATCAAGTCGTCCCGCGGTTCCGCGCGGCGGGCTTCGAGGATCGGCGCGAAATATCGGACCAATGCCTCCGAGGCCGTCTTGCCGCGTTCGGGGTTGATGGTGAAACTCAGCAGCGAGATCGACCACCGCTGGAATTGCGGATAGTCCTCCTGCGGCAGTCCCAGCAGCCGGGCGATGATCCGGGTGGGGTAGGGAAAGGTGAACTGCTTGACCAGATCCGCCCTGCCGTCGGGGGCGAAGCCGTCGATCAGTTCGCCGCCGACCTTGCCGACCAGCTCGTCCTCCCAGCGCGCCAGCGCCTTCGCCGAGAACGATGTGGAGACCAGCGCGCGATGGCGGCGGTGCTGCGGTTCGTCCATGCCGAGCATGACGTGTTTGCCGAGTACGTCGCCGAACGCGCTGATGACGATCGCCGAGGAGAACGTCTCGTTGTCCCGCAGCATCGTGATGATGTCCTCGTGCCGGTACACGATGAATACCGGTTTACCCTCTTCGCCGGGCATCCCCGAGATGTCGATGCGCTGGATCGGTTCCTCGCGGTTCTGCCGGGCCAGTTCCGGATAGGGGTCGCGGACATTTCCCGACACCGCGTCGTCGAAGGCGCCGAAATCCTGGAGGTCGTCGAACA
Source organism: Nocardia sp. alder85J (assembly GCF_020176955.2). Lineage (GTDB taxonomy): Bacteria > Actinomycetota > Actinomycetes > Mycobacteriales > Mycobacteriaceae > Nocardia. Next base: position 313,296 of record NZ_JAIUCZ020000001.1, read on the forward strand.
GTTCCATTACTGATTCCTCTTTCAATCGACCGGGTTGGCGACGGATTTGGTCTCGGTGTACCGGCCGAATCCGGCCGTGCCGTGCTGTCGCCGAAGGTACGTCGGCGCCGTAACCGGCTCCGCCGCCGAGGCCGATGAATCCGGCGCGCAATCGGCGCGCCACCGCCGGCGAGTGTTCGAGCGAACTCGACATGACATTCCCGGCCAGGCCGTAGGGACCGTCGTTGGCGACCTTCAGGGTGTCAGGCATGGGTGTCGCTGTCCGGCTTCGGGCCTTCCGGTGCGCTCGGCTGGGGTGCGAAACGCATGGCCAGCACGGCGATTCGCTGCATTGCGGGTGCGGGCAGGACGCGCGCGGCGGTGATCATCGCGCGCCGGCTCGCGGTGACGCGGACCGGGCCACCGCGCAGTGCGCCGTGCCGCGGCAGTCCCATCGCCAGCCGGGACATCTGGTGCATGCCCGACGGCGGCAGAATTCTGGCGGCCAGCAACAACATTCGGGCGTCGGGGCCGACGGCGCGGCGGCGGAACGGGCCGCGGTGGTCGAGCGCCTTGCTCAGGCCGGCCGCGAAACGCTGTGGCGGCCGGGCGAATCGGATGGCGAATCGGCCCCGCCGGTCGGTGGATTCGTGCAATCGCGCGTAGGGCCCGGCGAAGTCGCGATCGTCGGTGGTGCCCGCGTCGGTGATGATGTCGGTGTCGTAGGTGCCGGTCACCAGGATCGAGACGCCGAGCCCGAAGGGGGCGATCTCCCCGGCCAGCGATTCGCCCCAGCGTTCCAGCGCACCCTTGGCCGAGGAGTAGGGCGCGATGCCGGGCATGCCCCGCACCCCGCCCGCGCTGGAGACCAGGACGATCCGGCCGCGGCCGGCCGCGCGCATGGCGGGTAGTAGCGCGGTGGTCAACGCCACGGGTCCGAGGAGGTGAGTCGCGAACATTCGCTCCCACAGCTCCGGCGGCGCCTCCTCCACCATGCCCGCGGCGGAGATCCCGGCATTGTGCACCAGCGCGTAGGGGGCACCCACCCGTTCCAGGACGGTCGCCGCCGCCGCGGTGATGGAGGCCGGATCGGTCAGGTCGAGCCGGATGCCGAGGAGTCTCGGATCATTCTGTGGTGCAACGGTTTCAGCGCGAAGACGGGCGAGTCCGGGCTCGGGGGAGCGCATCGCCGCGACGACGGTCCACCCCCGCTGGTAGAGATGTATCGCCGAGGCCAGGCCCAGGCCGCGCGAGGCGCCGGTGATGAGGACGGTGCGTTGCTCAGCCATGGTGCGGCTCCGGCGCGCAGCGGCCGCCGGCGGCAGGCAGGGCGATATCGGGCCGGCCGTGCGGCTGCCCGCTCATCCAGGTGGACCAGATACCCACCGAATACGGGCCCGGTTGGCCGTTCTTCTCGTACATGCCTTGCGGGTCGTAGACTTTGGCCTCGGGATAGGGCCACGGGCAGGCCACCGACGTGGCCGCGCCGCTGATTTTGATGAGCTGGAATCCCCAGCCGTAGCAGAAGTACGCGATGTTGACGATCACGAACATCACCGCGAACATGCCCAGCGCGGGCCGTCGTGGGAACAGCCTGGCCCGCTGCGCGAGTTTTTCGGCCACCGTGCGACCGGTATCGTCGCGATACACCAGCACACCGGCCGGAATCATCACCACGCACACCAGCGTCGATTCCCACAGCAGCGGGAACTGCCAGGGGCGGCCGACGAAGATCGAGCCGAACGGGATGACCTGCGAGTAGATGTACATTCCGGTCCGCACCAGCGTGACCTCGAGGATCATGTCCATCACGAAGCCGAACACCAGGATGAGCCAGGCCAGCGAAATCAGCGGATGCCGCCAGACGAACGAATCCGTCGGCCGCGCGGCCTGAATCCGCCTCAGCACCGGATTGGCCAGGAAGAACGGGCCGAAGTAGAACGTCGCGTAGCCGATCACCAGGAACGGCTCGACCGTCGGCGACAACGACACCAGCGGCCAATCCTCCGGCCAGTGCGACAGATCGGGGTTGTAGACCGCGTACGGCGACCAGTTCATGATCGGGTCCTGCCACACGATCAGCGTGGTGACGATGCCCATCAGCAGGTAGGGGTGGCCGGGATGCCGTCGCACCGCCCAGATCACGAGCGCGATGAGCTGGATCATCATGACGACGGTCAGGATTTGCAGCAGCGTGACCCAGTGGTGGTAGCCGAACAGCGGCTGCACCGGTCGCGGCGCGGGACCGTCCGGGAATCCGGGGGTGCGGATGCGTGCGGACACCGCGCTCACCCGGGCGTTCCAGCCGATCAGGATCAGTGCGACGAGGGCGAGTGCGGTCCCGATCACCGGCCACAGCGGGCGTTTTCGGGGTGCGGGGTCGCGGAGGTCGGCGGTGCGGTGTGCGGGTTCGGTCGTCATCGTTCACTCCTGACCGAAGCGGTCGACGAGGTGCGAGTTGGCGCCGTCGGCATCGAGGCTGCGGGCGACCAGGTAGCCGGCGCCCATCCAGGCCCGGCGTGTCCATTTGCCCAGCGAGACACGGGTTCCCGGTGCGCCGGAGGCGGCGGGCAGCATCTTGACCCGCTCCAGCGCCTCCTTCACTCCGCGCGGGCTGAGCGGATGCGCGTCGGTGAAGGCGTGGACCAGGGTGGCGGCGATGTCGTGATTCACCACCGGCACGCAGTATTCGGGGCGGCGGCCGTCGTATTTCGCGGCGTAGCGGTCGAGGAACGCCTGCCCGACCGGATTGCCCTCGTCGTACTGATCGACGCCGACCCAGCCCATGAACGCGTTCCACATGATCGGGTTGACCCAGGCGTTCTGGAAGGCAGTCGTGGTGAACCGCGGTGGATCCCACCCGGTGGCCTCCAGCGCCGGATTGATGAACACGATGCCGAAACCGAAGCCGAGATGGACGATGCCCCCGGCCCCGGCCTCGTGCAGGGTGCGCACCGCGGCGGTGATGTCCTGTGCCGTCTGCGCGATCACCGCCTCGGCGACGATTCGAATGCTCTTGCGCCGGGCGACATTCCGCAGATTGCGCAGATAGCTCTCACCGATCAGGCTCTGCTCGGCCAGCACGCCGATGGTGCTGATCCCGCGCTTGGCGATCAGGTCGACGAGGAAGATCGGCTCGTCGGTCATCGACCCCTGCGGAAACGAGAAGGTCCACTCACCCAGCCAGTCGTCGGTACCGGTCACGCTGATCGCCGGCACCCGGAACCGCTCCTCGATCGCCTCGCGCACCGGCACGGCGTTGTCGGTGATGTTGGGGCCGAAGATCACCAGGCAGCCCGCGTCGACGAGTTCGCCGTAGGCATCGATGACCGCCTTGACACTGCCCTTGGGCAGGCCCTCCACCTCGCGGTAGATCATCTGCACCCGGCGGTCCATCAGGCCCTGTTCGAAGGCCTCCTCGAAGACCAGGTCGAACACCTGGGTGAAGTCGTCCCGCATCTGCTGCGGAAAGCCCGGTGGCAGTGTGAAATCCATCAGATAGCCGACCTTGATCGGTTCGGCGGTGCTCTCGTACGACACGTGACCTCCCGTAGTACGAACGAATATTTGTTTTTCAGTGGGCATGACGGTCCGCGGATCCGGCGGGCGAGCTCACTCGTCCGGCGCCCGCAGGTACACGTCGATCATCTCGATCAGGCCGCGGGTGACCCGCGGATCGTCGGTGAGCGGACCGGCGACGGCCGCCACCGCCGCCGCGCGAGGGTCGAGCCCTGCGGCGATCAGCCGCCCGGCGGCGACCAGGACACGAGTGGAGGACACCTCGCGCACGCCGCCGGCCTCCAACCGGCGGATCGCCCCGGCCAGTTGCACGAGCATCGCCGCCGTGTGTTCGTCGATGCCGGCCTCGTGGGCCACGATGCGCTGCTCCACCTCCGGCTCCGGGAAGCCGAACTCGATGGCGACCATCCGCTGCCGGGTGGAGTCCTTGAGATCCTCGAGCACACTCTGATAGCCGGGGTTGTAGGACACCACCAGACCGAATCCCGGTGCCGCCGAGACGGTTTCGCCGAGCCGCTCGATCGGCAGTTGGCGCCGGTGATCGGCGAGCGGATGCAGCACGACGGTGGTGTCCTGGCGGGCCTCGACCACCTCGTCGAGATAGCAGATGGCGCCCTCGCGCACCGCGCGGGTCAGCGGGCCGTCGACCCATTCGGTATCGCCGCCGCGCAACAGGTATCGGCCGACGAGGTCGGCGGTGGTGAGATCGTCGTGACAGGCGACGGTGATCAGCGGTCGCCCGAGATCGTGTGCCATCGCCTCGACGAACCGGGTCTTGCCGCAGCCGGTCGGGCCCTTCAGGACGATCGAAAGTCCTTGCCGGTGAGCGGCTTTGAAGACCGCTTCCTCGTCGAGTACGGGGACGTAGTACGGGCGGGGCAGTGGCGCGGCCGCGTCGGGGCGCGGCTTGGAGGGGGCGGAGATCGTCATCCGCGGACTCTTCGGGTCGCAATGCCGGGAGTTCGGCCGGCGCCGGTGCCAGACATCACTTCTCCTTCATGAGTCCCGTGTCGCGGATCCGGACCGGGCCGCCCGAAGCGTAGCTCGGAACAGATGTTTGATACAACCGTTCCGGCGGACCGGAATGCGGTGGTGTGATCGGCGCGCGTCCTCACGACGGCCGCCGTCGCCGGATGTCCGCGCGGTCGAGCGCCGGCCGCAACAACGGACCGGCGAGCCGGCCCAGCTGCTCCGGATGCCCGAGCGTCGCATGGGCCGCGGCGCCGAACACCCGGCGCAGCGCCGCCGCGTCGGTGGCGGCGCCGAGGCGGGCCAGCGACCGGCGCAGGGCCGGGTCGCTCGGATCGGACCATCCGGATTGCCAACGCGGCGAATCGGTTTCGATCACAGTGCACCAGTCCGGCCGGTATCGCCCACGGTGAGCGTCCCATTCGGGATAGCGGATACCGGTCTTGCCGCTGTCCGCGGCGGTGTCCTCCGCGCTCATGGTCGCCGTGGAGACCACCGCACCGGCGCCGCCGGTCGCCGAGCGCCGGGAGTTGGTCGGCGCGTCCGCCCCCGGCGGTCCGCCACCACCGAGCCTTCTCGTCCGGCGCAGCAGCCGGGCCAGCACCGCGCCGATGACGCCGCCCCCGCCGACCGGGCTCGAAAACGGATCGGTGCCTGCGTGTTCCGGGTCCTCGTCCGCATCGAGGTCCGGCAGTGCGTCGGTGCTCGGGCGACGCGGCTGGTGCGCGGCCTCCGGGCCGGGTGCCCCGGCGGCCCGGTGCGCGGCGAGCAGCGCCGCCGGGCGGATCACCCCGAAGCTCGGCGGCGGGCTCGCGATCGGGCGGCGGCTCGCGGCCACGGCCAGGGATTCCGCCGGTGACGCGACCATGATCGGTTCCGGTGGGAGCGGTCGCAGCGCGGCGGGTAGCAGCCGCTCGTTGGCGAGCAGTGCGCGCGGGCCTTCCACCGCCAGGTACCGCTCGGCGAGCGTGCGCCGCCGTGCGAGCCGGGCGACGATGCCGGGTTCCAGCCCGCCCGCCGCGAGCAAGGATGCTTGTACCGCAAGCGATTCCAGCCCGATGTGCGGGGCGGCCGCGGGATCGAGGTACACCGTCCGCCCGTCGGTCCAGGCCGGCCCGCCCGCCGCCGCGGCGGCCACCGCCACCGTGCGGCCCGCCAGGGCGGAGGCCAGCATCGTGAATCGTTCCACCTCGTCCGTCACGGGACTCCTCACCGTCGAGCGCGGTATTGACCAAATATCTGTTCCAAAGTAGAGTCCGGACCACCGGCAGTCAATCGCCTTCGGGCAAGGCCAATTGCCTTCATCGAGAAGGAAGATTGTGGATTTCTCCTATCCGCACGAGGCCGAACGGTTCGGCAAGGAGTACGGCGCCGACATGGACGAGACGGTCGAGCTCGCTCGCGGCGCGGTCCTGTACGGCTCCTGGGCCGCCGACCCCGCGCAACGTCACCTGGCGGCGCTGCGGGTGAAGGCGTTCGCCGGACGGCTGGCCGGCGTGCGCGATCGGGCCGTCCAGGTGTTCGGCGGTCTCGGCTACACCGGGGAACACGACGCGCATCCGTATCTCCGACGGCTGCTGAGCTTCAGCCGATTCCTCGGCGGCCCCGACAGCCATCTGGAACAGGTCGGGCGGGCACTGGTCGGGCGGCACGCATGACCGATCCCGCCGCGCCTTTCCCGGCCCACGAAACTAGGAGGACGACATGGACATGAACGACCTGGTACTGGTGTCGGTCGACGATCATCTCGTCGAACCGCCCGATATGTTCCGCAACCACATCCCGGCGAAGTATCGCGACCAGGCGCCGAAGGTGGTGCAGCGCAAGGACGGTACCGACGCCTGGGTGTTCGAGGGCCAGGAGGCCACCAATGTGGGCCTCAACGCCGTCGCCGGTCGGCCACCGGACGAATACGGCGCGGAGCCGACCAAGTTCAGCGAGATCCGCGAGGGCTGTTACGACATCGACGCGCGGATCGCGGACATGAACGCCAACGGCGTGGCCGCCTCCATGAACTTCCCGTCCTATCCGCAGTTCTGCGGGCAGTACTTCGCCCGCGCCCAGGACAAGGGGCTGGGCCTGGCGGTGCTGCGCGCCTACAACGACTGGCATGTCGACGAATGGTGCGGCGCCTATCCGGGCCGGATGATCCCGCTGGGCCTGCCACCCCTCTGGGATCCACAGCTGATGGCCGACGAGGTGCGGCGGCTGGCGCGCAAGGGCTGCCACTCGGTGTCCTTCTCGGAGAATCCGACCAAGCTCAACTATCCGTCGCTGCACGATCCGCACTGGGATCCGTTCTGGACGGCGTGCAGCGATACGAACACGGTGGTGAATCTGCACATCGGATCGTCGTCGTCGGTCGTCATCACCTCCGTGGACGCGCCGATCGACACGATGATCACCTTGCAGCCGATGAGCATCGTCAACGCCGCCGCGGATCTGATCTGGTCGCCGACGCTGCGCAAATTCCCGGACCTCACCTTCGCGCTGTCGGAAGGGGGCATCGGCTGGGTGCCGTATTTCCTGGAACGGATCGACCGGGTGTACAAGATGCATCGCGCCTGGACCCATCAGGATTTCGGCGACCGGCTGCCCAGCGAGGTCTTTCTGGAGCGCATCGCCCTGTGCTTCATCGACGACGAATTCGGCGTCGAGAGCCGCGGCAAGCTGAACCTCGACATGATCTCGTGGGAATGCGATTATCCGCATTCGGATTCCACCTGGCCGCAGGCGCCGGAAACCCTGGACATCTATCTCGACGGATTGTCCGACGACGAGATCGACCGGATCACGCACCGCAACGCGGCCCGGCTGTATTCGTTCGACCTGTTCCGGCACAATCCCCGCGAACAGCTCACCGTGGGTGCGCTGCGGTCCCGGGCCACCGGGGTCGACCTCGGCTACCGCTCGTCGGAACGGTTGCGCAAGACCGGTACGGAGACGGTCACGGTGCTGAATCTGGTCTCGAATCTGCCGAGCTGAGCCGGGCCCGGTAAACGGCCGCGCCGTTCCCGGCCCCGCCGATGGGTAAACTCGGCGGATGGCCGGGACGTGCCGGCGCCGAATTTTGTTGTGGTGACACCCGAAGGAGTCGAATGACCGCGCAGATACCTTCGGGTGTCGATCGGGGCGCCGCGGCACCGGGTTCCCGGAATGCTGTACCGGCCATCGGAACGGAGGTGGACGCGTCTCGCCGCACCGAGATCCTGCGGACCGCCAATGCGGTGATCGCCACCTCGGGCCTGCGCGCGTCACTGCAACAGATCGCCGATGCGGCGGGGATTCTCCCGGGCAGTCTCTACCATCATTTCGACTCCAAGGAAGCGATCCTCGTCGAATTGGTCCGCCGCTACCAGGACGAACTCGATCGCCTCGGCACGGTCGCGCTGGCACAGCTCGGCGCATCCGGATTACGGCCGCCCGCGGAGCGGATCCTCGACCTGGGGCGCGCGATCGCCCGCTGCGCGGTGGAGCACCGGGCCGCCTTGCAGATGTCGTTCTACGAAGGTCCCGGTACCGATCCCGAACTCATCGCCTTGACCCAGCGTCGCTGGACGACCGCGCAGGAGGCGATGCTGCACACCTTGCGCGCCGGTCGCGAGGCCGGCTACATCCGCGCGGAGGTGGATCTGCCGACGCTGGCCGACCGGATCTGCCAGAGCATGCTGCACGTCGGGCTGGACGTGATCCGGCACAAGGCCTCCAGTGATCAGGTCGCCACGGCGATCGGTACCATCCAATTGCACGGGCTGGCAACGCGATCCCCGACGGACGCGGCGCTGAACGGCTCCGCGGCCTTCGCCGCCGCCGAGCAGGTGATCGGCACCTGGGCCGGCGAGGACGCGGCGGCGGGCGAACGAGCGGCCCATGTCCGTGCCGTCGCCAGAGCCGAATTCGGCCGCCGCGGTTACGAGATGACCACCGTGCGCGACATCGCCGCGGCCGCGGGCCTGACACTGGGCACCGTCTACCGGTTGATCGGCTCCAAGGAAGAACTGCTGAAGTCGATCATGCTGTCGTTCGGCAAGAAGGTGGGAGCCGGGTGGACGGCCGTGCTGCGGTCGTCGGCCACGCCGCTGGAGCAGCTCGACGCCCTCAGCTGGGTGAACATCAATGCGCTGGAACGATTTCCGGACGAGTTCCGGATCCAGCTGGCCTGGATGCGGCATTCCCCGCCGGACATCGCCGATCCGGGATGGTCGTTCACGACCCGGGTCCGGCAGATGAGATCGCTGCTGTCCGAAGGCCGCAAGTCCGGTGAGCTGCGCGTCGACGGCCCGTCGGCGGAGATGATGGCGCGGTGCGTGATCGGCGAGCAGTGGATTCCGGAGAACATCCTGCACGAGCTCGGTACCGAGCGGGGCCTGATCCATGTGCGCGACACCGTGTTACGCGGTGTGGCGGTGCGCGCATCCTGACCCGCCGGATCAGCGGTAGCGCGATCGGCCCGAGGCGGTTGAGCCACTTCCGTTTCCGCGCAACGGGTTCGGGTGTCGACTTGCGCTGCCGGCAAACCGGATTGGATCGACAGCGGCACCCCGATCGGCAGCGCGACGAAGAGGGTGGGCAGCATGGCCGCCGGCGCCATGAAGGCCGCCTGGCGCACGAACTTCTCGAAAGCGAAACGGCCGGTGCAGATGTCGAGTACCAGACAGCGCACGGTGCGGACGCCGAGGACGAACTGCCCGCCGACGGTCGCGAGGGCCGTGCCGGGATGACGGTCGAGGTAGCCGCGGGCGGAGTCCGCGAGGCTGTCGGTCGGGCGGAGTCGGGTCGACAGCGGCCGGAACGGGTGGACCGGCCGCTGATCGGTTGCCTGGGAACGAGATCGGCGACGGCGCCACCGGGCCGCCTGCGTGGCCGAGGCCCCGCGGCCGGATGCGGAACGGATGCCGATGCGGACGATAGCATTGCGCGGACGGGTGGTGGAGAGGTGCGGAGGTGGAGATGGCATCGACGTCGAGCGGTGGCCGGCCCCGGTGGTCGCGTTCGTCATGGCCAGCGTCTCGCGGGCCATGATCTTCGAGACCGCCCTCGGTATGACCGAGGCGCACGAGGAGACCCTGGCCTTCGTCGAGAAGCAGCTGCGACGGCTGGCTGAGCGGGGGCCGGAGGAGCTGTGAAACGACAAGTCCGGCAACGGCATTCCCCCCGATGGTGAGAGTGGTCTTGACCGGCGGACCACCGGATGCTAATCATGTGTACAGCATTGCTGAGCGCTTGATCAGCGCGGTGGCGGGATTCCGGCCCGCTGTGAGGCAGACATGTCGTCCGGTGGCCGCGTGCCGATGCTGCACTCAACTCGCCAGGAGTTAGCCGTGAGCATGTTCGATGAGATCGATTTCTTCACTCACGATTCGATCGTCGCCGACCCGTATCCGTACTTCGAATCACGGCGTGCCGCAGGCCCGATCGTGCGCGAGCCGCACCACGGCGTGCTGGCCGTGACCGACCACGACGTCGCGGTCGAGGTGTACCGCAACCACGACCACTTCTCCAGTTGCGTCGCACCCTCGGGTCCGTTCCCGCCCTTGCCCTTCCAGCCGAACGGTGACATCGACCGATATCCCGCGTGGCCTGCGGTCCCTGCACATCGAATTCACCCCCGCGTCGTGAGGATTCACGAGAAACGAGGGCGTGACATGGCCGAGGCCGGGATTCGTGACGATAATTCCGCCCGGGTCGCGATTGTCACCGGCGCGGCCTCGGGCATCGGTTTCGCGGTGGCAGCGGCGGCCGGCTTCCGCACCGGCCGGCTCATCGGTGTGAACGGCGGACTGTACATATGACGAAACCGACGGGCGAATTCGGAGAATCGCGATGAGAGTTCGGATCGATGTGAAGAAATGCGAAGGCCATGCCCTGTGCGCACTGATCGCCCCGGACGTATTCGAGGTCGGCGACGACGACCTCTCCCACGTCGTCGCCGACCACCTGGACCACAGCGTCCTGCTGGATCTGCGTGCCGCGGAGGCGGCGTGCCCGACACTGGCGATCGCGCTGTCGGAGGACGACTGAGTGACCGGTGCGGCCTCAGTTCACCTTTCGATCCAAGCCTCGCCAATAGGGTTCCCGCAGTTTGAATTTCTGGATCTTGCCGGTTGCCGTGCGCGGCAGGGCCGCCACGAATTCGACTCGTTTCGGGCATTTGTAGCCGGCCAGGTAGTTGCGGCAGTGGGTGATGATGTCGTCGGCGGTTGTGGCCGGGTCGTCGGTGACGACGAGGGCGGTGACCAGTTCACCCCACTTCTCGTCGGGGATGCCGATGACAGCGGCTTCGCGGACGGCGGGGTGGGAGTTGAGGGCGTCTTCGACCTCGATGGAGGAGACGTTCTCGCCGCCGCTGATGATGACGTCCTTCTTGCGGTCGGCGATGGTGAGGTAGCCGTCGGTGACGGAGCCGCCGTCGCCGGTGTGGAACCAGTTGCCTTCCTGGACGCGTTCGGATTCGTCCGGGTTCTGCCAGTAGCCGTCGAGATTGTGGTTGGACTGGGCGAGGACCTCGTTGTCGGTGTCGAGAGCGATGCGCACTCCGAGTGCGGGGGCGCCCGCGCGGCCGAGCAGCCGGGCTTGTTCGTTCGGGTCGAATTCGGCCCATTCCGAACGCATCCGGTTGATGGTGAGCAGGGGAGCGGTTTCGGTGAGGCCGTAGATCTGGATGAATTCCCAGCCGAGTTCGTCGCGGACGCGTTCGATGGTGCGGGTCGGTGGCGGGGCGCCGGCGACGACGATGCGGACGCGGTCGCGGCCCGGGATCTCGCCGTCCCAGGTTTTCGCCGCGTCCAGGGCGGCGGTGACGACGGCGGGGGCGGCGCACAGCAGGGTGACGCCGTGTTCGGCTGTGCGGCGCAGGATTTCGGTGCCGTCGACCTTGCGGAGCACGATGTGGCGGCCGCCGAGGCCGGTGACGGTGTAGGGCATGCCCCAGCCGTTGGCGTGGAACATCGGCAGGGTGTGCAGCAGGACGTCGTTGTCGGTGACGGTGGTGTGCAGGCCGAATACGGTGGCGTTGAGCCACAGATTGCGGTGGGTCAGCTGCACGCCCTTGGGACGGGCGGTGGTCCCGGAGGTGTAATTGAGTGTGGCCGTGGCGGATTCGTCACCGGCCCACGGTGTGGGCCGTGCGGTGGAACCGAATACGACATCGTCGCTGTCGCCGAGCACGAAGGTGTGTTTCGCGTGCACGGTCTCCAGCAGATGTCCCAGCTCCGGATCCACGAGCAGCACCTCGGCCCCGGAGTGCTCCACGATGTAACCCACCTCGGCGGGGGAGAGCCGGAAGTTGACCGGCACCAGCACCCGGCCCCACGCCGACACCCCGAAGAACGAGGTCAGCAGCCGCGCGGAGTTGTGCGACACGATGGCGACCCGGCCACCCACCGGTACCCCGAGGGTGTCCAGCCAGGCCGCCTGCGCGCGGGCACGGCGGGCGATCTCCCGATAGGTCACCGCGCCCCACGAGGCGGCGGGCTGGTCCGGTTCGTCGATCACGCCGATGCGATCGGGGTAGACCGTTTCGGCGCGATCGAGGAAATCGCGGACACCCAAGTCGAAGAACACCGATAACTCCCTTCACCACTGGGTTCCATCGTGGCCTCGGCGGAGCCGGCGCACCACCCCCGATCGAGGATCAGCCGGCCAGGAACGACAATCGCACCTGCCGTACGGGGTTGTCGACGTTGAGATCCACCATCGCGACCGACTGCCAGGTCCCCAGCGCCATCTCGCCGCCCAGCACCGGAACGCTCGCGTACGCAGCGATCAGCGCGGGCATGACATGCGACCGCCCGTGCCCCCGGGCGCCGTGCGCGTGCCGCCACCGCTCGTCGGCGGGCAGCAGATCCCGCAGCGCGGCCAGCAGATCGTCGTCGCTACCCGCCCCGAGTTCGATCAGCGCGACACCCGCCGTGGCATGCGGGACGAAGACGTGCAACAACCCGTCCCCACCTCCCGACACCTCGCGCAGAAACGCCGAACAGTGCGGCGTGAGGTCATGAACGGTCTCGCGCGAACCCGTCTTCACTTCGATCAGCGTGCTCTGCATGGACACCATCGTCCCCTGTCACCGGATCCGGCCCGACGGCTCATCGGTGAGACGCGCTGCTGCGGTCGGTCACCTGGACCGCACGCAGGTCGGTCATGTACGGCGTACAGCGACAGCCGGCCGATCCGCTGGGTCGTAGATCGATCACGACAACAGGCTTGCATCCATGAAGACGACGGTGATCTCGTACTCGACAAGACCCGCCACAGCTTCTTCGCCCATACCGAACTGGATCCGATGCTGCGCAGCCGCGGCATTACCCGGCTCATTACGGCAGGTCTGCACACCGACGTGTGCGTGGAAGCCACCGTCCGGGCGGGGCCGGAACGCAATGTCGATGTCGTGTCCGGACCACGCCGAACCACGGTCGTGATCCCGCTTATCGGACCGAACCGCCGCTGCGCTGAGGGGCGCGCCTCCCCGGTGATCGGGGTCGGATACTTCACCGCTGCGATCGGTAGGTGGGGTGGGGCCGAAAGCGGTAGGGCAGCAGAACCATCGAGCCGGCACCGGATATCGATGCTGTTGAGGGCACATCACCGTTACCGGGACGCCGGTGTGACGGGCGTAACGCCGGCGATAACGAAGGGCTGCGCACCATAGCGCCCGTCGCGTGAATACTGCGCCTACTGGAGAACAAGAGAACATGAGATCAAAGACGATCGCCCTTTCCGGGACCTTCAAAGCCGTGGCCGCTGCCGGTGCGGCGGGTGTGGTGGGGGTATTTCTCACCGCGTGCAGCAGCGGGTCGGACGGGAGCTCGGCCGTGGCTTCCAGCGGTGGGTCGGCCGGTGCCGTATCTGCCGATGTCAGTGCCGTGGTCAGCCAGTACAGCGGGCAGGCGGCGCTGGATCTGCCACCCTTGAAGGCGAAGCCGGCTCCGGGGAAGCATCTGGTGTATCTGGCCGATACCGCGGCTCCGCTCACGGCCACCATCGGTCAGGATGTGACCGCGGGGGCCAAGGAGCTCGGGTGGTCGGTGACCACGGAGACGTATGCCGGTGATCCGGCCTCGCTGGCGACCGCTATGGCGCAGGCTGTTTCGGAGAAGCCGGACGCGATCCTGTTGTCCGGGGAGGATCAGTCGCACTTCACCAAGGCGTTGCAGGCCGCGGACGCGGCCGGGATTCCGGTGTTCGTGGGTGGGGTGCCCAATACGCCGACCACGCTGGCCGAAGGCGGGCCGGCCGGTGTCTCGCTGGGCAACAACTTCCTCACCACCGAGGGGAAGATCGCGGCCGATTACATCATCAAGGCGTCGGGGGGTAAGGCGAACATCGCGATCGTCACGGTCCCCGATCAGAAGACGCTCACCGTCGAGAACGCCGGATTCACCAAGGAATTGGCGGCGCAGTGCCCGGCGTGCACGGTGACCACGATCAACGCGCAGTTGCAGCAGATCGGCAACGGGTTACCGCAGCAGGTGGTTTCGGAGTTGCAGGCGAATCCGAGCGTGAACTACGTCTTCTATCCGTACGGGGATCTGTCGATCGGGGTGCCGGCGGCGTTGCAGACCGCGGGGATCAAGGTGAACAGTGTCGCCTCCACCGCGTCGGCGGGGACCTATGCCGATCTGAAGGCCGGGCGGATGGTCGCGAACCTGGCCACCTCCACCGAGGTGCAGGCCTGGCTGGAGGTCGATCTGGTGGCCCGGTACTTCGATACCGGCAAGCCCGCGCTGGACGACATCGTGCCGATCCAGATCCTGACCGACGCCGACGACAGCTCCGCGACGCTGCCGGTCAGCCCGAGCGACTATGCGGCACAGTTCAAGAAGCTCTGGCAGGTCGGGTGAGATGACCGAGTCGACCGACGGCACGGTCCTGTCGCTGCGGGACGTGTCGAAGACCTTTCCGGGGACGGTGGCGCTGGATCGGGTCCACCTCGACATCCGGCCCGGTGCGGTGCACGCGCTGGTCGGTCAGAACGGCTCCGGCAAGTCGACTCTGATCAAGATCCTCGCGGGCTTCCACAAGGCGGACGACAACGGTGGCACGATCAGCGTCGGGGATACCGTCCTGACGCCCGGTGACCCGGCGGCGGCGCACACCGCCGGGCTCCGGTTCGTCCATCAGGACCTCGGTCTGGTGATGACCGAGTCCACCGCCGACAACCTGGCGCTCGGCGCGGGCTACCCGACCGGGCGCACCGGCGGTATCCGGTGGCGCGAACAGTACCGGCACGCACGGGAACTCATGCACGACCTCGGGCACGACATCGACCCGCGCGCCCCGATGCGGCAGCTGACGGCGGTGGAGCGCACGGCCGTGGCGATCGCCCGCGCCATGCGCCCCGCCGCGAACCCGATCGCGCTGCTGGTGCTGGACGAGCCGACCGCCACGATGCCCGCCCACGATGTCGACACGCTGTACGACCTGGTCCGGCGGGTGCGGGCCGGCGGCGCGTCGGTGCTGTACGTCTCGCACCATCTGGACGAGGTGTTCGCGCTGGCCGATCGGGTCACCGTGCTGCGCGACGGGCACCTGATCACCACGCTGGACGTCGCGGACACCAGCCCGCGTGAGCTGGCCGACCTGATGGCCGGCAGCCGTGTGGACGTCGGCGAGCGGGCCGTGCGCGAGCTCGGCGATCCGATGCTGGAACTGCGCGACGTCTCGGCGCGGGTGCTGCGCGAGCTGAACCTGGTGGTGCACGCGGGCGAGATCGTCGGCCTGGCCGGGATCAACGGGTCCGGTCGCGACGAGATCACCATGGCCGCCTTCGGCGGCGCCCCGCGCACCGGGACCGTGCGCGTCGACGGCGGCGAGATCCCGGCGGACCGCCCCGATCTCGCCGCCGCCTCCGGCATCGGATTCGTGCCGGCCGACCGGGCCGCGCACGGACTGGTCATGGAGATGTCGGTCCGGGAGAACATGACGCTGCCCCGGCTCGGCGACTACCTGTCCGCATTCGTGTTGCGCACCAAGCGGGAACGCTCGGATGTGGTGGAGTGGGGCCGTCGCCTCGGGCTGGCCACCCCGGGTACGGAGGTCGCCATGACCGCCCTGTCCGGCGGTAATCAGCAGAAGGTCGTGCTGGGCAAATGGCTGCGCACGAACCCGAAGGTCCTGCTGCTCGACGAGCCGACCCAGGGCGTGGACGTCGCCGCCAAAGCCGAGGTCCACCGGCTCGTCGACAAGGCCGCCGACCAGGGAGCGGCGGTCCTGGTGGCCTCCTCGGACGAGACCGAGCTCGTCCGGCTGTGCACGCGCGTCCTCGTGCTCAGCCGGGGCCACGTGAGCGCCGAACTCCTCGGCGACGACATCACCCGCGCTGCGATCACCCGGGCGAGCCTCGGTGTGGCCGAGGAAGGAATATCGGCGTGACCGACACGAAAACATCACCGGCACAGACGGATCGGCCGACGGCGCCGCGAGCGCGGCCGCCCCGGCAGTGGCTGCCCGCCGTCGGGCTGGACCGGTTCAGCGGCCTGTATCTGCTGGTGATCCTGGTGGTCGTCTACTCCCTGATGGAGCCGAGCACCTTCTTCACCTCGCAGAACTTCCGGCTGGTGCTGTCCAGCCAGGCGATCACCGGCATCATCACCCTCGGGCTGATGGTCTCGCTGATCTGTGGCGTGTTCGACCTGTCGATCGCGGCGAACATGACCTGGGCGGTGCTGTTCGTCGGCTACCTCCAGGAGCACGGCTACCACTGGGGCGTAGCCCTCGCGCTGACCGTGTCGAGCGGCGCGGTGATCGGCGTCCTCAACGCGATCGTGGTGACCAGGCTGCATGTCGACTCGGTGATCGGGACGCTGGGCATGTCCTCGATCCTCGCGGCGGTCTCCTACTGGCTCACCGGCGGTCAGGCGGTCACCACCGGAATCCAGGCCGGATTCGTCGATTTCGGGAACGAGAAGATCGCCTCGATCCCGTTGCCGGTCTACTTCTTCGCCCTCATCGCCCTCGCGCTGTGGTACTTCCTCAACTACCGCCCGTCGGGCCGGTATCTGTACGCGGTGGGCGCCAATCTCGCCGCGGCGCGGCTGGCGGGCCTGAAAGTGTTGCGGTTGCAGTGGACCGGCCTGATCGTCTCGGCCACGGTCGCCAGTTTCGCCGGGGTGGTCTTCGCCGCCCAGCTCGGCAACGCCCCCTACAACGCGGGCGCGTCCTACCTGCTGCCCGCGTTCTCCGCCGCCTTCCTGGGCGCCACCCAGGTCCGGCCGGGCCGGTTCAACGTGTGGGGCACCGTGATCGCGATCTACCTGCTGGCGGTCGGGGTCAAGGGCCTGAAACTGAAATGGCCCTCGCAGGCGTGGATCAGCGACCTGTTCGAGGGCGTGGTCCTGATCGTCGCCGTGGCCCTGGCCGTGCAGTCCTCGCGGCGGGCGCGCAAGGGCTGACCGGGGAACCCCGCCGCGGCCGTGCCCGTCGCGGCGGGGAGATCCCGGCCGCGGCCGCGACGGCTCGCCTGCGGGCCGCGGACGGACTGAACACCGGCACAACGGAAATCGTGGTGACGGACGCGGGAAAGCAGGGGAGACTGCCCTCATGAGTACCGATGTCGAGCGACTGATCATCGAGCGGACACTGTGTGTTCCGATACCGGACGGACCGGCGGGTGACGGTTCGGCCGTGGCCCGCCAGTTCGATGCGGCCCTGATGTCGGTGGGATTCAAGCTCTCACCCGAGCTGTTCGCCGGGTTGTGCGCGCTGTCGGCCGGTGCGGTGCTCGATCTCGCGGTGCGGGTGCTCGACACGGTCCGCCGGCTGGTCGGCGATCACGTTCAGCACAATGTCTATTTCCGGGACTTCCCGCGCAATGTGCCGGACACGATGGAGTTCTGGACCGAATGCCTGCTCGAGGCGCTCGCTGATCCGGAGGCGGCGGCCCGCGTCCACGGTGAGACCGCGTTGCTCGGCACGCTGAACCTGCTGAGCCTGCCGCGCTACGGCCGATATCTGCACAGCTACGACGAAATGCTGGCCGCCCATGCGGAATTCGTCCACGGCGCCGGGGATCGGGTGACAGTCCTTGCGCGCGGAGGGGATCCGGTCGTGGCGGCGCGGGAACTCTACCTGCGGATGGCCGGGGCGACCACGCCCGGTAACGACGACGATCGCGCCGCGCTGCGGGTGCTGGCCGCGCGGTGCGCCTCCGATGAGGTTCAGCCGCAGGACATTCCGGTGCGAGAGAACCGGGCGCTGATCAATGCCGTGCGGTTGGCCGCGGGTGCGCCGGTTCTGGCGAATACGGTGACCGATGTGCTGCGACTGGCGTGCGCGCTCTCCGACGGTGACGTGACGCTGGCCCAGCCGACCCGATTCCGGCCGTTCGGCCGCGCGACGCGGCGGGGGTTGCTGGCCGCGCTCGACGGCGTGATCGCGGCGAACCGGGATGCGCTCGCCGACGTGAATCGCTATCGGGAGCAGTGGAAGCGGCTCGGCGAGCGCCTGCATCCGCACGAGTTCCCGCAGTGGCCGCACGCGGGCGAGGTGTTCGCTGTGGCGCGCGGCGACGAGCGGGTGCGGTCGACGGCCTCGCGGGTGGAGGAGTTGCTCGGCGCCGGCGAGCCGGATGCGGCGGCGGCGCTGTTGCAGCGGTCGGCGCCCGGAATGCTGTACCGGTCGGCGGATCGGCTGCTGCGGGCCACCGCCACCGCCACCGGGCAGCAGGCGATCGCGAATCGGCTCGCGGACAGCGCATCCCGAGTGTCCGGCCGTGTACTGCTGTCGCTGCGTGAGCATCTGGCCGATCGGTCCGCCGGTGGCCGGCGGGTGTTCGTCAACCGCCACGCCCGCGGCCACATCGCCGACGACACCCGCCCGCCGATCGCGGACGAGGTGGTCGCCACGCTGACCGCGGCGCTGGACGGTCACCTCCGCGAGCGCCTCACCGGCCCCCGCTGGGTGGTCGATCCGGCGATACTGGATGTGGCGCTGCCGATCTCGGGGAAGTCGGTCGCCTCCGGGTTCGGGACGCTGCCGCGGGGATCGCGGTCGAGGGTCGACGGTGAGCTGCTGCGGTTCTTCGTCCACTGGCGGCAGGCCCGGCAGCGCACCGACTTCGATCTGTCGGCGCTGTTGCTGGACAGCGATTTCCGCAATCCGGCGCAGCTGTCGTTCACCAACCTGGGCACCCTCGGTGGCCGTCACTCCGGCGACATCACGTCGGCGCCGGAGGGCGCGTCGGAGTTCATCGACCTGACCTTGCCGCTGATCCCGTCGAGTGTCGTTGTGCCGCAGGTGAACATCTACGACGGTGAGGGCTTCGAGCAGGTGGCGGAGTCGTTCTTCGGATACATGATCCGCGACGCGAGCGAGGAGGGCGCGCCCTACGAGCCGCGGACCGTGCGGATGAAGTCCGAGCTGCGCGGCCAGGGCCGGGTGGCGCTGCCACTGGTTTTCGTCCGCGACGCCGACGGCTGGGAAGCGGTCTGGCTGCATCTGTACCTGACCGGGGATCCGGGATTCAACCAGGTGGAGAACAACCGGGCCACGACAACGGATCTCGTCCGCAGCATCCTCGCCCGCCGCTACCTGACCGTGGGTTACCTCGCGGAGCTGGTGGACGCCCGGATCGGGGAACCCGACACCGTCGGCGAACCGGTCACCTACATCGGGCTGGAGCGCCCGGAGAAGCTCCCGGAGGGCTCGGTGGTCGTCACCCCCGCGAATCTCGGTGGGCTGATCCCGGGCTGATCCGGTAGGCTGATCGACGGTGAGGCCATGGGAAGGCTTCCTTCTAACCCATTGGGATTGCTCCAGCGTTCTCGCTCTCCTCACCGCCCATCGGGTACCGCGGGCCGGGGTGACATCCTCGTCACTCCGCCGGCCCGACCTGCGCCGTTCGGCATTTCTCATCGTCTTCACATCGAAACGTTCCCGATTCGGCAATGGGCCGGCCGTAGCGTCGGTGCTCGGTATCGGCGACGGCGGGAGAAGGCACGATGATGCGACGGCGCGCAGCGGCGGCGATGGTGGCGGTATCGGTGGGTGTGGCCGTGGGGTCCGTCGCCGGCTGCGCCGGTCGGGTGCACGCGGCCGAGGGGACGACGGTGACCCTCGATGTCGGCGGCCACCAGCGGGAATACCTTGTGCACGCACCGGCTCGCCCGGCGGCCGGGCCGCTGCCGGTGGTGCTGGCGTTCCACGGTGGTGGCGGGACCGCGCAGGAGATGGAGCGCGACAGCGGCTTCGACCAGCTCTCCGACGCCGCCGGATTCATCGCGGTCTATCCGGCCGGGTACGAGCGGTCGTGGAGCGACACCCGGGGTGCCGACACCAAGGCCGGCGCGGCCGGGATCGACGACGTCGGATTCGTGTCGACGATCATCGATCGCCTGATCGCCGACGATCATGCCGACCCGGCCCGGATCTACGCCACCGGAATGTCCAACGGCGCGATCTTCACCGAGGATCTGGGCTGCCGGCTCGCGGGCCGGATCGCCGCCATCGCGCCGGTCGCCGGCACCCTCTCGCAGCCGGGCGCGACGGCCTGTCAACCGGCGCAACCGGTTTCGGTCCTCGAGATCCACGGCACCGGGGATCCGATCGTGCCCTACAACGGCGGTCCGGTCCGGGTCACCAGCGGCGGCAACGGCCGGGCCGGGGCCGTCCCGGTGCTGCCGGTCGACGCGAATCAGCAGCAGTGGCGCACCCTCGACGGGTGCACCACGGCTCCGGCGGTCAGCGACCTGCCCGATACCGCCCACGACGGCACGACCGTCACGGTGTCGGTGACGACCGGCTGCCGCAACGGCAGTCAGGTGCAGCTCTATTCGGTCACCGACGGCGGGCACACCTGGCCCGGCGGTAGGCAGTACCTGCCGCAGGCGATCATCGGCAAGGTCAGCCACCAGTTCGACGCCGCCGCGGTGATCTGGCAGTTCTTCGGCACGCTCTGAGTTCCCCTCGGCAGCCGCCGAATCGCAGTACCCGCGCTGGTCGACCGGTCCCGTACCGGTCGACCAGCGCTTTTGTCGTCTGTGGCGCCGGATGCGCGGGATCGCGGCCCGACAGTGTCCATCGTTGCGCCAGCGAATTTTCTCCACCGGGTAGGCCGGTGTTCATCTTCTTCGGCCAGCATCCGTTGCGTACCGAAAATTCACACAAGGGCAGATGTGTGAAATTTCATTTCACGTGATGAGGGCTGGTGTGGGAACGATCGACTGACATCCGGCGCGCCGGCCCGGGCAGGTTCCCGGCGCGCCGACGGCCGACGCGACCGAGTCGAACCGATTCGGCAATTCGGCCGCAGTAGCACTTTCTCCAGCGCTGTCCCATGACGGCCGGGGAATTCGAGAATTCGTCTCGGGCAAGGCTTTCTTCGCCCTGCTCCGACCAGGTCGGAGCAGGGCGCCGGCATGGGGATGGCAGGGCGATATCGCCTGGTCCGGGGCGAGTAATTCGGGCGAGACCGCGGGCAGCGGTCCGCCCGGATGGCCGGAGTCGGTGGTGGCGTGGCGTATTGACGCGCCACCGCCGGCTCGTGATCCGATGAAAGAAAGAAAACAGATGAGGAAATTCACTGCGGGCGCGGCACTGATCGTCGGCGCCGTGAGCATCGCCGCCGGTACCGGCCACGCCGAACCGTTGCAGGCGCCGCAACCGGTGTCGGAGCACCGGACCGCGGAACTCAACGGCGTTCATTTCACCTTCGACCGCGACGGCGGCTCGCTGGTCGTCACCGCCCCCGACGGCGCGTTCCAGACGGTCGGCGACAGCGTGGTCGTCACCGACACCCGAGGGCGATTCAATGATTCGCTGCCGCTGACCTATCGCAAGGACGACCAGGTCTTCCCGATCGCGGCCGAGATCGGTGCGCATTCCGTGCGCCTGACCCCGTCGTCGACCGACGGTCGGCCGGTGGTGGATCCGATCACCCCGGCCGATATCGCCAGGGGGCACGACGTCTCCCGCGCGCAGGACGTGGCCGAATCGTTCACGCCGCGGGACTCCAGCGCACTGGGCCTGTTCGCCTCCCGGGCCGGTGTGGCCTCGGTGGCGGGCGCCGCGATCGGTGCGCTGGTCGGTCTCACCGTGGGTTGTGTCGCGGGCGGTGTGGTGGGCTCGGTGTCCACCGCCATCACCACCCTGCTGGCCGGCGTGGTGCCGGGCGCGCTGGTCGGCTGCGTCGCCGGCGCCGCCACGATCGGCAGCCTCGGTTCACTGGCCGGTACAGCGCTGGTGACCGGTCCGGTCGTGCTGTGGTCGGCCTACCAGTACTTCACCACGGTGACCGCTCCCTGCACGGGTGCGGGTGCGTACTGCGTGGACCCGGCCCAGCCGGCCCCGGCCAAGTGATCCGATAGCGCGAAACCCGTTGCGGCAGTGACCGATCCGATCCAGATCGGGCTGCTGTGACGGGTCCCGGGCCGTGATTCGGATCGGCGCGGCGGCCGGCGGCGCAACAGGATCCGGCGGTTGATCAGCTCGGCGGACATGCTCTGCTCCCGCACGATCGAACGGCGCTGCTGCCTACCTCACCGTGCCGGCGTCGTGAGGTCGGGTATGCCGCGGTCGGCGGTGGATTCGTGCCCGGCCCGGTCCGGTTCCGCGGGGCCTGTGGTCACGGCCGCTGCCGGGATGTCGCCGGGTCCGAGCGGGACCGGCAGGGCGGGCGGAGTGGGCCCCATGCCCGGGGTGACGAGGTAGCCGCGGGCGGCCAGGGCCGTCTGCAATCGCCAGGTCCCGGCGCTCTGGGCGGGGTTGTAGCCGGTGAGCTGGGCGATGCGCCGCAGCCGGTAGTCGAGGGTGTTGGGGTGGATGTGCAGTTGCAGCGCGGTCACCCGGCGCTGACTGTTGTTGGCGAGGTGGGCACGCAGGGTGGTCATCAGTTCGGGGTGGTCCTCGACCCGGTCGAGGATCGCGGCCACCGCGTCGCGGCCCGGACCCGGTTGGGCCAGTTGATATTCCACGGCCAGGTCTTCCAGCCGGTGCAGGCCCCGGGCGGCGCCGGCCCGGATGACCGTGTCGAGCAGGTGGTGCGCGTGGTCGGCGGCCGCGGCGATGCCGTCGTGGCCGCTGATCACGACGGCGGCGAGCAACGGCAGGCGCGCGGCCTCGTCGAGTGCGGCCAGCAGCGCGTCCAGGTCGTCGCCGGCGGCGGGATCGCACGGGATCAGGATCGTCCCGCCGTGGACACTCAGCAGCGCCGGGGTGGGTTCGCCGTAGTAGAGGGCCAGCGCGGCGTGGACTCGGCGCAGCCGGGCCACCGCCTCGTCGCGGGCGTCCGGGGTGGATCGCCGGGATGGGTGCGGAATGTGTACCGCGACAACGGCATAGCGGGACGCCGGCGGGACGGCGTCGGTCTTCTCGGGGGTGTGCTGTTGCCGGCCGAGCAGTGCCGCGGCGAGGGCCCGGGCGTGCTGCTCGGCCGCCATGGCCTGAAGTTCCCGCAGGTAGGCGGCGGTGAGGGTGGTGGTGATGGTGCGCATCGCCGCGCCGAGCGCGTGGCCGGTGTGGCGGAGGCGGTCCAGGTCGGCCCGGGTCGCGGAGCGGGGTGTCGCGGCCGCGGCGGCGTGCTCCAGCACGGTGCCGGCGTCGGCGTATACGGCGTGGAGGAGGGCGTCGAGCGGCACGTTGTCCCGGGCCCACCGGGCGGCCGCCGGGCCGAGCAGTGGAAGCTGCGGGAGGGGCCGGTAGCCGTCGAGCCCGGCGGCCGCCGGTTCCTGGTTCCGGCCGGCCACGAGCCGGCTCGGCAGTGCGCCGCAGGCCGCCAGGGCTTCGGTCAGCCTGCGCACCGTATCGGGGGCGGGGCCGGTGTGATCGCGTTGCGGTGCGGGCACTTTCCCGCGCGCGGGCGGACGGCGCAGCGGAAAGCCGGCACCGCGGGCGGCAGGCGCTGTCACCTCCGGTTGCGAAATCGTCATGGGTCACCTCGAAGTGCGCAAGAAACGGTGGACGGTCCGGCGAGCCGGGCGGGGACGGGCGGCGAGGATGCTCGCCGGTAGCCGAGTGCTCAGCTGCTCTCGGTCACGGGTGCGCCGGCGACGCGGCGACCGATCGGGGACCAGATTCGGCGGCCGCATCGTCTGTTCATCGCAACACTCCCTGAACGCCACCGCGGCGCCGTCGCTGCGGTGTCCCGCCTCGCGGTGGCGGCCGACGAGATGTCCGGGCGTCCTGCGATCCCTCGAACAGTAACACGGTTTCTCTAGGCGTTGAGGCCGTTCGGTCTCACATTTTTCCCGGAATCGGGCGAGGAAAGATCAGGTGGTGCAACGCAATCGGAGACCTGCGGCAATATTGCGAAACCGCATGGTCTCAGAGTTTGTCGGAATGTTGCTGCACCGCGGTCCGGTCGCCGGCCGGATCGATGAAGGCCAGGGCGGTCGGGACGAGGACCTCGAGCAGATCGGTCAGCGGCGGGCGAGGGTCGGCCAGCAGCCATTCCTGGACGACGCCGTTGCTGGCGCCGATCAGTGCCGCCGCCGCCAACTGCACGGTGCCGCGCGAGCGGCGGCCGCGACCCGCGACGGGGGCCGCGGCCATCGTCAGCAGGTGGGCCCACATCCGGCGGCGTTCGCGGCGGTGCTGCTCGACCCGGTCGCTGACGCCGACCGACTCGATCAGCGTCAGTTTCGGCCGATACGGATCGCCGGTGAACGACATCAGATAGGCGGTGAACACCGCCGTGACCGCGGCGTGCGGATCGGGATTCTCGCCCAGGGCCGCCAGCGCGCGGGTGACCGCGGCGGCAGCCTCGTCCTGGATCCGGTCGTAAGCGGCGATCAGCACATCTTCGCGGGTCTGGAACACCTCGTAGAACTGGCGTTTCGACAATCCGGCGGCCGCGCAGACATCGGCCAGCGAGCATCGGGAGTAGCCGCGCTCCGCGAACAGGCGGATCGCGGCGGTCACGAAACGCTGCTCACGCTCGGCGCGCCGATCGGCGACCGACCGGCCACCGTATTGCCTGCCACCGGAAGTCACAGATGTCACCGGCCCACCGTAACCGCATCCGGTGGGCCGCACCGCCGTTCACCGACCACGGCGGTCAGGCCGCGGGCGATACCGCCAGCCGGCGTCCGGACACCCGGCCCGCCGCGAGTTCGGCGAGGCCGCCGGGAATGTCGTCGAAGCCGATCGTCCGTACCGCGATGGTCGGCTCGCCGGTGGCGATCATGTTCAGCACCGCCTCGACGTCGGCGGGGTTGCCCAGGGGAGTGGACCCGGCCAGGGTCGCCCGGCGGGCGACGAGATCGTTCGTGGTGAAGGTGACCTCGGGTGTGCCGAGTCCGACGAGCACCACCGGGCCGCCGCTGCGCACCGGGTCACGGTACGCCGGTGGGTGTCCCGCCACAGCCCGATCGGCGGATGACATTACTTGTCACGCCTCACCGGAGTCGGTGTGCGCCAAGATGTTCCGACGACCGCGCGGACGTCAGTGCGCGAGTGCGCCGAGCGCCTCGTCGGCGTGGATGTTCATGTTCAGCTCGCTGTGGATGGCCGCGACGATGCGCTGATCGGCGCCGATGACGAAGGTGCCGCGCTTGGCCGGGATGCCCGGGATGCGGCGCTTGAGGCCGTAGGCGCGCGCGACGGTCGAATCGGTGTCGGCGAGCAGCGGGTAGCCGAGGCTGTGGGTGTCGTCGAACCGCTTCTGCTTGTCGACGTCGTCGGCGCTGATGCCCAGGATGGCGGCGCCGCGCTCGGCGAATTCGCCGACGATGTCACGGAAGTGACAGGCCTCCCGCGTGCATCCGGGACTCAGTGCGGCCGGGTAGAAGAACAGCACCACCGGACCCTTGGTCAGTAGCTCGCTCAGCCGAACGGATTCGCCGCGCTGGTCGAGCAACTCGAAGTCGGGTGCCTGGTCGCCCACTTGCAACATCTCGAATTCTCCTGTGGTATGGCTGAATTGGTGTCGCACCGGCCACCGGCAGCGGCCGGACCGCTGTGGGTGGCATAGTTGATCTCCCTGCCGATGCCGGATCCGGATCGGCCCGCATCAATTAATGCACTACTATGGTGCATCAATTACTCGGAGTTGGCAATGGGAGCATCGACACCACGGCGTGGCCGCCGCCGCGACCCCTCGATCGATACCCGCGTACTCCAGGCCGCCGTCGAGGAGCTGGCCGAGCGCGGGATCGCCGGGTTCGCCACCAACAGCGTCGCCGCGCGGGCGGGCATCGACAAGCGCGGCATCTACACCCGCTGGCCCGATCGCGACCAACTCGTCGTCGACGCCCTCGGCACGCTGGCCGCCGGTCTGATCGTGCCCGGCACCGGCACGCTGCGCACGGATCTGCGTGCCCTCATGCCCGCCGTGGCCGCGGTGTTCACCAGCCCCCGGATCGAGATCCTGCAACGGTGTATGCAGGAGGCCCAGGACTATCCGGCCATCTACGCCGCGTTCCGCCGCGACTCGATCGATCGGTGCATGGCCGTCGTCGAGGAGGTCTTCCGGGCCGCGCAGCGTCGCGGCGAGATCGCCGCCACGCTCGATCCGGCACTGGCCGCCGAGGCCTTCACCGGCATGATCCTCGCCCGCGCCGGATTCACCGGACCGGCCGCCGTCCTCGACCCCCGGGCGCAGGAGGCCGTCATCGAATTCATGGTCGGCGCCTTCGGTTCCGGCGTCTGAAGCCGAGCGCGCCCCGCCCCGCTACGCTGTGCGCCGTGCGAGATTTCGGGGCGGGCTTCACCTACCTGCTGAACGGTCAGCGGTGGATGGCCCGGCATGCCCGCGACTACCGATTCGGCCTGCTGCCCGGCGTTTTCACCCTGCTGCTGTATCTGGCCACCCTGGCCGCCCTCATCACCTGGGGCTACGACCTGTCCACGGCCCTGACGACCTTCGCCGGCCACTGGCCCAGCCCGTGGCCGGGCCTGATCCGCGGGTTGCTCACGGTCCTGATCTTCGTCCTGTTCCTGTCCCTGGCCGTGGCCTGCTTCACCGCGGTGACCCTGCTGCTCGGCCAGCCCGTCTACGAAACGCTGTCGGCGCGGGTGGACCGCTCGGTCGCGCCGGACGGCACCGCCCCCGAATCCGATCTGCCGCTGTGGCGGCAACTGTGGATCTCCGCCCGCGACAGCCTGCGAATCCTGGTCCGCACCGCCCTGTGGGGCATCCTGCTGTTCGCCCTGGGCTTCCTGCCGGTGGTCGGTCAGACCGTCGTTCCCGTGGCCGCAATCCTGGTCACCGGATTCTTCCTGACCGAGGAACTGACCGCGATCGCCCTGCAACGCCGCTCGATCGCCCTCCGAGACCGACTGACCCTCCTGCGTTCCCGCAAAGCCCTGGTCTGGGGCTTCGGCGCCCCCCTGGCCGCCGCCTTCCTCATCCCGTTCGTCGCCGTCCTCCTCATGCCGGGCGCGGTCGCCGGCGCCACCCTCCTGGCCCGAGATCTACTCGCCGAGGACGATATTCGCGAGGCCGCCGACGGACGGGCTGCCGCGGATCCGGCTGGGGAACCGACGGCTTAGGGTGGGGTGGTGTTGGTGCAGCCGGGGGATCGGTTCGGCGGGTTCGTTGTTCGGGCGTTACTGGGGGCCGGGGGTAGTGGTGAGGTGTATCTCGCCGAGGAGGTGGCGCGGGGGCGGGTGGTGTCGCTGAAGGTGCTCGGGGCGGAGGAGAGTGGGTCGGCGGCGGGGCGGGCCCGGTTCCTGCACGAGTTCGAGATCGCTGCGGGACTGGATCATCCGGATATCGTGCGGGTGTGGGGGCATGGGGAAGTCGCGGGGCGGCTGTGGCTGGCGGCGGAGTATGTGGAGGGGGTGGCGGCTTCGGCACTGGCTCCCGCGTTGCACGACAGCCGGGATTTGGCGGTGGTGCTGAAGGTGCTCGCCGATATCGCCGATGCGCTGGACTATCTGCACGGGCGGGGTGTGCTGCACCTGGATGTCAAACCGGCGAATATGCTTGTGCACCAGACAGATCCGGCGTCGGTGAAGTTGACGGACTTCGGGTCGGCGCGGCGGTTCGACGAGCCGTCGGGGGTGCGGGACGGGTTCGTCGTCGCCTCGGTTCCGTACGCGGCGCCGGAATTGTTGCGCGGTGGGCGGCTGGGGCCGGCGACCGATCAGTACGCGCTGGCGTGCTCGGCGGTGGAGCTGCTCTCCGGGCGACCGCCGTTTCCGGGGTCGAGCCGGTACGCGATCGCGCGGGCCCAGGTGTCCGCCGAGCCGCCGGACGTGTCGCGGCGGCAGCATTGGATTCCGCATGCGGTCGCCTCCATTCTGGACAAATCGCTCGCGAAGGATTCGCGGGCCCGGTACGGGTCCTGTGCGGAACCGATTCGGTTGATCGGCCACGCATTACGCGATATCGATCCGTCCGGATAAGGGTGGTCCGGGAGGCCGGGCTGTGTGCCGGTGGGGGGCGGACCGGCCGTTAGAATTGGCCCGCAGGATTCGGTGTCCGCGGGTGCGAGGGGGGTAGGGCTGGTGGTCGAGGTGGGACCGGGCGGCGCTGTGCGGATCACCGGATTTCCGATGTCCGAGGTGAGTTCGAGGCGCGACCTGTGGTCCGGCGCCGACATCTCCGACGACCGGATCCGGGCGCTGGCCCTCGGTGCGTACTACTGCCGCAGTTGGCGGGCCTACAACGACACGGTCGCCTTCGCGCCGGACCTGCCCGGCAGCTCGGAGACCCGGCGCGAGGCGACCATCGAGGCCCTGCACGAGGCCTGGGGCGTCGACAACGCCGAGGACGCCCGCGACACCATCCGGCGGCTGCTCGCGGGTATGCACGCGCCGCTGTTCACGCTGATCCATCCGCTGGCGGTGACCGCGGCGGGGGAGTCCTACATTCCCGGCCGGCCCGGACTGGCCGCGGGGCATCGGGAATTCCTCCAGATCCTGTCCCAGTTCCGGGGCTACGAGGGTGCGGCCGGACTCGACCGGGACTACGACGCGTGGTTGCAGGCCCTCAAACTCGGCATCGTCGAGGGTTTGCCGCAGCCGCTGAACACCGATGCCACCGCGTGGGATCTGGCCCGGGTGGTGTTCATCGCCCGCTCCGCGCACACCGCGGGCTATCTCGCCGAGGACGAAGCGTGGGAACATATGCTCACCGGACTCGCCATCGCGCAGGAGCACTACCGCAATTGGCGGCAGTTCGTCTCGGGCTTCCTGACCGGAGCGATCTTCTGGGCGGCGACCCGGGATCTGGCCGCCGCGCGGGAACAGGTGGGTGAGCGCCGGGACATGATGCTCGGCTTGTACACCCGGCCGTCGAGCCCGTGGCGACGGGTCGCGCTGCATCCGGGCACTCCGATCTTCGGAGCGTCCGAGCCGTAGTCAGCTCGTCGTGGCCAGCAGGATGCCGGCGGCCTGGCGCTGGAACGGCTCGTCCTCGACCATGCCGAGGCGGCGGTGTTCCACCAGCAGTTGCCATTCGGCGAACAGATCCGCCGAGGACGGCCGCGCCGCGACGACCGATCCGTCGACGTGCTGGACCTCGCAGGCCAGCCGCAGCGCCTCGGCGAACCGCGCGAAATCCATTGGTACCCAGTCGATGAACTCGAGGACGGTGGAGTGGGCCCGGACCCGCAGGGTCGCCACCACACCGGGCGCTGGCGGATCCACCACCTCCGCGCGGTCCAGCGCCGCGACCGGCAGTTCGTGAACCGTTGCGGCGCTGACGAACAGCAACCGCACGGTGGTGATCGCGATCAGGCCCGGCATACCGGCATAGCCGGCCTGCGCCAGCTCCAGCACGTACTCGTCCGGCCGCGCGATGGTCTGCACGGCGGTGATCTCGCGCAGCGTATGGGCCGTGGAACGCATGCGCTGCGCGGCCCAGGTGACGTCCCGCCGCATCGGGCCGTGCGGTGAGGGCTCCAGCGGCGGTGGCGTGAAATCCGGCCGCGACGGCGAGAAGCGCTGGGCGTCCAGCAGTTCCCGCTCGACGGCCCGCACTAGTTCGGCGGCCTGCTCCCGCACCTCCGGCTCCAGGAACAGTGGCACCGGATGATGCTCGGTGGCAACCCCGTTCACCACGAACTCCGGCGACCGGAAGAACAACAGCACCGCGATGCGCCCGTCGTCGGTGGTGGCGAGCCGGGCCCGGCGCAACTCGGAGACGGGCACATCGAGCGCCGTATCGTCGTCGGCCTGCAACGGCTGGGTGACCAGCCGCCCCGCCCCGAACCGGATGATGTTCCGCCGCCCCCACACCTCGAGCATGATCCAGCCCCCCTGCCCGGCCACTCGGCCGCGTCGAACAGCAGCCTACCCATCGGCCCGCTCGATGCGGGCCGCCTCCTTGTATTCGGTGTGGTTGTACGGCGTGTGCGAAATCGGGAGCGGCGGAGAAGATGGTGGACCCGACCTTGTGGGATTCGATCCGGCCACGGTAGGGCTCCGGGAGGAAATCCAGGATGCGGCCCGGCCGCGTAGTCGCTGGTCCGTCCGAACAGAAGCGCAACGGTTCGCGGGTGATTCGCGAAATACTCGTAGCACCGAGGGAAGAGGGAATCCCATGAAGCGGATCGCCGGAGTATCGATCGCGGCTGTGGCGCTGGCATTGCTGACGGCGTGTCAGGACGAGACGAGTGTGCCGAAGTCGGCGGGGTCGGCGTCGGCGACGACCGTGGCGGCGAGCGCGGCGCCGACGAGTGCCGTCGTGCGGACGCCGGGTTCGACACCGGCCCGGGCCGGTGCGCCCGCCACCGCGGGCAACGGGAAATGTGTGGATCTGACATCACCGGTGGTGACCGCCGCGCTGGGCAAGATCGGCGAGAGTGTCGGCGGGCGCGGGTTTCTCGCGTCCAGCGGGACCGACGCGCCTGTCGGTTCGTGTCCGGCGCTGCTGTGGGTGCTGGCCGATACGGAGGGCGGGACGGCCAGTTCGCCGTGGCACGTCCTGCTGTTCGATCACGCGGGATTCCTGGGGACCGCGACCAAGCACTGGACGGCCTATACGCAGGTGGTCGGGTCGTCTGATCGCAGTGTCCGGGTCCAGTACCGATGGCTGGGGGCCAGCGACCCCAGTTGCTGTCCGACGGGTGGTCCGGTGGTCGTGACGCTCACCCTGGGGGCGGACGGTCATACGATCACCCCGGACCGGGACTTTCCGCCCGAGGTCCTCGATCCGAAGTAGCGCCGCGCCGGTATCGGGTCAGCGGGTGCGGCGGTGCCGGAGGACGACGGCGCCGATGATGAGCGCGTCGAGGACGATGATGAGGACCGACCAGGCCGGATCGTAGATCCGCCACGACAGATTCGCGGCGATGGCCACCACGGCCACGACGATCGCCGTCGCGTGTGCCCAGGTGCGGCCGGTGCACAGGGCCGCGGCCGCCGCGACCAGCAGCGCGCCGAGGAGGATGTGCGCGATCCCCCAGCCGGTGGTGTCCCACTGACCGGTGGTGGTGATCGCGGAGATGCCCTCGAGGGTCTGTGCCACACCGATGATGCCCAGCAGGGTCACCGCGGCGATCGTGGCGGCGGCCGCCTGGAAGTCGGACCGGATGCGTTCGGAGACAGTCGGATCGGCGGGTGCCAGGACGTCGGCGTCGAGTTCGGCGGGGAGTCCGGCGTCGGGCGTGGTGGGATGGACCGGTGTGGGGATGAGCGAACCGGCGATGCTGTCCGGCATGGAAGCCTCCTGGGTGTGGGCTGCGAGTAGTGACGAACTACCCGTCCTGCGCGGCCCGACACGGCTTCCGCCCCTCGGGGAATTCCGCGGTCCCCGAATTGATCTCGCTCATCGGATACTCGGTCACGGAGAGCGACCTGTGGCGAGAAGGAGTCCCGTGATGACCGATCCGAAGCTCGAGCTGGGCGTCTACCGGTACGAGCACACCGAACCGCTGTTCGACGGGCGGGTCACCATCGATGGCGTCGACGTCACCCTGGACACCTCGCCGCTGATCCGGCGGCTGTTCGTGGATTACGAAGCGGTGGAACGGGATTACTACCGCCGCACCGGCATCTTCCCGATGATGCACGTGGTCGCGATCCGTCGGGAACTGGCCGGGACGCCCGGCCTGGCGGAGGCGATCTACCGCGCGTTCTGCGAGGCCAAGGACATTGTGCAGGAGCACTATCGGGCCAATGCGGCGAAGCGGCACATGGCCGTGATCACCCCCTGGTTCAGCGCGCTGTTCGCGGAGAACCGCGCGCTGCTGGGCGAGGACTGGTGGCCCTACGGCCTCGAGGCCAACCGCAAGGCCGTCGACACCTTCCTGCGCTACCACCACGAGCAGGGACTGTCCCGGCGGCTGCTCACCGCCGAGGACATCTTCGTCACCATCCGCTGACCAGCGCCCTCGCAGGCCGCCGACATCGGGTGTTGCCGGTGTGTTTGCCGTGCGGAAGTCGGGGAACATCGCACACACAATGTCCGGCGACCGGCGCACGGAACAGCGAGGAGGCGCGATATCCATGACCGCAGCTCTGAGAGAACCGGCCGCCTCGCCGCTGCTCGTCGCCGCGCCGCCGCAGCCGGTCGGCGCCGCCGTGGTCGAGAAGCGGGCGATACGCGGTGAGGTGGTCTGGTACGACGAGGCCAAAGGGTTCGGATTCGTGGCGCCGGTCGACGGCGGTGCGGCGGTGTTCGTCCGCCACACCGCCCTCGGCACACCGGGCTACCGGCTGCTGACCGCCGGACAGCGGATCACCTACACGACCTGCGAGACCAGGCACGGCCTCGAGGCCGCGCAGGTCGAACTCGTACCTCCGCCGGACGGCACGGTCCCGGGCGGGGACATCCGCGAACCGTGAATCGCCTACCGAAGGGTCCCGTCGCATGTTGCTCGTCGGTGCGATCGTTGTTTTCGCCGGTCTCGCGGGCCGGGAGCCGCTGCTCGTCGCGGTCGGTGCGGGAGTCATGGCGGGTGAGCCGGTCTTCACCGCGGTGAACCGCCGGACGTCCTGATCACGCGGTATCGAGGGCCGACCGGCAATCCGCGGGCACAGCCGCGATGAACCCTGGTGCCGGTCCTGCGGCGTTCGGCTGGTCGGCGGCTGGGGGTGTTGTCGAGTGCGGAGAGGCAGAAGTGCCAGAGGCGAATTCGCGCTCGGGTAACGCTACGGGGCGTTCAGGTAGGCCAGGACGGCGAGCACCCGGCGGTGCCCGCCGTCGCTGGGCGGCAGATCGAGTTTCAGGAAGATGTTACCGATGTGCTTGCTGACGGCACGTTCGGTGACGAACAACGTCTGTGCGATGCTCGCGTTGTCGTGCCCCTCGGCCATGAGTTCCAGGACCTCGCGTTCGCGTGCGGTCAGCGCGTCGATTGGTGAGTTGCGCCGGCGGGTGAGCAGTTCGCCGACCACTTCGGGATCCAGGGCGGTGCCGCCGGCGGCGACCCGGTGCAGGGCGTCGAGAAATTCGTCGACCCGGCCGACCCGGTCCTTGAGCAGGTAGCCGATCCCGCCGGCGCCGCCGCCGAGAAGCTCTGTGGCATAAGACTGTTCGACGTACTGGGACAGCACCAGGATCGGCAGGCCGGGTATCTTCGCGCGGGCCTCCAGGGCGGCGCGCAGGCCCTCGTCCCGGAAGGCGGGCGGCATCCGCACATCGAGTACGGCGATGTCGGGGCGGTGGGTGAGCAGGGCGGGCACGACCTCCGGTCCGGTGCCGGCGACCGCCACCACCTCGTGCCCGGCCGACGACAGCAGCAGGACCAGTCCCTCCCGCAGCAGGGCGTTGTCCTCGGCGATCACCACACGCACGGCAACTCCGCTTCCACGCAGGTCGGGCCCCCGTCGGGGCTGGTCAGGACGAAGGTGCCGTCGAGGGCGGCGACCCGGCGCTGCATACCGAGCAGTCCGGTGCCGCCGGCCTCTCCCGCCGCCGGAAGCCGGGCCCCGCCCCGGCCCGGGTCGCGGACCCGCACCCGTACCCCGGTGGCCGTCCGGGCCAGCGACACCTCGGCCCGTTCCGCGCCACTGTGTTTCGCCGCGTTCGTGAGTGCCTCGGCCACCACGTGGTACGCCGCCGCTTCGACCGCGGCGGGGGCGCGGACCGGCTCGTCGAGCCCCTCGGTGTCCACCGATACGGACAGTCCGCTGCCGGCCGCGAGTGCTCGCACCGCCCCGGACAGCCCGCGGTCGGTGAGGATGGGCGGGTGGATGCCGCGCACCACGTGCCGTAGTTCGGTCAGCGCCTGCTCGGCCTGGTCCTGTGCCTGGTCCAGCAGGATCCGCGCGGTGGCGGGGTCGGTGTCCTGGACCCGCCGGGCCATCCCGATCCGCATCGACAACGCCACCAGCCGGGCCTGCGTACCGTCGTGGAGATCCCGCTCGATCCGGCGCAATTCGGTGGCATGAGCGGCGATCGCACCGGCCCGGGTGGCGGTGAGTTCCTCGACGCGGCCGGCCAGCCGCGCCTTCGGCGGCGGCCGCAACAGCGCCTGTGACCAGCGGGCGTCGAGGCCGGCGAGGCGGCCGATCAGCGGTAGGACCACTGCGGGCCGTCGGAACACCCCGCACCACAGACCGTCGGCGATCAGGCCGATCGGCCACAGCGGGACCGCGAGCACCGCCAGCCAGCCGTAGAGGTAGTAGGCGGTCAGCCACCGCAGATCGGCGTAGGTGCACGGGTCGTGGGCGACCGTGCGCAGACTCGCGCGCAAGGGCGGGGCGACCGGGCGATAGGCCTCCGCGATGTCGCGCCCGGTCCACGCCGCGGTCCGGCGCCGCTTGGCGCCGGCGAGGCGCCGGATCAGCAGCACCGTCTCCGGGACGATCCCGACACCGACGACCGTCACGGTGGCGACCACCGTCACCAGCAGCACCGTGACGAACAGGTAGCAGCCGAACGCCAGCGCGAGCGCTCGGGCCAACTGCACCGAGGCCCGCGCCGCTTGCCGCACAGTTGCCCGCATATCCCCAGCCTAGGGCTCGGCCGGGCCGTCCACCGGTGCGCTGGATGCACTCCGGGGGTGTAGCGGGCTACACCGTCGACTCGGGACCGCGGCCCCTCGTGGTGCGCGCCGGGCGGCGGCATCGTGGACCCGACACCGCATCCCGCTCCGGAAGTGCGGCACTTCGAAAGGAATCCGGTCATGAGCAACTCCCTCGCAGGGTCCGTCGGGCGGGTCGTGGGACCGCGCCCGCTCTTCGTCGCGGGCTTGGTGGCCTGCCTCGGATCCGGTGCGGTACCGCACGGCCCGATGCACGACGTCCTCACGTACGCCGGTGCGGGACTGTCGCTGGTGACGGGCCCGCTGGTGGCGCGGGTGGAGCCGGTGAAATCGTGGCTGGCCGCGCGGCCGGTGCTCTGGTTCCTCTGTCTGTTCAACGGTGCGGCGGCCGGGTTCGCGGCGTTGTTCCTGCACGGAATGCAGGCGATCACGGCCGCGGCCGGGATGGGTGTGGTGTCGGCCGTGTCGGCCGTGCGTCTGCTGCTGGCCCGGCGTATCGCCGCGCACTGACGACCCGGGGCGCCGAGAGATGGTCGGAGAAGACGAGTTTCGAGTCGTAGCGCAGCCGGCCGGGCACGCCGGTGCCGGCCTGGACACCGCCACCGCCGCCGAACTCGTCGACGTCGGCGAGATCCCCACCGCCGCCATGCTCGGCGACAGCTTCCCGCTCGAGGAATTCGAGCAGGCCTTCGAGTTGCTGACCCGCAAGACCGCAGGACGCGACTCGATCCGGGTCGCACTGCGATCGGAATGAGCGGACTCCGCCGGCCCGTCCGGTAGCCGGCGCCTCCATCCCGGTGCGCCGGCTGTGTCTGCCTCGTCCGGCTCGGATGTTATTGTTCGCCGATGGCGCAGAAGCGGGTTGTAGAAACCTATGACGATCTGACCGGTGATCGGATCGATATGAATCTCGTTCCCAATCCGACGATTTCGTTCTCGCTCGACGGTGTCGACTACGAGATCGATCTGGGTGCGAAGAACCGTGACAAATTCTATGAGCGGATCACGCCGTACGTGGAGGCGGGGCGCCGGGTGCGTGGCGGTCGCCGCACGGCGGGCGGCGGTGCGCGCGTGGCTCGGAGCAGCGCACATGCCGGCAGCGGCACAGGCAGCGGGCTGAGCAGGGACGAGACCGCGGCGATCCGGTTGTGGGCGCAGCAGAACGGCCGGACGGTCTCCACCCGGGGCCGGTTGCCCGCCGACCTGGTCAGCGCCTACCGCAGCGCCAAGCACTGACGACGCTGTCGCGACATCGCGCCGGGGGCGCCCCGCAGCGTCGCGACCGAATGAAGTGAGCGAAGGCGCCGGCGGTACTCCCGCCGGCGCCGAAGGTCACGTCCATGGATCGCGGAGGTGACGGCACGAGTACCGGCGAATGGAAATTCGACGATCCCGAAACGTGGCGGTGTTCGCGAATCGAAGGATAGTTTTCGCCGGCGAGTGGATCGCCTATGTCACACACGATGCCGACGCCGGCGCCCGGCAATTCCACACCGCGGAGCCGGAACAACCCTCCGACGACGACGCCGGTCTGTTTGCACTGGAAAATATCGTCGCCCGCTGCCGCTACGGTCGGCACCGCGGGTTCGACAGCAATTGCGCGACCGCTGGATCCGTCCCCTGCGCTCGGACGAGCCCGCCAGCAGCGCTGTGGTGCAGCCGGACTCGGACAGCAGGTCGAGGATCTCGACGACGTGGCGAGGGGATGCCAGTTCATCCAGCACCGAGTTGTCGTGATCGCCGTACATCCGGAACGAGTTCCGTACGGTTCGAGGCGTGAAACCCGGCGGGGCGATCATGTCGGTGGTGTGTGGCATGGTGCGGTGGCACAGGCACGGAACGCGATGTGGCAGGGGGAGTTCGGATGCAGGACGAGGCGCGCGTGGTGGAGCTGGCTCGGCGGTTGCGAGCGGCGGATACCGGTGGCTGGCGTGAGTCGGCGCTGCACGGGGTGATCGAGAGCCTCGGCCGGCCCTCGGGAGACGGTGACGGCGGACCGCTCTTGTCCGGCGCGGCGGATTCGCCCGGCGGGGCACCCCGGCTGCGTCCCGTGGGCCGCTTCGAGCAGGACTTCGTCCGGGACGGTGAAGAGTATGTGGGGCTGTCTGTGCCGGCGGTGCTCGCCGAGGACGGTGCCGTGGGTGAGGCTCGGGCGTTCCGGACGGTGGCAGAGGCCTTGATCGGGGAGTTCGGCACTGCGTCCGTCATGGGCGTGTACGGGAACCCCGGCCCCTTCTACGACATTGCGCCGAGGTGGGGCAGTCCGTTCCTGCGGTGGCGCGGCCCGGACGACACGCTCGAGCTGCACGCCGGTGAGCATGGTCCCGAACTGTTGCTCCAGCCGACCTACCCGGTGGAAGAGTGGTTCCTGCGGCAGGGGCACGGCGAGCCCTACGCCATCGGCGGCTTCTTCGGAGCCCGCGTCGACGACGTGGCCAACGAGGGGCTGAGCTTGCCGGGCGGTTGGCGTACCGGCGACTGGGATGTCTTCTCCCGCACTCTCGCCGACTTCCTCCGTCCCCTTCCGGCCGAGACATATGCCCTGGGCATCGAGCTGAATCCGGCCTTCCACGCACTGGTGCCCGGTACGGCCGGACCACTGCTGTTCGAACTCGTCTGCGGTGAACGGCTGGAGATCGTCTACGACACCGGCGGGCTCGGCGAGTACATCACCGATCCGCGCACCTTCGGCTGGACGCCGCAGTCCGAGCGCCGCACCGTGTTGACCCACTGGCTCGAATCCCCGTACCACTCAGGGGATTTCGGTATCGGGGAGGTCGACGGCCACGCGCTGGCGACGATGATCGTGGCCACCCTGCGCGATCTCGGTGTCGAATCCCCGAGGAGCCTCAGCCTGGCGGACCACTCGCAACGCGTCGGTCGCCACCACGTCGAATACTACGGTTTGACGCTGCGGGAGAACCCCTAGCGCGGACCTACCGGACACGATCTCCGGTAGTGTCGGCCGGGCTGGTCACGTTCTCGGTGGGCGGGCCCGCGTGGAGTCGATGCCGTATGCGACACAATCGAGAAGGAGTCAGCCGTGCAGTACACCCGCTTGGGGAACTCGGGACTGAAGGTGAGCCGGATCGCGTTGGGGTGCATGAGCTTCGGGGATCCGGCGAAGCGGATGCCGTGGGTGCTGGACGACGATGCGGCCGCGCCGATCTTCCGGCAGGCCGTGGAACTCGGGGTGACGTTCTGGGACACCGCGAACATCTACGCGCTGGGCACCTCCGAGGAAACCGTGGGCCGGGCGATGCGGACGTACACCACGCGTGAGGATGTGGTGCTGGCCACCAAGTTGTTCATGCCGATGCATCCGGGGCCGGGTGGGTCGGGGCTGTCGCGCAAAGCCGTGATGGAGCAGATCGACGCCTCGCTGCGGCGGCTGGGGACCGACTACGTGGACCTCTACCAGATTCATCGTTTCGACCCGCAGACGCCGGTCGAGGAGACGATGGAGGCGCTGCACGACGTGGTCAAGGCCGGTAAGGCCCGGTATATCGGCGCCTCGTCGATGTGGGCGTGGCGGTTCGCCACCATGCAGCACGCCGCGGACATCCATGGGTGGACCCGGTTCGTGTCCATGCAGGACCAGTACAGCCTGATCCACCGCGAGGAGGAGCGGGAGATGTTCGGGCTGCTCGCGGACCAGGGTGTGGGTTCGATCCCGTGGAGTCCGCTGGCCGGGGGTAAGGTCGCTCGTCCTTGGGGGGAGGGGTCGACTCCTCGCGCGCGGGTCAATCCGGAAACCGATCAGTACGGTCGGCCGCTGTTCCTGGATTCCGATCAGGCCATCGTCGCGGCCGTGCAGAAGATCGCCGATGCGCGCGGTGTCTCGATGGCGCAGATCGCGATGGCCTGGGTGCTGAAGAATCCGGTCATGTCCGCGCCGATTGTCGGCGCCACCAAGCCGCATCATCTGACCGATGCGGTCGCGGCGTTGGACATCGAACTGACCGAGGAGGAGATCCTCGCGCTCGAACAGCCCTACGTCCCGCGTCTGCCCACCTACTTCTGACCGGCCGCCCTACCGCATCGCGGCGCGCGCGGCGAGCAGGCGGATCAGCGTCGGCATGAGCAGCAGGACCAGCAGTAGCCGCAGGCTCTGCACGGTCGTGATGAGCGCGAGGTTGCCGTGGCCGGTCACGGCGGTGGCCAGGACCGCGTTGATGCCGCCCGGTGTGGTCGCCAGATAGGCCTCGCCGAAGGTGAGGCCGGCGACAGCCGCTGCGGCCCAGGACAATCCGGCGCACACGAGGCTGACCGTGACGATCGCGAGGCAGAGCCGGGGCAGGACCACGACGGCGCCGCGGATCGCCGACCGGGTGAATTGCAGGCCGACCTCGAGCCCGATCACCACGAAGAGGAGATCCTGTAGCGGGCCCGCCGGGGCGAATCCGGACCAGGTGTGGGTGAAGGTGACCACGACGGCGAGCGCCATCGGGCCCAGCAGCGTCGGGGCCGGCAGCCGGGCTCGCTGCCCGAGCCGGCTGCCCACGAGGCAGATCCCGGCCAGGATCAGGACCGACGAGATTCCTCGAGGCTGTTGCACCCAGTGATCGAAGGCGGGCGGGCCGGCGGGTGCGGGGTGGACGCCGCTGGTGGCCTGCATGATCAGCGGTGCGGTGAGCGCGATGAAAGCCACGCGCAGATATTGCGCGAACGCCACTCGGCGGGGGTCGGCGCCGAGATCGGCGGCGCACGAGATGACACCGGCCGAGCCGCCGGGAACCATGCCCAGGACGGCATCGGCCATAGGGACCTCCGTGGTCCGGGCCAGCCAATATGCGGCGGCGCCGCAGCAGGCGATGGTCGCGACGGTGACGGCGAGCAGCGGCAGGGTGGTCACGGTGAGCGACCGCAGGGCCTCGGGCTGGAGATGGCTGCCCATCACCACACCCATCAGGGCCTGCGCGGTCCGGCCCGCGCGCCGGGGCAGAGGTGACCGGACGACGCCGGCCAGCGCGAGGATGATGCCCGCTGCCAGTGGCACCGCCAGCGCCGCGGCGGGCACCCGGACCACTCTGCCCGCCTCGGCAAGGCCATAGCAACTCGCGACGAGAACGACCCAGCCCAGCATGCCGCGTGCGGCGACGAGGATCTCGCGCCGCGACCCCCGTGCCCCCGCCGCTCGCCGTCGCGTCGCGGCCGGTGAGAACCGACCGTGCCGCGGAATGCGAGGTGGCCGGTCGTCGGCGGCCATTGGTATCACCTCGTTCCAGGAGTCGCCGGGTCGGTGTCGGGCAGGTGGGCCGTCGGCAGGGCGGTGGTCCGATCATCGCGCAGTCGTCGGCGGCAGCGGTGTCACCCGCCGTGGTGTCGGGTAGCAAACTTCCGGCTCGTCGATCTGTATGCCACGGCCGGGACGCACATCGCGTTCCGGCTGCCGTCTGGACATGTGGATCCCGTCGCTGAGAAGGTCGACGAACAGCCGACCGGTCGTCTCGACGGTGTGTCCGGGCTCGGATCGTCGCGGTGCCCGGGTGCGGGCAGTTCACCGCCGACCGACCGTGTTCGTTGCGATTCCCACGACTTCCGCAGTACCGCAACGACTCCGGGCTGCGCTCGGACAGGACTCGTCGAGCGGACCCGACGGTACGGTATGCCGTCGTCGATGGCTGATCCGCGTCGGAGCTCACCCGCGATCGTGTTCCGCACCACGGCACACCGACTGCCCAACCGGCTCCCGCGTACGCGAGTGTGACGGTATGACCGCTGCACAGGTCATCCACGTCGGTGACCGCCACGGCAGCGGTCGCACGTGGCGTCGACTCGCGCCCGTGACACCGGCATTCCCCCGACGACGAGAGCATCGCCTGTGAATCTCACCAGTCATATCGTCCAGCGCATCCTGAAGCTGGACCCACCGCTGACTCGTGACCTGATCGTCCAGCGTGATCTGGTGGTGCCCATGCCCGACGGTGCCGAACTGCTGGCCGACCGGTGGGCGCCGCGACATGCCGGTGCGCCGCTGCCTACGGCGTTGATCCGCACCCCGTACGGTCGGCGGGGCGTCTACGGCGCATTGATCGCGCGGCCGCTGGCCGAACGCGGGTACCAAGTGGTGATCCAAAGTGTCCGTGGCACTTTCGGTTCGGGCGGCGACTTCGATCCGATGTGGCAGGAGCGCGCCGACGGCTCGGCCACCCTGCGATCCGTCCCGACGACCACCGGGAAATCCGCTGCCCCGCAGACTGCTTCGCTCCGGTGAGCCCGTGCCACTCCGCGGAACGGCAGATTGCGGCCGGCCCCGGCGGGCGATGAGGGTGAGGGCCGGGTTTCGATCCACGTCCGGCCAGGCAACGGCACGGGCATCACGGTTGAGGAGAAGACATGGGCGTCTTGCCGACTCGCGCGAAAGTCGCGGTGGCCACGATTATCTGCGTGAACACCGTCGCGTGTGGAATCACACTGGGCGGGAACGGGTTCGCGAATGCCGATCCCGTGCCGCCGCCGGATGCGTCGTCGGCCGCATCGGCACCGTACGACGATCCGTTCTACCGGCCTCCGGCCGACTTCGGCGCCGCGGCCCCCGGGACGATCCTTCGCTCCCGTCCGGTCACGCTGTCGTCGATCTCGTTGCTGGCAGACAAAGCCCAGGCGTGGCAGTTGCTCTATCGCACCACGAACAGCCAAGGACAGCCGATGGCGACCGTCACCACGGTGTTGCGCCCGATCGCGGGCCCGGTCCACGGCCTGGTCTCCTACCAGATTCCGGAGGACGCCTCGACCGCACAGTGCGCGCCGTCGCGCTTCCTCGGTACGGCCTCCGGACCGGTGGATACCGTCGGCTCGGCGATACTCGCCGTCGATATCGGTCCGCTCAACGCCGTCATCGCCGAGGGTTTCGCCTTGTCCGTACCCGATTACGAGGGCCCGGGCAGCGAATGGGGAGCGGCGAAACAGCCGGGATACGCCGTGCTGGACGGCATTCGAGCAGCCCAGAGCTTCGAATCACTGGGATTGTCCGGGACACGGACGCCGACGGCGATGTGGGGCTATTCCGGCGGATCGCTGGCATCCGGCTGGGCCGCCCAGCTGCAACCCGATTACGCCCCCGAACTCGCCATTCGCGCAACGGCGTTGGGTGGATTCCTCACCAACCCGGCACAGGCCGTCAGCAGAACCATCGGCACGGTATTCGCCGGCGTGCCGATTTCGGTGCTCCCCGGACTGGTCCGGTCCGAGCCCGCTCTGGTCGCCGCCTTCGACACGCACCTGACACCCAGTGGGAGGGCGCTGTTCGAGACAGCAGGTGCGCAGTGCGTGACCGCGAATATCACGTCCTATCCATCCGTCGATCTGAATGACCAGTTGGATATGCCGTTCCGGGATTTCATGGCCCTGCCCGATGTCCGGTCGGCGTTCGCGCAGCTGAATCTGGGCGGCAGCACGCCGGCGATCCCCTTGTTCGTCTACCACTCCGTCAACGACGAGATGGTTCCCGTCGAGGGCGTGGACGAGACGGTGGCGCACTACTGCGCGACCGGAGCGTCGGTGACCTACGTACGGGACCAGGCCAGCGAGCACGGACTGCTGGGGCTGACCGGCGCTCCTGCCGCGCTGAACTGGCTCACCGAACAACTCACCGGAGATCCGGTCCGCCCGCAGTGCACCACCCGAACCGTTGCCTCGGCGCTGGGTCTCGCCACGACCTCGCTGCCGCAGGCCACCCGTGACATTCTCGACGGCACCCGGGCGAGCGTCACCGCCCCGGTGCTGCCCGAGGGGTGATCGGCAGGTTGTCGGAGTAGTGGCGGACGGTGCGGGTGTGCCTGTGGCACAGGGCATTCCGCACCGTCCGCGTGGTCGGCAGCGTTGTCGCGGGGACGCCGAGTGACACACGAGGATCGCGTTCGGGCCGTTGCCCACCTGACCTGTTCCGATGAACCGGCTGTCACCGCGGCAGGCATCGAAACAACCGACACGGCGCGGCAGGCAATTGTGGCGCACGGACAATCGGTCTCCGCGCCAACTCCGACGGTTCTGTTCCGATGGCCGGCAGCCGTTCCACAACAACCATGCGTCACTATTTTCGCATCGCCGCATCCTGGCGACGGCCGGGTTCCTCGTATTTGTACGCACCACCACCGACGTGATTGTCACGGTGTGAGCGAGCCCGAATATTCTGATCTGCAAGGTAATACGAGATCCTTGCGCGCGAGAAATTCCGCCGCATCGGGGGCAGTCGTGCGGTACCGGATGCTGCCGGAGAATTTCCGGTGGCGCGTCACCGAAGCATTGCGCGTATTTGCAGCGCCCATGAACACCATTCGGCCACAACGTGTCCCGAGATGACGAGTCGGCGCATCCGCCGACGGTGGTCACCCCGATGCGGATGGCCGAGCCGGCGGGCACCACCGGTCGGCGGTCGGTCAGGTCCCGGTGAATTCGAACAGGCCCGGGACACCCGCGGATCCGGTGTCGACGCGCAGGATGTCGCCGTCGCGCCCGGTGTCGAAGGAATCCTTGCCGCGCAAGGGCATCCGGTTGTCCAAGCCTCCCGCCGACATCGAGGTCGCGGAGACCGTACCGCGTCGCGCCGTCAGCGCTGTCGTGCGGTGGTGACCGCGAATCCGGCGATCCACGCCGGGATCGCCTCGTAGAAGCGGTAATCCAGCGTGTAGTCGCCGGTCGCGGCGAGCGCCGCGTAGGCGGCGATCCAGGTGCGTACCTCGTGGGCGGACCCGCCGCCCTGCTCGGCCATGCCGTCGACGGTCCACGCGTCGAATGCGGTGAGTGCGCCGGTTTCGAGCAGGTCGAGCAACTGGTTGTCCCAGGCCGGGTTGATCGGGGTCATCGTCGATGTCCCGGCGACGTAGTCGCGGCCGGCCCGCACCACCCGATGTTCACCTCTGGCACGTTGTTCCGGGGTCGGCGGATGCCCTTCGATCAGGGCATCCGCGACCTTCGGCGGCGCGCCCTCCAGCACCGGGACCGGGGGTTCGTGGGACAGCCCTCCGGAGGCCAGATACAGTACCCGGCGGTCCAATTCGCCCGCGGCCGCACCGATCGCGGTGCCCAGCGCGCGGATGCGGGCGACCGGGCCGAGCGGGGTCGCGACGCCGTTGACGAACACCGGCACCACCGGCACCCGGTCGATCCCGCCGAACAGCATCTCCAGCGGCTGTGCGAAGCCGTGGTCCACGGTCATCCTGGACGAGATCGTCAGGTCGACACCGCGATCCAGGACGCCGCGGGCGATCGCCGCTGCCGCGGCGGTATCGACCGACAGCGGTCCTGCCGTGGTGCCGAAGTCGCCGACCGCGTGCGCGGCGGTGGCCAGGCAGAACGGCGGCATCTCCCGGTAGAAGAAGCCGTTGTAGTGGTCCGGTGCGAACAGTACGACCAGTTCCGGGTCGAAGTCGCGGATGAAATCCTTTGCGGTGGTGAGGGCTTCGTCGACCCGGGCCAGGACGTCGGGTTCCGGGTCGTTCTTGCCGATCAGCGGTGAATGGGACAGGCCCACGGCGGCGGCGGTCATCGGTTGCTCCTGGGACGAACGGGGGTGGTCACCGGTCGGTGTCGTCGGTGGGGTGGACGACGAGCTTGCCGGTGAGGCCCCCGTCGATCATCAGCTGGAAACCCTTGTGGATGTCGGACAGCGGCAACGTCCGATCGATCACCGGGCGTGCCCCGGTGGACTGCATCATGCGCAGCATCGCGACCAGTTCGCCGCGGGTGCATCCGGTGGAGCCGAGGACGCGCTGTTGCAGGTAGAAGATCCGGTTCAGGTCCGCGGGCGGCTGTCCGCCGGTGGTCGCGCCCGCGACCACGATCGCGCCGCCGGGCCGCAGCGATCGCAGCGAATGATCCCA
Source organism: Nocardia sp. alder85J (assembly GCF_020176955.2). Classification (GTDB taxonomy): domain Bacteria; phylum Actinomycetota; class Actinomycetes; order Mycobacteriales; family Mycobacteriaceae; genus Nocardia. The sequence goes on from NZ_JAIUCZ020000001.1 coordinate 357,400, forward strand.
GGTGGCCGCGCCGACGGTCTCGATCACCACATCGACCTTCTCCGGCAGCCGGTCGCCGGTCGGCAACGCGGCGTGGGCGCCCCAGGTCAAGGCCTGGGCGCGCTTGTCCGCGCTGCGGCTGGTCGCGTACACCACGGCGCCGGCCGCGGCGGCGAGCGTGATCGCCGCGGACGCCACCCCACCGCCCGCACCCTGCACGAGCACCCGGTCCCCGGCGCGAATCCCGGCCTTGGTGAACAACATTCGATACGCGGTCGTCCACGCCACCGGCAGGCACGCCGCCTCGTCGAAGGACAGCCAATCCGGTTTCGGCACCAGGTTGCGTTGTGGCACGGAGAGGTATTCGGCGAAGGTGCCGTCGTGGTGCTCGGACATCAGCGCCCGTTTCGGGTCCAGGGTCTCGTCACCGCCACCGGCGTCGGTGTCGGCGATGACCGGATGCACGATCACCGGATTGCCGTCGGCGTCGTATCCGGCGGCGTCGCAGCCGAGGGTGATCGGGATCCGGTCGGCCGGATGCCCGACGCCGCGGAGGGTCCACAGATCGTGCATGTTCAACGAGGTCGCCACGACCCGCACCAGCGTCCAGCCGGGCTGCGGCCGCGGTAGGGGGATGTCGTGGACCACCAGCCCCGACAGCGGATCGGTGGCGCTCTGGGATAGTGCCTGTGCAGCGAGCATGCCGTTCACGATGGCTTCCGGCCCGATATTTCCCCAGTGTGCGTGCCGTCCTGCGGCACGTCCGGTGGTGCGGGACCCGCCTGCGCGGCTTCCCTGGTGTCATGACGTCCACCATCGACCCCGCCACCGGCCGTGACGCCGTCTGCGGCACCCCGTGTGGTGTCCTGCGCCGCCCGGCCGCGCTGGACCGCAACCTCGATGTCTCCGGGCTGGTCGACACCGGCTCCGGGCTGCTGGACCGGGCCATCTTCACCGACGAGCAGCTGTACCGCCAGGAGTTGCGCCGGGTTTTCGCCCCGAGCTGGCTGTTCCTGGCGCACACCGACCAGCTCCACAAGCCCGGCGACTTCTTCACCACGTACATGGGCGAGGACCCGGTCATCGTGACCATGGACAAGCAGCGGCGCATCCGCGCCTACCTGAACTCCTGCCGGCACCGCGGCGCCCGGGTGCTGCGCGCGGACTGCGGCGCGACCCGCAACTTCACCTGCACGTATCACGGCTGGGCCTACGACCTGGACGGCAAGCTGGTGTCGATCCCGAACCGGGACGGGTATCCGGACTCGTTCGACAGCGCCGACTGGGGCCTGGTCGAGGTGCCGCACGTGCAGACGTACCGGGGCCTGATCTTCGGCACCTGGAATCCGGAGCCGGTGTCGCTGCGTGACTACCTCGGCGACATGGCCTGGTACATGGACGCGATGCTGGACCGCGACCCGGCGGGCACGGTCGTGGTCGGCGGCGTGCACAAGTGGGTGCTGGAGGGCAACTGGAAGCTGGCGGCCGAGCAGTTCGCCACCGACTGGTACCACGTGAACATGAGCCACGGGTCGGCGCTGATGGTGCTGTCGCCGACGAAGAATCCGAAGGCCGAGATCGTGCACCGCACCGGGCGGCAGTACACCGACCCGAACGGCCACGGCGCCGGATTCCCGGTGCACCCGAAGAACCGCTTCAACACCCCGAAGCTGCACGAGTGGACCGATTACGCGGCGCTGCGCGAACGCCTCGGCGACGCCCGGGTGGAGGGCCCGATGACCGACGGCCACGCCACGGTGTTCCCGAACTTCTCCTATCTGCCGGTGATCGGCACGATCCGGGTCTGGCATCCGAAGGGCCCCGATCGCATGGAGGTGTGGGCGTGGACGGTGGTCGACAAATCGCTGCCGCCGGAAGTCCGTGAGGCACAACGGCTCTACAACCTGCGCACCTTCGGCCCCAGCGGCATCTTCGAACAGGACGACGGCGAGAACTGGAGTGAGGTGCAGGCCGTCTCGCACGGCTTCGTCACCAACCGGGTGCCGTTGAACTACCAGATGGGTATGGGTTCCGAGCGGCACGACGGCCGCTACCCGGGCACGACCAGCGAGCTGTACAGCGACGGCGCGGGCCGCGCCTTCTACGGCCGCTGGCGCGACCTGATGAACACCCCGGCCTGGCACGAGAAGGAAAACCGATGATCAGCACAGGAATTCGCGTCGCCGCGCTCGACGACATCCCCGTCGGCGAGGGTATCGCCGTGGACCCGTCCGTCACCGGCGCCGCGGACGCGATCGCGCTGCTGCGCGACGACGACGGCGTGGTCTACGCGCTGGACGACACCTGCCCGCACGAGGTGGCCTCGCTGGCCGAGGGCTGGGTGGAGGGCGGCTATGTCGAGTGCCCCATGCACGCCAGCAAATTCTGCTTGAGAACCGGTGCGGTGCAATGCCTTCCGGCGACCTCGGATGCCCGGCCGCACCGGGTCGAGGTGCGCGACGGTGAGGTCTTCCTCTACCCGGGCCAGACGCCGTGACCGGCTCGGTCGTGGTGGTCGGCGGCGGCATCGCCGGGGTGAGCACCGTCGCCGCGCTGCGGTCCGGCGGTTTCACCGGCGAGATCACCCTGGTGGACGCGGGGGAGTTCCCCTACGATCGGCCGCCGCTGTCCAAGGACTTCCTCGCCGGATCGAAGTCCCTCGCCGAGATCGCCCTGCAACCACCACAGTGGTTCGACGACAACAAGATCCGGCTGCTCACCCGCACCACCGCGATCGCGTTGCGGGCCGGCGCCGGGGAGGTCGAACTGTCCGGTGGCGGTCCCGTGCGCGCCGACCGGGTGGTGCTCGCCACCGGCGGTCGCGCGGCCCGCCCGCCGATTCCCGGCGGCGACAGCGACCGCGTGCACGTGCTGCGCACCGCCGAGGACGCGCAGCGGCTGCGCGCGGCGCTCGGCCCCGGGATCCGGCTGCTGGTGGTCGGCGCCGGACTGATCGGTGCCGAAACAGCCTCGACCGCAGTCGATCTCGGGTGCGAGGTGACCCTGGTCGATCCGGTGTCCCCGCCGCTGGCCGGTGTGGTCGGCACGGAGATCGCCGCGTGGCTGCACGAGATGCACACGGCCCGGGGGATTTCGCTGCGCCGGGCCGGGGTGGCCGAATTGCGGGAGACCGCGGCCGGGATCGAGGCGACGTTCACCGCCCCCGGCCCGGTTGCGCCGCGGACATCGTTCACCGAGCCGGATTCCGCTGTGCCGCAGAGATTGTTCACCGGAGCGGATTCGGCTGTGCCGCAGACGTTCGACGCCGTCGTACTCGGCGTCGGCATGGTGCCGGACACCGCGCTGGCCGCAGCCGCCGGGCTGGACATCGATCGGGGCATCCTCGTCGACCGCCGGCAGGTCACCTCGCATCCAGCGGTGCTGGCCGTCGGTGATCCGGCCCGGGTCCGCGACGGTGGCGTGCTGCTGCCCCGGACCGAGCACTGGGAGGCCGCGCAGCGCGACGGACAGCGTGCGGCCGCAACGATTCTCGGTGCCCCGGTGCCGGTGGACGGCATCCCGTGGTTCTGGACCGACCGGCACCACCGGCACGTGGAGGCGATCGGTTCGATGTCCGGCGCGGACCGTGTCGTGCACCGCGGGGTGCCGGGCGAGTCACCGTTCGCGGCGTTCGGCCTGCGCGACGGGCGGGTGATCGCCGCGGTCGCCGTGGACGATTCGAAGGCGGTGCGCGCCGCGCGCCGCCTCGCCGACGGCGGCATCCCGGTCGACCCCGACCGCCTCGCCGACCCCGGCACCGACCTCCGAAAGCTGTTGCGCGGCTGACGTGCCGCTCTGCGGCACGACCGCTTCACCGCCTCCGGCAGAAGGGATCAGATGAGACCGTGAGCACTCCGACAATGCCGTCCCGGGCCGGCCTGCACGCCGACCGCGACCTCCACTTCGAGGTGGAGCAGCTGTACTACCTCGAGGCCGAACTGCTCGACGAGAACCGGTTCACCGACTGGCTGGACCTGCTCGCCGACGACCTGGACTACTGGATGCCCACCCGCACCAACCGGTTACGCCGGCAGCAGGCGCTGTCGGTCGCCGCGCGCGGCGAGGCGGGCTACTACGACGAGACCAAGGACAGTCTCGCGTGGCGGATCCGCCGCTTCGATTCCGGCATGGCCTGGTCGGAGGATCCGCCGTCGCGCACCCGGCATCTGGTGACGAATGTCGTTGCCCATCATGTGGATCCGGACGAGCACCCCGGATTCACCGTCGACGACCTGCTGGTGCGCTCGGCATTCCTGGTGTACCGCAACCGGCTCGAACGTGAGGAGAACGTCTTCGCCGGGCAGCGCACCGACATCCTGCGCCGCACCGCGGACGGGCTGCGCGTGGCCCGCCGCACGATCCTGCTGGACCAGAACATCCTGCAGGCGAAGAACATCTCCACCTTCTTCTGAGACCCGTTTCCCGCCCCGGAGGCCATTGATGACCGCGACCGAATCGCCTGCGCAGCAGGATGCTTCCTTGATCCACCACACCGTGTCCACCTCCCTCGGCGAGATCGCCGTGGCGGAGGCCGGTTCCGGCCCGGTCCTGGTGATGCTGCACGGCGGCGGCCCCGGCGCCTCCGGGGTGAGCAACTACCACCAGAACCTGCCCGCGCTGACCGGGCGGTTCCGGGTGATCCTGCCCGATCAGCCCGGTTTCGGCGGCAGCTACCGGCCCACCGAGGCGGACCTCGACGAGCGCTCGATCACCGAGATCACCGTGGACGCCCTGTATCAGGTGCTGGACGCGCTCGGCATCGGGCGATTCCATCTGCTGGGCAACAGTCTCGGCGGCGCGGCCGCGATCGCCATGGCCCAGGCCCGCCCGGAGCGCGTGACGGGATTGGTGCTGATGGCTCCCGGCGGCGGCTGGCTGCCGTTCGGGCCGACCCCCACCGAGGGGCAGAAGGAGATGTTCCGCTACTACAACGGCGGCGGGCCCACCGAGAAGAAGATGGCGAACTTCATCCGCACGATGGTGTTCGACCACGAGCAGTTCGGCGCGGACGTGGTCAAGGCCCGGTACGAAGCGTCGCTGGACGACAGCCACATCGCCTTCTACCACCGCTACAACGCCGCGTTCGGTAAACGCCACGGCATGGATCCGCTGTGGCGGGACCTGGACCGGATCACGGCGCCGACGCTGCTGCTGTGGGGCCGCGACGACCGGACCATCACCCTCGACGGCGCACAGATCATGCTGCGCAACATCCGCGACGTGCAAATGCACGTCTTCGGGAACTGCGGCCACTGGGTACAGCTGGAACGGGCCCGCGAATTCGAGCGCCTGGTCGGCGATTTCCTCGGAGATCTGTCGTGACCGGCTGGCTCGACGGCTACGTCGCCCTGATCACCGGCGGCGGGTCGGGCATCGGCCGCGCGGTCGCCGACCGGTTCGTCGCCGAGGGTGCTGCGGTCACCATCGTCGGCCGCGGCCTGAACCGGCTCGAGGAGGTGGTGGCCGCCAGCGCGGACCCGTCCCGGATGCACGCCGTCGAGGCCGACGTCCGCGACAGCGATCAACTGCACGCCGCGGTCGCCGAAACCGTCTCCCGTTTCGGCAGACTCGACACCCTCGTCGCCAACGCCGGCATCTGGGACTATCAGCGCCAGCTCACCCGGCTGACCGCGAAGGAACTGTCCGACACTTTCGACGAGGTGTTCGCGATCAACGTCAAGGGCTACCTGCTCGCCGCCGAAGCGGCCTGGCCGGAGTTGGTGAACTCCCGCGGCAGCATCGTGATGACGTTGTCCAACGCCTCCTTCCATGTCAACGGCGGCGGCCCGGTCTACACCGCGAGCAAACACGCCTGCCTGGGCCTGATGCGGGAACTCGCCTACGAACTCGCCCCCAAGGTCCGCGTCAACGGGGTGGCGTGCGGCGGCATGAACACCGACCTGCGCGGACCGGAATCACTTGCCCTGCAAGATCGTTCACTGGCGGTCTCGTTCGCGAAGCGGCCCGTCGACGCCCCACCCCCGCAGATTCCGCTGCACGATTCCAGCACCGACCCCCGCGATTTCACCGGTTCCTACGTCCTGCTCGCCTCCCGCGAGCAGAGCGGGCCGATCACCGGACAGGCGATCTCGGTCGACGGCGGTATCGGCGTGCGCGGCTTCGCCACCAGCGCCGGTGGCGACCACCTCTGAATCAGCTCACCGACGAGCACGAGGAGTTTCGATGAGCACGGCGAATCCGCCGAATTCCGGTGCCACAGTGGATATCAACCCCGCGCGAGCGATTCGCGCGAACTCCCGGTACCAACCGGAGCGGATCGCGATCCGCTATGCCGGTGGCGATCTCACCTTCGCCGCGTTGGAGGACCGCGCCGCCCGGTTGGCGACGGTGCTGCACGGCCTGGGTGTGGGCGTGGGTGACCGGGTCGCGTACCTGGGCCTGAACAGCAGCAGCTTCCTGGTGACGATGCTGGCCGGGTTCCACCTCGGCGCGGTCTTCGTCCCGGTCAATTTCCGGCTGGCGGGAATGGAATTGGAGTCCGTGCTGCGGGACAGCGGCGCGACGGCAGCGGTCTGCGAGGACGGTCACCGCGACATCCTGGACTCGGTCCGGACGCGCACGATGCTGCGGCACTTCCTGCTGGTCGACGACGATCCGCAGGTCCCCGCGACCGCTGCCGCGGCGGACTGGCTGCCGTGGCGCGCCCCGATCGCCGTGGCCGCGCCCATGGCCACGGTGCTGCCGCGCACCTTCGACGACCCGGCCATCCTGATGTTCACCTCCGGCACCACCGGGCTGCCCAAGGGTGTGACCCTCACCTACGGGAACATCTGGTGGAACGGCGTGAACGTGGATACCCGGCTGGACACCCGCCGCGGTGACGTGACCCATGCGGTGGCCCCGTTGTTCCACATCGGCGGGCTCAACGCACTCGCCCTGCGCACCCTGATCCGCGGCGGCACGCTGATCGTCCGGCGCGCCTTCGAACCCGCCGCGATGCTGCGGGATCTGGTGGAGTACCAGGTGAATTCGATGTTCGCGGTACCCGCCATGCTGGCCGGACTGGCCAGGGTGCCCGGCCTGCCCGAGGCTGATCTGTCCCGGCTGCGCAGCGTGGTGGTGGCCGGTGCGCCGGTGCCACCGTCGCTGATCGAGCAGTTCGCCGCGCACGGGGTGGTCCTGCAACAGGCATGGGGCCTCACCGAGACCGCGCCGTTCGCCACCCACCTGCCCGCCGAGCACACCCTGGCGAAACTCGGGTCGGCGGGAATCGCCATGCCGCACACCGAGGTCCAGGTGGTGGATCCCGTCGACAATCTGCCGGTCGGACCGGGGGTCAGCGGCGAGATCGTGGTCCGCGGTCCCAATGTCACGCCCGGATACTGGAACAACCCGGAGGCCACCGCGGCGGCCTTCGATCGGGACGGCTGGTTCCATTCCGGCGACATCGGCTACCTGGACGCCGACGGCTACCTGTACATCGTGGATCGGTTGAAGGACATGATCATCAGCGGCGGCGAGAACATCTATCCCGCCGAGGTGGAGCGCGCACTCGCCGACATGCCGGGGCTGGTGGACGTGGCCGTGGTCGGTGCCGCGGACGAGGAATGGGGCGAAACCGTGGTCGCGGTGGCCTGTTTCGGCGAGGGCACTCCCGCGACCCTGGACGACGTCCGCGATCACGCCGCCGTCACCCTCGCCCGCTACAAGCTGCCCCGCGAGTTGCGCATCGTGGCTGCCGTGCCGCGCAACGCATCCGGCAAGCTCGACAAGCGCGCGGTGCACCGGCTGATCGGTGGGGGACAGTGACGCAGGCGGTTTCGGCGGGTGACCGACGGTCATCCGGCGCCCCGGCCCCCGCGCGGTGGAGCCGCCGGCGCTGGCCGCACCGTGGACGGCCACGGTTGTGAACCGCTCTCGCGCAACGATTCTGCTCGACGTTCGCGGTCCGGGCGGCACCGCGGCGACCGTCGAGCTGCAACGCTGCGCGGCGGGCCGGCTGCGCTCCGCCTACCCTGTGGACCGGCACGATGTCGAGGTTCGGATCGGTCCGTCCGCCCGCACGATCGGTGCACCGGCCGCGCCGTTGCTGACCGAGTTGCTCGGCGCGCTCGTGGCCGGGATCGAGTCGGCGGATCCACGCTGCCGCCGGATCCTGATCGCCATCGCGCCCGGCGCGTCCGCCCTGTGTACCGCCGCGACGGCAGCGGGGTTCCGGCACGTGGTCGACGTGGACCTGCCCGGCGCGGAGCTGAGCCTGCTGGTCGCCGAACCGGCCTGGGTCACCGCCGTGGACCCGGACCTCGACCGGGTACCCGGCACCTGACACCCGACGTCGGATCGATTGCGCGACAGGGTAACCCGGCCGCGGAACGACGCCCCCGCGGCCGGCGACGATCAGGGGACGCGCACCGGCTGCGCGCGCCCCGCGATCTTGGACGCGGCCGCGCAGATGCGCCGCAGCACCGGCTCCAGCCGCCGGGTGTCGAGCTGCCCGTGGCGCCCGGCGATGGAGAAGGCCGCGACCGCGCGGCTGGAGCCGTCGAACACCGGCGCCGCCATACAGGACACTCCGAGGCGGCTCTCCTGCTCCTCGTAGGCGATGCCGGTGCGCCGGACGACCGACAGCTCATCGGCCAGGCGGACCGGGTCGGTGACGCTGTGCGGTGTCATCCGCCGTGGCTCGGTGACCGGCCCGCCCGGGTCGGTGCGGTACGCGAGCAACGCCTTTCCCACCGCGGTGCAGTGCGCCGGAAGCCGGCCGCCGATCCGCGACGGGACCGCCACCGTCCGATGCCCGTACAGTTTCGCCAGGTAGACCACCTCGCTGTCGTAACGGGCGGCCAGGTGCACGGTGTGATGGGTCGACTCGTAGAGGTCCGTCAGGTACGGCAGCAGCAGATCGCGCAGACGCTCGCACTCCGGCGAATACACCGAGGCGCCGAGTTGGTGCAGCCGGGCACCGAGCCGATAACCGGTGCCGATCCGCTCCACGACGCCGTTGCGTTCGAGCATGCCGAGCACCCGGAACGCGGTGGACTTGCTCAACTGCGCACGCCGCGCCAACTCGCTGACCCCCAGCCCGGCGCCGGTCTGGTCCTCGAAGGCGAGCAGCAGGCTGACGGCCTTGTCGACGGCGGCGCGATCGTCACGTACCGGCGTGGCGATGGATGTGGTCATAGCGGACTTCCTCTGCGGGGGTCACGAGCGTGCCCGACGCGACGACTGTCAACTTCAGTAACCGGATCGGCACTTCTAGGTAACCATGATGCAAGCCGCTCGCATGGTTCGTCAATAATGACGAAGTGGTAATTAAAAGTGACGGAAGGTCGCCGGGCGCCCGCCTGCGCGGGGGGCTGCCGGAAGATCGTCGGGGGTGCGGCGCCGCCCGGTCCACTGATCAGTAATAATGACGATATGCACAGTAAAAGTGACGGCCGGATCGACGAGAACGAACTGGTGGCCCGCAACGTGCACCGTTACCGGCTGGAACGGGCCATGTCGATCGGTGAGCTTGCCCGTCGCTCGGGTCTGTCGAAACAGACGCTGTCGAAGATCGAACACGGCCTCGGCAATCCCACGATCGATACCCTGGCCCAGCTCGGAGCGGCACTGGACGTGACCGTGCGCCGGTTGCTCACCGAATGGGGCACCCCGGTGTATGTCCAGCGCGCCGACGACGCCGAGTGGCACACCGCCGGTCACCGCCTCGAGCGCATGCTCGACGAGACCTACGGCTCCGGCTACGTGCGCACCCTGGTGCTGCGCCTGGAGCGCGCCGCCGGCGAACCTCAGGTGATCGAGCCGCACGCCCCCGGGACCCTGCACCACCTCTACGTGATCACCGGCAAGATTCGCACCGGCCCGCTCAACGACACCGTCGACCTGGCCGCCGGTGATTTCGTCCGTTTCCCCGGCGACACCCCGCACCGCTATGTCTGCCTGACCGACCGCGTGGTCGCCCACATGGTCACCACACTCCCGCAGGTCCGCCAGTTCGGCTCCACCGTCACCCGCGACGGCACAACCCCCGGCGCCTGATCCCGTCTGCCACGGAATGCGGCGCACGAGGGCCTGGCCGTCCGCTGGAAACGCGTCGGCGCGGTCCCGCTGCCTGTACCGGCGGGCTGCCGGGAAGCCCGGTGGGGGCGCACTGATGGGTTCCCGAAACGAAAACAGCAGGTCAGTCGCTTATGAAAAGCTTCTGACCTGCTGTTTCTCTCGTGCGCGATACTGGGATTGAACCAGTGACCTCTTCCGTGTCAGGGAAGCGCTCTCCCGCTGAGCTAATCGCGCAGGTTGTGCCTCTTTCGAGGCGGCGACGGGAATCGAACCCGTGTGCACGGCTTTGCAGGCCGTTGCCTCACCACTCGGCCACACCGCCAACCAAGGCCGGGTTGGCCTTTCGAGCGGATGACGGGATTCGAACCCGCGACCCTCACCTTGGCAAGGTGATGCGCTACCAACTGCGCTACATCCGCACATCGCGCTCTCCGCGATTCGGCTCCCGGGCGGCTCTTTCGTGCCATCCGGCTGCGAGAGGAAACATTAGCCCACCCCCCGCGCAAGCAACAAATCGGCTGGTGAGAGGGGGTAAATTTGAATTACACCCCTGTCGTTCCGCAGCTCGGGGCCCTCAACCCAGCTGCCTTCCCCACTTCCACGGGCCCACCTCCTGTCACCACCCCTTACGGCACGCGAACCGCCAGGTCGAGACGCGATTTGGTACGACAGGGGTAGAGCGTGTTAATGTTCCATCTCGTTCGGAGCGGCAATCACAAGCCATCACGAACACCCGCACGGTCTCATAGCTCAGCGGGAGAGCGCTCGCCTCACACGCGAGAGGTCGCTGGTTCGATCCCAGCTGGGACCACAGACAACAAATCCGCAGGTCAAGGGCCTGTGGATTTGTTATATTTGCGAGTTATCCGAACTATTTCCATACTGTGGCGTACGCAGTCCGAGCGGAGACTGCATCTCGCGCGGCAGTTTATCGACGTCGTCGGCGACTGTCGCTACCAATGCCAGGCGTCAACGCAGCCGCCTATCGGGTCCACACCAGTGCGTGACGTCACCAGCTTGGGACACCCCGCCAGAGGGACGTCTCTGAGCGCCGAGTTTCCTTTGCTGCCCGTGCCACGAGGGCCGACCGCGGTGGTGACCGGACGGGGCTGCTGCACCAGGTGGTGACACTGTCACCGAATCGTGCAGCAGCCCCGACCCTCTCAGGTCAGTACACCTAGGGCTTGTATCGAAGTGAAGTGTGGGGTGGCACCGGGTAGCGGTGCCACCCCTGGTTCCATCTACGATGGAACTGGTTGGGGGCGTTGGCATATAGGCGAGGTCTCCGGTAGATCGGTGAGCGACCAAGCACACCGGAGACCACACCGGAGACCTCGTGACCAGCGTAGCGGTGGCGGGGCGGTGGCGGGGCGCGCGGACCTGACCGATGCCCAATGGGCGAGGCTGGAACCGTTGCTGCCCCGTGGCAAGAAGGCGGGCCGCCCGCCCGCATGGACGAAACGGCAGCTCATCGATGGAATCCGATGGCGGGTGCGAGTCGGGGCGCCGTGGCGCGACGTTCCGGCCGAGTACGGTTCCTGGCCGGCCGTGTACAGCCTGTTCCGCCGCTGGCAGCGGGCCGGGGTATGGGCGCTGATCCTGAAACTACTGCAAGCACTCGCCGAGAAGGCCGCCTCGATCCGCTGGCAGGTGAGTGTGGACTCCACGGTCATGCGAGCCCATCAGCATGCCGCCGGTGCCCGCCGTGACAGCGCCGGACAGGCCGAGCCGCCCGGCGGGATCTGCGAACCGGAGCCCGGCGATCACGGGCTGGGCCGGTCGCGAGGCGGATGGCCGGCGAAGCTGCACCTGGCGTGTGAGCAGGGCTGCGGGGTGCTGTCGCTGCTGATCACCCCGGGCCAGGCCGGTGACAGTCCACAGTTCACGGCGGTGCTGGACGCGATCGCGGTGCCGAAACTCGCCGGCGGACGGGCCCGGGTACGACCACAGCGGGTGCTGGCGGACAAAGCGTATTCCAGCCACGGTAACCGGGAATGGCTACGCCGCCACGGGATCAAGGTCACGATCCCGACCCCGTCCGATCAGATCGCGAACCGGCGCCGCCGCGGCCGCGCCGGTGGTCGCCCCCCAGCGTTCGACAAGGTCGTCTACCGAGACCGCAACGCTGTCGAACGGGGCATCAACCAGCTCAAACAACACCGGGCCGTCGCAACCCGCTACGACAAACTCGCCGTCCGCTACCTCGCCACCATCCATATCGCAGCCATCAATCAATGGCTCCGACACCAGTAACGGCAGACCACCAGCCCACACCACTTCGATACAAGCCCTAGTGTTCTGCGCCTGAAATTCGTTGGTTAATTGTAGGATTCGGCGGTGGTGAGGACAGGGCGGCCGCGGTCGGGTCCGGATTTGGTGGTGACCGAGGCTCAGCGTCGGGAGTTGGTGCGGGGTGCGCGGGCGGCGACCTCGACGCAGGCGTATGCGTTGCGGTGCCGGATCGTGCTGGCCTGCGCCGTACCGGGTGCGTTCAACACACATGTCGCGGCCGAGGTGGGCGTGACAGCGATGACGGTGCGTAAGTGGCGGGGTCGTTTCATCGAGTACGGGCTGGCGGGCCTGGCCGATGAGCCGAGGCCGGGCCGGCGGCCATCGATCCTGCTGGATCAGGTGCAGCAGGTGGTCGAGATGACTGTCGAGCAACTGCCCTCGGATGCCACGCACTGGTCGCGGTCTTCGATGGCCGCGCGGACCGGACTGTCGAGATCGACGGTCGGGCGGATCTGGCGGCGGTTCGAGCTGAAACCGCATCTGGTCGACGGTTTCAAGATCTCCACTGATCCGTTGTTCGTGGAGAAGGTCGTGGATGTTGTTGGCCTGTACCATAATCCACCCGAACGGGCGGTGGTGCTGTGCGTGGACGAGAAGTCGCAGATCCAGGCTCTGGACCGGTCGCAGCCGGTGCTGCCGATGATGCCGGGCATGCCCGAGCGCCGCACCCACGACTACGCCCGCCACGGCACCACCAGCCTGTTCGCCGCGTTCAACATCGCCGATGGCACCGTGATCGGTGAACTGCACCGCCGGCACCGGGCCGCCGAGTTCCGCGCATTCCTGACCAGCATCGACAAGGCCGTACCTGCCGGACTGGATGTGCACGTGGTCTGCGACAACTACGCCACCCACAAGACACCGCTGGTCCAGCAATGGCTGGCCGGGCATCCGCGGTTCCACGTGCACTTCACCCCGACCGGCTCGTCCTGGCTCAACCAGGTCGAACGCTGGTTCGGCTTCCTCACCCAGCAACTGCTGCGCCGCAGTGTCCACAAAAGCGTTGCGGCACTGGAGAAAGACCTCCGCCACTGGGTCGACCAATGGAACACCAACCCACGCCCGTTCGTCTGGCGCAAGACAGCCGAAGAGATCCTCGACTCCCTCGCACGATATCTGCAACGAATTTCAGGCGCAGAACACTAGAGAACCTATCCACAAAGTTGCCGGAAAGTTGCCATTCTCCTGCTGGACCGGTGCCGACACGAGATGATGTTTCGACGAGGTCGAGCACAAAATCAAAGTCACCAAGGTCGAAACCGTCCCGATGACACCTGCACAGTACAAGCGCGCAGTTAGCGCTCTTGCCGTCCTGATCGCCGATTGGGAGAAGAAGAACCTGAGCGAAGACGGCCAAATCGTCGCCGAACCGAACCCGCCGCAGGCCTATAAGAATTCAATCGATCCGGTTCAGCGAATGCAGCCGCACTACTGCGGATACACGCCACCCGATCGTGTCACGAGACCTGCGGTTGCCGGACGAATTCCCGAACTGGGCGAATCGATACGGTTCGCCCGTTTACCAGCAGTTCCATTGGTTCGTTTATTGGTACGTTGGGGACCCCAAACGCTCCGGCGTACGAACCGCCCCTTCGGGGGCGGTTTCGTTGTTTTGGCCAGCTGTTTCATCATCTGCCTCCACCTTCACTGGTCATAGCAAGGCAAGCCGCCCCGGACCCGTTGTCGATCGCTACCGCGTCGCCCTGCTCATCGTTACTGCGGTTAGTGCCGCCACGCCCTGATCTTGCTGTGGTTCGAGGGCCGCGACGCTCCTCAGCCACAGGCTCGGGGTCGGGCAACCGCCGCTGCCGCCCGATATCGTACGCCCGAAAGCGCCTCTCCCGCCTGGAGGCACGGGACCCTGACGGGTTCAATTCTGCACTGCGGGACAGGCACTTTCGCGCGTAGTAGGTGCCGGGGACTTGTTTGGTGGAGATGTCGAGGCCGGAAGCTGTCAATCCGGATGAGACATCAGGCTGCGTAGGGGGTTTGTGGCGGGTGGTCGGTTCGGAGGGTGGCTGGCGGTTCGTTGATCCAGACCCGGATCGGCAGCCTGGGTGGTAGCGGTCGGCGGCCGTGGAAGCGTTCGGGGTGAGCCGTGAATGCCTGGTCCAGGGTCTGGGCTCGGCGTTGCTGGATCCCGGCGGCGGTGCCGTCGTGTACCGATGCTGCTGTGTGCCATGCGATCCCGGAATGGCGGTGCTCGTAATTGTAGTACCGGAAGAACGCCGCGCAGAATTGGCGTGCGTCTTCCAGCGAACCGAACGCGCCGGGAAATGCTGGGCAGTACTTCAAGGTTTTGAAGTTCGCTTCAGAGAAGGGGTTATCGTTCGACACGTGTGGCCGGGAATGGGACTGGTCGACCCCGAGCCGTGCATACAAGCCGGCGACGGTGTTCGATGTCATCGACGTGCCGCGGTCGGCGTGGACAGCGCCGGGTATGACGCCGTTATTTGCTTCGATGGCGTGGAGGATGAATTCTTTGGCGAGTTCACCGGTTTCGGTGGGCCAGATCTCCCAATGGATCACCTTGCGGGAGAAGATGTCGAGGATGACATACAGTTGATAATAGATTCCGCGGGCGGGGCCTTTCAATTTCGTGATGTCCCACGACCACACCTGGTTCGGTGCGTCGGCCATCAGTTCGGGTTTCTTGCGCGGCGGGTGGATGGCTTGGGCGCGGCGTTCGCCGGTCTGGCCGCGCTCACGCAGTAGTCGGTACATGGTGGCCACACTGGCCAGGTAGACGCCCTCGTCGAGGAGCACCGCCCACACCTGCGCGGGTGCTTTGTCCGCGAACCGCGGCGAGTCCAGCACCGCCAGAATCCGGTCGCGCTCGGCGTCGCTGAGCTGCGCCGGATGCCGACCCGGCCGCCGTTGCCGGCGCGGGTGCGGTATCGGATTACGGCGCCGATACTCGGTGGCACGAGACCTTCCCAACAGCGAACAGGTCGCCGAAACACCCAGTAGCTGTTCCAATCCCGGCGTCTGCTGGGTGAGGATGGCGTCTACTTGCCGTCGGAATCCGCGCTCTCGGAGATCTGTTCCAAGAGCGCGAAGGCTTTTCCCGCCAGATCCAGGGCAGCCTTGGTCTTACCCAGTTGTGACTCGAGTTTCTCGTTCTTCGCCGCCAGCTGCGTGGAATCGGATTTCAATTTCCGGTTCTCCGCCCGCAGCCGTTCCAACTCCTCGGTCACCGGATCCTTCGCCGGTTTCCCGGTCGTCGCGGACAGAGTTCCCTTCGACTGTTGTTTACGCCAATGCTCGATATGGGAATGGTAGAGACGCTCCGACCGCAACAAGGCGCCGCGTTCCGGGCCGCCTTCTGGCAGGGCGTCGTATTCGGCGAGGATCCGCGCCTTGTACGCGGCGGTGAACGTGCGCCGCGCCGGCCGCCCCGTCTTCTTGCCCACCGGCCCATTCTGCCCCGCCGCCGTCGCGGCGGCCTGGTCGGCCAAGGTCATCGTCACTGCTCGATCGTTCCTGTCTCGCCCTGGTCTACCTCAAAGGAGTACAGCGTCCCCCTGTCTCATCCCAGACTGACAGACAGGGGGCGGATGAAAACGTTGACTTGGGAGATCTATAGCGCAATGCCACGTAGGGTAAGTGGTGCGTCCGTGTGGTTTGTCATGCGGCGGGTAGGCGTCGCAGGTTGATGGTGGCCGGGCCGGTGTGTCGGATTCCTTTGTCGCACTTGCGTTTTATCAGGTAGGCGTTGTGACGTCCGCGTTTGATCTTGCGTGGGTAGCTGCGGTGGCGCCGGGGTGGGTTGAGCCGGGTAGTGATCTCAGTGGCGACCGAGGCGGTCACGTCGGGGTCGGTCCAGCGGTGAGGGGGGAAAAGCCGCCGTGCCGGTGGCGGTGCGGCGGATGATGTTGAGTGCGTGGATGAACGATATTCGGTCGGGGTCCAGGTCGGCGGCTTCGGCGGCGCGGGCCATGACCGCGGCGATGGCGTAGTGGACGGTCAGCCACGCCCAGATCTCCTGATGGACCAATTCCGGCGACTTCGACCGGAGTACGGCGCCGGGGCCGCGGAGGTGGGTTTTCAGCTGGTCGTTCGCGGTTTCGTGTTCCCAGCGCTCGTGGTAGGCGCCGGCGATCTGGTCGGCGCGCACGGCCGCGGGATCGGTGAGGGTGGTCAGCAGCACGATCAGCTCACCGTCGGGATTACGGTCGGGCACATCGTATTCCACGACGCGCACCAGGTGCGCGTCCTCGGCTTCGTCGAGGTCCTCGCCCGCGGCCGCGGCGGCCAGGATCGCTGCACGCCGCCGTTTCGACTGCACGGCAGGATCGATGAGTACCGACACGTAGGTGCCGTCCGCATGTACCCGCACCACCGGCAGGCGCAGATTGGTCGGTGCTCGCCACACCAGTTCGGCCCCACCGGCTTTCGCGGCCGCCCACGCATCGAAGGAGTAGAAACCCCGGTCCGCGCACAAGATCTCGTCACCGAGCAGCCGCGGATACAACCGGGCAGCCGCGGCACGTTCCCCGACAGTGATCGCGGTAACCTCCGCGGCCAGAAAAACATGCGTACCGCACTCGCTCAACGCGACCACCCGCGCTTTCGGATAGGTCGAGCGGTTGTCCCCGGACCCGTGATACCCGAATTCGGCCACATTCGATTCGGTGTCAGCCACGTCCACATCGAAACCGTCGATGGCCACCAGCCGGCGCCCCGCCAGCCACGCCCCCCGCGTCGCCGGAGTCGCCACCGGTGCGGCAACCGACTCGAACACCCGCTCGAGAACCTTGGGCCCCAACCGTTTACGCGCCTGGGTGATCCCCGATGCCGTCGGCGGCGACCAGCCCGCATCCCAGCAACCCCACCGGGTCAGCGCCCCGGTCACCTTCACCGCGACCTCCTCATAGGAATCGCCGCCGAACAGGCACAACGCCATCGTCAGATACGCCACCACATGCGGAGGCAACTTCCCGCCCGACCGCTGCGCACGCGCCCCGCACACCATGACCGCATCCTCCACCCGAGCCCGGTCCACAACCCCTGCCAGCACACCCAGCGACACCATGTCCGGCGTCGCCACCACCACGTCCGTCACCCCCGAGACACTGCCACACCCCCACCACAAGCACCCGAAAAATCAAACAGCACAACCAAACCACACGGACGCACCACTTACCCTACGTGGCATTGATCTATAGCGGCAGCATCGCGAGCTGGGTTTCGTTGTAGTGTTCGGCGGCTTCGTTCCAGATGTGGTCGGAGACCGGGTCGATGCGGTCGCTGAGCCGGGTCACGGCCTCGGTGGGAGCCGGTGCGGCGCGTTCGGCGTCGGTGAAGAACGGGGTGTTGCGCCAGGCAACCAGGGTGTAGAGCCGTTATCGAACGGGCGGGTCGGCGCCGGTGTCGTTCGACGAACGGGTGGTTGCCGGCGTGTGGGCGCGCGGTTACGTCCGCCCGGTTCGGTACGTCTTGTATGACGTGGGGCGAGCGAGGAAGGTAACAGTGGACGAGGATCAGTGGCTGGCCGACCGGTTCGAGGCGCAGCGGTCACATCTGCGGAGGGTTGCGCTGCGGATGTTGGGTTCGGCAGCGGACGCCGACGACGCGGTACAGGAGGCATGGCTGCGGTTGAGCCGTTCCAACGTCGATGAGGTGCGGGATTTGGGTCGCTGGCTGACGACCGTGGTGGGCCGGGTATGTCTGGACATGCTTCGGTCGCGGGCGACGCGGGCAGAGCAGGCGCTCGATGCCCCCGTAGAATCGAGCGCCGAATTCGAGACCTCCGACAGTGATCCCGCGCAGGAGGTGGTCTTGAGCGAGTCGGTCGGTCTCGCGCTGCTGGTAGTGCTCGATATCCTGACGCCCGATGAACGGGTCGCGTTCGTGCTGCACGATGTCTTCGCCGTACCGCACGCTGAAATCGCCCCGTTGATCGATCGCAGCGTCGGGGCAACGAAAATGCTCGTGAGCAGGGCGCGGCGGCGCGTCCGGAACGCCGACACGGCTGCCCATCCCGACACCTCCCGCCAGCACAGCCTCGTGCAAGCGTTCCTCACGGCCGCACGGGAGGGCGACTTCGACGCGCTGCTGGAACTGCTCGATCCCGATGTCGTCTTTCGTGCCGACGCAGTGGCCCGGCAGGCTGGGGCTCCGGCCGACCTGGACGGGGCCGCGGTGTTGGCGAGACGGTTCTGTGGGCGAGCCCGCGGTGCCCGGCTCGCGCTAATCGACGGAGCTGCCGGCGCCGCCTGGGCACCCGGCGGCGTTCCGCTCGGCGTGTTCATGTTCACCGTAACGGACACGCGCATCGTCGCCATCGAACTTGTCGGCGAACCGGAACACCTCGCGCGGCTCGCGCTCACCGTCCTCTGACCAGAGCGCCTCCACCTGGTCTTCGGCGCCCGCCTGGTTACCTTCCATGCCGCCGATTCGTCAGTCCCTGTGAGCGGCTCTTCGGCGAGCCGCCGACCAACACTCAAACAGGCCAAGGGGAAAACCATCATGGGACATGTTGCCGAACCGATCGTGCCACACTGGCTGCTCACGGGATTGTGCTGGCTTTTGGGCCTGGAGCTCGTGTTGTTCGCCCCGCTCAAGTTCTATCCCCGTGGCATCGGCAGTTGGCCCTCATACCTGGTGAAATTTCGCAATTGGGGTTTTCCGCCCTGGTTTTCATTCGTCGTGGGGGCCGGTGAAATCGCCGGCGGCATCCTCCTGCTGCTACCTTCGCGGAGGTTCCTCGGAGCAGTGATCGTGATCATCATCCTGGTTGGTGCCATGGTCACTCACCAAATCAACCACGACAAACTCTCCGACAGCATCTCCGCGCCGACCCACTTGCTTCTGGCAGTGGTTATCGCGTTGTCCGTCTGGCCCGCAGACTGGCGAGACCCGCTGACGTACACCACCCTGCAACCAGGACACCATCCGGCGATCGTGTCTGCGATCGGCCCCGTCGGGTCGCCGCACCGACCAAGCATCCTCGCCCGCCCGGTAATCGACCGGTCGACCGCCGTCACCGCGGATTGACCCCACCACTGGTCCAGCGGCCGATCGGTCGATTACCCGAGCGGCGGGTGCGCGACGCGGCGGCTACCCCGAGCCCCCTGACGCCGAGCAGGTGGCGACACCCCGCCGCCGCAGCATCAGCAGCCACATCACCGCACACCGAATATATTGTGCAGCCGGCCCCACTGGAAGATTGCCACGATGGCGCCGTACGCCGCCCCGATCGACAGCAGGTTCATGACCACGGCCTTCGATGCGAAGCGTTGCGTGCCGGATCGACGTGGATGGGCGAGGCGTGTGCCACATCGGGGTCGGATGTCACCGCCTGCGCCAGAGCCTGTGGCCCGCTCCCGGTGAATGAGTCCGCCCCGTCATCGGGGACCGGCCACAAGCACCACAACGTGAGGGGACAGTGGTGCTCGCAGATCGTCGGCGCCCGCCCGATCGAGGAGCGGCCGTCAGACGCCGAAGACCGCAGTGTCGCAGGACATCTCGAAAGCGATCTCATCCTCGGCGGCAAGACAAGCCAGATCGCCACTCTGGTCTGCCGCAAGACCCGTCACCTGACGATCGTGCAGCTCGCCGACCGCGGCCCCAAACCCTCGCCCCCCTCGTCCAGCGCTACGCCGACATGCCCGCCCCGATGAAACGTACCCTGACCTGGGATCGGGGCATGGCGATGGCCGACCACCGGGCGTTCGCCGCGGCCGCCCGCGCACCCCGCACCAACTCCCGACGCTGAGCCTCGGTCACCACCAAATCCGGACCCGACCTCGGCCGCCCTGTCCTCACCACCGCCGAATCCTACAATTAACCAACGAATTTCAGGCGCAGAACACTAGGTCTTGTCTCCCAATAGTTTGAGCCATTCGACTACGAGGGCCATGACGACGCCTGCACGGTAGGTCAGCGCCAGCTTGTCGTAGCGGGTGGCGACGGCCCGCCACTGTTTGGCCTTGTTGAAGGCCCGTTCGACGACGTTGCGTCCCTTGTACGCCTCCCGGTCGAACGAGGGCGCCCTGCCACCGTCACGGCCCTTGCGTTTCCGATTGGCGAGCTGATCGGCACGCTCGGGAATGACAGCTCGTATCCGTCTGCGGCGCAGCAGTTTCCGATTCGCTGCCGACGAATACGCCTTGTCGCCGAGCAGTGCGTCCGGATTCGTCCGTGGTGCCCCGCCGCCGAGGCGGGGCACCCTGACACCGTCGAGCACCTCACCGAGAAAGGGACTGTCGCCGGCCTGACCGGGCGTGATCAGCACCGACAGGCCGCGACCGGCACCATCGGTGATCAGGTGGATCTTCGTCGTCAGCCCGCCACGAGACCGGCCGATCCCGTGATCGGCAGGCTCATCGAGCAGATTCGTGTAATTCGAGGGAGCCCCCTGTGTGGCGGGCGGCGTTCGCACCGTGCTGGTGAACCCGCACGATCGTGGTGTCGATCGACGCCACCCAGTCCAGATCACCGGACACGTCGGCCAGCGCGGCCAACGCGATCAGCACCTTGTCCCACGTCCCATCAGCGGCATAGCGGCGATGGCGCTTCCACACCGTCTGCCACGGCCCGAACACCGCCGGCAGGTCCCGCCACGGCCCGCTGACCCGCAGCCGGTACAGCAATCCCTCCACGATCAGGCGGTTGTCACTGAAGTTACGGCCCACGCGCCCTTCGGATTTCGGCAGCAGCAACTCCAGAAGCTCCCACTGCGCATCCGTCAACACCCGAAACCGATCACCAACCACAACCACGACGACCATGCTGCCGCACCGCCACCGATCTATTAGGAGACACGCCCTAGCCGCCGTAGAGTCGAGTGAAGTCCTGACCTGGATCGACGTTGGGCACCGTGTAATCCGACGCGCTCCCCTCGACATGGGCCTGCTCGGTTGAAGGGACGGGTTCGGGAGGCAGCGTGCGCCACTTGGCGCGCGGATCAACGGCCTGCTTTTGATCATCGCTCGTCGACATGATGCCCTCTCCGACTCGCATCGCCGCCCGCGCGGCGACAAATTGTCCTGCTGCCGTGGGATTTCCGACACGACCAGCAGTGTCCAGGTTACCAAGTAGCCGATCGAGGTAGCGTGAGATACAGGCGCCATTGCACCCTCGAGGCCGGATCAGGGTGTCACGATCGGGAATGTCGGCTCGAAGACGTCCAGGACCGCACCCAGTTCCTTCAACGCCACCGGATCGCCGTCGAGCTGGATTGCCTTGCTCGATGAGAGCCTCTCGGCTACAGCCGGTTTCAGCAGAACACCGGTGAGGGCTTGTTTGGGGCCGGTGACGGTCAGACGCGCATCGGCAGCGTGTCCGCGGCGTGCGTTGAGAACCCCTCGCTTGATCCACAGCGTCCATTGTTCGCCGAGGTCGGTGAAGTCCAGGTTGATCGTGATATCGGAGTCGGCAGCCTTATCGCCGATGATCTGTACGGCGAGGAAGTCCAGTAGGAGCTCCACCGGCATAGCGAGGATGGTGTCCTGGCTGGCGGTCACGTACGGCGGCGGTTGCACGCCCAAACGCAATTCCTTTGCCGCACTGAGGAAGATCCCGCGCCACTGCGGGCCCTCGGCCTGATAACCCATCTGCTCGTAGGCATCGGCTTGCAGCTCGCGGGCAGCGGTGTTGTCCGGGTCGGCGAAGACGAGTGTGTGCAGGATTTCGGTGGCCCATCGGTAGTCACCGGCCTCGAATGCGCGCTTGCCCTCGGCGAGAATGGCGTCGGCTCCGGCGAATTCGACGAACCGGTGCGCGGATTCCACCGGGGGATGCGGGTGCAGTGAGACCGGGTCGCCGTCCCACATGCCCAGTTCCTTGGTGAATACCGCGCGCACATCGTGGTGCAGGGTGCCGTGATAGCCACGGTTGGCCCAGTTCCGGCGCAACTCCTCGGGTAGTTCGATGACCTCGGCGGCCTCGAGCGGGGTGTACCCCTTGTTCGCCAAGCGCAGCGCCTGGTCGTGAATGTATTTGTAAGCATCGCGCTGTGATTCGATGAACCCGGTGATCTGCTCGTTGCCCCAGACCGGCCAGGTGTGCGGGCCGTAGTGCACCTGCGCCTCGTCGCCCCAGCGTTCGAGGGTCTCGTCGAGGTAGCGGGCGAAGTTGCGGGCATCGCGGGTCCGTGCGCCGCGCAGGGTTTGGATGTTGTGCAGTGAGTGGTTGGCGTTTTCCGCACAGGTCAAGGCTTTGAGTTGCGGTATCCAGATGTGCATTTCCTCCGGAGCCTCGGTATCGGGGGCGTAGAGGAATTCGAACTCGATGCCCGCGATCTCCCGTTTGGTACCGGTCTCGGTGATCAGATCCGTGGGAGAAATGTAGGACACCATCGGGCCGGCGGTGCTCACGATGCCCAGACCGCAGGTGATGTGCCCGTGCGCGTTCAGATCCAGCAGGCCACCGAAGGCGTAGAAGCTGCGTCGGGCCATGGCGTTACCGGCGATGACGTTCTCCCCGAGCGCATGCTTGTCGAACTGGTGGCCGGGCGCGATGATCGGCACCTTCCCCGACGAGACATCCTCGGCACCGACCACGCCCTTGACGCCGCCGTAGTGGTCGATGTGGGTGTGGGTGTAGACCACCGCCGCGACGGGCTTGTCGCTGACGTGCTCGCGAATCATTTCCATGCCCTGGCGCGCGGATTCGACCCCGGCCATGCAGTCGATGATGATCAGTCCGTCCTCGCCCTCGACCACGGTCAGGTTGGCGATGTCGTTGTTGCGTACCTGGTAGAGCCCATCGGTCACTTTGTACAGGCCACCGTGGCGAATGATCTGGCTTTGGCGCCACAGGCTCGGGTCCACCGTGTCCGGTGCGGGGTCCTCATCGCCGATCCAGTCGAAGTCTTGCGGATCGAAGATCACCGTCCCGTCGTCCTTGGTGACGTTTCCCGGCAGCTCGGCGATCAGCCCGCGGCGGGAATCGGTGAAGTCCTGCGTGTTCCCGAGGTCGTAGAGCGCGGCCGCATCGCGGTTGACCTGCGCGGTGTGCGTCGTCGCGGGTTTGGGCCGGTAGCACATGCTGACTCCGTTCGCGGGGGAGAGATGTCTCGCTCGACACAGTCAGGCTAACCTTCAGCAATCACAATTGGGTCACCCGAAAGAGGTGAACACGCCCTGCGAATCCGCACGCAGAGCGGACCTCGGAGCCCTCGACAAACGCACTCAACTGCCGCTGGTCGCGTGCATGATCATCCGAGAGGACGCAATACTGAGATGTCCGACAAAGCCGGCAGCAACAGCGACCGGACCGGGAAACGACCGGTGAAAAACCCACCGGATGCCACTGTGGAGATCCGCACCATCGACGGCAACGAGGGCCTGCGCCTGGCCCGCCGGCAAACGAAGGTCTTCCACGAGATCATGCAATGGCAGCAAGAACGCCAGCAGTGGAGTGTTCCCGGTTGAATGGACACCGGATCAAACCGCGATCTGACTGATTTCCCTGTATCCTGGGGCATATTCCCGGGGTGTCAAATAGTTGAGCGTAGAATGCCTGCGTTGCACGTTGTAGTAGTTCTCGATCCAGTCGAATGTCGCCTTCCGAAGCACCTCCACCGACGGCCACGGCCGAGTGTGGATCAACTCCTTCTCGTAGGTCGCGAACAGCGATTCCGAAACGGCATTATCGAAGCATGATCCAGTCCGGCCGAGGGGCCAGTGGACGCTGTTCCGGCGGCAATATCGGTCAAATTCTCGCGAAGTATATTGCGCGCCGCGATCGCTGTGAAAGATCACACCAGGCTCCGGCCGGCGACGCCCCAGAGCCATTTCCAGTGCCTCGACGACCAGGCCGGTGCGCATATGATCGGCGACGGCCCACCCGATCACCGACCGGTCGTGCAGATCGATTACCGTGGCCATATAGGCCCACCCGGACCAGGTTTTCACGTACGTGATGTCGCCACACCAGCGACGGCCCGCACCGTCACCGGGTACGAAGTCCCGGCCGATGAGGTCCGGTGCGCCGACCGGCCTCGCACCCGCAATCGTGGTCCGCCGGAACGGTTTCGGGTGCCTGCCACGCAGGCCCGCGGCCCGCATCAACCGCCACCCCCGCTTGCGCGACACCCGCCACCCGGCCACGGCCGGACCTGCATGGATACGGCGCACGCCCGGATTACCGCGCAGTTTCTCCGATATCGCCCGGATCAGTCCGGTCAACGTGACATCCTCCCGGTCGTGGTCGGACGCGCCACGGCCACGCCACGCGTAATACCCCGGCCGGGAAACACCCAGCTCCCGGCACGTGAACTCGATACCGAAACCTCCGGATTCGACCCGGCCCGCGATCGCAGCGAACTTTACCGCTGGTCTTTCGCGAACCAGGTCGCAACTTTTTTTGCGAACGCGACCTGCATCTTCAACTCCGCGTTCTCCGCACGCAAACGCTCCAACTCGGCCCGCTCCGAGTCGGTCAAATCCTGGCCGGCGGATTCATCGCCGCCGGATTCCTTCGCCTTCTTCAACCAATTCCTCAACGTCATCTCGTGGACACCGATATTTCGTGCCACCTCAGCCACCGGCCGACCTTCATCCCGAACGAATCCTACCGCCTGAGCCTTGTACTCATCGGTGAACCTCCGCCGCGTCGATCCCACCACTGAACTCCCGTACTACCGGGCGGCTTTGGCCCTCGTGTCCACCGAACCGGGAACGGTCCAGCCGCGGCCCTGATCACCCTTGCGGGCAAGGGATATCACGGCAGCGACTGCGCCTTCACCATGGACAAGGGCCGTGACAAGCCGGCCTCGGCGGCGAAGCCGAAGAGAACGACGAGCTGGCCGCGGAACTTCAGCGGTTGGTGCGGGACAACTACTCCAAGCACGCCTACCCGCGCGCGGTCCACTTATCGACGCGCTTCCGAACACCCCCAGCGGCAAGATCCAGCGGTACCTGCTGTGGCAGCGGTGACCGGCGCCCGTGTCACGGTGTGTCGCGTCGGTCTGGATCTCACGTTCGGCCCGCCGTCCCATCATCGGGTCGCCACCGGCTACGGCTTCACCCTTGCCGGCCTGCCACCTGTTGCGCCGCGTCACCACGTCGGCAGCCGTCCGACAGTTACAAGGGACCGCTTCAGAGCAGGCCCTGGCCGCGGGCGTTGGCGATGAGCTGGACTCGGTTCCGGGCGCCGAGCTTGTGCATCACGGTGCGCAGGTAGGTCTTCACGGTGTTCACCGACAGGTTCAGCTCGGTGCCGATTTCGGGATTGGTATGCCCGGCCGCGACCAGCCGGAGCACGTCGTATTCCCGGGCGGTGACCGGCGCGGTCGACGACGCGGGCGCGCCGGTCCGAAAGGTCCCGGTGCGGACGACGCTGCGGATGGCGTCCCGGATCGTCTTGCTGCCCGCGTGTTTCACCAGGATCCCGCAGGCGCCGGCGGCCAGCGTCGGTGCCACTGCGGCGTGTTCGGGAAATGCGGTGAACAGCAGAATGCGGCAGTCCGGGCTGGCCCGGTGCACCGCGGGCACGACGTCGGCGGCGAGACAGTCGGGCAGCCGCAGGTCGAGCAGCACGACGTCGGGCCGTTCCGCGGCGCAGACCGTCACTGCTTCCGCACCCGTGCCGGCGTGGCCGACGACAACCATGTCCGGGTACCGCTGTAACTGCGCGGCGACGCCGTCGTGGACGACGGGATGGTCGTCCACGATCACGATGCGGGTCAGCACGGCAGCCGGGCCCGCCAGATCGTGCCCCCGTCCGGATCGGACACGACCCGGACGGAACCACCCAACCGGGCGAGCGCTTCGGCGGTGCTGGTGAGTCCGAGGCCGGGCGCGTAGTCCGGCCGCAAGCCCACGCCGTCGTCGTGCACGGCGATCGTCAGCCAGGGATCACTTCGTCGCACCGATACTGTGACGGCGCTGGCGTGCGCGTGCTTTTCCACGTTCAGCAGGGCTTCGCGGACCGCGGTGAGGAGAACGTCCGATCGGGACGGGGCGAGCTCGGGCGGTTCCTCGTCCAGGATGACGAGCTCCGCGGGTAGGCCGGTGCGGTCGGCGAAGGACTCGCAGTCCGCGCGCAGCGCGACCCCGAGCGCGAGCGCGGCCGGCGACGAACGCAGCGTGCGCAGCGAATCGCGCAGGGCCGCGGTCGCTTCCGCAGCCTGCCTTTGCAACCGGCCGAGCCGGGCGCGCAGTTCGGGGTCGGTCTGGTTGGCTTCGGCGAGATCGGCCATACCGGAACCGATGGCGAACAACAGCGCACCCACGCTGTCGTGCAGGTCGGCCGCTATCCGCCGACGTTCCTCGTGGACCGCGATCTCCCGGCTCAGCCGGGCGCGTTCGGCGACCGAAACCGCCAGCGCCGCCTGGGCCGCGATCGCCGAGGCGCGTTCGATGTCACGGTCGCCGAACGTTCCGTCCTCGCGGGGGCCGAGGGCGAGGACGCCGAGCGGTTCGCCGTCGCGGAGCAACGGGACGGCCAGCACCCGCCGCACCTTTTCGGTGGCCATCTGGCGATCGAAGTCGTGGGTGATTTTTTGGCTGCGGAAGTAGTCGTCGACCCATTCCGCGCGCCCGGCCCGGAACACCTTGCCGGTCAAGCCCGTGTCGGGCGGCACCCGCAGCGCGCGGAGCACGCCTGTCCAATCGCCGGTGACCTGTTCCAGTGTCAGCACACCGTCCGCGTCGGGACGGGCGGTCCAGGCCACATCCGAGCCCTCGGCGAGCAGCGCCAGGGCGCGCCGCAGCGCCTCGCCACGGTCCAGCGCGGCAAGCAGGTCGGTGTACTGCTCGTCGAGTCGGACAAGCGGGTGCGCTCGCATGTCCACATCAAACACTGCGCGCCGGTGTCTGTCACGGCCGGAATTCTTCCGCCGCTACACCCATTCGGGTGTGCCGGGGTCGTCGCCGGTCTGTCAGAGTCCGGTCATTCTCATCGGTGCGAGGAACGAGGCGACCTGTGCTTGACGTGACGATCGAACACGACGTGCCGGCCACCAGGCGCGACGGTGTCGTCCTGCGGGCCGACGTCTACCGCCCGGCAGCGGACGAACCATGGCCGGTGCTGTCGAGCCCACCAGTGATCCCGGCTCCGGTGAAAGGTCAGCGGGCGTGAACAGCAGCACGGCACAGTCCTACGCTTCCGGCACTTCCGACGTGCCGCTGCTCGGCGACACCATCGGGGACGACTTCGACCGCACCGTCGCCGCGGGCCCAGACCGGGAAGCCCTGGTCGAGGTGCCGACGGGACGGCGGTGGACCTACGCGCAACTGCGCGACGACGTCGACGTCCTCGCGCTGGGTCTGCTGGAGACCGGCGTGGCGAAGGGCGACCGGGTCGGGATCTGGGCACCGAACATGGCCGAGTGGACGCTGCTGCAGTACGCGACGGCGAAGATCGGCGCCATCCTCGTCAACATCAACCCGAGCTACCGGACGCACGAACTCGAGTACGTGCTGACGGAGGCCGGGATCTCGGTGCTGGTGTCGGCGCGGGAGTTCAAGACCTCGGACTACGCCGGAATGATCGAGGAAGTTCGCGGGAACTGTCCTCAGCTGCGTGCGGTGGTGCTGATCGGATCCGGCGACTGGGACGGGTTGCTGGCGGCAGGCCGAAGCGGGGAAGCGGCCCGGCTGGCGGCGGCGCAGGCGGCCTTGTCCCCGGACGACCCGATCAACATCCAGTACACCTCCGGGACGACGGGTTTCCCGAAGGGCGCGACCCTGTCGCACCACAACATCCTCAACAACGGGTACTTCGTCGGCGCGCTGTGCGGCTACACGCCGGAGGACAGGGTGTGTATCCCGGTGCCGTTCTATCACTGCTTCGGCATGGTGATGGGCAATCTGGCCTGCACCTCACGCGGCTGCACGATGGTCATCCCGGCACCGGGCTTCGACCCCGGGGCGACCCTCGAAGCGGTGCAGCGAGAGCGATGCACCTCGCTGTACGGCGTGCCGACGATGTTCATCGCCGAGCTCAACCACCCGGACTTCGCGAACTACGACCTCTCGAGCCTGCGCACCGGGATCATGGCCGGGTCGCCGTGCCCGAGCGAGGTGATGAGGCAGGTCGTGTCCCGGATGGGCATGGAGCAGGTCACCATCTGTTACGGCATGACCGAGACCAGTCCCGTCTCGACCCAGACGCGCATGGACGACTCCCTCGAACTGCGCGTCTCGACGGTCGGGCGGGTGCACCCGCATCTGGAGATCAAACTGGTCGACCCGGTCACCGGCCTGACCGTGCCGCGCGGCGAGGCCGGAGAACTGTGCACCCGCGGGTACTCGGTGATGCTGGGCTACTGGAACGACCCGGAGAAGACCGCCGAGGTCATCGACGCCGCACGGTGGATGCACACCGGCGACCTCGCGGTCATGGACGCCGACGGGTACGTCGACATCACCGGCCGGATCAAGGACATGGTCATCCGCGGCGGGGAAAACATCTACCCGCGCGAAATCGAGGAGTTCCTCTTCACCCACCCCGACATCGTCGACGCGCAGGTCATCGGCGTGCCGGACGTCAAGTACGGCGAAGAGCTCTGTGCGTGGGTCAAGGTCCGAGACGGAGCGGGCGAGGTGACGGCCGAGAGCCTCCGGGCCTTCGCCACCGGGAAACTCGCGCATTACAAGATCCCGCGGTACGTCCTGGTCGTGGACGACTTCCCGATGACCGTCACCGGGAAGATCCGCAAGGTCGAGATGCGAGAAAAGTCCGTCCAAGTCCTCGACCTGGGCGACGCCGCCGCGAGCAGGAACGCGTGAGTGCTGATCAGCCGACGACCGGTCGGGAGCCTTGCGGGCCGGGCCAGGTACTCGTTGTCCTCGACGTGGTGCAGCACCGCCGCGGACACGCGCTCGCGACGTGAGTGCGGAACGTTTCCACAAGCTCAACGATTCCGGTCTTTCCGACGAGGATCATCTGCGGCGCCAGCATGAACTCCTGAGCGACCGGATTGTTCGCCATCAAGCCATGGTCGCGCTGATCGACAGGGAGCTCAGTGCCCGTAAGGCCGGTATCACCCTCACGCCTGCCGAACGACTCGAGGTCTTCGGCGGCGACCGTCTCGTCGACACCGCCGACGAAGCCGAGCAACGTTGGGGCGGCCTGCCGGAGTTCGTCGAGCGACAGCATCGAAGCAGCCGATACACCAAACAGGACTGGCTGGCTCTGCGCGCCGAACAGCGCGACATCCACCAGTCACTCGCCGACGCGATGCACGCAGGCACTCCACCTGACGATCCGGCAGTCACAGACCTGGCAGAACGACACCGCCGACACCTCGAACGCTGGTTCCACGACTGCGATTTCGACACACATCGCCGCTTGGCCGAGGAGTACCGAGCCAATCGCAGACTCGGACTCAACTACGACGACATGGCCCCTGGACTATCGCAGTACATTCACGACGCGATCCTGGCGAACTGCCGCCGCGCCAGTGTGTCGCCGCCGGGAAAGCAGACCCGCACAGAGGCTGGCAACAGCAGACGCGGGTGCACGAGGTGCTCGCCCTGGTCTACGGCAGCACCATGCTCGCCCTCGAACTCGCACATCAACGCACTCTCGCCGAGATCGAACTGCGGCTACGTCGCGAGCTCGTCGACGATCTCGCCGCCGGCACCGACAACGACCGTGCCTACGCCCGCGCAGAAGCGTTGGGGCACGACCTGCACGGAACGCACTACGTTGTCGTGGTGCACAACCCGGGCCGCGCCGACGATGCGATCGCAGACGCCGCGAGCCGCGCCGCGTCGGCGCTGAGCCTGCAATACATCCAGGGCCGCCACAACGGAACGGTCGTGCTGATCACCGACCGCAGACCGGATCCAGGCGCCTTCCACCACGCGATCCACGAACGCCTCGACGCCACACCGATCACCATCGGAATCAGCGATCGATGTAAGCAGCCGTGCGATTTCGTGCGCTCGTTCGCCGACGCACACCGGGCCGTCCACATCCGGCTGAAGTCGCGAATCCCGGACGGCGCGACGGCATTCGAAGAACTCGGCTTCTATCGTCTGGTCGACGCCGCGCACGCCGACGGTCAGGTCGATCGCTTCGTACGCGAATGGCTCGGCACACTCCTGGACTACGATGTCACCCGGCATTCGGATCTCGTGTACACCCTGGCCCAGTATCTCGAATGCGGCGGCAACTACGACGATTCCGCCGACGTACTACACATCCATCGCAGCACCCTGCGCTATCGCCTCGGCCGCATCCGCGAACTCACCGGCTTCGACCTACGTGATGTGAATATCCGATTCAATCTCCAAGCCGCAACGCGCGCATGGCAATTGCTGTCCCCGGGCTGACCCGTCGACATAATCCACTGCTCACATCGCCGCCACGGCCGCCTCGGCGACGGCTTTGTCCTGCTCTCCGGTGCCACCGCTGACGCCGACCGCGCCGACGACCCGGCCGTTGCGCCGCAGCGGCACACCGCCGGCGAAGATCATGATGCGCCCCCCGTTGGAGGCGTGTATCCCGTAGAACTGCCCTCCCGGACCCGCGTCGGCCGCGAGGTCCTCGGTCGAGATGTCCAGCGCCCGCGCGGTGAACGCCTTGTTGATCGAGATGTCGATGCTGGCGATCCAGGCACCATCCATGCGCACGTGGGCCACGAGGTTGCCGCCGGCATCGACCACCGCGATGTTCGACGGCGACTCGATCTCCTCGGCTTTGGCCTGTCCGGCGGCGATCATCCGCTGCGCATCGTCGAGGGACACCGAGGTCTGGTTCACTGTCATGACCCGCTCCCTCGGGGCTTCGCGAACAGCTCGACGACCGCCCGACGGGACGCCCCGGCGGCGGTCGATATCGCGATCCGCTTGCCCCGCAGTGTCGTTGCCATGGTTGTGCTCCTCTCGGTCCGGGACGCCTCACGGATGCATGACGACCTTGGTCCATCCGTCGTCCCGGGCATCGAAATGCTGATAGCCGGACTCGGCCTCGGCCAGCGGGAGTTCGTGAGAAACGATCCAGGACGGTGTGGCCCGGCCCTGGTGGATCAGGTCGCGCAGCTGCCGGTTGTAGTGCTTGACGTTGGCCTGTCCGGTACCGATCTTCTGCCCCTTGAACCAGAATTTGCCCATGTCGAAGGCGATTTTGCCGTTGCGTTCGAGTTCGTCGGGGCCGTGTCGGTCCTGCGGCAGGAAGATGCCGACCACGCCGATGTGGCCGGTGAAGCGCACCGAGTCGACGAGCCGGTTCATCGTCATCGCGGCGTCTTCGTGACCTTGCGGGTCGTGCGCCTGGTACCCGACACATTCACAGCCCTTGTCGGCACCGTGCCCGTCGGTCTGATCGAGGACCTGCTCGACCGGGTCGCCGGTGGAGTCGTCGATGGGTACGGCCCCGATCTGCTCGGCGAGCCGCAGCCGGTCGGGGTGCCGGTCGACGATCATCACCTTGCTCGCGCCCTGGATCATCGCCGAGTACGCCGCCATCAGACCGACCGGCCCGGCTCCGTAGATCACCATCGAATCGCCGGGTTGCATGTCGGCCAGGCGAGTGCAGTGCCATCCGGTGGGAAAGATGTCGGAGAGCATCACGTAGTCGGTTTCCTTGTCCGCGGCATCCTCGGGCAGCCGCAGACAGTTGAAGTCGCCGAACGGCACCCGCAGATACTCCGCCTGTCCGCCCCAGAACGGTCCCATCCCCGCGAAACCGAATGCGGCGCCGGCCATCTTCGGATCCGGATGTACCGTCAGGCAGAACGCGGTCAGACCTTCCTCGCAGTTTCGGCAGAAACCGCAGCCGATGTTGAACGGCAGGCACACCCGATCCCCAGGTGAGACCTTGACCACCGCATTGCCCACCCCTGCCACGATCCCCAAATTCTCGTGACCGAGGACCATCCCGGGCTCCAGATCGGTGCGGCCCTCGTACATGTGTAGATCCGATCCGCAAATATTGGTGCTGGTGATCTTCACCAGCACATCGGTCGGCTCTTCGATCCTCGCATCGGGCACATTTTTCACATGGACCTCACGTGGCCCGTCGTACACCAGCGCTTTCATCTCGACACTCCCTCACATGCGGCGTTTCCGGTTGATGCCCGGCAGGCGGTGACATGCGAGCGACCGACCGAATGAACATTGCTGCCGGGGCAGACAACGCGACTGCGCGCGGAATTGGCGACCATATCGGGACGTTGGCACACCGCCATGTTTCACAATACGGCCGATCAGCAGTGGGCGCGTTCCCGGCGTGGGATTCCCTCCACCAAGGAGTCTCCTCTTTCGGCTCCACGATCGCTAGGGGGGTCGATATTTTTCTATTGATTTGCGGGGCTCGATCGGCTCCTTTCCTGCAACGGTTGCCGAGTCGTCGCCAGCAGATCAGTGCTGCGGCGAGGTCGAGGAATCCGTGATGGATGTCGGTGCGTCATTCCCATCGGATGGCCGGTTCGGTGTACACGCTGGGGTAGTCGTATCCCTCGTCCGTGATCAGGGTGGTGAGCCGGTGGCGGGGCGGCCCCGGCCGAGCAGTGTGGGTGACACCAGGTGATCGTCGACATTGGCCGCGGACAGCGCGACGGCGAGCGGGAAGCCGTTCGCGCAGATCATGTCGCGGTGTTCGGACCCGGTCTCGGCGCGGTCGACCGGGCTGGGACCTGTTGCGGCGCACCTTTTTTCGCCCGCACGCGCGAGTCGGCGTCGATCAATCGGGCCGCATCGGCACGCACGAGCACGGTTTGATGGATCCGTTCGACCCCCCCGGCGGCCTGCCGGCCCATCCGGGATATCGACGCCGTTGATGTCGCTGGTTCGATCCCGGCTGGGACCACTCCGACAGTCATATTCGTAAGTCGCACGACCGACGGTAAGCCGGTCACCGGTTGCAGTGTCACCGAGATCCTCCCGTCGGCGTTGTTCGGCGAATCATGTTGCGGTCCAACGTATCCGGGTGCCCGGCCCGGCAGGTCCGGCGCTGGGTGCGCGTCGGGCGACGGTGGACCGCAACGATATCGGCGGAACCGGGCGATCTCCACCCGCGTCCGGCTCCGTCACGAGATTAGCGGCAGATCCCGATCGGAAACAGAAATATTCTGTGAGTTGGGAGTTGCGACAATCCGTTTCGCTGCCGCTGCGCACTCGGGCACATCGCGTCGTGATGAAACGGTGATCGTTATTTCCGGTACCTCGCACCGGAACATACCCGGGTAGGTTCGCCTGGTTGACACGTATATCGGAGGTGTCTAGGTTCGAATTGCCCGACCGTCGTTCGTGTGCTCCACCCTGCGGACGATGTCCCGTGCGGCGGCATTTCCGTTGCCGCACGCGGATATCTGCTCGAGTGTGGTACCGGAGGTCGAGAATCATGTCTGTCATCACCCGTCGTTCCTTCCTGGGCGCAGCCCTGGCCACGGGACTGGCCGTGCCGGGCGCGGGACGCGCCGCCGCCGAGGGGATCGCGGCCCGGGTCGGGCGAATACGCGTGGTCCGGGAGGACCATCGGGTGATCGTGATCGGCTCGGGCTTCGGCGGTGGCGTCACCGCCCTGCGGCTGGCCGAGGCCGGAGTGCCCGTGCTGGTCCTCGAACGCGGGCGGCGCTGGCCGACCGGGCCGAATTCGGAGACCTTTCCGCACGCCTCGGCTCCCGACAAACGCATGCTCTGGTACAAGTCGGCGCCGGAACTGTTCGGCCGGTCCGTGGGGTTCGATCCCTATCCGGGCCTGCTCGAAACCGTGCTGGGCGACAATATGACGGCATTGTGCGCGGCCGGTGTCGGTGGTGGCTCGCTGATCTATCAGGGCATGACCCTGCAACCCGCGAAGGAGGCATTCGAATCGCAGCTCCCGGCGGAATTGGATTGGGAAACGATGAATCGCGTGCACTATCCGCGGGTGGCGCGCATGCTCGGGATCGCGGTCGCCCCCGACGAATTGATCGGCACCCCGAATTACACGGCGGTCCGGGTCTTCGCCGACCACGTGCGCCGGGCCGGGCTGCCGCTGTCGAAGATCCCGATGCCGATCGACTGGAACTACGCGCTCGACGAGATCCGCGGCCGGATGAAGCCGTCCTACACCAACGGCGACGGTGCGCTGGGAGTCAACAACGGTGGCAAGCATTCCGTCGACGTGACGTATCTGGCGGCAGCCGAGGCCACCGGCCTGGCGCGGGTCGAGGCCCTGCACCACGTGACCGATATCGAGCGCGCGCCGGACGGCCGCTGGATCGTCCACGTCGAGCGCATCGACATCGCGGGCACGGTCGTGGAGAACAAAGTACTCACCACCCCGGCGCTGGTGCTTGCCGCCGGCAGCCTCAACACCACCCGATTGCTGATGCGGGCCGCCGCCAAGGGCCGGATTCCGGATCTGCCGGACGAGCTGGGTGGTGGCTGGGGCACCAATGCCGACCGCATCTACACCTGGACCTGCCTGGATTCCGATTTCGGCGCCGTGCAGGGCGGCCCGGTCGTGTACGGCAGTCTGAACTGGGACGATCCGCGGACGGCGGCGACGGTCATCCAGGCGTCGATTCCGCCGATGGGGCTGGATGCCCGCACCACCATGCTCGTCGGCTACGGCGTGAGCGACGCTCGAGGCCGCTTCGTCTACGATTCCGCCGCCGACGACGCCACCTTGCAGTGGGCGCACGAGGGTGACGCCGTGGGGCAGAACGGCTGGATCGGTCCGCTGGTGCGGCGGGCGGCGGGGCCGACCGGTCTGCTGTTCGACACCACCGCGGTCGCGCCGTCGACCTGGCATCCACTCGGCGGAGCGAACATGGGTCCGGTGTGCGATCCGGTGGGCCGGGTGCACGGACAACGCGGGCTGTATGTCCTCGACGGCGCCCTGATCCCGGGCAATTGCGCGGCCTGCAACCCCTCGATGACCATCGCCGCCGTCGCCGAGCGTGCCCTGGACGAGATCGTGAAAACCGATGTCGGCACCGTTATTTGACGCGACCGCCGGGTGGCAGGGGCCGGGCCGGGGCATCCCGTTCGGGCTGGATGGCGCGGGTCGTGCGGGCCAGCAGCGCGGCGCGCAGCCGCCAGAGTCCGAACACATCCGTGGGCTCGAGCCCGGTGAGTTCGTGGATGCGCCGCATACGGCGGGTCACCGTCGCCAGGTGTAGTCCCAGCGCCTGTGCGGTCTGGGTGCGGATTCCGCCGCTGCCGATGTGCTGGGCGAGGGTGGCGAGCAGTTCGGGCTCGGCCTCGAGCGGATCGAGAACCGCGGCGATCGCCTCGCGGGCCGACCCGTCCTGTGCGAGTTGGTGTTCGAGGGCCAGGTCGGCGAAGCGGTACAACCCGGGGCCGAGGTCCAATTGTTCGACGAGATCCAGGAGTTCGTGCGCGTGCCGGCGTGCGGCGGGCAGTTCGGGTACCGGCGCGCGGACCGCTGCCGCGGTGAAGGTGAGGTCGGCGGCCGCGGCCGCCGACCCCAGCACCTGGTCGAGGTGGTGCTCCGGTTCGTACGCGGCGGCGGGAATCAGCACGGTGCCACCGGATTCGGCGGCGATCGACAGCACCGCGCCGCGGCGGGCCCGCAACTCCCGCAGCAGGCGTCGCATCGGCGCGACGCGGGCGGGTGCGGCCGCCACCGGTGCGAGTTGGACGGCGACGACCTCGTAGGTGTCGGCGGTGGTGGTCCGGACCTCGGTCGCGGCCGTACCGGCATCCAGTGGCGCCGCGCCGATGCCGAGTACCGAACAGGCCAGCGCCCGGTCCGTTGCCGGCGGGGCCGCGAAATATGTCTGTAGCCATGGGTAGTAGGCGCGCAGCACCGAGCGCGGCAAGCCCGCGGCGGCGGCCACGATCATCCGCAACTGCCGCAGCAGCGCCGTCGTCGGCTGCGCGGAGAGCTGTTCGATCACCGCACGCAGGCCGTCCTGCAATGCCCGATGCGCCTCCAGATGGGTCAGGCCCGCGTTGGCCCACCGGTTCGCCGCCTCGTACACGATTTCGCCGAGTTCATCGGCGGTGGTGTCCTCCCGGATCGAGGCGACGAAGCGTTCGCACAACAGGCGGGCCTCCGTACGAGCGTCGAGTACCGGCTGTGTGGGCGGCCGGTGTGCCGGGGTCCGGCGCGAATCGTTGTGTGCTGCCGTGAAATCCATACTGCACCGGATGGTTTCTGCGCTGGGAGTCTGCCGACTCTTGCAGTCGGCCGTGGTGCACACGGCCGTGGAGCGAGCCGTTATTGAGCAAATGCACAAACTCAACGCTCCCCATCCTGGCTCCAACTGTCAAGCATTACCCGGCGCATCGGCGCATACAGGCAGATGTCGTTGCCGCGCCGCCGGATCCGGCTCATTCGCCGAGGAGGACGGTGGGGCGCCGGTGATCCGACTGTGCGGATGTCCGAGGCGATCGAAGCGCGATCACACGGCGCGGCACAGCCCCGAGGCCGGAGCGGGGGCTGTGCCGGTTCGGTGTCGCGGCCGGTGGGTCAGTGCTGGATGTCGGTGGCGGTCTCGCCGATGTCGCCGATGACGCCGCGCAGGTGGGCGCGGCCGTCGGCGAGGGCGTAGGTGACTCCGGCGATGGCGCAGGTGCCGTCGGTGACGGCGGTGGCGATGATCGTGGAGCGTTGCATCAGCAGTGCGCAGGTTTCGGCGACGTGGCGGGCTTCGAGTTCGTCGACGCCGGTGAGTCCTTCACGTCGGCCCATGAGGATCGAGGGGGTGACGCGCTCGACGAGGCTGCGGATGAATCCGCCGGGGACCGCGCCGCCGTCGAGGGCGTCGATCGTGGCGCGGACGGCGCCGCAGCTGTCGTGGCCGAGGACCACGATCAGTGGCACGCCCAGGACCGCGACGCCGTATTCGATGGAGCCGAGCACCGAGGCGTCCAGGACGTGTCCGGCGGTGCGGACGACGAACATGTCGCCGAGGCCCTGGTCGAAGATGATCTCGGCGGCGACTCGGGAGTCGCCGCAGCCGAACAGGATCACGTGGGGTTGCTGTCCGTCGACGAGGGCGGCGCGGTCGGCGGCGCCTTGGCCGGGGTGTTGCAGGGTGCCGGCGACGAACCGGTCGTTGCCGTCGCGCAGTGATTTCCAGGCGGTGATCGGGTTGGTTCGAGGCATATGTCCGATCTATCACATGCGATGTTCGTACTGATGGTCGGAGGCGTGCCCACAGCCGATGCCGCAGCGGTCACGCGAGTGCGCGGGTCACGATTTCTTGCTGGGGATGACGATGACCACGATGAGGGTGAGGATGCTGAAGAACAGGCCCAGAATGCCCCATCCGAGCGGGTTGCGGCCT
Source organism: Nocardia sp. alder85J (assembly GCF_020176955.2). GTDB lineage: Bacteria > Actinomycetota > Actinomycetes > Mycobacteriales > Mycobacteriaceae > Nocardia. Next base: position 394,844 of record NZ_JAIUCZ020000001.1, read on the forward strand.
TTGGCCGCGGCGATGCCGCCGCACACGAATGCCGCGATGATGCTGCCGATCGCGACGAAGATCCCTTTGATTCCGCGCAGGATGAATCCGGCCGCTTCGGGGTGGGTCTGCGCGGCGAGCATCAAGGCGTTCATGGCTCGGCTCCTTCTGCTGGACGGTGTGGTCTGCGAGGTAGTACCCAGAATCGACGCCACGCACCCCGGCGGCACTGGTTGCCGTCGGTGGTGGCGGCGAAAAGCTTCGCGGGACGGTGACCGGCCGGGACCGGACCGTGCACACGCGGACGGCTTACCACATGGCGTGCAGCCAACTGCTGCCCCCCTCGTGCCGTGATCAGTGGTTACCGTGAACGGGCATCTGTCCCGGTTCGCGCGGGGTTCGGAATCTGGTGGCCCAGTGCTTCCGGCTAGTCCTCGCTCAGCGCGTCCAGCATCGCGCGCAGCGCGGCGTGCAACCGGTCGGGGTCGGGTAGCGAGGTGCCGGCGGCCTCCTGCATGCCGATGCCGAGGGAGAGCGCGAAGATCAGCCAGGTGCCGGTGTCGGGATCGGCGGTCGCGGCGATCGCGTCCCTGATCCAGGTGTGCCGTTCGCGATGGATCTCCTCCAGGCCCGCGGCGATGTCCGGATCGTGGCGGGCGGCCGCGGCGGCGTCGACGTCGAGCAGCCGGATGTCGCGGCTCCGCTCGTCGTACATCAGATCCAGCCCGAGTTCCGGATCGGCCAGTGCGGCGGTGAAATCGGGTTCCTGTTCCCGTTCGCTGTGCTTCCAGCGGATCACCTCGATCAGCAGCTGGCCCTTGGACCGGAAGTGGCCGTAGAGAGCGCCTTTGGTGAGGTCGGCCGCGGTGGCGATGTCGTTCATCGACACCGCGCTGTATCCGCGTTCGATGAACAGCTGCGCGGCCAGATCCAGCAGGCGGCGCCGGGTGCCGGCCGCTTTCGGGGTCCGTGGCGGGGGTGGCGGAGTGAACCTCTGGCGCGCGGTTCCCGAGGTGGTCGACGCACTCATCGTTGCTCCTCGCCTGATGGCCGGCCGAACGGCTCCCGACCCCGAATGAAAGCTACCACCAGACTAATTTCGTGGCAGTTGCACCGCTACGTTCTGTACCATCGGTATAATAAACCGTCGGTAGGAAAATGTCGGAGAGTGAGGTCCCGTGTTCCGCACGTCTTTCAACGACGGCTGGCAGGTCAGGTCGAAGCCCAACCCGTTCGCGGAGCTGGCGGGGGAGGCCGTGCCGTTCCGTGGTGTGACGGTGCCGCACGATGCGGTGGCCGAGCTGTCGCGCGACGGCGGTGAGGAGGGGGGCGTCGGCTACTTTCCGAGTGGGGTGTTCGAGTACCGCAAGACCTTCACGGTGCCGCCGGAGCAACGGGTGCTGATCGAGTTCGACGGTGTGTACCGAGATGCGATGGTCTACCTCAACGGCGCCTACGCCGGTCAGCGGCCCTACGGGTATTCGCAGTTCCACATCGATGTGACCGCGCTGCTGAATCCCGTCGGGGACAACGAGATTCGGGTGGAGACCCGCAATCGTCAGGACTCGCGCTGGTACAGCGGCGGTGGGATCTACCGCGACACCTGGCTGCTGACCGGCGGGCCGGTGCGGATCGCTCCGCACGGGTTGCGCGTCGCCACTCCCGACATCGATGCCGAACGAGCGGTCGTCGAGGTGACCGTCGCGGTCGCCAACGACACCGAGACCCTGCGTACGGTCCGGCTGGTCACCGAGATCCGTGACCGGGACGGGACGCTGGTCGCCTCCGACACCACCCCGGTGACCATCGCGCCGCACGAGCCCGCCACCGCGCGCCGGCGGCTGTACGTGGGCACGCCGCTGCTCTGGCACCCCGACACTCCCGATCTCTACGAATGTGTCGTCACGCTGGTCGACGAGGGGGCCGAGATCGACCGGGACAGTGCCGGATTCGGGATCAGGACACTGCGGCTGGACCCGGTGCACGGGCTGCGGATCAACGGGGACACCGTCGAACTGCGCGGCGCCTGCATCCATCACGACAACGGGCCGCTGGGTGCGGCGACCTACGCGCGCGCCGAGCGGCGCCGGGTCGAGATCCTGAAAACGGCCGGGTTCAACGCGATCCGGATGTCGCACCACCCGATGAGCCCCGCGATGCTCGACGCCTGCGACCGGCTCGGCATGCTGGTGGTCGACGAGGCCTTCGACATGTGGACCTCGGCGAAGAATCCGTTCGACTACAGTCTGAGTTTCGCGCAGTGGTGGGAACGCGATCTGGAATCCTTGGTGGACAAGGACTTCAACCATCCCAGCGTCGTCCTGTACTCGATAGGCAACGAGATTCCCGAGGTGGGAAGCCCCGCCGGGGCGGCCTGGTCGCGCCGGCTGGCCGAGCAGCTGCGGGCCCTCGACGGCACCCGCTTCGTCACCAACGCGGTCAACAACATGCTCGCCGTGATGGACGAGCTGAAGAAGCGCGCCGGGCGGACACTGTCGGAAAGTGCCGGGATCAACACCCTGATGGCGGATCCGGGCGAGCTGATGAACCTGGTCGCGGCCTCCGAGCTGGTCGGCGAGCGGACCGCCGAGGCGTACTCGGTGCTCGATGTGGCCGGTATGAACTACTCCGAAAGTCGTTATGCCCTGGACGCGGAGCTGTTCCCCGGCCGGATCATTCTCGGCACCGAGACCTTTCCGACCCATATCGACGGCAACTGGGAGTTGGTACGCCGCCACCCGCACGTGATCGGCGATTTCACCTGGACGGGCTGGGACTATCTGGGCGAGGTCGGTATCGGCAGACCCCAGTACGCCGGCGAGGCCGGTGAGCGGCCGTCGTTCGCCGCGCCCTACCCGTATCTCGTTGCCGGGTGCGGGGACATCGACATCACCGGCCACCGGCGGCCGGTCTCCTACTACCGGGAGATCGTGTTCGGGCTTCGGGCCGACCCGTACATCGCCGTGCAGCGGCCGCAACATCACGGGGATACCTTCACCGGAACCCCGTGGGCGTGGAGCGACAGCCTCGCGAGCTGGACCTGGCCCGGCTTCGAGGATGCGCCGATCACCATCGAGATCTATTGCGACGCCGACGATGTCGAACTCCGGCTGGACGGTCGCAGCCTGGGGTTCCGGCCCGCCGGTCCGGGGCATCGCTACCGCGCGACCTTCGAAACCGTCTACCGGCCCGGCGAACTCGTCGCCCTCGCCTATCGGGACGGCGTCGCGGTGGGTAGCTGCACGCTGCGCAGCGCGACCGGTGACCGATCGCTGTGGGCCGAGCCCGAGCGTCCGGTGGTGACCGACACTCCCGGTGATCTCGCGTATGTCGCGCTGACCGTGACCGATCGCGACGCGGCCGTGGACACCGCGGCCGATATCCCGATCACCGTCGAGGTCACCGGCGCGGGGACCCTGCTCGCGCTGGGCAGCGCCGACCCGGCCACGGAGGAACGTTTCGACACCGCCACCCGGCGTGCGTATCAGGGGCGGGTGCTCGCGATCGTACGGCCCTGCGGCGCCGGGGAAATCGGATTGCGTGCCACCGCCGTGGGCTACGACCCGGCCGAGGTCACCATCACCGTGACACCGGGACAGTGACATGCGGCTCCGTCGTCAGGAGGATGCGATGGACTGCTCGTGGCAGTACCCGCGGTAGGTCGGTGAGGTCCGCAGCAGCGACGCGTGCGTGCCGACGGTGTCGGCGCGGCCGTGGTCGACGACGACGATGCGGTCGCAGTCGCGGACGGTGGCGATGCGGTGGGCGATGATCAGCGCGGTCCGGCCGGTCAGCAGCCGATCCAGTGCGGTGAGGACGAGACGTTCACCGGCGGCGTCGAGCGCGCTGGTCGCTTCGTCCAGGACGACGACGGCCGGATCCTTGAGCATCACCCGGGCGATGGCGAGGCGCTGGCGTTGCCCGCCGGAGACGGTGCGGCCGCGTTCGCCGATCTCGGTGTGGATTCCGTGCTCCCAGCCGCGTACGAACTCCCAGGCGTTCGCCGCTTCGAGCGCGGCGCGGATCTCGTCGTCGGTGGCGGTGGGTTTGCCGAGCCGGAGGTTGTCGGCCAGGGAACCGCTGAGCAGGACGGAATCCTGGAAGACGACTCCCACGGCGTCGCGGATCGACTGCTGGGTGACCTCCCGCAGGTTCTGCCCGTCGACAGCGCGCCGGACCCCTGGAGCCAGAAGCCCCACACGGCAACGATATCGCCGAGGCCGAGGGTTCCCGACGCCGCGCGCCACGCGCCGGCGAACAGCAGCACGAACGGTGCGACGAATGCGAGGTGGAAGCCGAGCGTGTCCGCGTAGCGGTGTTGCAGCCGGGCCAGCGATTCGGTCCGGTCGCGCACGCCGTCGGTGCCGCGGTGCACCCGGCGCAGCGCGTCCTCCTCCGCGTTGAACGCCTTGAGCAGGGTGTGCACGCCCAGTAGTTCGGTGAGAGTGGCTGCGGTGCGGCCCAATTCAGCGCGAATGTCACGGGTGTGCCGGTGCAGTGTCGGCAGGATCAGCAGCGTCCAGCCGGCGGCCACCGCGAGCAGGGCCAGCGCCAGCGCCAGCATCCACAGGTCGACCCAGGCGATGAGTCCCACCGAGATGAGCAGCAGCGCGACCGCCCACCACAGCGCCATGCCCTGCACCAGCGTCGATTCCAGTCGCTCGATGTCCTGGTTGATCCGGCCGGCGATGTCGCCGAGCCGCGCGCGGTGGAAGAAGTCGACGGACAGGCGCTGTACGTGCTCGTACAGGGCCTGCCGGAGATTGTTCGCCCATCGGGTCGCTCCCCGGCGGGTCCAGGTGTGCGCGAAGTAGGCCGCGGTGAGGAATACGGTCGCCACGACCACCGCGGCCAGTGCGGGGGTCTGCCAGCCGGTGCGGAGGAATTCCCGCGAGTCGTGCTGAATCCGGTTGAGCACCACCCGGAACACCGCCGGTGCGAGGCTCTGCGCGGCGGCGTCGACGAGGATCAGCGCATACCCGGCCATCAGCAGTGGCCCGCCGTTTCCGGCCGAGGCGAACAGCATTCGGGCAGCGCGCGCACCGCCCTGGTTGCCCGAGTTCACAATTCGTGACCGGACAGCCGCGAGCCGGCCCGGCCCGCGGCGGGGTCGAGCGGGCTCCGGTCGCGGTGCGGCCGAGTGCGGACATCGACAGCGAGCACAGTGGACACCTCCGAATCGGCGAACGGGACCCGGGCCGCTCCGCCCTGGAATTTCTTCCACCGGAATATAGTCCAACGGTAGAAAATTGACCAGAGGGGCGGCGGCCGACCGCGTCGACACCGAAAAGCAAGTCGCTGCAACAGATTGTCTCTTCGCGGTGACGGAGCACACGATCTATCGACGGTTGTGACCCCCGACACGAGCCGGTCGGGGTCTGTGCGGGGCATTCGAAAGATGAGGTATCCATGTTTGCGCAACGATGGATCGTGACCGCGGCCGTGGCCGCCGCGGCACTGACGGTGGTGACCGCGGGGGCGGCGCAGGTGTCCGCCTCGCCCGGCGCCGATCCCGCCACCGGTGTCAGCGCACCGGCCGTGGCCGAGGTCCACTATCAGGCCCGGATCATCGATGGCAGCGTCGTGGCGACGCTGACCGACGGCGCCACCTTCGTGGCGCAGCCCGCGACGCGGACGATCGCGATCCTGAACAGAGCCGGGCAGGTGCTCGAATCCGTGCCGACCTCGTTCGTGATCGGCGACCGGAATTTCCCTGTCGCCGGCGAGATTTCGGCCGACGGCGGCACGTTGCGGCTGACGCCGCAGGTCGACGGCGTCGCGGCGGCGGCCGCGGCGGCTCCGATCGCGTCGCCGCTGGAGAACCAGCTGGCGACGAACGACGCGATCAATCTGCTCAGTGCGGGGCTGGGGATCGGCAGCCTGGTCGGCACGATCCTCGGTACGGTCGTGGGCGCCGGAATGGGTCTCGCGGTCGCCGGCGCCACCTGCCTGGTGATCAGCATCGGATGTCTGCTGACCGTATTCCCGGAGGTGGCCCTCGGCGCCACGATCGGCGGGATCGTCGGCATCAACGTCGCCGGTGCGGCCTCGGGACTCGGGGCGGTGTGGACCTACGTCCAGACCATGCTCGCCGCACCGGGGCAGAGCATCTACGCCAGTCAGATTCCGGCCTACAACAATCCGCCGGTCCAGACCCCGGCCGGCGAAGGCGGCCAGTAGTGAGAGTGCAGAACTGGGCGGTCCCGGCGCTCCTGGCAATATCGGCCCTGACCGTCACCGGCGGCACCGCCGCGGCCGCGCCGGCCCCGCCACCGGCGTTCGGTGCGGCACAGCCGTCCGGCGACAGCGCCTCCGGCGACAACGTCGAGGTGCGGACGGCGACCACCGGTGACAGCGTGACCACGACCATGACCGGCGCCACCTTCGCGCTCGGCGCCGATTCTCGTTCGGTCGTCGTGCAGGACGGCGCCGGTCGGACGATTGCATCCGTTCCCTTGGCATTCCAGATGCGGGAACAGCGCTACGACGTGGTCGCGCACATCGCCGACGATGCCCGGACGCTGACGCTCCGGCCGGTCGCGTCGGCGCAACCACCGGTCGACGGGAACGCCGAATTCGTCGCCAGTCCCTTCGAGAACCAATTGGCCGCCGATCAGGCTGTCGGCAATCTGGCGCTGATCGGATTCTTCGCCCCCGTGGCGGGAATCATCGGCGCCGCGCTGGTCGGTCTGGTGGTCGGTGTCATCGAATGCGCCGCGTTGACGATCGGATGTGTGCTCACCGCCGTACCCACGGTGCTGGGATTCATGGCGGTCGGCGGTGCCGCGGGCACGATCCTCATTCTGGGCCCGACGATTCTGCAAGGCCTGTGGACCTATATCCAGACGGTGCTGGCGCCGCCGGGGCAGAGCCAATTCGCGGGACAAGGCGGTATGGGCGGGCCGGATGATGCCGGCGTTCCCAATTCGCAGTTCCGCGGCCCCACCTTCCCGCCGATGTACGGCGGACTCGGCAGCGGATCCGCGGGCTGACGGAACCCGGACGGCCTCCCGGGGATACCGACCTCATCCGGTATTCCACCCGTGCGCGGGAGGCCGTCTCGGCTCGACGAGAACAGTAGTAAGGAGACCCGCGATGGCGGCGAGAATCAGATCCATGGCCACAGTCCTGCTCGCTCTGGCGTTGCTGGTCACAGGTTGCAGTCGGGGCGGCAGCGAGAACGCCGGAACCACCGCCGGCCCGGGTGATTTCGGCGATCTGAAGGGTATCTGCCACCCTGGAAAAGCGACCGGCGCACCGGCGCAGGGCGTCACCGCCGGGCAGATCAGAGTGGGTGTCTTCACCGACGCCGGATTCACGAAGGATCCCGAATTCGTCGACACCGCCAAGGTTTTCACCTCCTGGTGCAATGCCCACGGTGGAATCGGCGGCCGGGAACTGGTGGCCGACATCCACGACGCGAAACTGATGGAGGTGCGGCAGCGCATGCTCGACGCCTGCCGCGACGATTTCGCCCTCGTGGCCGGTAGCGCGGCCCTGGACGGGCTGGGGGTGAAAGACCGGCTGTCGTGTCTGCTGCCCGATTTCCCCGCACAGGTCGATCAGGTGCAGAACAGTGGATCGGATCTCCAGGTGGGCGGCGGCGCCAACGCGGCCGGGCTCTACGATTCGTACACCGGCTTCCATCAGTGGCTGTTCAAGGAGCGCTACCCGTCCTCCGCGAACGCGATCGGCCTGATCAACGGCGACACCCCGATCACGCGGGTGATCGGACAGGAATTCGCCGAGGCGCTGCCGGTGGAGGGGGCGAAGATCGTCTACAACGATCTGTATCCAGCGATGGGCGTGCCGGATTGGACGCCGTACGCGCAGGCGATCAAGGAGAAGAATGTCAAAGGACTGATCTTCCTCGGTGATTTCCGGAGCCTGGCGAAGCTGGAGGATGTGCTGTCCGGCATGGACTACAGGCTCGATTGGATCGACTCCAACAGCAATTCCTATACGTCGGCGTTCCTGCAACTGGCGGGGGCCTCGCTGAGCGCCCAGCACAACTACGCCAGCCTCGGCAGCACGGCGCCACTGGAATCCGCGAGCACCGTGCCGGTGATCCAGCAGGCGAAGGCCATGTTCGCGCAATACGCCCCGGGTGAGGATCTGACCTTCCCGGCCCTGCGCGCGCTGTCCCAGTGGGCCTTGTTCGCGAAGGCGGCCGGCAGTTGCGGCGACGCCCTGACCCGGAAATGCGTGTACCAGGCCGCGATCGCGGAACACGCCTGGACCGGCGGCGGCCTGCTGGCCCCGGCCGATCTGGCGCCGGCCTCGACGGTGGTGCAGAACTGTTTCAATGTCGTGGAGGCGACGCCGCAGGGATGGCGGATTCCCGATTTCGCACCGGACCACGGCCTGTTCCGATGCGATATCGGCCCGTACCGGTTCACCGGGGACTACGGCCGGCCGATGACTCTCGCCGACGTCGGGAAGAGTATGAGCGATTTTCGATGACGCCGATCAAGGCGGGCATATGAAGGCAGCCAGCCCGGTTCCGCACTGGAACCGAGCCTGCCTGCTCGTCATCGTTGTCACGCGGTGAATCGGTGCTGCCCGGCGGACACCGTGACCTCGTCGCGGCCGGGGAGGCGGACCACCGCGGTCGTTCCTTCGGGGATGGTGGCGGTCACCGACAGCGTGCCGCCGTCGAGCTCCCACCGGACCTCGGCGCGGCCGTGCGGGGTCCGCAGTTCGGCACGGGCCCAGGTGATGTCACCGCCGGGCCGCGGAGCGACGAGGATCGTGCGGTAGCCGGGTTCGAGGGCGCCGAGACCGCCGACGACACTGTGCAGCCAGGCGCCGACGGCGCCGAAGGCGTAGTGATTGAAGCTGGTCATCTCGCCCGGGTTGACGGTGCCGTCCGGCAGCATCGAGTCCCAGCGTTCCCACATCGTGGTCGCACCCATGGTGACCGGATACAGCCAGGACGGGCAATCCTGTTGCCGCAGCAGCCGATACGCCGTGTCCCGATGGCCGGTCTCGGTGAGCGCGCGCAGGATGAACGGGGTGCCGGCGAATCCGGTGGTGATGTGGTGGCCCGCGGCGGCGGTCAGCTCGGCCAGACGGTCACCGGCGGATACGCGGTCGGCGGCATCGAGCAGCCCGAGGCAGATGGCCAGGGCGTAGACCGAGGTCGCGTCGCTGGTGATCCGGCCGTCGCTGACATGGAACATGGTGAACGCCAACCGGATCCGGTCGGCGAGCCCGGTGAACTCCGCGGCGTCGCCGGGGTGCCCGAGCAGGTGTGCCGCCTGCGCGGCGATCCGCGCGGATCGGTACACGCAGGCGGTGGCGACCACGTACGGGTCGGCCTTCGAGTGCTGCGGCGTATCCGGCGGCGCGGTGGGATCGAGCCAATCACCGAGCTGGGTACCGCTTTCCAGCAATCCGCGCTCGGACAGGGCGGCGGCGATACGCCGTGCATAGGGCGATGTCGAATCATACTGTCGGCGAAGCACTTCCAGATCACCGTAAGCCTCCCACACGGCCCACGGCACCCAGCAGACGGCGTCGTTCCACAAGGCCACCACCGGCGCCGCGCCGGAATCGGCGCCGGGCGAGGGTCGCAGCGATGCCATGTCCAGGAATTTGAGGCAGTCGGGAACCACCACCGGAACCTGTCCGCCGGCATGCCGCTGCTCGGCCGCCAGATCCAGCAGCCAGTCCCGGAGGAACAGGTCGACGTCGTACAGGTAGGCGGCGGTCTCGGCGAACACCGCGATGTCACCGGTCCACCCCAGCCGCTCGTCGCGTTGCGGGCAATCGGTGGGCAGGTCGACGAAGTTGCCGCGCATACTCCACACGATGTTCGAGTGCAGCCGATTCAGCAGCGGGTCGGAGCATTCGAAGGCGCCGATGCGGTCCAGGCGGGAACCGATCACGACCGCGCGAATCGCGTCGCCGAGCGCGTCGGTCGTCCCGGTCCATCCGGCGACCTCGAGGTAGCGGAATCCGTGGAAGGTGAACGTCGGCTCGAAGGTGTCGTCGCCGCCGCTGAGGACGAAGGTGTCGGTGGCCCGGGCCGTGCGCAGCGGACGGACGGCGAGTTCACCGTGTTCGAGGACCTCGGCGTGCCGGAGCCGGAGCTGCTCGCCGGCTCGGCCGCGGACCCGCATCCGGATCCATCCGACGAGGTTCTGCCCGAAATCGACCAGGATCGTGCCCGAGGGTGCGGTCCAGATCCGTTGTGGGACGATGTCTTCCTGGCGAGTCACCGGTGGTCCCAGGTACGGGGTGAGGCGCTCGTGGTCGAACTCGACGACGCGCACCCCGGTCCATCCGGGGAGATCCGCGCCGGCCCGGGTCCAGGTGTCGTCGATCAGGCGCGCGTCGATCGTCTGGCCATGGTAGAGATCGTCCGCGAGTACGGCGCTGGGGCCCGACTGCCAGTCGGCGCCGGTGCCGATGGTCTGGATGTGGCCGTCCGCGAAGGTGATTCGCAGTTCGGCCAGTGCGCACCGGGTCGCACCGTAGAGCGCGCGGCCGCCGAAGAATCCGAGATGCCCGGCATACCAGCCGTTTCCGACCCGGATGCCGAGCACATTGTGTTCGGCGACCAGGCCGGTGACCTCCCATCGGGCGTAGCGCACGCGCCACTCGTAGCTGCTCCAGCCCGGTGTGAGCACATCGTCGGTGACGGGTTCGCCGTTGAGGACCAGCTCGCACAGTCCGAGCGCGGTGCCGAACAGGACGGCGCCGGTCACCTCGCCGTGCCCGGTGTCGAGATCGAATTCCCTGCGCAGCAGCGGCGCACAGTCCCGGTCCGTGTCCGCGGTGATCATCGCGGCGCCGAACAGCTCTGCCATGGTGACCCTTTCGTCTGTGCCGGCGCACCGGCGGGGCGGGTGGGGCCCGTACCGGATCAGCGCGGCGGTGTGCCGGGCGTCCTGCTGGGCCCGGTGGACTCGCGCACGATCAACCGGGTGTCGGGTACCATGAAATGCCTTGCGGGACTGACTGTTTCGCCGCGCATCAGTCGATACAGCTGCCGAAACGCGGTGATCCCCATGCGCCGCAGGGGCGTCGCGACGGTGGTCAGCGCCGGGTGGCACAGTTCACCGGCGAACACGTTGTCGAATCCGATGACGCTGATCTGCGCGGGCACCGACAGGCCCGCGGCCGTCAGGCCCCGCAGGAGGCCGATCGCGAGCAGATCGTTGTAGGTGATGACCGCGGTCGGCCGGAGACGTTCGATATCCGCCGCGGCGGCGAGCCCGCCGGCCACGGTCGGCGGGAACGGGCCGATCCGAGTGCCGGCGAGGTCGAGTTCGGGCCCGAGCCGGAGGATCGCTCGCCACCGCGCTCCGTCGTCCCAGGACTGTTCGGGCCCGCCGGCATAGGTCACCGTGGCATGGCCCAGGCTGCGCAGATGGGCCATGGCGTCACGGGCGCCGGCGACGGTGTCGGGCACGACGCAGTGGTTGCCCGAGGCGATCCGGTTCAGCAGCACGGTCGGTCGCTGTTTCGCCACCGTCCGTATCGCCCGATCGCTCATTCGCGAACCGGCCAGGATGATTCCGTCCACGTTCGGCAGCACCCGTTCGATCGTCGCGCGCTCGGTGTCCCGCGATTCGCGCGTGTCCGCCAGCAACGTCGTATAACCGGCATGGGTCGCGGCGGCCTCGAAGCCGCGCATCATGCTCGCGTACCAGGGATTGGTCGCGTCCGGCACGACCAGCGCTATGGTGCCGGCCCGGGTCCTGCGGTGCTCGCCCGCGGGAGAATGCGCCCGATACCCGAGGTCCGCGGCCACCGTCCTGATCCGCTCCGCGGTATTCGTGCTGACCAGACCCGGCCGGGAGAAGGCTCGTGACACCGTCGACGGTGAGACGCCCGCCGCGTCCGCGACGTCGTAGATCGTAGCCAGACGCACTGCGTCGCCCATCGGTGCCTCCGTTCCGTGCCGCTCGAAGATTTCTACCATCGGAATATAGTCCGGTGGTAGCTTTTCGGGAGATTGCTCCGCACGGTCTGCGGAACAACCCGTCGGTGCACAACGGCTTCGGCCGGACACGAGAATGCCGGGCCCGGCAGTGCCCCGGCCGGTGGACGGACAGTCGTTCGACGCATTGGTGCGGTCGCCGCCGCGGGCTACGTTGTCGGGGTGACCAGCCAATTGTTCGGCCGGGAGAGGGAAGTCCGGGCTTTGACCGAGATGCTCAGCCAGGTGCCCGCGGGGGGTGCGGGCCAGTGTCTCGTGTTACTCGGGGATCCGGGTATCGGCAAGACGGCGTTGCTCCAGGCCACCCGGGGGATCGCGCGGGGCCGGGGGTTCCGGGTGCTCGCGGCCGCCGGCGTGCAGTCCGAGGCGCAGCTTCCCTACGCGGGGCTGCATCAGGTGCTGCGGCCGCTGCTGCGGCCGGGGGCCGGGGAGCCGGATCAGCGCAGCCAGGCGTTGTTGACCGCGTTCGGCCTGGCCGAGGGCGAGCGGCCGGACATCTACGGCGTCGCGCTGGCGGCGGTGGAACTGCTCGGCGCGGCCGCCGCCGAGCAGCCGGTGGCCATCCTGGTCGACGATGTGCAGTGGCTGGACGCGCAGAGCCAGGAGGTGCTCACCTTCATCGCACACCGTCGCGCGCCGCTGCGGATCGCCGTCGTCGGGGCGGTCCGCAACGGGTATCCGGGGCCGTTCGTCGCCGCCGGGCTGCCGCGGCTGGAGGTCTCCAGCGTGGACGGGGACGCCGCCGAGGAGATCCTGCGCAGCATGGCCGGTGTGTCCGGGGTGTCGGACCGGCGTCGCATCCGGGATCAGGCCCAGGGCAATCCGCTGGCGCTGCTCGAGTTGCCGCAGACGCTCGCCGGGGCGGCCTATCCGGAGGCGCAGGAGTGGCCGCTGACGGCCAGGCTGGAGCGGGCGTTCGGGACCCGGGTGGCCGAACTGGATTCGGCGGCCCGGGACGCGTTGCTGATCGCGGCCGTGGATCCGGTGGACGACCTGGCGGAAATCCTCGCGGCCATGGCGGTGCTGCGCGGCGCGCCGGTCGCGGCCGACGTGCTGGAGCCGGCGGTGGCGGTCGGGCTGGTGCGGGTGGAGCGGGGGCGGCTGATGCTGCGTCATCCGCTGGTGCGCTCGGGGGTACTCCAGGCCGAGCCGCTGGAGCGCAGGCATGCCGCCAACGCCGCCGTCGCGGCGGTGCTGGCGGCCGATCCGTACCGGCGGGCCTGGCACCGGGGGCAGTCGATCGTCGGGCCCGACGACGAGATCGCCGACGAACTGGAGGCGAGCGCGGCGCTGGCCCTGGGCCGGGGGGCGGCGATGTCGGCGATCGGGCTGCTCCAGCGATCCGCGCAGCTCACCACCTCCTCGGCGCATCGGGGGCATCGGCTGCTGGTGGCCGCGGAGCACGCGTTCAGCGTGGGCCGGCAGGACCAGGTGGGGCTGCTGGTCACGGCCGCGGAGCGGTGCGATCTGCCCGAACTGGACTGGGCGCGGGCGCAGTGGCTGCGCGAGATCTTCCACGACGGGGTGCCCGGCGACGCCGCTCGGGTGTCGCAGCTCTGTGCGGTGGCGCGGCAGGCCAGTGCGGCCGGCGACCACGACCTGGCGCTGAACCTGCTGTTCGGGGCGGCGTTGCGGTGCTGGTGGGCCGATACCGGGCCGGACGCGCGTGCCGATGTGCTGGCCACCGTGAAGTCCCCGGCCGGCGGGGTGGACCTCACCCACGACCACCGCTATGTGGCCACGCTCGCGCTGGCCGGGCCGGTGGTCGAGTGCCGGGCCGTGATCGACCTGCTGTCGGAGATCGACCCCGGCGCGATCACCGACGGCGACGCCCTGCGGGTTTTCGGCATCGCCGCCACCGCGATCGGCGATCCCGTCCGCAGCCTGGCGTTCCTCGGCCGGGCGGAGACGTTGCTGCGCAGCCAGGGCCGGCTGGCGCTGCTGTCGCAGGTGCTCTCGTTGTGCGTCGTCAACCGGCTGCACACCGGTGACTGGGACGGCGCGCAGGCCGCGGCGGGTGAGGGGGAGCGGCTGGCGAAGGAGACCGGTCAGCCGATCTGGCGGACGGGGGCGCTCGCCTGTGACGCGCTGAGCAGCGCGTTCCGGGGCGACACCGACCGGGCGCTCAGCTATGCCGCCGAGGTGGAGGCGACGGCGAGCCGGCAACGGCTGAACCAGCTGCTGTCGATAGCGCAACTGGCCAAGGGGGCCGCGCTGTGGGCCGAGGGACGGTACGCGCAGGCGTACCGGGAACTGGCACGAGCGTTCCGCGCCGACGACCCCAGCTTCCATCAGCGCGAATGCTTCGGCGCTGTGATGTTTCTCGCGGCGGCGGCGGTCGAGGCGGGCCAGCAGGCCGACGCGAATGCCCTCGTGGCGGAGTTGTCGCAGGTGGCCGCCGTGACTCCGTCGCCGCTGCTGGTGGTGAATCTCCGTTATGCTCGCGCTGTGCTCGCAGCCGATGTCACCGCCGATTCGCTCCACGCGGCCATGGTCGGCCAGGATTTCACCGGTCTGCCCTGGTCCGCGGCGTGCGCGAACCTGGCCTACGGTGGCCGGCTGCGGCGGCTCGGTCGGCGCGCGGAGGCAGTGACGGCGCTACGGGCGGCCGTCGCGGAGCTCGATCGCATCGGCGCCGGACCCTGGTCCGATCGCGCTCGAGCCGAGCTCGAGGCGGCTGTGAGCGGTTCCTAGCGTGCCGGAGGCGTCGGGGCTGGTAGGGCGGGACCGGGAGTTACGAGTTCTCGCCGATCACATCGATCGGGTGACGAGCGAGGGCGCGGCGATCGTCGTCGTCGGCGATCCCGGGATCGGGAAGACGTCGCTGCTGCGCGCCGCGGCCGCCCACGGGCGGGACGCCGGCGCCACCGTACTGTCGGTCGCCGGCATCGAGGCGGAGGCCCACCTCCCGTTCGCGGGCCTGCACCAGCTGCTGCGGCCGATCCTGGCCGAGACCGACGCGCTGCCGGCGCCGCAGCGGGACGCGCTGCACTCGGCGTTCGGGATGCGCCCGGCCGTGGCCGCCGGCGGTCCGCCGGAGTTGTTCATGATCGCGCTGGCGACCCTGAACGTGCTGACGGATGTGTCGGCGCGGCGGCCGCTGCTCATCGTCGTCGACGACGTGCAATGGCTCGACGGGCCCACCCAGGACGTCCTCGGCTTCGTCGCGCGCCGGCTCGGCAGCGACCCCTGCGTCCTGATCGGTGTGGTCCGCGCTGGGCACGACATCGCCTTCGCCGCCGCGGAACTGCCGCAGTTGACCCTCGGCCGGCTCGCCGAGCAGGACGCCCTCGAACTGCTGGACCGGCACGCCGCCGACCTCGGCTACGCCGACCGGCAGCGGATCCTGCTGGAGGCGGCCGGGAATCCGCTGGCGCTCACCGAACTGCCGCTGGCGCTGCGCTCGGCGAGCCGGCTGGCGGCCGAGTACGGGGAGCAGCCGCCGCATTCGCTGCCACTGACCGCGCGGCTGGAGCGGGCCTTCGCCGCGCGGCTGGGCGATCTGCCGCCGCGCTGCCAGGACGCCCTGCTGATCGCGGCCGTCGACGACGCCGAGGACCTCCGGGAGATCATCGCGGGTACCACCATCCTGGCCGCACAGGAGGTGCACGTCGCGGCGCTGGAACCGGCGGTGGCGGCCGGTCTGGTCCGGTTCGACGACTTCCACCTGCACTTCCGGCATCCGCTGGTCCGCGCGGCCATCGTGAACAAGGAGTCGGTCATCCGGAAACAGGCGGCCCATGCCGCGCTGGCCGAGGTGCTCACCGGCGAGCCGTACCGCCGGACCTGGCATCGCGCGCAGTCCATCGGCGGGCAGGACGACGAGATCGCCGACGAGATGGAACGGGCGCACACGATCCCGCTGCGCCGCGGTTCGGCGGCGGAGGTCATCTGGGCGCTGGAGCGGTCCGCCGAGCTCAGCACCGATTCGGCCACGCGCGGGCGGCGGCTGATGCTGGCCGCCGAGCACGCCTTCGGCCTCGGCCGCGCCGACCTGGTCGACCAGTTGCTGGAGCGGGCCGGCCGGACCACGCTGGACCGGCTGGACCAGGTCCGGATGCAGTGGCTGCGGGAGATCTTCCACGACGGCGTGCCCGGCGACGCCGAGCACGTGTTCCGGCTGTGCGAGGCGGCGCAACAGGCGATCGACGCGGGTGATTCCGCGCTCGCGCTGAACCTGTTGCAGGCGGCCGGGTTGCGCTGCTGGTGGTCCGACACCGGTCCGGCGGCCCGGGGCCGGGTCTGTGAGGTGGCCCGCCGCATCGAGTGCTCGCCCGAGAACGCCCAGCTCACGGCCATCTTCAGCATCGCGGATCCGCTCGGCGAGTACCGGACGGTGGCGGACCGCCTGGCCCGGGTGCGGCTGGAGAACATCACCGACCCGGCCGACCTGTGGCTCTACGGGATGGCGGCCGCGGCGATCGCCGATCCGCTGCTGTCGGTCGACTTCCTGGGCCGCTCCGAGACCGTGCTGCGCCAGCAGGGCCGACTGGGCCTGCTGTCGCAGGTGCTGACGATGAGCGTGATCGACAGCATGGAGATCGGGGACTGGGAGCACGCCTGGGCGGCCAGCGAGGAGGGCCGGCGGCTGGCGGTGGACACCGGGCAGGCGATCTGGGACGCCAGCTCGCAGGCGCTGTACGCGATGTTGCTGGCATTGCGCGGTGACCACGACCAGGCGGAGGCGATCGCGGCCGACGCGGAGCGGTCGGCGGCGGGTCGGCGGCTCAGCAACCTGCTGGCGCTGGCCCAGCTCGCCCGTGGCTTCGCCCATATGAGCGCCGGTCGGCACGAGAACGCCTACCGCGCGCTGCGGCGGCTGTTCGACCCGGACGACGCGGCCTTCCACATGCACGAACGGTTCCACGGCGTCAGCTTTCTCGCCGAGGCCGCCGCGTACGCCGGGCTGATCGACGAGGCCCGCGAGGTGATCGCCGAGCTGGAGGTGGAGGCCCGCACGGTCCGGTCGCCGATCCTGGTCCGGCAGCTCGACTACGCGCGGGCGGTGCTGGCCCCCGAAGACGAGGCGGAGGAGGCCTTCCTCGCCGCGCTCAGCGCGGACCTGACCCGCTGGCCGTGGCTGCGGGCCCGGCTGGAACTGGCCTTCGGGCAGTGGCTGCGGCGGCAGCGCCGGGTCGGCGAGGCCCGCCGCTCGCTGCATTCGGCGCAGCTCACCTTCGACCTGATCGGGGCCCGCCGCTGGGCCGAGACGACCCGGTCGGAGCTGCGCGCGGCGGGGGTGCGCAGTCAGTCCGCCGCCGGGCAGGCCGCGGGGCTGGCCTCGCTGACGGCCCAGGAGCTCCAGATCGCCCGGCTGGCGGCGGAAGGGCTGTCCAACAAGGAGATCGGCGCGCGACTGTACCTGTCGCACCGCACGGTGGGGTCGCACCTGTACCGGATCTTCCCCAAGCTGGATGTCAGCACCCGCGCGCAGCTCGCCGCCCTGCTGGGCACGCAGAGCGGCGCCTGAATCCCGGGCGGGCCGGCCTCACCCGGAGCGCGGCCGCATCGGCCCGGTGGTCGCCGGCCGTGCCGGTAGTCACCGGTCGGGCAGGACGCCCGGGAGATCACGGCTGACCGCGGACCGGAGGTAGCTGTCCACCATGCGGTCGATCAACCCCGTCGCCACGGCGCTCGGGCGGGCCCGTGCGACGGCCAGTTCTCCGGCCAGCCTGTCGATGTCGCGCTCCGATCGCGCGGATCGCCGGTACGACCGCAAGGCCGTGCGGACGAACAGGTCGGTGAACTGCCGGGCAATGTGGTCGCAATCGGTGCGCAGCATCTCGATCTCGTCGAGCGCGCGATCGATCGGCAAACCATCGGCCACCAGCTGGTCGAACAGCTCGATGAGCGCGGGATCGCCTGGCCGGTACGTGTTTTCGTCGACCGGCTCGTACAGTCCGGCGGCCACCGCGGCGGCCAGGCCGTCCGGCACGCCGCGGAACCGCTCGGCGAGTTCGGCGGCGGGGACGGTGGCGGTGGCCGAGAGCGCCTGCGGCGGGGGCGGTGTGGTAGCCGCGGATACGCCGAGGATGTCGGCGAGGTCCTCGCCGCGGTCCCACGCCTCGAGCAGGCTCCGCACTCCGTTCAGCGTGATGCCACGGTCGAGCAGCCGGGTCACGATACGGACCCGATCGAGGTGCTCGGCGCTGTAGAAACCGGTGCGGCCCTTCATCTTCGCGGGTGGGAGGAGGCCGCGCTCGTGGTAGTCGCGCAGCGTGCGAACCGTCATTCCGGCCTGTTCGGCCAACTCGGCGATCGTCAGTTCGTCTTCCACACTCATGTCCCCCAGCAAACCACAGACGAGCACCGTGGGCCGGGGCCAGGTTTCGGCGACGTTACAGCTTCACGCAGCTCTTGCTATCTGCCGTCAAATGACGGTAAATAACATCAATCAATGGCATGTTCCACCGTTCACCGAAGGAAGACCACCCCATGACCACTGTGAAACCGCCGCGGAGCCAGGACGCTCCCGCGGTGACATTCGACGAGGACGCCGGGTATCACAAGGCGTTGCGCCCCCGGCAGTTGCAGATGATCGCCGTCGGCGGCGCGATCGGCACCGGCCTGTTCCTCGGCGCGGGCGCCCGGCTGAAGGACGCCGGCGCGGGACTGTTCCTGACCTACGCGGTCTGCGGGATCTTCGTGTTCTTCATATTGCGCGCGCTGGGAGAACTGGTGCTGCACCGTCCGTCCTCCGGCTCGTTCGTGTCCTATTCCCGGGAATTCTACGGGGAGAAGATGGCTTTCGGCGTGGGCTGGATGTATTTCTTCCACTGGTGCATGACCGGGATCGTCGACATCACCGCGATCGCGACCTATGTGCACTTCTGGGGGGCGACGAAGGTCATCCCGCAGTGGACGATCGCGCTGATCGCGCTGGTGATCGTGGTCGCCATCAACATGGTGTCGGTCAAGTGGTTCGGTGAGATGGAGTTCTGGGCCGCGCTGATCAAGGTGGTCGCGCTGGTCGCGTTCCTGGTCATCGGCATCGTTTTCCTGGTGGGGCGCTTCAAGATCGCCGGTGAGGTCACCGGGCCGAGCGTGATCTCCACGCACGGCGGGCTGTTCCCGCACGGGGTGCTGCCCCTGGTGCTGACCACGACCGGTGTCGTCTTCGCCTATGCCGCAGTCGAACTCGTCGGCACCGCCGCCGGTGAGGCGGAGAACCCGGAGAAGATCATGCCGCGGGCGATCAATTCGGTGATCGCGCGGATCGCGCTGTTCTACGTGGGTTCGCTGGTGCTGCTGTCGATGTTGCTGCCCTACACCGCGTTCAAGTCCGGTACCAGCCCGTTCGTCACGTTCTTCTCGCGGCTCGGTGTGCACGGCGCCGGTTCGGTGATGAACCTGATCGTGCTCACCGCGGCGTTCTCCAGCCTGAACGCGGGACTGTACTCGACCGGGCGGATCCTGCGCTCGATGTCGGTCAACGGCAGTGCGCCGGCGATCGCTTCGCGGATGTCGAAGGGTGGGGTGCCGTACATCGGCATCCTCGCCACCGCCACGGTCGCGCTGGCCGGGGTCGGGCTCAACGCGGTGGTGCCGGCCAAGGCGTTCGAGATCGTGCTGAACATGTCGGCGCTGGGCACCATCGCCGCGTGGGGCGCGATCCTGCTGTGCCAGTTGAAGTTGTGGCACCTGGCGAAGCAGGGCAAGGTCGAGCGGCCGTCGTTCCGCCTGATGGGTGCCCCGTACACCAGTATCGCGGCGCTGATCTTCCTGGTGGTGGTGCTCGGCATCATGGCCTTCGGCAAGGACAGCACCCAGCGCGGTGCGCTGATCTCGATGGTTGTGGTGATACTGCCGATGATGGTGGGGGGCTGGTTCCTGGCCCGCCGCCGGGTCGTGGCACTCGCGGCGGGCCGAGAGCGCCCGGTGCGATGAGGGGCCGGCCGACTCCTGTTGCACGACGGCGAGTTTCGATCCAGGATCGGCCAATGCCGCGCGACCGTACCGCTCGGTGTGGTCGCGCGGCGCCCCCGCCGTCGAGTCAGAACGGTGTGTCGAGCATGAACGAATTCACTGAGCGCGAGGCGATCGAGCGGGATGAGGACCCGGAAGCCATGCTGCTGGCGAAATGTGAAGTGCCCGAACACAAGAGATTCTGCTGGAGCTGTAGCCGGCCGGTCGGACGCGGTGGCGGATCGGCCGCCGCGCTGCGGGGGGCCTGCGAACACTGCGGCACGCGATACAGTTTCGGTCCCGATCTCGCCTCCGGTGATCTGGTCGCGGGGCAGTACGAGGTCCGGGGCTGCCTGGCCTACGGCGGGGTGGGCTGGATCTACCTCGCCCGGGACCGCCGGGTGGGCGGGCGTCCGGTGGTGCTGAAGGGGTTGCGCAATCCCGGTGACCTCGAGGCGCACATCGCGGCGCTGGCGGAGCGGCAGTTCCTGTCCGAGGTGGTGCATCCGGCCATCGTCAAGATCTTCAACTTCGTCACCCACCGCGACGCGGCGGGCACCGGCTGCGGCTACATCGTGATGGAGTACGTGGCCGGGCGGTCGCTGGCCGGGGTGCTCGACCAGCGGGGCGCGCCGCTGACCCCGGCCGAGGCGATCAGCTACCTGCTGAAAGTCCTGCCCGCACTGGACTATCTGCATTCGCTGGGCCTGGCCTACAACGATCTGAAGCCGGACAACATCATGGTGAGCCCGGACGAGGTCAAACTCATCGACCTCGGCGCGGTCGCCGCCGTGAACTCCGGTGGATTCCTCTACGGGACACCGGGATTCCAGGCGCCGGAGATCGCGCGCACGGGCCCGACCGTGGCCACCGACATCTACACCATCGGCCGGACGCTCGCGGCCCTGACCCGGCCGCCGGGCGCGCCCCGCGACCGGATCGCCGAGTCGGAGTATCCGGCCTTCTCGAAATTGCTGCGCCGTGCGACACATCCCGATCCGGCGGCGCGCTTCCCTTCCATCCGAGCTCTGATCGGGCAGTTGACCGGGGTGTTGCGAATGATGGTGGTGCAGTTGACCGAAAGCGATCAGCCACGGATCTCGGCGGTCTTCGCCGAGCCGCGGCAGTCCGATTTCGGCGTCGACCTGATGCTGCGCACCCTGCGCTCGGCCGAATCCGGCGGCGGCCGGCCACAACTGACCGCGGCGGCGGTCGCGGCCGCGCTGCCCGTCCCGGCGGCCGCGTCGGCCGATTCGGGTGGTCAGTGGGGCGGCGACTGGCGGTTCGAATGGTTCGCCGGTCTGACCGCGCTGACCTCGGCGGCGCTCGACGTGGCCCAGCGCCGGTTCGAGGTGGTGAACGCCATGCTGCCGGGGGAGACCGCGCCGCTGCTGGCGCTCGCGGCGACCGCCGAATTGCTCGGGGACGCCGCCGATCCCGGCGATCGGGACCGGTGGTTCGACATCGCCACCGAACACTACCGGGCGGTGTGGCAATCCGATCGCACCATCGTGAGCGCCGGATTCGGGCTGGCCCGGCGACTGCTCGCCGCGGGCGACCGCGAGGCCGCGATCGCCACCCTGCGCCGGGTGCCGGTCCGGTCGAGCGCCTACGACCGGGCGCGGATGACGATCAGCCTGCTGCTGGCCGCGCGGCCGGCGGCGGATCTGACCCAGGACCGGCTGGACGAGGCGGCGGCCCGCCTCACCGATCTGGCCCGGGAAGCCCGGGTCCTGGAACTGTGCTCGGTGGTCCTGGACAGTGCGCTGCACTGGTTCCTGGCCGGCGGCCGCCCGCAGCGGCCGACGGACACCATCCTCGGCTGCGCCTACGCGGAACCGGATCTGCGCCGCGGACTGGAGTCGGCGCTGCGCGCGGTGGCGCGGGCGACGCCCGACACGCTGGCCCGATTCGCGCTGGTGGACCGGGCCAATACGGTCCGCCCGCGCTCGTGGTATTGACCACGCCCTCGCATCCCATACAGAAGAAGCTGGAGTCCTCCCATGATCGACGACCATCGAATCGAACGCGATTCGCTCGGCGAACTACCCGTGCCGGCGGACGCCTACTACGGTGTGCACACCGCCCGCGCGGTGGCGAACTTCCGGATCACCGGCACCACCATCGGGCAGTATCCCGCCCTCGTCTCCGCCCTGGCGTCGGTGAAAATGGCCGCGT
This sequence comes from Nocardia sp. alder85J, assembly GCF_020176955.2. Taxonomy (GTDB): domain Bacteria; phylum Actinomycetota; class Actinomycetes; order Mycobacteriales; family Mycobacteriaceae; genus Nocardia. The sequence continues at coordinate 416,856 of NZ_JAIUCZ020000001.1, forward strand.
GCGAAGCGAATCGGGTACTGGGCCGGTTGGACGACCGGCGGGCCGACGCCATCGCCACGGCCTGCGCCGAACTGCGGGTGGGCCGGTTCCTCGACCAGTTCCCGGTCGACCCGATCCAGGGCGGGGCCGGCACCTCCTCGAACATGAACGCCAACGAGGTGATCGCCAATCGGGCACTGGAGATCCTCGGCCACCCGCGCGGCGCGTACACCGAGATCGATCCGATCACGCACGTCAACCTCGGTCAGTCGACCAACGACGTCTATCCCACCGCCGTCCGGCTCGCCCTGGTGGCCCACATCCGGGAGCTGACCGCGAGCCTCGACGGCCTGGCCCGATCCTTCGCCGGCCGGGCCGACGCCTTCGCGGACGTGATCAAGATGGGCCGCACCCAACTCCAGGACGCCGTGCCGATGACCCTCGGCCAGGAGTTCGCCGCGTACGCGACCACCGTGCGCGAGAACCGGGACCGGCTGGCCGAGGGTGCGCTCGCGCTGCTGGAATGCAATCTGGGCGGCACCGCGATCGGCACCGGCATCAACGGTCATCCCGACTACCCGGCACTGGCGTGCCGGTATCTGCGGGAGATCACCGGCGAACCGGTGGCGCCGGCCGCCGACCGGATCGCGGCGACCTCGAATTGCGGTGATTTCGTGCAGATCTCGGGCCTGATCAAGCGGGTCGCGGTCGAGCTGTCGAAGATCTGCAACGATCGGCGGCTGCTGGCGTCCGGGCCGGCGGCCGGTCTGGGCGCGATCAATCTGCCTGCTGCGCAGGCCGGCTCGTCGATCATGCCGGGCAAGGTGAATCCGGTGGTGCCGGAACTGGTCAACCAGGTCGCGTTCGAGGCGATCGGCAACGACCTGACGGTGACCCTGGCCGCCGAGGGAGGTCAGTTGCAGCTCAACGCCTTCGAGCCGATCATCGCGTACAGCCTGCTGCGGACCCTGAGTCATCTGACCGCGGCGGCGGACACCCTGGCCGCCGGCTGCGTCGACGGAATCACCGCCAATCGTGATCATCTCGCCGAGGAGGTGCACCGATCGGCGGGGCTGGTCACCGCGCTCGCACCCTATCTCGGCTACGCGGCCTGCGCGCGGGTGGCGAAACAGGCGCTGCGCAGCGGGCGTTCCGTCGCGGAGATCGTGGTGGCGGAGGGCCTGCTCGACCGTGACCGGGTCGCGGAACTGCTCGCGCCGCGGCGATTGGCCGGACTGCCGCCGGCGGCGAATGTCGCGCCCGTTCTCGATGCGGTCGTATCGTGAGGGGGCGCAACATGATTCGGCAGGTCAGCGCACCACGACGAAGGATCGGTGCTGTCATGGACGAATTCGGCGACGACTCGATGGTCGCGCGGCCTCATGTCTGCCGTCCCCGGATCCTGGCGGGCGACTCGGCCGCTGCCGACGAGGAGGCCACCGCCCGGGTCCGGGCCGAACGGGGGCAGCTGGAACAGGCGCGGGTGTTCCAGATCGCGCTGCTCGCCGAAGCCGAACTGCTGCAAGAGGAGCTGAACGCGTTGCACGAGGAAATGCGCGAAATCCATCGCCAGTTGAGCGCGCTGCGGCGGCGGTTTCCCAGCCTGCCCGCGGAACCGATGCCGACCGGCCGGGCGCCCGTCGCGCTCGTGCCGCCGGTAGCCGGTTCCTGGCCGGGCTCCCGCGGAGCGGGCCGATGACGGCTCGCCCCCGCCGCGGCACCGCGGACCGTCGGAGGTACGACCTCCCGCCGTGCCGGAAACTCGCCTGATCCGTTCGGGTCCCGGGCGTTCCAGGGCGGGGAAGGCCGGGGTGGCTGGGTAGCATGCGCAGGCGCAACTGTCGTCGGGGCCGGTGGGCGGGGATGTGGACGGAGAGTTCTCCGAGGCGAGTGCGGCGATCTCCGCCGCAGGCGAGGCGATGGCCGGGCGGTACGGAAAACTGGCTCGGGCCATGGCCGATCGATACGGGCAGGCCGGTACGGATCTGTCGCACGCCGCCGCATCGGTGGACCGGGCGGAGGTGGCCGGCGGGCAGGTCGTCGACGGTGTCGCGCAACAGGATCTCCGCGTCGCGCAGGGAATTCCCGCGCCCGGCAATCCCATTCCGTCCGAGGATCTGCGTACCACCGTCGCAATGCCGAAACAGCGGATCAAGCCGGACGATCGGCTGTCGGGGCTCGACGCGACCGGCACCGAGGTTCGCTTCCGGCCGGAACAGGTGGGCAGCCGGGAATTGAAGGATGCCCGCGGCAATGTCATCGGAGTGACCTATGCGGACGGGGATCGCGCCGAACTCGCGCGACAGTGGACGCGTGCGAAATTCCGCCGCGGTGATCGTCTGCTGGACATGGAGTATCGCGTGCGGGGCCGTGGCCGGTGGTATCACGCGGACACCTGGGACACGATGTGGCGGCGGCCGGGCGCGAAACCTCCGCTCTACGTGCACGCCGACAGCGACCCGGACACCTTCGACGTCACCATCTCCAAGGGGGTCGGGCCGTGGCGCAAGCGTTCGACGGTGCAGGTCGACGGCACCACCTTCGGTCGGATCCTCGCTCAGGACAAGCACTTTCAGGCGGCGGTCGCGGAAACCGACGAGCGGTCGATCGTGCTGCTGGCCGGCAGTTCGGCGTATCCGGGCGGCTCGGCAGCGCGGACGGCCGCCGCGTATCTGCACGGGGAGGCCGGTGTGAGCGCCGATGTCTACGCGCCCACGGCGCGGATCTGGCTCACGGTCGACGAGCGGATGAGCTCGTCGGAGCTGAAGGCCGAGTTGATGACCGATCCTGAGGACGAATACGGCGAGACCTGGCTGGGAAACCCTTTCGAACAGTATTCGGCGCCACCGGCGACCAGTGCGCCGTGAGGCTGTTCCCGGCGCGATGACGGTGGGGCTGTCTACGATGCGGCGCATGAATGGTTTCGTTCGCGTGTGCCTCACCGATGTCGACCGGGTGATCGGGTCGATCGGATCCGGCGACGAGGAACTGCTCGAGCGAATCATCGGACGGCACAAGGACGACTTCGTGGCGGACGCGGCGGAGCGCGCGGCGGGCGAGGTCGGCGAGTTCGATGCGGTGCGAATGTTGATCCTGGAGGATCCGGGCAGTTATCCGTGGGCGGATGCGCACAACAGCGCCTTCGAGACGATCATGGGGATGTTCGACGGGCGCTGGCTCGCCGATGTCGAGCACGCACGGCTGGAGCGGATCGGGGAGGGGCTCGCCGGTCTGGGGGTCGACGCGATCTACGCGAACGACCTGACCTGCGGGACGCCCTGGGCCAACGAGGACTGCCGGCAGGCGTGGTGGCAGTGGCGGGCGGCGACGGCGGAGCAGCGCGCCGAGGTGGAGCCGGAGGTGCTGACGGCGATCGACGAATGGATGCAGTGGCTGCACGAGGCGGCGTCGACTTCCCACCTGGGGGTACTGGGCGCGTTGTCGTGGGGTTGACGGGGGCGGCGTGTCGGGGGTTGCGGGCAGCGGTGTGCTGATTGAATGCTGGCGCTCGGTGCGGACCAGGTCCGCCAGCCGTGGTGTCGCTGTTGCGCGTATCGATCCGATGTCCATGTATTCCGACAGGAGCCTGCATGACCCAAACGCCCTTCTATGCTGACGTCCAGTCTCATTACGACCTGTCCGACGACTTCTTCGCCCTGTTCCTCGATCCGACGCGGACCTACAGCTGCGCCTATTTCGAACAGGACGACTACACCCTGGAGCAGGCGCAGATCGCCAAAATCGACCTGGCGCTGGGCAAGTTGCACCTGGGACCGGGGATGACCCTGCTGGACGTGGGCTGCGGCTGGGGATCGACGATGTTGCGCGCGCTGGACACCAATCCGGACCTCTCGGTCATCGGCCTGACGTTGAGCCGCAACCAGCACGAGTACGTGACCGGGCTGCTGGCACAGCGTGGGTACACCGATCGCGCCGAGGTGCGGTTGCAGGGCTGGGAGGAGTTCGACGGCAGCGTCGATCGGATCGTCTCCATCGGCGCCTTCGAGCACTTCCGGCACGAGCGGCATGCGGACTTCTTCACCTTCGCGCGCGCGGCGCTGCCGCCGCAGGGCCGAATGCTGCTGCACACCATCGTGTTGTACCCGTTCAGCTACGGGCGTGAGATGGGGCTGAAGGTCACCCGCGACGATATCGCGTTCTTCCGGTTCATCCGGGATGTCATCTTCCCCGGCGGGCAGTTGCCGTTCCCGTGGAAGTCCGGTTTCCCCGGCGTGAAGGATTTCGCCGAGGGCGCCGGGTTCGAGGTGGAGCGGATCCACGCACTGCAACCGCATTACGCGAAGACGCTGGATCACTGGTCCGCCGCGCTGTCCGATCGGCGCGCGGAGGCGATCGAGCTGTGTGGTGAGGCGACCTACGACACCTACATGCGCTACCTGACCGGGTGTGCGCACTACTTCCGTCACGGCAGCATCGATGTCATGCAGTTCACCTGTGTGGCAGACGATTCCGCGTAGTCGTACCTCGCGGCGCCGGGATCGGCGCGGCTGATCGCACCGGGCCGTCGTGCCGGGCAGGGCTCCCTGCCGGGTACGGCGGCCCCCGTGTATCATCACCAGTGTGATGTACGTCACAAATCAGCGCCAGTGTGTGCGAAGCTCTCCGAAAGACTTTCCAAATTCTTTGCGGGTTCTTTACACTCGTGTCGGCCACAAGCCTCGATGCCTGTACATGTTCCACCGATGAACCGAACCGAGAGGTTCGGCGAAGGAGAAATATGTCTACCGACACCGATCCGGCCCGCCGGACGTTGTTTCCCGGGTTCTCGACCGTGCTCCGGCACGATCTGCCCGCGTCCGTGGTGGTTTTCCTCGTCGCGCTACCGTTGTCCATCGGCATAGCCGTGGCCGCGGGGGCGCCGGTAGCGGCCGGGTTGCTCGCGGCTGTCGTCGGCGGCCTGGTGGCCGGGCTGCTCGGCGGCTCGGCGCTACAGGTCAGCGGGCCGACTGCCAGCCTCACCGTGATCGTCGCGCAGAGCATCGATCAATTCGGTTGGGCGGCAACCTGTTTCATCACCATGGGGGCAGGGTTACTGCAAGTGTTGTTCGGGCTGAGCCGGATCGCGCGCGGCGCGCTGGCCATCGCGCCGGTGGTGGTGCACGGCATGCTCGCCGGTATCGGCGTCACTATCGCGTTGCAGCAGATGCACGTGCTGCTCGGCGGTGAGTCGCACAGCTCGTCGTGGTCCAGCATCGTCGATCTGCCGCGCCAGCTGATGTCCGTGCACGGCGGCGACGCGCTCGTCGGCGCGGTCGTCATCGCGATCCTGCTCGGCTGGCGATATCTGCCGCCGATGCTGCGGATGGTGCCGGCGCCACTGGTCGCGGTGGTCGTGGCCACCGGGCTGGCCATGGTCGTGCCGGCCGGTGTGGAGCGAATCTACCTGGCGGGCAGCCTGTTCCACGATGTGACACTGCCGTCGCTGCCCACCGGCGGCTGGGGCGGCGCGGTGCTGGCGATGGTGACCATCGCCCTCATCGCCAGCGTCGAGACGCTGTTGTCGGCGGTCGCGGTCGACCGGATGCAGCCGGGCCGCCGCACCGACATGGACCGCGAACTGGTCGGGCACGGCGTCGCCAACATGGTCGCCGGGCTGGTGGGCGGGTTGCCGGTGGCCGCGGTCATCGTGCGCAGCATCACCAACGTCAAGGCCGGGGCGCGCAGCAAGGCGTCCACCATGCTCGCCGGTGTGTGGGTGCTGGTGTTCGCGGTCGCCCTGGTCGACGTCGTGCAGCAGATCCCGCAGGCCGCGCTGGCCGGACTGCTGATCGTCATCGGCCTGAGCCTGATCAAGCTGGCCCACATCCGGCTGGCCCGGCGCGCCGGCGACCTGTTCGTGTACGCGGTCACGGTGGGTGTGGTGGTGTTCGCGAATCTGCTGATCGGCATGCTGGTCGGACTGGCGCTGGCCTTCGCGCTGCTGCTGTGGCGGGTGGTGCGGGTGGTCATCGTGGCCGCCCCGGTGCCCGGTGTCGGCGAGCGGTGGCTGGTCAGCGTCGACGGCTCCTGCACCTTCCTCGCGGTGCCGCGACTGGCCGCGGAATTGGCGCGGGTGCCCGACAGCGCCGACGTCACCGTGGAGATGACCGTGGATTTCATCGACCACGCCGCCTCCGACGCCCTGTACGACTGGATGCAGCGGCATCGGGAACTCGGCGGTTCGGTCGAACTGGTCGAGATGGGTGCGGTGCGGATGGCGGATCTGGCCGGTGGCCCGCCCGCGCGTGGTCACGGTCATGCCCGGCGGGTGCTCGACGACGTGCTCGGGCCGTGGCGGCGCACCCCGCCGATCGATCCGGTGGTGGCCGGTATCGCCGCCTACCACCGCAGCCACGCCCATGTGGTGCGGCCGCATCTGGGGGAACTGCGGGACGGGCAGAATCCGGACGCGTTGTTCCTCACCTGCGCCGATTCCCGGATCGTGCCGAACGTGATCACCAGCAGCGGCCCCGGTGATCTGTTCACCATCCGCAACATCGGCAACCTGGTGCCCGCCGACGGTCACGACACCTCGGTGGAGGCGGCGATCATCTACGCCCTGGACAAACTGGCGGTGCGCTCGGTGGTGGTGTGCGGGCACTCCGGATGCGGGGCGATGGACGCGCTGTTCCACGAGCGGGTGACCGGGCCGGGACTCGACGACTGGCTCGCGCACGGACGGCCCAGCCTGCGGCAGTACCGGCACGGGCATCCGGTGGTGACCGCCGCGGCCGCCGCGGGCTACGGCGAGGTCGATCAGCTCGGCATGGTGAACGTCGCGGTGCAGTTGGAGACGCTGGGCCGGCATCCGGTGGTGCGGCGCGCGATGCTCGATCGCGGAGTCGTGTTGTCGGGCTTGTTCTTCGACATCTCCAGTGCCCGCGTCATGGAGATCACGCCCTCGGGCATCGGCCACATCGACGATGCGACGGGGCCGGTCACCGCGCTGCCGGTGTAGCCGGGACGCCCGGTCTTCCGATGACGGCGGGCGGAGACGAGTCGGGCGACGCCCCGGGGATCCATCCCCGGGGCGTCGCTGTGCGCGGGGTCGCTGTGCGCGGGGTCGCTGTGCGCGGGGTCGCTGTGCGTCGGCCGGGGCGGCGCGAAATCGCCTCGGCGACAACGGGGTGGCGCAGAGGCGTGGGCCGTCGCTAGAGGATCGGGTCGCCTTCGCTCGCCCGGACCGTCCATTCGCGGGTCGACCGGCGGCCGGTGTGGTCGATCTCGCTGGTTCGGAGGAGGTTTCCGGACAATCGGGGGTGCAGGGGCGTCCATTCCCGATAGGGGAGTGCGGAATCGGTGATGGTCCAATCGTTCTCGCAGCGGCCCAGCGCGATCTCCACCGGGTTCTCCCGATCGTCACGGGCCCAGCCGAAGTAGGTTCCGGCGCGGACCAGCAGGGCGGAAGTACCGGCGGGGCCGGACAATTCGAGGGCCCAGACCGGGCCGGGGGTCGTTTCCCGCTGCCAGTGTTCGAGATAGTCGGCGTGCACGCCCACCTCGACCAGGATGTCGTCCTGCCAGTACATCCGGCCCGCGTCGGGGTGAGGGCCCGGCGGGGTGAGTTCGACGGTCCGGTTCCATTGGAAGATGTCGCCGCGCTGCTCGACGGCGCCTGCGAAGCCGTCCTGAGTGGCCAGCCAATCACGGTGTGCGGCAGTGAGTTCGGCGGCGCAGCGGACGCCGGTGAAATCGGGGCGCGAGGCCGGGCGGCGGAGATCCACGTATCGGGTGCGGCCCTGGAGCCAGCGCACATCGGTGCTGGTGTCGTGGATCTCGCCGGTGGCCAGCAGGCTGCGATGCCACAAGCCGGTGCAGGCCGGCAAGGCCACGGGCTTGCCGGTGCACGGAACGCCGGCCGGTGGTGTGCTCATCGGCTGGTCGCCCGAAGTGCCGCAACGCATCCGGAGCCCCGGGTGGCGGACCGTGACCCGGCCGGTCGTGGCCGGACGATCCGGGCATGGGTGCGCCGGTCGGGTCCGCCGCTCGGCCGAATGTCCGAAAAGCGCTTTATCGCAGGCTGTTTCGGATATCTCTGCACGGTGCGCTCCGGGGTGTCGTCGGCGGGTATCGGGTCGCGTCCGGTGGTGTGCAACCTGTCGACCGACAGTTTCTCCCGGAAAGCGGTCACCGTGGGTGACGTGCTCGTTTCGTCTCGGGCGGCGGTGGTTACTTCCGGATTGCCCTTGTTTCTGTCGTATGACAGAAATTGATTCCGGGTCGCTGACCGGCGCTGATGCGGGTTGAAATGAACCTTCCTTTCTCAGCCTTTGCTAAGTCTTTACATTTAGCCTTGCGGAGCACGTCCGGGTGATCCCGCGGACACCGGAGTCCGCCGGCCTCTCGATGCCTGGAGAACATGTTCGACCGACCGTGACCGGTGCCGCCGGTGCGGTGAAGGAGAAATATGTCCACCGACACCGACTCGACCGTCCGGCCCGCGTCCGCGGGCCCGCCGGTGCGGACCGACCGCTTCGCCGGGCTGATCCGTTACGATCTACCGGCCTCCATCGTGGTTTTCCTTGTCGCGCTACCGCTTTCGCTGGGCATCGCGGTGGCCTCCGATGCGCCGATCACCGCGGGCCTGATCGCCGCCGCGGTCGGCGGCATCCTGTCGGGCCTGCTGGGTGGCGCGCCGCTACAGGTCACCGGACCGGCCGCGGGGCTGACCGTGGTGGTCGCCGAGGTCATCCACGAATTCGGCTGGAAGACAGCCTGTTTCATCACCGTGGCGGCCGGACTGCTCCAGATCGTGTTCGGGCTGAGCCGGATCGCGCGCTCGGCGCTGGCCATCGCACCCGTCGTGGTGCACGCCATGCTGGCGGGCATCGGCGTCACCATCGCCCTGCAACAGGTGCACGTGCTGCTGGGCGGCGCCTCGCACAGCTCGGCCTGGGAGAACCTCACCGAACTGCCGGGGCAGCTGCTCGAGCTGCGCGGCGGTGACGTGGTGATCGGCCTCGTCGTGATCGGCATCATGCTCGCCTGGCGATACCTGCCGGGGCCGGTGCGCGCGGTGCCGGGGCCGCTGGTGGCGGTGCTGGTCGCCACGGCGCTGGCGGTGGTCGTCCCGGGCGATCCGGCCCGGATCGCGATCGACGGGTCGCTGTTCGACGCCATCGGCCTGCCGCACCTGCCGGCCGGCGATTGGGACGGCGTGCTGATGGCGGTGCTGACCGTCGCGCTGATCGCCAGCGTCGAGAGCCTGTTGTCGGCGGTGGCCGTGGACAAGATGCACAGCGGCGCGCGCACCGACTTCGACCGCGAGCTGATCGGCCAGGGTGTCGCGAACACTGCCTCCGGGCTGCTCGGCGGGCTGCCGGTCACCGGTGTGATCGTGCGCAGCGCCACCAATGTGCAGGCCGGGGCCCGCAGCCGCGCCTCCGCGGTGCTGCACGGGGTGTGGATCCTGGTGTTCTCGGTCGCGCTGGTCGGTGTCGTCGAACAGATTCCGAAGGCCGCGCTGGCCGGGCTGCTCATCGTGATCGGCATCCAGCTGGTGAAACTCGCGCACATCCGGACCGCGCGCCGCACCGGCGATCTGGCCGTCTACGCGACGACGATTCTCGGCGTGGTGTTCCTCAACCTGCTCGAGGGCGTGCTGCTCGGGCTGGTGCTGGCGTTCGCGCTGCTGCTGTGGCGGGTGGTCCGGGTGCAGGTGCACGCCGCCGCGCTCGGGCCGGCCGGACGCTGGCTGGTCACCGTCGACGGGACCTGCACCTTCCTGGCGCTGCCCCGGCTGACCTACCGGCTGGCCGCGGTGCCGGCGGGTGCCGACGCGCAGGTGCAGCTGACCGTCGACTTCCTCGACCACGCCGCGACCGAGGCGTTGCACGACTGGGCTCGTCAGCACGAGAGCACCGGTGGCACAGTGGAATTCGTGGAGCTGGGCACCGCGCGGATGAGCCGGGCACTGGCCGGGCCGCCGCGTCGCGGACGGGCCCGCGGCCTGCTGGACGGGCTGCTCGCACCGCGCGGCGCGCGACCGCCGGCGGTACGCGGTGGCGACGGCGCGACCATCACCACCGGCGTCGCCGAGTACCACCGCGGCCACGCGCACCTGGTCCGCCCGCACCTCGACGACCTGCGCGACGGTCAGGACCCGGATTCGTTCTTCCTGACCTGCGCCGATTCCCGGATCGTGCCGAATGTCATCACCTCCAGCGGGCCCGGTGACCTGTTCACCGTCCGCAACGTGGGCAATCTGGTACCCGCCGACGGCCGCGACACCTCGGTGGAGGCCGCGCTGACCTTCGCCGTCGACAAGCTGTCGGTCCGCAACATCGTGGTCTGCGGGCACTCCGCCTGCGGGGCGATGCAGGCCCTGCTCGCCGGTACCCGGCCGCCGGGCGCCCTCGGCGACTGGCTGGCGCACGCCGAACCGGCGCTCGAACGCCATCGGGCCGGACATCCCGTCGCCCTCGCCGCGGCCGCCGCCGGCTTCCACGAGGCCGACCAACTGAGCATGGTGAACGTCGCCGTACAGGTCGAGGCGCTGTACCGGCACCCCACCGTCCGCCGCGCGTCGACGACCCGCGAACTGGAGGTCTCGGGCCTGTTCTTCGACATCGCCACCGCGCGGGTCCTGCACATCACCCCCACCGGAATCGCCGAAATCCCCGATCCCGCACCGGAACCCGCGCGGGTGTAGGACCCCGCCCGCCCGTGCGCCTGCCGGGGCGCCGGGCGGGTGGTCGTGCCGGTGGCAGCGGGTGAGCGGCACGCCTTCCGTCGCATCGGGGAGGCCGGTCGTGTTCCTGTCGAAGGGCGACCGGCTGGATTCGGACACTGGTACTGGCGTGGCGGCGAGGCCGGGTCGGGGGCGGGATCTACGCTGGGCGGCGGTCGGCCGGTGTCCGGGCGGCGTCGCCGCTGTGGCGGAAAATTCCTGGCTCGGGCGGGTGTGGTCGTGCCAGGCTGGTGGTAGGCGACCTGGTGACAGTCACCTTCGATGGATCGGAGTCGGATGGAGATGGCGGCGGTGTCCGAGACCCTGGTGCCCGGCGTGGCGCTCACCCGGCCGGAGTGGCTGGTGGAGCGGATCGCCGATATGGGCATCTCGTGGGGGACCGGGAACTCGCGGGTATCCGGCACCCTCTGGTGGTGTATGGCCGCCTCGTCGCTCGTCGACCCGATCACCGCCGCCTACGCGGAGGGCCGGGCCGCACCCGCTGCCCGGCTGGAGCAGCTGGTCTGTGAGGTCCGGCCGGACGGTGGCATCGAACGGGTGTTTCCGGATCCGGCGGTGACCGCGCGCGGCGCGGCCGAGAGTGGTTGCGCGGCAGACGGATCCGCCGCGATGGACAGCGTGGGGGCGGTGCTGCGGGAGACCTTGGGCCGGATCGTCCCGGTGGTCGCCGAGGTGTCCGGGGCGGGGGTGCCCGCGTTGTGGGCGATCGTCGCGGATGCCATCGGCAATCGGGCGATCGACTCCGGGGCGGCGCAGGCGGGGGTGCGGCTGGCCGCGGAGGTCGCGGACCAGCTGCCGGTGCCGCGCTTCACCGATGTCGGCGGCCGCAGTTTCGTGCGCCGCATCTCGTGTTGCCTGGTCTACGAGGTGCCGGGCTGCCAGATGTGCACCAGCTGCCCGAAACGGCCTGCCGCGCAGCGGCTGGAACTGCTGACGGAGCTGGCCGCGCGAACGTGACGGCCGCAATTCCACCAGGTGGCGCGGCCGCGCCGGCCGGGCTCCGGGGTGCGAGACCTTGGTCCATCGGCGCATCCGTCGTAGGCGCCGGATAGCATGGTCGCGCCGGACCGATGTACCACCGGCACGGGTCCCACCGGGCCCACCGGACGGGTCGCCACCCGTCCGTACCCAGCGGGCAGCCGCCCGCCCGAGACTGCCAAGGAGAGCGCAGCCGTGACCACCTCAGCCCGCACCAACCCAGCCGCCCTCGTTCGGGTGCCGGCCGGGACGACGGCGGGCGCCGCGCTGCGCGAGGCGGACCTGCCGAACAAGGGTCCCGACGCGGTGATCGTCGTCCGCGATCCCGAGGGCAATCTGAAGGATCTGTCCTGGACCCCGGAGGCCGATGTCGAGGTCGAGCCGATCGCGGCCGGATCCGTGGACGGCCGCAACGTGATCCGCCATTCCACCGCGCACGTGCTGGCCCAGGCCGTGCAGCAGGAGTTCCCGGGCGCCCGGCTCGGGATCGGCCCGTTCATCAAGGACGGCTTCTACTACGACTTCCAGGTCGAGCGCCCCTTCACCCCCGAGGATCTGGCGAGGCTGGAATCCCGGATGAAGAAGATCATCAAAGGCGCGCAACGGTTTTCGCGGCGCGTGGTCGAGGTCGAGGAGGCCCGGGTCGAACTGGCCAAGGAGCCGTTCAAGCTGGAGCTGATCTCCGACAAGTCCGGTATCGACGATCCGGAGGTCATGGAGGTCGGCGGGAACGAGCTGACCATCTACGACAACCTCGATCCGCGCACCGGCGAGCGGATCTGGGCCGACCTGTGCCGCGGCCCGCACTGCCCGACCACCAAGTACATTCCGGCCTTCAAGCTGACCCGCAGCTCGGCGGCCTACTGGCGGGGCGACCAGGACCGCGAGGGTCTGCAACGCGTCTACGGCACCGCCTGGGAGTCGCAGGAGGCCCAGGACGAGTACCTGACCATGCTGGCCGAGGCCGAGAAGCGCGACCATCGCAAGCTCGGGCTCGAACTGGACCTGTTCTCCTTCCCGGACGAGCTGGGTTCCGGCCTGCCGGTGTTCCACCCCAAGGGGGGCATCATCCGCAAGGAGATGGAGGACTACTCGCGGCAGCGCCACGTCGAGGGCGGCTACGAGTTCGTCAACACCCCGCACCTCACCAAGGCGCATCTGTTCGAGACCTCCAAGCACCTGGAGTGGTACGCCGACGGCATGTTCCCGCCCATGCACCTGGACGCGGAGTACAACGAGGACGGCACCGTCCGCAAGCCCGGCCAGGACTACTACGTCAAGCCGATGAACTGCCCGATGCACAACCTGATCTACCGGTCCCGCGGCCGGTCGTACCGGGAGTTGCCGTTGCGGCTGTTCGAGTTCGGCTCGGTGTACCGGTACGAGAAGTCCGGCGTGGTGCACGGCCTGACCCGCGCGCGCGGCTTCACCCAGGACGATTCGCACATCTACTGCACCCAGGAACAGGTGCAGGAGGAACTGACCACGATCCTGAACTTCGTGCTCGACCTGCTCAAGGATTACGGCCTCGACGACTTCTATCTGGAGTTGTCGACCAAGGATCCGAAGAAGTACGTCGGCGAGGACGACGTCTGGGAGCAGGCGACCGACACCCTGCGGCAGGTCGCCGAGGCCTCGGGCCTGCAACTGGTGCCGGATCCGGGCGGGGCCGCGTTCTACGGCCCGAAGATCTCGGTGCAGGCCAAGGACGCGCTCGGCCGCACCTGGCAGATGTCGACCATCCAGCTGGACTTCTTCGAGCCCGAGCTCTTCGAGCTGGAGTACACCGCCGGTGACGGCACCAAGAAGCGTCCGGTGATGATCCACCGCGCGCTGTTCGGGTCGATCGAGCGGTTCTTCGGTGTGCTCACCGAGCACTACGCGGGCGCGTTCCCGGCGTGGCTGGCCCCGGTACAGGTGGTCGGTATCCCGGTCGCCGACACCTTCGTGCCGCATCTGGAACAGGTGGTGGCGCAACTGAAGGCCGCCGGGGTGCGCGCCGAGGTCGACCGCAGCGACGACCGGATGCAGAAGAAGATCTTCAACCACACCGCGCAGAAAGTGCCGTTCATGCTGCTCGCGGGTGAGCGGGATGTCACCGCGGGCGCGGTCAGCTTCCGATTCCGCGACGGCAGCCAGGTCAACGGCGTGCCGGTCGCCGACGCGGTGGCGACTGTGGTGGACTGGGTCCGGCGGCGGGTCAACGCCTCGCCCACCGCGGAGGGTTTCGAGATCCGGAAGGGTTCCTAGATGATCGCCCGCCGGACACAGGATGGGGTATGAGCGAGCGCACTGTGGAAGAGGCTGCGGCCCGGGCGGATTCGACGCCGGAGGCGGCCGGCGCTCTGGTCGATCGCGGTGTCGGTGAGCCGGATCGGTTGCAGCGGTTGTGGACTCCGTATCGGATGTCCTACATCACCGGTGCGGTCGCCGATCGGGAAACCGATACCCAGGAGCCGGCGAGCGATTCCGGGAAGTCCGGGCATCCGTTCATCGAGATCCCGAAGATGTCCGACGAGGACGGTCTGGTGATCGCGCGCGGGCAGTGGGTGTACGCGGTGCTGAACCTGTACCCGTACAACCCCGGGCACATGATGGTGGTGCCGTACCGCCGCGTCGCCGACCTCGAGGAGCTCACCGCCGAGGAGAGCACCGAACTCATGCAGTTCACCCAGCACGCGATCCGGGTGATGAAGAAGGTGTCGAATCCGGCCGGTTTCAACGTCGGCCTGAACCTCGGTGGCGTGGCGGGCGGCTCGCTGGCCGACCACCTGCACCAGCACATCGTGCCGCGCTGGGGTGGCGACGCCAACTTCATCACCGTCGTCGGCGGCGTGAAGGTGATGCCGCAGCTGCTGCGCGAGACCAGGGCCCTGCTGGCGGAAGCCTGGGAGGCGTAGATGGGCTATCCTCGCGCAGCCTGCCCGTCGGAGCCGACCGGGTGCGGGTGTCCCGCAGAAGCACAGGAGGCGTAGATGGGCTATCCTCGCGCAGCCTGCCCGTCGGAGCCGACCGGGTGCGGGTGTCCCGCAGAAGCACAGGAGGCGTAGATGGGCTACTCTCGCGCAGCCTGCCCGTCGGAGCCGACCGGGTGCGGGTGTCCCGCAGAAGCACAGGAGGCGTAGGTGCTGAGCTTCTTCGGCCGTGAGACCTTCGCCAAGGCGACCGCTCCGCTGGGGCGGGCGCTGGTGAGCACCGGTCTCACGCCGGATGCCATGACGCTGATCGGCACCACCGCGTCGATCGTCGCCGCGGTCACGCTGTTCCCGACCGGTCACCTGTTCTGGGGAACGATGGTGATCTGGCTGTTCGTCATGTTCGACATGCTCGACGGGGCGATGGCCCGTGCCCGCGGCGGCGGCACCCGCTACGGCGCCGTCCTGGACGCCACCTGTGATCGGGTGGCCGACGGCGCCATCTTCGCCGCGCTGGCCTGGTGGTCGGTGTACCACGAGCACAGCAAGCAGCTGTTCGTGGCGACCCTGGTGGTGCTGGTGACCTCGCAGGTCATCTCGTACGCGAAGGCGCGCGCCGAGGCCAGTGGCCTGTCGGCCGACGGCGGGTTGATCGAGCGGCCCGACCGGCTGGTGATCGTGCTCGTCGGCGCCGGATTCACCGGCCTCGGTGGATATTTCGGTATCGACTGGCTCACCTACGCGGTGTACGTGGCGATGTACATCCTGGCGGTGCTGAGCATCGTCACCGTGTTCCAGCGGGTGCTGGCGGTGCGGAATTCGGCGGGCGCCCGCGACGTGATAACCCCCGCGGGCAAGGTCGAGCCCGGCGCGACGAACTAGGCGACAGCGATGACGGATGTGAAAGCCGCGCTGACCGATCGGGCGTACGCGGCCGGATGGTGGCTGGTCCGGAGCCTGCCCGAGGACACCGCTCGCCGGCTGTTCGATGCCGGCGGCGATTGGGCGGGCCGCCGCGCGAATCGGGCCGCGCACCACCGTGATGCGCCGAATCAGTTGCGCCGCAACCTGTCCCGGGTGCTCGGCGTCACCCCGGCGGAGGTGCCCGACGAGTTGATCCGGGCGAGTATGCGCTCCTACGCACGTTATTGGCGGGAGGCGTTCCGGCTGCCGTCGATGGATCACGAGGCGGTCACCAGGCCGCCGCGGATGCCACCGCCGGAGGACGTCGAGCACTTGGAGGCGGCGCTGGCCGCCGGCCGCGGGGTGATCTTCGTGCTGCCGCATTCCGGTAACTGGGACATGGCCGGGCTGTGGCTGGTGCAGCATTACGGCAGATTCTCGACGGTGGCCGAACGGCTGCGGCCGGAATCCCTGTTCCGGCGCTTCGTGGTCTACCGCGAGAGCCTCGGCTTCGAGGTCTTCCCGCTGACCGGCGGTGAGCAGCCGCCGTTCACGCAACTGGCCGAGCGGCTGCGCGCGAACCGGATCATCTGCCTGATGGGGGAGCGGGATCTCACCGGGAAGGGGGTGCCGGTGACCTTCTTCGGCGAGCGGACCTGGATGCCCGCCGGCGCCGCGAAACTCGCGATCGACACCGGCGCCGCGCTGCTACCCGCGCACCCCTGGTTCACCGTCGACGCCGCGGGCCGGGAGAGCTGGGGCTTGAACATCGGTCGCGCGGTCGACGTCTCCGGCGGTATCGCGGCCGCGACCCAGACACTGGCGGATCGGTTCGCCGCCAACATCGCCGAACACCCGGCCGACTGGCATATGTTGCAGCCGTTGTGGGAGGCCGATCTGTCGGCCGAACGCCGCGCGCGGATCACCACCGCGCAGGCGCAACTGACCGCCCGGCAGGATCCGGCGGGGACCGCCAGAGACGAGCAATGATGAAGATCGGCATGGTCTGCCCCTATTCGTTCGACGTACCCGGCGGGGTGCAGTCCCATGTGGTGGAGCTGGCCCAGGTGCTGATCGAGCGCGGGCACCGGGTGAGCGTGCTGGCCCCCGCCGCCGACGAGACGCCGCTGCCGGATTACGTGGTGTCGGCCGGTCGCGCGGTGGCCATCCCCTACAACGGTTCGGTGGCGCGACTGTCGTTCGGGCCTACCGCCTACACCCGGATCCGGCGCTGGATCGAGGACAACGATTTCGATGTCCTGCACATCCACGAGCCCAACGCGCCGAGCCTGTCGATGCTGGCGCTGAAGATCGCCGAGGGGCCGATCGTCGCGACCTTCCACACCTCGACCACCCGGTCGCTGGTGCTGGCCACCTTCCAGGGTGTGCTGCGGCCGTACCACGAGAAGATCTCCGGCCGCATCGCCGTGTCGGAGCTCGCGCGGCGCTGGCAGGTGGAGGCGCTCGGCGGCGACGCGGTCGAGATCCCGAACGGGGTCGACGTGAAGGCGTTCGCGAACGCGCCACTGCTGCAAGGCTATCCGCGGCCGGGCGGCGCGGTGTTGTTCCTGGGCCGCTACGACGAGCCGCGCAAGGGGATGGCGGTGCTGCTGGGTGCGCTGCCGACGTTGGTGCGGCGGCATCCCGATGTGCAGATCCTCATCGTCGGGCGCGGTGACGAGGAGCGGTTGCGCCGCGAGGCCGGCGACCTGGCCGGGCATCTGCGTTTCCTGGGCCAGGTGTCCGACCAGGAGAAGGCGTCGGCGATGCGCAGCGCCGACGTGTACTGCGCGCCCAATATCGGCGGCGAGAGTTTCGGCATCGTGCTGGTGGAGGCGATGGCCGCCGGCACCGCGGTGCTCGCGAGCGATCTGGACGCCTTCCGCCGGGTGCTGCGCGACGGTGCCGCCGGACGGCTGGTGCCGGTGGGCGATTCGGCGGCGCTGGCGGCGGCCCTGGACGACCTGCTCGGTCACCCGCAGCGCCGCGAGGATCTGGTCCGCACCGCGAATCAGGTGGTGGGCGAATACGATTGGCCCGTCGTGGCCGAGCAGATTCTGCGGGTGTACGAGACGGTGACCGTCGGTGACGCCAGAGTGAGGACCGCCGGATGATCACCTTCTCCGCGACCGCGATCCTGATCCTCGCGCTGGTCGCGGCGGCCCTGGTCGCGGTCGGCGTCTGGGCGTACTCGACCGCGAACCGGCTGGACCGGCTGCACGTCCGCGGTGACCAGGCCCGGCACGCCCTGGAGTACGCCCTGGCCCGGCGGGCGGTGGTGGTCCGCACGGTCGCGGTGGCGGTGGGCGGCGCCGGGGAGGCCTCGGCCGAGCAGGCGAAACAGCTTGTGGCCCTGGCCGATCGCGCCGAGCGCGCGGACTGGGCCGATCGGGAGACCGCGGAGAATCAGCTCGCCGCCGCGGTGTCCTCGCTCGACATCACCGGCCTGCCCGCCCAGCTGGTCGCCGAGTTGGCCGACGCCGAGGCACGGGTGCTGATCGCCCGCCGCTTCCACAACGACGCCGTCCGCGACACCCTCGCGCTGCGCACCCGCCGCCCGGTGCGATTGCTGCACCTCGGCGGTACCGCCCCGCTACCCACCTATTTCGAGATCACCGAGCGGGTCACCCCGGCCGCGGGCACCGGCCTGGAGGTCGACAGCGTCCGCACCTCCGCGCGGGTGGTGTTGCTCGACGAATCCGGCCGGGTGCTGCTGATGCGCGGCAACGACCCGATGACCCCGGACGTGCCGTTCTGGTTCACCGTCGGCGGCGGCGTGGAACCGGGCGAGACGCTGCGCGCGGCCGCGGTGCGGGAACTGTGGGAGGAGACCGGCCTGGCCCTGGACTCCTCGGCGCTGCGCGGGCCGATCTGGCGCCGGGTCGCCGTGTTCCCGTTCAACGGGGAGCTGATCCGCTCCGAGGAGCTGTTCTTCGTGACCCGGGTCGCCTCCTTCGATCCGGCCCCCACCGGCCTCACCGTGCTGGAACGGCGCAGCATCAGCGGCAACAAATGGTGTGCGCCCGCGGACATCGTGTCCCTGGACGCCGCCGGCGAGGCGGTGTACCCGTACGAACTGGACCGCTTGCTGCCCGAGGCGGTGGCGGCCGCCGCGGGAGATTCCCACCCCGAGGTACGTTCGATCCGCTGATCGCGGGGTACTACCGAGCGGAAGCTGTGAGTCGCCCCACCGTCGTGACCGATCGGTTATCGTCGGAGGCGACAGCGCCGCCGGATTCGGCGGCGACCTGATGAAGGTGAGGTCCCCGTGCCGATGTCGTACATCCTGCACGACTTTCTGCTGCCCTACCTCGGGGAAGAGGCGGCGACGTACTGGGCGACGGTGTTCGTGATCGACCCGCTGTGACGGCTGCGCCGGTTGCGGGCGGCTAGCCTTCACCGGTGGTGGTGGCCGCCCGGCGGGCGCGGTGAGGGTCCAGTGCCGTCCAACTGGCTATCAAGTGGCCTGATCGGGCTGCCTACAATCGAGGTGTTCGCATTCGCGTGACCCCGATTGGCCCCGATGACCCAGGAGTTTGCCGTGACCGAGACCACCCCCGCCGTTTCCCCGAACGGAGCGACCGGCACCGGTACCGCCCGCGTGAAGCGGGGTATGGCGGAGATGCTCAAGGGCGGCGTGATCATGGACGTCGTCACGGCGGAGCAGGCCAAGATCGCCGAGGACGCCGGTGCGGTGGCCGTCATGGCGCTGGAGCGGGTGCCCGCCGACATCCGCTCGCAGGGTGGTGTCGCGCGGATGAGCGATCCGGATCTGATCGACGGCATCATCGAGGCGGTGTCCATCCCGGTGATGGCGAAGGCCCGGATCGGTCATTTCGTCGAGGCGCAGGTGTTGCAGAGCCTGGGCGTCGACTACATCGACGAGTCCGAGGTGCTGACCCCCGCCGACTACGAGCACCACATCGACAAGTGGCAGTTCACCGTGCCGTTCGTGTGCGGGGCCACCAACCTGGGTGAGGCGCTGCGCCGAATCACCGAGGGCGCGGCCATGATTCGCTCCAAGGGCGAGGCCGGCACCGGCGACGTGTCCAACGCCACCACCCACATGCGCAAGATTCGCGGCGAGATCCGCCGCCTGACCTCGCTGGCCGAGGACGAACTCTACGTCGCCGCCAAGGAGTTGCAGGCGCCCTACGAGCTGGTCCGCGAGATCGCCGCCACGGGCAAGCTCCCGGTCGTGCTGTTCACCGCCGGTGGCATCGCGACCCCGGCCGACGCCGCCATGATGATGCAGCTGGGCGCCGAGGGCGTGTTCGTCGGCTCCGGCATCTTCAAGTCCGGCAACCCGGCCGAGCGGGCCGCCGCCATCGTCAAGGCCACCACCTTCTACGACGACCCGGACGTGCTGGCCAAGGTCTCGCGCGGCCTGGGTGAGGCGATGGTCGGCATCAACGTCGAGGAGATCCCGGAGCCGCACCGCCTCGCCGAGCGCGGTTGGTGAGCGCGGCGTAGCCGGAAACGTTGCGGCCGTCCACCGTTGCGGTGGGCGGCTGTTTTCCGTCGCTCGGGCCGGATCGCGCTGGCTACCAGCGGCCATGGTGCGGGCCGGCCGGTCGAGTGTGGCGACCGGCGATCGTGTGCGGTGACCCTACCGCCGTATCGTGTCGCGTTCGCTGTGGTGGCGCGAATTTCGCTGACGATGTCAGTCGGCCGGGCGCTGTGCGGTCCGAAACACTCGGTATCTCTTCATGATTCGCTGAGCGCTGTGGCCGCTACCGTGCTGCGTGGCGTGGTGCGGAAGGTGCGGCGGTAGGTCTGGGGGGAGACGCCGATGGCCTCGTGCAGGTGCTGGCGCAGGGAGGCGCCGGTGGCGAAGCCGACCTCGGAGGCGACCCGGTCGATCGGAAGGTCGGTGGCCTCCAGCAGTTCCCGGGCGCGGAACACGCGTTGCTGGATGAGCCAGCGGCCGGGACTGACGCCGACCTCGTCGCGGAAACGGCGGGCGAGGGTGCGGCCGCTCATTCCGGCGTGGCGGGCCAGATCGGCCAGGGTCAGTGGCAGATTCAGGTGCTGGAGGGCCCAGGTGCGGGCCTCGGCGGTGCCGGTTGAAGTGCTGCGCGGGACGGGCTGCTCGATGTACTGGGCCTGGCCGCCCTCGCGCCACGGCGGGACCACACAGCGGCGGGCCACCGCGTTCGCCACCTCGCTGCCGTGGTCGACGCGGATCAGGTGCAGGCAGAGGTCCAGTCCGGCCGCGGCTCCCGCCGAGGTGAGAATGCTGCCGTCGTCGACGTAGAGCACGTCCGGATCGACGCGGACGCGGGGGAACGCGGCGCGGAAACGGTCGGTGGCGTCCCAGTGGGTGGTGGCCGCGCGGTCGTCCAGCAGTCCGGCGGCGGCGAGCACCGTCGCGCCTGTGCAGATCGATACCAGCCTGGCGTGCGGCGGGATTCGGGTCAATGCCGCCGAAAGCTCCGGGGGCAGGCCGTCTTTCAGGATCGAACGGACGTCGCAGGGCGGAATCATTACGGTGTCGGCGGTTTCCAGCGCCGCAGCGTCGTGCCGGACGGCGATGTCGAAATCGCTGCCGGAGCGGACCGGGCGGCCGTCGACCGAGCAGGTGCGGACCTCGTAGCGGCCGTCGGCGGAACCGAACACCCGGGTCGGAATACCGAGTTCGAACGGGTACACGCCGTCGAGCGCCAGCACGACGACACGGTGGGGCACCGGAACACGCATGGCACGATCCTATCGAAGAGTGGCAATCATGCCATTTTCCCGGTGGGCCCGCGGACGGCATGCTGGGTACATGAGCACATACCCGATACCGGAAACCATGCGTGCCATCAGCCAGGACCGCCTCGGCGGACCCGAAGTACTGCACGAGATCGAACTCCCGGTGCCGCAGCCGGGCCCGAGCGAGATCCTGGTCCGGGTGCGGGCCACCGCCCTCAACCCGACCGACTGGGGGCATCGCGCCAAGCCCGGCCTGTTCCTGGGCCCGCCGCCGTTCGTGCTGGGCTGGGACGTCTCCGGTGTGGTGGCGGCGACCGGCGTCGGCGTCACGCTGTTCCGTCCCGGTGACGAGGTGTTCGGCATGCTGCCGTATCCGCACGGGAACGGGGCCGCGGCCGAATACGTCGTGGGCCCGACCCGCGCCTTCGCCCGCAAGCCGCGCAACCTCGACCACGTGCAGGCCGCGGCGGTCCCGCTGGCCGCGCTGACCGCCCGGCAGGCGCTGGTCGACACCGCGAATCTGCAAGCGGGACAACGAGTGCTGATCCACGCCGCCGCCGGCGGAGTGGGGCATCTGGCGGTGCAGATCGCGAAGTCGCTGGGCGCGTACGTGATCGGCACGGCCAGTGCCGCCAATCACGACTTCCTGCGCGGCATCGGGGTGGACGAGCCGATCGATTACCGCACAGTGGATTTCGCGGAGGAGGTGCGCGACGTCGACGTGGTCGTGGACGCGATCACCGCCGAGACCGCCATCCGCTCACTGCGCACCCTGCGACCGGGCGGCGTGGTGGTGAGCCTGCGGGCCCGGGGCGCGGACGGTCTGCTCGCCGCCGCCGAGGCCGCGGACCGCCGTGCCGAAATCCTGCTGGTGGAGGCCGATCACGCGGGCATGGCCGCGCTCACCGACCTGGTGGAGTCCGGCGGACTGCGCCCGACGATCGCGGGAGTGTTCCCGCTGGCCGAGGCCGCCAAGGCGCACGCACTCGGCGAAACCGGCCGCACCGTCGGCAAATTGGTGCTGACGGTCGACTGAAGCGGGGACACAGGCGAATCGGCGACGGCCGCTCCCTCGTGCGAGAGGAGCGGCCGTCGCCGATTGTGGAAACCGTTGGGGCTCAGTCGTCGAGCTGGGCGAGGACCTCGTCGGAGACGTCGACGTTGGTGTACACGTTCTGTACGTCGTCGCAGTCCTCCAGGGCGTCGACCAGCTTGAACACCTTGCGGGCCAGTTCGGCGTCGGCGGCGACCGACACCGAGGGCTGGAAGCCGGATTCGGCGGAGGTGTAGTCGATGCCGGCGTCCTGGAGGGCGGTGCGCACCGCGATCAGATCACCGGGCTCGGAGATGATCTCGAACTCGTCGCCGAGGTCGTTGACGTCCTCGGCGCCCGCGTCGAGCACCGCGCCGAGCACATCGTCCTCGGACAGGCCGTTCTTCTCCAGGGTGACCACACCCTTGCGGCCGAACAGGTAGGACACCGAACCCGGGTCCGCCATGTTGCCGCCGTTGCGGGTGACGGCCACCCGCACCTCGCCGGCGGCGCGGTTGCGGTTGTCGGTGAGGCACTCGACCAGGACCGCCACGCCGCCGGGGCCGTAGCCCTCGTACATGATGGTCTGCCAGTCGGCGCCGCCGGCTTCCTCGCCGCCGCCGCGCTTGCGGGCCCGCTCGATGTTGTCCAACGGCACCGAGCTCTTGCGCGCCTTCTGGATGGCGTCGTACAGCGTCGGGTTTCCTCCAGGGTCACCACCGCCCGTGCGGGCCGCGACTTCGATGTTCTTGATCAGCTTGGCGAAGAGCTTGCCGCGCTTGGCATCGATGCCGGCCTTCTTGTGCTTCGTGGTGGCCCATTTGGAGTGGCCGCTCATTCCCTACTTCCTTCACGTCGGTTGCTCGAGGTCCGGGCGGACAACTGTGCCAGTCTACTGTCCCGCCGGTAGCGGCCCGTCCCACCGGGGCCGCTACCGCTGTTCCGCCGTGGCGGCTACCGCTGCGCGCCCACCCCGCCGCGGACCACGGTGTCGACCAGCAGGCGATGGAAACGCAGGTCACCGGTCACCTCGGGGTGGAACGAACTGGCCAGCACCGCACCCTGCCGTACCGCCACGATACGACCGGAGAACGGACCGTCGGGCACCCGGGCCAGCACCTCGACGCCGTCACCGGCCCGCTCCACCCAGGGTGCCCGGATGAACACCGCGCGCATCGGCCCGCCGTCGAGACCGGTGACGTCCAGATCGGTTTCGAAGGAGTCCACCTGGCGGCCGAAGGCGTTGCGCCGCACCGTCATATCGATGCCGTGCAGGGTCCGCATATCGGGCCGGGTGTCGAGCACCTCGGAGGCCAGCATGATCATGCCCGCACACGAGCCGAACGCGGGCATCCCCTCGCGCAGCCGCTGCCGCAGCGGTTCCAGCAGTTCGAACACCTGGAGCAGCTTGCTGATGGTGGTCGACTCACCGCCGGGGAGCACCAGCCCGTCCACCTCGGCCAGTTCGGCGGCCCGGCGCACGGTGACGGCGTTCGCCCCGCATTCGGCCAGCGCCCGGAAATGCTCGCGCACATCGCCCTGCAGGCCCAGCACGCCAATCGTCGGTGTCACGAAAACGAGCATAGGCGCAGGCCACGGGCGGCTTTTCCGCGCCCGGCGGTGTGTTCCCGGTCACCCGGCCGTGATCACTGGTCGCGCAGGTAGCGGATCATGCCCTCCTGCATGACGCAGGCGACGAGTTCGCCGTCCTCTTTGTAGATGCGGCCGCCGGTGAGGCCGCGGCCGCAGCCCGCCGACGGGGAGAACTGGTCGTACAGCAGCCACTGATCGGCGCGGAACGGACGCAGGAACCACATGGCGTGATCCAGCGAGGCCGTCTGGGTGTGCGCGTCGGGGTGTGGGACCAGCGAACTGCTGAGCAACGACATGTCGCTCATGTAGGCGAGCGTGCAGACGTGGAACAGCGGATCGTCGGGCAGCGGATGCCGGTAGCGGAACCACATCTGCTGCTGCGCGGCCAGACCCTTGTTGTGCGACACCTGATTCTGAGGGACGGAGCGGATGTCCCAGTGCTCCCACTCCCGCATCCGCCAGGCGCGCTCAACGCTGTAGGCCGCGCTGTCCATCGGAATGTCCTGTGGCCCCGGCACTTCCGGCATCGCGTCCTGATGGCCGGGACCCTCGTCGCCGACGTGGAAGGAGGCCGACATGGTGAATATCGCCTCGCCGTTCTGCACGCCCGTCACCCGGCGGGTGCTGAACGAGCGGCCGTCGCGGATGCGTTCGACCAGGTAGACGGTGGGTTCGGCCGGATTCCCGGGCCGCAGGAAGTAACCGTGCAGGGAATGCACCTCGAAGCGAGGTTCGACGGTGCGCACCGCGGCGACGAGCGCCTGCCCGGCAACCTGGCCGCCGAAGGTCCGGGCCAGCTGGGTCTCGACCGACGCGCCACGGAAGATGTCCCGCTCCAGCCGTTCGATCTCCAGGGCCTCCTCGATCGTGGCCATGTGTCGTCCTTCCCTCGGCGGTCCAGCTCAGGCTACGGCACGGCGAATCGGACATGATGGATCGGTGCCCGAGTACTCCGCCATCACCACCGAGGCCCTGATCGAATTGGTCACCGCGCGCGCCGCGGCCCGCGGCGGCCATGTGACGGTCGCCGTCGACGGGGCCGATGCCGCCGATCCGGTGGTCTTCGCGGAGCGGGTCGCCGACCGGCTGCACACCCGCGGGCGGCCTGCGGCGGTGGTGTCACTGCACGATTTCGTCCGGCCGGCCTCGCTGCGCTACGAGTTCGGCCGCGACGAGATGTCCTACCGGACAGCCTGGTTCGACTATGCCGGGTTGAATCGGGAAGTGCTGCAAGCATTACGCCAAGAGGATCGCTGGCTGCCCGCGCTGTGGGACGAGCGTACCGATCGGTCGGCGCGAGCGCGAAGTGTTGCCGCGCAAGGGGATACGGTGTTGCTGGTGGCGGGTCCGATGCTGTTCGGCCGTGGTCTGGACTTCGATCTCGGGGTCGAACTGCGGCTGTCGGAGGGGGCGCTGCGCCGCGCGGCCGACCCCGACGCCGCGTTCACCACCGACGCGTTGCTGCGGCACCGCCGGGATGCGGGGGAGGAGGCGGACATCCTGGTCGCCTGGGACCATCGCGACCGGCCCGCCGTGCGGGTGCGGCAGGACCGCTGAGTCGCGGACCTGCGGAGCGCGGAAGTCGCGGCGGCACTGCCCGAGTCGTGGGCGGCGGCACTGCCGGGTCGCGGGTGACGGTGGCGTCGGGGGCGGAAAGCCGAGAGCCGCCCGGCAGGATCCTGCCGGGCGGCTCTCGGGGAGGGTGCGTCAGAACGAGGCCGGAACGGGCAGGCCCACCCGGGCCATCACCCATGGCAGCGACGCGCGGAACGCCGCGGCGGCGAACTGCCAGGTGTGGCCACCCTCGGTGGTGTGGATGGTGCACTCGATGCCGAGCGCCTGCCCGGTGGAGCACAGCTTCTCGGCCGCGCCCACCTCGCCGTCGTCCATCACACCGTCCACGCCGCCCTTGCCGATCTGGTCCTCGGACACCGTCGGCATCTTGAAGTTCGGCATCTTGCCGTTCGCCAGGCGCTTGGGCGGGGTCAGATCGTCGAACAGGCCGGCCACGCCGGTGTACGGCCCGTGCTTCTGCATCACCGTCACCGGGTCGAACTGGTCCCACTTCGCGGCGTCACCGCCGTACAGCCGCTTGATGGTCTGTTCCTTGTTGCCGGAGGCCGGACCGAGGTCGCCGGCGATGTCGACGAAGGTGTGGAACAGCTCCGGATGCATCACCGTCAGGTCGATCGCGCAGGTGCCGCCCATCGACCAGCCGATGACGGCCCAGTTCGCCGGGTCGGCGGAGGCGTTGAACTTCTGCTCCACGTACGGCTCGACGTCCTTGGTGAGGTGGTCGGCGGCGTCGCCGCGCGGCCCGTTGACGCATTCGGTGTCGTTGTTGAACGAGCCGCTGGAGTCGATGAACACCAGGATCGGCGCCTGCCCGTTGTCGGCGGCGGTGAACTTGTCGATGTCGGACATGATCTGGCCGCTGCGCAACCAGTCGCCGGGGGTGTTGAACTCGCCGGCGATCATCATCACCACCGGCAGTGTGGGCGGGGTCGGTCCGGCGAACCAGGCGGGCGGCAGGTAGACGTCCTCGGTCCGGTGCGGGAAATGGCTACCGCTGGTGGGGATGTCGACCGGGACGACCACCCCCGTCTTGGGAGTGGTGTTGCGCATCCCGGCCAGCGCGTTCAGGGTGGTCTGGTGTGGCAGCGGGCCGGCGGTCACCGCGTTCCACGCCGACTGGACGCTCGGGTAGTAGCCCACCCACTGGTTGAGCACGACGAGCGCGCTGGCCGCCGTGACGGGGATCGCCAGGATGGCGACGACCCGGTACCACCAGCGGGCGCGCGACCAGCCGAGGATCGCGATCGCGAGCGCGGCGCCGGTGGCGCCGATACACACCCACAGCAACGGCGGCGCCGGATCCGAGGCCAGACCTTGGTCGTCCATGTACCACAGGGCGCCCAGGCCGACCGCGACGGCGATCACCAGGCAGATCGGCAGCCGGATGAGCCACCAGCGGCGGCTCGGCCGGATGATCGCGATGACCAGCAGGGCCAGTGCGACCAGTTCGATGGTCAGGGGTAACCAGCCGTGCAGCAGCGACAGCCCTCGATGGAAACCCGCATACGGGTTGAGGTTTGCCGAAGGAAGCTGCGGGGGTGGGGGCGGTGCGACGCTCGTGGTCGGCAGTGGCGTCGTCGGTACATCCATCGGCGCATGAAACACGCCCGTAATTCTTGATCGAGATTCTGAATGCCCGCTGTGAATCGGCTCCGAGTACGGTGGATTCCTGGCTATCCGATCGCAACCGTGTCGGCCGCCGAAGTCGGTCCGCCCGGCTCAGGACCGGTTCCGGGGGTTTCGGCGGCCGCGGTGTGGAAGGCGCGGCAACGGCGAAATACGTCTGCGCGGTCGGCGTGTTCCGGGATGCTGTCGATCTGACGCTCGATCATCGCCGCCTGTTCCACGAGCACCTGCCGGCGCTGCGCATCGGTGCAGCTGTCGGAGATGCGGGTGAGCGCGTCGAGCAGCCGGATCATCACCGCGGTGTCGCCGCGCCCGGCCTGGCGGATCTTCTCGAAGGCGCGCTGCACCAGCCGTTCGTAGCTGACCTGGGAGGCGATCACCCGGACCCGGCCGAACCGGTCCCGGCGCACCGGCGCCGGATCCCAGGCGACCGCGATCCGCGACAGGCAGTCGCCGAGCCAGTCGATGCAGGCCAGCGCGGTGAAGATGTCGTTGGTCGAGGAGCCCAGGGCACGCAGGGCGATCTCCACCAACTGGTCGATCCCGAACGAGATGTCCTGCACCAGACTGCGAGTGGAGCCGGTGACGTGCTTGCGGGCGAAGTTCTCGGCGATCCGGTCGGCCGCCTCGGCCGGCCACACCGTCGCCACCACCTGGCCCTCGGTGAGGAAATGGCCGGGGCGATAGGGCAGATGGACGACGGCGTCGGCGTCGGCGGCCAGCCGGACCAGCCGCTCGTACCGGATGTATTGCAGATAACCGCTGCTGGTGGTGCGGACCACGCCGCCGGATTCGTCGAGCAGGGTGAGCAGCTCGCCGGTGGACGGGCCCCGGGCGGCGATGCTCGGCGACAGGTCGCGGTTGGCGTCCACCGCCAGGTTGACGTCGCGGGCGATGTCGGCGATCACGTTCGGCAACTGGATCTGCATCGCGATGTGATTGATGAAGTAGATCAGCACCGCCAGATCCAGCACCATCGAGCCGATGGACACCGTGACGCCGATGTGCGGCACGAAATCCGGCCCCAGCACCACCAGCACCGCGATCGCGTACACGAAGGTGGCGACGAAGGTGCCCAGCGTGAGCTGGGTGCCGCGATCGCGGATGAAGTTGCGCAGCATGCGCGGCCCGAACTGGGTCGAGGCCAGGGTCAGCGCCACGATGGTGATCGAGAAGACGACGCCGACCACCGTGATGATCGCGGCGGCGATCGCGGTGAGCACCTGCCGCGCCGCGTCCGGGGTGCCGCCGATCACCCACGGCGGAATCGTGAACACGCCGCGCGCGGCCGCACGATCGAGGGTGAGGGTGACCGCGAAGATCAGCATCGCGACCAGCACCACCATGGTGGGCACGAACCAGAGGTTGGTGCGCAGGCGTTCCCGCCAGCGATCCGCCTCCCACCAGATGCCGCGCACGGCCGCCTCCCTCCGACGTGCCGAGCGGAGGATTGTGGCACGTCGGCAGGAAATCTACCGCCGCACGGCGGTAATTTCCGGGCGGAGACGGACCGGCTGGTCGGATCCCGGGCTACTCCGGGTGGTCGCCGGATCGCCGCGACATCGTGCGGCAGCCGGCCGAGAACCCGGCGGAGCGCCGCTCGGCCCGTCACCGCATCCTCAGGCCGATCTCGGCTGCGGTTGCGGGCCGAGCGGCGGGATCAGGATCATCCCGCCGGCCGAGCGCAGCCCGGCGGCCGCGAGATCGGCCAGCGCGGGGATGTGTGCCGGGCCGGTGGCGGCGAGCGACGCCGGCACGGGGATGGGTACCGGGCCGAGGACGGCGGCAGCGGCCGGTGCGGGGGCCGGCGCCGGGCGTGGGGCACCGAAGGCAGGCGCCGGGAGCGGGGTGGCCGGAGCCCGGCGGGTGACCCGGGTGGGCGGGGTGCGCAGCGACGAGGCGGCGGCGTCGAAGCCGCGCAGGTAGGGGGTGGCGACCCAGCCGGCGAGCAGCATCAGCGCCGTCCCGACGATGCCGTCGAGCAGGTAGTGGTTGGCCGTACCCATCACCACCAGCATGATCACCACCGGATAGGCCGCGCCGAGGGCGCGTACCCAGTGCGGGCGGGCGTGGCGGAAGACCATCAGCCCGCACCACACCGCCCAGCCCACGTGCAGGCTCGGCATCGCGGCGAATTCGTTGGTGAGCGACCCGAGCCCGCGCGGTGCGCTGGCGTTGTCGGCCCACCAGCCGACCGCGGCGTGCTGGGACATGACGTCGATGTAGCCGCCGTCGGACAGCAGCCGCGGCGGCGCGGTCGGGAAGAAGATGAAACCGGCCAGCCCGGTGACCGTCGCCAGCGCGAGTTGGGTGCGGCCGTGCCGGTAGGCGGGCCGATGCGCGCGCCACAGCCAGATCAGCACCGCCCCCGTGACCACGTAGTGCAGGGTCGCGTAGAGGTAGTCCGCCGGGACCCCGAGCCAGAAATGGGCGGTGAACAGGTCGTTGAGCCAGTGTTCCGGGCGTAGCCGCAGCCAGTCCTCCACCCGCTGCACGGTGTGCGCGTCCAGTTCGGCCGCGTCCGTACCGCCGCGGATCAGGAATCGGGTGCCGTCGTAGGCGACGTAGAGCAGCAGGATCAGGCCGATCTCGGCCAGGTGTGCCCGATAGCGGGACAGGAAGGATCGGATCGACACGACCATTCCGCTGACCTCCGGTTTCCCAGCGCGTACGATGTACCGTACGCGGTACGGACCAACATACCAGCAAACTGTTCACCGAACCGCAACCTTCCGTTCCGAGGAGCACGTCGTGACCCCAGCCGAATCGCGCCGCCGGGCACCGCGCCACACGCTCAGCGCCGACCGGATCGTCGACGCGGCGCTGCACCTGCTCGACACCACCACGGCCGAGGAACTGTCCATGCGCACGCTGGCGGCCGAACTCGGCGTGGGCACGATGACCCTCTACACCTATTTCCGCAGCAAGGACGAGATCCTCCAGGCCGCCCGCGACCGGGTGCTGGACAGCTTCCATCCCCCGGCGGTCGACGGCGGCTGGGAGGAGCAGGTCCGGGCCTGCTGCACCGCGCTGTATCTGCTGCTGGTGCAGCGGCCCGCGGTCATGCGGGTGCTGGCCACCGGTATGCACGGCGACGACGAGTTCGCCGATACCGCCACGGCCGCACTGGAATTCATCGTCGGGCAACTGCGCGCCGCCGGGCTGGACCGGGAGTGCACCGCCCGCGGCTACCTGGTGCTGTTGCAGTACACCTTCGGGGCCGCCCTGGGCCGGGTGCGCGCCGAAGCCCACGACCCCGGCGCCCTGCCCCGGCTCTCGCCACAGGCCCATCCGATGATCGCCGACCTGGCGCCGGAACTGCTGCGCGCCCGCGGCTGCGGCACCGACCAGTACATCTTCGGCCTGGACCTGCTGCTCACCGGGCTGCGCGGCTCGGCCTGCGCGGTGCCCGATCCCGTCCTGCCGTCCTCCGACGCGGCCGTGCCGCCCTCGGATCGGGGCTGATCGCCCGCCGATTCGGCTGTCCGGCGGGTTCGCCGCCGGGAGTCCGGCGCCGGTGCGAGAATCGCCGCATGCCGGAATTGGTGCTGGTCCGTGGGGATATCACCGAACAGCAGGTGGATGCCGTGGTGAATGCGGCGAATTCGAGTCTGCTCGGGGGCGGTGGGGTGGACGGGGCGATCCATCGCAAGGGCGGGCCCGAGATCCTGGCGGCCTGCCGGGAATTGCGGGCGGGGGAGTTCCGGGGCGGGTTGCCGACCGGGCGGGCGGTCGCCACGACGGCCGGAAAACTGCCCGCGCAGTGGGTGATCCACACCGTCGGGCCGGTGTGGTCGGCGCGCGAGGATCGTTCGGAGTTGCTGATCTCCTGCTATCGCGAATCCCTGCGGGTGGCCGACGAATTGGGGGCGCGCACGGTGGCGTTCCCGGCGATCTCGACGGGGGTGTTCGGGTGGCCGATGGCCGACGGCGCCCGGATCGCGGTGGGGACCCTGCGGTCCGCCGAAACCGCGGTCGCCGAGGTGCGTTTCGTGGTGTTCACGCCGGATGCCCACGCGGCGTTCGCGTCCGAACTGCCCGGCTGACGATGCCGGTGGGATGCGGCGCGGTCCGTGGTGAGCGCCGGACGGTCCGTGTCGGTGGCCGGGGGAACCCGCTGTCTCCGCTAGACTTCGAACAACTGTTCGCGAACTCGACAGGGGTGCTTTCGTGCGGGTGATGGGTGTCGACCCCGGGCTCACCCGGTGCGGGGTGAGCATCGTCGACGGCGCGCTGGGCCGGCAGGTGACGGCCGTGGCGGTCGATGTGGTGCGGACGCCGCCGGAAATGGCGCTGCCGCAACGGTTGTTGCTGGTCGCCGATGCCGCCGAGGAGTGGATGGACCGGCACCGGCCCGAGGCGGTCGCCATCGAGCGGGTGTTCTCCCAGCACAACGTGCGCACGGCCATGGCCACCGCCCAGGCCGGCGGCGTCATCGCGCTCGCGGCGGCCCGGCGCGACATCCCGGTCGCCTTCCACACGCCCAGCCAGGTGAAGGCCGCCGTCACCGGCAACGGCTCCGCCGACAAGGCCCAGGTGACGGCGATGGTGACGCGCATCCTAGGCTTGGCCACCGCGCCCAAGCCCGCCGATGCCGCCGACGCGCTGGCCCTGGCCATCTGTCACTGCTGGCGGGCGCCGATGCTGGACCGGATGGCGAAGGCCGAGGCCCAGGCCGCGGCGGCGCAGCGCAAGTACACGGAACGACTGGATCGGCAACGAAAGGCGGTGACCGGGTGATCGCGTCGGTACGCGGCGAGGTGCTCGAGATCGGGCTCGACCACGTGGTGCTCGAGGCCGCCGGCGTCGGCTATCGGCTCAACGCCACGCCCGCGACCCTGGCCGGGCTCACCCGCGGCGAGGAGGCGCGGCTGTACACCGCGATGATCGTGCGCGAGGACTCGATGACGCTGTTCGGCTTCGCCGACACCGAGGCCCGGGAGCTGTTCGCCCTGTTGCAGACCGTCTCCGGGGTCGGCCCCCGGCTGGCGATGGCGGTGCTGGCGGTGCTGGAGCCGGAGGCGTTGCGAAAGGCGTTGGCGGAGAGCAACATCGCGGCGCTGACCCGGGTGCCCGGTATCGGCAGGCGCGGCGCCGAGCGCATGGTGGTCGAGTTGCGCGACAAGGTGAATCTCGTTCCGGTGCAAGCGGGTCCGCCCGGCGCCGGTCCGGCGGCGATGGTCACCCCGGTGCGGGATCAGGTGGTGGAGGCGCTGATCGGGCTGGGTTTCCCGATCCGGCAGGCGGAGCCCGCGGTGGACGCGGTGCTCACCGAGGATCCGGAACTGGGCACCTCGAAGGCGCTGCGGGCGGCCCTGGGCCTGCTCGGCAAGAACCGGTAACCGGCCGTGAACGATCCTGCCGAGGCCTACGACGACGAGGCCGAATCCGCCGTCACCGCAAGCTATATCGACTCCGACGGTGAGATCGAGGCGGGCCTGCGCCCGAAGTCGCTGGACGACTTCATCGGCCAGCCGCGGGTCCGCGAACAGCTCACACTGGTGCTGCGCGGCGCGAAAAAGCGCGGCGGCACCCCGGACCACGTGCTGCTGTCCGGTCCGCCGGGCCTGGGCAAGACCAGTATGGCGATGATCATCGCCGCGGAACTGGGCTCCGCGCTGCGGATCACTTCGGGTCCGGCGCTGGAACGCGCCGGTGATCTCGCAGCCATGCTGAGCAATCTGGTCGAGGGTGATGTGCTGTTCATCGACGAGATCCATCGCATGGCCCGCCCGGCCGAGGAGATGCTCTATCTGGCGATGGAGGATTTCCGCGTCGACGTGGTGGTGGGCAAGGGGCCCGGCGCCACCTCGATCCCGCTGGAGATCGCGCCGTTCACCCTGGTCGGCGCCACCACCCGCTCCGGTGCGCTGACCGGTCCGTTGCGCGACCGGTTCGGCTTCACCGGGCATATGGACTTCTACGATCCGGGCGAACTGCGGCAGATTCTGCTGCGCTCGGCCCGCATCCTCGACATCCGCATCGAGACCGACGCCGCCGCGGAGATCGCGGGCCGCTCCCGGGGCACGCCACGCATCGCGAACCGGCTGCTGCGCCGGGTCCGCGACTACGCGGAGGTCCGGGCCGACGGCCTGGTCACCCGGGAGATCGCCGGCGCCGCGCTGGCCGTCTACGACGTGGACGGCCTCGGCCTGGACCGGCTGGACCGCGCGGTGCTCGCCGCGCTGGTCCGCAGCTTCGGCGGCGGACCGGTCGGCGTGTCCACCCTCGCCGTCGCGGTGGGGGAGGAGGCGGCCACCGTCGAGGAGGTGTGCGAGCCGTTCCTGGTGCGCGCCGGCATGGTCGCCCGCACCCCGCGCGGCCGGGTCGCCACCGCGGCCGCGTGGGAGCATCTGGGCCTGGTCCCGCCGCCGGACCTGGTGTTCGGCTCCATCGAGGTCCGCAGCCGCGAACCCCACCCCACCCTGGACCTGTTCGACGGACCGTGACCGCGGCCCGCGGGGATCGGTGATCCGGCGGACGATGATCGGGTGGACCGGTGATCCGGCGGGCTCAGACCGCGGGTGACCCGCCGGGCAGAGGTCGCACGAACGGCTCACCGCCGGGTAACGGGCGCAGCGCCTCACCGCCGGGCAGCGCCCGCACCACGACCTCCAGGAAGGCGTCCACCTCGTCGATCCGGTAGGCGGCCGTCCCCGCGTGGGCCAGGCCGAAATTCACGGTGAGTACGTCGGTGCCGGTCAGCCCGTTCGGGCCGATGTGGGCCAGGGTGGCGGCGACCCGGTCCAGGAACAGGTCGACCTCGTCGGCGGCGTAGCCGGCGTGGCCGAACGGCGGGCCGGAGAACTGGGTGCGCTGCACATCCGCCGGGGTCAGCACCGTGCGGTCGCCCGGCGGCCGCAACGCGCCGCGCCGCGCGAACTCCAGCTCCAGGCAGGCCTGATCGAGGAATTCGTCGACCTCGTCGCGGTCGTAGCCGCGATGGCCCAGCGGCGCGGTCCGGAATTCGACGCCGCGAATCGTGGCGGCGGACAGGGCGGCGTGGCCGCCGAGGGCCTGTGCCACCAGTTCCAGGAACGCATCCACCTCGGCGGCGTCGTAGCCGCGATGCCCGATCGGCGCCCGGCCGAACCGCATCCGTCGCACTTCGTGGGGAGTCACGCGCCCATTGTCGCAACCCGTCCGGCAGGATGCGGCCGGGTCGGCCGGTTTCCGTCCATTGCCGGGCATCCCGGCGCAGAATAATGTGTCATCCTGTAACGGATACTTCGAGTAGCGGGGAGGTTCACTGTGGCGCCTCAGTACGACGCGATCGTGGTCGGGGCCGGATTCGGCGGGATGGGCGCCGGAATCCAGCTCGACCGGCTCGGCCTGCGCGAGTTCGTCATCCTGGAACGGGAGGACGATCTCGGCGGCACCTGGCACGTCAATCGGTATCCGGGGCTGGCGGTGGACATCGCCTCGGTCACCTATTCGTATTCGTTCGAGCCCAATCCGAACTGGTCGCGGCTGTTCGCGCCGGGCACGGAACTGAAGCAATACGCCGCGCACGTCGCGGACAAGTACGATCTGCGCCGCCGGATGCGGTTCGGGCGCAGCGTCTCCGGCGCGCGCTGGGACGACGAGCACGAGCAGTGGGTGGTCACCGTCGATGATCGCGCGGCCGGATCCGGCGAGACGCTGACCGCCCGGTATCTGCTCGCCGCCACCGGATTCCTGTCCCAGCCCTACACCCCGCCGTTTCCCGGGATCGACGCCTTCCGCGGCCGGATCCTGCATACCACGGCCTGGGACGACGACTACGACCTGCGCGATCGCCGCGTCGCGATCATCGGCACCGGCGCCACGGCGGTCCAGCTGGTGCCGAAGGTGGCCGAGCGGGCAGCGGCGCTCACGGTCTTCCAGCGCACCCCGATCTGGGTGGTGCCGAAGGTCGACACGGCCATCCCGAAGGCCGTGCGACGGGTGTTCGCCCGGGTGCCGGTCACCCAGAAGGCGGCCCGGCTGCTCAACACGAGCGCGCTGGAACTGCTGATGGTGACCGGGGTGCTGCACTTCAAGCAGGCCCGGCTGGGCAATCGCGCCGCCGCGCTGCTGGCCAAGGCGCATCTGCGCGCCCAGGTCCGCGATCCGGAGACCCGGCGCAAACTCACCCCGCACTACGACTTCGGCTGCAAGCGGCCCACCTTCTCCAACACCTACTTCCGTACCTTCAACGATCCGCACGTGCGGCTGGAGACCGGCTCGATCGATCACCTCGACGCGGGCGGCATCGTCACCGCCGACGGGCACCGGACCGAGATCGACACGCTCGTGCTGGCCACCGGATTCAATCTGTGGGACGTCAACTTCCCGGCCTTCGAGATCATCGGCCGGGACGGGCTGAACCTCGGAAAGTTCTGGCGCGACCACCGATTCCAGGCATACGAGGGCATCACCGTGCCGAGCTTCCCGAATTTCCTGTCGCTGAACAGCCCCTATTCGTACAGCGGCCTGTCGTATTTCACGACCATCGAGGCGCAGATGAAGCACATGGCCCGGCTGTTCGGGGAGCTGTCCCGGCGCGGCGAGCAGGTCTTCGAGGTGACCGAGGCGGCCAACACCCGCTTCCTCGACTATGTGACCGCCAAGCTGGACTCCTCGGTGTTCTACGCCGGTGACTGCCGCGGCGCGCGCAGCTACTACTTCAACCAGCACGGCGAGGCGGCGCTGCTGCGGCCGAACAGCACCGTCACCACCCACCGCGAGGCGGTGAGCTTCCCGCTCGACGATTACGCGTACGGCCGGGACGCTCTCCGATAGCCGGAAAACCGGCCGCCCGGTGAGCAGGGAGTACCCGCAATGCCGACAAATCCGCGAACTGTAGGCGTGCGAATGTGGCAGGACCAGCGCTAGCTGGCAGACTGTTGGGGTACGCACCCAGACCACCCCACAGACTAGGGACCGACGACGACGATGGAACTGCTGTTTCCGCTGCTACTGGTAGCCCTGCTTGTGCCGATGTTCCTCGGCGTCCGCCGCCAGAAGCGCGAAGCGGAAAAGGTCAACACCATGCAGTCGGGCCTGAAGGTCGGCGACCGCGTCACCACCACGTCGGGGCTGTTCGGCACTGTGATCGACGCCGACGACACGACCGTCGACCTCGAGATCGCCGAGGATGTCGTCACCACGTGGCTGCGCGCCTCGATCCGTGACATCCGCACCGAGGACACCGACGCGGCCGCCGAGCCGATCGATGCCGACGAGGCTGCGGCCGTGGACGACGCCGTGGCGACCCCGGAACTCGACTCGGCCGACGGCACCGCGGCCGCCGAGGGCACTGCCGCGCCGCACACCAACGGCACCACCTCGGCCAATGGCACCGGCGATACCGCCCACGGCGCCGAGGCGGGCGACGCGGCCGCGGACCCGAACCGGCTGACCAAGGACTGATCCGCGACAGCGCCGACGCACCCCTCCCGAGTGGTGCGACGGCGCTGTAGCGTGTCCGCACGTTCCACCGACGACCCGCCTAGGAGAAACGACTGTGCCACCTTCCAAGGGAACGGGGCATCCGCTGCGAATCATCGGCGTCTACGCGGCGCTCGTGGCGTTGATCTACGCGCTGATCTTCTTCACTGCGGACAAATCTCCGCAGGCCAAGCTCGGCATCGACCTGCAGGGTGGCACGCGTGTCACCCTCACCGCCCGCACCCCGGACGGTGGTAAGCCGAGTCAGGACAGCCTGAAGAAGGCCCAGCAGATCATCGAATCCCGGGTCAACGGCCTCGGCGTGTCGGGGTCGGAGGTTCGGATCGACGGCGACAACGTCGTGATCACGGTGCCCGGCGCGGACGGCCAGCAGGCCAAGTCGCTGGCCACCACCGCGAAGCTCTACGTCCGCCCGGTGTTGCAGTCCGGCCAGGCGCAACGCAGCGGTGGCGTCGCGCCGCAGCAGCAGGTGCCGCCGCAGACCGCCCCGCAGCCCGCGCCCGGCGCCGATGCCCCCCCGCCCGGCGAGCAGCCCGTCCCGGCCCCGCCGGCCGAGCCGGCCCCGGCCGCCGCGCCCGCTCCGGCCCCGGCCCCGCCGCGGCCCCGCCGGTCGCGGGACCGGCGGCCGATTCGCGCCCGCCGAGGTGGTCCCGGGCGACGATTCCGCCCCCGCGGCACAGAACCGGGTGTTCCCGGCCCAGGCGCCGAATCCGGAGCCGGCTCCCGAGGAGCCCCCGGCCCCGCCCGCCCCGGCGGCCAGCACCGCGCCCGCGCCCACCGCGGCGCCCGCGACCCCGACCCCGACGCCGGCGCCGGTCGGCGGCCTGACCCCGCAGCAGCAGGCGCAGAAGGAGATCGCCGACGCGAAGGCGTTGCGGCAGAGCACCGATCCGCAGATCCAGGCGCTGGCGTTGCAGTCGCTGGACTGCTCGAAGCCGGATCCGCTGGCGGGCAACGACGATCCGAACCTGCCCCTGGTGGCCTGCTCCACCGACGGCACGGGTGTGTACCTGCTCGACAAGAGCAAGCTCGACGGCCAGGAGATCGACGGAGCCACCGCGAGCCTGAACCAGCAGTCGTCGCAATGGGTGGTCGACGTGACCTTCAAGTCCGGCGGCGCCAAGACCTGGGGTCAGCTGACCTCGGACTACTACCAGAAGCAGCTGGCGTTCACGCTGGACTCGCAGGTGGTCAGCGCCCCGCAGGTGCAGGCGGCCGGTCAGGTCGGCGGCAACACCGAGATCTCGGGCAAGTTCACCCAGAGTCAGGCCAAGGAACTGGCCAACTCGCTGAAGTACGGTTCGCTGCCGCTGTCGTTCGCCACGTCCGAGGCGGAGACGGTGTCGGCGACGCTGGGCCTGTCCTCGCTGCACGCGGGTCTGCTCGCCGGTGGCATCGGCCTGATCGCCGTGCTGCTGTACTGCCTGGCCTACTACCGCATGCTCGGCTTCCTGGCCGGATTCTCGCTGGTCGCTTCGGGTTTCGCGGTGTACGGCATCATCGTGCTGCTGGGCCGGTGGATCCACTTCACCCTGGACCTGGCCGGTATCGCCGGTCTGATCATCGGTATCGGTATGACCGCCGACTCGTTCGTGGTGTTCTTCGAACGGATCAAGGACGAGATGCGCGAGGGCCGCAGCTTCCGCTCGGCGGTGCCGCGCGGCTGGGCCCGGGCGCAGCGCACCAACCTCTCCGGTAAGACGGTCAGCCTGATCGCCTCCGTGGTCCTGTACGTCCTGGCCGCCGGGCAGGTGAAGGGCTTCGCCTTCACTCTCGGCCTGACCACCGTCCTCGACGTGATCGTGCTCTATCTGGTCACCGCGCCGCTGATGATGATGGCCTCGCGATCGCCGTTCTTCGCGAAGCC
Organism: Nocardia sp. alder85J; assembly: GCF_020176955.2. GTDB lineage: Bacteria > Actinomycetota > Actinomycetes > Mycobacteriales > Mycobacteriaceae > Nocardia. The sequence goes on from NZ_JAIUCZ020000001.1 coordinate 455,144, forward strand.
CTCGGTCAACGGTCTCGGCGCTGTGCAGCAGATCGCCCGTGAACGCAAGGCCGGCGCCCGCGTGCTGGCGGGGAAGGAAGCGTAATGAGCAATCCCACTCCGGTTCTCGACGCCGAGGTCGACGAGCCGATCGAGACGGCGGAGCGGCACGGGTTCTTCGAGCGGCTCTACACCGGCACCGGCGGCTTCCGGATCGTCAGCCGCCGCCGGTTCTACTACGGGCTGGCCGCGCTGCTGCTGGTGATCTCGATCGCGAGCATCAGCGTGCGCTGGTTCACCCTGGGTATCGACTTCGTGGGTGGCACCCGGATCCAGCTGCCGACCAACGGCACCGTCACCACCTCGCAGGTGGAGAACGTCTACGCGGACGCGCTCGGGCACAAGCCGGTGTCGACGCAGCGGGTCGGCGCCGGATCGGCCGCGGCGATCGAGATCCGCTCCGACACGCTGAAGAGCGACGAAGCGGACAAGGTACAGAACGCGTTGTTCGACGCCTTCCATCCGAAGGACACCAACGGCCAGGCCAGCCGCAACACGATCAGCGTCGCGGAGATCAGCTCCACCTGGGGTGGGCAGGTCACCCGGAAGGCGCTCATCGCGCTGGTGGTGTTCGTGCTGCTGACGATGGTGTACATCTCGATCCGGTTCGAGCGCGACATGGCCTTCGCCTCGATCGCCTCGCTGTTCTTCAACATGATCGTGATCGCCGGGGTCTATTCGCTGGTCGGTTTCGAGGTCACCCCGGCGGCGGTGATCGGCCTGCTGACCATCCTCGGCTATGTCCTGTACGACAACGTGGTGGTCTTCGACAAGGTCGAGGAGAACACCCGCGGGGTGTTGCACCTGACCCGGCGGACCTACGGTGAGCAGGCCAATCTGGCGGCGAACCAGACGCTGATGCGCTCGATCAACACCACGATCATCGGCGTGCTGCCGATCGTCGCGATGCTGGTGATCGCGGTGTGGCTGCTCGGTGTGGGCACGCTGAAGGATCTGGCGCTGGTACAGCTGGTCGGCATGGTCGTCGGCGCCTATTCGTCGATCTTCTTCGCGGTGCCGCTGCTGGTGTCGCTCAAGGAGCGGTTCGGGCCGGTGGCCGCGCACACCAAGCGGGTGCTCTCCAAGCGGGCCGCCGTGGGCAATGCGCGGATCGGCGCGCTGGCGGCCGAACGGGCGGCGGCGGCCAGTGCCGCCCGCGCGATCGAGGCGCAGGAGGTCGGGGCCGGCCCGAGACCGGGTGCCAGGCCCAGCGGGAAGCGGACCAAGAGAAGGAACTGAGCCGTGAGCTGGGGGCGGCGGGCCCGCCGCACGAGTCGCCGGATGTGGGCGGTACTGGCGGCAGGCGCGCTCGCCGCCGGGCTGCTCGCGGGATGTTCGAGCAAGAATCAGGTGCCGTCCATCGGGTATGCGGTGGACGCCCTGCCCGCCAGTTACAACGGCGGCAGCACCCTGGGCGCCAACGGTGGTGCGGCGGCGCTGTTTCCGCGGGTGCTGACCGGGTTCTTCTACACCGGGCCGGACGGGCAGCCGGTCGCCGACACCGATTACGGCACGGCCAAACAGGTGCCGGGCGATTCGCAGACCATCCAGTACCGGCTGAATCCGGACGGCGTCTATTCCGACGGCGTGCCGACCAGCTGTGACGACATGGTGCTGGAGTGGGCGGCGCGCAGCGGCCGGTTCACCCGGCCCGGCGGCGCCCCGATGTTCGACGCGGCCAGCACCGCGGGCTATTCCGACATCGAGCGGGTGGACTGCCAGCCCGGCGCCAAGAGCGCGACGGTCACCTTCCGCGCCGAGCGGCACTTCCTGGCCTGGCAGACGCTGTTCACCGCCGCCGATCTGATGCCCGCGCACGTGGTCGCCCAGGTGGCCGGGGTGCCGGATGTGGTGAAGCCGGTGCAGAGCGGTGATCAGGCGACGCTCGAGAAGCTGGCCCAGTTCTGGAACAACGGCTGGATGCTGAACCAGGGCACGACCGATCCCAAGGTGTTCCCGTCCTCGGGCCCGTATCGGATCGAATCCGTCAGCGCCACCGACGGAATCGTGCTGGTCAAGAACGACCGCTGGTGGGGTAACGCGGCGCGTACGCCTCGAATCGTGTTGCTGCCCAAAAACATCGATCTGCGGAAGAAGGTGGCCGACAAGGCGGTGGCCGTGGTCGACGTCGGCGCCGGTTCGGTGAAAGATCTGAGCCTGAGCGGATTCTCGGTGCAGCAGGTGCCCAGTCGCGGCGCCGAACAGCTGGTGTTGTCCACCGGCGGGGTGTTCGGCAGCGCCGATGCCCGGCGCGCGTTCGCGTCGTGCCTGCCGCGGCAGTCGTTGTACGACAAGCTGGGTCACCCCGGCTTCGACGTGAAATCGGGCCTCGGCGCCGGACCGCTCAATTCCCGTATCGTGCAGGCGGATTCGCTGTACTACCCGGTGGTGTCCGGTGGTGCGGACAAATACCGCACCGGTGACGCGGCCGCGGGTCAGGCCCGCGCGCTCGGCGCCGATCCGACCGTGCGCATCGGCTACCTCGCCCCCGACGACCGGCGCGCGCAGACCGTGTCGATGATCGCCGATGCCTGCAAGGCCGCCGGGATCACCGTGGTGGACGCGGGCGCCCCGGACTTCTCACCGACCGAACTCGGCGACAAGGTGGATGCGGCGCTCGGCGGCACCGCGGGGGCTCCGGGCCCCTCGGGAACGCTGACCGGGGTGGGTGCCACGGTGTCGCTGCACAGCGGTCAGGGCCTGAATTTCGGCCACTACAGTAACGGCCGGTACGATTCGCTCACCGATCAGCTTGCGGCGGATGACTTTTCGGCGGACGTTCTCAGCGCGAACACCGAAGCCGAGAATCTGCTGTGGACCGATATGCCGTCGGTACCATTGTTCGCCACGCCGCGCACCGTCGCCTTCGGTGACGGACTGGTGAACGGGATCGTGAGCCCCACCAAGGCCGGTGCGGGCTGGAACATGGACCGCTGGGTGTTGCAGCGGTGAGCACTTGGGATGAGGAGTGGGTGCGGATGAGCAACAAGCACACGATGACGGAAACGGCGGAGTCCGCCGGGGAGCGGTCGGCGCGGGCGGCCGGCGCGGTGGAGCGGCTGACCCGCTGGCACGACGACTTCCCCACCGCCGGCGTGCGTTTCGCGGATCTGACGCCGGTGTTCGCCGATGCGATCGGTTTCCATGCGGTGATCGACTATCTGGGCGATCTCGCCGGTGACGCCGATCTGGTGGCCGGTGTCGATGCCCGCGGCTTCCTGCTCGGGGCCGGCGTGGCGGCCGTGCGTGGTACCGGCGTCGTGGCGGTCCGCAAGGCGGGCAAACTGCCGCCCCCGGTGCTCTCCCGGGAATACACCCTGGAATACGGTTCGGCGGCGCTGGAGATCCCCGCGGACGGAATCGATCTCGCCGGGCGCCGCGTGCTGCTGCTGGACGATGTGCTGGCGACCGGTGGCACCCTGGCCGCGGCGGCGGAGCTGTTCGCCGCGGCGGGCGCGCAGGTGGTGGCCGCGGCGGTGGTGCTGGAACTGAGCTTCCTGGGTGGCCGTGAGCGACAGGGTGATTATCCCGTGACCTCGATCGTCCGTCGTTAGCCCGGGAAAGGAGTACTACGGCTTGTCGTGGTGGATGATCCTCAGTAAGCTCGGATCGTCATGAACCGGATCACCGTAGGACTCGGGTGTGCGGTCGGCGCGGTCTTCGTGGTAGGCGCCGCCACCGCTTCGGCGACGCCATCGGCCGCCATGCACGGTGGCGGCACCGTCACCGCCCACGTGACCGGCGAACGGGCCGGTCACGTATGCCGGATCGCGGGGGCCGGTATCGATATGCCGTGGCAGTCGGTCGGTTCCGGCGGCACGGTCGATCTGGACACCGGCCCCGTGAGTGGGGGCCGCCATGAGGCCCGGGTGGTCTGCGAGGATCCGAACGCCGGTGACGCGTCGGTGCGCACGGTCGGCCGGGAGGACGATGTGTTCACCGGTCATTGGGCGCCGGCTTTCGAATTCCTCCACCACCACAGGCTGGAGTTCCTCACTCCGCGCGAACACTGAGTCGGGCTCGCACCGAGTCGGTCGGAGCCGGACTAGATCCGCGCCACCACTCGTGCGATGAATCCGGTGACGATCAGCCAGAAGATCGCTGCCAGACCGTAATTGAGGATGATGTTGAGGTCGGCGTTGTCCAGGCTGAACAACCCCGGGAAGAACAGTGCCAGCGGTTCGGCCAGCGATTTGATGAATCGGAAGAATCCATTGCCCTGGTTGGCGTGCAACAGCAGCATCAGGATGTAGACGGCTTCGATCAGAGCGAAGATGCCACCGACGGCGCTGACGATGCCCGCAGCGGTGACCGACCCACGATAACGGTAAGTGTAGCGTTGACTCATATCCCTGGCTTGCCCGCGCTCGAGCGCCTGAAACAAGCCAATTTCATTGTGTCGGCTAACTTTCGCCGCGTGTGAGCGCCCGGTCGCCACCGCTCCCGGCGCGATTCCCAGTACCGAGAATGCCGGATAGTAGGGATTGCTCCGAACCGCTTCGAGGGAAGGATTGACCGCATGAGCGATCTCTTTCATGCCGATACGGATGCCGCGCACGAAGCCGCCCTGGCCTTCGACCAGGGTGTGCAGAATGCCTGGAGTGTCTTCCAGAACGCCGTGGGGGAGTTGCGGAACACGGTGGCACCCGGTGCGGGTCCGAGCCCGATCGACGACGCGGTGCTGGGCCAGCTGTCCTCGGTGCTGCCCGCCCTCGACGGCGCGGCCGCCGCGCCGCCCTCGGACTACGGCTCCGGATACGCCGACGCGGTCCGTGGCGTGGGCGACCGGATGGCGGAGATGGACGAGCAGGGCGGCCGGGCCGTCGCGAACGCACCCGCCGCGCCGCCGCGCCGCCAGTCCGCATACGAGACCCCCGAGGGGGCCCAGGAGATGTGGGATCGCACCATCTTCTCCGGTGCCGTCGTCTGACGAGAGCCCTCAGCCGTGCCGGAACCTGGACAGGGCCCGTACTGGCCGCTGATCGTCGGAGACAACTGGCCACAGCGGCAATGGGAGCATCTGGCGTCGTCGGTGCGCAGTGCGGCCGACTCCTTCGACCACGGGCCCGCCGAGCAGGCCTGCCACCGCTTCGATGACGCCGTGGTGTCCAGCCGCGCGTTGGAGTCGATCCGGACGGCGATGGACACCCGCACCGCCGACCTCCGTGACCTCGGCGGCGCCCTCTACGCGCTGAACGCGATGCTCGACGACTTCGTCGCCATCACCGCCCGCGCCCAGCACAAGATCCTGGATCTGTACGAGGAGGCGGTGCACCGCATCGACGCGGTCACCACGCGCGGCCGCTCGCCCGCGTCCGGCCGCGAATCCGGCGACGAGCGGGCGGACGTGGACGCCATCGTCGACGAGATCCGCGAACAGGTCCGCCGGGTGGCGCTCGGCTCGGCCTCGGCGGTGGCCGATGCGGCGCGCCCGCACGCCGCCCAGTTCGACAATCTGTTGCGGCGCTGGAGTTCCCACAGCACCGCGCCCGGTGCGAACGGCGCCGGGGCGAGCGCGGCCGGGCACGGCGGAGCCGCCGGGCAGGATGGTGCCGGGGCGCCGGGCATTGCTGCCGGGCAGGATGGCGCTGGGGTGCCGGATCATGCCGGTGGGCAAGCCGATGTCGCGGTCCCGGGTGGTGCTGCCGGGCAGGATGGCGCTGGGATGCCGAATGTCGCTGCCGCACCGGATGGTTCCGGGGCGCCGGGTGATGGTGCCGCGCTCGGTGATTCGACCGCCGCCGGTCCCGGCGCAGTGCCCGGATCCGGCGCCGGTGCCGAGACATTCGGTGCCACAACGGCTCCTGCCGAGGTTGCCGCGCCCGGTGATGCCGTGACTCCCGTGGAGTCCACACTGCCGAGTGCCGGCGATCTCGCGGCTGCCGGCACGGCCGCCGGACCGGGCGCAACGGCATCCGGTGGCAGTGCCGGGATGGCCGGGATGTCGGGTCTGGAGAGCATGGCCACCAGCGCTCTCGCCGGTCTCGGCGCGGCCGGGGGCGGTATGGCCACGACTCGCCGCGAACGTGTGCCCGGCGGGCTCGCCGGTGGGGGTGTGACGCCGGGTGTCACGGGATTCGACGGCATCGTGGGTTTCGACGCCATCGAGCCGCTCGACGGTCCCGATCTCGTGGGTGGAGCGGCCGTGGCACCCGAAGCCATTGGCGCACAGGTCTTCACGCCGATCAACAATGCGGCGAAACCCTCCCCGGACGCGGAGCCGAAACCGGCGAAGCGCGGTGACGACCCGGCGGCCGGGCGTGGCGGTGACCGAGGTTCCGGCAGCGGCCCGGACGGCCGGGGGATCACCACCGGGGACCGATCCGAGGCGCGCCGGCGCACCGCCGAGCGGACTCCGGCCGCCGATCGGCCCGATGTCGATACCGGGGGTCGTCGTACCGGCAGTCCCCACACCGGCGACCGGACGGCGGCCCGGAAGGGCGGCGGGCGGGTATCCGCCGACGAGCGACCCGGATCCGGCTCCTCGCGCGAGGCCGCGCAACAGTCGGCCGCTGACGAAACGCCGCAGACCACCGCCGATCGTACGAAGTCGCGCGCCGGGACCACGGCCGATCACGACAGCGCCGAGAGCCCGGTGACGCCGTGGACCAGGCCCATCACCGTGGAACCGCGCGTCGGCACGGGCCGCAGGCGCGCGATGCCGGAACAGTGGGCACCCACCCCGACTCGCCCCCACACCACCGCCCCCCGCACCGCGCCGCCACGTCCCAGCGCGGAGCGACCCGACCGGGACCTGTCCTCGGTCGGCGCCGAATCGGACCGCAAGGTTCCGCCGCCGTGAGCTGTATTCCTGGCCTTCTGTATTTTTGGCCTCCGCTTTGCTGCGGCGGGTTCTCGGCCCCTTAGTCTCGATTCTTCCCTCCTCCGCTCCTCCGCTTCGCTCCCCCGCTCCGTCAGTCCAGAATCGAGACGGGCCGAGAACACTCGGGATATGCCTGCTCGGGGGTGACCGGGGGCGGTGTGGTGCGGCGAAATGCCTTGTGCTGAAGGATGATCGGGGGCTTCTCGGCGCTGCGGAGCTGCTGTGGGGTGGACTTTGCGCCGGGTGGGGTGATCTGCTCCGGGCGGAATCGGCGGTCGGTGAACGGGGCGGAAATGTGAGCACTGCTCTTGACTCGAGGGCGGCGGGGGGCGCAGACTGGGTCATGAACAGAGAGCGATGCTCTCGAAAGTGAGGAGTAGTCATGAACGCGGCGGACACCCGTTACCTGAGCCCCACCGGCTTCGATCCGATCTTCAACAAGCTCGCCAACTGGCTGCCGCGCCTCGGGATCAGCGTCGCGGGCTCGCGACTGCTGGCGGTGCGGGGTCGCAAGTCCGGCGAATGGCGGACCACCATGGTCAACCTGCTCGTCGATGCCGACGGGGGGCGCTACCTGGTGGCGCCGCGCGGCCACACCCAGTGGGTGCGCAACCTGCGGGTCGCCGGGTCCGGTGAGCTGCGGCTGGGCCGGCGCACCGAGGCGTTCACCGCCGTCGAGGTGGCCGACGCGGACAAGATTCCGGTGCTGCGGCTCTACCTCCAGAAGTGGGGCTGGGAGGTGGGCCGCTTCTTCGAGGGCGTCACCAAGGACGCCTCCGACGCGGAGCTGACCGCGATCGCCCCCGGCTTCCCGGTGTTCCGGATCGAGTGAGCGGTCAGCGGCGCGGGGCGTACATGATCACCGCGACGCCGACCAGGCACAGCGCCGCGCCGATCACGTCGAAGCGGTCGGGCCGGAACTTGTCCACGATCATGCCCCACGCCAGCGATCCGGCCACGAAGATGCCGCCGTACGCGGCGAGGATCCGGCCGAAGTTCGGATCGGGCTGGAAGGTGGCGACGAAGCCGTACGCCCCGAGCGCCACCACCCCGGCCGCGATCCACAGCACTCCGCGATGATCCCGCCACCCCTGCCACACCAGCCATGCGCCGCCGATCTCGGCCAGGGCCGCGAGCAGGAACAACAACAGTGAACGGACCACGGTCATGTCCGGGACGTTAGCGGATTCCCGGGTGGATGCCCGCCTGCCACAGTGTGGCGTGGCCGCTCGCGGTAACGGCTCCAGTGCGGCCCGGAGCGTCTTCCGGACCGACGATGTCAGCCGCAGCAGAACGGGTTGTCGCAGGGATCGCCGATCTCGCTGCCGTAGCCGACGAAATCCTGGATCGGCCCGACGACCCGCGCGGCGGTGACCTCGTCCAGCGACGGTGCGGAGAACGCGGCGGGCTCGCCCCAGGCCGGGGGCGCGTCGTCCACATCGAAACAGCGCTCGCCGTCGATGAACAGTGTCCAGAGCGGATGGTCGGGAAAGCTGTTGATCCGCAGCACCCACCAGTGGCCGTCGACCAGTGCCGCGGTCGGGAAGTAGGCGTGGCCGGTGCGCTGCCAGCGGGGCCGGGCGTGCAGGGCCGGATGCGACATGGTGCCAGTGTCGCGCATCGGCGACGGTGGTTGCCCGGTCTCAGTGTTGGTCGGTGTGTGCCACACCGTTCAGGACGACCCGGGCGCGCTCGCACAGGGTGCGGTGCAGCCACTCGGACGGATGATCACTCGCGCCCCAGCGGATGACGGCGTCCACGGTCACCGCGGTCAGCATCGCGGCTGTGTCCGCCGGGGCGATCGCCGCGCCGAGTTCGCCGCGCCGCGCGCCGTAGCGGGCCAGGGCCTCGAAGGCGTCACCGAGCCGGGGGCCGGCCAGGGTCACCTCGCCGGCGCGTGCCTTGGAGCCCAGGGCGCCGGCCCGCGCGGCCGCCCCGCGGGGAGCGCGCACGACCCGGTCGGCCATCGCCGTCACCACCTGATCGGTCAGTGTCCGCAAGGGCACGTCCGCCCGACTGCCGGTCTCGATCCGGTCGAGCATGGTGCGGGCCGTCGCCGAGGTCATCTCCAGCAGGATGTCCTCCTTGCCGGCGAAGTGGAAATAGAAGGTGCCCTTGCTGACTCCGGCGGCGCGCGCGATATCGGCCGCCGAACTGGTCTCGTAGGCGTGGTCGAAATCGCCCCCGGCCCACAGCCGGAGGGCGGCGCGGACCAGCGCCTGCCTGGTTTCCCGCGACCGGGTGTTGCCCAGCATGGCCCGCTGGCGCGGCTGGGCGGGAGGTCGGTCGGGCGGCATCGTGGCCATGATACGCAGTCCGGCGCGGGTGAAACGCGGTGCGCCACGGACGGTTCGGTGGGCGAATTCGGGCCGGGGGCTTCCCGTCACGGTGCGCCGCCGATACGATCCATTTGAACTCAGTTCAAATGGATGTGAGAGGTGTGATCGCCGTGCAACGACAATCGGAACTGGATCTGACCGGAAAAGTCGTGCTCATCACGGGTGCGAGCCGGGGGATCGGCCGGCAGGCGGCCCGCGGGTTCGCGCGCCGCGGCGCGAAACTGGTCCTGGCCGCGCGGACCGTGACTCCCGGTGGCGCACTGCCCGGCACGGTCGCGGAAACCCTGGCGCAGATCGAGGAACTCGGGGCGGAAGGGCTGGCCGTGCCGACCGATCTCGCCGACGAGGACGCGCTGGGCAGCCTCGTCGAGGCCGCCGTGCAGCGGTTCGGCGGGGTGGACGTCCTGGTCAACAATGCCGCCGCGACCGCCGGCGACTTCTGGTCCACGCGATTCCTGGATCTCACCCGGGCCGACTGGCTGTACCAGTTCGCGGTGAACGTGCACGCGCCGTTCACACTCATGCAGCTGGTGACGCCGATCATGGCGGCCCGGGGCGGGGGCCGCATCCTCAACGTCACCACCGGCAGCGGGGAGGTCTTCCGGCTGCCGGAGGAACCGCCGAAACTGGAGAAGGTCGGCGATTTCAGCCTCGCCGTGCCCGGCTACTACGCCAGCAAGCGGGCGCTCGATCGGCTCGGCAACGTCCTCGCTCCCGAACTCGCCCAGCTGAACATCGCCGTCATCGGCCTGATGCCCGGCCTGGTGGCGACCGAGATCGTCGAACTGCGGGCGCGGGAGTCCGGTCTCGACACCAGCGTCGCCGTGCCCATGACGGTTCCCGCCCGCATGCTGACCTATTTCGCGGCGTGCGCCGAGCCGATGGAGTACACCGGCCGATTGTTCTGGGCCCAGCGCGAACTGGAGGCGCTGGCCCTGGATCCCGACGACGCGTCCGCGGTCGGCGTGTGAAACCGGTGACCACCGCGGCGGCCGTCGGCGAGAATCACGATCGACGGCACGGCCGCGGCCACCCGGTCGCGGGGGTGGACGAGGAGACGGCGATGACCACCGCGAGCGACGGCACCTCCGGCGGCGAGGCGCGATCGGTCTTCGTCGACAATGCCGGTGTCCGGCTGCACGTCCTGGACAACGGGTGTGCCGGCGGCGCGCCGCCGGTGCTGGTGGTGCCCGGAATGGGGGAGTACGCCGGGGAATACGCGTGGCTGCTCGACCGGCTGGGCGAGCGCCGGGTGGTCGTCGCGGATCTGCGCGGACGCGGCGGCAGCGACACCCCGGAATCCGGATACACCTGGGCGGATCACATCGGCGATCTGCGTGCCGTCGTGACGGCGCTGGGGTTGCGGCGGCCTGTCCTGGTCGCCTTCTCCCGGGGTTCGTCGTATGCCCTCGGCTACGCGCTCGAATCGCCGGGCGCGGTGGCCGGACTGGTCGTCGGCGACTATCAGGCCCGCCACGTCGGGCTGCCCGCGGCCTTCGCGGATCAGCAGCTGGGCGCGCGGATCCGCGGGGTCGCCGTCGCCGAGCGTATGCCCGAGCACGCGGTGCGGCGGGTGGTGGCGGAGAGCCGGGAGGTACCGCTGTGGGATCGGCTGGCTGAATTGCGTTGCCCGGTGCTGGTTCTGCGTGGCGATCGGCCCAGCAGCATCGTCACCGACGAACTCGCGCAGCGGTGGCGCGCCGCGCTGCCGAGCGTCGACGTGGTGACGATCGCGGGCGCCGGGCACGATCTGTGGAGCCGTGACCCCGGCGCCTACCTCGCCGCACTGCTGCCCTTCCTGGACCGGCTCGGTCCGCCGGTCAGTTGAGCCGGGTGACCCAGTCGGATCGGCTGGTGTCGACCTTGACGGTGCCCTCGAAGACCGCCGGGGTGGAATAGCCGCCGGGCATCAGCTCGTCGAGCCGGTCCTCACCCTGGGCCGCGGTGGCCCGGGCCAGGTCCATCAGGCGGCCGGAGGTGATGCAGTCGGCGGTGGCGGCCGAGGCCCCGGCGCCGCGGGCCAGCTGGGCGAGGTCGGAGTCGCTGTGGTCGGTGCGCCCGTCCTCCGAGGGCTGGAAGTTCGGGGTGAACAGGCCCTGATAGGTCTTCAGATAGGCCACGGCGTCACCGGACTGGGCGACGCAGCGCGTGGCCGCGACCGCGCGGGTGGAATAGTTCCGGCTGGCCGACCGATCGTCGAGGAAATCCAGCAGGTGGAATCGGACGGCGAGCCTGCCGGAGTCGATACCGCTCTGGATGTCGGGGGAGAAGGTCGTCAGCAGTTTGCCGCACGGCGGGCAGATCGGTTCGTTGAACATGTCGATCGTGGTGGGCGCGTTGGGCGTTCCGATCCGGACCCCGTCGTCGAGCAACTGGATGCCCGCCGCGGGTGGGGTGGTGGGAGTGGTCGAGTCGATCGCCACCGGGGTGGGGCGGTCGCGGCCGAAATACACACCGGCCGCCACCCCGGCGGCGGCGAGCACCACCATCAGCAGGGCGATCACGATGGTGCGGGTGCGGGCCGGGCGCGGTGGCTGATACTGCGGATAGGTCTGTCCCGCCGCAGGATAGGTCTGTGCCGCGAGCGGATAGGTCTGGCCTGCGGGCGGATGCGTCTGTGCCGCGGGCGGATACGTCGGCGGCGGAGCGACCGGCGGGGCCGTCTGCGGCCGGTATCCCGGCGGCGACGCGTGCTGCACGATCGGCTGGGACCGCGACGGAAACCCGCCCGCCGGATAGGGATTCACCGTGGTCGGCCGCTGCGCCTCACCGAGTACGCGCTGCGCCGCCTCGGCCAGGGCGGTACAGGTCGGGAAGCGGTCGGCGGGTCGTTTGGCCAGGGCGGTCGCGATCACCGCGTCGAACCGCGCGGGCAGTCCGGGCCGGGTCAGCGAGGGCCGCGGCGGCGGCTCGTCGAGATGGGCGGCGATCAGCGCGCCCGCTCCCGAACGTGGGAACGGCGTACTGCCGGTGAGGAATTCGTACAGCGTGCAGCCGAGGGAGTAGACGTCGGAGCGATTGTCCACCGGCTCGCCCCGCAGTCGTTCCGGCGCGATATAGGCGAAGGTGGCGGTGGTCCCGGTCGTCGTCTCGGCCTCGTCGACGGCGCGGGCGATCCCGAAATCGGTGAGCACCGCCCGTTCCTGGCCGCGCTCGTCCTGTTCGACGAGGATGTTCGCGGGCTTCACGTCGCGATGCAGCACCCCGTGCTGGTGTGCATAGTCCAAACCGTAAGCGGCGCCGGTGATCAGCCGCACCGCGCGCGGCATCGGCAGCGGCCCGCGGGCCTGCGCCAGCAACTGGGACGTATCGCCGCCGGGAATGTATTTCATGGAGATCCACAGCGTGTCGGAGTCCGGGCCGCTGCGGTCGTAGACGGGCACGATATCGGGATGGTCCAGCCGGGCCGCCAGGGTGGCCTCGCGTTCGAACCGCGCCCGGGTCCGGCCGTCCTCGCCGACATTGGTATTGAGCACCTTCAGCGCGACCGACCGCTCCAGGCGCGGATGCCGCGCGAGATACACCACCCCCATGCCGCCGACGCCGAGCACGCGCTCGATGGTGTGACCGGCGAAAACCGATCCGGGCTCCAGTGGCATCCGCGTGACCCCTCGCCGTGCTCGCCAAGCTCAGCCCCAGCATACTGTCGGCTGCGGCAGGTGTCAGCAGGTCGGTTCGTTCCGGGCACGGTCCGGGCCGCGGCCCCGGCAGGCCTTCGGGAGTGCCGTGGGAGTGGCTGCCTGCGTGCGGGTTTCGACCCGGCCGGGGATACGCGCCGAGCGACCCCCGCTCCGTCAGGTGGCGGGGATGGTCACGATCGGGGTGGAGGTCGGCGCCGGTGAGCCGCCGTCCGGCTCCACGGTGACGGCCAGGGTGTCGGAGGTGCCGAAGGGGACGGCCACCGGTCCGGTGGGCAGGGCGTTCAGGACCACGGCCGATCGGGGTGCGCCGGTGGCCGGGACCAGCCAGATCTGGTAGCAGCGGCCGGGTTCCGGTGCGGGCACGCTGTCGAAGGTGAGCACCGCCGCCGCACGGGCGGCGGACGAGTGCAGTTCCAGGCGGCCCCCGATCGCGGTGTCCGCCGCGCGGATCAGGGCATCCGGTTCGGCGTCGATCGCGGCCGCGCCGGTCGTACCGCCGGAGCCCGGGTGGTACAGGTGCTGGATCGCGGTCGCGACACCGAGACCCGCACCCAGCGCGAGGACGATCACGGCGGCCGCCGCGACGAGCCGGGATCGCCGCCATCGCGCCGAGGCGGGCGTCGCCGCTCCCCGCAACATCCGGTCCAGGGCGCGCTGCACCCGATCCTCCAGATGGTCGGGCGGGGCTTGCGCGTCGACGGCGGTGAGTCCGGCGAGGGTGTCGCGCAGGGTGTACACGATGGCGTCGAATTCGGCGGCGATCAGCCGGTGCGCGCGGGCCCGCCGATGTTCGATGGCGGTGCGCTCGGCCGCGCCGACCGCGTCGAGGGCGTAAGGGTAGGCCAGATCCAGCAGGTCCACATCCGGCCGCCCGGGTGTGCTCATCGCAGGTCACTTCCTGTCAGGCAGGCCGACAGGCGTTTGAGCCCGTCGCGGATACGGGATTTCACAGTGGGCACGGGTGTGCCCAGATGTTCGGCCACCTCGCTGTAGGTCAGCCCGTCGTAGTAGGCCATGGTGATGGTGTCGCGCTGCCGGTCGGTCAGGGTATCCAGACAGCGCACCACCGCCTGCCGTTCGAGGGAGTGCTCGACTGTCTCGGCCACCACGTCGTGGTCCCGGACCAGATGCAGGCCCTGATAGACGGCATCGCGACCCGAGCTGGACAGGTCGGCCCGGATCCGGTCGACCGTGCGCCGATGGGTGAGCATCATCAGCCAGCCCATCGGACTGGACATGCGGCCGTCGTACCGACCGGCCAGCGACCATACCTGCAAGTACACCTCCTGCGAGATCTCCTCGGCCGTCGCTCGACTGCCGAGCATGCGCAATGCCAACCCGAACACCCGATGGCTGGTGCACCGGTAGAACTCGGTGAACGCGCCCCGATCACCGTCCGCGACCGCGGCGACGAGTGCGGCCAGCCGGGCCACCCCCGTCGTATCCGCTGTCACCGGTGCGACCGGACAGGACGAACCGGGCATCGAGGGCAGAGCCAGTGGGGGGAACGGCGAATCTTCGTATCCGGTCACGGGTGCACCTGCGTGATTCCTCCAGAGCTGTTCGGAACGGCGAATCTTCGCGACAGGCCCGCGGCCCCGCGGTCCGGGCACACCGTGACCCCGTGCGGCGGCGAGGGAAATCCTTGCATGCCACACGGACCACGACGGGTCCGTACGCAATGGGTTTCGTCCAGCCCCGGGCCATGGTTTGGTCGCGCGCGAAGATTTTTTTCCGGACCGGTCGCCGTCGCCGGGACCGGCCAGGCCGGGGGAGAACACGATCAGCGGATACGGCCCGTGCGTGCGATCGGGTGGGGCGTCACGGACGGCGGTGCCCTGGATACCGGCCGGGGTGACATACGGCGTCGCGCCGGTCTGCTCGGCGGGATACCAGGTGGTCAAGCGCATCCGGTAACCGTCGACGTCGGAGGACCGCACCCGCACCCCGACCGGATGGGGACCCAGCGGCGCGGCGGTGTGGATCGGGGCAGGCGGGGCTTGCAGCGGTGGCATCGCCGTGGCCGGGGCGACCGATCCGGAACATCAGTAATAGATGGTATATACAGTTCTGACGAAATATTCAGATTTGCCGATAGGGTGATTTCGTACAAACCGACCACGCGGCTAGCCTCGGATTCGTCGCGTCCACCGAGCAGAGGGGTCCGCGAATGGCCGCACCAGCCGGCAGCCAGCCCAACCGCCTGGAACGCCGCAAGGCCCGCACCCGGGCCGCGTTGATCGGTGCGGCCCAGTCGTTTCTGGCCGACGGCCGGCCCGATGCGCCCATCCTGGACATCACCCGCGCCGCCGATGTCGGCCTGGGCTCGTTCTACAACCACTTCACCGATCGGGAACAGCTGTTCCACGCCGCGGTGGTGTCGGCGCTGGACGGGCTGGGCGCGACATTCGACGTGCTGACGGGCGAATTGGACGATCCGGCCGAGGTGTTCGCCCGCAGTTTCCGGTTGCTGGGCCGGCTGCACCGGCGCGAGCCGATCCTGAGCAAGGTGCTGCTGAACAACTGGGCCACCACGCCGATCGTCGACGAGAAGGGCCTGGTCCCCCGCGTCCGCCGCGACCTCGCCGCGGGCGTGGCGGCGGGCCGATTCGCCGTGGGCGACATCGAATTGACGCTCGCGCTGATCACCGGGGCCGCCATCTGCCTGGGCCGGCTGCTGCACGACGACCCGGATCGCGACGACGCCGACTCGGTGGATCGGATGACCGAGGATCTGTTGCGCACGCTGGGCCTGCCCGCCGCCGACGCCCGGGAACTCAGCCGCCGGCCGCTACCGCCACCGGACATCTCGCTACCCGGCTGACCGGACGCGCTCGCGTCGCGCCGAAACCTCCGGGCGGCCGGTCGATTCGGTCCGGCGCCGGGCTGATCCCGCCGGGGCGACATGCCCGCGAACTCCCGGTGACCATCCGGAGAACCTCGGGTCGTGGCGCGGTCCCCCGGTTGTCGGCGGGCGGGACTAAAGTTGTGGTCTGAGCAGTTGGACCGGTCGGATAGGGTGGTCCGATCGAGGCGGGAGAGGTGGTGGCATGACTGCGCATCTGGAGAAGGCGAATGCCGGGCAATCGACCGGTAGCGACGCCTCTCACGCGGCCGCCCCCGCCTCCGACGTGAGCACGCCCACGCCTCGGAACATGCCGATGCGCCAGCCCGGTAGTCCGGCCGCCGTGCCGACCTCCGCCTCGCGGCGGGTGCGCGCCCGGCTGGCCCGCCGGATGACCGGTCAGCGGGGTATCGCCGCGGTGAAGCCGGTGCTGGAGCCGCTGGCCACTGTCCATCGCGAGCTGTACCCGAAGGCCAATCTGCAACTGTTGCAGCGCGCTTTCGACGTGGCCGACGAGCGGCACGCTCACCAATTCCGCAAATCGGGCGATCCGTACATCACCCATCCGCTGGCGGTGGCGAACATCCTCGCCGAGCTGGGGATGGACACCACCACCCTGGTCGCGGCCCTGCTGCACGACACGGTCGAGGACACCGGCTACTCCCTGGAGGAGTTGACCGCGGAGTTCGGCCAGGAGGTCGCCCACCTGGTCGACGGCGTCACCAAGCTGGACAAGGTCAACCTGGGTTCCGCCGCCGAGGCCGAGACCATCCGCAAGATGATCATCGCCATGGCCCGCGATCCGCGGGTGCTGGTCATCAAGGTCGCCGACCGGCTGCACAACATGCGCACCATGCGCTTCCTGCCGCCGGAGAAGCAGGCCAAGAAGGCCCGCGAGACGCTGGAAGTCATTGCGCCGCTGGCACATCGGCTCGGAATGGCGACCGTCAAGTGGGAGCTGGAGGATCTGGCGTTCGCCATCCTGCATCCGAAGAAGTACGACGAGATCGTGCGCCTGGTGGCCGACCGCGCGCCCTCGCGCGACACCTACCTGGCCCGGGTGCGCGCCGAGATCGTCAGCACGTTGCAGGCCAGCCGGATCACCGCGGTGGTCGAGGGTCGCCCGAAGCACTACTGGTCGATCTACCAGAAGATGATCGTCAAGGGTAAGGACTTCGACGACATCCACGACCTGGTCGGCATCCGGATCCTGTGCGACGAGGTGCGCGACTGCTATGCCGCGGTCGGCGTGGTGCACTCGCTGTGGCAGCCGATGGCGGGCCGGTTCAAGGACTACATCGCTCAGCCCCGGTACGGCGTCTACCAGTCGCTGCACACCACGGTGGTCGGCCCGGACGGTAAGCCGCTGGAGGTGCAGATCCGCACTCAGGAGATGCACCGCACCGCCGAGTTCGGCATCGCCGCGCACTGGCGCTACAAGGAGACCAAGGGCAAGCATTCCGGCGATATCGCCGAGGTCGACGACATGGCCTGGATGCGGCAGTTGCTGGACTGGCAGCGGGAGGCCGCGGACCCGGCGGAGTTCCTGGAGTCGCTGCGTTTCGACCTGAAGTCGCCGGAGATCTTCGTGTTCACCCCGAAGGGCGATGTGATCACGCTGCCGCAGAAGTCGACGCCGGTCGATTTCGCGTACGCGGTGCACACCGAGGTCGGGCACAAGTGCATCGGCGCCCGGGTCAACGGCCGCTTGGTGGCGCTGGAACGGCAGCTGGAGAACGGTGAGGTCGTCGAGATCTTCACCTCGAAGGCGCAGAACGCCGGTCCCAGCCGCGACTGGCAGAACTTCGTGGTGTCGCCGCGGGCGAAGGCGAAGATCCGGCAGTGGTTCGCCAAGGAGCGCCGCGAGGAGGCGCTGGAGGCCGGTAAGGACGCGATCAGCAAGGAGGTGCGCCGCACCGGCCTGCCGCTGCATCGCCTGATGGGCGTCGACGCGATGAACGCGCTGGCCACCGAGCTGCACTACACCGACATCTCGGCGCTGTACGCCGCGGTCGGCGAGAACCAGGTGTCCGCGCACCACGTCGTGCAGCGGCTGGTCACCCAGCTCGGCGGCGTCGGCGATGTGGAGAACGAGCTCGCCGAGCGCAGCACGCCCTCCACCCTGCCCTCGCGGCAACGCACCCTCGGCGACGCCGGCGTGGAGGTGCCGGGCGCGCCCGGCACGGTCGCCAAGCTGGCCAAGTGCTGCACCCCGGTCCCCGGCGACGAGATCATGGGCTTCGTCACCCGCGGCGGCGCGGTCAGCGTGCATCGCACCGACTGCACCAACGCCGACTCGCTCCAGTCCCAGGCCGAGCGGATCATCGAGGTGAAGTGGGCGCCGTCGCCGTCGTCGGTGTTCCTGGTCGCGATCCAGATCGAGGCGCTCGACCGCACCCGCCTGCTGTCCGATGTCACCAAGGTGCTCGCCGACGAGCGCGTCAACATCCTGTCGGCCTCGGTCATGACCTCCGGCGACCGGGTCGCGATCAGCAAGTTCACCTTCGAGATGGGCGACCCGAAACACCTGGGCCACCTGCTGAACGTGGTGCGCAACGTGGAGGGCGTCTACGACGTCTACCGCGTCACCTCCGCGGCCTGAACCCCTGGTTCCACCGCGCCGAGGAGCCGGGCGTCATGCTGGGGCACCCGAACACGATCGTTGCGCGGGTTCTCCCGCGCGACGCCGTGGTACAGATCGTGCCGGGCGGAACCCGCGGTCACGCAGGAGCACCGGCGCGCGGATCAGCCGACGCCGGCCGGGCTCTCGGCAGGTTCCTGGGTCCGGGCCTGTTCCTGGGAAAGCCGTACCGCCTCCACACACATCACCAGCACGGCCAGCAGCACGAAGGCGGTACCGAGCGGTCCGCTGCGCAGGCGCTCCGCCAGGACGGTCAGGCCGATGACCGCCGCACCCAGCGGTTCGGCGACGGTGAAGGCCGGGAACGAGGCCGCCAGCGGGCCGACCTGATAGCCACGCTGCTGGAGGTACAGACCGCTCACGCCGGTGATCACCACGGCATACAGCTGCCAGCAGGACAGCACGGCGGGCAGGCCGTGGCCGAACTGCTGGGTGACGTACTCGGTGAGCGCCGAGGACAGCCCGAACAGCAGCCCCGCCGCGGCGCCCAGCAGCAGCGCCTGCAACGCGGGCACGCGGGAGACGGTCGCCACCGTCACGGCGATCGCGACCACCACGAGCATCACGGCCAGGGGCAGCACCCAGTGCCGCCACGACACCGACGAGACGCCCTCGGTGGGATCGCCGACCACCAGGAACACCGCGAGCGCCACCGACAGCGCCGCGGCCTGCACCCACATCATCACCGTCACCCGGCGGCCGCTGTAGTGCGCCGCCAGCGGCAGCGCGAACACCAGCGCTGTCACCAGGATGGGCTGGACCACCAGCACCGAGCCGAACGCCAGCGCCGCGACCTGGAACGCGAACCCGCCCGCGTCGCCGATCAGCCCGGCCCACCAGCGCGGGCTGCGGATCAGCCGGGCCAGCAGCGCCTCACCCTCGGGCACGTCGGCCGCCGCCCGCTGCTGCGCCACCGCGGCGACGGCGAACAGCAGCGCTCCGGCGAACGCGCAGACGACGGCGATAATCGGTCGATCGTTCACCCGGCCAGTCTGCCGGGTGCCGTCTACGGCCGCCGCAGCTACCCCGTCGTCACCCGGCCGTGACAGTCGGGGCCGAACCGTGGGAGGGCTGATGCCGGGCCGCGCCGGCGCCATCGGCCTGCTCGGGACGTCGCCGAGCAGAGGGGGAAGTGTCCTCGCGGGCAGGGTTACCGGGCCGGGGATCGGCGGTGCGGAGCGGGCGAATCGGGCACCGGCCGGTGGTGGTGTCCGGGCGGGGTGGCGGGTGGGTTGCGCCTCGGCTGTGTGAGGTGTCGTCACGGGACGGGTATGACAGCGGTGCGATCGGGTTCCGAGTGCGTGTCCACTGAGTTGTGTTCGCTCCGAACGGATTACCGTCCGTTATTCGCCGACTGTTAGCTGATGTCGCGAAAACTGCTGTGTCACGCCAAGTTTCCCTGTTTCGGTCCCGTGACACGCGCTCGTATGCCTGCGACGGAGGCTCTATTCTGTTACGGTCTATGGCGTTTCGGGGCGTGCGCGACAACCGCGACAACTCGAACCACCGAACGATTGCGCCAACGGGTCGCCGCGGTTTCCGGCCCTCCGAACTGTTGAACACAACTGGTGAAGGGGGTCCGGCATGCTGGCCACGCGCGCGCACAGCAACACGCCGACCGCACCGGTGCAAATTGCCGTGTGTCGGCACGGTGGTGATGTCGCGCACCCGGTCTGTGGAAACTCCGTTCTATCCCTCGGCGCGTCGTGTTCGCCGAACCTCTCGGGTCCTGGACAATTTCCATTCGGGAGAGGTCTCGGCGCCGCCGTCGGTGGTGAGCCGAAGCCGAGGCCCGCCGGTTCCGCCGACAACCACTACCCGATCTCCACGAACTGATCGCCGAGAGGGTCCGACGATGCCGTACGACGTACCCGGTTTCGCGGGAGTGGGGGAATGTTGAAGTCGTACAAAGATCTGCGGCGCTGGTACCCGGCCATGGAGCCGCCCAGTGCGGCACCCCGCGCGTCGGCGCGGGCCCAGCGGGCCGTCGAATCCGTTCCGGTGGTCGACGACGGCGCGCCGCGCTTCCCGCACTACATCCGCGATACCGAACCCGAGCCGTTCAACATTCCGTTTCCCGACCAGACCGGTGCCCGGCGCAGTGAATTCACCGGCGGATGGGCGGACTGGGTGGTCGATCCCCGCGCCGCGGACGACCGGCCGCACGCGGACCTGCTGCCGTTGCGGCGCAACGAGCCCGACGATGACGACGATGCCGACGACACGGATGTGATCGACGCCGCCGAGGCGTCGGCGCGGGCCGATGGCGAGGCCGTCCGCCGCACCTCCGGCGTCCGGCGCCGGCGCGGCGCCCGTGGTCGGCGCGAGGGTCCCGGCGCGGCGACCGCACCCCGTACCCTGCGCGACCACGCCCGCCCGAAACGGCCGCGATACCTCGTCGCCGGAACGGTAGCCATCGTGTTGCTAGGTGCCGTGGGCGGGGCCGGCGCCTATCTGCTCCAGTCCGGCCGGATCCTCCCGCGCTCGTCCGGTCCGGCCGTGCCCTCGGTCCGGCTCACCGCCGCGGGCGATGCCGCCGGCGACTGCCCCACCGAGCAGCGCCCGACCATGATGCGCGGTACCGAACCCGGTGGCACCGACACCGGGTTCGACGCGATCATGTGGTTCCAGCACTCCTACTACGTCGAGCGCTCGGCCGCCCGGGCCTGGCAGGTCGTGGCGCCGGACGCCACGGTCTCGCCGGCCGCGGTGATCCAGCGCGGCATCGATTCCGTTCCGGTCGGCACCGGTTACTGCGTGTGGGTGGTGACCCTGGACCCCGGCCGGTATTCGGTGCAGGTGACCGAACGCCGGCCCGGCGCCGCCCCGACCACGTACGACAAGCAGACGGTCAGCACCACGGTCGTCGACGGCCGCACCCTGATCACGGGAATCGCGGCCGGGTAAGAGGAGAGCTGGGACCATGGCAGAGGACTGGAGCCAATGGCTCGACGAGACACCGGAATCCGGTGAGCGGGAACGGCGGACGGGTGCGAAGGCCCCGGTGGTGCGCCTGCGCGGCCGCGACGACGCGGACGGTGCGGCGCTGCCGCGGCCGATCCTGGTGGTCGGTGGCTGCGGCGGTGCGGGCACCACGACGACGGCGCTGGGGATCGCCGGCGAGCTGGGCGCCACGGGGGAGCAGACGGTCGCCGTGGACGCGACGGGCGCGGGCAGCGACCTGGCGCTGCGCGGCGCCGACGAGCAGTTGAACCCGATCAGCCTGCAGGCCTGGCTCTACGGCCGCGGCGACGACGAGCCGGCCCCGCTCAAGGAGTGCCTGTCGCGCGCCACCTCCGGCATCGGCCTGCTGTGGCGCGACTCCGCCCCGCTGCGCCGCCGCGCCACCTACCTCACCGTCGCCCGCGCGATCGCCGAGGCCGGGTGCACCGCGGTGTACGACGGCGGCAGTCCGATCACCGCCCGGCAGCTGCGGCCGCTGCTGGAGGACGCGGATATCGCTCTGGTACTGGCGATTCCGGCGCGCGTCGACGCGGCGAACCGGTTGCGCGTCACGCTGGAATGGCTCGACGACGAATTCGGCGGCCACACCGAGGGGCAGGGCGGCGGCATCGTCGGCGACACCACGATCGTCGTCTCGCATCAGGCGCCGGGCCCGGAATCGCCGGTCGCGGAACATTTGCGGGAACATCTCACCGGCTGGGTGCGCGATATCCGTGAGATTCCCTGGGATCCGCATCTGGCCCGCGGGGAACTGGTGCGGCACAATGCACTCGCGGCCGGCACGCGGAGGGCGTATCGCATGTTGCTGGCCGGGGTGGCATCATGACCGCGATCATGAATGACCGACGCTCCTCCGAATCCCCGCCTGTGGCAGGCGTTGTCGCGCCGCCCGAGAATCGGCGCGCCCCGACGTGGGATCGGCCGGTGCCGGGAGCCGGTCGCGCACCGCTGGTCTGGTTGCTGGGTGTCCATGGCGGCGCCGGAACCAGTACTCTCGCACATGTGCTCGCGCCCGCGGCGGATTCGCATCGCCGCTGGCCGGGAGTGTTCGACCGCGAATCCCCCTTCGTGGTGCTGGTGGCCCGCGAGACCATCGTCGGGCTGACCCGCGCTCACGACCTGTTGCGCCAGCACCATGCCGGGCTGGCCGGACCGAGCGAGGTGTTGGGCCTGATCACCGTCGCTGCCCGCCCGGGCCGGCTGCCCGCGGAGATCCGTCGCTACCGCGACGTGGTCGCCTCGCTGGCCGGCCATGTCTGGCAGGTGCCCTGGTACGAGGAGTGGACCCTGGTCGAGCCGGATCAGTTACCGGTCTGGTCTCCCAGTGATCCTCCGCCGCAACAGAAGAAGCGCAAGTTGGATCCGCTGGAGGAGGTCCCGCACGACGTGGACACCCTCGGCACCGAACTCGTTGCCCTTATCCGGGAAAAAGTAAACGCCAGTTCGCATTTCGATGAAGAGGACATCCCATGAGTACCATCCTGGCCGCCGTGCACGAAACGTACGGCGTTGTGCTCGCCCAGGTCGGGAATCCGACGCCGGAAGCGCCGCCCGCCTCGGACAAACTGCTGAAACTGGTGCGTTACTTCACGTGGTTCGTGCTCTTGTCGGGTGTGCTGGGCATCACCTACGCCGGAGGTAAGTTCGCGTGGGAGAAGTGGACCGGTGGTGGTCTGGAGTCGCCGAAGATGGTGGCGGGAGCGATGATCGGGGGCATCGTGGCGACAAGTGCGGGCACGATCATGAACGCGGTGATCGGATCCTGAGGGCCGGGGGGATCGTGTTTGCCTACAAGCCGATGCCGACGGAGGTCATCGCGCCCATCATGCAGCTGATCGACTGGCTGCTGTGGTGCGTGCTGTTGCTGTGCCTGGCCTGGCTCATCATCTCGGCGGGCCGGTTGTGGTCGGCGTTCCGGGACGACATGGCGATCAACAACGCCACCCACGGCATCCTCATGAGCTTGCTCGGGGCGATCGTGGCGAGTTCGGCGAGCGCCATCGCATTGGCCTTCCTGCCGCAGTGACCCGGATCGGAGACACGACATGAGCGAGAAGGGCGCGGGCCGCGCGAAGGTCGACGACGAAGACCGCGGCATCTCCTTCGGCGTCATCGCGTCCGCCGCGATCATCGCGCTGATCGTGATCGTCGGTGTGTTCATGTGGGTCGGGCACGGCGGCTCGGGCCCGAAGCACGCCGAGTCGGCGCCGACACCGGTGGCCGGCAGCGGTGCGACCGGCTTCGCCGATCCGCAGGTCGACCTGTTCGGCCGGCGGGTGGATGTGCCGAACAATCCGGACGGCCAACCGCTGCCGCAGGATTCGGGCGTGCACAAGCCCACGGACGCGGACTGGCTGACCGCGGCCCCGGCGGGGACGACGGACCCCCGTGGCTGGCAACGGGTGTACGGCGCGACGGTGCCGTTCTCCACCAGCGACGGTCCCCTGCGGATCGACAACGGTCTGGCGGTGGGGTATTCGCACACCCCGCAGGGGGCCGTGCTGGCCGCCGCGCAGATCACCTACCGCTTCAACGCGCGCCCGGCGGATCGGGACCTGTATGTCACGCAGGTGCGGGCGTCGGCGCAGCAGATCGCCGCGTACGACAAGGCCCGCGCCGACGGCAAGCTGCCCGACCAGCAACCGGAGCGGGTGACGCGATATCTGGTGGCGCCGGACGCCTTCCAGATCGAGAACTACGCCGACGACATGGCCATCGTGCGGCTGGCCGCGCGCGGGCCGGTCAACGACGGCAAGCAATTGTGGGCGGCCATCCGGCTGGTCATGGTCTGGGACGGCGGTGACTGGCGGCTCAAGCCCACCGAATCCCGCAGTGCGCAGACGGAATACGTGGATTCCCTGGCTGGGTGGACCAAATGGTGAGAGGGGCGACCATGTTGAGGCGCATCATGACGATCCTGGCGGTGGTCTTCACCGTCATGGTCGCGACGCCTACGGTGGCTTACGGACAGACCTACGGATTCGACCAGACGTGCAACGAATTACACGACACCCTGGACGGAATCGGCGTACCCGGCGTCACTCTCGGTGACGCGGCGTCCGCGGCCTGTAAGGCGGGCAACGCCGCCACCCACCCCGGCGACGCCGCGGTGGCCGTGCGCGACAAGGCGTGGGACTCCACCTTCGGCAAGGTGGTCGACTCGCTGATGAGCGGCCTCGGGCAGGCGCTGATCCTGGGCCTGACATTCTGGATGAAGGTGCCCAACGAGCGAATAAGCGACGCGGGCAACCTCTTCCGGAAGATCAACGACTACACGTACCAGGCACAGATCCTGCTGTTGATAGTCTCGGTGATCCTCACCGGCGGCAGACTCGCGGAGGCCAGACGCGGCGCCGCCCTCAGCGAGGCGGCGGAATCGTTCCGGATGTTCGCCCGCGTGGTGTTCAGCTCCTGGATGCTCGGCGCGGTGGTGGTGGCCGGTACCCAGGCGTCGGATCGCTTCTCCTCCTGGATCATCGAGGACGCCACCAACGGCAACGCCAAGGACATCGCCGAGTTGATGGTGAAAACGTCCAAGTTGCAGGCGTTCTCACCCGGCCTGGTGCTGATCATCGCGATCGTCGGCCTGCTCGGGGCGCTGGCGCAGATCATCCTGGCGATCGTCCGGCAGGGCCTGCTGGTGGTGGCCGCGGGGGTGCTGCCGCTGGCGGCCGCCGCGGGCGGCACCAGTACCGGCAGGCAGGCGTATCCCAAGCTGATCGGCTGGATCATCGCGTTCATGCTGTGGAAACCGGTGGCCGCGATCGTGTACATGATCGCCTTCGTCACCGTCGGCTACACCGATCAGAGCAATCCGACCTCGGGTATCCCGGACGCCGATCAGGCGCAGCGGATGCTGGTGGCGCTGGTGCTGCTGGGCAGCGTCGCGTTCGTGCTGCCGGCGCTGATGCGGCTGGTGACACCGGCGGTGGCGATCGTCGGCAGCGGTGGCTCCGGCCTCAACGCCACCGGCGGCCTGCTGCTGGGCGCCGCCGCACTGGGTGCGGTGGGCACCAAGGCCGTCGGCATCCGCGCCGCGGCGGCGGTCGGCCAGCCGGGTTACGTGGGCGGTCGTGGTGGCGGTCCCCGGCCGCCGGGTGGCGCGGCCGGTCCGCGCGGTGGTGGTGGCGGCGGTCCGCGGCCGCCGGGCGTTCCGCCCCGCGGGCCCGCCGGGGGTGGCGCCGCGGGAGCCGCGCGTCCTGCCGGGGCCGCGGCGCCGAGCGCAGTAGCATCCGGCGCATCCCGGGCGATGACCCGGATCACCAATACCGCCCGCGCCGCCGGTGCCGCCGTGCACCGCGCCGACGCCGCGGCGGGCGACGTCGCCGGCGACCGCTGGGCGAACCGCGCACCCGACCTCGGTAGGAGCACCATTCCGCGATGACGATGACCGACGGGTACGAGCACCGCTCGTACGGTTTGTGGCAGAAGCCCCGCAGCGCAGGCCTTTTCGGTCTGCGGTGGGGGGAGACGGTCCTCGGTTTCGTCGTGGTGATCTCGGCTCTGCTGACCGCGCTGGTGGCCGGTCCCAAGCCCGCGTTCTTCGTGGCGGGCATCGGCGCGGTCGTGATGGTTCCACTGGTATGGCGGACCGGGGGCCGCTCCGGCTACGAGACGGGATTGATGATGTTCCATTGGTTGCGCGGGCGCAGCAACGGCGAGCACGTCTATCGGGGCGGCCGGTTCTCGCGGATTCCCGGTGGTGTGGCCCGGCTGCCCGGACTGATGGCGCCGTCGAAGCTGTACGAGGGCATCGACGCCGGCGGTTACAGCTTCGGGATGATCCACCTGCCACAGTTCGCCCAGTACACGGTGGTGCTGCGGGCGTGGCCGCAGGGCCACGAGGCGGTGGACCAGCCGGTGATCGACCGCTGGGTCTCCGCGTGGGGCACCTTCCTGGCCTCGCTCGGGCAGACCTCGGACATCATCGCGGTGGTGCCGGTGATCGATACCGTCCCGGAGACGGGCAACCGGTTGCTCACCGAGGTCTCGACCATCACCCATCCGGACGCGCCCGCGCTGGCCCAGCAGGTGATGTACGAACTGGCCACCGAATTGCCGCAGGAGCGGGTGCAATTGCTGCCGCGGGTGGCGATCACGTTCAAGGCGACCACCGCCGAGCGCCGCAAGAATCCGGCCGAGGAGGCCGTGGAGATCGGCCGCCGGCTGCCCGGTATCTGCGCCGCGCTGGCCGAGGCCGGTGTGCGCGCGCAGCCGATGTCGGCCGACGAGGTGATCGCCTTCATCCGCCGCAGTTACGATCCCGCCGCGCAGGCCGACCTGGAGGTGGCCGTCGGCGAGCCCGGCGGGCACGGGCTGGACTGGGCCGACGCCGGGCCGATCTCGCACGAGGAACGCTGGGACCACTTCCTGCACGACGGCGGCCGCTCGGTCACCTGGGAGATGGACATGGCGCCGGAGGGCGCGGTGGACGAGCGGGTGCTGCAACGACTGCTGGCGCCCAATCCCGAGGTGCCGCGCAAGCGGATCGCCATCGTGTACCGGCCGCATTCGGCCGCCGACGCCGCCGAGATCGTCGACGACGACTACAAGAACGCGCTGGTGGCCCAGCAGAGTGAACGCGGCGTCGTCTCCGCCGCCGCCACCCTGCGCGTCGGCGCCACCCAGCAGGCTCGTGAGGAGCAGGCGCGCGGGCACGGCGTCACCCGGTTCGGCGTGCTGGTGACCATCACCGAACCGTTGCGCGGCGATCTGCCGCGCGTCGAGGCGATCACGCGCGACCTGTCGACCCAGGCGCGCCTGCGGATCCGGCGATGCTACCGCTACCAGGCGGCCGCCTTCGCGGCCTCGCTCGGGTGCGGGGTGATCCTGCCGGAACACGCCACAATTCCCAAGGCATTGGCGGGGTGATCGACCATGGCAGGTGAGTTCGGCGAGCCGCCGGTCCGGTACCGCGGCCGACCCCCGCGCTACGGGGACCGGATCGTGGACCCGGAGAATCCGCTGCCACCGCGGCGCACACCGCCGCGGGAGGGCGAGGACGGCTGGGCGATCGAGTCGTACACCCCCGGTGAGCCGCGCGCCGGACAACCCGCTGACTGGGACGACGCCCCGGTACGCCCGGTGCGCCGAGGCCCGGCGCCGGTCGGCCTCGCCGGCGAACCCGCCACGCCCGGAGCCGGTTTCGCGGAGGTGGGTGACCCGGCGCTGCCCACGCACCGCCGCCCGGCCGATCCCACGGCGATGGACGCCGCACCGCGCTCGCGCGGCCGTGCCCCGGTCGAATCCGGCCGTGCCGCAGTGGAACCCGGCCGCACTGCACTCGAGCCCGGCCGCGCCGCGGCCGACCCGGGTCGTGCCCCGCTCGAGTCCGGCCGTGCCGCGCTCGAGTTCGGTCGTGCCCCGCTCGAGTCCGGCCGTGCCGCGGGAGAATCCGGCCGTGATGCACCCCAGTCCGGCCGCGGCGCCATGGAATCCGGCCGTGCCGCCGCCGAACTCGACCGTGGCGCCCTGGAGTCCGGTCGTGGTGCGGTGGAGTCCGGCCGCGCTGCCCCCGAATCCGGTCGCGGCGTGGTCGAACCCGGTACTGCCGAACGCGGCCAGGACCGCGACATGTCGGGCGCCGCAGGCGATTCCGACACCACTCGCCGCCGCCTGCGTGCGCGTCGCGAGGACCTCGCCCCCGCTGCGGGCGCCGAAATCTCCACCCGCTCATCGGGAGCCGCAATGTCCTCGCGCTCAACAGGTTCCGAGCCGCCCGCCGACGGCCCCCGCACCGGCCAGCGTCGCCGCGGACTCGAGGAACTGGCCGAGCGCCAGCCGGTGCGCCGCCCGGGACACGCCGGTAGCGGCGATGCTCCGCAGTCCGGCGGCCCGGCCGGCGTACCCCGCTCGGGCGGTCCGGACGCTCCACACCGCAGTGACGCCACCGGCACCTCCTCTCGGGACGGCTCGCCGGACGCTCCGCACCGCACCGATGGCCTGGATGGTTTGCGTCATGGCGCGAGCACGGATGATTCGCACCGCAGCGGTGGTCCGGATGGTTCGCATCGTGGCGCAGGCGCGGACGGCTCGCACCGTGGCGGTGTCCCGGACGCACCGCGCCGCGGCTCCGGTCAGGAGGGGGCGGCCCGGCGTCCGGCCGGAGATCCGCGCCGGTCCGGGGGACGCGGTGAGCCGGGGGCGACCGGGCGCACGGCGGGCAGCCGCGCGCAGACCGGCCGCGACGGTGGAGCGCGTGGCCAGCGGCGGCCCTACGGTGAGCTCGACCCCGGCCGCAACGGCCGGAATGCGCTGGGCCGCAACACACTTCCGCCCACCGGGCAACCGCCCCGGCTGGACGGCCGGGCGGCCCGCGCCGCCGCCACGCCGCCGCCGGGTGAGCGGCCCGCGAAGCGCAAGGCCGCTAAGCAGAAGAAGCAGGGCCCGCCGCTGCTGGACGATCTGCGCCGCGCCCAGCTGGAGGCGGTGGCCCGCGAACGCAGCGGGTTGCGCGCCGCCTGGGCCGCGTTCCGGATCCGCACCGACGACCTGCGGCGGGCCAATGCCATCGCCCGCACCGAGGCGGTCGTGCAGGACCGGTTCGACCGGGACACCCAGCAACTCACCGATCGCGGCTACGCCGGCGAGGGCGGTGGCCGGATGAACGTGATCGGCCGCCCGGTCGAGTACCGCGCCACCACCGCCCAGGTCGCGGGCCTGTGGCCGTGGTCGGTCGGCGCCGGTGCGCCGCTGATCGGCACCCCGCTCGGCTCGCATCTGCACACCGGCGCGCCGGTCTGCTTCGACCCGATGAACTGGTTCATGCGCGGCAGCTTCATCACCGCGCCGAGCCTGTTCGTGCTGGGGCTCAACGGTTTCGGCAAATCGTCGCTGGTGCGCCGGATCGTGCTCGGCGGTGTGGCGCAGGGCATCACGCCGCTGATCCTCGCCGACGTCAAGCCGGACTACCGGCGCCTGGTGGAGATGGTCGGCGGCCAGGTCATCGACCTCGGTTACGGGCACGGCAAGGTGAATCCGCTGGCGGCGGGCGTGCTCGGCTCGATCGTGCCGCTGCTGGACGACCTGCCCGCACTGCAACTCCAGGTGATGCAGGAGTTGCGCGCCCGGCAGGTCACCCTGATCGCGGGCCTGGTCGAACTGGTCCGCGGCGCCCGGGTGGCCGATTTCGAGGAGACGCTGATCTCGACCGCGCTGCGCATCCTCTACCGCGAGGGCAGCGATTTCGCCCCGGACCGCCCGCCGATCATGGACAACCTGCTGGACGTGATCGTCGACGGCGGCGACGAGCTGATGCTCGATGCCGGCGCCGATAATCCGGACGAATACCAGGAGGCCATCAAGGGTCTGCGGCGGTCGCTGCGCGCGCTCACCCAGGGCCCGTTCGGCGCGGTGTTCAACGGCCAGACCACCACACCGATCGACACCTCGTCGGTCGCGGTGTGCATCGACGTGTCGCACATCCCCAACGGCGACAAGAAGCTCAAGGCCGCCGTGATGCTGGCCTGCTGGGCCGACGGTTTCGCCTCGGTGGAGGCCGCGCACGTTCTCGCGGACGCGGGGATGGGCCCGCAGCGCTACTTCCAGGTCGTGATGGACGAGCTGTGGCAGGTGCTCGGCCTCGGCGACTTCATGGTCGACCGCGTCGACGAGCTGACCCGTCTGCAACGTGCCATCGCCACCTCGCTGATCATGATCAGCCACACCATCAAGGACCTCCAGGCCCTCGGTTCGGAGGCCGCGATCGCGAAGGCGCTGGGCTTCCTGGAACGTGCGCGCGCGAAGATCTTCGGCGCGCTGCCGCCGGAGGAGATCAAGCGGCTGGATTCGACGGTGCCGTTCACCTCCGCCGAGGAGGAGATGGTCACGGGATGGTCGGCGCCGCAGGCGCTCACGGGCGAGGCGCTCAAACCGGGCCAGGCCCGCCCGCCGGCGCCGGGCACCGGCAAATTCCTCCTGAAGGTCGGCGAGGACCGCCGGCCGGGCATCCCGTTCCACATGGAATTCACGCCGTCCGAACAGGACAGCGGCATCCACGAGACGAATCAGCGGTTCAGTGAATTCGGTGCGGGCCCGGACGAGAACGGCGCCTACGGTTATCCGCCCGAGGCGGCGACGGAGTTCATCGACGAGGACGGCACCGGCGGGGACGAAGGGCACGTCGCATGATGCCGCACAGATCGTATCGAAGAGTCTCGCCGCGGGTCAGAGAGGCCGCGGTCGAACAGGTGCTGGCGCTCACCGGCACGCTGCGCAGCGAATCGGAGGCGTGCCGGGTGGTGGCCGAACAGATCGGCGTGCATACCAATTCGGTGCGCAACTGGGTCCGGGCCGCGCAGGAACCGGGCCTGGATCGGATGGATGCCGTCGCGTTACGCCGCAAGGTGGCGCTGTTACAGCAGCAACTGGCCGCCGCGGCCGAGATGAACCGCACCCTCGTCGAATCCCTCAACGAAGCCGAACACCACACATGACCCGTGCCACCCGCACCGCGGCCGGACCGGCCGCCCGCCGCGCGGGGATCCGCCGCGCCGCCCCGCCGGGGGCCCGGTGAACGCCAAGGCCTTGTTGTGGGTGGGCGTGGGGAGCGTGATCGCCCTCGTGGTCCTCGTGGTGGTGATCGTGCTGCCGTCGGTGGAGGACCAGTGCGCCGATCAACCGACGGTCGCCTCCAC
Organism: Nocardia sp. alder85J; assembly: GCF_020176955.2. Classification (GTDB taxonomy): domain Bacteria; phylum Actinomycetota; class Actinomycetes; order Mycobacteriales; family Mycobacteriaceae; genus Nocardia. The sequence continues at coordinate 486,071 of NZ_JAIUCZ020000001.1, forward strand.
CACTGCGCCGCCGCCGGCCGGGACGTCGTCCTCGGTGCGCGCCGACGGCCCGGCGCCGGGTACCGCCACCCGCACCTCGATCGTGAACGCGCCTGCGGCGGCGACGAATCCGGCCGCCGCGGGCACCGCCTCGCTGGCGTCGGGGATCGGGCCGATCCGGCGCACCTGGCCGTTGCCGCAGGGCTCCTTCTACATCTCCGATCCGTTCGGCGCCCGCAACGGCACCCACCTCGGGGTCGACATGGCCGCCCCCGACGGCACCCCGATCTACTCGGTGGCCGACGGCACCGTGGTCGCGGCGGGTCCGGCCACGGGTTTCGGCAACTGGATCGTGATCGATTCGGTGGATGTCAACGGCCGGCCGTTCTCCGCGGTGTACGGCCACGAATGGGACAGCGGGATCCGGGTGCGCACCGGGCAGACGGTGCACGCGGGTGATCTGATCGGCGCCGTCGGCTCGGCGGGCGAATCCACCGGCTCCCACCTGCATTTCGAGATCGTGCCGGGCGGTCGCTTCGCCGGCGGTCACCAGATCGATCCGCTGCCCTGGCTGGACGGCGCCCCCACCCCGGAATCCGCGGGGGCGTGGCCGTTCTCGGTGAATCCGTTGTGCAACCGCGGATTCGGCACCGCCGGCGGCGCGCTCGCGGGCGGCAAGGTGCCGCCCGAACTGGAGATCTGGTACCGCCGGGCCGGATCGCTGTGCCCGGAGATCACCCCGTCGATCCTGGCCGCGCAGGGCCGCCAGGAGTCCGGTTTCCGGCGCGGGCTGACCTCCCCGGCCGGGGCGCAGGGCCTGGCCCAATTCCTGCCCGGCACCGCCGCATCCATCGATCCCGACGACGGCAAGCCGTATCTGCTCGACGTGGAGGGCAACGGCAATCCGAGCCTCTGGGACGACGGTGACGCGATCATCGCCCAGGGCCGGTACATGTGCTCGCTGGCACATCGGATCGAGGGCTGGATCGGTGAAGGCAAGGTGCGCGGCGATGTCGTCCCGCTGGCGCTGGCGGCCTACAACGCCGGTGAGGGCGCGGTGCTGGCCTCCGGCGGGATGCCGAATCAGGTGCCCGCGCACCTCTCCGAGACCCAGCCCTACGTGGCGAACATCCTCGCGATGGAACCGCAGTACCGGGCGCCGGGGTCGCTGGGCCGGTTCGAGCCGGACGGCCGATCCGGCGGCCAGGAGATCCTCGGTGCGGCACAACAGTATCTGGGCACGCCGTACGTGTGGGGCGGCGGCGGCCCGGAGGGTCCCACCGGCGGCGGCCTGGACGGCCCCGGCCTCACCTCGGCCGCGGTGTTCGCCGCCTCGGCGGGCACGGTCACCCTGCCCCGCACCGCCGAACAGCAGTGGGAGTTCGGCGGCGAGGTGCCGATCGCCCGTGCCCAGCAAGGTGATCTGGTGTTCTCGCGATTCGGGCCGCGCGGCCCGGCGGAGGTGGGTGTGTACGTCGGTGAGGGCATGATGATCCGGTCCGCCGAGCCGTCCGGGGTCACCCAGGTTCCGGTGCCCGGCGACGCGCGATTGCGGAGGGTGCTGTGAGCCGGGGGTCCGGGCGGATAGCCTGGAAGGTGACGGCACAACGCGCGAGCCTGGGGGTGATGCTGATGGTGAGCGTCACGACGCTGGCGAGTGCGTGCGGCAGCGGCGACACCGGATCGGCGACGCCCTCGCCCTCGACCACCACCCGGCAACTGGCGGCGGTGCCGGCCCCGGATCCGAGCACCTCGGACGGGGTGGCGGTGGCGGCGCTGCGCGAGGTCTACACGTGGTACCCGGCGACGGAGGCCCCGGGTGCGTCGCTGGGCCGGGCTCGGAAGTGGCTGGGGCCGAGTCTGATCCGTACCCTGGATACACCACCCACGGGCATCGAGACACCGAAGCCGTCGTTGCAGTGGGCGGATTGGGGCGCCGCGGGCGCGCACGTGGAGGCGTTCACGTTCGCGTCGGGGGAGAAGGCGCCTACCACCGATCCGGACCACGAGCAGTACAAGATCGGGATCGAACAGACCGTCGTCTATCCGGACGGGCGGCGCGAGCCGTTACCGCCGGCGACGGTCATCGCCACCGTCGTCCACACCGCGGACGGCTGGCGGCTGGACGGATTCCGTTGAGCGGCAAGAACATATAATTCGGTCACCACAGGAGGTTCCAGATGGCGAAGAAGGTGACGGACCCGGCCATCCCGGGCCCCGACCACCAGCTGATCATGGTGTACATCGGGTTCGCCACGCTGGGCACGCTGTGGGTGGCACTACAACTCGGCAATCTGCTGGCGGTGACCAAGCAGCACATCCCCGTCAACCCGATCGCCATCGTGATCGGGCTGGTCAAGGGGCAGATACACTGGCCGCTGGCCTCCACCGCGATCGTGCTGCTGGTGATCGCCGCCTACGTGGCGTACCGGATCTACAAGCAGGAGAAGAAGAAGCGGGCCGGCAAGGGCAAACTCGCCATCGACGACAAGGCCCAGCACATGGGCAACGGCGGCGCGATCGCCGCGCTCACCGAGGCCGGGGTGCGGGAGAAGGCGGTCCAGCTCGGCCAGACCCTCGGCGAGGACGACGAGCCGGGCGTGCCGATCGGTATCTCGGTGGCCGACGGCTGCATGATCTACGGCTCCTACGAGGATCTCCAGATCGACATCTGGGGGCCGCGGCAGGGCAAGTCGACCTCGCGGGTGATCCCGGCGATTCTCTCCGCGATCGGCCCGGTGCTGGTCACCTCGAACAAGCGCGACGTGGTCGACGCGACCCGGGATGTGCGGGAGGCCAAGGGATCTCCGGTGTTCGTCTTCGACCCGACCGGCGTCGCGAACGAGGAGCCGCGCTGGTACTGGGATCCGCTGGCCTGGGTCGACCCGCGGCACGAGGGCGCGGAGATGCGCGCGGCGCGGCTGGCGGGCCATTTCGCCGACGGCGACAGTGGATCCGACGCGCGCGACTCGTTCTTCGATCCGGAGGCCGAGGATCTGCTGGCCGGTCTGTTCCTCGCGGCGGCCATGTACGGCAAGCCGATCACCCAGGTCTGGGAGTGGGTCACCAATCCGCTGAATCCGGAGCCGGTCGAGGTGTTGCGCGCCGCCGGTGACCATTTCGGTCTCAGCGCCTCCGGTCTGTCGGCGCAGTACAACGTCGATCCCCGCACCCGCAGTGGTATTTTCGGCACCGCCAAGAAGATGGTGCGCTGCCTGAAGCTGTCCAATGTGCACAACTGGGTGCAGCCGGGCACCACGCAGCTGCGCGACGGCGGTACGGTCACCCGGATCCCGTTCGACGAGTTGAACTTCATCGAGGACAACGGCACCCTCTACAGCCTGTCGCTGGAGGGCCGCGGTTCGGCGGGGCCGCTGGTCTCCGCGCTGACCGAGGCCATCATCGACGTGGCGATGCGCCGCGCCTCGCGGTCCTACGGCGGCCGGCTGCCGGTCCCGCTGCTGGCGGTGCTGGACGAGGCCGCGAACGTGGTGCGCTGGAAGGATCTGCCGAAGCAGTACAGCCACTTCGGTTCTCGCGGCATCGTGGTCATGACGGTGTTGCAGTCGTGGGCGCAGGGCGTGCGCTGCTGGGGCGAGGCCGGCATGGAGGCGCTGTGGTCGGCGGCCAACATCAAGGTCATCGGCAGCGGTATCGACGACACCCAGTTCCTGGCCGAGCGGTCCGAGGCGATCGGCGACTACGAGGTCATCTCGCAGTCGATGTCGGAGTCCAAGGGCGGCAAGAGCTATTCCCGGTCGCTGAGCTCCTCGCGCACCTTCAACGTGAACGCGCTGATCACGTTGCCGCGCGGGCGGGTCATCGTGTTCACCTCGGGTGCGCCGGCGGTGCTGGTGCGGACCGTGCCGTGGTGGGAGGGGGAGTACGCCGAGGCCGTGCGCCGCTCGATCGAACGGCACAATCCGGCCCGGCGCACCGATATGAACGATCTGATCGCGCAGCGGGAACTGATCACGGCCAGCAGCACGGAGGAGCCCGGCGCTCCCGCCGAGCCCTACTACGGTCAGCCGCAGCATTCCGGACAACCCGAGGAGGTCCGGCCCCTGTGACCGAGCCGGAACAGCCCACCTACTATCCGAGCGTCGCGGCGTTCGTCGAGAACTATCTGATCCACATCTATCAGCGTCAGGTCACCGATACCACCGATGCGGTCTGGTGCCCCGAGTGGTGGAAGCACACCGAGGCGGTCATCCGGCTGGAGACGCTGTGGCGGGCGTGGGAGTACTTCCGCCGAAATCCGCGGACGGGGTTGAGCAACTGGTTCCTGGACCATGCCGACCGGCACATGGCCAAACTCTTCGATCCGTCCGGTCCGTTCAAGTACTGCGGTGTCCGCAACGGACATCAGGAGTTGTTGTCGCCGTTGATCCTGACGCAGCCGCCGAAGGGGATGTTCCAGAACGTCGACACCCCCGGCACGGCGTACCAGTCGGTGGTCGAATTCGTCGAGAACTATCTCAGCCTGCTGTACCAGCGCCAGGTCAGCGACACCACCGATACCGTGTGGTGCCCGTCGTGGTGGGAGCACACGGAGGCCGTCGCGCGGTTGGACGCGTCGTGGCGGGCGTGGGAGTACTACCGGCGGGAGGCCGACACCGGGCTGAGCCGGTGGTTCATCGAACATGCCGATCCGCACATGGCAGTGCTGATGGATCCGCGTGGACCGTTCCGGTTCTGCGGTGTGCGCCAAGGGCACAAGGCGCTGCTGGGGCCGTTGCCGACCACGGTCGCGCAGCCGGAGATGTTCGCCGATGTGGACGATCCGGAGCGCTATGTGCCCGATTCGGACGTCTCGGACGTCTCGGAGCAGCTCCGGGGCGGCGACTGAGCCGCTCCGCGGGAGAGGTGCGCCGCGCCGCTGTGCGACGCGCGGTCGTCACCGAAAGCCGCTGTGCGACAGCGGCGATCGTGCCGCCTCCCGGTCGCTCGCCGCGATCGGACGGGTGGGTATCCGTGGCGGAACCCACCCGCGGTGACCGGATGTCAGCGGCTGCGTTCGAGTCCGCGCTGCCGGGCGAGTTCCTGCTGTTCGCGCAACCGCTTGGCCAGCCGGTCGTTGTCGTCGGGAACCGAGCGGACGGCCTCCGAAGCCGGTTGTGCCTGACCGACTTCCATCAGCATCCGGATCGCGCGCAACTCGGGGGCCACACCGATCTTGGTGAGATGTGCCGCCAGGGCCGTACGGCGCTCGGCGGAGTCGTATCGGATGGTCGGGCTGGTGGCCGCGGCGGCGTGCGCCTCGCTGCGGGCGGCACTGGCCGTGGCCGCGAACTGATCGCGTTCCAGTGAGACGCCGCCCTTCTCGAGCGGCGGGCGGTCGAGCATCCGGGTGAGTTCCTGGTTGCGCGGGTCCTTCGCCTTGGCCTCGCGGGCCTCGCGCAAGCCGAGTTCCTTGGCATCCTTGACACGCTGCTCGGTGATTTTGACGCGGGCTTCGGCTTCCTTCTGGCCCCGTTCGCGAGTGCGCAGCGCAACCAGAGTCGCAAGCGATAACATTTGCTTCATCAGCGCCGCGGTTTCGCGGCCGATGTCGTCGAGTTCCTCGGCCATTGCCTGCTCCCCGATGTTGCAGTGAACACTATGGATGATTGTGGTGCTTTGTCGCGGGCACCGCCACACGAACGGTGGTTCGCATACGGTCTCCGCAGCCTGCAAACGTGGACACCGGGAGGACCGGTGCGGGGGTGGCCCTGCCGTGCGGGATGGGTCACCACGCCGCGTAGTACTCCGTTATACGAGGTTACAGCGGGAACGGAGGTGATCCTTACTCGAACCGTGCAACAAAAGCATATAACTCACATTTCCGGCGTATCGGACGATGCGCAGGATCTTCTCCGGCATCAGGATGCCGCAACCGAAGGTGCTGTGGCCAGCACCACCGGGCATGTCGGGCGAACACGTCGGGAAGTCGCGAGCGGCCCGGTGCGTCGCACCGGGCCGCTCACGCGAAAACCGTACCGGGTCAGCCGATTCGGGCGGTATTGAAGGTGACCGGCAGGTTCGGTTTGCCGCCACCGGCGGTGGTCGCCAGCGACTCGTCGTCACCGCCGGCGGCGATCTTGTCGAGGGTCGTCAGGCCCGCGGCGTCGACGGTGCCGAAGATGGTGTACTGCGGCGGCAGTTTCGAATCACCGAACATCAGGAAGAACTGACTGCCGTTGGTGTCGGGCCCGGCGTTGGCCATCGCGACCACGCCGCGCTGATAGGTGACGGGCTGCTTGGCCGCCGGATCGCCCGGTGCGTACTGGTCGGTGGGGTACTCGTTCGCGAACGAATAGCCCGGCCCGCCTTTACCGGTGCCGCTCGGATCGCCGCACTGCAACATCTTCAGGCCCTGGGTGCTCAACCGGTGGCAGGGAGCGCCGTTGTAGAAGCCCTGTTGCACCAGGCTCTCGAAGCTGTTCACCGTGCACGGCGAGGCGGCGGCGTTCAGCGTGATACCGATCGGGCCCTGGCTCGAGTCGATGCTCACCTTCGGTGAATCCTGCGTGGACACCTCGGTCTTCGCGGGTTTCGTGGCCGGCTTCGCGGCATCGCCGCCGTCGGCGTAAGTGCAGGAGACCGTCGCGGCCTTGGGCTTGGGTGCGGGTGGCGGTGCGATCTCCGGCGTGCTGGACAGCGACGCATCCGGAGTGGCCGAGGCGGTGGACTTGTCGGTGTCACCCTTGGTCAGGAAGTAGATTCCGACGCCGGCCGCGATGACGACGACGACACCGAGTACCGATCCGGCGATGGTGAGCTGCTTGCGCCTGCGGGCGCGTTCGGCCTGCCGTTCCAGCCGTCGTTCCAGCTTCCTTTTCGCTGCCGCTCGTCGTTGCTCGTTGCTCGGCACTACCGATCCCTTTCTCCTGTCGTGGCACCGGCGGTGCCACGTGCGGCGTCGCGGTCGCCGGCTCCGGCGTTAGAGTCTGCCATCACTTCCTGAGGAGATCCGGAGACGGCACGCTCGGAACCGGTTGGACTTGGCGTGTCCCGGTAGGGGAGACTGGGCGATCGTGACCAAGACCAGCAGCTTCACCGCCCCGAAGGGTATCCCGGACTACCTGCCGCCCGCCTCCGCCGAGTTCGTCGCCGTGCGGGACGGGCTCGTGCACGCCGCGCGACTGGCCGGATACGGGCATGTGGAGCTGCCGATCTTCGAGGACACGGCCCTGTTCGCGCGCGGTGTCGGCGAGTCGACCGATGTGGTCACCAAGGAGATGTACACCTTCGCCGACCGCGGCGACCGCAGTGTCACGCTGCGCCCGGAAGGGACCGCCGGGGTGATGCGGGCGGTCATCGAACACGGCCTCGACCGGGGCCAGTTGCCGGTCAAGCTCTGCTATGCGGGGCCGTTCTTCCGCTACGAACGTCCGCAGGCGGGCCGGTACCGGCAGTTGCAGCAGGTCGGTGTGGAGGCCATCGGGGTCGACGATCCGGCGCTGGACGCCGAGGTGATCGCGGTCGCCGACGCCGGCTTCCGGTCGCTGGGCCTGGACGGGTTCCGGCTGGAGATCACCTCGCTCGGCGACGACAGCTGCCGCCCGCAGTACCGGGAGTTGTTGCAGGAGTTCCTGTTCGCGCTGCCGCTGGACGAGGAGACCCGCCGCCGCGCCGAGATCAACCCGCTGCGCGTCCTCGACGACAAGCGGCCCGAGGTCAAGGAGCTGACCGCTGCCGCCCCGCTGATGATCGACCACCTCTCGGAATCGGCGAAGGCGCACTTCGAGCAGGTCCTGGGCCACCTCGACGCGCTCGGCGTCCCGCACGTGGTGAATCCGCGCATGGTCCGCGGCCTGGACTACTACACCAAGACCACCTTCGAGTTCGTGCACGACGGGCTCGGCGCGCAGTCCGGCATCGGCGGCGGCGGCCGCTACGACGGGCTGATGGCCGAACTGGGCGGCCAGCCGCTGTCCGGTATCGGCTTCGGGCTCGGCGTCGACCGCACCGTCCTGGCCCTGGCCGCGGAGGGCAGGAGCGCTCCCGGCCCGGCCCGGGTCGACGTGTTCGGGGTTTCGCTCGGCGACGCCGCGAAGCAGCGCCTGGTGGTGCTGGCGGGGCAGTTGCGGGCCGCCGGTGTCCGGGTCGACCTCGCCTACGGTGGTCGTGGCGTGAAGGGCGCGATGAAGGCCGCCGACCGTTCCGGGGCGGCCTTCGCGCTGGTCCTCGGCGATCGCGACCTCACCGAGGGCGAGATCGGCCTGAAGGATCTGGCCACCGGCGAGCAACGGCAGATCCCGATCGGCGAGGCGGTGACCGCGGTCGCGGCGGCGCTCGCGGCGGATCGGTAGTACGGTCACTGGGCCACCAACTGTCGTGCCGCACTGAGTAATTCGGGTGCGGCACGGCAGTTGCCCCGGCTGTCGACCCGGAACGGACGAGTGGGACGCGTGACCGACGAACCGAAACCCGAGCCGCCGCAACCGATCGGCCTGGATCTCATCGCCCCCGAGATGTACGCGCCGATGCTGCGGCGGCTGACGCTGGCCGCGCTCGGCATCGGCGTCGCGGTGGGCCTGCTGCTGGCGCTGGCGGTGTGGTGGCCGATCGCGGTCGTCGCGGCCGTGGTCCTCGGCGCACCCACGACGCTGTACGCGCTGTCGGTGCAACGGCGGCGGATCTGGCTGGTGGGCACCGTTATTCGGGCGCGCACCGTCTTCGGGCGGCGGCAGCTGGACGTGGCCGCCGCCACCGGCGTGGAGATCCTGGTCTTCCCGGGCCGGCTGTCGCGAATAGTGTTGCGCGTCACCGCCGGTGGCGCCCGGCAGGTGGTGCCGCTGGCCATGTACACCGACGCGGGCAGCGGCCGGGAACTGCACCTGCTGGGCCTGCGCCGGCTGGCCGACGCGCTGGCGGCCAGCAACCTCGCGGCGGCGCTCGCGGTATCGGGCATGCTGGTCGGGCAGTTGCGTGCGGAGGCCCGCGACGCCGTACTGGACGACCGTCCGCTGTTCCGGGCGGTGCAACTGGTCCGCACCCGCGACAGCGTGCAACCGGTGGTGCTCAGCGACCGGGAGATCGCGACACTGGGGTGAGGCGCGGCCCGCCGAGATATCGATTCGGTAACGCCAAATGTGGCACGCATCAACATAATTCGCCGATTTTCGCCCGATTTGCCCCATTGTCGCGGGCGGTGGGTGTCTTCTTGCTCACTGGGTGCCGTGTCTCGCGGTGAAGGTGGTTAGGGTGGTGGCGACAGGCCATGGGGCCGGCCCCGCGACGCGGCCGCCGGGTGCACCGAGGTGCCACCGGGGAGCCCTGCAATGTACTCGGATCGCTAGGAGTTTTCGTGAGTGTTGTCGCCCGGACTCCCGTCACCGTCACCGTGACCGGTGGCGCCGGCCAGATCGCCTACGGGCTGCTCTTCCGGATCGCCTCGGGGGACATGCTGGGCCCCGGGACGCCGGTGCGGCTGCGGTTGCTGGAGGTGCCGGCCGCGGTGCACGCCCTGGAAGGGGTGGCGATGGAGCTGGAGGACAGCGCCTTCCCGCTGCTCGAATCGGTGGACATCAGCGACGATCCCTGGGAGGGCTTCTCCGGCGCGAACATTGCCGTGCTGGTCGGCGCCCGCCCCCGCACCGCGCGGATGGAACGCGGCGATCTACTGGCCGCCAACGGGCCGATCTTCACCGATCAGGGCGCCGCGATCAACGCTAGCGCCGCCGCCGACGTGCGGGTGCTGGTCGTCGGTAACCCGGCCAACACCAACGCCTTCATCGCGATGAGCAACGCACCCGACGTCCCGGCCGAGCGGTTCACCGCGCTGACCCGGCTCGACCACAATCGCGCGATCGCCCAGCTGGCCCGCCGTACCGGCGCCGCCGCGGCGGATATCGCGCGAATCACGGTGTGGGGCAACCATTCCGCCACCCAGTATCCCGACATCACGCATGCGACGGTGGCGGGCCGGCCGGCCCCCGAAGCGGTCGGTGATCCGGACTGGGTGCGGGAGACGTTCATCCCGACCGTGCAGCAGCGCGGCACCGCGATCATCGAGGCGCGCGGCGCCTCGTCGGCCGCCAGCGCCGCGGCCGCCGCCATCGACCACATTCGCGACTGGACCCTCGGGTCCGCGCCCGGCGACTGGGTGTCGATGGCCGTGCCGTCGGACGGGTCCTACGGTGTGCCCGAGGGTTTGATCAGCTCGTTCCCGGTCACCTGCGCGGCGGGGGAGTACACCGTCGTGCCCGGCCTGGACATCGGCGAGTTCTCCCGCGCTCGCATCGACGCCAGCGTCGCGGAACTGGAGTCCGAGCGCGAGGCCGTCATCGGCCTGGGCTTCGCCAAGCGTTCCTGACCGGCAGTGGCCCGCCCGGTTCGGCGACTGCGCGAGCCGGGCGGGCGGCGCGTCAGCACGTGCCGATGACGGACTCGCCGTACCGCTCCAGATGGGCGATCTTCTTGGCCAGCGGTTCGGTGTCCGGACCGGCCACGTACGGATACCGGAACCCGACGATCACATCGGTGACGCCCTTGTCCTCCAGCCGCTTGATGCCGTCGGTCGTGTAGCCGTCCAGCGAGGCGACGTGGATCTCGAACGGCAGGGTGCTCTCGCGCTCCGGCAGCAGTTCGGTGAGGCGCGCGAGCATGCGATCGAGATCGGCGGGATCGCCGCCGGCGTGCATCCAGCCGTCACCGAGCCGGGCCGCACGGCGCAGCGCCGCATCGCTGTGGCCGCCGATCAGGATCGGCACCGGCTCCGTCGGGGCGGGCGTGATCTTGATCTTGGCGAAGTCGTAGAACTCGCCGTGGTACTCGAAGTAGTCGCCGCTGCACAGCCCCCGCACCACCTCGATGCACTCGTCCATGCGCTTGCCGCGCTTGGCGAACGGCACCCCCATGATCTCGAAATCCTCCGGCCACGGGCTGATGCCCACCCCCAGCCCGAACCGATTGCCGCTCAGATACGCCAGCGAGGCGGTCTGCTTCGCCACGAGCACCGGCGGCCGGATCGGCAGCTTGATCACGAACGGCGTGAACCGCAGCCGGGTCGTCGCGGCCGCGAGCGCGGCGGACAGCACGAACGCCTCGATGAACGGCTTCCCGTCGAGGAACTCCCGCGACCCGTCCGGCGTGTACGGATAGGTGGAATCCGACTCGGCCGGATAGGCGATGCTGTCGGCGATCGACATGCTGTGGAACCCGGCGGCCTCGGCGGCCTGAGCCAGCGGAATGTAGTGCGCGGGATCCGTCATCGCCTCCGCGTAGGTGAAGCGCATCGGTGCAGTCCTCTCGAAATCGCGAAAACTAGAACAGATTCTAGTTCTTCCCGCGATGCTAACCCCAGACCTCCCCCCTCGACATCATTTCCGCGACCGGGACGTGCGGAAGTATCGGCAGTCCACCCGGACGCGGGTCTGATCGAGAGCCTCGGAACGTGTACCAGTAACGTGGTGCCGAGCCGCCGCTCACCGGCCATCGCGACCGGGTTGTCCGTCCGGCTCGGGTGACAGACCGAAGGGGGGCCGCCGTGGGTTCAGCGTGCGCATTCGCTCGATGGCACTGTGGTGCCGAGGTCCGTGTGCCCGGGACGTGCCCGGTCGGATGGTTGCGCCGAGTCTCGTTGCCGCCCTGCGGTTTACAACCGATCGTTCTCGTATTCGTGGATGATCTCGTCCAGGTGGGTCTGGCCGATCACCTCGGGGGTGGTCTCGCCGAGTGAGCCGGTGAGGTCGGAGTTGCCGACGGCGCTCTGGTACGGCTGTACCGCTCGGGACTTCTCGTCCTCGTCGCTGCGCTGGGCGGCCGCTCCCGGCGCGCCGAGGAAACCGCTGCCGCCCATGCCCTGGCCGGGGGCGACGGGCGCGCCCGGCGTGAACGGGGCCGCGGGAAGGCCGGTGGCGGGGCGCATTCCGGGGACGGAACCGCCGGGGCCGGGGTGGGCACTGCCGTTGCCGCCGACGCCGCCGGTGCTGCCGTAGTAGCCGCCGGTGCCGCCGCCGTAGGAGCCGGGGTGTGCGCCGTTGTAGCCGTTGTAGCCCGCCGCCACGGTGGGGTCGCCGGCGCCGAGCCGGGAGCCGAGCGCGTCCTTGCCCAGGCCGACGGTGCGGGCATTGTCGCCGGAGAGGGCCTGGTGGGCGTCGTCCAGGATCGGCTGGCCGATGTTCTGGGCGGCCGCCTGGGCCGCGTCGGAGACGGTCTGGGCGTCGGCGCCGGTCAACTGTTGCACCACGCCGGCCAATTGGGCGGTGTAGCCGGACAATTCGCCGCGGGTGGCGTTGACGATCGACACCGCCTGGCCGAGTGATTCGGTGGCCGTGGAGATCAGCGTGGCCTGGCCGGGCGGGGTGAGCACGACCGGCGCGAGCGCGGTGGCCTCGGCCGCGAAGGCCTGGGCCACGGCGGTGAGTTGCACGTTGCCGCGCTGGATCACACCGGCGGCCTGCTCGGTGAGCTGGGAGATGTCCAGGCCGCGCTGGCTTGCGTCCTGGCCCTGGGCCTGGGCCCGCTGACCGGCCTCCTGCGCGCTGCGCGCGGACTTGCCCTGCCAGACCTGGTCGACGGTCTTGAAGGCGCCCGCGCCGACCTGCATCGCGGCCTGGATGACCTGGGAGCCCTCGCTGAGGACGGTCGCGGGGTTCACCGCGCCGAGGACGCCGGTGCCGAAACCGCTGAGCAGGTCGAGGACCGGTTTGAGCAGTGCGTCGGCGCCGGGCACCGCGGCCAGGCCCAGCCCGTGCAGAAGCGTGCCGACCGGATCCGGGGGCAGTGCGGGTGCGACCGCCGGGGTGGCGGGTACGGCCGCGGGGGCGCCCGCGACGGCCTGATGTACCGCGCCCACGCCGGACGCGGTGTCGCCGGGCGCGCTCGGGGTCGTGGCCGCCGCCTGCTGCGCCTGCGCCGCCGTGTCGTGGGCGGCGGTGAGGACGGCCGGGGAGCCGCCGAGTCCCGCGGGTGTGACGCCGAGCAGGGGATCGCCGAGGCCGGTGTGCGCGCCGCCCAGCAGGGGATCGGTGAGGTCGGCGGGGTGCACCGCGCCGGGCGCGCCGCCGGGACCGGGGACGTGCCCCACGCCGAGCGCGCCGCCGTCCTCGTCGAATTCCTTGTGTGCCACCGTGAATGCGGGCGCTTCGACCGGCGGCAGGTCGTCGGGCCACTGCGGCAGCGCCAGGTCGAGCATCGGGGGCTGACTGCCGGGCGCGGTGACCGGTGGCGGGGCCGCGGCCGGTGCCGGGGCGCCTGCGGGGCCGATCACGCCGGTGTCGTATCCGGGACTCATGGTTCAGCCTCCGATCTGCTGCCCGAGGGCGCCGAGGGTGTCGGCGAGCGAGCCGTCCGCGTCGTCGAAGGTGGCCGCGGTGCCGAACGCCGCCCGGCCGATGTGGTCGACCTTGGCCGACAGATCGTTCACGTCGCGCGCGTGCAGCACCTGCGCGGCGGCGAACATGGCGAGATAGTCGGCGCCGATCAGGCCGAAGACGGGGGTCATGGCGACCACGTGCTGGGTGGTGTCGTAATTCGCCGTGCCCGCGATATCCGCGGCCACGCCCTGATTGGTGGCGGCGAATTCGCGCACCGCCGCGGTCTCCACCGAGAGATCGGCCATCGGTGTGCCCCCCATCTGTGCTCGGTCTCGAACATCTCGAACGCTTCGAACATTGTCCGCCCGGCTGCCGGGAATCGCGAGCGAAACCGCGGACAACCCGGACCGGGCTTGCGGTACTTCGGGTGTGGCCTGGGCCTCAATATAGCCGACGGGCCGGACAGGTTTCGACCCCCGAAGCGCCGGTGGGAGGCTGAATTAGAACTTGTTGCAATTTAGAACAAGTTCTATATTCTCGTTTCCATGAAGGTCGCAGTCACCGGCGCAGCCGGATTCCTGGGCACGAACCTGCTCCACCGGCTGGTGGAGGGCGGTCACGAGGTGACCGCCATCGACCGGGTCCGGCCCACCGGCACCGTGGACCCCGACATCGAGTGGGTCGAGGGCAGCGTGCTGGACCCGGAGTCGATGCGCGCGGCGCTGGCCGGCGCCGAGGTGGTGTACCACCTGGTCGCCGTGATCACCCTCGCGCACCGCCACGACCTGGCCTGGCGGGTGAACACCGAGGGGGTGCGGGTGGTCGCGGAGGCCGCGCGCGACGTGGGGGTGCGCCGCTTCGTGCACACCAGCTCGATCCACTCGTTCGACCAGTACACCTGCGGCGGCCGCATCGACGAGCACTCGGCGCGCTCGACCGACCCGAGCCTACCGGTGTACGACCGGTCCAAGTGGCAGGGCGAGATCGAGCTGCGCGCGGTGATCGAGACCGGGCTGGACGCGGTGATCTGCAATCCGACCGGCGTGTACGGGCCGATCGACCACACCGGCTCGCGGATCAACACCACGCTGCGCGACGCGTCCCGCGGCCTGACGCCGGTGATGATCGGCGGCGGCTTCGACCTGGTCGACGTCCGCGACGTGGCCACCGGCCTGATGCTGGCCGCGGAGCGCGGCCGCACCGGCGAGAACTACCTGCTGCCCGGCGCGATGGTCTCGATGCTGGAGCTCACCCGGCTCGCGGCGGCCGGCAACGGCAGGCGCGGCCCGGCGTTCGCCATTCCGCCGAAGGTCATCTCGGCGGCGATGCCGGTGCTGGAACCGATCGGCAAGCTGTTCGGCAGCGATCGGGTGTCGCGGGCGGCGATGGGCGCGCTGCTGGCGGCCCCCGAGGTGGACGGCGCCAAGGCCCGCGCCGAACTGGGCTACCGGCCCCGTCCGACCGCCGACACCGTCCGCGATCTGATCGCGTTCTACAACGGCGATCTCGCGGCGCCGGCGGGTGCGAGTGCTTGACAGGTTTTAGAACACCTGTTCGAATGGTCGAATGCGGTGGCAGCGGCAGTCTCCGAGCGCCGACGAGGGCGCGCTGCCCGGCCTGGAGCGGGCCGGGCTGGTGCGCAGCGTGCGCACACCGGAGTTCGAGGGCGTCACCTTCCACGAGGTGTTGTGCAAGAGCGCGCTGAACAAGGTGCCGCCGAGTTCGGGGTTGCCGTTCACCTGGACGATCAACACCATGCGCGGCTGTTCGCACGCCTGCACCTACTGTTTCGCGCGCGGTACGCACGAATATCTGGATCTGGACGCGGGCCGCGATTTCGACTCCCAGATCGTGGTGAAGACCAATGTCGGCGCGGTGCTGCGGCGCGAGCTGGCGCGGCGCTCCTGGCAGCGGGAGCCGGTCGCGCTGGGCACCAACACCGACCCGTACCAGCGGGCCGAGGGCCGATATCGGCTGATGCCCGGCATCATCACGGCACTGGCCGAATCCGGCACCCCCTTCTCCATTCTCACCAAGGGCACGCTGCTGCGCCGCGATCTGCCACTGCTGCGCGCCGCCGCGGCGCAGGTGCCGGTGCAGGTCGCGGTATCGATCGCGATCCTCGATCCCGCCTTGCACGGCAGCCTGGAATCCGGCACGCCGAGTCCGCGGGCCCGGCTGGAGCTGGTGCGGGCGCTGGCCGAGGCCGGCTTCGCGGTGAATGTCATGGCGGCCCCGATCGTTCCGTACCTCACCGACGGCACCGCGCACCTGGACGAATTGTTCGGCGCCATCGCCGAAGCCGGAGCGGCGAGCGCCGTGGCGTTCCCGATGCATCTGCGGGGCAGTACCCGAGGCTGGTTCCTGGCCTGGCTGTCGAGCCACCACCCGGCATTACTGCGGCGTTATCGTCAGCTGTACGGTCGTGGGGCGTACGTCACACCGGAGTACTCCGCGTGGCTGCGGGACCGACTCGACCCGTTGCTGGACCAGCACGCGCTACGGCCCACGCGCCCAGTGGAATCCGGAGCACGACCGGCGCCGGTGGCGCACGGTGAATTGCAATTGTCGTTATTCGCAGTGTGAATCGCGTCGGACCGTGTGCAACCCGGGTGTGTCCCGGTGTCGGCGGGGTAACTTGGCGTGTGGTACCGCAAACCAGGCGAGTGGCCGGCACGGAGCAGACCGGCAGTGAGGAGAGCGGCATGGCCGACACCGGCAGGACCGGCGGCAGCGAGAAGCTGGAACAGGTCGTCATCCGGTTCGCCGGCGACTCCGGCGACGGCATGCAGCTGACCGGTGACCGGTTCACGCACGAGGCGGCCGCTTTCGGCAACGACCTTGCCACCCAGCCGAACTTCCCGGCCGAGATCCGCGCGCCCCAGGGCACGCTGCCCGGCGTCTCGTCGTTCCAGATCCAGATCGCCGACTACGACATCCTCACCGCGGGTGATCAGCCCGATGTGCTGGTGGCGATGAATCCGGCTGCGCTGAAGGCGAATATCGAGGATCTGGTCCGCGGCGCCACGATCATCGTCAACACCGACGAGTTCACCAAGCGCGCGGTGGCCAAGGTCGGCTACGCCGCCGATCCGCTCACCGACGGCACCCTGGCCGATTTCGTCGTGCACCAGGTGCCGATGACCTCGCTGACGCTGGGCGCCACCGAATCCACCGGCGTCGGCAAGAAGGACGGCCAGCGCGCGAAGAACATGTTCGCACTGGGGCTGCTGTCCTGGATGTACGGGCGGCCCATCGGCGGCACCGAGCAGTTCATGCGCGAGAAGTTCGCGGCCAAGCCGGCTATCGCGGAGGCCAACATCCTGGCGTTCCGCGCGGGCTGGAACTACGGCGAGACCACCGAGGCGTTCGCCACCACCTACGAGATCGCGCCCGCCGCGCTGCCGCCGGGCACCTATCGGCAGATCACCGGCAACACCGCACTGGCCTACGGCCTGGTCACCGCCGGGCAGCTGTCCGGACTGCCGGTGTTCCTGGGCACGTATCCGATCACGCCCGCCTCGGACATCCTGCACGAACTGAGCAAGCACAAGAACTTCGGCGTCACCACCTTCCAGGCCGAGGACGAGATCGCCGGCATCGGCGCCGCGCTGGGTGCCGCGCTGGGCGGGGCCCTCGGCGTCACCAGCACCTCCGGTCCCGGCCTGGCGCTCAAGAGCGAGACCATCGGCCTGGCAGTGATGACCGAACTGCCGCTGGTCGTGGTCGACGTGCAGCGCGGCGGTCCGTCCACCGGCCTGCCCACCAAGACCGAGCAGGCCGATCTGCTCCAGGCTCTCTACGGGCGCAACGGTGAGTCGCCGGTGGCCGTGGTGGCGCCGCGCTCGCCCGCGGACTGCTTCGCCGCCGCGGTGGAGGCGGCCCGGATCGCGCTGGTCTACCGCACGCCGGTGCTGCTGCTGTCCGACGGCAGCATCGCCAACGGTTCGGAGCCGTGGGCGATTCCGTCCGTCGCCGACCTGCCGCGGATCGACCCGGGCTTCGAACCCGAGCCGGGCGAGGCCGTCGAATTCCAGCCCTATGCGCGCGATCCGGAGACGCTGGCCCGGCCGCTGGCCGTGCCCGGCACCAAGGGTCTCGCCCACCGCATCGGCGGCCTGGAGAAGGCCGACGGCAGCGGCAACATCTCCTACGATCCGGCCAATCACGAGCTCATGGTCCGGCTGCGGCAGGCCAAGATCGACGGCATCACCGTGCCCGACCTCGAGGTCGACGATCCGTCCGGCCGCGCCGAGTTGCTGATCATCGGCTGGGGCAGCTCCTACGGGCCGATCGGCGAGGCGTGCCGCCGGGCGCGCCGCCGCGGCGTCCCGGTCGCGCAGGCGCATCTGCGGCACCTGAATCCGTTGCCGGCCAACACCGGTGAGGTGCTGCGGCGGTACCGCACGGTGGTCGCGCCGGAGATGAACAACGGCCAGCTGTCGATGTTGTTGCGCGCGCGCTATCTGGTCGACGTGCAACCATGGACCAAGGTCGCGGGCACCGCCTTCTCGGCGCAGGAACTCGTCGGCGTCATCGATGCCGCGCTCGACGGCTCCGTCACCGAACTGGAACAAGGCAAGTCGTTCGCCGCGCGGGCCCGGGCAACCTATCGCTCCACCGTGCCACAGACAGGGGGCAACTGATGACCATCATCGAAACCTCGCTCGTCGGAACCGATCTCGGCCTCACCGGGCTGTCGGGGGTACCCGTCGCCGACGGCCCGCAGAAGGTCAAGGACTACACCTCCGATCAGGAGGTGCGCTGGTGCCCGGGGTGTGGTGACTACGTCATCCTCGCCACCGTGCGCGGTTTCCTCGCCGATCTGGGGCTGCGCCGCGAGAATCTGATGTTCGTCTCGGGCATCGGCTGTTCCAGCCGGTTCCCGTACTACCTGGACGCGTACGGCATCCACTCCATCCACGGCCGGGCGCCGGCCATCGCGACCGGTCTGGCCGTCACCCGGCCCGATCTGTCGGTGTGGGTGGTGACCGGCGACGGCGACGCACTGTCCATCGGCGGCAACCATCTGATCCACGCGCTGCGCCGCAATGTGAACATGACGATCCTGTTGTTCAACAATCGGATCTACGGGCTCACCAAGGGCCAGTACTCGCCGACCTCGGAGCCGGGCAAGATCACCAAGTCGACGCCGATGGGCTCGGTCGACCACCCGTTCAACACGCTGTCGGTCGCGCTGGGCGCGGAGGCCACCTTCGCCGCGCGGGCGCTGGACTCCGACCGGGCCGGGCTGTCGGAGGTGTTGCAGGCCGCCGCGACCCATCGGGGCACCGCCTTCGTGGAGATCCTGCAGGACTGCCCGATCTTCAATGACGGCTCGTTCGACGTGCTGCGGCGCGACAACGCCGAATCGCATCTGATCCGGCTGCGCCACGGGCAGCCGATCCGATTCGGCGCCGAGAATGAATTCGCGGTGGTGCGCAACGGTTTCGGACTCGAGGTGGTCCGCGCCGACACCGTCGCCGAGTCCGACATCGTGGTGCACGACGCCTACACCGACGATCCGGAGTACGCGTACGCGCTGTCGAGGCTGTCCGATCAGGAGTTGTCGCACGTCCCCGTCGGCATCTTCCGCAGCGCTGCCCGCCCCACCTACGACGACGGGGTCCGCGCGCAGCTGGCCATGGCGAGCGAGCGTAAACCCGTGGGTGAGAATTCGTTGCAGGACCTGCTCACCGGCAAGGAGACCTGGACCGTCGGCTGACAGCGGGCCGCTCGCCGCGCCCGCACCGCATACCCGGCAGGGTGTGCGCCACAATGCGCGGCAGGTCTTTCGGGCTCACGGCGCAGCGGGTGGTTGGCACTCATTGCGCGGCAGGCTGTCCGGCGCAGCGAGTGGCTCGGGCCGGCCGGACGGCGGGCTGTCCGAGCCCGCCGCGTCGGGTGTTCGAGCTCAGCGCATGGCCGGCGGGTTGTTCAGGTCGGTGGCGGAGAAGGTGTCGCAGGCGCGGACCTGGCCGGTGCGGTAGCCGGTGAGGAACCACGCCTGGCGCTGGTTCGCCGCGCCGTGGGTCCACGATTCCGGATTCACCCGGCCGGTGGCGGCCTTCTGGATCCGGTCGTCGCCGACCGCCGCGGCCGCGGAGAGCGCGTCCTGGATATCCTTGTCCGACAACGGCTTCAGGAACGGCTGATTGCTGCCGGGGGCGGGTAGCTTGTCGGCGTAGGAGGCCCACAGGCCGGCGTAGCAGTCCGCCTGCAATTCCGTGCGGACCGAGCCCGACTGCGGTCCGCGCGGATCGCGCTGCCCACGCCCGGAGTCGCCGAGCAGATTCTGGATGTGGTGCCCGACCTCGTGCGCCACCACGTACTCCTGGGCCAGCGGCCCGCCGCTGGAGCCGAACTTGGTGACGAGCTCCTGGAAGAAGCTGGTGTCGAAGTAGGCGGTCTTGTCCGCCGGGCAGTAGAACGGCCCGACCGCGCTCGACGCGGTGCCGCAACCGGTGCCGACCTGCCCGCTGAACAGCGTGATCGCGGGCTTCGTGTAATTGCGGCCGGTCTGTTTCGGCAATTCGGTGGACCACACCGAATCCAGGCTCTGCGCGGTCAGCACCACCCGGCAGTCGACGTACTTGTTGGCGTCCGCACCGGTCTTGCAGTGCGCCGGGGTGCCCTCGATCGCGGCCGACGGCTTGTTCTGCGCGCCGGTGAACTCGCCGAGCAGCGAGCCCGGATTGCCGCCGAACAGCAACGCCAGGACCAGCAGGATCAGGCCGCCCGCGCCGCCGCCGAGGGCGATCATGCCGCCGGGACCCGGGCCACCGCTCGAGACCCGATCCGGATCGATCTGCATTCCCTCGTTGAAGGTCATCGCTACCCTCTCGCCACGGCCCGGCGGATCGCCATCAGGTTCGGCGCGACCGCTGCCTCCGGCCGTGCCGTGTACAGCTTGGCACGGCGAGACCGATATCGGTTTCCATCCACCGGACGTGTCTCTCTACGATGAAGGCGCACCGGCCGCCGTCCGCCGGGGCACCGAGCCGTCGAAAGGATTCCCGTGCTGCGCACCCACTTGGCCGGCTCGCTTCGCAGCGAGCACGCCGGTTCGATCGTCACCCTCACCGGTTGGGTGGCCCGGCGGCGAGACCACGGTGGCGTGATCTTCATCGATCTGCGTGACGCGTCGGGTATCGCACAGGCCGTGTTCCGGGAGGGCGCGCCCGCCGAGCAGGCGCACCGGCTGCGGGGCGAATACTGCGTGAAGGTCACCGGCGTGGTCGAGGCGCGGCCGGAGGGCAGCGAGAACCCGAACCTGCCGACCGGCGCCATCGAGGTGAACGTCACCGAGCTGGAGGTGCTCAACGAGAGCGCCCCGCTGCCGTTCCAGCTCGACGAGCAGCCCGGCGAGGAGATCCGCCTCAAGTACCGCTACCTGGACCTGCGCCGCGATGCCCCGGCGCATGCGATCCGGCTGCGCTCGAAGGTCAACGCCGCCGCCCGCGAGGTGCTCGCCCGGCACGCGTTCGTCGAGGTCGAGACCCCGACCATGACGCGGTCCACCCCCGAGGGCGCCCGCGACTTCCTGGTGCCGGCGCGCTTGCAGCCGGGCAACTTCTACGCCCTGCCGCAGTCGCCGCAGCTGTTCAAGCAGTTGCTGATGGTCGGCGGCGTCGAGCGGTACTACCAGATCGCCCGCTGCTACCGCGACGAGGATTTCCGCGCCGACCGGCAGCCGGAGTTCACCCAGCTCGACATCGAGATGAGCTTCGTCGAACAGGAGGATGTGATCCTGCTGGCCGAGGACATCCTGGCCGGGCTGTGGAAACTGGTCGGGTACGAGATCTCGACGCCGATCCCGCACATGACCTACGCGGAGGCGATGCGCCGCTACGGTTCCGACAAGCCCGACCTGCGGTTCGGGATCGAGATCACCGAGATGGCGGAGTATTTCAAGGACACCCCGTTCCGGGTGTTCCAGTCGCCGTACGTGGGCGCGGTCGTGATGCCGGGTGGTGCGAGCCAGCCGCGGCGCGAGCTCGACCGCTGGCAGGAATGGGCCAAGCAGCGCGGCGCCAAGGGCTTGGCCTACATCCTCGTCACCGAGGACGGCACGCTCGGCGGCCCGGTGGCCAAGAACCTCACCGATGCCGAGCGGGAGGGGCTGGCGAAGTTCGTCGGCGCCGAGCCCGGCGACTGTGTCTTCTTCGCCGCGGGCGACGCGAAGTCCGGCCGGGCGCTGCTGGGCGCGGCCCGCGGTGAGATCGCCCGCCGCTGCGGCCTGATCGACGAGGACGCCTGGGCGTTCGTCTGGATCGTGGACGCCCCGATGTTCGAGCCGGCCGCCGACGCGACCGCCAGCGGCGATGTGGCCCTGGGCTATTCGGCCTGGACCGCGGTGCACCACGCGTTCACCTCGCCGAAGCCGGAGTCGCTGGACACCTTCGACACCGATCCGGGCGCGGCGCTCGCCTACGCCTACGACATCGTCTGCAACGGCAACGAGATCGGCGGCGGTTCCATCCGTATCCATCGCCGCGACGTGCAGGAACGGGTGTTCGGCGTGATGGGCATCGGGCACGACGAGGCGCAGGACAAGTTCGGCTTCCTGCTGGACGCGTTCTCCTACGGCGCTCCGCCGATGGGCGGCATCGCCTTCGGCTGGGACCGGATCGTCGCCCTGCTGGCCGGGGTCGACTCGATCCGCGAGGTGATCGCGTTCCCGAAGTCCGGCGGCGGTGTCGACCCGCTCACCGATGCGCCCACACCGATCACCGCACAGCAGCGCAAGGAGGCCGGCCTCGACGTGGTGCTCGGCCCGGACGGCAAGCCGCTGCGCAAGGACGACCAGGCCGGCGCCGCGAAGGCCGCCGAATAGCATTCCCGCACACCGTGACCGCCCGGATGCCCGCTCGGCATCCGGGCGGTTCGCGTCAGACCACCGGCCCGCCGCTGAGGATGCGGTAGGAGTAGGTGACCCCGATCGCGGTGATCGGCCCGACCACCACCAGTCCGATCCCGCAGAGCAGGCAGCCGAGGAAGGTCAGCACCGCGACCGCCAGCGCCAGCAGCAGCAGCCGGCCGATGTTGGCGATCACCAGCCGGGCGCTGGCCTTGATCGCGTTGAACGGCCCGAGGTCCTGATCGACGACGAAGTGCAGTGAGAACATGCACAGGAAGCCGACGATCAGGGCGGGGACGATGCACAGCGCCGCGGCCACGGTCGCCAGCACGAAGACCAGCAGCGCCGTCAGCAGCACGTTACCGGCATTCACGAAGCCGAAGAAGGATGCGAAATCCGGTGAGGTGCCGTCGGTTTCGAGCAGGGCGCCGCGAATCATGGCCGCCTGCAACAGCCATACCACCACCGCCACCACCAGGAAGATCAGCAGCAGCGCCATCAGCGACTGCACGTTGCCGATCCGGATCACCAGTGTCACCGCCAGATAGGCGGCGAAACCGACCAGGGTGACGGCGATCCACGGAATCGGGTTGGCGCGGAAGCGTTCCCAGCCGTAGCCGAGGGCCTGGCCGACGCTGTAGTTGCTCGGATAGCCGTGGGGGCCAGGCCCGTAGGCCTGCGTCATGGGAATCGTGCCGGGCGGCCCGGCCCATTCGCCCTGCGGTCCACCGGGATACGGACCCGCCGGGTAACCGCCCTCGGAATAACCGCCCTCGGAATAACCGCCGTCGGGGTAGCCACCTTCGGGATAGCCGCCCTCGGCGTAAGCGCCCGGCGGGTACCCGCCCGGGGCATATCCGCCCTGGGAATACGCCTCCTGCGGGTACCCGCCGCCCGCCGGTGGGTAGCCCCCCGCCGGTGGATATCCACCGGCCGCGTAACCGGCATGTTCCGGCCCCGAACCGGGCGGTCCGTACATCGGCTGCCCGGGTCCGGGGATGGGAACCCCGCCTCCGCCCGGCCCGGATGCGGGAATGGCGGCACCACCACCGGGCCCGGCCGGTGGGATCGGGGCGCCGCCGGCGCTCGGTCCGGTCCGGGGGAGGGGTGCGCCGCCCCCGGCAGCATGCTGTGAGGCAATCGGCTCGGTGCCGAATTGCCCCGTCCCCGGGCTGCTGAACTGCGAATATCTGGACGAATCGGGCAAATCGGAACGAGCCTGACCGGTTGCCGAGGGTTCGGTTTGCTGGTGCCCTCCCGGTGCTGCGGGGTGTCTGTGCTCACCACCCTCCGCGGGCAGATCGCCGGACGCGGAGTGCGGGCTGTCGGTCATCGTCGCGAGCCTTTCGAGTCACCCGGGTTACGGTGTGGCGCACGGCAGTTGCCGACGACACAAGTGGACCTACCCAATTGTGTCAAGGAAGCCGCCGCCGTGTCGCCGCGCCACGCGGACCACTGCGCCGAGCCTGCCGGGGCGGTAGCCTGACGGTGACAATGACACGCCGAGCGACGCGCGAAAGGTTGCGTAACCGCTCGCTGAAAGTGACCCGATGCGAGTACCTTGGGACGCGATGACCGCACTATTGGCCGAACGCGCCGCCGAAGTCGTGTCCGCGGCACAACAGTTGCTCACAAAGCGAATGGGTGCTCCGGTAAAGCTGAGTGATCCGATCGAGCTCAGTGGCAGTGGTAGAACGACGGTACTCCGCGTGC
Organism: Nocardia sp. alder85J; assembly: GCF_020176955.2. Classification (GTDB taxonomy): domain Bacteria; phylum Actinomycetota; class Actinomycetes; order Mycobacteriales; family Mycobacteriaceae; genus Nocardia. The sequence continues at coordinate 509,867 of NZ_JAIUCZ020000001.1, forward strand.
GCGTGGCGGAGAACTCCTTTTCACTTCCTCGGACGCTGATCGTGAAGCAGGTCCGCGGGGCCGCCGACGACCGCCGAATCGGCGGCTTGGCGCCCGGTGTGGCCAGCCTCGACTCGGCCTTCCTCCGTGAGGCAGTGTCCTACCAGTTCACCACTGCGCTGTCGAGTGACCATCGCCCGGGCGCGTACCTTCTGGCACACAGCCGACCCGACCGACTGCTGGTCCTGAGCGACCTGGGCGAGAACGCCTCGCTGACCCAGGTGCTACAGACCGGGTCCGAACCCACCCGCCGCAATGCGCTGATGGCGTTCGCGCAGGCCCTCGGCCGCATGCACGCCGCGACCATGGGCCGCGAAGAGGACTTCGTAGCCCTGCTACGCCGCGTCGACGTCGTCCACCGCCTGGACGGTATCGCCGAGCAGGCGGCCACCGCCGTCACCGAGGTGCCGCGGCTACTGGAACGCGAATTCGGCATCGAGGTGCCCGGTGAGATCGCCGAGCGCATCGTCCGCGGCAACCGGCTGTTCTCGGCCGGGCGGTTCCGGGCCTTCAGCCCGTCGGACCTGTGCCCGGACAATGTCATCCTCAACGACGAGGGCGCCCGCTTCCTCGACTACGAGTGGGGCGGCTTCCGCGACGCCACCCTGGACATCGCCTACACGCTGGTGTCGTTCCCGGGCTGCCTGTGCGACTTCGAGCTGTCGCGCGAGCGCGCCCGGCAGATGGTCGAGGCGTGGCGCTCGGAGGTGGTCGGCGTCTGGCCGGCCCTGATCGACGACGACGTGCTGGCCGGGCGCATCCTCGAGGCCCGCCTGATCTGGGTCTGGCTGACCACCTACTGGTTCCTGCCCGCCGATCACACCCGCATCGCCGCCGCGCGTGAGCACGGCCTGTCGGTGCCGCGCTCCGCCGCCCTGATCAACCGCTGGGCCTCGCTCGCCGAGGACGCCCGGTGCACCGGCGACGACCCGCTGGGCGATTTCGCCGAGCACGTGTCGGCGACGCTGGAGGAGTACTGGGAGGAGTGAGCACAGCCGCCGGATTTCCGGCGGCGAGCCCGAGCCGCACGGCCCGGCGCGGAACCTGTTCCAGGTCGGCGCCGGGCCGTTCTCAGTTCACCGCGGGCAACACCAGGCAGGACGGGTGCTGCGCGTCGTACTGGACGGTGTGCTTCGACGGCCGCAGCTCCGAGCCGGTGCCGGGATCCTCGCCGGTGCCCAGGTTGCGGGCGAACTGCGGATGGGAACCGCCCGCGATGATCAACCGGATCCGGTGCCCGGCCTTGAACGTGTGCGCGATCGGACGCATCCGGACCACGACCGGGCCCGCCTCGCGCTCCGGATCGAGCCGCACGTAGCCCTCGGTGACGTTGCGCGACCGCCCCTGGGAGTCGATCTCGCTGAGCCGGACGAACAGGTCCGCGTGCGGGTTGTCGGTGCTGTGGTCGAGGTCGACGATCGGCTCACCGAACACCTCGATGTCCTTCCTGAGCAAATTCCCGGTGAACGCGAGCGCGTCGGTGCGCCCGGCCAGCCGGGCATCGTTGCGATAGCCGCCGCCGGACAGCAGCGGCCCGCCGACCGTCGGTGTCGGCGACGCGGGATCGAAGGTGAACGACATCGGCGACGCGGATCCCTGGGTCGGCTCCTCGGCCAGGGTGCGGCCCGGCGCGAGGTAGAGCTCGAGATCCTCGGTCTCCGGCGCCCAGCTCTCCAGATCGCGCCACTGGTCCGCCCCCGTGACGTACACCTGCACCGGCGCCTTGCGGATCTGCTCCTCGCGGCCGGCCAGATGCTCGTCCAGCCATTCCAGTGTCTGGGTGGCGATCAGACCGGCGGCCTTGGTCGCCATCTCCAGATGGGTCCAGGGGCCGACGGTCAGCGCCACGTCGACCTCGCGTTCCTGCAACCGGGTGTACTGCCGGATGGTCTGCTCCAGGAAGATGTCCTGCCAGCCGCCGATCAGCAGCGTCGGGGTGGTCACCTTGTCCAGTGCGCCCCGATGCCGCACCGGCGCCCAGTACGGGTCCGACAGATCGGGGTGGGTGACGATGTCGCGGTACCACGGCGCCGCGCCCTTGAAGTGCTGCTCCGCGACGTCGGCCAGCGGCAGCCCGTTCAGCACCGGGCGCAGCGCGCGGGCGCTTCGGAACCGGCGCAGCGGATTGCGCGCCCCCGGTTCCTCCTGGTGCGCGACCATATCGCTCCAGGCGAGCATGTCCAGGTTGAAGGCCCCGGTGCCCCAGTGGTGCCGGGCGAAGTCGTGCGGTCCCATGACGACCACCGCCGCGGCCGGCTCCACCGGCGTGTCCGCCATCAGCGCCCACTGGGTGAACCCGAGGTAGGACGCGCCGACGGTGGCGAACGACCCGGTATACCAGTCCTGCTTGTACATCCAGAACAGCACGTCCTGGCCGTCGTCGGCCTCGGTGCGAGCCGGCACGAAGGTGCCCCCCGAGCCGAAGGTGCCGCGACTGGACACGAACAGCACCTGGTAGCCGTGGGCCGCGCACGGCCGCGCCGACATCAGCGCCATCGCCAGCCCGCGGCCGTAGGGCCCGCGCACCAGCACCGTCCCGATCGGCTCGCCGTCGAGCGGGCGGTACAGGTCGGCGGCCAGTTCCACCCCGTCGCGGGTGGGAATCCGCAGGTCACGAGTGATCGTGAAATCGGTCGTGCCCTCGGGGAGTTTCAGTAGCCTGCGAGCGGCATCGTCGACCAGTCGGTCGAAAAGGCCGCGTCCGGTGGGAATGCTGTCGTCGGTGACCGTCATGCTCCGCGATTCTCGTGCAAGGATCACCTGGTGGCGACCCGGTTCCGAAGGAAAAGATAGCCGGTGCGTGGCGGAGTTGTCGGACAACGGCGGTACCGTCGGTCGGGTGAGCGAGGGCCGCAGTGTTGCCGGGGGACGGAGGGCGTTGTCGCGCGGGGTGGCCGCGGCATGACCGAGGGGCTCTTCGATGCTCCGGGGGAGCCCGCCGAGGGCGTGTCCGGCGGCGCCGAATTCCGGATGGGGGAGTCGGCCGGGCAGTTGGCCCCGCTGGCGGTACGGATGCGCCCGCGCAGCCTCGACGAGGTGGTCGGGCAGCGGCATCTGCTCGGTGCGGGCTCACCGCTGCGGCGGCTGATCGACGGTTCCGGCGCGGCCTCGGTGCTGTTGTTCGGGCCGCCGGGCACCGGCAAGACCACGCTGGCCTCGCTGATCTCGCAGGCCACCGGCCGCCGGTTCGAGGCGCTGTCGGCGCTGTCGGCCGGGGTGAAGGAGGTGCGCGCGGTCATCGACGTGGCCCGCCGCCGCCTGCTGGCCGGTGAGCAGACGGTGTTGTTCATCGACGAGGTGCACCGCTTCTCCAAGACCCAGCAGGACGCGCTGCTGGCCGCGGTGGAGAACCGCGTGGTGCTGCTGGTCGGCGCGACGACGGAGAACCCGTCCTTCTCGGTAGTGTCCCCGTTGTTGTCCCGGTCGCTGGTGCTACAGCTACAGTCGTTGTCGGACAACGATATTCGTGAGGTGTTGCAGCGTGCCGTCGCGGATCCACGCGGTCTGGGCGGGGCCTACACCGTCACCGAGGCCGCGCTGGATCACATCGTGCGCATCGCCGGCGGCGATGCCCGGCGTTCGCTGACCGCGCTGGAGGCGTCCGCGGAATCCTCGCTGGACGGCGTGGTCGACGTCGATCTGGTGGAGGCGAGCGTCGACAAGGCGGCGGTGCGCTACGACCGCGCCGGTGACCAGCACTACGACGTGATCAGCGCGTTCATCAAGTCGCTGCGCGGCTCCGATGTCGATGCGGCCCTGCACTATCTGGCCCGGATGATCAGCGCCGGCGAGGATCCGCGCTTCATCGCGCGCCGGTTGATGATCCAGGCCAGCGAGGAGGTCGGCATGGCCGACCCCACCGCGTTGCAGACCGCGGTGGCCGCCGCACAGGTGGTCCAGCTCGTCGGCATGCCGGAGGCGCAACTGGCGCTCACCCACGCCACCATCCACATCGCCACGGCCCCCAAATCCGGCGCGGTGCCCGCGGCCCTCGGCGCCGCCATGGCCGACATCCGCGCGGGCAAGGCCGGTGCGGTGCCGCCGCATCTGCGCGACGGCCACTACGCCGGGGCGGCCGCCCTCGGCCACGCGCAGGGCTACCGGTACCCGCACGATCACCCCGACGGCGTGCTGCCGCAGCAGTACCCGCCGGACGAGTTGGTGGGCGCCGATTACTACCTCCCGACCGACCACGGATACGAACGCGAGGTCGGCCCCCGGGTGACGAAGCTGCGCCGGATCGTGCGCGGAAAGTAGATCCTGCCCCGTAAAACTCGGTGGATCGTTCCCGGTAGGCTGGATGGTTGTGCAGACCCACGAGATTCGACGGCGCTTCCTGGACCATTTCGTCCGTGCCGGACACACCGAGGTACCCAGTGCTTCGCTGATCCTGGCCGACCCGAACCTGCTGTTCGTCAACGCGGGCATGGTCCAGTTCGTCCCGTACTTCCTCGGTCAGCAGACCCCGCAGTTCAGCACCGCGACCAGTGTCCAGAAGTGCGTGCGAACCCTCGACATCGAGAATGTGGGCATCACCACCCGGCACAACACCTTCTTCCAGATGGCCGGTAATTTCAGCTTCGGCGACTACTTCAAGCGCGGGGCCATCGAGCTCGCCTGGTCGTTGCTGACCAAGGACGTGGCCGACGGCGGGTACGGCTTCGATCCCGAAAAGCTGTGGGTCACCGTCTATCTCGACGACGACGAGGCCGAACGGATCTGGCTGTCGCTCGGCGTGCCGTCCGAGCGCATCCAGCGCCGGGGCATGGCCGACAACTACTGGTCGATGGGTATTCCGGGGCCGTGCGGGCCGTGCTCGGAGATCTACTTCGACCGTGGGCCGGAGTACGGGCGCGACGGCGGCCCGGAGGCCGACGAGGACCGGTATCTGGAGATCTGGAACCTCGTCTTCATGCAGAACGAGCGCGGCGAGGGGCGCGGCAAGGACAATTTCGAGATCCTCGGCCCGCTGCCGAAGAAGAACATCGACACCGGCATGGGCGTCGAGCGGGTCGCCTTCCTGTTGCAGGGCGTCGACAACGTCTACGAGACCGACCTGCTACGGCCGATCATCACCGAGGCCGAGGAGCTGACCGGTAAGTCGTACGGCGTCGAGCACACCGACGACATCCGCTTCCGCGTCATCGCCGACCACGCCCGCAGTGCGGCCATGCTGATCGCCGACGGCGTCAACCCCGGCAACGACGGCCGCGGCTACGTGCTGCGCCGGTTGCTGCGCCGGATCGTGCGCTCGGCCCGGTTGCTCGGCGCCGACCAGCCGGTGATGGCCCGGTTCATGAAGACCGTCAGCGAGCTGATGGCCCCCTCGTATCCGGAGCTGGGCACCGACTTCCGGCGGATCGAGAACGTCGCCGTCGGCGAGGAGACCGCCTTCCTCAAGACGCTGAGCACCGGCACCAAGCTGTTCGACGAGACCGTCGACGAGGTCCGCACCTCCGGCGGCAAGCGGATCTCCGGCAACGACGCGTTCACCCTGCACGACACCTACGGTTTCCCGATCGACCTGACCCTGGAGATGGCCGCCGAGGCCGGCCTCGAGGTCGACGAGACGGGGTTCCGGGAGCTGATGGCCGAGCAGCGGCAGCGGGCCAAGGAAGACGCCCAGTCCCGCAAGCACGCGCACGCCGACCTCACCGTCTACAAGGAGTTCGTCGATCGCGGCCCGACCGAGTTCACCGGTTTCGACGAGCTGACCTCCGAGGCCACGGTGCTGGCCCTGATCGCCGACGGCGTCCGGGTCCCGGTCGCGCATGCCGGTCAGGACGTGGAGGTCGTGCTCGACCGCAGTCCGCTGTACGCCGAGGCCGGTGGTCAGATCGCCGATCGCGGCAGCATCACCGCGGCCGGGCTGAAGGTGCGCGTCAACGACGTGCAGAAGGTCGCCAAGCAGCTGTGGGTGCACAAGACCACGGTCGAACAGGGGCAGCTCACCGAGGGCGACACGGTGCTGGCACAGGTCGACCCGGCCTGGCGGCGCGGGGCCACCCAGGGGCATTCCGGCACCCACATGGTGCACGCCGCGCTGCGGCAGGTGCTGGGCCCGAACGCGGTGCAGGCGGGCTCCTTGAACAAGCCCGGCTACCTGCGCTTCGACTTCAACTGGCAGGGTGCGCTGTCGGAGCAGCAGAAGGCCGATATCGAGGCACTGTCCAACGACGCCGTCGGGTCGGACTTCCCGGTCAACACCTTCGTCACCGACCTGGACAAGGCCAAGAAGATGGGCGCGATGGCCCTCTTCGGGGAGAACTACGGTGACGAGGTCCGCGTCGTGGAGATCGGCGGCCCGTTCTCGATGGAGCTGTGCGGCGGTACCCACGTCGGGCATTCCTCGCAGATCGGCCCGATCACGCTGCTGGGTGAGTCCTCGGTCGGTTCCGGGGTGCGCCGGGTGGAGGCGTTCGTCGGCTTGGACTCCTACAAGTACCTGGCCAAGGAGCGGGCGCTGCTCGCCGGTGTCGCGGCCTCGCTGAAGGTGCCGTCCGAGGAGGTGCCCGGCCGCGTCGAACAACTCGTGGAGCGGCTGAAGGTGGCCGAGAAGGAGCTCGAGCGCACCAAGGTACAGGCGGTGCTGGCCCAGGCCGCGCAGTTCGTCGACGACGCCGAGCGGGTCGGCCGGGTACTGCTGGTGGCCGCGGCCGCGCCGGTGGGCGTCGGCGCGGGCGATCTGCGCACGCTGGCCACCGATATCCGCGGCCGGTTCGGCGGCGAGCCGGCCGTGGTGGTGCTGCTGGGCAACGCCGACGGCAAGGTGCCGTTCGTCGTCACCGTCAACAAGCCGGCGCAGGAATTGGGTCTGAAGGCCGGTGACCTGGTCGGCAGCTTCGGGCCCAGTATCGCCGGACGTGGCGGCGGGAAGCCGGAGATGGCCCAGGGCGCGGGCGCGAATCCGGAGGGGATACCGGCCGGACTGGCCGCGGTGCGGGCGCGGGTGGCCGAGCTCGCCGCCTGATGGACAGTTCCGACCACTCGGATCCACCGCTCGATCCCGCACGCATGGGGAGTGATCGACCAAGTGCCGCAACCGATCCCGGCCGCGGTCGGCGGATCGGCATCGATGTGGGCACCGTCCGCATCGGTGTCGCCGCCAGCGACCCGGACGGGATCCTGGCGACCCCGGTGGAAACTGTGGTGCGCGCCGGAGGCAAGGGCGGGCCGGGTCGGGCCGGTGGCGGAAAAGGCGCGAAGGCAGCCGATCTCGCGCGGATAGCTGAAATTGTGCTGGAATATGAGGCAGTCGAAGTCATCGTCGGTCTCCCTCGGACGCTCCGGGGTGAAAGTGGCACGTCGGCGCGGCTCGCTGTCGATTTCGCGAAGAGTTTGCGGACGCTCTTGCCCGCGCTCCCCATACGACTTTCCGACGAACGTTTGACTACCGTGTCAGCTGCACGTGCGTTGCGGGAGAGCGGAGTTCGCGCACGTGGCCAGCGGCGGATGATCGACCAGGCGGCCGCCGTTGCGATCCTGCAGACTTGGTTGGACGAACGGAGTGCGGTGTTGAGGTCGGCCGGTGACGGACGCGGCGAGGTGCTCGAATGAGCGACCGCTGGAGCCGGGCCGAAGAGCGCTATCGTCAGGAGACCGAAGCGCGCCGGTATCGGCGCGAGGATCAGGACTGGGGCGCTGACGAGCGGCCCGCACCCGCTCGCCGGGCGCGGCACGCGGCGGTATCGGACGACGACGACTACCTGGATGACGACCACCCCAGCCGCGACTATCCGGCCTATGCCGATCCGGACTACAGCGGCTACGGCGACCCCGATCACGCGGCCCGCCGCGCGGATCCCGGTTACGCGGCTTCCGGCGTGGCGCCCGGCTACGCGACTCCCGGTGTGGCATCGGGTTACGCGACACCCGGTGGCGCGGATCCCGACCATCCCGCGGCCCGTCCTGCCGATCCGGTCTACGCGACGCCCGGTCGTGCGGATCCGGCCCACCTCGCACCCGGCTCGGCGGATCCCGCCTATCCGGCGTCCGGGCCGCTGGATCCGGGCTTTCCGGCGTCCGGGCCGATGGAACCGGTCTATGCCGCGCCCCGGCACGCGAGCCCCGGCTATGCCACGCCGGGCGCCGCCGCCCCCGGTTACGCGGACCCGGACTACGCGGACGACGACTACCACGATGACGAGTACGACGATTACCCGGCCCCGGGCCGCGATGTCCCGGTGGCCCCTGCCCGGGTGGCGGCGGGCCCCGCGGCGCGCAGCCGCGAACAGCCCGCGGTCCCGCCCGCGGCCGGGCGAACCACCGGCGGCGGCGCGCGGGCACGCGGCGATCGCGACCGTGCGGACCGTCCCTACGACGCCTACGAGGACGACGACACCACGGTCATTCCGCGTTATACGGACGATGCGTACGACACGGACGAGAATCTGCCTGTGGTCACCACGCCGTCGCAACGCCGGACCCGGGGCGCGGACGCCCGGCGACCCAAACGCGCCCGGTCGGGCGGCTCGTCGGGTCGCGGCAGCCGTCGCTCCCGGGCCGCCTCGCGGCGCGCCGCCGAACGCCGTCGGCGGCGGCGCAACGTCATCCTGCTCGGCACCCTGATCGCGGTGTTGATCCTCGCCGCGGGTGGTTATGCCGGATTCAAGTTCGTCAGCGGCAAATTCGGCAATCCCGCCGACTATTCCGGCCCGGCCGGCCCACTGGTGGTCGTCCAGGTCCAGCCCGGCGACACCGCCGAGCAGATCGCCAAGACCATGCTCACCAAGGGCGTGGTGGCCAGCACGGGCGCCTTCTACGAGGCGGCCGTGCGCAACAGCGAGATGAAGTCGGTGCAACCCGGCTTCTACGCGGTGCCCTCGCACAGCAAGGGCTCCGACGCGGCCGCGGCGCTGGTCGGCAAGGACGCCCGGGTCGGCAATGTGGTGGTGTCCAGCGGACGGCAGTTGCACGACTCGAACGACGTCAGCACCGGCGCGCGGATGGAGGGCATCTACCGCAAGATCGCCGACGCCAGTTGCATCGGCACCGGCACGGAGAAGAAGTGCGTCACCTACGAACAACTGGATGCCGCCGGCGCGGGTGATCCGAGTGTGCTGGGCGTCCCGGCGTGGGCGATGGACGCGGTCCGGCAGGCGCCGGATCGCAGCCGGCAGCTCGAGGGCCTGATCGCGGTCGGCACTTGGGATTTCGATCCGAGCGGCACACCCGAGCAGATGCTCGCGCAACTGGTGAGCGCCAGCGCGCACAGCTACGAATCGACCGGTGTGGCCGGCGGCAGTCCCGCCAACAGCCTGAACCCGTATCAGGTGCTGACCGCGGCTTCCCTGGTGGAACGCGAGGCGCTGCCCAACGACATGGCCAAGGTGGCGCGGGTGATCGTGAACCGGCTGGCGGCCAACCAGCCGTTGCAGTTCGACTCCACGGTCAACTACACCCTGGACCGCACCGAGGTCGCCACCACCGATGCCGACCGGGCGCGCCGCACGCCGTGGAACACCTATGCCATGTCCGGGCTCCCGGCGACACCGATCTCGTCGCCGTCGCTGGAGGCACTGCGGGCCGTCGAAAATCCGGCGCCGGGGCCGTGGTTATATTTCGTGACCGTCGACAAACAGGGCACCACCCTGTTCACCGACAGCTACAGCGAACACCTGCGCAATATCGATCGCGCCCGGCAGAGCGGAATTCTGGACAGTGGACGATAGCCGGCCAGTCGCAACGACGCGATCGGCAGCGGTGGACGGCGGCGAGTGGCACGGTCGCCGTGCGGCCGTGCTCGGTAGCCCCATCGCGCATTCGCGGTCGCCCCAACTGCATCTGGCCGCCTATCGGGCGCTCGGCCTGGACTGGACCTATGAGCGCATCGAATGCACCGGCGAGCAGTTGCCGGGCCTGGTCGGCGCCCTGGGCCCGGAGTGGATCGGCCTGTCGGTGACCATGCCCGGCAAAGTCGCGGCCCTGGAATTCGCCGACGAGCACACCGAGCGGGCAGTGCTCGTCGGTTCGGTGAACACCCTGATCCGCACCGCCACGGGCTGGCGCGCCGATTGCACCGATATCGACGGGGTGCGCGGCGCGTTGCAGGAGGGCGGCGTCGAGAAGGTCGACAGCGCGGTGCTGCTCGGGGCGGGCGGCACCGCCCGCCCGGCCCTGCTGGCGCTCTCGGAGCTGGGCGCCCGGGCGGTCACCGTCGTCGCGCGCGACGCGCACCGGGCCGCGAGCACACTCGAGCTGGCCGAGCGACTGGGCCTCGCCACCACCTTGATCGGCTTCGACGCGGAGGCCGTCCGCGCGGTCGCCGCCGAGGCCGACGCCGCGGTGAGCACGGTGCCGTCCGCCGGCGTCGCCGCCGTGGTGGACGCGGTCGCCGCCGCCCCTGTCGTCCTCGACGCCATCTACGACCCGTGGCCGACCCCGCTGGCGGCAGCGGTCCAGCGTGCCGGGCACACCGTGGTCAGCGGTCTGGACATGCTGCTGAACCAGGCGTACCGGCAGGTCGAACACTTCACCGGCCGCCCGGCGCCGAAGGCGGCCATGGCCGCGGTCCTCGACCACTGAGCGGGGATTGCCCAGCGCCGCAACACGATCGCGAGGCCGTCACGTGACCCGTCGACCGCGTGTGCTGTCCGGTCGTTGGCCCCGATCGGCCGGTGCACTCCCTGGTTCGAACGTGGTGTCTGCGGCACCGCCGGAGGTCGTGGTGTCCGGCGGTGCCGCAGGTCCGTCTTATGCTGCGCTGCCGGAGATCAGGGCACGGGCCCAGCCGGCGACCGGGGCGGTGGCGTTACTGCCCGGCGTCACCAGTGGCACCTGTGGCGTGTCGTCGCAGAAGCCCTCGTGGCATTGGTCGGCGGCGCGGACGGTGCCGTGAATTCCATTGCCGCCGCACAGGATCAGCGTGCCGAGCAGGGCCGCGGCGGCGAGCCGGGCGATGGTTGCGGACATGTGTTGCTCCTCCCTCCCGCCGGAACCTCCCCGGCGTCGAGGGACAGTGTGTCCACCCTGCTGGACATCCGTCAAAAAGGCCGAACGGTTCGTATTGTTTCCGGGTCCGATACCGGGTGCGTTCCTGTAACCGGTTACTGTTTTTGGGTTTCCTTCGACAGGTTCGGGTTAGGGTGGTCGACATGAGTGCGTGGGTGTTGCGTGCGACGGCGTTCGGTGTGCTGGTCGTGGCGTTGCGGACGCTGCTGGGTTTCGCCATGATCCACTGGCCGACGCAGGGGTCGTGGCTGCGCATCCTGTGCCTCGCGGTCATCCTCGTCTCGGTGGCCGCGTGGGGCCTGGCCGACGGCCGTAACGACCGGCAGGCGAACCCCGACCCCGAGCGCGGCGGCGCGGACCTCACCGTCCGCTGGCTGAAGGCCGGTGTCGCGGGCGGCCTGGGCAGCGGCCTGGTGGCCTGGGTGGTCGACCTGCTGCCCAAGATGGACCTCGGCGGCAACAGCCTGGTCTTCGAATTGACCGCCGGCGCGTCCTTCATCGTGCTGCTGATCTTCGTGCCCGCCATGGCCGGCGTCGCCCTCGGCCGCTTCCTGGCAGACCGCGAAAACCGCAACGGCGCGGCCGCCGCCGCCTGATCGGCCATCCGCCCGGCGCGGTCGCGGCCCACCCGGAGCATCCGCGCCCGGCCGCAGCCATCGGCTGAACCCGCCTGTCCGGCCCAGCCGGAGCGTCCGTGCCGGCCCGGAGCCGCCGGCCCGGTTCGTTCGTCCTACGCAGCCTGAGCGCCTGCGCCTGGCCTGTCCGCCCAACTCACCTGGTCAGCCCAGTCGAGGACCTGCGCCCGGCCGGAGCTATCGGCTGGGCTCGTTGTCCGGCGCGGCCGGAAATCTTCGGCCGGGCCCCGCGACCGTCAGAGCAGCACCGCGCCGCCGTCACCGCTGGATTCGCGGCCGATGGCGGCATACGCCGCGACGAGCAGGCTCGGATCCGGTCCCTCCAGACGGCCGGGTTTCCCCAGGCCGTCGAGGACGACGAAGCGCAGCACGCCCGCACGGGTCTTCTTGTCGGTCTGCATGGTGTCCAGCAATTGCGGCAGTGCGTCCGCGTCGTAGCTGACCGGCAGGCCCACGCTGGTGAGGATGCTGCGGTGCCGGTCGGCGGTGGCATCATCGAGCCGCCCGGCCAGCCGGCCCAGCTCCGCGGCGAACACCAGCCCCACCGCGACCGCGGCGCCGTGCCGCCACCGGTACCGCTCCCGGCGCTCGACCGCGTGGCCGAGCGTGTGACCGTAGTTGAGGATTTCGCGCAGGCTGGATTCCTTGAGGTCCGCGGCCACCACATCGGCCTTCACCTGGATCGAACGGCGGATCAGTTCCGGCAGCACCTCCCCGGTCGGATCGAGCGCGGTCTGCGGATCCCGCTCGATCAGGTCCAGGATCACCGGGTCGGCGATGAAACCGGTCTTGATGATCTCGGCCATCCCCGCGACGATCTCGTTGCGCGGCACCGTCTCCAGCGTCGCCAGATCGACCAGCACCGCCGACGGCTCGTGGAAGCAGCCGACCAGATTCTTGCCCGCCTCGGTATTGATCCCGGTCTTACCTCCCACGGCCGCGTCGACCATCGCCAGCAGCGTGGTCGGCACGTGCACGACCTTCACCCCGCGCATCCAGGTGGCCGCCACGAATCCGGTCAGATCGGTGGCCGCGCCACCCCCGAGACTCACCACGACGTCCTGCCGGGTCAGCCCGATCCGCCCGAGCACCTCCCAGCAGTACCCCGCGACCGGCAGTTCCTTCCCCGCCTCGGCATCCGGAATCTCGATCCGATGCGCGTCGATCCCCTTGTCCGCCAACGCCTGCCGAACCACCTCGGCGGTCTCGGTGAGCGGCGGCTGATGGAAGATCGCGACCGTGCGCACGCCGCGATGACCGGTCACCTGATCGACCAGGTCGCTCAGCAGTCCACGCCCGATGATCACCGGATACGGTGCGGCGGTGCGAACCTCGATGCGGGTCGGCTCACTCATGGGCGTGCGGCTCCGATTCTGCTAGCGCTGATGGGAAACTGATCCGGTCGCCGGGCGACCCATACGAATCACCGTGCTGGGCAACCACATTCGCCACCGATCCGGACGAAACGACCCCATTCGGGACACCGACGCCCGTGACCCCGGCAGATTCCGCGACGACCTGCGGCCCGGCGAGAGAGTCCGCCGCAGGCTGTGGGTCCATGGCCGCCCCGGTCGCGACGGTCCCGGCTGGGACGGTGGCGCCCGCGGTCCCGGCGGATTCCGCTGCGATCCGTGGCCCGGCGACTGAATCCGACGCTGGTTGTGGGTCGGCGGTCGGCCCGGCCGCGACGGTGGGGCTCGTGGTCGCGGCGGATTCCGCGGCGTTTTGTGGCCTGGCGGCAGCATCCGCCGCTGGCTGTGGGTCGCCGGTCCCCCCGGGTGCGACGGTCCCGGCTGGGACAACGTCGCTCGTGGTCCCGGCGGATTTCGTGGCGATCTGTGGCCCGGCGACTGAATCCGCAGCCGACTGTGGGCCAGCGATCGTCGCAACTCTGGAGGTGGCAGTGGAATCCATGGCAGCGGCGAGGTGCGCGGCGATGCCGGAACCCGTGGTGGTGGTCGTGCTCGGGGCGTTCTGCGGGCTGGTGATCGGGTCTGTCGCGGTCTGTGCGGCTGTGGCCGTGGCGATTTCCACTCGGGAGACGGTGCCGGAATCGGTGGCGTCTGTGTCCGCGGTGGCTTGCGGGCCGGTCTCCGCGTCTGCTGAGGGCCATCGAGCACTGGCTATATCTGTCGCCACTTCTGGGACAGCGGTGGATTCCGTAGCGGCGGTTGGGTATCGAGTGGCGGCGGCAGCCTCGACAAGCCGAGCGGCGATGGCCGGGTCGGTTGTGGCCTGGAGTGTGGCAGTGGTACCTGCGGCGTCAGCTGGTTGCCGGGCAGCGGTTGGCGTCGGGGGAGGGACCGGTTGCTGGGCGGCAGAATCCGTGGTGGTCCGTTCGACGACCGAGGGCGCCCTGGTGGCCACCGGTTCCGAAGTGGCGGTGTCGGCCGTCGCGGCCTGCGGCGGGATGGCCTGATCGGTCGTGGCCGGGTGCGAGAGGTCGGCGGAATCCGTGGCGGCGGTCCGGTCCGTGGTCGACGGTGGTATGGGTGGGCCGGAGGGGCGTCGTGCGGTTCGCCGCTGGGAGCGGCGGGCGTTGCCCTCGGGCGTGCTTTCCGGTATCCGGCCGTCGGTAGTGGTCGATCCGGAGTTGTGTGCGAGCGCGGCGAGGGTCGCCGCCGGTGCGGGTCGCTGATCGCGGCCGCGACGGGATCGATTGCCGGGATCGGTGTTTCGCGATCCGGTCGAGGGGTTGCCGTCGACGCTCGTCGATGGATCGGTCGAGCTGCCGCGTGATCGGTTGCCGGACTGGGGGTTTCGCGGTGCCGAGTTCGCGCTGTCCGATGTCGCGGGATCGGTGACTGCCGCTCCACGTGCACGGCTGCGGCGGGATCGGCTGCTCGACCGGGCGTGTCGTATATCGGCGGGCGCGGTGGCGATGTCACCGGCGGTCGACGGTGTGGCGTCGGATGCGGCGGTGATGTCCGATGTGGTTCGCGTGCTGTCGGATTCGGTGCCGGAACTCGGTGCCGTCGATGACGGTCGGCCGGACCCGCCGGCGGACACGGCCGGCGACGCGTTGCCGGACACGGCCTGCGGATTCGATGCCGGCCGGGGGAGGGCCTCGGACGCATCCGGTGTGGAGCCGTGGGCGGCCGTGTCGCAGGGCGAGGGCGTCTCGGCCGAGGTGCCGCGGCGTCGGCGTCGGGGGCGGCGTCGGCGTCCGCTGGGGGCAGGGTCGGCACCGGTGCGGGCAACGGCGGCGATGGGGGAGTCGGTGCCGGATTCGGTTGTGGCCGTGCTGGTATCGGTCGAGTCAGTCTCGGGGGCGGCCGGTGTGGTCGCGCCGCGCGAACGGCGGCCGCCGCGCCGGGTTCGGCGTTTCGTGGCCGGGGTACCGGGTTCGGTCAATAAGGCGGAGTCGGCGGCGGGCGAGGTGCCCGCAGCAGCTGTCTCGGTGGTGCGGCCGCGACGGCGGCGCGGGCGGGAACGCGCGAGGCGCGGGGTTTCCGCTTCCGGTTCGGCGACGGGCACGATCGACTCGAGGTCGAGCTTCGTCATGATGTTGCGCACCACGCGGCCCGGACTGCGGCCGTCGGTGCGGACTCGCACCGAGGCGACCTCGCGGTACAGCGGCCGCCGATGGCGCATCAGCGTGCGGTACTTCTCGTCCGGATCGTCGCCGGCCAGCAGCGGGCGGTTGTTGTTGCCCCCGGTGCGGCGCAGGCCCTCGGCGATGCTGATTTCCAGGTAGACGACGGTGCGGCCCCGGAGCAGGTCGCGGGTGGCCGCCGACAGGATGGCGCCACCGCCGAGCGAGACGATGCCACGTTCGGCGAGGATGGCACGTCGTACCACGCGTTCCTCGATGCGCCGGAATTCCGGCTCACCGTCGGTGGCGAAGATGTCCGGAATGGTCCGTCCGGTCTCGGCCTCGATCCCGGCATCGGTGTCGAACAGGTCGACCCCGAGTTCCTTGGCCAGCTTGCGGCCGATCGTCGACTTGCCCGCTCCGGGCGGCCCGACCAGAACCACGCACGGACGGCGCGGGTCGGTCTGCACGATCAACTACGCCTCCTGCGTGACCGGGCCCGCGACATGCGGGCGGGCGGCGATCCGCTTCAGGTAGCCGTCGACGTTGCCGACCGTCTCCGGCAGCGAATCCCCGCCGAACTTCTCCAGCACCGCCTGCGCGACGACCAGCGCCACCATCGCCTCGGCGACGACACCCGCGGCGGGTACCGCGCACACGTCCGACCGCTGATGGATGGCGACGGCCTCGTCGCCGGTGGCCATGTCGACCGTTGCCAGTGCCCGCGGCACGGTGGAGATCGGCTTCATGGCGGCCCGTACCCGCAGCGTCTCACCGTTGGTCATGCCGCCCTCCAGGCCACCGGCCCGGTTGGTGGAGCGCAGCACGCCGTCGGGGCCGGGCCGCATCTCGTCGTGCGCCTGACTACCGCGGCGGCGGGCGGTCTCGAAACCGTCGCCCACCTCGACACCCTTGATCGCCTGGATACCCATCAGCGCCGCCGCCAGCCGCGAGTCGAGCCGGTTCTCACCACTGGAGAACGAGCCCAGTCCGATCGGCAGGCCCTCGATGACGACCTCGACCACGCCGCCGAGGGTGTCACCGTCCTTCTTGGCCGCTTCGATCTCGGTGATCATCGCCGCCTCGGCCGCCTTGTCGAAGGCGCGCACCGGCGACTCGTCGATCGCCGCGAGGTCGGCGGCGGTGGGGACCAGCCCGGCGGCGGCCGCGGCCGTGCCGATCGACACCACGTGCGAGATGACCTCGACACCCAGTGCCTGCCGCAGGAACTGCCGCGCGACGGTGCCGACGGCGACCCGTGCCGCGGTCTCCCGGGCGCTGGCGCGTTCCAGCACCGGGCGGGCGTCGTCGAAGCCGTACTTGAGCATGCCGGCGTAGTCGGCATGGCCGGGCCGCGGCCGGGTCAGCGGGGCGTTGCGGGCCAGTTCGGCCAGCTCCGCCGGGTCGATCGGGTCGGCGGCCATCACCTGGGTCCACTTCGGCCACTCGGAGTTGCCGATCTGGACGGCGATGGGACTGCCCATCGTGCGACCGTGGCGAACACCGCCGAGGATGGTCACCTGGTCGGCCTCGAATTTCATCCGGGCGCCGCGCCCGTAACCGAGGCGGCGGCGCGCCAGTTGCGTGCCGATATCGGCGGAGGTCACCTCGACCCCGGCCACCATCCCCTCGAGGATGGCGACGAGGGCGGGACCATGGGATTCTCCAGCAGTAATCCAGCGCAACACATATCTATCTTTCCATGTCAACGCCGGTCGTCCGACACACGGCCCGGTGTGATGCGCGCGGTGGCCGCCGGCCGATGCCCGCGCAGCGCCATGACCACCGGAGATGGGAGCGCCGCAGCCGGCCGCCGGGCGCGTCACGCGACCCACCCCAGCGCGGCGAGGGTACAGGCGCACATGGCCGGTCCGTGCGGGACCACGCCACCGCCGGGTGATCTCAGAATGCTCCGTGCCCCGCCGAACAGTGCGGTGACCACCGGCGCCCCGAGCGCCGACCAGACCCACGCGGCCGCTCCTCCCTGCGCCGCCGCCGCGCCGAGCCCCACCGCGAGCTTCACGTCACCGGCCCCGCAGGCGGACGGAACCACAAGGTGCACAACCAGATACGGACCCGCCAGCAGCAGCGCGCCGAGCAGTGCGGGCATGAACCGGCCGGTGACCGCCGCGTACCCGAGGACGGCGGCGGCGCCGGTGCCGGTCAGCAGATTCGGTAGCCGCCGGGTGCGCAGATCGGTGGTGGTGAGCAGTACGCACCACGCGATCAGCAGTGCGCGGGCGAGGACGGTTGCGATAGCGGACATGCCATCAGGGTGGTCGTTTCCGCCGCCGGAAAGGGGGTGCGATCACAGAATGTGGACAACTTCGCGGCTGTGCACAGCTCCCCGCTGCGGTCGATCGTTCGTGACCCGACGGCGGTAGCGTGGAACTCATGTCTGTCGACCAGGGCGCGGGGCGCCCCAACTACGCCGCTCGCCGGGCCGCACTGCGCGATCTGCTGGTGGAGGCCGGGGCGGATGCCCTACTGGTGACCGATCTGATCAACATCCGGTACCTCACCGGATTCACCGGCTCGAATGCGGCGTTGCTGATCCATTCCTGGGACGGCGCCGAGGAGCGGACGGTGATCTGCACCGACGGCCGCTACGCCACCCAGGTCGGTGAGCAGGTGCCGGACCTGCGCGCGGAGATCGCCCGGGCCGTCGCCCGCCGGCTCGTCGAGCTGGCCGGGGAGTGGCAGGTCGGGCGGATCGGTTTCGAGAGTCACGTCGTCACCGTCGACCAGCACCGCGGCTTCCTGGACCAGGCCAGCGGATTGCAGTTCGTCCCCACGCCGGGCCTGGTGGAGCAGTTGCGGATGGTCAAGGATCCGTACGAGGTGGCCCAGCTACGGGCCGCCTGCGGTGCCGCCGACGCCGGTCTGGCCGCGCTGCTCGAGCGCGGCGGGCTGCGCCCCGGCCGGACCGAGCGGCAGGTGGCTCGCGAACTGGAATGGCTGATGTTCGAACACGGCGCCCAGGCGGTGTCGTTCGAGACGATCGTCGCCGCCGGGGCCAACTCCGCGGTACCGCACCACCGGCCCACCGACGCCGTGCTGGCCACCGGCGATTTCGTGAAGTTCGATTTCGGTGCCGTGGTCGGCGGCTACCACTCCGATATGACCCGTACCTTCGTGCTCGGCGCGGCCGAGGACTGGCAGCGGGAGGTCTACACGCTGGTGTACGAGGCGCAGCGGGCCGGCCGGGAGGCGCTGCGGCCGGGCGTGCCGTGTGCCGAGGTGGACGCGGCGGCGCGTGCGGTGATCGACGGGGCCGGTCACGGTGAGTTGTTCGTGCACGGGCTCGGCCACGGCGTCGGCTTGCAGATCCACGAAGCGCCGGGGATCGCCAAGACGGGCGCGGGTACACTCCTCGGAGGCGTGGCGGTCACCGTCGAGCCAGGTGTGTACTTCCCCGGCCGCGGCGGCGTCCGGATCGAGGATACGCTCGTGGTTCGCGAGGGGGGACCCGAGCTGCTCACGCTCACCAGCAAAGAATTGACCGTCGTCGATTGACGCCGGTTGCTACGAACAGGAGACCCGAGGACAGTGGCGGACACCAGTGACTTCAAGAACGGCATCGTGCTGCGCATCGACAATCAGCTCCAGCAGATTATCGAGTTCCAGCACGTCAAGCCGGGTAAGGGTCCTGCGTTCGTGCGGACGAAGCTGAAGAACGTCATCTCCGGCAAGGTGGTCGACAAGACCTTCAACGCCGGTGTGAAAGTGGAGATCGCCAACGTCGACCGCCGCGACATGACCTACCTGTACCACGACGGGTCGGACTACATCTTCATGGACGGCGACACGTTCGACCAGATCAACATCGGCGAGCGGGTCATCGGCAAGGCCGCCGGCTTCCTGCTGGAGAACATGCAGGTCCAGGTCGCGACCAACGAGGGTGAGGTGCTCTACGTGGAGCTCCCGGTCACCGTCGAGCTCGAGGTCTCGCACACCGAGCCGGGCCTGCAGGGCGACCGTTCCAGCGCCGGCACCAAGCCCGCCACCCTGCAGACGGGTGCGGAGGTCCAGGTGCCGCTGTTCATCAACACCGGTGACAAGCTGAAGATCGACTCGCGTGACGGCAGCTACCTCGGCCGCGTCAACGCCTGATCCGGTGGCAGATCAGCCCGGGGGCGACAAGAAGGCCCCGCACAAGAAACTCGGCGCTCGGCACAAGGCCCGTCGCCGTGCGGTGGACTTGTTGTTCGAGGCCGAGGCACGGGACATCGATCCCGCCGATCTGCTCGACGACCGGGTACAACTGGCGGCGAAGGACGACACCGTCGCGCCGGTGAATCCCTATACCCGCACCCTGGTCGAGGGCGTCGCCGACGACCTCGACCGGGTGGACGGCGCCATCGAGTCGTACCTCCAGGACTGGATGCTCCAGCGGCTGCCCGCCGTCGATCGCGCCATCCTGCGGGTGGCGGTGTGGGAGTTGTTCCACGCCGCCGACGTGCCGCCGGTGGTCGCCGTCGACGAAGCGGTGGAGCTGGCGAAGGAGTTGTCCACCGACGATTCCCCCGGCTTCGTCAACGGCGTTCTCGGCCGGGTCGTGGAAGTGGCGCCGCAGGTGCGCGCCGCCGCGGCCGCCACTCGCGCGGTTCCGCGCCCGGACGGTGAGGTGTAGATGTACAAATACCTGGTGCTGGCCCTGCGGACGCCGGACTGGACCGACGCGGTCGCCGAACCGCATCGGGATTGGCTGGCCGAGGTGCGCTCGACCGGAAATCTGGACTGCACCGGCCGTTTCACCGACGGCACCGGCGGCGCCTACGTGATCCTCGCCGAAAACCTCGATGCCGCACGCGAATTGGTCGCCACCGATCCGATCCACACCTCGGGTGCCTCCGAACTCGTGGTGTTCGAGTGGGAGATCACCGGCTGACGGTCCGGCGGCCCTGCCCCGGTCATCGCCGGCCGGGGCGAATCATCTCATCCCGCAGCGTGATTCGGGCGCAGGATGATCGTCCCCACCGTGGCCCGCTGCTCGATCAGGTGGTGGGCCCGCGCGGCCTGATCCAGCGGGAGTACGGGCCCGAGCATCGGGCGGAGTGCGCCCGTCGCGGCGAGTTCCAGGGCCGCGCCGCGTGCCGCCGCGACCCGGCCCAGCCACGCTGGGCCCGCGCAGCCGGAATAGGTGAGGCCGGCGGCCATCAGATCGGTGGCGGTCACCTCCGCCGGGCTGCCGGACAGCTGCCCGTACCCGAGGATGCGTCCGGTCAGGGGTGTCAGCGCGGGCAGCAATCGAGCCGCGGTCCGGCCGCCGATGGCGTCGAAGACGATATCGATCGTCGCGTCACCCAGTACGTCGCGCAGCCGCTCCGGCCAGTCCGGATCGTGGTGATCCAGCACCTCGTCGGCCCCGAGCGCGCGGGCGCTGTCACCCTTGCGCGGGCCACCCGCCGTCGCGATGACGCGCGCGGCGCCGAATCGCCTCGCCAGCTGGGTCAGCGAACCCCCGACCCCGGCCGCTGCCGCTTGTACCAGCACCGTCTCGGTGCCACTCAGCGCCGCGGTCTCGAGCAGCGAGATCGCGACCGAGCCGCCCATCAGCACCGCCGCCGCGGCGTCGGTATCCAGCCCGTCCGGGATCGGTGTGGCGAATTCGGCTGGTACGCAGACTTTCTCGGCATAGCCGCCGAGCCCGGCGGTGGCGGCCACCACGCGGGTGCCGCACAGGGCGGGGGCTGTTCCCGGTCCCACGGCGGTGATCACCCCGGCGGCCTGGAATCCGAACACCACCGGCATCGGCACGGGGAACGGGAAGGCTCCGGAGCGAAGCAGGGTTTCCGGATACAACACCGGAATCGCCGTGGTGTCCACCAGGATTTCGCCCGGACCGGGCCGTGGATCCTCGATCTCGCGGGCGATCAGCACCTCGGGCCCACCGGCTTCCGACATCAGGACTGCTTGCATGGCATCTCCATAACTGGACTATCGGTCAACTTATGCGGGCATACGATATGGACCGTCGGTCAACTTTGTCAAGGACGGTGGTGACATGGCCGGAGAGCGGCCGAAAGAACGCGCGGATGCCGCCCGCAACCGTCGTGCGATCCTGGATGCGACGGCGGCGCTGCTGGCCGAGCAGGGCGCTGACGCGGTGACGATGGACCGGGTGGCCGCGGCGGCCGGAGTCGGTAAGGGCACCATCTTCCACCGCTTCGGCAGCCGTGCCGGATTGTTGCTGGAACTCATCGGCGAGCATGCCTACGCCCTGCGGGACGCGGTCGTGCAGGGGCCGCCGCCGCTCGGCCCCGGCGCACCACCGGGCGAGCGACTGCTCGCCTTCTTCGCCGCGTTCACCGACATGGTGGTCGACAACGCCGAACTGATGCTCGCCTACCAGGCGATGCCGCCGCACGCGGATGCCGAACAGCTGCATGTCTTTTGGAGTGAGCACGTCACCGCGCTGCTGGAGCAGGTGCGTCCGGACCTGGACGCGCAGATGGTCGGCGCCCTGCTGATGGCGCCACTGGGTGCGGAACTGTTGCCGCGACTGGCCCGCGCGGGGGAGAAGCAGCGGGTACGCGCCGCCATGCTGCAAGTGGTGGCGTCGGTCCTGCCCGGGTAACAGTGCTCACAGTCGGACGCGTGGATGCGGGCATCGGGAATGCTGGGCGATAACGTGATTCTTATGACTGAGAATCCTGCCGACGCACTGCCCAGCAGGGAACACCACGAGGGTGGCTTCCGGCCGATGCCGGGCCTGGACCGGCACGACCTGGTCGGCGACCTCCGTGGCGGACCTCATTTCGGGGAGTACATCGAGCAGGTGCGCGGGCTGATGGACCGGGTGCGGCTGTCCTGTCCGTCGGACGAGGCGGCACTGGCGGCGATCGCCCGGCTGAAGGAACTCAACGACCTGCTGGACGACACCGTGGTCGATGAGTGGTCGGTGCCCGGCTGGGTGCGCCGCGATCTCCCGGCGAACGGGAACATCACGCTGCCGCCGTTCGTCATCGATCACGCCGATCGTGACAATGTGGAGGCCCGGATCACCTTCCGCACCTCCCACCTCGGTGGTAACGCCGCCGCGCACGGCGGGCACATCGGTGTCGCCTTCGACAGCCTGCTCGGCACGATCGCCTCGCTCTACGGCGAATCACCCACGCGCACAGCGTCTCTGACCATCGACTACCGTTCGATCACACCGCTGAACAAGGAACTGACCGCCCGCGCCTGGACCGACCGGCGCGAGGGCCGCAAGATCTACGTGCTCGGCACCCTGTACGACGGCGATCGCCTGTGTGCCGAGGCGAACGGCCTGTTCCTGACCCTGAAGCCCGGCCAGCAGTAACCGCGGTCACCGCGTCCAGACCAGGGCCGCGGTCGCCGCGGCGGTCGCCGTCACGGCGAGTACGGCGCCACTGACGACGAAGCGGGCCATCGGCACCCGAGTTCCGTGCGTCCGGCAGAACTCCAGGCACAGCAGTGTCGCCAGCGACGCCCACGGCGTCAGCACCGAGCCGACATCGGTACCGATGAGCAACGCCAGCAACTGGGTGTGGTTCGCGGCCGGGATCACCGCCTCGCCCGCGGTGTAGGCCGGGAGGTTGTTGGCGAGGTTGGCCAGCCCCGCACCGGAAGCCGCGGCCCGGAAGGCTCCGGCGGCGCCCGGGTCGCTGCCGATGACATTCCGCATCAGGTGCGACAGGCCCAGCCGCCCCAGGGTCGGAACCACCAGGAACAGGCCGATCACGAAGACCAGCAACCGCCACGGGATCAGCGACCAGCGCAGCGCCGACCGGTCCAGGAATGCGAACGCCGCCACCGCGATCGCCGCCGCCACCGTGGCGGCGATGCCGATCCGGTCGCCGACGACCGGAATCGCCGCGATGAACAGCACGCACGCCGCCGCGGTCGCGTACAGCAGCGCTCGTTCCCGGCCACCCTCGGGCCGGATCGGCTCCGGCGGCAGGTATCGGTCCACGCCACGGCTGCCCCGCCGCCAGTACCACAACCAGAGGCACGCCATGGTGACCGCGATCGACGCCACCTGCGGCAACCACATCGCCGCGGCGAAATCCGTGCCGTCGAGCCCGACTCGATTCGCGGCCAGCAGATTGGTCAGATTCGACACCGGCAACAGCACACTCGCGGTATTGGCCAGCCAGAGCGTCGTCATCGCCAGCGGTAGCGGCGGGATACGAGCCGGCCCCGCCAGCGCCAGCATCACCGGGGTGAGCAGCACCGCGGTGGTATCGAGATTCAGCACCATCGTGGTCGTCGCCGCGAACAGCACGCACAACAGGAACAACGCCACGTAGTTGCCCCGGCCGATGATCGCGAGCCGATGCGCGATCACATCGAAAACCTGTGCCTGACGAGCCAATTCGGCCAGCACGATGACACTGCCGAGGAACAGCAGCAGCGGTCCGATCCGCCGCAGATTCGCCGCCGCATCCGCCCGCGGCAGCAACCCGGTGGCGACACACAACCCACCCGCGACCAGCAGCCCGATCCGGACCCGGTCCAGCATCCCGACCCGCTGCCACCATCGAGGTTCGGCCGCAGCCTGGATGGGTGTTTCGGATTGCTCGGACACCCCACCATCTTCGCAAGCCGCACCGTGCCGATTCGTTCGCGGGGTATTCGCCGAATTCGCCGCCGCGGCCATGTCGGTGCCTGCGCCTGTCGCCGACGAGCGTGACTGCCGGGTGCGCTGGTGGCCACAGCAGTCCGAATCGGTCACCTGTGTGCTGTGGTCGACCTGGCGGGCGATCTCTGCGGCCACGAACTGTTCGGGTGCGGAGACCGATGCGCCGGTCGAGCGGGCCGGTCTGGCGAGGCGATCGCTGGGCCGGTCCGGTGAGGTGGCAGGCTGGCCGCTGTGGTGAGGTGGTGGGCCGGCAATCGTCGCAGTGCGACGATGTAGCCGCCGCTGGGTCGGATCGTGAGGTGATGGCTCGGTCGCAGAGCGAGGTGCGGAGCGGCGGTTCAGCCCGGTTCAGGTGGGTGGCCGGGCGATCCAGCCGGCGACGACGACCAGTCCGGTGGGGCGGTGGACCGCGAGGAAGGCGAAGGGGCGGTCGAAGGTGACGGTGATCTCTACGGTCCGGCGCGGTGGGAACAGGGCTGCGGCGACGGCGAATCCGACGGCGGTGACGGCGGCCGCCTCGAAACCCTCGCGGGTGAAGCGGGCCAGGACGTTCTGACTTGCCCCGTCGACCGCCAGTGGGGTGGCGGATATGGCGGGGAAGTGGCCGCGCGTCGGGTCGGTGGCGGTGCGCAGGCCGAACAGCCCGGCGTTCGCCAGTAGATCGTGTTCGGAGCGGATCTCGAAGGGCGGCACTTGGATTCGCAGCGAATCCGACATAGCGCGGGTGGATTCGACGCGTAGCCCCGGGCCGCGGGTGCCGACGGGCAGGTCGCCACGCACCTCGACGCTGCCGTCGAGCGCGCCGAAACCGGTGGCCAGCACCGCTCCCGGCGTGCCCTCGCCCAGCAGCAGATGGACGTCGAGGTCGACGCTGCCGCGTACTACCACCCGGGTGACCGGTTCGGGGCCGGTCAGCACGGCCGCGTCGCCGAGTTGCTTGGTATAGCGCGACAGTCCGGGCCCGCGATGGCCGTGCCAGGGTCCGGCGGCCGGCTCCAGTACGTCGTCGTGGAACGGTTCGGACCAGGCGGTGCGGGCGACGACGGCGGTGGCCAGCAGCATCGCCGTCTCGGCGGTGAGGTCGAGCGGGAAGCGGGGGATCAGGCCCGCGGTGTGCTCCGACGCCCAGGTATCGAGGGCGGCCTGGTCGGTGAGCGGCTCGATCGTGCCGGGCGGCAGCGTGCCGGCCCAGCCGGGCCGCAGCTCGATGTCCCGGCGCACCCACAGGCCGAGTGCGGCGGCCACGGCCTCGGCCTCGGCGAGCGATTCGAGCAGGCGCAGCGCGCCCGCCTGCGCATCGGCCGCGGGCAGACCGGCGGCCGCGGCCAGCTCGGTGCGCGCCGGTTCGTCGGCGGCCCCGGCGAGCAGCCCGAGCAGCGGCCACACGCCGCATCCGGAGACGACGAAATCGTCACGACCGGCGGCGGCGCACCACCGGGCCGTCAGGTCGTTGGCGGCCGAGACATGTGGCAGGAGGCTGGTCTGCACCCGACCAGCCTAACCGTGCCCACCGACACCGAGGCGGAGGCGGAAGGGGTCCGGGCCCTCGCCGCCGGGTGTACGGGAGACGGCGAGGGCATCCGCGGACGCGGTACCGAACCACCGCCGATCCTGGTACCTCGAGTGCACTCGAGGTCAAGCGAAGGTGACCGGATCTCCGGCACTGCTGTTCATCGAGTAAGGTGGTTGTGGCGGTATCCGTTGGCGGGCAAGGCTTTCCGTCCCGGATGCGGCCGCTTTCGGGGCGTCGTCCGCGCTGCGATAGGGTGAGAGCGATTTCAGCGTTTGCTCTCACATCGAGCTCTCACTGTCGAGGAGGATGCGGTGCCCGGTGCAGCGCGGTTGCGGGAATTGCTGGACGGCGGCAGCACGCCCCAACAGGCATGGGAGCTGTTCGACAGTCTGCCCGCGGTACCCGTCACCCACATCGTCGGCAGCCGGTGGCGTGGCGCCGAGCTCGACACCGGACATCCCTGGGCCGGGGTGCTGGTCGGATCGGGTTGGTACGGTAAACAATTCGACGACGCCGACCGGGTGCAGCCACTGCTGTTCGCCGGTCCGGACAAGGTGGTCTTCCCGGTCGATCCGCGCCGGGCCCCGCTGGGGCTCGCCGGCCGGGTCCCACTGGTGACGCTGCGCCTGGCCCGGGCGGCGCTGCCACTGCTGCGTCCGGTGCTGCGGGCCCGCGCGCCCCGGGCCCGCCTGCGCGATCTCGAGTTCCGTGGAAAGGTCGGCGCGGCAATGGTGTACGACCACCTGCCGATCATCGACATGTTCCGCTGGGTCGACGACGACACCCTGCTCGGCGTGATGGACCTGCGCGGTATGACGGCGCCGTACTTCTTCACCCTGCGCCGCGACCGGGCCGAGTGACCGCGACACGCTCGGTTCGCCGGCCGCGGCGCTAGCATCGACGCGACAACCGCCGTACCAGCGACGGAAGGCGCCGAAATGGAACGGACCAGCTGTCTCGTGGCCGGTGGCGGCCCCGCGGGAATCGTGCTCGGCCTCCTGTTGGCCCGGGCCGGGGTCGAGGTCACCGTCCTGGAGAAACACGCCGATTTCCTGCGTGATTTCCGTGGTGACACCGTGCATCCCACCACGCTCGATCTGCTCGACGAACTCGGTCTGGGCCGGGAGTTCGCGAAACTGCCCGCACGGCACATGACCGACATCCAACTGCCGATCCGGGGCCGGATGGTCCGCCTCGCCACGCTCACGCACCTGCCCGGCAGGCACAAATACATCGCCATGGTCCCGCAGTGGGATCTGCTGGATCTGCTGGCCCGTGCCGCCGATCGCGAGCCGACCTTCCGGTTGCGGATGAACACCGCCGCCACGGACCTGATCCGGGACGGTAAACGGGTCACCGGCGTGCGCTACCGCACCGCGGACGGCGCCACCGGTGAGATCCACGCCGACCTCACGGTCGCCTGCGACGGCCGCGGTTCGGTGCTGCGCGCCGCCGCGGGGCTGAGCCTGCGGCAATGGTCCACACCCATGGACGTGTGGTGGTTCCGCTTCCCGCGCAACGACACCGATCCGGCCGGTGCGGTGTGGATGGTCACCGCGAACCGTTTCGCACTGCTGCTGGACCGGGGCGAATACTGGCAGTGCGCCACCGTCATCCGCAAGGGCGCCGACGCGGTGCTGCGGCAGGCCCCGGTCGCCGACATCATGCGCACGATGATCACGGTGGCGCCCTGGCTGGCCGATCGGATCGACGCCGTACACGACTGGGACGAGGTGAAACTGCTCGACGTCAAACTCGACCGGTTGCACCGCTGGTACGCCGAGGGCCTGCTGTGCCTGGGCGACGCCGCGCACGCGATGTCGCCCATCGGCGGTGTCGGCATCAACCTGGCCGTTCAGGACGCCGTCGCGGCCGCGCGGATCCTCGCGCCGAAGCTGCTCTCCCACAACATCACCGAGGCCGATCTGGCGCGGGTGCAGCGCCGCCGCCTCGTACCCACGATGGTGACTCAGGACATGCAACGGGCGGTCCACCGATTCGGTATCGAGCCCAGTCTGTCCGGTGCACTCGATATCTCGACCTTCGACCGGATTCCGTTGCCGCTGCGCGTGTTCCGCAGCCTCCCGGTCATCCGGACCCTCCCGGCCTTCCTGGTCGCCCGCGGCGTGCTACCCGAGCACGCACCGGATTTCGCACGCCGCCCGGAATGAACGACGTTCCGGCCCGTCCGTGTCCGGTGACCGCGCCGACAGCGTCTGCCGGGTAGACCGGGACCGGTCTCGCCCCGAGCATGCACCAGATTTCGCGTCGCTCGGAATGAGTGATGTCCGGGCCTGCCGGGTGCGGTAGCCGTGCCGACAGCTGTGCCGGGTGGGCCGAGACCGGTTCTGCGGGTTGCCGACCGAGCTGAAGGCGGCTCGCCGCGGCGCGGCATGGCGGCACCCGGGGGTCCGGCGGTGTCGCGCGGTGTGCCGTTCACACCGATGCTCACCGGAGCACGCGCGAGCTCAGTTCGCGGTGAAGGCGGACAGGTGGTCGGCCACCCACTGGGTGTAGGTGCGCGGTGCGCGGCCCAGCACCGCTTGCACGTCGTCGGTGAGGGTGGCGTTGCGACCGTCGCGGATGAAGGCCGTCCCCTGCTGGACGCCGTCGATGTAATCGGCCGGTAGGCCGGCGGTGGCCATGCGGGCCCGCACCTCGTCGTCGGTCAGGTCGACGACCTCAACCGGGCGTCCGAGCGCCGAGCCGAGCACCGCGGCCTGGTCGTATTCGGACAGGGCTTCCGGGCCGGTGAGGGTGTAGGTGTGCCCGGTGTGTGCGTCCGAGACCAGTGCGCGCACTGCCACCGCCGCGATGTCCTGCGGGTCGACGACGCCCTGGGCGCCGGTCCACGTCCGGCTCGGCACCGGTTTGCCGTGCCGGATGTCGTCGGCCCAGGCCAGGGAGTTGGTGGCGAAGGCGCTGGGGCGCAGGACGGTCCACTCCAGGCCGCTGTCCCGCAGCGCGCGCTCACCGGGCTCGTGCCAGGTGCCGATCCAGCCCAGCTCGGGATCACCGGTGCCGATCGCCGAGAGCTTGACGGCCCGGCGCACCCCCGCCGCCCGCGCGGCCGCGACCAGCCCCGGGTCGGCGTTGCTGTGCGGTCCGAACACCCCCACCAGGAACACCGCGTCGACACCCGCCATCGCCGCCGCCACCGCATCGCGATCGGCGTAATCACCACCCACGACCTCGACCCCGTCGGGGACCGTCGCCGCGCCCGGGTTCCGGGTCAGTGCCCGCACCTGCTCACCGCGTTGCGCCAACTGCCGGATCAGTTCACTGCCGATGGTGCCCGTCGCACCCGTAACCAGAATCATGCCGCCAGATTGCCGTGACGGCGACCTGCGGCGATAGGAAAAATCGGCACGGCCGCACCCCTCGCGCGCTGGCTACAGTGGATCCGGTGAGCACTCGTCTCGCCGGTCCGGTGCGCCTGGCGGAAACCTACGAACGCCCCCTCGGCGTTCCCCCCTCGTTGCGGTCCTGGTTCGCCGCGGCCGGGCACATTCCGATCCAGCTGCGGCAGCCGGATGCGCTCACCCACATTCCGACCGCGGCGACGACGGTGATCCTGCGCCGGCAGGCGCCGGACCATCAGGACGTGATGGTGATCGGCCCCCGCACCCGGGCCAGTTACCACGCCGCGAAAGCACCGGCCTCCTGTCTCCGCCTGCGGATCGCCCCCGGCGCGGTGCGCCCCCTGCTCGGGGTGGCCGCCGCCGAAATGACCGACCGGATCGTGCCACTGGCCGAATTCCCGGGCCCGCTGGCCGAATTCACCGATCGAATACTGCACGCCGCTGCGGACGGCGTGCTGCCGCTGTTGGAACACCAACTACCGCAACGCATCTCCGACGATCCGGCCGACCGCTCCCGCCGCGCGCTGCTCTCGGACGCGGCGACCCTGGTGGCCGACCGGATCGGCGTCTCCGAGGTGGCAGCCCGCCTCGCCGTCAGCGAACGCCAGCTGCGCAACCTGTTCACCTCGGGAATCGGCCTGTCACCCAAGCACTTTGCCCGAATCTCCCGGGTGCGGCGACTGCTGTCCGGCCCGGATGCCGCCCTGCTCGCCGATCTGGCCGCCGACGAGGGCTTCTACGACCAATCACATATGGCCGCCGACTTCCGGTCCCTCATGGGTGTCGCACCCTCCCGATTCTTCGAGGGCCGCCTCCCGGCGCCGGTCCCGTGCACGGCGCACCCGCGAGGCTGACCATCGGATCCCGGTGAACAGACGAATCCGATCGATACCGCATACCGTGCACATCGACGCCACCGGTCGTGGAAGTCGTCTCGCCCGAGCACAATTCGATGGGTGCGCACCGAGGGGGCCGTGGAGATATCGTAACCGGCCGTCATCTACGGGTGGCGGCGGTGAGATCAACGCGCCGAGCCGGTGCGGACAGGGCGAGGAGCCCCGCTCAGCGCGATTCGGCGCTGCGGCCGATGTCGCGGAGCATGCGGCGGACGATCATCCGGTGTGCCCCCGAGTCGATGACCAGCATTCGATAGACCCGGCCGTGCGGTCCGGGGAACGCCGCCGACGATCGAGCGGCGAGGATCGTGCCCGCCGGGTCGGCGGTGAGGGTGAAAGTCAGTACGTAGCGCGAGAATCGGTGCCGCCCGGCCAGAGTGAGGTGATCGTCCGGCTCGGATTCGGCCACGGCGAAACCGGGCACGGTCGCGCCCACATCGGGAAGGGTTCCGGACCGGGACCGCGGATCCGTGCCGACCATCCGGGTGAAGCGCCGGTCGACGCCCAGGCCGGTATGGCCGATCCAGTCGGTCAGCGCCGCCCAGACGGTAGCGGCCGGGGCGGGCACGGTGAGCCGGTGTTCGTCGATGAACGGCAACTCGGTGGTCAGTTCGGCCTACTTCGGGTCGAGAATGGCGCTGAAACGTTCCTCGGCCAGATCGAGTTGGCCGAGAATATGTTGTTTGACGTGGTCCGACAGCGGGGTGTCGGACCGGGTGACCAGATCACGGTAAATGGGGGTCATGGGCCGATACTTGGTGGCCAGGGGCCGCATCGCGGGCTCGGTGGCGTAGAGGATGCCCACCCCGTTGTCGGTGAAATCCGACAGCTTCACCACCCGCGCCCACGGATCGCGGCCGAGACTACTGGCGATGTGCTCCCGGTATTGCACATGTTTGTCGACCGCCGGGTCCGGTGGGGGATTGGTGACTGCGGCGACCAGCCCGGCGACGCGGGAGCCGAACCGGTCCCCGACCTCGGCCAGCGCGGCCTCGGTGCCGGAATCACCACGGGTACCGGCCAGTTCGGGGGCATGATCCTCGACGGCGTCGTGCAGTAGCCCGGCGACCGCGATATCCGTGTCGTACACCTGATAGTGGCTGATGATCCTGATCGCGACGCGGAGCAGATGATTCACATACGGCTCGCGCCCGTACCGGTCGTCCCGATGCAGATCGGAGGCGAGATCCAGTGCGGCATCGACCCGCTCGGGCTGGGGAAGCTTCTCCTTCTCGATGGCCAGCCGCTGACGTAGACCCTCTTCACCGTGGACCTCGCTGATGGCGTGCAGCGGCATCACGGCCAGAATTCCCGCCCCCGGAGTATTCATGGGGCCAATCTACCAGTCCGGTATGACATCCTGACCGCACTGTGGGCCGTGCCACCACCCGGCATCGCGACCTGTCACCGCAGGTCCGGCTGTGGTGCACCGGTCCGCCACCGCCCCTCCCGTGCGGTGCCCGGTGGTGGGAAACGGTGCCGGACAGAGGTTGTGAGCTGCCCGCGTTGCGGCGTTCGCGCGGTCACGGTGGTCGCAAGCGTGCCGATCATCTCGCATGACGACCGATGCCGGGTCGATCGGCGCACCCGGGCCGGGTCGATCGACATCACCGGACCCGCAAGGCATTCTGAGGACGATGGAGTATCACAGTGTGCTGTGGCAGCCGCGGGCGGAGATCGCGGAGGTGGTGGTCGCCGAGCAGGTCCGGGTCGATCTGCATCTGGACCGGATCATCGCGGCGGTGGCCGGAGATCTCGATCCGTATCGGCTGACCGAATGGTTGCGGCGGCCGTTGTGTGACGTCGAAGCGGTGCGATATCGCCAGGAGGTGTTCGCCGACCTGGCCTCGGAGGCGGCCTACCGCGCATTCGACGAGTTCGCCATCGCGCTGTGGCGAATGCGCGATCTGCGGGAACGCGCGGTCGCGCAGCGTCGGCCGCAGCAGCGGGCCCGCTGGTGGCTGGATGCCGCTGCGGAGTATGTGCGCGCGGTGATCCGGTTGCACGAGGAGCTCACCGGACTGCCGCTCACCTCCCGCGCCCTCACCGGCTGGCGCGCCTACCTGGCCGAACTGGTCGCCGGCGCCGCCTTCACCCGGCTCGCCGCGGCGCTGCACGATACCGAGGAAGCATTACGAGGCGTGCGTTCTCGGTGCGGATCACCGACCGAACCGTCGAGGTCGGCCGGTACGGCGGTGAGCCGGATTATCAGGACACCATCGCGAACCTGTTCCGCCGCTTCGTCTCCGCCGCACCCGGTCCACGATCGGCCCCGGATCGCGCCGACGCGAACCCGTTCGAGATGCAATTGCTGGACAACGTGACGGCGCTGTTCCCGGCCCCGTTCCGGCTGCTCGAACGCTTCGCGCGCGATCACGAGGAGTTCGCCGATCCGGGCGTCGTCGCCTTCGATCGCGAGATCCATTTCTATCTGCGGTATCTCGCGGTGGCCGCGCGGGTCACCGGGGACGGGCGCGCGGTGACACTGCCGGAGGTGACCGCCGGATTCGACCGCCCGTATGCCGACGCCGCCTTCGACCTGGCACTCGGCCTGAAATGTGCTGCCGACCGGAAACCTCTGGTGTGCAACGATTTCCGACTGGACGATGCCGAACGGATCCTGGTGGTGACCGGCCCGAACTCCGGCGGCAAGACCACCTTCGCCCGTACTGTGGGCCAGCTCGTGTACCTGGCCGCGCTGGGGTGCCCGGTGCCGGCGACCCGGGCGCGGCTGCCGCTGCCGGACCGGATGTTCACCCACTTCGAGCGTGCCGACACCGCCGCCGATCGGACCGGCCGGCTGCTGCGCGAGCTGACCGCGGTGCGCGACACACTCGCCGCGGCCACCGCCGACAGCATGATCGTGCTGAACGAGAGCTTCGCGTCGACCACCACCGCCGACGGGTTGCGCATCGGCGGTGCGGTGCTGGACCGGATCACCGCCCTCGGCGCGGTCGCGGTGTTCGTCACCTTCTTCGAGGGGCTCGGCGCACACGGTTCCGCCACTGTCGGCATGGTGGCGACGGTGGATCCCGATGATCCGGCGCGGCGCACCTACCGGCTGCACCGCAGCGACGGCACCGGACAGGCCCACGCCGCGACGCTCGCGCAGCGATACGGCCTGACCTACGACGCGGTCACGGCCAGGGTCATCGGATGAGGGCCGATCTGCTGTTTCCACCCGGACACGCCGGTGCGGCAACGACTCTCGGCGACACGGTGTTCACCGACCTGGGCCTGACCGCGGTATGCGCGGCGATGGCCGACGGTGATCCGGTCCTGCTCACCGCGGCCCGGACCGGCCTGACCTCGATCGCCGCCGACGCGGCGACCGTCCGCTACCGGCAGGCGGTGTTCGCCGACTGCTGTGCGCATCCCGATCGGATCCGCAGGATCTACGATATCGCCTGCGCCGCAACCGAAGTGCGCCGGTGGACGATCGGCCGCGGCAGTCGTCCGGGCGGCAAGCTGCTGCTGGCGTTGCAACCCGTCGCGGAGTCGATGCTGCTGCTGCGCCGTCTGCGCGCCGAATGTGACGGCAGCGCAGCGTATTTCGAATCCAGTGGGCTGACCGCACTGTGCGCGCAGGTGCGATCCACCCTGCCGGACGAATATTTCGACGAGGTCGGAACCCACCTCGCCGCCCTGGATTTCGACCACGGCATGCACCTCAGCATATCCCTCGGGCCGGGCAACAAACCGGTGGATCCGATCCTGCACGCCCCGCCGCGGTCGCGCCCGCGAGGGCTGCGCCGCCGCCCCGGAGCCTTCGAAGCGGCCGACGACTTCGAGGCCGGAACCACCGCGCTGACCCGCTTCCGGAGCCGTGCACTGGAGGCGGTCGCCGACGTGGTCAGCCGTGCCGCCGACGGTATCGGCGATTTCTTCCTCCGGCTGCGCACCGAACTGGCCTTCTACCTCGGTGGTCTCACCCTGTGGCAGCGGGTGCGGCAGGCCGGGGTGCCGGTGTGCGTGCCGTCCGTACTGCCGGCCGGGTCGCCCGGCCTGCACTGTCTCGGCCTGCGCGACATCGGCCTGGGGCTCACCGGGGAACCGGTGGTCGGGGTCGACGTGTCGGCCGACGACCGCTCCCTGCTGGTCGTGACCGGCGCCAACAACGGCGGTAAGACGACATTCCTGCGCAGTGTGGGCGTCGTTCAGATCATGATGCAGGCGGGCCTGTTCGTGGCGGCCGACGAATTCGTCGCGCCCCTGCGCACCGGCGTGTTCACACATTTCGCGCCGGAGGAGGATCGGACGCTGACCCGCGGCCGGTTGGCCGAGGAGCTGGCGGGGATGAGCCGCATCGTCGACCGAGTGGCAGCGGGTGGTCTGCTGCTGTGCAACGAGTCGTTCGCCTCCACCGGCGAACACGACGCCGCCCGGATCGCCGGGCCGTTGATCGCGGCCCTGGTGGATTCCGGGGTGACGATCGTCTTCGTCACGCACCTCCACGAATTCGCCGCCGCCCGCCGCGCCGCGGCGCATCCGTCGGACCTGTTCCTGCGCGCCGGGTGCGCCGACGACGGCACGCGTACCTATCGCATGACGCCGGGCGCACCCCGGCCGGAGGCGCACGGCGCCGACCTGTTCCGCCAGGTGTTCGGTCTCACCGCACCCCCCGCGGCCGGAACTGGATACTGATCCGCGGCCCCACCGACCGCCGGGTTTTCGGCACCGCGTGCTCCCAGGTGCGCTGGCACGACCCGCCCATGACCAGCAGATCACCGTGGCCGAGCTGGTACCGGACGGCGGCGCCACCGCCGCGCGGCCGCAACGCCAGCCCGCGCGGCGCGCCGACGGAGACGATCGCGACCATGGTGTCGTGCCGGGCGCCCCGGCCGATGGTGTCGCCGTGCCATGCGACACTGTCGTTCCCGTCGCGATACCAGCACAGTCCGATCGTGCGGAACGGCTCGCCGAGTTCGGCGGCGTAATGCGCGCTGAGTGCGGCGCGAGCCGCGTCGAGCGCCGGATCGGGCAGCGGCTCGCTCTCGTCGTAGAACCGTTGCAGCCGTGGCACATCCACCACCCGGTCGTACATCGGCCGCCGATCGGCCCGCCACGGCACCCGCACCACCAGCCGTTCGAACAGCGCATCCGAACCGGTCAGCCACCCCGGCAGTACGTCCACCCAGGCGCCGGAACCCAGCTGCGTGCGATGCAACCCGTGCCACGGACCCGGCGCGGTGAGCCCGGCCGCACCCTCGTCCGGGCAGTCGAACAGCGAACCCTGGAGTGTCGTCGACATGCGGCCAATCTACCGGCTCTCGAACGTATGTTCCAGTAGCAAACCGTCGGTTTCCGAATCGCTCGCCCCGGCGCCCGTCGGCAGTCGGTCTACTCCCTCCGCCGTGATGATCGTGCGTGCCGCTGCGGCGCGCCGCCCGAAAGGGTGTGTGATGGCCGCCGCTGTTGGCGCGAAACGGCTTCCGCGACATAGGCTGTGGCGTGCCGATCGACATTCCGGAGGGGTTCGCGCGGAGTATGGCCTCCGACGCGGGAGAGGCGGGTCGCACATGGATCGATGCCCTGCCCGCAGTGCTCGACGAGTTGCTGCAACAGTGGTCGTGTACTCCCGACGGCGAGGTGATGCACGGCCGGGTCGGGATCGTGGTGCCGGTACGGCACCGCGATCTGCCACCGGCGGTGATGAAGGTGTCGTTTCCGCATTCCTGGACCGTCAGCGAATCGGCGGCCTTCGCGGCGTGGGACGGCGCGGGTGCGGTGCGCCTGTACGCACGCGCCGGCAACTACAGCGCGATGCTGCTGGAACGAGCCGCGCGGGGCACGCTCGCCGACGTCGCCGATCCGGAACGGGCTGTCGCGATTCAGGGTGCGCTGGCGCGACGACTGGCCGTCACCGCACCACCCGGATTCCCCACGCTGTCCGCGCAGATCGCCCCGTGGGAGCACGAGATCAGCACTGCGGCATCAGAATTGGGGCACCCGCTGCCCCGTCGGACCGTGGACGCCGCGCTTGCCACCGTGCGCGAACTCGGCCCGGATCAACCGCAGACGTTGGTGCACGGCGATCTGCACGACGCCAACGTGCTCGGCTCCGACCGTGAGGACTGGCTGGCGATCGATCCGAAGGTCTGTGTCGGCGACCCGGCCTACGATGCCTTCACGGCGATCTACAGCCCGCGCTTCGGTGACCTGATCGCCTCACCCGATCCGCGGCCGACCCTGTTGCGCCTCCTCGACATCTATTGCGACGCAGCGGAAGTCGACGTGGAGCGGGCCCGCCGCTGGACCCAGGCCGGGGCGGTGCGAGAGGCCCTGCGGGAACGGCGGCACAGCGATTCCGCAGAGCTCGTGCAGGCCGCCGACCGGCTCGCCCTGGCGCTGACGTGACCGCCGACGTCCGGCACCGCGAGGTCGTGGCGACCAGGTCCACGACGTGAGTCGTCTGGATGGCATGTCGTGACCCGATGCTGTGGTCGGCGCTCCAGGCGTGTGGCCACGCCGATGGCGTTCGGCCGGGTCGAGGTATGGGTGCGCAGATCTGGACCTTGCCGGGGCCGCGATCGGCATGTGCCGCAACGGAATCGGCCGAGCGCGGGTCAGGCGCCGGTGAGCTCCGTTTCGGCACGCCCGATCCGGCCCAGCGAGCGATCCGCCACCGTGAGCAGGAGGAACAGGACTGCGGCGACCAGCATGAACTGCGAGAGATGATGCAACGCCGCGGTACCGGCCGGGCGGGTCAGCAGCGCGCCGCTGGCCGCCGCCGAGCCGATCGCGCCCAGATACATGAAGGTACGCAACAGCCCGGCCGACGAGGCCATCCGTTCCGCATCCGCCTGGTGGTAGACGGCATTCTGGATCGCGAGATTGTTGAGCCCCTGCGGAATTCCCATGATGCACACCGCCGCGACCAGCACCCAGATCGTGGTGGACGCGTGCACGAGCAGCAGCAGGCTCGCGGCGGCGATCTGCGCGATCGCACCGACCACCATCTTGCCGCGAATCGCCTGGCGCCGGCCGGTGAGCGCGGAGACCCCGATCCCGGCCAGCGACATCGGCAGCAGCACCAGACCGGCTGTGGCCGCCGACAATCCGCGCCCGTCCTCGAGCCACTGGGTGAATCCGTAGAGGAAGCAGTACCCGATCAGAGCGGTCAGCGCGCCGCGCACATAGGTGGCGAGCAGGGGCAGATTACCGCCGAGCACCCGGATGTCCAGGAACGGCTCGGACGTGCGCAACTCCCGCAGCACCAGCGCGGCCGCGGCCAGCACCGCGATCACCGGCAGATACCAGTGCGACCACGCCGGTTCCATCAGGAACAGCAACAGCGCCACGAGGGTGACCGAGAACAACGCGATGCCCGGCACATCCAGACCGGCGAACTTGCCGCGCCCGGCCGCGACCGGGGTCTTCGGCAGCCGTCGGATGCCCAGCGCCAGACATGCCAGCGCCAGTGGGATGTTGACGGCGAAGGTGGCCCGCCAGCCGCCGAGGTGAATGAGCAGCCCGCCCGCGGTCGGCCCGAGCACGATGATGGTCTGTCCCGCGATCGACAGCGCGGTCAGCACGCTGGTCGGGCTGGAGTGCCCGGTGCGCTCGGCCTCGCGGCGGATGAGGTACATCGAGGCCGGGTAGCCCGCGCAGGTGCCGAAGCCGAGGATGACCCGGGCCAGTACCAGCACCCACAGTGCCGGCGCCAGCAGGCCCAGTATTCCGGCGACACCCGTGAGCGCGGCGCCCGCGAGATACAACCGTCGCGGCCCGTACAGGTCGATCAGCCGCCCGACCACGGGCTGCCCGATCGCGGTGGCCAGATACAACGCCGACACCAGCCACGCCGTCTGTGCGGGCGGCGCGCCGAACGCCACGCCGATCGGAACCAGCGAAACCGCCAGGATCGACGAGTTCACCGGATTGAGCACCGACGAGACGATCATCGGGACGATCAGCCGCCGGTCGAAACCGTCCGCGTCGGCCGGTTGCCGGAACCTGCGACCGATCCGGTGCAAGGTGACAGTCATTGTGCCGTCAGCCTTTCCAGCAGGCTCAGGGCGTCCAGCACGGTGGCCCGTTCGGCCTCGGTGAACTGTTCCTGCATGGCGGCGGACAGCCATTCGTGCCCGGCCTGGCTGCGACCCTCGAGCAGTTCGCGGCCGGCCCGGCTCAGCGACACCACCTGGCGGCGCCGGTCGGCGGGATCGGTGCGGCGTTCGACGAGTCCGCGCTCGTCGAGCACGCCGAGCGTGGCGGCGATGGCTTGCGGTCGCACCCGCTCGGCGGCGGCGATATCGCTGGCGGTGCCCTCGCCGCTCTTCTGCAACCGGCTCAGCACCGACAGCTGCGACGGGGTGAGCTCGTGACTGTCGGACGCCTCCAGGAAGCGTCGCCGCAACCGGCTGATCAGCACGCGCAGTTCGCGGGCCGCCCGGACGGCCGACTCGGAGACGGTCTGGGTGGAATCCATGACCCCACTCTAGATAGACAAGTCGGATTGTTCAATCCAGATTGAACAATCCGACTTGAACAATTCACGGCCGTGCCGCTACCGCCGCCGTGAGCCGCTGTCAGGCGGTGTGCGGGATGTGTGCCCGCACGAAATCGACCACGGCATCGGTGAATTGGTCGTTCACGTCGCTGGCGGCGGTGTGCGCGGCCCCGGCGATCTCGACGTACTCCAGACTCGGGACCAGTGCCCGGAAGGCGGCGACGCTGTCCTCGCCGACGACATCGGAGAGCCGGCCGCGGACCAGCAGCACCGGGATGGTGAGCGCGCGGGCCGCCTCCTCCAACTCGTCGGCGTTGAGGTCGAGATCCTCCGGCCGCTCCGGCACCTGCATCATCGCCGGATCCCAGTGCCAGTACCAGCGGCCGTCGCGCTGGCGCAGATTGCGCTTCAAACCCTCGGGGCTGCGTGGCCGGGGGCGATGCGGCAGGTATTCCGCGACCGCGTCGGCAGCCTCCTCGAGGGTGGCGAAACCCTGCGGATTCCCGACCAGGAAGTTCAGGATCCGGTCGATGCCCTTGCGCTCCGGGCGGGGCACCACGTCGACCAGCACCAGTCCGGAGATCAGCTCGCCGCCGGGCATGGTGGTGGCCAGCAGGCTGGTCAGCCCACCCATGCTGGCGCCCACCACGATCGCCGGCCGGCCCAGCTCGGCCAGGATGCCCAGTAGGTCACCGGCCTGCGCCTCGCGGCTGTAGTTTCCGTCCGGGGCCCACTCGCTGTCGCCGTGCCCCCGCGCGTCCAGCAGTACCGCGCGCAGCCCGACCTTGGCCAGTGCCGCGCTCGTGTCCTTCCAGGAGTGCCGGGTCTGGCCGCCGCCGTGCAGGAACACCGCCAGCGGACCGTCGTCGGGCCCCCAGCTCTCTCCGGCGAGTCGGATACCGTCGGCGCCGCGGAAGGTCAGCGGGGTCGGATCCGTGAACCCATTCGCATTGCTCACGACTATGAGCATGACACAGGTGCGGGTGAGATTTACAGTGTATGACAACGGCGCTGTGACATAGCCGACAATTCGCTGAACGGCCGGGAAATGGGGGGACCGGGGTCGGGGCCCGGTGCGCGCACTGCTAGGCTTGCCAGCCGAAACAGACATCCTTTAACGGACCGTCCCGTGAGGCGGGGAAGGAGGTCGGCATGGCCGTGCCCGAATACTCGCAGCGACACGACCCGGAATGGATCCGGGCCGGGCGCGAGCTGTTGTCGGCGCAGGACGTGAGCCGCACCGTGGCCCGGATGGCCCACCAGATCATCGAGAAGACCGCCCTCGACTCGGCGGATCCCCAGGCGCCGCGCGTCGTGCTGATCGGCATTCCCACTCGCGGCACCACGCTGGCCGCGCGGCTCACCGACCGGATCGAGGAGTTCTCCGGGGTGCGGCCCGCACTCGGTTCACTGGACATCACGCTCTATCGCGACGATCTGCGCAATCGCCCGCACCGGCCGCTGGAGCGTACCCAGGTGCCCGAGGGCGGCATCGAGAACGCCCTGGTGGTACTGGTCGACGACGTACTGTTCTCTGGCCGCAGCGTGCGCTCGGCGCTCGACGGCCTGCGTGATCTCGGCCGTCCGCGCGCGGTGCAGCTGGCCGTGCTGATCGACCGCGGCCATCGCGAACTGCCGATCCGCGCCGACTACGTCGGCAAGAACGTCCCCACCTCCCGCAACGAGGACATATCCGTGCTGCTGACCGAACACGACGGCCGCGACGGCGTCTACCTGCACCAGGGGGACGAGCAGTGAGGCATCTGCTGTCGGTGACCGATCTCGATCGGGCCGCCGCGACCGAATTGCTCGACGACGCCGAACGATTCGAACAGGCGCTGCTCGGTCGCGAGGTGCGCAAACTGCCCACCCTGCGCGGCCGCACCGTGATGACGGTCTTCTTCGAGAACTCGACCCGCACCCGGGTGTCGTTCGAGGTCGCGGGCAAGTGGATGAGCGCCGATGTGATCAATGTCAGCGCCTCCAGTTCCTCGGTGTCCAAAGGTGAATCGCTGCGCGACACCGCCCTGACCCTGCACGCCGCCGGCGCCGATGCGCTGATCGTGCGGCATCCGGCCTCCGGCGCCGCCCACCAGATCGCCCGCTGGTTCGCCGAAATGCCCACCGGCTCAGGTGGTTTCGCGGGCAACGGCCCGGCGGTCGTGAACGCCGGCGACGGCATGCACGAGCACCCGACCCAGGCCCTGCTGGATGCGCTGACACTGCGGCAGCGGCTGGGCGCGCTGGAGGGCAAGCGGATCGTCATCGTCGGCGACATCCTGCACAGCCGGGTCGCCCGCTCGAATGCCTTCCTGCTGAGCATCCTCGGCGCCGACGTGGTGCTGGTCGCGCCGCGCACCCTGCTGCCGGTCGGCGTCGGCCACTGGCCGGTGCGGGTCTCCGACTCGCTCGACGCCGAGTTGCCGGGCGCCGACGCGGTCATGATGCTACGGGTCCAGGCCGAGCGGATGAACGGCGGATTCTTCCCGTCGGCCCGCGAGTACTCGATCCGGTACGGGCTCAACGAACGTCGCCTGGCGCTGCTCCCCGACGAGGCGGTGGTGCTGCATCCGGGCCCGATGCTGCGCGGCATGGAGATCGCCTCGGCGGTCGCCGATTCACCGAAAGCCGCTGTGCTGCAACAGGTCAACAACGGTGTGCACATGCGCATGGCGGTACTGTTCCGCCTGCTCGCCGGTGCCGAGGAGGTCGTCGCATGATCGGGTCGGAGGTGGCGCCGGAGCGCAACCACGGAGGCCCCCTGAGCATGCGAGAAAAGCGGAGCATGATCGGGCGGGGCCGGAGGCGGCAGCGGAGCGTAACCACGGAGGCTCTCCGATCGTGCGAGGAGGGGCGAGCATGAACGTATTGATCAAGAATGTGCGCCTGTACGGCGAGGGTGATCCGGTCGACGTGCTGCTGGGCGAAGGCGAGATCCGCGCGATCGGCCCGGACCTGACGGCCGATGACGTGGAGACCGTCGACGCCACCGGCCAGGTGCTGCTGCCCGGTTTCGTGGACCTGCACACCCACCTGCGCGAGCCCGGCCGCGAGGACACCGAGACCATCGAATCCGGTTCCGCCGCAGCCGCTCTCGGTGGCTACACGGCGGTGTTCGCGATGGCCAACACCAGCCCGGTCGCCGACAACCCGGTGGTCACCGACCACGTGTGGCGCCGCGGCCGCGAGGTCGGCCTGGTGGACGTGTACCCGGTCGGCGCGGTCACCGTCGGGCTGCACGGGAAGCAACTGGCCGAGATGGGCACCATGGCCGCGGGCGAGGCCGGGGTCCGGATGTTCTCCGACGACGGTCAGTGCGTGCACGATCCGCTGATCATGCGCCGCGCCCTGGAATACGCGAACTCCCTCGGTGTGCTGATCGCCCAGCACGCCGAGGAACCCCGGCTCACCGCCGGCGCGGTGGCGCACGAGGGCCCGACCGCCTCCCGGCTCGGCCTGGCCGGCTGGCCGCGCGCGGCCGAGGAGTCGATCGTCGCCCGCGACGCGCTGCTGGCCCGCGACGCCGGTGCCCGCGTGCACATCTGCCACGCCTCCACCGCCGGTACCGTCGAGATCCTGAAATGGGCCAAGGCACAAGGCATCTCGATCACCGCCGAGGTCACCCCGCATCATCTGCTGCTGGACGACTCGCGACTCGAGACCTACGACGCGGTGAACAAGGTGAACCCGCCGCTGCGCGAGGCCGCCGACGTGGCCGCGCTGCGGCAGGCACTGGCCGACGGTGTCGTCGACTGCGTCGCCACCGATCACGCCCCGCACGCCGAGCAGGACAAGTGCTGCGAGTTCGCGGCGGCCCGGCCCGGCATGCTCGGCCTGGAGACGGCGTTGTCGGTGGTGGCTGACACCATGGTCCGGACCGGGTTGCTGGACTGGCGCGGGGTGGCCCGCGTGATGAGCGAGAATCCGGCCCGCATCGCGGGCCTGGACGATCAGGGCCGCCCCCTCGCGGTGGGGGAGCCGGCCAACCTGGTGCTGGTCGACCCCGAGGCCGAGTGGACGGTGCGGTCCGCCGACCTGGCCAGCATCTCGAACAACACGCCGTACGAGGCGATGACCCTGCCGGGGCGGGTGACGGCGACGTTCCTGCGCGGCCGGCTCACCGCTCGCGACGGGGCGGTGCGTGCCGGTGCGGGCGCATCCAGGACCGGAGGAGAGTCGTAATGGAACGAACACTGCTGGTTCTTCTGCTGCTCGCGCTGTTCGCGCTGTGCGTATGGGGTATGTACCGATCGTGGCAGCGGCGCGGCGCGCGGCAGGCGGACGCCATCGGCGACCTGCCCGCGGTGC
This sequence comes from Nocardia sp. alder85J, assembly GCF_020176955.2. Lineage (GTDB taxonomy): Bacteria > Actinomycetota > Actinomycetes > Mycobacteriales > Mycobacteriaceae > Nocardia. Next base: position 552,165 of record NZ_JAIUCZ020000001.1, read on the forward strand.
CCGCGGAGCTCGGCGCGCAGGTGCTGGAGCCGACCACCGGCCTCTACACCGGGACCACGCTGGCGCCCAGCTGGCAGAACCGGGTGGTGGTCGGTGGCCTGGGCTTCCGTGCCACCGCGGAGCTGACCCGCTTCGAGCGCGGGGTGCTGCTGGAGCGCGACGGCGCGGCGCCGATCTGGATTCCGGGCGAGTCCATCACGGCGGTGCGCACCGAGCGCGGCCACGCGGGCAAGGTCATGACAGAAGATGGTGTGCTGGTCATTCGCTGGAAACTGCCGACGGGCACCGAGGTGGACACCGGGTTCCGCGGCGACGACAAGACGGTGTATCCGGCCTGGACGAGCGGCCGCGCCAGCACGACGAACGGAGACAACCAATGAGCGCGACCGCGCTGATGGTGCTGGAGGACGGCCGGGTGTTCCGCGGGTCCGCCTACGGCGCCACGGGTGAGACGCTGGGTGAGGCGGTGTTCTGCACCGCGATGACGGGTTATCAGGAGACACTGACCGATCCGAGCTACCACCGGCAGATCGTGGTGGCCACGGCCCCGCAGATCGGCAACACCGGCTGGAACGACGAGGACGACGAGTCGAAGCGGATCTGGGTCGCCGGGTACGCGGTGCGCGACCCCGCGCGCCGCGCCTCGAACTGGCGCGCCACCACCACCCTGCCGGCGGAACTGGAACGGCAGCAGGTGGTCGGCATCGCCGGCATCGACACCCGCGCCCTGGTGCGCCACCTGCGGACCCGCGGTTCGATGAAGGCGGGTATCTTCAGCGGCGCGGCCGCGGCGGCACCGGTCGAGGAACTGCTGGCCCGGGTGACCGGCCAGCCCTCGATGCTCGGCGCCGATCTCGCCGCCGAGGTCAGCACGCCGGGCGTGTACACGATCGAACCGGCCGGGGAGCACCGGTTCACGGTGGTCGCCGTCGATCTCGGCATCAAGACCAACACCCCGCGGATGTTCGCCCGGCGCGGCATGCGGGTGCACGTGGTGCCCTCCGGCGTCACCCCCGAGCAGATCCGCGAGCTGAATCCGGACGGCGTGTTCCTGTCCAACGGCCCCGGCGACCCGGCCACCCAGGACGATGCCGTCGAGCTCACCAAAGCCGTTCTCGGCGAGGGTATTCCGCTGTTCGGCATCTGCTTCGGCAACCAGATCCTGGGCCGCGCGCTCGGATTGTCCACCTACAAGATGAAATTCGGGCACCGCGGCATCAACGTGCCGGTGATCGACCATGCCACCGGGCAGGTCTCGATCACCGCGCAGAACCACGGATTCGCGCTGGAGGGTGAGGCCGGGCAGCGCTTCGACACCCCCTTCGGCGCCGCCGAGGTCAGCCACACCTGCGCCAACGACGGCACCGTCGAGGGCGTGCGGCTGGTCGACGGCCGGGCCTTCTCGGTGCAGTACCACCCGGAGGCCGCCGCCGGGCCGCACGACGCGGCCTACCTGTTCGACCGTTTCGCCGAGCTCATGGAGGACCGATGAGTGACACTGCGCAGCCCACTTATCGGGCCGACCGGGTGCGGGTGTCCCGCATGACACAGGAAGGTGTCTGATGCCTCGCCGCCAAGACCTCCGGCACATCCTGGTGATCGGCTCCGGTCCGATCGTCATCGGCCAGGCGTGCGAATTCGACTATTCCGGCACCCAGGCGTGCCGGGTGCTGCGGTCCGAGGGCCTGCGGGTGACGCTGGTCAACTCGAATCCGGCCACCATCATGACCGACCCGGAGTTCGCCGACGCCACCTACGTCGAGCCGATCACCGCGGAATACGTCGAGAAGATCATCGCCAAGGAGCGCCCCGACGCCATCCTGGCCACCCTCGGCGGCCAGACCGCGCTGAACACCGCGGTCGCCCTGCACGAGCGCGGCACGCTGGAGAAGTACGGCGTCGAGATGATCGGCGCCGACTTCGACGCCATCCAGCGCGGTGAGGACCGGCAGAAGTTCAAGGACATCGTCGCGAAAGTCGGTGGTGAGAGCGCCCGTTCGCGGGTCTGCTACACCATGGACGAGGTGCGCGAGACGGTCGCCGAACTCGGTTTCCCCGTGGTGGTGCGCCCGTCGTTCACCATGGGCGGCCTGGGTTCGGGCATGGCCTACGACGACGTCGACCTGGATCGCATCGCCGGTGGCGGCCTCGCGGCCTCGCCGACGGCCAACGTGCTGATCGAGGAATCCATCCTGGGCTGGAAGGAATTCGAGCTCGAGCTCATGCGCGATCGCCGCGACAACGTGGTGATCGTCTGCTCGATCGAGAACGTCGACCCGATGGGTGTGCACACCGGCGACTCGATGACCGTGGCCCCGGCCATGACCCTCACCGACCGCGAGTACCAGAAGATGCGCGATCTGGGTATCGCCATCCTGCGCGAGGTCGGTGTGGACACCGGCGGCTGCAACATCCAGTTCGCGGTGGATCCGAGCAACGGCCGCCTGATCGTCATCGAGATGAATCCCCGGGTGTCGCGGTCGTCCGCATTGGCTTCCAAGGCGACGGGTTTCCCGATCGCGAAGATCGCCGCGAAGCTCGCCATCGGCTACACGCTCGACGAGATCGTCAACGACATCACCAAGGAGACCCCGGCCTGCTTCGAGCCCACCCTCGACTACGTCGTGGTGAAGGCGCCGCGGTTCGCGTTCGAGAAGTTCCCCGGGGCCGACCCGACGCTGACCACCACGATGAAGTCCGTCGGTGAGGCGATGAGCCTGGGCCGCAACTTCACCGAGGCGCTCGGCAAGGTGCTGCGCTCGCTGGAGACCAAGGCCGCCGGCTTCTGGACCTTGCCCGACGGCCGCTGGACCGATGTACAGGACATCCTGCTCGACCTCACCACGCCCACCGAGGGCCGCATCTACCAGGTGGAACGCGCGCTGCGGCTGGGCGCCACGGTCGAGCAGGTGGCCGAGGCCTCCGGTATCGACCCGTGGTTCGTCGCCGAGGTCGAGGGCCTGGTGGACCTGCGCCGCGAGGTGCTCGACGCCCCCGTGCTGGACGAGCCGCTGCTGCGCGGCGCCAAGCACCACGGGCTGTCCGATCGCCAGATCGCCGCGCTGCGACCGGAATTGGCCGGTGAGGACGGTGTGCGCGCGCTGCGGCACCGGCTCGGCGTCCGCCCGGTGTACAAGACCGTCGACACCTGTGCCGCCGAGTTCGAGGCCCGCACGCCGTACCACTATTCGGCCTACGAGCTGGATCCGGCCGCGGAGTCCGAGGTGGCGCCGCAGCCCGAGCGCGCGAAGGTGATCATCCTGGGCTCCGGCCCGAACCGGATCGGCCAGGGCATCGAATTCGACTACTCGTGTGTGCATGCCGCGCAGACGTTGTCGGCCGCGGGCTACGAGACCGTGATGGTCAACTGCAACCCGGAGACCGTCTCCACCGACTACGACACCGCCGACCGCCTCTACTTCGAGCCGCTGACCTTCGAGGACGTGCTCGAGGTGTACCACGCCGAGCGCGAATCCGGCACCGTCGCGGGCGTCATCGTGCAACTCGGCGGCCAGACCCCGCTGGGCCTGGCGCAGCGGCTGACCGACGCCGGCGTGCCGGTGGTCGGCACCTCCGCGGCCGCGATCGACCTGGCCGAGGACCGCGGCGAATTCGGTCAGGTGCTGACCGCGGCCGGGCTGCCCGCGCCGAAGTACGGCACCGCCACCACCTTCGCGCAGGCCAAGAAGATCGCCGCCGAGATCGGCTATCCGGTGCTGGTGCGGCCGTCGTACGTGCTGGGCGGGCGCGGGATGGAGATCGTCTACGACGAATCCTCGCTGGAGGGCTACATCTCCCGGGCCACCGATGTGTCGCCGGAGCATCCGGTGCTGGTGGACCGGTTTCTGGAGGACGCCATCGAGATCGACGTGGACGCGCTGTGCGACGGTGACGAGGTCTACCTCGCCGGTGTCATGGAGCACATCGAGGAGGCCGGTATCCACTCCGGCGACTCGGCGTGCGCACTGCCGCCGATCACGTTGGGGCGCAGCGATATCGAGGCCGTCCGCCGTTCCACGACCGCACTGGCCAAGGGTATCGGCGTGCGCGGTCTGCTGAACGTGCAGTACGCGCTGAAGGACGATGTGCTGTACGTGCTGGAGGCCAATCCGCGCGCCAGCCGCACGGTGCCGTTCGTGTCGAAGGCCACCGCGGTGCCGCTGGCCAAGGCCGCGGCCCGGATCATGCTCGGCTCCACCGTCGCCGAACTGCGCAAGGAGGGCATGCTGCCCGCCGAGGGCGACGGCGGCAACGTGCCGCTGGACGCGCCGGTCGCGGTCAAGGAGGCGGTGCTGCCATTCCACCGGTTCCGCCGTCCGGACGGTTCCGGGATCGACTCGCTGCTGTCGCCGGAGATGAAGTCGACCGGCGAGGTCATGGGCATCGACGCCGATTTCGGCACCGCCTTCGCCAAGAGTCAGACCGCCGCTTACGGATCGCTGCCGACCGAGGGCACGGTGTTCGTGTCGATCGCCAATCGGGACAAGCGTGCCATGGTGTTCCCGGTGAAGCGGCTGCACGACCTGGGGTTCCGTATCCTGGCAACGGAGGGCACCGCCGAAATGCTCCGGCGCAACGGCATCCCGTGCCAGACTGTGCGGAAGCACTCCCATCCGGATGCAACGGGGGAGCGTGACAACACGGCCTCGGATATTCACCGCGCCGACACGACATCGGACATTCTTGGTCCCTCGATCGTAGATCAGATCAAGGATGGTGAAATCGACATCGTGTTCAATACCCCCTACGGGAACTCCGGGCCTCGGGTCGACGGCTACGAGATCCGGACCGCCGCGGTGGGTGCGAACATTCCGTGCATCACCACGGTGCAGGGTGCGGCTGCGGCCGTACAAGGTATCGAGGCCACAATAAACGGCGGTATCGGTGTGCGCTCCCTCCAGGAGTTGCATGCCGTGCTGCGCGCTGACGTGACCGACGAGCCACGAAGCGGATCTCTCGCGTGACCACGCGGGGCTCCGGGAACGTCGAACAGAAACACTGACGGGAGAGAATTACGGTGGGAGCCATCGGTTTTGGTGCAGGGGCGCGGCCGGTAGGGGCCGGGCGGGTGAAGCCGCGGCGGCGGTTGATCGACACCACGGGGGTGCCGATGTCCGCCGAGGTGACACCACGCGGTGGCGGTGACATCCGCGGCCTGCAGAAGGCCGGCGGGTTCGGCAGTTACAGCGCCGTCGGCTTCCGGGTCGCGCCGCCGATCGACTGGAACCCGGCGCCCGTCGAACCGGAACCCGAGGCCGAGGCCGACATCGAGCGCGAACTGGCGGTGGCCGGAACCGCGGCGGACCCGAAGTGAAGCCGTTCGGCGTCCGGCTGCGGCACGCCATGGCGGAATACGGGCCACTGTGTGTGGGCATCGACCCGCATCCGGCCCTGTTGCGCGCCTGGGGGTTCAGTGAGGACGCCGAAGGGCTGAAGCGATTCGCCGATATCTGCGTGGCCGCCTTCGGCGGCCAGGTGGCCCTGGTGAAGCCGCAGGCGGCGTTCTTCGAGACCTACGGTTCCGCGGGATTCGCCGTGCTGGAATCCACGATCGCCGCGTTGCGATCGCTGGACACGCTGGTGCTCGCCGACGTCAAGCGCGGTGACATCGGCTCCACGATGGCCGCCTACGCCGAGGCCTGGCTCGGCGACGGCCCGCTGGCCGGCGACGCCATCACCGCGTCGCCGTACCTCGGATTCGGCTCGCTGACACCGGCACTGGACCTGGCGGAGGCCAATCATCGGGGCGTGTTCGTGCTGGCGGCCACCTCGAATCCGGAGGCGGCCGTCGTGCAGGCCACCGTCACCGGCGACGGCCGCACCATCGCCCAGACCATGGTCGACGCGACCGCAGCGCGCAATGCCGGCGCCGAATTCGGCTCCGTCGGCGTGGTGGTCGGCTCGACCCTGGATCGAGCGCCGGATCTGACCGGGCTCAACGGCCCGATCCTGATGCCCGGGGTGGGGGCGCAGGGCGGGGGAGCGGCATCGATCCGGTCGCTGGTGCCGCCGGCGGTGCTGTCGGCGGTGCTGCCGAGCGTCTCCCGCGAGGTTCTCGCGGCCGGTCCGGCGGTGACCGCGCTGCGACAGCGGGTGCGCGAACTCGCGGAGGCTTTCGCGTTCCTCCAGGACTAGGTCGAGCGTTTCTCCGGGACTCGAGGTCGAGCGGTGCGCGGGTGTGCTGTGAGGCACGCTCAGCGCACCTTGCATATCATTCCGACTGGTCCGTTTTCGAATATGGCCCGCTGGGCGACCCGACGCCCGGTTGGGTATCACGAACTACACCAATGTGTTTTTCCGCGTCAGTGGGTCTTTCCGGCGGTCGTGCGAGTCCTTGTGGCGATCGTGTCGCGAGCCCGTCGTGAGATCCCCCGGGAGGGCCGCGACACGCGACACGCAGAGGTTAAAAAGCGCGACACGCCGATGAATCCAAGAAAGTTCCAGGTCGCGCGATAACAGGTCGATTACGACCGGTTCCGGACCGCTGCCGCTCCCGTCCCGCACCCCCGCACCGAGCGGAAAAGCCCAGGCCACAGGGCTGCGCGGGGTACGGGCGGTAGGATCTGCGCGACGGCTTCGGATGCGGCGCCGCCGGGCCCGTGTCGCCTCGCGACGCGCCCGGAATCCCTCGCTGACCTGGGGGGTGGGTTCGCAATCGGCAAGCGGCGTGGGTACGGTCGCTGAGACCGCCGGGTTACCGGGGGTAGATCATGCAATGAACGATGAGACGGAGGAACCGTGGCCCTTCCCCAGCTGACTGACGAGCAGCGAGCCGCTGCTTTGGAGAAGGCGGCTGCCGCTCGCCGCGCTCGGGCAGAGCTCAAGGAGCGCTTGAAGCGTGGCGGCACCGACCTGAAGACGGTCCTGAAGGACGCCGAGACCGATGAGGTTCTCGGCAAGATGAAGGTGTCGGCGCTGTTGGAGGCCCTGCCGAAGGTGGGCAAGGTCAAAGCGGCGGAGATCATGAGCGAACTCGAGATCGCGCCGACCCGGCGCCTGCGTGGCCTCGGCGACCGGCAGCGTAAGGCGCTGCTGGCCAAGTTCGACTTCACGGCCTGAGCCGAGAGTGGTCGGACACACGCAGAAGGGTCGACTGGTGGTACTGGTCGGCCCCTCGGCCGTCGGGAAGTCGACAGTGGTTCGCTGTGTTCGCGAACGACTGCCGGAACTGGTGTTCAGTGTGTCGGCCACTACCCGGGCCCCGCGGCCCGGAGAGGTCGACGGCCGCGATTACCGGTTCGTGACCAGGGCCGAGTTCGACACCATGATCGAACAGGGGGAGTTGCTCGAATGGGCCGACATCCACGGCGGCCTGCAGCGGTCGGGCACCCCGGCCGCCCCGGTCCGGACCGCGATCGCGGCCGGTAAACCGGTATTGATCGAGGTGGACCTGGAGGGGGCCCGCTCGATCCGCACCACCATGCCGGAGGCACTGCTGGTGTTTCTGGCCCCGCCCAGCTGGGACGTTCTGGTCGAGCGGCTCACCGGCCGCGGCACCGAATCACCCGAGGTGATCGAACGCCGGCTGCAAACAGCGAGGACCGAGCTCGCGGCATGTGACGAGTTCGACATCGTGATCGTGAACGACGATCTGACCAGTGCCTGTGAGCAGTTGGTATCGTTGTTCATCAGCACAAATTCGAGGTAGCGACCGGCCCGCTGTCGCGTGGCCGCTCTGCAGAAAACGCACCACCCCGATCGCCGATGCGGTATCCCGACGCCGTCGGGTGCGCAGCGACCGTCGAACCACAGAACCGTAACCAGACCCAGCAGGAGCCTCCCGAGTGAGCGACACCAAGCCCGTGCCCGCGTACGACACCCCGGTCGGCCTGACCAACCCGCCGATCGACGAGCTGCTCGAGCGCACGTCGTCGAAGTACGCGCTGGTCATCTACGCGGCCAAGCGGGCCCGTCAGATCAACGACTACTACAACCAGCTCGGCGACGGCATCCTCGAGTACGTCGGTCCGCTGGTGGAGCCCGGTCTCCAGGAGAAGCCGCTGTCGGTGGCGATGCGCGAGATCCACGCCGACCTGCTCGAGCACTCCGAAGGCGAGTAACGCCGCACGCGGTGGCGTCTGCGACGCCGCCGCCACCTGCGATCGAAAAGGCTTGATCAGATGCGGATCGTAGTCGGTGTGGGCGGTGGGATCGCTGCCTACAAGGCCTGCGCGCTGGTCCGGAAGTTCACCGAGACCGGGCACGACGTCCGGGTGATTCCGACCGAGTCGGCGTTGCAGTTCGTCGGGCGGGTCACCTTCGAGGCGCTGTCGGGCAATCCGGTGCACACGGACGTGTTCACCGATGTGCCCGAGGTGCCGCACGTGCGCCGGGGCCAGGAGGCCGACCTCGTGGTGATCGCGCCGGCGACGGCCGATCTGATGGCGCGCGCGGCCATGGGTCGCGCCGACGACCTGCTCACCGCGACCCTGCTCACCGCCCGATGTCCGGTGGTGTTCGCCCCCGCGATGCACACCGAGATGTGGGAGCATCCGGCGACCGTCGCCAACGTGCGGACGTTGCGCGCGCACGGCGCGACCGTGATCGAACCCGCGTCGGGGCGGTTGACCGGCGCCGATACCGGCGCGGGCCGGCTGCCCGAGCCGGAGGAGATCTTCGGGCTGGCGTCGCTGCTGCTGGAACGCGCCGACGCCATCCCGCGCGATCTGGAGGGCCGGCGCCTCGTGGTGTCGGCCGGCGGCACCCGGGAACCGCTGGACCCGGTCCGCTTCCTGGGCAATCGCAGCTCCGGCAAACAGGGTTTCGCGGTCGCCCGGCTGGCCGCGCAACGCGGCGCGCAGGTGACCCTCATCGCGGGTAACACCGTCGGCCTGGACGCGCCGGCCGCGGTGGAACTGGTGCATGTCACCACCGCTGAACAACTGGGTGTCGCCGTCGACAAGCACGCGGTCGGCGCGGACGCGGTGATCATGGCGGCGGCCGTGGCCGATTTCCGCCCGGTGCACGTGGCCGCGGTGAAGATCAAGAAGGGCGCCGACGAGCCGCAGTCGATCGAGCTGACCAAGAACCGCGACATCCTCGCCGGTCTGGTCCAGGCCCGGCACGACGGCCGGTTGCCCGGTACCGCGATCGTCGGCTTCGCCGCCGAGACCGGTGACGAGCACGGCGACGTGCTCACCCATGCCCGCGCCAAATTGAAGCGCAAGGGCTGTGATCTGCTGGTGGTCAACGCCGTCGGCGAGGGCCGGGCCTTCGAGGTCGACCACAACGACGGCTGGTTGCTCGGCGCCGACGGTACCGAACAGGCGCTCGACCACGGGTCGAAGGCGCTGCTGGCCAGCCGGGTGCTGGACGCGCTGGGGCCGCTGCTGCGCTGAGCGCTGCCGTGCGCACGCGCGCGGACCGCGAACATGCACCCGATGCAGCGATGCGGGCGCTGCCGGAACCCGTCGACACGCCGAGATGTCTCGGTGGTGAGCGGACGGGTGTGTAGGGGTTACCTGCTGTGGACGGTTGCGAATACTTCTGCGTACAGTGTACCCACTGTCGTTGGTTTGGAATATTCTGATCTGAAGGGTTGTGCGGTGGCGCAGTACGGCTACCGTTGCGACCCGAGCGAAGTAATCCGTTGAGGAGAGGGAAGAACTGTGCCCAAGTCCGGTAGCCGGCTTTTCACGAGTGAGTCCGTGACCGAGGGTCATCCGGACAAGATCTGTGATGCCATCAGCGATTCCATCCTCGACGCGCTGCTCCGCGAGGATCCCCGCAGTCGCGTCGCGGTCGAGACCATGGTGACCACCGGCCAGGTGCACGTCGCCGGTGAGGTGACCACCGAGGCCTACGCCGACATCCCGACCATCGTCCGGGAGAAGGTGCTGGAGATCGGATACGACTCCTCCGCCAAGGGTTTCGACGGCGCCTCCTGTGGCGTGAACGTCGCCATCGGCGCGCAGTCGCCCGATATCGCGCAGGGCGTCGACAAGTCGCACGAGTCCCGCGTGGGTGGTTCCGACGACGAGATCGAGCAGCAGGGCGCGGGTGACCAGGGCCTGATGTTCGGTTACGCCACCAAGGAGACCCCCGAGCTGATGCCGCTGCCGATCGCGCTCGCGCATCGGCTGGCCCGCCGGCTGACCGAGGTCCGCAAGTCCGGCGTGCTGCCCTACCTGCGTCCCGACGGCAAGACTCAGGTCACCATCGAATACGACGGCGCGATCCCGGTCCGGCTGGACACGGTCGTGGTGTCCACCCAGCACGCCGCCGACATCGACCTGGACAACCTGCTCGCTCCCGACATCCGCGAGAAGGTGCTGGAGTCAGTGCTGGCCGAGCTGGAGCTGCCCAGCCCGCTGGACATCTCGAACGTGCGGCTGCTCGTCAATCCCACCGGCAAGTTCGTGCTGGGTGGCCCGATGGGCGACGCCGGCCTGACCGGCCGCAAGATCATCGTCGACACCTACGGCGGCATGTCCCGCCACGGCGGCGGCGCCTTCTCCGGCAAGGATCCGTCGAAGGTGGACCGCTCGGCCGCTTACGCCATGCGCTGGGTCGCCAAGAACGTGGTCGCCGCCGATCTGGCCGACCGCACCGAGGTCCAGGTGGCGTACGCCATCGGCAAGGCCGCCCCCGTCGGCCTGTTCGTGGAGACCTTCGGCACCGAGAAGGTCGACCCGGAGCAGATCTCGGCCGCCATCAGCGAGGTCTTCGACCTGCGTCCGGGCGCGATCATCCGCGACCTGGATCTGCTGCGCCCGATCTACGCACCGACCGCCGCGTACGGCCACTTCGGCCGCACCGACGTCGACCTGCCCTGGGAGCGCACCGACCGCGCCGAGAAGCTGCGCGCCGCCGCCGGACGCTGATGTGGCGGAGGCAGTGCCCGGCGACGGCATATCCGGACCCACCGTGGTCCCGCACGCCGCCGCCGGGTCTGCCATCGGCCCGACCCACCCGATCGCCCGGGTCCTGCCTCTGCTCGAACCGGCCCACCTGGACCGCGATTTCGACTATCTCGTACCCCCCGACATGGACGCGCTCGCCCAACCCGGCGTGCGCGTCCGTATTCGTTTCTCCGGCCGCCTGATCGACGGCTACCTGCTGGAACGGCTCGAACGCACCGACCACACCGGCCGCCTGATGCCCCTGGACCGCGTCGTCTCCGGCGAACGCGTCCTCACTCCCGAGATCCTCCGCCTGATCACCGCCGTCGCCGCCCGCTACGCCGGCACCCGCGCCGACGTCCTGCGTCTGGCCGTCCCACCCCGCCACGCCAGGACCGAGGCCGAGGATCCGGTGAAACCGCCGAAGAAGCGCGGCAAGGCCTCCGCGTCCCCGGCCGGGAGTACGGACGATGCCACCGTGGCAGACGGCCCCGCGGTGATCGAGAATGCGGATACCACCGCACCGGGCGACTCGGCCGAATCGGAGGCGAGGACGACCGCCGCTCCTTCCTCGGTATCCGTGGCCTCCGGAGTCGGCGACGCCGCGACCGGAGCTCCGAATTCATCTGCTACAGAACCGGTTCCACCCACGGATGCCGCTCCCGAGTCACCCGGCGGCGCTGCGGCCACCGGAAGACACGCGGGGACCGAGGGCGCCGCCGCACTCGAAGTTCCGGATCCGCTTGCCGCAGAGACGATCCCACCGACCCCCGAGGTGGTCGGGCCACAGGCGGACTCGGACTCGACTGCGATCACGCGGGGCGGCGATCCGCTCGGCCCCCGGGCCGTCGTGGCAGAGACCGGGCCGCCGTCGCACGTTCACGGTGCCGTCGAGACCGGTGCCTCCGAGGCCCGTGATCGAGTGCGGCCGGAGACAGCGGAGCTCACCGTCGAGGTGCCCGCGCCTCGCAACCGAATCCGGCCGGGTGCCACGGAAGTCAGCGGTACAGCCGGCCGGCCGGTCGACCCGACCGACGGTGGCGAGGCGAAGTCGGGCGCCGCCGGAGTTCGCCTGGTGAATGCTTTGGGGCTGGAGAGTGTGCGGTCCGATGACGGTGCGGTCGGACCCGGAGGCCTGGTCGGCGTCACGTCCGAGGCGGAGCGGGAACACAGCGGTTCGGCGGTGGCGCACGAAGCGGCCGGTGCCGGATCCGGTGGTGATGCGGGCGACTCGGATGATCCGGTCGGCGATCCCGTCGATGTTCGCGCGGCGGAGTCGAGTGACGTTGCTGCTGTTGATATTTCGAGCTCGGCGTGGCGGCGGTACCGGCACGGCGAATCTTTTCTGGCCGCACTGGGGCAGGGCAAGGGGCCGCGTGCGGCCTGGCAGGCGCTGCCCGGGGAGGATTGGGCGGCGCGGCTGGCCGAACTGGCGGCGGTGGTGGTCGCCGCCGGGCGAAGCGCGATCATCATGGTGCCGGATCAGCGGGATCTGGATCGGGTGCTGGCCGCCTGCGTGGATCTCACCGGGGAGGCGGCGGTCGGGCTGGCGGCCGGGCTCGGGCCCGCAGCACGGTATCGGCGCTGGCTGGCGATCCTGCGGGGGAGTGCGCGGATCGTCGTCGGCACGCGCAGTGCGATCTTCGCCCCCGCGCGCGATCTGGGACTGATCGCGATCTGGGACGACGGCGACGACACCTACGCCGAACCGCGATCGCCGTATCCGCACGCGCGGGAGGTGGCGATGCTGCGGGTGCACGAGTCGGGGGCGGCGTTCGTCGCGGGCGGGTTCGCCCGCACGGCGGAGATCCACGCCGTCGTGGAGGCCGGATGGGCCCACGACCTCGTCGCCGACCGGGCCGTGCTGCGGGAATGCGCGCCTCGGATCAGCGCGCCGGGCGATACCGATGTGGCGCTGGAACGGGATCCGATGGCGCGGGCCGCGCGTATTCCGGGCGAGGCGTTCATGGTCGCGCGCAAGGCGCTGGCGGCGGGAATGCCGGTGCTGGTACAGGTTCCGCGCCGCGGTTACGTGCCCGCACTGGCCTGTTCGAAATGTCGCACGCCTGCCCGGTGCCGACACTGCAACGGCCCGCTGGCGCTGCCCGACGGCAACGGCGAGCCACCCGCGGCGAGCCACCCGGTCGGCTCCCGCGCCCAGCGTCGCGGTGCCGCCGCGGCGGCCGCGCTCGGCGAGTCCGCCCGTGCCGAGCCGGATCCGGCGCGATCCCACCCGGGTTCGGCACGTGAACTCGGAATCACGTTGTCCCGCAGTAGCTCCAATGCGGTCGCACACAGTCCGAGCTGCCGCTGGTGCGGCATCGTGGAGGCGGCCTTCCGCTGCTCGACCTGCGGTTCCCGGGTGCTGCGCGGAACGGTGATCGGCGCGGCCCGTACCGCCGAGGAACTGGGCCGGGCATTCCCGGGCGTGCCGATCCGCGGTTCCGGCGGCGCCGAGATACTGGACACGGTCCCGGCGGGCCCGCAGGTGGTGGTCGCCACCATCGGCGCCGAGCCGTCGGCGCCGGGCGGCTACGGCGTCGCGTTGCTGCTGGACGGCTGGGCGTTACTGGGCCGGGCCGACCTGCGCGCCGCCGAGGACGCCCTGCGCCGCTGGATGTCGGCCGCCACCCTGGTCCGCCACAGCGGCCGGGTACTCGTGATGGCCGAGCCGTCGCTGCCTACTGTCCAGGCGCTGGTGCGCTGGGATCCGGTGGGCCACGCCGACCTCGAATTGAACGCTCGCACCGAGGTCCGTTTCCCCCCGGCCGTGCGCCTCGCGGTCGTCGACGGCACCACCGATTCGGTCGCCGAATTGCTCGGTGAGGCAAAGCTTCCCGCCGATGTGGAACTGCTCGGCCCGGTCCCGCTGCCCCCCGGCGCGCGCAAACCGTTCTCCTCCGGCGATTCTCCCGCCGAGGTCGAACGCATGATTCTGCGCGTCGACCGCAACGCCGGCGCCGCCCTGTCCCGTGCCCTCACCGCCGCTCAGGCCGTCCGCAGCACCCACCGCGACACCGCCCCCCTGCGCGTGCAGATCGACCCCGTCGACATCGGCTAGCTGCTGCCTCGAAGTGGTGCCGGCGGGCCCAGTGCGTGTCGCCACGCCGTGTTCGCTTGCAGCACAAACCTTTCACGTCGAAATCTCGAAAGGCGTGTAGCGCCAGCACAATTCGGCAGGTAGTTTGCCTCGTATGGGGGAGAAACCGAACAACCCACACGATGCCTACTTCCGGGCCGAACTGTCGAACCCCGAGGTGGCGGCCGGTGAATTGCGGTCCGTCCTGTCGGCAGCCGTCTCGGAGCTCATGGACTGGTCGGTCATGGAACGCCAGTCCGGCAGCTTCGTCCCCGCGGAGTTGCGTTCCCGCTACAGCGACATCCTGTTCCGCACCCGATGGAACAACCGCGACGCCTTCGTCTATCTGTTGATCGAGCACCAGAGCAGCCAGGATCCGCTGATGCCGTTCCGGATGGTCGAGTACATGGTGGCGATCTGGGCCCGCTACCTGGAAGATCGGAAGAAGCAGCGTCCACCGGTCACGCGGCTACCGCTGATCCTGCCGGTCGTGGTGCACGTGAGCGCGGATGGGGCGCGATGGTCGGTCCCGGTCGAACTCGGCGACATCCTGGATGTCGACGAGGAGGTGCGCGACCTGCTGGGCGACTACCTACCACGGTTCCGTTTCCTGCTCGATGACGTGAACGCCATCGGTGTGCGGGAGTTGCTGGCGAGGCAGCCCGCGGTCGGAGTCATCCTCGTGATGTTGTTGCAGGCGCCGAAACATGATCACATCGAAGAGGTCTTGTTCTCGCTCATAGAGCATCTGCGACTGCTGACGCCGGAGCAGATATACCGGCTGCTGATGTACCTTTTTACTGTCAGTAAGACCAGTGCCAGCGCATTGCGTCCGGTTTTCGACCAGCTCGGGCCACAGGCTAAGGAGGCCATGATGACTGTCGCAGACGAATTTCGTGCCGAGGGGCGGGTCGAAGGGCAGGCCGAGGGGCGGGTCCAAGGGCAGGCCGATCTGCTGATCCACCAGTTTTCGCTCAAGTTCGGGTCGCTATCGGACCGTGTGATCCGGACGGTGCGTGCCGCGGATGCCGTGACACTTCGAGAGCTGTCGGAGCGATTCGTCACAGCATCTTCGATCGATGAAGTGATCGCCTAGCCAACGATGTCTGCTGAAGCATGCGCTGAGAACATGACTATTGCAGACAGGCTATGAGCTGAAGGATCCCTCCGGGGATGAGCCGACGTCCTGATATGGACGTTGTCCGACAAGTTTGGATCGCTGTCGGACAGTGTGGTCCGGCCGGTCCGCGCAGCGGATCTGATGACCATGCGGGAGCTGACGAGATGTCTGGTCAGGGCGTTCTCGATCGATGAGGTGATCACCGTTGGAGCGGCAATCGACCAGGATCCAGATGGGGATGCTGAAAAGTAGCTGAATAGGGAGAGGTCGGGGGATTTGGCACGAGGTGAATTCTCGCGCCACGCCGCCGAGGTGTTTGGCATGAAGCCCGGCAGTGCCCAGGCTTGCGGTTATGCCCGCCACCTGCCCTTCCTGCTCCTGGCCATCGCCCATGCTGATCTCGTCGCGCGGCACGACCAGATATTTGCGGTGTGTGTGCGGGAAGTGGCTGGTCGATCAGCAGGGGCGGGTGAGCCTGATGGCCGGAGGTGCGCCGTCGCGGCGTCGGGCGGCGGTGTCGGAACCGGTCGTGGAATCGCTCGCGGCCAAGGTGGCCGAGTTGGCCCGGCTGACCGCGGAGGTCGATCGGTAGTAGCTACCCGCCGATCGCCCGTTCGAAGGTGAGCATCGGTGAATCGGGCCCGTTGTAGTCGGTGACCGGGCCGCGGACGGTGAAGCCGAGGGCCCGGTGGAAGGCGGCCGAGCCCTGGTTTCCGGGTGAGGTGATCGCGCAGACCCGGCGGCGGTCGTCGGCGATCGCCGCGCTGATGAACCGGTCGTAGAGCGTGCGGGCCAGTCCGGTGCCGCGCCGATCCGGATGTACGCCGACGAAGTGGATGTACGCGGTGCCGGCCTCCGTGGGGGACAGGAAGCCGATGAGGAAGCCCGCGAGATCGGATCCGGATTCGGCGATCAGGCTGGTGGCCGCGAAGTGGTCCAGGAACAACCGGGGGAGGATCGGGGCGACCGAGCGCCCCCACCAGTCGTCGACCACGGTGATGATGGCGTCGTAATCCGCGGGAATCGCGGTGCGGATCGTCGGTTCCGGCGGCACCGGATCATTCTGCCCGACGGGCTTCGGCCGGTCGGAGCCCGGATCGAAGCTGCTGGGAAAACCGCGAACCGATCGGTTCGTGTCATGGATCACTTCGAATACACCCTTGCAGTAGATGCATTGTCGATATATCGTCGATGAAGTAATCGTAAGTACAAAGCCTCAGGAGGCACACCATGGAAGACATGGGAAACAAGAGCATTCGTGGTCGCGGGCGTGGTCCGCGACCGGGCGGGCGGGAGCACTTCCGCCGGCATCCGCGGGATCCCCGCGGTTTCGGTGGCCCGTTCGGGCCGGATTTCGGGCCCGGGTTCGGTCCGGGTGGCGGGCACTTCGGTCGCGGTCGCGGCCGCGGTGGCCGGGGGCGGCGCGGTGATGTCCGCGCGGCCATCCTGCTGCTGCTCCAGGAGCGTCCGATGCACGGATACGAGCTGATCCAGCAGATCCGTGAGCGCAGTGACGATGTCTGGCGGCCGAGCCCCGGCTCGATCTACCCGGCGCTGTCCCAGCTCGAGGACGAGGGTCTGGTGATCATCGACAAGGTGGCCGGGCGCAAGACCGCCAAGCTCACCGAGGAGGGCGTCACCTACCTCCAGGACAATCGTGAGGACCTCGGTGATCCGTGGCAGGACGTCCGGGCCGGAGTCGGTGATCAGACGCTGGACCTGCGTGGACAGGTGCATCAGCTGATGGGTGCGGTCGCGCAGGTGGCGCGGGCCGGTTCGCCGGAGCAGGCGGCCAAGGCGGCCGAGGTGCTCACCGAGGCGCGCCGATCGCTCTACCGGATCCTCGCCGACGACGTCACCGATCAACAGTCGTGACGAAATGCCGTGTCCCAGCGCTGATTTGCTGGGGGGATGCGCGATGATCGGGAGATGCCACAAATACGGGGGCGGTGTCACCGGTACCGATCACAACGATGGATCGCGGTCGCGATTGCGCTGATCTGCGCACTACAGTTCGGTAGCGCGGTCGCGACCGCGGATCCGGGTGGATCCGACGACTATCGCGCGCCCGTGGTCCCGGCCGAACCCGGCCCGCCGCAGACCGAACATCTCGGCGCGGCCCGCTACCTGGCCGGCCATCGGAACGTGACGCCGCAGGGCACCAACAACTTTCACTGCACGCCGAGCGCCGCACACCCGAATCCCGTGGTGCTGGCGCACGGCACCGGATCCTCCGCCTATTCCGACTGGGCCGCGATCGGCCCGGAACTGGCCGGCGCCGGATTCTGCGTCTTCGCCCTGAATTACGGCAGCGAATCCGATGACACCGATTTCGGCAGCGCCGACATCCACCTCTCGGCCCGGCAACTGGCCGCCTTCGTCGGCGACGTGCTCACGGCGACCGGCGCGAAACAGGTGGATCTGGTCGGATTCTCGCAGGGCGCCGTCGTCACCCGGTACTACGTGAACAAACTCGGCGGCGCGGCGCGGGTGCGGCAGTGGGTCGGGCTGGCCTCGCCCACCTACGGCGGCACCCTCTGGGGTCTGGTCCCCGTGGCGAATGCCGTGCCGCCGCTGTGGTGGGTGGTGGCGCAGTTCACCTCCACCGCGGTCATCCAGCAGGCCGACGGATCGCCGTTCATGCAGGAGCTGAACGCCGGTGGCGACACCGTGGCGGGTGTGCGATACACCACCATCGGCAGCCGCGTCGACGAGATGATCCAGCCGTTCGAGAACATCGCCCTGCGTGGGCCCGGCGCCGAGAACATCGTGCTGCAGGATCGCTGCCCGGTCGACCTGACCGGGCACTTCCATCTGGTCTACGACCCGTATGTGCAGCAGTTGCTGATCAATACGCTCGATCCCGCGCACGCCCGGGAGCCGGACTGCGTGGTCGTTCCGCTCGGAACCGGCATTCCCGATGCCATCGTCGGCGCGCATTGGCCCGCGTCCGGTTCGGGAGCTGGTGAGACGGGGTCGTCCGGACCCGTAAAATGAATGGAATTGTTCGTTCGTCCGGGGAGACCGCCGTGACCATCCAGCCCGTTCGCCTGTTCGGCGATCCCGTTCTGCGTGCGCGTGCCGACGAGGTCGGCACGTTCGATCGGGAGTTGCGCCAGCTGGTCGGCGATCTCACCGACACCATGCACGGCAGCGGCGGTGTCGGTATGGCGGCGCCGCAGATCGGTGTCGGCCTGCGCGTGTTCGTGTACGACACCCGCCGCGACGGCCGCTCGAACACCCCCGGTGCGGCCGGTGCGCTGGTCAACCCCACCTTCGAGGTGATCGGCGAGGAGGAGCAGACCGGCCCTGAGGGCTGCCTGTCGATTCCCGGCCTGCGCTACGACGTCACGCGCGCGTTGAAGGTGGTCGCGCGTGGGCACGACGCCGACGGCGAACCGGTCGAATTCGAGGCGTCCGACCTGCTGGCCCGCTGTGTGCAGCACGAGACCGACCACCTCGACGGGGTGCTGTACATCCAGCGACTCGATCAGGCCAGTCGCAAGGACGCGATGCGCGCGGTCCGGGAATCGTCCTGGTTCGCTGCCGGTAAGACCGTGATGTCGGCCGCCGAGGTGGCGGCCACCCGTGAGGCCGCGCTCCCGGGCCGGGGCCGCTGATGCGCTTGGTCTTCGCCGGCACCCCGGAACCCGCCGTCCCGTCGTTGCAGCGGCTGCTGGCCTCGTCCCGGCACGAGGTGGTGGCGGTCGTCACTCGTCCCGATGCGATCGCGGGCCGCGGCCGCAAGGTCACCCGCTCACCGGTCGGCACACTCGCCGACGAGCACGGCATCCCGGTCCTCACCCCGCAGAAACCGTCCGAACCGGAGTTCGTGGCAGCCCTCACCGCCCTGGCCCCGGACTGCTGCCCCGTGGTGGCCTACGGCGCACTGCTGCCGCAGCGACTGCTCGACATCCCGGTGTTCGGCTGGGTGAACCTGCATTTCTCGCTGCTGCCGGCCTGGCGTGGCGCGGCCCCGGTGCAGGCGGCCGTCCTCGCCGGCGACGAATTCACCGGCGCGGCGACCTTCCAGATCGAGAAGGGGCTCGACACCGGCCCGGTATTCGGCGTGGTCACCGAGAAGATCGCGGTCGGCGACACCGCGGGCGAACTGCTGGACCGGCTGGCCCGGTCCGGCGCACACCTGCTGGAATCCACCATGGACGGCATCGAAGACGGTGTGCTGCAACCGGTTCCGCAGAGCACCGACGGCGTGTCCTACGCCCCGAAGCTCGATGCCGAAACCGCCCACATCCGCTGGGACCAGCCGGCCCTGGCGATCGGCCGCCGCATCCGCGCGGTCACCCCCGCCCCCGGCGCCTGGACCGAGATCGACGGCAAGCGGCTCAAACTCGGCCCGGTGGAGCTGGTCGAGGAATCCCTGCCGGTCCGGACGATCGAGATACGCAAGTCCGGCGTCTACATCGGCACCGCCACCACCGCGATCCGCCTGGATCAGGTACAGCCCCAAGGCAAACGGATGATGCCCGCGCTCGACTGGGCCCGCGGCGCCCGCCTGGAGCCGGGTGCGGTGGTCGCGTGATGTTCCCGCACCGGGGCTGTCCGGCCCCGGCCGGGACCGCGTCCGTGCGGCGGCGCTGTGGCGCGACGACATCCGCGCCTCCGGACCGCATGATCCCACCAGCCGAAAATGCAAGTGGCACAACGTTTCAGAGGCACAGTTCAGCGATTCTCATGGCGTGGCGCCGACGACCGGGAGGTCCGGAATGTTCGTAAGCGAGTGCTCGTGAATTCCGGTGGCGAGGAATTCGATGCCGATGAACGCGGCACGCGGCGTGCCGGAGGGCAGGCGCCTTCGGTGTCCTCGGTGCGAGGAGCCGGGAAGGCCGGGCGGCCGGACACGGCAGCGGGTCGGCGAGATACAGCGGGCACCGCGAGAACGACCGATCGGCGAGCTTCCGGTAGCGCCGACGGTGGTCGCGATCGACGGGATACGAATGCTGCCGGCCGGCGAGACGCGAGTACTGCCCGTGTGACCGGTCGACGGGACCCACGGGGTGACGACGGCGGTACCGCTCGGCGCGAACCGTCTCGGGCGAACGGCGGTCCTGACGGTGGTACTCGACGCAGGGACACCGGTGGTGCCGGTCGTGGCGACGGCGCTCGCGTGGCCGGTGGCGCCGGTCGGCGAGATACCGATGGCTCTGGTGCCGGGCGTCGGCAGGAAACCGGCGGTGCCGGTCGGCGGGACACGGGTACCGGGAGTGCAGCCGATCGCCGTGGCACTGGAGGCTCCCGGAGCGGTGGCGGTCCGGGGGCCGCCGGTGATGCCGGCCGCCGAGACGGCGATCGTGCAGTCGGCGGTGCCGGTCGGCGTGATGGAGGACATGCCCGCGGCAGCAACGGTCGCGACGATGCCGCGGATACCGGGCCCGGTCGGCGTGATGCGGGCGCGGGTGATGCCGGCGGTCGGCGTGACGTGCGGGGCGCCGGGAGTGGCGGCCGTGGTTCCGGCCGGCGCGACGCCGCGGGAACCGGGGCCGGTCGGCGGGATTCGGCGGGGGCCGGAGGGGGCTCGGGTCGGCGGCAGCATGGTGGGCGGTCGGGGTCGGTGGATGCGCCGCGTGAGGTGGCGCGGGACGTGTTGCGGGCGGTGCGGGAGCGCGATGCGTACGCGAATCTCGTTCTGCCGGTGCTGATTCGGGAACAGCGGCTGGCGGGGCGGGATGCGGCGTTCGCGACCGAGTTGGCGTACGGGGCCTGCCGTTCGCTGGGGCTGCTGGATGCGGTGATCGCGGATTGCGCGGGGCGGCCGGTCGGTGAGATCGACGGGCCGTTGCTGGACGTGTTGCGGCTGGGCGTCTATCAGCTGCTGCGGACCCGGGTCGGGGCGCATGCCGCGGTGGACACCTCCGTGGACCTGGCACGGACCGAATCCGGCCCCGGCAAGGCGGGTTTCGTGAATGCCGTGCTGCGGCGAGCGGCGGAACGCTCCACCGACGAGTGGGTGGAGCGGCTGGCTCCCCGAGATCCGGTGGGCCGGTTGGCTTTCGAATACGCGCATCCCACCTGGATCGCACAGGCCTTCGCCGACGCGCTCGGCGGGCGCGCCGGAGAACTCGGCGATCTGCTGGCCGCCGACGACGAGCGGCCGCTCGTTCATCTGGTGGCCCGGCCCGGTGACATCACCGCCGAGGAATTGGCGCTGGTCAGTGGCGGCGACGAGGGACGATGGTCGCCGTATGCGGTGTACCTCGACGGTGGCGACCCGGGCAAACTGGAACCGGTGCGCGACGGTATGGCCGCGGTGCAGGACGAGGGCAGCCAGTTGGTGGCGCTGGCCCTGACCCGGGCCCCACTGCTGGGCGCCGACACCGGCCGCTGGCTGGACCTGTGCGCGGGCCCCGGTGGCAAGGCCGCGCTGCTCGGCGCCCTGGCCGGTATCGACGGCTTCCACATCGACGCCGTCGAACCGGCGGAACACCGCGCCGAACTGGTCCGGAAGTCGACCCGCGACTTGCCGGTGACGGTGCGCGTCGCGGACGGACGCGACAGCGGCCTCACCCCCGGCTACGACCGGATCCTGGTCGACGCCCCGTGCACCGGACTGGGCGCCCTGCGCCGCCGCCCGGAGGCCCGGTGGCGGCGAACCCCGGCGGATGTCCGCGATCTCACCGTGCTCCAGCGCGAACTGCTCACCGCCGCATGGGATCTGCTGCGACCGGGTGGCGTCGTCGTGTACTCGACCTGTTCCCCGCACCTGTCGGAAACCGTTGCCGTGGTTGCGGATACGATCCGCCGCACCGGCGCCGAACAACTCGACGCCCGTCCGCTGCTGCCCGGCGTCCCGGACCTCGGCGACGGCCCGGCCGCCCAACTCTGGCCGCACCGCCACGGCACCGACGCCATGTTCGTCGCCGTCCTCCGCAAACCGGAATAGCCCTGGCCCGGACCACCCGCACTCACCGCCGCGGCGGGAAGGACGCGCGGCAACCCATCGGCAGAGTGTGCCGTGGATGGATCGTCCGGTGCTGTCGGCAGTGATCCTGCCGCCGGCACGGGAGTCGGCCTCCGATGTCGCCTGACGCGGTCGTCACCCGGCGGTCAGGACCGCGCCGACCAGGGCGAGGCCGGTCACCCAGGCTGTTGCGAGGGCGGCGAGGACGAGGGGGCGCGGGCCGACGCGGCGGAGTGCGGATATTCGCACGCCCGCGCCGAGAGCGAACATCGCGGCGGTGAGCAGGGCGGTTTGCACCGGCTTGGCCGCGGCGAGCAGAGGTGACGGCAGCACGCCGGTGGTGCGGAGCGCCGCGCAGGCGAGGAAGGCGACGACGAAGAGGGGGATCAGGGGGATGCGGCGGGCGTCGCCGTCGCGGCGGCGGGTCCGGCGGCCGATCACGGCGAGCACCGGGGCCAGCAGGATCACCCGGGCCAGCTTCACGATGACCGCGACCGTCAGCGCGCCACCACCGAGGGCGCTACCGGTCGCCACCACCTGCGCGACCTCGTGCACGGCGCCGCCCGCCCACACGCCGGCGGTGTGCGGTGCCAGGCCCAGAGCCCGGGAGGCCACCGGGAGCGCGGCGATCAGCAGCGTGCCGAACACCACCACCAGCGCGACCGTGGTGACCAGCTCCTCTTCGTCGGCATCGGTCACCTCGCCGACGGCGGCGGCCGCGGCGGCCCCGCAGATGGAGAAGCCGCAGGCGATCAGCAGCCGCTGTGTGCGGCCCACCCCCAGTGCGCGGCCCATCAGCAGGGTGCCGCCGATGCCGGCGGCCACGATCGTCACCACCACCGCGAGCACCGCGGGCCCGAGCCCGAGCACATCCCCGAAGGTCACCTGCAAACCCAGCAACGCGACCCCGACGCGGAGCAGCCGTTTCGACGAGAAACGCAGACCGGGCTCCCAACCGACCGGCACCGCAACGGTATTCGCCATCAGGACACCCAGCACGATGGCCACCGACAGCGGGCTGAGCATCGGCAGCAGGTGGTTCACCAGCAGGCCGGTCGCGGTGACCGCGGCGACCACCGTCGATCCCGGTGCCAGTTCGCGGGCGCGTCGGAGGACGGTCGGCGGCGGCGGTGTGACGGCGGGGGTTTCGGTGGTGACGCTCATGGTTCGACCCTCGCCGGTGGCAACTGCTCGCGGTAGCCGCGGATTCGGCATCGAGACATATCACTGCGATATGGGTTCCGGCCAACCCATATGATGTCGGCATGACCCCCGAACGTCCGGACCTCGCCGTCTTGGCGCTACTGGTCGCCATCGACGACCACGGCAGCCTCGGCGCCGCCGCGCGTACGGTGGGGATGGCGCAGCCGAACGCCAGCCGCGCGGTACGAGCGTGGGAGCAGCGGCTCGGCCTGCCGCTGGTGGAGCGGGGTCCGCGCGGGTCGACGATGTCCGCGGCCGGTCGGGTGGTGGTGCACTGGGCGCGGCAGGTACTGGCCGATGTGGACCGGCTGCTGGACGCGGCGGCGGCGCTGCGCACCGATCAGGAGGCCGAGCTGACCGTCTTCGCGAGTATGACCGTCGCCGAATGCCTGCTGCCCGGATGGCTGGGGGAGTTCCGCCGCCACCATCCGGATGTGCGGATCCATCTCCAGATGCGCAACTCGCGCGAGGTGTTCGAACGGCTCGCTACGGGGGAGTGCGATCTGGGATTCGTCGAAAGTCCCACCGTCCCCGCGCGACTGCACAGCGCCACGGTCGCCGGTGACCGGCTGGTGGTGATCGTCGATCCGGCACATCCGTGGGCCCGGCGGCGGCGCGCGCTCACCGTCGCGGAACTGGCGGCGACCCCGCTGGTGGTGCGCGAGCCGGGCTCCGGCACGCGCGGCACCCTGGATGTGGCCCTGGCCGAATATCCGCGCGCCGAACCGCTGCTGGAACTCGGCAGCGCCGCCGCCATCCGGACGAGTGTGCTGGCCGGTGTCGGTCCGGCCGTGGTCAGCAGTCTGGCCGTCGGCGATCAACTGGCGCGCGGGGAGCTGTGCGCGATCGCGGTCGAGGGGCTGGAACTGCCGCGCACCCTGCGCGCGGTCTGGCGTCCGCCGCGTCGATTGTCCGGTCCGGCAGGCGAATTGGTGGCGGAGATCGTGCGGGCGCGCCGGAGCGGGGACCGGCCGCGCTGAATGTCGGTGGTGGTCGTTACGATCGCGGCATGGACGACATCGCCCGCCATCCCACTGTTGTCGCGGTCACCGAGGCGCTGCGCGGCGCCGGTATCGAACCGCGGGTGCGGGTCCTGCCGGAGACCGCGCCGACGGCCGCCGCCGCGGCCGAGCAACTGGGCTGCCCGGTAGCGGCCATCGCGAACAGCCTGATCTTCGAGGTGGACGGCGCGCCGCTGCTGGTGCTCACCAGCGGTGCGCACCGGGTCGACACCGGCAAGCTCGCGCAGCGGCTCGGAACCGGCGACATCGCCCGTGCCAAGCCCGCTTTCGTGCGTACGCACACCGGTCAGGCGATCGGCGGTGTCGCGCCCGTGGGTCATCCGGCGCCGATTCGCACGCTGGTCGACGAGACCCTCGCCGGCCACCCGGAGGTCTGGGCCGCCGCCGGCCACCCGCACACCGTGTTCGCCACCACCTTCACGCAGCTGGTGGCGATGACGGGCGGGCAGCCGGTCGCCGTGAACTAGCGGTCGGGGACGTTGCGCTCCAGTTCGTTCAGCCAGGCGGTGGCCACCGCATCGCTGGGGGCGCGCCAATCACCGCGCGGCGACAGCGAACCGCCGGAGCCGACCTTCGGCGCGTTCGGCAGGGTCGACCGCTTGAACTGACTGGTCTGCACGAATCGCCGGAGGAACTGGGCCAGCCAGTGCTTGATCGTCGGCAGGTCGTACTCGTGCCGGTCCGTGACCGGGATCAGATCCGGCCACCGGCCGCGGCTGCGGTCCGACCAGGCGTGTTGCGCGAGATAGGCGATGCGGCTGGGCAGGTAGCCGAAGCGGAGCAGGAAATACAGGTGGAAGTCCTGCAATTCGTACGGGCCGACCGTCGCCTCCGAACTCTGGCCGGGCGCGTCGTCGTCACCGTCGGCGGCGGGGATCAGCTCGGGTGAGATCTCGGTGGTGAGGATGGAGGAGAGCACCGCCCCGGCCTCCGCACCCAGTTCGCCGGTGTCGATGGTCCAGGCGATCAGATATTTGATCAGGGTCTTCGGCACCGACGCGTTGACGCTGTAGTGCGCCATGTGATCGCCGACGCCGAATGTGCACCAGCCCAGCGCCAATTCGCTGAGGTCGCCGGTGCCGATCACGATCGCGTCGTGCTGATTGGCCAGCCGGAACAGGTGCGAGGTGCGCTCACCGGCCTGCACGTTCTCGTAGGCGATGTCGTACTGCGGCGCGCCATCGGCGGCCGGATGTTCCAGATCGCGCAGCATCTGGGTGGCCGAGGGCCGGATGTCGATCTCGTGCGCCGACACCCCCAGCGCCCGCATCAGCTGGTGCGCGTCGTTGAGGGTGCGCTTGCTGGTGGCGAAGCCGGGCATGGTGTAGGCCAGCACGTTCGCCCGCGGCAGCCCCAGCCGGTCCATCGTCTTGACCGCCACGATCAGCGCCAGCGTGGAGTCCAGACCGCCGGAGACGCCGATCACCAGCCGCTTGGACCCGGTGGCCGCCAGCCGGGTGCTCAGGCCCTCGACCTGGATGTGGTGCACCTCGGCGCAGCGCTCGTTGCGTACCGCCGGATTGGCGGGAACATAAGGGAAGCGCGGGATCTCGCGGCGCAGCGGCACCGGCCCGGCCGGCACCGGCAGTTCGACCGCGATGCGCCGCAGCCGGGTCAGCCGGTCGCGATGGTCGTGCACGTTGTCGGCGAAACTGGTCATCCGCAGCCGGTCGGCGGCGAGCCGGCGCAGGTCGAGATCGGCGGTGACCAGCTGCGGATGGTCCGCGAACCGATCGCCCTCGGCGACGATGTCGCCGTTCTCGCACACCAGGGCATGCCCGTCCCACGCCAGGTCGGTGGTCGATTCCCCGTGTCCCGCAGCGGAATACAGGTAGGCGGCGACGAATCGCGCCGAATGCGAGGAACACAGCTGCCGCCGGTAGTCGGCCTTGCCGACGACGATATTGCTCGCCGACAGGTTCACCAGCACCGTCGCCCCGGCCAGCGCCGCGAAAGCGCTGGGCGTCACCGGAACCCAGCCGTCCTCGCAGATCTCCAGATGGAAGACCAGCCCCTCGACATTGGTCGCCTCGAACAGCAGATCGGTACCGAACGGCACCCGCTGCCCGGCGATCGTGATGTGGTCGTCGAGCGCCTCGCGGGCGGCCGCGAACTGCCGCTTCTCGTAGAACTCGCGATAGTTGGGCAGATAGCTCTTCGGCGTGGCGCCGAGCACCGTGCCGCGATCGATCGCGATGGCGCAGTTGAACAATCGGCCCTGGGCCCGTACCGGCGCGCCCACCAGCAACACCGAATCGATCTCGGCACTTTCGACGATCACCCGTTCCAGCGCGGCCTGGACCGCGTCGTCCAGCGCGTCCTGATGGAACAGATCGTCGGCGGTGTAGCTGGACAGCCCGAGCTCCGGGAATACGGTCAGCACCGCGCCGTCGTCGGCGGCACGCCGGGCCAGTTGCAGGGTCTGCTCCGCGTTGAAGGCCGGGTCGGCGACCCGGATCGACGGCACGGCGAGTGCCACGCGTGCGAATCCGTGCCGATACAGCGATTCGAACGGCAACTGCTTCACACCGGGTCCCTTCACTCACCGACAGTGGCTCCAGTCTGTCATGGTGGCCGGGGGCAGCCCGCGGTCGGTTACTCCCGAGCGGACTGCTCCCGTAATCGGGCCAGCGTCTTGGCCAGGATGCGCGAGACGTGCATCTGCGAGATGCCCATCTGCGCGGCGATCTGGGTCTGGGTCATGGACTCGAAGAAGCGCATGGTGAGGATGCGGCGTTCCCGTTCGGGCAGCCCGGCCAGCAGCGGCCGGATGGCCACGTATTCCTCGACCCGGTCGAACTGGGATTCCTCCTCGCCCAACGTGTCCAGCAGCGACGCCTCGGTATCGCGCCCGGTGGAGACGGCGTCGATCGAGCTGGGCTGATAGGCGTTGCCGGCGATCACGGCCTGGGTCACCTCGTCGGCATCGATGCCGAGTTCGGCGGCGATCTCCTTGGCGGTGGGGGAGCGGCCCAGACTCTGCGACAGCGCGTCGACCGCGGAGCCGATGCGCAGATGTGTTTCCTTGATCCGCCGCGGTACTCGCATCGCCCAGGTGTTGTCGCGGAAGTACCGCCGCACCTCGCCCATGATGGTCGGCACCGCGAAGGACAGGAAGTTGGATCCGCGCGAGAGGTCGAAGCGGTCGACCGCGTGCACCAGGCCGACCCGCGCCACCTGCGTGAGATCGTCGAACGGCTCACCGCGGCCGGAGAATTTGCGAGCGATGTGGTCGGCCAGCGGGATGCACCGGCGGATCAGTTCGTTGCGCACCTTGGCACGGCGCTGCGGGTTGCCGGCGGCCGCGGCCAATTCCTCGAACAGGGCTGTGACATCGTCGTATTCGGTGACCGCCGCGGCGACCTCGTCGATCTCGCTCTCGTCGGTGGCCTCGTCCGCCTCCGCCGAGGGTTCCACCTCGGCATCGGCCGAGTCTGCCTGCGCGTCGAACTCGGTCTGTTCACTCGGGGCCGTGCCGGGGGCGGGTTCGAACGCGGTGTCTTCCCCGGCCACTACGCCTTCCCCCGGACCCGCCGGAATTCCACGGTCGTCGGGTACCCGGAGACCGCGGCATCGTAAGGGTCCTGGGTGGCCGCGACCTCGTCGGTCAGGGTCCGCAACACATGCCAGCCGAAGCTGCGCGGATCGGGCAGCCCCTCCGCACCGGCGACACCGGCGACGCGCACCAGTAGATCCTTGTCGCCGACGGTGAAGCGGCACTGGAGAGTGGTGTCCGGGGCGGCCACCGCGATCAGGGTGGAGCACGCCTCGTCCACCGCGAGCCGGATGTCGGCCACCTCGTCGAGTGTGAAATCGCTGAGCAGGACGAGTGTTTCGGCGAGCCCGCGCACGATGGGCAACTGTGACACGGTGGCAGCGACGCCGATCTCCACCGGGGTGCCGCGCAACCCCTGTTCCGCCGAAATGTTGATCACCCTGAGAAGGCTACCCAATAATGGCGGCGACAATCGGGTTGTCGTAGATTTGCGGCCTGCCAGTACACTTCGCGCTGTGTCCTTGCCTCACTCGCGCTTCCATCGTCCGTCGCCGATGATCGCCCCGTCCATTCTGTCCGCCGATTTCGCCCGGCTCGCCGACGAGATGCAGGCCGTCGAAGGCGCGGACTGGGTGCATGTCGACGTGATGGACAACCACTTCGTGCCGAATCTGACGCTGGGCCTGCCCGTCGTGCAGAGCCTGCTGAAGGTCACCGACATTCCGCTGGACTGCCATCTCATGATCGACGATCCGGCACGGTGGGCGCCACCGTATGCGGAGGCCGGCGCCCACAATGTGACCTTCCACGCGGAGGCCACCGACGACCCGATCGCGGTGGCCCGCGATATCCGGGCCGCGGGTGCGAAGGCCGGCCTGTCGGTCAAGCCGGGTACCCCGATCGAGCCGTATCTGGAGATCCTGCGCGAGTTCGACACCCTGCTGGTGATGAGCGTCGAACCGGGTTTCGGTGGGCAGTCGTTCATCGCGGAGGTGCTGGAGAAGGCGCGGATCGTGCGCCGGTTGGTCGATGCCGGCGAGTTGCGGCTGATCGTCGAGATCGACGGTGGCATCAACATGGACACCATCGAGCAGGCGGCCGAGGCGGGCGTCGATTGCTTCGTCGCGGGGTCCGCGGTGTACGGCACCCCCGATCGCGCGGCCACGGTGGCGAAGTTGCGCCGGATGGCGGCGGACGCCGGAGCCACGGAGGCGGCGCACTAGCGGGCTCCCGGTGGCCTCTCGCGCATCGATGCCGTGCGTATCGGTGTCGTGTGGATCAGCGTCGTGTGGATCAGCGTCGTGTGGATCAGCGTCGTGTGGATCAGCGTCGTGTGGATCAGCGTCGTGTGGATCGGTGTCGTGTGGATCAGCGCCGCGCGATGCGGCGGCCACCGGCGGCGCGGGTGGCCTCGATGACGGCGACCAGCGGCGGCACCCGGTCGGCGTTTCCGGGCGTCTGCACCCAGGTGCGGTAACCGGTGCGTTCGTCGTCGGCGGACGGGAGCACCACCTGGCTGCCGGCGCAGGCGACGGTCGCGTAGAGCCGGAACAGTTCGGCGGAAACGGATTTGGTGAGTGTGTCCGGACGGCAGGCGCTGGTGATGAAGGTCCAGCGCCGGGCGCGCGGGTGATGGATCACGGGCCCGGTCAGATCGGCCTGGGACAGCTTGTCCCGCACCCGTTCCCCGAGGTCCGCGGGCATGGTGATGGCACCGTAGGGACCGCCGACGTCCAGCAGGATGTGACGCGACCCCGGGTCGATCGATGCGGGCAGATGAAATTCGCGACGGTACTGGACGCAACGAACTTCGAGTATCGAATCGAGCAGCGTGGTCAACGCCGTAACCCCCATCTGTTGTTGTGGCTTTTCGGAATTTTCACCACCGGGAATCAACTCCATAACAATATTGCGTCCACTTCGTGCCGGGCGCAAGCGTCGGGTGTGGGTGCGTCGCCGAGTGGGTATCACCAGATGTTCGCCTGCGCATCCGTCGGCGGAAATTCGACGGTGAATTAGCGAAAACCGAATGTTCGATTCTTTCCGGTCCGAATAATCCGGTAAATCCGGAACGCCAGTAGGAAATCCCGGCAAATCACACGAGTGTATTTCTGGCTACAGGGCGAGAAGATGCCTGCTTCCCGTTTCGCGGCACGGTTCCGGGTCGCCGGTCTGGGTGTCCGCCCGGGCGAGTACGGTCCCACTCACCGGCGGGCGACACTCGCGCGACGTGCCGCGGTCGTTACGGTCGGTGTAACGGCGCGGGAATAGCGTCGGCGGTCCGGGTCGTTGGCGCAGGTGGAACGCGTCGGCGCGGGCGGCACGGGCATCGGGTGACAGGAGAAGCGGACATGTTCACAGGCATTGTCGAAGAGCTCGGCGAGATCGTCGCGGTCGAGCGGCTGGCCGACGCGGCCCGGCTCACCATCCGCGGCAAACTGGTCACCTCCGATGCCGGGCACGGCGACTCGATCGCGGTCAACGGGGTCTGCCTCACCGTGGTCGACGTGGTCGACGGCGACAGCTTCACCACCGACGTGATGGGGGAGACGCTGAACCGCTCCGGGATCGGCGGTCTCGACGTGGGCGCGCAGGTGAATCTGGAACGCGCAGCGGCCGTGAACAGCCGGCTCGGCGGGCACATCGTGCAGGGCCACGTCGACGGTACCGGCGCCATCGTCTCCCGTGATCCGCAGGAGAACTGGGAGGTGGTCCGGATCTCGCTGCCCGACAGCCTGGCTCGTTACGTCGTCGAGAAGGGCTCGATCACCGTCGACGGCATCTCCCTGACCGTTTCCGGCCTCGGCGCCGACGCGGCGACCGGCGACTGGTTCGAGGTCTCGCTGATCCCCACCACCCGCGAGCTCACCACCCTCGGTGCCGCATCCGTCGGCGCCACCGTGAACCTGGAGACCGACATCATCGCCAAATACGTCGAGCGGCTCACACAGCGCGGCTGAGCGCGGCACGACGACGAGGCCGCCGGTGTGACGAAAACCAGGCACGGGCGGCAACCGTGCCCCGGGCGACACGCCGTAGTGTTGAGGGGCCACCGAATGGAAGATGGAGCACAGCAGACGTGACCAGGTTCGACAGCATCGAGCGTGCAGTCGCCGACATCGCGGCCGGTAAGCCGGTCGTCGTGGTCGACGACGAGGGCCGGGAGAACGAGGGCGACCTCATCTTCGCCGCCGAGAAGGCCACTCCCGAGCTGGTCGCCTTCATGATCCGCTACACCTCCGGGTACATCTGCGTGCCGCTGCTGGGTTCGGACTGCGATCGGCTCGGCCTGCCGCCCATGTACGGCATCAATCAGGACAAGCACGGCACCGCCTACACCGTGTCGGTGGATGCCCGCGAGGGCGTCACCACCGGTATCTCCGGCGCCGACCGCGCCACCACCATGCGACTGCTGGCCGATCCGGACGCCCAGCCGCAGGACTTCACCCGCCCGGGCCACGTCGTCCCGCTGCGCGCGAAGGACGGCGGCGTGCTGCGCCGGCCCGGTCACACCGAGGCCGCCGTGGATCTGGCCCGCCTGGCCGGACTGCATCCGGCCGGCGTGATCTGCGAGATCGTCAGCCAGAAGAACGAGGGCGACATGGCCCGCACCGAGGAGCTGCGGGTCTTCGCCGACGAGCACGAGCTGGCACTGGTCTCGATCGCCGACATGATCGCCTGGCGCCGCCGGCACGAGAAGCAGATCGAGCGCATCGCGGAGGCCCGCATCCCGACCGGCTACGGCGAGTTCCGGGCGGTCGGCTACAAGAGCATCTACGACGAGATCGAGCACGTGGCCCTGGTGCTCGGTGATCTCGGTGTCGACGGCGGCGAGAACGTGCTGGTCCGGGTGCACTCGGAATGCCTCACCGGCGATGTGTTCGGCTCGCTGCGCTGCGATTGCGGCCCTCAGCTGCACGCCGCTCTGGAGATGGTCGCCCAGGAAGGCCGCGGCGTGGTGCTGTACATGCGTGGTCACGAGGGCCGCGGCATCGGTCTGATGCACAAGTTGCAGGCGTACCAGCTCCAGGATTCCGGCCACGACACCGTCGACGCCAACATCGAACTCGGACTGCCCGCCGACGCGCGCGACTACGGCACCGGCGCCCAGATCCTGGTGGACCTGGGCATCCGTTCGATGCGGCTGCTCACCAACAATCCGGCCAAGCGGGTCGGCCTGGACGGCTATGGTCTGAGCGTGACCGAGCGCGTGCCGATGCCGGTGCGCGCCAATGCCGAGAACCTCCGCTACCTGCGTACCAAGCGTGACCGCATGGGTCACGACCTGGTCGGCCTCGACGATCTGGATCTCGGCGAGACCGCGCAGTGAGCGCGAGCGTAGCGAGGCACCAGTCTTCCGAACAGAAAGGCGAACGTCCGTGAGCGGTGCGGGAGTACCGGAATTCACGCTCGAGGAGGCCCGGGACCTGCGCCTGGGCATCGTCGCGTCGCGCTGGCACGCCACGATCTGCGACACCCTGCTGGCGAACGCCGAGCGGGTGGCCCGGCAGGCCGGTGTCGAGCAGATCACCATCGTCCGCTGCGCGGGCGCGATGGAGCTGCCGGTGGTCGCGCAGGCCCTGGCCCGCAGCCATGACGCGGTGGTCGCGCTCGGTGTGGTGATCCGCGGCGAGACACCGCATTTCGAGTACGTGTGCGATGCGGTGACCACCGGGCTGACCCGGGTGTCGCTGGACGAGAGCACCCCGGTCACCAACGGCGTGCTGACGGTGAACACCGAGCATCAGGCGCTGGATCGGGCCGGACTGCCCGACTCGGCCGAGGACAAGGGCGAGCAGGCGTGCGCCGCCGCGCTGGATGCGGCGCTGACCCTGCGGGCACTGCGTCAGGTGGTGTGAGCCGATGCCGCCCGTGGTTCGGATCTGGAAGCGAGGGCCCGGCGAAGCGGCGGAGCCGGCCGCCGCACCCCGGTGGGACCTGGAGATCCGCCCGCATCGCTCGGTACTGACCTCCCGCATCGTCGCGGCGGCGATCGCGATCGTGTTCACCGTCGCCGGTGTGCTGTCGGCGCACAGCAGCACCGGGGTGAACTTCCGTGCCGCCGACCAGATCGCGGTCATCCTCTTCGGTTGGCTGCTCGCGGGTGGGGTGCTGTTGCTGACCCGTCCCCGGGTCCAGGTCGGGGCCGAGGGGGTCGTGGTGCGTAATGCGTTCGGCGACAGCGAGTTCCAGTGGAAGGACATCCGCGGGGTGTCGTTCCCGGACAAGAAGGCCTGGGCCCGGCTGGAACTCGCCGGTGACGAGTACGCGCCGATGCTGGCGATCCGCGCCAACGACGGCGAGCGGGCGGCCCTCGCGCTGGACCGCTTCCGTGAGCTCGGCGCGAAATACACCGCCGCACAAGGGCACTGATCGTTCGCGCGACGCGGCCGGAGCGTCCGGCCGCGTCGGCTACTTCGTATCGCCCATGACGGCGCCCTCGCGGCGCGGGTCCGCGCCGCCGATCCAGCCGTCGCTCTCGCGTTTCAGGGCGCTGAGCCCGCTGGACTGCTGATCGACGGAGACCTGGTGGCCCATCGCGCGCAACTGCTGCACGAGCGGGTCGTGGTCGCCGTTGGCGGTGGCGTCGATCGCGGGGTGCTCACCACCGAGGCCGGTGACCGGTGTGTTGCTCGCGCCGAAGTCGACCTGGGATACCGCCTGTTGTGGGTCGAGATTCCAATCCAGCAGGCCCACCAGGGTTTTCACCACGAACTGGATGATCACCGCACCGCCCGGGGACCCGGTCACGTACGACAGCTGCCCGCGTGAGCCGTCCGGATTGCGATCGAACACCAGCGTCGGGCTCATGGAACTGCGCGGCCGTTTCCCGCCCTGGATCCGGTTGGCCACCGGTGTGCCGTCGGGGGCCTGCGGGGTGGCGGCGAAGTCGGTGAGCTGATTGTTGAGCACGAATCCGTCCACGATGTGGAACGATCCGAATGCCGATTCGACGGTGGTGGTCATGCTGGCGGCGTTGCCGTACTCGTCGACGATCGACAGATGGCTGGTGCCGTGCTCGGGCTGCTGCGGACCGGCGCCGACCGGAACCGGCCCGAAATCACCGGGCTGGGCGGTCCCCATGCTGTGATCGGGATCGATCAGCGCGGCACGCTTCTTCAGATAGTCCGGGTTCAGCAGCGTATTCGGGGAATTGCCCGGCAGCGGCACGAAATCGGTGTCGGCCACGTACTTGTCGCGATCGGCGTAGGCCAGCCGCTCGGCCTCGGAGATCAGATGCACCGCACGGGCTTTCGGCTTGCCGCCGTTGCGATCGAGGTGGTCCGGCGGCAGCGCCGACAGGTCGAAGTTCGACAGGATGCCGAGCGTCGCGCCGACGGTGATGCCGCCGGAGGACGGGCTGGGCATACCGCAGATCTCGTGGGTCCGGTAGTCCGTGCAGACCGCGGTGCGCTTCTTCGCCTGATATCCGGCCAGGTCGGCGAGCGTGATCTGACCGGGGGTGCGGCCGCCGGCGGTGGTGGCGGTGGTGTCGACGATGTCCTGGGCGATCGCGCCGGTGTAGAAGGCCTTCGGTCCGTCGGTCGCGATCGCGCCGAGCGTCTTGGCCATGGCCGGATTGGTGAGTGTCGTGCCCGCCGGTTTCGCGGTCCCGTCGGGTTGCAGGAAGTAGGCCCTGGCATTGTCGTCGCGGGCCAGATCATGCGCGGAATCGGCGATCTGGCTCGACATCCGCGGGCTGATCGAGAAGCCTTGATCGGCCATCGTGATTGCTGGGGTGAACAGGTCCTTCCACTGCTGTCTGCCGTGGTCGGCGTGCACGGACTCCAGCAGCCGCAGCACTCCGGGCACCCCGATCGACCGGCCGCTGGCACGCGCATTCGGTTGCGGCAGTGTGCGATCGGTGTCGCTGACCCAGCGCAGATAGTTCTCGGTGGCCGCGGCGGGCGCGATCTCGCGGCCGTCGTAGGCGTCGACGGCCTTGCGGTCCGCGTCGTAGTAGAGCAGGAAGGCGCCGCCGCCGATACCCGAGGCCTGCGGTTCGACCAGGCCCAGCACCATCTGCGCGGCGACCAGTGCGTCGGCGGCGGTGCCACCGGCGGCGAGCACCTTGCAGGCGGCCTCGGTGGACAGCGGATTGGCGGTGGAGGCGGCGAAGGTCCGGGTGCGGACCGGGGTCATGTTGCTGCGATATCCGGTGGCGATCTCGGGGTTGGTGGCGATGTTCCCGCCGCTCGCGGTGGGCCCACCGGGTGCGACCGGGGTTCCGTTGGGCGTCTGGGCACATGTCCGCGCCGCGTCGGCCGAATTGTCGGAGGAGGACGGGGAACACCCGGTCAGCAACCCCGCGGTCAGCAACACCGCGACGGTTGCGCCGGACCAGAGCTGTCGAGGGCGGCGCATGCAGGGACTGTAGCCGCCCCCCGGCAGTGGTAAACGGTGCTTCGGAGCGAAACGTCGCCGTTCACAGTGTTCGCACGGATCTTTCCGAGCGAACCACTCGGATTGTCACCCCCTGCCAGTACATTCGATGGGGTGGTGGTCGACGGAGATGGCGCCGCCACTGTCCGGTGACACGGTCCGTTGTGCGATGGCACAACGGCCACGGGGTCGTCCGGTGGCCGCGGTGCGGTGGCCCGGAGGTGCGATGGCCCGGTCGGTTCGGCGATGTGGTTCGAAGCTCGTGAAGTGCGGTTACTGATCGGCGATTCCGGGCGCGCACGCGCTCACCCGGCGAGGCGAAGGATCCGACGCGATGACTGATGTGCGGCGCAACAGCTATCTCGACAGCGAGGACAGCGGCTACCACAAGAGCCTCCAGCCGCGGCAACTCCAGATGATCGCCATCGGCGGCGCGATCGGCACGGGCCTGTTCCTCGGCGCCGGCGGCCGCCTGGCGCAGGCCGGTCCCGGATTGTTCGTGGTGTACGCGGTCTGCGGCATATTCGTGTTCTTCATCCTGCGCGCCCTCGGCGAACTGGTGCTGCACCGGCCGTCGTCCGGGTCGTTCGTGTCCTACGCACGCGAGTTCTACGGGGAGAAGGCGGCTTTCGTGGCCGGCTGGATGTACTTCCTGAACTGGTCGATGACCGGCATCGTCGACACCACGGCGATCGCGACCTATCTGCACTACTGGGCCGCGTTCCGGCCGGTGGCGCAGTGGCTGCTGGCGTTGATCGCGCTGTGCGTGGTGCTGAGCGTGAACCTGATCTCGGTCAAGTGGTTCGGTGAGCTGGAGTTCTGGGCGGCGCTGGTGAAGGTGGTGGCGCTGGTGGCCTTCCTGCTCGTCGGCACGGTGTTCCTGGCCGGGCGCTTCCGGATCCAGGACATGAGCACCGGCTTCGGGATGGTCGCCGATTCCGGCGGACTGTTCCCGACCGGCGTCCTGCCGCTGGTCACGGTCACCTCGGGTGTCGTATTCGCCTATGCCGCAGTGGAAATGGTGGGCACGGCCGCGGGTGAGACGGCCGATCCGCAGCGGATCATGCCCCGCGCGATCAATTCGGTGATCGTCCGCATCGCCGTGTTCTACGTCGGGTCGCTGGTGCTGCTGGCCCTGCTGCTGCCCTACACCGCCTATTCGGCGTCGGTCAGTCCGTTCGTCACCTTCTTCTCGAAACTCGGTGTGGGACATGCCGGTTCGGTGATGAATTTCGTGGTGCTGACCGCCGCGCTGTCCAGTTTGAACGCCGGGCTCTACTCGACCGGGCGGATCCTGCGGTCGATGTCGATGAACGGCAGCGCGCCGCGGTTCACCGGCGTGATGAACGGTCGCGGTGTGCCCTACGGCGGCATCCTGCTCACCAGCGTGATCGCGTTGTTCGGTATCTGGCTGAACTATCTGGTGCCGGCGCGGGCGTTCGAGATCGTGCTGAACGTGGCGTCGCTGGGAATCCTGGCCTCGTGGGCGACGATCGTGCTGTGCCAGCTGCGGCTGTGGTCGCGATGGCGCCGCGGCGAGATGCAGCGGCCCGCGTTCCGGATGTTCGGCGCCCCCTACACCGGTATCGCGACGCTGGTGTTCCTGGCGGTGGTGCTGGTGCTGATGGCCTTCGACCATCCGGTCGGCACCTGGACCGTCGCGAGTCTGCTGATCATCGTCCCGGCGCTGATCGGCGGGTGGTTCGCGGCGCGGCGCCGGGTGCTGGCGATCACCCGGGAGCGGGAGGGATATCCGGGTGATTTCCCCGTGGTCACGAACATTCCGGCGGATTCGGACGACTGAGCGTGGTTACCGGTCGAGCGGCGGCTGCATCGGTTCGACCCCGAGCTGCCGCGAGTACTGCTCGTTCAACTCCGGCCAGCCGTGGTCCATGGCCGTGGCGCCGACGATCGGCCCGACCGGAGTGCCGTCGAGCAGTGCAGCGGCCACGTCCAGGCACAGATGCCAGCCGGCGGCCATCATCCCGGCGACCGCGTGGTCGGGCAGACGATGGGTCAGCCGCAGCCGGGTGCCGGTGCCCTGCTCGTCCAACTCCCACCGCAGCCGGTCTGTGCCCCAGGTGAATTCGAGCAGCCGAGGCGGCTCGGCCACCCCGACCGTACCGGCGAGTTCCTGGCGTGTGCCGTCGGTCGTGATCAGCGTGACGGGTCCGACGGTGGCCAGCGACCGGTCTGCCGTATAAGGCGCCCACTCGCGCAGTTCGTCCGGTTCGGTCAGCGCCGACCACACCGCTGCCGGTCCCTGCGGGAACTCCCGGATGAAGACGAGCGACCATCGCCCGCCCTCCTCGACGAGATCGACCTGCTGCAACGGGCCGGGACGATACGGGTGTGTGGTCATGTCGGCCGATCCTTCCGGGAGAGATGCCGCCCGAGCGCGTCCAGATGCTGGTTCCACAGCCGCAGATACGGCTGCAACCAGCCGTCGAGCTGTTCGAACGGCCCCGGCGACAGGCGATAGATCCGTTTCTGTGCCGCGACCTCGCAGGTGACGAAGCCCGCCTCGCGCAGGATCTTCAGGTGCTTCGAGACCGTCGGCTGCGGCAGCGCGAGCCGATCGACCAACTCGCCCACGGTGGCATCGCCACCGCGCAACTGATCGAGGATCCGCCGCCGCTGCGGTTCGGCGACGACGGTGAAGAGGTCGGCTGCCACGAGTCTAATATACGTGTTCCAGTATATACGTTCAAGGGAATATTAGACGGTGTTCTGCTGTCACTGGGTCAGGGAACCACTGGAGGGCCGGATCAGACCCGGGCGTCGACGCTGTCGCCGCGGCTGCGGACCTGCCAGCGGCCGTCGGTGCGGGTGAGGCGGATCGGGTGGTCGAAGCAGTGGCTGATGTGGTCGCTGGTGAGGACCTCGTCGACCGGGCCGCGGGCGACGGTGCGGCCTTGGCGCAGCAGCATGGCGTGGGTGGTGCCCGGGGGCAGTTCCTCCAGGTGATGGGTGACCAGGATCGAGGCCAGTTCCGGGTGGGCGGTCTGCAAGCGATCGATGCGGTCGATCAGCTGCTCCCGGCCGCCGACGTCCAGGCCGGTGGCCGGCTCGTCGAGCAGCAGCAGGCGCGGGCGCGGCATCAGGGCGCGGGCGATCAGCGCCCGGCCGCGTTCGCCCTGGGACATGGTGGGCCAGCGGGCGTCGCGGCGGTGCGCGAGACCGAGCAGGTCGATCAACCGGTCCGCCTCGGCGATGTCGGCGGCGGTCGGACTCCAGCGCTGCTTCAGATCGGGTGTGTTGGTGAGGCCGGTGAGCACCACCTCGTGGGCGGTGAGCGGATAAGGCGGATTATGCCTCGGATCGACATGGCCGATGGCCGTGCGCAATTCACGCATGTCGACCCGGCCGAGCCGGTGGCCGAGCACCTCGACCGCGCCCCGCGTCGGATGCTCGTAGGCGCCGACCATCTTCAGCAGCGTGGTCTTCCCCGCGCCGTTCGGACCGAGCAGCGCCCAGTGCTCACCCGGCCGGACCGTCAGCGCGATCTCGCTGAGGATCGGAGTGCCGTTGCGCACGAAATCGACGCCGTCGACCTGGAGGATGGGGGAGTCGGCCATGTCCACACGGTAGCAAACTCCTCAGACAAGCTGATGGGTGGCGTCGGTGCCGGCGGCCCTGTCGGTGGTGGCGGGTAGGCTGACCCGGTGACCATCGAGGCGGTGTTGTTCGATTTCTCGGGGACGCTGTACCGGTTGGAGCCGGACGAGACCTGGACCGAGGACCTGGTATCCGACAGTGGTGAGCCGTTCCCGCCGCAGCAATCGGCGGAGCTGCTGCGGCACCTGACCCATCCCACGCAGACATTGCGGTTCGACGCCCGTGCGCAGTACGCCTGGGACCATCGCGATCTGGACCCGGCGCTGCACGAGCAGGCGTACCGCGAGGTGCTGCGGCAGTCGGGGGTGACGGGGCCGCAGGCGGGCCGGTTGTACTCCCGGCTGGTCGACCCGCTGGCGTGGACACCCTATCCGGATACCGGTGCGGTGCTGAAACATCTGGATACCCAACGGATTCCGGCCGTGGTGGTGAGCAATATCGCCTTCGATCTGCGCCCCGCCCTCACCGCGCACGGCTGGGAGCGGTACATCGCCGCCTTCGCGCTGTCCTTCGAGATCGGTTCGATGAAGCCGGATCGCGGCATCTTCGACTGGACCTTCGATCGGCTCGGGGTCGCCCCGGAATCGGTGCTGATGGTCGGCGACAGCCCCGAGAATGACGGTGTGGCAACCGAATTCGGCTGCAAGTTCGCCCTCGTCGACCCGTTGCCCACCGGTGAACGCCGGGATGCCCTCACGCAGGCGCTGCGCGCGCACGGAGTGGGCTGAGCGGGTCCGGGCGGGGGTGCCCCGGGCCGCCCGCGACGAGTACGGTGTGACAGGGGCAACATCCGGCGGTGACCATTCGCCTCGCCTTCACCGGAGTCTGTGGTCGCCCGGCGCCAGAGGGAGGTTCCCCATGGATATCCGCACGGACGAAATCGCCGACGGCATCTATCGGATCTCGACCTTCGTCTCCGGGGTCGGGCCGACCGGCTTCACGTATAACCAGTTCCTGATCACCGGTGCGGAGCCGCTGCTGTTCCACTGCGGGATGCGCTGGTTGTTCTCCGCCGTGACGGAGCAGATCGCCCGGGTGCTGCCGGTCGAGCAGTTGCGGTGGATCACCTTCGGGCATGTCGAGGCCGACGAGTCCGGCGCGATGAACCTGTTCCTGGCGGCGGCTCCGCAGGCGCAGGTGGCGCACGGTGAACTCGGCTGTCGGGTGTCGCTGGACGATCTGGCCGACCGGCCGCCGCGGCGCCTCGCCGACGGCGAGGTCATCGACCTCGGCGGTCATCGGGTCCGGCACGTCGACACACCGCACGCCCCACACAACTGGGAGTCGAGGGTGCTCTACGAGGAGACGACGGGCGTCCTGCTGTGCGGCGATTTCATGACCCAGGTCGGTCCCGGCCCGGCGCTGACCGACGCGGATGTCGTCGGGCCCGCGAGCTGCGCCGAGGACGTCTTCCACGCGACCTCCCTCGGGCCCGCGGTGCCGGCGGCACTGTACGGGCTGGCCCAACTCGGGCCCACGACGCTGGCGATCATGCACGGCCCGAGCTATACCGGCGACTGTGCCGCGGCGCTGCGGGAACTCGCCGCCGACTACGAGCGCCGGGTGGGTCTGCTACGTTGACAAGCATTCGATACACGAATGTATCCGTTCGTCCCCGTATGGAGGAGGATCCGTGGCTCCGTCGTTGCAGCCGGATGTCGTCGTCGTCGGAGCCGGCCTGGCCGGTCTGGTCGCGACCTACGAGCTGAGCCGGGCCGGCCGCAAGGTGCTCGTGCTCGACCAGGAGAACCGCAACAACCTCGGCGGTCAGGCGTTCTGGTCGCTGGGCGGGCTGTTCTTCGTGGACAGCCCGGAACAGCGACGGGTCGGCGTGAAGGACTCCTTCGAGCTGGCCTGGCAGGACTGGCAGGGTTCGGCCGGATTCGACCGGGACGAGGAGGACCACTGGGCCCGGCAGTGGGCGCGCGCCTACGTCGAGTTCGCGGCCACCGAGAAGCGGCAGTACCTGCACGATCTGGGCCTGCGGGTGACACCGCTGGTGGGCTGGGCCGAGCGCGGCGGCGGCGCGGCCGACGGGCACGGCAACTCGGTGCCGCGTTTCCACCTGACCTGGGGTACCGGGCCGGAGGTGGTGCGGGTGTTCCTGGAACCGGTGCTCGAGGCCGAGCGGCGGGGGCTGGTCGAGTTCGCCTTCCGGCATCGGGTCGACGAACTGATCGTCGAGGACGGCGTGGTGGCCGGGGTGCGCGGCGGCGTGCTGGAACCGACCGATCTGGCGCGCGGGCAGGCGTCGTCCCGAATGGTGGTGGGGGAGTTCGAATTCCGGGCACCGGCGACCATCGTGACCTCCGGCGGCATCGGTCACAACCACGATCTGATCCGCCGGAACTGGCCCACCGACCGACTGGGGCCGTGCCCGCAGACGCTGATCTCCGGCGTGCCCGCGCACGTCGACGGCCGGATGCTCGGCATCACGGAGGCCGCGGGTGGCCGCATCGTGAACCGGGATCGCATGTGGCACTACACCGAAGGCATCCACAACTGGGATCCGATCTGGCCCGACCATGCCATCCGGATCATTCCGGGCCCGTCCTCGCTGTGGTTCGACGCCAACGGAAAGCGTTTGGCGGCACCGTGTTTCCCTGGTTTCGACACGAACCGGACGATGCGGGAGATCCTCGCGACCGGTCACGACTACTCCTGGTTCATCCTGAACCAGTCGATCATCGAGAAGGAGTTCGCGCTGTCGGGCTCCGAGCAGAATCCGGACATCACCGGCAAGGACCTCAAGTTCACCCTGCGCAGCCGGGTGGCGAAGGGCGCACCCGGTCCGGTGGAGGCGTTCAAGCAGCACGGCGTCGATTTCGTGGTCGCCGATTCGTTGCCGGAGCTCATCGCGGGGATGAACAAGATCTCGCGCGGCCCGCAGCTGGAGCTCGCGGACATCGAGCGCCAGATCGTTGCCCGCGACCGGGAGGTCACCAACAAGTTCTCCAAGGACGCCCAGCTGATGGCGATCACCAACGCCCGCCGCTCCCTCGGCGAGAAGCTCCGGGTGGTCGCGCCGCACCGGATCCTGGACCCGGAGCACGGCCCGCTGATCGGGGTGCGGCTGAACATCCTCACGCGGAAGACGTTGGGCGGCTTGCAGACCGACCTGGACTCCCGGGTGATCCGCGCCGACGGCGAGCCCTTCCCGGGCCTGTACGCGGCGGGCGAGGTCGCCGGTTTCGGCGGCGGTGGCGTTCACGGGTACAACGCCCTGGAGGGCACCTTCCTCGGCGGCTGCATCTTCTCCGGCCGGGCGGCAGGGCGGGCTGCGGCGCGCACACCGAGGTAGCGGATACCGGGCGATATCGGCGGCAGTCGCTGGGCGACACCGGTCATCGTCGCCGACGTCGATGCGTGCGCTGCCAGGGGTGCGGGTTGCCGACTGTCTAGACGCCGCGTGCCGGTGCAGGTGCTGTCGGCGCGGTTGCAGTCGCTGGCCGAGGGGTGCGGGTTGCCGACTGTCCAGACACCGCGTGCCGGTGCGCTACGCCGCCGACCGGTTCGCGCCGACCGGTGAGCGGCGTCGGTGAGCGGCGTCGGTCGTCTTGCCAGAGTGGTGCGGGCACGGGCGGTAGTCCGAGCAGCAGGCACGGGGTCCATCGATGTGCGAGTGCCGAGGTGACCGCTGCGGCGGAACTTGTCGGTGCCTCGTGAGAAGGTGCTGAGGTGCGTACCATGACCGCCGCCGGAGCCCGGCGCACCGCACTCGCGGCGCAGGGTTTCGGCGCAGCCCACCCGTCGACGGCGAATCGCCGTGCGCTGCAACGGGTTCTGGAGCGGACGCGGTTGTTGCAGCTGGATTCGGTGGCAGCGGTGGTGCGGGCGCACTATGCGCCGGTCTTCAGCCGCATCGGCGGATACGACCGTGACCTGCTCGACGAGCTGGCCTGGAGTCACAATGCCCGCCGGCCGCGGCGGCTGGTCGAGTACTGGGCGCACGAGGCCGCGCTGATGCCGGTCGAGGACTGGCCGCTGCTGCGCTGGCGCATGGATCGCTACCGGCACGGGCGGTGGGGTGGGGCGAAGCGGGTGCTGGAGCACAGTCCCCGGTTGCCGAAGGATGTGCTGGAGGTGATCCGTGAGTTCGGAGCCTGCACCGCCGGTGAGGTGGAGCGGCATCTGGAGCTGGAACGTCCACGGTCCAAGGATCATTGGGGCTGGAACTACAGCGACACCAAGGTGGTGTGCGAATTGCTGTTCGCCACCGGGGAGTTGTCGGTCGACAAGCGCGTCGGCTTCCAGCGGTACTACGACCTCACCGAGCGGGTGCTGCCGCCGGAGGTGCTCGCCCGCTCGGTCGACGAGCCGGATGCGGTGCGGGAGTTGGTCTCCCATGCGGCCGATGCGCTCGGCATCGCGACCGAACCGGACCTGCGGGACTACTACCGATTGCAACGGACGCAGACCGAGCCCGCCCTCGCCGATCTGGTCGACGCGGGCGAACTCGAGCCGGTGCAGGTGACGGGCTGGGATCGGCCCGCCTACCTGCGGACCGGCGCCCGCACCCCACGAGCGGTCACCGGCTCGGCCCTGCTGTGCCCGTTCGACCCGCTGATCTTCTGCCGCCCGCGCACCGAACGGCTCTTCGACTTCCACTACCGCATCGAGATCTACACGCCGGAACCCCAACGGGTGCACGGCTATTACGTATTCCCGTTCCTGCTCGACGGGGAGCTGGTGGCCCGGGTCGATCTGCGGGCCGATCGCGGCACCGGCCGCCTGCTGGTCCCCGGCGCCTTCGCCGAACCCGGCCGCGACGAAGCACGCGTGGCGGCCGAGTTGGCCGCGGCGCTGCGCGCGATGGCGGACTGGCTGGAGCTGGACACCGTCGTGATCGGCGAGCGCGGCGATCTGGCCGCGGAACTCACCCGGGCCACCGGGTGAGCGCGGGCTATCGGGCGGCTGCGACTGCCGGGTGGCCACAGCCGCTGGCCGGCCGCGGGCCATCGGGCCACGATGGCTGCCGCGTGACCACAGTCGCCGGGTGAGCGCGGGCCGCCGGGTGACTACGGCCGGCCGGTGAGCGTGGCCACCGGGTGACCGCGATCGGGTGACCGCAGTCGCCGGGGGAGCGTGTAGGGGTTACCCGAATCGGTGATCGGCGGCGGCGCCGAACATCTCGTGGGCGAGTCCGAAGCCGAGGTCCTGGACGAGCCGCCGTTTCCACGGCC
The DNA here is from genome assembly GCF_020176955.2 of Nocardia sp. alder85J. Taxonomy (GTDB): domain Bacteria; phylum Actinomycetota; class Actinomycetes; order Mycobacteriales; family Mycobacteriaceae; genus Nocardia. The sequence goes on from NZ_JAIUCZ020000001.1 coordinate 596,029, forward strand.
GCTGGGCGATGGCGTGGGTGAACCGCCGGGCGGTGCGGGGCTGGCGCATGATCGCCTCGGCGATCTCCCGGGCGCGCGGCAGCAATCCGTCCAATGGCAGCACCTCGTTCACCAGGCCGAGTTCCAGGGCGGTCCGGGCATCGATCGGGGTGGCGGTGTACAGGTAGTACGCGGCGCGTTTGGTGCCCAGGGCTTCCTGCAAGGTGAGTTGCAGGCCGTCACCGGGTGCGACGCCGGTGGGGAAGTGCGGGTCCAGGATGGTCGTGTGCTCGGCGGCCAGCGTGATGTCGCACAGCAACCCGAATTCGGTGTGTGCCGGGCTGGGTCCGTTGATCGCGGCGATGGTCGGGATGTCGATCCCGAAGACCATGTTCTCCAGCAGTTTGGTGGCGTCGTAATAGGTGTGCTCGTAGGAGAAGCTCGGCGGCGGGGCCACCGGCACGATGTCCTTCAGGTCCCGATCGGCGGGCTTCCTGCCGTCGGTGGCGATCCACTGATCGCCGGTGCCGGTCAGGATCAGCACCTCGTTGTCGGGATCGTTGCCGATCTCCTGCCACGCCTGCCCCCAGGCGTTGTGGGTCGCGAAGCCGAACTGCGCGGGCCCACCGTCGGTGTGCATGCGCAACTCCAGGATTCCGTCCTCGCGGGTCATCACGAAATAGTCGGCGTACTTCTTCGAGTACTCCTCGAAACGCGGCCTGGTGACGTAGCCACCGACGGCCGCGTGCCAGTCGTCAAGGTCCTTCGGCATAGGGTTCCTCTCGAGCGATAATTATCCGGAGCGGTGCTCCGAACTATACGGAGCGCCGCTCCGGAACGCAACGGGAAAGGTGTGTGCCGTCATCGACGCATCAACCGAATCGCGCCGCGCCCCGCGCCGGGCCGACGCCCTGGACAATCGCGCCCGCCTGCTGACCACCGCCCGGGAGGTGTTCGCCGAACACGGCGTCGAGGCCTCGCTGCGGGATGTCGCGCGCCGGGCCGGGGTCGGCATCGGCACGCTGTACCGGCACTTCCCGGACCGGCAGGCGCTGCTGGAGGCGCTGTTCGCCGACGCGCTGCACGATCTGAGCGAGACCGCCCGTCACCTGGTGGACGATCCGTCCCCCGGCGCCGCCCTGATCGCATGGCTGACCCAGCTCGCCTCCGGCTCGATGGTCTACCGCGGCCTGCCCACCTCGGTGCTCGCCGCGGTCCACGACGAGGGCTCGGCCCTGCACGCCGCCTGCCGGGAGATGACCGCCGGAATCGACACCCTGGTCCGCCGCGCCCGGCAATCCGGCGCACTGCGCGGCGACGTCACCACGGGCGACCTGCTCGCGCTCGCGGCAGGCGTCGCCGTGGCGGCGGAATACGTTCCGGGTCAACCGGATCTGATCGAGCGGCTGGTGAGGTTGGCCGCGACCGGATTCCTGCTGCCCGATCGGTGAGCGGCGTCTCGACGTCGCTCGAGCGCCCGGGTCTCACTCCATCGCCGCGATCTCCTCGACCCAGGCGGTGAGGCCGGCGCGGAATCCGGCGAGTTCGCCCGGTGTCAGGCGTTGTACCGCGCGGGCGAGGGGGGTCGAGCGGCGGTCGAGGAAGTCCGCGACGGCCGGGCGGCGCTCCGGCGGCACGGTCAGCAGGGTGCGGCGGTGGTCGGCCGCGTCCGATTCGCGGCGTAACCAGCCCGCCCGGGTCAGGTCGCCGCTGAGCTGACTGGCATTGGTGAGGCCCAGATTCAACTGCCGTGCCAGGTCACCCACGCTGACCGGGCCCGATGACAGGACGAACGAGAGCACCGCGCCGTGCCGGGGGCCGAGGCCCGCCGATTCGAACGCCTGCCGCAACTCCGGCGACATGTCGCCGTGCGCGCGCCGCAGATATGCCGACAGCAGCGGTACCAGCGTTCTGAGCTCTGCGAAATCCTCCGCGTCGGCCACTGGCTCCTCCTGTCGGTCCGGTCTTGACAGGCTCAGCATACAAGTTCAGACTCCTGAACTATTCATAAATCTGAACTATTGGGGTGATCGTATGACCACTGCGGAGCGCGCGGGGTCCCGAATCTGGCCATCGCTGCTACGGGCACTCACCGCCGTCGTCGCGCTGGACGGATTCGCCCAGGCGGTGTTCGCCGGGCGACTGCTCGCCGGCAGTTACGACGGTCTGGATGCGCACGCGTTGAATGCGATCGTGCTGGCCGTCGGAATACTCACCGAGACAATCTGTTTCGCCCTCGCCTGGCGATTCGGCAGCGGCACGGCACGACCGGTGTTCGTGGGCCTGGGCCTCATCGTGCTGACCGCTGTCCAGATGACGACCGGGTTCCGCGCGATCCTCGCCGTCCATGTGCCGGTGGGGGTTCTGCTGATCGGCGGCCTCCTCGGACTGGTCGTGCAGGCGTGGCGGGAGCCCGCCGGAGTCGCGGCGTGACCGGCCGTGCGGCGGATACGGCAGGGGAGGGTCACCGTGCGAGCCCGCCGGACCTGCCTGGGGGACAGCGCGAGAACAGTTCGAGGCCGGACGCGCTCGGTGAGCACGGCTCCGACGATCAGATCCGGGCCGGGCGCCGGTTGTCGCGACGGGGAGTGCTGCGCGGGGCCGCGGTGCTGGGTGCGGCCGGGGCGCTGGGGGCGTGGGAGTGGTCGGCGGACACACCGGCCGATCGCGAGCATCTGACCAGTGACGCGCGGTTGCCGGAGCCGTTCACCCTGCCGCTGGTGTTGCCGCCGGTGCTCGCGCCGATCGCCCGCGACGACACGACCGATTACTACCGGATCGTCCAGCGTCCGGCGGATATCGCTGTGCTGCCGGGGTATTCGACGCCGATGTGGACCTACGGCGGCAGTTTCCCGGGTCCGACCGTGGTGTCGGCACGCGACCGGCGCACTGTCGTCACCCACCGCAACGAACTGCCGGTGCCGGTGGTGGTGCACCTGCACGGCGGACATCTGCCCGAGGAATCCGACGGCTTCCCGACCGATCTGCTGTACCCGGCCGGGACCCCGGCGGCGGCCATGCCGGACATGCCCGGCATGGCCCGGGACCCCATGGCGCACACGGCGATCGGCGAGCGCGATTACGTGTATCCGGCGGGACAGCCCGCCGCCGCGCTCTGGTACCACGACCACCGGATGGATTTCACCGGCGCCGCGGTCTGGCGCGGGCTGGCCGGTTTCCACCTGGTCACCGACGAGTCCGAGCAGCGGCTCGGGCTGCCCGCCGGGGATCGGGATCTGCCACTGCTGCTGGCCGACCGCGCCTTCGACACCACCGGGGCGCTGAAATATCCGGCGATCGACCCCTCGGCGCTGCACACCGCCGGGGTGACCGGGAAGTTCACCCGCGGGGCCCTCGGCGACGTCGTCCTGGTCAACGGCGTGCCCTGGCCCGAGCATCGGGTGGTCACCGCGAGATACCGCCTCCGGCTGCTCAACGGTTCCAACGCGCGGGTGTACCGCCTGCGCCTCGACATGCCGCACGGTGACGGGCATTTCGTGCAGATCGGTTCCGACGGCGGGTTGCTGGACCGGCCGCAACGGCTGGATGAGGTGACCATCGCCCCCGGCGAGCGCTACGACGTCGTCGTCGACTTCGGCGGCTGCGCGGTGGGGGACCGGGTGACCGTGTACAACGACCTCGGCGCCGGAACCACCACGCGGATCATGCGTTTCGCGGTCACCGACCGGGTCGCCGACACCGCCGTGATCCCGGACACGCTGTCCGGAACCGCGCCGCCCGACCCGGGCACGGCCGTGACCACCCGGGTGTTCCGCTTCGGTCGCCGCGATGCCGGGAGTACGCACGGCTGGGTGATCAACGGCCGCCCCTACTCCCCGTTCGAGCCGATCGCCCGGCCGCGCCTCGGCGACCTGGAGATCTGGCGGCTGGTGACCGATCTCGATCACCCGATCCACCTGCACCTCAACCAGTTCCGGGTGCTGTCGCGCAACGGCGGTCCACCGCTGCCCGCCGATGCCGGGTGGAAGGACACGCTCTATCTGACGGCCGCGCAGACCGCCGAGATCGCGGTCCGGTTCACCGACCACGCCGGCCGCTACGTGCTGCACTGCCACAACCTGGAGCACGAGGACATGTCGATGATGGCCACCTTCACCACACACACGTGAACCCTTCGGCCGGTGCCGGATCCGCGGTGATACGCCTGATCCGGTCGAACCCGGCCGGGTTCGGTGCTACCGTCGGCGCATGGCGCGGATCGGGCTGCGGCGCAGCGGAATTGGCCGGATGATCGCCGTAGTCGCGGTAGCCGCGTCGATGCTGAGCGGGTGCGGAGGCGGTACCTCGCCGGTGCCGCAGGGGTCCGGTACGCCGATCGCCGCGGGCACCTGGCCGCCCGCGAGCGGGCGCGGGCCCTGTGCGGTGAGCAAACGGGAGAACGTGCCCGCGACCATGCGCGACGGCGTGGTGCTGAAGGCCGATGTCTACCGGCCGCAGACCGGGGACCCGGTACCGGTGATCCTGATGCGCACCCAGTACGGCAAGGATGCCGCCCAGATCCAGCCGTACCGCTACCAGTCACCGGAGTGGTTCGCCTCGCACTGCTATCTGGTTGTCGTGCAGGACATCCGGGGGCAGGGCGCCTCGGGCGGCAGCTTCACCGAATTCGCCAACGACGGTGCCGACGGCTACGACACCGTGGAATGGGCGGCGGCGTTGCCGGGCAGCAACGGCAAGGTCGGCATGTACGGTTCGTCTTATGTGGGGGCCACCCAGTGGCTCGCCGCGACCGCCACCCCGCCGCATCTGACCACCATCGTGCCCGCGAACACCGCCTCCGACTACTACGACGGCTGGACCTACGACGGCGGCGAATTCCGCCTGGCCTTCGTCGAACCGTGGGCGATGGGCACCATCGGCTCGACCGCGGCCGCCAACCGCGGCGACGCCGGCACGGCGGAACAGCTGGAGGCCGACAGCGCCCAGAGCACCCGCTGGCTGAATTACCGGCCCTATCAACAGTTCCCGCCGATGCATCCGGGCGATCCGGCGGTCGCGCCGTGGTTCTTCGACTGGATCCGGCATTCCGCGCGCGACGACTACTGGAAGCAGTGGAGCATCCGGGACCGGTACGCGAACGTGCACGTCCCGGTGCTGGACATCGAGGGCTGGTACGACGCGTTCCTCGCCGGTGGCGTCGAGAACTTCACCGGCATGGTGCAGCACGGTGGCACCCCAGAGGCCCGCGCCGGCGAACGGCTGGTGATCGGGCCGTGGGACCATATCGGCTGGGGCCGGCCCGGCACCGGTCTGTCCGCGCCGCTGCTGTCCGCGGCCGGCGCCGCCGGGGACAGCCCGGTCAACGATCTGATGTTGGCCTGGTTCGACCATTTCCTGAAGGGCGCGGACAACAAGGTCGTCACCGGCACGCCCATGGTCGACTACTTCCTGCGCGGCGCGAACATCTGGAAGTCCGCCACCGCCTGGCCGCTGCCGGACACCCGGTTCACCGACTACTACTTCTCCGGTTCCGGGGCGCCGACCATCGCCGGCCGCACCGGGGCGCTGACCACCACCGTTCCCGCCGCGGCGCAGCCACCGGACACCTATTACTACGACCCGCTGAATCCGGTGCCGAGCGCCGGTGGTCATTCCTGCTGTTCGGCCTCGAGTGGCCCGCAGGGGCCCGATGATCAGGGCGTGGTCGAACAGCGCAGTGACGTGCTCACCTGGACCACCGGCAGGATGTCCGCCGATACCGAGCTCACCGGGCCGATCGAGGTGAAGTTGTGGGCCGCCTCCACGGCCGTCGACACCGACTTCACCGCGAAACTGATCGCCGTGGCGCCGGACGGCAGTACCGAGAATCTCAACAACGGCATCCTGCGCACGGCCTTCCGGGACGGCGCCGATCACGCGACGCCGATCGAACCGGGACGGCCGTACCAGTACACCATCCGGATCTGGCCGACCAGCTATCTGGTGCCGGCGGATTCGCGGCTGCGGCTGGAGATCTCGAGCAGCGACTTCCCGCAGTACGCGCCGAATCCGAACACCGGTGAGCCCTTCGGGCAGAGCGCGAACGTGCTCGGCGCCACCCAGACGATCCTGCACGATCCGGTCCACCCGTCGGAGATCGTGCTGCCGATCGTCCCGGCGGGCGGCCCCGGGAGCGCGCACTTCCCGGTGACCAGATAGGTCGAATCGGGCTGGGCGAGTGCCGGATTCGCGGTCCTGTCAGGCGCTGGGCGCGGTGGTGGGTGCTGCCTCGGCCGTCGCCGCGGTGGCCGTGACGGCGGTGGCCGTCGCCGCGCCGGCCGCCTCGGCCTCCCGGCCCCACCGCCCGGCCAGCCAGGCGCAGGTGAGCAACTGGATCTGGTGGAAGATCATCAGCGGCAACACGATCAGGCCCACCGGGTGCCCCGCGAACAGCACCGTCGCCATGGGTAGTCCGGTGGCGAGGCTCTTCTTGGAGCCGCAGAAGGTGATCACGATGCGGTCGGGCCAGGAGAAGCCCAGCAGCCGACCCGCGGCGGTGGTGATGCCCAGCACGACCGCGAGCATGATCGCGCACACCACGGCGACGGCCAGGATCCGCCACACCGACAGCCCGTGCCAGATGTGCTCGGTCATGCTGGCGCTGAACGCCGAGTACACGACCAGATAGATGGACCCCCGATCGACGGTCTTGGTGACCGACTTGTGCCGCATCAGTCGGCCCAGCCACGGCCGCAGCGCCTGCCCGACGAAGAACGGCAGCAGCAGCTGCACCACGATGGTCAGCACCTGCCCGCCGGAGACGTGCACGTTGCCCGTGGTGTGCATCAGCAGCATCACCAGCAGCGGCGTGACGAACACGCCGAGCAGGTTCGACAGCGAGGCGCTCACCACCGCGCCCGCCACATTGCCCCGGGCCACCGAGGTGAAGGCGATCGACGACTGCACGGTGGACGGCAGCAGGCACAGGTACAGCACGCCGGTGTAGAGGTCGTCGGTCAGTATCGACGGGACCAGGATCCGCAACACCAGCCCGATCAGCGGAAACAGCACATAGGTGGCGGCCAGGACGGTGGTGTGCAGCCGCCAGTGCCGCAACCCCTCCAGCGCCTCCTGTGGCTGCAACCGGGCGCCGTAGAGGAGGAACAGCAGCGCGATCGCGATCTTGGTGGCCCAGTTCAGGACGTCCGCGGCCGCACCGGAGGCGGGCAGGACCGCGCCGACCGCCACGCTGGCCAGGATGCCGAGCATGAACGGTTCGATGCGGAGCTTGGCGAGAAGGTTCACCCGAGTACCGTATGCCGACCGGTACTGAACGCAGAAGTCGTTGGAACCGATATCTCTGAACGGCTATCGTGATGAATATGTTCGATCCCGAATTGCTGCGCACCTTCCTGGCGGTCGAGCGGGCCGGGGGCTTCACCGCGGCGGGCCGCATCCTGGGGTTGCGGCAGTCCACGGTCAGCGGGCACGTGGCCCGGCTGGAGCTGGCCGCGGGCCGGGAGTTGTTCCGCCGCGACACCCGCAACCTGGCCCTCACCGCCGACGGCGCCGCCATGGTCGGCTTCGCGCGGACCATCCTGGAGGCACAGGAGCAGGCCGAACGGCACTTCTCCGGCTCGCGGCTGACCGGGCTGATCCGGCTGGGCGCCTCCGACGACGTGGTGGGCCGCGAACTGCCCGACGTGCTGTACGAGTTCCAGCGTGCCCATCCGGGGGTCGATCTGGAACTGACGGTCGGGCTCAGCGAGAACCTCAAGACCCGGATGGCCGCCGGTGAACTGGACCTGATGGTGGGCAAGCGGCTGCCCGGCGAACAGCACGGCGAACTGCTGTGGCGGGACCGGCTGGTGTGGGCCGGTCGCCGCGGCGCCACCGATCTCACCGATCCCGTCCCGCTGGTCACCTACCCGCCGCCGAGCCTCACCCGGCTGACCGCGCTGCGCGCGCTGGAGCGCGAGGGGCGGTCGTGGCGGGTGGCCTGTGTCAGCGACAGTCAACTGGGGTTGCGGGCGGCGGTGCTGGCCGGGCTCGGGGTCCTCGTGCATGCCGAAAGTCTGCTTCCAGCAGATGTTTTCGCGGTCGACGACCCGAGTCTGCCCGATCTCGGGGAGCTGGAGTTCGTGCTGATCCGGCGGCACCGCACCCCGACCGATCCGGAGCGCGCGCTGTGCGAGGCGATCGCGGCCGGGGCCCGCCGGGTGCGCGCGAACGTGGCCGGCGGCCGCGTGGCCGTCGCTGTCGGTGCCGATCGTTAACCTGGTTGGCGTGGCAGATCCCGCGACCTACCGGCCCGCACCGGGCACGATCCCCGTCGACCCCGGCGTCTACAAATTCCGGGACGCGCACGGGCGGGTCATCTACGTCGGCAAGGCGAAGAGCTTACGCAGCCGTCTGAACTCCTACTTCGCCGATATCGCCATCCTGCATCCGCGCACCCGCCAGATGGTCACCACCGCCGCCTCGGTCGAGTGGACCGTGGTGTCCACCGAGGTGGAAGCGCTACAGCTGGAATACAACTGGATCAAGGAGTTCGATCCGCGGTTCAACGTCCGGTACCGCGACGACAAGACCTACCCCATGCTCGCGGTGAGCATGAACGAGGAGTATCCGCGGGTGTTCGTCTACCGCGGCGCCCGCAAGAAGGGCATCCGGTACTTCGGTCCCTACGCCCACGCCTGGGCCATCCGGGAGACGGTCGACCTGCTGCTGCGGGTGTTCCCGGTGCGCACCTGCTCGGCCGGAGTGTTCAAGCGGCACAACCAGATCGGCCGGCCCTGCCTGCTCGGCTACATCGACAAGTGCTCGGCGCCGTGCATCGGCCGCGTCGGTGCCGAGGAGCACCGGCACATCGCCGAGGACTTCTGCGACTTCCTCTCCGGCAAGACCGACCGCATGGTCCGCGACCTGGAGCGCCGCATGCAGTCGGCCGCCGAGGACCTCGACTTCGAAACCGCCGCCCGGCTGCGCGACGACGTCCAGGCGCTCAAGCGCGCCCTGGAGAAGCAGGCGGTGGTGCTCGGCACCGGCACCGACGCCGACGTGATCGCCTTCGCCACCGACGAACTCGAGGCCGCCGTCCAGATCTTCCACGTCCGCGACGGCCGGGTGCGCGGCCAGCGCGGCTGGGTGGTCGACAAGTCCGGCGACGTCCTGGACGCGAGCCTGGCGGCAGCGCGAGGCGGGGCCGAGCCCGAATCGGAGGCTGCCGCGGAGGCGGGACTCGGGCCGGGTGCCGCCGAGGCGGGCCCGGACCGGAGTGCTGAGCGGGCCGGGGCCGAATCGGGTGTCGCCGCGACGGCCGAGTCCGGCGCTGCTGAGCAGGTCGGGGGCGAGTCCGGCGCTGCTGAGCACGTCGGTCCCGAGCCGGGTATTGCCGCGCGAGCCGGGCGCGAGCCGGCGGCAGGGGTGAAGGTTGCGCCCGCATCGGGTGCCCCTGAGCAGCGGGATCTCGGGGACGAGACCACTGGTGGGCAGCCCGAAGTCGAGCCCGGTGACGCCGAGGAGCAGCCGGGTGCGCTCGAGCCGGTTGCCGGTGGGGGCGAGTTGGGGGCGCTGGTGGAGCAGTTCCTCACGCAGTTCTACGGGGAGCAGGCGGCGCTGCTGGACGAGGCGCTGGCCGGGCAGTCCGAAAGTCCGGCGACGGTGGTGCCGCGCGAGGTGCTGGTGCCGGCGCTGCCGCCGGATTCGGTGGAGTTGCAGGACTGGCTGTCGCGGTTGCGGGGGTCGGCGGTGCATGTGCGGGTGCCGCAGCGTGGCGACAAGAAGGCGCTGATGGAGACCGTGCAGCGCAACGCACGGGAGGCGCTGGCCCAGCACAAGCTCAAGCGGGCCGGTGATCTGACCGCGAGATCGGCTGCGCTGCAAGGTATTCAGGACGCGCTCGAACTGGACAGCGCGCCGCTGCGTATCGAATGTGTGGATATCAGCCATGTGCAGGGCACCGACGTGGTCGCCTCGCTGGTGGTGTTCGAGGACGGCCTGGCCCGCAAGTCCGAGTACCGGCACTACACCATCAAGGAGGCGGCCGGCGGTGGTCGCTCCGACGATGTGGCCAGCATCGCCGAGGTGACCCGGCGGCGGTTCCAGCGGCTGCGGCGCGACCTCGACACGCTCGAAGCGGAAAGCGCCGAAGATCCGTCCGTATTGCCCGGCATCGACCCGAAGACGGGTAAACCGCGCAAATTCTCCTATCCGCCGAACCTGTACGTCGTCGACGGCGGCGCGCCGCAGGTCAACGCGGCTGCCGAGGTGCTCGACGAGCTCGGTATCACCGATGTGGCGGTGATCGGTCTGGCCAAGCGGCTGGAGGAGGTCTGGGTGCCGGGCGAGCCCGATCCGGTGATCATGCCGCGCAACAGCGAGTCCCTCTACCTGCTGCAACGGGTCCGGGACGAGGCGCACCGGTTCGCCATCACCTTCCATCGCAGCAAGCGCTCGCGCCGGATGACGGCCTCGGTACTGGACGAGGTTCCGGGACTGGGCGAATCGCGGCGCACCGCGCTGGTCACCCATTTCGGCTCGGTCGCGCGGCTGAAGGACGCTACGGTGGAGCAGATCACGGAGGTGCCCGGCATCGGCGTGGCGACGGCGAGGGCGGTGTTGTCCGCTCTCCACGGGGAGCTGTCGGCCCGGAACGCGGAGTAGCGCGGCGCGCGAGGCGATGTACCGGTGTTGTTCGAGCAGGTTGATGTTTCCGGCAGGTTGATACGGTGACGGGCCCGTTGCCCGGCCGCGTGGATCGAACACGTGACCGGGTCCGGGTGCGAGGATGTTCGGGACCACCCGTCCACGCGCTGCGTGGCCGCGTGGCCCGGCGGGAATCGACAACAGTGACAGGCAGGGACGGACCCGGTAGGACATGACGAGCGTCGAATCGAGCAGCAGTGCCGTTGACCGCGGGTCCGCGGCGGGCCGGACCCACCCGGCCGCGAGTGCCGACCGGCCGGTCGAGGTGGTGATCGTGACCGGCCTGTCCGGCGCCGGGCGCGGCACCGCGGCCCGGGTGCTGGAGGATCTCGGCTGGTACGTCGCCGACAATCTGCCGCCGGACCTGATCGGCCGGATGGTGGAACTGGGCGTGTCCGCGGATCCGCCGATCACCAAGTTCGCCCTGGTGATGGATGTGCGCAGCCGCTTCTTCACCGGTGATCTGTCGGCGGTCATCGAACAGTTGCGGTCGAATGGAGTACGCACCCGGGTGCTGTTCCTGGAGGCGTCCGACGACGTGCTGATCCGCCGGTTCGGCTTCGCGCGGCGCCGGCACCCGTTGCAGAGCGAGAGCGCCGACGGCACGCTGTCCGCGGGCCTGGCGGCCGAGCGGGCCCGGCTGGCGTCGGTCAAGACGGCCGCCGACGTGGTCATCGACACCACCGCGCTGTCGGTGCATCAGCTGCACCGCAAACTCGAGGAGGCGTACGGCGGCGGCACGCCGACGGCGCTGCAACTCACAATCCAATCGTTCGGTTTCAAGTACGGAGTACCACTGGACGCCGACATGGTGTTTGATGTGCGTTTCCTGCCCAATCCGCATTGGGTACCGGAACTGCGTGAACTCACCGGACAGGACGCGGTGGTCAGCGAGTACGTGCTGTCCCGTCCGGGGGCCGACGACTATCTGCGGACCTGTCGTCATCTCATCGATCTGACGACCGACGGGTACCGCCAAGAGGGGAAGCGATACATGACCGTGGCAGTGGGCTGCACGGGCGGCAAGCACCGCAGCGTGGCGCTCGCGGAGGCGCTCGGTGAACTGCTCGGCGCCGCCGACGACGGCGCACCCGCCGACGTGGTGCGGGTGGTACATCGGGATCTGGGGCGCGAATGACCGATCGGAACGAGACCGCGGCGGACGATTCCGGTGCGGGGCCCGCCCTGGTCGCGCTCGGTGGCGGGCACGGGCTGTATGCCACCCTGACCGCCGCGCGGCGGTTGACCCGGGAGATCACCGCGGTGGTGACCGTGGCCGACGACGGCGGTTCCTCCGGCCGGCTGCGCGCCGAGCTGGGCATGCTGCCGCCGGGCGATCTGCGGATGGCGCTGGCGGCGCTGGCCGACGACACCGACGGGCTGTGGGCCCGCACGATGCAGCACCGGTTCGGCGGCACCGGCGCGCTGGCCGGGCATTCGGTCGGCAACCTGATCCTGGCCGGACTGACCGAGGTACTCGGCGACCCGGTGGCCGCGCTGGACGAGGCGGCCCGGCTGCTCGGCTGCACCGGCCGGGTGCTGCCGATGTCGCCGACCGCGTTGATCATCGAGGCGGATGTGTCCGGCCTGGAAGCGGATCCGCGGGTGAGCCGGTGCATCCGCGGGCAGGTGGCGGTCGCGACCACCCCGGGCAAGGTGCGCCGGGTGCGGCTGATTCCGTCCGATCCGCCGGCGAGTCCGCAGGCCACGGCCGCGATCGCGCGCGCCGATGTGGTGGTGCTGGGCCCGGGTTCGTGGTTCACCAGTGTGATTCCACATGTGCTGGTACCCGAATTGCACGACGCGCTGGTGCACACCCGCGCCCGGAAGATCCTGGTGCTCAATCTCGCCGCGGAACCGGGGGAGACGGCCGGATTCTCCGCGGAGCGACACCTGCATGTATTGTCCCAGCACGCACCGGATTTCGCGGTTGATCAGGTAGTGGTGGACTCCGGCACCGTACCGGAGGGTAGGGAACGCGAACATGTGGCAAGAGCTGCCGAACAGCTGCGTGCGCGAGTAACCTTTGCCGATGTCGCCGAGGCGGGGACGGACCGGCACCACCCCGGAAAGCTAGCCGCCGCACTGGAACAGGTGATCCGGCAACCCCGGTCGGACAAGGCAGAGCTTCGAGTCGAAGGACGGCACATGGGCCGGCGGGTGCAGTCTGCGTCGGGTGGAAAGGAGCGGGTCTCGTGGCGATGACAGCCGAGGTGAAAGACGAGCTGAGCCGCCTCAGCGTGTCGCAGGTGAGTTCGCGCAAGGCCGAGCTCTCGGCTCTATTGCGCTTCGCCGGCGGCCTGCACATCGTCGGTGGCCGGGTGATCGTCGAGGCCGAGGTGGACATGGGTTCCATCGCGCGCCGGCTGCGCCGGGAGATCTTCGAGCTGTACGGATACGGCTCGGACGTGCACGTCCTGGGTGCGGGTGGTTTGCGCAAGACCTCCCGCTATGTGGTGCGGGTGTCCAAGGAGGGTGAGGCGCTGGCACGGCAGACCGGTCTGCTCGATGTGCGCGGCCGTCCCGTGCGCGGGCTGCCGGCCCAGGTGGTGGGCGGCAGCATCGCCGATGCCGAGGCCGCGTGGCGCGGTGCGTTTCTCGCGCACGGCTCGTTGACCGAACCGGGCCGCTCGTCGGCGCTGGAGGTCAGCTGCCCCGGTCCCGAGGCGGCGCTCGCGCTGGTCGGCGCGGCGCGGCGGCTGGGCATCTCGGCGAAGGCGCGCGAGGTGCGCGGCACCGATCGGGTGGTGGTGCGCGACGGCGAGGCGATCGGCGCGCTGCTGACCCGGATGGGTGCCCAGGACACCCGTTTGACCTGGGAGGAGCGGCGGATGCGCCGCGAGGTCCGGGCCACGGCCAACCGGCTGGCCAATTTCGACGACGCGAATCTGCGGCGTTCGGCGCGTGCCGCGGTCGCCGCCGCCGCCCGGGTGGAACGCGCGCTGGAGATCCTCGGCGACGACGTGCCCGACCATCTGGCCGCCGCCGGCCGGCTGCGGGTGCTGCACCGCCAGGCGTCGCTGGAGGAGCTGGGCCAGCTGGCCGAGCCGCCGATGACGAAAGACGCAGTGGCCGGGCGCATTCGCCGGTTGCTGTCGATGGCCGACCGCCGCGCCAAGGAACTCGGGATTCCGGACACCGAATCGGCGGTCACCGCCGAGTTGCTGGAAGACGCCTGAGGTCCTCCGCCGCGGTGCGGGTGACCGTACCGACCGGCCGGTGGTTGTTATTCGATCGTGACCTGGCCGCTGGTGGCTGTTCACAGTGACCAGGGGCATGTCAGCGAGGTAACAGCTGGGCATTAGGGTGGGACCCGGCAACGCAACGAATCCGCTTGAAAGCTGAGGAGCGAAACGTGACTGTCCGGGTTGGGATCAACGGCTTCGGCCGCATCGGGCGTAACTTCTTCAGGGCGGTCGAGGCGCAGAAAGCCCTCGGCACCACTGACATCGAAATCGTCGCGGTCAACGACCTCACCGACAACGCCACGCTGGCGACGCTGCTCAAGTACGACTCGATCCTGGGCCGCCTGCCGCAGGATGTCTCGCTGGACGGCGACGACACGATCGTGGTCGGCGACAAGCGCATCACCGCGCTGGCCATCAAGGAGGGCCCGTCGGCGCTGCCGTGGGGCGACCTGGGCGTGGACGTGGTGGTCGAGTCCACCGGCATCTTCACCAACGCCGCCAAGGCCAAGGGGCACTTGGCCGCGGGCGCCAAGAAGGTGATCATCTCCGCGCCGGCCACCGACGAGGACATCACCATCGTGATGGGCGTCAACCACGACAAGTACGACGGCAGCCAGAACATCATCTCGAATGCCTCGTGCACCACCAACTGCCTCGGCCCGCTGGCCAAGGTGCTGAACGACGAGTTCGGCATCGTCAAGGGCCTGATGACCACGATCCACGCCTACACTCAGGATCAGAACCTGCAGGACGGCCCGCACAAGGATCTGCGCCGCGCCCGCGCCGCCGCGCTGAACATCGTGCCGACCAGCACCGGCGCCGCGAAGGCCATCGGCCTGGTGCTCCCGGAGCTCAACGGTAAGCTGGACGGTTACTCGCTGCGGGTGCCGATCCCCACGGGCTCCATCACCGACCTCACCGCCGACCTGGCGAAGAAGGCCTCGATCGCGGACATCAACGCCGCGTTCAAGGCTGCCGCCGAGGGCCCGCTGAAGGGCATCCTGAAGTACAGCACCGACCCGATCGTGTCCAGCGACATCGTCACCGACCCGCACTCGTCGATCTTCGACGCGCCGCTGACCAAGGTCATCGACGATCAGGTCAAGGTGTACTCCTGGTACGACAACGAGTGGGGCTACTCCAACCGCCTGGCCGATCTGATCGGTCTCGTCGGCAAGTCGCTGTAATCGCCATGGCCGTCGAGACACTTCAGGATCTGCTGGCCGAGGGGGTCGAGGGCCGGGGCGTGCTGGTGCGTTCCGACCTGAACGTCCCCCTCGACAACGGCCGGATCACCGACGCGGGCCGGATCGTGGCCTCCGCGCCGACGATCAAGGCGCTGGCCGAGGCCGGCGCCAAGGTGATCGTCACCGCGCACCTGGGCCGCCCGAAGGGCGAGCCCGATCCGAAGCTGTCGCTGGCCCCGGTGGCCGCGCGGCTGGCGGCGGAGCTGGGCCGCAATGTGCAGCTCGCCGGTGACGTGGTGGGCCAGGACGCGCTCGCGCGTTCCGAGGGCCTCACCGACGGTGATGTCATGCTGCTGGAGAACATCCGCTTCGATCCGCGCGAGACCAGCAAGGACGACGCGCAGCGCGCCAAGCTGGCGGCGGCGCTGGTCGAATTGGTCGGCGACGACGGCGCGTTCGTCTCCGACGGTTTCGGTGTGGTGCACCGCAAGCAGGCGTCGGTGTACGACGTGGCGAAGCTGCTGCCGCACTACGCGGGCACGCTGGTCGCGGCCGAGGTCGAGGTGCTGCGCAAGCTCACCGCCGATCCGCGGCGGCCGTACGCGGTGGTGCTGGGCGGCTCGAAGGTGTCGGACAAGCTGGCGGTCATCGAGGCGCTCGCGCCGAAGGTCGACACGCTGGTGATCGGTGGCGGCATGTGCTTCACCTTCCTTGCGGCACAGGGCCTTCCAGTCGGTTCCTCGCTGTTGCAGGCCGAGATGGTCGACACCTGCAAGAAGCTGCTGGACACCTACGCCGATGTCATCCACCTGCCGCGCGACATCGTGATCGCGGACAAGTTCGCCGCGGACGCGGAGTCGAAGGTGGTGCAGGCCAACGAGATTCCGGACGGCTGGTCGGGTCTGGACATCGGCCCCGAATCGGTGTCCCGGTTCGGCGCGCTGCTGACCGAGGCGAAGACCGTCTTCTGGAACGGCCCGATGGGCGTGTTCGAGTTCGAGAAGTTCGCCGCGGGCACCCGTGGGGTGGCCGAGGCCATCGTGAAGGCCACCGAGAAGGGCGCTTTCACCGTGGTCGGCGGCGGCGATTCGGCCGCGGCCGTGCGGACCCTGGGCCTGCCGGAGGATGGTTTCTCGCACATCTCCACCGGTGGGGGCGCGTCGCTGGAGTACCTGGAGGGCAAGGAACTGCCCGGCATTGCGATTCTGGAGGACTGACCGGTGGCACGTAAGCCCTTGATCGCGGGCAACTGGAAGATGAACCTCAACCACCTCGAGGCCATCGCTCTGGTGCAGAAGATCGCATTCGCGTTGCCGGACAAGTACTTCGACAAGGTGGACGTCACGGTGATCCCGCCGTTCACCGATATCCGCAGCGTGCAGACGCTGGTGGAGGGCGACCGGCTGCGCATCACCTACGGCGCACAGGACGTGTCGGTGCACAATGCCGGCGCCTACACCGGCGAGATCAGCGCCCCCATGCTGGCCAAGCTGGGCTGTTCCTTCGTGGTGGTCGGCCACTCGGAGCGCCGCCAGTACCACAACGAGGACGACGCCGTCGTGCTCGCCAAGGCCAAGCAGGTGCTGAAGAACGGGATGACCCCCATCGTCTGCATCGGCGAAGGTCTCGGTGTCCGGGAGGCGCAGACCCACGTCGCCTACAACCTGGAACAGCTGCGCGGTTCGCTGAAGGGCCTGTCGCCGGAGGAGGTGTCGAAGTCCGTGATCGCCTACGAGCCGGTCTGGGCGATCGGCACCGGTCGCGTCGCCACCCCGGCCGACGCACAGGAGGTGTGCGGTGCGCTCCGCAAGGAGCTCACCGAGATGGTCGGCGCCGAGGTCGCCGGGGGTGTGCGCATCCTCTACGGCGGTTCGGTGAACGCGAAGAACGTCGGCGAATTGGTCGCGCAGACCGATATCGACGGCGCACTGGTCGGCGGCGCCTCGCTGAAGGGTGACGAATTCGCCACCCTGTCGGCCATCGCCGCGGGCGGCCCGTTGCCCTGAGCCGCGGGCGGTTCGTTGCCCTGAGCCGCGGGCGGCCCGTTGCCCTGAGCCGCGGGCGGTTCGTCGCCCAGGCCACGGGCACCACGTCGCCTGGAGCAATTCGGTCACGGCCCGGCACTCACGTGAGTGCCGGGCCGTGACCGTTTCCGGACCCAGTCCGAATTTCGTACCGTGACGGTAGCCGGTGCGGGACACGGCGGGCCGCGGACCCGGCTGGGTCCCATCTCGTGCGAGCACGGCTGGGCCCGACCGGCCGAGACCTCCGGGGCACCACATCGCGGGGCCGTCGGGGTCCGAAATCGGCTCAGCGCGTGCCGATCTCCGGCCCAGCGGTCACCAGCCGCTCGGCGGCAGCCTTGATATCGTTCTCGCTCAACAGGATCGTAGCGGCGGCCGGGCCCAGTGGCACGAAACTGTCGGCGCTGGTGACCCGGGCGATCGGGCCGGTGAAGCCGCCGTCCAGCAGCGCCGCCAGCACGGATTCGGAAACCCCGCCGCTGCGGCGGGTTTCGTCGGCGATCAGCACCCGGCCGGTGGCATGGGCATGCTCGAGCAGATCGTCCACCGGCAGCGGCGTCAGCCAGCGCAGGTCGAGAACCCGGGCGTGCACGCCGCGAGCGCTCAGCCGGGCGGCGACCCGGAGACTCATCGGCACCCCGTTGGCGAAGCTGACGATCGTGAGATCCGTTCCGGCGCCATAGATTCGGGCCTTGCCGAGCGCTGCGGGCCCTGAGCCCGCCGGAGCCAGCCAGCCGTCGTCGCCGGCCCGGTACAGATCTCGGGTGTGATAGAGCGCGATGGGCTCCAGGAACACGCACACCCGCCCGTCCACCCGCGCCGCCGACACGCAGGTGCGCAACATCTCCGCGGCATCGTCGGCGCGGGCCGGTGAGGCGATCAGCAGGCCGGGAATGTCGCGCAGCGCCGCCACGGAATCGTCGTTGTGGAAATGCCCGCCGAACCCCTTCTGATAGGCGTACCCCGCGATCCGCACCACCATCGGATTACGGAACCGCCCCGCCGAGAAGAACCGCAGCGTCGCCGCCTCCCCGCGAATCTGATCCAGCGCATTGTGCACGTAGGCGAGGTACTGGATCTCCGGAATCGGCACGAACCCGGCCAGCCCGGCCCCCAGCCCCAACCCCAACAGGCTCTGCTCGTCCAGAATCGTGTCGAAAACCCTTCGCGCACCGAAGGATTTCTGCAACCCCTTCGTCACCCCGTAGACCCCGCCCTTGCGCCCGACATCCTCGCCGAAGACGAGCACATCACCGTCCCGCGCCAGCAACTCACCCAGCGTCCGATTGACCGCCTGCGCGAGCGTCACCGGTGCCGCCGGCGGGGATCCGTCGCCGCGCCCGGGTACGGTGCCGGGTCCCGGCGAGGTGACGGCCCCGAGGCTCGGTCCGGCAGTAGCGCCGTGCCTGGTCACGGTAGCCGAATTCGGTGCGGTGGTCGCGGGCGATATGGCGGCCCGGCCTGGCGCGACGGCTGGCTCGGGCGCGTCATCGTGGCTCGGTGTGGGGGTCGAATCGAGAGGATCCGGCGAAGTGGGTCGGCTGGGCTCGGTCCCCGGTCCGGGCGCGCCACTGTGGTTCGGTGGGCGGGTGGAGTCCGAGGCGGGCGCAGCGGACCCGGTGGAGTGGCCGGGAGTGGTTGCGGCAGAAGTGATTCGCGGGATGGCCTCGGGGAGTGGCGCGGGACGGCGGGCATCGGCGTCGACCAGGGCCGGGTGGCTCGGTGCCAGGGGGGCCGTGACCGCTGCGGCGGAGGAGAGTTTCGGTTCCGTCGTGACCTGGGCCGCGACTGCCGACACCTCCGCGGCGATCGCGTCGTAGCGGGCGAGAACGTCGGTGGCGGTGGCTATTCCGGTGGTGACGAGGAAGCGGCCGGTCGCCGTCACCGGATCGTGGTCGAGGTCGGCGGCGATGTCGGCGGCCCGCCGGTAGGCGGATTCCAGGTCGGATCCGGCGTGGCCGAGCAGGCGGACGGTGCGCAGGCGCAGGAACGCCGGGCGGCGGCTGGCGCGCACCCAGTCCGCGGCCTCGGCCGAAACAGCCAGGGCCTCAGGCAGATCCGAGCCGTCGGCGCTGAAATAGCGCAGGCCGGAACGGGATCCGTAGGCCTGCTCGATCCAGCCGGGCGGGGTGGGGACGCTGATCCCGAGCCCGTTGTCCTCGCAGACGAACAGGATCGGCATCGGCAGGCGCTGGTAGGCGGTGTGCACGGCGGTGCTGACGGCCCCGGCGGCGGTGCTGTGATTGGCGGACGCGTCACCGAAACTGCACAGCACCACCGCATCCGTCGGCCAGGACGTGAATCGGCCCAGCCGGGTGGCCCGGTCCAGTGCGAAGGCCAGCCCGACCGCGCGCGGCAGATGGGAGGCGATGGTGGAGGTCTGCGGGATGATCGCCGCCGCCGCGTTGCCGAACACCTTGTGGCGGCCGCCGGAGATCGGATCGGTCACCGCGGCGACCACACCCCGCAGCACATCGCGGATCGGGTCCGAGCCCGGTATCCGATGGCATCGGTGCACGTAGAACGCCCCGGACCGGTAGTGCAGCAGCGCCGGATCGGTGACCCGTAGCGCGGCGGCGAGCGCGACGTTGCCTTCGTGCCCGGACGACCCGATGCTGTAGTAGCCGCGCCCGGCGGCGGTCAGGCCGCGGGCGGCGAGATCCAGCTGCCGGCTGGTGACCTGGGCGTCGAACAGGGCGAGGAAGTCGGCCTCGGGGGCCTGGGTGCGACCGGTCGCGGTCGCCGCGGTGACGGCGGCGCGGAAGCGATGGTCGAGGGCGGTCTCGGGCACGGACGTCACACCTGCCCGTCGCCGCCGGGTCGGGTGTTCATTCGGCCCGCAGCACCAGCCCGGTGTGGTTACCGGGGTTGCGGAGGGTGAGGGTGTCGCCGTCGACGGTCGCGGTGACGCGGCCGTCGAGGGCCTGCAACACCCGGGCTTCCACCTGCATGACCTCGTCGGCGCAGGCCATGCGGGTGGTGGCGAGGTGGAAGGTGAGGTCGGAGTTGCCCGCCTCGGGCAGGTCGGCGGTGCCGGTCAGGCGGTTGCAGCCCGCGGAGCCGGTGACAGTGCCGTCGGGGGCGATGGTGAGCGTGGGGCGCACTTGTTCCAGCGTCGCGGTGCGCTGCATCCCCTGGGCCTGGATCAGGGTGGTCACGATCCAGGAGGTGCCGGTCAGCGGGCGGTCGGGTTCGACGATCTTCTTGTCCTTCAGCGTGACGATGCTGTTGTTGCCGGTCAACGTGAGGGTGTTGCCGTCCAGCTTCCAGGTGGGGCTCGATTGCAGCAACCCGGCCTGCCAGGTGTCCGCGCCCGCCTTGTCGGAGGTGCAGCCGAGCAGGGTGGTGGCCAGACCTGCGACCAGCAGTTGATCCTCGTCGAATCGCGCCGCGCCGGTACTGGTGTCGCACCCTGAGTCGGCGGTCACCCGGCTGTCGGCGAAGGACAGTGTCATGGGCCCGCCGCCGGGGATCGGCGTCCCGCTGACTTCGGTGGACACGAACGATCGGCCCATCGGATCGGCCGTGGCGTCGTGGTGGGAGGAACAGGCGGTCAGCGCCGCGACGGCCAGCACGGGCAGGGCGCGCAGCACGGTAGCCGACATGCACCGATCCTAACGACCAACCGGACATATGCCCGGCTGCCGCGCCGCTCGGACGGCCCGCGCGACCGCGGGCGCACGGCTGATTCGGGAACCCCACGGCATGCTGTCTAGACTGTCGGCATGCGCATGTTCCTGGACATCCTCCTGGTGATCACCAGTGTGCTGCTGGTGCTGCTGGTGCTGCTGCACCGCGCGAAGGGCGGCGGTCTGTCCAGCCTGTTCGGCGGTGGCGTGCAGGCCAGCCTGTCCGGGTCCACCGTGGTGGAGAAGAACCTCGACCGCATCACCGTCTTCGTCGGCCTGATCTGGGTCATCTCGATTCTCGGCATCGGTTTCCAGATCAAGTTCTCCTGATCCCCGGCTACGCTCGAGCCCGTGTGGGGCCGGCCTGAACCCGGCCCCACACGCGCGTCACCGGATCACGGCGCCGGCACGACACTCAGTCGCGGCGGGCCCCATTCGGCGATCCGCACCGCCAGCCGATCGCCGACGTTCGGCGGCACGGACCACGAATCGCTGTGCAGCAGACCGTGGATACCCGGAGCCACCTCGACGAACGCGCCGAACGGCACCACCGACACCACGGTCGCCTCGAGAACGGCGCCGACTCCGTTGTGCGCCTGGAATTCCTGCCACCGGGCAGGTGACACCTCGTGAGGGGTCATGATTTCACCTCCTTCGCAAATCCTGGAAGCGTCGTGGACGCGGGGGATTCGCGGGGAGGGCGGGCTTCGAGCCCGCGCCGCGCTCAACGCGCGGCCGGGAAACCCGTCTGTGTGCGGCTGGTAGCCGACCCGGCAGTCACGGGAGCAGTGTATACGGTGAGGAGAGCCGGGTGTGGTTCAGAGGTGCGGTTCGGCGTCGTGGATGGCGCCGTCGAGGTCGGTGAAGCCGTAGTCGTTCGCGAGTTCGGCTACCCGCCAGGGCTTTCCGGTACGGGTGAGCCGGGCGGGGTCGGCGGCGAGTGCGGTCACCGCACGGCCGACGAAGCGGGGGGTCTGGGCTTCGGCCAGGTCGAAGGTGCCTTCGCCGGGGAGGGCCAGTCGGCGGTGGCCTGTGTCGTCGGGTGGGATCAGTTGCAGTAGTTCGGTTTCCACGACGCCGGGCCAGAGGGAGACGGCGGTGACGCCGGTGTCGCGCAATTCGTGGGCCAGGTCGGCGGTGAGGCGGTCGACGGCGGTTTTCGCGATGCCGTACACGGCGTTGTGGGTGTAGTGGGTGGCGCCGGGGGAGGAGATGTTCACGATCAGGCCGTGGGAGTCGATCAGCAGGGGAGCGGCGAAATGGGCGGCCACGTAATGGGATCGGACGCCGATGTCGAAGGTCTCGTCCCAGGCTCGGGGCGGCACCTCCCAGAACGGCTTGCCGAGCCAGCGGGCGGAGGCGGGGGAGTTGTAGACATTGTTGACCAGGACGTCGAGGTGGCCGTGCTCGGCGCGGACCTTGGCGAACAGGCTCGCCACCGCGTCGTCGTCGCGGTGGTCGCAGACGAACGGCACTCCGGTGCCGCCGAGTTCGTCGACGGCGGCCGCGGTGTCGAGAACCGTGCCGGGGAGTCGGGCCGCGGTGGCGGAGCGGCCCGTCACGTAGACGGTCGCGCCCGCCGCGCCGAGTTCCAGGGCGATGCCTTTGCCGATGCCGCGGCTGGCGCCCGTGACGACGGCGACCCGGCCGGAAAGTATTCCGTTCACGACTCCGGGACATTACCGTGAAATGAGAACACGTTCTAGCCTATGGAGGCGCGGTGGCCCCGACGCATCGGATGGTCGATACCAACGGAATTCGCATGCACGTTGCGGAGGAGGGGCAAGGGTATCCGGTGATCTTCTGCCACGGGTTCCCGCACGGGTGGTATGTCTGGCATCGGCAACTGGCGGTGCTCGGGGCGTTCGGGTACCACGCCATCGCCCCCGACCTGCGCGGCTACGGCCGGACCGAGGCGCCGGCGGAGATCGAGGCGCACACCAACCGGGCGGTGGTCGGGGATCTGCTCGGTCTGCTGGATCGGCTCGGCGCCGAGCGTGCGGTCTTCGTCGGGCTGGACTTCGGTGCGCAACTGGTCTGGGAGCTGGCGTTGCGCGCTCCGGAGCGGGTGGCCGGGGTGATCGTGCTGAACAATCCCTATGCGCCACGGCCGCCGCAGCCGCCGTCCACCTATTGGACGAAGGCGGCCGAGCGGCACTTCCTGCACCTGTCCTACTTCCAGCGGCCCGGGGTGGCCGATGCCGAACTCGCCGGTCGCCCACGGGAATTCCTCGCCAACGTGTTCTATGCGCTCAGCGCCGACTACCACTACCTCGACACCTGGAGCAATCCGCCGGGGCTCGGCTACCTGGATGTGCTGCCGCAGGCGCCGGCGCTGCCGTGGAACTGGCTCACCGAATCCGAATTCGACCACCTCGCCGCGGAATTCGAGCGCACGGGCTTCAGCGGCGGCCTCGCCTGGTATCGCGCGCTGGACCGCAACTGGGAGCTGTCCGCCGACCTGCCGACCCGTGTCACCGTGCCCGTCCACTTCCTCTACGGCGCGCACGATCCGGATATGGAGGGCTTCAGCGGCCGCGACCCACTGACGGTGATGCGAGCCCACCTCACCGACCTGCGCGCCGTCGAAAAGGTCCCCGGCGCAGGACATCTCGTCCAACTGGAGCGTACCGGCGCGGTGAACGACTTCCTGCTCACCGCCGTGGCCCAACTGGTCGGCCCGGCGACGCGCACGCCGGGCGCCTGAGACGTCCTGCTGCTATTTCGGCAGCCGGGCCGCCGCTGCTTCGTCCAACAGCCAGGTGGTGGTCTCGCTGCCCACGGCACCGGCTGCGGGAACGTCCACCGGAGCCGCACCGGCGAACACCGCCGCCACGGCCTCGGCCTTGGCGGCACCGCCCACCACCAGCACCACGTGCCGGGTGCGGCGGATCGCGGGCAGTGTCAGGGTCACCCGGACCGGCGGCGGCTTCGGCGAATTCGTCACCGCCACCACCAGTTCGTGCTCCTCGCGGACCGCATCGGTCTCGGGGAACAGCGAATTCACGTGTCCCTCGCCGCCCATGCCGAGCAGATGCAGATCGAAGGCGCCGTGCTCGGCCAGGTGGGCGTGCACCAGTGCGGAGTACTCCGCGGCGGCTGCCACCGGATCGGGATACTCCCCGTCGGAGGTGGCGACCTGGTGCACCCGGGACGGATCCACCGGCACATGGTCCAGCAGGGCCTGCCGGGCCTGGAGTTCGTTGCGCTCGGCGTCGCCCGCCGGAACGAACCGCTCGTCACCCCAGAACACGTCCAGCCGGGACCAGTCGATGTCGCCGGGCGACTTGCGCACCAGTTCCAGCAGGCCGATACCGGTGCCGCCGCCGGTGAGCACCACCGAGGCGGAGCCGCGCTCCCGCTGCGCCGCGGTGACCACCGCGACGAGGCGGGCCGCTGCGGCCACCACCAGATCGTCTGTGCCGGAGAGGGTTTCGACGATCCGCTCAGTCATAGATCACCTTCTCGATGCCGGCCAGGGCCTCGGCGTACACCTCGTCGGCGTCGAGCCGGCGCAGTTCCTCGGCCAGGCAGTCCTTGGTCTCGCGGCGGGCCAGCGCGAACCGCTGCTCCGGCTCGCCGGTGCGGGCCAGGGTCGCGGTGCGGCCGGTCTGCGGGCGGGAGATCGCGATCGACACCGACGAACGGTGCAGCTCCACTTTCAGATCGCCGATCTTGCGGTGCACCGGGCATTCCAGGCGCGCGGCCAGCCAGCCCGCCAGGATGTCCAGCGCCGGTTCCTCGCGCAGGCCCGACACGGTCACCGATTCGACCGGGTCGTAGGGCGGATCGTCCAGCGCCGCCGCCAGCAGCGCCCGCCAGTAGGTGATCCGGCTCCACGCCAGATCGGTGTCACCGGGAGCGTAGGAGTCCAGCCGCTTCTTGATGGTGGCCCGCGGATCGGTGGCGAAGGTGGCGTCGGTGATGCGGCGGGTGGCGAGCTTGCCCACCGCGTCCTCGGCGGGATACTTCGGGGCGCCGCGCGGCCACCAGGCCACCACCGGCACATCCGGCAGCAGGAACGGGATCACCACGCTGTTCTCGTGGTTGATCAGCTCACCCTGCAAGCGCAGCACGATCACCTCGGCCGCGCCGGCGTCGCCGCCGACACGGATCTGGGCGTCCAGCTTGGTCTCGGCGAACCGGTCGCCGCGGGCCAGCACGATCACCCGGGAGGGGTGCTCGCGGCTGGAGTCGTTGGCCGCCTCGATGGCGTCCTCGGCCTCCGAGCTGTCCAGGGTGCACACCACCAGGGTCAGCACCCGGCCCTGGGTCACCACGCCGTTCGAATCGCGCAGGCTGACCATCCGTTTGGCCACGGCCTGGGTGTTGGTGTCGGGCATGTCGACGATCACGGCCGCCGCCATTCGCGCCCGGTGCGGGCCAGCATCTCGTCGGCGGACTTCGGACCCCAGGTGCCCGATTCGTACGGGTCCGGTTTGCCCTCGGCCGCCCAGTGCTCGAGCACCGGATCGAGGATCCGCCAGGACAATTCGACCTCCTCGTTGACCGGGAACAGCGACGGCTCCCCGAGCAGCACGTCCAGGATCAGCCGCTCGTACGCCTCCGGCGACGATTCGGTGAACGAGGCGCCGTAGCTGAAGTCCATGTTCACGTCGCGGACCTCCATGCTGGAGCCGGGCACCTTCGACCCGAACCGCAGCGTGATGCCCTCGTCCGGCTGCACCCGGATGACCAGGGCGTTCTGCCCCAGTTCCTCGGTCATGACCTGGTCGAAGGGCAGATGCGGCGCCCGCTTGAACATGATCGCGATCTCGGTGACCCGGCGGCCCAGCCGTTTACCGGTGCGCAGATAGAACGGCACCCCGGCCCAGCGCCGGGTATCGACGTTCAGCGTGATGGCGGCGTAGGTCTCGGTGCGCGACTGCGGGTCGAAACCCTCCTCGTCGAGCAGCCCGACCACGTGCTCACTGCCCTGCCAGCCCTCGGTGTACTGGCCGCGTGCGGTGGTCTCGTCCAGCGGCTCCACCAGTTTCAGCGCCGAGAACACCTTGATCTTCTCGATCTGCAACTGTTTGGGCTGGAAGCTGACCGGATCCTCCATGGTGGTCAGGGCCAGCAGTTGCAGCAGATGGTTCTGGATCACGTCGCGGGCGGCGCCGATGCCGTCGTAATAGCCTGCGCGGCCGCCCAATCCGATGTCCTCGGCCATGGTGATCTGGACGTGGTCGACGTAGTTGGAGTTCCAGATGGGCTGGAACAGCTCATTGGCGAAGCGCAGTGCCAGCAGGTTCTGGACAGTCTCCTTGCCCAGATAGTGATCGATCCGGAAGACCGTCTCCTCCGGGAAGGTCCGGTTCACCAGGGCGTTGAGTTCCTGCGCACTCTTCAGGTCGTGACCGAAGGGCTTCTCGATCACCACCCGCCGCCACGGCTTCGCCTGCCCCGGTTCGGGTTCCACGGCCGCCGCCAGCCCGGTGCGCGAAAGCTGTTGCAGCACAACCGGGAATGCGTTCGGCGGAATGGACAGGTAGAAGGCGTGATTACCGCCGGTACCGCGATCGTGGTCCAGCTGCTTCAACGTCGTCGCCAGCTGCGAGAACGCCGCGTCGTCCTCGAAGGTGCCCTGCACGAACCGGATGCCCTCCGACAGCTGGTCCCACACCTCCTGCCGGAACTCCGTGCGCGCGTGCGCTTTCACGGATTCCAGCACGATCTGCGCGAAATCCTCGTCGCTGTACTCACGCCGGGCGAAGCCGACCAGCGCGAAAGCCGGGGGCAGCAGCCCCCGGTTCACGAGGTCGTAGATGGCCGGCATCAGTTTCTTGCGCGACAGGTCACCGGTGACACCGAAGATCACCACACTGCACGGCCCCGCGATCCGGGGAAGCCGCTGATCGCGCTCTTCGCGCAGCGGATTCACCGGATCGGCCGTCGACTGCTCGCCGGCCATCGGGCTACTTGCTCCCCGCCGTGGTCTCGTCCAGGGCGGCGGTGGTCGCCTGCAACAGTTCGTCCCACGAGGCGACGAACTTGTCGACGCCTTCGCGCTCCAGCACCGCGAAGACGTCCGTGAGGTCGACGCCGACGGCGGTGAGCGCGTCGAACACCTGCTGCGCCTCGGTGGCGGTGCCGCTGATCGCGTCACCGTGCACGGCGCCATGGTCGGCGACCGCGTCGAGGGTCTTCTCCGGCATGGTGTTCACCGTGTTCGGCGCGACCAGCTCGGTGACGTACAGGGTGTCCGGGTAGGCCGGATTCTTCACGCCGGTCGACGCCCACAGCGGCCGCTGCCGGTTGGCGCCGCCGTTGGAGTGCAGGTACTGGTAGGTCGAGACGTGCTCGCCGGCGACGAACACGTCCTCGTACGCGGCGTAGGCGAGACGGGCGTTGGCCAGTCCGGCCTTCCCGCGCAGCTCCAGCGCCTCCGGGGTGCCGATGGCGTCCAGCCGGGCGTCGATCTCGGTGTCCACCCGGGACACGAAGAACGACGCGACCGAATGGATCTTGCCGATGTCGTGGCCGCCGAGCGAGGCGTTGCGGATGCCGTCGAGGTAAGCGCCCATCACCGACAGGTACCGCTCGACCGAGAAGATCAGCGTGACGTTGACGCTGATGCCCTCGGCCAGCACCCGGGTGATCGCGGGCAGGCCCGCCTCGGTCGCCGGGATCTTGATGAACAGATTCGGGCGGTCGACGATCTTCCACAGTTCGATCGCCTGCGCCACCGTCTTGTCGGTGTCGAAGGCCAGCCGCGGGTCGACCTCGATGGACACCCGGCCGTCGACACCGTTGCTCGCGGTGAACACCTCCGCGAACACGTCGCAGGCGGCGCGCACGTCGTCGGTGGTGATGGTGCGGATCGCGGCGTCGGCGTCGGCGCCCTGTTCGGTGAGCTCGCGCAGCTGCGCGTCGTAGGCGTGGCCCTTGCTCAGCGCGCCCTGGAAGATGGTCGGGTTGGTGGTGACGCCCACGATGCTGCGGGTCGCGATGAGGTCGGCGAGGTTTCCGGACTGGATGCGGTCGCGGGACAGGTCGTCCAGCCATACCGACACCCCGGCCGCGGACAACGCGGCGAGGTTCTCGTTCTGAGCCATGGTCGGGTTCATCCCTTCACGTTTGTCGAGCGAACGCTGCTAGTCGTTTGCACGCTGCTTGCCGAGTGCACGCTGTGCGGCTTCCAGGACATGCTCCGTCGTGAAACCGAACTCCCGGAACAACGTCTGGTAGGGAGCCGAGGCGCCGAAATGCTCGATCGACACGATCTCACCGGCGTCGCCGGCGAAACGGTGCCACGGCATCGCGATGCCGGCCTCGACCACGACCCGGGCCCGGACCGACGGCGGCAGCACCTGGTCGCGATAGGCGCGGTCCTGAACGTCGAACCACTCCACACACGGCATGGATACCACACGGGCGCCGATGCCCTGCTCCTCCAGTTTAAGCCGTGCCTGCACCGCGAGCTGCAGCTCGGAACCGGTCGCGATCAGGATGATCTCCGGTGTCTCGGTGGACGACTCGGCGAGGATGTAACCGCCGTGCCGGACGCCCTCGAAACTGGTGCCCTCGTACACCGGCAGGTCCTGCCGGGTCAGCGCCAGCGCGTTCGGGCCGTCGATGTGCGGCAGCTCGGACACGCTGTAGGGCGAATGATGTTCGCCGCTCTCGATTTCCAGGATCGCGCGCCAGGCGTGCGCCGCCTCGTTGGCGTCGCCGGGCCGGATCACGTTGAGCCCCGGGATCGCTCGCAGTGCCGCCAGATGTTCGATCGGCTGGTGGGTCGGGCCGTCCTCGCCGAGGCCGATCGAATCGTGGGTCCACACGTAGACCGCGGGGATGCGCATCAGCGCGGCCAGCCGCACCGCCGGCCGCATGTAGTCCGAGAACACCAGGAAGGTGCCGCCGTACGGGCGGGTCGGGCCGTGCAGCGCGATGCCGTTGAGGATCGAGCCCATGGCGTGCTCGCGGACGCCGAAGTGCAGGGTGCGGCCGTATGGATCGGCCTTCCACATGCCGGTGGAGATGGACTCCGGGCCGAAGCTGGGCACATCCGGCATGGTGGTGTTGTTCGACTCGGCCAGATCGGCGGAGCCGCCCCACAATTCGGGCAGCACCGGGGCCAGCGAGGCGAGCACCTTACCCGACGCCTTGCGGGTGGAGGTGCCCTTCGGATCCGGCTCCCAGGACGGCAGCGCGGCGGTCCAGCCCTCGGGCAGCTTGCGCTGCCGCAACCGGTCGAACAGTTCCTTGTTCTCCGGGTTGGCCTTCGCCCACGCCTCGAACTCGCGCTTCCAGGCGCCGCGGGCGGCCGCGGCCCGGCCGGCGGCGTGGCCGCGAGTGTGCGCGATGACAGCGTCGTCGACCTCGAAGTTCTGCTCCGGATCGAAGCCCAGCGCGGTCTTCGTGGCGGCCACCTCGGCGGCGCCCAGCGCGGCGCCGTGCGCGGCGCCGGTGTTCATCTTGTTCGGAGCCGGGTAGCCGATGATGGTCCGCAGCAGGATGAACGACGGCTTGTCGGTGACGGCCTTGGCGGCCTCCAGCGCGGCTTCGATGGCGGTGACGTTCTCGCCGCCCTCGACCACCTGCACATGCCAGCCGTAGGCGCGGTAGCGCGCGGCGGTGTCCTCGGTGAGCGCGATGCGGGTGTCGTCCTCGATGGAGATCCGGTTGTCGTCGTAGACCACCACCAGATTGCCCAGCTGCTGGGTACCGGCCAGCGACGACGCCTCGGAGGTGACGCCCTCCTCGATGTCACCGTCGGAGGCGATCACGTAGATGAAGTGGTCGAACGGACTGCGCCCCTGCGCCGCATCCGGATCGAACAGGCCGCGCTCGCGGCGGGCGGCCATCGCCATGCCGACCGCGGAGGCCAGGCCCTGGCCGAGCGGGCCGGTGGTGATCTCGACACCCTTGGTGTGCCGGTGCTCCGGATGTCCGGGGGTCTGCGAACCCCACTGCCGGAGGTTCTGCAGGTCGTGCAGCTCCAGCCCGAAGCCGGCCAGGTACAACTGGATGTACTGGGTGAGGCTGGAATGCCCGCACGACAGCACGAACCGGTCGCGGCCGACCCAGTCCGGATCGCTCGGGTCGTAGTTCATCACTCGCTGGTACAGCGTGTAGGCCAGCGGCGCGAGACTCATGGCGGTACCCGGGTGGCCGTTGCCGGCCTTCTGCACCGCGTCTGCGGCGAGGACCCGGACCGTGTCGACTGCTCTGGTGTCCAGATCGGTCCAGCCGGTCGGATGGTGCGACTGGGTGAGGGCTCGGATGTCGTCTGTGACTGACACGACCGGAATTCTCCTGACCTTGTTCGACAACGTTTGTGCGGTGTGGGGGGCGCAGCTACCACCCTAGAGCGCTGCGGAGCGGCGGGATCACCGAACCCGCCCTTGCGGGCCGCCCGTGTCGTCCACAATGTCGGCGTTACGGCCCCGCCGATTCGGGAGCACGGAACGCGGGGGTCTACCATCGCGTGTAGTAGTAGCCGCGCCGCCCGAGGCGCGCTGCTTCTTCCTGGACCGGATCGAGGCACCACCTGCGAGGAGAGACTGTGCGGATTGGGCAACAGCCGGGTGGTGCGCACGGCTCCTCCTCGACCGCGCTGACCGATCGCGTCCAGGGCACCGGCCCGATCGCGACGCTGACCCGCCGGGTACTGGCCTACATCGCGCTCACCAAGCCGCGGGTCATCGAACTACTGCTGGTCGCGACCATCCCGACCATGCTGCTCGCGCATCGCGGGCATGTCGACATCCGGCTGATCCTGGCCACGCTGTTCGGCGGCTGGATGGGTGCCGCCAGCGCCAACACCCTGAACTGCGTCGCCGACGCCGATATCGACAAGGTGATGAAGCGGACCTCGAAGCGGCCGCTGGCCCGCGAGGCGGTCCCGACCTCGCACGCCTTCGTCTTCGGCGTGGTGCTCGGGCTCGGCTCCTTCGCCTGGCTGTGGTGGCAGGCCAATCTGCTCTCCGGCCTGCTCGTGGTCGCGACGATCCTGTTCTACGTCTTCGTGTACACCCTCGGCCTGAAGCGACGCACCTCGCAGAACGTGGTGTGGGGCGGCGCGGCCGGTTGTATGCCGGTGCTGGTGGGCTGGGCCGCGGTCACGGGCACCATCGGCTGGCCCGCGCTGGCGTTGTTCCTGGTGATCTTCTTCTGGACGCCGCCGCACACCTGGGCGCTGGCCATGCGCTACAAGGAGGACTACCGCGCGGCGGGGGTGCCGATGCTGCCGGTGGTCGCCACCGAGCAGGCGGTGACCAAGCAGATCGTCATCTACACCTGGCTGACGGTCGCGGCCACGCTGGCCCTGATTCCCGCCACCGGCGTGATCTACACGGCCGTGGCGATCGTCGCGGGGGCCTGGTTCCTGCTGATGGCCCATCAGTTGTATTCCGGTGTGCGCCGGGGTGAATCGGTCAAGCCGCTGCGACTGTTCTTGCAGTCCAACAACTATTTGGCTGTGGTGTTCTGCGGGCTGGCGGTGGACTCTGTGCTGGGGTGGCACCACCTGTTCTGAGTTCGGTCGTTTCGCGGCCGGGGACCGGCCCCCACCTCACGACCCCACCTCACGACAGAGCCGGGACCGGACCCCACCTCACTCCGGCCCGCCGTGACCGTGAGCAGGCCCCGCTGACAGACAGCGTTCAGCAGTTGGGTTGCAGCGGGAAGCACGCCCGTCCGGCAGACGACGGCGGAATAGTCATCTCGGTCGGCGTGGACGGCGAGAAGGGCCCGCCGGTCTGCCGAACCGTGGTGGGGGCCGGGGCATGCGTCACGCTGTCACCACCGGTGGACTTGTGCCCGCCGCCACCACACATGGCGACCAGCCCCAGGATGACCACCAGGAATACCAGCAGCACCAGAGGAACGAGGCTGCCGAGTCGCCGGCGGGGCTTGGCCGCCGGGCGCGGATCGAACGGGATCGAATACCGCTGCGGATCCGAACCGGCGTACGGCGCGTTGAAGTCGCGCGGTCCCGCTGCGAACTCCGTTGTGGGCTGGACATGGTGAGAGGAGGGTGGCTGTCCGGCGGAGCCCGCCGTGGGGATGGGAGCGCCGCCCGCGGAACCGTAGGGGGGAGTAGGAGCCGCGGGATCGGGCACGGGTGCCGCCGAGGGAATCGGTGCGGCGTGTGGCATCGCTGCGGTGGATTGGGCCGGGACGCCGGCGGGCAGGGGTTGCGGCATACCGGCGGGCGGTCTCGACGGCATCCCGGCTTGCTGGGGTACACCACTGGGCGACTGTGGAGCTGCCCCCGCAGGAGACTGTGGAGGCACGCCGGAGGGCGAGCCCACCGGTGCCTGACCGGGACCCGCTGGTGCCCCGGCCGCCGAGTACGCAGCCTGAGGTACCGCCGCATAGCCCGGAACCTGATGACCCTGCTGCGGCGCATTCGGCGCGCGATCCGCAGCCGGCGCCGGAAAGCCCTCGTCGGTGAGTTCGCCGAATGTCGCCGCAGCCGCGAAGCCCAGCACACCCAGCGCCTGACCCACCTGGGCAGCATCCCAGGACCCGGGATTGTCGGCAGCCGCGCGCATGATGTACGACCGCAGCGAGGACGGCCCGTCACCGCGGACCACATCGATACCCTCCGGCAGGTTCCCGCGGTCCAGACTGATCCGGCTACCGAACTGAGGAACCACCAGCACCACCCCGGTGATGTTCACCTGTTCGCGCCCGGGTGCGGATCGCAGCAGCCGGGCGATCTCGTCGGTGCGGGCGAGGATCTCCTCGAGCGGCTCGGTGCCGGTCTGCACCCCTTCCAGCGGAGCGACCCGGCCGTCCAGGGTCCACGGCTCGTCGGCGCCGCAGCGCAGGGTGCCGGTGGCCCGTTCGGTGAATGCCTTGATCGCCACCACCACACAGGTTTCCGGGGTGAAGACGATCAGGTCGGTTCCGTGCGCCTTGAACACCGCGATGCCGGCCAGGGCACGGGCATCGCGCCAGGTCTGTAGCCAGGCCACCACGGTGCGCTCCGTGCTGGACAGCCGTGACGGGTCGTCGTTGCGAACCTTCACCAACATGCTGATCAACCCCTGACCGGATGCGTCGTCGCCGGCCACCTGCGCCGGCACCGTCGACAACCGTACGCCGAATTCGCCCAAGTGGGCGAATCGGCTTGTGCGACAGCAAGATCATCCGGCAATCCCGGCAATCGCGGAGCATTCGGAGCGGGCCCGGCGGGTGAACCGTGGCGCCGCAGCACATCCGGGTGCGGCGGCGCCGCGACGGCTGGGCTCAGGCCACCGGATGGGGGTGCGCGGCAGGCGATGTCACCGGCTCGTCGCTGCGCCACGCCAGGTAGCCGTCGGGGCGGACCAGGATCCGGGTGCCCGCGGTGGCGGCGTAGGCGGTGAAGGCGTGCTGATCCGCCGCAATCAGCGAGCCATCGGAGATCGGGTCGGCCGGGCCGGCGATCGAGAAGGAACGGACGCCGGGGGCGGCGTCGGTGTCCGCGGGGGCGCCGAAGGTCAGCAGGGTGCTGTGCGGGCCTCGGAACAGATCGAACAGCCGCAGCGTGGAGCCGTCGGGTCGGCGCAAGGGGGCGTCGGGTGCGCGGTCGCCCGCGACGAGTGCGCCGGCGGCCTGCGGGGTTCGGTAGGTGATGTCCAGTTGGTGTGTCTCCGTGCCGCGGCGCATCGCGTCTTCGTCTCCCGCAACGGTCTTTTCGAGCAGGGCGGCCGCGATCCCCAGCACCCGGACAGCGACCGCGCGCCGCTCCGGCTCGTAGCTGTTCAGGGCGGCGGGATCGCCACCGAGGGCGGCGGCCAGCTTCCAGCCCAGGTTGTACGCGTCCTGGATGCCGGTGTTCATGCCCTGCCCGCCGGTCGGCGGATGGACGTGCGCGGCATCGCCGGCGAGAAAGGCCCGGCCCACCCGGAAGCGCTGTGCCAGGCGGATGTTCGGCCGCCAGATCGTCGACCAGACCGGTTCGCCGAGCACGATGTCGTCGCGGTGCGAGAGTCGATTCAGGAACTGCTGCAGCCCTTCCCGGGTCGGTTCGACGGAATCGGCCAGGGGAGCGAAGAATTGGAACAATTGTCCGCCCGGCAGCGGGCTCATGCCGATGCCCGCCGTCATGGCGTCCGGTTCGGCGAACCAGTAGCCGTAGTCGTGATCCAGCCCGTCGGCGGTGACGTCGCCGAGCAGGATGCGCAGGGATTCGTCGGTCTCGCCCTCGAACGGGATGCCGAGTGTCTTGCGAACGGTGCTGCCGCCGCCGTCGGCACCGACGAGGTAGTCGGCGCGTACGGTGGCCGGTCCGTCCGGCCCGCGCAGCTCGACCGTCACCCCGTCCAGGTCCTGGGTGAAACCGGCGACCGCGGTGGACAATTCGACCACGACGCCGAATTGGCCGAGCCGGTCGCGCAGGATCCGTTCGGTCTCGGACTGGCCGAGCACCCAGGGATTCGGGTACGGCACAGCCGGAGTGGGCTCGCGCAGCTCGCTCATCCGCTGCTCCCCGGCGAACTGCCCGCCCAGATAGGCCCGCATCGGCGCCTGGTTCGAACCGGCGGCGAGTACCGCGTCGAGCACGCCCAGGTCGTCGAACACCTCGAGGGTGCGGGGCTGGATCCCGTCGCCGCGGGAGCCGTGGAAGAACGTATCGGCGCGATCCACGATGCGGACCGCGACGCCCCGGCGGGCGAGGTCGATGGCGAGCGTGACACCGGTGGGACCGCCGCCGGCGATGAGGACCTGGGGTGACATAGCCGTGCCTCCAGTAATGAATTTATATTCAGTGAATGTGAATTCATTGTGTGGATTGCTAATCTGCGCTGTCAAGGAGGTGGTGATGACCCACGCGGATGCACAGGCGGGTGGCGACCGACGCGGGCGCCGCAAGGAGCGATCGGCGGAGACCGAGCAGGCGCTGAAGGATGCCGCGCGCGCGGTGTTCGCCGAACGCGGCTATCTGAACACCAAGATCACGGATATCACCGCCGCGGCGGGCCGGGCCGCCGGGTCGTTCTACAACCACTTCGCGAGCAAAGAGGACCTCCTGCGTGCGCTGCTGGACGACCTCGCCGCCGAAGGGGACCTGGACGCCGCACGGCCCGAGCACAAGGCGGATTTCACCGATCCGGACGCGATCCGCTACCACGTCGAGGCGTACTGGCGGTTCTCCCGCCGCAACTGGCCGGTGCTCCGCGCGATGAGCCAGGCGGCGCTGGTGAACGACGAGTTCGCGGCGATAATGCGGCAGTTCGCCGTCGGCCAGCGCGACGACATCCTCGACCACATGGCCTATGTGCCCGCGGCAGGATTACGACTGCCGACCTCGCCCGAGGCCGGGCTGACCATGATGTTCGCCGCCGTCGAGGGCCTGCTCCAGGCGGCCCGCGAGGGCACGCTGGAGATCACCGACGAACAGGCCGTCGAGGACCTCACCCGATTCCTCTACCGCGGCCTCACCGGCCGCGACTACTGAAACAGTCAGGGCAGCAACACGATCGAGCCCGTGGTCTTGCGGGCCTCCAGATCGCGGTGCGCCTGTGCGGCCTCGGCCAGCGGATATTCCGCGCCGACCCGGATCCGCAACCCGCCCGCGGCCAGCGCGTCGAAGATATCGCCTGCGCGCCACAGCAATTCGTCCCGGGTGCGGGTGTAATGAACCAGGGTCGGGCGGGTCAGGAACAACGATCCGCCGCTGTTGAGCCGCTGCGGATCGACCGGCGGCACCGGGCCGCTGGCCGCGCCGAACAACGCCAGCATGCCGCGCACCCGCAGCGACGCCAGGCTGGCGTCGAAGGTGGTGGCGCCCACCCCGTCGTAGACCGCCGCGACGCCCTCGCCGCCGGTCAGCGCGCGCACCCGCTGGGCCAGATCGTCGCCGTAGCGCAGCACCTCGGCCGCGCCGGCGTGCCGCGACAGCGTCTCCTTGTCGTCGGTGGAGACGGTGGTGAGCACCCGCACGCCGCGCACGGACAGCAACTGGGTGAGGATCAGGCCCACGCCACCGGCGCCGGCGTGCACCAGCACGCTCTCACCCGGCTCCGGCCGGTAGATCGTCTCGCACAGATAGTGCGCCGTCATGCCCTGCAACAGAGCCGACGCGGCCACGGGGGCCTCGACGCCGGCGGGCACCGGGATCGCGACCGCCGCGGGCACCACCACGCGCTGCGCGTAACTGCCCGGCGCCGATGCCCACGCCACCCGGTCGCCGACCGCGAATCCGGTTACGCCGGAACCGATCTCGGCGATCACGCCGGTGCCCTCCATACCCGGGATGTAGGGCACCGGTGTCGGATAAGTCCCGGTCCGGATGTAGGTGTCGATGTAGTTGACACCGGCGGCCTCGAGCTCGACGAGCAACTGACCTTCGCCCGGCCGCGGATCGGCCACGTCGACGAACTGCAGGACCTCGGGACCGCCGTGCTCGGAAACCTGGATGGCGCGCATGAATCCTATTTCTACATCAGGACACTCCGGACGGCGTCGCGCCCGCGCGGGACGGCCGCCGATTACCCGTTGGTAAACTTCGGCCCATGACTGCTACCGCCACCGAGGCTCCCGCGAAGCCGTCGTCCGCCACCGTCGCATCGGTGCGCAAGTTCGTCGCCGAGCACGGCGGGTCGGCCACGGCCGTCCTCCAGCAGACCGGCCGGATCGGTGTCCGGGTCACCCTGGTCGGCGCCGACGGCATCCTCGGCGACCGGTTCGCCGCCGATCTGGCCGAGGCGAAGGCCTTGGTCGCCGCGGTGCCGAACCTGACGGAGACCGAGGAGTGGGGCCGCGAGCTGAGCGCGAAGGCCACCCCGACCCGCGGGCACTGGGCCAAGATGGCCGGCTGGGTCGCCCGGCAGAGCCGATTCCCCAAGGCGCGCAACGAGCGCTGATCCACTCCGTGCCGGATCGCCGACCATAATGGGTGAACATGGCGGAGAAGCAAGCGAGCCGGACCGCGGTACTGGTGTGCCAGGGGCGTGCGGTGGCGGATGGCCGATTGGCGGTGGGTCGCTTCGGTGATCCGGTGGCCGTGCGATTCCTGCACGACGACGAGCGGGCGGCGGTGGAACGGGTGCGCACGGGGGCGGCCCCGCAGGGGATGCGCCCCCGGATGGAATACGAGATGCTCAACGCCACCGCGGCGGTGCTGGCCACCCGCACGGTCGTGATCGACGAGGCGATCGGGGAACGGCATGCGCCACAACTGGTCGTGCTCGGCGCCGGGCTGGACGGTCGCGCCTGGCGGCTGCCGGACCTCGACGACGTGATCGTCTACGAGGTGGATCAGCCCGCCTCCCAGCAGGACAAGCGCGAACGCGCCGGTGACCTGCCCCCGGTCGCGAAGGAATTGCGCTGGGTGCCGGTCGAATTCGGCCGCGACGAGCTGGTCCCCGCGCTGGCCGCCGCCGGGCACCGCGCCGATCTCCCCACCACCTGGATCTGGGAGGGCGTGCTCCCGTATCTCACGGCGGCGCAAGTGGATTCGACACTGGTGGCGATGTCGGCCTGTTCCGCGGCGGGCAGTCGCCTGATCGCCACCTATCCGGTGCCCTCGCGGCTGGCCGCGGTCGGCCGGCTGGGTATGCGCGTGTACAGCGCCCTGTCCAGCCAGCGTGACCCACTCCGGAACGAGCCGCACATCTCCACCTGGACCGTCGGCGAGATGGCCGAGATCGTGACCGGCCACGGCTGGACAGTGACGGCCGATCACGCACTGGCCGATGTCGCCGAGCGGCTCGCGGTGCCCGCCTCCCGATCGCGCTTCGTCGGCGACAGCCGGGCCGTGGTCGCCGACCGCGGCTGAGACCCGCGCGACGACCGCGACCTTCGAGCGTGCCGCAGCGCCGAGCGGTGTGGCGGTCGTGGAACGGCTCGGCGTCGCGACCGGTGATCAGCGCCGCGATATCGGGCGGTGTAGCGGTCCCGCGCCCGACCGCAGTGGGCATGGGTCGCCGATACGCGGATCGCCCAGCCGGATCTGCTCGGTCTCAGGCGCAGCAGCCGCCACCGCAACAGCCGCCGCCCGCGCTGGGTGCGGGTGCGGCCGCCGGGGCGCTCGCCGATCCGGTGAAGGCGATGGTGGTAAGCAGTTTCACCGTGTCGGTGTGGCCGTCGGGGCAGGATGCCGGTGCGGCGGATTCGCTCATCGGCCGCTGGAGTTCGAAGGTGTCGGTGCACTCGCGGCAGCGGTAGGCATAGGTCGGCATGCCGGGAATTATCTCCGGTGCGGGGCCGGCGGCGGAAGGCGGCCGATCAGATCGATTGCGTTCCCTCGTGGTAGGCGCTCTCCGGGACGTCGGTGATGAGCAGATGCCCGGGGGAGTGGGTGATCGCGAACGGCACCCGCGAGGCCACCACCGCGGCCTGCGGCGTGACCCCGCACGCCCAGAAGACCGGGACGTCGCCGGGCCGGAAGTCGACCGGGTCGCCGAAATCGGGTTCGCCGATGTCGCCGGTCAACAGCGTCTGCGGGGCCCCGACCTGGACCGGGGCGCCGTGCACCGCGGGCATCCGGGCCGACACCGCGACGGCGGCGGGGACCAGCGCGGCCGGGATCGGGCGCATCGACACCACCAGCGGGCCGTGCAGCCGCCCAGCCGCGCGGCAGGGCCGGTTCGTCCGATACATCGGGACGTTGCGATGCTGCTCGACGTGCCGCAGTGGGATACCGGCGGCGGCCAGTTCCCATTCGAAGGTGAACGAACAGCCGATGTGGAAGGCCACCAGATCCTCGCGCCAATAGCCGAGGACATCGGTCGGCTCATCGATCAATCGGCCGTCGCGCCACACCCGATAGCGAGGGAGGTCCGTGCGCAGATCGGCCCCGGGTGCGAGCACGGTGGCCGGGTTGCCAGGGTCGCCGACATCCAGCACCGGGCACGGTTTCGGGTTGCGCTGGGCGAACAACAGCATGTCGTAGGCCCAGTCGGCCGGTACCGCGATCAGATTCGTCTGGGTGTAGCCGCGCGCCCAGCCCGCGGTCGGCGCGTCGGCCCCGGCGCGGATCCGGGCGCGGGCGGCGGCCGGTGTCCAGTCGCTCGGGTCGTCGGCAGTGCCCTGCCGGTCGAGGTGGCCCTGCCGTTCGGTATCGCTCGGCCGTTCGGTATCGCTCGGCCGAGCGGTCACGCTCGGTTGGTCGGTGCCGGTCGGCCGGCTGGTGTCGGTCCGGTGGCCGGTATCGGATCGGGTGCTCTCGTGCATCGCAGTCTCCCCGGGACGCGTGATTTATCGTTCAACGATACGACAATCCTTCACATGAAGCGAGAGCTACGAGGCCGCGCGATCCAGGGGGGTGGTTGCGGAGTTGTTGCGGGACTCCGGGTATGATCATCGGGCCGAGCGCCGAATGGCGCTGTGCCACACCATGATCCGCAGGGTGGCGCATCGGCCGATCCGCCCCGAAGGAAATTGCACGAATGTCCCTGTCCGTCCGCCGCTCCGGCGCCGTCCCCAGCGGTGCGCCGCGGTGATCGAATTGGCGGACGTGGCCGTCGAATTCGACGGCCGCCGGGTGCTGACCGGCGTCGACCTCCGGCTGAGCGAGCGGCGCATCGGTGTCATCGGCCAGAACGGCTCGGGCAAGAGCACCCTGGCCCGCCTGCTCAACGGGCTGGTGCTGCCGGATACCGGTTCCGTGCGGGTGGATGGCCTGGACACCCGGACCGACGGCCGCCGGGTGCGGCGCAAGGTCGGCTTCGTCTTCCAGAATCCGGACAACCAGATCGTCTTCCCGATCGTCGCCGAGGACATGGCGTTCGGCCTGAAGAATCTGGGCCTGCCCCGCAAGGAGATCCCCGGCCGGGTCCGATCGGCGCTGGACGAGTACGGCATCGCCGGACTGGCACAGCGGCAGAGCCATTCGCTCAGTGGCGGCGAGAAGCAGTTGGTCGCGCTGGCCTCGGTGCTGGTGATGCGTCCCGAACTGGTGGTCTTCGATGAGCCCACCACCATGCTGGACCTGCGCAACCGCAACCGCCTGCGCGCGGCCATCGACGCGATGCCACAGCCCGCGGTGGTGGTGACCCACGATCTCGAACTGCTCGCCGCATACGACCGCGTGCTGGTCGTGCACGAGGGCGCGATCGCCTGCGACGGCCCGCCCGCCACGGCGATCGGCTGGTACCTGGAGCACTGTTCGTGACCACCGGCCTGTACGTGTCCGGGACGACGATCGTGCACCGGCTGCCACCCGGCCCGAAATTCGGGGCGCTGTTCGTGATCGGCATCATCCTGTTCGTCCTCGACTCGACGGCGGCCTCCGCGGCGGCGACGGCCCTGGCGCTGCTGGTGCTGCTGTCCTGCCGACTGCCCTGGCGGACACTCCGCGCCCGCCTGACCCCGCTGGTCTGGATGCTCGGCTGCTTCTTCGCACTCACTGCCGTCTTGCAGAACCCGCACACCGCGGAACTGTCGCTGCTGCGACTGCTGGCGGTGCTGCTGCTGGCGCTGGCGGTCACCATGACCACCCCGCCCGCCCAGGTACTGGACCTGTTCGAGCGCCTGGCCGGCGGCCTGCGCTACCTCGGCGTCCGCGACACCGAGCGGATCGGCCTGAGCATCGCGCTGGTGCTGCGTTTCGTGCCCGAGGTGCACCGGCACTTCCTCGAACATCCGGGAGGCGCAGCGGGCGCGCGGGCTGCACGCCAACCCGGTCGCCCTGCTGGTGCCGCTGATCGTCCGCACCCTGAAATCCGCCGACGACGTGGCCGCGGCCATCGACGCACGCTGTTATCCGCCGTCCCGGGCGGCCCGTTCCGAGGAGAAGTATCTGTGAGTCGTCCGGACAACCGAGTCGCCACCCGAGATGTCGTGCTCGTCGCGCTGTTCGCGGCGATCATCATCGCCCTGGGCCTGATCCCGCCGCTCAACGTCGGTTTCATCGCGGTGCCGATCACCATGCAGACTCTCGGCGTGATGCTGGCCGGGGCCGTCCTCGGTTCGGTGCGCGGCATGCTCGCCTGCGCACTGGTCGTCCTGCTGACCGCCGCCGGCCTCCCGGTGCTGTCCGGCGGCCGCGGCGGTCTCGGCGTCTTCGCCGGCCCGACCGCGGGCTACCTGGTCGGCTGGATGCCGGGCGCGTTGGTGACCGGCCTGATCGCCCAGTTCTGGGCCTGGCGACTCACCCTGCGCCGGCTGCGGATCGTCGCACTGTTCATCGCGGCCGTCGTCGGCGGCATCGCCGTGGTCTACGCGGTCGGCATCCCGTGGCTGTCCGCCAACACCGGCATCCCGCTGCACAAGGCGTTCTCGTCCGGCATGGTCTTCGTCCCCGGCGACCTGCTCAAGGCCGCGATCGTCGCCCTCGTCGCCGACGGCGTCCTCCGCTCCTACCGCGTCCTGCCCACTCGTCCCCGCGCCGCCGCGCGCTGATCCGCACCCGGCCTTGCCGGACCGGCAGCCCGCGGGCCCGGCCGATTTCGGACAGCCCACCGGCACGAGGACCCGCAGTCGGCCGGCGTCTCTGTAGCCGGCTCACCGGCAGTGGGTTCGGGACCGTTCGAACGGCATCGGCACGCGGTCGTGTTCGGCCGCGGCGGGTTCGACGGCAGCGGTGGCCGCTTCGGTCATCGCGCGCGGCGAACAGCAGCGTCCGGCAACGAGCGTGGACCGACGCCGATTGGCACGAGCATTCCGTGACCCGATGGTCGGGTGTGCGGAGGAGCCTGTGAATCAGGCCGGGTGGGGGACCGGGCTGGGTGCGGGAGCGGTGACGCGTTCGCGGGTGCGCATCGCCGCCCAGACCGCGGCGGTGGCGGCGGTGCAGGCCGCGGCGCCGCCGACGTGGAACGCCACCAGCGCCGCGGGAACGTGCGTGAAGTACTGGACGATGCCGATCAGACCCTGCGCGCACACCAGGATCACCAGCACGGTCAACCGGGTGCGGATCACCCGCGTGGTACCGACGGCGGCGAGGCCGAAGCCCAGCCCGATCAGCAGGCACAGGTAGGCGACCAGCAGTTCGGCGTGCGTGTGGACCAGCGTCACGATCTCCACCTGGAGCCTGGCCACCGGCTTCTCCGCGCTCTTGTCCCCGGCATGCGGACCGGCCCCGGTGACCAGGGTGCCCGCCACCAGCACACCCGTCAGCGCGACCGCGCTGAGCACGGTCAGCCAGCGCAGCGGATTGGGCACCTGCGGCACCTCCACCCCGTCGTCGGGCTCGCCGACCTTCGTGAACAGCAGGGTCGCCAGCCACACCATCAGCATCGAGGCCAGCAGATGGATCGACACCGTCCACCACAGCAGGCCGGTGCGCACGGTGATGCCGCCGATCACCGCCTGCAACACGGTCCCGCCCGGCATCAACCACGCGTACCCGACCACCTCGCGCCGCCGCCGGGCCCGGATCACCGCGAGCACGATCAGCGCCGCGCACAACGTCACCGCGAAGGTGAGCAGCCGGTTGGAGAATTCCACGGCCTGATGCCAGAACGGCACCTCCGCATGCGGCACCGGCGTGAAACTGCCCGGAAAGCACTGCGGCCAGGTCGGGCACCCGAGCCCCGACGAGGTGACCCGCACGATCGCCCCCGTCACGGCGATCCCGCCCTGGGTCAGCAGCGCGAGCGCGGCGAGGATCCGCTGCACCCGCAGCGACGGCAGCGGCAGCAGGTCGACGATTCGCAAGAGGGCGCGTGACAGCACGTCACGATGGTAATCGAGCACCCCGACACCACCTCGCAGGGGCTACTACACACCGTCGTTCGCTGCACCGGATGCCATCTCGCGCCGCACGCCACCACCCCTGGTCCCGCGTCCGACCCGGTGCGGGGTGTGATTCCGACTGGCGAAGGCAGGTGAGTGGCCGTGCGTCTCCACACGACGGCAGTCCGGGCACGGTGGCATCCCGTGCAGAAATGACAGTCTCGTCGCGCTCAGTCCGGAAGGCCGACGGCCTCGCGGAGGGTGCGGAATTCGGCGGCGAGGGCGTCGAGGGTGTAGTGGGCGTTGAGTCCGCTGGGGTTGGGCAGCACCCAGACCTCGGTGTCACCGAGGGGCTCGCCTTGGCGGCCGACCGTGGTGCGCGGGCGGCCGAAAGCGGTGCGGTAGGCGCCGAGACCGAGGACGGCGAGGGTGCGCGGGCGGTAGTGGGTGACACGCTCGACCAGGGCTCGGCCCCCGGCGCGCAGTTCCTCCCTGGTGAGCTCGTCGGCCTTGGCCGTCGTCCGCGACGCGACGTTGGTGACGCCGAGGCCGTAGGTCAGCAGTTCCTCCTGCTCGTCCGGGCCGAGCTGACGCGGGGTGAAGCCGGAGCGGTACAGCGCGGGCCAGAAGCGGTTGCCGGGCCGGGCGAAGTGGTGGCCGGTGGCGCCGGACCACAGGCCGGGGTTGATGCCGCAGAACAGCACTCGCAGGTCCGGGGCGATCACATCGGTGATGGTCGCCGAGGTCGCGGCGGCGAGCTGGGCCGCGCTGGGTCGGGCGGAAGGCATTCGATCAGTGTGCCGAGCCGGAATTCCGGTCGGCGGCGCGGGTATTCGCGGTGTGATCGCTGAAGGATTGCTGTTTTGAACCGATGTCCGGGAATGGGTCGGGATTGCCTGCGCTGTCGAATTGTCTGAATTGCGTGGATAATTCGAATATTTGCCGGTAATAGATCGATGGATCGTATCGAGTTGGTCACGGGTGGATGAACTTAGGTGTATTGCCGAGTGGTAGCTGTCGTGTCCTTCGCTAACGTAACGGAATCGGTGACCGAGTTCTCGCTCGCGACCGGAGCATCCGGATGGCCACCGGGCCCGCATTCCACCCCCTCCGATGTCATTTCCGCTGCGCGTTCGTCCACGCAGCCGCCCGACCCTGTTCCCTCGTCCGGCGCCGCGAGCGGAAGGTGGCGCCCCTCGTAGAAGGGTGGCCCGATGTCTCGGATTCGACTGCTCGCCGTATGTGCCGGTTTCGGTCTGGAGGCCTACGACTGGGGGTTGTATCCGCTCCTGCTCTGCTATTT
Organism: Nocardia sp. alder85J; assembly: GCF_020176955.2. GTDB lineage: Bacteria > Actinomycetota > Actinomycetes > Mycobacteriales > Mycobacteriaceae > Nocardia. Next base: position 639,547 of record NZ_JAIUCZ020000001.1, read on the forward strand.
CGGCCCGTCGTTCTTCGGCGGCGACCTGCGGCAGGCGCTGTTCTTCGGATTCGCGGTGTTCGCGGCCGGATTCGTCACCCGGCCGCTGGGCGGCCTGGTGCTGGGCCGCTACGCCGACACCCGCGGCCGCAGGCCCGCGATGCGGCTGTGCCTGGCCGGCGCCGGGCTGGCCGCGCTCGGCATGGGACTGACCCCGTCCGGGACGACCGTCGGGGTGGTGGCCCCGATGCTGGTGCTGCTCTGGCGGACCCTGCTGGGCTTCTCGTTCGGTGGTGAGGCGCCGCTCGGGCACAGCTACATGTACGAGATGACCCCGGAGGGTCGCCGCGGCGCCGGCGCCAGCCTGCTGCCGACCGCCGCGTGCGTCGGCGCGATCTTCGCGAACCTGCTGGTCCTCGGGCTGGTACTGGGACTGGGTGCGGACGGGATGGCCGCCGGTGGCTGGCGGATCCCGTTCCTGGTGGGGGCGCTGGCGTCGATGCTGTTCGCGGCCCTGCGCGGCGGGCTGACCGAATCCGGTGAGTTCGAGTCGCGGCGGGACCAGGCGTATTCGTGGTGGGCCGCGCGGCGGGAACTGGCGGTGCCGATGCTGTCGGTCGCCGGGGTCACCGTCGGGGCCGCGGCCTCGTTCCACCTGTGGGCGGCCGTGCCGACCGCGTATGCGATCAGCATCCTGGGGCTCGACGACACCATGGTGTTGCTGGCGACCACGGCCTCCTCGCTGGTGAACGTGGTCGCGTTGCCGCTGTTCGGGCGGCTCGGGGATCGGATCGGCTGCCCGCGGCTGCTGTCGGGTTCGGCGGTGGTGATGGCGGTCGCGGTCGGGCCGCTGCTGTTCTGCCTGGACCACGGCGGCGTGCCGGGGTACTGGGTGGTCGTGGTGGTCGGGCACCTGATCATGGCGGCGATGGTCGCCACCATGCCTGCGGTGCTGGCCGGGCTGGTGCCGGCCCGGTATCGGGTGACGGCCGAGGCGCTGCCGTACACCACCACCGTCACCCTCTTCGGCGGCACCATGCCGATGCTGAAACAGCTGACCACCGAACATCCGGTGCTGTTCACCGGCTACCTCGTGATATTGCTGTCGATCACCGTGGCCACCACCCGCTGGGCGGCCGGACTGGAACCCGCCGAGACCCGGGTGCTGGTGCCGCCGGGCACGGTACCGCAGCAGGGGTGACGATCAGTCGAAGCGGAACCAGCGGGTCGCCAGACAGCCGGCGCCCGCACCCCACACCACCAGCACCACCAGTCCGTACCAGTCCACGCTGGTGTGCAGGGCGGAGTCGAGGGCCTGGGCCAGTGCGCCGGAGGGGATGAGCCGGGCGACGACGGTGACCGCGGTCGGCATGTTGTCCGCGGTCACCACCAGGCTGCCGACGCCGAGCAGCACGAACCACAGGATGTTGGCCAGCGCCAGCACGATCTCGGCCTTCAGCGTGCCGCCGAGCAGCAGTCCCAGCGCCGTGAACGTGGCTGTGCCCAGCGCGATCACCACGGCGCCGAACAGCAGCCCGGTGATCGACGGCCGCCAGCCCAGTGCGACCCCGATCAGGCCCAGCAGCACCGATTGCAGCACCACCACGATCAGCACCGCCGCGCACTTGCCGCCGACGATGCCCCAGCGCGGTAATGCCGTGGCGCCCAAGCGTTTCAGAGCGCCGTAGCGGCGATCGAAGCCGACCGCGATGGCCTGCCCGGTGAAGCCGGTCGACATGATCGCCAGCATCATCACCGCGGGCACGATCCGGTCCACCCGGTGATGTGAGCCGAGGCTGCCGCTCAGCGGCAGCAGGGTGAGCCCGATCAGCAGCGTGATCGGGATGAACATGGTCAGCAGCAGCTGTTCCCCGTTGCGCAGCAACAGGATCAGCTCCATCCGGGTCTGTGCGGCCAGCATCGCCGCCCGCGTCGCCGGACGCGGATCGGGACGGAAGGTGCCGGGTGCGAAACGTGCGGCGGCGTCGGTCAACTCCGCAACTCCCGTCCGGTGAGTTCCAGGAAGACGTCCTCGAGGCGGCGCTGGTCGATGCGGATATCGCTGGGCAGCACGTCGATTCGCGCACACCAGGCGGTCACCGTGGCGAGCACCTGCGGGGTGATGTCACCCTCCAGCAGGTAGGCCCCCGGCGAGGTCTCGCGCGGCGAGAACCCTTCGGGCAGAGCCGCTTCCAGGAGGTCCAGGGTCAGTTTGGGTGGGGCGGTGAAACGCAGCTGGCCCTCGGCGCCGGCCGAGGTGACCTCGGCCGGGGTGCCGGCCGCGACCACCCTGCCGTGGTCGATGATGACCAGCCGGTCGGCCAGCTGTTCGGCCTCGTCCATCAGATGGGTGGTGAGCAGCACGCTCACCCCGTCGCGGCGCAGCGCGTCGATCAGCTCCCACACCAGGTGCCGGGCCTGGGCGTCCATCCCGGCGGTCGGCTCGTCGAGGAAGACCAGCTCCGGGCGCCCGACCAGCGCGCACGCCAGCGCCAGCCGCTGCTGCTGACCGCCGGACAACCGGCGGTAGGGGGTGCTGCGGGCATCCTGGAGGCCGAGGGTGGCCAGCAGCCAGTCCGGATCCAGCGGATCGGCGGCATACGCCGCGACCAGATCGAGCATCTCCCCGGCCCGCGAGCCCGGATAGGCGCCGCCGCCCTGCAACATCACGCCGATCCGCGGCCGCAGCCGGTCCGAGTCGGCGATCGGATCCAGGCCCAGCACCCGGACCTCGCCCGCATCGGGCGCGAGGAACCCCTCGCACATCTCGACGGTGGTGGTCTTGCCCGCGCCGTTGGGGCCCAGCAGCGCCAGCACCTCGGCCCGCTGCACCTCGAAGCTGATGCCGTCGACCGCGGTGGTGTCGCCGAAGCGTTTCACGACGGCGTCGACGCGGACGGCCGGTTGCGGGGCAGCGATCACGAGCTCACACCGTATGCCGCGGGCTCCTGTGACGGAGCAGACACCCCCGGCGACGCCCGCCACGGCAGCCGGTTGCGCGTCCACACGATGAACAGCACCGACACCAGCACCACCGCCACGGCCGCCTCGATGATCTGGAAGACGCCGTAGTCGGCGCCGCGCGGCATCAGCATCACGCTGACCACCGCCGAGAACGCCACCGCCGGCACCCGGAACGCGCGGGTGGTGGCCCAGGCGGCCAGCGGCACGATCGCCCACAGCAGATACCACGGCTGCACCACCGGGAACAGCAGCACGATCGCCGCCAGCGAGACGCCGAGGGCGCCCACCGCGGGCAGCCGCCCGGTCCAGGTGGCCAGCAGCATCCGCAGCGTCACGAAGCCCGCGACCGCGCCGGCGATCGGCCGGGTGATGAACAACAGCGCGGTGGTGTGGTCGCCGAGGCCCAGCAGCACCCCGCCGAAGCCGGTGATGATGCCGATCGCCGTCGGCAGCGACATCCAGCTGCGCACCGCGCCGGCGGTGTTCAGGGTGTAGATCCAGCCGAAGCCGAGCCCGCTGGCGAAGCTGACGAACAACGTCGTCACCACGGCGATCCCGAGCAGGGTGGCGGCCGCGGCCAGCAACGGCCGCAGGCCCGGACCCCAGCGCCGGGCCAGCGCCATACCCACGAAGCCGAGCGCGATGATCGAGGTGAACTTGACCGTCGAGGACAGGGTGATGACCACCACGCCGAAGGTCAGCAGCGCCCAGGCCCGTTTGTCGAAGGGCTTGCCGCGGCCGTCGAGCCCGCGCAGGCAGAATTCGATGCCCGTCAGCATCAGGCCCAGCATCAGCGCGTCGTTGTGCACACCCGCGACCAAGTGGAACAGCACCAGCGGATTGGCCGCGCCGAGCCACAGCGCGCTCACCGGCGCCACCCCGCAGCGCCGCGACAGCCGCGGCAGCGCCCACACGATCAGCGCGACGCCGCCGAGGGCCAGCGTCCGATGCGCCCAGACGCCGAAAATGATGTTGTCGCCGGTGATCTGGGCGATCCCGCGGCCGATCCAGAGGATCAGCGGCCCGTAGGGCGCCGGGGTCTCGCGCCAGATGTTCGGCACGTTCATGGTGAGGATGTTGCCCACGCCCAGACCGCTGGCCGGGCCCACCACATACGGATCCATGCCGCGCCGGGCGATCTCGCTCTGTGCCAGATACGAATACACGTCGGTGGAGTACAGCGGCGGCGCCACCGACAGCGGCAGGATCCACAGCAGCAGTGTGCGGTCCAGCTGCGACCGGGTCAGCCGGTGCAGCGGCGCCGTGGCGCCGAACCCGCCGACGGCGAACCGGCCCAGCAGCAGCCAGGCCATCACCACCAGCACCGTCCCGATCATCGACAGCGCCAGCGAGGAGGTCTGCCAGCGCGCGAAGACACCGATCACCCGCACCCCGGACACCGGATTCTGCAACACCGGCTGGGCGGCCACCCCCAGCGCGCTGATCGCGATCAGCACCGTTCCGGTGGCGCCGAGCAGCCGGATCCGGCGGAACTGGGCCAGTTCGAGTGGATCGAGTTCGGGTACGTCGGCCTCGACGTGATGTAAGGAGGCGAGGGTGTTGTGGTCGGCGGTCGCGGCGTCCAGGCCGAGTACCCGCCGCCCGCCATCGATGAGTCTGCGCCGCGCGCCCTCGAATGCCACCCCCGCAGACTAATGGCCGCGGGTGACCGATATCCCCATCGGGAGCGGGTCAGGTCACCCTTACTGGATTGCGGGAAGGAATTCCGCCACACTGGTGTTGTGAAAACCGTGGGTTTGCCGAATGAGCAGGTAGACGCCGGGCGCCATGAGGGTGCCCGGTCCGCTGCCGTGCCCAGCGAAGGGCATACCCGGGCGGCGATCATCCGGGTGCTGCTGGAGCAGGGCCCCATCACCGCGACGGCGATCGGCGAGCGGCTGGGCCTGGCCCCGGCCGGGGTGCGACGCCATCTGGACGCGCTCATCGAGTCCGGTGAAGCGCGCGCCGGAAGGTCCGCGTCCTGGCAGCAGAAGGGCCGTGGCCGTCCCGCCAAGCAGTATCAGCTCACCGCCGCCGGGCGCGGCCGGTTGGGGCACGCCTACGACGATCTCGCCGGGGCCGCCATGCGGCAACTGCGCGAGCTCGGCGGCGATTCGGCGATCATGGATTTCGCCCGGAAACGGGTGGGCACCATCGTCGCCGGGATCGACAAGCTGGCCCGGCACACTCCCGACGCCACCCGGGACAAGGCCGACGAGATCGCCGAGGCGTTCAGCGACGCCGGTTTCGCCGCCTCCACCCGCGTCGTCGGCGCGGGCGTGCAGATCTGCCAGCACCACTGCCCGGTCTCGCACGTCGCCGAGGAATTCCCGGAGCTGTGCACCGCCGAGCTGGAGGCGTTCCGCGAACTGCTCGGCACCCACGTGCAGCGCCTGGCGACCATCGCCAACGGTGACTGCGTCTGCACCACGCATGTCCCCTTGCTCATGCCGGATCCCGGCATACCCACGAGCACCCGCAAGAAAGCCACCGCTCAGCCCGCGGTGGCGTCTCCACTCGACTCCGGAAGGAGTGCCGAATGACGACCACGACCACGGCAGGCCACGACCCGGGGGCAACTCAGGTTGCTCCCTTGACCCAGGACGAGACCATCGCCTCCCTGGGCACCTACGGCTACGGCTGGGCGGATTCCGATGCCGCCGGCGCCGCGGCCAAGCGCGGCCTGTCCGAGGACGTCGTCCGTGACATCTCGGCGAAGAAGAACGAGCCGTCCTGGATGCTCGACATCCGGCTGAAGGCGCTGCGCATCTTCGATCGCAAGCCGATGCCGTCCTGGGGTTCCAACCTCGAGGGCATCGACTTCGACAACATCAAGTACTTCGTGCGCTCCACCGAGAAGCAGGCCGAGAGCTGGGAAGACCTCCCCGAGGACATCAAGAACACCTACGACCGGCTGGGCATCCCGGAGGCGGAGAAGCAGCGGCTGATCGCCGGTGTCGCGGCGCAGTACGAGTCGGAGGTCGTCTACCACCAGATCCGCGAGGATCTGGAGCAGCAGGGCGTGATCTTCCTCGACACCGACACCGGTCTCAAGGAGCATCCGGAGATCTTTCAGCAGTACTTCGGCTCGGTGATCCCCGCGGGCGACAACAAGTTCTCCGCGCTGAACACCGCGGTGTGGTCGGGTGGCTCGTTCATCTACGTGCCGCCGGGCGTGCGCGTCGACATCCCGTTGCAGGCCTACTTCCGGATCAACACCGAGAACATGGGCCAGTTCGAGCGGACGCTGATCATCGTCGACGAGGGTGCCTACGTGCACTACGTCGAGGGCTGCACCGCGCCGATCTACAAGTCGGACTCGCTGCACTCCGCGGTGGTCGAGATCGTCGTCAAGGACGGCGGCCGCTGCCGCTACACCACCATCCAGAACTGGTCGAACAACGTCTACAACCTGGTCACCAAGCGGGCCAAGGCGGGCGCGGGCGCGACCATGGAGTGGATCGACGGCAACATCGGTTCCAAGGTCACCATGAAGTACCCGGCGGTCTGGATGACCGGCGAGCACGCCAAGGGCGCGGTGCTGTCGGTGGCGTTCGCCGGCGAGGGTCAGCACCAGGACACCGGCGCGAAGATGCTGCACCTGGCGCCGCACACCTCCTCGACCATCGTGTCGAAGTCGGTGGCGCGCGGCGGCGGCCGGGCCTCCTACCGCGGCCTGGTCCAGGTGAACAAGGGCGCCTACGGTTCCCGGTCCACCGTGAAATGCGATGCGCTGCTGGTGGATACGATCAGCCGCTCGGACACCTACCCGTACGTCGACATCCGCGAGGACGACGTCACGATGGGCCACGAGGCCACGGTCTCGAAGATCTCCGACGACCAGCTGTTCTACCTGATGAGCCGCGGCCTCACCGAGGACGAGGCGATGGCGATGGTGGTGCGCGGCTTCGTCGAGCCGATCGCCAAGGAACTGCCGATGGAATACGCGCTCGAGCTGAACCGCCTGATCGAGCTGCAGATGGAAGGAGCGGTCGGCTAGTGAGCGAGCTTGCGAGCGTATCGGCGGGAGTCGACGAGATCGCGGCAGCGGCCGACCGGATCACCGCCGCCGGGGAGGCCCGGATGCCGGTGCTCAACAAGGGTGAGCTGTTCGCCTCGTTCGACGTGAACGCCTTCGAGGTACCCGTGTCGCACGACGAGGCGTGGCGGTTCACCCCGCTGCGCCGGCTGCGCGGCCTGCACGACGGCAGCGCCGTCGTGGACGGCGCCGCGAGCGTCGAGGTGACGGCCGCCGCGGGCGTGACCGTGGAGACGGTGGCGCGCACCGACACCCGCCTCGGCGCGGCCGGTGCTCCCACCGATCGTGTTGCCGCCCAGGCATATTCGGGCTTCGAGCAGGCGACGATCGTGTCCGTCGGCACGGAGGTGGAGGTGGCCGGACCGGTCACGATCACCGTCACCGGCCCCGGCGTGGACCGGACGGCCTACGGCCACACCCAGATCCGGCTCGGCAACTTCGCCGTCGCCACCGTCGTGATCGACGAGCGCGGCAGCGGAACCTACGCGGAGAACCTGGAATTCGTGCTCGGCGACAGCGCGAAGCTGACCGTGGTGGCGATCCAGGACTGGGCCGACGACGCGGTGCACGTCACCGCCCACCACGCCGTGCTGGGCCGCGACGCCGTACTGCGGCACACCGATGTCACCCTGGGTGGCGAGCTGGTGCGCCTCACCGCGACCGTGCGCTACGCCGGTCCCGGCGGCGACGCCGAACTGCTCGGGCTGTACTTCGCCGACGACGGCCAGCACTTCGAGCAGCGGCTGCTGATCGACCACGCGGTGCCGAACTGCAAGTCGAACGTGCTGTACAAGGGTGCGCTGCAAGGCGATCCGCATTCGGACAAGCCGGATGCGCACACGGTGTGGGTGGGTGACGTGCTCATCCGCGCGGCCGCCGAGGGCACCGACACCTACGAGGCCAACCGGAACCTGGTCCTCACCGACGGCGCGCGCGCCGATTCGGTGCCGAACCTGGAGATCGAGACCGGCGAGATCGTCGGCGCCGGACACGCCTCGGCCACCGGCCGTTTCGACGACGAGCAGTTGTTCTACCTGCGGGCCCGCGGCATTCCGGAGGAGGTGGCGCGCCGCCTGGTGGTGCGCGGCTTCTTCCACGAGATCATCCAGAAGATCGCGGTCCCCGAGGTGCGGGAGCGGCTGGAGGCGGCCGTCGAGGCCGAGCTCGCCGCGGTCGGCGCCTGATTCCGAAACCCACAGCCCCCGAAGGAACTTCATGACCACCCTCGAAATCAAGGACCTGCACGTCGAGGTCGCCAACCCGGACGAGGCCGCCGAGCCGATCCGGATCCTCAACGGCGTCAACCTCACCGTGAAATCCGGTGAGACGCACGCCATCATGGGTCCCAACGGCTCCGGTAAGTCCACGCTGTCCTACGCCATCGCCGGCCATCCCAAGTACACCGTCACCCAGGGCACGATCACCCTGGACGGTGAGGACGTGCTGGCGATGTCGGTGGACGAGCGGGCCCGGGCCGGGCTGTTCCTCGCCATGCAGTATCCGGTCGAGGTGCCCGGCGTCTCGACGTCGAACTTCCTGCGCACCGCCGTCACCGCCGTGCGCGGCGAGGCGCCGAAGCTGCGGCACTGGGTCAAGGAGGTCAAGGAGTCGATGTCCGAACTGGAAATCGACCCGGCCTTCGCCGAGCGCAGCGTCAACGAGGGCTTCTCCGGCGGCGAGAAGAAGCGGCACGAGGTGCTGCAACTGGGCCTGCTGAAGCCGAAGATCGCGATCCTGGACGAGACCGACTCCGGCCTGGACGTCGATGCGCTGCGCATCGTCTCCGAGGGCGTCAACCGCTACCGGGAGCGGGAGAACGGCGGCATCCTGCTCATCACGCACTACACCCGTATTCTGCGCTACATCCAGCCGGAGTTCGTGCACGTGTTCGTCGGCGGCCGCATCGTCGCCGAGGGCGGGGCCGAACTGGCCGAGGAACTCGACGCCAACGGCTATGTGCGCTTCACTTCTTCTGCGGTAGGAGCCTGATCATGACCGCTGTGTCGGAATCTCGGCACACGCTCGACGTCGCCGCGATCCGCGCCGACTTCCCGATCCTGGGTCGCACCGTGCGCGACGGGAAACCGTTGGCGTACCTGGATTCCGGCGCGACGGCGCAGCGGCCGTTGCAGGTGCTCGACGCGGAGCGGGCCTTCCTGCTGGAGCACAACGCGGCCGTGCATCGCAGTGCGCATCAGCTGGCCGAGGAGGCCAACGAGGCATACGAGGCGGCGCGGGCCGACATCGCCGGCTTCGTGGGGGTCGGCGCGGACGAGATCGTGTACACCAAGAACGCGACCGAATCGCTGAACCTGGTGGCGTACGCGTTCTCCGACGACCGGTTCCCGCATCGGGTCGGGCCCGGGGACGAGATCGTGATCACCGAGCTGGAGCACCACGCCAATCTGGTGCCCTGGCAGGAGACCGCGCGGCGGACCGGGGCCACGCTGAAGTGGTACAAGGTGACCGACGACGGGCGCATCGATCTGGATTCGCTGGAGTTGTCGCCGCGGACCAAGGTGGTCGCGTTCAGTCATCAGTCCAATGTCACCGGGGCGGTGGCGGACGTGGCCGAATTGGTGCGGCGGGCAAAGGAAGTCGGCGCGATCGTGGTGCTCGACGCCTGCCAGTCGGTGCCGCATCAGCCGGTGGATCTGAAGGCGCTGGGGGTCGATTTCGCGGCCTTCTCCGGGCACAAGATGCTCGGGCCGTCCGGGGTCGGCATCCTGTACGGGCGGCGGGCGCTGCTGGAGGACACTCCGCCGTTCATCACCGGTGGTTCGATGATCGAGACCGTGTACATGGATCACAGCACCTACGCGCCGCCGCCGCAGCGGTTCGAGGCCGGGTCGCAGATGATCTCGCAGGTGGTCGGATTGGGCGCCGCCGTGCGGTATCTCACCGATCTCGGGATGGAAGCGGTTGCGGCGCACGAGCATTTGCTGACGGGTGCGGCGCTGGAGGGGCTGTCCGCGTTGCCCGGGGTTCGGATCATCGGGCCCACCGAGAATGTGGACCGCGGTGGCGCGGTGTCGTTCGTGGTCGACGGGGTGCACGCGCACGATGTCGGGCAGGTGCTCGACGATCAGGGTGTCGCGATCCGGGTCGGGCATCATTGCGCCTGGCCGCTGCATCGGTACTTCGGGATCGCCGCTACCGCTCGCGCCTCGTTCGCGGTGTACAACACGCTCGGGGAAGTGGACCAGTTGGTCGCCGCGGTGCGGAAGGCGCAAGAGTTCTTCGGGGTTGTGTAGATATGCGCTTGGAGCAGATGTATCAAGAAGTGATCCTGGATCACTACAAGCACCCGCACGGACGGGGGCTGCGGGAACCGTTCGAGGCCGAGGTGCACCACGTCAACCCGACCTGTGGGGACGAGGTGACACTACGGGTGCACATCGACTCTCATGGGGATGTCGCGGACATCTCTTATGACGGGCAGGGGTGTTCGATCAGTCAGGCGGCTACTTCGGTGCTGGTGGACCAGGTGGTGGGGTTGCCGGTGCAGCAGGCGTTGAAGACCGTGGACGCGTTCAGCGAGATGATCTCGAGTCGCGGGACCGTCGAGGGTGACGAGGACGTGCTCGGTGACGGCGTTGCCTTCGCCGGGGTGGCGAAATATCCGGCTCGGGTGAAATGTGCGCTGCTGGGCTGGATGGCGTTCAAGGACGCGGTGATCCGGGTGACCGACGACGAGGCGAAGACGCCGATGAACAATGACGGGGAGAAGCGGGCATGAGCGAGACGGATACGCCGGGGGCTGCCGGGGACGTGGAGGCCGGTGTGCCGGCCGAGCCGGTGCAGTTGTCGGCCGAGGAGCAGCGGCAGTTGGACGATCTCGAGGAGGCGATGCGTGATGTCGTCGATCCCGAGCTCGGTATCAATGTGGTCGATCTCGGGTTGGTTTACGATCTGCGGGTCGAGGGGAATGTGGCGTTGCTGGATATGACGCTGACTTCCGCGGCTTGTCCGCTGACCGATGTGATCGAGGATCAGTCGCGTAATGCGTTGGTGCGCAGTGGGTTGGTCGAGGATTTGAAGATCAACTGGGTGTGGATTCCGCCGTGGGGGCCGGACAAGATCACGGAGGATGGGCGGGAGCAGTTGCGGGCTTTGGGGTTCACTGTTTAGGTCGGGGGTAGTGGAACGGTGGATGGGGGGGTTGGGGTTGCGTGTGGTTGCGGATGAGGGTTTGGCCTTCTCGGTGGTGACCGGCTGTGTTTTTGGCCTCCGCTTCGCTGCGGCGGGTTCTCGGCCCCTGAGTCTCGATTCTTCCCTCCTCCGCTCCTCCGCTTCGCTCCCCCGCTCCGTCAGTCCAGAATCGAGACGGGCCGAGAACATTCGGGGTATGCCTTCTCGGTGGTGACCGGGCCCTCAGCGGGCGGGCCGGATGTCGGGGCTGCTTGGGGGTGACCGCGTTGGAGAGCTGGGGCGGGAAGAGAACTTGAGGGTCCGGGCCTGCTCGGGGGTGACCGCGTTGGAGGGTGAGGTGGGAAAAGAGCTCGGGGGTGCCGGGGCTGCTTGGGGGTGACCGGGGTGGAGGGTGCGGCGGGAAAGGGCTCGAGGGTGCCTTGCCTGCGGACTGGTGACCGGGGCTGGGGGTGAGGCGGGCAACGCATAGGTGGGGTGGGCCTGCTTGGTGGTGACCGTTGTTGGGGGTTGGGCCGTGAAAAGACTTCTGGGGTGGGGCCTTCGGGATGGTGACCGGCTGGATGGCTGGGCCGCGGATCGGCGTGTGTATGTGCTCGTGCCCGGCCGTGGATGGGCCGGGCACGTGGGGCGGTGTGTTAGGGGAGTGGGTCCGGCCACTGGGGCCGGGTCTTTGCGTTGTGGGTCCGTCCGAGTTCGCGGCCCGGCTCAGTCCTGGACTGACGGAGCGAGGGAGCGCAGCGACTGAGCGGAGGAGGGAAGGACTGGGCCATGGGGGCCGTGAACCCGCCGGAGCGGAGCGGAGGCAGAAGATGCGGAGGCAGAAGATGCGGCGGTAGAAGATTCGGTCCAGCCGGGTGGGGCGAAGATGTAGCCCAGGCGGCCGCGCCAGGTGTCGGCGTGGCGGATGTCGCGGAGCATGGCGGCGAATTCGTGGTAGTTGACGCGGAGGGGGTTGTCGGTGCCGATGTCGTGGGTGATGCCGTATGTGATCGGTTCGGTGAGGGGGGCGAAGCTGCCGAACATGCGGTCCCAGATGATCAGGATGCCGCCGTAGTTGCGGTCCAGGTACGGTTGGTTGGAGCCGTGGTGGATGCGGTGGTGGGCCGGGGTGTTGAAGATGAATTCTATTGGGTTCCAGAGGGTTCCGATGCGCTGGGTGTGCAGGGGGAACTGGTAGAGGAGGCCGATGCTGATCAGGAGGAAGATCATCCAGGCGGGGAAGCCCAGGAGGGCAGCGGGGACCCAGAAGAGGCTGCGGACGGTGGCGGCGATCGGGTTGAGCCAGGACAGGCGGATCGCGGTGGACAGGTTGAAGTAGGTGCTGGAGTGGTGCACGTTGTGTGCGGTCCATTGCAGGCGGATGCGGTGGTCGGCGCGGTGGGCCCAGTAGTAGCAGAAGTCGGTGACGACCAGGCCGAGTAGCCAGGCCCACCAGCGGTTCGCCGGGAGGTGCAGGGGGGTTGCTCCGGCTGCCAGGACGATCGCCGAGAACGGGACTATCAGCTGGCCGATGGGCTTGGTCAGTTGACCCAGCAGGTAGGTGGTCCAGTTGCTTGCCGTGTCGCGGCCGCTGAAGCCGTTCGCCGCCCGCTGTGGATCGCGGCGGTTGCCGATCCATTCCACGAGCATGAGCAATACGAATGCGGGCACCGCGTACAGTGCCAGCTCCTGATGTGTCATGCCTGCTCCCTTCGAAGACGTGTGCGCGGCTGGTCGATGTGGCACCTACGCTACGGTCGCCGGCCTGCCCGTGTCGTCGCGCCGGTGGGGGAGCGGTGGTCCCCCGTGTGGGGGACGGAATGCCTGTGACCTCGGGGTACGGTCGGCGGCGGGTAATCTGACAGACCCTTCCCGCGCGCGAGTGAGGTGGTGGCGAACGGTGGATTCCGACACGGCGCTGACCCGGCAGTCGCTGCTGGTCGCGGGTGCGGCCGCGGCGGTGGACGGCACGACCTTCGCGGTGTGCGGTGCGTTCGGGGTGGCGCCGGTGGTGGCCGCTGTGGTGGTGGCCGCGATCGTGGTGGCGGACCTGGCGCTGGCGGCCGCGCCGCGCACCGCGGGGGTGGTGGCGTTGGCGCAGGTGGCGCTGAGGCTGGTCGCGGTGGCGCTGCTGCGCGGGCACGGGCTGACGGTGCGGGTCGCCGACGTGGGGTTCCTGGCGGCCGGATATCGGGCCGGGGCGTGGCTGTCGGGCCGCTCGTCGGTGGTGTCGGTCTCGGCGCTGGCGCTCGGCGCGGTGGTGGCGGATCTGCTCGGGGCCGGTCCCGCCACGCGCGATCCCCGGCTGCTGGCGGCGCAGACCATCGCCATCGGGGTGGTGCCCTGGCTGGTCGGCCGATCGACGGCCGCGCGCGGGGCCTACATCGCCGACCTGGAACAGCGCGAACGGCTGCGGCGGCAGGAACAGCGGGCCGCGCTGGACCGCGCGCTGGCCGACGAGCGTGAGGCCATCGCCTGCGATCTGCACGACGTGATCGCTCACCATGTGAGTGCGATCGGCATCCACGCCGGAGCCGCGCGGCTGGCGGTGGCGAGCGATCCGGCCGCGGCGACCCGTTCGCTGGCCGCGGTGGAGGCGTCGAGCCGGTCCGCGATGGTGGACCTGCGCCGGCAACTGGATCTGCTGCACGGCCGCGCCGCCGCCGGTGACCGCCAGCCCGGACTCGCCGATATCGAGCAGTTGGTCACGACTGTGCGCGAGGCCGGTCTCGACGTCGAGGTCGTCACCTCCGGCGCCGAGGTGCGGTTGCCGGAATCCCTCGACGTGATCGTCTTCCGGATCGTGCAGGAACTGCTCACCAACGCGCTGCGTCACGGCGACGGCACCGCGCGGCTCGAGGTCGCGATCGACCGGCACCGGGTGGTGGTGACGGAGTCGAATCCGGTGGGTGACGCTGCGCCGGATCCGGATTCGCCGCATCGCGGCCTCGCCGGAATTCGCCGCCGCGCGGACCTGTTCGAGGGCACCGTCGATCACCGTGTCGACGACGAGAACCGTTGGCACATCACCGTTTCCCTGCCGATCGGAGCCGCATGACCACGCCGATCCGGGTGCTCGTCGCCGACGATCACGCGATGTTCCGTTCCGGGCTGCGCGCGGTCGTCGACGCGCATCCGGACCTGGAATGTGTCGCCGATGTCGGCGACGGCCGCTCCGCCGTCGCCGAAACCGCCCGGCTGCGACCGGATGTCGCGGTGCTCGACGTGCGCATGCCCAAACTCGACGGGCTGGCCGCGACCACCGCCATCGTCGCCGCCGGCGGCACCCGGGTACTGGTGCTGACCACCTACGACAGCGAGGAGAGCCTGGCCCGTGCGCTGGCCGCCGGGGCCAGCGGCTTCCTGCTGAAGACGCTGCCGCCGGAGGAACTGGTCGCGGCGATCCGGGTCGCGGCCCGCGGCGATGCCGTCATCGACCCGTCCATGACCCGTCGCCTGGCGGCCCGGTTCGCGGGGGTGCTGGCCCCGCCCGCCCCGCCCGCCGAACTGGCCGCGCTCACCACCCGCGAGCGCGAGGTGCTGCTCCTGCTGGCCGAGGCGCGCAGCAATGCCGAGATCGCGGCGATCCTGCGCGTCGGCGAGGAGACGGTGAAAACCCATGTCTCCCGCATCCTGTCGAAGCTCGGCGTGCGCGACCGGATCCACGCCGTGGTGTACGCCCACCAGCACGGATTGGTCGGTCCGGGGCCCGGGCGCTGAGCCTGCTCCGATGCTGTTCCCAGCGGCGGGAATTCGGAGGTATGCCGCTGGCCCGGAGTGAACGGTTCGGCCACAACGGTATTCCCGCCGGGTGCGTGCGGGACCGGCCTCGGGTTCCGGTTGCCGTTGTTACAGTGGGGAAATGGATTTCGGGGGCGACAGCGTGCGGGGCCGTACTCCGATCCGGGCCGGGGAATCCCGCATCACGACACGGTTCTGCGTGGTCGGTCGCCGTCGTAGCGGATGAGCGCCTGGGCCGACATGTACGCCGCTCTGCAGAAGCGGCTGTCGCAGGTCGTCAGCAGAGCGGGCGAGGGTGCCGCGCGGCTGGTCGGGGGACCTGCCGCCGATCTGAGTGTCGCCACCGAGCGAGTGGTGCTGGCCGAGGAGCGGGGGCTCGGTGACGCGGTCTCCGAGTTGCCTGCCGATGCGGCGGCACGGAAGACGGCGGTCGCCCGGCAGTCGGCGGCGGGCGCCGCCGAGGCACCGGACCCGTATCCGCAATACGCCCATCGGGATCCCATCACCAAGGGCAGCCACGATTATCCGGTCAACACGGCCGACGGCAACAAATGGGAGGCCGTGCACAACGGCTCCGGCTCGGCCTGGGCCGACGACCGGAACAATGTGGCGGTGGGGTGGGACAACCAGGACGTGCAGCGGGCCCGCGCCGACGGAAACCCGCTGGAGCTGCACTTCAACCGCGGGAAGACCACCGGGACCCAGGGCAAGGACGCCGAGTATCGCCGCCAGATCGACCGGCAGATCGACGGCGTGAATCGGATGACGCCCGACGAGATCCTGGGCAACTGGGACACCGTCGAGCGCGGCGGCACCGCACAGGATGTCGCCCGGCGCGAGGACGAATCGGGCGTGTACGCCGACGAACTCGCGAAAGCGCTGGATCGGGATTCGGCCGAACTGGGCCGCGCCACCCCGGAGGAATACGCGCGGGCCCGGACGCGGGAACACATGGACGCGGTCCGCGCCCTGCACGAACCGGACCTCGCCGGCGGCGGCCGGGACTGGATCGGCGTGGAACGCGACGGATCGTGGAGTATGGGGGACGCGAATGTAAACTCCTCGCTGGGCAGTCAGTGGAAACGCCTGCGGGCCCCGCTGCGGGCCTATGCCGAACAATTGCGGGACGCCGGCGACGGAGACAAGCTACTGAACGTGAGATGGAGTTACGCCTGATCATGTCGCGTATTACTCAGGCAGTGCTGCGAAATTGGGGTCGGCCCACCTTCCTGGTCGAGCCGCCCGCGGAGCGGTTCGCCCAGTTCCGGGGCGTCCTCCCCCCGGCCCTGCTGGATGTCTGGAGCGAATTCGGCTTCTCCGGATTCGACGACGGCCGCTGGTGGATCTGCGATCCGGTCGTGTGGCAACCGGCGGTCGACGCATGGACGGCGGGCCTGGAGCTGCCCGGCGGTCCCGATTCGTGGATCGCGGTGACCCGCTCGGCCTTCGGCCGCATGAAACTCTGGAGCGCCAGCACCGGGCTCAGCCTCACCGTGCTGCCTTATCTCGGCTGGCTGATGTACCGGGCCAGTCCCCGGCAGGTCGTCGACGAGACCGCCACCGAGAAGGCGATGTACGTCGGATTCCTGGGGCAGACCAAGGACAATCTCGACGTTCCGGACGAGGACGGCGACAACCTCTTCCCACAGGTGCTCGGGCGACTGGGCCCGGTCGCCGCCGACACCATGTACGGCTTCGTCCCCGCTCCCGCGCTCGGTGGCCCGCTCGCCGCCGACCACGTCGAGATCTTCGAGGCCGATGTGCACATGCAGCTGCTCAGCGATCTGACCCCGCGGCAGGTGATGGAACGCGCGGCCTGATCCGCTGCCGATCGAACCGTCCGGCTCCCGAATTCGTGTGTGACGCAAGCGGTGCCGACGCTCCGGCCCGCAGGTGAGGAGGAAGTGCCGAATGTCCACGATCGACGGCTTGCCCGCACATGTGCTGCTGGTGCACGTGATTGTCGTACTCGTCCCGCTGACGGCCGTGCTGGCCGTGCTCTGCGCGGTGTGGCCGGCGGCGCGGCGGCGGCTGGTGTGGCTGGTGGCCGTGCTGGGTGTGCTGACGCTGGCCGTGACACCGCTGACGACCTCGGCGGGGGAGTGGCTGGAGCAGCGCGTCGGCCCGACGCCGGGGCTGCGCACGCATACCGACCGCGGCGACGCCATGATCTATTTCACGGCGGCCCTGGCGATCGTGGCCGTTCTGCTGGTCGTCCTGCACGTGCGCGAGGGGCGGCAGCCGGTCGGCCGCGCCCTGGCCGGGGTGATCGCGGTGCTGACCATCGCGGCGAGCGTGGCGGCCGTGGTGCAGGTGTACCGGGTGGGCGATTCTGGAGCGCGCACGGTGTGGGGTGGCGTCAGCGCCGTGCAGCCCGCCTCGACACCACCGCAGTGATCTCGACGCCGCGGCAGTGATCCCGGTGGGGCCGCAGTGACACTCGGGGCCACAGTGATGCGAGACACTCAGCGGCGCAGGAACTTCCGCGCCAGGTAGTTGCCCGCGAACTGAACCCCCTGCACGCCCGCCACGATGATGAGCGTGGCCACCAGCGTGACCTGCCAGTCGAAACGCTGATATCCGTAGACGAGCGCGAAATCGCCGAGGCCGCCACCGCCGACGGTGCCCGCCATCGCCGACATGTCGACGATGGCGATCACCACGAAGGTGTAGCCGAGTACCAAGGGCCCCAACGCCTCCGGGATGAGCAGCGTCGCGATGATGCGCAGCGGCCCGGCCCCCATGGACCGGGCCGCCTCGATCACGCCCGGATCGACGGTCACCAGATTCTGCTCGACGATGCGGGCGATCCCGAACGAGGCGGCCACGATCATCACGAACGCGGCCGCGTCGGTGCCGATGGTGGTGCCGATGACCTGTAGTGTCACCGGCCCCAGCGCGGCCAGCAGGATCACGAACGGGATCGGCCGCACCACGTTCACCACCACGTTGAGCAGCAGGTGCAGCGGAGCGTTGGCCAGCAGGCCGCCGCGGCGGGTGGCATGCAGGGCCGTGCCGAGGATCAGCCCCAGCACCCCGCCCACCACGAAGGTGAGCAGCACCAGGTAGATGCTGGTGCCGATCGCCTCCCAGAGCACCGGCCGCAGCTGGGTCCAATTCGTCTGCACGACAGCCTCTCTCACGCCTCGATCGATACACTGCCCGTGGTCAGCTCGGCGGCCACCCGGTCCACGGCCGCCTGCGGGCCGTCCAGGGCGAGGGTGAGACTGCCGAAGGTGCGGTCCTGCAACGAACTGACCCCGCCGTACACCACCTCGAACCGCACCCCGGCCGCGACCGCCGCGGCCAGCGCCGCGCCGACCCCGCGGCCGTCCGCGATCTCGACGGTGACCAGCCGCCCGGAATGCGTGGCACGCAACCGATCCAGTTCGTCGGCCGAGGGCCGGTCGTGCAGTACGGAATCCACGAACGACCGGGTGGGCGCCGCCTGCGGATGCGCGAAAACGTCGAAGGTACCGGCCAATTCGACGATCTGGCCGTCGGCCAGCACCGCCACCCGATCGGCGACCGCGCGGATCACGTCCATCTCGTGGGTGATCACCACGATGGTGACGCCGAGTTCGCGATTGACCTTGCGCAACAGCCGCAGTACCTCGGCGGTGGTCTCCGGATCCAGGGCCGAGGTGGCCTCGTCCGCGAGCAACAGGGCCGGCGAGGTGGCCAGTGCGCGGGCGATGCCCACCCGCTGTTTCTGCCCGCCGGACAGCTGATCCGGATAGTTGCGGGCCTTGTCCGACAGCCCGACGAACTCCAGCAGTTCCGCCACCCGCGCCTTGCGTTCAGCGCGCGGCCGGCCCGCCACCCGCAGCGGATATTCGATGTTGCCCGCGGCGGTGCGGGAGCGAAAGAGGTTGAACTGCTGGAACACCATGCCGATGTCGAGCCGCAACCGCCGGATCCGCCGCTCGGACAGGCCGGTGATCGGCTGCCCCGCCACCAGCACCGTGCCGCCGGTCGGCTGTTCCAGCCCGTTGATCAACCGCACCAGGGTGCTCTTGCCCGCACCGGAATAGCCGATGATGCCGAAGATCTCCCCGCGTTCGATGCGCAGATCGATCCCGTCCAGCGCCGTGGTGACGATCCGGCCGACGGTGAACGTCTTGGTGACGGAACGGAATTCGACGGCCGGGGGCTCGGCGCTCACCTGGCCCGCAGGCCCTGCTCGACCCCGGCCAGAATCTGCTCCAGATCGGCCTGCGGGCGCTTCACCTCGACCGAACTGCCCTTGGTCGCCACGGCCCAGGCCTGCTGCACCTCCGGATCGTGGAAGATGTCGACCAGTTTCAGCAGGGTGGGGTTGCTCTTGTCGGCCGCGCGTACCGCGAGCACGTTGATGTAGGGCGCGGCCGCGGGATTGTTCGGATCGTCGGCGTACAGCGCCGAATGCGGGTCGATACCGGCCCGTTCCAGGAAGGTGTTGTTGATCACCGAGCCGTCGACGGAGTTCAGCGACAACGCCGTCTGGGTGGCGTCGACCGTGGTCACCTTCACCTTGCTGGCGCCCTTGTCGACGTCGGCGGCGGTCGGCTGGGCCGGGGCGCCGGTGAACTTCACCAGACCCGCTGCGGCCAGGACGTTCAGCGCACGGGCCAGGTTGGTCGGATCGTTGGGGACCGCGATCTCACCACCGGCCGGGATCTCGGCCAGCGACTTGTGTTTCTTCGAATACAGCGCCAGCGGAACGATGTACGTGGACCCGATCGGGGTCAGGGTGTCGTTGTTCGACACGTCGTACTGGCCCAGGAACTGGAGGTGCTGGAACAGGTTGACGTCGATCTGCTGCTGCGCCAGTGCGAGATTCGGCGTCTTGTAGTCGGTGAAGTTGGTGGTCTGCAAGGTGATGCCGTCGCGCTTCGCGACCCGTTCGAAGGTGTCCCAGGCCGAGTTCCGGTCGGTGGTGCCGATCCGGACCACGGATCCGGACTGCGACGAGCCGCCGCTGCCGCATCCGGCCAGGGCGAGGACGGTGGTCAGGATCAGGACCGGGATCGCCGGTACCCGTCGGAAATTCACTCGTGCTCCCGCGTGACGTGTCGAATGATGAACCCGACCATCACACGGGAGCGCGCGAGCCCCGGCAAGAATTCTGCTTACCGTGAGCGAAATCCGGTCGCCGCCTTACGGATTGGTTTTGACGACCAGCGTGCTGCACACCTTGTCGGCGAAGGTCTGGCGCTTCTCGTCCCACAGCGGCCAGAGATAGCCGATGTAGCAGGCGATTCCGTCGAGGAAGTGGGCGAGCTGCCGGACGAAGGCCATGCCGAAGCCGAGGAACTGCCCGTCGGCCTCCCGGATCAGGCTGATGCCGAGCACCCGCTTACCCCAGGTCTGCCCGGTCGTCCCCTCCTTGTAGATCAGGTAGATACCGATACCGAGCGCGGTGAGCCAGCCCAGCAGCACGAAGATCAGCCCGATCGCGGACAGGCCGCCGCCGCTGCACTGGTAGACCCCGTCGGAGTCGGTGCTACAGCTCATCGAACTGCTGCCGATCCCGAAACCGATGCCGTACAGGACGGCGGCCGGGACGAAGGCGGCCAGTCCGTCGATCAGGCGGGCGCCCACCCGCTGCAACCAGCTGGCATACGGCAGGGCCGGCGCCCCGTACGGCGTGTAGCCACCGCCGCTCGGCGGATAGCCGTAGGTCGGCGGGGGCGTCGGGTAGCCGGGCTGTGGGGCGGCGCCGTAGCCCGGCGTGCCGCCGTAGCCGGGCTGGCCGCCGTACGGTTGCTGCCCCGGATAGGGCTGCCCGCCGTACGGCGGCGGCTGGATCGGCTGGGCGCCGCTGTCCTGCGGCGAGCCGTACGGCGGCTGCGCGGTGGGGTAACCGGGCTGACTCCATCCGCCGGAATTGCCGTACCCCGGCGGGGGCGGTGGCGGGTAGCCGTATCCGGGGGGCGGCTGCTGCCCGTATTGCGGTGCTGCCGCGTTCGGATCGTTCGGGTCGGACGGGTTGCTCATCTGTGATTCCTCCGAAGGTCATGGGGCGACGACGGTCAGCGCATCTATCGGAGTCCGACGTCGTGACGCAACCGTGCGGCAGGTGTGAACTCGTTGCCCAGTATGTCCGACTTCCCGCCGCCGGGACGGTCGAAGCGGCCGTATTGCCGTATTCAGCTGAATCGGCGGATCCGGGTATTCGATTTCCGGGTATTCGATTCTGCCGCGATGATGGTCGCGTGGACGACATCACATACGGGGAAACCCGGTTCGGGCTGCACGCGGCGGCGGAGTTGCTCGTCGCGGGACCGCAGTACCGGCGGTTCGGCACCATCCGGATGCGGGTCGTGCTCGGCGGTTTCGCCGGCACGAAATGGCCGATGTCCGTGATCGGCTCCGATCTGGTGTGGCAGGACGGCCGGATACCGCTGACCGGCAATTACGCGGAGGTCGCCCGGCAGGCCGGCTTCGAGGCGCTGGCGCCGCCGCCGGGGGTGTACAGCGACGGCACCGGGCTGGAACCGGCGGAGCCGCTGGTCGTCGACCCGGCCGCCGCGACCTCGATACACGACTGGTTCGCCGTCGGGGACACCGCGCTACGGCGTTTCGCCGAGGAGCCGCCGACCCTGTGGCCGGAGCACTTCGATCTGGCGGCGGCGGTGGACCAGGTGAATTACGGTGTGTCACCGGGTGATTCGAACAATCCGGAACCATACGCCTACGTCGGCCCGTGGACGCCGCGAACTGGCGAGTTCTGGAACGCGCCCTTCGGCGCGATGCGGCCGCGCTCGGCGGTGCCGACGGTGGCGAGCCTGCTGGAATTCTTCCGGGAGGGCCAGGCGCGGGCGGCGGGCTGACCCGCACCGCGGCTTCAGGCGCCCTTACGGGTGGGATGCCGGGTGGTCGACTTGGTCGCGGCCTTCTTGGCAGTGGCCTTCGCTGCCCCCGACTTGGCCGCCCCCGATTTGGCTGCCCCCGATTTGGCCGCCCCCGACTCGGCCGCCGCCGGTTCGGCCGCGCTCTTCTCGGCGGCTTTCGCCTTGGCGGCCTTCTTCGCCGGTGCGGCGGCCGGCGCGGCGGCGCGGCGCCCGGTGGCCTCCAGGCTGCGTTGCAGCGCCGCGACCAGGTCGACCACCTCGGCATCCATTTCCGGGGCGGCGGCCGGTGCGTGCGCGATCACCGTGCCGGAACCGGATTCGATCGCCTCGTCCAGCAGCTTCTTCAGCTCGATCTGGTATTCGTCGGTGTACAGGCTCGGATCGAAATCGTCGGACATGCTGTCGACGAGTGTTTCCGCCATCGAGATTTCCTGGGGCCGCGGCGCGGCGACCCCGTCCAGCGATTCGAAATCCGCCGCCCGCACCTCGTCGGGCCACAGCAGCGTCTGGAGTACCAGCACACCGTCGCGGACGCGTAACGCCGCCAGCCGGGTCTTCTGCCGCAACGTGAAATTCACCAGCGCCACCCGGTCCACCTGCGCCAGCGTCGTCGCCAGCAGCACATACGCCTTCGGCGTGTTGGAGTCGGGTTCCAGGTAATAACTCTTGTCGAACAGAATCGGATCGATCTGATCCGAGGGCACGAATTGTAGAACCGGAATTTCGTGTTTCTCCGCGACGGGCAGCTTCGCGAAATCCTCGTCGGTGAGCACCACCTTGTCACCCTCGGGCGACTCGTACGCCTTGTCGATGTCGGCGTACTGCACGGTCTGCCCGCACACGGTGCACACCCGGTCGTACTTGATCCGCCCGCCGTCCTTGGCGTGCACCTGATGAAACCGGATGTCGTGATCCTCGGTGGCGGTGTACACCTTCACCGGGACGTTCACCAACCCGAATGCGATGGAGCCCTTCCAGATGGATCTCACACATTCGATCGTACTTTCGACCGGTGTCCCCAGAGGAGGGCTCGACCCCGATTGTAACCTTGCGAAACGATGCTGATCGACGAAGAACTGGCCGCCGAACTCCCCGCCGACCCGGATGCCGCAGTGGCACTACAACTTCGGCTGCGCTCGCGAGTGGATCCGGCCGACCCCCGCCCACCCGGCTTCGAGACCGTGGCAGGCCTGGACTCCGCCTACGACGACGAGGGACATGTGGTCGCCGCAATCGTGGTGCTGGACGCGAAGACCCTGGAACCGGTCGATACCGCGACGGCCCAGGGCCACACCGACTTCCCCTACGTACCCGGCCTGCTCGCATTCCGCGAACTACCCACCACCTTGGAAGCATTGCGTCGCCTAGACACCACCCCCGACCTGCTGATCTGCGACGGCCAAGGCCTAGCCCACCCACGACGCTTCGGCCTCGCCTGCCACCTCGGCCTGCTGACCGGACTACCGACCATCGGCGTCGCGAAAACCCTCTGGGGCCGATGCGGACATCTCGGCCCCGAGCGCGGATCGACCACCGACATCACCATCGACGACGAGATCGTGGGCCGAGCAGTGCGCACCCGCACCGACGTGAAGCCCGTCTACGTCTCGACAGGCCACCGCATCACCCTGGACACCGCCTGCACGGCCACCTTGGCCCTGACGCCGCGATACCGTCAGCCGGAAACCACCCGCCGAGCCGACCACCTCTGCCGAACGCTACTGAGAGGCTGAACCCACCCCCGGTCACCAGTCCGCAGGCAAGGCACCCTCGAGCCCTTTCCCGCCGCACCCTCCACCCCGGTCACCCCCAAGCAGCCCCGGCACCCCCGAGTCCTCTTCCCACCGCACCCTTCAACTCGGTCACCCCCGAGCGGCCCGGCACCCCCGAGTCCTTTTCCCACCGCACCCTCCAACGCGGTCACCCCCGAGCGGCCCGGCACCCCCGAGTCCTTTTCCCACCGCACCCTCCAACGCGGTCACCCCCAAGCAGCCCCGGACCCTCGAGTTTCTTTTCCCGCCCCAGCTCTCCAACGCGGTCACCCCCAAGCAGCCCCGGCATTCGGCCCGCCCGCTGAGGGCCCGGTCACCACCAAGTAGGCCCAACGTTAATGTTCTCGGCCCGTCTCGATTCTGGACTGACGGAGCGGGGGAGCGAAGCGGAGGAGCGGAGGAGGGAAGAATCGAGACTGAGGGGCCGAGAACCCGCCGGAGCGAAGCGGAGGCCAAAAACACAGCCGGTCACCACCGAGAAGGCCAAACCCTCATCCGCAACCACACGCAACCCCAAACCACCGATCCACAACCCCACCCCCGTGCCCACAACCCAACACCCCCCGAACCACCGCCAAAGCCCGAACCCCCCGATCATCCCCCCAGAGCCCCCGCCAACGCAGCAACCTGCGCAGCCCGGAATGCCTGCGCAACACCAGTTTTGGCCAACACTTCATCGAACCCGTGAAACGCCCCCTCGACCACCAGTGTGTCGCAAGCTACTCCACTGTCGGCCAACCGTTTCGCATAAACCAGATCCTCATCGTGAAACAAATCCAAGCTTCCCACACCCACCCAGGCCGGCGGCAGCCCGGACAGATCCTCATACCGTCCCGGCGCGGCCAGCCCACTGACCGTCGGCGCCCCCGCAGGCAATCCCGTATACCACTGCCACCCCAGCGCATTGGCCTTGTTGTTCCACAACCGGAAATGCGACTCGTCCAGATCGGTCCGCAACGCGGTCCGATCATCCAACATCGGATATGTCAGCAACTGGAAAACCGGCCGCACCTCCCCACGCTCACGGGCAAGCAGCGCCAATGCCGCCGCCAGCCCACCCCCCGCACTGGCCCCGCCGATCGCGATCCGATCGGCGTCGACCCCGGCCTGACCGGCCAACCAGACCAGCGCATCGTGACAGTCGTGCAGCGGCGTGGGAAACGGATGCTCCGGCGCCAGCCGATAGTCGACCGAGGCCACCACGACCCCCAGCTCCCGCGCGAAATGCCGGCACATCCAGTCGTCCTGCGCCGCGCTCCCGATCACATACCCCCCGCCGTGGATCCACAACAGCGCGGCCGACAAAGGACCAGCGGTCGGCGGCGTGATCACCCGCACCGTGATGTCCCCCACCTGCTCCACCCGGACATCCGCCGGAACCCGGCGCGCGCCCAGCCCGGTGAGACCCCGGATCACCGGAAGCGACCACCGGCTCACCGGGCTGCGAGGCAGCCACCGGGCCGTTCCGCGGAGGTCGGGGTGAAAGGCATCGTTGCGCACCATGGTGATCCGTTCGCTGGACAGCGTGTGGATTGTCCCATATTCGCCTGTAGCATGGAGCATCTTGTTCAGTCCGAGGAGAACCGATTTCATGCGTATTGCCAATCTGGCCGGCCGGGGTGTGTTCGTACTCGGCGGGGAGGACGCCGACCTCCAGGCCGCGGAGATCGCGGCGGTGTCCGGCGGCCGGTTCGGCCCCGATCTCGGCCAGATCTACCAGCACTGGGATCGTTTCCGCAGCTGGGCGGCGACACTGACCCCGGATTCGATGCACACGCATGCCTTTCCGCTGAACCGGGCGCTGCTCGGCGCACCCTCGCCGGCGCCGCGCCAGGTGTTCGCGGTCGGCCTCAACTATCGTGAGCACGTCGCGGAGACCGGTTTCGCGATGCCCGAACAATTGCCGCCGGTGTTCACCAAGTACCTGTCCAGCTTCAGCGGCCCGGACAGCACCGTCGTGCTGCCGGTCGGCGGTCACGTCGACTGGGAGGTCGAGTTGGTCGTGATCATCGGCCGCGAACTGCACCGCGCCGACCCCGAGCAGATCTGGCCGGCCGTCGCGGGCGTGACCGTCGGCCAGGACCTGTCCGAGCGGTTACAGCAGTTTCGCGGCCCGGCAGCGCAATTCGGCCTCGGTAAATCCTTCCCCGGTTTCGCCCCGCAGGGCCCCTGGCTGGTCACCCCCGACGAACTGGCCGACCGCGACGACCTGGAACTGGGCTGCGCGATCGACGGCCAGGAGGTGCAGAAGGCCCGCACCGGCGACCTGATCTTCCCGGTGCCACAACTGCTCTCGCGGCTGTCGCACACGGTGGTGCTGCAACCCGGCGACGTGATCTTCACCGGCACTCCCGCCGGGGTCGGCATGGGCCGTGACCCGCAGCGATTCCTGCAACCCGGCGAGACGCTGGACAGCTGGATCGAGGGCATCGGCACCCTGCGCCAGACCTTCGTCGCCGGGCGTTAGCCGCCCGTTTCCCCGCTCTTCCGCGCCGAGCGGCAGCATCGATTCCCGACCGTTCCGTGATGTTTTCGTGTCAGTATTCACAGCAACTGCACGGCTGGCTCCGACTCGAAAAGCGCCGGTGCTGAGGTGAACTGGAGGGCGTGCTGAACAGCGTGGGGCAGGAGCCGGGGGCCGAACCGGAACACGACGACATGACGATCGCCATCACCCGCCGCGAGCTGATGCGGGTGGTCGGGATCACCGGAGAGTCGGTCAGCCGCCGTGGCGGACGGTCGCTGAACGCGGACGCGGTGGCCGCGTTCACCGATGTCGCGATGGGCCGCAGCGCATTCGTGGTCGCCGACGGGGTCGGCAATCATCTGCTGGCCGTGCGGGCGGCGCGGACGGTGGCCACCGTGGCGGCGCAGGCCGGCGCCCGGCGCGGCGCGCGAGCGGGTCTGCTTGCGGCACAACAGGAGCTGCGCCGGCAGTATCCACAGGACGAGGCCGACGCGGTGCTGGTGGTGGCGGTGCTGCCGGCGCCGGGCCGCGCCGACGACCGCATCGATATCGCCTGGGTCGGCGACTGCCGGGCCTATCGGTGGAACGGCCGGGTGCTGCACCAGATCACCACCGATCACACCGTCGGCGAATACCTCCGCAGCTACGGGCACGCGCCCGCGGCCCGGATGGATCACCTGGTGACGACCTCGGCCCGGACCGTCCGGCCCGGGGCCGTCGGTCACGCGGCCACCGGCTCCAGCGCCGGACGGTTGCTGCTGTGCACCGACGGCGTGCACAAGCCCCTCGACATCGCGACCGTGAAGGCCGCGCTGGCCGACTCGGTCAGCCCCGCGGCCGCCGCGGAAGCGTTGGTGGACAGCGCCTTACGCGCCGGAGGTACCGACAACACCACCGCGCTCGTGGTCGACCGCGGTTAGCTCGAACGCCGCGCCGACCAGTTCCACCGAGCGCACCCGGTCCTCGATCCGCGAGGCGTGGTGGGCGAGGATGAGCTCGTCGGCCCCGATACCGGCTGCGAATCCGGTCAGGAATTCCCGCACCTCCGCGGGGGTGCCGGCGGCGGTGTACCGCATCATCGCCGCGAGGTGCCGGCCGTTCGGCGAGGCCAGGAACGCGTCGATCTCGGCATCGGTGAACTGCGCGTCGCCGCCGCCGCGGGAGATCATGCCGCGCGCCCGCGCGCGATAGGCGACGGCCCGCTGCCGCTGCGCGTCCTCGGCATCGTCGGCGGCGAACACATTGGCCGCGGCCATCACATAGGGTGCCGCGAGCTGCTCGGAGGGCTGGAACCGCTCGCGGTAGATCTCGATCGCCTGATGCAGCGCATCCGGCGCGAAATGCGAGGCGAAGGCGTACGGCAGCCCCAGCTGGGCGGCCAGTTGCGCGCCGAACAGCGAGGAGCCGAGGATGTACAGCGGCACCGGAGCCGGCGCCTGCGGCACCGCCCGCACCCCCGGCACCCGCGACCGACCGCTCAGATAGCCCTGCAATTCGAGCACGTCGCGCGGGAACGAATCCGCCGACGACGGATCCCGCCGCATCGCCAGCATGGTCTTCTGGTCGCTGCCCGGCGCGCGGCCCAGCCCGAGGTCGATCCGTCCCGGGAACAGCGTCTCCAGCGTGCCGAACTGCTCCGCGATCACCAGCGGCGAGTGGTTCGGCAGCATCACCCCGCCGGCGCCGAGCCGGATGGTGCCGGTGTTGGCGGCGACATGACCGATGAGCACGCTGGTGGCGCTCGAGGCGATGGTGCTCATGTTGTGGTGCTCGGCGTACCAGACGCGGCGATGACCGCTGCGCTCGGCGGCCCGCGCGAGCGCGACGCTGTTGTCGAAACTGTCGCGCGCGGTCTCCCCGGGCGCGATCGACGCGAGATCGAGGATGGACAGGGCGATGGACATAGGGAACGGCCTTCCAGCAGGAGAGACGTGCACCCGCTATGATACGGACCATCAGTCCGCTTGTGTTGGTCGGGTTGTCCCGAGGAGGCCGGATGCGCGCCGACGCCGAACGCAACCGGGCCGCGATCCTCGCGGTGGCCGGTCGTTTGATCTGTGAGGATCAGCTGGTCAACGTCTCCATGGACGAGATCGCGGCGGCCGCCGCCGTCGGCAAGGGCACCCTGTTCCGCCGCTTCACCGACCGCGAGGGCCTGATCCGCGCCCTGTTCGCCGACCGCACCGAGCGAGCGTGGGCCCACGCCCGGGCCCTGGCCGCCGACCCCACCGTCCCGGTGACCGACCGCATCCTCGGCTTCGTAGCCACCGTCTTCGACCTCTGCGCCGGCCTGCAACCCTTGCTGCGCGCCCTCCCCGAAGGCTGCCACACCCGCACCTGGGCCCCCTGGCACACCGTCCTGGCGGATTTGATCGCCGAGGCCGCCCCGGAATCCGACGCCGAATTCCTCACCCTCGCGATCTTCGCCACCATGCGCCCCGAGATCACCGGCGCCCTCACCCCCGCCCGCCACCGCACCGGCGTCCTGACCCTGACCGCCCGGATCCTCGACCCGGGCTGAGCTGCGCCCGGCAGGCTCGCGAGATGCTCGGACCGGCCGTGCTCGCGCGCCGCGAGAAGCTCACGCCGGGCCGTGCCCGCACGTCGGTAGTGGTCGTCGGCGCGGTCCCGCGGGTTCAGCAGGTCCGGGTGCCGGTGAGCGTTCGGCGGCGAGTAAGCCGATTCCGCTCCGAACGCATGGACGGCGAGGTCGCGGACGCGGCGTTGCTCGTGCCGATCCTGCTCGATTGACCCAGCATATGCTGAGTAATACCAATTGAATCGGACGTGCCGACCGGTCCGGCCGAAATTCGGTGGACCCGAGCCGATTTCACGTCGATCATCGAGTGGTGACGACGAATCCGCAGGACCGCCTCCGGCTGGTCGGCCGCGACGAGCCCGAGGCCGCCGCGGCCGGGCCGCTGTCGTGGGTGATGCACGTGGACGACAGCGACTCCCCGCGCGACCTCATCGACGCGCTCGGTCTGGCGCCGTACGTCAGCGGTGAGCAGCCGCACGCCCGCTCGGCCGAACTCGAGCACGTCAAGCCGGATGCGCCGCTGTGCCCCGAGGGCGCCCGCATCCTGCGCACCAGCGAGGACAGCGGCAGCCGCACCACCCTGGCCGCCGGCGACGGCTGGACGCTGCGCGTGCTGCGCCGCGCCAACGGCGACGCCGTGCTGAACGTCTGCGCCGTCACCGAGGCGCTGGCCCGCGAGGTCGTCGCGGCCTGTTCCGCGGATGCCACGGCCGTGCCGGAATCCGACGACAGCCAGGTGAGCATGGGCTTCTGGCATTCCGGGCAGCGCGGCCCGAACCGCCGCGAGCGCATCATCACCGCCGCCGCGTGGGCCGAGATCACCGGCAACTACGGCACCGAGGTCGCCGCGGCCATGCATCAGCTGATGACGTTGCGCCCCACCGACATCAGCGCGCGGCTGCTCCTGCTGCACGGTCCGCCCGGCACCGGCAAGACCTCCGCGCTGCGCGCCCTGGCCCGTGAATGGTCGGACTGGTGCCAGGTCGATTGCGTGCTCGACCCCGAGTCGCTGTTCGCCGACACCGGTTACCTCATG
Organism: Nocardia sp. alder85J; assembly: GCF_020176955.2. GTDB lineage: Bacteria > Actinomycetota > Actinomycetes > Mycobacteriales > Mycobacteriaceae > Nocardia. Next base: position 669,051 of record NZ_JAIUCZ020000001.1, read on the forward strand.
GAGGTCGCCATCGGCGTCGACACCTACGACGAGGAGAAGCGCCGCTGGCGGCTGCTGGTCCTGGAGGACTGCGACGAGCTGATCCGCGGCTCGGCGAAAGAGTCCACCGGCCAGGGTCTCTCGCGCCTGCTGAACCTCACCGACGGCATGCTGGGCCAGGGTCGCGACGTGCTGGTGGCGATCACCACCAACGAGAACCTGTCCCGGCTGCACCCCGCGGTCATCCGGCCCGGCCGCTGCCTCGCCCAGCTCGAGGTGGGCCGGCTCTCGGCCGCGGAATCCGTGGCCTGGCTGGACCGCGAACTCGGCGACCGCCCCCGGCCCGCCGTCGGCCCCGACGGCATGACGCTGGCCGAACTCATCGAGGCCCGCGACGACCACGCCCGCATCCAGTCGCTGCCGCCGGCCCCCGCGGTCGGGGGATACCTGTAGGCCGGTGCGGCGCCCGCACGCCGGGAGGTAATGTCGGCGTGCGGGTTGCGGGGACGGGAGAAGGTGACACCGGTGACGGTTTCGAACGAACGCGGCGCGGTGGCCGCGGCAGAACAGACGAACGTGTGGGAGGTGATGGCCACCGCCCGGACCGTGCGCCGATTCACCACCGAACCGGTCGACGACGCCACGCTGGCCCGCTGCCTGGAGGCGGCGACCTGGGCCCCCTCCGGGGCGAACGCGCAGGCCCGGCGCTTCGTGGTGCTGCGCTCGCCGGAACTGCGCGCGGTGGTGGCGCGGGCCGCGGCGCACGCGCTCGAGGTCATCGAGCCGGTGTACGGGATGACCCGGCCCGATCCCGGCGATCACGGCCGCCGTGCCCGCGCCGACCGCGCGGTCTACGAATTGCACGACCGCGCAGGCGAATTCACGTCGGTGCTGTTCACCCAGGAACGCTTCACGACGGCCTCGGACCTGCTGCTGGGCGGTTCGATCTTCCCGGCGGTGCAGAACTTCCTGCTGGCGGCGCGGGCCTCGGGCCTGGGTGCCTGCCTGACCAGCTGGGCCTCCTACGGCGGTGAGGCGCTGCTGCGCGAGGCGGTCGGCGTCCCCGCGGACTGGCTGGTCGCCGGGCACGTGGTGGTCGGATGGCCGCGCGGCGGCAGCGGTCCGGTGCGCCGCCGCCCGCTGTCGGAGGTGGTGTTCCTCGACCGCTGGGAGCAGCGGGCCGACGCACTGGTCGAGTCGGCGTCGCCGATCGCCGGGACGTCCGGCACGTAGACTCCGGGCGTGACCGATCTCGCGGATTTCACCCGCCTCGCCGACCGTGATCGCAACCTCTGCACGGTCTCGACCCTGCGCGGCGACGGCACGATCCAGTCCACCCTCGTCAACGCCGGTGTGCTGAAACATCCGCTCACCGGCGCGGACGTGGTGGGGACCGTGGTCTTCGGCGCCAGCCGCAAGCTCGTCAACCTGCGCGCCCACCCGCGGATGACCGTCCTCGCGCGGGCAAGCTGGAACTGGGCCGCGGTCGAGGGCCCGGTCTGGATCGCCGGTCCGGACGATCCGGCGGCCGGGGTGGATCCGGAGCGGTTGCGGCTGCTGCTGCGCGAGGTGTTCGCCGCCGCCGGTGGCACCCACGACGATTGGGACGAGTACGACCGTGTGATGGCCGCCGAGCGGCGTACGGTCCTGCTCGTCACCCCGGAACGGGTGTACGGCAACAGCTGAGCCACCACGGCCGATCTCCCGGCCGGACCGATGTGAAGTCCGCTCGGACCTGAGTGCGTGATCCGGATCGCACGGATTCGCCGCTACCTCTTGCAGTGTCGCAGGTCACTGGAAATACTTGTGCGGCACGGTGTTCGGAGGGAGTGGTATGGCCAGGGCGAGATGGACGACGACCGAGATTCCGGATCAGCGGGGCCGGTCCGTGGTGGTGACGGGAGCCAATTCCGGGCTCGGGTTCGAGACCGCCCGGATGCTGGCCGAGCGGGGCGCGCACGTGGTGCTGGCCTGCCGCAATCCGGAGCGTGCCACCGCGGCGGCCGAGGCCATCAGGGTCACGGCGCCCGACGCCGAACTGAGTTCGGTACAGCTGGATCTGGCCGACGCGCAGTCGATCCGCGCTGCGGCGGGGGAACTCCGGGAGCGGCTGGCCCGGATCGACCTGCTGATCAACAATGCCGGGGCGGCCTTCGGCGAACTCTCGCTGGTGGACGGCATCGACCGCACCTTCGTCACGAATCAGCTGGGCCCCTTCGCCTTCACCGGGCTGCTGCTGGATCGGGTACTGGCCGCCCCGGCCGGCCGCGTCGTGACGGTCAGCAGCAACGTTCCGTTCCAGGGCTTGACCGAACTCGAGCTGGACGATCTGGCCTACACCCGGCGCGCCTACGGGCGCTGGCACGCCTATTCGCAGTCGAAGCTGGCGAATCTGGTCTTCGCCCTGGAACTTCAGCGGCGGCTGACCGCGGCCGACGCCAAAACCATTGCGGCCGCGGCCCACCCGGGTGGCGCCGACACCAGCTTCGGTAGCAACACCGGCGGCCTGGTCGGATTCCTGGGTTCGAAGCCGCTGCGGTGGCTGACCGGGTCACTGGCCATACCCGCTGCGCAGGGCGCGCTGACGACCATGCGGGCGGCGGTGGATCCCGAGGTCCGCGGCGGCGATTTCTACGGACCGGATCGGGTCAAAGGTTTCCGGGGCTGGCCCACGCGTATCGATCCGGGGCCGGTGGCCGGGGATGCGGAGGTCGGTGCCCGGTTGTGGGCGGCCTGCGAGCAATACACGGGCGTCGAGTACTCGTTCGGAGCCTGAACACTGTCGCGGCCCGGACACCCGGCAGTCCAGCCACCGCGTCGCCGACCAGTTCCGGTCGGCGACGCGGCCTGCCGGTGACCGTTCGACCGTATCCGCTCGTCACGGTTGGCTAACTTCCAGCGACAGCGAGGCCCCTCAGGTCAGATGATCGATCGGGCGGCCGCTCTCGGTGCGGCCCCGAGAGGAGAATCGTGAAAACGCTGGACCGTCGCGCGCGCCGGAGGGCGATCCTGGTGGCTGCGATATTCGCCGTGACCCCCGTCCTGTCCGCGATCCCGACCGCTGCGGCACAGCCGCCCCCACCTCCGGGGCCGTGGTTCCCACCGCCACCGCCACCGGACCCCTGGTTCCTGCCGCCACCGCCGGGCGATTGGCACGACGACGGCTGGCACGACGACGGCTGGCACGACGACGGCTGGCACGACGGCCATGACGGCGACTGGCACGACGGTCCCGACAACGGCTGGCACGACGACCACGACCGCGACTGGCACGGCGGCCCGGCCGGTGACCGGCACGACGGTCCGCCCGGCGACCAGCGCGGCGGCCCGGCGGGCGACCGGCACGACGGCCCGCCGCCCCGTTAGCTCCGGGCCCGGCGATGCCCCCGCCGCACCCCGGACCCGGATGTCCGGGCCGCCCGCCCCCTCCTCCCTGATCCCGGGCGGGACCGGATTCCGGGGACAGCCGTGCTCAGACCGACGGGTCTGGGCACGGCTTTTCCGTGTCCGGGGAGGAATCCGGGGGGTGAAACGAAGAATCCCGCCCCGGACAACGGATGTCCGGGACGGGATTCCCTCGATGACGTCCCCTCCGGCGCCACCGAGTTCCGTTGTCGATGACTCCCCTCCGTGGCCATCGACATGTCGACCGTAAGCCGCGTACCCCGCACCCCGACAGTGCCCTTCCGCCGGTTCGGGGTGAATGTCCTGGTCAGGACGTCGATCCGGTGATCCGGTCCGGAACATCCCGGACCGCGGCGGACGAACCGGATCCCACTGGCGCCGCACCGGCCCGCCCACCTCGGGAAAGGCGCTGTTCCGGAACGGAGCCGGATTTTCCGGACCGGAAATGTTCCGACGTGCGGATACGCCAGGCCCCTCGCCCGCGCGGGCCGACACCGCCGGCGCCGGACTCGTACGGTGAGCCGGTAGAGCTGGCAGGGAGGACGCGGAATGCTGGTCGGGGACCGGGGCCGGTTCGGAATCGAGTACGAGCTGGATGCGGTCGAACCGGAGGCGCCGGCCGGGCCACGCCGGATGTCCGGTCACATCCGGTGGTGGTGCGGCGGGGAATCGGTGGGCCACTATCACCTGGCCACCTCGATCGAGGATGTCGCGGTCGCGGTCGGCCGGATCGCGGCGCGCGCCGACGGCCGGCTGCACGCGGACCTGATGGACCTGCCCGCCGCGGAACTGGTCCGGGTCGTCACCGACGCCCTGTTCACCGACAACGAGCGCACCGAGGAGCAGATCGATGCGGACGGCCGGCTCTACTGGCCGTTCTTCGTGGGCCCGCGCACGGAATCCTTCGATCCCTGGGATGTTTTCGTCGTCGAGGACCAAGCCGCGGCCCGGCTGATCTGGTGCCGGATCGGCCATCCCGAGGTGCGCGAATTCCGGTTGCGGCGCGGCGAGTTCGACGACGTGCTGCGAATGTTCCTCGACGGCTTGCTGTTCCACGGTCGATGATAGGTTCTCTCGGGGAGGTGCGCGTGATGGACCGGCTCGATGTGCCCGGAGGGTCCGACGGTCCGGCGGCCGCGGCCAGATCGGTGGCCACGTCCCGGCTGGTGCGGGGCTCCCGGCTCGGCGCGGTGGTGGCGGCCCAGGCCGTGCGCAAGCGCCGCACCCGGTTGTCGATGATCGGCCGTTCCGAGGCCGCCCGCGCCCGGCTCGCCGACGAGTCGACGGTGAAGATGGCCGAACAGCTGGTGGTCGTGCTCGGCGACATGAAGGGCCTGGCCATGAAGCTCGGCCAGTTCCTGTCGATGCTGGATCTGGATCTGGTGCCCCCGGATCAGCGCGAGGCGTTCCAGACCCGGCTGGCGGTGCTGCGCGATCAGGCCCCGGCCGTCGAGTTCGAGACGATGCGCCGGGTCGTGGAGGAGGAGAAGGGCGCCCCGCTGGAGGACCTGTTCGCGGATTTCGATCCGGAACCGGTGGCCGCGGCCTCGATCGGCCAGGTCTACCGGGCCCGGTTGCACGACGGCACCGAGGTCGCGGTGAAGGTGCAGTACCCGGGCGTCGACGCGGCCGTGCGCGCGGATCTGCGCAACATCGGCATCCTGCGCTTCCTGATCTCGCAGTTCCTGCCCGGGTTCAGTGTCGCGGTGCTCGACGAGTTCCGGTCCACGGTGCTCGGCGAACTGGACTACACGGCCGAGGCGCGCACCCAGCGTCAGGTGGCCGAGTTGTTCACCGATCATCCGTTCATCGCGGTCCCGAACGCGTTCCCCGAACTCGGCAGCGCCCATGTGCTGGTCACCGAATTCTGTCCCGGCGAGGGATTTTCGACCATGCGGGCGCTGCCGGACGCCGAGCGCGACCGGATCGGCGAGATCGTCTACCGCTTCTACGTCGGCTCGCTGTTCGAACTCGGCGAGTTCTGCGGCGATCCGCATCCGGGCAATCTGCTGCTGCGTCCCGACGGCCGGCTGGGCTTCCTGGATTTCGGCCTGTACAAGCGAATGGACAAGGGGCACATGGCCTTCGAGGCCACCTGTCTACGGGCCGTCACCGAGGACCGGCCCGAGGAGCTGTACCGGCTGATGGTCGAGCGCGGCGTGATCGACGAAGCCGCCGGGGTCACCCCCGAGGAGTGCTACGACTACGTGCTGGCGGCCTCGGAGTGGTGCCTGGTCGACGAACCGCTGCCGATCACCCCCGAATTGGCTTCCGGCGCTTTCCTGATGGCGATCGACCCCCGGCTGGCCGAGTTCTCGGGGATGCGGCGGCAGAACCTGCCGGCGGAGCACTTGTTCTCCCGCCGCGCCGATTTCATGACCTTCGGCACCCTCGGCCAGTTGCACGCGACCGCGAATTGGCATCGCATCGCCCGGGAATGGCTCTACGACGAGGCGCCGGTCACGGAACTGGGTGAGCAGCACCGGCAGTGGCGGCAGCGGCGGGCGGATGCCGGCGTCAGCGCGGGGTGACGGGTACCGGCAGGTCCCGCCACACGCGGCGTCGCTTCCAGCGGATCTGGATCTCCCGGACCAGGCGCAGGGTGTCGATGTAGGAGGAGACCGGGTTCTGCGGCGGGCGGTACTCGTCCCACAGATTGCTGATCCGGTCGAGCATCTCGGTCTGTCCGGGGCGTTCTCCGACGTCCCGGAAGATCGCCAACGCCTGCTGGACCAGATCGGTGCCACCGGAATAGTCGCCGACCTTGTAGCGCACGAGCCCGAGGCCCATGAACGCGTACGCCTCGCCGAGCCGGTCGCCGATCTCCCGGAAGATCACCGGCGCCTGCTGGACCAGTTCGGCCGCGCCGGCGTAGTCGCCGGCCTGGTAGCGCAGCAGCCCGAGCCCGATGAACGTGTAGCCCTGACTGACCCGGTCACCGATGTCGCGGAAGATCGCCAGCGCGCGCTGCGCGTACTCGGTGGCGGCGACGAAATCGTCGGTGGCGCCGCGCAACAGCGACATGCCCGCGAGGGAGAACGCGTGCCCGAACCGGTCGCCGACCTCCTCGAAGATCGTCACGGCCTGCTGCACCAGCATGTCGGTTCCCGCGAGATCGCCACTGGCGTAACGCAATCGGCCGAGGCTGCTGAGCGCGTACGCCTGGCCCACCCGGTCGCCGATCTCCCGGAAGATGCCCAGCGCCTGGTGCAGGCGATCGATCCCGCTCGGGAAATCGTCGGTGACATAGTGCAATCGGCCGAGGCTGCTGAGGGCGTAGGCCTGGCCCACCCGGTCACCGATCTCGCGGAAGATGTCCAGTGCCCGCTGGATTCGCTCGCCCGCGCGCGGATACTCGCCGTTGGCGTACGCGAGCAGTCCCAGTTCGATCAGCGTGTACGCCTGGCCCACCCGATCGCCGATGTGCAGGAAGATCGCCAATGCCTGCTCCATCCGGTCGACCGCGCCGGAATAGTCGCCGGTGGAGTACCGCACCAGGCCCAGATCGCTGAGGACGTAGGCCTGCCCGACCCGGTCGCCGATCTCCTCGAACATCGCCAGCGATCGGCTCATCTGCTCGGAGGCGTCGGTGCAGTCGCCGGTGGCGAAGCTGACCCGGCCCAGATTGCTCAGGGCGTACGCCTCGCCCCAGCGGTCGCCGACCTCGCGGTAGTTCTGCAACGCCACCGTGGTCAGGTCCGCCGCGCCGGGATAATCCCCGATCGCGAACCGTACCGCGATCAGATCGTTGAGGGCGTAGGCGATTCCGAACCGATCGTCGATCTCCCGGGCCAGCGCCAGCGCCTGTTCGACCGCCGCGGCCGCGCCGGCGTAGTCGCCGGTCGCGTAGCGCACGACCCCGAGTTCGTTGAGCGCGTACGCCTCGCCGGAGCGGTCGTCGATCTCCTGGAACACCGCCAGCGCCTGTTCCACCAGGTCCACGGTGCCGGGATAGTCGCCGGTGGCGTAGCGCACGACACCGAGTCCGATCAGCGCGTACGCCTCGCCGAGCCCGTCGCCGACCTCCTGGTAGATGGCCAGCGCCCGGCGCATCAGATCGGCGGTGCCGGGATAGTCGCCGGTGGCGTAACCCAGTCGGCCGAGGATGCTGAGGCAGCGCGCCTCGCCGGCCCGGTCGCCCAGCTCCCGGTACACCGTCAGCGCCTGCCGGGCCAGACTCTCGGTGCCGGGATAGTCGCCGGTGGCGTAGCGGACCGTGCCCAGATCCAGCAGGGCGGCGGCGAGCCCGACCCGGTCGTCGCTGTGCTCGGCGTGGGTGGCCGCGCGCCGGTGCAACCGGATGGCCAGCGGCCACGGGCCGTCCAGCCGCAGCAGTCCGGCCAGCGCGCTGGTCAGCCCGATCACCCGGGCCGGTTGATGGTGGGACGCACCGTATTCCAGGCCGGACAGCAGATTGCCGCGCTCGGCCCGCATCCAGGTCAGTGCCGCGGCGGCGGTGTCGAAGCGCGGCGCGACCTCGGGCCCGGGGCCGTCCGCGGGCGGCCCCGGGCGCGGGCCGCCGACGAGGAACCAGTTGGCCCGTTCGCCGGTGCGCTGGTAGTGGTCCAGCAGCCGGTCGACCGCGGCCCGGTGCTCGTCGTCGGCGCCGCCGGGCAGCGCGCGGGCGTATTCGCGCAGCAGATCGTGCATCCGGTAGCGGCCGCGCGCGGGTTCCTCGATGAGGTGGTCGGTGAACAGTACTTCCAGTTCGCGGCGGGCCTCGGTCTCGGTGCTGCCGGCCAGCACCGCGGCCGCGTAGCTGTCGATGTCCGGGCCCGGATGCACACTCAGCAGCCGGAACAGCCGCTGCCGATGCGGCGGCAGGTCGCGGTAGGACATCGTGAACGCGGCCCGGACCGCGCGCTCCCCGGCCTCGAGTTCGGACAGCCGGTCCTGGGCGGCGGTGAAATCGGCGGCCGCCTCGCGGATGGTCCAGGTGGTGTGGTGGGCCAGCCGCCCGGCCAGCAGCACGATCGCCAGCGGCAGATAGCCGCACAGCCGGGCGATATCGGCCATCGCGGCCGCGTCGCCGTCGGCGGCGGGCCGGTGGGCGAGCGTGCGGAACAGTTCGGCGGCCTTCTCGGGATCGAGGGTGTCCAGGGCCAGCGGCAGCGAGCCGTCGAGGGCGACCAGCCGGCGCCGGCTGGTGATCAGGGTCAGGCAGCCGGGGCCGTTGGGCAGCAGTGGCTCCACCTGGTCGTGGTCCCGGGCATCGTCCAGGACCAGCAGAATTCGCTTGCCCGCCACCTGATTTCGCCACATGTTGCGGCGACTGTCCAGGGTGTCGGGCACATTGCGCGGGTCGACGCCGAGATCGGTGAGCAGTCCGGCGAGCACCTCGGTCGGGGTGGCGGCGGTGTGCCCGGCGGTGTGGGCGTGCAGGTTCACGAAGAAACGGCCGTCGGGGAAGCGCTCGGCCAGCCGGTGCGCCGCCCGGGTGGCCAGCGCGGTCTTGCCGACGCCGGGCATCCCGTCGATGGTGTAGATCGACACCGCCGGTCCGCTGTCGGTCAGTTCCAGGATGCGCCGCAGTTCGGGTTCGCGCCCGATCAGCGTGTCGATGTCGCGGGGGAGGGTGTCGGTGACCGCGGGCCGGGGCAGCGGCAACGCTGAAGGGGTGTTCAGCGGTTCCGGGCCGCGGTCGCTGCGGGCCTCGGCATTGGCCTCGTTCCACCATCGCTGCCACGCGATGCGGTTCACCAGACGGGAATTGGCCGCGGCGCCGTGCTGCCGGGCCAGCGTCGTCAGCGTCTCCAGCACCGGTTCGAAGGAGGCGAACCGGGCCGGGACCGCGCGCCCGGACCGCCAGTCGCTGATCCGCTGCACCGGGGGTAGTCGCCGCGCGGCCGGGAACCGGGAACGGGTGGCGCGGAAGACCTGATCCAGCGTGGGATTGCCCGCGGCGTCGAACAACTCGATCAGCGACTCCGCGAAATGCGTTCGCGCCGAGACCAACTTGCCGGTCGCGCTACCGTCCGCGGATACTGTCACGGTGCCAGGTTAGAACCGGGCGCGCCGGGCGTCCACGTCGGGTCCGGGCGCGTGGTCAGACCAGGCTCTTGCCTTGCGCGCGGGGTTTGCGCATATCGGCGAGGTAGCCCTCGAACGGATACAGTCGCCAGCGCAGGGGCAGCAGCGCGGAGGTGCGGCCGATGGCCCGCATGGTCAGCTCGAACACGCGCTGCCGCCGCGGCCCCCAGTCCAGGTCCAGCTGATCCCGGAACTGTTGCGGCAGATAGCCGGTGGTGAAGAAGCGGTTGGTGTCGCGGAACAGCACCCGCTGGATCGGATGGTAGGGGCCGAGACCGACCACCTGGTCGAGCAGGTAGCGGCGCACCTCGTCGTCGAAGGCGATCTCGCCCAGCATCGAGTCCCAATACTGCTGGAACGCAGCGCGATCGGCCGGCCACATCTCCGGGCGCACCTGGAGTGTGGTGCCGAAACGGGCGGACTCCCGGTACAGCTCCTCGGCGATGTCGTCGTCGACGCCGCCGTGCAGCAGTGCCAGCGAATCGGCGGTGCCGCGGTAGATGCAGGCCGCCACCCACAGTTGCAGGCGCGGGTCGAAGGCGTTGTAGCGCACCGGACTGTCCGCGGTGGACCGGACGTGGCGGTGCGAGGTGTCGACCGCCTCCCGGTAGGCGGCGCGGTCGTCGTCGGTGCCGAGCATCGCCACGGCCAGGTAGGTCAGCGTCGTCTTGCCCCGTTTACGCGGATTCAGATCGAAACGTCCACTGGTGACGGTGCTTTCGACGACGCCGCGGCCGACCGGCGGGAGGCCGAGCTGCATGATCACGTTGGCCGGGCCACCGAGCAGGGCCGCGGGTCCGGACATGTAGCGGCGGCGGCGTTGCAGGGCGGCGTCGGTGACATCGGTGGCGCCGGGCGGCGGCGCGGTGGGTGCGCGGTCTGGCATGGGTCCTCCGCGAGCTGTCGGGAGTTGCGAGCGGTTGAGAAGATTATCGCCTCATATTCTCAAAGTGTCGCTCCGGACGCAATGGCCCGATCCGGCAATAAGTTAACGGAAATTCTTCTCCTGGGATACGCTGGTGCCGTTGCGGAGATCTGGGTGATGGACCGGTGCCAGGTGGCGCCGGTCCGCTCACCGTCGAGTTCGACCCAGGGGTGCATGTGAAGAAGAAATTGTCGTCCACCGCGCGCTCGGTCACCGAGTCGCTGTCGGCCGTCGGGGTGCTGCGCCGCCGCGGCATGGTGAACCCGCTGCGCCCCGGCGATCTGCTCCGCACCATGCGGGACGCCGCCGCCTACGGCCCGTTCGTCACGGTGCTGCGGCAGGCCCGCCGCCGCGGCGGCGCGGCGATCGCGATCATCGACCAGCGCGGCCCGCTGAGCTTCGACCGGTTGGACGCGCAGTCGAACGCGCTGGCGCACGGCCTGGCCACCCGTGGCATCGGTCCCGGCTCGGTCGTCGCCGCGCTGTGCCGCGACCACCGCGGCATGGTGCTGACCCTGCTGGCGGCGGGCAAACTCGGCGCCCGCGCGGTGCTGATGAACACCGGATTCGCCGCGCCGCAACTGGCCGCGGTCGCCGAGCGCGAGCGCGCCGACGTGCTGCTGCTGGACGAGGAGTTCCTGGAAGCCGCGGCGGCGGTGCCGGATTCGGTACCGCGCGTGCTCACCTGGGCCGCCGATCCGGTGGCGTCGCCGCTGCCGACCGTCGACGGCCTGATCGCCGCGCACCCCGACGGCGACCTGCCCGCACCGCAGCGGCCCGGCGGCATCGTGATCCTCACCAGCGGCACCACCGGCATGCCGAAAGGCGCTCCCCGGGACAAGGTCTCGCCACTGGTCTCGGCGCAGTTCCTGGACCGCATCCCGTTCCCGGAGTCCGACACCGTCGTCATGGCGGCCCCGATCTTCCACGGCACCGGGCTGTCCCAGTTCATGCTGGGCTGGGCGCTGGGCAACGCGATCGTGTTCCAGCAGGGGCGGTTCGACCCCCGGCGGGTGCTGGCCGATATCGCGAAACACCGCGCGGCGACGGTGGTCCTGGTGCCGACGATGTTGCAGCGGATCGTCGATCTCGGCGACGAGGTGCTGGCCGGTTACGACACGTCCTCGCTGCGGGTGATCTTCGCCGCCGGATCGTCGTTGTCGCCGGATCTGGGCCGCCGCGCCGCCGAGGCGTTCGGTGACGTGCTCTACAACCTGTACGCCTCCACCGAGGTCGCGGTCGCGGCGGTGGCCACCCCCGAGGATCTGCGCACCGCCCCCGGCACCGTGGGCCGCCCGCCGGTCGGCTGCCGGGTGGCGCTGTACGACGAGCAGCGGCGGCCGATCACCGAACCCGGCCGGGTCGGCACCATCTTCGTGTCCAGCGGCCTGAGCTTCGCCGGGTACACCGACGGCGGCCACAAGGAGATTGTCGACGGGCTGCTGTGCAGCGGCGACGTCGGTCACTTCGACACCGCGGGCAGGCTTTTCATCGACGGCCGCGACGACGACATGATCGTCTCCGGCGGCGAGAACGTCTACCCGCTGGAGGTGGAGAACCTGCTGGTGGAGCGCCCGGATGTCCTGGAGGCGGCCGTCGTCGGCGTCGACGACCGCGAATTCGGCACGCGGCTGCGCGCTTTCGTGGTGCCGGCCGCGGGGGCGGCCCTCGACGCGCAGCAGATCCGCGATCACGTGAAGTCCCACCTCGCCCGGCACAAAGTGCCCCGCGACGTGGTCTTCCTCGACGAACTGCCCCGCAACGCCACCGGGAAGCTGCTGCGCCGCCGGTTGCAGGAGGCCGACGTACCCCACGAAACACCCTCGGGAGAACGTAGATGACCCTCGAAGCGACGATGGCCCAGTCGGCGGTCACCGCGGCCCGCCCGCATCCGGAAGCGCCGGTGACCCGGCCGTATCCGGCCACGCCCGCGCGGCCCCGGCTGCCGCGCTCGCCGGTGGCGTTGCAGGCGTCGGTGGCGCAGTTGTGCACCGACCTCGCCGCCGCGACCTCGCCGCACGAGACGGATCGGCGGATCGGCAGGCTGCACGACACCGTCGAGCGCTGGGCGCGCGCCGGTGTCCCGATCGATGCCGTGCACCATGCCGTGCACGGCGTCTTCGCCGAACTGCTCTGCGCTCCAACATATCCGGGTGAACCGTCGTTCGGCCGCGCGGCCGCCGATCTGGATCTGCTGTGCCGGGTGACCCGGGTGGTGTCCGGCGCCTACCTGGCCGAGGGGCCCGACGCCGACGGGCAGCGCGACGCCCGGCTGCTGGCCGCCGCGCTGATCGACGGCGACCGTCCGGCGGCGGTCGCCCGTGAGCGCGGCATCCGCCTCGATTCGGCCTATCACGTCCTGGCCGTGGACATCCCGTTCCAGCACGACCGCCGGTCCGCCCGCGCCCGGCTGCGGCTGCTGCACCTGACGCTCACGAAAAGCTGTGCCGCGGAACCCCTGTCGCTGCTCGGCCCGGACGGCGGCACGCTGCTGCTGCCGGCCTCCGCGATCACCGCCGAGGGCGTTACCGACCTGCTCGGCGAACTCACCCTGGCGGCCGCGGCCGGCCTCACCGCCGCGGTGGTCGAGGCCCCGTTCGAGGAGGTGGGCCCCGCCGCCGGACACGTCGACGAACTGCTGGACATCGCGCTGCGGCTGGACCGCCCCGCCCGCCTGTACCGGCTGACCGATCTGGCGCTGGAATACCAGCTCACCCGGCCCGGTCCGGCCCGCGACCACCTGGCCGGCCTGATCACCCCGCTGGCCGCGCACCCGGAACTGCTGGAAACGCTGGCCGGCTACCTGCATCACAATCTCAACCGCCGTCGCACCGCGGACCAGCTGCACATCCACCCCAACACGATCGACTACCGCCTCAAGCGCATCCAGTCCGTCACCGGCGTGGATCCGGCCGACGTCTCGGGCCTGTGGCTGCTGGCCTCGGGCCTGCTCGTGCACCGCTTCCTGACCACGCCCCCGAATCCGGCCCGGCAGCCCTGATCGCGACCACGCCGCCCGCGCCTCGCGAATTCTCCCAATCCCAACTGTTTGGTCGGCTATAGTTTCGGTCGGAACGACACATTTCGTTGAAAACCAACGAACTGGTTGACTACGGTGGAGGCCGGGACACAGTCCGGCGGCGCCTCGGCCGGGCAGGATTCGACACAGGGATGGACATGGATCGGCACAGCGACACGGTCTTCATCGACGGCGAGTGGGTCCGCGCGCGCGGTTCGGCGCGGTACGACATCGTCTCGGCCTCGACCGAGGAGACGATCGCGACCGCCCCGGTCGGCTCCGCGGAGGATGTCGACGCGGCGGTCGCGGCCGCCCGGCGGGCCTTCGACGATCCGTCGGGCTGGGCGAACTGGGAGCCGGCGCGGCGCGCGGCGGCACTGGAGCGGTTCGCCGAGGTGCTCGACGAGCGCGGCCCCGAGATCGCCCGCCTGGTCACCGGCCAGAACGGTATGCCGATCACGATCTCCTCGGTATCGGAGGCGGTGATCCCCGGAACGTTGTTGCGCTACTACGCGACGCTGCTGCGGGAGACCCCCACCGAGACCGAACGCCCGTCGGCGACCGGCGGCACCACGGTGGTCCGGCAGGTGCCGATCGGGGTGATCGCCGCGATCGTGCCGTGGAACTTCCCGCAGACCCTGACCTTCTACAAACTGGCCCCGGCGCTCGCGGCCGGTAACACCGTCGTGGTCAAACCGGCCCCGGAGACGACGCTGGACGCCTTCGTGGTCGCCGACGCCGCCACGGCGGCCGGGATTCCGCCGGGTGTGCTCAACATCGTCAGCGGCGGCCCGGACACCGGTGCGGCGCTGGTCGAACATCCGGGTGTGGACAAGGTGGCCTTCACCGGCTCGACTCGCGCCGGCCGCGGCATCGCCGAGACGTGCGGCCGGTTGCTGCGCCCGGTGACCCTGGAGCTGGGTGGCAAATCGGCCACCATCATCCTCGACGACGTCGATCTGGCCACCGAGGTCGGCAAGATGTTCACCTGCACCCTGGTCAACAGCGGGCAGACCTGCATGCTCGGCACCCGGATCCTCGCCCCGCGCAGCCGGTACGCCGAGGTGGTCGACGCCTTCGCTGGACTGGTCGGCATGCTCCCCGTCGGTGACCCGTTCGATCCGGGCGTCATCCTCGGCCCGCTGGTCAGCGAGCGGCAGCGTGATCGGGTGGAGGCGTACATCGCCAAGGGCCGCGACGAGGCCCGGCTGGTGGCCGGCGGCACCCGCCCGGCGGGCCTGGACAAGGGCTGGTTCGTCGCGCCGACCGTCTTCGCCGACGTCGACAACGACGCCGTCATCGCCCGCGAGGAGATCTTCGGCCCGGTGCTGGCCGTGATCCCCTACGACGGTGACGACGACGCGGTCCGCATCGCCAACGACTCCGCCTACGGACTGGGCGGCAGCGTGTGGAGCGCCGACGCCGAGCGCGCCCGCGCGGTCGCCACCCGGGTCCGCACCGGCACCGTCGGCGTGAACTTCTACCAGATCGACCACCACAGCCCGTTCGGTGGCGTGAAGGACAGCGGCCTCGGCCGCGAACTGGGCCCGGAGGCGCTGACCTCCTACCGGCACACCCAGTCCGTGTACCTGGGCTGAGTACTGTCATTCGGGATCCGGGGCGACGAGGCCCCGCAGCGAGATCGGAATTGCGTCATGTTCTCGACCGTCGACGAGGTGTTCCGGGATCGGGTGCGGCGGACGCCGGACGCCCCGGTCGCCGACTGTGGCAGGGGCCCGGTGACATTCGCCGAACTGGACGCGCGAACCGACCGGCTCGCGGCCGGTCTCACCGCCCTCGGGGTGCGGCCCGGCGACCGGATCGCGCTGATCGTGCCGAACCGCGCTGAGATGATCGAACTGCTCATCGCGACCGCGAAATGCGGTGCGGTGCAGGTCCCGCTGAACTACTGGCTGCGCGGGGAATTCCTGCGCTACCAGCTCGCGGACTGCGGGGCCCGGCTGCTGATCGCCGACGACCTCGGCTACGCCTCGGCGGCCCCGCTGCTCGGCGAGACCGAGATCGAGCAGGTGGTGCTGCTGGATCCACCGCCCGGTGAGCCGGCGCCGGACCGCGTCCGCTACGCCGACCTGCTCGCCACCGACGCGGAATGGACGCCGCGACAAGCAAATCCGTCCGATCTGCTGGCCATCCTCTACACCTCGGGAACCACCGCGCTGCCGAAAGGCTGCATGCTCAGCACCGGCTACTACGTCACGGTGGGCCGCTCCTACGGCGAACGCGGCTGGGTCCGCCCCGGCGACCGGGTGTACACCGCGTTCCCGCTGTTCCATTCCAGCGGCCAGATGGTGGCTTTCATGTCGGCCCTGGTCAACGATGCCGATATCGTCGTCGCACCGGAATTCCACGCCGCCACCTTCATGGCCGATGCCCGCGCGGCCGGCGCCACCATGCTGGTCGGCGTCGGCGTGATGGCCCAGGCCATCCTGGAGCAGCCCCCGCATCCCGACGACGCCACCTCCCGGTTCCGCCTGGCCTCCTGGGTCCCGCTCCCCGCCGACCGGCAGGAGGAGTTCGAGGCCCGCTTCGCCACCCCGGTGATGTCGGAGGGCTACGGCCAGACCGAATGCGTGCCGATCTCGGCGAGCGCCGTCGACGGCCGCCGCGTGCGCACCTCCTCCGGACTCACCGCCCCGCTGATCGACGTCCGCATCGTCGACGAGCACGACGACGAGGTGCCCACCGGCCGCTCCGGCGAGATCGTGGTCCGCCCCCGGGTCCCCGATGCCACCTTCCACGGTTACTGGAACAAGCCGGCCGAAACGGTCGCCACCTGGCGCGACCTGTGGCACCACACCGGCGATTTCGGTCTCCTGGACGCCGACGGCTACCTGCACTTCGTGGACCGCAAGAAGGACGTGCTCCGCCGCCGCGGCGAGAACGTGTCCTCACTGCAACTGGAACAGGTCATCCGCACCCACCCCGCCGTCGCCGACATCGCCGTCTGCGCGGTCCCGGCCCCCCTCGGCGACGACGACATCAAGGCGTGCGTCGTCCTCGAACCGGACCGAACCTTCACTCCCGCCGACCTTTTCGAATTCCTGCGCGACCGGGTGCCGTACTTCGCGATTCCGCGCTACCTGCAACTGCGCACCGAACTCCCGGTGAACGCACTCGGCCGGGTCATGAAACACGTCCTGCGCGACGAGGGCGTGGGCCCGGACGTCGCGGACCTGGAAGCCCTGGGCCTGGTGGTGCCCCGCGACGAACGCCGCGGCCCGGCCCGCGACCGGGTGAGCTGACCGGCCGGACGCGACCGCCACTCCCGATCCGCCTGTCCCGCAGTAGAATTCGACCGACCGCCTGGCACTGTTCGCCCGGCGGGTGGCCGAACTCGCTCAGGGCCACGATCTCGGCGTGCCGACCGGGCCGGTGGATCCGGCCCGGTCCGCCGAATTCAGTTCGCCGGGTGGTGGGCCGCCTCGGCCAGTTCCCGCGCGCGGGGGTAGTCGGCCTTGCCGTTGGGGGAGCGGGGGACGGTCTCGACCAGGGCGATCGACTTGGGTGCCTTGTATCCGGCCAGCCGGGCCTTGACGTGGGCGATGAGGTCGGGCACGGCGGGGTGAGTGCCCTCGACCGGGGCGACGACGGCGCAGACCGCCTGTCCCCAGTGCGGATCGGGGACACCGACCACGAGGGCGTCGGCGACGTCGGGGTGACCGAGCAGCACCGCCTCCACCTCCTCGGTGTAGATCTTCTCCCCGGCGCTGTTGATACACAACGAATCCCGGCCCAGCAGCCGGATACGGCCGTCGGCGTCGACCAGCGCGCGGTCGCCGGGCATCGCCATCCGGACGCCGTCGACGGTCACGAAGGTGGTGGCGGATTTCGCCACGTCCTTGTAATAGCCGAGCGGGACGCGGCTGCCGACCGCGAGCCGGCCGATGACGCCGGAACCCGGTGCGACGGGCCGCAATTCGTCGTCCAGCACCGCGGCGTGCGGGCCGAACTCGAAACGCGCGGTGGTCGCGACGTTCTCCTTGGTCGAGATGGACCAGCCCATGCCGAAGCCCTCGGAGGAGGAGAAGCCGTCCACGATCACCAGCGACGGACACTGTTCCAGCAGACCGGCTTTCACCGCATCGCTGAGGAACGCCCCGGAGGAGAGGATGTTGTCCAGGCAGGAGATGTCCCAGCGGCCGGGCTCGCGGGCCATGGTCTCGAGGATCGGGCGGCCGAACGCGTCGCCGACCATCGCGAGGCTGCGCACCCGCAGCCCGTGGATGGTGTCCAGCAGTTCCACCGGATCGAATCCGTTGCCGCCCAGCGAGATCACACAGCCGCCGGCGTTGAGCGTCATGTACCCGCCGAACAGGCCGGTGCCGTGCATCATCGGGCTCGCGGAGATGTGGGTGCGGCCCGGCTCGGTGATCAGCGGCCGGATGCCCGGGATACCGTCCTCGATCGGATACGACGGCGGCCCGACCGAATTGAGCTGGAGGAAGATGTCGGACTGGGTCCACATCACGCCCTTGGGCAGGCCGGTGGTGCCGCCGGTGTACAGCAGGAACAGGTCGTCGCCGCTGCGGCCCCAGCGCGAGCGGGTGTGCTCACCGCCGCCTGCCGCGGCGGCCTGCTCGTACGGGATCGCCCAGTCCGGGCACGGCGCGGTGCCGTCGTCCACGTGCAACCAGGTGCGGATGCCGGTCAGATCGGGGCGGACCTCGGCGACCTGCTCGGTGAAACAGCCGTGGAAGACCACCGCGGTGATGTCGGCGTCGCGCCACAGGTACAGCAGTTCGTCGCGGCGGTACCGGTAGTTGGTGTTCACCGCGGGGATGCCGATCTTGGCGGCGGCGAACATGACCTCGAGGTATTCCGGCGCGTTGCGCAGGCACAGTGCGACCCGGTCGTCGCGGGAGGCCCGCTCGTCGAGCAGGGTGGTGCCGATACCGTCGGCCCGGCGGTCGAATTCGGCCCAGGTGAACAGCTTTTCGCGCTGCCGCTGGGCGGGCGCGGCGGGTAGGGCGCCGGCGATCATCTCCCAGAAGTCGGCGAAATTCCAGTGGCTCGGTTCGAACATGCGGCACACCCTCGTCGGTAGACCTGTGGATGCCCCCATTTTGCCAACCATGTGGTCGGTTGTGGGTGGAATCGACGAATCTCGGGGGTTGATAACCAACTAACTGGTTGAGGACGCGATTTCGGGCCGGGTTACTTCGCGATGATGCCGCTCATGATGAAGTCGGTCAGCTCGCCGACCATGGTGGCCTGCGCCTTGGCCGTGGCGGGATGGAACCAGTTCGGCATATAGGCCAGGATGCCGATCACCGAGTACAGCACCGCGTCGACATCGATCTCACGGAACTCCCCGGTGCGCACGCCCGCGCGCAGCAGCTGCTTGGTGAACCGCTCGTACTTGTCCACGCCCCGGCGGATGTCCGCGGCCTGCTCCTCGGGCAGATGCTGATCGATCCAGGGCAATTCCTGGAAGAACACCACCAGCTCGTCGTGCCGGGTGGCGACATGGTCGACCTGTAACGCGATCAGCTCGCGCAGCCGATCGGTCGCCGTGCCCTCCTTCGGCACCCGGCCGACGAGTTTCAGCGTCGCGTCGATCTGCACCGACAGCAACTCGTGCAGAATCGCGCTCTTGGAGGGGTAGTAGTGGTAGAGCGTGCCCTTGTTCAGCCCGACCTGGTCCGCGATGGCGTCCATCGTCGCCGCGCTGTAGCCTTGCTCGCGGATGATTCGAGCGGCTGTCGCATATACTTCGTCGCGCCGGGACGGCCTGGGCACGGGACTCCTTCCACTGACATGATGTTCCGAACATCATAGGTCCGCGTACTGCCCCGGCGGTCGTGGTCGTGGTGTTAGCTACGTCCCATTATCAAATAAGTGGTTGGTTACGAGAGGGTGACCGCCGGCCGCCCGGTCAGCGGATGGGTTCCTCGCCGAGCACGGTGGTGCGCAACATCTCTCGCGGCGAGTCGAGCGGATAGGGCGCCGCGCGGTGCAGCACCCCGCTGTTGTCCCAGACGACGGTGTCGCCGATCGACCAGTCGTGGCTGTACACGCGTTCGGGCACGGTCGCCCGGTCGAGCAACTGCTCCAGCAATGCGCGCCCGGCGTCGAGATCCATCCCCACCACGTGGTCGGCGGAGGCGCCGAGCACCAGCGAGCGGCGGCCGCTGCGATGGGTCCAGACCAGCGGGTGTTCCGAGGTCCGCCGCGCGCGCCAGCGGGCCAGCTGTGCGAGGGAGGGATCCGGTTCGATGCGGCGCTGCGAGGCTTCCAGCGAATGCACCACCCGCAGCCGGCCGAAGCGGTCCTTCTCCTCGTCGCTCAGTGCGTCGTAGGCCGCGTACGAATTGGCGAACTCGGTCTCCCCGCCGCTGTCGGCCACCTGCTTGGCGGTGAGAATCGTTGCCTTCAAAGGGTATTCGTCGTCGACCGGGGTGCAGCCGTCGATGTGCCAGTCGAAGGTGGCGCGCAGATAGGTGGCTCCGGAATTCTTCGAGGCGTCCAAGGTCACCGGATAGATACCCGACACCGGATGCCGCCCGTCGTTGGAGTGATCGATCGCGCCGAGCCGCGCGCAGAACGCCACCTGGGCCGCCGGTTCGAGGTACAGCCCGCGGAAGACGAGCACCCCGTTGTCCTCCAGCGCCGCCAGGATCGCGTCGATCAGCCCGGCGTCGTGAGTCAGGCGGCCGGCGTCGACCCCGGTCACCTCGGCCCCGACGCTGCCGGTGAGTTTCTCGACGGTCAATGTGGTCATATCTCTGTCCTTCCCGTCACGGAATCGGTTGTCACGGAATCGGTTCGCCGACCCGGTCGAGCACCGCGTTCGCCGCGTCGACCACCTTCGGCTGCCGGAAGATCTCGACCGCCATCGCGACGGTGATCAGCGAATAGAGGAGGTACAGCAGATTCAGCGCGTCCTCGGGCAATTCGTCGAGCGAGAACTTGTCGCAGTACTCGATGGCCTCCTCGGCGCGGGGGAAGAAGGCGTCGTAGAAGGCGAGCAGTTCGGCCATGGAGCTGTCCAGCCGGCGCCGGTACCGCTGCGCCTCGGTGGGCAGGCACCAGCGGTCGGCGTACGGTTCGAGTTCGGCGAAGGCGCCGGGCAGGCGATCGGTCACGACGCCACCCCCGCCGGGCTCGGCACCCGCTGGAATTCGGCGACCCGGTCGCCGACCACCTTGTGCAGATGCCGTACCAGGATCTCCTGGTCGCTGAGCGGGAAATCGTCGACCACCCCGGTCTCGAGCGCCACCTGGGTACCGCCGAGCATGCCCGCGTCCTGGAGCGCGAAATCCTTGAGCACCACCGCCGCGATCTCGTGCTCGATCCGCTCCCGGACCGTGCGCGCCGGATGGAAACCGGCGTAGGCCTCGAACCGGTGGGTATTGTGCGAGGTCGGCCAGTACCGATACAGCAGGTACCAGCCGCCGTAGACCAGGATCTCCAGATTCGGGAAGATCTGGAAATTGCTGATACCCCACGGCTGGATGCCGCCGGGATTCACCCCGGCCGGCAGTTCGCCGAGATCCGGTGTCTCCCAGGGCCCGATCAGCCCGCTGCGGGTGAGCCGCTCGATCGGATACATGTATTCCGGTGGCAGATCCCAGCGCCGGGCCCCCGCGGTGGACACCACCCGGTGCGGGCCGTCCAATTGAAAATGCGCGCACTCGAATCCGGCGTCCGGATTGCGCACCGCGGGCGGCACCTGCTGCGGGTGCAGGCCGGGCACGTGGTAGTACTCCTGGAAGGCATCGGCGAAGATCTTCCAGTTGCTGTTGTTGTGCGCGACGAATTCGTAACGCTCGGTGAGGCGGTCGAAGGGATAGCCGTCGAGCCCGGTGATCATCGGCCCCAGGAATTCCCGCAGGCCCTGCGGCGGCTCGGCGGCGAAGTTCACGAACACGAAGCCGTTCCACACGTCGCAGTGCACCGGAGCGAGGCCGTGGCCGTCCTTGTCGATGTCGAAGAACTCGCCCTCCTGCTGCACGAAGGTCAGCGCGCCGTCGAGCCCGTAGCGCCAGCCGTGATACTTGCAGGTGAACTGCCGGCAGACCCCGCGCGTCTCCCGATCCGGAAAGTCGTTCCACACCAGCTTGTTCCCGCGGTGCCGACAGAGATTGTGGAAGGCGCGGATCTGCCCCGCACCGTCGCGCACCACGATGATCGAGGTGCCGACCACCTCCAGTTCGCGGGTGAGATAGCTTCCGGTGCGCGGCAACTCCTCGACCCGGGCCACGTTCAGCCAGGTCCGGCGGAAGATCGCCTCGCGTTCGAGTTCGTAGAATTCCGGCGACACCGAATCGCGCAGTGAGATCGGGCCGGTGCCGAGTTCGGGATAGTGCTCGGTCCAGCTGCCTTCGGCGGGTTTGGTCCAGCGTGCCATGAATCGTCCTCCTGTGCTGGGGATTTCGCGCGGCCGGTCAGAGCACCGAGCCGCCGTTGACGCCGAGCACCTGACCGGTGACGTACCGCGCCTGATCCGAGGCCAGGAACGCGGTCGCGGTGGCGATGTCGGCCGGGGTCCCGAGGTAGCCGAGCGGAATCGCCGCGGCCATCACCTCGTTCGAGGGCAGATCGCCGAGTTGCTGTGACTGGTGCTGCATCTCGGTCTCGATCCCCGACGGCGGGATGTTGTTCACCGTGATGCCCGCCGTCGCGTATTCGCGCGCAAGGGATTTCGTCAGCGCGATGACCGCGCCCTTGGCCGCCGCGTAGTGGGTCATCCGCGGCGACCCGCGCTGCGCGCTGGAGGAGGAGATGGTGACGATGCGCCCCCAGCCCGCCGCCACCATGTCCGGAATCGCCAGCTGGCAACAGTGGAAGGTGCCGTTGAGGTTGACGTCGACCACCCGGTTCCAGGAGTCGGCCGAGATCTCGGTGAACGGCTCGAACGCGACGATCCCGGCGCTGGGAACCAGGATGCCGACCGGCCCGAATTCGCTGCGGACCTTGGCGAACGCCTCCTCGAGCGCCGGCCGGTCGGTGACGTCCACGCCGATCGCGAGCGCCCGGCCCCCGGCGGCCTGGATCTCCTCGGCGACCCGGCGCGCGCTGCCGGCGTCGATGTCGAGCACCGCGACCCGGTGCCCGCCGCGGCCGAATTCGCGGGCTATCTCGGCTCCGATCCCCGATCCGCCGCCGGTGATCACTGCTACACGACTCATCTGTCCTGCTTTCCGCCGTCGGCTGTGACGGCTGTTCGTGGCTATTCCCAGATCACCCGAACCGTCGGCCCGATCGGCAGCGATTGACAGGTGAGGGTGAGGCCCTCGGCGAGTTCCTCGTCGGTGAGCACGTCGTTGTTCAGCAGGCGCACCCGCCCCTCCGTCACGCGTGCGATACACGTTCCGCAGGAACCGGTTTCGCACGAGGACGGTGGTCTCAGCCCGGCCGCCCGCGCCACCTGCAACAGCGTCGAACCGGACCGGTAGCCGACCGTCGCCCGGCGGCGGCCGACCTGGACGACGACCTGTTCGGTGACCGGGTCGCCGGTCGGCCCCGGATCGCCGGGCAGCTCGGTGCGGAAGCGCTCCAACCGGATTCGCTCCGGCGCGGTTCCCAGGGCGATCAAGGTGTTCTCGACCGCATCCATGAACGGCGCGGGGCCGCACACGTAGTAGTCGGCGTCGTCGGCCCCGACGGTGAACGCCGCGAGCTGTGACGGCGCCACCAGCCCCGCGTCCGCGTCGAGGTGGTGGTGCAGCAGCAGCCGGTCGCCGTGCCGCTGCGCCAGCCGATCCAGCGGCTCGGCGAAGATCACCGAGCGACTGTCGCGATTGGCGTAGAACAGCCGCACCGGCCGCTCGGTCCGGGCCAGCGCGGTGCGCAGCAGCGAGAACACCGGCGTGATGCCGCTGCCCCCGGCGAAGGCGACCAGCGGCCGGTCGGATTCGGCCAGCACGAACCGGCCGCGGGGGGCGGCCGCCTCCACCGCGTCGCCGACGGCGACCGTGTCGTGCAGCCAATTGGAGACCAGCCCGTCGCGCTCGCGTTTGACGGTGATCCGCAGCCCCTCGTGCAATACCGGCGACGAGGACATCGAATAGCAGCGCTGATGCTCCCGCCCGGCCACCCGCACCCGGACGGTGAGGTACTGGCCGGCCCGGTATCGGAACCGATCTCGTTGTGCCGCAGGGATGTCCAGCACCAGGGAGATGGTGTCGTGGGTCTCCGGCACCACCCGGCCCACCCGCAGCGGCGTGAATTCCGGATCCCCCGCGCCTGTTGCCGATTCGCTCATGTGGCTCCTGCTCGTGCGCTTCGACAGGAGAGTATCAACTACTTGATATCTATATCAAGCACTTGACACTATTTGCTGTCGATTGCGGGATTGGATGTGCGCGTGCGGGTTTCGCCGGGTACCCGTCAGGAATCGGGCTGATCGACGAACAGGTCGTGCCCGGTGCCCTGTTCGACCACCCGGCTGAGCAGATCGTGCAGCGTGCGCTGCTCCTCGGCGGTGAGCACGCCGAACACCTTCTCGTGCGCGGCGATCGCGTCGGTGACCACCGCCGAGGTCACCTTGCGGCCCTCGTCGGTCAGATACGCCTGGATGATCCGGCCGTGCTGCGGATCGGGCTTGCGCTCGACCAGCCCGCGGCGCTCCAGGGCGGTCAGGGCCATCTGCACGCCCTGCGGGGTGATCAGCAACCGCCGGGACAACTCGGCGCCGGACAGGCCCGGCTCGTTCGCCAGCTGCCGCATCAGGCCGATCTGCGCCGTGGTGACGCCGTGTTCGCTGATGCCCTCGTTCACCGTGCGCAGCGTGAAGTGGAACGCCTGCTTCAACAGCCACAGGATGTTGTCGGTGAGCTCCATGCGCATCTCCTGTCCGGTGGCCGATCCGAGTTGCCGGATCGTTCCCGGACTCCTGCTTCGACGCTAGCGCACGCGGCGGGAGCAACGCGCACGTCACCACCGCGAGCGTGATCACACTCCCGGTGGCGACGTGCACGCGAATCAGGGTCGTTTGTGGAGCTGCCCGCCCTTCATCACGAACGGCACGTTCTGCAATACGGTGATGTCGCGGGACGGATCGCCGGGGACGGCGATGATGTCGGCGAGATATCCCGGCGCGAGCCGGCCGAGTTCGTCCTCGGCGGCGATCAGCTCGGCGCTGGTCACCGTCGCGGCCCGCACCGCCTGCGCCGGGGTCATCCCGCGCCGCACCAGCGCGCTCAGCTCGTCCGCGTTGCGGCCGTGCGGGATCGCCGGGGCGTCGGTGCCGCAGGCGATCCGCACTCCGGCCGCGATCGCCTTCGGCAGCATTTCCTGCGCGCGCGGGAACACCTCCGCCGCCTTGCGGCGCAGTTCCGGGGCCACCCGGTCCACGGCCAGCGCCTCGGTGAGATAGGTGGTCGAGACCAGGAAGGTGCCGTGGTCCACCATCATCTGCAACGTCTCGTCGGAGGCCAGGAAGCCGTGCTCGATGCAGTCGATCCCGGCCCGGATGCAGGCGCGGATCGCGGTGTCGCCCACCGCATGCGCGGCCACCCGCAGCCCGGCCCGGTGCGCCTCGTCGGCGATCGCCACGAACTCCTCGTCGGAGTACTGCTGCGAGCCCGGAGAAGTGCTGTGCGACATCACCCCGCCGGAGGCCGACACCTTGATCACCTTGGCGCCGTGGCGAACCTGATACCGCACGCAGGCCCGCACGTCCGGCACCCCGTTGGCGATGCCCTCCGCGACACCGAGCGGCATGATCCCCGGCGCCAGCCGCTGGAACACCGTCGGATCCAGATGCCCGCCGTACGGGGTCACCGCATGGCCCGCGGGCACGATCCGCGGTCCCGGATGCCAGCCCTGGTCGATCGCTCGCTGCAAGGCCACGTCCAGCAGATAGCCGCCGGTCTTGACCATCAGGCCGAGGTTGCGCACGGTGGTGAAACCGGCGTCCAGGGTGGTCCGGGCGTTCACCGCGCCGCGCAGCGTGCGGTAGACCGGATCGTCCTGGACCCCGTGCATCGGCAGCGGCAGGCCCTCCGGTCCGCCCGGCCCGCCGATGAGCAGGTTCAGCTCCATGTCCATCAGGCCCGGCAGCAGTGTGACATCGCCGAGATCGATATCCAGCGCCGTATCCGGCGGTGGTGCAACGGGATTCACGGCGGTGATGCGGTCGCCGTCGATCACCAGCACGGCGGGCGTGTGGATCTGCCCGGTGTCGGTGTCCAGCCACCGCGCGGCGCGCAGGACGGTCGTCGTGGTCACGGGATCGGCTCCGCCAGGCAGTCCAGCGTCGAGGCGCCGGAATCGGGAATGCGCGGCTGATTCCAGCATTCGACCGGGAACGACACCGTGATCATGGAATACAGCAGATGCATCAGGTTCAGTACCTCGTCGGGCAGCTCGTCGAGCGAGAAGCGGTCGCAGTAGGTCAGCGCCGCCTCCGCGCGCACGGTGACGGCGTCGTAGAACGCCTGCATCTGGGGCATGGTGGCGGCCAGTCGCTTGGCGTACCGCTGCGCCTCGGTCGGCAGGCACCAGTCCGAGAACCGTTCCAGGTCGGCGAATTCCGGTGGCAGCAGGGCAGTGGTCATCGCTGTCCTCCCGCCGGTACGGCGGTGCGCTGCCGGTGGTCGCCGATCCAGGCGGCCACCTCCTTGTGCAGGTGGCGCAGCAGCACCTCCTGATCGTTGAGCGGGAAGCTGTGCACGGCCCGGGATTCCAGCATGCTCTGGGTGGCTTCCAGCGTATTGGCGTCCTGCAACCCGAACTCCTTGAACGACGCCGCGGCCAGCTCCTGGCCGACCCGCTCGCGCGGACTGCGCGGCTGCGGGAAATACAGGGTGCCCTCGAAGATGTGGCTGTTGAACGCCGTCGGCCAGTAGTGGTAGGTGAGATACCAGCCCTGGCCCCAGATCAGGATCACGAAATTCGGGAACAGCTGGAAACTGTCCAGCCCCCACGGATCACAGCCGGCCGGATTCAGCCCGGCGGGCATCGGGCCCAGATCGGGCTTCTCCCACGGGCCGAAAAGCCCACTGCGGCAGATGTCCTCGATCGGCTTGCGCATCTGCGCATCCATCTCCCAGGCCCGCACGCCGGAGGTACTGACCAGCCGGTGCGGGCCGTCGATGCGGTAGTGCGGCGCCTCGAAACCGGCCTGCGCGGCGGCCTTCGAATACTTCGCCGGCGACTGGTTCGCGTGCAGTACGGGGGCGTGATAGAACTCCTGGAAGGCATCCAGGTACAGCTTCCAGTTCGCCTTCACCTCCGAGCGGTAGGTCCACCGCGAGGTCATCGTCCCGAACGGATAGCCCTCCAGCCCGAGCACCATGGGGCCCAGGAACTCTCGCAGCGTCTGCTCGGGCACGGCGGCGAAGTTCACGAAGACGAACCCCTCCCACACCTCGCAGTGCACCGGCACCAGGCCGTAGCGGCTCTTGTCCAGATCGAAGAACTCGCCCTCCTGCTGGACGTGCGCGAGCGTCCCGTCCAGGTCGTAGCGCCACGCGTGGTACTTGCACCGGAACTGCCGGCAGAAACCGTGGGTCTCGGCCCGCGGATCGTCGTCCCACACCAGCTTGTTGCCGCGGTGGCGGCAGATGTTGTGGAAGGCGCGCACCGTGGCGTCGGTGTCCCGCACCACGATGATCGAGGTGCCGACCACCGCCAGCTCCTTGGTGAAATAGCTGCCCTTGCGCGGAAGTTGTTCCACCCGGCCCACATTCAGCCATGCCCGTTCGAACACAGCCGGTCGCTCCAGCGCGTGGAACTCGGGCGAGATCGAATCCTCGTAGGAGACCGGGCCGGTGCCCAGATCCGGATAGTGCTGGGTCCAGCTGCCTTCGGGCGGTTTGGGGAAACGGGCCATGTCCACTCCCATCGAATACGGATCGCACGGCGCCACCGGCGTCGCGGCCGGCCGGGATCGAGCCGGGTGCGGGCAGTCGAAAGCACACGCGCCCTTGCCCTTTGGGGAGGCTCACGGTCCGGTCGAGCTGACGGTATCCGGCCCACCCAATAATCGCAAGTACTTGATATTCTGGCCGGGCCGAGTTCACCGAGGAGGTCGCATGTACCGATCCGACGCGCTGTTCATCGGGGGAGAGTGGGCGCGGCCGAGTTCCGCCGCCACCCTCGATGTCGTGTCCCCGCACACCGAAACCACCGTCGCCCACGTCGCGGCCGCCGCCCCGGCCGACGTCGACGCCGCGGTGCGGGCCGCGCGCACGGCCTTCGAGGACGGGCCGTGGCCGCGCCTGGATCCCGCCGACCGGATCGCGGCGGTGCGGCGGCTGGCCGCGCGCTACGACGAATCCCGCGCCGAGATGGCCGATTCCATCACCGCGGAGCTGGGCGCGCCGGTCACTTTCGCGCGCCGGGCCCATGTCGCGTTGCCGCACAGCATGATCGGCGCGTTCTGCGATCTGGCCGCGGCCCATCCGTGGCAGGAGGACCGGCCCGGCCGCTACGGCCGCGACATCCGGGTGCGCAGCGAGCCGGTCGGCGTGGTCGCCGCGGTCGTGCCCTGGAACATGCCGCAGTTCCTCATCGTCACCAAACTGATTCCCGCCCTGCTGGCCGGCTGTGCGGTGGTCCTGAAACCGGCCCCGGAAACCCCGCTGGACGCCCTGCTCCTCGCCGAGTTGGTCGCGCGGGCGGAACTGCCGCCCGGCGTGGTCGCGGTACTGCCCGGCGGCGCCGACACCGGCGCGCACCTGGTCGGCCATCCCGGCGTGGACAAGGTGTCGTTCACCGGCTCCACCGCCGCGGGCCGGGCCGTGGCCACCGCCTGCGCCGCCAACCTGACCCGGGTCGCCCTGGAACTCGGCGGTAAATCCGCGGCCGTGGTGCTGGACGACGCCGACCCCGCGACCTTCGCCGCGGGCATCGTCTCGGCGAGCCTGTCCAACAGCGGCCAGCTCTGCAACGCACTCACCCGCCTGGTGCTACCCGTCACGCGCGCAGGCGAATTCGTCGAAGCGCTGGCCGAACGGATGCGCGCACTGCGGGTCGGCGATCCGAACGACCCGGAAACCCAACTCGGCCCGCTGGTTTCGCGACGGCAGCAGCAGCGGGTCGCCGACTACCTCGCGCTCGGGCAGCAGCAGGGGGCCCGCGCGGTCGTCGGCGGTCCCGGGCTGCCGGACGGCGTCGACCGCGGCTGGTACGTGCGGCCCACGCTGTTCGCCGAGGCCACCAACACCATGCGGATCGCCCGGGAGGAGATCTTCGGCCCGGTCCTGACGGTGCTGACCTACCGCACGGAAGACGAAGCCGTCGCCCTCGCCAACGACTCCGATTACGGTCTGGCGGCGGCGATCTGGACCGAGGACGCCGAGCGTGGCGCCGCGCTCGCCGCGCGCCTGCGCACCGGCACGGTCGGGGTGAACGAGGGCTACACCATGGATCCGATGGCCCCCTTCGGCGGTGTCAAGGCCAGTGGCTACGGGCGCGAACTCGGCCGCGAGGGCCTCGCCGGTTTCACCGAGCCCAAGTCGATCTCGGTAGCCGCACCGGCGTGAGCTAGCGGGCGCGCGCCCCGCGCAACAGCACGTCGATCAACGTCCCGGCGTCGGCCCGGGTGGTGGTCGTGCGCGTCAGCACCCGGTACAGCAGGCTGCCGATCACCGCATCGGCCACGGCCCCGACGTCGGCATCGGCGCGCACCTCGCCCGCGGCGACTCCGGCGGTGAGCCGCCGCGTCAGATGCTGCCGCACGGGCCCGGTGAGCTGCCCGTACAGTCGCTCGGCGTCGGTGTCGCTGTCCGCCGCCGCGGCCGCCAGCCCCCGGATCATCGCCTGATTGGCGGGGTCGGACAGCTGCTGGAACAGGGTGCCGACCCAGTCGCTCAGGTCGGCGGCCAGATCCCCGGAATCGGACAGTGGCCGGGCCTCGGGAACCAGATCCAGATAACCGCCGAGCGCGGCCTCGGCGACCACCTCGGCCCGCGACCGCCACCACCGGTACACCGTCTGCCTGCCCACCCCCGCGCGGGCCGCGATCGCCTCCATCGTCATCTGCTCGTACTGCCCGGCGGCCAGCAACTCGCGCACGGCCTCGAGGACGGCTCGCTGGGCCTGCGCGCTGCGCGGCCGTCCGCGCCGGATCTCTGACACGGATCGGAAGCCTAAATCACCGATCACCCGCCACCGGTGTACGGTCGCAATTACGATACAAAAATTCTCGTTATTCGAGGATGTTCCGGATCGAGGACAGGAGTTCCGATGGACAAGGACGTTGCCGTCGTCATCGGTGTCGGCGGCATGGGCCTGGCGATCGCCCGCCGGATCGGCAGCGGGCGCCGACTGGTGCTGGCGGATTTCAACGCCGACACCCTGGACGCCGCGGCCACCGTACTGCGCGGCGAGGGCCACGACGTGACCACCGAGGTGGTCGACGTGTCCGACGCCGTGTCGGTGCGCGCCCTGGCCGCGGCCGCCGCCGCACTCGGCCGCCTCACCCACGTCGCACACACCGCCGGCCTGTCCCCGACCCAGGCCCCCGCCGACCGCATCCTGCACGTGGACCTGCTCGGCGTCGCGGTGGTCCTGGAGGAGTTCGCACCGGTGATCGCCCCCGGCGGCGCCGGCGTCGTCATCGCCAGCATGGCGGGCCACATGGCCCCCGGCCTGCTGACCGCCGACCAGGAGAAGCAACTCGCGACGGTCCCCGCCGCCGAACTGCTGGCCCTGGCCGCCCTGGACGGCGTGGACAATCCGGGCCACGCGTATTCACTGGCCAAGCGCGCCAACGTCCTTCGCGTCCAAGCCGCCGCCGGCGCCTGGGGCGCCCGGGGCGGCCGCATCAACTCGATCAGCCCCGGCGTCATCTCCACCCCGATGGGCCAGCAGGAACTCGAGGGCGAATCGGGCACCCACATGCGCGCACTCGTGGACATGTCCCCCACCAAGCGCCTCGGCACCCCCGACGACATCGCCGCCGCCGCCGTATTCCTGCTCGACTCCCAGTCCGCCTTCATCACCGGCACCGACCTGCTCGTCGACGGCGGCGTGGTGGCCACCATCCGCTCACTGGTCCCGGCGTCGTAACCGGCGGGGGCTGCGTCCGACCCGGCATCGGCCGATCTCGGTAGGGCCGGAACCCGATCGGCCCCGCGTGTACCGCGGGGCCGATGGCGAATCCGGCTGAACGGCAAGAAGTGTGGACGACTGCGCGTCGACGCATCGCTCGCCGGTCACGACCGGACGGCCCTCCTCGGCGGTGACGCCGCCCCTCCGGGTACCGAGCGACCGCCCACGAGTATCCCCTCCCCGGTACCCGCGACAGGTTACCGGGAGTCGACCCGGAACGGGGTGATGGCCGACAGCTGACCGGCGTGCATCTTGTTCACCCACTGCGGGTCGGCCAGCAGGGCGCGGCCGAGTGCGACGATGTCGAATTCGCCGCGGCCGAACTGATCTCGCAGGATACGGAAGCGGTCGGCCTGGGCCTCGTCGATGCGGTCACCGCGGAAGACGCTGTCCACACCGACGGATCCCACCGTGATCACGGGCCGGCCGGTGATCTTCTTGGTCCAGCCGGCCAGGCTGAGATCGTCGGCGTGGCCGGTGAATTCGGGCAGCCAGTGCCGGCGCAGCGAGGCGTGGAAGATGTCCACACCGGCCTCGGCGAGGGGGATCAGCAATTGTTCGAGTTCGCCGGGGGTTTCGGCGATGCGGGCGGTGTAGTCGGCGCCCTTCCACTGCGAGAAACGGTAGATGATCGGGAAATCGGGGCCGACGGCCGCCCGGACGGCCGCCACCACCCGGGCCGGGAAGAAGGCCCGGCGGCCGAGCGTGCCGTTGTACTCGTCGGTGCGGTGATTGGTTGCGGCCCAGAAGAACTGGTCGAGCAGATAGCCGTGCGCGCCGTGCAGTTCCACGCCGTCGAAACCCAGCTGCCGGGCCAGGGTCGCCGATTCCACGAAGGAGGCGATCACGGCATCCAGGTCGGCGGTGGTCAACGGCCGGCCCACCACCTGGCCCGCATGGTCGACGCCGGAGGGGCTGACCGTCGGTGACTCGGGCTCGAAGGCGGGGGCGCCGCCCCGTGCCACGCCGGTGTGCCACAACTGCGGCACGATGGCGGCCCCCTCGGCATGCACCGCCTCGGCCACCGCGCGCCACCCGGCGGCGCTGTCCGCGCCGTAGAACCGCGGCACCTCGGCGACGGGCCCGGCGGCCGGACCGCGCACGTAGGTGCCCTCGGTGATGATCAGGCCCACGCCACCGGCCGCCCGCGCCCGGTAGTGCTCGACGTTCTCGGCGTTCGGAACCCCGCCCGGCGACTGTGCCCGGGTCATCGGCGCCATCGCGAACCGGTTCCGCAACCGCAGCGACCCCATCCGGAACTCGTCGAACAGGTCGTCGAGGGCCGGCACGGAACCGGTCGATTCGTGTGACGGCTGTGGCATGGAGCACATTCCTTCCCGGAGGGCGATACGACGGCGAACCACCGTCCCAACACCACCGGTCGCCACCGCATTCCCGGGTGGGCCGGGTGGGTTGCCAAGTGTGGTCGCCACCGCATTCCGCGGTTGTACTCGGCCGGGTCGCCGAGTGGGGTCGCCGCCTCGGTGCGCGGTGTACGGTGAGGTATGCAAATGCGTTCGGGCCGTGGGGAGTTCGGCCGGGCGGAGGCGCCGGTGGCGAGGCGGCGGCGGGTGTTCGCGGTCGTCGCGGGGATCGTGGTGGCCGTGTGTGTACTGGGGCTGCTGCCGCGCTGGTGGTCCGGTCGGGACGCCGATGCGTGGCTGCGCGGCGATCCGGTGCGGGTGCACGGGCTGGCCGAGGAGCTGGTGTCCTTCGAGGCCGACGACGATCGGCGCCGCGCCACGGGCGCGGCGGGGGTGGTCGACGGCATGTGGGGGTCATCCCGGTCGCCGCGGCCGCCGGGCTGCCGCTGACCCACCTCACGATGGCCTTCACCATCGCCCACCCGGGGGTGACGAGCGCGCTGCTCGGCACACGCACCATGGAGCACCTCGACGATGTGCTCGCGGGCCTGGACGTCACCCTGACCGACGAGATCCTCGATCGCATCGACGAGATCGTCCCACCCGGCACCGACATCGGCACCCTGGACCAGACCTACCGACCACCCGCGCTGACGGACCCCGCCCTGCGCCGCCGCCCGGTGGCCGCGCGCAGCGCCGCCTGAGCGCTCAGCGCCGAAGGTCATGGCTGCGCCCGAAGCCGGGCATGCAGTTGCGCGTACTCCTCCGAATCGTGGTAGCCGGGTGCGAACGGGGCCGGTCGGCCGCCCATTTCCTCGTATCGGGCCGCCATCGGCCTCAGCTCGAACAGGTCCAGTGGGTCGGTGTCCGCGCCGGAGCGCGCGAGCGTCCGCTGCCAGCGCCCGTATCGTTGGCTGCCGGCCCGGACCTCGTCGGTCCACTGCGCTGACGACGCCAGCAGATCGTTGTCGAATTCGGTGACGGCGCTGGGAGATTCGCCCGCCTGTTCCAGGGCGAAATTCATCAGGATTCGAGAGTGCCTGCCGTGGAAATCGCCTCGCCAGGCGTGGGCGCTGATGAATCGCTTCTGCAATTCGGCCGCACCCCGGTACGGGTCGAATCCGGGTTGTCTTCTCGCGTCGTTGTATCCCTCGCTGAGGGACTCGTGAAATTCCCGCGTGCCCTCCACACTGCCGAAGGTCGGGTAGACGATCACGTCCTTGCTCGGCAGTTGCAGTCCGGGCTCCAGGTATGCCTGGAGGGGATCGGCCCGGACGGCGGCCAGTTCTTCTTCCCGTCAGCGGCTCGGTCACCTGGCGGAGTTCGCGGGCTCCGGGCTGTCCTTCGGCACTGGGGTGCACCACGATTCCGTAGGGTTCGGAGCGCAGCGGTCCCGGGACATGGGTCAACAGCGGGTTCTCCTCGATGGCGGCCAGTTCGTTCGCCGTCAGCGGGCGGCTCAATTGACCGGAACCCAGGCGCAGCGGACCGATCATCGTCCCGGCGTTCTCCGGATCGTGCCGGATTCTCAGCCGTACGTGGACTTCTCGCATGAGGTCCACCGACATGTCCTGGTCGAGGTTCCGTCGTGCGTACAGCCGGGCATCCAGCCAGCTCGCCCACCCTTCGGGTCCGTCGAACACCGTTTCCGGCCGCACCTGGCGGCCGATGAGCGCGATATCGCGGAATTTGTCCTCCATGTACAGGCTGACTTCGAGCATCCGCTCGGCCTCGGTGTGGATACCGTGTGCCTGTTCCAGCCGGCGAATCTGTTCCTCGATCGGCAGATCGAGAAAGCCGTCCTCGGCGGTCGGGTCGGGCAGCTCCCGGAACCGTCGCGCGTCGGCGCCGAATTCCGAAGGCGCGGTGGTGGTCTCACGGCGCGCGGCCGACCCGGCCCGGCGGAGGTCCGCGTCCGCGGTCGCATCGGACTCCGAGAGATCCTCGGCGGATCGGCGTGTGAGTGCGCCGAAGCGCCGGAATTGTTCGGCGACGGTCCGGCTCACGCGTTCGACGGTTCCGCCGAGGTTCTCGCCGATGCGGTCGAAGGCCCGGTCGAACTCTTGCTCCTCCACCACGGCATTCCGCACACGTTCGCAGCGTCCTCGATTGCACTGCCCGAGTGGGGAATTACAGTCGACTGCCGGGTGTCGTGTGGTCGATCCTGGACAACGCTGAACCGATCGAGACGGAAGGGGATCACGCGAAGCGAGTCGGCGCAGTCGCGGGCTGCGCGAATTTCCCTTCGCTCACCCCGGATTGGCCCGCCGCCCCAGAATCGACGCGACCCCCGCGGCCGCGGCCCGCACCGGGTTGGCGTGGGATTCGGGCCGGAAACGCCCCGCCGGTCCCGTCACCGAGATCGCGGCGACCGGACGGTCGCCGTCGAGGATGGGGGCGGCCAGGCAGACAATGCCGGTGGCGGATTCCTCGTATTCGTAGGCGATGCCCTGGTCGAGGATGTGCTCGAGTTGGGTGCGCAGCAGGCCGGGGGCGACGATCGTGCGGGGGGTGCGGCGGGGCAGGGGGCCGGCGAGGATGCGTTCGATACCGGCCGGATCCGAATGGGCGAGTAGGGCTTTGCCGATCGCGGTGCAGTACAACGGCATTCGGCCGCCGACCCGGGACGGCGAGCGGGCCTGGCGGTGGCCGCCGAGTTTGCTGATGTAGACCACCTCGTCGCCGTCGCGCACGCCGAGGTGCACGGTCTCGCCGGTGCGGGTGTAGAGGTCTTGGAGGAACGGGACCGCGACCTCCAGGAGGGTGCGTTCCGCGGCGGCGCGCATGCCCAGTTCGAACAGGCCGCGGCCGAGGCGGTAGCCGTCGGGGCCCGCCGCCAGCAGGCGCGCGGTGGTCAGGTCCTGGCTGATCCGGTGCACGGTGGCCTTCGGCAGTCCGGTCCGGCGGGACAGCTCGGACAGGCCGACGGCCCGGTCCTCGACACCGAACGACTCCAGGATCAGCATCGCCCGGCCCAGCACCGATTTCTCGTCCAGCTTGCGGTCCGTCACCACGCTCTTTTCCGCCCTCGGTTCGTTGAGTGGACCATTCTACTGGCCGGGCGGCGGTCGCCGGGCGTCCACTGGGTCAGCACACACTGAACAAGGAGGTCACTGTGTCTGTCAGTTCCGGCACCGCCGCGGTGCAGGGCTCGGTCGTCGAGGCCGCCGCTCGTCGGCTGGCCACCGCCGCCGCGAGCCGCGTGCCCTGCGCCCCCGTACGCGATCTGATCGGCCCCGAGGATGTCGCCACGGCGTATCGGGTGCAGGAAGCGTTCAACGCGGCCCGGGTGGGCGACGGCGTGACCGTCGTGGGCCGCAAGATCGGCGCCACCTCGCAGGCGGTGCAGCAGCAACTCGGGGTGGACCAGCCCGACTTCGGCGTGCTGTTCGCCGATATGGCCTACGGCGACGGCGACGAGATCCCGATGCACCGGCTGCTGCAACCGCGCGCGGAGGCGGAGGTCGCGTTCGTGCTGGCCGCCGATCTGGCCGACGGCCCGCTGGATGTGGCGCAGTGCCGCGCGGCGGTGGACTACGCGGTGGCGGCGCTGGAGATCGTGGACAGCCGCATCGCCGGCTGGGACATCTCCTTCGCCGACACCGTCGCCGACAACGCCTCCAGCGGCCTGTTCGTCCTCGGCGACCAGCGGCTGACCCTGGCCGAATTCGAGCCGGTCGAGGTCACCATGAGCATGCGCATCGACGGCGAGACCGTCTCCACCGGCAACGGCGCCGCCTGCCTGGGCGACCCGCTGAACGCGCTGTCCTGGCTGGCCCGGCGCGCCCACGAATTCGGTGAGCCACTGCGGGCGGGACAGGTCATCCTGTCCGGCGCACTGGGCCCGATGCGCCCGCTGTTCCCGGGCGCGACCGTCGTCGCCGAGATCGGCGCGCTCGGCTCGGTGGCGGCGTCCTTCACCACGTCCCTCGAGGAGGAGACCCGATGAGCCCCCGGACCAAGGTCGCGATCATCGGCTCGGGCAATATCGGCACCGATCTGATGATCAAGGTGCTGCGGCACTCCCAGGTGCTGGAGATGGGTGCGATGGTCGGCATCGACCCCGACTCCGACGGCCTGGCCCGCGCGGCCCGGCTGAAGGTGCCCACCACCCACGAGGGTGTCGAGGGCCTGCTCGCGTTGCCCGGCTTCGACGAGATCGAGATCGTCTTCGACGCCACCTCCGCGAAAGCCCATGTGCGCAACCACGAGCGGCTCGCCCCGCTGGGCAAGCGGCTGATCGATCTGACCCCCGCCGCCATCGGCCCGTTCGTGGTCCCGGCGGTCAACATCGCCGACCATCTGGCCGCGGTGAATGTCAACATGGTCACCTGCGGTGGCCAGGCCACCATCCCGATCGTGGCCGCGACCTCGCGGGTGGCGCCGGTGGCGTACGCGGAGATCGTGGCGTCGATCGCCTCGAAGTCGGCCGGTCCGGGCACCCGGGCCAATATCGACGAGTTCACCGAGACCACCTCGCACGCGATCGAGGCGGTCGGCGGCGCCGAGCGCGGCAAGGCGGTGATCATCCTGAACCCGGCCGAGCCGCCACTGATCATGCGCGACACCGTGTTCTGCCTGGTCGACGCGCCGGACCCGGACACCCACGACCGGATTCGCGACTCGATCACCAAGATGGTCGCCGACGTCGCCGCCTACGTGCCCGGCTACCGGCTCAAGCAGGACGTCCAGATCGACCCGATCCCGGCCGACCAGCCGGTGCACACCCTGCTGGCCGAGGGGGCCACGACCGTGCCCACGCACCGGGTGTCGGTCTTCCTCGAGGTCGAGGGCGCCGCCCACTACCTGCCCGCCTACGCGGGCAACCTCGACATCATGACCTCGGCCGCACTGCGCGTCGCGGAACGGATCGCGCACGAGAAGGAGACCCTCCGATGACCACCACGGTGTTCGTGCAGGACGTGACGCTGCGCGACGGCATGCACGCCGTCCGGCACCGGATCACGCCGGAGAACGTGGGCCGCATCGTGGCCGCCCTCGACGCCGCCGGAGTGGATGCCATCGAGGTGGCCCACGGCGACGGCCTGGCCGGTGGTTCGGTGAACTACGGCCCCGGTTCGCACAGCGACTGGGCCTGGATCGAGGCCGCCGCCGCGAACGTCACCAACGCGCGCCTGACCACGCTGCTGCTGCCCGGTGTCGGCACGGTCGAGGACCTGAAGCGCGCGTACGCGCTGGGGGTGCGCTCGGTGCGGGTGGCGACGCACTGCACCGAGGCCGACGTGTCCGCTCAGCACATCGCCACCGCCCGCGAGATGGGCATGGACGTCGCGGGCTTCCTCATGATGAGCCACATGGCCCCGGCCGCCGAACTGGCCGCGCAGGCGAAACTGATGGAATCCTATGGCGCGCACTGTGTCTACGTGACCGACTCGGGCGGCCGGCTCACCATGGACGGCATCCGCGACCGGGTGCGCGCCTACCGTGACGTGCTCGACGCGGGCACCGAGATCGGCATCCACGCGCACGAGAATCTGTCGCTGTCGGTGGCGAATTCGGTGGTCGCGGTGGAGAACGGCGTGTACCGCGTGGACGCGTCGCTGGCCGGGCACGGCGCCGGTGCGGGCAACTGCCCGATCGAGGCGTTCGTGGCCGTCGCGGATCTGCTGGAGTGGATGCACGGTTGCGACGTGTTCGCCCTCCAGGACGCCGCCGACGATCTGGTCCGCCCGTTGCAGGACCGCCCGGTCCGCGTCGACCGGGAGACGCTGACCCTCGGCTACGCCGGGGTGTACTCGAGCTTCCTGCGGCACGCCGAGGCGGCGGGACAGCGGTACGGCCTCGAGGTCCGCAGCCTGCTGATGGAGGCCGGTCGCCGCGGCCTGGTCGGCGGCCAGGAGGACATGATCGTCGACATCGCCCTCACCATGGTCGCCGAGCGCGAGGCGAACGCGGTCCCCGCCGCGGGCTGAGCTCTCGTCCGCGAAAGCGCCGGTCCCGCAGCAGTTCCGGGACCGGCGCTTTCGGTACCCGCCGGAACGGCGGCGCGCCGGGATCGGAATCGACCGTGGTGCACAATGCCCCGGGACGGGCTGCCGGTCCGGGGTTCGTTGTGCGCTGACTCACGTCGAGGGGTCCGGTGCGATGTCGGGAAAAGCCGGTGTTCGAATCGGATTTGATTGAATGACACGGTGACCGTGTCTCCCGAGCCCTCCGCGGCGTTGCTGCTGTATCTCGTCAAGCGGCTCGAGCTGGCCACCCGCGCGCAACTCGACGCGGTGCTGCGGCCCTCGGGAGTGACCGCGTTGCAGTACACCGCGCTGACCGTGCTGAAGCGCCAGCGGACGATGTCGGCCGCGGATCTGGCGCGGGCCTCGTTCGTGCGCGCCCAGTCCACCTCCGATCTGGTGAGCGCGCTGGAGCGGCGCGGGCTCATCCAGCGGTCCGCCGATCCGGCCAATCGGCGCCGGTTGCTGATCAGCCTCACCGCCGCGGGCCATGCCTTCCTGGCGCAGTACAACCCCATGGTCGAGGAACTGGAGGAGCGCATGCTCGCCGGGTTCGACGCCGCGGATCGCGACCGGTTCCGGGACTATCTGGTGGCCGGCCGCCGCGCCATCTCGGACGACCCCCGGGCCTGATTCGTGCCGAGGGCCCGCACCCGCCGAGGGGCGAGTGCGGGATCCTTGCCGCCCCACGGTTTTCGCGGCGGAACCGGCCGTGCGACGCTGCGCGGCCGGAGCACGGGCGGGACCGGTGGGACGAGAGTGGCCGGCCGGGCGTGGAGCGCGGCCACCCACGGGCCTACTGCCGTCGGTGCGGGCCGGGCCGCGGTGGATGGTCGCTCGAACCTGCTCGTGCTCGGCCTCGATGCCGATGACGCCTGCGTGCTGTCCGGTGCGGATTGCGCACGCTTGTGCATTATATGCCAATTACGCTAGAAGGTGACGGCCGTCACTGTCAACGGCTGCGACCGCAGATGGCACATCCAGGTCCGCGGCGCGATCGGACGGCATCGCCGCGGGTGGTGAGGCGGGATATCGCCGGCAGCGACTTGAGTCACCGCTCGCACGGGCCTACTATGTTCGTATAGCAACCATTTGTACGCATAGCGCACAATATTGCGCGCATCGCCGATCGTGACCGTCCGGGACATCCGGGCCGCGATCGTGGCGCGTGCTCCGGACCGCGGGCGTCGTCCGCGACCGCCGGCCCGGCCGCCGGTTCGAGGCACCGAATCCGACTGGGAAGCAGTCGGATTCGACAGCCACCGCATCCGGCGGGCAGGGATTTCGAGTGAGGAACGAGGGAACGACGTGGCCAGGATTACGTCCTTGGCGAAGGCGGTGGCCGAACTGGTGCACGACGGCGACACCGTCGCGCTGGAGGGTTTCACCCATCTGATCCCGGTGGCCGCCGGGCAGGAGATCATCCGGCAGCGCCGACGGGACCTGACGCTGGTGCGGATGACCCCCGACATCGTCTACGACCAGATGATCGGCGCCGGATGCGCCCGCAAGCTGATCTTCTCCTGGGGCGGCAACCCGGGTGTCGGCTCGCTGCACCGGTTCCGGGACGCGGTCCAGCACGCCTGGCCGGCGCCGCTGGAGATCGAGGAGCACAGCCACGCCGGCATGGCCAACCGCTACGTCGCCGGCGCCTCCGGGCTGCCGTTCGCGGTACTGCGCGGGTACGTCGGCACCGATCTGCCCACGGTCACCGACACCGTCAAGCCGATCACCTGCCCGTTCACCGGCGAGGAGCTCATGGCGGTCCCGGCGCTGAATCCGGACGTCTCGATCATCCACGCCCAGCGTGCCGACCGGAAGGGCAATGTGCAGCTCTGGGGCCTGCTCGGGGTGCAGAAGGAGGCCGTGCTGGCCGCCCGGCGCAGCCTGGTCACCGTCGAGGAGATCGTGGACGAACTGACACCGGTGCCCGGCGGCATCGTGCTGCCGTCCTGGGCGGTCACAGCCGTGGCCGCGGTATCCGGTGGCGCGCACCCCTCCTACGCGCAGGGCTATTCCGAGCGCGACAACGCCTACTACTCCGCCTGGGATCCGATCGGCCGCGACCGCGAGGAGTTCACCCGCTGGCTCGACGAGCACGTCCACGCTCCGTCCGGGCAGACCACAGCCGAGCGGATCGGAGTCCAGCCGTGACCACCGTGGAGAACGCCGTGACCGACCAGCAGTACACCTCCGACGAGATGATGACCGTCGCCGCCGCCCGCGCGCTGCGCGACGGGCAGCGCTGCTTCGTCGGCATCGGATTGCCTTCCACCGCGGCCAATCTGGCCCGCACCACGCACGCCCCGGACCTGGTGCTGATCTACGAATCCGGCACCCTCGGCTCGAAACCGGACCGGCTGCCCGCCTCCATCGGCGACGGCGTGCTGGCCGAGACCGCCGACGCCGTGATCAGCGTGCCGGAGGTGTTCAACTACTGGTTGCAACCCGGCCGCATCGACGTCGGCTTCCTCGGCGCCGCGCAGATCGACATGTTCGGCAACATCAACACCACCGTCATCGGCGGCGATTACGCGCATCCGAAGGTGCGGCTGCCGGGCGCCGGCGGCGCGCCGGAGATCGCGGCCTCCTGCGGCGAGGTGTTCGTCGTGGTCCGGCAGTCGCACCGGACGTTCGTCGACCGGGTCGACTTCGTGACCTCGCTGGGCCACGGCCGCGGCAACGGCGAGCGCGCCCGGCTGGGTCTGCGCGGCGCGGGCCCGACCCTGGTCATCACCGATCTCGGCGTGATGCGGCCGGACGAGCGCGGTGAACTCATCCTGCACGCCGTGCACCCCGGCGTCACCGTGGACCAGGTCCGCGCGGCCACCGGCTGGGAGCTGAAGGTCGCCGCCGACCTGGCCGACAGCGATGCCCCGACCGCCGCCGAACTGACCACCCTGCGCGCATTGAAGGCCAGATCATGACGGCCGCTCATCTTTACGACGGGCTGCGCACTCCCTTCGGCCGCTACTCCGGCGGCCTGTCCGGCATCCGGCCGGACGATCTCGGCGCGCACGTGCTGCGGACTCTCGCCGAGCGCAACGACCTCGAC
The DNA here is from genome assembly GCF_020176955.2 of Nocardia sp. alder85J. GTDB lineage: Bacteria > Actinomycetota > Actinomycetes > Mycobacteriales > Mycobacteriaceae > Nocardia. The sequence continues at coordinate 709,822 of NZ_JAIUCZ020000001.1, forward strand.
CCGGGCACGGTCGACGAGGTGGTGTTCGGCGCCGCCAACCAGGCCGGCGAGGACAACCGCAACGTGGCCCGGATGGCGGCGCTGCTGGCCGGCTGGCCGACCTCGGTGCCCGGCACCACCGTCAACCGGCTGTGCGGATCGAGTATGGACGCCGCCATGTCCGGCTCCCGGCTGATCGAAACCGGGGACGCCGCAACCGTCGTCGTCGGCGGCGTGGAGTCGATGAGCCGGGCCCCGTGGGTGATGCCGAAGCCCGCCAAGGGTTTTCCGGCCGGCAACGAGACCCTGCACTCGACCACCCTGGGCTGGCGGCTGGTGAATCCGGCGATGCCCGCGGCCTGGACCGTCCCGCTGGGGGAGAGCACCGAAATCCTCGCGGGCCGTTACGGAATCGGCCGCGCCGAACAGGACGCCTTCGCCGCCCGCAGCCACCGGCTGACCGCGCGGGCGTGGGCCGACGGCTTCTACGACGACCACGTGATCCCGGTGCCCGGCACCGACCTGGTTCGCGACGAATCGCTGCGACCGGAGACCACGGTCGAGACACTGGCGACCCTGCGGCCGTCGTTCCGCCCGGACGGCACCGTCACCGCGGGCAACGCCTCACCGCTCAACGACGGCGCCTCGGCGCTGCTGCTCGGTGACGAGGCGCTCGCCGACCGGCTCGGCCGGGCGCCGCTGGCCCGCATCGCCGGACGCGGCGCGGCCGGGGTCGACCCCGACGTGTTCGGCATCGGCCCGGTGCGGGCCGCCGAACTCGCCCTTCGACGCGCCGGAATCGCCTGGGGCGATGTGGGTGTCGTGGAATTGAACGAGGCGTTCGCCGCCCAGTCGCTGGCCTGCCTGGCCGACTGGAAGGACCTCGGTCCGGAGATCGTGAACGTCAACGGTGGCGCCATCGCCCTCGGGCATCCGCTCGGTGCGTCCGGCGCGCGCGTGATCAACCAGCTCGCCCGGGAGATGCGGCGGCGCGGCAGCCGGTGGGGACTGGCGGCGCTGTGCATCGGCGTCGGGCAGGGACTTGCCGTGGTATTGGAGGCACAGTGAGCGACAACCTGATCGCGGCGGACGAGCTGATCGTCCCCGGATACCGACCGGATTCGCCGGAAACCCATCCGCCGCTGGACTTTCCGGGCTACAAGTCGACGGCGCTGCGGCATCCGAAGCAACCGCTGCGGCTGCTGCCGGCCGGCCTCACCGAGATCACCGGGCCGGTGCTGGGCGGCGATCTGGTCCGGCCGGACGACCACGACCTGACCTTCCAGCACCGCGGCGACCCGATCGGGCAGAAGATCATCGTGTTCGGCCGGCTGCTCGACAGCGACGGCCGCCCGATCCCGGACTCGCTGATCGAGATCTGGCAGGCCAACGCCGCCGGCCGCTACCGGCACATCGGCGATCGCTGGGACGCGCCGCTGGACCCGAACTTCGACGGTGTCGGGCGCACCCTCACCGACAAACAGGGCCGCTACGAATTCGTCTCGATCAAGCCCGGCGCCTATCCGTGGGGCAACCACCACAACGCCTGGCGTCCGGCGCACATCCACTTCTCGGTCTTCGGCCGCGCGTTCCCGCAGCGGCTGGTGACCCAGATGTACTTCCCCGACGATCCGCTGTTCTCCCAGGACCCGATCTTCAATTCGATCCCCGAGGCCGCCCGGCCCCGGCTGATCTCGCGGTTCAGCCTGGACCGCACGAAACCGAACTGGGCCCTGGCCTTCGAATTCGACATCGTGCTGCGCGGCCGTGCCGCCACCCCGTTCGAGGAGCCGCACCATGACTGAGCAGTTGGCGACGACGCCGTCGCAGACCGTCGGCCCCTACCTGCACATCGGCCTGGACTGGTCCGACTACGGCAGGCATGTGGTGCCCGCAGGCACCCCCGGTGCGTTCTGGATCCGTGGTGAGGTGTTCGACGGTGCGGGACAACGTATTCCGGATGCCATGATCGAAACCTGGCAGGCCGGCCCGGACGGGCGTTTCGACCATCCCGACGACCCGCGCGGCCGGGTGTACGGCTTCCGGGGTTTCGGCCGCAGTGACACCCGGCTCGGTGAATACGCCATCCACACCGTGCATCCGGGACCGGTGCCCGGCCCGCAGGGCGCGCAGGCGCCGCATCTGGACGTCTCGGTGTTCGCCCGGGGTATGCTGCACCGGGTGGTGACCCGCCTGTACTTCCCTGAGAACGTCGCCGCCAACGCGGTCGACCCGGTGCTGAGTGCGGTTCCCGCGCAACGGCGTTCGACACTGGTCGCGACGGCCGAGCCGGGCGGCTACCGGTTCGACGTGTACCTCCAGGGCGAGGGCGAGACGGTCTTCTTCGATGTCTGATCCCGCGGCGGGAGATCCGGGCCTGTTCGACGGCATCCTCGCCGCCGGGCCGGTCGCCGCCATGGTCGGCGACCGGGCCTGGGTGCAGGCCATGCTCGACTTCGAGGGCGCACTCGCCCGCGCCGAGGCCGACACCGGGCTGATCCCCGCCGGGGCCGCTACGGCCATCGAAAGCGAATGCCGCGCAGCGTATTACGATCCGGCCGCACTGGGCGCGGCGGCGGTGGGGATCGGCAATCCCGCCGGACCGCTGGTCGGCGCGCTCACCGCGCGCGTGGCCGGGGACGCCGCCGGTTACGTGCACCTCGGCGCCACCAGTCAGGACGTCGTCGACACCGCCGCGATGCTGGTGACCGCCCGCGCGCTGGCCGCCCTCGACGCCGAGTTGCGGGCGGTGGCCGCGCGACTGGCCGAACTGGCCGAAACACATACCGATACCGTGCTGGCCGGGCGCAGCCTGTTGCAACAGGCCACGCCGATCACCTTCGGGTTCGCCGCCGCCGGCTGGCTCGGCGGTGTGCTCGCCGCGCGGGAGCGGCTGGCCGCGGTGCGTGCGCAGCGCCTCGCCGTGCAGTTCGGTGGTGCGGTCGGCACGCTGGCGGCCCTGGGCGACAACGGAATCGACGTCCTGGAGCGGCTGGCGGGCGGGCTCGGCCTGGCCGTGCCGCTGCTGCCCTGGCACACCGAGCGCAGCCGGATCACCGAGGTCGCCGCCGCGCTGGGGCAGACCTGCGGCGCCGTCGCGAAGATCGCCCGCGACCTCACCCTGCTGGCGCAGACCGAGGTGGCGGAGATCGCCGAGGAGGGGCCGCCGGGCAGCGGCGGCTCGTCGACCATGCCACACAAGCGCAATCCGGTGGCGGCGGTGCTCGCCGCGGCCGCGGCCGCGCAGGCGCCCGGCCTGGTCGCGGATCTGCTCGCCGCCGCGGCCCACGATCATCAGCGGGCCGCCGGATCCTGGCACGCGGAGTGGCGGCCGTATCGGGAGTTGTTGCGCACCACCGGTTCTGCCGTTCACTGGCTGCGCATCGCGCTGGATCGCCTGCGGGCCGACCCGGTTCGCATGCGCGCCAACCTCGATCGCACCGGTGGCCTGCTGCTGGCGGAGAACGTGTCCGTCGAGTTGCTGGCGGCCTCCGGTGGCGCGCTCGGGCGGCAGCAGGCCGGAGCAGCGGTCACCGCGTGCTGCCGCGCCGCGCTGAGCGGGGCCGGCGAACTGGCAGAGTTGCTGGCCGCGGACGCCACGATCGGAAAGTATCTGAGCCGCAGCCGGATCGACGAACTGCTGGACCCGGCCGGCTATCTCGGCTCGGCCCGGGAGTTCGTCACCCGCACGGTGCTGCGGTGGCACGAGGTCCGCGATGCGGGAGAGGACGTGGGGTGATGACCGGTATTGCCGTGAACCATGTGGTGGACGGTCCGGAAGACGGTGTGCCCGTGCTGTTGTCGGGTTCGCTGGGCAGCGATCTGCGGATGTGGGAGCCGCAGGTCGCGGCCCTGGCCGCCGCCGGCTACCGGGTGGTGCGCTACGACCATCGGGGGCACGGGAATTCGCCGGTCCCGCCCGGGCCGTACACGCTGGCCGACCTCGGCGCCGACGCGGTCGCCCTGCTCGACGAGCTGGGCCTGGACAGCGCGCACGTGGTCGGGCTGTCACTGGGCGGCATGGTCGGCATGTGGCTGGGTGAGCATGCGCCGCAGCGGATCCGGACCCTGACCCTGTGCTGCACCTCCGCCCGGCTGGGTCCGCCGGAGAGCTGGACCGCCCGCGCGGCGACCGTGCGCGCCGAGGGCATGGCCGCGATCACCGAGGCGGTGGTGCTGCGCTGGTTCACCGCGCCGTGGCGGGCCGCCCACCCGGAGCGCATCGCCGCGTTCGAGCAGATGGTGGCCGCGACCCCCGCCGAGGGATATGCCGCCTGCTGCGCCGCGATCGCGGCCATGGACATCGCGCGCGGCCTGCCCGGCATCACCGCACCCACCCTGGTGATCTCCGCCGCCGAGGATCCGGCCACCCCGCCGGAGCACGGCCGCCGGATCGCCGCGGACATCCCGCGCGCGCGGTTCGACATCGTCTCGCCGGGAGCGCATCTGGCCACCGCCGAGGCGGTGGACGCCATCAGCGACCTGATCATCGGCCACCTGAAGGAGAATTCGTGAGCAGCGCGGACGAGGGCATGCGGGTGCGGCGCGAGGTGCTCGGCAGCGCGCACGTCGATCGGGCGGTGGCCCGTACCACCGAATTCACCCGGCCGTTCCAGGAGTACATCACCGAATCGGTGTGGGGTTCGATCTGGACCCGGGACGGCCTGGATCGCCGCACCCGCAGTTGCGTTACCCTGGCGGTGCTCACCGCTCTCGGGCGGCACGAGGAGATCGGGATGCACGTGCGCGCGGCGGTGCACAACGGACTGACCGCCGCGGAGATCGCCGAGGTGCTGCTGCACACGGGGGCCTACGCGGGCGTGCCGGCGGCCAACGCCGCGTTCGCGATCGGCCAGCAGGTGCTGGCCGAACTGGGCGACGAGGCCGCACGCATACGTCCGGCCGAGGAGGACGAGGATGAGCAGCACCGAGCCGGACAGCACGATTGACGACGGCGGCCGCGGCGCGCACTACGTGCAGTCGCTCGAGCGTGGCCTTGCCGTCATCCGCGCGTTCGACGCCGACCACCCCGACCTGACCCTGTCGGATGTGGCCCGCCTGACCGGTCTCACCCGCGCCGCCGCGCGCCGATTCCTGTTGACGCTCACCGATCTCGGCTATGTCCGCACCGACGGCAAACGGTTCTCGCTCACCGCGAAGGTGCTGGAACTGGGCTATTCGTACCTGTCGAGCATGACCCTGCCGGAAGTGGCCCAGCCACATCTGGAACGACTGTCGGCCGCGGTCCGCGAATCGAGTTCGGTCTCGGTGCTCGACGGCCCCGACGTGGTGTATGTGGCCCGGGTGGCGGTGTCGCGGATCATGACCGTCAGCATCAACATCGGCACCCGCTTCCCGGCCTACGCCACCTCGATGGGTCATGTGCTGCTGGCGGGCCTGACCCCGCGGCAACTCGACGACTACCTGGCGGATACCCGCCTCATCGGCCTGACCTCCAACACCGTCACCGAACCGGCGCAGCTGCGCGGCGAACTGGAAAAGGTTCGTGCCCAGGGCTATTCGCTGGTCGATCAGGAGTTGGAGGCCGGCCTGCGCTCGGTGGCGGCCCCGGTGCACGACAGCGCGGGCGCGGTGGTCGCCGCGATCAACATCTCCACCCACGCCTCCCGCCGCGGCCTCGAGGAGATCCACGGCGATCTGCTCCCGCACCTGCGGATCGCCGCCCGGGGCATCGAAGCGGACATGGCCGCGGCCCGGCGGGTCACCCGGCTCGGCTGAGCGTGCGGCTCAGCTGGTCTGCGTGCCCGACCAGCCGAAACTGAACGAGTGCCCCTTCGACGTGCACCCGATGGCGCCGCGCCCGCCGCCGTAGCAACTGGCTCCGGCATAGGAGATGGTGCTGTCGTATCCGTTGGCGTCCGAGGGCAACGACAGACTCCCCGGCTGCCCGTGCTGGACCCACTCCGGGTGCGCGGGCAGGAACGGGATGTCGATGACCAGATCGGTCACGGGAAGAATGTTGTACCACTTGGCGATTCCCGCCGGGATGTCGCACCCCGCACTGCCGTCGGGGTGTATCGAGCAGTTCGCGCCGCCGGCGCTGAAATAGACGGTGTCGCCCACCAGATACGGCGCCACATCGACCTGAAGATCGGCCGCCCGCATCGGCGCCGCCCCGGCCACCGCGCCACCGGCCACCGACAGGCCCGCCGCCGCGACCGCCGCCCCGAGCATGGTTCGTGCCCGCATGAACCCTCCTGATCCGCACCGTCCACCTCGGACGGCAAAATCTGAAATAGCCTCTGTCACTTTCGGTTTCGTCAGGTCCCGTCGACCGGGACCGACTGGAGGCTACCCCGCCGGCCACCGTCCTACACCGGACATCCCATCATCGGGTGACCGGCGCGGCCGATTTCCGCTCGGGCTCAGTTCTGCTGGGAGGCGGACAGATCCGGTGGCTGCCGCCGTCGCCTGCGCTTGCGATCCTTGTCGGGGAACGGGTCGAGCGAGTCGATGAACAGGTAGAGCAGGATCGCCACGATCGCGACCAGGCTGCCCAGGATCAGCGGCCCGGCCACCGCTGCCACGGGCACCGCGACCACCAGCAGCCACCGGTTCCGGACGTGCGGGCGGGCGAGCACGACGCTGCCCGCCACGAACAGCACCGCACCGGCCCCCAGCAGCACGAGTGCCGACGTGGTGTGCGAGGTCTCGTGCCAGGCCAGCGGCAGTACCGCGGTGGTGAGGTGTGCGATCCCGTCCCGATTCTTCAGGTGCCACAGTTCCGTGACGACCGGAATCGCGGCGATCACCACCGCGAGCAGTTGCACGACGAGCCCGGCCGGCTGCCAGGCCCGCCGATCGGCTACGGGTGCGAGCCGTCCGGGTGAATGTCTCCCGGCCGCATCAGGGTCCATGCCGGCGAGGATAAACCGCGAAGTGTGAGCAAAGCATTGACTTCGTGGCCCGTCATACCGGGCGACCACCGTTCGCGACCGCGGGTACGGCGCCGTCCGGGTCGTACAGGGTGCCGGACCGGTACCGGGTGGTGAAATTGCCGACGGCGTGCCGGAACAGGCGCTGGTCGCCGACGAGCACCGCGGCGGCGGCCAATTGGAGCGTGAAGCCCGCGCGGTGCCGCAGCGCGCGCTCGATCAGGCCCTCCTCCCGGGCGACGGCGGATACCGCGCCGGCGCCGTAGAAGCTGATCAGCGCGGCGACATCGATGGCCGGATCGCCGAGGCAACTGTGGTCGAAGTCGATCAGCGAGCGGACCTCCCGGCTCCGCCACAGGATGTTGTGCGGCCCGAAATCGCCGTGCACGAAGCCGATCGGCGCATCCCGCTCCACCGCGAGGATGTCCCGCATCACCGTGTCGGCCGCGGCGGCGCTGTCGGCCGGGAGGTGGGGCAGCACCGAATCGGTGACGATACCGGGCCAGTCCTCGCCGCCGCACCAACTGCGCGGGGGTGGCAGGGGAGTCTCGGACGCCGCCGGGCGGATCGCGTGCAGATCGCGCAGCAGCCCACCCAATTCGTCCGCGACGGTGGACCATTCGGGTTGCGGCCGCTCGTCGCCGGGCACCCGGGTGACCAGCATCGCCGAGTGTTTCGCGGTGTCGATCACGCCGGACAGCGGCCGCGGATGTTCGACGGGTAGTCGTAACGCGGTCACCGCGGTCAGGGTGGCGAGTTCGCGGGCCAGGCGGTGTGGCTGCGGGCCGTGGCAGGAGATCCGCGCGACGGCGGAGTCGGTCACCACCACATGGTGGAAGCAGCCCTTGTGGATGGTGGCCCACTGCCATTCGTGCTCGGGTGCGACATCGGTGAGCCAGGTGAGCAATTCGGTCTGCATCAGGCGCGGCCACCCGTGTGGCGGCCGGAAAGTACGTACACGCTTACCGATTATGGTCTGTCGGGACATCGTTCGATCCCGCACGGCCCCCTCCGGTCCGGCATCCGGCGGGCAATCGGCAACCGCGCTGGTGCCGGTATATCTACAGCCCATTGACAGCTCGGCAGCGTGTCGTTAATGTGACAACCCGCCAATGCAGGACCTATTCGGCAGTTGATGTTGTTCGTTGGTAACACCTATCGCGGAATGTTTGGAGAGCGGCCGTGTTTCGGTCGCCCGGTATCGAGGCCAAGGAAAGTGGATTGACCGAACACTCGCCGACAGTGCCGAGTGAGAGCAGCTCACAACCTCGCGCCTCGAAAGGGTGGGCCAGATCTCGGACAGCGCAGAGCATTCGCACACGAGTGCTGGCAATCGTCCTGATACCCTGCCTCGCCCTGCTGGTCACGGGCTCGATCCTCGTGGTGAACCTGAGCAGTCAGGCGCGTTCCGCGGCCCGCTGGTCGGATCTGGTGAGTCGCCAGATCGAGCCGTTGGCCACCTTCGCGGTGGCGACGGAGGACGAGCGCGCGATCAGTCTCATGGTGGTGGCCGGAGATCCCCAGATCACGGCCGAACTGCCCGCGGATCGTGCTCGGCTGGACAAGGCGCTCGCGGCGATCATCGATCTCTCTCTCCAGATGCAGCCGCTCAATCCGAAGGGCCTGGCGAAGTCGTCACCGGCCATCCGCGCGGTCGGAGCCCAGCTGCCGGTCATCCGGCAGGCCATCGACCTGCACCACGCCACCCTCGCCGATGTGGACAACTACTACTCCCAGCTCGTCGGCATCATGGCGATGGGCTTCGAGGGGATCGCGCCCTTCACTCCGAGCCCGGCGAGCGCGGCCGAGGAGATGACGACCGGGGCGTTCGCCCGGATGGTCGATCTGCACTCGCGCGCAGTGGGTATCGCCGCCGCGGCGACGGTCTCGGGTCCGCTGAACAACGACGACAAACGCGCGATCGCCCTGCTGGTCGGTGGTTTTCGCAACGATCTCGACGCGCTGACCTCGAAATTCACCCCCGCCGACCAGGCGGTGTACCAGAAGCTGATCGACAGTCCGCAGTGGCACAGCGACCTCGACGCCGAGGATCAGCTGGTGAGCCGTGGTGCGGTGCCGCTGTCCGACGACGAGGCCCGCGTGGTCGTGGTGTCCGTGCAGGATCAGCTGCTGACGCTGTTCAAGACACATGCGGAGTATGCGAATTCGCTGGTCGCCGATGCGGCCCACCGGCTGCTGGTCCGGTCGATCCTCGCCGGGGTCGGCGTCGCGCTCATCACCCTGCTCGCGTTCACGATCGCGTTCCTGATGGCGAACGGGCTGGTCCGGCGGTTGCGCTCGCTGCGGTCCAGGACGTTGCACCTGGCCGATGAGACCCTGCCCGCGATCATCCAGCGGTTGCACGACGGTGAGCAGGTCGATGTCGCCGAGGCCGAGGCCGCGGTGACATCGGACCGCGGCCGTGACGAAATCGCGCAGGTGGCAGCGGCATTCAGCAGCGCGCAGCGCACGGCCATGGCCGCCGCCACCGCCGAGGCGCGAACCCGCAACGGCTTCAACAAGGTCTTCGTCGACATCGCCCGGCGCAGTCAGGTACTCGTGCGCCGGCAGATGGACGTCCTCGACGTCGCCCAGGCCAAGCAGCACGATCCAGAACATCTCGAATTGCTGTTCCAGCTCGATCATCTCGCCACTCGAGCCCGCCGCAACGCCGAGAATCTGCTGATCCTCGGTGGTGCGCAGCCCGGCCGCCGGTGGCGCGAGCCGGTGGCGGTCGAGCAGATCGTGCGCAGCGCCGCCTCGGAGACACAGGATTTCGCGCGGGTGAGCGCGATCCGCATGCCGGATGCCTGGGTGCACAGCAATGCCGTGGCCGACCTCATCCACCTGCTGGCCGAGCTGATCGACAACGCGACGCTGTTCTCGCCGCCGGAGGCGCCGGTGACCGTGCACGGCAGCCTGGTCAGCCGCGGCCTGGTGATCGAGATCGTGGATCAGGGTCTCGGTATCCGCTTCGAGGAACGCGAGCGGCTCAACGAGTTGCTGCGCAATCCGCCGGAGTTCCAGGAGATGACGCTGGCGGGCCACCGGCACCTGGGTCTGTTCGTGGTCAGCCGGCTGGCCCGGCGCCACGACATCACGGTCGGTCTCCAGCAATCCGCCTACGGCGGCGTGAACGCGGTGGTGCTGGTCCCCGGCGAGATCCTGGATCTCGTTGCGCCCGAGGCCGGTCCGGAGCCGGACGAGGTGAAGCCGCCGGCCCCGCCGGAGCACCTGCCGCGGCCGGTGCTGGATGTGGTGCCGTCGCAGCCGGCGTCCGACCTGTCGCAGTTGCCGCCGTGGCCGGGCTCCGTCCCGGTCGCACCCTCGGGTAACGGCAGTTCGCCCGGACTGCCCCGGCTGGCGCCGACCGGTCGCTCCCGGACCCCACTGCCGAAGCGGGAGCGGCAGAGTCACCTCGCGCCGCAGTTGCGTCTCGAGGAGCATCAGCCCGACACCACACCGGATCTGCTCCCGCCCGAGCGCCGTGCACCCGAGCAGATCCGGCACTCCATGGCCGCCTTCCAGCGCGGAACCCACCGGGCACGGACGAACACCCCACCCACCGAACATGACGACGAACGGTCAGAACGTGAGCAATGACGTGACGGGCCAGGCTGCCCGCAATGCTTTGGACTGGCTGCTGGACAGCCTGGTCGGCCGAGTGCCGGGGTCCGAACATGCGATGGTCCTCTCGGCCGACGGCCTGGCGCTGGCACGGTCGAAGCGGCTGGGCCGGGAGGATGCCGAGCATCTCGCCGCCATCGCCTCCGCGTTGCACAGTCTCGCGCGCGGTGTCGGCGACCGGTTCAGCAAGGGCGACGTCCAGCAGACGGTGATCGAACTCGCCGGTGGCTACCTGGTGGTGACCGAGGCCGGACAGGGCGCCTGCCTGGCCCTGCTCGCCGCGATCGACGCCGATCTGGGCCTGATCGCGTACGAGATCAACGTCATCGTCGGGCAGGTCGGTGAGCAGCTGACCGCGCTGCCGCGGGGTGCGTCCGCGTTTCCGCGGGTGTCACCGGCATCGTGAACTATCACCAGGGTGACCCCTGGGAGGCGGACGACGACCCCGGTCCACTCGTCCGCCCGTTCGCCGTGACCCGGGGTCGTGCCGGGAAATACGTCAACGCGCTCGACATGCTCACGCTCGTCGTCGCCGTCCGGGCGGAGACCGAGGCCGCGACACTGGACCGGGAATACGCGGAGATCGTGCGGCTCTGCCAGGGCAGGCCGATATCGATCGCCGAACTCGCCGCCCACCTGAACCTGTTGCTGGCCGCGGTCAAGGTCCTGATCGGCGATCTGGTCGACTCCGGGCATGTCATCTACCGATCCCCGACACCGGCGGCGAGCGGCCCCGATCCGGAACTATTGCAGGCGGTACTCGATGGCATACGCAGACTCTGATCGACTGAACTCGGTGCAGGCCGTCAAGCTGTTGGTCGCGGGCGGATTCGGGGTCGGCAAGACCACGATGGTCGGTGCGGTCAGCGAGATCGCCCCGCTGCGCACCGAGGAGCGGCTGTCGGAGCTCGGCACTGCCGTCGACGACGTGACCGGTCTGGACGGTAAGAAAACCACCACTGTCGCACTGGATTTCGGCCGCATCACGATCAGTCCGGAAGTGGTGGTGTATCTGTTCGGCACCCCCGGGCAGGACCGGTTCTGGTTCGTCTGGAAGGAACTGTCGGTCGGTGCGCTCGGTGCGGTGGTCATCGCCGACACCCGCCGGATCACGGAATCCTTCGCCGCGGTGGACTATTTCGAATCCCGCCGGATCCCGTTCGTCGTCGCCGCGAACTGCTTCGACGGCGCCGACATCTACGCCGAGGACGAGATCCGCGGCGCGCTCGACCTTCCCGACTCCATCCCGGTCCAGCTCTGCGACGCCCGCAACCGGGAATCGGCGAAGAGCGTGCTGGTGCTCCTGCTCGAACACGTCCAGCGAACCTCGGCCGGGCACCCGCCCGCCCGCAACTGAGCGGCGTTCCCGCATACCGCTCTCCGTCACCGGCGGCGATTGCTACAGTGTGGCATCCGGAGCGACACGAGGGGATCGCGTGCTGCCGGTGCGAAGGGGGAGGACCCGGTGCGCAGTCGGCTGTGGAATCGACTGCGGCACAGTCCTGACCGGAGGATCGGTGTGGCGGCGGTCGTCGCGCTCGTCGTCGTGGTGACGGTCACCGTGGTCGGTCTCGCCGGCCACCGGTCACCGGCGGCCGTCGCGAATCAAGTTGTGGCCGAACCGAGTTCGACGTCCGGTGGGGGAGCGCCCTGGTTCGCGCCGATCGCCGTGAGCGCCCCCGCGCCCGAGCAGATGTGGGTGCTGGGCACCCGCGGGCCGTGTGCGGCCGGAACCTCGTGCCCGCAGCTGGAACATTCCGCCGACGGTGGCCGGAGCTGGCGGACGATGCCGACGCCGGATGCCGACATGACCGCACCGGGCGGCGTTCCCAGCACGTGGGCCGGGGTCACCTTCGCCGATCCGAGCGCCGGATGGGTCTACGGCGGCGGGCTGTGGTCGACGCGCGACGGGGGCATCACCTGGCAGCCGAAGCCGTTGCCCGACAACGCCGGCGCCTACTGGCAGTTCACCTTCGCGGACCGGGACAACGGCTGGGCCACCGGCGCCCGGCACCTGTGGTCCACCCACGACGGCGGCACGACCTGGCGCCGGGTCGACATACCGGGCGAGAGGTGGTCGGTGGCGGTGGACGGCTCCACGGTCCGGACCGCCACCGTCGACGGTGACGCGGAGATCCGGGTGAGCTCCAGCCCGATCGGCGCCGACGACTGGACGGTGGCCGATCTCGGCCGCCATGCTCCCGCGGGTGGCCCGGTGCTGCCGTCCGTGACCGCACGCGGCGGCCACGCCTGGGTGATCGTCCAGGGCCGCGGCACGATCGCGACGATGCGAACGGTCGGCGGTCACTGGCAGGACTGGACCGCGCCCCACTGTGGCGGCAACGGCGTCGGCACGCTCGACGCGACGTCCGCCGGCCCGATCTACCTGGTGTGCGGACGTCCCGGTCCCGCGGAAAGCCGCACCGGCGAACAGGTTTTCGTCTCCACCGACGGTGGCGACAGTTTCACCGGAACGTCGACACTATGGCCACAGGTGGCCGACGTGTACCTGATGTCCGCCGGCCCCGGCCACCTCGTGGCGGCCGTGTCCGACACCTCCGCCGGGGCCCGGTTGCTGCTCAGTGCCGATGCGAGCCGGAGCTGGCAGCCGGTCTACGCCGGCTCACCCCGCACCAGCATCGGCGGCGGTGAATTCGTCTCGCCGACCGCCGGTTACGTGCTCCTCCAGGACGAGCTGGGCGCGAACCGGCTGCTGCTCACCGCCGACGGCGGCCGCACCTGGGCCGAGGCCGGATTCGCCGACTGAACCACCGCGGCGGAACGCGGCCGGATTCGCCGACCGGCATCCCGCGCCGGGATCGGCCGCGCCTAACCGGGTTTCAGCTGGGTGCGGCGACGCCGATCGCGCAACCAGCGGACCGCCCGGACCGCGATCAGGCCCAGCATCGTCAGCAGGAGCAGGATCGCGATGAAGGCCACTACCGGCACCACCAGCGCCAGCACGGTGAGGACGAGCGCTGTGCCGTCCTCGGCGGTGGAGACGACCGGATTGCCCACGCCCGCTGTGGTTCCCGTGACGAACGGGCGCGCCACCGTGCGGCCGATGTGCACACTGCCGGCGGTGACGGCGCCGAGGACGGCGGCGACCGCGGGTGGCAGATGCGAGGACACGCTGGTGTCGGCGGCGAACAGGATCGCCCCGGAGGTCGGCGCCACCAGGGTGCCGACGCCGTGCAGCACCGAATCCAGCGCCGGGATCTTGTCGCCGACGAAGTCGAGCACGCAGAGGATGGCTATGCCGGCGATGACCGGTGTCGACGACAGCCAGCCGTAGGAGTGGCCCAGGTCGATCCACCCGGCCCGGTCGCCGACGGCGACGACCAGCAGGGGAAGCCAGGCATTGAGACCGGCCGCGCCGGACAGGACGAAGGCGCCGAGAACCGCGGCGACGGCCGCAGAGATGTCCATACCCCAAGTGTGCCGGTACGCACCGACATCGACGGGGTTGTGAACGAGAGCGATGTGCGAGCGGCGACGAAAAGTACGTTTGCGTTCTTTATTTCGACGCAGCTGTTCTGGCGAATAGAACGTAGTCGTTCCATGCTCGTATCGCGACGGCTCGCCTGTCATCGTAGAACACCGTGACGCACCCGGGAATCGCCGCGGCCGCGGACGTCGACGTCACCCGGCTGCCGCGCGCCGAATGGCGGCAACGCAACGAGGCCGCCGGTATCGGCGTCTTCCGGCATCCGCGCGAGGCCCGGGTCTCGCGGCCGGTTGTGTGAATCAGGCCGCCCCTGGGTGGTTTTCGCGGTAGCGACCGGGTGGGGCGCCGAACTCTTTCTTGAAGGCGTTCGAGAACGCGTAGGGGTTGGCGTAGCCGACCCGACCGGCGATGGCCGACAGCGGGTCGGTGGTGTCGCGGAGCAGGGCGGCGGCCCGGGTCAGGCGCCACCAGGTGAGGTATCCCATCGGGGGCCTGCCCACCAGGGCGGTGAACCGGCGGGTCAGGGTGGCGCGGGAGACACCGGTCTCGGCGGCGAGCGACTCGTTGCTCCACGGCGCGGCCGGATCGGTGTGCAGGGCCCGCAGGGCGGCGGCGGTGACCGGATCGCCGAGCACCGCGGGCCAGACACCGGTGCTGCTCTCGGCCATCCAGGCGCGAATCATGTAGACCAGCAACAGGTCCAGCAGGCTCGGCACCGCGATGCACGAGCCCGGGCCGCGCCGGTCCACCTCCCGGCCCAGCAGGTCCACGGCGGCACGGAGTTCGACGTGATCGCCGACGCGGGCCGGGAGGTGGATGAGGTTCGGCAGTTCCGCGATCATCGGATGCCGCCCGCGCTCGTCCAGCCGGTACTTTCCGCACAGCACCTCGAATCGTGCGGTACCCGAGGAGGTTTCGGGCTCCCGGCGGGCATACCACTGCTCGAACGGAATCGCCCGCGACCCGGCCCGGGTGTCGGCGGGGCCGTCGGAGAGCAGGTGCCCGGTCCCGTGCGGCAGCAGGACCGCGTCACCGGTACCCAGTAGCACCGGCTCGCCCTCGTCGGGCAGCACCCAGCAACTGCCGCGCAGCACGATGTGGAAACCGGCACCCTCGTACGGGCTCAGCCGCGTGCACCAGTCGCGGTCCGCCGTGCACAGCCGGCTCGTGGTCGGTTGCCCGAGACGCATCGCGGCGATCGCGTCACTGAGCACATCCATCGGCCCAGGATACCGAGAACTCTCATGTATGAGCAGATCGAGTATCCAGATGAGCAGAATATGCATTGATCGACTCGAAGTGGTCTCCATAGGCTCGTCGGCATGGAGAGTTCACAGAGCATCGTGCTGGGGGATGTCGAGATCTTCCGCGTCCTCGAATGGCAGGGGCCCCTGCTGCCCGGACCCGATCTGCTGCCCGGCAGCACCGAGCAGATCTGGTCCGGCAACGTGGACTGGCTGGTCCCCGAGCATCAGGAACCGGGCACCGGACTGGTGGTCGCCACGGTGCAGACCTGGGTGTTGCGCAGCGCCGGCCGCACGATCCTGATCGACACCGGTGTCGGCAACGGCCGGGACCGGCCCAGCCGCCCGCTGTTCCACCGCCGCACCGGGGACTTCCTCGACCGCCTGGCCCGGGCGGGCGTACGGCCCGGCGACGTCGATCTGGTCGTCAACACCCACGTGCACGGCGACCACGTCGGCTGGAACACCGTCGACGCCGACGGCGAATGGGTACCGGCATTCCCCAACGCGCACTACCTGATTCCCGCCGTGGACGACGCGTGGTTCGGCCCCGCCAACGGCTACGCGCGCGGCCGCCGCCCCGACGACGAACTCCTCTACGAGGACAGCATCGCCCCCGTCCACCGCGCCGGCCGCGCGATCCTCTGGGACGACAGTTACCGCGTCGACGACAACCTCACCCTGGAATCCGCCCCCGGCCACACGCCGGGCTCCGCGGTCGTGCACCTCGCCTCCGGCGCCGATCGCGCGGTGTTCGTCGGCGACCTGGTCCACAGCCCGCTCCAGCTGTTGCACCCCGCGTGCAGCAGCTGCCTGTGCCAGGACCCGGAGCAAGCCGCCACCACCCGCCACCGCATCCTCGAACGAGCCGCCGACACCGGGGAATTGGTGGTTCCCGCCCATTTCGCCGGCGCGGGAGCGGTCGAGATCCGCCGAGCCGGAACACAATTCACACTCGGTGACTGGCCCTCCCCGTTGAGTGAGCCCCGCCGCACTCCCTGATCGCCGCGCGGCGAGCCCGCCGCCGCCGCCCCAGCCCGACTGCTGGTGGCCGCAGATCGGCATCGAGGGGTCGAGCATCGCGATGGTTGCCATCGGCGTCAAGGCAAGACCCGGGCAGCGGCGGCGGCCGTGCGTCAGCAGCCGGCCAAGGCCACCGCTCGCGCCATGAGCGCATCCGCGACCGGCCGGGACCGGCGCCCGAGCCCGCACGCGCAGGCGACCCCGTCGACCCGGCGGCCGAGCGCGTTCTCGATGGACTGCAACGTCTTCCGCTGCTGCGCCTCGGTGGGGGAGTCGTGCACGAAGCCCGCGTGGAACCTGGTTCCCGCGGGCAGGGCCAGATCCGCGAGCGGCGCGTAGAACCGTTCCCCGGTGGCCGGCGGTCTGCCGCCCGCGGCGAACGGGGCATGCACATATTCCAGGGTCCGCCCCGCCGGCCATTGTCGCGCAACGGAATTGGCGAGGTCGACCAACGGACGCGCACTGCGCAGCGGTACCCCCTTGTTGTGCAGGCTCCCCACACAAAGGTGCACCCCGAACCGAGTGCCCTCCGGCGCCGCCGCCGCGAGCCCCGCGATCCCCCGGCCCAGGCCCAACCGGCGATCCAGCGAACGCTGGAACGGCTGGGCCAGCGCCATCGACACCAATTCCGCGGTGGCCTCCAGCTGAACGACGACCTCCGTCCCGGCCGACTGCGCGATCGCGGCGATCTCACGGCCGGTGGCCGCGGCGAAAGCCGCCCGCTGGGACCGCACTCCGCGCACACCCAGCGCGATGAACGCCAGACTCAGATCGGTCGGCATCCCGACCTGCAACCGGAGCTCCGGCAGATCCCGGGCGTCACGCACCGCCGCGAACACCGGCATCGCCTCCGCGGCCTCCCGGCCGTAACCGAGGTCCATCACCTCACCGCTGAGCGTCTTCCCCTGCGGCACCCGGTATCTCGGCAGATCGCGGAGCGTCCGCCACTCTCCGGCCTTGGCGACCTCGAGCGCACCCTGAGCGACCAGGTCTTCCAGAATCGGCCGAATGTAGTACTCGTAACGCCGCACCTCACCGGTCGGCAGCGTCCGCAACAGCGGACCGGCGCAGTCGGCCATCGCCCCCATCGCGTCCGCCGTGCTCGCCGCCGGGAAACTCCCCACGAAATGCACATCGCGCGAACGCATGACGCTCATCATACAAGAATCGACATTCACTTTCTCGGTATGTCACGCTGACGGCGTGCATCTGGAACTGGTCACGATCATCGTCGAGGACTACGACTCCGCCCTCGAGTTCTTCGTCGGCACACTCGGTTTCGACCTGGTGGAGGACTCGCCGTCGCGCACCGACGACGGGCGGCCCAAACGGTGGGTGGTGGTCCGGCCGCCGGCGGCGACCACCGGAATCCTGCTCGCGCGAGCGGACGGGGATCGGCAGCGCCGCGCGATCGGCGATCAGATCGCCGGGCGGGTCGGATTCTTCCTGCGGGTCACCGATTTCGAAGACAGCTATCGCCGGATGACCGGCGCCGGAGTACGTTTCGTCCGCGAACCCCGCACCGAGCCGTACGGCCGGGTGGCCGTGTTCCTCGACATCTCCGGAAACCGGTGGGATCTGCTCGGACCCGTGTGAGCGTCAGCGGAGGTTGTCGTAGAGGTAGAGGCGCCGGCCGGAGAGTACGGACTGTATCCATGCGGTGAAATCGTCCGGGGTCATGGAATCCCAGGGCGGCGTGCTGATCACCTGCGCCTCACCGATGCGGCGGCCGAGGTCCACGAGCGCGGTGCCCGCCGGACGGCGCACCGCGTCGTATTCGGCCAGAACCGTTGCCCAGTCACCGTGTTCGCGGCGCAGCCGGCCCAGCGCCAGGGCATCCTGCACGGCCTTGACGGCCCCGCTGCCGGTGTGCGGCCGCGTCATGGTCGCCGCGTCGCCCAGCAACGCGAGGCGGGGTGCGGTGTAGCGGGAGGTCCGGATGTCGAGTACCGGATGGATGACCGTGGTGTCGCGCCGGGTCCGGTCGACCATCTCCGCCCAGTACGGCGGAAAGTGCTGCGACAGTGTCGTATCCAGGCCGGGGAAGTCCGCCGGAGCGAGATGGTCGGCCTCGGGTGGCAACGGCTCGGCCGGTTGGTGATAGACGGCCCAGTAGACCCGCGGCCCGCCGTCGCCCGGGATGATCATCACCATGGCGTGCCCGCCCGGGAAGGCGATCGTCACGCTCTGCTCGTACAGCACCTCGGGAATCGGCTGGGGGAGTTCGGTGATCGGATATCCACCGCGCCACAACACGTACCCGGAGGAGGTGGGTTCCGCGGCCGGATCCACCGCGGCCCGGACCAGCGACCGGTAACCGTCGGCGCCGATCACGAGATCGAAACGCTCGGCCTCGCCTCCGTCGAGGTACACGGTGACCCCGTCGTCGGCGGACTCGATCCGGTTCACCGGGACACCGTCGCGATAGTCGGTGCCGGGAACCCGATCCCGCAGATTCGCCCAGAGCATGCCCCAGTTGTGCACGATCCCGGAAAATGGTTGCTGCCACACCAATCGGCCGAGCGGAGCGTCACCGTCGCGGACGAACCACGACCGCTCCGACAGTGGCCGCGCGGGCAGGTCGGCGTCGATCAGATCCGCGTCCACCAGTTCGGCGCGGGTCTCGCCGGACAGGCTCACCCCGTGGCCGCGATCGCGCAACACCCCTGAGCTGCGCTCGAATACCGTGACGTCACAACCCGCCTGCCGCAGCACGATCGCCGCCGCGCAACCGGCGATGCTCCCACCGATGATCCCGACTCGATTCCCGTCCACCCGATCGCCTCCAGTGTGCCCCGACCGCAACCCCTTTCACGGTAACCCCGGGGAAAGTGAACGACCACCTCGGCAACCGAAACCGCCCGGTCAGTGGCGACTCGTGGCCGGAGTAGGTGTGCTGAGGACTGCTGTGGATCAGTGAGGCCGACAGGTACGGGTGGTCCGGGTACCGGCCGTCGCAGGGTCACCGAGTACGGTGCCGGCATGGTGCGAGCGCTGATAGCTCGCCAGGCGTTCCCGCATCCGGGTCACCAACTCGTCGAACGTCACGTCGAGGCCCCCTGCGTGGTGCATGCTGTTGTTCCCGTGCACACTCGTCGGTGGAATCATCGCGGGAGTGTGACGTGCGTTACGGAATGGCGCCGCGATGGCGGGAATGCCGTGGGAGACAGGGGGAATCGGGTGGAGGACGCCGAGCGCGCCGTGCTGACGGTGCTGTGTGAGGGGCTCGAGGCGCTCCGGGCGGAGTGTGCGCTGTGGCCCGAACCCCGGCGGCAGCTGCTGGCCAGGATCGAGGGCGAGGCCCGGGCCCGCCGGCCGGTGCTGGCGTTGGTCGCCGAACTGCTGGACGCGAGCCCGGACGAGACCCGGCGGATGATCGCGAGTGGACCGCCGGGACTCGGGCCGGGGCATGCCGACGAGGAGTCCTTCGGTTGCCCGGACGGCGCTTGTGATCTGGTGACGACACCGTTGCCGGCCGGACCGGTGCCGAACTGTGTGCTCACCGGCGCTCACATGCGACGGCGGTAGTCGGCGTTGAGCACCTTCTTCCAGGAACTGGCCAAGAAGCTCGCCGAACGCTGGGTCACCCTGCTGGTGATCCCGGGCGTTCTGTACGTGGCGATCACCGCGGTGGGGGTCCGGCTGGGGCACTCGCATGCCCTGGACTACGCCCGTCTGCGGGTGGTCCTCACCGATGCCACGGGGTGGATGGGGCGGCAGCCCAGTGGAAGTCAGGCCGTGGCGGCGGTGGTGGTGCTGCTGGCCGCGGCCGGAGCGGGACTGCTGGTGCAAGCCTCGGCCGTCGTGACACGGACGGTGTGGCTGGGTCTGTGGCCCCGGCCGCTGGGGCCGCTGCGGCGTCGGCGGGCCGACAGCCGGCGCCGCCGCTGGCTCGCCCTGGTGGGGCAGCGGCGAACCCTGGAACACGCCCACCCGTCGGCGAATCGCACTCCGGAGCAGCAACACCTGATCGATGCCGCCGCAGCGCGAGTGAATCGGTTCGCGCTCGCCGAGCCGGGACGGCCCACCTGGATGGGGGACCGCGTCCACGCTCTGGAGGCCGTCGCGCTGAACCGTTACGGACTCGATCTGGAATTCGCCTGGCCCCGGCTGTGGTTGGTGCTGCCGGACACCACGCGTACCGAGATCACCGCGGCGAACGCAGCTTTCGCCACCGCGACCGCCACCGGCACCTGGGCTTGGCCCTGCCTGCTGCTCGGGGCCGTGTGGTGGCCTGCGCTGTTCGTCGGCGTGGGGATCGGTATCACCGGGTGGATTCGAGCCCGCGCCGCGGTCGCCGACCTGACCAGCATGTCCGAGGCCGCTGTGGACCTGCACGGCCGCAGTCTCGCCACGGCTCTCGGCGTCGCCGAGACCGGCCGGGCCGGCCCGCTCACCCTCGACGAGGGCCGGCAACTCACCGCCCTCCTCCGCAAAGGACGGTGAACCGGCCCCGGGATTCGGGCCTCGAATCAGGTTTCCGGCAATGTTTTCCGGATGTTGTCGCCGGAGACGCTGCCGCTGTGCAAGATTGGTGGCGGACGCGGGCGGGGAGGTCGGCGTTCGCTGGCCGGCACGGGGGTTCGGGAATGTCGTTCGAGCAGTTGTTGAATCAGGTCGCGCAGCGCGTGCTCGATTTCGAGCGCTACGGACGTGCCGAACTCGTGCTGCACGACTCGGCGCTGGCCGAGGCCGCGGCCCTGGCGGAGTCGGCGCGCCCGCTCGTCCCCGATCGGCCCACACCCGAGGACATGCGACGAGTGCTGCGGGCGCGTCGAGTATTGGGGTGGCTGTACGCCTGTCGCTTCAGCGTGACATCCGGTGATGCCGGGCTGTCGGAGCTGGCCCGAGCGGTCATCTACCTGGAAGCGTCGGCGGACGATCCCGGGATGATCCCCGAATCGTTGCGTGCGGTTCTGGGCGCCTCCGCGCAGCCCGGCGATCAGGTCACCGTCGCGGCGAGGATGTTGCAGCGCGCCGGGGCCGGGTCCGATCACGTGGCGCTGCTCCAGGCCGGTGTCATCCTGTTCGGCGCCGCTTCGGCCGCGCTGCCCGGCGATCATCCGCACCGCGCCGCGTACCTGTCCAACCTCGGCATCGCTCACATGCGACTGTTCGAGCGGACCGGGGCGCCCGCCGATGCGGACCGGGCGATCGAGATCCTGGAGCAGTCGGTCGCCATCACACCCGCGAATCACCCGAACAGGATGGGCTATCTGCTGAATCTCGGTGCCACCTACCTGCGTCGGTTCGATGCGGGCGGGGCGATGGCCGATGCGGACCGGGCGATCGAACTGGGCCGGCAGGTGGTGGCCGCGATCCCTCTCCGTAATCCCGACCGAGCGCCGGCCCTGTCGAACCTGGCCGGCGCCTACCGTGCGCGGTTTCGACGCAGCGGGGAGACAACGGATCTGAACGGGATGATCGCGACCGACGAGCAGATGGTGGGGGCCACGCCCTTCCGCGATCCCGGCCGGCCGCGGCTGCTGTCGATTCTCGGTGCCGAGTACCGCGAGCGCTTCCACCGCGACGCTGCGGCGATCGATCTGGACCGGTCCATCGAAGCATTGAAGGAGGCGGTAGCGACTGCATCCCCCGGCGACCCCGATCGAGCCTCGTATCTGTCGGACCTCGGCGGTGGATACGGTGCGCGCTTCGACCGGGACCGGCTGGCGGTCGATCTGGATCGGGCCGTCGACGTGCTGACGCAGGCGGTGGCGGCGACGCCGCCCGGCCACTCCGGTTACCCGGCCTATCTGTCGAACCTCGGGAACGCCCATCGGAGACGGTTCGAACAAACGGGAGCGCCGGTCGATCTGGATCAGGCGATCGAGATCGGCGGCCGCGCGGTGACGGCCATGCCGTCCGGCCACTCCGAGCGGATGCGGTTCCTGTCGAATCTGGCCGACGCGCACCTGAAACGGTACGAGCGATCGGGCTCGGTCGCGGACCTCGGCGAGGCGATCAGCCTGTCGAAGAGATCGGCAGCCGCGTTTCCCCCGGACCACCCCGACCGAGCCGGGTACCTGTCGAATCTCGGCAACTACTATCGGATGCGATTCGAGCGGACGGGGGTGGCGGCGGATCTGGACAGCGCGATCGAGGCCGGTGAACAAGCTTCGACCGCGGCGCTCGCCGACGGCTCCGGCCCGCCGGGGCTGCTGTCGAACCTCGGGGCCGCCTACCTGCGGCGGTTCGAGCGATTTCGGGTGGTGGCCGATCTGGAGCGGGCGATCGAAGTAGACCGGCAGGCCCTGGTCGCCGCACTCGCCGGCCACCCGAGCCGCGCCACCTACCTGTCGAATCTCGGTGCGGCATATCAGTCGTGGTACGAGCGGTCCCGGGTGGCAGCCGATCTGGACGAGGCCATCGGCACGTTGGAGCAGGCGGTGGCCGCCGCCTCCCCGGAACATCCCCATCGGCCGGAGTACCTGTCCAACCTCGGCAATGCCTACCGCGAGCGCTTCGCGCGGGGTGGGTCGGCGGCGGATTCGGATGCGGCCGTGGACATGCTGGAGCAGGCAGTTGCCGCGGCGCGGCCCAACCATCTCAACCATGCCATGTTCCTGTCGAACCTCGCGATCGCGTATTACGAGCGCCTCGAGGCCACGGGACAGCGTGTCGATCGGCACACCCTCCGCACCCTGGCGGACGGCCTGGCGTCGGCGGTGTCGTCTCCGGTGGTGTTCCGTGCGCGAGCGGGGCGGATCCTGGGCATGCTGGCGAACGCACTGAACGAGCCCTCACTCGCGGTGGAGTTGCTGGATGCGGCGGTGGCGCTGTGGCCGTCGGTTGTCCCACGCGAATCCGATTGGGAAGACCAGGAATTGCGGCTCGGCGAAGACCGCGGCCTGGTGGAGGAGACGTTCGCCGCGCATTGCGCGGTCGACGACCCCGTGGGTGCGGTGGAGAACGCGGAGTGGGGCCGCAGTGTGCTGTTCACAGCCCAACTCGACGCCCGGACCGACCTCGTCGAACTCGAACGCGTACTTCCCGACCTGGCCGGACGGCTGCGAACAGTGCGCGAGTCGCTGCTCGTTCCGCTCGCCGGCAACCGTGTCGCGGCCGAGTCACCCAGCGCGGCAACAGAACTCGTTGACGACCGCCGACGCTGGTGGAGCGAGCACGACCGTTTGCTCACCGAGATCCGCAGACATCCCCGCTTCGAACGGTTCCTCCGCCCACCCCGCCTGACCGATCTGCGGCCCGCCCTCACCGGCGGCGCCGTCGTGGTGGTCAATGCGGCACGGCACCGCAGTGACGCGATCGTCCTCGGCGGAGCCGCCGATCCCGTCGCTGTCCGGCTACCGGATCTGACGCACACCGACGTGGTCTCGCAAGCCATTACGCTACTGCGCGCCGGCTCCGACAACAGCCTGGCCGGTGTCCTGCGGTGGCAGCGTGAACTACCCGAACTCCTCGCGTGGCTGTGGGACACGATCGTGCACCCGATCCTGGACGCCGTGCCGGCCCTGCACGGCACCGGCGGGTCGCTGCCACGGGTGTGGTGGATGCCGACCGGCACCCTCGGCCTGTTTCCACTGCACGCCGCCGGTCACCCCGGCCGGCCCGGTGCCCTCGACGCGATGATCAGCTCCTACACCCCGACCCTGCGCGCCCTGGCGCACGCGCGCACCCGTCCCGCGGCTACCGAGCGCCGCCAACTCACCGTGGCTCTCCACCACACCCCCGGTCAGCCGGACCTGCCCGGCACCGTCGCCGAAGCAACCCACCTGCACGCCGAGCACCCGGAAACCCGGCTGCTCGCCGACGACATCGCGACCATCGACGGCGTCCTGGCCGCCCTTCCGGAGGCCACCTGGGCCCACTTCGCCTGCCACGCCGGCGTGGATCTGGCCGCCCCCTCCCGAAGCGGACTGCGCCTGCACGACGGGACTCTGTCGTTACCGCAGATCAGCCGACTCCCACTGGCGCACGCCGAACTGGCCTACCTCTCGGCCTGCTCCACCGCCCACGGCAGCGTCCTGCATTCCGACGAATCTCTGCATCCTGCCTCCGCATTCCAATTGGCCGGATTCCGGCATGTCGTCGGCAGCCTCTGGCCGCTGTCCGACCTCGCGGCCGCGGCCGCGGCCACCGCGTTCTACCAGCACCTACCGGCATCGCCGACCGCGGACCGGGCCGCACCGGCCCTGCATCGCGTCGTCCGAACCCTGCGCTCCCAGCACCCGGCACGCCCCGACCTGTGGGCCGGACTCATCCACAGCGGCCCGTGACCGCTCAGCCCAGCCGCCGACCGAACGCGAGACGATGTCCGCCCGGAATCTCGACCACGAAATCCCGTAGCCCAGCGATGATCGGTCTACGCGACAGCGATCGTGGCGCCGAGCGCCGAACAATGTTCATGCAACGCCCCGACGTCGCCGAACCCGATGTACACAGCGGTTGTCTCGTCGACGGCCGGATTCTGGGTACGCACCACGGCCAGTTCCACCGAATCCGATGCAGCAGCGCCAAACCCATCTCGGGCTCCTCCATGTCGACCTCGAATCCCAGGATAGATCGCAGGAACTCCACGGTCGGCGACAGTTCCCGGACTTCCAGGTCCGGGCGGCAGCTGGAGAATCGGGTCATGATGCGATCCTGTCGGCGGTGTGGACCGGATCACTGCTCGTCCTGCTACCGATGCGTGTCTCGTCGCTGCCGGGATCGATCGGCCGACAGGGTCTTCGACGGCTCGCGCGAGGCGCGCAATGCATGGAGCGCCGCAAGCATCCGTTCGCATGCGCGTAGCAGTTCGGTGAGCGCCGCGGGTACCCCAGCGGCAGCCCGAATGACGAGAACGACGACGCTGATCCAGGTCAGGAGGGAATCTGTAGTCATAGGTCCACCGTCGAGCAGAACGTATTCGGAATCATTCGGATTCGGCAAGGCGGACAGGCATGCTGGTTGGGGGGTCGTTTTTGTCGAGAATCCGAATGGCAGCACGAAGCAGGCGGGCAGTGATGGTCGATCCGAGCAGCATCGATACTCGCGCCGAACTGCATGCGGCGCTGAAGGATCTGTTCGACGGCGACGACCGTAGCTACCTCGCCCTGGCAACCGACGCTCAACTGGCGCCTGCGACCGTGCACGACATGGTCAACGGCAAGAGTTTTCCCCGCTGGTCATCGCTGCGGTTGGTCCTCGGGGCCTGCGGCATCACCGGGGCCTCGCTCAGCTCATGGCGTCAGGCATGCGAACGCGCACGCCGCGACGATTCCGATGCACGGCTGGGCACGATGCTGGCCGAGATTACCGATCCTTTCGAACTGGAGGTGCATCGGCCGGTCACCATCGAGTCCGCGGGCGAACTTCCACCGCTGCCGAGGTATGTCCGGCGCAGGCACGACGTGCAGTTGTCGATTGCGGTGCAGCGCGCAGTGTCCGGTACGAGTGCCCTGGTGATGCTGGTGGGCGGCTCGTCTGTGGGCAAGACCCGCGCCTTGTGGGAGGCATTGGATCCGCTACGTTCGGCAGGAGGCTGGCGGGTGTGGCACCCGCTCACCCCCACACGACGACAGGCAGTGGCGGCACTGGAGCGCGTTTCTCCGCGAACGGTGGTGTGGTTGAACGATGCTCGAGAATATCTGGCAGACAGCGATGAAACGGTCGCTGCCGAGCTACGGAAGTTGCTGCTCGACCCTTCTCGGGCGCCGGTGCTGGTGCTGGGCACGGTATGGCCCGGCCACTACAACGAGTTGTGTGAGCGATCGCGATCTCGGACACGACTGCTGTTGGAAGGCAACGTCATCGAGGTGCCGGAGAGATTCACCGACAGGGATTTGACTGCGCTCGGTCGCCTCGCCCCGATGGATCCGAGGCTGGCTGCGGCGAACGAGTATGCCCACGACGGTCAGATCACCCAATACCTGGCCGGAGGGCCGGAACTGCTCGACCGCTATCACTTTGCGGCCACCGCGGCTTCTCGGGCGGTCATCGAGGCGGCGATGGATGCGCGCCGCGCAGGTCATCGCAACGCGTTACCCCGCGCACTTCTGGAGGCAGCCGCACCCGCATATATGACCGACGGTGATTGGGATCAGTGTGAGGACGACTGGTTCGATCGGGCGCTCGAGGATGCTGGTCGCCCCTGCAAGGGCGCGCGCGGGCCGATCACCCGGATCAGGCCCCGCTCGACACATCTGCGCGCAGGTCGGCGAAACGTACGTTCGGCTTCGGTGGGCGAAGACGCAACCGTGGGCGGACCGGTCTACCAACTGGCCCCATATCTCGACCAATACGGCGGCAAACAGCGGCTGGGGCGAGTCCCGCCGGTCGGCTTCTGGGAAGCCGTCGCGCAATACGCCCACCCGGACGATCTGGCGGTGCTCGGTAACAGCGCCAGAGGGTGCGGTTTGTTCAGAGATGCCGCCCAGCTGTTCAAACACGCTGTTCTCCAGGGACACTCGACCGCAGCGGTCGACATGGTCGAGGGCGTGCGTGCCGTGGACCCCCACGACAGCCTGTGCAGCAGCTGGGCCGTCGAACATTGCCGACTCGACGACGTGGTCGCCACGGTGGCACTGGTGCAGATCTTCGAACGCGCCGGTTCGTTCAGAATGGCAAAGGCTCTGCTGGCGCACCGATCCGAAGCGTATGTTTCCCTGAGCGAGCCACGTTTCGTCGCCACGTTCATGTCCTGTCTGGAGAACTATGACATGGGCGAGGCGCTTGCCGCGCTGCGGGCCCGCGATCCGGCTGCACACGTCGGTTTGGACGACCTGTTCGGGATTTCCAGCTTTCTCAGACTGCTACGCCGAATGGGATGGAACGATCAGACAGATATTCTGCTGGCCAGAGTTCGGGATATGAATCCGGATCCGGCCACCGGGATGTTCCTGTTTCTCGCGATGGAGCTGCGAGATATGGGCGCCGATGATCACCTCGAGTTGTTGGCCCGCCGAGTGGTCGGGAACGATCCCCTGGACTCGGCCCATAACGTCCAGTTCTTGCTGGAGCGGCTGTCGGAACTGGGTGCGCCGAGCGCATCAGCCGAATTGCTTGCCCGCCGGCCTGCGGAACTGGTTGCCCTCGACACAGATGCCAGGTACGTGGCGGAACTGCTGGAAGCTCTGGTCGGTGTGGGCGCCGACGCCGAGGTCGCTGCGCTGCTTGCCCGCAATCCGGCCGTTCACTGCAACCTCGGACTCGCTCCCTACGGTCCGGTCCGGCTGCTACGGATCCTGGAGGATCTCGGGGCCGATGCGCAAGCCTCGGCACTGCTCACCCGGGTCGGCGCGCGTGCCTCGACTCTCACAGATCCCGAGGGGGTGGCGTTCGTGCTGCACGTGCTGCTCTCGGCGCATCGGGACGCCGAAACCGCCGCACTGCTCGCCCGCAGCCCCGCTGAACACGTCGCGCTGGACAGCGCCTGCGGGGTGGCCGATCTACTGCAAGCATTGTGGAAAGCTGGGGCGGCCGACCAGATCGATATATTGCTGGCCCGCAATCCCGCCGCTCAGGTCGGTTTCGGCAGATCCTGCGGGCTCGGCGAAGTATTGGACGCATTCAAGCAGGTGGGTGCCACGGAACAAATCTTCACGCTGCTCGACCGCGACCCGCTCGAATTCCTGGTATTCGACAGCTTTTTGAACATCGGAAAGCTCCAGACCGCGCTGCGCGACGCGAAAGCCCATGGCCACCTTGCCGTCCTCGATCAACGACTCCCCGCGATCGGACGATTCGACAAGACAAGCGCCGACTACAAGACTCGTTTCCGATTCGGCCGAGAACCCGACGGCAGCCCAGCCGCACCTTGGGGCTGGGACGACCTGAGGTAGCACCCGTACGCTTGCCGGAACTGTTCGCCGACGCGCCGGACCTGCCCGGCGACGAGGTGGCCGTCACCGTCGGCGGCACCGGGCCCCGCGTCAATGGCGCTGTGCGCGAAGACCGTCGACGAGGATCGACAGCAATCGTGGTCCGCGCGTGTCCAGTTCGGCGTCGTCCAGTCGGGACAGCCAGCTGATGAGCACGATGATGTCGCCGGCTTCGGCGTCGGCGCGAATGCTGCCGTCGGCGCGTCCGGCGGTCAGCAGCAGTTCTATCGCCTCGCCGATCGGGCCGAGGCTGTGGGCGGCGAGGTCACGCCAGGTCGCTGCCTCGACGGCGGCGAACACATCGCGTTTGACCCGCGCGTAGGCGGCGACCCGATCGAACCACGCCGCGAGCGCGTCCAGCGGCTGGTGTGTCGTCAGCAGGGTCGGAGCCGCGGCGACGAGCGCCTCCACCTCATGGCGGTACACCTCGGCGAGCAGGTCCTCGCGGGTGGGGAAGTGCCGGTACAGCGTGCCCTGCCCGATGCCGCAGGCCTTCGCGACGGCGTGGAGTTTCAACTCGCCCGGCTCGTGCACGAGCTCGCGGGCCGTTTGCAGGATCAACTCGCGATTGCGTTGTGCGTCCGCACGACGTGATGCGCGACTCTCGACAGAAGCGGACATGTGTCCGCTAAGGTGGCCGGGGTAAACGGACATGTGTCCACTCTAGACGGAGGTTGCTCATGACCATTGCGGGCAAGGTTGTCGCCATCACCGGCGCCAGCAGCGGAATCGGTGAAGCGACAGCCCGTCACCTCGCCGCGCTCGGCGCGACCGTCGTGCTCGGCGCTCGCCGCACCGACCGGCTGGACCGGCTCGTCATCGAGATCGAGGCCGCCGGCGGGCGCGCGGCGGCCGCACGCGTGGACGTCACCGATCCCGCAGACCTCCGATCGCTCGCCGCTGTCGCCGTCGACCGTTTCGGCCGCTTGGACGTCTGGGTGGGCAATGCCGGGATCAGCAGGATCGGTCCCGTTGCCGATCTGGATGTCGCGGGCTGGTCCGCGATGGTCGACGTGAACATCAAGGGGATCCTGAACGGGATCGCCGCGGCGCTGCCGGTGTTCCGCCGTCAGGGCAGCGGTCACCTCGTCACCGTCGTCTCGACCTCCGGCCTGAAGATCGTCCCCACCCAAGCCGTGTACGCGGGAACGAAGAACGCGGTACGCACCCTGATGGAGGGCCTGCGGCAGGAGAGCACCGACGGGGTGCTGCGGACGACCTCGATATCGCCCGGCTATGTCCGCACCGAACTGGTCGGCCACGCCATCGACGACCCGTCCGTGCGCGCACAACTCCAGCAGAACATGGCGGATCTCGGAATCGAGCCCACGGCAGTGGCTCGGGCTATCGCCTTCGCGATCGACCAGCCCGACGACGTCGAAATCGGAGACCTGACCATCCGGCCGACCCGCCAGGGCTGAGCGGTCCTGGTGTGAGATCGGGCATGTGCGGCAG
Organism: Nocardia sp. alder85J; assembly: GCF_020176955.2. GTDB lineage: Bacteria > Actinomycetota > Actinomycetes > Mycobacteriales > Mycobacteriaceae > Nocardia. The sequence continues at coordinate 739,316 of NZ_JAIUCZ020000001.1, forward strand.
CCGGTTCGAATCCGCTCGGCGCAGTGAATGTCCCGGGCAGTATGGCCACCGCGGTGAGGCGATCCACCCGGAACTGGCGCGGTTCGCCGCTGTTGCTGTCCTGCCCTGTCACGTACCACCGGCCGGCGTGGTCGACGAGCCCCGCACGGGTGCACGGTCCGCGAGCTGAGCTGCCCGGTTCCGGTGGGTTTAGTCGATCGCAACCGGCCGGTGGAGGTTCGTGCCACGATGGCGCGTGCCATCGCCGGAGGCGCACTGCCGGAAGGCATTCCGGAGCAGGCCGCCGCGATCCTCACCCGGCACGCGCCGGTCACCGCGGCGATGGCGACGTTCATGCGCGCGTTCCAGCAGGAGAGCCGGAGCACCCCGTACCCGGACGAGGAGATCAGCCGCCTGCTGGGCGGACAGGACTGCGCGCTCACTCAGGCGGTGTGACGGATCGGACGGGGGAGGGTCCGTCGCTCGCTCAGCGGACTGTGCGCAAGGCCTGCTTGTTACACGGCGACGAGGTCGTCGCTATCGTGAACGGCAAGGTCACCATGTAGTCGTCACCGGACCGGCATGGCCTGGTCGGCTCGCGGATGGGAAAGAGCGGCGTCGGATCGTGGCAGAGGACCTGATCGTGACCGGAGTGCTGGTGATACCCGCCTCCGAGTTGCGCGAGCGGTTCTCACGGTCGTCCGGTCCGGGAGGGCAGCACGTCAACACCACCGACAGCCGAGTAGAGCTGTCCTTCGACCTGGTCAATTCGCCGTCGGTGCCGGAATCGCTGCGTACCCGGATGCTCGACCGCCTGGCCACCCGCCTGGTCGACGGGGTGCTCACGATCGCCGCGTCGGAGCAACGCGCACAGTTGCAGAACCGCGCGGCCGCCCGCGAGCGCCTGGCCTCCTTACTGCGTGACGCCGCCGCTGCCCCGCCACCTGTTCGCCGCGCCACCAAGCCCTCGCGCGGAGCGAAGGAACGTCGCATCGCCGCGAAGAAGCGGCGCGGCGTCACCAAACGCAACCGCCGCGCCGCTCCGGACGACTAGCCGACGGACAGCGCCACAAGTCGCGGCATCGGCGGCACGGTCGTCGCCGATCGGGCCGGTGCTCCCGAGATCCGTCTGCGTCGTCTCGGCGCTGGAAGGTCCGCTGATCGGCTACTCGAGACGGGTGTCCGGGGCCGGACGAGGGGACCGCCATCCGGGCCCGGCGAGGCCCGACACCGTACTATCGTGCCTGGCTACCCTGGGGTGGCCGAGCGAGCGAACGGTGGAGGCGAAGTATGACCGACGAGGAGATCGTCGTCTCGTTCGCCCTGATCAGACTGGATGACTCGAACCGCGACCTCGATCTGGAAGACATTGCCGCCCTGGTAGTGCGCCGGCTGACTCCCGATCAGGTGCTCGACCTCGCCACCCGCAACCTGACTGCACGAAATGAGCTACGTGGAGCGTTGTTCGAATCGGCGGTCGAGCACGTGCTCAGGATCGTCCTGACCGCCCGAGGGCCGGTCGACTGACGGGTCGACACGACAACTGCGGGGCCGGTGGTAACCCACTCGCGCGTGGACACCGACCGAAGAACCGCTCTGCCGGCTAGAGGCTTGTCGCCGTGCGGACGAGGTCGGCGATGGGTTTTGATCGGCTGTCCGGTGGCCACGCGATGACGGTCGTGACGGCCGGCGCGTCCGGCACCGGGACGATGGTGTGATCGCGGAGCTGGGCTCGCAGCGACTCGGGCATGATCGCGCAGGCTCGGCCGAGCCTGATCAGCTGGGTCAACTGGGTATGGTCGCGAACCTGTGGGCCGGGGCCGTCGGGATAGCTTCCGTCCCGGCGGGGCCAGCGCGGCAGCGGTAGGTCTGTCAGAGCATGGACCTCGGCCATCGACACGTGGGGCCGGTCGCCTAGGGGATGGCCGGCGGGCAGGACCACGACCTGCTGTTCGGTGTGCAGGTCCTCGGTGTCGAATCCGGCCGTGGTGTCGTAGGGCCGCTGGAGCAGAGCGACGTCGGCACTTCCGTTGCGCAGCAAGCCTTCCGGCTGACCGGGCCCGCACAGCATGACCTCGACCGCGACCGCGCGGGGGTCGGCGGCGTAGGCGTCCAGCAGCTTCGACAACAGTTCGCTGGACGCTCCGGCCTTGGTGGCCAGCACCAGGCCGGGACGGTCGGCGGCGGCGCGGCGGGTGCGGCGCTCGGCGGCTTCGACCGCTTCGAGGGCGATCCTGGCCTCCCGCAGCAGCACCGACCCGGCTTCGGTCAAAGCGATTGTGCGAGAGGTGCGGTGCAGCAGCACGGCTCCGAGTCGTCTTTCCAACTGCTGGACGGCCCGCGACAGCGGTGGTTGCGCCATCGAAAGCCGTTGTGCCGCACGACCGAAGTGCAGCTCCTCGGCGACCGCGACGAAGTACCGCAACTCCCGAGTCTCCACCGTGTCATCGTATCCCCTCACCACGACCGATACCCGTGCGGTATCGGTACTCACCCGATCGGTCTTGGCAGCTCCAGCGGGGTCCGCCGCATGATCGACGGCATGAATGATCGGACGATCGCGCTGGTGACCGGCGCGAACAAAGGGATCGGCTACGAGATCGCGGCGGGCCTGGGCGCCCTCGGCTGGCGGGTCGGAGTGGGTGCGCGGGACCGGCAGCGGCGCGAGACCGCGGTGGAGAAGCTGTGTGCGGCCGGAATCGATGCGTTCGGGGTGCCGCTCGACGTGGACGACGACGCGAGTGTGGCCGCCGCGGCCGAACTGATCGCCGACCGGGCCGGCGGGCTCGACGTCCTGGTCAACAATGCCGCGATCACCGGTGGTATACCGCAGACCCCCAGCACGGTCGATCCCGCGATCGTGCGAGTTGTCGTGGAGACCAACGTGATCGGCGTCATCCGGGTCACCGGCGCGATGCTGCCCCTGCTGCGCGGCTCGGCCTCACCGCGAATCGTCAACATGTCCAGCAGCGTCGGCTCGCTCACCCTGCGAACCACCCCCGGCGTCGACATGGGTCCGGTGCCGGCGGTGTATTCGGCCTCGAAGACCTTTCTCAACGCCGTCACCCTCCACTACGCCGAGGAACTGCGCGGCACCGGCATCCTGATCAACTCCGGCTGCCCCGGTTTCACCGCCACCGATCTCAACGGCTTCCGAGGCGTCCGCACCCCACAACAGGGGGCGGCGATCGCGATCCACCTCGCGACGCTGCCCGACGACGGACCGACCGGCGGATTCTTCGACGACGACGGAACGGTGCCCTGGTGACGTTCCGACACCGGCAGGCGGGTCCGACATCCCTGCCGTGTCGATGTTCCGGAGCGAGACAGTCTCGGGCCGTTGGCTTTCCGGGCATGCTGTCGGAAAGGGGGAGCGGTCACCGGATGCCCTTCTTCCAGATCAGGTACCGGTCGTGGCAGCAGACCGCGCAGGGCCGGTATCCGGCGGCGATCGCCGTGGTTTCGTCGGCGAAGAACACGCGGTGCCGGATGTAGCCGCCGGCGGTCGTCGCGCGCAGGGCCGAGGGGCAGTCCAGGCGACCGTAGATCTTGTTGCGACGGTGCCCACCCCATCGTCCCGGCGTCTCGGATCGGTACGGGCGTCCGTCGGCGTCGAGCAGGAGGTAGGTGCGGTCAGATGGCATCGTGGAACACCAGTCCCAGGGTGCGACGGCGGCCGGAGCGGATCGTGGACACGCCGTGGCGGATCGGGGCCGCCGACCAGCCGCGTACCGTCTTCATCGGACGGTCCCGGGTGGTGAACACGAAACCGTCACCTCGCGGGATGAGCGTCGCGGTGCCCCGCGACTGGGCGCGGGGGCGTTGCTCGACGAGCAGGAATTCCCCGCCGGTGTGGTCGATGCCGGGCCGATCCAGGCCGATCACGACCTGTAGCGGAAACACCAAGTCGCCGTACAGGTCTCGGTGCAGGGCGTTCCAGTCGCCCGGCTGGTACCGCAGCAGGATCGCCGTCGATCTGGTCTGGCCGGCGTCATGACACATCGCCAGCCATTCCCCGAGGGTGTCCGGCCACGGCGTGGGCCGGCCCAACCGCGTCCACCAGCGCCGGGCGATCGGCAGCAGGCGTGGGTACAGGGCCTGCTTCAGCTGTTCGATCGGTTCGGGGTACGGGGTGGCGAAGTACCGGTATTCGCCGGATCCGAAGCGGTAGCGGCTCATGTCGACGGTGCTGCGGAACAGTCCGGGCCGGTCGTAGCGGTCAGCGATCGCGGTCGCCTCCGCGGCGGTGAGGAGGCCGGGCAGCGGTGCGCCACCGTACTCGTCGATGTCGGAGGTGACCGCTGCCCAGTCCAGGCGGCCGACCCGCTCGGCCCACGGGTCCGTCATGCCGCGGACTCCAGGTCGAGCAGCAGGTGCTTGGCGTCGGGGCCGCCGACGTATCCGCCGAGGCTGCCGTCGGCGCGCAGTACCCGGTGGCACGGCACGATCACCGGCAACGGGTTGGTCGCACAGGCCGTGCCGACCGCTCGCACCGCCTTCGGATTGCCGACCAGCTGGGCGACCTGCCCGTAGCTGCGGGTCTGCCCGTACCCGATCTCGGGCAGATGCTTCTGCACCACCTGCCGGAATCCGTGCGACAGCGACAGATCCAGCGACACGTCGAAGGACTTCCGCCGGCGCGCGAAGTATTCGTCGAGCTCCCGCCTCACCTCGTCGAGGCGGGCCGGCGCGCGCAGGATCCGGGGGCTGATCCTGTCGGCGAGGGTCTCGAGGACCCGGTCGTGGTCTTCCCGGGCATAGGCCACCCGGACCAGGCCCTTGGGGGTGGCGGCCAGCAGCAACCGGCCCACCGGGGTGTCCATGGTCGTGTAGGCGACGTCGAGCAGATCGGCCTGTTCGGCCTGATGCTCCAGCATGCGGTGCAGTCGCGTCAGGGTGGTCTCGTCCGTGGGCGCCGACAGCGCGGCGATCAGATCATCGTCGTGGTGTGTCTCGTTCATCGTGTTTCTCCTTCCGATGTCGCGCCCGGGTAGGTTCTGCGCAGGCTCTTGACCCCGTCGGCCGCGGCGCGCCGCGCCGCATCGGGGGTGCCGCCGAGGATCTGCGCGATCTCGGCATAGGGCAGCCCGGCCACATAGTGGTAGGCGATGCTGTGGCGTTGTTTGTCCGGCAGGGCCGCCACTGCCGCCCAGACGCCGGCGTCGTCGGAACCCACCACACCGTTGCCGATCGGCGCTTCGGGCAACCGCGGCACCGGCAGCGGATCGCGTCCGGCCGCGCGCACCACATCGATCGCCTTGCGGTGCGCGATGGTCACCAGCCACGCCTGCACATTCGCCGACTCCGGCAGGTCCGCATAGGCCCGCATGGCGGCCAGGAACGTCTCCGACCAGGCGTCCTCGGCATCGTGGACGCCGAGGACGACCCGGCAGACCCGCAGCACGGTGGGCCCGTGCTCGGTCACTATCGCCTCGAACGGTGGCTTCACGGTCCTCCTTTCTCACGTTCTCGCCGGGTAGACGCTCGGCCTGCCCGGAACGTGAGATCCCGTCGCCTCGTGCCCTTCCATCGAGTAATATAAGCTGAGACTTATATAGGAGGTATGTCATGGCCCTGCTGGAGGACCCGATCGCCACGGCCGGCCTGGTGGCCCGGGAGGTGCGGACCGGTTCGCGTGACGGCGTGACCACTCGGATCGCCGTCGCGCGGCGCTGGTATCCGACCGATCGAGCCGACCTGTGGGACGCGCTCACCAGCGCCGACCGGCTGCCGCGCTGGTTCCTGCCGGTGGAGGGGGAGTTGAAGGTCGGCGGCCGGTATCAACTCGTCGGCAACGCCGGCGGAGTGATCGAGGAGTGCGACGAACCACGGCGCCTGGCTGTGACCTGGGAGATGGGGCCGGTGGTGTCCTGGCTGGCGGTCGGCCTGTCCGGAGAGGGTGACGGCACCGTGCTGGAACTCGTCCACGAAGCGCCGGTCGACCCGGAGTTCTGGACGCGGTACGGCCCGGGAGCGGTCGGCGTCGGCTGGGATCTCGCGCTGATGGGTCTGGGATTGCACATCGAATCGGGTGCACCCGTGGATCCGGAAGTGGGCGCGACCTTCCCGATCACCCCCGGGGGCCGGGAATTCACTCACGCCGCCGCGACCGCGTGGGCACAGGCCGCCACCGCCGACGGCGACGATCCCGAGGCCGCGCGGGCCGCGGGCGAGCGGACCTTCGCCTTCTACACCGGCACGCAGGAGGACGGCACGGACTCCTGATGGAGCGACCGCTGGCCCGGATCTTCGACGCGCTCGCAGATCCGGTGCGTCATCTCATCCTCGAACTGGTCCGTGCGGGCGAACAACCCGCCGGTGCGATAGTCACTGCGGTACAAGCGATCACGCCGATCTCACAGCCCGCGGTCTCCCAGCATCTCAAGGTGCTGCGCGAGGCCGGGCTGCTGTCGGTGCGAGTGGAGGGCACCCGCCGCATCTACGCACTGGATCCCACCGGGACCCGCGCGGCCCAGGAATGGCTCGCCTGGCTGCGGGATCCCTTGGCGCCGTTCGCGCAACCGCTGGACGCGCTCGCCACCGAGGTCACCCGTGGCAAACGGGAGCGCCGCGCCGCCGGAGACCGGGATGCGCGATCGGCATGAGTGCCGGATCAGTTCATCGCGGAGATGTAGGGGCGCAGACCGAGTGCGATGTCGACGCACGCCGCCAGCAGGACGTCGCGCACGATCGGGTCGGGTGCGGTGTGCAGCATGAGCCGGGTGCCGAGCAGGGGAATCGGCAACGACTCGCCCGCGCGATCCCACCAGATGTAGGTGTTCCACAGCTCGTCGGCGATGCTCCAACCGGCCGCGCGGCGGATCACGTCGAGACGACCGAGTTCCTGTTCGCTGGTGGAGCGCAACAGGATCCGGAACAGGTCCGGGGTGCGGGCGTCGGCGGGGTCGGGCACGAAACTCAGCAGTGGCGCTCCGTCCGGCCCGATCGCGGTCGAGGTGTCGCCCCGCTCGATCCGCGCCACCGGCGAGCCGTCGCCGCGGGTGATCCCGGTGGGCTGCCCGGATTTGGATTCCACCCATACGACATCGCCGTTGCCGTAGGTGAGTCGATGTCTGCCGGTACCGCCGTTCTTGAAACCGAACAGGACCGCCGCCTTCGCGGCGATGCCGTCGCCGGCACCCTGCACGCCGGTGGCCAGTGATTCACCGGGACCGCCCGCGAAGACGATTGTCAGTGCGTTGGAACTCTTGTGCGCAACCCGACCTTCGATCAGGGCGGCGCCGTCTTGCGGAACAGGCACGGGGACAATGGTAGGACCGCAGGCGGGCAACCGGTGGGCTTATGGCTCACGGCGCCATCCGTTCTGCGGCCAGGCCAGGCACAGCACCGTGTGCGGGGCATCGGTGACAGCGATCGTGCGTAGTCGGTCGCCTAGTACTCCAGCATCACTTCGTGATGTAATCGGCGTCGCCGCTGGTGGTGGGCTTGTTTGGCATGGTACTGGTGTCGTCTGCGCCAGGCCGACCAGTGCAGTGCCGCGGTGAGGTCCGGGGTCGGGGTGATCAGGTGTGCCAGGAGACGTTTGATTTCTCCGAGGGTGAGTGGAATGAGGCCGCTGCCAACACTTTTGGGGCGATCGCTGCGGTGACGGCGAGGTAGGTGTGGGCGAGCATCGCGAGGGTGATGTGCCGGTACCAGGCGTCGTAGCGGCGGACCTGGTATTGGTCGAGGCCTACTTCGGTTTTCGCGGTCTGGAAGCAGTCCTCGACCGCCCAGCGGGCACCGGCGACCCGGACGAGGTCGTCGTCGCTGGTGCCGATCGGGGCACCGCACAGGTAGTAGGCAATCTCGAGCTCGCCCTTGGCATTCGGGGTCAGCGACCGCCGGGACAGCAGCCAGCGCCGCCAGCCGGGCCCGGCCTCGCTCTCGGTCGGCACGGTGGCCACGGCCCAATCGAAGATCCGAAGGCCTTTCGCGCCGTCGCCGCAGCTACGGCGCTTCCACGCGTCCGGTGGTGCGCCAGCGACGATCTGGTCGGCGCGCCGGCTGCCTCTCAGTGACACCACGACCGGTGCGCTGCTGGGCACGGCCACCACGTATCCGATCCGGCGCCGCTCCAGCCAGCGGCGGAATTTCGAATCACCCCCGTAGGCCTCGTCGGCGGTGACCCACCGCGCCGGCACACCCGCATCCAGCGCCCGCTCCAGCATTCGTTGCGCCAGAACCTGTTTCGTCTCGAACTCCACTTCGTCCGGCACCCCGGCGGCCCGGCAGCGGTCCCGATCGGTGGTCCACGACTTGGGCAGATACAACTCCCGATCGATCAGCGTCCGGCCCTTCACGCTCGTATAGGCACAGAACACACCGAGCTGACAGTTCTCGATACGACCGGCCGTTCCCGAGTATTGCCGTTGCACGCCAGCGGATTTCACGCCCTTCTTCAGGAACCCGGTCTCGTCGACCACGAGCACACCGTCCACGTCGCCCAGGTGCTCGACGGCATAGGCACGCGCGTCGTCACGCACCCCGTCGACATCCCACGCCGCCGCGTTCAACAGCCGCTGCATCCCGATCGGCGTCAGATCACCCGCCGCCTCGGCCAGCGTCCAGCCGTTCTTCCCCGCCAGCGGCGCCAGCAACCCCCGCACATACATCCTGGCCCGCAACCGCGGCTCGGCCCGATGAAACCGGCCCGCCACCCGACCGAACAACTCCTCCAGCCCAGCCGACCACGCAGCCAGATCCTCACCAACCACCACGAAAACACATGCTACCCAATCACATCACGAAGTGATGCTGGAGTACTAGGTCTTGTCTCCCAATAGTTTGAGCCATTCGACTACGAGGGCCATGACGACGCCTGCACGGTAGGTCAGCGCCAGCTTGTCGTAGCGGGTGGCGACGGCCCGCCACTGTTTGGCCTTGTTGAAGGCCCGTTCGACGACGTTGCGTCCCTTGTACGCCTCCCGGTCGAACGAGGGCGCCCTGCCACCGTCACGGCCCTTGCGTTTCCGATTGGCGAGCTGATCGGCACGCTCGGGAATGACAGCTCGTATCCGTCTGCGGCGCAGCAGTTTCCGATTCGCTGCCGACGAATACGCCTTGTCGCCGAGCAGTGCGTCCGGATTCGTCCGTGGTGCCCCGCCGCCGAGGCGGGGCACCCTGACACCGTCGAGCACCTCACCGAGAAAGGGACTGTCGCCGGCCTGACCGGGCGTGATCAGCACCGACAGGCCGCGACCGGCACCATCGGTGATCAGGTGGATCTTCGTCGTCAGCCCGCCACGAGACCGGCCGATCCCGTGATCGGCAGGCTCATCGAGCAGATTCGTGTAATTCGAGGGAGCCCCCTGTGTGGCGGGCGGCGTTCGCACCGTGCTGGTGAACCCGCACGATCGTGGTGTCGATCGACGCCACCCAGTCCAGATCACCGGACACGTCGGCCAGCGCGGCCAACGCGATCAGCACCTTGTCCCACGTCCCATCAGCGGCATAGCGGCGATGGCGCTTCCACACCGTCTGCCACGGCCCGAACACCACCGGCAGGTCCCGCCACGGCCCGCCGACCCGCAGCCGGTACAGCAATCCCTCCACGATCAGGCGGTTGTCACTGAAGTTACGGCCCACGCGCCCTTCGGATTTCGGCAGCAGCAACTCCAGAAGCTCCCACTGCGCATCCGTCAACACCCGAAACCGATCACCAACCACAACCACGACGACCATGCTGCCGCACCGCCACCGATCTATTGGGAGACACGCCCTAGTTGCGTTGCCGCTGCCCTGCGATCGCTGTGAATCATGTTAGATTGCAGGCTGTTTCGCGTCCCGGAAACGAAGGTGGAGGGAAACGCCGTGCGCATCACAACATTCGCCGTCACGACGGCTGTCGCGGCCGGTGTCGTCGGAACCCTCGGAGCGGGCACAGCGGCAGCGGTGGGTCCCGCGCCGGAGCCACCGGTTCCGGGATGGGTGGGCGTCGAGTTGAGTCCGCAGGAAACGGCAGCCCTCGCGGCAAGTCCGATTCCGGGGTTGGTGGACCAGGCCGCACCGAACGACACGGTCGGACTCTGTCCCGATCCGCAGTCGCGGCTGACCTGGACCGGACCGCTCGGCTGGCTACCGGCCCAGCGCATGTCCGGAACGATTGCCGACGCGGTCACCGAGGCGGCGGCACATCCGGGTGGCAGGGTGATCATCTATGTGAGTGCGCCCACCGCCGAGATTCCCGATGTCCTGCACTTCTACCAGCGCTGGTCGTTCTGATCGGTGGTCGGCGGCGGTGCCGGCACCGCCCGTAGGTCGCTGGGCCGACTCATCTCGGCCCAGCGAGCGCGCTGATCCCGGTGCGCAAATTGCTGATCACGTCGATACGGGCGGGCTGAGGATCTTCCGGTAATCGGAATGAGTGGATGCCGAAGGGGCATAATGCCGTTTCGCTCGACCAGCGGCATTACAGATAACTCTATCTGACTAAAGTTAGGATATTTATGTTGATCGCCGGTCTGGGTGACAGATCTGGCTGTCGGCGGTGTTGAGCGGCTTCGTCGTGTCTGCCGAGGATGTCGGCGAGGGCTGGTGCGGGGCACTGGCCAGGTTGTCGGTGAATACGGCCGGGTGGCGCGCGTTGCACCGGATCGGAGGGCGACCCTGGCGAAAGCCGGGCCGGTTCCTGGCACCGTCGGCTTCGGGTTATCGGGCCGGCTTTGCTGCCGACACGACGTAGTAGTCGAGTCGGCCATTCCGATATGCCCGCAGCCAGTTGCGGGCCCAGTGATTCTCGAACCCGCTCTGCTGCATCCAGGCGTCGTACCCGTGCCATACGTGCTCGCCGATCGACTCGACGTCGGCCAGCTCGAAGCCGGTCGCCCGCAGTGTCTCGGCGAACACGCCGATCGGGGCCACCACGTCGACCCCGGTACGGATGGTCTCGATCAGCGGCGCCAACTGGTGCGCGCAGTCCTCCGCGGTGGTGAAGAAGGTCGCCACCGTCAGCCTGCCGCCCGGTTTCAGGATTCGGTACGCCTCGGCGGCGAATCCTGGCAGATCGTCGAAATGCTGCGCTGCTTCGATCGAGATGCACCGGTCGAATGTGCTGTCCTGGAACGGAATCGCAAACGCTGAGCCTTGACGGAACGACAAGCGGCCGGGGTCGGCGATCAACACTTCCGCATTGACCCGCTCGGCCCGCGCAACCTGATCGCCGGAGAGATCGAGCCCCGCGAACCGCTGCGGACCGAACTCCCGGAGTGCGAGCACCGCGCCGACTCCGATGCCGCAGCCGACTTCCAGCACGGCATCTGTTTCGCCGATCCCGGCTCGGCGCAGGACTTCTCGGTACAGGTCGGCCTGGCTGGCGGTGCGCTGATCCTCGGTGAGGTTGCCGGGGACGACATCTGCGGTCCAGTACCCGAAGTTGATGAAATGACCTGAGAAGAGTTTGCTGGCGGCGAGATTGCCGCTGCCGTACATCGTCGCGCGCCGAGCGGCGCCGCTGTCACGTGTGGCCATGGGTTTCATCTTCGCCTGAAACACTCTGCTACGTCGCGCAACCGCTCCCTGCCGCGCAATTTTCATGCGGCGGAAGAGTACGTTCGGCGACGGTCGGGGGTGGCGCGGTCCGCCGGCGAGGGAGGCTCCCTCGGTGATTCCGGACCCGCGCCGGAGACCGTACTGGATCGCGCTGGCTGTGCCGGTGTGTTCTGACGTAGCTACCGGGATGCGAGACACTGGTGCATGCGCTACGCAGGCCGGGTTCCCGGCCCACCGCTCGATCGGTTCGTCGACGACATCTACTGCCTGTCCGGGGTGCCACGCCATCGCCGCGTGCTCGTTCCCCCGATGCCTTCGGCGCATTTGTTCATCAATCTCGGCGCCCCGGTCCAGCTGTCTGTGCCCGACCCCGCGGTGCCGTCCGCGACTCTGGTCGACGGGTGGTTCATGGGGTTGTGGACCGAGCGTTTTCTGTTGGAGTATCCGGCCCGTGTGCGACTGGTAGGAGTGCATTTCAAGCCCTGGGGACTCTCGGCGTTCACCGACATTCCGATGCTCGAACTGCGGGATCGCTATGTGCCCGTCGACGTGGTGTGGCAGCGCGCGCTGGAGCGGATCCGCGGTCGCCTCGGCGAGCTTGGCGCTGCCGCCGAAGCGCTCGACCTCGTCGAGCAGGAGCTGCGGTCGCGTCTCGTGGAAACCCGATCGGACACTCTCGACCTGGTCACGCAGGTGGGGACACGGTTGGAGAGGTCCTACGGCTCGGTCCCGGTCGCGGCGCTCGGCGACGCCGCCGGGGTGAGTGGCAATCATCTGACCGCACAATTCAAATCTCATGTCGGCGTCGCACCCAAACGCGTGGCCCGCATCTATCGTTTTGCCCGCCTGATCCTGTCCGTCGACGCGCGCGGTCCGGTCGATTGGACCGAATTCGCGCACTCCGCAGGGTATTTCGATCAGGCGCACGCCAGCAAGGAGTTCAAGGACTTCACCGGCCACACCCCCACCGACTACCTCGCGCTGCGGCGCAGATTTCCAGCCCAAGACCGATTCCCGCCGGATGCCGGGCCGATGCCGGTCGAGTGATTTTTTACAAGCGTGCGGACCCGGCGGTGCCACAGAATCGGAATCCACGCCCTATCGATCCGGAGGAGACCCTGTGAGCACGGTGATCATGCACAACGTGGTGTCGGTGGACGGCTTCATCGCCGACAAGAACGATGACGTCGGCCCCCTGCACGAGTGGTATTTCAGCGGTGACACCCCGATCACGGAACCCGCCGGCGAGCACGGCTTCGATCATTCCGGCATCGGAGCCGGATTCAAGGTCGCGCGTGCCTCGGCGGACTACGTCCGCGCCACGTGGGCGTCGATCGGGACGATCGTCATGGGCCGCAACCTGTTCGACCTGGTGAACGGTTGGGAGGGGCAGCCACCCGCGGGTGAGCACGTGGTCGTGGTCTCGCATCGCCCCAAGCCGCACGGTTGGCACCCGGAGGCCTCCTACCACTTCGTCGACAACATCCACGCCGCTGTCGCCACCGCACGAGAACTCGCCGGCGACCGCACCATCGCCGTCAACGCCGGACAGGTCGGCGGCCAGTTCCTCGCGGCCGGTCTGATCGACGAGGTCGCGATGGACGTGGTCCCCGTGGTGTTCGGATCCGGAAAACGCTTCTTCGGCGACATCGACGGCCAGCACCTACTGGAAGACCCTCACGTGGTCATTCAGGGCGAGCGAGTGCTGCACCTGAGGTTCGGCGTCAGGCAATGACCTTGTCGCCGAGGTAGCAGACCAGTGCGGGTCGGCGGAGCACGAGATCGTCGTCGGCGAAGGTGACAGTGCGTTCTCGTCGCTGGATTCCCTCGCGTGCTGAAGCACCCGTCAAGTCTCCGGACACAACCGCAACGGGCCCCGAACCCGACGGTTCAGCCTCACGACGACAAATCCTTTCGGTGGTGACCACGATGTCCGGCGGCGTCGGGACCTGTGACAGTGGTACCGGTCAAACCACAGCAACCAGGTGTCGGATCGCACCCGTCCGGTCGGGGCGCTTCGGCGATGTGACGCCACATGTCTCGACACGATTCGGAGATCACCATGTTCGATCAGACCGTACGTTTGCTCCGCGCGGGTGCGCTGGTACTGGGCCTGAGCACCGCCCTCGCGATGGTGGCTCCGGTCGCTGCCATGGCCGCGCCGGAGGCCACCATCGTGCTGCACACCGAATGGGACGTCTACCAGCGCCCTTCGGGCTCGCAGGACAGTCCGATGGGCTTCCACGTCTCGCTCGCCGACAACGCGACGGCGGCCGACTTCTCCGGGGATGCCCACACCACTTCGCAGTACGGCCGGCTGGTGAACGGCTCGGTCAACGGCACCTCGATCACCTTCACGATCGATTGGCCCGACGGCAAGATCGGGGTGTACCAGGGCGACTGGTTTGCGGACGGCTACCTGCGCGGGCACACGTTGAGGCCGGCCTCGGGCGAGACCGCCGAGTGGTGGAGTGGCCGCAACAACTGGACCGTGTCGCGGTAGTCCGCCTCTCACGCGGCTGCCGTCGGCACACTGTCGCGAACGCATGGCGGTGGTCCGGTCACGTATTGGGGCGCAACCGATTCGGCGACAGGGGGAGCACCGTGTGCAGCTGGGCACGGCCGCTGATGCCCAGCTTGCGGTAGGCGGCGGTGAGGTGGGTCTCGACCGTTCGCGTGGTCAGGAACAATGCCTGCGCGATATCCCGGTTGGTCGCGCCCTCGGCGGCGAGTCGGGTGACGCGCAGTTCGCTCGTGGTGAGTGCGTCCCACCCGGTGACCGCCGCCCGGCGCGGCCGGGCCCCAGCAGCGAGCATCTCCTGTCTGGCCGATTCCGCCAGGGCATCGGCGCCGCAGCGAGTGGCCAGGTCGAGGCCGTGCCTGAGGGGGGCCAGAGCCTGGCTTCGTTGCCCGGAACGGCGAAGGGCGACGCCGTAGGAGACCAGGCAGTAGGCGTGCTCCAGGGCGGCGGACGAGTCGGTCAGCAGATCGACGGCCTCGGCCAGATGCTCGAGCCGGCGTTGGCCGGGTTCGACCAGAGCCAGGGTGCGCAGGGCTCGTGCGAGGCACCGCTGAGCGCCGAAGTGGCGGGCCAGCTCCAGGTTCTCGTGTGCCAGCTCGAGGGCACCGCCGCTCTGGTCGAGCGCGAGGTACGCCCGCACAGCGTCGGTCCGCCATTCGGCGAAGGCGGGGTTGACGTAGCCGCCGCCCACCAGGAATCGACCGACCTCGAGCAAATCGGCCAACGCCTCCTTCGGCTGTTTGCGGCGCAGCCGTAGCCGCGCTCTGGCCACTGGAATGAAATGCATGATCAACGTGTCGGCCGGCCTGCGGTCACTGATGTCGTAGTCGACCAGCACCTGTTGCGCCTCGTCCAGCCGGTCACGCTCTACGAGTACGTCGATCAGCATGGCCGCCGCCAGTGGTGTGTGCAGCCTGCTCGGTTCCCCCGACGCCGCGTCGAGGGCGGCACGGGCGTCGCCTTCGGCCTCGACCAGTCGGCCCGCATACCACGCAGCGTGTGACCGGAGCATCGACAGATAGCGAAAACCCCACACGTCACCCATCTTTCCCGCGGCATCGAGACCCTGGTCGAGCAGTGCCAAGCTCTCGCTTTCTCGGTCGGTGAGACCCAATGCCGCACTGGCGTAGTTGACCAGGATCCATCCCTCACGCGCTGGAATCGGACCGACGGCTGCGCGTTCGGCCAGTACGGCAACCTCCGCTGCCGAGCGCAGACCGGTCGCGGCCGCACCGAAGGCTAGAGTGGACAACAACATCCGGTCGGCCTCGCTGGTACCGGTCAGCCCCGACGCGACCTCTTCGAGCCGGTCGAGTACTGCGGCAGGCGACTTCATGGTGACCAGGTCGAGTCCGGCTGCCGCGGCGTACATCGCCACCGGCAGGTCCACCTCGCGCCCGGCGATCAGGCCGCGGGCGAGCTCGGCGGCGTCGGCGGCGTCGGCCGCGCGGCCGGTCTGGGTGAACAGGTATCCCAGTTCGAGGGCCAGCTGGATTCGCTCGACCAGCGGCTCGGTGGACGTGATGGCCACGCGCAGCACCTCGGCAGCCGCCACGGTCTGGGCCGCCATCCCCAGTGCCCGCCCCTGCATAGCGGTCAGCGGCCCGCGCAGGGCGAGCAGTGGTGGCTCGGCGCGGGCCCGCCGAAGGTAGGCCACGGCCGACTCCGGAGCACCGCGGCCGATCGCAGACACCGCGGCCGCATGCAGCAAGTCCACCACCCAGGGGTCGCAGTCCGGCTCGGCCGCCAGCAGATGCGGCGCGAGCTGCTCCGCGTCGACGGCGTCCGCGGCCAGTACGCGGGCCGCCCGCTTGTGGTCGGCTGCCCGCAACAGGCTTCCTGAATCGAGATACACCGCGGTCCGCACCAGCGGATGCACGAAACAAAGCGGATGGGTCATGGTGACGACGGACTCCCGAGCGAGCCCATCCGCGGCGGTGGCCGCCGCCTCCACCGACAAATCGGCCAACGCGGCGACATGCCGCGGCTCGGCGGCCGTTCCCAGAACTGCCAGCGCCCGGGTGAACCGAACAGCCTCCGGACCCAGCCGCGCGATCCGAGTGAGCACGGCCCGCGAAACAGCTTCGACACGCTGGTGCTCGACCCGGTGCGCCTCGGTCGCGATCGGCCGGGTGTTGTTTTCCCGCAAGCTGTTCAGCGCTTCGGCGAGCAAGAACGGGTTGCCGCCGGTGGCCACGGCGCAGGCCCGGCAGAACTCGTCGTCCGCCTCCACGGACAACTCCCGCCGCACAACCACACTCACCGCCTCGGTGCTCAGCGGACGCAACCGGATGACACGCGGCGCGACCCCACCCAGCACTCTCCCGACCAGCCCGTCCAGGACCTGGCCCGTCCTACTGGCCAACAGCAGCGCCACCGGAAGGTCGGCGATGCGCCGAGACAGATGCGACAGCACCCGCAGCGAGGCTCCATCGGCCCAATGCACGTCATCCACCACCAGTAGCAGCGGCCCCGACTCCGCCAGGTTGGCACACAGCCAGTACAACCCGTACACGACGTCCCCTTGGGCGAATGTCGCGCCCCGGTCGTCGTGGTACCCGAAAACCGGTGCCGCCAGACCTGCCGCACCGGCCAACAACTCCGCGCTGCGCGCCGCCTCCGAGCCCCGCAGGACCGGCTCGAACAATTGCCGGACGATCGCGAACGGCAGATCTTTCTCCAACTCGCCGCCGACCGAGCTCAGCGTGCGGATGCCCAAGCCCTCCGCGTGTTCGCCGGCGGCGGCGAGCAGCGCGGTTTTGCCGATCCCGGGCGGACCTTCCACCAGCACCGTCGTTCCACGCCCGCCCACCGCCTCGGCAAGCACCTCGCCGATCGTGGCCAGATCAGAATCACGCTCGACCAACACCATCGGACATTCCGTTCGCATCGCAGCCTTCGGCACGATCCAGCCTGACCGCGCCGAAGTTCGCATTCGTCGCGAGAGCAGGCTCCCACGCAAATGTGGTATCGGGGAGTGACACCGAGAAGACGAGCTTATCGGAGGCATGCTCCGAAGGACCGTCTTCGGGCGAGTGGTCGAGCAACGCATCGGGGTCTTCGACGCCACCGACCGGTGCCGGTTGCTGCTGGGCGCGTGCTGCCCTGACCGGCCCCGGGAGTGGTTACCCGACCGGCACGATCAGGTGGGTTGTCAGCCTCGATCACTCAACGGGGAATCCCGCCGCGAACTGCTCGAGGCATCGACGACCCGCTACCGTTATCGTCGGGATCGCCTGGCTGAAGGCGTGACCAGTTGTGCACCGGAGCGAGAGGGACCACGCGGTCACGCGCGCTGAAGACGATTGTGGTCGGTGTGGTGATCTGGTCGAGTATCTCCAGCGCGGTGTCGGTCGGCCAGATTGCGTTGATGTCACGCGCGGTGCAATATCCAGCCGATTGCAGGGCAATCGCAGTCGGTCTCGGCCACGACGGCCCGGCCGGGCCTGCGGTCGACAGCCTGCCGCCGATACCCCGGCGGCGGTATGACGGGCGGGTTGCGATGTGTAGCAGGATGATTCGGTCATCCTAAATCTCGTATCCGGCCACGCCGACCATTCCGCCGCCGCCGATCGCGGCAAGTAGTGGCGGCCGGAAAGGGTGATAGGTGGATGCGTGTGGTTCAGGGTGCGGGCCATGCCGGTCCGGCATGCTGCTGTCGGTTCCTACGCGAGTCCGTCGAAGAGTGGCTACCGGGCCGACCGTACCGGGTGCCGATCGCGAGGCCCGATCCGTCAATCGGTGAACAGGAGTTTGCCCAGCAGCACGGTCAACTGGTCGCGCTCGGCGCGGGTGAGCGCGGAGAAGGTGCGGTCCAGGAATTCGGGAATCGCCTTCTCTGCACCGGCGAGTTCCCGTCGGCCGGACTCGGTGATGGTGACGGCGTAGGCGCGTCGATCGGCTGGGTCGCGCTCGCGGCGGACGTAACCCGATTCCTCCAAGTTGTCCGCGATGCCAACCATGACGCTGCGATCGATCCGTAATTCGGCGGCGAGTGCCTGCTGTGAACACGGCCCGACCGCCGCGAGCATCTTCAGAACCAGGTGATGTCCCACTCCCAGACCGGTGTTCGCGGCCGCAGTGTCCGCGGCGCGAGCCACGACCGCCGAGGCGCGGCACAAGGCGATATCCGGACGTTCCGACGTGAGCCGGGGGAGGAAGGAGGCCGGTTCGCGAGCATCGGTCCTGGTCGGCATATCGGAAATCTACCACAATCGTCTGTGTGCAGATCGTTTGACGGAAGATAATCGACAATCGTATGATCGGAAATCATCTTGCTACAGATGATTCCGAAGCAGACGGAGTGCGCTGCTGATCCGAGAGGAACCCCGATGTCGCTGAACCTGTCCGCCGACGAGGTCCTGTCCACCACCCGGGCCGTACGCAAACGCCTCGACCTCACCAGGCCCGTGCCTCGCCATCTGATCGAGGAATGTGTCGATCTCGCCACTCAGGCGCCCACCGGCCGCAATCGTCAACGCTGGCATTTTCTCGTCGTCACCGACACCGCCCAGCGTGCGGCCGTCGCCGACATCTACCGCAGAGCGGTCCACCTCGCCGAGGGCACGCCGCTGACCTCGCGCGACCTTTATCGCATGAACGCTCACGGTTCCTGGCCGCGGATCGCCGCCGGGCTCGACCACCTCTACGAGCACATTCACCGTGTGCCGGCCATCGTCATCCCCGCTGTCGAGGGTCGCACCGACCGTGCGACCGTCGGCGAGCAGGCCGGAACCTGGGGATCCATCCTGCCTGCCGTGTGGAGCTTCATGCTCGCCGCCCGCGCCCGCGGCCTCGGCACCGTATGGACCACCGCGCAGGCCCCACTCGAACGCGAACTGGCCCGCCTCCTCGGCGTCCCCTACGACAGGGTCATGCTCGCCGCCTTCATCCCGCTCGCCTTCACGGTCGGCACCGATTTCCGTCCCGCCCAACGCATCCCCCGCGACCAATCCCTGCATTGGGACACGTGGTGAACACGTCGCATTCGCGGTGGGTGCGCGTTGAGAAGTGCTGTCGGCCATCAGGCGCGGGGACCGGACCCTGCGTCACACGATTCGAAAATCACTACACTGCAACAAGTGTCGAGATCGAATATCAATCGACCAGCCCGGATTGCGGTAACGGCGCAACTCTTCCGGAAAAGGGTAGCGGCCCGGACATCCGGCAATCGGCGTGAGCAGATGCCGAGTGGCGCAACAGGATTTGCCCGAAATGTGGCATGGGTGGATGGTTCGCGTGGGCTCAGTGGCCGGAGAACCACGGGTTCCGGCCCATCAGAACCAATAGCCGGTCTTGTTGCGACACATCGTCAGCGGAGTTGCTCCGGGGAGCGGCGAAGAATCGATGTGTCGTGTGGGAAGCGGTAGGCGTTTCCGGCAAGTCCGCGTAGATCTCGCCGAGATGGTCGGTGATCCAGGCGACCAGGCCGGGATCGAGGGTTTCCTCGACGTCGACCGCTCGGGCGAGATCCCAGGTATGGATGGTCGTGTCGGTGGTCCGCACCGCGAGCGCCTGCTGCCCGGCCACCTGTCCCAGGGGGTAGTCGAGCTCTTGCTGAAGTGCGCCGGGCCGGCTGAACGCGGCGGCGCACGTCGATACGGACCGGGTGAAAGCAGTCACTGGATCAGTGCCCAGGGCGTCGACGTCGCGCTGGCGCAAGAACTCCGTGCCGGTTCCGCCTCGAACAAGATGCACATAGTTCAGGTTTCCTCGGACAACGTGGTTGACCAGCCGGCGCACATTCCACTCGGCGCAGGGAGTCGGCCGATCCCATTGTCCGGGCCGAACCGCGCGCAGCGTCCGCTCGAACCCGTTGCTGGATAAGACGAAGCGCTCGACGATCCTGTCGAAACAATCGGTCATGCGAACAGCCTGCCTTCGGCGGGCCGCGGAGACCGGCGGACATCGGACATCACGTTGTGTCCCGGAATCGGCATTGGCGAGCACGTCGGTGAGACGTACCGCCGGCTCGGGATGCCTTCTCCACCAACCGATCACAACGCGAGCATCGCGGTGGCGATCCGGTCGACGGCGGGGTGGGGGAGGGCGGTGCCCATGTCGTCGAGGACGAGTAGGTGTGCGCCGGGGATTTCGGCGGCGAGGGCCTCGCCGTTGCCGAGCGGGAAGAACGGGTCGGTGCGGCCGTGGATCACGAGGGTGGGTAGGCCGAGTTCGCTGAGGCGGTCGCGCCAGCGCGGGGTGCAGTCGATGCGGGAGAAGACCGTGCCGAGTTGGTTCGCCAGGTGGATCGCTGGGTCTTTCGATGGTGTCCGGTCCCAGATCCGGGCCGCGGTCGCCTGTGCCTGCTCCGGATCGTTGCCCAGGGGCTCGGCGCCGGCGGCGGCGAATGCCACGACGGCGTCGCGGTCGGTCCAGTCCGGGAACGGCCGGGAGAACAGTGCGCCCAGGACCGTGTGGTCGTGGTCCGGGAGGTCGTCGTCCACCGGGCCCGGGGCCACCGGGCGGGTGCCGACGAGGGTGAGGGCGGTGAACTGGTCGGGGTGGTCCAGCGCGGCGACCTGGGCGACCATGCCGCCGACGCCGGGGCCGGCGAGGTGCGCGGTGTCGGCGCCCAGCGCTTCGACGAGTGCGGCCGCGTCGGCGGCGAGGTCTCGCAGGTGGTAGGCGGGATTCTCCGGGTCGACGGTGGTCGAGGCGCCGCAGTCGCGCAGATCGTAACGGACCACGCGGCGGCCGCCGGACGCGAGCCGGTCGCACAGTGTGTCGGGCCAGGACAACATCGTGGTGCCGCCGATCAGCAGGATCAGGGGGTCGTCGTCTCGGCCGAAGCTTTCGATGCCGAGTTCCACACCGTTCGCTCGCACCGTCGTCGTGCTTGCTCGCACCGGTCTCGTCATGCCTGGACTCCTGTCTGTCGGTTCAGCCGGAGGTATCGACGGCGGATCCGCTCGAAAGTCATCGGTGTGGCGGAGATCGTGTCGGTTCGGTCGATGACGGGTGCGGTGGCGGTTCGCGTCATACCGAGGATCGGTGAGGATGTGCGTCGTCGCCGTCCCCCATTTCGACCACTATCCCGCCGAAACGTGCCTCGTCCATGATCGCGGGCTGTCCGTCGATGTAGCAGATGCCGGTTCGAGTGACCTCGACGCATTCTTCGCGGGTGGCGCCGGGGTCGAGAGTATCGGTGTAGTAGGCGATCATGCCGCCGCTGAGGGAGACGTTGTAACCGGTGACCCGGCGTCCGGCGCGGTCGGTGGTGCGCTCGAAGCAGGCACCGCAGACCGAGCGACGATAGCGTTCCTGGTGGGTCGTCGGCCGGTCGCAGTGGGGGCAGGGGTGGGTGTATCGGCGTCCGGCGACGGGGGCCCGCAGGAGGGAATCATGGTGGGCCAGGATTTTGCGACCGGAAAGTGCCCGGTTGCCGCTGTTCCGCAGGACTATGAGGATGTACTGGGCGTAGTCGGCGGTGGGGGCGTCGATCGCTGCGCCGCCGGGCAGTTCGCCGATGCGGGTGAGGCCGGCGTCGTAGGCGCGGAGTGCGAGATGCTGTGGTGTGGAGAGTTCGCTGTCGGGGATGGTTCTGTTGACATGTTCGGCTCGGGCCAGGTGTCCGGCGATCACCGTGTCGATGGTCCCGAGGGGGCGTCCGTCGATCGACAGCATGCCGCTGGCGTGGCCGGTAGCGGTCACCAGGACGTAGCCGGGGTTGTTACCGACCTTGTCCAGGAAGGCGAAACCTCGGCCGTGGCGGGCATTCTCCAAGGCCTCGTGGGGGTAGGGGATTAGTGTGTCGGGCTCCCGTGTCAGATCGCGCGCGATGCGCAGCGCGTCGTCGAAGGTCGGCGGGGAGTCGGGGTCCGGCCGTTGCATGAGCGCCAGTGTATCGAAGCCGGACCGCCTGGCGTTTCGTGCGCCCGATGACGAATTCACTTGATACGCACAGGGATCGGTCAGTATTCGCCCTGGGCCGTCGCAGACCGGGAACGACCGGATCCGTCGGACCGCGGCGCGTTCGGCCCCGGTAGCTTCCCCAGCACGGTGTCGAGTGCCGCGAACAGTTCCTCCGGCCGGTCGAGCATCGCGTGGTGACCGGCTCCCGGGACCTCCTCCACGATGACCGGGCCGCTCACCTCGTCCTCCAACCGGGCGGCGATCGGTGGTGGGGTGAGGCCGAATTCGGAGCGGAGGTAGCCGAGCGGGCACTGGAGGCGGCGCAGCCAGGGCCAGGCCAGGCGGGCGACGGTCTGGTCGAATCGGGCCAGGATGCCGCGGTCGAAGCTCCAGACCCAGCGGTCCGCCTCCGGTCGCAGTGATTCGGGCACGATGTGGTCGAGAACGTAACCGGCGCACTCGGTTTGGGCGGGAATGGTGCGGAAGCGGGATCGAGCTTCGGCGACCGAGGCGAACGACTGCACCGGCTTGGGAGAACCGGACGGACGGGTGGCGGGTGCGTCGGGATTCACCGCGAGTTGGGTGTCGCAGGCGATCAGGGCGGTGACGAGGTCCGGGTGTTCGGCGGCCAGCGCCATGCCGGCCAGGCCGCCGATGCTGTGGCCGATGACGATCGCCGGTCGGCCGGGGGCCGCCGCCCGGAGGACCGCCGTTACCTCCTCGGCCCAGCCGTCGAACGAGTAGTCCGCCCGGTGGTCGCTGGTGCCGTGCCCGGACAGGTTGGGCAGCAGCAGCCGATACCTGTCGGCGAGACGAGCCGCCAGCGGCCACCACCAGTGCGCGTGCGCGGTGCCACCGTGGACGAAGACCAGGACGGGGGCGTCGGCGGGGCCGGCGTCGAGGTAGCGGATGGTGGCTCCGGCGACGGCTACCTCGGCGGTCCGGTGCGGGGTCGCGATCGCGGCCGTGAACCATGCGGGAGCGGTCATCGGCCGCGGAATTCGGGTGTGCGGCGCTGGAGGAATGCGGAGACGCCTTCGGCGAAGTCCTCGGTGCGGTTCAGCGTGCCGACCCAGTGGGCTTCGCGTTCGAGCTGGGCGTCCAGCGAGTTGGTGGGGGCGGCCGCCATGAGTTCGCGGAGCCCGACGATCGCCAGGGGCGGGGTGCGAGGGCCCAGTTCGGCGGCGAGCCGGCGGGCCTCGGCCAGTGCGGCGCCGTCGTCGACCACGACGTCGGCGAGTCCCACCGAGGTGAGGAATTCGGCGGTCATGGGGGTGTTGCGGATCATCAGGTTGGCGGCGCGGGCGGGGCCCAGCGCGCGGCCCAGGTACCAGGACACACCGGCGTCGGGAGTCATGCCGAGCGGAAAGGTGCTGCCGTACAAGGCCGCCGAACGGCCGAGGACGCGGAGGTCGCCCGCGAGGGCCAGGCCCGCGCCGCCGCCGGCCGCGGCGCCCTCGAGCGCCATGATCACCGGCATCGGGAGGGTGCGTAGTGCGCGCAGGAATGCCTCGCAGGCGGCGAGCATGCGCGCGGTGGTGTCCCCGCCGGGATCCTGGTCGACCACGTCGAGGTCGGCGCCGACGCAGAAGTGGCGGCCGGCCCCGCCGATCACCAACGCCCTGGCGTCGCTGTCGCGGACCTGCTGCAACGCCTCGACCAGGCCCTCCTGCATCGCGAGGTTCATCGCGTTGCGGCGATCGGGGCGGTTGAGCAGGATCTCGGCGATTCCGCCGGCGATCGTCAACGCAACGGGGGCCGCTTCGGTGGTGGTCATTTCTCCTCCTGGAGCCAGGTGGCGCGGGCCTGGGCCATATCGATGGAACTGGCTGGGGCTGCGGCACTTCCGGGGGTGCCGGAGAATTCGGGGCCGACGTCCGGCTGCGTCCGGCCGTCGCGGTCGACGAAGATTCCGGTGGTGCGGGGGTGGGTCGCGGCCTCGTCCAGATCGAGGACGGGCGAGACGCAGGCGGCGGCCGCGGCGGGGTCCGCGCACCAGGCGTCGCGGGTGCGGGTGGCGAACACGCGTTCCAGCTCGGCGGCGCGGTCGGGCCAGGCGCGGGTGTCGTATTGCGCGTCCCATTCCGGTCCGTCGAGACCGCACAGCGCGCGCAGGGCGGCGTAGAACGGGGATTCGACCGCGCCGACGGCGACATGCTGCCCGTCCGCGCAGCAGTAGGCGCGGTAGAACGGTGCCGCGCCCGCGCCGGTGCCGACCGCGGCCGGGCCCTGGGCGGCCAGTTCGCGGGCGGCGGAGGTCAGGGTGGCGGTGGAGCGCAGGATGCTGCAATCCACCACCTGACCGCGCCCGGTGCGCTGCGCGACCAGCAGTGCGGCCAGCACGCCGTAGACGAGAGTCATTCCGCCGCCGCCGAAGTCGCCGAGCAGGCCGGGGGTCACCACCGGTCGGCCGTCGCTGCCGCGGGCCAGGTGCAGGGCGCCCGACACCGCGGCGTAGTTGATGTCGTGGCCGGGGGCCTCGGCGGCGGGCCCGCTGCGGCCCCAGCCGGACATCCGGCCGTATACGCAGGCGGGACGGGCAGCGAGGATCTCCTCGGGGCCGAGGCCCAGCCGCTCGGCCACGCCGGGACGGAAGCCCTCCAGCACGACGTCCGCGGCGGTGGCGAGGGCGGCCGCCGAGTCCGGGTCGGCGCGGATATCGGTTTCGACGATTCGCCTGCCGCGCAACAGGATCGAGTGCACCGGCGGGGTGTTCGGGCGTTCCAGGCGCACGACGTCCGCGCCGAGGTCGGCCAGCACCGTCCCGGCGAAGGCGACGGGGCCGACTCCGCCCAGTTCCAGGACCCGGGTTCCGGCGAGTGGCCCGGCCGGGCTCACGGCGCCGGAATCGGCGTCGACGGCGCCGAAAGCTGGTCGCGGACCACGTGTTTGAGCACCTTGCCGGTGGCGTTCAAGGGGAGCGCGTCGAGGAACACCACCTCGCGGGGGACCTTGTAGGCGGCGAGGACCGCACGGCAGCGGTCGACCACCAGTTGCGGATCGACGGCCGCTCCGGGGGCGGCGACCACGGCGGCGACGATCCGCCTGCCCCAGCGCTCGTCGGGCACGCCGACCACCGCGACCTGGGCGACGCCCGGCACCGCGGCGATCACCTGCTCGATCTCCTCCGGATACACGTTGATACCACCGGATTTGATCATGTGGTCCTTGCGGCCGCGCAGATAGAGGAAGCCGTCCGCGTCGAGCGCGCCGAGATCGCCGGTGCGATACCAGCCGTCGCGCAGCGCGGCGGCCGTGCGTTCCGGATCGGCGGCATAACCCGAGAAGACATGTGGCCCACGGGAACAGATCTCACCGACCTCACCGACGGCGACCGGGCGGTCCTCGGCGTCCAGCAGCTCGATCGTGCAGTCGAGGGCGGACCGGCCCACGCTGCGCAGCAGATGTTCGGAACCGCCCAGCGCGCGGTCGTGGTCCTCCGGGGTCAGCAGTGTCATGGCGCTGGACTCGGTGCAGCCGTAGCTCTGGAAAAGTTTGGCGCCGAACGCATCACGGGTGCGGCGCACCAGGTCTGGGGTTACCGGCGTGCCGCCGTAGAGGATCCAGCGCAGCGTCGAATCCGCGGCCGGTGTCGCGGTGGGGGCCGCGTCCAGCATCATGTGGATCATCGTCGGCACGAAGGTGGCGCCGGTGATCCCCGGTGTGCGCAGTGCGGCGTTCGCCCGCTCGGGGGAGAACTCGTCGAGTTCGACTGCCGCGCCGCACCACAGCGCGTGCTGGACCATCATGATCCCGGCCATCAGCATGATCGGCATCGGCAGGTAGAAGACCTCGCCGGGCTCGAAACGCATCCCGGCCTGGGACCAGCGCGCCGACACCGGCACGAATCCGTCGTGCGTGATCAGCGCGGCCTTGGGGCGGCCGGTGGTGCCGCTGGTGTAGCACTGCAACGCGATCGGATCGTCCGCCCGAGGCAGGGGCGCGTCGGTCGATCGCGGCCAGTCGCGCAGGGATTGCCAGCCGGGCCGGTCGCCGTCGATGAGGATCTGGGGCAGGTCCAGGCCGGCCGCGGCCGTTTCCAGCGCCTCGGCGCGGGAGGCGCTGCCCACGACCACGCGGGCGCTCGAGTCGCGCAGGAAACCTGCGTAGTCCTCGGCGCGCAGCCGCGGATTGAGCGGCACGGTGACCAGACCGGCCTTCGACGCGGCCAGCAGGATCAGCACAGCGTCGAGGTGGTTGCCGGAGGCGAGGGCGAGCCGGTCGCCGGGCCGCAGGCCGAGTTCGCCGAGCCGGACGGCCCAGGCCGAGGTCACCGCGGCGGCCTCACCGTAGCTGACGCCGTCCGGGCCGGTGGCGACCCGAAGTTCGGGCCGGCGCCGGGCCCAGTACTCGAGGGGATCGTGCAGCCGCATCGCTACCTCCACTATTCGTCGATCCGACGTCGCGGAGGGTAGGGCGGTGCGCGTTAACGGCCGCGTTATGGCCGGGCGGTATCGCCGGGGCGACCGCGGCGCGGTACCATCGGGTGCCCGGTTTCGGGCTGGTCGCCGCTCGTCCGAAGTGGCCGATTCGCCTGTGCGCGAGCGCTTCCCGTCACCGGGCGGGGCGTTACGGCGGGCGCCGGTAACGCGGCGGGTAACGAACCCGGCCGCACGCTGTCGGACAGCTCGAGAGAAAGGTTCGACATGGGACTGCTGGACGGCAAGGTCGCACTGATCACCGGAGGTTCGCGCGGACAGGGGCGGGCCCACGCGGTGACCTGCGCCCGCGAAGGCGCGGACGTGATCATCGTCGACATCACCAAGCCCACGACCGATGTGCCCTACACCCTGGCCACCTCCGACGACCACGCCGAGACGGTACGTCAGGTCGAGGCGCTGGGCCGCCGGGCGCTGTCGGTCGACGCCGACGTGCGCGATCAGGCGGCGCTCGACGCGGCGGTGGCCCGCGGGATCGACGAGTTCGGGCACATCGACATCCTCATCGCCAATGCCGGTATCTGGACCCAGAATCCGTTCTGGGAGATCACCGATCAGCAGTGGGACGAGATGATCGGGGTCAACCTGACCGGAGTCTGGAAGTCCGCCAAGGCCGTTGCGCCGCACATGATGGAGCGCAAGACCGGCTCGATCGTGATCACGTCCTCTGCCAACGGGATCGAGCCGGGCCAGAACTACGCGCACTACGTGTCGGCCAAGCACGGCGTGATCGGGCTGATGAAGAACATCGCGCTGGAGTTGGGGCCGTACGGTATTCGCTGCAACTCGATCAACCCGGGCGCGATCCGCACCCCGATGACCGATCATCAGGGCGCTTGGGACATGTTCGCCGGGCACGAGGGCGGCACCGAGGCCGAGATGATCGAAGGCGGCTACCACTATGCGCTGCTGCGCAATACGACGTGGCTGGAGCCGCAGGCCATCGCGGACACCGCGCTGTACCTGAACTCCCACCTCGCCGCGAACGTCACCGGCGTGACGATCCCGGTCGACGCCGGCCACCTGCTGATCCCCGGTGTGAACGCCGATCCCGTGCGCGACTGAGCATTCCGGCCCGCAACGAAAACCCGAGAGAGCGACGATGACGGATTCCGCCGCACTGCTGCGCAAAGCGTACGACCTCGTCCAGGCGAACAACTGGGAGGAGTACTTCACGATGCTCGACCCGGACATCGAACTCGGTGTCCGTGCCCGGCGGTGATGCGAGCCGCCGGGCCGGGCGTGCGCCGGTTCCGACGCGCCGGTGGTTCGTGACCGGTTCGGGTCGCTCGGCACCGGTAGCATCGGCGGCCCGATCACCGAACTCGCCGAACGCGGGCCGATTCCGGCGGTGGCCCGCGAGCCCGGCGACCCGGCACAGGAAGCCGCTTCCATGACGATTCTCGAAATACCCGATGGATCTTCGTATTTCGGCCTGTCGAACCTGCCGTACGGGATGTTCTCCCGCGCGGGGGGAGATCCGCGCGTCGGTGTCCGCCTCGGCGACCGGGTTGTCGATCTCGCTGTCGCACTGGGTGATCCGGTGTTCGCCCGGCCGTCGCTCAACGCGTTCATGGCACAGGGGAGTCGGCGCTGGACCGAGGTCAGGGCGCGGATCGTCGAGCTGGTCGGCGCCGAGGTGCCCGATGCGGCGGTGCACGCCGTGGCCGACGTGACCATGCATCTGCCCGCCGAGATCGGCGACTATGTCGACTTCTACGCCTCCGAGCATCACGCCACGAACCTGGGCCGGTTGTTCCGGCCGGACGCCGAGCCGTTGCTGCCGAACTGGAAGCACCTTCCGGTCGGGTATCACGGTCGTGCCGGAACCGTGGTCGTCTCCGGCACCGATATCGTGCGCCCGTGCGGGCAGCGCAGCGTGCCCGGTGAGTCGGGGCCGGTGTTCGGGCCCAGTACCCGTCTGGACGTCGAGGCCGAGCTCGGCTTTCTCGTCGGGACCGGATCGATGCTCGGCGAGCCGGTGCCGGTGGGCGATTTCGGCGATCGGGTCTTCGGGGTTGTGCTGGTCAACGACTGGTCGGCGCGGGACATCCAGGCGTGGGAGTATGTCCCGCTGGGTCCGTTCCTCGGGAAGAGTTTCGCGACCTCCGTCTCGCCCTGGGTGGTGCCGCTGCTCGCGCTGGAGGCCGCCCGCGTGCCGACCCCCGTGCAGGATCCCGAGCCGTTGCCGTATCTGCGGGAAAACCGTTCGTGGGGAATGGATGTCGAGTTGGAGGTGCGGTGGAACGGGCAGGTGGTGTCGCGGCCGCCGTATCGGGAGATGTACTGGTCACCGGCGCAGATGCTGGCCCATCTCAGCGTCAACGGCGCCTCCACGCGTACCGGTGATCTGTTCGCGTCGGGGACCGTCTCCGGTCCGGATCGCGACCAGCGTGGGGCCTTCATCGAAATCACTTGGGGCGGTGCGGAACCGCTGGATGTCGGCGGGCGGGCGAGCACCTTCCTGTGTGACGGCGACGAGGTGACGATCACCGCCACCGCACCGGCTGCCGACGGCGGGCGGATCGGGTTCGGTGAGGTGCGCGGGCGGATATTACCCGCCCGGCGGTGACCGCCTCGTGGTTCGTCTCGGCGGTCGAGTTCGCCCGCCGCAGTGCCTGATTCGGCCGACCGGGTCATTGACCAAATATTCGTTCACCAGTGGCGGGTCGCCGGGACACTCGGGAACAGGCGGACCGGAGGAGTTGGCCCGAGCACTGATCGGTGCTGCTCACCCTGTCCGGTCCGGGCCTGTCGGCACTGTGGTCGCCGGCCGAGTTCACGCGGCGGACGACAGGGAACCGACCCCGACATCGGCGCACGTCTCGTCCTGCTCGAGCGACCCTCCGGCGATGGCGATCGCACCGACGACCACACCGCCGCGCCGGATCAGCCGAGCGGCCCCGCCCGCCACGATGGGTGTGCGGGCGGCATCGATGATCTGCGCGAACACCGCCGGGTAGGCCTCCTGCAGGTGCATCAGGTCACTGCTGTCGCGGCGAAACAGCGCGACGCTGGAAGCCTTTGCTGGGGCCACACGAGCCGACATGGGAGATGCGCCGTCCATGCGATCGAGAACTTGCAGGTGCCCGCCGTCGTCGACGATGGCGATCGTGACTGCCGCGCCGAGGCCGATGGCGTGTGCGCGCACCCGATCGCTGACCGTCCGAGCTTCGTCCAAAGTGAGTGGCATCGTTCCACCTTCAATATCTTGGTTCGACCAATCTTGGTCCGACCCAGAATAGCAGGGTTCATTGGTTGCACCAAGAGATTGGCTAGACTCCGCGCATGGAGATGGGCGAAGCGCCGACCCGCCTGCGCAGCAAGCCGAGTTGGCTGATCAACAAGGTTTCCGCGCGGGCACATCGGGTCATCGGAGAAACGATGGCCGCTTTCGATGGGCACGCCCATCACTTCGCGATCCTCGCCGCGCTGGACGAGTTCGGCCCGGACAGTCAGGTGCGGATCGGCCAACGATGCGGAATCGACCAGAGCGACATGAACACGATGCTCAACGAGTTGACGGAACGAGGCCACGTCGCGCGCACCCCGGACCCCAGCGACAGACGCCGCAACCGGATCACCCTGACCGCCGCCGGGCGGCGACGGCTCGACGAACTGGACACGACACTCACCGCGGTTCAACACGACATCCTGCGTGCCTTGTCGCCCAGTGAACGCGACACGCTGACCCGGCTGCTCACCCGCATCCTCGAGTAGACCGGGCTGCGTGCGAGGCCGTCACCGGATCTCGTCGGCCCCATGCCGGTCCGAGCCACCGTCCCGAGTCGTGCTCGGCGACGGAGATGAACCCCGCCGTCGTCGGTAGCCGTCGGTCGGCGCACCCGTCCGGATCAGTTCCAGGGGGCCGGCCCGGTGCCGGAATCCCAGGCGGCCAACGCCTTCGCCGCGATCAGACGGATACCGGCCTGCGCGGCGTAGGACTGCGCCTGCGCGGTGAACGCGTGGGCGGTGGTGACCACCGCGGCCACGTCGGCGTGATGAACAGTGTGCGCGGTGCCGCCGAAGCGCTGTACGTCCGGGCTGCCGACCGTCCGGTCGGTGCGATAGCGCTTGGCCTGCAACACGATCCGGCGACCGTCCGGGGCGCGAGCGAGGATGTCGGCGCCCAGATCGCCGGGACCGCCCACCACCCGGACGTCGGTACAGCCGTCGCGGCGGCACAGCACGGCCAGCGCCTCTTCGAACTCCCTGGGCGACAACGTGTTCTGTCGCAGCGCCGCGACCAGCCGGGCATCCTCGCGAGCCCGCATCCGGCGCTTGCGCCGAATCGTGAACATCACGGCGGCAACCGCGGCCGCGAACAGAGCTGCTCCCACCGCCGTCAGCAGTCCGGCGTGCGCGGCGGCGGCGTGGAGGGCCCGCGGGACCACCACTGCGGCAGCCGCGCCGATCAACACCACGAACGCCAGGACATCCGATGCCCGGCGCCTGCGTCGCCTACCCACTCGTGCGCTCCGCTCCGCGGCGGCGTTGCCGGGACGGAAGGCTGCGCGGTGTGCCATCGGAACCGTCGTGGAGGCAGGCGAAGTCCGCTGTACGCGCATGGGATCGCAACGGTGACATCGTTCCATGATCACCCACACCACCGACACGAACGGATCGCCCGAACCGCGGCCGGGATGAAGTGTCCGCGCCGGCGGCACCGGTCGACTTGTCGCCGTCCACGCTCTCGGCCGCACCGGCCGTGTTCGTCGCAGGCGGGCCGTATTCATGTGTCCCGCAACGGTGTCCGCTGGATTGTCGGGGCCTGCTCGAGCCGGACCGCTCAGGCGGAACGGTCCGGCTGCCGGGCCAGCAGGCTGCCCCAGCGCGGAGCGAGCGGGGCGGCGCCGAGCAGGCGCAGACACCACCACAGGGTGACCGCCACGGAATCCAGTGCTGGAACACCGGTTTCGGCCTCGACGCGATCGACGATCGGAGCCCCGTACATGTTGGTGCAGAGATAGACCAGTGCGGCGGGGTCCGTGGCGGCCAAGCGGCGGGACGGGGGAAGCAGTTCCGCGGGGGTGATGCGGGCGAAGGATTCGTTGTCGCTGAGGCCCAGGGCGTGGGCGGCGGTGACGGTGACGCCGGCCTCGGCGCAGCATGCGGTGATGCGGGTGTTCACGTCGTCGGTGTAGGGCGTCAGCAGGCCGATGCTGGTGATGCCGAATTCGCGGTAGGCGGCGGCGTACGCCAGCGTCGAGGTGGTCGCCGGAATTCCGGTGGCGGCCTCGATGCCGGCGACCATGGCCCGGTCGTGGCCGGCGCCGAGCCAGGAGCCGGCGGTGCCGTTCCAGGCGATCAGGTCGACGTCGGCGGTGGCGAGCAGTTCGGCGGCGTGGCACATGGTGGCGAGGTCGAATTGCCGGTCGGAGCTCTCGTCCAGGGCGATCCGGGTGACCGGCACGCGGGTGGCGTGGACGGTCACGTCGGTGCGCTCGGCGAGCATCCGGTAGGTCATCGGTTCCAGGCAGGTGTTGGACGAGGGCACGATCATGCCCAGGCGCAGCGGCCGGCCGTCGCCGGTCACGACCGGGCTCCGGCGGCGATCCGGGCGCGCCGGGAGCGGTAGCCGAGCCGGGGCAGGAAGCGTCCCACCGGGCCCGGATCGTGGAAGCCGTTGTCGTCCAGCACGATCCGGCCCGCCGCCACGACCACCTGTGGCCAGCCGCGCAGCGGCATGCCCTCGAACGGGCTGAAGTCGGTGCCCATGTGCAGCTCCGCCGCGGCGACCGTGCGGATTTCGGCCGGGTCGAAGACGATCAGATCGGCGTCGTATCCCGGGGCGATCGCACCCTTGGCCGGGATCGCGTTCACCTGCGCGGGATTGGCGGCGAACAGGCTCGCGAAGCGTTGCAGCACAACGGGATCGGTGAAGGAGCCGAGCGCCTCGCCGAGGGCGGTGAAGGCGACCGGCATCCGGGTCTCGACGCCGGGCAGGCCGTGCGGCATCAGGCGGATGTCGTCGCTGTGCGCGCGCTTCTGGGTCAGGTCGTAACAGGAATGGTCGCTGGCGACGGTGTCGACGGCGCCGGTGGCGAAGCGCTCGCGCAGCGCGGCCACCGTCTGCGGCGACCGCATCGGCGGGCAGCAGGCGAACCACTCCGGGGTGATGCCCGCGTAGACGCTGTCGTCGAGAACGAGGTAGTGCGGGCAGGTTTCGGAGTGCACGGCCAGGCCGCGTGCGCGGGCGGCGGTCACCAGGTCCACCGCTCCGGGCGTGGACTGGTGCACGAAATACACCGGCGCACCGGTGTATTCGGCCATCGCCAGCACCTCCCGCACCGAGGTCTCCTCGGCCAGCTCCGGCCGGGTGCGGTGCAGGTGCTCGATGCCGATCTCGCCGGCGGCGGCGTGGTCGTGGGTGCAGTCGACGATGATCGGATCGTGCTCGGCGTGTACATAGGTGAGTCCGTCGAGGCGGGCCATCTCCCGCATCACCTTCAGGACCGTGTCGTCGTCGGCCATCGTGGTGCCGCGGTTGGTCATGTAGAGCTTCACCGAGCGGACGCCGAGTTCGGTGAGCCGCTCCAGCTGAGCGGGCACGGTCGGGTCCCAGGCGATCACCGAGGCGTGCAGGGCGACATCGCAGCGGGCCTGCCGGGCGAGGGCGAGCTTGTTCTCGATCGCCTCGAGCGGCGTCTCGGTGGCATCGCGCGGAATGCCGAAATCGAGGATCGTGGTGGTGCCGCCGCGCAGCGCCGCCGAGGTGGTGAGCGCGTAGTCGTCCAGGGTGCGGTACGGGCCGGTGATCTGGGCGACATGGCAGTGACCGTCGACGCCGCCGGGCAGCACCACGCGGCCGCCGGCGTCGATCACGCGGTCCGCCTGCGGAACCGGTTGCCGCGCGTCGACGAGCGCGGTGATCCGCCCGCCGTCGACCACGACGTGCGCGGTGGTGGTGCGCGTCGCGTCCACGACGAGCCCGTGCGCGATGATCAGATCGGTCATGTCACACGGCCACGATCGCGGCGATCGGCGCCTGGCCGGGCGGGGTCTGGTGTTCGGTGCCGCCCGAGACGAAGATGCGGGCGTCGCCGGTCTGACTGGCGATGATCGCACCGACCGCGGCGCGGGAGTGCCGCTCGTAGTTGATATCCGCGTCGGACAGCATGGTGGTCCGCTGCCCGCGCAGCAGCCCGCCCACCGGCGCCTCCGCCTTGGCGAATACCGCGGCGATCCGCTCGCGCTCGGGGTCGCCGGGCTCACAGTCGAATTCGAGTCCGGCGGCGCGCAGGGCAGCGCGCACCCCGGCCAGGTCGATCGCGTCGGCCAGAGCGGCGTGGCCGATCCGGAACGGGCTGGTCGCCCGCGCGGAGTTGGCGAACACGATCACCTCGCAGCTGGTCAGCTCGCCGCCTGCCGAGGTGGAGGCGACATTCGAGTAGAGGGTCAGGTCGGTGGCGATCACCTCGTCGGTCACCGCCGCCGCGGCGACCTCGCCGAGCGCCAGCGCGACACCCAGCGCGGTGGCGCCGCGGGCGTACGCCTTCGACCGGTTGGGATCGGTGGTGACCACCGTCGCGCCGCGGGCGTGCGCGTCGGCGATGCCCGCGGGAGTCAGCAACGGGCCCTTGACCTGTACGTAGTGCACGTCCTCGACGTCACAGCCGAGATCGGCGAGGGCCCGGCGGACGGCCGCCGCGACCTCCTCCACCTCGGGGGTGCGGCCGACCTCCTCGGGGCGGAAGTCGCGGGTGCGCTGCACCGACAGCGCCAGCCGCTTGTCGCCCTCCGGCGCCGTGCCCGGGGCGTCGTCGCGGGTGAACACGGTGACGTGCGGGGAGAGCACACCCTCGCAGCCACCGGACCACACGAACGCGATCTGCTGCTCGACCTCCTCCGGGGTCTGCTTGCGGACCGACGAGAGATACTGCGCGAGACTGGTTGTCGCGAAAGCGCGAGTGAAATCGTTGGCGCCGCCGTTGCCCTCGGTCTTGCCGATCGTCGCCACGATCGCAGCCGGATCGAGCGCCCCGGAATCGACCAGGGCTCGCAGGCCGCGCACGTCCCCGGGATGGGCCATCGCCAGCCGGTGCACACCGATACGCATTGTTCTCCTTCCGATGTCGGGTCGGGTGGTCAGATCGCCGTGACCGGGTTGATCAGGCTGCCGATCCCGGTGGCGCGGCATTCCACCACATCACCGTCGGCGAGGAAGACCGGCGGCGCCATCTGGTAGCCGCAGCCGCCGGGCGTGCCGAGGGTGATGACATCGCCGGGTTCGAGGGTGATGCCCTGGGACAACCAGGCGATCACCGCGGCGGGGGAGAACAGCATGTTGCCCGCCGACTCCTGTTGCCGCACTTCACCGTTCACCAGCAGCTCGGTGGTGATCGCGGTGAGATCGCCGATCTCGTCGGCGGTGACGACCGCGGGCCCGAGCGGGCAGTAGGTGTCCTGGCCCTTGCCGTAGAAGAACTGGCTGGTCCGCAACTGGAGGTCGCGCGCCGACACATCGTTGACCAGGGTGTAGCCGAAGATGTGGCCGGGCGCGTCGGCCTCGCTGATCCAGGTGCCGCCGCGCCCGATGATCATGGTGAGTTCGGCCTCGTAGTCCAGTTTCGCGGTCAGCCGCGGATCGAGCACGATCGGGGCACCCGGGCCGACGACCGCGGTGACCGGTTTGGAGAAGAACAACGGGATCTCGGGGATCTCCACGAGAAGGTCGAGCGCCTGCGCGTTCTGCTCGATGTGGGAGCGGTAGTTCATCCCGACGCAGAAGACGTTCTTGCGGGGCCGGGGAATCGGCGCGAGGAGCGTGACATCGGCGGTATGGCACAGGTATTCGGACGAGGTGTGATCGGTGGCGGTGTCGTCCGCCCACTTCCGGGCCTGCGCCAGCGCCGCGGGGCCACCGTCGATCAGCGACAGCAGGGATCCGAAGACCGGGTCGCCACCGGAACGGCCGGTCAGATCCAGGATCTCGTCCGCGTCGCGGTGCACGCCGAGCCGGGCCTCCCCGCCCCGCGTGAAGGTCACGAATTTCACGACTGCGCCTCATCTCACCGATCCGACAATATTTTGGGATCCCAAGATTCTCGAATCCGTGTTACGTCCATGTTGCGCGGATCTTTCCGCCGGTATCCGGGTCGAGAAGATCGTGTTGCGGCGCAGGCGAGCGCCGGGCTTCCGACGGTGCTCGCCGGAACCCGGATGGTGCACGCGGGGCCCGTATTGCGGTGCGGGGGAATCGGTTCGGCGGGCATGCGCCGGATCGCCTGCGCCGAGTGGATCGCCCGGGCCGGTCTGATCGCCCGGGTCGCCCAGGTCGGCTGGGTCGCCTGCGCCGGTCTGGTCGCCCAGGTCGGCTGGGTCGCCCGGGGCGCCTGCGATCGCCTGGATCGCTCGGCCGCCCAGGTCGGTCTCATCGCCTGAGGTCGCACCACCTGCGTCGGGGCCGGGCGGCGCGGCAGGTTCAGTTCTTGCGGCAGGTGAAGTCGAGCAGTGCGGCCGCGGGATTGTCGAACCGGATATCGGTGCCGTCGCTGCCGGTTTCGAGCGGGGCGTCGGGGTCGGGTGCGAAACCGGCGTCGTCGGTGACCTCGGCCCCGCGGTAACGGACGCCGTCGGTCGCGTCCGGGTTCGGGCCGGTGAGCCACTGCGCCGCGGCGGCGGTGGGTGTCGTGCCCAGCAGGCGGACGTTGATCGTCCGGTGGACGTTGCGATCCAGATCCTCGACGACGACACGAATGTGACCGTCGGGCATCCGGACGGCGTGGGCGGCGACGTTCGCGGCCGAGTCCGACACCGATGTCGGCAGGAAGGTGCCGCCCGTCATCCGGGCTACCAGCAGCCCGGCGTAATAGGGCGGCTCGGCGTGCAGGCGGCCGGATTGCGCGGCCTTGTCGTCGGGGAAGCAGAGCCAGGTGTAGCTGCCGCAGTCGTAGGGCTGCTGGTGCATGCCGACGCCCGCGATACCCGCGGCGGCCGCGCTGAGCAGGTAGTCGACCGTCCACAGCGCCGCGCCGAAGGTGTCGGTGATGCCGGCCTGCCCGCCGCCGGAGACGCTGTTGGTCTCCGACAGGTGCACCGGCAGCCCGGCCACGGTGCCACGGCGCACCAGATCGTCGAAGACCAGCCGGGCCGCGGCGGCGGTGTTACGGGAATCGAGCTGGTCCAGCACGGCCGGATTGGCCAGCCAGGGCATCTTCCCCAGCGGGTAGTAGTGCTCGTCGAGGAATGCCGTGTTGTCCCCGAACGCCGCGAGATAGGCGGCGATCCACTGGGCCGTATCGGTCGCGCTCACGCTGCCCTGCGGGCCGCTCTGCACCGTCGAGGTGTCCGGGCCGTCGTAGCGCACACCCGGCGCGGCGGCGTCGATCGCGGTCCGGTACGCGCGGGCGTCGCTGATGTAGGTGGTGGGGGTGTACAGCTTGGCGTGCACGATGGGGAACGAGTTGGGCTCGTTGCCGATCTGCACCGAGCGCAGTCGCGGTCCCAGCGCCGCCTGCGCCGCGTGGACCTCGTCGGCCGCCGCGGCGGGGTTGTTCGCGAGCAGGTTCACGCCCAGATCGACCGGCCATCCGCTCACCCGCGCCAGATCGTCGACCCGGGCGAGGTCGGCCGGGGTGACGACCGCGCCGCCGGGTGGCGGGGCGGCGGCGTTCTGCCAGGCGGTGGTGTCGACGGTGTTGGCGGAGAAGCGCAGTGAACCGGGTCCGAGCGTGCGCAGATATCCGGCCAGGTCGCCGGTCCCGGTGCCGACCCAGGGCTGGTGCATCACGTCCGCTTCCCAGGACAGGCCGACGAAATCGGCCGGGATGGTGCGGCCGCCGGGCACGGTGGTGTCGACGGTGATCGTCAGGACCGGATCGGACTGCGTCGCTGCGGCCGAAGGCATTGCCGCGCAGGCAAATCCGAGCAGGGTGGTGACGACCAGCGCACCCTGCCGCAATCGTGATGTCGTCCATGTCCGTCGCACAGGTGTGGCACCTTCCGCTCGGCCGGGTACCTCTCCAGTATTACGTGACCGGCACGCTGGTGCGGTAGAGGTTGTCCGTTGCCCGCGTGTCCGGCGTGCCGCGTCGTCGCGCTCGCCCTCTCTCCACCCATAGGCTCGAAATATGTTGCGCGCATGGCAGTTAGGTGTCGATCGGATTGCCGGGAAGCGGCCGCTCGGGTGTGTCCGGGAGCCATGCCGCGTGCCGAGGATCACGTGCCGGCGTTGCCGGGGCCGGTGGCCGCCGATCTTGGATACCATGGCGGCGTGGGGTTCACCGGATTCGGTCCAGGCGATGTGGTGTATTTCCCGGAGGGGCCGTTCAGCGGTGTCTGCGGGGTCGTGCGGGAGGTCGACACTCGAAGAGCGAAACTGCGTCTGGATTTCGGGGAGGGACTCGTGCACCGGGAAGGGGGCGTGCTGCGCCAGCGATGGCACAGCCTGACCGTCGGCTTCGACGAGGTCGAACTGGCGTAGCGGGAGCGGCGCAGATCGGACCGGCCGCGAGCGGCACCGCCGCAAGCCGCATAGGCGCGGGCGGCACCCGCTCAGGCCGCATCGACTCAGGCCGCATAGGCGCGGGCGGCATCGGCGCGGGCCGAATCATGGCTGCCGCGTGCTCATTTCGCGTCGCCGTAGCATTCGACCACGGCCGTGGTGAACGGGAATCGTACCGGGGTCGCGCCGAAGACGAGACGGCCCGCGGTCTCGGCCGCGCTGCCGATCGCCTCGGCGACCGTCGCGGCCTCCTCCTCCGGGCAATGCACGATCACCTCGTCGTGCTGGAAGAAGACCAGTTCGGCGCGCAGCCCGGCGCTGGCCATCGCCTGGCGCAGGCCTGCCAGCACGAACAGCGCCCAGTCGGCGGCGCTGCCCTGCACCACGAAGTTGCGGGTGAAGCGGCCGCGTGCCCGCGCCCTCGGGGTGCTGCCGTAGCCGCCGGAACGCGGCTGTTCGTCGTCGATCTCGTCGAATGCCGTGGCGGGCGGGCAGGTGCGGCCCAGCCAGGTGCGCACGAGCCGGCCCTCCTCACCGGCCGCCGCCGCATCGTCGACATACGCCATCGCGGCCGGATAGCGGCGGCGCAGTTCGGCCATGTGGGTGAGCGCGTCGCCGGAGGTCTGGCCGTAGATGGCGCCCAGCAGGGCGACCTTGGCCTGGGCGCGGTCGCCGCCGAAGGCGCGGGCCGCCAGATCCGCGTACATGTCCTCGTCGCGACCGGCCACCTCCATCAGGCCCGGATCGCGTGAGATGGCCGCGAGCACCCGCGGTTCCATCTGCGCGGCGTCGGCGACCACCAGTCGCCGGCCCGGATCCGCGCGGATCGCCTGCCGCACCACCTTCGGAATTTGCAGGGCGCCACCACCGTTGGTGGTCCAGCGGCCGGTGACGGTGCCGCCGGGCAGATATTCGGGACGGAACCGGCCGTCATGCACCCACTGGTCGATCCAGGACCAGCCGTTGGCCGTGTACAGCCGGTACAGCGACTTGTACGCCAGCAGCGGCGCGACGGCCGGGTGATCGATCTGCTTCAGTTCCCATTTCCTGGTGGAGGACAACGGAATTCCCACTCTGGCGAAGGCCCGGACGATGTCCTGGGGCAGGTCGGGCCGGACCCGGACGCCCGGCCCGAAGGCGCGCGACACCTCCTCGGCCAGCTCGGCCATCCGGCGCGGCTCCCCGCCGGGAATGCGCTCGCCCAGTGCGGAATCGAGCAACTCACGATGGATGTCGGCCCGCCAGGGCACCCCCGCGCGCGACATCTCCGCGGCCACCAGCATGCCGGCCGATTCGGCGGCCAGCAGCAGCCGCATGCGCTGCGGATGCTCGGCCGCGGCGGTGCGGGCCACCTGCCCGGCGTACACCTCCAGCAGGGCGGTCAGCTCGTCGGTGCCGGACGGCAGCGGAACCGGCCCCGATTCGAACAACGCCGGTTCGGTGTCGGCGCTGCGCGGCGGCGCGTCCGCGGGCACGGGCAGGCCGTGTGATCGCGCCCAGGCGGCGGCCAGCGAACGCGGCTGCCCCGCCTGCCCCTGCTCGTGACCGATCAGCAGCGACTCCGCGGCCTCCACGTCGTAGCAGCGGTCGACCCGCACCCCGGCCGCCAGCAGTCGCCGGTAGTTCTCGGCGGTGGCCCGCCAGATCCACCGCTCGACCTCCGGTCGCGCCCGGATCGCCTCGGTGAAGGAGGACTCGCGCAGCACCGGACCCGCCGGTCGGCCGGTCGCATCGACCGGGCACAACCGCGCGCCGAAATCACCGTCGGCCACCACCGCCCATCGCATACCCGTCAGTCTGGCAGTGACCTCGGACAAGTTCGGTTCCGGATGCTCCGGTCGGATTGTTCGTGCGGCCGGATCCGGTCGCACGGCGGGTGCGGCGACAGACGCCGGCACGCGTCGCCGCAGCGCTGGCCGGGCGGTCGTAACGGGTTGTCGCGGTGCGGGATTGCCGCTGTCGGTGTGATCGTCAGCAGTTCGCCGTGGAATTCGGCCTCGCCGTCGATGAAGGCTGCGTGCCGCCGGAC
Organism: Nocardia sp. alder85J; assembly: GCF_020176955.2. GTDB lineage: Bacteria > Actinomycetota > Actinomycetes > Mycobacteriales > Mycobacteriaceae > Nocardia. Next base: position 779,074 of record NZ_JAIUCZ020000001.1, read on the forward strand.
GGAATGCGTTGTCCCCGTTCAGACCTTCTTGCCGATGGCGCCGTAGAGCGAGACCCGCTTGTCATGGCTCGGCGGGTGCTCGATGCCCTCGTTGCGCCAGCGGTGGATGACCACCACCCCGGGTTCCAGCAGTTCCAGATTGTCGAAGAAACGGGCCACCTGATCCCGGTTGCGCGGATTGACCGGGATACCGCGGTCGATATAGACCTGCAACAGCCGGGCCATGCCGTCCGGATCGTCGGCGCCGTCGTCGAACTCCGTGGTGACATGCGACATCGCCAGATACGAGCCGGGAGCCAGTGCGCCCATGAGGGTATCGACGATCTTGTAGACGTCGCCGGGCACGAAATGCAGCAGCGCCATCATCGACAACGCCACCGGCTTGCTCAGATCCAGGGTGTCGGTCAATTCCTTGGAAGACAGGATTCCGGCCGGATCCTGGGCCTCGGCCTGCACGTACGCGGTGCGGCCCTGTGCGGTGCTGACCAGCAGCGCGCGCGCGTGCGCGTAGACGATCGGATCGTTGTCGACGTAGACGACACGCGACTCCGGAGCGAGTTCCTGGGCGACCTGATGCAGATTCGGCTCGGTCGGGATACCAGTCCCGATATCGAGGAACTGCCGGATGCCCTGGCCCACCAGGAATTTGGTGGCGTGGTGCATGAATTCGCGATTGGTGCGCGCGGTCAGCCGGACCGACGGGAAGTCACGCAGGGCCTGCTCGGCGGCGCTGCGGTCGGCCTCGTAGGAGTCCTTGCCGCCGAGGAAGTAGTCGTACATCCGGGCCGGGTGCGCCACGTCGGTATGCAGATCGATAGGGCCGTCGGGCACAGCAACATCTCCTTGGTGACGCGGGGATCTCTATTACGCAGATATACCGTATCGGGCCAAGCGGCCCAACGAAATCCGACGGACTGCCCGGAATTTGCCACCCGCGCCCGGGAAAGTCGGCGGCCGGCTCACCCGCGGCCGCCGGCGCGGCCGAGCAGCAGGGCGCGCTCGGCGGCATTGGCGGTGAGTGCGGCGGCCGTGGCGAATTCGCCGCGGGCCTCCTCGGTCCGGCCCAGCCGGGCCAGCAGATCCCCGCGCACGGCGTGCAGCAGGTGGTAGCCGTCGAGCCGGCCGGTCTTCGCGACCACGTCGGCCACCTCGAGCCCAGCGGCCGGACCGTACACCATCGCCACCGCCACCGCCCGGTTCAGTTCCACCACCGGCGACGGAAACCGTTCTGCGAGAATCGCATACAGTCCGGCGATGCGCCGCCAATCGGTGTCGGCGGCGGTCGGGGCCATGGCGTGGGCGGCGGCGATCGCGGCCTGCAGCGTGTAGCGGCCCGGCGGGCGGGCCTGCGCGGTGTCCAGCGATCGGGCCCGGCCCAGGGCTGCGAAGCCGCGGCGGATGTACAGGTGGTTCCACCGCGAGCGGTCCTGATCGGCCAGCAGCACCGGATCCTGGTCCGGTCCGCCGCGGGCGCCCAGCCGCGACGCCTGCAACTCCAGCAGCGCCGCCAAACCGTGCACCTCCGGTTCGCCGGGCAGCAGCCCGGCCAGGATGCGGGCCATGCGCACGGCGTCCTCGCACAGTTCGGTGCGCATCCAGGCCGCGCCCGCGGTGGCGGTGTAGCCCTCGTTGAAGATCAGGTAGAGCACCTCGAGGACGGCGTCCAGCCGCACCGCCAGCTCCGGTCCCGACGGCACCTCGTACGGCACCCGTTTCGCGGTAATGGTGCGTTTGGCTCGGACGATCCTCTGTGCGACAGTCGATTCCGAGACCAGATAGGCGCGCGCGATCTCCTCGGTGGTCAGGCCCCCGATCATCCGCAGGGTCAGCGCCACCTGGGCCGGGCGGGTCAGGACCGGATGGCAGGCGGTGAACATCATCCGCAGCAGATCGTCCTGGGGCGGCTGCTCCGGCGGCGTGCGCTGCTCGATCACCAGGTCGTGACCGAGCAGCGCCAGTTTGCGGGTGAAGGTGGCGTGGCGGCGGATCCGGTCGATGCCGCGGTGTTTGGCGGTGAGCATCAGCCAGCCGCCCGGATTCTGCGGAATCCCGTCGCGCGGCCACTGTTCGAGGGCCGCGACCAGGGCGTCCTGGGCGAGTTCCTCGGCGGCGCCGATATCGCCGACGATCCGGGTCAGTCCCGCCACCAGGCGGGGCCATTCGATCCGCCACGCGGCCTCCACCGCGCGGCGCGCCGCCTCCGCACTCGTTCCGGTCACCGCCGGCCGCTCACTCCGGCTCGACGACTTGCCGGACCTCGACCTCGATGTCCCACTCCGGGCCGTGGATGCGCAGGAACCGGGAGGACCACTCCACCGCCTCGTCCTGGGAGCGGGTCTGCAACAGGCAGTAGCCGCCGATGACCTCCTTGGCCTCGGTGAACGGCCCGTCCACGACCGTCTGCACGCCGCCGGTCTGCCGGATGCGCACGCCCTCCTCGATCGGCCGCAGTCCGGCGGTGTCGAGCAGCACGCCCGCCTTGGTCATCTCCTCCAGCAGTGTGCCCATGTCCTCCATCAGCCGTTCGTCCGGTCCGTCCACCGGGGTGGCGGCGGGGTCGAGGCGAATCAGGGTCAGGTAGCGCATCTCGGCATCCTCTCGTGTCGATGGGGCAGGCCGACTGTCGGCCCCTGCATACTCCTCGAACGAGAACCGAGGTCGATCGACCCGATGTACTGTGATGTCGGTCACAAATCTTGGACCGGATGCAGTAGTCGCGCGAGCAGTTCCTCGGTGACCTTCGTGAGACGCCGCGCCGCCTGCGGGTCGAGAGTGGGCAGTGCGGGATCGACCCGATTGCCGCGATCGATCGCGGTCAGCGGTTCGGACGGCGGGTGGTCGATGAAATCGCTGATCGGCGCGATGGATTCGGCGATGGGCCGGGCCCGCGCCGCGGCGGCGAGCCGGAGCAGCATCCGCACCGGCCACGCCAAGGGGGACAGGTCGCCGCTGCGGGTGAAGCCGGGGTGGTACATGACGAACCGGGCCCGTCCGGCCTCTTGCTGCGCGAAGCCGACCCCGAGCAGGTCGTTGGCGCGGGCGCCCTGGACCATCGCCCGAATCGAGCTGTAGCGGCCGGTCAGCTGGAGATCGTCCCAGTCGATCGAACCGGCCGTGGTGCCGACCCCGGCCACCGCCACGATGACCGGATCCGGCGCCGCGTCCAGTACCGGTCGCAGCCCTCGCGAGAGCAGATAGCGGCTCAGGTAATACAGGGCGAAGGTGTACTCCAGCCCGTCGGCGGTCTCCCGGCGGCGCGGGCTGTGCCGGTTCGCGAACAGCAGCAGCGCGTCGACGACGGGGTACCGCGCGACGATCTCGTCGATGACCCGCCGGTTCTCGGCCACCGAACTGAGGTCCGCGCGCACGATGTGCAGCCGGTCCGCGGCGCCGAGGTGCTCGGCGGCCTCGCCGAGCGCGGCGATCTTCGCCGGATTGCTGCCGACGGCGACCAGCCGGTCACCGCGGGCCAGCCGGGCCAGTGTCACCGCCCTGCCCATGCCATCGGTGGCTCCGCTGACGACAATGGTCCTACCCGGATCGGGCGTGGTGGAATCTGCCATGTGCCGATCATCGATACTTCCGTGGACCGGCGAAAGAAGGCAGTTCGATGTCAGGTACGCACACCGATGTGCCCTCGATGCTGGCCTACCGGCTGCCGGCGCCCGTGCCGGCCGCCGAGCACGCGGAGTGTCCCGTCACCGACGTGCTGCGCCGGGTGGGCGACAAATGGTCGGTCCTGGTGCTGGTGTCGCTGGGTGACCGCCGCCGCCGGTTCAACGAATTGCACCGCTCGATCGAGCACATCAGCCAGCGCATGCTGACCCGCACGCTGCGAATCCTGGAGCAGGACGGCCTGATCGAGCGCGAAGTGCACCCGACCGTGCCGCCCGGCGTCGAATACGGCCTGACCCCGCTGGGCCGCGGACTGCTGGTCCCGCTGTCCGCCCTGGCGGACTGGGCCGTGGCGAACCACCACCACATCGAGACCGCTCGCGGCCGGGTGGACCGGTCGTGGGAGGCCACCGACGCGCGCTGACCGTTCGTCGCGGACAGGCCGGTGGCGGGTTCCGGATCGTGCGAGCCCGGCGAATTCACCGCACCAGCAGGTTCTGCGGACGTGTGGGTGTCCGCGTAGGTGGGTCGGCTCCTCCGTCGACTGCACTCGGGCTGGTCGGGTGGTTGCGGGGTGGCGGCCGATGGGTTCTGCGCGCGGGGCCGGCAGTCACTCCGGTGGCGGGTTCGGAGGATGCGCCGCTGCGGGTTTCGGCGGGGTGCGCGGGCCGACGGTTCAGTCGCGGAGCACGTCGAACACCGCGGTTTCGTCGCGATCGCCGTGACCGGCCGCGACCGGGCGGGCCAGCTGCTCGCGGGCGGCGCGGCCGAGGGCGGCGGGGGCGCCTACGCTGTCGGCCAGTTCGACGCCGATACGGGTGTCCTTCAGTCGCAGGGCGGCGGTGAAGGCGATGTCCTCGTCGCGGCGGCCGTCGAGCATGCCGCGGCTCGCGCGGATCACCGTCGGGCTGGCGGCGCCGCCCCGGCTCAGGGTGCCGACCACCGTCTCGAGGTCCAGCCCGGCCAGTTCCGCGGTGCGCAAGGCCTCGGCGGTGGCGGCGAGTTGGACCGATCCCAGCAGGTTCTGAATCAGTTTGTAGGTGGTTCCGGCGCCGATGCCGCCGAATCGGACGATGTTGTCGCACAACGGTTCCAGCAACGGCCGCAGTTCCGGCAGCAGGTCCTCGCCGACACCGGCGAAGAGGGTGAGGCGCCCTGCGGCCGCGGCGTCGGGGAGGCCTGTCACCGGGCAGTCGACGTAGCGGAAGCCTTGTGCGGCAGCATGTTCGGCGAGGTCCAGCACCCACGGGCGGGACAGGGTGGAACATTCGACGGCGAATGCGTTCGGGGCGGTGGCGGCCAGCGCTCCGGTGTCGCCGAGCCAGACCGCGCGTGAGGCGACGTCGTCGGCGACCATGGCGAAGACGGCCTCGGCGCCCTCGGCAGCGGCCCTGGGGGTGTCCGCCGCGGTGGCGCCGGCGGCGACCACGGGGGCCACCTTCTCCGGTGACCGGTTGAAGACCCGCACCCGATGCCCGGCGGTCACCAGTCGCGTCGCCATCCCGGATCCCATCCGGCTGCCCGCGCCGAGGAATGCAATCGTCGCCATTGCCCGGACCCTACCGGCGTGCCCGCCCGGCTCCCGAACCTGGGAGTCGCACGGTTCGAACCGGACTTTCTCCCAGTCGGTCGCCAGAAAACTGACATTTCCGTCACAGCAACGCCCGGTTCGATTCCTGTAGGCCACGTCGCAGTGGCCGGAGATCGATAGAAAGGCATGACAGTGGGTTCCACTACACAGGCCGGGCGCCGCCGCGCGGCGGTGGGCCTGGCCGCTGTCGGCGTCATGCTGGCAGCCCCGCTCACCGCACTGGCGACCTCGGCATCCGCCGACCCGGGCCTGGGCGGATTGATCCAATGTGTCACCGGATCCAGCTGCGGCGGACCGGGAATCCCCCCGGGCGATCCGGACCAGCCCGCCCCTCCGCCCGGCAGTCCCGACTGGCCCGGAGCCCCGGACCTGAGCAATCCGGGCGACCCCGGCTATCCGGGCGGGCCGGGTTACCCGGGTGGGCCCGGGAATCCGGGATATCCGGGTGGACCCGGCTATCCGGGCGGTCCCGGTTACCCCGGTGGACCCGGGTACCCGGGCGGTCCCGGTTACCCCGGTGGGCCGGGGAATCCGGGTGGGCCCGGGCCGGGTCACCCCGGCGGGCCGGGCGGTGGCCCCGGCGGTCCGGGCAATCCTGGCGGCGGCAATCCCGGCGGTGGTGGTCCCGGCGGCGGGATGGGAGGTCCCGGTGGTGGTGGTGCTCCCGGGGGTGGCATGGGTGGTCCCGGTGGGGGTGGCCCCGGCGGTGGCATGGGTGGTCCCGGTGGGGGTGGCCCCGGCGGTGGGATGGGCGGCCCGGGTGGTGGGATGGGCAGCCCGGGTGGTGGGATGGGTGGTCCGGGTGCGGGCAGTCCCGGTGGTGGCATGGGTGGCCCAGGTGCGGGCACTGGCGGACCCGGCAATTCCGGACCGGGCGGAGTGTGCACCACCGGTCCGACCTGCTGAACCGCTGACGGCGAAACGGCCACACCCCCGAATCGGGGTGTGGCCGTTCGTGTTCGAACGCTGTGTGTTCATCGTGGGCCGTCGCTGGGCGCTACGGTGTGGTCGGGTGGAGACGGGTTGCCGGGTATCCATACGAAGGCGGCCGGTGTTCCGGTTGCCGGGGCAACACCCGAGTCAGTTCTGACAGGTACATCCTCGATCTGCGGTCAACCGCAGTGCCGCCCGCGATCTCGGTGGAACCAGCCGGACGGGCACCGGCTCCGATCGAAGTGAACGATTGTGCTGCAAGCGATTCCGGCTGAACTACTAGGGCACGCTCGCCAGGTACTCGCGCAGGGTGTGCGGCGGGCGGCCGGTGAAATGCCGGATCGAGTCCGTGACCTGGTACAGCGAGTGGCCGGATCCGATCGCGGCGAACAGTTTCCACAGGTCGGCGAGGTGGTCGACGACGACCTCGTCGCGGTACAGGTCGGTCGCGGTCTGCCGCCAGCGATCCGGGTCGACATCGACGTAGCGGACACCGAACGCCTCCGCGGCCCGACCCGCGGTGGTGATCTCGCCTGCCAGCCAGTACACCGGGTCGACCGGGCCCGGGGCCAGCAGCAGCGCGGTGCCGACGGCGGCGACATCGGCGGCCGCGATCAGCGGCAATACGGTGTCCGGGGAGCCCAGTGGCAGTGCGAGTTCGCCGCAGTGCTCGACCACGACGCGGAGGTTCTCGAAGAACACCGCCGCGCGCAGGTGCACGGCGCCGATGCCGGCCCGGTCGAGGACTTGTTCGGCCACCCAGTGGCGGCGCATGTGCGGGGTGCCCGCCGCGGGATCGGAGCCCAGTTGCGAGACCGCGACCACGCGCTCCAGGGCGCTCTCGTGCGCGGCGGCGGCGAAAACGGCTGCGGCGTCCAGCATTCCGGCCGTGACCGGATAGGTGAAGTAGGCCCGCCGGATGCCGCGGAGGGCGGGCGCCACCGTGCCGATCTCGCGCAGATCGCCCACGACCACCTCGGCGCCGAGCTCGCGCAGTTCGGCCGCACGGGCATCGTCGGCGCGCACGAACGCCCGGACCGGATGATCGCCGGCGCGCAGCGCCTCGGTGACCCGGCGGCCGGTGCCGCCCTGCGGTCCACCGGCCGCACCGGTGACGAGAATGGGTTCCACGGTGACTCCTCAGCTCTGCGTGGGAAGTTCGAGGGTGAAGACGCCGCGGTCGGCGAGGGTGGTGAGGAATTCCACGGCATCGAAAGCCTCGCCGGGGCTCAGCACGCCGCTCTTCACCCCGCCCTCGGCGATCCGGATCGCCGCCTCGGCCGCGATCAGTGCGCTGACCCGCCACAGGTCGCGGCCGCGCACATGTCCGGCGGCCGCGCCGTGCGCACCGAGAACCTGGACGGCGACGGTGTATTCGCTGTCGGCCCGTTCCTCGGCGGGGAGGCTTTCACTGGTGAACGCTCGTTCCTCCTCGAAGGTGCGGGCGGTCAGCTGCGCCTCCACCGCGCGGGTGCGGACGTGCCGGGGCACGGTGAGCGGTTCCGGGAACGGGACCGGGGCGATCATGGTCCGCGGGCCCACCGGCGGCGGGAAGGCGAAGACCGCGTTGCGCGGCTCCACGAAGCCGAATTGCAGTGCACCGTCGGCGAATCCGATCCGATCGGTGTCGGCGAACAGTAGCCGGGCGGTGGCGACCGCGCCGGTGGTCATCTTCCAGTTGGCGACCGAATAGGCGACGGTGACCCGCTCGATGTCGGACATGCCCCGGGCCACCGCGCCGGCCAGCAGATCGCCGAGTCCGCCGTAGAAGCTGGCATCGGGCAGCATCGTGAACCCGCCGCGGCTCGCGGGTGCGCCGAATTCCTCGAAAAGCCTTCGGACATGGTGCACTTCGAGCGCGTGGTCGACATAGTGGCGACCGGCCGCCGCCGCGGCGGCGGCCAGCGGCAGGCCGGTGGTGGCGAACGGTCCCGCGCAGTTGACGACGATGTCCGCGGAATCCGCCAGTGCCCGTAGCGATTCCGGATCATCCACCGATGCGGGGTGGATGCGCGGCTGCCCGAGGGCCGCGAGCCGCTCGGGATCGCGGCCGGACAACACCACATCCTTGCCGCGGGCGAGAAGTTCGGAGGTGACGAGGCGGCCGGTATGGCCGGTGGCCCCGTAAATGGCGTAGATCGTCATGGTGATCAACTTCCATACTGTGGGTATGTAAGAGATTTACATACCCACAGTATGTAAGTCAAGGCGCGCAACCGGTTACATTTGGCTGGTGAGCACCCGCCGTACCCAGGCCGAGCGGACCGACTCGACCACGGGCCGGTTGCTGGACGCTGCCCGAACCCTCTTCGGCCGCAACGGCTACGCGGCCACCTCCGTCGAGGCGATCACGACCGAGGCCGGGCTCACCAAAGGCGCCGTCTACCACCACTTCGGCGACAAGGCCGCGCTGTTCCGCGCGGTCTTCGTGGCCGAACAGCAGTGGATGGCCGGGGAATTGGAACAGGTCGCGCAGGCCGCGCCGGACACCTGGACCGCCCTGTTGCGGGGCTGCGGCACCTTCCTGAACCTGTGCCTGAACCCCCGGTGCAGCCGCATCGTCATGCTGGACGGGCCCGCGGTGCTGGGCTGGGACGCGGTGCGCGACATCGAGGCCGACCATGTGCTGCGGGTGCTGTCCGACGGCCTGGCGCGGGCCGCCGCCGAGGGCCGATTGTCCCAGGGCGACCTGCGGATCCGCTGCCACCTGCTGTTCGGCGCGCTGTGCGAGGCCGGAATGTTGCTGGCGCGCACCGCCGATCCGGCCGCGGCGCTGCCGGCGGTGACCGCCGAGGCCACCCGGATGCTGGAGGCCATGCGGGCCTGAACGGATCAGGCGCGTTCGGGCACCGCACCGTGGTAGAAGTACCGCCCCAGACCGACGGTGAAGATCAGGTTGCCGTAGAGGGCATGTTCCACCGACGCGGTGAACAGCGACTGGGTGCGGGCGTAGCGCGAGGCGAAGATCCAGCCGCCGACCCCGCTGGCCGCCACCGAGAACCAGCTGCCGAACAGGATGTGCGCGTAGCCGAACGCGGCCGCGCTCGCCGTCACCATCGCCCGGCCCTCACCGAATACCGGCGCGTAGCGATGGAACAGGAACGAACGGTAGATCAACTCCTGCGGATACACGCTCAACGCGGGATACAGCACCATCACCGCCAGCCAGATCAGCGGATTGCGGCGCGGCAGATCGAACAGATCCTCCCGGCGCAGCCCCGCGACCATCGCCGTGAGCGCCAGCGCGCTCGACCCGGCCAGCGCGGCCATCGGGCGCACCTGTCCCGGTAGCGCTTCCGCCCGCCACAGCGTGGCCCGGTCGAAATCGGGTGACCGCCGCAGATACCAGGCCGCCCCGGCGGACAGCGCCAGCAGCGCCGGAATCGGCGACCGGCCGCGCTGCCACGCGTTGTACACCGTGGTCCCGCCGAAGAACAACGCCGCGTACTCGGCCCCCAGATACAGCCGCCGCCACGGTCGAACTCGCATGCCCACCACCCTAGTTGGTGAGTGCGTCGCGGGCCCGCGGCAGGTGGCCGGCCTGCGGGGTCGGCGCGACGGCCTATCTGGCCTGGGACCAGCAGCGCCGGGCCGAGGAGGAGGCCGCCGCCCGGCGTGTGGCTGGACCGGAGACGCCGGGACTTGCCCGGCCAATTTCCGCCCACGGACGAGCATCCGGCAGTCCGTCCGTTCGGATTGCGGCCTTTCCTGTCGACAGCGCGTTCGCGAGCCGAGGTGGTGTGTGGACGAGCGCTGCCGGGCCTCAACCCGGCAGCGCAGCGGCAATGAGCTTCCGGCGGACCGGTCCGGGGACGGCGAGGAACAGTTCGCCCATGGTGGCCATGGTCCCGGCGAGGTCCGTCCGATCGGACAGGTAGGTGCGCTGCCGCGCCACGGGGAGGGTGAAGAACGCGTCGAAGAACAGGGGAATCTCGGTGGGGGACAGGGTGAGCAGGGAGCGCAGGCCCACCTCGCGCAGGGTGTGCACGGCCCGCGCCCGCCACGGCCGGATCGAGACGCCGGTGGCGGCCGCGTCCGCGGCGGCCAGTGCGGCGGTGACGCTGTATCCGGTGGCCGGGTGCAGGAATCCGCCGGCCGTGCCGAAGCGGTCCCGGCCGAGCCGGCCACCCTGCACCGGGAAGCGGACCCGCTCGACGGCTTCGGTGCCGTCGAGCGCGACACCCCGGGCGCGCAATCGGGCGTACAGTCGGTCGCGGAGCACTGGCAGGCCGAGGGCGGGCCGCCCGGCGAGGCACGTTTCCTCCAGCAGAAATGTGTTGTCGCTCACAGGAACCGCATAGAGAAACGAGCGCGGCTCGGTCGCGCCGGCGCCGTTGTCCAGCCGCCAGTCCATGAAAAGGGGCTCCGCCCAGCGCTGCCGGGGTACCAGCACGCCGAAGGCGGTCTGCTCGGCCAGTTCCGGACGGCGGCGCACGCCCCGGGCATCGACGATCCGGGCCGCCGTGGCGGTATCACCCGAGGCCAGCCGCACCGTGCCGGAACCGGTGGCGTCCCGCCGGATGTCGACGACCGTGTCCGCCACCACCGTCACATCGGTGAGATCCAGCGAGTCGCGCAGGGCGGCATTGTCGAACACCACATAGCGCCGCTCGATCTCGAACGGCCGGGTGCCCCATGCGCGCGGTGTCGGCACTTCCACGGCAACGGTCCCGGGCGCGATCCAGTCGGGGAGTTCGTCGGCCCAACCGGCATACGTGGCCGCCCACAACCGATCCGGATGCGGATCGAATGCCAGCACCGATATACCGTGTGCGCGCGCACGATGCGCGAGCGCTCGCCCGGCCGGGCCGAGCCCGCACACGATGAGGTCGGTCACGATGAAGATTGCAGCAGACGAGTCCACCATGAGTGGTCGGCGGCCCGTAGAGGTGCGGTATTGTCGAAAACACAGCCCGGGGGGACCACCGCTCGAGGGCGCCACGGCGGCCCCGGCTGCGGAAGGTTGGCAGCGATGACGAATCCCCCTGGTCCCGCCGGCTCCGAGCCGCCCGACGAGGCCGAGTGGTGGTCGCAGCCCGATGCCGGTAAGTCCGGTTGGAACACACCGCAACCCGCCTGGGGCGCAAGCGAACCCACGATACCCGCACCGCCCGCGGCCCCGGTGTCGGCGCCGCCCGTACCGCCGACGACGGTGTGGAGCGCACCGCCCCCGCCTCCACCGCCCCTGGTGCAGCAATGGCAGCCCGCCCCGAGCTATCCGCCGGGCTTCCCCACACCCACTCCGCCCCCGATGCGCCGGAAGTCCGGCGGCGGCGGTGTCGTACTCGGCCTGGTGCTGGGCATCGTGCTGCTGCTGGTGATCGGCATCGGCGTGGTCGCGCTGCTGGCGCACGGCGGCAGCTCGAAGAACGACGCCTCGTCGACCTCGACGGTCGTCACCTCCTCGGCGGTGGCGTCGACCGGCTCCAGCACATCGGTGGCGCGGCCGACCACGAGCAGCGTCGCGGCCTCGCGCCACTTCAGCTACACCGAGGTGGCCAAGGACTGGAACTTCAAGCTGGGCAACGTCGCGCTGCACGCGGACTACGTGGATGGCCGGGACCATCCCACCTGCGCCGATTTCGAGGTCGACGGCGCGCTGACCGATCTCGGCTGCAAGTACGCCGCGGAAACGGTGTTCCGCGCCGAGGGCGGATCCCTCATGCTCACCGAGTACGTGCTGGGCATGCAGGACGCCGACCACGCCACCACCGCCGCCGACACGTTCAGCGACAGCGACATGAAGCTGCGGCCCGGTAGCTACATCGCGAACTTCACCGTCGGCAAGTGGGTCGCCGACGCGGAGAAGGACTTCGTGGTGGTCACCTTCGTCACCACCACGGCGGCCGTCACCGAGGACACCGCGAAGAACTACCTGCACTACAAGCACACCGACATGACCGGGGCGCTCACCTTCCGGTGAGGGTTCAGAGGCTGCCGGTGGCCAGCAGGCCGCCGTCGACGCGCACCACCTCGCCGGTGATCCACCCGGCGGAGTCCGAGACGAGGAAGCCGACCAGCGCGGCCACATCCTCGGGAGTGCCCAGGCGCTTCATCGGATATCCGGCCGCGGCGGCCTCCTCACCGGCGGCGTACAGCGCGTCGGCGAACTTCGTCTTGACCACACCGGGCGCCACGGCGTTGACGCGGATGGTCGGGCCCAGTTGCCAGGCCAGTTCCTCGGTGAGGCGGATCAGCGCCGCCTTGGAGGCGCCGTAGGCGGCGATCACCCCGGTGGAGCGCAGACCGGCGACGCTCGCGACATTGACGATCGCCCCGCCGTGGGTCTGCATCCAGGCCCGGTACGCCTCCTGGATGTAGCCGAGCGTGGCGACGACGTTCACATCGAAGAGTTTGCGGACCGCGTCCAGATCGGCGTCCATCAGCGCGCCGAACACGGGGTTGATCCCGGTGTTGTTGATCAGGATGTCCAGCGACCCGAATTCGGCGACCGCGGTCATCACCGCGTCGCCGCGGGCGGTGGCGTCGCCGGAATTGCCCGCCTGCGCGAGCACCGTGCCCGGATGGCCGAGCGCCCGCAGTTCCGCGGTGGCCTCCGCCAGCGGTTCGGGCTTGCGCGCGGTGATCAGGACGTGCGCCCCGCGCGCCAGCAGCTCCGCCGCGATCGCCTTGCCGATGCCCCGGCTCGCGCCGGTGACCAGTGCGCCCTTGCCCGCCAAGTCGTCGGTCATAGCCGCCGACGGTACCCGAGCCGGGCGGCCCCCGGCGGGCTCGTCGCGGCCTCGTTACCGGCGCGATGCGGCCCTCACGGCGGACACCGGTAAAATGAGTGGTCGGCGTGCGGGTAGCGGGACCACACTCGGCACGAGCCGCCGCCAACCCCGTCACAATCAGCTCGAGGAGACCTTTGTGATCACCGCGACCGACCTGGAGGTCCGGGCCGGAGTCCGCACCCTGCTGACGGCGCCCGGATCGGCGCTGCGGGTGCAGGCCGGCGACCGGATCGGCCTGGTAGGCCGCAACGGCGCCGGGAAGACCACCACGCTGCGCATCCTGGCCGGCGAGGGCGAGCCGTACGCCGGGCAGGTCGTCCGCTCCGGCGAACTGGGCTATCTGCCCCAGGACCCGCGCGAGGGCAATCTGGGCGTCCTGGCTCGCGATCGGGTGCTGTCCGCCCGCGGCCTGGACACCCTCATCCGGGAGATGGAGAAGCAGCAGGCGCTGATGGCGGAGGTCGCCGACGACGCCGAACGCGAGAAGGCGGTCCGCAAGTACGGCCGGCTGGAGGAGCGGTTCTCCGCCCTGGGCGGGTACGTCGCCGAGAGCGAGGCGGCCCGGATCTGCCACAGCCTGGGCCTGCCGGATCGGGTGCTCGGTCAGTCGTTGCAGACCCTGTCCGGTGGCCAGCGCCGCCGGATCGAGCTGGCCCGCATCCTCTTCGCCGCCTCCGACGGCAGCGGCGGCAAATCCGGCACCACCCTGCTGCTGGACGAGCCCACCAACCACCTCGACGCCGACTCCATCACCTGGTTGCGCGGCTTCCTGCAGAGCCACGACGGCGGCCTCATCGTCATCAGCCACGATGTGGATCTGCTCGAGGCCGTGGTCAACAAGGTGTGGTTCCTGGACGCGGTGCGCGGCGAGGCCGACATGTACAACATGGGCTGGAAGAAGTACCTCGATGCCCGCGCCACCGACGAGCAGCGCCGCCGCCGCGAGCGCGCCAACGCCGAGAAGAAGGCGTCGGCGTTGAAGCAGCAGGCCGCCAAGCTGGGCGCCAAGGCGACGAAAGCCGTTGCCGCCCAGCAAATGCTGAAACGCGCCGAACGAATGCTGGCGGAGGCCGACGAGATCCGGGTGGCCGACAAGGTGGCGCGGATCAAGTTCCCCGAACCGGCCTCCTGCGGCAAGACCCCGCTGATGGCGAGCAATCTCACCAAGATGTACGGCTCGCTGGAGATCTTCACCGGTGTCGATCTGGCCATCGACCGCGGCAGCCGGGTGGTGGTGCTGGGCCTCAACGGCGCCGGCAAGACCACGCTGCTGCGCCTGCTGGCCGGTGTCGAGCAGCCGACGGCGGGACAGCTGGATCCCGGATACGGCTTGAAGGTCGGCTATTTCGCCCAGGAACACGACACCCTGGACGACGCCGCCACGGTGTGGGAGAACATCCGCCACGCGGCTCCGGATGCGGGCGAACAGGATCTGCGCGGCCTGCTCGGCGCGTTCATGTTCTCCGGCCCGCAGTTGGAGCAGCCGGCGGGCACGCTGTCCGGCGGTGAGAAGACCCGTCTCGCACTCGCGGGCCTGGTGTCCTCCGCGGCCAATGTGCTGCTGCTGGACGAGCCGACGAACAACCTGGACCCGATCTCCCGCGAGCAGGTGCTGGACGCGTTGCGCAGCTACTCGGGTGCGGTCGTGCTGGTCACCCATGATCCGGGCGCGGCCGAGGCGCTCAATCCGGAACGAGTGATCCTGCTGCCCGACGGCACCGAAGATCACTGGTCACAGGATTATCTGGAGCTCATCCAACTCGCTTGAGCCCCTTGGCCCGTCGCACCGGCACACCCTTTGCCGGGATTTTGGTGATCCGAATCACACGGAAACGTTGATCACAACGGCCGGAGTGTCTAGCCTTGAATAAGGCTGCAGGGCAACCGGAGGAAGCCATGAGTGACAGGCCCGCACAGGGGAAGTCTGCATTGGGTAAGGGCACGCGCGTCACCGGAAAGTCGCGAGACCGACTGCAAACCCAGTTGAAGAAACAGTACGAGGCGGGTGCCAGCATCCGTTCACTGGCCCGCGAGACGGGCCGTTCGTACGGGTTCATCCACAACGTACTGGTGGAGTCGCATGTGCAACTCCGCAGTCGTGGTGGCGCGAATCGCCGCAAAGCGACCAGTAAGTAGGCCGCCGCGTCACCGGTGACCAGATAGTTGGCCAGGCTCGCGAACAGCGGCAATCCGGTCTTGATCTCCAGATAGGCGAACTGGCCCTGAGGGTTCACCTCCAGGAAGTAGTACTCGCCGTCGAGACCGAGCCGGATGTCGAGCACCCCGAACACCAGTCCCAAGGCGCCCATCAGGGTGTTGAGGGATTTGCTGACCGCCGCCGGCAATCGTCCGGGCCGGAAGTCGACCGAGGTGTCCAGGCGCGAATCGACCCGTCCCACACCGGATTGCGAGTCGATGCGGGTCGTCCACTCGACACCGTCGATCCAGACCACGCGCAGATCGCAGTCCGCGTCGACGTAGTCCTGGAAGGTGGTCGGCGCCCAGCGGATGCTGTCGAGCCGGGCCAGGTCGGCCGCGGTGACCAGGCGGGTCTCGGAGAATTCCGCACGCCCGGTACCGGTGCGCTTGTACACCACCGGGCCGGGCCGGGATTCGGCGAAGCTGCGGGCTTCGTCCGGGTCGGTGGTGACCAGGGTCTCCGGGACGGCGAAGCCGGACCGGCGCGCGACCTCGAGCTGGACCAGTTTGCGGCTCGCGGTGCGCTCGGCGCCCGGGTCGTTGACCCACAGCGCGGGCAGCGACCAGAGCAGGCCCTGGAGGAAGCCGTCGCATTCGGCCTGCCGGTATTCGTCGTCGGCGCGGCGGGTGCCCGGCGGCACCTCGGTGCGGCGCGGGCGGCGCCACCACACGGCGCTCACCTCGTCGAGGCCGGGCAGCTGTCCCAGGTTGCGGCCGACGCCGGCCCGGTCCAGCCGGAAACTGCCACCCGCCCTGGGGAAGTCGCGCATGTCCAGGCGCAGTGGGGACAGCCGATGGTCGCGGAGCAGGGTCGCGGCCACCGCGTCGGCGTGCAGATCGTCGGACTCGGTGACGATCAGCACCGCGCCGGCCGGTCGAGCGGGCACGGTGGCGCCTAGTCCAGGCTGTCGCAGGCGATGCCGTCGTCGCTGCGGGCGAAGGATCGGGTCTGGCAGCAGGTGAGGGTGGCGCCACCGACGCCCGGCCGGGTGCTGAGATGCAGTGTGTCGGCCCACTTCTCGGTGAGCTGCTGCAACTGTTCGTCGCCGCGGGCGGGGGAGTTGTTCGGAGGCAACGTCATCGGGCGCTCCGTGAGCGCGATACGCCGCCGCTGCGTGAAATCGGCGGTTGCGCCGGGCCGGACCCGGACCAGCGCGGAGCCGGACGTGGAATCGGCTGGTGCGCCGAACGTTTCGATGTCGACGATATCGCCGGGGTCGAAAGTCCATGTGCCCTCGCCGACTCGCACCACCACCGCGCGGTCGGACACGGACACGAGTTGGCCGGACAGGGTTGCCGCGGTGGCGGTGGCGCCCGCCTGCGGCGCCGCGACATCCGGATCGGACGAGGGGACGACCTCGATCATGGTGTGGTCTCCGATCTGCTCGCTGTTTGCTACGGGACCTGAACGGGTACCGATCATAGCGTGGTCGCGGTGCGGATCGACCGGCATCGGGATATTCGGTGACACTGTGGCAATCCTCGCGTGGATGCCCGAAATGCCCTATCGCCGTGAGTTTTTCGTTCGGGATATCGCGTCCGGCAACCCTCGGGTCACGGCTTGCGGCGGACCGAGGCCTCGACGAGGTCCAGCACCGCGTCGAGATTGTCGTTGGCGTGCCCGGAGGCGATGCGGGCGATCAGCCCGTCCAGCACCAGATCCAGGTAGCCGAGCAGCACGTCCGTGGGGACGTCGTCACGCAGCGCCCCCGCCGCCTTGCGGCGTTCCAGCCGGGCCAGGGTGGCGGCGGTGAGCTCGGCCGAACGCTGGGTCCAGCCCGCGGCGAACTCCGGATCGGTGCGCAGCCGCCGCGCGATCTCCAGCCGGGTGCCGAGCCAGTTGTACTCCTCGGGATGCGCGAGCATGTCCCGCATCACCTGCACCAGGCCCTGATTGGCCGCGACGTCGGCCATCCGCTCGGCGTCCTCCTGGGCCAGCGCGAGGAACAGCGCGTCCTTGTCCCGGAAGTGGTGGAAGATCGCACCACGGGACAGTCCGATCGCCTCCTCGAGACGCCGTACCGTGGCGCCCTCGTAGCCGTATTCGGCGAAGCAGCTGCGCGCTCCGTCGAGTATCTGGCTGCGGCGGGCCGCGAGATGGTCATCACTGACCTTGGGCATGGCTCCTCCAAACGGGAAGGGCCCGGGCCCCGAGCAACTCGGAGCCCGGACCGTGGCGCCCGCAGTGTCAGCTGCGAATCATGTTGCGCAGCACGAACTGCAGGATGCCACCGTTGCGGTAGTAGTCGGCCTCACCGGGCGTGTCGATCCGGACGACCGCGTCGAAGACGACCTGCTCGCCGGACTCCTTCGTCGCGGTCACCCGCAGAGTCTTCGGAGTCACACCCTCGTTCAGCTTGGTGATACCGGCGATATCGAACGTCTCGGTGCCGTCCAGCTTCAGCGACGCGGCCGATTCACCCGCCGGGAACTGCAGCGGGATCACGCCCATACCGATGAGATTGGAGCGGTGGATCCGCTCGAAGGACTCGGTGATCACCGCGCGCACCCCCAGCAGGCTGGTGCCCTTGGCCGCCCAGTCCCGCGACGAACCGGAACCGTACTCCTTACCGCCCAGGACCACCAGCGGGATACCCGCGGCCTGGTAGTTCTGCGAGGCGTCGTAGATGTACGCCTGCGGGCCACCGGGCTGGGTGAAGTCGCGGGTGTAGCCGCCGGTGACGTCGTCCTTGCCGATGGTGTCCAGCACCATGTTCCGCAGCCGGATGTTGGCGAAGGTGCCGCGGATCATCACCTCGTGGTTGCCGCGCCGCGAGCCCAGCGAGTTGTAGTCCGCGCGCGCCACGCCGTGCGCGTCGAGGTACTGCGCGGCCGGGGTGCCCGGCTTGATGCTGCCGGCCGGCGAGATGTGGTCGGTGGTGACCGAATCGCCGAGCAGCGCGAGCACGCGCGCGCCGGTGATGTCGCCGACCGGGGCCGGCTCCACCTGCATGCCGTCGAAGTACGGAGGCTTGCGCACGTAGGTCGACGCGTCGGCCCACTCGAAGGTGTCACCCTGCGGGGTGGGCAGATTGCGCCAGCGCTCGTCGCCCTTGAAGACGTCGGCGTAGGACTTGCGGAACATGTCCTGGTTGATCGCCGACTTGATGGTGTCGTCGATCTCCTGCGACGCGGGCCAGATGTCGCGCAGGAACACCTCGTTGCCGTCGTGGTCGGTGCCGAGCGCGTCGTGCTCGAAGTCGAAGTCCATGCTGCCCGCGAGCGCGTAGGCGATGACCAGCGGTGGCGAGGCCAGGTAGTTCATCTTCACGTCGGGGGAGATGCGGCCCTCGAAGTTACGGTTGCCCGACAGCACCGCGGCGACCGACAGGTCGTTGTCGTTGATCGCCTTGGAGATCGCCTCCGGCAGCGGCCCGGTGTTGCCGATACACGTGGTGCAGCCGTAGCCGCCCAGGTAGAAGCCCAGCTTCTCCAGATACGGCCAGAGGCCGGCCTTCTCGTAGTAATCCGAGACCACCTGCGAACCCGGCGCCATGTTGGTCTTCACCCACGGCTTGGAGGTCAGGCCCTTCTCGACCGCGTTGCGGGCCAGCAGCGCCGCGCCGATCATCACCGTCGGGTTGGAGGTGTTGGTGCAGGAGGTGATGCCCGCGACCACGACCGCGCCGTGATCGATGATGAAGTCGCCGCGGTCCTCGTCGCGCACCCGGATCGGCTTGGACGGCCGCCCGGCGCTGCCGTTGGCGGCATTGAACACGATCGCGTCGTCGTCGGCGAAGCTCAGCTCGGCCGGATCGCTGGCCGGGAAGGACTCCTCGATCGCCTCGTCCAGCTTGGAGTGCGGGGCGGCCTCGGGGTCGTTGGTGTAGTTGTGGATGTCCTTGCGGAAGGCGATCTTCGACTCCGACAGCAGGATGCGGTCCTGCGGGCGCTTCGGGCCGGCGATGGACGGCACCACGGTGCCCAGGTCCAGCTCCAGGTACTCGGAGTAGGCGGGCTCGTGCGCGGCGTCGTGCCACATGCCCTGTTCCTTGGCGTACGCCTCGACCAGCGCCAGCTCCTCGTCGGTGCGGCCGGTCAGGCGCAGATAGTTCACGGTCTCCGCGTCGATCGGGAAGATCGCTGCGGTGGAACCGAATTCGGGGCTCATGTTGCCCAGGGTGGCGCGGTTGGCCAGCGGCACCTCGGCCACGCCGTCGCCGTAGAACTCGACGAACTTGCCGACCACGCCGTGCTTGCGCAGCATCTCGGTGACGGTCAGCACCACGTCGGTGGCGGTCACGCCGGGCTGGATCTCGCCGGTGAGCTTGAAGCCGACCACCCGCGGGATCAGCATGGAGACCGGCTGGCCCAGCATGGCCGCCTCGGCCTCGATGCCGCCGACGCCCCAGCCCAGCACGCCCAGGCCGTTGACCATGGTGGTGTGCGAGTCGGTGCCGACGCAGGTGTCCGGGTAGGCCTGCCCATTGCGGACCATGACGACGCGGGCCAGGTACTCGATGTTGACCTGGTGCACGATGCCGGTGCCCGGGGGCACGACCTTGAAGTCGTCGAAAGCGCCCTGGCCCCAGCGCAGGAACTGGTACCGCTCACCGTTGCGCTCGTACTCCAGCTCGACATTGCGCTCGAAGGCGTCGGCTGTACCGAAGACGTCGAGGATGACGGAGTGGTCGATGACCAGCTCGGCGGGCGACAGCGGGTTGACCTTGTTCGGGTCGCCGCCGAGGGTGGACACGGCCTCGCGCATGGTGGCGAGGTCGACGATGCAGGGGACGCCGGTGAAGTCCTGCATGATCACCCGGGCGGGGGTGAACTGGATCTCGGTGTCGGGTTCGGCCGACGGATCCCAGTTCGCCAGTGCGCGAATGTGATCGGCGGTGATATTTGCGCCGTCTTCGGTGCGGAGGAGGTTCTCCGCGAGTACCTTCAGTGCGTAGGGCAGCTTCTCGGCGCCGGGCACGCTGGAGAGTCGAAAGATCTCATACGACCGATCTCCGACCTCGAGGGTGCCCTTGGCGCCGAATGTATCGATGCTCGTCATACGTTCAGCTCCACTCGTCGGTGAGGGTTGGCCGCCGGCGGGGCTGTGCCGGCGACTCCGGTCGAGGGCGCAGTCGCGGCTGTGCGCCTCGTGCTTCCCACGGTAACAGTACGCTTGTCCTGTGAAACGCGCGGGGGCCGTCGGGGCGGCCGCTCCCGCAGCCCACACTCCCCGGTCGCGTACTGTTCACGCAAGCCCCTCGGAGCGTTCGGTGCCGAAGGGCGTCATCAGCGTGCTGAATCACCATCACCTGCGACACTGTTGGATGCCGCCGCTCGCCCGAGCGGCTCGACTAACCGGATGGACAATGACCGCCTCGCACACCTCGGTTCTCATCCCCATGGCCGTGGAACTTCCGCCCAACGTGGATCTGGGCACCATCGTGGCGGATCTGGCCGACGATCACGTCTCCGTCCCCACCGGCAAGGACGACACCCAACTGGTGCAGATCGCCGCCGACGCGCAGGCTCACGGTATCCAGCTGAGCATCGTGGTGGTGCCGGGCAATCCGGGCCGCGACTCCGATCTGCGTGATCTGGCCACCGCGGTGGGCAAGTCCACCCACGGCACGGTGGTGGTGCTCAGCGACGACTGGGTCGGCACCTACAGCGACACCATCAGCCGCTCGCGGCTGGAGTGGGCGGAGGACACCGCCAAGTACCGGGGCGGCCACAGCGCCGACGCCGCGCAGATCTTCGTCACCCGGCTGGAGACACCCGACCACGCCGCCTGGACCGCGGTCACCGGCGTACTGCTGGCCGGGGCGGTGCTCACCATCGGCGGGCTGTATCTGGTGAAGTCGCGGCGCGCGGCGCGCGAGCGCGCCTGAACCGGTCCGAGCGCGCCTGATCGCGTTCGTGCGAGTGTGCCTGAACGGTCTGCGCGAGCGTGCCTGAGCCGTTCGTGCCAGTGTGCTCGAGCCGTCGGCCCTCCAGTCCTGGCTCGGCCGCCTTCCGTCGGCTGCTCGTGTTGCGGCGGATTCGCCGTGCGCCTCCCGTCACGAATTCGGCGCGGGCCGGAGTCGAGGGGGAGTCGGCTCGGATTCGGCCCGGTCGCTCGATCCGGCGGCTGTCCGGATGCACCCGCCGCGCGCCGACCCGAAGCATGCCGGAATGGCGAGGAATGAACGGGCGGTCGGTTTTGCGCGCGGATTCCATTGGCGCATCTGGCTATTGTTACGCAACCGACAAATTACCTCGTCGTCATTCTGCTGACTTCGTTATCTACGAGGGAGAAGTGTCGTACGGTTGCCCACGGCACTCTCGAGGTAGAAGTGACGCAAGAGTGCCAAGTTGCTCGTTCAGCTCGAAGTTATTGCTGGTGCTCATGAGGCGATGCCATACCGGTCGCACAGCGCAGTCCCGGTGATCACCCCGATCCCCGGGAACCGCAGGCGGGATCCAGGGAGGTCTGATGCGAGTGCCGCGAGCGTCGTGGACGCGCCGCCGGAGACTGCACGAGGTCGCTGGAGGATTGCTGGTATGTGCGATCGTCGCGCTACCGGCGGTCGCCGGTGCGGTGCCGCCACCGCCCCCCAATCCCAGCGACGGTGACATCGCCGCCGCGGGCGCTCAGGTGGACAGCGGGGTGGCGCAGGTCGGCGGGCTGATCAACGAGGTCGCCGGCGCCGATCAGCAATTGCAGCAGCTGGACGCCGACGTCGCGATCAAGCGTGAGGCGGTCAACAAGGCGCTGGTCGACCTCCAGACCGCCCGCGCGGCCGCCGATGCCGCGGCCGACGCGGTCACCGCCACCCAGCACGAACTGGCCGCCGCGGGCACCGAGGTGGAACGGGCGCGCGCCGATTTCGACCGCTTCGCCGTGGGGGCGTACACCAGCCCGGCCACCGGCTCGATGACCAGCTACCTGTCGGGCGCGACCCCGGATGTGGCGCTGACCCGGTCGCAGCTGCTCAGCGTGGTGTCGACCTCACAGCAGTCGGCGCTGGACGAACTGCGCCGCGCCCAGGTCGAGCGGGCCAACAAGGATTCGGTGGCCCGCGAGGCGAAACAGGTCGCCGACGCCGCCGCGGCGGAGGCCGACGCCAAGCGCTCCGACGCCGAATCGGCGGTGGCGGCCGCGCGGGCGGCCCAGGACACGCAGGCCACCCGCCGCGCCGGACTGGTGTCGCAGCGCGATTCCGCCCAGCAGCGACTGGATTTCGCGCGTCAGCAGGTGGCCGGCCTGCGGGGTCAGCGCGACGCCTATCTGGCCTGGGACCAGCAGCGCCGGGCCGAGGAGGAGGCCGCCGCCGCAGCGGCCGCCGCGGCCGCGGCCCGCGCCGCCGCCGACGGCGATGCCCTCGGCCGGGCCGCGCAACTGGGCGCCGGCCACCGGCCGCACACCGAGCTGGGCAACTCGCCGTCACCGCATTCGTCGATGACTCCGCCGGGCCGGCCCGCCGGCGACCGTGGTCAGCTCATCGAGACGGTGGTCGATCGCGCGATGTCGCAGCTGGGCGTCATCTATTCCTGGGGTGGCGGTGACGAGAACGGGCCGACCAAGGGCATTCACGACGGCGGCGTCGCCGACAGCTTCGGTGATTACGACAAAGTGGGCTTCGACTGTTCCGGTCTGATGCTGTACGCCTTCGCCGGGGTCGGTATCTCGTTGCCGCACTACAGCGGCTACCAGTACCACATGGGCGCGCGGGTGCCGGTGGCCGAGCGGGAACGCGGCGACATGCTGTTCTGGGGGCCCGGCGGTAGCCAGCACGTGGCGCTGTACCTCGGCGGCGGCAGGATGATCGAGGCGCCGGAATCGGGTGAGGTGGTCCGGGTATCGGCGGTCCGGGAGGGCGGCATCATGCCCTACGCGATCCGCCTGATCTCCTGAGGCGCGGCCGAAGTCTGTGAATCGCCGGAGAATCCGGCCGGAACAAACCCATCCCGGTTGCGGCATCTTTCGTGCGGACCTGGAATAGTTGGGGACACAGCACAGCGTATCGGTGTGCGCGGCACGCGAATATTCGTGTGCGCGGCACGGCTGACCACCGGGTGCGCTGCACAGAGGACCACAGCGAAAGCGGGGAGTTTGGTGACTTCGACGGACGGTGTGAGCGCGGTCGGTTCGGTGGCAGATGCGCCGGAGCCGGTTCCCAGCTCTCTCGAACGTGACGTCCAGACCTTGGAAAAGGCGATCTACGAAGTCAAACGCGTCATCGTCGGTCAGGACCGGCTGGTCGAACGGTTGCTCGTGGGTGTGCTGGCCAGGGGTCACGTGCTGCTGGAAGGTGTTCCGGGCATCGCGAAGACACTCGCGGTGGAGACCTTCGCCAGGGTGGTCGGCGGCAGCTTCTCCCGGGTGCAGTTCACTCCCGACCTGGTGCCCACCGACCTCGTCGGTACCCGCATCTACCGGCAGGGCCGCGAGCAGTTCGACACCGAATTGGGCCCGGTGGTGGCCAATTTCGTGCTCGCCGACGAGATCAACCGCGCGCCCGCCAAGGTGCAGTCCGCGCTGCTCGAGGTGATGGCCGAGCGGCACGTGTCCATCGGTGGCAAGACCTATCCGATGCCGGATCCGTTCCTGGTCATGGCCACGCAGAACCCGATCGAGAGCGAGGGTGTGTACCCGCTGCCCGAGGCGCAGCGCGACCGCTTCCTGTTCAAGGTGGTCGTCGACTATCCCTCGGTCGAGGAGGAACGCGAGATCATCTACCGGATGGGTGTCACCCCGCCGGAGCCGAAGCGGATCCTCGAGCCGACGGAGCTCATCCGCTTGCAGCGGGTGGCGGCCAACACCTTCGTGCATCACGCGCTGGTCGACTATGTGGTGCGGGTGATCGCCGCGACCCGTAAGCCCGCCGAGTCGGGTATGGACGATGTGGCCGGGTGGGTCGCCTACGGCGCCTCGCCGCGCGCCAGCCTCGGCATCATCGCCGCCGCCCGTGCCGTCGCGCTGATCCGCGGCCGCGACTACGTGGTGCCGCAGGATGTGGTGGAGGTGATCCCGGATGTGCTGCGGCACCGCCTGGTGCTGTCCTACGACGCGCTCGCCGACGAGGTCAGCCCCGACGACGTGATCCGGCGGGTGTTGCAGACCATCGGCATGCCGCAGGTGGCCCCGCAGGCCAACATGCCCGGTGGCGTGCCGCAGGGGTCGTCGGCGGTGCCCGGCGCCGTGCCGGTGCCGCCCGCGCCGGCGCCCAACGGCGGCCCGGTCGTCCCGCAGCCACCCCGTCAGTGATCGGAGTGTCGGATTCGGTTGCGCCAGTGACGATCCCAGCGAATTCCCCGACACATGCGCCGCCGTCGTTCCGTGGCGGCGAGCTCACCGACCCGAAACTCACGGCCGCACTGCGGACTCTGGAGCTGACGGTCCGCCGCCGCCTCGACGGCGTGCTGCACGGCGACCATCTCGGCCTGATCCCCGGGCCGGGTTCCGAACCCGGCGACGCCCGGCTGTATCAACCGGGTGACGATGTGCGGCAGATGGATTGGTCGGTCACCGCCCGCACCACCCATCCGCACGTGCGGCAGATGATCGCCGACCGGGAGCTGGAGACCTGGCTCGTGGTCGACCTGTCCGCGAGCCTGGATTTCGGTACCGCCCTGTGCGAGAAGCGGGATCTGGTGGTCGCGGCGGCCGCGGCGGTCACCCATCTCACCAGCGGCGGCGGTAACCGCATCGGCGCGGTCGTGGCCAATGGTGAACGGCTGTACCGGATTCCGGCCCGCAGCGGGCGGGTGCACGCGCAGGCCATGTTGCGCCGCATCGCCACCACTCCGCACGCCGCCGACGGTGTCCGCGGCGATCTGCGCGGCGCCATCGAGTCGTTGCGCCGGCCGCAGCGCAAACGTGGTCTGGCCGTTGTCCTTTCGGACTTCCTCGGCACGATCGACTGGCAGCGTTCGCTGCGCGCCATCGCCGGGCGGCACGATCTGCTCGCGGTGGAGGTGCTCGATCCGCTGGATCTGGATCTGCCCGATGTCGGTGACGTGGTGCTGCACGATCCGGAGACCGGCCACACCCGCGAGTTCACCGTGACCGCTTCGCTGCGCAGCGATTTCGCGCGGGCCGCGCAACGGCATCGCGAGGACGTCGAGCAGGCGCTGCGCGGCGCCGGCGCACCGGTGATGACGCTGCGGACCGATCGGGACTGGATCGCCGACGTGGTCCGGTTCGTCTCCACCCGGCGCCACACCTTCGGCGCCCCGAGCGGGCGGGTGCCCCGACAGTGAACTTCTCGATATCGAATTTCACCGCCGCCGCCTGGCTGGCGTTCCTGCTGGTGGTCGCGGCGATCGCGCTGCTGTACGTGGTCGTGCAGCGGCGGCGCAAACGGCACATGCTCCGGTTCTCCAATATGGAGGTGCTGGAACAGGTCGCACCGAAGCGGCCGAGCGCCTGGCGGCACGCGCCGGTGGCGCTGATGCTGGTCGGCCTGGTGCTGCTGACCATTGCCGCGGCCGGGCCGCAGGCCGCGAAACGGGTGCCGCGCAACCGGGCCACCGTGATGCTGGTCATCGACGTGTCGCTGTCGATGGAGGCCACCGACGTGCCGCCGTCGCGCATCCAGGTCGCCAAGAAGGCGGCCAGCGAATTCGTCGACGGCCTCACCCCCGGAATCAATCTGGGCCTGGTCACCTTCGCCGGTACCGCGTCGGTGCAGGTGTCGCCGACCACCAACCGGGAGGCGGTGAAGGCCGCGATCCAGAACATGAAGCTGGCCGAGCGCACCGCCACCGGCGAGGGCATCTTCAGCGCGTTGCAGGCCATCGACACGCTGGCGTCGGTGCTCGGCGGCGCGGAGACCCCGCCACCGGCCCGGATCGTGCTGATGTCCGACGGCAAACAGACTGTGCCCGATGACAAGGACGTCGACAATCCGCGGCACGGCTTCGTCGCGGCGCGGGTGGCCAAGCAGAAGGGCATTCCGGTGTCGACGATCTCGTTCGGCACCACGTGGGGCACCGTCGAGATCCCGGACCAGGACGGTAAGGGCACGCAGCGGGTGCGGGTCCCGGTCGACGACGACGCACTACGTGAGATCGCCAAGATCTCCGGCGGCGACTTCTTCACCGCGTCCACGCTCGAGGAATTGAGTTCGGTCTACAAGACGCTCGACAAGCAGATCGGTTTCGAGATGCAGATGGGCGACGCGAGCCGGCCGTGGCTGTTGTTGGGACTTCTCATCACGGCGGCCGGAGTGGTCAGCGGTCTGGTCTATCGTCAACGTCTGCCATGACAACGCTCTGCACCACAACGCGTCACACGGACACCATGGCGACAGGGTCCCGCCGTCGGACGACGAACCCGAACAGATAGGTTTGCACGTATGTCGAACATCACTTCCCGATCGGTTCTGGTGACCGGCGGCAACCGCGGTATCGGACTCGCGGTCGCCCAGCGTCTGGTTGCCGACGGGCACAAGGTTGCTGTCACACATCGGGGCTCCGGCGTTCCGGACGGGCTGTTCGGTGTGAAATGCGATGTGACGGACATGGCTTCGGTGGACTCGGCGTTCGCCGAGGTCGAGGCCAAGCAGGGCCCGGTGGAGGTGCTGGTGGCCAACGCCGGCATCCTGGACAACACGCTGCTCATGCGGATGAGCGAGGATCAGTTCTCGGCGGTCATCGACGCGAACCTCACCGGCGCGTTCCGGTGTGCCAAGCGGGCCACCCGCGCGATGATCCGGGCCAAGTGGGGCCGGATGATCTTCCTCGGCTCGGTGGTCGGCCTCGGCGGCGGCCCGGGTCAGGTCAACTACGCGGCGTCCAAGGCCGGTCTGGTCGGTATCGCGCGGTCCATCACCCGTGAGATCGGTTCGCGCAACATCACCGCCAACGTGGTCGCGCCCGGTTTCATCGACACCGACATGACCCGCGACGAGGTCAGCCAGGAGATGCGCGACGTGGTGCTGAAGTACGGCATCCCCGCGCAGCGCCCCGGTCAGCCGGAGGAGGTCGCGGCGGCGATCAGCTTCCTGGCCTCCGACGACGCCGACTACATCAGCGGTGCGGTCATCCCCGTCGACGGCGGTATGGGCATGGGCCACTAGCCTTGTCGCATTCCCGCCCGCACCCACCCCGTTCCGGCGCGACCGGAACCAGACCCTCAGCAAGGAGAATCCACCCCCAATGAGCGGATTGCTCGCCGGCAAGACCGTCCTCATCACCGGCATCATCACCGATTCGTCGATCGCCTTCCACGCGGCCAAGGTCGCGCAGGAGCAGGGTGCGAAGGTGATCATCACCGGGATTCCGGAACGGTTGCGGCTCATCGACCGGATCGCCAAGCGCCTGCCGCAGGAGGTGCCGCCGGCCATCGGGCTCGATGTCACCAGCGAGGCCGACCTCGCCGTCCTGGCCGAGAAGGTGCAGGAACTGGCGCCGGAAGGGCTCGACGGCGTGCTGCACTCCATCGCGTTCGCGCCCCGCACCCTGATGGGCCCGGAGGCGTTCGGCTTCCTGGAGGGCCCCGGGGCCGACGCGGCGAAGGCGTTCGAGATCTCCGCGTGGAGTTACGCCTCGCTGGCGCGCGCGGTGCTGCCGGTGATGAATCCGGGCGGCTCGATCGTCGGTATGGATTTCGACCCGCGCACGGCCATGCCGTACTACAACTGGATGGGCGTGGCCAAGGCCGCGCTGGAGTCGGTGAACCGGTACGTGGCGCGAGAAGTGGGCTACGCCAAGAAGATCCGCTCCAACCTGGTCGCCGCCGGCCCGATCAAGACGCTGGCCGCCAAGGCCATCGCGGGCACCGCCACCGACGACGCCAAGCAGCTGACCATGCTGAACAAGTACTGGGACGGCGCCTCGCCGATCGGCTGGGACGTGGACGACCCGACCGTGGTCGCGCGCTCCATCGTCACCCTGCTGTCGGATTGGCTGCCCGGCACCACCGGCTCGATCATCTACGTCGACGGCGGCGCCAGCCACAACACCTGGTTCCCGGACAAGGATCTGGCCGAGAACTGATTCCGGCACGTCCGGCGCGGGCAGGTGGTCCGGGCCGGACGGCAGAAGACGATCCGTGCGGGCGGCGGCTGTCGAGCCGTCGCCCGCGACGCGCACCCGAGTCGGCAGCTCACGGAGGTAGGCGATGTACGACGCACTGCTGTTGCTGTCGTTCGGCGGCCCGGAGCGGCCCGAGGACGTGATGCCGTTCCTGGAGAACGTCACTCGGGGCCGGGGTGTGCCGCCCGAACGGCTCGCCGCGGTGGCACAGCACTACCTGCACTTCGGTGGTGTCTCCCCGATCAACGCCTGCAACCGGGCCGTCATCGCCGCGGTGGAGGCCGAATTCGCTGCTCGCGCAACGACACTGCCGGTGTATTTCGGCAACCGCAACTGGCATCCGATGGTGGAGGACACTGTCGCCCGGATGCGCGACGACGGCGTGCGTTCGGCGCTGGTGTTCCCCACCTCGGCCTGGGGCGGTTACTCCGGGTGCCGCCAGTACGACGAGGACATCGCCCGCGCCCGCGCGGCGGTCGGCCCCGCGGCGCCCACCCTGGTGAAATTGCGCCAGTACTTCGACCATCCGCTGCTGATCGATGCCTTCGCCGACGCGATACGCGCTGCGCGGCAGCACCTTCCGGCGGAGCTGCGGGACGCGGCCCGGCTGGTGTTCACGGCCCACTCCATCCCGGTCGCCGCCGATGCCGCCGCCGGCCCGCCGTCCGACGGCGGCCGTCTCTACAGCCGTCAGGTAACCGATGCGGCCCGATTGTGCGCTGCCGCAACCGGTTTCGACGACTTCGACGTGGTCTGGCAGTCCCGTTCCGGACCGCCGCAGGTGCCGTGGCTGGAACCGGATATCGTCGACCACCTGGAAGCGTTGTCCGCCAAGGGGATCGAGGCCGTGGTGGTCTGCCCGGTGGGCTTCGTCTCGGATCACCTCGAGGTGGTGTGGGACCTGGACAACGAGGCCGCCGAGAAGGCCGCCGAACTGGGCATGGCCTTCGCCCGCGCCGCCACCCCCGGCACCGATCCCCGGTTCGCCGCCCTGATCGCGGAGCTCGTCGCCGAACAGACCTCCGGCGCGCCGCCTCGCCGCCTCGGCTCCGTCCCCGGCTACGGTTGCACCCGCAACGGTGACCTCTGCGCCCCCGGCTGTTGCGAACCACCCCGGCGCCCCGGTCGTTGACTTCGGCCGGCGGACTTCGGGATCGGCTGTACCCGCGACCGTAACCTGTGCGCTCCGGCTGCTGCGAACCGCCCCGGCGACGCGGTCGGTGGAACCTGGGTCGCCGGTACCGTCGGGCGGTGCCGGGGAAAAGCCGGCTCGCGCTGTGGCACGCGGCCGGCACCGGATTGGAGTGCCCGGCAGTGGAATCGGCTCGCATGCGGGGATGTGATGCCGGTGCCGCAGTGGTGTACGCGCGGGGTGGTCTCGGCCGGTGTCCGGCTGCGCGCATCGGGCCGGGTCCGGCTCGGCCCGCTCACCTTCGGCCGATGCGGCCCGCAGCAGCAGGTTCGCTGCGATCTGCGAGTGCGGAACGGCTGGTTGGCGAGTTGGATTTTCTTGGCGCGCAGCAGTTTTCCGAATCCGCGGGCGGGCCACGGTAGGCTGGATCGATGGTGCCACTTTCCCATGTCGCGGCGTTCGCGGTGGCGGCGACGATCATCATCGTGATTCCCGGGCCGAACGTGTTGTTCGCGATCGGGCGGGCGCTGGTGCTGGGGCGGCGGCCGGCGGTGTTGTCGGTGCTGGGGACGACGGCCGGGTCGCTGGTGCCGTTGCTGGCGGTGGCGTTCGGGCTCGGTGCGCTGTTGACGGCCTCGGCGGTGGCGTTCGCGATCGTGAAGATCGTCGGGGCGCTGTATCTGGTCTATCTGGGGGTCGGCGCCATCCGGCATCGGAAGGATCTGGTGGCGGCGCTGAATACCGCGGTGCCACCCGCGGCGACCCGGCGCGCGTTGCGGCAGGGGTTCGTGGTCGGCGCGACCAATCCGAAGACGCTGGTGTTGTTCGGTGCGGTGCTGCCGCAGTTCACGGTACCGGCGGCGGGGTCAATGCCGTCGCAGCTGGTGTTGCTCGGATCGCTGTGCCTGCTGATCCAGTTGGTGTCCGACAGTTCGTGGGCGTTGCTGGCCGGGACGGCGCGGGCCTGGTTCGCGCGGTCGCCTCGGCGGCTCGAGGCGATCGGGAGCGCGGGCGGTGTGATGATCATCGGCGTGGGCGCGGGGGTCGCGTTCGGCGGGGCGAACTGACCGGCGCGAACCTCCGCGAAAGCCCGGCCCGACCGGCGCGAACCCGCGCGAACCGAATCCGGGCGACGACAGGGTCCGCCGCCGCGTTGCCGGTGGATTGCCAGCGGTTATCGTGGTGGGCGATGGTCGCCTGGAATCGTCACGAGCTCGTCACGCAATGGTGGCAGGCGCTGCACAACGCCTGCCATGTCGACGCGCCACGTGAGCTGCTGGATTCGCTGGTCGGCGAGTTCGAAGCCGGTGCGCGCACCGGTGCCGCTGAGGCCGGGATGCGCATCGGGGCGGCGCTGGCGCGGGCGGGCCTCGACGATCCGGCGGTACCCGTGGTGTCGGCGCAGATCCTCTGTCCTACGGCGGACGGTGCCGACCGGATCACGGTCGAACGGCAGATGGCGGCCCTGGCTGTGGGGATCGGCCAGGGGCATCGGGCGGAGCTGGATCGCGCCGCGGCGTCGGTCCGCAGCGCCGACGACCGGTATCGGATCATGTTCGAGAACGCGTCGGTGGCCATCGCGATCAGTGACAGCGCGGGCAATCTGCTCGACGTGAACGAGGGCTTCGCGAATCTGGTCGGTGTGCCGCTCGAACAATTGCGGCAGATGGGCACGGTGGATGCACTGCATTTCTCGCACCCGGACGACCGGGCGGAGATCGAGGCACTCCTCTACCGCGAACTGCTCGATCCGCGGAAGGGAACGATCCGGCTGGAACGGCGGACCCTGCGCGGTGACGGCAGCATCGGCTGGGCCGGCTTCACCGTCACCTATGTGCCGGGAACCGATGGTCACTGCGACTATCTGATCTCCTTCGGCCGCGATATGACCGAGCGGCACCGGCTGGAGCAGGAATTGCAGCGTCAGGCCCGCCACGACGCGCTCACCGGACTGCCGAATCGCTGGCAATTGCTGGACGCGATCGGCGCGGTGATCGAGACGGCGACCGAGGACGACCGGGTCGGACTGTGTTTCGCCGACCTCGATCGCTTCAAGGAGATCAACGACCGCTACGGCCACGGTTTCGGCGACCGGGTACTGGCCGCGGTGGCGGTCCGTATCGGCGACGCCCTCGCCGATACGGGTTCGCTGCTCGCCCGCCTCGGCGGTGACGAATTCGTGGCGCTGGTGCCGCCGCCGGACGCCGACCGGCGGGTGGCCGAGATCGCCGAGCGGATGCTGGCGGCGTTGACCGAGCCGATGGTGGTCGACGAGCATCGAGTGCAGATGTCGGTCAGCATCGGCGCGGTGATCGAACCGTGCGCGGGCGCCCAGCCGGAGGAACTGCTGGACGCCGCCGACCGCGGTCTGTACCGCGCCAAGATCGGCGGCCGGGACCAGTGGGTGCTGCACGCCCTCGAGGTCGACCCGGACTGATCGGCGACCGTCCCAGATCGGCAGGGGAGTGCGCTGGTCCAGCGGGAATCGGCTGCCGCATCGTGAGTCCGCCACGCCGACCGTGAAATCGGGAACGCGGCGGTGTCCGTGAGAAGCTTGGGCAGGTCTCAGCGGTCCCTGCGCGACCGTTGTCCCGGGTGAGCTGGTCGAATTTCGAAGGTCCACAGGCGGAGACGTGTTCGCCGGTCGAGCGAACGTGCGTACCACAGGGGAGATCGAGACTTGGCGAACAGCAGACGGATGGTGGCCTGGACCGCGGCGTCCCTCGTGTCGGCAGTGTTGTCGGTGGCGGCGCCGGCGGCCGGTTACGCGGGCCCGCTGGACGATCCGCCGCACGAACTGGCGTCGGTACTGCCCGATCCACTGCCGGACCCGTTCTACCAGCCTGCGCCCGGATTCGAAAAGGCCCGGCCCGGCACGGTTCTCGCGACTCGCCCGGCCGAGATCTGGTTCCCGCCGACGGCGCATTCGACCGAGCTGATGGTCCGGTCCACCGACGCCAAAGGGCGTCCGGCACCCGTGGTGGCGACCGTGTTCGTGCCGAACCAGCCGTGGGAGGGCCCGGGACCGCGCCCGCTGGTCGCCTATGCCGCCCCGATCGCCTCACTCGGAAACCGTTGTGCCCCTTCGCAGAAGATGAAGGATCGGCTCCAGGCCGATCAGGTGCCGATCGCGACGCTGCTGGCCCGCAACTACGCGGTGGTGGTGCCCGACCACCAGGGCCCGCGGCAGGCGTACTCGGCCGGGCACATGGAAGGCCATGCGGTACTCGACGCGGTACGGGCCGCGGTAGGGCTCGGCACGGACGAACTGCGCCCCGACTCGCCGGTGGTGCTGACCGGATACTCCGGCGGCGCCATCGCCACCGGCTGGGCCGCTCAGCTCGCCGCCGAATACGCCCCCGAACTCGCCCTGGCCGGAGCGCTGGTCGGTGGCACGCCCGCCGACTATCACATGCTGTGGCAGTCGATGAACGGCAACGCCGCCGCGGGCGTCTTCCTCGCCGCGGCACTGGGACTGGCCCGGGAGTACCCGGAACTGCTGCCCCTGCTCAACGACAACGGCTGGCGCCTGGCCCACGCGTTCCGCAACCTCTGCACCGAACCGGAGGGCGTCTTCGGCGCGCTGACCCAGATCAAGATCGAACAGCTCACCGACGTCCCGAACCCGATCGAACTGCCGATCGTCCGAAAGGTCATCGCGGAGAACAGATTGGGCGGCACGGCGCCCCGGATCCCGATGCTGATCGTCCACGGCGGCGACGAGATCTTCATCCCCCTGGCCGGCGCGGTGAACCTCTACCAGGACTGGTGCCGGCACCAGGCCCGGGTCCGCCTCGAGGTCTACCCCGGCGGTCATTTCACCGTCGGCGCACTGGCTCTGGGCACCCCGCTGACCGCCGAATGGGTCGAGGACATGCTCGCCGGAACCCTGGTTCCCGCCGGATGCACGAGCAATCAGTGAGGTGAGCCCGCGAAGGCTCACATTTCCACCGTAGCGGACCGACTCGATGGCGATGCGGGATGAGCAGTGCGAGTCGCCGGTGTCCGATACGACTGGATGCGCAATACCACGTCCGTCGGCGGCGAAGGGCGCGAAGCACCGTGCTGGGCGGCGAACCCGTGCTGACGGCGAACTGCGTGCCCGCAGTCGGCGGGAGGAGCCGTATTTCGCTGCGCGGGAGGAGCTTTCGGCGACCGATATGGCGGCCGATGCCGACCTGTGGAGGTCCAATACGCCTGCTGCGGGTCAGGTGTTGCCGGCCTGGTCGGCACGGCGTCATCGGCTGCGGCCGCCACTCGGCATGTCGTCGTAGCCATGACCCGGGACGGCACCCGCATCTCGACGCTGTCGGTGCCCGTGTTCGGCACAGGAAGCCTGCGACCCGGTCGTGAGCCCGAGGCAGGGTAGGCGCCCGTTTCCGGATCGGGAGGCTAATTCACCGTCGGGATCGCGCCGCCGTCGATGCGGATGTTCGCTCCGTTCACGGAGGCGGCGAGCGGGCTGGCGAGGAGGGCGACCAGGGCGCCGATCTCCCGTGGCTGCACCAGGCGGTCGGAGGGGTTGGCCAGGGGGCCCGCGAGCAGTGCCGTGGTGGCGGCGGCGATATCGTCGCCGAGGCCGTTGTGCTGTGCGAAAGCCCTTGCGGTGTCCTGGAATCCGTCGGTGTCGGTGGGGCCGGGACTGATGGTGTTCACCGTGATGCCGGTGCCGGACAGTTCCTTGGTCAGGCTCACCGTCAGATTCGCGAGCGCGGCCTTGGCCGCACAGTAGGCGGCGCGCTGCGGCAGTGGGTTCGGGTGTGCGCCACTGCCGATCTGGATGACGCGGCCCCAGCCGACGGTGCGCATGGCGGGGGTCAGCGCACCGATCAGC
This sequence comes from Nocardia sp. alder85J, assembly GCF_020176955.2. Taxonomy (GTDB): domain Bacteria; phylum Actinomycetota; class Actinomycetes; order Mycobacteriales; family Mycobacteriaceae; genus Nocardia. Next base: position 813,075 of record NZ_JAIUCZ020000001.1, read on the forward strand.
CGGACGGCCGACAGTACATTGCTGTCGTACAGGGCCATCCAGTCGCGTGGATCGGGGTCCGACCAGCCGTCCGTCGCGGCCGTTCCACCCATGTTGTCGACGAGGATATCGATCCCGCCGAACGCCTGTGTGGCCTGCTGCGCGACGGCGGCCGCCGCGTCGTCGTCGGTGAGATCGCCTGTTGCCGTTGCCGCCAGGCCGCCGTCGGCCCGGATGTCGTCGACGACCGCCGCGGCCCGTGTCGCGTCGCGGCCGTGCACGACCACCGCCACTCCTTCGGCGGCGAGCGCGAGGGCGATGGCCTGCCCGATCCCGCTGGTACTGCCCGTCACCAGGGCCCGCTTACCGTTCAATGCCAAGTCCATGAGCACTCCGTTCAAAAAGTTTGAGCCAATAGCTTTGGCCAAAGCTATTGGCCCGAATGCTAGCCTGACGGTGATGTCCATGTCCAGCGCCGAGTTTCCCCCCACCGGTCCGCCCGATTCGGTGGATCGCCATCTCGCGGCCTGGTCGCGGCAGCGCCCCGAGTTGGACTATTCGCCGCTGGCCGTGGTCCAGCGTCTCGGCCGGGTGCGACGCGTGCTGGAGGCCGAGATCGAGTCCTCCTTCGCCGAATACGGCCTCAACGGGCCGGATTACGTGGCGCTGGCGACGCTCCGGCTCGCGGATCGCCCCGGTGGCGTCTCGCAGCGCTGGCTGATGCGAGAACTGGGCCTGACCTCCGGCACCATCAGCACCCGGGTGGACCGGCTGGTCAACCAGGGACTGGTGGCCCGCACCCCCGACGAGACCGATCGCCGCAACACCCTGATCGCCCTGACCGACACCGGCCGCGAACTACTCGACCGCGTGACACCCGCGCATCTCGACACCGAGGACCGCATGCTCGCCGCCCTCACCCCCGACGAGCGTGCACAGCTGGCCGACCTGCTCCGCCGCCTGCTCACCTCCTACGAGGGCACCGACCCCGAGCACCCCGCCCTCGGCCTCGTCCTGGAACCTGCCCACACCGCCATCCGAACCCGCCGCGCCGTGGGCCTACCCGCCCCACCCGGCCTGCTGGTCCGTTCCGTGGCCCCCGGCGGCCCGGCCGACCTGGCCGGCATCCGTGCCGGCGACCTCCTCATCCGGGCCGCCGGCCTTCCCCTCCGCTCGATCACCACGCTCCACACGGCCCTGAGTGCCCATCCGGATGCGTTGCCCCTCCATGTGATTCGCGGCGCGGACCACGAGCGGGACGTCACCGTCCGACCGGCGCCATATCCGGCGCCCGGCAATCCTCCGGCCGACGGCGTTCACCGGATCTGAGGCGTGGGCCGGTACCGGCTTCGCTCAGAGGAGTTCTTCGGTGGAGTCGTGGCCGGCAGTGGCGGTGCGGCGGAGGAAGTCGGCGATCAGTTCCAGTTCGGTGGCGCTGTAGTCGCGGCAGAGGGTGTCCATGCGGTTGTTCATGCCGGAGAACATGCGGAAGAGTTCCTGGTTTCGTTCGCGGAGGGCGCGGACGGTGACGGCGCGGCGATCGGGGGAGTTCGGATCGCGTTCGCGGACAACCCAACCGCCGCGCTCGAGCCGGTCCAGGACGCCGGTGAGGGTGGCCGGGTGGACATCCGTGCGGCGGGCCAGTTCCTTCGGTGACAGCGGGCCCTGCCGGTTGAGCAGGTCCAGGCAGGTCCAGTCGGCGTCCTTCAGTTCGACCTTGCCGCCCAGCCTGCGATTGAGCAGTGCCAGTTGAATATTGAGGTCACGCAGGGCTTCCTTGACCGCGTTGGTCAGCTGCCGGTGCGTGGGCGCTGGTCGATCCGTCACCGGGACCGCTCCTCAGGACTTCCGTGGCCGATCATTCACTATTCGTATCATATGAGATCGAAGGGGAGGCTTGCCACGGCGAGCGGCGGGACGATCGTCACGTGACTGTTCAGGCCGGTTCGACGCGGAAGATCGCGATGCGCGGGGCGGCTGCCGCCATGGCATCGGCGGTGGCGGCCTCGGCCTGGCCCGAGCTCACGAAGATGTCGGCGACCCGCGCGGGGCTGGTGGCCACCAGCCGACGTAGCAAGGGGCCCCGCTCCGGGAGCGGGATCTCGACCAGGCGGGCGGTCGCCGACCTTCGCCCGCGGGTCAGGGTCACGGTGCTCGCGGCGCGTGCGTTGGCCACCCAGGCCGCCTTCGGAAACGCTTGGAAGATATACCTTTCGCCGTCGAGTTCGTTGATCGCGATCGCGAAGGTCCGGGGCCGGCCGGTGCGCCGGCCCGGCACGGTGAGCAGTTGCATCGGTCCGAACGCGATCCCCGTGCGCTGCAATCCGATGATGACCTTGTTGACGCTGTTGACCATCCGGCGGTAGCTGTGTTCCTTCATGTCGCCGACGGTACCATAAGATATGAAAACCATACGATATCGAGTGGATATCCAACGAGTGGAACTCGAATCGAATTCGGAATCCTCAGGGCTGGTCGTGCACTGGTTGCACACCGCCGAGCTCGGCCGCGACCAGGTCGAGAGCCTGGTCGTGGGCAATCTGTCCGCCGCCGCCCTGAGCGCGTTGCGGGTGGACCCGTCGATCGAGCTCAGGGCGTGCGCCGTCGATGCTTTCCTGGCGGACTCGCCGGGTATCGGCACCCTTCTCGGACACAACGCAGGGAGCACTGATGTCTGAAGATCTACTGCCGGGCGAGTGGTGATACCGACCGGGCGGTATTCGTGATATTGCCGATAGCGGGTGCCCGGAGCCGCCTTCCAGCGGTGTCGGGATCGGTGATGTGGATACTGTACCCGACATGAATGTCGCCATTCTCGTCGTGGACGGCGTCGCCGACTTCGGCTTGGCCGCGCTGCTGGAAACCTTGCACACGGCGAATTCGCTACGCGCCGAACTGGACAACGCGCCGCCACCGTGGACGGTGCGATGCGTGTCGCTGGGCGCCGATGTCCGTTCGGGCTATGGGCACCTGATTCCGACGGTGCCGTTGGGGGAGTTCACCGGCGCGGCGGACGTGATGATCGTGCCCGCGGTGGCGGCGCTGGAGGCCGACTCGCTCATCCGGCTGGTCGCGGCGCCGGAGAGCCGCGCCACGCTCGAGTTGCTCGAATGTTCCCGTGCCAGTGGGGTACATCTGGCCGCCGCCTGCACCGGGACCTTCTTCCTGGCGGAGGCCGGGGTGCTGGACGGGCAGCCCGCGACGACGAGTTGGTGGCTGGGCCCGGTGTTCCGCCGCCGCTATCCGAAGGCGGAGCTGGACGAGGCGCGCACGCTGTGCCGCGGGGATCAGGTCACCACCGCCGGCGCCTCGCTGTCGCATCTGGATCTGGCCCTGTCGCTGGTGCAGGCGCAGAGTCCGGCACTGGCCACGCTGGTGGCCCGGTACATGGCGGTGGGTAATCGGAAATCGCAAGCGGTGCACGCGATTCCCGAAGTGGTCGCGCGAGGCAACGCGCTGGTCGCCGACTTCGAGCGCTGGATGCGAACGCATCTGTCCGAACCGGTCCGGCTCGCCGATGTGGCCCGGACGCTCGGCGCCACCGAACGCGGCCTGCAACGTGCGATGCAGGCCGAATTGGGCAAGTCCCCACAGGAATTCGTGCACGACATCCGGCTGGAACGGGCTGCCGAACTACTGCGCACCACGACCTTGACGGTGGATGCGGTCGCCGCGCGGGTGGGCTATCAGAACGCGAGCACGTTGCGGACCCTGATCCGGCGTCGGCGTGGTGTGACGGTCGCCGAGATCCGTGCCGCTCGCTCGCCCTGGTGACCGCAGGGCCGCTGTCAGCCGCGATTCGCCGAGGGTAACGATACCCCGTGTGCGGTGAGTTCGTCGGCGTGCAGCCCGCCGCAGATGATTTCCAGTCGGCGTGGCCACGGTTTTCCGGGAACCGTTCCCGGACCCGCGAAATAGAATGTGGAGCAGCCCGGTCCGTGACTGCGCTCGTGCGGATTCCAGCCGCCGCCGTCGGGCCGGAGACCGCTCGATTCGGCGAAATGCCTCCGGATCGCATGATAGGTATTCGAGTCGAATTCGGGAACGGTGAAAGCGAAATGGGTCTCCCGATTGTGCGCGCGTTCGTCGGCGCGCGCCCGCCGCCAGGCGGGATCGGCCGTTCCTGCGGGCGCGGGGTAGAACAGCTCCAGCCGTTGCGGGGGCGCGGCGTCGCCGGTTTCGCGGCAGGCGCGCAGGATGAACACCGCGCAGTCTGCCGGGGCGATACCGTAGCGCTTGCAGAGTCGTTGCCGCACAATGACACTGGGTACGGTATCGACCACCCGGAAGCCGGCGTCGGTGAGCCTGCGGTGTAGTGCGGCGGCGGTCGGCGGGAACACCAGGGCCGCCGCATGATCCAGTATCAGCCGATCCCGGAGCGGATCGCCGTTGTCCCGGCCGGACAGGAGTCCGGTCAGGACGGCACGCGAACAATGGTGTGCCAGATAGTCTGTGAGTTGCCCCAGCCGGTCGTCGTCCTCGGTATCGCACAGCTGGGATGCAGAATCCGAGACGGTGCCGGAGTTTGTTTCCGGTAAGTCGATCACGCGAGACACCATAAGTCGCGCGACGTCACTCCGCGACTCGACCGCAAATGTCGGATCCGGTACCGAATCTGTCGTTTCCGCAACTGTTTCGGAATTCGCCGCGGTTCTAGGCTCTGCCGTGCCGGGCGCATCGGGCCGACGACGGCCGGCGCCTTCGAATTCGAGACCGTAGTGGATGGCCGATGACCGATACCAAGATGCTGGACCGGATCCGGGACCTCGTCCCGGGGATCGCGGCGCGTGCCGCGGACACCGAACGGGAGCGCCGGGTGCCCGATCGCACCGTGCGGGAGCTGACCGAGACAGGTGTGTACCGGATGTTGCAGCCCCGGGAGTTCGGCGGGGCCGAGGCCTCACCGGTCGACTTCTTCGCCGTGATCCGCGAACTGGCCGCCGGATGCCCGTCGACCGGCTGGGTGACATCGGTATTCGGCACGCATGCATGGCAATTGGCGCTGTTCCCGGCGGCCGCGCAGCACGATGTGTGGGGCGCCGATCCGGATGCGGTGCTCGCGGCCTCGTATGTACCCTCGGGCCGGTTGACCCGGGTCGCGGGCGGCTTCGAACTGTCCGGGCGGTGGAGTTTCGCCTCCGGCTGCCAGCACGCCGACTGGATCATGCTGGGTGCGCTGACCGCCGCCGACGACCGGACGCCGGGGGTGCATCTCACCCTGCTGCTGCCGCGCGGCGACCACACCATCGACGAGGTGTGGCAGGCGGTCGGCCTGGCCGGTACCGGCAGCCACGACATCGTCGTCGACGCGGCCTTCGTGCCCGCGCATCGGGTCCACGACGCCGAACAGCACAATGCCGGTACCGGCCTCGCCTCGGAAATCCCTGCGCTGTACCGGCTTCCGTTCACCAGTGTGCTGCCCGGCGGGGTGACCGCACCGCTGCTCGGCGCCGCGCAGGGCGCCTACGCGGCCTTCACCGCCCGGATGCGCGACCGAGACCCCGGTCCCGGTGTCGCGGAGCGGGTGAGCCGCGCCGCCGCCGAGATCGATGCCGGAATCCTGGCGATGGAACACAATCTCGCCGCCGCGTTGCGCTGTGCCGAAGCGGGCGAGGAGATTCCGCTCGACCTGCGGCTGCGGGCCCGGCGCGACCAGGTGCGCGCGGTGGAACGCGCGGTGACGGCGACCACCGCCCTGTTCCGGCTCGGCGGCGGCCGGGCCGCGCGGACTCCCGATGTGCTGGAACGGCATTGGCGGGACGTGAACACCGGCAGCCTGCACCGCGCCAACAGCGCCGAGCGGCCGCTGGTCAACTTCGGGCAGGGCGCGTTCGGCGTCCCCGTCTCCGACAGCATCCTGTGAGGCGACTGTCCGTGCCCCTCATCCAGATCTCGTACCGAGGTGAAACCCTGTGACCGTCACCATGATCGACCCCGCGCTGCTCGGCATCGCCGCCGAACTCCCGCGTTCCGCGTACTCCACCGACGAACTGCTCGACGCCGGGCAGGGGCATCTGTCCGGCCGGCTCGCGGAGATGCTGGGCAGCCTCGGCGTGGAGAACCGGCACTCGATCCTGACCAACTATCCGGAGGTGTTGTTCCGCGGCGCGGAGCCCGAGATCGGCATCCCTGTGGTCGATCTCGCGGTGCGCGCCGCGCGGCGCTGCCTGGCCGGAACCCCGGAACCGGTGGAATCGATCGGCCTGGTGCTCGGTGTCTCCAGCAGTCCCGGCCGGCTGGTGCCGAGCCTGGTCTGCGACATGTTCGCGCGGATGCCGGAACTGCCCAGGACCGCACAGAATCTCAGCATCGAGTACATGGGCTGCTCGGCGATGGCGAAGGCCATCGACACCGCGCGGTGGTACCTGGCCTGCCATCCGGGCAAGACGGTGCTGGTCTGCTTCGCCGAGGCGACCACCCCGCTGTCGCCGCCGCTGCCCGGGTTCCACCGGCACTTCCTGGAATTGCCGCCGGAGCAACGGCAGGAAGCGGTGAACGCACTGCACGGCTTCCTGTTCGCCGACGCCGCGGTGGCCATGCTGCTCGGCGCCGAGGGGGACGGGCCGCGCTTCGGTCCGGTGTCGAACCTGACCAACGCCCTGCCGGAGGACGCCGAACTCGGCACGGTGCCGGACGGCGGTTCGGATGTTCCGGTGGTCGACGGCCGCCGCGGCTACACGCTCAGCCCGCTGGTCACCCCGCGGGGCGCGTACTACGCCCGGGAGACGGTGAAGATGGCGCTGGCCGACGAGACGTGCCGGCTGGCCACCCCCGCCGAGGCGTCGGCGCTGCTCGTGCACACCGGCAGCGTGCGCATCCTGGACGCGCTGTGCACGGAGTTCGGCGTCGCCCCCGGCGACGAGACGGTCGTGTCCTCGTATCGGGTGCTGCGCGACTACGGCAACACCCTCGGCTGCTCGGTGCCGCTGATGCTGACCGACCCGGTGCGGCGCCCGGCGGGCCAGGGACTGCTGGTCGCCTTCGGATTGAGTTTCGGCTGCGGCGTTTTCACCATGACCGTGCCGGACGGCGGATGGACGCCACAGCCATGAGCCCGATCGTGACCGGTGCGACACCCACCCTGCCCGCCCTGTTCCGCGCCGCCGCGGCCGCGGGCGGGACCGCCGACGCGGTCTACGCCGGGGACGGCTTCCGGTCGTGGGAGCGTTGGCGCACCGAGGCGGACGCACTGACCCGCTTCCTCCAGGAATCCGGCATCGGCCCCGGCGATGTCGTCGCCGTCCACCTGCCGAACTGCTGGGAATTCCTCACCATCCACATCGCGGTCGCCGCCGCCGGAGCGGTCCTGCTGCCGCTGCCGATGGCACTGGGCGCGTACGAGATTCGAGCCCTGCTGGCGCGCACCGGCGCGGTCGCGCTGGCAGTGGACGCGGATCGCCACCGCACCCTGCTCCCCGCCCTCACTGCCGAATTCGATTCCCTGCGTGTGACTCTGGTCGCAGGCATCGGCGACTCGTCCAGCGGCTTCGCGTCGACGGGCGAGAGTGGTGACGGAACGACGGTCGACGGCCGCGCGCTCGACGGTGTCGACACCGAATCGGCCGGGGGCTGTTGCACGTTCGAGGACGTGGTGCGGCGCTGGACCGGCGTCTCGCCGCGGCCTGTGGATGTCCGGCCCGGCGATCGCTTCGTGCTGGTGCCGTCGTCGGGAACGACGTCCCTGCGCCCCAAGATCTGTGTGCATACGCACGACAGCCTGATCGCCAACGCGGTCGCGGTGGCGGCGGATGCGGTGATGCGGGCCGACGACACACTGATCGCCGCGGGCCCGCTCACCCATGCGTTCGGTCTGCTGTCGGTGCATCTGAGCCTGGTGGCCGGGTGCAGGCAGGCGCTGCTGCCCGGTTGGGACCCGAGCGCGGCACGGCGACTGGCCGGGCGCAGCGCGGCCACCGTGCTGTTCGCCGCGCCCGCACAGGTCCGGGATCTGCTGCGTGAGCCGGACTTCGGGACCGGGCTGCGGGAGATCCGGGTGAGTGGTGCGGCGGTACCCGCCTCGCTGGTGATCGACGCACGCCGGGCGTTCGGTACCTCGGTGATCGCGCAGTGGGGGATGTCGGAGGTCGGCGCGGGCTTGTTCACGCGCCCGGACGACCCGGACGATGCGGCCGCCCGTGGTGTCGGGCGGCCGGTCACCGGCGCGCAGGCCCGGGTGGTCACCGCGGACGGTGCCGTCTGCGGACCCGGCGAGACCGGAGAGTTGCAGTTCCGCAGCGACTTCCGATGCCGTGAATACCTCGGCGACCCGGAGCTGACCCGGGCGGCGCTGACCGCCGACGGCTGGCTGCGCACCGGTGACCGGGCCACGGCCCACCCCGACGGCAGCATCACGCTGCGCGGCCGGGACGCCGAGGTGATCAATGTCGGCGGCCAGAAATTCGTCGCACCCGAGGTGGAGACGCTGCTGGACGATTTCCCGGATCTGGACCGGGTCGCGATCATCGGCCGTCCGGACGATCGGCTCGGCGAGTACCCCTGCCTCGTCGCGACGCTGCGCTCACCCGGTGCGGCGGTGACCCTCGCCGGGATCGCCGCTCACCTGACGGCGAAAGGCGTCGCCTCGTACCGGATTCCGGCGGAACTGGTGATCCTGGACCGGCTGCCGTACACGCCCACCGGCAAGATCGCCCGGGCCCGCCTCGCCGAACAACTGGAACACCGTACGGCGCAAGCCGATTCGATATGGACCCGCGAACTGGGCACCCTCCGCCCCGCCGAGCGGCGATCCCGTGCCCTGGAACTCGTGCGGGCCCAGGCACGCGCGGTGGTCGGCGCGGCCGACCAGATCGCTCCCGACCGGGTGTTCACCGACTACGGCCTCACCTCCGCCGGCGCGGTGCGACTGGGCACCGCGCTCGCCGCGGCCACCGGTCTGCCGATCACCACGACCGCCGCCTACGATCACCCGACCCCGGCCCTCCTCGCTGCCCACCTGACGATACTGCTCGACTCACCGAATTCGGCTGCGGTGCTGCATGGATCGGCGGCCGCGAGGCTCGGGTCGTTTGTGGACGAGACCCCGGTAGGCCCGGAACCTGTGGCGGTGTCGCATGAGTCGGCGGGTGCAGCGCAGAAACCGGTTGCCGGCGAGTCGGTGCCGGTCGTTCCGGCATCGGGTGTGGTGGTGCACGATTCGGCGAGGACGGCACTGGGTGCGGCTGCCGACGATCCGGTCGTGGTGATCGGGATCGGGTGCCGGGTACCGGGTGGGGTCTCGTCGCCGGACGAGTTCTGGGAGTTGCTGGCTGCCGGGCGGGAGACGATCGGGGATTTTCCGGACGATCGGGGTTGGACCGTCGATCCGGATGCCCGTTATGCCCGGCGGGGAAGCTTCCTGGATGCCACTCGGTTCGATCCGGGTTTCTTCGGGATCTCGCCGCGCGAGGCCGCCACCATGGATCCGCAGCAGCGTTTGCTGCTGGAAACCTCTTGGGAAGCAATCGAACACGCTCGTATCGATCCGGTGTCGCTGCGCGGCAGCGATACCGGCGTCTTCGCGGGTGTGATGACCTCGGACTATCTGCCGCGCAGCTATGAGGTCGTCACCGGTTCGGATCCGGGGATGATGACCGGCAATGCCGGTGGGGTCGCCTCCGGGCGCATCGCCTATGTGCTGGACCTGCACGGCCCGGCGATCACCGTGGACACCGCCTGCTCCTCCGGCCTGGTGGCGCTGCATCTGGCGGTGCGGTCGCTGCGGTACGGGGAATGCACGCTGGCGCTGGCCGCGGGGGCAGCGGTGCTGTCCACCCCGGTGGCCTTCGCCGAGTTCGCCCAGCAGAACGGGCTGGCGGCCGACGGCCGGTGCAAACCGTTCGCCGCGGCGGCGGACGGCACCGGCTGGGGTGAGGGCGTGGGAGTCCTGGTGCTGGAACGGCTTTCGGTGGCGCGGCAGGCGGGCCACCGGATCCTGGGTATCGTCCGGGGCAGTGCCGTCAACTCCGACGGGACCTCGAACGGGCTGACCGCGCCGAGCGGACCCGCCCAGCAACGGGTGATCCACCGCGCGCTCGCCGATGCCGGGTTGACCACCGCCGACGTGGACGTGCTGGAGGCGCACGGCACCGGGACCACCCTGGGCGATCCCATCGAGGCGAACGCGGTGCTGGCGACCTACGGTCGCGACCGCGCGCAGCCGCTGCTGCTGGGCTCGCTGAAATCCAACATCGGTCACACCCAGGCCGCCGCCGGAATTCTCGGAACCATCAAAATGCTGCTCGCGCTGCATCATCGGCTCGTGCCGCCGACGCTGCACGTCGATTCCGCGACGCCGCACGCCCACTGGGCCGCCGGATCGGTGCGCCTGGCCACCACCGCCACCCCGTGGCCCGCCGCCGCTCGCCCGGCCCGCGCGAGCGTCTCGGCCTTCGGCATCAGCGGCACCAATGCTCACGTGGTGCTGGAGGCGGCGCCCGCCACCCTCGTCCCGGTGCCCGCCACCTCCGCACCGGTCACGGATACCACTGCACCGGTCACCGATGGCGTTGCGCCTGCCGGCGGTGGCGCTGCACCGGCGAGTGGTGGTGCTGAGCCTGCTGGTGGCGGCACCGCATCGTCGGCCGGTGGCACCGCACTCGCCAATGGTGGCGCTGCACCCGCTCGTGGTGCGGCCGGGTCTGCCGCGAGTGTCGCCGAAGGCCCCACCGGCATCGCTGACCCCGCGAATCCGCTGCTCCCGCTGATTGTTTCGGCGGCGAGCCCGGCCGGGCTCGCCGCGCAGGCGGATCGGATCGGGGCATTACTCGACACGGGCGCGGCCGCCGTGGATATCGGCTGGTCGCTGGCCACCACCCGGACCGGGTTCGAGCATCGGGCGGTGGTGTTCGGCGCCGACCGGGCCGATCTGGCCGCGCTGGCGGCGGGCCGGACCGGGTATGCCGTCACCGGCCGCGCGGATGTGCGCGGTGGCATCGTCTTCGTCTGCCCCGGCCACGGAACCCAGTGGGCGGGAATGGCTTCGGCGCTGTCGGTGGAATCACCGGTGTTCGCGGCGGTGCTCGACGAGTGCGAGGCCGCGATCCGGGAGCTCGCAGGCTGGTCGCTGGCGGAGGTGCTGGACGACGAATCCGCGCTGAGCCGAACCGAGTTCGTGCAACCGGCGGTGTTCGCGATCACGGTCGCGCTGGCCCGGCTGTGGCAGTGGTACGGCGTCGAACCCGACGCGGTGATCGGCCACTCCTTCGGTGAGATCGCCGCCGCGCACCTGGCGGGCGTGCTGTCGTTGCGCGAGGCGATCGGCGTCGTGGTGCGCAGGGGAGCGGCCTGCGCCGGGCTGTCCGGGCGGATGCTGTCGGTGCAGTCGCCCGTGTCCGAGGTCGAGCAGCGACTGGCCGGGCGTCCGGGCATCACCGTTGCCGCCCGCAACAGTGACCGGGTGACCGTGGTGTCCGGAGCGGCGGCGGAGATCGAGGCGCTGCTCGTCGAATATCGGCAGGCCGGTGTCGTCGTGCATCCGGTGGCCATCGACTTCGCCTCGCACTCCGCGCATGTCGAGCCCGCACGCGATCGCCTCCTCGCGGAACTGGCCGGACTGCGCCCGCGCCCGGCCCGAATTCCCTGGTATTCCACGGTGACCGGCTCGGTGCTGGCCGGACCGGAGGCCGACGGCGCCTACTGGTACGACAATCTGCGCAATCCCGTCCGGTTCGCCGATACCGTGGAAACTTCGGCGGCGGGCGGCTTCCGGTGCTTCGTCGAGGTGAGCCCGCATCCGGTGCTGGCCACCGCGATCGCGGCGACGGTGGGCGAGGCCGGGCAGGTGCTGCCGACGCTGCGCCGGCGGCGGGGCGGTACCGAGCAGTTCGCGAACGGTCTGGCCCGTGGATACGTCCGCGGCCTGCCGGTGCGCTGGGACCGCTGTTTCGGCGATGCCCGGACCATCGACCTGCCGACGTATCCGTTCCAGCGCGACCGGTATTGGCTGACACCGCCCCGGATCACGCGTGCGGCGGCGGAGTCCGGCCCGGTCCCGAGCGCCGAGGGCACCGCGGGCGCGTTCCGGACCGAGTTCGCGCATCTGGACCTCACCGATCGCCGGGGCCTGCTCGAGGATCTGATCCGGACCCGGGCCGCCACCCTGCTGGGCCACCCGGATCCGGCGGCGATCGAACCCGGCCATCGGTTCACCGATATCGGTTTCGATTCGCTGACCGCGATGGAACTGCACGATTCGATCAACCGGATCACCGGACTGGCGCTACCGCTCACCACGATCTTCGAGGCCGACACCCCGGAATCGCTGGCCGCGCTGTTGCTCTCCGAACTCGGTGACGGGATCGGTTCCGCCGCACACTGATCCGGTACGCGATGGTCGAGTCCTCGTCACGGTCAGTGGATTCCGATGGTGTGGTCGGTGAACCGAGGACTGAACAGCCGGTCGCCGGTCAGCCCCGAGGGCAGGCCGGCGCCACCGGCGTTCAGGATCGGTACCAATTGGCCGACGCTGTCCTGGGTGCGCGCGGGATCGTAGGTGCCGAACGAGCCGTCCGCTTCATTGGCCACCAGGCCCTGCGAGACAAGCATTTTCGCGCTGTCGGCCGCCTCGTCCGCGGTGTAGGGGGTGTAGGTGACGTCGGCGGCGACCATGTCGACGATCGTCTTGTTCGCGGCATCGGGTGCGGTGATGTAGTCCACGCCGGACTGCTGGATGATCGGCACCAGGCGTTGCAGGCACGGTGCCAGCGCGTCCACCCGGTCGGCGCGCACCACCATGTTCGAGGCGTAGATGTCGTAGCCCATATCCTTCACCAGCTGGAATTGCACCGGCTTGGACCAGGCGGCGACGGTGTGCTGGTACGCGTAGGGCTCGGCGTCGGCGAAGCCCTGCTGGGCGATCTTCGGATCGCCGACGAAGCGTGCCGGTGCGCCGTCGTAACTGGTGTCCAGTTGCGCGCGGTCGATGAGGCCGCGGCCGACCAGCCACTGTGGGTAGATCTGATCCTTGGACACCACGACCGTGGCGTGGGAGTGGCCGATGTCGGTGATCGTCCGCCAGTCCGGGTGACTGGCCGGATCCCACATCAGGATGGTCGGGCTGTATTTCAGCAGTGGCGTCACCCCGACCACGGGCTGGCTCGCGGCCGCGGCGACGACCTGGTCGCCGTGCATGATGCCCAGCGTCACATCGTTGTCCACGTACAGCTGGGACGAGACCGATTGGAAGCCGATCGCGGGCCCGCCGGCGCGCAGGGTGAGCCGCACGCCGGTGTCCTTGCCGCCGGCCACCAGCGGCCCGGTGACCGAATGGGCCGCGCTGTCCACGCGATAGCCCGGTCCGAGCATCTGGAACAGCGCGCCCATGTCGGACTGCGGCTGCCACTGCAACTGCACCACGACGTCGTGCGGGCACACCCCGCCGAGCTGCTGTTGTTCGGCCGCCGGAGCCAGCGCGACCGGCGCGCCGCCGGAATCGTCGGAGCTACAGGCGGACAGGGTCACCGCCGCCGCGGCGGCGGTGACGGCCGCAACCGTGCGGAAGATGCGTGGGATCACGGTCTCTCCTGGAGGGGAATCGGTACGACAGCCGAGGTGTCGAGCGCCGGGATGGGCGGCCGATCATGGCGACCGGCGGGCGAGGTCAACTATCGGCCCCGGTTATTACATGTAATACCGACCATGTTTCTGTTCGGTAAATCGATCCAATATGGTCGATTACGAGCGATGATGCATGGAGTCACCGCGATTTAACGTCGAGATACCGGATGGTCATGCATGTATTTCAGACTCTAGATCGTCGGATTCGGCAACTTTGCATGCATCATGATTCGGAGGCGGGTATGGCTCGGGTGGACACGATGCACGATGTGGATGCGCGGACCCTCACCAAGGAGCTCGAGCTGTCCTTCGATCGGGTGGTCAAGCGGTACCCCACCGGAACCACCGCGCTGGACGGCATCGACCTGCGGGTGCGCCGCGGTGATTTCGTCGCGGTCGTCGGGCCCTCCGGCTGCGGGAAGTCCACACTGCTGCGGCTGGCCGCCGGATTGGAAAGCCCCACTTCGGGTTCCGTCGCGGTCGGCACCGAATCGCTGGGCTTCATCTTCCAGGAGCCGACCCTGCTGCCCTGGCGCAGTGTGCGCCGCAACGTCGAATTGTGTGTGGAGCTACGGCATCTGGACAAGGCCACCCGGCGGGCCCGCGCCGATTCCGCGCTGGCCGCGGTCGGACTGTCGGACTTCGCGGACCAGCTGCCGAAGACGCTGTCGGGCGGGATGAAGATGCGTGCCTCGCTGGCCCGCGCGCTCACCCTGGCCCCGGAGGTGCTGCTGCTCGACGAGCCGTTCGGCGCGCTCGACGAGATGACCCGGCTGGACATGCAGGTGGAACTGCTGCGCCTGTACACCGAGCGCCGGTTCACCGCGATGTTCATCACGCATTCGGTGTCCGAGGCGGTGTTCCTGGCGAACCGGGTGGTGGCGATGACCGCCCGCCCCGGGCGCATCGCCGGTGTGCTCGATATCGATCTGCCGTATCCGCGCGGGCCGGAACTGCGGTACACACCGCAGTTCACCGCCCACGTCGCCCGGATTTCCGCACTGCTGCAAGGAGAGTCACGATGACCGATGCCACCGTGGTGGTCGCCCTCCCCGTCGACCGCGGCGGAACGGGTTCCGTGCCGATGGTTTTCCGGCTGCTGGCCCGGGCCGGTCGCGCGCTGCGGGTGCCGATCGCCTCGCTCGCGGGGGCGGTCGTGCTCTGGTACGCCGTCACCTATCTGGTGCTGTCGCCGTCGCGCCGATTCCTGTTGCCCGCACCGCATGTCGTGCTCACCCGTTCCCTGCTGAACCGGTCGCACGTGCTGCCGATGCTGGAGGCGCTCGGCGTCACGGCACGGGTCGCGGCGATCGGCTTCGTGGTGGCCGCGCTGGCCGGCACGGCGATCGGCACCCTGATGAGCCGGGCACGCTGGCTGGAGCGGCTGATCTATCCGTATGCGGTGGTGCTGCAGGTGATTCCGATCCTGGCGCTGGTGCCGCTGATCGGATTGTGGTTCGGCTACGGCATTTTCGCCCGCACCCTGGTGTGCGTGATCATCGCGGTGTTCCCGATCATCACCAACACGCTGTTCGGCCTGCAATCGGTCGACCGCGGTCAGCACGAGCTGTTCACCCTGTCCCGGGCCTCGGCGCGGGACAGGCTGCTGAAACTGGAACTGCCGGCCGCGCTGCCCGCGATCCTGACCGGCCTGCGCACCGCCGCCGGGCTGGTGGTGATCGGCGCCATCATCGGCGACATGTTCTTCACCAAGGGCCGTCCGGGCATCGGCACCCTGCTCGACGTGTACCGCAGCCGGTTGCAGTCGGCGGACCTGTTCGCCTCGATCGTGCTCGCCGCGCTGCTGGGTGTGCTCGTCTTCGTGGCCTGCAACGCCGCGTCCGCAGCGCTGATCGGCGACTGGCATTCGTCCTCGGATCGGGAGAAGTGAACAGATGAGTTTCGAAGTTCCGGTGATCGACCTGAGCGCCTACCGTGCGGCCGAACCCGACCCGGCGGCCTGTGCCGGGATCGCCGAGCGCCTCGATAGCGCTTGCCGCACGGTCGGTTTCGTGCAGATCACCGGGCACGGCATCCCCGGCGACGTCATCGATGCGCTGGCCTGCGCGCTCGACGACTTCTTCGCCCTGCCCCCGGAACACAAGCAGCGGTATCGCCGCCCGCCCGGGGACAATCGCGGCTACGCCCCGCCGAAATCGGAATCGCTGAGCATGAGCCTGGGTATCGCCTCGGCCTCGCCGGTGCGCGACTTCTACGAGGCGATCACCGTCGGCGTGGAGGCGGCCGCCTATCCCGAACTCGACCTGCCCGCCGCGCAATACGCGCACAACAGCTGGCCGGACCCGGCGTCGTTCCGGCCGGCGGTGGAGCGGTATTTCGAGCACGCCCAGGCGCTGTCGCGCACGCTGCTGCGGGCGTTCACCGACGCGCTCCGGCTCCCGCCCGGCTACTTCGACACTCTGGTCGACCATTCGATCGAGGTGCTGAAGATGAACAACTACGCCCTGCCGGAATCCGACCTCGCGATCGCCGGGGAACTGACCGGGATGGGCGCGCACACCGACTTCGGCATCCTGACCATCCTGTGGGCCGACCGGGTGCCGGGCTTGCAGATGCTGGACCGGGACGGGGCCTGGCACGACGTCCAGCCCGCACCGGGCGCGCTCCTGGTCAACCTCGGTGACGCGATGGCCCGCTGGACCAACGACCGCTGGCTGGCCACCGTGCACCGGGTGGATCCGCCGGTGCAGGACGGCCGGATCCGGCGGCGCCGGTCGGCGGCGTTCTTCTTCGACGGCAACCACGACGCGGTCATCGAGACCCTGCCCGGCTGCCTGGCCGATGGCGAAACCGGGTATCCGCCCATCACGATCGCGGCGAACATCGTGGCGAAGCTGGCCGGGATGAAATCCGGCGTGGCGCCGGTCGGGCTGCGTGAGACCGAGCGGGTCCGCGCCGCGGGAATGCGCTGACCGCCCCGCCGCCACCGCCGGGATACCGTGTGGTGTGGCCTCGAGCTTCGAAGGAATCCCCATGACGACCACCGAACCGGCGCTGCTCGCGGAATCGGTGTACGCCGCCCTGCGTGAGGACATCCTCTCCGGCGAGCTCGCCCCCGGCACGCCGCTGAGCGTGCCGGCGCTCGCGGCCCGCCTCAATGTCAGCCGCACCCCCGTGCGGGAGGCGGTGCAGCAGCTGATCAACGAGGGCATCGCGGTGTACACCCGCAACGCGGGCGCGAAGGTGAGCGCCGTCGACGAGGAGACGATCACCCATGTGTTCCAGGTGCGCGAGGTGCTCGACGGCCTCGCCGCCTACCACGCCACGCTGCGCGCCACCCGGCGCAACGTCGCGGATCTGACGGTCATGCTGGACGAGCAGCGCGCCCTGCTCGGGGCGGCGGCGGATCGGCACCGCGACGCCCGCCTGGACCTCGACTTCCACACCGCGATCCGCGACATCGCGGAGAACCAGCCGTTGCGCGACGCCCTGTTCCGGCTCGACAGTCAGGCACACCTCTACCGCTCCGACATGTGGACCTTCGACGACAATCGCCACGCGGCGCTCGCCGAACACGAGCGCATCCTGACCGCGATCACGCACGGCGACGCCGAGGGCGCCCGCTCGGCCGCCTGCGCGCACGTGGCGGGCATTCTGGTGCGGCTGCGCCGTGGATGACCTCGCGCGGCCGTGGCGGGGCCGCCATCGGTGAGTCGTCGCGCTCACCGGCGACGGATGGCGGTCCTGCTGACACCGGCCCTTGACTTACGGGTCCTCAAGGTACAACAGTAAACAATACAGTACTGCCCTGACGCACGGGGCGGAGGCCGGTTGCAGCAAAGGATTTCGTCATGCCATCTGCACGGGAAGCACGGGACTGGGCGGCCGCAGGCGGCCTGCACGGGATCGGGGACTCGCTCTACACGCCGTTCTCCGGCCGCGACGGTGACGATATCGACCTCGACGCCTACCGGGCCCTGGTCCGGTACTGCGTCGGCGATCTCGGTCACGAGATGCTTTGGCTGACAAGCGGTTTGGCCGAATGGTGGGCGCTCACCACCGACGAGCGCAAGCTGCTGGTGGAGGTGGCCGTCGACGAGGCCCGGCAGGTGGCGCCGTCGACGGTGATCCAGGCGTGTACGAGTTCGATGTCCGCGAAGGAGGCGGTCGAGCTCACCCTGCACGCGCAGCGGACCGGCGCCGACATCTGCTACCTCCAGACCCCGCCGATGGAACTGCACGGCGGTGAGGGCGCGCTGCGGTTCTACCGGTACGTGGCCGATCGCACGGATATCGCACTGGGACTGTTCAATTCGCCCTCCTCGGGCTACGTGCTCACCCCGGACGAGATCGCCCGCATCCACGACGAAGTGCCGGCGGTGTGCGCGATCAAGCAGGGCACCATGCACTACGCCGCCAGCGCGCAGATCCACCGGCTGGCACCCGAACTGGTGATCTGGGAGTGCGACCTGATCGCCTACCGGGCGGGCTGGCTGCAACTGGGCATCCTCGGCCCCGCCCAGCTCGGCACGGCCGGTTACCTCCAGGAGACCCCGGACAAGCCGATGTGCACCGAGTACTGGCGGCTGATCTGGGCGGGGGAGCTCACGGCGGCGGCCGCGTACGCCGAGGAATCGGGCTACGACCGCCTGATGTCGGAGGTCGGCCCCTGGTACACCGGCTATCCGGGCCGGCCGGGCTATTTCACCCACTGGGGTGAGGCGTTCCGCTACGCCGCCTCGGTGCTCGGGCTGCCGCTGGGCGACTACCCGCACGGGCGGGCGCCCCAGGGCCTGCTCCCGGAAGAAGGTAAGCAGCAGATCCGCCGCGCGTTCGAGAACGCCGGACTGGTGCAGAGATCCGTGGAGGTGTAGCGCGATGGTGCGCGATATCCGTGAACTGACCGACGACCCCGAAGCATATGCGGCGGAACTGCATTCGCGCTGGACAGGGCTGCTGAGCTATCGGTACATAGGCCGCAACCACGGCTCGATGAACACCGGCCCCGAGGACGATACGGTGACGTTGCGCCGCGACATGCGCAACGCCGCCGGTGGTCTGCTGGTGGCCCCGCTGTCGATCAGCTCGCCCGAAGGCGCGGTGGGTTCCGATCTGGAGACGGTGCCCAATCCGGTCGTGCACTCGTGCCAGATCCTGGACCCGGGCGTCGATGTGCGGCGGATCGAGGTCGTCGACTCCGAGGTACTGCATCCGGGAACTCGCATGGGGTACAGCCGATCCCGCATCGTCGACGCGGACAATCCGAAACGGGTCCTCGCCCTCACGGAGGGCCAGGGCGTACGCCTCGGCACCCCGCCCGGCGGGTTGCAGAAGATGGACGAGGACAAGCTGGACATCGTCGACTCGCCGGACCTGCCGCCGCTGTGGCAGGCGTTCGGAGCGTCCCGGCGCGCGGACGGACACTGGGTGCTGCCGCCGTTGGCGACCCATGTCGCCTCACCCGACGGCGCCTTGCACATCGGCCCGCAGCACGTCGTATTGGAAACCGCGGCAATGGATCTGGCCGCGGCGTCGGCGGGCACCGACCTGTTGCAGATGCGCTCGTGGCACGTGATGTTCCTGGCGCGGGCGAAGACCGGCCCGTTCCGGGTCGACGGCGAGGCGTACCCGGGCCCCGGCGACCTGATCGCTGTTCGCCTCACGCTGCACGACGAAGGCCATGGCGGCAAACGGGTTTCGGCCGCCTCGGCCCTGTTGCAGGTGGTCCGGCGATGACCGGCGAACTCGTCGAACGCCTCGCCCGGCTCGAGGATCTCGCCGAAATCCAGCAACTCTACATCGATTACGGCCGCCACCTCGATGCCGGTGACCCCGTCGCCTACGCCGAACTGTTCGCCCGCGACGCGAAACTCCGCCTGGGCCCGGTGATGCGCGCCGACGGCCGGGCCGCCATCGAGGCGGTCGCCACCGAGGTCCTGCGCGCCGGGGACGAGCGAACCGTCCACGTCCTGGCGTCGCCACGCATCACCCTCGACGGCGACCGGGCCACCGGCGAATGCGTCTGGGTGGCCATCACACAACCGGATTCGGGCTCGCCACCGGTACGAGTGGGCAGGCACCTGGACAAGCTGGTCCGCGAGGACGGCCGGTGGCGGTTCGCGGAACGGAAGGGGCTGATCGACGTGGGGACCGTCTCCGCGCCGGGGTAACGGGATCAGCGTTGCATCAGCAGGGCGGCAGAACCCGCGTGGGCCGCTCACCTGGCCGGTGGCGTCGGCGGCCCGAATCCCCTGGGCGCCACCGGCCGGGACCGGATGCTGCGCAGCACGGCGACGATGACGACAACCGCGATACCCGGGAAGATTCCGCCCAGTCCCAGCACCAGCGCGAGCACCACCGTACCGGCGATCGAGGAACCGAGCCCGCCCCCGACCGCCACCGTGACATCGGGGCCGCCATCGGTGAGCAGGTGATACTGCCCGTCCTGGCCGACCCGGAACGAGAACTCCGCTCGCCCTTCGTGTCCGCCCATCTGATAGGTCACGTTCGAGCCGTAGTCGTGCATCGGCACGACCTGACCGTCGGGCCCGGTGAGCCTGACCCGAACCCCTTGCGACGTATCGCCCGACGAAGCCCCGGAGAACTCGAGATAGCCGGTGTAGTCGTGCCCCGCCGACAGTTGCAGATCCCCGGAACCGGGAACCGCGACGCGCTGGAAGTGGTCGACAGTGTTCGTCATCCGGGTGAATCCGCCCACGCCGACCGTGACGGCGCCGACGATTCCCGCCACGATCACCACGATCCCGGCGACGATCCACCAACCGGAGGGCTTCTTGCGCGGCGGCCGAGAGGGGGGAGCGGGGTACATACCCGGCTGGGACATGATCGAATCCTCTGCCGTGCCGACCGCGCCCGACCGGTGCATGTCGCGTGCCGCTCCCAAACTATCCTATGCGGCAACCGGATCGAGGATATCCGGAGCTCTCCGGGGTTGATCGAATCCGCAGACGGCCCGAATGATCGCACCAGATGTCCAACCCCGGCAAGGGAACAACCCGGCCGAATTCCACGGTGGGTGATGGTGGTCTCGCACCGAGATCGCCGCGGCGGACCCCATCCTGCTCGACCCGCACTCCTCTCGCTTCCTCGGCAGACTCCGCGCTCCGGCGTGGCGGCCGATGGCGCTGAAATGCCGGTTTCTCCGGCGTTGCCAGGCGAGCCGGTGCACGAAGCAGGATGCGGTGGTAGTCGAATTTCGGCCGGACACTTGGACTCCGGCGCATATTCCGCGAAAGTGGCAGAGCATGTGCCGAAACCGTCCGGAGGGGTGAAATGACACGATCGCGTGTTCGGCGTATTGCGGTGGCGCTGGCGCCGCCGCTCCTGTTCTCCGTCGCATGCGGCGGTTCCACCACCACGACGACATCCAGCGGAATACCGGCGGCGTGCGACGTACTGACCAGGGACCTGGTCACCCCGGTGGCCGGCTCCGACGCCGTGCAGCACAGGACCGACCCGGGACTGGACACCTACCCCAACCACTGCACGTTCACCAGCTCCACGGCGACAGTCCAGATCGTGATCGCTGATTGGAGCCAAATCGGGTACCCGGCCGGCCAACTCGTACCCGGAATCGGTGACGAAGCACACGTAGCGCCGGGGGGAATCCTGTACGCCCGCAAAGGCGCACGCGGGCTCATGGTGGCGGTGACGTTTCTCCCCGGCACGGACCCCGGTGCCAAGGTCGCGGCCGAAAAGAGTGTGGCGCCGAAACTGCTGGCCAAGCTCTGACGACAGGCCCCAACACAATCGACACCCACCCATCATCGAATATGGGACAGAGCCGGTTTCGATGAGCGCAGTCGACGTTCCGGGTCAGCGTCGAATGCCCTTCCAGTGCGCCGTATACGCGAGCAACGTCGCTACCGAGATGACACCGGTGGTCATCGACAATGCCCGCGACAGTCCTATGATGTCGGCGAAGATGCCGATGGCGGGCGGGGCGAGCAGCAGACCGCAGTAGCCCAGAATCGTTGCCACCGATATACCGTTCGGCCCGCCGTACCTGAGGTTCCCCCCGAACCGTGGACAGCTGGTTACGCAGCGTTCGCTGCGACTGTCATGATGGACTGCTCATAGCGGACGGGACTGATGCCGCCGATCGCGGAGTGTCTTCTCGTAGTGTTATAGCGTATGATCCATTTGTCAACTGCGGCAACGAGTTCAGCCTTGGCAGTGAAGGTGTGCCGGTAGTAGAACTCGTGCTTGAAGGTCGACCACAGCGATTCGGCGGGGCTGTTGTCCCAGCATATGCCGGTGGCTCCCATCGACCGGCGCAGCCCGTGCCGGGCACAAGCTTTCACGGTCAGGCCCGCGGTGAACTCGCCGCCACGGTCCGAGTGCAGAATCGTGCCACGCACCTCACCGCCGCGCACGGCCACGGCCTGCTCGATCGCGGTCTGGACCACGTCCGCGCCGATATGGTCGGCCACAGCGTGCCCGAGCACCCTGCGAGGGTGCCCGTCCCGGATGGCACACAAGTACATATCGCCTTCACCGCAGGTCGAATAGGTGAAATCGGTAGTCCATACCGCGTCCGGGCGGCCCTGATCGAATACCCGGGCCACCAGATCCGGTGGGAACGACGCGGCCGGATCGACCACCGTCGTGCGAACCTTGAACGTGCGCGGGCTGATGCCCTCGATCCCGAGCGCGGCCATGATCTTCGCGACAGTCTTGTAGCTCACGATCTCGCCGCGTTCGCGCAGCTCATCGGTGATCCGCGGGGACCCGTAGGTGCCCCCGGAGCCGGCATGCACGTCCAGGATCTTCACCCCAACAGGACCGACCGTCCTGTCAAATCGGTGTCCACTACCCGGGGTGAACCTCAATGGTCCGCTGTGCCGCCACGACGTGATCAGGCCCTCGTTGTCAGCCCCGCGCCCGCGGGGATGGTCCGGCGATCGGGAACCCCGACAGTGCGGAGCGGCTGTCGGCCCCGCGCCCGTAGGGTTGTTCCCGTGGAGTGACGGCTGCGGCCGCCGCTGATGCGGCGGCCTGGCACCCGCTTACCCGGGCATCGGATGTGGTGAACGTTACGACCGCTGTCGTGGCGTGCGTCGTGATACCGATTGTGGTTGTCGGGCTGAGCGAAATCGACATTCAGCTGCGGATAACCTGTCAATATAAAACTGACGGAGATGCGTGGTATCGACAGGATGCCGCCGCGCGGTCCGGGCGCCGGACAACGCGCGTGCGGCCCTGCGTTCCGGTGTGGTGGTGCTGGTCTATCCCGGGGCGCGGTCTGGCGCCCGACGATGTGGACGCCGCCTGCGAGCTGGTGACCGAACACATGCGGAGGCTCTCGACGCTGTCGCAGCGCCAGCGGTATCCGGTGATCGGCTGAGCGCGGATATGGGGAAGCCCCGGGGACTAGCCTGCCCCGGGGCCTCGGTTTGCCGCCGAATTGCGTTGTGCCGACACGTTTAAGGACGGAGTGAGTCTGAGGTTAACGTGGCGCTCTACGATTGAGCTACGGCCCATTGGTGGCTGAGCCGGCGGGAGTTGAACCCGCAACCTCCACGCTGACAATCCGTTCTCTCGATTCGGCACACGGCGGCGAATGCTGAAGCTGGAGCGATAATGTGAGATTGAGTGGGTGGCGGCGCCTCTACCGATTGGGCTACCCCACCAGGAGTGGTGGGGGAAGGACTCGAACCTTCACTGGACCGCTGTACCCGTCACATCGAACTTCGGTTTCAGCTTGCGCTCCTTGCGCGATATCGAGATTAGACGGTGTGGCCGCGCTCAGCCAAACAAATATCCGAAGACGTGCTCGCCCAGCTTGCGCTGCGTGATCTCGGCGTTGTTGGCCTCCTCGCGCGCGAACTTCACCGCCTGCTGCAGCTTCTCCACCCGGTCGGTGAGCTCGTTGACCCGCTTGGCCGGCAGCGCGCCGGAGAACTTGATGGTCCGCCAGTAACCGACCACCACATCCTCGTGGTACACCTCGACCTGCGCCGGATGTTTCTCCGTCGCTTCGGCTTTCACGTGGTTGCGTGGAATCTTCTTGGTGCGCACCGTCTGCACCGGTTCGGTGGCGTAGCAGTCGGCCGAGGAGTCGTACTCCCAGGACTCCGAGGCGTCGAGCACCGGCAGCTTGCGCACGAAGGTGTGCAGATCCACCAGTTGCTTCTCCAGGAACAGCAGGTAGGTGACGGGCGCGCCCTCGATCAGGGTGCGGCCGTCGACCACCACATCGGCGGTGGCCGCGCAGTTGGCCCAGTCCTTGGTGGCGACGACGTCGAAGAGTTTGGTCAGGATGTCGGCCGTGGTCGCGAGGACCTCCTCGGACTTCACCTGTACGCGCGTCGACTCGGGCGGCAGCTGCTCGCCCTCCTCGTCCTTGGGACGGTAGGTGCGCGAAATTCCGCTCAGCAGCGGATTCTTGCCCAGCTTGTGGTGGGCCTCGGTGAGATCGGAGAAGGTGCGTGACTTGATCCCTTTCTCGACGGCGACAATCTGATTCAAACGTGTCATGCCGGCACTGTAGCGGCGATCACCTGCGGCCGCCCAGCGGTTTTCGTCGATAAGCGACCTCATCGAGTGTCAGCGGCTCGACGCGCGAAGCCATTCGCCGCGCCATAGTCTGGGCGTTCGATGACGAATGGGGGAGCGCATGCGGTGGTCGCTGTGGTGGCGACGGACGTGGATCGCTGGACTGACGGTGCTGGGGCTCGTCACCGCCGTGGTCGGCGGAATGGTGGTCGCGCTGCGGCTGGAGTATGCGGGGACGCCGACCGCGCACACCAGGGGTCGGGACGCGCTCTGGCTGGGGCACGAGTGGATCGATGGTCGCAAAGACGAAGGCGACGTCGCCGTGTTGAAGGCGCAGTTGGCCGATACCGGCATCAAGGATCTCTACGTCTTCTCCGGTCCGCTCGACTCCGATGGAAGCCTGCCCGACGACCGGCATCCCAACGCGTCGTGGTTCGTCGACGCCGTCCACCGCGAAATTCCCAACGCCCGGGTACAGGCATGGTTGGGAAACTTCGTCGCCCCGGAGTATCCGGACGAATTGCATCTCGACGTCCCCGGCGTGCGGGGGAATATCCTCGCGTCGACCGGTCAGCTACTGGATCTCGGATTCGACGGCGTGCATTACGATTTCGAGCCGATTCGCTCGGGCACCGCCGATTTCCTGACCCTGCTGGACCAAGCCCATGCCCTCACCGCGGGCCGTCACGCGCTGCTGTCGATCGCCGCTCCCCAAATCGACCCGCTACCTGGACTGCACGCCCCCTACCTCGCCGTCGCCGGACATGAAAAGTGGTGGTCGCAAGCGTATTTCGCCGCGGCGGCACATCGGGTGGATCAAATCGCCGTAATGTCCTACGACACGGCCATGCCCTACCGATTCATGTACGGTGGCTACGTCGCCGAACAGACCACACTCGCCTTACAGGTAACGCCCCCATCCGTCGACTTACTGATGGGCCTACCGGCCTATCAGACGGAGAACATCGCCCACCACAGTTCAGCGGAAACCGTTGACGCGGCAATCCGAGCGATCCGGCTGGGCTTGGGCCGCACAGATCCCGCACGGCCCGCTTTCGGCGTCGCCCTTTTCGTCGACTACACCGCCACACCCGCGGACTGGGCCGCCTACCGATCCAACTGGGTGACCACCGCACCGACCAGGTGACCGAAGTGGATTTCTCAGCCTCGAGGTGTCCGTGGGCCAACGGCGCCGTCGGAGACATCCGGACGGGGACTGACTGGGCCCCGATAGCGGGTCCACCGATCCCTTCGTCGACTACCACGGTGGCCTCGGATCGGTCGGCAAAACGCTACCCGCCGACGACGGCACACCTGAAACTTGGGGACAGCAAGCCGCTGCGCGGCCCGACACTCCGGGATTGCCGCTGCCGCAGCCCATCCCGGACCAGGTCGCCGCCTGGGCTGCCCGGAACGGATGCGGGGCCGAACCGGCCACCACCCATCTCGCTGCCGATATCACCGAACTCGCCTACCCGTGCCCAGCGGGCTCGGACGTCGAGTTCTACATTGTCGACGGAGGCGGGCACACCTGGCCGGGGAGCACGGCGACCTTCTATCCTGCCGCCGTGGTGGGCGCTACCACCAACTCCATCAGTGCGAACGACGTCATCTGGAACTTCTTCCGAGCCCACCCACTCCAGGGCCCCATAAACTCTCGAGGGCAGCAGAACCTGGCGCCCAACCCGTGATTCCTCTGTATTTGTCAAGCGGGTTCGGCGTGGCCTGTGAATGAGGTTGAGGCTGTGCGTCTTTCGTCTCGGATCATGGTCCGCCAGCAGAGGTCGGCCAGGCGGCGTTCGAGGCAGGGTTCGGCTTCTTTCGGGGGTCCTCTGCTCGGCGATCTTCTGTCGGTGGTTCGGCGTGCTCCCCGCACGCGCAGGTATTAGCCGCACGCCGCCGAGGCGAGAAGCCGTACACGCTGTGCTCCCGCACATGCGGGGATAGATCCTTGCGTATCGGGAACTTCAGGAGGCGCTTCCCGCGCTCAGGGGTGAGCCCGACTTCGGTTTCTGACCCCGGTGGCCGGGTCTGGATGCTCCCGCAGCATGGATCAGCCGAGCTCTGGGTGACCCGTTCGGATGTGGTGGCTTTGCTCGGGCATTGCCAGTGCGCAGTGTGCCAGGACAGACGTGAACTGGCGGGACGAACGGGACAGTTCGACTGTCTCAGACCCGGTCTGCAGAGGCGGTGGCAGGGGAGAACACGGCAGCGTTGTGCAGTGCCCATTCGCCGTATGACCTGGGCGGACGGCCCAGCACCGCCTCGATGTCGGGGCTGATCTCCAGTTCCGCCGGGAGGGGGGAGCCGAGGATGTCCAGGGTGTGGTCGGCGACCGGGGCGGGCATGAAGCGGAGCATGTTCGTGAAGGCTTCGGCGCGGGACACTTCCGCGAACGGGATCGGGTGGCCGAGGGCGGCGGACAGGGCTTGGGCCTGGTCGCGTGGGGTGACCAGGGCGGGGCCGGTGAGGGTGTAGGCGTGGGCGTGGTGGCCGGGCTCGCGCAGGGCGGTGGCGGCTACGGCGGCGATGTCGGCCGGGTCCACCACCGGCAGGCCGACGTCGGCGAAGGGGGCGGTGATCGGCCGGCCGGCGCGGACGGGTTCGATCCAGGCGTAGGTATTGGAGGCGAAACCGCTGGGGCGCACTATCGTCCACTCGAGGGTCGAGGCGGTCAGGGCCTGCTCGAATTCGAGAGTGCGAGCGTAGCCGGCACTGCCGGGGCGGGTTACCGCGCCTTGTGAGGAGAGGAACACGACTCGGCGGATGCCTTGGGCTGCCAGGGATTTCAGCAGGAGGTGGGGTTCGGGTCCGGTGGTGAGCTGGGGGCCGGTGATGAGCAGGAAAAGGGTGTCGGCGCCCGTCACGGCTGTCGCGAAATCGTCGGGGTTGCCGATGTCGGCGCGGCGGTGGGTGGCGCCCGCGGGGAGGTCGGCGGGGCGTTCGCCGCGTGAGATGGCGATGACCTGCGCGCCCGCCTCGGTGAGGGTACGTACCAGGATGCTGCCGACGTTTCCGGTTGCGCCGGTTACCGCGATCATTCGATTCACTCCTGAGTTAGTTGGCTGACTAAATCGACTTTAGGGCATGAATCGGGCGGCTGTCTATAGTCAGTTGTATGACTGACTCAGTGCCTGTGCGGGTGGGGAAGCGGGAGCGGCTCGCGGATGCGGCGGCCCGGGTCTTTCACGAACAGGGGGTGGAGAAGACGACGATCGCCGATATCGCGCGGGTCGCGGAGGTGCCGGTGGGCAACGTCTACTACTACTTCAAGACCAAGGATCAGCTGATCCAGGCCGCGATCGGGGCGCATGCCCGGACCGCGCGGGAGGTGCTGGCGGAGCTGGAGCGGTACGAGACACCGGCGCAGCGGTTGCAGGCGCTGGTCCGCGGGTGGGTCGAGCAGCGGGAGACGGCCGTGCGATTCGGTTGTCCCTCGGGGACGCTCGCCACGGAGCTGGACAAGCGGGCCGACGGGCTGGACGAGGAGCTGGCGGCGGTCATGCGGGAACTGCTGGGCTGGATCGAGGCGCAGTTCGCCGCGATGGGGCGTGCCGATGCCCGTGAACTGGCGGTGGCACTGCTGGCCTCGTATCAGGGTATTTCGTTGCTCACCAACACGTTTCGTGATCCTGGGCTGATGGAGGCGGAGGGGCGCCGGCTGGTGGCGTGGATCGACTCGCTCGAGGCTGTGACCAGTCGCACAGCCGATCGGTAGTCGCCGGGTTCCGGAATTCGAGCCCAATTCATAGGATGTTTGCGGCGGGCGGCGGTGGCGATCACCGGGCGCGCGGGCAGGGTGCCCGGGCCGGCCACCGCGAAGGGTTGCGAGCGTTGAACGGGTGCCGGTGACTGCCGTCGAAGTGGTCGAGTTGCTGCTGGTCGGGTTCGCGGCCGGGCTGGTGAGTGTGCTGGTGAGCCTCGCGTCGCTGGTGTCGTATCCGGCGCTGCTCGGGCTCGGGTTGTCGCCGGTGTCGGCCAATGTCACCAATACGGTGTCGCTGGTGTTCATCGGGATGGGATCGGCGGCGGGGTCGCGGTCCGAGCTGGCGGGTACCCGGCGGATCGTGTTGCGGCTGGGCGCGGTGGCGGCGGCGGGCGGGGCGGCCGGATCGGCGCTGCTGCTGGTCGCGCCCGCGGTGACCTTTCAGGCGGTGGTGCCGTTCCTGATCGGCGGGGCCTCGGTGTTCCTGCTCGGGCAGCCGTATCTCGCGCGCCGGCGGGAACGTCGTGCGGCGGCCGAGCCGTGGTGGCGGGCGCCGGTGCTGTGGATCGCGATGTTCGGTGCGTCGGTGTACGCGGGGTATTTCGGTGCGGCGGGCGGCATTCTGGTGCTGGCGATCATGACGGCGATGTTCCCGCAGTGGACCCCGCATCGGGTCAACGCGGTGAAGAACGTGGTCGCCGTGTTCGCCAACGGGGCCGCGGCGATCGGATTCGCCGGATTCGGGCCGGTGCACTGGAGTTTCGTCGTTCCGCTCGCGGTCGGGTTCTTCCTCGGCGGCCGGGTCGGCCCGGTGGTCGCGCGCCGGTTACCGGACAACACGTTGCGGGTGGTGGCCGCCGGGTGCGGGATCGCCATGGCCGTGAAGTTCGCGTTGTGATCGGGGTGTGCCGGTGACGGTGGTGCTGGCGCTCGAGTTGGTGGCGGTGGGGTTCACTGCTGGGTTGGTGGGGGTGCTGACCAGCCTCGCCTCGTTGATCTCGTATCCGGCGCTGCTGGCGCTGGGGTTGTCGCCGGTGGTGGCCAATGTCACCAACACGATGGCGTTGCTGTGCAACGGGATCGGGGTCGCGGCGGGCTCACGCGCGGAACTGGCCGGGCGCGGGGCGGTGGTGGCGCGACTCGGCGCGGTCGCGGCGGCCGGTGGGACGGTCGGCGCTGTGCTGTTGCTGGTGGCGCCGGCGGCCACCTTTCATCGGGTGGTGCCGTTCCTGATCGGGGGCGCGTCGCTGTTCCTGCTGGCGCAACCGTATCTGGCTCGGCGCCGGGATGGATCCGGCGGGCCGGACGGGCGGATGTCGTGGGTGCTGCGGGTGGCGTTGCTGGCGGCCGCGGTCTACGCCGGGTATTTCGGCGCGGCCAGTGCGGTGATGATCTTCGCCATCCTCACCGCCATGTTCCCGGCGTGGACCGCGCAGCAGGCCAATGCCGTCAAGAGCATCGTGAACATGTGCGGGAACGCCACGGCGGCGGTCGGATTCGCGTTCTTCGGGCCGGTGCACTGGAGTTTCGTGGCGCCGCTGGCGCTGGGCTATCTGCTGGGCGGCCGGGTCGGGCCGGTGGTCGCGCGGCGGCTGCCCGGCACCGCGCTGCGCGTGCTGGCCGCCGGATGCGGGCTGGTCATGGCCGTGAAACTGGCCCTCTGACAGTCGATTCCGCAGTTCAGAAGGCGGTGGAGGAGACGCGGGCGTAGACGCCGGGATAGCCCGGTTGCGCCGAACCCTTGCCCCACGAGGTGACACCGGCCAGTTTGCCGTCCACCAGCAGCGGGCCACCGCTGTCGAATTCGCCGGTGTCGGCGGTGGGTGAACCGGCGCAGAACGCCTCGCCCGCATCGAATTCGGTGCCGTAGGCGGTGGTGCAGTCGACGTCGGCGGCCAGTGGCACCGTCACCGTGTGCAGGCGGGAGTTGGACCAGTCGCCGTCGGCGGTCGCGCCCCAGCCGACCACCGTGCCGGTGTCGCCGTGCGGCGCGGCGACCGCCACCGGGGTCACCGCGACCGGCTGCGCCAGCGTGAGCAGCGCGAGGTCGTGGTGATAGGTGAGATCGCTGTCGAAGATCGACACCCGGAACCGCGGATCGATCCGGATGTTCTTGATGCCCACGGTGATTCCACCGCCCTGGGCGAGGTCGCCGCGGTCGAAGGTGGCGGTCAGCGCGCCGGGCGCCTCCTGGGCCAGCACGGCGCAGTGCGCGGCGGTGATCACCTGGTCGGGGGCGATCAGGGCGCCCGCGCAGAACTGACCACCGGGCCGCATCGCGAAGGCGGGGGTGCCGATCGCCGCCAGCCAGGGATAGGCGCCCGGCGCGGCCTCGGCCCCGCCGACGATGGCCGTGGCCGGTGCGGCGGTGACGACGGCGGCGACCGCCAGCGCCACCGCGGCGAGGGCCGCGGCCGCCGCTCCGGTCGTGGCCGGGCGGGTATCGCGTGATGAATCCTGCATGGTGACCGCCTCGATGCTCGGAATCGATGCAACGAAGCGACATTCAACCAGATCGCAGCGCCGGATACCCGACCGGACCGCGGATGTCGGTGCCCTGGACTACGGTGCCCGGCATGACGACTTGGCGTGAGTTCGCGACCACCGCCCCGCTCATCTCGGCGCTCTTCCTGCGGCGTCACGCGGCGGCGAAAAATCTGTGCCTGCTGGCCACCACCCGCTCCGACGGTTATCCGCGCATCAGCCCGATCGAGCCGCGGGTCTTCGAGGACCGACTGTGGCTGGTCGGGATGCCGGGCACCACGAAATTCAAGGATCTCCAACGAGATCCGCGCTTCTGCCTGCACACCGCGACGGTCGACACCGAGGTCACCGAGGGGGACGTGAAGGTGTGGGGCATCGTCACCGACGTGCGCGACGGCGCGGTGCGGGCCCGGTGGTTGCAATCGTTGTACGAGGAGACGGAGATCGACTTCCGGGACGAGAATTTCGACACGTTCTTCGCCGCCGACCTCACCGGCGCGTCGGCGGTCGAGGTGCGCGACGGGCATATGGATGTGCACATCTGGAAGCCCGGGCAGCAGGAGTACACCGTGCGCAAACATTGATCCGGGGAGTATCCGGGCCCGGCGCCGGTCAGCTCGCGGCGTGCACCGCCGCGAGCCGGGCCGCCCGGATCGCGTTCCACAGCGGCCGCAGCAGCGTCTCCTGCGCGGACATGGCGCTGGCCGAGGTGGGGGCGGAGGCCGGTTCGCGCTGGGCGACGGTCAGGATGGCCGCCACGTGGTCGGCGGTGTCGAGAATGCGGCGGGCCCGCAGCGGAATCGAGTCCGGATACTCGTGCCGGGCGTAATCGGCCAGCTCGGCTTCGACCAGCTCGCGGGGGTCGTCGCTGCCGGCGTTCAGGCCGGTGGTCTGCAAGCTCATCAGCGCGTCGGCGGCGTCGCGGACGGCCTGCCGCATCGCGTATTCGGCCTCGCCCAGCGGTATGTCCGGCTCCGGAACCGCCGGAATCACGGTGCGGAAGACAGCCCACTGCACAGTGTCGTCATCGACCCACTGCGGTACCAAGCCGGTGCCCTCGGCGCCCGGAACGCCGATCAGGACGCCTTCCTCGGCCTCGAGCGCGGCCGCGCCGAATTCGCCGGCCGGGGGTAGTCCGCGCACATCGCCCGGTACCGGCAGGACCAGGCGCAGGCGGCTGCGCGCATCGCCGGTTTCCTCGCGGATCAGCTTCAGTAGCACCATGATTCCCGCGCCCTGTCCGTCCGGTACGTCACCGGCCGGCCAGGGCAGCCCGGTGTGCCCGCCGGTTACCGGGTCACCGGCGGCCACGGTCTGGCGCGTTGCCCACGCGCGCAAGGCGTCCAGCACGTCGTCGGGCGCACTACGCCCGGCCAGCCACGAGCCGGCCCACACCGTCAGCGTGGCACTGGGAGAGCACATGATTCGAGGATAACCAGTGGTCACGCTCGACAACGTGCCGGACGGCCGGATTCGGCCGAAACCGCGGCCCGGACGGGCGGAATCTGGTTCTCTGATACGGAGAAGATCATTGAACAAAGGTGAGGTGGGCGGACATGGCGGTGCGGCAGGTCGAGATCGGGTTGGTCAGCGCCGACGACGTCATCGTGGACTTCTACGCGCTCGCCTTCGGCCTGGAAAGGATCCCGGCGAGCGAATCCCGTTCCGGGACACTGCATCGCCTGCAGGCCGACGGCATCTCGATCAAGGTGATGGTGCCGGCGCGGACACCCGCCCCGGCCGATCGCGCGGCCGCGTTCCTGGATGTGACCGGCTTGCGGTACCTCACCTTCCACGTCGACGATCTCGACGGTGCGCTCGATCGCGCGGTGACGGCCGGCGGGGCCGTCCTGCACGGACCGCTGGAGATCGGCGGCGGGCGGCGCGTGGTGGTACTGCGCGATCCCGACGGCAACACCGTGGAGGTTACCGCCGGTCCCTGACCTGTCGGACCCGGCGGCTATCGTGGGCCTGTCCGAACCGCGTGATTTCGTCGAGAGGACCTGTGCGATGCCGAAGATGACACCCTCCGAGCGTGCAGCTTTCCTGGCCGAGGTACATGTGGGCGTGATCGCGGTCGAACGACCGGACCGGGCCCCGCTCGCCGTCCCGATCTGGTACGGCTACCAGCCCGGTGGCGAGGTGCTGTTGTGGACCGAGGCCGGGTCGGTGAAGGAGAAATTGATCCGCACGGCCGGTCGATTCTCGCTGACCGCGCAGGTGGAGGAGCCGCCCTACCGGTATGTGACCGCGGAGGGCCCGGTCGTCGGCATCGATACCGCCGACCTCGAGACCGCCCGTGGCATCGCCGACCGATATCTGGGTGAACAGGCCGGCGCGGCCTTCCTCGCGGAGAACCTCGGCCCGGAATCACTGATCATCCGGATGCGTCCGGAACACTGGTTGAGCACCGACTACTCCAAGGCGGAATAGGGCGTCGCCCGCATTCGGCCAGCCGATGTGAATCGGGCATCACGGACAATGGTCGGCACCGGATGCCCGTCTCGGCGAGACGGCCGTCCGGCATCGTCGTACCGCGCAGTGCCGCGAAAACGGATTGCGCGTCCTGCGGCGTGGCGGCCACCATGGCGACATGTACCCCGAGCCGCGCACCCGTCCGCCGGAAAGTCTGCCGCCACGGCGAATCGACTTGGGAGACTTGCTGATCCGGCAGTGGGAGCCCGCCGACCTGATGCCCAGGTTCGAGGCGATCACCGCCTCCTACGAGCACATCCACCCCTGGATGGAATGGGCCGCGCAGCCGATCACCCTGGAGCAGCAGCGCGCCTTCGCCCGCGCCGCGACCGGTTGGCCCAGCGCGGAGGGCAGTTTCAACTACGGCCTCTTCGGCGTCGGCGATGCCGGGCAGACCGTGCTGGGTGCGGCGGGCCTGCACGACCGGCTCGGTGACCGGGCGCTGGAGATCGGCTACTGGTGCCACGTCGACCACACCGGCCGCGGTGTGATCACCCGCAGCGCGGCGGCCCTGACCGCTGTCGCCTTCGCCCTGCCGGGTGTCGACCGCGTGGAGATCCACTGCGATGCGGCCAACCTCCGCAGCGCCGCGGTGGCGCGGCGACTGGGCTATCGGCTGGACCGCCTGGAACCGCGCGAGGTCCGTGCCCCCGCCGAGAGCGGCCGGGGCATGGTCTGGGTGAAATTGCGGATGTAAGCGGTGGTGGCGGCGGTGTTCCGGTGCCCGGTACACCGGTGGTGGAGAGGAACCACCATGGATATCCGGGGATCCTGGGACACCGTCACCGCAGCGCTCGGCCAGGTCAGCGGCCCCGGCCGCCGCAGCGGCGACTGGGTCCGCTACCTGTGTCCGGTGCACGAGGCCGACGGCCGCCGCCATCACCCGTCGCTGGGTGTCGTCTACAATCGCGGCAAGCGCAAGACGATCGTCCGATGCTTCGCCGGCTGCCGCGACGAGGACATCCTCGCCCGCCTGGGCCTGCGCGTAAGGGACCTCTTCGACGGCCCGCCGCCTGCCCGCCCCGCCCGGACCGCTGCGACCGGGCGCGCGGTGACGCTCGCGGATCGCGCGATCCTCGCCGCGGGACTACCGCTGACCGTCTGCAAACCGGACCTCGGCCCCGCCACCGGACCGGGCCGCGTGGCCGCCACCTACCTCTACACCGATCCCGGCGGCCGGCCCCGAGGCCGGGTGATCCGCGTCCACACCCCGCACCGCAGCGGCCGGGCGAAACACTTCTGGCAGCAGCGCTGGGCCGAAACCGGTTGGTGCAACGGCGGATTCGGCGCCGTACCGTACCGCCTACCCGACCTGCTGACCGGAATCGCCGCGGGTGCCGACATCTACGTCTGCGAGGGTGAGGCCGACACCGACACCGCCCGGCACGCCGGTGCGATCGCCACCACCAACGCCGGCGGCGCCCACAACTGGCGCCCGGAGCACGCCGCCTGCCTCCAGGGCGCGGCCCAGGTGTGGATCGTCGCCGACCGCGACCCACCCGGCTACCGCCGCGCGGCCGCGGTTGCCGGCACCCTGCTCGGTCTGGTCGACCGGATCCGGATCGTGCAGGCCCGCGACGGCAAGGATTTCACCGATCATGTCGACGCCGGTCACGACCTCTCCGACCTGGACCCGATCCCGTTGCTGGACGACCACTTCCGATACCTCGCCGAATGAGTGCAGTGGGTCACTGGCAGCCGGCCGGATCGAATGGCTGGCCCGCGGCCCAGACCATGTCACGCATCGTCGGGCTTCCATCGTCATGGATTTCGATGATCGGCACGGCCTTGTCGATCGGATTTCCGCGACTGTCCGGGCTGAACGCTATCTTTCCGGTGGCGCCGGGAATCGGACTGCGGCAGTCGAATTCCTCGATGAACGCGGAGACTGTCGCCGGATCGGTCGCCGATGAGGGGTCTTTTCGTGCTGCGGTGGCGGCCGTCAGTACGGCGTCGTGACTGGTCATCGCCGATCCGTCCCCGAGGTCCTGTGCCGTTCCGAAGTGCTGACCGGTGAATACCGATACGAAGTCGTTGTAGTTCTGCAGGTTTTCCGCTTCCGCCGGTGCGGCGTCGTTCCATTCACCGGTGGTTGCCGTGGTCGTGTACAGGACTGTCACGTTCAGGCTCCCGAAATTCGGAAGAGGTGTGCCGAGGATATTTCCGGCATCGTTGCCACTGACCACGTCAAGAGGCCCCAGGCCGCAGGCACCACCCTGGGAAAGCGCGACGAGGAACGACCTCAAGTCGGCACCCCGGCCGGCGAAATAGATCATGTCAGGCTTCTCCAGGCACAACTCGCCGTGCATGTCGGCGAACTGTTTGGTCATGAATTCACTTCGACTCATTCCTCTCAGTTCGGTGTCCGGTGATCGGAAGTTCTTCGTATACGTCGATTGGCGGTACCGATTGATGTACGCGGATTTGAACCCTTCCCCGAGGCTCATCCCGTAGCGGTCGAGTGGGTTGATGTCCTCGACCACGACGACTTTCCGAAGAGAATTTTCCGCCAGATAGGCCACTGCGGCGGCCGCTTTGTCGCCGTTGGTTGCGGTGGTGCGGAAGAATCGCTGAATCTTCTGGTGGGTGGCGGGGTCGAGATTCATGTCGTCGCCGCTGACGGTGTCCGCGATGGATGAGATCTGATGATCGGACAGATCGATGGCTGCCTGTCGGATCTTGTCGAGGCTCTGCCCGAATCCGGTGACCGCCACGATGTGCTGGCTGTCTCTGGCCCGCACGATGGCGTTCACGGCTTGCGCCTCGAAGGCTCCCTCGCCGCCGAAGTTGCCCAGTAGCAACTTGATCGGCGGGATGGAGCCGTCGGCGATCGACTGATTGTTCGCTCGCCAGACGGCGGTGATCGCGCCCTGGATATGGTGTCGCAGGTCCGGCAGTCCGAGGCTGTTGTTCTTGGGGTTCGGCGCCGTGTCGTAGAGAGCCACGACGGTGATGAAGTCGTCGCCGACCCTTCGGTTTTGCTCGGCGACGACACGTTCGAGGTCGGCCAGCGGATCGTTGTCACGAAACGGAGTGGAGTCCAGATCCAGTCCGATGCAGACCTGTGGGGTTCCCTGCTCAGTCATTCCCGGCCCGCAATGGGATGCGGGTGGCTGCCAGGGTTTCCAGCAGGCCGCGATACCGATGCCGACAACCATCGCTGCTGCGAGTGTGACCAGAATCGGGTGACGTCGTATCACCCCTCGTGGCGATACCGGGCCTCGGCGTCGGCGTGCCAGATGTGGAAAGAGATCGATGAAGGGCATGGCCGAATCCGTTCGGATAGTTGTCAGAAAAGTTGGCGGGCGCGTTGAGTAGCGGCGTCGTACAGAGCTGCCACGTCGGGTCGGCGGGATTGCGGGGCCAGTTCCCGATACGCGTTCACGATGATTTCCCTGAGCCGAGGGTCCGGGGCGGCGAAGGGGTTGGACATCAGCCAACTTGCCGCGATGAGCCTGGACAGCACATTCCGGATCGGTGATCGGTCATCGGGGTGATCGCGGAAATCCTGATCGACCAGTTCCCGGTAGAGTTCGCTGCTGTCGCGGGCGAGCGACATGTTATCGGGGGCGCCCGTGACCAGCGACAGCCGCCGGATCCAGTCCCGATGCGGCCGCTGGTGGAAATCGGCTTCGAACAGACTCACCACATCACCGATGCGGCCCAGAGCAAGCTGGCAATACGCTCTGCGTACCGGATCGTCACCGGTGGCCGAGTCGTGAAGCAGTGCCTCGAATTGTGCTTCGTAGGTGGGGAGATCCGACGATCCCGGCCGTTCGGCGAGCGCGGTCAGCATCGTCTTCGTGATCCATGGGTGCAATTCGGCGTTGCTCGTGTCGTCGTCGCTCGTTCCGGTGACCCACAGTGTGGTGCGCAATTCGGTGAGAATCCGGCCGACTCGCGGACCCGAGACGATATTGGTCGCGCCGATCGGTGCCAGCCAGGGTGCGGTCACGAACGGTGCGACGGTGATCAACTCGTCGATATCGATGTCCGGCAAACGCTGGATCGGCCCGAGGTCGCACAGGCGGCGGCGCCACGAATCCGCCTCGGGCAGGTCCTGATCCGGCCGAAGCAGGACGTCACGGCCACCCGGTCGAATCTCCGAATTGCCCAGTAGGTGGGCGAGGGCGTGGACCGCTTGTGGCAGTCCGCCGGTGGCGCGTTGCACGAGCGTGCACCGGGAAGAGAATTGTCCGACCTCGAGGATCCGTGCTGTTTCGTCGATCTCGAGCGGCTCCAGCAGCACGGGGTACCACCGCGACGGCCCGTTCCGGGCTGCCGCATTGACGTACCAACTCCGGTAACCGGCGTCCCGGCATCGAGGCACGACCTGCGACAGGTCGTTCACCTTGGATGTCGGCTGCCACGGTGGCCGCCACGCCGACTCCCATTCGGGATTCCACCGGCCACTGGTTGCGATCACGACCAATGCGTCGTGATCGTCGGAATTGTGTCGGAGGTGGCGTTCCCGCGCGACCGACAGATCGCTCAGAAATCGGGCGCCTCCTTCATGGTCGATGTTGTCGAGCAACACGATCCAGTTGTGCAGGTGGCGAATCTTGCTGGGGTTCTTGCACGCGCAGGGACTGTACGGGTCGGGTGTCGCCATCCTCGGATGGTTCTCCCGGACATCGGCCAGAAAGGCTGCGGTCAACCACGGGGTCATCTCGTCGGGATGTGCTCGTGCCCGGCGATTCAACGCCACGAGAGCGTCCAGCGGCGTCGCGCCTTCGGCTTCGGGAATGTCGGCGTGCCAGCGTTCCGCACGGCTGGTCAACGACCTGCGGGCAAGTGTCCTGATCAGGGGAGGAAGCACCATTTTGACGGTGACCGCGACCACCGATGGCAAGATCTTGGTCTTCTCGGCGGCGTCGGCGAGCGTCTGAACCGCACCGATGAGTTGGTCCGATCGCTGACTCCGGAAAAACCCTTCGATTTCCTTGCGCAATGCCTCCTTGGCCTGGTCGTGTGACAACTCGTCCAACTGCGCCTGAACTGCGATCAGGCCCAGTGTGAAGCGGGTGAATCGGGCGGCCCGGCGTGCCGTCCATCGACGGGAAAGGTTGAATGCGATCTGCGCCAGTGCCTCCACTGTCGTTACCGGCTGTGTGCGTTCGAAGTCGAAAAACGCATGCACCACACCGTCGCCACAGTCTTGCGAGATTGTTTGCAGTGCTGTTGTCTTGCCGGCACCGACCGGGCCCAGCATGACGACTACCGGCTGCGCTCGAGATTGTTCGCTCGGCGCACGATTCCACAGTAGTCGCCGAGCGAGCATAGTGGGGCCGGACAGTCGTGAATCGTCGAACATCATCTCCTGCTGCGCTCGGCCGATCACCTGACCGGCGCGCTGCATCGTCCGGGCTGTACCCGCCGTGATCGGTGAACCGAACTCATCGTCCTGCACGCGCAATCCTGCGAAAGGTCGTCGAGCTTTGTCTCGATGGTTCGCTGGTCCACTCGAAATTCCTTGTCCTGCCGGTCGATACGACTCGTACATTCTGGACTCGTTGTGGCACATCGGCAACTCGAATATGCGATAGACAACAATACAAGCGACCAATTGGCGCCCATGGCTGGATTGTCCTGATCGGTAGTGCGACGCTGATTCGTGGGGGGACGAAAATAAACGGTCCGATCGGTTCGTTCGGAGATATCCCGGCGGCTACCGGAAATCGATTCGAATCGGATTCGGATCAATTCCGGCAACAGTGACCACGCGGTCGGTCGCAGCCTCGTCGGCCGAGCGGCCCGGTACGCCGTCGGTCGGTGCCGGTTCGGTGGGCTCTGTGGCAACTTCCGAGCACATTCCCAGGACTCTCCCAGCCGGAGCGGATACCGTCGTCGGCGTGTCGAATGCTGTCCTTCTCGCCGCGGCTGCGCCGCCCGCTCCGAGTGCGGGCCGGGTGCTGATCGAGGCCGGGTACTACATCGGGGCGGCCGTGGCGGTCGGCGTCGGGCTGGTTGTCGCGTGGCTGGCGCTGCCGGAGCCGGCAGGGGGAGTGGTAGCTGCTCGATTGCGGCGGGCAGCGGTTGCGGTGGCGATTCTGGTCGTGGTGACCGGGGTGCTCGAGTTCGTGGCCGATGCCGCGCGGAGCCGGCGGGTCGGGATCGGGCGGGGGTTCGGGTGGACCGTGCTCGACGGGTATCTGCACGTGGCGCCGGCGCGTGGGGGGACCGTCGGCGCGGGTGTGGTCGGGCTGCTGGACCTGGGGGTCGGTCTGCTGCTGGCACTCTCGTTGCTGGTGGTGTCGCGACAGGCGGCGCGGGCCGGGGCGTGGGTGGTCGTGCTGCTCGGCTTGGTCACCGTGGCGATACCTCATATGCCGTTCGGGCAGGCGCACGCCCAGGATGTGATCCGGGCGGTGCTGATCGTGGGGCATGTGTGGGGTGCGATGGTGTGGGCGGGTGGATTGCTCGCGCTGGCGGTCGCCGGTCTGGTGGGTCGCCTGGGATCGGTGGAGGCGGCGGAGCCGGCCGGGGAGGACTGGGCCCGGGTCT
The DNA here is from genome assembly GCF_020176955.2 of Nocardia sp. alder85J. GTDB lineage: Bacteria > Actinomycetota > Actinomycetes > Mycobacteriales > Mycobacteriaceae > Nocardia. The sequence continues at coordinate 852,256 of NZ_JAIUCZ020000001.1, forward strand.
GGGCGCGGTTCGGGTCGGTCGCGCTGGGTGCGGTCGGGGTGCTGGTGGTGAGCGGTTCCTGGCTGGCCTGGACGCATGTCGGCACGCCGGCGCAGCTGTTTACGACGCCGTACGGGCGGTATCTGGCGATCAAGCTGGCGCTGGTGCTGGTGATGCTCGCCGCGGGCGGCTACAACGCGCGGGTGTTGTTGCCGCGGATCGCCGCCGCCCGCGCGGCGGGCGATCGCGCCGGGCTGGTGCGGCTCGCGGTCCGGCATTTCCCGAAAGTCGTTGCCGCCGAAGCCGTTCTGGCTGTCGGGGTGTTGCTGGTGGTGCCTTTCCTGGCGGGGTCGGCGCGGTCGGAGGCGGGCTGGCCGGCCGCGCGGGCGTTCGACGGTACCGTGTTCGGGACCGGTGTGCTGCTGACCGCGCTGGTGGCGGCGGCGTTGTGGGCCGGAACCCGCACCGCGCCCCGGCGCTCCGCCGATGCCCGGGAATCGGTGCGGGCTGCGTAATCTGGCGCTGTGACCACCGATCCCGTCGCCACCAGTTCCCGGACGCGCGGGAAGACGCGCGAGCGCATTCTCGAGGCCGCGATGGACGTGTTCGCCGAGGTCGGTTTCTCCGGAGCCACGATCAGCGAGGTGGAGCGGCGGGTCGGGCTGGCCGTCGGCACGGGTAGCCTGTACCGGCATTTCCCTTCCAAGCAGGCGCTGCTGGATGCCGCGGTCGAGCGTGAGGTGGCGCTGCTGCGCGCGGAGATGGCGCAGGCGCGGGCCGCGGTGGCGGAGGTGACGGATCCGGGGGAGCGGCGGCGGCGGGGTTACGAGCAGTCGCTGCACGACTTCCGGCGGTTCGATCGGCTGTTCCGCCTGATGCTCACCGAGGGGGAGCGGGTTCCCGAACTGCGCCAGGCGATCTGGACCGCGGTGCAGCGGGAGGTCCCGGGTGCCCTGGGCGACCGGGACGTGGTGGACGCGATCGCGATGGCGGCGCTGGGCGGCTATCACCTGTTCTCGCTGATGCAGGGCCGCCCGTTCAACGGCATCGCCGAGGAGCGGTTCCTCGCCGTGCTCGCCGTGCTCACCGAGCGGCCGCCGGAATGACGCCGGGGGCGATCCGGATCGGCACGGGCGCAACGGGTCCGGTGGCTCAGGTGGGAAGGAATTCCAGCGGTACGGATTTCGGGCCGCGGGCCTGCAAGCTGAAGTAGCCCACCGTCGCGCCGTCGGGAATCCGGAACGGGCCCAAGCGTTCCAGCAGCCGGCGGATCGCGATGCGCACCTGCAACCGGGCCAGATTCGAGCCGATGCAGCGGTGCGGGCCCGCGCCGAAGGACAGGTGCCGGTTGTGTGGCCGGTCCAGGATCACCTCGTCGGGTCGTTCGAAGACCTCCGGGTCGCGATTGGCGGCCCCGAAGAACAAGCCGACCTTGTCACCGGCGCGGATCGAGCGGTCCGCGATCTCGACGTCCCGCACCGCGGTGCGGAACATCAGCGGCAGCGGGGTCTCGAGCCGCAGCGTCTCCTCGACCAGCGCCGGTACCAGCGACAGATCCGCGCGCACCCGCCGCTGGAGATCCGGGTCCTCGGCGAGGATGCGCATTGTGGCGCCGATGGCGCTGGCGGAGGTGCCGATGCCGCCCTGGATCAGTAGTTGCAGGCCCGAGGAGTATTCGTGGTCGGCGAATTCGTAGCCGCTCGCGCCGAGCCGCATCACGGCCGCGATCACGTCGTCGAGCTCCGGGCCGTCGGCGCGTGCTGCGAAAACCGTTGCGGCCCACTGCCGCAGTGTCGCGGCCGCGGCGGCGGTACGGTTGCGGTCGGCGTCGAAACTGATGATCTTGGCGGCCGGTTCGGCGATCCGGAAGTCGGCGTCGCCGGCGCGGAACACCAGCCGGAACAGGATGGTACCGGGCAGCTTGCGGGCGAAATCCTCGGCGATGTCGCAGCGGCCGTAGCCGGCGAAGGTGTCGATCAGTTCGTCGACGATGTCCAGGATCGGATCGTGCAGGGCCGCCAGGGATTTGATGGTCAGGTGCGGGTTGACCAGGGTGCGGTAGGCGCGCTGGCGGGGCGGATCCAGCTCGATGGGGACCAGCCGGGGCATGGCGTCGAAACCGGGGCGGGTGATCGAGACGCCCTCGGTGGAGGTGAACGTCTGCCAATCCTGCGCGATGCGCAGCACGGTGTCGTGGCGGGTGGCGGCCCAATAGCCACCGCTGCTCTCGACCCAGGTGAGCGGGCCGAGGGATTGCAGCTGCCGCAGTGCGTCCCAGAAGCGCGGCCCGGCGACCTCGGGGGAGAGATGGTCGAACGTCGAGGTCGGGTTCACGGCATCGTGCCCTTCTCCGGATGACAACGAGGAATATGCAAGGGTTGTCTTACATTTTCGAAATGCCAGGGTACTCTTGAGTTTTCGGGACGGTCAACAGGGGAGCGCGGCATGGATGCCATTCCTTTCCACATCGGGATCACCACCGGCGACCTGGACGGATCCATGCGCGCGCTGACCGCGGCACTCGGCGTATCGTGGACGCCGCCGACCACCGGACCGGGGGTACTGCACACCGTCGACGGTGTCGCGCAACCACGGCCGACCTCGTGTGTATCGCGGGGCGGGCCGATCCATCTCGATCTGATCGCCGGTGCGGCGGACACCATCTGGGCCACCGACCGGCCCCGGCTGCACCACTTCGCCTATTGGACCGACGATCTGGCCGGTGACGTCGAGCGGCTGTGCGCCACGGGCTGGCGGCTGGAGATGACCCGGCCGGGACCGGGCGGTGCGCCGACGGTGTTCGCGTATCTCGTTCGGGCCGACGGCTTCCGGCTGGAACTGATCGACGAGGCGGGCCGTGCCGACTACGCCGCCCGGCTCGACGAGTAGGGCCGATCGGCTCAGCGCAGGGTGGCGAGCAGGGCCGCGGTGTCATGGACGAACGCCTCCACTTCCACGATCCGGCCGTCGCGGACCCGGATCAGATCGATCATCGGCAACAGCACCGAGCGGCCGGTGGCCCGTGCGGTCCAGCGGATGACGATGCGCAGCACCGCCCGGTCGGGCGCGCACTGCCAATAGTCGGCGGCCTCGATGCGCTGCTCCCACAGCTCGCGCATGCCCGCCTGGGCCGCGCGGAAGCCGTCGAGTCCGTGGCGCCGGCCGCCGTGCGGTAGCGAATCCGGCTCGATCAGCACGATGTCCTCGTCGAACAGCTCCTCCCAGCGCAGCGCCGTCGCGGGGTCACCCATGGCGTCGGGAAACCAGGTCGCCGAGAGCAATTCCATGATCTGCAACGGGGTCCGGGATGTGCTCGTCACTGTGACCTCTCAGCCGAGGAAGTATTTGCCGCCGTCGAACGAGATCGTCTGGCCGGTCATGTATCCCGACGCCTCACCGGCCAGGAAGACGATCGGCCCGGCGACGTCCGCGGCGGTGGCGACCCGGGGGATCAGCTGCCGGGCGAACTCCGGCGTGCTCGTCATCTGATCCTCCCGTTCGAGCACTCCGAGTTCGATCGCCTCGACGGCCATGCTGCCGACACACAGCGCGTTGACCCGGATACTCTGCGGGGCAAGCTCTTTGGCCAGCGATTTGGTCATGCCGATCACCGCCGCGCGGGCGGTGCCGTAGTCCAGCCAGTTCCGTACCCCGTAGGCGGCCGCGGAGGTGTGGTTCACGATGGCCGGATGCGGTGACCGGGCCAGTGCGGGTGCGGCTACCTTGCACATCAGGAAGGTGCCACGCACCATCACCGCCATGGTCCGGTCCCAGTGCTCGATCGTCATGTCCGCCAACGGGGTGTAGCGGGTGTCCCGGTAGCGATTCGGGTTGTTGACCAGCACGTCCAACCGGCCGAAGCGGTGCAGCGCGAGCGCGACGGTGGCGCGGGCACTGTCCTCGTCGGTCACGTCGAGCATTGCGGAAACGGCAGTGCCACCGGCGGATTCGATCAACTCGACGGTCCGCTCGGCGGCATCGCCGACGCTGTCGGCCACCACCACCCGGGCCCCCGCCGCGGCCAGGGCCACCGCGTACCCGCGACCCGCCGCATGGCCCGCACCGGTGACGACGGCGACCCGGTTCCGTAAGGGGTGCCAGACAGCGGCCCGGTCCCCAGTGTCCGGCGCGGTGCCGGCAACGCCCCGGGCAGTGCTGCCGGGCGCACCCGGAACCGTTGTGGCCGTAGATGGTTCGCCGTCCATCCCGGTCACGATCGCTCCAGGGCCCGGCGCAGGGCCAGTGCCATGTGCTGCATCACCGGCTCGTTGCGGCCGAACACCATCGTCTCCGGCGTGTACGGGGACCGCATCGCCGCGCCGACCTGGGCGGCCATCGCGTAGTCCTCGTTGTCGACGACGGTCTGGCAGGCCCAGCGCACCTCCTTGTCCAGCGCGTCGGCCTCCTCCGGGGCCGGCGCGGTGCGGCGGTAGGCGTGATGCCAGGCCACCGTCTCGTGCCGGGTTTCGCCCGGATAGATGGTGAAGATCTCCAGCCGGTCGGCCACCACCGAGAAGCTCAGATTCGGGAACAGCCGGTAGTTCAGGTTGATCTGGCCGTCGTCCACCGGCCGCCACTGCTCCTCCGGCAGTTCGCGCAGCCGGTCCACCGTGCGCATGGTCGAGGTCATCAGCGCGTGATCACCGTAGAAGTCGGCGATCGAGGTGTTGCCGTAGACCAGGGGCCCCGCGGTGGCCTTGTGCAGATAGGCGAAGTGATAGGTCTCCAGGTGGGTGCCCCAGGCCACCTTCCAGTTCGCCCGCACCGGATGCGGATGGGCCGCCGCGATCGACTGCCAGCTCTCGAAACCGAAGGAGGCGAACTGCTCTGCCAGCCCGCCCAAGTGATCGTCGACGGTGAAGCCGGCCTCGGGATGAGCGGCGACGAACAGCATCCCGTACCGTTCCTCAGCCGGTAGCTCGACGAGTCCCCGTTCCGCCCTGCGTAATTCGGTGAACCCCTCCGGGCCGGTGACGCCGACCAGCGCGCCCTCGATATCGTAGGACCAGGCGTGGAACGGGCAGGTGAACCGGCGGGCGCGGGCGCCGCGGCCGGATTCCACCACGCGCACGCCGCGATGGCGGCACATGTTGAGCAGAGCCCGCACCCGGCCCGCGGAATCGCGGGTGATCAGGATCGGGGTGCCGGTGGCGTCGAAGGTGAACCACGAACCCGGCTGCGGCAGATCGCAACTCAGGCCGACGAACATCGGATACCGGCCGAAGATCAGCTGCCGCTCCCGCTCGAACTGCTCGGCGGAACGGTAGCCCGCCAGCGGCTCCTCCATGAGATGCTCGGCCATGTCGGTGGTCTTGCGGTCCAGCAGGGCCAGGGTGCGCCGCCCCAGCTCGCGTTGCATCTCCGGGGTCACGCCGTTCGCTCCCAGGTGGCGGATTGGATGCGTTCGACGTCGGCGGCCACCGCGGTGCCGGCGAAGAACGACGAACCGGCGCCGGCGTAGTAGCGCACGGCGTTGGTGCAGACGAACTCCTCGAACTGCGCCGGGGTGAGAATGCCGTCCTCGACCAGTTCGTACGCCTCCACCAGCGGTAGCGTGAAGGACGGCACGTCCCAGTGCCCGAGGTCGGAGCCCATCATCGCGGGTAGCGTGGCGCCCAGTGGATTCACCCGGCCGTCCCAGGCCAGACCGACCAGCGGGTCGTCACCCTCGCAGCCCCAGAAGAAGTTGCGGCAGAACGCGTCCCGGATCTCGGCCACCGAGGTCACGCCGCTGGCCGCGAAGTCGTCGACCTGACCGTCGGGGGCGGAGGTGCCCGGCACCAGTTGTTCGGGTGCGTAGCGGGTCAGGCCGGGTGCGTAGCGACCGGCCAGCCGGTGCAGTTCGGCGGCGTCCAGATGGGTCGGGTCCAGCCGGTCCAGCCCGGCGCGGCCGCGTTTCTCGAAGCGGGACACCAGATCTCCGTACACCCGCACCCCGACCGCGACGCCGCCCTCCAGCAGGGCGATGCGCAGCCCGGGGAAGCGGGTGGTGACGCCGCCGAGGAACAGCGATTTCGCGGTGCCCTCACCGACGGCGGCGAAATGCCCTGCGGCATAGGAATAGTTGGAAGGCGTGAAGTGACCCGGCAGTGTGAAGCCGGAGGTGTGGCAGGACAGCGGCACGTCCAGCTCCACCGCCTTCGCCCAGAACGGGTCGTAGTCGTATTCGCTGTCCAGGCCGAAGTTGTCGATGCGTTGCAGCCGGGACCGGTACTGCGGCGGCGCGTCCGCGAAGGCCGGGATCGGCCGCCACACGAACGACGGCATCAGCGCCGCGCGCAGCCCGACGGAGGTGGCGTGCTCCAGCGCCGCGATGCCCTCGGCGGGGGTGTGCGCCGGGATCACCGCCACCGGCGACAGCCGATCCCGGTACGGCGCATAGATTTCGGCGACATACTCGTTGTACAGCCGGGCCAGGCCGACCCGGGTGTCCTCGTTCTCCAGCGACAGCAGCGTCAGTCCGCGCGACGGATACACCACCGCGAAGTCGATACCCGCCTCGCCGAGGCGCTCGTGGTAGAGCGCGGGCATGGTGACGCTGGCGTAGTCGAGCGTATCGGCCGGGGTCCACCACACCGGACGGGCCGAGATGTGCCGGCGCCGGCGCTGGTCCAGCGCCGGAACCTGTTCCCCGGCGGAATCGGTCAGGCCCAGGGCGCGCACTGCCGGATCGGCGAGCAGTGCGCCGCCGCCGTGGTCGCGGACGAAATCGGCGAATGCCACGCTGATCTCGACATGGTGAGCGTCGGCGTCGATGACGACATGGCCGAGCGCTTCCCGGATGCGCCGGGCGTCGTGGGTGCCGTTGCCGGTCACTGGTGCACCTTCTTTCGTAGCGGGTGGCGGGCGGTCGTCAGGGCTCGGCGAAGACCAGCATCGAGGCGATCCGCCCCCGCTCGATGCGGATGATGTCGCAGCCCACCGCGGTCGCGCTGGGAAAGGTCCAGCGGACCACGCCGCGGCTGTAGTCGTGGTGGGTGTCGGGGGGCCGGGTCAGCTCGAATCCGACGCCGGCGGGCCAGGTCCGGGTGTACTCGGTGACGTGCCGGGCCAGCGCGGCCCGGCCGCGTACCACCGGGCGGTCGTCCGGCGGCACGAATTCCACGTCCTCGGTGCAGCATTGCTCGAAGCGGCGCAGTCGCTCGGCCGGATCGCGGGTGAGCCAGGCCGCGCCCCAGGCGGCGAACAGCTCCGCCGGGGTCACGACTGCTCCGCACGTCGCAGTCCGGCCAGCGCGACCGCGGGCAGGGTGACACTCGCCCCGCCGTCGACGGCGAGCACCTGGCCGGTGATCCACTGCGCTTCGTCGGTGGCGAAGAACAGTGCGGCCCAGCCGATGTCCCAGCCGGTGCCGTGGGTGGTGCGGCCGAGCGGCAGCACGGCCGCCGCGGTGTCGCGGATGCGGTCCAGATCCTGGCCCAGCTTCGCCGCGGCGCCCTCGGTGCGCGGTGTCTGCACCGAGCCCGGAACCACGACGTTGACGCGGATGCCCTGATGTCCGTGCGCCGCGGCCATCTCCTGCGACAGCGAGATCATCCCGCCCTTGGCCGTGGAGTAGGCCGCGAAGCCGATCGCGCGCAGCGCGCCGATCGAGGAGATGTTCACGATCGAGCCGCCGCCGGTCGCTGCCATCGCCGGAATCGCCCGGCGCGACATCAGATACACGGATTTCAGGTTGATCTCCAGCATCCGGTCCCACTGCTGTTCGTCGGTGTCCAGGATGCTCCCCGGCTGCGAGACGCCGACGTTGTTGATCAGGATGTCGAGGCGGCCGAAGCGGTCCAGCGCGGTCTGCGTGGCGCGCGCGCAGTCGGCGCCGTCGGTGACATCGCCGGCGACCACCACCGCGCTGCCGCCGGCCTGCTCGATCTCCGTGCGGGTCACCTCGGCGCGCGCGGGTTCGCGGTCGACCAGCACGACGTCGGCGCCGTGCCGGGCCAGCAGGATCGCGGCGGCCTTGCCGGTGCCGACGCCGGGCCCGTCGACCTGACCGCCGCCGGTGACGATCGCGACCTTCCCGGCCACCCGCCCGGCGCCGGGGCGATCCTGTTCCGTGCCGGTCATCGGTCGTCGCCCTCGTCGATGAGCGCGAGGGTGGTGAACACCGGGACGGTTTCCCCGGGTGGCACGAGAATCCGTGCCAGCGTGCCGGATTCGGGTGCGACCACCATCACGGTGATCTTCTCCGCCTCGACCTCGGCGATATCCTCGTCCTCGGTGACCGGGTCGCCCTCCTGCTTGAACCATTGCAGGACGGTGCCCTCGGTCATGCCCATGCCGAACTGGGGGAGGTTGACTTCGACACGCGGCGTGGATGTTTCGCTCATGGCCCGACCAGTTCCTTCCGGGGGGCGCCGGTCACCAGCGCTTCGGCGGCGGCCGCGATGCGTTCGGGGGTGGGGTACATCAGCCGCTCCAGCGCGGGGCTGAACGGCGGGTGCACGTCCGGGGCGACCACCCGCGCGATCGGGGCGCGCAGGCTGGCGAAGCCCTCCTCGGCCACGATCGCCGCGATCTCCGCGGCCGCGCCGCAGGTCTTGTGCGCCGGATCGGCGACGACGAGCCGGCCGGTGCGCGCCACCGACTCCAGGATCGCGGTCCGGTCCAGCGGGACCAGGGTGCGCGGATCCAGCACCTCCGCCTCGATGCCCCGATCCGACAGTGCCGCAGCGGCTTTCATCGCCGCCGGGACCGCGTCGCCGATCGCGACGACGGTGACGTCGCGACCCGGCCGGGTCACCGCGGCCCGGCCGATCGGGACCAGATGTTCCCCGTCGGGCACCTCGCCCTTGGCGGACCACAGCAGCAGCGGTTCGAAGTAGACCACCGGATCGTCGTCGCGGATGGCCGATTTCAGCAGTCCCAGCGCGTCGGCCGGGTTGGACGGCACGACGATCTTGAGGCCGGGTACGTTCATCAGCTGCGGATAGGGACGGTCCGAATGCTGTGCCGCCGTGGCGTTGGCGTACTTCATGGCCGCGCGGAACACGATCGGCACACTCGCCTGGCCGCCGAACAGATAGCGATTCTTCGCGGCGTGGTTGACGATCTGGTCCCACGCCACGTACATGAGGTTGGCGATGGTGTAGTCGACGATCGGCCGCACGCCGGTCATGGCCGCGCCGATCGCCGCGCCGGTGAAGCCCTCCTCGGAGATCGGCATGATCGGTACCCGGTCCGGACCGAACTCGTCCACGAAACCGTGCGTGGGCATCGTCCAGAAGCGGGCGTCCTCACAGAACACCACCACGTTGCGGTCGCGGCGCATCTCCTCGAGCATCGCCCGGCGGATCGCCTCACGGTAGCTCATCGTGGTCACCGGGCCGCCTCCACCGGCGTCGCCCACAGATCCTCGAACAACGCGGCGGGTTCGGGTTGCGGGCTGCGCCGGGCGAACCGGACCGCCTCCCGCACCTCCTCGGCGACCGCCGCCGCCATCTCGTCGAGTACCCGCTCGTCCGTGCCGCCGGCCAGCAGCCGGGCCCGCAGCAGATCCAGCGGGTCGCGGGTGCGCCACTGCTCGAGTTCCTCGATCGCGCGGTGGCCCAGCTCCATTCCGCCGTATTCGGCGTGGTCGCGATAGCGGTAGGTGCGGGCCTCGATCAGGGTCGGGCCGCCGCCGCTGCGGGCCCGGTCCACGGCGGCGGCGACGGACTCGTACACCGCGGCGACGTCCTGGCCGTCGACGCTCACCCCGGGCATCCGGTAGGCGGTGGCGCGGGCGGCGATGCTGTCGGCGGCCATGGTGTCCGACAGGGCCGTGGACATCGCGTAAAGGTTGTTCTCGCAGACGAATACGACGCCGAGCCGCCAGGCGGCGGCCAGGTTCAGGCCCTCGTGGAACGCGCCGATGTTGGCGCCGCCGTCGCCGAAGAACGACAGCGCCACCTGATCGGTGCCGCGGATGCGCGCGGCATAGGCGGCGCCGGCGGCCTGCGGGATGCCCGCCCCGACGATCGCGGTCTCGCCGAGACTGCCCACCCGGAAATCGGCCAGATGCATGGAACCGCCCTTGCCGTGGCAGATTCCGGTGCTGCGGCCCATCAGCTCGGCCATCAGCGGCCCGAGTCGCGCCCCCTTCGCGATCGGATGACCGTGCGAGCGGTGGTAGCCGACCATGAAGTCGTCGTCGCGCAGCGCCAGGCAGGCGCCGACGACGGTGGCCTCCTGGCCGATACACAGATGGACGGACCCGGCGATGCCCTGGCCCTTGCGCACGATGTCCATCGCGGCTTCCTCGAACCGGCGGATGCGCAGCATGCGGCGCATCGCGTCGAGCTCCTGCTGTCTGTTCATTGACGAAACCCCTTGCGAAATCACTGATTTCGGCGCTGTCGCGTGATCGCCGGCGAGTGCGGCGGTAGTGACCTCGAACACATCATGCGCTTGCCCGCGCCTACATGCAAGGGTAGTCTTGCATTTCGATGGTGGTGGTCACCGGGCCGTCACCGGCAGCAGCGCGGGGCCGGTCGCGGGCCCGCGGACAACGAGGTCATGCGGCGGTCCGGCCGCGGGAGGTATTCCTATGTCCGACTTCACCGGTCGCGTCGCCGTCGTCACCGGCGCGGGCAACGGCATCGGCGCGGAGTACGCGCGGCACTTCGCCGGTCGCGGCGCGCACGTCGTGGTCGCCGACATCGATGCCGCAGCGGCCGCGGCGGTCACCAAGGAGATCGTCGAATCTGGCGGCACGGCAAGCACTTCGGTATTCGATATCGCCGACGCGCAGGCGTGCGCCGCGGGTGTGGACGCGGTGGTGGCCGGACAGGGCTCGATCGATTTCCTGATCAACAACGCGGCGCTGTACCGCAACCGCAGCTTCGACATCGCCGAGAACATCGGCCTGGACATGTGGCAGCGCAACATCGACATCAACATCAGCGGTACCTACTACATGTGCCGGGCCGCGATCCCGCACATGAAGCGCCAGGGCTTCGGCCGCATCGTGAACCAGAGCTCGGCCTCGATCTACGCGACCGTGCCGGGCTCGCTGCACTATTCGATGTCCAAGGCGGCCGTCGTGACGATGACCAAGACGCTGGCGCGGGAGCTCGGCCCGTTCGGGATCACCGTCAACGCCGTCGCTCCGGGAGTGATCGACACCGAGGCCACGCTGGCGGCGGTGCCCGCCGAGGTGTTGCGCAAGGGTGTCGCGGGTGCGCCGCTGGGTCGCGTCGGCCATCCGGAGGACGTGTCGCCGGTGGTGGGCTTCCTCTGCTCGGCCGGCGCGGGCTACATGACCGGTCAGGTGCTCGTCGTCGACGGTGGCATCAACATGCCGGGCTGACCGGACCCGGCTACGACACTGCGGAAATGTGAGCGAGAGAGCATGAATCAGCGATTGCTGTACCGCGACGCCTTCTACATCGGCGGGGTGTGGGCGGAACCGGCGACGGCACAGCGGTTCCCGGTGGTGTCGCCGTCGAGTGAAGAGGTCGTCGGCGAGGTCCCGGTGGCCACCGGCGCCGATATCGACCGGGCCGTCGCCGCCGCGCGCGCGGCCTTCGACACCGGACCGTGGCCGCGGCGCAGTCCCGCCGAGCGCGGGGCCGTACTGCGGCGCGCGGCCGTGGCGCTGCATCGGCGGGCCGCCGACATCGCCGCCGTGACCGTCGAGGAGATCGCTTGTCCCGTCGGCAATCCCGGCTCGCAGACGGCTCTGGTGGCCCCGGTGTTCGAGTACTACGGACAGCTGGCGGGCAGCTACGAATTCGAGCGGGCGGTGCTCGACGGCACCCGGGCGGGGATCGTCACCCAGGAGCCGGTCGGCGTCGTCGGCGCGATCATTGCGTGGAATTCGCCGGTCACGCTGGCGGCGTGGAAGATCGCGCCCGCGCTCGCGGCCGGGTGCACGGTGGTCGTCAAGCCGCCACCGGAAGCGCCGCTGAGCACGTTCGTCCTGGCCGAGGCGCTGCACGAGGCGGGGTTACCCGCCGGGGTGGTGAACGTGGTGCCCGGCGGCCGTGAGGTCGGCGAACACCTGGTCACCCACCCCGGCGTCGACAAGATCGCGTTCACCGGATCCACCGCGGCCGGGAAACGGATCATGAGCCTGTGCGGGGAACAGGTGAAGCGGGTGTCGCTGGAACTCGGCGGCAAATCGGCCTGCGTACTGCTCGAGGACGCCGATGTGGCGACCGTGGTGCCGGCCGTGGTCGGCATCGGCATGAACCGCTCCGGCCAGGTGTGTGCGGCCCAGACCCGAATCCTGGTGCACCGCAACCGGTACGACGAAGCGCTGGCCGCGGCCGGGGCCACCGCGCGCGGCATTCCGGTCGGCGATCCGCACGATCCGGCGACCGTGATCGGGCCGCTGGTGGCGCAGCGGCAGCGGGCCCGGGTGGAGGGCTACATCGGTGACGCCGTCGCGCACGGGGCCCGGGTCGTCACCGGTGGTAAGCGGCCCGCGCACCTGCCGCGCGGCTGGTACGTGGAGCCGACGATCCTCGGTGACGTCGACAACGGCATGCCGGTGGCGCGCGAGGAGATCTTCGGCCCGGTGTTGTGCGTCATCCCGTTCGCCGACGAGGACGAGGCGGTCCGGATCGCCAACGATTCACCGTACGGGCTGTCCGGCGGGGTGTGGAGCGCCGACCCGGCGCGGGCCCTGACCGTCGCGCGCCGGCTGCGCACCGGCTCGATCAACATCAACGCCGACTTCCCGCCGTACCCGCTGGTGCCGTTCGGCGGCTTCAAACAGTCCGGGCTGGGCCGGGAACTCGGGCCGGAGGGGCTGGCGAACTTCCTGGAGTCGCGCAGCATCGGCGTACCCGCCGCACTGCTGGAGCAGGGATGACGCCCGGATTCTCGATTCGCTGTGTCGTGATGGCGGCCTCGGATCCCGGTTCGTGGCCGCCGTTGTTCGGGCAGGTGGTGGGGGCCGACCGGGCCGGGGTGGATCGTGTGGTGCTGTCCGGGGAGCACGTCGTCTTCGGTGAGCGGCTGGACGAGTACGCCAGGCCGGAACTGGGTGGCCGCGCCGGTGGGCGGCAGCCGACCGGGCCGGACGGTCACTTCCTCGAGCCGATGACGACGATGTCGTTCCTGGCCGGGATGACCACGCGCATCCGGCTCACCAACAGCATCCTGCTGGCGGCGCTGCGGCGGCCGATCGTGCTGGCGAAGTCCGCGGCGACCCTGGACGTGCTGTCCGGTGGCCGTCTCGACCTCGGCGTCGGAATCGGCTGGCAGCGTGCGGAATACGAGGCGGCCGGACTGGATTTCGCGGCGCGGGGCCGATTGCTGGACCATACCCTGGAGGTGTGCTGCCTGCTGTGGCGGGAGCAGCGGGCGACCTACCGCGCACCCGAGCTGTCCTTCGAGAACATCCACCTGATGCCGAAACCCGCACAGCCGGGCGGGGTTCCGATCTGGGTGTCCGGCACCGTCAACCCCGGCGCGATGCGGCGGCTGGCCCGGTTCGGCGCGGGCTGGATCCCCTGGGGCAAGGCATCCGATGTGGCGGCCGAACTGCTCGACACCATTCCGCGCATGCGCGATGCCGTCGCCGAATTCGGCCGCGACCCGGGGGAACTCGGCATCGCGGGTAAGCTGCCGAATGTGCCCGGGCCCGATGGCAATCCGGACCGCGCGGCCACGCTCGCCGGTCTCCCGGCCCTGCTGGCGGCCGGTGTCACCGATGTCCGGCTGCAACTGCCGGTCCCCGGTGCGGCCGCGGCCGCGGAGGATTACCTGACTCCCTGGGTGCACGGCTTCCGTGAGATCGCCGGTGCGCCATGACCACCGCGACGGACTATCGGTGCGCCGCCTGGACCCGGGACCAGGGTGTCGACCCGATCGGCTCCGCACCCACCTGCGACACCCTGGTCCTGATCGAGGTGCCGCCACCCTGGCCCCGGGATGTGAACACGCTCCCCGCCTTCGCCGACATCCTCGCCCGTGGCCCGCACCGCACCCGGCTGCTCGCGGTCCGGCCGGGCACCTCGACCCGATCGGCGACCGGGCCCGCGGTGACGGCGATCGGTGCCACGGAAAATGCTGTGCCGGTGACCATCTGGCGACGCACCGGGCACGGCCGCTGCGCCGGTACCGACTATGTCCTGCCTGCGGACCACCTCGCCGACACCGTCACCGAACTGGTCGCGGCGCGAGCATTCGACGCCACCGCCGACGCACCCGCACACCGGACCGGCCAGCAGGTGGTCCGGGGATCCGACCGTCCGACCTCCGGTGCTGTGGCCGTTCGACCGCCGGGCCACGCCCTGGATGCGGCCGATCCGCCGGGCCGCGACGGCACGGACCTCACCGGCCGGCCGGCTCCCGCCGAGGTGCTGCTGTGCGGCCACGGGGTGCGGGACAAGTGCTGCGGTCGCCTGGGAGCCCGTCTCGCGCTGGAGGTCGGCGCGGGCGTCGCCGGGGTGCGGGTGCGCAGTTGCAGTCACACCGGTGGGCACCGATTCGCGCCGACCGGCCTCACGCTGCCGGACGGGCTGGCGTGGAGTTTCCTGGACGCCGCCCTGCTCGACGGCATCGTGCGGCGGGCCGGCGCGCCGCCCCTGCACGACGGCCACTATCGCGGCAACACCGCCCTGGATCGGTGGGGGCAGGTGGCCGAACGCGAACTGTTCCGGCGGTTCGGCTGGCCGTGGCTGGACCGGCGAATCACGCTCGCCCGCACGGAGATCGAGCCGGGCGGCCGCGCCGCCGTGGTGGAGCTGGCGTGGTCCGGACCGGACGGTGCGGGGTCGGCGCGCGCCGAGGTCGGCATCGTCCGCGATGTTCCCGTGCTGATCTGCGGCGAGCATCCCGAGGCGGCCCGGAAGGCCGCACCGGAGCTCGAACTGCGATCCCTGCGCCTCGGCGACTGAATCCGGCCCACCTGCCGGGGACTACCCGGCCCATATTGCTAAGTCTGGACTTATCAGTTTAGTCTTAGCAATATGGCCGAACAGGTGGATGTCGAGGAGCTGGCGGTTGCCCTGCGGGCGAGTGTCGGGCTGCTGGCGCGGCGGCTGCGGGAGGCGCCGTCGGCCGGTGAGCTGAGTCTTTCGGAGCGGTCCGCGCTGTCCCGGCTGGAGCGCGGTGGCCCGGTGACCCCGAGCGCCCTGGCGAAGCTGGAGCGGGTCAGCCCGCAGTCGATGGGGGCGACCGTGCGGGCGCTGGAGGAGCGCGGGCTGGTCGAGCGGCGGGCCGATCCGGGTGACGGCCGCCGGGTGTTGCTCAGCGTCACCGACGGTGCGCGGGAACTGGTGGGGCAGCGGCGGACCGAGCGGGCGGCGCTGCTGGCGCGGGCCCTGGACGCCGGATTGGACCGGGGGGAACTGGAATTGCTGGCGGCCGCCGTGCCGTTGATCGAGAAAGTGGCGGAACGCATCTGATGGCAACGGAATTGGCGACGCCGGGTACGCGTCGGGAGCGCGGTGACGGTTATCGCTGGGTGGCCCTGGCCAATACGACGACGGCGGTGTTCATGTCGGCCCTGGACGGGTCGATCGTGCTCATCTCGCTGCCGGCGATCTTCCGGGGTATCCACCTGGATCCGCTGTCCGGGGGCAATGTCGGGTACCTGCTCTGGATGATCATGGGGTACCGCCTGGTACAGGCGGTGTTCGTGGTGACGCTGGGCCGGTTGGGCGACATGTTCGGGCGGGTGCGGATCTACAACGCGGGCTTCGCGGTCTTCACCGTCGCCTCGATCCTGTTGTCCTTCGATCCGTTCCTCGGCGGGCACGGCGCGATGTGGCTGATCGGGTGGCGGCTGTTGCAGGCGCTGGGCGGTTCGATGCTGACGGCGAATTCGGCGGCCATCCTCACCGACGCGTTCCCGGCGGACCGGCGCGGGTTCGCGCTCGGCGTCAATCAGGTCGCCGGACTGGCCGGGATGTTCATCGGCCTGGTCGTGGGCGGGGTGCTGGCGATCTGGGACTGGCGGGCGGTGTTCTGGGTGAACGTGCCGGTGGGTGTGTTCATGACGGTGTGGGCGTACCGGACGTTGCGCGAGACCGGCGAGCGGCACGCGGGCCGGATCGACTGGTGGGGCAACGTGACCTTCGCGGTCGGGCTGGGTGCGATCCTCATCGGCATCACCGAGGGCCTGCAACCGTACGGCGGGCATCTGATGGGCTGGACCAGCCCGAAGGTGCTGGCGCTGCTGATCGGCGGGGTGCTGCTACTGGCGGCGTTCGGGTGGATCGAGCACACCGTCGCGGAACCGATGTTCGATCTCGCGCTGTTCCGCATCCGGGAGTTCACCGCCGGGAACCTGGCCGGTTTCATCGCGCGGCTCGCCCAGGGCGGGTTGCAGTTCATGCTGATCATCTGGTTGCAGGGCATCTGGCTGCCCTTGCGCGGTTACGACTACGACCGAACGCCGTTGTGGGCGGGCATCTTCCTGCTGCCGCTGACCGCCGGCTTCCTGGTCGCGGGACCGATCTCCGGATCGCTGTCGGACCGGTTCGGGCAGCGCGGCTTCGCCACCGGCGGCATGATCGCGTTCTCGGCGAGCTTCGTGGGAATGCTGCTGCTGCCCATCGACTTCCCGTACTGGATTTTCGCCCTGCTGATCGCGGTCAACGGCATCGGGCTCGGAATGTTCAGCTCGCCCAACACGTCCTCGATCATGGGCAGTGTGCCGTCGCGGGCACGCGGCGCCGCCTCGGGTATGCGCTCGACCTTCCAGAACTCCGGAACCTCGTTGTCGATCGGCGTGTTCTTCACGCTGATGATCGCGGGGCTGGCCGGTAGCCTGTCGCACTCGCTGTCCAGCGGATTGCAGGCCGCGGGGGTGCCGCCGGACGTCGCGGCCCGGGTGGGCATGCTGCCGCCGGTGTCGACGCTGTTCGCCGCGATCCTCGGGGTGAATCCGATCGGGAACCTGCTGGCCCCCTACGGGGTGCTGCCCGCGCTGTCGGCGGCGGACCGCGCCACGCTGACCGGCCGGGAGTTCTTCCCGCACCTCATCTCCGGGCCCTTCCACGACGGCCTGGTGGTGGTGTTCACCGCGTCGGCGGCGCTGGGCCTGGTCGCGGCGGTGGCCTCGCTGCTGCGCGGCCGCCGTCCCGGTGCGGCTACCGCGGATCCTCGGTGACGAAGTCGATGAGCCGCTCCACCGCGCCGATCAGCGGCGCCTCCAGATCGCGGAAGGATCCGACCGCGTTGTAGACCCGCCGCCACCCGTCCTGCGGTGTGCCCCAGCCGAGCCGGCGGCACACCCCGGTCTTCCAGTCCTCGCCGCGCGGCACCTCGGGCCAGGCCGGGATGCCGACCGCCGCCGGGCGCACCGCCTGCCACACATCGATGTAGGGATGCCCGGTGACCAGCACGTGCGGGCCGAGCCCGGTGGTCAGGCCGGTCTCCTTGGATCCGGTGACCAGGTGGTCGACCAGGACCCCGACCCGCCGCCCGTCTCCGGGCCCGAATTCGGTCAGGCGGGTGGCGAGGTGGTCCAGGCCCTCCAACTGCTCGACGACCACCCCCTCCACCCGCAGGTCGTGACCCCACACCCGCTCCACCAGCGCGGCGTCGTGCACGCCCTCCACCCAGATCCGGTTGGTGCGGGCCACCCGCGCCCGCAGGCCCGCGACCCGGGTGGACCCGGAGGCGGATCGGACCGGGGCGGCCGGCGCCGCGGCCTTCGGGCGGACCAGCGTCACCGGCTGCCCGTCGATGAGGAAGGCCGCCACCCGCAGCGCGAACAGCCGGACCGTGCCGTGACGGTCCTCCAGCTTCACGAACTCGCCGTCGTAACCGCGGTCGAAGCCGACCACCGCACCGCAGAATCCGCTGGCCGCGTCCTCGACCACCAGGTCGCGCTCGGCCACCACCTCCGGCACGGCGCGCCGCTGCTTGCGCGTGTGCCCCGAATAGATATCGCCGTACTCCCGCACCCCGTCGAAACTACCGCCTCGGCAAGGATTTGCGCGTGCTTGCCCACGTCGCCGCCGCCGGAGCGGTTAGTGTGGAGTCGTGGCCGCAATCGTATGGCTGATCGCGGGAGTTCTGCTCGCGGCGGCCGAGATGCTCACCGGCGATTTCACGCTGCTCATGCTGGGCGGAGCGGCGCTGGTGACCTCGGGTGTGGCCGCGGCGGTGCATCTGCCGGTGATCGGCGACGCGATCGTGTTCGGCGTGAGCACGCTGGCGCTGCTGTTCCTGGTGCGCCCGATGTTGTTGCGGCGCTTCGCGACTCCGCCGCCGACGCTCACCAATGTGCACGCGCTGCCGGGTAAGTCGGCGCGGGTGATCGAGACGGTCAACGAGCACACCGGCCGTGTGAAGATCGGCGGGGACGTGTGGAGCGCGCGGCCACTGGACCCCACCGAGGAGTACCCCGAGGGAGTGACCGTCTACGTGATGAAGATCGACGGCGCGCATGCCGTCGTCTGGAAGGGGCCGTGATGGCTGTACTGATCGTCGCCATAGTGCTCGTCGTGTTGGTCGTGGTGGTGGTGTTCCGGTCGATCGCGCTGGTGCCGCAGGCGGAGGCCGCGGTCATCGAGCGGCTGGGCCGGTACTCCCGGACCGTGTCGGGGCAGCTGACCTTCCTGGTGCCGTTCGCGGACCGGGTGCGCGCGCGGGTCGATCTGCGCGAGCGGGTCGTCTCGTTCCCGCCGCAGCCGGTGATCACCCAGGACAACCTGACGGTCCAGATCGACTCCGTCGTCTATTTCCAGGTCACCACGCCGCAGGCCGCGGTGTACGAGATCAGCAACTACATCGCGGCCGTCGAGCAGTTGACCATCACCACGCTGCGCAACGTGGTCGGCGGCATGACCCTGGAGGAGACGCTCACCTCGCGTGACGCGATCAATTCGCAGCTGCGCGGCGTACTGGACGAGGCGACCGGCCGGTGGGGTCTGCGGGTCGCGCGGGTCGAATTGAAGGCCATCGATCCGCCTCCGTCGATCCAGGAGTCGATGGAGAAGCAGATGAAGGCCGACCGCGAGAAGCGGGCCATGATCCTCACCGCGGAGGGTACGCGCGAGGCGCAGATCAAGACCGCGGAGGGCGCCAAGCAGTCGCAGATCCTCGCCGCCGAGGGCTCCAAGCAGTCGGCGATCCTGTCCGCGGAGGGTGAGCGGCAGAGCCGCATCCTGCGCGCGCAGGGCGAGCGGGCCGCCGCCTACCTGCAAGCGCAGGGCCAGGCCAAGGCCATCGAGAAGGTGTTCGCCGCCATCAAATCCGGCAAGCCGACGCCGGAACTGCTTGCGTACCAGTACATGCAGACGCTGCCGCTGGTGGCCAAGGGCGATGCCAACAAGGTCTGGGTGGTTCCCAGCGATTTCGGAAAAGCGTTGGAGGGCTTCGCGAAACAGTTCGGCACCCAGGGCGACGACGGCGTGTTCCGGTACGAGTCCGCGCCGGACGACGACGGGAGCGCGCACCCCGGTGACGATTCCGACGAAGTGGCCGACTGGTTCGACGTGAAGACCGACCCGGCCGCCGAGCGCGCGGTACGGGCCGCGGAGGCCGCCGCGGCCACTCCGGTCGACCCGATCGCCCCGGCGACGCCGGCCCGGCCGCAGCTGTCGCCCTCGACTCCGGCTCGCTACCAGCAACAACCGCCCGCGCAGATGCCGCCGTCGGCGCAGCCGTTGCAGGAGCCGCCGGCATTCCGGCGGCAACCGCCGGACTACCCGCCCGCCCGGTGAGAGTTCGCCATGGAACTCGCATTCCGCCGAGGCGAGTCCGTGGCGGCCACCAGGGTTTCCCTACGAACGACACCACTGTGCGGGGGGAAACAGTGATGGGGGAATATGGCTGCGCGGCGGACGATTCTGCTGCGCCGGCGGCAGTCGCTGTGGCCGGAGGGGAAGCCACCGTATGCGGTGCCGTTCAAGGCCGCCGCGAAATCACTGGTGTGGTACGGCCGGGAGGCGTCCCCGGATGATCCGGAAGCCCCGCAGCGCTGGGCTTTTCCGGACTGGGCGGCCGGTCGGCGCCCGGGCATGCGCTGCTGTCGCTCGGCGCCGCCGACGGGTCGGTGCCGGCGGACATGTTCGAGAATGTCCTGTACGGCCAAGCGCCACAATCGTATCGAGCCCTCGAGCGAGCCAGTCTCACCGGTGGGCGGCGGTATGGGGACAGCGGTGAGATCCGGGCGGCGTTCACCCGGCTGGGGGAGTTGTGGGGGCGCCCGGCGTATTCGCCGGTGGCGTGGGCCCGACACTGACCCCGCAGTTCCCGGACGCGGTCCGCGCGGTGTTCGAGCATCCGCGCGCCGCGATGGTCGTCGCCCCCGGCTTCGCCGCACCCATCGTGCTCGGCGCGATCGCGCGGGCGCACCGGCGTTCCGACGCGGTGGGCGTCATGTGGTTTCCGGCCAACGGTCCCGGTACGCCCGCCCCTCGCCTCGGCGGCGGCTACGTCATGGTGATGACCGCTGATGGTCATGGTGATGACCGCTGATGCCGGGCTCGCGGGCGGCGAAGGTGGTCCCGCCCGGCTCGGCCGCGCCGAACGCCGCGGCCTCCTGGGTGGCCGACGGGGGCGGTTTCCTGGTACCGCACCGGCGGACCACGGCATTCCCGGATGCGGAGCCGGGCCGCTGGCGGCCGCGTAGCGGTGAACCAACTCTCGGCCGCCGACGGTCGGCCCGCTGGACCGCGGTGAACGCTCACAGCGCACAGCCCATTCGGCGGCGATTCCGGTCCGACACGAGTGAACTACGTCACATTACATCAATGTAACTACGGTGCTGTGGCGACCGGACTTCCCCCCGCACCGGCCACGGAAATACCCGTAATTTCGATGATTACAGTCAACTATATTGACGTTATCTGCGCGTGATCTGCCGAGATTTGTTCGTTATGGTCGTCCGCAACCCGGACAACCGGGCCGTAACTCGAATCGCAGAACACCGGTAATCCCGTCCCGCGGTCGAGTTCCAACCCGAGATTCCCGGGGACGGGAACCCGCTGGCAAATTCGTGCGGGTGGTTTGGGTGCAGGCAGGAAATCATCATGACTCGCAACCGCAAATTCACCCCTCGTGCCCTCGGTCTCGCCGCTGTCGCCGGCGTGCTGGTCGCCGCCCCGCTGGCCCTGGCCGGCACCGCCTCCGCAGATGACGGCCACGACTGGGACGCCGTCGCGCAGTGTGAGTCCAGCGGCAACTGGGGCATCAATACCGGTAACGGATTCTACGGCGGCCTGCAGTTCACCCAGGGCACCTGGAACGCCAACGGCGGCGAGGGCAATCCCGCCGACGCCAGCCGGGAGGAGCAGATCCGGGTGGCCGAGAACGTGCTGAACAGCCAGGGCATCGGCGCCTGGCCGGTCTGCGGGCCGAACCTCTACAACTGAGTCCGCGATACCGCGAGGATATCCCGGGGACCCGTCCGTTTGCCGCGTATCGGACGGGCTCTCAGCAATTCCCCAGCCGCACGCCAGTATTGCCTTACCCGGGTCGGGCAGCGTAGCCGCTGTCGTTGTCGATGTGTGAAAAGCAACTGTTCCCGAAGGAGTTACGGCGTGCGCCTGTCGAGATCACGAGCAAGCCTGGCGGTGTCGGTGTCCCTGGCGGTCGTACTCGCCGTGGCGCCGGTCGTCACCGGTTCCGCGGCCGCCGATCCGGCGACGCTGCCGCCTGCCGGGACCTCGGCCGACGGCTCCCGCATCGACAGTGTGCAGGCTGCCGACGGCGGTGGCCTCACCCTCCAGGTGTTCTCCGCGGCGATGAACAAGGACATCGAGGTCTTCGTGCAGCGGCCCGCCGACACCTCCGCGCCCGCGCCGACGCTGTACCTGCTCAACGGCGCCGGCGGCGGTGAGGACACCGCGACCTGGAACGCCCGCACCGATGCCCTGGGCTTCCTCGGCGGCACGCACGTCAACGTCGTCGAGCCGATCGGCGGCCAGTGGAGCTACTACACGGACTGGCGTGCACCGGATCCGAAACTGGGCGTGAACAGGTGGAAGACCTTCCTCACCGAGGAACTACCGCCGCTGATCGACCGGTCGCTGGGCGCCACCGGCGTGAACGCGATCGCGGGGGTCTCGATGTCGGGGACCTCGGTGCTGCAACTGCCGATCGCGGCGCCGGGACTGTACCGCTCGGTGGCGTCGCTGTCCGGCTGTGCCCAGATCAGCGACCATGTCGGGCACGATTTCGTGACCCTGGTGCTCGCCGACGGCGGCGGCGATCCGGACAACATGTACGGCCCGCAGACCGATCCGATGTGGGCGGCCAACGATCCGTATGTGCACGCCGACCAGTTGCGCGGGCTGAATCTGTTCATCTCCAACGGCTCCGGCGCACCGGGCCGGTACGACACCCTGAACAATCCCTACGGCCTGCCGGGCCCGGGCGGACTGGCCAATCAGGTCGCCGTGGGCGGGGTGCTGGAGACCGCCACCGACTACTGCGCACACAATTTGCAGACCCGGCTGACCCAGCTCGGCATCCCCGCCACCTACGACTTCCAGCCGACCGGCACCCATTCCTGGGGGTACTGGCAGGACGAGTTGAAGAAGTCCTGGCCGACGCTGGCTCGCGGGCTCGGGTTGCCCGAGAATTGACCCGCCCGGCCGTATTGTCGGCGCATGGGGAAGACGACGCGGCTGACGGTGAGCCTGGACGCGACGGTCTACGAGTGGGTGACCAGGGCGGCAGCGGCCGAGGGCCGGTCGGTGTCGGCGGTGATCAACGAGGCCGTGCGCCGCGATCTGGTCCGTGAGAGCCTCGCCCACATGCCCATCGTGCCGGAGGACGATGCGCTGACCTCGGCGGCGGCCGTGGCCGAACAGGCCCGATTCGCCTACGACGAGCACTGACGGCGGACCGGCGCCGATGGCAGAGGAGCAGCGCATGCTGCGCGGTGAGATCTGGAACTGCGCGCCGACCCGACCGGACGGCGAGGCACTGCCCCGGCAGCGCGCGGTGGTCGTGGTGTCCGACGCCTCGGTGCTGGACTCGCCCTATCGCTGGCTGCACGTGGTGCCCTTGTCGGATACCGATCCCGGTCATCTGCTGGCCACTCGCACCGAGCACGGCTGGGCGAACGCCCTCGAACTGCATCCGGTGTACCGGCCCTGGCTCAGCGGCCCGGTCGGCGCGCTCACCGCCGACGAGTCCGAGGCGCTCGACGCCCGGCTGCGGGCGGGTATCGGGCTCTAGGGCTGCGTCGGCGCGGGCTCGGATTCGGCCGGTGCCGGTTCGGCGGCGACCGTGTCGACCCGCCAGCGCGCATCGACGATCAGCCCGATCACCCCGATCGCGATGCACACTCCCGACAACACCAGCAGCGCGGGATCGGTCCGCCCGGTCAGCGCGTCGCCCAGCACCACCACGCCGACGGTGCCCGGCACGATGCCGATCACCGTGGCGAGGACGTAGGGGAGCATCCGCACCGAGGACAGCCCCGCGCAGTAGTTGATCACCGAGAACGGCACGGGTGCGATCAGGCGCAGGGAACCGACCGCGAGCCAGCCACGGCGTGCCAGCCGCCGGTCCACCGCGCGCACCGCGGGATGAGTCAGCCGGGCCGCCACCTGATCCCGGTCCAGCGCCCGCACCAGCAGCAACGCCAGCACCGCGCTGATCGTGGTGGCGACGACGGCCACGGTCACCCCGAGCACGGGCCCGAACAACAGCCCCGCGCTGAGCGTGAACACCGTGCGCGGGAAGGGCGCGATGGTGATGATCGTGTGCACCAGCAGGAAGACCAGCGGGAACAGTGGTCCGGCCGCGTGCGCCCAGTCCCTGATCTGCTGCGGGGCCGGATGCGGCGCCAGCAGCGCGACCGCGACCAGCGCCACGGCCACCGCCAGCACCAGCAGGGTGCGCGGATCACGGAACTTGCTCAGCACCGCGCCAGGTTACCGGGCTCGGCCGGGCCGCGGATCATCGGAGCCGGTCACGCACCCCGAACTGCTCGGCCACCGCCTCGGACCGCGGCCATGCCCTCCGGGGCGGGTGTGCGGGACCGGCGGGCCGATGCGAGGCGCCGCGCGGGTGATCTCCGACACGCGACGTGACCTCGGGTGCAACTTTGCAACGTGTGCGAGTCCATCGCGGCAGAACCGTTCGACACTGCTGCGGGCTAGCATCGGGGGCATGGGCCGCAGCCGGGTCCGGGCCACCGGACCTGCGGCTTCGACTGCGAACGATCCGCACACAAGCGTGCGAATCCGATGCGAAGTTTGAGTGTGAGCCACGGTATCCGGTAGAGCTGAAGTGTCGAACTTTAGTGGAATGAGGTACGCGAGCGATGGCGATTGCGTCAGATCCGAGTGCGGATCCGGTTCCCGAGTACGCCGCCTGGCGTAAGGGTGTGGCCGGAGTACTGGCGAAGGCTCGCAGGGTCGAGGTGTCGGAACTCCCCGCCGAGCCGGAGCGGTTGCTGGACGTCACCACCTACGACGGGCTGACGGTCGCGCCGCTGTACACCCGCCGCGACGAACTGCCCGAGCAGGCGTTGCCGGGCCGGTTCCCGTTCGTCCGCGGCGGCGACGCGACCCGAGACGTGCTGCGCGGCTGGCAGGTGGCGCAGCGGTTCGGCGGCGCCGACGCCGCGGCCGTGAACGCCGAGATCCTCTCGGCGCTGGACAACGGCGTGAGCACGGTGTGGCTGGGCGCCGGTGAGCGCGGGGTGCCGGTGGCCGACATCCCGGCCGCCCTGCGCGGAGTGTTGTTCGATCTGGCCCCGCTGTCGCTGGACGCGGGTGCGGATGCCGCGGCCGCCGCCGCGCAGGTGTTCGCGATCCTCGACGAGACTCGGGTCGCCGAACCGGCCGATGTGCAGGTCGCCCTCGGCGTCACCCCACTGACCAGTCGGTTCAACGGGACCACGCACGCCGATCTGGACACCGCGGTCGACCTGGCGAAGCAGGCGATCGCGCGGCCGGAGACGGTCCGCGCGATCACCGTGTGCGGTGTCGCCCTGCACAACGCCGGCGCGTCCGATGCCCAGGAACTGGGTGCCGCGATCGCCGCCGGGCTGGACTACCTGCGTGCGCTCACCGGCGCGGGGGTCGACATCGCGGATGCGCTGGGGCAGTTGGTGTTCCGGTTCGCCGCCACCGACGATCAGTTCGCGACGATCGCGAAGTTCCGGGCCGGTCGCCGGCTGTGGTCGCGCGTCGCGCAGGAGCTGGGCGCGCCGGATTTCGGCAACGCCCCGCAGCACGCGGTGACCTCCGCGGCGATGACGACCCAGCGTGATCCCTGGGTGAACCTGCTGCGCACCACCCTGGCCGCTTTCGGCGCCGGTGTCGGTGGCGCCGACCTGGTGACGGTGCAGCCGTTCGACTCCGCTCTGCCCGCCGGGGAACTCGGTGTGTCGCAGGCATTCTCGCAGCGCATGGCACGCAACACCCAGCTGCTGCTGCTCGAGGAGTCGCATCTGGGGCATGTGCAGGATCCGGGCGCCGGTTCCTGGTACGTCGAGAGCCTCACCGAGGCGCTCGCGGAGCGGGCCTGGGCCTTCCTGCAGGAGCTGGAGGCGGCGGGCGGCTACACCGCGGCCCTGGATTCCGGCCTGCTCGCGGACCGGGTCGCGGCGCTGCGGGCGCAGCGCGAATCCGATGTGGCGCACCGCAAGACGGCCGTCACCGGCGTCAACGAATTCCCCGACCTCGGTGAGAAGCCGTTGTCCGAGGCGGCCCGGGTGCCGAGTCCGGTGGCCCGCTACAGCGCCGCGTTCGAGGCGCTGCGCGACCGTTCGGATGTGTATCTGGCCGGGCACGACAGCCGCCCGCAGGCGCTGCTGGTTCCGCTGGGCACCGTCGCCGAGCACAACGTGCGGGTCACCTGGACCGGAAACCTGCTGGCCTCCGGTGGTATCGAGGCGGTCAACCCGGGCCCGCTGACCGGGGCCGCGATCGGCGCCGCGGCTACCGCGGCCGGGGTGACGGTGGCCGTGCTGTGCAGTTCGGATGCCCGGTACGGCACCGACGCCGCCGCGGCGGTCGACCAACTGCGCGCGGCCGGGGTCACCACGGTGCTGCTCGCGGGTCCGGAGAAGGCGGTGGCCGATCTGACCGGCGCGCAACGGCCGGACGGATTCCTCACGGCCCGCATCGACGCGGTGGCGGCACTGTCCGGCCTGCTGGAAAAGCTGGGAGCATAGACATGAGCGAGATCGAACATGTGATCGGCAGTTTCGCCGAGGTGCCGCTGGGCGCCGTGCCCGCGACGGATGTCACTGCCGTACAGGTGGATTCGTTCGTGGCGGACACCGCGACGGCCACCGGCTACACGCCGGAGCAGTTGGTGTGGTCGACGCCCGAGGGTATCGACGTGCCGCCGGTGTTCACCCGGGCCGACCGCGACGCCATCGTGGCCGAGGGGTATCCGCTCGACAGCGTGCCGGGTGTGGCGCCGTTCGTGCGCGGGCCGTATCCGACCATGTACGTCAACCAGCCGTGGACCATCCGGCAGTACGCCGGCTTCTCCACCGCCGCCGACTCGAACGCCTTCTACCGCCGCAACCTGGCCGCCGGTCAGAAGGGCCTGTCGGTCGCGTTCGACCTGGCCACCCACCGCGGTTACGACTCCGACCACCCCCGGGTGACCGGTGACGTCGGCATGGCCGGTGTCGCGATCGACTCGATCCTGGACATGCGCGAGCTGTTCGACAGCATTCCGCTGGACCAGGTCTCGGTCTCGATGACCATGAACGGCGCCGTGCTGCCGATCCTGGCGCTGTATGTGGTGGCCGCCGAGGAGCAGGGCGTCAAGCCGGAACAGCTGGCCGGAACCATTCAGAACGACATTCTGAAAGAGTTCATGGTCCGCAACACCTACATCTATCCGCCGAAGCCGTCGATGCGGATCATCTCGGACATCTTCGCCTACACCAGCGCGAAGATGCCGAAGTTCAACTCGATCTCGATCTCCGGGTACCACATCCAGGAGGCCGGTGCGACGGCCGATCTGGAGCTGGCCTACACCCTCGCCGACGGTGTGGAATACCTGCGCGCCGGACTCGACGCGGGCATGGCGATCGACCAGTTCGCGCCGCGGCTGTCGTTCTTCTGGGCGATCGGCATGAACTTCTTCATGGAGGTCGCGAAGCTGCGGGCGGGCCGGCTGCTGTGGAGTGAGCTGGTCGCGCAGTTCGAGCCGAAGAACGCGAAATCGCGCTCGCTGCGGACCCATTCGCAGACCTCGGGGTGGTCGCTGACGGCGCAGGACGTCTTCAACAACGTGGCCCGCACCTGTGTGGAGGCGATGGCCGCCACCCAGGGCCACACCCAGTCGCTGCACACCAACGCCCTCGACGAGGCGCTGGCGCTGCCCACCGACTTCTCCGCCCGCATCGCCCGCAACACGCAGTTGCTGTTGCAGCAGGAGTCGGGCACCACCCGCCCGATCGACCCCTGGGGCGGTTCGTACTACGTCGAGTGGCTGACCCACCAGCTGGCCGAGCGGGCTCGCGCCCACATCGCCGAGGTGGAGGCGCACGGCGGTATGGCACAGGCGATTTCGGAGGGCATCCCGAAGCTGCGCATCGAGGAGGCCGCCGCCCGCACCCAGGCGCGGATCGATACCGGCCAGCAGCCGGTGATCGGCGTCAACAAGTACCA
The DNA here is from genome assembly GCF_020176955.2 of Nocardia sp. alder85J. Taxonomy (GTDB): domain Bacteria; phylum Actinomycetota; class Actinomycetes; order Mycobacteriales; family Mycobacteriaceae; genus Nocardia. The sequence goes on from NZ_JAIUCZ020000001.1 coordinate 879,723, forward strand.
GGTCGACGAGGACACCCCGATCGAGGTGCTGAAGGTCGACAACACCCGGGTCCGGGCCGAGCAGGGCGAGAAGCTGATCCGGCTGCGGACCGAGCGCGATGCGGCCGAGGTCGAGCGGGCCCTGGCCGAACTGACCCGGGCCGCAGCTTCTTCCGACGGCGGCATGGAGAACAACCTGCTGGCCCTGGCCATCGACGCCGCCCGCGCGAAGGCCACGGTCGGTGAGATCTCCGATGCGCTGGAGAAGGTGTACGGACGGCATCAGGCCGAGATCCGCACGCTCTCGGGCGTCTACCGCGAGGAGGCCGGCAAGGTGACCAACATCAGCAAGGCCATCGCCCTGGTGGAGGAGTTCGCCGAGGCCGAGGGCCGTCGCCCCCGCATCCTGGTCGCAAAGATGGGCCAGGACGGCCACGACCGCGGCCAGAAGGTGATCGCGACCGCCTTCGCCGACCTCGGCATGGATGTCGACGTGGGCCCGCTGTTCCAGACCCCGGACGAGGTGGCGCAGCAGGCGGCCGACAACGACGTGCACATCGTCGGTGTGTCGTCGCTGGCGGCCGGCCACCTCACGCTGGTGCCCGCACTGCGGCAGGCCCTGGCCGAGGTCGGGCGCCCGGACATCATGGTCATCGTCGGCGGCGTCATCCCGCCCGGCGACTTCGACGAGCTGTACGCCGCCGGCGCCGCGGCGATCTTCCCGCCCGGCACGGTCATCGCCGACGCGGCGATCGACCTGCTGCGCAAGCTCGCCGCCGACCTCGGCCACGAGATCGGCACGGGCACCGACGATTCCGCCGGAGCCGAATGAGCGAGGGCACACCGGCCACCGGTGTGCCCGACCCCTCGGGCACACCGCGCGGCGACAGCGCGTCGCTCGCACCCGCGACCCGGTTCGATCCAGCTCCGACAACGGCCTCCGAATCCGCCCGGAGGCCCGAATCCGTGGTCACCACGGATTCGGTACCACCCGCGACGGGCAGCGGTCCGGCCGCAGGTGGCCGTGCTGAGCCTGGCAGTAGCCGAGCTCCTGGTGCTGACAGCGATGTGGCGTCCGGCGATGATTCCGCGAGCGACAGCCGTTCGCCGGCCGGTGGCGGTGCGGCGGCCGGCAGCAACCGAGCTCCTGGTGCTGGTAGCCATGTTGTCGTGTCCGGTGATGATTCGGCGAGCGGCGGTGGTCCGGTGGCCGATGGCGGTGCGGTGCCTGGTAGCGGCCGGATTCCTGGCACCGGCAGTCGCGCGGTCCTCGGTGGCGGTGCGGGACATGGCGGCGACCCGGCGGCCGGGAGCGGTTCGGCGCTCAGCGGCGAACCGGTGACTGGTGGTGTGGCCGGGATTCGTGCCGAGTGGACGCCTGCGGGGCATCCCCGGCTGGGTTCGGTTGCGGGCGTGGGGGCGTCGGTGGCGGGGTCCGGGGTAGGCCGGGCCGGGGCCGGGCGCCGGGTGATCGATGTCGAGGCGCTGGCCGAATCGGTGCGCAAGGGTGAACGGCCCGCACTGGCTCGGGCCATCACGCTGGTCGAGTCGACCCGCGGGGATCATCGGGAGCTGGCGCAGCGGTTGCTGTTGCAGCTGGGCCCGGATCCCGGTGCGGCGGAATCGAATCGGGTGGGCATCACCGGGGTTCCCGGAGTGGGCAAGTCGACGTTCATCGACGCGCTCGGCATGTACCTGATCGGGCAGGGGCACAAGGTGGCGGTGCTGGCCGTCGATCCGTCGTCGACCCGCACCGGTGGATCGATCCTCGGTGACAAGACACGGATGGCGCGCTTGTCGGTGGAGCGCAATGCTTTCATCCGGCCGTCGCCGACCGCCGGCACGCTCGGCGGGGTGGCGAAGGCGACCCGTGAGACGGTGGTGCTGCTGGAGGCCGCCGGATACGACGTGATCCTGATCGAGACCGTCGGCGTCGGCCAGTCGGAGGTGACGGTCGCCAACATGGTGGACGTCTTCTGCTTCCTGACCCTGGCGCGCACCGGAGATCAGTTGCAGGGCATCAAGAAAGGCGTGCTGGAACTCGCGGATCTGGTCGCGGTCAACAAGGCCGACGGCCGGCACGAGATCGAGGCGAAGGCGGCCGCGCGCGAACTCCAGGGCGCGATGCGGCTGATCCATCCGCGCGAGAGCCTGTGGCGGCCCCCGGTGCTCACCATGAGCGGCCTCAACGGCATCGGCCTGGACGCCTTCTGGGACACGGTGTTGCAGCACCGGCGGGTACTCACCGAAGCGGGAGAGTTCGCCGAAAAGCGCCGCCGCCAGCAGGTCGACTGGACCTGGACGATGGTGCACGACCAACTGCTGCGCCGCCTGGCCGACAATCCGGCGGTGAAAGCCGTTCGCCCCCAGGTGGAGAACCAGGTCCGGGACGGTTCGCTGACCCCGGCGCTGGCCGCCGAGCAAATCCTGCGGGCCTTCGACGGTTAGGGGTTCGACATGACCCGGGACCGCGACGAGGCGATGTGGCTGATGCGCCGCCACGATCCGTCGCTGCGACACGGGGCTGTCGTCGGATCGACGAAACTCGGGACCGCCGAGGCCCGGACCCTGCCCTGGAGAGCCCGAGCCGACGGCACCGTCACGTGATCGGCACCACGACCCGCAGCCGAGGGGCTACCTGATACCGAACAGCCGGGCCGCGTTGTCGTGGCAGACGGCGCGCAGCCAGTTGTCGCCCAGGTCCAGGCGCTCCAGGGCGTACAGGGCGTGGCCGTACCGATAGGGGATGTTCGGGAAATCGCTGCCGAACAGGATGCGGTCGCCGAGGTCGGTGAGGCGGGGGAGGGCGTCCGGCGGGAAGGCGTCGATGGTGTCGAAGAAGTCGGTGAATGTCATGGTGGTGTCCAGCCGTAGCCGGTCGTGCCGGTCGGCGAGGTCGAAGAAGGCGGTGTATTCCGGGGCGCCGAGGTGCGCGATGATCAGTCGGAGTGCCGGGAAGCGTTGGAGCAGTTCGGCGATCGGCTCGGGGCCGGTGAAGCGGCCGGGTACCGGGCCGGAACCGCAGTGGATCACCACCGGGGTGCCGGTGTCGGCGAGCAGGGCCCAGACGTCGGTGAGCAGCGGGTCCGTCGGTGAGAAGTCGCCGACCTGGATGTGCACCTTGAACACCCTGGCGCCGGCGGCGAGGGCGGCCGCGACGTATTCGGCGGCGCCGGGTTCGGGGTAGAAGGTGGCGGTGTGCAGGCAGTCGGGGGTGGCGGCGGCGAATTCGGCGGTCCAGTCGTTCAGCCAGGCCGCCATGCCCGGCCGGTGCGCGTACACCAGGGCGGTGAAGGCGCGGACACCGAAGTCGCGCAACGTCTGTAGCCGTTGCGCTTCACCCTCGCGGTAGGTGATCGGCCACGGCCGCGCGGTCATCGGCCCGGCGGCGTCGAAGTACGCCCACACCTTCCGCATCACCGGCTCCGGCATGAAATGCGTGTGGACGTCGATGATTGCGGGCAGGCCGACGCGGCGCTGAAAGTCCGCGACATACCCGGGTTCGGCGCCGTGCATCCGCGACCTCCTACTGCCCAGGCGGATAGGTGCGGCGGGCGAATTCGCCGACCCGGGTGATCAGCCGCTCGAAGAAGACGGCCGGGTCGGTGCCGATCACGATGTCCGCGTTGGGTTCCCGGCCCCACATGCCCGCCCAGTCGGCGACCGTGGTGGCGCGGGTCAGGGTGCCGGTCAGTTCCACGTCGACGGTGGCGGGGCGGGTGACGGCCAGTCCCGGGTCGAGCGCCAGCGCGGCGGCGAACGGGTCGTGCATGTGGGCGAGGTAGCCCTGGTCGTACTGCTGGTGGAATTCGAAGTAGAAACGGATCGCGTCGGTCAGGAACCGCACGATCGGATTGCTCGCCTTGGACCGCGCTCCCGGCGAATCGGTCTCCGAAACCTCCGCGGCGGGCAGGCTTTCCGCGACGTCGGCGAGCCTGGTCAGGTGCGCGGGGAACATCTCGATGGTCTCGGTGACGTCGAGTGCGCACACCAGCGGCCGCGGATGGGCGTGCGCCGCACCGAATGCGTCGAAGACCTCCTTCCACGCCTCCGGATCGACGTGCACGTTCCATTCGTTGGTGGGCGTGGTGTTGCCCGGATGGTTGAACGCGCCGCCCATCACCACCAGCCGCTTCAGCAGCAGCGGCAGTTGCGGCTCGATCCGCAGCGCGAGCGCCAGATTGGTGAGCGGGCCGGTGCACAGGCCGATGATCTCGCCGGGATGCTCCCGGACCAGATCCACCCACATCCGCGCGGCCGTGCGCGGTGACAGCGGGCGTCGTGACGGCGGGAATTCCGCGTAGCCGATGCCCTGCGGTCCGTGCGTGTCCTCGGTGGTGCGCAACGGGATCGCCAGCGGCGTCTCGGCGCCGAGCGTCACCTCGATCCCGGGCGCCCGGCACAGATCCAGCAACGCCAGGTTGTTGGCCGCCACCTGAGGCGCGGGGACATTGCCCGCGGTCGACGCGATGCCCACGACCTCGGCGTCGTCGTCGGCGAGCAGGTAGAGCAGAGCGAGGGAATCGTCGATGCCGGTGTCGACATCCAGGATGATCTTCTGCCGCACACCGACAGCTTAGGCCCGCGGCCCCGGCGCCCCCGCGACCGGGACCACCGCCGCGAGCGCATCCGTGACCGAGCCGGGCATTGCGGGCGTACCCGAGACCGAGCGGGGTGCTGCGGTGGATTCGCGATCGAGCCGGCGTGGGGCGGATCCGCGGCTGGTAGGACGTTGCGAGCGGATTCGTGACCGGGCTGGGAAGCCCACGCCCCGGCGGCTCAGTAGACCGGCAGGGTGAAGCCGTCGTCCTTGGGCATGAAGATCTTCCGGGTCAGCGGGAGCATCAGCGGTGAGGTCAGCACGCGCATGTTGAATCGCCCGAGCGCGGTGACGAATCGGGAGGTCGGCAGCATCATCTTGATGCCGCCGCCGGGCAGCTCCTTGGCCGTGGTCAGGAACGGTGTCACCCGCTGCTCGTACCGGCGCAGCGCACCGGCGAGATCGTCCGGGGTGGTGGCGATCTCACCGGCGAGGAGGTAGGCCCCGACGATCGCCATCGCGGTGCCCATTCCGGTCATCGGCGATCCGCAGTAGCCGGCGTCGCCGAGCAGTACCACCCGGCCGGCGGACAGCGACGGCATGTCCACCCGGGTCAGTGAGTCGAAGTAGAAATCGGTGGTCTGGTCCATCGTGGCCAGCACCGCCGGGGCATGCCATTCGGCCCGGCCCAGCATGTCGCGGATGAGCTGCTTCTGCGCCGCGACGTCCCGGCGCAGCGCGGGATTCTCCGGGGTGCGCAGCGTGAGGATGGCCTTCGAGGTGGCGGGATCGTGGTCGGGCCGGATCGCCACCGCCGCGCTGGGGACCGTGCGCATCGTCATCCAGCCGGGTTCGATCCCGGCGGGGGTGGGCATGGTGAAGAAGGCGCAGTAGCCGTGCAGGAAGGTGGTGAACTGCTCCTCCGGGCCGAAGGCGATGCGGCGGGTGGCCGAGTGCACGCCGTCGGCGCCGACGACGAGATCGAAGCGGCCGATGCGACCGGAGGCGAAGGTGACGTCCACGCCCGCGGCGTCCTGGCGGATGTCCTCGATCCAGTCGCCGTAGCGGTAGTCCGGCTGGCCACCGGCCTTCGCCACCTCGTCCAGCAGTACCTGGTTCAGATCGCCCCGGGTGATCTCGATCTCGGCGACGGGGCCGGTGCCGTCGAAGTCCTCCATCGACATCCGGGCGTATTCGCGACCGGCCCCGTCGACATAGGCCATGCCGAATTCTCGCAGTTGGTAGCGCCGTATGCCCTCCAGCAGGCCCATCCGCTCGGCTGCCTCCTTGCTGGGCCCGCGCAGATCGACCGCTTGCCCGCCCGGCCGCGGCGCCTCGGCCCGCTCGACGACGGTGACCTGGACGCCGGCCCGGAGCAGTTGCAGCGCAACGGCATTGCCTGCGATGCCGCCACCGGAGATCAGGACGTGGGTGGTGCTCATGATGTCGTTCCTTTGTTTGGTTCGAACGTCTTAGACATATGTGTAACACGGTCTGGCACACCTGTCTAGAACAAACGTCTAATACGCTGATAGGGTGGCGGGCATGGGAAACCGTGAAGATCTGCTGGCGGGCGCCCGCAAGGCCATCCTCGAGCGCGGACTGGCCAAGGTGACCGCGCGCGACATCGCCACTGCCGCCGGAGTGAGCCTCGCCGCCATCGGCTACCACTTCGGCTCCAAGGACCGGCTCATCACCGAGGCGGTGCTGGAGGTGATGGGAACCGGGATCGGCGACGATTTCGAGGCGGCGATCCGGCAGGGCGCGGCGGGCCGCAGCCCGGCGGAATCGGTGGTGCCGACCATGGACGGACTGGTCGCCATCCTGGCGAAGAACCGCGATCAGCTGGCCCTGGCCATGGAGAACGGCATGGTCACCGCTCGAACTCCCGAAACGCAGCTCATGATGGCCGAGGCCACCGAACACGCGTGCGCGGACCTGGCGATCACCCTGCGGGAGTCGTTCCCGGACCTGGCCGAGGACGATGCGCGCGCCGTGGCGAAGTTCTACTTCACGATCTTCCAGGGGGTGGCGCTGTTGTGGCTGCTCGCGCCGACCACGTCACTGCTCACCGGCGCCGAACTCGCCCGGGCCATCCGCGTGCTGCGCTGAGCCCGCGCGGCGCTGCCGCTAGGGTCACCGTCGGGGGGACCGGTGCGGAAGGAGTGTGAATCATGGTGGCGCACATCGGTGGAACCGTGTGGCTGCGGCAACTGCGGGCGCCGGCGCAGCCACGCGCGGTGCTGGTCTGCTTCCCGCCCGGTGGTGGGTCCGTCGGCGCCTTCCGGGCGCTGGCACGGGAATTCGACTCCGGCACCGCTGTTTTCGCCGTGCAGTATCCGGGCCGCCAGGACCGCCTGGGCGAGCCGGCGCTGCCGGATCTCGCCGCCACCGCCGAGGCGATCACCGCGGACCTCCGCACCTGGCCACCCGCCCCGCTGGCCCTGTTCGGCCACAGCATGGGCGCCACCCTCGCCTTCGAGACCGCCCGGCGGCTGGAAGCGCAGGGCCGCACGGTAACCCACCTGTTCGCCTCCGGCCGTATCGCCCCGGACGCGCCCTACACCGGTGACCTGCACCGCGGCAGCGACTCCGATCTGATCGACGAATTGGCCAGGCTGGCCGACGATCCCGCCTCGGTGGAGATCCTGCGCACCGAACCCGGCCTCGCCGAACTGGTACTGCCCGCGGTCCGCGACGACTACCGGGCCGTGGAGACCTACGTCCACCGCCCGGGAGAACCGTTGCGCTGCACCGTCTCCGTGCTGCTGGGCGACGACGATCCCACCGTCACCGCGGAGCAGGCCCAGCGCTGGCGCGGCCACACCACCGGCGAGTTCGAGCTGACCACCTTCCCGGGCCGCCACTTCTACCTCGACGACCGGCCCGCCGAACTCGCCCGCTTCCTCACCGCCCGGCTCGGCTGATCCAGCGGCGCAACGCGCCTACCCGGCGGCCGGCTCGACAGTGTTCCATTGCCCTGCCGAGCCGGCCGGGCGGAGCGGTTCGGCTGGAGCATCACCGCGCGCGGGGCTGTGCTCGTTCGCGTCGATCTCGTACGCGCACAACGGACCTGAGCCGATACCGAGGTCCGCGGGCCGGCCGCGCCGGACCGAGCCGTCCGGGTGGCGAGCGGTCCGATAGGCGTTGTCTATCGGGTGTGTGGAACATTTTCACTCAGGACTGTTTCCGTCCCGTGAGCACCAAGAATCGCTCAGGATGACGTGACCCCCTGTGTCGTATGCCCGCCAGGCGAGCGAATGCGGGGTCTTCTGGGGAATCGTGGAACGGAGACAACGATGCAAATCACAGTGCTGGGCTGCCGAGCGGGCGTGCCTGCGCAGGGGCAGCCAAGTTCTGGCTACCTGGTGGACACCGGGGACAGTCGCATCCTGCTGGATTGCGGGCCGGGTATCGCGACCTCGCTGTCGGCCGTCATGGATCCCGCGGACCTGGATGCGGTCGTGATCAGTCACACGCACATCGATCACGTGTACGACCTGTTGCCGCTGGGCAAGGCGCTGCTGGCGCCGGTCGCGCTGTCCGGGTTCCCGGGTGTGGAGTCGTTGTTCGGGCCGGGGCCGCACGAGATGCCGCGGGTGCCGCTGTATCTGCCGGCCGGATCCGGCCCCCTGCTGGAACGCTGGTCGGCGCTGCTGAGCACGACCACGCTGCCCCTGCTGGACCGGGTGTTCGACGGCGCCTTCGAGGTGCACGAGTACGAGCCCGACGACATCACCGCCGTCGGTGTCAGCACGCTGGAATTCGTGGAGTTGCGGCACGCCAAGCCCAATTGCGGCGTCCGGATCTGCGCGCCGAGCGGCTCGCTGGCCTACACCGGCGATACCGGGCCCACCGAGGCGCTGGTGCGGCTGGCGGCGGATATCGACCTGTTCGTGTCGGAGGCCACGCTGGCGGTGTCCGATCCCGGTGCGCACGGGCATCTGTGCGCCGCCGACGCCGCCCGCGCGGCCGCGGCGGCTCGGGCCGGGCAGCTGCTGCTGACCCATTTCCCGACCACCGACGAGGACTGGCTGAAGGCGCGGCTGACCGAGGCCGCGGCGGAATTCGCGGGCCCGATCCACCTGGCCCGCCCGAGCGCGGTGTTCCAGGTCGGCGAGCCGGTCGTGGCGGCGCTGCGCTGAAACGCCGCCGATTGCCGCGGGGCCGGGCCCGCGGCAACCGGCGCGGTCAGCGGATGCCGGAGCGGACGAACGCGCTGACGATCTGCCGCTGCAACACCAGATACAGCGCGAACACCGGCAGGCAGGCCAGGCCGGCCGCGGCCATCAGCGCCGACCAGTCGGTGCCCTCCGGGGAGAAGAATCCCTCCAGCCCCAGCTGGATCACCGAGCGGCTGCGCCGCAGCACCATGGCCGGCCAGAAGTACTCGTTCCACGAGGTGATGAACAGCAGGATGGCCAGCGAGGCCAGTGCGGCACGAATATTCGGCACCACGACCGTCCACAGCGTGGCCCACGACGACCGGCCGTCCATCGTGGCCGCCTCCAGCAGTTCGCGTGGGAACGCCTGCAGGTGCTGGCGCAGCATCATGATGCCGACCGCCGAACACAGCGTCGGTACGATCACGCCGGCCAGCGTGTTGAGCAGGCCCAGTTGCACGATCACGATGTAGTTGGGCAGCATCGTCACCTGGAACGGCACCAGCCAGGTGCCGACGAACAGCAGATAGGCCAGCTGCCGTCCGCGAAACTGCCAGCGGGTCAACGCATAGGCGGCCAGCAGACTGGTCAGCAGCTGGCCCGCGGCGGTGAGGCCGGCCACCACGAAAGTGTTCAGCAGCAATCCGCCGATGTCGATGATGTGCGCCGCGTCCCGGTAGCCCTGGACCGACAGCGGCCACGGCACCGGGGAGGCGTCGCCCACGTCGGCGGGACGCCGGAACGAGGTGGCATACATCCAGTAGATCGGGAAGACGCACGCGACGCCGAGCAGGCCGAGCACCAGGTGCCCGGCCCATCCCCGTCGCGGCCGCCGGGATTCGATCATGTCGGCTCGTCCTTCGGAATGTCGCGGGTTCAGTTGTCGTGCACGCCGAGCCGGTCCGACAGGCGCACCAGCACCAGCGCCAGCACGCCGAAACCGAGGAAGAACAGCACCCCGGCCGCCGCGGCGCTACCGGCCGCGAAGCCCTGGAACGCCGTCTCCCACAGGAAGTAGTAGATATTCGTGGTGGCCCCGCTCGGCCCGCCCTGGGTCAGGTTGTCGATCACCGGGAACGACCACTGCGCGGACAGCAGCACCGTCATCAGCGCCAGGAACAGCAGCGTGGGGGACAACAGCGGCAACAGGATCCAGCGGGTGGTCTGGCTGCGGCTCGCGCCGTCGAGGGCTGCGGCCTCGGTGTAGTCGTCGTTGATCCCGGCGATGCCGGCGGTCACGATGAGGACGGCGAAGCCGAGCACGTGCCAGCCGGTGATCACGATGATCGCCAGCTGCGCCGGGCCGGTCTGCTGCAACCAGTTCAGATCGGTGCCCAGCATCCGGTCGATCGCGCCGTAGCGGGGATCGAGCAGCCACTGCCACACCACCGCGCCGGCCACCGGCGGTACCAGCATCGGCGCGAACAGCAACGCCCGGTACAGCCCGGCGGTCCGGCCGCGCAACCGCCGGGTCGCCAGCCCCACCAGCGTCGGCACGATCACTGTGAACGGCACCATGCCGAGGATGAAAACGACTGTCAGCCACAGACTCCGGCCCAGCTGTGGCGAGCTGAGCAGGCGGCGGTAGTTGTCCGGCCCGGCCGGTACGGCGGGGCTGGTGGGCAGCATGTCCCAGTGATAGAAGGACAGCTGCACGGTCTGCACCAGCGGCCGGTACGTCCAGAAGATCACGCACGCCAGGGCCGGGAGCAGATAGAGGTACGGCGCGACGGCGCGCAGTACCCGGCGCCGGCGGGCCGGGCGTCCCGCAGGCGCCCGGCCCTCTTGCGGAAGTGCCTGCACCGCAGGCACTTCCACGAAGAATCCGGTGGCAGTCACTTGGCCGGCATCAGCGCCGCGACCTGCTGCTGGGCCGCGGTCAGGGTCGCGGCGGGATCGGCGTTCTGGAACACCGACTTCTCGACCGCCTCCAGCATGCCGTTGCGGATCTGCACGTAGTTGTCACCGGGGAAGGCGAGCCAGGGGTGCAGGCGCTTCAGCTGATCGAGATTCGGCCGCACCAGCGGGTTCTGGGCGACCCAGGAGGCCAGGGTGCTGTTCGGATCGTCGACCAGCCCGGTGCGCAGCGGCAGGTAGCCGATCTTACGGGCGATGATCGAGTACGCCTCGTCGCTGGTCAGGTACTTGATCAGCTCCCAGCCGGCCCGCTGCTGCGCCGGGTCGCCCGCGGTGACGAACAGCGCCGCACCGGAATTGGTCGGCGCGGTGGGCTTGTCGCCGAACTTCGGCATGGTCGCGGCGGCCAGATCCCAGTGGCCGTCGGCCGCGCCCTTGACGAAATTGCCTTGCAGCGAGCTGCTTTCGAGGAACATGCCGATATTGCCGGCGGCGAACTGCGGGAAGGCCTGCACCTGGGTCAGCTGCGGCATCACGCCCGAGCCGACCAGATCGCGGGCCATCGCCACGGCCTCGACCGCGGGGGCGTCGGCGAAGGTCAGCGTGCTGCCGTCGCCGGAGAGCACGCTGCCGCCGTTGGAGGCGACCAGCGCCTGGTAGCACCAGTCACCGGAAACCTTGGTGAGGCAGTCGATGTAGACGCCGTCCTTGCCGGTGTGGCTCTTGATCGCCTGCGCGGCGGTCTTCACCTGGTCCCAGGTGGCCGGCGGGTCGGCGGGATCCAGCCCGGCCGCCCGGAACATCGAGGCGTTGTAGTACAGCACCGGGGTGGAGAAGACGAAGGGCACCCCGTACGTCTTGCCCTTCCAGTCGCCGAGCGTCTTCGCGGTGTCGGCGAACGGGTGCGCCCCACCGAAATTGGCCTGCACCGCGTCCTTGCCGACCAGATCGTCGAGCGCGTGCGCGTGCAGCTTGTCGACCATGAAATCCAGGTCGCCGAAGGTCTCCTGGGCCACGGTGGGAGCGTTGCCGCCGGCGACCTCGGTCTGGAGGCTGCTCATGGCGTTGTTGACGCCGTTGGCCGAGGCGCCGCCGGGCTTCTGCGCGGTCACGGCGATGTTCGGGTGCTGCTTGCGGAAGTTGTCCAGCAGCTCGTTGAACGTGTCGGTCCAGGGACCGGCGGTGGACAGGTTGTAGCTCTCGAAGGTGATCGAGACCTTCTGGTCGGGGGTCAGTTCGGGAACGGTGGCCACGCTGGTGCTCGGGGCGCTCGACGGCGCGCCCACGCTACAGGCGGTGAGGGTGAGCAGGGTCGCGGCGGCCGCGGCGGCGCGGGCCGGCCAGTGCCGGATCATCTCGGGGGTACTCCTCAGGGTGTAGGTGATCCAATTAGGCTGGGGCAGTATCGAATTCGGGCTCCGGCTGGGCCGTTTGCGCGGTGTCGCGCCAGGCCAGCCGGCGGCCGGTGGCGGCGTCGAAGAGGTGGATCGCGCCGAGCGGGACGGTCAGGCCGGTGGTCGCGCCGGGCGCCAGGCCCAGCGGCCGCGGCCCGCGCAGGGCCAGCCGGGTGCCGCCGGCGTCCAGGTAGGCGACCTCCTCGTGGCCCATGTTCTCGACCAGTTCCACGGTCGCCCGGATCGGCGCGGTCGTGGCGTCGGCGCGGACCAGGCTTTCGGGCCGGATCCCGAGAACGACCTCGCGCGTGGGTGTCTCGCCGGGCCACAGCGGCAGGTCCAGACCGGGAGCGCGGACCCGCAGCCGGCCGTCGGCGGTGTCGACAGTGGCCTCGACCAGGTTCATCGCCGGCGAGCCGAGGAACCCGGCGACGAACACCGAGGCGGGCCGGTCGTACACTTCCGCGGGCGCTCCGACCTGTTCCAGCTTGCCGCCGTTGAGCACCGCGACGCGGGTCGCCATGGTCAGCGCCTCGATCTGATCGTGGGTGACGTAGACGAAGGTGCAGCCGAGCCGCCGGTGCAGGTCGGACAGGTTCGCCCGGGTCGAGGTGCGCAACTGCGCGTCCAGGTTGGACAGCGGCTCGTCCATCAGGAACGCGCCCGGATCGCGGACCAGCGCGCGGCCGAGCGCGACGCGCTGCCGTTGCCCGCCGGACAGTTCGCGTGGTTTGCGGTCCAGCAGCGCGGCGAGGTCGAGGCCGGCCGCGACCTCCTCCACCCGGCGCTGGATGTCCGCGCGCGCCCGGCGCCGGGCCCGCAGCGGGAAGCCGATGTTGCGGGCCACCGACAGATGCGGGTACAGCGCGTAACTCTGGAACACCATCGCCAGATCGCGGTCGCCGGGCGGGACGTCGGTGACATCCCGGTCGTCGATGAGCAACCGGCCCGCGCTCGGCTCCACCAGGCCCGCGATCATGCGCAGCAGGGTGGATTTGCCACATCCGCTGGGACCGAGCAGAACCAGGAACTCGCCGTCGGTGATATCCAGATCGATTCCGTCGACCGCCGTGACATCGCCGTATTGCTTCGTCACGCCGTGCAACCGGATACGGCTCATACCGGAACTCACCTTCGACAGGGCGGTCGGCCGAAATACGCTGCGGCCGCGGACCGTGTCAGTCGAGCATTCATCCGTGTACTGCAAATGAACTGGGCCGAAACGGTTTCCGGTGCTCGGAGGCCGGTCGTGCGGGCTGATCTGCCACTATTCGGGGAGCCAATGGCCGATGGCGAAATCGTAATTGTCCGGGCCGGGTTCACGACCGGTGAACAGCCGGTTCCCTACGGCAGATATATACCTGCGCGCCACCGGATCGCGAACGGGGTTCACCGTCGGTTAGTCGAAGCGGATACGCTGATCTCACCTCACGGACGGGACCAGACGATGGAATTCAGACTGTTGGTATCCTTCCTCGCCGTCGCGGAAGAACTGCATTTCGGACGTGCCGCGGCACGCCTGCACCTGGCTCAACCCTCACTCAGTCAGCAACTTCAGCGACTCGAACGCAGCCTCGGCGTTCGTCTCGTCGATCGCACCTCACATCAGGTCGGCCTGACCCCGGCCGGCGAGGTGTTGCGCGAGCATGCCCGGACCATCATCAATCAGACCGAAGAAGCCCGGACGGCGGTGCGCGAAGTCGCGCTCGGCCGGGCCGGGGTGCTCCGCATCGGCTACAACTTCCCTGCGGGACAACGGATTCTGCCCGCGGCACTGGCCCGGATGAACACCATACTACCCAACGTCAACGTGAACCTGGTGGACAAGCGGACCGGCCCGCAGCTCACCGCACTGGCCGACGGCGACCTGGACATCGCCCTGGTGTACGGCCGCCCGGCCTCGGCCGCGTTCCAGTTCCGCCCGCTGTTGCAGGTGCCGTTGGTGGCGGTCGTCGGCCGCGGGCACAGCTGGGCGCGTCGGTCCCGTACCTCGTTCAGCGAACTGGCCAGTCAGTCCTGCATCCTCTTCGAGCGGCAGCAGAGTCCGGCGATGTACGACGCGCTGTTCATCGCGGCCGAGCGCAGCGGCATCAAGCTGAGCGTCGATCATCTGCTCGACGATCCGAACGCGATGGGGATCATGGTGTCGGTGAAGCCGGTGGTCGGGTTCACCTCCTCGCTGCACGCCGGATTCGCCTCGGCCAACCCGGGTTACGCGCAGACCGTCACCGTCGCACTGCACGATCCGGTACCCATCGTCGAACTGTGCGCGGTGTGGCGCGCGGACGACAACCGGCCGCTGGTGCGGTCCTTCCTCGGCTGTATCGAGTCGGCCAAACCGCTCGACACCCAGCCCCGTCCGGACACCGCGCCGGCTGCGGCGCAGCCGACACAGGTACCGGCGCAGTAGCTTCCGGACACACCAGGGCACCGCACCCGGGAGTCCGCTCGCGGGTGCGGGGCCGCGGCGTGCGCGGGCGGCCCCGGCCCGCGCTCGGATCCGGCCATCACGCAACCGAATCGCGCGATGGTGATACCGATCCGCCGTATTGACCCTGCCTGCGGGTTCGCCGAAGACTTGAGACCGTGACGATTCCCATTGCCTCACCCGTACTGGCCAGGGACGACGACTCCATCTATCAGGCGCTGTCCGTGCTGGACCGGCCGGTGTTCGTGGTGCGTGACGATCGCGGTGTCGCGGTCACGACCGACCCGGACGCCGCGCGCGGCCTCCGGGTGCTCGCCTCGGCACCCGCGCTGCGACCGGAAGCATTGGGGGACAGTGAGTTCCGCAAGGCGCACGGTGTGCGCTACGCCTATCACGCCGGCGCGATGGCGAACGGGATCGCCTCGGCCGCGCTGGTGACCGCGATGGCCCGCGCCGGGCTGCTGGCCTCGTTCGGCGCCGGTGGTGTGCTGCCCGCCCGGATCGACGACGCGCTGGCCACGATCCGCCGGGAGGCGCCGGGAAAGCCGTTCGCGTGCAATGTGATCCACAGTCCCAGCGAGCCCGCGCTGGAGTGGTCCATCGTCGAGGCCTGCCTGCGGCACGAGGTCCGGTGCGTCGAGGCGTCGGCGTTCATGGACCTGACGCCGCACATCGTGCGGTACCGGCTGGCCGGACTGCACCGCGACCCCAGTGGCCGGGTGGTGTCGCGTAATCGCTTGATCGCCAAGGTTTCTCGTGGCGAGGTCGCGGAGCTTTTCCTGCGACCGGCCCCGGCGGCGCTGGTGCGCGGGCTGCGCGAAGCGGGCGAGATCACCGCCGAGCAGGCGGAACTGGCCGCGTCGATCCCGATGGCCGACGACATCACCGGCGAGGCCGACTCCGGCGGCCACACCGACCGCCGCCCGCTGGTGGTGCTGCTGCCGTCGCTGCTCGCGCTGCGCGACCGGATCCGGCGGGAGTGCGGTTACGCCCACCGGGTCCGGGTCGGCGCCGCCGGTGGCATCGGCACCCCGGCCGCCGCGGTGGCGGCGTTCACCATGGGCGCGGCGTACGTGGTCACCGGCTCGATCAATCACGCGTCGGTCGAGGCCGCGCAGTCCGAGGCGGCCAAGCGGCTGCTGACCGCGGCCGGGGTCGCCGACACGGTGATGGCGCCGTCGTCGGACATGTTCGAACTCGGCGTCGATGTGCAGGTTCTGCAACGCGGCACGATGTTCGCGAGCCGGGCCCGGCGGCTGTACGACACCTACCGCGCCTATTCCGGCGTGGACGCGATTCCCGCCGCCGAGCGCGCGGAGATCGAGCAGCGGATCCTCCAGCGCGGCTTCGACGAGGTGTGGGCCGACTGCGTGCAGTACTTCAGCGCACGCGATCCGGAGCAGATCGAGCGGGCCGCCGGCAACCCGAAGCGGCGGATGGCGCTGATCTTCCGCTGGTACCTCGGCCGTTCCTCGGGCTGGGCCATGTCCGCGGCCCCCGAGCGCGCGGCGGACTACCAGATCTGGTGCGGCCCGGCGATGGGCGCGTTCAACGAATGGGTGGCCGGCACCTACCTCGCCGCGCCGGGCCACCGGCACGTCACCGAACTCGCGGCGCAGATCATGCGCGGCACGGCGTTCGCGTCGCGGGTGGGCCAGTTGCGCGCGGCCGGGGTGCGGCTGCCGTCGCGCTGCTCGACCTACATTCCCGTCCCGCTGACCGGGGGAGCATGATGATCCGGCAGGAATACCGGGTGCCGCCGCTGGTGACGATGGCCGACACCGACGGCCTGGCGAACGTGGTGTACGAGGCGGCCGCGTCGCGCCCCGGCGCCGCCGTGTTCAGCCGGCTCACCGCCGGCGGCTGGCGGGACCTCACCTGCGAGGGATTCGCCGCCATCGTGCACGGTCTGGCGAAAGGCTTGGCCGCCAACGGCATCGGCGCCGGTGATCGGGTACTGATCCTCGGTGCGACGAGCTGGGAATGGTCGGCGGCGGACTTCGCCGTGCTGAGCCTGGGCGCGGTGACCGTCCCGGTCTACCCGACGTCCTCGGCCGAACAGGTGCGGCACATCGTGGCCGACTCCCGGCCCCGGGCGTGTTTCGTGGCCTCGGCCGAACAGCGCGAACTGGTCGGCGCGGCGGGTGAGCGGTCCTGGCTGCTCGGTGCGTCCTTCGAGGAGCTGATCGCGGCGGGCGCCACGGTCGACGACGACGAGATCACGCGGCGGCGGCTGGCGGTGCGGGCCGACGACCTCGCCACCCTCGTCTACACCAGCGGCACCACCGGAATGCCCAAGGGCTGCATGCTGACCCACCGCAATATCTTCGCCGCCGCGGCCAATGTGGTGGAGCTGCTGGATCCGGTGTTCCGGCGCAGTCCGGAGGATCCCGCGTCCACCCTGATGTTCCTGCCGCTGGCGCACGTGTACGGGCGGGTCGCGCTGTTCGGCTGTGTCTGGGCGGGTGTGCGCACCGGGCTGGTCGCCGCGCCCGCGGAGTTGCCGGCCGCCCTGCCGGTATTCCGGCCGACCTTCCTGATCGGTGTTCCGTACGTACTGGAGAAGATTCGCAAGGCCGCGCGGCAGGCGCTCGGCGGCGCGGGATACGAGGCGACGGAGGCGGCGGTGATCGCCGCCGGCCGCGCCGAGCGGCACGGCGAGGCGAGCACCGCGGGCGTCGCCGCCGACGCGGGCATCCATCGGCAGCTGCGCGCCATGCTCGGCGGCCGGCTCGACCATGTGATCGCCGGTGGCGCATCGCTGGAACCGTCGACCGCCGATTTCTTCGCCGGTCTGGGTGTGGAGATCATCGGCGCGTACGGCCTGACCGAGGCGTCCTCGACGGTCAGCATGAGCGCTCCCAAGGCGAATCGGCCGGACACGGTCGGCCGGCCGGTGCCGGGCACGACGATCGCGATCGCCGGCGACGGCGAGATCCTGGTGCGCGGCGCGCAGGTCTTCCCCGGCTACTGGCCCGACGGCGGGCACGCGGCGACCGAGTGGCTGGCGACCGGGGATCTGGGCCGGCTCGACGAGGACGGATTCCTCTCCATCACCGGCCGGCGCAAGGAGATCATCGTCACCAGCGGCGGCAAGAACGTGGCGCCGGCACCGCTGGAGGACCGGGTTCGCCTGCACCCCTTGGTCAGCAACTGCATGGTCGTCGGCGAGGGCCGCTCGTACGTGACCGCGCTGATCACCCTCGATCCGGCGGTCCTGGAGCGCTGGGCCGCGGACAACGGGGTCGACCTGACCGGCGGCGTGCCGACCGAGGATCCCCGCCTGGTCGCGGAGATCGCGACCGGTGTCGAGGCGGCCAACCGGTTGGTCTCGCGGGCGGAGTCGATTCGCCGGTTCGCCCTCCTGCCCGCGGACTTCTCCGTGCAGCAGGGACATATGACCGCGTCACTTCGACTGCGCCGCAAGGCGATCGAAGAGGACTTCGACGCCGTCGTCGAAGCCCTCTATCGGAGTTGACCGGGATGCCCCGGGCCGATCGCTACGCGGCGGCGAGCCGGCAGAAGTACTCCAGGTCCACCTTCGCGACCAGCGCTCCGGTGTCGTCGCGCAGCAGGGCCTTGCCGGTGAGTTCGAACTGCTCCTCGGTCCGGCGCCCCACCACCTCGGCCAGCACCGGGGAGGCGACGGTGCCGTGGGCGCGGATGCGCCCCTGCCCGGCCCGGAGGAAGGTGGCCCGGGTATCGCGCAGTACGAAACTGCGCAGATGCAGGATCCGGGGTGCGATGGCGCCGGAGAACGCTCCGGCGCAGGCGACCTCGGCGGCGAGGAACAGCGCGCCCGCGTGCACCGTGCCGAGATGGTTCAGCATGTCCGGTTGCGCCGGCACCTCGGCCACCGCCGAGTCCGGTCCCAATTCGGTCATCCGCACCCCCACCAGATTGACGAACGGCACCAGGGTGTCGACCGTCCGGCGGATCTGTTCGTAGTCCGGTATTCCCGCGCCGGCCGTCTGCATCAACCGAGCCTGCGCTGCGGCGATTTTCGAGGCCGGTTCATTTCCTGTCGGCATGTATTGATTACCGCACGGCAGTTGTACGCCGCGATGAACGGCGGCTGAACTCGGACATTCGGCCGGACTACCGTTTCTGAAATACTCTGCCATTGCCTACGGTCGTCGTCCGATCGGATTTCAGAATTGCGGTTCCGGTTCGGGCGATCGCGTCAATATACTCGATTTCGGCGTGGTTGCCGGGACATACGGCATCCCGGCCACCGCACTTTCATAGCGATCGACCGCAGAAGTGATTGATTTCCTAGGAGGCGCCCGGATGTATGACGCGATCGTGGTAGGTGCGCGCTGCGCGGGTTCACCGGTCGGGATGCTGCTGTCCAGGCGCGGACACCGGGTGCTGGTGGTGGACCGCGCGACCTTCCCCAGCGACACCGTCTCGACCCACTACATCCAGCAGCGCGGCCTGGCCCGGCTCGCCGCCTGGGGCCTGCTCGACGAGCTGGTCGCCACCGGCGTGCCGGCGATCAAGCGGATGACGGTGTCCTACAAGGACATCGTGATCGCGGGCTTCGCCGACGCCATCGGCGGGGTCGACGCCACCTACGCGCCGCGGCGGACCGTCCTGGACCCGCTGCTGCTCGAGGGCGCTCGCGCGGCCGGCGCCGAGGTGCGCGAGGGCTACACCGTGCACGAGTTGATCATCGAGGACGGCACGGTCGTCGGCATCCGCGGCTCGCAGGCCGGCGGCGAGGTCCGGGAAGAGCGGGCCCGCATCGTGATCGGCGCGGACGGCACCAACTCGGTCGTCGCGAACGCCGTCGGCGCCGAGATCTACACCCGGGTGCCGGCCGAATGTTTCGTCTACTACACGTATTACAGCGGGCTGGGGATCGAGGACTTCCACAGCCGCATCGGCGATCGGCAGCAGATCGGCATCTGGCCCACCCACGACGATCTGACGCTGGTCGCCGTGATGCGAAAGCTGGACGCGTACCAGGACTTCCGCGCCGACGTCGAGGGCAACTTCGTGAGCATCGCGCGCGACATCGTCCCCGAGTTCGCCGAGGAACTCACCACCAAGGGCACCCGCGAGCACCGGTTCCAGCCGATGCGCTACCTGGACAACTACTACCGGCAGTCGCACGGCGACGGCTGGGCGCTGGTGGGTGACGCGGGCTACCACAAGGATCCGCTGACCGGACTGGGCATCTCCGACGCCTTCGAGTACGCGGAGTTGCTCGCCGATCGCGTGCACGAGGGCCTGGCCGGCGACCGGCCGCCGGCCGAGGCGCTGGCGGACTACCAGCGGGTCCGCGACGAGAAGTCGCATTCGAGCTTCGAATTCACCACCTCGATCTCCACCCTGGAACTGACGCCGCAGTTGCTGGCAGTTTTCCAGGCGCTCGGATCGAATGCCGATCACGCCAAGGACTTCTTCGCGATGATCGGTGGCGGCATGACCGGGGAAGAATTCTTCGCGCCCGAGCGGATCGCGAAACTCCTCGGCGCCGGTGCGTCGGCGTAGCGAGGAGCTCGAACCGATGTCGGAAATGAATCTGACAGTCGTCGGGGACAGTTGTGCAGAGGGCCGCGGCGGCACGGTGCGCGCCGACGGCTCCTTTGCCGGATTCGTGGTGCAGATCGCGGAAGTTCTCGGCATTTCCGGGGGGACGTTGAACCTCGGATCGTTCGGAGCCACGACGCAGGACGTGGTGGACCGGCAATTACCGCGGGCGCTGGCGAATCCGGCGCCGCTGACGGGTGTGATCGTCGGCGGGAACGACCTGGTGACGAGTTACGACCGGGCCCGTTTCCAGCGCAACCTGCGGCACATCCATACCAGCCTGGCGAGCCCCGGACGGCTGGTGTTCACCACGAACTGGCCGGACATCCCGGACAAGCTGCCCGGTCTGGAGGAATCGTTCCGGGCCGTGCTCCGGGCCCGGTTCGCGGAGGCGAACGACTTCCTCGACACCCTCGTCGACGAGTTCGATCTCGTGTGCCTGGACCTGGTGAACGCGCCGATCTGCGCGGACCCCGTCATGTGGTGCGCGGACGGGATGCACCCGAGCCCGGCCGGGCATCGGCTCATCGGCACCGCGCTGGCGGACCTCATCGACGAGGTCCGCGCCGAACGCGTCACGCAGCCTCGATAGTTCAGAACATCCTCGCTGATCAACGGCGATCAGAGCAGACATTTCGCATTGCCCGGATCGGCAGCTCCAGACAGAGGTAGCACATGAACGACCAGACCCCGCAGCGGGACGAGCCCGTCACGGCGTGGCGACTCGCGGACAACCCGATCGCGATCGTCGGAATGAGCGGCCTGTTCCCGATGGCACGGAACTTCCGGGATTTCTGGCAGAACGTCGTCGACGCGGCCGACTGCATGTCCGATGTTCCGCCCTCGCGCTGGAATCTCGACGACTATTACGATCCCGACCCGACCGCCCCCGACAAGACCTATTGCCGGCGTGGCGGATTCGTGCCGGAGATGCCGTTCAGCGTCACCGAGTTCGGATTGCCGCCGAATCAGCTCGAGGTCACCACGGTCGTGCAGTTGCTGAGTCTGGTCGTCGCGCGCAATGTGCTCGCCGACGCGGGCGCCACCGGGTCGCCGTGGTACCGGCCGGAGCGCACCGGCGTGGTGCTGGGTGTCGCCGGGCCCACGACGTTGTCGCACCCGCTGGCCGCTCGCCTGTCCACCCCGGTGCTGAAGGAGGTCGTCCGCAGCTGCGGGCTCACCGCGGCCGACGCCGAGCAGATCGCGGCGAAGTACGCGGCGGCGTTCGCGCCGTGGGAGGAGAACTCCTTCCCCGGTCTGCTGGGCAACGTGATCGCCGGTCGCGTCGCCAACCGGCTCGACCTCGGCGGGATGAACTGCACCGTCGACGCCGCGTGCGCGAGTTCGCTGTCGGCGGTGCACATGGCGATCAGCGAGCTGGTCTCCGGCCGGGCCGACATGATGATCACCGGTGGCTGCGACACCGAGAACTCGGTCTTCGGCTACATGTGCTTCAGCAAGGTCGGGGCGCTGTCCCGCTCCGGCACCATCAAACCCCTCGACGACGGTGCCGACGGCACGCTGGTCGGCGAGGGCATCGGCATGCTCGCGCTCAAGCGGCTGGCGGATGCCGAGCGCGACGGCGACCGGGTGTACGCGGTGATCCGCGGCATCGGATCCTCCAGCGACGGCCGGTTCAAGAGCATCTACGCGCCGCGCGCCGAGGGCCAGCAGGCCGCGCTGCGGCGGGCCTACGTGGACGCCGACTGCTCGCCCGCCTCGATCGGGCTGTTCGAGGCGCACGCCACCGGTACCCGGGTCGGCGATCAGACCGAGCTCACCGCGCTGAACGCGGTGCTGCGCGCGGAGACCGACGAGACCGGCTACGCGGCCATCGGCAGCGTGAAGTCCCAGATCGGTCACACCAAGGGGGCCGCCGGTGCGGCCAGTCTGATGAAACTCGCGCTGGCGCTGCATCACAAGGTGCTGCCGCCGACGATCAACGTCACCACGCCGAACAACGCGCTCGACGACACCTCGCCGCTGTACGTCAACACGCGGACCCGGCCGTGGATCCGCGACCCGCACCGCCCGCAGCGCCGGGCCGCCGCGTCGGCGATGGGGTTCGGCGGCACCAACTTCCACGCGGTGCTCCAGGAGACCACCCCCGGCCGTGAGCAGTTGCGCACCATGCACCGCACCGCGCGGGTGCACCTGTGGCACGCCGCGACCACCGCCGATCTGGTGAGTCTGCTGGCTGCCGGTGCGGTTCCCAACGGCGACAACGCTTTTCCCGCCGAGCATGCCCGCGTCGGATTCGTCGCGCGGGACGAGCAGGAGGCGACGGCGCTGCGCGAACTGGCGGTGACCGAGCTGACCCGCGCCGCCGACGCCGAGGACTGGACGCACCCGAAGGGCGTCTTCTTCCGCCGCCGCGCCGTGGCGCAGCTGAAGGTGGGCGCGCTGTTCGCCGGTCAGGGTAGCCAGTACGTGGACATGGGCCTGGCGGCCGTGCTGAACAACCCCACTGTCGCAACGGCTTTCGACGAGGCCAACGCGGTCTTCGCCGATGCGCCGCGGCCTGTGGCTGCCGTGGTGTTCCCGCCGCCGGTGTTCGACCCGCAGGTGCGCAACGCGCAGGAGACGACGCTGCGGCGCACCGAGTTCGCGCAGCCGGCGATCGCGGCGCTGTCGGTGGGCCAGTACCGTTTCCTGACCGAACGCGGACTGGAGTGCGCCGGATTCATGGGGCACAGCTTCGGTGAGCTGACGGCCCTGTGGGCCGCGGGTTCCCTCGATTCCCGTGATTTCTTCACTCTCGCCAAGGCCCGGGGCGCGGCGATGGCCATCGATGCCGCCGACGCCGACGCCGGCGCGATGGCCGCGGTCCAGGCCACCCGCGAGGTGGTGACCGAGATCCTCGGCGCGCACCCGGAGGTGAACGTCTGCAATCACAATGCGCCGGAACAGGTCGTGGTCGGCGGCGGTACCGAGGTGGTCGCCGCCCTGGTCGCGGACTGCCGCGAGCGCGGACTGACCGTCCGGGAGCTGCCCGTGGCGGGCGCCTTCCACACCAGCTACGTCGCCCATGCGGTCGAGCCCTTCGCGGCGGCCGTGGAGCAGATCGACATCCGCGAGCCGGAACATCCGGTCTACGCGAATTCCGCGGGTGCGCAGTATGGTTCGGACATCGCGGCCAACCGCCGCGTGCTGACCGGCCAGCTGCTCGAGTCCGTGGAGTTCGTGCGCGGCCTGGAGGCCATGCGCGCCGACGGGTGCAACGTCTTCGTCGAATTCGGCCCCAAGGGCACGCTGACCCAGTTCGTCCGCCGCACCCTCGGCGCCGACGTGGTCGCCATCGCCACCGATGCGGGGCCCACCGGTGACAGCGATATGGCGCTGAAAAAGGCGGCGCTGCACCTGGCCGTGCTCGGTGCGCCGATCGCCGACGTGCACCGGCACGACGCCGAGCCGTTCGCCGAGATCGCGGCGGCGGGCATGGTCGTCCAGCTCACCGGCCGCGACTACGTGCCGGACTCCCGCCGGAAGCTCTACAGCGCGGCGATCAACGAGCCCACCGTGCTCGAGGCCGTGTCGAGCGCGGTCGCCGAAGCGGCGGCCATGGCCGCGGAGCTGGCCGGATCCTCGGCTCCCGCAGCGGTTTCGGAGCCGGTGCAGAGCGTGGCCGTTGCGCCTGCGCAGCACGCGGTTGCCGTGTCCGCGAATCATGTCGTCGCCGTGTCCGGCCGACGCGAAGCGCCGACCTGGCCGGCGGACCGTGAACCGGAAACCGCCTACGCGGGACCGGGATTGGATGTGGTGACGCAACAGCACCTCGCGATCCACAGCCGGTACACCGAAGGGCAGTTGGAGGTCGCCGAAGGGCTGGTCTCGGTGCTACGGGAAGCGCAGCAGTCCGGCGGCGCCGACGAGCGGCTCTACGCGACCGTGCAGGCCATCAAGGAACAGAGCCTGGCCATCGGGCAGACGCACACCCGGGTGAACGAGATCCTCGCCTCGCTCACCGAACTCGAATTCGGTGGTGGCGCTGCCACTTCCGCACCGGTGGCGCCGCGGCCCAACGGCACGAACGGCCTCCACACCGATCTGCCCGTAGGCAACGGCAACGGCAACGGTCACGGTGCGCCCGTCTCGCCGACGGCGCTGTCCGAGAGCCCGGCTGCCCCGCGCGTCGATGCGCCGGTGAGCCGACCGGAACCCGCCGCTCCGCAACGGAATTCGACCCCGCCGGCCGCTCCCGCCGCCACCGCGCCGGTGAACGGCAGCGCCACGGCGGCGCCGGTGGACGGCGCCACGATGCTCGGTGCCGACGCGGTGTGGTCGGTGCTGGTGGAGGTGGTCTCCGAGAAGACCGGTTATCCGCCGGAGATGCTGGCGTTGTCGATGGATCTGGAAGCGGATCTCGGGGTGGACTCGATCAAGCGCGTGCAGATCATGGGTGCGCTCGGTGAGCGTGTCGACGGTGTGCCCGTGGTCGGCCCGGAACAGGTCGCGGAGCTACGGACGCTGCACGACATCGTCGGCTTCGTCGCCACCGCCGCCGGCGCCCCGGCGACCGGTACCGCGACGCCGAGCGCGGATGCGGTGTGGTCGGTGCTGGTGGAGGTCGTGTCCGAGAAGACGGGTTATCCGCCGGAGATGCTGGCGTTGTCCATGGATCTGGAAGCGGATCTGGGCGTCGATTCGATCAAGCGCGTGCAGATCATGGGTGCCCTGGGTGAGCGTGTCGACGGTGTGCCCGCCGTCGGTCCCGAGCAGGTCGCCGAACTGCGGACCCTGAGCGACATCGTCGGTTTCGTCGCCGAGGCGACAGGCGCCCCGGCCGGCGCGCAGGCGACCGCGGCAGGCGCGGATGCGGTGTGGTCGGTGCTGGTGGAGGTGGTCTCCGAGAAGACGGGTTATCCGCCGGAGATGCTGGCGCTGTCGATGGATCTGGAAGCGGATCTCGGGGTCGATTCGATCAAGCGGGTCCAGATCATGGGTGCGCTCGGTGAGCGTGTCGACGGCGTGCCGGCGGTCGGTCCCGAGCAGGTCGCCGAACTGCGGACCCTGAGCGACATCGTGGGCTTCGTCGCGGGGGACGCGGCACCCACCACACCCGCTGTGGCACCGATCGCCACCGGTGTGGCCGGTGGCGCGCCGACCGTGAGCGGATACGCGGAGCCCGAACCGATCCGGCTCGCCGACGGCGTGGAGCCCGGCGCCGATCCGGTGCTGCTGCGGATCGAACCGGTGCGGTTGCCCGCCGTGGATCGTCTCGACGCGCCCTATGCCGCCGACCGGGTCGCCCTGATCGTCGATCACGGTGACGAGACGGCGGGTGTGCTTGCCGCCGGACTCGCCCGGCACGGGTGGACCGTGCACACCGCGACCGTCGCCGCCGTCGATTCCGGTGTCGCCGGATGGGACGGCGCCGCACTGACCGCGGCGCTCACCGCGGCGCTGGAACCCGCGGCCCGGCTCGACCTCTGCCTGACCGTCCTGCCCGCCGACGGGCAGTGGCATGCGGGTGGGCAGCGGCTGGCCGACACCCTGCTCACCGCCAGGCAGGTCCACGACCGTCTTTCGCGGACCGCGGCCGCCGGGACCCGGGCGGCGTTCGTCACCGTCACCCGGATCGACGGCGCGCTGGGCCACCGCGGTGACCGTCCGGCCGCCGCGGCCCTGGTCGGCGGTGTCGGGGGACTGGTCAAGACCCTCGCCCAGGAGACACCGGAACTGTTCTGCCGGGCACTGGATCTCGCGCCGGAGCTGACCGGTGACGCACTGGTCGACACCGTGCTGAACGAACTGGACGATGTCGCGGTCGATGCCCGCGAGGTCGGCATCGACGCCGACCACGGCCGTCGGACGCTCCGCCTGAACCCGGTGGAAACCTCCGGAGCCACCACGGAACTCACCGTCACCACCGAGGACGTGCTGGTGGTCACCGGCGGAGCTCGCGGCGTGACCGCCTGGTGTGTGCGCGAACTGGCCACCCGGCGGCCGTGCGAATTCCTGCTGCTCGGCCGGACCGATCTCGACGACGAACCGGCATGGGCGGTGGGTGTCGCGGACGACGCCCTGAAGTCCGCGGCGATCGCGGCCGTCCGTGCCGCGGGGGAGCAGCCGACCCCCAGGCAGATCGACCGGATGGCCCGGAATCAGCTGGCGCAGCGCGAGATCCGGGACACGGTCGCGGCGGTGGCCGCCACCGGGGCACGGGTGCGCTACCTCGCGGTCGACATCACCGACCCCGAGGCCACCCGGCAGGCGCTCGCCGCCGACGCCGGGCGCGTCACCGGGATCGTGCACGGGGCCGGTGCGCTCGCCGACGCTCTGCTGCCCGCCAAATCCGTCGACGACATCCGCGCGGTCCTGGCCACCAAACTCGACGGGCTGCACAACGTCGTCGCCGCACTGCCGGCCACCCCGCTGCGCCACATCGTCCTCTTCGGTTCGGTGGCAGGCGTGTACGGCAACCCGGGCCAGGCGGACTACGCGGTCGCCAACGAGGCGCTCAACCGCGCGGCGCTGAGCTGGCGGCGGCACGGCTTCGCCGAGCACGTCACTGCCGTCAACTGGGGCGCCTGGGACGGTGGCATGGTCACCCCGGAACTGCGGGAGGTGTTCCTCGCCAGGGGCGTCGCGCTACTGGGCAAGGACGCCGGGGCCCGGATGTTCGCCGAACAGTTCACGACCGGCCGTGCCGGCGACGTATCGGTGCTGATCGGCCCGGCGGCTCCGCTGGCCGCGGCCGCGCGGCCCGTCACCGCCGCTGCGTATGCCGCGCACCGGGATCCGCTGGCGCTGGCCACGGATCCGGTGATCCTCGACCATCGTGTCGGGCAGTTCCCGGTGTTCCCGGCGGCGGCCGGGCTGGGCTGGGCGATCAACGTGCTGGAGCGGGCGAATCCCGGTCTGCGCGTGGTCGAATGCTCGGGCTTCGAGGTGCTCAAGGGCATCGTGTACGACGGCTCCGCCACCGCGCGGGACTGCCGGCTCGAGGTCACGGCCGGCGAGGTCACCGGCGACCGGCTGACGGTGAAGGCCAGGATCAGCGGCATCGAACCCGGGAAGACCATCGCCCCCGCCCATTTCGCGGGCACCTTCGTCCTCGCTCCGGAATCGCCCGCTGCCCCGGTGGTTTCGGGTTGGCCGGGCTACCGGATCGGCGAAGGGCCGGAGAACGGGCTCGACGTCTACCATCACGCCCACCTGTTCCACGGTCCGCTGCTGCAAGGTGTCCGCCGGATTCTCGAGCGGTCGGATCGGCGCTCGGTCGTGGAATGCACGCTGGCGGACACGCCGATCGGCGCGGGCAATTACGCCGGGGCCCTGCACAGTCCGGTGCTCGCCGACGTCGTGGTCCAGGCGGGCGCGCTGCTCGGGGTGTGGTTCATGAACTCGGGCTGCCTGCCGCTGGCGATCGGCCGCATCGAGTACTTCGCCGCGCTGCCCGATGCCGAACCGTTCGTCGTCATCGTCGACGACCTGCGCACCGACCCCACCGGGACCGCGGTGACGGTGACGGCGACCGCCTGCGACCCGGCCGGCCGGGTGCTCCAGCGGTACACCGACCTCTTCGTGGTCGCGACGCCGGAGATGACCGAGAAGTTCGCCGAGGCCGTGCGTCTGCGGGAGCAGCGCTGATGACGACCATCGACGCCTGGAGAGGAGATCCGATGACGACACAGCTGGACGCACTCGATTTCGACGGCGAGCCGTTCGACGCCCTGGAATGGGCGATCGCGGGACCGGTGGCACCGGCAGCAGCTCAGCCGATTCCGGCCGCGGCGGTCTTCCCCGCGGCCGGGCACCGGGCGGTGGCCGGGCCGGGGACGGTGACCGGGACCGGAGCGGCAGCCGGGGCCATGGCGGTGGCCGGGGCTGGAAATGCCGCCGGGCCTGGGGTGGTGGCCGGAGCCGGAATGGTGGCCGGGTCCGGGGTAGTGGGCAGGCATGACGTGGCGGCCGGGCACGGCGTGGCAGGCGGGCACGGGGTCGCTGCCGGATCCGGCGTGGCGGCCGGGTCCGAGGCGGCGCAGTGGAGTGCGGCCGCCTCGCCCGCAGGGGCCGCGGAGGTCGCCCTGCGGCAGGGTGCCGACCGGCCGCCGGCATCCGGCGCGGGTTCGCGCGGCGGTGATCCGGTTTCCTCACTGCTGCACGATGTCCGGGCCGAACTGGTCACCGCGCACCTGTCGGCGATGGCCGTACAGACCGCATTGCAGCGGCGAGCGCTCGGCGCGCTGGGCCTGCCCGGCCCGGCGGTGGTCTCCCGGCCCGGCCGGCCCGCCGTGCCGCAGCCCGATCGGGGGGCGGTGTCCCGGCCCGGATCGGCGGCGGTGTCCGGGCCGGTGCGGCAGCCGTATCCGCTCCCGGCGGCCACGATCGAACAGCAGATGTACACGGTCGTGATCGACTACACGCCGGAGGCCGGTCACACGATCTCGGCCGAATCCGGCCGGGAGCCACTGGTTCTCGACTCTCCGGCGCCCGCGACGAGCATGAGCGCGTTCAAGGCGCTCGCACGCACGCCGGTCACCGCGCTGGACGGGGCCGCGCTCGCGGCGCTGGTCCGCGGCGAGATCGCCGCCGTGTTCGGCGCCGCCTACGATCAGGAGGGCGTCAACCCGGCGATCCGGCTGTCCGAGGGCCTCGGCGGCACCCTCACCGAGGTGTCGGACATCGCCCGGCACGCCGGACCCTGGCGGCGTGGACGGTTGGTGGCGGCCGGGCGGATCGACGGCCCGGATCCGGTCGCCGCCGTCGTGGCGGTCGCCTGGCAGGCCGCGCAGGTGTTCGCGATGCAGGTCGGCCTGCACCTGTGCCTGGCGGAGGCCCGGTTCCAGGCGGGAACGCCGTTCGAGGTGGACCTGCACGCGGCGACCGCGGGCCCGGTCGAGGTGGTCGCCGAGGTGGCCGAGCTGGACCTGATCCCGCGGCCCCGGCTGCGGGTCGATGTCGAATTCCGCCGGGACGCTACGGTGGTGGCACGGATTCGCGGCCTGACGCTGGAGGTCCGGGAAGCGCCGGGCCTGCCGGTCGGGCCCGCGGCCGGCGGGGTGATCCCGCGATTCTTCGGGCGCCGCAACGCCTTCGGGCAGCGCGCGCTGCTGGGCGAGTTCCACATGACGCACAGCGCGCGCGGTGATCTGGACATCGCGCTCGGGCCGGAGTTCGCGCGGTGCGCGGGTCGTCGCGCCACCCGCATGCCCAATCACGGTCTGCAACTGTGTGATCGGGTGATGTCGGTCGAGGGCGAGCGCGGCCGGCTCACCGGGGGAGTCGGGCACACCGAATACGATTCCCCCGCCGACTCCTGGTACTACGCCGAATCGGCGAACGCGTCCATGCCCAATGTGGTGTACATGGAGACGTCGCTGCAATCGGCGCTGTTGCTCGGCTACTTCCTCGGCGCCACGCTCACCGCGCCGCAAGAGGACTACAGCCTGCGCAACCTCGACGGCACGGCGACCGTGTTGCGCGAGGTCGATCTGCGGGACAAGACGATTCAGCAGACCAGCACGCTGCTGAACACCACCGTGCTGGTGGGTGCGGTCCTCCAGACCTTCTCCTACGAGCTGTCGGTGGACGGCGAACCCTTCTACGAGGGCGAGTCGCTGTTCGGATTCTTCAACGCGCCCGCGCTGGCGAACCAGAACGGCCTGGACAACGGCGAATTCGTGCCGGCGTGGCTGGACGCTCAGCCGCACCGGCCCGCCGTGCGCGTGATCGATGTCGCCGCGCGCCGTGCGGCCGGCCTCGGACCGCGGTGTGCGACCGGACATCTGGCCATGCTCGACGAGATCGAGGTGGTCGACGCCGCCGGGACCTTCGGCCTGGGCTACCTCCGGGCCGCGCGCCCGGTCCGCCCCGACGACTGGTTCTTCTCGTACCACTTCTATCTGGATCCGGTGATGCCGGGATCGCTCGGCGTGGAGGCGGTGATCCAGGCGATGCAGGAGTGGGCGGTGGACAACGGCCTGGCCGCGGACCTGGTGGACCCGGAATTCGTGTTGCCCGTGGGTGTTCCGATGTCGTGGCGGTACCGCGGGCAGATCCTCGCCGACGAGAAGGAGATGTCGCTCGAGGTGCACATCAAGAGCGTCGAGCGGCGCGGCGGCCGGGTCCGGGTGATCGGTGACGCGAGCGTCTGGAAGCCCACGATGCGCATCTACGAACTCTCCGACGTCGCCATCGAGTTGCGCGGGCGCAACGCCGAACCCTGGTGACACAGAGCAGTATTCGGGCGCCCGGTGCCACCGGGCGCCCGACCTGTGTGGTCGGCGGAGCGCGGCCCGGCCGGGATGGTCCGGCCGAGTCGCAGCCGCCAGGCCCGGCGCGCACAGCGAAATCCCCCGCCGCGCAACGCGTCGACGGGGGCTCGGCTGTCGTCTGAAACTGGCTACGTATCAGTGGGAGTCGCGGATCCAGTCCGCGATCAGCGCGCTCAGGACCGGACTGTCCTTCACCCAGGTGAAGTGGTCGAGGTTCAGCACGCCGGACTGCGCGTCCAGATGCCGGTGGGTGACCGTCGCCGCGCGCTGCCGCCCGGCCAGGAACTCCACCGTCGACTTCGGGCCCAGCGGATCGCCTTTCAGCGACAACATCAGCACCCGCGCCGGATTCTCCCGCAGCAGCCGGTCGTATCGCAGCCGGCTGCCGCGCGGCCGGTACCGCCCGGTCAGCGCGTGCCGTGACCAGTCGGCCATGACACCGCCGGCCATCGGCCCGGCCATCAGCTTGTTGCCGGCCCAGTGCCCGCGCAGCCGTGACACCGCCCACACGTACGGGCTGCCCAGCAGCACCGGCAACCGCCGCGGTCCGGGGAACGACCGCCAGTACACGCTGCCGGTCCCGATGGTGATCACCCCGGCCAGGCTGCCCGGGGCGGACGCCGAGTACAGCAGCGCCAGCTGGCCGCCGAGGCTGTGCCCGAACAGGTACAGCGGCGCCCGCGGGAAGCGTTCCCGCACGGCCGCGACGATCGCCGGGAGATCGGTCTCCAGCATCTCCCGGTAGCCGAAGTTGCGCGCCTCGCCCAGCGGCGGCAGGCTCTCACCCTGGGCCCGCAGATCGACCGCGGCCGCGTTGAACTCCCGCTGCGCCAGCGCGGCGAGCATCGGCAGATAGAACTTGGCCTTCATCGCCATCGCCGGAAGCATCAGCAGTACCGGCGCTTCCGGATCCCCGGCGGGCAGCACGCGCACGACGAAGCTCGCCGCCGCGCTCGTGGCGGACGGTTCGATCGTGACCGGTAGCGCCTCCAGCCCGGTGAAGTCGGGTGTGCGCTCGCCGCCGGATACCGAGGTATCGCTGGGAGTGGACATCATGCTCCTCGCGCTCAGACGGATTCGGCGGGCAGCGCGGCGAACTGGGCCACGTAGTCGAAGGACATCTTCGCGACCAGCACGTCGTTGTCGTCGTAGAGCATCGCCTTGGCGTCCACATCGAAGCGGCGCTGATCGGTGCGGGTGAGGATGGACCGGATCGCCCGCTCGTCGACGGTGCCGACCGCGCGGATGCGCCCGACGGCCGGCTTGAAGTAGACCGACCGCGAGTCGCGGACCACCGTCCACTCGACCTGACCGATCTGCGGGGCGGCGGCGCCGACGAAGGCCAGCGCACAGGCGATGTCGGCGGCCAGGTAGAGCGCGGCGGCGTGCACGGTCTGGAGATGGTTGCGCAGGTCCGGGCTGTTCGGAATCTCCGTGACCGCGTGGTCGGCGTCGAGTTCCGTGGTGCGCATGCCCGCGAAGACGCCGAACGGCACCGCCGCGTCGGCGATTTCCCGGAGCTTGTCGTAGTCGGGGGTTTCGGTGGCGAACCGGGCGAACGCTGCGAACGCGCGGTCGAAGGTCGGAGTGTGCGTCACAGTACGCAGTATTCCGTTGTATCACACCGTAAAACGCGCCCATAGGCAGATCCGATCGCCGCTGTCCGGGTTGCCGAACACTGCTTCAGCCGATTCGGCGCCGCCGGTAGTCTTCGATTCGGCGGCGTATTCCAGCGCGGGAAATCAACGCGGCCGACGAAATTCGAAAGAGGCGACATCGTGCCCCCTGTGAGCCCGCGTTCCGAGACCGACCTCCGCGTGGTTCGCGTCACCGCCGAGACCGCCGAGGTGCGCTCGTTCGTACTGGCCGCCGAGTCCGGCGCCGAACTCCCGCAGTGGGGTCCCGGAGCGCATATCGATCTGCATCTGCCCGGCGGGCTGACCCGGCAGTACTCGCTGTGCGGCGATCCCGGTGACCGCCGCTACTGGCGCATCGCGGTCCTGCGCGAGCCCGCCGGACGCGGTGGTTCGCGTTATCTGCACGAGGCGGTGACGACGGCCTCGACTCTGCGAGTCGGTGTGCCGCGCAACAACTTTCCGCTCGCGGCGGCGCCGCGGTACCGGTTCGTGGCGGGCGGTATCGGGATCACCCCGCTGCTGCCGATGATCGCCGCGGTGCACGCCGCCGGTGCGCCGTGGACGCTGCACTACGGCGGCCGCACCCGCGCCGGGATGGCGTTCGTCGGTGAACTGGCCGTCTTCGGTGATCGGGTGCGGCTGTACCCGCAGGACCGTTGCGGCCTGATTCCGCTGCCCGAGGTCTTCGGTGCCGACGACGCCGCGGTGTACTGCTGCGGGCCGGAACCGTTGCTACAGGCCGCGGAACGGCAGCAGCTGGCCCGTGGCTCCGGATCGCTGCACCTGGAACGCTTCCAGCCCGCCGAGCTCGACGCCGACCCGGCCGCCGACGGCGCCTTCGAGGTGGAACTGCGCGACAGCGGCCGCACCATCGGGGTGGCCGCGGGGCAATCGGTGCTGTCGGCCCTGCACCGGGCCGGTGTGGACGTGCCGTCCTCGTGTGAGGAGGGCACCTGCGGGAGTTGCGAGACCACCGTGCTCGAGGGCGAGGTGGATCACCGCGACTCGGTGCTGAACGAGCAGGAGCGGGCGGCCGGCCGCACGATGATGCTGTGCGTGTCCCGAGCCCGCTCACCGCGGCTGGTCCTGGACCTGTGAAATCCGCGGTGCGACAGGAAGGATCGTGATGCGGGACCGTGTCGAGGAACTCGGCAGGATCAAACTCTCGGTGCTGGAGGGGCCGGACCCGGCCGCCACCCAGCGCCAGCACGACAAGGGCAAACTGACCGCCCGCGAGCGGATCGACCTGCTGCTCGACCCGGGCTCGTTCCAGGAGATCGAGGGCCTGCGCCGGCATCTGGCCACCGGCTTCGGGCTCGAGGAGCGCCGCATCTACACCGACGGCGTGGTGACCGGCTGGGGCACCGTCGAGGGCCGCACGGTCTTCGTCTTCGCCCAGGACTTCCGGATCCTCGGCGGCGCGCTGGGGGAGGCGCACGCGCAGAAGATCCACAAGATCATGGATCTGGCGCTGTCCGCCGGCGCTCCGCTGGTCGGCCTCTACGACGGCGCGGGCGCCCGCATCCAGGAAGGTGTCGGCGCGCTGGCCGGATTCGGCGGCATCTTCGCCCGCAACACCCGCGCCTCCGGGGTGATCCCGCAGATCAGCGTGATCCTCGGCCCGTGCGCCGGCGGCGCCGCCTACAGCCCGGCGCTCACCGATTTCGTGTTCATGGTGCGCGAGACCGCGCAGATCTTCATCACCGGCCCGGACGTGGTGGCGGCCGTCACCGGCGAGCAGGTGACGATGAACGGTCTCGGCGGCGCGGACATCCATGCGCACGACACCGGCGTCACCCACTTCACCTACGACGACGAGCCGAGCTGCCTGCACGATGTGCGACACCTGCTGTCGCTGCTGCCGGCCAACAACCGGGAGCAGCCGCCGGCGGTGCCGTGCACCGATCCGGAGGACCGGCGCAGCGAACAGCTGTACGACCTGGTGCCCGTCGACGGCAACCGCCCGTACCCCATGCGCGCGGTGATCGAGGAGATCGTCGACGACGGCGAGATCTTCGAGGTACACGAGCACTGGGCCACGAATGTGGTCTGTGCGCTGGCGCGGCTGGGCGGGCAGGTGGTCGGCATCGTCGCCAACCAGCCGAGCATGCTGGCCGGGGTGCTGGACATCACCGCCTCGGAGAAGGCGGCCCGCTTCGTGCAGACCTGCGACGCCTTCAACATCCCGCTGGTGACGCTGATCGACGTGCCCGGCTTCCTGCCGGGGGTGGCGCAGGAGCACGGCGGCATCATCCGGCACGGCGCGAAGTTGTTGTACGCCTACTGCAATGCGACCGTACCGCGGGTGTCGGTGGTGTTGCGCAAGTCCTACGGCGGCGCCTACATCGTGATGGATTCCCGGTCGATCGGCGCGGATCTGGCGCTGGCGTGGCCGAGCAACGAGATCGCCGTGATGGGTCCGGAGGGGGCGGCCAACGTGATCTTCAAGCGTGAGATCAATGCCGCCGACGATCCGGAGGCCATGCGGCAGTTGAAGATCAAGCAATACCGCAGCGAGCTCATCCATCCGTACTACGCGGCCGAGCGCGGGCTGATCGACGACGTGATCGACCCCGCCGACACCCGCCGGGTACTGATCCGCTCGCTGGCGATGCTGCGCACCAAACATGCCGACCTGCCCATGCGGAAGCACGGCAACCCGCCGCAGTAAGCCTCTCCGCCAACAGAATTCGAGCGAGACAGTGATGAACGAACCCATCGTACGCATCGAGCGGGGCAACCCCGACGACCTCGAACTGGCCGCGGTGCTGATCGCACTCGCGGCGGTGGCGGCCCGGCCCGCCGCCGGCGACGACCAGCCCGCCCCGGTGCGCTGGCTGCGCCGGGAACGCCGTACCGCCTTCGTCGCCTCGCACAGCTGGGCCGCGGCATGAGCGGGGGAGCGGCGGCGCGGATCACGAAGGTGCTCATCGCGAATCGGGGTGAGATCGCGGTGCGTGTGATCCGGGCAGCGAAGGATGCCGGGATCGCCAGCGTCGCGGTGTATGCCGAGCCCGATGCCGAGGCGCCGTTCGTGCGTCTGGCCGACGAGGCGTTCGCGCTCGGTGGGCAGACCTCGGCGGAGTCGTATCTGGTGTTCGACAAGATTCTCCAGGCGGCGGCGAAGTCGGGTGCGGACGCGATCCATCCGGGGTACGGGTTTCTGTCGGAGAACGCGGATTTCGCGCAGGCGGTGCTCGATGCGGGTCTGATCTGGATCGGCCCGTCGCCGCAGTCGATTCGGGATCTGGGTGACAAGGTGACCGCGCGGCACATCGCCGAGCGGGCGAGCGCGCCGATGGCGGCGGGTACCAAGGATCCGGTGAAGGATGCGACCGAGGTGGTCGAGTTCGCGGAGGAATTCGGTGTTCCGGTGGCGATCAAGGCGGCGTTCGGTGGTGGTGGTCGTGGCATGAAGGTCGCGCATACCATCGAGGAGATTCCGGAGTTGTTCGAGTCGGCGACGCGTGAGGCGACCGCGGCGTTCGGCCGGGGTGAGTGTTTCGTGGAGCAGTATCTGGACAAGGCCCGCCATGTGGAGGCGCAGGTGCTGGCCGATCAGCACGGCAACGTGATCGTGGTCGGTACTCGGGACTGCTCGTTGCAGCGCCGGTTCCAGAAGCTGGTCGAGGAGGCGCCCGCGCCGTTCCTGAGCGATGAGGTCCGGGCCGAGATCCACGAGTCGGCGAAGCGGATCTGCCGGGAGGCCGGTTATTACGGCGCGGGCACCGTGGAATATCTGGTGCAGGGCGAGACGGTGTCGTTCCTCGAGGTCAACACCCGCCTCCAGGTGGAGCACCCGGTCACCGAGGAGACCGCGGGCATCGACCTGGTGCGGCAGCAGTTCCGGATCGCCAACGGCGAGGAGCTGGAGATCAAGGAAGACCCGACCCCGCGCGGGCACGCCATCGAGTTCCGGATCAACGGTGAGGACGCCGGCCGCAACTTCCTGCCGTCACCGGGCCCGGTGCGGGTGTACCGCGAACCGTCGGGTCCGGGTGTGCGCGTGGATTCCGGCGTGGTCCAGGGTAGTTCGATCAGCGGCCGATTCGACTCGATGCTCGCCAAGCTGATCGTCTGGGGTGAGACCCGGGAACAGGCGTTGCAGCGGTCGCGCCGTGCGCTGGCGGAGTACCGGATCGAGGGTCTGGCCACCGTGCTGCCGTTCCACCGGCACATCGTGGAGCATCCCGCCTTCGTCGGGGACGGCTCCTCGTTCGAGGTCTACACCCGGTGGATCGAGACCGATTGGACGAATATCGTTGCGCCGCACACCGATACCGACCCGCTCGAGGAAGCGGACGAGGCCCGCCGCACGGTCCTCGTCGAGGTCGCCGGCCGCCGCCTCGAGGTGTCGCTGCCGTCCCGCTTCGAGGTGGCCGCCCCGGCCACGAACGGCGGCAACGGGATCACGGCGCCGCGGAAGAAACAGCGCAAGCGCGCCGGCGGGTCCGCCGCCGGCGCCTCCGGTGACGCGGTGACGGCGCCGATGCAGGGCACGGTAGTGAAAGTAGCCGTGGCGGAGGGCGATTCGGTGGCCGCGGGCGATCTGATCGCGGTCCTGGAGGCGATGAAGATGGAGAACCCGATCAACGCCCACAAGGCCGGTGTGGTGACCGGCCTGTCCGTGGCGGTCGGGTCGGCGATCACCCAGGGCAGTGTGCTGACCGAACTCGAGTGAGTCGCGGCGGCTCTCGCGCGCATGGTTTCGGATCGGTTCCGTCCTCGGAGTTGGTGATTCACGGTCTCTCCGGTTCGTCGATGGTGAGATCGTCTGCCGGGTGGGGTGTTTCGCGGCGCCTGGTGAAGAACAGCGCCGCCTCGGTGATCGCCGCCTCGATCGGGCGGGGTTCCCAGCCGAGTTCGCGTTCGGCTTTCGAATGATCCAGCGGGGTCATGATGTATATCAGCCGCATCGTCGTGCGGGTGATGCGAACGTCCTTGCCGGTGACCCGGGCGACCAGCTCACCGAGGAGCCCGGCGGCGGCCGCCACGGGCCGGGGTATGCCGTGTCTCGGGGGCGCGGCGCCGGTCACCGACGCGGCGAGATCCAGTAGTTCCCGCACGCTGCGATACCCCGCCGAGACGATGTAGCGCTCGCCGGGTCTCCCGCGTTCGCCCGCCAGTACCAGTGCCTGTGCCGCATCACGGATTCCGACCACTTCGGCCGCGGCGCCGCGCATGTAGAAGGGCAGCTTGCCGCGCGCGGCCGCGGCGACGAAGCCGCCGTGCGGCGTGGGTAGGAAGTCGCGGTCACCGTAGGTGTTGGCGACGCACATCGCGACCGCCGGCAGACCGCGGTCACGGAAGTAGCCGAGCACCAGGTCCTCGGCCTCGATGCGGGAACGGACGTAGGCGCCGCCGCGGCGCGCCCAGTTGTGCGGCCCCGAGTCCTCGCGGACCAGGCCGTCCCCGATCGGCAGCGTCGCCACCGAACTGGTGAACACGAACCGCGCCAACCCGGCGTCGGCCGCGACGTCGAGCACCGTCCGCAGGCAGCGCACATTGGTGTGGAACAGCCGATCGGCGTCACGCAGCCAGGGCCGGGCATCGACGACGCAATAGTAGACGACCGCACAACCCGCCATCGCCGCCCGCAGCGCTTCCCGATCCTCGAGGTCACCGACGACGTACTCGACATCCAGGTCATCGAGCGCGCGACGAGAACTCGTCGCCCGCACCATGACCCGGACCTGCTCGCCCTGCTCGACCAGTAACCGCGTGACATGCGATCCGAGGAAGCCGCTGGCGCCGATCACCAGATGCCGGGCGCTCACGCGCGCACCTCACGCCGGTCGTCCACGGCCGTTCCGCCGCAGCGCCGTTCGCGTCGACAAGGGGCGGCATTGTCGGTGACGACCATGGATCTCCGATCTGAATACTATTGTGGGGCAGTGGTGTTCGAGGAGAGTGGGACGGTGGGCCGACATGGGCTGCGTCAGTCGAAGCTGGTGATGAGCCGGGTGGATCGGAAGGTGCGACGGCTGATGCGCCAGCCGTCGCGGGTGCGGACGAGCCGGTCCTCGTAGTGGCCGACGCCGTCGATCCAGTCCTTCCGCTCGCCGGTCAGGACCTGGATCGTGTGGACGTAGGTGGTGGCGGTGGCGAGGTCACCGTCCGGTTCCACCACCATGTTCGTGAGCATGTGCTTCGTGGACGCCATGCCCGCATGCGCGGCGATCATGAACTCCGTGAGCCCGGCGGCGTCCGCCCACCGGCCGATCTCGCCGTAGTCGGTCTGCGCGTCGGCGGTGAAACAGGTCCGCAACAGCTTCCAGTCCTTCGTGTCGATGGCGGTGGCGTATCGGATCAGCACCGCACCGATGTCGTCGCGATCGGTCCGCCTATCACGATCGACGGGGCCGGGTGCGGTGGGGTTCGAGGTCATGTACTGACGATGACCTTGAATTGGACACGTGTCTAGACGTTGGTCAAAATTCTCGGCGCGAATGACGATCGGAGGGCCGGCCCGGCATCCCGATCCGGTGCCGTCGCGCTGGCCGAAACCGGCGGACGGCTGGACGCTGACCATCGAGGGCGACCCGTCGATGCGCACCCACTTCTTCGCCCTGGCCGGCTTCTCCCGCCCCACCTCCCCGGCCGAGCACGCGCGCTCGGCCAGTGTCGCCACCGCGATGCAGATCCTCAACGCGGTTCCTGCGGTCTGTGACGCTCCGCCCGGATTCGCCACGGCCGCAACACTTCCCCTGATCCACAGCCATGGCGGATTCGCTCGCCGCCGAGACGTCATCGGAGCAGTTGCGGCACCGTGGATTCCAGCAGATCCGCGATCTCGGTTTCGCCGCCGGCGCCGCCGGGGCGGTGATCGCCCTGATCACCGCGATCGTCATGCGCCGCGGACGCACCCCGCCACCGGCGGAACTCCGCACTGAACCCACTGAGCCGCCGTGCCTTTCCGGCCGGAGTGCCCGGCCGGTCGGGCGAATCGCGGATCAGGCCAGGCAGGGCGTGGAGAAGAAGGAGCCGGTGGGAGGCAGGCAGGTGGCGGGGTCCGGTTTGCCGAACAGCAGCAGGCTGACGGGTGTCGGCACCTGGTCGGTGGTCACCTGATCGGTGACCGGCTGGTCGTCGGCCGGCGTCAAGGGAACGCCGGCGGCGGCGAGACCGGTGGACAGGCCGAGGGCGACGGTGATCGTAGCGACGGCTGTCGCGATGCGCAGCACGATGTGCTTCATGGTGTACTCCAGTGCCATCCCGAGCACCACGACGATTGAACCACGAACCTCCATCACCGGACAATGCCCCGGATAGCGGCCGTCGCGGCGCTGCACGGTGATCAGTCCGGGCTGCAACAGATCTCGTCGAGGCGGTGCTCGGGCCGATCAGCGCGGGACCCGACCGCCTTGCTGCTGAGTTCGGATTCGGCGATGTACCGGGCGAAACAGTCCGGTGGAAATACGGTATCGGTGAATATCTGACGAAAGACGCCGGTCGTCACCGGACCACCCTCGAGGAGTCCCGCCGGGGCACAGACTTGCGACAACCGTCGAGTGCCTCGAGAAGTACTGCGGCGGCTCACAGTGGGACCGAGGTCCGGCAGGCGCGGTGGGCCCGCCGGACCTCAGCCGTGCACCGGACGTGAGGACCGAACATCCGGTGCGGTCCGGTCGACGCGGTCGAGGAACTGCCGCAGCAGTTCGGTGATCGCGTCGGGTTGTTCCAGCGAGCTGCTGTGGCCGCAGGCGGGAAGGGTGTGCAGTTCGGCGCCGGGGATGAGGGCTGCCAGGCGGTGCGATTCGGCGGGCGGGGTGGCACGGTCGTCCGCGCCGACCACGACCAGGGTGGGGACGGTGATCGCGGGGATCTCGTGGGCCGTGGGTGCGCGGTCGGCGACGCCGAACAGGGCCCGGCGGATCGCGGCGTGGTCGAGGGCGCGCAGCCGGGTGGCCCATTCGTCGACGGTGGCGCGTCCGGTGGCGGTGGCCAGGAAGTGCGGGCCGAACAGGTGCCGGGCGACCCGGCTCTTGATGGGGCGCAGGCCGAAATGGCGCAGCACCCAGGCCATCGTCTTGTATTCGCCGCCCTTGTCGGATCTTTCGGCGTCGGCGCTGGTGTCGAGCAGGGTCAGGGAGCGCAGCAGGTCGCCGTGCCGGGCCGCGAGCCGCTGGCCGACGAAGCCGCCCATGGACAGGCCCACCCAGTGCACCGGGCCGAGGCCGAGCGACTCGATGACGCCGCGGGCGTCGCCGGTGAGGGTGTCCATGTCGTAACCGGTTGCGGTGGGCGGGGTTTCGCCCTGCCCGCGCCAATCGATGGTGACACAGCGGTAGTCGTGCCGCAGGGCCTCGATCTGCGCGCGGAACATCCAGCCGCCGAACAGCAGTCCGTGCCCGAACACGACGGCCGGG
The DNA here is from genome assembly GCF_020176955.2 of Nocardia sp. alder85J. GTDB lineage: Bacteria > Actinomycetota > Actinomycetes > Mycobacteriales > Mycobacteriaceae > Nocardia. Next base: position 919,848 of record NZ_JAIUCZ020000001.1, read on the forward strand.
GCGTCCGGTCGGCCGGTGGGGGCGCCGGTGTCGGTGTAGGCGATCGGGCTGCCGTCGATGGTCACGGTGGGCACGGGATCCTCGTTCCTGGTGATGAGATGAGAACTGGCGCAGCTGGATTCACACCGAGATGGTCAGGCGGGCGGGCCCGCGGACGTTGATGCGGCCGTTGCGCTCCAGTTCGAGCAGCTCGGCGCCGGGGAAGCGGCTGACGAAGGCGGTGAAGGCGATCCGCGCCTCCAGCCGGGCCAGCGTCGCGCCGAGGCAGTGGTGGATGCCGGCGCCGAAACACAGATGGCGGCCCGCGTCCGGACGGTCCAGCCGCAGCCGGTCGGCGTCCTCGCCCCAGAACGCCGGATCGCGCGCGGCCGCCCCCAGGCAGGCCACCACCCAACTGCCCGCGGGGATCTCGGCGCCGGCCGCGACGAACGGCGTCACCGCCACCCGGCGCATCAGCTGGACCGGGGTGTCGTAGCGCAGCAGTTCCTCGACGGCATTGGCGGCCAGCTCCGGATCGGTCCGCAGCCGGTGGGCCTCGCCGGGATGGCGCAGCAGCGCGAGGATGCCGTTCGCGAGCAGATTCACCGTGGTCTCGTGACCGGCGATGTAGAGCAGGACCACCTGGGCGGCAAGCTCGTTCGCGTCCAGGACGTCACCGTCGTGTTCGGCGGCGATCAGACTGGTGAGCACGTCGTCGGCGAGATGTGCCCGCTTCCAGGCGATCAGGTCGCCGACGAGGGCGAGCACCTCGGCGTCCGCGGCCCGGATCCGGGCCTGGAGCTCCGGATCCGGCAGCGGTTCCAGCGCCAGTGCCAGGACGCCGACCAGTTCCCGCAGCCGGGCGCCGTCGAGCAGCGGAATGCCCAGCAGTTCCGAGATCACGGCGAAGGGGAGCGGAAAGGCGAACTCCGCCAGCACATCCGCGCCACCGGCGGCGGCGATCCGGTCCAGGGCGGCGTGGACGTGGTGCTCGATGCGCGGTTGCAGCGCCTGGATCGCCCGCGGGCCGAACGCCTTCGCGACCAGCCGCCGCAGCCGGGTGTGGTCGGGAGGATCCTGGTCCAGCAGTGACAGTCCGCCCATGATGCGGTTGCGTTTGCCGAGTGTGCCGCTGTCGCTCTTCCAGGTCGGCAGGCGGGTCAGGTGCCGTTCGTCGACCGATTGCGCCGAACGTTGCAGCGCGGCCACGTCCGTGTGGCGGGAGACGATCCAGAAGCCCAGCGGATGTTCGTGTACCGGCGCCAGCTCCCGCAAGCGGCGGTACTGGGGATAGGGATCCTCGGCGAAGCCGGGAGCGAACGGGTCGAAGACGATGGAATCGGCGGACACGAATTCGCTCCCCCCGCTTCAGGACTGCGCCAGTTTGATGTTGCGCAGCGTGACCAGCGCTGTCGCACAGAGGGTTTCGTTGTCGTCGTCGACGGAGTACACCTCGGCCGCCGCGATGGTGAGCAGTGCGCCCGGCTTGATCACCCGGCCGCGGGCGACCACCCGGCTGCCCTTGGCCGGCGCCACGATCTTCACCGTGTAGTCGATGGTCATGTTGGCCCAGCCGGGCGGGAGCAGGGTGCCGGCTGCGGAACCCGCCGCGAAATCGGCCAGCGAGCCGAGGACGCCACCCTGGAAGAATCCGTCGTGCTGGGTGAGTTCCGCGCGGTGCGGCTGGACGATGTCCGCCTCACCCGGCGCGATCCGGGCGAAGTCGAAGCCCAGGTGCTTCGCGGCGGGCATGCTCAGCACCACCGCGGGGACCAGCTCCGCGTAGTCGGGATTCTGGACGGGCCAGGTCTGCGTTGCCACGGTTCCTCCGTTGTCGTCGGTCGGTTCGGGCGCGGCCGCCGGCCGCGGGGACCAGAGCGCGAAGCCCCCGTCGAGATACTGCTGCCGTGCCGCGGTTCGCATGATCTTGCCGCTGCTGGTTTTCCGCAACTGCTCGGCGCGGGCCAGCACGAGATCCCCGATGGCCAGCTCGTGTTCGGCCAGTACGGCCGCCCGGACGCAGCCCGCCACCTCGGCGGGATCGGCGTCGAGGTGGGGATCGCGGCGCATCTCCTGCACCACCACGAGTTTCGCGACCGCGTCCGGATCGGCGGCGTCGGCGGGCACCGCGAACGCCGCGCAGCGGCCGGCCCGCAGCGCGGGATGCGCGCCCTGCACGGTGTTCTCGATGTCCTGCGGATAGATGTTGCGGCCGCGGATGATGATCAGATCCTTCAGCCGGCCGACCACGTACAGTTCGCCGTCGGCGAGCACACCGAGATCGCCGGTGCGCAGATAGGTGCGCTCGGGCCGGTCGGCGCAGCGGGCGCCGAAGGTCTGCTCGGTCTGGGTGGGGCGTTCCCAATAGCCCTGTGCGACATGGTCTCCCGATACCCAGATCTCGCCGGCCCGATCCGGCGGGCAGGGCGCGCCGGTGTCGGGATCCACGATGCGCAGATGCTGGCCCGGCAGTACCCGGCCGGAGCCGACCAGGGTGCGGGTCCGGCCGCCGCCGGCCGGGGCCCAGCGGCGTTGCGCGAGCGCCTCGGCGTCGACGTCGGCCGTGCGCGGCCCACGGCCCTTCGCGCTGCCGGTGACCAGCAGCGTCGCCTCGGCCTGCCCGTAGCAGGGATACAGGGCTCGCGCGTCGAATCCGTGCGGGGCGAAGACCGCGGCGAACCGGTACAGCGTCTCGGCGCGGATCGGTTCCGCACCGTCGAAGGCGACCCGCCAGCTGCTGAGGTCGAGGTCGGTCGGCACCTTGCCGCCGACGGCCCGCGCGACGCAGGCGTCGAAGGCGAAATTCGGCCCGCCGCTGGTGTGCGCGCGATACCGGGAGATGGTCGACAGCCACAGCAGCGGGCGGCGGATGAACGCCGCCGGTGACATGAGGATCGCCCGCGCGCCGACGTGGATCGGTTGCAGCACATTGCCGATCAGGCCCTGGTCGTGGAAGAACGGCGCCCAGCCGACCACCGTCGAGTTGTGGTCGTGGCCGAAGGCCAGCCGGATCATCTCCTGGTTGGCGGCCACGTTGCGGTGGGTCACCCGCACGCCCTTGGGCGCCGCGGTCGAACCGGAGGTGTACTGGAGGAAGGCGACGGCATCCGGATCGATCGGCGCCGAGACGGCATCCGGGCGCACCTCCGCGCCGATCTCGTCCACGTCGAGCCACTGCGCGGTGGGGCACAACGGCTCCAGCGCCTGCCGCAGCACACCGGACATCGAGCGCACGGTGAGCACCGCCGCGGCCCGGCAATCCGTCACGATGGACCGGGTGGCGTCCTGAACCTGGTTGCGGCGCGGGGGATTCACGGGCACCGCGAGCACGTGCGCATAGAGACAGCCGAAGTACGCGACGATGAAATCGACGCTCTGCGGGAACACCAGCAGCGCGCGATCCCCTGGCGCACAACACGATCGCAGCCGCTCGGCCACCGCCATCGACCGCGCGTACAGTTCGCGGTAACAGACGCTGCCGGTTTCGGCGCCCTCGTCGTCGAGGAACGTGTAGGCGGTCCGGTCCGGTTGTTCGACGGCGCGGCGCCGCAGCACATCCGTCAGCAGGGTCAGTTGCCCGGGTTCGGCGGTGGTCGTCATCGTGCCCTCCGTATCGAGGCAGGCAGGGTCCGCACCCCCCGGAGGATGAAACTGTGGTCCTGCCAGTCGAATTCGTCGCCGAGGGGGGTGAGTTCGGTGGAGTCGCGGTACAGTCGCTCGAGCGCGATCTCGGTTTGCAGTTCGGCGAGTATCCCGCCGAGGCAGCCGTGGATGCCGTGGCCGAAGGCCAGATGGGCGCCGCCGTCGCGGGTGAGATCGAATTCGTCCGGCCGGTCGAAGATCTCGGGATCGCGATTGGCCGCGCCCAGGCACACCAGCACCTGATCACCGGCGGCGACGCGTTCGCCGCCGATCTCCACCTCGCGGGTGGCCAGGCGCTTGGTCAGTTGCAGCGGGCAGTCGTAGCGCAGGGTCTCGATCACCGCGGCCCGCAACAGTTCCGGGCGCGCTCGCAGCAGTGCCTGCTGCTCCGGGTGCCGTACCAGCGCGAGGACGGCGTTGCCGATCAGTGATTTGGTGGTCTCGGTGCCCGCCACGAAACACATGATGCACAGGAAGATCACTTCCTCCTCGCTGAGCGAATCGCCGCCGGCGGTCCGGGCCGCGAGCAGTCCGCTGATCAGATCGTCGCCGGGCCGGACGCGGCGATCGGCGAGGACCGGCCGCAGCGCGTCACCGAACTCCTCGACGACCTCGCGGACGCGGGCCAGGTCGGCGGCCTTCATCAGACCGGGCTCGAGCAGGAAGCGGATGTCGTGGGTCCAGGGCCCGACCAGCCCGTGCAGGTGCGCGGGCAGGTCCAGCCAGGCGCACAGCACCGCGATCGGCAGCGGCCCGGCGAAATCCTCGATTACATCGAAACTGCCTGCCGCCCAAGCTGGTTGGATCAGCTTCGTGGCGATCTCGACCGCCGTGGACCGCAGCCGGGCGACCGCGGGCGCGGTGAACGCGCGGTTCACCAGCCCGCGCAGCCGCGCGTGTGCCGGATTGTCGGTGAACACCAGGGAGGTGCGGCCCAGCCGCACGATCCGGTCGACGTCACCCTGGCCGAGCCGGGCGGCCTGGTCGGCGACCTGGCTCGGGATCAGGCCGGCGCTGAACGACCGGTCGTGCAGGACGTCCCGGACGTCGGCGTGCCGGGTGACCACCCACATGCCCAGCGTGCGGTGCACGGGCCGGGTGGTTCGCAACTGCGCGTACTGCGGGTAGGGGTCGCGGCGGAAGGCCGCGCCGAACGGGTTGAACCGGACCGGCGCCCCCGCGCCCGGAGCTGCCGGACCGGTCATCCGCGGGTGTCCTCGCCGCCGAAGAACCGGTTCGGGTACGGCCGCAACACGATTCGCAGCAGGCCGAGCTTGCCCATCCGGAAGCCGAGCGCGGACAGCTTCAGGTAGCGCTCGTAGCGGGCCACCACCTCGTCGCCGACGACGGCGACGGCCTCCGCGCGCCGGGCCCGCAGCCGCCGCGCCCACTGCTCGCAGGTCCAGGCGTAGTCCAGCCGGTCGTTGCGCAGGGTGACGATCTCGAAGATCCCCTCCGCCGCCGCGACGATCTCGGCCGGGGTGGGCAGGTCGGCGTCCGGGAAGATCTCCTGCTGCATGAACGAACTCGCCTGCTCGCGTGACATGTTCGCGTAGGCGATGGTCTGCAACGACAGTGCGCCGCGATCGGTGAGCCAGTCCCGGCACCGGGTCAGGAAATCCCGGTACACCGCGATCTTCTCGTCCGGGCTGTCCGACGGCCGGGCGAAATGCTCGAAGGCGCCGAGGGAGACGATGCCGTCGAAGCGGGTGTCCGGCCGGTACTCCAGCCAGTTCGCGGTGTGCACCTCGACACCCGGAAAGCCCTGCGCGGTGACGTATTCGGCCTGCGCCGGGCTGAGCGTGAGGCCCACCGAGCGTGGAACGCTGTGCCGCTGCGACAGTTCCCGCAGGACCGAGCCCCAGCCACAGCCGATGTCGAGCACCGTCTCCGCTCGCGCCGCGCCGATCGCGTCGAGGTGGAACCGCAGCTTCCGCTGCTGCGCGAGTTCCAGTGTGTCGTCCGGATTTTCGCGCAGTGCGCAGGAGTAGGTCAGGGTCTCGTCCAGCCACAGCCGGTAGAATTCGTTCCCGACGTCGTAGTGGTGCCGGACGGCCGCGGCCGCGGTGCCCATCCGGTCGGTGGTCGGCACGGACATGTCAGGCGACGCTCCGGCTCTGCTCGTGCAGATAGGTGGCCATCGAGTTCAGGTTCGGGTGCCGGTACAACTCCTCCGGCGACAGATCGATGCCGTAGCGCTCCTCGACCTCGATCAGCAGTGAGACGGCCAGCGCCGAATCCACGCCGATGCGGTCGAAATCGGCGGTGGGGTCGATCGACTGCGCCGGCACCTCGAGCAGGTCGGCCAGGTAGGTCTGGCACCATTCGACGATTGCGTCCTTGCTGGTATCCACGATGTGTCCGTTCATGCTGCGCTGGGCGAGACGGCGGGCGTCCCGGAGGTTCGCTTCGATTCCCGGCGGGCCGGGGTGGGGACTTTCAGGTCGCGGGCGAGGCCGGTGACAGCGAGCGCCTTGATCAGCCAGTAGCCGGGATCGAGCCGGTACCAGTCCAATCCGAACGACGGTGATTCGGGAAAGGCGTGGTGATTGTTGTGCCACGACTCGCCGAGTGACACCAGTGCGAAGATCGCGCCGTTGCGGCTGTTCTCGCGGGAGTCGTAGGGCCGGGTGCCGAACATGTGCAGGAACGAGTTGATCGCCCAGACGATGTGCTCGAGCAGGAACATCCGCGCGAATCCGCCCCACAGCAGCCCGCTGACCGCGCCGGTCCAGCTCAGCGTCACCAGGCCGCCGATCAGCGCCGGGAGCAGCAGCCCCAGCGCCACCCACCAGTAGTAGAGCCGGGCGACCCGCACCAGGCCGCGGTCACGGATCAGATCGGGCGCGTAGTGCACGACGTTGGGGTAGTCGTGGCGGTGCATCCACAGGAAGTGCGAATGGGCCAGTCCGCGGATACGGCCGCGCCACCCGGTCCCGGACAGATTGGGAGAGTGCGGATCTCCGTCCTGATCGCTGCATTCGTGATGGCGCCGGTGCAGGGCCACCCAGGACACCACCGCGCCCTGTCCGGCCATCGACCCGAATACGGCCAGCACCGCGGCGACCGCCGGGGTCGTCTTGAATGTGCGATGGGTGAACAGCCGGTGATATCCGACGGTGATGCCCAGGCCTGTGAGCAGCCACATCCCGAAGATCAGGCCCAGTTCGGTGAATCCGAACGGGCGCACGGTCAGGAACGCGAAAGCGCCCGCGGTGCCGATGATCGGCAGGATGTCGAACAGCAGGAAATGCCGGCGCTGCAAGCGGTGGATATAGGGATTGCTGATCGTTTTCTTGCGGGGAGCGGCATCTTCGATCATATGACTCGAATACCTCACGAGAACCGAGCTGGGAACAAAAGATTAGAAATTCCGGGGCCGCTGCGAGAGCGGCGGCTTCGATCGTACGTCGGAAAGAACGGATTATCGCCTATCGCGCGAATGGAATGCGCTATCGCAGAATTCGGGTGGGTGCCGGACGTGCGCGAGCCCCTGGCGTTCCACGAGGCGCTGGTCACCTCGTGGGCGGGCCGGCGGGACGCGGAGCACCGGCGGATGGAATCGCTGTCGCGCGAGGAACCGCGCACGCGCCTGCGGCGGATGATCGACGGGCCGGCCGGCCCCGCCCTGTGGACCCTGGAACGGGCCATGGCCACGGGGTTCGGCTCGCCTTCGGGCTGGTGGATCGAGAGCGGGCACGTCGACAGGAGTTCCTATTTGCGCGTGTAGTGGGCGATGATCACGCCCTTGGTGGTGGTGACGCTGCTGGTGAGGTCGAACTCGGTCAATGGGGCGGGGCCCTGGAACAGCCGCGTGCCGGCGCCCAGCGTGAGCGGGTGGATCAGCAGCGTGTAGGTGTCGACGAGGCCGGCGGCGTGCAGGTCGCGGACCAGTGCGGCGCTGCCGATGATCGTCAGGTCCCTGCCCGGCTCGGCCTTGAGTTTCGCCACCGTCTCGGCGGCGTCGCCCGACAGCAGGATCGAGTTCTGCCAGGCGTCCGCGTTCTCCAGGGTCCTGGAGGCGACGTACTTGGTGGCCGCGTTCATGTGCGTGGTGAACGGGTTGCCGTCGGTGCGGGTGCTCCAGGCGGTGATGAAGTCGTTCCAGGTCCGGTGTCCGAACAGCATGTCGGTGGGGCCGGCCATGCCCTTGCCCATCTCGTGGCCCATGACCTGGTCGTTGTACTTGCCGCCCCAGCCGCCGTGGGTGAAGCCACCGCGGGTGTCCTCGTCGGGGCGGCCGAGGCCCTGGACGACTCCGTCGAGGGTGACGGACAACGTGGCGTTGACCTTGCGCATGATCAAGCTCCCTTGCTCCTGGGACCGCTCGTGCGCGGCCCGTCCACCCCCTACACGAAGAGCCACCGGTGAAATCGACACCTGCGCCGAATTTTCTCCCAGCAGTGTCACAGCGCCGATGCCGGGACTCCTCGACGCTTCGGGGCCACGCCGCATCGTGGATTCATCGCATCCGATGCTCAGTCGACGGGCAGCGGCCGGCGCGCACGCACGGCGAAGACCGCCGGGCCGGTGAGGATGCTGGTTCCGGCGCGGCTGAGTGCCCACCACCGGTCCACGTCGTCGCGTGACAGCAGACCGCGTGCCACGATCCGGTCGTGGAACTGTTCCACCAGCAATTGCCAAGCGAGCCAGGCGTTGTCGTGTTCCGATTGCAGGCCGCGGTACTGAGCCGACACCTCGGTGAGGCCGAGGCCGAGCACATCGCCGAGCAGGCGGCGGCCGTAGCGGGCGTCGAAACCGCCGTCGCCCATGATCTCGGTCAGCGCGGCGATCATCGCGGTGTACAGCGGTTCCTCCGGTTCGATCCGGTCCGCGTACGTCCAGTCCACCTCCTCCACCAGCAGCCATCCGCCCGGCGCGACGGCGGCCGCGAGCCGCCGCAGCGCCTCGCGGTGCGGGTGCAGGTGCGCCACCAGCAGCCGGGCGTGGACGAGGTCGAATTGCGCGGGCGGCAGGTCGTCGGTCATCACGTCGGCGCAGCGGACCTCGACCTGTGGGGGCAGGTCGTCCAGGAAGCGGATGTCGCGGTCGACCGCGAGCACGCGTCCCGCGGTGCCGACGATCGCGGCGAGGGCCGCCGCGATCGAGCCGGTGCCGGCCCCTGCCTCGAGGCAGCGATCCCCGGCGCCGAGGCCCGTGTCCTCGACGAGGCGCAGCGTGCCGGCGTCCCACAGCTGCGCCAGCGCCGACAGGCGGGCCCGCTCGCTGGGGAAGTTCTGGTTCAGGACATAGCCGGTCGAGTCCATGGATTCAGATGTCTATCAGGAGTTTTCCCGCGCGGGCAAGAGCCGGGGGCCGGTTCCAATGGCGGGATTGGCAGTGTCGATTCCGGTGGGCGGTCGGCGGTGTTCCTCGATAGGAATGGGGCGTGTGAGCCGGGTCGACGAGAGGACCGCGAGCATGTCGGCTGAAACGGAGGTCGTATTCGACGGCTTCCACCCCGCGTTCCGTGCCAACCCCTATCCGCGCTACGCGATCGTCCGCGAGGTCACGCCGCTGTACGCGTTGCGGCCCGATGTCCACCTGGCCACCCGGTACGCGGAGGTCTCGGCGGTGCTGACGGATCCGGACTGGGGACACGGCTACGACGACGGCATCAATCCGCTGCGGCCGGGGGTGGCTCCCGAGGAGGTGCCGGGCGGCATCGTGCGGATGGACCCGCCGCAGCACACCCGGGTGCGCGCGATCGTGAGTAGGGCTTTCACGCCCCGCCGGGTCGAGGAGATCACGGCGCGGGTGGAGCAGCGCGTCGACGAGTTGCTGGACGCGGCGATCCCGGCGGGCGAGGTGGACCTGGTCGAGACCTACGCGCGGCCCGCGCCGTTCGCGATCATCGCGGAGATGCTCGGCGTGCCGGTCGAGGACTACCGCGAGGTGATGGCGTGGTCGCTGGCGCTCGTGCACGGCACCGATCCGGACATCCTCCAGACGCCGGCCCAGCTGGCGCGCCGGGATGCGGCGCGGGTCGAGTTCGACGCCTACTTCGTCGAGCTGATCGCCATGCGGCACAAGGAACCTCGCGACGACATGTTCACCGATATGGCCGCGGCGCGCGATGCCGGAACCGCGACCGACAGCGAATTGGCCGGGCTCTGTACGGCATTGATGGTCGGCGGGTACGAGACGGCCGCCGATGTGATCGGCACCGGTATCGTTGCCCTGCTGCGCAATCCCGATCAGCTCGCGCTGTGGCGGGAACGGCCCGAGCTGGCCCGCTCGGGTGTCGAGGAACTGTTGCGCTACGAGCCGCCGGTCCAGTTCACCCATCGGGTCGCGCTGACCGAGCGGCAGTTGGCCGGGCGGACCTTCCCGCGCGGCTCCGGGGTCGTGGTCGCCATGGCCGGCGCCAACCGGGATCCGGCCGTGTACACCGATCCCGATCGGCTCGACATCACCCGCTTCGAGAGCGGTACGCCGCCGCCGCGCCCGCTGTCCTTCGGTGGCGGCGTGCACTTCTGCCTCGGTTCCACTCTGGGCAAGCTCGAGGTGCGGCTCGCGGTGGACACGCTGCTGCGCCGCGCGCCGGAGCTGGCGCTGGCCGGTGCACCGGTGTGGCGCGACACCGCCGCATTCCACGGGCTGGACGCACTGCCGGTCCGGCTGCGGGCCTGAGAAGTCCGGCGCGGCAACCGGATCCGTCGAACAGTCGATCAGAGCGGCACGAAGGGAACGAGGACACGATGACCGTGGACCAGGGCGAGACGACACTGCAACGCCGGCTGCGCGACCTGAAATCCTTGGTGGACTACGGAGTCGAGGCCGGGATCGGTGTCGGCCACTCGCTGGGTGTGCTGCTGGAGACCCTGGAGGAGGGTCGTACCGTGTGGACGCTCGAGCCTTCCCCCGCAGCCGCGAACGCGCTGTACACGGTGCACGGCGGGGTGATCGCCACGCTGCTGGACACCGCGATGGGCAGCGCCGTGTACACGGCGATCGAGGACGGATCCCTCTATACGACACTGGAATTGAAGGTCAACTTCATCCGCTCGGTGGGTCTCCAGGACGACGTGCTGACCTGTGAGGCGCGGGTGCTGCACGCGGGTCGGCGCACGGCCACCGCCGAGGGCCGGGTCACCGATTCGAAGGGCCGGCTCGTCGCACACGGCACGACGACCTGCCTGGTGTACGCACCCACCGCCCCGGCCGTGGAGGAGACGCCCGCACCGCCGAATCCGGGTGCGGCCCTGGACGCGTTCGATCCGCAGCACTGGCCCGATCCCTACCCGCGCTACGCCGCCGCGCGGGAATCCGCCCCGCTGGTGACGACCCCGCTCGGCGTGCACCTGGTGACCCGCTACGCGGACTGCGTCGCCATCCTCGAGGACAACACCTGGAGTCACGCCCACGAGGCCGACCTGTTCCACCCCGGCGTCGAGCACGTCGACCTGCCGACCTCGTTCCTGTGGATGGACCCGCCGGACCACACCCGCCTGCGCGGCCTGGTGAGCAAGGCGTTCACCGCGCGGACCATCAGCCGCCTGCGGCCCCGCATCGAACAACTGGTGACGGAACTGGTCGACGCGGTCGTCGCCGCCGGTGAGGTCGACGTGATCACCGCGCTGGCCTACCCCCTGCCGCTGACGATCATCGCCGAATTGCTCGGCGCGCCGGCCGCGGACCATCCGGACCTCCAGCGCTGGTCGCACGCCCTGGCCCGCGGCTTCGACCCCGACCGCCTGCTGTACGCGGAGGAGCGCGAGGCGCGCACCCGGGCCGCCAAGGAGTTCGTGGCCTACTTCCGTGACCTCATCGAGCGCCGCCGCGCCGAACCGGCCGGTGATCTGATCAGCGACCTGGCCCTGGTCGAGGAGCAGGGCGACGCCCTCACCCTGGACGAGGTGCTGGCGACCTGTGTCACGCTGCTGGTCGCCGGGCACGAGACCAGCGTCAACCTCGTCGGCAACGGCATCCTCGCCCTGATCCGCAACCCCGACCAGTACGAATTGCTCTGCGCGGACCCGGAACTCGCGGGCCCGGCGGTCGAGGAGATGCTGCGCTACGACTCGCCGGTCCACATGACCACCCGGCTGGCGCACGAGCGGACGGAGATCGCCGGGCGTACGTTCGCCGCCGGCGAGGGCGTCGCGCTGCTGTTCGGTTCGGCCAACCGCGATCCGGCGGCGTTCCCGGACCCGGACAAGTTCGACATCACCCGGTACGCGGGATCCGATCCGGTGAAGCGGCATCTGACGTTCAGCCTGGGCATCCATTACTGCCTGGGCGCACCGCTGGCCCGCCTGGAGATGGAGATCCTGTTGCGGGAACTGGTCCGGCGTGGACTGACGATGACCCTGACCACCGACGAGATACCATATCGCCGCAATATCGTTTTGCGCGGAATCGAAAAGCTCACTGTCCTTTTCGAATAAATCACGACCGATTCTCGTCCCGTGCCCCGGCATTCGCCGGCGCACGGGGCGCGTATTCCGAAAAGATGCGGTATCTGCGGCGTGTCGCAGCGAAATGCCGTCGACCACTTTTTGATTCGAGCCCAATCGGCCGTAGATTGCGGTCCCATGGCCGAAACGCCGCTCACACCATACGATTCCTTGTTCAAGAAGTTGCTGGGCCGGTCGGGCAACGCCGCCGCCGAGTTGCGTCCGGCGCTGTCGGCAGCGGCTGCGGCGCGGATAGATTGGCGCCACCTGAGACCGTATCCGGGCAGCTTCGTGCGCCCGGACCTGAGACAGCGACACACCGATCTGATGCTGGAGACCCGGCTGATCGGCGGGACCGAGGCGTTCCTCTACTGCCTGGTCGAACATCAGAGCAGTCCGGATCCACTGATGGCCTACCGGCTGGAGGAATACCGGCTGCGTTTCTGGAGCACCTGGCTGGACCGCAATCCGAATGCGAAGAAATTACCGATGGTGATCCCGCTGGTGATGCATTGCAGCCCCGACGGCCGCCGCTGGCACGCCCCGCTGGACCTGGCCGACCTGATCGATATCGACCAGGATACTCGTGCGGCTCTCGGGCAATTGGTGCCGCGGGCACGGTATCTGCTCGACGATGTGAACCGGTTGGACGCACCGGCCATGCTGGCATTGCGTCAGCCACCGGAGTTGCGGATCCTGAAGGTGCTGTTGCGGTTCGGGCCGGGCAACTCGTCCCTGATCGACCTGATCACCAAGGACTATGGCTCCGACCTGCAGGCTTCGTTCAACACCGCAGGTGGGGACGAGCTGTTCGAGTACATCATGCGCTATATTTTGACCGTGACCACCGGCCCGATCGGCGAGGGTGATCTGGAACCGTTGTACGACCTGCTCGGCCCGAAAGCGAGGGATATTACGATGACACTTGCCGAAATGTTCGAGGCCCGGGGTGAGGCGCGCGGGGAGGCTCGCGGGGAAGCCCGGGGCCGTGCTCAGGGGCGTGCGGAGTCGTTGCTCGATCTGCTGCGGGTGAAGTTCCGATCGGTACCCGCCGAGGTGGTCGATACCGTGCGGGCGGCCGATGTCGCGCAACTGCGTGCCTGGACCGAGCGTGTGCTCACCGCGGACACGCTCGAGAGTGTCTTCGGCTGACACCTTCGCCCCGGCGACGGCGTGGCACTGCTGTTCGGCGCGGCCCGGCGACGACTCGAATAGGAAGCGGCCGACTCGTGTTCTAGGTACCGGCATCCACCGGGTGTCGGCGGCCGCTCACACCATGCGATTCCTTATTCGAACAGCTGCTGGGCCGCGAAGGTGATGCCGTCGCAGAGTTGCGCCCGGTACTGCGGGAAGAGGCTGCGGCACAGATAGATCGGCGCCATCTGACACCGCATCCGGGCAGCTTCGTGCGCCCGGAACTGAGACAGCGACACACCGTTGATGCTGAAGACCCGGCTGGTCGACGGAACCGAGTCGTTCCTCTATCGCAGTACGACCTGCACGACTCGAAAGCGAGGGATATTACGATGACACTTGCCGAAATGTTCGAGGCCCGGGGTGAGGCCCGGGGTGAGGCGCGGGGTGAAGCTCGCGGGGAAGCCCGGGGCCGTGCTCAGGGGCGTGCGGAGTCGTTGCTCGATCTGCTGCGGGTGAAGTTCCGATCGGTACCCGCCGAGGTGGTCGATACCGTGCGGGCGGCCGATGTCGCGCAACTGCGTGCCTGGACCGAGCGTGTGCTCACCGCGGACACGCTCGAGGGTGTCTTCGGCTGAGACGTTCCAACTCGACCTCGGCGGATAGCCGGCAGGGGCGGTCGACCGGGTGTGGGCGGTGTGGGCACTGGTCGGAGGGGGTGGCGGTGTGCCCTGCCGATACGGAACTCCGCCCCGGCCGATGGGTGGGCCGGGGCGGAATCGGTCAGGATACGGCGCGGCAGTTGCCGATGAAGGTGAGGAGTTCGTCGACTCGGTCGGTGGGGGCGTCGACGGCTCGGTCGATGACCTTCAGCAGGTGGTCGTAGGCGGCGGTGTGGTCGTAAGCGGCGACGTCGGCGATCTTCAGGGCCCAGCGCCAGTAGCCGCGCATCGTATCGGCCAGGGGCATACGGAAATTCGCTACTACGTCGCGGATCGGGTCTACTGCGGTGTCGCCCTGGGTGCGCAGGTAGCGGGTCACGATGTCGGCCATGAAGGTGAAATGGCGTGCCTCGTCGCGTGACAGTCGGGTCAGGACGGCGGCCAGTACCGGGTCGCCTACCACGTCCCGCAGTTGCTGGTAGTACATCTGGGTGGCCTTCTCCTGGACCAGGGCATAGGCGAAGAACTGCACCGGATGGTCGTAGGGGAGGTCGAAGCGTTTGCGGCCCTCGATCGCCAGTTCTGCACGCAGAGTGGCGCGTTCGGCTATTCCGGCGGCCTCCTGGTATCGGGTCAGGGCTCGCGCGTGGGTGTCCTCTTCCAGCGCCCAGCGGACGGTGAAGTGGTAGAGCTCGCGGTTGTGGACGAACGTCGCCGGCGCGACGGTGTCGTCGACCGGGAAATATCGTTGGTAGACATCGAAATAGCCGGGTAGATGATCCTCGATGAGGGTGATGAACCGGACCGCGGAGCGCTGGCCCGCGGTGAGCAGCTCGGCGTCGGCGGCGGACCAGTCGAACGCGGTCTCCACGTCCCACGCGCGGGCCGCGGGGGAGGCCGCGAGGAAGTCGTCCACGGCCGTGGCGACCTGGTCGACCGGGAGCAGGATGTCGTCGAAAGTCACAGTGATACCGTCCTTTCGGCGTCAGCGGCCGTTGCGGCAGGTCAGCGCGTAATGCTTGGTGGTGTAGCCCCAGCCGGCGTTGGCGATCTCCAGGTAGCGCCGCAGGCGTGCGGTGGATCCGGCGCCGTGCGCCTCGATCCGGTCGGCGGCGGCGTCCACGTTGGCAATCCAGTCGTCGATGGTGCGGCGGTAGTGGTCGGTGAGATCGTCGACGGCGACGATCGAGAAGCCGGCGTCCTCGGCTGCGGCCACCAGTTCCGACAGCGGGCGCAGCTCACCGAAGCCGAAGATGTCGCCGCGGATGAAGCGGGTGCCGTCGCGGTCGTCGAAGGCGTTGCGCGCCTTCTCGTTGCGGAAGCAGCTCTCCGACACGTACAGCATCCCGCCGCGGCGCAGTGCGGCCTTGGCTCGGCGCAGCACCCCCGGTGCGTCCGGCATGTGCACGATCGAGCCGAGCATGGTGACGGCGTCGAAGTGCCGCTGCGGCAACTCGATCCGCTCGAAGTGGCCTACTCGGGTGTGCACGCGGTCGGTGAGTCCGCGGGCGGCGGCCTGGCTCGCGATGTACTCGTGCTGCCGTGGTGCGGGGCTGATGCCCAGTGTGTCGCAAGCGAATTCGGTGGCCATGAACAGCAGCAGCGAACCCCAGCCGCAGCCGGCGTCGAGCAGCCGTTCGCCGCCGCGCAGGGCCAGCCGGCCCGCGACGAAGGTCAGCTTCTGCCGCTGCGCCTGCTCCAGGGTGTCGGCGTCCGACAGGTACAGCCCGGAACTGTACTTCCGCAGCGGATCCAGGAATTCACCGAACAGATCGGGATCGAGGTCGTAGTGCTGATTGGTGTCGGCCACGCTCACGCTGTATGCATCGGGCGTGAGCGGGGCGCCTGCGTGGTGACGCTCCGCTGCCGCCTCCGGCGCCCGGCCGCTCACGCCCGCACCCCGCGGGCCCGCTCCACCACGGTGACCACGTCGGCGAGGGTGGACATGCCGAACACGTCCTCGTCCTCGAGTTCGATGTCGTAGGTGCGCTCGATACGCGCGATCATGCGCAGCACCCGCACCGAGTCCACGCCGGCCAGGCCGCGCAGGTCGACCTGCGGACCCAGTTCGGCGGTGGGGAGGCCGGTTTCGGCGGCGGCGATGTCGGTGACGGTGGCCAGGATGTCGTCGGTGAGCACGCTCATCGGTGAAGTCCGTTCTGGGAGAAGGTGTTCGGTGCGGACAGGGCTTCGGTGAGGCGGTCGACATCGGTGTCGCCGAGGGTCAGCAGGTGCCGGACCTCGCCCAGGGCGAACGGCCGGTATCCGGCGGTGGAGGTGGCGCACACGGCGCCGTCGGCGTCCCGGATCTCCGCGGCCGCGGCGATGATGCCCGTGCGCGACGGCTGCTCCGGATCGGGAAGCATTGCGACACAGACATAGTCGTGATCGATCAGCAGCGGGGTGAGGAACCTGGTGCGCTGGCTCACGGTGAAGGCGGGCACGCCGCGGGCCAGCACGATCAGGTTGCCCATCACCTCGTCACAGATCACGCCGATCAGTCCGCCGTGCACCACGCCCGGATACGATTCGAAGGCGCGGCCGAGCCGGAGGCGGGACTGGAGGCCGTCCGGATGCGGGGCGAAGGTCAGGTTCAGCCCGGCCGGATTGTGCGGTGAGCAACCGAAGCAGCGGTAGTCCGGGATCACCGACCACGGGACGTGCACGGATTCGTCCATCGGCTCAGGCGATCGCGTCGGCCAGCGCGCGGCGCACCTTGGCGTTGCTGGACAGATCCAGGCCGGTCATGCCCGCGAAGGTGCGGCGCACCTTGTCGTGCAGCACCTCCAGCTCACCCGCCGCGGCGATCTGCTCCAGGAACAGCTCGAACCCGGTGTCGATGGTCTCGTGGTCGCCGAGTTCGGCGATACCGCTCTTGAACGTGCTCACCGGATGTTTGATCCGGGCCTCGGAGCTGTAGACGTACAGCGTCTCCAGCACCGACGGCAGCTCCTCGGGGCGGCGGGCCAGCCGCGCGGTGGTGTAATGGATGAATTCCCGCGCGTGCCCGGACTCGTCGCGACTGGCGTTGAGCAGCAACGTCTTCAGCACCGGCTCGTGCACCCACTGCGACACCGCGCGGTACACGTGGTTGACGGTGAGTTCGGAGATGATGTTGGTGGCCAGGGTCGCCGACGGGGTGGTGCCCGGCGCGTAGGGGGCGCGCATGGCGCCGACGGCGGCGTCGTCCACACTCTCCCCGATCGCGGCCAGCCAGGAGCGGAACGCGTAGTGGTGCTGCACCTCCTGGTAGCCCCACACCACCGCGAAGGTGGAGAAGTCGTAGTCGTCGACGAATTCGTCGAGGAATCCGTGCACGGCGGCGATCACATTCGATTCGCCCATCGCCGCGCTCTTGGCGAGCGTGACGTACTCGGGCTTCACCAGGGTGGGGTCGACGGTGTCGAGGGTGAGATCGGCGACGTTCCAATGCAGCCGCTCGTAGTGGCGGAAGACGTCGAAGCTGTGCACGGGGACACTCCGGTTTCTGCTGCGGATGGTGCTGCTACGAAAGGGGTTGGGCGGCGCTGCCTTCGGTGATGAGTTCGCGGGCGGCCAGGCGTTGCAGCTTGCCGCTCGAGGTGCGCGGGATGGTGCGCGGCGGCACCGGGTACACCCGCACGTCCGCCAGTCCGAGTTCCCCGGCGATGCGGGCCCGGACGGCGTCGGCCAGCGCGTCGGCCGCGCTGCCGGTGCGGTCGGTCTCGACGATGACGGCCATGGCGTCGATTTCGGGATCGGCGACGGCGGTGCAGCGGCCGCGATAGATGCCGACGAGATCCGCGACGGCGGCCTCCACATCGAGGGCGTAGTGGTTCACGCCCCGGACGGTGATCATCTCCTTGTGCCGTCCGGTGATGAAAAGCTCACCGTCCCTGCGGTATCCGAGATCGCCGGTGCGCAACCAGCCGTCGGTGAACAGCCCCGCGGCGGTGTCCGGGTCGGCGGTGAGATAGCCGCCGGTGACGGCATCGCCGCGCAGCAGGATCTCGCCGACCTCGCCGTCGGCGAGGTCCTGCCCGGATCCGAGATCGACGATGCGCAAACGCATTCCGGCCACCGGCCGGCCGACACCGGCGACCGGCCGGGCCCCCGGCGATTCCGGCGGCACCGCCGCCGCGCGCCCGGACCGGCTCAGCGGCTCGCGATCCACCCATTCGAAGTGCGGTTCCCGGTGCAGCGGGGGGAAGGTCACCGCGAGGGTGGCCTCGGCCATGCCGTAGACGCCGAACATCGCCGACGGCGTGAATCCGGCCGGTCCGAAGCGCCGACAGAACTCGTGCACCACCGGCTGCGAGATCGGTTCCGCGCCGTTGAAGGCGATCCGCCAGTGCGACAGGTCGCAGTCGGCGGCCCGTTCCGGCGGCACCGCGTCCAGCAGCGCCTGGTAGCCGAAGTTGGGCATCGCGGTGATGCTGACCCGCGCCTCGGCGAATTCCCGCAGCCAGCGCGCCGGATCCTTGACGAACGCCGTCGGCGACCACAGGTGCGCCGGTATGCCGCGCAGGATCGCCGACAGCGTGCCGAACAGGCCCATGTCGTGGAACAGCGGCAGCCAGAACCCGCCCTGATCGGTGTGGTCGAGTGCGATGCCCGTCCGGATCGCGGCCAGGCCCGCCAGCGCGTTGCGATGGGTCAGCAGGACGCCTTTCGGGGCGGCGGTGCTGCCGGAGGTGAACTGCACGATCGCCGGATCGCCGGGGTCGACCGTGGGCAGCGTCACCGGCTCGCGATCTTCGAACAGCGTTGTGGTGTCGATGAATTCGACGTCCACCGCACCGGCGAGCGGGGCCACCGCCCCGGCCAGCCGCGGCGACACCAGCACCGACCGCATCCCCGCCGCGGCCGCGATCGCCGCCAGACGCTGTGGGTAGGAACGCAATTGCTGCGCACCGCTGGGCAGCGGCAGCGGCGCCGCCGCGGCCCCGGCGGCGGTCACCGCGAACAGGCCGATGAGGAATTCCGGCGCGTTCGGGCTCAGGATGCCGACCGGCTCGCCGCGGCGTACCCCGTGCCGGACCAGGGTCCCCGCCGCGTCGGCGGCCCGCGCGTACAGGTCGGCGTAGCTCAGCGATTGACGTGTCGACCAGAACGTGGCCGATACCTCCGGATGCCGCGCCGCGATTCCGGCGAGCCGGCCCGGTAGCGTCCCGTCCGATTCCGACGAATTCATGGTGCTCACGACAACAGCGCCGGATGACCGCGCCCTGAACGGATTGTTAATTGTGTCCGGCGATAATCGATGTCGATCGGCCAATTCCGGTGCGCGATAAAGGACACCGCGATGACGCGATAGAGATCTCCGATCGCGGCCCGCCGGCGCACCGGGTGTGCCGCACGATGGTCGTCGGCGGCACGGCTGCCGTGAAACGCGCCGGCGAATTGGAATTCGTCCGGTATTTCATCCCATGTTCTCGGCAGGAGTCGCCCCGGTGAGTTCCGACGGTGCCACGATGGAGACCGGCACGGTGCAGACGGCGGTGCTGGAGAGCGTCGCGCCCCACACCCGGCACAACCCCTACGACAGTTACCGGATCCTGCGCGCGGCCGGGCCGTTCGTCCCGGGTCCGCACGATGCCCGGCTGGTCCCCGGGTTCGCGGAGGCCCGCGCGATCCTCCAGGACGCGCGCTGGAGCCACGCGGAGGAACCCCAGCTGCTGCACGGCGACAGCGACGTGGAGCTGCCCGGCTCCTTCCTCTGGCAGGAGCCGCCGGAGCACACCCGGCTGCGCGGGCTGGTCGGGCAGGCCTTCACCGCGCGCACTGTCGCCGGGCTGCGCGAGCGCGCCGAGGAATTGGCGGCCGGGTTCGTGGACGGAATCCGCTCCCGCGACCGGGCCGATCTGATCGAGGAATTGGCCTATCCGCTGCCGCTCACCATGATCTGCGAATTGCTCGGCGTCCCGGCGGAATCCCACGACCGGGTCCGGGACATGTCGGCGGCGATATCGCGCGGCCTGGACCCCGATTTCCTGCTGGCGCCGGAGGAATTGGCGGCTCGCTCCCGCGCGGTCCGGGATTTCGAGGAATTCTTCGGCGAGCTGCTGGGGCAGCGCGCCCGCAGTCCCCGCGAGGACCTGATCACCGCACTGGTGCGCGCCGAGGCGGAGGGCGCTCGGCTGACCCCGGCCGAACTGCTCGGCACCCTGCTCATCCTGGTGGTGGCCGGGCACGAGACGACGGTGAACCTGATCGCCAACGGGGTGCTCGCGCTGATCCGGCACCCCGCCGAATTCGACCGGCTGCGCGCCGATCCCGCCACCCTCGGGGCGCCGGCGGTGGACGAGATCCTGCGCTACGACCCGCCGGTCCATCTGACCACCCGCACCGCACATGACGAAATCACGGTCGGCGGAACGACATTCGCCCCCGGTGACGCGGTGATCGTGCTGATGGGTTCGGCGAACCGGGATCCGGCGGCCTTCGACGATCCGGACCGGTTCGACATCACCCGCTATCTGCCCGGCCGCGGCGCCCAGCGGCACCTGTCGTTCGGGCTGGGCCTGCACTACTGCCTGGGTGCGCCGCTGGCCCGGCTCGAGATGCAGGCCGTGCTCGGCTGTCTCGGCGACCGTGTCGCGTCGCTGACCCTGTGCGAAGAACCCCCGTATCGCCCGAACGTGGTGGTGCGCGGCATGTCCCGGCTGCTGGTGGAGGTCAGATCCCGATGAGTATCGCAACCCCGTCCGAGGTCACCTTCGACGCGTTCGACCCCGGTATGCGCGCCGACCCGTATCCGGCCTATCGGCGGGTACGGGACGCGGCGGCGCTGCTGCCGTACCAGTTCGGGGACGTGCCGGTCACGCTGGTCACCCGCTACGAGGAATGCGCGGCGGTGCTGACCGGATCCGAGTGGGGCCACGGGTATTCCGCGGGGATCAGCCCGTTCCGCGATGCCACGGCGGCCATTCCGGGCTCGTTCGTGCGGATGGATCCGCCGCAGCACGGCCGCTACCGGAAGCTGGTGTCGAAGGCGTTCACGCCCAGGACGATCGGCGATCTGACCCCGCTGGCGGGCCGGGTCGTCGACGATCTGGTGTCCGCGGCGCTGCGCCGCGGCGGGCTGGACATCCTCGCGGATCTCGCGGTTCCGCTGGCCGTGGCGATGATCCCGGTGCGCCTGCTCGGCGCGGATCCGGGCCTGGGCGCGGACTTCCGGCAGTGGCAGCTGGCCATCGCCCGCGGCAGCGATCCGGACTGGCTGCTCGGCGCCGCGGAGGTCGCCGCACGTACGGCGGCGGCCGGTGCCTGCATGACCTATTTCGGGGAACTGGTGGCACGCAAGCGCGCCGAGCCCACCGCGGACCTGCTCAGCGAGCTGATCGCCGCCGGGGTGGACGGTGCGGGCCTGACCGCCCCCGAGATCATCGGCCTGTCGCTGTTGCTGCTGGTGGCGGGGATGGAGACCTCGATCAACCTGATCGGCAACGGCATGCTCGCGCTGCTGCGCAATCCGGATCAGTGGGACCTGTTGCGGCGCCGGCCCGAACTGATCGCCCCCGCGCTGGACGAGATGTTGCGCTACGACGCGCCGACCCAGTTCACCATCCGGGTGGCGCTGGCCGATACCGAGCTGGGCGGCAAGCAGTTCCGGCGTGGGGACGGCGTCGTGATCCTCACCGGATCCGCCGGTCGCGACGACCGCGTGTTCGCCGAGGCCGACACCTTCGACGTCACCCGCTACGCCGGAAACCAGCCCGCGCGTAAGCATCTGGGCTTCAGCCTCGGCATCCACTTCTGCGTCGGGGCCCCGCTGGCGCGGCTCGAGGCCGAGACCGCGATCCAGGCGCTGCTCGAGCGCGCGCCCCGGCTGGAGCTCGCCACCGAGACCGTCGAGTACCAGCCCAGCCTCATCCACCGCGGCATCGTGTCGCTGCCGGTGAGCCTGTGACGGGCGACCGCCATGCGGTCGTGCTCGGCGCCGGCGTCGCCGGGTTACTGATGGCACGCGTACTGTCGGAGCGCTTTTCGCGGGTGACCGTGCTGGATCGGGACACCGTGCACGGTGTGGGCCCGCGCCGCGGGGTGCCGCAGGCCCGCCATATCCACGGTCTGCTCGATCGCGGCCGGACCAGTATCGAGCAGCTGCTCCCCGGCTTCACCGCCGATATGGCCACCCGTGGCGCCACGATCTCTGAGGTGCTGGTCGAAACCCGGTGGTACGCCGGTGGTCTGCGGGTCGCGCCGACCGCCACCGGCGTCACCTCGGTGCTGGCCACTCGGCCGGTGCTGGAATCGGTCCTGCGCCAACGCGTCCTGGCCCGCCCAGGAATCCGGTTGCGGGAGTGCGCCGCCGCCCGCGGCCTGCTCGGCGACGCCCGCCGGGTGACGGGGGTGCGAGTCGGCGTCGGCGGCGAAACCGTCACCGTCCCGGCCGATCTGGTGGTCGACGCGACCGGCCGCGCCTCCCGCGCTCCGGAATGGCTGCTCGACCTCGGGGCCCGGCCGCCCCACGAGGAACGCCGCGAGGTCGATCTCGGCTACACCTCCCGGCTCTACCGGCACCGGCCCGGCCAACTGGGCGGGCACAACGCGGTCGTGGTGGCCACCGGGGCCGACGGCCGTGGTGGCGGCGCGATCCGGGTGGAGGGCGACCGCTGGCAGCTGACCCTGACCGGCATGCTGGGCGACCATCCGCCCACGGATTCGCGCGGTTTCGCGGAATTCGCCGCGAGCCTGCCGACGCCGGACCTGTCGGACATCATCGCCGCCGGTGAGCCGCTGGAGGATGCGGTCCCGCACCGGTTCCGCAGTTCGGTGCGGCGGCGCTTCGACCGGCTGACCGCACCGGCCGGATTCCTGGTCGCCGGTGACGCGCTGTGCAGTTTCAATCCGTTGTACGCACAGGGCATGACCGTCGCCGCCCAGCAGGCGCTGGCCCTGCGCGACTGCCTGCCCGCCGACGACATCGACCTGCCGTCCCGGTTCTACGCGGCGGCCACCGAATGCGTCACGGCCGCTTGGCAACTGGCTTCGACCGCCGACCTCGCGCACGCCGGGGTGCCCGGCTCGCGCACGCTCCGCACCCGATTGACCAACGCCTATACCGCTCGGGCACACCGAGCGGCGCACATCGACCCGCAGGTGGCCCGCACCTTCCTCCGTGTGGTCAACCTCGTCGATCCGCCCGCGGCCCTGCTGCGTCCGCGCCTGGCCCATCGAATCATGCGCTGCGGCGGCACTTCCCACACTCGCGAGGCCCGCTCCCGTAAGTGACCGTGCTGCAAGCGATCGCGCCTGCCGCCGACCGCGCTGCCAGTGATCACGTCCGCAAGCCGATCGCGGCCGGTGATCATGGCTGCCGGACCTGTGACCGCCGGGGCCGAAGTAGGTGGGACCGAGTTCGGCCCGGCGTACCGCGCTCGACACGCGGGTACGCCGGGCCGGCCGGAATCGTGACCGGTAGGTCACTTGTCCTGTGCCGCAGCGGCTTTCAACTTGGCGATCTGCTCGGCGTTCTCCTGCGCGTCGGCGGCCAGCGCCTCCATCGCGTCGGTCATCTCGGTGGCGGTGAAGGCGCCGCCGCGGCCGGTCGGCAGACCACCGAAGGAGTAGTTCTCGTCGAAGGGCGGCGCGTCCATCGGGCGCCGCCGCTGCTCGACCTTCTCGAGGATCGGCTCCATCCGAGCGGCCTTGGCGGCCACCGCCTTCGCGTCGCGTTCGATGAATTCCGGCAGCACATGCTTGCCCATGAGCTCGATGGATTCCATCGTGGTCTCGTGGCTGCGCGGGGTGAGCAGCAGGATCAGCTCGTCCACGCCGGTCTGCTCGTAGGTGCGCAGGAACTCCCGCACGGTCTCCGGCGAGCCGATCGCGCCGCGGCCGAGCCCGCCACCGAGCCCCGCGTCGCCGCCGACGACGCTCTTGTAGATGTCCCACACCCCGGTCCGGCCGGGGGTGTGCTGTCCGGTGGCGTAGTAGTGCATGATCCCGAACCCGAAGAAGCCACCGCCGATGCCCAGCCGCTCGAGCGCCTGGTCGTCGGTCGGGGCGACCATCATCGACAGGTCACCGCCGACGGCCAGGATGTTGGGGTTGAGCATCGGGAAGGTCGGCACACACCGCTCCTCGAACTCGGTGTAGTAACCCGCGACCCGCTTGGCCAGCGGTGCGGGCCCGGAGTAGGCCATGCTCATCGCGCCGATTCCCTTGTGCGCGGCCAGTTCCACCGTGGCCGGGCGCGTGCAGGCCACCCACAGGGGCGGATGCGCCTTCTGCAACGGCTTCGGGACGACGTTGCGGGCGGGCATCCGGATGTGCTTGCCGTCGAAGCCGGTGAAGGGTTCTTCGACCATGCAGCGCACCGCGACGTCGAGGGCTTCTTCCCACTGTTCGCGCTTGTCGGCCGGGTCGATCTCGAAGCCGCCGAGTTCGCCGACCGAGGAGCTCTCGCCGGAACCGAATTCCACCCGGCCGCGCGAGATCAGATCCAGGGTCGAGACCCGCTCGGCCACCCGGGCGGGGTGGTTGATCGCGGGCGGGAGGTGCATGACCCCGAACCCCAGGCGGATGTCGCGGGTGCGCTGGCTGGCGGCCGCCAGGAAGATCTCCGGCGCCGAGCCGTGCGAGTACTCCTCGAGAAAGTGGTGCTCGGTGAGCCAGACCGTCGAGAAGCCGGCCTTGTCGGCCGCCTCCACCTCGTCCAGACCGTCCTGGAACAGCAGCAGTTCGTCGTCCGTCGTCCAGGGACGCGGCAGCGGGAACTCGTAGAACAGCGAAATCTTCAATTCGTCACTTCCAGGATCCGTGTCTGTTCGGGAATCTCGCGCCCGGCCGGGCAGCCTGCCCGCACCCGCCGCGACGGTCGGGACGCGCGGGCGGGGCTAGTTCGCGACGGCCTTGCGCGCGGCCACGAGGAAGGGGTTGATCATGCTGCGCAGCAGCGCGACCGTGAGCCGGTCCGGCGCCGGAATCTTGAGGTCGGCCCGCATGGTGTAGCTGACCAGGGTGCCGTCGGGCGCGTCGGCGAAGGTGATGGTGCCGAGGTGGTTCTTCACCACGCCGCCCCGCACGACCTTGTACTCCATGCGCTCGCCGGGCACCAGCTGCGTGGTCTCCTCGATGATGGTGACGCCGGCCCGGCCGACCGCGTACACCGCACCCACCCCGTTGGGTTCGCCGCTGCCGGGCTCGCGCAGGGTGAATGTGATGGGCAGGTGGGCGTTGAGGCTGTCACGCACGGCGAACAGCTGATACACGACGTCACGAGGCGCGGGGACGACGGTATCGATCGTGGTACTTGCCATGACGGATCTCCTTACTCGAGCGCACAGCGAGCATACTAGGAGCACGCCCGCGCCGCCCGGCTCCGGCGAAAGCACGTATGCCGCCGAAATGTCCTCCGGGGTAACCGATCTCGCGTATACGCAGCAGCGCCGAACAGGTCGGGCGCTGTGCGCGGCCGCGGCGGCCACCCGCCGATCAAAGCGCCGCCGCCAATGATCAGGTCGCGCAACCGGCTCTCCAGCTGGAGCATGCCGTCGACGATCCGCCCGTAGTCGCCGGTCCGGGTACCAGCCGTCCGCGTCGAGTGCGTCGGCCGTGGCCGCGTGTTTCGCCAGTGGCCGAGAAATGCGCTGGGACATCGGATGCAGATCGCACCGACCTGGGCCGGCCGCTGTCCACCAGGGCCACCTGCTTGAAAAAATAGAAACCCTATTCTACTTTTAGGGCAGCTGATGCACGCTGCGACGGCACCCGACACCGGGCCTGCGGTGACATCGACCCGACTCACGAGACAGGACGACCGAGCATGGCCGAACTGCCGTTCCGCTACTTCGATTGCGACAACCACTATTACGAGGCGCTGGACGCGTTCACCCGCTACCTCGAACCCGAGTACCGCAAGCGAGGGATCCAGTGGGCAGAGATCGACGGCAAGACCCGCCTGCTGGTCGCGGGCAAGGTCAACAAGTTCATTCCGAACCCGACCTTCGATCCGGTCGCGGCCCCCGGTGTGATGGACGAGTACTTCCGTGGCCGCAATCCCAAGAGCGCCGATCCGCGGCAGCTGTTCGGGCAACTGGAGCCGATCCGGCCGGAGTACCGCGACCGGGACGCGCGGCTGGCGCTGATGGATCGGCAGGGTATGGACGGTGCGATCTTCCTGCCGACCCTCGGCGTCGGGATGGAACAGTATCTGACCCACGACATTCCGGCCCTGACGGCGACCTTCCGCGCCTTCAACCGCTGGCTGGACGAGGACTGGGGATTCGCCTACCGGGAGCGGATCTTCGCCGCCCCGTACATCACCCTCTCCGACCCCGCCGGCGCGGTGCGCGAACTGGAGTGGGTACTCGAGCGGGATGCCCGGTTCGTGGTGATGGTCGGCGGTCCGGTGCATACCGCGGTCGGCGACCGGGCGCCGGGTGATCCGATGTTCGACGGGTTCTGGCAGCTGGCCGACGATTCGGGGATCACCGTGATCTATCACGGTGGTGAGACCGCCTATACCCGCATCCAGAGTTACTGGGGTGAGAACGATTTCACGGAAGCGTTCCGCGCCAACGCCTTCCGTGGTCTGTCGTCGCCGGACCCGATCCACGACACCATCGCCAGCCACCTGGCGCTGGGGCTGTTCCACCGCTTCCCGAACCTGCGGATCGCGAGCATCGAACTGGGCTCGGCGTGGGTGTTCCACCTGTTCGAGAAGCTGACGAAGTCCTACGGGCAGGTCCCGCACCTGTATCCGGAGGATCCGCGGGAGACGTTCCGCAAGCACCTGTTCGTCTCGCCGTATTACGAGGACGAACTGGCCGGCCTGCTGAAACTGGTCGGCGTGGACCGGATCCTGATGGGTTCGGACTATCCGCATGTCGAGGGGCTGGCCGATCCGTCGACCTACATCAAGGATCTGGAGAATTTCGACTACACGGCCGAACAGTGCCGCGCCGTGATGCGGGACAACGGACTGGCGCTGACGGTCCGGCGGCCGGTGCGGTGATCAGTCGCCTTTCGCCGCCGCCCGGCCGCGCTCGACGCGTGCCCGCGCTTCCGCCGCGGCCAGTTCGGGTGCGATCAGGTCGACGAACTTGTCACCGATGAAGGACTTGGCATTGATCGGCCTGTCCAGATAGGCGGCACGCAGCAGGACGGCATGCGTTATCGCGAAAATCATGTCGGCGAGTTCCGCGGCTCGCTTCGGTCCCAGGATTTCCAGATCACTGACCATCCACCGGGATTGCGCGGTCTGATGTTCGGTCAGTAGCTGTTTCACCAGCGGATCGGTGCTGGCCTGGAGGGTCAGTTGCATCGTGAAGAAGTGCGGATACTTCTGGAATGCGGCCACGATCAGATGGATCTTCGCGCGCAATCGGCGTTCCGCGGTCGCGCGCCGGGCCGGCGACGGCGCCTGTGAGGGGGCGGACCAGCTGCCGAGCGTGACCGCGTACAGATGTTCCTTCGAGGTGAAATACCGATACAACGTACCGAGTGCGACATTGGCGGCCTTGGCGATGTCGCGGATCTGGATCTGGTCGTAGGGCTGCTGGTAGAGCAATTCGGTCGCGGCGTCGATGATCCGCTGTCGGCGGGCCTGCTGCCACTCGGGAATCTCGTCGACGGAAACGGGTTCCTCCGTGGTGCGCGCCACCGTCTCTCCTCCTGGCCGAAGTGGAAATCCAATTTTAGACCACCCCACTATAGCTACCGACTGGCTATCTCTTGCATCTGAAATCTAGTTCTATTAATCTCGGTGGCAGTCGCCGGGCATGTCTCGTTCGGACCGAAGGATTGGAGTCGGCGGCAGTGTCCCTCGCTCTCACCGAAGTACAGCAGGACCTCCAGCCTGCCGATCAGCAGGCGCCGGCGGTCGGCGCCGCGGCCGTGGTGGCGCTGGGCCGGGACGCGGACGCGGCGCTGGAAGCGATCACCCTGTTCGGCGGTATCGGGTTCACCTGGGAGCACGACGTTCATCTGTATTGGCGCCGGGCGCTGAGCATTCAGGCCCGGACCGGGTCGACGGAGGCGTGGCCGGCCGAGGTCGGCGCGGCCGCGCTCGACGGCCGCCGGGACGCGTCGATCGATATCGCGGTCGATGATCCGGAGTTCCGGGCCAGGGTCGCCGAAATCGTGGACCTGCGGTCGGCGGGGGTGCGGGTGCGGCCGCATGGGTGAGCAGGTCCGGGACGAGGTGAGTGCGGCGCCGCAGCGGCTGCCGCAATGGCAGTCGGCGCGCCGGGAGCGCATCGTCGCCGCGGCGCTGGCCGCACTGGACGAACTGGATTACGAGCAGATCCAGATCCGTGATGTGGCGCAGGCGGCGGGGGTCGCGCTGGGCACTCTGTACCGGTACTTCTCCTCGAAGGAACATCTGTACAGCGCGGTGCTGCTGTCCTGGGCGGAACCCGCGGGGCGGTCGCTCGACGACGGATCGGCGGAATTCGATGCGGTGGAACGGATCCGGGTCCGGATCCGGCGGGTGGTCCGCGCCTTCGAGCGACAGCCGCGGTTGTACAAGATGCAGGTGTCGCTGCACAGCGCCGTGGACCCGCAGGCGAAGGAACTGCTCACCGAATTCGCCCGGTACAGCCGGAGCTGGCTCATCGCGGATTTCGCGGCACTGGGACCGGCCCGCGCCGCGGATACCGCGGCGATGTTGTGGGCCGTCATCGCGGCGATGCTGACCGACGCGATCATTCATCGGGGGCGGACCATGGCCGATGTGTACCGGGTGGCCGACAGTTTCATCGACCTGGTGGAACCGCACCTGCGGGAGCTGCTCCGGGCCGATCAGGTGCTCCGGGATCAACAGTGACAGTGAAGGAGACAGCCATGGCCATGCCGACCGGTGTGCCGATCGTGGACACCATGATCGGCTTCCCGCACGAGGGATCCGCGCAGTACGACTTCATTCGCAAGCAGACCCGGGATCAGGGTTCGGCAAAGATGGAATTCCCGGCCGAATACATGTTCAAGAATGTGCCGAAGCAATTGCCCACCGACGACCCGGTGTCGGTCACACTGCACGAGATGGACCGGTTCGGCATCGAGGTGGGCATGATCGGCGTCGCCGACCAGACCTCGCAGCTGGCGTTGAAACGTCATCCGGATCGCTTCGTCGCCAGCAGCAGCATCGACGATCCCAACGACGTGACCGGCAGCGTGCGCCGGTTGCGCCGGGAATACGAGGAATTCGGCGTCCGGGCCGCGGGTGTGTTTCCCGCCGGGACGTTCCCACAGGTCGCCATCGACGATCCGAAGATGTACCCGGTCTACCAGACCTGTGTGGACCTCGGCATCCCGATCTTCTGCACCGCCGGAATTCCGGGGCCCCGCCTGAAATACGCGGTGCAGGAGGTCTCCCGCATCGACGTGGTGATGTACGACTTCCCCGAACTGGTCTTCGTCACCCGGCACGGCTGCGAGCCGTGGGAGGACCTCGCGGTGAAGCTCATGCTGAAATGGCCGAACCTCTACTACTCGACCTCGGCCTTCGCCCCGAAGTACTATCCGAAATCCATCGTCGACTACGCCAATTCGCGCGGCGCCGACAAGATCCTCTACGGCGGCTACTTCCCGATGGGCCTGTCGCTGGAACGAATTTTCCGGGACATGCCCCACGTCGCCTTCAAGGACGAGGTCTGGCCGAAATTCCTCGGCGGCACCGCCCGCCGGCTGCTGAAGCTGGATCAGCCCACGGGCAGCCACCCCGCATCGGCCAGCTGATCCGCGAGGGCGTCCGCTCGGCGGACGCCCGCACGGCAGGCCGGCCACAGTCGCTTCCGGATCTCCTGGAGGAGTTCACCTTCGGGTACCACCCGCAAGGCGTCATCCGGCCTGTGATGTATAGTACTGTAACACTACCGGTAAAGGTTTCGGCGAGCGTGGACGCGCGCTGCGGAAGGGATCGTCATGAGCGCCGAAGAGGTCATCGACGAGCGGAAATCGGTCCGGCAGTTCGAATTCGAACGCCACGCGCCGGAGTATCGGCCGAACTTCGAGGCGATCACCCGGGAGATGCACCGCACGTGTCCGGTGGCGTGGTCGGACACCTACGGCGGGCACTGGGTGGCCGCGGGCAATCGGGAGGTCTTCGATCTGGCGCGGTCGCCGCACCTGTCCAACGATCGGGACGTGCATGGTGAAAGGCGGGGCTACGAAGGGGTTTACGTGCCCACGCCGCCGATGAATCCGAAGGCTCCGGTGGTGCGTGGCGGATTCCTGGAGATGGATCCGCCGGAGCAGCAGGCCTATCGGCAGGCGCTCAATCCCTACCTGTCGCCCGCGGCGATCAACCGCTGGATCCCGTTCCTCGACGAGGTGGCCCGCGCCTGCCTCGACGAGAAGATCGACACGGGCCGTATCGATTTCGTGGACGACCTCGCCAACATCGTTCCGGCGGTGTTCACGCTGGCGCTGATGGGCATCCCGCTGCGGAAGTGGTCGGTCTACTGCGAGCCGGCGCACGCCCTGATCTACACGCCGCCGGCCTCACCGGACAGCAAGCGGGTGTGGCGGGCCGCCATGGCGATGGGCGCCGACCTCTACACCACCATGCTGGAGATCCGCGAGACGCCGCGGCCGGGTCTGATCGACGCGCTCAACAACCTCCGCATCGACGGACAGCCGGCGCCGGACATCGAACTGGTGGGTGCGCTGAACCTCATCATCGGCGGCGGTTTCGACACCACCACCGCCCTCACCGCGCATTCGCTGGAATGGTTGTCAGAGCATCCCGCGGAGCGGGCGGCGCTGAGCGGGGATCGGGAGGTGCTGCTGGATTCGGCGACGGAGGAGTTCCTCCGCTACTTCACCCCGGCCCCCGGCGACGGCCGCACGATCGCCGCCGATTGCACCATCGCGGGCGTCGACTTCCGGGAGGGAGAGCGGCTGTGGTTGTCGTGGGCGATGGCCAATCGTGACCCGTCGCTGTTCCCCGACCCCGATACCGTCGATCTGGGCCGGCGCGGCAACCGCCATTTCAGCTTCGGTCTCGGCATCCATCGGTGCATCGGGTCGAACGTCGCCCGGAACGTGTTCAAGCGCATGCTGCTCGCCGTCTTCGATCGGATGCCGGATTTCCACTGCGACGCCGCCGGGGCGGTCCACTATGACACGGTCGGCGTGATCAACGGAATGAAGCATCTCCCAGCGGATTTCACGCCCGGCCCCCGCCTCGGCCCCGGGCTGGACGAGACCCTGGACGCACTCCAGACAGTGTGCGACGAGCAACGGCCGGCCGCCCCCGTCGTCCGGTCGGACAGCTGAGGCACGGGGGTCGACGTGGATCTGCGAGTACGCGATCGCGGCTATCTCATCGTCGGTGGCACGGCCGGAATGGGACTGGCCACCGCGCACGCGCTGGCCGCCGACGGCGCCCGGATCGCCGTGGCCGGCCGCAACCGCGAGCGCGCCGAAGCCGCCGTGAAAGAACTGGCTGCGCAGCATGATACGAAGGTCTCGGCGGTGGTCGGCGACGTCTCCGGCGAGCATGCCGCCACCCGGATGGTGAACGAGGCGGTGGACCTGCTCGGCGGTCTGTCCGGCCTCGCCGTCACCACCGGCACCGGCCTGGAGGCGCACCGGGATTCCCGCAACGCCACCGACGCCGACTGGTCGGCCGCCTTCGAGGACATCCTGATGGGCACCGTGCGGGTGGTGCGCGCGGCGCTGCCACATCTGGTGGCCACCGGCGACGCCACGATCGTCACCACGGCCGCCTACTCGATCCGCTCCTACCATCCGGCCCGGCTGCCGTACGTCACGCTGAAATCGGGTGTCGCCGCGTTCACCAAGACGATCGCCCGCGAGTACGGCCCCGTGGGTGTCCGCGCCAATTGCGTCTGCCCCGGAGTGATCGAGACGGGCTCGCTCGCCGCGCTGCGCGCGCAATTGGCCCGCGACCGCGGCGTGCCTCCGGACGGCCTGCTCGAGGACCTGATGACGGAGCAGTGGCACATGAATGTGGCGCTGGGCCGCCCGGGCCGGCCCGACGAGGTCGGCGAGCTGTTCGCATTCCTGCTCTCACCCCGCGCCGGCTATCTCAGTGGAGCGGTCGTCAATATCGACGGCGGCACCGAGTTCTGAAATCGGTTCGCGGCCACGATGTTCCGGTCCGGAACGGTCGTGTCGCCGGGGTCCGCGCGTCAATTCGACGACGACATCGCTGGGCGAAACGCCGGTTGCTCTGACACAGTCGTGGGCGTGAGCTATCGGTATCGGAATCTGACCCACGCCATCGAGGACCCTGACAGCCCGTTGCGCGAGTACTTCCATCGCCGGTTCCCGAACGTGCGACCGGTGCAGGACGGCTACCGGCAAGCTTCGGGACCGCTGGTGGTGGACACTGTCACCGCGAACGCCGGAACCGTCGGCGCCGCATTCGATTTCCTGCTGCGATTCCGTCTCGATGCCGGATATCGTCCGCGGGTGGCGGCCGCGGCCGCGTCCATCGCGGAGGTGCCCGAGCATGTTGCCACGGTGTACGACGTGGCGGCGGCGGCCGTCGCCGCCGTGCATTCCGCGGCGAGCGGGGAGGCGCCGACCGTGGCGGTCCGGGCGTGCTGGGCGCTGGCTCTCACGACCGAGCTGTACCGCAACCCACTGCTCGTGGTGGGATCGGCGCCGGCCGAGCTGATCCGCAGCGGTGACTTCACCACCGCGTCGTTGCTGGCGCTGGCGCCGGACGACGTGGTCGAGCTGGTGTCGTCGCTGTACACGGCGGCGGCCACCGGGCTGGCCGGCATCCTCACCGCCGAGCACGACGAGGTGGTGCCGGGTGCGGCGTTCGAGGCGTCGCGGCTGTGTGCCGCCGAGGCGGACATCGTCGTCGACGGCACGTTGATCGAGTTGCGGACCCGGTTGGGAAGCCGGAACAAGAAATCGGGCCTGCGCTCGGATTCGTTGCCGCGCAACGACATCTACCAGGTGCTCGGCTGTGCCCTGTTCGACACCGCGGACCGGTACCGGCTGACCGAGGTGGGGGTGTACTCCGCCCGCTACGGGACGCTGCACCGGTGGCCCCTACAGCCGCTGGTGGACACCCTCGCCGGTGAACCGGTCGACCTCGCCGCGGAACGTGCGGCCGTCTGGGCGTTGCTCGATGTCCACGACGACGAGACCGCACCGAGCGCCGGGACGCAGGATGTCACCGTCTCCTCGCCGGGCACGGCCTCCCCGTCGCCCGACCCGGACTCGCCGTCGCCGGATGCCGTGCTCTCGCCGGACGAGGTGTCTGCGATTGCGGATACCGACGCTTCCGCAGACCCTGTCTCCCGGAAGCCGGAAGCCGGCCTCGCTCCGGACGTCACTCCGGCACCGGACACCGCCTCCCGGCCGCCGCAGACCGCGACCACGGCCGAGAACGGTAGCCGCCGCGGCTGGAAGCGGTTGACGCAGTGGGGGAGTCGGGTGGCGCGCCCCGGGAGACGCGGTGGGCGCGCGACCGGCGATCCGCACTGAACGCGGGCCCCGGGACCTCGGAATGGTCCCGGGGAGTCGGAGTAGCCGTCCTCGGTGGCCATGCCGGCCGGGCCCGCGCCGACGACGGCCACTCGGCCACGCCGTGTCACAGGGGCATTCACAACTTTTCTCCTCGTCGAGAAAATCGGGTCGAATGGTCGCTCAGTGTGCCGTGCCGAGGTCGGTGAACGTGTCCGCGACCCAGTCGGCGATGAAGTCCCGGACGTGGGGGAGGTGGTCCAGGCCGATGTGTTCGGTGCCGCCTTCTTCGGCGGTGAAGATCCGCAGCTCCCGTTTCGGGCTGTTGACCGCCTGATCGTAGGAGCGGTGGGCGTATTCGACCGGGATCTGCCGGTCTCCTTCGCCGTGGCAGATCAGGAACGGGACGGTGATCTGCTCGACGACACCGTCGAGGTGGACGCCGTCGGCGTAGGCGATGAAGGCGTCCAGATCGTCGAATCCCCAGACCCACCGCACGTGTTCCCAGTAGTGCGGCACGGGACGTTCACCCTCGCGTTCGAGGCGGCGGCGTTGCACGGCGCCCCAGTTGTGGTTGGCGCCCCAGGCGACGACCAGGGCCAGGCGCTTCTCGAAGGCGGCGGCGCGGGGTGCGTAGTAGCCGCCCAGTGACCATCCGGCCAGGCCGATCCGCGTGGCGTCGACATCGTCGCGGGTCTCGAGGTAGTCGACGCAGGCGGTGGCCCAGCCCTCGGTCTCGATCCGCGCGGTCAGCCCGCGCAGCCGCAGCGCCTCACCGCTGCCGGGGGTGTCGACGATGAGGGTCGAGATGCCGCGCGCGGCGAGCTCGTCCTGGACACCGGCGGCGTAGCCGTGTTCCTTGGTGCTGTCCAGGCCGTTCCACAGGATCATCACCGGCGCGGGGGCGTGGTCGGCGGCGGGCGCCTGGGTGAAATAGCCCGGCAGCGTGGTCCCCTCGAAGGGGATCTCGACTCGGCTGGTGCGCGGGTCGTCGTTGTCGAATGCCTTCTGCTGCAACGCGAGTACGCGACGGTAGGTGTCGAGTCGCTGCGGGGCCGAGGCACTCTGCATGCGCTCGGCCTGGCACAGGTAGTTGGTGGCGCGGCGATACAACTGCCCTGCGGTGCGGTGGTGCCCGGCCTTCTCCGCCGCCTCGGCCTGGGCGACGAGCAGGTCGGTGAGATCGGTCCAGGCGCGCAGGAAATCCACTGTCCCCGCGTCCTCGCCGCGGGTGGCGGCCTCGCGGATCGGCCGGCAGGCGCGGTCGATCTCGTCGATGGTCCCGCCGCTGTTGAGAGTGGCGACGACGCTGAGATTCCAGACGTAGTTCCCGGGGAAGTATTCGAACATCGGTATTCCTTTCGGTGGGAGAAGTGAAGGGGGCGTTACGATCCGCGCAGCGCGTCGCTGACGGATTTGACGCCGCCGTGCGCGGTCATCCCGCCGTCGACGGGGATCTCCGCGCCGGAGATGAACGACGCGGCGTCACCGAGCAGGAACGCGACCAGTGGCGCCACCTCCGCGGGCGTGCCGCCGCGGCCCAGCGGTGTCTCGGCGATGTTGGCGGCCCGGAACGCCGGGTCGGCCGATCGGGTCATGGCGGTGTCGATGTAACCGGGGTGCACGGTGTTGACGCAGATGCCGTGCGGACCCAGCTCCAGACAGGCGGTCTTGGCCAGGCCCCGCAGCGCCCACTTGCTGGCGGTGTAGGCGAGCGGGAAGTGGCCGGTCAGCGCGGCGGCCGAGCCGACCACCACGATCGAGCCGCCGGTTCCTCGCATGAGCGGTGCGACGGCCTGGACAGCCAGCAGGGTGCCGCGCACGTTCACCGCGTGCACCCGGTCCAGATCCTCGGCCCGCAGCTCGCCCAGCCGGGCTCGCCAGGTGATGCCCGCGTTGGCGACCAGTCCGTTCACCCGGCCGTGAGTGCCGGCGAGTCCGGCGGCCAGGGTGGCCCAGCCCGCCTCGTCGGTGACATCCAGCTGCCGGTAGTCGATCCCGTCGAGCGGCTCGGCCGGTTCGGGGGTGCGGTCGACGGCGACGACCGCGGCGCCGTGGTCGCGCAGCAATCGCGCCTCGGCCGCGCCCATGCCGCGCCCGGCGCCGGTCACGACCACCACCTTCCCGGTGAGCTGCCATGGGCTTCCCGACAGTGCCTGTGCTGTCATGACTTACACCGGCGGGGCGATGAACAGACCCTTGTCGGGGTCGTTGAACGACTGGCGGGCGACGAATTCGTTCATCGCGTTGGCGGTGCCCCACTGGTCGCTGACCTCCGGCGCGGAGAAGTCGTGCAGGTGGGGATGCCAGGTGTCCTCGTCGACGAGTTCGAGTTCGGTGGTGTATTCGACGGTGTTGCCGTGCGGGTCGAGGAAGTAGCTGAAGGTGTTGTCGCCGGCCAGGTGCCGGCCCGGGCCCCAGACCTTCTCCACGCCGGCGCGCAGCGCGCGGCCGGTGCCGCGCATGTATTCGTCGATGCCGCGCATCTCGAAGGAGGCGTGGTGCAGCGAGGCGTGCGGGCCGCGGGCGATGGCCAGGCTGTGGTGCCAGGCGTTGATGCGCAGGAAGTACATCATCTCGCCCATGTGCGGGTGCATGAGGATGTCGGAGAGCCGGAAGCCGAGGTGGCGTTCGTAGAACGCGCGGGTCTGCTCGGGCGCCGGCGAGTTGATGACCACGTGGGACAGCCGCACCGGAATCGACTCGCCCGCTTCCACGGGGCGGTGCGCGCGGATCGCGACATCGGCGCTGACCTCGACGGTGCGGCCCTCGTTGTCGAAGAACCGGAAGCCGTAGCCGCCGCCGGGGGTGGTGAGCGTGCCCGGTTCGCTGATCAGGCGGACGCCGTCGGTGGCCAGCCGGGCCGCGAGGGTGTCCACGTCGGCGGGGGTGG
The DNA here is from genome assembly GCF_020176955.2 of Nocardia sp. alder85J. Classification (GTDB taxonomy): domain Bacteria; phylum Actinomycetota; class Actinomycetes; order Mycobacteriales; family Mycobacteriaceae; genus Nocardia. The sequence goes on from NZ_JAIUCZ020000001.1 coordinate 955,937, forward strand.
CGGCGCCGAAGGCGATCAGGTCGATGCGCTTGTCCTCGGACTGCCGCACCCGCACCACGTACTGCTCGGGTGACCCGGCGGCCGCCAGGAAGGCGATCCCCGTGTCGGTGTGTTCGGAGACCAGACCCCAGGTGCCGGTGAAGAAGTCGAGCTGACGGCCGAGGTCGGGCACGGCCAGGTCGACGTGCCGCAGATGGGTGATGAGCCGTTCGGTGGTGTACGGGGTCGGGGTGGCGAGTTCGGGCATGATGTACTCCTCGGTGCGCGAGCGGATGTCGCGAGCGGATCAGGCGGGTGGGGTGCAGACGATGGCGACACCGGCCATCAGGCCCGGCACGTCACCGGGTTCGTGGTCGAGCAACCAGCGGCCGAGCTGGTTGGAGGCGTCCACCACGGCCTTGGCTCGCAGGAAGCGGCGGGCGGTGAACGCCGACCACAGTCGGTTGTCGAGAGTGGTTGCCGCCAGCAGCAATTCGCTGAGGACCGCGGCGTCCTCGAGGGCCTGCGCGCCGCCCTGGGCGAGGGTCGGCGGGCAGGAGTGGGCGGCGTCGCCGATCAGGACCACGCGGCCGCGATTCCACGGCGGGGGCAGCACATGGGTTTCGAAGCGGGTGTAGTGCACCGTGTCCGGGTCGGTGAGGGTGTCGCGGATGTCGTCCCACGGACCGTGATAGGGCGCCGACAGCTCGCGCATGATCGCCAGGCGCTGCCCGGGGTCCGATCCGCTACGGTCCGTGGCCTTGTCGACGATGTAGGCGTAGAGCGAATTCTCCCCGGTGGGGCAGTATCCGGCGATGTAGCTGGGGCCGCCGTAGTAGAGGTCGGTGCGGGTCACCGAGGCCGGGCGGGGTCCGAACGTCCGCCAGATACCCATCCCGGTCTCCCGGGGTTCCAGGTCGATGCCGACCAGTCGCCGGGTCGTCGAGCGGAGGCCGTCCGCGCCGATCACCAGATCGTATCGGCCGGTGGCGCCGTCGGTGAAGGTGACGTCGACACCGTCGCCGTCCTGGGTGAGTGTCGTTGCGGTGCAGCCGAATCGGACGGCGACGCCGACGGCGGCGGCGCGGTCGTGCAGGATGCGGGCCAGCGCCGGTCGCGGCATGCCGAGGGTCGCGGGCAGGTCCGGGCCGCCGGTCCGGTCGTCGGGCAGTTCGACCAGCAGCGTGCCCGCCGGGTCCGGTGCCCGCAGGCCGAGGCTGTCGAAGGCGTATCCGTGCGCGGACACCTCGGGCCAGACGCCGAGCGTGCGCAGTTCGCGCAGGGCGTTGCCCTGCAAGGTGATTCCCGATCCGATCGCGGTCACGTCGGTGTTCGACTCGATCAGCTCGACGTCGACCCCACCGGTCGCGAGCGCGATCGCCGCGGCGGTTCCGGCCACGCCGGCGCCGACCACGAGAACCTTGTCGACGGCAGTCACAGGGGACTCCTTTGTCCTGAAACGATTGTGTGGAAAAGTGAAGGCGGAAAAGCTATTTGACGGCGATGGGGGCGACCGGGGCGCCGACCGCGCCGGTGACCGGCAGCGGAGCGGCGGTGAGCCAGAACTCGTAAACCCCGTCGGCGGCGCAATCCGCGGCCAGGGCGTCGAGATCCCACATCTCGCCGAGGAACAGTCCGATGTGCGGGATCGCGACCTGGTGCAGCGGCTGGAAGGCGTTCTCGAACTCGTTCGGCCGCACCTCGAAACCCCAGGTGTCGGTGGCGATTGCGGCGATCTCGGTGCCGTACAGCCACTCGGCGGTGGTGAACGACAGCCCGGGTGCCGCGCCACCGGCGTACTCGCCCCAGCCGTCGCGCCGGGCCCGGGACAGCTGCCCGGTGCGAACCAGCACGAGATCGCCGCGACCGACGCGGGCGGTGTCGCCCTGGGCGGCGATGGTGGCGTCCAGATGTGCGGCGGTGATCGCGAAACCGTCGGGCAGTTCACCGTCGGAGCCGATCGCGCGGCCGACGTCGAGCAGGACGCCGCGGCCGGCGATCAGCCCGGCCGTCGTCTCGATACCGGTGACGCCGTCACCCGCACTGGTGACGACGTCGCCGGCGCGGCGGCCGTTGTAGGCGAAGCCGTGGTCGAAGATGTGGCCCAGGCCGTCCCATTGCGTCGAGGCCTGCAACGGCATGAAGATCACGTCGTCGGCGCCGCCGATGCCGTGCGGGAAGCCCTGATTGCCGCGCTCGGCGTCGACGCCGGTGTCCAGCATGGTGTGCACCGGGTTGGTGCGCCGGCGCCAGCCGCGCTGCGGGCCGTTCATGTCGAACGACTGCGCCAGCGAGAAGCTCGCACCCCGGCGAACCAGCGCCGCGCCCGCGCGCCGGTGGTCGTCGTCGAGAAAGTTCAGGGTGCCCAGCACATCGCCGGCACCCCAGCGCCCCCAATTGGAGCAGCGCTTCGCGGCGGCCGCGACGGCGCCCTCCGGATCCTTCGGATCCAGGGCTTCGGGAGAGAAGTAGGTCACAGTTCCTCCTTGAGACGCACACCACTCTCCCCAGCGGCACGCCATCAGGGAATACGAATCTGCTGATGCGCGGTATCCATGACATGGATAGTGGCGAGCGAGTATCGACGGTCGATGCCGCCCATCAATGCCGTCGATCGGAGGTATCAGGGAAATTTGTTTCTCAGATCATGTGCGAGGCGTCATAGTGAACGGCGTCCCCGTGCCGACGATGCCCGTGCCGCGACCTCGCGCGCAGAGCGCCGACCTCGCCTCCGCGACGGCACACGCCCACCGGAAAAGGAGCACGGTGTGAGATTCGCGCGGCACATGACTGCGAACGGTCCCCGGACCGCCGTCGTCGACGATGCGGGCGACCTCGCCGACCTCGCCACCGATCTGCCACTGCCGCAGTTGCTGGCCGAGGACGGGCTGTTGGCCGAGACGGGTGAGAGCGCACTGCGGCGACGGACCGCGGTCACCCCCGCCGGCGCGGCCCGCCGGCTGGCCCCCCTGGATCCGCCGACGGTGCGCGACTTCTCGACCTTCCCTGAGCACACCGCGGGTATCGCGAAGCTGGTCGATCCGAATGCCGGTGTGCCCGAGGAGTTCTGGGAGATCCCGACCTTCTACTTCTCCAATCCGTACGCGATCACCGGCCCCTGCGACGACATCCCGGTTCCGCCGAACTGCGGGCTGTTCGACTACGAGCTGGAGGTAGCGGCGGTGGTCGGGCGTGCCGGACGCGACCTGTCGGTGGACGAGGCCGAGGAGCACATCGCGGGATACGTGATCCTCAACGACTTCTCGGCGCGGGACGTCCAATTCCACGAGATGCGACTGCGCCTCGGACCGGCCAAGGGCAAGGACACCGCCACCGCGCTGGGCACCGTGTTCGTCACCGCGGACGAACTCGCCGCCCGCCGCCACGGGTCGTCCTTCGATCTGCGCATGCGGGTGTCGGTGAACGGTGAACAGCTGGGCGAGGATTGGCTGCACCACATGGCGTGGAGCTTCGGCGCGCTGGCCGCCTACGCCTCCCGCGCCACCTGGATCCGGCCCGGCGATCTGCTCGGCTCGGGCACCTGCCAGGGCGGCTGCCTCGCCGAACTGTGGGGGCGGCACGGCCTGGACTTCCACCCGCCGCTGCGACCGGGCGACGAGGTGCGCACCGAGGTCGAACTGCTGGGTGAGACCCGCAACCGGATCGTCGCGGGCCCGGCGGCGCACGACATCCGCCCCTGGCGGGCGCGCGCCGAGTAACCGGCCCCCGGACATCGTGCAGGCGGATCTACTCGACAGCGATATCCATCACCTGGATACAATCGCGGGGTGAACCTGGTTCGCCTGGACCTGAACCTGCTCGTATCCCTGGACGTCCTGTTGCAGGAGCGCAGCGCGACCAACGCCGCCGCCAAACTCGGCCTGAGCCAGCCCGCGGTATCCGCCCGGCTGCGCCGGCACTTCCAGGACGAACTGCTGGCCAGAACGGGCAACCAGTACCGGCTGACCCCGCTCGCGCTCCAGCTCAGGGATCAGCTCCGGATCACCCTCGGCGGGGTCGAGCGGATCTTCGCCGCCGAGCCCGGCTTCGACCCGTCGTCGACCACTCGCGAATTCTCCATGCTGGTCAGCGATTACAGCGTCGCGGTGCTCGGCAGCCGGATCGGCGCGATCCTGGCCGCCGAGGCGCCCGGTTGCCGGCTGCGGCTGGCCGCCAACACGCCCCGATTGATCGACATGGTCGAGCAGGTCCTCGTCGGTATCGACCTGGTGCTCATGCCCCGGGGTTTCCTCGACAACCTGTCGTATCGCGACCTCTACCGGGACGAATGGGTGTGCCTGGTGTCCGCCGACAATGCCGAGGTGGGCGACGAACTCACGGTGCGTCAACTCGAGACGATGCCGTGGGTCGCCACATACCATTCGCCGACGGCATCCACCCCGGCGGCGCGGCACATGCGCCTGCTCGGGATCGAACCGCACGTGCAGGTCGTCACCGAGAACTTCCTGACCGTCCCGGCGCTGATCGCCGGCACCGGCCGCGTCGCGCTCTATCAGCAGTTGCTCGTCGACCTCATTCCCGAGTCGGTGCGGGTGCGCGCGCTGCCTTGCCCCTTTCCGGTGGGTCCGCTGCTGGAGGCGATGTGGTGGCATCCGCTGCACGACGAGGATCCGGAACACCGCTACCTGCGGGAGGTCGTGGTCCGCGCGGTCACGGACCTCGGGCTGCCGGCCAGCGTGTAGGTCACCGCCGCTCGCCCCTGCGGCGGCACCTGGGCCGATGAGGTGTCGACGACCTTCGCCCGTCACCCGCCGGCAGTTCGGGCAACGGGTCGCGAACGCGTTGTGCCCGGGTACCGGTGACAACACGGTGATCCGGTCGCCGAAGCGGAATCTCTCGGACTGGCCGGCCCGGACCCGGGAGGCGTCGGCGCACCCCTGAGCCGCACGGCCGCCGGGTCAGATGGTGAGGACCATGCGGTACCGGGCGCGACCCTGCTCCATGTCCGCGTACGCCTCGGCGGCCCGATCCAGCGGGAGTTCCTGTGCCCGGGCGCGCACACCGGATTGGACGGCGAAGTGTAGGGTGTCCTCGATGTCGCGCGCGGTTCCCGAGGGGTGACCGACGACGGCGAGTCCGGGCCCGATCAGCTGCATCGGGCTGATGGGCAGCGGATCCGCGGTGACGCCGATGGTGATCAGTTCGCCCCGCGGTGCGAGCCCGCCGATCGTCGCTCCCATGGCCGCGGAACTGGCCGCCGTGCCCAGGACGACGGCGGCGCCACCGAGCCGGCGCAACGCCTCGCCGACATCACCGGCGGTCGAATCGATGTAGTGGTGGGCGCCGAGGGCACGCGCGTCCTCCGCCTTACCCGCTCCCCGGGCGATCGCGATCGTCTCGAAGCCCATCGCGCGGGCGAACTGTACACCGAGGTGGCCGAGCCCACCGATCCCCAGGATCGCGACGCGGTCGCCGGGCGTCGCGCGACTCTCGCGCAGCGCGTGGAACGTGGTGACGCCGGCGCATCCCATCGGCGCGGCCTCCGCCAGGGACAGCCCGTCCGGGATGCGCGCCAGCGCCGTCACCGGGACGGTCACCGACTCGGCATATCCGCCGGGATAGTGCCAGCTGGGGACCTGCATGTTCGCGCAGTGGATGAAGTCGCCCGTGCGGCACGGAATGCATTTCGCGCAGTTCCCGCCGAACCAGCCCACCGCGACGCGGTCGCCGACGGCATGATCGTCGACACCCGCGCCGAGTTCGGCGATGGTCCCGGCGATCTCGTGACCCGGTGTCAGCGGCCAGGACATGCCCGGGAACCCACCGCCGACGAACGCCCGGTCGGTGCCGCAGACCCCGCACGCCGAGACCTGGATACGCACGTGGTCGCGGGGCGGCGGCACGGTATCGGCGTCGACCAGTTTCAGTGCCTCACCGGCGGACTGCACCTGCACGGCCTGATGAGTGGCCATCGGCATCCTCTCTTCCTCGGGAGTGGGCCTTCGAGCAGCCGCGGGCGTCGGCGGAGGACCGGATCACGGAGCGGGGCCTCCCGAAGGACGTGGTACTGCTCGGCAATGCGGGTGACGATTGTTCCCGGCCGATTATCCGCCGTCGGGACCCACACCGATCGGTTCACCGCGGTGTCGAGACCACATCGAGTCGCCGGCACTCGTCGGGCTGATCCTCGGATGCGGTGCGGCCACAGTCGGGGTGTCCAGCTTTGTCCAGGTCTGTCCGGGAACGATGACGGCGCCGGTCGCCCGGAGCTGTAATTCCCGCATTCGATCACCGATTGCCCCGAGGAAATTCCAGCGTGAGTCACACCAGCCGGATCGCCCGAACCCCGACATGTTCGGGCTAGCGATGCGCAGATCTTTGTCGATGTTGCTCGTCATGGTGACCGCCGGTGTCGCGGCATGGGGTATTCCGGTCGCCCGCGTCGCCGCCGAAGCGCCACCGCTGTCCCTGCCCGCAGACGAGGGGCCACATTCCTCCGCGGTCGAATGGTGGTATTTCGTCGGTGATCTCACCGGTACCGACGCCACCGGTGACACCGAGGAATTCGGCACCCTGCTGACGTTCTCGCGCGTGGCCGGTGTCACCGTATCCGATTTCGAACTGACCGATCTGACGACCGGAGCGCACTATTCCGAGGGGCACGCCGCCGCGCCGTCGGAAGCAGCGCTGCCGGGTGGTGGATTCCGGATCGATGACGGAGACTGGGGCGTGCACGGCGTCGGCGGATCCTACGAACTCCGGGGCGCCTCGCAGAGCGGGGCCGACGCCATCACTCTCGAGACCAGTAGCGCCGAGCCGGCCGCGCTCGAAGGCCGAGACGGCGTGATTCGGCCCTACGGGACGGTCGGCAGCACCTCCTACTACTCGTGGACCGATCTCCGGATGAACGGAACCGTGCGTCACGACGGCCGGACTTTCACCGTCAGCGGCGCCGGTTGGTCCGATCACCAGTGGTTCGATCCGGACCCCGGGGGTATGGCCCGGCTGTCGTGGGACTGGTTCGCCGTGCAGTTGACCGATGGCAGGCAGTACATGATCTATCTGACCCGCGATCACGGTGGGCCGATAGTGAATCCGGCGGGCAATCTCATCCGGCCCGGCGGCAGGTCGGTCCCACTCGATCCGGCCGGACTCGCGGTGCACGCGTTGGGCAGCTGGACCAGCCCGGACACCGGAAAGACGTATTCCAGCGGGTGGCAGGTCTCGGTCCCCGGCGGGACGTTCACCATCACTGCCCGGCAACCGAATCAGGAATCCGCGCAACTGCTCACACCCCCGGCGTCCTATCGCATGCCGCAATTGTGGGAGGGCGTCTGCTCGGTGACCGGGACCATCGACGGCCGGCCGGTCACCGGTCGCAGTTTCACCGAGATCCTCCCGCCGACGATGTAGCGCAGGCGAATCCGGGACCTGCCTCACGGGGTGCGGCGGAGGGCCCGCTCACGGCGTGGCGCCGGTCAAGGTTTCGACGAATCTGTCCGTCGCGGTCGGGCCGGCGTACGGCAGGAACAGGGACGGTTCGATCAGTTCGACCTCGAGGACGCAGAATCGGCCGGTGTCGTCGCGGACCAGGTCGACGCGGGCGTAGGTGGGTGTCCCGACCCGGCGGGAGACGAGATCGACTGCGGCTTGGGCCGTTTCGATCTGCGCCTCGGCGGCGGTGTGCGGGGTGTTGGTCTCCGGGGCGAACATGTCGTCGATCGTGCGCGCGCGTGGTAGCTCGACGCGCTTCACGGCGGCGTGGCTGAATCGGCCGCCGAAGAAGATCAGTGGCCATTCACCTTCCGTGGCAACGGATTTCAGGAGCGGCTGCACCAGGGCGATGCGGCCGGTGGCGTGCAGCCGGGTGATGTGCTCGACGGCGGCTGCGGTCTGGTCGGGCCCGTACGCGGCGGCGTCGCGACTGCCGGCCCCGACGGCGGGTTTCACCACGAATTCGCCGGTGGGGAAGGTGGCGGTCGAGCCGGGGTGGACGAAGGTGGTCGGGGTGACCGGGACGCCCGCGCAGTCCAGTTCGGTGAGGTACTGCTTGCTGAGGTTCCAGCGGACGGCCGCCGGCGTGTTCACCAGGTCGCTGACCTGGTCGACATGGTCGAGCCAGGTCAGGAATTCGGGCAGGCGGTCCTGGTAGTCCCAGGTCGATCGCAGGACGACGCGTTCGAAACGCGACCAGTCCACCCGGGGGTCGTCCCAGTCGAGCACGTCGACCGTGACGCCGTTGCGGCGCAGCGCCGCCACGGCCAGCGGTTCGTCGTCGTCGAATCCCCGAGCGTCCCGGGTTGTCACCCATGCGAGCCGTTCGATCATGTGGTCACGATATCCAGTCGGCGCCGGGCCGCCGGTGCGGCGGGTCCGTCCTCGATTCACGTGACAGCACCGGCGGGGCCGCGCCCGATAGCGTCGGAACGGCCGCGTCCGGCCGGTGGTGGAGCCGAGTACCGCCTGCTCGTGTGACCGGTGGGAAAGTGAGATACGCGAGCCATGCGCGCTGCCGTCGCGGGGGCGGTCGACATCTCGGGACTGCTGTATCAGGTGACGGCCGGGCACGACCCGAGCCGGGTCGCGGTTCGGTTCCGCGGCGGCTCCGGGAGCGAGTTGACCTACGGGGAGTTGGAGCGCCGTTCGAATCGGTTGGCGCACATGCTCGGTGCGGCCGGGATCGGGCCGGGCCGGATCATCGCCGTGCTGGTGGAACGCGGGCCGGAGTTGCTCGTCGCCGAACTGGCGATCATGAAGGCGGGGGCCGCGTGGATGCCGCTGGATCCGCGGCATCCGGTGGCCCGGCTGGAGTTCCAGCTCGCGGATGCCGCGGCCGGATTGCTGCTGACCACCGCCGACCTCGCCGCGGCGGCGCCGGCGGTTCCTATGTGGCGGCTCGACGATCCCGCGCAGCGGGCCCGTGCTGTCGAATATCCGGATACGCCACCGGAAGTCGATGTGCTCCCGGACGACGGCGCGTATCTGATGTACACCTCCGGATCGACCGGTACGCCGAAAGGGGTGCTGGTTTCCCATCGTTCGGCGTACGCCTACTGCCGCAACGCCGTCGAACAGCTGGAACTGACGGCGGCCGACCGGATTCCGCAGATCGCCAACCCGGCGTTCGACGTCACCGTCTTCGACTGCTACGCCACGCTGCTGGCCGGCGCGACCCTGGTCGCCGCCGGACACGACACCTTCACCGATCCGGCGGCGCTCACCGACCTGCTGTGCGAGGAGCAGATCACCGTCGCCTACGTCCCGCCGGCGATTCTCGGTGTGCTGGATCCGCGGCGGCTGGCCGGCGGCCGGTTGCGCGCGCTGTTCTGCGCCGGCGCGGTGTTGAGCACCGAGGTGGCCGATCGCTGGGCCCGGCCCGGTCTGGCGATCCACAATGCCTACGGCCCGACCGAGACCACCGTGATCTGCACGAGCCATCGGCTGCCCGGAACGCCGCTGGACGGTCCGGTGCCGATCGGCACGCCGTTGCCCGGTCATCGAATCTACGTGCTGGACAAGCGGCTACGGCCGGTGCCGATCGGCGCGGCGGGTGAGTTGTACATCGCCGGAAGCGGAGTCGCGCTGGGGTATGCGAATCGATCGGCGCTGACGGCGACGCGGTTCCTGCCGGACCCCTTCGCGGCGCGGCCGGGGCAGCGCATGTACGCCAGCGGCGATCGAGGCCGGTGGCGCTCCGACGGTGTCGTCGAATTCCTGGGCCGGGCCGACCGTCAGGTGAAACTGCGCGGTTACCGGATCGAGCTCGGCGAGATCGAGCACGCGCTGGCCCGGCATCCGGCCGTGCGGCAGTGTGCGGTGCTGCTGCGCGACGACACCTATCTGGCGGCCTATGTGGCCGGGGTCCCCGGCGGGGACGAACCCGATGCCGCGGGATTGCGCGACCATCTGGCGGCCCGGCTGCCGGCCTACATGGTTCCCACGGTGTTCGTGGTGCTCGCGGCGCTACCGCTGACCTCGAACGGCAAACTCGACTCCGCCGCGCTACCGGACCCGGAAGCTGTTGCCGCCGGACATGTTCCGCCGCGCACCGACACCGAACGCTGGCTCGCGCGGACCTGGCGGGAGCTGCTGGGGGTCGACGACGTCGGCGCCGGTGACAATTTCTTCGCCCTCGGCGGCAACTCGTTGCACGGGACGCAGCTCATCGCCCGTATCGGTGAGCAGTTGCGGATCGAGCTCGGTCCCCGGCAGCTGTTCGGGACGCCGGTGCTCGGTGAGCTGGCGGCACTGCTGGACGCGGCCGAGGCCGCACCCGTCGCCGCCGGCGTGACCGCGGTGGCGCGGGGTGAGTCGCTGCCGTGCACGCATCAGCAGGAGGGTCTGTGGTTCCTGCATCGGATGGACCCGGCGTCGTCGGCCTATCACATGTCGGTCGCGCTGCGCCTGGCCGGTCCGCTCGAGGTCGCCGCGCTGGCGCGGGCGGTGGACGAGCTGGTGGTCCGGCACGAGGCGTTGCGGACGCGATTCGTCGAGGTCGCCGGACGGCCGCGGCAGGTGATCGATCCGCCGCGGCCGCACCCGCTGCCGGTGGCCGAGGTCGACGGCGCGCGGGTCCGGCAATGGGCCGCGGCGCAGGTGGAACGGTCCTTCGATCCGGCGGCCGGGTCGCTGTTCCGCGTCGCCGTGGCGCGGCAGGCGCCGGAGCGCCACGTGCTGGTACTCGTGGTGCACCACCTCATCGCCGACGGCTGGTCGATGCGAATCCTGACCGGGGAGCTGTCCGCGCTGTACGAGGCGGCCTGCCGTGGCGAGGTGATCGAGTTGCCCGAGCTGCGGGTACAGCCGGCCGATCACGCGGTGTGGCAACGCCGCCGGTTCGACGCGGCCGAGACGAAGCGGCAGGTGGAGTACTGGCGGGATGCGCTGGCAGGCGTGCAGACCGTCGAATTCCCGGTCGATCGGCCGCGGTCGCTGCGGCACACCGGCGCCGGCGCCGCGCTGCTGCGCCGGTTCCCGGACGAGGTGACCGCGGCGGCCCGTGGCTATGCCCGGGACCGCCGGGTGTCGTTCCTGGCCGTGTTGCAGGCCGCGCTGCTGATCGTGCTGAACCGGTACACCGGGCAGCGGGATCTCACCCTCGGATCGATCTTCTCCGGCCGCACCCGCGCCGAGTTCGAGCCGGTGGTGGGGTTCTTCGCCAACACGGTGGTGCTGCGGACCGATGCCGGTGGTGATCCGAGTTTCGCGGAACTCGTGCGGCGCTGTCACGACACCGTGCTCGTCGCCACCGAGCGTCAGGACATTCCCTTCGGCCTGATCGTCGACGCGTTGCAGCCGGAGCGGGTGCCCGGACGCAATCCGCTGTTCCAGATCAGCCTGAGCCTGCAACCGGCTCGCGGCCGCGGCGGGGACATGGCGCTCGGGGCCGCGGCCGTGGAGACGATCGATGTCTTCGAGAACTCCGCTCGTTTCGACCTCGCACTGGATGTGGCGGACAGCCCCGACGGCGGTCTCGAGCTCTCCGCGGAGTATGCGACCGAACTGTTCGACGCGGATCGGATCGAACGCCTGCTCGGCCACCTGCTCACCGCACTGGCCGGCGGGCTCGCCACCCCGGAACGTGGGATCGATTCTCTCGCATTGCTTTCCGACGGAGAGCGGCGACTGCTGGCGGCGTGGAACAGCACCGGCCACGACACCACGTCGCGACTGCTACCGGACCGCTTGCGCCGCGCCGCCGCCGCACATCCGGCGGCGATCGCGGTGGTGTCCGGGGATGTCCGGCTCACCTACGCGGACCTGCGGGGCCGGGTGCTGCGACTGGCGCGCTGGCTGACGGCCCGGGGGGTGGCGCCGGAAACGGTGGTGGGCTTGGCGATTCGGCGTTCGGTCGATCTCGTCGTCGCGATGTACGCGATCCTGGAGGCGGGTGCGGCCTACCTGCCGATCGATCCCGGCCATCCCGCGCAGCGCGTCGCGGCGATGGTGTCGTCGGCCCGTCCGCTGCTCGTGCTGAGCACGACCATCGACGCCGTCGTGGTCGACGGGGTGCCCGTGATCGACATCGACGGACTCGCACTGTCCGAATTCCCGGATAGGGACTGGGCCGACGGGGAACGGCCCGGCCCGCTGCGGCCGGACCACCCGGCCTACGTGCTGTTCACGTCGGGATCGACCGGCCGGCCGAAGGGAGTCGTGGTCCCGCACGTCGCGATCGCCAATCAGATCGCATGGATGCTGGCGCACTTCCGGATCGGGCCGGGCGACGTCTATCTGCAGAAGACCGCGACCGTGTTCGACGTCTCGCTGTGGGGTTTCCTCGTGCCGCCGGCGGCGGGCGCCACGCTGGTGCTGGCGAGCCCGGACGGCCACCGGGATCCGAGGTACCTCGCGCGCACCATCGCCGAGAACGGCGTGACCGTCACCGATTTCGTGCCGTCGATGCTGTCGGTGTTCGCGGGGCAGGCCGACGCCGGCGAACTGCGGTCGCTGCGCCGGATCCTGTCGGTGGGTGAGGCGTTGTCGCCGGATCTGGCGGCCGAGGCGCGGTCGCTGCCGGGTATCGAGGTCCACAATCTGTACGGCCCGACCGAGACGACGGTGGCGGTCACCGATCATCGCTGCGGCGCCGCCGATCGGTTCGTGGTGCCGATCGGCGCGCCGGTGTGGAACACCCGGCTGCACGCGCTGGATTCCGGGCTGCGGCCGGTACCGATCGGTGTGGTCGGTGAGCTCTATGTCGGCGGTGCGCAACTGGCCCGCGGCTATGCCGGGCAACCGGGTGGCACGGCCGCGCGGTTCGTGGCCGACCCGTTCGGCGGGCCCGGGGGCAGGCTGTATCGGACCGGGGATCTGGTGCGCTGGAACGCCACCGGTGAACTGGTGTTCCTCGGCCGGGTCGACGATCAGGTGAAGATCCGCGGGTTCCGGGTGGAGCCCGGCGAGGTGGAACGGGCACTGGTCCGGCATCCGGCGGTGGCCGAAGCGGCGGTGGTCGCGCGATCCGGGGCCACCGGCACCCGGCTGGCCGGCTACGCGGTCCTCACCGGCGGCGGCCACGACGTCGGCGGCGGCGCGCTGCGCTCCTACCTGCTCACCCGATTGCCGGAATACCTGGTTCCCGCGTCGATTCTGGTTGTCGAACAGTTGCCGACGACACCGAGCGGAAAACTGGATCGGAAGGCGCTGCCGGAACCGGCTTTCGCCGCCGAGGCGGGATATCGGGCCGCCCGCACCGAACGCGAGCGGCGACTTGCCGCATTGTTCGCCGAGGTGCTCGCGATCGAACGGGTCGGTGTCGACGACGGATTCTTCGAACTCGGCGGAAATTCGTTGCAGGCCGCACGACTGGTCGGCCGTATACGGTCGGAACTGGGTGCCGAGGTACCGATCCGGACCGTCCTGGAAGCCTCGACGGTGGCCGAACTCGCGACCCGCCTCGACGACGGCGGCCGGGAGTCGGATTTCGATCGGATACTGGTGCTGAAGGACACCGGATCACGGGAGCCGCTGTGGTGCCTGCCACCCGGTGGCGGCCTGGGCTGGTGTTATCAGTGGCTCGGCGAGTACCTGGCCGATCGGCCCGTGTACGCCGTGCAATCCCGGGGTATCGACGGCGATTCGGTGGTGACATCGTTTCCGGCGCTGATCGAGGATTATCTGGAGTGTATTCTCGGCCGCCAGCAGCATGGTCCTTTCCTGCTGCTGGGCTGGTCGCACGGCGGCACGGCGGCGCACGCGGTGGCCTGCGAACTGGTGCGGCGCGGTCATGTCGTCGAATTTCTCGGCATCATCGATGCCGCACCCGAATTCGAATCCGAGGTCGATACCGGTGGTCGCGGGATCGTCGCCGAGGAGCGAATCGAGGAGCGGATCAACGACCGCGTCGGACACGATGTCGACAGTCCGCAACTGGAGGATCTGGTTCAGCGGGTGCGGCGGGTGGCGCTCAACAATGTGCGATTGCTGGAGAACTACTGGGCGCCGGTATTTTCCGGCGCCGCCACGATATTCGCCGCGACCGTGGACGCCGGCGGCGATCCGATCGACGGGGTCGCCGACACCTTCCGGACATTCTGGCGGCGGCACGTCGAGGGCGAACTGCGCGTCTTCGGAATAGACTGTGCGCATTATGATTTCATGAATCCGGCGCCGATGCGCGAGGTCGGCCGTCTGCTGGACCGGCTGTTGCCCTGACCCGGCCCGCCGGGTGGCGCGATCCGCCGGCTGCGGGCCGGTTCCGTCCGGCCCGCAGCCGGGTCCTAGCACGACAGTTGTATTTCGTTGTTTTGCAGTCGGACCGATGGTGGGATACCTTGTCGTCTCGTGCTGGGTGATGTTGCCGCAGAGGATGTTTCGGCGTGGCGAGTGAGTTTCGATGAGGTGTTCGCGCGGGTGGCGGGGGTGTTCTATCGGGCGGAGCCGCGGCGGTGGGCGCGGTCGTATCTGACGGGGTTGCTGGCGCCGGTGGAGCGGAAGAATACGTGGCAGTTGTCCGAGGCTGCGGGAGAGGAGGATCCGGGCCGGTTACAACATTTCTTGAATCGGTCGCGGTGGGACGCCGACGAGTTGCGCGATTGCCTGCGGGCGTACGTCGCCGAGGCGCTGGCCTGCCCTGATGGAGTCCTGGTTCCGGACGAGACCGGGTTCTTGAAGAAGGGGGTGAAGTCCGCGGGTGTGCAACGCCAGTACTCCGGGACGGCCGGGCGTGTGGAGAATTCTCAGCTCGGGGTGTTCCTCGCCTACGCCGGGCGCTCGGGCCGGGCGCTGATCGACCGAGAGCTCTACCTGCCCGAGTCGTGGATCGGTGACCGCGATCGCTGTATCGAAGCAGGCATACCCGAAACACGTTGCAGTACAGGTCTTCTGACGAAGCCCAGGCTCGCGGAGATGATGATCGCCCGGACCCTGGACGCCGGAGTGCCCGCAGGATGGGTGGCCGCGGACTCTGCCTACGGCCGCGACGGCCGGTTCCGGGCCTTCTGCGAGACCCGCCGCCTGTCCTACGTCCTCGAGGTGCCGGTCCGGCACACCGTGCCCGACCTCGACGGCCGCCGCCGCGTCGACACCCTCGTCGCCCGAGCACCCGCACAAGCCTGGCACCGCGTCTCGGCAGGACTCGGTGAACGCGGCGAACGCGAATACGACTGGGCCTGGGCCACCCTCCCCAATTTCGGTGACCTCCCCGCCGGATACACCAGAACCCTGCTGGCCCGCCGATCCCTCGACAACCCTGCCGATATCGCCTATTACCTGTGCTTCCACCCCGCCACCATCGAGCGGGAACAGGTCGTGGCCGTGGCCGGCGCCCGATGGGCGGTCGAAGAGTGCTTCCAGGCCGCCAAGGACCAGTGCGGCCTCGACCACTACCAAGTCCGCAAATGGCATCCCTGGTACCGGCACATCACCCTCGCCATGCTCGCCCACGCCTTCCTCGCCGTCACCGCCGCCACCGACCCAAAAGCCCACGCGGGCTGGGCCGAATCACAGTCGCCGACATCCGCCGTCTCCTGGCGATAGTGCTCCACCCCGCCCGCACCCTCACCCACGCACTCGCCACCTGCCACTGGCGCCGCCGCCACCAAGCACACGCCCGACAACTCCGCCACCAACAGAAACGATTACAAAACAACGAAATACAACTGTCGTGCTAGTACTCCAGCATCACTTCGTGATGTAATCGGCGTCGCCGCTGGTGGTGGGCTTGTTTGGCATGGTACTGGTGTCGTCTGCGCCAGGCCGACCAGTGCAGTGCCGCGGTGAGGTCCGGGATCGGGGTGATCAGGTGCGCCAGGAGACGTTTGATTTCTCCGAGGGTGAGTGGAATGAGGCCGCTGCCAACACTTTTGGGGCGATCGCTGCGGTGACGGCGAGGTAGGTGTGGGCGAGCATCGCGAGGGTGATGTGCCGGTACCAGGCGTCGTAGCGGCGGACCTGGTATTGGTCGAGGCCTACTTCGGTTTTCGCGGTCTGGAAGCAGTCCTCGACCGCCCAGCGGGCACCGGCGACCCGGACGAGGTCGTCGTCGCTGGTGCCGATCGGGGCACCGCACAGGTAGTAGGCAATCTCGAGCTCGCCCTTGGCATTCGGGGTCAGCGACCGCCGGGACAGCAGCCAGCGCCGCCAGCCGGGCCCGGCCTCGCTCTCGGTCGGCACGGTGGCCACGGCCCAATCGAAGATCCGAAGGCCTTTCGCGCCGTCGCCGCAGCTACGGCGCTTCCACGCGTCCGGTGGTGCGCCAGCGACGATCTGGTCGGCGCGCCGGCTGCCTCTCAGTGACACCACGACCGGTGCGCTGCTGGGCACGGCCACCACGTATCCGATCCGGCGCCGCTCCAGCCAGCGGCGGAATTTCGAATCACCCCCGTAGGCCTCGTCGGCGGTGACCCACCGCGCCGGCACACCCGCATCCAGCGCCCGCTCCAGCATTCGTTGCGCCAGAACCTGTTTCGTCTCGAACTCCACTTCGTCCGGCACCCCGGCGGCCCGGCAGCGGTCCCGATCGGTGGTCCACGACTTGGGCAGATACAACTCCCGATCGATCAGCGTCCGGCCCTTCACGCTCGTATAGGCACAGAACACACCGAGCTGACAGTTCTCGATACGACCGGCCGTTCCCGAGTATTGCCGTTGCACGCCAGCGGATTTCACGCCCTTCTTCAGGAACCCGGTCTCGTCGACCACGAGCACACCGTCCACGTCGCCCAGGTGCTCGACGGCATAGGCACGCGCGTCGTCACGCACCCCGTCGACATCCCACGCCGCCGCGTTCAACAGCCGCTGCATCCCGATCGGCGTCAGATCACCCGCCGCCTCGGCCAGCGTCCAGCCGTTCTTCCCCGCCAGCGGCGCCAGCAACCCCCGCACATACATCCTGGCCCGCAACCGCGGCTCGGCCCGATGAAACCGGCCCGCCACCCGACCGAACAACTCCTCCAGCCCAGCCGACCACGCAGCCAGATCCTCACCAACCACCACGAAAACACATGCTACCCAATCACATCACGAAGTGATGCTGGAGTACTAGCACGACAGTTGTATTTCGTTGTTTTGCAGTCGGACCGATGGTGGGATACCTTGTCGTCTCGTGCTGGGTGATGTTGCCGCAGAGGATGTTTCGGCGTGGCGAGTGAGTTTCGATGAGGTGTTCGCGCGGGTGGCGGGGGTGTTCTATCGGGCGGAGCCGCGGCGGTGGGCGCGGTCGTATCTGACGGGGTTGCTGGCGCCGGTGGAGCGGAAGAATACGTGGCAGTTGTCCGAGGCTGCGGGAGAGGAGGATCCGGGCCGGTTACAACATTTCTTGAATCGGTCGCGGTGGGACGCCGACGAGTTGCGCGATTGCCTGCGGGCGTACGTCGCCGAGGCGCTGGCCTGCCCTGATGGAGTCCTGGTTCCGGACGAGACCGGGTTCTTGAAGAAGGGGGTGAAGTCCGCGGGTGTGCAACGCCAGTACTCCGGGACGGCCGGGCGTGTGGAGAATTCTCAGCTCGGGGTGTTCCTCGCCTACGCCGGGCGCTCGGGCCGGGCGCTGATCGACCGAGAGCTCTACCTGCCCGAGTCGTGGATCGGTGACCGCGATCGCTGTATCGAAGCAGGCATACCCGAAACACGTTGCAGTACAGGTCTTCTGACGAAGCCCAGGCTCGCGGAGATGATGATCGCCCGGACCCTGGACGCCGGAGTGCCCGCAGGATGGGTGGCCGCGGACTCTGCCTACGGCCGCGACGGCCGGTTCCGGGCCTTCTGCGAGACCCGCCGCCTGTCCTACGTCCTCGAGGTGCCGGTCCGGCACACCGTGCCCGACCTCGACGGCCGCCGCCGCGTCGACACCCTCGTCGCCCGAGCACCCGCACAAGCCTGGCACCGCGTCTCGGCAGGACTCGGTGAACGCGGCGAACGCGAATACGACTGGGCCTGGGCCACCCTCCCCAATTTCGGTGACCTCCCCGCCGGATACACCAGAACCCTGCTGGCCCGCCGATCCCTCGACAACCCTGCCGATATCGCCTATTACCTGTGCTTCCACCCCGCCACCATCGAGCGGGAACAGGTCGTGGCCGTGGCCGGCGCCCGATGGGCGGTCGAAGAGTGCTTCCAGGCCGCCAAGGACCAGTGCGGCCTCGACCACTACCAAGTCCGCAAATGGCATCCCTGGTACCGGCACATCACCCTCGCCATGCTCGCCCACGCCTTCCTCGCCGTCACCGCCGCCACCGACCCAAAAGCCCACGCGGGCTGGGCCGAATCACAGTCGCCGACATCCGCCGTCTCCTGGCGATAGTGCTCCACCCCGCCCGCACCCTCACCCACGCACTCGCCACCTGCCACTGGCGCCGCCGCCACCAAGCACACGCCCGACAACTCCGCCACCAACAGAAACGATTACAAAACAACGAAATACAACTGTCGTGCTAGTCGGCAGGCGGATGATCGAGCCAGGCGGGTGCGGTCGCTTCGCGGCCCGCGGAGATGCCCGGGTCCTGCGGATACGTCGTGACGCCGGTGTCCTCCGCCGGTGCGATGAGCTGGCCGAGCAGTGCGGCGCGGGTGAGCTCGGCCTTGTTGCCGACGCCGAGCTTCACCCGGATCCGCTTCACATAGGTGTCCACGGTGTGCGGGCTGATACCCAGTCGCGCGGCGACCTGTCCATGGGTCAGGCCGTGGGCGATCTGACGCAGCACCTGCTCCTCCCGCCGGGACAACCGCGCGGCGTTCTCGGCGGGATCGAAGGCCACCCGCAGCGAATCGACGGCTCCGATCGTGGTGCCCGATGCCACGTGTTGCACCGCGCGGATGATGCTGTCGCCCGATTCCGACTTGCTGATCACCGCGGAGGCGCCGGCACGCAGGTAGATCTCGTCGTCGGTGGCGGCCTCGTTGTTCAGGATCAGCACCGCGGTCGACTTCGCCGCCGCGGTGACCGAGTCCAGCTCTTCGCGCGGGATGGCCGCGGCGTCGATCAGCGCGGCATCTGCCAGCCAGAACGGGTCCTCGCGCGCCGAGGAACGCACGGCGACCACTTTGATCCCGGCGGTGGTCAGGGTCTGGCACAACCCCATGAGAAACAAGGGCGATTTGATGAGCAGATCGGTCCGAATCACAAGTAAGCTCCCCAGCGCTTTCGTCGCGGTTGTCCCTGTGTTCGGCAGCGTGCGACCGCGCGGCCGCGAGCCCGAGATGTGGAGCGTCACATCGTTGTGGCTTCCCCTGCACGCAGAAGTGCGAAGGCATCCCGTGGTGCGGGACAATCAAAATTCGATAAATGAAATGTCGAGATCGGCGTATTGCCGACCGGGCTCGAAACGAGCCGGAAAAATTTCGAGCGAGCGGCACCCCTGCCTGCCGTGCCCGGCTACGGTCCGGCCCGCGTCCGATTGCCGCATACCGACCGTTCGGCTGCACTTCTGTGCAGATGAAAATGCAGATCCGGCATGCGCCCTCCCTGTGCCGGCGACCGGTTTGTTCATCTCCGGTAGGTGCTCGGTGGCGGAGGACGGAATGTGACGCCTGAACCGTCTTCCCGGGTGAGTGCCCACGCACAGCGATCCCGGTTGGATTTCGAAAGTATTAAGGTCGCTTGTCCGATTATTCCGCATGGTCATCTCGTGGCCAAGTGGATCGGGCAGAATTTTCTTTCTAATCACCTTCGGGTAATCCACCGATACCCTGTCCGGGCCGAATTATTCGCGGTGGCGCGTCCCAGAAAGCGGGGAGGAGCCGCCGGCCCGCCGGACGAGAACGATGGTGAGCGACAAATGCTCGTGAGAAGAGGGTGTGCCGTGCTCAGTGATGCCCAGCTGGATACCTATTACGAGGACGGGTTCGTCGTCGTTCCCGAGGTTCTCGGGCCGGCGCAGCGGATACGGCTGCGCGCGGAGGTCGAACGGCTCTACACCGTGGACCATCCCGGCCGGGTACTGGAGAAGGACGGCCGGACCGTCCGGGCGGTCCACGGCTGCCATCGGACCAGTCCGGTGTTCTCCCGCCTGGTCCGCTCACCGTTCCTGCTGGGGTCCGCCGAGCGGATCCTGGACGGCAAGGTGTACGTCCACCAGAGCAAGGTGAATGCCAAACGCGCTCTGCGCGGCGACATCTGGCCGTGGCATCAGGACTTCGTCTTCTGGGAGCGGGAGGACGGTATGCCCGCGCCGCGCGCGACGAACATCGCGGTGTTCCTCGACGACGCCACCTCGCACAACGGGCCGCTGCTGTTCGTGCCGGGCTCGCACCGGCTGGGTACCGTCGCGTCGGGTCGCCGCGGCGAGGGGTGGAAATCCAACCTCGCCGCCGACCTCGACTACGCGCCGACCGCCGCACAGCTGACGCCGCTGATCGAGCGCCTCGGCATCCGGGCCGCCACCGGTCCCGAAGGTAGTGCGCTGCTGTTCGATCCGCGCCTGATCCACGGCTCCGGCGCCAACATGTCACCGGTGGATCGGCAGTTGGTGATCATCACCTACAACAGCGTCGACAATGTGCCGGTGGCGGTGCCGAATCGGCGGCCGGACTTCCTGTGCGAACCCGACCCCACCGCCTTGGAACCGCTCATCGGCGAGTTCTGATCGAGGCGGCCACCTCGCGGATGGTGCCGGTCAGCACCTCGGTCGCGTCGGGCTTCTCGCGCAGCGTCGCCAGGCACTCGTCCAGCAGCCGGAAGGCGAGGACGGACTGACCGCCGAGCCGCGCGAAGCTGTCCAGGACGCTGACCGGGCCGGTGTCGAGCACCCGGCGGTAGATGTCGACGAGGGCCGCCTCCAATTCGTCTGCGGGCGGCACGATCTCGCGGTCGTCGGACGAGGGCAGCGTCGCGAGCAGCGCGGACCGGTCGACCTTGCCGTTCACCGTGGCCGGGATGCCGGGCACGGGCACGATCCGCGCGGGTCGCAGATGGGCCGGCAGGAGGCGGGCCGCGTGGTCGCCGATCGCGGCCGGGTCCACCTCGTCCGGGCTCCCGCCGGCGGGAACCACGAAGGCGTACAACCGGGCCGGATCACCGTGCACGAGCACCGCGCAGTCCGCGATCGCCGGATGCGCCACCAGGACCGACTCGATCTCGCCGGGCTCGACGCGCAGACCGCCGATCTTGACCTGCCGGTCGATGCGGCCGAGATGGTCCAGTACGCCGTCGTCGCGGTATCGGCAC
The DNA here is from genome assembly GCF_020176955.2 of Nocardia sp. alder85J. GTDB lineage: Bacteria > Actinomycetota > Actinomycetes > Mycobacteriales > Mycobacteriaceae > Nocardia. Next base: position 976,980 of record NZ_JAIUCZ020000001.1, read on the forward strand.
AGATCACCGGTGCGGTACATGCGCGCGCCGGGGGATCCGTGCGGATCGGCCACGAATCGCTCCGCGGTGGCCGCCGGAGCGCGCCAATACCCGTGGGCCAGACCGATATCGGCGGCGACGTAGGCCTCACCGGCCAGGCCGACCGGCACCGGTTCGAGCGTCTCGTCCAGGACCGCGAGCCGGAAGTTCGCCGCCGGCCGGCCCAGCGGCACCGGCGCGCCGGACTGCGCGGGCAGCGGCATGTCGGTGACGTTGCCCGCCTCGGTGGGGCCGTAGCAGTTCACCAGGGCGGCGGCGGGTAGCCGGGTGTGGAACGTGTCCCGGATCCGGGCCGTGACCGGCTCGCCGCCGCACAGGGCCCAGCGCAGCCGGCCGGCGCGCTCGGCGGTCACCTGTTCCAGGAACGGGGCCATCACCGTCGGCGGCAGGAAGATCGCCGACACCGGGTGGCGCTCGACCAGCCGGGCCAGGTGGCGCGGGTCCCGATGCCCGCCCGGCGCGCAGATCACCAGGCAGGCACCGTGATACAGCGGCCAGAAGAGCTCCCAGATCGAGACGTCGAATCCGGGGGAGGTCTTGAACACCGCGCAGTCGCCGGCGGCGAACGGATACCTGCTCTGCATCCACTCCAGATGCGCCAGCGCGCCGGCGACCGGATAGGCGACACCCTTGGGCCGGCCCGTCGTGCCGGAGGTGTACAGGATGTGCAGCAATCCGTCCGCGGTGGCCGGGAATTCGACCGCGCGGCCGCCGGGTTCGGCGGGTTCGGCGGCGACGTCGACGAACTGCCACGGACCGGCACCGAGACGGTCCCGGGAGGTTTCGTCGGCCAGCACGTGGCCCGGCGCCGCGTCGGCGAGCCGGTAGGCCAGCTGCGCATCCGGCAGATCGGCGTCCAGTGGTACGTAGGCCGCGCCGGTCCGCACCACCGCGTGGATCGCGACGACGAGCGGGATGCCGCGCGGCAGGCAGATGCCGACGCGGGTGCCGGGGCCGGCTCCGCGTTCGAGCAGCGCTCGGGCCAGGCGGCCGGCGCGGATGTTCAGCTCGCGGTAGGTGACTCGCGTGTCCTGCTCGTCCAGCAGGGCCACCGCGTCGGGGGTGCGGGCCACCTGCTCCTCGAACGGCCCGGCCAGGCCGCGGTGCCGGATCTCGGGCCGGCGACCGGGGTTGAGGCCGTACAGGATTCGATCGCGTTCGGCGGTGTCCAGCAGCGGCGCGGCGGTCATCGGCGCGTCGGGGGCGCCGGCCAGACCGTGCAGCAGGCTCACGTAGGAACGGGCCCAGCACAGCGCGGTCGGTGCGTCGGCCGCGTCGCCCGCGCACTCCGCGTATACCCGCCGGCCGTCGCCGGAGACGATGATCGTGGCGTCGACCTGCCGGTCCGCGGCCGCCTCGGGGCTCGGCGCGACCCGCAGCTCACCGATCCAGTCGAGCGCGGCGCGGAAGCTCTCGGCCGGGTCGACCCGGCCCGGCGACAGGGCCTCGCGCGGACCCCGCACGAACCGGACCCGGCGGGCCAGCCGGCCCGCCAGCACCATCGCGGCGACCGACAGCGGTACGAAGTCGTTGGTCCCGGCCGCCGCCGCGAGCGCGTGCAGCGTGCGCGTCAGCGAGTCCGGGATCGTGAGGGGACCTGCGGATTCCGATGGCATCGACATCCCGATTCTCGGTGCTATGTCCGGTTTCTCACCCAACCAGGTCGCGGTCGCGCGGTCGTGTCCCCCGTTTACCCGACACCGTCGCCGGCCGTCGCCGATTCACGTGACGTCCGGACGAGGGCGCCGGATTCTAGCGTCGAGGCAGGAAGTGCAGGGCCGCCGTGGCGGCGTGCGACCCGGAGGCGAGGCATGGACATGGTGGCGCGGCCGGTGACCGCCGAGTCGGGCTCGCTGTTCCCGATGGAACCGATCCGCGCGCTGACGCGCACGGCCGGTGACCGGGCGGCGCTCATCGATCGCGGCGACACCGTCACCTACGCCGCGCTGGCCGATCGCGTCGGCGGGCTGGCGCGGCGGCTGCGGGCCGCCGGAGCGGGACCGGAACGGCCCGTGGCGGTGCTGCTCGACCGCTCCGCCGAGACCGTGGTCGCGATGCTGGCCGTGCTGGCCGTGGGTGGTGCGTACTGTCCGCTCGACGCGAGCGCACCCGCCGCGCGGACCGCGGGGATCGTGGCCCGCGCCGGTTGCCGGATCGCGATCACGGACGAGGCCGGGGCGAGCCGGTTGCCCGCCGGGATCGTCGTGGTCGAGCCCGCCGGGCCCGGCGGTCCGTTCGAACTCGTTGCGGTGCCACCGGACACGCTCGCCTACGTGATGCACACCTCCGGTTCGACCGGGGTGCCGAAGGCGGTCGCGATGACCCGGCGGGGGCTGGCGCGGCTGATCTCCTGGCAGCTCGACAGCGGTGAGACGGGGCTGCGGACACTGCAATTCACCGCGACCTCCTTCGATGTGACCTTCCAGGAGGTGTTGTCGACGCTGGCCGGTGGCGGCTGCCTGGTGGTGGCGCCGGAATCGGCCCGGCGCGATCCGGAGGCGCTGCTCGAAACCATTGTCCGGCAACGAGTGCAACGGATATTCCTGCCGTACGTCGGATTGCAGCTGCTGGCCGTGGCGAGCGCGCGGACCGGTACGGTGCCGGATGCGCTGCGGCACGTGGTGACCGCCGGCGAACGGCTCATCGTCACCCCGGCGATCCGCGCGTTCTTCGCCGCGCTGCCGCGGTGCCGGTTGGACAACCACTACGGGCCGACCGAGGCGCATCTGGTGACCAGCGCCACCCTCGGCGCGGATCGGGCCGCGTGGCCGGAGGTGCCGGGGATCGGCCCGGCGGTCGGCGGGGTGCGCTGCCATGTCCTGGACGAGAAGCTGAGCCCTGTGCCGGACGGTGCGAGCGGGGAGCTGTACGTCGGCGGAACCGGGGTGGCCCGTGGCTATCTCGGTGATCCGGCGCGGACCGCGGAACGATTCGTGGCCGATCCGTTCCGGCCGGGCCGCCGCCTGTACCGGACCGGGGACGTGGTCACCGCGACCGCCGACGGCTACGACTTCGCCGGCCGCGCGGACGAACAGCTCAAGGTGCGCGGTTTCCGGGTGGAACCGGCCGAGGTGGAGCACGCGCTGTCGAGCCATCCGCGGGTCGATGCGGCCGCGGTCGGCCTGCGTGCCGTCGGCGACGGGGTGCCGGTGCTGGTCGGCTATCTCCAGACCGACGGACCGCTCCCGCACCGGGAACTCACCGAATATCTGCGAGAACTGTTGCCCGCGTATATGATTCCCACCCGATACGTCTCCGTGGCGACCCTGCCGCGGACGTCCACCGGCAAACTCGACCGGCGTGCGCTGGCAGGCTCGGCACTGCCGGAGGTCTCGGGCCCGGCCGCGCCGGGGTCGGCGGGACGGGTCGTATCCGGCGAGCCGGCGGCGCCGGTTGTCGCCGATCCACCGGTGGCGGCGGATCTCCTTGGTGCACCGGCGGTTTCGGCGACACCGCAACAACCGGCGTCGTTGACCGAGATCGTGACCGCGGTCTGGACGCGGGTGCTCGGGCACGGCGAATTCGACGGGGACGAGGACTTTTTCGATGTCGGCGGCGACTCGCTGCTGGCCACCTGGGTGGTGGCCGAGCTGGCGCAGGCACTGCGGCGGCCGGTGGAGCTGTCGTTGTTGCTGGAGTACGGCACCGTCGACGAACTGGCCGCCGCGCTCGGCTCCGGTGGCGCGACCGCCGTTGTGCCGCAACGGTCGTCACAGATCGTGACGCTGCGGCGCGGACCGTCGGCGCGCAGCGTCTACTTCGTGCATCCGCTCGGCGGTGAGCTGCCGGCCTATCGGGAACTGGCCCACGCCTCGACCGCGCCGGTGCGGCTGCTGGGGATCGGCTGGACCGGCGACCCACCGCCGTTCGGCCGCACGCTGCCCGAACTCGCGCGTGGTCATGTGGCGCAGCTGCGCACGATCGAACCGGACGGGCCCTACCGGCTGGCCGGCTGGTCCTTCGGCGGGGTGCTGGCCTACGAGATGGCCCAGCAGTTGCGTGCCGCCGGCGCTGTCGTCGAATTCCTCGGACTGTTCGACGCCAACCCGATCATCGATCCGATCACCGGGCTGCCGATGGCGGACACCCCGTTCCTGGACCTGCTGGACACGGTGGTGGCGCGCCTGGACGATCCGGCGACCACCGACGCCGAACTGCGCGCGCTGACCTCCGGGCCGACCTGGTTGCAGCTGATGGGGGCGCCGGTCGCGGCCGGCGCCTCGACCGGATATCTGCGCAAGGTGCTCGAGACCGCGCGGACCTGTATGAACGCCGCGATGCGGTACCGGCCCGACCCGTATTCCGGGCCGGTGCACTTCTTCCGGCCGACCGGGGCCGATCCGGACATCGGCGCCGCGGTGCTCGCGGCCACCCGGCGACTGTGCGCCGGGCCGCTGCGGATCGTGCCGCTGCCCGGCGAGCACCGGACCTTCATCCGAGGACAGCACGTCACCACGGCGGCGGCGCAATGGGACGCCGTCCTGGCACAGGTCGGTGCGGAAGGGAGCACGAACCGTGGCACTCGCGACTGATGCGGAGACCTTCGCCGAACAGGGGTACATCGGGCCGTTCACCCTCTGGGAACCCGACGAGATGACCGCGTGGTGGAAACGGCAGCGCCGGGCCCTGCTGGATCCGGAGAACACCGCCCGCCGGGTCTTCGGCAATCCGGTGAACTACGACCGGCACCTGGACATCCCGGGACTGAGCAGACTCGTGACCGAGCCGGAGATCGTGCGGCGCATGCAGGCGATCATCGGGCCGGACGTCTTGTGCTGGCGCACCGAGTTCTTCCCGAAGAATCCCGGCGACTCCGGCACCGGCTGGCATCAGGTCGAGACCTATGCCATCGGTGAGACCAGCCAGGGGATGCTCGAGGCGACCGAGCACTCCCCGGGTATCCCGATGGAGTTGACCTGCTGGGTCGCGTTCACCGAGGCCTCCCGCGAGAACGCCTGCATGAAGCTGATTCCCGGCAGTCACCGGCAGTGGCGCTACGACGAGCACGCGCCGATGCGCTGGAACGACGCCGCCGCGGACAACTCGTTCTTCGGCTACAACTACGCCGACATCAAGATCGACAAGGACTGGGATCCGGAGCAGGAGAACGTCCGGCACCTCGAGATGCGCGCCGGTCAGTTCTTCCTCTTCACCGCGCGGACGATCCACGGCTCGAATCCGAACATCGGCCGCCGGCAGCGGATGGGATTCGCGATCCGGGTCGTGCCCACCCACGTGCGGGTCTACGGCGGCATGACCGAATTCGACGAGTTCGGCCACCATTTCGACCTCGACCGGCACGGCTGCGTACTGGTGGCCGGACAGGACCGGTACGGGCTCAACCGGATGGCGGCCACCAACGCCTGGGGTGAGCCCTTCGTTCCCGTGGAAAGGACCGTGTGATCCGATGCGCACCCAGTACGTGGCGGCCGTCGACCTGGACCGGGACCGGCTGGCCGAGGATCTGGCCCGGGCGGAGGAGTTCCACTACTCCGAGGCCTACAGCAACTACCTGATCGGCGGCCCGTGGAAGAGCGCGATGCTGTGGGCCACCGGCGGCGACAGCGGCACCGGACTGCTGACCACCTACGCCTACGACCGCGCGGCGGATTTCACCGAATACGGCCGCCGGCTGCCGTATCTGCGGGAACTGGTCACCAACACCGTCGACGTGAGCCGGTTGCAGTTCGTGCGGCTGGCCGTGTTCTCCGACAGCGTGATCGTCCCGCATCGCGACTTCCTGGAGCTGACCGACCTGCCCGAGGACGCGCGCTCGGCGCACCGGGTGCACATTCCGCTGATCACCCACGAGGAATGCTTCTTCAGCGAGGACAACACGGTGTACCGGATGCGGGCCGGCGAGATCTGGTACTTCGACGCCGCGCGCATCCATGCCGTGGCCTCGCTGGTCGCCGCGCCACGCATCCACCTGATCTTCGATTTCACCGACCGGCCCGGCGACCGGCCGCTGATCGTCCCGGACCGGGAGCCGGTCGGCGACCGCATCCCCGACCGCTCGGCCGTGCGGCGGCCCGCACTGCCGGACAGCCGTCGCGACGAACTGCGGCGACTGGCGGATCTGCTCACGATGGACACCTTCCGTGAGGTGTTCAGCATCGTCATCAAGACCCATTTCCGCTGGGACGGCGGCGAGGACTTCGCCTGGGACACCATGTTCGCGCTCGCCCGCGCGTGCCCGGACCAGGACGTCCTGCCGCACACCCGCGAACTGTTCCAGTACTACACGCTCGACCGCACCGGCAGTAAGGAGTAACGACATGACCACGAGGCTCACGGTGAACGACCGGCTGGCGGCCAGCCCGGTATACGGGGCTTTCCGCGACCACCCGTTCTTCCGGGCCGTGGATTCCGCCGAGCTGACCAAGGAGCAGGCCGCCACCCTGATCGAACAGTGGTGGCACCCGCTGCACTACTTCCCGACCTTCCTGGCACGCTGCGTGTCCGTCCTGCCGGACATCGCCGCCAAGAGCGCCGTCACCCGAATCCTGAACCAGGAGACCGGCGGTGGCGAGGTGTCGAAGGCCCACGAGGTGATCTACGCCGACTCGATGCAGGAGTGCGGCTTCGATCGGCAGCGGGTCGTCGGGACCCGGCCGTTCCCCGAGACCGCGGAACTGGTCGAGGGTTACCGCCGGGCCTCCGAGGGACCGGAGACCGGCCTCGGATTCATCTTCGCCACCGAGAACACCGATCTGCTGATGGTGTCCAGCATCGGCCGGGCGATCGAGCGCACCACCGGCTACACCGGCAACCAGTGGGTGGCCATCCACGTCGAGCAGGAGCCCGATCACATCGAGGAGGCCGACAACGCACTGCTCACCGGGTTCAGCCCCGAGCAGGAGGATTCCGTGCTGACGGCGGCCGACGAGATGTGGCGGCTGTGGACGGCGTTCTTCGATCGGCTCGCGGCCGAGTCCGGTGTCGGCGCCGGCCGCTGAGGCAGGCGGCCGTGGACGACGTACGGGCCACCTATCTGCGCTTCCCGGGCTGGACCCAGCACTTCTGGACCTGGCAGACCGGCCGGGCCCTGCCGGGTCAGCGGCCGCTGATCCGGCACACCTGGGCCGGTTACCTCGCGCTGACGCTGACCTGGTTCCTCCTCGGCCTGACCGTGTCCACCCTCGCGGTGGCCCTGATGTTCCCGTACTGGTATCTCGCCCTGCTCGCCGGGTGGCTGCTCACCGTGCACGGCGAGCGGGTGATGGTGCTGGTGATCGCGCATCAGGCGCTGCACCGGCGGTTCAGCGGGAGCCGGCGGTGGGACGCGTTCTGGGGGGAGGCCGTCACCGTGCTGTCGATGTTCCACACCTTCGGCGATTTCGAGGCGGAACACTTCCACAACCACCACCGCCGCGAGGTGTTCGCCACCCCGACCGATCCGCCGGTGCAGAATCTGGTCGAGCTCGGGTTCCGGCCCGGGATGAGCCGCGAAAGGCTGTGGCGGCGAGCATGGTTCGTCTTCTTCTCGCCGATGTTCTACTGGCACGGCTTCACCGGCCGGTTGCGCAGCAATCTGCGCAGCCGGGGCTGGCGGATCCCCGCCGCCGCGCTGTGGGCCGGCTGGTGGCTGTCGCTGCCGTTCTGGCTGCCGCACGGCACGCTGGTGCTGCTGCTGGCCCTCGTCGTGCCGGTCATCCTGTTCGCGCAACTGAGCGCGCTGCTGGACCGGCTCGGCGAACACGAATGGCTCGCACCCCGCGATCCCGCGCTCGGACACCGCTTCTACACCGCCGCCAACACCTCCGCGCGCTACTGCGGCTCGCCGGTGCCCGCGCGCGGCGCCGGGGTGCCGGCCTGGCTCGGCTGGACCGCGGCGACGCTGTGCTACCACCTGCCCTCGCGGCTGCTGGTGGTGGTCGGCGACCTGCCCAGCCACGACCACCATCACCGGTACCCGGCCACGCCGGAGTGGACCACCGCCGCCTATGCCCGGCAGCGCGACATCGACACCGGCCCCGAGGGGCCGGCGTACCGCGAGGTGTGGGGAATGGGAGCGGCGGTCGACCGGATGTTCCGCAGTCTGGCCCAACGGGAGGAGAACCTCGGGGATGCGGCATCACATCGTTGACACCTTCGCCGACGCAACGCATCTCGGTAATCCGGCCGCGGTCGTCGAGCTGCCGGAATTCGCGCCGACGGCCGGGATGCAGGACAGCGCGCACCGGATCGGCCTGCCGACCACCGCGTTCGTGGTGGCCGCCGGCGCCGGGGAGTACCGGGTGCGCTGGTTCACCCCGTACAAGGAACTGAACCTCTGCGGGCACGCGACGATCGCCGCCACCCGGGTGCTGCTCGGCGACCGGACCCGGCTGACCTTCGTCTCCGACAACGGTGTGCTGCATGCCGAACGCAGCGGCGACCTGGTGTCGATCGATCTGCCGGCGGCGGCGCTGACCGCGTGCGATCCGCCGCCGGAGCTGCTCGCCGCGCTCGGCGTGCGGGCCGTGGCCTGCGTGGTGTCCAGCGACGACATCCTGATCGAGGTCGAATCGGCGACGGTGGTGGCCGCGATCCGGCCCGATTTCGCGGCGCTGGCCCGGCAGCCGTATCGCGGTCACATCGTGACCGCGCGCGGGGCGGACGGGGTCGATTTCACCTCTCGCACTTTCTTTCCGGCGCTCGGCGTCGACGAGGACCAGGTGTGCGTGACCGCGCACTGCAAGCTCACCCCGTACTGGGGGCGACGGCTGGGCCGGGACCGGCTCACCGCGACCCAGCTGTCCCGGCGTGGCGGCCGCCTGGCGCTGCGGGACGCGGGGGACCGGGTCCACGTACTCGGTTCGGCCGTCCTGCGCGGCGCCTACGACGAAGTGCCCGAACTGCTCGAGGAGAGACGATGACCGCGCACACGACGGTGCTGCTGGTCGGGGATCTCGTGGTGATCGCGGTGTCGGCCCGGCTGCTCGGGCTGCTGGCGCAGCGGCTGGGACAGCCGGCCGTGATCGGTGAGATCCTCGGCGGAATCCTGCTGGGCCCCACCCTGTTCCACGGCGCGGTGACCCACGCGCTGTTCCCGGCGGCGGTGCAGCCGGCGCTGACGAATCTGGCGAATATCGGCATCGCCGTCTTCATGTTCTTCGTCGGCCTGGAACTGGACCGGTCGATGTTGCGCGGCCAGGGCCGCATCGCCACCAGCGTGGCCCTCGGCTCGACGCTGGTGCCGTTCGGGTTCGGCGTGCTGCTGGCGTGGCATCTGCTCGGCCGGCATCCCAGCACCCAGCCGACGGCGTTCGTGCTGTTCTTCGGCACCGCGATGGCCGTGACCGCCTTCCCGGTGCTGGCCCGCATCCTGACCGGCCGCAACCTGCTGCGCACGCCGATCGGCGCGCTGTCGGTGGCCAGCGCGTCGCTGGCGGACATCCTGGCGTGGACGCTGCTCGCGGTGGTGACCGCGCTGGCCGGGCACAGCGCCGGTCTGTGGCAACTCCTGCTCATCGTCCCCTTCGTCGCGGTGCTGCTGCTGGTGGTGGGACCGCTGCTGACCCGGCTGGCCGCGCGTGGCGGCGGTGCTCGCGCACCCGGTTCGCCGGCCGGACGGTTCGGCGCGCTCGTCGCGGTGCTCGCCGGCGCGGCCGGGCTGTGGGTGTGCGCCGAGGCCACCCGGTGGATGGGCCTGCACCTGATCTTCGGCGCCTTCCTGTTCGGGGTGGCGGTGCCGCGCACCCGGGGGCCGCTGGCCGAACGGGTGCTGCCGTGGGTGCACCGGATCAACGGGTGGCTGCTGCTGCCGATCTTCTTCATGATCGCCGGACTCGAGGTCGACCTGTCGACGGTCGACGGCGCCGCACTCGGTGAGCTGGCGCTGATCCTGCTGGTCGCCATCGGCGGCAAGGGCATCGGCGCCTTCGCCGGAGCCCGGCTGAACGGGGCCCGCACCCGGCATTCGGTGGTGCTCGCGATCCTGGCCAACACCCGCGGGCTGACCGAACTGATCGTCCTGGTCGTCGGCCTGCAACTGCATCTGCTCGACACCCCGCTGTACTCGCTGATGGTGGTGATGGCGCTGGTGACGACCACGATGACCGCAATCCTGCTCTCGATCGTCTATCCCGAGTCGCGGGCCCGCGCCGACCTCGCGCCGCGGATCGCCGATCCCCGGCCGGAGGCCGTGCCGTGACCGCCGTCCGGGGCAGTTGGCTGCCACGCGAACCGGCGGTCACCGCTACCGCGCGGGTCTTCTGCCTGCCGCACGCCGGTTGCGGCGCCGGGGTTTTCGGCAACTGGCCCGCCGTCCGGGCCGGGGTCGAATTCCTGCCGATCGAACTGCCCGGCCGGCTGGCCCGCTTCGGCGAGACGATGCCCGCGACCTTCGAGGAACTGGCGGCCGACCTGACCGCCGGGCTGCGGCCGTATCTCGGGGTGCCGTACGCCTTCTTCGGTCACTGCTGGTCGGCACTGGTCGCGTACGAGGCGACCGCGCAACTCGAACGGTCCGGCGGACCGCCGCCGCGGCGGTTGTACGTGTCCTCGCAGCTGGCGCCACAGGACGGGCCGGTCGGCAAGATGCTCGGCATGGACGACGCGGAGCTGACCACCGAACTCGAGGCGATGATCCGCGAGCAGGGCAACACCCCGCATCCGGAACTGGTGGCGATCTACCTGAAGGTGCTGCGCGCCGATGTCGAGATGAGCCGCCGCTACGTCGTTCCCGAGCCGCGGCGGCTCGAGTGCCCGATCGTGGCGATCGGCTGGACCGAGGACGAGGATGTGGCCCCCGCACGGATGGCGGGCTGGCCGGTGTGCGGCGACACCGATTTCGCGCGCTTCCCCGGCCGGCACCACCGGTTCGTCGACGCACCGGACGAACTGCTGAACCTGTTGTGCCACACCATGAAATCCCCAGGTCGAGGCGACGGTCCCGGCTTTACGTGACATCACGGGAGGCCCGTGTGACTCCTAGCGTGGCAAGGGTGGACATCGAAATCGCATTGCTCGAGGCGTGGATGCGCGACTACTACCACAAGGTCGACCACGACATCGGGAGCAGCGGGGTCCGGGACCTGACCATGGCGGAATTCCGGCAGTTGTGCGGATTCGAGATGTCCGAACTGGACTCGATGGTCTTCCACGACAGCGAGAGCTACGGCGGCAGCGTGCTGCGCGGCGCGCTCGCCGATCGCTGGACCGGCGGCGACCGGGATCGCATGATGGTCACCCACGGTTCCAGCGAGGCGATCTACCTGGTGATGCAGCTGGCGCTGGCCCCGGGGGACGAGATCATCGTGCCGACCCCGGCCTATCAGCAGTTGCACGATATCGCCGCCGCCGCCGGCGCGCGCGTCACCCGCTGGCCGCTGCGGTCGCGCGACGGCTTCGCCGCCGACCTGGCCGAGCTGCGCCGGCTGGCCGCGTCGGGGCCGAAGATGATCGTGGTGAACTTCCCGCACAATCCGACGGGTATCTCGATCACCGCCGGCGAACAGCGGGAACTGGTCGCGATCGCGGCCGAGGCCGGCGCGATCCTGGTGTGGGACCACGCGTTCGGTGAACTGACCTACACCGCGGACCCGCTGCCGCTGCCGCTCTGGTACGACCGGTGCATCGCCTTCGGCACCTTCTCCAAGAGCTACGGCCTGGCCGGGCTGCGGGTGGGCTGGTGCGTGGCGCCGCCGCAGCTACTGGCCCGGATGGCGGTGCTGCGGGACTACATCGCGCTGTACGTCTCGCCGATCCTCGAATTCTTCGCCACACAAGCGGTCCGCAACGCCGACCGCATCGTGGCACTGCAACGCGAACACGCCGGCCGCAATCTCCGGCTGCTGTCGGACTGGGCCGCGAGCGTGCCCGAACTGGTGCGGTTCACCCCGCCGGCCGGCGGGGTGGCCGCGTTCGTGGAGTTCCACGGTCAGCCGGATGTGGTCCGGTCCTGCCGGCGGCTGGCCGAACAGCACCGGGTGTTGCTCGTCCCCGGCGCCTGCTTCGGCCCGGAATACCGCAACCACGCGCGGCTCGGCTTCGGCGGCACCGCCGCGGAGCTGACCGCGGGACTCTCTCTGCTGGAACAAGTCCTGCGTTCGGACGCGGGGATGGTGGTGAACAGATGACCGACCTGCGAGGCCGTATCGCGGCCCTGTCCCCGCAACAGCGAGCCCTGCTCGAACAGCGTGTCGCCGAACTGGCCCGCACCCGCGGTCCGGCGCCGGAGGAACGGATCACGCCGCGCGATCCGGACGAGCCCACACCGCTCGCCTTCCAGCAGGAGCGGGAGTGGGCCATCGCGCAGTTCCGGCCCGCCAACAACATTCCCGGCGCCTTCCGGGTCGACGGCGATCTCGATCCGGAACTGTTCGGCCGGGTGCTGACCGAGGTCAGCGACCGGCACGAGGTGCTGCGCTGCACCGTCGAGTTGCGCGCCGATGGCACCCGGGTCCAGCGGACGCATCCGCTGACCCCGGTGCCCGCGCCGGTCGTCGACCTGTCCGATCGCACGCCGGCACAGCAGCGCGCGGAAGTGTTGCGGCGCTGGACGATCGAGGTGCTGCAACCGTTCGACCCGAAACGGCCGCAGCGGCTGCGCACCACGATCCTGCGGATGGGCCCGCGGGATCACGTCGTGCTGATCACCACCGACCACACCGCCGCCGATCTGGTGTCGATGGCCATCCTGGTCCGCGAGGTGGCGACACTGTACGCGCTGCGCCGCAACGGATCCCGGGACCAACTGCCGCCGCTGGAGGTGCAGTACGCCGACTTCGCGGCCTGGCAGCGGGAATTCCACGCCAAGCGGGTCACCGAGGAGGTCGAGCACTGGCGCGGCATCCTCGACGGCGTCTCCGGTGTGCTGACCCTGCCCAGCGATCGGCCCTATCCGGCCCGGCCGATGTTCGCCGGCGCCGCGCACGTGGTGGACCTGTCGGCCGAATCGTCGGCGGCGGTACGCGCGTTCATCGAGCGCGAGAAGGCGTCGCCGGTGGTGGTGTTCCTGGCCGCGCTGTCGGTGCTGCTGTACCGGTATCTCGGCCGCGAGGACCTGGTCATCGGCGAGATCGTCTCCGGCCGCAGCCGAGCCCAAGTGGAACCGCTGATCGGCTGTTTCGTCACCGCGCTGCCGTTGCGCGTCCAGGTGTCCGACGACATGACCCTGCGCGAGGTGGTGGCGGCGGCGCAGCACACCGTGCTCACCGCGTACGACCATCAGGATCTGCCGATCGAGCGCCTCATCGACGAGCTGAACCTGGGCCGGGAGGCGTCGCAGACCTCGCTGAGCCACATGTGGCTGGACGTGCGCACCCCGGAGAGCGAACTGGCCATCCCGGGCCTGCGGATCACCCCGGAGCCGATCGAGGTCACCATGTCGGCGGCCCCGCTCACCCTCGACGCCGACCCGAACCGGGAACGGATCCGGCTCCAGTGGGTCCACATGACCGAGATGTTCGACACGGACACCGTGGTGGTGCTGGCGGATCAGTTCGAACGCGTGCTGCGGCAGCTGGTCACCGACCCGCAGCGCACCGTCGGCGCCACCGCGCTGGCAGTGGCCACCCCGCCGGTCGCCGCCGAGAATGCCGGTGACACCGCGACATTCGTGGAATTGTTCCAGCGCCGGGTGGCGGTGGCGCCGCACGCACCCGCGGTGATCCGGGACGGCGTCGCGACCGGCTACCGGGAGCTGAACGCCGAGGCGAACCGGCTGGCACATCGCTTGCGGGAGTGCGGGGTCGGCGCGGAGACGCGGGTCGGCATCCTGGTGGGCCGTTCGGTGCGATTGCCGATCGCGATCCTCGCCGTGCTGAAGGCCGGCGGTGTCTACGTGCCGCTGGACCCCGGCTATCCGCCGGAACGCATCGCCTACATGCTCGGCGACGCCGGCGCGCGGGTCCTGATCGCCGAGGACGAACTCGCCGCCACGCTGACCGCAGCCGGTGTGGCCCTGCCGGATACGGTGCTGCCGCCGGCCGCGCCGCAACATTCCGCCGAGAACCTCTCCGGCACACCCGATCCCGCGTGGGCCGCCTATGTCGTCTACACCTCCGGCTCGACCGGCCGGCCCAAGGGCACGGTGATCGAACATCGGTCGCTGGCCGTGTTCGCGCGCGACGCGGTGGACCGCCTCGGGCTCGGCTCCGGGGACCGGTTCCTGCAATTCGCCTCCGCCGGTTTCGATGTGCTCGTCGAGGAGCTGTTCCCGACCTGGCTGGCCGGTGGCGCGGTGGTGATCCCGGCGCAGCACATCATCAGCGGCGGTGTGGATCTGGCCGATCTGGTCGAGCGCGAGCGGTTGACCGTGATGGAACTGCCGACCGCGTACTGGCACGAATGGGTCCGCCAGCTCGACCGCGCGGAACGCGTACTGCCGGAACATCTCCGGCTGGTGATCATCGGCGGCGAACGGGTGCTGCCCGACCGGGTGACCGCGTGGCGGCGGCAGCCGGTGCCGCTGCTGCACGTGTACGGCCTGACCGAGACCACGGTCAGCTCCACCTTCTTCCGGCTCGATCCCGCCGATCCGGTGCACGACTGGCCGAATCTGCCGATCGGCACCCCGCTGCCGTCGGCCGAGCTGCGCATCCTGGACGACCGGCTGCGGCCGGTCCCGGCCGGCGCCACCGGTGAGCTCTACCTCGGCGGGATCAGCCTGGCCCGCGGGTACGCCGGCCGACCGGGGCTGACCGCGCACCGATTCGTCGCCGATCCGGATCCGGCCCGGCCGGGACGGCGGCTGTACCGCACCGGTGACCTGGTGCGCCGGCGGCCCGACGGCAATCTGGAATTCCACGCGCGCGCGGACACCCAGATCAAGATCCGCGGTTTCCGGGTCGAGCCCACCGAGATCGAGTCGACGCTGAGCCGGCATCCCGAGATCGCCGAATCCGTGGTGACCCTGTTCGAACCGGCCCCCGGCGATCGGCGGCTGATCGCCTACGTGGTGGCCCGGCCCGGTGCCGAACCGTCCGCCGCCACGCTGCGTGGCCACCTGGAACGTGAACTTCCGCCCTACATGGTCCCTGCGGCGTTCGTGCCGATGGACGCGTTGCCGCTGAACGCCAACGGCAAGGTCGATCGCGCGAAACTGCCGCTGCCGGCCGAGATCCGGGTGGAGCCGGGGGAGGAGTACGTCGCGCCGCGGACGCCGGTGGAACAGCGACTGGCCGAGATCGTGGCGGCGGTGGTCGGCCTCGGCGAGGTCGGCGTCCACGACAACTTCTTCGAGATCGGCGGCGACTCCATCCTGGCGATCCAGGTGGTGGCGCGGGCCCAGGAGTCGAATCTGCGGCTGTCCCCGTACGACCTGTTCGAACGTCCGACGATCGCCGCGCTGGCGGAGGTCGCGAGTTCGCAGCCGATGATCGACGCGGATCAGGGCGATGTGACCGGGCCGGTGCCGCTGGCTCCGGTGCAGCGTGCGTTCTGCCTGGCGCGGCCGGACTCGCCGCAGCGCTGGAACACCGCGATGCTGTGGGAGCTGCCGGACCCGGTCGCGGCCGAGACGGTCCGCGCGGCCGCGGAGCGGCTGCTCGCTCACCACGACGGACTGCGGCAGCGGTTCCTGCTCGCGGGGGAGCGGACCCGGGTCCGGATCGCACAGCGTGGCGACCGGACTCCGTTCACGGTGCACGACCTGAGCGAATTCGACGATGCCGCACAGGATCTGCGGATGGCCGAACTGACCGGGGAACTGCGGTCCGAGCTGGATCTGGCGGTCGGGCCGATGCTGCGCATCGGGTTGTTCCGGCTCGGCCGGCGGCCCGACCGGTTGCTGCTGATCGTGCATCGGCTGGTCGCCGATGCGACCTCGCTGCGGATCCTGCGCGGTGACCTGGCCATGCTGCTGGCCGCCGGTGCGGACGCGGCGCTGCCGGCCAAGTCGACCTCCTGGCAGTCGTGGATCCGGCGGCTGGTCGCGCACACCGGCAGCGACCAGATCCAGGGGCAGCGCGCGTACTGGACGGAAGTGGTGACCGCACCGGCGGGTGTGCTGCCGCTGGACCTTCCCGCCGATGCGGGTCCGGCGCCGGCACCCGGTGCCGGAGACGGTCACGCCAGGCCCGAACACGTTGCGGCGGAGTTCGATACGGTGGGCAGTGGCAGTCGCACCGTGGATACCGGTGGCACGGTGAGCGTGTCGGTGGCGGCCGGGCCGTTGCGGGCCGCGTGCGAGGCGCTCGCCGCTCGCGCCGACGAACTGCTGCTGACCGCGCTGGGCCGGACCCTGTCCGGCTGGACCGGTGCGGACCGGCACCTGGTCGACCTCGAGAATCACGAGCGCGCCACCGTTTTCGACGATGTCGACCTGGGCCGCACGATCGGCCTGCTGTCCTCGACGCATCCCGTCGCGCTCACCGGCACACCGGACGCCGCGCCGGAGACGACGCTGAAACAGGTCAAGGAGGCGCTGCGCGCGGTGCCGACGGCGGGCCTCGGCTGGCAGTTGCTGCGCCGCGACGGCGCCGTGCCGGCGCCGGTGGTCGAGTTCGGATTCGATTTCCTCGAGGAGACCGCCGCCGCGAAAGGTACTGCGGTGCTGCCGGTTCCGGACGAGTCGGGGCTGTCGGTGTATCGGCCGTACCCGATGGCGGTGCAGGCGGTACTGAGCGGGGACGAGCTGGTCGTGCGCTGGCACTACGACCAGCGCCGCTGCCGCCGGGAGACTGTCGAGGAACTCGCCGAGCGGCATCTCGCCGAACTGCGCGCGCTGATCGATCTGCGCGACGGCCCGGCCGCGGCCCGCACGCCGTCCGACTTCCCGCTGGCCCGGGTGGATCAGCGTCAGCTCGACAATCTGCTCGGCCGGTTCTAGGGAGATCGCCGTGGAGTTCAGCCTGTTCTTCTTCGCCGACAACGCCTCCGGCGGCGACAACTACCGGCTGCTGCTGGAGAGCGCGCGGTTCGCCGACGCGCACGGGTTGTCGGCGGTGTGGACTCCCGAACGGCATTTCCACGCCTTCGGCGGCCGCTATCCGAATCCGGCGGTCACCGGCGCCGCGGTGGCGGCGGTCACCGAGCGGATCGCCGTCCGCGCCGGCAGTGTCGTTGCGCCGCTGCATCATCCGCTGCGGATCGCCGAGGAATGGTCGGTGGTGGACAATCTGTCCGGCGGCCGGGCCGGGCTGTCGTTCGCCTCGGGCTGGCACGCCGCCGATTTCGTGCTGCGGCCGGAGAACTACGCCGACCGCAAGGCGCTGACGGCGGAGACGGTCGGCACCGTCCGGCGGCTGTGGCGTGGCGAGGAGGTCGAATTCACCGACGGCGCAGGGGAACTGCGGCCGACCCGGATCTTCCCGGCGCCGGTGCAGCCCGAACTGCCGGTGTGGCTCACCAGCGCCGGATCGCCGGAGACCTTCCGGGCCGCCGGCGGTCTGCGCACGGGACTGCTCACCCATCTGCTCGGCCAGGATCCGGTCGCGCTCGCCACGAACATCGCCGCCTACCGGCAGGCGCTGCCCGACGGCGAGCGCGGGCAGGTGGCACTGATGCTGCACACCATGCTCGGTCCGGACCGCGACCGGATCCGCGACCAGGTCCGCGAACCGTTCGGTGACTATCTGCGCAGCTCCGCCGATCTGATCCTGCGCGCCGCGGCCACGCTGCTGCCACCGGACGTCGACATCACCAAACTGCCGCAGCGCGACCGGGACTTCCTGATCCGGCACGCCTTCGAGCGGTACTTCAGCACCGCGGGCCTGTTCGGCACCGTCGAGGACGCGGTGGTGACCGTCGAGGCGTTGCGCGCGATCGGGGTCGACGAGATCGCCTGCCTCATCGATTTCGGCGTGCCGCACGACGAGGTCCTGGACTCGCTGAAATATCTGGTGGCACTGCGCGATCGGGTTGCCTGACCGATCAGGCGACGGTCACCTGGATATCGGTCGTCCCCTTGTTCTCGATCTCGAAGTGATCGCCGGGATCGGTGCCGCCGAGATCGAAGACCCGCGTCCCGTTCCACACTCCCGCCATCCCGAATTGCGGCGGATAACTCCACACGGTGGTGTTGTACCAGTCGACGAGGATCACGGTCTTCCCGGTCACCTCGCGCTGGTGCAGGTCCTTCAGGTTCGTGCTGGGCCGGGGCGTGCCGAATCGCAGTTCCACCAGGAAATTCGGCGTCGCAGTGCCGCCACCCGGCTGTACGACGACGGTCGCGGTCGGCGCCGCCTGATTACCCCCTTGCTGAACGCCCGGCAACCTGCCCTTGAACACTCCGTTGGGCGCCACGGTGATCGGCATGATGATTTCCTTTCGAACAGGCCGGTAGGAATTTTTGGCGACGCAATTGCACTGCGCCGCAGCAGTATTCATTACAACAGCAATTTCACCGGCACGGCGGCGAATCGGAAATCGAACATGCCCCGGCCGGAACGAACACGAGAATCGGCCCCGCGAAAACGAACCGGTCGCACCCGGAACGATTTTCGCGAGGCCGATGCACGCCGTGCGCCGGCGCGGCTCAGCCCACCTCGAGCCGCCGCGGCCGGAAGACCACCTCGCTGGGCAGGGAGGCGAAGCCGCGCTGATGCGGGGAGTGCACCCGGCGGATGCCGCCCATGTCGATCTCGTAGGAGGAGACCAGCGATCCCATCTCCTCCAGCGCGATGCGCATCTCCAGCCGCGCGAGCGCGGAGCCGAGGCAGTGGTGCGGGCCGTGGCCGAAGCTGATCAGATCGCTGGTGTCGCGGTCGAGGTCGAACACCTCGGGATCGTCGAAGACCCGCTCGTCGTGATTGCCGGACGCGGGCAGGATCGCCACCCGCGCACCCTGTTTCAGCTCGATACCGTGCAGTACGGTGTCGGTGGTGACCGCGCGCGCGGTCATCTGGCTGGCCGAGTCGTAGCGCAGGGTTTCCTGCGTCCAGTCGCCGGCCCGGCCGTGCAGACCCGCGCGCTGCACCTCCGGCAGCCGCGCGCCGTGATACCACGCGTTGCCGATGGTCTTGCCGGTGGATTCGTTGCCGGCGCTGATCACGAGGAACAGGAACGCCACGATCTGGGTGTCGGTGTGCCTGACCCCGTGCACCTCGGCCTGCAACATCAGCGAGGTCAGGTCGTCGCCGGGCCGCCGGCGCAACTCCCGCACCAGGCCGACGAAGTAGTCCGCCAGGCGCAGCGCCGCCGCCACCGCGTTGGGGCCGCGCTCCTCCGAGCCGTCCTCGCGCTGGTTGAGCTGATCGGTGTCGGCGCGGATCTGGTCCCAGTCCTCCGCCGGTACGCCGAGCATCTCGCACACCACGTCGTTGGGCAGGCCCGCGGCGTAGTCGGCGGCGAAGTCGAACCGGTTCTGGCCGCGCAGCGGTTCCAGCCGGTCCCGGGCCAGTTCGCGGATCCGCTGCTCCAGGCCCGCCACCTTGCGCGGCCCGAACGCGGCGCCGACCGGACCGCGGTACACGGTGTGGTCGGGTGGGTCCATGGCCAGGAAGAAGCTCGTCTTCACCGCGTGCGGACCCCAGAGCTCCTGCTCCAGCGAGATGCCGTTGGTGTTCGAGAACAACTTCGGATTGCGCAGCGCCGCAACGATATCGGCGTGCCGGGACAGTGCGTAGAAATCGCGCCGCTCATTGTAGTACAGCGGTGCGTGCGCGCGCATCCAGGCGTAGGTGGGATACGGGTCCTCGTGGATGCGGTAGTCGAACGGGTCGTATCCGCGCGCTGCCACGTCCGAGTCGGGGACGACGGGTGTGCCCATGGGATTCTCCGAACCGGTTCAGGCGACCACACGCAGGTCGCGGTACGACGCGGCCAGTGCCGCGGCCCCGGCCTCGATCACGTCGAAGGGCCGGGCCAGCGACAGCCGGATGAACCGCAGGCCCTCGTCGGGAGCGGCCCAGTGGAACGGTGCGCACGGCAGGACGTGCACGCCGCGGGTCAGGATGTCCTTGTAGAGCAGCGACGAGTCGGGGCCGTCCTCGGGCAGCGCGATGCGGGCCACGCTGATCTCCGAACGCGGGTCGGCCAGCCGCAGCCCCACCGGTTCGATCGCCTCCCGGACCGTTGCCCGGTTGCGCTGCACCAGATCCCGGGCCCGCTCGTAGCCGCCGGCGATCCAGTCGGCGGCCAGCGCGGTGACCAGTTGCAGCACGACCGGCGACGCGGCGAGCAGGGATTCGGAGAAGGCCCGCTCGATCGGCAGCCGGTTCCGCTCGCTGTAGGCCAGCATGCCGATCTTGAGTTCGTGCACCGGCCACAGCTTTCCGGTGTCCTCGATGGTGATCCACTCGGCGCCCGCGGCATCCAGGATCGCGTAACTGTCGTACTGGGCCGCGCGGACCTGACCGCGGAAGCTGGCGTCGATGATGACGATCTGCCCGTGCCGGGCCGCGTGCGCGGCCAGCGATCGCAGATGCGCCTCGGGAGTGATCAGGCCGGTCGGGTTGTTCGGATGGGTCACCACGATCGCGCGCACCGGTGGCAGCGGCCAATCCTGGTGCAGCAGCTGCTCTTCCGACATCGGCTGCAACACCAGGCCGCGGGTGGCGAACAGGTCCGCGATGTTGTCGAAGGTCGGGTGCAGGATCGCGATCCGCGCGCCGTGCGGCAACGCGCGCGCCACGATGTCGGTGGCCAGGGTGGAGGAGTAGCAGCTCAGGATGCGGCCGGTGCCGACCGGCGCGCTGTGCTGGCCGATCGCGGCGAGGAAGGCGGCGTGCGCCTCCCGCTCGATGTCCCGGAACGGCCGGCGCGTCGCCGTGGCGAACATGCCGGGAAGCTCCGCGACGATGCCGGCCTGTTGCGCGGACAGGCCGAGTCTGGCGTGTCCGTCGGTGAGGTTGAGGCCCGCGCCCGGATCGGTCAGCGCGTCGACCTCCATGATGGTCAGATTGGGAAGTTCGGTCATGAGAACACGTCCCTCGTACGTTGCCTGCCTACAGCTGGGCGGCCCGGTGGCGGGCATGGAGAGCCCGCCTGCCTGGAACGGTAGGCGGAGCCCCGGCCGGGCACTTGTCCCTTCTATCGGGGACCGATGCAGGTGTGGCCCGCGCTCGTATGCTCCGGATGTTCCCGGGTGAAAGGAGCGAGAGCGTGCATCATCTGGCACTGACACCGGACGACAACGAGGCGGTGCTCGCCGTCGTCGCCGCGTCGGCCGCCGCCTACGAGCGGATCGAGGATCCCGAATTGATCCGGCGGGCACCGGTATTGGCTCGCGCGCTGCCGGAGCACATCCTGGAATTCCTGGAGCGGTTCCGGGTCGGCGAACCGTCGGCGCTGTGCCTGATCTCCGGCCTGGACATCGATCAGCAGCGGCTGGGCCCGACGCCGCGGCACTGGCACGACGTCGGCGAACAGCGTTCGCCGGTCTTCGCGCAGGAGATCTTCTTCCTGCTGTGCGCGTCGGTGCTCGGCGACGTGTTCGGCTGGTCGACCCAGCAGGCCGGTCGCATCATGCACGACGTGCTGCCGATCAAGGGGCACGAGAACTACGAAATCGGTTCCAACAGTGTGCAACACCTGTCCTGGCACACCGAGGACTCGTTCCATCCCTGCCGTGGCGACTACGTGGCGCTGATGTGCCTGAAGAATCCGGACGAGGTGGCGACCACGGTGTGCGACGCCGCGGATCTGGACTGGTCGGCGCTGGATGTGGACGCGTTGTTCGAGCCGGAATTCACCCAGATGCCGGACAATTCGCATCTGCCGTCGATGGACGGCCCCAGCGGGGACGCGACCGTGGACCGGCTGCGGACGCGCAGTTTCGACCTGATCCGGTCCTGGAACGACCGGCCGGTCAAGCGGCCGATCCTGTCCGGCGCGCGGGACGACCCGTACATGGCGCTGGACCCGTACCACATGAAGCTGGACGGCTGGCCCGAGCGGTCGTTGCAGGCGTTCGAGGCGTTGTGCGCGCAGATCGAGGGGAATCTGCGCAACGTGCGCCTGCGGCCGGGGGACACGGTCTTCATCGACAACTTCCGGGCGGTGCACGGCCGCAGGTCGTTCCGGCCCCGCTACGACGGTTCCGACCGATGGCTCAAGCGCCTCAACGTGACTCGCAATCTGCGCGGGTCGCGCGGGTGGCGGCGGGCCCCCGACGACCGCGTCATCTACTGACTGTCCTGTAAATCGGGGAGGCGCGGGCGGCCGCGCGCGCGACCATCATGAAGCCGACGGCGCCGGACCGAGAGGAGCGACCATGAGCACGGTCGACACCGAGCCCGCGGTGCTGCCGCACGGGGTTCGCACATTCGCGATCCTGTCGATCGGGCAGTTCGCCGCGATCTGCGGGGTCACGCTGCTGAACTTCGCGGCGGCCTTCTCGGTCTACCGGACGTATTCGCTACTGGTACTGGGGATCATCTACGCGATGCCGTTCGTGATCCTGGTGCTGGCCTCGCCGCTGACCGGTGCGCTGGTGGACCGCTGGGGGACCCGGCGCGCCCTGCTGGTCAGCAATGCCGGCGGGCTGGCGCTGGTGGCGACGCTGGTGCTGCTGCCGATCGAGCACACCGTCCCCGCCTGGCACGGGCTGATCATCATCGTCAGCGTGCCACTGCTGAAGGCGCTGCTGCTGCCGGCCTACGAGGCGTCCGTGCCGTTCCTGGTGCCCAAGCGACACATCGGCCGCGCCAACGGAATGCGGATGTTCATGAACGGATTCGGCGCCGCGCTGGGCCCGATCGCCGCCGGACCGGCGCTGGACGCCGTCGGGATGACCGGCGTCGGCCTGATCGCGGCGGCGACGGTCGGTCTCGGCCTGGCCACCGTCTGGTTCGCGACGATTCCCGCCGCGCCGCAACCGGATTCGACCGGATCCGGGCCGGCCGCGCTGTTCGCCGAATTCCGGGTCGCCTGGGATCGGGTGCGGGCCCGGGGCGGACTGGTCGACCTGCTGGCCTTCTTCGCGGTGGTGAGTTTCGGCATCGGCTTCGTCGAGGTACTGCTGCCGCGGCTGGTGGTCGGCTTCGGCACCTCCGCCGAACTGCGGGCCGTGCTCCTGGTCGCCACCGCCGGGATGCTCATCAGCGGTGTGGCCGTGACGATCTGGGGCGGGCCGCGCCGCCGGGTCCGGGGCCTGTTCGAGTTCTCGCTGCTGCTGGCGGCGGCGATGGTCGTCGGCTCGGTGCGGCCGGATGTCGCCTTGATCGCGGTGGCCGCCTTCGTCTTCCTGTCCTGTACCTCGGTCATCCTCGGCAATGTGCAGACCCTGCTGAATGTGAAGGTGGAACCGGAGTTCCAGGGCCGGGTGATGGGGCTGAAGAACGCCGTCTACGGCGTGGCGCTGATGGCCGGTAACACGCTGGCCGGCTTCGGTGGTGGCGTGTTCGATCCGCTGGTCGGTCACGACCGGGTGAACTCCGGTGCGCTGACGCCGCTGATCGGCGGCGGCCCGGCCCGGGGTTTCGCGCTGGTGCTGATGGTGACCGGAATCCTGGTCGCGCTCTTCGTGATCGCCGCCTACCGCTCCCGGCGGCTGCGCACGCTGGAGGCGGATCTCCCGGATGTCACCCCCGAGGATCTCGCCGCGCGGCCCGAACGCTGAGGAGTTCGCCGTGACACCGCCGCCGAACGGTTTCCGCGCCTTCGTGATCCTGTGGTGCGGACAGTTCCTGTCGCTGATCGGATCCGGGCTGTCCGGCTTCGCGCTGGGGGTGTACGTGTACCAGATCACCGGCTCCGCGGCGACTCTCGGCCTGATCTTCGCGCTGGCCGCACTCCCGTTCCTGCTGGCCGCCCCCTTCGCCGGTGCGCTGGTCGATCGCTGGGGAGCCAGACGTGCACTGCTGGTGGGGAATTCGGGTGCGCTGCTGGTGATGTTGACGCTGGCCGCGCTGCTGCACACCGGTGCGTTCGCGCCGTGGCAGATGATCGTCATCGTGGCCGCGTTGTCGATGGTGTCCGCGCTGACCGCTCCCGCGTTCGACGCGGCCGTCCCCCTGCTGGTCCCGAAGGACCAGATCGGCCGCGCCAACGGAATGCGCCTGGTGGCGTTGGCGACCAGCCAGGGCCTGGGGCCGGTGATCGCCGGATTCCTGTTGCTGGCCCTCGGCATCGACGGCATCGTGCTGATCGACTGCGTGTCGTTCGGCTGCGGCATCGTGTCCCTGCTGTTCGTGGTGATCCCCCGGGTCCGGCCGCGCGACACCGCGACCGCGGCCGGATTGGCCACGCTCCTCGCGGATTTCCGCCTGGCCTGGCGCTACATCGCGGCCCGCCGCGGACTGGTGGCACTGCTCGCCTTCATGGCGGCCCTGGAATTCTGCGCGGGCTTCGTCGACCTGCTGATCAACCCGCTCGTCCTCGCCTTCGCCTCTTCCGGGGCCCTCGGCGCCGTCCTGTCGATCGGCGGCGCCGGCATGATCGCGGCGAGCGTAGCGATGACCGTGTGGAGCGGCCCGCGCCGCCGGGTCCGGGCCCTGCTGGGATTCTCGATGCTGCTCGCGGCCGCAACGGTGCTCGGCTCGCTGCGTCCGAGCCTGCCCCTGGTGGCGCTGGCCGCCGTGATCTTCCTCGGCGGCCTCGCCGTCGTCATCGCCTGCAACCGCGCCATCTGGCAGACGAAGGTGGAACCCCAGCTCCTCGGCCGCGCGATGGCGCTACAGGGCATGGTGGCCTCGGTCCCGCAACTGATCGCCTTCGCGCTGGCGGGCTGGGTCTCCGGAAACCTGTTCCTGCCGTTGGCGGGCCGGCGGCAGGTCCGCTCCCCGCTGCTGTCGGTCCTGGTCGGCCACGGCCCCGATCGCGGATATGCGTTGCTGCTCATGGTGATCGGCATCCTGCTCGCCGTGTGTGTCACCGCCGCGTGGCAATACCCGCGACTGCGCCGGCTCGAGCACGAACTGCCGGATGTCACCACGGCAGACCTCGCCGATCCGGCCGTGGCGCAGAACTGATTCCGGTCGGCGACATCCGTGCGCCGGACGCGCGGATCGTGGCGCGCACCGACAATGACGATATCGGCAGTCCCTCGCCGGACGGCATCGTGACCGCGAGTGTCACTGCTCGCCATCCGGTCCGTGCAGCTCACCGATTCCAGCTGTGCAGCACTGTTTCTCGTTCCCCGGCCGACATGATCTCGATGTCCTCGGCGAGGGTGTCCGGGTCGGCCAGGCCCGCGGTGAGGGCGGCGGTGTAGTGGTCGGCCAGGCGGTGCATGCGGTCGGCGTCGAAGAGTTCGGTGGAGTATTCGAGGGTCAGTTCCAGGTGGTCGCCGGTGTCGGAGGCGTTGATCAGGATGTCGAAACGGGCGAAGTCGTCCTCGGATTCGATCGCCGAGGCGGTGACGCCGCCGAGATGCAGCGCACCGGCCTGCGTGTCGGCGGGCTGGAGGGTGAAACTGATCTGGAACAACGGGTTGCGGCCGCCGACACGTTCCGGTTGCAGGGCGTCCACGACCATGCCGAAGGGGACGTCCTGGTGGTCGGCGCCGTCGAGGACCACGCGGTGGCCGCGCTGGATCACCTCGGCGAAGGTCGGGTCGTCGCTCAGGTCGGTGCGCAGCACCAGGGTGTTGGTGAAGTAGCCGACCACCGGTTCGATCGCCGGTTGGGTGCGGCCGGAGAAGATCGAGCCGACGGCCAGGTCGTCCTGGCCGGTGTAGCGCTGGAGCACGATCAGCAGCGGGGCCTGGAGGACCGCGAGGAACGACACCCGGTGCTGCCGCGCGTAGGCGCGGGCCGCCGTGACCAGGTCGTCGGGGAGCGGCCGGTCGAAGGCGGCGCCGGCGCCGGTCGGTTCGGCCGGTCGCGGGCGGTCCGTCGGGAATTCGACGGTCGGCAGGTCGGCGAGGGCATGCCGCCAGTAGTCCAGTTGCCGGTCCATTTCGGCCGAGCCGAGCTGATTGCGTTGCCAGACAGCGTGATCGGCGGGCTGGACCGGCACCGGAGGCAGTTCCACACCGGCGTACAGGGCGGTGAGTTCGTCGGCGAGGATCGCCGCCGACCAGCCGTCGGCGATGATGTGGTGCACCACCAGCACCAGCGCGAACTCGTCTGGTGCGGTCCGGGCCACGGCGGCGCGGAACAGCGGTCCGGTGGCGAGGTCGAACGGCCGATACGATTCGCGCTTGGCCCAGTCCACGACCTCGTCGGAGGTGAGGTCGGTGATCGGGAGCGCGAACTCCTCGGGTGCGGGGTCGACCACCTGACGGGGGAGGCCGTCGTGGTCGACGAAGCGGGTGCGCAGCGCCTCGTGCCGCCGGAGCAGGCCGAGGACGGCGCGGCCGAGCGCGGCGACGTCCAGCCAGCCGTGCAACCGCATCGAATACGAGAGGTGATAGGTCGGCGCGGTCGGGTCCAGCCGGTGCAGGAACCACAGGCTCTCCTGCTGATAGGTGCAGGGCAGCCGGTCGCGGCCGAGGACCCGCTCGATGGGAGCGCGGCCGGAGACGGTCTCGGCACCGTCGAGCCGATCCGCGATCTCGCCGAGGGTGGGGCCGGTGAACAGGTGCACCAGATCCAGTTCGACGTGCAGATGTTCGCGGATGCGGGCGATCAGCTGGGTGCCGTGCAGGGAATTGGCGCCGAGATCGAAGAAGTTGTCCGCCACGCCGACCCGGTCCACGCCGAGCAGGTCCTGCCACTGGGTGGCGAGCCAGATCTCGGTGGCCGTGCGCGGCGCGACATGGATCTCGGTGCGCCGCACGGGGTCCGGGAGCGCGGCGAGGTCCAGTTTCCCGTTGTGGGTCAGCGCGATCTCCGGCACCGCCACGAATGCGGTGGGAATCATGTGGCCGGGCAGTTTCGCGCCGAGATATTCGCGCACGTCGCGGGGGTCGGCGCCGCCGACGACATAGGCGGTGAGGTGATCGTCGCGCAGCAGTACCACCGCCTGCCGGACCCCGGGATGGGTGCTCAGCTGGTACTCGATCTCACCGAGTTCGATGCGCAGGCCGCGGAGCTGGACCTGCCGGTCGATGCGGCCGAGGAATTCCAGCACGCCGTCGGAGCGCCACCGGGTGAGGTCGCCGGTGGCGTACATCCGCCGGCCGGGCCGGTCGCCGAAGCGGTCCGGCAGGAATTGCGCCGCGGTGAGCGCCGGCCGGTTCAGGTAGCCTAGCGCCACACCGGAACCCGCGATGTAGAGCTGGCCCGGCACCCCGACCGGGACCGGTTCCAGCCGCTCGTCGAGGACGTAGGCGTCGTGGCCGGGCATCGCCGTGCCGATCGGCAGTGGGCCGTCCGGCAGGTCACCGACGCAGGGGTAGTCGGTGCAGATCACCGTGGTCTCGGTCGGGCCGTACGAGTTGTGCACCGCCAGTCCCGGCCGGATCCAGCGGGCGGCGAGTTCGGTGGGGAGCGTGGCCCCGGCCGAGAACACAGCCCGCAGTGCGGAATTCGTGAAACGCCGCGGATCGAGCAGGGCCAGGATCGCCGGCGGGATGTAGGCGACGGTGACCCGTTCGCCGAGCAGCAGTTCGGTCAGCGCGGCCGGATCGTTGACCACCTCGGCGGGTGCCCCGACGATGGTCGCGCCGGCGAAAAGGGTGGCGTAGCAGTCGAAGACGGTCATGTCGAAGGCCGGATTCGCGATCTGCGGTATGCGGTCGGCCGCGGTGAGGCGCAATTGGCCGACGGCGTTGTGGCAGTAGCCGTACGCCGCGCGGTGGGAGACCAGCACGCCCTTCGGCGCGCCGGTCGAGCCCGAGGTGTAGACCAGGTAGGCGCCGGCGTCGACCGGTACCTCCAACTCCGGTGGGGTGTCCGGATGTCCGGTGAGGTCGAGGTCGTCCAGTTGCCACACCGGGGCCGGTCCGGCGGCCGCGCGGGCCGTGCCGAGGTGCCCGGCGGTGGTCAGCACCACCGGGGCCGCGACGTCGGCGATCTGGAAGGCCGAGCGCGACACCGGATGCCGGGCATCCAGCGGCATCCAGGTGGCGCCAGCCTTCATGATCGCGAGTTCGGCGACGATCAGGTGCGGTCCGCGGTCGAGCAGGACGGCCACGACATCGCCGAGGTCGACGCCGTGCGCGCGCAGGGCGTGCGCCAGCCGGTTCGATCGCTGCTCCAGCTCACCGTAGGTCAGCGTGTCGCCGCGGTATCGCATCGCGACGCCGCTCGGATCGTGTCCGGCCGCGATCCGGTGCAGCAGGCCCGCCGGATGCCCGGTCGACGGCGGATTCCATTGCCGGAGTACCTGTTCGCGCTCGGTGGCGGACAGGACGGCCAGGCCGCCGACCGGGGTCTGCGGCGCGGCGAGGCCCTGGGTGAGCGCGGCGGTGTAGTGGTCGAGGAAGCGCCGCATCCGGTCGGCGTCGAACAGTTCGGTGGAGTACTCCATCGACAGCTGTGCGCCGTCGCGGGTCTCGCTGACGTCGATCACGATGTCGAAGCGGGCGAAGCCGCCGGTGAGGTCGATCGGCTCGGCGGTCACCGCGCCGAGGTCGAGTTCCGCGCGGAGATCGGCCGGCTGGAGGGTGAGGCTGATCTGGAACAGCGGATTGCGGCCCGCGACCCGTTCGGGCTGCACGGCGTCGACGACCAGCCCGAACGGCACGTCCTGATGGTCGGTGGCGTTCAGCACGGTGTCGTGGCAGCGCCGCACGAGCGCGGCGAAGGCGGGGTCGCCGCCGAGGTCGGTGCGCAGCACCAGGGTGTTGGAGAACAGGCCGACCGTCGGTTCGATCTCGGGCCGGGTACGGCCGGAGAAGACCGATCCGATCGCCAGGTCGGTGCCGCCGGTGTAGCGATGCAGTACCGCCAGCAGTGCGGCCTGTAGCACCGCCAGCAGCGAGACTCGCTGCGTGCGTGCGTAAGCCGTTGCCGCGGCGAATATCTCGGGTGCGAGCGGACGCTCCAGGCCCGCGCCGGCACCGGTCGGCGCGGCGGGCCGGGGCCGGTCCGCCGGGAAGTCGATCGGGACCGGGTCGGCCAGTGCGCGGCGCCAGTAGTCGATCTGACGGTCGAGTTCGCCGCGGTCCAGATGGTCGCGTTGCCACACCGCGTGATCGGCCGGTTGGATCGTCGGCGCGGCCGGCGACTCGCCGCGGTACAGCGCGGTGAGTTCGTCGCCGAGCAGCGCCGCCGACCAGCCGTCGGCGACGATGTGATGCACGACGAGCACCAGCGCGTGATCCGCGGACCCCAGCCGGGCCAGGACCGCGCGGAACAACGGCCCGGCGGCGAGGTCGAACGGCTGCGCGATCACGCCGGTGGCCCAGGGCTCGAGCTCGGCCGGTGGCAGATCGATGACGGGCAGGCCGGTCGCCGGGGGCGGTGGGCCGACGACCTGCCGGGGTACGCCGTCGATCTCGAGGAATCGGGTGCGCAGCGCCTCGTGGCGCTCGATCAGTGTGTGGATCGCGTCGCCGAGCGCGGTGACGTCGAGTGGTCCGCGCAACCGCAGCGCGAAGGGGATGTGGTAGACGGGCGAGCGCGGGTCCATCCGATGCAGGAACCACAGCCCCTCCTGCGCGGGGGTGCACGGCAGCGGGGAGCCGTCGCGTGGCAGCGCGACGATCGCGGTCCGCCGGGACTCGCCGGCGGATTCGGCGATCCGCGTCGCCAGTTGCGCGAGCGTCCGGCTGTTGAAGAGGTGGCGCAGATCCAGCTCGAGCCCCCACTGCTCGCGGACGCGCGCGATGAGCTGCGTGCCGTGCAGGGAGTTGCCGCCGAGATCGAAGAAGTTGTCGTGGACGCCGGCCCGCACGACACCGAGCAGTTGCTCCCACTGCGCGGCGAGCCAATTCTCGATATCCGTTCGCGGCGCGACGTATCCACCGGACTGCGCCGCCGGAACCGGCAGGGCCGCGGTGTCGAGCTTCCCGTTGGCGGTCACCGGCAGCGCCGGCAGCGCGGTGAACGCGACGGGAATCATGTAGACCGGCAGCCGCCGGGCCAGGTGCTCGCGCAACTCGTCCGGATCGGTGTCGCCGCCGGCGTAGTAGGCGACCAGGTTGTCGTCGCGGACCAGCACCGCGCAGTGTCCCACCGCGGGGTGGCCGCCGAGCACGTACTCGATCTCACCGAGTTCGATGCGCTGGCCGCGCAGTTTGACCTGACGATCGGCGCGGCCGAGATATTCGATCACCCCGTCGGGCCGCCACCGGGTGAGGTCGCCGCTGGCGTACATCCGCCGGCCCGGGACACCGGCGTACGGATCGGGGAGGAAGCGCTCCGCGGTCAGGCGGGTGCGGCCGAGATAGCCGGTGGCCACCGGGCCGCCGATGTACAGCTGGCCCGCGACGCCGACGGGCACCGGCCGCAGCCGGTGGTCCAGGATGTAGGTCCGCATGCCGGTGATCGGCGGGCCGATCGGCACGGTGGCCGCGCCGGGCTGACACTGCCACGCGGTGACGTCGATCGAGGCCTCGGTGGGGCCGTAGAGATTGTGCAGTTCGACGGTCGGCAGCAGGTCCGGGAAACGGTTCGCGACCAGCGGCGGCAGCGCCTCACCACTGGCGAAAATGACACGCAGGCACCGCAATTCGCCAGGATCGAGGCCCGCGGCGACGGCGTCCAGGAACACCTGCAACATCGAGGGCACGAAATGTGCGACGGTGACCCCGGTGGTCGCGATCAGGCCGTGCAGATAGCCGGGGTCACGGTGACCGCCGGGGGCGGCGACCACCAGGGTCGCCCCGGTTGCCAAGGGCCAGAAGAACTCCCACACCGACACGTCGAAGGAGTACGGGGTCTTCTGTAGTACCCGGTCGGCCGGGCCGAGCCGGAACGTGTCCTGCATCCACGCCAGCTGTTTGTGCACGCCGCGATGCGGCACCACCACCCCCTTGGGGGTGCCGGTCGAACCCGATGTGTAGAGCACGTAGGCGGGACCGTCCAGCGGGACCTCGGCGGCCGGATCCATCGCGGATCCGGCGGCCAGCGCCGCGCGTTCGCGGTCCAGCTCGAGCGTCGGCGCGGTGATCGCGGCGGCGAATCGGCTGTGCGTCACCACGATCGGCGGCGCGGCGTCGGCTAGCATGTATGCCAGCCGGTCCGGCGGCAGGTCCGGTTCCAGCGGCAGGTAGGCGCCGCCGGCCTTCAGCGCGGCGAGCAGCGCGACGACCATGTCGGCGCCGCGTTCCAGGCACACCCCGACGGGTTCGCCGCCACCGATCCCGTGCCGGCGCAATCGGTGTGCGAGCCGGTTGGCCGCAGCGTCCAGGTCGCGGTAGGTCCAGGTGGTGCCGTCGTGATCGAGGACGGCGGTGGCGTCCGGCGCGGCCGCGGCGGCGGCCGCCACGAGATGGTGGATCGGCCGCGCGGGCCGCGGGTCGCCGGTGTCGTTGAAGGCCCGCAACACCTCCGCCCGCTCGCCGGCCGGCAGGATGTCCAGATCCGCGACGGTCGTCCCGGGGGCGGCCAGGCCGCGGGCCAGGGCGGCGGTGTAGTGGTCGAGCAGTCGTTCGATGCGGTCGGCGTCGAACAGTTCGGTCGAGTACTCGACCGACAGCTCCAGGCGGTCCCCGGCGTCGGCGGCGTTGACGAGGATGTCGAATCGCGCGTAGTCGTCGGCGATCTCGATCGGCGTCGCACGTACCGCGCCGAGCGCGAGTTCGGTGCCGGTGCTGCCCGGTTGCAGGGTCAGGCCGATCTGGAACAGCGGGTTGCGGCCGGTCACCCGTTCGGGCTGGACCGCGTCGACGACCACGCCGAACGGGATGTCCTGATGGGCCGAGGCCTCCCGCACGGTGACCTGACAGCGGCCGATCAGCTCGGCGAAGGTGGGGTCGCCGCCGAGGTCGGTGCGCAGCACCAGGGTGTTGGCGAAGAATCCGACGACGGATTCGAATTCGGGCCGGGTGCGGCCGGTGAAGATCGACCCGATCGTGAGATCCCGCTGACCGGTGTAGTGGTGCAGCACGGTCAGCAATCCCGCGTGCAGGACCGCGAGGAAGGACACCTTGGCGGTGCGCGCGTAGGCGCGGGCCGCGGCCGTCGCCTCGGCGGACAGCAGTCGCGCGGTCGCCGCGCCGGCGCCGGTGGGTTCGGCCGGCCGGGGCCGGTCGGCCGGGAAGTCGACGGTCGGCAGGTCCGCCAGCGCCGCTCGCCAGTAGCCGGTCTGCCGTGCGAGTTCGGCCTCGTCGAGCCGATCATGTTGCCGGACAGCGTGATCGGCGGGTTGCAAGGCCGGCGGCGGCAGGTGCGCGCCGCCGTACAGCAGGGGAAGTTCCCCGGCGAGGATCGCGGCCGACCAGCCGTCGGCGACGATGTGGTGCACCACCAGCACCAGCGCGTGGTCGTCGTCGGCGAGCCGGGCCAGCGCGGCCCGGAACAGCGGCCCGGTGGCCAGGTCGAAGGGCCGGTGCGCTGCGGCGGCGACCCACGATCCGAGCCGGGCCGGATCCACCGCGTGCACCGGCAGCGTGAATTCGGCCGGGGCCGGATCGATGATCTGCCGGGGGCGGCCGTCGTGCTCGGTGAATCGGGTGCGCAGCGCCTCGTGCCGGGTCACCAGGGCGAGCAGGGCTCGTTCCAGATCCGGCCGGTCCAGCGGGCCGCGCAGCCGCAGCGCGAACGGGACGTGGTAAACCGTCGACGCCGGGTCGAGCCGGTGCAGGAACCACAGGCCCTCCTGCTGCCGGGTGCAGGGGAGTGCGCCGTCGCGTGCGACGGGAACCTGATCATCGGCGATCGCGACCGGTGGTGAGTTCGACCCACCAGCCGTCGGCACGGGCCGTGAATCCGATTCACCAGCCGCCGGGACAGGCCGGGAATTCGCCTCGCCCCGGCGTTCACGGGCGGCGCGCTTCGCGGCCAGACGGCGTTCCAGTTCGGCGATCTCGTCGTCGAGTTCGTCGAGTTCGCCGGTCTCGGCCGAATCGGCCGGGGCCAGCGCCGCGGCCAGTTCGCGCACGCTGGGATGTTCGGCGAGCAGGCCGATGCTCGCCCCCTCGATGCGGCCGGCGACCCGCACCGCCGCGAAGGAGTCGCCGCCGAGATCGAAGAAGCCCACCGTGACGTCGATGTCGGGGATCCCGAGGATCTCCGCGAACACCGCCGCGATCGCGGCCTCCGCGGGAGTGGCCGGCGGGGTCGGCACGGCCGGAATCTCCCGGGCCACCGGCACTTCCGGCGCCGCGGCCCGCTCCGGCCGGGGACCGGCGGCGGCCACCACCGTCTCGACGAGGTCGGCCTCGACGATCGCCGCCAGCGTGCGGTGCAGGCGCGCCAGGATGTCGTCGGCGAAGCCGGGCTCGAAACGGTTGCGGTGGATCAGCAACTGCATCTCCGACACCGGCTGCGGCGCCACGGTCAGGGTCAGCGGCACATCGATCTTGTCGTACAGGGTGTCGACCTGGAAGGACAGCGGCGACGGCGCCGCCTGCGGGCCGCCGTCGGTGACACCGTCGATGACCAGCGAATAGTTCTCCAGCACCAGCAGACTGTCGAACAGCGGCTGTCCCGGCGCGCCGGCCCACTTCTTGATGTCGGCCAGCGGGGTGTACTCGTAGCGGCGCATCGCGGCATAGGTGCGTTGCAGTTCGTGCAACCACGCACCGAGCGCACCGGCGGCCGGGACGGTCACGCGCATCGGCAGCGTGTTGGCGAACAGGCCGATCATCCGGTCGACCTGCGGCAGCTCCGGCGGCCGGCCGGATGTGGCGCAGCCGAAGACCAGTTCGGCGTGACCGGTGTAGACCGGCAACACCACCGACCACACCGCCTGGATCACGGTGTTGAAGGTGACCCGGTGCCGCGCGGCGGCCCGCCGCAGCCCCTCGGTCAGCTCCGGCGGCAGTGCGACGATCCGCCGCTGCACCGCGCCGGTGCCGGCCGCCGGATCCGCCGGTCCGGCGTAGGTGACCCGGCTGGGCCGGACGCCGGCCAGCGCCGTGGTCCAGAACGCCTGTGCGCGAACCGGATCCTGGCGCTGCAACCATGCGATGTAGTCCCGGTAGGCCGGCACCGGCGGTGGCGGTGGGGTGCCGAGGGTTTCGCTGCGGTACCGGGTCATCACCTCGTCGAGGAAGTTCGGGATCGACCAGCCGTCCAGCAGCACGTGATGGTAGGTCCACAGCAACGCGTGCCGGTCGTCGCCGAGCCGGATCACCTGCAACCGTTGCAGCGGGACCACTTCCGGATCGATACCGGCAGCGCGATCCTCGGTCTGCAAGTGCGCCAAGCGTTCCCGCTGCCGGTCGTCGTCGTCACCGGACCAATCGTGGTGCCGCACCGGCAGTTCGACATCGCGGTGCACCACCTGTAGCGGCTTGTCCAGACCTGCCCAGTGGAACGAGGTGCGCAGCACCGGATGCGCCGTCAGCACCGACTGCCAGCCGCGGACCAGCGCCGCGGTGTCCAGCGGTCCGTCGATCGCGTAGGTGTGCTGGCTCAGGTACATGTCGGCGGCGCCGTCGTACATGCTGTGCAGGAGCATGCCCTGTTGCAGCGGTGTGAGCTCGTAGATGTCCTCGACGTCGCCGTTGTGCACCGGTAGTCCCTTCGCTCGATCAGAGAAGTTCGCGCACGATGGTCCGGATGACCTGGGCCTCGGCGTCGGCGGCCAGGAAATGCCCGCACGGCAGCCGGTGCAGCTCGAAACCGGCGGTGGTCTCGGTGCTCCAGCGGGCCATCAGTTCGGGGGTGCCGACCGGGTCCGCCACGCCGGCGAAGCCGACGATCGGCAGGTCCAGCGGTTGATCCGGCCGGAAGTCGTCGGTGCTGATCACCGTGAGGTCGGCGCGCAGCGGCGGCAGCAGGGCCCGCAGCAGCTCCGGCTGGTCCAGCACTTCCGGTGGGGTGCCGCCCATTTCGCGCAGATAGCCGATCAGGCCGTCGTCGCGGTTCTCCCACGGCCAGTCGCCGCGATCGGTGTCCGGCGCGGGATCGCAGGCCACGTAGAGCCGTTGCGGCGGCGGCAGTCCGCGCTCGCGCAACTCGTACGCCACCGCGCGCGCCACCCGCGCACCCATGCTGGTGCCGAACAAGGCGTACGGCCGGTCCAGCGCCGGTTCGACCACCTCGGCGAATTCGTCCACCAGCAGCGTCATCCGGTCGATCGCCGGTTCGGCGAAGCGATCGGCGCGGCCGGGCAGTTGCACCGCGATCGGCTCCACCTCCGGCGGCAGCAGTCGCGGCCAGGCCCGGTACTGCGCCGCGGTGCCGCCGGCGTGATGCCAGCAGAACACTCGGATCCGGGCCCGATCGTCGGTGCGGCCGAATCGCTTGAACCAGCGGCGATCCAGGTCCCGCGCATTCCCGTTCATCGACACCCCCGTCTACGCACCGGTTGTGCCTGACGGTATCGACAGACCGATTCGTGAGGTTGTCACAGGAATCCAGGACAGTCGGCGATGAAGTCGATCGCGACCCGTACCAGCGCGTCGTCCGCCTGGAACAGCGCGATGTGGTCGCCGTGCGGCCGGACCCGCAGCCGCGCGTTCGGCAGGCCCGCGGCCACCCGCCGGGAGCCCTCCGGCGCCGCGGTCACGTCGTCGGTGCTGGTGACCACCAGCACGGGTTGTTTCACCCGATCCAGGTAGCGTTCGACGTCGGCGCCGGTGAGGCCGGTGTTGACCCGGCAGTACCGGTAGAACAGTTCGGGATTCGCGAACGGGTACAGCACCAGGTGCGCGAGTTCGCGGGGGGTGCCGTTGAGCGCGGTCCGGTAGAACATGGCCTGGATGGCGGCGGCGGTCGAGCGGCCGGACGCCGCCATGGTCATCAGCTCGATCAGGTCCTGCTGATGGTTGGTCGTCGGGCAGTTCTCGGCGAACCCGTAGGCG
This sequence comes from Nocardia sp. alder85J, assembly GCF_020176955.2. GTDB lineage: Bacteria > Actinomycetota > Actinomycetes > Mycobacteriales > Mycobacteriaceae > Nocardia. The sequence continues at coordinate 1,012,576 of NZ_JAIUCZ020000001.1, forward strand.
CCGTGCCACAGGCTCAGCGACGCGATCCGCTCGGGCCGCGCCGCGGCGGCGGCCAGCGCGATCACCGCGCCGCCGCACTGCGCGACCAGGTGCGCGCCGGTGAGGCCCGCGTGATCGAGCACGGTGAACAGGTCGGCGGCCTGGGTGTCGATGTCCACTGCGAAATCGCCGGCGTGGCCGGAGGCATCGAACAGTCCCCGGCTCTCCCAGGTCAGCACGTGGCGATCGCGGGCGAGCAGGCGCAGCCACGATTCGATCAGCGCGGCCGGCATGCCGCAGGCCGGAATCAGCACGACGGGCTCGTGTTCGTTCCCGGTCCCGGCGCGGTACACGTTCAGCGGTACCCCGTCGGCGGCGGCGATGGTCCGTTTGGCATACATCGTGTCGAAGCCCGCCGCCACCGCCGCGGCCGCCACCCGGTCCACGTCGGCAGGTCGTAGCCACGAGACTGCCTCCGGCCCGGCGAGATCCGCGGCGATCCCGGCCAGCCCGAGCCGATCGCTGATCACCTGTTCGAAGGCGCCGAGCTCGCCGGTATCCGGGACCAGCGTGAGGCCCGTGACCCCGGCGTGCCGGGCCACCCGGGCCAGCAGACCGGCCAGTTCGGCCCGCATGCCGCCGCCGGTCGATCTCGTCCCGGACTCGAGCAATGCCGTTGCGGCGGTGCCGGATTCGGCCGCCGTCACGCGGATCGGCCCGGCCAGCTCCGCGGCCAGCGGCTTCACCGCGAGGACCGCCGCGGTGAGCCGCGCGACGGCGCGGTCCGCGGCGCGCGTCACGGCCGGTCGCGCCGCCGGGCCGGGAACTCGTGGCCCTTGGTGGTGTGGGTGACCTTGCGGTTGTGGGTGTAGCGGTCGACACCGGCCACCAGCACCGTGCCGTAGTCCCGCAGGCTGACCCGGCCCCCGTACTCGTCGACGTCGTCGGTGTCCGGATAGACCTCCACCGCGGTCGGCACGTACCGGCCGGCGAAGCCCAGCCGCATCGGCTTGTCCGCCGCGCTGTGCGGTTTGGACGAATGCATCATGGTGGACCAGAACATGACCGCCTCGCCGGGCTGCATCACGATGGAGACGGCCCGCTCGATCGGCGGCCGCCAGTCCGGATCCTTCTGCAACTCCCGGTAGTCGTATCCGTAGAAGCCGCGGTTGATGCCGTCCTTGTTCTGCTGGTTGATCTTGTCCGGCTGGTAGTGCATCTCCTTGGATTCGTCGTAGTACATCGTCCGCTGGGTGCCGGGGATGAACTGCAGGCAGCCGGTGTCCTCGGCGGCCTCGGTGAACGCGGTCCAGACCGTGAGGGTGCCACCGAACTCCTTCTCCGCGGCGGGCCAGAGGATCTGCGGTTTGCCGGACGCGAACGCGAAGGTGTCGGCCTGATGCCAGTCGGTGCCCTCGTCGCCGGGGTACTTCGGGAAGAACTCCGAACGCCAGCAGAGCACGTCGGGGCCGAGCACGGCGGTGAGCCGGTCCACGATCTGCGGCCGGCAGATGTGATCGGCGAGGAACGCCGAATCCAGGTGGCGGTCGTAGTTCGCGATATTGGTGTTGCCGGCCTGCGCGTCACCCTCGTCGTAGACGGCGGCGCTGCGATCCATCAGGCGCAGCCGCTCGCGGCGCCACAGCCGCCGCATCTCGTCGGGCTCGTACACCTGGAACGGGCCCAGATAGCCCTGTTCGTGGAAGCGGGCCACCTCCTCCGGGCTCGGGGTGAAACTCTGCTGGGTCGCATGTGTCATCGTCGGTTCTCCACTCCGTGTGCGGAAAGCTGTTCGGGGATCGGTCATTCCGGCGCCGGCGCACCGAGCAGTTCCAGCACCAGCGCCGCGAGCGAGTCGACGGTGGCGTCGTCGAGTTGCTCGACGTCCACGGTGACCCCGTACTGCTCGTTGATCAGTGCGACCGCCCGGATGAACGCGAGCGAGGTCACGCCCTGATCGAACATGTCGACGACCGGGTCGAGGTCGTCGCGTTCGGTGACGGTCCGGACCGTGTCACCGATCCACTGCCGTATGCCGGCCAGATCCCGCGCCGGCGTGGTCGTCCTCCCGAAGGGCATCGTGATTCACCTTTCCCTGCGGCGTCATCGGAATCTCCGAGACGACTTTGTAATAGGACGGACGGAGATGCCGGGGCAGCGCGGCGCGCGCATGCCGCTGGGCAGCGGCGATGAGCTCCGCGTCGGTGAGCCGGCCGGCATTCGTCCCGGACGGCACCAGGTAGGCGGCCAGCACCACCTCGCCGTCGCGGCTGACACGGGACGTGACGACCGCGCGCGCGATCGTGCCGGCCCGGCACAGACACGCCTCCACCTCGCCGGGTTCGATCCGGTAGCCGCGGATCTTCAGCTGGCCGTCGGCCCGGCCCAGATAGATCAGCTCGCCGTGCTCGCGCTGCGCGCGATCGCCGGTGCGATACAGGCGTGCACCGTCGGCGCCGGCGACGAATCGCTGCGCGGTCAGCGCCGGCCGGTTCAGGTATCCGCGGGCCAATCCGGGTCCGGCGACGTACAACTCGCCCGGTACCCCGTCCGGGACCGGCCGCAGGTCGTCGTCCAGGACGTCCACGCGCAGATCGGGAATGCCGGCGCCGATCGGACTGCGTCCCCCGGTCCGCGCGTCGGCGGCCGTGATCGGCCGATGGGTGCAGTGCACGGTCGTCTCGGTGATGCCGTACATGTTGATCAGCGCGGGCCGCCGGTCGCCGTGCCGGTCCAGCCAGGCCGCGAGCGTCCGGGGGTCCAGCCGTTCGCCGCCGAAGATCACCAGCCGCAGATCCGGGCCGAAGGGGTGGTCGTCGCGTTCGCCGACCGGCAGCGCGGTGATCGACTGCTGGAACGCCGACGGCGTCTGGTTCAGCACCGTGACGCGGTGCGCGCGCAGCAGCGATACCAGCAATTCCGGTGAGCGGGTGACGGTTTCGGGCAACAGCACCAGGCGGCCGCCGAACAGCAGCGCACCCCAGATCTCCCACACCGAGAAGTCGAAGCTGATCGAGTGGAACAGGGCCCAGGTGTCGTGCTCGCCGAACCGGAACCACGGCCGGGTCTGCTCGAACAGCCGCACCACATTGCGGTGTTCGACCATGACCCCCTTGGGTTTTCCGGTCGACCCCGACGTGTAGATCACATAGGCCAGGTCGCGGTCCGAGGCCGGTCCGCGCGGTTCCGGTACCGGCCGGCCGTCGCCGGTCTCGTCACCGTCGAGCCACACGATCGCGGGGTGCCGGCCGGTCAGCACGTCCGCGGTGTCGCGGGTGGCGACGACCAGCGGTGGCGCGCAGTCGGTCAGCAGATGGCCGACGCGCTCGGCGGGGTAGGCGGGATCGATCGGCACATAGCCTCCGCCGGCCGCGAGAATGCCCAGCATGCCGGCGATCGCCTCCGGGCCGCGGCGCGCGCACAGTCCCACCGGCACGTCCGGCCCCACCCCGAGTCCGATCAGCCGGTGGGCCAGCCGATCGGCGCGGGCCGCGAGTTCGGCGTAGCTGATCGACTCCTGCCGCGTCGACAGTGCGATCCGCTCCGGATGCAGCCGGACCCGCTCCCGGAAGATGGTGTGCAGATTGCTGCCGCGGAACACCACGGATTTCCCTTCACCGAGGGCCGACGCTACGTCCACTCACGCTAGGGAGGCCGCGGTCCGGGACGCAGTCACATGAATCGGCGACCTCGGGTCAGCGACCTGCGGCGGAGGCGGCCAGCCGGTCCGCGAGGCCGGTCAGCGCGGCCTCGTCCGCATTGCTGAGACTGACCCGGAGGGTGCCGCGATCCTGCGGCAGGAAGGCCGTGCCGGGGATGAGCAGCGTGTCGTGGGTGAGCACCAGTTCGCGGACCACGTCCTCGGTGGGCCGCGCTCCGAAGGGATGCCGTATCCACCCGAAGAACCCACCGGCGGAGAGCATTTCGTAGCCGCCGGGCCGACCGGCCAGGGCCGCGGTGAACCAGCGCCGCCGGTCGGCCATGTCGGCGGCCCGCGCGCGCCGCCACGCACCGGCCGCGGTGAGACCGGCCAGCGCGGCCTCCTGGCCGATGCGCGGCGCGCAGATCGCCACGCAGTCCAGCAGTTTGGTGACCTCGCGGCCGAGTTCGGCCGACGCGATCACCGCGCCGACCCGATAGCCGGGAATCGCCAGATCCTTGGAGAAGCTGTGCAGGCTGACGACCGTGCGCGGCCAGTCCGGATCGGCGAACAGCCGGTGCGGCGGCGCGTCGGTATCGCGGAACGAGCGGTAGGTCTCGTCGACGATCAACGCCACCCCGTGCCGGGCCGCTACCTCGGCCAGCGCCGCGATCCGCGCCGGCGGCACGGTCACGCCGGTCGGATTGCCCGGTGTCACCAGGAGCACGGCCCGCGTGCGCGGGGTGATCAGCGCGGCCGCCGCCTCCGGGTCGGGGATCAGATCGGGACCCGGTTCCAGATAGACCGGCACGATGCCCGACATCCGTAACCACATGTCGTGGTTGAAGTAGTACGGCAGGACGACCACGATCTCGTCGCCGGGACCGGCCAGCGCCGATGCCACCAGGCAGAACGCCTGGTTGCAGCCGGCCGTTACGACGACCTGGCCCGGTTGCACCTCGCCGGCGTACGCCGCGGCGATCTCCGCGGCGAAAGCCGCACGCAGGCCGGGCAATCCGGCGATCTCGCAGTATTCCCCGCCGCGCGGGTGCCGGGCGGCGGCGACCACGGCCTCCACCACCTCCGGGGCCGGTGGATACTGCGGCGCGGCCTGCGCCAGGTCCAGCAGCTCGCGGGTGCCCGCGCGCCGGTCGAGCAGGTCGTAGGCGAGGCCGATCGGGGAGTCGACGGCGGCGACGGTCCGGGGGTTGAGAAGCATGCGGAACTCCGTGCTCGGGTCAGGGGCGCAGCAGCTCCTCCGGGGTGGCGATGCCAACCAGAGTCGCTGCCGCGGTGGATAATTCGGTGTCGAAGGTGACGAGCGCATCGGCCTGCAACCGGGTCAGCGCGATATATTCGGCCCGGTAGGTGTCCGGCCAGCCGAACGACTCGGCGATCTTCCAGGCGTTGTCCTGCATCGAGCGGTCGCCGAGCAGCCGGATGTTCAGCCCGCGGACGCCGTCGAGGATCTTCCGGGCCGCCTTCTGCTCGGTGTCGCCGCGGCGGACCGCGCCGTACACCAGCGCCAGCGCCTGGGACCGCAGCAGCGTGGGGGCGACCAGCCGATGGTGGGCCGGAATCGCCGCGCCGAGGGTGGCGAGATGGACGGCTACCGGTGCGTCGATGACGAATCGGGTCATACGAAGTACCTTCGCACGGACCGCGGCGATTCCCGATGCGCCACAACTGTCCTCGATTCACGTGACAACGCCGGCGCGCGCGGGCTGGATACCGTTCCATCGAGGTGGTTATCGACTTCGGAGGTCGCTGTGAACCCGTTCGACAATCCCGACGGCATCTTCGTCGTATTGGTCAACGACGAGGACCAGCACTCCCTGTGGCCGGTGAAGCTGGAGGTGCCGGCCGGTTGGCGGCAGGTCTTCGGCGCGGCCGGCCGGCAGGAGTGCCTGGACTACGTGGAGCGGAACTGGACGGACATCCGGCCGCTGAGCACCCGGCGGACGGTCCCGCAGAGCTGATTCCGGATCCGGCGCGCGTATCCGCCGGACCGCCGTCCATCGAGGAGGCCCGACGTGCTGACCGAAACGCTGCTGGACCGCGCCGAGCGGACACCCGGCGCCGTCGCCTACGAGGCCGTCGATCCGTTCGGCGTCGTGACGACGCTGACCTGTGCGCAACTGGCGAGCCGGGCCCTGCTGCTGGCGCGGCGGCTGGACGCCGTCGGCGACGGCCCGGTGCTGCTGGCCTATCCGGCCGGGCTGGACTACGTGGTGGCGATCTACGCCGGATTCCTGGCCGGCCGCGCGATCATCCCGGCCTTCCCGCCGGGGCTGTCGCCGCGCGCGGACCGCACCCGGCTGGCCGGCATCGTCGCCGACGCCGCGCCGCCGGTGGTCGTCGCGCCGCGGCGCTTCGACGAGATCGAGGTTCCCACCGTGCTTTCCGTGCCGGACGCGGACGGTGCGGCACCGGGCCCGCGTCGTGGCGGCGCGGAACTCGCCGTCGTCCAGTACACCTCGGGCAGCACCAGCCGGCCGCGCGGGGTACTGGTCCGGCACGACAATCTGAACGCCAACATCGCCGCCATCGTGGAACGGTTCCGGGTGGACGCCGACTCGCGCTCGGTGACCTGGCTGCCGCCCTACCACGACATGGGCCTGGTCGGCGGCCTGCTGACCCCGATGGCCGCGGGTATCCCGGTCCGCATCATCGAGCCGGTCGACTTCCTCAAGGACCCGCTGTGGTGGCTGCGGCAGATCGGCGAGACCGGCGCCACCCACTCCGGCGGCCCGAACTTCGGGTACGACCTGTGCCTGCGCCGGCTGTCCGGCGACGCGGCGGTGGCGGACCTCGATCTGTCGCGGTGGCGGGTGGCCTTCAGCGGTGGCGAGACGGTCCGGCGCCGGACCCTGACCGAATTCTCGAAGGCGTTCGCGCCGAACGGTTTCCGGCCCGAGGCGCTGCTGCCCTGCTACGGCCTGGCCGAGGCGACGCTGATCGTGAGCGCGGGTCACTGGTCCGGTCCGTCGGCGCAGTCCACCGGTCCGGTGAGTTGCGGCGCCGCGGTGCGCGGCCAGGACCTGGCGATCGTCGATCCCGAACGCGGCACGGCCGTCGCGGACGGCGCCGAGGGGGAGATCTGGATCGCCGGGCCGAACGTCACGCCGGGATATCTGACCGGCGATTCCGACGACCTGTTCGGCGAGCTGGACGGCCGCCGGCATCTGCGCACCGGCGATCTCGGCTACCTCCGCGATGGTGAACTGCACGTCAGCGGCCGGGCCAAGGACGTGCTGGTGTATCGCGGGGTCAACCACCACGCCGTCGACGTCGAGGCGGCCGCGCTGGACGCGGTCGGCCGGGCCGGTCGCACGGCCGCGGCGTTCCTGATCGAATCCGGGACGCCGGGCAGCGGCGACACCGAGCCGCTGCCGGTGCTCGCGGTGGAGGTGCACGACACCCGCACCGAGGCCGCGGCCACCGCCGTGCGCGCCGCCGTGCTGGCCGCGACGGGCCTGCAACCGGCGCTGGCCGTCCTCCTCCCGGCGCATTCCCTGCCGCGCACCTCGAGCGGTAAGGTCCGCCGGTCCGCCGCGCGGAAGTTGTTCCTGCGCGGCGCATTCGACGAGATCCTCAGCGGCGACGAGGCCGCGCTGGCGGCGCTGGCCGACCTGCGCGCGGCGGCCGTCGCCACCGCCGAACTGACCACGCTGATCTGTGGCGTCGTCGCCGGCATCGGCGATCTCGACAGCTGCCGGCCGGCCGACCGGCTGGTGGACCTCGGGGTCGACTCGGTGCGGGCCGGAGAGGCCGCGGCGGTGCTCGAGCGGGCCCTCGGCCTGCGGGTCCCGCTGGTGGCCCTGCTCGCGAGGCCGACGCCGAAGGAGGCGGCCGAGACCCTGGTGACCGGCTGGCTGACCGAGGGCAGACCGGCCGGGCTGCTGCGGGATCGGGTGCTCGGCGCGGCCGGCGGCACCGGAGTCCGGTGATGGATCTCGCGGTGGGCCGCGGGCTCGTCCGGCAGTGGCGGGCCGGTGCGACCGACCCGGTGGGACCGGCGCCGATCACCCGGGAACAGCGCGGCGTCCTGGCCTTCGAACGGCTCAGTCCCGGCACGGCCGTGTTCAACCTGCACTTCGCCGCCTGGCACACCGGGCCGCTGTCCGAAGACCGGCTACAGCAGGCGATTTCGGCGCTGTACCGGCGGCATCCGGCGCTGCGCGCGACCTTCGCCGATGGCGCCGACGGCCCGCAACGGCGGGTCGGCGCCGCCGGATCGCTGCCGATCCACTGGCTGGATCTGCGCGAACTGCCCGCCGCCGAGCGCCGGACCGCGGCACTCGCGCACGCCACACGGCTCGCGGCCGAACCGTTCGACCTCGCGCGCGGCCCGCTGGTCCGGGTGCACTGCTGCCGCGTCGCCGACGACGAGCGCCTGCTGCTGTGCACCGCGCACCACCTGGTCTGCGACGGCGGCTCGATGCGCGTGCTGCTGGCTGAGCTGGACCCCGCCTATCGCGGCGAATTATCCGGCGCGGCCACCGATCCCGGTCCGCTGCCGGTCGATCCGGCCGCGCGGGAGTACTGGCTGGACCGGCTGGCCGGGCTGCCGGAACTGGACCTGCCGGCCGACCGGCCTCGCGCGGCGCGGCCGACGTTCGCGGCCGGATCGGTCCCGGTGACGATTCCCGCCGAGCTGACCGCCGCCGCCGAAGCGCTGGCGCGCGCGGAGGGCGCCACCCTGTTCGCGGTCGTGCTCGCCGCGTTCTGGCTGCTGCTCGGACAGTACAGCGGGCAAACCGATTTCGCGGTCGGCGTACCGGAGGCGGGCCGCTCGGGACCGGGCCGGCACGGCGCGGTCGGCCTGCTGTCGGATCTGCTGGTGCTGCGCGCCGACCTCGGCGGCGGGCCGTCCTTCCGGGAGCTGGTGCGCCGGGCCGGCGCGGCCGGTATCGCCGCGCTGGCGCACACCGGGGTGCCGTTCGAGGACCTGGTCGCGGCCCTGGCGCCGGGCCGGCACGTGCACGGCGCGCTGATCCGCGCGGGCCTGGCCTTCCAAGGTGATTGGGGCACACCGACTCTGGCGGACGTGCCGCTGCGACAGGTGACACTGCCGCGGCCCGCGCTGCGCTACGACGTCGACCTGCACCTGTGGCGGGCCGACGGCGGACTGTGGGGCACCTGGGACTATCGGGCCGACACCTTCGAACCCGCCACCGCGGCCGCGCTCGCCGCCCGGCTGCCGGTGCTGCTGGCGCGGGGCCTGACCGAGCCGGACCTCCCGATCGATCGGCTCGACCCGCTCACCGACGCCGACCGGGCCGCGCTGACCCGCTGGGAGCACGGACCGATCACCGCGGAGCCGGATGCCGGTCTCGCCGAACTGTTCTCGGCCCGGGCCGCGCGCACCCCGGACGCGGTCGCGATCACCGACGCGCACCGCGCGCTGACCTATCGCGACCTCGATCGGCGGGCCAACCGGCTCGCGCATCACCTGCGCGGCCGCGGCGTGCGCGCGGGGGATGTCGTCGGGATCCGGCTCGGCCGGACCGCCGACCTGGCCGCGGCCATGCTCGGGATCATGAAGGCCGGTGCGGCCTACCTGCCGCTGGACCCCGCCTATCCCGGCGAGCGCACCGAATACATGCTGCGCGACAGCCACTCCCAGCGGGTCGTCACCGAAGCGGACTTCGAAGCGCTTGCCGGGCAGCCGTTCTCGGCCGACGGTCTGCCGCCGGGGTCGCCGGACCGGATCGCCTACGTGCTGTACACCTCCGGTTCCACCGGACGGCCCAAGGGCGTGGTGGTCACCCACCGCAACGCCGTGCCCACGATGCGCTGGGGCGCCACCGCTTTCGGGCCGCACCTGCGCCGGGTGCTGGCCTCGACCTCGGTGTGTTTCGATGTCTCGGTCTTCGAGTTCTTCGCACCGCTGTGCGCCGGCGGGACCGTGGTGGTCGTGGACAACGCGCTGTCGCTGCTGACCGACCCGCCCGAGGTGACGCTCGTCTGCATGGTCCAGTCGGCCGCGCGCGCACTGGTCGAATCGGACGCGCTGCCGCGCAGCGTGCGGGCCGTCGCCCTGGCGGGGGAGGCGGTCGCCGCCACCGTCGTCGACGATCTCTACGCCACCGGGCACGTCGAGGTGGTGGCCGACCTGTACGGGCCGACTGAGGACACCACCTATTCGACGCACATCGTGCTGCGGCCGGGGGAGCAGCCGGTACCGATCGGATTCCCGTTGCCGCACGGCCGCTGCTACGTGCTCGACGCCGCGCTGCGGCCGGTCCCGCCGGGTGCGGTCGGCGAACTGTATCTCGCCGGTCGCGGCCTGACCGTCGGCTACCTGCACCGGCCCGGCGCCACCGCCGCGCGATACATCGCCGACCCCCGGGTCCCCGGCGAACGCATGTACCGCACCGGCGATCTGGCCCGCCGCCGCCCCGACGGCGCGCTGCTGTACCTGGGCCGGGACGACTTCCAGATCAAGATCCGCGGTCAGCGCATCGAACTCGGCGAGATCGAGACCACCCTCCAGCGCCATCCCCGGGTCGCCGAGGCGGTCGTGGTGCTGCACGGTGACCGGCTGGCCGGGTATCTGACGGCCCGCGGCTCCGGCGACCTCGACATCGAGGACGTACGCCGCGCGCTGCGGCGGCAACTGCCGGTGGTCATGGTGCCGAACAGCCTGCAAGTCCTGGACGAATTGCCGCGCACCCCCAACGGCAAGATCGATCGCCGCGCACTGCCGCAACCGGCGGCCACCGGCGCGGCCGCGGCCGAGACGCCGCCGCGCGGGGCCGCCGAGGAACTCGTGGCCGAGGTGTGGCGGGAGGTGCTCGGCATCGACGCGGTCGGCCGCGACGACGACTTCTTCGATCTCGGCGGTGATTCGCTGCGGGCCGGTGAAGTGCTGGGCCGGTTGCGCACCCGCGCCGGCGTCGACCTGCCGCTGCGCGCCGTATTCGACGGCGCGCGGCTGGCCGACCTCGCGGAAGCCCTTGCCGCGGCGTCGAACTCGCCTCTGCTGGCCGCGGTCCCGGTGCGACCGCCGGACGCGCCGCCGGTGCTGTCCCACGAACAGCAGCAGGTGTGGCTGGAATCCCAGCTGCGGCCGGGCACGGCGTACACGATCCACGGCCGGCAGTGGCTGCGCGGCCCGCTGGACGTGCCTGCGCTGGAACGGGCCGTCCGCGCGATCGTCGCGCGCCACGAGAGTCTGCGGACGACCTTCCCGATCGCGCGCGGAGTCGCCACGCAACGGGTCGCCGACCCGGATCCTGCGCTGCCGCTGCCGGTTACGGCCGCCGACTCGGTCGCGGCGGCCGAACAGCTGGCCGACGAGGCGGCCGCCGCGCCGTTCGATCTGGTCGCCGGACCGCTGTTCCGCTGCCTGCTGGTGCGGTGCGGCGACACCGAGCATCTGCTGTCGGTGACGATGCATCATCTGGTCTCCGACGCCTGGTCCATCGGACTGCTGTTGCGGGAACTGTCCGCGCTGTACCGCGCCGGCGGCGATCCGGCCCGCGCCGGGCTGCCGCCGCTACCCGTGCAGTACCGCGATTACGCGGTCCGGCAGCGCGAAGTGCTGACCGCCGAACGACTTTCGGCGCCGCTGGCCTACTGGCGACGCCAATTGGCCGGCGCCCCCGCTGCCCTCACACTGCCCACGGCCCGTCGCCGGCTGCCGGCGCAGGGCCGGGTCGGCGCCACGGTCTGCGCCGACCTCACCGGCGCCGAGGCGGCCGCCCTGCACGCCCTGTGCGGCGCACACGGCGTGACGCCGTTCATGACCCTGCTCGCGGTCTGGGCCACCGTGCTGCACCGCTGGTCCGGCCAGGACGACATCGTGATCGGCGTACCGGTGAACACTCGCGCCGCCGGCGGCGCCGACCTGCTGGTCGGGCTGTTCGTCAACACGGTGGCGCTGCGGGTCCGGCTCACCGGCGACCCGGCCTTCACCGAGGTCCTGGCCCGGGTGCGCCGCACGGCCCTCGACGGCTACGTGGCCCACGGCCGGATCCCGTTCGAACGGCTCATCGGCGACCTGCGGCCCGTGCGCGACCCCGCGCGCACCCCCGTGTTCCAGGTGCTGCTGAACCTGATCGAGGAAGCCGACGACGACTGGCGGCTGCCGGGCCTCACGGTCACCACACCGCCGCTGCCACCGCAGCCGAGCAAGGTCGACCTCGAACTCGACGTACGCCACCGCGCCGGCCGCTACCGGCTGGAGTTGCGCCACCACGCCGACCGCTATGCCGAGGACGCCGTGCGTACCCTGCTCGACCAGGTCCGCACCGTCCTCACCGCGGCCGCCGCCGATCCGGCGCGAGGAATCCTGCACTACGACCTGGCCGATCCGACCCCGCCGGTAGTCGCGCAATCCCCGGCCCGGACGGTGCCGGAGGTCCCCGCCGGTACCCCGGAAACCGTCCTGACCTGGTTGCGCCGGTCGGCGGTGACCGCGGTCGAACTCACCGCACCGCTACTGCGAACGCTGGCCCGGCACGCCGGAGACCCGGTCCTGTCCCGGCTGCGCTACGTCTACCTCGTCAACCGCGGCGATCTGCTCGCACACGATGTGGAACTGGCCCGCCGCCTCGCCCCCGGCTGCCGGGTGGTCGCCCGCTACCGGCCGCTGCCGGGTGCGGCCCCGCTGGCCGACTACGAGGTCCCCGCGGACTGGCACCCGGACACGGCCCCGCTGCGGGTACCGATCGGCCGCGAACACCGGACGATCCCACTACGCAACGCGGCCGGCCGACCGGCAGGCATCGGCGAGGTGGCCCGGCTCGGGATCGGCCCGGCCCGCGTCCCGGACCCGGTCCGCCGCCGCCCCGACGGCCTGCTGGAATTCGCCGGGCCACCCCACGCGGACCTGCTGGAGACGGTCGCGTTCCTCCGCGACCTACCCGGCATCGACGACGCCGTCGTCCGATTCGAGGACGGGGCTGCCGGGCCCGGCCGGGATGAGGCTGTTGCCGGACGCACCGGCGACCTCGGCGGTGCCACCGCCGCCGATGCCGATCGGGCCGGTCTCACGGCCTGGATCGCTTGTCGCGGTGCGATTCTCGACCGGACGCAGCTGCGGCGGCACCTGATCGCCCGGCTCCCCGAGCATCTCGTCCCGCAGCGAGTGCTGACGATGGACCGGCTGCCGCTCACCTCCACCGGCGAGCACGACCTGTCCGCGCTGCCCGACCCGGCCGCCGCCGGCCTGCCCGCCTCGTGAACCCCGGGGAACGGGCCGCCGGCCTGCTGACTATCGCACGAAATATTCTGTCAGAGAACGAGATAGGGGCGGACGACGATCTCGCCGAGCGCGGTGTCACGTCGCTGGCGATGATCCGTATCCTCGCCGAGGCCGCGCGCACCCTCCACCTGGACATCGACCCCCGGGAACTCGACGGCACGGTCACCGTCCGCAATCTGGCCGACATAGGCCGGGAGACACCATGATCGGCGAACATCCGAGCCCGGTGACGACGCGAGCGCTCGCCGATCTCGTCGACGCGGTGCGGCAGTTGGCGGGACTCACCGGGCAGGTCGGTCCCTTCACTCTGCCGGCCGACACCGCCGACCGAACCCCGGACCTGATCGCGGCGGTGTGCCGGGAGTTGCAGGTACCCTTGCGTTTCGACGCGTCGGAACGCAAGGATTTCGCCACGGTCGCACTGGCGGCGGAGATCCGGCGCACCCAGCGCGCACCCGAACTGGCCGGACTCACCGCCGCCGACGCGGCTGCGGTGGCCCGGCAGCGCGCCGCCGGCGAGCGGGCCGAAATCCGTACGCATGCCGTGCCTCGCCCCGACGGCACGGTGGTGTCGGCCGTCGAAGCCGGACCCCGTGACGGTGCCGCCGTCGTACTGTCGGCGCCGTGCGCGATCGGCTACCGGCTGTCGCTACCCTGGCTGCACGCGCTGCGACCGGCCTACCGCTGCATCGTCGTACAGACCCGCGGCACCACCGAATTCATCACCGAGCCGGAGCTGTTCGACCGCCGCGGCTACGCCGTGGCCGACCAGGTCGCGGACGTGCTCGCGGTGATCGAGCACCTCGGCACCGGGCCGGTGCACCTGATGGGCCTCTGCGGTGGCGCGGCCGTCGCGCTGGCGACCGCCGCACAGCACCCGGACCGGGTCGGCTCGCTCAGCCTCTGGTACGCCGACCTCGAATTGGGTTCGGCGGCACCGAAATCCGAACACCAGATCAACCTGCGCGCCATGCTGGACGTGGCGGCCGAGTCCCGCGACACCGCGGCCTGGATCCGCGACCGCCTCACCAGCGGCCCGATGACCGGCATCCCGGAGCGGATCGGCCCCCTGGTGGCCAAGCCCTACGCCACGCCGGAACTGTTCTACCGCTACGCGACACTGACCGGCGCGACCATGCATCACGACTCCCGCGCCGCCGTCGCGACGATCCGGCAGCCGTGCCTGGTCGCCACCAGCGCCGACGACGAACTGGCCCACCCCGCCGGTTCCCGCTGGGTCGCGGACACGATCCCGGGAGCCCGCCTGCTGATCGCCGACCACGGCCATCACCTCGACGCGTTCCGCGCCACCCCCGACCAGGTCGCCGCCCTCACCACGGTCCTGAACGCCTGAGCGCCAGCAGGATCCGGTATCCACCGGCGAGTTCGCCGAACCGCGCGGGAACGTGGGGAGTCCGCGACTGCTCGCGGCACATCCGGTGCGACGAGCGACTACTCGGCCTGCTCGATGTCCGCCAGCAGCGCCTCGAAGAAATCGAGTCCGGTCTGCTCGCCCTGTGTCCGGACGATCAGCCGCGCCAGCTCGTCCACGGTCGGCGACTCGAAGATGTCCTTGACCGCCAGCTCGATCGCGAACGATTCCCGCACCCGGGTGACCAGCCGCGTCGCGAGCATCGAGAACCCGCCGAGTTCGAAGAAGCTGTCGTAGATCCCCACGCGCTCGAGGCCGAGCAGGCTGCGCAGGATGACGATGAGCTCCTCCTCCATCGGTGTGCGCGGCGCGGCGTAGTCACCGGCGCCACTGCCCTCGCCGGTCGGCCGCGGCAACGCCGACAGCTGATACTCGCCCCACGGTGTGCGCGGCAGCGCATCCAGCACGAAGAGTTCCTGCGGCAGTAGATAATCGGGCAGGCGGGCCCGCAGATAGTTGTGGATCGTGATCGAACTCTGGCTGCCGCTCGGCCCGGCGACGTACGCGAACAACACCGGAGTCCCGTCGGCCCCGGGCTGCTCGACGATCAACGCGTCGCGAACACCGGGTGCGTCGCGCAGCGTCGACACCGTCTCCATCGGGTCGAATCCCGGATTCGACCCCACCGGCCCCGCGTACTCCAGCGTCCCGTCCGGCCACCGCCGCGCGAGGTCACCCGTGCGCGCCGCGCCGTCCCAGAGTTCGGCGAGTTCACCGATCGCGGCCGGCGCGCCTGCCGGGGTGCGCAACGTCACCGGCCGCCCCGGCAGGGGCGCGCCGAGCCGCACCCGCAGCGGCGCATCCCGCACCGTCAGCGCGCGAGGTACCTCGTAGCAGGTCAGCGGTCGTCCGTCGATCCCCATCCGATGCACCGCCACACAGCGGCACCCCGGAGACATCCGCCGCATCGCCTCGATGTCGTGCGGCAGCAGATCCCCGGGGTTGTCGACGACCACACAGCGCAGCGCGGGCAACTCCGGCACCGTCGCCTGCCCGGCGAGCCCGCGCAGGATCGGCGGATCGAGATACGCCACGCTGACGCCGCTGTCGCGCAACCAGGCGGTCAGCGCGAGGACGTCACCGTCGAACGAACGATCCGGGATCACCAGCGCGGCACCGGCGGCGAACGCGGTACACATCGCCGAGGTGAGATAACCGGGCCGATTGGTGAGCACGACGATCCGATCCCCGGGACCGAACCCGAACCGCGCGGCGGCCCAATCCACCGGCGCCGCACCGGTGCCCGGTATCACCGCAACAGCCTCCGGCACGGCCGCAACGGTTTCCGGTAGCTCGGTGAGCCGGATGGTGCCCGCGGCCCAGACGCCGGCGGGTTCCGGATCCAGCACCGTCGTCAGCTCCAGCGGCCCGGTCAAGGCCGGGTCGTCGGTGTCGATCACATCCGGGATCACCCCCGCCGCGGCCGCGCCGAGCAGTGCGGCGAGGAAGGCCGCCGACGGCCGGCGCACCACCCCGACCCGCTCACCGGCGGTCACCCCGTGGTCGGCGAACAGCCCGGCCACCTGCCGCACGGTCGCGTCCAGCCAGCGGTAGCCACGGGTCCGCGCTCCGACGACGACGGCGATCCGATCCGGGAAGGCCGCGTGGTACGCGATACTCGCACCGGGCGCCGGGAAGTCCTCCGCCGCCGCGACGACCGCCGCGACGGTCTCGGCCGGCGCCTCGAGCAGCCGCACACTCGGATCGGCGACCGCGGCGGCGAGCAGCGTCCGCACTTGCGCCAGTAACGCCAGCCCGGTCGGCGGATCGCAGCGGTCGGCCGGGAAATCCATCGTGAAGCGCAGCACGCCACCGGATTCCTGCGCGGTCAGGGTCAGGTCGTACCGGCTGAACAGCGACGGTGTCTCGATCGGCTCGATGGTGAGGGTGCTGACCTCCTCGGCCTCCGGACTGGCGACCACGTTCAGCACCACCTCGAACAACGGGGTGCGGCGTGGGTCGCGCGCCACGTTCAGGTCGCGGACCAGTTCGTCCATCGGCGCGTCCGCGTGCGCGTATCCGTCCAGGGCCGAGGCCCGGACCTGTTGCAGCAGATCGCCGAAACGCGGATTGCCGGTCAGGTCGACCCGCAACGGCAGCAGATTCACGAAGAATCCGATGATCCGGTCGGTGAGGCTGGCATTGCGACCGGCGACCGGCACCCCGACGACGATGTCCGACTGCCCGGACCAGCGGCCGAACACGGTGGCCAGCACCGCGTACAACACCATGAACGAGGTGACGCCGTGGGCCCGGCACAGCTCGTGCAGCGCGGCGGTCTCCGCCGCCGGGAGTTCGGCGGTGACCTGCCCGGCCTCCGCGCGCAGTGCGCTGGTGCGCCGCTGCACGGTCGGCATGGACAGCACCCGCGGCGCCTCGCGCAGATGCCGCCGCCAGTGCTCGAGCCGGGATTCGAGGGCCGCCCCGGACAACCAGTCACGTTGCCACACAGCGTAATCCCGGTACTGCACCGGCAGCGCCGACAGGCCGGCCCGGCCGGGATCGCCGCCGGCCCGATACAGCGCGGTCAGCTCCCGGATGAACAGGCCGATCGACCAGGCGTCGGAGACGATGTGGTGCATGGTGACGCCGAGCACGTGCTCGGTGTCACCGGCCCGGATCAGCAGGCACCGGATCAGTGGACCGGTCGACAGGTCGAACGGCGTGGTGAGCTCCTCGTCCAGCAGCCGCCGCACCTCCGCCGCGCGGTCCGGGGATTCCGACACGTCGACGAGCCGCATGCGCCACGCCGGATCCGGTTCGTCGACCACCTGCTCCGGCTCGGTCCCGGTATCCGGGAAGCGGGTGCGCAGCGTCTCGTGCCGGGTGATGATCGTCCGGATACTCTCCTGCAGGACCGGCACATCCAGCGCGCCGAGGATCCGCCGGCGGCCGTGCACGTTGTAGATCACGCCGGGTAGCAGCTGATTCTCCAGCCACAGCCGCTGCTGATCGAAGGACAGCACCGGCCGGGCCCGCGCCGGCCGCCGGCCCAGTGCGTGCGGCCGGGCCGTGGCGCGGGCCGCCACCGACTTCGCCGCCACGACCGTCGCCAGCCCGGCGACGGTCCGGGCCTCGACATAGTCGGTGACCGGGACATCCACCCCCATGGTCCGGCGGATCTGCGCCACCACCTGCGGGACCCGGGACAGGTCGCCCAGTGCGAGCAGGCCGTCGCCGACGTCGATGTCGGAGTGCCCCAGCACTTCCCGGAGGATGTCGATGATCGCGTCCTCGTACGGCGTGCGCGGTGGCAGCGACCGCTCGCCGGGAGAAGTGTCCGGGTCGGGATCAGCGGGGGAGGAGGTCACCGAAGGACGTGCCATAGCAGCACAGTACGGCCGGGCCCGGCCGCCGCGGATGTCACATAAAGCGGGGAGGAGGTCACCGGAGCACCCGTACCGGCAGCGTGGCGTAACCGTGCATGAAGTTGGAGCGCAACAGTTCTCCCGGCTCGCTCGCCTGGATCCCGTCGAACAGTTCCACCGTGTGGCGCAGCATCGACCGCAACTGCACCCGGCCCAGCCCGGAGCCGGGACAACTGTGCGGACCGGCGGCGAAGCCGATGTGCGAGTTCGGATGTCGGCGCATGTCGAACTCGTCCGGCCGATCGAACACGGCCGCATCGCGATTGGCCGAGCGCGGCCACACCACCACCGGATCTCCGGCCCGGATGCGCATCCCGGCCAGTTCCACGTCGGTGGTCGCCACCCGCGCCAGATGCCGCACCGGATTGGCCCAGCGCACGGCCTCCTCGACCGCCACCGCGATCGCCTCCGGGTGCGCGCGCAGCGCCGGGAAGATCTCCGGATGTTCGATCAGCGCCGACGTGAGATTGCTCAGCAGGCTGCGGACCGTCGTGGTGCCGCCGATGGCCAGGTTGAGCGCGTTGAGGACGACCTCGCCGGTGGTCAGCGCGTCCCGGTTGGCGGTGCCCGCCGCCAGCCGTTGCACGATGCCGGCGCCGGCGCGCGTGCGCAGCAGTGTGGCGAAGTAGCCGAGCAGTTCGCTGTTGGCCTGTTCGGCCGCCGCGCGCTGGTCCGGCCCGGACAGGAACACCCGGGAGGTCCGGGCCGTGATCCAGTCCAGATCGTCCTTCGGCAGGCCGAGCAGCCGGGCCGCGGCGTAGGTCGGGATCCGCGCCGCGACCGCCGCGACGAAATCGACGGTGCCGCCGTGCTCGCGCACCCCGATCAGCAGATCGCGGACATATTCGCCGATGTCGTCGGACAGCGTGCCGACGACGCCGTCGGCGAAGAACGCGCCGATGCTGCGGCGCAGCCGGCGATGTTCCGGCGGGTCGGTCACCTCGACCATCATCCCGCTGGCCGGATCCGGTTCCGGCCGTAGACTGTCGAGGGTCATGCCGTGGGTGGCGGAGAACGTGGCGGCATCCCGGTACACCTTCAGCGTCTCGGCGTACCCGATCACGGCCCAGAACCCGGGACGGCTCTTGGCGCCGTGCCAGAAGACCCGATGCTCCGGTCGCAATCCGGCCAGCACCCGGTCGGCCGCGAGCAGCCGTACCGGATCGGGGTCGGCCAGATCGATGTCCGGAATCGGATCGGTGCGGTCGACGACCGGGTCCAGGGGTATCCCGACACTCATGCCGATCATCGTGCGTCAGCGTGGCGCGCGAGACACTTCCCCGCTTTCGGGGACAGCCGCCGCGGTGGCGAGCAGCGCGGTGTAGTCACCGGCGAGCGCGACGACCGTCGTCGCGTCGAAAAGCTGTGTGGCGTACTCGAATCGGCCGTCGACCCCGCCGTCCGGCCGTTCGGTCAGCCGGCAGGCGAGATCGAATCGCGTCTCCGGCGCGTCCGGCAGCCCGAAATCGGCCCGGTCGGCCGGAATCGGTTCCAGCGCGAAGAACACGTCGAACAACGGGTGACGGCCGGGCTCGGTGATCGCGTCCGAGGCCGCGACGACATCTTCGAACGGCAGCACCGCGTGCTCGACCGCGCCGCGTACCGCGGCTTCGACCTTGCCGAGCAATTCCGTGAAGCCGGGCCGCTCGCCGACGCGGACCCGGATCACCGCCGTCTCCTCGAACATGCCGACCAGTGATTCCCACTCGGCCCGGCCCCGTCCCGCCGCCGGAATACCCACGGCGAGATCGGATCCGGTGGCCGCCTGCGCCAGCAGTGTGAACAGGCCGGTCAACAGTACGGTGAACAGCGTCGCATCACGATCGGCCGTCAGCGCGCGCGTCACCCCGGCCGGCACGTCGAAATGTACGGTGCCGCAGCGGCGATCGCGAATCTCCGGTCGCGGCCGATCCGAAACCAGTTCGGCCGGGCGGAGTCCGGCCAGCGTGCCGCGCCAGAAGTCCAGGTGCTGTTGCGCGGCCGGTCCGGTGGCGTAGTCGCGCTGCCACTCGGCGTAGTCGCCGTAACTCAGCGGCGGCGCCGGCACCGAGCGGCCCCGATAGGCGGTCCGGACCTCGTGCGCGATCAGTGCGAGGGACCGATCGTCGGCCGCGATCCGGTGCACGACCACGAGCAGCACGGTGGCGTCCGTGTGGCACAGTGTGTACAGCCGCAGCGGCAACTCCGTGGCCAGATCGAACGGCCGGGCCGCGGCCGCGCCGAGGATCGCGCGCGGATCGCCGTCCACCTCGCGGACCGGTATCGAATCCGCTTGCGCCGACACCGGATTCGGCAGTCCGACGGGGTCGGCCGGATATCGGGTGCGCAGCACGGCATGCCGCTCGAACAGGCCGGTCAGCGCCTTCTCCAGGGCCGCGGGATCCAGCGGCCCGGGCAGGCGCACGACGATCACCGCATTGTCGACGACGCTGTGCGGCTGCGACGACTGATACAGCCACAGCCGCCATTGCGCCGCCGACAGCCGGGCGGCCCGGCCGTCCGCCAGGGCCCGGGGTTCCGGTCCGGCGTCGCCGTCCAGCACGGCGGCCAGCCCGGCGACGGTCCGGGTCTCGAACAGCGCGTTGATCGGGACCTCGGTCCGCAGTTCCTCGTTCAGCCGCAGGACGATCTGCACGGCCCGCAGCGAATCACCGCCGAGCGCGAAGAAGTCGTCGTGCGCGCCGATCGTGGGCTGCCGCAACACCTCCGCCACG
The DNA here is from genome assembly GCF_020176955.2 of Nocardia sp. alder85J. Lineage (GTDB taxonomy): Bacteria > Actinomycetota > Actinomycetes > Mycobacteriales > Mycobacteriaceae > Nocardia. The sequence goes on from NZ_JAIUCZ020000001.1 coordinate 1,032,923, forward strand.
ATCGCGGTGATCAGCTGCTCGGTAGCGCTCCCGGTCGCCGCGGCCGTCTCGCCGGGCGTGCCGGCGCCTGCCGGCAACGCGGCACGATCGAGCTTGCGATTCGGGGTCCGGGGGAACTCGCCCAGAACGACATACCGAGCCGGAACCATATGCGCGGGAAGGGATCTCGCCAGATGCCGGTGCAGGCGGCCGGTCTCCGGCGGCGCCGCCGGGTCGGCGGGCCGCACATAGCCGACCAGCGCGGCGGTCCCGCCGTCGTCCACCGCCAGCACCGCCGCCTCGGCCACCTCGGGATGCTGCTCCAGCACATACTCGATCTCACCGGGCTCGATCCGGAAGCCGTGGATCTTGATCTGATCGTCGCTGCGACCGAGGATCTCGATCCGGCCGTCCCCGTGCCGGCGCGCGATGTCGCCGGTGTGGTACAGCCGCGCGCCGGGCCGGCCGTACGGGTCCGCGACGAATCGCGCCGCGGTCCGGCCCGGACGATGCAGATACCCCGCGGCCAGCCCCGCCCCGCCGATGTACAGCTCACCGTTCTCCCCGGCCGGCACCGGCCGCAACGACTCGTCGAGCAGATGCAATGTGGTGTCCCGGACGGCCCGGAACTCCGGCGGCACCCCCCGCTGATATCGGGTGGCCGACGACCATACGGTCGTCTCGGTGGGGCCGTACAGATCCCAGAGCACGACCTCCTCGCCGAGCAGCCGATCGGCCAGCTCGGCCGGCAGCCGCTCACCACCACAGAGCACCGTGAAACCCGGTGGCGGCGTCCAGCCGGTCTCCAGCAGCAACCGCCACGTGATCGGCGTGGCCTGCATCGTGCGCGCGCCGGTGCCGGCCAGCAGCCCGGCCAGCCGCTGCGGGTCGCGGATCTCGGCCTGATCCGCCACGACCACCCGGCCCCCGGCGACCAGCGGACCGAACAGCTCCAGACCGGCGATGTCGAAGGACACCGTGGTCACCGCCGGCAGCACCAGACCGTCCGGCAGTCCGGGCCGGTCCCGCATGGATCGCACGAAGTTGGCGAAGGCGCGATGGGTCACCAGCACGCCTTTCGGCCGGCCCGTCGACCCCGAGGTGTACACGACGTAGGCGGCGGAGTCCGGACGCAGCGCCGCGACGCCTCCGGTGTCGCGGCGAACGTCGATGTCGTTCAGGTGGATTCGCGCGATGTCCGACAGCTCCGGCGATCCGGCGGCGTCCGGGGCGAGCAGGACCGACGCCGCGGAGTCGGCGACGATGTACGCGAGCCGGTCGGCCGGATGCGCGGGATCCAGCGGAATGTAGGCCGCACCGGAGAACTGCACCCCGAGCAGGGCCGTGATCAGATCCGCCCCGCGCGGGACCGCCACGGCCACCAGATCACCGGGCCCGACGCCGATCGCGCGCAGGCGCGCGGCCACCGCGTCGGCCTCGGCGGTCAACTGCCGGTAGGTCAGCAGCTGTCCCGCGGACTCCACCGCCACCGCGTCCGGCGACCGCTGCGCACGAGCGCGGATCAGATCCGGCACGGTGGCCGAGTCGTCGTGGCCGGGGTCTGGGTGTATGCCGCTCACGGACGCTCCTGATCGGTCACGGTTCGCCTCAGACGGCCGGCGCCGAGCCCGCCACCGGCTCGGGCACCGGCACGGTCGATTCGGCCGTGAAGTCGGCGGATTCGGCGACGACCACCGGCGCCTCGGCGGATTCGCGTGCCGGAACCCGTGTTTCGACCGGCCGCACGGAACCCGCCGCGGGCCGGCGTGATTCGGCCGCGGCGTCGCGCGCCGCGCGTGACCGGCGCAGCAGATCCCGATCCATCCACCACTCCACCGCCAGGAACGGCACGATCCAGCTCAGCCAGGTGTTCAGCCCGGATCGCATCTCGGAGAACGCGAGCCGGCTCGCGGAGAACTGCGAATGCGCGTCCGCGCGCAGGATCCAGCCGAGCGGGATGAAGAAGATCAAGGTGATGGGGAACGACGCCGTGATCGCGAAACTGCGCAGCATCCACCGCCGGTGATCGGCGTAGCGCCGCTGCCGGGCGAACCGATAGGCCGCGGCGGTGGCGCCGAACCAGATCGCGCCGGTGATGATGTCACTGAACTCGTTCAGCGGCGGCTCCGGCCAGACGGACAGCAGGATCAGCCCGGCGCCGGAGGCCATCCCGGCCCCGCCGAAGACATAGACCCACCCGACATACCGATGAATCCGTGGATGCCGCCGCCGCAACCAGGGTGACAACTGCGCGACGCAGGTCGCCATCGCCACCGATGCGCCGGTGATGTGCACCAGCAGCAGGGGGAAGAACACCGGATGCAACCGCATCGAGAATCGAGCCGTACTCGGATCCCAGACCCGGAAGTACGTCCACAACAAGATGACCGACACCGCGGCCGCGATGCCGAACACGGTCAGCGGGAACGAGAATCGCCCCCGCGGTTTGCGCCGTGCTGTCGTGCTGCTCTGGCCGTTCATCTCGGTCTCCTGGGAGCCTGGGCGGCCGAACGATCGCACACCGCCGCACGTGTCCGAGAATGGCCCCCCGCGCCGCCGTGAGGTGGTCCCCTTTTCGCGTGACACCTTGTGGCGCCGTGCTATTGGCGCGAAACGCGGGATCACCGACACGCCGTGCGGTCCTGCGCCGAACGGCCGGACTCGCTAGAGTCGGCGGTCATGACGCCCGACGTGCCGATCGCCTGGCTGACCGACTCCGACCCCACATTGCGCTGGCAGGTCGAACGCGACCTGCTCCACGCGCCCCCCGAGGTCTGGACCGCCACCCGCGCCCGTATCGCCACCGAGGGCTACGGCGCACGACTGCTGGCGCTCCAGGACCCCGACGGCCAATGGGCAGGCGGCGCCTTCTTCCCCGCCGACTTCGACTTCCACACCCGCGAAACCAGCGGCCAGCCCTGGACCGCCACCACCTGGACCCTCAACACCCTGCGCGAATGGGGACTCGACGCCTCGGTGCTCCAGCAGAACCACACCGCCGAACTGCTCGCCGAGCACAGCCGCTGGGAATACGAGAACCTGCCCTACTGGGACGGTGAGGTCGACTGCTGCATCAACGGCTGGACCCTCGCCAACGGCGTCTGGCTCGGCGCCGACGTCACGGGCCTCGCCGACTGGTTCGTCGAACACCGTCTGCCCGACGGCGGCTGGAACTGCGAATGGGTCGAGGGCTCCACCCGCTCCTCCTTCCACTCCACCCTCAACTCCCTCAAAGGCCTGCTCGCCCACGAGATCGCCACCGGCGGCACCGACGCCACCCACGCGGCCCGCCACGCCGGCGAGGAATATCTGTTGCAGCGCAACCTGTTCCGCCGCCTGACCACCGGCCAACCCGTCGGCGACTGGGTCGACCGCTTCATCCACCCACCCCGCTGGACCTACAGCATCCTCAACGCCGCCGACTACTTCCGGTCCGCCGCCCGCCACGACGGCACCCCACCGGACCCCCGCATGACCGACGCCATCACCCACATCCGCGCCGCCCGGCAGCCCGACGGCACCTGGCTCCAGGGCACCCCCCACCCCGGCCGGGTCTGGTTCGATACCGACGCCCCCGAAGGCCAACCCTCCTCATGGCTCACCTTCCACGCCGCTCGCGTCCTGGACTGGTGGGACACGGCCACCGCATAGCGATCCGGAGCATTCGTGGTTTCCCGTTGCCAGGCCGACTTCGATCGCACACCACGATGGACCGAACGATCCCGATCACCGGACTCGGGCATGTCCTCGATCCGGCGGTCGGCGGGTGTGTAAACCATTGCGGTGCATCCGGATGTGCGGGCCGGGCTCGTCGGCGAGGAGCGGGTGGCTGCGCTCGAGTCCGAATGCGCGCGGCTGGTCGTACTCGCTGCGGTGCGGGTGCGGCTGTTGCGTGCCGATGGTGCGCGGTGGGCTCATCGCGCCGCCGCCCGCGGCGAGGCTCATCTGACGACCTGAGCGCTCCGGCGACGATAAAACCGCAGGTAGAGCACCCAGGACGTGACCACCACGAGCACCACCAACACCCGCACCAGCTCCAGTGCACTACGCGGGTACAACACACCGGTGAGGTAGTGGTCGATGAAGCCGCTCGGTGGCAGTCCGGCTTCGCCGGCGCGCCGGCGGGCCCAGTTCTCCAGATTCGTCAGGGGGCAGGTGAGGTCGAACAGGACGGTGCCGAAGCCCCAGATCACGGCGGCGAGGTGGGTCCAGATGGTCCGGCGCCAGCGGCATGCGAGGAAGCCGCCCACCACGAGGTAGGCGACGAACAGGAAATGCACCCCGGCGGTGGCGTCCGCGAGCAGGCGGTACATCACCCTTCCAGGGTAGGCGGGTCAGGCGGCGTCGGCGTCGATCAGCTCGGGTAGTTCGGTCAACGCCGAGATACGCCAGTCGGCGCGGGCGGCGGCGGGGGAGTCCTGCTGGATCCAGGCCCAGGGGCCCCGCAGCAGGAATGCGGAGCGCAGGCCGGTGTCCTTGGCCGGCACCACGTCGTTGTCCACCCGGTCGCCGACGTACACCAGGCGGTCGCGGGGGCAGGGGGCGATGGCCGCGACGCGGTCGAAGAAGGCCGGATCGGGCTTGCGCAGACCCCATTCGTCGGAGGTGGCGATGTAGTCGACGGGCAGGTCCATCGCGTGCAGGATCGGGGTGGTGCGGACCGGCTGGTTACCGACGATGCCGATCCACAGGCCGCGGTCGCGCAGGCGGTCGAGTGCGCGCCGGACGTCGGGGTACAGGTCGGCCTCGGTGAAGCCGTCGGGATAGCCTGCGGCGGACATCAATTCGGCATCTCGGCGAATGTCGAAGTCGGGCCGGAACAGTCGCATCGCATCGGTCCACTCCCGGCCGCGCGCGATGGCGGCGCCGAGGGTTGCCATCAGCGTGAGACGTGGCACGCCGATCCAATCCGCCCAATCCTGGTACCGGCGGGTCTCGTCGACCAGTGTCTCCCCGACATCGAAAACCACGGCTTCGATCATGATCTCCACCCTAGGCGCGAACCTTGCTCTGCCGTAACCCGATCGGTAGCTTCCGGTTGACTCGTGCCGCGGTGAGGTCGTGAGAGCCGTTGTGTCGACCAGTGTTTCGAGGGCTGTGGGCGATGCCGGAAAGGCCGGAGACCAGCTCTGATTCTTCGAATTTCGATACTCGGATATGCGCATTCGGCGATCTGTCGACCGATCGGCGTGTCGTGCAGTGACAGGGGAGTGGACCGTCAGCGAATCGGCTTGCGTAACAGTGTCTTTGCGGATCACCGGAGGGCCCGAACATCGGGCCGGAGTGGGGGGAGTGCGGTCCGGGCGCCGACCTCCGGTGGCCGGCGGATCGCAACCCGTCCGGTGAACATCCAGGTCTGGGTGGGTGCAGAATCGAATATTCGAAATAGTGGTACAGAAATATGCGCATCTAACTATGAGTCACGCCGAAGCGAGTCGGGAAGGGATCCGAAGAATCTCACCTACTCATCAAAGAACGCCCAGAGAAAAAGGGCTCACCAGTCGGACGGTTCGTAGTCCTTGAGGAAGCAGCCGAAGAGGTCGTGGCCGTCTTCGCCACGGACGATCGGGTCGTAGACGCGAGCGGCGCCGTCGACCAGGTCCAAGGGGGCGTGGAAGCCTTCGTCGGCGAGGCGGATCTTGGTGTAGTGCGGCCGTTCGTCGGTGATCCAGCCGGTGTCGACGGCGGTCATCAGGATGCGGTCGGTCTCGTACATGTCGCGGGCACTCGTGCGGGTGAGCATGTTCAGCGCGGCCTTGGCCATATTGGTGTGCGGATGGCCGGGGCCCTTGTAGCCGCGGGAGAACTGGCCCTCCATCGCGGAGACGTTGACGACGTACTTGCGGCGGGCAGGTGCGGCGGCGAGGGCCGGGCGCAGTCGCGAGACGAGGATGAACGGCGCCACCGAGTTGCACAGCTGCACTTCCAGCAGCTCGGTCGGGTCGACCTCGGCGACGGTCTGCACCCAGCTGTTGGTGTGCGCGAGGTCGGGTACCAGGCCGCCGGCGTCGATGGCGATGCCGGCCGAGATCCGTTCCGGGGTCGCGGAACCCGCGACCAGGGCGAGTTCGGTGATGGCGGCGGCGGACAGGGTGGGGGTCAGCGAGGCGGTCAGCGCGGTCGGGTGGGCCTGGGTGGTCTTGCCGAAGCTGAAGTGGTCGGGCAGTTCACCGGCGGGCAGCGGGCCGGATTCGGCGTCGGCGAGCGCGCTGTAGGCGCCGGCCGAGCGGCGGACGGTCTGGGCGGCGTTGTTGATGAGGATGTCGAGCGGGCCGCGCGCGGCGACATCGTCGGCGAGCGCGACCACCTGAGCGGGGTCGCGCAGGTCGATGCCGACGATGCGCAGCCGGTGGATCCAGTCGGCGCTGTCGGGCTGGGCCTTGAACCGGCGGATCGCGTCGTTGGGGAACCGGGTGGTGATCGTCGTGTGGGCGCCGTCGCGCAGCAGGCGCAGCGCGATGTACATGCCGATCTTGGCGCGGCCGCCGGTGAGCAGCGCGCGGCGGCCGCCGAGGTCGGTGCGGGCGTCGCGCTTGGCGTGGCTCTTGGCGGCGCAGTCGGGGCACAGCTGGTGGTAGAAGGCGTCGACGCGGGTGTAGCGCTGTTTGCAGATGTAGCAGGGCCGCGGGCGCAGCAGGGTGCCGGCGCTGGCACCGGTGGTCGTGGTGGAGATCTGGATGCCCGCGGTCTCGTCGTCGATGCGGTGGGGTGAGGCGGTGGCGGTGGCGGCCAGCACGGCCTTGTCGGCGGTGGCGACCCGGTCGCGGGCCTCGGTCCGGCGGCGCTGCTTCAGCGTCTTGAACATGTAGCCGACCGCGCGCTGCACGGCGAGGGAGTCGGGGTGGGTCTTGTCCAGTTGCGCCGCCTGGTCGAGGACGCGCAGGCAGACCGCGAGATCCGCGGGGTCGATGGCCGGGGCAGCGGTGTCGCTGGGGATCGAGTCGTGGTCGGCCATCGTGGTGCGGGTCGGTCCTTCGTGCGGCGGTCGGATGAGGGCGAGGCCGCACCATTGTCGCACCGGCACCCGGATGGTCCGGCACCCGGTGGTTCCCGCTTCCACCGCGCAGGGCCCGACCCCTCGGACTTCGAGCCCTGCGCGCGGTGTGCGCGCGACCGGACGAGGGCGGTTGGGCCGCTGTTCACGCCGAGTCGTACCGTCGGTACGTTAGTCGATACCGCCGGTTTCTCGGGCCTGGTACGGCTATTTCCTGGTATGCGGTCGCTCACATGTGGCTGGGTGCGGGCATGGCCGGACTGCGGGAGGTCGGGAATCCGCCGCCGCGGCGTCACGTACCGGGGGTACGTATATGCTTCCAATGGGAATATTTGGTGTCTTCATGGAAGTCGAGCATCGTGTCCAGCATCCGATCCGGATCGCCTCGCATCACTCGTGCCGAGATCGTCGACGCGGCGGTCCGGGTGATCGACCGTGCCGGTCCGCGGCCGAGCATGGACGACATCGCCCGGGAGGCCGGGATCACCAAGCCGCGACTGTATCGGCAGTTCGCGGACAAGGCGGATCTCTACACCGAGATAGCCGATCGTATGTCGCGCAACGCTTTTGCCGCTACCGGTGAGGACATGACGGTGTTGTTGCAGCCGCCGCGGGCCGCGCTGAGCCGGGTGCTGGGCGCGTATGCGTCGGGAATTCTGGCGCATCCCAACGTCTTCCGGTTCCTGGTGCAGACACAGGTGCCGGCCGGTGCGGAGGGGCCGGTGGTGCCGTTCGAGCTGGGCCGGGACGTGGCGCAGCGGTTCGAGAAGCTGGCCCGGGCGGTCGCGGAGGCGGTGGGGATCGAGACCGCCGGCATCGACTATCTGGCCCGCGCGATGGTGGGTGCGGTGCTGGCGGTGACGGATCTGTGGTTGTCCGGGCCCGAGCATTCGGTGGACCAATTCGTGCGCCGGACAACGGAACTGGTGTGGGGATTGATCGACGGGTTCCTGCGGCGGCAGGGTGTCGAGGCCGATCCGCGGGTGCCGATCTTCGCGACGCTGGCGGAGCGGAACCGGCCGCGGGAGGCGGACTGACCCTGACTTGTTGACATCTTGCCAACAGAAGTTCAGGCTGGTGCCGGATCGCCGGTATCGGGCCGGTGCGAGTGATGAGGTGGCAGCGATGGCGCGCGCCCCATGGAGCGACGACGAGGTCGAGGCCGTCCGGGAGCTGGCGCGGGCGTTCTTCGACAAGGAGGTCGTCCCGCACGAGGAGAAGTTCGTCGCACAGGGTCATCCCGATCGCGCGCTGTATCGGCGCGCCGGGGAGCTGGGGTTGTTGTGCTCGGCGCTGCCGGTCGAATACGGCGGTGGCGGAGGGACTTTCGCGCACGAGGCGGCCATCGTCGAGGAGCAGGTGAAGGCCGGCGACGGTGCGATGGGCATGCCGGTGCACTCCTCGATCATCGCGCCGTACCTGTACCACTTCGGGTCCGACGAGCTGAAGCGGCGGGTGCTGCCGCGGGCGGCGAGTGGTGAGATGGTGCTGTCGATCGGGATGACCGAACCGGGTACCGGGTCGGATCTCCAGAACATCGCGACCCGCGCGGTGCGCGAGGGCGACGAATACGTGATCACCGGGTCGAAGATCTTCATCTCCAACGGCTGGCTGTGCGACGGGATCGTGATCGCGGCCAAGACCGATCCGGAGCAGGGTGGTGAGCCGGACCTTCCTGGACGACTGCCTCGTCCGGCATCTGCGTGGTGAGCTCGACATTCCCACTGCCGCAATGGCGAAATACTGGCTCACCGATCAATTGGGTATCGTGGTGGACCGTTGTCTGCAACTGTTCGGCGGTTATGGATACATGACGGAGTACCCGATCTCCCAGCTGTACACGGGGGCGCGGGTGCTGCGTATCCTCGCCGGCGCCAACGAAGTGATGAAGAACCTTGTCGCCCGGTCGCTCTGAAAGCCCAGCCTGGCCCGCGGTGCTCGCGATGGCCACCGAACCGCCCGCACGCCGGCGGTTGGAGCCGGATGCCCGGCGCGCGCAGATTCTGGAGTGCGCGATCGAGATGTTCGGTGAGCGCCCGTACGCGGCGGTGTCGACGGCGGAGCTGGCGCAGCGGGCCGGGGTGGCGCGCGGGCTGATCAACCACTACTTCGGCAACAAGCGGGACCTGTATCTCGCGGTGGTGCGGCGGATGGTGACGTTGCCGCGCGAGGAGTCGATGATGGCGCCGTCGGGGTCGATGCGGGAGCGGGTGGAGGCGAGTGTCTCCTGGCTGCTGGACACCATCGGCGCGCACGGCAGTACCTGGGTGAAGGTGACCGGGCACGAGGGGATCGGTGACGATCCGGATGTGCAGCGCATCCTGGACGAGGCCGACGACGCGGCCGCGGAACGGGTGCTGCGCAGTGTCGGGCTGGAGGGTTCGCCGCACGGCGAGCAGTTGCGCGGGCTGGTGCGGGCCTACGGCGGTCTGGTGAAAGCGGCTGGGCGGGAATGGATCTCGCGTGGCAGCCTGAGCCGGGAGCAGGTGCAGTACCTGCTGGCGGACACCTTGATGGCGGTGATCACCGAATCGTTCCCGCGGATCGAGGGTCCGCGCCCGGAGCAGTGACCGGCCCCGGACAGCGCAGTCCCCGGTAGCCTTCGCCGTATCCGTGAACCTCAGTCGTCGCTGTCGATTCCGGTTGTGCGGTTGGCTTGCCGGGGGCCTGGCCGGAGCCTGCGATCACGTCTCGTCGACGTTCGCAGACGTCTCTGCGGAGGTACGAAGCGTGATCCGGTGTTCCGGTGTAACTGTCAGTTTACTCCCGGCTCGGCGTCGGTCAACAGTTCAGGTGCGGAAGGTTCAGTCCTCTTTGCGGGCGCGGCTGGGGGCGACGCGCGGGGGCTCGTCGGGCATCTTCGGATAGACCGGTGGCCAGGGGGCGTCCCGCAGTCCGGCCGCGAGATCCGCGCGCGACATCTCCAGCAATGGTTCCAGTGATTGTGGGGTGCGGTCGGCCCACGGATCGCCGAGGGCGGCGAGCCGGGCGGGCACGGTGGCGAGGGTGAGTTCGGCGGGATCGATGCCGGCGAGGTCGTCCCAGGACACGGGTGTGGAGACCCGGCCGTCGAGCCGGGGGCGGACGCACCAGGCGCCGAAAACCGTTCTGTGCGGTGCGTTCTGGTTGTAGTCGACGAAGACGCGGCGGCCGCGTTCCTCCTTCCACCAGGCGGCGGTGATGAGGTCGGGGTGGCGGCGTTCGAGTTCGCGGGCCAGGGCCACGGCGGCGGCGCGGACCTGGTAGCCGTCCCACTGTGGGAGCAGCAGCGCGTAGATGTGCAGGCCGCGGGAGCCGGAGGTCTTGACGCGGGCGTCGATGCCGAGGTCGCGGCACAGGTCGCGGGTGGCGTAGGCGGCCGCGCGCAGGTCGTCGAAGTCGATGCCCGGCGACGGGTCGAGGTCGATGCGCAGTTCGTCGGTGACGCCGGTGGGTGGCAGGACGGCGCCGGCGGCGTCGTGGACCGGCGCGGCGGTGCTGCGGGTGTCGGCGCCGGCGTGGGTGGGCCAGACGTGAAAGCCCAAGCAGCCCAGGTTCACTGCCCACAGCAGGTGGGCGAGGTCGGCGGCGACGAGAGCGTCGCTGGTGGTGCCGTTGGGGGTGGACACGACGGTGGTCTGCAACCAGTCGGGCACCGATTTCGGGACGCGTTTCTGGAACCAGGATTTGCCGCCGGCGCCGTCGGGGTAGCGCTCGAGCAGGACCGGCCGGTCGCCGGTGGTGCGCAGCAGGGGTTCGGCGACGGCCTGGTAGTAGCGCACGAGGTCGAGTTTGGTTTCGCCGCGGGTGCCGAAGTAGATCTTGCCGGGATTGCTGACGGTGAGGGTGCGGCCGTCGACCTCGAGGTCGAGTTTGTCGGCGCTCACGAGGCGGCCTCGGCGAAGATGTCGGCGAGTTCGGCGGGGGCGACCTCGTCGAGCTGGGCGTAGGTGCAGGATTCGGGGGTGCGGTCGTCGCGGAAGCGGACCAGGCGGCCGCCGTGGCGTAATCGCCCGGCTTGGACGTGTTCGTAGCGGACCTCGGCGACCAGTTCGGCGCGCAGCGGTTCCCAGGACAGGTCCTTGGTGCCGGTCCAGCGGCTGATGCCGCCGGGCATCCGGCCGTCGGCGCGGGCCGCGGCGGCGGCGTCGGCCCATTCCCGCCAGGGGTGGTTCTCCAGGGCGCCGGCGCGCAGGGGTTCCAGTTCGGTGACCAGTTCCTTGCGGCGGGCGGCGGTGAAGCTGGCGGCGACGCCGACGTGGTGCAGGCGGCCTTCGTCGTCGTAGAGGCCCAGCAGCAGCGAGCCGATGCCCTGGCCGTCTTTGTGCCGGCGGAATCCGGCGACGACGCAGTCGGCGGTGCGTTCGTGTTTCACCTTGATCATGGCGCGTTTGTCCTGGAGGTAGGGCAGGTCCTTGGCCTTGACCATGACGCCGTCGAAGCCGGCGCCCTCGAAGCGGGTGAACCAGTCGCGGGCGGTGCCGGGATCGGAGGTGATCGGGGTGAGGTGGGTGCGGCCGGGGCTGGACTCGAGCAGGGTCTCGAGGATGCGGCGGCGTTCGTGGAAGGGTTCGGCGGTGAGGTCGCGGTCGCCGAGGGCGAGCAGGTCGAAGGCGACGAAGCTGGCCGGGGTCTCAGCGGCGAGTTTCGCGACGCGGGAGGCGGCCGGGTGCAGGCGGTTCTGGAGGGTGTCGAAATCCAGGCCGCGGTCGGTGACGACGACGATCTCGCCGTCGACGACGCATTTGCCGGGCAATGCGGTGGCGAGCAGTTCGACCAGTTCCGGGAAGTAGCGGGTGAGCGGGCGGTCGTTGCGGGAGCCGAGTTCGATTTCCGGGCCGTCGCGGAAGACGACGCAGCGGAAGCCGTCCCATTTCGGTTCGTAGTAGAGATCCGGGTCGTCCGGCAGATCCGAGGCCGATTTCGACAGCATCGGTTTCACCGGAGGCATGACGGGCAGGTCCACGCGATCCTCCTCGGGTCGTTTCCGTGTACCGGCCGCGGCGGTCACCGCGGCTCACACGGCAGACGACGCGGGCGAACGGGAATCATCGCCCGCGGCATCCGACCGAGATCGTATCCTCGCTAATTCTCCAGCCACCCGTGCTGTTCGGCGAATGCCGTCAGCCGGTCGCGGATGGTGAGTATTTCCCCGGCGGTGAGAGCGGGGCTGGCGTCGAGCAGCAATTCGGTGATGAGCCGTTTGTGCTCGGCGGCGGACAGTTGACCGGCGGGGCCGCCGCGGCCCCGGTGCCGCGGCGGTGCGGGCGGCTGTCCCGCGGCCAGGGTGAGGTTGACCGCCTTGGGGCCGCGGTCGCCCTCGGTCACCTCGAATTCGAACACCCGCCCCTGCCGCAGTTCGTCCTCGTCCAGTCCGATGTCGTTCACATGTACGAACACGTCGGGCCCGCCGTCGTCCGGGCGGATGAATCCGAACCCCCGCGAACTATCGAAGGACACCAATTTCCCGATAGCCACCTACACCTGCTCCTCGTAGCCGTCCCTTGCCGCCACTTTATCCGCCGTCGTGGTCGTTGACCGGGGAAAGTGCCTTCTGCAGCGAATTGAACACCGTCAGTCCCTGGCCCACCATCCCGTTGATGATTTCGCCGACGCCGTCGGGGCCGTTGAGGACGGTGAGATTGGCGCCGGACAGGCCACCGGCGGCCTGTTTCACGATCTCGGGCAGTTGCTCGATCAGCAACTGGTCCAAGGCGATCCGGTTGTTGGAGGCGGCGGCCTCGGCCTGGATGCGGGTGCGGTCGGCCTCGGCCTGGGCGAGGATGCGCACGCGTTCGGCCTCGGCCTCGGCGGGTTTGACGACCTCGGTCTGCAACTGCTGTTCGCGCAGCTGGGCCTGTTTGCGGGCGCGTTCGGCCTGGGCGGTGAGGACCTCCTGCAACGCGATCGCCTCCGCGAGCGGACCGGCTTGTGCCGCTTCGGCTTTCGCCTTGTCGATATCGCGCTGGTATTCCGCCTGCAGGATCGCGGTCTGGCGCTGGTATTCGGCGCGTTTGCGCAGTGACTCCTGTTCGGCGGCGGCGGACTCCTGGGCGGCGGCGGCCTGGGCGATCTGGGCGTCGCGTTGCACGGCCGCGTTGTGCGGGGCGGCCAGGGCGGCGATGTAGCCCAGGTTGCCGTCGTCGATGGACTGGATCTGGAAGGAATCGACCCACAGGCCGATGTTGCTCATCTCGATCTTGGAGGCGATGAGCACCTCGTCGGCGAGTTTCTGCCGTTCGCGGATGATCTCCTCGACGGTCATGGAGCCCACGATCGATCGCAGGTGCCCGGAGAAGATGCGGCCGGTGAGCACCGACATCTCCCGTTCCTGTTCGGACAGGAATCGCTGGGCGGCATTGACGATCGAGGGGGTGTCGTTGGCGACCTTGAAGGCGATGACGGCCCGGACGTCCAGTTGCACAGCCTGTTTGGTGACGCAGCGTTCGCCGATCTCGGCTTCGAACATCGCCAGTGACAGGTATCTGACCTTCCGGAACAGTGGCATGACCCAGGTGCCGCGGCCGATGACGACCCGAAACGGTGCATTGTCCCGCGCGCGCCCGCCGCTGACCAGCATGGCCTCGTCGGGCTCGGGCACGTGATAGCCCAGCACGATTGTCCTTCTCCCTGTTATTATTTCGTGTGATTCGGTGCTTCCCCGCCCGGTTCGAGGTCGAGGGGTATCCACGGCACTACGTCGACGATGCGGCCCGGGTTCACCTGCACGACCAGGACGGTGGTGCCGGCGGCCAGTGGCTCGTCGGAGCGTGCGATGTAGATTTCCGTGCCCCCTCGGATCGCGACCAGGACCTCCCCGAGCATTCCTGCGCCACGGATCGGCGATGTGAGCGTACCGGTCATTCCCCGCACCGGGTCGGTCATCGCGTGGATCTCCTTGCGGGCCAGGGGAAAATCCGGTGCGGATCGCCCGGGAATTCAGCCTACGCCGGTTGCCGGTGGGCCGGGGCCGACGACCGGTGGCGATTGCTGAACAATAGCTCTATGGTGGGTGAAACGAGCTGGTCATACGGCTGTGGACATGGGAGGCTTAACCGGTGACCCCTCCTCCGGATAACCAGACGGCGCAGTCGGACCCGGCGTCCGACAAGCTGGACGCCGCGGTGCTGAAAGTGGCCGGCGTGGTCGTGCTCGGCGCGATCATGTCGATCCTCGACGTCACCGTGGTGAACGTAGCGCTTCCCACCTTCCAGCATCAATTCAACGCCAGCTACGCGATCGTCGCCTGGACGATGACCGGCTACACGCTGGCACTGGCCACGGTCATCCCGCTCACGGGGTGGGCGGCCGACCGCTTCGGTACCAAACGGCTGTACATGGCGGCGCTGGTGTTCTTCGTGGCCGGGTCGCTGCTGTGCAGTACCGCGGCCAATATCGGCATGCTGATCAGTTTCCGCGTCCTGCAGGGCCTCGGCGGCGGCATGCTGATGCCGCTGAGCATGACGATCATGACCCACGCGGCGGGGCCGCAGCGGATGGGCCGGGTGATGGCGGTGCTCGGCGTGCCGATGCTGCTGGGCCCGATCGGCGGCCCGATCCTCGGTGGCCTGCTGATCGACAACTTCAGCTGGCACTGGATCTTCCTGATCAACCTGCCGATCGGCGTCGTCGCGCTGGTTTCGGCGTTCCTGGTGCTCAAGCCGGACAACCCGCAGCCGTCGGAGTCCTTCGACTTCCTGGGCATGCTGCTGGCGTCGCCGGGCCTGGCGTTGTTCCTGTTCGGTGTCTCCTCGATCCCGGAGAAGCAGACCGTGCTGGCCGCGCGGGTGCTGATTCCGGCGGTGATCGGCGTGGTGCTGATGGTGGCGTTCGTCTTCCATGCCATGCGCACCGAACATCCGCTGATCGATCTGCGGTTGTTCCGCAACAAGAGCCTGCGTGCGGCATCGGTGACGATGCTGCTGTTCGCGATCGCGTTCTTCGGCGGCATGTTGCTGCTGCCGAGCTACCTGCAGCAGGTGCGTGGTGAGTCGCCGCTGCACGCGGGCCTGCTGGTGGCCCCGCAGGGTCTCGGGGCGATGCTGACCGTGCCGATCGGCGGCCGGTTGGTCGACAAGATCGGTCCCGGCCGGATCGTGCTGACCGGCCTGGCGGTGATCACGATCGCGATGACGTTCTTCACCACGCTGCACTCGGATACCCCGTTCTGGCAGATCTGCGTGGTGCTGTTCATCGTCGGTATGGGCATGGGCTGGACCATGATGCCGACGATGACCGCGGCGATCCAGACGCTGACCCATCAGCAGGTGGCGCGCGGGTCGACGCTGATGAACATCGTGAACCAGACCGCCGGCTCGATCGGCACCGCGACCATGTCGATGGTGCTGACGACGTTGCTGAAGAACGAGGAGTTCGCGCGACCGGCGATCGCCTCCTGGTTCGATCCGTCGATCAAGATGCATCTGCCACCGGGCAAGCTGGCCGAGGGCTTCGAACAGGCCGCCCGGGCGTTCGGGCACACCTACATCGTCGCGGTGGTGCTGATAGCGCTCACCCTGATTCCGGCGTTCTTCCTGCCGCGCAAGAAGATCGCGCCGGCGGATGTCACCGACGCGCCGGTCATGATGGGGCACTGACCTTCTCGACCTTCGATCGCGGGGTGGTGCACCCCGCGGCGGGGCACACGGCAGGATCGGACGCCGCCCGGGCCACGGTGTCCACCGTGACCCGGGCGGCGTCCGCGTGTTTCAGGCCGCCGGCGCCGGTTGCTGTTGCGCGGGGCGGCGGGTGCGCAGCAGTACCAGGCCCAGCGCCGCGGCGGCGAGGCTGAATCCGGCGCTGATCCAGGCTCCGGCCGACATGGCGGCGGTGAAGGCGGCGCGCGCGGGCGCCGCGTAGCCGAACTGGAAGGCCGCGCCGAGGGAGTCGCGGGCGGCGGCGGGGATGTCGGCGGGCATGTGCGCGGTGAACACCCCGGCCAGCACGCTGCCCAGGACCGCGATGCTGATCGCCATCCCGACCTGCTGGAGGGTGTCGTTCATCGCCGAGCCGACCCCGGCGTGCTCGACCGGGATGGCGCTCATGATCGCCGAGTACGCCGCGGGACCGGCCAGGCCGCCGCCGACGCCCATGATCAGCATGCTCGCCAGCACCCATGGATAGTTGTCGGCCTGGGCCAGCACCGCGAACGCCGCGCTCATCACCAGCAGTCCGGACACGATGAGCGTCTTGTTGCTCAGGGACCGGCCGAGGGTGGCGCCCAGCCCGTTGCACAGCGCGGCCGACGTCGCGTACGGCAGCAGGGCCAGGCCCGCCTTCATCGGGCCGTAGCCGAGCACGAATTGCAGGTACTGGGTGAGCATCAGCAGGACCGCGCCCATGCCGAACACCATCAGCAGCAGCGTCAGGCAGGTGCCGGTGAAGTCGCGGCTGCGGAAGACCGCCAGCGGCAGCATCGGATGAGCCGCCCGGTACTCCCGGTAGGCGAACCCCGCGCCGGCCGCGACCGCCAGCGCGATCATCGGAATGTTCCAGTGCCGCTGGATGATCACGTACACCGTGGCCGTCAGCGTCACGATCGACAGCAGGACCCCGGGCACGTCGACCGGCCGCTGCTCGCCGTGGGTCTCGGGCATCAGCGCGATCGCGGCGAGGATGGCCAGCAGGGCCACCGGGATGTTGAGCAGGAACACCGAGCCCCACCAGAAGTGTTGCAGCAGTAGGCCGCCCAGGGTGGGGCCGAGGACGACGCCGACCATCGCGACCGTCGACCACGCGGCCATCGCCTGCCGCCGTTCGGAGTCGTCGAAGGTGGTCATCAGGATCGACAGCGTCGAGGGCATCAGCAGGGAGCCGCCGATGCCCATCAGGGCGCGGGCGCCGACGACCTGCCAGGGCGCGTCGGCGAGGACCGCGGCCAGCGAGGCCACGCCGAACAGGGCCAGGCCGAGGATCAGCGCGCGGCGGCGGCCGAACCGGTCCGACAGGCTGCCCGCGGTCAGCAACAGCCCGGCGAAGACGAGGACGTAGGCGTCGAGGATCCACTGCACGTCCTGCGGGGTGGCGTGTAGTTCACGGATCAGCGACGGGATGGCGAGGTTGAGGACGGTGCCGTCGATCATCAGCACCAGCAGTGACAGGCACAGGACCACCAGGATCCACCAGCGGCGCGGGTCGCGGACCGCCTCTGCGCCGGGCTCTCGTACAGCGTTCGATTCCACTCGCACACCGTACGATGAATTCGAACGCTGTGCCATTGAATTACAGTGACTCGATGTGACCAGGCCGTTTTCCTCCGTGTGGAGCCGCGAACCACGCCGGCCCAAAAACGCCGGGCTGCGCCGCGAGCAGATCGTCACCGCCGCGATCGCGCTGCTCGACGCCGAGGGCCTGGACGCGCTGAGCATGCGCAAACTCGGCAGCAAACTCGGCGCCGGCGCCACCAGCCTGTACTGGCACGTCGCGAACAAGGACGACCTGCTGGAACTGGCCCTCGACGAGATCTGGGCGCTGGTCGAGGTCCCCGAACCCGACATCGCGAGCTGGCGGGCGGCGGCGACCACCTTCGCCTACAGCATGCGCGCCACCGTGCTGCAACACCCGTGGGTGGCTACCGTGGCCGGGCAGTTCCCCAGCGTCGGCCCGCACGCGTTCGCCCTGCTGGAACGGCTGCGCAAGACGTTCGTGCAGGCCGGATTCACCGGCACCGACATCTACCTCGCCGCCGGCACCCTCATGAGTTTCGTGCTGGGCCAGGTCGGCCCGGAGATCAGCGCGCGCAAGATGGCCGACGCGGGCACGGACTGGACCGTCGACAACGTCGTCGCCTCCGCGGACCAGCTCGCCGCCGACTACCCGGAACTGCTCGCCGACTACCGGGCCGTCCAGTACGCCGACCGCGACACCGGCTACGCGGTCGCCTTCGACTTCGGGCTGCTGTGCATCCTCGACGGCCTCGCCGCGCGGGTGCCGAACCCCGTGCGGCTGCCCGGCGAGCCCGCCACGTAGCGTCCCGGTTACCTCGTGTGGCCGGGCCGTAAACAACGGCAGTGAATCCGTACGGCTCGATTGACGGCATGCCGGGGCGGGGGTGACGCTGGAACGGTCGGCCGCCGCAGTCCCGGGCGAGACCGGATGCCCGGAGGCGTGACCGGCATCTGATGAAGGAGTACTGCCATGGCCGTCGTCACCATTCCGCGGCCGGGCACCTGGGCGCACCCGGGTGCACTGCGAGAGCGGCTCGACCGCGCCGGCGTCCGCTCGGCGATCGCCACCGCACTGATCCTCACCGTGGCCGGGCTCGCCGGCGCCGTCGCCACCTCCGGATCCCCGTCCGCACCCCCGGCCCAGGCCCCCGCCGTGCAGCGGACAGCCGGACCCAGTGACGGCCTGGTCGACTGCGACCGGCTCACCGCCGCCGATCACGACGACTGCGTGGCGCTGACCACCGGCGACCTGCTCACCGGCGGCGACATGTGGCCGTGAGCGCGTGGTCAGTTCCGGCGCGAGGACTGCTTGATGTGCTCGGTCATCGCCTCCGCGATCGGCGGCGGGGGCGGTGACGCCGGGGCGGCGACCGTGCGGGCATCGTGGGAGATCCGCATCAGCAACGCGATGATGATGTAGTTCGCCAGCAGCGACGACCCGCCGTAGGACATGAACGGGGTGGTGAGACCGGTCAGCGGGATCAGCTTCGTCACGCCGCCGACCACCACGAACAACTGCCAGCCCAGCGAGAACGCCAGCCCGCCGCCGAGCAGTTTGCCGAACGCGTCCCGGGTCGCCAGCGCCGCGGTGAAACCGCGGAAGGTGATCATCGCGAACAGCAGGATGATCGCCGTCAGCCCGACCAGGCCCAGCTCCTCGCCGATGGTGGAGACGATGAAGTCGGTCTTCGCGAACGGGACCTCCTGCGGGCGGCCGCCGCCGAGCCCCGCACCCAGCAGCCCGCCGGTGCCCAGCCCGAACAACGCCTGCGCGATCTGATACCCGTTGGTGTAGTAGGTGGCGAACGGGTCCTCCCACACCTGCACCCGCACCCGCACGTGCGCGAACTGGTGATAGGCGATCACCGCGCCGACGGCGAACATCGCGATCCCGATCAGCAGCCACGACGCCCGCCCGGTGGCGATGTACACCATGGCCAGCACGGTGCCGAACACCAGCAGCGAGAACCCCAGGTTCTTCTCGTACACCAGCACCAGCACCGACACCAGCGTCACCAGCAGCAGCGGACCCAGATCGCGCAGCCGCGGCACCGTGAAGCCCAGCATCCGCCGACCGGCGCTGGTGAACAACTCCCGATTGCTCACCAGGAAGGACGCGGTGAAGATCAGCAGCAGCACCTTCGCGAACTCACCCGGCTGAATCGAGAAGCCGTGGAACATGATCCAGCTCTTGCCGCCGTTGACCTCACTGAATCGCGACGGCAGCGCCGCGGGGATCAGCAGCAGCACCAGACCCGCCAGCCCGCAGGTGTACGCGTATTTCGCCGGCTGCCCGTGATTGCGCACCACCGCCAGCAGCAGCGCGAACAGCGCGATGCCCGCCGCGGTCCACACCAGCTGATGGGCCGCGTCCGAGGAGGGCACCGGCTTGCCCATCGCCGTCGCCGTGGCGGCCTCCGCCCGGTCCAGCCGATCGATGAGGACCAGGCCCAGGCCGTTGAGCAGCACCACACACGGCAGGATCACCGGATCGGCCTTCGGCGCCAGCACCCGCACCGCCAGATGCGCCAGCAGCACCAGCCCGGCGAACACCGCCAGCGCCCACCGCAGCGATCCGGCGCCCCCGGTGGACGACGACATCCCCAGCCCGGCCAGCACCACCAGCGCCACCGCCGCCACGCACAGCACCAATTCACTGCGCCGGGGCCGTGGCCTGCCTATCGGACCGGAGATGGGCCCGATCGGCCCCGATGACGAACTGTCCCGAAACGCGCTCACGCCCATCAGTATGCGTGCCCGATATGAGTGTCATGCGCAGCCGACCCCCGGCTGCCCGCACGAACTGCAATGTTCGTGATCTCCACCCGAGGCGGGCGACGGGCACACCACCGGTATGACGGAAATGGCAGTGACTGCACGTGTGCGCCACGTGCCGATACGGGCCGGTGGCCGGTCATCCGCGCTCGAGGGCTCGAAGCAGCATGTCCCGGATCTCGGCCAGATTCTCCTCCACCGAACGGCTGCGGGCGTCGGTCTCCTGCACCTTCTGCTCGATGCGCTCGAGGCGCAGTTCCTGCCGATCCAGCCGCTCCCGGGTCTGCGCGCCGAGGATGTTGATCGCCGTCATCAGATGCTGGAAACGCTCGGCGGAGTGCGCGCCGGACCCGGCCGGCCGCGCCTCGATCTCGTGGAATCGTCTCCCGTGCCGATCCAGTCGCTCGGCGAGGCCGTCCACCCGTGCGCCGATGCTCGCGGTGGCGGCCACCAGGGTGTCGAGGGTCGCCTCGGCAGCGCCCGGCACCCGAACGCTCGCCCCGGCGCTGCTACCGGCGCCGACGCTGCCGGTTTCGCTGCCGCGGGTGGCCGGTTCGGCGGTGGTGGACGCGAGTGCCGTGGTGGCCGCCACGTGACCGGCCGGCTCGGCCGCCGGCTCGGGTATTCGGGTCTCTGGCTCGGGGACGGTGGCCGACATGTCGCGATCCTATCCGTGACCGTCCCGTGGCCGCACCGTGATTCGGCGTGCCCGCGATGGGGGATGTGTGATCACCGAAGGTGGTCTGTGATGGCGGCCGTGATTGTGCCCTCGGGCGCTGGCGCTGGCACGATACGTCAGGTGGAGATCGCAGTCGGGCTGGTGCTGCTGGTGGCGGTGGCGGTGGCGTTGGCCGCGCTGGCGCGACGGCTGGGGGTGGCCGAGCCGTTGTTGCTGACCGTCGCGGGGGTGGTGGCGTCGTACCTGCCGTTCGTGCCCCGCATCGACATCAACCCGGAGATCGTGATCCTGGGCCTGCTGCCGCCGCTGGTGTACACCGCCACCATCGGCACCTCGCTGGTGGAGTTCCGGCCCAAGAAGGTGTCGATCGCTCTGCTGTCGGTCGGGCTGGTGCTGTTCAGCACGTTCGCCGTCGCGCTGGTGGTGTGGAAGATGCTGGCCGTGCCGTTCGCGACCGCGGTGGCGATCGGGGCGGTGGTGTCGCCACCGGATTCGGTCGCCGCCACCGCGATCGCCCGCCGCGTCGGCATGCCGCGGCGCATCGTGACCCTGCTCGAGGGCGAGGCCCTGTTCAACGACGCGACCGCCCTGGTCGCCCTGCGCACCGCGGTCGCCGCCTCCGCCGGGGCGTTCAGCATCTGGCAGGCCGGCGCGAACTTCCTGTGGGCCACCATCGGCGGCGCGCTGATCGGCGGCGTCGCGGCCGCGGTGCTGGCGGTGCTGCGGCTGCGCATCGTGGATCCGGTGCTGGACACCAGCGTGTCGCTGGTGGCCCCGTTCGCCGCCTACCTGCCCGCCGAAGCGGTGCACGCCTCCGGCGTCATCGCCGGCGTCGTGTGCGGGCTGATCCTCGGCCAGGGAGCGCCGGTGTGGCAGACCGCCGCCTCCCGGATCGCCGAGCGCACCAACTGGCGCACCATCCAGTTCATCCTGGAGAACGCGGTATTCCTGGTGATGGGCCTGCAGGTGCGGCACATCCTCGAAGACGCCTGGCACGGCGGACTGTCGCACCTCACCCTGGGGCTCACCTGCCTGGCGGTCCTGGCCACCGTCATCGTCGTGCGGCCGATCTGGTGCTTCCCCTCCACCTACTTCGCCTGGTTCGTCGAATCCCGCCCCCGCGGCAAACCCCGGCCCGCGTGGACCGCGCCCGCGGTGGTGTCGTGGGCGGGCATGCGCGGCGTGGTGACCCTCGCCGGCGCCCTGCTGCTGCCGTCGGACACCCCGCAGCTGGCCACGCTGAAACTGCTGGCGCTGGTCGTCGTCGGCGGCACCCTGCTGTTGCAGGGCATCTCGCTGCCGTGGCTGATCCGGCTGCTGCGGCTGCGCGGGCCCAGCCGCGCCGAGGACGCCCTGCAACAGGCGAACCTGTTGCAACAGGCCACCACCGCCGGACTGGCCGCGCTCGAGGCCGAGATCGTGCCGGAGACCCCGCCGGAAATCGTGACGGCGCTCAAGGACCGGGTCACCCGCCGGGCCAACACCGCCTGGGAACAACTGGGCCGCTCGGAATCGCTGCGCATCACCCCCAGCGGTGAATACCGGCGGCTACGACTGGCGATGCTGCGCGCCGAACGCGAAACCGTGCTGCAGGTACGCGATTCCGGCGCCGTCGACCACGAGGTGCTGGAATACGTGATGGCCCAGCTGGACATGGAGGAATCCATCGTCGACCGGGTCGTCGAGGCCGACGAGGTCGAGGTCCCCGACCTGCTGGCCGCACCGTTGGCCGTCGGTTGCGACCATCTGCGCGCGGCCGCGCAGGTCCGTGTCCCCGACACCCCCGACCTGTGCTCGGAATGCGTTGCCGCCGGGCTGGTCTGGGTCCATCTGCGGATGTGCCTGACCTGCGGCCACGTCGCCTGCTGTGATTCCTCGCCGGGCAACCACGCCACCGGGCACTTCCACAGCACCGGCCACCCGGTGATGCGCAGCGTCGAACCGGGGGAGTCGTGGCGGTGGTGCTACATCGACGAGATCCTCGGCTGAACCACCGGCCGGTCGCCGCTACCGGCGCCGGGCGGCGGTCTCGCCGAGCGGCGCCGGCAGCGGGCGCGGGCAGCCGTCGGCGAGTTGCCGCACGAACTCGGCGAAGCGGTCCACGAATCCGGCCACGGTCTCGCGATCGAACAGCACGACCGGATACAACAGGCCACCGTCGATCCCGGCGGGTGCACCGGCGGCGTCGTAGCGCTCGGCCAGGCCGAACTCGAAATCGTGTTTGGCGAAACGCACCCCGATCGGCACCTCGGTGATCGACAGCCCGTCGGGTTCGTGACCGGTCTCCGCCGCGCCGCGTTGCAGGATCAGCGTCGCCTGGAACAGCGGATGCTCGGCATCCTGGGGCAGGCAGCGCAGCAGCCGGGGATTCGGCGTGTCCGGATGCGCGAACCCGGCCAGGCTCACCCGGCGCACCTGATCGATCAGATCGTCGACATCGAGGGCGCGATCCAGCCGCACCCGCATCAGCACATCGTCGGAGAAATTACCCACCAGATCGGTCAGCGCCCGCTGATCACGGCCGGCGACCGCGGTCGCCACCGTCACATCCGCGCACCCCGTGAACTCACCCAGCGCCAGCGCGAACGCGGTCTGCAACAACATGAACAGACTCCCGCGCACCCGCTGCGCGCGGTCCAGCAGCAGCCGGTGCGTCTCGGCGTCGAACGCGACCGCGACACTGTCACCACGGATGTCGCGGTCGACCGGCCGCGGCCGGTCGTAGGGCATCGGCAACCGGCTCGGCCGCCCGGCCAGCGCATTGGACCAGTACCGCAGCTGCTGCCCGGCCCGGCTCCACGGATCGGCGAGGTCACCGAGCGACTCGTGCTTCCACAACGTGTAATCGGGATAGTCGACCGGCAGCGGCGTCCAGGCCGGCGCCTGCCCGGCCGCCCGCGCCAGATACGCCGTCACCAGATCCCGCAGCAGCGGCTGGATCGACGCACCGTCGAGGGCGATGTGGTGCACCACCAGCGCCAGCACCGCGTCCTGCTCGCCGAGCAGATGGACCTCCGCCCGGATCGGCGTCTCGGTCGCCAGATCGAAATCGTGACACGCGAACGCGGCCAGCCGGGCCGGGAGTTCGGCCTCGGTCGTCGCCGTCACCGGCACCTCGGGCAGCGTGTCCACGACCACCTGCGCGGGACCACGCTCGGTCAGCGGATGCAGCGTCCGCAACGGCAGATGCCGCACGACCACATCCCCGACCGCCGCCACCAGCGCCGCCGCATCGATCGCCAGACCACGAATCCGGTAGGCGCGCACCATGTTCCAGTCCATCGACCGGCCACGATGCGAATCGTCCCAGATGCGTTCCTGCGCCGGGGCCAGCGGCACATGCTCCGGCCGCGGCCGCCGTTCGAGCAGCACGGGCCGAGTCGGTGCAACCGGCCGGGCCGTCGCGGGCGCCTCCGGCATGGCAACCCCCGCGCGGAGCCCCGTCCTGGGGTTGAACACAGTGCCGATCCCTTCCCGCCACAACGCCACAATCAACGTTCCGGAAGCTAAGTTTCCGATATAACGCTTTGGTTACCACCTGGTCGCAAACAAATCAAGAGCACGCGTTCGGTACCGATCCACCCAGGCCGCAGGTCACGGCCGCGACACGACCGCCTCCGCCCAGCTGGAGTCGACACCGCCACCCGGCCGACCGTCCCGGCACAACCCCGCTGCGCCAGCCCACCGCACCGCACCACACCACCCGGCCGACCGTCCCGGCTGCGCCCCGCCGCACCACCGGCAGGTCCCGGACCGCGACCACAGCGGCGCACGCCTGTCACCGGCCTCCCGGGGAGCCTCCGAAGTGGCTGAGACTGCGAGCAACTCGCGTTCCGGGTAATGCCGGACGGCTCCGATGGCCCACGGTCTCCGCGCAGCCCCCGCCGGTGCCACCAACCGATGACTTCCGCGCCCATCCGGCCCGACACCGGCACCGCCGGGCCACCCGGCGACACCGGCCCGGCGCGAACCCACTGCCTGGGACCAACCGCCGGCCAGGCGGCTACCGACCGCGAGCACGGCTCCATCCCGGCGGCCTGCCCAGCCACGCGGCCGAACACCGCAACAGCCCGTCACCGCGCGCCACCGACCCGGCGCGACCACTTCCCGGGAAACCACCGCCGCGGAGGCGGCCGCCGACGGCCGGCGCGGCGCCGTCCGGCCCGCCTGCCGAGACGGGGCGGGAAGCCCGGTTCCCGGGGCATTACTGTGGGCTGGTGCACAGCGGTCAGGATCCCACCGGCACCGAGAACACCCTCGGAGCCACTACCGACAGGGCCGGATCAGACGCAGGGAACGACATGAGGACAGGTCTCGGGAACGGGACAGTGGCAGCGCTTCACGACAGGGCCGGGACCGAGCCGGAGGACAGGGCCGAGGCGGAGCCGGAGGACGGCGTCGACGGTGCTGGAGCCGGGACCGGGTCGCGGTTGTGGGGCGGGACCACGCTGGCGGCGCGGCGGCAGGCGCGGCGCGCGGCGCTGCTGGAGGCGGCGCTGGATCTGATCGGGGAGGCCGGGGCCGCGGCGGTCACGATGCGGGCCGTGTGCCGGCGAGCGGGGCTGACCGACCGGTACTTCTACGAGAGCTTCACCGGCCGTGACGATCTGCTCGACACGCTCTATCGGCAGGTCGCCGAGGAATTCCTCGACCCCATGACCGATTTCGCCGCCGGCGAAGACCCCGACCGGGACCGCCGGGTCGCCGCGGCCCTGGTGGACAAGGTGCTCGACGACCCCCGCAAGTCCCGGCTGTTCCTGGTCGAGCCCTATTCGTCGACCGGACTGGGGCAGACGACCATCGCGGTGATGCCCGCCTTCACCCGGTTGCTGCAAGATCACCTGTTCGGTCACATCGCCGACCCGGAACGGCGGCGGCTGGCCGCGGTCACCATGGCCGCCGGGAACGCGGGCATGTTCTCCGCCTGGCTCAACGGATCGCTGAAGGCCACCCGGGCCCAGGTCATCGAACACATCGTGGCCGTGCTGGCCGCATACCGGGCGATGTACCGGGCCTGATCCGGAACACGATGCCGACCCCACCCGGACGTCGAGGCGCCTGTTCGCGCGTGCCGCCGAGCACGGTCTCGATCGGCCGTCGTCGAGCAGCATGATGCCGACGGTGCCGCCGCTCGCCGCGCGAACGGGGGCTGTCCGGCATCGAGCCGAGTGTTCGTCCCGAGCACGGCGCTGACCGGCGCGGACGGGAAGCCTCCGGTCGTCGGCCGGGGCAGGTGCGGCGAGCGCGTGCCCCCCTCGCGCCCAGCGCCGTGGCCGGGCGTCGGCTCGCCGATGGCGCCGGGCGCGGCTGCCGATTCGGTGCGACCCCACCGCCGCAGCAGCGCAGCCGGTGCCGTGACGCAGACGTCGGTCGCCGAGCCCGGACCGGCCCTCGGTGCGGTACCGGCCGGACATCGGCACGGCCGCGGTACCCGGAACCGGTCCGGTTCGCCCGGCATATGTCCGGCGGTGTCCACGAGCCGGAAGTGTCCGAAGGGCCCGTCCATGCCAATTTGCCAACAATTCGCTGTGGGTAGCGGTGACCGGCGCGGCTGTCCCGGCGTCTTCCGGTAGCTTGCGGCGCGGAGGCGGCGAACCCGGAAGGGTGTCATGACGAGTGTGGACATGCTGCTCCGGCTGGCCGCCGGGGTCGGGCTGGGTGTGCTGATCGGTCTGGAGCGGCAGTATCGCGCGCGGATGGCCGGGTTGCGCACCAATGCCCTGGTGTCCACCGGCGCGACCCTGTTCGTCTTGTTGTCGGCGAACGGGTTCCACGGAGGCTCCGCGGATCCGACGCGGGTCGCGGCGCAGATCGTCTCCGGGATCGGGTTCCTCGGAGCGGGTGTGATCATGCGGGAGGGGCTGAGCGTGCGCGGGCTCAACACCGCCGCCACGCTGTGGTGCTCGGCGGCCGTCGGCGCGCTGGCCGGGGCGGGGATGTATCCGACCGCGGTCGCGGGGACGGTGGCGATCGTCGCCGTCAACACCGCGTTGCGCTGGGTGGGCCGGACCGTCGACCGGCATCCGGAGTCCGGTGGTGAGCAACAGGCAAGCTACCTGTTCACCGCGGTCACCGACGACGCGAACGAACCGCACGTGCGGGCGCTGCTGGTACAGGCGTTGTCGCGCACCGACTTCCGGCTGCTGTCGATCGCCAGCCGCAACAGCGGACCCGGACTGGTCGAGGTGCGCGCGGAACTGTCCGGCGACCATCGCGACGACCGCCAGATGGAATCCGCGGTCAGCCGGTTGAGCCTGGAGCCGTCGGTGACCAGCGTGGGCTGGAGCACCCCGGAAATCAGCGGCGCGGAGTCGCGCGAATGAGCGGCGACCGCGGGGTTCCGGAAGCGAACTGCGGCAACGGGACTGCCGCAGTCGGCGGCGGTGGCCCCGGGCTACGGTGGAGCACCGGCCGCAGTCTGCCGATGGTGCACTGCGACACGAGGATTCGGAACATACGCGCAGTGGGGTGGGCGCGGTGACGGCGCTGCGTTCCTATCCCTCGCGCGGGGCGCTGGATCGGCCGCGGTCGCGGGTCGCCGATGTCGTGGTGTTCGCCGGGGCCGCGGTGCTGATCTGGGGGATCGTGCGGATCTCCGGTGGGCTCACGGGGCAGTTCCAGGAGAACGCGCCCGCGGCGGCGGTGCCCACCGATGCCGCGCGACTGCCCTCCTACGCGGCGCGGTCGCTGCTGCGGATGTTCGTGGCGCTGGGGTTGTCGGTGACGTTCGCGCTGGCCTACGCCACCGCGGCGGCGCGGTTGCGGCGGGCGAGCGCGGTATTGCTGCCGGTGCTCGACATCGCGCAGTCGGTGCCGATCCTGGGGTTCCTGTCGGTGACGGTGACCGCGTTCATCGCCTTGTTCCCGGGATCGACGCTGGGCCTGGAATGCGCGTCGATCTTCGCGATCTTCACCTCGCAGGCGTGGAACATGACCTTCGCGTTCCATCACAGCCTGGTGTCGCAGCCGCGGGAGATCGACGAGGCCGCGCGCACTCTGCGGTTGTCGCGGTGGCAGCGGTTCTGGCGGGTGGACGTGCCCAGCGGCATGGTGCCGCTGGTGTGGAATGCGATGATGAGTTTCGGCGGGGGCTGGTTCTTCCTGGTCGCGTCCGAGGCGATCAGCGTGAACAACCACCGGTACACGCTGCCGGGCCTCGGTTCCTATGTCGCGGCGGCCACCGACGACGGCGACACCGGCAAGGTGCTGTCGGCGATCGCAGTGATGATCGCGCTGGTGATCGGCGTGAACGTGGTGTTCTGGCGGCCGCTGACCGCCTTCGCCGAACGTTTCCGGTTCGAGGATTCCGAACCGGCGCAGGCGCCACGCAGCATCACACTGGACCTGTTGCGGCGCTCGCACATTCCCGAACCGGCCGCCCGGGTGCTGGGGCCGCTGGTGTACCCGCTGGACCGGGCGACGCGGGTGTTCGGGCTGGCCGAGCATCGGCTGCGGGTACCCGCGGCACGCCGCCGCGCCGGTGACGTCGTCTTCGCCGCGGCGCTCGCGGCGGCGATCGGCGTGGGCGGCTACCGGGCCGTCGCCTACGTGCGCGACACCTGCGGATTCGGGGAGGTGGGGCACGCGTTCGGGCTGGGCGCGCTGACCCTGCTGCGGGTGCTGGTCCTGCTGGTCGTGTGCAGCCTCGTCTGGGTGCCGATCGGAGTGTGGATCGGGTTGAACCCCACGGTGTCCCGCTTCGCGCAACCGGTGGTGCAGGTGCTCGCCTCCTTCCCGGCGAACTTCCTGTTCCCGCTGGTGACAGCGGTGCTGGTGGCCACCGGTGCGAGCCTGAACTGGGCGGGCACCGTGCTGATGGCGCTGGGGTCGCAGTGGTACATCCTGTTCAACGTCATCGCCGGCGCCAGCGCGGTGCCCAACGATCTGCGCGAGGCGGCCGCGAATCTGCGGCTGACCCGGTCGCTGTGGTGGCGGCGGCTGATCCTGCCCGCGATCTTCCCCAGCTACGTCACCGGCGCCATCACCGCCGCCGGCGGCGCCTGGAACGCGTCGATCGTCGCCGAGGTGGTCACCTATCACGGCACCACCCTCACCGCGGCCGGACTGGGCGCCTACATCGCCGACGCCACCGCCCACGGGGACTGGGCGCGCCTCCTCGTCGGCGTGGTGGTGATGAGTAGTTACGTCGTCGGCATCAACCGCCTGTGCTGGCGGCGACTGTACGCGCTGGCCCGACGCCGGTATTCGCTGTGATCGAGGACGGGAGAACCCATGACCAGCACCGGCACCGGCGCTGTGCTGCTCGAGGTCGACCGGGTCGGGATGTCGTTCACCGGCGCCGCCGGCGACACCCTGCGCGTGCTCGACGCCATCGACCTGACCCTGCGCGACGGTGAGTTCGTGGCGCTGCTCGGACGGTCCGGCTCGGGCAAGTCGACGTTGCTGCGCACCATCGCCGGACTGATCGCACCCACCTCCGGGCACGTCCGCTACCGCGGCACCGAACTCGACGGCGCCAATCCCGGTGCGGCACTGGTCTTCCAGTCGTTCGCGCTGATGCCGTGGCTGACCGTGCAGGACAACGTC
Source organism: Nocardia sp. alder85J (assembly GCF_020176955.2). Classification (GTDB taxonomy): domain Bacteria; phylum Actinomycetota; class Actinomycetes; order Mycobacteriales; family Mycobacteriaceae; genus Nocardia. The sequence continues at coordinate 1,062,042 of NZ_JAIUCZ020000001.1, forward strand.
GAACTGGGACTGGTCGCGCGTGGGGTGCCGCCGCGGCAGCGGTCCCGGCAGGCGCTGGCCGCCATCGACCTGATCGGTCTCGACGGTTTCGAGACCGCCTATCCCAAGGAACTGTCCGGCGGGATGCGGCAGCGGGTCGGATTCGCCCGCGCCCTGGTGCTGGAACCGGACCTGCTGCTGATGGACGAGCCGTTCTCCGCGCTGGACGTGCTGACCGCGGAGAACCTGCGCACCGAACTGGTGAACCTCTGGGAGACCGACGATTTCCCCACCAAATGCGTGTGCATCGTGACCCACAACATCGAGGAGGCGGTGCTGCTGGCCGACCGGGTGGTGGTGCTCGGCGCCAACCCCGGCCGCATCATCGCCGATATCGCGGTCCCGATGGACCGCCCGCGCGACCGCCGCGCACCCGGTTTCGAACTGCTGGTCGACCAGATCTACGGCCTGCTCACCGGCCGCGACACCGCCCGCGCCGCACCCGAACCGGACAAGTCCACCCCGACGGCGACCCCGCTGCCCGACGCGTCGGTCGGCGGGCTGGCCGGCCTGGTGGAACTGGTGTACACCTCCGGCGGCCGGGTGGACCTGGCCGATGTCGCCGACGACCTGAACTTCGAGATCGACGATCTGCTGCCTCTGGTCGACGCCGCCGCCCTGCTGGGCTTCCTCACCGTCGATTCCGGCGAGGTCACCCTCACCGACATCGGCGCCCGCTTCACCTCCGCCGACATCCAGGCGTCGAAACAGATCTTCGCCGAACAGGTCCGCCACCGCGCGCCGCTGGTCCGCACCATCTGCCAAGGCCTGCGCGGCAGCACCGACGGCACCCTGCGCGCGAGCTTCTTCCTGGACCTGCTGCGGCGCGGCTTCTCCCGCGAGGACGCCCAGCGGCAACTGGACACCGCCATCGCCTGGGGCCGGTACGCCGAACTGTACGACTACGACGCCGACGACGACGAGATCACCGCCGACGAGGCGGCCGCGGAATTCGCCGACGTCCGCGACGGCTGGTGACGCCTGGGCCACCACGCATCACGGGCTCACCGTTCGACCACCAGAGCGCTGCGGTTCAGCACCACCCAGTGCCGGTCGCCTCCACCGGGGTAGCCGCGGCCGGTGTCGTAGGCGTCGTAGCCGCGCGACGCCGCGAACCGGCCGATATCCTCGTTGATCCACCACTGGTCGTCCAATTCCTGTAGACGGGCGGCGACGCCGGGGGTCTTCCCCATTGCCTCGAGCTGCTCGTACTCATCGCTCATCCGCGACACCCAGTCGGCGTGCTCGCCGGCCAGAGCGTCGTAGTGAGTGATTCGGGCGTCGGGGCGCAGCGCCATCCGGATGACACCGGCCGGATCGCCGTCGGCGTAGCCTTGCGCGACCTCGCGCGCCGTGGTCACATAGGTGCCGTTGCCGGAGGCGATCCCCCAGCTCGCGCGCCCCGGGAAGTAGGGGCCGGACTTGAATTCCTCGGCGAAACGCGGATCGGTGACGCCGCGGAAGAACTCGCGACCTCCGGCTGCGACAACCGAATCCACCCCCTGAGCGTCGGTCAGCAGGGGCGTGCGGTCGTAGCCCTGCAACCGGCAGATCTCACCCAGGGCGGGATCGGTGAGACTCTCCGGATCGCCGCTGATTCTGCTGCGAATATCGGAAACGTCCATGGTGCCGGAAAGATCGCGTCCCGGGACGTAGGTCGACTCCGGTGCCGCCCGGATCGTCTCGGTCCGCCCCGTCGGCGATGCGGTCGGGAATTCGGTGAAATCCCCGGAGGCGTCGGCCAGTTCGCGGGCACCCAGCCCGGTCCTGAGTTCGCCGGTGACCGGCGGAAGCCCGCCGCGGTATTCACCGGTTCTGGCAATGGCGGTGGTGAGACGTTCCCTGAGCGCAGTCATGACGTCCCCGAACGAGCGGATCAACAACACCTGCCGTTTCCGCCCGAAACCGATCCGGATCGACCACCAACTGCATCACTCGACGAGCGGCATCCGGCGAATCCCCCGATGTCGGCCCGCGCTCGTGCTGTCCGAGCACATGATAGAGCCGGACTGTGGCGCACTCGCTGCCGCGCCGGCCTCCCAACCGCGGCAAGGTCCGAGCGGCCCGCGCAACCGCAACGGCCGGGAGCTCACGGCTCACCCGGGCGGCGGCGCCGACTCCAGCGGTTTGCCCGCGTCCCGCCAGGCGACCACCCCACCGGCGAGGCTCGCGGCGTCGAAACCGGCGCGGCGGGCCAGGGCGGCGAACCGGGTGGAGGTATCGCCGACCGGGCACACGAACACCAGCGGCCGCGACCGCGGGAACGGGATACCCTGGGCGAACATGTCGTCCAGTTGATCGTCGCGGATGTTCACCGCCCCCGGGACGTGCCCGATCCGGTACGCCATGGCGCCGCGGGTGTCGACCACGGTGGGCCGGGCCGTGGCGTCCAGGGTCTCCAACTCGTCCGGCGACAGCGCCGGGACCGCGGCCAGCTCCGCGGCGGTGGCCGCCGGCACCCCGGTGGCGGTGCGGCCGAACAGATCCGGGCGGCGTTTGCGCAGATACGACAGGTACGGTTCGAGCCGGTCACAGACGATCAGCACCGCCACCACCGGCGCCCCGGTGCGCGCGGCCGTCTCCTCGGCCAGCACCTCCAGCGCGGCGGCATACGCGGCGCCGCTGGTCGGCCCGGCCAGCACACCGTGCCCGGTGGCCAATTCCACGGTCGCCTCGACCGCGCGCACCGCGGTCACCGGCACGATCCGGTCGTAGAAATCCGGCTGGAACAGGCCCACATCCCACAACTCGGTCTCCGAGCGGATCCCGGGCACGAAATCCGAACGCTCCGACACCACCGCGATCGTCCGCAGCTCCGGATTGTGTTTGCGCAGATATGTGGCGGTGCCGCGGGTGGAGCCGGTGGTGCCCAGCCCGCCGATGAGATAGTCGGCGCCGCCCGCATCGGCGAGATCCTCGTGGATCTCCCGGCCCGTGCCGTGATAGTGGGCCTCGATGTTCTTCTCGTTGGTGTACTGCGACAGATGGTGATACGCGCCCGGGGAGCGGGCCATCGTCGCCTCGATCACCGAGTACACGTCGTTGGGGGTGGTCGGATCCGGGCATTCCGACAGGCCCGGCAACTCCTCGATCTCGGTGCCGAACAGCTGCAACAACTCCCGCACCTCGGCGACCTTGATCCGGTTGGTGACCGCGCGCAGCCCCACCCCGTGCAGGGCGCCGAGGATGCGCAGCGCCTTGGCGGTGTTGCCGCTGGACGCCTCGATCAGCGTCCGCCCCGCCGCGACGATCCCGTCCAGATCATCGCGCAACATGCCCCACGCGACCCGGTCCTTCACCGAGCCGAACGGGTTGTAGTACTCCAGTTTCGCGTACAACTCGACTCGCGGCAGTCCGTGCACCGCCGGATCCAGCCGCAGCAGCGGGGTGTTGCCGATCAGGTCGGTGACGTGGTCGTAGCGCATCACAGCCTCCCGCCGGGCAGGGCGCGGTCGGCCTCGGCCATCCCGGCGGCCGGCTCGTAGTCGAGGTCGCGGCACACCCGGTAGCCGCCGTCGTGGTGGATCACCGCCAGCTTCGGTGGCAGTGGATGCATCGATGCCGACGCTGCCGACAGATCCATGTGGTAGGCGGCGGTATTGGGGAACACCACCAGATCCCCGGGACACGGGCAGTACGGCAGCCACACCTTGTGCGCGGTGATCAGATCGCGTTCCAGGCACAACCGGCCCGCGAAGAACACCCCGACCGGGTCGCCGCCGGACGCGGGCGCACCGGGACCGGGCAGCAGCAGCGGATCGACCATCACCTCCTGATCGGCCGGGGTGACCGTGTCGCGGGACAGGTCGACATGCACCAGCACACTGCCGTCGGCGGCGCGCTTGACGAATTCGACCCGGGCCACGGTGATCCCGGCGTGATCGACCAGCGCCTTCCCCGGCTCCAGCCACACATCCAGCAGATTCTCGGCGACCACCTGTGCGACGGTGCGGCTGCCGTGCGCGTCCAGCGGCGCGGCCAGCAGATCGGCGAGCATGCCGGTGGCCGGCACGGTGTTGGCGTACTTGTGGAACACCGGCGTGCCGTGCACACCGGTGTCGTCGAGATGGAAACCGAAGGTGTTGCCGCCCCACGCCATCGGCTCACCGCGCCCGCGCAGCGACTCCCGCAACGCCGCGACATACCCGTCGAAAAGGTCGGCGTCGGCGGTGAACACCTGCCGGAACCCGCCGCCGATGTCGAGCACCGACGGCGACAGCTCCCGCGCGTAGGCGCGTTCGACCAGCGCCAGGCATTCCTGCACCGCCGCCACCCGCTCCCCGAGCTCCCCGGAGTCCAGGTGGAAGGCGAAGCCGCGGAACGCGATCCACGCCCGCTGCTCGGCCAGCAGCGTCAGCGCCGCCTCCACCTCGGCCAGCGGCACCCCGAACCGGCTCACCGCCGCCGCCGGGAATCCGGACACCCGCAACAGCACCGGCACCCGGGTGTGCCCGCGCGCCAGCTCGGCGATGCGATGCAGTTCCCACAGATTGTCGACGTTGACGGTGACCCCGCTGCCGACCAGCTGCCGCAGGAACGTCTCCCCCTTGGGGCCGGTCACCTCGATACGGTCGGCGGTGAATCCGGCGCCGACGGCGGCGGCCAGCTCCTGCGGGGAGGCGGCGTCGACGGCGATCCCGGCGTGCTCGGCGCGGCGCAGCAACGCTCGCGAGCGATTGGCCTTGTGCGCGTAGCAGATCCGATAGCGGCGCAGCTGCGCGTCGAGCACACCCTGTAACCGTTGCAGATTGTCGGCGAACACCTGCGGGAACAGCAGATGCGCCGGCGACCCGAACCGGTGCACCGCCGCCGCGGCCGCGCCCGGGGTGTCGAGGAAGCCGCGCACCAGCGGATGGAGCTTCGCCGGCAGCGCGGGTGGCCGCGGGCTCATCGCGTGGTTTCCGGCAGCCGCGTGTGCACGGCGGCGGTGGGCGGCAGCGTGGCGGCGGTGCCACGCCGCGGCGCCGGCGGCAGCACCGTCGGGTTGTACCCGCTGTCGCGCAACGCCTCGAAGGCCCGATGCCGGTTGCGGGGACTGCGGAACTCGGCCACCACCCGCTTACCGATCAGGTCGATCTCGCCGACGGTGATCCGCATCGACTCCAGCACCCCGCCGATGGTGCGCACACAGTGCTTGCAGTTCATGTCCGGCACATAGAACACATGGTCGTCGGCGGTCAGCGCACCGCCGTCGGAATCGTCGCCGCCGGGGCTGCCGGCCACCGTGAGCGTCCCGGTGATCGCGGCGAACACCGCCACGAACCGGTCCACCACCACCGGCAACAGCGTGTAATGACCGCCGTCGCCCTGATGCGGCATCGCGGCCAGGCAGGCCGGGCGGCTGCCCGGCGCCAGCATCGCGTACTGCCGGGAGATCAGATCCAGCTCGTCGTGGTACTTCTCGATCGCCGCCGCCACCGGCAGGCCCTCGGCGGTGGTGGCGCGACGCATCACCGCGTGCGCGTCGGCGATGGTGGCGTCCTTCATCGCGCGCAGCGTCGCGATGGTCTCGGTGGTGTAGCGGACGGTGCCGTCGGGCTGCACGGCGAAGGCGACCGGGATCATGCCCCGCCGGTAACTCGACGCCTGCAACTCCCAGTACCAGCGGGTCGCCACCGCCGCGAAGATGCCGGAATCGCGCATACCGCAAGCGAATTCGGCCGGACTGCGATACGGCGTGGAACCGGACAGCAGCGCGTGCTGGGCCAGTGCGCGGCCGGTGGCCTCGATCCCGACCCGGAAGATGTCGTTCGGGTCGCCGTCGGTGGTGGTGCCCGCCAGCACCGCGCGGTCCCCGGCGCCGAGCGCGGCGATCCGGTCCTGCAACGCCGTGTCCTCGGCCAGCGAATGCCACAGCGCCAGCACGGTTTCCCGCATCGCGATCGGCACGATCGGGCCCAGCCCGCCCGCCCGGACATGACCGGTGTTGGGAATGCCGTCGCTGTCGGTCCAGGTGATGCGATGGGTCGCGCCGGTCACCTGATCCGGGCGGCACGGGCGCATGTACCGCTCCAGATACAGCCGCTGCGACAACGTGAGATGACTGTTGGGCTCGGTCCGCATCGCGGTGGCGGTGTAGGTGATCGGGGCCGCCGCGGTCGCGCGCGCGGTGTCCAGCAGGCCGGGCCGCGCGCGGGCCGAGGATCCGGCGGTGGTGGCCGAGGTGGTCGGACCGAGCAGTCCGGGCCGGGCGAGGTCGGCCAGGATCCGGGAGGCCGCGCGCCGATCGTACGGCGGCATCGGGTCGGAACTCATCGGACCTCCCTGGTCGGCGCCAGCTCGGCGGCGAGCGCGGCCACGCACCCGACGAACCGGTCGATGTCCTCGGCGCTGGTGTAGACGTGTGTGCTGACCCGCACCGAATCCTCGTCGGCCGCGTCGCGCGGCGGGACGCAGTGCGTGCCGGTGCGGACCAGGAAACCCAGCTCGGCCAGGACGAAACCCAGGTCGGTGGCGGCGATTCCGGCCAGGGTGAACGACACGATGCCGTAGCCCGCCTCGCAGGGAGCGTGCGCCGGGCCCGGCAGCAACTCCAGCCCGGGCAGCGGGCGCAGGCCCTCGATCAGCTGCCGGGTCAACCGCCGGTTGTGCTCGGCGATGGCTGCGCGGCCGAGGTCGTCGAGCACGTCCAGCGCCGCGCCGAGGGCGAGGATGCCGGGGATGTTGGGGGTGCCGCCCTCCATCCGCTCCGGCATCGCCGCGGGCAGCAGACCCGAATCCGTCACCGCCACACCGGAATTCCCACCCGGCAGGAATGCGGTGAGCTGATCGTGGACGCGACGGCGGCAGTACAGCACGCCGGTGCCGGGCGCCCCGAACATCTTGTGCGCGGCCAGCACCGCGAAATCCGCACCCAGTTCCCCGACGTCGACCGGCAGATGCCCGCCGCTCTGACTACAGTCGAAACACAGCAGGATCCGCGGATCCAGCCGCCCCCGCAATTCCTCCAGCGTGGTCAGCGCACCGAACACGTGATGCAGATGGGTCACCGCGATCAGCCGGGTACGGCCGGTGACCTTCGCCGCGATGTCGGCGGTATCGGCCTCCCCGTACGCGGTGACCCGGTAGGGCACCAGCCGCAGCCGCCGCCCGAACCGGGCCAGCGTCGCCTGCAACTGCCGCCACGGATGCACCGTGGACGCGTGATCGCGCGGACTGTAGAGGATCTCGTCACCGTCGTCGAGCGTCGCCAGCCCCCACGACAGCGCGACCGCGTTGAGCCCCGCGGTGGCCCCGGGGGTGAACACGATCTCGTCGGGAGCCGCGCCCAGGAACCCCGCGGTGCGCTCCCGCACCCGATCCAGCTCCCGCGTCCACCCCGTCGCCCACGGATAGGTACCCCGCCCGGCATTGGCGGTGCGCGACCGGTGATACAGGTCGAATGCCTCGATCACCGGCACCGGCTTCTGTGTGGTGGCGGCGCTGTCGAGATACACCTCGGTGGCCTCGGCCAGGGCCGGGAACAACGCGCGCAACGCCTCCGGGCGCACCGGACCACGCCTGGTCGCCACCGCCCGCGGATCGGTCGCCGCCGACGCGAAATCGGGCCGTACCGATGGGGGACATGGTGCAGGTGACCGCATCGCGACGCTCCCTCCGGGTCGTACGCTCGGACACCGACTCCGCGGCGGTGCCGCTCATGAGGTAACGATACGCACTTTTGCGGGGTGGTTGGAAGCTTCTCGCGGGCAACGGGTTTCAACATCGGCGTGTCGAAAGCCGGAGCTTCCGGCCAGGTCGCGGCGCGACACTCGCGGAAATCGGCAATGCGGGGCGGAAACCCGCTGTGAGAGCGCCGATTCGAGGTCTCCGCGGTGGCGCGGATGCGTCGCGAGCAGATGCCGCACGGGGGTGCGGGCCGCGCCCGCAATCGGTACGGTGTCGCCGATGAACAGTTCCCGCCGCCCGGCCGCGGCCGGTGCGGCGGCCCCGCCCGGCCCGCACACCGGCACCGCCGCCGACGCGGTCACCGCCGTGGTGTCGGCGATCCTGATCACCGGGCTGGCCGGTTGGGCCCGGCCGCAACCGCCACCGGGTCCGTGGCAGCCGGTCGCGGGCCCCTGGGGCATCCCGTGGCACACCGTGCTCGGCGCCGGCTACCTGCTCACCGCGCTGTGGCTGCTGGGCCTGGCCGTCGCCCGGCGGCGCGCCGGCGCCGCGGTGATCCCGGCCGGTTACCGCGGCGCCCTGGCGGCGCTGCCGGTGATCCCGGTGTGCCTGGCCGCGGATGTGCTGTGGCGGAGCCGATTCGGGACCGACACCGGTCTGGCCGCCCTGTTCGAACCAGGGCACGTGGGGCTGGCGACCGCCCTGTTCGTGATCGCCTCGGCGTCCGTGCGCGCCGCGGCCGCGCGCACGCTGCCCGGGCAGCCGGTGCCGCTGCGGCAGCTGTGGCCGGCGCTGCTGTCGACCGGCACGGTCACCGCCCTGGTTCTGCTGTGTCTCGGATACGCCAACGCGATCACCTATCCCGCGGCCACCATCGTGGACCTGCTGTCCCAGCCGGACGGGCCCGCGGTGCGCGGCCTGGCGTCGGCGCTGGTGATCAGCGCCGCCGTGCTGCTGATCCCGCTGCTGTACCTGGCCCGGCGCTGGCGGATCCCGTTCGGGGCCGCGACGCTGTCCACCGCGCCCCCGATCGCGGTGTCCGCGGCCGGCACCGGCGGCGGCAACCTGAGTGTGCTGGTGGCGCTGGCGATCGCCGCGGTCGTGGTGGACCTGCTGGCCCTGTGCCTGGACCCCTGCGCCGCCCGCCCCGCCGCCTACCGCGCCTTCGCCACCGGCGCCGCGTTCTTCACCTGGTCGCTGTACATCGGCGTCGCCGCGGCGGCCGCCGGACGGGTACCGGACACACCCGGCATGTGGATCGGCGCACCCGTGGTCACCGCCGCCCTGGCCTGGCTGCTGGCCGCGCTGATGCTGCCCGCCCCCGCCGCCTCGCCCGAACCGGTCACCGGCCCACTGGCTCCCGACGATCCGGACCCCGTCGGCCTGCGCTGATCCAGGGCCGCACCGATCACGATGCCGTCCCCGGCCCCGGCGGCGCCGACCGGCATTCGATTGCCGTGGCCACCACGGAGATAGGGCCGACACGGCCTTTTCGGCGGTGGCGACCCGATCGCGGGCCTCGATCCGGCGGCGCCGCGTCAGCGCCTCGAACGCTCGCCCCCGGCGCGGCCCCCTCGGGGCCGGAGGATGTGCGGCCGCTCAGTTACCGGCCGGATCCGGCCCGCCCGGATTGCAGCTCGCCGCGACGGTGGCCTCGTAGCCGACCGCCGGGCGCCACGGTTCCAGGTTCCAGCTCGGCTTCGACGGGGCCGCCAGGCGCGCCCACTGCCAATGGCATGTGAACTGGTCGTACATGCCGGGGGTGTCGGCGTCGGGGGCCATCGTCAGCACCTCGCCCCACGCCCGGTCCAGAGCCGTGGGCACCCAGTCGGTGCGGCCGGCGGCGGTCGGGTAGACGTGCAGGCGGCTGCCGTCGGGGTCCTGTGTCCACTCGGTGTGATCGATCAGCGGCTGGCCGGCGAACCGGTCGCCGGCCGGGCCGCCGGCGATCGGCGCCGCCATCGAAACAGGTTGCGGCGGAACCGGAGCCGGGGAGGTCGCCGCCGGCGCGGGCCCCACCGCCACCGGAGCCGACTCGTCCGCCGCGCCACAGCCGCTCGCCGCGACCGCCACCAGCAGCAATGCCATCGGCCCCCCGGCCCGCCGCGACCCGTGTCTCCCCACCCCGATACCCCTTCCGTCGGATGACCCGGTACCGCGGGGCGCCGGGCGAACCCTGACACGGTACCCGGCGGCCCCGCCGCCGGCGCGCGGCGGTGATCCCGTGGCGGTTCCCGCGGAAGCGCTGTGGCCGCGCGACACCGGGGGCGGATCGTTCCTGCCCGCCATGTCGCCGCGGTCCACGTACAGTGGACAGGTGGCCGCTCAACTGACCAAGGGACAAGTGGACCGGCTGGCCGTCGACGACATCACGGTGTCCGTCCGGCACAGCGAGCCCGTGGACGTGTCGGCGTTACTGCTGAATTCGGGTGGGCGGGTGAACGGCCAGGGGGACCTGGTCTTCTACAACCAGCCCACCGGACCGGGCGTGCGGCTGGCGTCCGGGCAGCCCGGATTGCAGATCGGGCTGCGGGCGCTGCCCGCCGCGGTCGAGCACGTGCGGGTGGTGCTGTCGCTGGCCGACCCGCAGGGGCACTTCGGCGACTACCCGCCGCCGCAGATCCGCATCGAGGACAGCGCGCAGAACCCGGTGTACGAGTACGTCATCGACGGGCTCGGCGCCGAATCCACGGTGATCGCCTTCGATCTGGACCGCGTCGGCGGCGGCTGGCAGGTCCGTACCCAAGGCTACGGCTACCCCGCCGGTTTCGCCGAGATGGTGCGGGCGCACGGCGTGCCGATCGGCGGGCCCGTGGTGGAGTACGGCTATCGCGGCCCGGCGGTGCTGGATCCGGGGCAGCAGGTGTCGCTGGCCGACATCCGCAAGGGCGACCTGGCCCTGGTGAAGATGGCGCTGGGCTGGGACCCGATGCGGGTGCACGGCCCGCGCGGCCTGCGCGATCTGGAGATCGACCTGGACGCGTCGGCGCTGCTGTTCATCGGCCAGAACCTCGTCGATGTGGCCTTCTACCAGCAACTCTCGTCCCGCGACGGATCGGTGCGGCACTCCGGCGACAACCTCACCGGTGAGGGCCGCGGCGACGACGAGACCATCACCGTGGACCTGGCCCGGCTGCCACCGCAGATCAGCAGCGTGGTGTTCGTGGTCAGCTCCTACGCCGGGCACACCTTCGAACGGGTCCGCAACGCCTACTGGCGGATGGTCGACGGCAGCACCAATGCCGAACTGGCCCGCGGCAATCTGCGCGCCGGGGGCTCGCACACCGGGATGGTCGTGGCCAAGGTCGACCGCGACGGCGCCTCCTGGCGGCTGACCGCCATCGGCGCCCCCATCCAGGCCGGCCATCCGGTCGAGGCTGTCCCGCATGTGACACCGTACCTGTGAGCTGCGCGGACGAGTGCTCCGAGGATTGCCCGGCTGGTGCTCGGCGGCTGCCAACTCTACTATGGCCTCTCGCGGGAACATCCCGGGAATTAGGGGCTTGCCTCCCGCGAGCGGTACCTGGATGGTAGCGGTGTGTCCCGCCGACCGCGCTCCCCGCGGTGGGCCGGATCCCGCAGGAGAGTCGACCGTAGGGGCGAGATGACAGCACCGGCCGTGAAATGTCTTGTCTGGGAAGTGGACAACACGTTGTGGGACGGTGTGGTCTGCGATTCCACCAACGGGCTGCTACGGCCGGACGCCTTACGGGCGTTGCGCACCCTGACCCGCCGCGGCATCCTGCACGCGGTCGCCAGCCGCGGTGAATGGTCCTGGACCGCCGACACCCTGCAACGGCACGGACTGCACGCCGCCTTCGGCACCGTCGAGGTCGGCTGGGGCCGGAAATCGGCCGCCATCACCCGCATCGCCACCCACCTGGGCATCCCGCTGGACGCCGTCGGCTACATCGACGCCGAACCGCTGGAACGCAGCGAGGTCGCCCACGCGTTGCCACAGGTGCGCTGCTACGCCGGCCGGCACGTGGACGTCCTCGCCGACCTCCAGGAGTTCCGGGCCCCGATCACCAACGCGCCCCCGCCCACCTCCCCGATGGGCTTCGCCCACATCTCCGCACAGTAACCGCACCCGCACCGCACCCCCGCGACGACGACACACCGCCGCGGGGCGTGTCGACACGCGCCACGACGGCCGGTTCGTGTTCCGGTGCCGCCGCCGCGCGCGCCGTTCGCGGCCGGGTTGCCCGCATGCCGTCATACTGGCCGGGCTTTTCGTGGATTTGCCGAACAATGCTCTACCCCTTCTTCTTCTGAATCGAGGTAGTTCGGATGTTGGGTGCACGACAGGTTCCGGTCCGGGTTCCCCGGTGGCGAGTGGGGATGGGGGTCACCGCGCTGGCGGCGCTGACGGCCTGCTCGCCCGCGCACGCCGCCGCGGCCGGCACACTGGACAACGCTTTCGGCGCGCACGGCAAGGTGTGGTCGTCGGTGGGTACCGACAGCCGCGCCCGCGCCGTCGCGGTACAGCCCGACGGGCGGATCGTCGCCGCGGGCGCCGTGCACGACGCGGTCGAGGGCGACAATTTCGCGGTCGTCCGCTATCTGCCGGACGGTACCGAGGATCCGACCTTCGGTGTCAAGGGCATCGTGTCCACCGATTTCGACGGCAAGTCGGATGTCGCCGCCGCGGTGGTGGTGCAGCCGGACGGCCGGATCGTCGCCGTGGGCACCAGCCACGGCACCGCCACCGGCGACAACATCGCCGTCGCCCGCTACAACTCCGACGGCACGCTGGACCCGAATTTCGGTGACGGCGGCCGGGTCTCGACGGATCTGGGCACACAGGCCGACCACGGCAACGCCGCCGCGTTGCAGCCCGACGGCAAGCTGATCGTCGCCGGCTCCACCCGGGACGTGGCCGGCAGCGACGATTTCGTCCTGATCCGCTACACCACCGACGGGAAACCGGATCCGGGCTTCGGCTCCGCCGGGGTGGTGGCCACCGATTTCGCGGGCAAGGCCGACACCGCGAACGCGGTGGTGGTGCAGCCCGACGGCCGGATCCTCGCCGTCGGCACCAGCCACGGCACCACCACCGGCGACAACATCGCCGTCGCCCGCTACAACCCCGACGGCACTCCCGACCCGAGTTTCGGTGACGGGGGCCGGGTCTCGACGGATCTGGGCACCAAAGCCGACCACGGCAACGCCGTCGCCCTGCAACCCGACGGCCGGATCCTCGTCGCCGGCTCCACCCACGACACGGTGCAGGGCGACAACTTCGTCCTGATCCGCTACACCACCGACGGGAAGCTCGACCCCGGCTTCGGCAAGTCGGGCGTGGTCGCCACCGACTTCGGCGGCGCCGCCGACGTCGCCAACGCCGTCGGCATCGAATCCGGCGGCAAGATCGTGGTCGCCGGCACCAGCCACGGCGCCGACGACAGCGACCGCATCGCGGTGGCCCGCTACACCCGCGACGGCACCCTCGACAACGGTTTCGGCCGCGCCGGGCAGGCCACCACCGAATTCGGCAAGAAGGCCGATCAGGGCCGGGCGATCGCCGTACAGGCCGACGGCCGGATCGTCATCGCCGGTGTCACCCACGACCCGGCCCTGGGCGACAGCTTCGCACTGGTCCGCTACCGGGCCTGAGCCGCGGCGACGCCGCCGAGCAGCCCCGATTCCGGGCATCCGTACCGCCGGTGTGGCAGCGCCGGAGCGAATCGAGAAGCGGCCCAACCCGTACCGCGGGTGGGGCCGCTTCTTCCGTTTCGGCGGCCGGTGCGAGCCGGGCGGTCGGAATCCTTGCCGGCGTCTGCTCCGAAGACTGTCCGGGGGCCGAGGACGGAGGGTTTCGTGACCGACGATGCCGCAGCCATGCGTGCCGCTGCTGCCGCAGATCCTGTATTCGTTTTCCGCCATGGCTGGTCGCGGCTGCGGTGCCCGGTGTGCGACGAGGTGTTCTACGACGGCCGGTGGATCAGCCCCGGCGACATGGAGGTGATGCGGTTGTTCCACCGGATCGCCTGCCGGATCGGCGGTGGCGCCACAGGAAGTGGACGGTGACGGCCGACACCACCAGCCACGCTGCTGCCCGCCCGGACACCCGCCCGTTCTCATCGCGGATCTCCCGGTGCCGACTCCGGTTCGGCGGCAACCCATTCGACGTCCAGGCGGCCGAACCGGCGGAGATCGTCACCGATCACGGCGCACAGTCGCGCCGCGGCGGCCGCGTCGGCGGCGTCGAGACGGATCGACAGCAGCGCCGGCTCCGCCGTGAACTCCGCCCGTCCCCACGGCTCGAACTCGACCACACCACGGGTGTCGCCGAATTCGGTCACCCGCACCGCCGCGGGCCGCGCGCCCGCACCACCGTGACGGCGGATGCGGTGACCGCGCCCGTCACCCATGGCGGTGGCGTGCCGGCAGAACTGTGCCAGATAGCGTGCGGCCCGGTCGGTCGCGATGCGGGCGTGCAGTACGGGCATGGTCGATCACCGCCTGGTCAGCTGGACGAACCAGGCCGCGGCCGCCCCGGCGCCCACCGCGATCTCGAGCGTGGCCGCCTCGAGCGCATCCACCTGCCACCCGTCCGCGAAGGCCGCGTCGATCTCGGCCCGGCTCAACCGGTGTGGTCCCCACGAACCCGGCTGCGCGTCGCTGAACCCCAGCATGAAGAACCGGCCACCGGACGGGATCACCGCCGCCAGCGCCCGCACGTATCGCTGCCGGGCGGCCCCGGTGAACAGATGGAACAGCCCGCAGTCCAGCACCGTATCGAAGGTTTCACCCAGCTCACCGAGCCGACCGGCGTCGTACTCCAGGAACCGGGCCGTCAGCCCCCGCTCGCGCGCCTTGGCCGCCGCGCCGGCCAGCGCCTCCGCGGACAGATCCACGCCGGTGGCGTCCAGCCCCAGGCGCGCGGCCAGCAGCGCGTGCTCGCCGGTGCCACACCCGGCGTCGAGTACCCGGCCGGTGAGCGCGCCGGATTCGGCCAGCGCCAGGAACACCGGCTGCGGCCGGTCGATGTCCCACGGCGGTGTGGTGGCGTACCGGGTGTCGGGGCGGTGGTCCGGGGAAGGTGCGGACATCGGCGATCTCTCCTCGAAGGACGGTGTCGAGCTGTCGCCGCCGAATTTATCCATACACTGTGTCTCTATGCAAGACCCAATGTCTCGAGTAGGGAACTCGTGTATCGTGTGCTGGTGCCGAAGCTGTGGAACGACACCATCGCCTCGCATCGCTCCCAGGTGAGTGACGCGATCCTCGACACCACCGCCGCCCTGGTGTTCGAGCAGGGCCTGCGGGCGGTCACGATGGCGCAGATCGCCGAGCGCGCCGGCATCGGCCGAGCAACCCTGTACAAGTACTTCCCCGACGTCGACGCGATCCTGCACGCCTGGCACGGCCGCCAGATCGGCGAGCACCTCCGGCAGTTGACCGCGGTCCGTGACGGCACCGGCGACCCGGCCCAGCGCCTGACCGCCGTCCTGACCAGCTACGCCCATATCGTGCAGCAAACCCGCAGCCACGACACCGAACTGGTGAAATTCCTGCACCCCGACCAGCAGATCGTCGATGCCCAGCAACACCTGCGCGAACTGATCCGCACCCTCATCGCCGAAGGAGCCAGCACCGGCCACCTCCGCGCCGACATCGACCCCACCGAACTGGCCAACTACTGCCTGCACGCCCTCACCGCCGCCGCCACCCTCACCGACCCCGCCGCCGTCACCCGCCTGATCGACCTCACCCGCACCGGACTGCGCGCACCCGGGTCGTGACCCGAGCGGCACGGGCACCCACCGTCCGCGCCGCACCCGTGGCCGGTCAGAAGCCGGAGATGATCACCGCGTTGCTGTCGGCCGCGGCGTGCCGCAAGGGTTTTGCCCGGCTGTAGCCCTCCGAGTCGTACCAGGCGCGTGCCGCCTCCGGCGACTCGAATTCCAGGACCACGGTTTTGTCGCCGTGCCACCCGCCTTCGAGGACCTGCGGCCGGCTGTCGACCGCGAGGACCTTCGCGCCACCGGCGGCCAAGGACGGTGCGGCCGCGCGACTGTACGCCTCCATACCGGCCGGGTCGCTGATTGCTTCGGTGACGATGACATATGCCTTGGGCATGGGGAGGTTCCTGTTCGAACGGGCGTCGAGGACGCGAGACCGGTTGCGGGGATGCGGGGTGGTCAGCGGAAGGCCGGAATCACTTCCCGCGCGAAGATTTCCGCGTATTTCACGAACGCCGACGGCGGCATACCGGGCGGCAGCATCATCATGAAATGCTCGACCGGCGCCGCGGCGCGCATGTCCTGGAACATCGCTATGGCCTCGCCGGGGGTCAGTATCGACAACGTGCCGCTGGTCGCGAATTCTTCCAGGGTCATGGGTTCGAGCCGGGTGTCCTCGCTCATGCCGGTGGATTCCCGTTCCTCGGCATGCCATTGCCCGTAGGTGTTGTTCACGTGATGGTAGTAGGGCGCGAGTTCGTGCATCGCCTGTTCGGGATCATCCGCGACGACCGTGAACAGACCCTGGATTCGCACCCGCCCACTGTCCGGATCCTTACCGGCCGCGACCAATTTCTCCCGGTACAGGCCGACGAATTCCGGATTGCCGAAATACCCGTCACCGTATCGCGCCACCCGTTCGATCGCCCGGCCGGTGAAACCTCCCAGGTAGAGCGGAATGTGCCCGCGGGGCGGTGGCGGGGTGACGGTCGCGTTCGCCACGGTGAAATGCTTTCCCGCATACGAGACGCGCTCGCCCGACCACAGTTTCGTGACGATGTCCAGGAACTCGTCCGTACGGCGGCCGCGAGTGGTGAAATCGACCCCGTAACCGTCGGCCTCGCGCCGGCGGTAGCCGATTCCCAGCGCCATTTCCAGCCGCCCGCCGGACAATATGTCGAGCACCGCGCATTCTTCGGCGAACCGCACCGGATGATAGAGCGGCGCCAGCGCGATCGCCGAACCGATCCTCATCGTCGTGGTACGCGCGGCGACAGCCGCGAGCGCGACCAGCGGCGAGGGCATGTAGCCGTCGTCGGCGCCGTGGTGCTCGGGGATCCAGGCTCCTGCGAAACCGGCGCCCTCGCTCCACGTGACGAACTCCAGTATCTCCGCGTAGAGGTCGGCCGGCGGCCGGTACCATTGCGCGGGATTTCTGAAGTCGTAGAGATAACCGAACGACAATTTTTCCACCAGACCTCCAGCCACCGGTGAACTCCGGCTCCGCGGCGGCGCGAGGCGGTCACCCGCAGCCTCCTGCCGTCCCGGGCCGTATCACCCTCCACAGCACCGTACACACAGCATCGCAATACCAAAAAGAAGTCTCGTCGGCAGCGTTCGCCGGCGCGGGTCCGGCGGATCTCACTGCGGCGCGGGGTGCGGATCGCCCGGATGCTCCACGGCCCACCGGCAGATCGCGGCCAGCGGAGTCTCCAGGGAGCGGCCGAGTGCGGTGAGCGAGTATTCGACGTGCGCGGGAGCGGTCTGCTTGTGGACCTGCCGGTGGACCAGCCCGTCGGCCTCCATGGCGCGCAACGTCTCCGTGAGGACCTTCTGGGTGATGCCGGGCAGGCGCTTGCGCAGGCGGGCAGGGCGGGCGGGTTCGTCCAGCAGCGCGTAGATCAGCAGGATCCGCCATTTCGCGGCCAGCCGTTCCAGGGCCTGCCGGGTCGCGCACGATTCCTCGAGCACGTCCGGGATCGTGAGCGTCATCGGTGTGCCTCCGGATGCCGAAAGGCACCTCGCAGTGCCTTCTGTCGCAGGCCGTTCCCCGGCCCTACCGTCGATTGCACACCATCGGAGGGAGTTTCACCATGATCAGTGCGACCGAGCGGGAATCGACCCGCTACACCTTCACCCGCGACGGTGATCAACTGGTCGGCACGCTCCATCTGCCCGCGGGAACGCCGATCGCGGCGGTGGTCACCACCGGGCCGCTGACCTCGGTCAAGGAGCAGGCGTCCGGGGTGTACGCGGCCGCGTTGGCCCGGCGCGGATTCGCGGCGCTGGCGTTCGACCACCGGAGCTTCGGCGAGAGTGGCGGAACACCACGACAATTGGAGGATCCCCTGGGCAAGGTCGCCGACATCCGGGCGGCGGTCACGGCGCTGCGCGACGATCCGGCCACGGCCGGATTGCCGGTGGTGGCGCTGGGGGTGTGCGCCGGTGGGGGATACATGGCCCGCGCGGTCGCCGGCGACGACCGGATTCGCGCCTTCGCCGGGGTGGCGGGGGTGTACCCGGATCCTGTTGCCGCACCGCCGGATCCGGCGGCACTCGAACGCGGTCGCGCGGCCCGGCGACGCCGGCTCGCCGACGGTTTCGTCGAGACCATCCCGGCGGTCGCGGCCGGAAACGGGGACGTGGCGATGCCACTGACCGAGGCGTTCGAGTACTACGGCACCGCGCGCGGCGCGGTCCCGCACTACGTCAACCGGTTCGCCGTCGAATCCTTCGAGCACACCGCGGGTTTCGACGCCATGACGGCCGCCGCCCGGCTGCGGGTCCCGGTCCTGATCGTCCATTCGGACCATGCCCTCGCACCCGCGTGGGCCCGGCAGTTCCACGCCGCCGTGACCGCGCCGAAGTCGCAACTGTGGCTGGAGTCGGCCGGGCAGATCGACTTCTACGACGACCACCGGCTGATCGAACCGGCCGCCGATGCCGCCGCGGAACTCTTCGCCGCAGCGATCCGGTAGCAGCCGGTCCGCGTCGGGCTCGGCGGGAAGCGGCCGGCGAGGTCACCGCACGGTGCACCTCGGAGTTGACAACGGGTAAACCGTTGGTCGGTGCCTCGGTGCCTCGGTGCCTCGGTGCCTCGGTGACCAGGGCCGGACGGGTGGCGGGACCTCGAGACCGGCGACTACTTCACCGCGGCGGCCGCCCGCCGCGCCGAGCGGATCTGGTCGCCGCACCACGGCCGCACGAGCACAGCCGCCGCTGACCTACCGGTCGTCGCCGAAACCGGTGCAGGCCGGAGCTATTCGGGCAGCACCACCGAATCCGCCGACCGGTCCGAGTGCAGCCCCAGGAACGAGGGCTGGCGCAGCACACCGTCGCCGGTCAGTTCGCGATATTCGACCAGGGCCACCAGCAGCGGCCGCACCCAGGTCACCGCGGCGGGCAGTTTCGGCGGGTCGGCCAAGGGCGGATCGTCGCGGCGCAACCGGTCGAGGACTTCGCGCAGGCGTTGCCGGGCCGGGCGGGTGAACCCGGTGCCGACCGAGCCGAGGAAACGCAACCGGCCCTGCGGATCGTGTGCGGCCAGCACCAGGGAGCCGAAAGTGGCCGTGTTGGAGCCGGTTCCGGCTTGGAAGCCGATCACGACCGCATCGGTGCTGCGGCGCAGCGGTACCTTGATCCAGGCCGGGGAGCGGCGGCCGGGGGAGTATCCGGCGTCGGTGCGTTTGAGGACGATGCCCTCCAGACCGGATTCCGCGGCGGCCGCCAGCATCCGGTCCTGGTCGGCGTCCAGCCAGTACGGGGGCACGCGGATCAGGTCTGTGTCCAGGTGCAGAGCCTCGAGCAGGCGGCGGCGCTCGAGGTAGGGGTGGTGCAGGATCGGCTCGCCGTCGAGGGTCAGCAGGTCGAACACGAAATACCGCACCGGGACCGCCGCGATCAGCGCGGGGCTCACGCGGGTGACATGCATGCGGCGCTGGAGGCGTTCGAAGACCGGGGCGCCGGTGGGGCCCGGCGCCACGATCTCCCCGTCGAGGATCAGATCACGACCGTTCGCGGCATTCAGCAACGATTCGGCCAACTCTGGGTACTGGGCGCTGATCTCCCGGCTGTTCCGGCTGTAGATTCGGCATTTCGCGGGATGGCAGTGCGAGATCGCCCGGACGCCATCCCATTTCATCTCCACGGCCCAGTCGCGGCCCAGCGTGTGCGGCCGCGGTCCCACGGCCGCCAGCATCGGTGCCGGCGTGCGCCCCACCAGGGCAGCATACCGTCAGCAAATACTGTGCGTCAGTTCACACAGGGGATGTCGGAGCCGATGCTGGTGGTGACCGGTTTACCGGAATCGGGCAGTCCGTCGGCGGGGGTCGTGGTGGCGGCCGCCGAGCCGGTGCTGCCCGCCTCGGTGGCGGAACCGGCCGTGCCGGTGGCCGTGGTGGCGGTGCTGCCGGAGGTGCTCGAGGTCAGCTCGTCGGGCAGGTTGAAATCGGTGCCGATGACCACCTTCACATGCCCGGCGTCGACGTTCTTGGAGGCCGCGGTGGGCAGGCCGCCGAGGGCATCGGCGACCTGGGTGGCGTCGGTGTCGGCGCCGGAACCGAAGTACACCACCGAGCTCGAGCCGTCGGCGTACCCGGCGTTGCCGGTGCTGCCCTGCGGGAAACCCTTGGCGGACAACGACGTCGACACCTTCGCGGCCATCCCGCTGGGCGCCCCCGCGTTGACCACGTCGACGGTGCTGGTGGGGGTGGCCTTCGGGGCCGGCGCGGTCTGCACGCCGAACGCCGCGCGCACGATCCGCTTGATCGCGGGCGCATCCACGACGTTGACGTCCTGGTCGTCGACGGTGTCGTACCGCAGCACCGGCAGGGTCTGGAACGAGATCGGGATCGACCCGGCCCGGCCCATCGTCTGCGCGAAGTCGACCAGATTCCAGCCCTGCGACAGCACGATGTCGTTCTGCGCCAGCGTGATCAGCCGTTGCAGCCCGCCGATGTTGGTGAGCGTGCCGCCGTCCTTGAGCTTCTTCGCCGCCGCGGTCAGGAACGCCTGCTGCCGATGGGTGCGGTCGAGGTCGCCGTTCTCCAGTTCGTGGCGCTGCCGCACGAACGCCAGCGAGTCGGAGGCGTCCAGGTGCTGCGGACCGGCCGGGAACACCGCGCCGGAGTAGTAGCTGTCGTCGACGGCGTGGTTGAGACACACGTCGATGCCGCCGAGCAGATTCGCGATGTCGTAGAAGCCGACCAGCGACACCTCGGCGAACCGGTTGATCGGCACCCCGGTGAACGCCTTGACGGTGTTCACGATCGACTCGCGGCCGGCCTCGCGGCCCTGCTGCTCCAGCTCGATCGGATCCTTCACGCCCTGGTTCATCAGCTGCTGTTCCCGGTACGCCTTGCGCAGGCCGTAGGCCTCCTTGATCTTGGCGTGGTCGTAGCCTGGAATGCCGGTGACCGGCACATAGTCGTCGCGCGGGATCGAGAAGGCGGTGATCTGCTTCAGATCCTTCGGAATGTGCACCAGGATCAGCGAATTGGCGTTGTAGCCGCCCTCGGTGCCGTCACCGGCGTGCAACTGGTCGAGGATGTCCTTGGGCAGATCGTTGCCGTTGCGGTCCTTGCGGGTGTCCAGGCCGATCAGCAGGATGTTCAGATCGCCGTCGAGAGCGGCGGCGTCCTGCTCGCTGATCGCCTTCGACCGGGTGAAACCGCCGTCGACGCTGCGTTCGGTGTAGTACGCGAAACCGGTGCCGGTGACGACGATGACCGCGCTGGCCGCGGCCAGGATGCGGCCGCTGAGCCGGGCCCGGCGCTGGGCGCGCCGCTGCGACGGCTGCTTCGCCCGGCGCGCGGCGCGACGCGGGGACGTCGGCACCGCCGGAACGAACCGGTCGGTCGGCCTGTCGGCATCGGCGGCGGCCTCGCCGCGGGTGCCGGATGCCCGTTCACCCCGGGCCCCGGCGGCCCGCTCGGCGCGGGCCCCGGACCGGCTCGCGGATGCGGCACGGGCGCCGTGCTTCGCCTCGGCCGGACCACCGGCCGGCGCCTGCTCCGCCCGTTCGGGCCGAGTGTGGCGACCTCCCGGTCGCGGGTCGGCCACGACCGGTATCGGTTGGGTTTCGTCGTTCATCTCGCCGTACAGTCTCACATCACTGGGCTGTGGATATGCTGAGAGTTGTCGTCATCAGATTGTGACATCCTGCCCGATCTCGGCCTGGAATGCACATCCGCGAGGCCGTTCAGCCCGAGGTCGCGGCGGCGAAACCCAGCATCCGGCACAGCGTATCCAGCTGATATTCGAAGACCGCGGCCCGGTCGGTGAAGGTGTCGGCACCGTACATGTCGAATATGTCGAAGCTCACCGCACCGAACAGCGCCGACCACACCGGCAGCGCACGGGCCAGCGCCCAGTCCGGCAGGTCCAGGCCGATCTCGGCCCTGATCGCGGCCATGTCCGCGATCAGCGACTGCGGCAGCGCCGCCGCGACGGGCGCGACCAGCAGCCCGTCGCGCGCGGCCTGCTCGACGATGCCCAGCAGCGCCACGATCACCCGGGTGCCCGGCGGCACGGTCTGCTCGGCGGGCGCCTCGTAACCGGGCACCGGGCTACCGAACAGCAAGCCGTAGCGGGCCGGTTCGGCCAGCGCCCACTCCCGCACCGCCCGGCCCAGCGCCCGCAGCCGTTGCTGCGGCCCCGCGGGCGTGGCCGCCAGCGCGGCGTCGACGGCGTCGCCGAGTTCGGTGTAGGCGTCGACCACCAGCAGGGTCAGCAACTCGTCGCGGCTGCGGACATAGCGGTAGATCGCCGAGGACACCACCCCGAGGTCGCGGGCGACCGCCCGCAGCGACAGCGCCGCCGCGCCGTGCACCGCCAGGTGCTCGCGGCCGATGCGCACGATGTCTTCCATGGTGCGGGCGCGGGCGCGGGCCCGGGGTGTACTGGTCGCCATCCTCCCAGGGTGCCATCCGAGAGCACTGCGTGCAAATGTGATCACCGCTCCTCGGGATGGGCGCTCCCGGCCCGACGCCTGTCCGCCCGCCTCACGCCCGCGCGGCCGGTCCGCTCTCCCGCCGCCTGTCGGCTCACGCCTGCTCGGCCGGTCCGCTCTGGCCGCCGCCCACCCGCCGCTCGTCCGGCCGTCCCGCCGCCGGACCCGATCACCGTGTGTGACTAGGATTTCCGGGTGACCGGATACGACGCGTTCGAGCACCTCGACACCAGCATCCTGCCGCCGCGGCAACAGCGCATCCTCGGCGTGATTCGCGACTGGGTGGTGCGCCATGGCTACCCGCCCAGCACCCGGGAACTGGCCGACGCGGTCGGGCTGCGCTCGCCGGCCACCGTGTCGAGACACCTGAAGGCGTTGGAGGACAAGGGTTTCCTGCGCCGCAGCGACAGCCTCACCCGGCCGATCGACGTGCGGCTGTTCCTGCGGTCCGCACCCGAGCGGTCCCGCGGCGCGGACGACGGCGAGGCGGTGTCGGTCCCCGTGGTCGGCGACATCGCCGCCGGCACCCCGATCCTCGCCGAGGAGCACACCGACGATCTGCTCACCGTCTCCCGCAGCCTGGTCGGCCGCGGCACCGTGTTCGGGCTGCGGGTGCGCGGCGACTCGATGATCGACGCCGCCATCTGCGACGGCGACCTGGTCGTGGTCCGCCAGCAGCACGAGGCCCACTCCGGCGACATCGTCGCGGCCATGATCGACGGCGAGGCGACGGTGAAGGTGTACCGCCGCCGCAACGGTCACGTCCACCTCGAACCCCGCAACCCCGCCTATCCGGTCATCGACGGCGATCGCGCGCAGGTGCTCGGCAAGGTGGTGTCGGTGATGCGGCGGGTGTAGCCGGCCGTGGGTACCGGTGGGACACACCGGTACCCACGAGCCATCCGGTTCAGTGCGGGTCGGCGGTCAGGTCGTAGACCACCAGGCCGTCCAGGTGCCGGGCCGGGTAGTGGGCCGACACCCAGTCGTAGATCTCGGTGTCGCCCACCGGATGCCACCAGCCGGCGGCCGGACTGTACGGCGCCGCATCGGATTTCGCGGCCGCGCTCTTGTCGGTGCGCCACGCGTCCGGCAGCTTCACCTCGGCGGCCAGATAGTAGGAGATCTGGTGGGTGTGCACCAGGTCCTGGAACCGGGCCAGGGTCGGGGTCGGATCCTCGGAGGTGAAGCCGCCGATCGCCATCACCGGGATGTGGCCGGCCAGTTCCAGACCGGCGGCCGGGCCGGATCGGTCGATGGCCGCCGCCCAGCGGGTCCGGGTGGCCTGCAACTGGGACACCAGTTGCGGGTCGTAGTCGCTGCCGCCCATCATCACCATCAACTGCTTGCGGAACATCGCGAACACCCCGGACTGCGCGTCCGGCCGGGCCGGGCCCACCGAGGGCCCGCCGCCGGTGTGCGACTCCGGCAGCGTCGCCGCGGCGTACGCGGTGGATCCGGCGAGGCCGCCGACCAGCCCGAGCGCCAGCAGCACCGCCGTGGCCCGCACGGGCACCCGCCGGCCCACCGGCGGCACCGTCGTGGCCAGCAGTACGACCACCGCCACTGCCGTCACCGCCAGAATCGTCCAGCGCAGCCACGGCTGCCAGTCGGCATTGCGGTGCAGCAGCACGAACGCCCAGCCGCCCGCGGCGGCCACGAGCAACGCGCCGGCGCCGCGGCCGAGCGCGTCGCCCCGGCGCCGCCACGCCTCGAACGCGCCCAGCGCCACGCTGCCCGCCACCGCGGGCGCGATCGCCAGCGTGTAGTAGGCGTGCATCCCGCCCTGCATCGCCGAGAACGCGACCGCGTCGATCAGCAGCCACAACCCGAACAGCACGGCCGCGCCGCGCACGAGGTCGGTGCGCGGCGTGCGCCACCGCAGCACCAGCACCACCAGGAACGCCACCACCGCGGCGGGCAGCAGCCAGGAGATCTCGAAGCCGATCTCCCCGGCGAACATACGCGTCGGACCGGTCCCGTTGCCGCCGAAACCGCCACCGCCGCCCCCGAAGCGCGGGAACTCGTACCCCGGCGGCGCCTGGAACAGATTGCGGCCGTGGTGGTTGTGGCCCAGGTAGCGCGCGAAACCGTTGTAGCCGAGCACCAGATCCATGAACGTGTCGTTGGTCGACCCGGCCAGATACGGCCGCGAGGACGACGGCCACAGAATCGTCAGCAGCACATACCAGCCCGAGGAGACGATCAGCGCCGCGGCGGCGGCCAGCAGGTGCAGCACCCGCTTACCGAGGGTGGTCGGCGCGACCAGCAGATAGGCCAGCGCCAGCGCCGGCAGCACCATCAGCCCTTCGAGCATCTTGGCCAGGAAGGCGAAACCCAGTGCGACACCGGCCCACATCAGCCAGCGCACGCTCGCCTTAGGCAGCGCCTTGGTGGTGCACCAGGCGGCGGCGGTCATCGCGAGCACCATCGCGGCGTCGGGATTGTTGAACCGGAACATCAGCGCGGCGACCGGCGTCACCGCGAGCGCGAGCCCGGCCAGCAGCCCGGCGCCGCGGCTGCCGGTCACCCCGGTGACCGACGAGTACAGCAGCGCGACGGCCACCACGGCCATCAGCGCCTCGGGCACCAGCATGCTCGCGCTGGAGAAGCCGAACAGTTGCCCGGAGATGCCCATCACCCACTGCGAGACCGGCGGCTTGTCGACGGTGATGAAGTTCGACGGGTCCAGGGAGCCGAACAGCACGGCCTTCCAGCTGCGGGAGCCGGACCAGGCGGCCGCGGCGTAGAAGCTGTTGCCCATCCGGTTCACGGTGATGTTCCACAGGTAGGCCACGGCGGTGCCGAGCAGCAGCACGATCAACGCGAGCCGCTCCCAGCGGCGTGCGGGCGGCGGACCTGGGGTTTCGATCGGTTCGGAGTCGGTCGATTCGGGCAGGGTCGTGTCGGCTGTCGTCGCTGTCACCGCGGGAGTCTCTCAGTCGTGCCGGTGAGCATCCTGGCCTGAGCCTGGGAGAATTCTGAGAATGACCGGCCCGTGTCCGGCGCTCAGGCGGGATCGGTGGCCAGCGCGTCGGCGAACATCGGCCAGGAGTCGTGCAGATCCTGCTGCCAGTACCCCCAGGAATGGGTGCCGCTGGGCCGCATCTGGAAGGTCGCCGGGATCTGTAGCGCCGCGAACCGGGCGCGCAACCCCTGGGTGCAGGTGTCGGTCACCGTCTCCAGCAGGGCGCCGCCGAGCAGCTGGCCGATCAGTTTGATGCCGTCGCCGCCGATGCCGGGGCCGTAGAGGGTGTCCAGTGGTCCGGGCCAGCCGGTGCCGCTGGACACGTAGATCGCGGTGCCGCGCAACCGATCCGCGTGCAGGTACGGGTCGTTGGCCGCCCAGGCGGGGTCGCCGGGCGGCCCCCACATGTTCACCGGATTACCCGACCAGCTCCCGACCACGGCGCTAACCATCGCCTGGCCCGTCGGATCGCTGGTCTCCACGCACCCGCTGTAGGAGCCGATCGCCTTGTACAGCCCCGGTGCGGCCATCGCCAGCTGGAATACCGAGGTACCCGACATGGACACCCCCGCGATCGCCGCGACCCCGGTGGTGTGCAGCGCCGAGTCGATCACCGGTGGCAGTTCCTCGGTGAGGAAGGTGGTCCACAGCGGCCGTCCCAGCACCGGGTCGTCGGCGCGCCAATCGGTGAAATAGCTGCCGCGGCCGCCGATCGGCACCACCACGTTCACCTGCTTGTCGGCGAAGAAGCCGACCATGTCGGTCTGATCGGTCCAGCCGCCGTTGTTGTCCCCGTCGCCGCCACTGGAGCCGTTGAGCAGGTACAGCGTCGGCGCTGGCGCCCAGGTGTCGTGTGCGCGAAGCACTTTCACGGTGATATCGGAATCCATCGCGGCCGAGTGCACGGTGACGTCGATGAACCGGTCCGCGCCGGGTTCGGCCGCGGTGGCACGGGTGCCGTCGTCGGCGGGCCGGGCGGCGGCGATCAGCGCCGCCGCCACCGCATGCGGCGAGGGCGGTACGCCCGGCTCGGCGGCGGCGGGTACCGCCGGGAGCACTGCGACCGCAGTGAACAGCAGTACCAGCAGTCCGATGATGCGCCGATCCACGATTCCACCTCCGCTGGGTATTGCGGTCCCGATGCAGAAACGGTAAGACCGTTGTCGGCGGCCCGACAAGTCGGTGCGCAGTGTCCTGGACAAGAGACGACACGCTTGTCAGCGCCGCTGGGTCCGCTCACAACCATGGATCGGCGCTGGTCGGGTACCCGGCAGGGGATCGCGCCGCCGTCGGCGCCGGCCGCGGCCACACCGCGCACCCGGCGCAAATGCGCTGTGCGTCCGGTTCGGACACGCTGTTCGTCCGGCCCGGATCCGCTGTGTGCCCGTCGAGAATCGCCTGTGTGCCGGCCGGGTGGCGGCTGTGCGCGCGATCAGCTCGGCACGGTGACCGGATCGGTGCAGCTGTCCGGGGTGTCCACCAGCGAGCAGGCGACCGGGCCGCGGGTGGGCCGGTACCCGGCGGGCACGCCGCCGCCGTGGATCAGCCCGGTGTAGGCGGCCACGGCGTCGGTGGGCCGGCGGGTCAGCGTGCCCCCCGCCCGCACGTCGACGCTGTACAGCCCGAAACGCGGTGTGTAGCTGCCCCATTCGTAGTTGTCGGTGAGGCTCCAATAGTTGTAGCCGAGCACGTCGATGCCGTCGGCGACCGCGCGCTGGATCCAGTAGAGGGTGTCGCGCAGATCGTCGCCGCGGGTGTAGCCGTCGGCGCGGGGCTGTTCGTCGCGGGTCGGCATCCCGTTCTCCACGATGTACAGCGGCAGCCCCGGGAACCGGCGGGCGTAGTGCCGCACCGCGTAATAGATGCCCTCCGCTTGCAGCGGCAGATTCCACAGCCCGTCGAAGCCCGCCGTCGACACCTGCTGGATCGACTGCGGGCTGAACCCGTAGTAGTAGTCGATGCCGACGTAGTCCAGTTTCGCCGCGATCCGATCGAGCATCGGCTCGTTCACGGCCGGCTCCGCGGCGCCGGCGATGTAGGCGAGGTTGCTGGTGACCAGCGCGCCGGGTTGCACCGCGTGGATGTGGTCGTAGGCGCCGAGGTGCGCCGCGATCAGCTTCTCCTGCATCACCGGGACGTCGGCGGCGGCCAGCCCGCCGTTGCCGACCTCGTTGAGCAGATACGCGGTCGGCTCGTTGACGGTCACCCACAGCGGATCGTGGCCGGCGTACCGATCGATCACGGTGCGCGCGTTGGCCAGCCACGCGTCGAGCATGCCCGCGCCCGCCCAGCCGCCGCGATCGGCCACCCAGCCCGGATAGACCCAGTGGTCGAGGGTGATCATGGGCCGGATCCCGTGCCGCGCCAGGGTTGCCAGCACCCGGTCGTAGAAGGCGAAGCCCGCCTCGTCCCAGCCGTCCGGATGTGGTTGCACCCGAGCCCATTCCACGCTGAACCGGTACACGCCGACGCCGAGCCCGGCCGCCAGCGCGATGTCGTCCTCGTAGTGGGTGTAGAAGTCCACCGAGTCGCGGTACGGCTCGTGCGCCGAACCCGCCGCGTACCGGGCCCAATTGCTGTCCGGCGCATGGCCTTCGCACTGGAACCCGGCGCTGGCGACACCCCACAGGAAGTCCTTGCCCAGCGGCGGCACCGCCGCCGGGGCCGGGGCGGCCGCGGCGGGCAGGGCGGGGGCGGACAGTGCTGCGGTGGTTCCGGCGGCGAGGACGGCGAGTGCGTGGCGGCGGGTCAGTGCGGGCATGGAATCCTCATCGTCGAAGGCGGGGCCGGCGAGCGGCATTCTCACCCATCGGCTGGTCGCCTGTCCAGTACGGTCGCGGCCGTGTCGCCGGTGATCCCCCGAGGGCACCCCGCATCCACCTCGCCGCCGGTGGCCGTCTCGGCCGGGGTCCCAGCCGGCCCCGCCGAGGGCGCGTCGATGCGGGGTGCCACCGTCGTGCCGACCGGCACGGTCGCCGCCTCGTCCGCTGTGCGGGCGCGGACCGGCAGCCGGGCCAGATGCCGTCCGGTGGCCGCCACCGCGGCGGCCAGCACCAGCGCGCACACCCCGTTCCAGCCGAACCGTTCGAAGGCCCGCACCCCCAGCCAGGACCCGGCGCTGCCGCCGAGGAAGGCGCAGGTCATGTACGCGGTATTGAGCCGGCCGCGAATATCGCCGGGCAGCGCGAAGATTCGCGCCTGATTGGCGACCTGCCCCGACTGTGTGGCCACGTCCAGCAGCAGCATCCCGGCCGTCACCGCGACCAGCCCGGCGGGCCCGCCGAGGTCGCCGAGCCACAGCACGCCGACCGCGACGAACATCGTGCCCAGCGCCAGCGAGGTGACCCGATCCGGCCCGCGCCGATCCGCGATCCGCCCCGCCCACGGCGTGACGAACATGCTGGCCGCGCCGACCAGCGCGACCAGCCCCACCACCGCCGTGCCCAGCCGGTACCGCGGCCCGGTGATCCACAGCGCCAGCGCCGTCCACGCCGCGGTGAACGCCGCGAACACCACCGCCTGATAGAACGCCGACCGCCGCAACTCCGCGTATTCGCCCAGCAGGCGCACACTCCCGGCCAGCAGCGCCGGATAGGACCGGCGCGACGCCGGCGGCCGCACCGGCGCGATCCGCCGGACCAGCGGCGCCAGCAGCAGCGCCGCCACCGCCGCGACCGCGTAGGGCGCCCGCCAGCCCGCCCACTCGGCGAGTGTCCCGGAGAATGTGCGCGCCAGCAGAATTCCGCCGATCAGCCCGCTGAGCAGGGTGCCGGTGACCGCGCCGCGCCGATCCGGCGCGACCAGTCCCACGGTCATCGGGATGAGGATCTGCGGCACCACCGTGGTCAGCCCGATCGCGGCCGCCGCGGCCAGCAGCACCCCCGGCGAGGGCGCCAGCGCCGCCAGTAGCGACCCGGCGGCGGTCAGCACCAGCAGGGCGGTCAGCAGTGGCCGGTACGGTACCCGGTCGCCCAGTGGCACGAACAGGAAGATGCCTGCGGCATAACCGATCTGCGTGGCCGTGACGGCCAGCGCGGCGGTATGCGGGGCGATGTGCAGCCCGGTGGCGATCGCGGGCGCCAGCGCCTGCGGGAAGTACACGTTGGCCACGGCCACCCCGCAGGCGAGCGCCAGCGCGAGGATCGCCCACCGCGACAACGAGGCGGTGGGCGACGAAGAATCGGGTACCGACATCACGACCTCACTGAGAACCGGTTGAACTGGTTCTCGTAAGGTACCAGTCAAACCGGTTCCGGCGTAGGGTGGTCGGCGTGACCGCCCCCGCTCCCCGGTTCCGGCACGGCGCCGGCCGCCTGTGCCTGGACTTCCTGCGCACCCTGCGGCACCGCGGCGCCCCGGGCGAGACCGACGAACTCCCCGACGCGGCCGCGCTGGCCGCCTGGATCACCCGGTGCGGACCCTGCCCCGCCCTGCCGGACCCCGCCGCGGTCGACACCGCCCGGCGCCTGCGCGAGGCGGTCCACACCCTGATCGCCTGCGCCCGCGCCACCGGCCCCGCGTCCGGCCCGCCCGCCACCCGCACCCTGCTCAACGACCTCGCCGCCGGGAAACCCCCTGCCCCGCACCTGGATTCGCGCGGCCACCTGCACTGGACGGCTTCCGACCCGACCGCCGCGACCCTCACTCTCATCGCCCGTGACGCCCTGGACCTGGTCACCGCCGCCGACCTGCTCCCGCGCCTGCGCGTCTGCGAGGGCCGGGACTGCCAGGCGCTGTTCCTCGACCTGTCCCGGCCTGGCACCCGCCGCTGGTGCTCGATGGGGACCTGCGGCAACCGCGCCAAGAAGCAGGCGCTGCGGGAGCGGGCCGCACGCTGACGGACAGGCTCCGCCCGGCCGAACCAGCTACATGTGAGCCGACCAGGAGCTACCATTCGGCTGGTAGAGTTTTCGGCGCGAACGCCAGGAGAAACTCGTGGCCGGACAGCATGATTCGAGCCGCGGCGGAGAGCCCGCCCGCCGTCGGCACATTCACGGCATGACAGTCGGCTCTCCGGCAGCACCGGCCCCATCACGCGTATCTCCCTCCGACGACGAAACACCGGCCTCCCCGCGAGTCCGGCGTCCGTCGCCCCGGGTGTCCCGAGAGATCGAGGAGGATCGGAATGTCAGCGCACTGGGGTACCGCGATCAACGGTTTCAGCGGCAGCACCGCCGGGCAGTTCGGAGTCGGCGGCGCCGACCTGGGCATCCCGTACGACCGCAGCCGATTCGCCACCGGCCACACGGGTTTCCTCTTCGGCGACACCTTCACCGGCGACAGCGACGGCAGCGGCACCTGGCTCGGATCCCCGACCCTGCTCTACTCACCGCAACCCCCCGACGCCACCACCACATTCGACGCCGCCCCCGGTGGCGGGCAAGCGGCGCAGATCCTGAAATACACCCACAACGCCGACAACGGCTACGGCGTCGAAGTGAGCCGCATCCCCAACGACGCCTTCGTCGACCCCTCCGGGCGAACCTGGCTGACCTACACCAGCGTCCACGACTGGAACGCCGCGAACGACCAGTACGGCGCCCTGTTCTGCGGCCTGGCCTACTCCGACGACGACGGCCGCACCTGGACCGACTACGCCACGATCTGGAAGAACGACGGCACCGACGGCTACCAGGGCTGGTCCCCGCTGATGATGCAGACCTTCGCCGGCCTCGGCAACAACAACGACGACGGCTACCTCTACATCCTGTCGAAGGAATGGGGCCGCAACCACAACCGCAACGGCCCCATCCTGCTGCGGGTCCCGTGGCAGCAACTCACCGTCAAAGCCGACTACCAGTACTGGGGCTGGAACGGCCACGCCTGGACCTGGGGCAACCCCACCCCGACCCCCCTGTTCAACGGCCTGGGCCCGATCGGCGAACTGAGCGTGAAGAACATCCAAGGCACCTGGGTCATGGCCTATTTCGACGTCACCGGCTACTGCATCTCCACCCGCACCGCCCCCGCCGTCGACCAGGTCTGGACCGCCCCGAAACAACAGATCCGCGGCCAGGTCCCCTGGTGGCAGTTCTGGATTCCGTCGTTCCCCCAACTCTACGGCGGCTGCATCCACCCCCTGTCCACCTCTCCGACCGACGTGACCCTCTATGTCTCCCAATGGAATACGAACACCGGTAGCCCGTACTGGGTGATGCAGTTCGACGGGATCTCCCCGTGAGGGGGTCGTGGGCCGGCCTCGGAGGCGCCGGACCGGCGGTCTCGGTCAGGCCAGGCGGATCTCCGCGGTGGCGAGGCCGAATACCTTGCGGCCGTCGGACTTCGCGACGAGGACGACGACGGCGGTGCCGGTCTCGGGGTCGAGTGATTTGACGCGGCCGGTGAACTCGACGGCGCCGGCGGAGTCGTTCTCGATGACGGTGTAGTTGGACAGGCGGACCCCGTACCTGAGCACCGCGCCGGGGTCGCCGAGCCATTCGGTGACGAAGCCGGCTCCCAGGCCCATGGTGAGCATGCCGTGGGCGATCACGTCCGGCAGGCCCGCGAGGCCGGCGACGTGTTCGTGCCAGTGGATCGGGTTGGCGTCGCCGGAGACGCCGGCGTAGTTCACCAGATCGCCTCGGGTCAGGCGCACGGTGCGCACCGGGAGTTCGTCGCCGACGGTGAGGTCCTCGAATCGGATCGTGGTCCGCGGCAGGCGCGTTCGGGAGATCGGCGAAAGTCGGGTGCTGGTCTCCGGTTGCGGGATCGCGTTCCGTAGCTCCTCGGACTCGGCGGCATCCTGCGAGGGTGTGGCTAGTCCGCTCATGATCACGCGCTCGATCGCGCTCCGGACCCCGGCATCGATGTCCGCGCCGGTGATGCCGACCACGGTGGTGTGCATGATCTGCACGACCTCGTCGCTGTCGTCGACGAAGGTGTTGGTGATGGTGAGCAGATCCCGGCCCGCGATGCGGCGCACCGAACTGAGCTCGACATCGCTGACCAGCCGGTCGCCGGCGAGCACCGGCTTGTACATCTCGAACACCTGATCCGTCTGCACGACGACGTCGTAACCGGCCAGCACCGTCTCGGACAGCCGGCGGTTGGCCAGCATCGCGGCGATCGACAGGAACGTCGTCGGCGCGATCAGGCCGCTGTAGCCGCGCGCCGCGGCAGCCGCCTCACGCCAGTGCGCCGGGTGGAAATCCTGCACGGCCCGCGCGTACTCGCGGATCTTCTCCCGCCCGACCTCGTAGTAGTCGTCCGCGC
Organism: Nocardia sp. alder85J; assembly: GCF_020176955.2. GTDB lineage: Bacteria > Actinomycetota > Actinomycetes > Mycobacteriales > Mycobacteriaceae > Nocardia. Next base: position 1,094,503 of record NZ_JAIUCZ020000001.1, read on the forward strand.
GGTAGCGATATCCGACCAGCCCGGTCACATCGGGCACTGTCTCCACTACATCCTTCTGCATCCGGGAATCGTGCCAACAGCCGGCGGCGGGGCGGTCGGCGGGGTGCCGGACCTGACGGCCACGCGAACCGACTCGGTGTCGGCTCACAATGCGGAGCCGCGGAATTGTTCCAGATATCACAAAGCGCAGCCGGCTGGCCGAGTATTGTACCGAACAAGCATTTTCGGAGCCGAGTCGGGACCGCGGATCGACCGGCTTCCGATGCGGCGGTGCCGCAAATTTCGTCGCGGTCCGATCGGTGTTCTCCGGCGATCTACTCGAATTACCTTCTTTCCGAACGGAACGATGCGGACACCGGCTCCCCGGTGATGCGGCGCCGGGCCGATCCGGGTGAATATTTCACTGTGCATTGTGCACCGCCGCACTGAATTCGGCGCCTTTCACCGGCTGTCATGATGGGGTGATGTCGCCTGATTCTTCGCCGCCGGACATGAGGGAAGTGCTTCGGCTGGAACGGGAAGCCTGGTGCTTACACGAACACGACCGCCACGCTGCCGCCGCCCATTACGAGCTGGCGTGCACCCTGGCGCGGGAGCTGATCATGACCGCTCCGCAGCATTCGGATAATTGGTATCAACTGGGTTCGATGCTGTACACGCTCGGTGAATGGTATTTGGAAATGGGCGATTACGAGGCCGCGACGGCGGCCCTCGACGGCGCCGAGGCGACCTACACCAGACAGGGCGAGGAGGAGACCGGAGAGCTGATAGCGGATGTCGTGCTGCGGCGGGCGCGGGTGCACGCCGCGGCCCGGCGGCCGCTGTCGGCCATCGTCGATGCCCAGCACGCCGCGCTGTCCGCGCTCGACCCGGGCCGGCCGCTGGAATCCACCGCGCGGGTGCTCGCCCACGTCGGCCGCGTCCAGTTGATGATCGGTGGCGATCCGGATCTCGCTGCGGCGGCCGCGGACTGGTCGGTCCGGGCCTACCTGAGCATGTTCCGCACGATCGACCCCGCGGCGCTGGAGTCGGCGCACGCGATCGCCCTGCGGGTGGCGGCGAACGTCTCCCAGGCCGTGCACACCGCGGCCGGCCGCCACGACCTGGCCCGCGCGGCGCACAAGCTGGTCATGGCCACCGGCGGTTCGATCGAGTGCCCGGGATCGGAGTACATCCGCTGCCACCAGCCCACCCTCGCCCGCGTACTCGGCGCCGCCGAATGCGACGGCCTGCCACCGAGTTTCACGGCATCGACCCCGGAGGACCGAATCCTGGTGCCGGCCATGCGCTGTCACACCCGGCCCTGCCCCGGACTCGCGAAAACGCTGGCGCGGTTGCAATTCGGAGTTCCGGACCGCGATCAGCTCCTACTCGGCCTGGAGGCCCACGCCATCTTCGCGGCCGCCGCACAGCAGCCCGCCACCGGCACCCCGGTGCAGGCCGGCGATTTCGTCCCCAGCTGGGCCGCGGTAACGGTGAACTTCGGCCAGCGCATGTTCGAACAGGACGAACTCAGCGCCGCCGCCGACGCCGTCGGCTGGCTCAACGGCATCATCGGCCAACTGGTCCCACGGGCCCTGATCGACTCCGACACCCGCTCGGTCGTCCTGGACTGCCTGCACTGGCAGCACCGGATCCACGCCGCCACCGGAGACTCCAAGGCAGCCGACCGCATCAGCCGAACCATCACCACCTTGGCCGATCCGGTGTTCTGACACCAGGATCCGGCCACCGCCGCGCCGTCCTCCTGTTGCGTAGTAGCGCCAGCTGGCTCAATTGCGTGCGGTGTCCGAACAGCCCGGCGACGGCGCACCGGCTTTCGGCCACTGGCATGCACACCGAACTGTTCGAATCCCCCGAAGGCGGCGGTCAGGCCCGTGCCGGCGAGCAGTGCCGGTCGGGGCCGTGGTGACTCCCCGCATCCGCCGCCGAGCCCGGCGGCGACGCTCTCCGAAGTCTGGGTGTCCGTCCAGGCGAATGGCGTTGCCACGTCGACCATATCCGGTCACCACGCAACCGTGATCTGGCCCCTGAACCTACCGGCCGAACGACTCGACGACGGTGCGGTGTCCTTGCGAACCTACCGCTCGGCGTGCGCCAAGACGATCTCGTCCGCCGCGACGGAACGCGGCGGCGCAGCCGATTCTTCCGCCTCGAACCACCGGCGGGAGCCTGTTGAGGGACCTACCGACCCGCTGCCCGAGCCTCGAATTCGACCCGTCGACATGCCTCCCCGGCCGATGTTCACCAGTGCACGACGGTCGCTCGTCTCGTGGGCGCAACGATTCTCGCTCACTGTGACAGCCGGCCTGTCACGCCCTCGGTGGTCAGCTCCGCCTCAGCTTCGATGGCTGCCATCCCGAGTCGGCCGACGCCGTCGCGCACCCGCAAGCGGTCCTCGCCCACGATCCGCCGCTCGTATCGGTGCCGATGCAGCCACGGCGAGCGCGCAGCCCCGGCCAGAACAGTCCACGACGCCGAGGCCGACGAGCGCCTGCTCAGCAGCCACAGCGGCCTCCCGCACCCTCCGCAGCAGTGGTGGTGTCGAACGGGACAGGGCAGGAAGGGGATTCGCTGCACACCAGCAGATCCTCGCACCCGGCAGCCAGCGCGGCGGCCAACGTGTCGCGGACCGCGGTGAGTTCGGTGAGCTTGGCGTCGATCTCGGCCAGCTTCACGGTCACCCGCGCTCGTAAGCCCGCATCAGCGCGACGGCGCGAACCGACGCGCGTGCCGTCGAGCAGGTCGGCGATCTCCTCCAGAGTGAACCCGAGCCGCTGGGCGGCCTTGATCACCCGCAGCACCGTCACCGAATCCCGCGGATACAGCCGGTGCCCACCCAGGGTTCGGTCCGGCTCGGCGAGCAGACCTCGGCGTTCGTAGTAGCGCAGGGTCTGGGTGTTCACCCCGGCCGCGGCCGCCAACTCACTAATGCGCAACCCGCTCACCGGGCCGCCTCGATCGTGGCCCGGGTGCGCACGGCGAAGGCGTCCAGTACTCCGATGTAGGCCGGCGGTACCTCGATGCCGATCACCAAACCCTCAGTGCTGGTGATGAAGTCGAAGGTGAAGAAGGAGCAGCAGTTGCTCTCGCGGCCGGCCAGCGCTCGTGCCCTGGTCTCGGCGTCCGGGTCCACGATCACCTCGAGTCTGGCCGGGCCGGGGCGACGGACGGTGCGGGCGGAGGTGGTCAAGAACCGGTCGAACTCGGCGACCCGGATGGGCTGCTCCACGCTGGGCAGGGTGCACGACGACGGCACCCAGTCATCGCGAGCCGGTGAAATCGTCATGGCTCGACGGTAAACCTGTACCTCGGTACAGGATGCAACCCCTGTCGAGCGCGACTGTGTTCGATGCACGGCCACCGGCCATGGTGTGATCGTGGCATGCTGTTCGGGTGGGGCGCCGACGGTGGCGACTTCTCCTACGGCATCGCCCGGCAGAGCATGACCGGCGCCGCGGGCACGGTTGCGGTGGGCAGCCTGCCACCGTGTCAGTAGGTCCAGTTCGTGCCGGTGCCTCGGTATTGCTCGACGGAGATGGGTTCGGTGCCGGGCTTCATGCGGTCGAGGTATAGGTGGCCGTGGAGGTGGTCGCCCTCGTGGGCGACCAGGCGTGCGATGCCGCGGTCGAACACGGTGATGTGGGTGTTGCCGTCGATGTCGGTGTGTTCGACATGGATGGTCAGTGGCCGCGCCGTGGTGATAGCGTGCGTGCGGAATGACCGGTGGAATCGGTGTTCCCACTGTGCACAACGGCTCGTCCCGCTGGAATCGGCGGCCGGCGGCACGTTGGTCCACAAGTGGCACTACAACCCCAGTTTGGTGACGGCGTTGTCCTCCAACGGATTCGCGGTCCGGATGTATCCGTGCACGGTGCGGGGGTTGGACCAGCGGCCCTGTCGCATGATCTCGCGGTCGCTGGCGCCGCCCAGTGCGGCCTGGGTGGCGAAGCCGGCGCGCAGCGAATGGCCGGAGAACAGTGCCGGATCCAGGCCCGCTCGTGCCGCGTACCGCTTCACCAGTTCCGCTACCGCGCGGCCGGACATCGCGGTGTCGGCGATGCCGCCGTGCCGTGAGATCGCCGGGAACAGTGGCAGTTCCGGATCGGTGAGGGTGGTGCCGGTGAAGCCGTGGCAGCGGTGGATGGTCGGATCGCCCTGTGCGGCATGGGTGGTCAGCCAGGACCACACGGCCCGGTCGCCGCCGTTGGCGTGGATTTCGCGTAGCCGCAACCAATCCGCGAAGGCGCAGACCGGGCAGGTGTGCGGGCGTTGCCCGCGCGGCAGGGCCACGCGCTGGGCGGCGGCGCCGGTGGGGTCGGTTTTGGTGAGCGGCAACTGGATCAGCAGGATCGGTTCGCCGCTGGCGTGATCGATGTCCACCCGCGCGTCGCCGATGCGGAGCCCGGCCAGCTCGCTGCGCCGCAGCGCGCCGGCGAATCCGGCCAGCAGGGCCAGGGCGTCGCGGCGGCGCGCCGGCTCGGTGGGCCGGCCGGGTCCGGGCAGTCCGGCCAGCAACTGTTCCAGGGTGTGCAGCAGGACCGGGCGTTTCCGGGCCGGTTGGGTGCGGCGGGTGCGGCGGATGCCGCGCAGGGTCAGGCGCACCACGTCGGTCCTGGTGGGGGACGGAAGTCCGTTGGCGGCGTGGACCGCCGCGATCGCCGCGCTCTTGCGTTCCAGGGTCGCCGCGCTGAAAGCCCATGTGCCGGACTGCTTGCGGGCGTCGGCGGCGGCCGCCAGATACACCGCGACATCCAGCGCGTCCGCCGGCAGCGCCCGGCGGCCCTCGGCGGCACACCATGCCGACCATGCGATCCAGTCGGATCGGTAGGCGCGCACGGTATTCGGCGACTGGGACGCCTCCAGGTATCGGCGCAGCGCACCGGCCTGTTCGTCGTCGAACCGCTCCCGCACCAGCCGCAGCGCCGCCGCGTCCACCAGGACGCTGCGTACTCCGCGGCGCAATTCCGCTTGTACGGAATCGGGTACGGCCACCACGTTTCCCGCCGCGGCGGCGGGTTGTTGCTGCGATTCGATCGTCATCCCTCCCACCTTCTCACCTCCCGCCCGGAGGGCCGGTGATCGGCGTGCCGGAACTCCGCCCATGGTCGTCCCGGCCGCAGGGCGCATGCCGCCCGGTCGGGCGGGTCGTCTCCGCCGCCGCCGAGACGGCTCTCGTACCGAACGAACGGTCAGCGGCCGGTGTTCGCGGCGCTGCTCTGTCCGGCCGGTGCCGTGGCCGTGCCGGCGAGCAGGCGCAGTTTCTCCTCGCTCGCACTGCCCTGTTCGGCGTAGTAGAGAACCAGCAGCAACCCGTCCACGGGAAGTTTGTCCCGATGCAGGTGCAATTCGCCGACCAGCGGGTGATTGACGGTGGTGGTGCCGCCTTCGAGCTCACGGATGTCGTGCCGGGCCCACAGGGTCCGGAATCGCTCGCTGGACAAGGCCAATTCGCCGACGAGCTCCACGAATCGCGGATCGTCGGTGTCGTCGCCGATCGACTTCCGGAACGCGGCGATGAACCCCTGCGTGGAGCGTGCCCAGTCCTGTTGGAACGCTTGCTCTTCGGGATCGAGCAGCAGCGAACGCAGGCGATTGTGACCGGGTTGCAGCCGTGGTGACAGCGCGACCGCGAATCGGTTGGCGGCCAGCACATCGAACGCCCGGCCCTCCACGAAAGCGGGAATCTGGATGCTCGCCAGCAGGTGATGCAGCCGCGCGGGCACCCGCTCCGGTTTGCTCCGCCGTTGCCGTCTCGGGCGTGCCGCGGCCAGCCCGAGCAGATACTCCTGTTCCAGCTCGTCGAGGTGCAGCACCCGCGCCAGCGATTCGAGGACCTGGATCGAGGGATTCTTGTCGCGGCCGCGTTCGAGCCGCAGGTAGTAATCGGCGCTGATGCCCGCGAGCAGAGCCACCTCTTCCCGGCGCAGGCCGGGAACGCGGCGGTTCGGACCCGGCGCGATCCCCGCCTGTTCCGGCGTGACCAGCGCCCGGCGAGCACGCAGATAACCGCCGAGAAGGCTGCCGCGATCGTCGTCGCCCATAGTCGGATGGTAGTTCGCCGCCGAAGTGGCGAGGGGGGTCCCGTGGGGACCCCGGATCACCGGGGCACTACCGCCGCGCACAGCACCGATCGACACTCGACCTGACCCGAACAGACCGGATCCGATCGGAGAATTCCATGGACATCACCACCCGCACCGTCTTCATCGCCGGCGCCACCTCGGGAATCGGTCTCGAACTGGCCCGGCGGTTCGCCGCGGCGGGCAGTACCGTCATCGTCGGCGGCCGCCGCACCGACCTGCTCGACCGCATCGGAGCCGAGGGCTTCGCCACCGTCACCATCGACGTGACCGATCCCGACAGCGTCACGGCCGCTCGTGACGCCATCCTGCGTGACCACCCCGATCTCGACACCATCGTGACGATGTCCGGCGTCATGATCCCCGAAGATCTGCACGATCCCGCGCACATCACGGCCGCCGAGCAGACGATCGCCACCAACCTGCTGGGCACCATCCGCGTCATCGACGCCTTCACCGCACATCTGCTCACCCGCGGCGCCGGCACGATCATCACCGTCACCTCCGGAATCGCCTTCCTCCCATTCCCGGTCATGCCCAGCTACGCCGCCTCGAAGGCGGGTGTCCACGCCTACTCCGAAGCCCTGCGCGCCCAGCTGGCGGGAACAGGCGTCGAGGTCAGCGAACTCGTCCCCCCGGCCGTCGCCATCCAGCCCGAACACACCCGGATCAACCCGCACGCGATCCCGCTGGCCGACTACGCCACCGAGGTGATGGACCTGCTCCACACCGAACCCACCCCACACGAGATCCTGGTCCAGGGCGTCCTCATGCACCGCTGGGCCGAGCGCAACGGCACCTACGACGGCCTGGTCGCCCAGCGGTCACAGGCCCTGGCCATGCTGCCCGGGCGGGGGTGAGCCCCTGTGAAAAGTACTGCCGCCGAACAGGGGTGGCCGCCCGGATCCAGCGGGCGCGACCTGATCGAGTTGCCCGTTGCCCACAACGCCTGAACACATTCGAGCGGTTGCCTTCGTGTCCGCCGAGTTCCGGCCGGCCCCCGATATCCACGAAGTCGGTTCTGGTTCTCGGTGGACAAGCGAGGTGTGCACTGCCCGAACAGGTCGCAACCCGAAGGCCGGAATGCGCACCGCGCGCCTACATCCGGCCAGGTGACAGTGCCTGAGAGCGGGTCGGAGAAAGCGAAAACCGGCCCTTCGGCGACCTGTGCCGAGTACCGTTCATCGTCCTGCAGGACCGCAACACCGGCCACCTGTGCCGGTCCTGTGAGACTCCCCCCGGTGTGACCGAGTGGGTGGCGGGGTAGGCGATGTCACACTTGTTTAGTAGTTAGTAACTGGTAACTTGGCGGCGTGGCCGAACGGATGAGTGGGACCGAACGGCGCGCCCAGGTGCTGGCCATCGCCGCGAAGGAATTCGCGGAACACGGGTTGCACGGGGCGTCGACGGAGGCGATCGCGAGGGATGCGGGGATCACGCAGGCGTATGTGTTCCGGATGTTCGGGACGAAGAAAGCCCTGTTCCTGGAACTGGTCCGGGCGGCGTTCGAACGTGTCGGTGACGGCATGCGAGAGGCGGGCGAGGGGAAGGCCGGCTTGGCGTCGCTGTCGGCGATGGGCGCCCAGTACTTCGACCTGCTGGCCGATCGGACCGGGTTGTTGTTGCAGCTTCAGGGTTTCGCCGCATGTGGCGACCCGGAGGTGAGGGACGCGGTGCGATCGTGTTTCGCGCGGATGTGGCGCACAGCCGAAGAGGGCACCGGACTCGAACCGGTGACCGTGAAAACATTCCTCGCCTTCGGGATGCTGCTGAACGCCGGTGCCGCAATGGATGTCGAGAACGTCGACGCCGCGTGGGCCGAGGGTGTCCGCACCCGGATCCAGTCGGGTCTGTTCGCGCACATCACCACCGAGACGAATCGATGAACACCCACGGCGACGTCGCCGCCCGGCGGGACGGATCGCTCGGCACCGCACTGGTGTGCACGGCCTTGGCCGGAGCGGTGATCGGCAGCGTGGGAGCGCCCCTCATCACCGCGGTCGCCACGGGAATGCACACGTCCCTCGCCGCGGCGCAGTGGACCCTGACGGTGACCCTGTTCAGCGGCGCGATCGCGGGCCCGGTGCTGGGCAGGCTCGGCGGCGGCCCGTACCGTCGCGTCACGATCCTGGCCACCCTGGCCCTGGTCATGGCGGGCGGGCTGCTGACGGTGCTCCCGCTTCCGTTCGCGGCGTTGCTCATCGGACGCGGCCTCCAGGGGCTCGCGGTCGCGGTCGGGGCGCTGCTGATGAGTGTTGCCCGCACACACCTGCCGGCCGAGCGCTCCGCGTCGACGATCGCCGCGTTGTCGGTCGCGACGACCGTCGGCATCGGGGTCGGCTACCCGGCGATCAGCCTGATCGACCAACTCGCGGGACTGTGCGCGGCATACGGACTCGGAGTGTTCCTGTCCGCGGCCGCGTTCGTCATCGCCTGGCGGACACTGCCTCTCGAAGCGCCCGGAAAGCTGCCCCGCATCGACGTCACCGGTGCACTGCTGCTCGCCGTCGGCACCCTCGGACTTCTCGTGGTCGTCGCCGAACCCTCGATATGGGCGACCGCATGGCCGGCCGGTGGCATCCTCGCCGCCTCCGCCGTGGTCCTGGTCGTGTGGGCATTCGTCGAACTGCGCGCCACGACGCCGCTGGTGAACCTGCGACTGCTCGTCCAAGGGCCCGTCCTGCGCGCGAACCTGGCGATACTCGTGGCCGGGACGAGTCTGTACCTGCTGTTCAGCCTGTTCACCCGCTACGTGCAGACCCCTGCGGGCGCCCACTACGGATTCTCCCTTCCCGGTGTCGCCGCGGGCGCAGCACTGATCCCGTTCTCGCTGCTCGGGTTCGTCGCGGGAAAAGCGGTCCCACATCTGGTCGCGGGCATCACGGAACGGTGGACCTACACGCTCTCGGTGGCGATCGCCGTCGCCGGCGCCCTGCTGTTCGCCGCCGACCACCGGTCACTGCCCGCAGTCCTCACCGCCATCGCACTGCTCGGGTTCGCCGTCGGAGGCGTCTTCGCCGTGATGCCGAAACTCGTCCTCGTCGATGTGCCCCATGAAGAGACAGCCAGCGTGCTCTCGATCAATCAGATCGCCCGCAGCATCGGAATGAGCATCGGCAGCGCACTCGCCGGCTTCCTGCTCGCCGCCGCCACCCCCGCCTGCACACTGCTTCCCACCCCGAACGGCTACAGCACCGCCGCACTGTGGGCACTACCCCCACTCGCCGTCAGCGCCCTCATCATCGCCACAACCCGATCCCCGCGACCGTGTCCCGATAACTCCTGACCCGCAGGCGACGAATCCGACTGCCACCTCCGCGTCGGCCGCTGATCTCCAGCGCGACCACTGCACCGGCGCTCTGCCGCGAAGCGCCCGGTTATCGTTGCGCTGTCACGGTATTCGGTGTCGGACGGGCGCTGCGGCGGCGGGAGACGGCGACGCCCAGGAGGCAGAGGACGCCGCCTGCGAAGACCACGGGGGCGGGGGTTTCGCCCAGTATCACCCAGGACATCAGGGTGGAGACGGCGGGGACCGCGTAGGTGCTCGCGGTGAGACGGCCGGCGTCGGTGCGGCGCAGGGCGAAGGACCAGAGGGTGAAACCCAGTGCGGTGGGGACCAATCCGAGGTAGATGCCGTCGGCGATGGTGCGGGTGGGGGCGGTGGACAGTTCGGTGAGCAGGTGTGGGGTCCACGGGAGCAGGACCACGGTGCCGATCACGCAGCCCAGCCAGATCGCGGTGAGCGGATCCACGTGGCGCAGAGCGGGTTTCTGTACCAGCACGCCGGCGGCGTAGAGGACGGCGGCGAGCAGGCACAGCAGGACGCCGAGGCTGTCGCGGTGGCCGCTGCCGGTGCCGAAGGCGATGATCGCCACGCCGGTCAGGGAGATCGCGGCGCCGGCGATCAGCCAGCGGGTGAGGCGTTCGCCGAACAGGGCCGCGGCGGTGAAGGCGACCAGCAGCGGGGCCAGGTTGACCAGGAGGGCGGCGGTGCCGGCGTCGACGTGGCGTTCGCCGGTGTTCAGGGCGACGGTGTAGGCGGCCAGCCACAGCACCGCGTAGCCGGTGATCAGCAGCCACGGCCGGGGGGTGCGCGGCAGGCGGGCCGCCACGCCGCCGCGGGCCATCACAGGCACCGTCAGCGCGACCGCGGCGACCGCGAGGCGCAGCAGGGCCATGGGGGCGGGGGACAGGGTGGGGCCGGCGTCGCGGATGGCGACGAACGCCGAGGACCACAGCACCACCGTCAGCAGGGCGGCCAGTGCGCTGGGCACGTCGATGCCGGTGGGCCGGGCGGCAGGGAGGTCGGTGGTCACACCGGTGATCTTCGCCGCCGTGGCGGGTGCGGGACAAGCGATTTCCGGACCTCGCACCGCGTTGCTGGATGATGACGAGTTCACCGACGGGTCCTGTCGCCGGGTGTTGCCCGACGCCTGCGCGCACGCGGGGATCAGCCCGGCGTTCCAGATCCGGAACCCGGATTACCGCACCGCGATCGCGCCTGCTCCTCGGGTATCGGGGCGGGTGACGGCGGCGACGAGTTCCTCGGCCAGGCCGGCGGATACGGGCCGGTCGGTGGCCAGCAGGCGGTACCAGATGGTGCCGAAGACGATGTCCGCCACCGTATCCGGGGTCAGGCCCGGCGGTGTCTCGCCGCGGACGCGCGCGCGTTCGACGATGGTCAGCAGCGCGTCGCGGCGGCGTTGCAGGAACTCTCCGCGCCAGCGCAGGCCGAATTCGGTGTCGACCTGGGCGTGGGCCATCAGGGCCCGCAGCGCCGCCACCACGGTCTCGTCGCGGCCGAGGGCGAAGCTGTCGGCCAGGAATTTCCGCAGGTCCGCGGCGTAGCTGCCTTCGTCGGGGATCGGCACGTACAGGTCGGCCTTGGTGGCCATCGCGTCCAGCAGCACATCGGCTTTCGACGGCCACCAGCGGTAGATGGTCTGTTTGCCGGCGCCGGAGCGAGTGGCGATGCCCTCGATCGTCAACCCGGCATAGCCGCGTTCGGCGGTGAGTTCGAAGGCGGCGGTGAGGATCGCCATCCGGCTGTCGTCGCTGCGTTTGCGCCCCGGGCGGGCGGTGGGCTTGTCGTTCATCGGAACCGATGTTAGCGTAAATCGAACCGAGACGGTTCGGTTCGAAATGGAACTCCCGCAGTGATCGAAGGGATCTCCCCGATGAATTCCCCTGTAGCACTCGTGGTCGGCGGCACCTCCGGCATCGGCCTGGCCACCGCGCGGCAATTGCGCGACCGCGGCGCGACCGTGCACATCGTCGGCCGCGGCAAGCAGCGCCTGGACGAGGTCGCCGGTACCGACCCGGAGCTGATCGGCCACCGGGCCGACGGCGCCGACCGGGCCGCGATAGCAGCGGTCGCCGCGGTGATCGGCGCCGTCGACTGGCTGGTGGTAACACTGGCCGGCAGTGAGGGCGCCGGCCCGATCGCCGAACTGGACCACACCATGCTCCGGCGCGCCTTCGACGCCAAGTTCTGGGGGCACCTCGCCACGATCCAGGCGGTGCTGCCGCGGCTCGCGCCGACCGGCTCGATCACCCTGATCGGCGCGGTCACCGCTCGCGCGGGCATGCCGGGCACCGCGGGCATCGCCGCGGTGAACGGCGCGGTCGAGGCGATGGTGAAACCCCTTGCCGCCGAACTGGCTCCGATCCGGGTCAACGGCATCTCGCCGGGATTCGTCGACACGCCCTGGTGGAGCGGCCTGCCCGAGGAAGTCCGGCGCGACTACTTCGCGCGGGCGGCGCAGGCGCTGCCCGCGCGGCACATCGCCACCGCCGAGGACATCGCCGACATCACCGTCGCGGTCGCCACCAACCGCACGATCACCGGCACGGTGGTCGAGGCCGACGGCGGCGCCCGCCTGGTGTCACTGGCCTGAAACCGGTTGTGCCGCAGCGGTTCGCGGCGTCGTCCCGGACAGCACCAGATCGGCGATCTGCGCGCCGAGCGCCTCGGGGTCCAGACCGAGGGCGGCGGTGAACCGGACGGCGGTGTTGAGTGTCCCCGTCATGGCCAGCGGGAACAGCTCGGCGGGCAGATCCGTCCGCAACACCCCCTCCTGCTGCCCGCGCAGCACCAACTCGTGCACGGTGCGGTGCAAGGCGCGCGTGGCGGGCGGCGGCGCCGGCCGCCGTCCCTGCCCCGGCAGGGGTTTCAGGTCGGTGCCGACGACGATCAGCGGATATCGCTGGGCGATGCGGGCCATCTCGACGATCAGGGCCCGCAGCGTCGTGAGGGTGTCGGCCTGCCGGGACCGCGCCCGCTCGACGGCCTGCCCCGCCTCCGCGGCCGCCACCTCGAACACGGCCGTGCGCAACGCATCCCGGGTGCGGTAGCGCCGGTAGACGGTGAGCCGGACGACACCCGCCTCGTCCGCGATGCGCTGCATGGTCGCGGCCGGATCCTGCGCCAGCACCCGCGCGGCGGCCCGCAGGATCAGGGCGTCGTTGCGCAGCGCGTCGGTCCGCGGGCCGCGCCGGCGCGCGGGCAGCGGCTCGGTCACCCGGCAAGTGTGACATGCCTGGCGCATTTCCGGCTGCCGCATCGCCTTCCGGCCACCGCCCGCCGGTCGGCATCGGAAGGTCCGCCCGCCGCGCGTGGACCGGTACGGACACCGCTGCCGGTCTACTCGTGGTGCCGACAGCCCTGGCCGAGGAGGTTCGAAAAATACACTGCCGGTGCCTTTTTCGGCATTCGTGACCGTGTTCCCCGAGTGGCCGTCCCGCCCGGGGGCGTCATCGGCCGGCGCGGGCCAGTTGCGTCAATTCGACTGTGGCGGAGCGCAGTTCGCCGGGTGAGGTGAGCGGTGCGGTATAGCCGACGCGGGTGGCGGCCGGGCCACGCGGAGTCTGCACCCGCAGGTCCAGGCCGTAGCGGTCGGCGCGGTCGCAGACGGCCGCGGTGGCGTCGGGGTAGCCGCCGAGGGTGCGGGCCATGTCCAGCAGGGCGTCGGCATGGTCGTCGTTGAGGTGGGCGACCGCGCGGGCGGCGGTGGGGGTGATCGGATCCGGGGCGGCGGTCGCGTACGCCTCGGCCGTCGCCGAATCCATCCGGCCGTAGCCGCCGACCCAGCGGACCCGCCGCACCCGCAGCACCCAGAGCGTGAAATCGGTGAAGTCGATGTAGATCTCGGCGGCCGGTACCGCCGCCAGGTGGGCCGCGCGGGCGGCGGCCAGTTCGTCCCCCTCGGGGCGCTGCACCACGCCGGCCAGCGTGACCCGCGCCGCGGCCAGCGGGTCCGACGGCACGTCGGGGGCGACGATCGCCAGGCTCGCGCGCGGATCGGCGGCCAGGTTGCGGCCGTGCTCGGCCATCACCGACAGGCACAGCACCGGCTGCCCCTCGAGCAGGCCGAAGGTGACGAACGAGGCCCAGGGGTCGCCCTCGCCGGTCAGCGTCGCGAGCGTGGCCGTATTCGTCGAGGCGGCAACGGTTCTCGCCTCCTCCGCCGCCGATGGGCGGACCTCGTTCGGGATCGGCGTCAGCGGGGTCGCGGGGGAGCGGGTGGGCCTGCCGTGGTCGGATGCCATGCCGTCCAGGCTAGGACACCTCGCCGGCTCGGCGATTATGTGAACGGAACGTCTATATAGTTTTGACGGGTGTATGGCACCAGAATGGAGACCCGGAGCCGGGCGAGACGAGGGGCCGACCGAGATGCGAACGAACGAGGCCGACAATGTCTTTCCATTGTTGGAGCCGGGCCGGGGCCGCCGCCGGGCCGAGGATGTGCGCCGCGCGACCCTCGCGGCCGCCGCCGATCTGCTGTTCACCGACGGCGTCCGCAACGTCACCTTCGAGAAGGTGGCCGCCCGGGCCGGGGTGAGCAAGACGACCCTCTACAAGTGGTGGGCGTCACCGGGCAGTCTCGCCTTCGAGGCCTACTTCGACGCGCTCGAGCCGGTACTGGCGTTCCCGGACACCGGCGACATCCGCGCCGACCTCACCACGCAATTGCACGCGTTCGTCGGACTGCTGCGCGAGCGCGGCCAGGTGATCGCGGAGATCATCGGCACCGCGCAGCGCGATCCGGAACTGGCCGCCGCGCTGGCCGAGCAGTATGTCCGGCCGCGCCGCCGGCTGGCCGTCGAGCGCTTGTCCGGCGCTCGCCGGCAGGGGTTGCTTCGCGCCGACGTGGATCCGGAGACGGTGGTGGATCAGCTGTGGGGCGCCTGCTACCACCGGCTGCTGATGCCCGCCCAGCCGCTGACCACCGCTTTCGCGGATCGCCTGCTGGACAACCTCTTCGGCGGAATCGCGGCGCCGGGCTGCGCTCCCGCCGAAGCGGGCCGCGGATGATCAGTCCTTGGTCGTCCACGCCAGTGAGATCCGCGATTCGCTGATCCGCCAGCCCGCCGGCGTCCGGCTCGCGACGACGGCCAGCCGCAGGCCGCTGGTCTGGTGCGGCCGTTCGCCGTCGCGGTAGTAGTACACGAACGAATTCGCCGAGGCGGTAGCCCGATCGCCCTCGACGTCCACCAGGACGTCGGTGGTGGTGTGCTGGGTGTGCTCGCCCTCGGCGGCGGTGCCGGTGCGCACGAAGCCGAGCACTTCGGTGAGGCCGCGCACCTGCATGCGCGGCGAGTTCACCGCCACATCCTCGGCGTAGACGGTGCCGAGGTCGTCCCACCGGCGCTCGTCGAGCAGGCGGCCCAGTCGGGTGAACAGATCGGTGATGTCGAGACGGTCGGCGAGGGCGGAATCGGTGGACATGACGTCTGCTTCTTTCGTTGGTGATACCAATGTTGGTGACGCCAACTATAGTCGTGTTCGTTGGCGGCGCCAACTATGTAGGCTGAATCGGTGGAGAAGATCCCCGCGCGCCTGACCGTGAAGCCGACCTGGTTGCTCACCCAGTTGGCGGTGCACGCGCACCGGCTGTCCTCCGGCGCCTTCGCCACGCTGGGCGGGCGCGGCTACCACTATCGGATCCTGGCCGCACTCGACGAGTTCGGGCCGGCCAGCCAGGCGGATCTGGGCCGGCACTGCACCATGGATCGCAGCGATGTGGTGGCGGCGATCAACGAACTCGCCGACCGCGGATTCGTCGAGCGCACACCGGATCCGGCCGACCGGCGGCGCAATATCGTGAGCCTGACCGCGGCCGGCGGCGCGCAATTGCGGAGCATCGAGCGCGAACTCGACACGGTGCAGGAGCGGATGCTCGAACCACTGCCCGACGCGGACCGCGCCGTACTGATCGACCTGCTCACTCGCCTGCTCGTACACCACCGCCAGGGCTGACCGGGATCGCCCGCGTGCACGCGTTCGGCTCTGCGCTGCCGCGAAGACGGTCCGGAAGGCGTCGGAGGCTGCTCTCCCCGGTCACCGTGATGTCGGTGGTGGCTTCACCGCCGCTGACGACCGCCACCCGCCGGACTCCCGCACCCTCGGCGACCGCCCCCCGCCAGGCCGGAAGCCCTGCTCAGCCCCCGCGTGCACGGAAGCCGATGATCAGTGCCGTTGCGGTGTCCCGCAATTCGCGCTCGAACCGGTCCGGCCCGAGTCGCTGCCCGAATTCCAGGCTGGCGGTGGCGACGATCTCGTTGGGATTGGTGAACGGCCACAGTCCGGCCACGCCGGCGATCAGCGCGCGGGCGAACGCGATCGCGGCGGCCTCGGACAGGCCGGGTGCGGCGCGGGCGGCGAGTTCGGCGAGGCGGGTGGTGTAGTCGTAGCCGCGCCGCTTGAAGGCCCGCGCCGACGCGAGTGAGACGTTGGCCTCCAACTCGCCCGACATGGCGGCGAACAGGTCGCAGAGCACCGGCCGCGCCCGCAATGTCTCGGCCAGCAGCGATCCCAGCCGCTGCGCCGGATCGCCGGCCGGGACGGCGGCGGTGCCGATCCGGTCGGCCAGGTCGTCCAGCCAGGCCGCCCAGTCCTCGGCGAGCAGTTCCAGGAACACCGCCTCACGGCTGTCGAAATAGCGCAGCACATGGGATTTGGCGACGCCCGCACCCTCGGCGAGTTCGCGCAGCGTGATCTCGCGCACCGAACGGCCCGCGAGCGCCTCCCGCGCCGCGGTGAAGATCGCCGCGCGGCGCAACTCGACCTGTTCGGGCCGGCGGGCCCGCCGGAAGGGAAGCGGTTCCGACACGGGGCAACCTTAACAGAACAACGGTCCGTTGTTAACGGAACGGAGGTCCGTTATGCTGGCGAGAGCCCGGGAAACGGGCATTCGTCTCGAACGGAGATCCGTCATGGCACAACTGGCAGAAACAGCGGCGCTGGTCACCGGTGCCGGAACCGGCATCGGCGCGGCCATCGCGCGCGACCTCGCGGCAGCGGGTGCGGCGGTCGTGCTGGTGGGCCGCCGTCCCGGCCCGCTGGAACAGGTCGCGGCGCAGATCCGCGAGCGCGGCGGGGTGGCCGAGGCGTTCGCGGCCGACATCACCGAGCGGGCGCAGGCCCTGCGCGCGGTCGAGCACGCGATCGCGGCGTTCGGACGGCTGGACATCGTCGTCAACAACGCCGGGGTGATGCTGGTCGGCCCGGTGGCCGAGGCGCCCGAGGGCGAATGGGAAAGCATGATCGATGTGAATCTCACCGGGACGCTGTACGTTACACAGGCCGCAATTCCGCATCTGGTGAAATCCGCGGCCACCGGACCGCGCCGGGTCGCCGACATCGTCACCATCAGCTCCACCGCCGGGCGGGTGGCCCGCGCCGGGAACGCCGTCTACAACCTCACCAAATTCGGCGTGAACGCGTTCAGCGAGGCACTGCGGCAGGAACTGCAACCGCAGCGCGTGCGCGTCGGCGTGGTCGAGCCCGGCACCGTCGACACCGACCTGGCCACGCACACCCGCGCCGAACTGCGCGAGAGTGTGCAGGCCCAGGTCGGCGCCATCGAACGGCTCGCCCCCGAGGACATCGCTGACGCGGTCACCTACATGGTCGGCCGGGATCGGCGGGTCGCGGTCAACGAGATGCTGGTCCGTTCCGCCGACCAGACCTGGTGAGTACGGCCGGAAACGGCTGTTGCGCAACCGGGTCCGGATCCGGCTGAATCGAGGCCCGGGGACCGTTCGACAGCGTCGGCGGAGGCCGTGGCCGTCACAGCGATCGACCGTCCAGCTCCCGGAAATCGGCCTTGCGGATCACCGTGTGACAGCCCTTCACCTGGTCCACCACCTGCGAGATGCGCACGTCGGCGGCCGCGCTGAGATAGGCGTAGGCCAGCTCGCCGGGCACGTCGTAGCGGTGGGTGAGCAGGTCCAGCGCGGCCCGCACACTCTCCCGGCACGCCTCGTCCAGATCCTGGTCCAGGCCGATCGCGATCAGCAGATCGGCCGTCTCCGCGTACGGGCGGCCGCCGGCGATCCGGGCCGCCCCGGGCACCACCTCGACCCGCAGCGTCGCGCGCAGCGGGGCCTCGAAGGCCGTCAGCGCGACCTCGCCGTCGCCCTGCGCGTAGTGCGGATCACCCACGTACAACAGCGCCTCCTCGACCTGCACCGGCAGATACAGGGTCGAGCCGACGGTGAGACAGGTGATGTCCAGATTTCCGCCGTACAGCCCCGGCGGGATGGAATTCGGCCGGACCGGTCCGGCCGCCGCCACCCCGACGATGCCGAGGAACGGCCGCAGCGGGAAGCGGATCGCCCGGCCCGCGCCGCGATAGGCGGCCTCGTCCTGGCGCAGCGGCAGTGACCCTTCGTCGCCGTCGGCCCGGCAGAACACGCTGTGCACCGGGCCGTCGGGATAGCTGTCCGGCAGTGCGCCCCGGCCGTGCCGCGCCGACACGATCCCGAAATCGGCCCGGCGGGCCAGGTCGACCACGGTGACCGCGAGCAGATCTCCGGCCGCCGCACCGCGCACCGCGATCGGGCCGGTGACCACGTGCGGGCCGGAAGCCGCCGACCGGGGCAGCGACGCGGCGATCTCCACCGCGTCGGCGGGCACCCGGTCGGCCGGCACCCCGAACCGGGCGAAGAACTCCCGGGGGTCACGCCCCTGATCGGGCAGGATGCCCTCGTGACTCACGGTGTCGATGGTGATCGTCTCGCCCGGCGCGATTCGCGCCGCCGCGGCATCCGCCGCGCACGGCAGCTCGCCCCAGAGCACGGTCTCCGGGGTCGAGGCCAGATGGTGGGCGCCGAGCACGGCGCCGGAGGCGGTCATCGCTGCCCGCCGCGCGCGGGGAAGGCGAACTCGCGCACCTCGAGCAACGCCTCGGCCAGCTGCGCCGCCGCCGAGGCCAGGATCAGCTTCCCGATATCGGCGCTGGCGGCGGTCGGATCGCCGATGATCCCCGATTCGGAGAGGTCGTCGGTCAGCCAGGCGGTCGGCAGCACCCCTTCCAGTGTCAGGTGCTTGTAGCGGGCGAACGCGGCCGCGGCCTGCTGCCCGTCGGGGAAACCCCGCTCCTGGTGCACCAATTCGGGGGCGATCGCCAGCATCAGCGAGGTCTCGCCGAAACCGCCGTGGATGTCGAAGCCGTCCAGGGACGGATCCACCTCCGGCGGCGCCGGGAAGCGCATCGGCATCACCGGGAACACCTCCAGCCCGGTCCGATAGCGGATGTCGCGCGCCACCACGTCGAGCAGACCGGGCTGCCCGCCGTGCCCGTTGACGAACACCAGTTTGCGAAAACCGCTGGCCGCCAGCGAATCACCGAGATCGGTGCAGACCGCGGTCAGCGTCGCCGCCGACATCGCGATGGTGCCCGCGCGGCCGAGGTGCTCGGTGGACTTGCCGTAGTGCAGCGTCGGCAGCACCCAGACGTTCGAGTCGTCCGGCAACGACTCGACCGCCGCGCACGCGATCGCCTCGGCATGCATCGCGTCGGTGATCAGCGGCAGATGCGGGCCGTGCTGTTCGACCGCACCGATGGGCTGCACCACGACCGCGTCGGACTTGTCGATGGCCGCCACCTCCGTGGTGGTGAGGTGGGCCAACCGGAATATTCGTGCCATGCCTGTCTCCTGATTCCTCGTCGGCGCAATTACGCTGTGGCGCAGGCTCACTCGTCGTCAGCGAGGGCCGATTCGTGCCACCGCGAGAGCAGCAGCCGTTCCAGCACGACCACGACGGCGAACAGCGCCAGCGACACCACGCTGGCCATCACCACCGCCACGAACAGCTGCGGGGTGCGCAACTGCACGGCGCTCTGCGTGATGATGTAGCCCAGCCCGCCCTGACCACCGCCGACCCCGGCCACGAACTCACCGACGATCGCGCCGATGACCGAGGACCCCGCGGCGATCCGCATGCCGGTCAGGATCGACGGCGAGGCGCCGGGCAGCCGCAGCGAGAACAGCGTGACCCGCGGCGGCGCCCCGGCCATGGTGTAGAGCTGCACCAGATTCCGGTCGATCGACTTCAGCCCGTGCAGGGTGTTCGCCGCCACCGGGAACAGCGCGATCATCGCGCCCACCAGCATGTTGGTGGTCTGCCCCGCGCCGATCCAGACGACGAACAGCGGCGCGATCGCCACGATCGGAATCGTCTGCAACACGATGAGATACGGATAGAAACCGCGCTCGGTCAGGCGCCAGCGCGACATCACCAGCGCGATCGCCACCCCGGCGACCGTGGCCAGTCCGAAGGCCAGATAGGACTCCCGGACCGTCACCCAGGTGGGCTGCCAGATCGAGGTGCGTTCGTCCCAGAGGGTGTCCAGCAGCGTCCGCGGCGACGGCAGCATGTACGACGGAATGTCGAACACTCCGATGATCAACTGCCACAACGCGATTCCCAGCACGAACGCGCCGATCGGCGGCAGCAGCCGGCGGACCCGGCCGGTGAGCGTGACCGTCGTCCCGCTGCGGCGCTGCGGTGCGGCGCCGGCGACCGCGTGGAAGATGTTGTCGATGACCGTCATTCGCGGAAACTCCCGAGCATGATCGAGATCTGCTGCTGGAGCGCGCGCAGCGCCGGTTCGTCGCGCTCGTGCCCGGGATCCACCGACGGCGGGCTGGGCGAGTCGATCACCTCGACGATGTGTCCCGGCCCGGTGTCCATGATGGCGATCCGGTGCCCCAGCGTGCAGGCCTCGTAGATGGAGTGGGTGATGAACAGGACGCTGAACCGCCTGTCCCGCCACAGTCGCAGCAGTTCGGCGCCCATCTTCTCCCGGGTGAACTCGTCCAGCGCGGCGAACGGCTCGTCCATGAGCAGCAGTTCCGGCTCGCTGGTCACCGAACGGGCCAGCGACGCACGCATTTTCATGCCACCGGACAGTTCCCGCGGATAGGACTTCTGGAATCCGTCCAGCCCGACCATCCGGATCGCCTCGGCCGCCCGCGCCCGGCGTTCGGCGCGCGGCACCTTCTGGAGTTTGGCGATCACCTCCACATTGGCCTGCACGGTGCGCCAGGCCAGCAGGGTCGGGTCCTGGAACACGTACGACAGCCGGTCGGTGTCGCGGGACATGGCGCCGGAGGTCGGCTCGGTCAGGCCCGCCGCCATCCGCAGCAGCGTGGTCTTCCCGCAGCCGGACGGCCCGACCAGCACCGTGATCTCGCCCCGCGCCACCTCCAGGTCGATCGGGGCGAGCGCACGGAAACCGTTGCCGTACACCTTGTCCGCGCCGGTGAACGACACCAGGGCGCGGGTCTGCGAGGTGACGGTCATGTCAGTACGATCCGCTCGGGGCCGCCGGCAGCGACGCCGGTGCGGCGACCGTCGGCAGCAGACTCGCGTCGTAGAGATCCGAGGTCGCGGGCGCCTTGGTGAGCTGGCCGAGCTTCTGCAACTGGTCCAGCAGGGTCTTCCAGCGGTCCTCGGACATCGCGCCGAGCTGCTTCGCGCCGTCGCCGGCGGTCACGTACTTGCGCTGCTTGTCCCAGGCATACCAGATCGACTTGGCAGTCTGCTCGCTGTTCGCGGCGAGGATCGCCTTGTTGGCGTCGCCGGCGACGGTGACATCACCCATGTAGTCGTGCCAGCCGGTCATGCTGGCCTGGAGGAACTTCTTCAGATCGTCCTTGTGCTGGTCGAAGTAGCTCTTGGAGGTGAACAGCACGTCGTTGTAGGGGTTGAAGCCGGAATCGGAGTACGGCGTGAAATTCACCGGGACACCGGATTCCTCGGCCTGGCGCACCTCGTTGGTGGGCCAGCCCTGCTGCAACAGCTTCGGATCCTTGAGGAAGTTCGCGATCGAACCCTGGTACTGCATGGTCTGCATCGGCACGCCGAGCTGCTTGTCCAGCCACACCGGGTACAGCGCGCCGGCCTGGCTCACCAGCGTGCGGCCCTTCATCTGGTCGAAGGAGGTGATGTTCTGATCGCTGTGCGACAGGATGCCGACCGGATTGTCCTGGTACAGCGCCGCGACCGCGACGATCGGAATGCCCTGCTGCTGCGCCTGCACGATGCCCGCGGCGTCGGTGTGGCCGATCTGCGCGCGGCCGGAGGCGACCAGCTGGGTGGCCGACACCTGCGGGCCGCCCGGTTGCAGGGTCACGTCCAGCCCGGCGTTCTTGTAGAGGTTCTCGGATTGCGCGGCGAAATACCCGCCGCCTTCAGGATCGGCATACCAGGGCAATATGACGGTCATTTTCCCGGCGCTCGCCGGAGAACTGGAGGAATTGTTGCTGCACGCTGTCGCGGACAGCGCCACGACGGCGGTGACGACCGCGATCGCCGCGCGCAGGAGACGCCGATGTGAACGTACCGAATGCATGGGCCGAGCCTTTTCTGAATAATGATTGGACGAAGTGCCGATCGTCGTCGATCAGAACGATGGGTGATTTTCGCGGGTGAGTTCCGCGACTTCGGAGAGATGCCGCAACATGGCGATCCGCGCGGATTCCGGGTCGCGCTCGCGCACCGCGAGATAAATGCGCTGATGACCCTCGTGCGACAATTGCCGGGCCCGGGAGTCGGCATGCGACAGCGCCCGGGTCGAGGCGGTCCATTCGTTGGCCAGGGTGCCGAGCGCGACCAGCAGCCGGTTCTGTGACGCCTGAGCGATCAGCATGTGGAACTCGATGTCCAGTGCGATCGACTCCGCTCGGGACAGTGGGGTTCTCGTCTTCTCCAGCACGGTTTCCAGCGCCAGCAGCGTGGCGCCGGTGATCCGGGCGGCGGCCAGTTCGGCGAACTTCGGTTCGATCGTCTCGCGCAGTTCGGCGACATCGCGCAGGGTCCGCTCGGCGGCGGAGATGCGCTCGTAGAGGTCGGTGGCCCTCGCGCCGGGCTCGGCCACCACCGTGCCCCGGCCGGGTCGCCGGACCACCATGTTCTTGACCTCGAGCTCGTGCATCGCCTCCCGCAGCGAGGTGCGGGACACGTTGAGCGACAACGCCAATTCGCGCTCCGAGGGCAGCCTGGCGCCCGGGGCGAGCTCAC
This sequence comes from Nocardia sp. alder85J, assembly GCF_020176955.2. Taxonomy (GTDB): domain Bacteria; phylum Actinomycetota; class Actinomycetes; order Mycobacteriales; family Mycobacteriaceae; genus Nocardia. The sequence goes on from NZ_JAIUCZ020000001.1 coordinate 1,116,898, forward strand.
CGCTCGAGATCTGCCGCTCGAAGTGCGCGACGATCTCCGCGCCGACCGAGGCGGTGCGACGACCCAGCGCGGGCTGTTGCGGAACCATGGACACCTCCACTTGGTCTGACCGGTCCGACCATCCGACGCCCCGATCGTATGACCACGGATGTCCGTTTCGCGCGTCCGGAGCCGTGATGCAACACGTTTTTAGCGTCGGCAATGATCCCGTAACACAAGCCGTTCCGGCGCACCCGGAAAACTTGTCAGACATGTGTTAGCGTCGCTGACGAGTATTTCTCGAGAGGCGCGTGTATGACCATCGAATCCCGCGACCCCGCAACGTCGCACGAATCACGACTGCCGATCGGCCTGCTGTATCAGATGTGGGAGACCCCGGACATCTCGACGGCGCAACTGGTCGAACGGGCCCTGGACGATTTCCGGCTCGCCGCCGAACTCGGCTTCGGATCCGTCTGGGTGGGCGAGCACCATTACGTGCGGCACGGCAACCGATTCTTCGGCCGCATCCCGCATCCGGAGATGCTGCTCACCCGGGCCGCCGCCGAAATTCCGGGCATGCGTTTCGGCACCGGGGTGAAGGTGCTGCCGGACCTGCCCGCGGCCCGCGCCGCGGAGGAGATGTGCATGCTCGATCTGCTCTCCGGCGGCCGCGCCGATTTCGGCCTGGGCCAGGGCACCGGCCACCAGGGCGAGGAACGGGTGCGCCGGCAGCAGCGGTACCGCGACTGCGTCGACGACATCCTCCGGCTGCTCGACGGCGACCCCGATTCCGGGCTGCCGACCCTGACCTTCGACGACGGCGCCCGGGTGCGCGCCAACATGTGGGCCGCCTGCCGCGATCCGGAGTCGGTCCGGCACGCCGCCCGCCACGGGCTCAATTACGTGGTGGGACAGGCGGAGAACGCGCATTCGCAGGCCGATCACATCCGGCTCTACCGCGACGCCGGCGGCACCGGCTCGGTGCGCGGGGTGCGCGCGGTGCACATCGCCGACACCAGGGACCGGGCGCTGGCGGAGTTCGCCCCGGCCTTCGAGCTGTACGGCCCGATGATCGCCGGTCCGGACGCGCGCTACACCCGCGACGCCGTCGCCGCGGGCTATCTGGCCGCCGAGGCGGCTGTGGCTGCCGAGGCGGCTGTGGCTGCCGACGCGGCTGTGGCTGCCGACGCGGCTGTGGCTGCCGACGCGGCAACGATCGACGACAGCCTGCTGCGGGCGAACGTCCTGCTCGGCTCGCCCGCCGAGGTGACCGCGATGCTGCTGGACTATCTCGCCGTCACCGGGGTCGACCGGCTCGACCTGCTGGTCCAGTTCCCCCGGCTGAGCCCCGAGCACACCCGGCGCTCGCTGCGGCTGTTCGTGACGGAGGTGTGGCCGAACCTGGCGCCGGTGCTCGCTCCCGTCTGACGAGCGTCAGCGGCGGACCAGCCGGATCAGCGTGTGCTGGAAGGCCTCCGTGGCATGCAACTCCGACGCCCAGTAGGCGGTGTCGCCGCGGCTGCCGACGCCGACCACGGTCAGGGCAAGAGCGGGCCGGCCCGGCTCGATACCCAGCAGGGCGGCGTCGGTGTCCGGCGCGGCGACCGCGGCCGGATGCACGATCTCCCATTCCGGGGCGCCGCTGCCCCACCGCCTGGCGATATCGAAAATCGGTACGCCGCCATCGATCTCCTCGGAGATCGGTTCCGCGAGCAGGACCGCGTCGTGGGCCAGGATCACCGGGACATCGTCGGCGCACCAGAGTTTGGTGACCCGCAGCAGCGGCCGGTCGTCCGCCACCTCGTAGCGCTGCGACTCCGCGGCCGTCGGCGTCCCGATCGTGTTGTCCACCACCGTCATCGACGCGCGCCGACCGGTGGAGGCAATCAGCTCGGCGCGGTCGATCTGCTCGTCGATGCGCGCCGACACCTCGAGCATCCGCCGGTTGACCAGGGTGTCGGCGCCCTGGCGGCGATGGATGTACCCGCGTTCCTCCAGCCGCACCAGCGCCTCCCGGATCGCGGGCCGGCTGGCATCCAGCCGGGCCGCCAGCGTCGGCTCGCCGGGCATCGGGGCGCCCGCCCGCGCCGACTCCAGCCAGATCTCGTGCAGCCGGCTCCACAGCCCGATCGGCCCACGGCGGCGGCCGAGTGGTGCTCCCATGGCCCTCACCCTAGAGGGTGGCGGCGGTGTCAGCCGAGGGTGGCGATACCGGCCAGCACCAGATCGATACCCGCGAGGAACTGCTCGCGGTCGTCGTGCACGCGCATCTGGTCCGCCACGGACCGCAGGAACGGGTAGTCGTCCGGATCGAGCCGCTGCCAGGTCGCCGCGGCGGAGTCGAGGAATTCGGCGCGGCCCCGGCCGGCCGCCGCACTGCGGGCATTGGCGGCGTTCTGACCGGCGGCGCCGAGGATGTAGTGCACCAGCACCGAGGTCACGACGAACCGGCTCGGCTCGGGTGCGCCGAGCGCGCGGACCTGCCTGCCGATGGTTTCGAAGATCAAGGGCGCCACCGACTCCCCGGGACCGGCCGACACTTGCACGGCGATCTGCGTGGCGAGCCACGGGTGCGTATCGATCGCGTCGTAGAGGCCGAGCGCGACCGTGCGGATCGTCTCGCGAGGCGCGGCGGTGGCCCGCTGGGCCGTGTGCGGCGCGCTGCCCTCGGCACCTGTGGACGTGCCGGTCTCGGCAGCCGTACCGGGCGCGGCCGATGCGCCGGGCTCGGTAGGCGCAGCGGCCGCGAGCACAGCGGGTGCGACGGCGGCGGTGACCACGGCCTCGGTGGCGGCGGCGAGCAACTCGCCCTTGTTCGCCACATGCCAGTAGATCGCACCCGGGCCGGTGGCCAGGCGCTCGGTCAGCACCCGGAAGGTCAGCCCGCTCTCACCGGTCGCGTCGAGCACTTCGACCGCGGCCGCGACGATGCGCTCCCGGGAGAGCGCCTCCGTGCGCCGCTGTGACCGGCGGGTCCGCGTTGTCATGCCGCTCATCTTGACACGGTGTGGAGCGTTGTTCCAACATTGGAACGACATACCAGAATGGAACGACATACCAGGGATGGTCCCGGAGGAGCTCACCATGCACACACCCGTCACGATCGTCGGCGCCGGACTCGGCGGCCTCACCCTCGCCCGCGTCCTGCACGTCCACGGCATCCCCGCTGTCGTCTACGAGGCGGAACCGTCGCCGTCGGCGCGCACGCAGGGCGGCATGCTCGACATCCACGACCACAACGGCCGGCCGGCTCTCGCGGCGGCGGGCCTGCTCGACGAGTTCCGCGCGCTGATCCTGCCCGGCCGCGAGGCGAACCGGGTGCTCGCCACCGACGGCACCGTCCTGCTCGACCAGCCCGACGACGGCACCGGCAACCGGCCCGAGGTGCAACGCGGCGAACTGCGGCGGATCCTCGTCGACTCGCTGCCCGCGGGCACCGTCCGGTGGGGGCACAAGGTCACCGCCACTCGCGGCCTCGGCGGCGGCCGCCACGAGGTGACCTTCGCCGACGGCGCCACCGTCACCACGGACCTGCTGGTCGGCGCCGACGGCGCCTGGTCCCGGGTGCGGCCGCTGCTGTCGGCCGCGGTACCCGAATACACCGGGGTGTCCTACGTCGAGGCGTACCTGTTCGCCGCCGACACCCGGCACCCCGTCGCGGCGAAGGTGGTCGGCGAGGGTGCGATGGCCGCGCTCGCGCCGGGCACGGGCATCGCGGCGCACCGCGAGAGCGGCGGCACCCTGCACACCTACCTGGCGCTGGTCCGGCCGCTGGACTGGTTCGCCGGCATCGACTTCACCGATCCCGCCGCGGCCACCGCGCGCATCGCGGCCGAATTCGACGGCTGGGCACCGGAACTCACCACGCTGATCACCGCGGCCGACAGCGCGCCGGTGTTCCGCCCGCTCTACACCCTGCCCGAGACGCACCGCTGGGACCACGTCCCCGGTGTGACGCTGCTCGGCGACGCCGCCCACCTGATGCCGCCGTCCGGCGAGGGCGCCAACCTGGCCATGTACGACGGCGCCGAACTCGGCCGAGCGCTCGCCGCGCACCCGGGCGACTTCGAGACCGCCGTGGCCGAGTACGAACCGGCCATGTTCACCCGCAGCGCCGCGGAGGCGGCCGACGCCGTCCTCCAGCAGGAGGTCATGTACGGCGCCACCGCGCCCCACGGGCTGATCGGTATGCTCACCGGTCAGGGGTAGCGCGTGTCCCGGTGCGGGCGAGCTGGATCAGGAGATCTTGCGCCGGTAGGTGACCATGGCGAGGCCGTAGGCGACGACGAGCAGGCCCACACACCAGGCGAGCGCGATCCAGATGCCGGAACCCACCGGCTGCCGCGCGAACAGGTCGCGGATCGCGTTCACGATCGAGGTCACCGGCTGGTGTTCGGCGAAGGCCCGCACCGGACCCGGCATCGTCGCGGTCGGCACGAACGCCGAACTGAGGAACGGCAGGAAGATCAGCGGATAGGAGAACGCGCTCGCGCCGTCCGCGGATTGCGCTGTCAGCCCGGGGATTACGGCCAGCCAGGTCAACGCCAGCGTGAACAACAACAGGATGCCCGCGATCGCCAGCCAGGCCCCGGCACCCGCGCCCGAGCGGAAGCCCATGAGCAATGCGACGAGCACCACGACCACCACGGAGATCAGCGTCGCGACCAATGAGGTCAGTACATGGGCCCACAACACCGCCGACCGCGCGATCGGCATGGACTGGAAGCGTTCGAATATCCCGTTCTTCATGTCGAGGAACAGCCGGAACGCCGTGTAGGAGATACCCGTGGCGATCGTGATCAGCAGAATCCCGGGCAGCAGATAGTTCACGTACGAATGCGTGCCGGTGTCGATCGCGCCGCCGAATACGTAGACGAACAGCAGCAGGAAGGCGATCGGCATGATCGTGGTGGTGATGATGGTGTCGACGCTGCGGGTGATGTGACGCAGCGACCGGCCCAGCAGGACGGCGGTGTCGCCGAAGAAGTACTCGGTCATCGTGATTTCCTATTCACCGGTGTTGCTGTCGTCTCGCGCGCCGACGACGGCGAAGAAGATGTCCTCCAGAGTGGGCTGTTTCTCGACGTATTCGACCTTCGCCGGCGGATGCAGCCGCTTCAGTTCGGCGAGCGTGCCGTCGACGATGATGCGGCCCTCGTGCAGGATCGCGATCCGGTCGGCGAGTTGTTCGGCCTCGTCGAGATATTGCGTGGTGAGCAGCACCGTGGTGCCGTGCGCGGCGAGTTCGCGTACCGCGTGCCACACCTCCAGCCGCGCTTGCGGATCGAGCCCGGAGGTCGGTTCGTCGAGAAATACCACCGGCGGATTCCCGATGAGACTCATCGCGATGTCGAGCCGCCGCCGCATCCCGCCGGAATACGTCGACACCCGCCGCGCCGCGGCGTCGGTCAGCGAAAACCGCGCCAGCAGTTCGTCGGCCACCGCGCCCGGCTGCCGCAGATGCCGGAGCCGGGCGATCAGCACGAGATTCTCACGCCCGCTGAGGATTTCGTCAACCGCCGCGAATTGCCCGGTGAGACTGATGGATTCGCGCACCTTCGCCGGCTGTGCGGCGACGTCGAATCCGTGCACCCGGGCCGCTCCCGCATCGGCCCGCAGCAGCGTGGACAGGATCCGCACCACCGTGGTCTTGCCCGCCCCGTTCGACCCGAGCAGGGCGAAGATACCGCCCGCGGCCACCTCGAAATCCACACCCCGCAGTACGTGCAGGTCCCCGAAGGATTTCTCCAGCCCCCGCACCTCGATGGCAGGAGCATCTCGCCCGGACATCCCGTCCCCTTTCCTAGTACTAAGTAATGCTAGCTACTGGTACATAGTAACACCGAGTAGCGGGGCGACCCCCAGCACCTGGTGGCGCGCACTCTCACGGCCTGGTCCATCGGAACCGAGGCATCGATCGCGGTCTTCAGCGCCCTCGGCGCCGTCCTCGCCGGATTCACCAGCCCCCGAACCGCTCTCGCGGTAGCCGGCCTGCTCATCCTCGCCGGCCCGCTGCTGCTGCCGCGTCGCGAGGACATCACGTCGGCAGCCGAGCCCGAACAGGGCGTCACCGACGGGTGACCGCCCGGTTGACGTATACCGATATCGGAATATGATAGCCGTCATGGCACGAGCAGCGACCACCTCGGACGTGTTCAACGCGATCGCCGAGCCGCAGCGCCGGGAGATCCTCGCGTTGCTGCGCGCGGGTGAGCGGCCGGTGGCCGACCTGGCCCAGGAGCTCGGGATGAGCCAGCCCGGGGCGTCCAAACACCTGCGGGTGCTGCGGGAGGTGGGGTTGGTGCGGTTCCGCGGCGCCGGCAAGCAGCGTCTCTACGGCCTGGATGCCCGCGGGCTGCGGCCGGTCCACGAGTGGGTCGGTGGTTTCCAGCGGTACTGGAACGAGAGTTTCGACCGGCTGGACAGCTATGTCCAGGACCTGAAACAGGCACGAGAGGAGGACTGACCGATGGCACGACAGCAGACGCGCGCGGATCCGGACACGGCAGACCGGGAGATCGTGATCTCCCGAGTCATCGATGCGCCCCGGGAGCTGGTGTTCGAGGCGTTCACCGAGGTCCGGCACCTGTCGCAGTGGTGGGGTCCGGAGGGATTCACCACCACCACGAAGACTTTCGAATTCCGCGTCGGCGGCGAATGGATCTTCGTGCTGCACGGCCCGGACGGCACCGATTACCCCGAGTGGATCAGCTGGACCGAGATCGTCCCGCCGGAATGGATCGCGTTGCGCCACGGCGAATTTCGCGACGACCCGGACGCCTTCGAGTCGACCCTGGCCTTCACGCCGCACGGCGCCACGACCCGGCTCGTGATGCGCACGATCTTCCCCACCGCGGAACTGCGCGACGAGGCCGTGCACAAATACCACGCGATCGAAGGCGGCGAGCAGACGCTCGGCAACCTGGCGGCCTACCTCACCGAATTCCTCCGGAAGGAAACCCACTGATGCCCGGAAAAGTGTTCTTCAGCGTATCGATGTCCCTGGACGGCTACACCGCCCCTGAGTCGATGGACGGCATATTCGCCACACCCGAACAGCTGGAACAGAATCCGTTGCTCTCCCGCGGGGTGAACCAGTGGATGGAACTCCAGTCGTGGATCTTCCCGCAGCGATTCTTCCAGAAAAGCCTCGGTCTGGGTGAAGGCGGCGAGGAAGGTCTGGACAACGACATCGCCACGCGGACCTTCGAACGCACCGGCGCGAGCATCATGGGCAAGAACATGTTCGACCTCGGCGAAGGTTCCTGGCCGGAGGAAGCCCCCTTCCACACCCCCGTCTTCGTCCTCACCCACCAGCAGCGCGACCCCTGGAAACGCCCGGGCGACACCACCTTCCACTTCGTGAACGACGGCATCCACAGCGCCCTGGACCAGGCCCGCGACGCCGCAGGCAACCGCGACGTCCGCATCGCCGGCGGCAGCGAGACGATCCTGCAATACCTCAACGCGGGCCTGATCGACGAATTCTCGATCGCCCTCTCCCCGGTACTCTTCGGCGCGGGCACCCGCCTGTTCGACGGAATCGACGCCGCCAAGATCGCCCTGGAACCGATCCGTTCCGAGCCCTCACCGCGAGTCACACACCTGACCTACGCGGTACGCCCGCGGTAGATGCGGCCGGGTCGGCCGGTCGCCGGGCCGCGAAGGTTTCGTGGTGCCCACCGCCGCCTCTCGCGCCCGCCGACATCATGGGGGGCACGATGCCGAGATATCTATCCCGTTGTGCGAGATCGGGTTTCATGCCCTTCCCGATGGGGTCGGCCCGCGTCCGGCGCTGTGACCTGGGGTGGGTCCCTGTCGGCGGCAGAAGGCGGGGGCGACTCGACCGGCACAGGTGGTCCGTTCGACTTTCCCGTTGTGCAAATCGGCATTTCATGGCCCCTGCGGCGGGCCGATAGCGTCGGATCCATGGATTGGAATTGTGTTTCGGCGGAAGAACTTTCGGCCGCTTTGCGGGCTGGTGCAGTGACATCGGTGGAATTGACCGAGGAGGCGATCACCCGCATCGAGCGGTACGACGAGGTGATCAACGCGATCTGTGTGCCGGATTTCGACCGCGCGCGGGATGCCGCGCGTCGGGCCGACCGGGCGCGGGCCGGTGGCGAGGAGTTGCCGCTGCTCGGTATTCCGGTGACGGTCAAGGAGTCCTACGACATCGCGGGGCTGCCCACTACCTGGGGTATGCCACAGCACGCCGACTACGTGCCGGCGGAGGACGCGGTGCAGGTGTCGCGGCTGAAGGCCGCCGGCGCGGTGGTGCTCGGGAAGACGAATGTGCCGTTGGGACTTCAGGATATGCAGAGCTACAACGAGATCTACGGCATCACCGTCAATCCGTGGGATCACGCTCGCACGCCGGGCGGATCGTCCGGCGGTTCGGCGGCGGCCCTGGCGTGCGGATTCGGTGCGCTGTCCATCGGTTCCGACATCGCCGGTTCGCTGCGCACCCCGGCGCATTTCTGCGGTGTGTACGCGCACAAGCCGACACTCGGGCTGGCGGCGACCCGCGGCATGGTCGCGCCGCCCGGGCCGGCCTTGCCTGTCGATCTCGACCTCGCGGTCGTCGGTCCGATGGCTCGCACCGCGCGCGACCTGACACTCCTGCTCGAGGTGATGGCCGGACCCGACCCGCTCACGCACGGTGTCGCGTACGACGTGACCCTGCCGCCCGCCCGTCACGAGCGGCTCGCCGAGTTCCGTGTCCTGGTCCTCGACGATCATCCGCTCATTCCGACCGGGTCCGCGGTGCGGGCGGGCGTGAACCGGGTCGCCGATGCGCTGGTCGACGGCGGCGCCCATGTCGAACGGTACAGTCCGCTGCTGCCCGATCCGGCCGAAGCCGCGACGGTATACACGCGGTTGCTGTTCTCCGGCACTGTTGCGCGTTTCCCCGTCGACACGTACGAGCAACTGCGGAATCGCGCCGCTGGGCTGAGCGCGGACGATCGCGGTCTCGACGCGGCGCGGCTGCGCGGCATGGTGTCGACCCACCGCGACTGGATCGAGGCGAACAACCGTCGCGAACTCCACCGTCACGGCTGGCGGCAGCTGTTCGCCGAATTCGACGTCGTGGTGTGCCCGATCACGCCGACACCCGCGTTCCCGCACGAGCACGGCCCCGATCTACTGCAACGCCGGATCGACATCGACGGCGTCGAGTACCCGTATTTCGACCAGCTCGTCTGGGCCGGTGTGGCCACCATGCCCGGCCTGCCCGCCACCGCGATACCGGCAGGCCGATCCCCCGAAGGTCTGCCGGTGGGCGTGCAGCTCATCGGCCCGATGTTCGAGGACCGCACCCCGCTGCGGCTGGCCGAATTGCTCGAGCAGAAGATCGGCGGCTTCTGTGAACCGCGTTGCTCGTCGTCCGCGCCGGTCTGAAATCACCTACAGGGGAACGGAGTTCGGCGATCACGTCGGTGCGGACGACACAGTCGGCCTACTCGGACGCAGCCGAGGCCGATCCGATCGCGCGGCCGCGGGTGGCGGTCGGGGTCTCCCCGGTGTGCCGGCGGTAGATGCGACGGAAGGCGGCCGGGTCGGCGTAACCTACCGCGCCTGCGATCGCGTCGACGGGTTGGCGGGTGGTGCTGAGGAGGGTGGCGGCCCGGCCGACTCGGAGGCGATGGACGTACTGGGTGGGTGAGAGCCCGAGGCGGTCGTGGAGGCGGCGGGTCAGGGTGCGGGGGGAAACCGCTGCGGCGGCGGCCAATTCGGCGAGAGACAGTTGGCGGTGCAGGTTGGCCTGGACGTACTGTTGCACGGCGTGCAGGGCCGGGTCGGTGGTTCGCAGGTGTTCGAGCACCATGTAGCGCGACTGCGACATGCGGGCGTCCAGCACCAGATAGCGGGCCACCTGTTCGGACAGGGTGCCGCCGCCGAGGCGGGCCACCAGCGTCAGCAGCAGGTCCGCGTGGGCGAAAGCGGCGCCGGCGGTGAGGATTTCGCCGGTGTCGACCACCATGCGATCGGTGTGCAGGGTGACATCGGGGAAGCGGCGGGCGAACAGCGGCGCCAGCCACCAGGTGGTGGTGGCGGCTCGGCCGGACAGCAGGCCCGAGGCGCCGAGTACGAAGGTGGCCGAGCAGGAGGCGGCTATCGTGGCGCCGGATTCGGCGGCGCGGCGGATGATGCCGACGGCTTGTGCGGTCAGGGGGTCGGCCAGCAGTTCGTTCACCCGTGTTTCGCTGGACGCGGACGGGCCGGGCAGTACCAGGATGTCGCCGGGACCGAATGTCGCCGCGCCGAGCGGGATTTCGGTGTCGACGGCGATCAGGCGGCCGCTGCCGGACCGGACCGGCCGGCCGTCCAGTGATGCGACGCGCTGCCGCAGCCGCCCGCCCGCGCTGTCGCCGGCGATCCCGGCGGCGGTGTCGATGATGTCGAGGCCGAGGCCGAGCGCCCCTTCCAGCACGCCGTTCAGCGGTAGGTGGGTGATCATCTGGCGAGATTAGACCGAAGAGTGTCGATCCGGCCAGTGGTGTGTGCTGACCCGCTGCGGCAGATTTCAGGGATGCAGCACTCTCTTCCCCAGGATTCACTCGATGACGACCTGGCCGATTTCACCGCGCGCTCGATCACACTCGACGGCGTGACCCGCACGGTGTACGTCGGTGGCGCCGGGCCGGGGGTCGTCGTGATGGCGGAAATGCCCGGTATCAGCCCGGATGTGGCGCGCTTCGCGCGCTGGGTGCGCGACGCCGGGCTCACCGTCTACCTGCCGTCGCTGTTCGGCCGCGACGGCGCCTATCCGGAGGCCGAGGCCGGTGCGGCGATCATGAAGCGAGCCTGTGTCAGCGCGGAGTTCCGGGCGTTCGGCGCGGGGCGGTCCAGTCCGGTCGCGGTGTGGTTGCGGGCGCTGGCCGCGCTGGCGCATCGCGAATGCGGTGGTGCCGGGGTCGGGGCGCTGGGTATGTGCTTCACCGGCAATTTCGCGCTCACCATGATGCTCGAGCCCGCGATGCTGGCGCCGGTACTGTGCCAGCCGTCGCTGCCGCTGAATGATCCCGGCGGACTGGAGATCTCACCCGAGGAGCTCACCGCCGTGCGGGAGCGGCTCGAGCGCGACGATCTCGTGGTGCGCGCCTACCGCTTCGAGGGTGACCGCTTCTGCACCGCGCAGCGTTTCGCCGCCTATGCCGCGGCGCTGGGCCCGCGTTTCCAGCCGCGGGTGCTGCCCGACGCGGCGGCGAATCCCGTTCCGCCGCCGTTCTTCTCGCAGATCGTCGGGTGTCCGCACAGTGTGGTCACCGCGCACCTGATCGATGCGGTGGGGGAGCCGACCGCCGCGGCGCGGGACGAGATCATCGCCTTTCTCGTCGACCGATTGACCGCCTGACGCGAGTCACCAGTCCCGGCCGGCGATCAATTCCTCGGCATCCGCATCCTCGAAGCCGTACGCGCAGGCCACGAACCAGAAGTTCTCGCCGATCTCCTCGCGGGCCACGGTCTCGATTTCGCTACCCGCCGAATCGAATTCCTCCTCCAGCGCGTTGAACTCCTCGGTGGCGGCCTGGGTGAGCGCGTACAGCGCGTCCAGGTCGGCGGGCTGTTCGGCCTCGATACGCTCGCACAACCGCAACAGGATCGCCTTGCCTCGATCCACCACGTGATCGGGGTAGTAGTCGTCCTCGTAGAGGACGCGGAGGAAGGGGTGGGAGATCACCTGCTGGTTGCTGATCGGCATTCGGCCCCGCTCTCGGACATCGACGTGACCACCGGACCGTACCCCAGGCCCACGACGGATCCGAGCCGTGTCCGAGAATGGTGCTCGACTCCGACGTCACCCATGAGCGGCGCACCCGGTGCCGTCGACGACAAAGGAGCAGTCATGAAATACATGATCTCGGCCTACGGCAGCCAGCGGGACTACGACGCCATGATCGGCGCGGCCACCGACGGCCCGGTCTGGACCCCGGACGACTTCGCCGCGATGGGCGCGTTCATGGAGTCCTTCGCGAAGGAACTGGAGGCCTCCGGCGAGCTGGTGGAGACCCGGGGGCTCGCGGCCCCGGCGCACACCCGCCGAGTCGGTTCCCGCGACGGCGTCCCGTTCGTGACCGACGGACCCTACGCCGAGACCCAGGAGGTGCTGGCCGGGTACTGGATCGTCGAATGCGAGAGCTTCGACCGGGCCACCGAGATCGCCGCCGGGCTGAACCGCTGCCCGGGGCCCGAGCAGGTCACCGCCTACGCCGATGTCCGCCCGATCCTCGAAGGCCGCGCCGACCTGGAGTTGTGACACCCGTGCCCGACCGGCGCTTCGAGGACCTGCTGCGCACCCTCGCACCGCAGGTCCTCGGCGCCCTGGTCCGCCGTTACGGGCACTTCGACCTCGCCGAGGACGCGGTGCAGGAGGCCTTGGCGGCGGCCGCGATCCAGTGGTCCGCCGCCGACCTCCCCGGCAACCCCCGGGCCTGGCTGATCACCGTCGCCGCCCGCCGGCTGACCGATCTGCTGCGCAGCGAGCAGGCCCGCCGGCGTCGCGAGGACGACCTCGCCGCGCGGGCACGGCCCGAACAACGCCTGGCGCCGCCCGCCGATCGGCCGCCCGCGGACACCGACGACACGCTGATCCTGCTGTTCCTGTGCTGCCATCCGGCCCTGTCGCCGCCGTCGCAGATCGCCCTGACCCTGCGCGCGGTCGGCGGCCTGACCACCGCAGAGGTCGCCCGCGCGTTCCTGGTACCCGAAACCACCATGGCCCGGCGCATCGGCCGGGCGAAGAAAGCGGTGAAGGACAGCGGCGCCGTGTTCGCCCCGCCGACGGCCACCGATCGGGCCGACCGGCTCGCCGCGGTGCTGCACACGCTCTACCTGATCTTCACCGAGGGCTACACCGCCACCTCCGGGCCGCACCTGTATCGAGTGGAATTGTCCGGTGAGGCAATCCGATTGGCGCGCATCGTGCACCGGTTGCTGCCCGGCGACAGCGAGGTGACCGGGCTGCTGGCGCTGATGCTGCTCACCGACGCTCGCCGTCCGGCCCGCACCGGCCCCGGCGGCGAACTCGTCCCGCTCGCCGAACAGGATCGCCGGACCTGGAACCGGGCCGCCATCGCCGAGGGCATCGCCCTGCTCACCCAGGCCCTGCCCCACGGCGGCACCGGCCCCTACCAGCTTCAGGCGGCGATCTCCGCGCTGCACGACGAAGCGCCGGACTACCCGTCCACCGACTGGCCGCAGATCGCGGCGCTCTACCGGCGCCTGATGCGACTCACCGGCAATCCGATCGTCACCCTCAACTACGCTGTCGCCGTCGCCATGACCACCGGCCCGGCCGCCGGACTCGCCCTGATCGACACCCTCGCCCACGACCCCCGCATCGGCGACGACCACCGCCTGCACGCCGTCCGCGCGCATCTGCTCGAACTGTCCGGAGATGACGAGCGGGCCCGTGCGAGCTACACGACCGCGGCCGGCAAGGCGACGAGCCTGCCGCAGCAGCGCTATCTGCACGGCCGTGCCGCCCGTCTGGGTCCGTGAGTCGCTTTGGCCTCGAGCAGGTTTGTCGCGGTACCGCGCCCACCAGCCGGTCCACGTGAGCCGAACCGGCACCGTAACAGGCGAACTCGCTCTCGCCGTCCGGCAGCGCATCGCTGCCTCGCTGATAACTCGTTCGCAGACAAGGCATTTCGAGTCGTGGACAGGACGATGGATCGTACTCGGCCGGCCCGTGATGGTCGCGCCCCGGCCGGAGCGCCGCATGCGACGCCGCCGTCGAATGCTGATCGAATGCCTAATTGTTGTTCCGGGACGACAGCGGCTCCGCCCGATCGGGTTCCCGCCGGGTGACTGTACATCCCACGCGCGGAGTGCGCCGATGCCGGGGCGCCGGCCGCGCGTGCAGCGCCGCGTCACTGTCCTATCTGCGCCAGTGAAACGTGCTTCGACCGGCTCGACGAGATCGTTCCCGGCGGTGTCGTCGAGGCGTTGTGCTGCTAGGGGAGCCTGTCCGCGTCCGGGTGGGGGTCGCGGCGGGCACGTCCGTGTCGGATTCGGGGGCGGGTGGCGCCGATTTGCTAAGCGGTCGACTAATTTTCGACTGCGGAAGGCGGTCGGTGTGGTTACACTTCGCCGGTGCAGAGAGTCAGACTGTCCGGAATCCGCACTCGCATTCTCGCTATCGCGTTCGTTCCGAGCCTCACGCTGTTCGGAATCGGCGTCGGCTACACCATCTACCTCGAGGGCGAGGCCGGTAACGCCGAGGACTTCTCGCGGTCCATGGCGGGCAGTCTCGCCTTCACCAAGGAGCTGATGACCGCCGAAGAGGGCGAGCGGTTACAGTCGATCGCGCATCTGTCCGGGCAGGATGCCGATCCGAGCGCGCTGGCCGCGGCGCGGGTGCGCCTGGACAGGCAGCTGGCCAGCCTGGCCGCCGTCGGGTCGCCCATGCAGCGGGTCGGCGGCGCCGACATGGCCGCGAAAATGGACGCCTTCCGCAAGCTGGTGGACGTGCAATTGCCCGGCGTGCGTGCGGGTGTCGACGCGGGCGCGGTGCCGATCCCCGATGTGTACAACTTCTATACCGCGATCCTCGACGGCGTCGACAAGGGCAGCAAGATCGTCGGCGAGAGCGCGCCGACCATCGAGACCGCCATCTATCAATTGACCTCGCTGAAGCTGTTCCAGGCGCTCGAGGCGAACTCGCGGTCCAGCGCGCTCACCGTCGCGGCGGCCGGAGGCGATCTGTCGCCGAAGTTGCTGACGGAGTTCAGCAACAATGTCGGCCTGTATCACTCGCTGCTCAACCAGCTGACGAACGATCTGGACGACGCCGACGCGAAGCTGCTGAAGGATCTGCTCGCGGGACCGGCGATGGCGCAGGTGTCGCAGATGGAGAATGCCCTGCTGCCGTGGTCGCCGACGAAGATCGGTGCCGCGGAACCACTTCCGATGCCGATCGAGCAGTGGCGGGCGGCCGCGAACTCGGTGGGCGAGGGGCTTTTCGAGATCATCCTCCAGCAGAACGGCCGCAGTAACAGCAGTGCCGCGGATTTGGCGCATTCGCGGTCGCGTGCGGTGTTGGTCAGTGGTGGTAGTGCGATCGCGTTGGCGATCGTGGCGTTCGCGATCGCGATTTTGCTGGCTAATCGGATCATCAGCCGGTTGCGTCGACTGCGGACCGAGACACTCGCGCTGGCGGAGGTGAAGCTGCCGGAAACCATGCGCAAGATCGATGCCGGGGAGCAGGTCGATCCCGCCGCCGAAGCCGCCGCCCTGGACTTCGGTTCCGACGAGATCGGTGAGGTGGCGCAGGCTTTCAATCGTGCGCACACTGCTGCGGTGTCGGCGGCGATCACCGAGGCCCGGACTCGGGAGGGTGTGCGGGCGGTGTTCCTGAACATCGCGCACCGTAGTCAGATCGTGGTGGCCCGGCAGTTGGAGTTGCTGGATCAGGCGGAGTCGCGGCAGGAGGACCCGGCCCTGCTGGATACTTTCTTCCGGTTGGATCATTTGGCTACGCGTGAGCGTCGTAATGCGGAGAATCTGATCATTCTCGGTGGTGGTAAGCCGGGCCGGCAGTGGCGGCGTCCGGTGCCGTTGATGGAGCTGGTGCGGTCGGCGGTCGCGGAGACTCTGGACTATGCGCGGGTGAACACGCATCGGTTGCCACGGGTGTTCGTGATGGGCAATGTGGTCGCCGACCTCATGCACTTGCTGGCGGAGTTGGTCGACAATGCGACCGCGTTCTCCCCGCCGCAGTCGCGGGTGGATGTGACCGGTAACAGTGTGGGTAAGGGTGTGGTCGTCGAGATCAGTGATCAGGGTATGGGGATGCCCGCGGAGGAGTTGGAGCGCGTCAACGAGATGTTGCGTAATCCCCCGGATTTCGGTTTGGCGACGTTGTCGGCGGATTCTCGTTTGGGTTTGTTCGTGGTGGCGCAGTTGGCGACCCGGCACGGGATCTCGGTGCGGCTCACCGATTCCGACTACGGGGGTATCCGGGCGATCGTGCTGATCCCGGTCAGCTTGAGCACTACCGACACCCCGGTCGCCGACCACCTCCGCGACCGCGTACCCGTACGGCACGACCCGGACGGTCCCGCCGCGGTGACCGGTACCTACTCGATGCCGTCGCTCGAATCTTCCGGCACCACCACCGCGTATATGCCGCAGGCGGATCCGGTCGATCCCTTCACGAGTCAGGAGCAACCGAGCTTCGACTTCGGTCGTTCGGTCTTCGACACCGGGCGGCACCACATCCCGGCGATCGACACCACGTACCAGCCCCCGCAGTCCAAGCGCCCGGTCCGTGAACGGCCCACTCAGCAGCAGCCTGCCGAGCCGATCGCTCCGGCGTCTCGCCCGGTCGGCGGCAACGGCGATCCTCGCGTGCCCCTGCCGCGCCGACGCCGGCAGGCCAGTCTCGCACCGGAACTGGCCAACGACCCCGTTGCCGAACAGTACAATTCGGAACCATCACGTACCGCCGACCAGGCTCGCGACCTGATGTCGGCGATCGAGAACGGTACCCGCAACGGCCGCCGCATGCGTCCGGACCCTGACCAGGTATCCGCGAATCCCGTGCTCCCGAACGAACAGGAAGGCGAAGGTGACTTCTTCTACCGCAGGTGATTTGAACTGGCTGCTCGATGATCTCGTCGACCGTCTCGCCGGTGTCCGCTACGCCGTGGTGCATTCCACCGACGGGTTGC
Organism: Nocardia sp. alder85J; assembly: GCF_020176955.2. Classification (GTDB taxonomy): domain Bacteria; phylum Actinomycetota; class Actinomycetes; order Mycobacteriales; family Mycobacteriaceae; genus Nocardia. The sequence goes on from NZ_JAIUCZ020000001.1 coordinate 1,133,559, forward strand.
TGCTGGGCCGGTGCACCTCGATGACCCGGGAGGACGCCGAACACTTCGGCGCCATGTCCTCCACTCTCTATGGGCTGGCCCGCAGTGCCGGGACCCGGTTCCGCGGTGGTGCGGTGCGGCAGGCGGTCATCGAACTCGAGTCCGCGGTCCTGTTCGTGACCGCCGCCGGCGCCAACGCGTGCCTGGCGATCCAGGCCAACGACGACGCGAATCTGGGTATGGTCGCGTACGAGATGAACATCACGGTGCAGCGGTTGGGTAACTATCTGTCGACGGCTCCTCGTTCGCGTGGTCTGGCCGGGCAAGTTCCGCCTCGAATGCCGTGACGGCAGGATGCCATGACGCACTACGACACTTCCTGGTTCGACGAAGACGCTCCGTTGCTGCGTCCCTACGCGGTGACCCGGGGCCGTACCGTCGGTGCTGGTCATGACCTCGACATGCTCACCCTCGTGGTGGTCGCCGATCGGCCACCACAGCTGCGGTACACCGAACCGGAGTACGCAGACGTCCTGCGGCTGTGCCGGATTGCGCACTCCGTCGCGGAGGTGTCGGCGCATCTGCGCCTTCCCCTCGCGGTCACCAAGATCGTCGTCGGCGACCTGATCGGTGACGGCTACCTCAACTTCCGGGCCCCTCTCAACACCGAGATCGGGCCCCACGACGTACATCTATTGCGAGCGGTTCTCGATGGCATTCGTAGACTCTGACCCCGCGGCCGGGCAACAACAGCTGGCCGCTTCCGTGAAGATCCTGATCGCCGGTGGTTTCGGGGTCGGTAAGACCACGATGGTGGCGTCGATCAGTGAGGTGGCGCCTCTGCGTACGGAGGAGTTGATCACCGAGACGTCGGTGGGTGTCGACGATCTCTCCGGTGTGGAGGGTAAGAAGACCACGACTGTCGCGTTGGATTTCGGGCGTATCACGATCGATTCGGGTCTGGTGCTGTATCTGTTCGGTACTCCGGGTCAGGATCGGTTCTGGTTCCTGTGGGATGAATTGGCTCGTGGTGCCCTGGGCGCGGTGGTGATCGCGGATACCCGCCGGTTGGAGAGTTCGTTCGCGGCGATCGATTTCTTCGAGAAGCGGGGGGTGACGTTCACCATCGCGGTGAACTGTTTCGAAGGTGCCCCGGTGTATACCACCGACGAGGTTCGTGACGCTCTGGATCTCGACGGGTACACACCCGTGGTCTTCTGCGACGCCCGCGACCGCGGCGCGGTGAAGACCGTCCTGATGACGCTGATGGAGCACCTCATCAGCCGGGCCAGCGTGAACGTCCGACCCTGATCGCTCGGCGGCTGCGCCCGGCGAACGACTTGATCTCCGCATGCGATACCGGCGGGTCGCTGTCGCAGTGGGTGAGGGCGTGCCACGGCGCCATGCTGGTCGCCGCCGGTGAGGTCGATGTGTTCCTGCAGTGGGATGCCGCGGATTCCCGAAGGTTTCTTCGGTGCCGATCGGATCGGGCGGTGGCTCAGCCGCCGAAATTCACCGGCGTCCATGAGTGTCCGCCGTCGTCGGTCAGCAACATCCGCCTGGGCCACAGTGCCACCGGATAGCCGTGGATCACTTCGGATTCGACCACGAAACCTCGGCTCGCCGTGATGAATTCGGATGAGAGGCTGTCCTCGTCCTGGCCCGGGTAGGTGACCGTCCAGTGACCACCGCCATCGAATGACGTCGACAGGGCATTGTCGTTGCAGAAGACGAGGTCCGACGCGGTGAACGCGCCCGCCAGCTGCGCATACCGAAGATTCTGCGGGACGGTCGCGATTTCTGTGAAGCTGTCTCCGCCGTTGTTCGACACCAGCAGCCGCTGACCTGTGTCGGTGGACCCGGGTGCGGCGCTACAGATCGCCACCAGATCCTGTGCGGGGGTCGTATCCACCGTCAGCGGGCTGGCCGGCGCGCACGGCGGATTCCATGGCACCCATCGACCGGCGGTAAGCCGGGCGCCTGCCGTCGTCTCGCCCTGACTCACCACTACCCACCCGCCGTCGCCGCGCAGGTGCAGCCGTACGTACGAGTGCTCGACATCGGTGAGACCAGCGGCGATCCTGGTCTCGCTCCAGTCGTCGAATGCGACCGGACCGGAACGGATCACGACGCCCTCGCGGTCCGCCGCCGCTATCCGCACCAGCCCGTTCGACACCTCGATGTCCGCGGGAGCGGGACCCAGGCGGTACCAACTGCTCGCGCCATCGTGGGTAACCCACAGCGCGTCCTCGACGATCGCCCAGCCATTGCGTGCATCGGCGAACAGCAGCCTGCGGGCGGACACATCGACCTTGCCCGGACCCGGTCCGAACGGAATCGGCGGCGTCGTGACCGCTTGCCAGCTGTGTCCGCCGTCGGTGGTGTGCCGTATCTGCGGACACAGCGCGGCGGCGCAGGGGAGCAGGTGACCGAGTGCCCAACCTTCGTCGACGGTCGCGAAAGTCACCGAGTCCGGCTGGAATCCGGTGACGAGCGGACCGGCGGTCGTGGTCGGGTGCGCGGCCGGCGTGGCCGCCGGGACCTGCGTCGAATGTCCGGACACCAGGCAAGCGACGAGCACAGCCACCCCCGCCATCCCGAGTATCCCGATGCCGATCGATCGACGACCGGGTCGCCGCAACACCCGTCCCATCACACCCCCACCCGGTCGAGTGCTCGAGCCGGCACCCCGTTCCGCCGAGCACCATTATGCCTTCGACGCGACCACCGACGGAACGAGCGCCGCTGTGGTGGCGGACTGTCCGACTCCGGGCGGCTGGCCGGTTTGCCGGAGGTCTTGTCGACGGAGCTCGAGTCGCGGGCGGTGGCGAGGTCATGCTCGACGGCCGGGTGGGCGCAGGCCGTCGAGCACGATGGCAACGCGTTTGGCGCGGTCTGCGGGGTGGGCTGCCGGGTGGGTATCGACGGCCAGGACGGCGGCGGCGATGGCGTGGACGTCGGCGAGATCGATGTCGTCGCGGATCGTTCCCTCGGCCTGGGCCCGGTCGAGCAGGAGCGCGAGTTCGGCGTTCATCTCTCGCCCGGCGGTCTGCATGTCCTCGCCGCCGTCGGCCTCCTCGAACACCGATGCCAGCGACCGGTTGTGGCGCGCTTGTTCGACGGTCGTGGTGAGAAACGTGATGAATGCCGTGTCGGCGTCGTGTTCGGCTCGCAACTGTCGCGCCAGTTGCGTCAGCTCCCGCAATCGTTCGGTGATGATCGCCGAGAACAGCGCCTGTTTGGTCGGGAAATGGCGGTGCACGGTGCCTTGTGCGACGTCGGCGCGGCGGGCGATCTCGCGCAGATTGGCCTGCGGGCCCAGGGCATCGAAGGCCGACCGAGCCGCGGTGAGGATTTTGGCGCGGTTGTCGCGCGCGTCGGCGCGCAGGATGTGGTCGTTCACCGGCGGAATCCCCTCGTTGACAAACGGGTCATCTGACCCGCATAGTTCTAACCGGGTCATGTGACCCGGTTTTGTCCGTCAGACTAACAGGAGCTCGTATGTTTCTTGTCACCGGAGCCAACGGCGAACTTTTCGGTCGGCCGGTTCTCGACCAGCTGCGCCGGCTGGCACCCGAGGCCGACATCGTGGCCGGAACTCGCGATCCCGGCTCCGCTGCCGGGCTCGCCGCGACCGGAGTCCGGGTGCGCCGGGTCGACTTCGACGACCCGGCGTCGCTGGCCTCGGCGTTCGAGGGTGCGACGTCGGTGTTGATCAACGGCACCAATTACGGCACCCCGGCCGAGCGCCGGGCAGGCCAGCACGCTGTCGCGATCCGGGCGGCGGTCGAGGCCGGCGTCGGGCGCATCGTCTATACGAGCTGGCCGGACCCGGACTTGTACCCGTTGCCGATCATGTCCGACTTCGTCGAGTCGGAGGCATTGCTGCGCAGCCTGTCGGCCGATGCGACGATCGTGCGCACCACCTACGGCCTGGCTCACACCGTCGGCCGCGATGTGACGACCGCGATGGCGAGCGGGACACTCGCGGCCCCGGCCGGTCGGGCGCGCACAGCGCCGGCTCACATCGATGACCTCGCCGAGGCCACCGCGCGGGTACTCGTCTCGGACGAGCACCGCGGCAACCTCTACACGCTCACCGCCTCCGACAGCATCGACTGGACCGATCTGGCCGCACTCGCCGCCGCGACCACCGGTAAGCCGATCGACTATCGGCCCGTCACCGACGACGAGTTCGCCGCCACCGTTGCCGCGCAAGGCTTCCCCGCTGATCTGGTCGACATCCTGCTCGGTGTCTACCGCGCGTTCCGTGCCGGCTGGACCAGCACCCCGACCGACGACCTCGCCACGATCCTGCGACGCCCGCCCAAGCGCGCCGCCGAGGCCGTCGCTGCCGTGATCACCGCCTGACGACGGATTCACGCGTTCGCCGAGAATGGCACGGTCGTACCACCGACCACAGTTTTCGAGGAATTACGTATTGGATACGTAGCGTTGGCTGCGACCAAACGTAAACGAATCAAAACCACGGTCGTGCAGGGGATAGCCGCAGCCTGACCGCCGATAAGGTTCACTTATCGGCGGTCAGGGTGGAATCGTCCGGAAATACGGCGGTGGGTTTCGTTGCGTGTCAATCCGTTTGATATGACGAAACCAACGCTACGATTTACCGGTGTCGAACGTTTGCAACTATCCGGGCTGTTCGCGGCCCATCACGCGCGCGGGTGGACCCGGGCGGCCGTCGGAATACTGTGATCACCCGGAGCACACCCGGTGGCGAGCCTGGCGGGAGCGGCAGCGGCAACAGCAGGGGGTCGAGGCACCCGCCGCCAACGTCACTGTGACGCAACAGGGTCCGGCGACCGCGGCGCGGTTGCGGGCCGATGAGCTGCTCGTTCAGTTCCGTGCGCTGGCGGGGCAGGTGGACGGCACCCTGAAAGCCGCGGTCGCCGAGCTGTCCACGCTGGCGGATCCGGCGGTGGCCGAGGCGCAGATCCAGGCGGTGCAGGCGGATGCCGCGCGGCGGATCGCCGAGGCGGAGATGGCGACCGTCGCCGCCGAGCAGGCGCGCCGGGAGGCCGAGGACTCGCGGGACGCCGCGGAAGCGGCGGCCGAAGATGCCGCTGTCGCCGCCGAATCCGCGGAGGCCCGGATCGCCGAGGCCCTCACCGCGCGCGACGATGCGGTGCGCGAGGTCGAGAAGGTTGCCAAACAGGCCGCCGACGAGGTGTTCGAGGCGCGGACCGCGGCGGAGGCGGAGGCGCGCTCCGCGCGGCGTGCGGCCGCCGACGAGGTGCAGCGGGCCCGGGAGCAGGCGGCCGAGGAGATCGGGCTGGCCCGGCAGAAGGCGGCCGCCGAGGCCGAGCGCGCGAAGCGCGAAGCGGCCCAGCAGGTCACCGCGGCGGCCGCGGAACGCGATCTGGCGGTCCAACGGGTCGCGGATGCCGAGCGGGCCATCACCCGGGCCGAGGCGGCGGTGGCCGAACGCACCCAGGCCGTGGCCGAGGGCAAACAGGAGTTGACCCGCGCTCGGGCCGAGACCGATACCGTGCGAGCCGAACTCGCCGAGTTGCGCCGACAGGCCGCCGCCGATGTCGCCACAGTGCGGTCCGAGGCGGCCACAACGCTCGAACAGGCCCAGCGGGAGTTCGCCGAGCGGCTCACCGCCGCCGACGAGGCACGAGTGCAGACGCTGCGACGCGCCGAACGGGCCGAACGGCTGCTGGACGAGTTGCTCGCCGATACGCGAGGTTCCGGTGGCGATCGCCGAAAAGGTGACGGAAATCCGTAACCCGTTGTTTTCGCCGGTCCGAAACCCCTTCGCGCCGGCACCAGGAAATCCGGGAATAGCCGACTCCCGGTCGGGTAAGGTCCCGACCGTGAAGTTCGTGATGGGGTGCGCGCTGACTGTGGTGGCGTCGGCGCTGAGTTCGCCTGTGGCGCATGCGGAGCCGGCGCCGTCCTGTAGCGAGTCGGCCAACGGGTACACGCCGGAATGGCAGGCCAGCTGGTCGATCTATGAAGCGGAACAGGGGGATTCGAGCGATGGCCGGGCCTCGGTCGAGGCCGATCTGCCGATCACCATCGCCGCCGGGCTGGACAAGGTGTGGGCGGTGTACTCCGATATCCGCAACGATATCGGCCGCCATCCGTTCCTGAAGGATGTCATTACCCACCGCACCTGTGACGAGGACGGCGTCCGGGTCACCGATTTCACTGCGCTGGAGGATATTCCGATGGGGCCGGTGACCTTTCCCGGTCACACCCAGGCGCAGCAGCGCGTGCATGCCGCCGAGCACTACTACACCAGCGACAGCTGGGACGTCCCGAACATCACCACCCACCAGCGGATCACCTTCACCGACAACGGTGACGGCACCACGACGGTCGACGAGCGCCTCACCTTCCTCGCCGATCCGGCCCTGATCCAGTTCACCGCAGACAACGGGACGGCCTCGCATCGGGCGTATCAGCTCGCGCTGAAACGGGATATCGAGAACGGCACGCTGTAGCGGGTGCGACCGGGGCCGCTGGGCATCCGGGGTCCCGGCATGGCACCATGTCGGGGTGAGCAGCAAGTCGGCCGCGCAGCATCCCGGTGATCTCGTGCGGCTGCGGCGGGTCCGGGATCGTATCGACCGGGATTTCGAGCAGCCGCTGGATGTGGAGGCGCTGGCCCGCGACGCGCACATGTCGGCGGGCCACCTCAGCCGCCAGTTTCGCATCGCGTACGGGGAGTCACCGTACAGTTATCTGATGACCCGCCGGATCGAGCGGGCGATGGCGTTGTTGCGCCGCGGCGACATGAGCGTCACCGAGGTCTGTTTCGCGGTGGGTTGTTCCTCGTTGGGTACCTTCAGCACTCGATTCACCGAACTGGTCGGGGTGCCGCCGAGTGTGTACCGGCGCGACGCGATCGGGGAGGTCGAGGGAATTCCGGCCTGTGTGGCGAAACAGGTGACCAGACCGATCAGGAATCGAGAAGCTTAGGCTACCGATCGGCATCTAGCCTGGGGGACATGGATATCACCCTCGCTTCGGCCTTCCTCCCGCATACGGACCCGGACGCGACGCTGGCGTTCTACCGGGACCTGCTCGGTTTCGAGGTGCGCAACGATGTCGGGTTCAATGGAATGCACTGGATCACCGTGGGTTCCCCGGGTCAGCCCGGAACGTCCATCGTGCTGTATCCGCCGGAGGCCGACCCCGGTCACACCGACGACGAGCGCGCCACCATCGCCCGCATGATGGCCAAGGGCACCTACGGCATCATGACCTTCGCGACGAAGGACCTCGACGCCACCTTCGAACGGCTGCGCGCCGGCGGCGCCGATGTCGTCCAGGAACCCGCCGACCAGCCCTACGGCGTGCGCGACTGCGCGGTCCGCGACCCCTCCGGCAATCTGCTCCGGATCAACGAAGTGCACTGAGCCGCAAGGTGTCGGCGCCTTCTCGCTTGCGTGGGTCCGGGCTCGGCACGTTGCTCGTCTCAGCTGCCGTGATCGGCCGGGGCGACGCGGAGAGTGTCTGTTCGGAGCCGGAAAGGAGCGACACCGGTGGGGTTGAGGAGAACGTCGGCGCTGGTCGGGATGATGTCGATGAGTGTGCTGCCGTGGACTGGAATCCAGCGCTCGACGTCAATGTGGGTCTTTTGGAGTTCGGCGGTGGCGACGACGACGCAGGGTGTCTGGTCGGGGGCGGTGCCCAGTAGTGGCTGGTTGTGCGCATCGCAGCCGATTTCCACGATCGAGTCCCGGATGGCGTCGACCAGTTCGGTGCCGAGCCGTTGCCCGTCAGCGATCAGGCGCAGTACGGCGTCGATCGGATCGGTCGGCACGCTCGCGGCGCTGGGGCGGTAGCGTGGATTCGGCCGAAACGGTCCGGTCGTGCCATCAATGTGCAGTTCCCAGCCGCCCACGATGACGTCCACGGACGGGGCGGCGGCAGGATCGGTGCGGTTCCAGACGGGATCGACCAGCACGAACCAGTTGTTGTGCCGGACAGCTTCGGGTGGAAGTTTTCCCACAGCGCCTGGTCCTTACGTTATTTCCAACTCCGGTAGCACCACTATCTCATGGTGCCCACCTCTGGTTGCGGGCCCGAACTTCGCATAGTTAGCCTGTGGTGTTCGATGTCCGCCCCGCGTGTGACGCGGTGAAGCGGCTGAAGCCCCTGGTGCGCGGAGGATTTATCAGTGATGCCCTTCTTGTGTAATCCCCAGGGCGCGTCACCGGCGGTGTGGTAGGCGAGCCGATGTCCGGTGCGGGTGCTGGGCCGACTCGAGCCATGTGCGAGGCAACCGAGTTGATCGCACAATCGCTCGATACCGGTGCTCGGTCGATCGGCAACCGGATCGATGGGCTCGCGGGCACGCTTCGTACTGCCGTGAACAGTGCGAGGAACGTTGACGCGGACGGCGCGGAGGTCATCAACCGGGGCCGATACAGCTTCGATGTGAGCGATTCTCAGGGCGCGCTGCTTCATGTCAGTGACATACGTGTCAATCCGTTGGTGGATCATGAAGGGAACATTTTCGGGATTTCTTTTCCGACCGCGAGAGAGGGGGACCCCGGCGTATCTTTTCCGGACGAGGAGGCTTACTCGGCATGGTCGCGGCAGCCGAATCGGTTGGGCGACACCGAATTCTACCCCGAGCAGCGTGTCACCCCAGTCGACGGGGGCGAGCCCTACTGGGCAGAAGCAGGACCCGGCCAGCCCGCGCCTTGGGCCGATGATGCCCAGGACGGGATGCTTTATGTGCAGGCCCACGCGGATTCGAGGGGCTTCCGCATCGACGCGAACCTCGGTACCGACGACAACCCCGACTGGCAGAACATGATACTTTCCGGTAATGCGTTCGGGAAGTTGGTGGCGGCGAACAAGGATTTCCAAGCCGCCTCCCGGGCAGGGGCTGGTAAACCGCTGTTGATGCTGGCTTGCCGGGCTGGTGACCCTGTCTATGCTCATGCCGAACAGGCGGCGGGAGTTATCCACCGCGCCGGCATGAACCATGACGTCTACGCCACGGTCGGTGTCAACGTCGCGCGCTGGAGTGAAACACGAGGCACAGCGGAAGTGGGTGTGGAAGTGCCGAACGGCACCACACCCTCGGATGTCATCGTCGTCATCCGGGCCCCGAACAGCCCAACCGGGCCGTAACGAAGACCATGTGGGGTATGGGCAATCGGCGATCCACGCCACCGGCTCACCCTCGATATCGGCGAACTCGATCAGCCCGCGGTTCAGTCGAAATAGTGGCCCTCGTCGATGTCCTCGAGAAGTCCGGGGTGGGTGGGTTTCCAGTTCAGCAGTTCCCGGGTGAGCGCACTCGAGGCCGGCATGTCGGTGCCGAGCAGGTGGGCGAACATGCCCGGGAACTCGGTGGCGGGCCGGGACTCGGCGGGTACGTTCAGGTGCCGGCCGATGGCCTCGGCGATCGCGCGGACGGGCACACCCTCGTCGCCGACGGCGTGCAGCACCGTGCCCGCGGGCGCCTGCTCGACGGCCAGCCGGTACAGGCTCGCGGCGTCCCGCACGTGGACGGCGGGCCAGCGGCTCGCGCCGTCGCCGAGGTAACCGGACGCGCCCTTCGCGCGCGCGGCGGCGATGAGCTGGGGGACGAAGCCGTGCCGGTCGCCGCGGCCGTGTACCGAGCGGGGCAGCATGACCAGGCAGGAGCGCACGCCGGTGGCGGCGGTCGCGAGGGCGGCCCGCATATTCGTGATGCGGGCCGCGATGGGTCCGGCGGCGACGAGTTCGTCGCGTTCGGTCACCGGCCGCCCGGGGGTCACGAGGGTGCCGCCGGAGACCACGAGCGGTTTGCCGGTGCCGGCCAGGGCGGCGGCGAACGTCTCGATCGCCCGGGCGTCGGCCCGGGTGGCGGCCTCGCTCACGCTGGGTACCAGGAAGGCCAGGTGGATGACACCGTCGCTGTCGAGGGCGGCGGCCCGCAGCACGTCGAGATCGGTCAGGTCGCCGCGGAGCGCCTCGGCGCCCATCCCGGTGACGGTGGTGGCGGCGGTGTCCGAGCGTGCCAGCCCGAGGACCTCGTGGCCGGCTTCCAGCAGTTCGGGGACGACGGCCGAGCCGATCCAGCCGGAGGCGCCGGTGACGAAGATGCGCATGGAATTCTCCTCGATCGTGGGCGCCCGCGCTGCGGACGCCGCTTCCCGGATCAGTGATGCGATCCGGTCGTGTCAACGCTAACACAGTGATGCGACTGCGTCGCATTGTGATGCGATCCGGTCGCCTCGCTTATGCTGTCCGGGTGAGCAGATGGGCGCCGGACGCGCGCGAGCGCCTGGAGGCGGCCGCGCTGGACCTGTTCCTGGAGAACGGGTACGAGCAGACGACCGTCGCACAGATCGCCGATCGCGCCGGCCTGAACCGCGCCACCTTCTTCCGGCACTTCGCCGACAAGCGGGAGGTGCTCTTCGGCGGTGAGGATTTGTTCGCCGGACTGTTCGCCGACGCCATCGCGGCGGCCCCGCCGGAGACCACGCTCACCGGCTGCCTGCACGCCGCGCTCGCGGCGGCCGATGCCGTGATGACCCCGCAGCAGCGGATCAAGGCCCACCAGCGGGTGCGGGTGATCGCGGCGAACGCCGAGGTGCAGGAGCGCGGACTGCTCAAGCATGCCAGGATCGCGGGGTCGATCGCCGCCGCGCTGCGTGCCCGGGGGATCGACGATCTGACCGCCCGGCTGGGCGCGGAAGTGGGGGTGCTCGCCTTCCGCATCGCCGTCGAGCGCTGGATGGCGGCGGGAAACGACGACGCAGTCGGACCGGACGCGACAGCATCGTCCGGGCGGCTCGCCCCTGAGTCGTTCGGACAGCTCGCCCCTGAGTCGTTCGGGCGGCTCGCCCCTGAGTCATTCGGGCGGCTCGCCGCCGCGGCGCTGGAGGAACTCCAGGTTCGCGCAGCCGAACTCGACTCCGGGGCCGGAGACTCCTGACGCTGTCATGGCGCGCAAAGTAGGACGCGCCGGCGGTCGCTGACCGCGCCACCGTACAGCTCACAGCTCGGGGCAGTGCGAGCGAATATCTCGATGCCCCCATCCTTTCCGAGTGCTGCGGCGACGTCGTGGCCCGCAGCCGGTGACGAGCATCACCTCCATTTACTACGAGATTCATATGATCTACGAGTCTGGATATATAATATGAGTCTCGTATATTACGACATCCAGTGAGGCCGTGCCTGCGGTCCACCGGGAGCAGGAGGAGGTTCGGTCATGTTCGTCGTCATCGGAGCCACCGGAACGGTCGGCCGGGAAGCGGTCACACAGTTGCGTGCGCGCGGCTCGCGGGTCACCGCCGTGACCCGCGAGCCCGCCACCGCGAAATTGCCGCCGGGAACTGTTGTGGTGCAGGGTGATCCGTCGGTGCCCTCACTTCCCGAGCACACCTGGGACGGCGCCGAGGCCGTACTGCTCACTTCCCGCGCCGCCGTTGCCTCGTCACCTGAAATCCTTTCCGCCGCTGCCGATCACGGGGTTCGGCGCGTGGTCGTGGTCTCGGCGTCGACCGTCGAATATCCGGCCGGGGAACCACGGTTCACGGCGGGATTCCGGGCGCTGGAAGCCGCGGCCGAAGCCTCGGGCCTGGGCTGGACCATCTTGCGCTGCGCGGACTTCGACGCCAACGCCCTGGCCTGGGTGCCGCAACTGCGCGGCGGGGACGTGGTTCGTGGCGCGTACGGCACGGCAGCCACCTCGCCGATCCACGAGCGCGACATCGCCGCGGTCGTGGTCCGCGCGCTCACCGGGGATGACGACCATGGCCGTCGCTATGTGCTGACCGGCCCGCACTCGCTGACCCAGTACGACAAGGCCCGCATCCTGGGCGAAGTCATCGGCCGTGACCTGTCGTTCCTCGAGCTCGCTCCGGAGCAGGTGCGCGCCGCGATGACGGCTCAGGGGCTGCCCGACGAAGTCCCGGACCGGCTGCTCGGTTCACTGTCCGACTACGCCCGCGTTCCCGGTCCCACCACCGATACCGTCGCCGAACTGCTCGGCCGCCCCGCCCTCGACTTCGCCGCCTGGGCCGCGGATCACGTCGCCGCCTTCACTCACTGAAAGAGCCTTCATGTCCATCGACTTCACCATCATGTACGCCACTCACGACGCCTTCCGCCGCGACCTGGAGCACCTGGCCGCCGCGGCGACGGCCGGCAGGGCCGATGCCCCCGGCGTCCGGGCCGGCTGGGCCAATTTCACCCGTCAACTCCATGTCCACCACACCGTCGAGGACGCCGCCCTGTGGCCTCCGGTGCTGGGGCGCCTGACCGGCCGTCCCTCCGATGCGGCCCTCGTGGGGGAGATGGAGGCCGAACATGCCGCCCTCGACCCTGCCCTGCATGCCGTCGACGAGGCCATGCGCACCCGATCCGCGGATCTCGCCGACCGTGTCCACACACTGACACGCATCCTCACCGACCACATGGCCCACGAGGAGACCGCCGCTCTGCCGGTCATCGACGATGTGCTGACCCCCGGCGACTGGAAGACATTTCGCGGCGCGATGGCCCGCAAACAGGGCCCCTCCGGGGCGGCGGCCTACGTCCCCTGGGTCCTCGACTCGACCACACCCGAACAGCGCGAGCGGTTCCTGGCCGCCATGCCCGGCCCGGTCGCGGCGATCAACAAGGCGCTCTGGGAGCGCCGATACCGCAACCGGAAGCTGTGGGCATACTGACCCCGATCCGCATCGGGGAGGGTCAGGGCAGTCACACACCGGTCACGATTGCGTCGCCGAATGCGTACGAAAAGGGTTCCGAAAGCCCGAAACAATCGAAACGGATATTTCACGAACAGCGTGCAATTCGGTGGTTATCCACAGTGATCGCCCGCTCACCTGTCACATAAAGGAAATTGTTCCGGCAGTGCGGTGTTTCATGCCGATATTGCACATCGGCAGTTATCGCGAGCGGTGGTCATACCATCGAGGTATGCCCATATTGCGAGTCACCGGGCGCACCGAGGTATTCGACGGTGGGGCCTGGCAGGCGGCGTTCGTCATCGGATGGGTCACCCTGACGCTCGGGCTGGTGATCATGGTGTGGCCCGGTAAACCGGGGCAGGTGTCGGAGATCCTGTTCGCGCTGGCGCTGTTCCTGCTGGCCGGGTGGGACGCGGTGGTCGCCGCGCGCGCCCGGATCGGCCGGGGCCTGCGGGTGCTGCTCTACGCTATCGCGATATTCGTTGCGCTGCTCGGTGTTTCGTGTCTGCGCAGCAGCGAGTGGGCGACCCTGCTGGCGGTGTGGATCGCGATGGCGTTCACCGCGCACGGCATCGCGCAGGCAATGGTCGGCGCCTGGGCCGAGGACGTGCCCGACAGCGGGCGGAGCGAGGTGTTCGGGCTGCTGACCCTGGCGGCCGGGGTGGCCGTGCTGGTGTGGCAGACCCGGACCCTCACCGCGCTGTCGCTGCTGGTCGGACTGTGCGTGATCGGGCTGGGGGCGAGCCAGATCCACCTGGCCGCCCGGTTCGAGCGGGCCACGGCGGCGAGCAGCGGGGCGGCGGTACGGGAACCGCCGCGGTCGCCGCGGCCCGCGATGCCGCGGCCCGGCCCATCGCGCGGCGGGCCGGTGGCTCAGCGCGGCGGCACATAGCTCGGGGCCCAGGATCCGCCGTACGGGGTGGGGATCGACAGGGGCCCGGCCGGGGTCGGATCCGCGGTCGCCAGCGGATCGGAACCCGGTGCGGCATAAGCGGTGTCGTCGCCGGGCGGACGCGGCGCGTTGCGGGCGCCCCGGGTCAGCAGGGTCGGGTCCGGATCGGTGCAGTGCGCATTCACGTACGGCGGCGGGAAATCCGGGACCGTGGCCGCGCGGCGCGGCACCTCGTAATCACAGGCCCGCCGCGGATATACGCTCACCAGCGCCCACACCACCCCGTCGTGGAATGCGGAATTCACCGCGTCCAGGGCGGAACCGGCGCGCTGCTGCGGGAAGAAGAATTCCTGGAGCGCGGGAATGTGCACATACGACATCTGCGAGACCGTCACGAGATTGCCCAGCAATTGCACCATGGTCGGCGAATTGTCGGCGATGATCGCGTCCAGGGTGGCGGTCAGCCCCGGCGTCTGCGCGACCAGGGTGTCGAAGCCCCCGGTCATCCGTGCGATACCACCCGCCGTGCCGGCCAGGTTCGCGGCGGTGGCCCGTAATCCGGGCGCCACATCGGCCATGGTGGTGAGCACCAGTGTGCTGTTGTGCAGCAGGCTCAGCGTCTGCGGCAGCACCGAATCCAGCGTCGACACCAGGAACATGCCGCCGTCGACGATCGACTGCAACTTGCGCGGCCCGTCCGGCCCCGCACCGAGTTCCCGGGTGATCGCCTGGAGTTTCGCCGGATCGATCTGGGCCAGCGTGCCGTTGAAATCACCCAGTACGGTGCTCAGGGCGACCGGGGTGGAGGTGCGGTCGGCGGTCACCACCGACCCGTCCGACAGGTACGGCCCGCCGTCGGCGGTCGGCACGAAATCCAGATATTGCTCGCCGGCCGCCGACAGCGCCGACACCCGGACGGTCCCACTGGCCGGAATGCGGACGCCGCCGTCGATCTCGGCGTCCGCGAGGACGGTCTCGCCGTGCACCCGCACGGAGGTCACCCGGCCGACGCGCACCCCGCGCAGGGTGACGTCCTGATTGGGCAGCAGCCCGCCGGATTCCGTCAATTCGACGGTCACCCGGTAGTGCGAGCGCCACGGATCCAGCTGCAGCGCACCCACCGAGAGATAGCCCGCGGCGAAGACCAGGATCGCCAGCAGGCCCAGCGCGGACAACAGCGTCCGGCGCCGGGTCAGCGCGCGCACGGTGTCGACGAGTCCCCGCGCCGCCCGTTCCCCGGCGCTGATCCGCATACTCTGTTCCCCTGTCATCGGCCCGGTCCCGCGATCCGGTCGTGCAGCCGGCCCAGGTTGTATTCCAGGGAACCGACGAAATTCACCCAGTCGGTCTGGTCCGGCGGCCGGGCGCCCGGATCGCCCGGGAAGTTCGGATCCGGCACCGGTCCGATCGCGACCTGTGCGACATCGATATCGGCGTGTGCGGAGGAGCCGTCGAGAATCTTCAGGATCGGCGCGATGATGCTGTTCAGCGAATCCAGATTCACCTGCGGACTCTCCGCTGCGTCGTCGAGTTCACCGGCGAGCTGGTTCACCTCGGCCATCAGGCTGCGATCGTTGGTGCCCTGCACCGAGGGGAATCGCGACAGCTGGGTGGCGATGGCGGCGAGCCGGTCGACCAGATCGATAAGACCGCGGGTGTTGTCGGCCAGCGCGGCGCTGGCCGGTCCGGCCGCGGCCAGCGCCGCATCGAGCGACGGTTGCTGTTGTGCCACCGTCGCGCCGAGCTGTGCGGCGGCGGCCACCACCGCCCGGATCCGGTCGGAGCGGGCGGCCAGCCCGTCCAGCAGATCGCGGGTGCGGGTGATCAGTGCCTCGAGTTTGTCGCCGCGGCCGCCGACATCCTCGCCGAGGGCGTTGAGCACCCGGGTGACGTTCTCGATGGTGCCGCCGTTGACCAGCAGCGCCGCGCGGGCCAGCACCTCCTCGATGGTGGACGCGGCGGTGGTCGCGGCCAGCGGGATGTTCGCGCCGTCGTGCAGCACCCCCGCGCCGGGATCCGGATGTTCGGGCGGGGTCACCGCGACGAACACGTCGCCGAGCGGTGTGGCCGAACGCAGTTCGGCGGTGGTGCCGACCGGCAGCAGCACCCCGGAGCCGATCCGCATCGTGACCACGGCCGTGTAGTCCTTCGCGGTCATCGTCGTCACCTCGCCGACGTCGGCGCCCTCGAGTTTCACCTTGGCCTTGGT
The DNA here is from genome assembly GCF_020176955.2 of Nocardia sp. alder85J. Lineage (GTDB taxonomy): Bacteria > Actinomycetota > Actinomycetes > Mycobacteriales > Mycobacteriaceae > Nocardia. Next base: position 1,149,316 of record NZ_JAIUCZ020000001.1, read on the forward strand.
CGGCAGGTTCAGCGCGTTGGCGAAGGTGGCGGTCACCGTGTAGGTGCCCCCGGCCGGGCCGGGGGCCGGCAGCCGGTCCACCGACACCGCGCAGCCCGCGGCGGCCGCGGTCAGCAGCACCAGCGCCGCGCTCGCACACCGTCGGGCGGTCATCGCGGGATCCCGGCGGCGGCGAGCAGGATCGTGGTGAGGCCGAAATCGGGGCCCATATCCTTCATCGATCCGGTGGCACAGCCCAATTCCTTCAGGCCGAGCAGGTTGCAGATCTCCTTCACCATCTGCCCGTCCAGCAGCACCCGGTTCAGGTCGACCGAGGCGCGCAGCGCACCGACATCGTGATCGATCGCGTTGTAGGTGTTGTCGGTGACCAGCGGGAACACGTCGAGGAATTCGGCGAGGCTGCTCTGATAGTCGGCCATCGACTTCGTCATCGTCGCCGAATTGCCCACCAGGCCCGCGACCGCGCCGCGGTTCTGCTGCAACAGCTCACCGACCTGGGTGATGATCCGGTTCAGCTGGGAGCCGGTGTCGCCGGCGCCGAAATTCTCCTCCGCCAGCAGATCGCTCAATTGGTGGACGCCCGAACCGAAGTCGCGCAGCGTCCGGTCGTTGCGGGCCGCCGCCGCGGTGAGCTCGTCCAGATCGGTGACGCCCGTGGTGATCGCCGCGCGGGTGGCGGCGCCGTTGTCGGGGCCCAGTTGCAGCGCCTGCGCCAGGGCGCTCAACGCATCCCGCAGGTCGGCGCCGTTTCCTGCGGTGGCGTTCGCGCCGGCGGTCAGCAGGTCCGCGACCGGTCCGCCGCCCTTGCCGTCCCCGCCCAGCGAGGTCGACAGCTTGTCGGCCATCGCCAGCAGGCTCTCGAACTCCACCGGCGTCTTGGTGTGCGCGCCGTCGAGGACGGCCCGATCCGGCAGCGTCGGGCCGCCGCGATAGGGCGGGGTCAGTTCGATGTGCCGGTCGGTGAGCAGCGAATCCGACACCGTGACCGCCTGCACGTCGGCCGGTATCCGGACCGCCGCGTCCACCGACATCGTCACGTCCACACCGGTGCCGTGCGGGTGGATCGCGGTGACCTTCCCGACCGGCATGCCCAGCACCGACACCTTGTTGCCGGTGTAGAGGCCCTTCCCGTTGTCGAATTGCGCGATCACGGTCCGGGTGTGGTGGGTCAGGCCGTCGCCGCCGCAGCCCGCCGCGACCAGCACGCCCAGTGCCAGCAGCGCCGGCCATTGCACCGCGCGCAGGGGTCCGCTCATTTGCAGTCCTTCAGGTAGGGCGTGAGATTCGCCTGCTGTGCCTTGGCACTCAGTGCGCACATCCAGGAATCGAGGAAGGCGCCGTCGGGGGCGTTGCCGATCAGTTCGGCGCCGGTGCCGGTGGCGTCGGAGAAATAGCGCCAGGGCACCGGCAGGATCTGCAGGATGTTGCGCAGCAGATCGTCGTGCGCCGCGATCAGCTGCGTCATCGCGCCGAGATTGTCCAGCAGCTGCTGGATCTGCGGCCGGTCGCCGACCGCGATCGGTGCCAGTTCGTGCACCAGCACGGTGGCGGCGGCGATCATCCGTTGCAGCGCGGCATGGCGGGAGCCGATCTGCTGCAACACCGCGGTGCCCTGCCCGATCAGCCCGGCCAGATCGGCCTGCTGGGTGCGGATCACCTCGGTCACCTGCGCGGTGCTGGTCAGCAGCGCGGCGATCTGGCCGCGGCGCGCCGCGATCACCGCCGACAGTTCCCGCACATTGCGCAACACCTCGGGGACCAGCGTCGGCACATTCCGCAACTGCTGCGACAGGGTGGTCATCGAGGTGGCGATGCTGTCCGCGTCGACCTGGGAGAAGGTGGTGGTCGCCGCTTGCAGCGCCTGCTCCAGATCGTAGGGAACCTCGGTGTGCGACAGCGCGATCGAGCGGCCGGGCAGTGTTCCGGACCCGGCCGGGCGCAGTTCGAGGTAGCGCGAGCCGAGCAGTGTGGTGAGTTTGATCGCCGCGCGGGTGTCGGCGCCGAGCGCCACGCCCGAGCGGATCTTCATGGTGACGACCACATGGTCACCGGCGAGCCGGGTACCGGTCACCGTGCCGACCTGGATACCCGCGTCGGTCACCGCGTCGCCGGCGCCGATTCCCGCGGCCTGGGCGAAATCGGCGTGATAGGTCCGCTCGCCGAGGTGCAGCGAATTCACGTACACCGTGGCCCCCACCGCCACCAGCAGCACCACGATCGCCGCCGCGCCCAGCCGCACCCGGTCGTAGCTGTCGAGCGGACGGCGCCGCACCGACTTCCACCATGTCCGCACCGACATCGGCATCCCCTTCGCGCGCAGGGTCGTTCACCTGCAGATGGCTGAGTTCTCGACTTTTCCGCTCGGCGCCGCGAGGGCGAGCAGGTTCGCGACGACCGGATCCACCCCCGGCGTGATGCTGAACCGGAGGTTGCACACATAGGCGTTCAGATAGGCGCCGTTGTCGACGATGCGGGCCATGCCCTGCAACATCAACGGCAGGTTGTAGCCCAGATAGGCGAACTTGTACCGGTTGTCGAGGAAGTGCTTGCTGAAACCCGGTTCGCGGGTCAGGAAGGCGGACATCTGCGGTTGCGCGCCCTGCACCACCCGCGCCGCCCGATCCAGCACCGCCGACAGCGAATCGACCTGGGCGAACAGCGTGTCCCGCTGCGCGGACAGCCCCTCGAAGATCTTGCCGGTCTGCGTGATGACCGTTTGCAGGTCGCCGCGCTGCCCGGCGAGGTCGGTAAGCACCCGGGCCAGATTGTCGATGAGCCGGCCGAGTACTTCGTCGGGCCCGGTGAGCGTCTCGGCCAGCCGCGACGTCTCGGCGATCAGCGCGGCGACCGAGCCGTTGTCGCCCTGCAATGCCCGGATCACCGCGGCGGTGATGTTGTCGACGTCTTTCGGTTGCAGCACGCTGAACAGCGGTTCGAAACCGTTGAGCAGCGTGGACAGATCGAAGGAGGCCTCGGTGCGCTCCGGCGGCAGTTGCGCGCCGGGCCGCAGCGGGGTGTGGGTTCCGTCGCCGCGCAACGACAATCCGATGTACCGCTGGCCGATCAGATTCTGGTAGGTGACCGAGGCGACAGTGTCGGTGTACATCGGCTGGCCGTGCTGCACCTCGAAGGTCACCCGCGCGAAGGTGCCGTCGAGGTCGATGCCGTCGACCCGGCCCACCCGCACCCCGGCCATCCGGACGTCGTCGCCGGTGCGCAGGCCCGACACGTCGGTGAACATCGCCGAATAGCGGTCCGCGCGGCCGGGGACGCCGCGTTGCAGGGTGGCGTACACGGTCCAGGTCGCGGCGATCGAGGCCACCAGGAACAGGATCACGCCGAACAACGGTCCGCGCACACTCATTTCGATCCTCCGTCCGGGGGCGCGGGGGTGATCCGAATGTCGTTGCCGCGCACCAGCGGTCCCAGCAGCAGGTCGGAGGCCGCGTTCGGCGGGCCGCCGAACGCGGCGGCGATGCGCTGCTGTTCGGCCGGGCTGCCGACCGGGCCGACCATGCCGCCCAGGGCGCTGTCGTCGTCGTTCGGATTGCCGCCGGGGCCGACGATGGCGGGCCCGCCCACCGGCGCGGTCTCGCAACTGGGCCCGGCGAGATTGCCGTAGCGCGGGCAGTCCGCGCGGGTGTACTGCTTGTGCGGGGTCAGCTCGACGATGACCTTCGCGGTGGCGCTCTGGGTGTCGGCGTGCCAGAAGCCGGTGCGGAAGGTCGTCGAGATCCGGGTCTCGGAGATCGCCATCTGGGTGAAGTTCCGGCCGCCCTGGGCCAGTACGTCCAGCACCGGCGACATCCGGCCGGTGATTCCGGTGAGGGTGTCGGTGTTGTGTTGCAGCGCCGCCGCGACCGTGGTCGTGGTGGTCAGCCCGCCGGAGAGCAGGTCCGCCAACTGGATCCGATCGGCGGCCACGGTCTGCATGGGGACCACCGCCTGATGCACGGCGTCGAGCAGATCCGGTGCGGCGGACTGCAATCCGCTCAGCGCGTCGGACAGGGCGACCAGCAGCGACGGGTTGCCGTCGGGGGCCATGGCGGCGTCGAGGCCGCGGGCGATGCGGTCGAGCTGGGCGCCGGCGCGCAGCGCGTCGGCGCCGCGGCCGCTGGTGGCCTGTTCGACGGTGGCGAGGATGCCGAGGGTCGGATCGGCCGGGGAGCGGCCGACCGCGGCGACGATCCGGCTCAGTGCCGTCAGCGAGGTCTGCAACCGCACCGTCTCCAGGCCGTGGTCCTGCGGGATGCGCGCACCCGCGGCCAGCGCCGGGCCCGGCCCGTTGTCGACCAGTTGCACCGAGGGCACCGCGAACACGTTGCTGGGCACCACCCGTGCGGTCACGGTGCCGGGGATGCCCGCGGCGAACTGCGGGAACAGGTCGATCCGAACCTGATTCGGGCCGCCGCCGGTGGACGCGGTCACCGATCGCACCAATCCGACCAGTACGCCACGGTATTTCACATCCGATTTCACGGGCAGGCCGTCACCGACGTCGACCAGGTCCGCGGTCACCCGCACCGGCCGCTGGAACACTCCTTCGGAGCGGGCGATCATCGCGGCCGCCACGACCCCGGCCACCACCAGGAAAATGATGCCGCGCCAGAACAATCGGAGGTCGGAGGTGGGTCGTCCGTCGGATTCGAATGCGATCGGCATCGTCTCACCCGCTGATTCTCGAGCCGGAATCGAAACCCCAGAGCGCCATCGTCATCAGCAGGTTCACGCAGATCATCACCGTGATCGCGGCGCGCATCGCGCGCCCGGCGGCGACCCCGACGCCCTGCGGTCCGCCCGAGGCGTAGAACCCGTAGTAGCACTGGATGGTCGAGGTGATGACGACGAACACGACCGCCTTCGCCAGCGAATACAGCACGTCCCGTCCGGCCAGCACCAACCGGAAATAATGTTCGTAGGTACCGGTGGACTGCCCGCCGGCGATGGCCACGAACGCCTCCACCGCGAGATAGTCGATCGCCAGCCCGGCCAGATACAGCGGCACCGCCGCCACCGCCGCGGCCAGCAGCCGGGTGGTCACCAGGTAGGGGATCGGCCGGATGGCGATCGAGTCGAGCGCATCGATCTCCTCCGCGATCCGCATCGACCCCAGTTGCGCGGTGAAGCGGCACCCGGCCTGGGCGGCGAAGGCGATGGCCGCCATGATCGGCGCCAGTTCCCGGGTGGCGGCCGTGGAGGCGATCATGCCGGTGGCCGGGCCCATGCCGAGCAGTTTCAGCGCGCTGTAGCCCTCGATGCCGACGATGCCGCCCGCGGCGGCACCGAGCACCAGCACCACCCCGGCCGTGCCGCCACCCACCACCAGTGAGCCGTTGCCCCAGGTCACATCGGACAGGATGCGCAGGCACTCCTTGCGATAGTGGCGCAGCGCCACCGGAATCGCGAGGACCGCGCGGACGAAGAAGGAGGCCAGGTGACCCAGCCGCATCACCGGTCCGGCCGGCATCCCGGCGACCCCGGCCAGCGGCCGCAGCAGCGGCGGGCGATAGCGGGTGGCCATTACAGCGTCGTCCTCGGGAACAGCATCGTGTACAGCTGGGTGAAGCCGACGTTGACCACCATCAGCAGCATGATCGACGCGACCACCGCGGCGTTCACCGAATTGGCCACCCCGCCCGGACCGCCCTTGGTGCTCAACCCCTTCTGACAGGCGACCACGGTGACGATCGCGCCGAACACCGCGGATTTCACCATCGCCAGATACAGGTCGCCGACCGTCGCGAACGAGGAGAAGGTGGCCAGGAAGCTACCCGGCGTGCCGTTCTGCACGTAGACGTTGAACAGGTATCCGGCGAGAAATCCGACGAAACAGCTGGCGCCGGTGAGCCCCATCGCCACCATGATGCCCGCGGCCAGCCGCGGCACCACCAGCCGCCGCAGCGGCGAGACGCCCATGACCTCCATGGCGTCGATCTCCTCGCGGATCGCCCGCGAGCCGAGATCGGCGCAGATCGCCGAACCCACCGCCGCCGCCAGCAGCATGGCCGTCACCAGCGGCGCGGCCTGCCGGATCACCGCCAAACCGCTTGCGGCGCCGGCCAATGCGGTCGCCCCGACCTGACCTGCCAAGAGCCCGAACTGGATCGAGAGCGTGGCGCTGATCGGCAGCGCGACCGCCAGCGTCGGCACATAGGAGGTCTTCGCCATGAATGCGGCCTGCCGCAGGAACTCCCGGAACGGGAACTGCCCGGTGACGATGTCGGCGACCAGATAGCGGACGGCGTACACGCCCATCACGACCTGACCACCCACGGTGTCCAGCGCCGCCAGCGGATGCCGGCCCAGATATCCGCGAACCCAACCCCTGATCTCGGCGCCCGCCGAGCGTTCCTCGCTGCCGTCGGTGATCTCTTCGGATGTGCTCATGCCACACTCCTCACCCCTGCTGAACAGCTGTTCAGCACAGTGCGTCGTGCTCATGAAAGCACACGCGCGGAGATGTGGTCAAGGTCACTTGGAGCCCTCGGAGTGGTGCGGGTCACTGGCAATCACCGTTTACATGACATGTGCAATCAATACGCAACCCGTCCTTTATCCGTAAACGCCCGGCTGCCGAATCGCGATGAGACAGTGTGAAAATCATTCACCGCAGCGAGAGGCGGAACGCCATGCGCATCGGTTCGCACACCCGGTCGGCACTGGCTCTGTGTGGCCTGGCGGTCGCGCTGATCGGCTGTAGCCCCGGTCCGGCCGCACCACAGGCCGGTTCCCCGGGCTCGGTGCCGGCGGCGACCGCGGGAGCGCCGGTGTCGGCGCCACCGGCCGCGCCGGGATCGGCGGGTTCGGCACCGAGCGCGGCGGGTTCGACACCGGTCGCCACCTCGGTCGCGCAGTCGCTCGGCCCGTGCGGCACCGGCGCGGTGATCATCGGCGCCGAGCAGATGTCCCCGGCCACTCTGCATCGCGGCGTCCGGCTGACCTTCTCGCTCGTCGGGGCCGCCGCGCCGTGCGCGCTGACCGGCTATCCGGGCGTCGACAGCGGTGCCGGTGGTCCGCTGCTGCACGCCACCCGCACCCCGCGCGGTTTCATGGGTGGCCTGCCCGCCGGTGACGACACCGCGCCGCCGGTCCGGCTGGATTCCGGCCATCTCGCCCACGCGATCGTCGAGGGCGTCGCCGTCGACGCCGCCGGCAACGGCTGCCCGCAGTACACCAGCCTGCTGGTCACCCCGCCCGACAGCACCGAGACCAGCACCCTCACCGTGCCGATCGACACCTGCGCACTCCAGGTCCACCCGGTCACCGGCTGATTTCCGCGGCGGCGAGCCGTGCCGTGGCCGGAAGCGGTCCCGCCACGGAGTGGGCATGGCACCGGTCCCGCTACCGGTCACCTCGCCGACGTCCGCCACGGCGGCGGTGGCCGGAGCGGTATTCGTGCGGCGACTCCCGTGGTGACCGTGTCGGCGCCGGACAGGATGCGATCGGCGTGACCGCTGTCGGCCAGCGCCGCGATGCTGTCCGGCAGCCGCCGATCGGTGCCGTGGTGGACCCGCGCCGGCCCGTCGAATTGCACGTACGCACCCGCTGCGGCAACCTACTGGTGAATTCGGCTGTCCGGGAACCGATGCAGATGTCCGAGCACGACACTGCCCGGCGGCACCCCGTGCTCCGCGCACAACACCTCCAGCACGTCCAGCGCCGCCGTACCGGCCTCCGGATGGATGCCGATCGGCACGCCGGTGGCAGCGGCGGCCGCCAGTACGCGCCGGTCGAGGCGGCGCCGGAAGACCACTACGCGAACATGTTCGACCACTTCGCGGTGATCGCGTGGTCGCACGCCGCCGTGCTGGAGCCGACGGTGAACGACCGAGTACTCATCGCCGATATGCCCCAGCGTCGGCGCCGAGGACGTTCAGCAGCGCCAGCGCCTCGGCGTCGGGGGAGCCCGGCGGGGCGCTGTAGAGGACGAGGTGCTGGTCGCGGTCCGGGAGGGTGAGGGCATCGCAGTCGACGGTGATCGGTCCGATCACCGGGTGCTGGAAGGTTTTCGTGAGCACCGCCGCGGGCTGTACGTCGTGCCGTTCCCAGAGCTCGGCGAATTCGGCACTGCCGGTGCGCAGTTCGCCGATCAGACCGGTCACTTCGGAGTCGGCCGGATAGCGTGCCAGGGCCGAACGCAGCTGCATCACCACGTGCTGCCGGAACGCCGCGACGTCGGAGACCCCGTACAGGGTGGAGCCGAGCCGGGCCGGGCCGAGGAAGGCCCGGCGGGCGAGATTGCGGTCCGCCGGGGCGATCTCGGCGAAATTCTCCATGAGCGCGGCCGCCAGATCGTTCCAGGCGAGCACCTCGAAGATCGCGGAGGTCACCATGGCGGCCGTCTGCGGCAGCCGCTCGAGCAGTGCCAGGATGCTGGGCCGGACCTCGCGCGGGTGCGATCCGGTGCGGCTCGGCGCGGTGCCCGCCAGGACGTGCAGGTGGTCGGATTCGGCGTCGGTGAGCCGCAGCGCACCCGCGATCCCGGCGAGGACCTCGGCTGACGGCCGTGGGGCGCGGCCCTGTTCGAGTCGCACGTAGTACTCCGTGGAGATGTGTGCGAGCACCGCGACCTCCTCGCGGCGCAGCCCGGGTGTCCGGCGGCGTGGGCCCGAGGGGAGGCCGACGTCCTCGGGCCGGAGCCGTTCGCGGCGGTTGCGGAGGAACGCTCCCAGTTCCTGCTTGTCCATACTCCGAGTGTGCCCCTCGGGTGGGCCCGGATCCTGGTACCGGTTGTGCCTGAATCCGGTGCGGCGATCCGCCCGACACTGGCGTCATGACCCAGACCATCGAATATCCGTCCATCGGCCTGCTCACCGGCAAGGTCGTGCTCGTCACCGGAGCCAGCCGGGGGATCGGGGCGGCCGCGGCGCGGCTGTTCGCCCGGGAGGGCGCGGCCGTCGTGCTCGCCGCCCGCGGCAGAGACGCGCTGGACCACCTGGTGAGCGAGATCCGTGCCGCCGGCGGCGTGGCCGACGCCGTCACCTTGGACCTGGCCGAGCGCGCGGACATCCGCGCGGCCGTCGACCGCGTCGAGCAGGTGCACGGACGGCTCGACGGCGCCTTCAACAACGGTGCGGTGATCCAGCAGCCCGGCCCGCTCGACACCACCAGCGACGAGGATATCGACCGGCAGTTCGCCGTGAACTTCCGCGCGCACTGGACCGCCATGACTGCCGAGGCCGCCCTCATGCGGCGGCACGGCGGCGGAGCGATCGTCAACACCTCGAGCATCGGCAGCCGCCGCGCGAATCCGCGGCTGCCCGCCTACGGTGCGATGAAGCGCGCGCTGAACAGCATCACCGAAACCGCGGCGGTGAGCTGGGCCGCCGACCGTATCCGGGTGAACGGGATCACCCCGGGCGGTACCGCCACCGAGATGATCGAGGAATGGGAGGCGGCGACTCCCGGCATCGTCGCCCATCTGACGACGTTGATCCCGCTGGGCCGGATGGCCGAACCGCGCGAGGTCGCCGAGGCGGCCGCCTGGCTGCTCAGCGATCGCGCCTCGATGGTCACCGGCGCCATCATACCGGTCGACGGCGGCGCCGGAGCCTGAAACATGCTGTGCCGCAGTACTGTTCGCCAGGTCGGCGCGTTCGGGCCCGGTGAGGTGATCGACGGCCCGGCGGGCGATGCCGTCCGGTCGTCGGCCATGCGTACAGTGCAACGCCGCGGTCGTTACCCACTGCCGGGTCAGGACTCGGCGGCGACCGGTTCGACGAAGGTCCACAATCGGGTGATCCGGCCGTCGGCGACGGTGGCGACATCGGTGCCGCGCACCCGCGCCACGTCGTCGGCGGTCCGCAGTTCCCAGTCCAGGCGGCCGAGATCGCCGACGGACGAGGGTGCGCCCGCCGCCGCGAAGTGCAGTTGCGGAAATGCGGTGAGCACCCGTTCGGCGGCGGCATCGATGGCGACGTGGCCGACGACCGACCCGTCGTGGTCGACGAACCGTGCGTCCGGGGCGAACAGCTCGGCGATCACCGCGCGCCGGGTGCTGCGGTCGCGCTGATCGAACACGTCGAGCAGATTGCGGTGCAGCAGGTCGCCGATCAGCGTGCCGTCCGTGGTCACGGGCATTCCTCCGGTTTCGGGTGGTCGGCGGCGAGCACTGTGATCGCCGTCTCGGCGATCGCCCGCAGCGCGGGTTCGGATCGGCCGGCGCGGCCGAGCGCCTCGATCCCGCGCAGGACGGTGAGCAACAGCGCGCCACCCTCCTGCGGATCGAGGTCGCCGCGCGCGTCCCCGGCGGTCTGGGCGGCACGGAAGCAGCCGGTCAGGGCCTGTTCGTAGGTGTCGTAGGCGGCAGCCGAGATCCGGGCCACGTCCGGATCCTGGTCGGCGAGTTCCGCGGTGGCCTTGGCCAGCAGGCAGCCGCGGCGGGAGGCGGCGGGATCGGCGGTCTTCGACCGCAGGTGGCGGCCCAGCCGCTCGTACGCCTCGTCGTCGGCACCGGCCAACTGGTCGCGGACCGCGGCCATCTCCTCGTCGCAATACTGGCCGAAGGCACTCAGGAACAGACCGTGTTTGTCGCCGAACGCACCGTAGAGGCTGCTGCGGCGCAGTCCGGTCGCGGCGGTGAGCTGTTCGACGGAGGTCGCCGTATATCCGTGATCGTGGAACGCCTCGCGGGCGCGCCGCGCCACCAGCGCTTCGTCGAAGGTTCTCGGTCTGGCCACGTGGTCGAGCATACACAGTTTCGGAATGATCGTTCTGATACTCTGGGCCGAGTTCGGGAACAATCATTCCGTAATCGGCGAGGAGTGCATCATGAGCGGAACGCTCGACGGGAAGGTCGCCGTCGTCACCGGCGCGACCAGCGGGATCGGCCTCGCCATCGCGCAGCGGTTCGCCGCCGAGGGCGCGACCTTGTTCATCACCGGCCGACGGCCGGACGCACTGGAGGCCGCGGTCGCGCAGATCGAGGGCGAGGTGATCGGCGTGCGCGCGGACGCCGCGAGCGTGGCCGATCTCGACACCCTCTTCGCGACCGTGCGCGAGCGCGCCGGCCGCATCGACGCGCTGGTCGCCAACGCGGGCGGCGGGTCCTTCCTGCCGCTGGGGCAGATCACCGAGAAGCACTACGACGAGACCTTCGACGCCAACGTCAAGGGCACGCTGTTCACCGTGCAGGGCGCGCTGCCGCTGCTCACCGACGGCGCCTCGGTGGTGCTGATGAGTTCCACGACCTCGGTGCTGGGCGGCAAGGCCTTCAGCGTCTACGCCGCATCCAAGGCCGCCGTCCGCAACTTCGCCCGCAGCTGGGCGCTGGATCTCGCCGACCGCCACATCCGCGTCAACGCGCTGTCGCCGGGACCGACGCGGACACCGGGCCTGCTCGGCCTCGTCCCGGACGATCAGCACTCGGGGCTGCTGGATTCCCTGGCCGGTGACGTGCCGCTCGGCCGGGTCGCCGACCCGGCCGAAATCGCCGGTGCCGCACTGTTTCTCGTCTCGCCCGATGCCAGCTTCGTGAACGGCACCGAACTCTTCGCCGACGGCGGGCAGGCGCAGGTGTGATCGTCAGACGCCGAGGCCGGCGGCCCATTCGGCGCCGGTGAGCACGTCGCCGCGACGGGCGGAGGTCCGGGTGGTCAGCAGGTGGTGCAATTCCGGATCCGGGTCGGCGCAGGCATCGGACAGCACGGTCAGGCCGTAGTCGATCGACTTTCCGTGCGGCTTCTCGCCGGTGAGTGGACTGCGGAGCAGCTCAGCCGAGGTGACGTAGATCCGGCCAGAGCTGGGCCCAGGTGCCGTGCGGTGCGCGGCACAGGTAGATCGCGGCGTGCCGGGAGGTTTCCTGGTCGGTCAGCCCGTGCGGCAACGTGATCGGCGCGACCGTCGTGACATCCGACCAGAAACGGTGCAGGTACGCGGTATTCCACTGGCCCACACACAGCACCGTGTCCGGGGTGCCCGGCGGGGGTCCCCACAGCAGGTAGTTGTTGTGCGCGCTGTACACCGGATTGTGCAGCCCGCGACCGGGACCGAGGATGGTCAGCGCCCCGGCCTCCCCGTAGTTGCTGGTGAAGATCGGTGTCCCGGAAGGGAATCCGGCCGCGGCGCGGATCACCTGATCGGTGTATCCGGGCCAGCCGTAGGTCTCCATCGGCTCCGGATCGACCGCGCGCAGGGCACTCGACACCGCCGGGGTGAGCGTCGGCAGGCCGATCAGTACCGCGGCCAGACCGCACGCCACCATCGCCACCGGCCACGCGACCCGGTTGTCCGCGTGCTCCTCCGCCCGCACGGCCCCGGCCGCGAACAGCCCGATCAGCACCGGTGCGACGTAGTAGCTCTTCCCGCCCCCGGCGGTGAAGAGGACCACCGCCACCACCGCGACCACCAGCAGCCAGCGATGTTCTCGCCCGGCCGCCGAGCCGAGCCGGCGCACCCCGGCCACCCACAGCACCACCAGCGGCGGTCCGGCCAGCAGCAACAGCGTCAGCGGCAGCTGGGCCAGCGCGCCGGGCACGCCGCCCTGCTGCGCGGACAACACCTGTGCCATGTGCAGATTCGCCCACTGGTGCCGGGCGTCCCACACCAGATTCGGCGCGAGGATCAGCGCTGCGAGCCCACCGGCCAGCCACGGCCCCGGCGTCCGCAACACCTCGCGCCGATAGATCGCCAGTCCGGCGAGCACCCCCAGCAGCAGCACCGCCAGCGTGCTCTTGTTCTGGAGACCGATCCCCGCGACCACCCCGGCGGCCAGCCATGCTCCGACCGTGCCCCGGCGCAGCGCCCTTGCGACCAGTACCAGCACCGCCGCCCAGGCCAGCTGGTCCAGCACCGTGGTGCCGAACAGCAGTGAGGCCGCGACGAACACCGGCGAGGCCGCGACCGCCCCGGCGGCCAGTACCTGCGCCCGCCGCCGGCCGCCGAACTCCGCGGCCAGGACCGCCGCCAGCAGCACACATCCGACCTGCGCCGCGATGGCGAGCACCCGTAGCGGCAGCATGCCGCCGGGCAGTGCGGCCGCCGCACGGGCCAGCAGCGGGGCCAGCGGCGGCTGATCGACATAGCCCCAATCGGGATGCCGTCCGCAGATCACGTAGTAGAACTCGTCCCGGTGCCAGCCGAATCGGGTGGCCACCGCCAGATGGACGACACCCACCACCGCGGCCACCAGCGCCACCGCTCGCCAGTGCAGCGGTGCGGGGATGCGCTCCTGCCGCTCGCGCCGTTCCGTATCAGTTTCCGGGAGTTCGGGTTTCGTCATCGAGCCGACACCCCGCGGCGGCGATTCGCCGCGCATTCCGACGCCGCTGTGGAGCGGGCCACTACCCGCCCGTGCATGATCCGACCGTAGATCCGCCGGGGCGGGCAGGTCAATCGGGAAGCCGGTCCGGCCGTGGGAACATCGGGCCGCGCTGCCCGGCTCGCCCGGCGAGCCTGCGACGAGGGTCGCTCGCGGGCGGTCCGGGCTGCGATGGCCGCCACCGCCATCGCCTCGGCCGGCTGCCATGACCTGCGGTTGCTCGGCGGGCAGCGCTCCCGGAATGCCCTACAGCTGGGGCGGCCACTGCGGTGGGGGCGGTGTCCCCGGCGGCTGATAGCCGGGCTGCGGAAACTGCTGTGGTGCCGGATACGGTTGCGGGGCAGCGTAATTCGATGGATAGCTGGGCGCCTGCTGCCACAGCGGGGCGGGCGCGGGCGCCGAAGGGGGCTTCGCCGCGGGCAGGGCCAGCACCACGACGGCGACCAGGCCGACGATCGTCGCGGGGATGAACAGCCACTGCCCGTCGCGCGAGAACGCCTGGTACTCCGGATATTGCAGCGTGTTGATCACACTCGAACCCGATTGCAGGAATACCGCGCCGGCGCCGACCGCGGCGAGCGTGCGCCCGGTGGCGGCCGCGGGCCGGACCGCCACCAACACCGCGCCGATCAGGCCGAACGCGACGGTGAGGGCGACCGGCAGCAGGTACCAGTCGACGTTGTGGGCGCCGATCAGGTACCAGATCGCCTGCACGGCATAGAGCACCGCGGCCAGGCCGACCGTGATCGCACCCAGCACGGCGCGGGGATCCCCCGGGTTCGCACCCGGGACCGGATGTCCCGGCATCGGATATCCGGGTGTCGACGACCACGGCTGCCCCGGATTGTGGGGCGGCCCTGGCGGATACGGGTAGACCATCGGCACGGCTCCTCGCTGGGGGATCTCTCCGATGGTAGAGGTCGCGGAGAACGACTGTGCGGCAAGCGAGTTACGGTTTGCGGGCCAGTGCGCAGGCGATGAGGGTCTCCCACAGCGTCAGATCCCGGTCGTCGGGGCCGATCTTGTCGATCCCGTCCGGGCTGGGCTCGGGCCGCCAATGCGAGCAGGCCGTGAGGCCGGGCTCGAGGATCTCCAGATCGCCGAACAGGGCCGTCAATTCGTCGTCGGTACGCCAGCGGCCGCGGCCGAAGCTGGCCTGCAACTTCTCCTCGGCGGCGGCGGTCTCCTCGTTGTGCCCGGATCGGAAGTGTGAGATGTAGACGTAACTGCCGGAGGGGATCCGATCCACCCACCAGCGCACGAGCGCGGCCGGTTCCTCGTCGTCGTTGAGGTGGTGCAGGATCGCGCTGAAGATCACGGCCACCGGCTGGGAGAAGTCGATCAGCCGCTTCACCTCGGGATTGTCGTAGATCTCCTGCGGCCTGCGCAGGTCCGCCTGGATCACGGTGGTGTCGTCGTCGGTGGCCAGCAGCGCGTGACCGTGCGCGAGCACGATCGGATCGTTGTCCACGTACACCACGTGCGCGTCGGACGAATTCCGTTGCGCCACTTGATGAACATTGTCGGCGGTGGGCAGCCCGCTGCCGATGTCGACGAACTGCCGCACGCCGTCGCGGGCGAGGTTGCCGACCACCCGGATCAACGCCTGCCGGTTGGCGTACGCGATGCCCACCGAACCGGGCAGATCCTTGACGAAGAAGTCACCGACCTGGCGATCGACGGCGTAATTGTCCTTGCCACCCAGCAGGTAGTCGTAGACGCGGGCGATGCTCGGCTTCGATTGATCGATCGCCGCGCTGTCCGACACGGGAATCACCCCTTGTACTCGAAGATCTTGTTGTGTAATCGATCCTAGGAGAATCGGCGCCGCGGGGTGCCCGGTTCGCGACGACAGCACACCGCCGGCCGAATCGGGCTGCGCGGCAATACCTCCGACTGCCTGCGGCGATGCGCTCGCCACGGCAGTCCCTCGAACCGCCTGTGGCGCATCCCGGACCGCCTGCGCCGGTGGCCCCCGACCGCCCGCGGGAGATTCCGCCCGACAGCCCGCAGTGCCGCCGAGGCATGCTGGACTCGGCGGCCGCCGATGAGTTCCGCGCTCCGGCGGCGTCGATTGTCGTGAAGATGTTCGATCTATCTCCCGGAGGACCCATGACCGTATCCGTCACCACCGGCACGCTCGCCGTCCCGGACGGCAGTCTCTACTACGAACTACGCGGCAGCGGCCCGCTCGTCGCGCTGGTCGGCTCGCCGATGCACGCGGCGGCGTTCGCGCCGGTGGCGGACGCCCTCGCCGAGAGCCACACCGTGCTGACCACCGACCCGCGCGGCCATTTCGGCAGCGTGCTGCACGATCCCGACAGCGACTCCACCCCGGAACTGCGCGCCGGCGACCTGGCCGCCCTGCTGCGCCACCTCGCTACCGGCCCCGCGACGGTCTTCGGTTCCTCCGGTGGCGCGATCACGACTCTTGCTCTGCTGCAAGCAAATCCGGAGCTGGTGCACACCGCCGTCGCACACGAGCCCCCGCTGGCGGAACTGCTCGACGACCGTGAGCAGCAGCGGGCCGTCCAGGCGGATGTCATCGACACCTTCCGTAGCGGCGACACCCTGGGCGCCGTCCGCAAATTCTTCGCCTTCGCCGGAATGCACATGCCCGAGCCGATCTTCCAGCAGGTCTTCGGCGGCGAGCGCACCGAGGCCGAGATCGCCAACGACCGCTACTTCTACCTGCACGAGTTCCAGGGCACCGCGGGCTGGCAGCCCGACCTGGACGCCCTGCGCGCCACCGGAACCCGGCTGATCCTCGGCATCGGCGACACCTCCGGCGGCCTGTTCTGCGACCGCGCCACCCGCGCCCTGGGCGCCGAACTGGGTATCGACCCGGTGCTGTTCCCCGGCGGCCACGGCGGATTCACCGAGGACCCGGTGAAGTTCGCCGACCGCCTGCGCGAACTGCTCACCTGACGCCACCGCGCCTCGCCCGCCGGCCACCTGCCGCGCCCCATATGGTGTGGAGCCGGTGCACCGGGATGTGGCCGCCGCGGCGGACGGCGTCCGCACCCTACCAGGCGCGGGCCATCGGCGCGGACGAGATCGACGGCACGCCCCTGCCCAACGGCGCCTTCTGCTGAACCTGCCCAGGTTCAGCAGATCGTGGCGTGGGGACGGGTCTCGTCGAGAGCCTCGAGCACATCCTCCACCACCGCGGGATCGCCCGGGAGCTGGAAATGATCGCTGACATCTCCCGGGCACTGGTCCTGCACCACGATGTTGCGGACATTGGGTCCGGTCAGCAGGCCGGTCGTGTACGGGGTGGCGACCTCGTCGTCGCGGGTGATGATATCGGTGAACCGGATGTCCGGGGCCGCCGCGGCATCGGCGTGCAATTCGGCGAGAAACGGTGCGCCGGTGACCAATTGCGCGCAGTTTCCGCACGCCGCGGCGGTCCACGGGAGGTCCGGGGCGTGCCGCGCGACCTCCTGGAGTCCGCTCAGGGTGGACCCGTGATAGGGCGCGGCCAGTCCGACGTAGTGGTCGATCGCCGCCGCCCCGCCGAGGTGGTTGACGTAGTAGAACGGGATGGCGGCCCCGGCGGAATGGCCCACCAGATCCACCTTTTCCGCCCCGGTGGCCGCCCGCACCCGATCGATGAAGCCGGCGATCTCGGCGGCGCTGTCCTCGACCCGGGCCATGCCACCGAAATCACCGGATACGGTGCGCCCGTAGGTGGTGGTGAACACGCAGTAGCCCGCATCGGCCAGCGCGGGCGCCACCGACTGCCACGTGACGGTGTCGGAGGAGAAGAAGCCGTGCAGCAGCACGACGGGGTTCGGGTGCGCGGCCGAGGGGGCACACGACCAGTCGTCGGCGCCCGGCGGGGCGGTCCCCGGATGTGCCAGCTGCGCCGCCACTCCCGCCGCGTAGCCGTAGGGCACCGGATACTCCGGCCGCGCCTGTGCGGGCCCGCACGCGAACAGGCCGCTCAGGGCCGAAACAGTCAGCAGAATCGTCGTTGCTCGCCGCACGGACAGCCTCCCCGTCGATACGTTCCCTGCGCCCGACCGGCTATGACCGACCGGTCGGTCATAGCTTAGGGGGCGCACCGCGCGCACGCCACCGGTTTGGCAGACTGACAGCCATGCCCCGTCCCGCAGACCCCGGCCGCAACGCCCTGCTCACCGCGGGCGCGGAGACGGCGGAGCGCTCCGGGTTGCGCGGACTGTCGGTGAACGCCGTCGTCGAGGCGGCCGGAATGGCCAAAGGCAGCTTCTACCATCACTTTCCGAGTCGGCGAGAGTACGTGCTGGCCCTGCACCGTCGCTACCACGACGAGCTGACCGAGTTGGTGCTGGCGGCGGTCGCCGGAATGCCGGTGGGCGCGGCCAGGATTCGGGTCGCCACCACCGCCTACCTGGATGCCTGCCGCCACACCCGGGGGACGAAAGCCTTTCTGGCGCAGTCCAGAACCGATGTCGATCTCATCGAGGCCATGCAGGAACGCAACGAGAGGGTCGCCGTGCGACTGGAGCCGGATCTGACCGTCCTGGGCTGGCCCGACCCGCACGCGACCGCCACGATGTACGTCGCCATGATCGCCGAGATCGCCCTGCTCGAGCTCTACGCCGCCGCCGAACGGCCCGAGCTCCGGGCCGCCGCGCTCACCATGATCGAGAACAGCCCCGCCTGATTCCGCGGGCATCGTAACAGCCTGTCGCTCAGGCGGTTTCGGTGAGCTCCACACTGGTGGCCCAGAGCTCCTCGGCCGTGGCCACCTGATAGGATTCGGCGGACGAGCGAATCCGCCGGAACCCGGAGAAGTAACTGCCGGTGACGCCGGCCAACTCGGGATCGAGGACCAGCCGCGCCAGCGCCTGCCCCGACCGGCGCGGTGTGTGCACATTGATACCCGGCACCACGGTGAGCGCCGGGAGCAGATACCGCCATGCCAGACCCTGAATCCCGCCGTAGTCACGACCGAGCCCGGTGCCCGGCATCAGCCCGGGATCGAAGGCGTTCACGGTGATCGGCGGCGGTACGGCACCGGTGTCGAGTTGCCGGGCCAGCGCGTACGTGGTCAGCACATTGCAGAGTTTGGACGTGGTGTACCGCCGCCGCCCGACCGCGCCGGGCGAACCGCCGGTCTCGCTCGGACGGGCCAGCTCCCGGGCAGTGGTGTAGGCCGGCGCCGGCATTCCGGTCGGCTTGGCGGGATCGTGGGTGTCGCTGGCCACGAAGACGATCCGGCCCGGCGTACCCAGCTCCGGCAACAGCTCGCGCACCAGCAGGACATGCGCGAGGTGATTGACCGCGAAGGTCTGCTCGAATCCGTCTACGGTCAGTACCGTCCCGGACACGATCTGCACACCGGCATTGCACACGATCGCCCGCAACGGCGGCAGCCGCAGCGCCCCGAACCCCCGCGCGAACCGCCGGACCTCCGCGAGCGAAGCCAACTCCAGCGGCACCCCGACGGCGCGCTCACCCAGCCGCCGCGCCGCCTCCCGAACCCCGTCCGGTCCGCGACCGGTGACGACCACCCGCGACCCGGTATCGGCGGCGAGAATCGCCTCGGCGGCGCGATACCCGAGACTGCCGGTCCCCCCGGTGATCAGTACCGTACGTTCGCCGGTCACGGTCGTCCCTCCTTGTCGCCAACGGTCACCGGCCGCCGCACCCGAGCGAATCGCGACCGGAGCGCCGGGTCACTGTAGGGATCGTTGCACATGTGGGCGACCACCAACTGTCGGCACCGTGCGAGTTCGGCAGGGAGACGATCGCCGGGGCCGGCGGATCCTGGTGTGCGCCGGGCGTATTCAGGGGCAGCAGTTGGGGTCCAGGACGCGGCAGAGGGCGGTGAGTGCGTCGCGGCGGGGGCGGTGCAGGGTGTTCATGCCGTGACGTTCGGAGTCGGTGAGCCCGGCCTCGCGCAGCACCTTCAGGTGATGGGAGATCGTGGACTCCGACAGGCCGACCGCGGCGGCCAGGTCGCCGCCGTTCTCGGCGCCCAGCGGGCTGGCCAGCAGCAGGGACATGAGTTTCACCCGGACCGGGTCGGCCAGCGCCTTCAGGCGCAGCGCGACCTCCAGCGCCGCGTCGTCGTCCACCGGACCGGCGGCGACGGGCGCGCAGCACACGGGGGTGGACATGTCGATCACCGGGAGCGCCTTGGGCATGGTTCCGACCCTACCCGCAGCGTTGACTTATGTCGAAAAGGTGGCACACTCGACACCGTCAGTATTTCGACATATGTCTCACAACCGGAGGTTGACCAATGTCGCGTGTGCAACTCGCCCTCAATGTCGACGACCTCGATCGGGCCGTCACCTTCTACACCGCGCTGTTCGGCGTCGAGCCCGCCAAGCGCAAGCCCGGTTACGCGAACTTCGCCGTCGCCGAGCCGCCGCTGAAGCTGGTGCTGCTGGAGAATCCCGGTCAGGGTGGCACGCTGAATCATCTCGGTGTCGAGGTGGAGACCTCACGGCAGGTACACGGTGAGATCGCCCGGTTGTCGGAGGCGGGGTTGTTCACCGAGGAGCAGATGGCCACCACGTGTTGCTTCGCCACGCAGGACAAGGTGTGGGTGACCGGGCCCGGCGCCGAGCGCTGGGAGGTCTACACCGTGCTCGCCGACAGCGAGACCTTCGGCGCCGCACCGGAATTCCTGGAGATCGACGCCGTGCAGACCTGCTGCGGGCCCGAGCAGTCCTGCTGCGCCGGACAGACCGCGTGACGAGCACCACCGAACCGGTGGCGGCGGTCCGATTGCCGATGCTGGACCGGTTGCTGCCGGTATGGATCGGCGTCGCGATGGCCGCCGGGCTGCTGCTCGGCCGCGCGATTCCCGGACTCGGCGACCGGCTGAGTTCGGTTGCCGTGGACGGGATCTCACTGCCGATCGCGGCCGGGCTCCTGATCATGATGTACCCGGTGCTGGCGAAGGTCCGCTACGACCGGCTCGGCAGCGTCACCGGCGATCGCAGGCTGCTGGCCGGTTCACTGATCCTGAACTGGGTCATCGGGCCCGCGCTGATGTTCGCGCTGGCCTGGCTGCTGCTACCGGACCTGCCCGAGTACCGCACCGGGCTGATCATCGTCGGGCTCGCCCGCTGTATCGCGATGGTGATCATCTGGAACGACTTGGCCTGCGGCGACCGCGAGGCCGCCGCGGTGCTGGTCGCGATCAACTCGGTGTTCCAGGTGGTCATGTTCGCGGTGCTGGGCTGGTTCTACCTGTCGGTGCTGCCGGGCCTGCTGCACCTGGCCCGCACCACCATCACCACGTCGCCGTGGCAGATCGCGAAATCGGTGCTGATCTTCCTCGGTATCCCGTTGCTGGCGGGGTATACGACCCGCCGAGCCGGGGAGCGCGCGAAAGGCCGTGCCTGGTACGAGAATCGGCTGCTGCCCCGGCTGGGGCCGTGGGCGTTGTACGGGCTGCTGTTCACGATCGTGATCCTGTTCGCCCTCCAGGGCCACCAGATCACCGCTCACCCCGGCGATGTCGCCCGGATCGCCGTCCCGCTGCTGGTGTATTTCGCGGTCATGTGGGGCGGCGGCTACGCCCTCGGCGCCGCTCTGCGCCTCGGGTACGCACGGACCACGACGATGGCATTCACCGCCGCGGGCAACAACTTCGAACTCGCCATCGCCGTGGCGATCGCCACCTACGGCGCCACCTCCGGCCAGGCCCTGGCCGGGGTCGTCGGCCCGCTGATCGAGGTTCCCGTCCTGGTCGGCCTGGTCCACGTCTCCCTCGCCCTGCGGAAACGCTTCCCGCACAACGCCGGAGCCGTCCCGACGGCATCGTCCGGAATCCCGTCGTGACCCCGCGTCCTGCCGCGCCGACCGAAAGTGCCACCGAACCGATGACTTCCGTGCCCACCCGCCCGAGCGTGCTGTTCGTGTGCGTCCACAACGCCGGACGCTCCCAGATGGCCCACGGCTTCCTCACCGCCCTCGCCGGCGATGCCATCGAGGTCCGCTCCGCCGGCACCGCTCCGGCCGACCGGATCAACCCGATCGCGATCGAGGCCATGGCCGAGATCGGCATCGACATCACCACCGGCACACCGAAAGTCCTCACCGGTGACACCGTGCAGACCTCGGATGTCGTGATCACCATGGGCTGCGGTGACGCCTGCCCTTATTTCCCCGGCGTCGACTACCGGGACTGGAAACTCGACGACCCGGCCGGACAGGACCTCGACGCGGTCCGCCGCATCCGCGACGACATCCGGAAACTCGTGCAGGACTTGATCACCGAATTACTGCCCGGCAACGTTCGGTAACGTCTCGGCCCGTGCCGTTCGCTGACGCGGAGCCGGAGTTGGTGGCGTGGATCGCTGATCAGGCGTGGATCGCCGGTGACGGCTCGCAGGCGATCTTCGAGGGTGCGGTGGTCCGGCGTGCGATCGGACGGTGTTGGCACCGTCGGAGCGGTGCATTCCTGTGTGCGGCGCTCATGTACTTGCCTTGCGGGCTCGAATTGCGTCGATGGTGCGGGTCCAGCCGTCGGTGCCGTGTCCGTCGTCGATGGCACGGCGGTAGAGCGTTTGCACCACCTTGGGGAGTGCGGTGTCGATGTCGGCCGACTCGGTGGTGGCGAGGATGTGATCGGCGGTGGCGCCCATCATGATGTTGTTGCTGCCCGTGCCGGGATGTTCGCCGGCGTCGATTCGAGCACCGAGAGCAACGGTGCCGCCGGGGGCGATCATGTCGGGGATCGCGGCGATCAGTTGCATGACCCCAGGCAGGAACATCTCGGCTGCGATGCCCGCCGAGCCCGCCAGCGCTATGGCGTGTGCGCATCCGGCGAGCGTGGTCAGAAAGACGTCGAGGTTCGCCTGGTACATCAACTGGGCAAGGCCCGGGTCATCGCCGAGGAATCGTGGATCTCCGAGGTGGGCGAGGGTGTTGCGATGCGCTTCGAAGCCGCGCTGGTCGCCGCTGTAGTAGATGTACGCGAGGTCGGTACCCACCATCGGGGCGGGCACCATGACGCCGCCTGTCACGAACGATGCACCGTGTGAAGATGCCCAGTTTGCCGCCTCGCGGGTCTTGTCCGGTGTGTCCGAGCTGAGGTTGGTGAGCGTGCGTCCAGTCAGCGAGGCGCCGACGTCGGCCAAGACGTCCCACATCGCTTGGTAATCGGTCAAGCTGAGGATGATGAGTTCGCTGGCCGCTACCGCCTCGGCAGGTGATGCCGCCAACCGCGCTCCGGCCGCCACAAGGTCGTCGGCGCGGCTCGGCGTGCGGTTCCACACGGTGACCTGGTGCCCGGCTCGCAGCAGGGTCCTGGACATCGCCTGGCCCATCGGACCGAGGCCGATCACGGTGACCGGTGCGGCGCTCATCGGCCACCACCGACTGTCACCTCGGACGCGCGGAAGCTCTCGTAGATCCGCGCGAATCCTTCGGAGCCATGTCCGGCGGCGATCTGCCGGGTGATCAGCGCCTGTACCGCGGCGAGGGGCGCCGGGTTCACGCCCTGCTCGTCGCTGGCGCGCACGATGTAGGACAGATCGGAGAAGTCCAGGCTCTGCTGGCCGGCAACGGTGTAGTCGCCGCCGTCGACGACCTGCGCGAAGCCGGTGAAACCGCCGGTCATGGCACTGATGAACGGGATCGCGCGAGCAGCGAAGTCCGTCGCGGTCATACCTTCCGAACCGACCATCGCGGCACCGTGGAGGAAACCGGCGAACATCTGGTACATCCCGGACAGCAGGGCAAGGTCGATCAGCGACGCCCTACCCGCATCCGAACCGTCGAAGATGCTGGTTGCCCACGTGTCGAGGACGTCACGGTGCTGGTCGAAGGCAGTCCGCGAGCCGCTGTAGAAGACCTGCGCGCCGGGTGATCCGATCATGGCGGGCACGGCCAGGATCGCGCCGTCGAGATAGTCGATCCCGTGCCCGGCGGCCCAGGCAGCCGTCTCGCGCGCCTCGTTCGGGGTGGTCGTGGTGAGGTTGACCAGTGTCTTGCCGCGCAGCTGATCGACGACGGGGTCGAGTGTTTCGTGCACCGAGGGGTGTCGGAGCAGGCACGTGACGATCAGTGGGTGCGCGGTGACGGCGTCGGCGACGGTCGCGCCGGGCCGTGCGCCGCGGTCGACCAGGTCGGCGTCGCGGCCGGCGCTTCGGTTCCATACGGTCACCGGGTGGTCGGCGTCGAGGAGCCGGGCGGCGAGGGAGCTGCCCATCGCCCCGAGCCCGAGCATCGCCACGCCTGTGGCTAGCGGGGTTGTGGTCGGTGAAGTCATGCGTCCATGCTGGACAGCGACACCGGTATTGGAAAGTACCCACTATTTACTTCGGTACTTACTGTTTGGTTAGTGAGGAGGCAGTCGTGGCAAAGGGACCGAGGTCGGGACCGTACATCTGTGGCATCGACGCCGCGCTGGACGTCGTGAGCGGCAAGTGGAAAGGCCTGGTCCTGTGGGAGCTCCACGCTCACGGCACCCGTCGCTTCGCCGAACTGCGCCGCGCGCTGCCGGGGGTCAGCGAGAAGATGCTCACCCAGCATCTGCGCCAGATGGAGGAAG
The DNA here is from genome assembly GCF_020176955.2 of Nocardia sp. alder85J. Classification (GTDB taxonomy): domain Bacteria; phylum Actinomycetota; class Actinomycetes; order Mycobacteriales; family Mycobacteriaceae; genus Nocardia. The sequence goes on from NZ_JAIUCZ020000001.1 coordinate 1,173,078, forward strand.
ACGGTCTCGTCCACCGCAAGGTCTATGCGGAAGTGCCACCGAAGGTCGAATACTCCCTCACCGACGCAGGTACCTCCCTCAACGAGGCCCTCCGCCCACTCGGCGAGTGGGGTCGGGAACGACTCCGCCGAGAACGTCTCGAGGTCACCGATATCGACACCCCGCAGACCGTGGCGCCAACAACGTCCTGACCCGGGGTCGACACAGTTGCGCGGGGGTCCGGCGCTGAGGCGCTGTTCGACCAGGCGTCGCGCCAGGACGACTCGAAGGTCACCGCACATAGCGAGCTGCTCTATGCGGTAACTCCCCAGCGTGACTTTTCTCGTCGATGTTCCCGGACCCCTGATTGTGCCCGTCTCCGATGACGGTGGACAGCGGTGTGCCCCGGACGCATTCGCCCGGGGCACACCGTGTCGACCGGCACTCAGCGCACGAAAACCGCGGCCTTGTCGGCCAGGTCCAGCAGCGGCTGGGGCGTGATGCCCAGCAGCAGGGTGGCCGCCGCCGTCACGACGACCACGGCCGTCGAGATGGGCGGGGTCACCACCACGGGTGCGTCCGCCGGGGCGTCGGTGAAGAACATCAGCACGATCACCCGGATGTAGAAGAACGCGGCGATCGCGCTACAGATGACGCCGACGATCACCAGGGCGGACGCGCCACCGGCGGAGGCGGCCGAGAACACCGCGAACTTGCCGACGAAGCCGCTGGTCAGCGGGATGCCCGCGAAGGACAGCAGGAACAGTGCGAATATCGTTGCCGGCCAGGGGGAGCGGCGGCCGAGCCCGGCCCAGGCTTGCAGCGCGGTGGCCTCCGCACCGGCCCGGTCGCGGACCAGGGTCACCACGGCGAAGGCGCCGACCGTGCTGATGCCGTAGGCGGCCAGGTAGAACAGCACCGCCGACGCGGGGCGCGAATAGCCGGTGCCGCCGGTGCTGATCCCGGCCAGGGCGGTGAGGATGAAACCGGCGTGGGCCACCGACGAATACGCCAGCATCCGCTTCACATCGGTCTGGGTGACGGCCATGACCGCGCCGACCGCCATGGTCGCGATCGCGACCGCCGCCACGATCGGCCGCCAGTCGTCGCGGATGCCCGGCACCGCTATTTGCAGCACGCGCAACAACGCACCGACTGCGGCGATCTTCGTGGCGGCGGCCATGAAGCCGGTGATCGGGGTCGGCGCGCCCTGGTACACGTCCGGGACCCACGCCTGGAACGGTACCGCGCCGATCTTGAACAGCAGCCCGACGGCGAGCATCGCCAGGCCCAGCACCGCCAGCGTCTTCGAATTCGAGTCCCGCGCCACCGCATCCGCAATGCCGTCGAACCGCACGGTGCCCGCGTAGCCGTAGAGCAGCGCCATGCCGTAGAGGAAGAACGCCGACGAGAACGCGCCCAGCAGGAAGTACTTCAGCGCCGCCTCCTGCGACTGCAACCGCTGCCGCCGGGCCAGCCCGCACAGCAGGTACAACGGCAGCGACAGCACCTCCAGTGCCACGAACATGGTCAGCAGATCGTTCGCGGCCGGGAACAGCAGCAGCCCGGCGACCGCGAACAGCGCCAGCGGGAACACCTCGGTGGTGGCGAAACCCGCGCGCTCGGCGGCCACCTCGTCGGTGCTGCCCGGCACCGCTGCGGCCTGCGCGGTGAACGGGTCGATCACCGCGGCGCCGCCCGCGGCCGCCCGGCTCCACGCGCCCGGACCGTCGCGCCGCACCCGCGCCAGCCGGGGTGCGATCCCGCGTTCGGCGATCAGCGGCAGGCTCAGCGCCGCCACCACCAGGATGGTGCCCTGGAGGAACAGCGTCACGTCGTCGATCGCGACCGCACCGGCCATCGCGGTGGTCCGGGTGCCGGCGAGCCCGATCACCGCGCCGAACGCGACCGCCAGTCCCGCGAGCCCGAGCAGCAGGTGCAGCGAGTAACGCCACGCGCGCGGCAGGAACGCCTCCACCAGCACCCCCGCGACGGCCACGCCGAACACGATGAGCATCGGTGACAGATCCCGATATTGGATCGACGGGGCGGGCACCACCGCGGCGAGCAGCTGGCCGGTCATCGCACACCTCCCTGGTTCGCCACGGCCTCCGGTTGCGGGACCGCCGGTGCCGGATCGTGTTTACCGATGGTGGTGAGCGTCGACGCCACCGCCGGATCGATGCGATCCAGCACCGGTTTCGGATAGGCGCCCAGCACCAGCAACGCCGCCAGCAAGGGCACCACCACGACCAGTTCCCGCGGCAGCAGATCCCGCAACTTCTCGTTGCCCGCGCGCACCGGCCCGGTCATCATCCGCTGGTACAGCCACAGCACGTACAGCGCCGCCAGCACCAGCGCGCTGGTCGCGCAGACCGCGGCCACCGGATAGCGGGTGAAAGTGCCCACCAGCACCAGGAATTCGCTGACGAACGGCGCCAGACCGGGCAGCGACAGCGTGGCCAGCCCGGCGATCAGGAAGGAACCGGCCAGCACCGGCGCCACCTTCTGCACCCCGCCGAACGCCGCGATCGCGCGAGTTCCCCGGCGCGACACCAGGAATCCCGCGACCAGGAACAGCGCCGCGGTGGAGATGCCGTGATTGACCATGTACAGCGTCGCCCCGGCCCCACCCTGATTCGTCATCGCGAAGATGCCCAGGATGATGAAGCCGAAATGCGAGATCGAGGTGTAGGCGATCAGCCGCATCACATCGGTCTGCCCGATCGCCAGCAGTGCGCCGTACCCGATGCCGATCACCGCCAGCGCGCTGATCAGCGGCGCGTAGGTCGAAGCGGCAGCAGGGAACAGCAGCAGGCAGTAGCGCAACATGCCGAAGGTGCCGACCTTGTCGACCACCGCCATCATCAGCACCGCCCCGGCGGGGGTCGCCGACACCGCGGCATCGGGCAGCCAGGTGTGCAGCGGCCACAGCGGCGCCTTCACCGCGAAGGCGAACATGAAGCCGAGGAACAGCGCGTTCAGCACCGCGGGCCCGGCGCCCAGCTGACCGGAGTTGGCCGCGGCCACCACCGCCCGGAAATCGAAGGTGCCGCTGCCGGCCCCGCCGGCCATGCCGCCGCCGAGGTGCTGCCGGGCGGTGACCACGTACAACCCGATCACCGCCGCCAGCATGATCAGCCCGCCGAACAGGTTGTACAGCAGGAACTTCACCGCCGCGCGGGCCCGCTGCTGCCGCAGCGCCACATTGTCCCCGCGCGGTCCGAACCCGCCGATCAGGAAGTACATCGGGATCAGCATGACCTCGAAGAACACGTAGAACAGCAGGATGTCCAGCGAGGTGAACGAGATCAGCACCATCGACTCGACCACCAGCATCAGCGCCACGTAGATGTGCGACACCCGGGCCCCGCCGCCGGCCGCACCGCTCACGTCGTCGTTCCACCCGGCCAGCAGCAGCAACGGCATCAGACCGGCCGTCAGCAGCACCAGCACCAGCGCGATGCCGTCCACGCCGAGCAGGTACCCGGCTCCGAAAGCCGGTATCCACCGGTGTGATTCGACCAGCTGGTACTGCGCCCCGCCCGGTTCGAACCGCACCGCGACCACGATCCCGATCGCCAGCGTGGCCAGCGCGAACGCCAGCCCCGTCCAGCGCGCCGCGGTCCGCCGGCCCGCCGGCAGCGCCGCCACCACGACCGCACCGGCCAGCGGCAGCACCCACAGCGTCGTCAGCCAAGGAAACTCGTTCACAGCAACCTCACCGCCAGCAGGGCGGCGACCACCAGGGCCGCGCCGGTCAACATGGACAGGGCGTACGAGCGCACGAAACCGGTCTGCACGTGGCGGATCCGGGCCGACAAGCCGCCGATCAGGGCGGCGGTGCTGTTCACCAGGCCGTCGATGCCGCGGGTGTCGACGAATACCAGCGACCGGGTCAGATACTGTCCGGGCCGCATGAACGCCGCCTCGTTGACGGCGTCGCCATAGAGATCCCGGCGGGCGGCGACCGTCAGCGCCGACACGTTCTCCGGAGCCGCCACCGGCACCTCGCGCCGCCCGTACTGCCGGTAGGCCACCGCGACGCCGGCGGCCACCACCACCAGCGCCAGCGTGGTCACCGCCCAGGACGGCAGGCTGCCCTCCGGATGTTCTTCGCCGACAACCGGTTTCAGCCAGTTCACCAGCGACGAACCGTAGACCAGCAGGCCACCGGAGCAGACCGAGCCGAGCGCCAGCAGGATCATCGGCCCGGTCATGCTCACCGGCGCCTCGTGCGGATGCGCGTCCTCGGCCCAGCGTCGCGGCCCGAAGAAGGTCAGCAGCATCACCCGGGTCATGTAGAACGCGGTGATCCCGGCGCCGAGCAGTGCCGCCACCCCGAGCGTGGTCCCGGCGGGCCCGCCGTAGCCGAACGCCGCCTCGATGATGCGGTCCTTGGAGAAGAAGCCCGCGAACGGCGGCACCCCGATGATCGCCAGGTAACCGAGTCCGAAGGTGACGAACGTGATCGGCATGACCTTGCGCAGGCCGCCGTAGCGGCGCATATCGGTTTCCTCGTCCATCGCGTGCATCACCGAGCCCGCGCCGAGGAACAGTCCGGCCTTGAAGAAGCCGTGGGTCAGCAGGTGCATGATCGCCACCGCGTACCCGGCCGGTCCCAGCCCGGCGGCGAGCACCATGTAGCCGATCTGGCTCATGGTGGACGCCGCCAGCGCCTTCTTGATGTCGTCCTTGGCGCAGCCGATCACCGCGCCGAACAGCAGGGTGACCGCGCCGACCACCAGTACGCCCGCGCGAGCCCCGGGCGCGAGATCGAAGATCGGATTCGAGCGGGCGATCAGATAGACCCCGGCGGTGACCATGGTGGCCGCGTGGATCAGCGCCGACACCGGGGTCGGGCCCTCCATCGCGTCCCCGAGCCAGGACTGCAACGGCACCTGCGCGGATTTGCCACAGGCGCCGAGCAGCAACAGCAGTCCGATCGCGGTCAGCGTGCCGGTGCCCGCGTGCGGCGCTCCGGCGAAGACGCCGTGGAAGTCGACCGATCCGAAGGTCGCGAACATGACGAACAGCGCGATCGCCAGGCCCATGTCGCCGACCCGGTTCACCACGAACGCCTTCTTCGCGGCCGCCGCCGCGGACGGCTTGTGGAACCAGAACCCGATCAGCAGATACGAGGCGAGACCGACGCCCTCCCAGCCCAGATACAGCACCAGGTAGTTGTCGGCGAGCACCAGCACCAGCATGGCCGCGAGGAACAGGTTCAGGAATCCGAAGAACCGCCGCCGCCCGGGATCGTGCTTCATGTACCCGACCGAGTACAGGTGGATCAGCGATCCGACCCCGGTGATCAAGAGTACGAAGCACATCGACAGCTGATCCAGTTGCAACGCGAAGTCCGCGTGCAGCCCGGCGACCGGCACCCAGCTGAAGAAGCTGTGGTAGAAGCCCCGATCGGCGGCGTCGCGGCCGAGCATGTCCGTGAACGCCCACACCCCGACCCCGAACGACGCCAGCGCCGTCAGGCAGCCCAGCCAGTGACCCCACCGGTCGGTGACCCGCCCGGTGCACAACAGCAGCATCGCGCCGGCCAGCGGCAGGGCCGGCAGCAACCAGAGTTGATCCGCGCTACCCATGTCAGTACTTCAGCAGGTTGGCGTCGTCGACCGAGGTCGACCGACGGGCGCGGAAGATGGTCATGATGATCGCCAGCCCCACCACGACCTCGGCGGCGGCCACGACCATCGTGAAGAACGCGAACACCTGACCGTCCAGGTTGTGGTGTTCCCGGGCGAAGGTGACGAACGCCAGGTTCACCGCGTTCAGCATCAACTCGATGCACATGAACACCACGATCGCGTTGCGCCGCACCAGCACACCGGCGGCGCCGATGGTGAACAGCAGGGCGGACAGATACAGATAGTTGTCCGGATTCACCGTGAGCCTTCCTCGTCAGGGGCGGTACCGACACCGGCGACCGCGGCCTCGGTATGGGCGCGATGTTTGCGTTGCCGCAGAATCGAACTGACCGACAGTTCGGCGAACGAGCCGTCCGGCAGCCGGGCCGGCGAGTCGACGGCGTTGTGCCGGGCGTACACCCCCGGCGTCGGCAGCGGCGTGACCCGATGCCCCTCCCGGAACCGGCGCTGCGACAGTTCCCGCTGATCGGTGCGCGGCCCGAACCGTTCCCGGTGCGCGAGCACCATCGCGCCGAGGGTGGCGGTGATCAGCAGCGCCCCGGTCAGTTCGAAGGCCCACACGTAGCGGATGAACAGCAGTTCGGCCAGCGCACCGATCGGATCGGCGGTGAATCCCGGACCGGTCTGCGCCACCGAGTCGTCGCGGACCCCGCGCGAGATCGCCGAGATCAGCAGCAATCCGAAGCCGACGGAGACCAGCAGCACCGCGATCCGGTGCCCGCGCAACGTCTCCCGCAACGATTCCGCCGAATCGACACCCACCAGCATCAGCACGAACAGGAACAGCATCATGACCGCGCCGGTGTACACGACGATCTGCACGATGCCCAGGAACAACGCGTCCTCGGCGATGTAGAACACCGACAGCGAGATCATGGTGCCGGCCAGGCACAGCGCCGAATGCACCGCCTTGCGCGACCAGACCGTGCCCAGCGCCCCGGTCACGGCGACCACCGCGAGCACCCAGAACAGCACCGCCTCCCCGCCGGAGGTCCGGGCCGCGTTCTCCGCCAGCTCCGTCGTCATCGCACACCTCCACCAGCCGGGGCCGGATTCTCCTCGGGCGCAGGCTGTTCCGCATCCGGGACCGTGCCGAGGTAGTAGTCGGCCTCGGTGGCGCCGGGAGCCATCGCGTGCGGCGGCGGTGTCATGCCCGGGGCCAGCGGCGCCAGCAGCCGGTCCTTCTCGTAGATGAGGTCGCCGCGATTGTCGTCGGCCAGTTCGTATTCGTTGGTCATGGTCAGCGCTCGGGTCGGGCACGCCTCGATGCACAGGCCGCAGCCGATGCAGCGCAGGTAGTTGATCTGGTAGACCTGCCCGTAGCGCTCGCCGGGGGAGAATCGCTGTTCTTCGGTGTTGTCGGCGCCTTCGACGTAGATGGCGTCGGCGGGGCAGGCCCAGGCGCACAGTTCGCAGCCGATGCACTTCTCCAGCCCGTCGGGATGCCGGTTGAGCTGGTGGCGGCCGTGATAGCGCGGTGCGGTCGGCGTCTTCACCTCGGGATAGAACTCGGTGTTGGGCTTCTTGAACATGGTGGCCGCGGTGACCGCGAAACCGGCCAGCGGATCCAGCAGCCCGGATTTCGCGGGTTCCGGGGCCGGGGTGTCCGGCAGCTCCGGCACCGGATAGGGTGACACCGACTCGGCAGCAGGCGGTTCCGTGACGCCACGGGCCTTACCGGCACGCAGCGCGACCCCGATCAGCAGCAGCGAGACCACGATCCCGCCACCCACCAGACCGGCGGTCTGCACGTGATATCCGTTGTCCTGCAACACCTTCAGCGTCGCCACGATCATCGCCCAGAGCAACGACACCGGAATCAGCAGCTTCCAGCCGAGATTCATGAACTGGTCGTAGCGCAGTCGCGGGAGGGTGCCGCGCAGCCAGATGAACACGAACAGGAAGGTCCAGATCTTCAGCGTGATCCACAGCACCGGCCACCAGCCCGCATTCGCGCCGTGCCACAGGTTGATCGGGAACGGCGCGTGCCAGCCACCGAAGAACAGCGTGCTGGCCAGCGCCGACACCGTGCCCATGTTGATGTACTCGGCCATCATGAACATCGCGAACTTCAGCGACGAGTACTCGGTGTGGAAGCCGCCGACCAGTTCGCCCTCGGCCTCGGGCAGGTCGAACGGGGCCCGATTGGTCTCGCCGACCATCGACACCGCGTAGATCAGGAACGACGGCAGCAGCAGGAAGACGTTCCAGGTGCCCCACTGGTGGGCGACGATCCCGGAGGTGGACATGGTGCCCGACAGCAGGAACACCGCCGCGAAACAGGCCGCCATCGCGATCTCGTAGGAGATCACCTGCGCCGTCGACCGCAGCCCGCCCAGCAGCGGATACGTCGACCCGGAGGCCCAGCCCGCCAGCACGATGCCGTACACGCCGACCGAGGCCATGGCGAGGATGTACAGCACCGCGACGGGCATATCGGTCAGTTGCAGCGGGGTGTGGGTGCCGAACACCGACACCTCCGGGCCCAGCGGGATCACCGCGAACGCCATCACCGCCGGGATCAGCGCGATCACCGGGGCCAGGACGAAGATCGGCTTGTCGACGATCGCCGGGACGATGTCCTCCTTGAGCAACATCTTCACGCCGTCGGCCAGCGATTGCAGGCTGCCGCGCGGCCCGACCCGGTTGGGCCCCACCCGCATCTGCATGTAGGCGACGATCTTGCGTTCGATCAGCACCGCCAGCAGCGGGATGAGCAGCAGGTACACGAACACCGCGACCGACTTCACCACCACCAGCCACCACGGATCGTGGCCGAAGACCTCACTCACCGTCGTCCTCCCGTCCGATGCGCACCAGATGACCGGGGGCGGCGGCGAGTTGCTCGTACACCACCGACCCGGGTGAATTCAGTGGCAGCCACACCACCCGGTCGGGCATGTCGGTGACCGTCAGCGGCAGCACGATCGCGCCGCGGTCGGTGCTCACCCGCACCGGATCGCCTGCGGCAGCGCCGATTTCGGCGGCGGTGGCCGGTGACAGCCGGACCGTGGCCGGGCGGGCGGTGCCGGCCAGGCCGGGTTCGCCGTCCTGGAGCAGGCCGCGGTCGAGCAGCATGCGCCAGCCCGCCAGCACCGCGGTGCCCGCCGCCGGATCCGCGGCGGCCGGCGGCGGCACCGACGGCGTCGCGATCGGCAGCCCGTCCCAGACCCCCAGCTCGGCGAGTTCGGTTCGGGCCGAGGCGATATCGGGCACACCGAGATCGATGCCGAGTTCGGCGGCCAGCGCGTGCAGCACCCGGTGGTCGGCCAGCGGCGCGGCCGTGCGGCGCACCGTCGCGTCGGCGAGCGCGGGCTCGAACGGGCGGGGCCGGCCCTCCCAGGTGAGGAAGGTGCCGGCCTTCTCCATCGCCGAGGCCACCGGGAGTACCACGTCGGCGCGGTCGGTGATCGCGGTGCGGCGCAGTTCCAGGCTGACGACGAAGCGGGCGGCGTCGACGGCGGCGAGCGCGGCGGCGGTGTCGGGCAGATCGCCGAGTTCCACACCGCCGATCACCAGTGCGCCCAGATGCGCTGCGGCGGCGAGGATCGCGGTGGTGTCGCGGCCCGGGGTCACCGGCAGTTCGTCGATGTTCCAGGCGTTCTTCACCTGCTGGCGGGCACGGGGATCGGCCAGCGGCCGCCCGCCGGGCAGCAGGTCCGGCAGCGCGCCGGCCTCCAGTGCGCCGCGTTCCCCGGCCCGGCGCGGGATCCAGGCCAGCGCCGCGCCGGTGTCGTCGGCCAGCCGGGCCGCCGCCGACAGCGCGCCGGGGATTCCGGCCAGCCGCTCCCCGGCCAGGATCACCGCACCCGGTTCCCGCAGTAACCGGCCCAGATCCGAGAGGTCGTCGGTGCGCAGCGCGTCCAGTCGCGCGGCCTCGCCGCCGGGGGCGGTGGCGAGCAGGCGCCCGGAGAGGTTGCGCAGGCCACGGGTGGCGAACGGGGCCAGCGCGTGGATCGGCAGGCCGCGCTTGCGGGCGGCCTTGCGCAGCCGCAGGTGCACGATCGGCGACTCCTCCTCCGGCTCGAAGCCCACCAGCAGCACCACCGGCGCGGATTCCAGATCGGCGTAGGCGATCAGTTGGCCCTGGCCCGCGATCCGGGCCGCCAGGAAGTCGGCCTCCTCCGCCGAGTGCAGCCGGGACCGGAAGTCGATATCGTTGGTGTGCAACGCGATTCGCGCGAGCTTGGTATACGCGTAGGCATCCTCGACCGTGGCCCGCCCGCCGACCAGCACACCCGCGTCGCCGTGTGCCGCGGCCAGTCCCTCCGCGGCACGGGCCAGCGCCTCCGGCCAGGAGACCGGGACCAGTTCGCCGTCCCAGTCCCGGATCAGCGGGGTGGTCAGCCGATCCGGCTCGGAGGCGTAGGCGAAGGCCCAGCGGCCCTTGTCACAGTTCCATTCCTCGTTGACCGCCGGATCGTCACCGGCCAAGCGGCGCAACACCTTTCCACGCCGATGGTCGGTGCGCTGGGCGCAGCCGGAGGCGCAGTGCTCGCACACCGCGGGGCTGGACACCAGATCGAACGGGCGGGCCCGGAACCGGTAGGCGCTGCCGGTCAGCGCGCCGACCGGGCAGATCTGCACGGTGTTGCCGGAGAAGTAGGAGTCGAACATCTCCTCGCCCGGCGCGGCCAGGCCCATCGACGACGGGGTGCCGACCTGTTGCAGCGCACCGCGATCCATCAGTTCGATGAACGGATCACCGGCGACCTGCTCCGAGAACCGGGTACAGCGCGCGCACAGCACGCAACGTTCCCGGTCCAGCAGGACCGCGGACGACAGCGGAATCGGCTTGGGGTAGGTGCGTTTCTCGCCCTCGAAGCGGGATTCGGCGCGACCGGCCGACATGGCCTGATTCTGCAACGGGCATTCGCCGCCCTTGTCGCAGACCGGGCAGTCCAGCGGATGGTTGATCAGCAGCAGTTCCATCACCCCCGCCTGCGCCTTCCCGGCGACGGGCGAGGTGAGCTGGGTGTGCGCGATCATTCCCTCGGTGACGGGAATCGTGCAGGACGCCACCGGTTTCCGCTGCCCCTCCACCTCGACCAGGCACTGCCGGCAGGCGCCGACCGGGTCGAGCAGAGGATGGTCGCAGAACCGGGGGATCTGCACGCCGATCAGCTCGGCGGCCCGGATCAGCAGGGTGCCCGGCGGCACACTGACGGTGGTGCCGTCGATGGTCACGCTCACCAGCTCGGCGGGGGTCACCCCGCCGCCTGCGCCGGTGCTCACGGTCGCGGTCATCCGGCGATCCCTTCGGTCGTGGCGGCGGATTCCGGTGCGGTACTGCCGGTCCCGGCCCAGGCCGTGGACCGGGCCGGATCGAAGGGGCAGTGCCCACTGGCCAGATGCTGGAGGTACTCCCCGCGGAAGTACTTCAGCGAGGAGAAGATCGGGCTGGCCGCGCCGTCGCCGAGCGCGCAGAACGACTTGCCGTTGATGTTGTCGGCGATGTCGGTGAGCGTGTCGAGATCGGCCTCGCTACCCTGTCCGGCCTCCAGCCGTTCCAGCAGCTGGACCAGCCAGTAGGTGCCCTCCCGGCAGGGCGTGCACTTACCGCAGGACTCGTGCGCGTAGAACTCCGTCCAGCGCAACACCGCTCGCACCACGCAGGTGGTGTCGTCGAAGATCTGCAACGCCTTGGTGCCCAGCATCGAGCCGTGCGCGGCCACGTTCTCGTAATCCAGTGGCACGTCCAGATGTTCGTCGGTGAAGATCGGCGTCGAGGAGCCACCGGGGGTCCAGAACTTCAGCTCGTGCCCGGCGCGCACCCCACCGGCGTGGGTGAGCAACTCGCGCAACGTGATTCCCAGCGGGGCCTCGTACTGGCCGGGCCGGGTCACGTGCCCGGACAGCGAATAGAGGGTGAAGCCCGGCGATTTCTCGGTGCCGAAGGAGCGGAACCAGTCCACCCCCTCGGCGAGGATCGACGGCACACTGGCGATGGACTCCACGTTGTTGACCACGGTCGGGCAGGCGTACAGGCCCGCGACGGCCGGAAACGGCGGCCGCAGCCGGGGCTGGCCGCGGCGGCCCTCCAGCGAGTCCAGCAGCGCCGTCTCCTCCCCGCAGATGTACGCGCCGGCCCCGGCGTGCACGATCAGCTCCAGATCGAAACCGGAGCCGAGGATGTCGCGGCCGAGATAGCCGGCGTCGTAGGCCTCCCGGACCGCGGTCTGCAACCGCCGCAGCACGGGCACCACCTCGCCGCGCACGTAGATGAACGCGTGCGCGGCGCGGATGGCGTAGGCGGCGATGATCACGCCCTCGACCAGGGTGTGCGGGGTGGCCAGCAGCAGCGGAATGTCCTTGCAGGTACCGGGTTCCGACTCGTCGGCGTTGACCACCAGGTAGTGCGGTTTGCCGTCGCCCTGCGGGATGAAGCCCCATTTCATGCCGGTCGGGAAGCCGGCGCCGCCGCGGCCGCGCAGCCCGGCGTCCTTCACCGTGGCGATGACCTCGTCCGGGCTCATCCGCAGCGCCTTCGGCAGGGCCCGGTAACCCTGGTGGCGCCGATAGGATTCCAGCGTCCACGGCTGCGGTTCGGCCCAGTGCCGGCTCAGGACCGGGGTGAGCGTCATCGCGGGCCGCCCTGGTCCGGTGCGGCGTCGGCGGCGGCCAGCCCGGCCAGCGACTCCGGGCCCAGCGGTCCGTCGTTGGCCTGCGGTCGCTCGTCCGGGAATCCGGCCAGAATGCGCTCGGTCTCCCGGAAGGTGCACAGCGGGGCGGCGCTGCGGCTGCTGGTCACCGGGCGGCCCGCGCGCAGCGCGTCGACGAGTTCCGTGGCGGTGGCAGGGGTCTGGTTGTCGAAGAACTCCCAGTTCACCATCACCACGGGGGCGGCGTCGCAGGCCGCGTTGCACTCGATGTGCTCGAGGGAGATGCTGCCGTCGTCGGTGGTCTGGCCGTGTTCGACACCCAGATGCCGCTTCAGGGCGGCGTAGATCTCGTCGCCGCCGAGCACCGCGCACAGCGTGTTGGTGCAGACGCCGACATGGAATTCGCCGGTCGGGGTGCGGCGGTACATGGTGTAGAAGGTGGCGACGGCGGCCACCTCGGCCTCGGTCAGGCCCAATCGGTCGGCGCAGAACCGGATTCCGGCGCCGGTGACGTACCCGTCCTCGGCCTGCACCAGGTGCAGCAGCGGCAGCAGCGCCGAGCGCGGCTGCGGATAGCAGTCGACGATCTGCTTGGCGTCCAGGGCGAGCCGGTCGCTCACCGCTTTCGGGTACGGCTGCGTCCGCGGGGTCAAGGGTACGAAGATCTCCGAACTCATCGCTGCGCTCCGCTCGTCATCGGTCGACTCCGCCCATCACCGGGTCGATACTGGCCACCGCCGCGATCACGTCGGCGACCATGCCGCCCTCGCACATCGCCGCCACCGCTTGCAGATTCGTGAACGACGGGTCCCGGTAGTGCACCCGGTACGGGCGGGTGCCGCCGTCGGACACCATGTGCACCCCGAGTTCCCCGCGCGGCGATTCCACCGCCGCGTACACCTGGCCCGCCGGCACCCGCATCCCCTCGGTGACCAGCTTGAAGTGGTGGATCAGCGCCTCCATCGAGGTGCCCATGATGCGGCCGATGTGCGCGGGGGAGTTGCCCAGCCCGTCGGGACCCAGTTGCAGATCCGCGGGCCAGCCGATCTTCTTGTCGTCCACCATGACCGGGCCCGGCCGCAGCCGGTCCAGGCACTGTTCGACGATGCGCAGCGACTGCTTCATCTCCTCCACCCGGATGAGGTAGCGGCCGTAGCAGTCGCATCCGGTGTCGGTGATCACGTCGAACTCGTAATCCTGGTAGCCGCAATAGGGTTGGGACTTGCGCAGATCGTGCGGTAACCCGGCCGAGCGCAGCATCGGGCCGGTGATGCCCAGGGCGATGCAGCCGGTGAGGTCCAGGTAGCCGACGCCGCGGGTGCGGGCCTTCCAGATCGGATTCTCGTTGAGCAGCCGTTCCAGGTCGCGCAGCCGTTTCGGCATGAGCTGCAACAGGTCCCGGATCTCGCTCACCGCGTTGCCGGGCAGGTCCTGGGCAATGCCGCCGGGCCGGATGAAGGCGTGGTTCATCCGCAGGCCGGTGATCGTCTCGAACACGTCGAGCACCAGTTCCCGCTCCCGGAACCCGAACAGCATCGGCGTCAGCGCGCCCAGTTCCATCCCGCCGGTGGCCAGCGCCACCAGATGGGAGGAGATGCGGTTGAGTTCCATCAGCAGCACCCGGATCACGGTGGCGCGCTCGGGAACAGCGTCGGTGATGCCGAGCAGCTTCTCCACCGCCAGGCAGTACGCCGTCTCGTTGAAGAACGGCGACAGGTAGTCCATCCGGGTCACGAAGGTGACACCCTGCACCCAGTTGCGGAATTCGAGATTCTTCTCGATGCCGGTGTGCAGATAGCCGATGCCGCAGCGGGCCTCGGTGACGGTCTCGCCCTCGATCTCCAGGATCAGCCGCAGCACCCCGTGTGTCGACGGATGCTGCGGGCCCATGTTGACGACGATGCGCTCCTCGGCGACCCCGTCGAGGGACTGTCGCACATCGTCCCAGTCCTGGCCGACGACGGTCACGGTACGCTCCGGCGTCGCGTCCGCGGGGTTGCGCTGGTCACCCCGGGTATCGATGTCGCTCATCAGCTGTACGCCCTCCGCTGGTCGGGCGGCGGGATACGCGCGCCCTTGTACTCGACCGGGATCCCGCCGAGCGGATAGTCCTTGCGCTGGGGATGGCCACGCCAGTCGTCGGGCATCGTGATCCGCGTCAGGGCGGGATGACCGTCGAACAGGATGCCGAAGAAGTCGTAGGTCTCGCGCTCGTGCCAGTCCGTGGTGGGATACACCGCGTACAGCGACGGGATCCGCGGATCGGCGTCGGGCGCCGACACCTCGAGCCGCACCCGCCGGTTGTGCGTGATCGACAACAGCGGGTACACCGCGTGCAGTTCCCGGCCGGCGTCGTCGGGATAGTGCACGCCGCTGACGCCGAGGCACAGCTCGAACCGCAGCGCCGGATCGTCGCGCAGCGCCCGGGCCACCGCGACCAGACGATCGCGGTGCACGTGCAGGGTCAGCTCGTCGCGGAACACCACGACCTTCTCGATGGCGAGACCGAACTCCTTCTCCGGCAATGCCTTCCGCAGCAGGTCGACCAGTTCGTCGAAGTATCCGCCGTACGGCGGCGCGGTGCCGCCGGGCAGGTTCACGGTGCGGATCAGGCCGCCGTAACCGGAGGTGTCGCCGCTGCCGCTGACGCCGAACATGCCGTGCCGCAGGCCGATCACCTCGTCGCCGCCCTCGGCCGGTCCGGCGGCCGAATTCGCCTGGCCCGCAGGCTCTTCCGCGGCCTGAGCGGCACCGCCACCGGAATCGCCGGTCCGGTCCGGAGTGTCGAAGGTCATCGCAGCAGCCCCCTCATCTGGATGGTCGGGGTGGAGGCCAGCGCGGCCGCCTCGGCGGCCCGCACCGCCTCCTCGCGGTTCACGCCCAGCGGCATCTGCTGGATCTTCTCGTGCAGCTTCAGGATCGCGTGCAGCAACATCTCCGGCCGCGGCGGGCAGCCGGGCAGATAGATGTCGACCGGCACCACATGGTCGACGCCCTGCACGATCGCGTAGTTGTTGAACATCCCGCCCGACGAGGCGCAGACCCCCATGGCCAGCACCCATTTCGGCTCGGTCATCTGGTCGTACACCTGGCGCAGCACCGGCGCCATCTTCTGGCTCACCCGGCCGGCGACGATCATCAGATCCGCCTGCCGCGGCGAGGCGCGGAACGCCTCCATACCGAACCGGGCGAGGTCGTATCGCCCGGCGCCGGTGGCCATCATCTCGATCGCACAGCAGGCCAGCCCGAACGTCGCGGGCCACAGCGAGCCCTTGCGTAGATAGCCGGCGAACTGTTCGACCGTGCTCAGCAGGAAACCACTGGGCAGTTTCTCCTCGAGACCCATGCCGAACCCACCCACTTCCCTGTCGTGATCAGTCCCAGCTCAATCCGCCGCGCCGCCATTCGTAGGCGTACGCCACCGAGACGTTGAAGAGGAACAGCGCCATCGCGACGAGCCCGAACACGCCGAGCGCGTCGAGGTGTACCGCCCACGGGTACAGGAACACGATCTCGATGTCGAAGATGATGAAGAGCATCGCGGTGAGGTAGTACTTCACCGGAAAGCGTTGTCCCGCAGCATTTCCCGGACCGCCACCGATGGCGTGCGGGGTGGGCTCGATACCGCATTCGTAGGGTTCGAGTTTGGCCCGGTTGTGGCGGCGGGGGCCGATGACGGTGGCCAGGACCAGGGATCCCAGTCCGAACGCCGCGGCGACGGCGCCGAGCACGAGCGTGGGCACCTCGGTATTCACAACTGCGTTACCTCTCTCCTCGACGGCGGTGTGACGGCAGCAGCTGCCGAGGCGGGCTGACGTCGTCGTCTGCCGGGGCCAGTCGCGCCTCGAGGTGTGCTCAGCAGAGGGTGCGGGGATTCATATCACCGGATGCTCTCATGTGAGCTACGGCACAGCCTACAGCCGATCGTTATGGATACCTGTGCTTTCGCCCCGGCATTTGATCGAATACCGGACAGTCACTTATGACGAAAACGGCGCAATCGGCGCGAACCGGACGGCCGGACGGTTCGCGGTGGTACGCGCGCGGGCGCCGCCGCCACGAGCGTGGCGGCGGTGTCGAACGGGGAATCTCAGGCGGCGGAGCGGCTGTGCAGCGCGGTGGCGGCCGCCTCGGCCAGCCGGAACGGATCGATCGGGTGCGAGGCCACCGCCTCCGCGCGCGACCAGTTCGCCAGCCAGGCGTCGTCGGGCCGCGCGGTGATCACCAGAATCGGTGGGCAGGAAGCGATTTCGTCCTTGAGCTGTTTGGCCAGCCCGAGCCCGCCGGTGGGCGCGGCCTCACCGTCGAGCACGATCAGGTCGATGCCACCGGCGTCGAGCTGCTCGAGCACCACCGCGGCGGTGGCCACTTCCAGATAGTCGAACGGTGGTAGATCGGCCCGTGGGCGCGGGCCCAGGGCGGTCGTCACCTGGCGGCGCGTATCGGCGTCGCTCGAATACACCAGCACCCGCACCGCGGCGGAACGGTTCGCATCGGCCACCTTTCGCATGCTACGTCCGCGGCGGCCCGCGCGGGGTCAGGTTCGCCCAGCGCGCCGCGCGCCGAGGGCCGCCCGCGACCCCGCCGGAGTGGAATCGGGCCTGTTCAGCGGGCTCGGAACGCGAGATATTTGTACATACGCGAAGGGGCGACGAGGAAGGGCGATGACGATGCGTATCTCGGAGATCCTGCGCCGGAAGGGCGCGGATGTCGTGACCATCGTGCCGGAGGCGACGGTACGCGAACTGCTCGGACTGCTGGCCGAGCGCAATGTGGGAGCGGTGGTGGTGTCCCGGGGCGGCGGCACGCTCGACGGCATCGTGTCCGAACGCGACATCGTGCGGCGGCTGCACAAGGTCGGCGCGGCCCTGCTGGACCGCCCGGTCGCCGACATCATGACCGCGGTAGTGCACACCTGCTCGCCGGACGACCACGTGGAGAGCCTGCGGCCGACGATGACCGAGCACCGCATCCGGCATCTGCCGGTGCTGCGCGACGGCCGGATGGTCGGCATCGTCAGCATCGGCGATGTGGTGAAGAGCGCGATCTCGGAATTGCAGACCGAGCGCGAGCAGCTCGTGCACTACCTCCAGGGCTGAGCGCGAATTTCATCAGCTCGTAACACCGATAATCAATGGTGAGGCCGTCGGTGAGCGCATTATTTCGATGGGCGGACGTTCGATTCGCAGGCTCGCGGTGGACGACACCGCAGATCGGGTGGGGTCCGGGATGTGCATTGTCCCTCGGACCTCACCGCCCGATTTGGTCGTCGTACCGTGTGCGGACCTCCGCCGACCACGTGTGAAAAGTTCCGGCGGGCGAGCCGGAAAACACCGCCGCCCGCATCCGGAAAATTCGCCGCAGGCCGCGGCGGATTTTCCGGCCGCGAGGCGGCCGGTGTATTTCCGGTCGGCGGTCGCCGACTCTCCTCCGACCGGCGCCGCGGCCGGTATGTCGCCGGGCAATCGCCGGCGCGCGGTGTCCTCCGAGGTTGCCGCGACGGTGAGCGGGGGACCCCGGCGCACGGGCGCGCCGCTGCGGCTATAGGGTGCGTGGCGCAGCGTGCCGCCCACCCACCACGACAAGGACTTCCATGCGCCGCCCCGCCGTGATCGTGCCCGTCTCGGTCGTTTTCGTGACCGTCCTCGCCGCCGTCGCCGGATGCGGCGATTCCGGTGCGGCCCACAGTGTCTCGGCAACCTCCCGGCCGCCGGTCGCCGCGGGTTCGCCCGCACAGGTTCCGGCCACCGTGGCGGCGGCCCCGAGTTCGGTTGCGGCAGCGCCCGATTCGTCCACCACCGAGCCGTCGTCGAGCAGCGCCACACCCACGACGACCGCCGTGAAGGCGGCCGTCCGCTGTGCCGCACAGGGCTGGCCGCAGCCGATCCCGGACTTCCGCGGGCAGCCGCTGGCGGCCACCGTCGTGGGTGCGGGACTGTGCTACGCCATCACCGGCGTGGCCACCGCCGACGGACACGACGTGATGCACGATCCGAGAAGTTTCACCACGCCGTGGACGATCACCGGGCAAACACCGGATCCGGGCACGGCGGTGGCCGCGAACACCCCCGTCACCTTGACCGTGGCGGCAGCGCCGCAGGGCTAGGCCCGCCGGAATCCGGTGGGCCGCTGGATATCCGCCGGTTATCTAGCCGGCGACGGGCGGGACGGGGTGCTCGGCGGGGGTCTGCATGATCTGCTGCCACCAGGCGGTCAGCGGGCTGGGATCGGGCCAGACGACAGTGTCGGTGAGCGAATCGTCGCTCTCCCGTGACGTCACCGGCGTGGTCTGCGGGCGGGAAATCATCACGAATCTCCTCCGGAATCCGTGTGGACCCCGAAACCCGCAGCGATCATACGTGTTCCGGGGCTGGTGCCTCCGGCTCACAACGCTGTGAGTGATCCAGATCTTGTCGGTAGAATTCCGCTCTGTATACCAGGAACCGTAATTTCGATCAAGGATCGTTGATATGACGGCGATTCTTTTCGATGTGAACATCGATCGGGCCGGGTGTTTGCTGATTCCCGTGATCACCTTTGTGCGCTCGACGGCGTCGAGTTGCCGAGGGCATGGCAATCAACAGTGTTCCCGCGCAAAAGTTCCGGTAAACATCTCCGGAAAATGAATACCGACCGGCAGGTAGTGGCAAATGGCGCAAATGTGACAGTGCGCGGCGGATCAGTCGGCCGATCGATCGTCCAGAAGGGTGACGAGTTTGGTGAGACCCGCGATCAGCGTGCCGCGCTCGCCCGGCTCGAGCTGTTCCAGCGTGGCGGCGAAGCGCTGGATGCGGGCGGAGGTGAGCCCGTTGACCAGCCCGTGGGCCTGTTCGGTGGCGCTGAGCAACTGCGCGCGGCCGTCGCCGGGGTCCGCGGTGCGCTCGACGTAGCCGAGCTTCTCCAGGCCGGACACCATCCGCGACATGGTCGGGGCGGTGACGTGTTCGACGGCGGCCAGATCGCTGAGCCGCATCGGGCCCGAGCGCACCAGGGTGCCCAGTGCGCCGGCGGACCCCTGGCTCAGCGATCCCAGGTCCCCGGAGCGGCGCAGCACGCGGGTGATCCGCCCGATGGCGAGGTACAGATCCGCCGCCTCGGCCAGTTCCTCGGTGCTGCGCGAACGCTCCTGCTGGATCATCGGTTGGCCGCTCCTACCCGGTCGTCGCCGACGCCCTCGTCGGTGCCGACGCCGCCGGTGGTGCTGTCCGTTTCCGAAAGTATGCCCTCTCGAACGGCTTCCGCGAGTTCGGCCTGCTCGTCCACGGCCTCGCCGTTGCCGGCGAACCAGGAGGCGACGGCTCCGATCAGCATCATCGCCGCGGCGGCGAGGAACACGACCACCAGTCCGGAGTGGAACGGCCCGGAGATCAGGCGCGGGAAGAACTCCTGCCCGGTGAGCACGTCACCGTGCACGCCCGGCTGATTCAGCGCACCGGTCGGCGCCAGCATCTCCTTGATCGGGTTGTAGCCCAGGAAGGCCGCGAACAGGCTGCCCACCGGCGGCGTGTTCGACAGCTGGTCGGCCAGTTGCGGCGAGACGCCCTGCCCGCGCAATCCGGAACTGAGAGCGCCGGGCAGCGTACTGGACAGGCCCACGATCATCAGCGAGAAGAACAGGCCGATCGACAGCGCCGAACCGCCGTTGAACAGCGTGCCGCGCATGCCGGAGGCGGCGCCGCGCTGGGCGGCCGGCGCGCTGGACATCACGGCCGCGGTATTGGGCGAGGCGAACACACCCGAGCCGACGCCGTTGACGAAGATCAGCGCCGCGAACAGCCAGTAGTTGAAATCGACCGGGATCAGGATCAGCCCGACGAAACTGGCCGCGACGATCACCAGGCCACCGACGGCGAACGGCCGGACGCCGAACTTGTCGGACAGGAAGCCCGAGATCGGGCCCGCGGCGAGGAAGCCGATCGTGGTCGGCAGCATGTAGATGCCCGCCCACAGCGGCGTGGACTCGTAACTGAAGCCGTGCAACGGCAGCCAGATGCCCTGTAGCCAGATGATCAGCATGAACTGCATACCGCCGCGGCCCACCGAGGCCATCAGCCCGGCCAGGTTCGCCAGGCTGAACGCGGGATTGCGGAACAGCGACAGGTTGAACATCGGCTGCGCCACCGTGGACTCGATCACGCAGAACGCGATCAGCAGCAGGATGCCGCCGGCGATGGCGCCGAGCACCCACGGGTTGGTCCAGCCGGTGTTGGAGCCGCCATAGGGCTGGATGCCGTACGTGATGCCGGTCAGCAGCGCGGTGAGGCCCACCGCGAAGGTCACCGTGCCCGGTAGGTCCAGGGATCCGGAGCTGCGCTGGCCGAAGTCCTGCAACGAGCGGTACGACCAGACGGTGCCGATCACCGAGAACGGCACGCTGACCCAGAACACCGCCTTCCAGTCCCATTCGGACAGCACGCCGCCGATCAGCAGGCCCAGGAACGAACCCGCGATGGCCGCGACCTGGTTGATGCCCAGCGCCATACCGCGCTGGTTGGCGGGGAAGGCGTCGGTCAGGATGGCCGCCGAGTTGGCCATCAGCATCGCGCCGCCGACGCCCTGGATCACGCGCCACGCGATCAGCCAGATGGCGCCGCCGCCGTGAATGAACGGGTCCAGCGACGTCGCGATCGCCGAGATCGCGAAGACGACGAAGCCCAGGTTGTAGATCCGCACCCGGCCGAACATGTCGCCGAGCCGACCGAACATCACCACCAGCACCGCGGAGGCGAGCAGGAAGCCCATCATCATCCACAGCAGGTAGCTGACATTGCTCGCCGACAGCGGATTGAGGTCGATGCCGCGGAAGATCGCCGGCAGCGAGATCAGCACGATCGACGAGTTGATGGTGACGATCAGCATGCCGAGCGTCGTATTGGACAGCGCGACCCACTTGTAGTTCGGGTGGTCGCGGTCCATGCGCCGCCGGCGCTGGATGGTCTGCACGTCGCCGACGTCGAGACCACCGGGTGGTGTGGCGGAAGCCAAGGGAGTTTCCCTCCGGAGAAGATTCGGACAGGGCCTCCACTTAATGTAGTTGCGTAAGGCTAACTAACTAAATCCTGGCGACGCGAGATGCGTCACAGGACGAATCGACAGCCGTCGCGGGGGTCGGCCGCTCAGGCTCGATCGTGGCGGCGCACCCAGCGCAGATCGGCCCGCCAGGTGTAGGCGGCCACCAGCGCGGAGGCGATCACGGCCGCGTTCAACATGTCGCGGCCGTCGATGATCAGCGAGACCAGGCCGCCCAGCAGCGCGCCCAGCGCGAACGACAGATACTGCACCGCGTAGCCCAGCCACTCCCGGTGCGTGCCCCCGCCGACCAGGTGCCGCTCCAGCCCCTGGGCGAACTTCACCAGTGTTCCGGTGACGTAGGTGACCGGGATCGACACCTCGCCGTTGCGGACGAACGAGGTGTTCAGATTGCCCATCGCGAACGATACGAACAGGATCGGCACCAGGCCCAGGTCGCGCTCGTGCGCGTACAGGCTCCAATCCAGCAGGGCCGCGGCCGCCAGCACGGCCGTGGCCAGCACGGTGGACCCGTGTGGATGGTTGCTCGACCAGCGCCAGCGCCGGAACACCGAACCGACGAACACCCCCGCCAGGAAGCAGGCGATCAGGCCCGCCGCACCCAGTGCCAGATTGCGGTCGCCGAGGAATCCGCCGATCACCGCGCGCTCGGTGTTGCCGGTCATGAAGGTGACGAAATACCCGTCGGAGTGCGTGTAGGCCGCTGCGCCGACGAATCCGGCCAGCACCAGCAGCACCGAGGACAGCTCGGTCTCCAGATTCCAGAACGGCTCGGGCGGATCCGGCGTCGGGGTCACGGCAACAGGCTAGCAACCATGCTCGGCGTTGCGGGCGTGTCGAATACGGCACGCGGATCGCCGCCGCGATCGGCACTGGCTGCCATCGCGCACTGGCTGCACGATGGCAGCCAGTGCGCGAATCCCGTTCAGCTCGCCGGTGCCACCGCGGGCAGGTAGGGGGCGAGGGCGTCGGTGGTCGCGGCCCGGCCCAGCGCGAGCGCCCGCAGCAGGGTCCGGGAGTCGCGCGCGACGCGGCCGATGGTGGGTGCGCCCAGCGGCGGCCGCACCTGCCACACCGCGGGATGACCGGCCAGCAGTTCCTCGTCGCGGGCGTGTACCTCGACGCGGGTCAGCCAGGTGTCCACGACGCCGGGGGCGTGCCGGGACAGGAATCGGGTCACGATCCGGTTCTCCAGGCCCGAGGGCGCGCCGGCTCGCTCGTCGGCCCGGCGGGTGCGCAGCACCAGCACGTGGGTGGCGCCCTGGGCCAGAGCGGTACGGATCGGCACCGGCTCGGCGAGGCCCGCGTCGACGAAGCGGCGGCCGCCGAGCTCGACCGGATGTTCGGCCAGGATCGGCAGGCAGGTGGTGGCCCGCAGCGCCCGCTGCAACGCGGCCACATCGGTGAGATACGGGTGCAGGTCGACCGCGGCGCCGGAGGCGGCGTCGGTGCCGATCGGGTGGAAGGTCACCGGATTGGCCAGGATCGCCGGGAAGTCCATCGGCACGATGTGCCCGTACACCGAGTGCACCAGGAACGGGGTATCGACGACCCGGCCACCCCACAGCAACCGGGCCGGCGAGATCACCCGCCGCACCACGTCCGCATGCCAGGCCCGCTCGGAGCCACGGGCCCGGCCGCACAGCAGCCAGGCCCCGTTCAGGGCCCCGGCCGACGAGCCGTACACGGCGTCGAAACAGGACAGCAGGCCCAGTTCCTCCAGCGCCATGACCATGCCGTGCGAATAGGCGCCGCGTGCCGAACCGCCCTCCACGACCAGCGCCAGCCGCGCCGCGTCGGTGCGCGCGCCGGGCGTGCTGCCCGCCGCCTGCCGCGCCGCGATCAGTTCGCCCACACTCCGCGACACCGCGTCGACCTCCCGTAGCACCGAATTCGCCCGAACCACCCGGGTCCTCGGTCTCGTGTCTAACACAGGGCCGCCGGCATCGATGTGGCAGCCGGTGCGGTCCGGCACTCGGTGCGGCGATCGGACCGCGCGGTTCGGACGGCGGCGGAGTCGTAGCGATGTGCGATGATTGCCCCGAAGCATGTGACCCGAACTGCTGTTCTGCCGTGAGCCGGCCCACCGTAACGCGCCGACTCGTTCTGCCGAGAATTCGCTGTGCTGCCGTGAGAGTGCGTCATCGAAACGGACAGGGGACGGACATGGTCGACTGGTTACCCACTGCGGAGGTGCGCGCGGTCGCACCGGTCCTGGACAGGTACTCGCAATCGGTGCTGCTGGGCGAGGTGTGGAAACGTCCCGACCTGTCGCCACGCGACCGCAGCCTCATCACGGTGTCGGCGCTGATCGCCCGCAATCACCTGTCCGACCTGTCGTATCACCTGTACTGGGCGCTCGACAACGGCATCACCCCGGCCGAACTGTCGGAGATGGTCACCCACCTGGCGTTCTACGCCGGGTGGGCGGATGCGCTGGCCGCGGTGCCGACCATCAAGAAGGTGTTCGACCATCGGGGGATCGGCCGCGAACAGCTGCCGCCGGTCGACGAGGACCCGCTGCCGCAGGACACGGCCGCCGAGGCGCGCCGGGCCGACGAGGTGGCACGGAATTTCGGCGAGGTCGCACCGGGCGTCGTGCAGTACACCACCGAGCTGGTGTTCGGCGACCTGTGGCTGCGGCCGGGGCTGGCGCCGCGCGACCGCAGCCTCGTCACCATCGCCGCGCTGGTGGCCACCGGGCACGTCGAGCAGATCACCTACCACCTCGACCGCGCGCTGGACTCCGGGCTGACCGAGGCCGAGGCCGCCGAGGTGCTCACCCATCTGGCCTTCTACGTCGGCTGGCCGAATGTGTTCGCGGCCATGCCGATCGTCAAGGACGTGCTGGCTAGCCGTTGTTGAGCTTGTTCAGCCGCTCGCAGGCGGTCAGGTACTCCTCGATCAGCCGCTGGATCACGTCGGCGGTGCGCTCCACCCTGGTCAGCTGCCCGACCACCTGGCCCACCGGGTTGAAGTTCACGTCCTTGGCGGCCTCCGGATAGCGGTGGCCGCGCTTCACACCGTCCAGGGCGACCATCATCTGCAACGGCATCGGCAGCGGGTCCGGGGTGTCGGAACGCTCCCATGCCTCGGTCCAGTCGTTGCGCAGCATGCGCGCCGGTTTACCGGTCCACGCTCGCGAGCGCACGGTGTCGTGGCTGGTGGCGTCGATGTAGGTCTGCATCTGCGCCGGCGGCACATTGGATTCCTCGACGGTCAGCCACAGCGAGCCGGTCCACGCACCGGCCGCGCCCATGGCCATCGCGGCGGCCACCTGGCGGCCGTCACCGATGCCACCGGCGGCCAGCACCGGCAGATCGCCGACCGCGTCGATCACCTGCGGCCACAGCACCAGCGAGGAGACCTCGCCGCAGTGGCCGCCGCCCTCGGTGCCCTGGCAGACCACGAAGTCCAGGCCCGCGCGCTGGTGGTTGAGCGCGTGCTTCACCGAGCCGCACAGCGCGCCGATCAGCCGACCGGAGTCCTGCACCTGCTTGATCACGTCGTCCGGCGGGGTGCCCAGGGCGTTGGCGACCAGCTTCGCCTTCGGATGCCGCAGGATCACCGCCACCTGCGGGGCGGCGGTGGTGGCGGTCCAGCCCAGCAGTTGATTGTGGTGCTCGTCCTCGGGCAGGCGCGGCACGCCGTGATCGGCGAGGATCTTCTCCGCGAAATCGCGGTGGCCCTGCGGAACCAGTTCGGCGAGTTTGTCTTCCAGTTCCTCCGGGCTCAGTCCGTCTATACCCTTGCCCTCGTACTTGGAGGGGATCACCAGGTCGACGCCGTACACGCCGTGCACGTGCTCGTCCAGCCAGGTCAGCTCGATCTCGAGCTGTTCGGCGGTGAATCCGACCGCGCCCAGGACGCCGAGCCCGCCTGCGTTGCTCACCGCAGCGGCGACATCGCGGCAGTGGGTGAAGGCGAAAATGGGGACGTCGATGCCCAGCCGTTCACAGATCTCGGTACGCATGGCGCAGTGGACTCCTTTTCTAGAACATGTTTCATTATCAGCCTAGAACATGTTCCAGCCTGGCGGCCAGGGCGCCACGCCATACGTTGCGGCCGTGCGGATTCCGGCGCGACCGGATCAGCCGACGGGGTGTCCGGTGAAGGTGCGCCGGTAACTGTCGGGGCTGGTGCCGAGGGCGCGGCGGAAATGCCGGCGCAGCGTCGCGGCGGTGGCGAAGCCCGAGCGCTCGGCGACCAGATCGATGGTGTGGTCGGTGTGTTCCAGCAGTTCCTGCGCCCGCCGCAGCCGTTGCTGTTGCAGCCACGTGGACGGATTGGTACCGACCCGGTCCTGGAAGTGCCGGTGCAGTGAGCGCGGCGTCAGGTGGGCCCGCGCGGCCATGTCGTCCACGGTGATCGGCTCGCCCAGATGTGCCAGCGCCCAGTCCAGGACGGGCGTCAGCGGGTCGCGCTCCGATTTCGGCACCCGGGTGGTGATGTACTGGGCCTGGCCGCCCTCCCGGTGCGGCGGGGTGACCAGCCGCCGGGCCAGCTCGTTGACGACCGCGGCGCCGTAGTCCCGCCGCACCACGTGCAGGCACAGATCCATGCCCGCGGCCTTACCCGCCGAGGTGAGCACCCGCCCCTCGTCGACGTAGAGCACGTCGGCGTCGACGGTGATCGCGGGGTAGCGGCGGGCCAGCAGCGGGGCGTGGAGCCAGTGCGTGGTGGCCCGGCGGCCGTCCAGCAATCCGGCCTCGGCGAGCACGAACGCGCCGGTGCAGATCGACATCACTCGCGCGCCGCGCTCGTAGGCGGCGCGTACCGCACCCACCAGATCCGGCGGCGGGCGCAGCGCCTCGTCGTGACAGGCCGGGACGATCACGGTGTCGGCGCGGGCCAGATCGGCGTAGTCGTACTCCGCGATGAACCGGAACCAGCGGTCGACCCGGGCCTCCGCCGGGCCGCAGACCCGCAGCTCGTACCAGTCGGTGCCGGTGATTCCGGTGCGGTCGGTGCCGAAAACGGCACAGGGGGCCGCGAGTTCGAACAACGGCACGCCCTCGGACAGGGCGACGGCGACAACGCTCATGTCCGAAACTGTACGCCGGTTGTCGGATCGGACACTGTTGCCGGATTCGACCGCGGCGCAGGGTGGACGACATGCTGATTACACGAGATGAGAGCGCCCCGGCGGTGTCCCGGCGCGACTGGCTCGGCGCCGGAGTGGCGCTGGCGGCGATCGGCTGGGGCGCCAATCAGTTCTCCCCGTTGATCGTCATGTATCAACAGCGACTGGGGCTTTCGACGGCCACGGTGGACGCGATGTTCGGACTCTACGCCCTGGGCCTGGTGCCGGCGCTGGTGGCCGGCGGGCGGCTGTCGGACCGGTTCGGCCGCCGCCCGGTGCTGGTGCCCGCACTGGCGTTGTCGTTCGTCGCCTCCTGCCTGCTGATGGCCGGCGGCGTCGGCTGGCTGTTCGCCGGCCGCCTGCTCGCCGGGATCGCCAGCGGCGCCGCCTTCGGCACCGGCGCGGCCTGGGTACGGGAGTTGTCCGCCGCCGCGGGCGTGGCCGCCGCCGGGCCGCGGCGGTCGACGGTGGCGATGACCGCCGGATTCGCCGCCGGGCCGTTCGTGGCGGGCATTGCGGCGCAATGGCTTCCGGCTCCGACCGTGACCGCCTACCTGCCGCATCTGGTGCTGGTCGCGATCGCGGTGCCCGCCGCGCTGCGCACCCCGGAGGAACTGCGCGCCGCACCGCCGACGGCGACGATGGAAACTCTTGCGCCGCAACGACTCACCCGGCACTTCCTGCTGGTGCTGCTGCCGTTCGCGCCCTGGGTGTTCGGCAGCGCGGCGATCGCGCTGGCCTATCTGCCGACCCTGGTCGCGTCGCGGGTGGACCGGCCGCTGCTGTTCACCGCGATCACCACGGGTGTGGGTGCGGCGGCGGGCATCGCGGCGGTGCCACTGGCCGGTGCGCTGCGGCGGCTGCGCCCCGGCCGCGTGCTGCCGGTGGCGATGCTGCCGGTGCTGGCGGGCATCGCGATCGCGGCCTGGGCGGCGTCGAGCCTGGCTCCGGCGGCGGTGCTGTTCGCCTCGCTGTTCCTCGGATTCACCTACGGCATCACCCAGTTCTGCGGGCTGGCCGACATCCAGCAGATCGCCGATCCACGGTCGCTCGGCACGGCGACCGCCGTCTACCAGATGCTCAGCTACCTCGGCTTCGCCGTCCCGTTCCTGCTGGCGGTGGCCCACGAGCGCCTGCACCTGACCCCGTCGGCGCTGCTGCTGATGCTGCTCGCCGTGGCCGTGGTGTGCACGGGCTGGCTGGCCACCAGCCGTGGCCGGGAGCGAACAGCCCGCGGCTAGGCTCGTCGCCGATGGTCAAACGCGGATTGAGCCGGGACCGGCTGGTGGAGATCGCCCACGAGTACGTCGCCGCACACGGACTGGATGCCCTCACCATGCGCCGGCTGGCGGTGGCGGCCGAGGTGACACCCGGTGCGCTGTACAAACATCTGCGCGACCGCAAGGACCTGCAACGCGCGATGACCGACGCGATCTACCGGACCATCGACCTCGCCGATATCGACACCGGCCACCCGACCGTCGACCAGGTGATCGACTGCTGCGAGCGGATGCGCGCGGCGATGCTGAGCTTCCGCGACGGCGGCCGGATCGTCGCGGGCTCCTATTCCCCGTTCGGCGCGGCCTCACACCTGTCCGCAGTCCTGCGCACCCTGCTCGCGGCCGTCACCCGCCCGCCGTATCGGCCGGGCGATCTGGCCTCGGTACTCCGTTCCTACACAGTCGGTTTCGTCATCGAGGAACAGTCCTACCTGGAACTGGAGAGCACCGGCGAATGGCAGCCGCTGGTGGCGACCCTGCTCGCCGACGGCCCCGCCCGCGTCGACGAGTCCGGCGACCAGATCGCCCTCATGACCGGCGACCGCGACGAACGTTTCACCGCCGGACTGCGCACGGTGCTCACCGACGCCACCGTCGGCCCGGCCACGGGAGATTCCGGCGACCGATGAACACCGGCCCGGTCCGCCGTGGCGGAAATCCGATCACGATGCGGATCGCCGGGGGACCACCGGCCGACACCGTGACCACCTCCGACGGTAAGACGGTGTGTCACAGCCGGATTCGCCCGAACCGGCCCTCGCCCGGGGCGGTCGAGCCGTCGCCGGATTCGGTTCGAGTGCCGGGACCACGACGGGCTCCGACACTCGTCGAGCCCGGACGCTATTGCTTGCGGCGGCCCGCCAGCAGGCGCCGCACACGGCCGACCTGTTCCCGAATCGCGAGCAACGGCACGCTGATTCGGGGTGTCGCGGCCCCGTTGCCGAGGGCCGGTGCGGACGGCGGCTGGTCGGCACGCTCGGCCAAGCGGGCGTGCAGCTGCTCGCGGACCTGCTCCGGGGTGTATGCGCGGCGCTTGCGTTCTGCCTGCACGATGACCACTCCGGTGGCCGCGACCCCGGCCGCCCCCGCGAGACCCAATACTTTCCACCAGCGCATGCGTCTAGGCTAGTCGCCGTGCCACGCGAAGCGCCCATGAGCATCGACCTGGATCACGCGGCGGAGCTCGCCCGCACCGGAGATCTCTGGTTGTTCCGGGGTCACACCACCGCCGACCGCGCGATCCGCGGCCTCACCAACAGCCCGGTGAACCATGTCGGCATGGTGGTGGCCCTCGATGATCTGCCGCCGTTGATCTGGCATGCGGAACTGGGCCGGTCGCTGCCGGATGCCTGGTCGGGCACCCATCACCGCGGCGCCCAGTTGCACGATCTGCGGGCCGCGGTCGTGCGCTGGACCCACGAATACGGGCAGCAGGCGTGGATGCGTCAGCTGGATCGGCCGGTGACCGCCGCGATGGAGGATGCGGCGCTGCGGGTGGTCGCCCGGCTGGACGGCATGCCCTTCCCGTCCACCAGCGCGCTGGCGGGCCGCTGGTTCCTCGGCCGGGTGCCGATGCCGAAACGCCCGCGGCGCAACGACACCGAGACCGCGGGGCTGGAGAACGCGTACTGCGCGGAGATCGTCGGCATGACGTACCAGGCGATGGGCCTGCTGCCGGCGAAGCGGCCGAACTGGTACGACCCGGGCAAGTTCTGGAGCGGCGACCATCTGCGGCTGATCGGCGGCTACCGGCTCGGCGGCGAAATCGCGGTCGAGGTGCCGGACCCGGACGTCACAGACTGAGGCCGGATTCCAGCCGCGCGATCGCGCGGTCGACCAGCGCGACGACATCCGCCTCCGGGTCGTCGGCCAATTCGGCCAGCACCGCGGTCAGTGCGCCGACCACCGCCCCCGCGACCGTGCGCACCTCGAAATCGTCCGGATCGCGCCCGGCGCGCTCGGCCAGCGGAACCGCCAATTGCCGCATGGTCTGGAGCAATTGGTCGAGCATGGTGGCCCGCAGCGCCGGCACCGTGAGAATCAGGCCGGTCCGCTCCCGCAACTCGGCCCGCCGGGTGTCGGAGAGGTCGCCGAAGACCGCGACGAACGCCCGGCGCAGTGCGGTGATCGGCGGCAGGTCGGCGGGCTGGGCGCGCAGCGCGGCGATGATCCGCGGGTCGTATTCGTCCTGGAGGACGAGATCCTCCTTGGTGGGGAAGTACCGGTAGAAGGTGCTCTCGGACACCGCGGCGGCGTCGATGATCTGCTCGATCGTGGTGGCGTCGTAGCCCTGTTCGCCGAACAGGCGCAGCGCGTGGTCCAGGATCGTGGCCCGGGTCAGCGCCTTCTTGCGTTCGCGCAGACCGGGTTTCGCGGGATCAGACGGCATGCGCCGCCGCTCGGACGGGTGTGGCGGGCTGCCGGACCGGCAGCAGGGCCAGTGCCGCCACCGCGCCGGCCGCCGCGATCGCGGCGGCCACCAGCATCGACATATCCATTCCGTGCACGAAAGCATCCTGCACCATCGCCGCGAAGCCGGGTACGGGTGTCCGCTCGGCCACGGCCGCACCGCCGGTGACGCCGCTGCGCGCGGCCTCGGCGGCTGCCGGGGCCGGCCCGGCCGGGTCGAGCCGGGCCCGGTAGTCGGCGGCGAGCACACTGCCCAGCACGGCGGTGCCCAGCGGCGCGCTGGTCTTCTGGAAGGCCTGCACCACCGCGGAGCCGATCCCGCTGCGTTCCGGCGTCAGGGTGGTGACCGCGAGGGCCGTGACCGCGCTCAGCGCCAGTCCGGTGCCCGCGCACATCAGTGCCATCCAGGCCGCGACGAAGACCGTGCCCGACCCGCTTCCGGTGGTCGCGCCGAGCCCGGCGCCGGCGGCGTTGAGCGTGAAGCCCAGCGCCACAGTATATTTCGCGCCGAGCACGCGGGTGCACCAGGCCGCGGGCAGCGCCCCGGCGACCAGCCCGCCGACCAGCGGCAGCATCCGCAGCCCGGAACCGAGGGCATCGGTGCCGCGCACGGCCTGGAAGTACTGCGGCATCGTGAACAGCAGCCCGACCATGCCCATGCCGATCAGTCCGCCCAGCCCGGCGGCCGCGGTGAACGCGCGGGACCGGAACAGCGCCGGATCGATCAGTGGCCGGCCGCCGCGACGCGCGAGTTGCCGCTCCCACCGGAAGAATCCGGTCAGCGCGAGGCCACCGGCCACCATCGCCGAGACCGCGACCGGGTCGGTCCAGCCGCGCTGTCCCGCCTCGATCAGCCCGTAGGTCAGCGCGACCAGCCCGATCGTGGCGGCCGCGGTGCCGACCGGATCGAGACCGGGCCGCTGCTCCGCGCGTGACCTCGGGATCAGCAGGCCACCGACCACCAGGCCCAGCCCCACGATCGGCCCGTTGAGCAGGAACAGCAGGCCCCACCAGAAGTGCGACAGCAGCCAGCCGCCCAGGATCGGGCCGAGCGGCAACGCCAGGAAGTTCGCGGACTGGTAGATGCCGACCGCGCGGGCGCGCTGGTCCTCCTCGAACAGCACGGTCAGCGCCGACATCGCCATCACGGTGATGCCCGCACCCGCCACGCCCATCAGCAGCCGGGCCGCCAGGAACCACCCCGGCGAGGGCGCGCACGCGCAGCACACCGAGCCGATTCCGAACAGCCCCAGCGAGATCAGCATGGTGCCCTTGCGGCCGAACCGATCCCCGATCAGCCCGGCGGGCAGCACCGCCGCCGCGAGCACCAGCAGATATCCGGCGGAGAACCACTCCAGATCGGATTCCGTGGCATGCAGCGAGCGTGCCAGCGTGGGCAACGCCACCGAGAGCACGGTGCCGTCCAGGCTCACGGCCAGCACGTTCAGGCTGACCGCGCCGAGAGCCCACCAGCGCGCTGTGCCACTCGAAAACATGGGGACTCCTCCAATAGAAGGTAACCTTCTTTTGAATGTTACCTCCATAAAGCGCGGATGTCCCGGGCGACTTCTCAGTCCTCCGCCGGCCGGTCCCAGCCCAGCTGGATGAACATGCCCAGCCGGTCGCTGACGGCCCGGATCTCGGTGATGACGCCGTCGGCCGGGGTGAAGATCCAGATCTGCTCGATATCGCGGGCCCGGCCGGTCGGCTGGCCGCCACCCGCCCGGCGGTGACGCCGCGCACCCTCCACACCGCGGTGCGCGGCCGGATTCGGCCTCGGCCGCGCCCTCGACGCGATCAACACGCTGACGGTGTTCGTGGTGGCCCGTGCCGCGTGGGAGTCCCGCCCCGCCGCGGGTACCGACGACCACGCCCGCTTCGAATTCGCCGTCGCCGCACTGATTCACGGGTTCGACGCCCTCCGCGACGCCCCCTGAGAACGCCGCGGAGCAATACTGCCCGCCGGGTCCGGGTCCGGATCCGGCGCCGGCGGTGCCGAAAGGCGTCAGCGCGCGGCGGCGGCCGCCGCTCGCACCTGCTTGCGGCCGGGTAGCCAGGCACAGGGCACGATTGCGAGCAGCGCGAAACCCGTTGCCCACCAGAAGGCCACGTGGAAGGCGCCCGCGGCGTGTCCGGCGCTGCGCGAGGCGAGTGCGGCCTCGAGGACCACGGCGAGTACCGCCGTGCCGAACGAACCGCCGACCTGCTGGGTCGTCCGGGTCAGCACGCTCGAATGGGCGATCTGTCCCCGATTCAAGCCGACATAGGACGCGGTCATCACCGGCATGGTGATGGCGCCGAGGCCCATGCCGCGAATCACCAGCCACAGGGCGAGAATCCAGGAGTCGCCGCGCGCGTCCGCGAAACAGAACGGCACCGTCGCGACCGCGGTGACCAGGAAGCCGACGACCGCGATCGAGCGCGCGCCGATCCGGTCGGTGAGCGGTCCGGCGATCTGCCGGCTCAGCAGGGTGCCGATGCCCTGCGGGACCAGCATGACTCCGGCGGTGAGCGCGGTGACGCCGCGTACCTGCTGGTAGTACAGCGGCAGCAGCAGCATCGCGCCGTAGAGCGCGAACCCGGAGAGGAACAGCACCGCCGACGAGGATCCCACCGAGCGGCTCCTGAGCAGCCGAATATCGATCAGCGGTTCGGGCCGGCGCAGCGCATGGAATGTGAAGGCGGCCAGGCACACCAGGCCGATCGCGAGCGGCACGGTCACATCGGTGCGCGCGAAGCCGGCATGCGCGCCGGCGTCGGACAGGGCCAGGATGAGCGCGACGATGGCGGGGGCGAACAGGACCAGCCCCCAGCGGTCGAGACGCGGCGGCGTGGCCGGCGGTGTGTCCGTGGTGAGGAAGACGGCGGCGAGCGCCAGCCCGACCAGGCAGAACGGCACGTTCACCCAGAACATGTACCGCCAGCTCAGATGCGTGATGATGGCGCCGCCGACCAGGGGCCCGCAGATGGGCCCGAGCAGCGCGGGCAGCGCCACCCAGGTGGTGGTGCGCCCCAGCGCGCGGCCCGCGGCGGCCTGCATGATCAGCGTCGTCATGACCGGCAACATCAGCCCGCCGCCGAGCCCCTGGACGACCCGCCAGCCGATCAGCGACCCCGCATTCCACGCCAGGCTCGAGCCGATCGACCCCACCAGGAAGACGACCAGCGAGAACATCCAGACCCGTTTGCCGCCGAAACGCCCGAGCGCCCAGGTGCTCAGCGGTACGGCGACCGCGAGCGCGAGCAGGTAGCCGGTCATCACCCACTGGATGGTGGCCACGGAGGTATGCAGGTCGCCGGCCAGTTCGTGCAGTGCGACGCTGACGATGGTGGTGTCGAACACCACCGCCAGGGCGCCCACGATCAGGACGAACGCGGTCTTCAGTACCGCCGGATCGACTTTGCCCGGATCGGCCGGGCCGGTGTCGGTGGTAGCGGTCGTGGTCATCCCGACTCCATCTATAAGAGAGGTATTCGTCTCCTAACGACGGTACGAGGCCGCGGTAAGGAATGCAAACCATCCTTATAATCGGTGGGGTGACGACAGAGGATGCGGTGACCGACGCGCCCCGGCGCCGCCGCGGCCGGGAACTGGAGCATGCGCTGCTCGAGGCCGCGTGGGCGGAACTCGCCGACGCGGGCCTGGCCAGACTGACCATGGAATCCGTCGCGGTGCGCGCGAGAACCGGTGTGGCCGTGCTGTATCGGCGCTGGCCCAACAAGGAGGACCTGGTCGTCGACGCGATACGCCACTATCTCGAGACCCATCCGGTCACCATCCCCGACACCGGCAACCTGCGCGAGGATCTGCGTGTGCTCCTCACCGACAGCAGCGACACCCGCGCCGAGTTGATCACCCTGGTCGGCGCGATCTTCGCCGGACTGCACGACAGCACCGGGCTGACCCCGGCCGGTATCCGGCACGAGTTGCTCGGCCGGAACCGGCTGGGCCGGTCGAACATCGTCTTCGAGCGCGCGCACGAGCGCGGCGAGATCGACCTCGACCGGATACCGCGGGAGATTCTCACCGTCCCGTTCGACCTGATCCGGCACGAGATCTTCATGACCCTCGAACCCGTTGCGCCGGAACGGATCGCGACGATCGTCGACGACATCTTCTGGCCCCTGGCCGAACGGTACAGC
Organism: Nocardia sp. alder85J; assembly: GCF_020176955.2. GTDB lineage: Bacteria > Actinomycetota > Actinomycetes > Mycobacteriales > Mycobacteriaceae > Nocardia. The sequence continues at coordinate 1,207,267 of NZ_JAIUCZ020000001.1, forward strand.
CGTGGTGGATGAGCCGCGGATCCGCACCGCCACGGCCGCCGACGCCGTCACCGTCGCCGCGCTACTGGACGCCTTCAACCGCGAATTCGACACGCCCACGCCGGGAGTCGAGGTGCTCACGGCCCGCCTGCGCCGCACGCTGACCGGTGGCGACCTGATCGCCCTGCTCGGTGGCGAACCGGCCTCCGGCGTCGCGGTGGTGTCGTTGCGGCCCTCGGTCTGGGCCGACGGGCCGACAGCGCTGCTGGAGGAGCTCTACGTGCAACCGGACCTGCGCCGCCGCCGGCTCGGCCACGCCCTGCTGGCGGCCGCCTGCGACACGGCCCGCGCCCGGGGCGCGGCGGAGATGCAGATCAACGTCGACGGCGTCGACACCGATGCCCGCCGCTTCTACGAGACCCACGGCTTCCGGCACATCGAGCCGGACCGGACCGAACCGATGTACTTCTACTATCGCGATCTCGGCGACTGAGCGCCGATCGGCCTCGTGCGCGGGGCCGGCGGCCTTCGGGCCGGTGGCGCAAAAGTGCAGGCGCGCAGATATTCCCGGCCTCGAGGACATGGCCGCCTGGCGCGGCGACTACCGTATCGGAATGACCGTAGAGACCGTTGCGCGTGTCCGGGTCGGTGGGGGAGTCGCGGTCGAGCGGTTGATCTGTCATCCGCGACTGCCCCTGATCGCCGGGCTGGATTCCGCGCGCCCGGCGGTGCACATCTGGGACGCCCGGGACCTGCGCGCACTCGGCACCGTCGGCGCCGACGCGGCCGGATACGAGCAGGACAACGCGTGGGAGCGGGTGCTGCGCGCGCCCGCGACGGCCTGGCATCCGGGCGAGCCGGTGCTGATGGTGTCGGTCGCGGGCACCGTGCTGCGCTGGACCCCGTCCGGCGAATTCGCGCTGGCGGGCCTGCCGCCGACGGCCGCCTATCGCGGCCTGGCGTTCGGCCCCGGCGGTCGCACCCTCTGGGCCACCCCGGCCGCGACCGCCGCCGACAGCTGGGAGCGCTCGGACGTGATCGATCTGGAGACCGGCGATATCGGCGCCGGACCCGGCTGGGACACCGGGGTCGCGTCACATCCGGCCGGTGGCCTGGCGCTCACCCTGCGCAGCAATCAGGGGGCGACGCTCGGGTTGTTCGCGCGCGTCGACGAGCGGGCCGCCCCGGCCGGGCTGCGGGTGCTGCGCCGGGCGCTGATCCTGGACGTCGACGGCTACGAGACGCCGATCTTCAGCCCGGACGGCCGTTACCTGGCGATCCGGGGCAATGCCTACGGCAATTCGCTGGACGTGTTCGAATTCCCGTCGCTGGACAACGTGCTGTCCATGACGCTCGGCGATCCCAGTCCGGGATATCCCTATCCGCAGGAGTGGCTGGACCGGATGCGGGCCTGGTCGCGGCACAACATCGCGTTCGGCGCGCGACCCGGGGTGCTCTGGATCGGGACGCCGGAAGGCGCGCTCGTCGAGGCCGATCTGGACAATCAGCGGTCGGCCCGGCACGACACCCCGACCGGAGCCGCCGTGACCGCGCTGGGTGTCACCGCGGCCGGCAACCTGGTGGTGGCGGACGCCGACGGTGCACTGATCCTGGTCGCCGCGGACGGCGCGACGCCCGCCGCGGCCCCGGAACCGGTGGCGGCCTTCCTGACCGGGACCACCGAGGTCGATCCCGGGACGGATCTCGATTCGCAACTCGTGCTCACCGACGGCGCCCGATCCTGGGAGCCGGGCGATCCGGCTACGGTGGACACCGTCACCGACGCGGACCCGACCTGGCTGCGAATCCAGGTGCAGCTGAACCGGATCGGCGGCGGTCCGGCCTGACGACCGTGCTCAGACCGGCTCGGTATCCGGCTCCGCCGCACCGCCGGCGGGGGTCGGCTCGGCGTGGTACCGCCGCATGGCCGCGACGATCGCGGTCAGCACCCGATGGGCGGCGGCCAGATCCGCGTCCGGCAGCTCCGCGGTGCCTTCCCGGGTGCGCGCGCCCAGTGGGGTGAAGAATTCGCTCGCCACCGCCATGCCGTGCTCGCTGTGGTGCAACAACACCCGGCGGCGGTCGGCGGGATCGGTCGAGCGCCGGACGTGGCCGGATTCGATCAGCCGCTCGACGAGATAGGTGACGGCCGCGGGCGACAGGCCCATCTTCGCGCGCAGCCCACCGGCGGTCAGCGGCGTCCCCTCGGTATCGGCGGTGGCGATGTGCATGAGGGCCCGGAAGTCGGTGGCGCGCAACTCGTTCGACCGGGCGAACCGATGCCCGATCTGCTCCGACACCGCGGTGAGCGCCCGGATGTCGCGGGCGATCTCGATCTGCATCCGATCACGATCGTCGCGCCCGTCCGGACCGGCCGATGCTCCGCCGTGCGTCATGCCCTGCCCCTTCCGTGTGCTGTCACCCTAGCGGTCCGCCGACCTTGTCATTTATTTCAGTATCTGAAATAGTTGGCGCATGCGTCTCTGGGACAGGTACGCGGCCCTGGTCTCCGGCCGGCGGTCGTGGACCCTGCTGGTGGTCCTTCTCGTCGCCGCGGCCGCACTGATGGGTCTGGTCGGCGGCAACGGCTCGGCGGGCCGGGCACCGGATTCCCTTCCGCCGTCGGCGGATTCGGCCACGGTGAAGACACTGCTACGTCAATTCCCCGACGGCGGCACCACCACCGCCGTCGCCGTACTGACCCGCACCGACGGCGGCATCCTCGACGCCGCCGACCACTCGGCGGCCGCCGCGGCGTTGCACCGGATGCGCGGCGCGACCGCTGATTCGCCGAAGCGCCCGCAACCCGCCCCCGCCGCGGAGCCGCATTCCGGTCCAGCGGCGGGCAGCCCGGCCGATCTGTCGACGGGAACACAATCTGCGCCTTCAGCGGGGATCCAGCCCGGTCCGACGCGGGAGCCCGGCTCGGCACAGGGTGCGCCACCTACACCGGCCTTCGGAACAGACCTGGCACTCGCTCCTGATCAGCGGGCGGTGGTCGGGCCGATTCCGATACCCGCTGATCTCGACGGATTCGCGCTCACGGACCGGATTCGGGAGGTGCGGGCCGCCGGGCGGGACGGGTTGCCGGCGGGGTTGCGGCTGGAGGTGACCGGCGGGCCGGCGTTCGGGGCGGATATCGCCGACTCGTTCTCGGGGGCCAATGTGCTGCTGTTGTCGATCACGGCGCTGGTGGTGGCGGTGCTGCTGATCGCCACCTATCGCTCGCCGGTGCTGTGGCTGATCCCACTGGTGGTGGTCGCGGTGGCGGATCGGGTGGCGGGAGTGGTCGGTACCGGGCTGGCCGGGCTCACCGGGCTGAGCTTCGACGGGTCCACGTCCGGGATCACCAGTGTGCTGGTGTTCGGGGCCGGCACGAATTACGCGTTGCTGCTGGTGTCGCGGTATCGCGACGAACTGCATCGGGAGGCCGATCATCGCCGGGCGCTGCGACAGGCGGTGCGCCGGGCCGGTCCGGCCGTGCTGGCCAGCAATGTCACCGTGGTGCTCGCCCTGCTGACGCTGTTGCTCGCAACTCTGCCCAATACCCGCAGCCTGGGCCTGCTCGCCGCGGCGGGGCTGGTGGTCGCCCTGGTGTTCGTCCTGTTCGGGTTGCCGCCCGCGCTGGCGCTGGTGGGCCGGAAAGCGTTCTGGCCCTTGGTTCCCGAGGTCGACGGCCGCGATGCCGCGGAGATCGGGCCGTGGCATCGGGTCGCGCAGGCGGTGGTGCGGCGCGCGGCGCCGGTGGCCGCGGGCACCCTGCTGGCACTGCTCGTCTGCGCCGCGGCGCTGCCGTTCGCGCACATCGGGCTCGCGCAGGCCGACCGGTTCCGGGTGCGGGCCGAATCGATCACGGGGCTGGATACGCTCGCGGCCCATTTCCCTTCCGGCGCTTCGGATCCCACCATCGTGCTGGCGCGGCCCGAGGCGGCCGACGCGGTGTCGGCGGTACTGGCCCGTACCCCCGGGGTGACCCGGGCCGTGCCCACCGGGGTGTCCGCGGCGGGCACGGCCCGGTGGACGGTCACCCTGGACGCGCCCCCGTCCTCGGCCGCCGCGTTCAGCACCATCCGGCAGTTGCGCTCCGGACTGGCCGGGGTCCCGGACGCGGCGGCGCTGGTCGGCGGCAGCGACGCGCAGGCGCTGGACACGCGCGACGCCGCCGGACGGGACCGGTCGGTGGTGATCCCGTTCATCCTGGCCGTCGTGCTGCTGGTGCTGCTGGCCGTGTTGCGCGCGGTACCGGCGGCGGTGCTGCTGGTGGCGGTCACCGTGCTCAGCGCGCTGGCGGCGCTCGGGCTCGGAAGTTGGCTCAGCGCCCATGTTTTCGGCTTCCCGGCGCTGGATGTCGATGTGCCGCTGTTCGCGTTCCTGTTCCTGGTGGCACTCGGGGTCGACTACACGATCTTCCTGGTCACCCGGGCCCGTGAGGAGACCGCGGCGCACGGCACCACCGGCGGTATCGTGCGCGCGGTGTCGGCGACGGGCGCGGTGATCACCAGCGCGGGCATCGTGCTGGCCGCGGTGTTCTGCGTGCTCGGCGTGCTGCCGCTGATCACCTTGACCCAGTTGGGCATCGTGGTCGGGCTGGGCATCCTGCTGGACACCTTCGTGGTCCGGACGGTCGTCATCCCGGCGCTGTTCCGCCTGATCGGCCCGCGGATCTGGTGGCCCGCGCTCCCGGCGCGGCGCCACGAGCCGGACTACGCGACCGTGTCCCGGTGAAGGGCCGCGTCGATCGCGGTGAACGCGGCCGCCGCCAGGATCAGCACCGCCGAAACCAGTAGTGCCACATCGAGTCCGTGGTGGAACGCCGACTTCCCGGTCTCGAGCACCTGATTCACCTTCGACAGGTATTTCAGGTACGGGGTGGTGTCGACACCCTTCGGGATACGACCGCGCTGCACGGCGTCCACGGCGGCGGGCTGGAGTCCGGGCGGCAGGCCGAGCGCGGTCATCCGGTCCTTCAGATCCGCGGTGAGGAACGAGTTCACCAGCGCGCCGAGCACCGCCACCCCGACCGCCGAACCGACCTGGCGCATCGTGTTGGTCACCGCCGCAGCCATTCCCGAATGTTCGGCGGGCACCCCGGACAGCACAGCGGAGGTCAGCGGCACCACCGCGATGCCGAAACCCAGCCCGGCGACGGCCATCACGATCGCCAGCGGCACATCGTGTACCGCCCCGACGAGCACGTGCCGGGTCAGCAGGATACCCGCGGCGCCCGTCAGGCAGCCCGCGATCATCGGTGTCCGGGAGCCCCAGCGGGCCACCCAGATACCGGCGAGCAGCGCGCCGAGCACGATCCCGCCCGCCATCGGCGCGAACACCCACGCCGTGTGCGAGGCCGAATACGACTGCGTCACTTGCAGATACAGCGCGGTGAAGAAGAACAGCGAGAAGACCCCGAAATAGACGGCGAACGCGACCACCAGCGCGTCGCGCACCGCCGGCAGGCGCAGATATCGGAAGTCGAACATCGGTGCGCGGGCCCGGCTCTCCACCACCACGAAGGCGATGAACGCCACCGCTCCCACCGCGAACAGCGCGACCACCGAGCCCGCGCCGTAACCATGGTCCTCACCGGTCGTCGCGGCGTAGATCACCGATCCGAGAAACACTGCGCCGAGCACGATTCCGGCCACATCGACCGGCCCGGGGCGCGGATCGGCGCTCTCCGGCACCGACCACAGCGCGGCCAGCAGCGCCATCGCCCCGATCACCAGGTTGAACCAGAAGATCGACCGCCACCCGTAGGCGTGCACCAGCACCCCGCCCAGCACCGGCCCGGCCGCCAGCGCCAGCCCCGACACCGCCGCCCACACCCCCAGCGCACGGGCCCGCGCCCGCTCCTCGGGGAAGATGTGCCGCAGCACCGACAGGGTGCCCGGCTCCGAGGCCGCCGCGCCCAGGCCCATGATCGCCCGGCCGGCGATCAGCACCGGCACACTGGCCGCCAGCGCCGCGACCACCGAACCCACGCAGAACACGACCAGTCCGGCGATCATCACCCGCTTGCGCCCCCACCGGTCGCCGAGCGAGCCGCCGGCCAGCATCAGCCCGGCGAACACCAGCGTGTAGGCGTTGACCACCCACTGCAACAGCATGATGTCGGTGCTCAGCTCCCGGCGGATGTCGCCGAGCGCGACACTCACCACGGTGGTGTCGAGGAAGGTGACGAACAGGACGGCGGTCACCGCCGCCAATGCGATACCCGGCCGTGCCGCGGTGCCTCGTGTGTCGCCCGTTGACCTCACCGCCACAGGCTACCGCCGCAGGTCAGCGGTTCGGCGAAGGTGACGGAAACGGGCGGTGTCGACCGGGCGGCGGCTCACGCGGATTCGATCTCGGCCAGCCGCGGCGCGATCTGCTCGCCGTAGCGTTCGACCCAGCCCGCCGGGTCCGGATCGCCGGGCACCGGCCCCACATTGAGCAGGTCGAATCCGAGTTCCGCGTAGCCGCGCGCGGTCTTCGGGTACTCGGCCGGATCCGCGAACGGATCGGCGAAAAATCCTGCGGACAAACGGATCTCGGTCGGATCCCGGCCGACGTCGGCGCAGTGCCGGTGCAGCACCCCGAGTTTGTGCGGCAACTGCTCCAGCGGCGAGGTGGTGTTCCAGACGTCGGCGTACCGCGCGACCAGGCGCAGCGTCTTCTTCTCACCGCTGCCGCCCAACAGGATCGGCGGTCGGCGGATCGGCCGCGGTCGGCAGATCGTCTCGGCCAGCCGATAGTGCTCGCCCTCGAACGGCCCGTCGTCGGCGCTCCACATCTGCGCGCAGATCCGCAGCGTCTCCTCCAGCATCTCGAACCGCTCCCGCACCGGTGGATACGGCACCCCCGAGCGCGGTCGCGTCACCGGGTGGGAAGTCGATGTGGTGGATTCCGAATTGCATTGCGCTCCTTACTGATCGACGAGTCTTTCGAGGAGATCGAGTGCGATCAGGATCGCCGCTCGCTCGGATTCGGTGTACCGCTCCTGGAGGGCACGAGCCAGCCACTCCCCACGGGCCTGCCTGCCGCTCTCACCGCGACGGCGACCCGCCGCCGTCACCGTCAGCACCTGACGACGGCCGTCGTCGGGATCGGGAGCCCGCACGATCAGGCCGCGCGCCTCCAACGCTGACCAATCCGGACACCTTCCGAGTCCAGATGTCCGAGATCGGCAAGCTGCCCGGCGAGCGCGGCGAGGAACTGCGCCGTTCCCGCTCCCGCTACATCCGCCAGGTCGCCCAGGTGATCGAGGCCGGCCGGCAGGACGGACATTTCGTCGACATGCCCCTGACCGCACAGGCGATGCTGATTACCGGCATGTGCAACTGGACCGGCGAGTGGTATCGCGACAGCTCGCAGCTCACCATCGACCAGGTCGCCGGCCACACGGCCCGCACCGCAGTGTCCGGTACGTTGCACCGGGACCGAACTGCCGGCGCTGCAAGGATTTTCGCAGCGTCAGCCCTTCAGCACACCGTCGGCGAGTGTCGCCAGGAATCGGCGATCCACGGGTTCGCCGGTCATGATCAGCCGATACGTGATCGTCGCCATGACGACCAGGGCGATCAGATCCGGGTCGCGTTCGGCGCCGATGCCCCCGCGCGCCTGCTCCCGCGCCACGGCGACCCGGATCGACGCGGAGCGCGGACCCAGAATCCGGCGCTGGACGGCGTTCGCGAGGTCCGCGTCCTGCGGCAACAGCGAGAGCAGGCCCACCACGACCTTGAACTTCCGGGATTCGGCGGCATTGCCGGAGGTGTCCAGCATCGCGGCGAGATCACCTGCGAGACTGCCGGTGTCGGGCGTGTCGGCGATGGGCTCCGCGCGCAGGCTCTCCACGGCCTCGACGACGAGGTCGGCCTTCGAGGGCCATCGCCGATAGAGCGTGGCCTTACTGGCGCTCGCTCGGGCCGCCACCATGTCGGTGGTCATCCGCTCGTATCCGGTCTCGGCCAGCACATCGAGAGTCGCCCCGAGGATCGCGGCGTCGCGCGACGAATCCCGCTTCCGGCCGGGACGACCTGGTTGCTCCGACACCTCACACCTCCGATTCCTGTCTGGATAGTACTTGCCGGTTCCGAAACTGATCAGTACCGTAATTGTGGGGGATGTCGTCACCAGGATCGAACGGAGCAAACAATGACTCTTCCGAGCAGGATTCTCGGGCGCACCGGAGCCGAGGTCTCGGTATTGGGCTACGGCGCGATGGAGCTGCGCGGCGCCGAGTACATGGGCGGCCCGGCCGTCTCCGACGCGGACGCCGGACGGTTGCTGAACGAACTGCTCGACGCGGGCGTCACCCTGATCGACACCTCGATCGACTACGGCCACAGCGAGGAACTCATCGGCAAGCACCTCGGCGCTCGCCGCGGCGAATACTTCCTCGCCTCCAAATGCGGCTGCGCGCCGGCACTTCCGCCGGGCGTGATGCCGATGCCCGACACCCACGACTTCGGCCCCGCCAATGTCCGTGCCGGGGTCGAGCAGAGCCTCACGCGGCTGCGCACCGACCATCTCGACCTCGTCCAGGTGCACCTGTCGCCCTCGCGGGACGAGCTGGAGACCGGCCGGACCCTCGACACCCTCGCGGCCCTGCGCGCCGAGGGCAAGGTGCGCTTCCTCGGCATGTCCGGCACGTTGCCGCATCTGCCAGACCACATCGCGATGGACGTCTTCGACGAATTCCAGATCCCTTATTCGGCACTGCAACCCGAGCACGACGCGCTGATCTCCGACGCCGCCCGCAGCGGTGCCGGAGTGATCGTGCGCGGCGGCACCGCCCGCGGCGCCGCGGCGGCGGACAAGAACTTCACCGTGCAGCCGTTGAGCATGAACCCCTCGGGCCCGACGGCCCTGGATCGCTGGCAGGCCGCGCGGCTGGACGAACTGCTCGACGGCATGTCGCGCCACGAGTTCGTGCTGCGCTTCACCATCAGCCATCCCGATGTGGCCAGCACGATCGTCGGCACCGCCAACCTCGAGCACCTCCGGGCCAATGTCGGGATCGTCGCCCGCGGGCCGCTGCCGGCCGACGTCTACACCGAGGCCCGGAAGCGGCTGGGCCTGGACACGTAGCTCACTGTGATTGCGCAACAGTCGGCCTGGGCTCCGGCGGCAGGTTCAGTACCCGTTCGCCGAGGGTGCTGAGCTGGATCTCGTCGGTGCCGCCGCCGAGCGCGAAGGCGGGACTTCCCAGCAGCGCGCTCGCGATGCGTTGTCAGCGCGACGGTGTCGCCGGGACGCACGCCGGGACGGTGCAGGCCGGCGGCGGCCGGGTCGCCGGGGGACGTGTCGTTCACGGTGACTCCGCTGTCCGAGAAAGCAGCGGAGGCGGGCGGGCAGTCGGCCCGGCCCGGAGGTCGGGGTGCGGCGTACCGGAGGCAGCACGGCGGTCGCCGGAAAGTCGGGACGGGTATGTGTCCTTGCTTGCGCGCGAGTCAATGCTCGATCCGAATCTCCGCCGAGGAGGCACGACCGCAAGACGTATGCAATTTCTGTAGCGGGTTGCACTACGCTTGACATATCCGGTCTCGGATGCCGAGTATTGTATGCAATACCTGTGGCCCGAGCCACGCCTGCCCGAAGAAGGGAAAGCCCGCATGACTCCTCCGCCCGGCCCCGACGGACCACTCGCCGGACTGCGGGTCATCGAACTCGGTCAGCTCATCGCGGGGCCGTTCTGCGGTCAGCTGCTGGCCGATTTCGGCGCCGACGTCATCAAGATCGAGCAGCCCGACCGCGGCGACCCGATGCGCGAATGGGGGGTGGTGCACGAGGGCAGATCACTGTCCTGGAATGTGATCGGACGCGGAAAGCGTTGCGTCACCGCCGATCTGCACACCGAGGCGGGCCGCGAGTTCGTGCTCGGGCTGGCCGCCGGCGCCGATGCGGTGATCGAGAACTTCCGCCCCGGCACCCTGGAGCGCTTCGGTCTCGGCTTCGACGTGCTCAGCGCACTCAACCCGGGCCTGATCCTGACCCGGGTCAGCGGCTACGGACAGGACGGCCCGTATTCCGGCCGGGCCGGATACGGCTCCATCGGCGAGGCCATGGGCGGGCTGCGATACCTGGTCGGCGATCCGGCGCACGCGCCGAGCCGGTTCGGCGTCTCGCTGGGCGATCTGCTGGCCGGGCTGCACGCGACGCTCGGCACCATGTTCGCCCTCCAGGAGCGGCACCGCTCGGGCCAGGGCCAGGTGGTCGACGTGTCGATCTACGAATCGGTGCTGGCGATGACCGAATCGCTGGTGTCGGACTATGCCGTCGCCGGGGTCACCCGCGAACGGTCCGGATCGGTGCTGCCGGGTATCGCGCCCAGCAACGTGTACCCGACCGCCGACGGCAAGATGCTGCTCATCGCGGCCAATCAGGACACGGTGTTCCGGCGGCTGGCCGCCGCCATGGGCCGGCCCGAACTGGCCGAGTCCGAGGAGTACGCCACCCACCGCGCCCGCGGCGCCCGGCAGGCCGAACTCGACGACCTGGTCGCCGACTGGACCCGCGGGCTGGCCGCGGACGACCTGCTGGCCGTGCTGAACGAGCACGGGGTGCCGGTCGGCAGCATCTATGTGGCCGCCGACATGCTCGCCGACCCGCAGTTCGCCGCGCGCGGCAGCATCGTCGAGGTGCCCGACGCCGAATTGGGTGCGGTGCCGATGCAGGCGGTCGCCCCGCGACTGAGCCGTACGCCCGGCCGGGTCCGCTGGGGTGGCGCCCGGCACGGCGAGCACGATGCCGAGGTGCGCGAGATGGTCGCCGAGAACGCCGATGGCACAATCGAAGTGGGGACGCGATGAGCACTGCCGTGAGTATCGTCGACGTGTCGCTGCGCGACGGATTGCAGAACGAATCCGTGCTGGTGGCCACCGCCGACAAGCTCCGCATCGCCGACCTGCTCGCCGACGCCGGTGCGCGCCGCATCGAGGTGGCGTCGTTCGTGCATCCGAAGCTGGTGCCCGCCATGGCCGATGCCGAGGCGGTACTGTCCGGCCTGCACCGCGTCGAGGGCGTGAGCTATTCGGCGCTGGTGCTCAACGATCGCGGCCTGGACCGCGCGCTGGCCGCCACGGTAGACGAGATCAACGTGGTGGTCTGCGCCAGCGACACCTTCAGCCGTCGCAACCAGAACATGTCCACCGAGGAATCGACCCGCATCGCCGCCGGGATCATCGAAAGGGCGCGCACCGCAGGTATTTTCGCGACCCTGACGGTGGGCACCGCATTCGGCTGCCCATTCGAGGGCGAGGTGGACCCCGCGGCGGTGCTGCGCATCGTGTCCGCCGCGTACGCCGCGGGCGCGCAGGAGATCTGCCTGGCCGACACCATCGGAGTCGGTGTGCCGCCGCAGGTTTCGTTGTTGGCCGAGGGCACCCGGGACATCACCGGCGCCGGGGCCGGGCTGCGGTTCCACTTCCACAACACGCGGAACACCGGCTACGCCAACGCCTGGGCCGCGCTCGCGGCGGGCGCGGACACCCTCGACGCCGGCATCGGCGGTATCGGCGGCTGCCCGTTCGCGCCGCGCGCCACGGGCAACATCGCGACCGAGGACCTGGTGTACCTGCTCGAACGCGGCGGGCACCCGACCGGTCTCGACCTGGACGCGCTCATCGCCACCAGCGCCGAGATGGGCGCGCTGCTCGGCAAGGAACTCCCCGCGCTGCTGCCGCGGGCGGGCGGCTTCCCGGCCGCTGTCGGCTAGGTTCGGGCGACCAGACCACAGCGAGGAGACGATCATGGCGGATGCGGCGGCCAACGCGTACACGTCGATCCGGGACGACATCGTGGCCGGCAAGCTGACCCGCGGCGAATGGCTGCGCGAGGGCAAACTCGCGCAGGAGCTCGGGGTGTCGCGCACCCCGGTGCGAGAGGCGTTGCGCCGCTTGGAGGCCGAGGGCCTGGTCGAGTTCGCACCCAACCGCGGGGTCCGGGTGACCGCGTGGTCGGCCCTCGGGCTCGAGGACCTGTACCACATCCGGGCCCGGCTGGAGAGTCTCGCGGCCCGGCTGGCCGCGGTCCGCCGCGAACCGGAGGACCTGCGCGAGCTGGAGGGCACCGCCCGCCGGATGGACGAACTGGCCGCCGATCCCCACGCCGATCGCGACGAGCTGACCGAACTCAACAACCATTTCCACCGCGCGATCGTGCTGGCCGCCCGCAGCCGGCATCTGGCCACCCAACTGCGCGGGATCATCGATATCCCGTTGATCGCCCGCACCTTTCACAAATACGCGCCCGAGCGGATCCGCGTCAGCAGTGCCCAGCATCTCGAGCTGGTCGCGGCGATCCGGGCCCGCGACGGCGACTGGGCCGACGCGCTCATGCAGGCGCACATCCTGGCCGCGCGGTCGGTGATGGTGCCCACGACCGACACCTGAACAGCGGCGACCCACCGCCCTCGAGATCCGGATAAAAGTTCCATGCGAAATCCGCAGTCGTTGCCGAGCCAGTGGAGTGCCGACGAATCCCATTGCGACGGACCGGGTCACCTGCGCCGCATCTCGGTGCCGGCGCTGATCGTGTACGGCACCGCCGACCAGGTGTGCTTCCCGAGCTAGGCCACCTCGATGTATGCCGCCGTCCCGCACGAGGACAAAGAGCTCGTCCCGGTGCGGGGCGGCACACACTACCTGCAGGGGCAGCCGGAGCATATCGGGTTTGTCATCGACACGCTGGTCACCTGGCTCGACAAGCACGAACTGCGACCCTGAGCCGCGGCGCCGGCCCGTTCAGGCGGGTCGGCGCTCGGCCAGCGCCTCCTCGATCAGGGCCGCGGCGGCCCGCAGTTCCGGGAGATGAGAGGTGAGCGCCGCTCCGCGAGATACCGGCACGGCCAGCATCAGGCTGCCGGTGGCGCGGCGGTCCGCGCCCGCGATCGGCACCGCGATACCGCCCACCTCCGGCATGGCCTCGTCCCGCGACACCGCGTAACCGCGCTCACGCGCCTGCGCCACCTGGCGGATCAGCGTGGCCGGGTCACTGGTCATGGCCGCCACCGCGCGCACGAAACTCTGTGGGCTGCCGAGCAGGACCGCGCGACCGGACGCGCCCTGCTCCAGGCCCAGGGTGCGGCCCACCTCCCATTGCACCCGCACCGGATGCCGCACGCCCACCGACTGTTCGGCCACCACCGCACGGCTGCCCTCGCGCAGGCAGAACAGCACGGTCTCACCGGTTTTCGCGGACAGCTGATCGGTCACCGGGCGGACCAGATCGCGCAGCGAGGTGGTCGCCGGGGCGGCCAGCTGCGCCAGCGCGGGACCGATCGCATAGCGGGCCCGGTCGTTGTCGCGCTGCACGAAGCCCGCATTCTGCAAGCTGGCGAGCAGACGATGCGCCACCGTGCGATTGCAGTCCAGCGCGCGGGCCAATTCCACCGGAGTCTGCTCGCCTCGGCGATGCAGTTCGAACAGTAGCCGCAGCGCCTGGTCCACGGTCTTGGAGCCTTCCACGTCCCCAGCATGCCACATGGTTCCGATATCGAACTCATGATCGAGGCGAATCCGGACGGCTCTTCCCATCCGCCACCTGGCGCAATCACGCCGAAACCGTCTTTCCTCGAGCGTCACTGGTCCGGAACTGCTTGTTCCGGACCGTGTCACCGGACGATTCCCGGATCACCGCGAGCGCACTGGCGAGCAGCGCACCGATTCGCCACTGGTTCTATATCCGAACCTTCGAGAGAGATCCGATGATCACTCCGCTACCAGAGAGCGGCTCGATGGCCCTGAGCTGACGAGCCGCAATGCAGCGAGTGCGTTCGGCGGGAGCATTCCTTCAACTATCCGTTCTGGTTCCTTGGAAGTGGAACGGATCGAACGCGACCCCGCATTGGCAGGTAATTGTACATTCGTACAAATTATGACAAGCGCTGAATTCGATTGCCCTCGTTCCAGAAGTCGTTCCACTGGCCATCACGGGGAAGCGTTCCGAAACCGGTGTGCGGAACCGATTTCCGCTACGGTTTCGCCGTGACGTTGGATCAGCACTCGACCGATGGTTGGGATCTCGGCTACCCGCTGGTCGGCTCGACCAAACAAAGCCTCGACCGCCAACTGGCCGCGCTCGCCGACGCCGGGATTCCAGCTCCGCGGATCTACGTCGACAAGAAGACGGGTGCGGCCGTCGATCGGCCCGGTCTGATCAGGCTTCTGGCCTACGCGCGGCCGGGGGATCGAATCGTGGTGCACACTTTGGACCGGTTGGGCCGCAACCTGCGGGAGGTACTGAACCTCATCCACTCGCTGCGTGAGCAGGGTATCGGGGTGAAGTCGCTGGCCGATCCGATGCCGATAGACACCGCCGACGAGGGCATGGGCGCGGTGACGGTATTGCTGCTGGCGTTGTTCGCCGAGATGGAGCGCACCTTTACCGCCGAGCGGGCCGCTCATGCTCGCGCTGTCGCCGCAGCCGCTGGTCGCCGTGTCGGGCGTCCGGTCGCACACCCCGAGGGCAAGATCGAGTATGCGCGCCTGCTGCGCCGGGAACACAAGTCACTGGCCGAGATCACAAGAAAAACCGGTATCCCGAAGACCTCCCTGCACCGCTACCTCGGATCCGCAGTGGTCGACGTTCACGTTGCGGCCACAGGATAATCCATGGAAGCTGTTGCGGCGCAGGTGGCCCGCCTCCCCAATGAAGTGGATCCGGCAACAGTCACGATGCGTCGCGCCGGCGCGGCGCCGCTTCCCGTGCCCGAGCGTGCACCTATCGCAGTGGTGAGGCCTGGTTGAGCAACGGCGTGACCAGGGTCTTGGGCAGAGTCTTGGAAGATCTGGAACGCCTGACCCGGAGGGGAGCCGAGGGCGCTGCGGACATGCCCAGAGGCGCAACTCGCTTTGTCGAGCGAGATGTCGATGTGAAGGTGCATGCCGACCGCCTTGGCGGGCGTGGGGTCGAACAGGCAGGGGAGGGGTTGACAGCGCCTGAACAACACAGGCAGGCAGAGACTCTGAATCCCCACACAGTTGATCGTAGTGGCGGAGCGGACGGTACCGCCGACAAACCATCGGGCGATACCACCGCTTCCCCGCGAGATTCGGCTGTGGTGTCCGGAGGACCTGGTGGTTCGAAGGTGACGACAGGGCTCGGCGCGGATGTTGACGGAATTGTCTCGTTGTCACCCAAATCTGTGACGAGGATCAAAGATGTCCAAGACGCCGGCTGGACTATTCGTCTCGGTCCGGCCGGCGAGGGTACTCACACTCACCGTGCGAGCAGGGTGATAACGATCGCCGAGGACTCCAGCGCGGAGCACAGGGCATCCGCGATCCTTCATGAAGTGGGGCACGCGCATCCGAAAAGTGAGCGCCCGCCGACGGTTGTCACCTACAGCGGGGAAGGGCGCGCAGCGTGGGCAGTAAAATGCGCGCAACCGCATTTCCGAGATGAGGGACAGGCTGTCTTCCACGAAGTTGAAGGTCTACACGAAATCGCTGATAACGGCGGGCCCAGGATACTGCCCGCGTCATCGAAACCGCAGGATTGAGGTGATCCCAGCGATGGAATGGGCGCAATCGCCCATCAGACACGCACATTCGAGGAATACCGGGCAATGCCGGGAAAGGCGTGGAGCCCCCTGTAAGTGAGTTCTTACCACAGAATTCACACCCTCAGAGGACTCCACGTGATCGCCTATTCTGCCATGCTCGACGTCCCGCGTGAACTGGTCGACTACGTGTCGCGGCTGCTGGCCGGTGAACGCCGCCGACTCGGCACCCGCCGCGGTACCCGCGCACTGACCCCGTGGAAGCAAGCGGTGTTCGTGCTGGCCTGGATGCGCAAACGCGACGACGTGGCGATTCTCGGCACCGGATTCGGTCTCGGCCGCTCCACCGCGTACCGGTACCGCGACGAAGGCGTGAAAGTCCTTGCCGCCCAAGCACCCGAACTCCGCGAAGCCCTCGAACGAGCCGCCGCCGAAGGCATGGCCTACGTCATCCTCGACGGGAAGATCTTCGAGACCGACCGCGTCGGCGAGAAGACCGTCAGCGTGAAAGACGAGGTCATCGACCTGTGGTACTCCGGGAAAGCCCGCACCCAGGGCGCGAACATCCAAGCGGTATCCAGTCCGCAGGGAATCCCGCTGTGGGTCAGCGACGAAAACCCCGGCTCGATCCACGACATCAACGCCGCCCGGGAACTGGTCTTCGCCGACCTCTACCGGGCCGCAACACATCTGAACCTGCCCACCCTCGCCGACAGCGGCTACGAAGGCGCCGGCATCGGCGTCCACACCCCTGTCAAACAGCCGCCCGGAGAACATCTGCATGTCGACAACCGCGCCTACAACGCCTTGCTCCGTGGCATGCGTGCCCTCGGCGAACGCGGGTTCGCGCTGCTCAGTCAACGCTGGAGGGCGCTGCAGCGCATCACCATCAGCCCCGAACGAGCCGGCGGCCTCGTGAAAGCCGCTCTCGTACTCACACAATTCGAACATCAAATGATCTCATGAAAGTCGCTGGGATCACCTCATTACCTAGATATTTACGACCAGCACCTACGCGGCGAGATGACCAAGGAAACGGCGATTCATGAAATGGGGCAGAAATATGCCGAGGAACGACAATCTGACGGACGTAGCTACCGTGACCGCTTCGTAGGCGAATACGAAGGTATCTTCGATCAAAATCCCATGGACGAGGTCTTCGCGGAACACGGGCCGTTCAACGTCAAGGTGAACTGGCCCGGCGGAGATCCATAGCGTCGATCCAAGATGCCGGTGCGATCGTTGAACCAAGCATCCAAGCGCGGGGCTCCAACGCGATCGGCAGGCACCGATCGACCGCACCGCCTCACCGATGCGTCAGCATGATCGACTCGGTGGAGGCGCTGGACGCCGCGGGCGACGAGCCCGGGGCCCAGGCCGCCTACCCCGCCCGGCCCGAGCCCGCGGCCCGCTGAACCGGCATCAGCCCTCCGGCGGCGGATCCGCGGCGAACTCTTCCAGCACACGGGGATTCGCGTAATCGCGGAACAGGACGATGTGCCCGTCGCGGATCCGCAGGACCTGGATCGAGGTCGTCGCGAACGACCGGCCCGTCGTGGTCAGCGTGCCCGACGCCCGCAGTTCCACGACGACCACCTCCGGATCCTCGGTCCGGTACAGCTCGACGATCTCGTAATCGTCCAGCCGCAGCGGCGAATCCACCACGCGGCGGGTGTACTCGCGAATGGCCTCCCGCCCCTCCAGCCGCACGGGAACTCCCGCGAACGGCGACTCGATGACGGCATCGAGGGCATACAACTCGGCGAGGCCGTCGACATCTCCGGCCAGGGTCAGCTGGCGGCGCCGGTCCAGGACATCGACAGCGGTAATGGCGGACATGTCAGCGATCTCCCTCGAATTTCATTGAACAACTGTTCATTGAACGACGGTACAACCAAAAGGAAGGCGCGGTCAACCTGCGTAGGATGAGCCGATGACCACCCCGCGGCCCGGTTCACGAGCCGAACAGCGACAACGCAGCGAGGCGCGCATCCTCGCCGCGGCCGCCGAGGTCTTCTTCGCCGACGGGTACGAGCGCGCCACCATCCGCGCCGTCGCCGCGGCCGCGGGTGTGGAAGCCGGACTGGTCATGCACTATTTCGGATCCAAGCAGGAACTGTTCCGGCGGGTGCTCGAGGCCGCGCCGAGCCCCGAGGTCGCCGCGGCGCCGGGACAGGCCACCGAGCAGATCCTCGCCAACCTCGCCGAACGGCTGACCGACGAACCGGTGGCCTCCTTGAGCATGTTCCGCTCCATGCTGACCAACCCCGAGGCCGCCACCGCCGCCGGCGCCGCCATGGCCCGCTACCGGGACCAGATCGCCCACACCATTCCCGCCGACGACGCCGACCTGCGCGCCGCGGTCGTGAGCGCCCTCATCCTCGGCGTCATGGTGTCCCGGCACCTCGTCAAATCCGACGAACTCGCCGACGCCGACCCGGACCACATCATCGACGTGCTCCGCCCCTGCCTGATCGCCCTGACCGCGGGTGACGCCCCGGATCCGGCCGCGTGAACCCGCTCACGATTCGGACCGCGATGTCGAATTCTGTTGACGGGCAACAGATTACGCATTCGAGCCTGGCCGGTTCCGCTCGGCGGCGGGACGGTGACCTCGCGCGGCGTATGCCGCTGCCCGCGCCGGGTGAGCGGCCCGATCAGGACGGGCAGGTGGCGGTGAATTCGAAGGGCTCGGTCGTGGCAGGGGAGCCGTCGAGGCCTGCGGTGCCGGTCATCCGGTAGGTGTCGCCGGTCTTCACCACCTCGGCGGTGCCCACGACATCCTTCTGGTACCACCATGATTCGCCCCGGCTGTCGCGGACGGCGAGGATCGCCGACCGGGGCTGTGGCGGATCGGTGGCGGTCACCTCGGCGGCGAGCGGGCTGCCGGAGATCTGGATGCTGACGGCGCCGTTCGCGGTGGCGCAGTGGACCGCGCCGTCGGGGTGCTGGTCGACACCGTTCAGCGTGACCACGGTCCGAGCGGTTCCCTGCGGGGTGGTAACGGCGGCCGGTGTCGCGTCGGTGGCCGCGGCGGCCGCCGGTAGCTCCAGCACGGCCGCGTCGGCGGCGGTCACGTAGATGTCGCCGGCGGTGTCCACGGCCAACTGGTCCGGTTTCGACAGGTGGGTGAACGGAACCACCGTCGCGGTGGTCGCGCCCGCGGCGAGTCGCAGTATCCGATCGTTGTCGCGGTCGGCGACGTAGACGGTTCCCTTCGCGTCGACCGCCACCGCGCGGGCCGCGGCGAGCCCGGGGAACGGCAGCACCGTCGAGGCCGTCGCGCCCGGGGTGAGCTTCTGCACCCGGCGCAGGTCGGCGATGTAGACGTTGCCGACGGCGTCCACCGCGACACCCTCGGGCGCGGACAGACCGGGGAAGGGCAGCACGGCCGGGGCGGCGGCACCCGGCGCGAGTTTCAGCACCCGGTTGCCGGGCGTGTCGGTGACGTAGACGGTGCCCGCGCCGTCGACGGCCACACCGCCGATCGACCCGATCCCGGTGAACGGCAAGGTGGTCGGCGCATCCGAGCCCGAGGCCACCTTCACCACCTTCGGGCCGTAGGACACGTACAGCGTGCCCGCGGTGGCGGCGATCGGGCCGATGCTCCCGGATCCGGTGAACGGCAGGATGTCCGGGCTCCCGGAGCCGGCCGCCAGCCAGAGCACCCGGCCGCCGGCGGCACCACCGCGATCGCTGACGAACACGTCGCCGTCCTTGTCCACCGCGATTCCGCCCGGGTCGGTGAGGCCGGTGAACGGCAGCGCGGCCGGTTGCGCGGACGTAGCGGCGGGGGCACCCGCGGTGGAGGTGAGGGGGCCGGCCCGCAGCGCGGGTTTCACGGAATCCCTGCTCCCGCAACCGGTTGCCGCGACCGCGGCGATCATCGCGACGGCGGCGAGCACCGCCGTCGAACGGCCGATGGAATACATCGCGGCGAATCTCCTCTGCGCAGCGAACGAGTGACCCCACGGCGGGCCCGCGTCCACGACAATCGTCGCCGCCGGAGGTCACCGTCGGGTCACGGCGGCCGCGTTCGGCCTGCCGACAGCGGATTCACGCTGTCCCGGAACGGCCTTCGCGCCATCGCGTGACGGCGGTCAGCACCGCCTCCTCGTCCTCGACGGCGTGCGCGCCGGAGGCTCGGATGGCGCCGAGCACGATTCCGTCGTCGGCCTGGCGCACGACGATCACCGCGCCGCCGACATCGAGGACGGCGACGGCCAGCGGCGGGAACCCGCGCTCGTCGCCGACCGCCAGCGCGGCGTCCACCAGCCGATCCGCATCGGCGAGCGAAAGTCCGGGCAGGCGTGGGGTTTCGGTCATGGATCGAAACCAGCCGGGACCGTACCGCCGACGGCTCGCGGTGTCGCGCAATGGTACCGGTACGTTTCGAACGTATCTCGCAGCCGTATCCGATGATACTTCCGCGTTAACACACGGGATCCCAAAACCACCTCTGTTGACAGCGCCGCCACCCGAATCCACCCTGATTACGGGATCCCAAAATCGGGTTCGGATCCGACGGAAGGCGTGGGAGATGAGTACAGCGGGCCGGGAG
The DNA here is from genome assembly GCF_020176955.2 of Nocardia sp. alder85J. GTDB lineage: Bacteria > Actinomycetota > Actinomycetes > Mycobacteriales > Mycobacteriaceae > Nocardia. The sequence goes on from NZ_JAIUCZ020000001.1 coordinate 1,227,288, forward strand.
GGACCGGGCACGGCGCCGACTACACCGGAGGCCGTATCTGACAGCGGCACTGCACATTTCGTCGATGCCGGGGCGAGTGCGCTGCTGTCGCGGATGCAGGCGGTGGTCGAGGGGCTACGGGCCGGGACCGCCGCCGATCGCACGACGCTGCGGATCGACCTGCCCGAGGCGGGTTGTTCGGTGGCCACCTGTGCGGCCGAGTCGTGTGCCGCCGGGGTGCGATCCATCCGGCGGGACGCGAGTCTGCCGCAGCGCGACCTGGAGACCGTGCGCTGGATCGAGCAGCACCGCACCCTGTTGGTGCAGCCGGATTTCTCGGTGCCGCCGCATCCGCCGCAGGCGCTGCTCGAGGTGTACGGGGTCGGCGCGCAGATGCTCGCACCGATCGTTCGTGACGGCGTGATGGTGGCGTGGCTGTCGGTGCACAGCATGGCCGAACGTCCCTGGTCCGAGGCGGATCGAGCGGCGGTGACCGCGGCCGCGGAGCGGATCGGGGACCTGCTCTCGTACTCGGAATAACCCCCGAATATCGAATATCGAGTAACCGAGGATATGTCATGTCGACGAACACCCACGAAGTACATCTGGATTTCACCGAGGAGTACGAGCACGAACCGGTACCGATGCAGGCGCGTCGCAGTCTTTCCTCGATCGCGGCGGTGTGGTTCGGATTCCCGATGAACCTCGGCAACACCGTATTCGGCGGTGTCATCGTCTACAACCTGGGCACGGTGGCCGGGCTCAGCGCGATCCTGCTGGGCAATCTCGCGCTGTTCGGCTATGTCGGAGCCCTGAGTTTCATCGCCGGCCGTACCGGGCGCAGCTTCTCGCTCCAGGCCGCGGCGACCTTCGGTGACCGCGGCCGGATCATCGCGGCGGCCTTCCTCGCCACCGTGGTGCTCGGCTGGTTCTCCTTCCAGATCGGGCTCACCGGAACCACATTGCGCGGCGCGCTGGGCTGGTCGGCGGTGGCGGCCGCGATCATCGGCGGCGTGCTCTACACCGCGGTCACCATCGTCGGGATCCGCGCGCTGTCGTGGCTGGGGATGATCGCCGCGCCGCTGTTCCTCGTGCTGGCCGTCGTCGCGCTGATCTTCGGGGCCTCGCACGGCTCGATGTCGTTCGGCGACATCGTCTCCTATCACGGGGCCGGGACGACATTGTCGTTCGGCGCGGCGGTCAGCATCGTGATCGCCGGATTCGCCGATTCCGGCACCATGACCGCGGACTTCACCCGCTGGTCCAGCAGCGGACGCTCCGCGGTGGCGGCGACCTTCACCGCGTTCCCGGTGGCGAACTTCCTCGCCTACGCTATCGGCGGCCTGGTGGTCGCCGTCGGCGGCTCCAAGGACCCGGCCACCGACGGTGGCGGCTTCCTGGATCTGCTCACCGGTCACGGTGTCGCGCTGACGGCCGTCGCGGTGGTGTTCGTCTTCATCAACCTCGGCTCGGTGGCGTCGCACTGCCTCTACAACGGCGCGGTCGGCTGGTCGGGCATCACGAAGTTCCGGATGCGCACGGTCGCGATCGTGCTCGGCGTCGTGGGCCTGATCGTCGCGGCCACCGGCGTGTGGTCCTCTTTCCTCGACTGGCTGAACCTGCTGGGCATCTTCGTGCCGCCGATCGGCGCGGTGCTGATCATGGATCAGCTGGTCCTGCGCCGCGATTCGATCGCCGCGCTCGCCTACCGGCCCACCGCGTTCGCCGCCTGGGCGCTCGGCGCGGCGGCGGCCACCGCCTCGCACTACCTGGTGACCGGATCGATCGACTCGCTGGTCGGAATCGTCGCGGCCGCAGTGGCTTACGCGGTACTGGAACCCGCCCGGCGGTACGCCGCGGCGCGGCGGACGACGGCGCCCGCGGCCGTTTCGAGCGTGGCGGCGTGACGGCCCCGACCGCGGTGGAATCGGCCCGGCTGGTCGCCGCCGGCGAACTGACACCGACCGAGCTGGTCGAGGCGGCCCTGGCCCGGCTGGCCGACACCGATCCGGTGCTGCACGCGTTCTGCACCCCGACCCCGGAGATCGCCCGGGAACGGGCGCGCCGGGTCGAACGGCAGCTGCGCGACGGGACCGCGGGCCCGCTGGCGGGCATTCCCTATGCCGTCAAGGATCTGCTCTGCACCAAGGGAATTCGCACCACCTCGGGCTCGGTGGCCTACGCGGACTTCGTCCCCGACACCGACGACATCTCGGTCGAACGGCTCGACGGCGCCGGTGCGGTCAGCCTCGGCAAGACCAACGCCAGCGAATTCGGCTACAGCGCCTCCGGCCGCAATCCACTGTTCCCCGAGACCGTCAACCCGTGGGATCACCGCCGCACCCCCGGCGGGTCGAGTGCCGGTTCGGCGGCGGCGGTCGCGGCGGGCATCGTTCCCTTCGCCCTGGGCAGTGACGGCGGCGGTTCGATCCGGATCCCGGCCGCGCTCACCGGCCTGGTCGGTTTCAAACCGTCGATGGGCCGGGTGCCGGTGTACCCGGGCTGCCGCGATCACCGCTATCCCGGTGTATCCGGCTGGGAGAGCATCGAACACATCGGCCCGCTGGCGACCACCGTCGCCGACATCGCCTTCGTGATGCACGCGCTGGCCGGGCCCGATCCCCGCGACCGGCACACCGTCCCGGGCGGTGACGTCGACTGGCTCACCACGACAACCGATCCCGGTCCGCGCGGGCTGCGCATCGGATACACCCCCGACTACGGCTACCTGGCCGTGGATCCGGAGGTGCGGGCCGCCGCCGACCGCGCCGCCGCCCTGTTCGCCGCCGAACTCGGCGCCCACGTCGAATATTTCGTGCCCACGTGGCCGGATCCGGCGCCACATTTCACCGCCCTCATCATGTCCGAGACCGACCTGGTCGGAATGCGGGCGATGGCCACCGAACTCGGTGACCGGATGTCCGGGCACCTGGTCCGAATGCTCCGCCACGACTGGACCGCAGAGGATTTCACGCAGGCTCTGCTGATGCGCAAGCAGGTCGTCAACGACATGGTCACGCAGATGCGGCGTTTCGACCTGATCCTCAGCCCCACCAGCGCCGTCCCCGCCTTCGAACTCGGCATCGAGGGCCCGGCCCGCATCGACGACCGCGAGGTGACACCCACCGCCTGGCAGGGATTCACCCCCATCGCCAACCTGACCGGCCAGCCCGCCGTCAGCCTGCCGGCGGGAACCACCGCCGCGGGCCTGCCGGTGGGGATCCAGCTGATCGGCCCGCACCTCGGCGACGCCACCGTACTGGCCGCCGCCGCGGCCTACGAACGCGCGGCACGCGACTCGGGCATGTGGACCCAACCGGCCGGGCTGCCGCGGGAACGGCGGGTGCGATCGTCGTGACGCTGTGGGGAGGACACGCCAGGCGGTGTGCCGCATACGCAGCGCATGCACTCGGAACGGTTCTTCGACGACCGCCGCAAGCTGGTGGACTTCGAGGACGACATGCTGGTGCAGTGCCCGCAGTGCGGCAGGACCGCCCATGTGACACCGGCGCCAGAACACGTCGGTCGCCCAGGTCGCATGCCCGGGGTATGCGAACATATGTTCTATGACTGACGCGGTGCCGGAGGCGGCGATCCTGCATGCCGATCTGGATTCGTTCTACGCGTCGGTGGAGCAGCGCGACGATCCCCGGCTGCGGGGGCGGCCGGTGATCGTGGGTGCGGGGGTCGTGCTGGCGGCCAGTTACGAGGCCAAGGCGCTGGGGGTGCGGACGCCGATGAATGCGCGGCAGGCGCTGCGGCTGTGCCCGCAGGCGATCGTGGTGCCGCCGCGGATGTCCGCGTACGCGCGGGCCAGCAGAGCGGTGTTCGAGATCTTCCGCGACACCACGCCCGAGGTCGAGGGGCTGTCGATCGACGAGGCGTTCCTCGACGTGCACGGGTTGCGGCGGCTGGCGGGGACGCCGGAGGCGATCGCACACGGGCTGCGGGAGCGGGTGCGCGCGGAGGCCGGACTGCCGATCTCGGTGGGGGTGGCACGCACCAAATTTCTCGCAAAGGTCGCCAGCGCGGTCGCGAAACCCGATGGGCTGCTTGTCGTTCCGCCGGATCGGGAGCTGGACTTCCTGCACCCGCTCCCGGTGGAACGACTCTGGGGCGTCGGCGACGTCACGGCCGCGAAGCTGCACGAATACGGCATCACCCGGATCGGGGAACTCGCCGCGCTGGGCGAACGGTCGTTGACGTCGATGCTGGGGCCCGCGGCGGGGCGGCACCTGTACGCCCTGTCCTGGGCCCGGGATCCGCGGCGGGTCGACACCGGCCGGCGACGGCGGTCGATCGGCGCCCAGCGCGCACTGGGGCAGCGGCCGCGGTCGGCGGGCGAGATCGACGCCTATCTGGCCGGTCTCAGCGATCGGCTCGGTCACCGGCTGCGCGGAGCGGGGCGGAGGTGCCGAACGGTGGTGCTGCGCTTGCGATTCGGCGATTTCACCCGAGCGATCCGCTCGCACACCATGATCGAGGCCACCGACGGCGGCGCGCTGCTGCTGCGGACGGCCCGCGCGCTGCTGGCCGAGGCGATGCCGCTGATCCGGGAACGTGGCCTGACCCTGATCGGGCTGTCGCTGACCAATCTGGAGGAGGCTGCCGCCGCCGGACAGCTCACGCTGCCGCTGGGCGGGCGGCCGGCGGCCACCCTCGACGCCACCCTGGACCGATTGCGGGATCGCTACGGTGCGGGCACCGTCATCCGCGCGGCGCTGCTGGGGCGCGGCGAGGGGTTGTCGGTGCCGGTGCTGCCGGACGGGAACGGCTCACCGGGGGAGTAGGCCGCGGCCGACCAGATCGTCGAAGAGGATGCGGTCCACCGGGGGCACCCGGTCGCGGTCGGCGTAGGTGAACCAGGCGATCTCGTCGATCTCGCTGCTGGGCGCCAGGGTTCCGGCGAAATCGGCTGTGTAGCAGGCCATTCGCACGACCGTACCGGGTGCCTCGGGTACGGCGGCGGCGTAGGTGCCGACGTGCGCGACCGTCTCCGGCAGCAGGGCCACCGTCAACTCCTCGTCGATCTCGCGCAGCAGCGTCTCCGGATCCGATTCGCCGCCCTCGCGTTTGCCGCCGGGGATGTAGAAGACGTCCTTGCCGCGCGGGCGGGCGCAGAGGATGCGCCCCTCCGCGATCAGCACCCAGGCCACGGTATCGATGAGCCGCTCGGCGGGTGTGTCGAGGAGCCGCTCGGCGGGTTGGCTGCGCACCGCAGCAGCCTACCCTCGCCACGGAATGCGCCCACATGTCACCGCCCGATGCGACGATGCGTGCATGAGCGCCGATCTTCGCCTCTCCTCTCCGGCCGGGCGGTGGGTCCTGCTGGCCACCGTGCTCGGGTCCGGGATGGCGATGGTGGATTCCACCGTCGTGAACGTCGCACTGCCCCGGATCGCCGGGGAGTTCGGCGCGTCCATGGCGGGCCTGCAATGGACGGTGAACGCCTACACGCTGACGCTGGCCGGGTTCGTGCTGCTGGGCGGGTCGCTCGGCGACCGGTACGGGCGGCGTCGGGTGTTCGTGATCGGGGTGGTGTGGTTCGCGCTGTCGTCGGCGTTGTGCGCGGCGGCGCAGGACATTTCGATGCTGGTGGCGGCGCGGGCGCTCCAGGGGGTGGGTGGCGCGCTGCTCACCCCGGGTGCGCTGGCTATCATCCAGGCGTCCTTCACCCCGGACGACCGGCCGCGCGCGGTCGGGGCCTGGTCCGGGCTGGGCGGCATCGCGGGGGCGGCGGGGCCGTTCCTCGGCGGCTGGCTGGTCGACGTGGCCGGGTGGCGCTGGGTGTTCCTGCTGAATCTGCCGCTGGCGGTGCTGGTGGTCGCGGTCGCGGTGCGGCACGTGCCGGAGACCTCGGACGACAGCGCGCACGGCCGTTTCGACGTGCTCGGCGCGGTCCTCGCGGCGGCCGCTCTGGCCGGGGTCACCTACGCGCTCACCGAGGCGCCGACGCACAATGCGAACCGGCCGCTGGTGGTGGCCACCGCGGTGGCGGGGATCGCGGCCGCGGCGTGGTTCGTGCTGGTCGAGCGGCGTCGCTCGCACGATGCGGCCGGGCCGCAGGCGATGCTGCCGGTTCAGGTGTTCCGGTCGCGGCAGTTCACCGCGGTGAACGCGGTGACCTTCGTGGTGTACGGGGCCATGGGCGTGGTGTTCTTCCTGCTGGTACTCGCCCTGCAAGTGGTGTCCGGATTCTCGCCGATAGTCGCGGGCACCGCGATGTTGCCGGTCACCGTGATCATGCTGGCCCTGTCCGCACCCGCCGGCGCGCTGGCCCAGCGGATCGGCCCCCGCATCCCGATGACCGTCGGCCTGGTGGTCGCCGCCGCCGGAATGCTGCTGATGCTGCGGGTCGGCCGGACTTCGAGCTACTTCGGCACGGTGCTGCCCGCGGTGGCGGTCTTCGGCCTCGGCCTCTCGGCGATGGTCGCACCCCTGACCGCGACGGTGCTGGCCTCGGCGGACCCCCGCCACGCAGGCATCGCCAGCGGCGTCAACAACGCGGTCGCCCGCGCCGCCGGCCTGCTCGCGGTGGCCGCGATCCCACCCCTGGCCGGACTGGGCGGCGAGGCCTATACCGACCCCGCCCTCTTCGCCTCCGGCCTGCACAGATCCCTGCTGTTCTGCGCGGTGGCGATGCTGGCCGGCGCGGTACTCACCGTATTCACGGTCTCCGACGACGCACTACGAGCCGTGCCGAAAAGCCTCACCCCGCAATGCAAGACACATTGCGCCGTGGGGGCGCCGCCGCTGGACCGGGTACCGGGCGAGAGCTGAGCCCGAACCGTTTCGGCCACAGCCGCTTTCGCCGGGCCCCGCTGGCCGGTTCGCAATGCGAGGCATTCGCGCAGCAACCGGCTCGGCACCAGCGGAACAGGTGTCGCCCCGCGACAGGCGTGGCGGCCCGGCGGTGGATTGCCGATCACCGGTCGCGGTGCGGCAGCGAGCAATTCGGCCGATCCGGTGACCGGGACGCCGCGGCGGAGCCGCGACGTGAGCGCCAACCGGGCGCAGATCGCCGAGGCGGCGGCCGCGGTGTTCGAGCGGCAGTCGTTCGCGCTGGTGGTGCGGGGACCGGGTGCGGCCGGGTTCAGGCCCGCGCCGGCGCTCGGTCGGTGAGGTAGCGGGCGGCGATCTCGGCGCCGTCGGTGTGGATCTGTGGGGCGAGGGTGCGGGCGCGGGCGGTGATGGTGGGTGAGAGGGCGTGGGCCAGGGCCGCGGTGAGTGATTCGACGGTCGGTTCGGCGGGGTGGGCGACGCCGATGCCGAGGTCCTGCACCCGTTGGGCCCAGTAGGGCTGATCGTAGGTGTGCGGGACCACCACCTGGGGGGCGCCGGCGCGGGCGGCCGTCGTCGTGGTGCCGGCGCCGCCGTGGTGCAGCACCGCGGCGACCCGGGTGAACAGCGCCTGCTGGTTCACCTCGCCGATCAGCAGGGTGTCCGGATCGTCCGCTGCGCCGAGGTCGGCCCAGCCGCGCGACACCACGGCCCGGCGGCCGAGCGCGCGCACCGCCGCCGCCAGGGTGTGGCCGTCGGCGCGGGTGCCGATGGTACTGCCGAAGCCGAGGAATACCGGTGGCTCGCCCGCGTCCAGGAAGCGCAGCAGTTCCGCGGGTAACGGGGTGTCGTCGGGCAGGATCCAGGCGCCGGTGGCGGTCACGGCCAGTTCCGACGGCGCCGGCCACGGGCCCAGCAGCGGATCGGCGGCCAGCAGCGGGCGGGCGGTGAGGACGTGGTCGCGGACGTTCGGCACCGGCGCCAATCCCCGTGCGGCACGCTGGGAGTCCAGCGGAGTGCGCCAGATCTCGTTCCAGCGCCGCGCGTCCCGGGTCCAGCGGGTGCGATTGTCGGCCGTGGCGTCGGCGGGCGGGCCGGGCATCGGGATCGGCGCGTGCTGCGGCGAGGGCAGTGTGATCGGGCAGTAGCACGCGAAAGTGTAGGGAATGCGGCGCATCTCGGCGATCGACGGGGCGGCGATCTGCAATGCGCCGCAGCCGACGAGCAGGTCGGCGTCGGCGGTGGCCTGTTCCAGAGTCTCGAACTGCCCGGCGACGGTGTCCGGGATGGTCCGGCGCAGCGCCTCGGCCGACGGCCGGCCGGCAGCGCCGAGGATCGGCCGCAGTTCCGGGCCCAGCGGCACGAACTCGAATCCGGCCCGTTCGACGAACTGCCGGAAATCCGGCGGCGCGCACACCCGGATCCGATGATCGTGATCCCGCAGCCGCGTGGCCAGGGCCAGCATCGGCTGCACCTCACCGCGCGAGCCCACCGTCGACAACACCGTTCGCATCGCATGTCCTCCTCATCCCGGCCGGGTCGCAGCAGCCCGGGAATGTCCGCGAGACCGTGCGTCCGACAACCTCGCGACCTGCGATTCTGCACCATGGACGGGGGATTGTGGCAAGCGCACCCCACCCGATATGTTGAAACGGGACAGATATCCACTCGGCGCCAGGCAATTGTGCCGCCGCCGGCCGCCGGCCGCATTCCGAATGCCGTGCGAAATTCGGACATTCGGCCGCGCGACGCACACCCGTCACCCATTCGATTCCCGGTCGTCGACCGCGAATCACCCGGGCTCGAAAGTCCCGGGCAATTCCGATACGGATATCGCGCTCATTTCGGTGCGGCAGCTGTTCCGGACGGCATTCGCACTGGTTCCCGCGGCACCTCACCCGGCGCGGCGATGCCGTAACGGGTGACGGCGAGCGCGGCCAGCCAGGCAGCGGCGGCCGCGAGAGCGAGGAGGTGCAGTCCGGACACGAAATGCGGCCCCGACGGCGCACCGGCCACCGCCCCGAAGATCGCGACGCCGCTGGCGGTGCCGATCTGCCGGGCGGTGTTCGACACACCGGTAGCCAGCCCGGACCGGCCCGGCGGCGCGGCCGCCACCACCGCGGCCACCACCGACGCCGTGATCAGCCCGGCGCCGACGCCCAGCAGCACGAATCCGCCCAGCAGCCAACCGAATCCGGACGTGCGCGCGGCGCCGAGCAGCAGCAGCGAACCCAGTGCGGCACAGCCACATCCGGCGCTCACCACCCCGCGCGCACCCCAGCGGGCGGTGCAGCGCCCCGCCACCGGCGCGAGCACGACCAGCGGAACCGCCAACGGCAGCACCGCGACTCCCGCGGCCGCCGGGGACAGCCCGCGCACATCCTGGAGGTACAGCGTGCCGACGAACAAGATGCCGTTGAAGATCAGGTTGCCGGTCAGCGCCACCAGATTGGGACTCAGAAAAGCCCGGCGGCGCAACAGATCCAGCGGCAGAATCGGATTCTCGCTGCGCCCGGCGGACCACCCGGCCACCGCCAGCGCCGCCACCGCGCCCCCGCCGACCGGCGCCAGGACACCCGCCCCCGCACCGTGCCCGGCGGCGATCACGGTGCAGACCAGCCCGCTGAGCCCTGCCACGAACCCGGCCAGCCCCAGCACATCCAGCCGGCCACGCCGATCCCCGCGCCGATCCGGCACCGCCCACAGCGCCGCGGCGATCGCGATCCCGGTGAGCGGCACGTTGATCCAGAACACCGGCCGCCAGCCGAACCACCCCACCAGCAGCCCACCCAGCACCGGCCCCGCGGGCAGCGCCAGCGAGGAGAAGGCGGCCCAGGTCCCCAGCGCCCGCGCCTGCTCGCCGCGCTCCGGGAACACGTCGACGATCACCGCCATGGTGCTCGGCAGCAGCAGCGCCCCACCGACCCCCTGCACCACCCGCCCGCCGACCAGCACCGTCACCGTCGGCGCGAGCGCGCACGCCAGCGACGCGACCCCGAACAACGCGAATCCGGCGAGCAACACCCGCCGGTGCCCGAACCGGTCACCGAGCGTGCCACCGGCGAGCAGCAGCCCGGCGATGGCCACCACATACCCGTCCACCACCCATTGCAGCGTCGCCACCCCGGCGTGCAGCCCGCGCCCGATCCCGGGCAGCGCGACATTGACGATGGTGACATCGAGCAGGACCAAAAACATCCCGGCGCACATCACCGCCAGCACGCGATGCCGCGACGGCGTTCTCCGTGAAATCGAGGAAATCATGCTCGCAGTGTTGCCCCGAAACGCTTCGGCCCCGGCCGAAACATGACCGCACGCATGCCGCGTCGCAGCCGATTACCGTGCCGGACAAGATGATCGGTGCGGCGACCGCCACGCCGCCGATCAGTCGGCGGCGGGCTGCTGCCGTCGGTCCCCGCCACCTGCTGCCGTATCGCCCGAAGTCGGCCGGTGCCCGCCGACGACCGCGCGTCGCCGCTGCGCCACCCCGCCCCGCACCGACCGGTGCACGCGACTCCTCCGGATCCCGCAGGCCCTCGGCAGCGGTGGCCCGGGGCCACCTCGCATCAGGGCCACGCCGGAGCAGCCACCTGCGCGACAGCGGTGTCGGCCGCCGTGGCCGGGTTGCCGCCGCCGATCCAGCCCACGACAACATTTCGGTGGGCGCCGAAATGTTTCGGGGGCAGACTCGGAGTATGTCCGATCATCGAAGTCCGCACGGATATGCCGATATCGCCGCGGTCGGGTCGCTGCTGGCGGATCCGACGCGGGCCCGGGTACTGGCGGCGCTGGCCGACGGGCGGGCGCTGCCCGCCTCGGTGCTGGCCGCAGAGGCTGGGGTGGCGGCGTCGACGGCGAGCGAACATCTGACTCGGCTGGTCGGAGGCGGGTTGCTGGTGGTGGAGCGGTCGGGGCGGCATCGGTACTACCGGCTGGCCAGTGCGGAGGTGGGGACCGTGATCGAGGCGATGGCGGTGCTGGCCCCGGTGCTGCCGGTGCGGTCGTTGCGCGAGTCGACCCGGGCCGCGGCACTGCGCCACGCCCGCAGTTGTTACGACCATCTCGCCGGGCGGCTGGGGGTCGCGGTGACGGCCGCATTGCTGGCGAGGCAGGCGCTGGTCCGGGTCGACGGGCTGACGGGAATCGAACGGGCGGAAGGGGATCCGATCTCGGCACCGCTGGCCGAGCATCCCTATCGGCTGGGGCCGGCGGCCGGGCCGGTCTTCGAGGAACTCGGGGTCGATCTGGCCGAGGTGCGCGGTCGGCGGCGACCGCTGCTGCGCTTCTGTGTGGATTGGAGCGAACAGCAGCACCATCTCAGCGGGGCCCTGGGGGCGGCGGTGCTGACCCGGATGGAGTCGGCGGGATGGGTGACCCGGCAGGATTCCCGGCGCACGCTGCGGCTGACGGACGGCGGCGCACGGGCGCTGGATCGGATCCTGGGGGTCGACCTCGCCGCCTGATCGGGGCGCTCAGGCCAGTTTCTCGGCTCGTTCCCGCAGTCCGGCGGTCATCCCGGCGAATCCGCGCCGCATCGCCGCGCCCAGGGCCGCGGACACCACCGGGCGCAGCCAGCCGTTCAGCTCGAAGTGGGAGGTGTAGCGGCAGTGTTCGTCGTCGATCGGGGTGAGCCGCTGGGTGCGCAGGCTGTGCAGCGCGCCGGCCGGGACCGGCTTCATGGTGTAGGCGAATTCCGTTCCGGGCGTGTGTGATCGGATGAACTCGCGCTGCCGGCGCGGATGCGGCCCGGTCAGTTGCACCAGCATGTCGATCGGCTCGCCGGGACGCAGCGTGGTCCGGCACTCCAGGACGAACGGATTCCACTCGCCGTAGGCGGCGAAGTCGGTGAGCACACCCCACACCACGTCGGCGCTCGCCCCGATCTCGACGCTCTCGTCGATCACAAATCCCATGCCGGTCACCCTAACTGAAACATGTTCTATTTGCCCGCCGCGGCCGGCGGCGCGTCGGCAGTGAGCACCCGGGCGATCAGCAGCCGGGCCGCGGCGTCCACCCGGGCATCGTCCCCGGTGACCAGGCGGTCCTGGAGCAGGCCGCGGATGCCGGAGATCAGTACCGTGGCGGTCGCCTCCGGGTCGGCGACCGTGGGGTGGAAGCGCGACAGCGTGGCGGTGAGCGTGTCGACCAGGACGTGCACCGCGTCCTCGGCGTATCCGCGGAACGGGCTGCCCGGCACCGAGGCGACGCCGAGCACCTGCAACAGCACCCGGGTGCCGGCGATCCAGCCGGAAGTGGTGTTCACACAGAACGATTCGGACAACGCTCGCCGGAGCGCGTCCAGATCCGGTACGCCGGAGAACATCCCGGCGATATCGGGCCGTTGCGTCTCCAGCGCGGCGATCAGCATCTGCTCCTTGGTCCCGAAGTAGTGGATGAGCATGCGGGAACTCGTACCCAGGTACTCGGCCAGCGGCCGCAACGACAACTCGGTGAGACCGTACTCGGCGAGGTACGCGATGACGCCGGACAGCAGTTCGGCTCGGCGGGCATGATCGAGTGGTCGGGGCACCGGTCGACTCTAACCAAGCGCGTCACCAGCCGAAACACGCCGGTGGTCGGTCCGGATGGGCTACACTGGGGTCAGCTCGACTTCGGTTCGCCGACAACGCTGTAGGGATCAACAGCTGTAGGGTTCAGCAGCAACAGCGTCGTCCGCCGGCCAGCTCTGCGGTAACCAAAAAAGAACTACTGCATCAGTGGCGGCCACCCGTCTCTCGAATCCTGCCGCGATCACGCCGTGTCGGCTGACGGACACCCGGCGTGCGCCCCGGCCGCCGCTGCCTCTCCCACCCCATCGAAGGAGGCCGGTATGCGGCTGGGACTCGACTATGCCGGTGGCCGACCCGGCGGCGCCGCGATCGCCGCCGCCGGATACACGTTCGTGGTCCGCTATCTCAGCGACGGCGGCCCCGGGCTCCCCGGCAAACTGCTCACCCCCGCCGAGGCGGATGATCTGCGCGCCAACCACATCGATATCGTCGGCAACTGGGAGACCACCGCGACCCGGATGCTCGACGGCTACGACGCCGGCGCCCACGACGCGGAAGCCGCACTCGCACAGGTACTCGCGTGCGGCGGCAGCGCGGGCCGTCCCGTCTACTTCTCCGCCGACTTCGACGCCACACCCGCGCAACAGGTCCCGATCGACGCGTATCTGCGCGGCGCCGGCACCGTGTTGCAGCCCGCGAATGTCGGTATCTACGGCGGCTATTGGCCGGTCTCACGGGCGCTGGACAACGGCACGGCGGCCTGGGCATGGCAGACCGGCGCCTGGTCCGGTGGCAACATCGACTCCCGCGTCAATCTGTACCAGCGCATCGGCTTCGTCTGGGTCGGTGGCGTGGAGTGCGACGAAAACGAGGCTCACACAGACGATTTCGGGCAATGGTCGGTATTCGGCAAGGGAGGCGACATGCAGTTGACGGACACACTGACAGACGCATACGGCAATCCGGTGTCGGTCGGCGACATACTCAAGTGGATCAGCTTCCACGCCGATCTCACCGTCGACGGGATCGGCGGGCCCGGCTCGCGGTCGAGCCTGCCGCCCGACCAGAAGATGACCGGCCACCCCGCCCTCGGCGGCCGCACCATCGTCGGCGCGATCGCGGAGATCGGCCAGGCCCTGAAACTGCCGGGCTTCGACCCGAGCCAGGAGATGTAGGTTGCGCGGCGAGATCCCGCGCGCGGCTTGACTGTAGCGGTTGGTACAGGTATCCCTGGACCGCATGGGTGTAACGACTGCTTCACAAACGCGCGGTGTCGTCGTGACCGGGATGGCCGCCACCACCTCGCTGGCGGCCGATCTCGCCGCGACCTGGGCGGGGCTGCTCGACGGGCAGAGCGGAATCGGGGTGCTGGAGGACGAATTCGTCGCCGAATACGATCTGCCGGTGCGCATCGGCGGCAAACTGAAACAGCCGCCGGGGGATCGGCTCACCCGGGTCGAGCAGCGGCGGCACTCGTTCGTCCAGCAACTGGCGCTGGTACTGGGCCGGCAGGTGTGGGCCGACGCCGGCGCCCCCGAGGTGGACGGCGAGCGGCTGGCGGTGGCGATCGGCACCGGGCTCGGCGGTGGCGACGCGTTCGTCACGGCGGTCGACGCCATGCGCACCGGCGGCTACCGCACGGTGCCACCGCTGACGGTGCCGATGGTCATGCCGAACGGGCCCGCCGCCCGGGTCGGGCTCGAATTCGGTGCCAAGGCAGGCGTGTACGCGCCGACCTCCGCGTGCTCCTCCGGTGCGGAGGCCCTCGCGCACGCGTGGCGGCTGATCGCCACCGGCGAGGCCGACGTGGTGATCGCCGGTGGCGTCGAGGGATTCATCGAGGCGGTGCCCATCGCCAGCTTCGCGATGATGCGCGCGATGAGCACCCGCAACGACGACCCGGCCCGCGCCTCCCGGCCCTTCGACCGGGACCGGGACGGCTTCGTCTTCGGCGAGGCCGGGGCGCTGCTGGTGCTGGAGTCCGCGGAGTTCGCGGCCGCGCGCGGCGCCACCGTGCACGGCCGGTTGCTCGGCGCCGGAATCACCTCCGACGGCTATCACATCACCGGATCCGAGCCGGCGGGCGCCGGGGCCGCGCGGGCGATGCGGAAGGCGATCGACACCGCCGGGCTGACCCGGGCCGACATCGGGCACGTGAACGCGCACGCCACCGCCACCCAGGTCGGCGACGCGTCGGAGGCCAACGCCATCGCCGCCGTCACCCCCGACGCCAGCGTGTACGCGCCGAAATCGGCACTGGGGCATTCGATCGGCGCGGTCGGCGCGCTGGAGGCGATCCTCACGCTGTGCACGCTGCGCGATCAGCTGGTCCCGCCGACCCTCAACTTCGAGCGCCCGGATCCGGCGGTCGAACTGGACATCGTGCACGGCACGGCCCGGCCGCAACGGCTCGAGCACGCGCTGAGCAACTCGTTCGGATTCGGCGGCCACAACGTCACGCTGGCTTTCGGCCGCGCCTGATCCGGCGGCGTCACGATCGCGGTGAACATAAACCTGGTGGCGGCCGTGACCGTGCGATTCGATACGGTTTCCTGAGGTAGTTGTGTCGAGGTCCCGAGGTTGCCGATGAGTGAAGTGTCGATCGCGTGGGTGGATGGTGTCCTGGAAACCATCGACCAGCGTGCGCTGCCCCGAGAATTGCGGCCACTGCGGATCACCACGGTCGACCAGGTCATCGACGCCATCAAGACACTGGCGATCCGGGGCGCCCCGGCGATCGGGGTGTCCGGCGCGTTCGGGGTGGTGATCGCCGCGCAAACCCATCCGGACGAGCCGGACCGGGTCCGGGCCGAGGCCGCGCGCATCGCGTCGGCCCGGCCCACCGCGGTGAATCTGGCCTGGGGGGTGCAGCGGGCGCTGTCCCGGCTGGACGAGGGCGCTCCGGCCGTGCTGGACGAGGCGCTGGCGATGCTGGAGGAGGACGGCCGGGTCAACCGCGCCGCGGCCGGCCACGCCGCCGACCTGTTGCAGCGACTGCTCCCGGACCGCCCGCTGCGCGTTCTCACCCATTGCAACACCGGGCGGCTGGCCACCACCGCCTTCGGCACCGCCCTGGGCGCGCTGCGTGTGCTGCACGAACGCGGCGCACTGGAATCGGTGCTGGTCGACGAGACCCGGCCGCTGCTGCAAGGCGCCCGGCTGACCGCGTGGGAGCTGGCCGAGGCCGGCATCCCGCACCGGCTGACCATCGACTCGGCCGCCGCCTGGGCGATGGCGACCGGACAGGTCGACGCGGTGATCGTCGGCGCGGACCGGGTCACCGCCGACGGCTCGGTGGCCAACAAGATCGGCACCTACGCGCTGGCGCTGGCCGCCCACCACCACGGCCTGCCGTTCGTGGTGGTCGCCCCGGAGTCCACCCGCGACCCGCTGACCGCCACCGGCGGCGAGATCGTCGTGGAGGAGCGGGCCGCGGCCGAGATCACCCACGTCGCCGGGGTCGCCACCGCACCGGCGGACACCGCGGTCTTCAACCCCGCCTTCGACGTGACGCCACCGGAGCTGGTCACCGCCGTGGTGACGGAGAACGGGCCGGTCGGCGCCGTGCGGTCGCCGCAGGGCGGCAACCGGAACACCGGTAGTGGCGGCCGCGCCGACGACGACCCCAGGACCGGAGGCAACGGCCGCCGCGACGACAATGACGGCAGCCACCGGGCCGCCGGTGACGGCGGCCGGGGGAACGCCAGTGACAACGGCCGCGAGCCGGGCAGTGGCCGCACACTTGCCTCGAATGCCGGTGCCGCCGAGCATGATTCGGCCGGGCAGCGGATCGCGGTGATCTCCCGGGAGTTGTACGCGGCGGGGTGGATGCCGGGGACGGCCGGGAACATCTCGGTGCGGGCGGGGGATTCGGCCCTGGTGACCGGAAGTGGTCTGTCCAAGGGCGAACTCACCGCGGCGGACACCGTCGAGGTGCGGATCACCGACTCCGCCAAGGTGTCCGGTGCACGGAAACCGTCGGCGGAGACCACCATCCACACCGCGGTATACCGGGCGACCGGCGCCGCGGCGGTCGTGCACGTGCACCCGCCGCACGCCACCGCGCGGTCACTGGGCGCCGGGGAATCGTTGCGGTTCACCGGCTACGAGCTCATCAAGGGACTCGGGGCGAGCGAAACCATTGACATTCCGGTGTTCGCCAATCACCCTGACGTACCGCGCATCGGTGCCGACATCGAGCGCTACCTGATCGAGCATCCCGACGCGCCGCCGGTGCTGTTCATCGTCGGCCACGGCATCACCGCGTGGGGCGCGAGTCTGGCCCAGGCCCGGGACCGCGCCGAATGCCTGGAGGCGATGTGCGAACTGGTGACGCTCACCGGCCGCCGCGAGATCTGATCCACCCGCCGTTCCCGAGGAGGAACCGACAATGACGCTGTTGCAGATCATGGCCGACACCGACGCTGCCGACGTCAAGCTGCGCACCACCGACGCCGAGGTCATCGCCGCCGAATTGACCAGCCGCGGTATCGTTTTCGACCGCTGGCCCGCGCTGGAGAGCGTGACCGCCGCGACCACGAACGAGCAACTGCTCGCCGACTACGCCGACCGTCTGGGCGAACTCAACGCCGACGGCCGGTACAAGCACATCGATATCGCCCGCATCCACCCCGACGACAGCAATCCGGACTGGTCGGCCACCGCCGCGGGCGCCCGCGCGAAATTCCTCGCCGAACATCGGCACGCCGAGGACGAGGTCCGTTTCTTCGCCGCTGGTGTCGGCTGCTTCTATCTGCACCTGGGCGACGAGGTGCTGGCCACCGTGTGCTCGGCCGGTGATCTGGTGTCGGTGCCCGCGGGCACCCGGCACTGGTTCGACATGGGCACCCGGCCGGAGTTCGTGGCGGTCCGCTTCTTCGAGGAGGAGGACGGCTGGATCGGCGACTTCACCGGCGAGACCATCGGTGAGCGGTTCCCGACCCTGGACGAGCTGCTGTCCGACGCCACCGCCGGCCGATGATCACGACGATCGTCGTCGACATCGAGGGCACCACCAGCCCGACGGCCGCGGTCCGCGAGGACCTGTACGGCTATACCCGGCAACGACTTCCGCAGTGGCTGGCCGACAACCGGGACGGTGCGGCCGGTCCGGTGCTGGCCGCCACCCGGGAGCTGGCCGGTCGGCCGGACGCCGAGCCGGCCGAGATCGCCGACATCCTCGTCGGCTGGCTCAACGCCGACGTGAAGGCCGAACCGCTGAAGACCGCGCAGGGCGTCATCTGCGCGGAGGGCTTCCGCGAGGGGGCGCTGCACGGCGAGTTCTTCCCGGACGCGCCGCCGGCGCTCACCGCCTGGCATGCTGCCGGGATCACCCTGTACGTCTACTCCTCGGGATCGGTGCGCAATCAGCAGGACTGGTTCGCGCACGCCCGCGGCGGCGAGCTGGCGTCACTGATCAGCGGCTGGTTCGACCTCAACAATGCCGGGCCGAAGCGCGAGGCCGCCTCCTACGAGAAGATCGCGGGGGCCGTCGGCGTGCCCGCCGACCGGATCCTGTTCCTGTCCGACCATCCGGACGAGATCGACGCCGCGGCCGCGGCCAGCTGGCACGCGGTCGGCGTGACCCGTCCCGGCGAGCCGAATGCGCCACGGCCACCGCATCGGTGGATCGGTTCCTTCGCCGAACTCGATCCGGCCGCACCGTAACCGGACGCCGGGACACCTCCTTGTGTCCCACACCGGCGGCCGCTCAGACGCGGCTGGTGGCCTGGTGGATCAGATGCTCGATGAGGGTGGTGAGCACGGTCTTGCTGGAGTTGCGGTCACGGGCGTCGCAGAGCACGACGGGGACGTGGCCGTCCAGGTCGAGGGCGTCGCGGACCTCACCGGTGGTGTAGACCGGGGCGCCGGTGAAGCAGTTGACGGCGACGGTGAACGACAGCCCGCGGCGTTCGAAGAAGTCGATCGCGGCGAAGGAGTTGTCCAGGCGGCGGGTGTCGGCGAGCACCACCGCGCCGAGCGCGCCGCGGGCCAATTCGTCCCAGAGGAACCAGAACCGGTCCTGTCCGGGCGTGCCGAACAGGTACAACACCAGCGAGTTGTCGATGGTGATGCGCCCGAAGTCCAGGGCGACGGTGGTGGTCCGTTTGGTTTCGACACCGGACAGGTCGTCGACACCGGAGGACAGTTCGGTGATGAGTTCCTCGGTGCGCAGCGGAGTGACCTCGCTGACCGAGGCCACCATCGTGGTCTTCCCGACGCCGAAACCGCCGGCGATCAGGATTTTCACCGAGGCGGCCAGAGCCGCAGGGTCATTGGTGTTAGAGAACGCTTCGGGCACGGTGTGTTTCTACAGCTTTCGGATTCCGTCGAGTACGGCACGCAGCATGGACAGTTCATCGGCCCCGGCTGCGTCGGTGCGAGCGGGCGCCCGGAAGTTCAGGTGCCCGTCGTTGATCAAATCACCCACGAGGATCTTCGTCACCGCCAGCGGCAACCGCAGCACCGCCGACACCTCGGCGACCGACTGCGGAACATGGCACAACCGGAGAATCTCCGGGTACTCCGGCTCGGGACGCCGCAACGGCACCGACGACGACTTGGTCACCACCAGCGTCAGCATGTCCAGTTCACGGCCCGAGCCGAGGGTCCGGCCACGCGTGACCGCGTACGGACGGACCAGCGGACCCGCGTCGTCGTCGAACCACGACTGACCGAAACGCGTCATGACGTCCGCGGCCCCGCATGCTCACCGAACCCGGACCGCGCCTCGGTACCCAGATACGGGCCCACCCGCGCCACCGTCAGATTCATCTCGTACGCCACCATCCCGACATTCGCGTTCTCACTGGCCTGCAACGCGATACACGCATTATCCCCGGCCGAGGTCACGAACAACACCGCCCGGTCCAGTTCGATCACCGCCTGCCGCACCCCACCCCCGTCGAACCGCATCCCCGCCGACCGCGCCAAACCGTACAACGTCGCCGACATCGCCCCGAAATGCTCGGCATCCTCCCTGCTCATCGACGTACACCGGCCCAGCAGCAACCCATCGGTGGAATGCACCACCGCGAACCGCACCCCCGCCAGGCGATCCACCAGATCATCGAGCAGCCAATTCAGATCACCTGCGTGGGAAGAGGTCACCTTCGCCTTCCTGTTCTTCCGGTCGAACGGCCGCGGTCGCATCCTCGACGACTCGACGGCCCTGACGCGTGCCATTGTTGATGGCGGACATCAGATCTCGTGCCTGCTCCGCCGAACGTGGCCGCTGCGAACCGGCTTCCGTGGTGCGCTGTTCGGCAAGTTCGGGGGCCAGGCTGGCCTGCTTGCGCCGCCGCGGCAACGGCGGCCGGGTCGGATACCCGTTGCGCGACACCGTGGGTGGGTTGTGCGGCGCCGCGGGAGCGCTGTGCGGCGCGGGCGGGACGTGGTGCGGGCCCGCGGGCGCGCGCCGCGGCGGTTCCGGCGGCGGCGGCGAGAACTGTTCGGCGACCGGCAGACTCGCGAATCCGGCCGCGACCGGCGCGGCCACGGGCGTCAGCGCCGCCACGGCCGGCATCTCGCCGGTCATCGGTGGATCGGGGATGCGGGTGAAACGATCCGGCAGGTGGTCGACCACCATGCTCTCCGCGGCGATCAACGTGGTCGGCACCAGCACGATGGCGCGCACGCCGCCGTAGTCGGAGTCGGTGAGCCGCACCGAGATTCCGTGCCGGTTGGCCAGCTGCGCGACCACGAACAGACCCAGCCGGGAGTCCGCCGACAGCGTCGCGACACCGAAATCCGGTGGCTGCCGCAACATCTCGTTGGACCGCTGCATGGCGTCGGACGGGATGCCCATGCCCTGGTCGGTGATCTCGATGACCACGCCCTTGCCGACCACGGCCCCGGTGATGTCCACCCGGGACTCCGGCGGGGAGAAGGCGGAGGCATTGTCGATCAGTTCCGCGAGCAGGTGGATGAGGTCGGCCACGCCCGCGCCGACGATGTGGGTCGGTGGCATCCGGGAGGTGCGCACCCGCGCGTAGTCCAGGGTCTCGCCGACGGCGCTGCGCACCACCTCGACCAGCGGCACCGGCCGCCGCCACTGCCGGCCGGGCTGGCCACCGCCGAGGATGACGAGGTTCTCGGCGTTGCGGCGTTCCCGGGTGGCCAGGTGATCCATCCGGAACAGGGTGTCCAGCATGACCGGATCCTCCTGCCGCGATTCGGCGTCGTCGAGGATCTCCAGCAGCCGGTGCACCACCACCTGGCTGCGGTGGGCGATGTTCAGGAACACCGCGCGCACTCCCTCGCGGGTGCGGGCCTCGGTGATGGCGGCGGACACCGCCGCGGTGTGCGCGCGGTTGAACGCGCGGGCCACCGCGCCGACCTCGTCGGAGCCGAAATCCAGTTGCGCCGCTTCGGCTTCCACGTCGATGTCATCGCCCGCGGCGAGCCGGCGCATCAGCTCCGGCAGCCGGTCCTCGGCCAGCGACAGTGTTTCGGTGCGTAGTCGTTTCAGGCGCCGGATGAGCCGGTTGGCCAGCCAGAGCGCGACCACGAAGGCCGCCAGCGAGACCAGCAGCGCGCCGCCGCCCGCCAGCAGCGAGTTCTGCGTGGTCTTGTTGACGGCGACCAGCGCAGCGTCGGTACCTCGGGAGGACTGTTTCAGCCACAGGTCCAGCACCTGCCGGGTGAGCTGATCGTAGGCCGCGCGCCAGTCGGCCACGCTCAGCGGCGGGGGCGGCGTGGGTCCGCCCGCCTTGGCCGGGGCCGGCGGGTGGATGATGTAGTCCTCCATGGCCGACAGCTGCTGCCAGGCCGGGGAGGCGATGATCGCGGCCGCCGCCTGACTCTCCGAACCGGCCAGTTGGTGCACCAGCCGGGGCAGTTCGGCATGGTAGAAGCCGACGTTGTCCCGGTATTCGGCCATCAGCGCCGACGGTAGGGTCTGGCCGTTGAGCACGGCGGCGGTGAGCGAGGCGCTGCGCGCCATCGACTCCATCGCCAGCAGCACCCGCACGCCCTTGTCGGTCTCCAGGGTCGAGGTCACGCTCGGCGAGCCCTCCATCACCACCTGGCTGCCGGTCACCACGCCGTCCAGGATGCGGGTGTAGAGGCTGTAGACGTCCGGGATGGCCATCGCGCCCGCGTCCACGGCGGCCCGGATATTGGGCAGCATCTTCTGCAATGTGTCGAAACTGCCTGTGTCGTAAGCCATCCGGTTGGCGAACTTGTCGTTGATGGCCTTCTGGGTGGGCGCTATCGCCCGCAGTGCGTTATCCACCCGCTGCCGCGCCTGGGCCAGCCCGACCGGGTCCGGCTGCTCACCGGCCAACTGCCACAGCGACAGCATCCGCTCCTGTTCGAAGGCGGCGACCATCTCCCGGCTGGTACCGCTGGCGCTGGACAGCACCTGCAACCAGTCGTGCGAGTTGTGACTCTCGTTCAGCAGGTAACCCGCTGTGCCGACGCCGATTCCGAACAGCGCCACACTCGGCACGAAGGCGATGACGAGCACTCGGGCGCGAATACCGACCGTCCGCTTGAACATCGGCACACCGTAACCGGTTCCAGTCCGTGTGGGACCGAAACCCCGGTATTTGAGACATATCTCAACAACCGGTCGGATCCATACCCGAGTGAAGCTTCGGGATGATGTATTGCGCTGCGCGAGAATCGATCAGGGCAGCGCTTGAGCCGTGGCTCGCGCGATCAGATGCTCCACCAACGTCATCAACACCGATTTACACGAGTTGCGGTCGCGGGCGTCGCAGAAGACCACGGGTGTGTACCCGTCGAGATCCAGAGCGTCACGAACCTCGTCGGTGGTATACACCGGGGCACCTTCGAAACAGTTCACCGCGATGGTGAACGTCACCCCCCGCTTCTCGAAGAAATCGATCGCCGCGAACGAACTCTCCAACCGGCGGGTATCCGCGATCACCACCGCACCCAGGGCACCACGAGCCAATTCATCCCACAGGAACCAGAACCGATCCTGACCCGGAGTACCGAACAGATACAGCACCAGACCCGAATCGATCGTGATACGCCCGAAATCCAACGCGACAGTCGTGGTCTTCTTACCCTCCACACCGGAGAGATCGTCGACACCCACCGACGTCTCGGTGATCAACTCCTCCGTACGCAGAGGCGCCACCTCACTGATCGACGCCACCATCGTGGTCTTACCGACCCCGAAACCACCGGCGATCAGGATCTTCACGGAAGCGGCCAGCTGTTGTTGCCCGGCCGCGGGGTCAGAGTCTACGAATGCCATCGAGAACCGCTCGCAATACATGTACGTCGTGGGGGCCGTCGGTCTGCACCGGCGCCCGGAAATCGAGGAAACCCTCGCCGATCAGATCGCCGACGAGGATCTTGGTGACCGCCAGCGGCAGGTGCAGCGTGGCCGATACTTCGGCCACGGATTGCGGCACCTGGCACAGGCGCATGATGTCCGTGTACTCCGGCTCGGTGCGTCGCAGCCGGGGAGCACGGGGGGCGCTCACCACGAGGGTGAGCATGTCGAGGTCATGACCAGCACCGACGGTACGGCCCCGGGTCACCGCGTAGGGACGCAGCAACGGAGCGTCTTCGTCGAACCAGGAAGTGTCGTAGTGCGTCATGGCATCCTGCCGTCACGGCATTCGAGGCGGAACTTGCCCGGCCAGACCACGCGAACGAGGAGCCGTCGACAGATAGTTACCCAACCGCTGCACCGTGATGTTCATCTCGTACGCGACCATCCCCAGATTCGCGTCGTCGTTGGCCTGGATCGCCAGGCACGCGTTCGCACCGGCCGCGGTCACGAACAACACCGCCGACTCCAACTCGATGACCGCCTGCCGCACCGCACCACCGCGGAACCGTGTTCCGGCACTGCGCGCCAGACCGTACAGCGTCGAGGACATCGCACCGAAATGCTCGGCGTCCTCCCGGGTCATCGAGGTGCACCGGCCCAGCAGCAACCCGTCGGTGGAATGCACCACGGCGTAGCGGACACCGGCGAGACGGTCGACGAGATCATCGAGCAGCCAGTTCAAATCACCTGCGGTAGAAGAAGTCACCTTCGCCTTCCTGTTCGTTCGGGAGCACGGGATTCGCGGAGGTCGGATAGGGGTCGGGACGAGCGCGCCGCCCCTGCCGGGTGCCGTTCTCGATGGCCGACATCAGATCACGAGCCTGCTCGGCCGAGCGGGACGGTTCCGAGGCGTAGTCCTCGGCAACCGGATCGTTGGCCAGTTCCGGCGCCAGGCTGGCCTGCCGGCGACGGCGGGGCAGCGGCGGCCGGGTGCCGCCGGGGCCCGCGGGCGGGGCGGTCGGCGCCGGGCGGGTCTGCCGCACCTCCGGCTCCGCTTGCGGCGGCGGCGACATCGCCCGCAGATACGCGGTGTCGGGCTGCTCGACCGGCGCCTGCCGAGTGTACGGCGGTGGCTCGGGCGGCGAGACCGGCCGCAGATAGGACGTGTCGGCCGGCTGGGGCGCCGGTCGCTCGTACGCCTGCGGCTCGTACGCCGGGCGCTCGTAGGTCTGGCGTTCGTAGGCGGAGGTTTCGTAGGGCGCGGGGTCGCGGGTGTCCTCGGAGGCGGGGATCCGGTGCCGCCCGGTATCGAACACCGCACGGTCGAAACCGAATTCGGCATCGTCCTGCACTGCGAGCGCCTCCGACGGTTCCGGCTCCGGAGCGTATGCCGGAGCGGCACTGGCAGATTCGAGCGACGGCAGCGGATAGGAGCCGGTGACCGCGGCCGGCGGGGTCGCGGTGTAGCGCACCGGCACCCGGTCGCGCAGGTGGTCGGCGACGGGGGTGTCGGTGGTGATCAGGCTGACCGGGATCAGCACGATGGCACGGATGCCGCCGTAGTCGGAATCGGTGAGCCGCACCGAGATCCCGTGCCGGGTGGCCAGCTGCGCCACCACGAACAAACCCAAACGAGAATCCGCCGACAACGTGGCCAGACCGAAATCCGGTGGGTTGCGCAGCATCTCGTTGACGCGCTCGAGTTCGTCGGCGGGCATGCCCATACCCTGATCGCTGATCTCGACGACCACACCCTTGCCGACACTGTTACCGGTCACGTCCACCCGCGATTGCGGCGGGGAGAACGCGGTCGCGTTGTCGACCAGTTCGGCCAGCAGGTGCATGAGGTCGGCGACCACGTTGCCCATCACGAACACTCGCGGCAGGCGGTGCGTGTTGACGCGGGCGTAATCGAGGGTCTCGGCGACGGCGGAGCGGACCAGCTCCATCAGCGGCACCGGACGCCGCCACTGCCGGCCCGGCTTGCCACCACCGAGGATGATCAGGTTCTCGGCGTTGCGGCGTTCGCGGGTGGCGAGGTGGTCCAGCCGGAAGAAGGTGTCCAGCAGCGCCGGATCCTCCTGCCGGGACTCGGCCTGGTCCAGCAGTTCCAGCTGCCGGGCCACCACGATCTGGCTGCGGTGGGCGATGTTCAGGAATACTGCGCGCACACCCTCTCGGGTGCGGGCCTCGGTGATGGCGGCGGAGACCGCGGCGGTGTGCGCGCGGTTGAAAGCCTGTGCCACCTCACCGATCTCGTCGGTACCGAAGTCGAGGTGCGCGGCCTCGGCGGCGGGATCGACCTGCTCGCCGGCGTCGATCTTGCGCATGGTCTCGGGCAGCTTCTGCTCCGCCAGCGCCAGCGTCTCCGTCCGCAACCGGCGCAACCGGCTGATGATCCGGTTGGCGAGCAGGATGGCGATGGCGAAGGCCACGATCGCCAGCGCGATCGCACTACCACCACTGACCAGCACGGCCCGCGACCGGGAGTGCGCCAGATCGGCGGCGCTGGTCATGGAGTTGGCGTTCTGCTGGATG
This sequence comes from Nocardia sp. alder85J, assembly GCF_020176955.2. Lineage (GTDB taxonomy): Bacteria > Actinomycetota > Actinomycetes > Mycobacteriales > Mycobacteriaceae > Nocardia. Next base: position 1,252,350 of record NZ_JAIUCZ020000001.1, read on the forward strand.
GTGACCTGGAACAGCTGCTCGCTCACCGAGTTCGCGGCCGTCCGCCACTCCTCGAGGGACATCGGCAGCGGCGGCGGGGCGCCGTTCTTCGTCGGCGCCGGGTGCAGCAGCGCGTCCTCCATCGCGGACACCTGCGCGAGCGCCGGGCTGGCCAGCAGATCCTTGACGATCTTCGCGTCGGCGTCGTCGAGGTCGTTCACCAGCTGGTTGAGCAGCGAGTGGTAGAGGCCGACGTTGTTGCGGAACTCGTTCATCAGCGCCGGGGGCAGGTCACCGCCGCTGGCCGGCGCGGTCAGCGCGTTGGCCCGGGAACTGGCCTCGACGGCCTGGAACAGTTTCAGCGAGGTCATCTCGCCGATGGCCGCGGCGATGGTCGGCGCGTTCTGGCCGACGATCTTGCTGCCCTTGTCGACACCGTCGAGCAGTGCGGTATAGAAGCCGTACACATCGGGAGCCTGCACGGCGCCGGCATCGACACCGGCGCGCAGGCCGGGCAACTGCACCGTCACCAGTTTGTTGAACGCCTCGACCTTCTCGTCCATACCGCTACCGCCGACGCGCTGCATCGACCGGCCGGTGGTGCCGAGGCCGCCCAGCGCCTTGTCGACGCGGGCGCGCGCGGCGGCCAGCGCGCGCGGATCGGAGTCCTGGCCCGAGAGCTGCGCCAGCGACAGCAGGCGCTCGTCCTCGACGGAGGCCATCAGCTCCTTGGTGAAGGAGAGGCTGCCGGCCATCGAGCGCGAGAAGTCCTCGGCGTGGCTGGCCTCATCCTCGAGGTAGATGGTGTAGCCGACGCCGATTCCGAACAGTGCGAGACTCGGGACGAAGGCGATGGCGAGAATCCGAGTTCGCACCCCGGATAGTCTGACTCTCTGCACCGGCGAAGTGTAACCGCATGTTGTGTTATATGCCATTTTCGTCCATTAAAACCGCACTCTGCGGAGATGGACGCCCGCGACAGCTCGTCCGCCGCTTGTAGAATGGCCCGGTGATGTCGACAGCGCAACTGGTCGGTATCGGCGGGGCAATGCTGTTGGGCGCCATGGCGCCAGGTCCGGACTTCGTGATCGTGACCAGGAACACCATGCTGTCCGGCCGACGTGCGGGCGTATCTTCAGCAGCGGGAATCGGTCTCGGCGTATTCGTGTGGGCCGCGCTCAGCGGATTCGGCGTGGCCGGGCTGCTCGCCGCCTCGGCGCGAGCCTTCACGATCGTGAAGCTCGCGGGCGCGATCTACCTGGTGTACCTGGGCGTTCGCGCACTGCTGGCCGCCCGGCGTGGCGCATATGAGACCCCGGACGCGGCCGGTGTCCGTCCGGTCGGCGCACGCGCCGGATTCCGGCAGGGCCTGGTGAGCAACCTGCTCAATCCGAAGGCCGCCGTCTTCTTCCTCGCCCTGATGCCCCAATTCCTGCCTGCCGCACCGGCTGTCGCGGACACGCTGGAGCTGAGCACGCTCACCGCGATCGTGACCGGCGGCTGGTTCGTGGTGCTGGTCATGGGGATCGCGACGCTGCGGCACGTGTTCACCCGCACCCGGGTCCGCCGCGCGGCCGACCTCGCCATGGGTACGGTCCTGGTCGCCCTCGGCCTGCGGATCGCGGTCGCCGCCAACTGAGGGCACCCCACCGCACCATCGCGGCTGTGCACGACCACAATCGCGTGCCGCCGACGCGGTGGCGAGTAATCGGGATCGGGCACCGGACCGAAGGGGTAGATTGTGTGTATCCGTCGGTAACCGATACATAGGAGGCGCGACCGTGCCCGCACCCGATGCTGCCACGTTCGAACGATTGGGTTCCTATGCGTCGATCGGGTCGCCCGGCGAGCGCGGCGCACGCACCATCACCGAGGTTTTCACCGGTGACGCGCTGGGCGCCGTGCCGGTGGGCACCGCCGAGGACGTCGCCGCCGCGGTCGCGACGGCGCGGACGGCCCAGCGGCAGTGGGCGCGGCGGCCGGTGCGGGAGCGGGCCACGGTCTTCGAGCGGTACCGCGCGCTGCTGGTGGCCGAGCGCGACCGGCTGATGGACGTCATCCAGGCCGAGACCGGCAAGGCACGCTGGGCGGCCCAGGAGGAGATCATCGGAATGATCTTCGCCGCGCGCTATTTCGCCCGGGTGGCGCCGAAACTGCTGGCGCCGCACAAGGTCCCGGGCGCCTTCCCGGTACTGAACCGCGCGAGTGTCCGGCATCAGCCCAAGGGCGTCGTCGGCGTGATCGCGCCGTGGAACTATCCGATGCTGCTCGCGATCGGCGATGCCGTCCCCGCACTGCTGGCCGGCAACGCGGTGGTGGTGAAGCCGGACAGCCAGACCCCGTACTCGGCGCTGATCAACGTCGACCTGCTGCGCCGCGCCGGGCTGCCGGAGGGGCTGTTGCAGGTGGTGCCCGGCCCCGGTGCGGTGGTCGGCTCCGCGATCGTCGACGCCTGTGACTTCCTGATGTTCACCGGCTCCTCCACCACCGGCGCCACCCTGGCCCAGCAGTGCGGGCGGCGGCTGATCGGCTTCGCCGCCGAACTCGGCGGCAAGAATCCGATGATCGTCACCCGCGGCGCCGACCTCGGCAAGGCCGCGAAAGCGGCGGTGCGGGCCTGCTTCTCGAACGCCGGGCAGCTGTGCATCTCGATCGAGCGGCTGTATGTCGAGCAGGCGGTGGCCGAGGAGTTCACCGCGAAGTTCACCGCCGCCGTGCGAGCGGCGAAACTCGGTGCGGCATACGACTTCTCGACCGATATCGGCAGTCTCATCTCGGCGGCCCAGTTGGAGACGGTGACCAAACACGTCGCCGACGCGGTCTCCAAGGGCGCGACCGTGCTGACCGGCGGCAACGCCCGGCCCGACCTGGGCCCGCTGTTCTTCGAGCCGACGGTGCTGGCCGACGTCACCGACGAGATGGAGTGCGGCCGCAACGAGACCTTCGGCCCGCTGGTGTCGATCTATCCGGTCGCCGACGTCGAGGAGGCGATCGCGCGCGCCAACGACTCCGAGTACGGGCTCAATGCCAGTGTGTGGGCGGGTAGTTCGGCCGAGGGCGAGGCGATCGCCGCGCGGCTGCGCACCGGCACGGTCTGCGTGAACGAGGGTTACGCACCGGCCTGGGGCACCACCGCGGGCCCGATGGGCGGTATGGGTGTCTCCGGCGTCGGCCGCCGGCACGGGCCCGACGGCCTGCTGAAGTTCACCGAGGCGCAGAGCGTGGTGGTCACCCGCCTGTTCACTCTCGATGCGCCGTACGGCATTTCGCAATCCGCCTGGCAGCCCGCCCTGATGACCATGGCCCGCGCCATCCGATTCCTGCCCGGCCGGTAGGCGCGAGGACGGCCCGGAATCCGCCGCCGGTACCGGCAACACCGTTGCGGTACCGGCGATCCGGGGCCGCTACTTGTTGAGGAAGATCCCCGCCACGTCGGCGTTCTTGATCGGGGTGGCGGCGTTGCGCTGTGCGCTGCACAGGAAGTCGACCGACACCATGGTCGCGTCGACGGTCGTGCCCGCCGGTTCGTGCTGGTCGCCGGTCTGCTGCTTGACGAACTTGGTGATCGTCATGCGCTTGGTGTCCTGGTCCTGCTTGACGTAGTCGCTGCACGGGGTGTCGCCACCCTTGTTGAGCACCTGCTGCACCTCGGAGCATCCGCTGAGCAGTGCCGCGGCCACGATCATGACGGCAGCACCCGCCACGGGCCATCGCAGCAACCTCATCGAGGCCTTCTCCTTCGTTCGTCCGGACTGTCACCGCCAGCCTAGGGCGTGCGGTGCGGCTCGCCCGAGTTCGGCGTTCCCAGCCCGGGTCACGCCGACATCCGGGCGTGGCACAGCGTCTGCCATTACCCTTCGGGGCCGTGAACGCTTCACAGTTGCCGGACCTGTCGCAGATCTCCGATCGCCTGAACGCCGTGTCCCCGCCACCACCGCTGTGGGTGGTCATCGTGACGGGTGTGGCGGCGTTGCTGCTGGTCGGCTACCCGCCGGTGTGGCGGGTGCTGCGGACCGGGGTGACGATCGCGCACGAGATCGGGCACGCGGTGGTGGCGGTGCTGACCGGTCGCACGCTGCGCGGGGTGCGACTGCATTCGGACACCTCCGGGGTGACGGTCTCGCGGGGAAAGCCCTACGGACTGGGCATGATCCTGACCACGATGGCCGGGTATCCGGCGCCGTCGGCGCTCGGGCTGGGCTGCGCGGCACTGGTGGCCGCCGGGCGGCTGACGCTGATGCTGTGGCTGGTGGTCGCGGCGCTGGTGGTGCTGCTGGTGTTCATCCGCAATCTGTTCGGACTGCTCGCGGTGGTGGTCACGGGCGCGGTGGTGTTCGCGGTGTCGTGGTTCGGCACGGCCGTGCAGCAGAGCGTGTTCGGCTACGCCGTCACCTGGTTCCTGCTGCTGGGCGGGGCGCGCGCGGTGGTGGAGTTGCAGCGCGTGCACACCCGCGGTGACGGCTCGGATGCCGATCAGCTGGCCGGGCTGACCCGGCTGCCACCGCTGCTGTGGGTGCTGTTGTTCGGCGCTGTCGCGCTGGCGGCGCTGGTGTTCGGCGGCCGGCTGCTGATCGGGTCCTGGCCGCCGGTCGGCACCGCCTGACGGCGTGTACGTGTCGTGAGCGGGCTCAGGCCCGCAGGCCGACGGCGTGGGTGCGCCAGGCCTGCGCCTCGGTGAGATTGCCCTGGCGGTCCAGGATCGCGGCCAGCCCCGCCATCGCGCGGACGTCGCCGTGTTCGGCGGCCACCCGCCACCAGTGCTCGGCCTCGCGCAGTTCGCCGCGGCGGTAGCGCAGCACACCCAGATCGTAGGCGGCGCCGGCGTGCCCGAGAACCGCGGCCTGCGTCCACAATTCGCACGCTTCGTCCATTTCACCCCGATTGTGCATGCCGACGCCGAGGTCGTAGAGCGCGCCGCGATAACGACTCTCTCCGGTCGGCGCGATCCGAACGGCGACCTCGACGACCAGATCGGAGAAATCGACCGGGCCCACACCGACACTGCAACGCAACAACGGATTTCCGGCGCGGCTGCGTTCGATCAGAACGCCGTAATTGCCCGACCAGGACATGATCTCGCCGCCGACCTCGAGCCATACCGGCGTGAGCGTGACGGCCGCCCCCGGGCCCGCGGCGCACACGTCCACGGCGATGCCGGCGGCCATGGCGTCGGACCAGACGTCGACGCCGAGCAGGCGACGTTCGCCCAGCAGGACGTGCCCGCCGATCACCGACAGGCCGATGCCGAGGCCGAGCAGCCCCGGCGGCGGCGCGCTCTCGTGCATGACGAGCGTGATCACCGTCGGATCCGCGCCCAGCGCTTCGGAATACAGCGGATGGACCGTGGCGCCGTTCCAGTCGACCGGTTCGATTCCGGCATATCGCTGGGCGAGTGCCGGCTCGTCGTATGTATCGATCGAGGACGGCCGGGTCATCGTGATCCGCCTTTCGGGAGAGCCGATTCGCTGGCTGTCGCAATACCGTATCGCGTCCGCGCCGGAAAATTCGATGAATTGTGCCGGGTCGCCGCCCGCATTCGATGCGTCGCGCCGGAATGCGGTGCAAACAAACAAATTCGGAAAAACGGATTGTTCGCCTTATCCGGGCAATTTACAAGGGGCCGAAACCGCTCAGCTGGAGACTGCCGTGGCAGTAGAGGGCGCCGCCGAACGGGCCGGACACCGGCGCCGGATCGCCGGGCAGATACACCACCACCGCCACCGCCCGCACCGGTTCCTCCTTGCCGCAGGCGGATTCGGTACCGATGCCGGCGACCGTGCGGCCCCCGGCGGCCAGCACCGCACCGGCGGGTACCACCAGCGCGGCGTCCGGGGTCGGCTGGCAGGCCGGGCAGTCCGGCCCGGCGGCGGAGTGCCCGTCGTCGGGCCGGACGCGCAACGGGCCGTGCACCGCGCACTCCTGATCCGAGCGATTGAGCAGCCACACCTCGACGCCGCGATGCCCGGCGCCGTCGCCGGACATGCTGTGGAAGGCCTGCGCGGCGAAGTCGTCCGCCCGGCAGTGCGGGAGGACGGCGGCCGGATCGGTCCCGGTCCCGGCGGTGTACGCGGGCCGGGTCAACGGCTGCACCACCAGCCGGTCGCCGCGGCACACGTGCAGTTCGTCCGCGGGCCCGCCACCGTCGGCGACCGGGGCGGTCAGCGGCGTCGTCTCACCGGGCAGGGTGACCCGCGCGGCCCCCGGTTGCGGGCAGCCCACCACCAGATCGCCGGAATATTCGACGCGGACCACGAATTCGGCCGCGCCGCCGGGCGACAACGGCACCGGGCGCGGCGTCATGGTGGCCCGGCCGATCGCCACCTGCGGCAGTTCCGACAGCTCCACGTCGGCGAAACCGGTGGCCACGCAGTCGCGGACGCCGATGTTGCGCACGGTCACCAGCAGTGCGTTGGTCCGGCCGGTGGAGGTGCTGGTGGCCACCGCGGCGCTGAGTTCGCCGGTGTGACAACGGGATTCGGACTCGGCGTCCGGTGCGCCGGAACAGGCCAGCGCGGCGGCGGCGAGGATCGGCAGCAGTGCCGCGGCGGCCACCGACCGGACCAGGTGCACATTCACCGCCGGGGCCTCCTCCTCGAGTCACCTCATAGTGACATCACGACGCGGTCCCGGCGGGCGAAATGTCAGGTCCGGGGGCGGTTCCCGGCGAGCCGGGCGAGTCGCGCCAGCGCGGGCAGGGCGGCGGCCAGCGCCCGGCGGTCCTCCGGGGCCAGTTGCTCCACCAGTGGCGCCAGCTGCCGGGCCCGGTCGGCGTGCCGCGAATCCATCACGGTGTGACCGGCTTCGGTGAGGTGGACCAGCACCGCGCGGCGATCGGTCGGATCGGGACGGCGTTGCACCAGGCCGTCGCGCTCGAGCCGGCCGATCAGCTGGGTGAGACCGGGCTGACTGATCTGCTCGGTACGGGTCAGGTCGGTCGGCCGCAGCGGCCCCTCGGCGACGACCAGCGTGTCCAGCACCGACAGGGTGGTGAACGGCAGCTGCTCGGTGGTGGGCAGCCGGATGTAGAAGCGGTTGAAGTTCTCGATCGCGGCGGCGAAGTCGTCCACGTCGAGGTCGTCCCAGTCCTCGGTCACCGCAGAAACATATCACTTGCTTATATAAGTTGCTTATGCAAATCTGGGCGCGAAGGAGGTCACCATGAACGAAGCCGCACCGATCGACGTCCCCGAGGTCCCGATCCACGTCTCCGAGCAGGTCCTCGCCGACCTGCGGCAACGCCTGGCGCTGACCCGCTGGCCACTGGACGCGGGCAACGAGGACTGGTACTACGGCGTCGAGCGGAGCTATCTCCAGGAATTGGCCGAGTACTGGCGCACCGGTTACGACTGGCGGGCCGCGGAGCGGGCGATCAACGCCTACCGGCACCACCGCGTCGACCTCGGCGGCGTGCCGGTGCACTTCCTGCGCAAGCCCGGCGTCGGCCCCGATCCGAAACCGCTGATCCTGACCCACGGCTGGCCGTGGACGTTCTGGCACTGGTCGAAGGTGATCGACCCGCTGGCCGATCCGGGCGCGCACGGCGGCGATCCGGCCGACGCCTTCGACGTGATCGTCCCGTCGTTCCCCGGCTTCGGCTTCTCCACCCCGCTGCTCGCGCCGGACATGAACTACTGGAAGGTGGCCGACCTCTGGCACGTGCTGATGACCGAGGTGCTGGGCCACGCGCGCTACGCCGCCGCGGGCTGCGACGTCGGCGCGCTGGCCACCGGGCAGCTCGGGCACAAGTATCCGGACGAGCTGTACGGCATCCACATCGGGTCCGCGCGGAAACTGTCGATGTTCACCGGTGACCGGGCCTGGGATCTCAGCGGCGGCCGGCCCATCCCCGACGACATGCCCGCCGCGGCGCGAGCGCAACTGGTCGACCGGGAGCGGCGGTTCGCGGTCCACCTCGCCGCCCACATGCTCGACTCCAGCACGCTGGCCGTCGGCCTGTCCGACTCACCGGCCGGGATGCTGGCCTGGATCCTGGAACGCTGGCGCGCCTGGAGCGAGTGCGGCGGCGACGTGGAATCGGTGTTCACCCGCGACGACCTGCTCACCCACGCCACGATCTACTGGGTGACCAATTCCATCGGCACCTCGATCCGCACCTACGCCAACAACAATCGCTATCCCTGGCAGCCGTCGCACGACCGGTCGCCGGTGATCGAGGCGCCCACCGGCATCACCTTCGTGGGCTACGAGAATCCGCCCGGCGTCCCGACCGAGCGGCGGGTGCGGCACTTCGTCGACGATTACGGAGCGCAGTGGTACAACCTCGTGAACGTGACCGCGCACGACCACGGCGGCCACTTCATCCCCTGGGAGGTGCCGGACGAGTGGGTCGACGACCTGCGCCGCACCTTCCGCGGGCGGCGCTGACATCTCCGCCGCTACGCCGACGCGCGCCGACCGGCCCGATCGGCACGTACACCGCAGAATGGTAACCGTGACCGGATTCGACCTGCCGTCCGACCGCCGCCGCGAACTGGCGGCGCTACTGGCCGACGGCATCCGGTTCGGTGCCGAATACCCGAGTGCCGCCGACTATCTCACGGTCGCGCCGCGACTCGGCGGCAGCGGCGACGAGTCGGCCGACCGGGATTTCGATCTGCGCATGCTGCACTATCTGGCCGGTGGCGACAGTGCGAATCCGTACTGGGACGTCGTCGCCCCGGCGGTCACCGAGCGGAACGGCCGGCGTGTGGTCACCGGCGGCGCACCCACCGGCAGCGCCCGGCTGGGGTACGCGCAGACGGTGTTGCAGGCGGCCTACGCCTACGCGATCCCCGCGCCGGAGACGCTGGCCTGGGTGGCGGCGGTGTGCGCGGGCCGGCCGGTGCTGGAAATCGGTGCGGGGCGCGGATATTGGGCCCATCAGCTGACCCGGCAGGGGCTGCATGTGGTGGCAGTGGACTCGCAACCGCCGCAGTGGCAGGACAATCCGTCGTTCCCGGCGGTGTCCGGGCTGCCGGTGTCCTGGCATCCGATCGCGCATCCGGACGAGCTCCCGGGGGAGTGGCACAGCAGTGAATCATCCGAGTCCGGTGACAGGCTGCCCGACGCGCGGGGCGGCATCCTGCCGGAGTCGCGCGGCACCGGGCCGGCGGAATCGCAGGTCGGTGGGCCGGCCGAGTGGCGTGGCAGCGTGCTGTTGCTGTGCTGGCCACCGGGATGGGGGTCACCCATGGCCTCGCGGGCGCTGGCCCGGTTCGCCGCCGCCGGTGGCGCGGATGTGGTCTACATCGGGGAGCCGCGCGGCGGACGGACCGGTGACGACGCGTTCTTCGAGATGCTCGGCACCGGTTGGGAACTCACCGGCGCCGATCCGGATTTCGTGTCCTGGTGGAATCTCTCCGATCGCGCCGAGCACTGGACCGTGCGCCCGCTCGCCTGAGCGGTCAGCGCAGCGCCGGGGCGACCTCGCGTTCGAACAGGTCGATACCGGACCGGTCGTAGGCGGCCTCGGGGAAGTTGAGGATCGCGTAGCCCAGTCCGAGGTCACGCAGCCGTTGCAGGTGCGCCACCACCTGTTCCGGGGTGCCGATCGCCTGCCCCGGGGCGCGCAGGAAGTTCTCGACGTACCCCTTGGCGGTGTCGGCGCCGACGACCTTCTCGTATCGGGCGGCCAGCGCGGCCAGCCGCTCGTCCACCTCGGCCTCGGTCGCGGCGATCACCGCGTTGAAGTTGGAACTGCGCGTGATGGCGTCGAAATCGGTACCCACCTCGGCACAGTGCTTGCGCAGGATCTCCGACTTGTGCGTGAAGACGTCCGCGCCACCCGCGAAGTTGGTGTACTGCGCGTACTTCGCCGCGATCCGCAGCGTCTTCTGCTCACCGCCGCCGGCCACCCAGATCGGAATTCCGCCCTCCTGCAACGGCAACGGCCGCACGAGGGCGTGGTCCACCTGATAGTACTTGCCGGCCAGAGTGGCCTCCCCGGTGGTCCACGCCTGCCGGAATATCTGCACGCCCTCGTCCAACCGGCCCAGCCGCTCGCCCGCCGACGGGAAGCCGTAACCGTAAGCACGCCATTCGTGTTCGTACCAGCCGGCGCCGATACCCATCTCCACCCGGCCGCCGGAGACGATGTCGACGGTGGCCGCCACCTTCGCCAGATAGGCCGGATTACGGTAACTCATGGCCGTGCACATCTGGCCCAGCCGCACCCGCGAGGTGGACGCCCCGAAGGCGGACATCAGCGTCCACGCCTCGTGGGTGGCCTCCTCGGTCGGCAGCGGCACCGTGTGGAAGTGGTCGTACACCCAGATCGATTCCCAGGTGTCACCGGCGTCCACGTGCTGCGCCAGATCCCGCATGGTCTGCCACTGCGCCGCCGGATCGATATCGATGAGATCCAGTCGCCAACCCTGCGGAATGAATATGCCGAAGCGCACACCGTCTCCTTCACCCGTGATCGGAACGGGCCGCAACCCGGGGCTGCGGCTCCGGTTACCACTGTTCCGATCCGCCGGTGATACCGCAAGCGTGACAGGGCCGCAGCGCGCGCGGACCGATCACCGATTCCGATCAGATGAGCGCGCGCAGCGGCCCCTCCGGCTCCACGCCCAGCAGCGACAGCGCCGAGGAATGGTAGTTGGGGCCGGGCACATGGATGGCGTGCTGCAATCCGACGTGCGCGTCACGCCAGAACCGCTGCACCGGATTGGTGCGCCGCACCGCATTGCCGCCGGAGCGTGCGAAGATCTGGTCGACCGCCGTCACCGCTCGCCAGGCCGAGCGAATCTGGTTGCGCCGCACCAGGGATCGATCCTCGAAGCTGATCTCGCCGCCGGATTCGACGCGGTCGTAGAGTCGGCTGATCCCGTCGAGCAACTGGGTGCGCGAGGCGGCGATCTCGGCGGCCGCCTCGGAGATCGCGTACAGCGAATACGGATCGCTGCGCACCGGGCCGCCGATGGCGCCCACCCGTTCCCGCTGATAGTCGAGGTGCGCGGCCAGCGCGCCCTCGCAGATACCGATCACCGCGCCGGTGATGCCCAGCGGGAACATGGTCCAGAACGGCAGTTTGTACACCGTCTCGGTGCGTCCGGCCCGCTCCGCCGCCGCGACCCCCTCGGCCACCTCACCGGCGTCGATGGTCCGGTAGTCGGGGATGAACGCGCCGTCGACGATGATGTCCTTGCTGCCGGTGCCGGACAGCCCGATCACGTCCCAGGAGTCCTCGACGATGGTGTAGTCGCCGCGCGGCAGCACCACGTGCAGGCTGCGGATCGGTTGTGCCGGTCTGCCGTCGGGGCCGCCGGCCAGCGCCCCGAGGAAGATCCAGTCGCAGTGGTCGGTGCCCGAGGAGAAGTTCCACCGCCCCTTCAGGGTGTACCCGCCGTCGACGGGGGTGGCCACGCCCTGCGGCGCGTACGGCGAGGCGATCCAGGTGTCCGGATTCTCGCCCCACACCTCGCCCTGCAACCGCCGGTCCATCAGCGCCATCTCCCACGGGTGCACGCCGCCGACGCCGCACACCCAGCCGGTGGACCCGCACACCGTCGCCACCGCCATCACCGCCTCCGCGAAATCGCGCGGATGGGCGGCGTACCCGCCGAATTCGGCGGGCTGCAACATCCGCATCACCCCGGCCTGCCGGATCAGCGCGACACTCTCGTCGGACAACCGGCCCAGCCGCTCGGTCTCCGCCGCGGCCCCGGCCAGCTTCCCGGCGATCTCCTCGATCCGCCCCACCACCTCGTGCGCCATCGCATACCCTTTCGAACCGATCGCCCCAGCCGATACCGGCGCTGGGCTGTCACAGCCGACCGTAGGACGCCCCGCACACCGGTACGAGCGAATGTCCACTGACCGGAATCGGGCCCCGGAGCGCGGGTTCGCGCTGCTCGAATCGGGGGGTGAAATTCGACATCATCCTGCCGGGCTCCCGGCATCTGCCCGGTCACGACGAGTGGGCGCGGACGCTGGCCCCGGCCGGTTTCCGCCGCGTCCTGCGCGAGATCGATCGGCTGCGCTTCACGACGGTGAGCGTGTCCGAGCATCCGGGGATCCCGCTGGCCGAGGTGCCCCGGCTCGGTGCGTACTGGCAGGATGCGTTGAGCGCCATGGCATTCGCCGCCGGGGTCACCGAACGGGTCCGGATCGACGCGGCCGTGCTGGTACTGCCGTACCACCATCCGCTGCGGCTGGCCAAGGCGCTGGCGACCATCGACGTGCTGTCGGACGGGCGGCTCAACGTCTCGGTCGGGGTCGGGCACGCCGAGGCGGAGTTCGCGGCGCTCGGGGTGCCGTTCGCGCAGCGCGGCGCGCTGACCGACGAGATCCTGGCGGCGCTGGCGACCCTGTGGACCGAGGACGAGCCGGAACACCGCGGCGCGCACTTCGACATCACCGGTCTGGCGGTGGCGCCGCGACCGGTGCAGCGGCCGGGACCGCCGGTGTACGTGGGCGGTAATTCGCGCCCGGCGCTGCGCCGCGCGGCCCGGCACGACGGCTGGCAGCCGAATCCGACCGGCCTCACCGTCGCGGAACTGCCGCCGCTGCTGGACTATCTGCGGGATCGGCCCGAATTCGCCGGTAAGGCCGGCCATTTCGATATCAACTGGCTGGAGGCGCCGGAGGGGGTCACGCCGCCGGCCACCTTCCGCACCGCGACCCTCGCGGAGCTGGCGGCCTACCGGGACCAGCTGGTGGCCGCCTACCGCGACCGCTTCGCGCCGCTGGGCATCACCCGGGTCACCGTGGTCACCCCGCCCGGCGTCGGCGGCGAGTCCGAATATCTGGACTTCCTGCGCTGGTTCGACGCCGAGGTGCTCCCGGCCGTCCCGCAGTGAGCCGACCCCCGCAGTCCCCGCCGCACACCGCTCGGTAGATATATTGCGCACAACTTAATTGTGTACTACAGTATTGGACGTGACCAACCCGCTGGCCCTCGACCTGCAACTGTGCTTCCCGCTCTACGCGGCATCGCGGGCGATGACCGCGGTCTACCGCACCGAGCTGGACGCACTCGGGCTCACCTACCCGCAATACCTGGTGATGCTCGCGCTGTGGGAGCACGACGGCCTGACCGTCGGCGAGCTGTGCGGCACGCTGTCGCTGGATTCCGGCACGCTGTCGCCGCTGCTCAAGCGGCTGGAAGCGGCCGGCCTGGTGCAGCGGCGGCGCAGCGCCGAGGACGAACGGCGGGTCGCGATCACCCTCACCGAGACCGGCCGCCGGATGCGCGAGGACGCGTGCGAGGTACCGCTGCGCATCGCGGCATCCACCGGCATGTCACGGGAGGACATGGAGACCCTGCGCGATTCGTTGCAGCGTCTCACCCGGGCGCTCACGGCCCATATCCATTCGAAGGAGAACTGATCATGGCAGTCCTGTACACCGCAGAGGCCCTCGCCACCGGCGACGGCCGCAACGGTCACGGCCGCACCAGCGACGGCCGGCTGGACGTCGACCTGGCGATGCCGAAGGAGATGGGCGGTTCCGGGGAGGGCACCAACCCGGAGCAGCTGTTCGCCATCGGCTACGCCGCCTGCTACCACTCCGCGCTGCGCCTGGTCGCCCGCCAGGCCGGGGCCGACGTCGACGATTCCTCGGTCGGCGCCAAGGTCGGCATCGGCCCCAACGACGCCGGCGGTTTCGGCCTGGAGGTCACCCTCGAGATCACCCTGCCGCACCTGTCGCACGACGAGGCCCAGGCGCTGGCCGACAAGGCGCACGAGGTGTGCCCGTACTCCAACGCGACCCGCGGCAACATCCCGGTGACCATCACCGTCACCGACGACTGATCCGCGCTCGACTGGGCGCGCCGTCCGGTTCCGGCGGCGCGCCCAGTCATGTGGAACACGTTGCAAAAAAGTTGCCCCGCGCGCTGGTGAAACGGTCACGGCGATGGCGAATCGGTGTCATGCTTCACGGCACTCGAGTTCGCTTCGAATCCCGAAAGGGGTTGCCATGTCCACGGCTTCCACCGTCGAAGGCGCCGGTGTACCCGACGCGCCGACCGACACCGGTCGTCTCGACGATGCCTCACCGGCACGGATCTGGTCGGTGCTACTGGTTATCGTTCTGTTCAGTGAGATCGCGCCCACGCAGTACACGATGGTCGCGGCCGCACTCCAGAAGATCGCGCCGTCGTTCCCCGGGGTGGGGGCCAACATCACCTGGACGATGATCGCGTTCGGCCTGGTCGGGGCCTCGGCCTCGCCGCTGATCGGCAAGATGAGCGACGTCTGGGGCAAGAAGAGGCTGTTCCTGATCTGCGGCGTGCTGTTCGCGGTGGGCTGCCTGCTGTCGGCGCTCACCTCGAACTGGTGGGTGTTCCTGCTGGGCCGCTGCCTACAGGCCACCGCCATCGCGACCGCCGTGGTCTCCTACGGCCTGATCCGGGATCTGTTGCCGCGCAGGCTCGTTCCCGTCGGACTCGGCCTCACCGCGACCGGGTTCGGCTTCTCCGCGGCGCTGGCGCCGCTGCTGGCCGGGTGGCTGGTCGACAACTACCAGTGGCGGGCCATGTTCTGGTTCCTGTTCGGCTTCACCGTACTGATGCTGCCGATCGTGGCGCTGGTGGTGCCGGATTCGACACTGCGCGTGCGGGAACCGATCGATATCGCGGGCGCGGCCCTGCTGTCCGGCGGCACCGCGCTGGTGCTGATCTACATCGACAAGGGCCAGGACTGGGGCTGGGCGCGTCCGATGACGCTGCTGTGGCTGCTCGCCGGAATCCTGCTGCTGGTGGTGTTCGTGCTGGTGGAACTGCGGGTGCGGATACCGGTGGTCGACATCCGGTTGCTGGCCCACCCCCGGGTGAGCCTGATGCTGATCACCGCGTTGTTCAGCTCCTGCATGGTGGGGATCCAGGGGTACGCGATCGCCTACATGGTGCAGACCCCCAGCCAGGAGATGCTGCGCGGCACCATCGTGAACGCCACCGTCGACACCGCGGCCCAGCAGTACAAACTGCATCTGCTGCCGCAGGCGGTGCGGGTGGTGATCGACCCGAGTTACAGCTACGGCGACGGGCTCACACTGTTGCAGTTCGCCGTCCGGGTCGCGCTGGTGCAGGGCATTCTCGGGATGATCTTCGGGGTGATCGCGGGACTGGTGGCCCGGCGGATCGGCCCCTGGTATCCGCTGATCGCCGCCGCGCTGATCTTCGCCGGGGTCGGCATCACCGAGGCGCTGATGCCGCACACCTGGGGGTTGTTCGCGATCACCAGCGGTGCGTTCGGTATCGCGTTCGGGCTCTACTACGCCGCCGCGCCGACCCTGGTGGTGGAGGCGGTCCCACAGGAACAACAGGGCATCAGCCTCGGCGTGCTGGGCGTGATGCAGAGCATGGGCGTGGCGATCGGCACCGCCGCCATCACCGCCTTCCTCACCAACAATCCGCTGCACGCGGTGGTGACGGTCGCCGGGCAGACCCAGACCGCCCCGATTCCGCAGGTCTTCGGTGAGCACGGCTATGTGCTGGGCTTCTGGTTCGCGGTGATCACCTCGGTCATCGGGCTGATCGTCGCCCTGTTCATGCGGCACGGGCGCACCCCGGCCACGGGCGGCACCGCCTTCTGAAACAGCTACGGGCTGTGGCCGATTCGATCGGCCACAGCCCGTACTCGATTCCGGGGGCCGGTTCAGCCGGTCCGCTCCGGCCCGCGACGGCTACACGTCACCGTCGAAACGCCGGCGGGTGGTGTCGACATCCAGGCCGAGGGTGTCGGCGATCATCGGCCAGTCGACGCCGTGCGCTCGGAGCCGGCCGATCCAGCCCGCCAGATCGGCCTGCACCCGGGCCGCGTTGGCGGCCACGGCGGGCAGCAACGTCAGGATTTCGCCGGCGGAGTAGTCGGGATGCCGGGATCGGCGGGCCGCCTCCTGCTCCGGAGTGGTTCCGGCCTCCACATCCGCGATGATCGTCGCGGACAGCGCCACGCACTCGTCGCAGATGTAGACGCCGGGACCGGCGACGAGGCGTCGCACGGCGCTGGAGGGCTTGGTGCAGAACGAGCACGACTGCTCGACTTCGACGGACATACGATTCTCCTGTTGCTGGCGGAGTCTCCGGAGGACGGTCGCATAGGGCTCACCGGTCCGAGCAGCAGTCGATCTGACCCGACGTTTGAGGTGCTTCTTCGTCGTCATCCGGTCTCGCACACTCCGATCGGCGCCCCAGCGACACCCTCGGAATGGGTACGGACAACGAAACCGAGGACATGATCCCCTTTACCTCCGGAGACGGCCTGCTGGGACAGCCGAAGAGGGCGGCGCGGAACTCGCCGCCGCCATCGTGGCAGATGCGGGAGAGCGCCGTCAAACGAGCGGACCGGGTCCGCCCGGAGCTTCGGCCACGACCGATCAGTGGTCGACCGGTCGCCAGTCGGCGGCCAGTTCGGCCAGGAAATCGTCGTCGACCGGGCGGCGGGCCACCAACGCCTGGAAGTAGAGCGGGCCGAGAATGCGCGCGAAGGCCGCGTCCGACAGCGGGCCGGTGATCTCGGCCAGCCGGACCCGGCTCAACTCGGTGATCCGCCGCAGCGCCTCGTCGGCGGTCGGATCGTGTTCGGCGTGGGCCGCGAGTGTGGTGAACGCGGCCGCGGTGCCGGGCGTCGCCAGGGCGTCGCGCAGTGCCCGCAGGAATTCCAGCACGGTGGCGGGCGTCGCTTCGCCCGGCGCCTCGTCGAGCCGGTGGTACCGCACCGCGGCGTCGGCGAGCAGTTGATCCCGCGCGGACCAGTGCCGGTACAGCGTATTGCGGGACACCCGGGCACGGCGGGCGACAGCGGTGAACGTGACCGCCTCCGGTCCCTCCGCCACCAGAATCTCCTGGACACAGGCCAGCACATGCTCGCGGGTGCGCTCGGCCGGGAGGCCGGGCCGGTCGTCTGCCCTCACGCCCCCGACTATAAGGCGGAACGACCCGTACGGACGCCGATCCACCGGCAGCCGGGACTTGTCCCAGCCGACCGGCGCCCGGCCCACCCAGCTGCCCCGATCGGCGCGTGGTGCGGGTGCCCGATCGGGACGGCGGCGCCCGCTCCGCGCCGCGCCACGATGCCTCATACCGTGATCGACTGCCGAATGCCCAAGCCTGGCAGGCACTTCCATCGCCGATCGGCTGACGGATCTACGGTGGTGGGGTCGTATCGCCGACTCGAGGAGCCTCATGGAAACGATCAGCGGCCTCGCGGCGGGGGTGCCGTTCACGGCACTGCCGCCCACACAGCCCATCGACGGTCCGGCCCCACTGATCATCACCTGGCACATGCTCGACGCACCTCGCACGGACGCCGCGTTCGCGGCCGCCCTGCCCATGGCGGGAGTGCCGGCCTGGCGGGTGCATCTGGGCATGCCGATGTGCGGCGCGCGGATGCCCGCCGCCGGTGTCGAGGCCGTCCTCGCACTGGCCCGCGACGACGCGCTGACCGCGTTCCTGGCGCCGTTCGTCGCGCAGGCCGTGGCCGAATTCCCGGACGCGCTCGGCGCGCTGCGCGATCGGCTGCCCGTCGGCGACGCGCCGATCGGTGTGCTCGGCGCCTCGCTCGGCGGCGCCGTCGCGTTGGAGGTGCTGTATGCGGCGCGGACACCGGTGCAGGCGGTCGCACTGGTGAATCCCGCCGTGCGGGTGGGTTCCGCGGTCCCGTTGGTCGAAGCGATGGCCGGACATCCGTACCAGTGGACGGCGCGGTCCCGCGAGGTCGCGGCGGGGCTCGACTTCGTTTCCCGGGCAACGGAACTCACGGCTCGGCCACCGGTGCTGCTGATCAGCGGGGAGATCGACCACCCGGAGTTCCGGACCGACGCCGCGGACCTGGTGGCGGCGTTGCGCGCGCGATACCCGGATCCCGGCGCCGTCGAACACGTCTCGGTCCCGGATCTGGCGCACCCGCTGGCCGACGAACCGGGGCTGGAACCGGCCCCGCCGCGGCCGACCGCCGTAGCGGTCGACGCGATCCTGACCCGCTGGTTCGCCGAGCGGATCACCACCGGCCGGTGACGCCACCACGAAGGCGGACCTCACCCGGGCGCCCGCTGCCGTGAGGGCCGCGGGCCCGGCTGCCGCATCCCCACCGGGATTGCCGTGGCAGGCGCGGCACGAAAACCGCTGGCCGGTAACCGCCGGCTGATGCTAAACCAGACGGGCCCCGGTGAAATCGGCGGGGCGAAGCGCGGTGCGCACGGCATTCCGCTGCCGCACAGCGAGTTCCGCAGGAAGGGGAGGGCGTGAACACCACCACCACGCATCTGCTGCTCGAAGGTGTGGTCGGATCCACCGCCTACGGCCTGAGCACCCCCACCAGCGATCTCGACTACGCGGGCGTCTACGTCGAGCCGACCGCGAATCTGCTGGGCCTGCACCCGCCCGACCGGCAGCGGTCCACCCGCACCGGCCGCGACGGCGCCGACGCCACCTACCACGAACTGGGTAAGGCGATGGGCCTGATCCTGGCGTGCAACCCCTCCGCGATGGAGGTGCTGTGGCTCGAGGAGTACCTGTGCCTCACCGACTTCGGGGCGGAACTGGTCGCACTGCGCGAACATTTCCTGTCCGCGTCCCGGGTCCGAAAGGCGTTCTACGGCTACGCGACCGCCCAGGTGGTCCGGCTGGCCCGCCACCCGCGCACCGGAGATCCCCGCCGCGCCAAGCACGCCCGCCACACCATGCGCCTGCTGTGGCAGGGCCACCAGCTGTACACCACCGGTGTCCTGCCGGTGCGGGTGACCGATCCCGACGCCTACTTCGCCTTCGGTGAGCAGGTGATGGCCGACCCGGACGCGGTGGTGGCCCAGGAACTGCTGGCGCAG
Organism: Nocardia sp. alder85J; assembly: GCF_020176955.2. Taxonomy (GTDB): domain Bacteria; phylum Actinomycetota; class Actinomycetes; order Mycobacteriales; family Mycobacteriaceae; genus Nocardia. The sequence goes on from NZ_JAIUCZ020000001.1 coordinate 1,271,100, forward strand.
TGCGAATCCCGCTTCGACGACTCGGCCACCGTGCTGCCTGCGGCCCCGAACGAGGCCCCACTGGAGGACTTCCTGCAACGGGTCCGCCGCGCTCATCTCACGGCACCCTGAGCCCGGCAGCGTATCCGTGTTGCTCCCGCCGCCCCGGGCCGAGGACCGATGATGTCGCCACCTGGCAGATAGCGTTCCGCGGCAACGATTCCCGCGACCAGCCGATCCTGGCGGTGCGAACAGGGAGCCACCGTCCAGGTCGAGCACGTACTCGAAGGATTCCGGCACGGCGACGACGCCGCCGACCGCCTCGCCGGATGCCCCGCCCCGATCAGTGCTGACCGGGCGCGGTCGGTCGATCGGAATGTGTTGTTGCGCAGGGCATACCGAGCGAGCAGGTGCGAGCCGTACGTGGCCTCAGGCGGCTCGGAGCAGCAGGTCGGCGACCGCGGCCGGGGCCTCGCGCATCGCGTCGTGCGCGGTGGGGAGTTCGTGGACCCGCCAGTGCGGATCCGCGGCGAGGCGGGTGCGGAGGTCGGTGAAAGGCGTTCCCTCCCAACCCGAGCAGTAGACGAACTCGCGCCGGGGGATTCGATCGAACGCTCCGGTGAGGCGGATGGTCTGCACCAGCGAGGCGAGGGGGTGCGGACGGCGGCGGGGGTCACGGCCGGGACGGTCGGGCGGACGGACGGCGTAGCCGGTGGTCACCGCGCCGGCCACGAACGCTTGCCGGTAGGCCTCGGTGGTGGCGGACCAGCACGATTCGCCGTCGTGGGGTACGTAGGCGTCGAGATGCACCACACGTGAGATCCGGCCGTGGGCCCGGTCGGCGGCGGCCGCGACCACCATGCCGCCGTAGCTGTGGCCGACCAGGGTCACGTCGGTGAGGTGGGCGCGGTCCAGCAGTGCCAGGACGTCGGCGGCGTGGGTGTCGAGGTTGGCCGTCGCGACCGTGGCGTCGTCGTCCTCGGGCCGCAGACCGGTCAGGGTCAGGGCGTGCGTGGTATGACCGGCGCGTTCCAGCAGCGGTACCACCGTCTCGAAGGCCCAGGCGCCGTGCCAGGCGCCGGGGACCAGAACGTATGTTGCCATGGGGGTCTCCCTCTTTCTCGATCGCGTGGCAGGCCCGCGACCGATGCACTGTGGGTACGGATTTCGGCGTTCGCCGAGGCGATTCCGAACTGCTTCCATACCATCAGTGCGGGAAGGTGGCGGGCTACCGCTGCGCCGCCGACCTGTACCCGTTCCCCGCCAACTTCACGGTCCTCAGTAGGCCGCCGACAACCCCAGATATGCCTCCTGCACGCCGGCGTCGGCGCGGATCTCCTCGGGAGTGCCGTCGGCGATCACCGCGCCCTGGTGCAGCACCACGATGCGGTCGCAGGCGGACATCACCAGCGCCATGTCGTGGTCGACGACGAGTACCGCCAGACCGGTGTCGTCGGCGAGTTCGCGCAGGGCAGCGGACAGTTCGCCGATCTCGGTGATGGACAGGCCCGCGCCGGGCTCGTCGAGCAGCACGGCGGCGGGGTCGGTGGCGAGGGCGCGGGCGATGCCGGTGAAACGCCTTTTCGCCATGGACAATTCGGCGGGCAGCCGGGCGAGATCGGCGGTGAGCCCGAACTTCTCGACCGCGGTCCGCGCCGGTTCCGGGAGCCGGCCGTCGGTGTGCCCGGCGTTCTCGGCGGCCACCCGCAGATTCTGCGCCACGGTGAGATCCTCGAACAGCTCGCCGCCCTGGAACACCCGGCCGAGCCCGGCGCGGGCCCGCGCGTCGGGGCTGCGGCCGGTCAGCGTCTGCTCCCCGAGCAGCACCCGGCCGGTATCGATCGGGGCGAAGCCGCCGAGGGCGTCGAGCAGCGTGGTCTTTCCCGCGCCGTTGGGGCCGACCAGGCCGGTCACCTGGCCGGGCCGGGCCGTCATGGACACCGACCGGACCGCCGCCACGCCACCGAAGTGCACCGACACCTCGGCCGCGGCCAGCTCGGCGCCCGGACGCGGGGCCGCGACTCCGTCGGGCAGGGGGGCCGGATCCAGTTGCGCGCGTTGACGCCAGGTCACCCCGTTCGGATGGATCAGCACGGTGAGCACCAGCCCGGCGCCGAAGATGGTGCCGTAATTGTCGGTCAGCACACCGATGTTCAGATCCGAGACGGCCAGATACACCAGCCCGCCCATCGCCATCACGCCGCCGAACATTCCACCGGCGATCGAGGTCACGCCCGCGATGACGGCCAGGCTCACCAGATTGATCGAGTCCATGAACGAGAACTGGCTGAAGGTGACCGTCGAACTGCGGAAGGCCAGCAGCACGCCCGCGGCTCCGGCCAGCGCCGAGGAGATCACGAAGGCGGCGAGTTTCGCACGGGTGACGCTGATTCCGGCGGCCGCGGCCGCGCGTTCGTTGGTGCGCACCACCAGCAGCCGCCGGCCCAGCGCCGAGCGCCGCACCATGGCCACCACCACACCCGCCAGCACCAGCCAGCACAGCGAGAACACCCCGTACCGTTCGGGATACAGCGCCGCATCGATGTCGAAGCCGAACAGGCTCGGCGAATGTGGTTGCAGCCCCACCAATCCGCCGGTGAAGGTGGAGCTCTCGAACAGCACCACCGAGACCGCGATCGCGGCCGCCATGGTGAGGATCGCCAGATTGATGCCGCGCACCCGCAGCGCCGGCAACCCGACCAGCAGTCCGGCCAGCGCCCCCACCACCGCGCCGACCAGCGGCGCGAACAGGAACGGCAGCCCGGACGAGATGTCCAGCCGCGCCGCCACATACGCGCCGAGCCCGGCAACGGTCAACTGCGCCAGGCTGATCTGGTTGGCGTAGCCGACCAGCAGCACCAGCGACAACACCAGGATCGCGAAGATGATCGACACCGTCGCCGCGTCCCGCCAGTCCTGGGCGCCGAGGAACAGCGCCGCGAGCACCGCGGCGAGCGCGATCACCACCGGAATCGGCCGGAACAGCCCGGCCGCCACCGGTTGTGCGGGCACCGCGGGCAACCGATTGCCCGCCCGGTCCCGGCGCAGCACCAGGACCAGTAGCACCGCGACGAACGGCACCGTCTGCGGCCAGCCCAGCTGCCACTGCTGCGGGACGTGGTCGGCCACCAGATGGGTCACCACACTCTCGCCGACGCCGAGCACCAGACCACCGGCCAATGCGGACAGATACCCGTCGAAGCGGCCGGGCAGCGCGGCGGCCAGCGCGAAGGCCGTCACCGTCAGCATGGTGGTGTCGAACTGGCCGACGATCGGCGCGACGAGAATGCCCGCGGCAGCGGCGAGTACGGAGCCCAGCGCCCAGTTCAGGCCGCCGAGCGCATGCGGTGAGGCGCCCAATGCCTGTGCGGCGGACTCGTGTTCGGCCATCGCCTTCGTCATCAGCGGCAGCCGCGCCCACGCCGACCAGCCGGCCAGCACCGCGACCACCACCACCGCGATGATCAGGATCGCCACCCGCTCGGTCGGAATCGGCTGGCCCAGTATGCTCGTCGTGGACGAGGGCAGCGCGCTGCGCGGCACTCGCGGCACATCCGGGAACACGGTGTGCGCCAGCCCGGTCAGAAATCCGAGCAGGCCGAGGGTCGCCACCATCCGCGACAGCTGGGTGGCACCGCGGATCGGCCGGATCACCACCAGGTAGATCAGCGCCCCGAACACCGCCGCACTCGCCAGCGTCACCGCGGCCGCGGCCGCGAACGGCCAGCCCGCGTCGTCACGCAGCCAGTAACACAGCAGCGCACCCCAGAGCGCGATGCCGCCGTGGGCGAAATTGATCGTCCTGGAGCCGCGGTGGATCGCCACGATCCCCACCGCGCTCACCGCGTACACACCGCCGATGCCGAGGCCGAGCAGCGCGAACCGCAGGGTCAAATCCATCACGACCCCTTCGCCGTATTCCCGATGTAGTCGGCGCTTCTCTGGCGAAGCGCTCGTGCCGACTGTATGTTTGTGAGCACCTACTCGCAAGGGTTGGGCAACAGGGCAGTTGCGGAAATGCGGTGGATTCCGATGGGTGTGAGTGCGGGAGTGGACGTTTCGCCGACGTCCGGCGCCGGGGCGGAGCTGCCGGTCGCGATCGGGGCGACCGGGCTGGCGGCCGGTTACGGCGCGGTGGACGTGTTGCGCGCGATCGAGCTGACGGTGCGGCCGGGCGAGGTGGTGGCGCTGCTGGGCCCCAACGGCGCCGGTAAGACCACCCTGTTGCGCACCCTCGCGGGCTATCTGCGGCCCACCGCGGGTGAGGTGCGGTTGTTCGGCGAGACCTGCACCACGCTGCCCGCCTACCGGCGCTGCCGCCGCGGCGTGTCCTTCCTGGGGGAGGAGCGGCACATCTTCCCGGGCCTCACCGTGCGCCAGTCGCTGCGCCTGGTCGGCGCCGATTCCGCTGCGCTGCACCTGTTCCCGGAACTGAGCGGACGACTGCGGCACCGCGCGGGCCTGCTCTCCGGCGGCGAACAACAGATGCTGGCCCTGACCCTGGCGCTGGCCCGCCGGCCCCGGCTGCTGCTGATCGACGAGCTGTCACTGGGCCTGGCCCCGCAGGTGCGCGAGCGACTGCTGGACGCGGTGCGCGCCACCGCCGACACCGGCGTGGGGGTGCTGCTGGTGGAACAGAACGCGAGAGCCGTGCTGGCCCGCGCGGACCGGGCCTGTGTGCTGCGCCGCGGCGAACTCGTCGACGAGCGCCCCGCGGCCGCCTGGCTGCCGCAGCTGGAAGAGCTCGCGGCGCTGTACCTGTCGTAATTCTTCGCCGTTCACCCCTCCGAGAGGTTCGTACATGTCGAGACCCGTCGCGAAGCTGCTGGCGCCCCTGGCGGCGCTGGCCCTGGCCTTGACCGCGTGCAGCAGCAGCGGTGGCTCCTCCGGCGGCGACGGGCCGCTGGAGATCGCCGCCATCGCCGCGCTGTCCGGCGGCGTCAGCGCCAACCCGGAGTACGGCGACGGCGCCCAGGCCGCGGTCCAGTCGATCAACGCGCACGGCGGGGTCAACGGCCGGCAGCTGAAGCTGACCACCTGCGATATGCACCAGAACGCCACCGATTCCGCGAACTGCGTCCGGAAGATCCTGTCGGACAAGAAGATCGTGGCGCTCGCCGGTGGTTCCGACATCTTCCTCGACGCCGACAAGGCGCAGCTGGAGGCGGCGAAGATGCCGGTCGTCGGACAGTGGCCGGTGTCGACCTTCGACGTGACGAACCCGTTGGCGTTCAACGTCAACGGCGGCACCGTCGTCGGATTCCCGGGCATGGCCCAGGATGTCGTGGCCAGTGGCGCCAAGAAGGTGGGGCTGGTGACCCTGGACCTGCCCACCTCCGACGTGAACCGCAAGGCGATCACGCAGATCCTGTCGGCGGCCGGGGTGCAGGTGACCGCCGACGTCCGGCTGTCGGCCACCGCCGCGGACCTCAGCGCCCCGGTGCAGCAGGCGATCGCGGGCAATCCCGACACCATCATCTGGCTGTCGTTCACCGCGCAGACCCCGGTGGCGGTGAACGCGTTGCGGCAGGCCGGATTCAAGGGCACCGTCGCCGTCGCGGGCGTCGCATTCGAGAAGCACGCCATGGAGACGATGGGCGCGGGCGGCCCGGTCACCCTGAGCACGGTCTTCCCGCCGGCCTGGGACACCTCCACTGCCTACGGCAAGCAGTTCAACGACGACATGAAAGCCTATGCCCCGCAAGGCAAGATCACCGAGCTGGCGCTGACCAGCTGGCTCGGCGTGCAGATGTTCGCCCAGGTCGCGGGCACCCTGCACACCGTGGACCGGGCCGCGGTGCTCGACGGCCTGCACAAACTCACCGCGGTGAAGACCGGCGGCCTGACCCCGGCGATCTCCTTCGCCGCCAAGAGCCCGCTGCCGTATCCGGGCATCTACAACCCCGCCTACACGGTCGTCCACGTGGCCGACGGCACCGCCCGCTGGGACGGCAAACTCTACGACTCCGGCACCCGTCAGGTCCTGCAACCGGCGCCCTGAGCACAGCGTGGCGGGCCGGTCGCCACGGCGACCGGCCCGCCGCCGCGTCCGCCGCCCGGCGCACGGCATGATGATCGGCATGGACGCGCACGAGGAACTGATCGAGCTGGCCGAGCGATATTGGGACAGCGTGCTGGAGGCCTCGCCGAGCACCGCCACCCTGCTGGGCGACCGCCGGTTCGACGACCGGATCGAGGATCTGTCCGAGGCCGCCGAGCAGCGTCATCTCGGCACGCTGCGCGGGTTGCTGGCCGAGGCCGAGGCGCTGGACGCGGACCGGCTGGCGGCCGCCGACCGGGTCACCCGCAGCCTGCTGCGCGCCGAACTGGAATCGGCGGTCGACTACCTGTCCTGGCGGCCGGTGGAACTGGCCTCCGATCAGATGACCGGCGTGCACGCCGAATTGCTCACGGTGGCACCGCAACTCAACGCGCCCGCGCCCACTGACGCACTCGCCCTGGTGCAGCGGTTCGAGCAGTTCGGCACCCTGATCGATCAAGCGGTGCAACGGTTCCGGGCCGGGCTCGCCGCCGGCCGCACCCCCGCCCGGCTCGCCATCGAACGCTCACTGGACCAGCTCGACGGCTATCTGGCCGGTGATCCCGCCGCCGACCCGTTCGCGAATTTCCCCGGCCCGGCCGACTGGGACGGCGAACAGCATTGGCGCGCAACCCTGTCGGAGCTGGTCCGCGAGGTGATCCGGCCCGCCTTCGGCCGCTACCGCACCGCGCTCGCCGACGAACTGCTGCCCGCCGCCCGGCCCGACGACCGGGCGGGCCTGTGCTGGCTCGGCGCCGACGGCGAGGACATCTACCAGCGGCAGCTGCGCCGCCACACCACTGTCGCCGACCTCACCGCCGACGCCATCCACGACCTGGGCCTGGCCGAACTCGATTCGCTGCGTGCGGAATACGCCGAAGTGGGCGCGCGACTGTTCGGGATCACCGAGCAGGCCGAGATCTTCGCCCGGCTGCGGCAGGACGACACCCTGCGCTACGCCGACGAGCAGCAGATCCTCACCGACGCCGAACGCTGGCTGGCGGCCGCCACCGCCGCGATGCCGCAGTGGTTCGGCCGGCTTCCCCAGGAGTCCTGCACCATCGTGCCGGTGCCCGACTTCCTGGCCTCCGCGGTCCCGGCGGCGTACTACTTCCCGCCCGCCTCGGATGGCTCCCGGCCCGGCGTCTATTTCGTCAATCAGCACGAGCCGACCAGCCGCAACCGCTACGAGAGCGCCGCGGTCGCCTTCCACGAGGCCATCCCCGGCCATCACCTGCAACTCACCATCGCCAACGAGCTGGGGCATCTGCCGCGGTTCCAGCGGCAGTCCTTCGCCAACACCGCGTTCGTCGAGGGCTGGGCCCTGTACACGGAGCGGCTCGCCGACGAAATGGGTTTGTACCCGGACGATCTGGCGCGCATCGGAATGCTGGCGGCGGATTCCTGGCGGTCCTGCCGGCTGGTCGTCGACACCGGCCTGCACGCCAAGGGCTGGAGCCGGCAGCAGGCGGTCGATTTCATGATCGCCCATGCGCCGGTGGCGATTCCGGAGATCCGGGTGGAGGTCGACCGCTACATCGCGATGCCCGGCCAGGCGGTGGCCTACAAGGTCGGGCAGCTGGAGATCCGCCGACAGCGCCGCCTGGTGACCGAGCGGCTCGGAGATCGCTTCGACGTCAAGGCCTTCCACGACACCGTGCTGAGCTCCGGCTCGCTGAGCCTGCCGGTGCTGCGGGAACTGGCCGCGACGCTGGTGTGACGCGGGCCGTCCGCCGTCAGAACACGCGGACCCGGCCGGGTTGCGACAGCGAGAATCCGTGACCGTTGCCGGTGGTACAGCCGAAGGCGCGGTAATGGCCGTCGCCGCAGACGATCTCGGTTCCCAGGAGAGGCGGGTCGGGTGTACACGCCTGTCCCGGGCAGCCGTTCGGTGCGAGCACCGGGGGCGGATTGCCGCCCGCGACGGTGAACGGGGTCCCCGGCAGGGTGGCCCCGTGCATCGGCCCATCGACCGCGTCCTGTGTGATCTGCCGCCCCGGCACGGGCACGGACAGATCCTCCCCGCTGCCGGGCGGCAGGAATTCCGGCCGCTGTGTGACGACCATGTCGCCCGGTAGATCACACCCGAGGAGGCCGTCGGGCGAGACCGCGCAGTTCAACCCCTGATAGCTGAAGAAGAGGGGATCGGCCGCCCGCGCCGGCCCTGTATAGCCGATCACCGTGACCGCAGCCATCAGCCCGATCGCCCCTGCCGCCCATCGCCTCACGCTCGCCTCCGGCTTCGAATTCGGAATGAATCGACACGGCCACCCTATTCCGGGCCGGTGGAGCAGTTGCCGGATACCGCCGGACCAGGCCGTCCGGGCCGGGTCCGCCACGGCGTCGTGTGCGCCGCCCATGGCACGGTGGCGGCCCGTCGGTTCGGCGGGCAGCGCCGCACGGCCGGGCCGGGCCCCGGCAACCACCCCGCCACGCGCGAATGGAACGTGTTCTACTCTAGTTCTCGGGTTACATACGGAGGGAGTCGGCGCGGTGGTCGCGTTCTTCACAGCGGTGGACGGCCGGTACGAGGCATCGCCGTTCGCGGTGGCGCGGTGGTCGCCCCGGCAGATCGGTGGCCACGCGGTGTGCGGGCTGCTGGCCCGGGAGCTGGAAAAGCATTGTCCCGACGCCGAATTCGTCCCAGCCCGGCTGACCGTGGACCTGTTCATGCCGGTGGTCAACGATCCCATCGCGGTCCGCGCCGAGGTGGTGCGCCGGGGTAACCGGATCGTGGTGGCCGACGCCCGCATCGAACAGGACGGCGAGGTCCGGGCCCGCGCCACCGCGGTGTTCCTGAGGACCGGCGACACCCCGCCCGGCCGGATCTGGCGCTCGGCGCACACCCTGCCGGACCCGCCCGAGCCCACCGACCGGGACATGCACCTGGTGGTGCAGACCGGTGCGGACGACTGGACCCCGGACTTCGGGGCCTGCCAGAACGCCGAGCGCAAAACCATCTGGCAGCACCAGCCACCCCTGGTGGCCGGCGAGCCGACCTCCGCGTTCCAGCGCGCCGCCATCGTCGGCGACACCACGAACATGGTGTGCAACTGGGGATCCCAGGGCGTCGGCTACATCAACTCCGACATGACCCTCACCCTGTCGCGGCTGCCGGAGGGCCCGGAACTGGGCCTCCAGGCCGCGGATCACGTTGCCCACGACGGCATCTCGGTCGGCACCGCCACCCTCTACGACCGCCTCGGCCGCGTCGGCACCTGCGTGGTCACCGCCGTCTCCAACTCCCGCCGCCAACTCGACTTCGCCCGGATCACCGCCGAACACGCGGCCGCCCACCGCTGATTCGGGCCCGGCCCGCCGGTCGTACACTGCGAGCGCGACTTTCCGCTGTAAGGCGGGGGCTCACGGTGGCGGCGATCCCATCTCCACGTGGTGACCTGTGGCGTGGGAGACGCTGCCGCAGGGGCGCCCGCGCCTCACCGGACGAGAGGTGTGGCGAGCACCCCGCTCAGGGGCGGATGGTGGTGAGATCATCGAGCAGTGCGGGCTGGATGGGCTTCCAGCCCAGGGTTTCCCGGGTGTAGCCGCTGGACGCGGGCTGATCCATCGCGAAGATCGGGCCGAACGGGCCGAAACTGTCCGCGGCGACCGGCTCGACCGGCAGGTTCAGCCGCGTGCCGATCACGGTGGCGATGTCGCGCACCGCATCTCCCTCGTCGGCCACCGCGTGCCAGGAGGTGCCCGCCGGCGCCGATTCCAGGACCAGCCGGAACAATACGGCGGCGTCGAGTGCGTGGACGGCGGGCCAGCGCTGAGCGCCGTCGCCGGGGTAGCCGGACACGCCGCTGCGGCGGGCCTGCTCGACCAGTAGTCCGGCGAATCCGCCCTTGCCCTGGTTGTGGACCGTGCGCGGCATCCGCACGGCCGCACTGCGCAACCCGCGATCGGCCAGTTCCAGCAGCGCGTTGACCGACCGGCCACGGCCACCCACCGGCCCGTCGGTGGGCAGCGGATCGGCCTCGGTGGCGGCCCGGCCGGGCACCCACGGTGTGCCGGAGACCGTGACCAGCGGCCGGTCGGTGCCGAGCAGCGCCGTTCCCAGGGTGGTGAGCGCGGCGCTCTCCTCGGCGATGCCCCGGGCCAGCGCGTCCGGAGCGGCGTAGTCGCGGCCGAATGCCAGGCTGATCACGCCATCGGCCCGCGCGGCCCCGGCCCGCAGGACGTCGAGATCGGCCAGGTCTCCGCGCAGCGGTTCGGCGCCCGCCGCGGCGAGAGTGCGCGCGGAGTCGTCGGACCGGGCCAGGCCGAGGACGGTGTGACCGTTGCCGAGCAGTTCGGCGACGACGGCGGACCCGATGGTGCCGGTACCGCCGGTGACGAAGACGTGCATGACTTCTCCTGCCAAAGTGATGGGACTTGTGTCGCATCACCACCGTAGCACTGATGCGACACATGTCGCATCGCCTATGATGCCGGTATGGCTCGATGGGAACCGGGGGCGCGGGAACGCCTTGTCGTCGCGGCGGTCGACCTGTTCACCGAGCAGGGCTACGACGACACCACCGTGGCACAGATCGCCGAACGCGCCGGCGTCACCCGCAGCACGTTCTTCCGGCACTTCTCCGACAAACGCGAAGTCCTGGTCGCCGGCCAGGAAACCCTGAGCAGACTGCTCGCGGAGGGCATCGCCGAGGCGCCCGCCGACGCGGGCCCACTCCAGGCCGTCGCCGCCGGACTCGAGCGCGCGTCGAATGCCATGGGCCCGGTCAACCGCGAACTCGGCCCCCGCCTCGCCGCGGCCGTCGCTGCCAGCGCCGAACTCCAGGAGCGCGACGCGCTCAAGACCGTCGGCCTGGCCGCCGCGATGACCGCCGCCCTGCTCGCCCGCGACGTCCCCGACCTCACCGCCCACCTGGCGAGCGAACTCGGCGTGCTCGCCTTCAAACGCGGCTTCGCCGAATGGTCCGCGGACGACCGCGCCGACGCCGCCCCCTTGGCCGACTACACCCTGACCGCCCTGCGCGAACTACACGCGGCGGCCACCGCCCTGGACTGAGCCCGCCTCGCCGCACGCGAGCAGCATCGACGCGACACGTTCACTACCGGCGGGGGCGACATCGACTGCGGCACAGGCTGACCGCCCGGACAGTCCGGCCCGGGCGTGCGGTGGCCGTCGCGTCCGGCCGCGGTTGCCGCTCGGGCCGCGACATCGACTGTGACACAGGCTCACCGGTCGCGCCGCGCGGCGCGGTGGGCGAGTGCGTCGAGGACGCGGGACCAGGTGGGTGACTCCCGGAGGATCAGGGCGAAGATCGGCGTCGGGCTCACCGGGCGGCTGCCTTCGTAGTCGATCTCCCAGGTTTCCAGGTCGTCGATGAGCCGGTCCACGCGTGGATCGTACGGATCCCAGTCTATGGATCGGTCACAGGCCAGGTAGAGCCGCATCTTCTCGGTGTCGTCGAAACCGGCGTTCTTGTCCCGGATCCACTGCGGCATCGCCGACGGGTCGGATGCCTGCGTCAGGATCGCCCAGTCGCGCTCGAGCCGGACCGTCCGTTCGCTGACGCCGAGTGCGCGCAGCCGGTTCAGGATGGCGACCACCTCGGCGGGCAGGACGAGTTCGTCGCCGCCGGCCAATTCGGCGAGGCGGCGTCGACGCTCCGTGAGCTGATCGATCTCGGCCTGCAACGCGGTGTCGATGTCGGTGATCGCGGCCGCGAATTCGGCCGGTTCCGCGCGCAGCAGCGCCTCGATACGGGCCAGTGGCACACCGGCTTCCGCCAATGTCCGGATCCGGACGAGATCCACCGCCGCCTGCGCGCTGTAGCGGCGATACCCGGACGCATCGCGTTCCGGCTCCGGCAACAGCCCGACCTGATGGTAGTGACGGACGGTACGCACGGTGACCCGGGCCGTCGCAGCGAGTTGGCCGATCGTGAGCACCGTGCCTCCAATCTCCCGGGAAACGCGGCCACCTCGAGTCTAGAACCTGTGGCACTGGCGAACACGCCTTATGACAGGGCACCAGCTGTCGCCGGTGCCGCGTCGACCACCATGGCCGGCATCACGCGCGGGGAACCGCACCTGCCACCGCGGGCATGGTGGGCATCTGCCCAACCGCCGCTGAGAACACACGAGCGCCACCGGGCGACGACGGCCCCGCGAACGCCGCCGGCGAGACGTGGCGGCAGAGGCCAACCGAGACAGTAGATCTCGGATCGGCGGCGGTCACTGTGGTCGCAGTTGCGACCGTCCGGTCCCGAGTGGTCGATCCATCGTCCCGAGCGCCGACGCCACGTCGGTATCCGGGCCGCGCTGTCAGGCGCGCATCGCCTGATCGGCGATGTCGCCGACTGCCCGATCGGCGACATCGCGGATCGCCTGGACGACGACATCGGCTCGCGTGCAACATACTTGGTGGTGGCCGACGCCGGAGACGACGCGATGTTCCCCGGCCGAGACCGCACTCACCAATGCCGTGGCCATCGCGCGCATACCCTCGTGGATCACACGAATCGCCTGTTCCGGCATCGCGGCCGACGGCCCGGGATCGACGCCCGCGGTGGTGAGCGCCACCACCGGCACATCGGGAATGTCGCGCCCGGCACGCAGTTCGGTGACCAGTGCGCCCACACTGCTCCGCTCGGCCGCCCCGGCCCGCAGCCAGTCGTCGCCGGCATGGGCATCGATCAACGGCTGCCGCAGATGGAGCGGATAGTCCGCCAGCAGTTCGGCGTACATCGCGCGCAGAACCGGCCGGATCAGCGCGGGATCGGGCGCCGGTGCCTGCCCCGCGGCGAGCATGAAGTCCGCGTGGTCGCGATGGAAGCCGTCGACCCAGACCAGCCCGGCCACTTCGCTCGGATACAGCTGTGCGAACCGATGCGCGTAGGCCCCGCCGAGCGAGTGCGCGACCAGGAGATACGGGCCCGCGAGGTCCTGCGCGAGCAGCAACTCGCGCAGTTCCCCTGCGACCGCGGCGGCATTGCGCGGCAACGGCACCGGATCGCTGTACCCGGTGCCGCCCCGGTCGTACACCACTGCGGTGCCGAACCTCGAAACCCCTTGCTGCACAGCGAAATAGTCCAGCCCGACCGCACCCGCGCCCGGCAGGAACACGACCACCGGTCCGCCGCTGCCCACCCGGTGCACGAAGAGGCGGCGGCCGTCGATCTCCTGGAACCCGCCGATCGGCGGTGCGGTGATGTTGCTCGTCATGCGGCAAGGGTGCAACCCCGACGCAACGTCAGGGTCAAGCCCGCAGCCGTGTCAGCGCACCGCGGGCTCGAAACCGAGTGCAGCCAGCAGTGTTTCGCTCTCCACCCACAGCCGGGCCGCGGCGGTGTCGTCGCGGGCGATCTCGGACGGTGTCTCCTCGGCGCGGCGGTGGAAGTAGCGGCCGGGGGTGTGACCGCCCTCGGGATCGGCGGCCAGCCAGGTCAGCGTCTCGGCCGGCTCGTCGGGGGAGACCGTGTCGGCGGCGGCCATGTGGGCCTGCATGGTGGCGTCACCGTGGGTGGCGAAGTTGCTGGCCACCACGCCGGGGTGCATGACCTGTGCCACAACGCCTTCCGCAGCGCCACGCCGGCCCAGCTCGCGGGTGAACAGGATGTTGGCGAGTTTCACCCGGCAGTAGGCGACCGTGGGATGCTCGATGCCGAGGCTCTGCACATCGTCCCAGTCCAGGCCGCGGCTGCTGCGGTGCGCGGTCGACGACACCGCGAGCACCCGGACCGTCCCCGCCGGTCTCGCCGCCGCGGTCGCGGTGAGCAGCGGCCACAGTTCCCGGGTCAGCAGGAACGGCGCGAGATGGTTGGCCGCGAAGGTGGCCTCGGTGCCCTCGGCGGTGACGATCCGCCGGTCCCGCACGCCACCGGCATTGTTGATCAGCACATCGAGACGCTCTGTGCGAGAACGGATCTCGTCGGCGACCCGGCGCACCTCCGCCATCAGCGTGAAATCTCCGCGCAGCATGGTGAGCTCCGGGCCCAGTTCGGCCGCCGCGGCGGCGCTGCGCTGCGGATCGCGGCCCACCCCGATCACCTGCCAGCCGCGGGCCAGCAGCTTCCGCGCGGTCTCCTTGCCGATGCCCGAACTGGCGCCGGTGACCACCGCGACGGGCCGGGCGGGATCGAGCGCGGGCGATGCAGCAGGTGTGGAAGACATTGTCTCGCAATCTGTTCGGAAGGACATGAGCAAGCGGACCTCAGCGCGGTCGTAGCCCGTCGAGCAGCAGCCGGACGGTGAACCGCACCCGCTCCTCGAGCTGTTCGGGGGTGGGCGGGCGCCCCGCCACGATCGAGCGCACCTGGCCGCCGACCACCATCGCCATGAAGGCGCGGGCGGCCTGATCGCTGTCGGTCGGCGCGAGGGCGCCGGTGGCGATCGCGCGGTCCAGCACGCCCGCCACGAAATCGACCACCGGCCCGGCGCTGAGGGTGTAGTTCTCGACGAAGATCTCCGGGAACCGGTAGCTCTCCGTGTTCAGGATGCGTTGCAGCCGAAGGCCGTTGGTGGTCATGACCTGCCCGATGCGCAGCCGCGCCACCTGTTCCAGGGTGTCGCACAGGTCGCCGTCGTCCATCGCCTCGAGGACGTCCTTCGGCACGATCTGCCGTTCGGTGGCGCGCCGCACCGCGGCCCGGAACAGCGACGCCTTGTCCGGGTAGCGGGCGTAGACGGTGCGCTTGGTCATGTTGACCTGCGCGGCGATCGCCTCCACGGTCGCCAGTTCGAAACCACGCTCCAGGAACAGGTCCAGCGCGGCGTCGATCAGCTCCTCGTGCCGCGCCTCGGCCTGCTCCCGGGTGGGCCGGCCCGCGCCACGCCGCGCCGGCACGGCCTCGTGTGCTCCAGACAACTCGCTGACCTCGTTCTTTCCGTCGCCACTTGCATCGTGACCCGAATCACGAATAATGATACGCACGGGTCGCCATTTGTCGAGGCCGTTGGAAAACCTGGTGGAAGGACGCTCCTGGTGAGCTCAGCAAGAGAAAAATTGACACGGCTCGTCGACGCCGACGACCGGTTCGACCACTCCCACGCGGACCTCCGGGAGGTCCAGATCGAGGCCGTGAACGAGCGGTTCCAGGACCGCAAGGACCGGATCAAGCTGCTCGGCCACCGCGCGGCCGAGGCCGGCGTCAGCGAGGTCCGCAGCTTCGACGACGTGGTGCCGCTGCTGTTCCCGCACACCGCCTACAAGAGCTACCCCGAGAGCTTCCTGATCGACGAGCGCTGGGATCGGCTGGGCAAGTGGCTCGGCACCATCTCCCCGTATCCGATCGCCCCGATCGAGACCGCCGACATCGACGGTATCGACGAGTGGATCGCCCGGTTGCAGGCCGAGGGCCACTACGTCTCCTGTTCCAGCGGCACCACCGGCAAATCGGCCATGCTGCTCGCCTCCGAACAGGACATGGCCTGGTCGCGCAAGGACACCGTGAACGTGTTCGCCTGGGGCTCCGGCGTCGTCCCGGCCCGGGACCGGCGGATGATGGGCATCGCCGCCACCGCCGCGGTGCCGAAGAACCTGATCAGCGGCGAGGCGCAGGAGGCGGCGTTCGGCGATCCGGACAAGCAGCGCTTCCGGCTGCCGATCCCGCCGCTGACCGTCGGCGCGCTCACCAAGATGGTCGTGCTGCGCAAGAAGATGGCCGACGGCACCGCCGGTCCGGACGAACTCGCGGATTTCGAGCGCACCTCGAAGGAGCGGCAGGCCACCCTCGACAACGCGCTGGTGGCCGCCGCCGACGCGCTGATCGAATACCGCGGCGACAAGCTGTATCTCGCCGGCATGTGGAATGCGCTGTATCAGGTGGCGAAGCTGGTCCGCGAACGCGGTTACGCGGCGAAGGACTTCCACCCCGACAACTGCATCTACGTCGGCGGCGGCCTCAAGCGCGCGCAGTTGCCCGACGACTACCAGCAGTTCGTGCACGAGACCTTCAACATCCCGCACAACCGCGACTTCCAGAACTACTCCATGCAGGAACTCAACTCCGGCATGCCGAAATGTCAGAAGGGCGATCGCTACCACGTGCCGCCGTGGATCGTGCCGTTCATCCTGGACGAGGCCGGCGACGCGCTGCTGCCGCACGAGACCGGTGAGGTCGAGGGCCGCGCCGGCTTCTTCGACCTGTCCCTGGACGGCCGCTGGGGTGGCGTCATCACCGGCGACAAGGTCTCCCTGGATTTCAGCCCGTGTGCCTGCGGCAACGCCGGCGCCTCGATCCGCAACAACATCGTCCGCTACGCGGACATCACCGGCGACGACAAGATCGGTTGCGCCGGCACCGTCGATGCCTATGTGCGAGGACTGTCGTGACCACTGCCGATATTCAGAAGCCCGCGATCGACGCGGACCAGATCGTGTCCGCCCCGTTCTTCCTGCGCGGCGAACTGGTCGAGCGCGCCGACGTCGTCCACCGCTCCCGCGACCTGGGCGTCAGCTTCGCCACCCCGACCATCGACATGGACAAGGCGGTGCACCCCCGCCACGAGGTGCCGCCGCTGCTGAACGTGCCACTGGCCGAGATCATCGACTTCCTGGTCGAGACCGGCGAGCGGCTGCGCGATCCGGGCAATCCCTTCGTGCAGGATTGCATCGACCGCATGTCCTCGACCCACATCCTGCCGCGCGGCGTGCTGGAAGCCCAGGTCAAGGGCGCGGCGTCGTTCCTGGACAAGCGCCTGCTGGAAACCATCGTCGAGCAGAACTTCCCCGATCCGCGCGCGCTGGACCAGTGGATCCCGAAGCGGGACTTCACCGGCCGCAAGAGTTTCGTGCGGGCCTTCGCGCCGCGGCTGATCCACGTGCTGCCCGGCAATTCGCCCGGCGTGGCGGTGAAGTCGATCGCGCAGGGTGCGATGGTCAAGGCGGTCAACCTGTTCAAGATGTCGTCCAGCGATCCGTTCACCACGGTCGCGATCCTGCGCACGATGGCCGATCTCGATCCGGACCACGCCATCGTGAGGTCGATGTCGGCGGTCTACTGGCGCGGCGGCGACGACGCGGTCGAGCGCACCCTGTACCGGCCGCAGTACTTCGACAAGATCGTGGCCTGGGGTGGTGGCGACGCCATCAACAACGTGATCAAGTACCTGGGCCCCGGTTTCCAGCTGGTGTCCTTCGACCCGAAGACCTCGATCTCGATGGTCGGCCGCCAGGCGTTCGACTCCGACGAGGCCTTGGACACCGCCGCCGAACTGGCCGCCTCCGATGTCATGGTGCTCAACCAGGAGGCTTGTGTCGCAAGCCGTTTCGTGTTCGTGGAGGCGAGTGCGGACCAGGTGGACCGGTTCGGGCAGCGGCTGCACGCCCGCATCGTGGCCAAGGCCGCCGCCTCCGGCGACACCCGTCCGCTGGATCGCGACCTGCGTGAACAGATCGACATGCTGACCCTGCTCGACGACGAGTTCCGGGTGTTCGGCAAGACCGACGGCACCGGCCTGGTGGTCCGTTCCGACGAACCGGTCGACTTCCACCCGATCAACAAGACCGCCAACGTGGTCCGGGTCGACTCGCTCGACGACGCGGTGAAGTACGTGAACGTCGCGACACAGACCGTCGGTTTCTACCCCTTCGACCGGATGGCCGACTACCGCGACCGGCTGGCCAGCGGCGGCGCTCAGCGCATCGTCCGGCTCGGCGACGCGGGCCCCAGCACCATCGGCAATCCGCACGACGCGATGTACCCGCTGCATCGGTTCGTGCACTGGATGGCACACGAGGACGGGGTCGAGCCCCCGCAGTAGAACGGCGCGGGGCGGACCCGGCGCCCGCCCCACCGCCGATTCATCACGTGCGGTTTTGCACTCACGGCATCTTGTCGAGCAACACGTCCACATCCTCCAGCGCCCGCAGCGTGTCGTTGAGATGGGTGCAGGTGCTCGGCCCGGTGAAGTTCCGGCGCACCTCGGCCCGCAACCCCGCCACCGGCATCCCCGCCAGCCGTCCCGCACTGGCCGCGGCGACCGGGCACTCCGGCCACGGCAGCGCCCCGATCACGGCCTCCGCCGCGAGAAACCGCCGTGTGCCCGGGTCGACGGTGGCGTGCACGGTGTACTCGTGCACCACGGTCTCGACTCCCTCGCCGCTGCGATGGCTGTCACGGAAGAACCCCTCCACCCGCACGATATCGCCGTCGCGCCACACGTCCAGGCGCCGCCGCCGGCGCATCCCGTGCGGCGGCATGGGATCGTGCTCGTGCCAGCCCAGCAGATCTTCGAGCTCCACCTCGGGCGCGAGCGGACCCTCGGAGGTCGGCACCACACCCGTCGCATTCAGCCGCGACATCAGCGTGCCCTCGGCGATCCACCCCGCGCACAGATCCGGGTATTGCAGGCCGGACCGGGGCCGGGGGACCGGCTTCGCCACCTGCGGCTGTCCCACCGCGACCGCGTACCCGCCGACCAGCAACGCGGTCGGCAGATCGTCGAACAGCTGGAACCGCACCGACCCCGATTCCCGTTCCCCCGGCAGTGCCGCCGCCACCGCACCCCGGAACCCGGCCGATACGTTCGCCCCGACCAGCTCACCCAGATTCGGGTGGCCCGGCTCGGCGTCGATCCGGTGCACCTGCCGCCGCGGATGATCCACCACCAGCTGCACCCGGGCCGCGTCGAGCACGGTGTGCCCGCCGTCCGGCTCGGTCCGCAGATCACGCCCCCGCGCGGTCACCGTCACCAGCCCGAGCAGCCCGTCCGGCCGCACCGAATCGTGGGTGGTGGTGCGCCGGACCGATCCGGGCCGGCGCGGCGGGGTTACCGTCGCGGGGCCCGCCTCATGCTGCGTCGTCATGGCGTCCCTCTCGTTCTCGATTGCGACAGTTCGCCTTCCGACGCTACAACGCGGCGATCACCCGGTCGGCGAGCAGTTCCAGTGTCCGGTCCGAGGCCCGGTCGTGGGTGAACAGCACCACCTGATCGAAACCGAGCTCCCGCAACTGCCGCAACCGATCGGCAACCTGCGCCGCGGTCCCCACCAGCCCCCCTTCGCGCAACCCGAAACCCGGTGCCCCGAACCGCTTCTCGGCCAGCGCCCGCACCTCCGGCAACGCCGCGTCGTCGGCGGCCACCGCGGCCACCGCCTCCACCGACAACCGCAACGTCGCCGGATCACGTCCGATCTCCGCACACAACGACCGCACCACGTCGAGCTTCCGCTCCAGCTCCCCGAGTGCGTAGGTGGGCACATTCCACACGTCGGCATACCGCGCGACCAGCGGCAACGTGAACTTCTCGCCGACACCACCCACCACGATGGGCGGCCGCGGCGACTGCACCGGCCCCGGCGCGATCGGCACCTGCCGCACGGTGTAGTGCTCCCCGGCGAAGTCGATCACCCCCGATGCGAACGCCTGATCCAGGATCTCCAGCGTCTCGGCCAGTCGTCGCGACCGTTCCGCGAAACTACCCCAAGGCATTCCGGCCCGCAGATGCTCGTCCTCGATCGACCCGCTACCCAGCCCCAGTTCCAGCCGCCCCGCCGACACCTGATCGAGCGTGGTGGCCATCTTCGCCAGCAACACCGGATGCCGAAACTGATTGCACAGCACCAGATGCCCCACCCGCAGCCGCTCGGTCCGGCTGAGCAGCGCGGTGGCCAGCGTCCACCCTTCCAGCGAGGGCAGCGCGGCGGCCCCCGGCCCGTAGAGATGGTCGTACAACCACACCGACCCGATCCCCAGCTCCTCGCACCGCATCGCCCGATGCAGCACGTCCGAAAAGGTGAACCCCATCTGCGGCACGTAGACGCCGATGTCCAACCCGTCCATCACCACAGCCCATCGTGAGATTCAAATTCTCCAAACGGAGAATATCATTTCCACCCCTCGACCGCGCCGATATCCACCCCGCCACCGATTCCGGCAAACCGCCCACAAACCCGCCCGCCACCGCCTCCGCCCCGCATATGCCCCGGATTTTCACAGCGGTGTGTCGGAGCACGCCCCGGGCATCGGTGATGTTCAATCGGTGCCGTTGAGGTACCAGCGAACGAGTGAAAGGTAGTTGACATGGCTCTTCCCACCATGACCGCCGAGCAACGCTCCGAAGCGCTGGCCAAGGCGGCCGCGGTGCGTAAGGCCCGGTCGGAGCTGATCGAGCAGATCCGCAAGGGCTCGGTCTCTTTGGCCGAGGTGCTCAAGCGCGCCGACAAGGAGGACTTGGTCAAGAAGACGAAGGTCGCCGCCGTCATCAAGGCCCTGCCCGGCATCGGACCGGTCAAGGCCGCGAAATTGATGGACGAAGCGGAGATCCCGGTGGACCGCCGCATCGGTGGCCTCGGCACGCGCCAGCGTGCCGCTCTCCTGGATGCGCTGAGCCACTGAAAAACCCGCCCGGACCGGGGCATATGCCAGCGATTTGGTCCTCATCGATCAATCGGATAATCTTTCTGAGCATCACCGGTCCGGGTGGCGGAATGGCAGACGCGCTAGCTTGAGGTGCTAGTGCCCGTTTAAGGGCGTGGGGGTTCAAGTCCCCCTCCGGACACACCGATTCGGCCTGGTCTAGACCACATTCTGTGATCTCGGCCAGGCCGCGCCCGTATCCGGTTGTCCACATCGGCGGTCCATTCGGAACCTGAGGGATTCGGCAGGCCCACGGGAGCCGCCACGTCTGACCTCGTAGCACACGCCGCTCAGGGGCGGGGGTAGGCCCAACTGCGCGCGGGCCGGCAGAGCCACTTCGATGTCCGGTCGGCGCTCGGTGAGCGGATGACCCAGCAGCTCGGGGTAAGCCGCAGCATCAGCCGAATTTCGGGCGGATATGCCGTAACTCGCCGGCAGGGCTGAGTTTTCGGGCTGTTCGACCCTCGCCACCAACGCGGTGATCGCTTGGACCACAGAGTATTACGGGCTCACGGTCGAGCAGATGCGCCGGACCGGTCGCCGCATCGACGACGTGCTCGCCCACATTTCCCCGGCGCACAACATCAATTTCTTCGGCGCGATCGAAGTCGACATCGACGCCGAACTCGGCCCCTACCGGGTCCCGGCCGTTGCGCGTGCGCGACACCTTGTTCTGACTGACCACCGGGCCGGAGATCCCCTGCGTGGTGAGGTCGCGGCCCTGTCAGCGGTCGATGCTGGCCATGTTCGCGTCGTCGTGGCGGGCTCCGACCGCGGGTGTGAGCCGGTCCAGGCGCGCGAGTTGGCCGGTGGTGAGTTCGACGGTGTCGGCGGCGGTGTTCTCCTCGACGCGGGCGACGCGGCGGGTGCCGGGGATGGGTGCTATGTCGTTGCCCTGGGCCAGCAGCCACGCGATCGCTACCTGCGCGGGGGTGGCACCGGCCTCGTCGGCGACGGCGCGGACCTCGTCGACCAGGCGCAGGTTCCGGGTGAAGGCTGCTCCGACGAACCGCGGGTTGGTCTTGCGCCAGTCGTCGTCGGGGATGTCAGCGGGCGAACGGAGCTGCCCGGTGAGGAATCCGTGCCCGAGCGGGGAGTAGGGCACGAACCCGACGCGCAGGTCTCGCAGCAGAGGCAGCAGTTCGTCTTCGGGGTCACGTGTCCACAGGGAGTATTCGGTCTGCAACGCCGCCAGCGGGTGCACCGCGTGGGCACGGCGAATCGTCTCCGGGGACGCTTCCGAGAGCCCGATGTGCAGGACCTTGCCCTCGGCGACCAGATCGGCGAGCGCGCCGGCTGTTTCCTCGATGGGAGTGTTCGGGTCGACGCGATGCTGGTAGTAGAGATCGATCCGGTCGGTGCCCAGCCGCCGCAGCGAACCCTCGACCGCGGCTTTCACGTTCGCGGCGCTGCTGTCGACGGTGCCGGGCCCGCCACCGGAATGCGAGACCAGCCCGAACTTGGTGGCGACCACGACTTCGTCGCGTCGCCCGGCGATGGCGCGGCCGACGATCTCCTCGCTGTGGAAGGGACCGTAGATCTCGGCGGTGTCGATGTGGGTGACACCCAGTTCCAGTGCACGGTGGATGGCACGGATCGACTCGTCGTCGTCCAGGCCACCGCCGGAGGTGTAGGTGCCGGCCATGGTCATGGCACCCAGGCCGATCCGTGACACCTCGAGAGTGCCGAGTAGAGCAGGTTTCATCGAATTACTCCTTCGTCGTTTCGCCGGTGGCCGGCACACGGGACGCCCCGCCGGGCGCGGCATCACCGTCGCGGTGTTTCCCCCGGCTTCAGCCAACACCGTGGCCGGACCGCGCGACAGGCTCTGGCGAGAGGGGTACTCACAGTGTCCCGCTACCCGCCCTACCAGTAGCTACGCTCGAAACCATGGACGAGAAGCAGGCAGCGCGCGCGGCGGTCCGGGAATTCCTGCGCAGCCGCCGTGACCGGATTTCCCCCGCCGACGCGGGCCTGCCCCCGGCCGGGACCCGGCGACGCGTGCAGGGCCTGCGACGCGAAGAGGTGGCTCTACTGGCCGGGATCAGCCCGGAGTACTACATTCGCCTCGAACGAGGCCGGGCCACCGGCCCCTCCCCAGGCGTCGTGGAATCCATCGCCGCGGTGCTGCGACTCGACGACGACGAACGCGCCCACCTCGACCGGCTGCTCTCCGCACTGACCCCCGACGCCCGCAAGCACCGCACACCCACGGCCACCGCCACGATCAGCCCCGGAATCCGGGTACTGCTCGACTCGATCGACCACCTGCCCGCCGTGGTGTGCAACCCCCGCCTGGACCTGCTCGCCGCCAACGACCTCGCCCGCGCCCTCTACGCGGCGATGCTCGACACCGACGGCCCGGTGAACTCGGCGCGTTTCCTGTTCCTCGACGAGCACGCGGCCCGGAACCTGTTCCCCGAATGGGAACGCGTCGCCGCGGACGCGGTGTCGATCCTGCGCATCGAGGCAGGCCGCCACCCCGACGACCCGGAACTGATAGCCCTCATCGGTCACCTGTCCACCCGCAGCTCCGCGTTCCGCACCCGCTGGGCCGCCCACGACGTCAAAACACACCGCGCGGGAACCAAGGTCTTCCGCCATCCCCTGATCGGAACGCTCACCCTGCCCTTCGAGAACCTCACCATCGACAACTCCTCGGACCAGGTCATGACCGTGTTCACCCCACAACCGGGCTCACCCGAACACGACGCGATCCGCCTGCTCGCCAGCTGGAACGCCCACACCCCGACCGCCGGACACACCGAAACCATCCCGGACAGGTCCTGACAGCCGACCCCTGTACGGGTCGACAACGAACGTTTCTGTCCCACATCCGTCGCGTCGTGCTCGCGAATCCGCAGCTCGCCGAGCCCTTGTTCTCGGTCGGAACTCGCGGCGGCGCCGACGAGGCGATGCTGGCCCGCGACGAATTCAACTTCTCTGTCGGACTGCAACTTTCGGACGCACTACATGGCCGAGGATATCGACAAGGCGCAACTGGCGGTGAAAGCGTTCGACATCGACTAATTCGCAGGCATCTACAATTGCTCGCGGGATCGGGCAGATCGTCAAGGAGACACGGTGGCGGATTCGGCAGGTGCCGGCTACACCTCGGACTGGGTCGACGAGGCCGGGCTGGACCTCGACACCGGCTATTGCGTCACCTTCGTACGAGGAGTGGGACCACGTGAGGTGCTACGGCGCCTGGGAGTCGACGATGCGGCCATCCGAACCGCCACATGGGCCGAGTTCGTGGCCCAGAACCTTCAGCGTGAGATGCGGCGCCTCACCCCCGGTGTTGCCGCCGCGTTCGTCATGGGTGAATACGTTGTCCTGGTCGAGGACATCGGATACTGGGGTCGCCTACCGGAGTGGGCCGAGCCGGTATCCAGGGGCACCGAAACCCTCAACGTCTACCTCAGCCCCACCAGCCAGGTAGAGGAGCTGAGCATCTACCAGGACGGCAAAAGAGTCGCATCCATCTCCGGCGACGAACCGGAGGTTATCGAGAGCGGCGACGCGGAAATGGCAGGACGGCTGATCGAGCTGACCTTCGAGGCCCTCGGCCCCTGGAACGAGAACGACCCGGCACCCGAGGACTTCAGCGACGGGCGGGTGGACCTACTCAAGGTTGCCTGCGGCTACCTCGGGCTACACCCGGAGATATCGGACATCAACGGGCCGGTGGTGGGGGCACTCGTGGAGTACCGGTAAAGATCACCAACTCGATCACAACCCAAGCCTGGCCCGTCGTCACGAAGTGCTAACTCGGATCGCGCGCGGCGTTGGCCGGACAGTCGGACGCGGAAACAGAATAACCTGGCTTCATGGGTGTCTCGGTTGACATTTCGACGGGGCCATAGGGCCCATTGAGGTCTCCCACTGGATTTCGCGCGGTAGAGGCTGAGGTCGGCGGCGCCGAGGAGGGCGTCGACGTGCAGGGCCGTGGTCGGTGAGACTGTCCATCGCGCGGCGGACCGAATCCCGGCCCAGCCATGTCCTCGCCAGACCGGCCGCGGTGATGATTCGCCGAATCCTCGCCCGCCACCGGTGATCACCGCGGTCGTTCCGTGTCGATCGGTCATGTGTCGCAATACCTTTCCCGATGCCGTCGGCGGCGGTGCCGGGGCGGAGGTCGATGCCGGATCACACACCACCGGCGGTCGTCGGAGGCACTGTGGCGGTGTCGGCGCGGACGATCCGGCTGTAGGTGTCGACGAACCGGTCGAACAGGTCCAGCAACCGGCCGCGGTCGGTGTCGTCGAAGTCGGCCAGTGCGAGATCGTAGGAGCGCAGCATGTCCCCGATGCCCTGTTCCAGGGTCCGGAAACCGTGTTCGGTGACCTCGACGAGGTGCGCGGTGGCGCCTTCGGGCCGGTGCCGACGCAGGATTCCCGTGGCCAGCGCCGCGTTGACCTGCCGGTTCACTGTCGATTGGTCCAGCCCGAGTTCGGTGATGATCTGGCGTTGCGTGCGCGCGGTGCCGTCGCGCAACAGCCACAGCAACCGTATCTCCGCGGACCCCAGAATCGGGCGCTGCTCCTGTTCCTGGAACCGGCGATGTTGCTGCAACCGGCTCAACGCCGTGGCCAGCCGCATGCTCGGCGACACCTCGGCCTCCTCGTCCATGCCTCTTCACCTCGTTCGCTTGCCACGATCCCAATCGTATGTACTATGCATACTATAGGTATATGCACTATGCATATCCATTTCTCCGGAGGGAGGCTGCCCGTGAACATCGCACCCGTCGAAGCTCGTGCCGGGTCGCCGGTCGATACCGGCATCGACCCCGAAGCGGCTCCGCGATGACCGGCGCTGTGCGGTGCGGAGTCGTCGGACTGGGGGAGATCGGGGCGCGCGTGGCCGCCTGCCTCGCGCGCCACGGCCGCACCCCGATCGTGTACGACGTCCGCCGATCCGCCTACCACGGCCTGCCGGAGGTCGCCGAGCATGCGACGTCACCGGCCCTGGTAGCCGCCGACAGCGACGTGGTGATGCTGGCCGTCGGCGACGCCGACCAGGCGCGGGCCGTGCTCACCGGCGCCGACGGCCTGCTCACCGGCGACCGCCCCGGCCTGGTGGTCGTGTTGCTGACGACCATGCCGGTCCGGGACGTCCACGCTCTGGCCGCGCTGTGCCGGCAGCACGACGCCACCCTGCTCGACACCGACATCACCGACGCGCCGACCGGGCTCGCCCTGGCCGTCGGCGGCCCCGACGAGGCGGTGCGCGCGATCGCACCGATACTCGACGACGTCGCCGCCTCGGTCGTGCACTGCGGGCCGGTGGGCACCGCCACGGTGATCCGCTTGGCGCGCACCATGATTCGCCACGTCACCCAGTCCGCGGTCCACGAGGCCCGGTCCCTCGCCACCGCCGCGGGCATCTCCGACGAGCACTTGGTCCAAGCCCTCACCGGCGGCGACACCGACCCGCTGCGCCTGCTGAAAGCCCAGACCACGGCCGACACGGCCACCACCGAGCGGCTCGACCGCGTCACCGACCGCGCCCGCGACGACCTCGCCGCCGTGCAGGACTTCGCCGGCGACCTCGGACTGGAGGTCCCGCTCACCGACATCACCCGCGCGAAGGTCGGTGAGGTCTATGCGGGCACGGTCGCCGCGCCGCCACCGCGGGACCGCGACGTGCGTGGGCGGGCGATGATGGACCGCGTCTACGGGCCCGGCTTCGGCGCGCGGATCCCCGCCACCGGCAACAGCCCGCTGACCGAGGACATCGTGACCCATCTGTTCGCCGACGTCTGGGCCCGCGGCCACCTCACCGTCCGCGACCGCCGCCTGCTCGTCCTCGGCATCACCGCCACCCTCGGCCGCACCGACCTGCTCGACGTCCAGCTCCACGGCGCCCTGGCCAACAACGAATTCACCCCCGCCCAGCTCGACGAAATCCCCTTGCTGGTCAGCTCGTACGCCGGGGTCGGCAACGCCACCCTGTGCAACGCCGCCGTCCGCACCGCCCTCACACCCGCCACCCGGCTGGCCTCGGCCGTCACCGGCGCCTGAACACCCACGAGTCGGGACCGGCATCGCAAACCGTGAATGTCGTCGATCGTTGACTTATCCGTCACACTCTCCATACCTCCGAAGTAATCAATTGACTACACCCTTCCGATCGAATCGTCCGATGCCGAGAACGGCAGGGCGAAAAGGAGTTTCGACACAATGGCGATTTCGTTGCGCGTCGGCGACCAGCTCGCGAGCACCACGTGTTCGGTTCGCGTGGTCGTGGTCCGGGTCCCGGCCGATCGGCAGCCGCTGATCGAATGCGGCGGGGCGCCGATGGCGCCCGCGGCTCCCGGCAAGCCGACCGCACCGGCGCCCGGCGCGGCAACGGCGACACTGGTCGGCAAACGCTATGTCGACGCCGCCGGAACCGTCGAATTGCTCTGTGTCGCTCCAGGTTCGGGAACGTTGAGCTGCGACGGGGAGCCGATGGCACAGAAAGCGGCGAAAGCCCTGCCGGCATCGGACTGACGGATGATCGCATACGAATCGGAGCTGCGATACCGGCTGGCGATCGTCGCCCCTCACCGGCGGCCGTGGTCCAGCACGTCGGAGGCTGGGTGTTCGACCAGGTGATGGCCGGCTGGAACGTCACCGTATTCCTCACCGAGGCCGCGGACCCACGTCCGCTGGCCATCCCCGGCGCCTACACGGCCGAGTTGTCCTGTGGCGCACCGCCACCACCGCCGACGGACCGCCCCCATGCGGTCGCGGTCGCGATCGACCTGTTCGAGCACAACCCGCAGATCCACAAAGGCGCCCTGGCCACGTTCACCAGCGGCCGCTCCGACCTGATGTTCTGGGGCCGGTCCCAGCCCGGCGAACTCAGCGCCGTGACCGCACCGGTGGACTACGCCCCCAGCCTCGCGGCACGGGCCTTCAAGGCCCGCGCACTGTCCGCCGCAGGCTCGAACCACCCGCCCGAACCGGTCGAGATCCTCTACACGAAACCCCCGGCACCCAGCCGCCGCCGGACCCGCGGCCCGTCCCGCCGCACGGGCCCGCCGGATCTGCCGCACTGATCGCCCCCTGAAGGCGGGGTTTGGTCGCTCGGATCGAGAAGGCCAGGGGGAGAGGGTCTCCCGGTAGGCGCCGGCGGCCGTCGGGTTCCGGCCGCATCTGCGGGAGGCGTTGGTATGTCGCCCAAGGGAATTCGTGGACGAAGTCGATGCGCGGGCCGGCGTCGGCGACGGCGGTGCTGATCTCGGCGAGGGAGTGCTGCCATTCGTACCAGACCGGATACCGGCAGGCCGCCGGACTTCTTCGTGCGAACCTCGCCCCGGAGGGGATCGGGTCGGCGGAAAGGAGCCGGGCGGCCTGCGGGATCGCGTGTTTCAGCGGGGTGGGGTGGGCACCCCACTCCTCATGCGGCCACCTCGGCGGCGATCGCCTCGGAGGACCGGTCGCCGAGCAGGCGCGGGGCCAGCCAGGCGAAGCCGACGCCGATGATCACCCACAGGATCAGCTGTGCGGCAAACGAATACAGCCGGAAGTGGAACAGGTCGTCGGCCGGGAAGCCCGGATAGACGATCGTGCCCGACGGATCCTTCAGCGGTTGCGGTGTCTCGGTGTCGAAGTTGCCGAAGGCGGACCTGTCGGCCGAGAGGTGCCCCAGCGGCGGCAGGATCACCATCACGACGGCCATCACCACGACGAACGAGACTGATGCTGCGATGGTGGCAGTCCAATTGTCCAGCCGTGCAGCCAGTTTGCGGCCGAGCCAGACGGCCGCCAGCAGTACGACCACGCTGATCACGATCATGCCCACGTACAGGGCCGTACGCGCCTTGATGGTGTCCGGGTGCCCGATCGACGGCGGGTTGGCCGGGTACTTCAGGAACGGCACGGCGTACAGGGTCAGGAACATGCCGCCGGACACCAGCAGTGCCAGGTTACGCGTGGTGATCTTCCCGGCCCGGCGGATGGCCAGGTAGTAGACAACCGCGAACAGTGCACCCATCGCCGCGCCGAACACGATCATGCCGAAGGGCAGGCCGAGGTTCTGTTGCTGGTGGCGGGTGAAGATGTCCGGTCCCATGTCGGGCATGGGTTTACCGGCGGCCTTGTCCAGCGCCATCTGCGCATCGTCGCGGCCCGACTCGTAGTCGATGGCCCGATCGATGATGGGCTCGGCCATGATCCGGGCGAAGATGAACGCGATTGATCCGCCGAGCGCGCCCAGCAGGACGCCTCGGCCGATGATCTTTTTCTCCATCGGTGACTCGTCTCCCGCGGCTAGTGGCAGGGGAAACCGAGGAAGTGACGGCCGTCGTGCACGAACTCGTGCACGTGCATGTCGCTGCCGAAGATCGAGACAGCGCCCTGGTCCACGCCGATGAAGTAGAGGGCCAGCAGGGCCAGCAGCGTGGTGCCGATCAGCCGGACAGGCGTCGGGATGGAGAGGGAACCGACGCGGAGGCCGGAGCGGGGAGCGTAGGAAGTAGCCACAGTTGACTCCTTTGAGCGGGGGATTTCGCGTCCCCATGGGCAAACCGACGACGCGGCGGGTCTGACTCGCACCCGCCTTGCCGGGATGCTCACAGTGGCGCGACCGCTCCGGGATTGCACCGGATTCCACACGTATCGTCTGAATTACGATACGAGCGGTTGCCTGAACCGGTCAATCCCGGTACCCCTCGCACGCCCATATTCTGGGACGGTCCCGATGAAAGCTTGGTCGGGACCGCGCGCCCAGCGGATGCGCGTCGGCGACCGCGAGTTCGTCCACGATCACCTCACCGCCGTTCAGCGTGAGCTCCACGGCATCCCCAGCAACCTCGGCGATCCGCCAGGCGAGGTGCTCCTCGCGAGGAAAAACCCCGCGGATCGGTGGGTACGGACGAGATGATTCGTCACGGTCGGGGACCTCCCAGGCGTCGATTTCACCGGTACATTTCGCACGCTACCCAGCGAGACCAACAGCGGAAACACCCGCGAATGTTCAATTTTGCGGAATGCCCAGGGTGAATTTCTCGATCCCGAATCGGCACCCAACGGGAGAAAGAACTCGCGCGCCGCCGCGGTCCCGCACCACAATGCGAAGGGGAGCGGCAGCATCGACAGGAACAGCTACTTACCGGCTATCGAAATGGAACGCTCGGGCGGCGATCCGCACTCCGGCTCGACGGCCCGCTCCCGGCCGCGTGGTTCGCCGTTGACCTCCCGGCCGTCTGTTGTTCGACGGCAGTTGGAGTGGTGGTGCCGACGACCGTGCAAGGTGTGGCCGGTCGGGATCGGCCGGATATCGACCCAGGAGCGCAGATGACCAACTCGACATCACCGCAGACGTCGGCGACGACGATCCATCTGTCACGGCTGCTGAAATCTCCGGTGGACGCCCGCTCCGGTGAGTCGATCGGCCGCGTCGACGATCTGATCGTGCGCCTGAGCGGCGGCGACGCCTACCCGCCGGTGACCGGTGTGGTCGTGGGTGTCGGCGGTCGCGTGGTCTTCGTGGCCGCCGACCATATCGAGGAGTTCACCCCGGATCGGGTGGTGCTGGCGGTCGACAAGCTGAACCTGCGCGGGTTCGAGCGCCGCGAGGGGGAGGTGCTGCTGCGCGCCGACATCCTCGGCCACCGGCTCATCGACGTCGCGACCGCCGAACTGATCCGCGCCTACGATGTCGAACTCGATGACACCGGTTCGGGCTGGGTGCTGGCGCGGCTGGACACCCGGCGGCCGGCGCGGTTCTTCGGTCTGATCAAGTCCGAGGGCGGGCATGCCTCGCGGGACTGGAAGGCGTTCGAGCCGTTGATCGGGCACAGCGGCTCGATCGCGGTGCGGCGGGTCGGCGGCCGGGTCAGCGGATTGAAGCCCGCCCAGATCGCGGACCTGCTCGAGGATGCGAACAAGCACGAGCAGGGCGAGATCCTCGACCGGGTGCGCGGCGATCCCGAACTGGAGGCCGACGTCTTCGAGGAACTGGACCCGGACAAGGCCAGCCGCCTGCTCGACGACATGCCCGACGACGAGGTGGCCGCGCTGCTGGGTCGGATGCGGCCCGACGACGCCGCCGACGCGGTGACCGATCTGCGCCAGTCCCGCCGTCGGCGGGTGCTGGATCTGATGCCGGCCGGGCAGCGCACCAAGGTGATCACCCTGCTGGGTTTCAATCCCGACAGCGCCGGTGGTCTGATGAACGTCGATTTCGCCTCGTGTACAGCGGACGATACTGCGGCACAGGCACTCTCGGTGATCTCTGGAGCCCGCACCCTGCAACCCGAGGCCCTGCTGAAGGTGCACGTGCTGGCCGAGGCCGGGCGGCTGATCGGCGTGGTGTCGGTCATCCAACTGCTGCAAGCGGATCCGGGCACCGCCGTCGCCGACATCATGGACGGCGATCCGGTGCGGGTGGCCCCCGACGCCGACCTCACCGACATCGCGCTGCTGATGGCCGATTACAACCTCTACACGATCCCGGTCGTCGACGACACCGACCAGGTGCTCGGCGTCGTCACCGTCGACGACACCCTCGAGGCCACCATTCCCGAGGACTGGCGGCGCCGCGAACCCGCCCCGCGACCGGTGCGGGATTCGGAACCCACCGCGACCACCGACGACGAGACCGCGAGCGGTACGGCGTAGCCATGACGAACATCGGAGGAGACCACGCCACCCCCGCGCACGACGCGACCCCCGAACCCGCACGGCCGCAACCCGATCCGCCCCAGCGGGCACCTTCACCGCGGGCCTCGGCGGTGCTGGACTCGGCGCATCTCGGCGATATCGAGGGTGCGTTCGGCCGGATCAGCGTCACCGACACCGAGCACCCGCACACCCTGCGCACCCGGCTGGCGACGCTCGCCGCGATCGTCGGACCGGGCCTGATCGTGATGGTCGGCGACAACGACGCCGGTGGCGTCGCAACCTACGCCCAGGCCGGGCAGAACTACGGCTACAGCCTGCTGTGGGTGCTGCTGTTGCTGATCCCGGTGCTGATCGTCAACCAGGAAATGGTCGTGCGGCTCGGCGCGGTCACCGGCGTCGGACATGCGCGCCTGATCAACGAGCGCTTCGGCCGCGGCTGGGGCTGGTTCTCCGTCGGCGACCTGTTCATCCTGAACTTTCTGACCATCGTCACCGAATTCATCGGTGTCTCCCTGGCAGCGGACTACTTCGGCATCTCGAAGTACATCGTGGTGCCGGTCGCGGCGATCGCGCTGGTGGCGATCATGGCCAGCGGCAGCTTCCGCCGCTGGGAGCGCGCGATGATGCTGTTCATTCTCGTTACCCTGTTGCAGCTCCCGATGCTGCTGCTGTCGCACCCCGATTGGGGCCGCGCGGCCACCCGTTTCGTCGTGCCCGGCATCTCCGGCGGCGTGACGTCCGACGCGGTGCTGCTGATCATCGCGATCGTCGGCACCACCGTCGCCCCCTGGCAGCTGTTCTTCCAGCAGTCCAACATCGTCGACAAACGCATCACCCCCCGGTTCATCGGCTACGAGCGCGCCGACACCACCCTGGGCGCCTTCGTGGTGGTTATCGGCGCGGCAGCGCTGATGATGACCGCCGACTACGCGGCGCGCGCCACCGGGGCCGTCGGCACGTTCAGCGACGCCGGGGCGATCGCGCACCTACTGGGCCGCGTCCATTCCTGGCTGGGGCCGATCTTCGCGATCGTGCTGCTGGACGCCTCGATCATCGGCGCCGCGGCGGTCACCCTCGCCACCAGCTACGCCTTCGGCGACGTCTTCGGCATCAAACACTCGCTGCATCGCGGTTTCCAGGACGCCAAGCAGTTCTACGTCTCCTACATCGCGATGGTGCTGGCGGCCGCGATCATCGTGCTCATCCCCGGTGCGCCACTGGGTTTGATCACCACCGCGGTGCAGGCGCTGGCCGGCCTGCTGCTGCCCAGCGCGAGCGTGTTCCTGCTGCTGCTGTGCAACGACCCGCAGGTGCTCGGCCCGTGGGTGAATCGCCTCTGGCTCAACATCGTCGCCGGATTCATCGTCGCCGTCCTGCTGCTGCTGTCGGGAATCCTGATGGCCACCACCTTGTTCCCCGATCTCGACGTCACCGCCCTCGCCGCCTGGCTCGCGGTCGCGATGATCGTGCTCGTGGTGCTCGCCGCCGCCGTCCTGAAATGGCTGCAACGCCGCACCCCCGCGCCACCACCACCCCCGCGCATCGACGCCTCCGCCAAGGACCACTGGCGAATGCCGCCACTGACCCTGCTGGAGCCCGTAACCTGGTCGGCCGGAACGAAACTCGGCATGCTCGCCCTCCGTGGCTACCTCGTCGTCGGGGCGATCCTGTTGCTGGTCAAAGCGATCCAGCTCGGCCGCGGCTGACCGTCACCGCCCCGCGTTCGGGGTCCGAGGGAACGATGACGAGATCGAACCTTGTCTCGGCCGGTCCGGCGAGTGGGATACGGATGCGGATCAGGCCACAGGCGTGGCGGATTCGGTGTCCGGGCCGGACTGTTCGAGAACCCGTCGCCGGTTGGTTCAGGTGGCGTGTCGTGGGCGTGGGGCGACAGGTGTGGGCCGGTAGCGGCGGCCGCCGATGGTCGCCGGCCGGTAGCGCACCTTCGGGTCCGGCACGATCGTGACGTCGTGGGGGCTTGCGATGAGGGTGATCGGTCCGGTGGCGCTGATCATCACTGTGTCCTCGCGTTGCGCGGCTCGGTCGGGTCAATCACCGAGGGAGGTGATCTGGCCGAATTGGTGTTCGTAGTTGCTCATGGCTTCGTCGAGGGTGCGCATCAACCGGAAGATCAACGAGGGGGCGAACTTCACCCGAGCGGTGACCTGCACCGGTTGCCGCATCACCGGCCCGTGCTCTGCCGCGGCGGCGGGTTCGGCGGGCAGGTAGACCAGAAAGTCCAAGGTGAAGTCGGTCCGGTTGTACCAGCAGGTGAACCCGTTGGCGTACACCCCCGCATTCAGGCTGTCGGGCACGATCACCTCGACGTCGATGTCACCGTCGTGGGGGCCGGGCAGGCCCGGGTCATCGCTCACGGCCGTGCGTCCTCCGTTCCCCGGTTGTCTGCGACGGCGGCGCGGTGCGGCGGTCGCACCGGTTTCCCGGCACGACCGCCGCACCGGCGCCGTTGGTCACCTACGGCACATGCCCCTGCTCACCGCGGTCAGTTGCCCTGCAGGTGACGGGCCTGCTGACGGATCTGATGCAGTTGCATTTCCCACTGCCCGGCCCGGTCCTGGGCACGGGTGGCCTGGTCCTCGGCCTGCTGCGCGAGCTGGGTGGCCTGATCGGCCTGATCGGCCGCCGAGGACGCACGCTGCTGGGACTGATTGGCTTCCCCTTGAGCCTGCTGTGCCTGGGACTGGGCACGGTCCGCTTCGCCCTGGGCCTGCTGGGCCTGGTTCGACGCCTGCATCGCGGCCTGGCGGGCCTGCTGCGCCTGCTGATTGGCCTGATTGGCGTTCTGCTGCACGGCCTGAGCCTGATTCTGCACCTGGCGGGCCTGGGATTGGGCCTGGCGGGCCAGCCCGGCAGCCTGCATCGCGTACTGGCGTGCGCTCTGGGCCTCCTGCCGCGCCTCGTCCATGCGCATCCGCAGCATCTCGATCTCACCCCGCACCTCTGCCATATCCCCGCGCTGGCCCTGCGACGACATGGACCGGTTCTCCGTACTCGCGTCCTGCACTGCCATTCCGAGCTCCCTTCCGAAAGTGTGGAGTGTTGGATCGGATTCCGAACGTGGACGAGCTTGCACGACCGGGTCATCCTCGCACGCCAATCACCGACCGTTGGCAACTTTGTGGCAATCTTCCGGAAAATAGGGCGTAACACGCCGGTGGCCACTCATCCGACACGCAAGGCAGTCGGATTACCGGCCCGAACCGAGTCGAACCGATCGGCGCTGCCGCCAGCAAGGTCGCGACCAGAGCCGATATAGCTACTTGACGGCTACCATTTGGCAGTGCGGCGGGCCCGGACTGGTCGGCTCCCGCACGAAACCGCCGGCACCCAGCCGACCCCTCACCGGAGCGTTCGCGGTGGTCGCCGCCGGTGTCCTGCTCACCGCCTACCGGGTTCCGGCCGGTGACACCCTGTCCCGGACGGCCTGAGGGCGGTCGGGTGGCGTCGCGAACGGCCACACGGAAAAATGCTCCGCCGCAGCCATCCTCACGACGCGCCTATCGGGTCCGCGTCAGGAAGTCCAGGATCGCCGCGGCCGCCGCCTGCGGCTGATCCTGGACCAGGAAGTGCTTCGCTCCCGCGATGGTCTGCCGCTCGACATGTTCGGCGACCTGCGCGATCGAGGCGTGCGAGAAGTCGCCGAACCCCGCTTCGGCGGCGAGCGAGAGTACCGGGAGGGTCAGCTTTTTCACGGCGAGCCGCTCGCGGTTGACTTTCGCGTCGTCGAGCAAAGTCCGGTAGTAGCCGAAGCTCGCCAGGAGGCCGCCCGCCGCGTAGGTGCGCGCGTATTCGTCGATGTCGGCCTGTGTCAGCGCATCCGGGCGCAGGGTGCCGCGGCGGTAGAAATATTCGATGAACGGCCGCTCGCGCCCGGCGACCAGCAGTTCGCTGATCCCCTCCGCCATGTTGAAACCCATGTGCCAGCTGCCGCCGTGGGCCACGTCCATCGCCGCTTCCAAACCGAACCCCGGCACGGCGCTCTCGATGAAGACGAAGTCGCGCACATCCGCCGGAAAGCTTGCCGCATAGGCAAAGCCGACCGGCCCGCCCATGTCCTGGACGACAAGGTGAATCCGACCGAACCCGAGCGATCGCATCAGCTCGTGCAGGTCGGTCGCCACCGTCACCTTGTCGTAGCCGTCGGCGGGACGCCCGGAATCGCCGTAGCCACGCATATCGGGCGCGACCACGGTGAACCGATCCGCCAGGACCGGGATGACATTGCGCCATGCGTACCAGGTCTCGGGCCAGCCGTGGAGGAGCAGTACCGGATCGCCGCTGCCGGCGATCACGTAATGTATCGGCACGCCGTTGACCATCGCGCGGCGCGAACGCGCTCCCTCCGGCGCCGGTGCGGGGACCGTGGGCCGGCCGTCACCGCCCTCGGTCACCATCGGCATCGCCTTCCATGAGCCGCATATTCGTTACGCGACAACGACATTCGGCACCACCTCCCCGCGATTCGTCGATCGGTCGCCGCCGAGCATAGCGCGTCGAGGACGCGCGTGCCGTGGGAGTTCGCCCACCGTGTGTGCCCGGCACGGTCCGATCGAGTGTCCGGCGAGGACCGAAAGCGCCGCCCTCGGTTCAGGATTCGATGTTCGGGGTCCCGAGCAGGTGGGCGTAGGGGTCCTGGTCGGCGCCGATGTGTTCGGGCATCGGATAGTAGGTTTTGATCAGCAGATCACCGGCGGCGTCCCAGGCGAAGGTCTCGATGCTGTGCGCCACCCCGACGTTGTCCCCGGCGCCGAAACGGTTTTCGCATACCCAGGCCATCTCGTCGCCGTTGACCTGCACGGTGATCATCGTGATCCGCAGCAGTTGCTGGAACAGATCCCAGGCGTGCGTGGTGGCCGCGTCGAACCCGACCTTCTCCTCCGTCCCCACCGGGTCGAACATCCGGACGTGGCCGGGAACGATGGTGCGCCACGACGCGATCCATTCCTCCTTCCTGCCGGAGTTCCAGAGTTCGGCATGCTTGGCCGCGTGGGCCAGCCGCACTTCACGCGAGGGGATCTTCGTCATGGCCGGTCTCTCCTCCAGGGCAGGCAGGTCGGGGAGCGCAGACCCCGGGCCTCGAGCTAGACATCTGTCCAGTCATGTGTCAACCATATCCGCCGATCTCGTCCGGGCGAATTCACGGATACATCCTGTCGATTTCGGCGGGTGCCGTGTGTCGTCCTTGTGACGAGCCGTATTTCGATGGCTCGCGCGGAAGGAGAGACCATGGGACAGCGGTTCGAAGTGGCGTGGGAGGGCGAGCTGCCCGCCGGCCCGCAGGAGGTGTGGGAGGCGTTCACCCGCCATCAGACCGGCTGGTATTGGAAGATCGAATACCAGCCGTGGCAGGGTGGGACCGAGCGGGGCCTCACGCCCGGCGGAGGCGGGTCGGTGATCACGTGGGACCCGCCACGGCATTTCGTGACGCGGGCCGAGAGTGGGGGAGACGGTTTCAACGAACTGGACTACCTGCTGGAGCCCCGGGGCACGGGAACCCACTTGCGCTTCACGCATATCGGCGTGTTCGGGGCCGACTACGACCGGCTGCTGGATTCGTGCCGGCAGCACACGGCGTTCTACTACCACTCGCTCGGCGAATACCTACGGCACTTCGGTGGGCGCGACGCCGGGTACATCCGCGCCGAGGCGCCCGCCCGGTCCGTCGACGGCGGCTTCGCGCGGCTGCGTGACGCGCTGGGGGTGCAAGCGGACATCACGGTCGGTGACCGGGTTCGGCTCACGCCCGCGGGACTGGCGCCGATCGACGCTGTCGTCGACTACGCCACCGCGCATTTCCTGGGTCTGCGCGGTGCGGACGCGCTGTATCGCTTCTACGGCCGTGACGCGTGGGGCATGCCGGTCGGTCTCGCCCATCACCTGTTCGCCGAGGGCGCCGAGGAGCGGGCGGGCACCCTGGCGTGGCGTGCCTGGTTGGATGAGGTGTTCGCCGCGGATGCGGCCGGACGGGAGGAACAGTGATGGCTCAGTACGCGGTGCTGATCTTCGAGCGTCGCAACAGCGAACTGCCGCCGGAGCTGCTGGAGGCCCACACGCGGCTGCCGGAACGGATCTCCGAGCACGGCGGCCGGATCGTGGCCGGTATGGCACTGGAAGCGGCCGAGACCGCGACGGCGATCCGTGGTGGCCTGGTGACCGACGGCCCGTTCATCGAGACCAAGGAAGCCCTGGCCGGAGTCTTCGTGATCGAGGCCCGCGACCTCGATCACGCCCTGGCTCTGGCCCGGCTGACACCGATCCTCGACGGCGGCGTCGAGGTCCGCCCGCTGGCCGGTCTCCAGATCTCGGAGACCAGCTGAACACCGTCACCGAGGCAGTCGCCGCAGCGCACCGTCGCGAATGGGCATTCGTGCTCGCCGCGACGGTGCGGGTGACCCATGACCTGGACGCCGCCGAAGAGGCCGTCCAGGACGCCTATGTCCAGGCGTTGCGGACCTGGGGTGACGACGGGGTGCCCGAGCGGCCGGGGGCATGGCTGACCACCGTCGCCCGCCGCGCCGCGCTCAACACCCTTCGCCGCGGGCGGACGCTGCACACCGCACTGCCCCTGCTCGCGGACCTCGCCGACAGCGGCTCGCCCGAGGCCGATCCGGCGGCCGACGTCATCGATGACGACCGGCTGCGACTGATCTTCACCTGCTGTCACCCCGCGCTCGCGCTGGAGGCGCAGGTCGCCCTCACCCTGCGGCTGGTGTGCGGAATGTCGACACCCGACATCGCCCGGGCATTCCTGGTCACGCCCACCACGATGGCCGCCCGTCTCACCCGCGCCAAGAAGAAGATCGCGGTCGCGCGCATTCCCTACGTCGTGCCGTCGCCGGCCGAGCTGCCCGACCGCGTGGACGGGGTGCTCACCACCATCCACCTGCTCTACTCGTCCGGGCACACCGCCTACTCCGGCGAGAACCTCGTGCGCGAGGATCTCACCGGCCGTGCGCTCGATCTGGCCCGGATGCTGCACCACCTGCTGCCGGACAGCGGAGAAACCGGCGGCTTGCTGGCACTGCTACTGGTTCACCACGCGCGCCGCGCCACCCGCACGAGTCCAGAAGGCCGACTGCTGCGCCTGGCGGACCAGGACCGCTCCCGGTGGGACCACGACATGATCGGCGAGGCCGACCGGCTCCTGGTCGCCGGCCTCACCGCCGGCCCGCCCGGCCGCTTCACCCTTCAGGCCGCCATCGCCGCCGTGCTTGCCCTGGCTCCCGGCTATGCCGATACGGACTGGCCGCAGATCCTCGTCCTCTACGACGAACTCTTCCGGATCTGGCCCTCGCCGGTCGTCGCCCTCAACCGCGCGATCGCCCTGTCGATGACCGACGGTCCCGAGGCCGCCCTGGCCCGGATCGAGCAGCTCGAACAGGACGGCCGCCTGGCCGGTTACCGATACCTCCATGCGAGCAAGGCCGATCTCCTGCACCGTCTCGGCCGTGACACCGAGGCCGTCGCGGCCTACCGCGCCGCGCTCGACCTCAGCGCCAACGCCGCCGAACAGGAATTCCTCCTCGGCCGTATCCGATCGACCGGGGGGCCGGAGAACCATGGCGGTGCCGACTGAGCAGGCCGGCCGGCCGACCCGGTAGCGTTTCGACCAGGTGGTGTCCCGTCGAGTCCGGGTGATCGTTCCACGAAGAGGCGAGGCGTGACATGACGGCGATATCGGGGCAACAACCTGCCGGTGCGGATCCGGCCGTGGCCGACGCCGCGGCGGAGGCGGATCTGCGCGCGTTGTTCGGGCAGGCCCTCGCGGTGTACGCGTCGTTCACGGGGCCCGCGCATCGGCTGGAGACGGCGAATGCGGCATTCTTCGCCGCAGTAGGGGAAGGCGACGCTCGGATCGGCTCGACGCCGGTCGAATTGCTGCCCGGGCCGGCCGGTCGGGACATGGTCACGGTGCTGGACCGGGTCCGGTCCACCGGTGTGCCGTCCACCGGTCGTGATGTGCCGGTCGTGCTGGGCAGCGGGGCGCAGGCCCTCTTCGACTTCAGCTACGAACCGCGCCGGGACATCGACGGGACGGTCACCGGGGTGCGGCTGATCGGGCTGGAGACCACTCAGGTCCGGTATGCGCAGCGGCTGCTGGCCGAACAGCGGGCCCTGTTGCAGCAGATCGCTCGTCAGGCGCCGCTGGCGGAGGTGCTGGACGGGATGGCGCGCTGTATCGAACGGCTGGTACCGCAGCAGGTGCTGGTCTCCGTGCTGCTCGCCGACCTCGACGGGCGGCATCTGCGGCACGGCGCCGCGCCGAGCCTGCCCGAGTTCTACAACCAGGCCATCGACGGGATCGCCACCGGGGAAGGGGTCGGTTCGTGCGGTACCGCCGCACATCGGCGGGAACCGGTCATCGTCACCGATATCGGCACCGATCCGTTCTGGGACGACTTCCGGGAGCTGGCCGAGCGGGCGGGGCTGGGCGCGGGCTGGTCGACGCCGATCCTGGCCCGCGACGGGAGCCTGCTGGGGACCTTCGCGATGTATCACCGCACTCCGCGCGTCCCGCACGACAGCGATCTCGCGCTCGCTCGGGTCTTCGCCGACACCGCGGCCCTGGCCATCGAACGCCACCACATCGAAGCGGACAAGGCCGCCGCCGAGGCACGGGCCGAGACGGCCCGCGCCGAACTGGCCGAGGCGTTGCGCGCCGAACATGCCCTGCGCGCGGAGGCCGAGCAGCGGGCCGCGGCCGCCGCGGAACTCGCCGCCCGCATGCGCACCGCCGCGGCCGCACAGGCCGCGGCGCCGCACCCCGAGCACTGTCAGCTGGGCGGCCCCGCCGGGTGTACCGAACCGGCCGAGATCAAGATCGCGGATTCGTGGGGGGATTCGGCGTGGGGTTGCCCGGCCCATGTCGAGGAGGCCCTGTTCAACGTGCGCTCGGTGTTCATCGCCGGCTCGGAACTCGGCGGCCTGGCTGCCTATCTCAACCGCTGACCGCACCGGACATCCGTCAGGAATGCGGCGGGACGGGTCTGAGCATGCGGAGCACCATGTCGACGGTGCGTTCTATCGGGCGCTGCCGGGTGGTGACGGTGAACAGGACCACGCGGGTCCAGATCGCGCCCAGCAGCATGTCGAAGACGTCGTCGGGGTCGACGGTGGGGTCGACGCTGCCCGGTGGGGCGGCGGCGATGAGGGCGCGGAACTGGGGGCGGGAGGAGACGCGCAGGTAGACGGCGGGGGCGCCGGGTTTGTCGGAGGTGCGGTGGTGGGCGAGCAGGCCGGCGGCCGCGACCCGGGCGGCGGGTTCGCCGAATACGGCGATGTAGACGCGGATGAATCGGCGCAGATCGCGGCGCAGATCGCCGGTGGGGGTGAGCTCGACCGGCGCGGCGGCCGGGAAGGCGGCGTCCTCGATCACCTCGATGCGTGAGGGCCAGCGGCGGTACAGCGCCGAGGCGTGCACACCGGCGCGTTCGGCGATCGCGGCCATGGTGGTCGCCTCGAATCCGCGCTCGACCAGCAGTGTGCGCGCCGCCGCGAGGGCCCGGTCGTCGATGGTGGAGTCGCGGGGGCGGCCGACCTGTTGCATATACGGCATGGGCCCTACCGTAACTTGCTCGTGAAATTACAACAATAACCAGTTCAGTACGTATATTACGGCCGTCATCCTCCTATAAGTTATAGGAGACTCACTTCCGTATCGGGTCGGCGTGTGGTTATGGTCGTGGCCGGCGGGACAGCGCGTCCCGTGGGAAGGAGCCGACGATGCGTGCGGCGGTGTTGCGTGGCGGCCGGGTCGAGACGCGGGTGATCGAGGATCCGGTGCCGGGTCCGGGGCAGTTGCTGGTGCGGTCGCTGGCGTGCGGGATCTGCGCGTCGGACCTGCATTTCATGGACCATCCCGAAGCCGGCGCCGAGGACGACAGTGGCATGTCGACCTACGATCAGGACGTCGACATCGTGATGGGCCACGAATACTGCGCGGCAGTTATCGACTACGGTCCCGATACCGAACGGCGGATCCCGCTCGGGACCCGGGTCGGCTCGCTGCCGATCCTGCGAACTGCCCACGGGCGCAGGATCATCGGGCAGAATCCGGACGCCCCGGGCGGTTTCGGCGAATTTCTGCTGCTGGACGAGGCCCTCGCGCGGCCGGTGGTGTCGGAGTTGCCCAGCGCGGTCGTGTGTGTCGCCGACGCGATCTCCGTCGGCTGGTCCGCCGCCGCCCGCGCACAGGTGACCGCGGCGGAGGTGCCGCTGGTCATCGGCTGCGGCGCGATCGGTTTGTCGGTGATCGCGCATCTGGCCGCGCTCGGCGTGGGGCCGATCGTGGCGGTGGATTTCGTGGCGTCGCGGCGGGAGACCGCGCGGGCGATGGGTGCGCACATTCTCGTCGACCCCGCCGAGGTCGCCCCCTTCCACGCCTGGCGCGATGTCGCATCCGGTGCCGCGCAATCGGTTTCGGCGCTGGTGGCCGCCGGGGGCGGGCCCGGGTGCGTGGTGTTCGAATGTGTGGGGGTGCCCGGGGTGCTGGATTCGATCATCACCGGATGTCAGCGCGGTACCCGGATCTACTCCGTCGGCGGGCCACCCAGCGGGGAACATCTCAATACGTTGACGGCGAAACGCAAGGGCCTCAACATCCAGTTCGGCGGTGGCCCGCTGCCGGCGCACTGGGACGACGCGTTCGAGGCGGTCTGCTCCGGACGGCTGGACGTCACCCCGATGCTCGGCCGCACGGTCGGGCTCGACGAGGTACCCGCGGCCCTGGACGCCGCCCGCGACGCCGCAGGCCCGGCCCGCATCGTCGTCGTCCCCTGAGGCAATTCACCGAGGAGCACCCATGAGTGAGATCGAAGAGCTGCGCGCGGCGGTGGCGGCACTGACCGAGCGCGTGCGAATACTGGAGGACCACAGGGAGATCGGCCAGCTGGTCGCCGGTTACGGGCCCGCGGTGGACAGCGGCTCGGGGGAGGCCGCCGCCGAATTGTGGACCGAGGACGGCCTTTTCGCCGCCGTTCCGCAACTGACCATGAACGGGCATGCGGACATCGCGGCCATGGTGCACGGCGCCGGGCACCAGAGCCTGATCCACAACGGCTGCGCGCACGTACTGACCGTGCCGCACATCGAGATCGACGGCGACCGGGCGACCGGGCGCAGCTACGCCCTGAACATCCGCTGGGATGCCGCCGCGGACCGGTTCTGGGTCGCCCGTGTCTCGGCCAACACCTGGACCTGGGTCCGCACCCCGGACGGCTGGCGAGTGGCCGAGCGCATCAACGCCGCCCTGGACGGCACCGCCGCCCATCGCGAGATGCTGGCCCCGCCCCCGGCCCGCTGACCCGGCTCGCTGCCGTCGAGCGGCCCGGCCGCTCAGTCGAAAGGACAGTATCGTGACCGATTTCTCCCGCCGCTACGGTTCCTGGGCCGTGATCGCCGGTGGTTCCGACGGCGTCGGCGCCGCCTTCGCGGACGGCCTGGCCGCACGCGGCATGAACCTCGTACTCGTCGCCCGCCGCACCGCGGTCCTCGACGAGTGCGCCGCGGCCGTCACCGCGAAGCACCCCGTGCAGGTGCGCACGGTCGCCCTGGACCTCGCCGCCGACACCGCGATCGCCGCTCTGGCGCAGGCCACCGCGGACCTCGAGATCGGGGTGTTCGTCTACAACGCCGGCAGTGACACCCGCAGCGCCGAATTCCTGGACCGGACTCTCGACGATCACCGCGCCCTGGTCCAGCGCAATTGTGTCAGCGTGCTGGAGGCCGCCTACCGCTTCGGCGGGCCGATGGTCACCCGCGGCCGGGGCGCGGTGGTGCTGGTCACCTCCGGCGCGGCCTGGGCCGGTGGCCGCACGCTGTCCTCCTACGGCGCCACCAAGGCGTTCGATCTCGTTCTCGGCGAAGGGTTGTGGGCCGAATGGCGGGACCATGGCGTGGACGTGCTGTCCCTGGTCCTCGGCGCCACCGACACACCTTCGCTGCACCGCACGATGGATCCCGGCGACCGGCCCCTGGCCGATCCCCGCGATGTCGCCGAGCAGGCCCTCGACCATCTCGCCGACGGCCCCACCTGGATCCACGGCAGCGACAACCCCACCGGCGGATCGCCGTTCGGCTCGCTGGACCGGCGCAGTGCCGTCCTCGCCATGAGTACGCCCCGGCACTGACGGCCGAGACGACGCGCCGACCAGCGCCGCACCGTCGGCCAGATCGGGCAGCTCACCGATCTGGCCGACGGTGCGGCATCG
Source organism: Nocardia sp. alder85J (assembly GCF_020176955.2). Lineage (GTDB taxonomy): Bacteria > Actinomycetota > Actinomycetes > Mycobacteriales > Mycobacteriaceae > Nocardia. Next base: position 1,314,280 of record NZ_JAIUCZ020000001.1, read on the forward strand.
ACGTGGTGGTGGAATTCGCTCCGTCGCTGACCATCTCGGACCTACCGGCGGCGTCAGCGCGATCCGGATACCGGAATATCCAGCGCGGCAGCGAATCTCGGCCAGGCCGCGTGCAGGTCGTCCTGCCAGTACGGCCACGAGTGGGTGCCCGCCGCGGTGAAGGTGAAGGTCGCCGGGATGCGCAGATCCGACATCCGTTGCTGTACACGATGATTGGATTGCGCGATGAGCGCCTCCTCCGGGCCGCCGCCGAGGATGAGCTCGCGGCCCAGCCGTAGCGGGTCACCGGCGGCCACAGCGGTGTCGTGTTTTCCGGGAGTGCCGTTGCCGGCGGCGAAGACGACATCGACCCCGCGCAGCTTCTCCAGATTCTCCGGTGCCGCGGGATCGTGGGCGGTCCACTCCGGGCCGCCGACGGGACCCCACATGTTCGCCGGATCGCCGTGGCCCAGCGCGAGCACGGCCTGCACCGCCGCCGCGCAGACCTGATCATCGAGATCGTTGCAGCCGCTGAACGAACCGACGCCGCGGTACAGGCCCGGCGCGGATTCCGCCAGTTGCAGCACGGAGGTCGCCGACATCGACAGCCCGGCGATCGCGTTGCGGCCCGTCGCGCCGAAGGCGGTGTCCAGCACCGGCGGTAGTTCCTCGGTGAGGAAGGTCTGCCACCGGTTGCGGCCGAGGATCGGGTCATCGCGCAGCCAGTCGGTGTAATAGGTGTAGGCGCCGTCGATCACGGTCACCACGTTGACGTGTTTGTCGGCGGTGAACGGGATCAGATCGGTGGTGGATTCCCAGGTCTTGACGCCGTGCGGGGTGTCGCCGTCCTCGGCGCCGTCGAGCAGGTACAACGTCGGCGCGGGAGTGTCGGTGTCGGCGGGCCGGATCACCTGGAGCCGGACGGTCCGGTCCATCGCCGCGGATCGGACCTCGACGACGAACCGGCGGGTGTCCACCGGCGTGACCCCGACGATGCGGGAACCGTCGGACGCCGGCCGGGCCTGCGGGAAGACCGCCTCCACCGTGTTCGGGGGATCGGTGTCCGCACCGGCTGTTCCGGTCGCGGTGGCGACCGCCATCCCGGCGACGATCGCCGCGCCGATCCGACGACGTACTCCGTGCCGCAGAGCCATGTCCGACCTCCCTCTGAGCCTGTGCCGCCCAGCGTGTTTCGATCCGAACCTCGGTCACGCCGCCGGTACCGGCGGTGCGGAGCGGCCGATCACACGTCGCGCTGTCGTACCGCGTACGCGCAACCACTCACCGCCAGGACTACCCACATCGCGAAGACGATCCCGCCCGCGGGGTGAGCAGTTCGGGCGAGCGGGTGTAGCGGGAGCACGCGGCGCCGGCGTTGGCGGGCAGGTATTTCAGCACCCCGGACCAGCTGTCCGGCAGGGCGCGCAGCACGCCGCCATCGGTCAGCGGCGGTGCGACGACACCGTCGTGCGACGGCATCGCGGCGCCGACGGGGTGGGCGAGCAGGATGCTCACCGTCGCGGCCGGCGGCACGATCGTGGTGAAGCGAGGAGAGTACACCGGCCGAACCCGGCGAGCGGCGACGCGAATGCCCCTGACCTGCGGGACCGCGGTCTGGAGCGGCGCCGCCGGGCCGGTTTCTATCCGCGGGGCCGGCGCCGGGCCCCGGCGGCGAGTGCGGGATGGTGGACGAAATGGTCGATGCCGGGCAGATCGGTGCCGGGCGGGACGACCTTGTCGATCGCGTCCAGGGTGTCCTCGTCCAGCCGGACGTCGGCGGCGGCCAGCGCGTCGTCGAGATGGCGTCCGGTGCGCGGCCCGACGATGGTCGAGGTGACGGCGGGATGACTGCCGACGAAGGCCAGGGCCAGCGCGGTCAGCGAGACACCCGCCTGGTCGGCGATCACGCGCAGGGCCTCCACCGCGTCGAAGCGTGCCGGGGACGTGCGCTCCTCCTCGGTGCTGACCGATCCCCGCATGAACGGGCTCGCCGGATCGAATCGTGAACCCGCGGGCGCCTTTTCGCCGCGCCGGTACTTCCCGGTCAGCCAGCCACCGGCCAGCGGGCTCCACGGGATCATCGCCATCCGGTGCCGCGCGCAGGCGGGCAGCACCGCCTGCTCGACCGAGCGCGCGAAGATCGAGTACTGTGACTGCTCGCACACGAACCGCTCGGTGCGCCGCCGGGCGGCCGCCCACTGGGCCTCCACGATCCAGTCCGCCGGATACGAGGACGAACCCAGGTAGAGCACCTTGCCCTGGCGCACCAGATCGCTGAGCGCGCCGAGGGTTTCCTCCACATCGGTGTCCCAGTCCAGCTTGTGCACCTGGTAGAGGTCGATGTAGTCGGTGCCGAGCCGACGGAGGCTGCCCTCGACCGCCCGGGTGATCCACCGCCGGGAACCGCCGCGCTGATTGGCGCCGGAACCCATCGGGTAGAAGCATTTGGTCGCGATCACCACCTCGTCGCGCCGCGACCGCACCGCCTGTCCGACGATCTCCTCGCTCTGGCCACCGGAGTACACGTCGGCGGTGTCGATGAAGGTGATCCCGTTGTCCAAGGCGTGGCCGATGATTCGGAGACAGTCGGCGACATCGGTATGTCCCAACCGCCCGAAGTTCATCGTGCCGAGGCACTGGGTGCTGACGGTGACGCCGGTGGTACCGAACTTCCGGTATTGCATTGTCCGCCTTTCTTCGGGGTCACATCTTCCGGAAATCCCAGCTGGTGATCTTCTGCGGCGTCAGCCGCAGCCAGGCGTGCCGGCCGTCGTAGTGCATCTCGTCGCGGCCGGTGTACTTGCGGGCGAACCGCCGCTCCGGTTCCGCGAGCGCGGAATCCGGTGTGCCGGTGCGCGGTACCTCGCCCACCGATTCCAGCCGGCCGCGGATCTCCACGCCGCGCAGCTCGTTGAACGCGTGGCCGCCGTCGATCAGCACGGCGACCTGTGGATCGCGCGCGATATCGGTCCAGCGCTGACTCTTCACCACGGAGTTCAGCCACAGCGCGGCGCCGTCCCAGACGAACCACAGCGGGGTCAGGTGCGGCCCGTCCGGGCCGGCGGTGGCCACCCGGCAGGTGCGCTCCTCGGTGAGGAACGCGTCGACTTCCTCCGGGCTCATCGCGATCTTGCGGCCGCGGCGTTGTTCTTTCATCGAAAACTGTTCCCTTCCAAAGTTTTACCGGCCGAGCATGAATGTGACGACGGGCGTCGCCGCCGGGAACGACCCGGAGACGCCGGCGGTGAAATACCCGTGGTCGGCGGTGAGGATGGTGCCGGTGATCGAGGAGGCCGCATCGCTGCACAGGAACAGCAGCGGCCCGGCCTGCTCGATCGGCTGCGACACCTCGACCCCGGCCGCTTCCCGGTAGTCGGTGCCGAATCCGAGCCAGCGCTCGGCGTTCGCACGCGCCAGCGGGGTGTCGGTGGCGCCGGGGCAGATCGCGTTGATGCGAATTCCCCTGGCCCGCAATGTCAATGCCTGGGTGGCGACATAGGCGCAGACCGCCTGCTTCGAGAACATGTAGTCGGCCTTGCCCTGGCCCCGCCGACGACCAGCACTCGCTTGCCGTCGAACCGGAACGCATCGAACGACGTCATTCGTCTCTCCTGTGATTCGAGTTGCCGCACGGTCTTTCGCGCCGATTACGTGACGACGCCACGGATCTCGAGATCCAGCACCGCGTCCGGATCGAGTCCGAGTTCGGCGAGCACCTCGTCACCGTGCTCGTTGAATTCCGGCGCGCGCCGCGGTGTCACGGGCCGTTCGCCGAACTGCACCGGGGCCACGACCAGCCGGTGCAGGATGTCGCGTCCGGCCTCGGAGGTCAGGTCCAGGCCGAGGCTGCGCTTGCCGCGATTGGAATGCTCGAACAGCACGTGCACGTCGTCCGGCACGACCGCGATGCCCGACGACGCCAGGCCGCGCATCGCGTCGCCGCGTTCCACGTGCTCGATCTTGATCACGTCCGCACCCCAGTCGGACAGCAACGCCGAGGCCGCGGGCACGAAGGTGCGCTCGGCGACCTCGATGATCCTGACACCCTGCATCACCGCGGTCACGGACGACCTCCTGCTCGGCCGCGGCGCCTGCCCGCGGAATCCCTGGTACCGAAAGAGAATTCGGGCGCGGTCGCCGAATCACGACGGTCGGTGTCGCCCACTGGTATGCGATCACCGATCGCATTACTCGATTCGGTATTATGCGAGCGTTGATCGCACAGTGTCAAGGCCGGGACTCGGAGGACGGAGCGACATGCACTCTCACCCGCCGCCTCTCGCACCCCGGAGCGAGATCGAGACAGACCCGGGCACGCCCGCAAAGGCGGAGCCGGGCCTGTCTCCGGAGATCGAACCGCACGTGTCTTCGCAGGACGATCTGGGCACGTCTTCGGAGGCCGAACCGGGTTCGGCCCGCTGGTGGGCCGACCGCGCCGCGACCGAGCATCGCCGCCGCCCGCGCTCGGGTGGCCTGTCCACCGCGCGGATCATCGACGCCGCACTGGAATTGCTCCGCGAGGGCGGCGTGGAGGCGCTCACCGTGCGCGCGGTCGCCGATCGGCTGGGTACCCGCAGCGCCTCGCTGTACCGGCACATCGCCGGCCGCGAGGAGCTGATCGCGCTCATCGCCGATCACGTCATGGGCGATATCCGCATCGAACGCACCGATCGCGGCTGGCGCGCCGACGTCGAGGCGCTGATGCACGAGATGCGCCGCGTCATGCTCTCGCAGCCGCTGCCCGCGTCCGCGGCCCGCAACACCGCCGGATACGGGCCGAACACCCTGCGCCTGATCGACGCCGCACTGGAACTGTTCCTCGCGGCCGGGCTGGATCCGGCACAGGCCGCGTACACCACCACCGCGATGATCCAGCTCGTCGCCGGCGGCGCCGACATCCAGCGCAGCGCCGTGGGACGCGGCGCGCGCGGCGCCACCCGGTCCGCCGGATTCGCCGAACTCGTACACGACCTGCCCGCCGACCGCTTCACCGCCATCCGCACCGCCGGCGCCGACTACGTCGCCGCGCCCGCGGACGAGGTCTTCACGCACGGCGTGCAGATCTTCCTCGACGGCGTGGCGGCCCGGCTGGACCGTCAGGACCGCCGGTCGCGACCGGCCCGGACCGATAGGCGAGCATCACCAGAACGCAGCGCCGTGACCACGGACGAACCGTAGCAACGCTCCCGCTCCCCACGCCCCGCACGGCACCCCCCTCGAAAAGCGCTGACCAGCACATTCTCCAGATTCGGACTGCGGAATCCGCCACCGCAAAGATCCTCCCCGGGAGTAGCCGGCTCCTCGCGACCACCGCGAGTACCGGGCACTGCCGCGAGGGCAGCATCCCAATATTCGAGACTGTCATCTTCGAATGTGGACCCCGCTCGGGCGGGCGGGCAGAATCGACGGCACGGAGAGGAGAGCCCCGATGAGCAAGTACACCCACGGTCATCATGAGTCGGTGCTGCGTTCGCATCGGCAGCGCACGGCCGCCAACTCGGCCGCGTACCTGCTGCCCCAGCTGGGTCCGGATCTCTCGCTGCTCGATGTCGGGGCCGGCCCCGGGACCATCACCGTGGACCTGGCGGCGCGGGTGGCCCGGGTGACGGCCACCGAGATCGGTGAGGCGGAGCTCGCGCTGTCGCGCGAGCTCGCCGCCGAACGCGGGGTGACCGGTATCGAGTTCAGCGTCCAGGATGTCCACGCCCTGACGTTCGCCGACGCGTCGTTCGATGTCGTGCACGCGCACCAGGTGCTCCAGCATGTCGCGGATCCCGTTGCGGCACTGCGGGAAATGGCGCGCGTCGCGCGGCCGGGCGGGCTGGTCGCGGCGCGCGACGCCGATTACGCGGGATTCGTCTGGTGGCCGCGACTACCCGAACTCGACGAGTGGCTGCGGCTGTACCGCACCGCCGCGCGCGCCAACGGCGGCGAGCCCGACGCCGGGCGCCGGCTGCTGTCCTGGGCCCGGGCCGCCGGGCTGACCGATATCGTCGCGACGTCGTCGACCTGGTGTTATGCGACTCCCGACGAGCGCGAGGGGTGGGGCGGCATGTGGGCGGACCGGATCCTCGAATCGGCGCTGTCGCGGCAGTTGGTCGACTCCGGCCTCGCCACCACCGCCGACCTCGAGCGCATCAGCCGCGCCTGGCGTCGGTGGACGGACGCCGAGGACGGGTGGATCTCGTTGGTGCACGGCGAAATCCTCGCCCGGGTCTGAGCGGCTCAGCGGGAGCGGACGCTGTCCAGCGTCCGCGCCAGGAAGTCGGCGAGCACGCCGTCCCGGTTCGCCCAGTCGTTCATCGTGGTCAGCAGGGCGTACAGCCCGAGGAGGAAGAAGACCGCGCTGTTCATCGGCTGCACCTGTGCGCCGACCTCGCCGCGGTCCTGCGCCGCGCCGATCTCGCGGGCGATCAGGACGATGACGGCGTGGTTCTCGCTGTCGTCGACCGGTGGCCGGGTCTGGGAGAAGTGCAGCGCCAGCAGATCCCGGAACAGGGCCTGGCCGAGGCGCCGCTCGAGTCCGAGCACCCGCCGGACCGTCTCCGCGAGGATCGCCGCGAGATCGCGGTGCTGATCGGCGAAGCGGTTCAGCTGGGCCGCGATCCGATCCTCCTCGCGGTTCTCCAGTTCGAGCAGCACATGTTCCTTGGTGGGGAAGTGGAAGTAGAAGGTGCCGTGGGCGACGCCCGCGGCGGTGACGATGGCGCTCACGTCCGCCTCAGCCATCCCGGCCCGCTTGAACTCGGCCATCGCGGCGCCGAGCAGGCGTTCGCGGGTCTGCATGCGCTTGACCTCGCGCACCGACGGCCCGTCCGTCACCATCGCCGCCATCCCCTCTCCGTGCGGACCCCAGCCGGTCCTCCGCACAGTATCGCGCAGACACCTCGGGGCAATCGCTGGGTACCGCGGGACGGCGGGGCTATTTCGGTGTCGCGTGCGCGGCGGCGTCGCGGGCCGCGCGCTGGTCGTGGATGCGAACCAGTTCCCGGAAGCCCAGCCGATGGTAGCCGGGCGTGGGCTGGACACCCCACCGGTCCTGGGCCTTGTCCTTGGCCCGCGCGCCCTCCGGCGGTCCGAGGATCGGGTAGGGAACCTGGCATTCCTGGGTGTCGTCGGAGTATTGGATCTTGCGCAGTTCACTACAGATCTGGGTGAGGCTCAGGGTCGGGTAGCCGTAGTAGACGGCCATGAACGGCAGCGTGAACGCGCCTTCGACGACCAGGGCGACCAGGCAGATCAGGGTCACGCGCTGGATCCATGTGTGCATGTTCGCGTAGTAGGGGGTGGTCCCGGCCGGGAGATCCTGGGCCACAGCGTCTTTCGCGGCAGGTGAGGTGGTCACGGCAGTGCTCCGATGCGTTCAGTCGGTGAAGATCTCGCGGTTCACCGTGTGCAGGTACGGGATCGCCAGGAAGGGGCTGATATAGAAGATGTCGTAGAGCCACCAGCCCACGACCGGGAAGATGGTGCCGCGGAAGCGGACATCGGCGTACATGGTCATGTTGAACACGTAGGCGCACCAGATCACGATGCCCATCCAGCAGGTGACGATCATCCACTGCTGGCCCCAGCGCTTCATCTGGAGGAAGCCGATCGCGGCGGCGACCCGCATCGAGAACACGGTCAGGATCAGGCCGTACACATAGGATTTCTCGCCCGGCCCGGAGGCGCCGCCGACCCACATCTCGTTGTAGTGCCAGAAGTAGCCGCCGTCGAACATATCGCCCCAGCCGACCAGCAGCACCCGGCTGAGCAGGGTGTGGTTGGCGACCATGTCCATGGCCCAGCCCAGGCTGTTGAGACAGCCGTCGATGAGCACCAGATAGCCGAGCAGGGTGACGATCATCGGCCGCACCGACAGTCCGGCGCGCAGGGCGCGGCGTTGTAATACCACGCCGCGCAGGAAGATCGGCAGTCCGATGATGCCCGGCGCCCACATCCCCATCAGGGCCGCGCCGGTGATCATCCACTTGTCGGCCGTGCGTTGCGCGCGGCGGGAATCGTCCTCGTGTACCTCGAGGGTCACAGGTCCCACCACCCTCGGGCGAAGGACATGTAGAGCTGAATGCCGAACATCGTCAGCAGGAAGCCGTAGATGACGATCTGCAGGACGATCAGCGCCCGCTTCCTGCCCTGTTCCTGTCGATCCATGCCGATTCCTTTCCCGTACTCAGGACGTTGTCGTGGTGTCGGCGGGTTGCAGTGTGGCGGCGGCGATTTCGCGCAACCCGTCGATGATCGCCGCGTCGGTACTCGTCGGAGCGAGGATGCAGGCCTCGGCGGCGTCGGATTCCGTTGCGCCGGAGGCGATCAGCCGGGCTGCGGTCACCAGTACCCGGGTCGAGGGCGGCTCGAAGTGGAAGGCCCGATCGGCGGATCGAACTGCGTTGGCGCAGCGCACGAGTCGCTGCGCGACCGGCAGCGCGACCGAGGTCTCCGCGACGATCGTCGCCGCTTCCGCATCCGCTGGCAGATAGTCCATCGCGATGGTGACGAAGCGTTGCCGGAACGAGGGTTTGAGCTCCTTGAACGAGCTGCGGTAGGCCGGGTTGTAGGAGCCCACCAGCATGAATGTGCACGGGGCGGTGACGGTTTCCGCGGCCCGGTCCAGATACAGCGTGCGCCGGTGGTCGGTCAGCGAGTGCAGGACGGCCAGCGAGTCCTGCCGGGCCTCGGCCACCTCGTCGAGATAGCAGATCGCGCCGGACTTCACGGCCCTGGTCAGCGGACCGTCGGTCCAGACGACGTCGCCACCGGTCACCAGGAAGCGGCCGACGAGATCGGACGCGGTCAGATCGTCGTGGCAACTGACCGTGACCAGGGGCCGGTGCAGCAGTTCGGCCATGTGCTCGACGAACCGCGTCTTCCCGCACCCGGTGGGCCCGGTCAGCATCACCGGGACGCCACTGCGGAACGCGTGCTCGAACAGCGCCTGTTCGTTGCCGCTGGATCGGTAGGTGCCGGTCATCGTCGTCCTGTCCCGATGGTGGTCACGGTGCGGTCAGTTCGCGGTGGACCCGGGCGAGCACCCGCGGCAGCTCGTCCACGCGCCGGATGCGCCGGGAGCGACGGGGGCCGAACACCTCCGGCAGCGGGTCGACGCGGACCGGGCCGACGCCGAGGTAGTAGATGCGGACACCCGCCCGGTCCGCCTCCTCGACGGCGTGCGCCGCGTCGGCCCAGGCGTAGCGCCCCTCGTATCCCTCGTCCGAGAGCAGTCCGTCCCCGATGACCAGCAGCAGCCGCCGTTGCGCCGGCTGCGCCAGCAACCGCGCGGTCAGGTGCCGCAGCGGTGCGCCCAGCCGGGTGTATCCGCCGGTGACCAGTCCCTGTGCGCTGGGCGGGACGAAACGCCGGTCGGTGAAGTTCTTCAGGCAGCGGACCTCCACCCGGTGCCGGGTGTTGCCGGTGAACACGAAGACGCCGTGCCGTTCCCGGGCTCGGGTCATGGCGCTGGACAAGGCGTCCGCGCAGGCCAGTTCCAGCCGGAAGGCCTCCCCGCCGCGCATCCCCAGCGACGAGCTGCCGTCCAGGAGTACGGCGGTGGTGACGTCCCGGTCGGCGCGCGCCAGATCCCGGAACACCCGCGGCTGGGCCGCCGCGCCGGTCAGCGCATCGATGTAGTGGCCGACGTAGCGATCGACGTCGAGGTCCGCGCCGTCCTCCAGCCGTCCGGTCATCGCACGGTGGGTGTGCTGCTCGAACCAGTGGCGCAGATCGCTTGCGGCCGAGGTCTGTTCGGGAATCCGCGCGGCGTCCGCGCGTTCCACGACGGCGACGTGATCGCGCCGGAAACTCTGTGTCCACATGTTCCATTCCGGGTAGGGGATGCCCGGCCGATGCTCGGGGGTGAGGTCGGGATCGTTGTCGTCCGGGCGGCTCGGCGGCGGTGGATTCCGGTTGGGCGCACCGCCGTCCCCGCCCACCGGCACCGACCAGGGCCGCGGCCGCGGCCGCCGCCGCCGCGATCCGCTGGTCCACGGCAGGCGGCCGCGGGTGCGCCGCAGTCGCTCCAGCGCCCCGCCCGGCCCGGCGGCGGACAGCGGCAGCGCGCCGAGCAGCGGAGGCGGATCCAGCGGCCGGTCGCTGCCGGCCAGGGCGATCGCGCGATCGAACATCGTGGCGGCGGCCATGTCCTCGGCCTCGGGTTCCAATTCGGGTAGCGCCCTGCGGAATTCGCTAAGCAGGCCGGGCCAGCGCGACGCGATCCAGCCCAGCGCCACCCCGGCCTCGACATAGACCAGCGCCCGCAGCTCCCGAGCCGGCAGCTCGCCGAGCCGATATCCGGCGATGCGCTCCTTCGACGGTGAACATTGCAGCGCCACAGCGCATGTCACGGTCCGGCGAGTCCAGTCCGGGGCAATCGGATAGGGAACGTGGACCACGGTCAGCGTGGCGTCGAGTCCGAAGCGCCGCCGCGCGCCGGTCACCAGCCGCGCGCCCGCCCGCCGGGTCTCCCCGAACGCCACCGCGGTGATCCCGCAACTGCGTTCGAGGGCGGTCGCCGCCGCGGAGGCCGGCGCGGTCACGGCCGGACACCGCCGCCGGCCGCGCTCAGAATGTGCCCAGCCTGCTGAACATCCAGTACCAGAACGCGATGATCAGCGCGGTGCCGCCGTACGCGGCGAGATAGCGAACGCCTTCCCAGAGCCATGACATGGCCGAACCTCCTCGGTGATGTGCGGTGACGAACCTCGCCGGCCGCCGCAGTGTGTGCACCGGCCCGGTCACGGGTCGCGCGAACACTTTCGGGCGCAATCACTTCCGCGATGGCGATGCGGTCGTTCGAACGGCTGTATGCACAGATGAGCATGCGCGCCTTACCCTTTCGCGTCCGCAAGCGAAGCCCTGCGGTCGGGGAGGTCGTCGTCTCGTCTGCTAGTTGTAGAGCATTTTACTGACTCGAGTCAATAGGATTGGTGTCAAGAAATCAGGAAATCAAGCATATCTGTTGCAGTACAACATATTCAGATACATCCTGAATGCCGATGCCGTAGATACAGTAGTCTCTGGTCAGCGACACTCGGAGCGAGCAGGGCCAACACCGAACAACCGATCCACCCGACAGGAGATCGCCATGACCGACCGGCTCGCCGTCACCGGCATGGCCCGCGCCCTGGCCGCCGAACTCGGCAGACACGACATCCGGGTCAACAGCGTGCACCCCGGACCGGTCAACACCCCGATGGGCACCACCGACATGGCGGCCGCCATCAGCCGCGCACTGGACACCTTCCCGCGACTGGCGAACATGAACACCCCCTTCCTGTCCGGCTGGGTCTCCGAACCGGAGGATGTCGCGGACGCCGTCTGCTGGCTGGCCTCCGACGAATCGCGCTACGTCACCGCCGCACAGATCCCCGTCGACCAGGGCCTCACCCAGTACTGACCGGCCCCCGGCTGCATCAGCGCAGCGTGAAGTACGCCGTGCTGACCGCCCCGGCGATCAGGCAGTAGACGGCGAACGGGGTGAGGGTTCTGGTTTCGAACCTGTACGTGAGAACCATACCGTCCCTGTCGACGAGTGATTGCCGGGTCGCTGGGCCAGCCTGGCAAGCTGTCGCTGAGAGCACGCTGAGATCGTGCCGCGACCGGGGTCAGAGCTGCTCGGCGGCCACCGGTCCGGGGTCGACCATCCGGTAGCCGACACCGCGCAGGGTCTCGATGCTGTTGCGCCCGTACGGTGCATCGATCTTCTTGCGCAGATATCCCACGTAGACCTCGACCACGTTCTCCGGTCCGTCGTAGTGCGCGTCCCACACGTTCTGCAGGATCTCGGTCTTGGTGACCGCGATTCCCTTGTGCCGCAGGAAGAATCGGAGCAGACCGAATTCCCGCGGGGTCAGCGTGAGCAGATCGCCGCCGCGGTGGACGGTGCGCTGCGCCTGATCCAGCACCAGATCGTCCGCACGCAGCAGGGCCGGTTGCTGGGGAGTCGCCCGGCGGCGCAGCAAGGCGTGCAGCCGGGCGATCAGGACCACGAACGAGAACGGTTTGGTGAGGTAGTCGTCGGCGCCCAGTTCCAGCGCGTCGGCCAGGTCGTAGTCGCCGTCCTTGGCCGTCAGCACGAGCACCGGGGTGCTCACGTCCCGGGCGCGCAGCCGCCGCACCACCTCGTAGCCGCTGAGCTGCGGCAGCATGATGTCCAGCACGATGACGTCGAACGGATTCTCCCGCGCCAGCCACAGCCCCTCGGCGCCGTCACGGGCGGTCTGGACCACGAAACCCTCCAGCTCCAGCCCGCGCCGGAGCGTCTGCGCCAAGCGCACCTCGTCCTCCACCACCAGCACCCGCACGGCCCCAGCATGCCAGACGGCGCCGCCGGGCCCGTCCGGGCGGACCCCGGGCCGTGGCGGCGCCGCGCACGAGAAATCTCCGGCCGCGCCGCGGTTCACCCGTTGCCGAGGACGGGAGCGGCCGCCGGAGGTGTTCGGCCGGAACGCATCTCGACCGAGGGCGGTGATAAAGGCTGTGAGAGTGCGGGTTTCGGTCGCCGGGTCGGGACTGTGGGCCCGCACGGCGCCCGGACGCTGACGAGTTCTCGCTGTGACGACGCTGAGGAAGCCCACACAAGACCGCTCACGGCGCGAGCGGCAGCCGGACCCGCAATCGCGCGCCGCCGAGCGGGGAGTCCTCGACGTGGATCCGGCCGTGATGTGCGGCAACGATTTCGGCGGCGATGGCCAGGCCGAGTCCGGTGCCGCCGCTGTCCCGGGATCGGTCGTCCTGGAGCCGCACGAACCGCTCCAGGATCCGGTCCCGTTGTGCGACAGGCACTCCGGGCCCGTCGTCGTCGACGACGAAATCGACGTGATCACTGGACTCGATGAGCGACACCAGGATTCGCTTGTTCGCGTGAGTGATCGCATTGTCCAGCAGATTGCGCAGCAGCCGGGTCAGCGCGTGCGGGTCACCGATCGACCGGACCGGCGGCAACCGCGTCCCGATCCGCAGCCCGCGCCGGCCGCGGACCGCGGCGACCACCGTGGCGGCGATGTCGTCGAGGTCGACATCGGTGCGGCGCAGCGTCATTCCGCGTTCGTCGGCGGCGGCCAGGGTGAGCAGATCCTCGATCAGCTGCTGCATCCGGATCGCCTCCGGCAGCAGCGCACCGGTGAACAGCTGCTCGTCGGCGGCCTCGGGATGGCTGACCGCCAGGTCCAGACCAGCGCGCAGGGTGGCCAGCGGACTGCGCAATTCGTGCGAGGCGTCCGACAGGAACCGCTGCTGCGCTCGATGCGCGGCCTCGATCCGCACCAGCATCTCGTTCATCGTGGTGGCCAGTCCGGCGATCTCGTCGCGCGACGGCGGCACCGGCACCCGTTGCGACAACTCACCCGCGCCGATCTCGGCGACCCGCGCGCGGATCTCCTCCACCGACCGCAACGACCGTCCGACCAGCCCGTAGGTGGCGGCCGCGGCCGCGAGCACCACCAGCGGGCCGCCGAGCGCCAGCGCGATCGCCACCTCGTGCAACGCGTCCTCGACCGGCTCGCCGCTGACCACCGCCAGCACCGTCAGCTGCCCGTCCGGGCCGGTCACCTGCCGCGCGGACACCCGCATGTCGTTGTCGCCGGGCGCCTCCCACCCGGTGACCGTCCCGGACGGCAGCGTCATCCGGCCCAGCCCGGCGGATTCCGGCGATTCGAGCAGCACAGCGCCGGTGCTGTCGAGAACGCGCACCGCTTCGATGCGCCCGGCGGTGGACAGCAATCCCGGATCCAGTCCCGCCACCGGCGTGGTGCGCAGCCGGCCGGTGATCTCGCCGACGCGCGCCACCGCGAACGAATCGACCGACCCGTACAGCGACCGGTACAGCATGGCCATCATCACGATCCCACCGAACAGCACCACCACCGCGACCACGCCCGCCGCGGTGAGCGCCGACCGTACCCGCAGGCCCCACCGCGCCGGGCTCCACAGCATCGCGAGATCCATCACGGCGCCATTCTCGAGCAGTCCCCGGCCGAACGCACGCACGATCTCAGCGTGTTCACAGCACCGATCGGTGACAGTGGCCGCGTGCAACATCTGATCGTCACCTACGGCCCGGCCGCGATCTTCCTGCTCATGGTCGCGGAGTCGGCCTGTATCCCGATTCCCTCGGAGGTCACCATGCTCCTCGGCGGCGCGCTGGCCGCCGGGGCGGTCGGCGGCTCCCACCCCGATCTCGCCACGGTGATCGCCGCCGGCACCCTCGGCAACGTCGCGGGCAGCTATCTCGCCTGGCTGGCCGGGCGCTTCGGCGGCCGACCGGCCCTGTACACCCTGGCCGGCTGCCTGCCGTGGACCGCCGCCCTGGCCTTCGCCGGATACGGCGTCGGCGCCAACTGGCACCACCTCGAACAGACCCTGCGCGGACCCAGTTATCTCGTCGCGGCGGTGGCCGCGCTCGCGATCGCGGTGGTCGTGCACCGCCGCCGTCGCGCCGAGCGGGCCATCGACCGAGCCTGACCGGCGGCAGCGGCGCTCCTGTTGGCCATCTGTACAAGAATGATATTCTCGTACAGCAGCCGGTCGTGATTGTCGAACAGAAGGACACCCTGTGAAAGCGGTAGGTCAGCGGTCCCTCGGCGGACCCGAGGTCCTGGAGACCGTCGAGGTGCCGTGTCCGGCACCGCGGGCCGGGCAGGTGCTGATCCGGCTGGGTGCGACCTCGGTGAACCCCGCCGACTGCAAGCTGCGCGCCGGGGCGGTGACCTTCCTGGGCGAGCCACCGTTCACCCTCGGCTTCGACGTCTCCGGCACGGTCACCGAGATCGGCGACGGCGTGACCGAATTCCGTTCCGGCGACGAGGTTTTCGGTATGGTGCACAGCCGCACCGGCACCTACGGCGAATATGTCCTCGCCCGCGCGGACAGCCTGGCCGCGCGGCCGGCGAGCCTGGATCACGTGCACGCCGCGGCGCTGCCGACCGCGGCGCTGACGGCCTGGCAGGCCCTGGAACTGGCCGGGCTGCGGGCCGGCGAGCGCATCCTGATCCACGCGGCCGCCGGTGGGGTCGGGCACCTGGCCGTCCAGTTCGCCGCCCTGCGGGGCGCGCACGTCGTCGGGACCGCTCGCGCCGCCAACCACGACTTCCTGCGTGACCTCGGCGCCCACGAGCTGATCGACTACACCACAACCGATTTCACCACGACCATCGCCGATGTCGACGTCGTGCTGGATCTGGTCGGCGGCGGGTACGGGTCCCGCTCGCTGCGGGTGCTGCGCACCGGCGGACGCTATGTGACGGCCCAATCGTCGGACGCCGGTGACGATCCCCGCGCCGCCCGGGTGACCGGCCGGCCGTCGCCCGCGGACCTGACGGCGATCGGAAAGCTCGTCGACGCCGGCCTGGTGCGGGTCCGGATCGACCGGGTGCTGTCGCTGGCGGAGGCCGCCGAGGCGCATCGCCTCAGCGAATCCGGCCGCGTCCGTGGGAAACTCGTGCTCACCCCCTGGTGATCGGCGGACCGTCCGTCTCCGCACCGGCCAGTGGCTCGACCCGGTCGAGATAGTCCTCGACCAGGTCGATCATCTCCGCGTGACCGGTGACGGTGCCGAAGCTCTCCTCCAGCTGGATCATCCGGGGGACGGCCGACATCAGGAACACCACGGCCGCGGGCACCCGCTCGTCGGCCGCCAGCCCGTAGCGCCGCAGGGCGGGTACGAGTGCGGCCACCAGGGCCTGCCGCAGGCGCTCACCGCCGCGGCCGATCACCGGCCCGACGGCCTTGCGGTGGTTGGCCAGTGCCATGAATTCGAGCAGTAGCGCGGCGCCGGCCTTGTCGTTGGCGTAGGCCCAGATCGCGCGCAGCGGCCGGTCGGCGCCGGCGGCCCGCTCCAGCCGCCGCACCAGATCGTCGGTGCCCGCTTCCAGGATCTCCACGAACAGGTCGTCCAACACCGGGAAGTAGTACTGGACCAGGCCCGGGGTCACCTGCGCGCGAGCGCCGACGCTGCGGTAGGTGACGGACGCGTACCCCTGCTCCAGCATGAGATCCGCGGCGGCCCGGACGATATCGGCCCGGGTCTGCGAACTGCGCGACCCGACCCCGCGCGCTCCCGGCATCGGCTACCTCCGCTCCGGCTGCCCGGCGGCCGCCGCATCCGGGACCGGCACGTCGCCCCAGCGGGCGGGGGCGGGTGAATCCGCTTGCAGCGGGCGCTGATATGACAGATCTCCGGTGTCGCGCGTGCCCTTGGGATATCCCTGTCCGGTGAAGAACGGCGAGTGCAGCACCCGCGCGTCGGCGGTGAACATGACCTCGACGGTGGAGCGCCGTAATGCGATGCGCCAGTGCCCGTTCCGGCGTTCGAGCCGATCCAGGTAGCGACCGCTGACGAATTGCGCGGTGCGGCCGTCGGCGCCGAGCAGAACCACGATCGAGTAGCTCTCGGCGTGCGCGGTGTCGCCGTCGATCTCGCAGCTGTGGGTGGTGATGTTGTGGGTGTGCACCTGCGAGGTGGCGGCGTGCGCGGCATTGGCCCAGTCCGCGTAGTCGGCGCCGGTGTTGGTGGCGTTGCCGTGCTGGTCGCTCGCGTCGGGATGGTATGCGCTGCTGATCAATTCGGCGTCGTGCCGATCGCAGCCGCGCGCGTGCCGGGCGACGCAGTCGAGGATCTCCGCCCGATCCTCCAGGCGCCGCAGCCGTTGTTCGAGATCCGTCGTACCGGCAGCCATCCGCCCGTCCTCCTTGTTGCTCATCTGTACAAGAATACAATTCACCTCCTCGGAGAGGAAGCTTTCGAAGGTCGGCGGGATCAGGGGTCCCGGTAGTAATCGTGCGAAAAACAACGACAATGGCTTGACCAGCGGTGTGTGACTCGCAGCGATATGTGGCGGTGTTCTCGCACTCTCAGGTGGCGCTGATGACGAGGGCGCTGCGGGCAAGCGTCGAGGACGGCGATAGTACCTGTGGGTCCGGTGTTGATGTGTCGCCGCTGCCCAGAGCAGATCCGGTGGATAGGACCGGCTCGCCCTCGATAGGTTCGCCGTATGGAGATCGTATCTGTGTTGCCGCAGCTTGCAGCGCTGCGGTTTGCCGAGGTGAACGACCTCAATGTCTATGTGTGGAACGACGGAGCAGAGGTGACGCTGATCGACAGTGGTCTGCCCGGCACCGCCGGCGAGATCGAAAACGGGCTTCGTGCATTGGGTTTCGCCTGCGACCAGGTGCGGCGGGTGGTTCTGACCCATGCCCACGACGATCACATCGGTTCGGCGGCCGATCTTGCCGAGTGGGGAGCCGAGATCTGGGCCCATTACGCCGATGCCGATATCGTGCGGGGTGAACGCCGGCCGCCGGCCCCGCTGCTGCGCGACTGGGAACGCCCGATCGCCGACGCCCTGGCACCGGGCCCACGGCCGCGGCCGGCCCCGGTGCACCGCGAACTGCGCGGCGGTGAGGTGCTCGACTTCGGGGCCGGAGCCGAGGTCCTGGCTGTCCCCGGTCACACCGAAGGCAGTATGGCGTTGCATCTGCCGCGCCACCGCGTGCTGTTCACCGGTGACACACTGGCCAACGTTCGTGGTGCCACCATGGCGGGCGTGTTCAACCTCGACAGCACCGCCGTCGAAGTAGCCGCCCACCGGCTGACCGACCTGGATGCCGACGTCGTCTGTGTCGGCCATGGTGACGTACTGACCGCAGCGGGCCTGCGGGCGTGGCGGAGTCGGCGGCCGAAACCCTGATGCGGGCCACGCCACAGCTGCGGACAAACGCGTGACCTTTCCCGTCGGCGCCACCCGACATCGCGAAAATACCGTCGGTCATCACCGCGAGTCACACATCACCGCCGACGTCGTCGAAACCGCCCGCAGCACCCTCGTCATCGGCGCCACCTGACGGCAACTCGCAGCGATAAGTGGCGGTGTTCTCGCACACCAGCGGTGATTCCGTGATGCGACGATGCCCTCGCCACGGTGGGGCGCTTGGGGTTGGGTCGGAAACGATCGTCTGTGACCCGATCCGCACCGCCGCGGGCGCGATCGCGAATCCGCAGGTCAGCCCGAGCATGATTTGGGACAGAACCCGTGTGCGTTATCTACGGGACGAAACCGGACCTGTCAGCCCTTTGTTGGACAGTTCGGGGCATGGCTCGGTTCGGATACGCGCGGGTCTCCACCCGCGGGCAGAAAGACGACTCCCAGCTCGATGCGCTCAACGCGGCTGGCTGCGAGCGGATCTGGGTGGACAAGGCCTCCGGCAAGCTCGCGCGGCGGCCGGAGTGGGACAAGTGCTTCGAGCATCTGCGCCGGGGCGACGAGCTGGTGATCACCCGGCTGTCGCGGCCGTTCCGTTCGGTGCGGCACATGACCGAACTCGCCGCCCGGCTCGACGAGCGCGGTATCGACCTCATCGTGCTCAAACAGGGCATCGACACCACCACCCCGGCTGGGCGGTTCCTGTTCCACGTCATCGCCGCGATGGACGAGATGACCGCCGACTTGATCAGCGAGGGCACCCTCGAGGGCCTCGAATCCGCCCGTGCCCGAGGCCGGGTCGGCGGCCGGGCACCGAGCATGACTGCGTTGCAGGTGCTCAAAGCGCGGGAGATGTACGACGAACTAGACGAGCGCGGAAAACGCAAATACACCGTCGATCAGATCGCCGAAACCTTCTCGGTGTCCCGGAAAACTATCTACCGCAACCTCGAACGCGACAGCCACCCGCGGAACCGGCACCAATAGGACTGTGGCAGTTCAGATTCCGGTTCATCCGGCGGTGTCGGCTTTCCCGCCGCCGTGTGGTGTGAGCGCGGCGGCGACGAGGACGGCCAGGAGTGCCAGCAGGACGGCGAGTGCGAGGAGTCCGGCGTTGAGCGTGGCGGCGACAGCGATCGCGCCGACGAGCAGCGGGCCGCCGGCGTCGCCGAGTTCGCGGCCGATCTCGGCGGCACCCAGGGTCTGGCCGAGCCGTTCCGGTGGTGTGGTGGTGGCCAGGTACGCGAATCCGATCGGGGTCACCAGCCCGGTCCCCGCGCCGATCACGAACGCCGCGACCAGCATTCCCGCGATCCCGGGAACCACGGTGGCCGCGGCCATGCCGATTGCGGCCAGGACCAGCCCGGCCGCCATCGTCGCGCCGTCGCGCAGCCGCCCGGCATCGCGAGCGCGGCCGACGCGCGGCTGGACGAGCGCGGCGGTGGCGGCCAGCAGCGATACCGCCGCGCCGGTGGCTAGCGGACCGAGGCCGTGACCGGCCCCGATCACGGGAAGAAACCCGATCCCGACCGCCAGGGCCGCGGTGGCCCCGGCGAGAGCGACGGTGGGGCGCAGAAAGTTCGAACTGCCCAGGCGCCGCACCAGATCCAGCACGGTCTGGCGGGCGCGCGGCAGCGCGGGAACGGTGGGAACGGTGATCGCCGCCCAGCCCGCGACCATGATGGCGAGAACGGTGAGGACGGCGAACAGCAGGTTGTAGCCGCCGATCGTGATCAGGACACCGCCGAGGAGGGGGCCGAGGGTGTAGCCGAGCCCTTTCCAGGCGCCGTATCCGCCGAACGCGCGGCCGTGACCGCCGCTGGGGGTCAGCCGCGCCACCATCGCCCCCGCCGCCGGGGAGAACGCCGCCGCGGCGGTGCCTTGACCGAGCCGGGCGAACCCGACGAGGGCAGGGTTGCCCGCCAGGACGAACGCCGCCGACGCGACCGCGAACGCGATCAGCCCACCGAGTAGCACCGGGCGCGGGCCGATGCGGTCGGCCAACGTCCCGAACACGGGTTTGAGCAGTATCTCCGCGCCGTCGTAAACCGCCAGCAGCAGGCCCAGGGTCAACAGGCTGGCGTGCTCGGAACGGGTGTAGCCGCCGAGACTGGCCGCGATACTGTGCGCGCCGAACGCGGTGACGAACCCGGCCGCATACAGCGGCAGCAACCGCGCCCGTGGCACGACGGCCTGTTCTGCCGGTGGCGTACTCATCGTGAGTTCTCCTGCGCGGCAGTCGATTGCGCGGTGATCAGGATTCGCAGTGGGGTGTGGGTGAGCTGTGTGAGCAGCCAGCGCAGCGCGGGCCGCGCCAACCAGAACCCGGCCAGGCTCACGACCGCGCCCAACACGAGCCCGGCGAGTACGTCCTGGGGGTAGTGGGCGGCGATGTAGACACGGGTAAAAGCCATCAGCAGCGCCGCCACTGTCGCCAGGACGCTCAGACGCCGGTCCACCAGCCACAGACCGGCCGCGACCGCGCCGGCCATCATCGCGTGATCACTGGGGAACGACCCGTCGGTATTGCAGTGCAACACCACGATGTCGTGCAACGCGTTGCACGGGCGGGTCTCGTTCACCGCACCCGAGATCGGCTGGTTGATCGCCAGCGCGGCGAGCGCACCGAGCGGCGCCCACACGGCCGCGACCATTTTCTCTCGGCTCACTTGCCGAAGGGCGACCCACCACCCTGCCAGCAGCAGGATCGCGAAGAGCGCGACGCCGTAGTTCGCATAGCCGGACATGATCGGGTGCAGCCACGGTGTGTTGCGGGCGAAGTCGTTGATATCGAGGAAGATTCGCGTATCGAGGTTCATCGGTCGGTTTCCTGGTCTCTCGGCGGTCACATCTGGTGCAGGGCCGCGAAGACCCGCTCGGTGTAATCGGCCAACCGGCCTGCACAATGCTCGAGCCGCGCGGCGGCCTCGGCGGCGGCCGGCGCGGTGAACACGTCGCGGGCCTTGATATCGCGATGCCAGCGGCGTAGCCGTTCCAGGCTGTGTTCCTCCTCCTCCAGCTCGGCCATCGTGAACTTGCCGGTGCTGATCTCCTTGTCGATCTCGGCGTCGAAGCGGGAGCACTCGGTGAGGAACTCCGCCCACTCCTCGCCACGCTCAGCGGTGAACAAACCCTCCAACCGGGCCGCGTCGGCCTCCTCGCGCCCGGCCGCGTCCAGGACCAGGACCTCGCCGTCGCCGCGACGTGCCAGCTCGATGACCCGGGCGACTCCGTCGGCGAACACCGCGACATCGGGCACCACCCACACGCCCTGACCGATCTGCAACGCCCCGACCCGGCGCAGCTCCCGCCACACCGCCACCCGATGCCGCGACGGCTCGGCCGGTATCCGCACGACCAGCACCAGCCACCGCACCACACCACGCTCATCTGTCACAGATAAAAATGTAACAGCTGTTACTTTGCGGATGGTAGCGGGCTGGGTATCAGAACAGGGTGTCGCGGACCCGCAGCGGCCGGTACCCGGTCGGCCCGAGCTGGGCGAGTTCGGCGTCGATGTCGACCTCGATCGCGCCGAAGAAGTTGATGTTCGCGCTGTGCGCGGGCGAGATGTGGGCCAGGACCTCGTCGTCCACTCGCCGCCCGGCTCGGCGCATCTGATCGACCGCGAGCCCGTAATACTCTGTCGTCCAGGCGATTACTGCATTGGTGGCCAGGGTCAGGCACCATGCCTGTTCGGTCTGGGCTTCCAGGTGGCGGGCGCGGAAGGCTCCTTCGTGGGCGTAGATGAGGTCGCGTTTGAGCGCGTGGATGGATTCGCCCTTGTTGAGCTGGCGAGAGATCTTGCGTCGGTAGTCCGGATCGCTGAGATACCGGCAGGCGTAGATGGTGCGGCGCGCAGCGCCGTATTCCTTCAGTGCCGCGGCGAGGGTGTTCTGTCGGCCCGATGCCGACAGCTTGCCGACCAGCAGGGACGCGGTGGCGTGTCCGAACTTCAGCGATCCGGCCAGCCGCAGTAGGTCGTCGTAGTGCTCGGCAATCAGGTCCAGATTCAGCTTGCGTGTGAGCAGCGGACCCGTGTGTGGGAACCGGGCTTCGACATCGGCGCGCGGGCCCGGCCGGTAGAGAGTGATCTTGCCCAGGTCCCGGATGCGTGGGGAGAGCTGCATCCCGAGCAGATCGAACAACGCGAAGTTCACCAGGGTGACCCCGTGGGTATCGGTCGCGTGTTCGGTGATCGGCAGATCGGTTGCGTTGCCGAGGATTTCGTCGAGCACGTAGTGGGCTTCGCGTCTGGTGGTGACGATCACTTTGGTGCCGTAGGTGGTGTGCTGGTCGGTGACATGGGTATAGGTCGACAAGCCCTGGTCAGCGAAGAATTGCGGCACGGTACGGGCGGTGACCGATTTACCGCGCGTGGGGAACCGCTGCCCGTCCGAGGAGGACAGGGTGCCGGTGCCGAAAACCGCTGTCAGCGGCAGTCTTTGGTGATAGCCGATCAGCGCCAGGTTCGCCGCCCGCAGCGTCTCCTCCCGCACGTACCATTCTTCCGTCCACGTCAGGATGTCGTAGGAGATCCCGGACGCCTCGGACATGCGGGTCAACCCCAGATTGGTCGCCGAGGCCAGCAGCACCGCGATCAGGTTGCGCTTCAATTCCGGGCTGCGGGCGTGCTTACCACCCGCGTGAGTGAAACAGTCCAGGTAACCGGTGCGCTTGTCCAGCTCGATCAGCAGCGACACGATCGGCGCGAACGGCAGCATTTCCGTCAGCTCCGCCTTCAACGCGGTGGCCTCGGTCGGGATGTCCTCCGCGGTCAGCGGCGAGATCACCAGCTCCCCGGCCTCATCCACGCGCACCGGCCCGTCACCTGCGGCCAGGACCTGCTCCAGCTCGCCGACCGCCTGACCCCACTCATCAGTGAGCGCGGCCAGCGCACGAGCCGGATCCCCGGATTTGCCGACCAGGCGGCAGAATTCGCCGCGTTGAGGCTCCCACTGCTGCGGAATGAGCAGATAGGCGGTCGGGTCGGCGTAGCGGCGCGACCCGGGCACGAACACGTCCCCGGTGCGCAGCCCGTCCCGTAATCCGAGCAGCACGCACAGCTCCCAAAAGTGCCGATAGGCCACGGTGTTCCCGCTCTTGCGCGCTTCATCGAGATAGCCGCGCCACTTGGTCGGCACGAATCCCGTTGGTGCGTCGTCGAATACCTTCCGGCGGCCGGTCGCGTTGAGCTCGCGCAACATGTTCACCGCGATCAGCAACTCCGTCGATGCCGTGCCGCCGGCGAAGCGCACCGCCGACAACACCGCCGGAGTGAACTTCCGCAGATACGAATACGACGTATCGAGGGCGGCCAGGTGACCATGATCGCGCGGCAACCGCGGGCGGGCCTGGGCTTTCGCGGCCCGCAACCGCTCCCACCCGACGGCTTCGCCCCGGATCAATCCACCGACGTCCTCATCGGGGATCTGCGGGTCGATGATGATCGAGAGCAGGTCATCGAGCAGCGCTTGCCGGTCTTCGCCGGATTTGCCGCGTTCGGCCAGTTCCTCACGCATCCGGTTCTCGGCGGCACTGAATTTCGCCGACAGCGACTGATCGAACAGCGCCACCACCTCATCGAGCACCTCGGCGGCCGACTGTGCCAGCACCGTCAACAGGATCGGATACCGGCGCTGCGGATCGCGCCGTTCCAGGGCTTGACCGGTCAGGCGGCGGCCCATGGTCGCCAGGAACCGGCGGCGTTCGGCCGGCAACACCGACATGTCCAGGGTGTCCGCGCCCAGGCTGCGCACAAAACCCAGCTTCTCGACCTCGTTGCGCACTGCGGCCGCCGACGCCTCCACCGGGCCGATCGACAGCCACCGCAATCGCGACATCCGGATCGACGCATCGGTGACCAGCAGCCCGTCCAACTCCGCGCATCGTTGCGGCGTCAGCTCGTGCGCGAGCCGGTCGTAGGTCTCCCGTTGTGCCTGCTCGCGCGCGTGCACGATGCGGCGAACGACCGTGTCGGGGCTGGGCCGGATCACCCGCGCCGAGAGCAGTTGGGTCGGCCACGGGCGCAGTGCCCGAGTTGCCTCGGGTCTGTTTCCCGTGGCCGCCCGCCGAACCCGCCGTGCGCCTCTCGACGCAACGGGCTCTCCATGGATGTCATGCCTGTGCGAGTGCTTCGAGTTGTTCCGCCCGAGCGCTCCATGGTGTCGGGATCGTGTAACCCCGCCATCGATATCGCTCGATAACTATTGTCGCAGGGTCATAGAGCACGGTCCCATTGGCGGCTGGCCAATACACCGGGTACCGAGGGTCGGAATACCGGCGTCTCAGATTCGGCCAGCTCATTCGCCGGTGTTTCATTCTCAGCCAATTTCCCACTTCCCGCCACATGTAGTGGCGGAGGTAGCGAAAGGTCGCCGATGAGACACCGTGCCGGAAATACATACACCAGCCCCGAACCACACTGTTCAGGTATTTGAGCAACTCTTCCAGCGGTTTACCGGTTGTCGATCTACTCGTCATGATCCGGACCTTCCCGACGATCGAGTGCAGCGATTTCTTCGACGGGTAGGTATAGATCACTTTCTTTCTGCGGTTCGTTCCCTGCTTCACCCGGCGCTGGATGCGCCAGCCGAGGAAGTCGAACCCGTTGTCGATGTGTACCACGCAAGTTTTCTCCGGTGACAGGGACAATCCCATCGGCCGCAGAACCTCAGCAACCTCGGTCCTGGCCTGTTCGGCGTGATGTTGCCCGCCGTGGACCAGGACCACGAAATCGTCCGCGAAACGGACGAGCCGATAAGTCGCTCTTCCGACACGGTGCAGGTAACTCCGCCGCCTGCCTGGGTATTTACGGCCCACGACGTCGGCGTCCCACTTGTGTTGATAGTGGTCGTCCAGCACCGACAAGGCGATATTCGCCAAAAGCGGCGAAAGAATCCCGCCCTGCGGAGTTCCCGTGTGGGTATCCCGATTCACGCCGTCCTCACCGAGAACCCCGGCTTTGAGGAAGGCTTTGACCAGGGCCAGCACGCGCTTATCTCCGATCCGGCGACGTACCCGATCCATCAGGGCCGTATGGTCGATCCGGTCGAAACACGCCTCGATATCAGCTTCGAGCACCCAATGATAACCCTGGGATCCGAAAAGATGAATCTCTGCGATCGCGTCCTGAGCACGCCTCCGCGGCCGGAATCCATAAGAACTGGACTGGAATCCGGCCTCGAAGATCGGCTCGAGCACCAACTTCAGCGCGGCCTGCATCACTCGGTCCGCTGCCGTCGGTATCCCCAACCGGCGTTTCTTCAGCGGATCGCCTGGTTTCGGGATCAGCTTCTCACGGACCGGTTCGGGATGAAACATTTTGCCCCGCAACTCGACCCGAAGCCTGGACAACAACACCGTCGAATCTTTCGGGATCGCCCGAGGCACAACCCCGTCGACCCCGGCAGTCCGCCCGCCGATGTTGCTGTGAACCCGTTCCCACGCATGCACCAGAAACGCCGGATCACACACCAAATTGTGTAGATCGTCGAACACTCGACCCGCATCGCGGGTCGCCCACAAGTACAGTTTGGCCTGCATCCGTCGTACCCGTGACCAGGCTTCATCGAAGTCCGGCCACGACTCATCCGAGTTCACAGATGGCTCCGTCCATTACAGTTCCTCACCGTTGACATCCACTGGGGCCCTTCCCCATGCACCGGGCTTTCCCCGGCTCGAAGTACTACGGCCCCTCCGCCCCATCCACGTCCCTTCAGCCGACGACGGGCCCGCCCACCGAAACCCGTTGGCTACGAGCCACAATGGGCGAGACAGGATGGTTCCCACGTTCACCGCTATCCATTCGGGACAGGAGGTGGCCGGCTTTGCTCCAGCGGCCTCGTCACGGCTACGCCGCAGACCTTCACCGTGACCTCCCTGTCGGGCATACCAGCCCTCGAGAGAGTTCCCCGACTCGTAATGAGGAGTCGGATACGCGCCGCAAGCCAGCCCAGATCCACCGAGTTCGAGCTGACGGCCTGCTTGAGGAGCTTTATGACACCGGTTCCTCGCGTCCACCTTTGTCCCACGCTCACCGGACCCGCACCATCCGGCAGTGCTGACACGTCCCGGCTTTGTCGGGGCTGCTCCCACCCTCCCCGGCGTCTCCCGGATCAGGCTGCCCCCGGCTACAGCGATCATGCTGCGACACAATCACTTCGGAGTCATTCCACCTCCAATATGGACAGCGGCGCCTCGTGGCGCACGATACTCACACCCCAACCGGAACAACAAGGTCGGCGAATCATGCTCCATCGCCCGCGCCAACAGGAACTCGTCCAGCTCCTTGAGCTCCATCGATCCCCCTGTCCGCCAGCCCAGATACTGCGCCGCCAACCGCAGGTGCTCGGTGCGCGTCTGCGCCCGCTTGCCGTACGAACGGATCAAGTGACGCATCGACTTTCAGCTGTTCGGCCAGCCGTGCCACCGCCACCGGCGGCGCGGCGGCCACCTTGTCCGGGACGAACCCCAGCCACGGCAGTGTGCACAGCGACACCGACAGACCGAGTCGCTCCGCCGGGCCGCGCCCGCGACCAGGCGTAAGGAACGCGATATCGGCCGGGGTGAGCGTGAAGTACCGGTACAACTCCTCGCGGCTGATATCGGGAAACTCCCGCAGACGCGCCAACTCCTCGTCCGCGAACACCTGTATCGCCACGAACCCCGACCTCCACCCGCGCCGACCAACCTCATCGGCAGCCAAGCCAAGCACCAATCCCGTTGCCCCGCAGCCCGAACCGGAAGCCCGGCATCACCGCTGGTCAAGCCATTGTCGTTGTTTTTCGCACGATTACTACCGGGACCCCGATCAGCGGCCGCACTTGCCCCAGTTACAACGATTTCGTACTATATGAAATCGTGAAGTCCGATTTCGTATCATCCGAGCGATCGGCACTGCTGGCGTTACAACGCGCCACCCATGCCACGCTGCACCGGATCAGCACCGAGCTGGTCGATCTCGATATGACCGCCTCCGACCTCAACGCCCTGGCCAATCTCGCCGACGGGCACGCGCGCACCGTCTCCCAGCTGGCCGCCGCCATCGGGGCCCGCCCCACCACCTTGACCAGCGTGCTCGACCGGCTGGAGAAACGCGGCCTGATCAGCCGCACCACCCGCGCCGGCGACCGGCGCTCGGTCCTGATCGAGTTGACCGATACTGGCCGCGCCACCGCCGGCACCATCCGCGACACCTTCACCGCGCTGGAATCCCGCCTGCTCGGCGGCCTGCCGGCGGACGCGATCGCCGGTTTCCACGCGGTGCTGCGCGCCCTGACCGAGGAGAACCGATGACACCCTTCCCGGGACTCGTGGCCGAGGTGACCGCCGACAGTGGGCATTTCGGGCATCGGGAGCACCTGCACCTCACCTACCTCGCCGTCCGCCGCTACGGCACACCCCGGGCGATCGAACTGATCGGCGACGGGATCCGGCGCACCGCCCGCGACAAGGGCGCACCGCAGAAATATCACGCGACCGTCAGCCGGGCCTGGGTCGAACTGGTCGCCCACCACACCCTGGAATCCCCGCCGCGGGACTTCGACGCCTTCCTCGGCGCCAACCCCGCACTACTGGACAAGAGGTTGCTCCTGCGGTTCTACCGACCGGCCACCCTGGCCGGCGCCGCGGCCAGGACCGGCTGGGTCGAGCCCGACCTCACACCGTTCCCGTGGCAGCGCAACGATATTCGATGACCACCGGGCTCAGGGCGGTTGCCGGAGCTCGATCCGATTGCCCTCCGGATCGGTGACCCAGCCGAAGCGGCCGGCGCGGTTGCCTGTTGCCAGTTGCCGTTTCACCGAGATGGATACTCGGACGGGGTCGTAACTTCTGCTGCGGAGGGGCAGGATGTGCCTTGTGTCAAGGGGAAATTCGGCGCCGGCGATTCCGGCCGCCGGCCCGGACGCGACAGAGGGTGGGATATGGAAATCGAGTTGGGGGACGCGGTCGCCGCGCTCCGGGACCAATTGCTGGACGCGGCAGCCCGCGGCGCGGACGAGAATCTGCGATTCGTCGTGGGCCCGGTCGAATTGTCGTTCGAGGTCGAGCTGCATCTGGACACCAAGGTCAAGGGCGGCCTGAAGGCCTATGTGGTCACCGGCGAGATCGAGGCCGGCGCATCGCGGGTTCGCCACCAGAAAGTGACGATCACCTTGACCCCGAAGAATCGAGGCGGCGGCGACATCCTGGTCGGCAGCAGTGATCGGGCCCCGGGACCCGGTCCCGTGTCCGGTCCCCTCGGACGCTGACAACGTCGGGGGAGGAAGACATGCGATGGGATCGAGTGGTCGGAGTGTCGGGCGCCGAGTCGGGGTCGGGGTACGTGATCGCCCCTCGGCTGGTGCTGACATCCGCACACGTCACAGGCGCCGACACGTCCCGGGTGACGGTGTTCCGGCCCGGCCGGGTGGAGATATTCACCGCCACCGTGGTGTGGCGTGGCGTCTCCGCCCACGGCACCGATGCGGCCCTGGCCGAGGTCGACGACCCGGACTGGCCCGAACCGGAGCCCGGGCCGGTGGTGTGGGGGCGGACCGTCACCCACGAACCGGGCATCCGATGCATCACCTGGGGACTGCCGGAGTTCGCGCAGCGGACCGGTCACCCGCTGGAGGTGGCGCAGTCCACCGGCATTCTGAATCCCGGTGACGGCTACGTCGGTGACCGGTATGTCGTGAAACTCGACGGCTTTCCACCGGACGACGGGACCGCGTCACCGTGGCGGGGGATCTCCGGCGCGGCCGTGTTCTGCGGGGACCTGCTGACCGGCGTGGTCGCCGCCGACTCCGCCCACCTGGGTCATTCCGCGCTGGTCGCGGTTCCGGTCTACCTGTTGCTGCACGACCCCGGATTCCGGGCGGCGGTCACACCGTACGGGCTCGGAATCCGTTGCGAGTCGGTCGAATTGCAGGAGCTGATGGACCAGCAGTCCCCGCTGCGCGCCACGGCGGCGAGAACCCCGGCGGGCCTGCTGACCGCACGCCGCGCGGTCGTCCCGTTCCACGGTCGCGACCAGCTGCTGACCGGCCTGCGCGACTGGGCCGCCGAGCCCGGGATCGGAATGTGGTTGCTGCACGGCTCGGGTGGGCAGGGCAAGACCCGCTTGGCGCACTTCTTCGGCGAGGAACTGGCCGCCGCGGGCTGGGCGGTGCTGTGGCTGGACTCCCGGGCCGACCGGGATCGGCTGCGGCGAGCCGGTCAGGTGGTCGGCGCCCCGTTGCTGGTGATCGTCGATTACGCCGAGATCCGCACCCGGCAACTGGCCGACCTGTTCGACGCGCTCACCGGCCGTCCGGGTGGGACGCCGGTGAAGGTGTTGCTGCTGGCCCGGGTAGGCGGGGAATGGCTGCAACACCTCTCCGTCGGTAGCGACAGTGCGGCCGAAATTCTCAGCGGGGTGCGGACCACGGCGTTGGAACCCCTGGACACCACCGCCGCAGCCCGGCGGGAAACCTACCGGGACGCGATCCGCGCCTTCGCCGCCGCACTACCCGCTCTCGACGTCCCCGGCCCGGCCGATACCGACTGGACCGGCGTCGCCGACGCTGTCGCCGCACGCCCGGTGCCGGAATTCGGCTCGGAAACGACCGTGCTGGGAGTACAGATGGCAGCGCTGGTCGAACTCCTCGACGCCACGGTGCCCACGGCCGCCGTGGAGTCGGCGGGGCTGCGCGGCCTGGAGGATCAGGTGCTCGCTCACGAGTACCGCCACTGGGACACCAACACCGATCGCGGTGTGGCCAAGCTCGGCCTGGCCACGTTGAAAGACTTGATCGCTGTCACCATCGTGCTCAAACCGCAGACCTTCGAGGACTTGGACGCAGTGCTGACCCGCGTGCCGGAAGTGGCCGCCGAACGTGTGGTGCCGAGTATCGAGGTGCGGGACTGGTTGACGAGCTTGTATCCGGGGCAGACCGCGGGGGTGTTCGGCGGATTGGCGCCGGACCGGCTGGCCGAGCAGTTGGTGGGGCGGCTGATGCTCGACCGCACCCGCCCGTGCCTCATCGAAACCGTCGCGACCAGCGGCACTCTCACCGAGACCGAGACCGAGCACCTGCTCAGTGTCTGCGTGCGCGCCGCCGCACACCATACTCTCACCCCGGCCGCCGGTGAGCGACTCACCGCATGGTGCACGAATCACCCGAATGTCTTGATGCCGGCCGCGATTCGCGTGGCGACGCACGTCGAGGCGCCCGCTCCGCTGCTGGCCGCCTTCGATCACCTCACCAGCGATCCCGACGTCGGCACGACCGCCCTCGCCCAGCTGTACGACAGCTTTCCCGACCGCACCCAGGTGCTCGCCCCGGTCGCCGCGTCGGTGGCCCGCGCCCTGGTCGAACGCCGTCGCCGCACCAGCCCCACATCAGAGGATCGGAGTCTGCTGGCGGGTAGTCTGAACAACCTCGCGATCCGGTTGGGCACACTGGGCCGGCACGAAGAGGGGCTGGCCGCCGCCACCGAGGCCGTCGACCTCTACCGGGCGCTGGCCGCCGACGACCCCGGCACCTACCTGCCCGATCTCGCGGCCGGCCTCAACAATCTCGCGGTCCCGCTGGGTGAAATGGACCGCCGGGAAGAAGGACTGCGCGGCGCCACCGAGGCCGTCGACATCTATCGCACACTGGCCGCCGACGATCCGGACGCCTACCTGCCGAAAGTCGCGATGAGCGTGAGCAACCTCGTCGTCGATCTGCGTGATGCGCACCAGCGGGACAAGAGGCTGGCCGCCGCCACCGAGGCAGTCGACCTCTATCGGAAGCTCGCCGCCGACGACCCCGGCACCTACCTGCCCGATCTCGCGGCCGGCCTCAACAATCTCGCGGTCCCGCTCAGTGAAACGGGCCGCCGTGCGGAAGGGCTGGGCGCCGCCACCGAAGCCGTCGAACTCTACCGGAAACTCGCCGCCGACAATCCCGATGCCTACCGTCCCGATCTCGCGGCGAGCCTGAACAACCGCGCTGTCCAGCTGGGCGGAGTGAACCGCCGGGACGACCAGCTGATGGCCGCCACCGAAGCCGTCGAACTCTACCGGACACTGGCCGCCGGCAACCCCGGCGCCCACCTGCCCAGCCTTGCGATGACCGTGACCAACCTCGCCGCAGCTCTCGGTGAGACGGGTCGGCGGAAGGAGGGGCGGGCCGCCGCCACCGAGGCTGTCGACCTCTATCGCCGACTGGCCGAACACAATCCGCCGGTGGCAGCGATCGGCATGCCGCGCGCACAGCGCGTGCTGACCCGATTGCAGGAATGAACCGGATCGCGAGAAAGCCGGCGCGGGGAATGCACATTCGAGTACGGAAGGTGATGGAGATATGAGCGACAAGGGCGGGGATCCACTGTGGCAGCCCGATGAATCGGGCGCATCGCAGACGTCGGAAAACAACCTGGACGATCCCGTGGCCTCGTCTTCGTTGTTGATCCGGAAAGTGATACACACCCAATGGTTCGTGGCAGACGATCCGATCAATCGTCCACTGACCGGAAATCTGAACTACACCGTCACCGAGCTGCGCGAAAAGATCGCTCGGGTCGAGCCGTCGGAGCAGCCGATTCCGGTCCGGCTCAGAGGAGTGTTCTCCCCGGCGGTACTCCTGAGCCCCGGATGGTGGGAAAGGTCTCGCGTGAAGAAGGAGACCTCCGGTGAATGGGCCGACTACATCCAGCGCTGGACGTATACGGGATTCGACGAATGGGGGCCCTCCTGGGACTTCACGAGCAATTCGGCGGACGAGTCGCCATATTTTCTCGGACAACTCGGAGAGGGCGACGAGGTCAACTCGATCCTGGTGGTGGCCGTCAAGGAATGCACACAGCGCGTCAGGAGCGAGGCGAACAGCCTGCTCGTCGACCGCCGGAACCTGGCCTACCCCGCCGTCGTGAACGGTTTACTCTGCCACCGTGACTACTTCGGCAGGCGCGATCCGGAACTGGCGAGCATCCTCGGAAGTGGACTGCCGAAGGACTTCAGCTATTGCCTGCTCCTGAATTCGGACAGACACGGGATAACTCCCGTGGAGAACAATGCGGATTACTATTCCGGTTACCTCTGGCAGTTCTTGTGGGCCAGCCGGAAGGCGACCGAGAAAGACACTCCCATGCTGAAGGACTGCTACATCATCTGGGAACACACCGATCTCACCAAATCCAGTGTCATCGATTACAACCTGGACGGCCTCGACCACAAGGCGAAGTACCTCGCCGATCGCGTCGGCCCGCTCGAGGTGCTCCAGAAATCCGCTCGGCTGGTCGGCGGCGAACCCCTCCTGAGCTATTCCGAATTCCAGCAACTCCTGATCGACCGCGACCACCGACCGAAAACGAGCTAGGCATGGAATCACACGAGTCGATCGCGGTCGTCCTGGTCGACACCACCGGCACCATTCGATACTGGAGTGCCGGTGCGACAACACTTTTCGGCCATCCCGACGCGGTCGGCCAGACCCTCGACGTCATCGTTCCCGACGAATTCCGGGCGCAGCACTGGTCCGGATTCCGCAAGGCGATGGAGACCGGCGAGGCGGCGAGTTCCGGCGGCAGGTTCAACATCCCGATCCGATGCGCGGACGGCCGGGCCCGCAGCTTCCCCGGGACCTTCTCGCTGCTGTGCGACGGCCACGGCCGAGCCATCGGCGGGGTGGGGACCTGGTCACAGCGCACCGGCGACGAGGAGCCGTTCACGCCGATCACCCACCCCGCCTGAGCGGCCCCGCCCGTGGGCCGGTGGGCCCGGCCTACCGTGGGCCGGTGTGCCGGGTCGTCACCGGGCGGCCTCGGCGCATTCCACCGCTGCCCGGCCCATGATCCGGCCCAACTCGGTGTACGCCGCGAAATGGTCCTCGGTGAACCACTGGTCCGCGGTCGGATCGTGGGGGAAGCTGTCGTTCGACGCGGCGTAGGTGAGCAGCCATTCCGGACACCCTTCCCACACCACGGCTTTCGCGAAGACGAGCAGGCCCTCGCCGGTGTCCAGGCCTGCGGCCGCGGGGTAGCTGATCCGGCCGGCCACCACCGTTCCCTTCGTGAGCCGGCGGTTCAGGCGGGCCAGGGGGTGGCCGTCGCCGAAGGGCGTTCCGGAACCGGGGGCGATGGCGTCGACGGCGTAATCACCCTCGTCGTCGAGTGTGATCGTCACGCCCAGTTCGTATTCCGCCAGTCGCATCGCGTCGCTCAGCCCGGTCAGCAGCGGCGGGGTATCGCCGCCGCCGTCGATGCAGAAGATCAGTCCGCAGCGGCGGCGCAATGCCTCCACCAGCCCGAGATTCTCGTAGTGACCGCCGTCGGTGACCTGGACCAGCCGCGCGTCCCCGTAGTTCAGGCCGAACAATTCGCGGTAGAAGTATCCGGCGCCCCGGATCCTGGGCAGAAATTTCTGCCACGGCGTCTCGTTGTCGATCGGATCCGCGCAGTTCCCCTTCGCGGCGCAGACCAGGGTGGCGACGAAGTTCGGGTTGGGCAGCCAGGTGCCCAGCCGGGCCCCCGATACCGCCAGCAGTTTCTGGAATCCGCGATTCTTCCGGCCCATCGCCGAAGCGAACGCCGCGCCGCTGACCGCCATCGCGGCCTCGACGGTGAGGTCGCGTTTGATTCGTGGCGGCACCACGTCGAGCAGTGCGGCGGTCCGCAGCCAGCCGAGTTCCGGACCGCCGATATGGTCGGCGCTCAGCACATAGGACACCGCATTCAGGCCGGGCGCCGGTTTCGCGTCGCCGCCGAGTGTCGCCGCGGCGGCGAAGACGAAACGCGGCCCACCGGCGGGGACGCTGCCGAGTTCGTGCAACCACGTCCATTCGTCGGCGCCGTAGCATTCGGCGCGCCACTGCCGGGTGCCCGGCGCGGGCGGTATCCGCCGGACGGCGAAGGTGCGGGCCAGCCGGGTCCGGTAGAACGGGTGCAGGCTCAACGACGTGACATCCACCAGGCCGAAGGACAGCACCGTCAGCAGCAGGACCACGAACCACAGTTCCCAGTAGGGCACCCGGTCGATGTCCACGGTGTGCCCGTCGCCGGTCACCCGCCCGAACACGCCGGCCGCGAAGCTGCCCAGCAGGAGCAGCCACACCAGCAGCAGCACGGCGAGGGTCACCAGCACCAGCGTCAGCCACAGCACGCTCGGCGGCAGCACCCGTTTCCACCACGACGGCTCGGCCGCCGCCCCGAGCGGGAACGCGGTGCGCTTCTTCCAGGCCATCGCCGCGATCGCCGCGACGTAGTTCAGGCCCACGACACCGGTGAGGGTCGCCACCGTCTTGCCGACGTGCTGGCCGGCGGGGACGCTCACCGTCGAACAGAACCGCATCAGCCCCGGCAGTCCGGCGATCACCACCAGGATCGCCAGCGCGAACACCACGCTGGCGCGGGCCGAGTGCGATACCGCGGCCCGGGTGCGCTCACTCGACGAAACGCATTCCACCAGAATCGCCCACAGCGTCAGCAGCCCCGCGCCGACGGCGAAGAACACCACCGCGCCCCACGACGCCGGATGCGGTACCAGCGCGGCCGGATATCGCTGCGGATGCGCCGGATCGATGGCGATATCGGCGGGTACGGGAACGAGTACGGCGAACGAGAAACACGGCAGCGCCAGCAGATAACCGGCCACCGCACCCAGGACGACGGCCGGGGTGAACAGGATGATCATCGACGCGAGCAGATTCCGGAGCACTTCCCACAGTGCCCGGATCAGTCCCGTCGGCGAGTCCGCGATATAGCTCGAGTGCCGGCGGAAATAGTCGAACTCCGGTGATCCCTGCTCGAATCGCTGTGACAGCAGCGGTGATTCGGCGCTGCCCGGCGATCGCTGCACGGCCAGCAGCCGGGCCCCGGCGCTGTAACCGCCGCCCGATACCGAGATCACGTAGTCGGCGGTGTCGAGCAGCCGGGCCCGCGGATCCGGCGGCGGGGCCAGCGCCGGGGCCTTCGAGAATTCCTGCATGACGCCCATCGCGACGCACGCCGACCGCACGCCGCCGCCGGACAGGCAGATGGCTTGTACCGGTTCGGGTTTGCGGTTCTCGATGACGGCTTCGGCGCCGGGGACGTTGTAGGCGCGGCGCCAGCTGTCCTGTTCGGCGCCGCACCGCGCGACCGGCAGCGCGGCCCCCACCCAGACTCGATCCCACCACGGCGGTGTGTGCCCGCGGGTCCGTCCCCGCTCGTAACCGGCCCGCAGCGCTCGCACGCCGATCCCGGCGACCGCGGGAATCCCGCCGATCATCACCAGCAGCACGGTGGACCACCTGATCGTCGCCGTCGCCGCCGTCGCGATGACCAGCGGCGCCGGATTCGGCCGCCAATGCAGCGTCCAGTACAGCAGTGCGTCCTCCACCAGGCCCGCGACCAGCGCGACCCCGACCGCGGTGAGCACACAGCCGGACGCGGTCCGCCCGAACCGGGAGATCGCCCACAGCCGGAACAGCCACGCGCACCCGCCGAGCACCAGCCCGCCGCCGACCACCACCGCGACATCGGCGGGCAGGGCCGCGGGGAGGTGCTGCCGGACGGTGTCGATCCATTCCGGGGCCGGCCCGGTGGGATCGCCCCGATCACGGTAGGCGTACCGGGCGAGATCGGCGAGTTGCGCGGCCCGCAACCGCGATCCGGTCAACGCCGCGCCGGTCACGATCGCCGCGAGGGCGAGTCCCGTCCGGGCGCTGCGGGGGACGGTCCGGCGGGGCGTCGCCGCCGCACCCGGTGCGCCATCGTCGTGCATGCGCCCTCCTCCTGGACCGCCCCGCGAGGACGGCCGGGGTGTGCACTGGACATCAATTCGGTGGCGAAAACGGGAGAGTTCTCTTCGACCGCTACCGGCCCCTACTGCGATCCCTCGCGCGAGCCTATCATGTGAATTAGATCACATCAGTATGCGCGACTCAACGGATATACCCGCACGACCGGCGCGCCGGGCACGAATCGACATTATCGAGGAATTCGAAGTGGCGCCCGGGAATCCGACGCCGGTAGCAGCCTCCCGACACTGTACCGGCGCCTCGGCAGACGACGTTCCGGAGGGAGAACAGCATCGTGGCCACGAGAAAGGATCGTCTCGATCGGCAGGACCCGCTGGCACTGCACTACGACTATTCCCAGCTGAATCTCGCCGATCTGCTGCGCGCTCGCGACGCCTACCATTTCCATCTGATGAACAAGGCGAATGTCATCGGCACCGCCATCGGATATTATCTCGTCCGCGACGACGGCGATCGGACGGGCCGATCGGTAAAACCGAACTCCCGCACCGTAAATCGGATCCGGACGTTCGGGAATTCCTCGGTCCGCGACTATTCATGGCCGTGTGTGCTGGTGCTGGTCTCGCGGTGGGAGGACGAGGAGGAATTCTCCGCCGGCGGCAGATACAGTCCGGCACAGCTGGTTCCGAAGACATTGTTCCTGCCGGACGGGCAGGCGGTGCCGGTCTGCGTGGTGCAGGCCGAACCGGACCTCACGCCCGAGCCCGCGCGCTCGGCGCCGCCGGAGGTGCGGCCCGCCTGGAAGCTGGGCGGCGGGATGCCGCTGCGGGTGTTCTCCCAGGGTGTCGACCATCTCGCCACCGCCGGCTGCCTGGTCGGCGACGGGCACTACCTGTACGCGCTGACCGCCGCGCACGTCTGCGGTGACCCGCAGACCCCGGTGACCAGCATGCTCCGCGGCGGTCCGGTGCCGGCCGGTCACAGCGACCGCACGGTCGGCTGTATCGACTTCGCGACGGTCTATCCCGATTTCCCCAGCCGCCGCTCACTGTCCTCGGTGGACGCCGGGCTGATCCGGCTCGACGACGCCAATGCCTGGACCAGCAACATCTACGGCCTACCGCCGTTGGGGCCGATCGAGGACGTGCACGAGCGGAACGTGTCGCTGCGGATCATCGACCGCCGGGTGGTCGGTCACGGCGCCGCCTCGGGCCTGCTGAGCGGCCGCATCAAGGCCCTGTTCTATCGCTACCGGTCGGTCGGCGGTTTCGACTACATCGGCGATTTCCTGATCAGCCCCGAGGGCGCGAGCACCCGGCACGGCGATTCGGGCATGGTCTGGTGTCTCGACCTCACCCAGGAACGCGCGGGCGGGCCGCCGGCGCCCCTGAAGAACCGGGACCTGCGTCCGCTGGCGATGGAATGGGGCGGCCAGCCGCTCGTCGACGGTCACCGGCGTTCCACCTTCGCCGTGGCCACCAACCTCAGCACCGTGTGCCGGCTGCTGAATGTCGAACTGGTCAACGACATTTCGCGCGGTGTCAGCGGATATTGGGGACGCGTCGGGCATTACAGCATCGCCACCTTCGCCACGCAGCTGGTCGAGAATGCCACCCTGAAGGCATTTCTGACGCAGAACCTGGACCTGCTGAGCTTCGATCTCGACACCGTCGGCGGTGGTGCCACCCTGGAGAAACTGCTCGCCGATCGGGAGAAGACCGGTGAATTCGTCCCGGCCGCCGACGTCCCCGACGAGATCTGGAAGAAGCGGCCGCCGCCGGCCAGGAACGGCCGGGTCGGCGGACGCGACGACCGCGGCACGCCGTTCGGCAGTGACGGGCCCGAACATCCCAACCACTACGCGGACATCGACGACCCGTACCCGCCGACGAATTCGACCTGGCGGCAGCAGTGCCTCGACGATCCGGACGGCAACATCACCGCCGACGCCTGGCAACGCCACTACACCGACATCGCGCAATACTGTCAGGACAACGGCGAGAACGATCTGGCCCAGCAGTATCGCGACCCGCTGCACCAGGGCCTGCTCCCGCTGCGGGTCTGGCAGCTGTTCGAGGTGATGGTGTCGCTGCTGCACCGGCGCGACATTCCCGGATTCCTCACCGCCGCAGGCGTGTGCGCGCACTACGTCGGCGACGGATCACAGCCGCTGCACGGTTCGGTCCTGGCCGACGGTGATCCGCGCCGGCTCACCGACCGGCTCGACGCGCGCGGCCACCCGGCGAAGTTCGGCGAGGGTTCGCACAGCGCCTACGAATCCCAGATGGTGACCCGGAAGGCGAGCGACCTGATGGAACTGATCACCGGCAAGCTGCCCGTCCGGCACGGTCTGCCGCTGTGCCACAGCGGCAAGGACGCCGCGCACGCGACACTGACGCTGATGGACGGTGTCGCCGGGGTCCTGCCGCCCCGGACCATCCTGGAATGCTTCGAGAAACATCTCGACGATGGCCGGGTCCACGTGTCGACCCTCGACGCCATGTGGGAGGAACTCGGCGATCAGACCGCCGACGTGATGCTGCGCGGCGCCTGCGCCCTCGCCATGATCTGGGAGTCGGCCTGGGCCGCCGGAGCCGGCGACACCGTCGGCGCGGAGCAACTCGGCGCGCTCGACCCCGCCGAGGTCCAGCGCTGTTACACCGATCCGCATTTCGCGCCGTCGCTGACCCTCGCCGGAATCGGGCCCGAACTACGGGATCCCGGAGACCCGCCACCATCGTGACCGGCGGCTCAGGCGAACCACACCGCAACGGTGTCGCGGACGAAGGAGCTGATGCATTCGATGGTGGGACCGGAGAGGATCTCGCCGACGAAGTAGATGCCGTCGCGGCCCTGGACGGCTTCCACCCGATCGAACCAGCCGTCGCGCACGGCGGCCGCGCTGGGGTAGGCGGGCCATTCGGCGATGGTCTCGGCGAGCAACTCCGGCTCGTCGAACAGGAACAGGGTGTCCCTGGCGACGGCCCAGGCCTCGGCGTCGGTGACCGAGGTGTCGGAGTTGCTGAAACACACCCAGTTCCGGCCGGGGTGCTGTTTGTTGGCCGCGGTGATGCGGTGCAGCGCCTGATCGGGGTCGGTGTCGGTGTAACTGCCGTAGGGGTCGATCACCCAGAAGCCCAGTGGCTCCGGCGATCCGGGGCGGCGCGGGAACGCGATCGGCTCGGCGCCGGCCCGGACGAGGTAGCTGCGGGTCCAGGCCCGCGGGCAGTTGCGTTCGGCGAAGAGGTCGCGAATTTCGCTGTCGGGGAACACTTCCCGGATCTGGGACGGCCGGCCGGTCATGACGACACGGGCACAGTCCCGGGAGTGTTCGCGGCCGTCCGCTCGCCAGGTCACCCGAACCGCTTCGGGGCCGAGCGATTCGATGCGGGTCACCCGGGCGCGCAGGGTGACGGCGAGCCCGTGGTCGTCGGCGATCCGGCGCAACAGGGTGCGGAACCCGCCCGGGAAGCCGAGGCTGACCGGCCGCCGGGAGCCGATCTGCGCCACCAGCGACGGCGGCATCCGTTGCAGCAGCGCCGCCCGGTCCGCCGGATACAGCGACAGCAGCATCTTCGCCAGCTGCGAGACGTGCCCGTTGATGTGCGCGTTGATATTGATGACGGTCTCGGCGGGCTGGCGCGGCCGCCGCATGTTGGCGTACAGCACGAGCCCCTGCAGGATCTCGCCGACCAGCGGCGCATGCCTGGCCCGGTAGCTCTCCCAGGTCTCGCCGGGAATCCGGTCGAAGGCCAAGCCGGCCATGCCCGGTCCGCTGCGCTCCCGGCGGGCCCGCTCGATGATGGTCCACGCCGTGGTCAGCTGGTCGGCGGCCTGCTCGGCGGTCAGGGTGGACAGCAGCGGCACGAAGTGCGGCGGCACGGCCTGCTGCGGTCCGCCGGACGGCGAACGGGCGACGAAATGCAGGATCTCCGGCTGGGTGGGCACGGGGTGCCTGGTGATCAGTTCGTGGATGGCGGTGTCCGCCATATCCGCTCCGAAATCCTGCTGCACGATGAGATGCGCCTGGAAGTCGTAGACTTCGCCGTCCGCCTCGGCGGTCCGGCACAGTCCACCGAGTTCCGGCGACGCCTCGAGGATCTCGACATCGCGGTACCCCAGGTCGTGCAGCTTCGCCGCGGTGAGAATACCGCTCTGGCCCGCCCCGACGACACAGATGGGCGCCCCACGGTCCATGGCGGCTCCTCGCTCGCAGTCCGTCCCCAGTATGACCGCGAATCGCCGCCCGCACAGTCGAATTCGCCGCTTCCGATGCGGACGGCGAGCCGCCGGGGCCGCCGGTCGGCGCGGAGCGGCCGCGCACCCCGGGAAAAGCTGTTGGCGGCTCGTGGCGGACTCTGCTACCTTTCCGGTGGCCGTGCGAGAGAACGAGGAGGTGGTACCCGTGAACGCTGTATCGACATGGGTGCTCTCCTCCGGGGTCACGGTCGGGCGGTAGGTCGTCCGGGAGCGCCTTTTCACGCGCATTCCCGAAAGGCACGACCATGCATTTCACCTCCGAGCAGTGCCTCGCCGACGGCGTCCTCGAACGCGGTTTCACCCTCGGCGACATCCCCGGCATCCTGTGGACGCCCGCCGCCACACCGGCCCCGCTGCTCCTGCTCGGCCACCCCGGCGGACTGGGCACGATGTATCCGCGGCTGGCGGACCGGGCCCGGGCCGCCGCCGCGCAGGGCTTCGCCGCGGCCACCATCGAACTCCCCGGCAGCGGCGACCGGCCGCGGTCCGCCGAGGCCGACCGGGCCCGCGCCGACCTGCGCCGGGCGCTGGCCGCCGGTGAGCCGGTCGACGAGATCGTCGACCGGCTGGTCCTCCCGCTGGTGGACCAGGCCGCCCCGGAATGGCAGGCCGCCCTCGACGTGCTGCTGGCACTGCCCGAACTCGAGGGGCCGGTGGGGTTCGCGGGTGGATTGATCTCCGTCGCCGTCCGGCTGGCGGTGACCGAGCCGCGCATCGCGGCCGCGCTCCTGTTCGCCGGAAGTTTCGTGCCGCGCAGCATGTTCGAGGAGGCCCGGCGGATCACCATCCCATTGCACGTCCTGTTGCAATGGGACGATGAGGGCAACGACCGGCAGCTGGCCCTGGATCTGTTCGACGCCTTCGGTTCCGAGGAGAAGTCCCTGTCCGCCAATATGGGCGGGCATATCGGCGTCCCGCCGTTCGCGGGGGAGGAGGGCAACCGGTTCCTGGTCCGGCACCTGAGATGACCGGTCAGTATCCCGCGGTGGTGAGGCGATGGTCCGCTTCGAGCACCATCCACCCACTCAGCTGTACCGAGAGGTCGCGGCTCAGACCGGCCGAGGAGTCGTCGGCCGGCGGCGGGAAGGTGCCGGAGTACTCCGGCACCGTCACCGCGCGGGTCCAGTCCGCGCCGAACAGCGGGAGCCCGTCCACCTCGGCGCGGTGCTCCCAGGCCGCCCGCGCGGAGGCGTGCACGATGTGCGCGGCGGTGGTATCGCCCAGGGACAGTGCGGCTTCGGCGAGATAGCGGGCGAGGATGCCCATGAACAGCCCGGAGTCGTTCCCGCCGCCCGCGGTGATCACCCCGTTCTCGGTCATCCGGGCGGCGGTGGCGGCGACCAACTCCGCCGCCCGGCGGCGATGCGCCGATTCGCCGGTGCGCCTTGCCAATTCGACCTCGAGGCCGATGGCCACACCCTGGCAGTAGGTGAGCAGGACCCGGTCGACCGTCCCGCCGGGCTCGTGCAAGCCGTCGAAGATCAGCCCGCTGCCGGGTTCGCGTAGTCGGGTGTTCAGGAATTCGGCGAGCTGCCCGGCGCGCGGCAGTTCACCCAGGCGCGCCATCGCGATTCCGGCCGGGCCGACCGCGGAGGTGGAGTAGTAGTCGTTGCCGGATTTCCACGGGACGGCGCCGACGGCCGGGTTCCAGCCGTCGATCAGGGCGGTCCGCAGATCACCGAGCGCGGCGCCGAACCGGACATCGAGCAGCCGGTCGGCGCGTTCGAGCGCCAGGATCAGCCACGACATGTCGTCGTAGTACGAGTTGGTCCAGCCGGTGATGTTGCGGGCCCGGATACCGTGTGCGAGCGCCGCGATCCGGTCGATGCGCTCCGGTGTGCGCGCGCGGGCCGCGGCGTCGACGGCACAGTCGAGCAGGTGGGCCTGCCACCAGTAGCACCATCGGGCCGGCAGGAAATGGTCCACGATCGACGCCGGCCAGGTGAGCGCCCCCAGCTGCATCCGGGGCCACTCCCAGAGCGTGTGCACATACCGTTCGACGACGGCCCGTTCCGCCAGATCCGCACGCGCCCCGGCCTGTTCGGGCCCGGTGGACGGCGTGCGCGTGATCATCGCCGCCTGCGTCGGCTCCGCCAAGGCGGTCAGTGCGACCGCGACACCGGCCGCGATCAGCGCACCGCGCCGCCCGATCCGCGCGTTCCGGCGATCCATCCGATCGGACTCCTTGTACCGAACCACGATCAGTGGATCCGGAAACCTTGCCGCCACAGTCTAACCTGCCGGGCCACCTCGCCAGGCGGCGCCCCACACACCGGATTCTCCATGGCCACCGGCACGAATCCGACGCAGCCGACCCACGTTTCGACGAGATGGGCCGACAGCAGGGTCCGGCACCCCTGCGAGACACCTCCGGCCGATGCCCGGCCCGGAATCCGGCGATCGGCGTGACGGCAGAGTTGTCATGTCGCACAATCGTCGCAGCGAACGGGCTGGGAAGAGGAGATCATGAAAACTCGAAGGATGCTGCTCGCCGTGGCGGCGCTGGCGTTGCTGGTCGGCGGATGCGGGCCGGAGACGGCGAAACCGGTGGCGCAGTCGGTGACCGCGCAGCCGACGAAGTCGGCGGTGGCGGTGCACTCCGCGGGGCAGGTGCCGGTCGGGCCGGGGCCGCAGGGTACCTATACGGTGCAGGCGCAGCCCGCCGCCGGGAGCTGCCATGTCCGGACCACCGCGGACGGGCAGCCGTTGCCGGATCCGGCGTGTACGCCGGGGGCGACGAATCCGGCTGTGACACAGGCGAACATCGGTACCACCATCTGCCACAGCGGGTACACCGCCTCGATCCGGCCGCCGGCCGGGATCACCGATCGGGAGAAGGACGCCAACGCGAAGTCCTACGGCTACACCGGCGCTCTGCACGACGCCGAATACGACCACCTGATCTCCCTGGAGCTCGGCGGCGACCCCGACGACCCGCGCAACCTGTGGGTGGAGCCCCCGTCGCCGGGCCACCAGCCCGGTGGCGGCCCGAACAATCCGAAGGACGCGGTGGAGAACCAGTTGCACGAACTGGTGTGCAAGAACACGGTGCCGCTGGCCGAGGCGCAGAGTGCGATCGCGGGCGACTGGACGACCGCCCTCGCCGTCGTCGGGCACCCCGGCGGCAAGTGACAGCGTCGATCATTTCCCGGGGCGCGGAAGCCATCGGCACGCTCACGCTGATCCGCCGGGGACGGGCGGGATCACGCGGCGGACGAGTTGCGCGTGCGGTGACCGCGCCCCGGCGGCCCATCG
The DNA here is from genome assembly GCF_020176955.2 of Nocardia sp. alder85J. Taxonomy (GTDB): domain Bacteria; phylum Actinomycetota; class Actinomycetes; order Mycobacteriales; family Mycobacteriaceae; genus Nocardia. The sequence goes on from NZ_JAIUCZ020000001.1 coordinate 1,357,157, forward strand.
ACCGGAAATATGCTGTGGCGGTAAGGCATTCGGCGTCAGGCGGCTCGCCAGGTGTTGCGGTAGTCGCTGGGCGCCAGGTGGAGGTGGCGGGCGAAGGCGGCGCGCAGACCGGCGGCGGTGGCGAAGCCGGATTGCGCCGCGACGCGGTCGATGGTCAGGTCGGTGAGTTCGAGCAGTTCCTGAGCGCGCCGCAGGCGTTCGCGGACGAGCCAGTCGCCGGGGGTGCGGCCGTGCACCTCGAGGAAGCGACGGGTCAGTTGCCGCTCGCTGAGGTGTGCGTGGGCGGCCAGATCCCGTAGCCGGATCGGCTCGTGCAGGTGCGCGGTCGCCCATGCGGTGACCGCACTCAGTGAGGACGAGGCCGCCGGGGGCAGCGGGCTGAGAATGTACTGGGCCTGATCGGCGTCGCGGTGCGGCGGGGTGACCATGCGGCGGGCAAGGGCGTTCGCGACGGCCGTCCCATGGTCCTGCCGCACCAGTTCGATGCAGAGGTCGATGGCGGCGGCGGTGCCGGCGGAGGTGTGCACGCGGCCGTCGCTGGCACTGATGACGGCCTCGTCGACGATCACCCGCGGGAAGCGGCGGCGCAGTTCGTCGGCGTGCATCCAGTGCGTGGTGGCGCGGCGGCCGTCGAGCAGACCGGATTGCGCGACGACGAAGGCGCCGGAACACAGCGCGGCGATGCGCGCGCCGCGGGCGTGCGCCTCGACGATCGCGGCGACGAGGTCGGCGGGCTGCTCCGCGTGGACATTGGTGCAGGCGGGCACGATCACCGTGTCGGCCGCGGCCAGTTCGTCGAGCCCGAAGCGGGTGGTGGCGGCGAAACCGCCGGCGATGGTGGCCCCGGGTTCGGTGGCACACAGCTGGAATTCGTACCAGGGATCGACGAGTTCGGGCCGGGCGACACCGAACACCTCGCACGGCACGGCGAGCTCGAAAATGGGCGCATCGGGCATGACAGCGACCGCGACCCGATGGGTGTCGGTTTTCTTGCGCATGACGTCGATCATGACACTCGTCCCGGCAGCGCCACGAGTCTGGGATGAGATGGTGACGATAACGAAACAAGCCGCACCCCCCACCGAGTCGATCGGGCTGGTTCAGGGCGTCGCGCTCTACGTGTGCGCGATCCTCGGCGCCGGGGTCCTGGTGTTCCCCGGCCAGGCAGCCTCGCTCGCCGGTCCCGCCTCGCTGGTCGCCTGGGGGTTCAGCGCGCTGATGGGTCTGCCGCTGGCATTCACGTTCGCGGCGCTGGCCTCGCAGTTCCCCGACCAGGGTGGCGTCGCGACGTTCGCGGCCCGCGCCTTCGGGGCGTCGGCGGGCGGCATCGCGGGCTGGTGGTACTTCATCGCCGGTTCGGTCGGGCAGACCATCGTGCCGCTGACCGCCGGCTACTACGTGGCCGACGCGGTCGGCGTGGACCAGACCTGGGCCCCGGCGATCGCCGCGGTGATCCTCGCGGTCGCCCTCGCCGCCAACCTGGTCGGCCTGCGGCTGGGCGCACGGGTGCAGATCGGGCTCGCGGCCGGGGTCGCCGTGATCCTGCTCGCCGTGATAGCCGTTGCGGCGCCGCAGATCCGGGCCACCGAGCTGACCCCGTTCGCGCCGCACGGAGTATCCGGCATCGGGCAGGCGGTGGTCGTGCTGTTCTTCGCCTTCGCCGGCTGGGAGGCGATCGCGCATCTGTCGGCGGAGTTCCAGGACGTGCGCCGCAATCTGCCCCGCGCGACGCTGCTGACCATCCTCATCGTCAGCGTGCTCTACCTCGGCGTCGCGTTCGCCGTCGTCGGCACGGGCTCGTACGGGGACCGGGCCCTGGACCGCATCTCGCTCGGCGTCATCATCCAGCACGGGCTGGGCCTGTCCGCGGTGACGGTGGTGGCGGTCGCCGCGGTCGTCATCTGCCTCGGCACCACCAACGCGTTCGTCGCCTCGGTCTCGCGTCTGGGTTATGCCCTCGCCCGGGACGGCTGGGCTCCCCGCGTGCTGTCCCGGCAGAATCGGCACGGCGTCCCGTATCTGTCGGTGCTGGCCGTGGGAGCGATCGGCGCCGCCGGGCTGGTGGGGGCCGCGCTGTTCGGCTGGGGCACCGACGACATCGTCTTCGTCCCTTCGGTTCTCGTGCTCGCCACCTATCTGCTCGGCGCCACCGCGGCGGCCCGGCTGTTCCGCGGGTGGCTACGGTTGCTCGCCGTCGTCACGATCCTGCTGCTGCTGATCACGGTTCCGTTCGCCGGGTGGCGACTGCTGCTGCCCGTGGCGATCGCCGTCGTGGTCCTCGCCGCGGGAGCCGCCTCCCGAAACCGGGCCCGAGCCGCCGGTAACCGATAATTTTTCGCCGGGCCCCGGTCCGGCTGCACACAATTCCGGTAGGTGGTGTGCACGTGCACGTGCACACTCTCCCGAAACACTCGCCATTTATCCGATAACGCAAGAAATCGAATCATAACTTGACAGTTACATAGCCGTAGTGTTGAATCATCACGTCGGGACGACCGCGTCGTTCCGCGGAATATTTTTCACAAGTCCGGACACGACCGCCGCAGCGTTGCGCGTGGTTTACGGTGCCGTCTCCTAACTTCCCTCGAGCGAGGGGCGATCGCGAGATGCCGCACAGGATCTGATCGTCTTTCCAGGGATCTACGCCGCCCGGCAAGGGATGCACTGTGGAGCTGTCTCATTTCGACTCCGGTTGCCGAACAACGCCATATGAGCACTTCATATGCATCTCTCGACGGGGTGCCGTGATACCCCGGGGCCGATCCCGCGACGACGGCGTACGAATATGCCGATCATTTCCCGGAGCACCGCGAGCGGATCGCGTTGCCGAATCAATTGCTACCAGATCGCCCCATGGATCAGCTTCCACTCGGCTATCCGGAATAATATTTCGAATCAGGCTGAGCAGAGACATCCGGAAGTGCATCCGAGATCGATATCGTCGAGACCCTCGCCGCAATGCGGTGAGCTGACATCGAGGGCCGGCGGCGGCCCCGGATCCGACCCGGAGAATCCGATACGACCGGACAGCGTCGAAGAACGAACAACGGCAGTCGAGGAAATTCGATGACCAATTCCAAGGTTTACGATCTGATCGGCATAGGCTTCGGCCCGGCCAACGTCGCGCTGGCCATCGCGCTCGAGGAGGAGGCCGACGCGAACCTGCGCGCGGTGTTCCTGGAGAAGTCGCCGGTGCCGCAGTGGCAGGAGAACATGCTGCTCACCGGCTCCGACATCCAACACCACCCGGTGCGAGACCTGGTCTCCCTGCGCAACCCGCGCAGCCGGTACTCGTTCATCAACTACCTGCACGAGAACCGGCGCCTGATCGAACATCTCAACCTCCCGACCCCGTTCCCGCTGCGCACCGAGTACGCGGACTACGTGTCCTGGGTCCGCCGCAACCTGACCACCCGCGCCGACTACGGGGTGTCGGTGGTCCACCTCGGCTTCGACCCGGCGTCGGACCTGTACCAGGTCACCACCAGTGCCAGGGAAGTTATTCTCGCACAACAGATTTCACTCGGTCCCGGCCGCAGTCCGCTGATCCCCGGCCAATTCGCCGGGCTACTCGACTCGCGGCGGCGGGTGGTGCACCTGACCGACTACCTCCCGGCGGTACGCACCTTCGACCCGCGCACCGACGGCCGCATCGGCATCGTCGGCGGCAGCCAGTCGGCCGTCGAACTCGCCCTGGACATCCGCCGCCGCTTCCCGTCGGCCGTGGTCGACATCCTGACCCGCTCGTGGTCACTGCGCGCCAAGGACCACAGCCCCTTCAGCGAAGAGGTCTACACGCCCGGGTTCACCGACTACTATCACGGCTCGTCGAAGGCCGCGCGCCGCCGGCTGGACCGGTTCACCCGGCCGACGAACTACTCCGCCGCCGACCTGGACGTCCTCGAACGCCTCTACGTGGAGCTGTACGAGGACAAACTCGGCGGCCGGGTCCGCACCCGGATCTACGGTGACACCGAAATCCTGGACGCCACAACACCTTCCGACGACACCGTGGTCCTGGCCACGCGCAACGCCACCACCGGCGAGCACGACGAACTCGTCTTCGACCGGATCGTCCTCGCGACCGGGTTCCGCGACATGGGCAGCAACCCGGACAACGAACATCACCACCCGCTGCTGGAACACGTCCACCGGCAGTTGCGCACCGACGCCGAGGGCGACCTCGTCGTCGAACGCGATTACAGCGTCCACCCGGTCGCGGGAACGGCGCCGATCTACCTCAACGGATTGTGCGAGAGCACGCACGGCATCGGCGATTCCGGCTCCTTCAGCCTGTTGAGCCTGCGGGCCGAGGTGATCGCGCGCTCGATCATCGAAACCCGCGACCGGACCCCCCTCACCGTCACCGCCTGACACCGCGGACACGACAAGCACAGACGAGCGGAGACCTCATGACCACCATTCTCGATGCCTCGCATCACAACGACCTCGAGCTGTTCGCTGCCCGCACGCTGCCCGGACCACGGTCCGCGCGGCTGCTGGCCGATCAGGAACGGCAGGAGTCCAACGCCCGGACCTATCCCCGCCGGCTGCCGTTCGGGATCGCCTCGGCGCGCGGCTCGATCATCACCGATGTCGACGGGAACCACTACGTCGACCTGCTGTCCGGCGCCGGCGTGCTGGCACTGGGACATTCGCACCCCGAACTGGTGACGATCGCGCAGCGGCAACTGGAACTGTTCGTGCACGGGCTCGACATGCCCACACCCGTCAAGGCCGAGTTCACCGGCAAACTGCTCGCCCGGATCCCCGGCTACGACGCCGGCACCGGTAACTGGAAGGTCCACTTCTGCGGCCCCACCGGAGCCAACGCCGTGGACGCGGCGATCAAGCTGGCGCGCATCGCCACCGGCCGGCACGGCGTGATCAGCTTCCAGGGCGGCTTCCACGGCACCACCCACCTGACCATGGGCCTGACCGGGCTGCTGGCGCAGCGCGCGGGCATCGCCGGGATCGGTGACGGCGTGCACTTCCTGCCCTACAGCGACAGCCGCAATCACCCCGACCAGCGACCCGGCGACCACCGGTACCACACCACCCTCATCGAGAGCCTGCTGACCGATCCCAACGGTGGCATCCCGGCGCCGGCGGCCGTCATCCTGGAGATCGTGCAGGGTGAGGGCGGTGTGGTCCTCGGCGATCCGGTCTTCCTCGCGACCGTGGCGAATCTGGCGCACCGGCTCGGCGCACTGCTGATCGTCGACGAGATCCAGACTGGGTGCGGCCGGACGGGCACCTTCTTCGCCTACGAGCGGCACGGCATCCGCCCGGACGTGGTGTGCCTGTCCAAGGCCCTGTCCGGGATCGGGACGCCGATCTCGGTGCTGCTCTACCGCAGTGAGCACGACGTCTGGGGGCCCGGCACGCACACCGGCACCTTCCGCGGCAATCAGCTCGCCTTCGCCACCGGCAGCGCCTTCCTGGACATCCTCGATCGGGACGACGTCCTCGGCCACGTCGCGGCGATCGAGCGGACCGTCCGCGACACCCTGGGCCCGCTGCCGGAACGCTCACCGCACGTGTACGACGTGCGCGGGATCGGCGCGATGTGGGGGATCGAGTTCGTCGCGGACTCCGGCCGCCGCGACACCGGCGGCGCGCTCGCCCGCGCGGTGCAGGAACTGTGTGTGCGCCGCGGGATCGTCACCGAGGTCGGCGGCCGCAACGACAGCGTGCTGCGGCTGCTGCCGCCGCTGAACATCGACCTCGACCTGTTCGCCGAGGCCTGCGCGGTCATCGCGGCCGCGGTCGACGACGTCATGACGGCGGGAGCGGTGCGATGACCGCGCAGACGTCCGCACCGGTGGTGTGCATCGGATACGGCCCTGCCGGAATCGGTCTCGCGGCCGCGCTCACCGACCTGAGCTACCAGCCGCACCGGGAACCCGAGGCGGCCGGGCTGGCGGCGCGGGCGGTGTATCTGGAGCGGCGGCCCGAGGCCGGGTGGCAACCGGAACTGATGCTGGCGGGCACCGACATCCAGCACCACTACCTCCGGGATTTCGGCACCCCGCGCGATCCGCACACCCGCTTCGGTTTCGTCAACTATCTGCACGCACAGCAGCGTTTCTACGAATTCACCCAGCGCAGTGGATCTCCCGAGCGGGTGGAGTGGGACGACTACTGCCGCTGGGTCGCCGATCGGGCCGACGGCCACAAGCAGTACGGCGCCGCGGTCCGGGCCGTCCACCGCGACACCGCGGCCAACGGGACGCCGCCGGTGTATCGCGTCGAATACCACGACGAGGCCACCGGCCGCGCGCACGCGATCCGCACCCCGGCCGTGGTCGTCGCCACCGGGTACACCCCGCACATCCCACCGGAATTCGAGGTCGGCGATCGGCGGATCTTCCACTCCGAGCACTACCTGAGCCGCGTCGCCGGCCTGGATCGGCCGCGCTCGATCGCCGTCGTCGGCGCGGCCCAGACCGCCGGCGAGATCATCCTCGATCTGCGCAGCCGATTCCCCGGCGCCACCGTGCATTCGATCGTCCGCAACAACGGCTTCAGCATGTACGACCTGGGGCACTTCGTGAATCGCGCCTACTGGCCGCAGGAGCGGGCCGCGTTCGCCGCCTATCCCGCCGAGGTGCGCGCGGCGGTCTACGCCGGCCAGGCCCGGACCAATTACGCCGCCGTCGACCCGGACGTGTCCACCGCGCTCTACAACGACTGGTACCGCGGCCGGGTGCTGGGGGAGCAGCGGCTGCACCTGCACATCCGCAGCGCCGCCCGGATCATCGACGCCGGCAGCGCCACGATCACCGTCGACATCACCGATCGGCACACCGGCGGGCACCGGGACCGGATCGGGGTCGACGCGGTGATCCTGTGCACCGGCTACCTCCAGCCGACGATTCCCGAGGTGCTCATCCCGATCGCGGACGGCTTCGCCCTCGACGTGTACGGCGAACCCGTCGTCGACCCGGCCGGGCAGATCCGCTCCGCCGACCCCGGCCACGAATCCGGCGTCTACCTGCACGGGGTCGCCGAGCGGCAGCAGGGCATCGGCAGCGCGGCCTCGTTCAGCCTGCTCGCCGTCCGCTCCGGCGACCTCGCCGAATCGCTGGTCGCCGCCACCCGATCGCTGCCCACCGCCACCGCACCCGCCTGACAGCAGAAAGCAGACCGAACAATGCTGGTTTTCGATCTCGACAACGAACCCTGGGCCGAGGAGCACAGCTTCAACACCCTGTCCCGGCGCCTGTTCCCGTGGCACGATCTGCGCGAAATCAATTGGGGCGGTTCGTGGGTGAAGGTCCGGCCCGGGGAGACCACCACCCCGCACGCGCACGACGAGAAGGAGATGTACTTCGTCGTCGAAGGCACCGGATATTTCACGCACGGCGCCGAACGGGTCGAGGCCCGGCCCGGCACCACCGCGATCATGACACCCGGGGTGCACCATTCGCTCACCAACACCGGTCCCGGCGACCTCCTCTTCCTGGCCGTCTGGTGGACCGACGACCAGCACGTCCACGACCCGGCCCTGCCGTCGTGACCGGCGCGGGCCCGTTCGCCGTGGCGGTGGTCGGCGCCGGTGTGATCGGCGCCGGCATCGCCCACCACCTCCAGGTGCAGCACATCCCGACCATCGCGTTCGACAGCGCCGAACCCGGGCACCGCAGGAGCGCGGCCAGCGCCAATTCCGGCGGAATCGTCCGGGCGGTGCACACCGCGACCACCGAGACGGTGCTGACCGTCGAGTCGTCGCGGGCCTACCGCCGCATGGATCTCGCTTCGGAGGGCGGCCTCGGATACACCGCCGCCGGATTCGTGTTCATCACCGACCGCGGTCGGCGGCAGGCGATCCTCGACCGCGTCGCGCTGCTGCACTCGCTGGACTACCCCGCGCAGCTGCTGGACCATGCGCAACTGTCCCGCCGTTGGCCCGAGATCACCTGGCGGGCAGACGATCTCGGACTGTTCGAAGCCGCCTCCGGATCGGTGGACGTGCGGGCGGTGGTCGCGGCGTTCCAGCGCGGCCTGGTCACCCACGGCGGCGCGCTGGCGACCGAGACGGTGGTCTCGCTGGCCCCGGCGGCCGGGCGGCGCTGGCTCGTGACCACCGCCGACGGCGCGTCGTACACCAGCGCCGCCGTGGTGCTCGCGGGCGGCCCGCACACCGCGGATCTGCTGCGCACCCGCGGCCACGAACTGCCGATCGGCCCGGCCCGGATGGGTGTGGTGGAACTGGCCGTCACCGGCGCCGGTATCCCGCGGGAGCTGTCGTTCATCGACGACATCACCGGCGGCTATGCCATCTCGCGCGCCGACACCACCTATATCGGCGCGAACGGCCGTGTCGCACCGCATGATTCGCTCGGCAGCCTGACCGCGGCCGAATCCGGCGCGATCCGCGCCGCCGCGGCCGCCCGGCTGCCGGCCACCACGGAGATCCCGGTCGCGGACACCATGGTCGGCATCGATGCCACCACCGTCGACGGCCGGCCGATCATCGAAGAACTCGAACCGCGACTGTTCGTGTGCACCGGATTCTCCGGCGGCGGCGCGAAGATCGCCCCCGAGATCGGCCGCCTGACCGCGCAGTGGCTGCGCACCGGCGAACGTCCCTCGATCCTGTCCGGCTACGCCTTCCCGCGCCGGAAATCCGACGACCGACCCGATCAGGACGAAACCCATGACATCCGAGCGTTCTCGTATCTCTGACACGATCAGGCAGATCCTCCGCTCCGCGTACGCGAAAGACCCGGCCACCGGCACCGCGCTCGAGGCCCTCGCGCATCCCGGCGTGCAGGCCGCGGTCGCCCATCAACTCGCCCACCGGCTGCACAGCCACGGGCACCGCGCGCTGGCCCGCCTGCTCGCGACGCTGGCCCGGATCGTCACCGGCCTCGACGTCCATCCCGCCGCCCGCATCGACCCGACCGTCTTCATCGATCACGCCCTCGGGGTCGTGATCGGCGAGACAGCCACCATCGAGCACGACGCGATGCTCTACCACCATGTCACCCTCGGCTCGATCGGATGGTGGAAGGACAAGGGATTCGCGGTCCGCCACCCCACGATCGGCGCGCACACCGTCCTCTGCGTGGGCTCCTCGGTACTGGGCGCGATCACCGTCGGCGCGCACGTCATCGTCGGCGCGCACGCCGTGGTGCTCGCCGATGTGCCCGACAACACCCACGTCCGGGCCGGCAGCGTCTGGTCGGCCCGGCATCGCGATGCCGCGGAATCGGCCGGGGCGTCGCACATCCTGAGCACCCGCTGAACGAGCACCCTCCAGAACGAGCTCGGAGTTTTCCCATGTCGAATTTCATCGTCACGGCCGCCCCGCCGAACCCCAACGGCGATCTCCATCTCGGACATCTCGCCGGACCGTTCCTGACCGCCGACATCGCCGCTCGCGCACTGACTCTCGGTGGTCACACCGTCAGCCACGTCGGCTACATCGACGAGCATTCCTCGTACGTGGTGCGGCGCGCACGGGAACTGTCCACCGACCCCTACACCGCCGCCGCCGTTCTCGGCGACCGCATCGAGACCACCCTCACCCAGGCGAACATGCGTCCGGCCACCCTGGTGCGGCCGCTGCGCGACCCGTCGCACGACCGCCGCATCCACGAGGGTTTCGCCACGCTGTGGGCGGCCGGGCACATCGCCGTCGATCCCGACGCCGTGGTGTTCCACTGCACGACGTGCGCGCGGCATCTGTACGAATGCGAGATCCGCGGCGCCTGCCCGTTCTGTTCCGCTCCCTCCGACGGCGTCTACTGCGAGCAGTGCGGCACCCCGCAGCTGCCGACCGGGCTGCGCGATCCGCACTGCACCCGCTGCGGCGGAACCGATATCACCACCGCGCGGCACCGCCGGCTGATCCTCGACATCGAGAAACTGCGGCCACAGTTGCGCGAGGTGCTCACCGCGGTGACCCCGCGCCCCCGCACCCTGCACTACCTGCACGAGCAACTGTCCCGGCCGCTGGCCCCGGTGCCGATCAGCCGGATCGGCGATTACGGTGTGCCCGTGCCGATTCCGGGCTGGGAGGGCCATTTCCTCGACACCTGGTTCGGCGGCGTCTTCGGATACGTCAACGCCGCCGATCTCGACAACCGCCGCCGGCGCCGATTCGACACGGCCAGCCCGTGGCTCGACGAGAACATCGACGTGGTCGAGGCCTTCGGCTTCGACTGCTCCTTCTCCCACGTGATCCTGTGGAACGCCATCGCGCTGTGGTCGAAATGGCCGGTGCGCCTGAACTATCTGAGCAACGAGTTCTACCAGCTGGACGGGCTCAAGTTCTCCACCAGCCGCGGCCACGCCATCTGGGGAGCGGACTACCTGCCCACCACGTCGTCGGACATCCTGCGCTTCTACATGGCTCTGACCGGACCGGAGACCGAGACGAGCTCGTTCGGTGAAGCCGCGTACCAGGATTTCGCGACCCGGTACCGGCACGCGATCCGGGAACTGTTCCGGATCGCCACCGCCACCGGCACTCCCACCGCCGCCACCACCGGCACACCCCCGCAGATCGAGGCCGTCGTCAAACAATGCGAGGCCGCCTACCTGCCGCACACCTTCAGCGCCAGGGCCGCCGCGACGGTGCTCGCCGAACACGTGATCGACGACGACACCCTGCTGCGCCGGCTCGAGGCGAGTGCCCCCGAGGCCCGCGCGGCGGCCTTCGACGCCCTGCTGCGGGCATTCCAGCCGCTGTCGCCCTATTGGACCACCCATCAGCTGGTCCAGCTGGGCCGGACCCCCGCGATCGACCTGGACGCGCTCGTGCGGCCCGCGACGGCACAGACCACCGCGAGCCGGTCCGACCCGGCGCGCACGCTCACCGTCTGAGCCATGACCAGCGCCTCCTCCGGGCCCCCGGTGCGGACGATCGTGGTCTCGGTGCTCGGGTCCGGCACGATTCTCGCCGGACTCTGGGCGCCGGGACTGCCGTGGCCGGAACGCACGGTGTTCACCGTGCTCTACATCGCGACCACGATCGCCGTCGCCACGGGCTTCGCGCGCCGTCCCGGCACCGAGCCGTGGCGGCCCGCCGTCCGCACCGGCCTGTACGTCTTCGGGATCGCCGGTGGCACCTGGGCGCTCACCGCGGTTCCCGCACTGATGCTGACGCAGGCCCACGCACCGCCACCGCTGCGAGCCGCGATCGTCTTCCTGGCCCTGGCGGTCTTCGCCACGGTCGAATTCCCCGCCGCGGTCGTCACCACCTTGTTCGTGGCCGCGCTGGCGATCGTCGTCGCCACCCGCCTGTCGATCACCGAAACCGTGCTCGGCGCAACCGATCCCGCAACCCGCCGCCCGCTGCTGGTGCTCTACGCATGTCTCCCGGTCTCGCTGACCATCGTCGGATGGGAACGCCTGGCCGCCACCACCGCCACCGGCCGGCGCACCCTGCTCGCCGTCGGCACCACCTTGGCGGTCACCGTGGCCGTGATCTGGGCGCACCTCCCGGCAACCTCGCACGATGCCGAGACATACACGGCGACAACGGTATCCGTCATCCTCGCGGGCTACGCCGGCCGCAACCTCCGGACCCTGGCGAACCTGCTCGGGGTGACCCGGTACGTCCGCTGCGCAATCCTCACCGCCGCAGCAGGTTACACCGTCGCCGCCCTGCTCCTCGCCGCAGCCGCGCCATGGGCCGCACTGCTCCCGCTGACCTTTCCGGCCGTGGCCACCGCCTGCCTGTACACCCCCGTGGTGATGAGAACATCGGTGCCGCACTTCGCTCCCCACCCGTCGACCACCACCGAGAGGACCGATGCCCCGTGACCGCGACCCCAGGTCACCGGCTCGCATTCACGACGTTCTTCGTCCTGAAGCAGGCCTACGGACATCCCGAGGTACGAGATTTCGAGGACGCCGAACCCGCGGTGTTCGAAACTGCCGACACCGCCGACGGTTTCGTGGACCGAGCGAGATCCGAAGAATCCGAACCCCTTCCGGCCACTGCCACCAACTTCGACCGGAACTGGGGCCCCTGGGGCAGGTTCGCCGTCCCGGTCTTCTACACCGAACCCGTCGCGCCGGGCCGCGATCGCAGATCCTCCACCCTGAGCATCTGGCGCGACATCACCACCGTCCGGAACTACGTATACTCCGGCCTCCACCGGGACGCCCTGAAACGCCGCACCGACTGGTCCGACCCGACCACCCGCACCCCCAACCACGCCGCCTGGTGGATCCCGTCCGACCGCATCCCGACCTGGTCCGACGCCGTGGCCCGCCTGGAACAACTACACACCGAAGGCCCCACCCCGAACACCTTCACCCTGCGCACCGCCTTCCACTCCGACGGCTCCATCTGCCGGCCCTGACCGGATTCCCCTGCCGCAGTGGCCGACTCGATCGGCTCGGCACCGGGGTAAGGTCCGTAGCGCGGGTTCGCCGTGCAACTCGTCCGGCTCGCCGACTCGAACTCGCACCGGATGGGGCACGACGAAAGGACATCCCACAATGACCCGAGCCGCCGTCATCGACGCCGCGCGCACACTGGCGATCACCAGCACCGACCGGCCCGTCCCCGGCCCCGGCGAGGTGCGGATCGAGGTCGCCTACTGCGGGCTGTGCGGCTCGGACGTCCACCTGTTCTTCGATCCGCCCGAACCGACCGTCGGGCACATCCTCGGCCACGAATTCTCCGGCATCATCGACGCCGTCGCCGACGACGTCATCGACTGGTCGGCCGGCGACCGGGTCGTGGTGCTCCCGATCGCACCGTGCGGGCAGTGCCGCGCCTGCCTCGGCGGCGACGACAACGCCATCTGCCTCATCGGCCTGATGGCCGGTCCCGGCCTCGGACGCCCCGGCGGGCTGGCCGATTCGGTCACCGTCCCGGCCCGGATGCTGCACCGGATCCCCGACGGCCTGAGCCTGCGCGACGCCGCGCTCACCGAACCCCTGGCCGTCGCGATGCGCGGGGTCTCGCACGCCGCCGTCGGCCCCGGTGACACCGTCGTCGTCTTCGGCGCGGGCCCGATCGGGCTGCTCACCGCCGCGGCGCTGCACGCCCGCGGCATCGAGCACGTCCTGGTCGTCGAACCGAATCCCGAACGGCGCACGGTGGCAGCGGGATTCGGGGTCACCGTGGCGACCCCGGACACCGCCGCCGAGGCGCTGGCCACCCTGCCCGGCCCGGCGCACGCCGTCATCGATTGCAGCGGGCACTCCAGCGTCCCCGCACAGGCCGTCGGGCTGCTCGGTTACGCCGGTCGCCTGGTGATCGTCGGACTGCCCACCGTCCCCGCCGAGATCCCGCTGCTCGGCCTGACGATCAACGAACTCCACATCATCGGCTCCACCGCCTACAGCACCCGCGACTTCGGCGAGTCGCTGCGAGCCCTGGCCACCGGCCGGATCGACGTCGACGCCCTGATCACCTCCGTCGTCGGGCTCGACGCCGCGGACGCGAAGATCCACGAACTGCACAGCGGCGCCAGCAGCGATGTCAAGGTGCTGATCGCGCACACGACCCGCGCCGGTGCTCGTAGGGCTTGACCTGGAGCGCGCTCCAGCTCCTACAGTCGATCCCATGAGCACCGGAACCAGCGAAAACGCACCGCCACGAGGCGAAGAGCCGAGTTTGGGCATCGCACAGGTCGCGGAACGGACCGGACTGTCGATCGATACCCTGCGGTACTACGAGAAGGCCGGTCTGATCGAGCCCGTCGGCCGCACGTCCGGCAATCAGCGCCGCTATCGGGTGGCCGACCTGGATTGGCTGGATTTCCTGCTGCGGCTGCGCGAAACCGGCATGTCGATCGCCGACATGCAGCGGTTCGCGGTGCTGCGCGCCGGCGGCGATCCCACGATCGCGCAGCGACTGGCGATGCTGCGCGAGCACCGCGACGATCTGGAACAACGCATCCGCGACCTGCGCCGCAACGCCACCGCGCTGGACCGGAAGATCGACGATTACGTCCGGATGCTGATCCGGCAACCGGGAGGGGAGAACGGGAAATGAGCACGACCGCAACGGAATACGAGAACGAGCGCTTCGACCGCGGCATGGCGGTGCTCGACCGGGTGGACGGCGACGGCGGCCGCCGGGTCATCGACGCGCTCGCCGACATCTCCCCCGAGCTGGGCCGTCAGGTGGTGGCCTGGGGTTTCGGCGACATCTACAGCCGCCCCGACCTCGCCCCGCGCGACCGCCAACTGGTGACCCTGGGCATGCTCACCGCGCTCGGCGGCTGCGAACCGCAACTCGAGGTGCACATCAACGCCGCGCTCAATGTCGGCCTGCGGCAGGAGCAGATCGTCGAGGCGCTCCTGCATTCGGCGGTGTACTGCGGGATGCCCAAAGCCCTGAACGCCACCTTCGTCGCGAAGAAGGTCTTCACCGACCGTGGGCTGTTGCCGGTGGCCGCCACGGACTCGTGACCTTCACGGTTTCGGCTGCGTACAGCCGGATCAGGGCGAGGACGGCGATCGGGACCATAGCGAACAGCCCACCCGCCGGCGAGGCCGTGCAGACGTCCGGTCTCCGACGGACGGGCGCGGCGGCGAGTATGCTTCGGCGTGCCGGGGATTCGAGGCAGCCGACCAGGGGGAGAATTCGTATGGATCCGGTGACGGTGATCGTCCCCGCACGGGTCGCCGGGAAGGCGGGGATCGAGACCCCCGATGCCGGTCGCGGACACATCACCTGCTGATGTCCGACTTCCGACCGCACGCCGAAGATCATGCACGGCAGCTGAACGTCGCGGGCGACAACAGCGGGCCGATCACATTCCAGACCACCGTTCATCACCCGCCCGGACCGAAACTGGGGTGGGCGATCATCATCGGCGTCGCGGTGGTCGTCGTCCTGGTGATCGCCGCGATCCTGATCGGAGGCGACCGGACCACCCGGGCCCCCACGACGGCGGCGCCGGCGGTCACCACGACGATCGCCGCGCCCGCGCCCGCCCCGTCCGCCTCGCAGGCAGCCCCGCCCGCGCCCGCCACCGCCGTCACCTCCTGCCACACCGCCGATCTGCGAATCAGCCTGGCGGGCAGCACATCTCCGCTGCCGGGAACCGAGCAACAGGTCGCGTTCCAGAACATCTCGGCGCATCCGTGCACCCTCCTCGGTTTTCCGGACATCGAGATGATCGGCCAGGCCGACAGCGGACCGGAGGACGTCCATCTGCCGACGACGACGTACAAGCCCGCGATCCTCGAGACGTTGCTGCCGCAGCAGACCGTGACGGACACGATCGTGAACATCTATGTGCGCACCCCGGCCGATCCGGACCGGGCCACATCCGCGACCTTCGTGCCCGCCCACCTCCTCGTCACCCCGCCCGGCGAGACCGGTTCGGTGACCCTCGGCTGGCCCTGGCCGCGCTACATCGTCGACGACCTGTTCGGGGCCACCCACCTGCATCCGGCCCTGCTGCCGATCGGTGTCCCATCGAGCTGACGGGTTCGATGCGCGGCGCGCCTTCCACCTGTCCTACGACGACACCAACTGCAACGGAAGTCGGCGAGGCGTCGCGGGCCGAGATTCCCGGGTAGCCCCGGGTGGCCGGATGCCGCCCCGCCGCGGGCGGCATCCGGCCGCGCACAGCGCTTCTCAGCGTCCTCTCAGCGCGACTCGGGCAGACTCCGGGTCGGCGCACCGCGCCGGTAACCTCCCCCTCTGCTGAAGGTAATTCGTTGAGTACCAAGCACGCTGGTTCGCTGTCGGCGGCGTTCACCCGCCCCGGAGCGCTGCGCGTACCGAAGATCATCGTGGCGTTCTGGATCGCCAAGGCGCTGTCGACCGCGCTGGGCGAATCCGGCTCGGACTTCCTCGTCACCACGATCGACCCGCCGATCGCCGTCGGCCTCGGATTC
Organism: Nocardia sp. alder85J; assembly: GCF_020176955.2. Taxonomy (GTDB): domain Bacteria; phylum Actinomycetota; class Actinomycetes; order Mycobacteriales; family Mycobacteriaceae; genus Nocardia. The sequence continues at coordinate 1,372,985 of NZ_JAIUCZ020000001.1, forward strand.
GTCGCCTTCCTGGCCGCGCTGGCATGGCAACTGCGGGCCGGTCGCTACGTCGCATGGCTTTATTGGACGACGGTGGTGATGGTCGGCGTGTTCGGCACGATGGCCGCCGACGTCATGCATGTGGCGCTCGGCGTCCCGTATCCGGTGACAACGGTGGTGTACGCGGGCCTGCTGACCACGGTGTTCGTGGTCTGGTACCGGCTGGAGGGCACCCTGTCGATCCACGAGGTCGACACCACCCGCCGCGAACTGTTCTACTGGGCGGCAGTGGCCGCCACCTTCGCGATGGGCACCGCACTCGGCGACCTCACCGCCTACACCCTGCACCTGGGTTACGCCGCCTCGGTCCTGCTGTTCGCCGTCCTGATCGCGATCCCGGCGATCGGCCGCCGCTGGTGGAATCCGACCGCGACCTTCTGGACCGCCTACGTCCTCACCCGCCCCCTCGGCGCGTCCGTCGCGGACTGGCTGGCCAAACCCCGCCACACCGGCGGCGTCGGACTCGGCGACGGCCCGGTGATCGCGATCCTCGGGCTACTCATCCTCGCCACGGTCACCTGGCTGGCCGTGACTAAGGCCGATGTCCAAGGCACCGGCGCCGCTGCGGCGGACGGTATGCCGACCGGTTCCCGGCACGGTCACAGCAAGTGATCGTCGCCGCCCAGGACCGGACTGCCGGAGCCGGCCACCGGGATTCGGACCATCCGAACCCTGGTCGGCACCTCGTACTCGCCGTCGACGGAACAATGCTCACCACCACATTCGGCAGCCGCATCATGCCGAGCACGTGATCGGCGGTTCGAAGCAGACCCGGCATGATGACCGGCGCTAACCACGGTGTCGGCCGGGAAGCGTGGAGCCCGGTGGGAGCTGTCAGTGGTGGCCGTGCTGGGACACCGTCACGGCGGGTGCGGTCTGGGAGTGGGCCGGTGCGTGCACGGCCTCGGCGGCGACGACGCCACCGGCGGCGATCACGCCGATCGCCGCCACCGCACCCACCAGCCAGCCGGCGCGGCGGCGGGAGTTGAACCGGGGAGGGGCCGGGGCGGGCTGGGGGCGGGATGCCTTGGAACGGGCGTCCGGGGTGGGACGCGGACGACGGACGGATTCGGGCGACGGCGGGATCACCCGGTGCGCGGCCGCGGGAGGCCGGGTCGCGATCCGGCGGGCGGCCAGGGCGGCCGCGCCGCGCACCGCGGTGGTGGCCGGATCACGCAGTACGACAACGGGTGCCGTGATCTCCGCCGACAGCTGTTCGGTCAGCAGTGGCAGCGCCGATCCACCGCCGGACAGCAGGACCCTGGGCCGCGGTTCGGCCGAGCGCTCGGCACCGCGGGCGGCCTGCACTCGCTCGGCCTCCTCGACGCGGGCGGCGACCCGATCCACCACCGGTCGCATCGAATCCTCCACCAGCGCTTCCAGTTCCGCGCGCACCAGCCGGTGCGCGTACCGGATCCCGGGCAATTCCACGTCGACGGTGACGGCGGGGCAGGCGGACAGTTGCTCCTTCGCCACCCGAATCCGGTTGCGCAGCAGCTCTATCGCACGGACATCCGCGATGGCCGCGGGATCGAAGCCCGGCTCGGTCTCCGCCACGGCCGACAAAAGGTGTTGCAGCAGTAGCGAATCCACCAGATCACCGCTGAATTCGGCGGAACGCTCGGTGTGCCGTAGCCGCATCCGGCCCGTGCTGTCCGGCGTGAGCACCGACAGATCGGTGTAGCGCGCGCCCACATCGCACAACACGACGGCGCCCGGCCCGGACACCGCCGGCCCTTCGGCGGCAGCGATCAGCGTTGCCTCCGCCTCGTCAACCAGCGTGACCGGAAATGCCAGCCGCGCCAACGCATTGCGCAACTGCTGCGAAGCGTGATCGCTCCAGCAGGCGGGATGCGCGAGCATCACCTCGTCCCCGGCCCCGGCCAGGCACCCGATCGCCGTCGCCAGTAGTTCGGCCCCGGTGTACGGGTGATCACCGGCGAACAGCGGTACGGGATCGCCCACCCGCTCGGTGAAATCCCGGAACACGGCGCCACGCCCGGCCTGCTCGGCGGCCAGGGCGGCCCGGCCCAGCACCGGCGGCGCACCGTCGGCGAGGTGCAGCACCGCCGGGACCCGCTTCCACTCACCACCGGATACGCACACCATGAACGCGTCCGATCCGACCCCGATGCCGACTGCTCGACCCATGTTCGCGATCCTTTCCGCCGCGCCCCTCGCCGTCCGAGGTGGCATGCCCTGCGACGCTAATCGGGCCCGCTGCGTGGTCCCCGGGGAAAATGCTGGGCATTCGCTGGGAGCGCGAATTCGGCCCACCACCAATCTCGAGCCGACTCGAACCGAGCAACCAGACCGCATCACTACCTTCACCGGAAAGAGCACTCACGCCGAATTTCCGGAGAAGGAGATCCACCATGGCCACCGCCACCGAATTCGGGGCAGAAGTCGCGCTCGACCAGCCAGGTTCACCGACCGACACCCAGGCACCCGCCCCCGAGGGATCGAATCGGATCGGCGGCGACCACCACACGGCAGCCCGCCCCGACGGCCGGGTGCACACCCCACCCCACGCCGATTTCGGCGGCCTCACCGGCGCGGACGCCTACCGCAGCGGAACCGGCCGTTCCCCCTGGAACTTCGGCAACCACAATTCCCCCCATACCGATCCCCACCAGACTGCCTTCCCCTCCGACCACGGCACCGACTTCGACCATCGCGACGAACTCCACGGAAACAACATCGCTTTCCCCGGCACCGACCACGACGGCCGATCCGGCGACAACCACAATCAGCAGAACGACCATTCGCGCAACGGCGACAATCACGGCACCGACCGCAACGGCTGGGCAGGCGACGACCGCAACCAGCAGAGCGGCCATTCTCGGGGCGACCAGAACCGCGGCACGCACTACAACGACACCCACGATCAGCAAGACGGCCGCTCCCGTGGAGGCGACACCCGTGGCCACGACCGCGGCAGCCGGTCGGGCAACACCCATGACGAGCAGGGCGGTCACTCCCGCAGCGGTGACTATCGGGGTGCCCGCAACGACGACCGTGGCGGCCGATCGGGCGACTCCCGTGGCCACGACGACCACGGGACCCGCGACAATGGCCGCGACACCCGCGCGGATTTGGGTCGCGGCCACCAGGACGGCAGCGGTGGGCGGTCGAACCAGCAGGGCGATTCCCGCGGGCGAGATGCGCGCGGTCCGCACGACGGTGACCGTGGAGGCAGCGCAGACGGCTCGAATCGTCAGGACGGCCGCGACGGAACGCACGGTGGACGGTCCGGTGCCACCGATCATGCCGGGGGACAGCAGAATTCGCGCGGTGAAGACCGTGGGCACGATGGTGATCGGACCCATCAGACCGGTCTGACCGGCATCGGCCGGGACACCCACGGCAACAGTGACCGCGGTGATCACGTCGGTGGCGGCGACCGCACAGGTTCGAGTGGGAGCCACGACGGCCGACACGACCCGAGCGGCAACAGCCGCAACGGTGATGCCGGACGTTCACAGCGACAGCACAGCGACGCAGGACATGCTCAGCAGCGGAACGGCGACGCCGGGCACGCTCAGCAACAGCACAGCGGCGTGGGACACACGCAGCAGCAGCGCGGCGAAACCGGACACTCTCAGCAGCAGAACGGCGACACCGGACATTCGCAGCAGAACGGCGGCACAGGGCACGCACAGCAGCAGGCCGGCGCTGCGGGGCATGCGCAGCAGCGGGGTGGCGCTGCGGGGCATGCGCAAGGGCAGAACGGTGGTGGTGATCGGCACGAGTCGGGCGGTGACCGCGGGGCGAACGTGGGACACGCTGCGGCGCAAGGGGACAGCCGGGCCGGATCCGCGCGGGACGAGCATCGTTCGAGCGGGTCGGCGGATGTCCGGGCCGCGAACGGCGAGTCCCGTCCGGCGGCCTCGCAGGGTACCGAGGCGCGGTCGGTGACCGGTTCGCAGTCCAGTGACATCCGTTCCGCGACACAGGGTTCCACTGCGCAGGGTTCCGCCGCCGACACCAGCACGCAGGTACACACCTGGCAGTCGACGTCGGGGCTGTCCTCGACGACCTCGGTGGGCTCGGTCGGCACCTCGGCCTCGCTGGGCCAGTCGACCACGGCCAACGTCTCCCATGCCGCGACGACGGTCGCGGCGACCGATGCCACCGCCGTGGCTGCCGCGCAGCCGGTGACGGTCACTCCGGTTTCCGCCTCGACCACCGTCAGCGCCGCGGATGCCTCACTGGCGACCACGGTTTCGCAGGCGACCACCGGGACGGCCGCGAGCGCCGAGGCGCAGTCGGCCGGGACCTCGGCCGCCGACGCCTCGCATTCGGCGACCATCGGTACCTCGGCCGGAAGTACCGGCGCAGCATCGGCCACGCCCGGTTCCCTCAGCGCCACAGCCGGTTCCACCGCCATCGACACGTCGCACTCGACCGGCACGACCGCGGGAAGCACCGGCACCGCGTCGGCCACCTCCGGTTCCACCGGCGCCACAGCCGGTTCCACCGCTACCGACACGTCGCACGCGGCGACCACCGGTACCGCGGCGAGCACCGCCGCCGACACGTCGCACTCGACCACAACCGGCAACGCCGGATCGACCGCGACCGACACCTCGCACGGGACCGGTACGACCTGGAGCACCGGCGGCACCACCGCGGCGAGCACAGCCGCAAGCGCCGACACCACCACGGGCACATCCAATTCCACCGACACCTCGCACACCGCCGGCACCTCGAGCGCGGCCCCGCAGGCCGATCTCGGTGGCAGCAGCACCACCGGTAGCACGGTCGGCACGCACACCGGTGCGGATGTGTCTGCCTTGCAGGCGAGTACGACCACGAGTACGACCGGGACGGCGGCTACCGGATCCACGACCGCCGCCGATACTTCGGGTGGCAGCGCATCCTCGTCCGGCACCGGTACGTCCGCGTCCGGCACGAGTGCGAATTCGTCCGGCACGACCGCGAATACGGCCACTCACACCGACAGCACCGCGGCGACCGATGCCGGGACCGCGACCACCGCCACGCATACCGATGTGACCGCGGGCACGAGCAGCACAGCCGATCACAGCAGCGGCAGCCTGACCGATTCACACTCGGGCAGCCTGTCCAGCGGGCTGACCTCTGGGACCGACTCGTCGGCCACCACCCACACCACGACCGATACCGGCCACGACAGCTCGACCTTGTTGCAGCACTGACCATCGCCGCGATCCCGCCGGAAT
>NZ_JAIUCZ020000010.1 GCF_020176955.2 Nocardia sp. alder85J
GGTGGTACGGCCGCCCGGACACGCGGCGGCCGCGGTGTCAGTCGCGTTCGGGGCCCAGCGAGATGCCGCGCGAGGCGAGCCAGGGCAGCGGGTCGACCTTGTCGTTCCCGTTGAGCCAGACCTCGAAATGGCAATGCGGACCGGTGGAGAAGCCGCGGTTGCCGACGGTGGCGATCTGATCGCCGGCCATGACCCGCTGACCGACCGAGACGACCGCGGTGTCGACGTGCCCGTAGACGGTGATGGTGCCGTCGTCGTGCTTGAGCCGGACCCACATGCCGAAACCCGAAGCGGGCCCGGCGTCGATCACGGTGCCGTCCTCGACGGCGTAGATCGGGGTGCCGATCGGCGCGGCCACGTCGACGCCGAGATGCTCTGCGCCCCAACGGGTTCCGAAGCCGGAGGTGAAGGTGCCGCTGGCGAACCTGGCATACAGCGGCCGCAGCTTGGCATCTTCGATGGCCGCCAGATCGGCGGCGAACTTCTGGCCGTGCTGCAGGATGTCCTGGAACTGGCTGACATCGGCCGCGGGGCCGGCATTGAGCACCTGGGGGGACTGCGCGTCGGCGGCGCCGGTGTCGGTGATGCTGACCGCCTGGGCGGCGATCTCGTGATGCTGGCCGCCGGCCTCGTAATCCGCGGCGGCGGGGTGGTGCTGGCCCGCGTTCGCCATCTCGGCCTGCCCGGCCGCGACGACCGCGCCCGCGGCGACCGCGACCACGGCGGCCCGGCCCTTGAGCGAGGTGGGCGGGGCGGGGGTGCGATGGGCCCCGGAGCGACGGCTCGCGCGGCCGCCACCGAGGCCGTCACCGGGCCGATGGTCGGGATCGAGGCGGCCGCTGCCGAACGGCTCGTCGGCGGCCGCGTATTCGTAGTCCTCGTGGCCGGTCTCCGCGGGATCGTAGGTGTCCCAGGCGTTCCAGCTGCCGCTGTCGGGTCCGGCGGCCGCTTGCTCCGGGCCCCAGGCGTTCCAGTCGGCCGTGCCGGTCGCGGTGGCACCCGCCGCCGCGCCGCCGAAGGACTCCGCGCCGCCGAAATACGGGTGGCTGTCGAAGGATTCACCGTCACCGCGGTAACGCCGTGCGGACTGTGCTCGATGGACGGGCTGTAGCGGGCGAGGGCTCATCGGCGCAGTCCTGTGAATCGTGGGTGGTACGAGGGGGACGGGTCGCCCGCGGAGCGGCTCGCTACCTGTGGAGCGCGGTGCTGCGTCAACTGCCGTCCTCTCGTGTCCGAAATATGGCGCGTAGCAGGCCCGTTGTGATGCCGCGGCGGTGCGGCCCGAGCCCGGTACGACACCCTTGTCGTGACCGCGTTGTGACATCAATCGCTTCGACGGTAACGAAACGATTGCAGGGCGGCAAGCGCTACGACCCATCCATCCAAGCATGTGAGATTGATCACGCTAACAAGCCGGAATACTGCGCCGTACGGCGGGCAGGGGTTCCGGGTCTGTCCACTACCAAATGTAGTAGGAGACGGCCGGAACCTGGTTCCCGCCATCTACCTGCCACTGCCCGGCGGAACTACTCGCCGGTAGTGATGGCCAGCGGAAACTCCCTCCCGGCGATGGGCCCGTGACCTGCGCCACTTAGCATGTATGTGGCTGATTTCCCATCCATGTCGCTGATTAAAGTCCGATCCGACCCGCTCTCCGACGACGGGCCGCCAACAAAGTCGTTGTCACAACAACGCAGACGAGACGGTGAGTACATGGATCTCTTCGAATATCAGGCGAAGGAGCTCTTCGTGAAGCACGGAGTGCCTTCGTCGGAAGGCCGGGTCACGGACTCGGCCGAGGAAGCCCGTGCGATCGCGACCGAAATCGGCAAGCCCGTGATGATCAAGTCGCAGGTCAAGGTCGGTGGGCGTGGTAAGGCCGGTGGCGTGAAGTACGCCGCCACCCCGGACGACGCCTACGAGCACGCGAAGAACATCCTGGGCCTGGACATCAAGGGTCACATCACCAAGAAGGTCCTGGTCGCCGAGGCCAAGGACATCGCTGCCGAGTACTACATCTCGTTCCTGCTCGACCGCTCCAACCGGACCTACATGGCCATGTGCTCGGTCGAGGGCGGCATGGAGATCGAAGAGGTCGCGGTCCAGAAGCCCGAGATGCTCGCCAAGATCCCGGTCGACGCGGTGAAGGGTGTGGACCTGACGTTCGCGCGTTCCATCGCCGAGCAGGGCCACCTCCCGGCCGACATCCTCGACACCGCCGCGGTCACCATCCAGAAGCTGTGGGAGACCTTCGTCGGTGAGGACGCCACCCTCGTCGAGGTCAACCCGCTGGTGCGCACCCCCGACAACGAGATCCTCGCCCTCGACGGCAAGGTGACCCTGGACGCGAACGCCGAGTTCCGCCACCCGCAGCACCTCGAGTTCGCCGACATCGACGCGACCGACCCGCTGGAGCTCAAGGCCAAGGAGCACGACCTCAACTACGTCAAGCTCGACGGCGAGGTCGGCATCATCGGTAACGGCGCCGGTCTGGTCATGTCCACGCTGGACGTCGTCGCCTACGCGGGCGAGAACCACGGCGGCGTGAAGCCCGCCAACTTCCTCGACATCGGTGGTGGCGCCTCGGCCACCGTGATGGCCAACGGCCTCGACGTCATCCTGGGCGACTCCCAGGTCAAGAGCGTGTTCGTGAACGTTTTCGGTGGTATCACCTCCTGTGACGCCGTCGCGAACGGCATCGTGAAGGCCCTGGAGATCCTGGGCGACAGCGCGACCAAGCCGCTGGTGGTGCGTCTCGACGGCAACAACGTCGAGCTCGGCCGCAAGATTCTCGCCGATGCCAACCACCCGCTGGTGACCATCGCGCAGACCATGGACGAAGGCGCCGACAAGGCCGCCGAACTGGCTGCGGCCAAGTAAGGAACGCGAAGAACATGTCCATCTTCCTCAACAAGGACAACAAGGTCATCGTCCAGGGCATCACCGGTGGCGAGGGCACCAAGCACACCGCGCTGATGCTGAAGGCCGGCACCAACGTCGTCGGTGGTGTCAACGCCCGCAAGGCCGGCACCACCGTGTCGCATGTGGGCAAGGACGGCAACGCCGTCGAGCTGCCCGTGTTCGCATCCGTGGCCGAGGCCATCGAGAAGACCGGCGCCGACACCTCGATCGCGTTCGTGCCGCCGGCGTTCTCCAAGGACGCCATCATCGAGGCCATCGACGCGGAGATCCCGCTGCTGGTGGTCATCACCGAGGGCATCCCGGTGCAGGACTCCGCGTACGCGTGGGCCTACAACGTCGAGAAGGGCCAGAAGACCCGGATCATCGGCCCGAACTGCCCCGGCATCATCACCCCGGGCGAGTCGCTGGTCGGCATCACCCCGAACAACATCACCGGCAAGGGCCCGGTCGGCCTGGTGTCGAAGTCGGGCACGTTGACCTACCAGATGATGTACGAGCTGCGGGACTTCGGTTTCTCCACCGCCATCGGCATCGGCGGCGACCCGGTCATCGGCACCACCCATATCGACGCCATCGAGGCGTTCGAGAAGGACCCGGAGACCAAGATCATCGTCATGATCGGCGAGATCGGTGGCGACGCCGAGGAGCGGGCCGCGGCGTACATCCAGGCCAACGTGACCAAGCCGGTCGTCGGCTACGTCGCCGGTTTCACCGCGCCCGAGGGCAAGACCATGGGCCACGCCGGCGCCATCGTCTCCAGCGGCGCCGGTACCGCGCAGGGCAAGAAGGAGGCCCTGGAGGCCGCGGGCGTGAAGGTCGGTAAGACGCCGTCCGAGACCGCCGCCCTGGCCCGCGAGATCCTGGAGAAGGCCGCCGTCAGCGCCTGATCCCCCGCCACACACCCGAGGGCCGCCTTCCGAATGCCGGGGGCGGCCTTCCCATTTCCGCACACCCTGCCGCTTTTCGCACACCTTGCCCGGATCTCCGCATCGGGTCCCGGGCATCGCGAATCGGCAGGTCAGCAGGGCGAGTATGACATTCCGGGCCGATCACGCCGGTTCGGTGGCCGTGACCGGGCGGTCTCCGTGCAGTAGCGTCGAGAGCGCGTGCAGCGCGTGAGACCACGATGGACTCGACAAGGAGACGACGACATGTCATACCCGACCGGGGGATCTGGGTACAGCGGACCGGCGCCGACGCCGGGGCCCTCGTCCGCGCCCGGCTACGGCCAGCAGCCGGCCGGTGCCGCACCGATCAACACGAGTGCCTCCGCACCGGACGGCGCCAAGGGCCTGCCGTTCTACCTCACCATCGGCGTCACCGCGCTGGGCATCGTCAACTTCCTGCTGGGCTTCCTGAAGTTCCAGTCGTACGACCTGAGCTACCGGCCCACCGACATCAGCGACAAGGATCTGGATCTGTTCCAGCAGGGTGGTTTCGCCGCCCTGGTGGTGCTGCTGGTCGCGGGCCTGGTGGCCGGTATCTCGTTGCTGCCCAAGCAGAACGGCAACCGGGCCGTGGTGGCGGCCGCGTCGGTGGCGGGCTTCCTGGCGGTGCTGTTCCAGGCGCTGGATCTGGAGCCCGCGTTCACCCTGTCCGGCGCCGCCTGGGCACTGATCGTGCTGGCCTTCGTACAGGCCGCCACGGCCGTCGTGGCGCTGCTGTTCGAGTCCGGCCTGCTGTCGGCCCCGGCGCCGAAACCGGCGGCCCCCCAGGGCGGCTACGGCGCTCCCGGCGGCGGGTACCCGCAGCAGCCGCCGTCGTACGGCGCCGCGCCGCAGTACGGCCAGGCCCAGCCCGGCCAGCAGCCCTCGCCCTACGGCCAGTACGGGCAGCAGCAGTACGCGGCCCAGCCCGCCCAGTACGGCGGCGGTCAGCAGCAGTACCCCTCCTACGGTCAGCAGCCGCAGTACGGCCAGCCGGGCCAGCAGGGTTACGGTCAGCCCGCCGGCTACGGCCAGCAGGGCTACGGCCAGCAGCAGCCGGGCGCCGGGTACGGCACCGCGCCGCAGTCGCGGCAGCAGCCCGCCGCACCCGAGGAGGCCGCGACCCAGCACTTCGGCTCCATCCCGTCCGCCTCGCCGTACAGCGGCGCGGGCTTCGGCCAGGCGTCGTCGGCCGGTCAGACCGGTCAGGGCGCCCAGGCCAAGCCGTTCGGCGCCGAGCAGAACGCGGACCCGGCCGCCGACGCCACCCGCGCCTTCCGCCCGGAAGACGACAAGTAGGCAGCCGCACCCGACCCGGCCGGTATCGCCGCACCCGCCGTCATGCGGCGCGGGTGGACCCGGTCGGCTGTCGGTCGGCGGGAGCAGGGTGTCGGTCCGATGCCGCTACGGTTTGTCGGGTGAGCACAGTCGTGGGCCGAATGACACGGTTCGGACGGCCTGCCGGGTCGGTGCGGACGACACGACGGCTGCCGTCGTCCGGCGGGGCCGGGCGGACGGTCGGCGCGCCTGACCCGGTGGTGCGGGGGAAGCTGTCACGCTGGAGCGTCGTGGTGAGATTCTGCGTGGGGACGTCATGAGATCTTCTCCTACTCGGTGGAACAGTTTGCGGCAGAACCGTTCCGGGGCCGCGAAGCGGGATCCGGAGCGGCGGGCGGCGGCCGAGGATCCGGTGTTCGGATCGTTGAGCCCGCAGCGCGCCCGGGTGCTGCTGGTGGTCGCGGCGCGGTCGTCCAGTTTCACCATGGTGGCCGTCGTGGCGGTGGTGATCGGCACGCTGCTGGGCGCCGGTAGCGGCCTGACCGGGCTCTCCGGTGCGATCGCCGCGGGCTGGCTGGAGGTGCACCAGGTTCCGCTGGTGGTCGGCCGGACCGAGCTCGGGGTACTGCCGCTGCTGCCCACCGCGCTGGTGCTGTGGCTGACCATGCGCGACTGCGCTCGCGCGGTCGAACCCGATTGCACCCGTGCGGATCTGGGCTGGGTGGTGGCGGCCGCGCTGGCCGGGCCGCTGCTGATCACCGCGGTCTGCCTGGCGGTGGCCGAGGACGCCACGGCCGCGGTGGCCTTGCAGCCACCGCACACGCTCACCGCCTTCGGCTGGGTGGGTGGCCTGCACCTGCTGGCCGCGGCCACCGGTATCGCGGGCCGGTGGTTCACCTTCCCGCGGCCGCGCCGCGAGCTGGCGGCGGCCCTGCCGGGCTGGGCGCTGCCGGGCGCGCGCGTCGGCCTCCGGTCGGTGCGACGGCTGCTGACGGCGAGCGCCGTGGTCACCGTCGTCGCCTTCCTGTGCAACTGGTCGCGCGTCGGCGACACCTATCACGTCGCGGGCAACACCGCGGGCGCCCTGGGACTGACCGCGTTGTCCCTGGCCTACTTCCCGAACATCGTGATCGACGCCGCCTGCGTGCTGCTGGGGGCGAATGTGCGCGTCGGCGTCGGATCCCTGGATCTGTTCGGGATCACCGGGGGACCCATGCCGGCGCTGCCGGTGCTGGCGGCGGTGCCCTCCGGGCCGGCGGCCGGCTGGTGGCCGGTGCTGCTGCTGATTCCGATCGGGGTCGGCGTGCTGGCAGGCGTGGACTGCGCGCGAGTGGTGTGGGACACCGGCCGATACCAGCTCGGCTTCGACCGGGCCGCGGCCCCCTGGGCCACGCTCACGGCCGCCGGGGTCGCGGCGCTGCTGCTGGCGGTGCTCGCGGCGCTGGCGGGTGGAGTGGCGGGCACCTTCGGCGCCATCGGGGCGGGTACCCCACTGTCGATGGGGCTGGGCTTCGCCTGGTTCGCGGTGGCCGGGTACGCGGGCATGCTGGGGGCGCGCCGGTTCGGGCTGGCGCCGGCCGCGACCGACGACTTCGGTCACTTCGAGCACAGCTACGAGGGCGACGGCTACCGGCTGCACGAGGGTCCCGACCTGGAGGTCGAGATCGACGCCGAACTGCTGGAGGACCGGCTCGCGATCGGTAGCGGCGCCGCGGCGCGGGCCGGGTACGCCGACGACGGCTACGGCGACGAGGAGTACGCCGACGAGGAGTACGCCGAAGACGACTACGTCGAAGGTGATTTCGCCGACGGCGAGTCCGACGAGGGCGAGTACGACGCCGAGGACGAAGCGGCGGAACGGGAAACGGTGGACTACGAGGACGCCGACTACGAAACCGCCTACGACGAGGCCGAATTCGAGGACGAGGACGACCCGGTCGCGGACCGGCCGGCCGCCGCGGTCCACCCCGTGCGGCCCGGCGATCCGGACGAGATTCTGGATGCCGAAGTGGTGGAGACGGACCTGCCCGACGGTGGCGGTCGGGGCGGCCGATAGGCTTGCGGCGGCGATAGCACAGTCGCCGCGATCCCGCAGCCGAAAACACAGGGAGTAGAGCGCTGACGACCTCGCCCGCCCACTCGGTGCCACCGATGGCACCCGCGACCGTCGTGGTCCTGGCCTCGGGCACCGGTTCGCTGCTGCGTGCTCTGCTCGATGCCACCGCCGCACCGGACTATCCGGCCCGGGTCGCCGCGGTCGGCGTCGACCGGCCGTGCGCCGCCACCGGACACGCCGACGCGGCCGGTGTGCCGCATTTCGAGGTCGCCCTCGGCGCCCATCCCGATCGGGCCGCCTGGGATGTCGCGCTGACCGCGGCGGTCGCCGGGTACCGGCCGGACCTGGTGGTGCTGGCCGGTTTCATGAAGCTGCTCGGTCCCGAATTCCTGGCCCGGTTCGGCGGCCGCATCATCAACACCCATCCCGCGCTGCTGCCGTCCTTCCCGGGCGCGCACGGGGTGCGGGACGCCCTCGCCTACGGGGTGCGGGTCACCGGGACCACCGTGATGCTGGTCGACGCCGGCGTCGACACCGGGCCGATCCTCGCGCAGGAGGCGGTGCCGGTGCTGGCCGCCGACGACGAGGCGGCCCTGCACGAGCGGATCAAGGTGGTGGAGCGGCGGCTGCTGGCCGAGGTGGTCGCCGCCGTCGCCACCCGAGGCATTGTCTCCGACGGACGAAAGGCAGTTATCCCAGATGAGCGAGTTCTGCGGTGAGTGAGCGCGGCGAACGGACACCCATCACCCGGGCGCTGGTGAGCGTCTACGACAAGACCGGTCTGGTGGAATTGGCCACCGGATTGCACGCCGCCGGCGTGGAACTGGTCTCGACCGGGTCGACGGCCGCCCGCATCGCCGAGGCCGGCATCCCGGTGACGAAGGTCGAGGAGCTGACCGGTTTCCCGGAGACCCTGGACGGCCGGGTGAAGACCCTGCACCCGCGCGTGCACGCCGGCATCCTCGCCGACCTGCGCAAGCCGGAACACGCCGACCAGTTGACCGAACTCGGTGTGCGGCCGTTCGAACTGGTGGTGGTGAACCTCTACCCGTTCACCGCGACCGTCGCCAGCGGCGCGAGCATCGACGAGTGCGTGGAGCAGATCGACATCGGTGGCCCGTCGATGGTGCGTGCGGCCGCCAAGAACCACCCGTCGGTGGCGGTGGTGGTCTCCAGCGGCGACTACGACCGGGTGCTCGAGGCCGTGCAGCAGGGCGGTTTCACGCTTGCCGAGCGGACGGCTTTGGCCGCCAAGGCCTTCCAGCACACCGCGAGTTACGACGTGGCCGTGGCGAGCTGGATGACCGATGTCGCGGCACCGGCCGCGGCTACCGACACCGAAGCGGCGCAACAGTTCCCGGACTGGATCGGCGCCACCTGGAAGCGCGCCGACGTGCTGCGCTACGGCGAGAACCCGCATCAGGCCGCCGCGCTGTACCTCGGTGAGGGCGGCCCGGCGGGGCTGGCGCAGGCGAAACAGTTGCACGGCAAGGAGATGTCGTACAACAACTACACCGACGCCGATGCCGCCTGGCGGGCCGCCTACGATTTCGCCGAGCCCGCGGTGGCGGTCGTCAAGCACGCCAACCCGTGCGGTATCGCGGTGGGCGCGGACATCGCGGAGGCGCACCGCAAGGCGCACGCCACCGATCCGGTGTCGGCGTACGGCGGGGTCATCGCGGCCAATCGCGAAGTGTCCGTGGAGATGGCCGAGCAGGTGGCCGAGATCTTCACCGAGGTCGTCGTGGCGCCCGGCTATGCCAACGGCGCGGTGGAAGTGTTGCAGCGCAAGAAGAACGTGCGGGTGCTGGTCGCCGAGCCGGCGCAGCGGCGGGGCGCGGAACTGCGCCCGGTCTCCGGCGGTGCGCTGTTGCAGGACCGCGACACCTTGCAGGCCCCCGGCGACGATCCGGTGAACTGGACCCTGGCCGCGGGTGCGGCGGCCGACGTGGAAACCCTGCGCGATCTCGAATTCGCTTGGCGCGCTTGCCGTGCCGTGAAGTCGAATGCCATCCTGCTGGCCGATGCCGGGGCCGCGGTGGGAGTCGGGATGGGCCAGGTGAACCGGGTCGACTCCTGCCGGCTCGCGGTGGAGCGCGCCGGTGACCGGGCCAAGGGCGCGGTCGCGGCCTCGGATGCCTTCTTCCCGTTCTCCGACGGGCCGCAGATCCTGATCGCGGCCGGGGTGCGCGCGATCGTGCATCCGGGCGGTTCCATCCGCGACAAGGACACCGTCGAACTGTGCCGCGAGGCCGGAGTGACGTTGTACCTCACCGGTTCCCGGCACTTCGCGCACTGACGCGAGCGTCTCTGACCCACTGACGCGCCGGTACCGGATACGAGCGAGGCCCTGCACGACACGTCGTGCAGGGCCTCCTTTCATCCAGGTGCCGGGCCGCCCTTCATCCCGACCCCCGGGTCCCGCTCGGGCGGATCGCCCTCTGCCGCGCCCCGTTCCCGACTTCTCATCGCTGCCGGGACCAGGAATGTATCAATCGAAATGGCGGCCGGGGGCGGGTACCCTTCCCTTGCACACAATTGAATGGAGTTGGGATGCAGGCTCTGGTAGTGGGCGACGGTGCACTCGGTCAGGTTTTCGGAATGCGGCTCGGGTCGGGCGGCGCAGCCGTGAACTACCTGGTCAAACCTGGGCGTACCGGGTGGTCCGACACGGGTCGCACGTTGTATCAATTGCGTAAGTTCGGGAAACCGGTGGTCCAGCAGCTCCGGCCCGAAGGGGTGCACGCCGAGATTCCGGACCGGGTGTGGGACATGGTCTGGCTGTGCGTCTCCTCGACGGCATTGCGCGAGTCGTGGGTGTCCGATCTTCGGAGTGCGATCGGCGACGCGACCGTGGTGAGCATCGGTCAGGACATCAACGACCGCCGCGTGCTGGAGGAGGTCTTTCCCGCCGAGCAGATCGTGCAGGTCGTGCCCACCCTGTTCGCCTATTCGGCGCCCCTGGACGGCGAGGTTCCGGCGCCGGGAATCGCGTACTGGGCGCCGCCGGGCTCGAAGCTCGAGGTACTCGGCGACCGCACCCGGGCCGAGGCGGTGGTGACCGCCCTGCGGGCCGGTGGCCTGGGCGCTGCGGTCAGTACCAAGACCGGTTCCGGTGAGGGTGTCGCCGCGCTGACCATGCCGTTCATCGCTGCGCTGGAGGTGGCCGACTGGTCGTTGCCCGCGCTGCGCGCCGACATCGGCCCGGCGGCGGGGGCCAGCGCCGAGGCCTCGGCGATCGTGGCCGCGCAGGCCGGCGGCCGCGGGCAGAGCATTCCGAAACCGTTGGCGAAGTTGGTGTTCCGGGTGTTGCCCGCGTTGCCCCCGTTCCCGTTGGCCCGGTACCTGGAAGCCCATTTCACCAAGGTGGGCGATCAGACCAGGCTGATGCTCGACGGCTGGATCGCCGAGGGCGAGGAGCGCGGCATGCCGGTGGCCCGGTTGCGGGAGCTCCGGACCAGTCTCCCGGTGCTGCGCCCGGCCGTGTGACGAAGTCCCGTCGCGCCGGCGGATACAGTACGAGGCCCTGCACGGGTCTGCGGAATCCGTGCAGGGCCTCGTCGTCCAGGTGCCGGACCCCGACTCATTCCGGCCCCCGGGGCTTCGGGGAGGTCAGTACCGCAGGGTGTAGGCCAGCCGTCGGCGCAGCGATTTCTGCCGCTGGGCGGCCTTGACCCGCTCGTCGTCCTCGATCGCCTCGGTGGCGGTGCCGACCTTGGCCCGGGCCGTCTCGACGGCCTCCGCCACCGGCATCACGGTGGGCAGGTCGAACAGCTCGACGATCTTGGTGAGCCGCTCCTCCAGCGTGCCGCCGACGATCTCGTAGGGCAGGCCCAGGCTCTTGACGACCTGGAGCAGGGTGTCGTCGGACAGCTTGCGGAACGGTTCGGAGACCGGTCGATGCCCGTCCGCGCGGAGCGGGAATTCGACCGGCAGGTGCACGTACACGTCGTACAGCTTCGCGGCGCGGTCCTTGCAGACCTCGCCGAACAGATCGGTGTACTCCTGCATGGCCGCCTTGCGGCCGATCCCGGCGATCTTCTTGATCACCCGCAGCGGCAGGCTCGCACCCGGATTGATGCCGAGCTGCATCCGCGCCACCCCGTACACCCACTCGTGGATGACCGATCCGTCCGAGATGAACGAGTCCAGCTGGGATTCGTTGCGCACCCGTTCCTCGAACCGGCGCATGCCCAGCTGGAGCAGTTCGATCGAGTTCAGTTCCACCAGACTCTTGCCCGGCGCCACGTCCAGGAGCAGTTGGCGTGCGGTGAGCGCGTGGGTGCGCGGGATACCGGTGACGATCGACAGCGCTTCGGTGGTGGTCGTCTTCCCGGTCGAATAGGTCCCGGAGATGGCGAGTTTGAGGCTGTCGCGCCGTTGCCCGTCGACGAGGTACACGGTCTGTCTCCATCCTTTCGATGACCGGATCGGTGATCGCCGTGGCGGTCAGCCGATCCGATCCGTCAGCACTTCCCAGCCACGTTGCCGGGCAACCTGTTCCAGCGCGGGATCCACCGGCACCACCGCCGGATGTCCGACCCGTTCCAGGATCGCGACATCGCTGACATGGTCACCGAAGCCGTAGTCGTCGGCCAGATCGTGGCCGGGGTAGCCGGCCACGAACGCTTCGACGGCGGCCCGTTTGGCGGCGCCGATCAGGGAGCGTCGCACCTCGCCGGTATAGGCGCCGTCGCGCTCCGCCAATTCGGTGCACAGCAACGGCGCCGGACCGTCGCCGCCCATCTCGGCGGCGATCGGCCGCAGGCAGGCGGTGAACGAGCCGGAGAGCAGGACGGTGGCGACACCCTCGGCGGCCAGCGCTCGCAGCCTGGTCACCACGGCGGAACGATAGTGCTGATGCGCCCGGATCAGTTCGTGCCAGCCCCCGGCGGCGCTCTCCACCTCCGCCACGGAGATGCCCGCCCAGAGCTGGTAGTACTCTCGGTTGAGCGCCTCCCGCGGCGCGCCCGTCTCGGCCAGCCGCCGCATCCGGTTCCGATGGACGGCCAGCACCGGGGCCCTGCCGGTCGCCTCGAAGAAGAATTCGGCGAAGTGATGCAGCGTGCTGATCCGCAGCAGGGTGTGGTCGACATCGGTGAAGGCGAATGCCGCAGTGCGGCTCATGTGTTCGCCAATTCCTCGGCCGTCGTGGTCGGCGCCGGTTGCTCGGCGGGGAATTCGTCCGGCGCGGGTTCGTCCGTGGCCGACAACGCCTCGGCGATCGGCCGCTGCAACGGCAGCCGGAACATGTCGGCCACATACGTCAGCGTTTTCTCGACGCCGCCACCGGCGACCAGGTACGGAATACGCAGCGTATACAGCGTGTCGATCACGATTCGATCGAACAACAGCGCCGAATCATCCTGCACGGCGTCGTCGTCGGGTTCCGGGCGCAGATGCAGGACGGCATCGTAGGAATTATTCGCGTAGCGGGCCACCGTGCCGGCATGAGCGGTGAGGAAACTGCTCTCGAAAATGCGGAAGGGAATGACACCCGGATTCCACAGCCACTCCCGGCGGGACCGGTTCCGCCGCCGGATGTCGGCCGCCACCCATTCCTGGAGAATAGATCCGTCCGAAATGAATCCACCGGTTGCGCGCGCCTCGGAATCGAGCCGGGACTCGAATGCCCGGAGAACGGGCTCCACCGTGTCGCCGAGGCGTCGGCCGGCATTCGGTACGAGGCTTTCCGCGGATACCGCGACACGAGGTATGCCGGTGGCCCGCGAAAGCGCGGTGGTCACCGCGTACCGGTCGGCCGGTAAAGCTCCGGTTACGGCGAGCCGTAGCACTGGTGAATCCTTCATCGAGATCCTCTGAGCGATTTATCGAAGCCTGTGGCGAGCATGGTGATCGGATTGTGCGCCGGGACGGCCGGCGCGCGACCCGGACCGGTCAGTCGGGTAACTGGTGGGCCAGCAGGCAGGAACCGGTCACCCCGTTGAACTCCTTGATCGCGATGTCGGCGCTGCGCCACCGATGCCCCGTGCGATCGATGACGGAGACCCGGCGGACCTCGGCCGTCCCGTCGAACGACTCGGCGGCCGAGCGGTCCGGACCCGCGACGTTGACCTCCAGCTTGCGCATCCACAGCGTGTTGCTGCTGGTGCGGTCCAATCCGTCCAGGTGGTACAGCAGGATCTGGGACAGCTGGGCCGCGCCGACCACCGCATCGATGATCGAGGTGGAGTTGCGGTAGGCCGACTCCGCGCCCGACCAGACCCGGTCGCTCGCGAGGGCGACCCGCTGGCGGCCGGTGATCCGGGTGACACCCTCGTCGATGACCAGATCGGACGCGGACAGCACGTGTTCCCGCAGGCCGTCCAGGTAGTGATGCGGCTCCGGGCCGAAAATCCGCGTGAGGTCGTCGAGATGGTCCTGACCGGGCACCTCGACCGTCCCGGAACCGGGCACGTGCACCAGGGTCAGCGCGCCGGTCAGCGGTCCAACCCGGAACTTGAAGGTGGTCTCCAGGTCGGCTCGGTCGCCCTCGGCGGCGTCGTCCCCCTCGGACACGTCCGCGATCCGGGCCTCGACCGGGATGTGATCGAGATCCTCGTGCGGTGCGGTGCCGGCCCGCACGGTGGCGTGCCGGACCCAGGTGCGCGCGGCCTCCGCCGGACTGAGATCGCGGGTGTGGGTGAGCACCGCATCACACAGCGCGGTGGCCAGGGTGAGCGTGTCGACGCTGCTCACATGGGGTACCAGCTCGTCGTCGCGCTTGCGGGACCAGTCGGCCGGATAGGTCAGGCGCGCCGTCGCGGTGTGTTCGGCGCCGGGCTGATTGGACCGGGCGATGCGCAGGCCGGTCAGCTGCTGACCGACATTGCGGTAACCGTCACCGAAGTAGCGGCCCGCGCGTGGTCCGAGCGGCTCGTCGTAACTCGAGAAGGCAGTTGTGGACATGCGGAAACACCGACTTTCTTGGATTCTCCGAGATGAGCGCGGACCGCTATGCGGCTTCGGCGACCGGCGGCATCTCGAACACCTGACCCGCGTAGGACAGGCCGGCGCCGAAGGAGACCTGGAGTGCCAGCTGTCCGGGCGTGGCCCGGCCGGAGGCGACGAGATCCTCGATGGCCAGCGGCAATGCCGCGGCGGAGGTGTTGCCGGCGCGCCGGACGTCGTCGGCGACCACGACCGAGCCACCGTGCCAGCCCAGCCGCCGGGACACCGCGTCGATGATGCGGAGATTGGCCTGATGCGGCACGAACACCTCGATCTCGTCCAGGCCGACCCCGGCCGCCGCGGCGATCTCGGTGACGATGTCCGGGACCACGGAGGTGGCCCAGCGAAACACCTCGGTGCCGTTCATCCGCAGGTAGGGCACCGGGCCCTCCGGCTCAGCCCGGAACTGCTCCCAGGACGGTTCCTGCCGGATCATGTCGGAATATTCGCCCACACTGCCCCACACCGTGCGGTGGATCTGGCCGCCGGTGGTCCGGGTGACGATCGCCGCGCCGGCACCGTCGCCGAAGATCGGCAATACCGAGCGATCGCCCGGCTCGACATTGTTGCTGAGTTTCTCCGAGCCGATGACCAGCACATTCTCGGCCTGGCCGGCATTGACCAGCGCGGCCGCCTGTCCGATGCCGTGGGCATATCCGGAGCAACCGGCCGAGATATCGAAGGCGGCCGGGCGGTGACAGCCCAGTTCGGCGGCCACGATCGCGGCCCCGGACGGAGTCTGGAAAAGAAGGGTGGAGGTCGCCAGAATCACGACATCTATTTCCCGGGCATCCATGTCCGCCGCTTTGAGCGCGGCGTGCGCGGCAACCGTCGCCATCGAGAGAACCGTTTCGTGCTTACCTGCGAAACGTCGTTCTCGGATTCCGGTACGAGTAATTATCCAATCTTCGTCGACCCCCAATTCGGGAGCGATTTCCTCGTTGGTGACTACCCTCTCGGGGCGGTAGCTCCCAATCATGGAGATGCCGGCGTGTTCTGGCATTTTCCACCCCCTGCGAGGATAGATTTTCACACTTGTGCCAACAAACGTATCACTACCTAAGTAGATCCGAGTGAGATCACAACGCTATAACCGCAGTGCAGGGGCCAAGTGTGATGAAGGTCACACGAAGTACTCGGCGCGTGGGGTTTCATTCGCCAAAGTGCAGATCGTTCGCCCGAGGCGCAAACGCGACCGGAACGATTCGTCGAATCGGCGACGTAGATTGTCTATTTGATTGTCAGTGCGGTGAGCGAATCATTCTACTCGCAAGCTATGTCGAACTGTTGACTTTCCGGTTACCCAGTGGCTGGGCCAGTTGTACTTCGAGTGTGCCGAAAACCTCGATCATCGCGCACATGCGGCCCACCGCCTCCGGCAGCGTGCCCGCACGCAGGGCGATCGTGACGGCGCCGGTGGTCTCCGTGGTGGTCTCGTCGACGCCGAAGCAGTCCGGCGAGCCGATCTGGAAGTTCACCGCGATCCGGTGGTCGTCGATCCGGCTCCAACTGTCGAATGCCAGTGGCCGGCTGCCCACGATCGCCGGATTCGCCGTGAAGCGGCGGCCCAGCTGTGGCTGGGCCTGCTCCGTCGGCGTCGTGACGGTTGTGCCGGCCGCAGCCGGAACAGATTGTGTACCAGTACTACCGGAGTGTCCGCAACCGGACGCCATCAGCATCGGCAGGGTCACGATGGCGGCGGCGCGCGCGGCCCGGATCGAGATCATGGTCTGCAGACCCTAATCGGCGGCCGGGGCCCCGGTCGCGGCGACCGAGTTCGCCGACGCTGGTCAACGTTCGGCAACGATCGCCGGGGCAGGCGCCTACCGGCCAGTATCGTTCGAGAACGATACTTCGCAGTCGGACCGGCCGTCGATCTTCTCCGGAAAGGATGTTCCCGTGGGCGATACGTTGCACGTAGGTGAGGAACTCGGTCTCGGACAGTCGTTGCAGAACGGTGCGTACATGCTGACCCTGCAACCCGATGGCAATCTGGTGCTCTCCGAACCCGGCGGCACAGTGGTCTGGGCGGCCCAGACCCACGGCCGGGGCGTCGTGCGCGGCACGCTGCAATCCGACGGGAACTTCGTGCTGTACGACGGCGACGGCGGCCCGGTCTGGGCGACCGACACCCCCGGCCGGGAGGCCGATCGGCTGGTCGTCCAGCCCGATCGCGATGTGGTGCTGTACGGCCGCGACGGTGGCATGCTGTGGTCCACCCACACGCACACCGACACCCCGATGGAGGTGGCCGCCCGCACGTACACCGTCGCCGACGGTGACACATTGTGGGCGATCGCCGAACGCTTCTACGGCGACGGCAACCGCTTCCCCGAGATCGTCTCCGCCAGTGGGCTGTCCGATCCGGACTCCGTGATGCCCGGTCAGGTGCTGACGATTCCGTAGCGGGACGGCGGGCGGCGTCCGCCCGTCACCGGACGGTGACGGGCGGAGTCGGCCCGGTCGCGGAGCTACCGGCTGGTGAACGGGAGCAGGGCCATCTCGCGGGCGTTCTTGACCGCCACCGCGACCTGGCGCTGCTGCTGGGGAGTGAGTCCGGTGACCCGGCGGCTGCGGATCTTGCCACGGTCGGAGATGAACGTGCGCAGTAGGTTCACGTCCTTGTAGTCGACCGTCTCGACACCCGCGGCGATCAGCGGGTTCTTCTTGGGACGGCGCCCCTGCTCGGCACGGGCCTTCTTCGACGGTGCTCGCTTCACGGCCATGTCAGCATTCCTTCTCGGTTGCGAGGTCTGCGATCATCTCCGGCGAGATCTCGTTTCCGGACAAGATCTTTCGGTGGTCCACCAACTCGTTCCGTGGCTGTGGGGAGTATCGGGCCATGATACCGGACCGGTATCGGAGCCCGGTCGCCGTAGGGTGGCGCCGGCATCGAAAAAGTCCCCCTGAAGTGATGACTTCGTGTTGTCGCGCCGATATGCTCGAGCGCGAGGGCGGGTTCTCCCGGTCCGGGAGAACCCGCTCATCGCCACCAACCCGTTCTTGTGCGGCGCTCGTGTAGTGCCGGTCCGGATGCGCTCGGTGCGCCCCGCCTCGCGGGCCGGTTCGAATCTTCGCCGGTTCTGTTGTGGGCCACCGGAACTTGTCGGACCCAGCTGATTCACTGATCCCGGTCGTTGTGAGTGCATCACTGCCGGCACGGCCGTCACTTCTCGGCGCAGGCGACCGACCACGGACGAAACGGAGACCATCCCATGCCTGTACGCGACACTGCCTGGCCCGACGGCACCCCCTGCTGGGTGGACTGTCAGGTCGACGACCCGGCCAAGGCCGGCGAGTTCTACACCGGCCTGTTCGGCTGGACCGTCCAGGACACCGGCGCCGAGGGCGGCGGTTACCTCATGGCGGAGCAGGGCGGCCGATCGGTGGCCGGCATCGGCCCCAAGTCGCAGCCGGGGATGCCGTCGGTGTGGACCACCTACTTCGCCACCGCCGACGCCGACGCCCTCGCCGGAAAGGTCGCCGCGGCCGGCGGGCAGGTGCTGGTCCCGCCGTTCGACGTGCTGGGTGCGGGCCGGATGTTCGTCGCCGCCGACACCACCGGCGGTGTGTTCGCCGGTTGGCAGGCCCACGACCACAACGGCGCCGCGGTGTACAACGAGCACGGCGCCTACACCTGGAACGAGCTGCACACCCGTCAGCTCGACGCCGCCAAGACCTTCTACGCCGACGTGTTCGGTTACACCTACGCCGACATCGGCGACGGAAAGACCATGCGCTACGCCATGTTCACCGCGCCGGGCAGTCAGGATGCCGCGGGCGGCATGAACGACGACACCCTGATGCCGGGCGATCCCATGCCCAGCTATTGGCTGACCTGGTTCCAGTTCGACGGTGTCGATACCGGCGTCGAGCGGGCCGTGGAGCTCGGCGCGAGCGTGCTGATGCCGCCCTCGGACAGTCCGGCGGGCCGGATGGCCATCGTCGCGGCGCCGCAGGGGGAGATCCTCGGGCTCATCGACACGAATGTGCGGGTCGGCGACTTCGGCCAGTAGCCGGAAACGACATCCGGGCCGGTCGCGGGAAATGCGACCGGCCCGGATGGCCTCGCTCGTCGAATGTTTCGCGCTAGCCGATGGGAGAAGGAGTGCGTGCCTGCTCCGTGCCGCGTGACCGCGCGGCGGTGGCGCGGGAGCGCACCATCCGTCCGGTGCGGTCGGGAGAGACCAGTACCGCCGTGATCGGCACCGCCAGCGACAGGGTGCCCAGCACGAACACCGGCACGAAGAGGGTGAACAGATCCTCACCGCTCGGTGGCAGCGCGGCCTTGTCGGCGTGCAGGGCGAGCCCGATCAGGCCGAGGTAGTGCATGCCGGTGACCGCCAGCGCGATCGCCGCCGCCGTCGCGGTCAGCAGACCCGCCGAACGCAGACCCAGCGGCGCCCAGAGCATGGCCGCCGCGATCACGATGGCCACGATCAGCACGCCGATCGAGGCGCCCGCCGCCACGTCGATCGAGCCCTGCACCCGGATGGCGGCCACCGCCAGCAGATGCGTCAGACCCAGGCCCAGGCCGGAGACGACGGCCGCGAGCATCAGCTTCCCGGTGCGCGGCTGCCGACCGGCCAGCAACAGCCCGGCCAGGATCGACGCGATGGCCAGCACGGCACCACCCACGGTGCGGAGCAGGTCGTAGCGCGCGGTTCCGTCCGGAGGCGCCACACCGAGCATGTTCACGAACACCGCGAGCCACACACCGACGCCGCCGATCGATACCGACGCGGCGACGAGCCACACCAACCGGAAATGGGTCGTGATCGACATCGTCGACTGCCGGACGCACGCGAATCCGACCAGCACGCCGGCCAACGACACCACCATCGCCAGGCCGAGTACCCAGTAACCCATCGTGAAGTAGGCCATCAGTGCGTCACCCTCGTCGAGTTGTCTCCCGCTGTGTGGCGGTGAGCCGTTGGATCGCGTATTCGGTCACGGTCGTCAGCGACCGCCGCACTTCCATCGGGTTGCGCGCGTCCACCTCCACGATGGGCACTCCCTCTCGTACCGAGAGTGCTTGCCGCAGTTCGCTGTCCGGGAACCGGGGGGCATCCGGGAAGCGATTCACCGCGACCAGGAACGGCAGGCTGCGGGCCTCGAAGAAGTCCACCGCGGCGAAGCTGTCCTCGATACGCCGGGTGTCGACCAGCACCACCGCGCCGATCGCGCCCTTGATCAGGTCGTCCCACATGAACCAGAACCGTCGCTGCCCGGGTGTGCCGAACAGGTACAGGGTCAGGTTGCCGGGCAGCATGATGCGGCCGAAGTCCATGGCGACCGTGGTGGTCTGCTTGCCGGGGGTGGCCGACAGGTCGTCGACGCCGTCGGAGATGCCGGTCACCATCGCTTCGGTGCGCAGCGGAACGATCTCCGACACCGACCCCACGAAGGTCGTCTTGCCCACGCCGAATCCGCCGGCGACCACGATCTTGGTCGAGGCCGTGCGGGTGTCGAGATCCGGGCCGGACGGCCGGGAACCGGCGGGGTTCTGGTAGCCCGGCCCGGAGTTCGGGTAGGGCGGCGCCGCATTCGGGTATGGTGCGGGCGGGGTGTGATAGGACATGGGCGAATTCTGGTGAGGCACCGTGGAATTCGGGTGCGGAATGGATGATTTCGAATAGTCCGGGTCGGCAGGCCGACTCGGGGTGTCAGAGCGCACGGAGTCCACGCAGGGTCCTCTCCATCAGGGAACGACGCTCGTCGAAGCTCGCGTCCTCGCTCAGCGTCGTGTGCACTCGCAGCGTTCCAGCGACCACCAGGTCGCCGATCACCACTCGGATCATGCCGAGCGGTCGTTGTAGATGGGCGGCGATCTCGGCCACCGACAACCGTGCCGAGCCCAGCCGCAGGATGTCGGTGCGGACATCACCGGCGGGCCAGTCGAATTGATTGGCGTACGGCAGGGTCTCGATCACCGCCTCCAGCGGCAGGTCGACCACCGGCTCGGTGCGCCCGGCGGTCAGGGCATAAGGACGTACACGCGTGGTTGGCCGGCCGGATCCGGCCCCGAAGGAGCTCGACATCGCACGCTCAGACCGCTGTTCGAGCGGTGGCTTGTACCACCGACCCGACCCGGTCGACCAGCAGCGCCATCTCGTAGCCGATGCGGCCGATGTCGTGCTGCTTGTTGGCGAGCACCGCCAGGTGCGAACCGTTGCCGACACTCATCACCAGCAGATAGCCCCGCTGCATGTCGACGATCGACTGCATCACCTTGCCGCCGTTGAACAACTGGGCCGCACCGGCGGACAGGCTGGCCAGACCGGCGGTGACGGCCGCGAGCTGTTCGGCGCGATCGGAGGGCAGGTGCGGGCTGGTGGCCTGCAGCAGGCCGTCCGCGGAGACCAGAACCGCGTGCGATACCCCGGGGACGTCCCGGGTGAATCGCGTGACCAGCCAGTTCAGGTTCTCGTCGGTGGTGCTCTGCGAGGTGGTGCTCATGCGGGGCCTCCGTCGTTGTTATGCGCATTGGCCCGCCCGCTGCGGACGCCGCTCAGATGCCTGGACAAGTTGTTGCGGATCTCTTCGGGATCCGGGTTGACCGCTTCGACGGCCGGTGCCAGACCCCCGGGCACCAGCTGTGCGCCGGGTTGCCGGATCGGCAACCCGCCGACGGTGTGATTGACCGCGGACGGATTGCTCGCGTCGGCCGCTGCCGCCCAGCCGGCGTCGGCGGGTGACGTCCAGACCTCCGCCGGACTGTTCGATGACGGCTCCACCAGCCACTCCGAGACCATTCGTTGATAGATCGGTGTCGGTGTCTCGCGTCCCACCGGACGCAGACCCCCTTGCGTGCCCGGCGCCCCCGACCGGACCGTTGCCAGCATCGCCGTCTGCTCCACGGGCACCCGATCGGGTATCCGAGGCTCGGGCGGTGCCGGTGGGTAATCCTCGGCTTCCGCCCAGATGTCGATCGGCGGCTCGGGCACCCGGGACGGTGGCGCCCACCCGGGGGACGGCCGTCCCTCCGGATCGACCACCGGCGTGAAGTATCCGGTGTCGGCCGCCGGCGCGGGCCCGCCGAACCGGCCTACCGGCTGCGGTGCGGTGGTCTCGCCGACCGGCGTCAGCCGGGTGATGTGCGGCGCCGGGATGTCGCTGACCGGTGCGGCCGGTCGGCGCTGCGGTAATCCGGCGCTGGTCGTCGCGAACGCCGCCGGGACCGGGGCCGGTTCCGGGACATTCGGCACCGCGGTCAGCACCCGAGGCTGCTCGGGCGCCGGCAGGGCGGCCACCGGGGACTGATAGCCCGACGTGATCGGCTGCTGGGTGGGCGCGCTGTCCGGCACCGGCGACACCAGGCTGCCGGGCAGATGCACGCTGGCCGTGATGCCCGGTTGCTGGGCCATGGTCGAGGTGCGGCGCAGGCTGACCGTGATGCTGTGCCGCTGGGCGAGCCGGCCGACCACGAAAAGGCCCATGCGGCGCGCGGTTTCGATGTTGACCTCGCCACCGGAGGCGAGCCGCTCGTTGATGCCCCGCAGGTCGTCGCTGGACATGCCCAGGCCGCGGTCGGTGATCTCGATGAGGTAGCCGCCGTCGACGGCCCGTGCCACCGCCACCGCCACCGGTGTGTTCGGCGGTGAGTAGCGCAGCGCGTTGTCGATCAGCTCCGCCAGCAGATGCTCGATGTCGACCGCGGGCTCACCGGCGACGATGCCGTCCGGCACGGCGCCGATCTCGACCCGCTGGTAGTCCTCCACCTGGGAGACCGCGCTCCACAGCATGTCCGACAGCGGCACCGGCGGCAGATGGCCGCGGCGCAGCGCGGTACCGGCCAGCACCAGCAGGTTGTCGCCGTTGCGGCGCATGCGGGTGGCCATGTGGTCCAGGCGGAACAGGCTCTGCAGGCGCTCGGAGTCGTCCTCGTCGCGCTCCAGCTCCTCGATCAGCGTCAGCTGCTGTTCCACCAGCGACTGGCTGCGGCGCGACAGGGTCTCGAACATGTTGCCGATCTGCAGCCGCAACCGGGCCTGCTCGGCGGCGAGGTGCAGGGCCACGCGGTGGATGTCGTCGACGGCTCGGGCGAGCTGTCCGACCTCCTCGGTGGTGTTCACGTCGATCGGGGTGATCTCGGGGGTGTCGCCACCGTCGCGCACCACCTCCAGCTCCTGGGGCAGGTCGACATGGGCGACCTGGAGGGCGCCGCGGCGCAGCCGGCGCACCGGCACGACCAGCGAGCGGGCGACCGCCAGGGCCATCACCAGACCCGCGAGCAACAGTCCGACCACGATCGCGACGTCCCGGAGCACCACGCTGCGGGCGTTGTTGGTCATCGAGTCCAACTGCGAGTCGATGGCGTCGACCAGGTGGACGCTGACCTGATCCCAGAGATCGAAGCTGGTCGGTAGCGAACGCAACGCTCCGGGTATTCCGGCGGTGTCGACCGGGGTCTGCATGAACGGCGCCAGCCGGGCGTCGACCGCGTCGTTCAGCTTGGCCGTGTTGACCGCGGTGGACGGCTTCAGCTGGTCGTACTGACCGATGACGGTCTTCTCGGCGCCCATGGTGACCAGCAGCTGAGCACGGACGTCGGCCTGCGATTCGGCGCCGCCGGTGAGCAGGAACTCCTGCATGAGCACCTTGCGCGCCACCATCGACAGACCCAGCTGGAGGAAGGTGCGCTCGATGCCGTTCTCCTCCACCGAGGGTGACACCGCGAGCGCGTTGCCGATGTGCGCGGCGACATCGTCGCTCTGCTTGGCGATCATCATCGGCGCGCTCGTATGGATGTTGCTGCGCATGGTCCGCGCGGTGGTGACCGCCTGGGAGAGCTCACCGACCACGCCGCGGTCCGCGCTGGACGTACGCAGCGCGGTATCCAGATCGGTGGCGGCCTGGTCGAATTGGACCGCGGCTTTGTCGGTGGCCGCGTCGGCGTTGGGGTCTCCGCTCGCCATCCCCGTCAGGGTCTTCGTCACCAGTTGTTCGGTGGTGGTGGCGAAGGTCAGCATGGGTCGGATGACCTCGGTCTGCTGGGTCGCCGTTCTCAGCTTGGCGATCTTGTCCAGGTCGGCGTTGATTCGCACACCCGCGAAGATCGACGTCAAGATGACCGGCAGGAGCAGCACGATGCCGACCTTGCTCGTCACGGACAGGTTGGACAGACTCGTCTGCCATCGCCGCGGTGCTATGCCCATCCCGCTTCCGTCGCCTCCGCTCGCGTATTGCCTCCGGTTCCAACCCGTACCCTGACGGAAACCTCACCGCCTCAGCTCATCCCACGCTGGATTTGTAAACGGAGGGCCGTGATGTATTGAGTGGTCGGGTCAAAGGGTTGAGAACCAACTGGAGGTCGTCATTTATCGCAGGTAACATACCGTGCGAACACCGGGACGGCAATCTGAGCGCTCGGGGTGCTGGATTTCGAATACCGGGTCGGCGCAACGACTTTCGCATTCACGCCACTAACAGACCGATCGCGCTCATGAATAAGCGCAGGTCACCGCTCGCGGAATGTGTGGCGTGTCGCAAGTGTGCTTCTCAGTGGACTCTCAGTCGGTACGGTCAGACTGGACACCATGCGCATTCTGGTAGTCGACGACGACCGCGCGGTCCGGGAATCGCTGCGCCGGTCGCTGACGTTCAACGGCTACTCCGTCGATTTGGCGGTCGACGGGGTCGACGCCCTGGACAAAGTGGCCGGTCAACGGCCGGATGCCCTGGTACTCGACGTGATGATGCCCCGCCTCGACGGACTCGAGGTGTGCCGCCGGTTGCGCAGTACCGGTGACGATCTCCCGATCCTGGTGCTGACGGCACGTGATTCGGTCTCCGAACGCGTCGCCGGACTGGACGCCGGAGCGGACGACTATCTCCCCAAACCGTTCGCCTTGGAGGAACTGCTCGCGCGGTTGCGGGCGCTGCTGCGGCGCACCGCGACCGGAGATCTCGCGGAGATCTCGGAGACCATGAAGTTCGCGGATCTGTCCCTGGATCCGGTGACGCGTGAGGTGTCCCGTGGGGAACGTGCGATCAGTCTCACTCGTACCGAATTCTCGTTGTTGGAAATGCTGATGGCCAACCCGCGCCGGGTGCTGACCCGTGGCCGCATCCTGGAAGAGGTCTGGGGCTACGACTTCCCGACCTCCGGCAATGCGCTGGAGGTCTACATAGGCTATTTGCGGCGCAAGACCGAGGCCGAGGGCGAGCTGCGGCTGATCCACACCGTGCGCGGGGTCGGCTACGTGTTACGGGAGACCCCGCCGTGAGCCGCGGCCGCCGGGGGTGCCGGTGATGGGCCGGACGATTCCCCGCCAGCCGGTGATCGCCGTGCTCGGCATCGGGCACGGTAATCACGGCGGGCACGGCCAGGGTGGGCACGGCCAGGACGCCGGCGGTCACGGCGGCGCCGACATGCGCCCGCCGACGCCGCTGACCAGTTCGGTGTCGTTGCGCTGGCGGGTCACCCTGCTGGCCGCCACCGTGGTGCTGATCGCCGTCGCGCTCACCTCGATCACCGCGTACACCATGGTGGCCCGCGCCCTCTACGCCGATGTCGACAATCAGCTGCGCGCCCGCGCCACGGTGATGATCAGCAACAATCTCGACAGCTACGGCTTCATGCCGATGCTCCAGATCGGGAGCCTGTACTCCAACGACATCGGCATCGCGCTGATCTACCCCAACAGTGAGCAGTGGTATGTGCCGCCGCAGCAGACCGATCCGCCGCTGGGGGCCGCCGAGTGGGCGGTGGCGCACGGCGAGCTGGTCTCTTCGCTGCGCACCTCGCACGATCAGCGGGTGCTCGCCGAGCGCATGAAAACCGGTGCGACACTGGTGATCTCGCAGCGCTTGCAGCCCACCCAGGAGGTGCTGGACCGGTTGGCCTGGCTGCTGTTCGTGGTCGGCGGCTGCGGTGTGGTGGTGGCCGCCGCCGCGGGAACCGCGGTGGGCCGCACCGGTTTGCGGCCCATCGGCCGGCTGACCGCCGCCACCGAGCGGGTGGCCCGCACCGACGATCTGACCCCCATCCCGGTCACCGGCGACGACGAGCTGGCCCGGCTCACCGAGAGTTTCAACTCGATGCTGCGGGCCCTGGCCGAATCCCGGGAGCGGCAGCGGCGGCTGGTCGCCGACGCCGGGCACGAGTTGCGCACGCCGCTCACCTCGCTGCGGACCAATATGGAGTTGCTGATCGCCTCCAGCCGTCCCGGTGCGCCGGCGCTGCCGGAGGAGGACATGATGGAGCTGCGCACCGATGTGGTGGCGCAGATCGAGGAGTTGTCCACGCTGGTCGGCGATCTGGTCGACCTCGCCCGCGAGGACGCGCCCGAGGACGTCTACGAGCAGGTCGACCTGGGCGAGGTCGCCGAACGCGCGCTGGAACGGGTGCGACGGCGCCGCTCGGGCATCGAGCTCGCCGCCGAACTGCGGCCGTGGTTCGTCTACGGGCACGAGGCCGGATTGGAGCGGGCGGTGCTGAACGTGCTCGACAACGCCGCGAAATGGAGTCCGGCCGGGGAGCAGGTCCGGGTCACGATGCGGGAGACCGGTCCCGGACTGTTGGAATTCGCGGTCGGCGACGCCGGTCCCGGTATCCCGCCCGCGGAGCGCGAGCTGGTGTTCGAGCGCTTCTATCGCACGACGGCGTCCCGGTCCATGCCCGGCTCGGGCCTGGGGCTTGCGATTGTCAAACAAGTGGTGACGAAACACGGGGGAACGATCACAATCGACACATCTGATCGCGGCGGTGCGCTGGTCCGTATCGTGCTGCCGGGTGAAGGTTCTCCACCCGCAGTCTCGGAGAACTGATAGTAGCGTCTCAGTCCGCTCTCAGTCGTTGTCACCAAGCTGGGCGACAGACTCGAGGAGAAACGAGAGAAATGACCGAGGATCCCCGTCCGGGTACGCCGCGCGAACCGCAGGCCGGCCCGCAGGAACCGCAGTCCGGGACGACCAGGCCGATCCCGTGGTCGGGTACCGCTCATCCGGTGCCCGGCAACACTGCGCAGTACGCGGTCAGTCCGCCGTACGATCCGGCGACGGGCCAGACCAGCGTGATGCCGCCGTATCCGTACGGGTACGGCGCCGCTCCCGGTGGTCCGGGCGGTCCCGGTCCGGCCGATCCCGGTTATCCGCTCGCCGGGCCGCAGCCGTATCAGTCGCCGCCGAAGCGCGGCCGTGCCGGTCTGCTGGCCGGTGCGCTGGCGCTGGCTCTGGTCAGCGGCGGGGTGGGCGGCGCGGTCGGCACCCTGGCGACCCGGGACGGTCATTCCTCGGCCGGTGTTTCCACCAACGCGCTCGATGTCCCGCCGCCGAAGGGCGGAGGTGTCACAAATGCGCCATCGGGAACCATCCCCGCGGTCGCGCAGAAGGTGCTTCCCAGCGTCGTGATGATCCGGGTGTCGAGCAACAAGGCCGAGGGGGAGGGCTCCGGGGTGATCCTCTCCTCGGACGGCATGATCCTCACCAACAACCACGTCGCCAGCGGCGCGGGCGCCAACGCCAAGATGGATGTCCAGTTCAGCGACGGCACCAGCGCGGCGGCCACGGTGGTGGGCGTCGATCCGGTCTCCGACCTGGCGGTCATCAAGGTGTCGGGCAAGTCCGGCCTGACCCCGATCGAGCTGGGCACCTCGAAGGATCTGCAGGTCGGCCAGTCGGTGGTGGCCATCGGCTCGCCGCTGGGCCTGGCCGGCACCGTCACCACGGGCATCGTGTCCGCGCTGAACCGGCCGGTGTCCACCAGCGGTGAGTCCGGCGGGCAGGGCACCGTGATCTCGGCGGTGCAGACCGACGCGCCGATCAACCCGGGCAACTCCGGTGGCGCCCTGGTGGATCTGAGCGGCAAGCTGATCGGGATCAACACCGCGATCGCCACGCTCGGCGCGGGCGGCGTGGATTCCGGTGGCGCACAGAGCGGTTCGATCGGCCTGGGCTTCGCCATCCCGGTCGACCAGGCCCGCCGGGTGGCCGATCAGCTGAGCCGGACCGGGCACGCCACCTACGCGCAGGTCGGCATGTCGGTGCGTGCCATCGACGACACCAACGGCGCCCGGATCCTGGACATCACCCCGGACGGCCCCGCGGCCAAGGCCGGTATTCCCGGTGGCGTGATCGTGACCAAGGTCGACGACCAGATCATCGATTCCGGCAATGCCCTGATCGCGGCGGTCCGCTCGCATCAGCCCGGCGACAAGGTGAAGGTGACCTACACCGACGGCAACGGCCAGAACCCGAAGACGGTCGATGTGGTGCTCGGCGCCGCGCCGGCGGACGGTGGCGGCCGATGAATCGCAGACCCCGAACGCTCCGGCTCGTGAAGCACCGCGCGGAAATCGGCGAGCGTGCCGAGCACGCTACGGTTGGCACCATGGAACCTGATGCCTCCGTGGCGGGCCGTGCCCTTGTCGTGGTCGTCGACGATCGAACCGCTCACGGCGGGGTGGATTCGCTAGGCCCGCTGGTGACCGAACTGCTCACCGAGGCCGGTTTCCTGGTCGACGCATCGGTTTCCGTGGCCAACGACGAGGTCGAGATTCGCAACGCGCTCAACACCGCGGTCATCGGCGGTGTGGACCTGGTCATCTCGGTGGGCGGCACGGGGATGTCGCCGCGGGATGTCACCCCCGAGGTCACCGCCGAGGTGCTGGATCGGGAACTGCCGGGCATCAGCGAGGCGCTGCGCTCGTCCGGGTTGGCGGCCGGTTCGCTGGACGCCGGATTGTCGCGCGGCCTGGCCGGGGTCTCCGGCAGCACGCTGGTGGTGAATCTGCCCGGCACCCGCGCCGCGGTGCGCGACGGCATGGCGACCCTGGGCCCGCTGGCCTCGCGCGTCATCGATGAATTGTCCGGGCTGGAGGAGTGACGGAGCGGGCCGCCGCCGATTCCGGCCGGGAGGAGCAGACCCCGCGGCATGAGCCCGGGCGTCGCGGGCAGGAGGCCGCGCGATTGGCGCGGATCTTCGGGGAAACCCTGCCGCAGACCAGCTCCGACGAGCGAGGGCACGACGGTGAACGGCCCGCCACCACCGCGAACGATGATTGGCTGCGGTCGCAGGTACCGCCGCATCACGGGGGGAATTGAGGCCACACGGCGACGCCACGGCGCCTGGCGTGAATCTCGACACGGCGCTGCCCGGCGGTTGTCGCTCCTACTTTTTTCCGCTGCTCACAGCGTTCGGGCGATTTCGGTGAGATGAACCGGAATGTGGTGTGATTTAGATCACATCTTATTTACGACAGCTTACGTTGTCAGGTCGTTGTCCGGCCGTTTAATGTCCCAGCTTGGGCTGTGTCACAAGCGGTTCTCTAAGGCACCAGGAGGGCGTTCGCGCCGACTCACGGAACACTGGCCCCGTTCCGGCAGTCGGCTTGCCAGTTAGCACGAAATTTGTCGCCGGTTACGTGCCGGCAACAACCTGGCGACAGACTGTGCTGGGCCTCTGAAAAAGAACCGCTTTTTCGGCCCTCGATGGTCGAGGGCTGACTGTAAGAAACCTGATGAGGGGAAGTATGAGCGAGAACCGTACCAACGGTCTGCGTCGTGGTGCCCAACTCGCGGGCATCGGCGCGGCTGTTGCTGTCGCCTTCGGCCTGTTTTCCACGGGTGCTGCCAATGCCGATACCTTCGTGCCGTTGCCGGACGGCCAGAAGCTCGGACCTGACGGCGTTGTTGTCACCCGTACCGCCGAGCATGCCTTGATCTCTCCGTCGCTGGCGGCCAATGGTGCCGGTCGCGTCGTGTGGGTGTCGGGCAATGCCACGGCCGACGTTCCGAACGCACCGGACGCCACTCCGGGCGGCTGGAACGGGCCGAGCAATTCGCCCGGTTCCAACAATTCGTCCACCCACCTGGCCTCGAACATCAGCACCGGCTACATCGTCGGCTGCCAGGTGGACATTGCCAGTGACGCGATCTCGGCCGGCCTGTCCGGCACGATCAGCGCCACCAGCGCAAGTGTTTCCGGCTCGATCGGTCTCAACCTCGGCCCCGGTGACGTGAAGTTCGTGATGATCGACGTGAAGGACATTCCGTCGGCGGGCACCTACTCGGTGGAGTACCAGGATGCCGAAATCCAGGTCCAGGGTTGCGCGGGATATGCCCAGGCGCGCGCGTACACCGTCGTCGAGGTCATCGGCGATCACTACTCGAAGACCACCCTCTACGGGCAGCCGTTCTCCATCGGCTGACGTTGGTCGAATCCGCCAAAACCATTCCCGCGTAAGCGATCTCACCCTAGAGGGACTTCAAACATGAACATTCGCAAGACCGTGGCTCGTGCGGCCGGTGTCGGTGCTGTGACCACTGCCGCACTCGGCCTGTTCTCCACCGGCGCTGCCAACGCCGACACTTTCGTGCCGCTGCCGGGTGCCGACATCACCCGGGTTCTGTCCGACGGCGCCGTGGTACACGTCTGGATCGACGGCGAGTCGGCGACCATCAACCCGTCGATGGGCGCGACCCCGTTGCACCGCAACGCCTGGGCCTCGGCCACCGCGCACATCAACATCTCCGGCGTGGACGGCGATGTGGGTGGCAACATCTACCCCGGTTACGTGGTGGGTTGCCAGGTCGACATCTCCGGCGGCGGCGTCAGCGGCGGCCCGACCCTGGGTGCGGACTGGAGCAGCGGCCAGTCGGTGACCCCGTCCGCTTCCGGCACCGGTGGCGCCAACCTGACCCTGGGACCGGGTCAGGCGCAGTCGTTCTACGTGCTCGACATCGAGCGCCACGACGACTTCGGTGCGGACAGCCACAAGACGTACAACGTCTTCAGCGGCAACGACGCCTCCGTGGCGTGGGCGGACGAGACGATCGGCCTGACCGGCTGTGCCGGCTACGCGCAGGCCCGCGCGTTCGTCACCGCCGAAGTCGCGACCGCGCACGTCCAGTCCTGGGTCACCCTGTGGGGCGAGCCCTTCAGCCTGGGCTGAGGCTCCCCGAATCCCGTTGTCCCCGGCCGGTTTCCGGTCGGGGCCCGTCGGCCGGCTCCGGCGGGACGGTCAGCAGTAGCCGAGGGCCCGGTGCCGTGCACCGGGCCCTCGTGCCGTGCCGGGGCCCGGGACGTGACCGGTGCGATCACGAAATCGACTGTGCCGGTTCAGTTCCGGTCCTTGCTGGTGCGTTCGTCCGCCAGCAGGTCCCGGATGTCGTGCAGCAGTTCGTTGTCGGTGGCGCCGTCGCCGACCCCGCCGCCCCAGCGGGCCTTGGCCCGGTTGGCGGGCATCACCACCAGGAAGTACACCAGCAGTGCGATCACCAGGAAATTGAGCAGTGCGGTGATGATCGGGCCCACCGCGATGAAGGTGGCGGGCTTGTCGGAGATGAGCCGGAAGCCCAAGCCGAGTTCGCCGGTGCCGCCGAACATCGCGAGCAACGGGTTGATGATGCCGGTGGTGAATGCGGTGACGATCGCGACGAAGGCCGTGCCCATCACGACCGCGACCGCCAATTCGATCACATTCCCGCGTAGCAGGAAATCTCTGAACCCTTTCAACATTGCGGCTCCTGTCTCGCACCGGTGCAGGACAACGGCAAATTCTCAGTTAATGAAGCACGTCTCGCACTCTAACGGACGATCAGGGCCAGGCCGGTACGCAGCGACGCGGCGGCAACCGCGGGGGCATGTGCCGCGTCGAGGGCGAGCAACACCATCCGCTCCCGCCCGCGCCCGCCGTCACCGGTGGTGACCAGGACGACGGCGGCGTCGGTCGCCAGCGGCCGGGGTGGCGGGCCCGCCCGCGCCTGATCGTCGTCCGCGGCGGCGATGACATCCACCCGGTCGCCGGCCCGCAGCACGTCGGCGACGGCCGCGTCGGCCGGTCGGATCGCCACGATGCGGGCCTCGGCGGTACCGGTCGCGGCCACCGCCAGCCGTGGCCCGACCACTCGCAGATCGGTCAGGACCTCTCCGGCTCGCACGGCCGTGCCGAGGGTGCCGCCGAGCACGGCCGCCGCCTCGCGGATCGCACCGGCCGGCAGCGACTCCTCGGGCCGGACCACGCGCCCCAGATCGTCGCCGGTGAGCCGGTGGCCAGGCGGCAGATCCCGCGCCGCGACGACCACTTCGGCCCGCCCCGGTTCCGGATCGCCCCGGATCGCGAGCACGGCGGCCAGCGCCGCCAGAGCGGCCGCGAGCAGCCGCCGCGCGAAAGTGGCATCGGCCCAGCGCGGGCGTGAGGACCGCATCCGGTCGAGTGGATCCCAGCGTGGCGCCCGGCCGAGATCCATGGCGGCGGACCGCCGGACCCGGCGGCGGGCGGTATCGAGACGAAGTCGCTTCACGTCCCGCACGCTACGGCTGCCATCTGCCACTACCGCCCGCAGAACCGCCGCTCAGCGCTGCCCTGTGGACAACATCGAGGCTGTGGACAACCATGCCGACCGGCCCGGCCACTCGGGCTCGCGCCGGACAGGGCCACTCGTAACATTGGGGCCGGTCGGTTCGGGATCGACTGCTCGATACCGGGCCGGGTGCGCATCGACAGGCGCGCTCGTCGGCATACAGGTAGCCGGTACGCGGAATTTCGCGCGGTGGATTGCGAACACCGGTGGAGGGTGGCGGTGCCGAAAGGATGCTTCGACGCGGTCGGGCGTCAGGGTCGGCCGATGCCCGGTGGCCGGGGACGGCGATCGATCGAGGGCCGTCTCGCCGGATGACCGGGCGGGCTGTGGAGCGGTCGTGGCCGACCCGACTGACGGGCCGGCCGATGTGGTCAGGCGACCGCGGAGCTCGTCGAGGTGCTGCTGCTGCCGCTGGACGAGGACGTGCTCGACGTGGAGCTGCTCGATCCGGAATCGGAGGAGCTCGAGGTGGCGGACGAGGTGTCGGAGCTGGACTTGGCCGGTGCGGTCGCCGACGAGGAGCCGTTGCGGCTGTCGGTGCGGTAGAAGCCGCTGCCCTTGAACACGATGCCGACCGAGTTGAAGAGCTTGCGTAGCTTGCCGCTGCACTTCTCGCAGGTGGTCAGGGCGTCGTCCGAGAAGGACTGCACGATGTCGAACTTATCGCCGCACTGCGTGCACTGGTACGAGTAAGTAGGCACAAGAACCTCCACAGTCTCCGTCGGTTTGGCACTCTACAGCCGACAGTGCCAACTTTACCAACAGTGTCGTTCACCTGACGATTCCCCGTCGGTCGGCGGCCGTATCCCCGGGCAACCGGTGCAGGCCACCGGGCGTGAGCGCCCAGTGCATACGCCGGTCGTGGGGTTCCTCGGGCAGTCGATCGATCAGTTCGTCGTCGCGGACCACCGCGACCAGGTGCGCCCTGGTGGCCGCCGCGGTCAGTGTCCGGTCGTAGTATCCCGCGCCGCGGCCGAGCCGCACACCCCGGCGGTCCACCGCGAGCGCGGGCACCAATATCACCTGCGCCCGTTCGATCGCCTGTGGTGACAGCGCCGGGCCGTCCGGCTCCAGCAGCCCGTAGCGGGCGGGGCGCAGACCGGCGGGCCCGGTGTACTCGGCCCAGTCCAGCGGGCCGGGCGGGCCGGTCAGCGGCAGCAGTACCCGGGCGCCGGCCGCCCGCAGCGTGTCGAGCATCGCGAGCGAGCCCGGTTCGCTGCCCACCGGAACGTATCCGGCCACCCACCGGCCGGGCCGGTCGATCACGACCCGTACCGCGTCCGCGAGGGTGTCGGCCTCGGCGGCCCGCACCTCGGGTGGCACCGCGGCCCGGCGGGCCGTCAACTCGGCCCGCCAGCTCTGCTTGTCGCGACCGGCCGGATCCGGTTGCGCGCGGCCGTCGGCGACCGGATGCGGCGCGGAACCGGCGGCGGACCGTTCACTGCCGGAAGGGGCCGGTTCCGCCCTGTTGCTCACCCCGATCACGATAGGCGTCGTCGCCGGTGCGAGCGGTGCGCGGGGGTCCGGGGCCTCGGATGCGGCGGGTGTTCGCCAGGTTTCCGGATCGTGCAAAAAGGGCATCGCTCCAGTCGGATGCACAACTGGTTGCCTCT
The DNA here is from genome assembly GCF_020176955.2 of Nocardia sp. alder85J. GTDB lineage: Bacteria > Actinomycetota > Actinomycetes > Mycobacteriales > Mycobacteriaceae > Nocardia. The sequence continues at coordinate 33,054 of NZ_JAIUCZ020000010.1, forward strand.
TGTTCGCCGCGCCGTCGCTGTGCTCGACGCATAATCTTGCAGCGGTGCGGAGCCGGGCGCGATCCGGTTCGGCCGATGACATCGATAGATAGGGTGTGCCTTATGACAGCTGGTGCCGGGGCGGATGAGACGCAGTCCGGCCGGTCCGGTTTCCGGACCGCCGTGGTGCCCGCGGCCGGGCTCGGGACCCGGTTCCTGCCGGCCACCAAGACCGTGCCCAAGGAACTGCTGCCGGTGGTCGACACACCCGGCATCGAGCTGGTCGCGGCCGAGGCCGCCGAGAGTGGCGCCGATCGGCTGGTGATCGTCACCTCGCCCGGGAAGGACGGGGTGGTGGCGCATTTCGTCGAGGATCTGGTGCTGGAGGGCACCCTCGCCGAGCGCGGCAAGTTCCAGCTGCTGGAGAAGGTGCGCAAGGCGCCGGGGCTGCTGGACGTGACCTCGGTCGTGCAGGAGGAACCGCTGGGCCTGGGACATGCGGTGGCGCAGGCCGAGGCGGTGCTCGACCCGGACGAGCAGGCGATCGCGGTGCTGCTGCCCGACGATCTGGTGCTGCCGTCCGGCGTGCTGGACGAGATGTGCCGGGTGCGGCGCGCGTACGGCGGCAGCGTGTTGTGCGCCATCGACGTGCCCAAGGACGAGGTGAGCGCGTACGGCGTGTTCGACGTCGCGCCGGTCGACGGGGGGACGGACCCGAATGTGTTGCGGGTCAACGGCATGGTCGAGAAGCCCGCGATGGCCGACGCGCCGTCGACCTATGCCGCGGCGGGTCGCTATCTGCTGGACCGCGCCGTCTTCGACGCGCTGCGCCGCATCGAGCCGGGCGCCGGCGGCGAATTGCAGCTCACCGATGCCATCGGGCTGCTGATCGCGGCCGGGCACCCCGTTCATGTGGTGGTCCACCGTGGGTCGCGCCACGACCTGGGCAACCCGGGCGGTTATCTTCGTGCTGCGGTCGATTTCGCTTTGGAGCGGGACGAATACGGTCCCGCCTTGCGCGAATGGCTGACCCGGCGGCTGGCTCCCGACTGGAATCCGCAGCTGACCACGTCGTGAGCAACCGGCCGGGCGCGGTCGTGATCGGTGGGTAGGACACTGAACAACAGGAAGGGCTGCATGCGCTCGGTGGAGGATCAGCAGATCAAGGTGACCGCGGCGGCCGTCGCTCCGCGGCCGGTGCGGGTCGCGATCTCCGAGGCCCAGGGTCTGCTGTGCGCCGAGGACGTCGTCACCGAGCGGCCGTTGCCGGGTTTCGATCAGGCGGCTATCGACGGCTACGCCGTGCGCAGCGTCGACGTCTCCGGGGCCGGCGCCGACGCGCTCGACGAGGGCGTCGATCCGGTCGAGATCACCCTGCCGGTGGTCGGTGAGGTGGCGGCGGGCTCGCGGCAGCCGATCCGGCTGCAACCGCGGCAGACCGTGCGGGTCGACACCGGTGCGCCGTTACCGACGCTGGCGGACGCCGTCCTGCCGCTGGAGTACACCGACGGCGGCCGGGCCCGCATCGCCGTCTACGAGGCGGTGCAGACCGGTGACTACGTCCGCCGGGCCGGTGACGACGTGCAACCCGGCGACGTGGCGGTGCGGGCCGGCACCATCATCGGGGCCGCCCAGGTGGGCCTGCTGGCCGCCGTGGGCCGCGACAAGGTGCTGGTGCATCCGCGCCCGCGGTTGTCGGTGATCTCGATCGGTGAGGAATTGATCGATGTCGATCGCACCCCCGGGCCCGGCCAGGTGTACGACGTGAACTCGTACGCCCTGGCCGCGGCCGCCCGGGACGCGGGTGCGGACGTGAACCGGGTGGGCATCGTCAGCGCCGACCCGGCCCGGCTACGGGACGTGGTCGAGGGGCAACTGGTCCGATCGGAAGTGGTGGTGATCGCGGGTGGCGTCGGCGGCTGGGCCTCGGAGCAGATCCGGGAGGCCCTGTCCGGGCTCGGCGAGCTCGAAGTCGCCCGGGTCGCCATGCATCCCGGCTCGGTGCAGGGATTCGGACGGCTCGGGCGCGACGAGGTGCCGACCTTCCTGCTGCCGTCCAATCCGGTCGGGGCGCTGGTGGTCTTCGAGGTGATGGTGCGGCCGTTGATCCGGATCGCGCTCGGCCGCCGCCATCCGATGCGCCGAATCGTGCGGGCGCGCACCATCATGCCGATCACCTCGGTCGAGGGGCGGCGCGGATATCTGCGCGCCCAGCTCATGCGCGACGAGCAGACCGCGGAATATCTCGTACAACCCCTGGGTGTGAACGGGTCGGCCCACCTGCTGTCGACCCTGGCCGAAGCCAACAGTTTGATCGTCGTCGATCCGGAGGTCACCGAGGTTCGCACCGGTGACGAGGTCCGGGTTGCCTTTCTCGCCCAGCGCGGGTGATGTGTGGACATGAACGTATTCCGGGCAGCTGCTCATCCGGGCTGGCCCGCTCATCTGGGTCCGGTGCGGGTCGCATCCGGGCAAGTGGTCACCCTGCGGCCGATCCGATTGCGGGATGCGGCGGCGTGGGCGCGCATCCGGGTCCGGGACCGGCATCATCTGGAGCCGTGGGAACCGACCGGTCGCGGGACCTGGGAGGCGCGTAACCATTCCTCCAACTGGCCGTCGCTGTGGTCCAGCCTGAAGGCCGAGGCCCGGCACGGCGCGATGATCCCGCTCGTGATCGAGGTGGACGGCGCCTTCAGCGGGCAGATCACCATCGGCAACATCGTGCGCGGCGCCCTGCGCTCGGCCTGGATCGGCTACTGGGTGGCCCAGGAGGTCGGTGGTCACGGGGTCGCGACGGCCGCGCTGGCGCTGGGGCTGGACCACTGCTTCGGTCCGGTCGGACTACACCGGGTGGAGGCGACCGTGCGGCCGGAGAACCATCGCAGTCAGTCCGTGCTGCGCAATGTGGGCTTCCGCGAGGAGGGCATGTTGCGCCGGTATCTGGACGTGGACGGCGACTGGCGCGATCACCTGCTGGTCGCGCTCACCATCGAGGAGATGGAAGGGTCGTTCGTGGATCGCCTGGCCCGCTCGGGACGGATCACACTGCCCTGAACGCCGTCTGCGAGTGCACCGCCGCCCGCGCCGGGAAAGCGCAGGCGGAACGGCGTTTCCGAGACGCCGGCCGGTTGCCGCGAATCCGCCGCGCCGAAGCGCGGACAAAAAGTTACCGCGCGCCTGCGGGGTATTTCACCAGCGGCGATCTAGCCTACCCACGTCGGTGGTGCGCGTGCGCTGCCACAGTGCAGCTGCCGTCGCAGGGACAACGGTCGGTCGGGACGGAGGTGGGAGCGCGATGCCTAATTCGATCTTGTGGATCGGATTGGTCGTGCTCTGGGTCTTCGTGCTGTTTCCCATGCTGGCCGGCCGCCATCCGCGCATCCGCCGCACGACCGATGTCGCACTGGCCACCCGGGTCCTGCATCGCGGTGGCACCAAGCGAGTGCCGACTCGGACGCAGAGGAAGCTCCCCCACGGCGATGATGCGGAGGATCGGATGACGACGCCGGCCGATGAGCCCGTCAACCCCGTCACCGAGGATCGGCCCGGACGGGATCACGAGCCACCCGCCGCCGGTACCCCGGGCAGAGCGCCGGCCCGGCTGGGCGAGATCGAGGCCGATTCCGCTTCCGACGCCGAGGATTTCGTTCCGGCCCGGCGTGGTCGCGGAGGGTACGACCCGGAGGCCGACGCCGTCGCCCGCGCCGCCCGCTACCGGTTCCGGCAGCGCACCGCGATCGCCCTGGTGCTCAGCGCGCTGCTGTTCGGCGGATTCGCCGCGGTGGCCGCGCCGACCCTGTGGGCCGGATGTGTGGCCTCGCTGCTGCTGCTCGTCGTCTACCTCGGCTACCTGCGGCGCCAGGTGCGCCTGGAGGCGGACATCCGCCGCCGCCGCGCCGCCCGGCTGGCCCGCGGCCGCGAGACCGAGCATCCCGGCACCGTGGAATCCGTGACGCCCGAAGGGCATCCGGCCCTGGATCGGGAGACCGCCCGCGATCTGCGCCGCCGGGCCGTGGTGCTCGACGTCGACGACGAGGATCCCGCCTTCGATCATCTCGATCCCTACAACGCCGCCGCCGCTCGTGCGACCCGGGAGCGCGCCGCCGACGGCGAGATCCGCCGCGCCGCGGGTGAATAGCGCCGCGGGTGAATAGACGCCGGATTGCGGGCGAGTAGCGGGGGTTGTCGTCGCCCGGCGACCACCCTTGCCGCGAGTCATCACCCAGCAATCGGGATCGCAGCGGCGGTGGCGTGACACCCCGAGTGACGAGTTCGCGCCACGCCCATCGGTATTCGTGGGTGATCAGCCCAGAGTGCGCCAGCGCCAGGTCATCCGGCCGACCAGTGGCGAATCCGGCCGGACCTCGTGCGGAGCGGTGTTCAGCCCGTTCGGTGGGCCGGACTGCGGTTCGACGCAGACGGTGTCCGCGGGCTGGTCGTAGACCACGACCCATTCCAGCGGACTGCCGACGACCAGTTCGACGGCGCCCGGCCAGGTCAGCGTGACGTGGACGCCGCCGGGCATGCCGAAGCAGTCGTCCCACGGACCGGGCAGCGGTGTGATGCGGTTGCCGTCGGGGAGATGGTCGGCGCCGCGCTGCTCCTGCCAGGCCGGTGCGAAATCGACCTCGACGCCCGGACCGGTCGCGGTGAGCCGGCGTTCGAACCAGGGGTGCCAGCCCACCTGCGCGGGAAAGGGATCCGCGAACGCCTCGACGGTCATGGTGAATTCGGCCTGGTCCGGGCTGAGGGTGATCGACTGGGTCACCCGGCCCGGAAACGGCCACGGGTCGGTCAGGTCCTGGGCGAGGACGGCCTCGGTGTCGCTGTGGCGCAGTACCTGCCACGGCTTGTCGCGGACGGTGCCGTGGATGGCGTGCGGTGCCGCGGTGCGCGGCAACCGGTATTCGGTGTCCGCCCAGTGCAACACCCCGTCGCGCATCCGGCCGCACCACGGCGCCATCGGGAAGCTGCCGAAACGCGGTCCGATGTGGAGCAATTCGGCGGCGCCCAGGCCGAATTGCGTGATCCGGCCGGTGGCCGGGTCCACGGTCAGCCGGGCCGCGCCCGCCGTCAGCCGCACATCACGATCGGACATGTCGCCTCCTGACTCGATCCGGGTGGTCCACTGGCGATCCGGTGGTCCATGCACACGGTATCGGTCCCCGTGCGCCGTCAGGGGTCAGGGCGGGCCGGGGCGGCCCAGCTCGATTTCGCAGAAGGCGCCGCCGAGCAACTCCGGCAGGGTGCCGCTCACCGTCGCGGCGAACTGCTCGGCGTCGTCGCGGCCGCGGTAGCCGATCGCCTCCGCCTCGGTCAGCGAGACGATCCCGCGGGTGTTGGCCGAGACACCCCACACCAGCCGGTAGCCCGGCGGCTCGACGGCCAGCGCGGCCTCCAGCAGCCGCGCGCAGTCGTCCGGCGACAACCAGGTGGACAGGCCGCGCACATCGGCCGGGCGTTCGAAACAGGTGCCGATGCGCAGGCAGGTCACGTCCATGCCGAAACGCGAGTGATACAGGCTGCCCAGCGCTTCCATCGCCGCCTTGCTCACGCCGTAGTAGGTGTCCGGGCGCGGGCTGGAGTCGGCGGGCAGTCCCTCCGGGCCGGCCTCGCCCACGGCGCGGAAACCCACCGCGTGGTTGCTGGAAGCCAGCACCACCCGCGGCACCCCGGCCAGCCGGGCGGCCTCCAGCACGGTGCGGGTGCCGTCGATGTTGACCTCCAGGATGCGCTCCCAGCTGTCCTCCCGGCTGATGCCGCCCAGGTGGATCAGGGCGTCGATGTCGCGGCAGGCGGCGGCCACGGCCGTCGGGTCGGTGATCGATCCGGTCACGATCTCGACCCGTTCGCCGGGGCCGGCCGGATCGATCGGCCGCACGTCCAGCAGCCGCAGCACCCGGTCCGGGCGGGCCAGCCGCGGTCGCATCAGCCGCCCGACGATTCCGGCCGCGCCGGTGATGAGCACGCGTCGATCCGGCATGGGGAACACTCCTCGCTGTGCACTTCGGTGGAAAGGGTTGCGGGTCAGCGCATCCGATCCCCTGCCGGAAAGTATTCAACATTCATGGATCACCCTGTGCTGCCCACCGGGAATCATGGTGCCGGTCGTGCCGCGGCGGCACCGGCCGGGGACTGCCCGCCACGCGTCCGCTCCAGCCGGGTGGAACACTTCGAACGGTTCGACCGCTGTTCGAGGAACGACCGGAGATCGGGCGCGGTGCGGCCCGTGGCGCCGAGATCGCCACCGGCGACGTCGGTTCCTCCACCCTCGGCGCCGGGCAGGCCGGTCGGCTGGTCTGGAACAGCCGGGCCCACCGGCATCACCCTGTCCCGGGCTCCCGCAGCACGGCGGCCCCACCCGGGCCATCGGTCGTGGGTGCCCCGGTTGTGTGCTTCGAGTCGATCCCGGGTGGGGTATCCGGTTGCGGGTGGCTCGGTTCGGAGGGTTCGGTTGTTGTAAAATCAGCGCGGCCGGATGAGTCAGGGGAGGACTTCGTGATCGGTGGTATGGGGCGCTTCGTGAGGCCGGGCCGATGGGGGTGGGCGGATGGCGATTGAGAACGAGTCGCCCAGTATCGGGAACGGCGGGGAGAATCCGAAGAGTCTGTCGCACTGGGAGATCTATCGCGCGTTTCATCCGCTGGACACCACCGACGGGCACAACGCGGGTGAGAGCTATCGGAAGATCGCGGCTGGGTGGAGTGACGCGGTGCGGGATTTCGGGGCGCGGATCCAGCGCTCGAGTGCGTCGGCGTGGGACGGGCCCGCCGCGCAGGCGTCGCGGGAGGCGATCGGTAACTATGTCGCGCGCGCCCATGATCTGATTCCGGCGCTGCAAGCGCTGGCCGACCGGGTCGGTACTGCCGTGGATTCCATCAACGACACCAGAAACACACTGCCCGAACCGGTTTCGACCGTTCCGGGGTGGGATTACAAGGGGTGGACGGTCGGTCCGCTGTCCGGATCGCATGCCAAGTCGAAGATCGACCACGCGCGCGACGAGGCGCAGCGGGTGATGGCGACCAGTTATGTCGCGCCGTTCGGGCGGGTCGACGGGGAGATTCCGGTGCTGCCGGTGCCGGTGAGTCCGGCGGCGCCGTTGTTCGAGGTGCCCGCGGGTGGTCCCGGCGCCGGAAGCCACGACGGGGGGACGGGCGGTGGGGGTTCGGCCGGGGGCGGAGCCGAGCCTCCGGTGCCGGATGCCGGAGTGGATCAGGCTGGGCAGCAGGATGATTCGGCTGCCGGGGCGGTGGCGGCGCAGTCTTCCGGCTCGTCGGCGCCTGCGGACGGGACCGTGGCCGCCCCGGATCGGCCGGCGGGTTTGCCGGCGGACCTTTCCTCGACTCGGCCGTCCGGCACCGGGATTCCGGCGGCAGCCGGTGGGTTCGACGGTGGCGGGCCGGAAGCGGGCGGATTCGGCGGTCCCGGGGCGGCGGGACCGGGGCTCGCCGGTGCCGGATCGTCCGGTCCCGGATTCGCCGGTGCCGGGCCGATCGGTCCCGGAGTCGCCGGACCGGGGCTTGCGGGACCCGGAGTCGCCGGGCCGAGGGGCGCCGGGCCCGGGCGCAGTGTTCCGGGGGTCGGTGGCGGGCCGGTCGCGGGAAGCCGTGGTGTCTCGGCGCGAGGCGGCGCCGCCGCCGGATCGCCGGGCATGGGGATGCCGGGTGGACGGGGGCGTCCGGAGGACGACGATCGCACCCGATCGCTGCCGGAATGGCTTCGTACCGAGGAGAATGCCGCGGAACTGCTCGGGTCGCCGCCGAAAACCCTGCCGGGTGGGGTGATCGGCGCCGAGACCGACGATCCGCCCGCGAGCGAGTAGATCGGCGGGGTGGCCGATGGCCGAATGGGCTTGGGAGCCGGATGATTTCGCGGCACTGTGGGAGAACGACGCCAACGACCGGTTTCCGTTTCCACTCGGCTACGTCAGCCGGTTCCGGACCAACGGTGAGGTCGCGGCGCATCGGGAACTGGTTCGCGGACGCTACGACGCCGACGAGACCGAACTGATCCAGCTCGCCTTCCACACGCTGGCCGCCGCCGATCTGCGGATCGAGATCATCGGCGCGTCGACGGTGCTGGGCGAAGGGGAGCTGCACGAGTATCGAATGGTGGGCGCCCGGAACGCGTATCACGCGGTCCTGCTGTCGCAGACAGTCGCCGACGGGATCGAGGGTACGATCCGGTGCCGGTTGTTCCGTCCGGAGCAGTTGCCCACGCGAATGGCTCGGCTGTTGCCCGCGTATCCGGCGGGCGCCGGGAAGCCCGACACCTTCCACCTCGATGATCTGCGGGCGGCGGCGGTGCCCAATGAGGCCGCGCAACGGTTCCAGCGGAAATTCGATCGGCCCTCCGCCGGGGGCGGGAGCGCTGTGCTGCGCACCGGTCCGTTGCACGGCCGGCCCACGCCGCACAATGCCGTGCAGTGGTTGGACCTGGTCGGGGACGGCCGCTATCTCCAGTTGCGGACCACGGAGCACGTCTCGGTACGGCCCGCGACACCGGCCGCGATCACCGCCTGTTTCGCCGCCTGGATCGATCGCAGGCTGCGGCGGTTGCGCGCCGATGCGGACGAGACATGGTGAGCCGCTACCGATCGTCCGCGCCGATCGGGCTGGTCGGCATGTCGGCCAGCAACTCGTTGTAGCGGGCGGCGAACTCCTGATCGGTCGCGATGTAGCGCTGGGCGATCGTGCGATGCAACTGCTGGAGGTCGTCGACGATCTCGTAGTGCTGTTGCAGGATGTCGTAGACGGTGTTCGACGAATCCTTGCCCTGGTCGACCACGGCCGCCTTCGAGCGGAACCTGTGGACGACCGCTTGCGCCGAGGTGAGAGGCGCCTGGTCCTCGCCGAGTCCCCATTTCTTCTGCGTGGAGATGTTCGTCGCGATTCGCTGGAGCTTCTGAATCTCGTGTTTGAAGGCCTCGCAGTCCCGCTCGATGAACGCGAACTCCTCGGCGTTGGAACGTACGTCGTCGCTGAGAGTCACATTGAGTCGCCCATCTTGAGCCTCGGAGATCAGTTTGGCCAGCGGCGTTGCCTGTGGGACGTTTTCACTCATCGGTTCAGGCTCCTCACGAACATCCGATGACGGTCGACGCGGACTCGGATCACTGGCCGGTGGGTATGAGCGGGACCAGCTTGGTGGCCAGTCCCTTGGCGATGTCGCAACTTGCCAGGGTGCCGGATCTCTTGCGAGTAGCCGGGTTGTCGATCGAGATCTCGAGGCTGCCACCGCGCATCTCGAGGTTCAGCAAGCAGAACCCGCGCTGATCCGGCTGGTCGGTGTCGTGATAGGTGAGGGCCGCTCGCCCTCCGATATTCAGTTCCTCGGCTGCGACGAAGCCGGAATTGCTCCGCACCATCGGCAATGTGATGTTGGTAGTGCGAATCGAGACACCGTACCCATCGTCTTCGAAGTAACTGCAACCACGCCACTTCACGCCACCGGAGCCGTCTGCGTTGGCGTCGTCCGGCTTGTGGCCGAGCCCCTCCGAGTCCAGCACCGCAGCCGGGATGTCGTGGCAGGGGTCGAATCCTGCCGGAGCGTCCGCAGCGATGGTCGGAGTTGTCGAAGCACTCTGTTGCCCGCTCGTGGACGGCCCGTTCCCGGGACCCGACGATCCGCACCCGGTCAGCACGACGGAGGTCAGGACCCCCGCAATCACTACCCCCACCCGCATGCCCGCCCCCTTCTGTACGACCCACCGGGATGGATTGCGTCCGACCATAACACCTGTTCGGCACCCCCAGGCGGTTCCGCACCCCGGCCGGACCACCCGGGAAACTACTGGGTGGCGAGGTGGGCGGCCCACAGTGCGATCATGACGCCGACCAGGATGCCGATTCCGACGTGGCCGGCGGTGCGGCTGTAGTCGACCGTCGATACGAGGGCGATCACTGCCAGCGTCACCAGTAGCAGCTTTTTCATCGAACCCTCCTGCCGACCGTCCATTTCAGGTTACTGGCTGCGTATTCGGTTGCACCACAGGAGAATCCGGTCGACCGGTTGGTTCCGTCCTATATTCCATTATTGACATGTGTTTGTGGAGGTTCTACCGTTGACCTGTCATAGTGGAATATCTAACGAGGTTCTGATGACCGTCCATGAGTTGCCCGGCTATCTCCGCGGCGATCTCGCCCCGGTTCCCGACGAGGTCGAGGCCGTGGACCTGCCGGTCACCGGCGTGCTGCCGCCCGAGCTGACCGGCCGCTACGTCCGCAACGGTCCCAATCCGCGTCCCGGCGCGGATCCGGGCCACTGGTTCCTCGGCGACGGGATGTTGCACGGAGTGCGGCTGCGTGAGGGGCGGGCCGAGTGGTACCGCAACCGCTGGGTGCGCACCAGCCGGTTCACCGCCGGGGCGCCCTACCTCCGTCCCGACCTCACGGTCGATCTCGCGGCGAATGCGGCCAACACCAACCTGATCCGGCACGGCGGGCGGCTCTACGCGCTGGTCGAGAACGGGTTGCCGTACGAGGTGGACGCGGAGCTGGCCACGGTCGGGGCCTGTGATTTCGGCGGCCGGCTGACCACGGCGATGACCGCTCATCCCAAGACCGATCCGGCCACGGGGGAGTTGCACTTCTTCGGGTACGGCTTCCGGGAGCCCTGGCTCACCTACCACCGGCTGTCTGCGACGGGGGAGCTGGTGCACAGCCGGGTCGTCGAGGTGCCGGGGCCGACGATGATGCACGATTTCGCGATTACCGCGAACCATGTGGTGTGGCTGGATCTGCCGGTGGTGTTCGACCTGGACCGGGCGGGCCGCGGCGGGATGCCCTACGGCTGGGACGACGACTACGGCGCCCGGCTGGGGGTGATGCCGAAGGCCGGCGGCGCGGTCACCTGGTACGAGGTGGATCCGTGCTACATATTCCACCTCGGCAACGCGCACGAGCGCCCCGGCGGGGCGGTGGTGGTGGATGCGGTCCGGTATTCCCGGGAATCGTTCACTCGATTCTGGTCCGGCACCGCCGATCGCGAGGAAAAAGGTCCGGTTCTATACCGCTGGATACTTGGTGGCAGTGATACTGGTGGTGCTCGAGTTATCGAGGAGAAACTCGACGGAAGATCGGTGGAATTTCCTACCATCAATAATGGGAAAACCGGACTTCCCGGGCGTTATATCTATGCCGTCACCGATTCCGAAATCGTGAAATACGATCTCGTCACCGGTGCGGCCGCCGAATATCGCACCGGCGGCCGCGCGGGCGAGGCGGTGTTCGTTCCGGCCGCCGGCGGCGCGGAGGACGCGGGGTGGCTGGTGTCGATCGTCACCGGACCGGGCGCCGCCGAACTGCTGGTACTCGACGCCGCCGCGCTCACCGCGGTGGCGTCGGTGCGGCTGCCGCGCCGGGTGCCCGCCGGATTTCACGGGCACTGGCTGCCCGACCCGCCCTGATCGCACGAACGCCCGGTCCACCGTGGTGGACCGGGCGTCCGCTACCGGATATCTAGTCGTCCGGCGGATCCACGACGACGTTGTAGTAACAGCCACCGTTGCTGCCACCGCTACCACTACAGCCGCCCGGGGCGCCGTCGTGGTGCTGGTAGCCGTCGATGAACTGATCGTCGCCCTGGGTCATCGGAACCGCCAGCGCGGGGGCCGACAGCGCCGTGACGGGCGCGAGAACTACGAAACCGGCGAACGCCGTACGTGCCAGGCGCCGCTTGATACTGGTCGTCGAGCTCACAGCAGACTCCTCTCCATACACTGCGTCGTGCGATGGAAATGCGGTTACCGCCAACATCCACTGCCACCGCTACCGGTACACGGCGGTGGCGGCGGTCCGGGATACCCCGGAGGCGGTGGAGGTTGAGCAATCATCGGGGCGGCCACTGCGGTCATCGGGAAGAGAACCATGAGACCGGTGACCACCATCCTGGCCAGACGCCGATGATTGCTGCTGTTCGACTTCATTCCGCATCTCCTCCTTCCGGAAGGGTTTCGGAACTCATTGAACAGACCGGTACAACTCATACAACGGTAGACCGCAAATCATTGGCAATCAACAGCTTCAGGTTGCTACATGATTACCTATTGCATTCGCGTAACGTAATTCCCAGGGCGAAATACCGAGGCGATTATCCGTAAAACGGTCGAATCGGGCGGGAACGCCGACGGCCCCGGCGCCTTCCGGTGCCGGGGCCGTCGGATCGGTCCGTGCTCAGCTCGCGACGCGCTGGGCGTACAGCTTCGCCCACTCCGTGCGGGAGCGGATCGAGAGGTCGACGTCGGTCGCCTGCGCACGCAGCGCGCCGACGGTGGCCTGCTCCTTGGGGATGTGCGCGAACGGATCCCACTCCAGGAAGCGGCAGGCGTTCTCCCACGTGATCTTGTTGATGTCCTCGTCCGAGGCGCCGGCGGCGTTCAGCTCGTTGAGCACGAACTCCGGGGCATCCGGCCACAGCGAATCCGAGTGCGGGAAGTCGCATTCCCACGCGATGATGTCCATGCCGACCTTGTCGCGATAGGTCAGCGCGGTGGGATCGGTGACGTAGCAGGCCATCACGTGCTCGCGGAACACCTCACTGGGCAGCTTGCCGCCGAAGTCGCGGCGCAGCCACTTCTGGTTGGTGTAATGCCGGTCGGAGCGGTCCAGGAAGAACGGGATCCAGCCGATGCCGCCCTCGGACAGCGCCACCTTCAGACCCGGGTAGTTCCGGAAGGCCGGGCCCCACAACAGATCCTGCACGGTGATCTGGGACACCGTGGGCGCCAGGCACATCAGGTTGTCGATCGGGGCGTCGGGCGCGAGTTTCAGTGCGCCGAAACCCATTCCGATGTGCAGGTTCATCACCGTGTGGTTGTCCTGCAACGCCTGGAACACCGGGCCCCAGTAGTTCACGTCGAAGTAGCTGGGCAGCCCCTCGAGGTGCGGCAGCTCCGGCATCGACACCGAGCGGCAGCCCTTGGCGGCCAGGCGCTCGATCTCGGCGACGGCCAGCTGTGGATCCCACAGCGGGATGATGCCCAGCGGGATGAACCGGCCCGGGTAGGTCCCGCACCACTCGTCGACGTGCCAGTCGTTGTAGAGCTGGATGATCTCGACGGTGATGTCGTCCTTGACCTTCGCCAGGTGTCCGGCGCTGAAGCCGGCGTAGGTCGGGAAGCACATCGAGGCGAGCACGCCGTTGGCGTTCATGTCCCGCACCCGCTCGTGGATGTCGTAGACACCCGGTCGCATCTCGGCGTAGCCGGCGGGGTTGTGGTCCCACTCCTCCGGCGGCCAGGAGACGACGGCGTTGAGGCCGGTGACGCCGACCGGGTTGCCCCGGTACATCCAGCGGTCGATGCCCTGATCGTCGACGATGACGCGGGGCATCAGGTCGGCGAGCTTGGCGGGGGTGTGGTTCTTGAACATGTCCGGCGGCTCGACGACGTGGTCGTCGATGCTCACCAGGATCAGATCGTTGACGTCCATGCGATCCTCACTAGACCTTCAGCAGACGAGCGAGATTGCCGCCCATGATCTTTTCCTGATCCTCGAGCGGCAGATCCTTGAGCTCGTGGATGTAGCGCGTCGGTTCGGCCAGGCCCTCGGGGTGCGGGTAGTCCGAGCCGAACAGCACGTGATCGGAACCGAGCAGCTCCGACAGCGCGACCAGGTCCTCCTCCCAGAACGGGGAGATGTAGAGGGCCTTCTTGAGCGCGGCGACCGGGTCCTGGAAGCCGAAGCCCTCCGGGGCCTTCTTGTAGACGGCGGCCAGCTGCTCGAACAGGCCGGGCACCCAGGTGGCGCCGTTCTCGATGACGGCGAACTTCAGGTCCGGGTGCCGGAACAGCGCGCCGTGGCAGACCCAGGACGCGACCGCGTCGCGGATCGGGGCCCACTCGTTCATCATCTTGAAGACGTTGGTGACGAACGGCAGCATCTCCTGGTTGCCGCCGTCCCACTCCGAGGCGTAGCGGGCGTAGCCGCTGTCCGAGGAGTGCATGGTGATCAGCACGTCCAGCTCGACGGCGCGCTTCCAGAACGGGTCGAACTCCGGCAGCGCGAACGAGCGGGTACCCCGGAAGCCGGGCACCGGCGCCGGCCGCACCAGGATCGCCTTGGCGCCGCGCTCGACGACCCACTCCAGCTCCTCGATCGCCTTCTCGACGATCGGCAGGCTGATCACCGGCACGGTGAAGATGCGGTTCTCGTAGTTGAAGGACCAGGTCTCGTACAGCCACTCGTTCAGCGAGTGCACGACCGCGTGGATCAGGTCCGGGTCGTCCTTCATCCGCTCCTCGAGCAGGCTGGCGAGGGTCGGGAACATCAGCGCGCGGTCGATCTGCAGCTCGTTCATCAGCTCCAGGCGCGGCGCGGGCTCGCGGAACGCCGGGGTCGCCTTGATCGGCTTGCCGAAGATCTCGCGACGGCTCTTGCCTTCGGGGTTGCCGTTCTTGAAGTAGTCCTCCATCGCACCCGGGGCGGCGACCACCTCGAAGGTCGGGTTGGGGATGTACTCGCTGATGTGCCCACGAATCGCGATCTTCGTCCGACCGTCGACCTGTACGTACTTGACCGCGTTCGCATACTTCTTCGGCAGGAACTTGGTCAGTGCCTCCGGCGGTTCGTACAGGTGGTTGTCGGCGTCGAAGAGCTGGTAGGGAAGGTCACTCTGGGACACGAAAGCCTCCGGGTTCATACGCTTGAGAATCACATTCTCCTATGGCGAGCATCATACTATCCCCTGTTCCGGTGAGTTTGGGCGACCGCTCAGATAAACGTTCCGGACGGGGGTGGATCTCGGATCGCCGGACCGGTCCGATACAGTGCGCGCGAATTGAATACGAAAGTCATTACCAACTGGGAGAGGAGGGGCGAACGGTGAAGATCGCCTTCGTCGGTAAGGGTGGTAGTGGGAAGACGACGTTGTCGTCGTTGTTCGTCCGGCACCTGGTCGCGCAGGGGTTACCGGTGCTCGCGATCGATGCCGACATCAATCAGCACCTCGCGGCGGCCCTCGGGGCCACCGAGGAGGAGGCGGTGGCGCTGCCGACCCTCGGCGAGCAACTGCCGCTGATCAAGAACTATCTGCGCGGCGACAATCCGCGGATCGCGACCGCGGGCGCGATGCTCAAGACCACGCCGCCGGGCCGGGGATCGCGACTGATCGGGATACGCGAGGACAATCCGATCTACACCGCCTGCCTGCGTGAGGTCGCGGGGGCCGGGTTGATGGTGACCGGGCCGTTCGCCGACGAGGACCTCGGGGTGTCCTGCTACCACTCCAAGGTCGGCGCGGCCGAACTGCTGCTCAACCACATGGTCGACGGGCCCGGCGAGTACGCGGTGGTGGACATGACCGCCGGCGCCGACTCGTTCGCCTCCGGCCTGTTCACCCGCTTCGATCTGACCGCCCTGGTCTGCGAGCCGACCCTGCGCAGCGTCGGGGTGTATCGCCAATATCTGGGCTACGCCAAGGATTTCGGCATCCGGGTGGCGGTGATCGGCAACAAGGTCTGTGACGACGACGATCTGGCGTTCCTGCGCGAACAGGTCGGCGACGATCTACTGTGCTGGATCGGCCGCTCCGGGCACGTGCGGGCCGCCGAACGCGGCGAGATCCGCCCGATCGCCGACCTGGAGCCGCCGAACCTGCACGCGCTCATCATGATCCGCGAGGAACTCGACTCGATCACCCGGGACTGGACCGAATATCAGCGCCAGGCCGTCGAATTCCACCTCCGCAACGCGAATGCCTGGGCGGGTGCGGAATACGCCGGCCAGGTGGATCCGGACTTCGTGCCCGGCCCGGCGATCCGGATCGGCTGAGTCGCACCGCCGTTCGGATTCGGGTCCGGCCGTCCCCTCATCGGCACGGCCGGACCCGGTCCGCTCAGTCCTCGCCGAGGTAGGCGCTGCGCACCCGGCTGTCGGCGAGCAGCTCGGTTCCGCTGCCCGACAACGCGATCCGGCCGATCTCCAGCACGTAGCCGCGGTCGGCCAGCGACAGCGCGGCGTGCGCGTTCTGCTCCACCAGCAGGATGGTCGTGCCCGCGGCGCGCAGCCCGTCGACCGTCTCGAGGATGCGCGCCGACATCAGCGGCGACAGGCCCAGCGACGGTTCGTCCAGCATGAGCAACGTGGGGCGGCTGAGCAGGGCGCGGCCGATGGCGAGCATCTGCTGTTCGCCGCCGGACAGCGTGCCCGCCGCCTGGGTGCGGCGTTCGCCGAGGATCGGGAACATCTCGTAGACGTGTGCGATATCGGCATCGACCTCCCGATCCCGGCGCAGGAACGCGCCCAGCCGCAGGTTGTCCTCGATGGTGAGGTCGCGGAACACGTGCCGGCCCTCGGGGGCGTGGGCCAGCCCGAGCGCGACGATCTCGTGCGCGGGCCGGCCGTGGATCGGGCGGCCGTCGAAGACGATCGTGCCCGACTCCGGCCGTTGCAGCCCGGACAGCGTCCGCAGCGTGGTCGTCTTCCCGGCCCCGTTCGCCCCGATGAGGGTGACGATCTCGCCCGCGCCCACCTCGAAACTGATGCCCTTGACCGCGGTCACCGCGCCGTAGGCGACGCGCAGATCCTCGACCTGGAGCAGCGCCAAGTCAGCCCTCCTCTCCCGTGGCCGATACCGCATCGCCGGTGGTGGCCGGAGTCCCCAGATAGGCGGCGATCACCCGCTCGTCGGCCTGCACCTGTTCGGCGGTGCCCTGCACCAGTTTCTCGCCGTGGATGAGCACCACCACGCAGTCGCACAGGCCGAAGATGAAGCGCATGTCGTGCTCGATCACCAGCACCGAGACGCCGCGGTCGCGGATGGCCAGTACCAGTTCCCGCATCTGCCGGGTCTCGGCGGGATTCATGCCCGCGGTCGGTTCGTCCAGCAGCAGCACCGACGGTTCGGAGGCCAGCGCGCGGGCCACCTCCAGCCGCCGCTGATCGCCGTAGGACAGGTTGCGGGCCGCCGATTCGGCATGTCTGCCGATGCCCGCGAAGTCCAGCAGGTCGCGGGCCAGGGTGCGGGCGGCGTTCTCGGTGCGGCGGTAGCGCGGGCCGTGCCCGATCGCCGAGAACAGTCCCTGCCGGGTACGGACGTGGCTACCGACCATGACGTTCTCGGTCGCCGTCATGTTCGGGAACAGCCGGATGTTCTGGAAGGTCCGGGCCAGTCCGGCCCGCGCGGCGGCGTGCGGGCGTGGCGGCAGCGGCGCGCCCGCGACCCGAACCTGTCCGGCGGTCGGCCGGTACAGGCCGCTGAGACAGTTGAAGAAGGTGGTCTTGCCGGCCCCGTTCGGGCCGATCAGGCCGACGATCTCACCGGGGCCGACGGTCAGGTCGACGTCCTTGACCGCGGTCAGGCCACCGAAGCGCATGGTGACCCCGCGTGCCTCCAGCACGGGAGTGGCCGAAGTCGTCATGCCACCGCCTCCTCGGCCGCGACGGCCTCGCGGGCCTGCTCCTCGGCGAGCCGCTCCTCGTGGAATTCCATGCTGCGGCGGCGATCCGGCACCAGGCCCTCGGGCCGGAACCGCATCATCAGGATCAGCGTGATCGCGAACAACAGCAACTGCTTGTTCTCGAAGAACTGCAACTTCTCCGGCACCAGGTACAGGACGGCGGCGCCGAGCAGCGGGCCGCCGATCGTGCCCATGCCACCGAGCACGACCGCGGCCAGCAGGAAGGCCGAGTTCGGTGGCGCGGTCCCGGCGAACTGGTACTGGTCCGGTGTGACGGTGGTGGTCACGTGCGCCTGCACGGTCCCGGCCAGCCCGGCCAGGCTCGCGCCCAGGCCGAAGGCCAGCAGTTTGAGCCGGAATCCGTTGATGCCCATGGCCGCCGCGGCCATCTCGTCCTCGCGGATGGCCACCCAGGCTCGGCCGATGCGCGAGTTGCGGACGTGCGCGTAGATCAGCGCCACCACCGCGATCAGCGCCACCAGCAGCAGGTAGTAGTTGCCGAACCGGGTCAGCGTGATGCCCAGCACGTGATGCGATCTCCCGAAGTCCCAGCCGAACAGGTCCAGATCCGGGATCGCGGGAATTCCGTTGGGGCCGTTGGTGAGATCCGGCCCGGAGACGCCGTTGAGATTGTTCACCGTGATCCGGAAGATCTCGCCGAATCCGAGGGTGACGATGGCGAGATAGTCGCCGCGCAACCGCAGCGTCGGCGCGCCGATCAGCACGCCGAAGATCACCGCGACCACCGTGCCGAGCAGCGCCGCACCCCAGAACGGCAGGCTGACGTGCGCGAACCGGGAGAACGCCGACCCCGACACCAGCGCCGCCGAGTAGGCGCCGACGCCGAGGAAGGCGACATAACCCAGATCCAGCAGCCCGGTGAGACCGACCACGATGTTGAGACCCAGTGCGGCGGTGCCGAAGACGAGGATGTTGTCGGCGGTCGTCGTGTAGGTGTCGTCGGTTTGCAGGATCACGAAGACCACCGCGGCCACCACGGTCGCCAGCCCGGTCGCGCCGCGATGCCGGGCGGTCAGCGCACTGAACCACGCGGTCAGCCCGGCCCGGGTCAGCGCCCACGCGGCGAAGCCGACCGCGAGCGCGTAGGCCAGGAACGCCTCGGTGTTGCCGGTGTCCAGCCCGTAGTCGAACAGCAGCATGGCGGCCGGCACCAGGAGGTAGATCGTGGCCAGTTCGACGATCGCCGGTCGCCGTCGTGCCGCCGCCATACCCTGCTGTGGCGCCGCGCCCGTGTTCTGCTGCCGCGCACCGGCTGTGTTCTGTTGCGGTGCCGCGGTTTTCCGCTGTGGTGCAGGAGCTGTGTGCTGTTGCGGCGTTGCAGCTGTGTTCTGCTGCGGCGCAGGCACTGTGCCCTGTTGTGGCGCTGTGGCTGTATCCGGTTGCGGGCCCGCGGCTGTGCTCTGCTGTGGCACCGCGGCGGTATGCGGTTGCGGCGCCGCCGCGGTGTCGAGTAGTGGCGCTGCCGCTGTGGTCCGCTGTGTCGCTGCCGACGTGTTCGGTTGTGGCGCTGCGGTTGTGGTCCGCACCCCGGTGGACAGCCCGAAGACGCCCGCGACGGCGGCGAGGGTGCCGATTCCGGCGACGGCCGCGCCCGGCTCCCAGTTGGCCACGCCGCCCAGTTCGACCGCGATGGCCAGCAGTGTGTACCAGGTCGACGCGGCCAGCGCGAGGGTGAGCGCACGTAGCGGCCATGCGAATCCGCGCGGCGCGAGCACTCGGAGTCCGGGCACGCCGACCGCCCCCAGGGCGAAGAGCAGCACGACAAGCGCGGCCGCGAGGGTGATCAGCTGGTTGCCGCCGGGATATCCGGTCACGGTCAGATTGCCGGGGAACCGGCGGGTCCAGGTCCACGCGGTGAAGGTGGAGCCGAGCGCGACCAGCGCGCCGCCGAACACCAGCCCGTAGCCCAGCCGGGACGGTAACCCGTAGTGGGGGAGGGTGATTCGCTTCATGCCCGATCTCCCGCCGACTTCCCGACCAGCCCCTGCGGCCGCAGCAGCAATACCACGATCAGCACCACGAATGCCCACACATCGCTCCACGCGCCGCCGCCGAACTGCGCCACCGCGTGGATGTGCCCGAGCCCACCGGCGGCCAGCGACTCGACCACCCCGAGCACCAGGCCGCCGAGCATCGCGCCCTGCACACTGCCGATGCCGCCGAGCACCGCCGCGGTGAACGCCTTCAACCCGGCGATGAAGCCCATCCCGAAGCTGACCTGCCCGTACTTCAGGCCCTGGGCCAGGGCCGCGACGGCGGCCAGCGCCGCGCCGATCGCGAAGGCCAGCGCGATCAGCCGATCGGTGTCGATACCCATCAGCCGGGCGGCGTCCGGATCCAGGGCCGTCGCCCGCATCGCCCGGCCCAGCCGGGTGCGGGCGACGAACCAGGCCAGCGCCGCCATGCACACCGCCGCCAGCACCACCGTCACCACGTCGGCCCGCTGGATCACGATGCCGCCCAGCTGGATCGGGCTGCCCGGCAACTGCGGGAACACCTGTGGCTGCGAGGCGCCGAATGCCGCCTTCCCCGCGGCGTTCTTGCCCGGATAGAACAGAAAGGTCAACTGCTGCAACGCGATCGAGAGGCCGATCGCGGTGATCAGCGGCGCCAGCCGCGGCGCGTGCCGTAACGGCCGGTAGGCCAGTCGCTCCGCGGCCAGCGCGACCGAAACCGACACGCAGACACCGGCGATCAGCAGGATCGGCAGTACCAGCCACAGGTTCGCGTGGTGCAGCGCGGGCACCCAGGTGTAGACGAACAGCGCGCCGAAACCGCCGAGCATGAAGATCTCGCCGTGCGCGAAGTTGATCAGCTGCGCGATGCCGTACACCATCGTGTAACCGACCGCGATCAGGCCGTACAGGGCGCCGAGCACGACGCCGCCGGTCAGGAGCTGTAACAGCTCGGTGATGCTCAAGAGGTGGTCCTCCGTGGATCGAACGAGGCGTGCGGGCCACGCATGGGTGCGGACAGCCGGATCCCGCCGCCCCGGCAGGTGCGACGGGATCCGGGCTCAGCGGCCGGTCGGCGGGTAGCCGGTCACCGCGCGACCGCGCACATCGGTCACCGCGCGACCGCGCACATCGGTCACCGCGCGGCCGTGCCTGCGGCTCACTGCGCGACCGTGCCCACGGTCGTCCACTTGCCGTCCTTGACGGTGTTCATGACCATGGTGCGGTTGGTGGTGTCGCCGTACTGGTCGAATGCCACCGGGCCGGTCAGGCCGGGGAAATTCACCTGCTGCACGGCCGCGACGATCGCCGCGCGGTCCGGCACCTTGCCGCCGTTCGCCGCCGTCGCGGCCTTGATGCCCTGGAGGATGGCGGTGGTGGCGTCGTAGGAGTACGGGCCGAAGATGCCGTACGGCTCGGCGTACGCGGCGGCCTTGTAGGCGTCGATGAATGCCTGCTGATCGGCGGTCTTGCCGATCGGCGCCCCGGCGGTGACGACGTCGTCGCACACGGCGAGCAGCGGCACGCCCACTCGGGCCACATCCTTGATGTGCACTGTTATCTCCTTCAGGTACGAACAATGCACGGACCCATAAGCGCCGGAGCGGCCGGGAATTCTGTCATTTCGGACAACATTCCTGCGAAGGAGATGTCCGACCGGACATAGATTTCGGATGTACGGATCGTTCGGATAGGTTGGAGCGGAACGGGATCCGAAGGTCGCGAAACTGTGCGCCCGCTGTGCGCAGCATACGGAACAGAGGGCCCGGTGGTCACCGGGCCCTCTGCTGGAATCCGAACTCGCTTGCGGCGAGCCGATTTTCGATTGTGCTCAGGATTTGCGGCAGATATTTCGCTGTGTTGCGGCAGGTTTCGCCGCGGTGACGCGACCCGCTCAGCCCTGTGCGGTGGCCGCGCGCAGGAAGAACGACAGGTTCGCCGGTCGTTCCGCCAAGCGCCGCACCAGATAGCCGTACCACTGATCGCCGAACGGGACGTACACCCGCATCCGCTGTCCCAGGTCCACCAGCCGGGCCTGTTCGGCGGGCCGGACGCCGTAGAGCATCTGGAATTCGAACTCGTCGCGGCTGCGCCCGGCCGCGGTCGCCAGCAGCGCCGCCGCCTCGATCATCGCCGGATCGTGCGTGGCGACCATCGGATACCCCTTGCCCGCCATCAGGATTCGCAGGCAGCGCAGATACGAGTCGGACACCTCGCCGGGCCGCTGGTACGCCACGGTCTCCGGTTCCCGGTACGCGCCCTTGCACAATCGGATGCGCGCGCCCTCGGCGGCGAAGTCCCGGCAGTCCGCCTCGGTGCGGCGCAGATAGGCCTGGAGCACCGTGCCGACGGTGTCCGGGTGGTCGTGCCGCAGTTGGCGCACGGTCGCCAGCGTGGCGTCGGTGGTGGTGTGGTTCTCCGCGTCGACGGTCACCCACATCCCGGCGGCCTCCGCGGCCGCCGCGACGAGCCGGGCGTTGCCCAGGGCGACGGCGTGCCCGTTGCCGGGCAGTGCCTGGCCGAGCGCGGACAGCTTCAGCGACACCTCCAGCGGCCGCGCCGCGGGCTCCGAATCCTGGTGTGGCAGACCGGCCAGCACCTCGATCAACGCCAGGTACTGGTCCACCACCCGCCGCGCCCGCACCGGGTCGGTGGTGTCCTCGCCGAGGTAGTCGACCGAGACGAACCTGTTCTCCCGCACCAGGTCTCGGACCGCGGCCAGCGCGGCGTCCCGGGTCGGTCCGGCCACGAACCGGTCGACCACCCGCCGGGTCGCGGGCATCCGGGTCAGGCCCCGCTCCAGGCGCCGGGACCGGGCCGCGCTCAGCAGCAGCGGGCGCAGCGGACGCGCCAGCACACCCGCCGCGCTCATCGCCCGGCCTCGCCGTCGGGCTCCTGATGCGGATATCCGTCGCTGGTCGCGGGCACGAAGGTCTCCTTGATCGACCGCGGCGACACCCAGCGCAGCAGGTTCAGCGGGGATCCGGCCTTGTCGTTGGTGCCGGAGGCGCGGCCGCCGCCGAAGGGCTGCTGGCCGACCACCGCGCCGGTCGGCTTGTCGTTGACGTAGAAGTTGCCCGCGGTGAAACGCAGTGCGGTGCTCGCGATATCGATCGCGGCCCGGTCCTGCGCCAGGATCGCGCCGGTGAGCGCGTACTTCGATCCGGCGTCGACCAGGCCCAGTACGTCGGTGAAGGCGTCCGGCCGATCGTCGTCGTAGACGTGCAGCGACAGGATCGGCCCGAAGTATTCGGTGTGGAACGCCTCGTCGGTGGGATCCTCGCCGACCAGCAGGGTGGGCTCCACGAAATAGCCGACCCGGTCGTCGTAGGTACCGCCGGTCGCGATGGTCAGGGTCGCGGTCGCCTTGGCCCGGTCGATGGCCGCCGCATTGCGCTCGAACGCGCGGCGGTCGATGACCGCGCCGCCGAAGTTGCCGAAATCGGTGACGTCGCCGTAGGTCAGCGCGCCGATCCGGTCGACCAGTTCCGCGCCGACGCGCGACCACAGCGACTTCGGGACGAAGGCGCGGGAGGCCGCCGAACATTTCTGGCCCTGATATTCGTACGCGCCGCGGACCAGGGCGGTGAGCAGCGCCTGCGGATCCGCCGACGGATGCGCGAGCACGAAATCCTTGCCACCGGTCTCGCCGACCAGCCGGGGGTAGCCGTCGTAGTGGTCGATCCGGTTGCCGACCTCCCGCCACAGGTGCTGGAAGGTGGCGGTCGAGCCGGTGAAGTGGATGCCGGCCAGCCGCGGATCGTCCAGCACCACGTCCGAGACCTCGGGCCCGTGACCGTGCACCAGATTGATCACCCCCGGCGGCAGTCCGGCCGCCTCCAGCAGCAGCATCGTCTGATGCGCCGCCAGCGCCTGGGTGGTCGACGGCTTCCACACCACGGTGTTGCCCATCAGCGCGGGCGCGGTCGGCAGGTTGGCGGCGATCGCGGTGAAGTTGAACGGCGTGACGGCGTAGACGAAGCCCTCCAGCGGCCGGTGGTCGGTGCGGTTCCACACCCCCGCCGCGGATATCGGCTGCCCGGCCAGGATCTGCCGGGCGAAGTGCACATTGAACCGCCAGAAGTCGACCAGCTCACAGGACGCGTCGATCTCCGCCTGATAGGGCGATTTGGACTGCCCGAGCATGGTGGCCGCGGCCACGGTCTCCCGCCACGGGCCCGCCAGCAGATCGGCGGCGCGCAGGAAGATCGCGGCCCGTTCGTCGAAGGGCAGGGCCCGCCACGCCGGCGCGGCGGCCGCGGCGGAGTCGACGGCATCACGGGCGTCGCCGGATTCGGCCATCGCGACGGTGCCCAGGACCGCGTCGTGCCGGTGCGGCTGCACGACCTCGACCCGGGGGCCGGAGCCGTGCCGGTGGCGACCGGCGATGACGTGCGGTATCTCGATGGGATCGGCGGACAGAGCGGTGAGTGCGGCCCGGAGCCTGGTTCGCTCGGGCGTCCCGGGAGCGTACGAATGCACGGGTTCGTTGGCCGGTACGGGGACCGTCGTGATCGCGTCCATGCCTGGTAGGAAACACCCTCGGCGGCCCCGGTGTGTTGTTCTATCGTACGAATTGCAGGGTGTGTCTTCGTCCAGTTGAATGAAAAGGGTGCCGAGGTTCCTGTCCCTGTCCGAGCTGCTGTCGTCGCTGACCAACTCGGTGGCCACGCTGGTCGACGCGCCGGCCGGTGCCGATGTGGTGGTCGATCAGGTGGCCTTCCTGGACGCGGGCGATCTCATGATGGACCTGCCTCCGGGTCAGCCGCTCGCCGAGGCGTATCTCCAGGTCGGTGTCGGCGATCGGGAGGCCACGCAGTGGCTGTGCGCGCTCGCGCGGGAATGCCCGGCGGCGGACCGGCCCCGGGTGCTGTTCTCCAAATCGGTCACCCCGGAGTTGCGGGCCGCCGCGGCGGAGGCGGGGATCGCGCTGGTCGCGGTGCATCCGCAGGCCCGGTGGGAGATGGTGTACTCGCTGATCGACCGCATCACCGGGCACAGCGCGGGCGCCGCCACGGCCGAGCAGCCGCCCGCGCTGGACACCGACCTGTTCGGGCTGGCCCAATCGGTGGCGGCGTCCACCCGTGGCCTGGTCAGCATCGAGGACGATCAGTTCCGAGTGCTGGCCTATTCGGCGGACAACGCCGCCACCGCGGATCCGGTCCGCCGGCTGTCGGTGCTGGGCCGGCAGGGGCCGTCCGGCTATATGCGCTGGTTGCAGCGCGAGGGCGTGTTCGACCGGCTGCGCAATTCCGGCGACACCATCGAGGTGCCACCACAGCCGGAGTGGGAGACCCGGCGGCGGATCGCCATCGGGATCCGGGAACCGGGCCGCCACGGCGGCCGCTCGCCCGCGGTGCTCGGCACCATCTGGGTGCAGGAGGGCGGGGAGCCGCTGGATCCGGACAGTCCGCACACGTTGCGCGGCGCCGCCTCCATCGCCGCGCGGGTCATCTGGCGTGCCCGCCGCGCCCCGACCAGCGACGCGCTGCTGATCCAGCGGCTGTTCGGCGCGCACGGCGGCGGCGTCGACGTCGCGGCCTTCGCCCACCACTTCGGCGTCCACGCGGACGGGCCCGCGGCGGTGGTGGGCTTCGCCCGCTGCGCGGAGGCGGACGAGGACGACGAGGTGATGCAGCGCGCGATCGTGACCCTGCGGTTGCACGCCAGCGCGTTCCGGCAGGACTGCCTCACCACGCTGATCGGACCGCGGCTGTATGTGCTGTTCCCGGAACATCATTCGGTGGACCGGGTGGCCTCCTGGGCGCGGCAGGTGATCGGCCGGCTCGGCGAGCACTTCGCCCTGGAACTGCGCGGCGCGATCGCGGCGCCGGTCGAGGGCCTCGCCGATGTGACCCGGGCCCGCGCCGAGGTGGACCGGGTGCTGGACCGCACCACGGAACTGCCCGGCGCGGAGGCGGTCACGACGCTGGCGCGGTCCCGCACCACCGTGCTGCTCGCGGAGATCCTGGCCGCGGTCGGCGAGCGCGCGGATCTCCAGGACCCGCGGGTGGATCTGCTGGTCGACTACGACCGCCGGTATTCCGCCCAGTTGTGCCAGAGTCTGGACGCCTACCTGCGGCGATACGGCGATGTCCGATCCGCCGCCGCCGACCTCGGCATCCACCCCAACACGCTGCGCTACCGCATCCGCCGCGCCGCCGATCTCATGGGCATCGACCTGGACTCCGCCGCCGACCGGCTGCTGCTGGAGATCCAGCTGGCCGCGCGCCGCGCCGGATCGGGCGAACAGCCACCCGAGGGCGGGCGATCGTGAGTGCTCGCATCGAGGTCCGGCACTCCCATCTGTTCCCCGGTCTGGTACTCGAATCCGACTGCACGGCAGAGGAATTCGAGATCCACTTCGGTGACGGCGGTCGCACGCGCGCAATCGTGCTGCACGATCCGGCGGGCCGGGCCGCGCTGGCGGTCGACCCCTACGTCACCGTCGCCGGTACCCGAATCCCCGCCCGGCTGTGGCCGATCCGAACGTTGTGTGCCGAAGGCGGCCTGCGGTTGCGGCTCGGCCGCGCCCTCCCCGCCGGACCGGCCGCGCCGAACGAGGATTCGCCCTGATCGCGGACTGCGCTCACGGTCGTGGCCGGCGCTCGGCGCGCGCAACCGGCGGCGATCGCGAATGATCATGGTTTACGCGCAGTTACGGCTCGGTTAGGGGTATCGGTACGTCTTGACGGTGCATGCGACTCTGTATACAGTCTCGCGTACGACGTGGTGTGTGACTCCGCGCACGGGCTGCGGTGGCCACGTTCTCGAGCTGTGCAGGAGAGATGATGAAACGACCTCGACTCGCCGCTGCCGTCGCGGCGGTCCTCGGCTGCGCCCTGGTCAGCGCGTGTTCCGGCGGGGGCTCCGGCGGGACCGCACCGTCGGCCACCGCGGGCGGCACCCGGCCCGCCTTCACCACCGTGACCCCGGGGGTGCTGACGATCGCCACCGAGGTCGGCAATCCGGGCTGGATGGACGGCACCGATCCCGAACACCTCACCGGCGGTGTCGAATACCGGATGGCGTTGCAGCTGGCCCAGGACTGGGGCATCCCCAAGGTGGTGTTCCGCAATGTCAGTTTCACGCCGCTGGTGTCGGGCACCGTCACCGGCTACGACCTCGGCCTGATGACCATCTTCAAGACGGCGGCCCGCGAACAGGTCAACCGGTACTCGGACTGCTACTACCCGGCGATCACCGGCGCCCTGGTACGCAAGGACGTGACCCTGGCGACCGCCGCCGACGCGAAGAAGCTGCGCTGGGGCTACGTCACCGGCGGGTACGCGGGGCTGATCATGCAGAAGCTGGCGCCGGCCACCACCGCCAAGAGCTATCAGGACGGGCCGACCGAATACGCCGCGCTGCAATCCGGGCAGCTCGACGCGGTGATGGACGATCTGTCCTCGCTGGCCGGGCGCTCGCAGCAGGCCGGATTCGAGAACACCCGGGTGGCGGCGGTGATCGAGGGGAAGGATGTGCCGATTCCGTGTTCGGCGGCCCGGCTGCCGGAGAACGCGCCCGCCGCGAACGTCGCCGCCGTGAACGCCGAACTCGCGGCGCTGAAACCGCAGATCGACGGCTGGGTGCATCAGTACCTGTCGCCGCTGGGCGACGACCCGGCGAAATATCCGACGATCACCGTCGGCTGACCGTCCGCAGAGGGCACGTCCGCTGATGACGAAGGACGATATGAGTACGGCGATCGAGCCGGGTCCGAGGGTGGCGAGCCCGGCCGGACCCGGTGGCGCGCGGCGGGATCCGCGCCGGCGCACGCTCGCGCTGGTGCTGCTCGGCTGCCTGTTGCTGCCGCCGCTCGGGCTGGCCGCCGGATGGCGATATCTGCGCGGGGTGCGGCGGTGGCCGGTGGAGCGCGACGCCGCGCGGGTGGAACTCGCGACCGCGCGGCTGTGGGCCGGATACGCCGTCAGCCTCGGCATCCTGCTGGGGCTGGTGGCGTTCGTGGCGCTGGTGTTCCTCGCCGACGACCACGCGGTGTACCGGACCTTCTTCGATGCTTCGGTGCTGCGGCCCAATCTGCGGTATCTGGCGGCCGGATTCTGGATCAACGTGAAGTTGTTCCTGGTCGGCGAGGTGGTGATCCTGGTCTGGTCGACGCTGGTGGCGGTGGTCCGGGAGCTGCCGGGACCGGCGGCCGGGCCGCTGCGCGCGGTGGCGATCGTCTACACCGACGTGTTCCGCGGCATGCCGGTGCTGCTGGTGCTGTTGATCGTCGGACTCGGGCTGCCGCGCACCGGCCTGCCGGTGGTGTCGCACTTCGACGATTTCCAGGCGGCGCTGGTGGCGCTGACGCTCAGTTACGGCGCCTACATCTCCGAGGTGATCCGGGCCGGCATCCACAGCGTGCACTGGAGTCAGGACGCGGCCGCGCGGTCGCTGGGGTTGTCGCACCTGCAATCGATGCGGCTGGTGGTGCTGCCGCAGGCGATCCGGCACACCGTGCCGCCGCTGCTGAACGGGTTCATCAGCTTGCAGAAGGACACCGCGCTGGTCTCGGTGCTGGGCATCCTGGACGCGGTGAACCGGGCCCAGGCCACCTCCAGTTATGCCGCCAGCCTCTCGCCGTACGCCGGGGTCGCCCTGTTCTACCTGGTGATCACCGTGCCGCTGACCCGTCTCACCGACCATCTGGAACGACGCAACCGCCGCCGGCGGCTGGCGAGGAGTTGACCGTGCTCGAGAACCGTTCCGCCCTGGTCGAACTCGACCGGGTCACCAAGCGCTACGGCCCGGTGACGGTGCTCGACGAGGTCAGCCTGACCCTGGCCGAGCACACCACCACCTGCCTGATCGGCGCTTCCGGCAGCGGCAAGTCGACGCTGCTGCGCTGCGTCAACGGGCTGGAGACCATCGACGGCGGCAGCATCCGGTTCGCGGGCGAGCGGATCAGCGGCTTCGGGGTCGATCTGGACGAGGTGCGGCGGCACGTCGGCATCGTGTTCCAGTCCTACAACCTGTTCCCGCACATGACGGTGCTGGAGAACGTGATGCTGGCCCCGTGCACGGTGTTGCGGCTGGCCCGCGGCGCGGCCCGGGAGCGGGCCGAGCGGCTGCTGCACCGGGTGGGGCTGGCGGACAGGGCCGGTCACTATCCGGACCGGCTGTCCGGCGGGCAGCAGCAGCGTGTCGCCATCGCCCGCGCGCTGGCGCTGGAACCCCGGGTCATCCTGCTCGACGAGATCACCTCCGCCCTGGATCCGGAGCTGGTCGGCGAGGTGCTGGCGCTGATCGGGGAGCTGGCGGCCGAGGGCATGACCATGGTGCTGGCCACCCACGAGATGGCCTTCGCCCGCGAGGTCGCCGACACGGTGTGCTTCCTCGACGGCGGCCGGATCCACGAACAGGGCCCGCCGGAGCAACTGTTCGGCGCGCCCCGGCAGGAACGCACCCGCACCTTCCTGAGCCGTGTCCGCGCGGGCGGTCCGGCGGCACCGGCCCCGTGAGGGGTGGCCGAGTGCCGGTGTCTCCGGGCGGATCGAGTACGCTCTTGTATACAGACAATCGGTTTCGATGAGGGGATGGGTGAGACGGTGCTGACCGACGGGACGGCCGCCACGGCGCGCAAGCCGCGTGGCGGCGCCGAGAACATCGCCGACGCGGTGCACGAGCAGTTGCGCGATGCCATCCTGTCGGCGGAGTTCCGGCCCAATCACCGGCTGGTGGAGGAGGAGTTGGCGGAGCGGTTGCAGGTCAGCCGTACTCCGGTGCGCGAGGCGCTGCTGCGGCTGCGGCAGGAGGGCCTGGTCGAACAGCGGCGCGGCTGGATCGTGCGTGACCACGCTCCCGAGGAACTGCTCGAGATCATCGAGGCGCGAGCGGGTGTCGAGGCTCATACGGCTCACCTGGCCGCCGAACGCATCGGCGCGGCGGAGCTGACGCGGCTCGAGGAGCTGATCGCCGAAATGGAGAGCCCGCCGCCCACCCGGGCCAAGCTCAACGAGCTGAACGGCGAGTTCCACCGGATCATCACCGAGGCGTCGGGCAACGCGCTGCTCACCCAGTTCCATCGGCGCACCAAGCTGAACTACTGGAACCTCACGCAGCCGGTGGTTTTCACGCCCGCCGACGACGAGGTGGTGAACGCGCAGCACCGCCTGCTGGTGTCGGCGCTGCGCGCCCGGGACGCCGAGACCGCGGGCCGGGTCGCCCGCGAACACGTCGAGAACACCGCGCGGATCATCCGCGGCGCCCTGGGGTGAACGTCGGGCCGCCGTCGTATTCGGCCGACGTGGTGCCGAACCCGATGCGGCACCACGCCCTGCGAATCCGGGCCCACCCGCCACCGCCGGGTCGCGTCCTGAGATCGCGCGCGACGAACAGCGCCAGTCCGGCGAGGATCGAACCCAGTGCGGCCCACTGTCTTCCGGTGATCGTTTCGCCGAGCAGGCCGAGGCCGAGGGTCAGGCCCACGATCGGTTGCAGGTAGGTGTTGAACGAGGTGGCCGTGGAGCCCCAGCGCAGGATGAAGCGGAAGTACAGCAGGTAGGCCAGCGCCGAGGCGAACAGGCCCAGCTCCAGCAGGGCCAGCGCCGGCGCCGGGCCCACGGCGCGGATCGGGGTGCCGATCGTCGCGGCGGGCAGCGCGGAAAGGATTGCGGCGCTGCCGATCTGGCCCGTCGCGATGACGAGCGGGTCGACCCCGGCCAGATATCGGCCGGTGGCGACGTTGCCGATCGCGAACACCAGCGATCCCGCCACCGCGACCAGCGGCCACAGCCGTCCGCCGCCGGCGCCCGGCGGATGCAGCAGGGCGATACCGGTGAAGGCCAGCAGCACTCCGGCGGCCCGGCCGGGCGTCACCCGTTCCGTGCGCAGGATCGGCCCCGCGACCAGGAAGACGAAAATCGGTGTGGTGGCGGAGAGTACGCCGGTCAGCGCGGACGGCAGATGCGTCTGGGCGACTGTGATCAGGGTGTACGGCAGGGTCACGTTGCACAGCCCGAATACGCACAGCAGCACCATGATTCGGCGCGTGGGCCGGGGCGGGCGGCGACGCCACGCGACGCCGCCGAGCACCATCGTCGCGATCGCCATCCGGCCGAACACGACCATCATGGGAGAGAAGGACCGCAGGGCGATGGCGGTGAAGAAATAGCTGGCGCCCCACACCGTCGTCATCGTCGCGTACGCCAGCAGATCCGGCGCGCGCACCGGCGACCACCGGGTGCGCGCGCCGGATGCCACCCGGCCCGTCACCGAGACCACCCGGCCCGCAACCGATTCCGCGAGGCACGCCGGGTGGCCGCGGGGCCCGCCGGATTCTCGCGGCTGGTAACCGATTTCGCCGGATTCGCCGGGCACGTGACCGGATCCGCCGGTTCCCTCACCGGGACGCGGCCGACCGGCCCGGCGGGCCCGAGGGGGCGGGGCGGTCGAAGTCGGGGCATTCGGCGGCCTCGTCGAAGATGTCCTGGACTTCGCGCTGGTAGTCGGCCGGGAAGCGCTGTTCGGCCAGGCCCGCGGGGACGCGTTCCCAGTAGAAGCGGGGTGGCCGCATGCGCGCGCCGGGCCGGGTGAGTACGTAGGTGAAGCAGTCGTAGCTGCGGCCGTCGTCGCCGCGCACGGTCAGGAAGACGATGTCGAAATCGTCGAAGTGGTCGGCCAGATGCGCCGCGTCGACCTCGAAGACGATGCCCTGCGCGGATTTGCCGTAGGTGCCGGTGTGGGCCAGATGGCACCAGCCACGGTCGGTGCGGTCGCCGGCGGCGCGGAACTGGATCTGATGGTTGACCGCGGTGGCGTGGGTGATCGCCAGGGCCTCGGGCAGATACTTCCGTAGCTCGGATTCGAGCAGGTAGGTGCAGTAACCGAAGTAGTACATGGTGCTCCGATCGGATCGCCGCGAGAATCGGCGACTCTCTGTATGTGATACCGTGCACTAGTCTGTATACAGCACTGTGTGCGGGGCGTCCACCGGTCGTCGCGCCGCGGTCCGGCCGTCGCCGAGGAGTTGCCCGTGTCCCCGTTGTTCCGGCAGTTGCACCATGTCTGCGTCGTGGTGCCCGATCTCGACGCGGCCGTCGGGTACTACCAGCGGCTCGGCATCGGTCCCTGGTACGACTACCCGAAGGGCGATCCGTACGTGGTGTACGAGGTGGCCGATCCGGTGGCGTCGGCGGCGCTGCGCTACAAGTGCGCCGATCTGGACAACGTGCAGTTGCAGCTGTGCGAGCCGCCGTTGCGGGACTGCCCGCAGCGGCGATTCCTGGACGAATTCGGTCCCGGCGTCTACCATCTCGGGTTCGAGACCCCGGATCTCGCCGACGCCGAGGACCGGGCCGCTGTGCTCGGGCTCGGCACGATCGGCCGCGGCCACCGCGCCGACGGGTCCGGATTCTGCTACTTCGACACCCGTGCGGAGGCGGCGGTGGTGCTGGAGGTACGCCGGACGGCGGGCGGCGCCGCGTCGCACTGATCCGCCCAGGTACGCGACGCGCGCGGGTGCCGCGCGGGCCGCGCCCCGCCAGGTGCGGTTCGATCCGAAATCGGTCCCGTCGCCGCCGACCGTGTTGCATCATGGCGCACAAGGGTTCTCGTGCCGGACATCGATGGTGTGCGAAAGGGAGTGTGAATTGGACAATCCAGTGTTTCACCAGTGGCCCGGCCACAGCCTCACGCCCGCGCAGATGCACGGCGAGCTGAACAGACGGCATGCCGACTGCACGCTCGAGGCCTGCGACATGAAGCGGTACTGCTGGACCAGACTGATCGACCTGGGCCATCCGCACCCCGGCCTGCCCGCCGTCGACTGCCAGACCTGCCGCACGGCAGTGGCGTGACACACCCCGGGCGAACGGGGAATTCGCTGTTCGATCATCACGTGGACACCTGCCGGTGGCAGCGTGGCGAGGTGCGTATCGAACCCGAGATCGCCGCGGCGCGGCTGGCAGCATGGTTCCACCGGTGCTGCGCGGCAGTGGTGTCCCGGTTGCCGTTCGGGCTGGATACCGTTGTCGCGCCGACCTTCCTGGGTTTCGCGCTGATCAACGGCGGCACCTTCGCGGTCGATCTGCTGGTGCTCACTCTGCTGCACGGGATGGTGCCGCTGCCGGTCGCGATCACCGGCGGGTACGCGGTCGCGTTCGGCCTGAGCTACGTGCTGAACCGGACCCTGAACTTCCGCTCGCATGCCGCGGTGGTGCCGCAGGTGGCCGTGTACGTCGCGGTGGTGGTGGTCAACTATCTGGCCTTCATCCTCGGAGTGTCCAGCGTGCTGGCGGCCGTCGGTGTCGAATACCACCTCGCGCGCATCCTCTCGGGGGCCGGTGAGGCGGTGTTCATGTACTCGGCGATGCGCTGGGTGATCTTCCGGCGCTGACACCGCCCGGCCGGTTTTGTACCCTGGCATCCGGATTCGATCACCCCGCTCGGACCACGGGTGGGGTGATCCGCCGCGGAGCGAGGGAGCAGAGTGAACGCGATCGTGCGGAGTGCACTGGGAGCCGCGATCGCGGTCGTGCTGGCGGCGGCGCCGGCGGCGGCCGAGCAGTTCGGGCCCGCCGCACCACCGAACCCCTGGCTGGGCCCGGCCGGCACCGCGACCATGCACGGCGACGCCGAGGCGTCCGACACCACGCCGTTGCCCGGACCGGGCACCGGCCCGGTCGCGGCGAGCTACCACCCGATCGGCGGCACCTGCCCGACCATCCTGGTCGGCGGCGACGGCCTGCCGGTGGCCCTGTGCACCCTGATCACCACCCGCATCCCGACCGCCTTCCTGCTGGACCCGGCGAGCGGCGAACCGCTGGCCTCGCTGCCCACCCGCGCCGGGAGCGGGACGGTCCTCGGCGGGGTGTACGCCTTCCTCGACCACCAGGATCGGCTGGTGACCGTCGACGGCGCGGGCAATCTGGAATGGATCGCCCACGACCACGGCGGTCCCGGCGGGGCCTGGCGGCTGTACGTCGACCACACCGCGCCGACCTCGGCGGTCGTTCCCGCCGGTGACGCCGTCTCGTCGGCGACCCCGGACCGGACCGGCGCGATCTGGCTGGCCACCGAACACGGCACCGCCGCGGTGCTGCGCCCCGACGGCGGGATCGCGGCCGTCGCGCTCGGCGCCGGGGAACTGGTGGAGAACAGCATCGCCGCCGCGGCCGGCGGTGTCGCCGTCGCCACCGACCACGCGCTGTACCTGCTCGGCACCGATGCCGCCGGCACGCCGGTGATCGCCTGGCGGCAGCCCTACGACCGTGGCCCCGCCCGCAAACCGGGTCAGCTCAGCCACGGCACCGGCGCCACGCCCACCTTCTTCGGCCCGCGCACCGGCTCCGAATACGTCACGATCACCGACAACGCGGCGCCGCAGGAACATCTGCTGGTCTACTCGACCGCGACCGGCGTGCCGATCTGCTCGGTCGCCGTGCTGCCACCGGGACCGAGCGGCACCGAGAACTCGCCGATCGGCATCGGAAACACGGTGATCGTCGCGAGCACCTACGGCTATCCGTATCCGGCCGGGACGGTCGGCCCGAGCGATCCGGCGTCCGCACCCTTCACCGGCGGTATGACCCGCGTCGAGGTCGACCCGTCCGGCTGCACGGTGCGCTGGAACAATGCGGTCCCCTCCGCGGCGGTGCCCCGGCTGTCGACCGCCGACGGCAAGATCTACACCTTCACCCGGCACTCCCCGGCCGCCGACGCGACGGTGCTGGACGGCTACGACTATGCGGTGATCGACGCCGCCACCGGTGTCCTCGACACCGAACAGCCGGTCGGCACGGGCCTGCCGTTCGACACCCTGGAAATGGTGGGCTCGATCGCGCCCGGCGGGGTCCAGTACCAGGGCACGGTGACCGGATACCTGCGCGTCGCGGCGGGCTGAGCGTCCGGCGTGCGGCGGCGCGGCGGTGCGTGCCGCCGCAGTTCGTCAGGCGCGCTGGATCTCGATGATCCGCGCGGCCGCGATCGCGGGCCGGCGCTGATGCATGGTGATCAGGTCACCGCGCCGGAGATGCCGCCACGCATCCGGGGTGAACGGCAGCAGCCGGATCGTGCCCTGCCCGCCCACCGGGATCTCCGGCGTGGATTCGGCCAGGAAACGAGCGATGCGCCGGCCGACATCACCGTCGCCGACCGCCCACATCGGCCGTAACCGGCCGGTGCCGGGCAGCGGCTGCCGCGGCCCGCCCGCCTCGGGCGCCAGCAACTGGAGTTCGGCGCGAATGATGCTGCCGCACCGGGTTTCGTCACCCCGCCACCGGCACCAGCGCATGTCGTACTCCAGGCGCATGCGCTGCGCCGCGTCGGCGAGCAGATCCCAGAACTCGGCCGGTTGCCACCCCAGACCGTCGAACTCCTGGAGCAGGCCGAGCGCCACACCCCATTCGTGCTCGCGCAGATATTCCCGGACGTCCGCGCTCGACCACCCGGTACCGCTGCGCACCCCCGCGGGCACCAGCTCGGTGGCGCGGCGCAGCAATTCGGGAACTGTCATCCCATGATTCTCGGTCGGAACCCGGAACCTGTCAGCGACGGGGCCGGGGAACCGTCACCCGACCTGCCGTGCGGGCAGGCTGCGCGCACAGTCGGCGAGGGTGTCGCGGACCGGGTGCGCTCGTCGGCCGAGCAACTCATGAGCCGCGGCGGCGCGGTGCCCCGATCGTCGCCTGGCGGCGGCCCGACCACCGGTCACACCGCCTGTCCCAGTGGCGAATCCGGATCGTCGCCGGGGCCGGATCGATGGATCGCGCGGGCGATCATGCTCGACCGGAGGTACCACAGATCCGTGGCGCGGGAGGGATCGAGCCCGGTCAGCTCCGTGACCCGGGCCAGCCGCCGGCGCAGCACGCCGACCGGCACCCCGAGCCGCTGCGCGGTCGCCGCCCGGCCACCGGCGGCGAGAAATTCCCAGAGCATGCGCTCCAATTCGGGTTCGGTCTGCAACGGCGCCAGCACCGAGCGGATCTTCTCGTTCGCGGTGCCGGGACGACCCAGCTGGTATTCGCAGGCGAGATCCTCGAACCGGTAGAGGCCCGGGCCGCGATCCAGCCGCACTGCGAGATCCAGCAGTTCGTGAGCGAATTCGACGGCGTGCGGGATGTCGTCCCGATCGGTGTCGACAGCGGCGACGGTGATCGGTGCGCCCGCCGCCCGCTCCAGCCGGGCCACGAGGGTGTCGGTCTCGCCGGCCGTGCCGGGAGCGCGGTCGGCTGTACCGGGGACGCGGTCGGCCATGCCGTGTATTCGATGGGCTGTATCGCGTATCGGGTCGGCAGTGCCGGGCGGATCGGTCGCGCGGTCGTTCGGTTCCGGCGCGTGGTTGCCCGGGTCGGGCAGGCCGCCGGTTCGGCCGGGTAAGGGGAGCAGCAGGGTGCCGCCGTCCACGCTGAGTTGTGCCAGCACCCCGGCGTGGCCGGTGGCGGCGAGTTCGGCCTGGACCCGCCGCAGTTTCCTGCGGGCGACCACTCGGGCGTCCAGGCGTCGATCGTGTTCGTCCGGATGCGGGCCCAGGGCGACGGCCAGCACCCGATACGAATCCGCGAGATCGAGGTCATCGGGGGTGTCGGCGCGGGTGGCGTTCCCGGCGATCAACCGGGCCGTCAAGGTCTGCACGACGGCCCGCTGCTCCGCGGCCAGCGCCCGGATCTCCCGGACGTAGCCGCGGGACACCGCGGTCGACATGGTCCGGATGATGTCGATCAGCACGAGGCCGTTGGCGCGCACGGTCCGCACAGACGACCAGGTCAACGCCGGGGCCAGGTGCCGGAAGGCGGTACCGGCCCCGGCGTGCACGGCGTGCTGCAACGGTTCGACGGGCCGATCCAGCTGCGCCCAGCGCGCCGCCACGGTCTCGATCTGGGCCAGTGCGTCGGCGCTCACCGGAGCTTCCCCGGCCAGCGCTCGGGCCAGTTCGGTGGCGCAGAGATTCACCACCAGCGTCAGATCCGCGCGGGTCCGGCCGCGGGTGCGGTCGCCGAGGAGTTCGTCGACGATTCCACGCACTACCGTGGTGGCGAGCACGGGCGGCGCCACGACGGCGGCGCCACGCCTCGGGACAGTCGCGCGGACAACAGACATCCGGCCCTCCGTTCAATTCGTCGAATGTATGCCGGACCCGGGCACGATTCGACTCGATCATCGCCGCCGGTGGCGGGAGGCCGAGCGGACCACTGCTCTGCCACCGGGCGCTGCGGCGTGGGATCGCCGCGTCCGGGACCGAACCGCGGCCGATCGGAGCGGCTGCCACCGTGGGCCGCGGCATGCCGGTGCGGCTGCTGCCGTCGTGGGCCGCGCTCATGACGAATGTCTTTCCGGCGTGGTGATATTCGGAGCCGAAGGCAGGCCCGGGTCGAGCGTCAGGGTGCGCAGGTCCCGCCACAGTCGCGGCCAGGGCCGCCGGGGACGTTCACAGCGCCACACCGTGACACCCCGGTCGATTCCGGGGAAGCCGAGCGGATCGTCCAGGCGCGCCACCGGCCGCGCCGCCTCGAACGCCGCGGTCGCACCCGCCCCCGTGGCGCCCGCGGTCACGTACAACACGATGCGCGTATCCGGCGGTGGCACACCGAAATAGGCGAATCCGCGATCCGGGCTGTACACCCGCGGCCCGATCTCCGCCTGCTCGACAGCGCTTGCCTGCCAATAGGTTTGAGTGACGATCCCGACCCCGTCCCGATCGTCCGCGGGCAGCGCCCGGTAGGCGGCGCCGACGGTGTCGATCAGCCGTGACCAGCCGGTGGTGCCGAAAGTCCGCATACGTGTGGACAATTCGGCCTGCGTATCGGTCGGCCGGTGCAGCCGTGACAGCGGCAGCGGCAGCGCGGCGACCACCGTCACCGCGATCGCCACGGACACCACGATCACCGCCACGCCCGCAATACGCGCCGGGTGTGGCCTCCGGACCACGGCCACCGCCGCATCGGAGTGGGCCGCGTGCGGCGGTGTCGCGACCGTGGCCGCCGTGGAGATGCGCGCCGGTCGTGACCTCGGCGCGGCACCCGCCGCCACCCCGGCGACGCGTGTCCTCCGGTGCCGGGGCGCTGTGACCGCCACGGCTCCCGCCGCGAAAAGCGCTGGTAGGCAGGCCGCTATGTAGTAGGGTCGCCCTCCTGTGCCGATCACGAACAGCGCTTGCAGGATCGTCGTGACCCCGACGAACCGGTACGGGTGGAAGTCGCTCCGCCGCAACAGTGCCCACCCACCGGCGAGCGCGAGCAGCCCGCCGAGCAATCCGGTGAGGATCGCCCACTGGACGGGCAGCCCCAGCACCCCGCCGGTCGCGGATCGCTGTTCGTCCCGGATGATGGCGCCCATCGCCGGCTGTGGCCACCCGTGCTGTCGCTGCCAGGCGATGCCGGGTGCCGCCGCCGCTGCGACGATCAGCATGCCGAGCCAGAAGGCCCTTCGCCGCAACGGTTCTCGCGGTC
The DNA here is from genome assembly GCF_020176955.2 of Nocardia sp. alder85J. Lineage (GTDB taxonomy): Bacteria > Actinomycetota > Actinomycetes > Mycobacteriales > Mycobacteriaceae > Nocardia. The sequence continues at coordinate 70,802 of NZ_JAIUCZ020000010.1, forward strand.
CGACGGCGGTGAGGGCCGCCGCCGCGGCGGCGACCGGTACCAGGACCAGTAGTTTCACCTGGACATCGACCGCCACCACGATCGCCGCCGCCACCAGCAGCCGATCCCGGCGCACGCGCGTCCAGCGCACGAGCAACCACAGCGCCGTCGCCGTCGCCGTACTGTCCAGTGCGAAGGTCGACAGGCTTGCCGCCTGCGTGATCAGGTAAGGGCAGGTCGCGTACGCGATCGCGGCCAGCGCCTGCGCTTTCCGGCGCCCGCCGAATTCGCGGGCGGTCGCCGCCGCCACCATGACACCGGCGACGGCCGCCATGATGGACGGAAGCCGCAGCGCCACCAGTGATCCCGGTGCCAGCGCCGTCGCGGCGCGGGCCAGCAGCGGGATCAGCGGCCCCTGGTCGGCGTATCCCGGCCCGAGATGTCGCCCGGCGGCGAGGAAATACAGCTCGTCGCCGAAGTAGCCGTAGCGATCGCACCGCACCAGCAGCACGATCGCGGTGAGACCGGCGATCAGCGCCACCGGTCCCCAGGCCGCGGCGGTGGTGTCGGCGTCCGGCGAATCCGATCGGTGATCGGGGACCGTCGTGTCCTCGACGGTCACGGTCAGGCGCCGGCGGGCAGCGCGTAGTCGCCGTCCCCGGCGACCGTGGTGATGATCGAGGTCAGCGTCTTGAGGTAGCGCTCGATCGACTCGCGCGCCTCGTCGGTGTCCGGGTGCAGCAGGCTCAGCGTGGTCACGTCGAGGAACCGGTTGATCCAGACGTACACCTCGTCGGCGGCGGCCCGATTGGCGAACAGGCCGCCGTTGATGCTGTCGAACAGTTCCGCACCCGCGATCCTGCGCACGTCGACGTAGGACAGCATCATCGCCACCCAGCCCGGTCGCACCCGGAGGCCGAGATCCGGCGGGGCCAGTTCGAGCACCCGGTGCGGCGACACGTCGGTGAGGGTGCGGGCCAGGTCGGCGGCCTGCTGCGCCGCGGGCACCAGCGTGGCGAAGGTGGCGTCGGCAGGGACGTCGAAGGCGATCGGCACCAGATTCGTGTAGTAGCCCACCGAGCCCTGCTCGCCCGGCGTGCGCCGGGTATTGGCCGGGGTCAACACGAAATGCCAGTCGTTGCCGGTCAATTCGGCCTCGGCGAGGGCGAGCGCCGCGAACAGTCCGCCCACGAAGCGGCCGCCGCCGTCCTCGCACGCCTGCTCGAAGCGCAGCGCGTCGGCCTCGGTGAAAAGCGGCATCGTCACCTGGGCGCCGCGGTTGTACCCGGCCGCCCCGGCGGGCCCGAGATACAGCGGGAACGCCGGCATGTCGCCGCCGTTGCGCTGCAACAGCCGCAACCAGGTGCCGACCTGCGGTGACCGCTCGGTCAGCTCGGAATTCTCGGCCCGCTCCCGGCGGCAGTAGTCCAGGTGCCCGTCCACCGGGGCCGGAGGCGTTGCCGCCCCGGACAATTCGCCGCCGTACAACATCAGCAGGTCCATACAGGTCAGGGCCTGGGCGACGCCGTCGGTGTGCAGGTGGTCGACCGCCGCGTACACCGTGAACGATCCCTCCCGGGCGATCACCCCGAAGCTGAAGCAATCCCAGTGCAGCGCATCGGGTGTGGTGTCCTGCACGTGGCGGCGCAGGGCGGCGCTGTCGGCGACATCGCCGTGATCCGTGGGCAGCAACTCGATCGCCGCCGCCGCGACCGCGTGCCGGACCACCCGCCCGTCGGCCTCGACGGCGAATCGGCTGGTGAAGGTGTCGTGCCGGCGCACGAACGCGGTGAGCGCCCGCGTCATCGCGGCGAGGTCGGGCGCACCGGGAATGTCGAAGGAGATCATGCACAGTCGCGAGGCCCGCCGACCGGCGCTCGCCGTCCGATGGGTGGTGCGCAGATACTCCTGCTGCTGATACGACGCCGGTGCCGGATGCGCCGGTGCGGCCGCCATCGCCTCCCGCGCTCCCGGCGACACACTCCAGCCGGTGAGCCGGCCCGGTTGCGGATGCCAGTCGTCGAAGAAGCCGAAATTGACCATGAGTTCCCTCGATTCACGCCGGGGTCGAGCCGGGTTATCAGTGAACGGCAGGCACCGGATCCCGGGCCACGGCTACGGCGTAATTCTGTGAACATTTCCAGCCCGCCGCCGACCCGACGGCACGAAATCCAATCCTGAGCGAGCACCCCTGCCGCCCTTGCGGATTCGGCGGTACCGTCGCCGTGCAACCCAGCAGGATCTCCGGGAGGCGCAGGTGGGCAGACATATTCGCAGCGGATACCCCGTGGTTCCGGCGGTGCTGGCCCTGCTGGTCGCGTTCGCCGGCACGGGCGTCGCGAGCGCCGACGACGCCGGCCCCGCGCCGATCGCCGCCCTCACCGCCGCGGCCCGCTCCGCGACCGACGGCTCCTACCTGTCCGGCATCGCCGAGGGTCCCGGCGCCGGGATCGACATCCAGGTCTGGTCGGCGGCGATGAACTCCACCATCACCGTGAAAGTGCTTCGCGCACCCGATGATTCACGACCGGCCCCGGTGCTCTACCTGCTGAACGGCGCCAACGGCGGCACCGACGACTCCAGTTGGACCGAGCAGACCGACATCGCCGGCTTCTTCGCCGCGAAACGGGTCACCGTCGTCGTCCCGATGGGCGGCCGGGGCAGCTACTTCACCGACTGGCAATCCGACGACCCGATCCTGGGCCGGCAGCGCTGGACCACCTTCCTGACCCGCGAACTCCCCGCCGTGATCGACTCCACCTTCCACGGCACCGGCGCGGCCGCGATCGCCGGTATCTCGATGGCCGGCACCTCGGTGTTCCAATTGGCCCTGGCCGCCCCCGGCCTGTACAGGGCCATCGGCTCCTACAGCGGCTGCGCCCAGACCAGCACCCCCGAGGGCGAGGCCTTCGTGGCGGCCGTGGTCACCCGATGGGCCGGCAACACCGCCAACATGTGGGGCCCGTTCGGCAACCCCGCCTGGGCCGCCAACGACCCCTACCTGCACGCGGATCGCCTGCGCGGCACCGCGATCTACGTCTCCTCCGGCACCGGCCTGGCCGGTCCGCTGGACACCCTCGACGGCCCCGGCGTCAACGGCAACCCCGGCAAACTGCTTGCCCAGCTCACCTCCGGCGGCGTCCTGGAAGCCGTCACCGACCAGTGCGCCCACGCCCTCCACGACCGCCTGACCGAACTGAACGTCCCCGCCACCTTCGCCTTCCGCACCCTGGGCACCCACTCCTGGGGGTACTGGCAGCAGGACCTGCACGACTCCTGGCCGATGTTCGCCGCCGCCCTGGGCTGATCCGGCCGCATCGGCGACATGTGTCCCGGCGGTGGCCGAGCGGCCCGCCCGCGCGGTTGAATAGCGAGGAGACCCCACCACTTTCGAGACCGGATGGACAACGTAGCTGCCGAGGCGCTCCGACGACTGCTGGCCGACATGCGCACCACGATCCAGGCCGCGGGCGACGCGAGCTCGCAGCCGTTGCGCGACGTCGGCGGCAGACTCGGCGATGTCGACCGGACCCTCGCCGCCGCCGACAGTGAGGGCGCGGCGGTTTTTTCGACCGAGGCCGCGGCGGCGTCCGCCGGGAGTGATTCTCCCCGAACGGCATTCGAAAAACTCCGGGCCGAGAAGATGGAGCTGGCCCGGCTCGGCAACCCCGGCCGGACGCTGACACCGCGCACCGATGCCGATCACCTCTATCGCGGCGACGCCCGGCCGCCGTCGACCATCCTCACGGCGGGTTTCGAGCCGCTGGTGACCTCCGACGACGCGGCGGATTACGTCCTGACCTCCCGGGCCAAGCCCTACATCTACACCACCCGCTCGGAATCCCTCGCCAATATCCACCCCCCGACGCCGCATATTCCGCCGGACTACGACCCGACCTGGATATACGAGATCGATCTACCGGCCGCCGGCATCGACCTCCATCCCGGTGATGCGGCAGCGACCGTCGTCTTCCCGCACCGGATCCCCGCGGAGCACATCAAGGGCGGCTATCTGTACGACCGCATGCGTCGGACGCGCGGAGAATTCGTTCCCAATCCCGGATACCGTCCGTCCGGCTGAGCGGCCACGTCACCGACGGCGTCGGCCGGCGGAGGCGGCGGGGACCGGCGCGGACAGTGGGAAACTGCACACCTCGTCACCCGATCCGAGCGGACATCGGTGTGGCCTGCATTCCGCGCGCAGCCCGCATGTTCGCGGCGATCAAGGCCGTGCCGGTCGCAGGCGGGCTCGCCCTGGCCTGTACCGCGAGCACGGTCACGGGCACCGGGTCGATCGAGGGCGGCCCGCGGCCGATCGCGGTACGGGTGCAGGGGCCCGGCGGCGGTTGCGGGGGCGATGAGGCCGGGCCGGCACAGGGTCCGCGCTGGTAGGGTGGGCGCGTGCTCATCGAGGAAGTCGACAGACTCTAGCCGCCCGGCGTAGGCGGCGTCTCCGCACAGTGCCCTGCTCGGTGTCCGCTTCCGGACCGAGTGGCTCGCCTCCGTCCGGTTCCGCATCTTCCCGGATCATCCGCGCCTGTCGTCCCGGCGCGATACTCGAGGCCGCTCGTTCGCGAGCAGGAAAGAGTCGGCGACCCATGTCCACCTCCATGTCTTCTGCGATCACCGTGCAGAATCTGACCTTCGAATGGCCCGACGGCACCGTCGCGCTGTCCGGCATCGACGGCACCCTGACCACCGGGCGCACCGGTCTGGTCGGCCGCAACGGCGCCGGTAAATCGACGCTGTTGCGGCTGATCGCCGGAATTCTCACGCCGACGTCCGGGCGGATCGACACCACCGGCGCGGTGGGATATCTGCCGCAGACGCTCACCCTGCGGCGCGCGACCACCGTCGCACAGTTGCTCGGTGTCGCCGACAAGCTCGCGGCGCTGCGTGCGATCGAATCCGGCGCGACCGCGACCGAGCATTTCGACACCATCGGCGACGACTGGGACATCGAGGCCCGTGCCGCGGAAGCGTTGCACGACATCGGTTTCGGCGTCGCCGATCTGGACCGTGCGGTGGGTGGGATCTCCGGTGGCGAGGCCGTGCTGATCGCGATCACCGGTCTGCGGATCCAGCGCACACCCGTCACCCTCCTCGACGAACCGACCAACAATCTCGATCGCGAAACCCGGGGCAGGCTCACCGAATTCGTCGACGCGTGGCCGGGGACGCTGGTGGTGGTGAGCCACGACCTCGAGCTGCTCGAGCACATGGACACCACGGCCGAGTTGCGCGGCGGGTCCCTGGAGGTGTTCGGCGGACCGTACAGCGCCTGGAAACAGCACGTCGACCGGGAGCAAGCGGCGGCCGAGCAGGCGATGCGCAGTGCCGAGCAGGCGCTGAAGGTCGAGAAGCGGCAGCGGATCGAGGCCGAGACCACACTCGCCCGCCGTGAGCGCACCGCGCGCGGCACCCAGCGCGACGGCGGCATTCCGCGCATTCTCGCGGGCAACCGGGCGAGCCGGGCCCAGGGTTCGGCCGGGGCGATGCGGACCACCATGGACTCGAAAGTCCGTGCGGCCCAAGAGGTGCTGGACAGCGCCGCCACCCGGGTCCGGCAGGACGAGCACATCCGCCTGGCGCTGCCCGATCCGGACGTGCCGCGCGGGCGCGCCATCGCGGAACTGGGCGACGGGAATCGGCGCATCGTCATCCAGGGGCCGGAGCACGTCGCCCTGATCGGCTCCAACGGCGCGGGCAAATCGACCCTGATCGAGATCCTGCTCAGCGGGCGGGAGCCGGAGCGCGCGGTGCTGCGCACAGACCGGGTGGGTCATCTCCCGCAACGCCTGGACAATCTGGACGAGGACGCCGGGGCGCTGGAGAACGTCCGTGCGGCAACCGGGTCCACGCCGGCGGTGATCCGCAACGGCCTGGCGCGGCTGCTGCTCCGCGGCAGCGGTGTGGAACGCCCGGTCGCCACGCTGTCCGGTGGGGAACGTTTCCGAGTGTCGCTGGCGCGCTTGCTGTTCGCCGATCCACCGGCGCAGTTGCTGATCCTCGACGAGCCCACCAACAATCTCGACATCGCGGGCGTCGACCAGTTGGTGGACGCGCTGGCCGAGTACCGCGGCGCGCTGCTCGTCGCCAGCCACGACTACCCGTTCCTGCGGCGGATCGGCATCGACCTGGTCATCGAGCTCGACCGCGACGGTACGCTGCGGCAACGCGACGCTCTGTGACCGTGGCCGCCGCCGGGCCACCGTGCCCGGCGGCGGGTCTCAGCCGGCCCGATCGGGCAGCAGGGCCGCGAGATCACCGCGCGAACTGATGCCGAGCTTCGGGAAGATGCGATGCAGGTGGGTGCTGACGGTCCGATGCGACAGGTACAGCCGTTGCCTGCCGTCGCAGCCACTCGCGGCAGACTACCGAAAGCGACTTCGGTCCCACCCGCCCCGAACCGTGCCCCGGCATCGACGCGGAGCATTCCGCCGTCGGCGACCACGGCGGCACCCGGGCCGAGGGCACTGCCGCCCGAGGACGTGTCGGCGGCGAACGGGACCCCGCCGGTGACACCGTCACCACTCCGAACTCTTCGGCGGCGGGTCTTCCTCGCGACCCCGGCAGCACACGGTACCCGGGTCGGCGTCGAACCCATCCGCACTCCAGGGTGCTCGGGAGCAAACTCCCGGCCGCACTGCTGCCCCGCATCGGACCCCGCACCGCGCAAGTCGTTCGTTACCGCACACGGTGTGAGGCGCATCCACCCGGTCGGACGGTGCACGTTCCAGCCGTGGCAGGCAGGATGGACACAGTGAACGTGGACCAGGACATCCTCGTGTGGCTCTCCGGGCACCGGACGGCGGCGCTGACCACGCCGGCGCGGTGGGCGATGAACATCGGCACCGGCGGTACCGGCGCCCTGCTCGCCGGACTGGGGTTCGTGGCGGTGGTGATCGCCGGCCGGTGGCGGGAGGGCGTCACGGTCGGTGTGTCGGTGCTGGCAGCGCAGGTGTCGGCCAAGGTGCTGAAACATTTCATCGGACGGCCGCGGCCCGCCGGAGAGCTGACGGTGGTCCGGGTCGAAGCCTTCGCGATGCCGTCGACGGTGGCCGCGATGACCGCGGCCTTCGCGGTAGCCGTCTACCTGCTGGTGCCGTGGCGGCCGGAACATCGGCGGTACGCCGGAGGGTTGCTCGCGGCGGGTCTCGTGGTGATCGCCTGCGCGATGGTCTATCTCGGGGCGCACTGGCCCACGGACGTGCTGGCCGGATGGGGTCTGGGGGCGCTCGTCGGGGTCGTGCTGGTGCGATCGCTGCGCATCCTGAGCCGCCGATACCCGCTGCTTTCCCCGACCACCGCCGGGGATTCGGCGGACAACCGGTGAGCCGACCGCTCGCGCTGCCGTTTCGCCCGGTGCGGGTGCGGAATCGGTGACAGGATCGACCGCGTGAGGCGAATTCTCGGGGCGGCGGCCGCGATTGCGGTCCTGTCGGCGGTGCCGGTCGGCGTCGCCGGCGCACAATCCATTGCGGCACCGGCCACCTCGGCGTCGCCCGGCGCGAGCGTGACGTCGGCCGCGGCCGGCGGTGGACTGACCCAGCCGTACGCGACGGTGCTGACCGGCGTGCTCGCGGTGATCGTCGCGCTGATCGTACTGGCCGGCGTGCTGCTGACCCGGCGCACCTCCGAACGGCAGTTCGCGCAGCGACAGCAGCTGGACCAGGCGCATTTCGAGCAACTGCACGCGGCGGACCGGATCCGGGGGCTGCGAGCCCGGTACACGACCTGCGCGGAACAGCTCGCGCACACCGGCCCGGTCGTCCGGCAGGCCGGGATCTACGCGCTCGCCGCCCTGGCCGACGACTGGAACGACACCCTCCCCGGCGACTCCACCGAACTGCACGACGAAGCCCGGGTCTGCCTCGATCTGCTGTGTGCCTACCTTCGATCGTCCACGAGCGCAGCGGATTTCGAGGTGCGGCTGTCGGCCGCATCGGTCATCCGCCGGCACCGCGAACAGTGGTCGCGCTACACCTACGATCTGCCGGATGCGGATCTGAGCAGGGTGGACCTGAACAATGCGAATCTGCGGAGCGCGGAACTGGCCCGCACCAATCTCGCCCAGGCGAACCTGCGCGTCGCCGACCTGACGGCCGCGGATCTGACCGCCGCGGACCTGTCCCGGGCGAATCTGCACGAGACCGAGCTGAAGTCCGCCCGCCTGTCCGAGGCCCGCCTGCCGGCCGCCAACCTCCTGGGCGCGAACCTGGGGTCCGCGGACCTGGTCGACGCCGACCTGGTGGCGGCGGACCTGCGCGCGGTGCACCTGACCGAAGCGAACCTGACCGGTGCGGACCTGTCCGGGGCGAATCTGACCGGCGCACAGCTGGATCGAGCGAACGTGACCGGCGCGAAGCTCACCGGCGCGAACCTGACCAGCGCGAACCTCACCGGCGCGGACCTCGGTGGCGCGAGCCTGACCGACGCCGAACTCTCCCGCGCGAACCTGTCCGGCGCCGATCTGACCGTCGCGTACCTGGATCGGGCGAATCTGACGGATGCGGATCTGACCGGGGCCGATCTGACGGGCACGGACCTGACCGGAGCGAATCTGACCGGCGTCACCCACGACGAAACGACCCGGTGGCCGGAGGGATTCACGCCGCCGCCTGCCCACGCCGCCGCCGGCGACGACGAGAGTGCTTGACGCAGAGCCGGTCACGCGACCATCGTGTCGACCGTCGCGAAGGCGACGGTGATCCTTTCGGACCGAACAGCATCGGCGACGACGAGAGAGCCGATCACGCGCCCCTGGCGCCGGCGTCCCGCTCGAAAACGAGCGGTGTTCCCTTCGGACCGAACAGGATCGGCAGGCGCGGGGCGGCTGATCGGGCTCGCCCCCGGGCACGATCCGGCCGCAGCGGTGCGCCACCGGTCGGCGGCATCCGCCCGGCACCCCCGGCCCGCCGCGCGATATACCGGAAGTTCCTGACATACTTCAGTATTCGGCGACAAGCGAGATCGGCCTCGCACCGACCGTGGTCGCGGTGTGGTGGGTCGTCGACCGTAAGGCGCACCACGCCTTCTACGCCGTGGAGGTTTACCGATGATCGCTCGAGTGCTCTCGGGCGGTGCCGCTGCCGCACTCCTGGTCCTGGTCGGTCTGACCGGTACCGGGGGACCGGCCCGCGGCGATACCGACAGCCCGCTGTGCGGCGGGTTCATCTGCCACCGGGTCGCGGTGGGGCCGTCGCCGGTGACCGCGCCGACCGGCCCGTATCCGGTCGGGCGGGTCGATACCCCACTCGGCGACGACGAGCGCGCGATCATGGTGTCGGCGTGGTACCCGGCGGCCGAGATCGGTTCGCCCACTTCATATGTCCCCGCGAGCGGACCCGATGCCGACATCCGGATCGCGAGCACGGCGGCGACCTGGCTGCATTCGCCGGTGTCGGCCGCCGCGGCGATCGGCGCCGCGGCCCCGGCCGCCGAAAGCGTGCCCGCCGACACCACTCTCGGCCGTCTGCCGGTACTGCTGATGTCCCCGGGGCTCGGCTCGCCGCGGTGGATCCTGTCCGGGCTGGCCGCGGATCTGGCGTCGCGCGGCTGGGTGGTCGTGGTGGCCGACCACACCGGGGAATCACCCGCCGTCGAATTCCCCAGCGGCCGAGTCGTTCTCGGCGACCCGCCGACGATGACCGACGACTACATGCGGGAACGGCTGATCGCCCGGGTGGCCGACACGCGTACGGTCCTGGACCACCTCACCGAACTACCGATCGTCGGAGACCTGGTCGACCTCGGCGCGGTGGCGATGCTGGGTCACAGCTACGGCGGATACACGGCGGTCTCGGTCGCCGCCGCGGACCCGCGGATCCGCGCCGCCGTGGTGCTCGACGGGTCGGCCGGGTGGCACGACGGGGCCGCCGTGGAACGCCGCGGCCTGGACCGCCCGGTGATGCTGGTCGGCTACGGCGCGATGGTCGACGCCTCGTGGATCGCGTTCGGGCACCACACCCCCGGACCGTTCACGGTGGCGATGGTCCGCGGCGGCGAGCACTACACCCCCACCGACCTGCCAGAACTCGGCGGCCCACCCGAACTGTGCGGCACCCTGCCGCCGGACCGCGCCGCCGCCGTGACCCGCGGCCTGGTCGCCGACTTCCTCACCCGCTCGGTGCTCGGCCGCCCGGCCTCGGGCGAGGTGTGGCCCGAGGTCGAATGGCCGACATCGATGGACTGATCCGATCGCCCCCGCCCTGCCGAGCGGGGACGACCGGTCCCGGTCACAGCACGTACAGCAGCTCCTGATAGGTCGGCAGCGGCCACAGATCGTCGGCGACCACGGACTCCAGGGTGTCCGCGGCCGCGCGGACCGCGGCCATCGCGGGCAGCAGGCTGTCGCGAGCGTGCTTCGCCTCGTCGTAGGCCGACTCGCCGGGGTGCTGCGCGAGCGCCTCGGTGAGTGCGGCCAATGCCGCGCGCAGATCGGTCAGCGGCGCCGACACCTGCTTCAGCACATCGGTGTCCGTCGGGAAGCCGGCGCTCGTGAGCGCCACGACGTTCTGCGCCACCTCGGTCTGATAGCGCATCGCGGCGGGCTCGACGATCGTCGAGCCGATCTCGAGGGTCAGCCGTGCCTCCACCCCGATCGTGAGCGCGTACTGCTCCAGCCCGACCTCGTACCGGCTGTGCATCTCCCGGCCGTTGAACACCCCGTACTTCTCGAACAGCGCGATCGAGGAATCGGTGATCAGTTCGGGCAGCGCGTCGAGGGTGGTCCGCAGATTCGGCAGCCCGCGGGTCGCCGCCTCCTGCTGCCACATGTCGGAATACCCGTCACCGTTGAACACGATCGTGCCGTGATCGGTGATGATCGCGGTGAGCAGATTCTGCACCGCGGTATCGAAGGACGTCCCGCCGGCGACCGCGGTCTCGAGTTCGGTGGCGATGTAATCGAGCGATTCGGCCATGATCGTGTTCAACGTGACCATCGGAACGCTCACGGTCTGCATCGAACCCGGTGCCCGGAACTCGAATCGGTTGCCGGTGAACGCGAACGGGCTCGTCCGGTTGCGGTCACCCGGATCCGTCGGCAGCACCGGCAGCGTGTCCGCGCCGATGATGAGCGTGCCCTTGCCCTTCGACGAGGTCGCCGCGCCCTTCGCGATCTGCTCGAAGACATCGGCCAGCTGATCGCCGAGGAAGATCGAAATGATCGCCGGCGGTGCCTCGTTCGCGCCGAGCCGATGATCGTTGGTGGCCGAGGCCACCGAGGCCCGCAGCAGTCCCGCGTGCATGTGCACCGCCCGGATCACCGCGGCACAGAACACCAGGAACTGCGCGTTGTCGTGCGGAGTGTCACCCGGTACCAGCAGGCTGCCGAGTTCCCCGTTGCCGATGGAGAAGTTGACGTGCTTCCCGGACCCGTTGACCCCGTTGAAGGGCTTCTCGTGGAACAGGCATTCCATGCCGTGCCGCTTGGCGACGGTCTTGAACGTCGTCATCAGCAACTGCTGATGATCGGCCGCCACATTGCCGCGCTCGAACATCGGCGCGACCTCGAACTGCCCCGGCGCGACCTCGTTGTGCCGGGTCTTCGCGGGAATCCCGAGCTTGAACAGTTCCCGCTCGGTATCGATCATGAAGCCCAGCACCCGCTCCGGAATCGCCCCGAAGTAATGGTCGTCGAACTCCTGCCCCTTCGGCGGCTTGGCGCCGAACAGGGTCCGCCCGGCATTCAGCAGATCCGGTCGCGCCAGGAAGAAGTGCCGATCGACCAGGAAGTACTCCTGCTCCGGCCCGCAGAACGACACCACCGGCGCCGGATTCTCGTGCCCGAACAGCTCCAGAATCCGCCGCGCATGCTTACCCATCACCTGCTGCGACCGCAGCAACGGCGTCTTGTGGTCCAGCGCCTCACCGGTCATCGACACGAAAACCGTCGGGATGCACAGCGTATTGCCGTTCGGATTCTCCAGCACGTAGGCCGGACTGGTCACATCCCATCCGGTGTACCCACGCGCCTCGAACGTATTGCGCAGACCGCCGTTCGGAAAGCTCGAGGCATCCGGCTCACCCTGGATCAACGTCTTGCCCGCGAATTCGGCCAACGCGGAACCGTCGCCCTGGGGCTCCAGGAAACTGTCGTGCTTCTCCGCGGTGAGCCCGGTCAGCGGATAGAAGACGTGCGCATAGTGCGTAGCCCCCTTCTCCAGCGCCCAGTCCTTCATCGCCGCCGCGACCGCATCGGCCACCAGCGGATCCAGCGGCGCCCCGCGCTCGATGGTCGCGACCACCGATTTGAACACCGACTTCGGCAGCCGCTTCTGCATCACGGCGATGTTGAAGACGTTGTCGCCGAAGATCTCACCCGGCGTTTCCGATTCGTCGATGCTCAGTGCCGGCGGCACATGCGCTTCGACAGCCCGGATAGCTTCGATCCGGACGCGGTTTCCAGTCATATCGTTACCCCTTGCCCGGTGCGGATCGGCATCCGCGTGCTCAACCCGGTCCGGGCAACTCTACGAACCCGCGATAGCCACGATGTTTCATCGCTGTCACCGGCGGGAGACCACCCCGGTCACGCGCTTGATCGAGGCGATGCCGAGCGGTCACCAGGCGATCCGTACCCGGCCGGTCGGTCCGATGTGCGGTGGCGGCGGGATTGCCGCGAGCGGAGCAGCGACAATTCCGTCCCGCATTATTCCCCAACGGCGGATCGTGCACGCACTGTGCTGTGCACGACAGCGTGAGGTTCACTCCGACCGGCCGACGCTCGAAGGAGGAGGTTCGAAACCTTCCGGCCGGCGGGTGTCCTCGCCATGCCTGGTCCCGCTCAGGTTCGCACCGGTCAGGCCGGCGCCGCTCGGGTCCACCGCGCGCGGATCGAGTTCGGGGAAGACGAGATCAGCGAGGTTGCACCTGAATACCGTCTGTTCCCCCTCGGACACAGACACCGACGGTAGCGTCTCGAACGACCTCGAGGCACAGCACGGATTCGCGGATGCCACCGCCGCCAGGGGCGGTTCGTGGAGACCGTCTGTTACCCGTTGTGAGTTGTGGCGGCCGGGAGCAGACTGATGCTCGTTCCTGGGTTTCGGTACGCAGGGGGATGCGGTCATGCGGAAAACTATTGCCAGGCTTGTGATTACGGGATTCGTAGCGTTGGCGTTGATGGGAGCGGTATCGGTGGGCGAGGCTTCCGCCATTACCGCGGCGGATTGTGAGGATGCGCACGGGATCGTGGTTCTCGAGATGGACGGAACCCGTGAATGCATAGGCGGGTTCTACAACGGCCTGAAGATACTGTTCTGAGAAGGAGGACTTTCGATGAGTACGAACGAAACCCACGCATCGGTGACCGGCGCTGCGCCGTCACTGATCCGGGCCCTGCGGCAGGCTGCCGAACTGGCGACCGAACGCGGCCGTGGCTGGTTCGGCGTCGAGGATGTGCTGTCGGTTCTGCTGTCGGAACGCCGATCCGTCCTCGGGCACCACGCGTCGGAACAGGGTCTCACTCGCGAGTTCGAGTCGATTCGAGATCTGGCCCGGTCGATCGTTCCGGGAACTACGGCCGGCACCTCCACACCCGTCGGTCCCGCGACCGTCGAGGCGACTGTCACCGGTCCGGATGCCGACGAACTGATCGCCGCAATTCAATCCTGACAGGATCGGAAAATAGCACAACGCCCGAGACCTCATCACGGTCGCGGGCGTCTTTTCTCGGTGGACCTACCGAGAACCTACTCGAACCGGAACGACCTGCTCAAAGACTTCTCCGGTCTGCGTGAGCGACTTGGATCAGGCGCGGGATCCGGGTACGGCACCTGCAGCGCTCGACACCCTGATCATGGGCTCCTAACCTGATCTGCGGAGTGAAGCACCATGCGTGGGTCGATGCGCCAGACTTGGAGGGGTACGCGTGCCGATGAGAAAGACACTGGTGTGTCTCGCGAACTCTCGCAAGCTCTTAGAGCGATGTATGTCCGTGGCCATCCTAAAGTCCCCGCTGGTGGCCGTGTGTAGGTCGCCGCGGGCGGCCAAGTAGAAGTCCCCGCCACTTCGCTCCTCGTGTCAACCCCGGAACCAGGCCCGGGGCGGTGGACGGTGATAGCGCCAACTGTCACCTCCCACCGACCCCGGGGAGTTCTATTGAAGTCTGCGAGAGAGCGAATGGACATCATTTCCGCCTATCGAGAGGTCGGAACCTACCGAGGCGCCGCCGAATTGTGCGGCACCACACACAAAACGGTGAAACGAGTCGTCGAACGCGCCGCCAACGGCGGCACCCGGCCCGAACACCGGCCCGCGCCCCACAACTACGACCAATACCGCGACCTCGTCGCGAAACGTGTCAAGACCTCCCACGGCCGGATCACAGCGAAACGACTGCTCCCGGTCGCTCGCGCGGCCGGCTACGACGGGTCACCACGCAACTTCCGACGCCTGGTCGCCGAGGAGAAACAGTTGTGGCGCACCGAGAACCACCGCGGCCGCCGCCCCGGGATCTGGGTCCCGGGCGAGTTCCTGGTCATCGACTGGGCCGAAGCCGCGCCCGGCCTGCACGTGTTCTGCGCGGTCCTGGCGTTCTCCAGGTGGCGGTTCGCCGCGTTCGCCGCCGACCAGCGGCAGTCCACCACCCTGGCCATGATCGCCGACGCGCTCGCCGGGATCGGCGGCGTCCCCCGCAAGGTCCTGGCCGACCGGATGGGCTGCCTCAAAGGCGGTGTCGTCGCGAACGTCGTGGTCCCGACCGCTGAATACGTCCGCTTCGCAACGCATTACGGTTTCTCGCCGGACTGGTGCAACGCCTCGGATCCGGAATCGAAAGGTGTCGTGGAACACCTGTGTGGTTATGCCCAGACAGATCTCGCGGTCCCGCTGGTCACCGAAGCAGCGATCGCTGGCCGGACCGTCACACTGCGCGAGGCCAATATCGCGGCGAAAGCGTGGTGCGCGGAAGTGAATTCGACGATGCATTCGGAGATCTGCGCGGTTCCCGACGAACGCCTCACCGGCGAACGGGAGGTCCTGGCGGCGTTACCGTCGCTGCGGTTGGAGATCGCGGCGGCGTCGGTGACCCGCAAGGTCGACAAACTCTCTTGTGTCCGTTACGGATCCGCGCGTTACTCGGTCCCGATGCGGTTGATCGGCGCCAGTGTCGCGCTCGTCGTCGACTGCGGCGCCCTGCTGATCATCGAACCGGGCACCGGGGTGATCATCGCCGAACACGAACTCGTCGCACCCGGTTCGACGTCGATCCTCGACGAGCATTACGACGGGCCGCGCCCGGCCCCGAACCGGGGACCGCGCCCGAAAACCCCTGTCGAGAAACAGTTCTGCGCGCTCGGACAGGACGCGGAAGCGTTCCTGGTCGGTGCCGCCGCGATCGGCAACACCCGTCTGAGCCAGGATCTCGAGATCCTGCTCGCGCTCGGGGCCGCGCACGGCACGACGAATCTGGTCGCCGCCCTGCGCAGGGCGGTGGCGTTCAAACGGTTCCGGGCCGCGGACGTCCGGTCGATCCTCGCCGCGGGCGCCGGGGCCCCGCAACCCCGCCCGGCCGGCGACGCCCTGGTCCTCGACCTGCCCGCCGCGACGACCAGGTCGCTGGACGCCTACCGGATCACCGGTGACGGGAGCGCGTCATGACCACCGCTGCTCGTCCGGGAACGGCCGCGCCGAAACCGGTCCCGAAACCGGTCCCGGAACTGGCCGCGGACCTGGACGCCGGCCTGCGGCGGTTGAAGTTGTCGACGGTCCGGCGGTTGGCGGCGGAGGTGATGCAGACCGCGAAGACGCAACGCTGGACCCCGGAAGAAGTGCTGCGCACGCTGATCGAGGCCGAGATCGCTGCCCGGGACGCGTCGAACGCCGCGAACCGGCTCAAAGCCGCCGCGTTCCCGGTGACGAAGACCTTGGACACGTTCGACGTCGCCGGGTCGTCGATCCCGGCTGCGACCTATGACTACCTGGCAAGTCTCGAATGGGTTGGCACGCAACAGAATCTGGCGTTGATCGGGCCACCGGGAACGGGCAAGAGCCACACGCTGGTCGGGCTCGGACACGCCGCGGTGACGGCGGGGTTGAAGGTCCGGTACTTCACCGCCGCCGAGTTGATCGACACGCTCTACCGGGGTCTTGCCGACAACACCGTGGGGAAGGTGATCGAGTCGGTTCTACGGGCTGACCTGGTGATCTGTGACGAGGTCGGGTTCGCGCCGCTCGACGATACCGGGACGCAGTTGTTGTTCCGGCTGGTTGCGGCGGCTTACGAGCGGCGGTCGTTGGCTGTCGCGTCGCATTGGCCGTTCGAACAGTGGGGGCGGTTCCTGCCCGAACACACCACCGCGGCAAGCATTTTGGATCGGTTGCTGCATCACTGCACGGTGGTGGTCACCGAGGGTGATTCCTACCGGATGCGGCACCGCACGACAGGGAGGAGGTGACCGGTGAACTGATCATTCCAGGGCGAAGCGGTGGAGACTTCGGTCGGCCACCAGCGGCGACATCACGCTGGCCGTTGACAGATGTATAGCGGGGGGAACTCATGAAGTATCGTCGGATTGAGGAAACCATCCCGCAGGAACTGCTCGACAACGCAGTCTTGCTATGCAGCGAGGACAAAGCGCACCACTGCCACCGTCGGCTAGTTGCGGAGTATCTCGCACAACACTGGGACAATATCCTGATCGAACATCTATTCTGAGTGCACGCTCCGGTTGGAACTGTGGTCCCGTCCAGGCCCTCTCGGGCCTGGCGGGTGACGCCGAATGCCGACGGTGAACGGCGTCGGTAAGCCGTGTGCGGGAGGACCGCATGCACGCCTCCCCTGTTGGGTCGAAGACGAACGGCATCCTATCTCGGAACCCGCCGGGGTTCGAGGGCGAAGCTCTTTGAGGTTATGCAGCGCTTTGCTGGACTCGATCCGATCGACCAACGGTCTACCCAGTTTCGGTCCACGCTCAGTTCGTCCAGCGCAGTTGGCCGAAATCGAGGCGTAACGGTGCTGCAGCGGACGGATCGGGGGCCCGGGTCGTCGGCTAGATGAGTTCGAACGCGGAGCGGATCGCGGCTGTCAGGGCGGGTTCGGCGTCTGCGTGTAGGTAGCCGACCAGGCGGCCGAGCGCGTCGGTCGGAATGGTCACGATGTTGTCGCAGGAGACCACGCTGTCGTGTTCGAGGCCGTTTCGGGGGCCTACCGGCAGTTCGGTGGACAGCCCCCGGATCGTGCTCGTGATCGGCGCAACGGTAACCCGTGTCAGGTACGGGCGGACCGCCTCGCGGGTAAGTACCAGCACAGGGCGGGTCTTGTCCAGGCGTGCGATATGGATCGGCCTCACCCGAGGTCGTCCAGCGGAGTCGGCGCGGCGAACCGGGCGAGTGCGTCCATGTCCGCGTCGGCGCCGGCCGCGGCGAGGATCTTGGCGTCACGTTCGGCGGCGCGGCGGAGGCGGTCGCGTTCGAGTGCTTGCGCGATGATGGCGGCCCGGCTCGGGGCCTGGCCGCTGGAAACGGTGCGGTCGAGGTAGGTCACGATCTCGTCAGAGAGTCTGACCGTAATCTGAGTACTCATCCCACAATGGTACCCATTCTGGGATTCACTGGCATGCAGAGCATGGTGCGGTTCGGTGCGGGGTTCCGCGACCTGGTGGTCGCGTGGTCGGCGCGCGGGTGCTGTGTCCCTACGCCGACCTGTTCCCGGATGACCTCGAATCGGTTGCCAATGCGCTGAACGCTGCGGCGCGGGTCGCAATCGAAGGTGGTGCGGACGTACTGAGGGCGGGCATCGAAAATCCGAATTCGGAATGATTTGGAACAGTGAAACGCCCAGGGCCTTTGTCGAGGTCACGGGCGTTTTTCATGGTGGAGCTAAGGGGAATCGAACCCCTGACCTTCTCGATGCGAACGAGACGCGCTACCAACTGCGCTATAGCCCCGTGTGGATCGTTGCCGAACCACGCTGGTGAACTGTAGCAGGTGCTCCGGCGAGACTCCGAATCGGCTGGTCAGGGGATTCCGGCGGCCTGCTTGGCCTGGGTGAGGACGGTCTCCAGCATGGCGGGGGTGAGGCGGCCGGTGAAGGTGTTCTGCTGGCTTACGTGGTAGGAGCCGAACAGGCGCAAGGGAGATCCGTTCGAAACTGCGGGGAGGAGGGTGTGGTGGACCCCGTGGCCGAAGGTGGGGCGGGGGCGGGGAACGGTCCAGCCGGCGGTGGCGAGGATCGGGAGGAGGGACTGCCAGCCGAAGGCGCCGAGGACGACGACTGCGCGGAGGGTGGGGGTCAGCAGGTGGAGTTCGGAGGTGAGCCAGTGGCGGCAGGTGTCGCGTTCGGTGGGGGTGGGTTTGTTGTCGGGTGGGGCGCAGTGGACGGGGGCGGTGATGCGGGTGCCGAATAATTGCAGGCCGTCGTCGATCGTGGTGGCGGTGGGCTGGTTGGCCAGGCCTACGGCGTGCAGGGCGGCATACAGGAAGTCGCCGCTGCGGTCGCCGGTGAACATGCGGCCGGTGCGGTTGGCACCGTGGGCGGCGGGGGCCAGGCCGACGATCAGGAGGCGGGCGTCGGGTGGGCCGAAGCCGGGGACCGGGCGGGCCCAATAGGTCTGGTCACGGAAGGCGGCGCGCTTGTCGCGGGCCACCTGTTCGCGCCAGGCGACCAGGCGGGGGCAGGCTCGGCAGTCGATCAGTGCCGTGTCCAGGTCCGCGAGGGTGCGGTACATGGTGGGAATTCGATCACACGATGGTGGGGCTCGGGGGTGGGCCTACCATGAGCGGGTAGCTGGTTGACGTTTGCCGCTTGTCCGCTCGAGAGGTTTCCGGTGCGTCTGGGCAGGGCGGTGGGGGCGGGGTCGATCGGGCCTGCGGTTGTCGGTCATGCCGATCGGCACGGGTTGGTAGCATGGCGGTTCCGGCCGGACGGCGGCGGGCGAGGTGGCGACGCGTTGCGCGCAGCCGACCACGATTCGTGCGAGAGAGTCCTTCCATGCAGTTCGAGATCATCGAGCGAGACGAGACGTGGGTCGCCGGACTGCCGGTGCGGAGCCCCAAGCGCCCGCTCGGGGAGCTGCGGGACCACGATCTCGAGGCGGCCTGGGCGGCGGTGCTGCACCAGGAGCTGGGCGGGCCGCTGGCCACCGCCTATACCGACTGGTCAGCCGACCTGGCCACCTATAACACGCAGATCGTGGGGTACGAGTGCGGGTCTTTCGGTGACGTCACGCGCGGGCACATCGTGGCGCGGTTACCGAAGGGGACGTATGCCCGGTTCTCTGCGGTCGGGAACTTTCCGGAGATCATGACGGACCTGTGGACCCAGATCTCCTACGCCGAACATCACCGGCAGATCCGGCGGACCTTCACCGGCGACTTCGAGTTCTATCCGCACGCCTACCGGATCGACCTGTATCTGGCGGTCGAGCCGCGATGACCTACTCGATCATGGTGCGCGGCGAGGCCGTCTACGGCGGTCTGGTGGTGCCTCGGGGGCGGCCCACCTTCAAGGTCAGCAACAGTGAGCTGATCGAATTCCTGCGCGACCGGCTGCGCGACCGTGATGGCGGCGAGTCGGCCCGCGCGCTCTACACCGTGTACGTCCCCGATCCGGCGGGCAACTACAACGTGCTGATCGGGTACGACTACCCCTCACCGGACACCGTGCCGGTCGGCGATGTGCTGACCCGGGTGCCGAAGGGGGTCTACGCCCGCTTCGAGCCCAACGGCGACTACCACGATCCGGTGGAGGACGTCTGGGCTCAGGTCGACGATGCGACCGCGTCCGCCGAGATCACCCGCGCCTACCGCGAGGAAATCGAGATCTGGCGGGGCGTCTCGCACCTGGAGTTGCTGATCTCCATTCTCATTTAGGTAGCCCCCCGGTAACCATGCTGGAACCAACTGGTCTTAATATTCTGTCCGGTTGCGGCTGGCCGCGCCGTGGTCTTGCTGAAATTTGCGCCCGCGGGCAAGGTTTCGGAAGATTTGCCGGACATCTGGTCAACTCCAGCGGAATGGCGGATACTGCCTAGGCGACCCGTATACGAACTCGGCCCTCTCGGTCGGTCGGCCCGGGTCCGGGCGGGCATGTGCCCGCGTGAGTTACAGAGTAGGAATCATCATGACTGTCGATACGATGGCGGTCGGCCCGGCGGCGAACCCCGGTGGAGGGGCGAGCAGCTTCCGGGATTCGCAGTCGGAAAGCATCTTTCACGTCGGAACCGTCGACTCCCGCCCGGATCTGTGGGCCGGATATCTCGACGGTGCGCTGCGCGCTTATCGGCACTACGGTGTGGAGCGCGCACTGGACATCGAACACACGCGCGAGGGTGGCACCACCTCGTTGTTCTTCACGGCCGTGGACGCCGCCGGCGACGTCGTCGCGGGTGTCCGGATGCAGGGCCCGTATCTCGAGCTGGGCGAGGTCGATTCGCTGCGACCATGGGCGGACCGCCACGGCGGCGCCTACCTGCGGCGGGTGGTCGAGGAACGGATCCGGCTCGGCATGGTCGAGGCGCGCGGCGCCTGGGTCGCCCGCGATCATCCGCACCGCCGCGCCCTGGCCGCGGCCGTGTCGCGCTGTATCGCGCACGGCCCGTTGCTGTTCGGCGTGCCGTACGGCTTCTGCACGGTGGCCTCGTTCACGCTGGACCGGCACCGCGCCGCCGGTGGGGTGGCGATGGCCGAGGTGCCCGCGGTCGCCTATCCCGACGAGCGCTACCGCACCGTCCCGGTGTTGTGGGACGCGCAGTCGTATCGCGCCTACGCCACCGCCGCCCAGTACGCGCTGCTGCGGGCCGAATGGCGGGAGCTGGGGCTGCAATACGACGAATACGACCCCTTCGAGGTCGGAGGTCGTTCCTGAGATGGCCACCCCACCCCACCGGTACGCGGAGTACCGGCCCTCGATCCTGAACGAAACCTCCCCCGAGGACGCCCGGGTGCTCGCGGAGCTGCGGGCCCGCCCCGATGTCGAGGTCGCCGACCTGCGGCCGGGCCTGCGGGCCGAACTCGCGCGCATCGCGGCACGTTCGGGCCACGTCCCGGTCGACGAGACCGGGCGCTGGGTCTACTACCCGTGGCGCCGGCGGCTGGTCGCCCTGCTGGCGGCGCCGGATTTCCATGCGGTCCGGCTCGATCGCAACCGCAACAAGCTCACGGTGACCGAGCAGCAACGGCTGCGGACGCTGTCGATCGGCGTGGTCGGCCAGAGCGTCGGCCACGCCGTGGCCTACGCGCTGGCCCTGGAGGGGGTTTGCGGGCGGTTGCGCCTGGCGGATTTCGATGACATCGAATTGTCCAATTTGAATCGAATTCCCGCGACCGTCTTCGACATCGGGCTCAACAAGGCCGTGGTGGCGGCCCGCCGAATTGCCGAACTCGACCCGTATCTCCCGGTGGAGATATTCGAGGCCGGGGTGGACGAGTCGACCGTGGACGAGTTCGTCGACGGATTGTCCGTTCTGGTCGAGGAATGTGATTCGCTGGATATCAAGGTGCTGGTCCGGGAAAGCGCGCGGCGACATCGCATTCCGGTCCTGATGGACACCAGCGACCGCGGTCTGCTCGACATCGAGCGGTTCGATCTGGAGCCGGATCGGTTGCCGCTGCACGGTTTGCTGGGTGACGTCTCGGCGGCCGATCTGCGCGGACTGACCAGCCGGGACAAGGCGCCCTACGTCGTGCGCATCCTCGACCCCACGGAGATCTCCGCGCGGATGGGCGCCAGCATGGCCGAGGTCGACCGGACCATGCTGAGCTGGCCGCAACTGGGCAGTGAGGTGCTGGCCGGTAGCGGCAACGTCGTGCATGCCGTCCGGCGGATCGGACTCGGCGGCAAGTTGCCCTCCGGGCGGGTCCGCATCGACGTGGAACAGGCCCTCGACGGGACCGCCGAGCCCGCCGGACTCGCCGCGCCCGAGGCGCTCGACACCGTCGCCGCGGAGCCGGCGGCGGACACCCCGCCGGACCGCGTCCTGGCCTGCGCGCAGCGCGCGCCCTCCGGCGGCAACGTGCAGCCCTGGTCGCTGCGCCTCGCGGACGGCGAACTGACCGTCGAGCTGGACCCGGCGCTGTCGGTGACGATGGACGTCGGATACCGCGGCAGTGCGGTGGCCGTCGGCGCCGCCCTCTACAACGCGCGGGTCGCGGCCGCCGCGCACGGATTGCTCGGCGCGCACCGGCTGGTCACCACCGCCGGGGCGCCGCTGACCGCGACGTTGCGGTTCGGCGTCGGCGACGATCCGGACCTGGCCGCCGACTATCCGGGCGCACTGCTCCGCGAGACCAACCGGCAGCCGGGGACCGGCGAGGACCTGCGACCGGGGGCGCTCGCGGAGCTGGCCGCCGCCGCGGCCGCCGAGGGCGGGGGAGTGCGCGCGCTGACCGGCCGGGCCGAGATCGCCGCCGCCGCGGAACTGCTGGCCGAATCGGATCGGATCCGCTATCTCACCCCGCTGCTGCACGAACAGATGTTCGCGGAGATGCGCTGGCCCGAGGACGACCTGCGGACCGGCATCGACGTCCGCAGCCTGGAGCTGGCTCCCGACGAACAGGCCGCACTGGAGCTGAGCAAACGTTCGGACATCCTCGCCGAACTGCGGGCCTGGGGTGCCGGTACGGCCCTGGGCGACTACACCCGCGACCGGATGGCATCCGCCGCCGCGATCCTCGCCGTCACCGTCGAGATCCCGGCGCCGACCGGGGATACGGAGTCGGATCTGATCGGCTACGCGCGGGCCGGGGCGGCCGTGCAGCGGCTGTGGATCGCGGCCGGTCGGCTGGGTCTGGCGGTGCAGCCGATGTCGCCGGTGTTCCTGTATGCGCGACGCCCCAGCGAACTGACCGCGATCTCGCCGGACTTCGCCGCTACACTGGCCTCACTTCAGTGGCGTTTCAACGATCTACTGGGAGTGCCCGAGCATGAGACCATGGCATTGGTGCTTCGCCTGAGCTACACGGCAGCAGCTGCTTCCGTCCGTAGCCTGCGGCGTCCGCGGTTGTGGCACCACGGCAGCTAGCGTGATCGGAGACAGAGTGCCTCGGCGTACGCTCGATTCACTGGTGACGGAGGTCGCCTCCGAGCTCATGGGAGTCGACGCCTCCACCATGGTCGGGGCCACCGAACGGGTGCTGGCCCTGCTGATCGAGTACTTCGACGTCGACTTCAGCTATCTGCGGCACACCGACCGGGATCGGCGGGCGACCGAACTGGTCGCGGAGTGGCCGCACCGCGTCGACGTCCCGGATCCCGATCCGTTGCAGACCATCTATTTCGAGGAGGCCGATTCGGTCTTCCGGGCGCTCGAGCACACCACCGAGCCGTTCCTGGTCACTTCGGCCGACACCGACTACCAGGAGACGATCCGGCAGGCCACCGGCATCCCGAACGTGGTGTCGGCGGTGGTGCCGCTGCTGTCGCGCGGCGAGTCCACCGGCGTGCTCGGCTTCATCAAGGCCGGTGACCGGGCCTGGAGCACCCGCGAGCTCAACGTGCTCAAGGCGATCGCGGCGCTGTTCGCCCAGTTGCAGGCCCGCGTGGTGGCCGAGGAGCGGCTGCGCTACATCGCCATGCACGACGATCTGACCGGCCTGGCGAACCGGCGGGCGCTGCTCCAGTACATGGAGGCCCGGCTCGATCCGGGCAGTCCCGGGCCGGTGGCCGCGTTCTTCCTCGACCTGGACCGGTTGAAGGCGCTCAACGACTTCCTCGGCCACACCGCCGGCGACAACTTCATCCGCACCCTGTCGGCGCGGTTGCGGGAACATCTCGATCCCAACGACATGATCGCGCGACTCGGTGGTGACGAGTTCGTGATCGTGCCCGCGAAACCGATGGACGCCGTCGCCGCCGAGCTGGAGGCGACCCGGATGCAGCAGCTGATCGGGCGGCGGGTCACCGTCGGCGGCGAGTCGGTGAGTCGCGGCGCCAGCATCGGCGTGGCGGTCGGCATCCCGGGGGAGACCACCGTCGCCGACGTGCTGCGCCGGGCCGACCACGCGCTGTTGTCGGCCAAGTCACGCGGCGGCAACGGGGTCGCGGTGTTCACCGACGCCATGCGCGCGGAGTTCGAGTTGCAGGACGACGTCGAGCTGAACCTGCGCGGCGCGGTCGCCGACGGCTCCCTGGTGCTGCACTACCAGCCGGAGGTGGATCTACGGACCGGCCGGATCGTCGCGCTGGAGGCGCTGGTGCGCTGGCAGCACCCGACCCGCGGGCTGTTGCCGCCGGGAGCGTTCGTGCAGGTCGCGGAGGCCACCAATCTGGCCGGTGAGCTCGGCCGCTGGGTGATCCGCACCGCCTGCGCGCAGTTCGCGCAGTGGCGGCGGCACGGGCTGGCGGCCAATGTGGTGATCCGGATCAACGTGTCGCCGGTGCAACTGGTCAGCCTCGATTTCGTGGAGAACATCGAGGACATCCTGCGGCGGCACGACATCGACGGCAGTTCGGTGTGCCTGGAGATCACCGAGCACGTGGTGGTGCAGGATCTGGCCCGGACCAAGGTGACGTTGCGCGGGCTGAAGCGGATGGGTGTGCAGATCGCCATCGACGATTTCGGCACCGGATACAGCTCGCTGTCGCATCTGAAGGCGCTGCCGGTGGACGCGGTGAAGATCGATCGCGGTTTCGTGCAGCGCCTGGGCGCCAATCCGGACGATCTTGCGATCGTGAAATCCATTGTGGGACTTGCCGGTTCGTTCGGGCTCGGGGTGGTGGGCGAGGGGGTGGAGACCGCCGTCGCGGCCCGCACCCTGGTCGGGCTGGGTTGTTATCGGGCACAGGGCTTCCTGATCGCCCGGCCGATGCCCGCCGACGAGGTCGAGACCCATCTGTCCGCCGGGCGCATCCCGCTGGACCTGGAGTTGCCCGGGATGTCGCGGGCGCCGAAGGTATAGACCTCCTCCGTCGGTGCGGTATAGACCTCCTCCGTCGGTGCGGTATAGATCTTCTCCGTCGGTGCGGTGCAGATCTTCTCCGTCGGTGAGCTTTCCCTCGGAATTCATGCCGCGTTGACCCGGTGGGTTCGGTTGCCTTGCACCATTCGTGCGTGTGCGCATCGTGCAGCTCGCGAATTTCTACGGTCCGCGCTCGGGCGGACTCCGCACCGCGCTGCACCATCTCGGCTCGGGATACGCCGCGGCCGGGCACGAGGTGGTGTTGATCGTTCCGGGCGCCAGACGTTCGGAGCAGGTGCTCGACAGCGGGGTGGTGCGGATCACCGTGCCCGCCGTCGCCATTCCCGGGACCGGCGGTTATCGGGCCGCGAATCCGCGACGGGTGGCCGACGTGCTGTCCGGGCTGCGGCCGGACGTGCTGGAGGTGTCGGATCGGCTGACGCTGCGCGGTTTCGGGCGCTGGGCCCGGCAGCGGGACGTGGCCGGGGTGATGATCTCGCACGAGCGGCTGGACCGGCTGCTGGGGCAGGTGCTGCCCGGCCCGCTGGCCCGGCGTGCCGCCGACGCGGCCAATCGCCGCACCGCCGCCGACTACGACATCGTCGTCTGCACCACGGAGTTCGCGCGGGAGGAGTTCCAGCGCATCGATGCCCCGAACGCGGCGCTGGTGCCGCTCGGGGTGGATCTCGACATGTTCAACCCGCATCGCCGCGACGGGTCGCTGCGCGCCGAACTCGGTGGCGCCGAACATCCGCTGCTGGTGCACTGCGGCCGGTTGTCGGTGGAGAAGCGGGTCGATCGCAGCATCGAGGCGCTGGACACGCTGCTCCACGACGGGGTGTCCGCGCGCCTGATCGTGGTCGGCGACGGGCCGCGGCGGGAGGCGCTGCAACGCCGGGCCCGCGCGCTGCCGTCGTTGCCGGGTGGGCGGCCGGCGGTGCACTTCACCGGTTTCGTGGCCGATCGGACCGCGCTGGCGACCCTGCTGGCCAGCGCGGACGTCTCGCTGGCCCCCGGACCGCACGAGACCTTCGGGCTGGCGGCGCTGGAGGCGCTGGCCGCGGGCACCCCGGTGGTGGCCAGCCGGTCGTCGGCGCTGGCGACCATGGTGACCGCCGACTGCGGCGCGGTGGCCGACAACCATCCGGCCTCCTTCGCACAGGCGGTGACCGAGGTGCTCGCCCTGAATCCGGACCGGCGCCGGCACGCCGCCCGCAGCCGGGCCGAGCAGTTCCCCTGGCCCGCGGCGGTCGCGCGGATGCTGGCGGTATTGGATCGCGGCTGAGCGGGCCCGCGGAGGTGGTGCCGCCGTGCCCACGCGGCCGGTTGTGCCCGAGCGAGGCTGTGACCTCGCTCGCAGCGCAGCTGCGCCATCGCGCGAAGTGCCTGTGTGATGCCATCGGCTTCGGGCCGTGCGGACGGCTCAGGCCGTATGCTGCTGGGCAGCAGTGGAAATCCGTCCGGCGACATCGGCAGTGCCGTATCGGCCCCCGGCGCCGCCACGACCCCCGAGGAACGCGTGCGTGATCGCTTGAAATCCGTCAGCGGCAAGAAAACCCTCGTCACCGGCGCGGCCAGCGGTATCGGGCAGGCCACCGCCCGCGCCGCCGCGCGGCGAGGAGCCGAGTTGGTGCTGACCGATATCGACGCCGAGGGCCTCGCCGGCACCGTGGCGTCGATCGAGGGCGCGGGCGGCAAGGTACTGGCCCAGCGCGCGCTCGACATCACCGACTACGACGCGGTCACCGCCTTCGCCGAGGAGGTGCACGCCGGGCACGGCAGCCTCGATGTGGTGATGAACGTCGCCGGTGTGTCGGCCTGGGGCACGGTCGAGAATCTCGAGCACCGGCACTGGCGGCAGATGATCGACGTGAACCTGATGGGCCCGATCCACGTCATCGAGAACTTCGTGCCGCCGATGACCCGCGCCGGGCGCGGCGGGG
This sequence comes from Nocardia sp. alder85J, assembly GCF_020176955.2. Classification (GTDB taxonomy): domain Bacteria; phylum Actinomycetota; class Actinomycetes; order Mycobacteriales; family Mycobacteriaceae; genus Nocardia. Next base: position 97,567 of record NZ_JAIUCZ020000010.1, read on the forward strand.
CGCTGGTGAACGTGTCCTCGGCGGCCGGGCTGCTCGCACTGCCCTGGCACGCGGCCTACAGCGCCAGCAAGTTCGGGCTGCGCGGCGTGTCCGAGGTGCTGCGCTTCGACCTGGCCCGGCACGGGATCACCGTGCACCTGGTGGTGCCCGGTGCGGTGAACACCCCCCTGGTACAGACGGTCGAGATCGCCGGGGTGGACCGCGACGATCCCCGGGTACAGCGCTGGGCGCGGCGCTTCGCGGCACACGCCACCGCCCCCGAAGAAGTCGCCGAGGCGATCCTGCGCGGTATCGAGCGCAACCGCTTCCTGATCCACACCTCGTTCGACGTCCGCGCCGGCTACTGGTTCTCGCGCAAGTTCGCGCTGCCCTACGAATACGCCATGCGCAAGGCCAACGACCGCTTCTACTACAGCCTGGGCGACGGCCGCCGCCGCTGAGTCCGGTTGCGCCGCTGGTCGGTAGCGGCCGCGGCGGCGTGGCGGCAGCGGGCTGGGGCCGTCAGGCGCGATCGACGGGCCGTGAGTGGTGGTACAGCAGCGGTGCGGCTCGGTGGCCGCCGTCTTCGCCGCTGCTGACCTGCGGCCGGTCAGGGGTGTCATTCGTGGCGCGTAAGGTCGGATTCGGCTCGATTCGATCATGATTTGCGGGAGGTTTTTCAGATGGCTCGGATTCCCACGTCGCTGCTGGTTGCCGGTGGACTCACCGGTGGTTTCGCGCTCGCGCAGGCGACGAAGAAGCGGCAGCTCGGCGGCGTGGTCTTCACCGCCGCGATCGGTGCGGCCGTGCCGCGCTGGCGCAAGGTGGCCGGGGTCGGTGGCGCGGTGGCGCTGACCGGATTGTCGGCCGGGGCGATGGGTGCCTCGCATCCGCTGGCGAAGAAGATCGGCGCGTGGCCGTCGGTGATCGCGGTGTCCGCCGCCGCCGCTGCCGCGTCGTGGGCGCTGGTGGATCGCCGGGCCTGATCGGCCCGGCCTGCTTGTGCGGTCCGGGTGGTAGCCCGCCCGCACTGTCGGCCGGTCCGGGTGGGTACGCCGGGCGGCAACGTCAGTCGGTGCGGGCGGCCAGCACGGCGTCGTAGAGTTCGCGGCGGGAGGCGCCGGTGTCGGCGGAGATCTGGGCGCAGGCGTCCTTGAGGCGGATGCCGGTGGCCACCAGCGCCTCGACCTCGTCGACCAGGCCGGCCGGGTCGGCGGAGCGGGGAGCCGCGCCCGCCAGGACCACGGTGATCTCGCCGCGGGCGCCGGTGACGGCCCAGTCGGCCAGTTCGGCGAGGGTACCGCGGACGACCTCCTCGTAGGTCTTGGTCAGTTCGCGGCAGACCGCCGCGCGGCGGTCGCCGCCGAGGACCGCGGTGGCGTCGGCGAGGCAGTCGGCCAGCCGGTGTGGGGCCTCGAAGAAGACGACCGCGCGCGGCTCGGTGGTCAAGGTGCGGAACCACTCCCGGCGCTGGCCGGACTTGCGGGGGGCGAAGCCGTCGAAGCAGAAGCGTTCCATCGGCAGGCCGGACAGCGCCAGCGCGGTGGTCACCGCCGACGGGCCGGGCAGGCAGGTGATCGGCAGGTCGCGTTCCACACAGGCCGCGACCATCCGATAGCCGGGGTCGCTCACCGAGGGCATGCCGGCGTCGGTGACCAGCAAGACCGTGTGACCGGCCTCGATCTCGTCCAGCAGCTGGGGGATGCGGGCGGTCTCGACATGGTCGTAGAAGCTCACCACCCGGCCGGTGATGGTGATGTCCAGCGCCTTCGCCAGGGAACGGGTGCGGCGGGTGTCCTCGGCGGCGATCACCTCGGCGGTGGCCAGGGCGTCGCGCAGGCGCTGCGAGGCGTCGCCGACATCGCCCATCGGGGTCGCCGCCAGCACCAGCCGGCCGCCGTCCTCGCTCATCGCGCTCCCGTCATTCACAGTCGTCGGCCGCGCCTCGGCCGACACCCATCACAGCACGGTCCGGTTCCGCGGCTGCGCGCGCAGGCTCCGGCAGTGCGGCTCAAGATCTCGGAGTGCTGCTCCGGTCCGGTGATCGAGCCCGTCGCAATGGCCGGCCCCGGATGCGATCGGTCAGCAGCGGGCAGGCGTTTCCGGTGCACGATGTCCGGCAGGACCTGTCGGGTTTCCCGTCCGGTTCGGCCCGGTCCGTCCGAGGCGGTGGCGCTCGGGACCTCGGAACGTGGCCTGGTCCGGCGGCCTCGGTGCGTGTGGCGGGCAGGTGGCGGCAGCATTGCTGTCCTGATGCGGCACGGTCCGGTCGGGACGACATACGATCGGGGGCGTGACCCAGCTGACCGACGTGCGGCCGCCGATCGGCGCGGGCCCGGCCTTGTCCAGTCCGGCGCCGCTGCGCCCCACCCTCGACTTCGGGCCCACCGATCGGTTGCGGGGCTGGCTGGTCACCGCATTTCTCACCGCGATCGCGGCGGTCACCCGGTTCACCAACCTGAACTATCCGACCGATGCCGACACGCCCGTCTTCGACGAGAAGCACTATGCGCCGCAGGCGTGGCAGTTGCTGCACGGCGGTGGCGTGGAGGACAACCCCGGGTACGGGCTGGTGGTGCATCCGCCGGTGGGCAAGCAGATGATCGCCCTCGGGGAGGCGATGTTCCATTACACGCCGCTGGGCTGGCGGTTCACGGCGGCGGTGTCGGGGTGCCTGATCATCCTGCTGGTCATCCGGATCACGCGGCGGATGACCCGGTCGACCCTGCTGGGCGGGGCCGCCGGGATCCTGCTCATCGCCGACGGCACGACCTTCGTCTCGTCGCGGATCGGGATGCTGGACATCTTCCAGGCATTGTTCGTGCTCGGTGCGTTCGGCTGTCTGATCGTCGACCGCGACGAGGTCCTGGGACGGATGGCCCGGGTGTACGCCGAGGGGCGGGCCACGCTGAGCCCGTACGGGCCGCGGCTGGGGGTGCGCTGGTGGCGGTTCGGGGCCGGGCTGCTGCTGGGGCTGTCCTGCGGGACCAAGTGGTCCGGCATGTACTTCATCGCGTTCTTCGGGCTGATGTCGGTGGCGTTCGACGTCGCCGCGCGGCGGCGGTACCGGGTGCCGCAGCCGTGGGCGGGCACGTTGATGCGCGATGTCGGGCCCGCGTTGTACGCGCTGGTCGCGATACCGCTGCTGGTGTACCTGGCCACCTACGCCGGCTGGTTCGCCAGCGAGGACGGGTACGACCGGTATTCGGTGGGCAATGCGGTCGGGGCCGGGGGGACCTGGTCGTGGGTGCCGGACGCGTTGCGCTCGCTGTGGCACAACCAGGGCGAATCGTTGAAATTCCACGAGGGGCTCACCAATTCGGCGGGCAACCATCATCCGTGGGAGTCGAAGCCGTGGTCGTGGCCGATGAGTCTGCGGCCGATGCTCTACTACTACGCCGACACCGGGTCCACCGGCTGCGGTAAGCAGGTGTGCGTCAAGGCGGTGATGCTGATCGGCACGCCAGCCATCTGGTGGTTGTCGCTGCCGATGCTGGTCTGGGGGATCTGGCGGGTCGCGACCCGCCGCGACTGGCGGTACGCCGCGATGCTGGTCGGCTACGGTGCCGGATTGCTGCCGTGGTTCCTGACCCTGGATCGGCAGATGTACTACTTCTACTCGGTCCCGATGGCGCCGTTCCTGGTGATGGGCCTGGCGCTGGTGCTCGGCGACATCCTGGGCCCGGCGCCGATCCTGCGCATACCCGGCGGGCATCGCTTCCTGGTGGCCAGCGAGCGGCAGAGTCTGGGGCTGCTGCTGGTCTGCCTGTATCTGGCGCTGGTGATCGCGAACTTCATCTGGCTGTGGCCGATTCTGACGGCCCTGCCGATCACCACCGAGAGCTGGCACAACCATCTGTGGCTGCCGAGCTGGAAGTGACTACTCCCGCAACGCCAGCCGGAGATAGTGCAGTGCGGCCTCGTCGTCCAGGCCGAGCCGCCGCATCACCGCCACATACTCCGTGGCCGCGCGACCGGCGGCGTCCCGGGTCGGATCGCCGGTGGAGGCGATGAAGGAGCCGAGCCGGCCGCGGGTCTCCAGCACCCCGTCCTGCTCCAATTCGCGATAGGCGCGCGCGACGGTGTTGGGGGCCAGGCCGAGCTGGGCCGCCAGCCCGCGCACGGTGGGGATCTTGGTGCCGGCGGTCAGCTCGCCGGACCGGACCCGGGCCATGATGCCCTGCCGCAGCTGTTCGTACGGCGGGACCGCCGCATTGTTGTGGTCGACCGGAATGTCCAGCATCACCTCATACCTCGTCGCGCAGCAACGGACAGGACAGGCAGCGCGGCCCGCCCCGGCCGGAGCCGAGTTCGGAGCCGGGGATCGTCAGTACTTCGATACCCGCATCGGACAGGCGCGCATTCGTGTTCTCGTTGCGTTCGTAGGCAACGACCACGCCCGGCGCCAGCGCCAGGGTGTTGTTGCCGTCGTCCCACTGCTCCCGTTCGGCGGTGACGCGGTCGCGGCCGGTGTCGAAGACCCGCAACCGATCGATGCCCATCGCCTGCGCCGCGGCCGGCAGGAACGGGTCCGGCCCGCGCATACCGACCGTACCGTCCTCCTCCTTGCGGATGGTGAAGGCGTGCAGCGAGTCCTGGACCGCGGGATACATCACCACCGCGTCGGCGGCGACCATGGTGCACACCGTGTCCAGGTGCATCGTCGCGCGATTCTGGGCGATCGGGACGACCAGGACGGTGTGCGCGAGATTGTCCTCGAAGAGGCTGCGGGCCAGCGCCTCGGCGCCGGCCGGGGAGGTGCGCTCACCCACACCGACGGCCACCACGCCGGGGGCGAGCAGCAGCACGTCGCCGCCCTCCATCGGCGCGGTATGCGATTCGTAGGCCCGCCGCACCCCGCGGAAGCGCGGGTGGAAGGCATACACCAGATCGGTGAGCGAGGTTTCCCGCGCCCGGGCCGGCAGCGCCAGCGAGGTGATCGCCACCTTGGGGCCCACCCAGAACGAGGAATCGCGGGTGAACAGGAGATTCGGCAGTGGGTCGATGACGAAATCGGTACCGTGGTGCATGCGCCGGACCAGTGACGTGCCGTCGGAACCGAACGGGAGTTCGTCGAACGTCATGCCGGCCATCAGGATTCCGGCCAGTTCGGGCGCCGGGACACCGCGCAGGTGGGTCTTCAGATCGCTGGCGAGGGCATGGCCGATGCGGCGGGCGTCGACGGCCGCGGTGATCCCCATGCTGCGCCCGGCCCCGCTGGCGGCCAGGGTCTCGACCAGCAGATCCTCCAGCAGCAGCACCTCGACCCCGCGGCCGCGCAGCACCCCGGCGAAGGTGTCGTGCTCCTGCTGGGCCCGCTCCACCCAGGGGATGGCGTCGAAAAGCAACTGGTCGTTGTTACGCGGGGTGAGCCGGCGCAGCTCGTCACCGGGCCGATGCAACAGCACCGTGCGCAGCGCGCCGACCTCGGATGTCACGGAAAACGGTCGCGCCGTCGGCACAGCCTTCGTTTCCATGATCCTGACCGTACTGGCACAGAGCCGCATTGGCACGAAATTGACCGCGTGCGGGAACCGTGCACGGTTCCCGCACGTTGTGCATTGTGAACAGGGCCCGACCAGCGCGAGTGCACAGGAATGTCACAGCTTGTCCGAAACGCCCGGCCGACCAGGAAACCTCGAGTAATATCGAGGTTATGTCGAGAGGTCAGAGCGGGGTCCGGCCAACGGCGGGCGGTCCCCTTCGAGCGGAGCGAAGCCCCGGACCTTCCCGGGTGGAGCACCGCCGAGCGGAGCGAGGCCATTGACGCATTCGCAGCCGTGGCAGGCGAAGGAACTCACCCCCGGACAGCTGTCCGAGCGCAGCGGGGTGGCCGTGTCCGCCTTGCACTTCTACGAGCGCGAGGGCCTCATCACCAGTCGCCGCACCAGCGGTAACCAGCGACGATACGCCCGCGAGACACTACGGCGGGTGGCATTCATCCGAATCTCGCAACGCGTAGGCATCCCCCTCGCCGAGATCCGCAAGGCCCTGGAGACCCTCCCCGAAGGCCGCACCCCCAACCGCAAGGACTGGGAGCGCCTGTCCACCACGTGGCGCGAGGACCTGGACCAACGCATAGAACAACTGACCCGCCTCCGCGACAGCCTCACCGGCTGCATCGGCTGCGGCTGCCTCTCCCTGGCCAGCTGCCGCCTGGTGAACGCCCACGACCACCTGGGCGACGAGGGCCCCGGCGCCCGAGTCCTGGACGTGAACCTCAACTGCGCCAAACCCGACTGCTCCCCCGACGAGCACACCTCCCCGGAACCCGCACCCCCCACGAACATCCCACCCCCACCCCTCCCCCCATCCCCACAGCTGACCTGCACAGCCGACAACATCACCCCCCAGTGCCACCCCGCCCCGTTCACCAATTCGCAGCCCTGACGCGCACGGCCCAACCATCCAGCCTGCTCACCATCCCAAAGACCCACCCCGCAAGCCCTTTCCCGGCTCACCCTCCAACTCGGTCACCAACCCACAGGCCGGAACCCCAATTCGTTGCGCCTCCCTACGGACCTGCGTCACCACAATGCAGGCCCGCCACCCACGTCACCCCGATTCGCGGTCACCAACTCGCAGGCCGGACATCCCAGTTCGTTGCCCACCCCACCTCCGAGCCCGTGCCACCAGCAGACAGCCCCGACACCCGGCCCACCCCGGTTCGCGGTCACCAACAGCAGGCCGGACACCCCAATCCGCTGCCCACCTCCCCATCGACCCGGTCACCCCCGAGCAGGCCCGGACCCTCGAGTTCTCTTCCCGCCCCAGCTCTCCAACGCGGTCACCCCCGAGCAGCCCCGGACCCTCGAGTTCTCTTCCCACCGCACCCTCCAACCCGGTCACCCCCGAGCAGGCCCGGACCCTCGAGTTTCTTTTCCCACCTCACCCTCCACCGCGGTCACCAACAAGCAGGCCCGGCATTCGGCCCGCCCGCTGAGGGCCCGGTCACCACCGAGTAGGCATACCCCGAATGTTCTCGGCCCGTCTCGATTCTGGACTGACGGAGCGGGGGAGCGAAGCGGAGGAGCGGAGGAGGGAAGAATCGAGACTCAGGGGCCGAGAACCCGCCGCAGCGAAGCGGAGGCCAAAAACACAGCCGGTCACCACCAAGACGGCCAAACCCTCATCCGCAACCAGACGCACTCCCGACCCGAACCCCGAAACTCAGCTCTTCGGCTCCAGATACTTCGGAAACACCACCTCAGGTTCCGGCAACACAGTCCCCGCCACCAGCGGCGTACCGATATCCGCAAACGTCCGCCCGCTCAACCCCAGCAGATCCAAAATCTTCCCCGCAGACCCCGGCATCACCGGCTGAGCCAGAATCGACACGATCCGCAACACCTCGAGGGTGACATACAAAACCGTCCCCTCCCGCTCCACCTCACCGGCCTTGGCCAGCGCCCAAGGCTGCTGCGCCGAGAAGTACCGATTCGTCTCACCCAGCGTCAACCAGATCGCCTCCAACGCCAGATGCATCTGCTGCTGGTCGAATTCGGCCCGACACCGATCCAGCAACCCCCGAGCCCGATCGAGCAACTCCGTATCGTCATCGGTGAACAAACCAGGCGTAGGCACCAAGGACCCGAAATCCCGAGCGACCATCTTCAGGCTGCGCTGCACCAGGTTCCCGTACTCATTGGCCAGATCACTGTTGATCCGCCCCACGATCGCCTCGTGACTGTACGACCCGTCCTGCCCATACGAGATCTCCCGCAACAGAAAGAACCGCACCGGATCCAGCCCATAAGCGTCGACCAGCGCCATCGGATCGACCACATTCCCGACCGACTTGGACATCTTCTCGCCCTTGTTGAACAGGAACCCGTGCACGAACACCCGTTTCGGCAGCGCCACCCCCGCCGACAACAGGAACGCCGGCCAGTACACGGTGTGGAACCGCGTGATGTCCTTCCCGATGATGTGCACATCCGCCGGCCAATACCGTTGGAACGCAGCCGAATCCAGATCCGGGAAGCCGACCCCGGTGAGATAGTTGGTGAGCGCGTCCACCCAGACGTACATCACGTGCGCGGGATCCTCCGGCACCGGCACCCCCCAGTCGAAGGTGGTGCGCGACACCGACAGATCCTTCAACCCCGCCTTCACATAGCTGACGATCTCGTTGCGCCGGGTGGCCGGCAGGATGAAGTCCGGCTGCGACTCGTACAGCGCCAGCAACTGGTCCTGATACTTCGACAGCCGGAAGAAGTAGTTGGACTCCTCGCTCCACTCCACCGGCGTGCGCGTCTCGGCGGCGACCCGGGTGCCGTCCTCCAGCACGCTGGTCTCCTCGGCGGTGTAGAAAGCCTCGTCCCGGATCGAGTACCAGCCCGAATAGGTGCCCAGGTAGATGTCCCCGGCCGCCATCATCTTCTCCCAGATGGCGACGCTGGCCCGGGTGTGGTCCTCGTCGGTGGTCCGGATGAACCGGTCGTAGGAGATGTCGAGCACCTTGTCCAGATGCTGGAACACGTCCGAATTACGCCGGGCCAGCTCCTCCACCGGGATGCCCTCGGTGGCGGCCGTCTGCTGCATCTTCTGACCGTGCTCGTCGGTGCCGGTCATGAAGAACACGTCGTACCCGTCGAGCCGCTTGAACCGGGCGAGCGCATCGGCGGAGATGTACTCGTAGGCATGCCCGATGTGCGGCACGCCGTTCGGGTAGGCGATGGCCGTGGTGATGTAGAAGGCGGGACGTTCGGCAGCAGTCATGATCCCACTACTGTAGTCGGCGTGCCTCGTACCGCTCGCGTGAATATCCTCCGACATCATGGCAGGTAAACGACCCGCGCCGGAGGCGCCGGAACCGCTGTCCCCGCTCGTCGACGCGCACACCCACCTGGACGCCTGCGGCGCCACCGACGCGGAATCCGTTGCCGCGATGCTGGATCGGGCCGCCGCCGTCGGAGTCGGCCGGGTGGTCACCATAGCCGACGATCTGGACGCCGCCCGGTTCGCGGTCCGGGCCGCGCACTGGGATCCGCGCGTGTACGCCGCCGTCGCGCTGCACCCGACCCGGGCCGACGCGCTGGACGACGCGGCCCGCGCCGAACTGGAGCAGTTGGCCGCCGACCCGCGCGTGGTGGCCGTCGGCGAGACCGGGCTGGACTACTACTGGCCCGGCAAGCTGGACGGCTGCGCCGCGGTGGAGGAGCAGGTCGAGGGTTTCCGCTGGCACATCGATCTGGCCAAACGCGTGGGCAAGCCGCTGATGATCCACAACCGCGACGCCGATTTCGACCTGCTGACGGTGCTGCTGGACGAGGGTGCGCCGGAAACGGTGATCTTCCACTGCTTCTCCTCCGACGCGACCATGGCGCTGGCCTGCGTGGAACAGGGCTATCTGCTGAGTTTCTCCGGCACGGTGAGCTTCAAGAACGCACACGAGTTGCACGAGGCCGCGAAGCTGGTGCCGGACGAGCTGATCCTGGTGGAGACCGACGCCCCCTTCCTCACCCCGCACCCCTTCCGCGGCGCCCCGAACGAGCCGTACTGCCTGCCCTACACCGTGCGCGCGCTGGCCGCGCTGCGTGATCGGGATCCGGCCGAACTGGCCGAGTCGCTCACCGCGAACGCCGAACGGGTGTACGGGCTCTAGCCGCCGTCCTTCCGCGCCCCGATCCGACATGCGGATCGGGGCGCGGTTCATTACGATGACCGCTGATCGTTATCGACTCGCGGTACCTCCATCGAATCGTTATGTGGAAACCGGCTGCTCCACGGCCTGTATTGCCGGGCCCCGACCCCCTCGTTATCGTGTTGTGACCATGTCGCCGTCCCGGATGTCGCCGCTAGAGCGGATCAACTCCACCCGGTCGCCGCTGCTGTACGCGGCGATCGCGGCATTGCTGCTGACCCTCATCGCGGGGGCGTCGCTGGCGATCGTCAGCAAGAAGACGGTGACCCTCGTCGTCGACGGTCAGAAGGTCACCCGGATCACCATGTCCGGCACCGTCCGTGGCGCGCTGAAGTCCGCGGGATTCGCCCTCACCTCACGGGACGCCGTCGTACCCGGCGGCGGTTCCGGGATCACCAACGGCGCCACCATCACCTTCAACCGGGCCCGTCAGGTGACGCTCACCGTCGACGGCAAGCGGCAGATGGTGTGGACCACGGCGTTCACCGTCGCCGACGCGCTCGCCCAGCTGAAGATCCCCGACGACGTGTTCACCTCGCCGTCGCGGCCGACGCCGCTGCCGTTGCAGGGCGCCTCGCTCGCGGTGACCAGCCCGCGCACGGTGCAACTGGCCGACAACGGCGGGGCGTTCGGCTACGTGCGGCTGGCCGCGCCCACCGTCGGCGAGCTGCTCACCGTCGAGGGGACGCCACTGATCAATCAGGATTCGGTGGTGCCCGCCGCGGACACGCCGCTCACCGAGGGGATGAAGATCACCGTCACCCGCAAGCGGGTGGAGAACCGGGTGGAGCGGGAGGCGCTGGATCCGCCGGAGAACGAGATCGACGATCCGGACCTGAACATGAGCCGTACCGTCGTCGAGAATCCCGGCGTAGCGGGCGTGCAGGACGTGACCTACGCGGTGTCGATCGTCAACGGCGACGAGGTCGGCAAGGATGTGGTCGGTAACAAGGTGATCGTGCCGGCCCAGGCCAAGACGGTTCGGCACGGCGCCAAACCGGGCACCGAGGTGCCGCCAGTGCGCGACGGCAACACCTGGGACGCGCTGGCGAGCTGCGAATCCGGTGGCAACTGGGGGATCAACACCGGCAACGGCTATTTCGGCGGGGTCCAGTTCGATCAGGGCACCTGGGAACGTCAGGGCGGCCTGCGCTACGCCCCGCGCGCCGACGAGGCGACCCGCGAGGAGCAGATCGCCATCGCCGAGGTGACCCGGTCCCGCCAGGGCTGGGGCGCCTGGCCGGCCTGCACCAGCCGCCTCGGCATCGGCTGATGCGCTGCCGCCTAGGCATCGGCTGATGCGCTGCCACGTCGGCATCGGCTGATGCGCTGCTGCACCGGTTTCGGCTGATACCGGTTACATCAGGGCGCCGCCGTCCACACGGATCTCGCTGCCGGTGATGTAGCGGCCGTCCTCGGAGGCGACCATCGCCACCACACCCGCGACATCGGCCGGATCGCCGAGCATGCCGCCGTCGATCCAGCCGGTCAGCCGGGCCATCAGGCCCCAGTCGGCGTCGGCGGGCAGGGCGAGGTTCGAGGTGATGCCGGTGCTGATGCCGCCGGGCACGATGTTCACCGCCCGCAGGCCCTGCTTCACGTACTCCAGCGCCAGCGAGTGGGTGAACGCGTTGATGCCGCCCTTGGAGGCGGAATAGGCCGCCATGTACGGGTTCGAGCCGAAGGCCGCGGTGGAGGAGAAGTTCACGATGACCGGATGGTCGGCCCGCAACAACGTGGGCAGCGCCGCCCGGCACATCAGGAAGGTCCCGGTCAGGTTGACGCCGATCACCTGATTCCACACCTCCAGCGACATCTCGTGGGTGTGCGCGGCGCGCATGATGCCGGCGGCGTTGACCAGCACATCCAATCCGCCCAGGTGGTCGGCGGCGGTGGCGCAGGCGGTCCGGGCGGAGGTCTGGTCGGCGATGTCCACCGGCACGGTCAGCAGCCGGTCGGCGTGGTCGGCCGCCGCCGCCGTGTCCTTCAGGCCCTGCTCGTCGATGTCGCCCGCGACCACCCGGGCGCCCTCCGCGAGCATGCGGAGCACGATGCCCCGGCCGATGCCCGACCCCGCACCCGTCACCAGTACCCGTCGTCCGTCGTGTCTGCCTTGCATCGGTCTGCCTCTTTCGTCGCCGCGACCCCTCCCAGAAAATTAGAACCAGTTTCAATTCTCGTCAACGACATCCCGCGTGCCATGCCGAATGCCTGCGGTTTCCCGGTATTTGCCCCCAAACCCCGATACGCTTCGCCCCGAGTTTGCCGCTCCGGTGAAACGAGGTGTTCGATGGGTAGATCGGGCAGGTGGAAGCGGAAGATCCTCACAGCAGCAACAGCAGCGGGTAGTGGACTGGCCGCGGTGGCGACACACACCATGGCCGCGCCACTGCCCGGCACCACCACGGCCGTGGTGGCGCAACCGGCCGGTTGGCACGGCATATCCAACGGTTCGATCATCGATTACTGGACGACCGCCTCGGACGGCGCCCTGCGACACGTCAGCGGCGCGCTGTTCGTGCCGTCCGGGAAGCCCCCGCCGGAGGGCTGGCCGATCATCGCCTACGACCACGGCACCACCGGACTCGGCGTCAACTGCGGCGGCATCACCAATCCGGTGTACGGGTCCGATCGCGAGGACGAGTTCCTGCGGTACTTCCTGGCCCACGGCTTCGCGGTGGTCGCGCCCGACTACGTCGGACTCGGGCGGTTCGCCACCGGTCCGCATCCGTATCTGGAAATTCGCTCGGAGGCGGCGGCCACCATCGATCTGGTCCGGGCCGCCCGCACCGCGAACCCGCGGCTGTCGCGCACCTGGGCGACGTTCGGGGCCTCGCAGGGCGGCCAGGCCGCGCTCGGCACGGCCTGGGTGCAGCAGACGGTCGCGCCCGATCTCGACTTCCGCGGTGCCGTCGCCGACGACCCGGAATCCGATGTGGAGAAGCTCATCGTCGCCATCGGCGGACCGCATGTGCCGGACATCCCGCTGCTCACCGGCCCCACCACCGGATTCGTCGCGATGATCCTGGCCGGATTGCGCGCCGCCCGGCCCGATCTGAACGTGAACGACTATCTGACCCCACTGGGCCGGGAACTGCTGGACGGGATCGGCGGGCTCTGCCTGCTCGACATCGCCGATCGCACCAAGGACATCAAGATCGGCACACTGCTGTCCCGGCCGCTCGGCGACGACGACTTCCGCAGCGCGATCGAGGAATACATGGAGGTGCCGACCTCCGGCTACGACGCGCCGGTGTTGTTGCTGCTCAACGCAACCGACACGATCGTCCCGTCGCCGCTGCACGCGGCGCTGGCCGCGCAGATGGTGCTCGGCGGGGTCCGTCCGCAGATCGTCGTCGGCGCCAACCGGCACACCCACCTGGACGACCGGATGTGGGCCGCGCTGGACGAGTTCCTCGACCGCATCGTGGCGACGCCGCCGCGGCCGTAGGGAGTGCGGGCCATCGTGGCGGTGTGCTCGTCGGGGTGCGGCCGGGATGCCCACGGGACACGCGAGTTTCGGACGGTGCTCGCGTCCCGGGCGCGAAAGTTCACGGAGTTCTCACGAATGCCCGCTACGCTGCGCCGGTTCGTCCGCGGTGAGTGAGGTGTTCGATGCAAATACCAGGCAAATGGCGATGGATCGCGGCCGCGGCGGTGGTCGCGGCGGGCGTGGGACTGGCAGGTCCGGACGGACCGGCGGTGGCCGCGCCGATCGCGGGTACGGCGACGGCGATCGTCCCGCAGGCCGACGACTGGCACGGCCTGCCCGGCGGTTCGATCATCGACTACTGGACGACCACCGGGGACGGGAAACCGGTGCAGGCCAGTGGCGCCCTGTTCCTTCCGGCGGGTCCGGCGCCGGCGGGCGGCTGGCCGATCGCGGCCTACGACCACGGCACCTCCGGCATGGGGCAGAACTGCGGCGGCATCACCACCGTGCGGCGCGGGCAGGGCCTTCAGGACACCTTCCTCCAGCGCCTGCTGGCCCAGGGCTTCGCCGTCGTCGCGCCGGACTATCTGGGGCTCGGGCGTTTCGACACCGGCCCGCACCCCTATCTGGAGTTGCGGACCGAGGCGACGGCCACCATCGATCTGCTGCGGGCGGCGCGGTCCACCCATCCGGAGCTGTCGCGCACCTGGATGGTGTTCGGCGGGTCGCAGGGCGGGCAGGCGGCGCTCGGCACGGCGCACCTCCAGCAGAGCACCGCACCCGATCTCGACTTCCGCGGCGTGGTCGCCATCGACCCGGAATCGGATGTCGAGAAGCTGCTCACCGTCCTCGGCCCGGATATCCCGGACATTCCGGATATCCCGATGGTCAGCGGACCCGCCACGGCCCTGGTCGCGATGATGCTGGAGGGAATTCGCAGCAGTCACCCGGAGGCGGGCCTCGACGACTATCTGACCCCCCACGGCCGCGCGGTGCTCGATTCGATCGGCGGGCTGTGCCTGGGGCAGATCGGCGCCCGGACCGCCGGTCTGCAACCGCGCGACCTGTTCGCCCGGCCCCTGCGCGACGCCCGGATCGCGGCCACGATCACCTCCTACATGGCCGTTCCGACCACCGATTACCGGCAACCGGTGCTGTTGTTCCTGAACGTCACCGACCCCGTCGTGCCCTCGCCGCTGCACGCGCTGCTGGCCGCCGAGCTGACGGCCGGGCAGGTGAACTTCCGGGTGGTGCCCGGCACCGGCGAGCACACCCAGATGAACCCGCAGATGTGGGCCGCGCTGGACGATTTCCTCACCACGGTCCGGACCACGCCCGCCACCGCGTGACCGGCGGCCGGGTACCGCCCGGTGCTTGATACCTTGTCGGGCGTGCCCGAATCCGTCGTCACCGCCCGCGGCCAGGCCGAACTGCTCGGCCCGGCCGAGGTCCGGACCCTGTCCGAGCGGTTCGGGGTGCGCCCGACCAAACAGCTCGGCCAGAACTTCGTGCACGACGCCAACACCGTGCGGCGGATCGTGGCGAGCGCCGGCGTCGGCCGCGCGGACACCGTGCTGGAGGTGGGCCCCGGTCTGGGCTCGCTGACCCTGGCGCTGCTGGACGTCGTCGACCGGGTGGTCGCGGTCGAGATCGACCCGGTGCTGGCCGGGCACCTGCCACAGACGGTCGCCGATCGCGCCCCCGGGCTGGCCGAGCGGCTGAGCGTGGTGGAGGCCGACGCGCTGCGGGTCCGTGCCGCGGACCTGCCCGCCGCCCCGACCGCGCTGGTGGCGAACCTGCCCTACAACGTGGCGGTCCCGGTGCTGCTGCACCTGCTGGCCGAACTGCCGAGTCTCACCACCGCAGTGGTGATGGTGCAGGCCGAGGTCGCGGACCGGTTGTCCGCGAGCCCCGGTTCCCGGATCTACGGCGTGCCGAGCGTGAAGGCCGGATTCTTCGGCACCGTCCGCCGCGCCGGGGCTGTCGGCCGTCAGGTGTTCTGGCCTGTACCGCAGGTGGAGTCCGGCCTGGTCCGCATCGACCGCTACCCCGACCCGCCCTGGTCCCTGGACGCCGACCACCGGGGGCGGGTCTTCGCGGCGGTCGACGCCGCCTTCGCGCAGCGTCGCAAGACCCTGCGCGCGGCCCTGGCCGGTTGGGCAGGCTCACCCGCCGCCGCGGAACAACGCCTGATCGCCGCCGGCATCGACCCCACCGCCCGCGGCGAAACCCTCGACACCGCCGCCTTCGTCCGCCTCGCCGCCCAAGGCGCCCGCGCCTGACCGTGGCTGCGTAGCCGCTGGGCCGCGGGGACCGAGTCGGCTGCCTGCGGTGCGACTTTCGGCACGGCCGCGTTCGCCCACCCGGTCGAGGTCTTGCGATTCACGTGCTGTGGGAAGGCTTGCGCGGCAGCGCGATCTCGCTACCGCCGCATGCGTTCTCCGGTGCTCGGTTCAGCGGAAGGTGCGCAGGCGGAGGCTGTTGGTGACGACGAAGAGGCTGGACAGGGCCATGGCGGCGCCGGCGAGCATGGGGTTGAGCAGGCCGGCGGCGGCCAGGGGGATCGCGGCGACGTTGTAGCCGAAGGCCCAGAACAGGTTTCCGCGGATGGTGCGCAGGGTGGCGCGGGACAGCCGGATGGCGGTGGCGACCGAACGCAGATCGCCGCGCACGAGGGTGATGTCACCGGCCTCGATCGCCACGTCGGTGCCGGTGCCCATGGCCAGGCCCAGGTCGGCCTGGGCGAGGGCCGCCGCGTCGTTGACGCCGTCGCCGACCATGGCCACCACCTTGCCCCGGTCCTGCAACTGCTTGATCACGTCCAGCTTGCCCGCGGGCAGGACTTCCGCGATCACCTCGTCGATGCCGACCTGCGCGGCGACGGTGTGCGCGGTGGCGGCGTTGTCGCCGGTCAGCAGGATGGGAGTGAGGCCGAGGGCGCGCAATCGGGTGATCGCCTCGGCGCTGGTGGGTTTCACGGCGTCGGCGAGGACCAGCGTCCCGCGGGCGACGCCGTCCCAGGCGACCAGCACAGCGGTGCGGCCGGCGGCCTCGGCGGTGGTCCGGGCGGCGGCCACGGCGGGCGGAACGGTGATCGACCCGTCCGCCAGCAGTTCGGCGCGGCCGATGGTCACCGACCGCTCGCCGACCGTGCCCAGTACGCCCTTGCCGCCGTGATTCACGAAGTGCCGCACCGGTTCCCGAGGCAAGCCCCGGTCGGCGGCGGCGGTGACGATGGCGCGGGCCAGCGGATGTTCGGAGCCGTGCTCGACCGCCGCGGCGGTCGCGAGCAGATCGTCCGGATCGACGCCGTCGGCGGGCAGCACCTCGGTCAGGGCCGTCGCGCCGGTGGTGACGGTGCCGGTCTTGTCCAGGACCACGGTGTCGACCCGCCGGGTCGACTCCAGCACCTGCGGGCCCTTGATCAGCACGCCCAACTGTGCGCCGCGGCCGGTGCCGACCAGCAGGGCGGTCGGGGTGGCCAGGCCCAGCGCGCAGGGGCAGGCGATGATCAGCACCGCGACCGCGGCGCCGAACGCCACGGTCGGCGCCACGCCGGTGCCGAGCCAGAAGCCCAGCGTCGCCACCGCGAGGGCGATCACGATCGGCACGAACACCCCGGCCACCCGATCGGCCAGCCGCTGCACCGGCGCCTTGCCGTGCTGTGCCGCCTCGACCAGTTTCGCCATCCGGGCCAGCTGGGTGTCGGCGCCGATCCGGGTGGCGCGCACGGTGAGCAGACCGCCGATGTTCACGGTCGCGCCCACCACCGCATCGCCCGGCCCGACCTCGACCGGGACGGATTCGCCGGTGAGCAGGCTGAGGTCCACCGCGGACGCGCCGCTGTCGACCACGCCGTCGGTGGCGACCTTCTCGCCGGGGCGGACCAGGAACAGGTCGCCGATCCGCAACTGCCCCAACGGGATTCGTTCCTCGGGTCGGCCGTCGCGCAGCACTGCGACGTCCTTGGCGCCCAGTTCCAGCAGGGCCCGCAGCGCGGAACCCGCGCGTTGCTTGGCGCGGGCCTCGAAATACCGCCCGGCCAGCACGAAGACGACCACCCCGGCGGCGACCTCGAGATAGATGTCGGAGGCGGCCGCGCCGCGGTCGACGGTGAGGGTGAAGCCGTGCCGCATGCCCGGCATCCCGGCGTCGCCGAAGAACAGCGCGTAGAGCGACCAGGCGAACGCCGACAGCGTGCCCAGCGAGATCAGGGTGTCCATGGTGGCGGTGGCGTGCCGGAGGTTGACCCAGGCGGCGCGGTGGAATCCCGCTCCGCCCCAGAGCACCACCGGGGCCGCCAGCGTCAGCGACAGCCACTGCCAGTTGCGGAATTGCAGCGCGGGGATCATCGCCATCGCGATCACCGGAACCGCCGGCAGTAGGCACAGCAACAATCGGCGGCGCAGCCGATCCGCCGCGGACCCCGGCGGATCCGGCTGTGCGGCAGTGATTTCCGGGGTGTGCACGGTGGCGGTGTAACCGGCGTCCACGACGGTCTCGACGAGTTGCCGCGCGGTGATCGCGGGCGGATGGTCGACGGCCGCCTTCTCGGTGGCGTAGTTCACCGTCGCGGTGACGCCCGCCAGCCGGTTGAGCTTCTTCTCGATACGCGCGGCACACGATGCGCAGGTCATACCGCCGATGTCGAGTTCGATGACGCTCACGGCCGATGCCCTTCGTGATCGTGCCCCGGGCTCGCCGGGGCGGTGGTGTGCGTATCGCCGGAGGGCCCGGCGCTCGGATCGCCCACGAGGGCGCCGAGGCCGAAGGCCGCCGCGAACAGGACGACCAGGCCCCCGCCGAATGCGGCGAGTCGCACCCGGTCGCCTCCGGCCCGGAGCGTTCGCCGGTGCGGCGCAGTGCTGTTCACCGCCGCGCCGGAGCCGTCCGCCGCGCTCGCGCTCACGCCGCCGCGACCTGGTATCCGGCCTCGTCGACGGCGGCGATGACGGCCGCGGCATCGATCGGGTCGGTGGATTCGACCCGCACCCGGCCGCTGTCCAGATCGACGTCGACCTCGGTGACGCCGGGGATGCCGCCGATCTCCTTGCGGACCGACGCCACGCAGTGGCCGCAGGTCATGCCGGTGACGGTGTAGGTGCTGGTGGCCATGGCGGTTCCTCCGAAGTAGCGGATTCATACGGTATGGGGGTATGTCGTACCGTCTCGAAAATACCCCCGGTGGGTACCTGGGTGCAAGCGGCCCCGGTCGTGCGCGCGGGCGGTGTGGCGGCGGGCGCCGGTCCCGCCAACTACGCTTACTGCTCGTGCTTTCCGTTGTCCCAGGTCCCGTGGTGGTACGGGCTCCGTCGAAGGTGAATCTCCACCTCGGAGTGGGTGATCTGCGCCCGGACGGGTATCACGACCTCACCACGGTCTTCCAGGCGCTGTCGCTGAGCGACGACGTGTCGGTGGCGCCGGCCGCCTCGCTGTCGGTGAAGGTGACCGGCGAGGGCGCCGCCGAGGTGCCCACGGACCGCGAGAACCTGGCCTGGCAGGCCGCCGTCCGGATGGCGCATCTGGCCGGCCGGGCGCCCCTGGTGGAGATCACCATTCGCAAGGGTATCCCGGTGGCCGGCGGCATGGCCGGGGGGAGTGCCGACGCCGCGGCCGTCCTGGTCGCGCTGAACGAGCTGTGGGATCTGGGCCTGCCCCGCGACGAACTGGCCGAGGTCGCGGCCCGGCTCGGCAGTGACGTGCCGTTCGCCCTGTACGGCGGCACCGCGCTCGGCCGCGGCCGCGGCGAGCAGTTGCTCCCGGTGTTGTCGCGCAACACGTTCCACTGGGTGCTGGCGCTGGCCAAGGGTGGCCTGTCCACTCCGGTGGTGTTCCGCGAACTGGACCGATTACGCGAGCAGGGCGAACCCCCGGAACTCGGTGAGCCGCAGGCGCTGCTGCAAGCCCTGGCCTCCGGCGACCCCACCCAGCTGGCTCCGCTGCTCGGCAACGATCTCCAGTCGGCCGCGCTCTCGCTGAAGCCCGAGTTGCGCCGCACCCTCCGCGCCGGCGTCACCGCCGGCGCCCTGGCCGGACTGGTCTCCGGCTCCGGCCCGACCTGCGCGTTCCTCTGTGAGGGCGAGGACGCGGCGGTCGCCGTCGCCGCCGAACTGGCCGGGGCCGGCGTCTGCCGCAGCGTCCGCACCGCCGGCGGTCCGGTCGCCGGGGCCCGCGTCATCGACAACGCCGCCCGGCGCTGACCCGGCGGCCCGGCGACCGGGGGACCGGCCGTCCCGTGAGATCATGAATGGTCCCAGAGGGGACCGGTGCGGAGAGAGGCGGCAGACGGCGCGTTATGGCGAACCTGGTCAATCTGGAACAGGTCCACAAGAGTTTCGGTATCACCCCGCTGCTGGACGACGTCTCCCTGGGAGTGCAGGAGGGGGAGCGGATCGGCGTCGTCGGCCTCAACGGCGGCGGTAAGACCACCCTGCTCGAGGTGCTGACCGGTATCGAAGCACCCGACTCCGGCCGGGTCAGCCGTCGTGGCGGCCTGCGGATGGCGGTGGTCACCCAGCGTGGCGTACTGCCCGAGGGCGCCGTGGTCGGCGAGGTGGTGCTCGCCGGACTGGCCGCCGACAGCCGCGCCGGCGGCTCCGACGATGTCGCCGAGCACGAGTGGGCCGCCGACTCCCGCATCCGAGGCGTCCTGGAGGGCATCGGCATCGCCGGCCTCGGCATGGACACCCCGGTCGCCAACCTCTCCGGTGGTGAACGCCGCCGCGTGGCCCTGGCCGCCGCCCTGGTCCGCGACCTGGACCTGCTGGTACTGGACGAGCCGACCAACCACCTCGACGTCGAGGGCGTGCAATGGCTGGCCTCGCACCTGCTGTCGCGCCGCAGCGCCCTGGTGGTGGTCACCCACGACCGCTGGTTCCTCGACACCGTCGCCACCCGCACCTGGGAGGTGGTCGGCGGCGCGGTGGAGAGCTACGAGGGCGGCTACAACGACTGGATCTTCGCCCGCGCCGAACGCTCCCGCCAGGCCGACGCCACCGAAGCCCGCCGCCGCAACCTGGCCCGCAAGGAACTGGCCTGGCTGCGCCGCGGCCCCCAGGCCCGCACCTCGAAACCGCGCTACCGGGTCGAGGCCGCCGAGGCCCTGATCGCCGACGTCCCCGCACCGCGCGACAGCGTGTCCCTGGCCTCGTTCGCGCGCAAACGCCTCGGCCGAGTGGTCGTCGAACTCGAGGACGTCACCCTCGAAACCCCCGACCATCGCGAACTGGTCCGTGACCTCACCTGGCGCCTGACCCCCGGCGAACGTGTCGGCCTGGTGGGTGTCAACGGCTCCGGCAAGACCACCCTGCTGCGCGCCCTGGCCGGCGACGCGACTCCCGCCGCCGGCAAGCGAATCCAAGGCCAGACCGTCCGAATCGGCTGGCTCCGCCAGGAACTCGACGACCTCCCCACCGAGATGCGCGTCCTGCAAGCCGTCTCCGACGTGGCCGAGCGAATGATGCTCGGCGACAAGGAGATCAGCGCCGGCCAACTCGCCGAACGCCTGGGCTTCACCCCCGCCAAGCAGCGCACCCCGGTAGGCGACCTGTCCGGTGGCGAACGCCGCCGCCTGCAACTGACCCGCATCCTGATGGCCGAACCGAACGTCCTGCTGCTCGACGAGCCCACCAACGACCTCGACATCGACACCCTGCAACAACTCGAGGACCTCCTGGACGGCTGGCCCGGCACCCTGGTGGTGATCAGCCACGACCGCTACCTGATCGAGCGCATCTGCGATTCCACCTGGGCCCTGTTCGGCGACAGCAAACTCACCAACCTCCCCGGCGGCATCGAGGAATACCTCCGCAAACGCGCCGCCCTCGTCGAACCCACCCGCCGCCCCGCCACCGCGACGAGCACTCCGGCAACCACCACCGACTCGGCCACCTACCGCGCAGCCCGCAAAGAACTCACCAAACTCGAACGCGCCCTGGAGAAACTCACCGAACGCGAAGACAAACTCCACGCGGCCCTGGCCGAAGCCGTCACCGACCCGGACAAGCTGATCACCCTGGGCACCGAGCTGAAACAGGTCCAAACGGAGAAGGAAATTACCGAGGAACGCTGGCTCGAACTAGCCGAAGAACTCGGCTAGCTGCACAGCCCCGGTCACCTTCGAGCAGGCCCCAACCCTCAGTATCCCCACCCCACCCCTACCGGGCTCACCCCCGCCACCACCGAGCAGACCCACCCCCCGAGTCACAACACCGGCAGACACCGCCGGACGAAGTCGGTGCCGAACTTCGTGAGCCCGATACTCCGGTACCGTACCTTCGTCCCGAACCCGGTCTGCTGCAAGATCTTCCGAACCTCCGGCTGTGACTCCAGCAGTTGATACCGCACCGGGTTGTCCAACGGATCCGGCACCACCGTGATCAGCCCCAGCCGCCCCAGATTGGTGAGATAAGGATCCACCCGCTCCGGCTGCGCCAATGCGGCATCCACGGCGAGCAGCGTGAACCCGAATTCCCCCCTCGTGACCCCGCTACGCAACGGCCGCCGCGTCCGAATATCCAACGCGGGCTGCGCCCCATCGAGATACAGCAACCGCAACACCCGAGCCTCATCGGGCAACAACTCGGTGAGCATGCGCCCATACGCGGGATGCTCCTCGTCCGGATCGGTATCCACCCGCGCCGACAACCGCAGCAACTCGGCCCCCTGCTGCCGCAACGTCGGGGCCTCCGGCAACGCCCGCGGCACCCCGGTAGGCACCCCCAGCGCCTTGCGCAGCGAATCACGCAGCTGCTCACCGGCTTCCGACAGCACCTCCCGAGGCGGCCGACCGGCCAGACTCCCCCGCACCACCGTCCCGGTCACCTCCAGCGCGGTGTCGACCCCCCACCCCGCCGCCTCCGTCACCGCGGACGCCGCCACCTGCACGATCCCGGCGGCAGCCCGCACCGGATTACCGCCGAGAGGGAGAACCCGAGCATCGCCGCGCCGCGCGGGAAGCCGGGATGCGGCCTCGCCCCCCGACTCCCCCCGGTCGCCGGAATCCGGATCGGTCACGGCCATGGCGCCACTCCTGTTCCGAAGATCAGGATGTGAGCGTAACCGGCCATCAGCCCCAGCGCACCGCCGTGCACGAACAACAACCACTCGTCCTGCTTGATCGCCGAGCGCAGCATCTCCACGAAGTCCGGCGGCGACAACGCGGCCATCTGCCGCGCGATGAACTGGCTGACCTGCACACTCTGCCGGGCGTTGAACGCCGGATCCGCGAACGCCACCGGCGCCAGATTCTTCGCCTGATCGGCGAAACTGTTCTGTAGCGATTCGTAATCCCGGTTGCCCATCATGAAACGCAATGGCCCCCGGGCGATGCCGAGCGCGCGATCGGTGGCCGGCCGCAGCGTGTCCTCCAGGATCTGGATGGTGCGATCCGAGCGCGGCCCCTTCAGCAGTTCGTCACCCACATTGGCGATCGTGATGATCTGCGTGGCCACCAGTTCCGCGTACCCCTCCGTGATCTCCGGCTGCCGCTTGATCAGCAGCCCCTGCCGCCACGGGCACCACCACTTCGGATACGCCGGCGCGAAGATCAGATTGATGCCGATCCAGTTGACCACCCAGCCGATGATCACCCCGCCGACCGGCAGCACCACCAGCGGCGACCAGCCCGTCAGATGCAGTACCAGCACCAGGATCACACCCATCGGCGCGCCGAAGTAGAAACCGAAGTTCTGCATGAACCGCAGTTCCTTGGCGCCCAGCACCTGGAACACCGTGTTCAGCAGCTGCGGCCGGGACTGGAAATACCGGATCACCATCGACTTGACGTCCAGCAACTGCTCGATATTGCTGCCCAGTTCCACGGTGAGCTCACGCAATACGTCGGGTAGTTGCTGACGGACCCGCTCGTGCACCATCTCTCGCACCGGCGAGGGCAGGTTGTACCAGAGCTGTGGATGTTCCCGGCGGGCGATGTCCTCGACGATGTCGCGGATCTGCTCCTGCGCGATCTCCGTCAGATGTTCGGCCAGCGCATCGGGTTCCAGTTCCCGGTAGAAGTCGGCGACGCTGCCCAGTTTCGACAGTCCCTTGTCCACGGCGATGGACGCCATCTTGTCCGCGCGCGACGGCACGATGCCCTGCCAGCCGAAGCGGCCGTCGTACTGCAACAACGGCAGTACCTGGATGCGCTTGGGCAGGAACGGGAACAGCCCGCGCAGTCCGGCCACCTTGACACCGTGGAAGTGCAACGGCTGGAACAGCATCAGCACACCGGTCCAGTTGGTGATGTAACCGATGATCCCGGTGAACAACGGAATGGTCAGCAGCTCCAGCCACCAGGTCGGGTGGATATGAAAAACATTGTCCAGCACGACACCCTCCTGCCCGACCCACAACCGGTAGCCCGCCGCCGTCACCGGCACCTCAACGTACCCGCCCGGGAAGGTGGACCTTACTGTGAACCGGGCCGATAGGTCCACTTCCACGCTGTCGCCGTGTGGTGTCGGCCGGACGGGAGACTTCGGTCACACCGGACCGGCGTAACGCGGTGCGGAACACCCGGTGGGGAAGAATGGCCCGTGATTCGAGGACGTACCGTTCATCTGGTGACAGTCGGAGAGGATCAGTGACAGACGACAGGACCGGACGGGATGTGGTCCGCCCCGGTTCCCGAGCCGTGGAACGCAGTTCGGACGTGGAGCAGCGGCAGATCAGCAATGAGGCCAGACTGATCCGCGGGGCGTTTCGTGCCGCCGGACTGGCGGTCGGCACCGCCGTGCGCGGCGGGCAGTGGACCGTCGGCACCACCGTCGAGGTCACTCGTCAGCTCACCCAGGCGGTGCTGGACGGCGAGTCGTCCGCCGACATCGCCGAGCGCACCGGATCGGCGTTGCAGTCCATCGCGCGCAGCGTGCTCGGGGTCACCGAGGGTTCGGTGCGGGAGATCGTCAGCTATGTCCCGGCCGGTAACGGCGCCGGGCAGCAGTCCGTCGGCAACGGGTACATCCGCTCCGCCAGCCTCGGTGATCTGCGCCGCCGCGGCGATGCGCTGCTGGCCCGGTCCGCGGACGTGTATTTCACCGAGGACGTGCATCCCGCCTACGACCGCATCCTCGACCAGATCGCCCCCGACGAGGCCCGCATCCTGCGCTTCATGGCGCTGTCCGGTCCGCAGCCGACGGTCGACGTGCGGACCAATCGCCCGCTGGGCATCGGCTCGGAACTGGTGACCGGCGACCTGACCTCGGTGCCGGAACAGGCCGGGGTGCGCTATCCGGATCGCGCCCGGCTGTACCTGATCAACCTGAACCGGCTCGGATTGCTGGTCACCTCGCACGATCCGGTGCTGCTCAGCCGCTACATGGTGCTCGAGGTGCAACCGGTGGTGGAGGCCGCGCTGAAGCAGGCCGGCCGCGCTCCCAAGATCGTCCGGAAAAGTTTGCGGCTGACCGAATTCGGCGAGGACTTCTGCAAGACCTGCTTCTCCATCAACGGTTCCCAGCAGGCGTGATGCCCGGCTGCCGGGACGGGTCGCGCAGGTTACCGCGTCGATAGCAGTTCGATACAAATTCGCCGATCGTGGTTGATCCGTGGATTTCGATGGGATTGTGGAGGTATGGACTCCGATGCCGTCGCCGCGATCAGCCGGCTGAAGTTCCGATATCTGCGGACCCTCGACACCAAGTCGTGGGACGACTTCGCGGACACCATGATTCCCGAGGTCACCGCGACCTACAGCGAGTACCTCCAATTCGAGTCGCGCGACGCCTTCATGGCGTTCATGCGCAACACCCTCGGCCCGCACGTGGTGACGGAACATCGCTGCGACCATCCGGAGATCGATATCGACGGCGATACCGCCACGGGCACCTGGTATCTCGCCGACACCGTGCTGATCCCCGGCCACAACATGCTGTTGCACGGCGCCGCGTTCTATACCGATCGCTACGTGCTGTGCGAGGACGGCCGCTGGCGAATCGCGCACACCGGCTACGAACGCACCTACGAAGTGGTGCTGTCGCTGTCGGATCTGCCCAGTCTGCGACTGACCTCCAGCCGCTGGGGCATGCCGACCCGGGAGCCCGGCATGATGCTCGACGACGACAACACCACCATGGGCTGAGGCTCAATCGGCCGTGGCGACAAGCGGTTCCAGGGTGAGGGCGGGCATCTCCTTCTGGATGTACTGCAACCGCCACTTGTCGCCGAACAGCGCGAGCAGCGCGCCGTCGGTGCGGGTGAAGACCTCGACACCACGCTGCCGGTCCAGTTCCGGCGCCGAGGCCGCGTCGGTGCGCCGGGCCAATTGGTACGGCAGGAAATCCAGGTGGGTCTCGACGTTGAACTCCGCCATCATGCGCGCGGTGACCACCTCGAACTGCATGGGGCCCACCGCCGCCAGCACCGGCGAGGCGTCGCCGCGGGTGTCGTTGCGCAGCACCTGCACCACGCCCTCGGAGTCCAGCTGATCGATCGCCTTGCGGAACTGCTTGTACTTGCCCGCGGTCTGCGCGCGCAGCGTCGCGAAATGTTCGGGGGCGAAGGACGGGATCGGCGGGAATTCCACCTTCTTGTCCGAGAACAGCGTGTGGCCCGGCGCGAGCGCGGTCGCGTTCACCAGGCCGACGATGTCGCCGGGGTAGGCGGTGTCGACGGTGGTGCGGTCGCGGCCGAACACCGTGAGCGCGTACTTGGTGGCGAACGGCCGGCCGGTCTGGGCGTGCGTGACCACCATGCCGCGCTCGAACTCACCGGAGACGATGCGCATGAACGCCAGCCGATCGCGGTGTGCGGCATCCATTCCCGCCTGCACCTTGAAGATCACCGCACTGAACGGATCGGCCGGTTCGCGCGGGGCGCCGGCGACGTCGGCGCGCGCGCCCGGCGGTGGGGCCAGCGTGATCAGCGTCTCCAGCAGTTGCCGCACACCGAAATTCAGCATCGCGGAGGCGTAGATGACCGGGGAGGTCTGGCCGGCGAGGAACAGTTCCTGGTCGTGGTCCTGGCCGGCGGCGGACAGCAGTTCGCTCTCCTCGGCGGCGGTGGCCCAGACGTCGGCCTCGCGTTCCGCGGCCTGCTCCGGGGTGTAGTGCTCCTCGGGGGCGATGGTGGCGCCGCCGGCGGTGCGGGTGAAATGGATGTATTCGGTGGGGGCGCCCTCGGCGTCGGCGGGGCCGCGGCGCAGCAGGCCGCGGAAATCGCCGGCGATACCTACCGGTAGGAACAGGGGGGTGGGGGTGAGGCCGATCCGCTCGAGGATCTCGTCCAGCAGTTCCAGGGGGGCGCGGCCCGGGCGATCCCATTTGTTGATCACGGTGATGACCGGGATGCCTCGGTCGCGGGCGACCTGGAAGAGTTTCAGGGTCTGGGGTTCGAGGCCCTTGGCGGCGTCGATGAGCATGACCGCGGCGTCGACGGCTGTCAGCACCCGGTAGGTGTCCTCGGAGAAGTCGGAGTGGCCGGGGGTGTCGACCAGGTTGATCACGCACTCGCCGTACTCGAACTGCAAGGCGGTGGAGCTGACCGAGATGCCGCGCGCCTTCTCCATCTCCATCCAGTCGGAGACGGTGGACTTGCGACCGGCCTTGCCGTGGATCGCGCCTGCCTCGGAGATCACCTTGGCGTGCAGGGCCAGGGCCTCGGTGAGGGTGGATTTACCGGCGTCCGGGTGTGAGATCACCGCGAATGTGCGCCGCCGGGCCACTTCCTCGGCCAGCCGTCCCGCACCGGCGCGGACGCCGTTCTCGATACCGGTGGACGGGGAATTCACGGGTGGCTCCTGGAGTGCGGGGTACAGGTGACAACCGGTCCAGGCTACTCGACACGGGGGAGGGGGCCGGTTTCCGGGTTATTGGACCGTGACGGTGCCGCGCATGTCCGGGTGGAGGGGGCAGAGGTAGCGGTAGGTGCCTGGGACGGAGAAGGTGTAGCTCCACTCGCCCTTGTTGTAGATGGGGCTGTTGATGCCCATGGCGGTGTCGCCCATGCCCTGGACCGCGTGTGGCATGCGGTCGGCGAACTTCCAGGTCACGGTGTCGCCGGGTGTGACTGTGAGGGTGGCGGGGGAGAACTTCATATCCTTCACGTCGACGGTGATCGTGGAGGCGTGGGGGGTGGGTGTGCTTGCCGGTGCCGAGGCGGTGGTTGGTGGGGAGGCGATTGTCGTCGGGGGCGGTGTGGAACTCGTTGTGCTCGAACCACATCCACTGGTGGCCAGCGCGAAGGCGCACAGGGCGGCGGCGAATCCGCCGGGCCCGGTGAGTCGGTGACGAGTACCGAATATCATGGCGTCAGCCTAGTGGTGTGGTTCTGGTGGTCGGGGTGCTGCGGTGGGTCGGCCGGGCTGGGGGCTCGGGGTGGGGTTCGTTCGGTTGGTTGGGTCGGGAGTGCGTCTGGTTGCGGATGAGGGTTTGGCCGTCTTGGTGGTGACCGGCTGTGTTTTTGGCCTCCGCTTCGCTGCGGCGGGTTCTCGGCCCCTGAGTCTCGATTCTTCCCTCCTCCGCTCCTCCGCTTCGCTCCCCCGCTCCGTCAGTCCAGAATCGAGACGGGCCGAGAACATTCGGGGTATGCCTACTCGGGGGTGACCGGGCCCTCAGCGGGCGGGCCGAATGCCGGGCCTGCTTGTTGGTGACCGCGGTGGAGGGTGAGGTGGGAAAAGAAACTCGAGGGTCCGGGCCTGCTCGGGGGTGACCGGGTTGGAGGGTGCGGTGGGAAAAGAAACTCGAGGGTCCGGGCCTGCTCGGGGGTGACCGGGTTGGAGGGTGAGGTGGGAAGGGAACTCGAGGGGTCGGGGCTGCTCGGGGGTGACCGCGTTGGAGAGCTGGGGCGGGAAGAGAACTCGAGGGTCCCGGCCTGCTCGGGGGTGACCGGGTCGATGGGGAGGTGGGCAGCGGATTGGGGTGTCCGGCCTGCTGTTGGTGACCGCGAACCGGGGTGGGCCGGGTGTCGGGGCTGTCTGCTGGTGGCACGGGCTCGGAGGTGAGTCGGGCAACGAACAAGCTTGTCCGGGCTGCGGATTGGTGACCGCGATACGGGGAGCCGGAACGGATGTCCGGCCTGCTCGGTGGTGAGGGAGGTCCGAGGGTGGGGCGGGCAGTGGACAGGTGTGTCTGGACTGTGGATCGGTGACTTGGCCGGACCCGGGTGAGGCGGTGGGGCGTGGACAGGCGGGCTGGGCCTGTGTATCGGGTGACCTGGGTGGGGTGGGGCGTAGTCTGCTGGGGTTGCCGTTCGGGGTGTGCGAGCGTCGAGGAGAGCGATGGCACCGGTACGTGGCTATTACACCGCCGACGAGGTGCGGGCCGCGGAGGCGGAACTGTTCACCCGGGTTGCGGACGGGGTGCCGATGCGGCGGGCCGCTTACGGGCTGGCCGAGGTGGTGGCGGCGGAACTGCGGGAGCGTACCGGTGGGGTGGTCGGGCGGTCGGTGACGGTGCTGGTCGGGTCCGGTGACAACGGGGGGGACGCGCTGTTCGCGGGGGCCATGTTGCGGCGGCGGGGGGTTGTGGTGTCGGCCGTGTTGCTGTCGCCGGAGCGGGTGCATGCGAAAGGTCTTGCGGCGCTGCGGCGTAGCGGGGGGCGGGTGCGTGACGATCCGGGGTCTGCGGATCTGGTGGTGGACGGGATCGTCGGTATTTCCGGGCGTGGGCCGTTGCGGCCGCGGGCTGCGGAACTTGTTGCGGGGGTGCGGGTTCCGATCATCTCGGCCGATCTGCCCAGTGGGGTCGATCCGGATACCGGTGCGGTGGACGGTCCTGCCGTTCGTGCCGATGTGACCGTGACCTTCGGGGCCCGTAAGCCGGTGCATGCGCTGGCCGCGCCCTGGTGTGGGCGCATCGAGCTGGTACCCATCGGCTTGCGGCTGCCGGTGCCGTCGCTGGCGGCGTTGGATCCGGGGGGGATCGGGGCGGACTGGCCGGTGCCGGGGCCGCACGACGACAAGTACAGCCAGGGGGTTGTCGGTATCTGTGCCGGTAGTGCGGCGTATCCGGGTGCGGCGGTGTTGTGTACCGGGGGTGCGGTCGCCGCGACGTCCGGGATGGTTCGCTACACCGGGACCGGGATCGAGCAGGTGCTCGCGCATGCGCCGGAGGTCGTTGCCGCCGAGACCGTCGCCGCTACCGGGCGGGTGCAGGCGTGGGTGTTCGGGCCCGGTGCCGGAACCGATACCGCCGCTCGTGATCGGCTGGCCGAGATCCTCGCCACCGACCTTCCGGTTCTGGTCGACGCCGACGGGCTGACCCTGCTGGCCGCCGAGCCGAAGCTGGTCGCCGGCCGGCGCGCTCCTACGGTGCTGACTCCGCATGCCGGTGAATTCGCTCGGCTGACCGGGCACGAGCCGGGGCCGGATCGGGTTGCGGCCGTTCGGGGGCTGGCCGGGGAGTGGGGGCTGACGGTGCTGTTGAAGGGGCGTGCCACCCTGGTCGCGGGGCCGGGCCAACCGGTGCTGGTGAACGAGGCGGGCGGTTCCTGGGCCGCTACCGCCGGTGCCGGTGATGTCCTCTCCGGTGTCCTGGGCGCTCTGCTCGCCGCGGGCCGCGAACCGGCCTGGGCCGCCGCGGCTGCCGCCCGCGTGCACGCCCTTGCCGCCAACCTCGCCGCGCACGCTCACGACGGCAGCGCGCCGATCTCGGCGACTCCCTTGCTCCACCACATCCGGCCGGCGATCGCCACCCTCCGCGCCCAGACGGACGCCTGACGGGTGGGGCTGGTCGGCCTGCCGATCATGGCTGGTACGAATTGCGCAACCAGTGTGTGCGGGTGAGCTGATTGCGGCTGTCGACCGTTGTACCTGTGCACAGGTCTTTCGGACTGTGCGTACCTGTGTACGGATGTCGACTCGAGGTGATCGACGTGCGATGGAGTCGGGTTCGTGGGTGATCGCCGATCCGGGTGGGGCGGCACGCCGGTGGAACAGGGGTCCGACCGGCCCGTGAGCCGGGCTGTTACCGGACGCATTCCGAGGTGTCCGACGTGTGGCGGCGGGTTCCTGGCAGGATCGGTGTCGTGAGCACTCCCGATCCGCAGGTGGAGATCGTTGTCGACCTGGACGCCATCGCGCACAACGTGCGGGTGTTGCGGGCGCACGCCGGTGATGCCGCGGTGATGGCGGTGGTGAAGGCCGACGGGTACAACCACGGTGCGGTGCGGGTGGGGGAGGCGGCGCTGGCCGCGGGGGCGGCGGAACTCGGGGTCACCACGGTCGCGGAGGCGCTGGTGCTGCGGGAGGGCGGGATCACGGCGCCGATCCTGTGCTGGCTCAACACCTCCGATGCCGACTATGCCGCCGCGGTGGCTGCCGACATCGAGATCGGGATCTGTTCGGTCGCCCATCTCGAGGCGGTTGTCCGGGGTGCGCGGGCCGTCGGGCGGCCGGCGGTGACGACGGTGAAGGTCGATACCGGGCTGAATCGCAACGGGGTGCCGGATGCGCAGTTGCCCGCGGTCCTGGAGTTGTTCCGGGAGTCGGTGGCGGCGGGGACGGTGCGGTTCCGGGGGGTGTTCTCGCATCTCGCGCATGCCGACGAGCCCCGGCATCCGATGCTGGACGTGCAGCGGGACCGGTTTCTGAACGCGATCGCGCTGGCCAAGGAGTACGGGTTGCAACCCGAGGTGGCGCATCTGGCCAATTCGGCGGCCACGCTGACCCGTCCCGACCTGGCCTTCGACATGGTGCGGCCGGGTATCGCGGTGTACGGGTTGTCGCCGATCCCGGAGTTGTCCGATTTCGGGTTGCGGCCGGCGATGACCTTCCGGGCGCGGGTCGCGCTGGTCAAGCCCGTCGCCGCCGGGGAGGGCGTGTCCTACGGTCACGAATGGGTGGCGCCGTACGACACCACGGTGGCGTTGATCCCGGCCGGGTATGCCGATGGTGTGTCGCGTGCGCTGGGAGGCCGGATCCCGCTGCGGATCGGTGGGGTGGCATATCCCGCCGTGGGGCGGATATGTATGGATCAACTGGTCATCGATCTCGGTGACAATCCGGACGGGGTGGCGGAGGGTGATGCCGCGGTGCTGTTCGGGGCCGAGCCCGGCGATCCGTCCGCCCAGCACTGGGCCGAACTGCTGGGCACGATCAATTACGAGATCGCCTGCGCGCCGCGCGGGCGGGCGGTACGCAGCTATCGGGGCGGCCGTGACGAGGTCGGGGGTGCACGATGACGGGATCGGCGCGAGCACGCGCGGTGTGGACCGGCGGCGTGGCCTCCGCGGCGGTGCTGGGGGCACTGGCGGGGGCACACGCGTTGCGGCGGGTCGGCGCGAGCGTGTGGTGGCCCGCGAACAGCGACGACCTGCGTGACGAGGATTTCCTGCTGCTGGATCGCGACCGTCCCGACACCGTGCTGGCCGACGACGGGGTGAAACTGGCCGTGCGCAGTTGTGGTTCGGAGAATGCCCCTGTCACAGCGATTTTCGTGCACGGATTCTGTAACAGCATGGAGTCCTTTCACTTTCAGCGACGTGATCTCGAAAAGCTGTGGGGGCCAAGGGTTCGCCTGGTGTTCTACGACCAGCGCGGGCACGGCCGCTCCGACGCGCCCGGCCCCGGCAGCTGTACCGTGGCGCAGCTCGGGCGCGATCTGCTGGCGGTGATCGACCAGCTCGCACCGGCCGGTCCGCTGCTGCTGGTCGGGCATTCGATGGGCGGGATGGCGGTGCTGGCCGGGGTGGCGCGGGCCACCGAGCCGGTGGCCGCGCGGGTGCGGGCGGCGGCGCTGCTGTCCACCGCGGCGGCCGACGTGACCGCCACCGGAGTGGGGCAGTTGCTGCGCAGCCCGGCGCTGGACGGGGTGCGGCTGGCCGCTCACGTCGCGCCGGCCCTGGTCCAGATGGGCCGGACCACCACCCGGCAGCTGCTGCGGCCGTTCCTGCACGTCAGCTCGTTCCACGGCGAGGTCAGCCCCACCCTGTCCCGATTCACCACCTCGATGATCGACCGGGTTCCGGTCGACACCATGGTGGCCTTCGCGCGGGCGGTGGAACTGCACGACGAGCGGGCGGCGCTGCCGCGGCTGGCGCCGCTGCCCGGTCTGGTGCTCGGCGGCGCGCACGATCTGGTCATCCCGTTCGGCAGTTCGCGCGCCCTGGCCCAGGCCCTGCCGAACGCGGATCTGGTGCGGGTCACCGATGCCGCGCACATGGTGCACCTGCAATATCCGGATGTGGTCAACGGAGCGCTGGATCGGCTGGCGGTCCGCGCCCGGCTGGTCGGGGAATCGGAGGGAGCGGTGGCTCGTGGCTGATCAGCGCACGCTGCCGACGGTGGCGGACACCGAGGCGCTGGGCCGGGAACTGGCCGCCGACCTGACCGCGGGTGATCTGGTGATCCTGGACGGCCCGCTCGGCGCCGGCAAGACCGCGCTGACCCGGGGCATCGCCGCCGGGCTGCGGGTCGAGGGCCGGGTCAGCTCGCCGACGTTCATCATCGCCCGCCAGCACCGGGCCGGCGCGCATCCGGGCGCGGTCGCGCTGGTGCACGTCGACGCCTACCGGCTCGGCGGCGACCTGGACGAGCTGGACGCCCTCGATCTGGACACCGATCTGGAGGACGCGGTCGTGGTGGTCGAGTGGGGCCTCGGGGTCGCCGAGCACCTGGCCGACCGGCATCTGCGGGTGCAGCTGCACCGGGCGGCGGAGTCCGACGTCCGCACCGCCACCTGGGAGTGGGTCGGCGCGGTCTGACCGGGTCCCGGCAGGGTGTACGGCCGGTGGGGCGGGGATGTCGTACCGGTATCGTTGGGCCATCATGCTTGTACTCGCTGTCGACACCGCGACACCCGCCGTGACGGCGGGTCTGGTGGAGCTGACACATGCCCCGCACGCGGACCGGGAGCCCGCCCCGCAGGCCCGCACCCTGGCCGCCCGGGTGACCGTCGACGCGCGCGCCCACAACGAGGTGCTGACCCCGCAGATCCTGGACTGCCTGGAGGCCGCGAACATCGCCCGCGGCGATCTGGACGCCGTGGTGGCCGGGGTCGGACCGGGCCCGTTCACCGGCCTGCGGGTCGGGATGGCGACCGCCGCCGCCTTCGGCGACGCGCTGGGCCTGCCGGTGTACGGGGTGTGCAGCCTGGACGCGATCGCCGTCGACGCCTGGCGCGACCTGCATCCCGCCATCACCGGTGACAGCGCGCCGGACGCGGTCGAACTCCTGGTGGTGACCGACGCTCGTCGCCGCGAGGTGTACTGGGCGCGCTACCGGTCCGGCGGCGTGCGCGTCGCGGGCCCGGAGGTGTGCCGCCCCGGCGATCTGGACCCGGGCGTGGCGACCGCGATCGCGGGCTCGGCCTCGCACGTCGACTTCTTCGATCTGCCGGTGCTGCCGGTGGAGACCCCCTCGCCCGCCGGGCTGGTCCGGTGCGCCGCGGCGCAACTGCTGGACCGGTCCGTGCCGCCGCCGCTGACCCCGCTGTACCTGCGCCGCCCGGACGCGGTCGAGCGCAGCTATCAGGCGGTCCGGTGAAACCCGGCGAGATGGTCGTGCGAATCGAACGGATGCGCCCGGCCGACATCGACCGGTGCGTGGAACTCGAGCGGCTGCTGTTCCCCGAGGACGATCCGTGGCCCGCGGGCGCGTTCCGCTCCGAGCTGAGCGGCTCGCACAACCACTACGTGGTCGCCCGCGACGGGGACGGGCGAATGGTCGGCTACGCGGGCATCGCGCTGCTGGGCACACACGACCATCCCGAGGCCGAGGTGCACACGATCGGCGTCGACCCGGACTGCCACCGCGGCGGCATCGGCACCCGGCTGCTGCGGGCACTGCTGACCGTGGCCGGACATCGTGGCGGGCCGGTGTTCCTGGAGGTGCGCACCGACAACGTCGCGGCCATCGCCCTCTACGAGCGGCACGGTTTCCGCGTCGTCGGCCTGCGCAAGCGCTACTACCTGCCCAGCGGCGCCGACGCCTACACCATGCTCCGCCCCGAGCCGACCGGCGCGGACCAGCCGAACGAGGTGCTCGCATGATCGTCATGGGAATCGAGAGCTCCTGCGACGAGACCGGGGTGGGCATCGTCCGCCGCCACGCCGACGGCGTCTGTGAACTACTCGCCGACGAGGTGGCCTCCAGCGTCGACCAGCACGCCCGATTCGGCGGCGTGGTCCCGGAGATCGCCTCCCGGGCCCATCTGGAGGCGATCGTGCCGGCTGTGCGGCGGGCGCTGGCCGCCGCGGGCGTCGACCGTCCCGACGCGCTGGCGGTCACCATCGGCCCCGGCCTGGCCGGCGCGCTGCTGGTCGGGGTGGCGGCCGCGAAATCCTATGCGGCGGCGTGGGACATCCCGTTCTACGCGCTGAACCACCTCGGCGGTCACGTCGCCGTCGACACCCTGGAACACGGCCCGATGCCGCCCTGCGTGGCGCTGCTGGTGTCCGGCGGCCACACCCACCTGCTGCACGTCACGGATCTGGCCGAGCCGATCGTGGAACTGGGCAGCACCGTCGACGACGCGGCGGGCGAGGCCTTCGACAAGGTGGCGCGGCTGCTCGGGCTCGGCTATCCGGGCGGCCCGGCGCTGGACGCGGCCGCCGCGCACGGCGACCCGCACGCGATCGCCTTCCCGCGCGGGATGACCGGTCCGCGCGACGCGCGCTACGACTTCTCCTTCTCCGGACTGAAGACCGCGGTGGCCCGCTACGTGGAGGCCGCCGGACGCACCGGCGCGGACCTGCCGATTCCGGACATCGCCGCCTCCTTCCAGGAGTCGGTGGCCGACGTCCTCACCATGAAAGCCGTGCGCGCGGCCACCGACCTCGGCATCGACACCCTGGTGCTCGGCGGCGGCGCCACGGCCAACACCCGCATCCGCTCGATGGCGGAGCAGCGCTGCACCGCCGCGGGCATCCGGCTGCGGGTGCCGAAACCGCGCCTGTGCACCGACAACGGCGTGATGATCGCCGCCCTGGGCGCCCACGTGATCGCGGGCGGCGCGAAACCGTCGGCCCTGACGGTCGGCACCGACCCGGGCCTGCCGGTGTCCACCAGTCAGGTGCGCTGACCGGGCAGCGCGCGGACCGTCCGCGAAAGTCTCTGCCGCCGTGCGGGTTCCGGTGAGGCCGGCGGCCTCCCGATGCGCCCGGCGGGTGCGCCGCGTGCGGCCGGGGCTGCCCCGGCGCTCCCGGCATCCGCCGCCGGGTCGGCCCGGTGGCCGAATTCGCCGCGAAATCTCTTGTCGCCGAGCGGGTGCCGGTGCGGTGAGGGGGAACCGGTTGCCCCTCAGGCAACCAGGCCGCGGCCGTAGAAGTCGGATTCGTCGCGCACGCCCGGCGGCACGAAGAAATATCCGCCGCCGAAGGTGGTGACGTAGTCGATCATCGGCTCGTCCGCCAGGCGGCGCTGGATCGCCTCGAACTGGGTGCGCGGATCACGCTGGTAGCACAGGAAGATCAGGCCTTGGTCGAGGGCGCCGGTCTCGTCCAGGCCGCGGTCGTAGTTGAAGCCGCGGCGCAGGATCCGGTTGTGCGCGGTCTCCGGTGTGCGCGGATTGGCCAGCCGGATGTGCGCGTTCAGCGGGGTGAGCACGCCCTCGGGGTCTGCGGCGTAGTCCGGTTCGTCGGTCTCCCGGTTACCGTCCAGCGGTGCGCCGGTGTCGCGGTTGCGGCCGAGGATCTGCTCCTGTTTGCCGGGCTGGAGCCCGTCCCAGGAGTGCACCAGCATCCGGATCAACCGGATCACCTGATAGCTGCCGCCGCTCGCCCAGGCCGGTTCCGCCCCGCCCGCCGCCCAGATCAGCCGATCGAATTCGGCGGCAGCGGGATTGACGATGCCGTCCTTGAAACCGAACAGGTTGCGCGGCGCCCCCGACGGCCGTGGCGGGCTGACGAAGCCGTCGATGCGCCAGCGCGCCCGCATGCCACCGTCGGTGGCCCGGATGAGAGCGCGCAGCGCGTGCACGCAGGTATCGAGGTCCGGCGCGACCAACTGCACCCCGAGATCCCCGTGGCACCACTGCGATTGCTGCCGGTCGCCGGGAAACACCGGCATCGGGGTCAGCGCCGCCGGTCGCCGCCCCGCCAGCCCGAAGCGCTCGTCGAACAACGAGGCCCCGAAGCCCACCGTCACGGTGAGCCCGCCGCCGGGGGGCCGCGGCCCGAGCAGCCCGTTGTCCCCCGAGGGCGTGAGCCCGGACGGGCGCCCCCCGGCGGTGAGCCACCGCGCCCGCTCGGTGAGCGTGCGCAACAATCCGGTCAACTCGGCCAGGCCGCAGACGGTGACGTCGAAGGCCATGAGAACCGCCTGACTCCCCACCGCCGGCGCCTGCTCGATCCCGGCCTGATGGACCCCGTGGAACGGTGCCGGCGCGGTGTGCACCACCGCCGGCGCGACCGCGGACGCGGCGGTCAGCGCCCCGCCCGCCCCGGCCACCGCCGCACCACGCAGGAATGCCCGCCGATCGACCGGCGGCGTCACGGGAACGTCCCGCGGGAGTTCGGGTCCGCCGACCGGCGTCGATCGCACGTCCGCGGAGCGTGCGCGGCCGCGCCGGTGGTCGGCCGACAGCCGATGGTCACGGCTGTAGGCGACCGGTGGCGGAGTGTCGTCCGGGAGGCTGTGGGCGCCTGGGCAGTTGGCCGGGAGCGGTAGGCAGAGGTCAGCCGGACGAAGTCCGGGGGCATGTGGATGTCCGGCCGGTCCGGCGGGGTGGGCGCGCGGTCGGCGGCTGTCGGGCCGAGGGGCGCGATACCTGCCGAGCCGGTCGGCACTCGATGCGTGCGCAGCGGGGTGCCCATAAGAAGATCAGAGTAGGACGCGTGCCGGGCGTGCGGCAGCCGGGGCGATCACTTTGGATCATGAATGTTTCATGACGCCATGCCGGCACGAGGCGGCCGGTCGCGCCGGTCCGGGCTCAGGCGTGGCCGTGCAGCAGCAGGCCGATACCGGCGGTGCCGGGACGGGTCCGCAGCGGCATCGAGGCGTGCTCCGGGTCCGTTTCCGGCTCCGGGGCCACGGTCGGCTCGGCCGGGGGCAGCAGGCGGGAACGGGACGGCTCGACCGTGCCGCCCAGCAGCGGGCCCAGCAGCCGCGGCAGGTCCGGCAGCGGGATCGGCGGCAGGTTCGGGTCGGGGCGCAGCGGTGGGATGTTGCCGCTGGTCTGCTGGCCGGCGTACGTGGTCGGCAGCTGGTTGTTGTTCGGGGCGGCCGGGACGGCGGTGCCGGTGCGCCGATCGGGATCGCGGGTCTGGCCGATGGTGGTGGCGGTGGCCCCGGGCGCGGTGCTCGCGGTCAGCTGGGCGGTGTTGCTGGTGTTGGCCGGGGTGACGTCGTGGTTGGCCGGTACGAGCTCCTTGACGCCGTATCCGACCACCAGGCCCACCACCACGACCGCGCCCGCCAGCGTGCCGATCAGCTTGGTGAAGGTGGCCGCCGGGGCGTCGGAGCCGGCGCCGGTGGCCGAATGGCTCGGCTGCATCGCGTCGGCGACCAGTGCGGCGCCCTTGGCGATGACGGCCTCCGGCTCGGGCAGGGTCGACACCGGCACGTCGAGCAGCCGGTTCAGACCGGACACCAGCGCCGGGATGTTGGCGCCGCCGCCGATCACGATGACCGACTCCGGCCACTTCGGCGCGCGGGAGAACACGCCGCCCGCGAAACCGGCGGCCTCGCGCAGCAGATCGGAGACCAGCTCCTCGAAGTCGGCCCGGGTGAGCTTCAGCGGCTGCCCGGCCACGTGGTCGATGGTGACCGCCGGCGCGATGGACAGGTGCTCCTTGGCCGCGCGGCTGCGGTTGATGAGCATGCCCCGGTTGGGCCGGGTGCCGCGGCGCAGGAAGTGGCAATCCAGCAGATGCTGGTAGATCAGCTCGTCGACGGCGTTGCCGCTGATGGTGGTGCTGCGCTCGGTGCGCAGCACCTGATCGTCGATCAGGTCGGCGACGGTGATGGTCATCCCGGTGGCGCCGAGGTCGATCACGGCGACGGTCTGGTACCGGTCCAGCAGCCCGGTGTGGCGCAGATAGGCCAGTGCCGCACTGCTTTCCGGGATGAGCTGGACGTCGCGGCGCTGCCGGCCGATGGCCGAGCGGATCACCACCTGCTGCTCCCGGTCGCGATAGGCGACGGCGATGGCGCCCGGCGGTTCGGGCTGCTCCATCGGCGCCGACCCGAGCCCGGCCGCGTGCACCGGATACGGGAAGTCGCGCGGCAACTGGGTGGTCATCAACTCGATCGAGGACGCCACCAGATCGCCGAGGTCGGAATGCGCCATATCCGCCGAGACGACGCGGTAGTCGAAACTCTGCGCGCCGTGCGGCGCGGTCGCGACGAGGGCCGAGCACACGACCTCGTTGCCGGCGGAGATACCGAGGGATGTTCGCATGTTCACCTCCCTTCGAACGGATGGTCACGGTGTCGCCGACCATCTCGAACGGACAGCACGGGCCTCACGCGGGGTTGGCGATCGGCCCGGGCACCGGATCCGGCTGAGCCCTCGTCCGTTCGGGTGTCGGGACCAGCCACGATCACTTGCGGTTTTGCTCTCGTCTAGGCGTGCAGGGGTGAAGCAGGGTGGTAGAGCTCGGGGGTGGAGCTGGGTGACGCTGGGCCGGGCAGCAAGCATCACGCCGACCGTCGTCCATACTGTCACAATCCGTTATCCGAACGTTACAGATTTTCCGAATCAATTCTCGTGTCGCGCAACGGGTCCGTTCCGGTAGCACTACCCACCCTTGAGCGCTGGCACTCTCATGTATAGAGTGCTAGTGGCACTGGATGTGCTCAGATGCCAGCTCGACTCCTGCGCAGGGTTCCGGCACCCGCGACGACGGGGCAATGCGCAGAGTCGACAGTGACCGAAACCGTGAGTCCGGGGAACAGCCCCGGACGACCACATCATCCCCTGAAAGTGGAGGGCTCAACGTGGCGAGCGTGAACATCAAGCCGCTCGAGGACAAGATCCTCGTCCAGGCCGGTGAGGCCGAGACGACGACCGCCTCCGGCCTGGTCATCCCCGACACGGCGAAGGAGAAGCCCCAGGAGGGCACCGTCATCGCCGTCGGCCCCGGCCGCTGGGACGACGCCGGCTCGAAGCGGATCCCGGTGGACGTCCAGGAGGGCGACACCGTCATCTACAGCAAGTACGGCGGCACCGAGATCAAGTACAACGGCTCGGAGTACCTGATCCTGTCGGCGCGCGACGTGCTGGCTGTCGTCAACAAGTGACCGCGTTACGGTCGTGACACGACGCTGCCCCGGTGCCGCCGACGAGCCGGCATCGGGGCAGTCGTCTTCCGGCGCCGGGCCTGTCGGCCGATCCACCGGGCCGATCCACGACCGATTCCCGATCCAACCTCTTTCGACAGGGACGGACTTTCACACCCATGGCAAAGCAGATCGAGTTCGACGAGAAGGCTCGTCGGGCAATGGAACGCGGTGTCGACAAGCTCGCCGACGCCGTCAAGGTCACGCTCGGCCCGCGTGGCCGGCACGTGGTGCTCGCCAAGGCGTTCGGTGGCCCGACGGTCACCAACGACGGCGTCACCATCGCGCGTGACATCGACCTCGAGGACCCCTTCGAGAACCTGGGCGCGCAGCTGGTGAAGAGCGTCGCCACCAAGACCAACGACGTGGCCGGCGACGGCACCACCACCGCCACCGTGCTGGCCCAGGCCCTCATCAAGGGCGGCCTGAAGAACATCGCGGCCGGCGCCAACCCGATCGCCCTCGGCTCGGGCATGAGCAAGGCCGCCGACGCGGTGTCCGCGGCCCTGCTGGCCGCCGCGCAGCCGGTGTCCGGTGAGACGGCCATCGCACAGG
The DNA here is from genome assembly GCF_020176955.2 of Nocardia sp. alder85J. GTDB lineage: Bacteria > Actinomycetota > Actinomycetes > Mycobacteriales > Mycobacteriaceae > Nocardia. The sequence goes on from NZ_JAIUCZ020000010.1 coordinate 137,338, forward strand.
TCGCCACCGTGTCCTCGCGCGACGCCGAGATCGGCGAGATGGTCGGCAAGGCGCTGACCACCGTCGGCAAGGACGGCGTGGTCACCGTGGAGGAGTCCTCCACGCTGCACACCGAACTCGTCATCACCGAGGGCGTGCAGTTCGACAAGGGTTACCTGTCGGCCTATTTCGTCACCGACCCGGACAAGCAGGAGGCGATCTTCGAGGACGCCTACGTGCTGCTGCACCGGGAGAAGATCTCCTCGCTGCCGGACTTCCTGCCGCTGCTGGAGAAGATCGCCGAGTCCGCCAAGCCGCTGCTGATCATCGCCGAGGACATCGAGGGCGAGGCGCTGTCCACCCTGGTGGTCAACGCGATCCGCAAGACGCTCAAGGTGATCGCGGTGAAGGCGCCGTACTTCGGCGACCGCCGCAAGGCGTTCCTGCAGGACCTGGCCGTCGTCACCGGCGGCACCGTGATCGAGCCGGACCTGGGCATCACGCTGCGCGAGGCGACCCTGGAGCAGCTCGGCAACGTGCGCCGCGTCGTCGTCACCAAGGAGGCCACCACCCTCGTCGAGGGTGCCGGCGCCCAGGCCGACATCGACGGCCGGATCGCGCAACTGCGCGCCGAGATCGAGAACACCGACTCCGACTGGGACCGCGAGAAGCTGGAGGAGCGGCTGGCCAAGCTGTCCGGCGGCGTCGCGGTGATCAAGGTCGGCGCGGCCACCGAGACCGCGCTCAAGGAGCGCAAGTACCGGGTCGAGGACGCGGTCAGCGCGGCCAAGGCCGCGGTCGAGGAGGGCATCGTGCCCGGCGGCGGCACCGCGCTGGTGCAGGCGGCCGCGAAGCTGGGCGAACTGCGCGACTCGCTGACCGGTGACGCGGCCATCGGCGTCGACGTGGTGCGGCAGGCGCTGCAGGCCCCGCTGTACTGGATCGCCGCCAACGCCGGCGTCGACGGCGCGGTCGTGGTCTCCAAGGTCACCGACGGCAAGGACGGTTTCAACGCCGCCACCCTGACCTACGGCGACCTGGTCACCGACGGCGTGGTGGATCCGGTGAAGGTCACCCGCTCCGCGGTGCTCAACGCCGTCTCCGTCGCCCGCATGGTGCTCACCACCGAGAGCGCCATCGTGGAGAAGCCGGAGGCGGAGCACGCCGACGCCCATCACGGTCACGCCCACTAGACGCACACGAAAAGACCGGTGGGCCCGTTCACATCCCGGATGTGAACGGGCCCACCGGCGTGTCTCCGGTGTTCGTGCCCGTCAGCGGCCGCCGGTGCGGCCCGGATCGGGAACGGGCGGGAGCGCGGCCAGCAGCCGGGCCCGCAGGGCCGCCGGTGGCTCGGTGGCCACGACGCCGGCGATTACGGTCAGAGCTTCCCGGGTACGTCGAACTTCCCGGGTGAAGGCCGCGCGCAGCACGGGATCCGCGTTGTCGAGTAGTTCCGCCACCGCGCGCCGGTCTTCGTCGCCGATCGACCCGAGCGCTACCGTGTGCGCGAGATCGATCTGGCTTTCGTTCATCTCACGTCACTCCCAAACTCTTCTTCAGTCGTGTCAGGCCGTCCCGGATACGAGACTTGACGGTGGGTAACCCTACGCCGAGATAGGCCGCGACCTCGGCATATGTGCGCCCGCCGAAGTAGGCGAGTGAGATCGCCTCGCGCTGCGTATCGGTGAGGGACGCCAGTCCTTCCAGTACCGCCTGCTGTTCGAGCCGCCGGCCGACCTCTTCGGTGACCTCGTCGAACTCCTTACCCAGAGTGCTCACGCCGTACGCCACCTCGCGCTGGGCGTGGGCCTGTTCGGCGCGCACGCGGTCGACCGCGCGGCGGTGGGCGAGGGTCATCAACCAGGTGACCGCCGAGCCCTTGGCCGAGTCGAAGTTGGCCGCGGTACGCCAGATCTGGAGGTAGACCTCCTGCGTGGTCTCCTCCGCGTAGCCGGGGTCGTGTAGGACGCGCAGCACCAGACCGAACACGCGGGCGCAGGTGCGGTCGTACAGCTCGGCGAACGCCCGCTGATCCGACTGCCCGCAGCGTTCGAGAAGTGCGGCGAGTTCGATGCTTTCGGCTGCGCGTGCCCTGACCGCAGAGTCTCCGCCCGGTGTCGCCACCGGCCCGCTCCCGACTGCTTCCTGGAACGAGTCGCCCTCTGCGGCCGGTGGCCGCGTTGTCACAACGCTCCGATCTGTGTCATCGGCGACCACCGTAGCGCGGTGCGGGAACCTCCTCTCGGCTGGGGTGTCGGGAAACCACATGTGCCCCAGTGGCTTTCGGACATTCCTCCCAACACGCCGAGGTGTTCGCAAGAGACGCGCCGTGACTGCCGCCGGAGTGGCCGGTTGTTTGCTAGGCATTCGGCGCACCATCCGCTACGGATGGCCCGGGGCGAAGAGGAATTTCGTGGCGCTAAACGGCCAGGCGGCGACGGTTGCGGCGGGCGTGCATCTCACGCTCGGTTTCCGACATACCGCCCCAGATGCCGTAGGGCTCACTGACCTTGAGGGCGTGGCTGCGGCACTGCATCAGCACCGGGCAGGTCCGGCAGATCTCCTTGGCGCGCATCTCGCGCTGGGCCCGGGCGCGGCCACGCTCACCGTCGGGATGGAAGAAGACCGACGAGTCCACGCCACGGCAGGAACCGCGCATCTGCCAGTCCCAGACGTCCGCGTTCGGCCCGGGAAGGTGGGTGGGCATGGGCATGGTGAACTCCTTGTGGTGCGAGCTCGTCGGCGTTGTCGAGCGGTGCTTGGTGAAGCAACGGTCTGTCCGGACCCGGGTGCGGCCGGACGAGCCGGCGCCGAGATGGGGCTCGGACCGAATCGCCGGGCAACCGGCGATCGCAGTTCGCGGTCGCCGCAATTTCGAGCGGCGCCGACGACGGCGATGACGTACGTTATGTCGTGTAGTGAAAACGAGTCAATAGTTTCCCCGGCGACGATTCGAATTCACGGGGCTCCGAGATTTAACCGGTCGGCTATTTACATCTCGGCCGCGATTGGCGATACTGATCGGTTGACCAGTCTTCGCCTGAGCAGCCCGATCGGTGTGCCTGGTCACAAATCGCCAGCTCGCGCGCAATTTCCCGGTGGTGGGTTGCCGATGGCTTTGGCCATACCCGGCCGCTGTGGTATATGACGAACGACACTGTTCGTATTGATCGGGCCGGTGTCAGATGGCCGAATCGAGGCGGCCAGGTTAATTATCCGAAAAGCATTACACTTTCTCGATATCTGTGCTGAGTGGTAGCCGGGTAGAGATTTACGCGATCGAAACATGCTGTGAGAATTCTCTGGACGCGGGCCGCTCGGTACCCCGCCGGATGCCGATCGATAGGGTGCGACCGTGCTCGACCTCCACCTCCCCGGCGAGTCACGGCTGCGGCCGGAACGCAGGGTGTTCGCCGACGCGGCCTTCGGTGCCCGCCCCGGCATCGCTGCTGCCGAATTGCCCGCCGCCACCGACGCGGTCGAAAACTGGTTGCGCGCGGTGATCCTCGGTGGCCAGGGTCGTTACGCCGCAGCGCGTGCGGCCGCCGCCCGGGTCCGCCGCCACACCACCGATCCGGTGCTGTGCTCGCTCGCCGTCAGCACCGAGGCGTCGCTGTGGCGGCAACTGGGCTGGCACGCTCGCGCCGCCGGCTTGGACGGCCGCGCGCTGGCCCTGGTGACCGGCCCCGGATCCGCGTCGGCCGCAATCGAATCCGGCGACGCCTGTCCCGGACAGCCGGCCGGTGATCTCGGGCCCGCCGCCGGACCCGGTCGCGACGAGGCGGTGTGCGACGCATTCACCGGCCTGGCCGCGGACGCGCTGGGCACTGCCGATCCGCTGCTCGCCGCGCGGCTGCTGGAACGTTGCCAGGTGCCACTGCGCCGCCTCGGGGATCGGCCCGGCAGCTGGCGGCCGCGGTTGCGCTGGCATTGGGTCGCCGCCGAGACGGCGCTGTCGTCGCCCGCGGGTGCTGCGACGGCGCTGACCCACGCCGAGACCGCCGTGGCCCTCGCCGCCGACTGTCCGTCGGTGCGGCATCGCGTCAAGTCCCGTCTACTCCTGGCGGCCGCCGCCACGGTGGCCGGCGACCCGGACCGGGCCCGCGCGCTGTCGGCGGGTGTCGCCGCCGAATGCCGTGAGCACGGACTGCTGCCATTGCGGTGGGCCTGCGCCATGCTGCGCACCGGGCTGGGCGATGCGCCGGGAGACGAGGGTCACGCCGCCGATCCCGGCCCCGGCCGTGCCACCGTCCCGTCCGTGGCGGCCGCCGCCGCGGAGGCGGATCACTGCGCCCGGGTACTGGCCGAGTACGGCGGCCGACTGCGCACGACCGCGGAACTTTCACGGTGACCCCGATTTTGGGGTGACCTGTGCGGGCCCATGATGCCCTCGTGCCGGGGGTTAGCGGCTATTGTTGGACCGTTCCGCCCGACCGGCGGAAGCACCGGTCGGGATTCGGCCGTGCCACTTGTAACGCCAGGAATCTCTCTGACGATGACGCACACGGGTGAGGAGTTGGACGCCGCCGTAGCTGCCGCAGCGCAGGGCGATCGTTCAGCTTTAGCCCAGGTACTGGAGACCATTCGCCCGCTGGTGGTGCGTTACTGCCGCGCGCGGATCGGGTCTGCGGAGCGTGGGCAGCTCTCCGCGGACGACGTTGCGCAGGAGGTATGTCTGGCCGTGATGACCGCCCTGCCCCGATATCAGGATCAGGGCAGGCCCTTCATGGCCTTCGTCTACGGGATCGCTTCGCACAAGGTCGCAGACGCTCATCGGAATGTCGCCCGTAACAGGTCGGACTCGATGGCCGAAGTACCAGATGTCATATCCACCGACCAAGGGCCGGAACAACGGGCTCTCGAATCGGAGACGAGTCGGCAGATGAACAGTCTGCTGGCCACGCTCCCCGAGAAACATCGAGAGATCTTGATTCTGCGTTTGGTCATGGGTTTGTCGGCAGAAGAAACTGCTGTCGCCGTGGGCAGTACGGCGGGAGCTATACGAGTGGCCCAGCATCGGGCGCTCGCGAAACTGAAGTCACAAGTGGCGAGGGCAGGTGAAATGTATGGCTAGGGATGGCGAGCGCGGTCGGGGCGACTGGAAGGCGCGACGCGGATCGCGAGACAGCGGTCCCTATGCCGATTCGTCCGGCGACCCGGAATCGGGCAACACCGGGCCGGTGGACATCATGGCGGTCCGCCGCGACGACGCGCTGATCGAGGCGATCGCCGGCGACGGCCCGGTCACGACCGACAGTTCCGAGGAGTATCAACTCGCGGCCCTGCTCGCCAACTGGCGAGCGGAGATCATCGAGCCTCCGCTGCCGGCCGGACCGGATCTGGATGCCATCGTGGCCGCCGTCAATCAGGAGATCGGCGCACGGCAGTCCCGGATCGGCGGCGCCCGGCGCGGCAATCTGCGACTGGTCCGGCCGTTGCTCGGTGCGGCCGCGGCGGTGGCGGTGATCGCCGGTGGCACCACCGCGTTCTCCTACAGCGCACAGCCGGGTGATCCGTTGTGGCGGGTGAAGGAGGTGGTGTTCAGCGAACAGGCTCAGACCACCATCGCCCAGCACGCCGACGACGACCTGACCAAGGCGCAGGACTTCATCGCGCAGAACCGCCCGGAGCAGGCCAAGGCACTGCTGCAGAGCGCGTCGAGCACGGCGACCCAGGTGAGCGACGATGGACGCAAGTCGGATCTGCTGGAGAAGTACAACGATCTGCTGGTCAAGCTCCAGGCGCTGGGTCCGGGAGCGGCCGCCGGGCTGACCCCCGCGGTCCCGCCGCGGCAGACCGTGCCCGGTTCGCAGCCGCCGACCTCGGGCTCCGAGCAGCCGGTCACCCCGGGCGGTGGGCCGGGCCGGCCCACCTACGATCCGCGGTACGCGCCGCAATCGTCCGGTAGCGGTCCGGAGAGTCCGGGCGGTGACCACAACGGCCCGGGTCGTCTCGACGGCCCGTCGCCGGAATCCGGTGGTCCGATCGTCCCGCCCGGGCACACCACCGTGGTCAGCCCCCCGAGCGAGCCGTCCTCGCCGGGCAACCACGAACCGGGCGGGCACGAATCCGGTGGCAGTCACGAGCCCGGCGGTACCGGTAGCGGGCCCGACGGCGGCACGCCCGCCGGGCCGAGCACCATCGCGACGCCCGGCGAGTCCGGACCGGACAAGCCGGGCGCCGGTGAAGGTATCGGCGGAGGCGGTGCGCCCGGGGGGGACCCCACGCCCGCTCCGAACACTCCCGCTCCGAACACTCCCGTGAAGCCGGTCGCACCGTCCGGCGACGACCCGCACATCCATCCGACGATGCCACCGGTAGCACCGACCACGGTGCTGTTGCCGCCGATCGGCGGTACGGGGCTGGGCGGAATCAAGTAACCGCTCCGGACACCAGCGCACACGACGAGCACGGCCGCGAATTCTCGCGGCCGTCCGTGTGTCCGGGCAGCGGCGTCCCGGGGGAGTGTTCGTCCGGGGACCGTTCATGTTTCGAGCTGTGCGTACGAGTGATGTTGCCGCGCCGGGTGTTTCACACCGCCCGGGGCCGCTCGGCCCGCGGGGTCGCGGTGGTCAGGCGTCGAATCCGTCGAACCCGTCGCCGTGCAACGCCTCGTTCATCGAGGCGTCGGCGTAACCACGGCAGTAGTCCCAGGTGACGTACGCCTCCGGGGTGGGATCGTAGGCGGGCTCGTGCGGGCGGACCGTGCCGTCCACCAACAGTTGAAGCAGGTTGGCGCGCAGCATGTCCCAGTCGTGGTAATGATCCTGCCGGCAGTCCTCGCAGCTGACCACGAGTCCACGGATGCCCCGATGCGCCAGCAGCGCCTCGTAGACGGCGAGATCGGCGAGATCTTCTTCGACCGCTAGGCGCTCGTGAGGATCCAGCGGTTCCCCCGGCTCGATGGCATCGAGCGCGGCCGACGGGTCGGAGGGGTCTCCGGCGAATGGATCCGGCGGCAGGCCAGGTGGTAGATGGTCACGCACAATCCCACGGTACGCAGAACAAGGGGCTGTGCGCCAGCGCTGGCCTCAATTTGCTGCGTTGTGTTTATGGAGGTGGCCGCCGACCGGTACGGCGGCGGGGCGAGTGGGTCACCCTCCGGCGCGTCGCGTTTGCCCGTAGTTGTCCGATGCCGCTCGGAGCCGCCGAACCGTCCGCGGTGGGGGGCCGATACCATGGACGTACAGGTGCCGGGTTGCAATTCCAGGAGGGGTTTTTTCCGATGAGTGATCCCGTGATGGGCGAACGCGCCGTCCGCCCGCATACGGGTGGTGACGATCCGAACAAGATCGCCATGCTCGGCCTCACGTTCGACGACGTGCTGTTGCTGCCGGCCGCTTCGGATCTCATCCCCAGTTCGGTCGACACATCCAGTCGGCTGACGCGCGACATCATCTTGCGCACGCCGCTGGTCAGTTCGGCGATGGACACCGTCACCGAGGCCCGGATGGCGATCGCGATGGCCCGCGCCGGTGGTATGGGTGTGCTGCACCGCAATCTGTCCGTCGCCGATCAGGCGGCCGCGGTGGAGACGGTGAAGCGGTCCGAGGCGGGCATGGTCACCGATCCGGTGACCTGCCGTCCCACCGACACGCTCGCCGAGGTCGACGCCATGTGCGCGCGCTACCGCATCTCCGGTCTGCCGGTGGTGGACGAGAAGGGCGCGCTGGTCGGCATCATCACCAACCGCGACATGCGCTTCGAGGTCGACCAGGACCGCCGCGTCGCCGACGTGATGACCAAGGCCCCGCTGATCACCGCGCAGGAGGGCGTCACCGCCGAGGCCGCGCTGGGGCTGCTGCGCCGGCACAAGGTGGAGAAGCTGCCCATCGTGGACGGCAACGGCCGGCTGCGGGGCCTCATCACCGTCAAGGACTTCGTCAAGACCGACCAGTTCCCCCATGCCACCAAGGACCGCGACGGCCGCCTGCTGGTCGGCGCCGCGGTGGGTGTCGGCGAGGATTCCTGGTCGCGGGCCATGTCGCTGCGCGACGCCGGGGTCGACGTGCTGATCGTCGACACCGCGCACGGCCATCAGGCGCAGGTGCTGCAGATGGTGGCCAAGCTGAAGACCGAGGTGGGCGAGCGCATCCAGGTCGTCGGCGGCAACATCGCCACCCGCGAGGGCGCGGCCGCGCTGGTCGAGGCCGGCGCCGACGCGGTCAAGGTCGGGGTGGGCCCCGGCTCCATCTGCACCACCCGGGTGGTCGCCGGGGTGGGCGCCCCGCAGATCACCGCCATCCTGGAGGCCGTCGCCGCGTGCAAGGCCGCCGGTGTGCCGGTGATCGCCGACGGCGGCATCCAGTACTCCGGCGATGTGGCCAAGGCCATCGCGGCGGGCGCGTCCACCGTGATGCTCGGCTCGCTGCTGGCCGGCACCGCCGAGTCGCCGGGCGATCTGATCCTGATGAACGGCAAGCAGTTCAAGAGCTACCGCGGCATGGGGTCTCTGGGCGCGATGCAGGGCCGCGGCCAGGCCAAGTCGTACTCCAAGGACCGCTACTTCCAGGACGACGTCCTCGCCGAGGACAAGCTGGTGCCGGAGGGCATCGAGGGCCGAGTGCCGTTCCGCGGCCCGGTCAACCAGGTCATCCACCAGTTGGTCGGCGGCCTGCGGGCGGCCATGGGCTACACCGGCTCGCACACGATCCCCGATCTGCAGGAGGCGCAGTTCGTGCAGATCACCGCAGCCGGCCTGAAGGAGAGCCACCCCCACGACATCACGATGACCGTGGAGGCCCCGAACTACACTGGCCGCGGCTGATACCTGACGGCCGCGGTGTCCGCGGCCGGTAGGACGGAGGTCACGGGATTCCGGCGGGCACCGGAACCCGGAGCGACGAGCGTGTGGTTCCGCTGTCCGCACCGCGAGCGGGCATCGGGGCGCCGGGCGGACGCCCGGTGGTCGCGCCGGCGCGGCCGCCGCGTGCGCTCGTGCCGATGCACGGGTTCATTCGGTGTCGTGTACGTCGAAACAACAAGGGAGAACAATCAATGCGCGACATGGTCGAGATCGGCATGGGCCGGACCGCTCGGCGGACCTACGAGCTGGACGATGTCGACATCGTTCCCTCCCGGCGGACCAGGTCCTCCACGCAGGTGTCGGTGGCCTGGCAGCTGGACGCCTACCGCTTCGACATCCCCGTCGTCGCCCATCCGTCCGACGCCCTGGTGTCGCCGGAGTTCGCCGTCGAACTGGGCCACCTCGGTGGCCTCGGCGTGATCAACGGCGAGGGCCTGTGGGCGCGGCACGCCGACGTGTCCGCGCGCATCGATCAGCTGATCGAGGTCGCCGAGAAGCAGGGCCCCGAGGCCGCGGTCACCCTGTTGCAGCAGTTGCACTCGGCGCCGATGCAGCCGGATCTGCTGGCCGGCGCGGTGGCGCAGGTGCGTACCGCGGGCGTGACGGTGGCGGTCCGGGTCAGCCCGCAGAACGCGCGCGCGCTCACCCCCGCCCTGGTACAGGCCGGGATCGACCTGCTCGTCGTGCACGGCACCATCATCTCCGCCGAGCACGTCGGCGGCGCCGGCGCCGCGGCGTCGGCCACCGAACCGCTGAACCTGAAGACCTTCATCGCCGATCTCGACGTGCCGGTGGTGGCCGGCGGCGTCAGCGATCACCGCACCGCCCTGCATCTGATGCGCACCGGCGCGGCCGGGGTGATCGTCGGTTACGGCTCCACCCCGGGCTCGACCACCACCGGTGAGGTGCTGGGCATCGGCGTGCCGATGGCCACCGCGATCGCCGACGCCGCCGCCGCGCGCCGCGACTACCTCGACGAGACCGGCGGCCGCTACGTGCACGTCATCGCCGACGGTGACATCGTGTCGTCCGGTCAGCTGGCCAAGGCCATCGCGTGCGGCGCCGACGCGGCCATGCTCGGCGTGCCGCTGGCGCTGGCCCACGAGGCCCCGGGCCGGGGCTGGTACTGGCCGACCGCCGCCGCGCATCCCTCGCTGCCGCGCGGCCTGCCGTTGCAGTTCGCCGACGACGAGGACCGCCCGTCGTTGCAGCAGGTGCTCTACGGTCCGGCGAGCGATCCGTGGGGTTCGGTGAATCTCGTGGGCGCACTGCGTCGTTCGATGGCGAAGGCGGGCTACAGCGAGCTCAAGGAGTTCCAGAAGGTCGGCCTCTCGGTGCGCTGACCGGCCCGGTCGCCCGGCGGCGGTCAGTTGCTCAGGGCCAGTTCGTCCAGGAAGGCGCCGAGGGCGGCGTTCACCGCGGCCGGATGGGTCATGGTGACGGCCTGATGCGCACCCGGAATCTCGACGAAGCGGGAATCCGCCAGCCGCCGCGCCAGTTCCACGGCGTTGCGGCGCGGGACGCCGGCCAGCGCCGGGTGGATCACCAGTGCGGGACAAGCGATCTCGGACAACCGGTCGACGATGCTGTCGCGGGCGAGCAGGCAGTTGGCGGCGGCCTCGGTGGCCCGCGGATCGCGGGTCACCCAGCGCTGCGTCCAGATCGTGCAGTGCCAGGGATCATCGCCGATCAGGCGGCCGGCCAGCTGTTCGGCCAGCAGGTACCGCGAACCCGGACCCGACCAGCGATCGAGGAACCAATGCGCGGTCTCCAGTTCCAGCGCGCTGGCCGGATGCGCCTCGGTCGCGATCAGGACCAGGGCGGCCACCCGGTCCGGGGACAGCAGCGCGGTGCGCAGCGCGCTGAATCCGCCCTGCGAGGCGCCGCCCACCACCGCGCGGTGCACCCCCAGGTGATCGAGCACGGTCAGCGCGTCGCGGGCCGCGGTCCAATAGGTGAACGGCAAGCCCTCGTCGCGGGTGCGGCCGTGTCCGCGGGCATCCCAGGTGACGATCCGGTAGTCCGGCGCGAGCGCCGTCACCTGGGCCGCGAACATCGTTGTGTCCATGAAGAATTCGTGCCCCAATAGCACCACGGGACCGTCGCCGCCGGTGTCCTCGTAATGGATCTCGGCATCGATCGCACGGGCGAATGGCACAGCACGAGGATAGCCGTGCCGCCGCGGCCCCGAAGGGCCCGCGCCGCACTCGGTGGACGCGGCGCGGACGGTCGCGGCGCCGTCACTAAACTGGCCCGGTGGCAGATACCCAGCGACCAGTCCTCGTCGTCGATTTCGGGGCGCAGTACGCGCAGTTGATCGCGCGGCGAGTACGTGAGGCCAGCGTGTACTCCGAGGTGATCCCGCACACCGCGACCGTCGAGGAGATCGCCGAGCGGCAGCCGCTCGCGGTGATCCTGTCCGGCGGACCGGCCAGCGTGTACGCCGAGGGCGCGCCGCAGCTGGACGCGCGACTGTTCGATCTGGAGGTGCCGGTCTTCGGGATCTGCTACGGCTTCCAGGCCATGGCGCAGGCGCTCGGCGGCACCGTCACCAACACCGGCACCCGCGAATACGGCCGCACCGAACTCAGCACCGACGGCGGTCTGCTGCACGGCGGCCTGCCGACCGTGCAACCGGTGTGGATGAGCCACGGCGACGCGGTCACCGACGCTCCGGCCGGCTTCGAGGTCACCGCGACCAGCGTGGGCGCGCCGGTGGCGGCGTTCGAGGATCCGGCGCGGCGGCTGGCCGGGGTGCAATACCACCCCGAGGTGCTGCACTCCCCGCACGGCCAGCAGGTGCTCAGCCGGTTCCTGCACGAGATGGCGGGCATTCCCGCGGCCTGGACCCCGGCCAATATCGCCGATTCGCTGATCGAGCGGGTGCGCGCGCAGGTCGGTGACGCGCACGCGATCTGCGGCCTGTCCGGCGGCGTCGACTCCGCGGTCGCGGCCGCGCTGGTGCAGCGGGCCATCGGCGACCGGCTCACCTGTGTGTTCGTCGACCACGGCCTGCTGCGGGCCGGGGAGCGCGAGCAGGTGCAGCGCGATTTCGTCGCCGCGACCGGCGCCCGCCTGGTCACCGTCGACGCGGTCGACAAGTTCCTGGGCGAGCTGAAGGGCGTGACCGACCCGGAGGAGAAGCGGAAGATCATCGGCCGCGAATTCATCCGGTCGTTCGAGGACGCCATCGCCGAGGTCGTGCAGACCACCGAGCACGACACCGCCGGCGCCCCCACCACCAACGGCGCCGGAGGCGGTCCGCTGGTCGAATATCTGGTGCAGGGCACCCTCTACCCGGATGTGGTGGAGTCCGGCGGCGGCACCGGCACCGCCAATATCAAGAGCCATCACAACGTCGGCGGCCTGCCCGACGATCTGGAGTTCGAACTGGTCGAGCCGCTGCGACTGCTGTTCAAGGACGAGGTGCGCGCGGTCGGCCGCGAGCTGGGGCTGCCGGAGGAGATCGTGGCCCGCCAGCCGTTCCCCGGTCCGGGCCTGGCCATCCGCATCGTCGGCGAGGTCACCGCCGAACGGCTGGCCACGCTGCGGCAGGCCGACGCCATCGCCCGCGAGGAGCTCACCGCGGCCGATCTGGACAGCCGGATCTGGCAGTGCCCGGTCGTGCTGCTGGCCGACGTGCGCTCGGTCGGCGTGCAGGGCGACGGCCGCACCTACGGCCATCCGATCGTGCTGCGCCCGGTGTCCAGTGAGGACGCGATGACCGCGGACTGGACCCGGCTGCCCTACGACGTGCTGGAACGCATCTCCACCCGCATCACCAACGAGGTGGCGGAGGTCAACCGGGTGGTGCTCGACGTGACGAGCAAGCCGCCGGGGACCATCGAATGGGAGTGAACCACCGCTGAGGGCCCGGTCGCGATGGCGACCGGGCCCTCAGCGTTTGCCGGTGGGGTGTGTCAGCGCTTGCGGCGTGGTGAGAGCACCAGGCCGCAGCCGACCACGACGGCCGCGCCCACCACGATCCAGCCGATCGGCAGGCCGCTGTGCGCGGGCCAGCTCGACGGGCCGATGAAGGCCCAGACGCTCACCAGCACGGCGAGCAGACCGGCCAGCAGGAGCAGTAGCGACGGGCCGCGGCGGGCGCCGCGAGCGGATTCGGTGTCGATCGGATCGGTGCCGATCGGATTCTGGTCAGCCACGTTTCACCTCCACGTGTCCGGCACGGACGTCGATATCGAGATGCAGGACCGGGCCGATCGCGGGTCCGGTGAGGCCCTGCGGGCAGTCCGCGGCGTCGGCCAGCCGGACGGTGCAGGTGGTGTCCAGCCGCATCGATTCCGGGACCAGCACCCGCAGATTGCCCATTCGGACCTTGGCGGTCGCGGTCCGGTCGTCGGTGAGCGCCAGCGAGCGCAGGTCCAGCGTGCCGGTGCCCGCGCTGACCCGGAACGGCTGGTCCAGTTCGGCGGCCGTCGCGGGGGCCCAGGCGTGTTCGCCGACGGCGCCGCGATCGAATTCCACCGGTCCGATCGCCGCGGCCAGGATCACGAATCCGGCCAGCGGTGCCAGCAGCACCATCAGGCCGTAGCCGCGGCGCAGGAAGGCCCCGACGATCAGCCCCAGTCCCACCACCGCCAGCGCCACCGCGCCGATCCGGGCCGGGGTCATCCAGTCCACCCCGAGAGCGGCGATCCCGCCCGCGATCGCGGCGGCGAGGACGGCGTGCCCGATCACGATGGGGGTCAGCCGCGAGCGCGGCGGCCGTGGCAGCACCGCGACCGGGCGCGGCGGTGCCGGATCCGGCAGATCCCAGGCCAGCGGGGAGACCCCCAGCGGATCCCAGCCGGGCGGCCTGGCGCCGAAGCGGGTCGAATCGGCGGTCGTGTCCCGGCGGGCGTCGCCGCGGCCCCGGAATCTGGATGCGGTCGAGGTGGTGGACGGGGCCGGCCCGGCGGGGTCGTCCGATTCCGGCGCGTCGACCACCGGATCCGTGGCGCCCGGCACGAATTCGTCGGTGGTGACGGCTGCGTCCGCGGGTGATCCGCCGCCGGACGCGGCGGCGGCACCGGTGGCCGTGGCAGTCGTGGTGCCGGGGGCGGAAGCCGTGGTGCCGGAAGCGGAAACACCGGCGTCCCGCGGATCCGGGACGGTCGCTGCGGCCGGATCCGGCTCGTAATGGTCCGGCAGCGTCGTGTAAGGCCCGTACGGGTGGGCCGCCCACGGGGAACCACCGGGGAAGACCGTGCCCGGGTAGCCGGTCGCCGCGATCGGGTTCATCGTCAGCGGATCCACCTCGTCGGCGGGTGGTTGCGGCTGCCGCAGGTACAGCAGCCACCAGCCGGCCACCATCAGCGCGAAGCTGATCAGCCCGGAACCGCCGAGGCCGACCCCGACCGGGCCCATGGTGGCGAGCGCGATCACCAGCGCGATGAGCAGTACGACGGTCCGCATCGGGGACTGCCCGGTGTAGCCCTTGCCGAGCAGCCCCTGCGCCGGCGACACCTGATCGCCCGCGGCGGGCAGCAACAGCCAGGCCGCCAGGTACAGCACGATGCCCGCGCCGCCGAAGATCGTCGCCACCACGAACGCGATCCGGATCAGCACCGGATCGACGTCGTAGCGCCGCCCGAAGCCCACGGCGACGCCGGCGACAGGCCCCTGTCGCGGGCGGCGCACGGGCCGGGTTCGCCACAGATGCTGGAGTTGCTCGTTGAATCCGGCCCGGCTACCGGTGCCCCCGGCCCAGCCGCTCGCTCTGGTCATGAGTCTCATGGTGGAACGGCCGGGGGCCGGTTGCATCGGGGTGAACCCTGAAATGAGACCTGAACTCCTGGGCACGGTCCGGTCACGTCGTCGTGACCGGCCGTGTTCGCCCAGCTCAGGGTGCCGGATACCAGATCTCGATCAGATGACGGCCGGATCGCCGAAGACCGCGCCGGAGGCATCGGTGGTGGGCGAGGTGGCCGTGATCATGCTGTAGGGCCGGATCGTGAGCGGACCACCGCAGTGGTGGGCCGACAGACGGAAATCGTGGCTGACGATGGTTCCGGTCAGATCCGGGGCCAGGTCCTTCTCACCGATGACGACCTCCTTGATCTCGCCGGGCGCGATGGACAGATCCAGCCCGATACCGGCCGAGATACTCGGGCCGAGCGTGGCATCGACACTGGGCGACACCGCGTCCGGGCTCACGGACACCCCCGCGTCGGCGCCGAGTCCCAGCGAGGCGGACGCGTCGGCGCTGAAGACGACGTCGATGTCGACCGCGCAGGCGACGAAATATCCGGCCTTCAGCTTCCCGGTGCCGCCGGCGACCCGGCCGTAGAAGCTCCCGTCCAGGAACGCCTCCCGGTTGGTGGGCATGTTGTTCAGAGGCGCGATCGGACGGATCGTGTAATCGCTGTGTCCCACCGTGTAGGTGAGCCCGTCCGAGGTGCTGTAGGTGTTCTCGTGCGGTGCGAACCCCCCGGTGTCCGCCACCGCGTGCGGTGCGCCGAACAGCAGTCCGGTGGCAGTCGCGGCGATCGCGAATGCGGACGTGAAGTGCATTTTTCTCCCCTGTGCCGCGCCTGGCAGGCGCACTGTCTGCGCACCGCCCGATGGTCGTGGGACCGTCGGGCGGGGCATCGCCCTCCTCGCCGGGAAGCCCGGCGAGGCCTCCGGTGAATGCCTGTGTGAGGCAGGTCGGCCCGGATTCGATGCCGCACTCAGCGTGACCCGGCGGGCGCCCCGCAAGCAGCTGCTTATTCGCGCTCGCCGGACGAATCTGCTGGTCATCGGGTTGGAGGCGGTTTTCCGGACCGGGTCCGGAATCGAGGCCACCGACGGTCGGATTGTCCGGTCCGGACAATGAATGCCCTGGTGACGGGATTGCGACGCTGCCGGGACGGACGTGCGCACGGCTCCGAGCCGAACGGACCGGTCCGGGCCCGCACCCCCGAGGGCCGAATGGGGGTTGTTCCCGATGGTCGGTGTCGGGGGGCCGTGCCAGTATCGAAGGCATGTTCCCGGTCACGCCCGCCCTGGATGCGCCCGCGCCACCACCGCGGCTGTTGCGGCGGGCCGGCGGCCGGGTGGTGGGCGGTGTGGCCGGCGGCATCGCCGATCATCTCGGGGTCGACGTGTTCAAGGTGCGGATGGCCTTCGTGCTGCTGTCCGCCCTGATGGGGGCGGGCATCGTCGCCTACGGACTGCTGTGGATCTTCACCTCGGCCGGTGCGGACGGCCCGCCGCCGACGGGGGCGGAGCGGCGGCAGGCGGTCGGGCTGGTGCTGCTGGGGCTGGCGCTGGCGGTCTCGATGTCCTGGGTGTTCAACGGCACCGCCGCGCACGTGGTGGGGCCGATCGTGGTGGTCTCCGTGGGCGCGGCGCTGGTGTGGCGGGAGTTCGACGCCGAGGGGCCGCGGTCGATGCTCGGGCTGCCCGCCCGGCCCGGTGTTCTGACCTGGACCCGCATCCTGTCCGGGGCCACGCTGATCGTGGTCGGGCTGAGCGTGGTGGTGCTGGCCCGGATCAATCTCAGCTCGATGGGGTCGGCGCTG
This sequence comes from Nocardia sp. alder85J, assembly GCF_020176955.2. Taxonomy (GTDB): domain Bacteria; phylum Actinomycetota; class Actinomycetes; order Mycobacteriales; family Mycobacteriaceae; genus Nocardia. The sequence continues at coordinate 153,631 of NZ_JAIUCZ020000010.1, forward strand.
ATCGCGGTCGGCGTCACCCTGGTCGGGGTCGGGCTGCTGACCGTGCCGCTGTGGCTGCGGCTGATGCGGGCGCTGAACTCCGAGCGCGCCGCCCGCATCCGCAACGAGGAGCGCGAGGAGATCGCCTCCCATCTGCACGATTCCGTGCTCCAGACGCTGGCGCTGATCCAGCGGCAGGCCGGCGATCCGCAGGAGGTGGTGCGGCTGGCCCGCAGCCAGGAGCGGGAGTTGCGCAAGTGGCTGTTCGAGGATTCGATGCCCGCCGAGTCGAGCCTGGCCGCGGCGCTGCGCACCATCGCCGGTGAGGTGGAGGATCAGCACGGGGTGAAGGTCACGCCGGTGACGGTCGGCGATGTCTCGATGGATCCGGCCGACACCGGATTCGGCCTGCCCAAGGAACATTTCACCGCGCTGCTGGGCGCCACCCGGGAGGCGCTGGTCAACGCGGCCAAACACGCCGGTGTCCCCACCATCGACCTGTTCGCGGAGGTGGAGCCGGAGCAGGTCAGCATCTTCGTGCGGGATCGGGGTGCCGGTTTCGACCCGGCCGCCGTCCCCGGCGACCGCCGCGGCGTCGCCAAGTCCATACGTGCCCGCATCGAGCGTCGCGGCGGTTCCGTCGACATCCGTTCCGGCGTGGGCCGCGGCACCGAGGTCCGGATCACCTTGCCCCGCACCGATTCCGAGGGCCGCTCGGGCGCCGATCAAGAGCCCGCGGCGGAGCGCGGGTGACGGGGTGCGAGGCCGGTCCGCGCCCGCCGGGAATCGGTAGGGTGAGTGCGGCCGAGGATGTTTCGTTCCCGGGGGCGGACGATGCCGTCCCGGGGATCGACGAGCGAGGGAGAGCAGTGTCCATCCGGGTTTTTCTGGTCGACGACCACGCCGTGTTCCGCTCCGGGGTGCGGGCGGAGCTGAGCCGGGAAGCCGATATGGTGGTGGTCGGCGAGGCCGGTGCGGTGGGTGAGGCCGTCGCCGGGATCAGGGTCGCTCGCCCGGATGTGGTGCTGCTCGATGTGCACATGCCCGACGGCGGCGGGGTGGCGGTATTGCAAGGTATCGATCCGGGCCCGGTGTGCCTGGCGCTCAGCGTGTCCGACGCCGCGGAGGATGTGATCGCGGTGATCCGAGCCGGGGCCCGCGGTTATGTCACCAAGACCATCTCCGGACCGGAACTGGCCGACGGCATCCGCCGGGTGGCCGGCGGCGACGCGGTGTTCAGCCCGCGGCTGGCCGGTTTCGTGCTGGACTCGTTCACCGGCCGTTCCCCGGTTCCGGAGCCGCAGCTGGATCCCGAACTGGATTCGCTGACCCCGCGGGAACTCGAGGTGCTGCGCCTGCTGGCTCGCGGATACACCTACCGCGAGATCGCCGAAACCCTGTTCATCTCGGTGAAAACCGTGGAGACGCACGCCTCGAACGTGCTGCGCAAGACCCAGCAGTCCAACCGCAACGCGCTGACCCGCTGGGCCCACCGCCGCCGCATCGACTGAGACGGCCTACAGCGCGACCAGCACGACGATGATGATCAGCAGGCCGATCAGCAGTCCCACCGCGATGGCGAGCGGTCCGGCGTTCGGGCCGAGGCTGTCCAGGCCGATGCCGCCGCTCTTCGCGGCCTTACGGGGAGCCGGTTGCCGCAGCGAGGCGGGCGCGCCACCGAGCGAGACCGCGCGCGGCGGGCGGGGCAGCGGCGCCGTATGCGGGCTGCGCAGCCCGGCGGCGGAGTTGCGGGCCGCCCAGGCCGGAATCGTGCCGTCCTCGGTGCGGATCGGCGCGCCGAGAATATAAGGCCCGGTGCCGGGCCCGAACACCGCGGCGAGGATCTCGTTGCGGGCCTCGGCCATGGTCGGGCGGCGTTGCGGCGCCGGCTCCATCATGTGCAGCAGCACATCGGTGAGCGGCCCGCTGCGGCTGGGCGGGATGATCTGCGCCATCGCGGCGCGGGTGACGATCACGTTCTGGTCCTCGTCGTACCCGTACGGCGTCTGCCCCTCCACCGCCGTGTACAGGGTGGCGCCGAGCGAGTACACATCGCTGGCGGCGGTCGGCTGCGCCCCGCGGGCCACCTCCGGCGGCATGTAGGCCGGGGTGCCGGTGATCATGTCCTCCTGCTCACCGGCGAGATCTCCGGCGCCGGCGGCGATACCGAAGTCGGACAGCTTGGCCTTACCGACCTCGCCGCCGCGATCGGCGACCAGGATGTTGCCGGGCTTGATGTCGCGGTGGGTGATACCGACGGCGTGCGCGGCGGCGAGTGCGTCGGCGACCTGCGCTCCGATCTGCGCCACCTCGACCGCCGGCAGCACATCGACCAAGGCCAGTGCCTTCGCGACGCTGCGCGACGGTAGATACTCCATCACCAGCCAGGGCTCGCCCGCCTCCAGCACCACGTCGTACACCGCGATGGCGTGCTCGTGTGACAGTTTGGCCGCGACCCGGCCCTCGTGCACGATCCGATTGCGGACCTCGGCGGCCTCCGCCTCGGTGAGTCCGGCGGTGGTCAGCACCTGTTTGATGGCGACATCCCGATTGAGCAGGCGGTCGGTCGCCAGCCACACCGCACCCATGCCGCCGCCGCCGAGCTTCGACTGCAAGCGGTAGCGACCGGCGACGAGGTAGTCGGGGCCGACGATGGGACGAGCGCGTTCGGTCACGGCCGCGAGAATAGCCGAAAACCATCCTGACTGGCCCGGTTACCCGGAGTCGGCTTCCCGCCCGGAGCATCTTGACGCGCACCGAAGTGGGGGTTCTACTGAGGTGGTATCGAACGTATATTCGACTATGATCGATAGCTGAACAGATGCTGGTCATCGGCTGCGGTGATGTCCCCGGCCCGTCTCGGTGTCGCGGTGGAGTCCGTTCGGTGAGAGATGGGTGGTCGTTGGATGGGTTCGGCTGAGGAACGGAAAGCGGAGCAACTGGCGGACCTGCGCCGCCGCATGGCCGCCATCCCCGCACGTGGAACCGGTGCCACCACCCGGCCCTCGGTCTCGCGACGGTCTCGCCGGGAGTCGCTGCCGGTGCCGTCCGCGCTGGCGGAACTGCTGCCCGAGGGTGGCGTACCACGCGGATCGGTGGTGGCGTACGCGGGTGCGAGCTCATTGCTGGCGGGCCTGCTGGCCGCGGTGACCGCCGCCGGCGGCCATGCCGCGGTGGTCGGCCTGCCCCGGCTGGGCCTGCTCGCCACGGCCGAGATGGGTGCGCACCTGGCCCGGCTGTACGTCGTCCCCGACCCCGGCCCGGACCCGGTGGAGATTGCCGCAGTATTGCTGGACGGCCTGGATCTGGTGGTGCTCAACCTCGGCGGCCGCTCGGTCCCGGCCGCCCGCACCCGGGTGCTCGCCGCCCGCGCCCGCAGCAAGAGCGCAACCCTCGTGGTGACCGGTGGCGCCTGGATCGGCCCGACCCTGCGCATCGCCACCGAGATCGACGGCTACGACGGCATCGGCCGCGGCACCGGCCGGTTGCGCACCGTACGCCTGAACGTCTGCGTGCGCGGCCGTTCCGCTCCGCCCCGCACCGGCCGCCTGGCCCTGAGCCCCCGCGACGGGCAGGTCGAATGGCATGCCCCCCAACCGGATTCGACGTTGACGCCGGTCCCGGAAGTCACCCGCCATGCCGTCTCCTGACCCGGAGCCGTCTCCGGCCCGCCGGAACGGATATCGAAGCTCGAGTGGACCGGGCATGCCCGCGATCGGCCGCGGGATGCCGGAGACCGGCCCGTTCCGGCCATCGCTGTTCACCGCCGCCCGCCGCCGGACCGCCGGCGGCCGAGCGCGACGGCGATCGGCCCGCTCGGAGGTGGTCGTCCCGACCGGGCCGGCGACAGCGTGGACGATGCTGCCTCTGCTGTCGGGCCCGATCGAACGGCCGGTGGCCGGAACTCGGCCGGGGCGGATCACCTGCCCGGGCGGAACGGCCGAAATCGGGCAGATGCGACCGCATGGACGGTCCGGACCCACTCGCGAGTTCCGGTCGGGTGATCTCAGGGACCCGGCCGACACCCATGGGCGGTCCGGACCCGCCCGTGAGTTCCGGCCTGCGGCACACCGGTCGCCGTCGCGATCAACGGCGACGCCGTGGGCGGCGGTCTGGAATCGGCGCCGGCCTGCCACTACCGGGTGGTCGTCGTCGACGACCCGGCGGTGCGGCTCGGCCTGCCGGAAGCCCTGGTGGGTCTCATGCCCGGTGGCGGCGGCACCGCCGCGGACCCGCAGCCGGCCATGCCATGTCGAGGACCCGGTCGACACCGGCCGGATCACGGTGCCCATCAGTGGCCGGAGGCGCCGATCCGAACGATCCGCCTCCTCGGGAGCGGCCGTCATGGCCGCGTCGAGGACGAGGCGCGCGGTCGGGGGAGTGCGGTGAGGGCGTCCCGGTCACAGCGTGCGGCGCGGGTGCTGGCGCTGTGGTGCCCGGACTGGTCGGCGGTCGCGGCGGCGGCCGTGGACGCGGTACCGGCGACCCGGCCCGTGGTGGTGCTGCACGCCAACCGGGTGGTGGCGGGAACGGCGACCGCACGGGCCGAGGGGGTGCGGCGTGGTGCGACCCGCCGGGAGGCACAGGCCCGCTGCCCGGATCTGCATGTGGCGCAAGCGGATCCGGATCGTGACGCGCGACTGTTCGAACCGGTGGTGGCGGCCGTGGCCGAGATCGTGCCCGGAGTGGAGGTGCTGCGGCCCGGCTTGGTGGTGCTGGCCGCGCGCGGCGTCGCCCGATTCTTCGGATCCGAGGAGACGGCGGCCGAACGGCTGATCGACACGGTCGCGGCGACCGGGGTGGAATGCGCGATCGGCATCGCCGACGAACTGTCCACCGCGGTGATCGCCGCCCGCCGCGCGGCGATCGTGCCGCCCGGCGCCGGGGCGCGCTTCCTGGCGCCCCTCCCGGTGGCGGAACTGGCCGTCGAACCGAGCCTCGCCGCCCCGGAACGTCACGACCTGGTGGACCTGCTGCACCGCCTGGGCCTGCGCCGCATCGGCGATTTCGCCGCGCTGACCCCGGCGGAGGTCGGCTCCCGATTCGGCGCCGACGCGATCCGCGCCCACCGCTGCGCCCGGGCCGAACCGGAACGCCCGCCCTCGGCGGCCCCGCCGACGGCGGATCTCGCGGTGGAATACCCCTGCGATCCACCGATCGACCGGATCGACGCCGCCGCCTTCGCGGGCCGACTGCTCGCCACCCGGCTGCACGAGCGCCTGTCCGGTGCGTCGGTGGCCTGCACCCGGCTGATCGTCTCGGCGGAAACCGCTGCGGGCGAACAACTCTCCCGAGTCTGGCGCTGCGCTGAACCGCTCACCCCGGAAGGCACCGCCGACCGGGTGCGCTGGCAGCTGGACGGCTGGCTCACCCAGCGCGCCCTGCGGGGAATCCCACCGGACGAGGAGCCCGGGGCCACGGTGTACGGTCGCGGCACCGCTCCGGCCGTTCCCCGAACGAGGGGCCGCGCGCCCGCACTGGGTTCCGACAGCACAGCAATGGATACGGGCAGAGCGCCCGCGCCGGGTGCCGGCAACGCGGCAATGGATCCGGGCAGAACGCCTCTGCCGGGTGCCGGCAACGCGGCAGTAGGTCCGGGCAGAACGCTCGCGCCGGGTGCTGGCAACGCGGCATCGGGTCCGGATAGCGCGCCCGCATCGGGTACGGGTGACACGGCAGTAGGTCCGGGCAGAACGCTCGCGCCGGGTGTAGGCAACACGGCAGTCGGTCCTGGCAACATGTCCGCACCGGGTGCGGAAGGCGCGGTCGTGGGTTCGAGCGGCACGAGTACGGCGAGGCCGGGCGGACGCCGCGACGGCACGAGGCCGGGTGGAGTATCTGCGCGCTACGGTAACCAGACCCCCGCTGCCCCGATCACCGTGCTGCGGCTGGAACCCGTCGAGGTCGTCACGACCACCGCTCTGCAATGGGGTCTGTGGGGTGAGGCCGGCGACAACGAGGATCGTGCCCGCCGCGCTCTGGTCCGGGTGCAGGGACTACTGGGTGGAACCGCGGTGCAGGTCGGAGTGCTCAGTGGTGGCCGCGGCCCCGCCGAGCGCATCACCCTGATCGCCCTCGGCGACGAGCCGGCGCCCCGGTCCGATCCGGAGCTGCCCTGGCCGGGCCGATTACCCGAACCCGCACCGGCCGTGGTGCTGGTCGACCACCCCGGCGTGCGGCTGGTGGCGGCCGACGACGCACCGGTGTGGGTGACCGACCGCGGCGATTTCACCGCCGTCCCGGCCCGGCTGTACTGGGGTCGCAAGGACTGGGCGGTGACCGGCTGGGCGGGCCCCTGGTTGCTGGACGAACAATGGTGGGGCAGCACTCGCTCCGACTGTCTCGTCCGCGCTCAGGTGCTGCTCGACGACAAGGTGCGAACCCTGCTGCTGCTCGGTTACGACCGCACCTGGCACGTGGAGGGCCTCTACGAGTGAGCTGCTACCTCACTTCCGCAGCGGATGCAGCAGCCGGTGGACGTTCAGGTCGTAACCCCAGCCGAAGACCTTCGGGGTGAACAGCCGCGAATCGTCCGGATTCCACCAGCGGGCCCGCAGCCGGGCCAGGGTCGGTGCTCGCCAATCGTAGGGAATGCCGAGCGCCGTGCCCTGCGGGCCGGGAACTCGGTCGTCGGGACCGGTCGTCATGGCTCCATCCTGCCATTCGGGTACGACAAGCGGCCGGACCCGGCATATGGCACCCGGCACATTCTGCGGCGCCGCCGTGATGGCATCCGTACTCTGGCGAAACGTGGAGTCGATCGTCATCCGGGTGCCGCTGGGCGGCGTGCTGATCGCCTGTCGCGATTCCGGGCGGCCCGTGGCGCCACATCCGCTGTCCGAGGTACCGGTGTTGCTGGTGCACGGCATGGGTGGCGACGGTCACACCTGGGACCGGTTCGCGGACCGGCTGATCCGATCCGGCCGCCGGGTGATCATCCCGGATCTGCGCGGTCACGGGCGCAGCGCACATACCAATTCCTATCGTTTCGACGAGTTCGGCGCTGATCTGCTGCGGCTGTGCGAACACCTGGAGCTGTCTACCGTCGATCTGGTCGGGCACTCGCTCGGCGGCTATGCGGTCTCCTGCGTGGCGCTGGAGCGGCCCGCGCTGGTGCGGCGTCTGGTGATCGAGGAACAGCCGCTCCCGATACGCTCCGGCGACGAGCGGCCGCCCCTCACCCGCCGCTTCCCGTCGCTGCCGGAACTGTGGCACGCCACCACCAGCTTGATCCGCCATCCGCGGGCCGTGCTGGCCTTCGATCGTGCCATGACCCGCACCGCCCTGGAACAGTTCCGTAAGCCGAATCCGGAATGGTGGGAACGGATCTCCGACATCACCGCCCCCACCTTGTTCCTGCGCGGCGGCCCCGGCGGCATGGTCGACCCGGAGAAGCTGGAACTGTTCCGCGCGACCGTCCCCGATTGCACGGTCGGCGTCTTCACCAGCGGCCACAGCATCCACCGCGACCGCTACCGCGAATTCGTCACCACGGTCCTGCCCTTCCTGGGGCACTGAGACCGGATCGTCCGCCGCCCGCGAGATCCGTGCAGGCCGCGGCGGGCGCGTGAGACGACGGTTCTATTCTGAAATGATGTTCACCGGTTTGTCCTGCTCGGCCGCCGCCGCGATCGACATCCCCCTGCCCGGCAGCGCCACCCGGGTGTCCGGGTGGCTGTGCGTGGAGCAGCCCGGGGCCTGGGGCCGGGACGTGATCGGTGACGAGGTGCTGGGCCCGGAGCTCACTCCGGAACTGGCCGCGCGCACCAAGGCCGCGCAGGTGCGGCCGACGCTCATCCGCCGCCCGGGACGCAGCGAATTCACCGGTGTCCGAACGATATTGCTGGTGAGCTCACGACCGGGAGAATCCTGGTGCGAACGGCTGGAGATCACCGAGCTGAAGCAACTGCTCGACCTGGACCTGCACCTGCTGACCGGCCCCGCCCCCGGACTCGGTGCGCCCGTTGCGGATTCGCCGATCCTGGTGTGCACGCACGGAAAACGCGACCAATGCTGCGCACTGCTGGGCCGCCCGATCGCGGCCCGGCTCGCCACCGAGTATCCCGATCGGGTCTGGGAGTGTTCGCACACCGGTGGCCATCGCTTCGCCCCCGCGATGGTGCTGCTGCCCACCGGCCTCACCTTCGGCCGCCTCGACGAGGACGCCGCGGTGGCGGTGGTGGCCGCCGCCGACCGCGGCGAGCTCCCGCTGACCGGATTCCGCGGCCGCAGCGGTTGCTCACCGGTCGAACAAGTAGCGGAAATTGCTGTGCGGGAACGGGTTCCGGTGCTCGCGAACGACCTCGCGGTATCCGCGGTACCCGATGCCGAACCCACCGGTGACCCGGCTACCTTCGCCGGTGCCGCCCTGGTGGCTCATCGCGACGGCCGCCGCTGGTTGGTCACCGCGCACACCGTGTCCTATGCTCCGCGCCAGGCCAGCTGCGGCGCCGCCCCCAAATCCGCGACCGCCGTGGTCGCGGACGGGATCCGCGAATTGCGCTGAGGCATCGGCCACTCGGCGCCGTCGGCATTGTCGACGGGCGAACCGGTCGCCGACCTGGGCATGCGGGTCGGTGCCGTCGATCCGGTGGCCGGTAGCGGGCGACACCGCGCGGTCCGGCAGCCTGTTTCGGCGAGCAGTCGGAGAGCACTGCGGCGCAGCGCGGCGAGTGCGGGGTCCCGCCGACAGGACCCGGTGGCTGCCGGGTCCGCGGGCTGCGCCGGCGCATCGGTGTTGCGGCGGCTGTGAGGCCTTCGAGCGGCGCCGGCCGATATCGGCGGCCGTCGCGCTCCAGTGTGGGAGTGGCGGTGTGCGGGTTAACCGGGCAGCGCTACCAGTGGATGCCCGGGACCAGATTGACCGTGCGGCGCAACGCCGTCCGCGCCGCACGGCCCGCGACGGACGGGACGCGATGTGACTTGTGCTGCGCGACGAGGACTTCCGAGGCCGGTTCGGCGGGCGCCTCACCCTTGGCGGCGGGGGAGTCGGGCAGCGCGCGATAGTACTGGTGCATGATGCGGTCCTTCAGCCGCGGCGCGAACAGGCTGCCGTACTCGGCGAGAGTGCCGACCGGCACATCGATGCGCTTGGGCCGGTCGGTGAGGGCGCGCACGACGGTGTCCGCGGCCCACTCCGGAGATTGCGAGGGCCCCTGCCTGCCGCTGGGCGCGATCATCGGGGTGCGGACCAGCGGCATGTGGATGGTGGTGAAGGTGACATTGTCGGCGAGCATCTCGGCCGCGGTCACCTCGGCGAACTTGTCGAGGGCGGCCTTGCTGGCCAGATAGGCCGCGAACCGCGGGGTCGCCACCTGCACCCCGGCGCTGGAGATGTTGACGATGTGACCGAATTTCCGCTCCCGCATCTGCGGTAGCAGCGCCAGCGTCATCCGCAGCGCGCCGAAGTAGTTGACCGCCATGGTGCGCTCGAAGTCGTGCAGCCGGTCGGTGGACCGGTGCACGGCCCGGCGGATGGACCGACCGGCGTTGTTGACCAGCATGTCGACGTGAGCGTGCTCGTCGAGGATGGTCTTGACGGTGTGCTCGACCGATTCGGCGTCGGTGACGTCGCAGGTGTAGCCGAAGGCGGTGCCGCCCGCGGCGGTGATCTCGTCGACCACGGCGGCCAGTTCGTCGCCGCGGCGGGCCAGCAGGATCACCACGGCGCCCTTGGCGGCGACTGCGAAGGCGGCGGCCCGGCCGATGCCGGAGGACGCGCCGGTGATGAGGACGTGCTTACCGGTGAGATCCCGGCGGGCGCGGCGTCGCGGCGCACGGCCTCGCGCGGCGGCGGTGTCGGACATCGTTGCTCCCTTGACCCGAACGGTCCGGCCTTGTCCCGAACGTGTTCACCCTCAACTTACTCTGAAGTAAGTTCTGCTGCCAGCGTGCTTCGTCACAGTCGGGCATGCCGAAGTATGGCAAATCGGTCATCGAATGTATGTTCGACTAATAAGGGTACCGATCGGTTTGCCGGAGGTGTGTATGGGCTGGGGAAACGGTCCGCCGACCTGGTCGGAGATGGAACGGGTGCTGTCCGGCCGCCCCGGCCGTGACCTGCCGCCCGGCGACGGTGGCGACGGCCCGGCGTGGTCCCGGTCCCGCGACGCCTACCGGGCGGGCGCGCGGCCGTCGCTCGACGAGCCGGTGGTGCGGTACGCCGAACTGCACGCCCACTCCGCCTACAGCTTCCTCGACGGCGCCTGCCGGCCGGAGGAACTGGTGGAGGAGGCGGTCCGGCTCGGCCTGGAGGCGCTCGCCCTCACCGATCACAACGGGTTCTACGGCGTGGTGCGCTTCGCCGAGGCGGCGGCCGAGTGGGGGCTGCCGACGGTGTTCGGCGCCGAGCTGTCGCTCGGGGCGGGGCTGCCGCAGTCCGAACCCCGCACCGGCGCACCCGATCCCGCCGGCCCGCACCTGCTGGTCCTGGCCCGCGGCGAGGAGGGGTACCGCCGGTTGTCCCGGGAGATGTCGGCCGCGCACATGGTGGCGGGGGAGAAGGGGGTGCTGCGCTACGACCTGGATCGGCTCACCGCGGCCGCCGGCGGGCACTGGCAGATCCTCACCGGCTGCCGCAAAGGCCATGTGCGCGAAGCGCTTCGGCACGGCGACGCGGCCGCCGAGACGGCCCTGCGGGAGCTGACGGACCGATTCGGCCGCGACCGGGTGACCGTGGAGCTCACCCGGCACGGCATCCCCGCCGACGACGAGCGCAACGCGCGGCTGATCGCCCTCGCCGAGCGGGCCGGGCTGCCGGTGGTCGCCACCACCGGCGCGCATTTCGCCGGACCCGCGCAGCGCCGGCGGGCGATGGCCCTGGCCGCGGTCCGGGCCCGGCGCGGCCTCGACGACATGGACGGCTGGCTCGCACCCGCCGGTGGCGCGCATCTGCGCTCGGGAGCGGAGATGGCGCGGCTGTTCGCGGCCTGCCCGCAGGCGGTGGGCAATGCCGCCGATCTGGCCCGCGAATGCGCCTTCGACCTGCGGCTGATCGCGCCGCAACTGCCGCCGTTCGAGGTGCCGACCGGGCACGACGAGATCTCGTGGTTGCGGCAGCTCACCTTCACCGGCGCGGTCCGCCGCTACGGCCCGCCACAGGAGAATCCGAAGGCGTACCGGCAGCTCGAACACGAACTGCGGGTGATCGCCGAACTCCGCTTCCCCGGCTACTTCCTGGTGGTGCACGACATCGTGGACTTCTGCCGGGAACACGGCATCCTGTGCCAGGGCCGGGGGTCGGCGGCCAATTCCGCGGTCTGCTACGCGATCGGCATCACCAATGTCGACCCGGTGGCCAACGAGCTGCTGTTCGAACGGTTCCTGTCGCCGGAGCGGGACGGGCCGCCGGACATCGATCTGGACATCGAATCCGATCGCCGCGAGGAGGCGATCCAGCACGTTTACGAGAAGTACGGCCGCGAGTACGCCGCGCAGGTGGCGAACGTGATCACCTATCGCGGCAAGTCGGCGGTGCGCGATGCTGCTCGGGCCCTGGGCTTCTCACCCGGTCAGCAGGACGCCTGGAGCAAGCAGGTCAGCCGCTGGACCGGGGTGGCCGCCGAGGAACACACCGACATTCCCGCCGAGGTGCTGCGACTGGCCGGTGAGATCGAGGGCCTGCCCCGGCATCTGGGCATCCACTCCGGCGGCATGGTGATCTGCGATCGGCCCATCGCCGACGTCTGCCCGGTCGAGTGGGCCCGCATGCCCGGCCGCAGCGTCTTGCAGTGGGACAAGGACGATTGCGCCGCAGTGGGTCTGGTGAAGTTCGACCTGCTCGGGCTGGGCATGCTGTCGGCCCTGCACTACATGATCGATCTGGTGCGCGAGCACGTCGGCGAGGTCGTGGAGCTGCACACCCTGGACCTGAGCGAGGCGGCGGTCTACGAGATGCTGTCGCGGGCCGATTCGGTGGGCGTGTTCCAGGTGGAATCGCGGGCGCAGATGGCCACGCTGCCGCGGCTACGGCCGCGCAACTTCTACGACCTGGTCGTGGAGGTGGCGCTGATCCGTCCCGGTCCGATCCAGGGCGGGTCGGTGCACCCCTACATCCGGCGGCGGAACAAGTTGGAGGAGACGGTCTTCGACCATCCCGCGCTGGAGAATGCGCTGGGCCGCACGCTGGGGGTGCCGTTGTTCCAGGAGCAGCTCATGCAGATGGCCGTCGACGTCGCCGGATTCAGCGCCGCCGAGGCCGATCAGCTGCGCCGGGCGATGGGGTCCAAGCGCTCTCCCGAACGGATGAACCGGCTGCGCGGGCGCTTCTACACCGGGATGCGCGAATTGCACGGCATCACCGGCGAATTGGCCGACCGCATCTACGAGAAGGTGTACGCCTTCGCGAATTTCGGTTTCCCCGAGAGTCATTCGCAGAGCTTCGCCGCGCTGGTGTTCTATTCGGCCTGGTTCAAGCGGCATCATCCGGCGGCGTTCTGCGCCGGACTGCTCAACGCGCAGCCGATGGGCTTCTATTCACCGCAGTCACTGGTGGCCGACGCCCGCCGGCACGGAGTGACGGTGCACGGTCCCGACATCAACCACAGCCGCGCCGCGGCCACCCTGGAACAGAGCGGCGCCCAGGTGCGGCTGGGACTGGCGGCGGTGCGGCACATCGGCACGGAACTGGCCGAGAAGATCGTCGCGGCCCGGGCGGCCGGGCCCTACACGTCGTTCCCGGATCTCACCGGCCGGGTGGAATTGACCGTGCCGCAAGCGGAATCGCTGGCCACCGCGGGCGCACTGGGCAGCCTCGGAACGACCCGGCGGCAGGCGCTGTGGGCCGCGGGCGCCGCGGCGGGGGAACGCCCGGACCGGCTGCCCGGCACCGGCGCGGCCACCACGGCCCCCGCCCTGCCCGGCATGAGCGACCTGGAACTGGCCGCGGCGGACGTCTGGGCGACCGGGGTGTCGCCGGACAGCTATCCGACCGAATTCCTCCGGCCGCAACTGGATGCGCTGGGCGTACTGCCCGCGGATCGCCTGCTCGCGCAGCCCGACGGCACCCGGGTGCTGGTGGGCGGGGCAGTCACCCATCGGCAACGCCCGGCCACCGCCGCCGGGGTCACCTTCCTGAACCTGGAGGACGAGACCGGCATGGTGAACGTGGTGTGCTCGACCGGTCTGTGGGCGCGCTACCGGCGCCTGCTGCAAGGCGCGCCGGCCCTGCTGATCCGCGGCCGACTACAGAACGCGGAGGGCGCGGTCAGCGTCCTGGCCGACCACGTGCAGCGCCTGGACCTGCGAATCACCGCCAGATCCCGCGACTTTCGCTGATCCGCCGGCGGAGCCGGATCAGAAGCTGCTGTCGCTGCCGCCGCCGAAATCGCCACCGCCGCCGCCGAAATCGGTGTCACCACCGCCGCCGCCCCAATCCTGGGACTGGTCGTAGCCGCCGCCCCCTTGGTCGCCGGCCTGGTATCCCGCGTCGTAGCCACGGTCGTAGTCGCCGCGGTCCTCGTGTTCGCCCGACATCTTGCCGAGTTCGTAGCCGAGTAGCCCGCCACCGACCGCACCGGCCGCCGCGCCGAGCCCACCGGCCATGCCCGGGCTCATGCCCGGCCGTCCGTAGCCCGGACCGCCGCCGTAGCCGGGCCCGTACCCGGCGTCGTACTGGCCGGGGCCGTAGCCGGACGGGCCGTAACCGGCCGGTGGCCCGCCACGGTTGAACGTGCCGCCACCACCGCCCCCGCCGCCGCTCCGGCGGCGGATCAGCGCGACCACACCCGCCACGATCAGCACGACGACCAGGATCGGGCACAGCAGGCCCCACAGGCTGAACCCGGAATGCTGAGTGCCGCGATGTTGTGCCTGCGGTGCGTGCGACGGTGCCGGGGCCTTGGCCGGAGCGCCTTGTCCGGCCGCCGTACCCAGCGAGTTCAGGGCCGCGACCGTCGCGCCGGTGTAGTCACCGCTGCCGAACGCGCTGCTGAACGCCTTCCCCGCCGCGCTGGTGTCGCGGATGTGCGAATTGGTGCCGGTGCGGATCGCGAGGTGATGCGATTTGGTGTTGATGGCGATCACCACATCGGTGGCACCGCTGATGTGGGACTGCGCCTCCTGGTCGAACGCGGAGTTGTTGTCGGCGTCCTTCTCGGTGGTGAAGACCTGGACCGGATCCGGCAGCGTGTTGCCCGCCTCGGTCACCCGGGTGACGTCCAGCACCTTCGAGTCGTCGTGGATGCTCACCGGACCGGCCCATGCCTGCCCGGCGACCGTCAGCAGCACTGCGACCACCACTGCCAGCAGTGTCGCGAAACGCTTGACCATGCCTGCGCTCTCCCGTTGGTGGGGCTCGTCGCCCCGTCCTACGCGAGGGTACCGGGTCCACAGAAAGGACCTGTCGGTCGACATTTTCCCGCACCCGCTACCCGCTACTCGCACCCCACTTCTCGGCGCGTCACGGTGGTGTCGCCGGGACCGGGGTGCGGCTGTGCGAACGGTGGTGACAGGCATTCCCGGCCGCGGTTACCGTCGCGGGCATCGAACACCACTCCAGCACGTGAGGGGGTTGCATGTCCGGTTCGTGCATCTCGGGTTCCTGCGATGCCGGCGCCGCGATCGCCGCTGCCGCTGCCGCTGCCGACGTCGAGGCGATACGCCGATTCGGCGGCGTGGCCCGGCGCGCTTTCCGTGAGATGGACGGCGCGGCGGAGGCGGCGCGGGAGGTGCGGGCGCTGGTCGCCGATCTGGTCCCGCACAGTCCTCTGGCCGCGGCCTGGTGTGAATCCGCCGAGGCCGCCGCCGATCTCGTCCGTCGCAGCGCGGCGTGGTTCGCCCGGCTGGCCGACCACACCGACGTCGCCGTCGAGGGATACGCGGCGGCGGACCACCGCCAGGCCACCGCCCTGTTCCGACTGGAGGTACGGATATGACCCCGCCCCGGATGCCCCCACCCCGTTCGGTGGTCGAGGCATGGCGCGCCCTCGAGGCCGCCCTCGGTCTCCGGGGGCTGTTCGATCGTTTCCTGTGTGACGCCGAAAGTCTGTCCGGCGCGGTGCGTACCGAATGTCACCGGCTCGACGGCGAGGGCTGGCAGGGCACGGCCTACGACACCGTCCTGGACCACGTCGAGGCGGCGCATCGCCGCAACCGATTGCTGTGGGACCGGGTCGCGACACTGCGCGACACCGGCGCCACGGCACTGACCGACCTGCACTACACCGCCCTGGCCGCTCTCGATTACGCCGCCGATGCCGAGGCCGCCGGCTGTACGGTCGCCGACGACTGGACGGTCACCGCCGAGCAACCCGCCGTCGCCGGCGAGTGGTCGGAACTGCTCGCCGAAGCGGTCACCGCCGTGACCAGGTCCGCCGACCGCGGCCGCACCGCCGTCCTGACCGTGAGTGACGAAATCAATTGTCTGGCAGCGATGTTCGGTCTGGTCGACGCGACATCGGTAGGTCCTGTCGCTGCCGCGGCGATGGTGTCGGACTCGGGTGGGACCGCTGTGGTCTCGGAAGCCGCCGAGATGTCCGAGGTTTCGGATACCGGCGGAGATCCGGACGACACCGATGCGACCGACGCCGAGTGGGACTCCACTGCCCCGGAGTCCGACGCCGGTGACTCCGGCGGCAGCACCGAGCAGTCCGAAGTGACCGGCGAGGCGGAGATTTCCGGCAGTTCGGAGACGATCGATGATGCAGAGGAGATCGATGACATGGGGTATACCGACGACAACGGACCGGCCGATGACCCGGTGCCGCACACCGATCGGGAATCGACCGGAAGCGCGTCGGCCGACCGTGCCGAGGTGCCCGGCCGCCTGACGATGGACGACGTCCACCGTTCACCGGGGAGCGAAGGCACGCTCGGTGGTCTGTCGGCCGATGGGCCGGACGGGTTCCGCGGCAGCGATGTCCGGTCGGCGGGGATCGGTGACGATCTCGAAGGCGATGCGGCGCGGTCCCGGTATCGCCCGGACGGCCGCGTCGGCATGGACTACTTCGAACCGGCCGATCTCGACGAGATCGATTCCGGGCAGGTCGATCTCGAGGCGTTCGATCGCGCCTCCGCCGCCGCCGGACCTGCGGATGCGGAGGTTGCCGAAACGGAGGCCATCGACGCGGAGCCCGCCGCGATCGGTTCCACCGCGGCGACATCCGCCATCGCGTCCCACGCACAAGGTGGCCCGATCGGCTCGGCTGGTGGCATCACCCTGGCGCAACTCGTCGCCATCATGCCGCAGCTGTCGCCGGACCGGGCCGCGGAGTATCTGCCCGCGCTGAACGCCGCCATGCTGGAGGGCGGCATCACCACACCCCTACGGCAGGCAGCCTTTCTGGCTCAGCTGGCGCACGAGAGCGGCCAGTTGCAGTACTTCGAGGAACTCGGCGGCGCCGAGTATTTCGGACAGTACGATCCGGGACAGCCGAATGCCGCCCCCGGCAACACCGAACCCGGCGACGGTCCGTTGTTCCACGGCCGCGGCCCGATCCAGCTGACGGGTCGCGGCAACTACCGTGACGCCGGTCTGGCCCTCGGGCTCGATCTGGAGGGCGATCCGGAAGCGGCGGCCCGCCCCGATATCGGATTTCGTGTCGCCCAATGGTATTGGCGCTCGCGCGCGATCAACGCGCTCGCCGACCTCGGGGATTTCGCCGCCGTCACCGCGGCGGTCAACGGCGGCTACAACGGCCTGGCCGAACGGGAGAGCTTCTACCGGCGAGCGCTGGAGGTGCTCGGATGACTCGCCACTCGGCGCCGCGTGGCCCATTTGTGGTGTGCGAGCGCCGAATTCCCCGAAGCAGCTGTGTGCTCGTGCTTTCGGTGCTCGCATGGGCGTTGCTGACCAGCGGATGCGCCGGTCGGATGCCGATCGCCACTCGACCCGTGGTCGCCCTGCGCGGCAGCGTCGCCGCCGAACCGGCGGAACATCCGTTCGTCTTCCGCTCCACCACGGAGGTGGTGCTCGCGACCGAGGACCGGGTGATCGCCAGGCATCCGGGGCACTACACCGACGTCGGCTTCACCCGCGACAATTCGCACGTCTACGCGCTCGACGCCACCGGCACGGTGCGGGCGGTGGAGACCCGAGGCGGTGCGATGCTGCCGGGCGCCCTCGACTGCCGTTGCGATCGGGTGTTCCCGCTGCACGGCACGACCGTCGGCTGGTGGCGCCCGCCCGCCGAATTCGTGCAGGCCGACCTCCACAGCCCGAATTCTGCTGTGCGCGTGACGGTATCGCTACCACCGGCCCCGGACCCGATCGCACCGGGCAATCTCGTGACCGGCCCGCGCCTGCTCGCCGCCGACGATCGGACCCTGATCCTCGCCGAATTCGAGGCCCCACCCGGAGCGAACTGGGCCCTGAACCATCTGTTCCTGGCCGATGCCGACACCGGCGCGGTGCGTCCCCTGGGCCGGATCGACGGGATCAACACCGCCGTCGAGCACGCCGTTCTGCACCCGAACGGCCGGGAGCTGGCGGTGCCCGGCTATCGGCGCGACGGAAAGACCTGTGGTACTGCGCAATTGCTGTGGATGGAACTGCCTTCCGGCCTATCGGAGCAGTGGGACCTGCCCCCGGGCCCCGGCTGCTCGGCCCTGCTCGACACCCGCTGGGACGCCGGTGAACTGAACGTCAGCGAATCGCGATGGCAGCCCGGCACTCCCGAACGACTCACCGCGAGTGAGGTCTGGTTCCGGCACGGCACCGAATGGCAGCGGCACGGCGGCAGTGACGTGCTCCGCCGACTCGCCCTGCCACCATCGGCGACCGTGCAACTGCGGTATTCCGGTCCGGATCGCGTCCCCACCGACCGCGCCGGCGAACTGGTCCTGACCGCCGGCGACGAAGCCCGGGTGCTGGCGCACAACGTGCTCGACATCCGCGTGCCCTACCCCTGAGCGACCTCACCATCTATCTCGAACCGCTTGAACCGCGAGGTCGCACCACCGGTCAACCGCACCGCGCTCTTGGACACCCCGAAATGCCGGGCCAGTGCCTCGGCCGCCGCCGCGTTGGCTTTGCCCTCGACAGCCGGAGCGCGCACGTACACCTGGAGCGTGCCGTCCTCCAGCACCTGTACCAACGGCCCCTTACTGCTGTTCGGTTTGACCACCACCCGAATCACCATCGCCGCTCCCTCCTCACCACCTGCACGCACCTGCCGATGCGACGATGCCGATCGCCAGTGTCGTGCACGACAGCACTGGGTTCGGCCGACGGTGCCGGTCGCAGGTGTCGTGTGTACGACAGGGCTCGGTGCGGCTGACACGGTGGCGCCGATCGCCGGTGCCGTGTGGACGACGGCACCTCGTCGCGCCGCTGTCGGCGTTGCCCGGCCGTTCGCGCTACACACCACCGGGGAACCCGAGTTGCCGCCACGCCTCGTATGCCGCGACCGCCGCCGCATTGGACAGGTTCATCGAGCGCCGTCCGGGCAGCATCGGGATGCGCACCTGGTCGGTGACGCGGTCGCCGGCGATCACCTCGTCGGGCAGTCCGGTCGGCTCCGGCCCGAACAGCAACGCGTCTCCCTCGAGATACGCCACGTCGGTGTAGCGCCGGGTGGCGCGGGCGGTGAAGGCGAACACCCGCTCCGGTGCGATCGCCGCCCAGGCGGCCGCCAGATCCGGATGTACGGTCACCGACGCCAGATCGTGGTAGTCCAGCCCGGCCCGCCGCAGCTTGGGTTCGGACAGATCGAACCCGAGCGGCTCGATCAGATGCAGCGTGCACCCGGTGCCGGCGGCCAGCCGGATCGCGTTACCCGTGTTCGGCGGGATACGAGGTTCGAAGAACACCAGATGAAGCACGCGGGTAAGTATCCCCGTCGGCCTCGCGGCGGCACAGCGGACCGCCGCTATCCCGGCCGGGATGCGAGAATCGGAGCCGTGACCGAGACCTCCACCCTGCCGCGTTCCGGCGCCGTCGGCCGGTTCTTCCGCCACCATCTGCCGATGTCGCTGGTGGTGGCGGTGCTGGTGGTGGCGGTGGTGTTCGTCGCCCAGGATCGGTGGCGGCGTGGCGCCTTCGTCATCGGCGGGGCGATCCTGCTGGCGGCGGTGCTGCGGCTGTGCGTGCCGACCGCGCGGGTGGGCCTGCTGGCGGTGCGCAGCAGGCCCTTCGACGTCGGGACCTACGCCGTGCTCGGCGGGGCCATCGTCACGCTGGCGGCGACGATCAGCAGCCTGGGCGTCGACTGAATCAGCGGTCGCGGGCGGCCCGGGCCAGGCCCATTGTCTGGACCAGCAGCTTTCCGACCGCGGTGGTCTCGGTCAGGAAGCCGTCGTGCCCGTCACGGGAATGCACGACCTCCAGGCCCCGGCAACCGGGCAGCAGATCGGCCAGTTCCCGCTGGGTACGCAGCGGATACAGCCGGTCGGAGTCGACGCCGCCCACCACACACGGCACCGGCGTGGCCGCCAGCGCGGCCTCGACGCCGCCGCGGCCGCGGCCCACATCGTGCCGGTTCATCGCCTCGGTGAGCAGGACGTAGGTCGCGGGGTCGAACCGGGAGACCAGTTTGTCGGCCTGGTGGTCCAGGTAACTCTGCACCGCGTAACGGCCCCCGGCCCGTGGATCCTCGCCCTCCTGGGCCTGGTTCTCGAAGCGATGATCGAGCTCGAATTCGGTGCGGTAGGTGAGGTGCGCGATCCGGCGGGCCAGGCCCATGCCGGTCCGCGGCGCCCGGCCGGTGCCGTGATAGTCGCCGCCCTGCCAATCCGGGTCGGCGGTGATGGCGGCGATCTGGGTGGTCTGGGTGCCGATCTGGTCGGCGGTCGCGCGCGCACCGACGGCCAGCACCAGCGCGGCCCCGACCCGCTGCGGATATCCGACCATCCACTCCAGCACTCGCATGCCGCCCATGGATCCGCCGACCACCGCGGCGATCCGGTCGATGCCCAGCAGGTCGGCCAGGGCCACCTCGGCGGTCACCTGGTCACGGATCGAGATCTCGGGAAACCGTGTGCCCCAAGGCTTTCCGTCCGGGGCGAGCGAAGCGGGCCCGGTGCTGCCCTTACAACCGCCGAGCACATTGGTGGCGACGACACACCATTCGTCGGTGTCCAGCGGTGCCCCCGGGCCGACGATCCCGTCCCACCAGCCCGGCAGCGGATGCACCGCGTCCGGTACGCCCGCCACGTGCGAATCGCCGGTGAGTGCGTGCTCGACGAGCACCACATTGTCCAGATTCGGCGCCAGTTCGCCCCAGCGCTGTACCGCCAGGACCGCGTCGGGGACGACCGCTCCGTTCTCCAGCCGCACATCACCGACGGCGATGGTGCCCAGCGTGCCGTCGGGCGGGGGTAGCAGTGCCGCGGCGTGAGAGGTCCGTGCGTCGATGTCCACGGTCACCGTGCCGCCACCGTGCCGGACCCGGGATACGTCGCAGCGAACGAGAAGTCGTGCACCCCTTCGATGGTAGCGAGCGGATGGCGCATGCCCGCCGCATCCGCCGCACAGCCGATACCGGGCACGATGGGGTTGCTCATGGTGGTACTCCTGACGTCGCGCTTGCTCCCGGACCTTCTCGGAAGCCCGGTCATCACCCGGAGCACCCCACCGCAACTAGGAGGGTTGCCGACCAGCGAGCCGGGGCTTGGCGCTGGTACTCATGACCTGTGTTGGATGGTATCGGATCGCAATCCGATGCTGTCAAAGGGTTGCGCCGGGGTTACTCGGCGGCGGCCATCGGGAAGGCGCACACCCGCTTGAACTCGTCGTAGGCGGTCTGGACGGCCTCGATCATGAGTTCCGGCGCGGCCGCCGGGCTGCACTCGGTCAGTGCGGTCTGGCACTCCATGCCCGCGCGCATGACGGCGTGCCAGGTACCGGCGATCAGGCGCACGGTCAGCGACTCGGAATCGAGCCCGAGGCGTTCGGCCAGCGCCGCGTTCAGTTCGGCGGTCTTGGTGTCGATGAAGTCCATGCTGCGCGAGCGCACGGCCGCGCTGCCCCGCATGATCCGCTGCATCTGCTGGAACCAGGCGAACGGCAGCGTCTCGTCGTCACCGCTGCGCTCGGCCACGGCCAGGTGGGCATTGTGCAGGGCGAGCAGTTCGTTGCCGGTGATCGGCTGCTTGCGCAATTCGGTGGCGACCCGCCGGCCCCAGTCCTCGGTGGGCGCCAGGACGATGTCCTCTTTGAGTTCGAAGTACCGGTTCACCGTGCGTGGCGAGACGTCGGCGGCGTCGGCGATCTGTTCGACGGTGGTCGCGTCGAAGCCCTGACTGTCGCAGAGCTGTAGTGCGACCTCGATGATTCGCCGCCGGGTCTGTTCCTTCTTGCGCTCACGCAGACCGGCCCGGGGCTGACAGGGATGGGAGCCGAGCATCCTCGCATTCTAACTCCGTGTTACGAGATCATGACCAGAGATGTCAAATGTCGCACTCAGACATTTTTCTCTTGACGCCATTTGGCTGCTGATGACACGATAGCTCCACCTTGCTTCCTACTCAGGAGTTCTTCTCCCATGACCGATCTCGGGATCGCAGAAAACGAATCCCCGACCGCCGCCGCCGAGCGCGGTCGCTCGACTCGGTGGTGGGCCCTGGGCGTGCTCGCCCTGGCTCAACTGATGGTGGTGCTGGACGCCACCATCGTCACGATCTCGCTGCCGTTCGCCCAGCGCGATCTGCATATCAGCGACGGTGACAAGCAGTGGATGCTCACCGCGTACACACTCATCTTCGGCGGTCTGCTGCTGCTCGGTGGCCGGCTCGCCGACTATCTGGGCCGCCGCCGGATGTTCCTGATCGGCCTGGTCGGCTTCGCCGCCGCCTCGGCCCTGGCCGGGCTCGCCCAGAACGCCGCCGAACTGTTCGCCGGTCGCGCGCTGCAGGGCGCCTTCGCGGCGGTGCTCGCCCCGGCGGCGCTGTCGCTGGTGTCGGTGACCTTCACCGAACCGCGCGAACGCGCGCGGGCCTTCGGTG
The DNA here is from genome assembly GCF_020176955.2 of Nocardia sp. alder85J. Classification (GTDB taxonomy): domain Bacteria; phylum Actinomycetota; class Actinomycetes; order Mycobacteriales; family Mycobacteriaceae; genus Nocardia. Next base: position 175,489 of record NZ_JAIUCZ020000010.1, read on the forward strand.
CCTTCGCGGGCGTGTCGGCCGGTGGTGCGGCCATCGGCCTGATCGTCGGCGGCGCGCTCACCGAATACGCCGACTGGCGTTGGTGCCTGCTGGTCAACACGCCGGTGGCGCTGCTGGCCCTGGCCGGGGCATTCGCCTTCGTTATCCGGGACATCCCCCTGCCGCGCACCGGCGGGTACGACGTGCCGGGCGCGGTGACCGTGACCCTCGGCCTGATCTCCATCGTGTACGGATTCAGCCGGGCCGCCGAGGACGGCTGGCTGGCCGGCTCCACGCTCGCGCTGCTGATCGTCGGTGTCGCGCTGCTGGCGGCGTTCGTCGCGATCGAACGCCGCTCGGCCAATCCGTTGCTGCCGCTGCATATCCCCGGCGAGATCAACCGCGGCGGGTCCTACCTGGTGGCGCTGCTGGTGCCGATCGCGATGTTCGCGATGTTCATCAACCTGAGCTACTACCTGCAGGTCACCCTCGGGTACAGCTCGCTGAAGGCCGGTGTGGCGTTCCTGCCGTTCCCGATCGGCGTCATCATCTCCGCCGGGGTCGCCAGCACGCTGCTGCCCCGCATCGGCCCGCGTCCGCTGATGATCGGCGGCGGCATCCTGGGCATCGCGGGGCTGGTCTACCTGGCCCAGTTGGACTACGGTGCCGGCTTCGCCGCCAGCGTGCTGCCCGCCATCTCGCTGATCGCGCTCGGCATGGGTGCGCTGTTCGTCTCGATGCAGACCACCGCGCTGCACCAGGTCGAGGCCGAGGACTCCGGCGTGGCCAGCGCGCTGCTCAACGCCGCCCAGCAGGTCGGCGGCGCGATCGGCACCGCCCTGCTGACCAGCATCTCGGTGCAGGTCGCCGAGCGCTACGCGAAACACAACGCGACCATCGACCACGTCACCGCCCGCGCGGCCATCCACAGCTACGACGTGGCCTTCTACATCGGGGCCGGATTCTTCCTGGCGGCCATCGTGATCGTCGGACTGATGATCCGCGACAAGCCGCAGAACCTGATCGAGGGTGCGGAGCACGCGGCGATCGGTGTCTGATTCCTCACATTCCGGTGGTGCCGGGCGTCCGTTCCGCGGCGTCCGGCACCTTCGCGTCATGGCCGGTGGGCCTACCCCGGGGTAACCGGCCACCTACCCGTGTTATGCATACTTGGTATGGCGTCATGCGTGACCTGCGCCACCGCGCTGGGGCAATGGGTGATCGCTACAAGGGCCGCCCCCTGGATGTGAGACACAGCGCACCAGTACGCTTGTCTTGTTTAGGCACCACAAGTCTCGTGGACAGCGCGGGACATATACGTTGTCGTTGACCAGCTGGGGTCCGCTCACAAGCGTGTTCGCCTGGCCTGTGCAATGGGAGCACCTTCCTAGGAGGACACGAAGATCCATGTCCAAGATCAAGGTTGAAGGCACCGTCGTCGAACTCGACGGCGACGAGATGACCCGGATCATCTGGCAGTTCATCAAGGACAAGCTGATCCACCCGTACCTCGATGTGAACCTCGAGTACTACGACCTCGGCATCGAGTACCGGGACAAGACCGACGACCAGGTCACCGTGGACGCGGCCAACGCGATCAAGGAGCACGGCGTCGGCGTCAAGTGCGCCACCATCACCCCGGACGAGGCCCGGGTCGAGGAATTCGGCCTGAAGAAGATGTACCGTTCGCCGAACGGCACCATCCGCAACATTCTCGGCGGCACCATCTTCCGTGCGCCGATCATCATCTCCAACGTTCCGCGACTGGTTCCGGGCTGGACCAAGCCGATCATCATCGGCCGTCACGCCTTCGGCGACCAGTACCGCGCCACCGACTTCAAGGTGCACCAGGCGGGCACGGTCACCCTCACCTTCACCCCGGAGGACGGCAGCGAGCCGATCGTCCACGAGGTCGTGAAGATCCCCGAGGACGGCGGCGTCGTCATGGGTATGTACAACTTCAAGAAGTCCATCGAGGACTTCGCGCGGGCGTCGTTCAACTACGGCCTGCAGCAGAACTACCCGGTGTACCTCTCGACGAAGAACACCATCCTGAAGGCCTACGACGGCATGTTCAAGGACACCTTCCAGGAAGTGTTCGACGCGGAGTTCAAGCCGCAGTTCGACGCGGCCGGCCTCACCTACGAGCACCGGCTCATCGACGACATGGTCGCCTCCTCGCTGAAGTGGGAGGGTGGCTACGTCTGGGCGTGCAAGAACTACGACGGCGATGTGCAGTCCGACACGGTCGCGCAGGGCTTCGGTTCGCTCGGCCTGATGACCTCGGTGCTGCTCACCCCGGACGGCCGGACCTGCGAGGCCGAGGCCGCGCACGGCACCGTGACCCGCCACTTCCGTCAGCACCAGCAGGGCAAGCCCACCTCCACCAACCCGATCGCCTCGATCTTCGCGTGGACCCGGGGCCTGGCCCACCGCGGCAAGCTGGACAACACCCCCGAGGTCATCGGCTTCTCCCAGACCCTGGAGGATGTGGTCATCAAGACCGTCGAGGACGGCCAGATGACCAAGGACCTGGCGCTGCTGGTCGGCGGTGATCAGGGCTACCTCACCACCGAGGAATTCCTCGGTGTGCTCGACGCCAACCTGGCACGCGAGCTGCGCTGAGGCGCACCCACCCGCCACACACCGCCCGATGCGACCTGCCGGTGTGCGGCGAGCCGACGTGAACCCTGTCGGCGCGCGCTGACTTGATGCGAACCATCGGCGCGCGCCGCGCTGAGGGCCTACCCCGGACGAGACCGGTCGGCCCGCGATCCCGGGCACCCGCCCCCACCGATCCGGTGGCAGCGGGTGCCCGAACTGTTTCCGTCACCCCATCGGCAGCCGGGTGGTCAGGATCTGCACGAGCTCGGCCAGCCGATCGTCTATGCCCCCGAGCCGACCGTTGAACTCCTCGAGTTGGCTGTCGACACGTTCGAGTCGGCCTTCGACACGTTCGAGTCGGCCCTCGACATGTTCGAGCCGGCTTTCGACATGTTCGAGTCGGCCCTCGAGATTTTCGAGTCGGTCCTCGACATGTTCGAGCCGGCCCTCGAGATTTTCGAGCCGACTGTCTGTGCTCGCCAATCGTTTGTCGATTGCGTCGAATCGCGCGTCCATGCCGTCCAGCCGACGGCCGTGCTGGCGCAGGGTTGCGGTCAGGATGCCGAATTGCTGACCGTTGACCTTCTGGTAGCGGCGCACATTCATGTCCAGGCCGCGGATGGCGGCGTGGGCTCGATGCACCGAGGCGTTGGTGTCGGCGAGCAGCTGGTACATGTCGTCGACGTCGTTGCGCAGTTGAGCTGCGCGTTCTTTGTGGTGTGTAGGACTCCCCATGGGCACCAAGATAGTCGGCCGCGGACCGGCGATCGTTCGGTTCTTCCGGCGGATGTGCAAGTCTGTGGACAACTTTCCGGCTGTGGAATTTCGTTGCCGCCCTTGCCCACCGCCCGCCGGAGGTCACACTGCGCGCAGGTGGCCCCGGCTGGCGTAGATGTGCTCCGCGATGAGGGTCGCGATGCGGTCCGGCGCCTCCAGCATCGGCACGTGACCCACGTCGTGCACCAGGATGCGGTCGGCGGATTCCGGTAGTTCGCGCAGGAACAGTTCCGCGTAGCTGCGATTCGGGATCACCCGGTCGTATTCGCAGAGCAGCAGGCGCACCGGGGTTTCCAGGTCGCCGAGATCCGTGACACCGGGCGCGCGCAGGCCGCCGAGCAGCATCGGCACCATCGCCGGGCAGTGCAGTGCGGCGGCGATCGCCGCCTCGACCGCGGACCGCGGTACCGCACCGGTGCGGTGACTCAGCGCCAGCGTGGCGAAACGCCGTGCGGGCGAGCCGAATCGGAGACCGGGCCCGAGCAGCTTGCCGAATTCCACGATCGGCAACAGCGACAGGAACTTCAGGCCCACCCGTAGTTGTCGCAGCGACGGCGTGTGCCAGCCGCCGGCCGGCGCGATCGCCGTGAGCGTGCGCGCGCGGCCCCGCCGGGCCAGCTCGAATCCGACCCAGCCGCCCAGCGAATTACCCGCGACATGGCAGGTGCGCCAGCCCAATTCGTCGAGTTGCCGTTCGACCAGATCGGCCAGCATGCCCACGTCCAGGGTGCGGCCGCCGGGGTCGGGCCCGCCCCAGTGCCCGGCGAACGCGGGTGCGAACACCTCGCAGTTTCCGGACATGCGCAGCGCCACCTGTTCCCAGCAGTGTGGCGAGAGCATGAACCCGTGCAGGAGCAACAGGGGATCGCCGGATCCGGTGTGCATGGCGGCGACCGGGGCGGGGGCGGTGGTGCGCGACGTCATTGTCGTGAACCCCTTCCTGATGCGCGCCGTTCACCAGCGCGACGTCGATGTCCACAGGAAAAGTGTCCGACCTGCATTGTACGGTCGTCTGGTGCCTCCCATCATCATCTCGACGATCAACGTGAACGGCGTACGCGCGGCGACCGCCAAGACGGGCAAGGGAATGCTGGAGTGGCTCGCGGCCACCGAGGCGGATGTCATCTGCCTGCAGGAAACCCGGGCGACCGACGAGCAGACCCGCGCGGCGCTGGCGCCCGCGCTGGCCGAGGGCTGGCAACTGGCACATGCCGAACCGGGCGCGAAGGGCCGCGCCGGTGTCGCGATCCTGTCCCGGCGCACCCCGCGCGCGGTGCGAATCGGGTTCGGCAGCACCGAGTTCGACGGCCTGGGCCGCTACGTCGAGGCCGAATTCGACGATGTCACCGTCGCCAGCGTGTACGTGCACACCGGCGAGGCCGACACCCCCATGCAGGAGGAGAAGTACCGCTTCCTGGGCGAATTGGGGGCGCACCTGAAGGCGCAGCGCGGCGACTTCGTGATCAGCGGCGACTGGAATGTCGCGCACACCGAACTCGACATCAAGAATTGGCGGGGCAACGTGAAGAACGCGGGCTTCCTGCCCGGCGAACGCGCCTGGGTGGACGACATCCTGGCCGCCGGCTACGTGGATGTGGTGCGGAAATTGCATCCGGAGGTGCCCGGCCCGTACAGCTGGTGGTCCTATCGCGGCCGCGCCTTCGATACCGACGCGGGCTGGCGCATCGATTACCAGTTGGTCCGCGGATCGCTGGCCGAGCGGGCGAAACAGGCCGTGGTGGAGCGCGCGGCCGATTACGCGCTGCGCTGGTCGGATCATGCCCCGGTGACGGTGCAGTACCGATGAAATTCTCCGGCAAGGGTTTTCGTGGGGTAGCCGCATTCGCAGGGCTGCTGATCGTGGTGCTCGCGGGGCTGCTGATTGCCCACGGCGAGCACCACACCGCCGATACGAGCGCGCGGCCGATACCGGCGATCACCGCCGGCACCATGTCGTTGTCGCCCGTCACCGCGCAGCACATCGCCACTGTGCCCGACCGGGCCGTGCAGACGCTGCGGGAGATCGATGCGGGCCGCTGGCCCGATTCCGCGAACGCGCCCGGCACCAAGGGCGGCGATCACTGGATGAACCGGCAGGGGCAACTCCCGCAACAGGATTCGGCGGGTCACCCGATCACCTATCAGGAATGGGATGTGAACCCGAAGAAACCGGGCCAGGGCCGCGATGCGGAACGCATCATCACCGGCAGCGACGGTTCGGCGTACTACACCGGCGACCATTACAAGACGTTCACGAGGATGCGGTGAGGGGAGATGCCGTGGCGGGCGCATCGATGACGTTGGCGCGATTCCTGGCCGCTCCGTCCGCACGGATCGCGACCGCCGCGGCCGTGCCGTACGACACCACCGCCACCCCGGCGCTGGGCGCGCTGGCGGTGGACGCGGGCCGGTTCAGCGGTGTGCGGTACCGGGTCCCGGACGGATATCTCGCCCGGGAACTGCGGGGCGCCCGGATGCGCACGCTCGCGGGCGTTTTCGACGAGTTCGCGGCCGCCTTCCAATTCCCCTACTACTTCGGCGAGAACAAGGACGCCTTCGACGAATGTCTGCGTGATCTGGACGAATTCGTGGGTGCCGCCGCCGGATATGTGGCACTGATCCGGGATTCGGCGGAACTGCTCGCCGACGAGCCGGGGGAACTGTCCTGGTTCGCCGCCGCCACGTCCGATGCCGCGGCTTATTGGTCCGCCAAGCACGCCGTGTATCGCGCGGTGCTGCAAGGTACTCCACCCTGCGGCGATGTCGTGACCCTGACGGCCTGACTGTGAGATACATCAATCCGCGGCTGATCCAGGTATGACCGGAGCGGGGCGCGGGGAGGATGGGGGCCGTGAGGTTGACGGTGACTCTCGATCACGACGTACTGGTACTGCTCGAGAACGCCGCCCGCGCCCGGGGCCGATCGAAGAAGCACATCGTCAACGAGGCGCTGCGGCAGTTGCTGACCGGGGCGCCCGGTGAGCCGGCGGCCCGCGCGGGTGATCTGCCGCCCGGCGTGGTCGCCCTGACCCCCCGGCCCGCCGACCCGCCCGCGCCGGGGCCCGTCCGGCGCGCCGACCACTCCGATCGGGACGCTCTCAACGCGGCGCTGGCCCACTACTTCGGCCTGCCCGCGCTGCCGCCGCGGCTGTATCTGGTCGAGAGCGAGGGTTGATCCGGCCGCTGCCTTTGCCCCGGAAAAATCCGTTGCCGGGACATGGGAAGATCGGGGCATGTCCAGTCCTGCACCCACCGGCGAGCGCAAGCAGCGGGTCCTGTCCGGGATCCAGCCGACCAGTGATTCCTTCCACCTCGGCAACTACCTCGGCGCGTTGCAGTACTGGGTGACGTTGCAGGACGACTTCGACGCCCTCTACTTCATCCCCGACATGCACGCCATCACGGTCCCGCACGACCCGAAGGCCTTGCGCGCCCGCACCAAGGTGGCCGCCGCGCAGTTGCTGGCCCTGGGCATCGACCCGAAGCGCTCGACGCTGTTCGTGCAGAGCCAGGTGCCGCAGCACGCCGAACTGACCTGGGTGCTCAGCTGCCTCACCGGCTTCGGCGAGGCCAGCCGGATGACGCAGTTCAAGGACAAGTCGGCCAAGCAGGGCGCCGACAACGCCACCGTCGGCCTGTTCACCTACCCGGTCCTGATGGCGGCCGACATCCTGCTCTACCGCCCGCATCTGGTGCCGGTCGGCGAGGATCAGCGCCAGCACCTGGAACTGACCAGGAATCTGGCGCAGCGGTTCAACACCCGCTTCAAGAAGACCTTCGTGGTCCCCGAGGCGCACATCGTCTCCGGCACCGCCAAGATCTACGACCTGCAGGATCCCACCTCGAAGATGAGCAAATCGGCGGCCAGCGACGCCGGGCTGCTCAACCTGCTCGACGATGTGGCGCTGTCCACGAAGAAGATTCGCTCGGCGGTGACCGACACCGAGCGCGAGATCCGCTACGACCCGGAGACCAAGCCGGGGGTCAGCAACCTGCTGGTCATCCTGTCCTCGCTGACCGACACCCCGATCGTGACGCTGGAACAGGACTACGCCGGCAAGGGGTACGGTGACCTCAAGAGCGACGTGGCCGATGCCCTGGTGGAATTCGTGACGCCGTTTCAGGCGAAGGTACGAGGGTATCTGGCAGATCAGGGCGAGCTCGATCGCATCCTCGCCACCGGCGCGGAGCGCGCGCGGGAGATCGCCGGCAACACCCTCGCGCAGGTGTACGACCGAGTGGGTTTCCTGGCTCGGTGACGACCGCTCCGTGGGGCCGAAGGTTTCCGGGAGGTCGAGTTGTTGAGCAGAGTCCGGGCACGGCTCACCGCCCTGGTGCGGGCGCGGCCGTGGCTCGCCCACATCGTCCGGGCCGGCGGCCGGTATCAGCGGCAGCGTGCCAACTACTACGCCGCCGGGCTCACCTATTTCACGGTGCTGGCGCTGTTCCCGATGCTGATGGTCGGGTTCGCGGTGGCCGGGTTCGTGCTCTCGCACAATCCGCACCTGCTCTCCGAGTTGGAGAACCGGATCGTGCAGAGCATGCCGGGTTCGCTCGGCGACCAGGTCAACGAACTGATCGACGAGGCGGTGCGGTCCCGTACCAGCGTGGGTGTGCTGGGTCTGCTGGGCGCCGGCTACGCGGGGCTCGGCTGGATGGCCAATCTCCGGGCCGCGCTCGGTGAGCTGTGGGAACAGCCTGCGCCGGACGGGAATTGGTTCGGCAGCAAGATTTCCGATCTGCTGGCCCTGCTGGGGCTGGCGGCGGCGATGCTGTTGTCGACGGGGTTGTCGGCGCTGTCGAGCAGCAACCTGGGCCTGGATCTGCTGAAGCTGGTACACCTCGAGCGCGCGCCGGGGGTGAATGTGCTGCTCACCATCACCGCGCTGGTCCTGGCGGTGGTCGCGACGTGGGCCGTGTTCGCCTGGGTGATCGCCCGGCTGCCGCGGCAGCCGGTGCGGCTGGTCGACGCGGCGCAGGCGGCCCTGATCGCGGCGGTCGCCTTCGAGATCTGGAAGCAGGTGGCCTCGTTCTATCTGAAGCGGGTGCTGACCAGCCCGGCCGGTGTCGCGTTCGGCCCGATCATCGGCCTGATGGTGTTCGCCAACATCACCAGCCGGATCATTCTGTTCACCACCGCGTGGGCGGCGACCGCGGCGGACACCCGGGAGACCGTCGAGCCGCAGCAGCCGCCACCCCCCGCGGTGATCTCGCCGCGGGCCCGCGCGGGCCTCACCCCATCGACCGGTGTCGTGCTGTTCGGCGCGGGTGCGGTGATCGGTCTGCTGGCGCGGTCTTCGCGGCGATCGGCGAAGTGATCGGCCGAATTGTAAAAGCTTGGCGCACTGTCACATAAAGGACATTAAGTGCATTGCGAACCATAGATCGGGGCTGTAGCGTTCCCGACTCGTGGGGCGACGGCGAGTGTTGCCGTACCCGTGTCGAATCAGCGAGGGGATCGATGACAGTTCCATCCGGCTATCCGCCGTCGGGGTCCGGCGGGCCGCAGTGGCAACAGGTTCCACAGTCGCCGCCACCGGCGCCGGTGGGGTACGCGCCACCATCGCAGCCGGGTTATCCACAGGCTCCGCCGCCCGGTTATCCGCCGCCGGGGTATCCGCCGGCGCCGCCGCCGCGCCCGCCTCGCAAAACGGGCGCCTGGATCGTGCGTGTGGTGGCGATTCTGGTGCTGATCGGGCTCGGATTCGCCTGGAACGTCTGGCGCGACCACGGGCACAGCGGTAACAAGTCGTACGACACGATGAACACCACGAAGGTCGGCGACTGTGTCGCGCTCAGCGGCAGTTCCTTCGACGTGAAGGTCCAGAAGATCTCCTGCGGCGATCCGGCGACCGTGTACAAGGTCGGCTCGGTTTCCGCGGATTCCGGCGCCTGCCCGGGGCCGGACTACGAGTCGGTGACCACCACCGGCGGTCACCGCAACAGCAAGATCTGCCTGGAACTCAATGTGCAGCAAGGTGATTGCGTCGACATGGACAAGCTGTCGGCCTCGTCCAAGAAGATCGACTGTGCCACCGCGGCGCGGGCCGGGTCGGGGATCGGGACGACTACCTACATCAAGATCGGCCGCATCATCGACGGCAGCACCACCCGGACCGATTGCGGTGCGGACTTCGGGGAGAACGACACGATCGTCTACCCGCAGCCGAACCCGCGGGTGCTGTGCCTGGTGAGCCCGGACGAGGGCTGACCGAATAGCGACATCGGACGGCCGCCGCACCCCGGTTCCGGTGCGGCGGCGGCGGTCCGAATCGCCTGCGCCCCCGGCATTTCCGGCGATCGGGACATATGGTCGTCGCTACTGCGCCGAGCCGATGATCGGGCGCTGCACCCGCGGTGGATGCTCTACGATGGCGAAACGAAAAAGCTGTGCGGGTTCACGGGGCGGCGATGGACGAGGCAGAGCAGAAGCGGGTCGCGGGCGTTCGCGACGACTGGCATGCCGAGGCACGTGCCGGTCGAGTTCGTGCCGATGTGCGGGCATCCTGGGAACGGGCCCGTGGCTACGGGCTGCGACCGGATCGGCAGCTGCCCCGCATCACGCTCGACGAGGACGCGGTGGCACGACGGCGGGCCGAGGGCCCGCTCGCGGCCGTCTGGCCGGTGCTGCAACAGGCGCTGGGCAGCGCCGCGACCGAGCCCGGCCATCTGCTGACCGTCGCGGACGCCGCCGGTCAGCTGCTGTGGGTGCGCGGCGAACCCGAGGTCGTCCGCCTTGCCGAGCGGGTGCACCTGGTCGCCGGGGCGAGCTGGAACGAGGCGGGCGCGGGCACCAACGGTGTGGGCACCGCCCTGGCCCTGGGCCGTCCGTTCCAGGTGAACGGGGCCGAGCACTATCTCTCGGCGGCGACCGAGTTCACCTGCGCGGCCGCGCCGATTCGCGATCCGGCCACCGGTGTGGTGCTCGGGGCCGTCGACGTCACCTGCGGCCATCGCGACACCCGTTCGCTGGCACTGCATCTGGTGACCACGGCCGCCCGGCTGGCCGAGGCCCGGCTGGCCGAACTGACCTGGCGGCGCGACGCGGAGGTCCGTAATCGGTACCTGGAACGGGTGCTGCGGCGCTCCGGCGACCGCGCGGCGCTGTTGTCCCACGATGGGCGGGTCCTGCACGCGGAGCCCGCGGGCTGGCTGCCCGCCACCTGGCCGCAGCCCGAGGAAGGGGTGCGGGAGCTGCCGGACGGTCGCCGGGTCGTCCTCGAAAGTCTCTCGGCCACCGGCCCGTTCGTCGTCTACGCGACACGCGGCAGCGAACCGGTCGCCGCGGTGTCGGCGCTGGGCCGGAAGTTCGCGACCATCGACATCGACGGCGTCACCCACCGATTGGGCCTGCGGCACAGCGAGATCGTGGTGCTGCTGCTGGCGCACCCGGACGGCCTCAGTGCCGTCGAACTCGCCCACGAGATCTACGGCCCCACCGGAAATCCGCGCACGGTCCGCGCGGAACTCGCCCGGCTGCGCGGCCTGCTCGGCTTCCGCTTGTCGGCCAACCCGTACCGGCTGACCGACACCGTCGCCGACTTCCTCGGCCCGACCGGCGAACCCGGCACCGGCGAACTCCTGCCCGGCGCCCCGGCCCCCGGCCTGATCGAGGTGCGCGAGCGCCTGCGGCGACGCCGGACCGGGCCCGGCCCGGCACCTGGATAGCCCGCACCTGCGGCCGCAGCGGGGCCGGATCCCGGTGTGCGGCCCGGCCGGCCGGGCCGCCGCATCACCGGGGCAGGAGACCGAGCCCGGCTCCGAGCCGGGTGAGCGACTCGGAGCCGGGAGGGTTTCGACGCCGGGCGCGGCAACCAGGCGCCCGGCGCTTCTTCACTTCATCACCGGCGTGCCCGGTACGCGAGGGTTGCGATCGCCGCGATCCGATTGCCGCCTGCCTGGTCAGCGTCGGCGGCGGCCCCGGCCGGAGACCCACCATGCCGCGACCACCAGCGCCAGCGCCACCACGATGCCGCCGGCCAGGATGTAGGTCGGCAGATCGTCGTGGGCGGGTTTCTCCTCATCACCGGCCTCGTCGGCGTCGTGCGGCGGCGGTACCGCCAGCGACACGCCGGGATTGCCCGGCTGGGAGCGGCTGTTGTCGGGCAGCGAGCCGACGTAGGCGGCCGGCGGGAAGGCGAAGGCCCAGTCCAGCAGGCGCGCGGCCTGTTCGGGTGGCCGGATGGGCAGCACGTCGGCCTTCAGCAGGGTGATGACCAGCCGGTGGCCGTTGCGCTCGGCGGCGTTGACGAAGGTCTGCCGGGCGTCGTCGGTGAAGCCGGTCTTACCGCCCAGATCGCCGTCGAAATCGTAGAGCAGGCGGTTGTCGTTGGCGATGACGAAGCCGGGGTGGTCCTTGTCGCCGGGGATCTTGGGGTCGGCCGGATAGCCGGGGAAATCGGCCTGTTCGGTGTGGATCAGCTCGGCGAAGGTCGGGATGGTCATCGCCTCGCGGAAGATCGTGGCCAGGTCGTACGGCGAGGTGCTCATGCCGGGCCCGTCCAGCCCGGCCGGGGTGGCGGGCCGGGTGTCCATCGCGTGCAGCCGCTCGGCCTCGGCCCGCATCTTGGCGACGGTGGCCTCCTCACCGCCGAGCTGGGTCGCGATGGCGTGCGCCGCGTCGTTGCCGGAGCACATGATCAGCGCCTGCATCAGTTGCTTGTTGGTGTAGCGGCCGCCGGGGCCGATGCCGACGCGGGTGCCCTCCACGTTGGCATCCTCCTGGGTGCCGATCACCACCTTGGTCAGGTCCAGGGTGCGCAGCGCGACGATGGCCAGCAGCGTCTTGATCGTGGAGGCGGGCCGGTAGCGGCCGTGCGGATCCTTCGCGGCGAGGACGCGGCCGCTGTTCAGGTCGGCGATCACCCAGCCGGTGGCGGAGATGTCGGCCGGCACCGGCGGCACGCCGGGCGGCAGTACCACGCCGCACTGACCCATCTTGGGTCCACCGATCGGCGGCGACGGTACGGGCAGCGGCGTCGGGGTGGGATCGCCGGGAGCGGGCACCTCGGAGGTGTCCATCGGCGGGGGCGGCGACACCTTGTTCGGGCAGTCGTCGGTGTTCGGCGTGGTGAACGGCGTCGTGGGCGCCGGTTGCGCACCGGCGACGGCGGTATCGAGGCCGGTCAGTGCCGTGCCGCAGAGAATGCCGGCGACCAGTGCCGCGGCGCCGAGCGAGCGTAGTCGGCGGGGGCGACGCCGAGGGGTGCGGATGCTCATCGCCTTGCAGCTTAAATCTCGGGTCGCCACGCCGCTGTCCGGGATCGGGTTGACACGCCGCTTATTGACAGGCAATGCAAAATGAGAGACTCTCTCATATAAGAGAAGCAACCAAGTGATTGGAACTAGCATGAAGATGCTGAGCCCACGCTGGCTCGCCCTCGGCGCGCTGGCCCTGGCCATGCTCACCATCGGTCTCGACACCACGGTGCTGACCGTGGCACTGCCCACCATGGCCGTCGATCTGCATGCGAATACCGCTGCGCTGCAATGGTTCACCGCGGCCTACACGCTGGCGCTGGCCGCGCTGATGATTCCGGCGGGCGCGCTCGGCGACCGCTACGGCCGCAAACGTTTCCTGCTGGCCGCGCTGGCCCTGTTCGGCGTCGCGTCGGCGGCCTGCGCGCTGGCCACCACCTCCGCCGAACTGATCGCCGCCCGCGCGGTGCTCGGCGTCGGCGCGGCGGTGATGATGCCGCTGTCGATGTCGGTGCTGCCCAGTATGTTTCCCGATCAGGCGGATCGGCAGCGGGCGCTGACCATCTGGGTCACCTCCACCGCCATCGGCCTGCCGCTGGGCCCGATCGTGGGTGGCTGGCTGCTGCGCAACTTCTGGTGGGGTTCGGTGTTCCTGATCAACGTGCCGTTGGTGATCGTCGGCCTGATCGCGGTCGCGGCGCTGGTCCCGGAGTCGCGCAGCGCGCATGCCTTCCGCATCGACCTGGTGGGCGTGGTGCTGTCGGTGCTCGGCATGACCGGGCTGACCTACGGCTTCATCCGGCTCGGCCAGGGCTGGGGTGACGGGCTGGGCTGGACCGTGGTCGCCGCGGGCGTGGCGGTGCTGGCGGCCTTCGTGGTGTGGCAGCGCCGCGTCGCGAATCCACTGATCGATCCCGCCCTCTTCCGCAATCGCGGATTCGCCTGGGGCACAGCGCATATGATCGTGATCAACTTCGCCATGTTCGGCCTGTTCTTCACCGTGCCGCAGTACTTCCAGGCGGTGCTCGGCGTCGACTCGCTCGGCAGCGGGCTCCGGCTGCTGCCGCTGCTCGGCGGTCTGCTGGTCGGCACCCGGGCCGCCGACACACTGCTGACCCGGGCCGGCTTGCGGACGGTGCTGCCGCTCGGGTTCGCGATCCTGGCGGTGGGCTTGGGCCTGGGCGCGCTGACCGGGGTCGGCACCGGCTACGGCTACACCGCGCTGTGGATCACGCTGATCGGTGCGGGCATGGGCCTGGTGATGCCGGCGGCGATGGGCATGGCCATGGGCGAACTCGAGGCGCAGCGCGCGGGCACCGGTTCGGCGCTGTTGCAGGCGTTGCGGCAGGCCGGCGGCACCATCGGCGTGGCCGTGCTGGGCACCGTGCTGGCCACCCACTACCGCTCCGGGCTCGGTGCCTACGACCGGGCGCCGATCTCCGACGGGGTCAACGCCGGGGTCGCGGTCGCGCACAAGCTGCACGATCCGGCGCTGCTGGACCAGGTCCGGACGGCCTTCGTGGACAGCATGGACGTGATGCTCTGGGTCTGCGCGGGCCTGTGCCTGCTCGGGGTCGTGCTGGCGGCCGTTTTCACTCGATCGCCCAGGTCCGCTGATCCGCAACCGGTGGATGCGGGAGAATCGGTCCATGTCGGCTGACTCGAAAGCGCCGCCGACGCAGGTTCGTCCCGGTTCGTCCGGGATGAACCTGCGGGAGCGCAAGAAGGAACGAACCCGCCGGACCATCCGCACCGAGGCGTTCCGGTTGTTCCGCGAGCAGGGCTACGCGGAGACCACGGTCGAGCAGATCGCCGCCGCGGCCGACATCTCACCGAGCACCTTCTTCCGGTACTTCCCCTCCAAGGAGCAGGTGGTGCTCGTCGACGACCTGGACCCGATCCTGATCCGGGCGCTGGAGGAGCAACCGCCGGAGCTGACCCCGCTGGAGGCGTTCAAGCGCGCCGCGATCGCGACCTTCCATTCGATGAACAGCGACGAATTCGCCTTCGAACAGGAGCGCGTGCGACTGGTCAACACCATCCCGGAACTGCACGGCGTCCTGATCTACGAACTCCAGCGCACCGTGGAGATGACCGCCGAACTGGTGGCCCGCCGCACCGGCCGGGCCACGGAATCGCTGGAGGTCCGGGCCTTCGCCGGCGCGATGATCGGCGCGCTGACGACCGTTTTCGACAACGGGCAACTCGACCTCGAGCGCATGGTGCAGATCCTGGATTTCATGCAGGCCGGCATGCCGCTGTAGCGGCGGTCAGTGTGCCGCGGCCGGGATCGAGTCGTCGGTCATGGCCGCGAAGAATCCGCCGACCACGTCCTCGATCTCGGCGATCGACTCGGCGCAGTACAGCACCGGTTGGTAGTGGGTGATGTCGTACACCGCGGTCCCCATCTCGGCGATGTGCAGCGGCCGCAGTTCGGCGTGCCGGAACTCGCCGATCTCGCCGTACGACGACAACAGCCCGGCGCCGTAGCAGCGCACCTCGCCGTGCTCACGGACCACGCCGAACTCCAGCGAGAACCAGAACACGTTGGCCAGGAAGTGCAGTGCCGCCTCGGTCCGCAGTCGCGCCACGGCCGCGCCCACCTCGGCGTAGATCGCCGCGAACCGCGGGCTCGCCAATTGATTGGCGTGGCCGATGATCTCGTGGATCGCATCCGGTTCCGGCGTGTAGAGCGGGGCGGAGTGATGGCGAATGTATTGGGTGGAGTGGAAGATCCGGTCCGCGAACGAGCCGAAGAACTCGCGCAGCGGCACCAGCCCCGCCGCCGGGACGTAGCGGAATCCGCTCAGCGGCGCCAGCGCCGCCGACACCTCGTCCAGCTGCGGGATGCGGTCCGACGGCAGGCCCAGCCGATGCGCGCCGACCAGCACCTCCGTGGCGGCGTAGCGGGCGTGCTTGCGGGCCAGTTCGGCGGACACGATCCGCCAGACCTCGTGCTCCTCGTCGGTGTAGCCGATCCGGGGCAGCGGTTCTCCCGGCCGGTGGTCGAGCGCCAGGGCGGCGATCGCATTGCGGCGGGCCCGATACTCCGGGTCGTGCACGCCGGGATGTTCGTCGCTCAGGTGCACCGTGACGCCGTCGGCACCCTTGGTTACCGGCGAGTACAGCTGTGCCTCCTCGAACATGACTCGATGCAAGCACTGCGTGCCGGATCCGACAACAAACCCCTGGCGAACTACGCAAACTGTCCAGTCGTATCCCGCCGGGGGTCGCCGGATCCGGCGCGAACGGCGACAATCATCGGGTGGTGCGTTTCGGATGCTGGCTGACCGTCTTCGGTGTCGGCTTCCTGATCCTCGATCTCACCGGCTGTCACCCCGTCGCGCTGTCCTGGGCAGATGATCAGCGACCGGGCATCGGTGTCGTCTGCACCCTCCTCGGCCTGGTCATCGTCGTCGGGGACCTGATCATGGACAAATTCTCCGACGACGGCGAGCCCTGATCCGGGTCGAGGTGCCGGTCCGTCCGGCTCCGGGCGGCCACGGACCGGCAACAGCAAACTCATAGCCGCCATCGCGGCCCACCGGCGGTTCCGGTCCCGCCGCGCGCTGTCCGCGAAAAGGGCCGCCTTCCCGAAAAGGGAAGGCGGCCCGGATGTTTCGCGGTGACTCAGCGGGCGAACAGCAGTGCCCGCTTGACCTCGGTGATCGCCTTCGTCACCTGGATGCCACGGGGGCAGGCGTCGGTGCAGTTGAAGGTGGTGCGGCAGCGCCACACACCCTCGACGTCGTTGAGGATGTCCAGGCGCTCCTGGGCGGCCTCGTCCCGGCTGTCGAAGATGAAGCGGTGCGCGTTCACGATCGCGGCCGGGCCGAAGTAGCTGCCGTCGTTCCAGTACACCGGGCACGAGGTGGTGCAGCACGCGCACAGGATGCACTTGGTGGTGTCGTCGAAGCGGTGCCGGTCGGCCTGGGACTGGATGCGCTCCCGGGTCGGCTCGTTGCCGGTGGTGATCAGGTACGGCTTCACCGCGCGGAACGCCTCGAAGAACGGTTCCATGTTCACCACCAGATCCTTCTCCACGGGCAGCCCGCGGATCGGCTCGACGGACATGGTGAGCGGCTTGCCGCTCTTGGGGAGCAGATCCTTCATGAGCACCTTGCACGCCAGCCGGTTCACGCCGTTGATGCGCATGGCGTCCGACCCGCAGACGCCGTGGGCGCAGGAGCGGCGGAAGGTCAGCGTGCCGTCCAGGTAGCTCTTGATGTAGATCAGCACGTTCAGGAAGCGGTCGGTGGGCAGCACCGGAACCTGGAACGATTCCCAGTGCTCGCCGCGGCCGTCCTCCGGGTTGAACCGGGCGATCTTGACGGTGATCAGCGTCGAACCGTCGGGGACCGGGGCGGCCTGCTGCGGTGTCTCGGCAACGGCAGTCATCAGTACTTACGCTCCATCGGCTCGTAACGGGTCTGCACGACCGGCTTGAAGTCCAGCTGGATCTCGGCGAGGAGGTTCGCCTGCGCCCCGGGCTCGACCTGCTTGTACGCCATGGTGTGGCGCATGAAGTTGACGTCGTCGCGATTCGGGTAGTCCTCGCGGGCGTGGCCACCGCGCGATTCCCGGCGGTTCAGCGCGCCGAACACGGTGACCTCGGCCAGCTCCAGCAGGAAGCCCAGCTCGACGGCCTCCAGCAGATCGCTGTTGTAGCGACGGCCCTTGTCCTGCACGGTGATCCGGCTGTACCGCTCCTTCAGTGCATGGATGACGGTCAGCATCTCCTTGAGGCTGTCCTCGGTGCGGAACACGCCCGCCTTGTCGTCCATCGCGATCTGCAGCTCGCCGCGGATGTCGGCCACCCGCTCGTTGCCGTGTTCGGACAGCAGACCGGCCAGCCAGGTCTGCACCATCCGGGCCGGCTCCTCCGGCATCTCCACGAATTGCGCGCGCTGCGCGTACTCGGCGGCGGCGATGCCCGCGCGGCGGCCGAACACGTTGATGTCCAGCAGCGAGTTGGTGCCCAGCCGGTTGGCGCCGTGCACGGACACGCACGCGCACTCGCCGGCGGCGTACAGGCCGGGGACGACGTCGGTGTTGTTGCGCAGCACCTCGCCGTGGATCCGGGTCGGGATGCCGCCCATCGCGTAGTGGCAGGTCGGCATGACCGGCACCGGCTCCTTCACCGGGTCCACACCCAGGTAGGTGCGGGAGAACTCGGTGATGTCGGGCAGCTTCTCCTCGAGCACGTCCTCACCGAGGTGGGTCACGTCGATGAGCACGTAGTCCTTGTTCGGACCGGCGCCGCGGCCCTCCCGGACCTCCTGCACCATCGAGCGGGCCACGATGTCGCGCGGCGCCAGGTCCTTGATGGTGGGGGCGTAGCGCTCCATGAACCGCTCGCCGGAGGAGTTGCGGAGGATGCCGCCCTCGCCGCGCACGGCCTCGGAGATCAGGATGCCCAGGCCCGCCAGGCCCGTCGGATGGAACTGGTGGAATTCCATGTCCTCCAGCGGCAGCCCCTTGCGGAACACGATCGCCATGCCGTCGCCGGTCAGCGTGTGCGCGTTGGAGGTGGTCTTGTACATCCGGCCGGAACCACCGGTGGCGAAGATGATCGACTTCGCGTGGAACACGTGCAGATCGCCGGTGGCCAGCTCGTAGGCGACCACGCCGGTGGCGACCGGGCCGCGATTGGTGTCGGTCAGCACCAGGTCCAGCACGTAGTACTCGTTGTAGAACTCCACGTCGTGCTTGACGCAGTTCTGGTACAGGGTCTGGAGGATCATGTGACCGGTGCGGTCGGCGGCATAGCACGCGCGGCGGACCGGCGCCTTGCCGTGATCGCGGGTATGACCGCCGAATCGGCGCTGGTCGATGCGGCCCTCGGGGGTCCGGTTGAACGGCAGGCCCATCTTCTCCAGGTCGAGCACCGCGTCGATGGCCTCCTTGGCCATGATCTCGGCGGCGTCCTGGTCGACGATGTAGTCACCACCCTTGACCGTGTCGAAGGTGTGCCACTCCCAGTTGTCCTCTTCGACGTTCGCCAGCGCGGCGCACATGCCGCCCTGGGCCGCGCCGGTGTGGCTGCGGGTCGGGTACAGCTTGGTGAGCACGGCGGTCCGCACCCGGGGCCCGGCCTCGATCGCCGCGCGCATCCCCGCACCACCGGCGCCGACGATCACCACGTCGTACCGGTGTTCCTCGACGGGACGAGACCCACCGGTACCGATGGTTCCTTCGCTTTGCTCGCTCATCGCGGTGGCCTGCTCCTAGCTGATGTTGGGATCGAAGGTGAAGATGACGTAGCTGCCCACGCCCATGATCAGGATCATGGCGACGGCCAGCAGGGCCTTCAGCCAGAACCGGGTCTGATCCTTGCGGGCGTAGTCGTCGATGACGGTGCGCAGGCCGTTGCCGCCGTGCAGCTGGGCCAGCCACAGCATGGCCAGATCCCACAGCTGCCAGAAGGGGCTGGCCCAGCGGCCGGCCACGAAGCCGAAGTTGATCCGCTTCACGCCGCCGTCGAGCATCAGCATGATCGTCATGTGGCCGAACACCAGCACGATCAGCAGCAGGCCGGAGAACCGCATGAACAGCCACGCGTACTTCTCGAAGTTGTTGCCCTTGGTGCGGCGCGGGGCGCGGGGGGCGTCGAGGCTCGCGGGCCGGTCGTAGGACTTGCCGAGAACAGGTGCAGTCATGTGGTCTCAGAGCTCCGTCGTGATCATGTAGAAGAGCTGGCGGCCGACCCCGGCCCCCGCGACCAGGACCCAGACCGTGAGGACGATCCACAGCATCAGGCGCTGGTACTTCACGCCCTTCGACCAGAAGTCGACCAGGATCAGTCGCAGGCCGTTGAGCGCGTGGAACAGCACGCACACCACCAGGCCCATCTCCAGCAGGGCCACGACCGGGTTCTTGTACGTCTCGATCGCCCGGTTGTAGGTGTCCGGGCTCACCCGTACCAGCGCGGTGTCGAGCACGTGCACGAACAGGAAGAAGAAGATCGCCACGCCGGTGATCCGGTGCAGGGCCCAGGACCACATGCCCGGGTCGCCGCGGTACAGGGACTTCCGCTTCGGCCTGGCCGGAGCTTCGATGGTCGTCATGAAGTGCGGTGCCTCCAACGTCGTCGATGGACACGCCGGCGAGCCGGCTAGTCGGATGCGGTCGCAGATTTCGGCGTGCGGGCTCCGTGATCCCGCTACTCTGGACGCAGTAGCGGCTGTAGGAGAACACCAGCTCGTAGCCGGAGCCGAGACCCGGTTGGCCTGTGTGCCGGATGGCCGCCGGGAACCTGGACCGATCTGTCGAGAACTCTAATCCTCGGCGATTGACGGAACTAATTCGGCGTGCCGGTCGTTATGCCGCAATTCGGCGAGTTAGGTTTGCCTTGCCTGAGAAGTCGCAGGGTTCCGAACGGGTGCCGTACCGTCACTCGCGACGTGTTTCCCCGGAGGTCCGTTATGTCCGAAGTTGACTGGAATGCTTTGCGCCACAACGCATCCGAAATCATGCAGAATGCCTATGCGCCCTACTCGAGGTTTCCGGTCGGGGCCGCGGCGCTCACCACCACGGGACGAATTGTGGCCGGTTGCAATGTGGAAAATATCTCATACGGACTGGGCCTGTGTGCCGAATGTGTACTCATCGGTAACCTCCACGCGACCGGAGGCGGGCGTTTGCTGGCCGTTGCCGTGTGCGATTCGCGCGGCGAAATTCTGATGCCGTGCGGACGTTGCCGCCAGCTGCTGTTCGAGCACGGCGGCGGGGCGCTGCTCGTCGACCACAAGGGCGGCCCGCGGCCCCTGCGGGAACTGCTGCCGGACGCCTTCGGGCCCGACGACCTGGCGGCGGGGCAGCAGTAGCGAGAACGCATGGGATGGCGCTTCGGGCCGTGGGCGGGTCCGCCGTCGGCGGACCGGTGTCGTCCGGGCGCCACCGCCGCAGCGGGACCGTGACGGGACGGTGCGGGGCCGACGGCGGATTGCGGCGTGGTGGACAACCCCTCGCCCGCGGAAATCGGTGCGAGAACCTCGGCGGGTGTGCGGGGAACGTCGAAGGGGTGCGTGAGGCTGTCGACAGCTGCGATGCGGCGGCCGGTCTGTAAGGCTGGTGCCCATGGCGAGCGAGCAATCGGCGACGGCGGTGATCACGACCAAACGTGACGGCGGGGAGCTGTCCGACGCGCAGATCGACTGGGTGATCGACGCGTACACCCGTGGCCTGGTGGCGGACGAGCAGATGTCGGCGCTGGCGATGGCGATCGTGTGGCGGGGGATGACCCGCCGCGAGATCGCGCGCTGGACGGCGGCGATGATCGCCTCCGGGCAGCGGATGTCGTTCCCGGAGTTGCGTCGTCCCACCGTCGACAAGCACTCCACCGGCGGGGTCGGCGACAAGATCACGTTGCCGCTGTCGCCGCTGGTCGCCGCCTGCGGGGCCGCGGTGCCGCAGCTGTCCGGCCGCGGGCTCGGGCATACCGGCGGCACCCTGGACAAGCTCGAGTCGATTCCCGGCTGGCAGGCCGACGTCGCGCCGGACCGGATGCGGGAGATCCTGGCAGACCCCGCGATCGGCGCGGTGGTGTGCGCGGCGGGGGCCGATCTCGCCCCGGCCGACAAACGGCTGTACGCCCTGCGCGATGTCACCGGCACCGTCGAGTCCATCCCGCTGATCGCGAGTTCGATCATGAGCAAGAAGATCGCCGAGGGCACCGCCGCACTGGTGCTCGACGTCAAGGTGGGCAGCGGCGCCTTCATGAAGGATCTGGCCGCCGCGCGGGAGCTGGCCACCACCATGGTCGAACTGGGCACCGATTCGGGGGTGCGCACGGTGGCGCTGCTGACCGCGATGGACGTCCCGCTCGGCCGGGCGGTGGGCAATGCGCTCGAGGTCACCGAATCGGTCGAGGTGCTGGCCGGTGGCGGCCCGGCCGACGTGGTCGAGCTCACCCTGGCGCTGGCGCGAGAGATGTTGGCGCAGGCCGGAATCGACGATGTCGACCCGGCCGACGCGCTCGTCGGCGGCCGGGCCATGGACCACTGGCGGGCCATGGTGACCGCGCAGGGTGGCGATCCGGACGCACCCCTGCCCACCGCACGCCACCGCGAGCAGGTGCCGGCGTCGCGAGCCGGAATCGTGGCCGGGGTGGACGCGCTGCTGGTCGGGCGGGCGGCGTGGCTGCTCGGCGCCGGGCGGGCCCGGCAGGGTGACGCCATCGACCATGCCGCGGGCATCGAGGTGCACGTGCGGCCCGGCGACCGGGTCGCGGCCGGTGACCCGGTCTACACCCTGCACGCCGACCGGCCGGAACTCGTCGGCGACGCCTGTGACCTGCTGCACGGGTCGTACACGATCGGGGATGCCGACGTTGCGGCATCCCCGCTGCTCCTGGACCGGATCGCGAGGTGACCGGGCCGGACACGGCGGTCGACGACATGCCGTCGAGAGGATGGACACACGGGAAGTCGACTGCGCGCCGCGTCCGATGCGGCTAGCGTCGGTACATGACTGGACCGACGCCTCTGAATCTCGCCTCGATCCGCCGGGCGCCCAAGGCGGTGCTGCACGATCACCTCGACGGGGGCCTGCGGCCCGCCACGGTGCTCGAGTTGGCCGCCGGCTGCGGCTACGATCAACTACCGGCCACCGATGCCGAGACCCTCGGCAACTGGTTCCGCGACGCCGCCGACAGCGGCTCGCTCGTGCGATATCTGGAAACCTTCGCCCACACCGTCGCCGTGATGCAGACCCCGGAGGGACTGCGCCGGGTGGCCCGCGAGGCCGCCGAGGACCTGGCCGCCGACGGGGTGGTCTACGCCGAGGTGCGGTTCGCCCCCGAACAGCACCTCGAACGCGGGCTCACCCTCGACGAAGTGGTCGAGCACACCCTCGCCGGCTTCCGGGAGGGTGAGGAGATCGCCGCCGCGGCGGGTACGCCGATCCGGGTGATCTGCCTGCTGACCGCCATGCGGCATGCCGCGCGCTCACTGGAGATCGCGGAGTTGGCGGTGCGATTCCGGCAGCGCGGCGTGGGCGGTTTCGACATCGCCGGCGCCGAGGCCGGTTACCCGCCCACCCGGCATCTGGACGCCTTCGAGTACATGCGAGCCAACAACGCGCACTTCACCATTCACGCGGGTGAGGCGTTCGGGCTGCCCTCGATCCACGAGGCGCTGGCGTTCTGCGGCTGCGATCGGCTCGGGCACGGGGTGCGGATCACCGACGACATCTTCGACGCCCAGGTCTCCTCGGCGACCCCGGCGCCGGAGGGCAGCACCGTGCCCGACCACAGCGGGCTGCGCCTCGGCTTGGTCGCCAATTACGTTCGGGACAAACGGATTCCGCTGGAGCTGTGCCCGTCGTCGAATGTGCAGACCGGTGCGGTGCCGTCCCTGGACAAGCACCCGTTCGACCTGCTGGCGCGGCTGCGCTTCCGGGTCACCGTCAACACCGACAATCGCCTGATGAGCGATACCGACATGAGCCGGGAGATGCTCAAACTGGTCGAGACCTTCGGCTACGGCTGGAGCGACCTGGAGCGCTTCACCATCAATGCGATGAAGTCGGCCTTCATCCCGTTCCCGGACCGGTTGCGCCTCATCGACGAGGTGATCAAGCCCGGGTACGCGGTGCTGCTCGGCTGACCCCTCAGCCCTGCACGAGCCGGGCCTCGAATGCCTGCTCCAGAGCCCGCCAGCCGTCGGCCTCGGTCGCGAACGGCGGGCTCGGGGCCATCCGGTTCGGGTCCGGCTCCAGCAGGTACGACACGTACCAGCCCAGCGGCGTGGATTTCGCCAGCGCCTGCTCGACCGCGTCGTCATTCGCGTAATCGGCTGCGTCGGTGAGCAGTTCGACCACGAGATCGAGCTGATCGACATCCACCTGCCGCGGCCCGACGGCCAGATCGTCGGCGAGGCCGGGCAGTACGTAGACGTTCTCCTCGGTGACCTCGACATCCAGCGAGCCGTCGGTGGCGGCGGTACGTACCTCGTCGAAGGTGCTCACCCGGGCCAGATCGTGGTCGTGGTCGTCGGCGAGGTAGCGGGCCAGGGCGCGCTCGGAGGTGAAGACCGTGATGCTGCCGTCGCTGCCCAGGAAGACCGGCTCGTCGTCGAGATAGCAGCGCAGCGTGAACCAGGTGCCGTCGGAGGTGATGATCTTCACCGGATCGATGCCGACGGTGTTCCAGAAGGTCTCCTCCTCGTCCTCCTCGTCCTCGGCATCCAGATCGACCTGCTCGAACTCGTCCGGGTCGTCGGTCTCCGCGACATCCTCGGCGTCGACGATGTTCTCCTCGGCGGCCAGCAGTTCGGCCTCGGCGACGGCGACCGCCGCGGCGTCCACCTCCGGGGTCTGCACCACCGAGTCGATGGCGTCGATGACCTGGTCCCAGTCCTTGGCGATGGCCGCGCCGATCTGGTCCCACAGCTCCTGGCCCTCGCGACCGGCGAAGGCGCTCACCCCGGCGGGCAGGGCACCGAGCACGGGGTGCGACCCGAAGAACTTCATCACCACCTCGAGCTCGCACACCTCGCCGATGGTGCGAACCATGTCGAGCGTCTCCTCGAGCTCGGCGATGGTCTCCGGATCCGGCTCACCGGCCGCGAGTTCCGGGACGCCCACCAGATCGAAGGCGTACTGCTCCTCCGGTTCCAGCTCCGCGGCGGACAATCCGGCCACGACCTTCCAGGCCGGATGGTCGACGAGATCGTTGTCGTCGTTGGTGCGGATGAAGGCGGCCAGCTCCGCGACCGACTCGAATCCGTAGAGCGCCTCCTCGTGTCCGAGGAATGCCTCCCATTCGTCGTCACCGTCCCGCCAACGCGGTGCCCACAGGGTGACGAGGTCGCCGTCGGTCAGGCCGAGCTCGATCGGGACGATGTCTCCAGAAGCCATGACCGGAAGCCTATCGAGCCCTTGTCCGCGGCACTATTCGGCCCGCCCCGCAACGCTTCCCGAAGCGGGTGCGACGAACGCGGAGTTGAGGGTCGCAACCACTTCCGACCGTTGCCGGCCGGCGTCCTGGGCCGCCTGCTGGCAGGCCCAGATGATGAGTTGCCCCACGTCGGCGGGGGTATGGCCGGTGATCGACTCGGCCAGCGCGAGTCCCACCATGGCGCCGTCGCTGTCGACCTCGACGCTCACCAGACCGTCGTCGCTGGTGAACTGGCCACGGACCTGTTTCAGTCCGAACAGCGCGGCCTCCAGCGCCTCCAGCTTCTCCGTCGCGTTGGCGACCAGCGCATCCATCTCCGCGCTCATACCGGCCTCATCCAGCTCGTGGGTCCCGTGTCCTCGTCGTCGATCCGGTCCAGCTCGTCCACGGCCGACTGGCGGGTGGGCAGGCCGAGTTTGTCCAGCAATTCGCCGGGCATGCCGGATTCCGCCAGCACTTCCCGGCGGCGGGCCTTGGCCACGATCGCCGAGCGCTTCGTCAAGCGCAGGATCTCCGAGGCCAGAGCCTTTGCGCCGTAACGGTATTCGCTGCGCTCGAAACTGATCTCGACCGGCATGCCCTGATCGGTCGCGCGCACGCTGATGGTGCCGGACCGGTTGCTGCTGACCGCCACCGTGACCGCGGGGACCGGCGGCTTCTGCTCGGAACTCATTCGGTGTGCCCCATTACGCCGTCGGCCTGTAGAAGCCGTGGAACGCCATTCCCATGTTCTCCGTTCGAATCGGATCGATGCGCACCGGATTGCCGGCCTCGACCATCTGGCCGTTGCCGACCACCATCGCCACGTGGCCGTCCCAGATTGCCAGGTCGCCGGGCAGCAGGTCGCCGGGGGAGACCGGCATGGCGCCGGCGCTCTGGTCGGCGGCGGTCCGGGGCAGGTCGATTCCGGCCTGGCCGTAGGCCCAGTGCGTCAGCCCGCTGCAATCCAGGCCGACGCCGGGGGTGTTGCCACCCCACACGTACGGGGTGCCGACCGCGCCGATCGCCGCCTCCACCGCGGTCGCGGCCTGATGATTCGGGGCGACCACCTGACTGCCGTCGGGTAGCGAGATCGCCACCGCGTCCGGATGACCGGGCATCAGCGGTGGCGGCGCGGCCATCTGGTTCAGCGGGTCCGCCGGGGCGGGCACGGCGCCGCCGGTGCCGAGCAGCCCGGTGAGCGCCGAACCGCCGAGACCGAGCATGGTGGCGGCCTGCCGGGCGCCGTCGGTGACGATGCTCATCAGGTCCGCCGGCACGGGTGCGGCCGCGGGCGGCGGGGTGGGCGGCGGCGGGGTCAGCTCGGTCATCGTGGCGGTGTGCGTGTCCAGATCGGAGCGGACCCGGGTCACCACCGCCATGGCCCGGCCGAGATGGTCGATGGCGGAGTTCACCACCGTGGCCATCCCCGCCGGGGTCGCGGCGGCGGGGCCGAGTGCTGTCACCGACTGCACGAAATCCTGGAGCACGCCGCCGAGTTCCTGCTGCCCGGTCTGGATCGACGTGGCGGCCAGGGCCAGCACGTCGGCCATGCCGTTGCCGCGGTCGGAGATGGTCGCCGCCGCGGTCTGTACGCGCATCGCCTTGTCGGCGGCGGCATCTCCGCCGCCGCCCTGCCAGGACTCGCCGAGCTGGTCGATGCTCTGCCGACCGGACTGCTCGACACCGTCGATGGTCGTGGAGGACTGCCGTAGCGCGTCGGCGGGACCGCCGCCGGGCAGGACCCCGGTGCCGAAACCGGCCAGCAGATCGGTGATCGGCTTGGCCAGGGCGTCCACGTCGATCACCGGGCTCATGTCAGCTCCCCTTCGACCGCGCGCAGCGCGTCCGCGTGCGCACGCTCCGATTCGGAATAGGTGGCGGCCGTGCCGGTGGCGGCGGTGCCCATCGAGCCCAGCACCGTGGACAGCTGGCTGATGGCCGCCACGTGGCCGGCGTGGGCCGCGGCGTAGGCCCGGACGAAATCGTCGCCGATCAACCCGAAGATCGGGCCCAGCACCAGTGGATCGGCGGCCGCGGCACTGGTGGCTGCGGAGCCCATCTCACCGGCGAGGCCGGTAGCGGTGGCGCCGTACGCCGCGACGCCCTGGGTGTCGACCGAGAGTCTCTCCATACAACATCCCCCATCGTGCTGTTCCTATGGCAGGGTACGTCATTCGACCACTTGGACGCGCCCCACAGCGGTCCGGTTCCGGCGCGACCGGAAAACTTCCCCAGCCGCCGCCTGTGCTCCGCAGACTCTATGGTGTGGCCATGCGCACGCTGATCGTGGATCATCCACTGACTGCCACGTTGCTGACCACCCTGCGGGACGAACGCACCCCGGATCCGGTGTTCCGGTCGGCGCTGCGCGATCTGACCGGCCTGCTGATCTACGAGGCGCTGCGCGACGCCCCGGTCGCGACCTTTCCGGTGACCACGCCCGTCGCCGTGGCGCAGGGGACGCGGCTGGCCCACCCGCCGCTGCTGGTTCCGGTGCTGCGGGCCGGGCTGGGCATGGTCGAGGCCGCCAGTGCGCTGGTCCCGCAGTCGCGCGTGGGTTTCGTCGGCATCGCCCGCGACGAGGACAGCCACCAGCCCGTGCCCTACATGGAATCGCTGCCCGCAGATCTGTCCGGGACGCCGGTGCTCGTGCTGGATCCGATGCTGGCCACCGGCGGCTCCATGCTGCACACCCTGGACCGGCTGCTCGCCCGCGGCGCCGCCGACATCACCGCGATCTGTGTGGTGTCCGCACCGGAAGGCATTGCGGCCCTGGAGACTTCGGGTCACCCGGTGCGGCTGGTCACCGCGGTGGTGGATTCCGGGCTGAATGCGGATGCCTACATCGTGCCCGGCCTCGGCGACGCCGGCGACCGCCAATTCGGCCCGCGCTGAACCGTTCCCGGCCACGCCGCTCATCTCGGCCCGGCTCCGCCGCACCCGGCCGTTCCCGCCGGGGCGCGGTCGCTCATTTCGGCTCCGTATCGCCGGGCCGGGCCGGACGCAGGATGCGCCGTGCGGCGCGCGGGGTGCGCAGCCGGCGGCTGCGGGCGCGGGCGCGTTCGTTGCGATCGCGCAGGCGGCCGCCCCAGCGGTCCAGTTGCCGTTCCAGCTTGTCCAGCGGCCCGAGCGGCAGGGGAGTGGGCTGCGAGAACATCTCGATGTGCAGGCAGGTCGGGCAGCGGTAGGTGTCGATCGCGTAGTTCGGCCGCTCGGACGGCTCGAACAGCTTGCCACCGACACCTGCGATCCAGCGGCTCACGCCCAGCTCGAATCCCGTGCCCTGGACCAGTCCGGCCTCCAGGCCGGTGCTTCCGCAATGGGTGCAGTGCAGTTCGCTCACCTTCGGGATGATCGCACCGACCGGCGTGCGATTCGAATCGGAATGATCGAAGATTCGCGCAGAATTCATGCGCGCCAAGCCATCCGGACCGGAATGCGGCACGTCACCCGGGGTTCGCGGGCCGATCTCGGAGATAGCGGGTGAGCGTCTCGCGAACACCGGGTTGCCGTTGCCCGGCCTGGAGTTCGAGCAGTGCGGCCTCGGCGACCAGACCGACCCACAACCGCGCGGCATCGTGGGGATGCGGCCAGCCGAGGGCGGCGAAATCCGGCTCGCCCACCGCGGCGCTGCGGGCATTGCGGAGGGCCGCCTCGTCCGCGACGAGCGGTTCGGCGCGCGCCTCCAGCAGCAGCGCCTTCACCCCGCGGTCGCGCAGGCAGGCGTCCAGATAGGCCGTCGTCCCGGCCAGCAGCCGGTCGTATCCGGGGTCGTGACCGGCCATGGCCGTCGCGATGACGGTCTCGAGCCGATCGTGGAATTCGCGGTGCAGGGCCAGCAGATAGCCCGCGCGGGAGCCGAAGTGGTGGAAGAACGTGCCCTTGGCGACACCGAGCTCCTCGACCAGGGCGTTCACGCTGAGCCCGGCCAGTCCGACGCGCTCGGCCAGGCGCAGGCCGCTGTCGATCAGCGCCGACCTGGTGCGCGCGGCGGCGTCCTGCCTGAGATTCATCGGCCGTGCCTCTCCGGGAACCGATGCGGCCCCGCGTGATCCGGTGCCCTTGTGTGCCCGTCGCGCCGACGATAGCATTCCAGTTGACCGACCGATCGGTCATTGAATGACCGATCGGTCGGCATACGACCAAACGAGGGGACGGCCGATGCGCACAGTGCGGACATCGATGGGTGAGGTGGCCTACGAGGAGACCGGCGACGGGCCGCCGGTGTTCCTGCTCCACGCGAATGCCCACGACCACCACGACTTCGACGCCATCGTCCCCGGGCTCGCGCGGGAGCACCGGGTGATCGCGGTCGACTGGCCGGGGCACGGCGCCTCCGCCCCGAATCCGGACGTCACCGCGACGGGGCTGGCCGACGCGCTCGCCGAACTCGTCGCCGCCCTGACGCCGGAACCGGCGGTGTTCATCGGCAATTCGGTCGGCGGCTTCGCGGCGGCGCGCCTCGCGATCGAGGATCCGTCGCGCGTCGCGGGCCTGGTGCTGGTCGACACCGGCGGGTTCGTGCGGCGAACCCTGTTCACCCGTGCGTACTGCCGGGCCTACGCGTTCGCGGCACGACCGCTCTCCGGATGGTTGCTGCCGCGGATCGTGCGCGCCTACACGAAGCCGCGCAGTGCGAACGATCATGCCGTCGTCGACCGGGCCGCCCGCTTCCTCGGCACCGTGTCCGGCCGTGCGACCTACGTCGCGCTGTGGCGCAGCTTCGGCGACCCGGGCTACGACCTCACCGGTCGCGCCGACCGGATCACGGCGCCGACGCTGGTCGTGTGGGGCCGCCGCGATCCGGTCGCACCCCTGTTCATCGGCCGCGCGACGAGCCGGTGCATCCCGGGCGCCCGGCTGGAGGTGCTGGACACCGGGCACATGCCCTTCTCGTCGGCCCCCGACGAGTTCCTGGACCTCGTCACGCCGTTCGTGCGGTCCGCCCTCGATCGGCGGCCCCGGCGCGCGTGACCCGGCCTCACAGCCCGGTGCAGAACGCCCTGATTCCGGAAAGTCGCCGCATCGCAAGCTCTTTCGACTCGGCCAGCGCGGACCTGTCCGAAACCTGCTGCACCACTTCGGCATAGCACTTCAGTTTCGGCTCGGTGCCGGACGGGCGGATCACCAGCCGCAGCGACGGGCCCTCGAATATCAGTGCGTCCGTGCGCATCCGGCCACGAACGGCCGCCAGATCGGTGTACCGCACCGGAACTCCGGCAATCGTCTCCGGCGGCGCGTCCCGCAATCGGCCGACCACGGCCGCGGCCGCCTCCTGATCCGCGAGCCGCAGCGAGATCTGATCGCCCGCGTGCACACCGAATTCGACGGCGTAGTCGTCGAGCACATCGAGTAGCGTGCGGCCCGCCGCGGCCAGCCGGGCCACCAGATCGGCCGCCGCGACCGCCGCCGAGATGCCGTCCTTGTCGCGCACCGCCGCCGGATCCACGCAGTGCCCGATCGCCTCCTCGTAGGCGTAGACCAGCCCGGCGCCCGCCCGCGCGAGCCACTTGAAACCGGTCAGCGTCTCGGCATACCGCGCCCCCCGGGCCGCGGCGAGCGCGCTCAGCAGTCGCGAGGACACGATGGTGGTCGCGACCAGCGAATCCGGCGCCGCCGCGCGCAGCACGTACTCCGCCAGTAGCACCCCCGTCTCGTCCCCACGCAACATCCGCCAGCCGTCCGGCCCCGGCACCCCGACCGCACACCGATCGGCGTCCGGATCGAGCGCGATCGCGACATCCGCCCCGACCTGCGCGGCGAGCGCCAGCAGCAGATCCGCGGCCCCCGGCTCCTCCGGATTCGGGAACGGCACGGTGGGGAAATCCGGATCCGGCGCGAACTGCTTCTCGACCACGTGCACATCACCGAATCCGGCCGCCCGCAATGCGGCGACCGCGAGTTCCCCGCCCACCCCGTGCATCGGCGTCAGCGCGATCCGCAACCCCGCCCGCGCCACGGCCTTCCGCACGACGGAGCCCACCGCATCCGGCCCGGCGCCACCGTGGCGAATTCCGGCGTCGGCAGTGCCGGGCTCCGTGCCACCCGCATCCGATCCGATGCCGCCACCGGTGGCCGGCCCGGCTCCACGAGCGGTATCCTCCGTACCCGGCGTGTCGCCGGGCCCGCCGATCCGTTGCGGCACTTCGGCGACGCGCGCCAGATACCGGCGGACCAGTTCCTCGCCGATCTCGGTGACCGGCGTCGTCGCGGGCAGTTCCGCGATCGTGGGGGAGGGTGCGGCGGCCGTCGGGTCGGCCCGTGCGACCGGGTCGCGCACCGCGTCGATGCACACCTCGATCTCCTGGTCCGCGGGCGGGATCAGCTGGGTGCCGCCGTCCAGGTACACCTTGTAGCCGTTGTCGACCGCCGGATTGTGCGATGCGGTGATCTGCACGCCCGCAACGGCTTTCAATTCGCGGACGGCGAAGGCCAGCACCGGTGTCGGCAGTGGCCGCGGCAGCGGCAGCACCGTGAAGCCCGCCGCCGCGAAGACTTCCGCCGTCACCGCCGCGAATTCCTCGGAGCCGTGCCGCGAGTCGCGCCCGACGACCACCAGACCGCCGCCCAGGCACCGATCACGCAGCCACTGCGCCAGCCCGGCGCTCGCCCGCGTCACGGTCTCGACGTTCATGCCGTCCGGCCCGTCCTGCAACGGCCCGCGCAGCCCGGCGGTCCCGAATCGCAGCATCGATCATCCCTTTCTTCCCGGCGGCCCAGCGTGCGCCGCGTGTGACCGGTCCTCGGTACCGGCCCGGAGCACGCCGCGATCGCCGCCGGCCGTGCTCCGGCCCCCGGGGAATCCCGGCCGTCCTGATCCTGTGGCAGCCGACGGCATCGGCGCGCCGGATCGCACAGCGGGCGAGCCCGTCCGCCGTGCATCGGCCCGTTGCCACCGGGTGTGCGCTTGTCCGGCAAGGGCATTCGCCGACCCGGAACCGGTCGCGCAGCTGTGCCGCAGTTGCGGTTCGGTCCCGTCGTCGACGACCGGCGGCAGTCGGGCCCCGGTGCGGTGGTGTGTCACCGAAATGAACCGAGGCAGTTGATATGTCTCGCACCGAGTCGCGGGCCGAATCACCCGGGCCGACGACTGGAACCGCTGCCGGCCGCGAATGACGGCCGATCGCGGTTGCCGGTCCGGGTTCGCGACGCCTCGGGAAACAGCCGCGGCGGCCGGCATGTTCGCCACGTCGATCACGCAGGGGTAGTTCTCGTTTCGCGGGTTCGGCAGGTGTGAGCCCGGGAATCGGCCCGGACGGAAGTCCGGCACGGGATATGGTCCGGGGCCGACGATCCGGTCGATCCGCCGATTCGACTGGCGCACAGCCGATTCGGGGAACGGCTCGCACCCGCACCCCGCTGCCGTGGATCGAGGCGGTGGTTCGCAGGGCGGCCGTCCGCATGCCTAGAGCCGCTCGAGCACTCCGCGCAGCAGTTTTCCGAGGCGGGGGGCGGCGGCGTGGCCCTCGGCGAGGACTTCGGCGTGCGACAGGTGCGCGCCGGTGACCCCGGCGGCGAGATTGGTGACCAGGGAGATGCCCAGGACCCGGACGCCGAGGGCGCGGCAGGCGATGACCTCCAGCACGGTCGACATGCCGACGAGGTCCGCGCCGACGGTGGCGAGCATGCGGATCTCGGCCGGGGTCTCGTACTGCGGTCCGGTCAGCCCCGCGTACACGCCCTCGGTCAGGCTGGGGTCGATCTCCCGTGCCAGCGAACGCAATTCGGGGTCCCAGGCGTCGACGAGGTCGACGAATTCGGCCCCGGCGAGCGGGGTGCGACCGGTCAGATTGAGGTGATCGGCGATCAGCACCGGTTCACCGACCTGCAATCCGGGGCGGATGCCACCGGCGGCGTTGGTGAGCACCACCGTCGTCGCGCCCGCCGCGATCGCGGCCCGCACACCGTGCACCACCTGGGCCGGCTCGTGGCCCTCGTACAGGTGCTGGCGGCCCATCAGCAGCAACACCGGAGTGTCGCCCACGGACACCGAATGGAGGGTGCCCTGATGCCCTTGCGCGGTGGGCGATCCGAAGCCGGGTACCTCGACCATCGGCAGCGACGTCGCCGGATTGCCGATCTCGGCGGCAGCATCCTGCCAGCCCGATCCGAGCACCACCGCAACCCGGTGGCGCGCAACTCCCGTACGTTCGGCGATCGCCGCGGCGGCCTGTTCGGCAAGCATGCGGCCAACGATAATCCTCTGCGGCGGATACCGCCGATCCGGCCCGCGCGCGTCCCGGTCGCCCTCGTCCGCGCGCCGGTGCGGGTGGTGTCGTGGCTCCCGGCCCGATCCGCGCGTCGGTGCGGGCCGCTGCGGTGGCCGCCCGCGCGAGGGCGGCACACCGTGCGCCACCGGGCACGGTGGCGGCGTGACCGGGCATGATGCCGGGCCGGATCCGGCCGCGGCGGTGCGCAGGTACCGATCGGTGGCGGGGTGGCCGGTGGCGTCGAATCCGCTCGCCCCGGTGCCGCGGAACGCGGTGCGACGGCGGCGTGGGTGCGCACGGCGCCGCGGCTCATGGTGTTCTGTGTCACATATCCGTCCGAGGGGATGCCGGGCGCGTCGCTCCTCGGGCCGCCGCGTGCCGCCGCGCCGGATTTTCGGCCCGGACGCGGCAGGATGGTGGCGTGCGTGAACTCGTGGTGCTGGGGACGGCCAGCCAGGTGCCGACCCGACAGCGCAACCACAACGGTTATCTGCTGCGCTGGGACGGTGCGGGGTTGCTGTTCGATCCCGGCGAGGGCACCCAGCGGCAGATGCTCTACGCGGGCGTGTCGGTGACCGGGGTGACGGCGATCTGCCTCACGCACTTCCACGGCGATCACATCCTGGGGCTGCCGGGCGTGATCGCCCGGTTGAATCTGGATCGGGTGCAGCACCCGGTCGACGTCTGCTTTCCCGCCTCCGGCCTCGACATCTACCGGCGGCTGCGGGACGTGGTGCCCGAATTTCCGGGATTGCGCGAGCATCGGGTCACCGGCGGCGCAATAGCGTTGCCGGACGCCACATTCGAACTGGAGGCCGTGCGGCTGTCGCATCGGGTGGACTCCTTCGGGTATCGCCTCACCGAGCCCGACGGCCGCCGCATGCTGCCGGACCGGCTGGCGGAGTTCGGCCTCGGCGGGCCGATGGTGGGCCGATTACAGCGTGAGGGCGCGGTGCAGTCCCCGGCCGGCCGGACCGTCACCCTCGACGACGTCTCGGCCGTGCGGCGGGGGCAGCGCTTCGCGTTCGTCATGGACACCCGGATGTGCGAGGGCGTCGAGGAACTCGCCGCCGACACCGACATGCTGGTCATCGAGGCCACCTTCCTGGACGGCGAGGCGGACCTGGCCCGCGACTTCGGGCATCTGACCGCCGCCCAGGCCGCGCAGGTGGCGCAGGAGGCCGGTGTGCGCACACTGGTGCTGACCCATTTCTCCCAGCGCTACGCCGACCTGGAGGGTCATCGCGTGGAGGCGCGCAAGCACTTCGACGGTGAACTGGTGGTCGCGGAAGACCTGATGCGGGTGCCGGTTCCGACCCGTCGGTAACTTATGCTCGCGTCATGCCGTATTTGGACCGTGACGGGGACGTGTTCGTGCTCTACCTCGGCAACGAGGGCCAGACCGACAGCGAGAACCGCTTCCATCCCGAGTGGATCGATCAGTTCCAGGCCCTGCTCGACGAGGTCGAGGCCTCGGAGGGACCGGCGGCGCTGGTCACGGTGTCGTCGGGCAAGTTCTACAGCAACGGGCTCGACACCGACTGGCTGTTCGGCAATGTCGACAAGCACTACTGGTACCTGGACCGGGTGCACGCGATCTACAGCCGGCTGCTGACGTTCCCGCTGCCGACGGTCGCCGCGGTCAACGGCCACGCCTTCGGCGCCGGCGCCATGCTGGCCACCTCGCACGACTTCCGGGTGATGCGCACCGATCGTGGCTACTGGTGCCTGCCCGAGGTGCACTTGGGCATGCGGTTCACCCCGGCCATGAATTCGCTGCTGGTCGAGCGACTGCCCAATCAGGTGGCGCTGGAGGCGATGACCACCGGTCGCCGCTACACCGCCGCCGACGCCCGCGCGGCCGGCATCGTCGACGACACCGCGGACCCCGCCGACCTGCTGTCCGCCGCCGTGGCCCGCGCGGCCGCCCTCGCGGGCAACCGCAAACCCAACCTCCCGGTGATCAAGCGCCACCTGCACGAGCGCGTCCTCGCGGGCCTGGCGGTCCCCACCACCGCCGAGAACATGGAGTTCACCGCCGGATAGCCCACCGGGCGCGGCGGCGGCCGCAGTGCAACACTGGGTGCCATGCCGCAGGAGCACAGTGGTCAGGGCACGGAGGCGGTGCGTCCGGCCGATCCGCGGCTGACCGCGCGGTCCGATGCCGTCGTCGCCGCGGTGGCCGACGAGTTGATCGGCCTGTCCCACGCCATCCATGCCGAGCCGGAGCTGGCCTTCGGTGAAACACGCAGTGTCGCAAAGACTCTCGCCCCGCTGCGGGCGCGCGGGTTCGTGGTCGAGACGCCGGTGGCCGAGCTGCCGACGGCGTTCACCGCCACCTACGGCAGCGGTGAGCTGGTCGTCGGGCTGTGCGCGGAATACGACGCGCTGCCCGAGATCGGACATGCCTGCGGGCACAACATCATCGCGGCGGCCGCGGTCGGCGCGGCGCTCGGTCTGGCGGAGGTGGCCGACGCGTGCGGGATCACGGTCACCGTGTACGGCACCCCGGCGGAGGAGAGCGGCGGCGGCAAGGTGCTCATGCTGGAGCGCGGCGTCTTCGATCCGGCGGCGCTGGTGATGATGGTGCACCCCGGCCCGCTCGATATCGTGGGCGCTCGTTCGCTGGCCCTGGCCGACATATCGGTGACATATCGCGGCCGGGAGGCGCACGCCAGCGCCGCCCCCGAACACGGTCGCAACGCCGGTGACGCGGCCACCATCGCGCAGGTCGCCCTCGGCTTGCTGCGACAACATCTCCGGCCCGGACAGCAACTGCACGGTATAGTTGCATCGGGCGGCGTGGCCCCCAACATAGTGCCCGGACATGCGGAACTGCTGTACTATCTACGGGCAGGCGACTCCGCAGCTCTCGACGATCTGATGCAACGCGCGTCGGCCTGCTTCGAGGCGGGAGCACTGGCTACCGGATGCACCCACGAAATCCGGCCGCTGGCACCTCCATATACCGAGCTCACGCCCGATCCGGCGCTACTGTTTGCCTATCGCGAGCAAATTCTCGGCACCGGCCGGGTACCGCTCGCCGAGGCGATCGCGGCCACGCGGCCCCTGGGCAGTACCGATATGGGAAACGTCACCAACGTGATTCCGGGCATCCACCCGGTCATCGGGATCGATGCCGGTGGCGCGGTGACACACCAGCCCGAATTCGCGGCCGCGTGCGTGACCGCCTCCGCGGACCTCGCGGTACTCGACGGAGCCGCCGCGCTGGCCCGTACCGCGATCCAGGTCGTGGGCGATCAATTACACAGAGACAGGCTGTCGGAACACAGAATTCGCAGAACATCGCGACAGGAGGAACGTCGGTGAGCACAAGTGGCCGGTCCGTCCGGACCGGCACGGACGCAGTGGAAGCGTGGCTGAGCGAGCACTCGGAGGATCTGATCGGCTGGCGGCGGCATCTGCACGCCAATCCCGAGCTGTCCCGGACCGAATTCGCCACCACCGAATTCATCGCGACCTGGCTGGTCAAGGCCGGCCTCGAGCCGCGCAAACTGCCCAGCGGCACCGGCTTACTCTGTGACATCGGTCCCGACACCCCGCGCATCGGCCTGCGTGCCGATATGGACGCCCTGCCCCTGCAGGAGTACACCGGCCTGCCCTTCGCCTCCGCCGTGCCGGGCGTGTCGCACGCCTGTGGGCACGACGCCCACACCGCGATCCTGCTCGGCACCGCGCTGGCGCTGGCCGAGATGCCGGAGTTGCCGGTCGGTGTGCGACTGGTCTTCCAGCACGCCGAGGAGGTCATGCCCGGCGGCGCCATCGACATGGTCGCCGCGGGTGCGATGTCGGGCGTGTCGCGGGCGTTCGCGCTGCACTGCGATCCGCGCCTGGAGGTCGGCCGGGTGGGCCTGCGGGTCGGCGCCATCACCTCGGCCGCCGACACGGTCGAACTGGTGCTCGACTCGCCGGGCGGCCACACCTCGCGCCCGCACCTGACCAGCGATCTGGTGTACGCGATCGGCACCGTCATCACCGGCCTGCCGGGCATGCTCAGCCGCCGCGTCGATCCGCGGACCAGCACCGTGATGGTCTGGGGTGCGGTGTCGGCGGGCAAGGCGCCCAACGCGATTCCGCAGACCGGCATGCTGACCGGCACCGTCCGCACCGGCGACCACACCACCTGGGCGCTGCTGGAGCCGCTGGTCCGGGAGATCGTGGAGGGCCTGCTGGCTCCGACCGGCGTGCGCTACCAGCTCAACTACAAGCGGGGCGTCCCGCCGGTGGTCAACGACGAGCACGCGGTGCGGATGTTCGAGGAGGCCGTGCGCGTGCTCGGCCCCGACGCGCTGGCCGACACCGCCCAGTCCGGCGGCGGCGAGGATTTCTCCTGGTACCTGGAGGAGGCGCCCGGCGCGATGGCCCGGCTGGGGGTCTGGTCCGGTCAGGGCGAACAGCTGGACCTGCACCAGCCGACCTTCGACATCGACGAACGCGCACTGGGCGTGGGTGTGCGGGTGCTGTCGAATCTGGTGTTGCAGGCGCGCTAGTCACACGGAGATACGCGGCCCGGGTGCGTGCATCCGGGCCGTTCTCTGTCGCACCGGCCGCCCGCACGCTGCGCGGGAGTCGGCCACCACCCCGGGTCGGTTACCGCGCGCGGCTGCGAGCCACGCGTAGGGCTGCCCGGTCCGGACCGGCGCATCCGGTCGAGCCGGACCACAGGGGCCCGGCCCGCCGGACTACATCAGGCCGCCGTAGGGCGTCCCCGGCCCCACGTTGCGGCTGTTGCGGGTGCGCAGGGCATGCGCGTATTCGCCTGGGGCACCGGCCTTCTCGGCGGCGTCGGCGATGACGCCGAGATAGCGCGCCGAGGGTAGTCCGCCCTCGTACGCATCCAGCACGTACAGCCAGGCCAGCACCGGTTCGGTACCGGTGCCCGGATTCGGGGTCACGCGTAGCCGGATCTTC
This sequence comes from Nocardia sp. alder85J, assembly GCF_020176955.2. GTDB lineage: Bacteria > Actinomycetota > Actinomycetes > Mycobacteriales > Mycobacteriaceae > Nocardia. Next base: position 213,070 of record NZ_JAIUCZ020000010.1, read on the forward strand.
TTGTGGATACCGAAATCGGAGCCCTCCCAGCGATCGAGGCTCTGTTCGTCCTCGGCGGACACGTCATACAGCACGACGAAAACCCGAGCACCATGCTCCTCGACCACCGTCGCGAGCGGTCCCTCCCAGCCGATGTCGTCCCCGGCGAAGGTGAGGCGCCAGCTCTCGAGCCATCCGGTCCCGTACACGGGGGAGTGCGGACAGCGCTTGAGCATCTGCTCGGGATCCATGTTGGACCCGTAGGCGGCGTATATCGGCACTGGGAAAGCGTAGCGAACAACCGGCCGGGCTCCCCCGGCAAGGTTGGGATTATTTGTCACCATCGCGTTGCGCGTGTGTTCCCGGGCCCCCGGATCCGGTTCCGGTGGGCGAGACTGTTGTCGCGATCACATCCGGTGATGCGGTCAAACGGGGCGAGACCAGGACCGATAACGTTGGTCGGGGCCGGAGATCCCGGACCACACGGCTTCGACAGCGGAGGTAGAACATGTCCCGCATTGCCATCATCGGGGGCGGACCCGCCGGTTACGAGGCGGCCCTGGTGGCGGCCCAGCACGGCGCGTCGGTCACGGTGATCGACAGCGACGGCGTCGGTGGCGCCTGTGTGCTGTGGGACTGCGTGCCGTCGAAGACCTTCATCGCCTCCACCGGCGTGCGCACCGACCTGCGCCGCGCTCGCGATCTGGGCATCACCGTGCACCACGCCCAGGCGCAGGTGCGGCTGCCCGAGGTCAACGCCCGGGTCAAGGCGCTGGCGCAGGCGCAGTCCTCCGATATCCGCTCCAAACTCCAGGCGGCCGGGGTGACGCTGCTGTCCGGCCGCGGCGAGATCATCGATCAGGCTCCGGGCCTGGCCACCCATCTGGTGCTGGCCCGGCTGCTCGACGGTCAGGAGCGGGTCATCGAGGCCGAGGTGGTGCTGATCGCCACCGGTGCCAGCCCGCGCGTGTTGCCCGGCGCCGAGCCGGACGGCGAGCGCATCCTCAACTGGCGGCAGCTGTACGACCTCACCGAACTGCCGAAGACCCTGGTGGTGGTCGGATCCGGTGTCACCGGTGCGGAATTCGTCTCCGCCTACACCGAGATGGGGGTGCAGGTGAAGCTGGTGTCCAGCCGCGACCGGGTGCTGCCCGGTGAGGACGCCGACGCCGCGCTGGTGCTGGAGGACGCCCTCGCCGAGCGCGGGGTGGAACTGGTCAAGCACGCGCGCGCCGACGCGGTGGAGCGCACCGCCGAGGGCATCGTGGTGAAGCTGTCCGACGGGCGCACGGTCACCGGCTCGCACGCCCTGATGACGGTCGGCTCCACCCCCAACACCGCCGGCCTGGGCCTGGAGCGCCTCGGCATCCGGGTGGACAAGGGCGGCTACCTGCGGGTGGACCGGGTGTCGCGCACCCAGGTGCCGGGCATCTACGCCGCCGGTGACTGCACCGGCCTGCTGCCGCTGGCCTCGGTGGCCGCCATGCAGGGCCGCATCGCGATGTACCACGCGCTGGGCGAGGGAGTGCAGCCGATCCGGTTGAAGACGGTGGCGTCGGCGGTGTTCACCCGCCCGGAGATCGCGACCGTCGGCGTCAGCCAGACCGCCATCGACAACGGCGAGGTGCCGGCCCGCACGGTGATGCTGCCGCTGAACACCAACCCGCGGGCCAAGATGTCGGGGCTGCGGCGCGGCTTCGTGAAGATCTTCTGCCGCCCCGCCACCGGTGTGGTGATCGGCGGTGTGGTGGTGGCACCGATCGCCTCCGAACTGATCCTGCCGATCGCGCTGGCGGTGCAGAACAATCTGACGGTCAACGATCTCGCACAGACCTTCTCGGTGTACCCGTCGCTGACCGGATCGGTCACCGAGGCGGCCCGCCAGCTCATGCGGCACGACGATCTGGACTGAGTTCCACTCGGAATCATAAGGCTTCCCCAGCGCTGAGAACATGCGCTACCTGGCGCGATGCGTGCTGTGGCGCAGGGCTTTCCGTCCGCCTTGCCGGAATCTTGCTCGTGTGGTTCACTTCCCGCAGTGATGCCAATGGGTGAACGTTGGCAGATTTCGTGGCGGGGGGATCAACCTCCTTCTCTCCACCGGAATTCGGCGACGATCGCCCGGGCCGCGACAGGGCGCGGCCGGTGTCCGATGAGGGACAACTGGAGAGCGGCCGGATCGTCGTCACGGCGTGGTAGGCCGGGCTCGGGAAAGGGACGAGCTAGTGAAACACCGTAAGCCGAGCCGGATGCAGCGCGCATTGACGACCACCTCGCTGCCGTTGGTCGCCGTGGCCGCCGCCGCGACCATTCTCGCGGCGCCGGCCGGTGCGGATCCGACGGATCAGTCGGCCGCGCCCACCACCCCCGCACAGCCGCAACCGAGTGACAATTCGCAACTGCCCCCGCAGGACACGCCGTCACCCCAGCCGAACACCCCGTCGCCGCAGCCGAATACGCCGCAGCAACAGCCGGGCACCGTCACCCCGCCGCCGCAGGGCAACACCACCCCGTCGCCCAGCCAGCCGGGCGTCAACACACCGCAGCCGGGGGTCACCACCCCGCAGCCCGGCGTGACCACCCCGCAGCCGGGCGTCACCAACCCGAACAGCCCGAACAATCCGGAGCAGGGCCTGGCCGGTCCGAGCCAGCCCGGCGTGACCACGCCGCGCGTGGCGCCGCTGCCGGTGCCCGGTCAGCAGCCGCCGGCCGGTCCGGTGCAACCGGCCGTGGTGCCGGGACAGAACGGCCCCAATGCCGTTCAGCCCGACCAGATCACCCCGCCGCCGGGCCAGGGCGGCACCGTGCGCCCGGCCCAGCCGGGTCAGGGCGGCAGCGACAGCCTCGCCGGCAACGGCGGCCCGGCCGTCACGGCGCCGCCGCAGACCCAGTGGGCCTCGCCGAGCCTGCAGGGCGCCCCTGCCGCCCCGGTCGTCCCGATCACCGGCCCGCACACCGAGGTCGCGGCCAACGTCGACGGCGGCACCGTGCTGCCCGGCTACGTGGCCAACACCCACCACTTCAGCAACCTGGACGGCTACGTCGGCACGGTCGGCTACAGCACGCCCAACGGTTCCGGTGACGCGGGCATCTCGGTCGAGTTCGTCGAGGCGAACAAGATCAAGGTGACGACCTACACCCACAACAGCGGCGTCGACGATGTCAAGAACGAGACCTACATCGACACCACCCAGCCCAATATGGCCAAGGCGGCGGTGGAGAACTGGATCCGCAGCCAGCCCGGCGGCATCGCCGCCCTGGATGCGGCCGCCCAGGTTGGTAGACTCCCCGCCGGCGAGCTGGCCCCACTGACCGCGGACGTCGGTGGCGTCACCGCCCAGGTGGGCGGTGACGTCCAGTACTGACGCCGGACGAGAATCCGGCATAGGCTGAATCAACGGGTGGGGCGGTCGTTCTCGACCGCCCCACGCTGGTGTCATGGTGGAAGTGACGGGTGATGGTCTCCGCAGACGACGCGAAGAACGACGACTCCGAGGGGTCGGGTCCGCCTGCGCGGAACCACGGCGATGCGGGATTCGGGCCGCCGGTATCCGAATCCGGGCCTGCGGCAGGCGGTTTCGGTCCGCCGATGGATGCGTTCGGGCCGCCGACCGGTGAACTGCCGCGGTGGTCTCCGGTCGACACCCCGAATATCGGCTGGCAACCGGCTGATTCGCCGGCGCCGCCGTCGGCTCCGATGTACCGCCCGGCCCCGGAATCGCCCGCGCCGCCGTATCGTCCGGCGCCGGATCCGTCCGCGGCTCCGCCGACCCGGCAGTTCGGCCCGGGCGCCGATCCGTCCGGGACGGAGGCCACGCAGCGGTTCGGCCCGGGCCCCGATCCGTCGACGCGGCAGGTCCGGCCCGGTCCCGATCCGTCGACCCGCCAGGTCCGGCCGGGCACCGACCCCTCGGCCCGGCAGGTGCGGCCGGGCACCGACCCCTCGGCCCGGCAGGTGCGGCCGGGCACCGATCCGTCGACGCGGCAGGTGCGGCCCGGTCCCGACCCGTCGGTGGGTGTGACCCGGCAGTTCGGTCCCGGCGCGGACGGGACGGAGGCCACCCAGCGCTTCGGTGCGGGCCCGGACGCGCCCGCCGCGTCGACCCGTCAGGTCCGGCCGGATCCGGCCAGTCGCGAGACCCAGCCCGGTCCCGATCCGTCGGCGGCGGCGACCCGCCAGGTGCGGCCAGCCGCCGACCCGGCCGCGGCCGCGCGACCGGCCGGTTCGGCGGCGCCGGAAGCCACGCGGGAGTTCCGGCAGGCGCCGGAGGCGGAATCGGCGCGGCCTGCGGCCGGGCGGGCGGCCGCGGAGGGATCGGCGGCCGCGCGCTCGACATCGGGCGCCGAGGAATCCGGCGGGGCGGCCGCCGAGGATCAGCAGTGGTGGCGGCAGGCGGCGGGGTATCCGGCCGGATCGTCGGCCGCGTCCCGGGCCGGCGGTGGGTCGCTGTGGGACGACGACACGCTCGCGAAGGCGCTGGCCCCGGCCTCGCTGGCCGTCGCCACCCGCAAACCGAAGCGCCGCACGCCGTGGCGCGCCATCGGGATCGCGGCCGCGGCGATCGTGGTGATCGTCGGCCTGGTCGCCGTCATTCTGGGGCTGACCCGCGATCACGGGCACGACGACCACGCGGTCGGCCCGGTGACCACCTCGGCGCCGACCTCGGCCGCGCTGAGCTGCCCGTCCCGGGTGGAGGGCGCCGTCACCATCGGCAACGGCGCCGGTAGCACCGATACCGGGACCGCGGCCATCCTGGGTTTCCAGCACGGGTTCTATTCCGACCGCAGCGGGGCCGTCGCGCACTCGTTCGTGGCGGCGGACGCGGCCAACGTGTCGACCCCGGACATCATCCAGAAAGCCATCGACGACCAGATTCCCCACGGCACCACCTACTGCCTGCGGGTGGAACAACTGCCCGGTGGTGGCGACAAGTACAACGTCGACCTCACCGAACACCGTCCGGACGGCACCACGACGGTATACCGCCAGCTGGTGACCACCGTCCTGCGTGACAGCAAGAACCTGATCTACTCCATCAACGAGCGTTGAGAGATATCACTCATCTCATAGGGTGAGAATTTGGTTTCACCCTATGAGTGGTGCGTGCGACAGTGGAGCATCCCACTCGTCCGGAGGTGTTCCATGTCGTCCGCGTACCCACCACTGGCCGGCCGCCTCGACGGCCTGCGCAGTTCAGCGATCCGTGACCTGCTGAAACTCACCTCCCGCGGCGACATCATCAGCCTGGCCGGCGGCCTGCCGGATCCGCGCCTGATGCCGCTGGACCGGATCGCGGCCGCCACGCAGGCGGCGCTGACCGACCGATCCCGGTTGCAGTACACCGAGTCGGCGGGCTGGGGCCCGTTGCGCGAGGTGCTGGCCGCGCGCGAGTCGGCACGGCTGGGCCGGCCGGTGCCGGTCGAGGAGGTCTTCGTCACGCACGGCTCGCAGCAGGCGCTGTCGCTGCTGGCCGAGGTGCTGCTCGATCCGGGTGCGCTGGTCGTGGTCGAGGATCCGGCGTATGTCGGTGCGCTGCAAGTGTTCCGGGCCGCCGGAGCGCGCATCGTGGCGGTGCCGCTGGACGCCGGGGGCATGCGGGTGGACGTGCTGGCCGAATTGCTCGGCCGCGGTGAGCGTCCGGCGCTGGTCCACACCGTGAGCAATTTCCACAATCCACGCGGTGTCACCATGAGCGCGCAGCGCCGCGCCGAACTGGCGGAACTCGCTGCGCGCCACGGCTTCTGGGTGATCGAGGACGACCCCTACGGTGAGCTGTGGTTCGATCGGCCGGTGCCGGAACCGGTTGCGGTCCACTCGCGCAACGTGATCCGGCTGTCCAGTGCATCCAAGATCCTGGCGCCGTCGCTGCGCGCGGGCTGGATGGTGGCGCCGGAGCCGGTGTGCCGGGGCGTCGAACTGCTCAAGCAGGGCGCCGATCTGTGCGGTTCGGCGCTGACCCAGCAGATCACCGCCGACCTGCTCGCCGATACGGAATGGCTTGCCGCCCATGTGGACACCGTCCGCAGCCGTTACGGTGAGCGGGCCAAGGCGCTGGTGGCCGAACTCCGCGCCCGCTTCGGCGACCGGATCGTCAGCACCGACGCGGCCGGTGGCATGTTCGTCTGGGCCGAGTTCACCGACGGCACCGACACCGCCGCCCTGCTGCCCCGCGCCGTGGAGCACGGCGTCGCCTTCGTCCCCGGCGCCGCCTTCGCGGTGTCCACCGACTACGGCCACAGCATGCGGCTGTGCTTCACCACCGACGAACCCGACACCCTCGCCGAAGCGGTCGACCGGCTGTACCGCGCCGTCGGCTGAGCCCGGTCGGCATCTCGGATACCGGCCTCGGCGGCCGAGCCGGGCGCCCGCCTGCGCATCGGCCGCGGGCAGACCGGCGGCCGCGGCCAACTCGGTGCGCGCCGGTTCGTCGCGGACCGCCGCACGCGGTGCTGGCGGCCGCACCGCACATTTCTGTTTCGCCGCCGACACCCGACTCCGAGGTGCTGCGGCATTGCCCGGTTCGGTGCTCGCGTCCGGTCCCGCCGATTCCGCGGGTCCTCCGAGTTCGCTCGCCGTCCGGCTACGACTCGTCCGCGTCCACCCAGTCGTAGGTGCGTTCGACCGCCTTGTTCCACTCGGCGTACAGGCGTTCGCGTTCGGCGGCGGGCATGGATGGGTGCCAGGTCTTGTCCTCGGCCCAGTTGGCCCGCAGTTCGTCGGTGCTCGCCCAGTAGCCGACGGCCAGCCCGGCGGCATAGGCGGCGCCGAGCGCGGTGGTCTCCGTGATCACCGGCCGCACCACCGGCACGTCGAGGATGTCGGCCTGGAACTGCATCAGCAGATCGTTGCCGACCATGCCGCCGTCCACCTTGAGGGTGGTCAGCTCCAGATCCAGCCGCTGGGTCTCCGCATCCGCCCGCATCGCCTCGATCACCTCGCGGGTCTGGAACGCGGTGGCCTCCAGCACCGCTCGCGCGAGGTGCCCCTTGGTCACGAACCGGGTGAGCCCGGCGATCACGCCGCGCGCGTCCCGGCGCCAGCGCGGCGCGAACAGGCCGGAGAAGGCGGGCACGAAATAGGCGCCGCCGTTGTCGTCGACCGTGCGGGCCAGCGGCTCGATCTCGTCGGCCGAGCCGATCACGCCGAGATTGTCGCGCAACCACTGCACCAGCGATCCCGTGACCGCGATCGATCCCTCCAGCGCGTACACCGGTTCCTGCTCGCCGAGCCGGTAGCACACCGTGGTGAGCAGTCCGTGCCCGCTGGTCACCGGGGTCACGCCGGTGTTCAGCAGCATGAAATTGCCGGTGCCGTAGGTGTTCTTGGCCTCGCCGGGAACCAGGCAGGCCTGACCGAAGGTGGCGGCCTGCTGATCGCCGAGGATGCCGGCGACCGGTACCCCGGCCAGCGGCCCGGCGCTGATCTCCGCGTAGACCTCCGACGAGCTGCGGATCTGCGGCAACATCGGCTCCGGCACCCCGAATTCGGCACAGATCCCCGAATCCCATTGCAGGGTGCGCAGATTCATCAGCATGGTGCGGGAGGCGTTGGTCACGTCGGTGTAGTGCCGTCCGGTGAGGTTCCACAGGATCCAGCTGTCGACGGTGCCGAAGCACAGCTCGCCGTCCTCGGCCCGCTGTCGCACGCCCGCGACGTTGTCGAGGATCCAGCGCAGTTTGGGCCCGGCGAAATAAGTGCTCAAGGGCAGTCCGGTGCGCTGCGCGTAGCGATCGGGACCGGCCGTGCCCGCGAGTTCGTCGCAGAGCGCGGCGGTGCGGGTGTCCTGCCAGACGATCGCGTTGTAGACCGGCTTCCCGGTCGCCCGGTCCCAGACCACGGTGGTCTCGCGCTGATTGGTGATGCCGACCGCGGCGACGTCGGCCGCGGTCAGCCCGGCCTCGGACAGGGCCGCGCCGAGGACGTGTTCGGTATTGCGCCAGAGCGTTTCCGGATCGTGCTCGACCCGGCCGCGCTGCGGGAACAACTGGTCGTGTTCGCGCTGGGCCGCGCCGACGATGCGCCCCGATCGGTCGAAGAGAATGCATCGGGTCGAAGTCGTGCCCTGGTCCAGGGCGGCCACGCAGCGCTGCATCCGTGCAGGCTACTAAATCCGGGTGCGCCACCGCAGGATTGCGCGGGCGGTGTGCTTCCGGCCACAGGGCACGCCGCCGCGGTCCGCGGTACCGTGCACTGACGGTGTCCGCCGGTCGGATCGGTTGCTCGTTGGTAACGGGATGAGGTCCGGGGTACCGCCGTCGTACCGCCCGGGCCACGGTCCCCTAGCCTGTACGCGAGGTCTGTACGCGGAAGCGGGAGCTGTCCCGGCAACGACAGGGTTGCGGTGAAGGAGCCGACCACATGACCAACGAACGGCGACCGAACGAACGCCTCGGCGAACTCGGCCCGGTGCAGCGGGCCGCGGCGTGGGACAGGTTGGGCAAGAACCACTTCGACGTGATCGTGATCGGTGCGGGGGTGGTCGGGGCAGGGATCGCCCTGGACGCGGCGACGCGCGGTCTCGAGGTCGCGCTGGTGGAGGCGCGGGATCTGGCCTCGGGCACGTCCAGCCGGTCCTCGAAGATGTTCCACGGCGGCCTGCGTTACCTGGAGCAGCTGGAATTCGGGCTGGTGCGGGAGGCGCTGCACGAGCGCGAGCTGAGCCTGACCACCCTGGCGCCGCATCTGGTGAAACCGCTGCGATTCCTCTACCCGCTGACCCATCGCGGCTGGGAACGGCCCTACGTGGCCGCCGGCCTGGTGCTGTACGACACCATGGGTGGTGCGAAATCCGTTGCCGGACAGCACCACCTGACCCGCTCCGGTGCGCTGCGGCTGGCCCCGGGGCTGCGCCGCGACGCGCTGATCGGCGGCGTCACCTACTACGACACGGTCGTCGACGACGCCCGGCACACCATGAACGTGGCCCGCACCGCCGCGCAGTACGGCGCGGTGATCCGCACCTCCACCCAGGTCGTCGGCTTCCTGCGCGAGGCCGACCGGGTGATCGGCGTGAAGGTGCGCGACAGCGAGGACGGCCGCACCACCGAGGTGCGCGGTCACGTCGTGATCAACGCCACCGGCGTGTGGACCGACGAGATCCACGCGCTGTCGCAGCAGCGCGGCCGCTTCCATGTGCGCGCCTCCAAAGGCGTGCACATCGTGGTGCCGCGCGACCGCATCGCCAGCGACACCGCCCTGATCCTGCGCACCCCCACGTCGGTGCTGTTCGTGATCCCGTGGGGTAGCAGCCACTGGATCGTCGGCACCACCGACACCGACTGGAACCTCGACCTGGCCCATCCGGCCGCCACCAAGGCCGATATCGACTACCTGCTGGACCGGGTCAACGAGGTGCTGGTGACCCCGCTGACCCACGCCGACATCCACGGCGTCTACGCCGGGCTGCGGCCGCTGCTGGCCGGGGAGAACGACGAGACCTCGAAGCTGTCGCGGGAGCACGCGGTCGCCCGCATCGCCCCCGGCCTGGTGGCCATCGCCGGCGGCAAGTACACCACCTACCGGGTGATGGCCTACGACGCGGTCGACGCTGCAGCACAGGACATTCCGCAACGGGTACCGCCCACCATCACCGAGAAGGTGCCGCTGCTGGGCGCCGACGGCTACTTCGCCCTGCTCAACCAGACCCCGCATCTGGCCGAGGCGTACGGCATCCACCCCTACCGGATCGAGCACCTGCTCAACCGGTACGGCGCGCTGATCACCCACGTGCTCGACCTGGCCGCGGGCAAACCCGAACTGCTGCAACCGATCACGGACGCACCCAGCTACCTGCGCGCCGAGGCGGTGTACGCCGCGGCGGCCGAGGGCGCCCTGCACCTGGACGACATCCTGGCCCGCCGCACCCGGATCTCCATCGAGTACTCGCACCGCGGCGTGGCCTGTGCCGAGGAGGTCGCCCGCCTGGTGGCGCCCGTGCTGGGCTGGGAGGAATCGGAGATCCAGCGCGAGATCGTCACCTACGCCGCCCGGGTCGACGCCGAGATCCGATCCCAGACCCAGCCCGACGACATCTCGGCCGACGCACTGCGGGTAGCCGCCCCCGAACCCCGCCCGGAGATCCTGGAACCGGTGCAACTGGAAGGCTGAGGTCGCTGTAAGCCCGAGATCGCCGCAAGGCCAGGCCCCGCGGCTAGGGTGAGGCCATGACGATCGCCCCCACGCTGCACCTCGATGTGGCCATCGACCGTCCGTTCGCCGAGGTCGCGGCCTACCTGGCCGACCCGTCGAACTTCCCGGCCTGGGCCACCGGCCTGTCCTCCGGCCTCGAGCCCGCCTCGGCCGACAGCGGGGCCGAGCCCGGCGAGTGGCTGGCCGCCGCGCCGGAGGGCCGCGCCTTCGTACGATTCAGTCCCGCCAACGATTTCGGCATCGCCGACCACCGCGTCCGCTTCCCGGACGGCATCGTCGTCGACATCCCGCTGCGCGCCCTCCCGAACGGCACGGGCACCACCGTGGTCCTCACCCTGTTCCGGCAGCCGGACATGGACGACGAACGATTCGCCGCCGACGCCGAGTGGGTGCGCCGCGACCTGTCGGCCCTGCGGACGCTGCTGGCGACTGAGCAGGTGCCCGCTGCTTGAAACTCACCCACCCCTGACGGATATCCGGACGACTGCCGCAACCAGGGCTTCCTCTCGGACCACGGCGAACTGTGCGTCTCGATCTTCCGGCACGACGGCCATACCCACGTCGCCTTCGAAAGCTACGCCCACCACAACCACCAGCGGCTCGGCCGGGATGCGGTCCGGCCGCGCCGCGTGGTGCATGCCGACGACTAACTGCCGCCGAGAGGCTGGCAGCGCGGGCAGAAGTAGATGCCGCGCTCGGCCCGCTCGACATGGTCGTCGGCCAGCAGGTGCACGACCATGCCCGCGCCGCAGCGGCGGCACGGTTGCCGCCGGCGGCCGTAAGCCAGTGCCCGCCACGGCGGTTCGTGTGCCGCCTTCGTGAGCACCCGATGCGCCTCGTCGACCAGGCCGGGCAGATCCGGCACCTCGCCGACCGGGGTGGCCGGATGTACGCGCCGCAGGTAGCAGATCTCGCTGCGATAGATGTTGCCGATGCCCGCCAGGTTGCGCTGCTCCAGCAATGCGAGTCCGATCGGCCGCTCCGGCTGTGCGCTCAACCGCCGAACCGCTTCCGCCGCATCCCAATTCGGCCCCAGCAGATCCGGCCCGAGATGATCGGTGGCGGTGTGCTCGTCCGCCGGCGGCAGCACCTCCACCAGCCCGAGCGAGAACCCCACCGCCTCCGCACCCGGCACGCCGAGCACCAGCCGGGCGGTGAACGCCGGCTTGGTCCAGCGTTGCCCGCCCGAATACACCCGCCACACCCCTTCCATCTTCAGATGGGTGTGGATGCTGGCCCGCGCGGTCCGGACGAACAGATGTTTCCCGTAGCTGCCGACACTCTCGACCACCTCGCCACGCAGGTCCAGCGTGGCGTAGCGCGGCACCCGGAAGTCGGTGCGGACCAGCTCCCGTCCGGCCAGCGCCGCCCGCAACCGCGCCGCCGCCAGGTAGACGGTGTCACCCTCGGGCATACGCCGACGGTAGCACCGGCCCCCGACACCACCGGGTTGCGCATCGGAGCCCGGCATCGCTGGGGCGCGCGCCGAAGCGTGGTCTCTTGTGGTCGCCGACGCCGGCCGCCGGGGATGCTCCGGTGGTGGTTCGGCCTGGTGCGCCGGTGCGGACGGGCGGATGCCGCCGCGTTCGGACCTGCGAGGTGGGAGCGATTCGGGAGACCGGTCGGCCGGATCGGAGCCGGTGAAGGTGGACGGCGGCACGCCTGCGCTGCGGGTGCGTAGTGATCGGGCCCGCCGGCCGGGGTCGCGGCGACGCTCTCAGCCGGCGGGGTGGGTGGCGGCCGCGGATACCCGGGTCAGGGCCGCTGTCAGGGCGCCGGTGGGATCGCTGGGTGCGGTCGTCGTGCGCCAGGCGATGTAGCCGTCCGGGCGGATCAGGGTGGCGCCGCCGTCCCCGGTGTTGTAGTAGCGCCGGAAGTCTTGCAGGTCAACCGGTTTCGTGTCGGCACCGATGTGCCGGAAGGTCAATTGCACACCGAGTCCGGCGGCCGCGTGGGTGGCGGCGCCGGCCCAGCGCGGGTCCTCGGCCAGCAGCACCCAGCCGTGCTGGAACAGATCCAGCAGGGAGAGTTCGCCGTCGGCGGTGTGCACTCGGACGTGGGGTGCGCGGGTGCCGGGTTGGCCGGCCCACTGTTCGGGGCGCTGGGCGGCGGGGAGGTCCGGGCCCGCGTCCAGGACCGCGGCGGAGCGGTAGAGCTGGCCGAGTTCCATGGCGTCGTCGTCGATGATCGCCGCGCGTGGCGCGTCGGTGGTGAGGTGGGCCTTGTAGTCGGCGCGGGCGAAGATCTGCTCGTGGCGCAGCAGCGCGATGGGGCGGCGTTCCGGCTCGTAGGTGTCGAGCAGGGCCGGGGTCGAGCGCCCGGCCAGCACCTCGGCCAGTTTCCAGGCCAGGTTGTGCGCGTCCTCGATACCGGTGTTGGCGCCGTAGCCGCCGCGGTTGGGCGGCAACTGGTGTGCGGCGTCGCCGGCCAGGAAGATCCGGCCGTCCCGGAAGCGGTCCGCGATGCGTGCGGCCAGTTCCCAGCGGCCGGTGGTGAGCAGCTCGATGTCGAGGTCCGTGCGGCCGATCGCCTTGTCGATCAGGGTGCGCCAGGTGGCCTCGTCGCGATCGTGGTCGCCGGGCACCATCAGCACCCAGCGGCCGTCGGAGTAGGTGGTCAGGAAGCCCTGGAGATCCGGGCCGTCGATCTCGAACTGCACGATGCCGTCGGCGAGGTACTGCTCCAGATCGGCGCGGAACAGCACGCTGCGCTGCACCGACAGCAGCCCCTGCCCGCTGCGGCCGATGCCCAGCGCCTCGCGGATCGGGCTGCGGGCGCCGTCGGCGGCGACGGCGTACCGCGCGCGGATCCGGTATTCGTGCCCGTCGGTGCGGCGGACGGTCGCGGTCACGCCGTCGGCGTCCGGTACCAGGTCCAGCACGGTGGCGCCCTCGCGCAGGTCCGCGCCGAGCCGCACCGCGTGCGCGCGGAGCACCGGCTCCAGCCGATCCTGCGCGACCGCGATCGCCCTGGCCGGGGAGTATTCGAGTTCCGGCCGGTCCGTGGGCGGCGACCAGGGATATTCGGTGATCCGCCGCCCGGTCAGGCTCTCGACCCGGGCGCGGCGCGGGGGCTTGCTCTCACCCGGGAGCGCCGGGATGTCCGCGTCCAGGCCCACCGCCCGGAACAGCTCCAGGGTGCGGGTGGTGTAGCCGAGCGCCCGCGGATGCGTGGCACTGCCGACATGCTTCTCCACCACCACGACCGGCACACCGTGCCAGGCCAGGAACACCGCGGCGGACAGCCCCACCAGGCTGCCGCCGACGATCAGTACCGAGGTCGTCTCGAGGTCGTTCGTCGAGGTCATCGCGATCACGTCCGTTCCGTCGAAGCCGTGTTGCACGGCTGGGCGCCGTAGTGCGCCCGCTTCGAGAAAACCATGACTCGGTAAAAAAGACAACTCAGTAAAGAAATTTTCTTGGTTAAGAAATATGCTATGCTGCGGCCCATGACCACCCCGACCATGGGCCGCCGGGAGCGCAAGAACGCCCAGACCCGCCGGGCGCTGTCCGAGGCCGCCGTGCGGCTGTTCCTGGAGAAGGGCTACGACCAGGTCAGCGTGAAGGAGATCGCCGACGCCGTGGATGTCTCGGTGCCGACGGTGTTCAAGCACGTCCCCGACGGTAAGGAGGCGCTGATGTTCGACGACGGCGTCGAGCGCCGCGAGAGCCTGCTCGCCGCCGTGCGCGACCGCCCACCGGGCCGATCGGTGATGGGCGCACTCCGTGAATTCATGTCCGGCCGTGGACCTTTCATCGCCGACCCACCCCCGGAACTCCGGGCGCGCACCGCCTTGATCATGAACACCCCCGCGCTGCGCGACTATTCGCGCAAGCTCTGGATCCGCTGCGAGGCCGACCTCGCCGCGGCGATCGCCACCGAACTCGGCCGCCCGGCCGACGATGTCACCGCCCGCGCGGCCGCCCGCTACGTGCTGGAGATCCCCGAATTCGCCGGCGCCCAGCCCGACCCCCGCCCCGCCCTCACCGCCGTCTTCGACCTGCTCGAACACGGACTTCCCCCGAGTCATGCTGCGGCAGAGGGTGGTTCGCCTCGTTCAGCGCAGTAGTGGCTGCTGTGGCGACTTCCCGCTCCCGCTCGCCGGTGGCTGCTGCATCGACGGGTTCGCCGGCCGGCGCGGCACGAGAATGCGCACGTTGTGGGCTCGTCACGGCCGGCCGCGCAGACGCAGGCCGCGTGGGGTGGCGGCGAAACCGGCGGCGGTGAGCAGCGGGGCGAACGAGCTGCCGTGGACGGATTCGCCGTCGATGCGGTCGATGACCAGCGAGTCGACGCGGCGGTCGTGGACCAGGGCGGCGACGGCGGTGGCGGCGTCGGTGCGGGCCTGCTCGTCCTCGGTGAAGGTGAGCAGGGTTTTGCCGCCGCGTTCCAGGTAGAGGGTCAGTTCGCCGCCGACCAGGACGACGATCGCCCCGGCCTTGCGGCCGGGGCGGTGGCCCGCGGATTCGGAGGCGCCCTTCGGCCAGGGCAGGGCGGCGCCGTACGGGTTGGCCGGATCGCAGGCGGCCAGGGCGAGGACCGGCGCCGGGGCCTGCTCGGATCGTTCGGTGTCGAAAGAACGCAGCCGGTCGACCACGTCGGTGGTGGAGAACTGCGCGCCGCCCAGCGAATCCACGAAATAGCCGCGGCGGCATCGGCCGCGGTCCTCGAATTCCGTGAGTACCCGGTACATCAGGGCGAAGCCACCCGGGACGCCCTCGCTCTGCACCGGGCCGCGGGTGAGCACGCCGTAGCGTTCGAGCAACAGATCGGCGGTGGCGTGCGCGCGAATCGTGTTGTCCGCCAATCGTTCCGGGAGCAGAGACCAGCGGCCCGACGCTGTCGGGGGACCGGTGCGGGTCGGCATGGTGGCGCGGGGCAGATAGGCCCGGCCGCGTGGGGCGCGCCGGGGTGCGCGGTGGGCGGTGGTACTGCGGGTGGTGCCGGACAGCAGGGCCCGGACCGGCGCGAAGGTGTCGCCGGATACGTATCCGGCCCAGACCAGCTCCCACAGCGCGGCCGCCACCGCGGTGTCGTCGAGTACTCCGGTCGCATCGGACAACTGCCGGAAGAAGTAGGCTCCCGCCGACATCGGCACGACCTGCCGCCCGCCGCCTGTCGCCACGGTCCGGTCCGGGTCCGGATTCGCATCCGGCGGGTGCATCGGACCTTCCGGGACGACGGTGGCGCCCAGCGCCAGCAGCAGGGCGAGGTGGAGTTCGGTGAAGTCGAGGTCGTCCGGCGGCGGCAGGGTGAACCCGGCCTGATCGGCCGGGTGCAGGGCGACCCAGCCGTCCTTGGCGGTGATCGACCCGTGCCCGGACCAGATCACCTCGCCGGTGGCGGTCAGCTCGTCGAGCATGGCGGGCGAGTAGTCGCGCACCCTGGCCGGCAGGATCAGCGATTCCCAGGCCGAGGCCGGAATCGGCACGCCCGCGAGCTGTTCCACCACCGCCGCGACACCGTCGACGCCGCGCAGCTCACCGGTGCCGATGTGCTGCCACACCGGCAGGAACCGGGCCAGCGCCGCCGTCGGGACCGGCTCGACCTCCTTGCGGGCGGCGGCCAGCGAGCGTCGCCGCAGCCGCCGCAGCACCTGGGTGTCGCACCATTCGCCCCCGCTCGCCCCCGGCGTGAATTCTCCCTCCACCACCCGCTTCTCGGCCGCCAGCCGATGCAGCGCGGTGGCGGCGACCGCCGGGCCGAGCCCGAATCGCTGTGCCACCGCGACCGTCCCGAACGGGCCGTGCGTGCGGGCATACCGGCCGATCAGATCGCCGAGTGGGTCGGCGACCGGCTCGATGAACGCCGCCGGGGTGCCGATCGGCAACGGCACCCCGAGCGCGTCGCGCAGCCGGGCCGCGTCCTCCACCGCGGCCCACCAGCGCCGGCCCGCGAACGAAACCTCCAGTGCCCGGCGGGCTCTGGACAATTCGTCGAACCACGGGCCCGGATCGCCGGTGCAGCGTAGCGCCGCCTCGCCCGCGGTGAGCGGGCCCAGCAGCCGCAGCAGGTCGGCGAGCCCTTCGGCATCGCGGGCCTGCCGCTCGGGAGTGAGCCGCTGCAACTCGTTCTCGGTGAGCTCCAGCACCGCCGGATCGAGCAGTTCCCGCAGTTCCACCCGCCCGAGCAGTTCGGCGAGCAATCCGGAGTCCAGCGACAGCGCGGCGGCCCGGCGTTCGGCCAGCGGGCTGTCGCCCTCGTACATGAACTGCCCGATGTAGTCGAACAGCAGCGAATTGGCGAATGGGGAGGGCGCGGCCGTCTCCACGGCCACCAGCCGTAACTTGCGGCGCGCGATACCGACCAGCAACTCGCGCAAGGCCGGCAGGTCGTACACGTCCTGAAGGCACTCCCGCACCGTCTCCAGCAGCATCGGGAAGTCCGGGAACTTCCGTGCCACATCGAGCAACTGCGCCGCGCGTTGCCGCTGCTGCCACAGCGGCGCCCGCCGCCCGGGATCGCGGCGGGGCAGCAGCAACGCGCGCGCCGCGCATTCCCGGAACCGCGAGGCGAACAGCGCCGAGGCGCCGACCTGTTCGGTGACGACCTCATCGATCTCGTCGGGTTCGAAGACGAACAGCTCCGGCCCCGGCGGCTCGTCGGTGGTATCCGGCAGCCGCACCACGATCCCGTCGTCGGCGGCGGTCGGCGCGGCATCCACCCCGAACCGCTCCCGCAACCGCGCCCCGACCGCCAGCGCCCACGGCGCGTGCACCGGCAACCCGTACGGCGAATGCAGCACCAGCCGCCAATCGCCCAACTCGTCCCGGAACCGCTCCACCACCAGCGTCCGATCGGTCGGCAACTGCCCCGTCGCCGCCTGCTGTTCCCGCAACAGCGCCACCAGATTGGCGGTGGCGAACGCGTCCAGCCCTGCCGCGCGAACAACCCGCTCCAACGCGTCGAGCCCCGCAGCCCCGGCCTCCGCGGGAGTACCCGCGCGGGGGCGCTCTCGCTCCGGGGAACCATCATCGACCCCGGAGTCGCTGCCCTGCCTCGGAGCGGCGCTCGGCCCGGAACGGCTGCCCGTCGCCGGGCTGCGGCCCACTCCGGAACCTTTTCTCGTCGCCGAGGTCGGATTCGAACCCGGGCCGTTGCTCGTCGCGTGGTCATGGACCACACTCGAACCGTCGCCCGAGGTGGAAACGGTGACAGGGTTGTCGTCCGCCGCGGCGGTGCCGAACGTCGTAACAGTATGTGGCGCAGACTTTTTCGCGTCCGTGGTGATTCGGTCGACCAGGGCGTCGAGGTCGGTGGGGCGGGCCCGTTCCACCGCCTGGCCTGCCGTGCGCACGAATTCGCCGAGGGCGGCACCCAATTCGGCCGGGCGGCCGAGGGAATCGCCGTGCCAGAACGGGAGTCGGCCGGGCTGGCCGAAGGCGGGGGAGACCAGGACCCGGTCGTGGGTGATCTCCTCGATGCGCCAGCTGGTGGCGCCGAGGGCGAACACATCGCCGACCCGGGACTCGTACACCATCTCCTCGTCGAGTTCGCCGACACGGGAGGCGCGCTCGCCGACCATGAACACCGGGAACAGCCCGCGGTCGGGGATCGCGCCGCCGGAGGTGACGGCCAGGCGTTGCGCACCGGGGCGCCCGGTCAGGGTGCCCGCGTCGCGGTCCCACACCACGCGCGGCCGCAGTTCGGCGAACTCGTCGGAGGGATAGCGGCCGGACAGCAGGTCCAGCACTGATTCGTAGGCCGAGCGCGGCAGTGTCGCATAGCTGCCGGTGCCGCGTACGGTGTCGAACCAGGCGTCGACATCGATCGGTTCCAGCGCGCAGGCGGCCACGGTCTGCTGGGCCAGGATGTCCAGGGGGTGCGCGGGTACCCGGAGGCGTTCGATCTGCCCGGCCGTCATCCGCATCGACGCCACCGCGCAGTGCACGACGTCGGTGCGATGCTTCGGGAAGATCACGCCGCGGGAGATCTCGCCGACCTGGTGCCCGGCCCGCCCGACCCGTTGCAGGCCGCTGGCCACCGACGGCGGCGCCTCCACCTGCACCACGAGATCGACTGCGCCCATATCGATTCCGAGCTCCAGGCTGCTGGTCGCCACCACACAGCGCAACCGGCCGGTCTTGAGATCGTCCTCGATGATCGCCCGCTGCTCCTTGCTGACCGAGCCGTGATGGGCACGGGCCAGCAACGGGGCGGCGCCGTGCGACACCTCGGTCGGGGCGCCGAGCTGGGCCGGCGGCGCGTGGGTGCGGTCGACGGGGCCGGGGGCATCCGGCAGGACCGGCTCGCCCAGCCGATCGGCGTAGAACTCGTTCAGCCGGGCGGTCAGCCGTTCGGCCAGGCGGCGGGAATTGGCGAACACGATCGACGACCGGTGCGCGAGCACCAGTTCGACGATCGCCGAATCCACATGTGGCCAGATGGATCCCGGCTGGGTGGAATCGGCCTCGGTATCCGGTTCGGTCATGTCGGGCACCGGCACCCGCACCGACAGGTCGAAGGTCTTCGGCGCCGGGGGTGCGACGATCGTGAGCGGGGCCGGGCCCACCAGGAATCGCCCCACCTCCTCCGGCGGCCGCACGGTCGCCGACAGCCCGATCCGCTGGGCCGGCCGCTCGGTGAGCAGATCCAGCCGGGCCAGCGACAACGCCAGGTGCGCACCGCGTTTCGACCCCGCGATGGCGTGCACCTCGTCGACGATCACGGTGCGCACCGTGGCGAGGGTGCTGCGGGCCGCGGAGGTCAGCATGAGATACAGCGACTCCGGGGTGGTGATGAGAATGTCCGGCGGGGTGCGTTGCAGGGCGCGCCGCGCGGTTGCCGTCGTGTCGCCGGAGCGCACCCCCACCCGGATCTCCGGGGCCGGTACCCCGAGCCGCTTCGCCGTCTGGGTGACGCCGACCAGCGGAGCGCGCAGATTGCGCTCCACATCCACCGCCAGCGCCTTCAACGGGGAGATGTACAGCACCGAGGTGCCCGCCGGCCCCTCCGCCGCCGGGCGGACGGCCAGCCGGTCGATCGCCCACAGGAAGGCCGACAGCGTTTTCCCGGACCCGGTGGGTGCGATGACCAGGGTGTGCTCACCTGCGGCGATGGCCTGCCACGCCCCCAGCTGAGCGGCCGTCGGCGCGGGAAACGCGCCGTCGAACCACTCCTGGGTGGCGCGGGAGAACTGCTGCATGCCCCCAGTCTGCACCGGGGTACCGACAGAAATATCCCGGCCCGGACACGGTGTCGAGCGAAGCCTGGGCAATCGCCGGACGAGTCCCGGTGTCGGGTCGTACGCTTCCCTGCGTGGAGAAGGTGCTCCGAGTCGACTTGGTCAGTCACGGGATGACCGAGGCGATGCGCACAGCACGATTTCCGGTCGACGAGCCGCTGACCGAGTCCGGTCGCCGCGCCGTCGCCGCGTGCGGCCGTCTGCACGCGGCCCGGGTGCTCACCGCCCCGGAGCGCCGCACGGTCGAGACCGCGGCCCTGCTGGGCCTGCTCGGCGACTCCGACGACCGGCTGCGCGACCTGGACGCCGGCGCATGGCGCGGCGGTGAGCTGCTGTCGGTGCCCCGGGGCGAGCTCTACGCCTGGCTCACCAACCCGAAGTTCCGCGGGCACGGCGGCGAGGCGGTCGTCGACGTGATCGAACGAACCCGGGACTGGCTCACCGACATCGCCTCGGAGGGCCTGCCGACCATCGCCGTCACCCATCCCGCGGTGATCCGCGCGGCCCTGCTGGTGGGCCTGGATGCGCCGCCGAAATCGTTCTGGCGCATCGACATTCCCCCGATCTGTGTCACCCGGTTGCACTATCGGCACGACTGGACGCTGCACCTCCGGGCGACGACCTGAGCGGTCACCCGAACGTGATGCCCTGGGCCAGTGGCAGATCGGCGGAGTAGTTGATCGTGTTGGTGGCCCGGCGCATGTACGCCTTCCAGGAGTCGGATCCGGATTCGCGGCCGCCGCCGGTGTGCTTCTCACCGCCGAAGGCGCCGCCGATCTCGGCGCCGGAGGTGCCGATGTTCACGTTGGCGATACCGCAGTCGGAGCCGTCGGCGGCGAGGAAACGCTCCGCCTCGCGCTGGTCCCCGGTGAAGATCGACGACGAGAGCCCCTGCGGCACACCGTTGTGCACGGCGATCGCGGTGTCCAGGTCGGTATAGGTCAGCAGGTACAGGATCGGCGCGAAGGTCTCCTCGCGCACGATCGCCGTCTGCGCGGGCATCCGGACGATCGCCGGGCGCAGATAGTAGGACTGCTCGCCCGCCACCTCGACTCGCTCACCGCCGCAGAGCAGTTCGCCGCCGTCGCGCTGCGCCCGGTCGAGGGCGTGCTGCGCGGCGGCGTACGCCCGGCCGTCGATCAGCGGCCCCACCAGCGTGCGCGGATCGAACGGATCACCCACGGGCAGTTGTCGATACGCGGTCACCAGGCGGTCGGCGAGCCGGTCCGCCACGTCCCGGTGCACGATCAGCCGCCGCAGTGTGGTGCAGCGCTGCCCGGCGGTGCCGGCGGCGGCGAAAACCACTGCGCGGGTGGCCAACTCGAGATCGGCGGACGCGGTGACGACGGCGGCGTTGTTGCCGCCGAGCTCCAGCAGGCAGCGACCGAACCGGGCCGCCACCCGTGGCGCCACCGCCCGGCCCATCCGCACCGATCCGGTGGCGCTGACCAGGGCCACCCGCTCGTCGTCCACCAGCCGCTCGCCCACCTCGGCGGTGCCGAGCACCAGCTGATGGATCTGCGGATCGGCGCCGGCGGCGGCCGCGGCCCGGCGCAGCAGCGCGTGGCAGGCGATCGCGGTCAGCGAGGTCGTCTCGGACGGCTTCCAGACCACGGTGTCACCGCAGACCAGGGCGATCGCGGTGTTCCACGACCACACCGCGACCGGGAAGTTGAACGCCGAGATCACCCCGACCACGCCCAGCGGATGCCAGGTCTCCTGCAACCGGTGCCCGGGCCGCTCCGACGGCATGGTGTACCCGTACAACTGCCGGGACAGGCCCAGCGCGAACTCGCAGACGTCGATCATCTCCTGCACCTCGCCGCGGGCCTCGGCGCCGATCTTGCCCGCCTCCAGCGTCACCAGTTCGGCGAGATCGTCGAGATGGTCGGTGAGCAGCCGGCTCAGCTGCCGCACCACCGCCGCGCGCTGCGGTGCGGGCACCGTGCGCCAGGACCGAAAGGCATTGGCGGCCTTCTCGATTGCCGCATCGACCTGATCCGGGGAGTGGGCCGCCGGCGCGGCCAGCTCGCCGCCGGTGATCGGCGTGCGGGCCGACAGTGTTCCGGCGGTTGGCAATTCGGCGCCGATGGCGCGCAACGCCCGCTGCGCGCGAGCGCGCAGCGCGGCGGTGTCCGCCACTGTCGTGGCGGGCGAGGTGGTGGCGTGGGTCATGCCTGCTCCTGGGGGTCGCTGGAATATTTCCGGCCACGATCCGGGCCGTCTGAGCTAGCCTTCGCTGATGGCTGACGTGCCGGGGAAACCCGTTCTGGACGACATCGACCGACTATTGATCCGCGAACTGATGGCCGACGGCCGCGCGACCCTCTCCAACCTCGCGGAAAAGGCCACGTTGTCGGTCTCGGCGGTGCAGTCGCGGGTACGGCGGCTCGAGGCACGCGGTGTGATCCGAGGGTATACGGCGAAGGTCGATCCCGAGGCGCTCGGACAGCTCCTGTCGGCATACGTCGCCATCACTCCTCTCGACCCCTCTCAGCCCGACGACGCTCCGGCGTTGTTGCAACACATCCCCGGCATCGAGGAATGCCATTCGGTGGCCGGTGACGAGAGCTACATGCTGCTGGTGCGGGTGGCCTCGCCGCGGCATCTGGAACAGCTGCTGCAGGAGATCCGCGCCACCGCGAACGTCCGGACCCGGAGCACGATCATCCTGCAGACATTCTATGACAGATGATGCATATTCGTAATTTATACGAAAATCCGTAGCGATAGCGTAAAAATTTGCGTAGTCTGCGGGTGTGACCATCGAACTGGAACGACCCGGGGTGGTTACCGACGAGCAGTTGGTCACCCCCGATCGGGTTCACGAGATCCTGTCCGCGAACATCCTGGCCGACGGGTTCGATCTGGTGCTGGATCTGCGCGCCTCGCGCGGTCGGCGCCTGGTCGACGCCCGGGACGGCGGCGAGTATCTGGACATGTTCGGTTTCTTCGCGTCGTCCGCGCTGGGTATGAATCATCCGGCGCTGCTCGACGACGAGGAGTTCCGCGACGAACTGTCGGTCGCGGCGCTGAACAAGCCCAGCAACTCCGACATCTACACCGTCGAGATGGCCCGGTTCGTCGACACTTTCGCGCGCGTGCTCGGTGATCCCCGGCTGCCGCATCTGTTCTTCGTCGACGGCGGCGCGCTCGCGGTCGAGAACGCGCTCAAGGCGGCCTTCGACTGGAAGAGCCGGCACAACGAAATGCACGGCCGCCCAGCCGAACTCGGCACCAAGGTGCTGCACCTGACCGGCGCGTTCCACGGCCGCTCCGGGTACACCATGTCGCTCACCAACACCGATCCGGTGAAGACCGCCCGCTTCCCGAAGTTCGCCTGGCCGCGCATCGACACCCCGTTCGTGGGCGAGGGGGTCGACATCGAGGCCGCCGAACGGCACGCGCTGACCCAGGCGCGCGTCGCGTTCACCGAAAACCCGCACGACATAGCGTGTTTCATCGCCGAGCCGATCCAGGGCGAGGGCGGCGACCGGCATCTGCGCCCGCAGTTCCTGCTGGCCATGCAGGAGCTGTGCCGGGAGTTCGACGCCCTGTTCGTGCTCGACGAGGTGCAGACCGGCGTCGCGGCCACCGGCTCCACGTGGGCGTACCAGCAACTGGGGCTGGCGCCCGATCTGGTCGCCTTCGGCAAGAAGACCCAGGTGTGCGGCGTGATGGCGGGCGGGCGCGTCGACGAGGTGCCCGACAATGTGTTCGCCGTCAGTTCGCGGCTGAACTCCACCTGGGGCGGCAATCTGACCGATATGGTCCGGGCCCGCCGGATCCTCGAGGTGATCGAGCGCGAGGAGCTCGCCGACCGGGCCGCCCGGCTCGGTGAACACCTGCTGCATCGGCTGGTCGGGCTCGCGGCCTCGCACGCCATGGTCAGTGAACCGCGCGGGCGGGGGCTGCTCTGTGCGGTCACCCTGCCCTCGGCCACCCAGCGGGATGTGGTGCTGACCGATCTGTGGCAGCGCGAGCGGGTGCTGCTGGTGGGCACCGGTCCGCGCGGCATCCGGTTCCGCCCGCCGCTGACCGTCACCACGGACGAACTGGACGAGGCGGTCGACGCCCTCGATCGGGTATTGCACGCCCTGTCGCACTGACCGCCGTGCGCTGTCGTACCTACTCGCACCTGTCGCACCGAGCCGGACCGCCGAACCCGGGCCGTGCGCGGCCGCGCCGGGCGCCACGGCCCGGCCCGCGAAATTGAGATTTGTCCCAATTTCCGGGTCGGCCCGGCAGCCGGTCGCGGGGCCGTCGTTCCGCCGCAATACGCTGGCGATCATCGGGTTTCACCAGCCGTTTTCTACTGGCGGGTAGCCAATAGCGGTACTCGTGAGTAGCCCCTACTGGAATTCCACGCGTCCGCGACGATGGTTACACTCCGGGACATGACGAGTGTCCAGCAGCAGTCTTCGCCGGATTCGGCGGGCGCCCCCGATATCCACACCACCGCAGGGAAGCTCGCCGATCTGCGGAACCGTCTGGAAGAGGCCAAGCACCCGATGGGTGAGGCCGCCGTCGACAAGGTGCACGCCAAGGGCAAGATGACCGCCCGGGAGCGCATCCTGGCGCTGCTGGACGAGGGCTCGTTCGTGGAGCTGGACGCGCTGGCGCGGCACCGCAGCGTCAATTTCGGCCTGGAGAGCAACCGCCCGCTCGGCGACGGTGTGGTGACCGGTTACGGCACCATCGACGGCCGGGACGTGTGCATCTTCTCGCAGGACGTCACCGTCTTCGGCGGCTCGCTCGGTGAGGTCTACGGCGAGAAGATCGTCAAGGTCATGGATCTGGCGCTGAAGACCGGCCGCCCGCTGGTCGGCATCAACGAGGGCGCCGGCGCTCGCATCCAGGAAGGCGTGGTCTCGCTCGGCCTGTACGGCGAGATCTTCCACCGCAACATCCAGGCCTCCGGCGTGATCCCGCAGATCTCGCTGATCATGGGCCCGGCCGCGGGTGGCCACGTGTACTCCCCGGCGCTGACCGACTTCGTCGTCATGGTCGACCAGACCAGCCAGATGTTCGTCACCGGCCCCGACGTGATCAAGACCGTCACCGGTGAAGAGGTCTCCATGGAGGAGCTGGGCGGCGCCCACACCCACATGGTGAAGTCGGGCGTCGCGCACTACGTCGCCTCCGGCGAGCAGGACGCGCTGGACTACGTCAAGGACCTGCTGAGCTACCTGCCCAGCAACAACCGCGCCGAGGCCCCGCGTTTCCCGGCCACCGACCCGATCACCGGTGCCATCGAGGACTCGCTCACCGACGAGGACCTCGAGCTCGACACGATCATCCCGGACTCGCCGAACCAGCCGTACGACATGCACGAGGTGATCCGCCGGCTGGTCGACGACGACGAGTTCCTGGAGGTGCAGGCCGAGCGCGCGATGAACGTCATCGTCGGCTTCGCCCGCATCGACGGCCGCAGCATCGGCATCGTGGCCAACCAGCCCACCCAGTTCGCGGGCTGCCTGGACATCGACGCCTCGGAGAAGGCCGCGCGCTTCGTGCGCACCTGTGACGCCTTCAACATCCCGATCATCACCCTGGTGGACGTGCCGGGCTTCCTGCCGGGCACCGGCCAGGAGTACAACGGCATCATCCGCCGCGGCGCCAAGCTGCTGTACGCCTACGGCGAGGCCACTGTGGGGAAGATCACAATCATCACCCGCAAGGCGTACGGCGGCGCCTACGACGTCATGGGCTCCAAGCACATGGGCGCCGACGTCAACCTGGCCTGGCCCACCGCGCAGATCGCGGTCATGGGCGCCTCGGGCGCGGTCGGCTTCGTCTACCGCAAGCAGTTGCAGACGGCCGCCAAGGAGGGCTCCGACGTCGACGCGCTGCGCCTGGAGCTCCAGAACGAGTACGAGGACACTCTGGTGAACCCGTATGTGGCCGCCGAGCGTGGGTATGTCGATGCCGTGATCCCGCCGTCGCACACGCGCGGACAGATCGTCTCCGCGCTGCGGCTGCTGGAGCGCAAGATGGTGTCCCTGCCGCCCAAGAAGCACGGAAACATCCCACTGTGATTTGAGCGATATGCGTAGGTGTGGTGTGGCGTCTTCTGAGAAGATCATGAGAAGCTTGAGAAGACAGTGAAACCGTACCGCGCAGAATTGCCTCATCCGCACCGAGATGGTAAGAACGGCTACTCGCCATCGAGGGTCGTGACGAATACCCGGGAGGCGGGCTCGGAGCATCCGGTCCCGCAGACCGCAAGTCGTCGGGGATCGAATCCCGGCGACGCCTGAACAGGAGGAACTGGCGCTGTGACGACTGTATCCGACGAAGAGGTGTTGAGCGCCGCCGAATTGGACCTGTCTGTCGACGAGCTCGTCGATACGATCGAGTCGGTGGTTTCCGAAACCGAATCGCCCGGGGGGCCCGTTATCCGGATTCTCAAGGGCTGGCCGAGCGCGGACGAGATCGCCGCCGTGGTGTGCGTGCTGTCCGCCGCGGCCGCCGGCACCGGCGTGGCCGCCGAGGCGGGTCCGGTCGATCTGTGGGGCCGCCCCTCGTACATGCATCGCGGTACCACGAGCTTCTCTCCCTACGCCTATCCATTTGTCTCGCATCTGCGCGACTGACGCGTGGGCGTCTTCGTACTCGCGTCCGCGTCTCCGGCGCGGTTGCAGGTGCTGCGTGCGGCCGGTCTGAACCCGCTGGTCCGCGTCTCGGACGTGGACGAGGACGCGGTGGCCGCCGCGTTGCCCGTCGGCACCGGCCCGGAACAGGTCGTGGTGGCGCTGGCGCGGGCCAAGGCGGAGGCCGTGGTCGCCGCCTACGCCCGCGAGGGCGCCGACCTCCTGACCGACTGTGTCGTCGTCGGCTGTGACTCCATGCTGCTGGTCGACGGCGTGCTGCAAGGTAAGCCGCTGACCGCCGACGTGGCCCGGTCACGCTGGGCGGTGATGGCCGGTCGCAGCGCTGATCTGCTGACCGGTCACTGCGTCCTGCGGATCGGTGCGGGCGCCGTCGTCGCGGCTTCCGACGATTGCAGCAGCACCACCGTGCACTTCACCAAGCCCGAACCGGAGGAGCTGGAGGCCTACATCGCCACCGGCGAGCCGTTGCAGGTGGCCGGTGCCTTCACCCTCGACGGTCTGGGCGGCTGGTTCGTCGACCGCATCGAGGGCGATCCGTCGAGCGTCATCGGGATCGGGTTGCCGCTACTGCGTCGGCTGCTGCGCGACGTGGGTGTCGGCGTTGCGCAGCTGTGGGTCGGCGGCCGCTGACTTCGGATCGTTGCCGCGCAACTGCGGGCCGACCCGGGATCCGGCCGGCGCCGCGATGCGTGGCTCGGCGGCCGGCATGGCCGCGTCGGGGACCAGCGAGCTGCCCAGCGCCTCCAGCCGGGCTACGCACAGCTCCGGCTCCACGAACGGATGCAGCCGGACATTCACCACGTCGCGGCCGCCGTTGCGGTCGAGGACCTCGCGCATGAGGCCCAGATGCACCCCGCACACCACCTCGGAGTGGGTGCGGGCCAGCTCCCGCAGCGGGCAGGCGGTGAGCCGGATCATGACCTGCTGGTCGGATTCGTTGCCGGGATCGCGCTCCGGCGCGAATCCGAGTTCCGACATGACGGTGACGGTCACGTCCTTGGCGTCGTCGAGGTTCTCGATGCCCTCCTCGATGGCGTCGAGTTTGGCGCCCCATACCCGACCGGCCGATACCGCCGCGTCCGAGCGGCGGCGTGGATCGCTACCGAGCTGGTCGGCCAGTACCTGGGCCAAATCCTGATAGCCCACCGATCGCTGTACCGCGGTATAACCGATACGCGGGCGGCCTCGTCCGCGCGGAGGTTGCTGGAACTGTCGTACCAGCGACTCGCGTGTGAGAACATCCAGATGAAAGCGGACCGTGGTGACGTGCTGTCCGGTAACTCGAGCCAGTTCCTGGGCGTCGAGAGGCTCGCTGGCGCCGCGCAGGATCGCGAGCAGGCGCCGTCGTGGCCAAGAATCGGACATAGCTCACCCCTCCTCCCGAGAGACTTTATCGGATGAAGCTGCGACTTATTCGCTCATTCACTCGATTCCTCGTGTGAAACAAGTTCTCGTATTTGTACGGACCTACCATCGGTGGGAACAACCGGCCAAATCGCCCATAGCGTCGGAAGGACCCGACATCGTGCCCGTAGCACCGGACTCTCATCCTTCCTTCGGTCTGTACGCACATCCTCACCGACTAGTAACCACACAGTGGCTGTCGGCAAACATCGGCGCGCCGGGATTACGGATCGTCGAATCCGATGAGGACGGTCTGCTCTACGACATCGGTCACGTACCCGGTGCCATCAAGATCGACTGGCGTGCCGAGCTTACCGAGCCCGGGACCCGCGATGTCGTGGATGGCGTACGTTTTGCCGAACTGATGCGGGAGAAGGGCATCGGCCGCGAGGACACCGTGGTGGTCTACGGGGACAAGGCCAACGGCACCGCCGCGGCGGTGCTCTGGGTGTTCGAACTGTTCGGCCATCCGGACGTGCGGCTGCTCGACGGCGGCCGCGAGGCCTGGATCTCCGAGGGACGCGACACCACCTTCGAGGTGCCGCGGGCGGGACTGGACGAATATCCCGTGCTCGAGCGCGATGACGCGGGCGCACGGGCATTCCTGTCCGAGATCCGCGAACGGCTGACGCGGGACGGCGACGAGCCGGGCGTGCTGCTGGATGTCCGCGCGGCCGGGGAGTACAGCGGCGATTTGGATCGGATCACCGACCGGCCCGAGGAACAGTCGCTGCGCGCCGGGCACATTCCGACCGCGATCAACATTCCGTGGACGGCCGCGGCCGGTCCGGACGGACGATTCCGGCCGCGGGCCGAACTCGATCGCCGATACGCCGCACTGGCCGCGGGTGGCGGGTCCGGCGCGATCGTCTACTGCCGCATCGGCGAGCGCTCAGCGCACACGCGCTTCGTGTTGACGGCGCTGCTCGGTCTGGACGATGTGCGGGTCTATGACGGGTCCTGGACCGAGTGGGCCAACGCGGTGCGCGCGCCGATCGTGCGCGGCGCCGAACCCGGTGTCCTACCGGCCGTCATGCGGCCCGCGGCACGGATTGTGTAGGAGCGCTGCACGTCGCGCTCCTTGTGACTACTCCTCAGTAGCCCCTAGTCGGGTTACGGCTTTGTTGGCAGACTGCCTACACTCGCCGGAAGACGAAAGATGTCCACAGCACAGGAGGCTCAGTGCCCAGCCATGCCAGCGCGCAGATCACGAAGGTCCTCGTAGCCAACCGGGGTGAGATCGCGGTGCGTGTGATCCGGGCAGCGAAGGATGCCGGGATCGCCAGCGTCGCGGTGTATGCCGAGCCCGATGCCGAGGCGCCGTTCGTGCGTCTGGCCGACGAGGCGTTCGCGCTCGGTGGGCAGACCTCGGCGGAGTCGTATCTGGTGTTCGACAAGATTCTCCAGGCGGCGGCGAAGTCGGGTGCGGACGCGATCCATCCGGGGTACGGGTTTCTGTCGGAGAACGCGGATTTCGCGCAGGCGGTGCTCGATGCGGGTCTGATCTGGATCGGCCCGTCGCCGCAGTCGATTCGGGATCTGGGTGACAAGGTGACCGCGCGGCACATCGCCGAGCGGGCGAGCGCGCCGATGGCGGCGGGTACCAAGGATCCGGTGAAGGATGCGACCGAGGTGGTCGAGTTCGCGGAGGAATTCGGTGTTCCGGTGGCGATCAAGGCGGCGTTCGGTGGTGGTGGTCGTGGCATGAAGGTCGCGCATACCATCGAGGAGATTCCGGAGTTGTTCGAGTCGGCGACGCGTGAGGCGACCGCGGCGTTCGGCCGGGGTGAGTGTTTCGTGGAGCAGTATCTGGACAAGGCCCGCCATGTGGAGGCGCAGGTGCTGGCCGATCAGCACGGCAACGTGATCGTGGTCGGTACTCGGGACTGCTCGTTGCAGCGCCGGTTCCAGAAGCTGGTCGAGGAGGCGCCCGCGCCGTTCCTGAGCGATGAGGTCCGGGCCGAGATCCACGAGTCGGCGAAGCGGATCTGCCGGGAGGCCGGTTATTACGGCGCGGGCACCGTGGAATATCTGGTGCAGGGCGAGACGGTGTCGTTCCTCGAGGTCAACACCCGCCTCCAGGTGGAGCACCCGGTCACCGAGGAGACCGCGGGCATCGACCTGGTGCGGCAGCAGTTCCGGATCGCCAACGGCGAGGAGCTGGAGATCAAGGAAGACCCGACCCCGCGCGGGCACGCCATCGAGTTCCGGATCAACGGTGAGGACGCCGGCCGCAACTTCCTGCCCGCGCCCGGCCCGGTGAAGGAGTACCGCGAACCGTCGGGTCCGGGTGTGCGCGTGGATTCCGGTGTGGTCGAGGGCAGCGTCATCGGCGGCCAGTTCGACTCCATGCTGGCCAAGCTGATCGTGTGGGGCGAGACCCGCACCCAGGCGCTGGAGCGGTCGCGTCGCGCCCTGGCCGAGTACCACATCGAGGGTCTGGCCACCGTGCTGCCGTTCCATCGGCACATCGTCGAGAACCCGGCCTACATCGGTGACGGCACCAAGTTCGATGTCTACACCAAGTGGATCGAGACCGACTGGGACAACCCGATCCCGCCCTATGCCGGCGCCGTGCCGATCGAGGAGGACGAGGAGTCGGCTCGGCAGACCGTCGTGGTCGAGGTCGGCGGCCGCCGCCTCGAGGTGTCGCTGCCGTCCCAGTTCAGCGTGGGCACCGGCGGTGGTGGCGCCGCCGCCAACGGTGGTGGCGTGATCCGCAAGAAGCCGAAGCCCCGCAAGCGCGGTGGCGGCGGCATGGGCACCGCGTCCGGTGACGCGGTCACCGCGCCGATGCAGGGCACCGTGGTGAAGGTCGCCGTCGAGGAGGGCCAGGCCGTCGAGGCCGGCGACCTGATCGTGGTGCTCGAGGCCATGAAGATGGAGAACCCGGTCAACGCGCACAAGGCCGGTGTGGTCACCGGTCTCGCGGTGCAGGCCGGCGCCGCCATCACCCAGGGCACCGTGCTGGCCGAGATCAAGTAGGTCCGCACGAAACACGTTCGCAGGCCCGCGCACTCGCTCGAGTGCGCGGGCCTGCGTCGTTTCGTCGCCGACCGGCGTCGGGATCGCCTCGTCCGATGCGTCGGCTAATTGCCTTGATTGTCGGGCGAATCGGAGCCGTGGGTGGGGGCGGCCCGGCCGGGGATGTGGAACTGGGTGGGGAATCCGGGCGGAATCGGGATCTGTAGCGGCGAGGGCAGTGGGAACGGCCTCGGAGCAGTGGTCGGCGGAATGGTCGCCGGGCTCGCCGCCGGACTCGTCACCGGAACGGATGCCGGAGAATCGGGCGCGGTGGTGGAGGACTGCCCGTGCCCGCCCGTGCTCGAGACCAGCGCCGTCACGACGGCGATCAGCGCCAGCGTCAGCACCAGGGCACCGAGGCCGACGGCCGCGACCTTGATGGACCGCCGCGCAGGCCGGACCTCGTCGGAGGTGGCGTGAGTCGGCCCGGTACGGACCGCGAGCAGGGCCGGATCGGAAGCGGGCAGCACCTGGGTCGGCAGCGGCCCGGTCTGCGGCCGCCCTGCCACGACCGGACCACCCCGAGGAGAACGAACTGCGGCTGGATCGGCCGGCCCTGGTTGTCGTGGGGGAGCCCCACGGTCGGGTTGTCCCGATGCCATCCCGTTGGGCCGCACCGGCCCCGTGCCGTACGGGCCCGGCGGCATCCCTGCACCGGACTGTCTCGAGGGGACCGAACCGTGCTGCCCCCATGGTGGTGCCAGGCCCGGTTGTCCTGACGACGGCGAGCCGTGCGGTCCCGGTAGCGCCCCTGAAGGGGGCTCTCCCGGCTGTGGTGTGGAACCTCTCGGCGGCCGCACCTCGGAGCCGACCGACTGCGGTGCCGGCCCGACCGGCTGTGCCTCACGTCCGTGGTCCGCCGGTGGCGTCGAGTTGTGCGGTCTCGGTGCGACTCCCGGGCTGTGTTGCACCGGCTGTGACCGCGGGCCGGGGGGACCCGAGGGCGATGCGGCCGGACCGGAGGTCGGTGTCGGCCGGTCGGGCGCGGACAGTCGCAGATCTCCGGTCGGAGGCCGGGTGGTCGCGGGCCGGTTGCGCGGTGCGGCCGCGCGGTCCAGGTCGGGTGGGGTGCGGGGGACCGGCCGGGTGAGGCCGACGGCCGTGAGGGCGGCCGTGGCCAGCGCGCCCGCCGTGGGATAGCGGTCCTCCGGTTTCTTCGCCATCCCGCGCGCGATGACCTCGTCCAGCGCGGCCGGAAGCGCGGGGTCCAGGGTGTGCACGGCGGGTGGCTGCTGGTGCAGGTGGGAGTGCAGTTGCCGGGCGGGGTCGGTGTCGCCGAAAGGTCTTTGGGCCGTGAGACATTCGTACAGCACGCAGGTCAGGGCGTAGATGTCGGAGCGCGCCTCGGCGTGCCCGGTGAAGCGTTCCGGCGCCATGTAGGCCAGCGTGCCGACCGTGAAACCCGTTGCGGTGATGGTGGTCTGGTCGGAGGCGCGGGCGATGCCGAAATCGATCAGGTATGCGAAACCGCTCGCATGCACGATGATGTTGGCGGGCTTCACATCTCGATGGATCAGGCCGGCGGCGTGCGCGGCGTCGAGGGCCTCGGCGACCTGGGACACCAGGTCCGCCGCCTCGGGCGCGCCCAGCGGGCCGACGTGCAGCCGCGCCGACAGGTCGATGCCGGGGATGTGCGTCATCGCGAGGAACAACCGGCCCTGGTGTTCGCCGAATGCCCGGATCGGCACCACATGGGGATTGCTCAGCCGGGCGCCGATCCGGGCCTCCCGCTCGAACCGGCGCCGATAGTCCTGATCCTCCGCGGCGGTGACGGAGAGGATCTTGAGGGCGACGGCCCGGTCCTCGGCGTCGCGGGCGAGCCAGACCTCGCCCGCCGAGCCGCGGCCGATCAAC
This sequence comes from Nocardia sp. alder85J, assembly GCF_020176955.2. Lineage (GTDB taxonomy): Bacteria > Actinomycetota > Actinomycetes > Mycobacteriales > Mycobacteriaceae > Nocardia. Next base: position 245,279 of record NZ_JAIUCZ020000010.1, read on the forward strand.
CGCTCCAGCCGATAGTCCCCGAACTGCCGTGTCGCCATCGTCACCCCCTGGTCCCGATGCCGCGGCGCCCCACACGAACTGCGGGAAGACCGATGCCACGGTGCCGGAACATGGCCCCGACAGTAGTCCGGCGGTACCGGGGCGAACCAGTGTGTCCCCGCCGACAGTGGGCCGGTGGCGGCACCTTTCGCGGGGGAAATCTCGGGGACGGGCGGTAACCTCGTCGTATGGCTGCAGATTCACCCGATATCCGCGTCGGCACGGCGGAGCGCGAGCAGGCCATGGCGCGTTTGTCGGACCATTTCGCGGCCGGGCGGCTGTCGATGGCCGAGTTCGACGAGCGCAGCGGTGTGGTCGCGGGCGCGGTCACCCGGGGTGATCTGGCGAAGGTGTTCGTCGATCTGCCCGAACCGGTCGTCGCGGCGCCGGTGCCCGCCGCGCCCGTGCAGCGGCCGGGTCCGCCGTCCGGGCTGGTGTTTCCGGCGATCGGCGTCGCGGTGGCGCTGGCGGTGGTGTTGTTCCTCGCCACCCATCTGTGGTTCTGGTTCCTGCTGATCCCGGTGATCGCGCTGGCCCGGGTCGGGCGCAGCCCGAACGAACGGGAGCGGCGCCGCCAGGCGCGCCGCGGACGGCGGCGGGGACACTGATCGGGTGGAACCCATCGAGATCAACGCCGGATCCTGGTACCTGCGCGCCCTCCGGGCCGACGACCGCGTCGACGACCGGCCCGCTCTGGCCGACGGCGGCATCACCGATCCGGACTACGTGGACCGGCGTACCCGGGAGTGGGCGGCCGAGTCACATCTGTCCTGGGCGGTCTGCGTCCCGACCACCGCGGAACTGGTCGCCGAGATCGGCGCCACCCCGCAGCCGGGCGACACCGTGACGATCTCCGGCTGGGCCCGGCCGGGTTACGACGACGCCTTGGCCGAGGGGCTCGCGGCGGTCCGCCGCTTCGCCGCGGGCGCACTCGGTTTGCAGCCGGTCTGAATTCGTGCTTCTCTCCTTCACATCTCTTGTGGCTGAGCGGCTTTCGATGGCAGGGGGTGGAAATTCGCTGTCTCCCTGCCGGGGTGGTCCGCTACCCTCGGTACGTCCGGCATACAGCGCTTGGGGAGGGTGCGAGATGTGGCAGTGGAGCACATTGTGCGCGGAACGCGCTGCGGCGGCCACCTGGCAGAGCCGGCGTGCCGCCGAACCGCGGCCGACGATCACCGATCCGCGGCCCTGGGACACCTACGACGGGGAGGACGAGCAGACCGACCGGGCCTCCGACTATCTGCTGATCGCTGATCCGTCTCGGCATCCGGTGTCGCCACGGCGGCACCGGATGGGAGCCGGGTAGCCTGCGGGGGTGCAGAGGCCCCCGTTGGATGTCGACCGGCTGCGGCGCGAGGTCGCCGAATCGCCGGACTTGGAGTTCTTCGCCCGGGTCGAGGTCGTGGAGTCGACCGGGTCGACGAATGCCGACCTGGTCGTCCGGGCCGCCGATCCGGCCGTCGACCGTCAGGTGCTGATCGCCGAGGAGCAGCGGGCCGGTCGCGGGCGGCACGAGCGCGTCTGGGTGAGTCCGCCGCGGGCACAGATCTCGATGTCGGCGGTGCTGCGACTCGGCGGCATCGATCCGGAGGTGCTGGGCTGGCTGCCGCTGCTCACCGGGATCGCGGTGGTCGACGCGGTCCGCGCGGTCACCGGACTGGATGCGAACCTCAAGTGGCCCAACGATGTTCTGATCGGCGGCCGGAAGGTGGCGGGCATCCTCGCCGAAATCGCCACCGGCACGGCCACTCCCGCGGTAGTGGTCGGCATCGGCCTCAACGTGAGCCTGACCGAGGCGGAACTGCCTGTCCCGCATGCCACCTCGCTCACCCTGGCCGGGGCGCCCGATGCCGACCGGACCGCGGTGATACTGGGCATCCTGACCGAATTCGCGCGGCGCTTCACGGCGTGGCGGGCCCGGGAGTGGAAAACCACCGACCTCGCGGCCGCGTACCGCGAACGCTGTGCCACTCTCGGCGCCACCGTGCGTGCCGAGTTGCCCGGCGGCGAGGTGCTCACCGGAGTCGCCACCGATGTCGACGAGCACGGCCGCCTGCGCATCGGCGACCGCGCCGTCTCCGCGGGCGACGTGACCCACCTGCGCGCCGGGTACTGAGCCGCGACCGGCGCGGTGCTGAGCCGCGACCGGCGCAGTGTGCACTGAGCCCGCGACCAGCGCAGCGGCTACCGAGCGCATGCCGCGCAGCGGCTACCGAGCGCGAACAGTGCAGCGGTGTCGAGCGCGAACAGGACAGTGGCGCTGGGCGCGAACAGGACAGCGGTGTCGAGCGCGAACAATGCGGTGTTGCCGGGCGCGAAGGAGCGCAGCGGGTGCCCGGCGTGAACAGGACAGCGGGTGCCGGGCGCGAACAGCGCCGGGTACCTCGCCGCGGATATCGGTACCCGGCACCGCTACCGGATACCGATCGCGGCGGTACTAGGCGATCTGCATGTCGCGCTTGGCTTCGCGGGCCAGCATGCGGTCGCGCTGCTCCTCGAAACGGCCTGCGTCCTCGCGCAGCTTCTCCAGGTAGGCGGCCAGCTCCTCGCGGGCCCGCTCGCCGCGCGGCCCGAAATCGGTGCGCTCGAAGATGTTCCAATGCTTCAGCACCGGCTCGATGACCTCCTCCAGGTGCTGGCGGGGGTCGTAGATCCCGTGCTTGGCCATCATCACGCTGTATCGGCGGAAGTTGGGCATGGTGCGGCCCGGCATCTCGAATCGCTGGATCAGATAGCTGATGTCGTCCATCATGCGGTCCGGCACCAGATCCAGCGCCGCGCCCGTGACCGAGCGGTAGAAGATCATGTGCAGGTTCTCGTCGGCGGACACCCGTTGCAGCATGCGGTCCGCGATCTGGTCGTCGCAGACCCGGCCGGTGTTGCGGTGGCTGAGCCGGGTGGCCAGCTCCTGGAAGGTCACGTACGCGACCTGCATCAGGACCCCGCCCCAGCGCGGATCGGTGGGAGTGGGGACGCCGGTGGTCATGTGCGCCATCCGGGCCCGCTCCAGCGCCACCGGATCGACGCCGCGGGTCACCATCAGGTAATCGCGAATCACGATGGCGTGCCGATTCTCTTCGGCGGTCCAGCGGCCCACCCAGGTGCCCCACGCGCCGTCCTGCGAGAAGTTCGCGGCGATCTCGCGGTGGTAGGCGGGCAGGTTGTCCTCGGTGAGCAGGTTGGTGATCATCGCGACCTTCGCGATCTCGCTCAGCCTGGACTGGGAAGGCTCCCAGTCGACTCCGCCCATCGCGGCGAAGTTCCGGCCCTCGTCCCACGGGACGTAGTCGTGTGGATGCCAGTCCTTGGCCATCTTCAGGTGGTGGTTCAGGTGCTGCTCGGCTACGGGTTCGAGCTCCCGCAAAAGCTCGAACTGCGTCAGTTCCTCGGTCACACGCGCCTCCGCTGTCGTACATCGACGAAACGAAAAAAGGGTGGTCGAACTCGAGTCGAGCGAATGAGCTGCCTGGCATTGTTGCACCTTCGGGCGCTTCGGCTCCACTGTCCCGCGCGGTAGGGTTTGTACATGGGTTATCCGGAGGAGCTGCTCGCGCCGGACGAGCAGTTGCTGCTGCATCGTCATCCGCACTGGAAGATGTTGTTCTGGCCCGCGGTCACTTTCATCGTCGTCACCGCGGTCGCAGGATTCGCCGGGGGCGTCGCGTACCCGCACACCACCGGCACCGCGCGCGACGCGGTGCTGATCGCCGTGGTCGTGCTCTGGGCCGCGATTGTGCTGTGGCGCTGCCTCGGTCGGGTGTTGCATTGGAAGTCAACGCATTTCATCGTCACCGACCGGCGGGTGATGGTGCGCGAAGGGGTGTTCACGCACACCGGAATCGACATCCCGCTGAATCGGATCACCAGTGTCCAGTTCCGCAACGGTGTGTCCGATCGGTTGCTGGGCACCGGCACCCTGATCATCGAATCGGCCTCGGGCGAGCCGCTCGAGTACGACGACATCCCCGATGTGCTCGCGGTGCACAACCTGCTGTACCACGAGGTCTTCGATCAGGACCACTACGATCCGCGCTACGACCCGCCCGGATCGGGCCACCGGCACGGCTCGTGAGCGGAACGGGACAATCGCGACCGGGTACGGGCAACAGGGCATATCGAACACCCACTACCACCGGAGTCAGTAGTCTTTATCCGTGACCGCAGTACTGCTCGCCGAAGACGACGAGGCCATCGCCGCCCCGCTGTCCCGGGCACTGGGCCGCGAAGGCTACGCCGTGACCGTGGAGAGCTTCGGCCCCGCGGTGCTGCAACGCGCGCTGGAGGGTGAACACGATCTCCTGATCCTGGACCTGGGCCTGCCCGGGATGGACGGCCTGGAGGTGTGCCGGCAGGTCCGGGCGCGCGGCGCCGATCTGGCGGTGCTCATGCTCACCGCCCGCACCGACGAGGTCGACTTCGTCGTCGGGCTGGACGCCGGGGCCGACGATTACGTCGGCAAGCCGTTCCGGCTGGCCGAGTTGCTGGCCCGGGTGCGAGCGTTGCTGCGCCGCAGCGGTATCGGCGACGAGGCGGTCGAGATCGGTGGCGTCCGGCTGGAGCCGCAGGCCCGCCGGGTGCTCGTCAACGGCCACGAGGTGAATCTCGCCAACAAGGAGTACGAGCTGCTCAAGGTGCTGATCGACCGGGCCGGCCAGGTGGTGCCGCGGGAGACCATCCTGCGCGAGGTGTGGGGTGACGCCGACCTGCGCGGCTCCAAGACCCTGGACATGCACATGTCCTGGTTGCGCCGCAAAATCGGCGACGAGGGCCCGGTGGCCGAGCGCCGCATCGTCACCGTCCGGGGTGTCGGCTTCCGGTTCAACGCCGACTAGATGCGCCGCCGAATCCTGCTGTCGATGCTGGCCGCGTTGACCCTGACCACGGTGGTGCTGGGCATCCCGCTGGCTTATACGGCCTGGCAGTGGGTCGCCGACATCACCCGCAACGATCTGCGCGCCCGGCTGGACCGGATGTCGGTGGAGATCGTCGCCCAGGAACGCGACGACGGGCTCGTGCACGGCACGCTCGACCTGCGGTCGGTGCGGCCACTGATCCCGCCCGGCGGTCGGCTCACGGTCATCTACCCGACACCCGAGGACGCCGCGCTGCGCATCGATGCGGGCGTGTCCCGGGTGCCCGCGCCGATCGTGGAGTCGCTGTCGATGGGCACCTCCGGATCGCTGCGGCTGGAGGCGCCGTCCGGGCAGATGCACAACATGCAGCGGCAGGCCGTCGGCGCGGTCGCGCTGGTGGCGCTGGCCTCACTGGCCGCCGGCGCGGCGGTGGCGGTGGTGACCGCGCGCCGGGTGGCCGATCCGCTGCGCGATGTGGCCGCCCGCGCGGCCCGGCTGGCCAAGGGCGATTTCCGGGCCGATTCGCGCCGGCACGGCATCACCGAGCTGGACCGGGTCTCCGACGTGCTGGATTCGGCGACGGTCGAGATCGCGGGCCGGCTGCAACGCGAGCACGCGCTGGTGGCCGACGTCTCGCATCAGTTGCGCAGCCGGTTGACCGCGGTGCGGTTGCGGCTGGACGAGTTGTCGGCGCACACCGATCCGGCGGTGGTGCACGAGGCCGAGGAGGCGATGGCGCAGGTCGACCGGCTCACCGCCGCCATCGACGAATTGGTGCGGGCCTCGCGCGACGACGGCGCCGCCGATCGCGATCCGGTGCCGGTGGTGGCCGAACTGCGGAAGGTGATCTCGGAGTGGCGGCTGCCGTTCAGCGAGGCCGGGCGGATGCTGATGCTGTCCGGCGATCCGCTGCTGCGGGCGCCGGTGACCGCCTCCCGGCTGCGCGAGGCGGTGGCGGTGCTGGTGGACAACGCCCTGATGCACGGTGGCGGTGACTGCACGGTGTCGGTGCGCGCGGTGTACGGCGGTCCGGATCTCACGCCGCTGGTCGCGGTGGAGGTCGCCGACGAGGGCGAGGGGGTCAGCGACACGCTGGCGCCGCACATCTTCGACCGGGGTTTCTCCAGCGCCGGGTCCACCGGTGTCGGCCTGGCGCTGGCCCGGGCGCTGATCGAGGCGGACGGCGGACGCCTGGAGCTGCAACGACGCCGGCCCGCGCTGTTCAGCGTGTTCCTGGGCAAACCCGGGCAGCAACGCTCGACCGCGATCGGGAACGAGCCGCGCTGAGGCGGAGCCTCATGTTCGGTACCGAGGCGGAGCCTCATGTTCGGTACCGAGGCGGAGCCTCATGTTCGGTACCGAGGCGGAGCCTCATGTTCGGTACTGCGGCGGGGCCGGTACCGCGGCGGAGCCTCACGTCCCCCGCCGCGCTCAGCTGTGGCCGAGCTGCTCCTCCTCGTAGAGCCCTTCGAACTCCTCGACCAGGGTGTCGATCTCGTTGGGGAACACCCAGCGGCGCATCGCCCAGAAGCGGAAGACCATCTGCAGGATGTTGCCGATGAGGAAGGCACTGACGAAGTCGGCGATGTTCTCGGTGGTCAGGCTGACGGCCGGCACCTGGAGATCGAAGATGTAGCGCGAGGCCCACAGCGGAATATTGCTGAGCAGCACGCCGATCCCGCTGACCGCGAAGAACAGCAGCGCCTCGTGATGCTTCTCGCGCCCGCCGCGGCCCTTGAACGACCACTCCCGATTGAGGATGTAGGACGCGATGACCGCGATGACACCGGAGATGATCTTCGCGGTGATCGGCTTGGACGACAGCACGGTCAGCTTCAGCAGATAGAAGATACCGCTGTCGATGACGAACGTGGTGCCGCCCACGATCGCGAACTTGATCAGCTCGCGATGCCGGTAGGCGAACTCGCGCACGGCCGGCGGCAGCACTTTGACCACGTTGTCCAGGAATGACACGGGGCGAGTTTATGCCTGTGCGCCGGGGGCCCGCCCCGGCCCCCCGGAGAATCGGAACCAGTTCCACCTCGATACCGCCTCCGACGGGCGGCGGTTGCCCGAGGTTGCCCCGTCGGCAGGCCGGTGGGCAGGGGATGACAACATTGTGTGACGTGAGCCCTCGTTCTTTCGACTCGTCGGGAATGCCGACGGTAACCATGATCGGTGGCGGCCAGCTGGCGCGGATGACGCATCAGGCTGCGGTCGCGCTGGGGCAGTCGCTGCGGGTGCTGGCCGAGCGGCCCGACGACCCGGCCGCCCAGGTCTCGCCCGAGGTGGTGCTCGGCGCGCACACCGATCTGGCGGCGCTACGCAAGGCCGCGATCGGCTCCCACGCGCTGACCTTCGACCACGAACACGTTCCCACCGAACATCTCGAGGTCCTGATCGCCGAGGGCGTGAACGTGCAGCCGCCGCCGCAGGCCCTGGTCTTCGCCCAGGACAAGTTGGCCATGCGGCGCAAACTGGCCGAGCTCGGCGTGCCGGAACCGCCGTTCGCGGTGGTCGAATCGGTGGCCGACGCCGTCGGCTTCGGTGACGCGCACGGCTGGCCGTTCGTGCTGAAGGCGGTGCGCGGCGGCTACGACGGCCGCGGAGTGTGGATGATCGACGACCGCGCCGAGGCCGAGCGGATCACCGCCGGGCAGCTGGCCGCGGGGGTGGGCCTGCTCGCCGAGCAGAAGGTGGATCTGAAGCGGGAACTGTCCGCGATGGTGGCCCGCTCGCCGTTCGGCCAGGCCGCCGCCTGGCCCGTGGTGGAGACCGTGCAGCGCGAGGGCCAGTGCGCGGTGGTGATCGCCCCCGCCCCCGATCTGTCGTCCGCCGCGGCGACCGAGGCGGCCGGGCTGGCCCTGCGGCTGGCCGCCGAACTCGGCGTCACCGGCGCGATGGCGGTCGAACTGTTCGAGACCCACTCCGGTGAACTGCTGGTCAACGAGCTGGCCATGCGTCCGCACAACTCCGGCCACTGGGGCATGGACGGCGCGGTCACCGGCCAGTTCGAACAACATCTGCGCGCGGTGCTGGACTACCCGCTGGGCAGCACCCGCCCGCTGGCCCCGGTCACGGTGATGGCGAACATCCTCGGCGCCCCCGAGGCCCCCGCCATGTCGATGGACGAACGCCTGCACCACCTGTTCGCCCGCCTGCCGGAGGCCCGGGTGCACCTCTACGGCAAGGGCGAACGCCCGAAACGCAAGATCGGGCACGTCAACATCCTCGGTGACGACGTGGCCGAGGTACGCGAGAAGGCGGAACGCGCGGCGTACTGGATGTCGCACGCCGTATGGACCGACGGATGGGACCCCCATGGCCACTGACGACACCGCCACCCCTTCCGGGCATTCCTCCGCAGGCGCCACGCCCGGCCCGCAGGTCGGCCTGATCATGGGCAGCGACTCCGACTGGCCCACCATGGAAGCGGCCGCCGAGGCCCTGGCCGAGTTCGGTGTCCGCTTCGAGGTCGGCGTGGTCTCCGCACACCGCACCCCGCAGCGCATGCTCGACTACGCCCGCAGCGCCGCCACCCGTGGCCTGCACGTGATCATCGCCGGCGCCGGCGGCGCCGCCCACCTGCCCGGCATGGTCGCGTCGGCCACCGCACTCCCGGTCATCGGCGTCCCGGTCCCGCTGAAGTACCTCGACGGCATGGACTCGCTGCTCTCGATCGTCCAGATGCCCGCCGGCGTCCCGGTCGCCACCGTTTCCATCGGCGGCGCCCGCAACGCCGGCCTGCTCGCGGTCCGCATCCTCGCCGCCACCGACCCGGCCCTGCGCGCCCGCATGGAACAGTTCCAGGCCGAGCTGGAGAAACTCGTGCTGGAAAAGGACGACGCCCTTCGCACCCGCCTGCTCGGCTGAGCCCGGTCGGAGCCGTCCGTCCCGCGGCGCGGCGGCCGACTCGACCAGACCCGCCCGTTCGAGCCCCTCGAGGACATCCTCGACGGTTTCGGGCGGGTCGGTCCGCGAGTTCGGCGATCTGCTGCACGCATGCCCGAACGACCCGATCATCGAGCCTGGGTGGTCAGCTCCGCGTGCGCGGGGACGGCCGAGACCCCTCGGCGGCCCGGGCAGCGATGGCCCCGGGTTCGGTGCGTTCGGCGGTCTGTGGTCCGGCCATGATTCCTCCTTCGATATTCGAATCCTGCGCAATAAACGAAACGGGAAGGTCCTGGGGCGGCGCGTCGGACGAGGGCGTGGGGGGCGTCGGTGGGGGCGGGTAGGTTGCAGTGGTGGAGGTCGAGACGCTCGCAGGGCTGTTGCCGGACGGCGCCGTGGTCACCGATCCGGACATTCTTGTCGGGTATCGGCAGGATCGGGCGCAGGATCCGAAGGCGGGGATGCCGTTGGCGTTGGTGCGGCCCACCGATACCGCGCAGGTCGCGACGGTGGTGCGGTGGGCTCGGGAGCGTCGGGTGCCGATCGTGCCGCGGGGGGCGGGGACCGGGTTGTCCGGTGGGGCGACGGCGCAGGACGGTGCGTTGCTGCTGAGTACCGAGCGGATGCGGGATATCGCCGTGGATCCGGTGACGCGGACCGCGGTGGTGCAGCCGGGGCTGTTGAATGCCGAGGTCAAGGCGGCGGTGGCGGAGTACGGGCTGTGGTATCCGCCGGATCCGTCGTCGTTCGAGATCTGTTCCATCGGAGGGAACGCGGCGACCAACGCGGGTGGGTTGTGCTGTGTGAAGTACGGGGTGACCACCGATTATGTGCTCGGCATGGAGGTGGTGCTGGCCGACGGGACCGTGGTGCGGCTGGGCGGTCCGCGGTTGAAGGATTCGGCGGGGTTGTCGCTGACCAAACTGTTCGTGGGCAGCGAGGGGACCCTCGGCATCATCACCGAGCTGACCCTGCGGTTGCTGCCCGCGCAGTCGCCGCAGGCCACGGTGGTGGCGACGTTCGCCACGCTGGAGGCGGCCTGTGACGCGATCCTGGCGATCACCGGGCGGTTGCGGCCGTCGATGCTGGAGTTCATGGATGCGGTCGCGATCAACGCGGTCGAGGACGAACTGCGGATGGGGCTGGATCGGGCGGCCGCGGCGCTGCTGGTCGCGCGGTCGGACGCGCCGGGCGAACATGCCGAGCGGGAGGCCGCCGAGATCGCCTCGCTGTGCGAGAAGGCCGGGGCCACCGAGGTTTTCGCCACCGACGACCCGGACGAGGGGGAGGCGTTCACGGTCGCCCGGCGGTTCGCGATCCCGGCGCTGGAGCGCAAGGGGCCGCTGCTGCTCGAGGACGTCGGGGTGCCGCTGCCGAAACTCGGCGATTTGGTGACCGGTATCGCGGATATCGCGCGCCGGCTGGAGGTGGTGGTGTCGGTGATCGCGCACGCCGGTGACGGCAACACCCATCCGCTGATCTGTTACGACCCGGCCGACGCGGACGAGACGGCGCGCGCTCAGCGGGCCTTCGGTGAGATCATGGATCTGGCGATCACCCTCGGCGGCACCATCACCGGCGAGCACGGTGTCGGCCGCCTCAAGAAGGCGTGGCTACCGGATCAGCTCGGCCCCGACGTGATGGCGCTGACCCGCCTGATCAAGAACGCGCTCGACCCGGAGGGCATCCTCAATCCCGGGGCCGTACTGTAGCCGGAACAATCGTCGCTACCAAGGAGTTCCACCGAGCATGACGACCAGGCTCGAACACAACGCCGACGCCACCCGGTACGAGATATACATCGACGGCACGCTCGCGGGCTACGCGGACTACAACGAGCGCACCGTCGGTGACACCCCGGCCCGGGATCTCCAGCACACGCTGACCTTCCCCGAATTCCGGGGCCGCGGGGTCGCGGCGCAGGTGGTCGAATTCGCGCTGCGGGACTCCCGGGACAATGGCTTCGCGATAATACCGACCTGCTGGTACGTCGAGAAATTCATCGCGGAACATCGGGAATACGCCGATCTGGTGGCCTAATTCCGCCGCCACAGGCGCTGGTTGACGCCGGTGCCCAGCGCATGGGCGACCTTGCTGCCGTCGAAACCCGGCAGTCGGCGCAACCGATCCAGGAATTTGCTGTCGGCCGCGGAACGCGGTACGACGCAACCGTTTCCGCGCGTGCCGATGAGCACGTAGAACACCACGTCGGTGAACGGGCCGTCCGACGTGCTGATGATTCGAACCTCCGAAAGATCCTGCCACGCAACCTCTTCGATCCGCCCGTTGTCGAGGGTGCGCCGGACGAACCTGTCGTTGATCTCGACTCCGGCCATGAGTCAATAGTGCGCTATGAGCCGCACGTATGCATAGACCCTAATTCGCCCGATTGCGAATGAAACGCCAAATGCAAGAACAACTCTGGCGACGCGGCCGGCCGGGAATCCACGAAATCGCCGTCCGGGCCGGACCGCCGTCGCCGAGCGGGGAACTCAGCCCTTCAGCAGTGCGCGCGACATGACCACGCGCTGAATCTGATTGGTGCCCTCGTAGATCTGGGTGATCTCTCGGCGCTTGTGGGCGACCTGGGGAAATAACAGAAAAAGCCCTCTTGAGCTGGGTCGGAGCATCTTTCCGCTTCTGCCCAGTTCTCTGCTGTTCCGGGACCATTACGGCCTGTGGACGGCCTGGCCTTCTGGCTGATTCGGGCCGTGACCTGTCGTTTCACGTGAAACCGTTGTACCACAACGCTTTTCGGCGGATAGGTTGTCTATCCGCACGTCCTGACTGCTTTTCCCCGGCCTTCCTCATACATGCCGCCCTCTGTGGAGCTCGTGCGTGTCAAGGATGCGCAGCACCGCGTAGCGGACGCCCGGAGGGTGGTCCTTGACTCGTGCGGGCGGAGCGAGACCATTCGGGCATGAGGAAGGGTGGGGGGTTGCTAACGCGATCCGATGCCACTCCGGGAACGTGCCGGGTGCTCGGGTACTTCGGCTCGGCAATCTGGACCGCGTTGCGGGATGGCCTGATTCAGGGGCTGGGCGGGTTCGGCCTGGAGGGTTGCCGCCGACGCGCCGGTGTGCCTGAGCGGAGCTTGCGCAGGGAAGGTGCGCCGTAGCGTGGCGGCGGCGGCCCGTAGGGCCGCTGCCGCTCTTGAACCTATATAGGCAAATTCGGCAACAACTGCATTGAGACGTGAGTCATGTCGTGAAACGGGGAACGGCTGGATCTCCGGGCCTCTGAGGTCAGAGACATAGATACCAGCCGTTCGAGGTGTTCTTCGGATCAAGCCGTTACGCAGCGTGCCCCGGCCCTGAAATGGCCCGAAGCTGCTCATGGTAATCGAGGGAGGCAGTCTCATTCGGATACTCAGAATCGAGTACCGAAGTCAGATCGCGGGCAACCAGCAGCAGCGACGGTACCGACTTTCGAGGCGTCTCAAGAGCGGCGGTGCCAAAGTGTATTGCTCCATCGAGGTCACCTTCTCGGGCGGCGGCGACGGCCAAGGTAATGCGCGCTTCGGCGTTGCGCATGGGAGTTCGCTCGTAGCCGTTGAAATCCGTTCCGGCCCGAATCACTTCATCGGCCAGGGTTCGAGAAAGGCGAGTGTCTCCGACGTGGCGGTAGCAGTCCATCGCATAGAAATCGAACTTGCCCGGGTCGACTACGAAATGGTTCTTGATGTTCTCGGGGTACGGCATGCCGTCAAGCGCTGATCGGCCACGCTCAAGCGCCTTCTCCATCTCGGACTGTCGCCCCATGCGTGCCCAAGCCTTGGCTTCCTGCGCGATGAGCTGGACGAGGACGCCGTTGTTGCCTGCTGCGCCTTGCCCGGTCTCTGCGGCGGCGATCACACCGCGGTAGTCGCCGGCGGTGAGAGCGAACCATGCTTGCATCTCGTAGGCCCATCCGATGATCCCGGCGTTGTCGATCTCGATTCCGAGTTTCAGAGCCATTCGCCGAGTCGCGTCGGCTGCCTGACTTTCGCCAAGATCGTATTCAAGGCATCCCACCAGCAGCGCCAACCATCCCCCGAATTCGAGCGTCCGGCGTCGCTGGCTGAACGTGAGGTGCCGGTCTTGAAGCTCAACGATTCGACGGAGCCATTGTCGCCCTTCGATGATCAATTCTCGCGGCGGGGTAAACGCATATTCAGAGCACAGCTTGTCAACCGTGACATGAAGTGCGTCGATTGTTGCTTCGTTGATGTCGGATGTTTGAAGACGACTGACGATTTCCAGCGTGTCCATACCGGTCGCGGACAGGACAGCAAGGTCGGCGGGCTGATTGGATTCGGGCGGAAAAAGTGAGTCTGTAGCTGTTCCAAGCGTGGCCGCTATAACCCAATGCCACGTAGGGTAAGTGGTGCGTCCGTGTGGTTTGGTTGTGCTGTTTGATTTTTCGGGTGCTTGTGGTGGGGGTGTGGCAGTGTCTCGGGGGTGACGGACGTGGTGGTGGCGACGCCGGACATGGTGTCGCTGGGTGTGCTGGCAGGGGTTGTGGACCGGGCTCGGGTGGAGGATGCGGTCATGGTGTGCGGGGCGCGTGCGCAGCGGTCGGGCGGGAAGTTGCCTCCGCATGTGGTGGCGTATCTGACGATGGCGTTGTGCCTGTTCGGCGGCGATTCCTATGAGGAGGTCGCGGTGAAGGTGACCGGGGCGCTGACCCGGTGGGGTTGCTGGGATGCGGGCTGGTCGCCGCCGACGGCATCGGGGATCACCCAGGCGCGTAAACGGTTGGGGCCCAAGGTTCTCGAGCGGGTGTTCGAGTCGGTTGCCGCACCGGTGGCGACTCCGGCGACGCGGGGGGCGTGGCTGGCGGGGCGCCGGCTGGTGGCCATCGACGGTTTCGATGTGGACGTGGCTGACACCGAATCGAATGTGGCCGAATTCGGGTATCACGGGTCCGGGGACAACCGCTCGACCTATCCGAAAGCGCGGGTGGTCGCGTTGAGCGAGTGCGGTACGCATGTTTTTCTGGCCGCGGAGGTTACCGCGATCACTGTCGGGGAACGTGCCGCGGCTGCCCGGTTGTATCCGCGGCTGCTCGGTGACGAGATCTTGTGCGCGGACCGGGGTTTCTACTCCTTCGATGCGTGGGCGGCCGCGAAAGCCGGTGGGGCCGAACTGGTGTGGCGAGCACCGACCAATCTGCGCCTGCCGGTGGTGCGGGTACATGCGGACGGCACCTACGTGTCGGTACTCATCGATCCTGCCGTGCAGTCGAAACGGCGGCGTGCAGCGATCCTGGCCGCCGCGGCCGCGGGCGAGGACCTCGACGAAGCCGAGGACGCGCACCTGGTGCGCGTCGTGGAATACGATGTGCCCGACCGTAATCCCGACGGTGAGCTGATCGTGCTGCTGACCACCCTCACCGATCCCGCGGCCGTGCGCGCCGACCAGATCGCCGGCGCCTACCACGAGCGCTGGGAACACGAAACCGCGAACGACCAGCTGAAAACCCACCTCCGCGGCCCCGGCGCCGTACTCCGGTCGAAGTCGCCGGAATTGGTCCATCAGGAGATCTGGGCGTGGCTGACCGTCCACTACGCCATCGCCGCGGTCATGGCCCGCGCCGCCGAAGCCGCCGACCTGGACCCCGACCGAATATCGTTCATCCACGCACTCAACATCATCCGCCGCACCGCCACCGGCACGGCGGCTTTTCCCCCCTCACCGCTGGACCGACCCCGACGTGACCGCCTCGGTCGCCACTGAGATCACTACCCGGCTCAACCCACCCCGGCGCCACCGCAGCTACCCACGCAAGATCAAACGCGGACGTCACAACGCCTACCTGATAAAACGCAAGTGCGACAAAGGAATCCGACACACCGGCCCGGCCACCATCAACCTGCGACGCCTACCCGCCGCATGACAAACCACACGGACGCACCACTTACCCTACGTGGCATTGCGCTATAACCCGAGCGTATTCACGACTGGGCTTGTTCTCTCCCAGCTCCCAAGCCTTCCATCGCCGAAGGAGGTGATCAGCTTCGGGGAGTTGACGGTCTGAGTGCCGCCGCATCGTCTCTGCGGCCTCGGACTGCGAGTATCCGCGGGCCTCGCGCAGTGCCCGTATGCGCCGTGCCCATTCCGGTTGGTTGCCCACTGGTAACCCACTCCTCAAGGTAGGACTTGTTCACTTTGGCTTAGCGGGTTAGATTCTCTCCGCCGCGCCGTTGCTGGGCATAGTGTTGAGCGATGGTGACATCTGGGTGACACGATCACATCACCCCCGGATAGCACCGTGTCCGCACCCTCTCGACACTGGTTGACGGTTGTAGCTACCCGAGATAGTTGCTTCATGGAAGCGATGCGTAGTCACCGGTGGTCCAGGGCCTCGGCGTAGTCGGGTACCGATCCGCTGATCTGGGGAAACTGGTTGCGTGACACACGGTTTGAGATGCTGGGCGGACACGAGTGACTCGAGGAAGATGAAGGTTCCTACGCCTGACATCACTCTCGGAGACCCGTGCCCGCCGTACAAGTATGCCCTGCCGCGCCCACCACGATCGAGCTGGACAACGTTCCGCTCGAACAGGATCCGGCCAACGCTGCCGGCAGTTTGCTCGATGTCCTCCGACAGGTCCCCGATCCCCGCGACGCCCGCGGCCGCCGCTACGACCTGACCTCGGTCCTGCTGCTCGCTCTGGCCGCTACCGCCGCCGGCGCTCGCTCGTTCACCGCGATCGGCGAGTGGGCTGCCGACGCGTCCACCGCGGTGTCGGCCCGGCTCGGGTTCACCCGTCGCGCGCCGAGCGAGTCCGCGATCCGGCGGTTGCTGCAGCGCCTGGACACCGACCAGCTCGACCAGCTGATCGGCGCGTGGATGTGGTTGCGGGTCAGCGTGATCGGCGGCGCGAAAGTCATCTCCTTCGACGGGAAAGCCCTGCGTGGTGCCCGTGACGCCGCCGGGCATCTGACCTATCTGTTGTCGGGGATCTGCCAGGCCACCGGCGTGGTCGTGGCGCAGGTCGCGGTAGCGGACAAGACCAGCGAGGTGCCGATGCTGCGGAAGCTGTTGTCCGCGTTGAACATCGCCGGATGCGTCATCACCGCTGATGCCGCCCATACCTGCCGTGAGACGGCGCATTCGATCGTCGAAGCGGGCGCCCACTACATCCTCTGCGTGAAGGGAAATCAGCCCAACCTGCGTAAACAGTTGAAGCAGCTGCCGTGGGACGACGTGCCGGTGCTCGACAAGTCGACCGGCAAGCCCGCGCACGGCCGCCGGGAGACCCGCACGGTGAAAGCGACCGGGATCGCGTCGGGGATCGGATTCCCCGGTGCGGCACAGGTTCTGCGGATCCACCGCACTCGCACCGTGATGTCGAAGCATCGAAAGATGCGGCGCCAGACCCGGGAGACGGTGTTCGTGGTGACGAGCCTGACCGTCGGTGACGCCGCTCATCACGTGATCGCCGACTATTTGCGGCGGCACTGGTCGATCGAGAACCGAGTGCATCACGTCAGGGACGTGACGTTCGACGAGGACCGGCACCAGGCCCGCACCGGTGCCGCCGGGCATGTCATGGCGATCCTGCGGAACACGACGATGTCGCTGCTGCGGCTGGCCGGACACCGCCACGTCGCGCCGGCGTTGCGGTACTACGGCCGGGACTACAACAGGCCGGTGGAATTACTGCTGGCCTGCTGAAACCCGACTACGCCGAGGCCCTGACCGGTGGTCAACTTTCGTTGGCCTGATTGGCGATTCGGTCGACACGCGCGGTCAGTCCGGTAACCAGGTCTCGAAGTTCACGGACCTCATCGCGCAATTCCTCGACGGATGCCGCTTCGGATGCCGGCGGGGCCTCGCTGACGAAGACGCCAAGCGACGGCACCGACGTGGCCCATCCTCCGTCGCACAAAGTACGGATCGCCTTCGAGGCGGTCATGGGGGCTACCTGGTAGTCGGTAGCAATTGTTCGTTGCGACGGAATCCTGTCGCCCGGTCTGAGCTGGCCGGACTCTATCTTCTTGCGAATGTCCGCAACGACCTGGAGATATGGCGCGGTGGCGCCTTTCGGGGTGGTCACAATCTGAGTATAGCGAACCTGACCTAGGCCGCCATATATCGGTTAGGTCACCCCCATTGCGTTCTGCACTATGGTGCACTAGGGTGGTATATAACAGCTAGAGGGGATGGAACCGATGAGCGCCTTGACGACACAATCGACTGACAATTTGGGGGCTGTGATCATGAGCCCCGCGAAGCTGATCCCGCTGCCCGCTCGGGCTGAGGCGGTGCTGCGTCCTCCTCGGTTGACGTTCGCCAACCGCTGCATCTGGTGCGGCATCGCGGATTGCGCGGACCCGGATTGTGTTGCCTTGCACGAGGTTTCCCAGTGGCGGACCTGCCGCCAGTGTGACGGTACCGGGCTGGCGTTCTCCGGTCCCCAGGGCTGCACGTGCGCTTTCGGCCTGGTCCATGTGGCCCCGGTGGTGCGGCGTCGGCTGCGGGTGTCGGCGAAGGGGGTGGAGGTGTTCGAGGACGGGCATTGGTCCGGCTATAACGAGCGGACCTACTACGACTTCACGCACCGGGTGCAGGAGCCGAAGCGGTTCCGCCCGGTCACTCCGGTGGAGGAGGTGGCGTGACCGATCCGGTGGATCTGGACGGAGACACCCCGGTCCGTCTCACGGCGGCGGACCGGCGTGCCCGGCCGAACATGCTGGAGATTGCCCAGGGCGCGGCGGAGAAGTTCAAGGTGTGCAAGCGTCCGATCCCGATGCGCGCGTTCCATCCTGCCTCCGGTGACTCGAAATATGTGGGGGCGGCGTGTAAGACGACACGCGAGTCGGATTGCCCGGCGTGTGCGGCGAAGGCGAAGGCGTTGCGGGTGACCCAGTGCCACGAGGGCTGGCACATGACCGCCAATCCCACCGACGAGCACCAGCCACCGACCGAGCACCAGACAGCGCTGTTGGTCGCGCGGGCGGACCTGCTCGCCGAGTACCGCGCTGCTCGTGAAGCCGATGACGAGCCGACCGCGCAGGGCTTCCGGGAGGTGATCGCCGACCTGGACCGGGAACTCCGCGACACGGGACTGCGTGGCCGTATCCCCGGTATCGACGCGGTGGCGAAACGGCGTGCGGTGAAGTCGACCCGTCGCCGGCAGGACGCCCCGGATCTGCCTCGCAAGAAGGTGTCGAAGGACACGACCGGCCGGACCTATGCGGGCCGGTATCAGCCGTCGATGTTCGCGACGTTCACCCTGGGCTCGTATGGCCGTTGCCATTCCACGGGCGCGGTCAACAGGAAGGGTGAGCCCTGCGGCGACGGGTCGCCGGTGGACCCGGACAGCTACGACTACCGGCAGGCGGCCCGGGATGCGATCTTCTTCCCTCAGTTGTTCGATCGGACGATCCAGAATTGGCGGCGGGCGACCGGCCGTGATGTGCAGTACTTCGCCGCGATCGAGCCGCAGCGTCGCGGTGCCCCGCACGTCCATCTCGCGGTCCGCGGCACCGACCCGCACGAGCTGATCGGCCAGATTCTCGCGGCGACCTATCACCAGGTGTGGTGGCCGCACTTCGACCACGAGGTCTACACCGGCGACCGGATGCCCGAATGGGACCACCGGGCGGGCGGATTCGTGGACCCCGACACCGGCCACCCGCTGACCTCTTTCGATGACGCCCGCGCGGTGATGGATTCGGTGGACGAGGTGGAACCGGCGCACGTGATCCGCTGGGGTGTCCAGGCCGACACCCGCGACATCGGCGTCGATGACCATGTGGACGCGGACGGGGAATACGGCCCGGTCCGGCCGAACAAGGCCAAGGGCGTGCTCGCCGGGACGAAGGACGCGAACCGGCTGATCGGCTACCTCACGAAGTACCTGACCAAGTCCATCGGGGAAGTGCTGGAGCCGCCGAACGAGCGGACCCGGCGGCACTACGACCGGTTGCATGCGGAGTTGCAGCGGACCCCGTGTTCTCCGACGTGCGCGGTGTGGCTGCGGTACGGGATCTCTCCGCGGAACGCGAAGGCCAAGATGCAGCCGGGCCGGTGCAAGAGCAACGCGCACAAGCGCGACACCCTCGGTATCCGGGGTCGGCGGGTGCTGGTGTCGCGGCGGTGGAGCAACAAGACCCTGCCCGATCACAAGGCGGACCGGATCGAATTCGTTCGGCAAGTCCTGGCGAAGGTCGGGAAGGTCAAGCAAGCCCAGTCCGAAGGCTGGATCATCCGCCTCGCCGAACCTGCGGACCCGGACGTCCCGACCCGTGAGCAGTTCATCTTTGGTGCCATCGCGGACCGGACGACATGGCAGAACGACTACAACCAAGCGCTCGGACTCATGGGTCCACCAGGGGCGCAACAGGTTTCGGATATACCGGCTGCGGCATAGGGGAGGGTTGGAATGGAGCTACCGGACAACCGGCTGTGGACAGCCGCGGAAGCGGCGTACTTCCTGGGGATGTCGGTCAAGACGCTGTACCAGTGGAAGTGGCTCGGCGAAGGTCCGCCGGTCACGACGGTAGGTCGGAGTCTCCGCTATCACCCGGGCAAGCTCAGGGCATGGGTGGACTCGAATTCGAGGGCTGCCTGAGATGGCACATGTAGAAGATCGCTGGTACCGGCCGAAGCGTGACGACGCGGGAAACGTCATGCTCAACCGGCGTGGCAAACCGGAACTTGAGCCGACTGAGCTGTTCGGCAAGGGTCTCCGTTACCGTGTGCGGTACATCGATCCTGATGGCGCGGAACGCTCAAAGTCGTTCGCGGACAAGAAGAAAAAGCAGGCCGATGACTTCCTGATCGAGATCGAATCCGATAAGCGCGAGGGCAAGTACATCGACCCGCGGGCTTCGCGGAAGACCTTTCGGCAACAGGCCGAGAACTGGTTCAAGGGACAGTCGCCGGACCCGGCCACTCGTGAGGCGCTGCGGAGTCGGCTTGAGCGGCAGATCTATCCGACGTTCGGTGACATGTTCATCGGCCGCATGAATCCGGCGGCGATTCGCGATTGGCTGGGCAAGCTGGAGGAACGCAAGCTCTCCGAGAACTACAAGGCGGCGCTGTTCACGATTGTGTCGGCGGTGCTGGACTCCGCCAGGGAGGATCGGCTGATCCGCGACAATCCCTGTCAGGCCAAGACCGTGCGCCGGCCTGAGGCTTCATCGCCGAAAGTTGTTGTGTGGAAAGAGGATAAGCTTCGATCGGTCCGTGGTGGATTGGATGATCGGTTCTCGGTGATCGTGCCTCTCGGGTCCGGTCTCGGACTTCGGCAGGGTGAGATACTCGGCGTTTCGCCGGACGACATCGATCGCAATGGCCTGATTCTGACCGTGGCGCGCCAGATCAAGACCGTTGGCGGTGTGATGATGTTCGCGTTGCCCAAGGGGGGCAAGACCCGGACCGTGCCGTTGTCGGTGGGTGTGCTCGCCGAACTCGACGCGCATATGAAGAAGTACCCGCCGGCCACCGTGAATCTGCCGTGGGCGCGTGCGGATGGGGACCAGGTGACTGCTCGGCTGATGGTGACCGGAGCGGATGCACGGCTGTACACAGGAGACCTGTTCACCAAGGTCGTGTGGCAGGCCGCGTTTCGGGAAGCTGAGATCGAGTACCGGAAGCGCGCCGATGGCATGCACGCGCTCCGGCACTTCTACGCCTCGACGCTGCTCTCTCGCGGGGTGTCGATCAAGGAACTCGCTGAGTACCTGGGCCACGCCGATCCTGGCTTCACCCTGCGCACGTACACACACCTCGTGTCGTCCAGTCACGACCGGGCACGCCAGGCCGTTGATGCTGTGTTCGGACGGCCTACGTCAGATGACGGCCTGGAGGCGGCCTGAGATGCGAACCCAGGTCTGCCACCAAGCCGTCAAGATCAGCGAATCAGCCCTTGAGCAGAGCCCGGGACATGACCACGCGCTGAATCTGATTGGTGCCCTCGTAGATCTGGGTGATCTTGGCGTCGCGCATCATCCGCTCCACCGGGAAGTCGGTGGTGTAGCCGGCGCCGCCGAACAGCTGGACCGCGTCGGTGGTGACCTCCATGGCCACGTCGGAGGCGAAACACTTGGCGGCCGCGGAGATGAAGCCGAGGTTCTTCTCACCCCGTTCGGCGCGGGCGGCCGAGGTGTAGACCATGAGCCGGGCGGCCTCCACCTTCATCGCCATGTCGGCGAGCATGAACTGGGTGTTCTGGAAGTCGGCGATGGCCGTGCCGAACTGCTTGCGGTCCTTGGTGTAGGCCAGCGCGGCGTCCAGGGCGCCCTGGGCGATGCCGACGGCCTGGGCGCCGATGGTCGGGCGGGTGTGGTCGAGGGTCTCGAGCGCGGTCTTGAAGCCGGTGCCCTCGGCGCCGATGATCCGGTCGCCGGGGACGCGGCAGTTCTCGAAGTACAGTTCCGCGGTCGGCGAGCCCTTGATGCCGAGCTTGTGTTCCAGCGGGCCCACCACGAAGCCCTCGTCGTCCTTGTGCACCATGAACGCGGAGATGCCGTTGGCGCCCTTCTCCGGGTCGGTCACGGCCATGACCGTGTACCAGGTGGACTGGCCGCCGTTGGTGATCCAGCACTTGGAGCCGTTGATCACCCAGTCGTCGCCGTCGCGGCGGGCGCGGGTGCGCATGCTGCCGGCGTCGGAACCGGCCTCACGCTCGGACAGCGCGTAGGAGGCCATCAGGCCGCCCGCGATATCGGGCAGCACGCGCTGCTTCAGCTCCTCCGAACCCTTCAGGATCAGGCCCATGGTGCCGAGCTTGTTGACCGCCGGGATCAGCGAGGACGAACCGCAGACGCGGGCCACCTCCTCGATCACGATGCAGGTCGCGACCGAGTCGGCGCCCTGGCCGCCGTACGCCTCGGGGACGTGCACGGCGTTGAAGCCGGCCGCGTTCAGCGCGTTCAGCGCCTCCTGCGGGAAGCGGGCCTGCCCGTCGACGTCCTTCGCGTAGGGCGCGATCTCCTTCTCGGCGAGGGCGCGGATGGCCGCGCGCAGCTCGTGGTGGACGTCGTCCAGCTGAAAGAGTCCGAAGTCGGGATTGCCCGCCATGGGTTCACTCCTGGTCGTGGGTCGGATCGCGTGACGACGCGAAGCTCCAGCATGTCGGCACCGAGTGCCATTGCATTCGAGTATACGCCGCCAGGTGGTGACCCTGCGCGCGGAGACTGCCCTGCACTGGCTGGCACTGAGTGCCATGTCTACCTAGCGGGTGGTTGTGAGCACCGTCACAGGCTACCCAGGCGGTACGACAGCAACTCGGCGACCTGCCGCGGCGGCATGTCGCGCGGGAACACCGCCACCACCACCTCCTCGGCCCCGCGATCGCCGCGCGGGACGGCCGCCAGGGCCGCCCGCAGATCCGCCGCCGTCGCCTCGCTCTCGCCGCGCACCATCCGGCGCAGCAGATAGTTGTGGGTGGCCGTCACGGCGGCGCTGAACTGCACCATCGCCAGATCCGGCGCCTCGGGCAGGCGATCGCGCAGATAGTCGGTGAACAGGCGCTCGTACCGGAACACCGTCACGATCTCGCGATCCCGCAGGGCCGGGACCTGCCGCACCACCCGGTACCGTTGTGCGGCCAGTTCCCTTGTCCGCGTGAACCTCTCGAAAACCCCGACCACGGCCTCGCACACCGCTGTCCACGGATCGGATCGGGCCGCTTCCAGATCCGCGCGCGCCTGCGCCAATTGTGCTTCGTGGTCGGCGAAGACGACGTCCTCCTTGGACCGGAACTGCCGGAAGAACGTCCGCCGCGACACCCCGGCCGCCTCCGCGATCTCGTCGACCGAGGTGGCCTCGTAGCCCTGCTCCGCGAACAGGCGCAGCGCCTCCCCGGCCACCCGCAACCGGAACCGGGCGGCCTCCGCGGTGACCTCGGCACGAGCATTGTCGTCAACAGGCACCACTCAACGGTAGCGAGTACCGACCGGCTCGACTGGCGACGAGTCGGCAAAACCGTCAGACTCCGTGCAAGGTGGGTTGTTTCGGGGCGGGACAGCCGCTCGGGTCAGCGACGGAAGGATGCCTGCGTCATGGGAACGGCTTCGCCCGGAATCCGGGATCTGGTGGTGGCGCTGTTCGACGGCGACGAGGTCGACGGCGCGGTCGTGCAGCGGATCCGGGTCGGGGACATCGGGCCGTGGGCCGAGGCGGTGGACCGGTCGGGCCTGTTCGGCCGCGAGGTGGCGGCGCAGTTGCGACAGCAATGGACCGAGGAGCCGCGGGCGCTGCTCGACGTGCTGCTCGGCACCGCCGGCGACCTCACCCGACGGCGGTGGTTCGGCGAATGGGAAACCCGTTCGGTGAGCGAGCGCTTGATTTCCTAGTCGGTGCGCCGCGCTAGACTGCCGCGATGTCCGATTCGAAGCTCGAAATTCAGATGCTGCACGATCGGGTGATGGTCCGTGTGTCCGCCGAGGAGGGCGAGCGGCGCAGCAGCGGCGGCATCCTGATCCCGGCGACCGCACAGGTGGCGAAGCGTCTGAGCTGGGGAGAAGTGTGCGGCGTGGGTTCGCACGTGCGCGCGGTGGGTGTGGGGGACCGGGTGCTGTTCAGCGCCGACGACCAGTTCGAGGTCGAGGTGCAGGGCAAGGCGTACCTGGTGATGCGCGAACGCGATCTGCACGCCGTCGCCAACGAACGGCCCGAGCACGGCACCGGCCTGTACCTGTAGCGATCCCGGCACCCTGCCGCGAGCGGCCTCGGAAACCCTGCCGCGAGCGGCCTCGGAAACCCCGGCGACAGTGCCCGGCCGCGACGGCCTGCGGTAGTACGAGGCCGCGACACCCCCGGTAATGCACGGCCGGACCCCGGACCCGCCCTGGGCCCGGGTTCCGGCCGATGCACGATCAGCGCTCGGCTGCCGCCGGGCGGGGCAGCGCCAGCGCCGCGGCCAGCACCAGCAGGAGCACCACGCCGCCACCCAGCGCGGACCATTCCATCGCGGTGACGTAGCGACCGCTGTGGTGTCCGGCGCCCAGGGCGGAGAAGAAGATCACTCCGAGGACGGTGGCGCCGATCGCGTTGCCGAACTGCTGGGCGGTGGTCAGCACGCCGGCGGCCATCCCGGCCTGCCGCTGCGGGATGCCCGAGGACAGCACCGCGCCGACGACCGAGGGGATGGTCAGCCCGTTGCCGGTGCCGACGATCATCATGCCCGGGATCAACGCCGGCGTCCCCAGGTGCGGTTCACCGAAGTGCAGCACCGCGAGGGTGATCGCCAGCCCGGTCAGGCTGGTGCAGGTGCCGACCACCATGACCCGGGTGCCGATCCGTGCCGCCAGCCGCGGGGCCAGGAAGAACGAGCTGCTCGCGAAGCAGGCGCCCAGCGGTGCGAACGCCAGTCCGGCCGCCAGCGGCGACAGCCCGAGCCCGTTCTGCAACAGCAGGGTCAGGCACAGCATGAACCCGGCGAAGAATGTGAGGTATCCACCCGCGATCACCAGCCCGAGGCCGAACCCGCGAGCGCGGACCATCGAGATGTCCAGCACCGGTTCGCCGCCGCGCTCGGTGAGCCGGCGCTCGTAGCGGACGGTGAGCGCCAGCACCGGCGCGGCCGCCGCCATCGACAGCCAGGTCCACAGCGGCCAGCCCTCCGGGCGGCCCAGCGTGATCGGCACCAGCAGCAGGGCCAGCGCCGCGGAGAATCCCAGCGCGCCGATCGGATCCAGCTTCGGGTGCGCGGACTTCTCGTGCGCGGGCAGCCAGCGCGCGGCCAGCGCCGCCGCGGCCAGCCCGATGGGCACGTTGATGTAGAAGATGCTCCGCCAGCCCCAGCCGAACAGGTTGGCGTCCAACAGGATTCCGCCGAGCACCTGACCGGACACCGCGCCGATGCCGAT
The DNA here is from genome assembly GCF_020176955.2 of Nocardia sp. alder85J. Classification (GTDB taxonomy): domain Bacteria; phylum Actinomycetota; class Actinomycetes; order Mycobacteriales; family Mycobacteriaceae; genus Nocardia. Next base: position 269,871 of record NZ_JAIUCZ020000010.1, read on the forward strand.
GGTGGCGCCGAAGGCGGCCATCGCCTGCGGCCGTTCCCGCACCGGGAACATGATGTTGATCAGGGCCAGCATCTGCGGCACCATCAGCGCCGCCGTGGCGCCTTGCAGGACGCGGAACGCCACCAGTGCCCAGGCGTTGGGCGCCAGCCCGCACAGCAGCGAGGCGACGGTGAAGGCCAGCATGCCGAGCACGAACAACCGCCGGTGACCGAACAGGTCGCCGAGCCGGCCGCCGGTGATCAGCCCGGAGGCATAGGCGAAGCCGTACCCGCCGACGATCAGCTCCAGCGCGGATTCCCCGGCGTGCAGATCGTGTTGCAGGGAGGAGGCGGCGACGTTGACGACGAACCAGTCGAACATCGCCATGAACATGGCGCTCAGGACGACCGGCAACACCCGCCGCCGGGCGGCGAAGCCGTCGTCGGCCGGAGCTCGTGCGGCAGTGCAGGGGACGGAACGGGTTTCGAGGACTGACACGTCGTGCTCCCGAACATGGAGTCGAGGGGGGCGGCGCCACGTTGCGCCGTGCGGGGTGGATCGGCCACGCGTCGACCGGGTCGGCAATCGTCCGGATATCGGGATCGGTTCCGCTCCGGCGGGTTCCGGTCGTCGCGGTGGCTGGTCCGAGGTCTGTAACTAACCGGTTGGTTGCAACTATTCCCTCGCCGCGAATCTCCTGTCAACTGGTTGGTTGTTTACCATCGGTACATGCCGCCGAGAGACCCCGAGGCGACCAAGGCCCGCATCTTCGAGGCGGCGACCCAGGAGTTCGCCGCCTACGGGATCGCCGGCGCCCGCGTCGACCGCATCGCGCGCAACGCGCAGGCCAACAAGCAGCTGATCTATGCCTATTTCGGCGACAAGGAGCAGCTGTTCCACCAGGTCCTGGAGAAGGCCATGGTGCATGTGGCCGCCGCGGTCGGCACCGACATCGACGACCTCGACAAGTGGGTCGACCAGCACGTCGACTACCACCGCGACCACCCGGAATTCCTGCGGCTGCTGATGTGGGAGGCGCTCGAACTCGGCCAGGAGGGCGCCTCCGCCGGCGAGACCCGGGCCGGGCGCTATCTGGAGAAGAAGACCAAGGTCGACTCCGCCCAGCGGCGCGGGCTGATCCGCCCGGACCTGCCGCCCGGCCATCTGCTGATGCTGCTCATGAGCCTGATCAACTACCCCTCCGCGGTGCCGCAGGTGCGCGGCTTTCTGCTGGGTCCCGACGGCGATCCGGAGCAGGCCCGCGCGGTGGTCAAGGACGCGGTGCGCCGGATCGCCGCACCCGGCGACCGTCCCACCGGCGACAACGGCTGAGGGATCGCCGGAGCACCGCCGCTCACCTCGAACCGGCGGGAGATCTGCCGGTTCGCGCCGGGCGCTGGTGGCCGACCGGCCCGGGTGCGCCGCCGGCGATCGTCAGCGTGGTCCGGTGAGGACCTCGACCCGATCGCCGTCGACGATCACCGCATCGTCGTCGGTGAGCGCCCAGTGCGCGATGCCCTCGGCGCGGTAGCGGGCGGCGATGCCGTCGCAGCTGCCGTCCGGATCGGTGCCGGGCGAGCGGACGTGCGGCACGATCCGGTGATCCACCAGACCCAGCCCGTCCCAGCGTGGTTCGATGCCGCAGGCGGGCAGCACCTCGGCCGGGTCGTCGGCGGCCTCGATGCCGTGCAGGTCCGGGGTGAGCAGGCAGGCGCCGGCGCTGTAGCCCGCGTAGGCGAGGGCGTCCGCGGCCAGTAGCCGGGGTACGACGACATCGGCTCCGCTGCAAGCGAATCGGGCCCGCAGCACGAAGGTGTTGCCGCCACGCACCCAGAGCAGCGGGAACCGGGCCAGCGTCCGCTCCAATTCACCTGCACGCCCGGTGAAATCGCGCAGGTCCACGATCTCTGGCCGGAAACCGCGGTCCCGCAGCGGTTTCAGATCGCTGGTGATCGCGCCCTGCCAGGCCGCCGGCCAGGCATCGCAGGCATTGGGGATCACCGCGACCGGACCCGGCGGCCCGGCCAGCGCGGTGAACCGGTCCTCGTGCGCGCCGAAACGGTAGCTGGACAGAAAAAGTCGCATCAGATCGTGAAGGCCAGGTGGTGCACGATCCGCAGTGCGGTCGCCCGGTCGCCGGACAGTTCGATGCGATCGAGTTCCGCCTCGGCGGCGACCCGGCCGCCGCAGAGCCGGGCGAACAGCCGGGCATCCAGGCGAATCACCGTGTCGGCCGGGCGATCCGGGGTCGCGACCACCTCCCCGCGGCCCTCGACCCGGACGTGCACGGTCCGCGCGTTCGGCCCGGTGAGCTCGAAATCCAGCCGGAGGCCGTCGGGCGCGCCGCCACGCTTGACCACCGTCCGGCCGATCCCGGCCTCCAGTTCGTCCAGGGCCAGATCGCCGCGCAACTCCGCGGCCGGGCCGCTCGGCGCGAGGCCGAGCGCGTCGGTGATGTCGAGTTCGTGCATCCAGCAGTCGAAGACGCGGGTGCGCATGAAGCGCACATAGGGAACCACACCCACCGGCGACGGCATCGACTGCTGCCAGCCGGTCTCGTCGAGGGCGGTCAGCGCGGTTCTGCGCCGGGCCGTGACCGAGTCGAACCGGTCGGCCAGTTGTGTTCCGGTCAGCGGCCGCAGCGTGTCGAGCCAGGCCTCGTTCAGCGCGCCGATGTCGTTGCGCACATGCGCTCGGGTGCGCACACCGGCGTCGATGTCGGGATTCGGCTCGCCGAGCAGCATGGACTCGATGCCGACCACATGGGCCAGCACGTCGAAGACCGTCCAGCCGGGCAGTGGTGACGAGGTGCGCCACTGCTGCTCCGAGAGTCCGGAGACGGTGTGCGACAACGTGGTCCACTGCGCGTCCAGGGCGGTGGACATGGTGGCGGGTTCGATCGGGAGGTTCCTCACGGCCGGCTGCCGTCCGATCGCTCCAGGCCGGTCCGGATCGCCGCGGCCGTGGACACGGGTTCGTGCGGCCGGCGCAGCAGGAAGCCCTTGGCGAAGGTGAGCTTGTCGCCGTGGCGGCGCGGCACCACGTGCAGGTGGACGTGTGGCACCGTCTGGAACGCCGCCCGGCCGTCGTTCATCAGCAGATTGGCGCCGTCGGCGGCGAGTCCGCTGCGGCGCACGGCCTGCGCGAGGCGGTGTCCCAGCGTGAAGATCGCGGCGCCGGTGTCATGGTCGAGTTCGTCGAGATCGGTGGCGTGCCGCTTGGGAACCACCAGCGTGTGGCCCCGTGTGATGGGGCGGATGTCGAGAAACGCGACCAATGTGTCGGTCTCGTGGACCACGGTGGCGGGCGCGTTGCCCGCCACGATCCGGCAGAAGATACAGCCCGTCACTGCTGTGACCCTACGGCATAGGGGTGTGGCCCAGGTCATGCCGAATAAGGGGCAATTGGGAGAATACTCACTTGGATATGTGATGTTGATCTCGGCTAGGCTCACCGCGAGCCGGGTACAGTTGCGACAATCGTCACTAACTTACCGAGGAGTAAGTTACGAAACGCCCGATCGGCCGCCGGCGGCGGCCCACCACCGAGGTGGGGGCCAGCTAGGCCGTTACGAGTAAGGAAGATGACCAGTGGAGACAACGCAGAGCGTTCCCCACGGCACACGCGTCGGTGTGGTTCGGGAGTCGAATCCTGATGAGCGTCGGGTGGCGTTGGTGCCGAAGATCATTCCTGTCCTGGTGAAGCTGGGTGTGGATGTGGTCGTGGAGTCGGGTGCCGGTCTCGGTGCGCTGATTTCGGATGAGGCGTATGTGGCCGCGGGTGCGGTGATCGGTGATCCGTGGTCTGCGGAGGTGGTGGTGAAGGTCGCTCCGCCCAATGATTCGGAGATCGCGAGGTTGTCGGCGGGGCAGACGCTGATCGGCTTCCTGGCGCCGCGTGATGCGGATACCAAGATCGGTGTGTTGAAGGCTGCCGGGGTGCAGGCGTTTGCGGTGGAGGCGATTCCGCGGATTTCGCGAGCGCAGGTGATGGATGCGCTGTCGTCGCAGGCGAATGTGTCCGGGTATAAGGCGGTGTTGCTGGCGGCGTCGGAGTCGACGCGGTTCTTCCCGATGTTGACCACGGCGGCGGGGACGGTGAAACCGGCGACGGTGCTGGTGCTGGGGGTGGGGGTGGCGGGGTTGCAGGCGTTGGCGACGGCGAAACGGCTCGGTGGCCGGACGACGGGGTATGACGTGCGGCCGGAGGTGGCTGATCAGGTGCGGTCCGTCGGTGCGCAGTGGCTGGATCTGGGGATCGATGCCGCTGGTGAGGGTGGGTATGCCCGTGAGCTGACCGAGGAGGAGAAGGCGCGGCAGCAGCAGGCATTGGAAGACGCGATCAAGGGTTTCGATGTGGTGATCACGACCGCGCTGGTGCCGGGCCGTCCCGCGCCGCGGTTGGTGACCGCGGCGGCGGTGGAGGGGATGAAACCGGGCAGCGTGATCGTGGATCTGGCCGGTGAGACCGGTGGCAACTGTGAGCTGACCGAGCCGGGTAAGACGGTGGTGAAGCATGGTGTGACGATCTGTTCGCCGTTGAATCTGCCGGCGACGATGCCGGAGCATGCGTCGGAGTTGTATTCGAAGAATGTTGCGGCGTTGCTGGAGTTGATGGTGAAAGACGGTGTGCTGGCACCGGATTTCGGTGATCAGGTGCTGGCCGACTCGTGCGTGACCCGCGACCGGGAAACTCCGGCCGCGCCTGCGGCCCCGGCCGCGGCGACTGCTGCTGTGGTCGAGGTCGATTCCGCTGCGACGGTTGATTCGCCTGCGGTGGAGTCGGGTTCGGGGTCTTCTTCTGCTTCTGATTCGAAGGCGGGTAACTGATGTATACGGAGTTGCTGGCGAATATCGCGATCCTGGTGTTGTCCGGGTTTGTCGGGTTCGCGGTGATCTCGAAGGTTCCCAACACTCTGCACACGCCGTTGATGTCGGGCACGAACGCGATCCACGGGATCGTGGTGCTGGGTGCGCTGGTGGTGCTGGGCAAGATCGCGCACCCGTCGATCGCGGAGCAGGTCATCTTGTTCGTCGCGGTGGTGTTCGGGACGTTGAACGTGATCGGTGGTTTCGTGGTGACGGACCGGATGCTGGGCATGTTCAAGGCGAAGAAGCCCGGTGCACAGGGTGATTCCGCTGGTGAGAAGGCGGGGAAGTAGATCATGGACAATCTGGTCAATATTCTCTATATCGTCGCGTTCGCGTTGTTCATCTACGGTCTGATGGGTTTGACCGGTCCGAAGACGGCGGTGCGCGGGAATCAGATCGCCGCGTTCGGCATGTTGCTGGCGGTGGTGGCGACGTTCATCTCCATCCGGCACACGAACAACTGGATTGTGATCGTGGCTGGTCTGGTGGTGGGTGTCGGGTTGGGGGTGCCGCCGGCGCGGTTCACGAAGATGACGGCGATGCCGCAGTTGGTGGCGGCGTTCAATGGTGTCGGTGGTGGCACGGTCGCGTTGATCGCGTGGTCGGAGTTCCTGGACACGCACAGTTTCTCGCGGGTGCCCGAGCAGCCGAGTGTGCATATCGTGATCGCGTCGCTGTTCGCGGCGATCATCGGGTCGATCTCGTTCTGGGGGTCGTTGATCGCGTTCGGGAAGTTGCAGGAGATCCTGCCGGGCAAGCCGATCGGGATCGGGAGACTTCAGCAGCCGTTGAACCTGTTGTTGTTCGTGGTCGCGGTCGGTTCGGCAGTCGTGATCGGTGTCGGCGCCACCAAGGAGGGGGTGTCGGGCTGGTGGATGGTGCTGCTGCTGGTGGCCGCCGCGGTGCTCGGGTTGATGGTGGTGCTGCCGATCGGTGGCGCGGACATGCCGGTGGTTATCTCCCTGCTCAACGCGCTCACCGGGTTGTCGGCGGCGGCGGCGGGTTTGGCGTTGAACAACACGGCGATGATCGTGGCGGGCATGATCGTGGGTGCGTCGGGCACGATCCTCACGAATTTGATGGCGAAGGCGATGAACCGGTCGATTCCGGCGATCGTGGCCGGTGGCTTCGGTGGTGGTGGCGCGGTCGCCTCGAGCGGTGGTAGTGGTGAAGCGAAGCAGGCCAAGGCGACTTCGGCCGCGGATGCGGCGATCCAGATGGCGTATGCGAATCAGGTGATCGTGGTCCCCGGGTACGGGATGGCCGTGGCGCAGGCCCAGCACGCGGTGAAGGAGATGGCGTCGCTGCTGGAGGCCAAGGGGGTGGAGGTGAAGTACGCGATCCACCCGGTGGCCGGTCGTATGCCCGGGCATATGAATGTGCTGCTGGCCGAGGCGGAGGTCTCCTATGACGCGATGAAGGAGATGGACGATATCAACGGTGAGTTCGGTCGCACCGATGTCGCGTTGGTGATCGGCGCCAACGATGTCACCAATCCGGCCGCGCGCGAGGATGCGTCCAGTCCGATCTACGGGATGCCGGTGTTGAATGTGGATCAGGCCAAGAGTGTGATCGTGTTGAAACGCTCGATGAACTCCGGTTTCGCCGGTATCGACAATCCGTTGTTCTATGCCGAGCACACCTCGATGCTGTTCGGTGACGCCAAGAAATCCGTCGGCTCCGTCACCGAAGAACTCAAGGCACTGTAATCGATTGCGCGAGGGCCTCGTTCGATCTCGAACGAGGCCCTCGCCGCTGTCCGCCATAAGATCGGCCCAGCATGCCGAGTGGTGTGCGAAAGGGGAGGGATCGGATGACCATTCGTGAATTCTTCCGGCTGCCGGAGACGGTGGCGGACGCACCGATCTACGGCGCTCCGGTCGAGACCGCCGACGGGACCACCGTGATCACCGTCGCGCGTCCGGGCGGCTGGCCGCGAGTGCCGATGCGGCCGGTGGGGATTTTCGTCGTGCGCGAGGGCACGGTGACCTGGGCACCGGCCGAGGACCATACGCGAATCGCGCTGCTCGGCGAGACGATCGGCCTGGTGGCCGCCACGATCGCCACCCTCGCGATCCTGCGGCGCCCGCCGTGGCCGGACCTGGTGCTGCGGCGCGACGTCGGCGCCGGGCCACACTGAGGCGGTAGCGGACGAGACGCGCGGTCCGAGCACCGAGGCCGCGGCACCGTGCCGAATCCGGATGTGACGACGCCGTGTTCGTCGGCCGCTCGCCCGTTCAGCGCGTCTGCTGATCGTCCGCGCTGCTCAGGAAGTCGTCGACCATCCGATGATTGAGCCGGGCCAGGGCGGCGAGGTCCTCGAAGGTCCAGGTGCTCAGGCAGTCCTGGATGACCCGGCGGCCCACCGCCCGGATCGCGTCCACCGCATCGGCGCCGGCGGTGGTCAGCCGCACCCGTTGCGCTCGGCGGTCGCACGGATCCGGCACCCGGGTCACGAATCCGGTGCGTTCCAGCCGCTGCACCTGGCGGGTGACGTGCGGGGCCTCGACGTCGAGGCGGGCGGCGATCTCGCCGAGCCGCAGCGGTTCGTCGGCCTCGGCGAGCAGCCGTAACAGCGGCACGTTGGCGCGGTCGACCTCCACGCCGGCCTCCGCCGCGGTCCGGTCGTGGCGGCGGGCCCGGGTCAACATGTGCGCGATTCTGGTCAGTGCGCGTTCCAGTTCCGCGATGTGATCGGCGTCGACGCTTGTCCGGGCAGGTGTCTCGGCGTCGGCATCGAGATCGTTCTCAGGGGTAGCTGGAGACCGGCGCATGGGGTTATTCTACGAGGCGGGTTACTTAAGTTAGGTAAGTATGGCGGGATCCGCCGGGACGACGACGTGCCGAAGCGAGACGCCACGAGGGGACCCGGATTCCGGGATGACGATGAGGACACAGAGATGACGTCGACCGTCGAGGGCCGGCCCGGCGCCGGCGCGACCGAGACCGGCGCCGCCGAGGCCGGCAACAAGGCCAACCTCGGCCTGACCCTGCTCGCGCTCTGCGCCGCCGGCCTGGTCGTGTCGTTGCAGCAGACGATGGTGATCCCGTTGCTGCCGCGGCTGATCACCCAGTTGCACACCAATGTCTCCGGGGTGACCTGGCTGTTCACCGCCTCGCTGCTGACCGGAGCGGTGGCGACGCCGCTGCTGTCGCGGTTCGGCGACATGTACGGCAAGAAGCTCATGGTCATGGTGTGCATGGGCCTGCTGCTGGCGGGTTCGGTGATCTGCGCGCTGGCCACCACGCTCGACGTGTACGTCATCGGGCGGGCGTTGCAGGGTGTGTCGTCGGCGCTGATCCCCTTGGCGATCGGCATCATCCGCGACACCTTCCCGCCGCAGCGGCTCACCACCGCCATCGGCGTGATCAGCGGCACCATGGGCGTCGGCGGCACCGTCGGCATGCTGGTCACCGGTGTGATCGCCAACCACACGACCAGCCCGCATCCGGTCTTCTGGATCACCGCGGTGATGGCGCTGCTGTCGACCGTGCTGGTCGCGGTCACCGCGAAGGACACCGGCATCCGGCACGGCGGGCAGCCGGACTTCCTCGGCGCCGGGCTGCTGGCGGGCCTGCTGATCTGCCTGTTGCTGGCGATCAGTGAGGCGCCCGACTGGGGCTGGGGTTCCGGCAGGGTGATCGGGCTGTTCGCCGGGGCCGTGGCGCTCACCGTGGTGTGGGTGTTCGCGGAGCTCAAGGTGTCCCAGCCGTTGGTGCGGCTGCCGTTGCTGGTCGGGCCGCGGTCGCTGTCGGCGAACCTGGCCTCGGCGCTGCTCGGTTTCGCGATGTTCGGCTCGTTCTCGCTGATCTCGAATTTCGTCGAGACCCCGGCGGACAAGGTCGGTTACGGGTTGTCGGGCACGGTGCTGGACGTCGGCCTCTACGGCATCCCGAGCACGGTGATGATGACCTACTTCTCGTTCCGGACCGGGCGCATCGCGGCCCGCCTCGGCGCGGCCCACACGCTGGCGCTCGGCTCGGCGGTCGCGGCGCTGGCGCCGTTGACGCTGGTCTTCTTCCACACCCACGGGTACGAGCTGATCATCTCGAATATGTTGCAGGGCATCGGTTTCGGTATCAGCTACGCGGCCCTGGGCACGCTCGCGGTGCAGCATGTGGCGATGAGCGAGAGCAGTATCGCCAGCGGTATCAACTCGCTGGTGCGGACGGCGGGCGGCAGTATCTCCGGCGCGATCACCGGCTCGATCCTGTCGGCGTACACCATCGGGCACTCCGGCGTGCCGCAGTTGCACGCCTACGTGCTGAGTTTCGCGTTGCTCGGCATCGGCGCGCTGCTGGCGGCCGCGACCGCCTTCGGAAACGGGCTGCGGCACAAGCACGTCGCGCACTGACGGTCAGCGTCTGCGCGGCTCCCGGGCCTCCACGGCGAGCTTCGCCTCCCGTAGCGAGGCCCGGGGGTACAGCTCGCGGTACCGCTTGATCGCCACGATCTTCTTGCCCTGGGCCAGCAGTTGGTCCACCTCGGCCAGGCCGAAGCCCGCGGTGTCGACCGGCAGCGGCCGGGGCGGGCGGTAGCCGGCATCGGTGCTCTCCGCGTCGATCTCGGCCGGGCCGGGGGCGTCGGTGAGGCCGAGATGGGCGATGATCGCGTCCAGTTTGCGTTCGATGCGATCGAGTCTGCGGTCCAACCGCTCGTCGGCGAACATGTTCCGACTGTAACCGCGCTCAGGCCGGTGTCGCGACCATACAGGCGAACCAGGCGCACAACAGGATCGTCACCAGCGGAAAGATCAGCGCGGCGGTCAGCGAGGTGAACTTCGCCAGCCACCCGATCGCCGACGGCCCGACGAGGAAACCCAGATAGCCCAGGGTGAACACGTGCGACATGTCGGTGGTCGCCGTCTCGGTGCCGAGATTGCCCGCGGCGCTGAAGATCTGCGGCACGCCACCGGCCAGGCCCACGCCCAGCAGCGCCCAGCCGGCCAAGGTCACCGGCACCCAGGCCGATCCGACGATCAACGCCAGCCCGGCCGCCGCCAGCAGCGCTCCCCAGCGCACCAGCGCGACCCGCCCGAACTGTCCGTTGATCCGATCCGCCGCGAACCGCCCGATGGTCATGGTGGTCGAGAACGCGCCGAAGGCCAGCGCCGCGGTGGCGTCGGCGACGTGCAGCCGCTCGTGCACCTGGAGGGCGCTCCAATCGTTGGCCACCCCTTCGGTCATCAGGAATGCGAACGCGATCGCCCCGAGCGCCACCACCCGGCGGACATCCCGTCGCCGCCCCGGTACGCCGTCCCCGGCGCCGTCGGCCGATACGCCACTGCCGGAAGCGGTTGCCCCCCACTCGGTGTCGTGGACCCGGCCCCGGCGGACCCGGCTGTGCACCGCGTCGTGATCGGTGCCGTGGTCCGGGACACCGTCGCGGTCGGGCATCGCACCGCTCGCGGCACGCAGGTCGTATGCGTTGCCGAGGTCGGTCGCGGATTCGGCCACCGTGGTCGCGGCGGTGTCGGCTTCGGGCCGGGCCGCGTCGGTGGCCTGCCGCCGGTCGGGCGGGAGCAGTCGCGGGATACAACCCGTGATGAGCACCAGGCCCAGGGCGGCGGCGAACGTGACGGTCACGCGCGGGTCCAGCCCGGCGTGCAGTGCGGCCGAACCGGCGAGCGAGCCGACCAGCCCGCCGCAGGAGAACAGTGCGTGGAACGCGGACATGATCGGCCGTCCGTAGCGCCGTTCCACCTGTACCGCTTGGCTGTTCATCGACACGTCCAGGGCGCCGTTGCCGAATCCCAAGGCCGCCAGCGCGATCGCCAGTGACGCGGGGCCCGTGGCATTGATCGGCCCCAGCACCACGAAGGATACGAAGACGCCGGCGGCCGCGACCATGGTCCGGCTGCCGACGCGGTCGGCCACCGGCCCGGCGGCCTGCATGCCGAGGATGCCGCCGCCGGCCATCAGCAGGATGAGCATGCCGAGGGTGGCGTGCGAGACTCCGGTGCGCGCGGTGATGGCGGGGATGTGCACCACCCACATGGACATCGTGAAGCCGTTGAGGCAGAACACCGTGAAGACGGCGGCACGCGCGAACCGGGTGGCGGGGGCGACCGTCGACGTGTCCACCGATTCGACGGTACCGCCTTCCGCAGTGTCACCATCGGGACAAGCACCGGTTGTCGATATGGCAAACATGCAGCTACCTTGAACGGGCAGCCCGGATCGGCGATTCGGGACCTCGCTCGGCAACCGCACAGAAGGAGGCTCTCCCGATGCCTGTGTGTACCACGCGCGACGGAGTGGACATCTACTACAAGGACTGGGGCTCCGGGCGCCCGGTCGTGTTCATCCACGGCTGGCCCCTGAGCGCCGATGCCTGGGACGACCAGATGAAGGCGGTCGCCGACTCGGGCTTCCGTGGCATCGCCCACGACCGGCGTGGTCACGGCCGTTCCGCGCAGCCCTGGAACGGGTACGACTTCGACACCTTCGCCGACGATCTGAACGATCTGATGACCCAGCTGGACCTGCACGACGTGACGCTGGTCGCGCATTCCATGGGCGGCGGTGAACTGGCCCGCTACATCGGCCGGCACGGCACCGCGCGGGTCCGCTCCGCGGTGCTGCTGGCCGCGGTGACGCCGAAGATGCTGAAGGGTGCCGACAATCCGGCGGGTGTGCCCGAGGACGCCTTGATGCAGATCAAGAACGGCATCCTCACCGAGCGGTCGCAGTACTGGCACGATGCGTCCGAAGCATTCTTCGGCGCGAATCGGCGCGGCTCCAGGGCAACCCAGGGCAACCGGGATGCCTTCTGGTTCATGGCGATGCACGAATCGATCGAGGCCGGGGTCAAGTGCGTGGATGCCTTCGGCTACGACGATTTCACCGCCGACCTGAAGAAATTCGACATCCCGACGCTGATCGTGCACGGCGACGACGACCAGATCGTGCCGATCGACGCCACCGCCCGGCAGGCGGCGAAGCTGATCCGCGACGCGAATCTGATCGTCTACGAGGGCGCTTCGCACGGCCTGGCCATGGTGCCCGGCGACAAGGAGCGCTTCAACAAGGATCTGACCACCTTCCTGGGGGTCTGATCCCGGGCCGTCCGGATCGCTGGGCGACCGGACCCGGCCGCACCGGCCACCGCGACTCCGCGGCGGTGGCCGGTGTGGCCTCACCGTCGGATGCCGGCCCGCTCTCCCTTCTGGGGGCCGATGCGGCCGGGGGTGCCGCTCCGTTTCCGTCGGCCGGTGCCCCCTCGCGCTCCGATGCCGATGCGCTTTCGGGCGTTCACGCCGCGGCGTGCCCGGATGTGCTCGGAGCCGATGTCGCGTCGTGTCCGACGGTTGCCACGGTCTCGCGCCGGGGCGCGAGCACCCAGCGGACCAGCAGCCCAGCGGCCAGTGCCCAGAAGGCCGCGCCGATACCCGCGACCGTGATCGCCGAGGCCGAGACGAGGAATGTCACCACGGCGGCGGTGCGATGCTCGGCGGGTGCCAGGGCCGAGGTGAGCGCGCTCGCCAGGGTGGCCAGGAGGGCAAGGCCCGCAACGCTTTCCAGCGCGCCCTTCGGCGCCGCGGCGACCAGTGTCACCAGTGCCGCGGTGGCGGGGGCGATGAGCAGATAGGTGCCGCCGGTGCCGAGCGCCGCGATCCACCGGCGGCGCGGGTCCGGATGCGCGGCGGGCGCGGCGGTGAGCGCGGCGCTGATCGCGGCGAGGTTCACCACATGGCCACCCGCGGCCGCGCCGACGATGGTGCCCAGCCCGGTGGTGGTCATCGCCGCCCGCCACGGCACCCGATAGCCGAAGGAGGCGAGCACCGCCGTGCCCGGGATGTTCTGCGCGGCCATGGTGACGATGTACAGCGGCACCGCGACGCCGATCACCGCCTGCCAGGTCCAGTGCGGTGCGGTCAGCACCAGTCGCGGTGTCATGGCGGCCACGTCCAGGTGGCGGTGCGTCACGGCCATATCGATGCCCGCGCCGATCGCCGCCGTCGCGAATGCCGCCAGCACCGCCCAGCGCGCGGCGAACCGCTGCAACAGCAGCCAGACCACCAGCACCGGCACCACCACCGCCGGGCTGACGGTCACCGCGCGCACCGGAGCGAGGCACAGCGGCACCAGCACTCCGGCCAGCATCGCCTGCGCGATCTCCACCGGGATCGCCGCGATCACTCTGCCCAGCCGCGACCAGAATCCGGTGAGCACGATCAGCACGCCGGTCACCACGAACGCGCCGATCGCCGCCGCCCAGCCCCCGGCCACCGCGCCGGTGCTCGCCAGCAGCGCCGCACCCGGCGTGGACCAGGCCAGCGTGATCGGTATCCGGAATCGCCAGGCCAGCAACAACATTCCGACGGCCTGGGTGACACACACCACCGCCAGCCCGGACGCCGCCTGCGCGGGCGTCGCCCCCATCTTGGTCAGCCCGGCCAGCACCACCGCGAACGAACTGGTGAACCCCACCAGCGCGGCCACCACCCCGGCCCCGATCGCATGCCCGGCCCGGCCCGGCGGCGTGCCACCCGCGGATCGCACCGGTGGCCCCGCTTCGGGAGAGAGGGCTGTGCCGGAACTCGCCCCGGGGGGCGCCACGGAATCCGTGGCGACTGTCCCGCCGGACGGCGGCGGCCCGATCGTGCCCGGCGGCGTGCCGAACTGCTCCGGTGCGCTGCCGGACGCGGCGCCGACGGGGGCGGCCTCGCGGGATTCGGCGTCGGCGGAAGTGGTCATCGTGTCATGGTCGACGACCGCCGCCGGTGCGGTCACCGGCCAATTGCTCGAAACTGGCCCGTTTTCGAAGGAAAGGGTGCGGGATTCAGCGGGCCGTGCCGTTGGCGGTGGCCAGCCGGGCCAGCAGGGGAGCGGTGCGCGGGCCCACGAACTGCTGCATCACCAGTGCCATGTTGGTGCGCTCCACGCCGTCGATCTCGAGGATGCGGCCCGCCACTCGATACAGGTCGTCCGCGTCCCGGGCCACCACCCGCACGGTGAGATCGGTCTGGCCGGTGAGCCCGCAGACCTCGATGACCTCGGGGACCCGGGCCAGCTCGGCGACCACCGCGGCCAATTTGTGCTGATCGGCGACGACCGAGACGAAGGCGGCCAGCGGATAGCCGAGCGCGCGCGGGTCGACCCGGCGTTCGAAACTCGCCAGCACCCCGGCGGATTCCCAGCGGGCCAGCCGCGCCTGCACGGTGTTGCGGGACAGCCCCAGCCTGGCGGCCAGTTCCACGCCGGTGGCGCGGGGATTGGCGACCAGCTCCAGCAGCAGTCGCGCATCTGTCGCGTCGACCACGGCCCCGACCTGTTCTGCACTGGACATGTTCCGCAGTATGACAGGGTCCGCACCCTCTTTGTCGAGCATTCTGCGCAGTTACGCGGTTGGTGCTTGCACAATCCGCTCAATGGGGGATGCTGTGTGGTGAAGGACACCATTGCACACCGCGACGGCCGGCGACCCCGGCCCGACCCGGAGGCGGCCGCTGCGTCACCCACGCGGGGCCCCGTGATCGCCCGGATGGGCGAGGAGGCGATGACATGACCGACCCGAGCGCTTATCCGGTGCAGTTGGTCCAGCCCGACGGGCAGCGCGTGCTCGATCGCGAGCACGCCGCGCTGGTGGCCGATGTCGGCCCGGAGCGGTTGCGGCAGTTGTACGAGGACATGGTGGTCGCCCGCCGCATCGATACCGAGGCGACGGCCCTGCAACGGCAGGGGCAGCTCGGGCTGTGGCCGCCGTTGCTGGGGCAGGAGGCCGCGCAGGTCGGGTCCGCGCACGCCCTGCACGCCGACGACTACGTGTTCTGTAGCTATCGCGAGGCCGCGGTGGCCTACTGCCGCGGCGTCGATCCGGCCTCGATCACCCGGATGTGGCGCGGCGTCGCGCACTCCTGCTGGGAGCCGGACGAGATCAACATGACCAATCCGGCGATCGTGGTCGGCGCGCAGGGACTGCACGCTACCGGATACGCCTACGCCGCCCATCTGGACGGCGCCGAGATCGCGGTGGTCGCCTACTTCGGCGACGGCGCCACCAGCCAGGGCGATATCGCCGAGGCGCTGGGTTTCGCGGCATCCTGGAGCGCGCCGGTGGTGTTCTTCTGCCAGAACAACCAGTGGGCGATCAGCGAGCCGGTGGGGGTGCAGAGTGCGACCCCGATCGCACGGCGGGCCTACGGATACGGCATGCCGGGGGTGCGGGTCGACGGCAACGACGCGCTGGGGGTGCTGGCGGTGACCCGGCAGGCGGTGGCGCGGGCGCGGGCCGGCGGCGGGCCGTCGTTCATCGAGGCGATCACCTACCGGATGGGCCCGCACACCACCGCCGACGATCCGGCCCGCTACCGCACGGCCGCGGAGCTGGAACTGTGGCGCCGCCGCGATCCGATCGACCGGATGCGCCGGCTGCTGGAGCGGGAACAGCTGTGGGACGGCGCTTTCGAGCGCCGGGTGCGGGACCGCTCGGACGCCGTGGGCGAGTTGGTGCGCAGCGCCACCATCGGCATGCCCGATCCCGCGCCGGCCGCGTTGTTCGACCACGTCTACGCGACACCGCATCCGCTGATCGACGAGGAACGGCGGCAGTACACCGCATACCTGGAGGGAGTCCGATCATGATGATCACCTTCGCCGCCGCTCTGAACACGGGCCTGCGCCGCGCCCTGGAAGACGATCCCAAGGTGGTGCTGCTCGGCGAGGACATCGGCCGGCTCGGCGGCGTCTTCCGGGTCACCGACACGCTCCAGAAGGATTTCGGCGACAACCGGGTGATCGACACCCCGCTGGCCGAATCCGGGATCATCGGAACGGCTTTCGGGATGGCGCTGCGCGGCTACCGGCCGGTCTGCGAGATCCAGTTCGACGGTTTCGTGTATCCGGCCTTCGACCAGATCGTCTCCCAGGTCGCGAAGATCCACTACCGCACCGGTGGCACGGTGTCCGCGCCGCTGACCGTGCGCATCCCGTTCGGCGGCGGAATCGGTGCGGTGGAACATCATTCGGAGTCGCCGGAGGCGTACTTCGCGCACACCGCCGGCCTGCGGGTGGTCTCGCCGAGCACCCCCGCCGACGCGTATCTGATGATGCGGCAGTCGATTTCGCTACCCGACCCGGTGATCTTCCTGGAACCGAAGCGGCGCTACTGGGACAAGGCCGAGGTCGACTTCGCGGCCCTGGACGCCGACCCGTTCCCGCTGCACCGGGCCCGGATCTGCCGCGCGGGCACGGACGCCACCGTGGTCGCCTACGGCGGCATGGTCCGCACGGCGCTGACCGCCGCGGAGATCGCCGCCGGCGAGGGGCACGATCTGGAGGTGATCGACCTGCGCAGCCTGTCGCCGGTCGACTTCGACACCGTGGAGAGTTCGGTGCGCCGCACCGGCCGGTTGATCGTCGCGCACGAGGCGCCGGTGTTCGCGGGGCTGGGTGCGGAGATCGCCGCCCGGATCACCGAGCGCTGTTTCTATCACTTGGAGGCCCCGGTCCTGCGCGTCGGTGGCTTCGACATCCCCTATCCCCCCGCTAAGCTCGAACGGCACCACCTGCCCGACCCCGACCGCATCCTCGACGCGGTCGATCGAACGTTTGCGTGACACCGTCCGACCGCCCGTTCAGACAGAGGTGCCCCTTGCCGAACGACTCGGAAAACCGTGTGGTGGAAGACCAGCGTCAGATCCAGGAGTTCCGGCTCCCGGATCTCGGTGAGGGCTTGGCCGATGCGGAACTGATCTCCTGGACCGTGGCCGTCGGCGACACCGTGACGCTGAATCAGACCATCGCCGAGGTCGAGACGGCGAAGGCGCAGGTGGCGCTGCCCAGCCCGTTCGCCGGCACAGTGGTGGAGCTGCTGGCCCGGCCCGGCGATACGGTCGCGGTCGGCGCGCCGCTGATCCGGGTGGCGGCGGACGGTCCGGCAGGCGCCGCCGCCGCGCCGCGGAGCGCCGAATCCGGCGGCGCCGCACCGGATTCCGGTGGCCGGCGAGCGGTACTGGTGGGCTACGGCCCGGAGGAGGAGACGGTTTCCCGCCGCGTCCGCCCGGTGGTGAGCGGGTCCGACGGCGCGGAGCTGCCCGCCTATCCGGAGTTCGCCTCGCGGCAGGCCGCCACCCCGGCGGCCCGGAAACTGGCCCGGGAACTCGACATCGATCTGGCATTCGTGACCGGCTCCGGTCCCGGCGGCGCGGTCACCGTGGAGGACGTGCGGCAGGCGGTCCCGGTGTCCCAGCCGTTGCACCGCCCCGAGGATCAGGACACCGGGTCGCGGCCCACGCCCGCGCCGCCGGCCATGCGGCCGGAGGACAGCCCGGCCCGCCCGGCCCCCGTCGAGCGGGAGACCAGGATTCCGATCAGCGGCGTCCGCAAGCGCACCGCCGCCGCGATGGTGACCAGCGCGCACACCATCCCGCAGGCCAGCGCCTTCGTGACCACCGATTTCACCGCCTCGATGGAACTGCTGGACCATCTGCGCAACACCGCCTCGTTCAGCGGTCTGTCGCTGACGCCGCTGGCCCTGGTGGCCAAGGCGACGCTGGCGGCGCTGGCCGAATTTCCGGGCATCAACTCGTTCTGGGACGAGGAGAACCGGGAGATCGTCACCAAGCACTATGTGAACCTGGGTATCGCGGTGGCCACCGACCGCGGACTGCTGGTGCCGACGGTCAAGGAGGCGCAGACCCTGACCCTGCGCGACCTCTGCCGCGACATCGGCTGGCTGGCCGAGACGGCCCGCTCCGGCGCCGCCGCCCCGGCGGATCTGCTCGGCGGCACCTTCACCATCAGCAACGTCGGCGTCTTCGGCGTGGATGTCGGTGTGCCACTGGTGAATCCGGGCGAGGGCGCGATCCTGTGCCTGGGCTCGATCCGGAAACGGCCGTGGGTGTACCGCGACGAGCCCGCGGTGCGCTGGGTCACCACCCTGGGCCTGAGCTTCGACCACCGGATGATCGACGGTGAACTGGGTTCCCGCTTCCTGTCGACCGTGGCGTCGCTGCTGGAGGACCCGCTGACCCTGCTGGGCCGGGTCTAGTCCTGCGGCCGGAGCGCAGCGGAGGCCAGGACTTCGGCGGCCTGCCGGATCACGGCCGGGATCTCGATCGGCTTGCGGGTCGTCTCGTCGACGTAGACGTGCACGAAGGTGCCGGTGGCGGCGTGCTCCAGGCGGTCGCCGTCCACTCGGAAGATGGCCAGGTCGTAGGTGATGCTGGAGCGGCCCAGCCGGGCGATGCGCAGGCCGACGCGGAGGTCGTCGGGGAAGCTCAGCGAGCCCAGGAACCGGCAGGAGGTTTCGGCGACCACGCCGATGGCGGGCAGGTCGCGGATGTCGGTGCCGGTCGCGTGCATCAGCCAGGCGTTCACCGCGGTGTCGAAGTACGAGTAGTACGTCACGTTGTTGACGTGGCCGTAGTGGTCGTTGTCGGCCCACCGGGTGGGGACCGGCCAGAGCACCGGGTAGTCGTCCTGGGTCGTCACCAGGCTGACAATAGCCGCCCGTCGTGGGGCCGCATTGCGTGCCGCGGCGGACAGCGCTAGATTTAGTTTGACGTCCTACTATTGGGATTGCAATCGATGCGCGGTGGAGGAAATATGGCCGACCTGCATGTACCGGTGCATCCGGTGCGCTTCGTCACCTCGGCGGCGCTGTTCGACGGGCACGACGCGGCGATCAACATCATGCGGCGGATCCTCCAGGCGCAGGGCGCCGAGGTGATCCACCTCGGGCACAACCGTGCCGTGCACGAGGTGGTCGACGCGGTGCTCACCGAGGATGTGCAGGGCGTGGCGGTCAGCTCCTATCAGGGCGGGCACGTCGAGTACTTCGAATATCTGGCGGCGGCGCTGCGCGAGGCCGGGGCCGGGCACGTGCGGATCTTCGGTGGTGGTGGCGGCGTCATCGTGCCGGAGGAGATCGCGCGCCTGAACGCCGCGGGGGTGCGGATCTTCTCCCCGGAAGACGGTCAGCGGCTCGGCCTGCCCGGCATGATCAACGAGCTGATCCGGGACTGCGACGTGGACCTGGCGCAGCGTCCGGCGCCGGTGGCGGCGACGCTGGCCGGGGAGCACACCGCGCTGGCCCGCACGCTCACCTGCTTGCAACAGGACACCCTGCCGGCCGAGGATCTGGCCGCGCTCACCACCGCCGCGGCCGCCCGGACGGTGCCGGTGCTCGGCATCACCGGCACCGGCGGCTCGGGTAAGTCCTCGCTGACCGACGAGCTCATCCGGCGGCTGCGCACCGACCAGCAGGACAAGCTGCGGGTTGCGGTGCTCGCGGTGGATCCCACCCGCCGGCGCGGCGGCGGCGCGCTGCTCGGCGACCGGATCCGGATGAACGCGCTGGACGGCGACCACATCTACTTCCGCTCGCTGGCCACCCGCGGCGCGCACGAACTGCCCGCCAATATCGACGCGATGATCCTGGCCTGCAAGGCCGCCGGATACGACCTGGTGATCCTGGAGACCCCGGGCATCGGCCAGGGCGACGCGGCCATCGTCGACCACGTCGACGTCGCGCTGTACGTGATGACCCCCGAATTCGGCGCCGCCTCCCAGCTCGAGAAGATCGACATGCTGGATTACGCGGACGTGGTGGCGATCAACAAGTTCGAGCGGCGCGGGGCCGCGGACGCGCTGCGGGACGTGTCGCGGCAGATGATCCGCAACCGGGAGGCGTTCGCGTCCCGGCCGGAGGACATGCCGGTGTTCGGGACCAGTGCCGCGACCTTCAACGACGACGGCGTCACCGCGCTGTATCAGCATCTGATCGACCTGCTCGGCGAGCGCGGACTGTCGCGGGAACCGGGTGCGCTGCCGCGCGTCGAGGTCCGGGCCTCCACCCGGTTCGCGCAGCTCATCCCGCCCGCGCGGGTGCGCTATCTGGCGGAGATCGCCGATGCGGTGCGCGGCTATCACGCCGACACCGCGCGGCAGGTGGTCGCCGCGCAACGGGTGCAGCGGTTCGAGACGGTGCTGGCGGAGCTCGGTGGCGCCGATTCCGCCGGTGCGGCACCGGCTTTCGGTGCGGTGACGGCGGCGCTGCCCGGGACCACCACTGCGGGGCCGCGGGCTGTTACCGCCGCGGCGCTGCCCGGTGCCGCGGAGGCGGCGGCCGCGGTGTCCACGCTGCTGGCGGCGGCCCGCACCGAGCTGACGCCCGGCAACGCGGCTCTGGTCGAGAACTGGCCCGCGGTGGCCGAGTCGTATCGCGGCGAGGAGCAGGTGGTGCGGGTGCGCGATCGCGAGATCCGGACCGCGCTGCGCCGGGTCACGTTGTCCGGCAACTCGATTCCGCGGGTGGCGCTGCCGCGTTACACCGATCACGGTGAGTTGCTGCGCTTCCTGCGCGCGGAGAATCTGCCGGGCCTGTTCCCGTTCACCGCCGGGGTGTTCCCGTTCAAGCGGGACAACGAGGATCCCGCGCGGATGTTCGCCGGTGAGGGCGATCCGTTCCGCACCAACCGGCGGTTCCGGGTGCTGTCGGAGCACGCCGAGGCGAAACGCCTGTCCACGGCCTTCGATTCGGTGACCCTGTACGGCCACGATCCGGCCGAGCGGCCCGACATCTACGGCAAGGTCGGCACCTCCGGGGTGTCGGTGGCCTCGCTGGACGACATGAAGGCCCTCTACGACGGTTTCGACCTGTCCGCACCCACCACGTCGGTGTCGATGACCATCAACGGTCCGGCGCCCACCGTGCTCGCCTTCTTCCTCAACACCGCGATCGACCAAGCGCTGCAACGGTTCTCCGAGACCGAGGGGCGCGAGCCGAGCCCGGACGAGGCGGCCGCGCTGCGCGCGCGGACCCTGTCGACCGTGCGCGGCACCGTGCAGGCCGACATCCTCAAGGAGGATCAGGGCCAGAACACCTGCATCTTCTCCACCGAATTCAGCCTGCGGATGATGGCCGACATCCAGGAATGGTTCGTGCGCAACGGGGTTCGGAACTTCTACTCGGTGTCGATCTCCGGCTATCACATCGCCGAGGCCGGGGCGAACCCGATCAGCCAGCTGGCCTTCACGCTCGCCAACGGATTCACCTATGTGGAGGCGTATCTGGCGCGCGGTATGCACATCGACGATTTCGCGCCCAACCTGTCGTTCTTCTTCTCCAACGGGATGGATCCGGAGTATTCGGTGATCGGCCGGGTGGCGCGGCGGATCTGGGCGATCACCATGCGCGACAAGTACGGCGCCGACGACCGTTCGCAGAAGCTCAAGTACCACATCCAGACCTCGGGCCGGTCGCTGCACGCACAGGAGATGAGCTTCAACGACATTCGCACCACGTTGCAGGCGCTGATCGCGATCTACGACAACTGCAACAGCCTGCACACCAACGCCTACGACGAGGCGGTCACCACGCCGACCGAGGAATCGGTGCGCCGGGCCCTGGCCATCCAGCTCATCATCAACAAGGAGTGGGGGCTCGCGGTCAACGAGAACCCGTTGCAGGGCAGCTTCGTGATCGAGGAGCTCACCGATCTGGTCGAGGAGGCCGTACTCCTGGAATTCGAGCGGATCTCCGAGCGCGGCGGTGTGCTGGGCGCGATGGAGACCGGCTATCAGCGCGGTCGCATCCAGGACGAGTCCATGCGGTACGAGCAGCGCAAACACGACGGCACGCTGCCGATCATCGGCGTCAACACCTTCCGCAACCCGCACGGTGAACAGCATCGGGAACTGGAGCTCGCGCGCGGCACCGAGGACGAGAAGCAGTCCCAGTTGCAGCGCACCCAGGACTTCCGGGACCGTCATCGCGAGGCGGCGCACGAGGCGCTGGCCCGGCTGGAGGCCGCGGCCCGCAGCGACGAGAACGTGTTCGAGGTGCTGATGGACGCGGCCCGGGTCTGCACGCTGCAACAGGTCACCGACGCCTTCTTCACCGTCGGCGGCCAGTATCGCCGCAACGTCTGAGCAACCCACCGCCGCGCGTACCGCTCGTACCCTGGAGGGTGGCGACCTCGCCATCGGCCCGAGCTGCGGCGATCGGCCACCGGGTCGTGTGACAATCGCCGCAGCGGACGGGTAGCCGGACGAAAGGGGCGGTATGGACCTCGCGGGAATCAGCGTCGTGGACGCCCACATCCACCAGTGGGATCCGCTCGGGACGCCGCGGGAGTTCAGCACCCCGGCGAAGCTGCTGCGCTACCTGCCGCTGCCGGTCGATTTCGCCGCGCGACTGACCCCGAAACGGGATCGGGAGTTCGTCGGCGACCCCACCGCGTACCTGCACCCCTACCTGCCCGCCGACTACCGCGCCGATGCCGGCGCGGTCCCGGTGGAGGCGCTGGTGCACATCGAGGTGGAATGGGCCGGGCGGGCGCCGGGGGCGAAGGCCGACGAGACCCGCTGGGTGGCGAGCCTGCCGTTCGGCGTCGACACGCCCGCGCTCGGGGCGATCATCGGCGGCGGCGACCCGACCCGTCCCGGCTTCGCGGACCTGGTCGATGCGCATCGGTCGGCGT
Source organism: Nocardia sp. alder85J (assembly GCF_020176955.2). Taxonomy (GTDB): domain Bacteria; phylum Actinomycetota; class Actinomycetes; order Mycobacteriales; family Mycobacteriaceae; genus Nocardia. Next base: position 292,150 of record NZ_JAIUCZ020000010.1, read on the forward strand.
CCCCGCTGGTCCGGGGGATCCGCACGATGGTCGCGCATCACCCGGACCCCGATGTGCGTTCGTTCGCGGCGGCGCCCGGCGTGCTGACCTCCTCGGGATTCCTCAACGGATTCGTGGTGCTGGCCGAACGCGGGCTGCACTTCGAGGCGTGGGTGTACTCGCATCAGCTGCCGGAGGTGACGGCGCTGGCGCAGCGATATCCCGAGGTCACGATCGTGTTGAACCATCTGGGCACCCCCGCGGGCATCTTCGGACCGGTGGGCCGCGCCACCGGATCCGGCCAGAACAGCCGGCACGAATTGTTCGCGCGCTGGCGCGAGGATCTCGCGGCGCTGGCGGCACAACCCAATGTGGTCGCGAAGGTCAGCGGCCTGGCCATGCCGGTCCTGGGCCACCTGGTCCCCGTCCGCGGCAACCCGACCCCGGTCGCGGCGCTGCTGGAACGGGTCGCGCCACTGCTGCACCACGCCTTCGACGTATTCGGCGCGCAGCGGCTGATCTGGGGTTCGAACTTCCCGGTGGACAAGCCGATCACCAGCATCGCCAACAGCGCGCAGGTGGTCGTGGACGTGCTCGCCGATCGCGGCGGCAGCGCCGTCGAACTGGATCAGGTGTTCCGCACCAACGCCCAGCAGGTGTATGCGATCGACGCGGACCTGCTGGCCTAGCCGAGGCTGCGGTGGCCACGTTGCGCCGGGCTTCGACGGCCGATCCCGGTCGAGTCGGCGGCTGCCGAGGCCGGACCCGCTTGGTGCGGAAATGTGTAGCGCACGACCGCGGTGCGGAGGCCGTTGCCCCGGTCACCTCCGGCGATGGCTGGGTAGCGGCGCGGTCGCTGCTCCGGGCCGAGGCCACGGTCGTTGCTCGTCAGCCGGGACTGCGGTGGAGTGCGTGGGACAGGTCGGCGCGGGCCGTCACCAGGGACGGGCCGTACCAGGTGAGCTGGCGGCCGGAGACCAGTGCCACGGGCAGGCCCGGAAATGCTTCCGGGCCATCGGTTTCGGTGAAGACGTAGGGTTCGTCCGGGAGGACGGCCAGGTCGATGCCGGTGGTCAGTTCGGTCTCGGTCAGGGTCGGGTAGCGGTCGGGGCGGTCGGCGTGTACGAGGTGCAGGCCGAGGCGGCGAGCCAGGTCGCCGGTGAAGGTGTCGCGGCCGACCACCATCCACGGGTTGCGCCAGATCGGGATGACCGCGCGCACAGCGGGTTCCGGTGGTGGTGCGGCCCAGGCGCGTTCGGCCTCGGCCAGCCAGGGCGGAGGGTCGGCCGCCAGTGCGGTGGTGAAGAGGTTCGCCAGGGCGGTGCAGGCTTCGTCCACGGTGGTGATCCTGGTGACCCACACCGGAATTCCCGCCGCGCGCAGCCGGTCGACGTCCAGGCGGCGGTTCTCCTCCTGATTGCACACCACCAGGTCCGGGGCCAGTTCCACGATGCGGCGCACGTTCGGGTTCTTGGTTCCGCGGACCCGCTCCACCGCGAGCTCGGGCGGGTGGGTGCACCAGTCGGTGGCGGCGATCAGCAGGCCCGGGCAGGTCGCGGCGATCGCCTCGGTCAGCGACGGGACCAGGGAGACCACCCGTCGCACCGGGCGCGGGATGGGCACCGCGGTGCCCAGATCGTCGATCGGGTGCGGCACGGTCACTGCTCCAGCGTGTGATAGATCGCGCGCAGGTCGCGCAGGCCCGCCTCCGCCGTGCGCTCGTCCTCGGCGGTCGCCCGCAGCGCCTGCCGCAGCGGGATCGGGTCGAGATCGTCGACGGCGGAACGGAATTCGGGGGCCGGCAGGGCGGGCAGGGTGGTGGTCTCACCGTAGAGGTCGTCGGAGACGGTCAGGCCGCCGTCGCGTTCCACCCCGCCGATCAGGGTGTCCAGGTCGAGGCCGCGCAGGGTGAGCATCACCGCCGGTTCCTCGTCCAGGCGCTCGGCGATGATGTAGCAGACGGCGGCCACATGTTTGCAGGGCCAGCCGGAATCCGGGCAGGTACAGGCGAAGTCGAGTTCGGCGGCGGTGCCGGGGAGCAGCAGCGGGCTCAGTTCGGGAGGCAGGGTGCCGGAGGCGAGCTGGGCGAGCATGCCGGGCGTGGCGCGCACCAGATTGATCACCTCGTCGAGGCGATCGTCGCGCAACTGCCGCAGGGTGAGCGCCGCGGTGAAGGGGCGGGGCTGGCTGCCCTGTACCTCCGCGGTGACGGCGCCGGGCTCCAGGTGGTAGCTGACCACCTGGCCCGCGCGCGCGTAGGCGCGGCCCCGGGTCAGCCGGCCCGCGTCGGCGACCTGTTCGATCGCGGTCAGGAAGGCGCGGCCCCACCAGCTGCGGGCGAATGCCGTACCGTGCCGGCTGCGCGACTTCACCCCACCACGGACCGGAATGCGCTTGCCGTACTTGCTGAAATCCTCGAACGGGCTCATGCCGCGCCTGCCTCCCCGGATGCCCGCTCGCTCATTCGCCGACCGCCTCCGAGCCCAGGGCGAACAGATTGCGGATCTCGTCGTTGTTCAGCTCGCCGATCCAGTTCTCGCCGGTGCCGACCGTCAGATTCGCCAATTCCTGTTTGCCGCCGAGCATGTCGTGAATCCGCTCCTCGACGGTGTCGACACACACCAGCTTGCGCACCTGGACGTCGCGGCGCTGCCCGATGCGGAAGGCGCGGTCGGTGGCCTGGTTCTCCACCGCCGGATTCCACCAGCGGTCCAGGTGCACCACATGATTGGCGGCGGTCAGGTTCAGGCCGGTGCCACCGGCCTTGAGCGACAACAACATCAGCGGCGGCCCGTCCTCCTCGTGCTGGAACTGCTCGACCATGGTGTCGCGGCCCCGCTTCGACACCCCACCGTGCAGGAACGGGATCCGGGTGCCGAATCGTTCGCTGAGATACGGCGTGATCAGCTCGCCGAACTCACGGAACTGGGTGAACAGCAGGGCCTTCTCGCCGTCGGCGAGTACCGATTCCAGCACGTCCTCCACCAGCGCCAGCTTGCCGGACCGGTGCTGCCCGCGGCGCAGCACCGAGGAGCCGTCGCCGAGGTAGTGAGCGGGATGGTTGCACACCTGCTTCAGCCGGGTGAGTGCGCCGAGCACCGTGCCCTTGCGCGAAATGCCCTCGCCCTTCGAGGTTTTCAGCTTCGCCACCATGTCGTCGACCACCGCCTGATACAGCGCGGCCTGCTCGACGGTGAGGTTGGCGCGGACCGGGATCTCGATCTTGTCGGGCAGGTCGGCGATCACCGCCGGATCGGTCTTCACCCGGCGCAGCACGAACGGGGCGGTGACGGTGCGCAACCGGGTGATGGCGTTCTCGTCGCGTTCGCGTTCGATCGGGATCGCGAAGCGGGCATGGAACTGCGAGGGCTTGCCCAGCAGCGACGGGGCCGCGAAATCCATGATGGACCGCAACTCCTCGAGCCGGTTCTCCACCGGAGTTCCGGTGAGCGCCAGGCGATGTCGCGCGGGAATCTCGCGGGCGGCGCGGGCCTGGCGGGTGGCGGCGTTCTTGATGTGCTGGGCCTCGTCGAGCGCCACCCGGCCCCAGGACTGCCGTTTCAGCGCCTCGACGTCGCGGGCCAGCAATGCGTAGGTGGTGATCACCAGATCGGAATCGGCCACGGCCGCATCGAATTCCGCGCCCACGCGGCGGCCGGCGCCATGATGCACCGTCACCCGCAGCTCGGGGGCGAAGCGCTGGGCCTCGCGCTGCCAGTTGCCCACCACCGACATCGGGCACACCAGCAGGGTCGGGCCGGGTGCGGCGCCGGCCTGTTCGCGCTCGTGGACCAGCAGCGCCAGCACCTGAACGGTCTTGCCGAGGCCCATGTCGTCGGCCAGGATGCCGCCGCAGCCCATCCGGCTCATGGTGGCCAGCCAGGTCAGCCCGCGTTCCTGATACGGGCGCAGCTGCGCGCGCAGTCCCGCCGGCGCCGGAACCGGCTCCACCACCCGGTTCGCGTCGAGCAGGGTCGCCACCCAGCCGGTGGCGCTGACCTCCTCCAGCGGCACCCGCTTCACCTCGGAGCCGGCCACCTCGGCCAGCAGCTGGGCCATCGTGCCCGTGGTGTCGGTGGTGCGGCCGCCGAGATAGGCGGCCGCGGCGGCGAGCACCTCGTGGTCGGCCTGCACCCATTCCCCGCGCAGCTGCACCAGATCCGATTTGGCCTGCACCAGCCGGGTCATCTCCGCGGGGGTCAGCACGGTGTCGCCGAGCGCCAGTTCCCAACGGTAGGAGACCAATCCGTCGAGGCCGACGGTGCTGTCGGTGGCGGCCGGGCTCTGCACCCGCAGCCGCATGCTCGGCGCCACGATCCGCCAGGCCCGGGGTAGCATGAGTTGTACTCCGGCGCTGCGTAATTCGTTTGCGCCGTGTGCGACCAGATCCTGTACGCCGGTGGTGGTGAGCAGGAAGTCGAGACCGCCGGGCGCGCGCGGCAGGTCGCGCAGCCGCGGGTACGCCTGGATCGCCGCCGTCACCCGGTCGCCCGCCAGGCGCAGCGCCGCCGGTTCGCCGATCGGTGGAACGGGTTGTGGCGCTTCGCCTTCCGCGCGCAGGCAGACCTCCAGCCGCCACAGCGTGTCGGCCTCGATGCCGGCATCGGGGCCCTCCTCGGGCTCCACCAGCCGCAGCACCAGTTCGGGCTCGCCGACGGTCAGGCTGGTCCGCCACTGCTCCAGTGCGGTGGACACCCGGTGCGAGCCCGATTCGACGGGCATGTCGGCGAGCAGCGCCGCCACCAGATCGTGGTCCGAGTGCGCCGGATGCGCCGCGGCGGCCAGCGCCAGCCGCACGATCGGATCGGTCAGCTCGGCGACCAGATCCTCCAGTACCGCCGCGGGCCGTCCGGCCACCCGCAGCGCGGGCGGGGTGGCCGCGACCAGTTCCGCCAGCCAGGCCCGCTGTCGCTGCCCGCCGACCAGCCGCCAGCGGGCCCACCACTCGCCGTCGGCCCGGGTCAGCTCCGGCACCACCCGGCCGCCGCGCGCCCAGCGCTGCACCCCTTGCGCGGCGTGCCCGAGGAAGCGCAGGTCGGCGGAGACCGCGGCGGGCGGCAGCCGCTGCAACAACACCTCCGCCGCCCGCGCCGGCGCCAGCGCGTGCGCCGGGACCACCGCCTCCACCGGCCCGTCCGGCCCCGCGTGCAGGACCCGCGCGCGGTGCCGGAAGCGCGCCGACGTCAGCACCTCACCGAGCGGGCCCGGTACCGCGGCGGCGGGATCGCCGTCGCGCCACAGCAGCAGGCCCGACCCCGGCGTCCACAACCCGTGCAGCATCCGCCCATCAAATCAGCCGGTACCGACATCTCCGCCACCGCCTGCCACCGGGCGAATGCGGGCCGGTGCGAATTACTCCGGCGCAATTCGATACCGGCCGCGAGCCACGAATCCGTCGCACCCCACCGCTGCCCCTTTATTTCCGGCTGCGCGCGGAACATACTGGGATATCCGCTGGTCACCGCACGAGCGACGGGCTCGCTCGTGTATTGCGACAACCCGCCGACCGGGTGTTCCCGGCGAGCCCGAATCCGCGGCGCAGCCGGCGTCGCGCAGAGCAGGGGAGGGCAGTGAATCATGACAATTCTGCTCCAGGTTCTCGAGCAGAGTTTCACGCCGACGACGTCGTGGGAGCGCCGAAAATTCACGTTCGTCGACACCTCGAAGATCGTCGGCATGCGCCTCGACGGGCAGTCCGGTGTGTGGCTGGATCTGTCCCGGCCGGGCGAATCACAACGACTGGCGCGGACGGCCGATCCGCATCAGGCGATCACCTTCCTGCTCAGCACGTTCGCGAAGATCGCCGAATGTGAGGAGCGGGGCGGTTCCTGGCTGATCGGCCACGACGGCGTGCACGTCGAATCGGTGCAGGCCATGCGCTACCCGCCGCAGGACGCGGAACTCCCCGCCGACGACCTGCTGGCCCGCGCCTGGCTGTAGCGACGCGCCCGGAACCCTGACACACCGGCGCGAGCGGAGTTGTCGGCCGCCCGGTGTAGAAGTGAGCCGTGCGATCGAGCAGGGGTGGATCGAGGGCCACGCGGGGACACCGTCCCCCGCTATCGCGTCGTGGCCTGGTCACGGCGGTCGTCGCCGTCCTGCTGGCCGGTTGCGCCCTACTCGCGGGTTGTGCGCGCACGCCGGCGACCCCCGCCCCCGGCAGCCCCACGCGGGCCCGGTTGGAGCAACTGCTCACCGAGGTGCGCGTGGTCGAGCACCGGACCCGCCCCGGCGGTTACGACCGTGGCTGCCTGGCCACGCAGGCGTGCGTCTTCGGCCCCGCGTGGTCCGACGGCCGGCACGACTGCGACGCCCGCAACCGGGTGCTCGGCGCCCAGCTGACGGCCGTCCGCTTCCGTCCCGGCAGCCGCGACTGCATCGTGCTCACCGGCACCCTGTCCGACCCGTACACCGGCCGCCGCATCCCCTTCGACCGCGCGCGGGCCCGCGCGGTCCAGATCGACCACGTCTACCCCCTGGCCGCCGCCTGGGATCTCGGCGCCGCGAATTGGTCACTGCCGCAACGCATCCGATTCGCCAACGACGTCGAGGTCAACCTGCTCGCCGTCGACGGCGGCAGCAACGAGGACAAGGGCGACCGCACCCCCGCCGACTGGCTCCCGCCCGCCCCCGCCTACCACTGCTTCTACGCCGGCAAATACCTCACCGCCGCCACCCGCTACGACCTCCCGCTCACCACCGCCGACCACACCGCACTCGCGGCCGTCGCCCGCCACTGCCCCTGACCTGCCGGAATCATCACCGCACCGGAGTTCCTGTGGCTGCTCCGGTCCTGTTCACGGGGCTATGGACTATCTCACAGCAGGCTGTGATGCATGGACATCCGACTATAGATTTATTCATTCAGTGAGAATGTGGCCGGGTGCAGCCTGCCCGCGGTAGGAAGAGGGTGGCCGATGACCGACGATGTGCTCATCGAGAAACAGGACGGGCTGGGGGTGATCACCCTCGCGCGGCCGCGGGCGATCAATGCGCTGAACCACGCGATGGTGCTGGCGATGCTGGCGGCATTGCGGGCGTGGGCCGATGATGGCGAGGTGCGGGCGGTCGTGCTGACCGGGGCGGGGGAGCGCGGGCTGTGTGCCGGTGGCGATCTCGTCGGCATGTACGCGGATGCCAAGGATCGGGTGGGTGGGCCCGATTCGCCGAGCGGGCAGTTCTGGCGGGACGAATACACGCTGAACGCGCTGATCGCCGCGTACCCGAAGCCGTATGTCGCGATCATGGACGGGCTGGTGCTCGGCGGTGGCGTGGGCGTGTCGGCGCACGGCAGTCATCGGGTGGTCACCGAGCGGTCGTCGGTCGGGATGCCGGAGACGGGGATCGGGTTCATCCCCGATGTGGGCGGCACGTATCTGTTGTCGCGGGCGCCCGGCGAAACGGGGACCCATCTGGGGCTGACCGCGGGCCGGATGTCCGCGGGCGATGCGATCGCGGCGGGGTTCGCCGACCATTACGTGCCGTCGGATCGGTTGCCGGCGCTGCTGGCGGCGTTGCGTGTCACCGAGGCGGATGTCGCGATCGCGAAATTCGCCGAGGCCGCACCGGAATCCGAACTGCTCGGGCAGCGTGACTGGATCGACGCCTGTTACGCCGCCGGCAGTGTCGAGGAGATCGTGGCCGCGTTGCGGGTGCATCCGGCGCCGCGGGCCGGGCAGGCCGCCGCGGACATCCTGGCCAAATCGCCGTCCGCGCTGAAGGTGACGCTGCGGGCGCTGCGCGAGGCGCGCGGCGACGCCGGACTGGCCGACGCCCTGAACCGGGAGTTCCGGGTCTCGGTCGCCGGGCTGCGCAGTCACGATCTCGGCGAGGGCATCCGGGCGCAGGTGATCGACAAGGATCGCTCGCCGCAGTGGTTGCCGCCGGACCTGGCCGACGTCAGCGCCGAACTGGTCGACTCCTATTTCATCCCGCTCGGCGATCGTGAACTGGGTCTGGTGGATTCGGGCGCCTCCGCTATCGTCACGAATGTCCGCACCCGATCGGAGGAGCAGTCGTGACCGATTTCGAGACCATCCTGCTGGAGCGCAAGGGCCGCGTCGCGCTCATCACGCTGAACCGGCCGAAGGCCCTGAACGCGCTGAACTCGCAGGTGCTCGTCGACATCACCGCCGCGCTCGACGAATTGGAGCCCGACGAGGGTATCGGCGCGGTCGTGCTGACCGGTTCGGAGAAGGCGTTCGCCGCCGGCGCCGACATCAAGGAGATGCAGTCCAAGTCGTACATGGACATGTTCCTGGCCGACCAGTTCGCGGGCTGGGACCGGTTCACCGCGTTCCGCAAGCCGATCATCGCGGCGGTCTCCGGCTTCGCCCTCGGCGGCGGCTGTGAACTGGCCATGATGTGCGACATCCTGATCGCCGCCGATACCGCGAAGTTCGGTCAGCCGGAGATCAAGCTCGGCATCATCCCGGGTATGGGCGGTTCGCAGCGGCTGACCCGGGCCGTCGGCAAGGCCAAGGCCATGGACCTGGTGCTGACCGGGCGCACGATGGACGCCACCGAGGCGGAGCGGGCCGGGCTGGTGGCCCGGATCGTCCCGGCCGCGGAACTGCTGGCCACCGCGCTCGAGGTGGCGGAGACCATCGCGTCGCTGTCGCTGCCCTCGGTGCTGGTCGCCAAGGAGGTGGTCAACCGCTCGTACGAGACCACCCTGTCCGAGGGGCTGCGTTTCGAGCGGCGGGTCTTCCATTCGCTGTTCGCGACCGAGGATCAGAAGGAAGGCATGGCGGCCTTCGTGGAGAAGCGCGCCGCGAACTTCGGCAATCGCTGAGGTCACGACGAGAAACGGTGCCGATCAGAGCGAGCGGCGGGATTCGAACCCACGTGAACGGATTTGCAATCCGGTACCTCACCACTCGGCCACGCCCGCATCGTCGTGATCATCATGCCGGAGGTCGTCGGCGATACCGAGGATTGCGGTCAGGATGATCGGAATCAATAGACTCGCCGTATGGCGACACCACGTCCACTTCCACTGGATCCGATCGGGGAGGCCCACCGGCAGTGGGACGCGCACGGCTGGGGTGACGTGGCCGACGGCATGGCGGCGGTCACCTCGCTGGTGCGCGCGCAGCAGATCGTGATGGCGCGAGTGGACGAGGCATTGCGCCCAACGGGCTTGACCTTCTCCCGATACGAGTTGCTCATGCTGCTGAGTTTCAGCCGTTCCGGCGCCCTGCCGATGGCGGTCGCCAGCGCGCGATTGCAGGTGCATCCGACAAGTGTGACGAACACCGTGGATCGGCTGGAAGCCGCGAACCTGGTGAAGCGCGTGCCACATCCGAGCGATCGCCGGGCAACGTTGATCGAGATCACCACCGCGGGAAGAGATCTGGTAGGCCGGGCGACCGCGGACCTGAACGACCGGGTTTTCGCCCGCCCCGGCCTGCCGCCGGATCGCCTGCGGCTGTTGCTCACGCTGCTGGCGGAATTCCGCCGTGCCGCGGGCGACTTCGACAGTGGCGACACACCGGCGCGATGGTCGTGACACGCCGCCGTTGATACCTGTCCGATAACTATTGAGCTTCCACCCAGCGACTTTCCCGCGACGCGCTTGGCATTGCGCCGCAAAAGGTTCACCATTGAGCCATGGTGCTGGTCCTCGGGGTATCAGCAGGTGCCGGGGGTGCGCGCGCAATGCTCACGCACTCCGATCAGCCACACCTCCCCCCCATCGATCACTGCACGGTGCCGCGCCCCTCCGGCGCCGGCGTCGACGAAGCGGTTTTCCATGCGATCGAGCTGATGCGCGAGGCCGCTACCAGCCGTGACGAATTCGTCACCGGTATCGCCGTGACGACCCGCTGCCCGACACACGAGGAAGCCGTCCGCGCCGCGGCGGGCCGCAGCCGCCTCACGATCGTCGACGAGCCGTTGGCGCAGTTGCGCTATCTCCGGTTCAGCGGCCGGCTGCCGGCCGAGGGCACGGTACTCATCTACGACCTCGGCGCCTCGGGCCTCACCGTCACCCAGGCCGACTGTCGCACCGATGCCATCCTGGCCGGCCGGCACAGCACCGTCGTCGGCGGCGACGGGCACGACGCGCTGTTGCGCTGGCGCCTGGCCCACGACGGCGTCGCGATCGACCGGCCGACCAGTTGCGCGTACAAGGAGGCCCTCACCGCCTCGCCGGTGGTCACCGCCACCGACCCGCGCACCCATTCGCGAGTCGTGCTGACGCGCAGCGATTTCAACGAGCTGGTCACCGCCGGCATCCACCACTCGGTCTCGTACGTGCGGCAGCTGATCGAGGAGACGGGGGTGCAACCGCAGGCGGTGGCGCTGCTCGGCGGCTGCACCCGCAACCCGGGCATCCGCACGACGGTGGAGGGCCTGCTCGATCTGCCCTCGATCTACGACCCCGAACCGGAATTCGTCTCGGCGCGCGGGGCGGTGCTGATGGCGACCCAGCTGCCCTCGGCGCGCCGGGTGCGCGGGGTGCGGTTCGCCGGGAAGCCTGCCGTGCCCGGGCCCAACGGCGTGTCCAAGCGCAAACTCGTCGCCGCCGCGGCGGTCACCGCCACCCTCGGCGCCACGGTGGCGGGACTGCTGGTGCTGGACCACACCTCGGCCCCCGGCGGCACCCACGGCGGGACCAATCCGAGCCCGATGGAGGTCGCGGGTACGCCCGCGAATCCGCTGAACTCCAAGTAGTCCGGGTTCAGACACCGTCGACGGACAGGGTGGCCTGCATCAATCCCATGGCGGCGGCGCACGGATCCGGTTGTGCGGCATGGTCCCGGTTCTGCACCCACCAGGTGACGGTGCCGGTGTCGGCGGTCGTGACGGCGCAGCTGCCGGGATCGTTGGGATCACGCCAGTACATGCCGCCGAACTTCTTCAGCACCAATTTCTCGATGCGATAACCGAATTGCGCCGCCACCTGGAGATCCTGCTGCAAGGTGTCCTCGCGCAGCCAGGCGTAGGTGAGGTCGATCGTGCCGCCGCCGGGCAGGTCCGCGGTCCAGGTGCAGATGGTCGGCTGGGTCTGCGGCCGCACCTGTGCCACGTGCAGTTGACCGGCGATGACCTGATCGGCCAGCGGCCCGCAGCCCGCCAGGAGATTCGGATCCGCGGCCGACGGCGCCGGGTGGTCGGAGTGGCTGCCGGAACAGCCCGCGAGGGTGGCCGCGAGAATCGTCGCGGCGAGTCCGGCCCGGATCGCCGTGCGGACGAGAATCGCTGTGCGCACGAGATCAGCCTGCCTTCGTGAGGGTGTCGGCGGCGAGCTGCGGCAGGACCGCGCACTGCCGGTCCCGGTCCGGTCCGGCGCCGAGCAGCGTCCAGTCGATGAAATCCCGGCCCCCGGAGTCGACGGCCAGTTCGCACGAGGCCGGGCCGGACCAGGCGATACCCGATCGGCCGGATACGGTCACCGTGGTCGCCTGCCCGGTCACCTGGCCGCGCCGCTCGGCCAGCGAACTACCGCGGAACCAGGCGAACACCACCTGATATCCCGCCCCGGCGGCGCTCCCGGCCGCCCAGGCGCAGCGCAGCGGATTGACCGAAACCTGTTCCAGCCCAGCGATTCCGAGCGTCCGGCCGAGCTCGCCGGTATCGGCGGACCCGCAGCGGCCGATGTCCAGCGCCGGGGAAGCGGCCGGAGCGGCCGTGGTCATCCCGGTCGTGGACGTGCCGCCGGAGTGCGCGCACCCGGCGACCCCGATCGCGATCGCGGCAACCGCCGCCACCCGCTTCCACACGCGGCCCAGGTTACGGGACCCGACGCCATGGGTTCCTGGGAGCCGCCGGGCCCGCCGCGACGCGCTGGTTCAGGCGGCGGTGAGGCCGGACAGGTCGCGCGTCACCACGTAGTTGCGGTCGGCGGTGCTGCCCAGGGTGTATTCCGGTTCCAGACCCAGGTATTCGCCGCGGCTGCGGGTGCTCCAGCGTTTCGCCGCCTCGGTACGGGTCTTGTAGAAGTTCAGCATGTAGCCGCCCTCGTACAGGCGCAGTATGGCGTAGCCGCCCGGATATTCCTTCACCGCGCCGACTTCCACGAAGTCGACCGGGATCGGGAGGTCGGGGCGGCTGCGGTGGTTGCGGTGGCTGTGGCCGGCGTGGTGCAGGAACACCCCGGGTGCGGAGCGGTACAGCGTGTGCAGGGTGGCCGCGTCGCCGCGGTCGAGGATGAAGTCCATGCCGCTCATGTTGGTGGCGCCGGATTCGGTGGTGACCGGATGATGGCCGTAGACCAGCGTCGGGCGGTCGGGATCGGCGGTCAGCACGCCGCGCAGGTGATCGAGCTGTTCCGGTTCGATACTGCCGCCGGCGATGTCGAGTTCGGTGGTGTCCAGGCCGAGCAGGCGCAGGCCGCCCACCGTGTGCTCGGCCAGCCGGCCGCGCGGGGCGAAGCGGTCGCCCCAGCAGTCGTGGTGCCGGTCGTCGGTGTCGGGGGTGCAGCCGTCGTAGTCGTCGCCGAGGTGCGGGCGGTCGTGGTTGCCGCGGACGGCGAACCAGTCGCGGTCCGCGGCGCCCCAGGCGTCCAGCGCCGACCGGACCGTGGCGACCTGGTCGGGCCTGGCCTCGGCGGTCAGGTCGCCCGCGACCAGCAGGTGGTGTACGCCCCGGTCGGGACGCCGCAGATCGTCGAGCAGCGCGGTGAGCATCACCTCCGGATACGGGGGCAGACCGGGTTCCTGGCCGACTCCCGGCGGCAGGTTCTGCCGGATCAGGCCCGCCACCGTCTCGCCGATGTGCACGTCGTTGGACAGCGCGACCGTGCGCAGGTAGCGGCCCGGCGGCGGGATCAGGGTGGTGACCACGCCGAGCGCCTCGGGGGTGCCGGGGCGGCCGGTGATCAGGTTCGGGGCCGCGACCGCGAGCAGGCCGCCGGAGCGCGCCTCGAACCGGTAGCTACGGCCCGGTTCCAGACCCCGGATCTCGGCGTAGTGGTAGGGCGTCGGGGCCGGATCGGCGTAGACCGGCCGGGGTGCGGCGGGTGAATCCGCCGGTGCCAGCGCCACTTCCGTATCGGCGGCCACCGGGGTGCCGTCGGGGGCCCGGGTGGTCCAGGTGAGGATCACCGCGGTGTCGGTGACGGTGACCACCTCGAGGTCGGTGGCGACGACCGGGCCCTGGGCCCGCGCCGGGCCGGTGCCGGTCAGGGCCAGCACGGGCAGGGCGGCGACGGTGGTCGCGAGCGCGCCGAGCACTCGGCGGCGGGTCGGTCCACAGCAACTCATGTCACAGATCCGTTCTCGCTCCTGCCCGTCCAGGCTAGCCGCGGTCCGTGCCGGGCGGGTGCAGTACGTTGGGCAACCGATGCCGATGACGGGCGCGGCTCGGAAGGAGTGTGCGGTGACGCCGGTGCGATGGAGGGCGACCACCGCGGTGGCCGCGGTGCTGACGGTGCTCGCGGCGGCGACGGCGTGTGCGCGTCCGGGGGCCGGCGACGATCGGATCCTCGTCTACGACGGTGGGCCGGAATCGCTGGTCCAGGACTGGGCGCATGCCTTCACCGCGGCGACCGGTATCAAGGTCACGCTGCGCACCGGGGACGACACCGACCTGGGCAACCAGATCGTCGCCGAGGGCGCGGCGTCGCCGGCCGACGTGTTCCTGGCCGCCGACGCTCCGGCGGTGGCGCAGGTCGAACACGCCGGGCTGTTCGCCGCCCTGGACAGGGACACGCTCGCGCAGGTGCCGCCGCGGTACCGCGCCACCACCGGGACCTGGACCGGAATCGCCGCGCGCACACTGGCTTTCGTCTACGACCCGGCGAAGCTCCCGGCCGACCGGCTGCCCGCCTCGCTGCTGGAACTGGCGCAGCCGCAGTGGCGGGGCCGCTGGGGTGCGGACACCGGAGGCGCCGAGTTCCGGGCGGTGGTCGCGGCGGTACTGGCGCAGCAGGGTGAGGCCGCCGCCCGCACCTGGCTCCAGGGTGCGCGGGCGGATGCCGTCACCACCCAGAGTCCCGGGGCGGCCATGGCCGGTGTCGACGCCGCGCGCTACGACGGCGCCCTGGTCTTCGCGGACCACTGGTTCCGGGATCGGGCCGGCGGCGACGATCGCGTGGCCGACCGCTCCGCCGCCGCCGAGCACAGCGACCACACCGCCCCGCACTTCTTCGCGAGCCCCGATCCCGGTGCCGTCGTCTCGGTATCGGCGGGCGGGGTGCTGAAATCGAGCCGGAATCAGGCGGCCGCACAGCAATTCCTGCGGTTCGTCACCGGCGCGGCGGGTCAGCAGCTGTTGCACGACGGCACCGCGATGGAATATCCGGTCGCCGAGAACGTCCCGGCCGCCGGGGCGCTGCCGCCACTGGATCCGCAAGCGCCACAGCTGGATCCGGGCGTCATCGACGCGGCCCAGGTCGCCCGGCTCGTCGCCGTACCCGCCCCGAAGTAGATTCAGATGCCCAGGGGCAGTTGGAGTTGCGTCATGGACGGCCAGAGAACGGGCCAGGGGGCGGTCGGCCATCGGCAGACGAACACGGCGACCCCGCGGTTCACACCCGGGTAGCCGAGCGGGTCGTCGATCCGGCCGGCCGGTTCCACCGATTCGAACTGCCGCCGCAATGCCGGTGCGGCGCTGTCCAATCCGATGTAGAGGACGGTGCGGGCGGTCGCCGGTGGCGGGCCGAAGAAGCCGTAGCCGCGGTTGGGGCTGTAGGTGGCCGGTAGCCGGTAGCGGGGCCCGAATTTCTCCAGCGCGCCTGCCTGCCAATAGTTCTGGGCGATGAGGACGGTGTGGTCGTGGTCGCCCGGCGGCAGTTGCCGGTAGGCCGCCGCGACGCCGGCGGTGAGGTCCTGCCAGCCGCTGGGGCCGTACAGGTCCGACCGCACCGCGAAACCGCTCGGCGAGGTGATGGGCTCGCGCACTCCCGATCGCGGCAAGGGCAGCGCGGCCAGCAGAACCGCGATGATCGCCAGCGATCCGGCGGCCGCGACGACCGCGCCCCGGCGCACCCGGTCCCGCCATCGGGTGTCGTAGAAGGCCGACAGGCCGACCGCGCCGGCGGCGAACACCGCGGGCATCAGCCCGCCGACGTAGTACGGCCGGCCGTGGCCGATCAGGACGACCGCGATCATGGACACGGCGGTGACGAACAGGAATCGGTAGGGCCGCAGCGGCGGCCAGCGCAGCAACTGCCACAGCCCCCAGCCGCCCAGCAGCCCGCCGAGCAGTCCGGCCAGGCCGATGATCTGCGGGATGCAGGCCAGCGGACCGCCTCCCGCGGCGTCCTGTTCGGCGCCGACCACGTGACTCATCGCCAGTTCCGGCCAGCCGTGCGTGGCCTGCCAGTACAGATCGGGTGCGGCCCCGGCGCCGAACACCAGGGCGCCGAGCCAGAAGGCGCGTCGTGTCCACAGTCGCCGGGGCCCGGCGACCATCAGCCCGGCGAGCAGACAGCATAGGGTCACCGGGATCAGCCATTTCACCTGGATGTCCCCGGCCGCAACCAGTCCGACCAGGATCAGCAGACGGTCGTCGCGGGTGCGGATCCAGCGGATCAGCAGCCATACCAGGGTGGCCTGGAGGGTCGCGTCGAGGGAGAAGGTACTCAGCTGTGCCGCCTGGGTCAAGGCCAGCGGCGAGGTGGCGTAGGCGACCCCGGCCAGCAACTGGGTCCGCCGATGGCCGCCGAATTCGTAGGCGATGGCCGCGCTGACGACCACGGCGAGGGCGGCCATGACGATCGCCGGAATCCGGAGCGCCACCGCCGATCCGGGTGCGAGCAGATCCGTGAACCGGGCGAGCAACGGCACCAGCGCGCCCTGATCGGCATAGGCGATGCCGGGCCGGGAACCGGCCGCGACGAAATACAGTTCGTCGCCGAAATAGTCGTAACGCAGGCCCGGAATGGTGAGTGCCGCGGCGGTGAGCACGGCCAGGACCGTCACGCCGGTGCCGCCGAAGCGGGCGCGTGCGGTTTCGGATTCCGTGTTCGGCGTGGCGACGGCAGCAACAACGAGAACCAATTTCCCCCCTATGACCCGGAATTGATCAACCGAAGAGCATATCGAGAGTTACCTCCCATGTCAGCATTCCTGGAAAATATTCATTTCACATTCACCTCGGTACGGCTCTCCACTCCGGGTGCGTCCGGGCGCGTCGACGGTAGCCGGTGTCCGCGATCGCGGGCCCGCCGTTCTCGCTGAACGCAAGGCGCGCGCCCGGCTTGCCTTGCGCCGCCGCCGGGAACGCCTAGGGTGGGTGCCGTGCGAAGGCCGGGAGCGCCCTCGCCCGACGGAGAGGAGCCCGGTGCGCCGCCCGCTGTTCGTCCTGTCCCTGCTCGCCTGTGCCGCATTGGTGATGCCGCTGACCGCGTGCTCGCATGCGTCCGACAATTCCGGGTCCGCGACCGCGGCGACCCCTCAGGAAGGCGCCGGTCCGGCCGCCGGCCAGGGCACGCTGAAGGTGCAGGCCACCACTGGAGCCGAGCAGTACCCGGCCTCCGGCCTCGGGGTCGGGGTGTCGAAGTGCGATTCCAGCGCGTCGCTGGCCACCCTCACCACCGCGGGCCACGAGGGCGCCGCCACCCACGATCTGCCCGGTGGCTGCTATCAGGTGGCGGCGACCGGCGTGCCCTCCGGATGTATGCTCGGCAGCCCGTCACCGGTGAAAGTCGATGTCACACCCGGAAATACCAGCACCGCCAGCTTCCAGCTGAAGTGCGCGTAGCGGCCGGGCCGGTTCACCGTCCTGGACGCCGATGTTCATGCCCGGGCCACCGGCGGGGCTGTGGACATGGGCGGCGTCGCCGGGATCGATTTCTCCCTGGTGATGCGCTGCCACGGCAACAAGGAGGGGCCGTTCGCCGCCGCCGATGTCGATCTCGCCATCCCCGCTCTCGCGGCGGTGGCCTCGGAGACGTTGGGCGAGTTGGTGATCCGGCACTTCGTGCGACTGTGGGAGACGCCACCGGGCGACGAGGTGCTGCGGACGCTGCTGCGGTCGGCGGTCACCGACGACGTGGTCGGCGACCGGGTCCGGGAGGTGTTCGCCGGGCAGGTGATGCCCGCGGTGCTGCGCGTCGGCGATCCGGGCGGCGCTGACGGTGGCGCAATTGCTCGGCACCGCGCTGTGCCGGTACATCCCGCCGGTCGTCGGACTCACCGTCGACCAGCTCGCCGCCGATGTCGGGCCGACCTTGCAGCGCAATCCGACCTCGCCACCACCGGCGTGAGCGCCGCCGTCGGAGTGCCCGGCGCCGGTCTCGCGTGAGTGCCGCCGCCACGGTCCGCGTTGCGCGGAATCAGGCCCCACCTCGGGTGCGCGCTGTCGCACCGGTAGTCGGCTGGGTTCCGAAACTCACTGCGCCACAGGTGGATCCGGTTCAGCGCGGCGCGAGGTACAGGGTCTGGGTGCTGCGGCCGAGCGGGCCCTTCTCGTCGTACAACCGGGATTCGGCCAGTCCGATGCCGGTGCGCTCCGGATAGGTCGCCGCGTCCAGGCATACCCATTCGCCCGCCGGTTCCCGGTGCAGGGTGACGGTGAGGTCGGTGTTGATGAACAGATAGCGGTCCCAGTCGAGGACCGAGCTCACGCCGTTGCCGGAGTCGGCCGCGGCCAGGGCACGCTCCAGCGGGCTGGGTGCCGTGCCCGCGACGATCGGATACCGCAGCCGGATCCAGCACACCGCCGGTCCCGGATCGCGGAACGATCCCGAGACGAACCGGTAGTCGATGCCGGTGTGGAAACCCACCGCCTGATCGGAGGGGAACGGCGTGCGTTCGGTGACGGTCTCCGGGCCCGGATGCGCGCCGGACGGCAGCACCTCGGTGGGCAGGTCGAGTTCCGGGGCCGCCGTGCGCAGTCGCCAGGCGCGGGCGCTGAGCACCGGTCCGCGCTCGGAACTCAATGTGGCGGTGAGCAGTTCGACATTGCGCCCGGAGCGCACCACCTGCGTCTCGGCGGTCAATGGCGCGATCGGCACCGGGCCCAGGATCTCCACCGCCAGCCGCCCGATCCGGAACCCCGCCCGCGGCTCACAACGCTCCAGCACATGCGCCAGCAACGCCGACGGCGGTCCGGCGTGTTGTGCGTCCGGTGACCACGGTCCCCGCGTCAGTTCGGTCGATTCGAACCGGTTCGGGTCCGCCTGGTCCGGGTGGTAGAACGCGTCCATAGTGCCCTCGAACCTACGGGACACCCGGGCCGGCCCGGACAGCGGCACGGCCGGGGAGCGGGCCGCCGGGCCGCACGAGAACCGGCGTCGGACGGTTGATGAACAGTGGCCGAACTGCCTTAACGCCGACCGCTACCGATCTCGAAGATTGTCGGACACAACATTATTCGTCAGGGGCGGGATTCGGTGGACAACAGTCTTCTCGGCGTCATCGTGGCCGTGGCCGGCGTGGTGGTGCCGGTCGGTATTTTCTTCTGGGATTCGGTCGTGCGCGGCCTGAAGCGACTCGGCTACCGCGTGCAGATGGACACCCCGGTGACCGGTGAGGTGGAATCCCGATATTCCGGGGTGCTGACCCAGTTGCGGCCCGCCGCCGCGGCCGGTGGCAAGAGCCCGAAGCTCGGCGATCTGTCCATCGTGCTGATCCGGATGGAGAACAGCGGCTTCACCACCATCGACACCAGCGACTACAAGGTCCCGGACAACGATCCGGTGGGCCTGCACATCGGGTTTCCCCGGCGTCGCGTGATCGGCATGGCCGTCACCGAACTCAGTGATCCCGGATTGCAGCAGAGCCTCGGCCGGGACTCCGGCATCGGCACCCGCGAGGACGAGCAGCGCGACACCGGCTACATCGACCTGCCGCGGGTGCCGCTGAACCGCGGTGAGCACTACAAGGTGCTGGCCATCCTGGAACGGATCTCCGGCGACCGGCACTATCCGCCGCCGGTGGTGTCCGGCGGGCTGAAGGGCGGCAGCCTGCACGAGACCCGCAGTCGCACCGGGCCTTCGGGGCCGGCGCTGGGCCTGGTGGTCTTCTTGATCGCGGTGATCGTCGCGGAGGTCACCTTCTTCCGGCCGGCCCGTCCGCCGCTGGATTGCGCCTCGGGCAGGATCACGGTGACCGGCTCCACCGCCTTCGCGCCGGTGCTCGCGGATGTGGCCCAGTCGTACCAGCACACCTGCGGGAAGGCCACCTTCGGCTTCGACCCGCAGAGCAGCGGCAGTGACGCCGGGCTGACCAGCCTGAACGAGGCCGGAACCCGCAGCGGGCAGACGCCGCCGATCATCGCGTTCTCCGACGGCGAGAAACGCTCCGGCTTCCCGGATCTGCTGGCCCGGCCGATCGCCTTCGTCTTGTTCGCGGTGGTCGTCAATCCGAAGGCGCGGGTGCTGGATCTGACCCGGGCGCAACTACAGGATCTGTACGCGGGCCGGATCACCAACTGGTCGGAGCTCGGCGGCGCGGATCTGCCGGTACGGCTGGTCTCGCGGCAACTGGGCTCGGGCACCCGGACCACCTTCGAATCCCGGGTGCTCGGCGCGGTGGAGGCGGGGGTCAATTCGAAGGATTGCGAGACCGTCTACAACAAGGCGATTCCCGGGCCGCCGCACTGCGAACAGCTCACCACCGACAAGCTGCTGGACACGGTGGCCGCCTCGGACGGTGCGATCGGCTACAGCGAACTGGGTACGGCGACCCTGCGCAGCAAGGATGTGGCGGTGGTCCGCATCGACGGCCAGCCCGCCGATCGTGAGCATGCGCTGCACAACGCGTATCCGTACTGGGAGACCGAATACGCCTACACCTACGGCGAACCGAAGGCCGATTCGCTGATCGCGAGTTTCCTGCGGTATCTCACCGATCAGGTGGGCATCGACATCATCCGGTCGCACGGTGATCTGCCGTGCAGCGAACTGGACAATCCGGTGCTCTGCCATCCGGCGCAACCGTGACACCGGGCCGGTGAACGACAGCGGCCCGGACGGGCTTACGCCGGTCCGGGCCGCTGCTCACCTGTGCCCTCGGCAGGATTCGAACCTGCGGCCTTTTGCTCCGGAGGCAAACGCTCTATCCCCTGAGCTACGAGGGCTGGGTGGACCCGCTCGTCGATCGTTCTCACGTCGTCCGATCGGGCTCCGAAAGCGTATCCTATCCGGCGGCGTGCACCAAAAAGCGGGTCCGACCTGCGTTTCAGCTCATCGGCAGGGGAGTGGCGCCGCGGGCGGTCAACATCCCGGAGATCAACTGCATCTCACTGGTCTGGCTGGCGCTCATGCTCTGGGCGAGGGTGCGCACGGCATCGGTGACGGCGTGATCGATCGCGTAGTCGATCATCGACACCCCACCCTGGTGATGACGCAGCATCAACTGGAGGAACAGCGTGTCCTCGGCCGTGCCGGTCCGGGTCCGCAGCTGTTCCATCTCCTGATCGCTCGCCATTCCGGGCATGGTCGCCATCGGACCCGGCATGGCGTGGGTGGCGCCGTGGTCGTGCTCGTTCATCGCCTCGGTCATCCAGCCCATGTAGCCCTTGGAATCACCGAGCAGCGGCTTGCCCCACAGCTGTAGCCAGCCCTGCATTCGGCCCACCTGGTTCTGCTGGGTGGTCACGATGTCGTAGGCCAGCCGCTTCACGTCGGCGTCGCTGCCGTTGGACAGCTCGAACGCGGCCATCTGCACCGCCTGGGTGTGATGCACCGACATGTCCTGGCAGAAACCGACGTCCACCGCGCTCGGCGCGGCGTCGTCGCCCTTGTCCTGCAACGGCATCCGGGCGATGAGGCCGATGGCGAAGCCGGCCAGCAGCAACCCGACCGCGGCGAGGATCAGCAGCGCGGTCCGCTGCCGCCCGGCCGGATGGCCGGGGGCAGCGGTCGTCACGTCGTCGTCGGAGAGCTCCTCGGACATCTACTGGTTCGATCCGGGCTCGGCGGGCGCGGGTTCGCCGGGCGCGGGCTGGGCGGGCGCCGGCTGGCCGGGGGCGCCACCGGGAACGCCCGGCATACCCGGCAGGCCGGGGATACCGCCGGGCAGCCCCGGCATGCCACCGGGTGTGCCGCCGCTGAGCTCGGTCTGGTCCTGGCTGAGGCCCTTGCCGTCCATCGGGATCGCGCCGGGGCCCGGCGGGGTCGGGTCGAACGGCGGCGGGTTGTCGGTGTTGAAGGTCGGATTCGCGCAGTCCGCGCCGACCTCGGGGTACACGCCGTACTGGTTCAGCCGCAGCGCGCTGATGAATTCGCCGACGCGCTTGTCGTCGGCGCTGCTCAGCTTGAGCTGATGGCCCCAGGACTGCAACGAGACCGCCGAGTCCAGGCCCGGATACGGCGACATCAGCATGTAGGGCTTGCCCTGTACCTGCTGCTTCAGGGTGTCGAGGGCCCCGCCGGAGACCTTGTCCGGGTTGTAGGCGATCCACACCGCGCCGTGCTCCAGCGAGTGCACCGCGTTCTCGGTGCGGATGGCCTTGCCGTAGACCTTGCCGGTGCAGTCCGCCCAGGAGGCGTCGTGCGGGCCGCCGAACGGCGGGCTCTGGTCGTAGGCGACGCGCTGGGTGGCGCTGACGTGCAGCGCGCCCTTGTACTCCTTGGTGACCACGCCGGGGATCTGCAACGAGGGATCCTTCTTCTGCGCGGTCGGGGTGAACTTCTCGGCGTCGGCCTTCTTCTGGTACATCGGCACCAGGTAGACCGCGAGGGCGGCGATCAGCGCGACGATCACCACGGCGGCGCCGATCGTCGGCCAGGGGATCTGGCGCTTGTTGGGTAACTTGCCCCCGCCGCCACCGCCCTTGCGGGCAGGTGACGATTTCGCGGCGGCGCGAATCGCCTTGGCCGATTTGGCGCTGGTGTTCGGCATCGCTTCTGTGCTGCCTCTCGAATGTGCTCTCTGGAGTGCTCGGACAATCCGCGGTGCGGCAACCCGGTGCTGCCGGCCGTGCCCGGACGGTTGCCCGGGAGGTGGCCGCTGGCGGCGCCCACCTGCTCAGACCATAGGATAGAGACTCGTGACTCCAGCTGACCTTGCAGATCTCCTTCGCGCTACCGCGGCGAAGGTGCTCGTCGAACGCGGATCGGACCCCGCCGTTCTGCCCGACGAGGTCAAAGTGGAGCGCCCGCGCAATCCGGAACACGGTGACTATGCCACCAATCTGGCCATGCAGGTGGCCAAGAAGGCGGGCCTGAATCCGCGTGAACTGGCCACCGCGCTGGCGGAGGCGCTGTCCGGCGCCGACGGTATCGAGACCGCGGAGGTCGCCGGGCCGGGCTTCCTGAACATCCGGCTCGCCGCGGCCGCGCAGGGCGCGCTGGTGGCGCAGATCCGGGCCGCCGGGGCGGCCTACGGCACCGGCGACGCGCTCGGCGGCACCCGGATCAATCTGGAGTTCGTGTCGGCCAACCCGACCGGCCCGATCCACCTCGGCGGCACCCGCTGGGCGTCGGTGGGCGACGCGCTCGGCCGGATCCTGGCCACCCAGGGCGCGGACGTCACCCGGGAGTACTACTTCAACGACAACGGCGCGCAGATCGACCGGTTCGCCAATTCGCTGGTCGCCGCGGCCACCGGGCAGCCGACGCCGGAGGACGGGTACGCGGGCGCCTACATCGAGGAGATCGCGGGCACCATCGTCGCGGCGCATCCGCAGGCGCCGGAGCTGCCCGCCGGCGAGCGGCACGAGCTGTTCCGGCGCGAGGGCGTCGAGCTGATGTTCGCGCACATCAGGGCGAGCCTGCACGATTTCGGCACCGACTTCGACGTCTACTTCAACGAGAGTTCGCTGTTCGCCTCCGGCGCGGTCGAACAGGCCGTGGAGCAGCTGAAGGCGTCCGGGAAACTGTACGAGCAGGACGGCGCCTGGTGGCTGGCCTCCACCGAATACGGCGACGACAAGGACCGGGTGGTCATCAAGAGCGACGGCAATTCCGCCTATATCGCCGGTGACATCGCCTATTTCCAGAACAAGCGGGGCCGTGGTTTCGACCTGTGCATCTACATGCTCGGCGCCGACCACCACGGGTACATCGGCCGGTTGAAGGCCGCCGCGGCCGCCTTCGGCGACGATCCGGACACCGTCGAGGTGCTGATCGGCCAGATGGTGAACCTGGTCCGCGACGGGGTGGCGGTCAAGATGAGCAAGCGGGCCGGCACCGTCGTCACCCTGGACGATCTGGTCGAGCTGATCGGCGTGGACGCCGCGCGGTACGCGCTGGTGCGCAGCTCGGTCAACTCCTCGATCGATATCGATCTGGATCTGTGGACCACGCAGAGCAACGAGAACCCGGTGTACTACGTGCAGTACGCGCACGCTCGCACCTGCGCCGTCGGCCGCAATGCCACGGAGTTCGAATTCGCCGGTGTCGCACCGGATTACGGCTTGCTCACCGCCGACGAGGAGGGTGAGCTGATCCGCACCCTGGGCGAGTACCCGGCGATCGTGGCCGGCGCCGCCGCCCTGCGCGAACCGCATCGCGTCGCGCGTTATCTGGAGGAGCTGGCCGGCGCCTACCACCGTTTCCAGACCAACAAGACACTGCGCATCCTGCCCAAGGGCGACGACCCGGTGACCCCGGTGAACGCGGCCCGGCTGGAGTTGGTCGCCGCCACCCGTCAGGTGCTGGGCAACGGCCTGGGCCTGCTCGGTGTCGGCGCGCCGGAGCGCATGTGAGCCCCACGAGAAAGGACCGAGCGTGAGCGCCCACCCGGCGGGACCCCGGCATGCCGAGATCCCGCACGCCCCGAATCTGCCCGAGCGGCCCGACGATCCGGCACGGATGATCGAGCTACCGCCGAATGTCTGGCCGCGCAACGCTTCTCGCGATGCCGACGGCGAGGTCCGGCTGGCCGGCGTGCCGGTGACGGAACTCGCCGAACAGTTCGGCACGCCGCTGTTCGTGGTCGACGAGGACGACTTCCGGTCGCGCTGCCGCGACATGGTCCGGGCCTTCGGTGACAATTCGCGAGTTCACTACGCCTCCAAGGCTTTCCTGTGCGGCGAGGTGGCGCGCTGGGTGCGCGACGAGGGGCTGTACCTGGACGTGTGCTCCGGCGGCGAACTCGCCGTGGCGCTGCACGCCGGCTTCCCGGCCGCGCGAATCGCCTTGCACGGCAACAACAAATCCGTCGCCGAGCTGGAGCAGGCGGTGGAGGCGGGCATCGGGCACGTCGTCGTCGACTCGCTGATCGAGATCCAGCGGCTGGAGGCCGTCGCCGGCCGGCTCGGGGTGGTGCAGGACGTCCTGGTCCGGGTCACCGTGGGCGTGGAAGCCCATACCCACGAATACATCTCGACCGCGCACGAGGACCAGAAGTTCGGCTTCTCGATCGCCGGCGGCGACGCCCTGGAGGCGCTGGCGATGGTGTTCGAGGCGGACAACCTGCGCCTGGTCGGCCTGCACAGCCACATCGGCTCGCAGATCTTCGACATCGACGGTTTCGAGATCTCGGCGCGGCGCATGCTCGGACTGCTGCGCGACGCCAGCGACAAGTTCGGCGTCGAGCGCACCGCGCAGATCCACACCCTGGATCTCGGTGGCGGACTTGGCATTTCGTATCTGCCCAACGACGATCCGCCGCCGCTGGCCGATTTCGCGGCGAATCTGCGCCGGATCGTGGCGGAGGAGGCGGCCCGCGCCGGACTGCCCACGCCGGTGATCGCGGTGGAGCCCGGCCGGGCCATCGCCGGACCGGGCACCGTCACCGTCTACGAGGTCGGCACGACCAAGGACGTGAGCCTCGACGCGGGCGCCCGCCGCCGGTACGTCAGCGTCGACGGCGGGATGAGCGACAACATCCGGCCCGCGCTGTATCAGGCCGAGTACGACTGCCGCCTGGTCTCGCGCTCCAGCGACGCCGCTCCGGTGGTCGCCCGGGTGGTCGGAAAGCATTGCGAGAGTGGCGATATCGTCATCCGCGACACCTGGATGCCGGCCGATGTCGGCCCCGGCGATCTGATCGCGGTGGCCGCGACCGGCGCCTACTGCTACTCGATGTCCAGCCGCTACAACCTGTTGACTCGGCCGGCCGTGGTGGCCGTGCGGGAGGGCCGGGCACGCCCGATCCTCCGCCGGGAGACGGTGGCGGACCTGCTGAGCTTGGAGGTACAGGCATGACCGGTCAGGGCCCGGAGGCGGCAGCGGAGCGTAACCACGGAGGGTCCCCGGTCGTGCCGCAAGAGCACAGCATGACCGGTCAGGGCCCGGAGGCGGCAGCGGAGCGTAACCACGGAGGGTCCCCGGTCATGCCGCAAGAGCACAGCATGACCGGTCAGGGCCCGGAGGCGGCAGCGGAGCACAACCACGGAGGGTCCCCGGTCGTGCCACAAAAACACAGCATGACCGGTCAAGGTGGCTTCGGTACCGATCATCCGATCGGCGTGGCGGTGCTCGGCATGGGCAACGTCGGCACCGAGGTGGTGAAGATCCTGCGCGAGCACGCCGACGAGATGCGGCAGCGCGTCGGCGCGCCGCTGGTGCTGCGCGGGGTGGCGGTCCGGCGCGCGGATGTCGACCGTGGCATCCCGGCCGAGCTGCTCACCACCGATGCCGCGGCGCTGGTCGCCCGCGACGACGTCGATCTGGTGGTCGAGGTGATGGGCGGTATCGATCCGGCCCGCGCCCTGATCGGCTCCGCGCTGCGGGCCGGTAAATCGGTGGTGACCGCGAACAAGGCGCTGCTGGCCGACTACACCGGCGAGCTGGCCGCCGCCGCCGAGCGCAGCCGCGCCGACCTGTACTTCGAGGCGGCGGTCGCCGGCGCCATCCCGGTGGTCCGGCCGCTGATCCAGTCGCTGTCCGGCGACCGGGTGGACCGGGTGGTCGGAATCGTCAACGGCACCACCAACTTCATCCTGTCGGCGATGGCCGAGACCGGCGCCGACTACCACGCGACGCTGGCCGAGGCCACCCGGCTGGGTTACGCCGAGGCCGACCCCACCGCCGATGTCGAGGGCTACGACGCGGCGGCCAAGGCCGCCATCCTGGCCTCGCTGGCCTTCCACACCCGGGTCACCGCGGCCGATGTCTACCGCGAGGGCATCTCGCGGATCACCGCCGAGGATCTGGAGACGGCGTCGGCAGTCGGCTGCACGGTGAAGCTGCTGGCCATCTGCGAGCGGGTGCCCGGTGAGGTGCCGGTGGCCGAGGGCGGCAAGGACCGCGTCTCGGTGCGGGTGTACCCGGCGCTGATCCCGCTGAAGCATCCGCTGTCGTCGGTGAACGGCGCCTTCAACGCGGTGGTCGTGGAGGCGGAGAACGCCGGCCGGCTGATGTTCTACGGGCAGGGCGCCGGCGGCGCGCCGACCGCGTCCGCCGTGATGGGGGATCTGGTGATGGCGGCGCGCAACAAGTTCTACGGCGGCCGGGCACCGGGCGAATCGGTCTATGCTGAGCTGCCGATCGCTCCGATCGGCGACACCCCCACTCGTTATCACGTGAACTTGCAGGTCGCCGACCGCACCGGCGTGCTGCAGGCGGTGGCCGGCGAGTTCGCCGACCACGGCGTCAGCATCTCGACCGTGCGCCAGGAGGGCCACGGCGCGGGTGCCCGCCTGGTGGTGGTGACCCACCACGCACAGGAGTCGGCGCTGGCCGATACGGTGGCAGCGCTGGCCGAGTTGGAGTCCGTCACGTCCGTGACCAGCGTCTTGAGATTGGAAGGCACCGAGGAATGAGTAACACCGGACCGGCTGTCGCCGTAACGGATTCGCGGTCCGCCGCGGTCCACAAGCCTTGGCCGGGCTTGATCGCCGCCTACCGGGACCGGCTCGCGGTCGGCGCCGATTGGGAGCCGGTCACCCTGTTCGAGGGCGGCACCCCGCTGGTTCCGGCGCCGCATCTGTCGAAGCTCACCGGGTGTGAGGTTTATCTCAAGGTCGAGGGCGCCAACCCGACCGGTTCCTTCAAGGACCGCGGCATGACCATGGCGATGACCGACGCCAAGGCCCGC
This sequence comes from Nocardia sp. alder85J, assembly GCF_020176955.2. GTDB lineage: Bacteria > Actinomycetota > Actinomycetes > Mycobacteriales > Mycobacteriaceae > Nocardia. The sequence continues at coordinate 318,951 of NZ_JAIUCZ020000010.1, forward strand.
GGCCAGCAGGCGGTGCTGTGCGCCTCCACCGGCAACACCTCCGCCTCCGCCGCGGCCTACGCCACCCGCGCGGGCCTGCACTGCGCGGTGCTGATCCCGCAGGGCAAGATCGCGATGGGCAAGCTGGCGCAGGCGGTCATGCTGGGCGCGAAGATCATCCAGGTGCAGGGCAACTTCGACGACTGCCTGGAGCTGGCCCGCAAGGTGACCTCCGAATTCCCGCAGGTCGGCCTGGTCAACTCGGTGAACCCGGCCCGGATCGAGGGCCAGAAGACGGCCGCCTTCGAGATCGTGGATGCCCTGGGCAAGGCGCCGGACGTGCACGCGCTGCCGGTCGGCAACGCGGGCAACATCACGGCCTATTGGAAGGGCTACAGCGAGTATCACGCCGACGGCATCGCCGGGTCCCGCCCGCGCATGCTGGGCGTGCAGGCCGCCGGGGCGGCGCCGCTGGTGCTCGGTGCGCCGGTGAGCAATCCGGAGACCATCGCCACCGCCATCCGGATCGGCGCCCCGGCGTCGTGGAACAGCGCGGTCGCCGCCAAGGAGGAGTCCGGCGGCGCCTTCCGGGCCGCCACCGACGACGAGATCCTGGCCGCCTACCGCCTGGTGGCCGGCAGTGAGGGTGTCTTCGTCGAACCCGCGTCCGCGGCGAGTGTGGCCGGTCTGCTGGCCGCCCGTGCGGAGGGCTGGCTGGATTCCGGGCTGACCGTGGTCTGCACGGTGACCGGCAACGGCCTGAAGGATCCCGACACCGCGCTGTCGGGCATGCCGGACGTCCAGGCGATCGGGGTCGATCCGGTCGCCGTGGCCCGTGAGCTCGAGCTGGCCTGAGTTGATCCACGATGGCCAGCAGTTGATGACGCGGACCCTGCCGCCGGGTCTGACCGTGACGACACGGGTACCCGCGTCGAGCGCCAACCTCGGCCCGGGATTCGATTCCCTGGGCCTCGCGCTGGGCGTCTACGACGAGATCGTCGTGCGTACGACCGATTCGGGGCTTACGATCCGGGTGGAGGGTGAAGGAGCGGACGACGTGCCGTGGGGTCCCTCACACCTGGTGGTGCGTGCGATCGAAAGGGGCCTGGAATCGGCGGGAGTCTGGGCCGATGGGTTGGATGTGGTGTGCCGCAATGTGATTCCGCACTCGCGGGGGCTGGGGTCCTCGGCGTCGGCGGTGGTGGGCGGCCTGGCCGCGGGGCGCGGCCTGGCCGTCAAGTTCGATCCCGAACTGGCTTGTAGCAACGACGATTTGGTGCAACTGGCGGCGGAATTCGAGGGTCATCCCGACAACGCGTCCGCCAGTGTGCTCGGCGGTGTGGTGGTGTCGTGGACGGAGACCGATCGCGAGGGCGACACCGGGATGAACGGTGCCGCGGAACACCATATGCGCAGGTACCGGGCGGTCCGGCTGGATCCGCACCCGGCGCTGCGCGCGACGGTGCTGGTGCCCGAGGAGCGGTCCTCGACCGCGCACACCCGTGGCCTGCTGCCGGAAACGGTGCCGCACGGCGACGCCGCCTTCAACGTCAGCCGGGCCGCGCTCGCGGTCGTCGCGCTGACCGAACGTCCCGACCTGCTGCTGCCCGCTACGGCGGACCGGCTGCACCAGGGGTACCGGTCGTCGGCGCTGCCGCTGACGACCGTGTGGATCGATCGGTTGCGGGCGGCGGGCATCGCCGCGATGGTGTCGGGCGCGGGGCCGACGGTGCTGGCGCTGAGCACCGCAGAATTCCCCGCTGAGCTGCGGGAACTGGCCGCTGCGGACGGTCTGCGGGTATGGCATCCGGAGATCTCCGGCGGGGTCCGGGTGGATTGACCGGCGCGCCTGCCTTGCAGGTGGCACTGGTGGGGGCTATCCTGAGGGCGTCCGTACATCGTGCGCGTCAGACGCCGGTGCTTCATTTGGGCAATCGCTCCAGCAGGCTCCTTGGTCAGGCTCGAGGCAGGCAGACAGCACAGGCCGATTCGGCCGGCTGGCTGTGAGTGTCTCGAATCCCGAGGCAGCACTGGAATGATCTCTCCCACCTTCGTGAACCGGTGGCGAAGCCGCCGGTCCGGCGAGGCAGGCGAATACGGCATCCGAGCCCGGCGCAGTGACCGGGCTTCGGGACGGAACCCTCGAGTTAGCGCACGGCAAATCGAGGGAAGGAAAGGATCTCCGTGACAGATACGGACCTGCTCGCGACACCCGGGGTGGAAACCGATGAGAATTCCTCGGAGGGCCGCGAAAGTGACTCCGGACAGATTGCGAAAATGAGCGAACACACCGACGTCGCACGATCGGGGCTGACTGGAATGTTGTTGCCGCAGTTGCGTGCGCTTGCCGGAGAGCTCGGTATCCGAGGCACATCCGGAATGCGCAAGGGCGATCTGATCGCCGCAATCAAAGAGAACCAGGCCACTGCGAGCACCAAACCGGTTCGCGGTGGTCGTGGCGAGGCGAAGGCGGTAGGGAAGGCCGAGGCGCCGGTGGCGAAGGCCGAGGCGGCCGTGAAGACGGCGCCGGCCGCGAAGGCCGAGGCGGTGGTGAAGACCGAGGCGAAGGCCGAGCCGGCCGTGAAGGAGCCCGCCACCAAGCCGGTGCGGGAGCGCCGCGCCCGGGCCGAGCAGCCCACGCTGGACAGCGTCATCACCGAGTCGGCGCCCGTGAGCCACGCCCCGGCCGAGACGGCCGAATCCCCTGCCCGCCCGGCTGATTCGGGTGAGGACAACGGCCGTGACGGTGGCCAGCGCGGCCGGGGCCGGCAGCGTCGCAGCGGCCGCGAACAGCGTGCCGCCGCCGTGACCGGTACCGAGTCGGCCGCCGAGGCGCGGACCGAGGAGTCCAAGCCGGAGGCCGAGGGCGAGCGCCGTCGCAACCAGAACGGTGGCCAGCAGAACGGTCAGCATTCCGGCGGCCAGCAGAACGCCGCCGCGGGGCAGTCCGGCCAGAACGGCACCGGTCGCGGTGCCCGCGACCGTGATCGTGATCGTGATCGTGACCAGGGTGGCGACGACGAGGACGGCCGCGGCCGGCGGGGTCGCCGCTTCCGGGAGCGCCGGCGCGGCCGGGATCGCGAGGGCGGCGAGAACCGCGGTGGCGGCAACGAGGTCGAGATCCGCGAGGACGACGTCCTGCAGCCGGTCGCCGGCATTCTGGACGTGCTCGACAACTACGCGTTCGTGCGGACCTCCGGCTATCTGGCCGGCCCGAACGACGTCTACGTGTCGATGAACCTGGTTCGCAAGAACGGCCTGCGCCGCGGTGACGCCATCACCGGCGCGGTCCGCGCGCCCCGCGAGGGCGAGCAGGCCAACCAGCGGCAGAAGTTCGATCCGTTGGTGCGGCTGGACACCGTGAACGGCAGCGATGTCGACGCGGCCCGGCGGCGGCCGGAGTTCAACAAGCTGACCCCGCTGTACCCGAATCAGCGCCTGCGGCTGGAGACCCAGCCCAACAAGCTGACCACCCGCGTGATCGATCTGATCATGCCGATCGGCAAGGGCCAGCGCGCCCTGATCGTGTCGCCGCCGAAGGCGGGTAAGACCACGATCCTGCAGGATGTCGCCAACGCGATCGCGACCAACAACCCCGAGTGCTACCTGATGGTGGTGCTGGTCGACGAGCGTCCGGAAGAGGTCACCGACATGCAGCGCTCCGTGCGCGGCGAGGTGATCGCCTCCACGTTCGACCGGCCGCCGAGCGATCACACCTCGGTCGCCGAACTCGCCATCGAGCGGGCGAAGCGGCTGGTGGAGATGGGTCAGGACGTGGTGGTGCTGCTCGACTCGATCACCCGGCTGGGTCGTGCGTACAACAACTCCTCGCCGGCCTCGGGCCGTATCCTCTCCGGTGGTGTCGACTCGACCGCGCTGTACCCGCCCAAGCGGTTCCTCGGCGCGGCCCGCAACATCGAGAACGGTGGCTCGCTGACGATCATCGCCACCGCCATGGTGGAGACCGGTTCGACCGGTGACACGGTGATCTTCGAGGAGTTCAAGGGCACCGGCAACGCCGAGCTCAAGCTCGACCGCAAGATCGCCGAGCGCCGGGTCTTCCCGGCCGTGGACGTCAACCCGTCCGGCACCCGCCGCGACGATCTGCTGATGTCCCCGGACGAGGCCGCCGTCCTGCACAAGCTGCGGCGCGTGTTGTCGGGGCTGGACTCGCACCAGGCCATCGATCTGCTGATCGACCGCCTGAAGAAGTCCAAGAGCAATGTGGAGTTCCTGATGCAGATCACCAAGACTGCTCCGGGCGCTCTGGACGACTGATTCCCGGTCGTCGCCACAGCGGCTCCGCTCCGGCGGGGCCGCTGTGGCGTTTCCGGGTGCTGGAATATCCACCCCACGGCGGCGGACGCGCTGATCAGGAACATCACGATCAGCGTGGTGGCGCCGGTGAGCCCGCCGGTGGGCGTCGCGGTGGCGGTGAACTGGAATTCCGGATCGACGGGGGTGGGTGCGACGGCGGCGGGCGGGCTGCCGCCGGAGGCGGTGCAGGCGCCCGCGGCCGCGGTCAGCACCAGCCCGGCGAGCACCACACCGGCGAGCAGTTCGGTCGCGTGCCTACCCCCCGGCAGCACGCGGCCCGGTCGACGGTCGGTCAGGATTCGGGTGCTGCGGGATTCCACCGCGGTCACCCCCCGCGTGGCATGGCGATTCACGGCTGTCCTTCCTCCGGAGATCGCACGGTTCTCGATGGAACGAGACTCTATGAACGGCGGTGTTCATATTCTTGAGTAGCCGACTACTCGACTTCAGCGTGGCTCGAGAGCTGCGCTGATCGCGCGCCCGTACTTCCGGGGGGAGGCGCCCGCCCCCGGGAACAATCGGCCCGGGGGAGGTGTTTCAGGATCGTGGGAGCGGCTCTGGCATACTGGTCCGCTGGTGCGCCTGCGGATCCGCGGGCCATCCCCGTCCGGGGGCGATGCCCACGGGCTCCCCGGAAAAAGATCCCGCCTGGTCGGCTCCGGTTCACGTCCTCGGTTTCCTCGAGGGCGACCCGGCGGCCATTTTCGAAAGGACACCCATGAAGGCAGGAATTCACCCGACTTATGTGGCGACCACGGTCGTCTGCGGTTGTGGCAACACGTTCGAGACCCGCAGCACCAAGGAGTCGGGCCACATCACCGTCGAGGTTTGCTCGCAGTGCCACCCGTTCTACACGGGCAAGCAGAAGATCCTGGACACCGGCGGCCGCGTCGCCCGGTTCGAGGCCCGCTACGGCAAGCGCGCGAAGAAGACCGACGACGCCAAGTAGCAACTCCACCGACGCCCGTCCTGCCCCGCAGGCCGGGCGTCGGCGCGTTTGCGCTGCCCTCTGTGGCATCAGCCGCGAACATGCGACGCCGGAGGCGGCGCCGAAAACTAAGGAGCACAGGTGATGGCCGACAAGACGGCCCCGTCCGCGATCGACGACACCCTGGCCGAATACGCCGGGCTGGAGGCGCAGCTGGCCGATCCGGCGCTGCACGACAACCCGGGTGAGGCCCGGCGCGTCGGCAAGCGGTTCGCCGAGCTGGCTCCGGTCATGTCCACCTACACCAAGTTGCAGACCGCCCGTGACGATCTCGACGCCGCGCGCGAGCTGGCCGCGGACGACGCTGCCTTCGCCGCCGAGGTCCCGGAGCTGGAGGAGCAGGTGGAGACCCTGTCGAAGGCCCTCACCGATCTGCTGGCCCCGCGCGATCCGCACGATGCCGACGATGTGGTGCTCGAGGTGAAGTCCGGCGAGGGCGGTGAGGAGTCGGCGCTGTTCGCCGCCGATCTGGCCCGGATGTACATCCGCTATGCCGAGCGGCACGGCTGGAAGGTCGAGGTGCTCGACGCCAACATCTCCGACCTGGGCGGCTACAAGGAGGCCACGCTCTCGGTCAAGAGCCGTGAACCCGGCCGGGACGGGGTGTGGTCGCGGTTGAAGTTCGAGGGCGGCGTGCACCGCGTGCAGCGGGTGCCGGTCACCGAATCGCAGGGGCGCATCCACACCTCCGCGGCCGGGGTGCTGATCTACCCGGAGCCGGACGAGGTGGAGCAGGTCCAGATCGACGAATCCGATCTGCGCATCGACGTGTACCGGTCGTCGGGCAAGGGCGGTCAGGGCGTCAACACCACCGACTCGGCGGTGCGCATCACCCACCTGCCCACCGGCATCGTGGTCACCTGCCAGAACGAGCGCTCCCAGTTGCAGAACAAGATCCGCGCGATGCAGGTGCTGTCGGCGCGGTTGCAGTCGCTGGCCGAGGAGCAGGCCGACGCCGAGGCGGCGGCCGGCCGGGCGAGCCAGATCCGCACGGTCGACCGGTCCGAACGGATTCGCACCTACAACTTCCCGGAGAATCGGATCACCGACCACCGCATCGGCTTCAAGGCCCACAATCTGGATTCGGTGCTGGGTGGGGAGTTGGATGCCCTGCTGGACGCACTGGGCGAGGCCGATCGCGCCGCGCGACTAGCCGCCGAATGAGGTTGTGCGGACCGCCGCCATTTCGCCGACCCGCCTTCTCACCTGCACGGACGCTGTCTGAGAGTGCCGTGAGAGGTCTGTGAGATGTTGGCTTCAAGGGCTGTGCCGCGGGCTGCGGCGGCGCACAGTTGATCATGTGAAGCATGCCGACATGTCGTACCAGCGCAGCGGCCCCGGCCGACGGGGTGGCTCGGTGTGCTGGACTGCCGGAAGAGGTCGAATCATGACTGACGTTGTCGTCGAGTCGGGCACAGTGAATTCCGTGAGTCGTGTGCCCTTGCGTTCCACCGTGGTGGAAGCCACCGAAACCCTCGCCGCCGCCGGTGTACACAGTCCGTACACCGACGCCGAACTGCTCGCCGCGCACGTACTGGGCGTCGAGCGGACCCGGCTCGCGCTGGTGCCCATGCTGACACCGGAACAACTCGCCGAATACCGGCGCCTGGTGGAGCAGCGCGCCACCCGGGTGCCGTTGCAGTACCTCACCGGAGTGGCGGCGATGGGCGAAATCGACCTGTGCGTCGGGCCCGGCGTCTTCGTACCCCGCCCGGAGACCGAGTTGCTGTTCGCCTGGGCGCTGGCGCATCTGGACATGGCCGAGCGCGGGCACCGGCCGACCGTGGTCGACCTGTGCACGGGTTCCGGCGCGCTGGCGCTGGCCATCGCGCACGCCCGTCCCGACACCCTGGTGCACGCCGTCGAACTCGATCCGGTCGCCCTGAAATGGGCGCAGCGCAATTCCGACCGGCTGGCCGGGGAGGGCGATGCGCCGATCGCGCTCTACGAGGGCGATGCCACCGACCCCGCGGTGCTGGCCGAACTGGACGGCCGGGTCGACATGGTGGTCTCCAACCCGCCGTACATCCCGGCCGGTGCGGAGCTGGACCCCGAGGTGATCGATCACGACCCGCATCTGGCGCTGTTCGGCGGCGCCGACGGCCTGTCGGTGATCCGCCCGATGATCGGCACCATCGCGCGCCTGCTGCGCCCGGGCGGGGTGGTGGCGGTGGAGCACGACGACTCGCACGGCGCCGTCATGGCCGAGCTGTTCGACGCGCACGACGGCTTTCTGGACGTCGCCGAGCACACCGATCTCGCCGGCAAACCCCGCTTCATCACCGCCCGGCGCATGCCCACCACCTGATCCGAGTCGCCGTCGCGGAATTCCGTGGCGGCGTTCGGCTGGTAATTACCTCTGGTTCAGAGGTATTCTCGACACTGTGAGTCGCTCATCCGGATCCGGCAGCGCCGCGGCCGACGCGGAGCTGGTCGGTGTGCTGCTGGGCTCGTTCGGGCGGTTCCGGCGGCAGGTGGCCCGGCTGGCGGGCCGGTCGTTCGACCGGTCCGGGGTCAGCGATTCACAGGCGGAGTTCCTGCGCCTGGTCGGGCGCAATCCGGGTATCTCGGTCAAGGCCGCCGCGACCGAGATGGGCCTCGCGGCCAACAGTGTCTCCACCTTCGTCACGGCGCTGGTGCAGGCGGATCTGCTGGTCCGCGAACAGGATCCGGCCGACCGCCGGGTCACGCGGTTGAGCCTGCCCCGGCCGGTCCAGCGGCTGGTGGACGAAACTCGCAGGCGCCGACACGGTTTCATCACCTCGGCGCTGGGCGAGCTGACCGCCGCGGAACGCCACGATCTGCTGCGCGGGCTCGCGGTGATCGACAAGTTGACAGATTCGCTGCACGAGCACGAACTAGGAGAGGTGAGCCGGTGACCTCCGATTCCCCTGTCGCCCCGCCTGATCCGGCCGATGTCCCGGCCGTGGAATGCATCGGGCTGACCCATCGCTACGGCGAGCACACCGTGGTCGACCACCTGGACCTGCGTATCGACCGCGGTGAGGTGTTCGGCCTGCTGGGCCCCAACGGGGCCGGCAAGACCACCACCATCCGGCTGCTGGCCACCCTGATGCCGGTGCAGTCCGGCACCGTCCGGGTGCTCGGCTTCGAGGTGGGCAAGCGCGACACCGACATCCGGTACAACCTCGGCTACGTCCCGCAGCAGCTGTCGATCGAGGCCACGCTGACCGGGCGGCAGAACGTCACCTGGTTCGCCCGGCTGTTCGATGTGCCGCGCGCGGAGCGGGCCGAACGGGTCGACGAGGTGCTGGCCGCGATGGACCTGCTGGACGTGGCCGACCGGCTGGCCGCCGGTTATTCCGGCGGCATGGTGCGCCGGCTGGAGCTGGCACAGGCGCTGGTCAACCGGCCGGCCCTGCTGATCCTGGACGAGCCGACGGTGGGCCTGGACCCGATCGCCCGCGACAGCGTCTGGGAGCGGGTCCGCGAACTGCGCGACCGGTTCCACACCACGGTCCTGCTGACCACGCACTACATGGAGGAGGCCGATGTGCTGTGCGATCGAATCGCACTGCTGCACAAGGGTGTCCTGCAATCCGTGGGCGCCCCCGCCGCGCTGAAGGCGGCGCTGGGCCCCGAAGCCACCCTGGAGGACGTGTTCCGGCACTACGCGGACGCGGGCCTGGGTGAAGGCAACGATTCCGAGGGAGGACTGCGCGGTGTCCGAAGCACACGTCGAACCGCTCAGCGGGCCGGCTGAGTTCCCGCCGCTGCGGCACGCACCGCAGGGCCCGGCACGATTGGTCGTGCTGGCCTCGCGGATCGGCACGTTCGCACTGATCGAACTGCAGAAACTGCGCCACGACCGCACCGAACTGGTGACCCGCGCGGTGCAGCCCGCCTTGTGGATGCTGATCTTCGGCACCACGTTCTCGCGGTTGCACAGCATTCCCAGCGGCTCGCTGCCCTATCTGGATTTCCTCGCGCCGGGCATCATCGCGCAGTCGGCGCTGTTCATCGCGATCTTCTACGGCATCCAGATCATCTGGGACCGCGACGCCGGGATCCTGAACAAACTCATGGTCACCCCGACCCCGCGATCGGCGCTGATCACCGGCAAATGTTTCGCCGCCGGAGTGCGCTCGGTCGCCCAGGTGGTGATCATCGTGGTGCTGTCGCTGCTGATGGGCGTGCACATGACGCTCAATCCGCTGAAGCTGCTCGGCGCGGTGATCGCCGTGATGCTGGGCGCCTCGTTCTTCTCCTGCCTGTCCATGACGATCGCCGGGCTGGTCGGCCAGCGCGATCGGCTGATGGGCATCGGGCAGGCCATCACCATGCCGCTGTTCTTCGCCTCGAACGCGCTGTACCCGCTGGACCTCATGCCGGGCTGGTTGAAGGTGATCAGCCACATCAACCCGCTGAGCTACGAGGTGGAGCTGCTGCGCGGCCTGCTGGTCGGCGCGAGTTACCGGATCTGGCTGGACCTGGGCGTGCTGGTGCTCGCGGCGGTCGTCGGAATAGTCTGCGCCTCTTCGCTTCTGGGACGGCTCACGCGGTGATCGCGCGGCCCGCGGCAGCCGGAACCCACGCCCCGCCCGCCCGTGCGGCAGCGCCGAAGCAATAGACTCTGCGCCGTGAGTACCGTCTACGACTGCTCCGATCCCGATTCCCGATCCGCGGGTGTGACCGCCGCGCGGACCACGTTGAAATCCGGACGGCTGGCCGTCATCCCGACCGATACCGTGTACGGACTGGCCGCCGACGCGTTCGACTCCGCGGCGGTGAGCGCGCTGCTCGCGGCCAAGCGGCGCGGCCGGGACATGCCGGTCCCGGTCCTGGTGGGGTCGTGGAACACCATCGACGGCCTGGTGTTCTCGGTGCAGCAGCAGGCGCGGGACCTGATCCGGGCGTTCTGGCCGGGCGGGCTGAGCCTGGTGGTGCAGCAGGCGCCCTCGCTGGCCTGGGACCTCGGCGACGCCCGTGGCACGGTGATGCTGCGGATGCCGCTGCACCCGGTCGCGCTGGAACTGCTGCGCGAGGTGGGCCCGCTGGCGGTGTCCAGCGCGAACGTGTCCGGTAGTCCCGCGGCCACCACCGTCGACGAGGCCCGCGATCAGCTCGGCGAGCTGGTGGGCGTGTATCTGGACGGCGGCAAGGCCGAGCACGGCATCGCCTCGACCATCGTCGACCTGACCGGCGATCGGCCGCGGGTGCTGCGTGCCGGTGCGGTCACGGTGCCGCAGGTCGCGGAGGTGCTGGGCGTCCCCGTCGACGAACTGACCGCGGAGCCGACGCGGTGACGGCCTGGTAGATGGTGTTCAGTCAGGGCGCGGTCGTCCCACTGCGCGAGCTGTTGCTGGTCCTGCTGGTCTCGGCGGTGGTGACGCTGCTGGCGGTCGGCGGGGTGCGGGTGCTCGCGATCGCCTTCGGCGCGGTGGCCATTCCCCGGGAACGGGATGTGCACGTCAAGCCGACGCCGCGGATGGGCGGTGTCGGCATGTACGTCGGGGTGGTCGCGGCGGTGTTGTTCGCACACCAGTTGCCGGCACTGCGCCGCGGTTTCGATTTCGCGCCGGATATTCCGGCGGTGCTGGTGGCGGGCACGCTGATCGTGCTCGTCGGCATCGTCGACGACCGCTGGGGTCTGGACGCGCTCACCAAATTCGTCGGGCAGATCACCGCCGCCGGAGTGATGGCGGTGATGGGCCTGAGCTGGGTGGTGATCTACAACCCCTTCAACAACTCCACGGTGGTACTGGACCAGTTGCAGGGCGGCCTGGCCACCGTCCTCATCACGGTCACCATGATCAACGCGATGAATTTCGTGGACGGTATGGACGGATTGGCGGCCGGGCTGGGATTGATCGCGGCCGCGGCGGTTTTCGTGTTCTCCATCGGGTTGCTCTACGAACAGGGTGGCTCCACCGACACCTATCCGCCGGCGTTGCTGGCGGCGGCGCTCGCCGGTGCCTGCCTGGGATTTCTGCCACACAATTTCCAACCGGCCCGGATATTCATGGGGGATTCCGGCTCGATGCTGATCGGCCTGATGCTGGCCGCGATCTCCACCGGCGCCTCCGGTCGAATTCCGCTGCAAGGGTACGGGCCGCGCGACATCGTGGGCCTGTTGTCGCCGCTGTTCCTGGTGGGTGCGGTGATGTTCATTCCGGTCCTGGATCTGGTGCTGGCCATCGTGCGCCGGGTGCGGGCGGGGGTCAGTTTCTCCACGCCGGACAAAATGCATCTGCATCATCGGCTGCTCCAGATCGGCCATTCCCAGCGTCGCGTGGTGCTGCTGATCTACTTGTGGGTCGGCATGCTGGCATTCGGGGCGGTCGGTACGTCGCTGATGGATCGCCGGCTGGTGTTGCTGCTGCTGGCCGCGGGCCTGCTTTTCGCCCTGCTGGTGACCGCGGTGCCGTCGTTGCGGGTGGCCGTGGGATTACGCCGCCGCCCGCCGCCGGAGTGAGTGCGAAGTCTGGGCAGTGAGTGCGGCGCCGTGAGCAAATCGAGCGCTACGCGGCGGTGGAAACCGCCGCGGGTACAGTTGGCAGCCGTGAACGCCGAATCCCAGCCCTCCACGCCGCAACCCGCTCCGGGGCCGGTGAGCGCCCCGCGCGCCGACGACGCGGCGTTGCGCGCCGCCCTGCGCCACGGCGTGGCCGGGCTGGTGGCGCTGGTGGTGGTCGCGGCCGTGGTGGCGACGATCGTCGCGGGCCTGCCGGGGCTGTGGGGCGCGCTGATCGGCGCGGCCATCGGCGGCTTTTTCATCCTCGCCACCGCCGTGGTGGTGCTGCGCACCGCGACGCTCGATTCCGGCGTCCAGGGCATGGTGATGCTGGCGAGCTGGGTGGGGAAACTTCTGGTCGTGGTGATCGTTGTGGCCGTTCTCAAACACTTCGACTTTTATAGCCGTGGTGCATTATTCCTGACGGTACTGGGTTCGTTGCTCATCGTGCTGGGGGCGGAAACGTATGGCCTGCTGCGCCAACGGGTTCCGTATGTCGGTAGCTGAGGGGGCACCCATCGATCAAGATCGACAATTTGGTATAGGCAACCCCCTACACAGCGTCGTAGATAGCTTGGTAAACTCTTTACCGTAAGCACACGAAACCGGGGGTCGATCGACTAGGATCGATACCGGCAGGTTATGCTTACTGCCGTGCCGGACCTGCATGGTTCGGCTCTGCACCGTCGACGATGTCGCCGACGTACAGACGCCAGGGGCGGAAACTCCGCACAGCTGCTGACGAACTTCGAGCCGACTCGAGTCGACCACCAGATCGTCAATGTCCGATCGAACCGTAGGTCTAGCGATAGCCTGCGGCCCGAACACGGGAGAGAACGCTGAGCGTCACCACCTTGGCCGGCGAGTTTCACGCGCCGTCCCTAGATGACTTCTTCCCGAAGGCTGTGCTCTTCCAGGGAACGGTCTTCGAGCTGGACCGATTGATGCTCATTCGCATCCTCATGTCGGCAGTGCTGATCGCGGTCATGCTGGCCGCATTCCGGCGCCCCCAGATCGTCCCGCGTGGTCTTCAGAACATCGCCGAAACCGGCCTGGTGTTCGTCCGCGAGCAGATCTGTGACGAGGTGCTCGGCAAGGAAACCGGCAAACGGTATTTCCCGCTGATCGCCACGATCTTCTTCTCGGTGCTGTTCTTGAACTTCTCGGGTGTCATCCCGTTCCTGAACATCTCCTCCAACGCGCGTATCGGTATGCCGTTGGTGCTGGCCGTGATCGCGTACGTCGCGTTCAACTACATCGGCATCAAGAAGTACGGCTTCTGGAAGTACATGCGCTCGTCCATCGTGGTGCCCAATGTGCCGCCCGCGATGCACGTGCTGCTGATTCCGATCGAGTTCATCTCGACCTTCGTCCTGCGCCCGTTCACGCTGACCGTCCGTCTCATGGCGAACATGCTGGCCGGCCACATCATGCTGGTGCTGTTCTTCAGTGCGACACAGTTCTTCCTGTTCGACGGTGCGGCGTGGATGAAGGGCCTGTCGCCGTTCTCGTTGCTCGGCGGCTTCGCCTTCACGCTCTTCGAGCTACTGGTGATCTTCCTGCAGGCGTACGTCTTCGCGTTGCTGACCGCGGTCTACGTCGGGCTCGCGCAGCACGCCGACGCTCACTGACTCGCACAAGAACTGACCCACACGCCGTCGGGCGGGTGGGCAACAGAAAGGGATAAGAAAACTCATGAGCCTCTCGTACGTGGCCACCACCCTCGCCGACAATGCCCCGAAGGCGACGGGTTACGGCGCGATCGGATACGGCCTGGCGGCCATCGGCCCCGGCATCGGCGTGGGCATCGTCGTCGGTAAGGCGATCGAGGGCATCGCCCGGCAGCCCGAGCTGGCCGGCCAGATCCGGACCAACATGTTCCTGGGCATCGCCTTCACCGAGGCGCTGGCCCTGATCGGCCTCGTGGCCGGCTTCATCTTCTGATTGCCATGAACGGGATGTATCTGCTCGCGGCGGACGACAGTGGGTCCTCGGACCACAACCCTCTGCTCCCCGAGTCATACGACATCTTCTGGTCGGCGATCGTCATCGTCGTCATCGGGTTCGTCTTCTACAAGTACGTGATCCCCCGGTTGACGAAGGTGCTCGACGAGCGCTCGGAGAAGATCGAAGGCGGTATCGCCAAGGCGGAGGCCGCGCAGGCACAGGCGCAGCAGACGCTGCAGCTGTACCAGCAGCAGCTCGCCGAGGCTCGCCTCGAGGCGGCGCGTATCCGCGAGGACGCGCGCACCCAGGGTCAGCAGATCCTGGCCCAGATGAAGGCCGACGCGCAAGCCGAGGCCGACCGCATCGTCGCCGCCGGGCATTCCCAGCTCGAGGCGCAGCGGCAGCAGATCGTCACCGAGCTGCGTGGCGAACTCGGCCGCACCGCGGTCGATCTGGCCGAGAAGATCATTGGCCAATCTGTGTCGGATGCGGCCAAACAGGCGGCGTCGATCGACCGGTTCCTCTCAGAATTGGATGAGCAGGCCGGCATCGGAGTCGGACGGTAGCGCAACCTGAGCGGGTCAGCGGCCGAAGGCGGTACGCGGAGTGACCACCGAGGCCGCCCCGCGAAGGTAAAACCATCACAGTGAAAGTGGGAAGCATGTACGCAGCGAGCCGTGAGGCGAGTTCCCGTGCTCGGGAAGCTCTTTCGGCCGCACTGGCCGGGAGCGACACCGTCGCCGCCACGACGGGTTCCGAATTGTTCGCCGTTGTCGCCGTGCTCGACGACCAGCGCTCGCTGCGTGTGGCGCTCGCGGACAAGTCGGTATCCGGTTCGGCGCGTGCCGAACTGGCCGAACGCCTTTTCGGCGGCAAGATCAGTGCGGCCACCCAGGCCGTGCTGACCACGGCCGTCGCCGAGAACTGGTCCCGCACCGGGGACCTGGTCGACACTCTGGAACTGCTCGGCCAGGAGGCGCTGCTGCGCGCCGCGGCCGATCGTGGCCGCCTCGACGTCGTCGAGGACGAGTTGTTCCGCCTCAGCCGCATCGTCGAGGCCAATCCCGATCTGGAGCAGGCCCTGGCCGACCGTGGCAAGCCCGCGCAGGCCAAGCGCGATCTGATCCAGCGCCTGCTGAACGGCAAGGTGCGAGACGTCACGCTGGAACTGATCGAGCAGGCGGTGAGCCGCCGGCGTGGCGATATCGGCGCGGCGTTCGACCACCTGTCCGATCTGGCGGCGTCGCTGCGGCAGCAGGTCGTCGCGCACGTGCGCGCGGCGGTCGATCTGACCCCGCAGCAGCGGGAACAGCTGGCGGCCTCCCTGCAGCGCCTCTACGACAAGCAGATCACCGTGCACGTGCAGGTCGATCCGAGCCTGCTGGCCGGTGTCGTCGTGCACATCGGCGACGACGTGATCGACGGCAGTGCCCTCGGCCGGCTGCAGCGCCTGCGTCAGTCCCTGACCTAGCGGCCCACCGACACGGCGCTTAACCTACCGACAATCCAGACCAGACAGCGAGAGCAGGAACAACCATGGCGGAGCTGACGATCTCCACCGATGAGATCCGTAGCGCGATCGAGAGCTACACCCAGTCCTACACGCCCGAGACCTCCATCGAGGAGATCGGCGTCGTCACCGACACCGGTGACGGTATCGCCCACATCAGCGGCCTGCCGTCGGCGATGGCCAACGAGCTGCTCGAATTCCCGGGCGGTGTGCTGGGTGTCGCGCTGAACCTCGAGGACACCTCGATCGGTGCGGTCATCCTGGGTGAGTTCGACACCATCGAGGAGGGCCAGCAGGTCCGCCGGACCGGCGACGTGCTCTCGGTCCCCGTCGGCGACGCCTTCCTCGGCCGCGTGGTGAACCCGCTGGGCCAGCCCATCGACGGTCTCGGCGACATCGCCGCCGACGAGCGTCGCGTGCTCGAGCTGCAGGCCGCCACCGTGCTCGAGCGGCAGCCCGTCGGCGAGCCGCTGGCCACCGGCATCACCGCCATCGACGCCCTGACCGCCATCGGCCGCGGTCAGCGTCAGCTGGTCATCGGCGACCGCAAGACCGGCAAGACCGCCGTCTGCGTCGACGCCATCCTGAACCAGAAGGCCAACTGGGAGACCGGCGACCCGGCCAAGCAGGTCCGCTGCATCTACGTCGCCATCGGCCAGAAGGGCTCCACCATCGCCGGTGTGAAGACCGCGCTGGAGGCGCACGGTGCGATGGAGTACACCACCATCGTCGCGGCCCCCGCGTCCGACTCCGCCGGCTTCAAGTGGCTGGCCCCCTACACCGGTTCGGCCATCGGCCAGCACTGGATGTACCAGGGCAAGCACGTCCTGATCGTGTTCGACGACCTGACCAAGCAGGCCGAGGCCTACCGCGCCATCTCGCTGCTGCTGCGCCGCCCGCCGGGCCGCGAGGCGTACCCGGGTGACGTCTTCTACCTGCACTCCCGGCTGCTGGAGCGTTGCGCGAAGCTGTCCGACGAGATGGGCGCGGGCTCGATGACCGGTCTGCCGATCATCGAGACCAAGGCCAACGACGTCTCGGCGTTCATCCCGACCAACGTCATCTCGATCACCGACGGCCAGGTCTTCCTGGAGTCCGACCTGTTCAACAAGGGCGTCCGCCCGGCGATCAACGTCGGTACCTCGGTCTCCCGTGTCGGTGGCGCCGCTCAGACCAAGGGCATGAAGAAGGTCGCCGGTTCGCTGCGTCTGGAGCTGGCCTCCTACCGCGAGCTGGAGGCGTTCTCCGCCTTCGCCTCCGACCTGGACGCGGCCTCGCTCGCCCAGCTGGAGCGCGGCGCGCGCTGGGTCGAGCTGCTCAAGCAGAATCAGTACTCGCCGGTCTCCGTCGAGGACCAGATCGTCTCGATCTTCCTGGTCGACGCCGGTTACTACGACTCGGTGCCGGTCGGCGACGTCCGTCGCTTCAACGCCGACCTGGTGGATCACCTGCACCGCAACGCCGCCGCGGCCTTCAAGGCGATCGAGGGTGGCAAGGTGCTCGAGGGCGAGTCCGCCGACCTGATCAAGGCCGAGACCGACAAGTTCAAGAACGGCTTCCTGGCCTCCGACGGCAGCCGGGTCGTGAACGAGGCCGCCGCCGGCGAGCTGGGCCACGAAGAGGTCGAGTCGCTGGCCGTCACCCGCAAGCACGTCGAGAAGTAAGCGATCTGCCCATGGGACCGACGATTCACTACGCGCGAATGAGGGGAGTGTGAGATGCCTAGCGTGCGCGAACTGCGCTCCCGCATTCGTAGCGTGAGCTCGATCAAGAAGATCACCAAGGCCCAGGAGCTGATCGCGACCTCGCGGATCAGCAAGGCCCAGGCCCGGGTGGCCGCGGCCAAGCCGTATGCGGAGGAGATCACCAAGGTACTCGTCGAATTGGCGAGTGCCTCACAGAATCTGACGCATCCGCTGCTGACCGAGCGGGCCGAGCCGACCCGCGCGGCCGTGCTGGTCATCAGCAGCGACCGCGGCATGTGCGGTGGCTACAACTCGAACGTGTTCCGCCGTGCCGAAGAGCTCATGACCACGCTGCGTGGCGAGGGCAAGGATCCGGTGCTGTACGTGATGGGCGCGAAGGGCCTGACGTACTACACCTTCCGCGGCCGGAACCTGTTCGGTTCCTGGACCGGTTTCTCCCAGGAGCCGCACTACTCCAACGCCTCCGCCGCGTGCAACCACCTGGTGGAGGCGTTCATGGCCGGTGGCGAGGGCGAGGTGTCGCTGCCGAATGGTGCGGGGAACATCGCCGGAGTCGACGAGATCCACATCGTCTACACCCGGTTCGTGTCCATGCTGTCGCAGGTGCCGGAGGTGCGCCGGTTGGCGCCGATCCAGGTCACCTACGTCGACGAGAAGTTCGACCTGGGCGACGGCATGTTGCAGGACTCCCCGAGTGCGCAGGTGTCCTCGCTGTACGAGTTCGAGCCCGATGCCGACAAGCTGCTCGGTGCGCTGCTGCCGAAGTACATCAACACCCGGATCTACGCGTCGCTGCTGGAGGCCGCCGCCTCCGAGTCGGCCGCGCGCCGGACGGCGATGAAGGCGGCCACCGACAACGCCACCGAGATGCAGGCCTCGCTGACCCGCCAGGCGAACTCGGTGCGGCAGGCTCAGATCACCCAGGAAATTTCGGAAATCGTCGGCGGCGCGAACGCGCTGGCCTCGAGTTCGAGCGACTAGCCAACCCGCCCTACCCGAATACGGAAGAGAACCAATGACCGCAGCAGTTACCCGAGAAGAAAAGAGCCGGGCGGGCGCCGGCGCTGGCCGCGTCGCCCGGGTCATCGGCCCCGTCGTGGACGTCGAGTTCCCCCGTGGTGCGATCCCCGAGTTGTACAACGCTCTGCACGTGGATATCACGCTGCCCTCGGTGGCCAAGACACTGACCCTCGAGGTGGCGCAGCACCTGGGCGACAACATCGTCCGCACCATCTCCATGCAGCCGACCGACGGCCTGATCCGCGGCGTGCCGGTGTCCGACACCGGCAAGCCGATCTCGGTGCCCGTCGGTGACGTCGTCAAGGGCCACGTGTTCAACGCCCTCGGTGACTGCCTGGACGCGCCGGGCACCGGCCGTGACGGCGAGCAGTGGGGCATCCACCGCCAGCCGCCGCCGTTCGACCAGCTCGAGGGCAAGACCGAGATCCTGGAGACGGGCATCAAGGTCATCGACCTGCTCACCCCGTACGTGAAGGGTGGCAAGATCGGCCTGTTCGGTGGCGCCGGCGTCGGCAAGACCGTGCTGATCCAGGAGATGATCACCCGTATCGCGCGGGAGTTCTCCGGTACCTCCGTATTCGCCGGCGTCGGCGAGCGCACCCGTGAGGGCACCGACCTGCACCTGGAGATGGAAGAGATGGGCGTCCTCCAGGACACCGCCCTCGTCTTCGGCCAGATGGACGAGCCGCCGGGGACGCGTATGCGCGTCGCCCTCTCGGCGCTGACCATGGCGGAGTACTTCCGCGATGTGCAGAACCAGGACGTGCTGCTGTTCATCGACAACATCTTCCGGTTCACCCAGGCCGGTTCCGAGGTGTCGACCCTGCTGGGCCGCATGCCGTCGGCCGTCGGTTACCAGCCGACCCTGGCGGACGAGATGGGTCAGCTGCAGGAGCGGATCACCTCGACCCGTGGTCGCTCGATCACCTCGATGCAGGCGATCTACGTGCCCGCCGACGACTACACCGACCCGGCGCCGGCCACCACCTTCGCCCACCTGGACGCGACGACCGAGCTCTCCCGCCCGATCTCGCAGAAGGGCATCTACCCGGCCGTCGACCCGCTGACCTCGACCTCCCGCATCCTGGAGGCCTCGATCCTGGGTCAGCGGCACTTCGACGTCGCCAACGAGGTGAAGCGAATCCTCCAGAAGTACAAGGAACTTCAGGACATCATCGCCATCCTCGGCATGGACGAGCTCTCCGAGGAGGACAAGGTCCTCGTCGGCCGGGCGCGTCGTCTGGAGAAGTTCCTCGGCCAGAACTTCATCGTGGCCGAGAAGTTCACCGGTCAGCCGGGTTCGGTCGTGCCGCTGGAGCAGACCATCGACGACTTCGACCGCGTCACCAAGGGCGAATTCGATCACCTGCCCGAGCAGGCGTTCAACTCCTGCGGTGGCCTGGACGACGTCGAGGCGGCCGCGAAGAAGATCGCCGGGAAGTAGTCCACCATGGCGGAGATGTCAGTTGATCTGGTCGCCATCGAACGGCGGCTGTGGTCGGGGCAGGCGAGTTTCGTCGGCGCCCAGACCACGGAGGGGCAGATCGGTATTCTGCCCGGCCACGAGCCGGTGCTCGGCCAACTGGTCGAGGGCGGCACGGTGACCATCGTCGATACCGACGGTGCGCGCATCGTCGCCGCGGTCAACGGCGGGTTCTTCTCGGTCGCTCCGGCGAGCCGGGACGGCAGCACGACGTCGACGGTCCGAATTCTCGCCGAGACAGCGGAATTCGCCGAGGACATCGATGTCGAGGCGGCCCGCGCCGTATTGGCCGACCCGAACGCATCCGAACAGGCGCAGGCGGAAGCCCGCGGCCGGGTGCGGGCGGTCGAGGCCGCGACGGCTTGAACGAGGTGATGGCCCCGGGATGATTCCCGGGGCCATCATCGTTTTCGGCCACCGCCCGTTCCGGGCGGGGCCACGGTTTGTAGACTCGCCGCAAGGCCGCTTGTTCGGGGGATGGCAGGCGCCGCAACGGCACAGGGGTTGAGGCGAAGGGACGGACCTGGATTGCGGACCGGGATGGTGCTGCTGATCATTCTGGTGCTGCTGCTCGTCGGTGTGGCGTTGGCTTCCATCTACAGATTCATCATGCTGCGACGCGGCGGTACCTCGGCACTGTTGCGGGTGCTTCCGACCAAGGGCGGTCAGGGCTGGCGGCACGGCCTGATCCGTTACGAAGAGGACCGACTGGTCTTCTTCAAGCTCACCAGTCTCAAACTGGGCCCGGATTCCACGATTCATCGTCGCGGTATCGAGGTCGGTGATCGGCGCGGTCCGGTCGGGGACGAATACGACATCATGACCGACGACATCATCGTGACCGCGGTCTCCGACGGTGACGGCAGCTATGAGCTGGCACTCGACCGCGGTTCGCTCGCCGCCTTCCAATCCTGGGTCGAATCGCGACCGTCCGACCGCGTCCGGCGGCGGCGTTAGAGTTTCCGGCCGAATTGCCGAGTGCCCGGAAATACTCGGAATACGAGGAGTCAGCCTTGAGCGTCCATCTCACACGGATATACACCCGCACCGGTGACGACGGTACGACCGGTCTGAGCGATTTCTCCCGCGTCGCGAAGACGGATCCGCGTCTGATCGCCTACGCGGATTGCGACGAGACCAATGCCGCGATCGGTGTGGCGATCGCCCTCGGGCAACCGGATCCGGCGATGCTGGCGGTGCTGCGTCAGGTGCAGAACGATCTGTTCGATGCCGGCGCGGATCTGTCCACGCCGGTGGTGGCCGAGCCGAAGTATCCGCCGCTGCGCATCACCGCGCCCTACGTCGAGCGGCTGGAGAAGTGGTGTGACGAGTTCAATGCCGAACTGGCGCCGTTGAATTCGTTCATCCTGCCCGGCGGGACCGCACTGGCCGCGCTGCTGCACACCGCGCGCACGGTGGCCCGGCGTGCCGAGCGCTCGGCCTGGGCGGCGATCGACGCACACCCCGAGGACACCAGCGCGTTGCCCGCGAAATATCTGAACCGGCTGTCGGATCTGCTGTTCATTCTGGGCCGGGTGGCCAATCCGGACGGAGACATCCTCTGGCGTCCGGGCGGACAAGCCCCTATCCAGGACTCGGAGCACTAGGCTGACCACCGTGAGTGAACGTTTCCTGGTGACCGGTGGCAGTCGGCTCGTCGGCGAGGTCGCGGTGGGCGGCGCCAAGAACAGCGTCCTCAAGCTGATGGCCGCCGCGCTGCTGGCCGAGGGCACGACGACCATCACCAACTGCCCGGACATCCTCGATGTGCCGTTGATGGCCGAAGTGTTGCGGGGCTTGGGTTGTGACGTCGTCGTCGACGGCGCTGTGGTCACCATCACCACGCCGGCCGAGCCGAAGTACCACGCCGACTTCCCGGCGGTGACGCAATTCCGCGCGTCGGTCTGTGTGCTGGGTCCGCTGATGGCGCGGTGCAAGCGCGCGGTGGTCGCCCTCCCCGGCGGCGACGCCATCGGGTCGAGGCCCCTGGACATGCATCAGGCCGGGCTGCGACTGCTGGGCGCGACCAGCGAGATCGAGCACGGCTGTGTGGTTGCGCGCGCCGACGAGCTCCAGGGCGCGCGCATCCGGCTGGACTTCCCGTCGGTCGGCGCGACCGAGAACATCCTGATGGCGGCCGTGCTCGCCGAGGGGGAGACGGTCATCGACAACGCCGCTCGCGAACCCGACATCGTCGATCTCTGCACGATGCTGACCCGGATGGGTGCGCGGATCAGTGGGGCCGGAACCTCGGTGCTCACCATCCAGGGCGTGCGCAAGCTCTCACCCACCGTGCATCGGGTGATCGGCGATCGCATCGTCGCCGCCACCTGGGGAATCGCCGCCGCCATGACGCTCGGCGACATCCGGGTCACAGGGATCAATCCCAAACATCTGTCGCTGGTACTGGACAAGCTGCGGTCGGCCGGCGCGCGAATCTCGTTCGAGGCGGACGGTTTCCGGGTGGTGCAGGCCGAGCGGCCGCGCGCGGTGAACTTCTCGACGCTGCCGTTCCCGGGATTCCCGACGGACCTGCAGCCGATGGCCATCGGGTTGGCGGCGATCGCCGACGGCACCTCGATGATCACCGAGAACGTCTTCGAGGCGCGGTTCCGCTTCGTGGAGGAGATGATCCGGCTCGGCGCCGACGCGCGGACGGACGGTCATCACGCGGTGGTCCGCGGTATCCCGCGGTTGTCGAGTGCGCCGGTGTGGTCGTCGGACATCCGGGCCGGCGCCGGCCTGGTCCTGGCCGGTCTGGTCGCCGACGGCGTCACCGAGGTGCACGACGTCTTCCACATCGACCGGGGTTACCCGAACTTCGTGCAGAACCTGCGCGCGCTGGGGGCCGAGATCGAGCGGGTCGGTACCGTCGGCCGACGCTGACGCACTGCCGTCCGACGCCGAATAGGGCACCTGACCAGGCGATTTGACATCGATTACGGCGACACGTAACTTATTCGAAGTCAGAGCGACACGGACGCCGACCCGGAGCCGAGAGGCCAGGGAAACGAGGCCGGACGATGAGCGCCTGACGGATCACACTGGTTCGAGCTTCTGACCTGCTGATTTGGCGGGTAGCAGAGTGTCGAGCTAAGCTAGG
>NZ_JAIUCZ020000011.1 GCF_020176955.2 Nocardia sp. alder85J
GGATCGAACATCCACGCCCCGAGGCCGTGTCGGACCTACAGTGCGTCGAAGGCGCGGGCGCGCAGGGAGCGCTCGATTCCGGCCTTGCCCTCCACCACCAGGCGGCGCAGGGCCGGGGGGTGGTCGGCGGAGAGGAATTTGTCGGCGACGGCGACGGCTTCCTCACTGATGGCCCAGTGCGGGTAGAGGCCCACGACGACGGTCTGGGCGACCTCGCTGGAGCGGCGCTCCCAGACGGCGGGGATTTCGGCGAAGTAGCGTTCGACATAGGGCTGGAGCAGGTCGGATTGGCCGCTGGGGGCGAAGCCGCTGACGATGGCACGGGCGGTGATGTTCGCGACCTTGTCGTCGTTCATGGCGGTATGCCAGGCGTTTTCCTTCACCTCCGCCTGGGGGCGGGCGGTGGCGGCCGCGGCGGCGTGGCGGCGTCCGGCGGCGGTGGGGTCGCGATCGAGTTCGCCGTCGATGAACGGGGTTTCGGTCGTTTCGGCGTCGACCTCGCCCGCGGCGGCCAGCGCCACCACGATCCGCCAGCGCAGGTCGGTGTCCACCACCAGGCCGGGCAGGCCGACCGTCGCCGGATCGGCGTCCAGCAGTTCGGTGAGCACCTCGGTGTGCCAGGCGGACAGGCGGGCGCCGGTCAGTGCGTTGGCGAAGGCCAGTTGGTGATCCGAGCCGGGTGCGGCCTCACGGGCCAGTTCCAGCAGGCGGTCGGCGAAGGCCGGCCAGCCGGTATGCTCGGCCCATTCCGGGTCGGCGTAGCTGCCGAGGGCGGTCTGGGCCTGCATCAGCAGGCGTTGCACCACACCGATTTCCGTCTCGGCGGCGATGCCGCTCTGCACCAGGGCGACGAAATCGCGGGGGCGCATCTCCGCCTGCCGGGTCATCTCCCAGGCGGCCGACCAGCACAGGGTGCGGGGCAATGATTCGGCGATGTCGGCGATGTGGGCCACCACGGTGTCCAGCGACTCCGGGTCCAGCCGCACCGAGCAGTAGGTCAGGTCGTCGTCGTTGACCAGGACCAGTTTGCCGCGGGCGACACCCACGAGTTCCGGCACCTCGGTGCGCTCGGCCGCGTCCAGGTCGAGTTCGACGCGCTTGGTACGCACCAGCTTTCCGTCGACCTCGTCGTACACGCCGACCGCCAGCCGGTGCACGCGGTGTTCGCCGGCGCCCGGCGCGGCGCCCTCTTGTACGACCGTGAACCGGGTGAACGCCCCGTCGGCGACCTCGAAGTCCGGCCGCAGGATGTTCAGGCCGGTGGTCTTCAGCCACTGCGCGCCCCAGTCGGAGAGGTCACGGCCGGAGGACTTCTCGAGCGCGCCCACCAGATCATCGAAAGTGGCGTTGCCGTAGGCGTGTTCGGCGAAGTAGTCGCGCAGACCCGCCAGGAACGGTTCCAGGCCCACGTAGGCGACCAGCTGCTTCAGCACCGAAGCGCCCTTGGCGTAGGTGATTCCGTCGAAGTTCACCTCGACCGCGGCCAGATCCGGGATGTCGGCGGCGATCGGATGTGTCGAGGGCAGTTGATCCTGCCGGTACGCCCACGACTTCTCGACATTGGCGAAGGTGGTCCAGGCGTTGGTGTACTCGGTCGCCTCGACCTGGCACAGCACCGAGGCGAAGGTGGCGAACGATTCGTTCAGCCACAGGTCGTCCCACCACTTCATGGTGACCAGGTCGCCGAACCACATGTGCGCCATCTCGTGCAGCACCGTCTCACAACGCCGCTCGTACGAGGCGCGCGTCACCTTGGAGCGGAAGACGTAGTCCTCGAGGAAGGTGATCGCGCCCGCGTTCTCCATCGCGCCCGCGTTGAACTCCGGCACGAACAGCTGGTCGTACTTGCCGAACGCGTACGGCACACCGAAATTGCGGTGGTAGAAGCCGAAACCCTGCTTCGTCTCGGTGAACAGCCGATCGGCGTCCATGTGCTCGGCCAGCGAGGCGCGGCAGTAGATGCCCAGCGGGATCTCGCCGTGCTCGTCGGTGTAGGCGTCGGTCCACTTCGCGTACGGGCCGGCGATGAGCGCCACCAGATAGGTGCTCATCCGCGGGGTGGTGGCGAAGGTGTGCTCGACGCCGGCGCCGACGGTCCGGGTGGCGGTGGTGGCGCCGTTGGAGATCACCTGCCAGTCCTGCGGAGCCGTGACCGTCAGGTTGTAGGTGGCCTTGAGGTCCGGCTGATCGAAGCAGGCGAACAGGCGCTTGCAGTCGGCGGTTTCGAACTGGGAGTACAGGTAGACCTTGTCATCGGTCGGGTCGACGAACCGGTGCAGGCCCTCGCCGGTGTTCGAGTACTGGCAGTCCGCCTCCACCACCAGTTCGTTGTGCTCGGCCAGCCCGCCGAGGGTGAGACCCTTCGACTCGTCGTAGTCACCGATGTCGATCGGCACGCCGTTCAGGGCGGCGGAACGCACACCGGCGGCGACGATGTCGACGAAGGTCTCCGCACCCGGTGTGGCGGTGAAGGTCACCGTCGATCGTGAGACGAACGTATCCGTGGCCGAGCCCTGCTCGGTGAGGTCGAGCTCGACGCGGTAGTTGTCCACCTGGATCGTCGCGGCCCGCGTTACGGCCTGCTCACGGGTGAGATTCGGTGCGGACATGGAACTCCTTCGCTCGTGGGCGATGCGGAACGCGGCCAGAGCCCAGGATGCCACGTCCCGTTCACGGAGTTCTCGCCGCGCGGAACTGTCCCAGCTGAAAGGTCTGTGCGGGGGTCCGGGCGGATCGTCGCGGAGGCGATACCGCTCCGTGCTCGAGCGCGGCCGCGACCGGCCGGTAAGGTGACCGCGACAAGGGTCATCGGTGCGGTCGTGGCGGCGGATTCGGAGGAGCGGCGTGAAGCATATCCATGCAGGCAAGGTGCGCGACCTGTATGAGGACGGCGACTCGCTGATTCTGGTGGCCTCCGATCGGGTGTCGGTCTACGACGTGGTGCTGCCGACCCGCATTCCGGACAAGGGCGCGCTGCTCACCAAACTCTCGAACTGGTGGTTCCAGTTCTTCGCCGACGTGCCCAATCACGTGCTGTCCACCACCGATGTGCCCGCCGAATTCGCCGGCCGCGGGGTGCGGGTGAAGCCGCTGAAGATGGTCGCGGTGGAGTGCATCGCCCGCGGTTACCTTGTCGGCTCCGGCCTGAAGGAGTACGAGCGCACCGGGGCGATCTCGGGGGTGACGCTGCCGCCGGGCCTGCGCGAGGGCGACCGGCTGCCCGAGCCGATCTTCACGCCGACCACCAAGGCCGCCGAGGGGCACGACGAATTCATCACCTTCGACGACGTGATCGCCCAGGAGGGCCGCGAGGTCGCCGAACGGTTGCGGGAATTCACCCTGGAGATCTACACCCGCGGCGCGGCGCACGCTGCCGGGCGAGGTGTCATCATCGCCGACACCAAACTCGAGTTCGGCTGGGACGGTGACGTTCTCACCCTCGGCGACGAGGTGCTCACCTCCGATTCGTCGCGGTTCTGGCCCGCGGCCGAATGGGAACCGGGCCGTCCGCAGCGCTCCTTCGACAAGCAGTTCGTCCGCGACTGGGCGACTTCCACCGGCTGGGACAAGGAATCGCCGGGCCCGGAGATCCCCGCGGAGGTGGCCGCCGCGACCCGCCGGAAATACGTCGAAGCGTACGAACTGATCACCGGCGACACCTGGGATTGATCCAGTTGCGCGGCGAGTCGCAGTGACGCCGCGCGAACGCCGCGCAGGGACAGTGCATTCGGCATTACCGTGATTCCACACGCACGACCGCGGCCGCCCGGCCCGGATACGGTGCGCGGTGCGGGCCGGACGGTCTGTGCCGTGGAGTTCGAGGTGAGGTGAGCACGACCATGGACCATCCGATGACCGGCGCACAGACGGTCGCCACGTTACTGGCGTACTGGGCGGCGGAGACCCCGTCCGCGCCGTTCCTGGTGTTCGACGATCTGGCGGGGAACATCGAATTGGTCGACTACCGCGGCACGATGGAGCTGGCCCGGCGCGGCGCGGCCGTGCTGAGCGGGCTCGGCGCGGGTCGCGGTGACCGGGTGGGGCTGGTGCTCGACAACAGTGTGGAGTTCCTCAGCTGCTGGTTCGGCGCCGCGCTCACCGGATCGGTGATCGTCCCGCTGTCCCCGCAGAGCACGGCCGACGACCTGAATTACGCGCTCGGACACGCCGAGTGCGTGGCCGTGGTGTGCGGTCCCGCGCAGGAGGAGACGGTGCGGGCGGCGACCGCGGTGGCGGTGGTGGTAACCGGGGCGGCATTCGATCGCCGCGCGGACGGGCGGGTGCCGAAGGCGGTGCGCGTCCGGCCGCAGGATCCACTGGCGATCCTGTACACGTCCGGAACCACCAACCGGCCCAAGGGTGTCGTCGTCACGCACGCCAACTACGTGGCCGCGGGTCTGACCGTCGCGCAGGGGCTGCGGATCCGGTCCGACGACCGCTGGCTGGTGGTGCAGCCGCTGTTCCACGCCGACGCCCAGTACTACTGCACGATGTCGGCGCTGGTGTCGGGGGCGTCGCTCGCGGTGACCGCGCGTTTCTCCGCGACCCGCTGGGCCGCGCAGGCGTGTATCCACGGCGCCACGCTGACCAGTCTGTTCGCCACCCGGCTGCGGATGATCCTGGCCGCCCCGGAAACCCCGTACGACGCGCAGAATCGGTTGCGCGCGGCCCTGTTCGCGCAGAACGTGTCCGAAGCGCAGCTGGTCCGTTTCCGCACCCGGTTCGAATGTCCGCTGCGGCAGCTGTACGGCATGACCGAGACGGTCTCGCCGCCCCTGCTGAATCCGCTGTTCGGCCCGCACGACAATGCCACCCTCGGGCTGCCCACCGCACCCGGCCGGGTGCGAGTCGTGGATCCGGACGGCGCCGACGTCGTCCCGGGCGAGGTGGGGGAGCTGCTGGTCGGCGGGGTACCCGGTTACACGCTGATGGCCGGCTACCACAACGACCCTGCGGCCACCGCCGCGGTCATGTCGGACGACTGGCTGCGTACCGGTGACCTCGTGCGGCTGCGGCCGGACGGTTTCATCACCTTCCACGACCGGGCCGACGACGTGATCAACCGTCCCGGGGAGAACGTCTCCGCCGCCGAGGTGGAGCGGGTGTTGTCCGAGCACCCCACGGTCGCCGACTGTGCCGTGATCGGGGTGCCCGGCAGCACCGGCGAAGAGGCGATAGTGGCGTACGTGGTCTGCCACGAGCCCGTGCCGCACGTCTCGGAATTGCTCGCGCACTGCATCGAATGGCTACCGCGGGCGAAGGTTCCGGACCGCATCGAGATCGTCGACACGCTGCCGCGGACCGCGGTCGGCAAGGTCCGCAAGCATCTGCTCCGCGACGGTGCGCGCACTGTGGAACCGGCCGCCGGCTGAATCACCGGGCCGGCAGCCCTACAGCTCCGTATCCGGGTCGGCCAGTCGTTGCGGATCGGCCGGCCGGCCCGTGACGATCAATTCCCGGATGCGCTCGGTGACGTCCCAGACGTTCACGTTCATGCCGGCGAGGATCCGGTTGCCGGAATCCAGCCAGAACGCGATGAATGCGCGGCGGCCGAGGTCGCCACGGATCACGATCGAGGCGTCCTGCCCGGGTGCGACGTGGCCGGTGTACTCCATCCCCAGGTCGTACTGGTCGGTGAAGAAGTAGGGCAGCCGGTCGTAGACCGCCGGGCGGCCCAGCATGGTCGCGGCCGCCACCGTGGGCTGATTGAGGGCATTCGCCCAGTGCTCCACCCGGATCCGGCGGCCCAGCAACGGATGCTGCTGTTCGGCGATGTCGCCGATGGCCACGATCGCCGGGTCGGACGTCGCGAGGCTCTCGTCCACCAGGATGCCGTCACCGGTCGGCAGGTCGGCGTCGACGGCCAGTTCGACATTGGGCCGCGCGCCGACCGCCAGCAGCACCGCGTCGGCGGCGATCACCGTGTCGTCGGTGAGCCGGACACCGGTCGCGCGCCCGTCGGTGGTGACGATCTCCGCTACCCGGGCGCCGCAGCGCAGATCGACCCCGTGGTCGCGGTGCAGTTCGGCGAAGACCGCGCCGAGCTGCTTGCCGAGTGCCGCTTGCAGCGGCACCTCCTCGGCCTCCAGCACTGTGACCTCCAGCCCGGCGTTGCGGGCCGCCGCGGTGACCTCCAAGCCGATCCAGCCCGCGCCGATCACGACCAGCCGATGCGCCACCCCGAACAGTGTCAGCAGCGCGTCGGACTGTTCGATGGTGCGCAGTTCGTACACCCCGGCGGCGTCGGTACCGGGAATCGGCAGCCGCCGCGGCCGCGATCCGGTCGCCAGCGCCAGCCTGTCGTAGGGCAGGGTCGAACCATCCGGTAGCACAACGGTTTTCGAGGTCCGGTCGATGGCGGTGACGGTGGTGTCGCGGCGCAGGTCCACCCGGTTCTCGCGATACCACTGCTCCGGGTGCACGGTGAAGTCGACCAGTGCCTGTTTACCGAGGAGATGGTCCTTCGACAGGGGCGGCCGTTCGTAGGGCAGATGCGACTCCGCGCCGATCAGCGTGAGTGCCCCGGCGTACTCCTGCGCCCGCAACTGCTCGGCGAGCTTCGCCGCGGCGAGCCCGCCGCCGACGATGACGAACCTGGAATCCTCGGTCATATCCGGACCTCCTGTGCCGACCGCGCCGCTGTCCGCGTGATCGGGGTCGATGGACCTCTGCTGGACCTCTGCTGGACCTCTGCTGTCGATGATCTCTCCGGTACTACCCGCCTCCGCGCGCTCGACACTACTGCCGACCACCGACAACGTCCGCCATCGACAACCCCGGAAATAAAGGGAAGTTCCCGGCGTTGATGTCGGTCGACGGCTCAGTGTGCCGTCGTGCCAGACACCAACTTTCCGGAGAGGACAACCGACGTGACGACCGCACAGACCGGTGCCAAGGACCGTGTCGACTTCTGGTTCGACCCACTGTGCCCGTGGTGCTGGATCACCTCCCGCTGGATCCTCGAGGTCGAGAAGGTTCGCGACATCGAGACCCACTTCCACGTGATGAGCCTCGCGGTGCTCAACGAGGGCCGTGACCTGCCCGAGCAGTACCAGGAAATGATGAAGACGGCGTGGGGCCCGGTGCGCGTGGCCATCGCCGCCGCCCAGGAGCACGGCGACAAGGTGCTGTCGCCGCTGTACACCGCGATGGGTACCCGCATCCACAACCGCCGCGAAGAGTACGAGCGCGCCGACCGCGCCGAGATGCTGGCGGCGGTCGTGGCCGACGCCCTCGCCGAGGTCGGCCTGCCGGCCGAGCTCGCCGAGGCGGCCGGTAACGGCGGCTTCGACGAGGAGCTGCGGGTCAGCCACCACGCCGGCATGGACAAGGTGGGCCCGGACGTCGGCACGCCCACCATCCACATCAACAGCGTCGCCTTCTTCGGCCCGGTGCTCTCGCGCATCCCGCGTGGTGAGCAGGCGGGCAAACTGTGGGACGCGTCGGTCATCCTCGCCGCCTACCCGCACTTCTTCGAACTGAAGCGCACCCGCACCGAGGGCCCGGAGTTCGACTGAACATCCGGACCGGCTCGCACACCTCGCGCCCGGACCCCGGCCGCGGTGTGTGCGAGCCCGTCCAGCGGGCCCGAAATCCGATGGACAACCCGCTCGGCCGCCGCCCACCATGAAGCGGTGAATTTCGATGTCCGTACCGCCGACCTGGACGCGATCAACAGCGCGACCAAGTACCCCTCGATCCCGACCTACCACGGGCTCGGCGAGCGTGGCGCGCTGACCGCCGGTGTCGTCGAGTTCCGGGGACCGGTCGTGGGAACGGAGAAGGTCGACGGCACCAACTCCCGGGTGATCGGCCTGCCGGACGGCTCCTGGCTGCTGGGCAGCCGCGAGGAATTGCTGTGCGCCCGAGGCGACCTGATCGGCAATCCGGCCCAGGGAATCGTCGCGGCGCTGCGGGATCTTGCCGAGGCGCTGCCACCCGCGGACGCCGTGGTCCGGGTGCTGTACCTGGAGGTCTACGGCGGCAAGGTCACCGCCGCGAGCAAGCAGTACACCGGCGAGCGCGGCGTGGGATACCGCCTCTTCGACATGGTGGTGCTGTCCGAATGGGACGAGCTGTCGCGCCGATCGGCCGCCGAGCTCTCCGCCTGGCGTGAGTCGGGCGGCCAGCGGTTCGCCACCGAGGACGAGTTGACCGCTGCCGCAGCCGATTTCGATCTCGAGCTGACGCCGCGCCTGTTCACCGTGGACGCCGCCGAACTGCCGCACGAGATCGAGGCGATGCGGGAGTTCCTCGGCGCCCGGCTGCCCGGGACCCGCTGCCGGCTCGACGCCGGCGCGGGCGGCCACCCGGAAGGGATCGTGCTGCGGACCCCGGATCGCTCGGCGATTGCCAAGGCCCGCTTCGAGGACTACGACCGGACCCTGCGTCGCCGGCGCCGGGCCTGACCCGGGGCCCTGGCGGCGCCTCACCGGTGCGCGGTCAGGGCATCCAGGCGAGCGAGTTCGGTCTCGGTGAGCCGCAAATCCATGGCGTCGCTGTTGTCCTGCGCGTGGCGGGGTGCGGAGGCGCCCGGGATGGCGACCACGGTGTCGCCGTAGTGGGTGATGAGCCAGGCCAGCGCGATCTGGGTGGGTGTGGCGCCGTGTGCGTGGGCGATTGCCCGCAGCTCATCGATCACCGGCCGGGTCCGGGTGAGGGTGCGGGTGGTCAATCGCCCGAGGGTCCGGCGGATCGGCCGGAGCGTGGCGAGGCGGGCGGGATCGTCGTGGAACTTCCCGGTGAGCAGGCCCGAGCGCAGCGGTGCGTAGGCGATCAGGGTGATGCCCAGGCGGCGAGCGGTGTCGAGGACGCCGTTGGACTCCACGGCCCGGTGCAGCAGGCTGATCTGCACCTGATTGGACACCAGCCGCAGCCCGTACGAGCGCAGCACCCCGTCCGCGTGTTCCATCTGCCGCGCGGAGAAATTGCTGACCCCGACCGCGGCGATCTTCCCGGATCGCTGTAGCCGTGCCATCGCATGCAGTTGACCGGTCAGCGGGGACAGGCTCGTGTGTGGTTCGTGGATCTGATACAGGTCGATCGGGAAGCCCTGTAGCGCTTCGATTCTCGTGTCGATGGTGCGTTCGATGTTGGCGGCGGTCCGGCCGAGCGGCGCCCACTTGGTGGCGACGGTGACCTCCCCGGCGCCGACTCCCGCCGCTTTCAACGCGGTGGTCAGGGCGCGTTCGGAGTGGCCGCGACCGTACATCTCGGCGGTGTCGAACCAGTTGATGCCACCGTCGACAGCCGTGCGGACCACCGCGTCGATCGTGCCGGGGTCGAGTGCGCGATAGAACTCGGCGACCACCCCCTGTCCGGCGAACTGCATGCAGCCCAAGCCGATCGGGCTTATCTCGCGGTCGGTGGATCCCAGTCTGCGGGTGTGGGTCATATCGTCTCCCGGAAGCGAATGAGACACTAGTGTCTCAATGAGAGACGGTGGCGTCAATAGGGGAGACCGCTGTGTAGGCTGCGGTGATGGCCGGACGGGCATTGCGTGATCACATCGAGGCGGCGATCCTCGATGCGGCCGCCACGGTGCTCGCGGACCGTGGACCGGCGGTGAGCATGGCGGAGATCGCCGCCGCGGCCGGTGTCGCCCGGGCGACGTTGTATCGCTATTTCCCCAACCGCGAGGCCCTGCTGGAGGGTCTGCTCGCCGCCGCGTCGTCGGATCTGCTCGCCCGTATCGACGATGCCGAACTCGACACCGTCGCCGTCCCGGAGGCCCTCGCCCGGCTCACCCGCGGATTCCTCACCGCGGGAGGCAAATACGCGGCATTGATGCAGCCCGGCGGGAAGACGGACAAGGATGCGGAACTCGATGCGCAGCTGAGCGAACCGGTACGCCGACTGCTCGCCCGCGGTGTCGACGAGGGCGCGCTACGGTCCGACCTACCGGTCGACCTGCTGTTCGACATGTACACCGGATTGCTGGAGAAGGCGCTGTACGCCATCCTGCGCCGCACCACCGGACTCGAGCAGGCCGGCGCCGCCGTGCTCACGATCTTTCTCGACGGAGCCCGCCCGGCCTGATCTCCGGAGCCGACATCCGCCGCGGCCGCTGCCGGGTGGGCCGGACCTCACCGCCGTCGGCGCGGTCGCTGATTCGAGCAGGGCGATCGTGGTCGAGATGCTGGGACGGTATTCGAACCAGTGGCACCCTGATCAGTTGCGGCGGGTGATCGAGCGTGTGGAGGTCACGTCACCTCATCGACCAGCGAAAACCTCTCAGCCTCCACGGATTCGGCGACTGGATCGACGGCTGTCGGCAACGACCGTCGCCGAGTTGGCAGCAGCCTACGAGGCTGGCATCTCTACCCCAGAGCTATGCAAGCGATACGGACTGTCCAAGGGCGGCATACTCAAGCTGCTGCGTGAGGCAGGGGTGGAGATGCGGCGGCAGGGGCTGACGGAAGAGCAGACGGCGCTGGCGATTCAACTCTACGAGGCCGGTCACTCGTACGGCGCGGTCGCTGTGAGGTTGAACAAGGCCAAAAGCAGTGTGAGAGCGGCGATCCTGCTGGCACAGGGAGGCGGGACGTAGACTATTGCCCCATGTCCACTGGCTTTGGTAACTCGGCACTGTACGCGGCCTGTCGGGTGAACGCGACCCACTTTTACGAACCGGGTAACCAGACAAGTCGAGGTACAGGCACAGGCTTTCTGGTTGGCATGGAAAGCAGTGGCCATGCTGCGCTAGTCACCAACCGTCACATTGTAGACCTGCCGTGGGCTAAGCCGTCTTACGATGGCGCTCAAATTACCGAGCTGATAGTAGATGCCTGGTACGGTCCCGAGCCTGAAAAGATGGTCCTTACCCTTGATTTCACTAAGATCAGTTACCATCCAGACGACTCCGTAGACATTGCGGCCATTGACGTGTCCGAGGCGGTGACAAAAGTGGATTTTCCGAGTATTAGTCATGTGGAAATAGATCCCGCCGAAAATGCCGCTGCAGTCGAGTTGCATTACAACATTCCGCAGAGCCTCCTTGCTACCGAGGAGCATTTCGATTCTCAAATTGAAGTTGGCGAAATGACCTTCCTGCCGGGCTATCCTGAATGGTACGACAAAAAAGGTGGTCGCCCCATACTTCGAACAGGCACGATCGTGAGCGATCCTCGCCACGATTATCGACGACTGGAAGGGGAGCCGACTCGCACTGATGGTAATTATCAAATGCTTTTCGATGCCTTCTCTACTAGCGGTAATTCAGGAAGTCCGGTATTCGTTGGGCAGCGAGGCATCAACGTAGGCCCAGGGCTCAGCTACGATGGAGCCTACCGGCCGCCGCTGGTTATCGGGATAAACGCCGGACACTACGACAGTAAGTTTGAAGATCCTGACGGAATGTGGCGTATGCATCACGCCGGACTTTCCCGAATGTACAAGTCTACGGCAATCGCCGAATTGCTTAAGGCGTTGCAGTAGCGCTTTACGGAAAGCGCACAGCAGGACTCGAAATCTACTATGCACTCCATGGGAACCGGCGGTCCCGGATATTAATCCTATATGGGGAGCTACGCGCAACAACGTGATCAGCATGAACAAGAAAAACCTCTACCAGATGCGAACCCGTGAAAGCGGTTCTTTCCCAGTGCTGGGCGGGATCTGGTGAAGGACGGTGATCTAGTCGCCATGCCTTTATAAAATTCCCTCGTAGGGAACCATTCGTTTTGGCGTGGTTGCCGGTATTTGTAATGCGCCACCACACATCCACAGAGGTAGGGCCAGAGTAGTCGGCTTCGAATCTCAGGGAACTCCCTGCCGACAAGACGGCACCATCGTTTGCATACGGATTCCATTGCTTACCCTTGCCGCACTGGCTCCAGGCTCGGACGGCTACCGTGTAGCGAGAATCCAACGACTCAGACCAGCCATGAATTTGTGGCGACTCTGCGTGAGACATGTCGGCGAGTTGTATCGCGAACCGATCTTTGTCAACGGCAGGAAAGGCATCTCCGAGCAATTCGCGCCAGTAGTCGACCGTTTCGACGAGATCGTCTGATTGGCCTGCACTGCCGACCAGATCAGCCGCTTCTGCCAGCTCTCTCTTAAAACTACTGAACGACTCGACTGTCCATCTCTCGGCGAGATTCTCTGTTTTCAAAACCGGATTGAGCACTTCCGGTGGCGAATCGAGCGGAGATAACTTGTTGTGCAAAGCAAGAATTGTTTGCGTCACACGCTCAGCATCGTTGACGGCAATAGCAGGTAGATGCTGCCATATCAGAACCTGGAGGACGATCGACTTAATCGCGCCTCTTACCTCCTGGTGCTCGTCACGCCATCGCTTAAGCATCTGTACCGTCCGCTG
Source organism: Nocardia sp. alder85J (assembly GCF_020176955.2). Taxonomy (GTDB): domain Bacteria; phylum Actinomycetota; class Actinomycetes; order Mycobacteriales; family Mycobacteriaceae; genus Nocardia. The sequence continues at coordinate 12,323 of NZ_JAIUCZ020000011.1, forward strand.
GAAAGGCTCTCCCTGCTGAATGCACCAGTTCGTGTATTCAGCAGGAGCCGTTGCGTGCCAGCCACTTGACTTCCGTGGTGCGTCCAGCGGTGCATCCGCTTCCGTCAGGCACAGCCGGACTGGCACGACGTCGACGTGAAATTTTCCAATCTCATCGTCAGCATACTCGATGCGTACGCACGGCTGTTTTGGCTTCAGCCTATCCTTGTAGCGTCCATGGCTTTCGAGCTTCTCAAATAGGTCTTGAAGAGCAGTCTCCGGTGTCTGATCCGTGGTTGCGCATACGCAAATGATGTCGACATCGTATTCTCCGCCATCGACGGGCTTCACGGCAGTGCCGTTTGCATACGAGCCTTGCAAGAAAACACTCTCGGTCGTCAGCGCATAGCGATCCGCCAGGAAGTCGATCAGCGTGTCTGACGCGCTCGTGATCCTGTCGACTTGCTTTTGTCCAAGTGAAATCTTATCCAGGAAGGCATCAAAATATGACTGAACGTCCACTACACCTCTCTCCAGTTCCTGATGGTGACAAGAACCCATCGCCAGGGTTGTAATGATAGATGGTGGCGAACGTCGCGGAGAAATCCGTCCTGGACCTCTGGACTTATCATCGGATGCTCATCGTTCGAGTCAGAATTGCCTTTTTTGCCAGGGTTGTCCCATGCGTCACGGATAAGAGCCCGAGTGGCTTTCTTCGCCTCCTGAATTAGCTTCCGGTAGCTTCGCCTCATGTACTTCGACTCGCTGCCGATCCAGCCTTCGTAATAGTCGAGGCGTTCTTGAAGATCATGAAACTTGTCGATGACGACGCGCTCGCCTTCATCTGTATTATCACGCCGTCGTACTCTGTACAGCATCTCCCGCCACTCTAAGGCGGCTCGAAACGCTTCTCCGTACATCTGCCGACGCCGATCGCGCCGGGCGAATACTCTAGCAAAGAGGGCGGACAGCACGGCGACCGTGACCGCGCTGATGGCAGCCACACCAGCCACCACCAGCTTTACTTCATTGTCCGTCCACGGAGAGCTAATTTCTCGATCCTTCCCGAGTTTTACAAATGATCCTCAGATTGCCTTATTATGCGCTCAATGGATTGTACGTGCAAGCAAATGGACCGCTTGCAGAGGCGTGCGGAAGAAAGAGGTCCAGATAGTATTTATCGACTCTCAATCTTTCTACGATTCGGCCGTAACCTCGGACGTCGTTACGTCGCGCTCAATCGCCTCAAATACGCCGATGTCGGTCTTCTGTTGCCACTCGGGCAGCTGATCCCATGGCGCAATGTAGCCCGGTTTCGGGTCCGGAATCCGCGCCAGAATTTGCCCAATCCAGCAGATCGCGACGAACTGCCCCTTCACCTCGGGACTCAAGCGAGTAGCCGCGCCATCCGTGGCCTGAATGAAGTCGACCACCTGCCGGTACACCGCTGCCGCACTGGCACGCTCCCAGTCGGGTGTGTTCTCCCACGGCGCGATGTAGCCGTCCTTCGGCGTGCCGGGATAGTGCGTGGTGACGCCAGTGATCCAGGCTTCGCGGAAGACCTTGCCGCCGTGCTCGTTGTCGCTGCTCACAGTGCTCCTCGTCCGTATGCGGGTGACGTTGCCAGCCTAGTGATTTGGTCTGCCAGATGGGCCACATGACGATCAGTAGGTAGTTCCGCCAGATGCGATCGCAGTTGGTCGAGCCGTCGCCCGACGTACCCCGAGCGAGTACGACGAGCGATGTCGACGCTCGCGCCGCCGAACCACACTGTCTGTACTGGATCTCCCCGGAGGGCGCCGGCTGCGGCAAGGTCAACGAGCACGCTGGCCCTGCGGCGGGCGGACAGAGGTCGTTCGAGGAGAGGGTTCAGGATGCGTTCGGCCGGCTCCGGTTGGCCAAGTTGGATCAGGCAGCTGGCCTGTTCCTCATCGATGCGTTCGCCTGAGAAGCGCAGCCACCCCACCGATGGCGTCCCACCTAACCCGAGGACGCCACGGGCTGCGTCGAAGGCTCGCTGGCATTCATCGGCTTCCCCTCGACCAGCTTGCACCTGAGCCCGAACACTTTCGGCCCAGAAGCGCGTTGGTAGTGCACCGTCGCCACGACGAGCTACCTCTATCGCCTCTTCCGCCAGCGGCAGGGCATCGTCATAGCGGTTGTCGAAGATCCCGATGTAGGCGTGTCGGGTCAGCGCACAGGCCCACAGATCGTAGGCCTGTGCATCGGCCGCAAACGTACCCGACAAGGCGTAGCAGTGAGCTGCTTCCGCCAGGTGGTTGCCGTCGAGCAAAATTTCGCCCGTCAGCTGGAGGACGTCGGCGATCAGTTCGAGCTGACGACTGCGGAGCTTCGCACCGGGAGAGCTTCGCAGCCCATCGACGAGGATGGTCAGGTGCTCGCGCGCGGCGCTGAAGATCGTTGCCTTGGTCTCGGCCTCGCCGTAACTCTTCCAGAGCATCTGGTTGAGGATGGCGTGCTGATCGAGCACGCCCCCGTCGACGCGGCCTGAGGCCGCTGTGAACTGCACACGATCCCAGTCGATGGCAGGCGGCGTGACGAGTGTGGTTGTGGCGATACTCAGGAGCCGCAACAACTCGCGCCGGTTCATGTCCGATATCTCCGTGGGGTAGACGCCGCCGGGTATGGCGGACTGGCCGTCTTCCACAGTAGTCGGTACGGACGTACCAACAGACAGGTCGGTTGCGTTTCGAGGCGGATCGTCGCTGTTCAGCGCGCCTTTCGCCGATTCTCTTCGTTGGGATACCGGATGACGCTCGCGCCAGGCAGCTTCACCCTCGATCAGAATTTGCTCGAACCGGGCACGATCATCAGCCGTCGCTCGCTGGTCGAGCGTGGTATCGAGAATCGCCTGAGTGTTCGAGCGAGGTTTGACCGCACCGAGGCCGGTCCGCCAGTTGACGACCGTGGTGCCTTCGACGCCGAGCAGCGCCGCGAAGTCGCGAACGGATCGACGCATGGCCTCTTGCAGCGCCGCCGCCTCGAATCCGGTCCACTCCCGCCCTCTGACCATTACCCCGCCTACGTCACGTCAACTGAACTGGGCAAACACTTTCGGTGGCCAAACCCTACCCGAGCGCGCGAGTTCGGCAGTTGTGCTGCTGAAGGGTCCACCTTCGGCACCGCGTACGGAAACGGACAAATTTCTATCGGGTCCGTCGCGTACACCTTAAGGAACATCGCTAAAGCACTGTGCCCCTTGGCAATTCGCGTCGATCGGCCCATGGCCCTACCTCACGATTTGTCCGTTGACCTGGGGAAATGGGATTGCTACCCCAACGGTACCCCACCATTACGCGATCGCGCCGAAATTGGCCGAACGGGCACGGTTAAACCGGCACCCGGCACCAAGTCGACGCCGTTTCCCCTCGTGCGGCGCACCATCCCCGGAGAGCTGAGGAAGGTGGCGAAAGCCCTTGGTGCCGGGTGCCTTTGACCTCTCACAAGTTAGAAGGTGCCCGAAATGCTGTCCAATACTCTCGCCATTCATCAGTGCGTCGTGCAATCCGAACAAGAGATGCACAAAGCACCTGAACACGACTTCACAGTGTCGGAAGCGCATCGGGTCATGCAATTCCATGTCGCCTGCTGCGCCAAGCGTTGAGGGGCCGGAAAGATTTCGGACAGCGAGGTTTTGGATTTCTTATGCTGCCTTGCTCCGGTCGAACCACTCGGACTCTACTTCGTTCGGTGTGCGGTAGTCAATTCCTGAGTGGAGTCGAATCTGGTTGTACCGCAATTCGATATAGCTGGTGATGTCCCTTCGCGCATGTTCGCGGGTGGGGTACTCGGTGCGGTTGACCCGCTCGTTCTTCAGGGTGCCGTTGAACGATTCCGCCCAGGCGTTGTCGTAGCATATTCCGGTGCGGCCGACGGAGCGTTGCACGCCCAGTTCCGCAGCCACGCCCGAGAATTCGGCCGAAAGATATTGCGCGCCGCGGTCGCTGTGAAAGATTGTCTCACCCGGCCGGAACGGCAGATTACATGCCGCCATGCGGAGCGCGTCGGCCACCAGTTCGGTACGCATATGATCGGCCATCGCGTACCCGATCACTTTTTTCGAGAAGCAATCCAGCACGGTCGCCAGATACAGCCATCCCTCCCAGGTCCGGATGTAGGTGATGTCGCCGACCAGCTTGGTCGCGGGCGCGTCGGCGGTGAAGTCGCGGCGGACCAGATCGGGCAGGTCACCGGCATCGCCGGCGACGGTGGTGACCGGACGCCACGGCCGCGGCTGGCACGCCACGAGCCCCAGCTCACGCATGATCGTGCGGACCGTCTCCGGGTCCACGACGGTGCCCCGGCGGGCCAGCTGGGCGTGGATGCGCCGATACCCGTAGGTGCCGTCGGAATGCTCGAAACAGAACCGGATCTCAGCAGCGAGGATCTCGCGCCGCTGCGCGGTGGCCGAGGACTCACGGTTGCGCCACGAGTAATACCCGGACCGGGACACCTTCACCCACCGGCACATGGACACGACGGGATGACTGCCTTCTTCGGAGGCGATGAACGCGTATTTCACAGTCACCGGTGCTTCTTCGCGAAGAAGGCCACCGATTTTCCCAAGAAGCGGTTCTCCTCCTCCAGTTCCCGGACCCGCCGCTCCAATTCCTTCAACCGGGCCCGCTCGGTCACAGTCAACTCCGTATCGGCCGGCGGGTGGGCCTGCCGGAACTCCCTCACCCAATTCCGGATCGTCTGACCGGTGACACCACAATCACGGGCCACATCCTCGACCGCCCGGGACTTCTCGACAACCTCCCGGGCCGCGGTATCCCGGAACTCGGGACTGAAATTCCGCGACTTCTTCTGTGCCACAGACAACTCCGTTCAGTTACCCCAATCCTACTTTGGGGCACTGTCCGAGAACCTTGGGGCACCTCACGTTGCCCGAGGAAGGCTACCGCGCTTCGGGCTTTGGTCGAGGCCGGCCGGGTCATCCCCTCGACGAGCAAACCGAGCTGAACCCCCATGTCCTCCGCACGTTCGCCTCGGCGCATCCGTCATATCCACATCGAATCTGGCGCGTTGAGCTTGGACTACCAGGCCAGCGAAGAGCAGGCCAAGAACGTGGCCGATGAACTGGCACAGACGTTTTCGGAGCTGGAGCTTCGGGTGACTGTCGATGACGACGTGCGGTCGGATCTGCCGCCACTTCCCTGTGCCGAGCTGTGGGAGTGAGCGCCAAAAAGCTTTTTGGCCAACAGCTTTCAGAAAAATACTCCTTGAAAAGGATACCTGTCCTATGCCCGACGACCGTCCCACCTATTCCGTGTACGGCCTCACCCCGGATCGGCCTGTGGCGATCAGCTTGCCACCGGTAGAAGCGATGCCAGACCAGCCGTTGCCGGACGCTGGTCCCTTCTTGCGCGTGTGCAGTGGAGCAGAAGCGCCGAGCACGGCGATGATGCGGATCGCGGTCCAGTTGGTTGGCATCTGGCACTATACCCACGAGCAGCGCCCCAAGGAGCCGGAAGCTCTGGCTCGGCTGAACGAACAGCTGAATCTCGCCATCTGGCTCATTGATCGGGAGGCGGGTGGACACGTCAAAAACGTTGTCCCCCAAGCTGATGCGCCGCTCGCACCATCGTCGTATGGTCAGTGGGCTGCGTGGCTGATCTGGAAATATCTGCTCTACGCCTTGCGCCAGGACGCCGCCGAATATCAGGAGCGTGACGCGGCCGAACTGCTGCGATGCGTCCAGTCGTTCGATGCCTTGGTCGACAGCGTGCAACGGGGCCGGCTGCGGTTGCCTGCGGAAGCCACTGATGTGTTTCCGCCGAGGATGGTGGCTCACGAGCCCGGAGGTTCCTCGTGATGGCTTCGGACCCGTTACCGGACAGAACGTTTGTTCACGCGGACGGCAAGCTGGCCGAATTCATGTGCCAGGTGTCTTTGCTGGAGCTGACGGTCGAACGCGCTCGGGTACTGCGCCACATCCATCGCTTTCACCATCCTGATGAGTGCAGGGTGCATCTGGAAGCGGCATATCTGCTGCTGGTCGAGGATTGCTGGTGACGTCGGTGTCGCCGCTGGTATGGATGCTGTGGCCGATTTCGGTGGTCGTGGTGGCGGTGCTGGGGTTTCGGGCGGGACAGTGGTGGAGGAAATATCGCCAGCCTGCTCGACATAGGTTCGTGCCCGGACAGTATGAGCACGACGGTTGGGATACTCGGGACGACAGGGAGAGGCCGGAGGGATCGCAGCCGGCCTCAGCCCCAGAGGTGGGGACTGATGGCGACACAGTGGTATTGCCGCGATTGCAGGATGTTGTGCCTCCGGTACGGGCAACTCCGATTCGGAGGCCGCCGTGGCTACGCCACGAGCATAGTCAGCCGATTAGCAGTTTCCCGCTCATCGGAGGAGGAACGCATACATCACATTGGGGCGTTCCCGAACCTCATCAATCATCAAATGCCATATAGGCTTTCGATATTCGTCTGCTGTTTCTCTGCCCTTGTGAACAACCGGTGTAAGGGCGGGATCATTTGACGCGACGGCAAGACATGCGGCGAACACGCGGTATCGCGCTGTCGTATACCAGTGCGCGTCACACTCCTCAAGTCGATCTGCCACCCTCGCCATATTCACCGTGGCGTCTCTGAGGTCGTCCAGTGAGTAATCAAACAGATACATCATCTTGGCGATCCCCGGTACGGAATCGCTATCGAAAATTCGCCGCGCTGTTTGCTCATCCATTCCGTCGCCTGTACTCACAGAGCCCGGCGTTGTCAGTTCCTGCACTGCGGATATGACCAACCATGGAAAAACTCTGTAGTCGTACCTCTCCTGACCGCCCTCTAATGTATCGTCCGCGACTGCTTCATCGTGATCGAAATCGAGTTCAGTTTCGGGCGAGTACGCTGCCGTGAGCGCGCGGAACCGAGCTGCTTGATCTAGTAACTCATAGTAAAGCTCCGTAACGATCTCAAAGCTTAGCGATCTAATTCTATCGTAGGCATTACTGAAGAGTTCGACGGTGCGAGACGCATAGGTTCTGGCCTCTTTCAGGGCACGTTTTGCGGGCCGCGTCTTTGGACAGGATCCTAATCCGTTCTGCAAGCTCAAAATCTATCGGCTGCCCATTTACAGCGAACTGCTCTTCCTGCAACGCTACAAGGTCAGCAACTATTGAATAGGCTTCCTCGCGGTCAAAGCGCAACAGCAAGTCGCCATACAGGCGGAGACTTTCAAGGGCGATCCATGTGCTTTCTATGTTGTTTCGCTGTAGCGCACTCTTTGCATTGGACACAAGTATAGGAGTCGCCATGTCGATGGCTCCCCTTGAAGCCAGCGTTCGCCCGAACGCGAGAAGAAAATCTAGATCGTCGGCTGTTCCTTGATTGTTCAGCTGTCGAGTCATCGCTTCTTCGACCGCCGGTATGATGCTCGGGCCTTGACCCCGGAAGTTGGACACGGGGAAATGATTATGCTGCCAGGCCGACAGTATCGGACATGAGCGTGTTCTCGTAATCGACCGGACTTCGGTAACCGCAGTAGGAATGTCTTCTGCGTGTGTTGTATCGAGTGATCCACCGGAACACCGACAACCGCGCCGCGCGGGCTGATTCCCATCGGGCCGCGCCCTGCAGGGTCTCGCGTTTCAGGGTCGCGTTGAACGACTCGGCGAGCGCGTTGTCCGCACTCGAGCCGACCGCACCCATCGACTGCATGACACCGAGTTCGGCGCATACGGTCGCGAAAGCCTTTGCCGTGTACTGCTCAGGTTCAACCGGTGGTCGCAACACCCGAGGTCATGGAGGGTGTTATGGGACGGCCATCGGACTGGATGCGGGAGGTCTGAGGTGCCCCAAGGTTCTCGGACAGTGCCCCAAAGTAGGATTGGGGTAACTGAACGGAGTTGTCTGTGGCACAGAAGAAGTCGCGGAATTTCAGTCCCGAGTTCCGGGATACCGCGGCCCGGGAGGTTGTCGAGAAGTCCCGGGCGGTCGAGGATGTGGCCCGTGATTGTGGTGTCACCGGTCAGACGATCCGGAATTGGGTGAGGGAGTTCCGGCAGGCCCACCCGCCGGCCGATACGGAGTTGACTGTGACCGAGCGGGCCCGGTTGAAGGAATTGGAGCGGCGGGTCCGGGAACTGGAGGAGGAGAACCGCTTCTTGGGAAAATCGGTGGCCTTCTTCGCGAAGAAGCACCGGTGACTGTGAAATACGCGTTCATCGCCTCCGAAGAAGGCAGTCATCCCGTCGTGTCCATGTGCCGGTGGGTGAAGGTGTCCCGGTCCGGGTATTACTCGTGGCGCAACCGTGAGTCCTCGGCCACCGCGCAGCGGCGCGAGATCCTCGCTGCTGAGATCCGGTTCTGTTTCGAGCATTCCGACGGCACCTACGGGTATCGGCGCATCCACGCCCAGCTGGCCCGCCGGGGCACCGTCGTGGACCCGGAGACGGTCCGCACGATCATGCGTGAGCTGGGGCTCGTGGCGTGCCAGCCGCGGCCGTGGCGTCCGGTCACCACCGTCGCCGGCGATGCCGGTGACCTGCCCGATCTGGTCCGCCGCGACTTCACCGCCGACGCGCCCGCGACCAAGCTGGTCGGCGACATCACCTACATCCGGACCTGGGAGGGATGGCTGTATCTGGCGACCGTGCTGGATTGCTTCTCGAAAAAAGTGATCGGGTACGCGATGGCCGATCATATGCGTACCGAACTGGTGGCCGACGCGCTCCGCATGGCGGCATGTAATCTGCCGTTCCGGCCGGGTGAGACAATCTTTCACAGCGACCGCGGCGCGCAATATCTTTCGGCCGAATTCTCGGGCGTGGCTGCGGAACTGGGCGTGCAACGCTCCGTCGGCCGCACCGGAATATGCTACGACAACGCCTGGGCGGAATCGTTCAACGGCACCCTGAAGAACGAGCGGGTCAACCGCACCGAGTACCCCACCCGCGAACATGCGCGAAGGGACATCACCAGCTATATCGAATTGCGGTACAACCAGATTCGACTCCACTCAGGAATTGACTACCGCACACCGAACGAAGTAGAGTCCGAGTGGTTCGACCGGAGCAAGGCAGCATAAGAAATCCAAAACCTCGCTGTCCGAAATCTTTCCGGCCCCTCAGTCACCGGGCGGGCGCCGATGAAGTCGCCGGGACATCCCGGCCATCAGCGTTCGGTCGAGCGCTTGTTCTGGGACAAGATCGCAGAAGGTGTCCTGCCGACGGAAGCCGGTGTGGTGGTGGGGGTATCGCCTGTCGCGGGTACTCGATGGTTCCGCGATGCTGGCGGGATGTCACCGTATTCCTGGAGCCGGCCCGGCGGCCGCTACCTGTCGTTCGCCGAGCGCGAAGAGATCGCGCTGCTGAAGGCTCGGGGCATGGGGGTGCGGCAGATCGCACAGGTGCTGGACCGCAGCCCGTCGACGATCTCGCGGGAGCTGCGGCGCAACGCCGCGACTCGTGGCGGCAAGCTCGACTACCGCGCATCGGTTGCCCAGTGGAAGGCCGAACTGTTCGCTGGACGCCCGAAGACTGCGAAACTTGTTGGTAATCAACAACTCCGAGAATATGTTCAGCACCGCCTGGCGGGACGGATCGCGGACGCGGAAGGCCGGGTTGCCGCGGGCCCGGCGACCGGAGAATGGACCGGCCGGAACAAGCCGCATCGAGCGGACCGGGCCTGGGTTCAGGCGTGGAGTCCGGAGCAGATCTCCCAGCGGCTGCGGATCGATTTCCCTGGCGACCCGTCGATGCGGATCAGCCACGAAGCCATCTACCAGGCGCTCTACATCGAAGGCCGCGGAGCACTCGACCGCAAGCTCATCTTGAACCTGCGCACCGGCCGGGCCCTGCGCATGCCCCGCGCCCGCTCGAAACGCGTGGCCTGGGCGCACGTCACTGCCGACGTGCTGATCAGTGAACGTCCCGCCGAAGCCGATGATCGTGCCACCCCTGGCCACTGGGAAGGCGACCTGATCATCGGCACCGGCCGCTCGGCCGTCGGCACCCTGGTCGAGCGGAACACCCGGTTCACCGTGCTCGTCCACCTGCCTCGCGAGCGCGGGTGGGGTGAGTCCGCGCCGGTGAAGAACGGTCCGGCGCTCAGTGGCTACGGAGCGTCGTCGATGAACAAGGCGCTGACCGCCGCATTGAACAAGATTCCCGAGCGAATGCTGAAGTCCCTGACCTGGGATCGCGGCAAGGAGCTATCTGCGCATGCGGCGCTGACACGCAAGACCGGTGTCCCGATCTTCTTCGCCGACCCGCACAGCCCGTGGCAGCGCGGAACCAACGAGAACACCAATGGCCTTCTGCGGCAGTACTTTCCGAAAGGCACCGACCTATCACGTTGGACCAAGCGTGATCTCGCCGCCGTCGCAGGCGCCCTCAACACGCGTCCGCGAAAGGCCCTCGGATGGCGCACCCCGGCCGAAGCGATGGAACATCACCTACAATCGCTTTCGAAATAATTGTGTTGCGACGACCAGTTGAATCCGCCCTGGCTTCCGTGGTCGGAATGAAAGATCGCACCCTCCAGGCCGCCTCGGTTCCGGGCCGCGGCCCGCAGAGCGTCGGAGACGAGTTCGGTGCGCATGTGGTCGGCGATCGACCAGCCGGCCAGCCGCCGTGAGTGGCAGTCGATGACGGTCGCGAGATACAGGAATTCGCCGTTACCGCAGGGCAGGTAGGTGATGTCACCGACGTAGCGGGTGTTCGGCGCGGCGGCGGTGAAATCACGGCCGAGCAGGTCCGGTGCTTTCTGATCGGCGGGTTCCGGGATGGTGGTGCGGTGCCGGCGGCGCAACCGCAGCCCCTCGATGCCGTGCTCACGCATGAGGCGTCCGATCCGTTTGTGGTTGACCCGCTCACCAGCGGGGACACTGTCGTTGAGCTCGGCGGTGATCCGCGGCCGGCCGACAGTCCGGTCGGCGTCGTGGACCTTCCGGATCCGCTCGACGAGGCGGGCATCAGCGTCCGCGCGCGCCGCACGGGCGGGTGCCGCGGCGGCCCAGGCGTAGTAGGAGGAGCGTGCGATGTCGATGACCTGGCACAACCGCTTCACCGGGTAGGTGTCGGAGTGGTCTGCGACGAACTGGAAGCGGTTCACCAGCGCGTCTCCCCCGCGAAATATTTGGCCGCCGACCGGAGGATGTCGCGTTCGGTCTCGAGCTTCGCCTTCTCGGCCCGCAACTGCTGGACCTCGGCGCGCAGGCGGGCGGCTTCCTGCTCGGGTGTCTCACCCGCCGGTGAGGCCGGGCCGCTGGTGCCGGTCGCGGCGCCGGGCTTGCGGACGGTGATGCCCGCGGTTTTGAGCCAGCCGGTCAGGGTGGGGTGGGAGATGCCGAGGTCGGCGGCGATCCCGGCCACGGTCGCGCCGGGAGTGTCGCGGTAGAGCGCGACCGCGTCGCGGCGGAATTCCTCGCTGTATGTCTTGCGTGCCATCGGGTAGATCTTCTCGCTTCCCTGGCCTGGAGGCCAAGATCAGCGTGTCCACTACCTGGGGTCAGGGCCCGCCTATCTTCAGGCCAAGTATGCCAGCTTGCCCAAGAAGGCTCACTACCGTATCGAGGGTTATTTTATGGCGCAATGCGAGCTTTACGACGTTTCTTTTGAATTTGATCGCTTCGAGGCGGGTTCGAATGGAGGAATTCGCAAGACTGGGCGGAGCTGATCTCTAATAAATCTATGTCCCTTCGGGGTGAGAGGAGGTGTTATGACCAACCATCCAACGGCAAAATTTCTCGACAGTGCGACTGCCCTGCGGGTTCTGGCGAATACTTCGCTGCGTGTTGCAGACGGAGAAAAAATTGAGACTGCCTGGCTTATTCAGCAGCTAAAGACGGGTACGGAACCTGGTCCCTCTTCAGCGGTTGGTTCTCTTCTCACGATACCTGAAGCGGCAGATCAGCTGCGATTGAGCAGATGGGGCGTGTACGACCTTCTCCACAAGAAAGATCTACTGTCGGTGAAACAAGGACGCCGCCGGTTTATCCCTTCCAGCGAAATACACCGCTACCTTGAGTCGCTTCCTCTTACCGGAGGCCAGTTACTATGAGCCGCCGCGTGAGAGGCGGCGGGAGCGTCTACAAGCGGAAAGACGGACGATGGGAAGGTACGGCCTACCTCCCTACTCCAAGCGGCGCGGTACGTCGCGTCAGCGTCTACGGGAAGACGGGCAAGGAAGCTAATGATAAGCTGGCAATCAAGCTAGCCGATGCAAAGCGCGGTATACCAGTTCCGGAACGTGCATGGACAGTCGGCGGTTATCTTGACTATTGGATGGCCAATGTTGCACCGAAAGATTTGCGTCCGTCAACCTTGTATATGTACGAAGGAATCATTCGGTTACATATAAAGCCGGTTCTCGCCTCTCGGTCACTTACGCGGCTTACGGTCGTTGAACTACAGAAATTTATGAACGAGCAGGTCGCGCGGGGCATGACCAACTCGACAAGTATTCAGGTCAAGACCGTGCTCATGGCTGCATTGACGAATGCGATGCGCGAGGATGTCGTACAAAGAAATGTCGCTCGATTGGTGAAGCTCAAAACCCCTGAGCGTAAACAGGTTCACCCATGGACAGTGGAGGAAGTCAAGCATTTCCTTACCTTCATCAGAGAGGAGCAGCTGTATCCTGCATTTCTCATAACTGCCATCTACGGCACGCGGCTAGGCGAGGTCATGGGTCTCCGCTGGTCGGATATTGACTGGGAGCGCAACATACTTCATATTAGGCAACAACTGTTGATCGTGGGGAATGAATTCATGACCGGACCCCTTAAGACCAAGCAGAGCAAGCGCGACCTTCCACTTTTGTTGCCTGTGCGCCTAGCGCTGATCGAATACCGACAGACAATGATGAACCTTGGCATCGAACCGGCTGATGACTTGGATCTAATCTTTCGGAATGAAAAAGGTCTCCCTGTTCGGCCAAGTAGGTTCGGCCAGTATCTATTTCACAAGCTGGCAAAGGCGGCGGGTCTTCGGCGAGTTCGTTTCCATGATTTCCGACACTCTGCGGCAACACTGCTCAAGAATCTCGGAGTACCAGACAAGGATATACAGGGGATTTTGGGTCACGCCAAAGTCAGTACTACTCAGGAAATCTATCAACATGTCGATATATCCGTGCAGCAACAAGGACTCAGTCGAGTAGAACATGTGCTGATGAATTCTGATGCTAGCACCCAAGGCCGTCAACTACTACCGTCGAGGACTCGATTTGAGGACAGCGGCACACCGATTCAATCTGTTGACAGGCCGGATGATCGTGAGATGCAAGTCGCTATACCATATTTTGAACGGCTCACAAGTGATCGCTCGTTGACCCCTGTCATGCAGCAGCTGCGAGCAGCCACGACAAAGCGTATTTTTGGCTCATTTGCCGTCAATTTAGCCGTCAAAAGTAGTCAATCCAACAGCTCAAGTCTGGTGCTATGGGAGTGGCTGCCACTCCGAGAAGCGCTCACGCCATCCCCTTCTCGGAAGCTGTCAATCCGGATGAGACATCAGGCTGCGTAGGGGGTTTGTGGCGGGTGGTCGGTTCGGAGGGTGGCTGGCGGTTCGTTGATCCAGACCCGGATCGGCAGCCTGGGTGGTAGCGGTCGGCGGCCGTGGAAGCGTTCGGGGTGAGCCGTGAATGCCTGGTCCAGGGTCTGGGCTCGGCGTTGCTGGATCCCGGCGGCGGTGCCGTCGTGTACCGATGCTGCTGTGTGCCATGCGATCCCGGAATGGCGGTACTCGTAATTGTAGTACCGGAAGAACGCCGCGCAGAATTGGCGTGCGTCTTCCAGCGAACCGAACGCGCCGGGAAATGCTGGGCAGTACTTCAAGGTTTTGAAGTTCGCTTCAGAGAAGGGGTTATCGTTCGACACGTGTGGCCGGGAATGGGACTGGTCGACCCCGAGCCGTGCATACAAGCCGGCGACGGTGTTCGATGTCATCGACGTGCCGCGGTCGGCGTGGACAGCGCCGGGTATGACGCCGTTATTTGCTTCGATGGCGTGGAGGATGAATTCTTTGGCGAGTTCACCGGTTTCGGTGGGCCAGATCTCCCAATGGATCACCTTGCGGGAGAAGATGTCGAGGATGACATACAGTTGATAATAGATTCCGCGGGCGGGGCCTTTCAATTTCGTGATGTCCCACGACCACACCTGGTTCGGTGCGTCGGCCATCAGTTCGGGTTTCTTGCGCGGCGGGTGGATGGCTTGGGCGCGGCGTTCGCCGGTCTGGCCGCGCTCACGCAGTAGTCGGTACATGGTGGCCACACTGGCCAGGTAGACGCCCTCGTCGAGGAGCACCGCCCACACCTGCGCGGGTGCTTTGTCCGCGAACCGCGGCGAGTCCAGCACCGCCAGAATCCGGTCGCGCTCGGCGTCGCTGAGCTGCGCCGGATGCCGACCCGGCCGCCGTTGCCGGCGCGGGTGCGGTATCGGATTACGGCGCCGATACTCGGTGGCACGAGACCTTCCCAACAGCGAACAGGTCGCCGAAACACCCAGTAGCTGTTCCAATCCCGGCGTCTGCTGGGTGAGGATGGCGTCTACTTGCCGTCGGAATCCGCGCTCTCGGAGATCTGTTCCAAGAGCGCGAAGGCTTTTCCCGCCAGATCCAGGGCAGCCTTGGTCTTACCCAGTTGTGACTCGAGTTTCTCGTTCTTCGCCGCCAGCTGCGTGGAATCGGATTTCAATTTCCGGTTCTCCGCCCGCAGCCGTTCCAACTCCTCGGTCACCGGATCCTTCGCCGGTTTCCCGGTCGTCGCGGACAGAGTTCCCTTCGACTGTTGTTTACGCCAATGCTCGATATGGGAATGGTAGAGACGCTCCGACCGCAACAAGGCGCCGCGTTCCGGGCCGCCTTCTGGCAGGGCGTCGTATTCGGCGAGGATCCGCGCCTTGTACGCGGCGGTGAACGTGCGCCGCGCCGGCCGCCCCGTCTTCTTGCCCACCGGCCCATTCTGCCCCGCCGCCGTCGCGGCGGCCTGGTCGGCCAAGGTCATCGTCACTGCTCGATCGTTCCTGTCTCGCCCTGGTCTACCTCAAAGGAGTACAGCGTCCCCCTGTCTCATCCCAGACTGACAGACAGGGTCTCCTTACTCCCGTTTCCTTCACTCCAGCCATTAGGAGATTCCGTTGACCAGTAAACCTGACCGTGCCAAAGCCTCCGGCCTCAAGAAAGCGGTTGCGCTACTACGGGTCTCAACCAAAGGCCAACTCGGCACCGCCATGGATATCGACCCTGACGGCCTCTCCATTGGTACCCAACGCGCCAGCACCGACACCAAGGCTGCCGAACTCGGCGCTGAGGTGGTGGATGCGTTTGTCGAGCCTGGCTACTCGGCGAGCAAGCTGACGATCGACCAGCGGCCGGTGTTTCAGGACATGCTGAAGTTCATCGCCGCTCACCCTGACGTCGCGTACGTCATCGTCTACATGCGGTCGCGTATTTTCCGGAACCGCTACGAGGCCGCCATCGTGGAATACCAGCTCAAGCAGATGGGCATACGACTGGTCAGCGTTCACGAGGACTTCGGCGAGGGACCCTACGCCGATGCTGTCGCGGGCGTGGTCGACGTCATGAACCAGCTCACCACCACCGTTCAAGGCCTCGACATCCAGGAGAAGATGCGCCGCAAGGCCGTTGACCTCGGCGGTACCCTCGGCCGCGCTCGGCTCGGCTACCTGAACGTCACGATCAAGGTGGACGGACACGACGTCAACACAATCCGGCTGGACGAGCAGCGAGCGCCGTTGGTACTGAAGGTTTTCGAGCTGTACGCCACTAACGAGTACTCCATCGACCGCCTGGAGGCGACGATGGCCGATCTGGGGCTCACCACGCGGGCCACCAAACGCTATCCAGAACAACCCGTCTCCGGTAGCAAGCTTCACGCCATGCTGAGCGATCCCTACTACATCGGCTTCGTGCGCTACAAGGGCGACACCTACCCCGGCCGTCACGATCCGATCGTCAGCCACGAACTGTTCGAGCGCGTACAGGAAGTACTCCACCTCCGCAGCGGCCGGGGCCAGCGCGACCGCGTACATCAGCACTACCTGAAGGGCTCGTTGTTCTGCCAGCGGTGTCACAAGGCCCTGCGTGTCAGCCTGAGGTGAGTCCGCTGGTTCACAGCAACTCGGTGTTGTAGGGCGAGAGATGGATCGATCACCACGATGACTACCACCAGTACGACGCGTCGGGGGTCCGGCGAGAATGTCGGGATGGGTAGCAGTGACCCCGCTGCGGGCGGGCGACGGCGGCGGGTGTTCAGCCCGGCGGAGAAGCTGGCGTATTTGGCCGGTTACGAGGCCGCGGCCGGGCAGCCGGGCGGTGGTGCCGCCTATCTGCGGGAACAGGGCTTGTATTTCGTCGCTGATCACCGAGTGGCGCCGGCAGCGCGATGCCGGCGTGTTGCAGGGCAAAGCGCCGGGTGAGAAGACCGGCCGTTTGTCGCCGGAGCAGGCGGAGATCGCCCGGTTGAAAGCCGAGCTGGCGAAAGCACAGAAGAAACAGGCGATGACCGACGCCGCGCTGGAGATCATGGGAAAAGCGCACGCGCTCTTGGAAAGTCTATCCTCCGAGAGCGCGGACACCGACGAACCGAAGCGGAAGAAGCGTTGAAGAATGCGTGGAAAGCGTTGTGCGGCACCGGTATCGGGCAGCGGCGGGCGAGCGCGTTGACCGGGCTGGCGCGGGCGACGATGAACCGCCGCCGGACGGTGCCCGCCGGGCCGGTGGTGCGGCGTGCGGCCCCGGGTAACAAGCTCACCGTGCTCGAACGCCACCGGGTGCTGGCCACGCTCAACAGTGACGAGTTCGTGGACCTGGCGCCACTCGAGATCTACGCACGGCTACTCGACCAAGGCGAATACGTGTGTTCGGTGTCGACGATGTACCGGATCCTGGCCGAGAACCAGCAGGTCAAAGACCGGCGCCGGCAAGCCCGCCACGGTAAGAAAGTGTGCCCGGAGCTGGTCGCGACCTCACCGCGGCAGGTGTATTCCTGGGACATCACCAAGCTCGCCGGCCCGGTCAAGGGCCGATACTTCGACGCCTACGTCATGATCGATATTTTCTCCCGTTACATCGTCGGTGTCGTGGTCCACAACAGTGAATCCGGGCAGCTCGCGGCCGAGATGATGCGCACGGTGTTCGGTGTCCACGGCATCCCGGACGTGGTCCATGCCGACCGTGGGACGTCGATGACCAGCAAAACCGTCGCCGCCCTGCTCGACGACCTCGGCGTGACCCGGTCGCACTCACGGCCACGAGTGTCCAACGACAACCCCTACAGCGAATCACTGTTCAAGACAGTGAAATACGGTCCAGAATTCCCGGAACGGTTCGGAACCCTGTCCGAGGCAAGACAATTCATGGAATCGTTCACCCAATGGTACAACCATGAACATTGCCATACCGGCCTGGGCCTGCACACACCCGCCGACGTCCACTACGGACTCGCCGCCGCCAAAGCCGCCGACCGCCGTCGCGTCCTCGACGCCGCCCGCGCCGCCAATCCCGGCCGGTTCGGCACCACCACTGCACCGAAAATCCTGACCCTGCCCGACAGTGTCTGGATCAACCAGCCCACACCCGACAGCGAGGACCAGCAGACAGCAGCCTGAACAAACCCACTGGTCTCATCCGGCTTGACAAATTCCGAGGCGGGCAGAATCTTCCGCCTGATCTACGCGGAGCCACAAGGCCGGGGTCATATCCGCTACAGGTATTTTTTCTGTCGCGGCCGGCAAGAAGGCGTCTGCGACCTCCCCCACCTTCCAGTCGAGCTGGTGGAGGACGCGATCGTCGATCACTACGCCACGTTGCAGCTGCCCGCTGACTTCATTGACGAGGTGCGAGCCCGGATGGAAGAGGTTGTGGCCGACGAGACCGCCACGACGCGGGAGTTGCACGCGGGCCTTCAGCGGAAACTCAAGGAACTGGGCGATCAGGAAGACCGTCTGATCCGCCTCATGCGGTTCGGGTCGATGCCGGAAGCCAAGATCCGCGCCGAGTTGTTCGACATCCAAGTGGAGCGTGACCGAGCGCAAGCCGGATTGACCCACACCAGTGCGGAACTTGCCGTCGGCGCACAGATACTGCGCGATGCTCTCCACCTGGCGGCCGATCCGCAAGCGTTGTACCGCGTCGGCACCGACGTAACCCGACGGCTCCTCAACGAGACGTTCTACGAACGGTTCTACCTCGATGACCTGGAAGTGAAAGCCGACGACAAGACACCGATCATGCGGGAGCTGCACGAGGGCCACCAGGCGTACCGGCGGCGGCTTGCGACAGCACCACATGGAGTGGCAGCCGCGACCAAGCGGGCCGGACACCTCAGCCGAGGAACCAAGAGGCGGAAACCGGGAAGCCTGCCGGTAGACGCGGGAGACTCCGCGTCTACCGAGGCTCAACCTCCGGAGGACCAGGCCCCTACTCTCGCCAGTGTTTTTTCGGTCACTGGTTCAAGTAGGGCCACCGTGGTCGGGATGACAGGATTTGAACCTGCGACCCTCCGCTCCCAAAGCGGATGCGCTACCAAGCTGCGCTACATCCCGAGGGGTGGGCCTGCGTGTCCGGAGAGGGCAAGCGGCCCCACCAGAGCGGGCGACGGGAATCGAACCCGCACCATCAGCTTGGAAGGCTGAGGTTCTACCATTGAACTACGCCCGCGCGCATACGACATTGATGGGATCGCCACGATGTCGTCTGCGACTGAGACTGTACCGAACGTCACTCATCGAACGCCAATCGACCTGGCCGGGCCGGGTGCGTATCGAGGAAACGGGCAATTCTGGCGGCATTTTCGTCCGGTTCGATCGTTTCTCGGCGTGGCGTGCTGCGACACGCTGTAGACCTGTGTAACGCCAGGTCGGCTGCCACGATCTCATCGGCGAATCGCCATTCGCGAGGTGCCGAACTGGTTGTAAAACAGCATTTTTCGGCACCGGGTGGCTTGCTAGGATCCTTTTTGCCGGACGGGGGTATCTGGAAAGGGGGCGGTGAGCGTGCGCCGAGCAAGGTGTGCCGTACCGCATGACAGTGAGCTCGACCAGGAGGGCGTGACCGGCCGGAGGGCCGGCACCGGCATCGTCTGCGCAGGGTGACCGGCAATGCGTACCGAGCTCGATACGCAGATCGCCGCCACCAGTCGCGACTGGGCCCGTGCCGTTCATCCCGGCGGAGGTCTCGCTGTGACGACCGCAGAGCTGGAATACCGATTCGGCTCGTTGATCGAGGCATTACTCGAACTCGCCGGTTCGGAACCCTTTCCGGTGACCGCCGCCCGGGCGATCGGGCGGCGGCTCGCGGAGGAGCCGTTCGAACGGACCCGGATGCTGGCCCCGGCTTCGCGCGCGCTGCTGGGTTTCGCACCGGGCGAACCGGGTTCGCTGGTGGCGACCAGATGGCCGTTCGTGGCCAGTCACGCCATCGACAGTTATGCCGAGGAGCTGCAACAGCGGGCGCTGGCGCAGCAGGAGCGCAGTCTGAACGCCGCGGTGTCGGTGCGGGTGCAGGAGATCGCCGCACTGCAACACCGCTGGCGGCACGAGGCCACCCATGACGCGCTCACCGACCTGGCCAACCGCTCGCTGTTGCAGGAGCGGGTGCTGTCGATGGCGGCCGACCGCACCCGGGGGATCGGGCTGCTGCTGATCGATCTGGACGACTTCAAGCAGATCAACGACGGGTACGGGCATGCCGTCGGTGACGAGGTGCTGGTGGAGATCTCGCACCGACTGCGCTCGGCCGCTCCGCTGGACGCGGTGGTCAGCCGCTACGGCGGCGACGAGTTCGTGGTCGCGCTGCCGACCTGGCGGAACACGTTGCGGGAGGCCGCGATGCGCGTGCTGGCCGCGTTGCACGAGCCGATCCGCACCGCCGCGGGGCTGGTCCCGGCCTCGGCCAGCGTCGGCACCGCGTTCTGCCCGGCCGGTCGGCCGTGTGATTTCGCGGACCTGCTGCGCAGCGCGGACCGGGCCATGTATTCGGCGAAGACCGCGGGCAAACGGCGGTTCGCGCTGGCGCCGGTGGAGGACGACGAGGACGACATCGACACCGGTGGCCTACCCACCGTGGCGCTGCGGTTCGGCGCGGCAGTGGCGGGGTGAGCCCGCGATGTCCAGCAATTTCCCGGCTAAATTCGGACTCGCAGTACTCTGGACGACGTGGCGCTACTGCTGATACTTCTGGTTCTCGTCCTGCTGGTGTTTCTCGTGGCGACCGTCGCCGGCCGCGGCAACCGCTCGCGCACGGCCACCCAGCTCGCCGACGCCAAGGCCGACGCCCGGCGGCTCATCGAGCGGCTGGGCGGTCAGGTGTACAACCTGACCGGCACCGACGATGCCTCGAAGCAGGCCCTCGCCGACGCCGGTGAGCGGCTCAACGCCGCGGGCTCGCAGATCGACCAGGCGACGACCGTCCCGCAGGCCCGGCTGGCGAAGGAGACGGCCGTCGAGGGCCTGTACTACGTCCGCGCCGCACGGACCGCCATGGGCCTGGACCCGGGTCCCGCGATTCCGGAGCTGGACGGTCAGCGGTCGGCCGGCTCGGTCACCGAGGACCGCAGCATCGACTACGACGGCCGGCGCATCGAGGCGTCACCCGCTCCGACCGCTCAGACGCCCAACTACTACCCGGGTGGCATGGTCGCGGGCCGCCCGGTCCCGGCCGGCTGGTATTCCGAGCCGTGGTGGAAGACCGCACTGGTCGCCGGTGCCTGGGGTGTCGGATCGGTCCTGCTGTTCGATGCTCTGTTCAGCGGCATGTCCGGTGTGGCGTACGGCGCCACCGGTTTCGAGGGTGGCTACGGCGACGGCAACTACGGCGACGGCTACCAGGCCGGTTACGACGCCGGCGCCGATCAGGGCTACGGCGGCGATCAAGGCTACGGCGATCAGGGCTACGGCGGCGGAGACTACAGCGGTGATTTCGGCGGCAGTTACGACTCCGGCGGTTTCGGTGGCGGGGACTTCGGTGGTTTCGACGGCGGTGGTTTCGATGGTGGCGGTGGTTTCGACGGCGGATTCTGACCGCCGGATCATCTCGCTGACATCCGGGATTTCGGGCGAAATGCCTTGACCGATGCGCTGATCCGGATCGTGTGACCCGTTCCCGATCCGGCGGTGCTCACCTGTCACGCGAGTGGGGCCGCGGGCCGGTCCGGCTGACAGGCCGGGCACCAGAACAGGTTCCGGCCGTCGAGGACGGTGTGCAGGACCGTGGCGCCGCACAGCCGGCACGGTTCACCGGCGCGACGGTAGACGTAGGTGCGAGGTTTACCCTGGGCATACGACGGGGCCCCGCGGTCGTGTTCGGGCCGGACCACCACGATCTTGCCGCGGCGCACGCCCACGCGCAGGAGCTCGACCAGATCGGCCCACAGCGCCTCCCATTCGTCGCGAGATATCGCGCGGCCGGGGCGCTGCGGTGAGATGTGGTGGCGGAAGAGGACTTCGGCGCGGTAGACGTTGCCGACACCGGCGACGACCGACTGGTCCATGAGCAATCCGCCGATCGAGCGGGCCGAGCGGTGGATGCGCTGCCAGGCGCGGTCGGGGTCGGCGTCGCGGCGCAACGGGTCCGGGCCGAGGCGGGCGGTGAGGGCGGTCACCTCCGGTTCGTGCAGCACCTCGCAGGCGGTGGGGCCGCGCAGATCCGTACCCCACAGCGAATCCGTCGCGCGCCCGGCGCCGACCATCCGCATCCGCACCTGCCCCACCGGATCACCCGGCGGCCCGGCCGATTCGGTGAACGTGCCGTACAACCCGAGGTGGACGTGCACGAACAAACCCGAGTCGTAGTGGTGCAGCAGGTGTTTGCCCCACGCCTCGGCGCGCACCAGGACGTGGCCGTCCACGAGAGCCGCGCCGTCCGCGAAGCGGCCCTGCGGGCTGGACACCCGGACCACGCCCCCGGCGAACCGCTTGTGGTGCAGCCGCGCCAGGCGATGCAGCGTATGCCCTTCCGGCATGGCTCAGTTCGGGATGACCGGGGGGACACCCGTCTTCTCGTAGTCGGCGAGGATGTCGATGCGGCGCTGGTGCCGCTCCTCACCGGACCACGGGGTGGCCAGGAAGGCGTCGACGATCTGGAGGGCGTCCTCGGGGCTGTGCATGCGGCCGCCGATGCCCATCAGCTGCGCGTTGTTGTGCTGGCGGGCCAGCCGGGCGGTCTCGATGCTCCAGGCCAGTGCGCAGCGGGCGCCGGGCACCTTGTTCGCGGCGATCTGCTCGCCGTTACCGCTGCCGCCGATCACGATGCCGAGGCTGCCCTCGTCCGCGACGACGCGCCGCGCGGCATCGATGCAGAACGCCGGGTAGTCGTCGAGGGCGTCGTATTCGTGGGCGCCGCAGTCGAAGACTTCGTGGCCCGCGCGCTGCAGATGATCCTTGACAGTGTTCTTCAGCTCGAAGCCGGCGTGGTCGGCACCCAGGTATACGCGCATGGGTACCGATTGTGTCAGGCCATCGCCGTGGCGTTCGTCGCGGGATCACAGGTCCGCGGCCCTCGATAGAGTCGAGTTCATGTCCGACGAGCACTGGAGCCCACCGGCCGCCCCGCCCCCGCCTCCGGGCTGGAATCCCGTCACCGGAATGTCCGGCTGGGACCCGCGGGTCGGCCCGCCGGGCTGGGCGCCGCAGCCGGGGTACACGCCGCCGCAGATCCCACCCCATCAGCCGGGTCGCGGGCTGTCGCCGTTCGGGATGCCGGCCCGGCACAGCTGGGAGATCCCGCTGCTGGTGGTGGTGATCCTGGTGACGATCCTGGCCTATCTGTTCGTGATCCTGCTGGCGCTGCTGGGTCATCTCGACCAGTACGGATTGCTGTTGCTGTTCGCGCCGGTGCTGCTGTGGGCCGGCCGTGGCATGAACTATTCGCGGCAGCGGCTGAACGCGGTCAAGATGTCGCCGACCCAGTTTCCGGAGGGGTACCGGCTGGTGGTGGAGGCGGCCGGGCGGTTCGGGCTGGCGAAGGTGCCCGATGCCTATGTGGTGCTGGGCAACGGGCAGATCAACGCCTTCGCCTCCGGTCACGGGTTCCGCCGGTACGTGTGTGTCTACAGCGATCTGTTCGAGGTCGGTGGCGCGGCGCGCGATCCCGACGCGCTGGCCTTCATCATCGGTCACGAGGTCGGCCACATCGCCGCCGGGCACGTGTCCTATTGGCGGCAACTGGGCATGTTCGTCGGGCCGTTCCTGCCGGTGCTCGGCACCGCGCTGATCCGGTCCCAGGAGTACACCGCCGACAATCACGGCTTCTGCAACCGGCACCTCGGCGCACCCGGTGCGATGCGGGTGCTGGCCGCGGGCAAGTATCTCAACAGCCTGGTGAATTTCGACGAGATGGCCGACCGCGCGCCGCGGGAGAAGGGTTTCTTCATCTGGGTGGTGAATGCGATGTCCTCCCATCCGGTGCTGACCTGGCGAATGTGGGCGCTGCGCGATCGCAGCCGGCACGGCCGGATGTTCCTGCGCCCCAACGCCCCGGCTCCCGCCCGGTTCGCCGGGCCGCCTCCCGGCTATCCGCCGCCCAACGGGCCGTACGGGGAAGTTCCCGGATTGCCGCAGCGACCGTACTGAACCGCTTGCCGGACAGGATAATTCGGGCGGTCGGACCGGTTGTGATCCGGATGAGGCAGACTGCCGGGGGTGAGCATGACGTTCAGTGCGGGAGTTCTGTTGTTCCGGCGGCGCGCCGGACTCGAGGTGTTGCTCGGGCATATGGGCGGTCCGCTGTGGGAGCGGAAGGATTCGGCCGCCTGGTCGATCCCGAAGGGCGAGTACCTGCCGGAGGAGGAGAGCGCCACCGCCGCGGCGGCCCGGGAGTTCGAGGAGGAACTGGGCCTGCCGGTGCCCGAGGGGGAGTGGGTGCCGTTGGGCGATGTGCGCTACGGCAGCGGTGGCCGGACCAAACAGGTCACGATCTGGGCGGTCGAGGGCGATCTGGATCCGGCGCTGGTGGTGCCGGGCACCTTCGAGATGCAATGGCCGCCGCGCTCGGGCCGCATCCAGGAGT
Organism: Nocardia sp. alder85J; assembly: GCF_020176955.2. Classification (GTDB taxonomy): domain Bacteria; phylum Actinomycetota; class Actinomycetes; order Mycobacteriales; family Mycobacteriaceae; genus Nocardia. Next base: position 36,309 of record NZ_JAIUCZ020000011.1, read on the forward strand.
TTCCCGAGATCGATCGGGCCGAATGGTTCGGGCTGGAAGTTGCCCGGGAGAAGCTCGGGGTGGGGCAGCGGCCGTTTCTCGACCGGATCGCCGCGCACGCGGTGGAACCGCTCGACGGCACGGTGCCACACTGACGGCGCTTCCAGCTTTCTCCCAGGTTGAGTGCGGAACAATGGGGTGCGTGATGAGCCCGACGCCGCCTGCCACCCGACATCGCTGTTCCCGGCTCGCCCCCGACCGGCGGCCGGGAGCGAGGCGCCGATGAGCCTGCGGTCCGTGCTGGGGCGGCGGGCCTCCTCGGTCCCGTTGCGGATCGGCCTGGTGGTCGCGATGGTGACGCTCACCGGGCTGGTGCTGCTGGCCTGTGGGGTCGCCATCACCTCGTCGCTGTCGAATTCGCTGACCGCTCGCACCGACGAGCAGATCAGCGACGCGGTGCAGACCTGGGCGCGCCCGCGGCCGATGAAGCAGGTGGACACGGTGACCGGGCCGCGTTGGGTGCCCGCCGATGTGCAGGGACCGCCGCCGACCCAGCCGACGTCGACCGCGGAGCAGCCGCGGCGCTTCTTCGAGCTGCGGTTGTCGCCCACCGGTGACATCTATCAGCAGGAGGGGCCGCACGTGTCCCCGCCGCAACTGCCGCAGAAACCGGTGCCGGGTCCGGTCACGGTCCCGGCGGTCGACGGGTCCACCACGTGGCGGATCGTCACCGCCACCAATCAGTACGGTTCCAACACCGTCGGCCTGCCGCTGACCGACGATCGCGACACCGTGTCGCGGCTGATCGCCTTCGAGCTCGGCACCGGGGTGGCGGGGCTGGTGCTGCTGGGTGTGGCGGGCTATCTGGTGGTGCGGCGCAGCCTGCGGCCGTTGCGGCAGGTGGAGGAGACCGCCGCCGCCATCGTCGGCGGCGATCTGAACCGGCGGGTACCGGTGCGGAACGTGGACACCGAGGTGGACCATCTGGCCCAGTCGCTCAACGCCATGCTCAGCCAGATCCAGCACGGTGTCGCCGCGATCGAAGCCTCCGAGGAGGCGGCCCGGCGATCCGAGGCCAAGATGCGGCAGTTCGTCGCCGACGCCAGCCACGAGTTGCGCACCCCGCTGACCACCATCCGGGGTTTCGCCGAGCTGTATCGGCAAGGCGCGAGCCAGGATCCGAGCCTGGTGCTGCAACGCATCGAGGGTGAGGCGGGCCGGATGAGCCTGCTGGTGGAGGATTTGCTGATGCTGGCCCGGCTGGACGCGCAGCGGCCGCTGGAACGCAAACCGGTCGATCTGCTGACCCTGGCCGGCGACGCCGTGCACAATGCCCAGGCGATGGCCGCGCAGCAGGCCGGACCCGACGGCCCCACCCGGCCGATCTCCCTCGAAATTGCTTCCGGTACAGGGACATTGGAGATCCGTGGCGACGAGCCCCGGCTGCGGCAGGTGCTGGCCAACCTGCTCGGCAACGCCCTGACACATACCCCGCCCGGCGCACCGGTGACGGTACGGCTGACGCCGTGCCCGGAGGATGTGCGCATCGATGTCGTCGACAAGGGCCACGGGCTGTCCGAGGAGGCCGCGGCGCGCGTCTTCGAACGGTTCTACCGGACCGACACCTCGCGCACCCGGGCCAGTGGCGGCAGTGGGCTGGGATTGTCGATCGTGCGGGCGCTGGTGACCGCGCACGGCGGTGAGGTGAGCGTGTCCAGCGAACCCGGGGCGGGTGCGACCTTCAGCGTCGTGGTGCCGCGCTGACCGTCGGCCCAGCCGCGCCGGACGGGCCGGATTGCCACGTCGACCTCGGCATTCGGACAGCACAGCGATCTCCCAGAGTTTATCCAGTGGCGGTGCAGCATCGGGCCTGATGCTGGTGTCATGACCGAGATTGCAACCGTTGTTCCCGCCCTTGATCGCCGCGGTGCGGCGGCGACCGCTCCCGTGGTGGACGTGGTGATTCCCGTCTACAACGAGGAGCGTGATCTCGGCGTCTGCGTGCGCCGACTGCACGAGTTCCTCAGTGGCGGATTCCCGTTCACGGCCCGGATCACCATCGCCGACAACGCGTCGACCGATGCCACCCTCGATGTCGCCCAACTGCTGGCCGCCGAACTGGACGGCGTGCAGGTGGTGCACCTGGATCGCAAGGGCCGCGGCCGGGCCCTGCGCGCGGTGTGGGAGGCCTCCGACGCGCAGGTCGTCTCGTACATGGATGTGGATCTGTCGACCGATCTGAATGCGTTGCTGCCGTTGGTGGCGCCGCTGGTGTCCGGGCATTCGGATCTGGCGATCGGTACCCGGCTGTCGCGGTCGTCGCGGGTGGTGCGGGGGCCGAAGCGGGAGTTCATCTCCCGCTGCTACAACCTGATCCTGAAGGCGTCGTTGCAGGCGCGGTTCTCCGATGCGCAGTGTGGTTTCAAGGCGATGCGCACCGATGTGGCACGGAAGTTGCTGCCGCTGGTGCAGGACGGCGAGTGGTTCTTCGACACCGAACTGCTGGTGCTGGCCGAACGGTCCGGGCTGCGCATCCACGAGGTGCCCGTCGACTGGATCGACGACCCGGATTCCCGCGTGGACATCGTCGATACCGCGCGCAAGGACCTGCTGGGCGTGTGGCGGGTCTCCAAGGGCCTGGCCACCGGCGCCCTCCCGGTGGACGAGCTGCGGGCCGCGATCGGCCGGGAGCCGCTGGTGGACGGGGTGCCGCTGGGTATGGTCGGGCAGCTGGTGCGCTTCGGCATCATCGGCGTCGTCTCGACGCTGGCCTACATGCTGCTGTACGTGCTGTTGCAGCCGCTGGCCGGGGCTCAGGCGGCCAACTTCCTCGCCCTGCTGATCACCGCGGTCGGTAACACCGCCGCGAACCGGGCGTTCACGTTCGGGGTGCGGGGGTCGACGCGGATGGTGTCGCAGCACTTCCAGGGTCTGCTGCTCTTCGCCTTCGCCTGGGTGGTGACCAGTGGGTCGCTGTTCGCGCTGCATCGGTGGGCGCCGGATGCCGCGGTGCATCTGGAACTGTTCGTGCTGGTGGTGGCCAACCTGGTGGCGACGCTGACCCGCTTCGTCGGCCTCCGGTTCGTGTTCCGCAACGAGGTACCCGCCGCCGCGGTGGTGAACGAGCGGGCCGCCGCGGCCCAGCTCGACAACCGCGCCTACGCGGAGCTGTGACCCGCCACACCCGTCCGATCCCTCCCGGAGCCCGGCTCGAATCCCCGAGCCGGGCTCCCAGCGTTCTCCCAGTCTCGTCGGAGGATGAGCCCGAGAACGGTCTGACAGGCTGAGGACATGACCGACACCGCGATAGCCCCGAGCCGGCCCGCGTCCGGGCCCCCGGAGCCGGACCGATCCGCCGATCAGCGGAAGTCGATCCGCGAGTACGCCGCCCTGGCGGTACTGCTGATCGGCACCGCCGTCGCCTACTTCTGGAACCTCGGCAGCAACGGCTGGGCCAACTCGTTCTACGCGGCGGCTGTTCAGTCCGGCGCGAAGTCGTGGAAGGCGTTCTTCTTCGGGTCCTCGGACTGGGGTAACTCCATCACCGTCGACAAGACCCCGGCCTCGCTGTGGCCGATGGAGATCTCGGTGCGTCTGTTCGGCATGCACTCGTGGAGCATGTTGCTGCCACAGGTGCTGCTGGGCATGGGTTCGGTCGCGCTGATCTGGGCGTCGCTGCGGCGTATCGCCGGTCCCGCGGCCGGGCTGCTCGGCGGGCTGGCACTGGCGGTGACGCCGGTGGCGGCGCTGATGTTCCGGTTCGACAACCCGGACGCCGCGCTGGTGTTCCTGATGCTGACGGCGGTGTGGGCGATGACCCGAGCGCTGGCCGACGGCCGCTGGCGGTGGCTGGTGCTGTGCGGGCTGCTGGTCGGATTCGGCTTCCTGGCAAAGCAATTGCAGGTGATGCTGGTGCTGCCGGCGCTGGCGCTGACCTATCTGATCGCGGGGCCGCCCAAATTGGGTGTGCGGCTGCTGCAACTGCTGGCGGCGGCGGTATCGTTGCTCGCCGGCGCCGGTTGGTGGGTGCTGATCGCACAGCTGTGGCCCGCCGACTCTCGGCCGTATTTCGGTGGCTCGGAACATAATTCGACGATGGAGCTGGCCCTCGGCTACAACGGCCTGAATCGGCTCGGGGTCGGCAACGACGGGATGCCGGGGATGCCCGGACCGCCGCCCGGTGGCGGTAATCATCACTTCGGCTTCGGATCCGATGCCGGACTGCCGCGGCTGTTCAGCGAGTCGATCGGCGGTCAGGTCGCCTGGCTGATTCCGGCGGCCCTGGTGCTGTTCGTGGTCGGGCTCGTCCTCCGCGGCCGCGCGCCTCGTACCGATGCCCAGCGTTCTGCCGTATTGCTGTGGGGCATCTGGGCGTTGGTGACCGGGCTGGTGTTCAGCTTCATGCGCGGGATCTTCCACCAGTACTACACGGTCGCGCTGGCCCCGGCCGTGGCCGGCACGGTCGCGCTCGGTGCGGTGCTGGCGTGGCGTGAGCGCGACAAGCTCTGGGTGCGGATCGCGCTGGCGATCACGACCGCGCTGACCACCGCCACCGCGGTGGTGTTCCTCTCGCGCGTACCGGCTTTCGTGCCGTGGCTGCACTGGGTGATCCTGGCGGTCGGCCTCGTGGCGACGGTCGCACTGTTCGTCCCGAACCCGCGCCGCCTGGCCGTCGGCTCCGCGCTCGCGGCGACCCTGGCGACGCTCGCGGCCCCGGTGGCGTACTCGATCGACACGATCGGCACCCCGCACACCGGTCCGATCGTCCTGGCCGGCCCACAGTCCGGCAACGGTTTCCCAGGCGGCCCGCCGACGGGTGGACCCGGCAATCAGGGCGGAACCGGCAATCAGGATGGACCCGGAGGCTCCGGCAATCCGAACGAGCCCAGCGGCTCCGGCGGCCAGGGCTCGGTCGGCAATCCGGGCGGCCCGGGAGCCCACAACGGCCAAGACGTGCCCGGTGATCCGAGCGGGCCAGGAGCCTATGGTGACGAGGGCATGCCCGGCGGCCGGGTGGCTCCGGGCGGCCCGGTCCTCCCGGACGGGTCGAGCGTGCCCGGTGATCAGCCGATCCCGGCTGCTCCCGGAACCGATGGTGGTCAGGGCGGCCTCGCGGGCACAGCCGGGCCGGATGCGTCCGGCGGTCCGGCAGTGCCGGGTGGCGCCGGTGATGCCGCGCCGCAGCCCGGTGATGCGGGTAAGGCGGCCGATCGGTCGGGAGGCCCGCGGCGCGGATGGAGCGGTGGCCCGGACAAGGCGCTGGTGGCGATGATTCGTGACAGCGGCGCTGGATACACCTGGGCGGCTGCGACTATCGGTTCGATGAGTCAAGCGGACCTCCAGTTGGACAGTGGGCAGTCGGTGATGCCGATCGGCGGCTTCGGTGGTGGCGATCCGTCGCCGACGCTGGAGCAGTTCGAGAAGTACGTGGCGCAGGGCCGAATCCACTACTTCGTGACCGATACCGATGGGCCGGGTGGCGGCGGACCCGGCCGCAACAAGGACTCGACTGCCTCGAAGATCACCCAGTGGGTCAAGGACCACTACGGGTCCACCGTCGTGGGCGACAAGCTGGTCTACGACCTCACCTCGCCACGAATCGCCGGATAGCCGAACGATTCTCGGCAGATCGCACCGCTGCCTCTCCGGTGTGTCGCGCCGATCCCGGTTCGGGATCGGCGCGACGCCGTCAGAGGCGGGGGTCGATCGGTTCGGATTCCAGGGCCAGGATCGCGAAGACCGCCTCGTGGATGCGCCACAGCGGGTCGCCCGCGACCAGGCGGTCCAGGGCTTCCAGGCCCAGGGCGTATTCACGCAGTGCCAGCGAGCGTTTGCGGCCCAGGCCGCGGGTGCGTAGTCGACTCAGATTGGCGGGGTGCTGGTACTCCGGGCCGTAGATGATCCGGAGGTATTCCGGGCCACGGCATTTCACCCCGGGCTGGACCAGTCGGGCACTGCGCGTGGCGGTTCCGTGGACCAGGGATTCCACCGGCTTGACCACCATGCCTTCGCCGCCGGCGGCGGTGAGGTCGGTCCACCAGGCGGTGGCGGCCGCCTCGCTGCCGGAATCGGACACGTCGACCACCACGCGTGCGGTCTCGGTGAACAGATCCGGATCGGCGGCGGCCAGGGTGTCCACCTGGTCCAGATGCCAGAGGTGGTCGCGGACGGCGTGGTTGACGCCCTCGGCGGCCAGGATCTGGAACGGGGCCAGGCGTACGCCCTCCAGGCCGTCGACAGGCCAGCAGTAGCGTCCGTACGCGATCGTGAAGGCGTCGGCGTCGGCCCGCCGGATCGCGGTGCGGCCGGCGAGTTCGGCGACGTCCACGCCGCGGGCGGCGGCCGCGGTCAGGATCGTGTCGGCCGCTGTGAGCGCGGTGCGGGCGGCCGCGCCGACTGCCGCGTACTGATCGCGCAGCAGTCCCGTGGCCTTCGCCGACCAGGGCAGTAGTTCGGCGTCCAGGACCAGCCAGGCGGTTCCCAGCGCGTCGAACAGGCCGGACTTCTCGGCAGCGGTCCGCACCCGGGCCAGGAGGGCCTCGGTCAGCGCCGGGCGATCGAAGAACGGGCGGCCGGTGCGGGTGTAGACGGCGCCGGTGCTCCCGTCGGTGACGCCGAAGCGGTCGCGGGCGGTCTCCGGGGTGCGGGTGAGCACGACGACGGCGCGGGAGCCCATGTGCTTCTCCTCGCACACCACCGCCGACACGCCCTCGGACCGGAAGTAGTCGAAGGACTGGGCCGGATGTTCCAGCAGCTCAACGGAACTCGCGGTCGCACAGGGCGACATGGTCGGCGGCAGGTAGACCAGCCAGCGCGGATCGACGGCGAACCGGCTCATCACCTCGAGGGCAGCGCTTGCGTTCTCCTCCTGCACACCGACCCGGCCCAGGTGCTTGGTCTCCACCACCCGCCGGCCGATCACATCGTCGAGATCGAGTACGCCCGGATCGCCGTGCCGGGTGCCGTCGACGCCGAGGGACGCCAGCGGCCGCACCGGCTCGTACCAGACCTGCCGCGCCGGGACGGAGACCGGCTCGCGCTCCGGATACCGCAGCGCCGTCAGACGCCCGCCGAAGACCACGCCGGTGTCCAGGCAGAGGGTGTTGTTCACCCAGTGCAGGTCGGCCACCGGGGTGTGCCCGTAGAGGACCGTGGCCCGGCTGCGGTACTCCTCGGCCCACGGCGCGCGGACCGGCAGCCCGTATTCGTCCGTCTCCCCGGTGGTTTCGCCGTACATCGCGAACGAGCGCACCCGGCCGGAGGCGCGGCCGTGGTACTCCTGCTTCAGCCCGGCGTGGGCGACCACCAGATTGCCACCGTCGAGCACGTAGTGACTGAGCAGGTCATGGCAGAAATCCCGCACGGTGCTGCGGAATTCGCCGGTCTCCTCGCCCAGCTGCGCCAGCGATTCCGCCAGCCCGTGGGAGACGGTGACCTTGCGGCCGTCCATCGCCCGCACCAGCTTGTTCTCGTGGTTTCCGGTGACGCACAGCGCATTTCCGGCGGCGACCATGCCCATCACCAGGCGCAGCACGCCCGGCGTGTCGGGGCCGCGGTCGACCAGGTCGCCGACGAAGACCGCCGTACGACCGTCGGGGTGCCGCGCGTCGTCGGGCCGGCCCGCCTCGTCGCGGTGCAACCGATACCCCAGCGTGTCCAGCAGCTCCTCCAGTTCGGCGCGGCAGCCGTGCACATCGCCGATCACGTCGAACGGGCCGGTCAGCTCGCGCTTGTCGGTCCACGCCTTCTCGTCGGTGATGGTGGCGGCGTCGATCTCCTCGACTCCGCGCAGTACATACACCCGGCGGAAGCCCTCCCGCTCCAGGGCGCGCAGGCTGCGGTGCAGTTCGCGCTGCTGTCGTGCGACGACGTGGTCGGCGAGATGGTTGCGGTCGGGCCGGAGTGCGTTGCGCTCCAGGCACACTCGCTCCGGCACGTCGAGCACGATGGCGACCGGCAACACGTCGTGGTCGCGTGCCACCCGGACCAGTTCCGCGCGGGCCCTGGCCTGGACGTTGGTGGCGTCGACGACGGTACGCAGACCGCGCCGCAGCCGCACCCCGGCGATGTGGTGCAACAGCGTGAACGCCTCGCCGGTCGCCGACTGATCGTTCTCGTCGTCGCTGACGATGCCCCGGCAGGTGTCCGACGAGAGGATCGCCGTCGGCCGGAAATGCTTGCGCGCGAATGTGGATTTGCCCGATCCGGTGCTGCCGACCAGAGCGACCAGGCACAACTCGGGGATGCTCAGGCTGGTCATCGTGCCGCCCCCGCTCCGGCCACCACGGCCTCGCCGGGCGAGACCGTGCGGAACACCGCGAGCTGGGTCGGCGAACCCAGCGCCGGATCGGCCGGGCCGACGGACTCGAATCGCACGGCGTAGCCGTAGTTCTCGCCGACCTGCGTCGCCCAGTCGGTGAATTCGGCCCGGCTCCACTCGAATCGGTGATCCGAGTGCCGGAACCGGCCGGCGGGCAGACCGTCGTAGAGCGTGTTGTATTCACCGTTGGGCGTGGTGACCACCACGGTCGCGGGCTTGGCCGCGCCGAACACCGAATGGGCGAGCGCGGGCAGCCGCGGGGGGTCCACGTGCTCGACGACCTCCATCAGTACCGCGGCGTCGTAGCCCCGTAGCGCGGCATCGGTGTAGGTCAGCGCACCCTGGCGCAGTTCGACCCGCCGTGCCGCCGCGCTCGGCAGTCGTTCCAGTCGACGCCGCGCGATCTGTAGTGCCCGTGTCGACACATCCACCCCCAGGATCTCTTCGAACATCTTGTCGGTCACCAGGTCTCGGATCAGCACTCCCTCGCCGCAGCCGAGGTCCAGCACCCGCCGCGCCCCCGCGGCCCGCAGCGCGGCCAGGACCGCGCGGCGGCGCAGCACCGCCAGCGACGCCTGTGGCTCGGCCGGACTGTTCGCGGCCGCACCACCGTACGGTGCCGACGCGGGAGAAGCCCCGGCCGAGGGAGCCCGGATCGGCTCCGCGGTGGCGCCGGGGTGGCCACGATCCGGCCCGGGTGTGGCGGCCGGGTTGTCGGCCGGCGTGCCGTCGTCGAGCAGGTCGGCATCGTCGACCGCATCCAGTTCCTCCGGTGCGGCATCGTCGATTTCGGCCAGCCGGGCCAGGGCCGTACGCACCAGGGATTGGCGGCGGGCCAGGTAGCGGCGGGTGATCCAGTCGCGTTCGGGGTGGGCCGATAGCCAGTTCGCCCCCGCGCGCAGCAGTTTGTCGATCTCGTCGGCGGCGAGCCAGTAGTGCTTGCCGCCGTCCAGGACGGGCAGCAGCACGTACAGGTGGGTCAGTGCGTCGGCGAGGCGCAGCGTGCCGGTCAGCTCCACGTGCACGTAGTGCGAGTCGCCCCACTCCGGGAAGACCGGGTCCAGGGGCACGGCGGTGGCGGTGACGGACCAGCCCAGCGGGGCGAACATCCGCTCGGCGCGGTCCGGTCCGCCCTTGCACGGGACCGCGGGCAGGTCGATGTGCAGCGGCAGGGCCACCTCCGGCAACTCCGGGCGGTGGGCGCAGCGGCCGTGCAGGGCGCTGGAGAACACCGTGGAGATCGCCACCGCCAACAGCGAGGAGGCGGCGTAGGGGCGGTCGTTCACATACTGGCCCAGACTGAATTCCGGTGTGCCGCGCGATTTTCCGCGCACCAGCCGGATCGGATCGATCTCCAGCAGCAGCGCGGCGGTGCAACGCTGCTCGGTCGCCTCGGGATAGAGGACGTGCGCGGTGCCGTAGGACTGTTCGAACACCTGCGCCCGATCGGGATGTTTGTGCAGCAGATAGCCGAGATCCGTTGCCGCCCAGGTGGCATCGTCCGGTCGCGTGCAGGTGATGGTCAACAGCATGTCGTGATCGTCACCCGTGACGGGTGAGCACGGCAAGCTATTTCCGGTTGTCGCACCCGTTGCCCGAAATTCTGTGGGGCCCAGAGGGGAGAAGGCCCTCGTCGCGCCGGGACTCGCCGATCAGACCGCCGCGCCGAGCGGGGCCAGATAGTCGAACACGGCGGGTGCGGGCTGGTAGAGCTGGACGGAGTGCAGTTCGTGTACGTGCAGGTGGCCGTCGAGGCGCCGCACCGCCCAGTTCGGCGGCAGGTTGCGGCGGCGGCTCGCGTAGGCGGTCATCAGGTCGCGGGCCAGCTGTGGCGGCGGCAGGCGATAGGCGGCCCGCCGGTGCAGCGCCAGCACCAGCACGTGCTCGGGGAGCGCGTCGAGGTCGGCCGGGTCGCCGAGCAGGCGGAACGACCGGGCCGCGATCGGGCCGGAGAGCTCGCCGTCGAGGAATTCCGTTATCGCGGCAGGTGATTCGGCGGTGGTGATCGGGTGCGGTACCAGGGTGGGCTCCACCTGCGCGCCGGAGGCCGGATCCGCGCCGGCCGGTCGCGCCGGGCGCAGCACCTCATGCCGGGCGAGCAGGTCGGCGAGCGCGTCGCGCAGCCCCACGGCGTACAGGTAGCCGGTGAACCGCAGCGCGAAGGAGGTGGTACTGCCGTGGTGTGACGGTACGGCCGGCCGCGTTGCGGGGGCCACCGCGGCGCTGCTGCGGAGCTCCATGTACGTCCAATCCTCATCGTCCCAACCGGTTTCGTGGCGGGAGTGGTGCGGAGCCTATACCTCTCACGCGGGTTAAGCGGATGTGTTTCATTCTTATTGAGTAGGTTCACGAATCGGCAGGTCAGGGCAGCTGTCAGCTGTGCGGTAGCTAGTGTTTCACTGTGTGCCACTGGCGGTTTGCGGACATCCGCCGCGGCCGGTCGGCGCGGCTGTCCGGGCTCGGTGCGTGTAGGTTCGCCCCGGCGGCGAGCGGCGTCGCCGGACGCATGTGCAACGACAGCGAGGAGGTGCGCGAATGCGCGTCATGGGCAGGATCGGATCGGCCGCGGCCGTGGCGGTCGCGACGGCGGTGCTCGCCGGATGTGGCAGCAGTGGCGATTCGTCGAGCACGTCGACCACGGCCGCCGGTGCAACCGCCTCGCAATCGCAGGCCTCGCACGGCCGCGCCTGTACCGCCGACGACATCAAGGTCGGCGGCGGCTTCGGCGTGGCGCCGACGATCACCCTGCCCGACAACTGCGACCCGCCGACCGATCTGGTCACCAAGGACCTCGTCACCGGCACCGGCCCGGGCGCCGCGGCGGGGCAGCAACTGCTGATGAACTACTCGCTGGTCACCTGGTCGGACAAGCAGAAGCTGGACAGCTCCTTCGATCGCGGCCAGCCGTTCCCGCTGACCCTCGGCGCGGGCATGGTCATCAAGGGCTGGGACCAGGGACTGACCGGAATCCAGCAGGGCACCCGGCGGCTGCTGATCGTGCCGCCGCAACTGGGCTACGGCCGCGGCGGCAACGGGGTGAAGCCGAACGAGACGCTGGTCTTCGTCACCGACGCCGTCCAGGTCGGCAGCTGATCGTCGCGTGCGGGGCGCTGGTCGGCCCCCGGCCGGGGGTATTCCTGCCGGTCGACTAATCTGGTCCGGATGCGATCGGGGGGACCCTGACGCCGACCGGACGATGTCGGCCGACCCACAGAACGTCAAACGGAAAAGTACAACGAACAAGGAGCATGTCCGTGAAGAGCACCGTCGAGCAGCTGAGCCCGACCCGGGTCCGCATCAACGTCGAGGTGCCCTTCGAGGAGCTGAAGCCGGACTTCGACCGGGCCTACAAGTCGCTGGCCAAGCAGGTGCGCATCCCGGGCTTCCGTCCGGGTAAGGCGCCCGCGCGCCTGCTGGAGGCGCGGCTGGGTCGTGGCGCCATCCTCGAGCAGGTCGTCAACGACGCACTGCCGGCCCGCTACAGCGAGGCCGTCTCGACCGCCGACGTGAAGGTCATCGGCCGCCCGGAGATCGAGATCACCAAGATCGAGGACGGCTCGGAACTGGCCTTCACCGCCGAGGTCGACGTCCGCCCCGAGATCACCCTGCCCGACTACAGCGGCATCGCGGTCACCGTCGACCCGATCACCATCGGCGACGAGGACATCGAGCAGCAGTTGCAGTCGCTGCGGCAGCGCTTCGGCACCCTGAAGACCGTCGAGCGCGCGGTCGCCGAGGGCGATTTCATCTCCATCGATCTCTCGGCCACCGTCGACGGCCAGGAGGTCGAGGAGGCGGCCACCACCGGCCTGTCCCACGAGGTCGGTTCCGGTCAGCTGATCGAGGGCCTGGACGAGGCCGTGATCGGCGCGTCCGCCGGCGAGTCGAAGGAGTTCACCTCCACGCTGGTCGCCGGTGAGCACGCCGGCAAGGAGGCCGTCATCACCGTCACGGTGCAGACGGTCAAGGAGCGCGAGCTGCCGGAGGCCGACGACGAATTCGCGCAGCTGGCAAGCGAATTCGACACCATCGACGAGCTGAAGACCGACCTGCGCGGCCGCGTCGAGCAGGTCAAGAAGGTGGAGCAGGCCGGCTCGATCCGCGACAAGGTGCTCGGGGCGCTGCTGGAGCAGACCGAGGTGCCGCTGCCGGAGGGCGCCGTGCAGGCCGAGATCGACGCGGTCACCCACGACGCGGTGCACGGCTTCGACCACGACGAGGCCGCCTTCGCCGCCGCGCTGGCCGCGGAGGGCTCCTCGCGCGAGGAGTTCGACAAGGATGCCAAGGAGGCCGCCGAGAAGTCGGTGAAGACCCAGTTGCTGCTGGACGCCGTCGCCGAGGCGGAGCAGACCCAGGTCGGCCAGCAGGAGCTGACCGAGCGGATCCTGTTCCAGTCGCAGCGCTACGGCCTGTCGCCGGAACAGTTCCTGCAGCAGGTGCAGCAGGCCGGTCAACTCGGAGCGATCTTCGCCGATGTCCGCCGCGGCAAGGCGCTGGCCACCGTGGTCGGCCAGGCGGCGGTCACCGACGCCGAGGGCAACGCGGTCGACACCACCGAGATGTTCGGAGCCCTGGACGCCGACGACGAGGCCGTCGAGATCATCGACGACGAGGCGGTCGCCGAGACCGCCGAGGCGAGTGCGGAGTAGCGAATTGCCTTCGCGGCGCTATTGTCACGAGACGGTGGGTCGCGGATCGAGCGCCGGCGAGGTTCGCCGTTAGCGAAGCGGGGCGGTACCGGGAGTTCGGTGCCGCCCTGCTTCGTTAGGGTTTGTGTCAGCGAACAAGGACATGGTCGAGCGATGGGCACGGAGGAAGCGGCTTGCGTCGCCACGAAATGCCCCTGGGAGACCGCAAATGGGATAAAGGCTGTGCTTGCGAGCACCGAGCCGGTGAGAGAGGGCAGGTATCCGTGACAATCAATCAGGCAGGACCGGTCATGACATCAGCAACAGCTGGTCTCAACCTCAGTGATTCGGTGTACGAGCGCCTGCTGCGGGACCGCATCATCTTCCTGGGCACCCAGGTCGACGACGACATCGCCAACAAGCTCTGCGCACAGATCCTGCTGCTGGCCGCGGAGGACCCGTCGCGTGAGATCTCGCTGTACATCAACTCGCCGGGCGGTTCGGTGACGGCGGGTATGGCGATCTACGACACCATGCAGTTCGCCGAATGCGACATCTCGACGATCGCGATCGGCCTGGCCGCGTCGATGGGGCAGTTCCTGCTCACCGCAGGCACCAAGGGCAAGCGTTACGCCCTGCCGCACACCCGGATCATGATGCACCAGCCCTCGGCCGGCATCGGTGGTTCGGCCGCGGACATCGCGATCATGGCCGAGCAGTTCGCGCACACCAAGCGTGAGCTCAACGAGTTGCAGGCTCTGCACACCGGCAAGTCGGTGGAGCAGGTCACCACGGACGCCGACCGCGACCGCTGGTTCACCGCCAAGGACGCGCTGGAGTACGGGTTCATCGACAAGGTGATCACCCACGCCCGGCAGGCGACCAACGGCAGTGCGAACTGACCTGCGCCGCGTAGCGAATCGAGCTCAACCACACCGACTTTGGAGACGAAGATGACCCTCATCGATCCTCGCGCAGGCCTGTCCGGCATCGCGCCGGCGAGCCCGCAGGCGCGATACATCCTGCCCTCGTTCATCGAGCACTCGAGCTTCGGCGTCAAGGAATCCAACCCGTACAACAAGCTGTTCGAGGAGCGCATCATCTTCCTCGGCGTGCAGGTGGACGACGCCTCCGCCAACGACGTCATGGCGCAGTTGCTGGTGCTGGAGTCGCTGGATCCGGACCGTGACATCACCATGTACATCAACTCGCCGGGCGGCTCGTTCACGTCGCTGATGGCCATCTACGACACCATGCAGTACGTGCGGGCCGACGTGGCCACGGTGTGCCTGGGTCAGGCGGCCTCGGCCGCCGCCGTGCTGCTGGCCGCCGGTACCCCCGGCAAGCGGGCTTGCCTGCCCAACGCGCGTGTGCTCATCCACCAGCCGTCGCTGGAGGGCGGCATCCAGGGCCAGGTTTCCGACCTGGAGATCCAGGCCGCCGAGATCGAGCGCATGCGCCGGCTCATGGAGACCACCCTGGCCCGGCACACCGGTAAAGATGCGGAGACGATCCGCAAGGACACGGACCGCGACAAGATCCTGACGGCCGACGAGGCCAAGGACTACGGGATCATCGACACCGTGTTCGACTACCGGAAGCTCAGCGCTCAGAAGAAGTGAATTCCGGCGGATCCCTCGCCGGCGCCCGGCCGGCGAGGGGTTTCGCGGAGCAGAAGTGGCAGGCGTGACGGAACGGGACACTCCCGTGACGAGAAACGTGCTCAAGTTGTCGACCTCGGTCGCGCGTTCCGGGTACGGTCACACTAGGGACCTTTGCTCATCGTTGCCGACTCGAGCCGAAGGCGGACCTGTGCCCCACCCCCATCTGGCCGCGCCGAAATGCGGCCGGCGCGAGATACTGATGGTTGTGCGGCGGGTAGCGTTGTTCGCAGATGGCTTGTCGGCAGCCGAGACAGACGGTTGCACGCGGACAAGGAAGTAGGGACCCACGAGATGGCGCGCATCGGTGATGGCGGCGATCTGCTGAAGTGCTCGTTCTGCGGAAAGAGCCAGAAGCAGGTCAAGAAGCTCATTGCGGGACCGGGGGTGTACATCTGTGACGAGTGCATCGATCTGTGCAACGAGATCATCGAAGAGGAACTGGCCGAGTCCAGTGAGGTGAAGCTCGACGAACTGCCGAAGCCGCAGGAGATCCGCGACTTCCTGGAGCAGTACGTCATCGGGCAGGATTCCGCCAAGCGCACGCTTGCCGTGGCCGTCTACAACCACTACAAGCGCATCCAGGCCGGAGACAAGGGTCGCGACAATCGTGGCGAACCGGTCGAATTGGCCAAATCGAACATTCTGATGCTCGGCCCCACCGGCTGCGGTAAGACCTACCTCGCGCAGACGCTGGCGAAGATGCTGAACGTGCCGTTCGCCATCGCCGACGCCACCGCGCTCACGGAGGCCGGTTACGTCGGCGAGGATGTGGAGAACATCCTGCTGAAGCTGATCCAGGCCGCCGATTACGACGTCAAGCGCGCCGAGACCGGCATCATCTACATCGACGAGGTCGACAAGATTGCGCGCAAGTCGGAGAACCCGTCGATCACCCGCGATGTGTCCGGTGAGGGTGTGCAGCAGGCGCTGCTGAAGATCCTGGAGGGCACCCAGGCGAGCGTGCCGCCGCAGGGCGGCCGCAAGCATCCGCACCAGGAGTTCATCCAGATCGACACCACCAACGTGCTGTTCATCGTGGCGGGCGCGTTCGCGGGGCTGGAGCGGATCGTGCAGGACCGGGTCGGCAAGCGCGGCATCGGTTTCGGCTCCGAGGTGCGCTCGAAGGCCGATATCGACACCAGCGACCGGTTCGCCGACGTCATGCCCGAGGATCTGATCAAGTTCGGCCTGATCCCCGAGTTCATCGGCCGGCTCCCTGTCGTGGCGTCGGTCACCAACCTGGACAAGGAATCGCTGGTGCGCATCCTGTCCGAGCCCAAGAACGCACTGGTGAAGCAGTACGTGCGGCTGTTCGAAATGGACGGCGTGGATCTGGAGTTCACCACCGACGCCCTGGAAGCCGTTGCGGATCAGGCGATCCTGCGTGGCACCGGCGCCCGTGGCCTGCGCGCCATCATGGAGGAAGTGCTGCTGCCGGTGATGTACGACATCCCCAGTCGTGACGATGTCGCGAAGGTGGTCGTCGACGCCGACACCGTCAACGACAATGTGCTGCCGACCATCGTGCCGCGCAAGCGTCAGCCGCAGGAGCGCCGCGAGAAGTCCGCCTAGGGCCGATCGGCTCCTTCCGCATTCCGCATCCGCCCACCGGACCCATCCGGTGGGCGGATCGCTGTGCACACCGGGTGTTGCGCACCGGGTCAACTGTGTGTGCACACCGGGTCATGGGACGACTCGAATCGACCGGCGTAGTCTCGTTCGTCGGGAGACGGCTGTTCGCACGGGCTCCGGTAGGAGGACGATAGAACCATGCATCGCAATGCGCCCACCCGCGACATCGATGAAGCCCAGCTCACGGTCACCCCGCCGAAGCAGCAGGCCGCCGGGGTGACGGCGGTGACGGTCGCGCTGGAGCGCGCTGTCGAGGAGATGGGCGTGGTGCGGACCGCGCGCACGCTCACCCGCGTCAACCAGCAGCACGGGTTCGACTGCCCGGGCTGTGCTTGGCCGGAGCCCACCGGGCATCGCAGGCCGGCGGAATTCTGCGAGAACGGAGCGAAGGCGGTCGCCGAGGAAGCGACACTGCGCACCGTCACCCCCGAGTTCTTCGCCCGGCACTCGATCGCGGAGCTGTCCGAGAAGTCCGGATTCTGGCTCGGTCAGCAAGGACGCTTGACACATCCGATGGTGCTGCGCCCCGGCGATACGCACTACACGCCGATCTCCTGGGACGACGCCTACCGGACCATCGCGGCGACGTTGCGTGGCCTGGATTCACCCGACGAGGCTCTGTTCTACACCTCGGGGCGCACCGCCAACGAGACGGCCTTCCTGTACCAGCTGCTGGTGCGCAGCTTCGGTACCAACAATCTGCCGGACTGCTCGAACATGTGCCACGAATCGTCCGGGACGGCGCTGACCGGCTCGATCGGCATCGGCAAGGGGTCGGTCTCGATCGATGATTTCGAGCAGGCCGATCTGATCGTGGTGGCCGGGCAGAATCCGGGCACCAACCATCCCCGCATGCTGTCGGCGTTGCAGAAGGCCAAGGCGGCGGGCGCGCGGGTGATCGCGGTGAATCCGCTACCGGAGACGGGCCTGCTCGGCTTCCGGGATCCGCAGACGGTGAAGGGTCTCACCACCGGCGTCGCGATCGCCGACGACTTCCTGCAGATCCGCCTCGGCGGCGATATGGCCCTGTTCCAGGGCCTGGCGAAGCTGCTGTTCGACGCCGAGGACCGGGCGCCGGGCACGGTGGTCGACCACGCCTTCGTCGGCGCGCACACCGCGGGCTTCGCGGAGTACGAGAAGCAGTGCCGCGCGGTCGATCTCGCGGTCGTCGAGGAGGCCACCGGACTGTCGCGGGAGCAGTTGGACCGGACCGCGCGCCTGCTGGCGGAATCGAAGTCGACGATCATCTGCTGGGCGATGGGGCTCACCCAGCAGCGGCACGGCGTGGCGACCATCGAGGAGGCCACCAACCTGCTGTTGCTGCGCGGCATGATCGGCAAGCCCGGCGCGGGTGTGTGCCCGGTGCGCGGGCATTCGAATGTGCAGGGCGACCGGACGATGGGCATCTGGGAGCGGATGCCGGAATCCTTCCTGGCGGCCCTGGACACCGAATTCGGCATCACCAGCCCGCGCGCGCACGGATTCGATACGGTCGACGCGATCCGCGCGATGCGGGACGGGCGGGCGTCGGTCTTCGTCGGGATGGGCGGCAATTTCGTCTCCGCCACCCCGGACACCGAGGTCACCGAGGCCGCGCTGCGCGGGTGCGCGCTGACGGTGCAGGTGTCGACCAAGCTGAACCGCAGCCATGTGGTGCACGGCCGCACCGCCCTGATCCTGCCCACCCTCGGCCGCACCGACGCCGACCGCGCCCCCGACGGCCGCAAGCAGCAGGTGTCGGTGGAGGATTCGATGTCGATGGTGCATCTGTCCACCGGCCGGTTGACGCCGGTGAGCGACGAGTTGCGCAGCGAGGTCGCCATCGTCTGCGAATTGGCGCGGGAACTGCTGGGGCCGGACCATCCGGTGCCCTGGGAGCGGTTCCGCACCGACTACGACCTGATCCGCGACGCGATCGCCCGGGTGGTGCCCGGTTGCGCCGACTACAACGTGAAGGTGCGGCAGCACAATGGTTTCCAGTTGCCGCATCCGCCCCGGGACGCCCGGGAGTTCCGGACCGACACCGGGAAGGCGAATTTCGCGGCGATCGAACTGCACTGGCTGCCGGTGCCGGCGGGCCGGCTGATCCTGCAGACGCTGCGCAGTCACGACCAGTACAACACCACCATCTACGGCCTGGACGATCGGTATCGCGGAATCCACAACGGCCGCAAGGTGATTCTGGTCAACCCCGAGGACATCACCGCGCTCGGTCTCGCCGACGGCGATCTGGTCGACATCGTCTCCGAATGGGACGACAACGACCGGCGGGTGACCGGCTTCCGGATCGTCGGGTACCCGACCCCGCGCGGCAACGCCGCCGCCTACTATCCGGAGACCAATCCGCTGGTCCCGCTGGACCATGTCGCCGAACGCTCCAACACGCCGGTGTCGAAGGCCGTCACCGTGCGGCTCGAGCCGCACGTCCACACCCTCGCGTCATGAGCCGGGTCACCGCCCGTCGCCGGATGGTGCGGATCACCCCGGCGGGGGAGATCCGCCGCCCGGATTCGCTGGCCGTGGAGGAGCCGCTGGAGCTGCGCATCGACGGGCAGTCGCTGACGGTGACCATGCGCACCCCGGGTAACGATGTCGACCTCGCACACGGATTCCTGTTGAGCGAGAACATCATCGGCGTCGCCGACGATATCGTGTCGGCGCGTTACTGCGCGGGGACCGACGACGACGGGCGCAACACCTACAACGTCCTCGACATCCGGTTGCGCACGGCTACACCGATCGTCGCGCGCAGCTTCACGACCACCAGCGCGTGCGGGCTGTGCGGCAAGACCGCGCTGGCGGAGGTGCACGCCCGCAGCCGGTATCCGCTGCCCGCCGACGGTCCGGAGGTGGACGCCGCGGTGCTGGCCGCGTTGCCCGGCGAACTACGTTCCCGCCAGGCTGTTTTCGACGCCACCGGCGGCCTGCACGCGGCGGGCCTGTTCACCGTCGACGGCGAGGCGCTGGTGGTTCGCGAGGATGTGGGCCGGCACAACGCCGTCGACAAGGTGATCGGCTGGGCGCTGCGCGAGAATCGGGTGCCCGCCGGTGACGTGGTCCTGGTCGTCTCCGGCCGCGCCTCCTTCGAACTGGTGCAGAAGGCCGTCATGGCCGGTATCCCGATGCTGGCGGCGGTGTCCGCACCCAGTTCGCTGGCCGTCGATCTGGCCGCCGACAGTGGGCTGACCCTCGCCGGATTCGTGCGAGGCGAGACCATGAACATCTACACGGGAGCCCACCGGGTCGTCCGCCGGAGTGCTACTCTCGCGATTTAGAACACGTTTCAATTAAGTGGGAGTCGACATGGCGGCGCAGCAGGTGCGAGAGACGATCGATCGGTACATAGCGCTGATGGCGACCGGTCCGGCCTCGGAGATCGCCGAGCTCTACGCGCCGGACGCCGTGGTCGAGGATCCGATCGGCAGCGACCCGCGACGGGGTGCGGCGATCGAGGAACTGTATGCCGCGCTGGACCAGATGGAACAGCGCAAGGCCGAACTGCACACCGCGCGGGTGAACGGCTCGCACGCGGCATTCTGGTTCACCCTGGTCACCGAGGTCAACGGGCATCGGATGACCTTGTCGGCGATCGACGTCATGGAATTCGACGACGCGGGCCGGATCGTCAGCATGCGGGCGTACTGGGATCCGGCGGAATTGCGGTTCGAACCCCTCTGAGCCGGGGCGCGGCGCGACCGGTTCGCCGCCACGGGCCGGCTGGTAACGTCCGCTGGCATGGAGAGCTTCAGTGCCGCGCTGACGTCCCTTGTGCGAGAACGGCTTCCGGCCGCGATGGCGCAGTTCGACGCCTTCTCCGCGGCGAATCGGGCGGGCCGCATCGAGGTCGACGCCCGGCTGGCGAAGGTGTGGGTGGGCGATCGGGAATTCACCCGGTCGGGATATCTGGGCTCGCTGGCCGAGGACCGGACGTTCATGTGGTCGTGGGCGCGGGACGACCTGCGCGGCCTGCCGGGCATCGAACTGTCCACTCGGCTGCGCGAGATCGGAATTCGGCACGATATTCCCGAACTCCGTTCGGCCCTCGTGGATCTGGACGGCTTCGAGGATCCCTGGCTCGCGGCCGATCGGCTGGCCCTGTTCGCCCAGGCGGCGCTCGGCGCCCGGGGCATGGCGAAGCTGAACCACGGTGGCCGGGCGTATGTGTACGTGCTGGTCGACGATGATGCGGTGCCCTCGGCGGCGCCCGGCCCGGACCATGTGGACGACTATCGCCGTGCCGCGGCGGAATTGCTGGCCGGCGGCGGTGAGCGGACGGTGAACACCGGCGGCGCGCCCCCGCCGGGGACCGCACCGGGTTTCGTTCCGGACGCCCTGCTGGCCGTGCTGGCGCCGAGCGCGGCCGTGGCGATGGGGCGGCAGGGCGTCCCGGCCGATGCCGTGGTCGAACCGATGCCCGGCCCGGTCAGCTGGCATCCGGCCGAGGGACGCGTCCACAGTGCCGGGCAACCGAATTCGGCTTTCGAGGCCGCGGCGATCGGTCACTACGACCACGGGCGTGAACTGTGGGAATGGTCCGATTCGCAGTTCCGGGGCAGCGCGGCGGTCCGTGCCGCGGCCGCCGCGCATGGGGCCGATCACCTTGCGGCCGAACGGGTTCCACTCGGCGCGTCCGGGGCGCCGCGCAATGCCGCCTATCTGCTCGCGATGGCCGCGACGCACCTGGGCGGGGCGGCGGGATGGCTGGATGTGCCCACCGCGACCGGCCGGGTGATCCTGGCGCTCACCGATCCCCGCTGCACCGCCCCGGGGACCGACCCCGACCACGCCTGTGCCGCGCTGCGGCAGGCGGCCGGCCTGGTCAATCCGCTCACGCGCCCGCACAACCGGTATCCGACCATGCATTCCCTCGTCGTCGGCTTCCTCGACCACCACGGCATCGGGCGGCTGCACGTCGGCGAACCGTATTTCACGGGTGGGATCATCGGCCTGCACGAACTGCGCGCGGAATTCGGCTCGGAGGGCATTCTCATGCGCGTCCACCACAGCCCGATGGGCACCTTCGGACCGCTCGGCCGACCAGTCCCGTGACCGTGATCGGAGCGCTCTCCACGTCGGGTGCCTGGTCCGGCGAGGGTGCGACTCACATCGGATGTCTGGTTCCTGTCGTACCCTCGCGCTACGGTGACTGCGTACCGGCGATCGGAGGAGGGTCCGATGCGTATTTCGGTGGAGCGGTTCGGTGACGGGCTGCGGGTGCGCATGCGCCTGGATGTGGATCGGCGGCGGTGGCTCGTCACCCGGGTCGCCATGGTGCTGCTGGCGGTGATCGGCGTGGTGACGGGGGTGTGGGCGCTGGCGGCCCCGGCGGCGTGGTTCCGGAGTTTTCCGTTCGGGCTGAACTGGGTGCCGATGGACGGGCCGTACAACCAGCACCTGGCGGTCGACGCGGGTGCGTTCTTCCTGGCGCTCGGCGTGCTGGCCGCACTGGCCGCCGCGGCGGCCGACAGTCTGCTCTGCCGGGTGACCGGGGTGGGCTGGCTGGTGTTCGGGATTCCGCACCTGCTCTACCACGCGGCGCATCGACCCGCGGACATGTCCGGGGCGGGCTTCGCGCTGATGCTGATCGCCGCGGCGCTCATGGTGCTGATCGCCGCCGCGGCCGTGGTCGCCGCGCCGCGTGGACGGGTGCCGTTGCGTGATCCGGCGCCGATGGACATCCGCCTGCCGGGCCGTCGTAACGGGTGAGGCCGATGTGTCGATCTCTGTGATATCGGGCAAGGTTCAACGACGAACCACGGGAGATCGACGGCGATCTCCGCAACGGGCGCGACCGGGTCGACCGGTCGTCACCGGCCCGAGGCACGGGCATACCGCGAATGCCGGGAGGCAGTGCGTACGGGGTGTGAGACAAGGGCTTTGCGACAGCGTCACCGATCGGTGGCGCTGTCGCCGACGATCTCGTCGAAGGAGAGGGCGGTCAGCGCGGCCAGGGTGTTGAGAAAGCCCTGCCGGTCCGCCGGGTCGAGCCGGCCGAGCAGCCGCTCCTCGTTCGCCTGGATCGCCGCCTGCGCGGAGTCGCGCAGCCGCCGACCGGCCGGTGTCAGCGCGAGCAGTCGCGCCCGCCGGTCGGCCGGATCGGGGCGGCGTTCGATGAGCCCGCGTTCCTGGAGATCGTCCAGGACAGCGATGATGCGTGTCTTGTCGGCGCCGATCTCCTCGGCCAGCAGGCCCTGCCCGCGGGTGGGGGAGCGGCCCAGCGCGAGCAGCACCGAATATGCCCACATGGTGAGCTCGTGTGCGTCCAGGATCGGCCGCTCCGCGGCCATCAGGGCACGAAACAGCGGTGCGATCATCGCCGCCAGATCCGCACGCTCCGCCTTCGCCATGCGGACAAACTTACGTCCCTCGGCGCCGGTGAAGGCGGGGTGGCGTCAGTGCGGCCAGCCCGGTGAGCGGCCGAGCAGCGTGAGGATGCGCTCGAGTGGGTCCGTCGTGGGCGACGACAGCGAGGGCGCGAACGCCGCACCGGGTTGCAGCCGCTCCGTGCCGTCCGGCACCGCCGTGGCGATGCCGAGCGCGGGTTCGGCCAGGGTGTCGTCGAGCCGGTAGTCCAGGCCCAGGGTGCGGGCCACATCCCAGCCGTGCACGACGTAGTCGATGAAATGGAAACCGATGGCGAGGCTGCCGGGTGCGCGGAAGCCCGGAGCGAACTCCGGGAGATCGAAATACCGTTCCAGCACACCGGATTCGGCATATGCCGCGGTGACATCCGCTGCGGCCTCGGCATATTCGGCCACCGGATCGTCCGACAGCGGCTGTGGCGCCCAGATCGCCGGGTCGGCGCCCTGCCCACGGGCGGACGCGGCGAAGCCATGATGCTGAACGATCATGTGGGACAACAGATCTGCCAGATTCCAGCCGGAGCACGGCGTGGCGCGGCCGAGATCGGCGGCGGTGACCCGGGAGACGAGGGTGACGCTGTGGTCGACGGCGAGGCGATTGAGTTCTCGAATATCTGCCATACCCATATGATAAGCAGATGCACACCATCTGTCCATGCTTACTATCTGCCGGTGCGTACGGAGCCTGGACGGCCGGCAGCGTTTTCCTGGTAACTTCCTGAGAACCGGGAGTGGGCGACACTTCGAGCCATCGCCGCACGTTGTCATGGGTAACGGGATGCGGCTGCACGGTCGTGGCCCCTCACGAAGGAGAGTTCGTCATGAGCCTCATCGGTACGTTGCTCGGCTACGTCCTGACGGTGTTCATCGTGCTGTTGATCGCCAGAATGGTGCTGGATTGGGTGGCCGTCCTCGGCAATCGCTCGGAGTGGGCGCTGCGGGGCCGCCGCTTCACCCACGCCGCGACCGAACCGGTCATCGGCCCGGTGCGCCGGGTGCTGCCGCCGCTGCGCGCTGGTGGAATGTCGATCGACCTGGCCTTCACCGTGGTGTTCCTGGTCGCGGTGGTGCTCCGGTCGGTGTTCTTCGCGCTGTGACCGCTCGCGGCGAGTCCGCGGCACACGGAAACGGGCCCGAGCCGGGATGGCTCGGGCCCGCCGCGGTGGTCGTCAGCCGATGGTGACCGGCTCGGCCGTGCCGGCCGTCGCGGACGCGACCTCGGTGGCGGCGCCCGGCCGGGCGGGACGCAGGCCCAGCAGTGCGGCGAGCACCGTGGCGGCACAGGCGCCGGCGCCGACCCAGAAGGCCAGGGTGAACTGCCCCTCCTGCGGAAGGGGCAGGTGCGGAAGCACTTTCGCGGTCAGCAGGGTGGTGATGATGGCACTGCCCAGCGAACTGCCGACGGTCCGGGAGATCGAATTGATGCCGTTGGCGATACCGCTCTGATGATGCGGAACCCCGGCGGCGATCAGCGCCGGCATCGCGGCGTAGGCGAAGCTGATCGCCACGCCGACGACCACTCCGGACAGGATCACCGGTGCGGTGGTGTCGTGGGCGAGCGCCAGCCAGCCGAATCCCACCGCGCCGATCATCCCGGACAGCGCCAGCACCAGCCGCCCGCCGATCCGGCCGACCAGCAGACCGCCGATCGGGGCGGCCACCATCATGGCCAGCGTTCCCGGCAGCAGATATTCCACCGAGGCACGCAGGATCGAGGCGCCGAATCCGTATCCGGCGGCCCGCGCCGGAATCTGCGACAGATACGACACGCCCGTGAACTGCAGGAACATCGCGAAGCCGATGAACAGACCGGACAGGTTGGTGAACAGCACCGGCCGGTGCACGAACATGTTCAGGTCCACCAGCGGCACCGGCACCTTCCGCTCGGTGACCACCCACAGCACCGCGAACGCGATCGCGGCCACGAAACAGCCCAGGGTCGCGGCCGAGGTCCAGCCCCAGGTGTGGCCCTGCGAGATCGGCAGCAGTAACAACACCAGGAATCCGCCGAGGGTCAGCGCGCCGGGCAGGTCGACGCTGCCGGGATGCCGCTGCGCGGCAGCCGGAACGGCGACCGCGGTCGCGATCAGGGCCAGGATCGACAATCCGGCGGTGAACCAGAACACCACGTGATAGTCGGCGTCGTGGCCCTTGGTCAGCAGGCCGGTGGACACCAGGCCGATACCGCCGCCGAAGCCCAGGGTGCCGCTGACGATCGCCATCGCGCCGTGCAGTCGCCGCACCGGAATGTGTTCCCGCAGGATCGCGAGCGCCAGCGGGAAGATCGCGGTCGCCACGCCCTGGAGCGCGCGGCCCACCAGCAGCACGGGCAATGAACCGGCCAGCGCCGAGACCACCGAGCCGATCACCGCGACTGCCAGCACCGCCAGCAGGGTCGGCTTCTTGCCGTACAGATCGCCGATGCGGCCGAGCAGCGGCGTGAACACCGCGGCGGCCAGCAGCGTCGAGGTGGTCACCCAGCTCACCGAGGTCGTCGACTGGTGCAGGTCGGTGGCGATCAGGCCCAGGATGGGCACCGCCTGGGTCTGCATCAGGGTCACGATCATCGCCGCGAATGCCAGCGCGGCGGTCGATGACCACCCTTTCCGTTCCAACCCGTCACCTCCGTACGCTCGGATGAGATTTACTTGAAGTCTTCAATCATCTAAAGGTTCCATGATCGCGGTTGTCAAACGTGGCGGTACCATCGCTGCTATGAGTCCCGACACACCGCCGAGCCCCCTGGCCTTGCTGGTCGCGCGCTTCGTGTCGGCGTATCTGGAGGAATTCCTCGCTTCGGCGGAGGGACACGGCCTGACGCTGACGCAGGCCAAGATGTTGCTGGCGCTCAACGAACCCCCGTCGGAACTGCCGATGCGGGTCCTCGCGAGTCGGCTGACCTGCGACCCCTCGAATCTCACCGGTGTCGCCGATCGGATGGAGGCGCGCGGGCTGGTGCGGCGCACAGTGAATCCGTCGGATCGGCGAGTCAAGTACCTGAAGGCGACGGCCGCCGGGCGCGAGCTGGCCGACCGTATCCGGGCCGGTCAGGCTCGATCCCTGCGGGCGCTGGCCGAGTTGACCCCGGCCGAGGAACAGCAACTGGAGAGCATGCTGGAGCGGCTGGTCGGCAAGCTGGAGGCTCGCGAGGATTAGTGGCGGCCCGGGGCGAACTGTGCGCGCTGTTCCGGTGCGAACAACAGGGCGGAGTCGCCGAATTCGTGCCACAGGTAGCCGGTGGCCAGAGCGCTGCGGTAGGCGTCGCGAACCTGTTCCGGTCCGGCCACCGCATCCAGCAGGTTCAGGTGGGAGGCGCCCGGTTCGTGCCAGCCGGTGATCAGGCCGTTCACCGTGCGGGCCGGTCGGCCGGGGCCGAGCACCAGATCGGTCCAGCCGGCCGCCGGGTGCACCGCGCCGGCCGGATCGGCTGCCGATTCCAGGGCGCGGGTGACCGTGGTGCCGACGGCGATCACCCGCCGGTGTGCGGTGTGCGTCGCGTTCACCGCCCGCGCGGTCGCGGCCGGGACCGCATAGCGCTCGGGGCTCGGTGGTTCGCCGATCTCGGGGGAGGACACGCCGGTGTGCAGGGTGATCGGCGCCACGGCGATGCCCGCGACGATCAGTTCGGTGATCAGTCTGTCGGTGAACGGCCTGCCGGCGCTGGGCATTTCGGCGCTGCCCGGGATGCGTCCGAAGACCGTGCGATAGAAGTGCGGCGACCAGCGTTCGGGGACGTAGGCATAGGTGATGGGCCGCCCGTGCCGCGCCAGCAGTGCGGGCACGTCCGTGTCGACGTCGGCCACCCACAGGCGTTGCGCGGAGGGCAGCCAGGGGCGGCGCAGGGTCAGTTCCGCGTCCGGAAGTCGCACGCGCGCATCGGGTTCCGGGGTCGCATCCAGCAGTGGTACGCCCGCTGGGTCACGCACCTCCACCACCTGGGACCCGTCGGCCAGCCGGGCCGAGAAGTGCACCACCACCGGCAGCCCGCGATAGTGGCCGTCGACGGCGGCGTTCGTCGTCGCGGAATTGTTCACCACCAGCAGATCACCCGGTCGCAGGAACCGCGGCAGCTCACGGAATCGGGTGTGGGTGCTGATTCCGTTGTCCGACACCAGCATCCGCACCTCGTCGCGGGCGAGGCCGCGGGCCTCCGGGGGTGCGGTGGCCGCGAGGTCGGCGGGGACGGTGAATTCGTGTTGTGCCACGGTCATCGGGGCACGTCCTTTCGTCCGGCCGGGATGCTCCCGGCCGTGGTCGGTGGTTCTCGCCCGGTGTGCGGGCCGGGCGTGACGCGAGTCAGCGCGCCGGCAGCAGGTCGGCGGCGAGGTATCGCCCGCTGGGCGGGCGGTGGTCGAGCAGATGCAGGAACGCGGGGACGACCGTCTCCGGTTCCGGCCGGTCGGAGATATCCTCGCCGGGAAATGCGGCCTGGTGCATGGCGGTCCGCATGTCGCCGGGATCGAGGGCGTAGACGCGCAGGCCGGGATTCTCGGCGGCGTAGACGGCGGTGAGCTGGTCCAGCGCCGCCTTCGAGGAGCCGTAGCCGCCCCAGCCCTCGTAGGCGTTGACCGCCGCGTCGGAGCTGATGTTCACCGCGATCCCGTTCGCGGCGAGCAACATCGGCCGGGTCAGTTGCAGGATCGACAGGGGTGCGACCACATTCGTGGTCAGCACGCCGAGCAGTTCGTCCGGCGGGTAGTCGGCCAGCGCGGGCATCGGGCTCGGGCCGAGCGCACTCGCATTGTTCACCACCAGGTCGAGCCGATCGAGTTCGCCGATCACCCGGGCCAGCGCGGCGCGGTGGCCCGGGTCGGCCACGTCCCCGGCCACCGCGACGGCGCCGGTAGCATCTCGCACCCGGGTCAGTGGCTCGAGCTGCCGGGCGGTGAGGATCAGATCCCAGCCGCGTTCGGCCAGCGCGAACGCCAGGGCCCGGCCGAATCCGGCGGATGCGCCGGTGAGGAGGGCTGTTGTCGTATCGTTCATGTCACCATCGTCGAACCTCAATGATGGTTCAGGTCAAGGGTCCGCCGTTCGCCCACCGGTGAATTTCCGCGCTCACCGTCGTCCGAAGAGGCGAACCACAACCACTGCCGAGGAGGCACCATGACCTACACCTTCCGCTCCGGAGACCCGTGCTGGGTGGAGCTGTTCACCTCCGACCCCGATCGCTCCATCGCTTTCTACGGCGAACTGCTCGGCTGGACCGCCGAGCGCGTCGAGGAATTCGGTGGCTACATCAACTTCGCCCACGACGGCGTCCTCGTCGCCGGTGGCATGCACAACGACGGCAGCACCGGTGGCCCCGACCAGTGGACCGTGTACCTGGCCAGTGACGACGCGCAGGCCACCGCCGACGCCGCGGTCGCGCACGGCGGGCAGGTGGTGGTCCCGGCGATGCCGGTCGGCGATCTCGGCCACATGGCGGTGCTGGCCGACGCGGCCGGCTCCGGCGTGGGCATCTGGCAGCCCGGTACGCACCGCGGCATCGGCGCGCTGGGCGTGGTCGGCGACGGCGTGTGGAGCAACCACGTCGGCAACCCGTCCTGGTTCGAGTTGCACACCCGGGAATACGGCGCCGAACTGGACTTCTATCGCACCGTCTTCGGCTGGCAGGATCCGTTCACCGTCGCCGACACCCCCGAATTCCGGTACACCACCATCCATTCCGCGACCCCGATGCTCGGCGGCGTGCTGGACTCCGCGGCCTTCCTGCCCGCCGGATCGCCCGGTGGCTGGCGCGTCTACTTCGGCGTCGAGGATGTCGACGCCGCCGTGAAAACCGTAGTGGCGCTGGGTGGTTCGGTGGAACGAGAGCCCGAGAACACACCGTACGGCCGCCTCGCCGCCGTTGTCGATCCGGGCGGGGTGTCGTTCAGCCTGGGCGGCAACAAGGGCTGAGCCGGGACTGTTCCGGCAACCGGCGGAAGGCGTCGAGCCCGCTGTCCATGCTCGCGGCGAAGGGTCGGCCGCGGCGTCCGGCGGCAGGATTCGCGATCGGCCGGTTCGTCAGTCCTGGCGCAGCGCCGCTTCGGCGGCCGGGAGCGCGGCGTCGCGGTCGGCCGGGACCAGGCCGATGCGGGTGCGGCGGTCCAGCAGGTCGGCGGTGTCGAGGGCTCCCTCGCGGGCGACCGCGTAGGCGAATTCGGCACGCAGCACGTCGATTCCGGGGGCCACCGGCTCGGCGAGCGCCGGATCGCGCTGGGCGGGAGCGAGCACCGCGCGCGCCTCGCTGCCGTAGCGTTCCACCAGCAGTGGCGGCGCGGGAATCCGGTCGCGGGCGGTGCCGGTGATCGCGCCCACCAACGGAATTCGCATGGTGCGGCACGGACCGGCGGGCAGACCCGCCTCGGCGACCGCGGCGTCGACGGCGTCCTGGGCCATCTGCCGGTAGGTGGTCAGTTTGCCGCCCACGACGGTGATCGGCCCGCCGGGGGAGTGCAGCACCGCATGCTCGCGGGAGATGTCGGCGGTGCTGTCGCTCGCGGTGCGCAGCAGCGGCCGCAGCCCGGCGAAGCTGCCACGAATATCGCTGCGGTGCAGCGGTTCTCGCAACACGGTGTTGACCGTGTCCAGCAGGAAGTCGATCTCGGCGTCGGTCGGCCGCGGCTCGTCGGGCACCGGGCCCGGGGCGTCCTCGTCGGTCAGGCCCAGATACACCCGGCCGTGCGGTGCGGGCAGCGCGAACACGAATCGGCTGGTACTGCCCGGAATCGGCACGGTCAGCGCGGCGGTGAGCCCGCCGAAGGCCGCGGCGTCGAACACCAGGTGGGTGCCGCGGCTGGGCCGCAGTTCGATGGCGGGATCGAGCCGGTCGGCCCACACGCCGGTGGCGTTGATCACCGCACGGGCTCGGACGGTGAGGGTTTCGCCGGACCGGGTGTCGTGCAGGACGGCCGAATCGCCGCTGATCTCGAGCGCCTCGACGCGGGTGAGGACGGAAGCGCCGTGCGCGGCGGCGGTGCGCGCGATGGTCACCACCAAGCGGGCATCGTCGACCAGCTGGCCGTCCCAGGACAGCAATCCGCCCCGCAGCCCACCGCGGCGCAGCGTGGGCACCAGCCGCAGCGCCTCCGCCGTCGGCACTCGCCGGGACCGGGGCAGTATCGCGGTCGAGGTTCCGGCGCTGCGCCGCAACACGTCTCCGGCCAGGAATCCGGCGCGCACCAGCGCGCGCTGCGGTGCGCCGATCCGCGGCAGCAGCGGCACCACCTGCGGCAGGGCGCGGACCAGATGCGGTGCCGTGGTGGTCATCAGCACGTGCCGCTCCCGCGCGCTCTCGTGGGCGATGCCCACCCCGCCGCTCGCCAGGTAGCGCAGGCCGCCGTGGACGAGTTTCGAACTCCACCGGCTGGTTCCGAAGGCCAGGTCGTGCCGCTCGACCAGGACCGTCCGCAGCCCGCGTGCGGCCGCGTCCAGGGCCACCCCGGCGCCCGTCACACCCCCGCCGACCACCAGCACATCGACGGCGCCGTCGTCGCCCAGCGCCAGCAGTTCGCGCTGCCGCCGGTCGGCGTTGAGGGCCGAATTGCCCGGCCCGCCCGGCTCGTTCGTGGTCCGCATGTGAGCTCCTGTCGTCCGATCGCGCGCTCCGCGCGGTGATTCGATGCCGCGGCACGCGCGGCGGTCAGGCCAGGCGCTCGGCGCCGTCGGGGATCAGATAGCCGTCGATGGCGCGGGCCAGCTCGGCGTCCAGATGCTGCTCGTCGAGGATGTCACGGACCATCCCCGCGGACTGCACCGCCGACTGCGCGATCAGCAGCAGCATGGTCGCCAGTTGCTCGGGATCGCCGTCGCGGATCGAGCCGTCCCGCTGCCCCTCCCGGATGACGGCCGCGAACAACAGGATCAGCTCGCGCTGGTTGCGGCCCAGGCGGCCGAACACGTACGTGAGCATGAGATCGGTATCGGTCCGGAAGATCTTGGTGAACAACGCGTTGGTGCGAATCCGGTCGGCGCCGATCACGATCCCGTCGAGCAGCCGGGCCCGCGCGCTGCCGCCCGGCGGGATGGCGTGCCCCACGACATCGCGCAGCTCCCGGACCAGCAGATCGGCGATGAGCGACCCGGTGTCGGGCCAGCGCCGGTACACGGTCGGCCGGCTCACCCCGGCCCGGCGCGCGACCTCGGTCAGGGTGGTCCGCCGCACCCCGAATTCGGCGACGCAGTCGCGGGCCGCGTCGAGGATGGCGACATCGATGCCGGACGGGTCCGCGGGTGCACCGGAGGTCGCTGGCGCGGAGTCTGATTCGGCAACAGGGCGAAAGCCGCCGTTCGAGTGCGGGTGCCCTGCGCCATCCGGAGGCTCGCCGTCATCGGGGCTCCGGCGGCCCGGAGTGTCCCGGCCGGGCGAGGCGGCCGTGCTGCGGTTCGCCGGCTCGCCGGCCGGGGGGAGAGTGCTGGGGTCGGTGGTGCCGACGGTCGCGAAAGCCACACCCGGGTCGGCCGCTCGTCCTGTTGCGGGATCGGCGGTGCGGACGGCCTCGTCTTCGCCGATGCGTTCGTGAGTGCGGAGGTCCTCGGCCGGGCGCGGGCGGTGGTGTGCGCCGAAAGCTTCCGCGGCCGCCGTGGTGCGGGCGGGTGACGCGGTGGTGACGTCCCGGTGATCCGGTCGGGCCCGGTGCGGGCTGCCGTCGGGGTGGGGGGAGTCGGTCGAGGGCATCTGGTCTCCGCGATCTGGTGGTCCGCGTGGTCTCCGGGTGGCGCGGTCCGGGGTGCGTGTCGGACTGGTACGGCTTCGTTACCAATTTACATTCTATGTCATACTGTAACGCATGACGAGGCGGATGGAACCCGGCGGGCAGGCCGGCGCGGCAGATTCCGGGGAGTGGGCCCGCGTGGGGCCGGAGATGGTCTGGGACGCGTGGGGCGTCGCGGCCGGGCATGCGCCGTTGCCGGAGCGGATCCGGTCGCTGCTGGCGCAGGTGTTCGGGGTCTCCGGGGAGCCGGTGGCCCGGCCCGCCGAGGACGACGTGCCGGTGCGGCCCTCCGCGCTCGGCGAGCGGGATCGGGCGGGGCTGGCCGCGGTGGTCGGCGCGGACGCGGTCGACACCGGTGATCGGGTCCGGCTGCGGCATGCCGGGGGTAAGAGCACGCTCGATCTGCTGCGGCGGCGTGCCGACGGTCCGCAGGACGCGCCCGATGCCGTGCTGTATCCGGCCGATCACGAGCAGGTGCTGGCGGTGCTGGCGTACTGCGCGGAGCGGGAGATCGCGGTCGTGCCGTTCGGCGGCGGCACCAGTGTGGTGGGCGGGCTCGATCCGCTGCGCGGCCGGTTCGGATCCGTTGTCGCCGTGGATCTCCGGCGGCTGGACACGCTCACCGAGGTCGATCCGGTCAGTGGCGTCGCCACTCTCGGTGCCGGGCTCACCGGTCCGCGGGCCGAGGAACTGCTTGCCGCGCACGGGTTGTCGCTCGGACACTTCCCGCAGAGTTTCGAATTCGCCAGCATCGGCGGGTTCGCGGCCACCCGGTCCTCGGGGCAGGCGTCGGCAGGATACGGCCGCTTCGACGACATGATCCAGCGGCTGGTCGTCGCGACGCCCACGGGCACACTGGATCTCGGCCGGGCGCCGGCGTCGGCCGCGGGGCCGGATCTGCGCGAGTTGTTCGCGGGGTCCGAGGGCGCCTTCGGGATCGTCACGGCGGTCACGCTGCGGGTGCATCCGATTCCGGAAACCGTTGTGTACCAAGCCTGGTCGTTCCCGGATTTCGCCGCGGGCGCGGCCGCGCTGCGACGGGTGGTGCAGACCGGCTCGGCGCCGACGGTGCTGCGGCTGTCCGACGAGGCCGAGACCGGGCTGAATCTGGCGCGAGCCGGCGATATCGGCGGCACGCCGGTCGGTGGCTGCCTGGCCGTGACCACGTTCGAGGGCACCGCCGATCATGTGGCGGCCCGCAGCGCCGAGGCGTATCCGCTGCTGGCGGCGGCCGGCGGCACGGTGCTGGGTGAGCAGCCCGCGCGGGACTGGAAGCGCGGCCGCTTCGCCGCACCCTATCTGCGCGATGCTCTGCTGGATGTCGGAATCCTCTGCGAGACACTGGAAACCGCGACCAGCTGGTCGAATCTGGAGACGTTGAAGGCGGCGGTGACCACGGCGCTGACCGAGGAGCTGTCGGCGCAGGGCACTCCGCCGCTGATCATGTGCCACCTCTCGCACACCTATGCCACCGGGGCCTCGCTGTACTTCACGGTGGTCGCCAAGCAGGCCGCGGACCCGATCGCGGGCTGGCGGCGGGCCAAACGCGCCGCCGGGGACGCGATCGTCGCGACCGGGGGCACCATCACCCATCACCACGCCGTGGGCGCCGATCATCGCCCGTGGCTGACGGCCGAGATCGGCGAGCCGGGGGTACGGGTGCTGCGGGCGGTGAAGCAGGCTCTCGACCCGGTGGGAATCCTCAATCCCGGAAAACTGGTCCCGTGAGTGCGCTACGGTCGGCCGCGGTGAGGTGGTGTGGTGCCTGAGATCGGCTCGATCCTGTTGGTGACCAACCCGCTGTCCGGTCACGGCAAGGGGCTGGCGGCCGCCACGGCCGCGCGCGCCCGCTTCGAGGCCCGGGGCGTGCGGATCAGCGAGCTCTGCGGCCGGACGGCGGACGAGACCCGGCGCCTGGTCGCGGCCGCGGTCGCCGCGCCGGCGGCCCCGGACGCCGTCGTGTGTGCCGGTGGTGACGGCCTGATCTGCGTGGTGTTGCAGGCCTTGGCCGGTAGCGAGATTCCGCTGGGACTGTTGCCCGGCGGCACCGGCAACGATCTGGCGCGCGAACTCGGCATCCCGGAACAGGATCCGATCGCCGCCGCCGACATCGTCTGCGACGGCGCCGTCCGGACCATCGATCTCGGCGTGGTCGAAACCGCCGACCATCTGCTCGCACCGCCCGAAACCGGCTCGGTGGAAAGGGATTTCGGCGATCCGGCACCCACCGTGATCCGCTTCGCGACGGTGGCCGCCACCGGCTTCGACGCGCGGGTCACGCTGCGCGCCAACCGGATGCGCCGGCCGAAGGGCTCGCTGCGCTACAGCCTGGCCGCCGTCTTCGAGCTGGCAGGCCGGCTCGCGGTGCCGTATCGCATCGAATTGGCCGAAGACGCGGTGCAAGTCGAGCCGGCGGGCACGCCGGCGGCCGGGCTCGCCCTGGAGGCGGTCATGGTCGCCGTCGGCAACACCCGCAGCTACGGCGGCGGCATGCTGATCTGCCCCGACGCCACCGTCGACGACGGCCTGCTCGAGGTGACGGTGGTCGGGGCGATGTCGCGGCGCGAGATGACCCGCCTGCTGCCCGCGCTGGCGGCCGGTCGGCGCATCGAGCATCCGGCGATCACCCGCTACCGGTCGCGGTCGGTGCGGATCGCCGCCGCCGCCCCGGTCACCGCGGACGGTGAGCCGATCGGCATGCTGCCCGCGACCTTCCGGGCCCTGCCCGCGGCCCGGCGGATGCTGGTGCCGGTCCGCACGGCGTGAACCGGCGATCCGCCCCCGGGTTTTCCGCGCGGCACGCTGGGGGAGTTCGAACCGGACACGCCGAGGGAACCCCGAAATTGGTCCGACCAATGGGTGTGACCGAATTCACCGCGACGGGTATCGCGCGGGAATCGAAGTTCGCCGGACACATGCTGTGTTCGCCTCGGTCGCCGAAATCCGACATCGCGCCGTTCCACTCGGACCTGATCGATGGTTCGGCGTGTGCCGTGATCGCCGTCCGGATATTCGCCGGGTAGCGGTCCTGGGCCATCCAGGGCCTTGCTCACCTGCGCATCCGTCCGGCCGACCTGTGACGAACGACAGCGTCACGGGACCGCCGGCAGTGCCGGATCCTGAACCGATCCTGAGCGTCACAACCGGGAAACTTGCGGCAACGCAAACGATTCGGACAGAACCTGAGAAAAGGCTTTGGATTCGGTTTCCGGTCCGGAAACGGCGCTAATCTAGAACACATGGGCGGGGTTTTCGGTGTCCCTCATCCGCCGAAAGCCCCGCCCTTCGGGTACCTGCCGACCCTTTTAGGTTGTGAGCCCCTCCACTCCTTAGAATCGCACGGTGACCAGCGCAGCCCCTGAGAACTCACGCAATCGTGCCGACGCCCTCCCCAAGAGCTGGAACCCCGGCGATGTAGAGGCCGAGCTGTACGAGGGCTGGGTAGCGGCGGGCTACTTCCACGCCGACACCAGCAGCGACAAGCCCCCGTACTCGATTGTGCTGCCGCCGCCGAACGTGACCGGCAACCTGCACATGGGCCACGCCTTCGACCACACCCTCATGGATCTGCTGACCCGTCGCAAGCGCATGCAGGGCTTCGAGGTGCTGTGGCTGCCCGGCATGGACCACGCCGGCATCGCGACCCAGTCCGTGGTGGAGAAGCAGCTCGCCGTCGACGGCAAGTCCAAGGAGGACTTCGGCCGCGAGCTGTTCATCGACAAGGTGTGGGACTGGAAGCGGGAGTCCGGCGGCGCCATCCAGGGCCAGATGCGCCGCCTCGGCGACGGCGTCGACTGGGCGCGCGACCGCTTCACCATGGACGACGGCCTCTCGCGCGCCGTGCAGACCATCTTCAAGCGGCTCTACGACGCGGGCCTGATCTACCGCGCCGAGCGCCTGGTGAACTGGTCGCCGGTGCTGCGGACCGCGATCTCCGACGTCGAGGTCAAGTACGAGGACGTGGAGGGCGAGCTCGTCTCGCTGCGCTACGGCTCGCTCGACGACGACGAGCCGCACGTGATCGTGGCGACCACCCGGGTGGAGACCATGCTCGGCGACACCGCGGTGGCGGTGCATCCCGAGGACGAACGGTACCGCGCCCTGATCGGCAGCACGCTGCACCACCCGATCACCGGCCGGCAGATCCCGATCGTCGCCGACGACTACGTCGATCCCGAATTCGGTTCCGGCGCAGTGAAGATCACGCCCGCGCACGATCCGAACGACTTCGAGATCGGCCTGCGGCACAATCTGCCGATGCCGACGATCATGGACAAATCCGGCAAGATCGCCGATACCGGAACCGAATTCGACGGTATGGACCGGTTCGAGGCGCGGGTGAAGATCCGCGAGCGGCTCGCCGAGGAGGGCCGCGTGGTCGCCGAGAAGCGGCCGTATCTGCACAGCGTCGGCCATTCCGAGCGGTCCGGCGAGCCGATCGAGCCGCGGTTGTCCATGCAGTGGTGGGTCAAGGTGGAATCGCTGGCGAAGGCCGCGGGCGACGCGGTGCGCAACGGTGAGGTGACCATCTACCCGGCGAGCCAGGAGCCGCGCTGGTTCGAGTGGGTCGACAACATGCACGACTGGTGCATCTCCCGGCAGCTGTGGTGGGGGCATCGCATCCCGATCTGGTACGGCCCCGAGGGCGACGTGGTCTGCGTCGGCCCGGAGGAGCAGGCCCCCGAGGGCTACGTGCAGGACCCGGACGTGCTCGACACCTGGTTCTCCTCGGGACTGTGGCCGTTCTCGACCATGGGCTGGCCGGACAGCAGCGCCGAGCTGGCGAAGTTCTATCCGACCAGCGTGCTCGTCACCGGCTACGACATCCTGTTCTTCTGGGTGGCGCGGATGATGATGTTCGGCATGTTCGTGTCCGAGGATCCGGCGATCACCGTGGGCAAGGCCGCGCAGCGCAAGCAGGTGCCGTTCGACGACGTGTTCCTGCACGGCCTGATCCGCGACGAATTCGGCCGCAAGTACTCCAAGTCCAAGGGCATCGGCGTCGACCCGCTGCTGTGGATCGACGAATACGGCGCCGACGCAACGCGTTTCACCCTCGCCCGGGGTGCGCAGCCGGGTAGCGACCTGTCGGTGGGCGAGCCGCACGTGCAGGCCTCGCGCAACTTCGTGACGAAGCTGTACAACGCCGCCCGGTTCGCCCTGATGAACGGCGCGGCGCCGGGTGAGCTCCCGGACCGCGCGGCGCTCACCGACGCCGACCGCTGGATCCTCGATCGCCTGAACGAGGTTCGCGCGGAAGTGGATTCGTCCTTCGACCGGTACGAGTTCGGCAAGGCCTGCGAGGCGCTCTACCACTTCACCTGGGACGAATTCTGTTCCTGGTACCTGGAACTGGCGAAGGTGCAGTTCGCGGAGTCGGACGAGCGCGCCGCCGCCACCCGCGTGGTGCTCGGCGCCGTGCTGGATGCCGTGCTGCGGCTGCTGCATCCGGCCATGCCGTTCGTCACCGAATCGCTGTGGCTGGCCCTGACCACCGACGAGCGGGGCGTGCGCACCGGCGGCGGGTCCATCGTGATCGCGTCCTGGCCGCAGGATTCCGGCGCTCCCGCCGATACCGTTGCGGCGCAGCGCATTTCGGATACCCAGCGGCTGATCACGGAGATCCGGCGGTTCCGCAGCGATCAGGGCCTCACCGACAGTCAGAAGGTGGCCGCGCGGATCGTCGGCATCGAGACCGCGGATCTGTCCGGACAACTCGCCGAGGTCACCAACCTGGCCCGGCTGACCGCCGCCGGCGACGGTTTCGCGGCCACCGCCGCGCTCGAGGTGCGGCTGTCCGCCGCGACGGTGACCGTCGAGATCGACACCTCCGGGACGATCGACCTGGATGCCGAGCGCCGCCGGCTGGAGAAGGATCTGGCCGCCGCGCAGAAGGAATTGACCGGCACCACCGCGAAATTGGGCAACGAGGCCTTCCTGGCCAAGGCGCCCGACGAGGTGGTCGCCAAGATCCGCACGCGGCAGGAGATCGCCGAGGCGGAGGTGGCCCGGATCGGGGCCCGTCTGGACGAGATCGCGAAACTGGCCGGTAAGTGACATCGACGGAAGCGAGGCAGGCGTGAACGCGGAACCGGAGCATCAGCACGGCGGAGCGGAGCGCCTGCACTCGGGCCCGTCCCCGGTGGACCTGGCCGAGATGGCGCTCGTCGAGGCGGAACTGGACAAGCGCTGGGGTGAGCAGCGCATCGAGCCGTCGCTGACCCGTATCGCCACCCTGATGGATCTGCTGGGCTCGCCGCAGCAGGCGTATCCGGCCATCCACATCGCGGGCACCAACGGCAAGACGTCGGTCACCCGGATAATCGACTCGCTGCTGACCGCGCTGCACCGGCGCACCGGCCGGTTCACCAGCCCGCACCTGCAACTGGCGACCGAGCGCATCTCGATCGACAACGCGCCGATCAGCCCGGCGCGTTATGTCGAGACCTATCGGGAACTGCTGCCGTACGTCGAGATGATCGACGAGCGGTCGCAGGCCGCCGGTGGGCCGCGGATGAGCAAGTTCGAGGTGCTCACCGCGATGGGCTACGCGGCCTTCGCGGAGGCGCCGGTCGACGTCGCGGTGATCGAGACCGGGATGGGCGGCACCTGGGACGCCACCAACGTGGCCGACGGCCAGGTGGCGGTGATCACCCCGATCGGCCTGGACCACACCGACTATCTCGGCCCGGATCTCACCTCGATCGCCGGGGAGAAGGCGGGCATCATCAAGCCCGCCCCGCCGGATCTGCTGGTGCCGCGCGACACCATCGCGATCATCGCCGAGCAGGATCCGGAGGCGATGGAGGTACTGCTGCGCCGGGCGGTCGCCGTCGACGCGGCCGTGGCGCGGGCCGGATCGGAGTTCCGGGTGCTGTCGCGACGGATCGCCATCGGCGGCCAGGTCCTCGAATTGCAGGGCCTGGGCGGGGTGTACGGCGACATCTTCCTGCCGCTGCACGGCGAGCATCAGGCGGGCAACGCCGTGCTGGCGCTGGCGGCCGTGGAGGCGTTCTTCGGCGCCGGGGCCGACCGGCAGCTCGACCTCGAGGCGGTGCGGGCCGGTTTCGCGGCCGCGACCAGTCCGGGCCGGATGGAGCGGATGCGCAGCGCGCCGACCATCTTCATCGACGCCGCGCACAATCCGGCCGGCGCGCAGGCGCTGGCCGCGACGCTGGCCGGCGAATTCGATTTCCGCAAACTGATCGGTGTGGTCGCGGTACTGGCCGACAAGGACGTCGACGGCATTCTGGCCGCGCTGGAGCCGGTGTTCGACGAGATCGTGGTGACCGCGAACGGCTCACCGCGCGCCATGCCGGTCGACGAGCTCGCCGACCGGGCGGTACAACGATTCGGCGACGAACGGGTCGTCCCGGCCGCCGGTCTCACCGACGCGGTGGAGACCGCCATCGCCCTCGCCGAGGAGGCCGGTGACAGCGGCGAGCCGATCTCGGGCGCGGGCATCGTCATCACCGGATCGGTGGTCACCGCCGGTGCGGCCCGATCGCTGTTCGGAAAGGACCCGCAATGAGTGATCAGCAGCAGTCCGAGCCGGCGGTGCCGCCGCCCGCGACCGACCCGTGGAAGGGCTTGCGCGGTGTGATGGCCGGCACCCTCGTCCTGGAGGCCATCACCGTGCTGCTGGCGCTGCCGGTGGTGGGCGCGGTCGGTGGCGGGTTGAGCTGGTGGTCGGTGGTCTATCTGGTCGGACTCGCCGCGCTGATGATGGTCGGCGCCGGAATGCAGCGCCGCAGCTGGGCGCTGCCCTTCAACCTGACGTTGCAGGCGCTGGTGCTGCTCGGCACCTTCGTCCATCTGTCCATCGGTGTCATCGGGGTGATATTCGCCGCAGTGTGGGCCTTCATCCTGGTGCTGCGCCACGACGTGAAGCGCCGGATGGAACAGGGCCTGCTGCCGAGTCAGCGGGTGGCGGGACCGTCGGCATCGTGATCCGGCGGCCGGGTGAGTCCCGACGTCGGCCCGATGCTCGGGAGCCTTATAGGCTGTGCGCGTGACTGAGCAGACGTTGGTACTCATCAAGCCGGACGGCGTGGCCCGGGGCCTGATCGGTGAGATCATCACCCGGATCGAGCGCAAGGGCCTGAAGATCGCCGCCCTGGAGCTGAAGCAGGTCGCCGGTGACCTGGCCGGCGCCCACTACGCAGAGCATGCCGACAAGCCGTTCTACGGCTCCCTGATCGAGTTCATCACCTCCGGCCCGGTCGTCGCGGCGGTCCTCGAGGGCCCCCGCGCCATCGCGGCATTCCGGCAGATCGCCGGTGGTACCGACCCGGTCGAGAAGGCCGTGCCGGGCAGCATTCGCGGCGATTACGCCCTGGAAACCCAGTACAACCTCGTGCACGGTTCCGACTCGGCGGAATCCGCCAAACGGGAGATCGCACTCTGGTTCCCCGAGTTCTCCCAGTAGCCGACGACACCCCCGCCCCCGGAACCTCCGGGGGGTGCGCTCAGCGGCCCCGACCAGCGAACACGGCGTCGATGGCGAAGGTGTCCCACCGGATATGGGATACTGGGCACGGAAGTGATCGATACCCGCCGCCGTGGCGGGTGAGAAACGCTACCGAATGGCACCTCGGTTCGACGCCGATCATCGCTGCCCTGGACGGTTACCAAGACTCGGCTGTCCGGCGCGCGCTGGATGATTGCTCGGACCCTGGTGTTGGAAGCCAACAGCCAGGCGCCGCGTGACCAGTTAGCCCGAGAAAGACGTACGAACGGTGACAACCGGGCACGCGGGGCGAGACCACAGGACCTTGCGCCCGGACGGGCGTGAGGCAGACGGACAGTGCCCCCGCGTCGGCCGCGTCACTCTCCTCACGGAGAGACGCGCCCGGGGGCCCGAGGAGATTTCGTGGCCGATCAAGAGCCGCAGGGAACATCGCAGAGCAACGGTGAACGCGCTTCGCAGGAGGCGAACGGCGCGGGGGAGGCAGTGCAGTTGCCCGATCGAATCCGGGTGCACGCGCTGGCCAAATTGCTGGGAACGACCAGCAAACGCATTCTGGCCCATCTGACGGAACTGGGCGCCGAGGCCCGTAGCCCGCAGTCCAGCCTCGACCGAACGGTCGCCGAGTCGGTGCGTGAAGCGCTGACTCCGGCCGAATCGGCCGAGGCGGCGGCGGAGCCGGGTGCGGCTGTGGCCGAGGCCGAGACCACTGCGGTGGTCGCGTCCGAGGCCGGGACGGATGCGGAGGCCGGCGCGGCCGAGAAGACAGCGGCGGCGGAGGCCGCCATCGTATCCGAGGTCGCCGCCGCGGCCCTGACGACGGAACAGCCGGCGCCCGCCGGAACCGATCCGTTCGGCGCGGCGACGACGACAGCCGATCGGCTCCCGCCGCGGCAGTCGTTGTTCACCAGCCCGTTCCGGGCGCACGAACCCATCGCGCCCGAGCCGGTGGTCTTCGAGTCCGGCGGGATGGTGGCCGCGCCGCTGTTCCTGTCGCCGGATGCCGCCGCGGCCGAGCAGGAGCGCCGCAAGCGCCGGGCCGACCGCGACGTCGTGCGCGAGGAGCGCCGCGAGGAGCGTGACGAGCGTGATGAGCGTGACGAGCGCCGTCCGGACCGGGAAGAACGTCGCGGGGAGCGTGACGAACGCCACGAGGAGCGCGAGGAGGAGCCGGCCACCGACGAGGCCGATTCCGAGTCCGCCGACTGGGACGACGATTCCCGTGACGACGACGGTGACGACGCCAGCCGTTCGCGCCGCCGTCGCCGGGGCCGCCGCGGCCGCGGTCGCGGCCGGGGTGAACAGCACGCCGACAGCGATCAGGACGAGGCCGATTCGGAGCACGCCGAGGAGTCCGGCCGGACCCGTCCCGCCGTCGAGGAGAGCGACGCGGGCGCCGAGGATACCGACGAGTCCGCCGAGGACGCCGACGACAACGAGTCCGGCGAGGGCACGAGCCGTCGTCGTCGCCGTCGTCGCCGTCGCAAGGCCGGTGAGGACGGCGAGACCGAGACCGCCTCCGAGGACGATCCGCCGAACACGGTCGTGCACGAGCGCGAACCGCGCAACAAGCGGCGCACGGTCGACGAGGTGCAGGGCATCACCGGCTCCACCCGCCTGGAGGCCAAGCGGCAGCGCCGGCGCGACGGCCGCGAGGCCGGTCGCCGCCGTCCGCCGATCCTGACCGAGTCGGAGTTCCTGGCCCGCCGGGAGTCGGTCGACCGGGTCATGGTGGTCCGCGAGAAGCGTTTCGCCACCGATGCCGGTGAGCACGGCCACGGGTCCGCCGATGTCACCCAGGTCGCGGTGCTCGAGGACAACATCCTGGTCGAGCACTTCGTGACCAGTACCGGCAGCGCGTCCATGGTCGGCAACGTCTACCTCGGCAAGGTGCAGAACGTGCTGCCGAGCATGGAGGCGGCGTTCGTCGACATCGGCCGCGGCCGCAACGGCGTGCTGTACGCGGGCGAGGTGAACTGGGAGGCCGCCGGGCTCGGCGGCAAGGAGCGCAAGATCGAGCAGGCGCTGCGGCCCGGCGACACCGTGCTGGTCCAGGTCT
Source organism: Nocardia sp. alder85J (assembly GCF_020176955.2). Lineage (GTDB taxonomy): Bacteria > Actinomycetota > Actinomycetes > Mycobacteriales > Mycobacteriaceae > Nocardia. The sequence goes on from NZ_JAIUCZ020000011.1 coordinate 78,119, forward strand.
CGAAGGATCCGGTCGGGCACAAGGGCGCCCGGCTGACCACCCAGATCAGCCTGGCCGGTCGATTCCTGGTGTACGTGCCGGGCGGCACCTCCACCGGCATCAGTCGCAAACTGCCCGACACCGAGCGCAAGCGGCTCAAGGAGATCCTGCGCGACATCGTCCCGCAGGACGCCGGCGTGATCATCCGCACCGCGTCCGAGGGCGTCAGCGAGCCCGAGCTGGCCCGCGACGTGGAACGGTTGCAGGCCACCTGGCGGACCATCGAGGACCACTCCCGGCAGAACTCGTCCGCGCCGAAGACCCTCTACGAGGAGCCGGACCTACTGGTCAAGGTCATCCGTGACCTGTTCAACGAGGACTTCTCCAAGCTGGTCATCGAGGGCGACCGGGCCTGGACGACCGTGGAGAACTACATCCGCACGGTCGCCCCGGACCTGCTGGCCCGGGTCGAGCGGTACGACCACGACCATGTCGACGTGTTCGGCAGCTACCGCATCGACGACCAGCTGGCCAAGGCGCTGGACCGCAAGGTGTGGCTGCCCTCGGGCGGCACCCTGGTCATCGACCGCACCGAGGCGATGACGGTCATCGACGTCAACACCGGCAAGTTCACCGGCGCCGGCGGCAGCAACCTGGAAGAGACGGTCACCCGCAACAACCTGGAGGCCGCCGAGGAGATCGTGCGGCAGATGCGGCTGCGTGATATCGGCGGCATGATCGTCGTCGACTTCATCGACATGGTGCTGGAGTCCAACCGCGATCTGGTGCTGCGGCGGCTGACCGAGGCGCTGGGCCGGGATCGCACCCGGCACCAGGTGTCCGAGGTCACCTCGCTGGGCCTGGTCCAGATGACGCGCAAGAAGCTGGGCACCGGACTGGTCGAGGCGTTCTCCACCACCTGTGAGCACTGCCACGGCCGCGGCATCGTCGTGCACAACTATCCGGTGGAGGCCGCACCCGCGGAAGAGGGTGTGGGCGGCCGCCGGGAGGGCCGTCGCCGCCGCAAGGACAAAGAGAAGCCGCCGAGTCCGGCGCCGGCCACCAACGGCGTCGTGTCGGCCGCCGAGCCGCCGCAGTCCGAGGAGGAGGCGGCCGTCAAGCGGGCGCATCCGGTGGCGCTGGCGATGGCCGCACATCAGACCGACGAGGCGATCGCGCCGCCGTTCGAGGACGATCTCGTCGAGGTGGAGATCGCCGACGAGGCGGAGGAGAGCGCCCCGGAACCGGAACGGGCTCCCGAGCCGGTGGCCGGGCGCGCACCGCGCCGGAGCCGGGAACGGCTGCGGCGGCGGGCGGAGCGGTCCGTCGACACGGCCGTGAAGACCGATGACGCGGCTGTGCGGACCGATGACGCGGCTGTGCGGACCGACGGTGTGGCGGAGGCCGCCCCCGTGGCGGCGGAGAGTGCCGCAGTGGCGGCGGAGGCCGCCGAGTCCGGGGCTCGCCGCGGCCGCCGGCGCGTCGCGCGGACCGCCTCGGCCCCCAGCAGCGACAGCGCGGGCGCGGTGTTCGTGTTGTCCAGCACGGATCAGGAGACGGTTCCGGCCGTCGACTTCGCCGAGAGCGCCCCGGTGACCGTTCCCCGGAGCCGGCCGCGTCGCCGGGCCGCCGGACGGGCCGCCGGAGCTCCGGAGTCCACCGACTGAGCAGGGATGCCCGCCCGACCCCGGTTTGGTCGTGCGGGCGGGCGTCCTGTAACCTCGGTTAGTCGCTGCCCGGTGACAGCAATCTGCTGTGCGACCTGAGTGCCGCAAGGCGGGCCTTGTTTCCGTGCCCACCAGGCACTGAGGCGGCGGTGATTACCAGACCAGAGTGCGAAGGTTTTCGGTGCGAACCGGACCGGCCGCACTGCACAGTGCCGAGCACATGTAGAGAAAGTAGGGCAGCCGACCGATGGCAACGTACGCAATCGTCAAGACCGGCGGAAAGCAGTACAAGGTCGCGGTCGGTGACCTGGTGAAGGTCGAGAAGCTCGAGGGTGAGCCGGGCACCGCGGTGTCGTTGGAGCCGGTGCTGGTCGTCGACGGCGCCACGCTGACCACCGACAAGGACGCGCTGGCGAAGGTTTCGGTGTCCGCCGAGGTGGTCGATCAGACCAAGGGCCCGAAGATCCGCATCCACAAGTTCAAGAACAAGACCGGCTACCACAAGCGTCAGGGCCACCGTCAGAAGCTGACGGTCCTGAAGGTCACCGGCATCAAGTAAGCGTCCCACCCGGACCCTCCGCGGAGCGGTCCCCCAGAGACTTCCGGGGTCTGACCGGCCCAGGCACGAGGAGTAGCAGTCATGGCACATAAGAAGGGTGCGTCCAGCTCGCGCAACGGTCGCGATTCGAACGCCCAGCGGCTCGGCGTCAAGCGCTTCGGCGGCCAGGCCGTCCAGGCCGGCGAGATCCTGGTTCGCCAGCGCGGCACCCATTTCCACCCGGGCGTGAACGTCGGCCGCGGTGGCGACGACACGCTGTTCGCCCTCGCGGCGGGCGCGGTCAAGTTCGGCACCAAGCGGGGCCGCAAGACCGTGAACATCGTGGTGCCGGAGCCGGCGCAGGCCTGAGCCGCGCCGGAGCCTTCCACACTTCGAAGCGGGTCAGGGTGACAACACACCCTGACCCGCTTTTCGTCTGCCGACCGTCCCTGCGCCGACCGGGCGCCGACGACACGTCCAGAAGGAGGATGATCGCCTCATGTCCAAATTCATCGACCGCGTCGTGCTACACGTCCGGGCCGGTAAAGGTGGTCACGGGTGTGCCTCGGTGCATCGCGAGAAGTACAAGCCGCTCGGTGGTCCCGACGGCGGTAACGGCGGCAACGGCGGGGATGTGATCCTCGAGGTCGACCCGAACGTGCACACCCTGCTGGACTTCCACTTCCACCCGCACGCGCGGGCCGGTAGCGGCAAATCCGGCGAGGGCAGCAACCGCAACGGCAAACAGGGCGAGGAACTGCTGCTGAAGGTGCCCGATGGGACCGTGGTGACGACCGCCGACGGCGATGTGCTGGCCGACCTGGTCGGCGTCGGCACCCGGTTCGTGGCGGCGCTCGGCGGCCGGGGCGGGCTCGGCAATGCCGCGCTGGTGTCGAAGGCCCGCAAGGCGCCGGGCTTCGCGCTGCTCGGTGAGGAGGGCGAGGAACGCGATCTCGTCCTGGAACTCAAGTCGGTGGCCGATGTCGGGCTGGTCGGCTTCCCGTCCGCCGGGAAGTCGTCGCTGGTGTCGGTGCTGTCGGCGGCCAAGCCGAAGATCGCCGACTATCCGTTCACGACGCTGGTGCCGAATCTGGGCGTGGTGCAGTCCGGCGACACTACCTTCACCGTCGCCGACGTACCGGGTCTGATCCCGGGCGCGAGCGAGGGCCGCGGACTGGGCCTGGATTTCCTGCGGCACCTGGAACGCTGTGCGGTGCTGGCCCACGTGGTGGACTGCGCGACCGGTGAACCGGGTCGCGATCCGATCTCCGATGTGGATGCGCTGGAGGCCGAACTCGCCGCCTATCAGCCCGCGTTGCAGGGTGACGCCGGTCTCGGGGACCTGGCGGACCGGCCCCGCGTCGTGGTGCTCAACAAGATCGACATTCCGGACGCGCACGAGCTGGCCGATCTGGTGGCCGCCGAGTTCGCCGAGCGGGGCTGGCCCGTGTTCGAGATCTCGACGGTGAGCCGGGAAGGCTTGCGCCCGTTGACCTTCGCGCTGGGGCAGCTGGTCGGCGAATACCGCGAGGCGCATCCGAAGGCCGCGCCCACGCGACCGGTCATCCGGCCGGTAGTCAAGGGCGACAGCGGTTTCCGCGTCATTCCCGATCCGGAGGTGCCCGGCGGGTTCATCGTCTCCGGTGAACGCCCGGAGCGCTGGGTGAACCAGACCCACTTCGACAACGACGAGGCCGTGGGCTATCTGGCCGACCGCCTGGCCCGCCTCGGCGTCGAAGCCGAACTGGTGCGCCAGGGGGCGGAACCGGGCGCCCCGGTGACCATCGGCGACGTCTGCTTCGATTGGGAGCCACAGATTTCCGCCGGTGCGGAGGTCATGCTGACCCGCCGTGGCGTGGATCCGCGACTGGACCGCAACGAGCGGGTCGGCGCGGCCGAGCGCAAGCACGCCTCGCGGGTGCGCCGCGGTCTGGTGCCGGAGGACGAGGACCGGTGATGGCGGGCCCTGTGGATTCCGGCCGGAGCCCGGCCGGAATCCACAGGGCACTTCCACGAGAGCGCGTCCGTGCCGTACTTTTCGGGCAACGGCCGGGAACGCTCGATCGCGGTGCAGTACAGGGTAGTGAGGGATGGTTCGAGTGAGTTCCGATACGGTGCAGGAAGATTCGAATCTCGGCCAGGCCCCGGCGGACGAACCGAGCACGGCCCGCCGGGCGATCGCGACCGCGCGCAGCGTGGTGGTGAAGATCGGTTCGTCGGGGCTGACCAGCCTGGCGGGCGGGCTCGACACCGACCGGCTGGACCGGCTCGCCGATGCCGTCGAGGCCCGGATGCGCGCCGGTTCCGATGTAGTGGTGGTGTCCTCCGGGGCCATCGCCGCCGGCATCGCGCCGCTCGGATTGTCCTCGCGCCCAAGGGATCTGGCGACGAAGCAGGCGGCGGCCAGCGTCGGCCAGCTGGCGTTGGCACATGCCTGGGGCACCTCGTTCGCACGCTATGGCCGGGTGGTCGGGCAGGTGCTGCTGAGCGCCGGTGACTTCGCCCGGCGGGAGCACCACCGCAATGCGCAGCGCACCCTGGACCGGCTCCGCTCGCTGCACGCGGTCGCCGTGGTCAACGAGAACGACACCATCGCCACCGAGGAGATCCGCTTCGGCGACAACGACCGGCTGGCCGCCCTGGTCGCCCACCTGGTCGGCGCCGACGCGCTGGTGCTGCTGTCGGACGTCGACGGACTCTACGACGGTGACCCTCGCAAGGGCACCGCGAACTTCATCCCCGAGGTGCGCCACAGCGCCGACCTGGACGGTGTCATCGCCGGGAGCGGTGGCGCGCTGGGCACCGGCGGTATGGCCTCGAAACTCTCGGCGGCGCTGCTGGCCGCCGACGCCGGTGTCCCGGTCCTGCTGGCCGCCGCCGCCGATGCCGGCGCGGCACTGTCCGGCGCCGCGGTCGGCACGGCCTTCGCCGCCCGGTCCGCCCGGGTGTCCGCCCGTAAGTTCTGGGTCCGGCACGCCGCCGACAGCCGGGGCGCGGTCCTGCTGGACGACGGTGCGGTGCAGGCGGTCACCCACAGCCGCCGTTCGCTGCTGGCCGCGGGCATCGTCGGTGTGCGCGGGCGGTTCTCCGGCGGCGACGTGATCGATCTGGTCGCCCCGGACGGCCGGGTGGTGGCGCGCGGTGTGGTGGAGTACGACAGCTCCGAACTGGAGACGATGGTGGGCCGCTCCACCTCCCAGCTCCCGGACGGCTTGCGCCGCCCGGTGATCCACGCCGACGATCTGGTCAAGGTCTGAGCCGCGAACGGTCGTCCCGCCTCGGATCCCCGGCGAAAACCGTTGGCTCCGAACGGCAGCCCCCGGTGGCGGTGAGCGGTCCTACCCTGTTAGGCGGTGGAATCGAACCGTGACAGGGTGTGTGGCCGCCCCGTGCCCGGCTGTGGTGATCTCGGCCGCTCTCGGCGCCACCGTCGGCCTGCCAAGTCGGCTGGCAGCAGGGCTGCGGGGCACAGCAGGGTGCCGACGTCAGCCGCCGGGCGGAATGACCCCTGGTTGGTCCGGTGTCGGCGCCGCGGTGGAATCGTCCGGGACGGGACCGGTGATGCCCGGCTGGCCACCCTGGTCGATGAGCGGTGGACCGGCCGGAATCGCCTGGCCTGGTGAGGGATCCGGCGGTGCCGGAGCGGGCGCCGGGGCCGGTGGCGGCTCGAGCGTGGTGGTCGGCGCCGGTGGCGGCTCGGGAGTGGGTGCGGGTGCGGGTGGTGGCTCCGGGGTGGTGGTCGGTGGTGGTTCCGGGGTGGGTGGCGGTGGTGGTTCCGGGGTGGGTGGCGGTGGTGTGGTGGTGTCCGTGGACGGCGGCGGAACCTGTTGGGTCGGTGCCTGATCGGGGGTCTGCGGCGGCTGGGGTTCCGGTGTCTGCGGCGGCGGGGGAGCGTCCGGTGTGGCGGGCTGCCGGGACTGCGGCGGGCTCACGGGAGCTTCCGGCGGGGTGGCGGAGTCGTCGGGGACCGACGGCGTGGCGGGGGTCCGGGGCGCGGGGGTGTGGTCCGCGGAACCTGTTCCGGCGGAGCCGGAGTCGGGGAGTCGCGGGAGCGCGGGGACGTGTGACCCGGCGGTGGAGTAGGCCGGTTTGTAGATCATGTTCATGGCCAGGACGGCTTCCTGGCGGAGGGTTTCCTGGGCCATCCGGGCGTCGATGACGCCGACGGATTCCAGGGCGCGGGCGATGGCGCCGATCGGACCGCTGTCGCCGGGCGGGGCGACGGCGAGTTTCACCGCTTCGGCGGCGGCGGCCACCGCGCCGAGCCGGGCGCCGACCTCGCCCAGGACCGCGGCCAATTCGTCGACCGAGGCGGCGAAGCTGCGGGTGCCGGCGAGCGCGGCCTCGGCGGCGGGGCCCTCCCAGTCGGCCGAGCCGATCACCTGGTCGGCATTGGTCCGGGTGATCGGCATGGAGGTGGTGACGGTACCGGCCGCCTGCAACCAGACCAGCGAGGCCGCCAGGATCTGCGTGGCGTCGATCTGCTGGGTGCCCGCGTAGATCTGCTCGTGCGGGATGCCCTCGAAATGCTCCATGGCACTGATGTATTCGGGATCGGTGCCGTGTGAACCGATCGGGCCGTAGCGGAATTGGGTGGTCATTGCGCTACCTTCGACGAAACGGCGTGCAGGGCAGCGGCATTCGCGGCATCGGCTTCGTCGTAGAGCCCAGCTGCCAGCAGGAACGCCTGCTTCATCCGATAGGCGGCGGCGATGTACTCGTCGAGCAGGTCGGCGGCGTCGCGGGCCTTGTGGCCGAAGCCCGCCTGCAATTGCTGTGCGGAGGTGAAACCGCCGAAACCCTGTGACCCCGACACCAGATCGAGCTGTTGTTGCAGCCCGCGTAGCTTGTCGGCCTGCTGGTCGTACAGTTCCGCGCAGCGACGCGCGGCAGCCGGGTCGAAGCGAACCGTGCCGGCGCGGGCCGCTTGGAGGAACCGGGTGATGTCGGCCTGGCTGGCCTCGAGTGTCATGGGGACCCCCCTTCCTCGATCAGGTCGAACAGTCGCCAATCCAGCCTAACGGCTCGCGGCGGTTCGCGGGAACGCTCACCGCAGAATGCGTTTCTGCAGGTGGGCTGCGATCTGCTGGGTGGAGGCCGCGGTGATGTGCACCTCGTCACCGGCCCGGATCAGGTAGCGGCCGTCGTCGGCGACATCGATCCAGGCGTAGTGGACGGGGGTGGGCGGTGAATCCAGATCCAGGTGGGTCTCGATGCGCAGGTGGCCCTCGGCGGTGTGCGGTTGCAGCAACAGTTTGCGGATGCGGCGCACCGGTGGCCCGGCGGTGTGCACGGCCTCGTCGTCGCGGACGGTGCCGGTGATGGCGGCCCGCGCCGGTTCCCGTCCGGGTGGGGTGTCCGGCAGCAGGTTCGCGATGCGGGCACCCAGCTTTCCGGTGTGGCCGATCGAAAGCTGCACGCGTCCACCGTAATCGGGGGAGGAACCGGGTTCCTGCACGGCGAGCACGGCGTGGTCGTAGACCGCGGCGCCGAGCACCCGGATCTCGGTGCCCGGTGCGTGCCGGCCGCCGATCATCGCCACCCGGGTCTGGGGTTGCGCGAGAATGCGCAGGCAGGCGGACAGATCCGGATCGGCGCGCAGCGGCAGCCGGACCTCGATCTCACGGCGGAGCGCGGCGGCCTCGGCCTCGGTGCGCGGGCTCTCCAGGATGCGAAGGGGGAAGGGATGCCGATCGAGATCGGTCTCCCGCCACAGGTGCGCGAACTCGTCCGGTGTGAAAGACCAACTCACGCCACGTAACACCCTTCATCGATCGCACGGGTCGGGTCGTAGCCTACCGTGACGACCGGTCCCCGCAGCCCGGCGACCGGTCCGTACGGTGGGCGCGCGGCGGCCGCCGACTGTCGCGCACTCCAGATTTGGGGTGTTCCGGGCGGCCGGTCGCATCGGGTATACCGTTACGAGCCCCGTGGCGCGACGGCATCGAAGGCGACAGGTGCGCGGGGCCGGGAGGACGCGGTGTACCCACCGGAACACGGCGCCGGGGCCGGGAACCAGCCATGTCGCCGCGCGTGCTGGAACGGCACGGAAGTGGCCGCTGACGGCAGGGCCGGATTCGTCGATCGCCCGGGGCGTGCGGTGCGCCACGGTGGCGAACATGGTTTCGTGGCAAGGGAATTCGCACGCGCACCGGGTCGGTGCGGCTGATGGCCGGGGTGCGGGGCGGCTCGGCGGCCGCCCGAATCCGGTCGCTGATCACGGCCCTCGCGCCCGATGCGCGGCACCCGGTGACCGACGAGAGCCGGTTGGTGGAGGATCTGGGGTTCGACTGTCTGCGCCTGACCGAACTGGCGATGGTGCTGGAACATGCCTTCGATCTGCCGCGCTACGGCGCCGAGGAATTGGCCGGGGTGTCGTGTGTCGCCGACGTGATCGCCCTGATCACCGGACAGCGGCCGTGAACGCGGCGATTCTGCTGTGGTGCAGGAACACTCGGGGGTGCCTGGACAGGTCGCGGCCGACGCCGGTACCAGCGGCGCGGTGGTATCGGTGCCCGATCGCGGAGCCCGGGACGGGCGGCTCGGCAGCGGCACCCGCGGCCGGGCGTGGCGATTTGCGGATCATGATGCTGCCCTTGATCTTTGCGGTGTGGCGCCGCGATCGAATGGGAACGAGCCGGGTGACGCGGCGGTTGATCTCGAAAACCCGTTCCGGCCTGCCGATCCGCGTGTTCGTACCGTGTACATGACTCGTCGTGCAGGGCCGTGGGGCACTGCCCCGGCCGCCCGCGATGGTCACCGGAAGGCCATGGAAAGGGCAGTGGTAGGGCCGCGTAGACCGTGCATGCTTGAGACTGCACCCGGCGCCGCTGGAGATATGCCCCTTCGCAGATAGCGGCGCGCTGGATCCGGCGCGGTCCGCCCTTACCGCGCCGGGCTCGCGGTCCGGCGACCGTAACGCGACGCCGGGTGCGTCCCGATCGCCCGTCTTGGAGGTACACCGATGCACGTACCGCATTCGGACGCCGGTGACCTGTGGCCCGGTGACAGTGCGCTCACACTGCCCGACTGGCACGAGTTGCTGGCCGCCTTCTGCGGGCATATCGGCGACCAGCCCGAGGACCATCCGGTGACCCGCTGGGCGCACGCCCTCGCGCTGGTGCATCTCACCGCACGCGAGCAGCCGCTCCGTGATGACGAATTCGACTGGGACCGTGCGGATCTGGTCGGTCGTATCGATCACTGGGTGGCCGGTCGCAGCGAGCGGCCCGCGCCCACCTCGCTGGGCGCGGCCATCGACGACATGGCGGCCGCGCAGGTGCGGGCCACCTGGCTGTTGCGCAATGCCGACGACGTCTCCGACGAAGAGGTCCACACCGCCTGGTTCCTGCTCGCCTCGCTGGCCGACGGCTGGACCGATCTGGTGGCCGAGACCCTCGGGCACGCCGGAGCGTGGCGCGGCTACCGCACCGCCGGCAGCCTGCTGCGCGACACCCTGTGATCGTCGGCGTGATCGCACCACCGGCGGCCGCTGTGCCGCTGCGCCGCCGACCGGCCGGGACCGGCTGTGGCTCTTCGGCTTTCGCTCAGTAGCCGGCGGCGACGTCGATACGGGCATTGAGGTCGCCGCCGGAGACGAAGCGGGCCACATTGTCCGTGACGTGGGCGGCGTAGGCGGCGGCGCGCAGCTGGGGTGGATTGGAATCGTGCGGGGTGACAATGGCATTCGGCAGTTCCCACAAGGGGTGGCCGTCGGGCAGCGGCTCCGGATCGGTCACGTCCAGTCCGGCGCCACCGATGGTGCCGTCACGGAGCGCGGCCACCAGGGCATCGGTGTCGATCAGGCTGCCGCGGGCGATGTTGATCACCCATGAGGTCGGCTTCAGTTGCGCCAGTTCCTCTTTGCCGATCAGGTGCCGGGTCTCCGGTGTGGCGGGCGCGCCGACCACCACATGATCCACCCGCGACCAGATCTCCGGCAGCCGCGACGCGGGGAGTGTCTCCACCACGCCGGGGGCGGAGATCGGTGTGCCGGAACGGGTTACCGCGACGATGCGGGCGCCGAACGGTTCCAGCAGCGCGATGAGTTCGCGGCCGATACCGCCCGCGCCGACGATCGCGATCGTGGTGTCGCGCAGCGTGCCGATGTGCGGGAAGAACTCGGTCTGCCGCCAGCTGTCCGCGCGCAACTGCTGCGGCAGGTAACGCACTCCGGCCAGCAGCATCGCCAGCGCGTGTTCCGCGACACTGTGGGCGAACGCACCCGCCGCGGAGGTGAACACGACGGCGGGGAAGCGCTGGAGCACACCGCGGGCGAACCACTCCTCGACACCCGCGGAGAACAACTGCACCCATTCGATACCCGCGGGCAGTTCGGCAGGGAAGTCGGCCGGGCCGCTGTTCCAGATCAGCGCGCGGGCCTGACCCAGGTCCGCCACCGTCGCGCCGCCGTCGGTGACCGCCCGCTCCAGCAGCGGGGTCACGGCGGGTCCGATCGCGATCGGGGTCGAGGACATGGTGGTGCTCCTTCGCTTCCTGGCCGGACTTCCGGGCCGCGGCCGGATCCCCGGCTGCGACACCCGCCGCGGTATCCGTCCAGGCGGGTGGCCGGATGAGGTTCGCTGGCCAGATTAGCGGCGGGTGCGAAGGCGTGCCCGGCGGTGGGTTGCCGCGGAGGTCACTCGTCGGTGCCCGGATCCCTGTCGGCGTCGGCATCCAGGTCGACCTCGAGCCGATCCCGATCGGCCCACTCCAGCAGCTGATCGAGCTCGAAGACGGCCTCATCGATGCCGGCGTGCAGATCACCGAGCCGGGCATACCGGGCGGGCACGGTGGCGATGGTGAAATCGTCCGGCTCGACATCCGGGATCTCGTCCCAGCGCACCGGTGTCGACACCGTCGCCGCAGGAATGCCGCGCACCGAATAGGCGGCCGCGATGGTGTGGTCGCGCGCATTCTGGTTGTAGTCGACGAACAACAGCCGCGGGTCGCGGTCGCGCCGCCACCAGGTGGTGGTGACATCGTCGGGCGCGCGGCGCTCGACCTCGCGCGCGAACGCCAGTGCGGCCCGCCGCACGTCCTGGAACCCCCAGCGCGGCGCGATGCGGACATACACGTGCAACCCCCGCCCGCCGGAGGTCTTCGGCCAGCCGACCGCGCCGATCTCGTCGAGCACCTCCTGCACCACACCCGCCACCCGCTGCACCCGCGACCACGGGCAATCCGGCATCGGGTCCAGGTCGATGCGCCACTCGTCGGGCTTCTCGGTGTCGAACCGCCGGGAGTTCCAGGGATGGAATTCCACCGTGCTCATCTGAACTGCCCAGATCACATCGGCGAGTTCGGTGACGCACAGCTCGTCGGCGTGCCGTCCGTAGCGCGGGAAGTAGACCCGCACGGTAGGCACCCAATCCGGCGCTCCGGCGGGCAGCCGCTTCTGATGTACCTTCCCGCCGGGCAGACCCTTCGGAAACCGGTGCAGCATGCACGGCCGGTCGCGCAACGCGTTGACGATGCCGTCGCCCACGGCGAGGTAGTACTGGACGAGGTCGAGTTTGGTCACCCCGCGCTCGGGAAAGTACACCCGATCGGGATTGGAGATCCGTACCGTGCGGTTCCCGACGGGTAACTCGATCGCCGGTGCCGCGGACTTTCCGGCCACGCGCCTCACCATACCGGCGACCGCCGCCGATCACCGCCGCTCCGTGACCGGCCCGTTGCGTGCGTGGCCGCTCGGCCTCGATGGCTGTGAGTTGCACACCGTCCGCCCCAGCGTTCGAGACCGGCGGGTTCGTATTCGGTGCCGGGCATGTGGTCAGGACGGGATGGCCAGGGCGAAGGGCAGTACCGCGGGGGCGCCGGCGAGGCGGAGGGTGTGGGCGGCCAGGGTGAAGGTCCAGCCGGTGTCGGTCTGGGCGTCGACCAGGAGGACCGGGCCGTCGAGGCCGGTGAGGTCGGGGGGTGTCCAGATGTCGAAGAGGGCGGCCACCCGGTGGGCCGAGTTGGCGGCGGTGACCGGGCGGCGGTCGGGGCGGGTGGGCAGGGTGCCGAGATCGCGGAGCCTGCCGACCCGGGCGAGGCGGGCGGCGAGGTCGGCGGTGAGCTTCGGATGGGTGGGGGAGTCCATCGCGAGCACGGAGGTCGGGCGGCGCGCCCAGTTCCATTCGCGCAGGACGGCGACGCAGGCGTCGAAGACCGCGTCGGGAACCGGGCCGTCCGGACCGTCGAGCAGGGTACGCAACCGCTGACCCCAGCCGAGATCACTCAGGCGACCCAGCACCCGCCCGGGTTCGGCGCCGTCGGAAATCTTGCCGGACAACGGAACTCCGAGCTTCGCCATGCCGGTGGGCCATTGCTTGCGGGGTGCCAGGTCGATGCCGGGGCGGTCGAGCCGGGTGCGGATGGCGGCCAGATCGGTGGCGTCGACGGTGGTGTCGGTGCGGGTGCCGGTGCAGTTGTCGCAGCGACCGCAACTGCGGCCGTCGAGGCTGGGATCGTCGAGTTGGGTGCGCAGGAAGGTCATCCGGCATTCGGTGGTGGCCTGATACTCGATCATGGCCTGCTGCTCGGCTTCTCGCGCCACGGCCAGCCGCTCGTAGCGTTCGGTGTCGTAGACCCAGGGGGCGCCGGTGGACAGCCAGCCACCCCGCACCCGGCGCACGGCGCCGTCGACGTCGAGCACCTTCAGCACCATCTCCAGGCGGGAGCGGTTGAGCTCCACCAGCGGTTCCAGCGCCGTGGTGGACAGCGGGCGGTCCGGGTCCAGGGCGGCCAGCACCTCCCGCACCACATGTTCGCGAGGGAAGGCGACCGAGGCGAAGTAGCTCCAGATGCGCTTGTCCTCCGGGCCGGGCAGCAGGACGACCTGTGCGTTGTCGGTGCCGCGCCCGGCCCGGCCCACCTGCTGGTAGTAGGCGATGGGGGAGGAGGGTGCGCCGACATGGACGACGAAACCCAGATCCGGCTTGTCGAAACCCATGCCGAGGGCAGAGGTGGCGACCAGCGCCTTGACCTCGTTGCCGAGCAGCGCCTGCTCCAGCAGCTCCCGTTCCGTCGGATCGGTCTGGCCGGTGTAGGCGGCGACCCGGTGACCGTGCGAACCGAGGACATCGGCGAGATCGTGTGCGGCGGCGACGGTGAGCGCGTAGATGATTCCGGACCCGGGCAGGTCGTGCAGGCGGCGGCTGAGCCAGGCGGTGCGGGCCACCGCATCCTCGATGCGGACCACCGACATGTGCAGTGACTCGCGATCCAGACTGCCGCGCAGCACGAGCGTATCGGTGCCGATCTGGGTGGCGACATCGGTGACCACCCGATCGTTGGCGGTGGCCGTGGTGGCCAGCACCGGGACCTCACTGCCGAGATCGGCGATCAGGGTGCGGATGCGGCGGTAGTCCGGCCGGAAGTCGTGGCCCCAGTCGGAGACGCAATGGGCCTCGTCGATAACCACCAGGCCGGCGTCGGCGGCCAGCCTCGGCAGCACCGCATCGCGGAAATCCGGATTGTTGAGGCGTTCGGGGCTGACCAGCAACACGTCGACCGCACCCGCGGCGACCCGGGTGTGGATCTCGTCCCATTCGGTGACGTTGCCGGAGTTGATGGTGGCCGCGACCACGCCCGCCCGCTGAGCGGCGGCCACCTGATTGCGCATCAGCGCCAGCAGCGGCGACACGATGACCGTCGGCCCGCGCCCGGCCGCGCGCAGCAGTTTGGCCGAGACGAAATAGACCGCCGATTTACCCCAGCCGGTGCGTTGCACGACCAGCGCGCGACGCCGCTGCACGACCAGCGCCTCGATGGCCGTCCATTGGTCCTCGCGGAGCCGGGCGGTGGGCCCGGCCAGCTCGCGGAGCAGTGCTTCGGCGGATTCGCGCAGGTCGGTGATCGTCACGCGGTCCATCGTGCCGGACGGTACCGACATCCGGCGAGCGCCATGGCACAGCCGCACCCGCTTTCATATCCCGCACTCCGTGCGAGGGCCGCGCACCCGTTCCAGGTGACCTTCGGAACATCCTGCGGGCGTGAGAATTTCGTGCGCAGCCCGGCATTTTCCGGATCGACCCCGGACAATGGGGGTCGCGGACAGGATTTTGCGGGTTCGGACCGGCGCTGTGAGGGAGGACGGGCGATGCCGAACAAGTTCGAGTCACCGGCAGGCTGGTCCCCGCCCGGGGCCGAATTCCAGAATCAGCGCAGTACCGGCCGGAACCTCGGTGGCGTGCTGTTCGGGTTGCTGGTCACCCCGATCGGCATCGCCTTCGCGGCCAAGGGCGGCGCCGACATCCGCTACTGGGTGATCGTGGGCGCGGTCGTCGACCGCTGGACCGCCGCCCTGGAGATCGTCGTCGGCGGCCTGCTGCTGATGGTGGTGGCCGTACTGGCGGTGTTCTCGCCGCTCGGGACCGTGGTGGCGAGCCTGGTGTGGGGCATCTTCCCGGGCATCCTGCACATCCTGTTCCCGGACGACAGCTTCCGGCTGATCTCTTCGCTGCCCTTCACCGACAGTTCGATGCTGGTGGCGCTGTACGCCTGGGTGAGCTACGGTTTCGCGCTGATCACCGGGTTCATGCTGCTGGGGGCCGGATTGGTGGGCGTGCTGCGCCGCCGGTGACATGGTGGCGGTCAGGACAGATCGCGGAACGTCATCACGAAACCCGTTGTGGCGAGCAGGAACAGCACGATGTAGGCGATCACCCGCAACGCCGCCCACGGCAGGTCGTGGACCCACAGGCCGCTGATCATGACCGTCAGCAGCAGCGCCACACCGTACAACGGTGTGCGGCGCGGGTGCAGACCTCGGCCGAAGCGCCCGGTGCCGGGTGATCCCATACCGCCTCCTCGCGTCGATGCCGTCGACTCCGGCCTACCCCATTTCCGGGATCCGGCACGGGCCGCCGGTCGCGGCGGCGTGTCGCCGAGCTGTGGCGCGCCGGCGCGGGACCGTGGACCGATGCGCGTGTCCGCGGGCCCGTTCCGGCACCTCTACGATCCGAGCGCCGGGCGGGCCGAATCCTGGTACATCAACGATCACACTCTCGTGAGGGACGCCACGGGCCGCTGGCACCTGTTCGGGATCACGCATCCCGAGCCCGCCGATCCCTGGCACGAGATCGAATTCGCCCATGCCACCGCCGAGCGCCTGCACGGGCCGTGGACCACCCGGCCGGCGGCGCTGCGCACCGATCCGAGCCGCGGCGAGACACATCTGTGGGCTCCCCACGTGATCGCCCGGGACGGAACGTATTTCATGTTCTACGACGGTGGCGGGCCGGATCGCACCGCGACGGCGATGTGCCTGGCCACCTCCACCGACCTGTTCCACTGGACCCGTCATCCGCACGGCCCGCTGTTCCGGGACGGTTACGACGCCCGCGACCCGATGGTGTGCCGCATCGGCGACCGCTGGGTGATGTTCTATTGCGCCACCGACGATCCCGCCGGTGGCCGGCACATCGTCGCGTACCGCACCAGCGCCGATCTGGTGCGCTGGAGCGATCGCGGGATCGCCTGGACCGATACCGCCACCGGCACCGGGGCGGGACCGACCGAATCACCGTTCGTGCTGCGCCACAACGACTTCTGGTACCTGTTCATCGGCCCGCGGCCGGACTACGTGGGTACCGAGGTGTTCCGCAGCGCCGACCCGCTGCACTTCGAGCGGGCCGGGCGCGCCGGGCACATCGCCGCGCACGCCGCGGAGATCGTACGCGACGACGACGGGAGCCGGTGGATCACCAGCGCGGGCTGGGGGCGCGGCGGTGTGTGGCTGGCCCCCTTGCTTTTCGGTGACTGACGTTCGGAACCTGGTGCCGGCGTTCAGAATTGGGTGCGCGCCAGCCAGGTGGGCAGCACCGCCGCGTCGCCGGAGACGGTGAGGACGGGGCTGTCGGCGGGGATGCGGCCCAGCAGCAGCAGATACAGATCGACGGCCGCGCCCCGCACGGTCGCGGTGGCCGGCTCGGTGCTGTCGGTCCAGCCGATGCTGTCCTCGGTGCGCCGCACCGACCACGCGTCGCCGGTGTCGGTGGCCTGCAACAGCAGGCTGGTGCCGTCGTCCAGCGGGTTGCGGAAGCGCGCCGAACCCATCTCCAGCAAGCCCAGGAATTCCTCCAGGCCGTCGGCGCCCAGCACCGGATCGATCGAAACCGGTTGTCCCAGCGCCAGTAGCGCGTCCGCACGGTGGCCGGTGTTCTCGTGCAACCGCCGGCGGATCCACCACTCGGCCGGGCGCAGCGCCCCGAACGGCGTCCACACCGGCACGTCGCGGCCGGTCGCGTCCACGGCGTCGATCACGGCGTCGGCGGTGGGCCGGAACCAGCCGTCGACCTCCGCCGGATCGCGTGGCCGCCGCACATCCGGGACGTCGGCGAACTCGACCCGCTCGGTGGACCGCAGGGTGATCATCCGGGCCGCCCAGCGATGCCCCCCGCCGACGTGGGCGAGCAGATTCTTCAGCCGCCAGTCGCCGCAGGTCGGGATCGGTGTCTCGGGATCGGCGTCGCGATACAGATCGCCGAGCAGGTCGTTCTCACTGCGCAGCGCCTCGCGGATCACTGCGGTGTCCAGTGGTTTCATACCTCCGACGGTAGTTCAGTGGCCGAGGCCCGCCAAGACATCGGCGCCGGTGGGTCTGCGCCACCTGCCGGGCACCGCCGCGCCACCTCGTCGGGCACCGCTGCGCCACCTCGCCGGGTAGTGCTGGGCCACCTCGGCGAGCATCGCAGGGCCACTCCGCCCGGCGGCGCTGCGCCACCAGCAGGCGCTGCCGGGCGACCCGCCTGAGGCTGCTGTGCGACCCGCCGGAGGCTCTGTGCGACCCGCCGGGCGCTGCCGCCGAATCCCGCCGCGGGGTGCGGTCACCGTGTCAGAATCGGCATGGTGCACGAGATATGGCGGTTGGACCAGGCGCGCACCCGCTCGATCTCCCCGGAGAACCCCACCGGGGCGCCGGGTGCGGGCGGCCGCGCGGTGACCGGGACCGGTGCCGCGGCGGCCGCGGATCTGGGTGTCGGCTGGAAGGTGTCGCCGTCGGTCGACCTGGCCGCCGGGGCCACCGCCACCCTCGCGGACGTCATCGGGCCCGGTATCGTCCGGCACTTCTGGCTGACCACCGATCGCGCTGTGCTGCAACAGTTGACGTTGCGGATGTACTGGGACCACGAGCCGGAGCCCGCGGTGGAGGCGCCGCTGGGCGCGTTCTTCTGCAACGCCTGGGGTGAACTGGCGCACGTGAATTCGGAGATGGTCGTGGTCGCCCCGGCTGGTGGCCTGAACAGCTTCTGGCCCATGCCCTTTCGCGCGCACGCCCGGATCACCCTGCACAACGGCGGCGATCGGGCGGTGCCGGTGTACTACCAGCTGACCTATCTGGAACAGGATGTGCCCAGGGCCGCAGGTTATCTGCACGCCCGCTGGCGGCGGCGGGCTCCGCTGGGGCGACCGGCGGTGCACGCCGTCCTCGACGATGTGCCCGGACCCGGGCGCTACGTCGGCACCTATCTGGCCATCACGCCGAACGCCCCCGGCTGGTGGGGCGAGGGGGAACTGAAGTTCCACCTCGACGGTGACACCGAATTCCCGACCATCTGCGGCACCGGCACCGAGGACTATTTCGGTGGCGCCTGGAATTTCGACCTCGACGGCCGGTACCACACCTACTCCACCCCCTACCTCGGGTTGGTGCAGGCCCTGCCCGCCGACCGGATCTATTGCCCCGAGCAGAGGTTCGGCATGTACCGCTGGCACGTGCGCGACCCGATCTGCTTCGACCGCGGACTGCGGGTCACCCTCCAGGCGCTGGGCTGGCGGGACAACGGCCGGTATCTGCCGCTGGAGCAGGCCGAGGTCGCCACCCTCGCGCTCTGGTACCAGCACCGTGCGGTCACCGGCCGGCGGCACGCCACCCTGCCGATCTGAACACATCCGGGCAACACATCGCGGGGAAACGGTCCGCGCCACATTGCTGTGGGTGCACTGTAGGAATATGCGCGCCCTGGTCATCGACGAGCCCAGCCGGTATGCGATCCGGACCCGGCCCGATCCGGTCCCCGGACCGGGTGAGGTGGTGGTGCGGGTCGAGGCCGTCGGCATCTGCGGCACCGACCTGCACATCGTTGCCGGGGAGTTCCCGCCCACGCCGTACCCGATCGTGCCCGGACACGAATTCGCCGGTGAGGTGGTCGCCCTCGGCGCCGAGGCCGAGACCACCGGGATACGGGTCGGCGATCGGGTGGCGGTGGACCCGTCGCTGTTCTGCGGTCGCTGTCACTACTGCGCGATCGGCCGCGGCAACCTGTGCGAGAACTGGGGTGCGATCGGCGACACGGTCGACGGCGCCATGGCCGACTTCGTCAAGGTGCCCGCCGTGAACTGCCACCGGCTGCCGACGCACGTACCCGCCACCCACGGCGCGCTGGTCGAGCCGTTGTCCTGCGCGGTGCACGGATTCGACCTGCTGCCAAGGCAATTGGCGTCGCACTACCTGATCTACGGGGCGGGCACCATGGGCCTGCTGATGCTGCAACTGGCGATGGCGGCCGGAGCGGCGTCGGTGTCGGTGGCGGATGTGAACGCCGACCGGCTGGCGGTGGCCCGCACCCTGGGTGCGAATGCGGCGGTCACCACCGCCGACGACCTGGACCGGCCGGAGGGCTGGGAGATCGTGATCGACTGCACGGGTGCGATCGCGGCCATCGAGGACGGGCTGGGCCGGGTTCGCCGCGGTGGCACGTATCAGCAGTTCGGGGTGGCGCCGGCCGAGGCCAGGGCGGCGGTGTCGCCGTTCCGGATCTACAACGACGAGATCCGCATCATCGGGTCGATGGCCGTACTGCACAGTTTCGGCCGGGCCGTCGACCTGCTGGGCCAGGGTGTGATAGACGCGGAAACCATGATCACGCACGACTTTCCGCTCACCGAGTTCGACGAGGCGTTGCAGACGTTCCGGGCCGGGAGCGGTCGCAAGATCCAGCTCCGCCCCGCCGCCCGGGGGCGTTGATGCTGGTCGCGGGGATCGACTCCTCCACCCAATCGTGCAAGATCGTCGTCTGTGACGCCGTGAGCGGGAAGATCGTCCGGCAGGGCCGGGCCGCACATCCGGACGGTACCGAGGTGCCCGCCGAAGCATGGTGGTCGGCGCTGCGCGAGGCAGGCGCGGGTGTGCTCGACGGAGTCGCGGCCGTCGCCGTCGCCGGGCAGCAGCACGGCCTGGTGGCCCTCGACGCCGCCGGTGCCCCGGTGCGGGATGCGTTGCTGTGGAACGACACTCGTTCGGCGGCCGCGGCCGCCGACCTGGTCGCCGAGTTCGGCGGACCGGGGGCCTGGGCGGATGCGGTCGGCAGTGTCCCGCTGGCCGCGCACACCGTCGCCAAGCTGCGCTGGCTGGCCGACCACGAGCCGGAACACGCCGACCGGGCGGCGCGGGTGCTGTTGCCGCACGACTATCTCACCTGGCGATTGCGCGGCGGCACCACGGATCTCGCGCCTACCACCGATCGCGGCGACGCCTCCGGCACCGGGTACTGGTCGCCCGCGACCGGCGCCTATCGAGCGGATCTGCTGGCGCTGGCCTTCCGGGGCCGCACGCCCGAACTGCCGCGAGTGCTGGGCCCGGCCGAGGCGGCCGGATACACCCCCGATTCCGTGCCGATCGCTCCGGGAACCGGCGACAATGCCGCCGCCGCACTGGGTTTGGGGATCGCCGCCGGTGATGTGGTGGTATCGCTGGGCACCAGCGGCACCGTCTTCACCCGCAGCCCGCGGGCCGGTGCCGACGCCACCGGCGCGATCAACGGATTCGCCGACGCCACCGGCGAATTCCTGCCACTGGTGTGCACGCTCAATGCCGCTCGCGTCCTCGACGCCACCGCCGCGCTGCTCGGTGTCGGCCACGGCGAGCTGGAAGCGCTTGCCCGTCAGTCCGTTCCGGGGGCGCGCGGGCTGACGATGCTGCCGTATCTGGCCGGTGAGCGCACCCCGAATCTGCCGGATGCCACCGGCACCCTGCACGGTCTCACCCCGGACACCATGGCCCCGGCGCATCTGGCGCGGGCCGCGGTCGAGGGCATGGTGTGCAATCTCGCCGACGCGCTGGACCGGTTGCGGGCGGCCGGGTCGGCGCCGCGGCGGGTACTGCTGATCGGCGGCGCCGCCGCGAGCCGGCTGGTGGCCGAGAGCGCGGCCCAGATCTTCGAGGTCGACGTGGCCGTTCCCGAGCCGCAGGAGTACGTCGCCCTCGGCGCCGCGCGGCAGGCAGCCTGGATGCTCGCGGGTAGCCCGGAGCCGCCGCACTGGGAGCCCGCGGCGGCCGTCGAGATCCCGGTGCCCGCCGACGGCGCAGGTCATGCGATCCGCGCTCGATACGCCGAGGTCCGGGAGCTGATGCACGGCGCCGGATGAAGGTCGGCGCCCGGAATGTCCGTAGTCCGTGCGGAGCGGGAATAGGCTGCTCGCGACGATCGGTTCACCCCTGATCTTTCCAGCGACACGGAGGCATTCATGCGCATCGGCATCATGCTCGATCAACCCAATGGACCGGACGCGCTACGCACCCTCACCGCGGACTTGCAACTGGCCGCCGACGAGGGGTTCCAGTCGGCGTGGTTGTCGCACATCTTCGGCATCGACGCGCTGACGGCGCTGGCCGTGGCGGGCAGCCGGGTGCCCGATATCGAGATCGGCACGGCCGCGGTGCCCACCTATCCCCGGCATCCGGGCGCGCTGGCGCAGCAGGCGCGCACCACCGCGCTGGCGGTCGGGCCGGGGCGGTTGAGCCTCGGGATCGGCCTGTCGCACAAGATCGTGATCGAGAACATGTTCGGGTACGACTTCGAGCGCCCGGCCCGGCACATGAAGGAGTACCTGGCGATCCTCGGGCCGCTGCTCGCGGACAAACCCGTCTCGTACACCGGCGAGACCTTGCGCGCCAACCTCGCCCTGTCGGTGGCGAACGAGGATCGGATCCCGGTGCTGCTGGCCGCCCTGGGGCCGCAGATGCTGAAACTGGCCGGCCGGGAGAGTGACGGCACCGTGCTGTGGATGACCGGGCCCGCCACCGTGCGTGAGCACATCGCCCCGGTGGTCACGGCCGCGGCCGCGGCGGCCGGGCGGCCCGCGCCGCGCATCGTGTGCGCGCTGCCGGTGTGCGTCACCGACGACCCGCAGCGGGCCCGGGAACAGGCCGCCGCCACCTTCGCCGCCTACAACCAGTTGCCGTCGTACCGGGCCATGATGGACCACGAGGGCGCCGCGGGCCCGGCAGACCTGGCCATCATCGGTACCGAGGACGAGGTGGCCGAACGGGTCCGGGCGGTCGGCGCCGCGGGGGCCACCGAATTCGTCGGCGCGCTGTTCATGCCCGGCGCGGACGCGGTCCGCACCCGTGCGCTGCTCATCGGACTGTCGGACTGACATGTCCCGGCGCGCCCGTATCGAGGATGTGCACGAGACGTGCCTGGCCATGCCGCACGTCACGATCGAGTACGGGTCGCGAGAGAACCCGGTCTACCAGGTCGGGCGCAAGTCGTTCGTGTTCTTCCGCACCCCGCGGCCGGATGCCGTCGATCCGGTCACGGGGGAGCGGTACCCCGACGTCGTCCTGATCTGGGTGCCTTCGGAATCGGACAAGCTCGCCCTGGTACAGGATCCGGACTCGCCGTTCTTCACCACCTCGCACTTCGACGGCCACCCGTCGGTGTTGGTGCGCGGCAGCCGGATCGGCGAACTGGACCGCACGGAACTGGTCGAGATCGTGCAGGACGCCTGGCTGTCGCGGGCCTCCGCGACCCGCGCGAAGCGGTGGCTGGCCGAGCATCGGCCGCAATGAGCGCACCCGTCCGGCGCGGCCCTTGACCTCGAGTCCACTTCAGGATGCAGGCTGGTGGCATGACACAGGTACCGGAGTTCTGGAACACCGTCTACGACAACGACACCGCGCCCTGGCTGATCGGCGAACCGCAGCCGGCGATCGTCGGCCTCGAAGCCGCGGGCCTGATCCGGGGCCGGGTGCTCGATCCCGGCTGCGGCGGTGGTGAGCACACCATTCTGCTGACCCGGCTGGGTTACGACGTGCTCGGTGTCGACCTGTCGCCCAGCGCCGTCGACTACGCCCGCCGCAACGCCGCCGAGAAGGGGGCGGCCGGGGCCCGCTTCCAGGTCGTCGACATGCTGCGGATCGGCGCCGACGCCGAGGCGGCGGGCGCGCTGGGACGATTCGACACCATCGTCGACAGCGCGCTGTTCCATGTGTTCCGCGAGGATGCGGTGGCACGGGCCGCATATGTGGACGCCCTGTCCGCGCTCACCCTGCCCGGCAGTGTCGTGCACCTGCTCGCGCTGTCGAATGCCGGGCCCGGCTTCGGACCCCGGATCAGCGATACCGTGATCCGCGAATCCTTCACCACCGGTTGGGATATCGAGGAGTTGCGGGCCACGAGCTATCGGGGCCGCGCCGATGTGGTGCCTGCCGAGACCGTCGGCCTCCCGGTGGCCGCCGACGGCACGGTGGAGGGTGCCGCCTGGCTGGCCCGCATTCGCCGGCGGTGATCAGTGCTCGGGCCGGGTGGCCTGATAGAAGGTGACGCGGCCCATCACCCGATGGGGCACGGACGCGACCTCGCGGCAGTCGAAGCCCGCGGCCCGCAGCAGCCGCGGGATGCCGTCGCCGGCGTTCTGGGCGGCGTGGCTGTTGCGCAGCATGAGGCGGCCCAGCCGGCCGTCCGACGGGGTCGAGTGCCCGCCGATATCCAGAATGTGCAGGCGGCCGCCGGGCCGCAGCACCCGCAGCGCCTCCGCGGCGGTCGCGGCTCGGGTGTCGGCGTCGAGGTGGTGCAGCATCAGCGACGACAGCACCCGGTCGAAGGCGCCGTCCGGAAACGGGAGCTCCTGGGCGAAGGCGCGCCGGAAGTGGATCCCGTTCAGCCCGTGCATCTTTCGCTGTGCCCGGCGCAAGGCCTTCGGATCGGGGTCGGAGCCGGTCACCTCGGCGGCGGGCTGGGCCTGTTTGGCTCGGAGGGTGAGATTGCCGGTGCCGCAGCCGATTTCCAGCACGCGCTGGCCCGGTTCCAGTGCGGCCTGCTCGACCAGCCGGGCGTGCAGGGCGCCGGTGTCGAGCATCCGGCTGAGCAGATCATAGGTCGGCAGCAGTGCGTGCAGTCCGGCCGCGGGCAGGTAATCGTGTTCGTGTACCGCGGAATTCGGATGATGTTCGGTCAAGACTCCCATGGTGGAAGCGCCGGGACGGCGGTAGTGAGCCGATTCTCGGCAGAAATGGGACTATCTTCGGTTTCATGACCGAGGTGAGCCGGGTGGTGCGGCACCACCGCGGCGTGCCGGTACACGACTATCCCGTCGATCCGGTCACGCCGCCGGTGCTGGTGATGCGGCCCGACCCGGGCCGGTTTCCCGACGTGCGGCCGCACATCCACGATTTCCCGGCGCTCTGGTACCGGCGGCAGCCCGGCGTGGTCTACGTGGTCGCCGCCGGGGCGGTGGTGGACGCCGGCGCGGTGCACGCCGCGGATCAGGGCGCCGGTGTGTTCTTCGATCCGGTGATACTGGGCGGCGCGGGCCGGATGCCGTGGCCCTCCTGGCGAGCGCATCCGCTGTTGTTCCCGTTCCTGCACGGCCGTCCCGGTGGCCTGCTGTGCCTGGAGATACCGCCGTCGCGGCTCGATTTCTGGGACCGCACGGTCGATGCCATCGAGGCCGAGATCCGGCAGCGCGGCGCGGGCTATCGCGAGGCCTCGACCGCCTACCTCACCCTGTTACTGGTCGACCTGGCCCGGCTGGCCGCCGATGTGGTCGGTGATCTGCGGCGCAGCGGCGAGCCGCTGCTGGCCGAGGTGTTCGAGGTGATCGACCGGCGCTTCGCCGAACCGCTGTCGCTGCGCGATGTGGCCCGGGCGGTGGGGCTGACCCCGGGCCATCTGGCCACCGTCGTCCGCCGCCGCACCGGCCGCACCGTGCTGGACTGGATCGCCGAGCGCCGGATGACCGAGGCACGGCGGCTGCTGGCCGAATCGGACCTGCCGGTCGGCGAGGTGGCGCGCCGGGTCGGCATCGCCGACCCCGGATATTTCACCAGGCTGTTCCGCCGCGGCCACGGGATGTCGCCGCGGCAGTTCCGCGGCGGTCAGGGTTCACGGGCGCTGTCCGCGGCGGAAATATAGACTCCCGCAGGTGACCCAGAGCCGTAGAGTCCAAGCCCAGCAGCCACGGCGCGGCAGCAGGCCCGCCGCCTACGAGGGCGGGCCCAGCGGCCGCGCCGGTGCGCCCGCCGGGCGTCGCCGCACCTTCGGCGCTCCGGATCTGTTCGTCTACTTCCCGGTCGCCGGGATTCTGCTCGCCGCCGGTCTGGTCGCGACCATCGGCGCCTCGATTCTGCTGGGTGTGGTGCTGGTGCTGATAGCGGTGGTGCTGGTGGTCTTCGACTCCTGGGCGAACCGCTGAGCGAGCGGGCGCGGCGCTGACCGGGCAGGTGGCCTCCGGGGCGTCACGGCAGGGCCCGTTCGATCTCGGCCCGGGACGGAATGGCCACGCTCGCACCGAGTTTCGTCGTCGCGAGGGCACCGGCGGTACAGGCCCAGGTCAGCGCGGTCTGTGGGCCCTCGTGCCAGTGCGCGGCCAGGACGCCGGTGAAGGTGTCGCCCGCGCCGGTGGTGTCGACGACCCGCACCGCGATGCCCGGATGGCTGAACTCGCCGCCGGGGCCGCGGTACCGGGCGCCCGCGGCGCCGCGGGTGACCACCAGATGCGGGACGGCCTCGAGCACCGCGCCCAGCCGCCGCGCCTCGCCCTCGTTCACGATCGCGATATCGACCGCGGCCCACATCTCGGTTGGAAGATCTTGTGCCGGTGACGGATTGAGCAGCACGGTGGTGCCGTGCGCCCGCGCGTGCCGGGCGGCGGTCAGGACCGTGGCCACCGGGATCTCCAGCTGGCACAGCAGCACGTCGGCCTCGGCGATCGCGCGCAGGTCGGCCGTCGACAGCTCGCTCAGCCCGGCGTTCGCGCCACCCACGACGATGATGCTGTTCTCGCCGGAAGAGTCGACCACGATCGAGGCGACCCCGCTGGGGCCCGCCAGCGAGCGCAGCCGTCCGATCCCGACCCCGGCCTCCGCCAGCACCTGCCGTAGTTCGCCGGCGAAGACGTCGTCGCCCACCGCGCCGACGAATTCGACCTCGGCGCCCGCGCGGCTGGCCGCTATCGCCTGATTGGACCCTTTGCCGCCGGGTACGGACTCGAACCCCGAACCGAGCACCGTCTCACCCGGCTGCGGCCGCCGCGCGGTCGTCGTGACCAGGTCCATATTGATGCTGCCCACCACAGCGATCCTCGCCATGCTCGCACCCTAGCCCGACGCCGGGCCGCCGCGGCCCGGTCGGATCACGCGCGCACCCGGTTCTGGAAATCGCACATCTTCCCGGCCGTGTCGGGTGTGAAAACGCCATCGAATCCGGGGACGGTGTGCGGCTGTGCCGTCGCCGTAGGAAAGGGCCGGGCCGGTCAGTAGGCTGGTCGGCATGACTGCTCCCACTGCCACCGAATCGGACCAGGACGTCCGCGCGGTGGTGCACGACGCGGCGCGGCGGGCCCGGGTGGCGTCGCGCACGCTCGCCCAGTTGACCACCCAGGCCAAGAACACCGCGCTGCACGCCGCCGCCGATGCCATGCTCGCCGCGAAGCAGCGCGTGCTCGCCGCCAACGCGGAGGACATCGAGATCGCGAAGGCCGGTGGCACCGCCGAGTCGCTGCTCGACCGGCTGCGGCTGACCGAGGCCCGGCTCGACGGCATCGCCTCCGGCCTGCGGCAGGTGGCGACCCTGCCGGATCCGGTGGGCGTGGTGGTGCGGGGCTCGACGCTGCCGAACGGCTTGGAGATCAAGCAGGTCCGGGTGCCGCTGGGAGTGGTCGGCATGGTGTACGAGGCCCGGCCGAACGTCACGGTCGACGCGTTCGGGCTGGCGCTGAAGTCCGGCAACGCGGCGCTGCTGCGCGGGTCCTCGTCGGCGGCGCGGTCGAATGCCGCGCTGGTCGAGGTGCTGCGCGCGGCGCTGGCCGGCCAGGGCGTGCCCGAGGACGCGGTGCAACTGCTGCCCAGTGCGGACCGTTCCAGCGTCACCCATCTCATCCAGGCCCGCGGCTTGGTCGACGTGGTCATCCCGCGCGGCGGCGCCGGGCTGATCAATGCGGTCGTCCGCGACGCACAGGTGCCCACCATCGAGACCGGCACCGGTAACTGCCACGTCTACGTGCACGCCGCCGCCGATCTGGACATGGCCGAGGCCATCCTGCTCAACTCGAAGACCCGTCGCCCCAGCGTCTGCAACACCGCCGAGACCGTCCTGGTCGATCGGGCGGTGGCGGAGGTCGCCGTGCCGCGGCTGATCGGCGCGCTGGAGCAGGCCGGAGTCACCATCCACGGCGATCTGCCGGGCCTGGTGCCGGCCACCGACGAGGATTGGGCCGACGAGTACCTCTCGCTCGACATCGCCCTCAAGGTGGTCGACGATCTCTACGCGGCCGTCGAGCACATCAATCATTGGGGCACCGGGCACACCGAGGCCATCGTCACCGGTGACCTCCGCGCGGCTCGCGAGTTCACCGCTCGGGTCGACGCGGCGGCCGTCATGGTCAACGCGTCCACCGCGTTCACCGACGGCGAGGAGTTCGGATTCGGCGCCGAGATCGGCATTTCGACGCAGAAACTGCACGCTCGCGGGCCGATGGCGCTGCCGGAGCTCACCTCCACCAAATGGATCGTGTGGGGAGACGGGCAGACTCGTCCGGCCTGAACGGGAGAGTGCTCGACGTCACACCGGGTATCTCACAGACCGGGTCTGTGTGTAACTTCGAGAGTGGAGTTCTTTACGGTGCATACCTTATGTGTGCGCCGCGGCCCGTGAGCCGGCAATGTGTAGGGAGTGAGTGATCGCTCACTCCAAAGGAGGACCGTGACGGTGCAGAGCGCAGTGCACGAGCCGATCTTCACCTCGGTCGACGATGTGATCGACCGCTTGGCGACGACCGGCTATCTGGCCGACAAGGCGACAGCCACCTCGGTGTTCCTGGCCGACCGGCTGGGCAAGCCGTTGCTGATCGAGGGCCCGGCCGGTGTCGGCAAGACCGAGCTGTCGCGCGCGGTCGCGCAGGTGGCCGATGCCGAACTGGTGCGGTTGCAGTGCTACGAGGGCATCGATGAGGCCCGCGCGCTGTACGAGTGGAACCACGCCAAGCAGATCCTGCGTATCCAGGCATCGAGCGAGTCCGGCTGGGAGGAGACGAAGTCCGACGTCTTCAGCGAGGAGTTCCTGCTGTCGCGGCCGTTGCTGACCGCGATCCGGCGGGCCGACCCCACGGTGCTGCTCATCGACGAGGCCGACAAGGCCGACGTCGAGATCGAGGGCCTGATGCTGGAGGTGCTCAGCGACTTCGCCGTCACCGTGCCCGAACTGGGCACCATCACCGCCACCCGGCGGCCGTTCGTGGTGCTCACCTCCAACGCCACCCGCGAACTGTCGGAGGCGCTGAAGCGGCGCTGCCTCTATCTGTACATCGACTTCCCCGCCGAGGAACTCGAGCTGCGCATCCTGGCCAGCCGGGTGCCGGAATTGCAGCCCGCGGTGGCGGCGCAGCTGGTACGGATCGTGCATGTGCTGCGCGGCATGCAGTTGAAGAAGCTGCCGTCGGTCGCCGAATCCATCGACTGGGGTCACACGTTGCTGGCGCTCGGGACCAAGGATCTCGACGACAAGACCGTGCGCGCCACCCTGGGCGTCGTGCTCAAACATCAGAGCGACCATCAGCGCGCGCTGTCCGAGCTGAAGCTGGCGTGATGTTCGGCGGCAAGGCCCGGCCGGCGGCGCCGCCGAACGCCACCGACACCGTGCTCGATCCCCCCGAGCACGGCCTGTCCGGTCACCTGGTCCAATTCGTGGAAGCGATGCGCGCCAAGGGAATTCCGGTGGGCCCCTCGGAGACGGTCGATGCCGGTCAGGTCCTCACCGTGCTCGATCTGATGGACCGCGAGATGTTGCGGGAGGGGCTGGCGTGCTCGCTGCTGCGGCGGCCGTCGCAGCGGGCCACCTTCGACGGCCTGTTCGATCTGTGGTTCCCGGCTGCGCTGGGCGAGCGCACCGAGGCCATGGATGTGGAACTGCCCCGGACCGCGGACGGCTCGGTCGACATCCAGGCGCTGCGCCGGATGCTGGCCGAACTGCTGGCCGCCGATCCGACCCCGGAACAGCAACGGCAACTCCAGGCGCTGGCGGCGCAGATGGTCGAGCAGATGGGCCGGTACGACTCGCTGAAGGGGCCGTCTTTCTCCGCCTATCAGACCCTCAAGGACGTCCAGCCCGAGGTGCTGATCAGCAAGATCATCGCGGGACTGGCTGCGGGCCTGGACGATTCGGACTTCGATACCGAGGTCGCCCGGCGCGCGGCCCGGGAGCGGGTGCAGCGGTTCCGCGGCACCGTCGAGGCGGAGACCCGTCGGCGCGTGGCGGAACGCCTGGGCCGGGAACGGGTTTCGTCGTACGGCGTGCAGCGGCAGGCGGAAGACGCGGACTTCCTTCGCATTTCGGAGGCGGAGCTGGCCGAGCTGCGCCGCAGCAGTCAGCGGCTGGCCCGGGTGCTGGCCTCGCGGCTGGCCGCTCGTCGCCGGCGCTCCCGGCGTGGTGAGATCGATCTGCGCAAGACGCTGCGCAAGTCGATGTCCACCGGCGGTGTCCCGATCACGCTGGCCACCCGCAAACCCCGGCCGGGCCGCCCGGATCTGGTGCTGCTGTGCGACATCTCCGGATCGGTGGCCGGTTTCTCCAGTTTCACCATGCTGCTGGTGGATTCGCTGCGGGAGCGGTTCTCCCGGGTGCGGATCTTCGCCTTCGTGGACCGCACCGACGAGGTGACCCACCTCTTCGATCAGATCACCCCGCTGGACCAGGTGACCCGGCGCATCTTCACCGAGACGAACGTGGTCGGCATCGAGGGCCACTCCGACTACGGCACCGCGCTGAAGGGCTTCGCGGCGGACTTCCCCGACGCCGTGACCAGCCGCAGCTCGCTGCTGATCCTCGGCGACGCCCGCACCAACTACCGCGATCCGGCGCTGGGCACCCTCGAACAGCTGGTGGATACGGCCAAACACGCGTACTGGCTGAATCCGGAGGCGGAGAAGATGTGGGGCACCGGTGATTCCGCGGCCCAGCGGTACGCGCGGGTGATCGAGATGCACGAGTGCCGTTCGGCCCGGCAGCTCACCGCCGTGGTGAGCCGCCTGCTACCGGTCTAGCCGGGCGGGATGAAGCTGATGCCGGGTTTGTGGCATGTTGTCCGTTCGGCCGGGCCCGAGCGCGGATGGCCGGGTCGGTAAGCTCGACGGTTGTGCAAGAGACAGGCCGGCGCAAACTGGGCGTGATGGGTGGCACCTTCGACCCGATCCATCACGGTCACCTGGTCGCGGCCAGCGAGGTCGCCAACCGCTTCGATCTCGACGAGGTGATCTTCGTCCCCACCGGGCAACCGTGGCAGAAGACCGCCAAACAGGTCAGCGCCGCCGAGGACCGCTATCTGATGACCGTGATCGCCACCGCCTCCAACCCGCGGTTCTCGGTCAGCCGGGTCGACATCGACCGAGGTACGCTCACCTACACCGTCGACACGCTGCGTGACCTGCAACGACAGTATCCCGATGCCGACTTGTACTTCATCACGGGTGCGGACGCGCTCGCCAACATCCTGACATGGCAGGATTGGGCCGAGTTGTTCGAGCTGGCGAAATTCGTCGGCGTGAGCCGACCGGGGTACGAACTGAATATCGATCAACTGGAGCAGCACCTGCGGGACAGCCCGCCGGATGCGCTCACCGTCATCGAGATCCCGGCTCTGGCGATCTCGTCGAGCGAATGCCGGCGCCGCGCCGCGGAGGGTCGCCCGGTGTGGTACCTCGTCCCGGACGGCGTCGTGCAGTACATATCGAAGCGGCACCTCTACGTGCCGGGAGGGAACGGAAAGGTGGCACAGGCATGAGAGGTCGGGCGCGACGTCGAGGCGTCGCCGTATGACGGCGACTACCGGTGCGGTCGAGATGGCCCGGGTCGCCGCGCGGGCGGCCGACGAGAAACTGGCCGTCGACGTGGTGGTGCTCGACGTCTCCGAGCAATTGGTGATCACGGACTGCTTCGTGATCGCCTCGGCGCCGAACGAGCGGCAGGTCAACGCCATCGTCGACAACGTCGAGGAGAAACTACGGCTGACCGGGCACAAGCCCGTCCGCCGTGAGGGCACCCGCGAGGGGCGCTGGGTGCTGCTCGACTATGTCGAGGTCGTCGTGCACGTCCAGCACAGCGACGAGCGCAGTTTCTATGCGCTGGAGCGGCTTTGGAAGGACTGCCCGGTGGTCGAGGTCGACGGGCTCGGTGGTCCGCAGCCTGCGGACGGCACCGGAGAGCCCGCGTGAACCTGGTTCCCGACGACGGGGCCGCCCCCGTGCAGTACGACGACGAGTCGCCCGAGATCGGCCTCGCTCGTCGCGCGAGCCGCCATGCCCACGTGCGGCGGCTGGTCCTGCTCCGGCACGGACAGACCGAATGGAACGCCTCCGACCGGATGCAGGGGCAGATCGACACCGATCTCAGCGAGGTGGGGCGGCAGCAGGCCAAGGACGCCGCCCGCGAGCTGGTGTCCAGCGACGCCATTGCCATCATCTCGTCGGATCTGCGGCGGGCCTACGACACCGCGGTGGCGCTGGCCGACCACACCAAGGTGGACGTGGTGCGCGACCCGCGGCTGCGGGAGACCAGCCTCGGCGAGTGGGAGGGCCTGACCCACCACGACGTCGACGCCCGCTATCCGGGCGCTCGGCTGACCTGGCGGATGAACGCCGGCTTCACCCCGCCCGGCGGGGAGAGCAAGCTCGAGGTGGGCGCCCGCGCACTGCCGGTCGTGAGCGAGCTGTTTGCCGCGCGCGCCGACTGGCCCGGCCGTACCATCATCCTCGTCGCGCACGGCGGGCTGATCGCCGCGTTGACCGCTGCGCTGCTCGACCTGCCCCGCGAACACTGGCCGATCTTCGGTGGACTGGCCAATACCAGCTGGGTGCAGCTGAGCAGCCACGGTCCCAGCTTCGAGCAGCCCGGGTGGCGACTCGATGTTTGGAACGCGGCGGCGAAGGTAGCACCTGATGTCCTCTGAGAACCTGTCTTCCGACGACCGGGACGAACCGGTCCGGCAGGTGACCGATGAACTGCTCCGCAAGGCGTCCGAGGGGCCGGTACGGCACCTCCCGGACGCGCTGTTCGGCGGACCCACACCGGAAACGGCTGTGCGCCGGGCCGATCGGCCCGACGCCGACCCCGGCGTGGTCTCCGACGAACTGCTGCGCAAGGCCTCCAGCGGGCCGATTCGGCAACTGCCGGACCTGCTGTTCGGCGGCCCGGCGTCGGAGCCCGTTGCGCGGCACCGGGATTCCGGTGCGGTGGTGACCGGGCGCGGCGACGTCGGCGGCGACACGGCCGGGGCCGGTCCGCCGGATGCCGAGGGCAACTTACCCACGGCCCCCTCGCCGGGGGCCGGAGACACTGATTCGAACAACGAAATTCTCGGTACGGCAGCCGTTTCCGCTGCCCTCGGGGCGGCCGACGCGGCCGCCCCGGCCGGCAACTCCGGCGGCGCATCGGCCGCCGGGGATACCGGTGCCACCACCGTGGCCTGCGATTCGGATGCCGCCACCGGTGCGGTGCCGGATGGTGCTGTCGTCGTGCGTGATTCGGTGCTGTCCGATCACGCGCGCGACCGCGCCGACCTGAACGAAGACGAGGTGGTGCCCATGTCCGGCGACTCGATCGACGCGGTCGCGGGAGGCGATGGTCCGATCGCGGTGCGCGATGCGGATACTGCCGAGGCACCGGAATCCGCCGTGGGCGCGTCGGACAGCGCGGATGGCGGTGTGGGGGCGCCTGTTTCGGCCGCGCAGTCGGTGCGGGGCGACGATCACGAACTTTCCGGGGGTGTCGAGTTGCCAGATGCCGATGCGTCGCTGGCCGATGCACAGCTGGCAGTGCCCGTGGCTGCCGTCGATGCGGTTGCGGCGAACACCGACTCCGATGTGGGGCCGGCCGATGCCGATGTGGTTGTGACGGTTGCCGACACGCATGGGCAGTCGGCGGTCGCCGACGACGCTTCGACGGCCGGCGGCGAGATGACTGATGCTGATGCCCAGGTCGCTGCCCATGTGCTGGTGGCCGATGCCGACGTGACGATGGTTGCTCGTGCGGTTGCGGCCGAATCCGATGCGCCGGTGACCGTGGCTGCTGAGTCCGGCGCGGTTGCCGATGCGGTGACCGGAGGTGACTGCGCGGTGTTCGGCGACGAGACGCTGGTTGCGGGTGAGACCGAAACCAGCGGGCGCGCTGGAGATTCCGAGCGGCCGGTGTTGATCGTGATCGCCGATTCGCTGTCCTATTACGGGCCGAAGGGCGGACTGCCCGCCGATGACGGCCGGATCTGGCCGAATCTCGTTGCCGCGGAGCTCGACTGGGATGTCGAGCTGGTCGGTCGGGTGGGCTGGACCTGCCGGGATGCCTACTGGGCGCTGATCGGTGACCCGCGGGTGTGGGCGGCGGTGCCGCGGGCGGGTGCGGTGGTGTTCGCCACCGGCGGTATGGATTCGCTGCCCTCCCCGCTTCCGACGGCGCTGCGCGAGTTGATCCGCTATGTGCGCCCGCCGGGGCTGCGGCGCGTCGTGCGCGGCGGCTACCAGTGGTTGCAGCCGCGGCTGTCGAAGCTGGGCCGGCCGGTGGCGTTGCCGCCGTCGGTCAGCATCGACTATCTGGAGCAGTCGCGGAAGGCGCTGTCGCAGTTGCGGCCCGAGTTGCCGGTGGTGGGTGTGCTGCCGTCGGTGCACATCTGCGACGCCTACGGCCGGGTGCACGCCGGTCGCGAGCCGGCGGTGGCCGCGCTGGCGGAGTGGTCCGCGAAAACCGCTGTGCCGTTGGTCGATCTGGGTGAGGCCGTCCGTGATCACGTGTTCGCCGGTGAGGGCAATCCGGACGGAATCCATTGGGGCTTCGAAGGTCACGCCGCCGTCGCCCGGTCCATGGTGAAGGTGCTGTCGGAGGTGTGCGCCACCGAGGACCCGGCGTGAGCGGTCGTGAACCGATGACGATCGTGCAGAGGGCCCGGTAGGCGTGGCTGTCGTGGTGGTGACGGATTCGTCCGCGAGCCTGCCCGCCGAGCTCTGCGACGAGCTGGGCGTCGTCGTCGTGCCGTTGCACGTGCTGGTGGACGGCCGGGAGGTGACCGATGAGGACGAGATCGACTACTCGTCCGCGACGGTGACGACCTCGGCCCCCTCCCCGGGTGAGCTGTGCGCCGCCTATCGGCGGGCGCTCGCGCTCAGCGACGGCGACGGCGTGGTGGCCGTGCATCTTTCGCGGCAGCTGTCGGCCACGTGGGAGTCCGGCCGGCAGGCGATCCAGGAATTGGACGCGGGTGACCGGGTGCGGCTGGTGGATTCGCTGAGCGCGGGCCTGGGCACCGGACTGGCGGTGCTGGCGGCGGCGCGGCGGGCACACGAAGGCGGTTCGCTGAAGCGGGTTTTCGAGGCCGCGGAGTCGGCGGCGGCCCGGGGACGCGCGTTCATCATGGTCAATCGCACCGAGCAACTGCGGCGCGGCGGCCGCCTCAGCACCGCCGCGGCGTTCTTCGGCACCGAACTGGTCACCAAACCGCTGCTGCAACTGGTCGACGGCCGGTTGGAGCTGCGGGAGAAGGCGCGGACCCGCTCCAAGGCGTACGCGAAACTCGTTGCGGCGGCGGTGGATGCGGCCGGTGCGGAGGGTGCGGCGGTCGCGGTGCAACATCTCGGCGCCCCCGACGCCGCGGAGAACATCGTCACCCGGCTCACCGAACTCGTCCCCGGCATCCACGAACTGATCACTGCCGAATTCGGCCCCAGCCTGGCCGTCCACCTCGGCCACGGCGCGGTCGGTGTGCTGGTGGTACCAGGCGGCTGCGACTGAATCCACCGCCCCGGTGGCTCGGACGCCGGGCGTGTTGTCCACAGCCGGGGCACTGTCCCCAGTCCACTCGAATCCGCTGGTCGGCCCCGGGGCTGCCGGCTGTCGGTTGCCTAACGTCACCGGCATGGGGCGAGAAGACGAGCGCAGGCGGGTACGGGAACGACTGGACGCACTGGAGGCCGCGAAGTTCGGTTCGGGACCGCGGCCGGTACCGGGCGGCCGGTGGGATCAGGAGGAGTTCGGCACCGCGGAGCCGGATGCGGTTCCGCACGGGGCGCGGTGGGACGAGGTCGAGGCCCCGCACACCCCGCCGTGGCTCAGTGAGCCGGTCGGCAGCATGTCGCTGTGGCATCGCCGCTTGGTGCCCGAGCGGTTCCGCGGCCTGCGGCTGGACCCGGGCCGCCGCGGCGTCCTGGTCCTCGGCGCTCTCGCCGTGGCCGCGGTGGTGGTGGCGATGGCCTCCACACAACCGGAAACCACGGTGGCGCACCCTGTTCCACCGATCCCGGCCGCTCGTACGCTGACGGTCACCCCGACCGCGCCCCCGGTGCATCTCGCGGAGACGCCGCGGACCCGGCCGGCGGAACTGGTGATCAGCGTGGTCGGGCAGGTGGAACATCCGGGCCTGCTGCACATGCCGTCCGGTTCACGGGTGGCCGACGCGGTCTCGGCGGCCGTCGCCAAGGATGGCGCCGACCTCGCCACATTGAACCTCGCCCAGCGCCTCGCCGACGGTGACCAGGTGGTGGTGGGTCTGCCCGGCCCGACCTCCGGCCCAGCGCGACCGGGCAGCGTGGTGCTGTCCGCCCATCCGCCCGGCCCCGCCCGCACCCTCGGAACATCCGGCCCGGCCACCCCGGTCATGCGCGTCGACCTCAACACCGCCACCGAGGCCGACCTCGACGACCTGCCCGGTGTCGGCCCCGCGACCGCCCGCGCGATCCTCGCCTGGCGCACCGACCACGGTCGTTTCAGCAGCGTCGACCAACTCGCGGAAGTGGCCGGTATCGGCCCCTCGAAGCTCGAGCGCCTGCGCGCACTGGTCACCGTGTGACCGGCCGGAACTCGTCAGGAGGCAGCACCGGATGACCCGCCACCACCCCGAACCGCCCGGTCCCGACCCCGTACCCCCCGGACCGGATCCCGGCGATGCGGATCACCTGGATCCCGGCGCCAGCGGTCCCGGTCGCTCCGATCCTGATCGCCGCGGGCCGGATCGGTCGAGGCCGGATCGCCTCGGGTCGGAGAGCTTCGGACCGGATGGTTTTCGACCGGGCCTCGTCGGTCTGGGGCGGCCGGGTTCGGACCGTCCTGGATCAGGCCGATTCGAGCCGGATCAATGCGGGGCGGATCGTTCCGGGCCAGATCGACCCGGCGCGGGTCGCCGCAGGCACCAGGAGCCCGAACGGGTGGCGCCGCCGTTGGATGCCCGCTTGGTGTTGCCTGCGGTTGTTTGCTGGTCGGTGACGCTGACGGCGATCGTGGCCGGTTGCCGGATCGGGCTGTTGCTGGCCGGAGGTCTGGCGGTCTCGGCGATTGCTGTGGCCGCGTGGCTGTTTCGGTCCGGTCGCCGTCACCCGGTTGCCGTGGTCGTTCTGGCCGGGTTGGTGACCGGTGCGGGATTCGCCGTCGCCGGGGCTTGGCACGAGGGGCGGGTCGCTGCTCATTCGCTTCGTCAGCTGGTTCCGGGGACCGTCGTCACCGTGGTCGCGGTCCCGACCGACGATCCGAAGCCGTTGCCTGCCCGGGGTTTCGGGCCTCGGCAGTGGATGGTGCGGGCGGATCTGCGGGAGTATCGGTCCGGTTCTGGGCGGGTCCGTGCGGGTGGCGCGGTGATCGTGCTGGCGCAGGCCGATGGGTGGTCCGCGCTGTTGCCTGGGCAGCAGGTGGAATTCCGTGCCCGGCTGGAGAATCCGTGGCGGCGCGATCTGACCGTGGCGGTGCTGCGCGCGCGGGGGCGGCCCGGTGTCGTCATGGTGGCGCCTTGGTGGCAGCGGGCGGCGGGTGCTGTCCGTGGTCGCCTGGTCGAATCCGCCGCACGCACGTTGCCCGCCGATGCCGCTGGTCTGCTGCCCGGTTTGGTGGACGGTGACGTCTCCCGGCTGCCCGACCGGATACGGGAGAATTTCCAGCAGACCGACCTCACCCATCTGGTCGCCGTGTCCGGCACCAACGTCACGATCATCCTGATGGCGGTGTCGCGGTCGGTGGATCGGCTCACCGTCGATCGGCGGCTCGGTATCGCGATCTCGGCGATCGCCTTGCTGGCGTTCGTGATTCTGGCCCGTCCGTCACCCACGGTGCTCCGGGCGGCGCTGATGGGGGCGATTGCGGTCCTGGCAACCGCCTTGGGCCGCCGCAAGCAGGCGCTACCGGCCTTGTGCGCGGCCGTCATCGGGCTGATCGCCTACGACCCGGCCCTGGCCGTGGACATCGGCTTCGCCCTGTCCGTGCTGGCCACCGCCGGTCTGATCGTGTTGTCGCCGGGCTGGTCGCAGTGGCTGGAACAGCACGGGTGGCCGCATCGGGTCGCCGAGGGGTTCGCGATCGCCACGTCGGCCTTCCTGGTCACCACCCCGCTGCTGGCGGCGCTCACCGGTCATGTCGGCCTGCTGGCGATCCTGGTGAACGTGCTGGTCGAACCGGCGATAGCCCCGATCACCATCCTCGGCACCCTGGCCGCTGTGACCTCGTGTGTCTGCCCACCGCTGGCCGATCTGCTCCTCCGCCTCACCATCCTGCCCTTGCGATGGTTGCTGTCGGTCTCCGAACATGGTGCGTCACTCGGTGTCTCGCTGTCGGTCCCGAACGGTGTGCGCGGCGGGATCGCGGCCGGCGCCGTTGTCGTGGTGGTGATCGCGGTACTGGTCCACGTCACCCGTGGAGTTCCGGCCTCCGGGGAATCCACCGCGCACGACCGTGACCCGGGTGGCTGAGTTCGCGCGGTGGCGGGCTGCGGTCAGGACCGGGCGCGTCCGAAGGGATCGGTCGACTGTCGCGACCGGAGGGAGGCTTGTCGGTCGAGTTGTCGGCGCGCCGTCCTACCGGGTGGCTTCGGCGGCTTGTGGATATCTCGGCCGATGGCGGTTCGGCCGGGCGGGCAGCGACCTGCGGGACGATCGCCGGGTCGGCCGGTGTTCCGGAGAGTGCGGCTGCCGGAGGCTCGAATGCCGAGGCGGGGGTCTCGGGAGTCTCTTGCGCGGCCGGTGCGTGGCGATGCGAAGCTGTGGGCATGCGTGTTGTGGTGGCCAATCGGGGTGAGGTGGCGGTGCGCGTGTTGCGGACCGCTCGGGAGCGGGGTTGGGCGACGGTGGCGCTGCATACCGGGGACGAGGCGGGGAGTCTGCCGGTGCGGCTCGCCGACGAGGCGGTGCGGTTGCCGGGTCGTGGGGCCGCGGCCTTCCTGGACGTCGCCGCCGTGGTCGCGGCCGCCGCCTCGGCGGGGGCCGGTGCGCTGGTACATCCGGGTTACGGATTCCTCAGTGAGAGCGCGGAATTGGCCGAGGCTTGTGCGGCCGCGGGGCTGGTGTTCGTCGGGCCCGCGCCGGAGGTGCTGCGGGTGTTCGGGAACAAGGTCGCGGCGCGGGCGGCCGCCGAGCGGGCCGGGGTTCCGGTGATTCCGGCGACGACCGCGGGGGCGGGGACCGAGGAGATCTCGGCGTTGCTGGGTGCGCATCCCGGTGGGGTGATGATCAAGGCGGTCGCGGGTGGGGGCGGGCGGGGAATGCGGCTGGTGCGTGCGGCGGGGGAGGTCGAGGAGGCCTGTGCGCGGTGCCGGGCCGAGGCGCGGGCCGGGTTCGGGGACGACACCGTGTATGCCGAGGCGGTGGTGGCCGGGGCCCGGCACATCGAGGTGCAGGTGGTGGCCGACGGCGCCGATGCGGTGGCGCTGGGGGATCGGGATTGCAGCGTGCAGCGGCGGCAGCAGAAGGTGATCGAGGTGGCGCCCGCGCCGGACCTCGATCCACGAGTACGCGACGGTGTGCATCGCGCGGCGGTGGCGATCGCCCGGTCGGTCGGCGCCCGAGGGGTGATCACGGTCGAATTCCTGGTCAGTGCTTCGGATTACCGGTTTCTCGAGGTGAATCCGCGGTTGCAGGTGGAGCACACCGTGACCGAGGAGGTGACCGGGGTGGATCTGGTTGCCGTGCAACTGGATCTGGCGGTCGGGCGGAAGCTCGCGGAACTCGATCCGGCGCTGGGGCCGGCGGCCGACGGTGGCGCGGGGGCCGCGGTGGCGCCGCGCGGGTGTGCGGTGCAGGCGCGGGTCAATGCCGAGACCAGTGGAGCGGACGGGATGCTGTTGCCGAGTACCGGTGTGCTGACCGGGTTCTCGGCGCCGACCGGGGTGGGGGTGCGGGTCGACACCGCAGCCCGGACCGGGATGCGGCAGACCGCGCAGTTCGATCCGCTGCTGGCCAAGGTGATCACGCGGGGACCGTCGTACCGGTCTGCGCTGCAACGGTGTTCGGATGCGCTCGCCGAGCTGGAGGTGCACGGTGTGGCGACCAATGCCGGGCTGCTGCGGGCCGTCCTGGACGAGCTCGCCGGAACCGGTCCGGTCGACACCACCTGGTTCGAGCAGAATCTCGCTGCATTGAGCGCTCGTGCGGCGGAATCGGCTCCGGAGGTGGACGGTCGCGACGGCTCCGCTCTCGGATCGGTGGGCAGCGGGTCGGCGCCACAGGTGACGGGTGCGGGCCGGAGGGGGCGCGCCGCAGCGCCGGAGGGCCGACGGTCTGCCGAGGCCGAGCGGAATGCGGCGTTCAGGGTCGAACACTCGAAGCGGGCAGCGCGTGACGCGGCGTCGGGGGACGAACCGACGGGTGGGGCAGCGCGCACCGCAGGGCCGGAGGACGAGCGGTTCGCCGGGGCCGGGCGCGATGCGGCGTGGGCGGACGAGTTGTCCGACGGGGAGGGGGTGTTGCGGTCGCCGATGGGGGCCACGGTGGTGACGCTGGTGGCGCCCGGAACGGTGGTCGCGGCCGGGGCCGAGGTCGTCGTGCTGGAGGCGATGAAGATGCAGCACGCGGTGCGGGCGGAGCGGCCGATGCGGGTCGTGCGGCACACCGTCGCCGTCGGGGATGTCGTCGATCAGCATGTGCCGCTGCTGGTCTGGGCCGAGGCCGATCACGACGGTGAGATCGCGGATGTCGCCGCGATCGATCCGGATGCGATCCGGGCGGATCTGGCCGAGGTGCTGGATCGCAATGCGGGCACGCTGGACGCCGCGCGGCCGGTGGCGGTCGGCAAGCGGCACGAGCTGGGGCGTCGCACCGCTCGTGAGAACATCGCAGACTTGGTCGACGACGGCAGTTTCACGGAGTACGGCGGTCTGGCGATCGCGGCGCAGAAGGCGCGGCGCAGTGTGGAGGACCTGATCGCGAACACCCCGGCGGACGGTCTGGTCGCCGGGATCGCCACGATCGGTGCCGATCGCTTCGGGGCCGATCGGGCGCAGGCCGTGGTCATGTCGTACGACTACACCGTGCTGGCCGGAACCCAGGGCATGCGCAACCACTCGAAGACCGACCGGATGCTGGAACTCGCGTACGAGCGGCGGCTGCCGGTGGTGTTCTTCACCGAAGGTGGCGGCGGGCGGCCCGGCGACACCGACCACGGTGGTATCTCCGGTCTCGACGTCACCACCTTCCGGGTGATGGGGGCGCTGTCCGGCCGGGTGCCGTTGATCGGCATCGTGTCGGGACGCTGTTTCGCCGGCAATGCCGCGCTGCTGGGGATGTGCGATGTCGTGATCGCCACGCCCGACGCCAATATCGGGATGGGCGGGCCCGCGATGATCGAGGGCGGCGGGCTCGGGGTGTACACGCCCGAGGAGATCGGGCCGATCGAGGTGCAGCGGCGCAACGGTGTCGTGCACATCGTGGCCGCCGACGAGGCCGAGGCGGTCGCGATCGCGCGGCGGTACCTCGCCTACTTCCAGGGGGACACCGCGACGTGGGAGGCGCCCGATCCGCGGCTGGCGCGGCATGTGGTGCCGGAGAATCGGTTGCGCGCCTACGATATTCGCGCCGCGATCGAGGCCGTCGCCGATGTCGGCTCGATGCTCGAGCTGCGGCGGGACTGGGCGACCGGGGTGGTCACCGCGCTGGTGCGGGTGGAGGGCAGGCCGTTCGGGCTGATCGCCAACGACTGCCGGCACCTCGGCGGCGCCATCGATGCCCCGGCGGCCGACAAGCTCAGTGCCTTCCTGCGGCTGTGCGGGGCCCACGGCCTGCCGATCGTGTCCCTGTGCGACACACCGGGTTTCATGGTCGGTCCGGAGGCCGAGAAGCAGGCGACGGTGACCCGGTTCAGCCGGTTGTTCGTCGACGCGGCCGCGCTGAAGGTCCCGTTCGGCACGGTCGTCGTGCGTAAGGGGTACGGACTGGGCGCACAGGCGATGGCCGCCGGTTCCTTCCGCTCCCCGGACTTCGTGATCGCCTGGCCCACCGGCGAAATCGGCGGGATGGGCCTGGAAGGCGCAGTCCGCCTGGGCTTCTCGAAGGAGCTCGCGAAGATCGAGGATCCGGTGAAGCGCCAGGAGGCCTTCGACGGTCTGGTCCAGCTCGCCTACGCCAACGGCAAGGCCCTCACCGCCGCCACGGTGCTGGAACTGGACGCCGTCATCGACCCGGCCGACACCCGCCGCTGGATCCGCACGCTCCGCCGTCCGGAGACACCGGCGGTGTGATCCTCCGGTGCCGGCCCGGCGGCGCGATGGCTGCGCGACGGTCGCGATGCCGGATCACCGTATTCCGTGGGTGAGTGACGGGTGCGAGTCTCCGATGTGGAGGGAGATCGGCGCCCGTGGCCGGGTGCCGCTCGATGTGGGGCGGCCCGGGATCAATAGTGGGTGAACAGGTTTCGTAGCACCTCGGTTCCGAAATCCAGGACCTCGGCCGGAACGCGGTTCCGGCCACGGTGCTGTGGCTCGACACGCCGCGCACCTTCTGATCACGCCAGCCGGGTGACCTCCACGACCACCTCGAGGTCGGTGGACCCGTCCCCGGAGAAGATGCCCTTCAGCGGTGTCACGTCGGCGTAGTCGCGGCCGACGCCGACGGAGACGTGCTGTTCGTTGATCGCGATGTTGTTGGTCGGGTCGTAACCCCACCAGCCGCCGGTCCACGCCTCCACCCAGGCGTGCGACTGACCGGCGACGGATTCGCCGATCGGCGCCGACGGCTGCGGGTGCAGATAGCCGGAGACATAGCGGCTGGGAATCCCCATGGCGCGCAACAGGACCAGGGTCAGATGCGCGTAATCCTGGCAGACGCCCTTGCGTTCGGCGAACGCCTGCACCGCGGAGGTGTGCACCGAGGTGGTGCCCGCGATGTAGTCCATTTCGCTGTGCACCCATTCGGCCGCGCGCACCACGGCCTTCTCCGGTGGCACGCCGCGGGAGAGCTGCCGGGCGACGGTGGCCAGCCGGCGGTCGCGCGGCACGTACTCCGTCGGTTCCAGCAGTTCGTCGAAGCGGTCGAGCAGCTCCTCGCTCTGCAACTGCTCCCAGGACAGCTCCTCCAGCGGTCCGCCGTCGGGCTCGGTTTCCACCACCGACGCGCCGGTCACCTCGAGTTCGGTGTGCGGGGCGTGCAGATCGAAGGCGGTGACCTGGGTGCCCCAGTAGTCGGTATATCGGTAGGCCCGGGTCGAGGGCACCGTCTCGACCCGGTTCAGGATCACGTTCTGCCGGCTGTCCGCGCGCGGGGTGAGGCGCGCCTCGTTGAACGATCGGGTCACCGGGGCGTCGTACACGTATCCGGTGGTGTGCACCACTCGCATTCGCCACATGCCTAGACCTCCTCCACTTGTCGATCCTGACTGGAGTGCAGGTCCGTCCAGGCCACCCACGGCGCCGCGTAGAAGTACTGGCGTGAGACCGCCTCGCTGACCTGGCGGCAGGTCTGCTGCAACAGCACCAGCCTGGTCTGTAGATCCTCCAACAGCACACCGGGCGGCAGGAATTCGAGTTCGCTGCGGCCGCGGCCGAGCAACCGGCCCGCCTCGTGCTGCGCGGCGAAACGGCCGTTGGGGCGCTGATCCAGCTCCTGGAGACAGGCTTCGGCCACGCGCAGCGAATGGAAGACCGAGCGCGGGAAGGACCGGTCCAGCAGCATGAACTCCACCACCAGGTTGGCGTCGAGAGCGCCGCGATGCGAGCGCAGGTAGGTGTCGTGCCCGCCGGCCGAGCGCAGCACCGTCACCCAGGCGGGGGACGAGGCCCGGTCGCCGGCACGTGACAGCAGCAGCCGGACGGTCATGTCGACCCGCTCGATCGTGCGGCCCAGCAACAGGAATCGGTAGCCGTCGTCGCGGCTGAGCGTCGAATCCGACAGTCCCGCGAACATCGCCGCCCGGCCGGTGATGTAGTGGAAGAACTCGTGCGGGCCCAGCGCCCGCGCGTTCTTCTCCGCCGCAGCCAGGCCGTTGTAGGTGGCGTTGAGGCATTCCCACATCTCGCTGGTGGTGACTTCCCTTGCACCGCGGGCGTTCTCCCGGGCCTTGGCGATCGAATCGACGATCGAACCGCCGTGGTCGTGGCTGAACGCCACCAGATCCGTCACCGACCAGACATCGAGTTCGCCCTCGGGCGGCTCGATTCCCAATACCCGCAGCATCACCCGCGAGGCGCGATCCGGGTCGACCGTCGAATCCTCCAGCAGCTGGTGCACTGCCACATCGAGGATCCGCGCGGTATCGTCGGCCCGCTCCACATATCTGCCGATCCAATACAGGGATTCGGCATTGCGCGCCAACATCTTCGCCCACCGCCTTCAATTGTCCCGCGCCCTCGTGCCGCTCGGCGGCACGACGACCGGGTCAAAGCTCGATCTTGCCCGTCTGCTGTTGTTGCTGTTGTTGCTGATTCGCCTGAGCGGCGTTCAATTCCCTTCCCAGTTCCTGCGCGGTGGTCTCCGGCAATTCGGAAACCACTTCGGCGCCTGCCAATTCACGTTTCTCGTCGGAGGTCCGGGGCGCGAGCACCCAGGTGTCCTTGCTGCCGCCGCCCTGACTGGAGTTGACCACCAGGGAGTCCTCCGGCAGCGCCACCCGGGTGAGGCCGCCGGGCAGCACCCAGATGGATTCGCCGTCGTTGACCGCGAACGGGCGCAGATCCACGTGCCGCGGCCGCAGATCGTCACCGATCTGGGTGGGTACCGTTGACAGCTGTACCACGGGCTGGCCGATCCAACCCCGCGGATTCGCCCGGATCTTGCG
Source organism: Nocardia sp. alder85J (assembly GCF_020176955.2). GTDB lineage: Bacteria > Actinomycetota > Actinomycetes > Mycobacteriales > Mycobacteriaceae > Nocardia. The sequence goes on from NZ_JAIUCZ020000011.1 coordinate 121,507, forward strand.
GCGGATCGCCTCGTGTTCCTTCTCGGTCGCGTCCGGGCCGATGACGATGCCGTAGCCGCCGGAACCCTCCACCGGCTTGACCACCAGTTCCGGCACCCGATCCAGGACCTCGTCGCGTTCCTCCGGCAGCCAGCAGCGCAGGGTGTCCACGTTCGGCAGGATCGGCTTCTCGCCGAGGTAGTAGTCGATGATGGTCGGCACGTAGGTGTAGGTCAGCTTGTCGTCGCCGACGCCGTTGCCGAAGGCGTTGGCGATCACCACGTTCCCGGCCCGCGCGGCGTTGAGGATGCCCGCGACGCCGAGCACCGAATCGTGCCGGAACTGCATCGGATCCAGATAGGGGTCGTCGATGCGGCGGTAGACGACGTCGACCTGCACGTCACCGGCGGTGGTGCGCATGTAGACCACGTTGTCGCGGCAGAACAGGTCCCGGCCCTCGACCAGTTCGACGCCCATCTGCCGGGCCAGCAGCGAATGCTCGAAATAGGCGGAGTTGTGCACGCCGGGGGTGAGCACCACCACGGTCGGGTCCGCTTCGTTGGGCGCGGCGGCGCTGCGCAGCGCGCGCAGCAGGTGGCTGGAGTAGTCGCCGACCGCCCGCACCCGGTGCGAGAAGAACAGGTCTGGGAACACCCGCGCCATCGTGTTGCGGTTCTCCATGACATAGGACACACCCGACGGCGATCGCAGGTTGTCCTCCAGCACCCGGAACTCGCCGCGTTCGTCGCGGATGAGGTCGATGCCGGCGACGTGGATGCGCACCCCGTTCGGCGGCACCACGCCGGTGGCCTCCCGGTGGAAGTGCTGACACGAGGTGACCAGGCGTTTGGGGATCACCCGGTCGCGCAGGATGGTCTGCTCGCCGTAGATATCGGCGAGGAACAGCTCCAGCGCGGTGACCCGCTGCCGGATACCGCGTTCCAGTTTGGTCCATTCGGCGGCGGTGATCACCCGTGGCACCAGGTCCAGGGGGAAGGGCCGTTCCTGGCCGGAGAGCGAGAAGGTGATGCCCTGATCGATGAAGGCGCGGTTCAGCGCCTCGTTGCGGCGTTGCAGATCGCCGTCCTCGATGGGGGCGAGGGCATTGAACAGACCTCGGTACGCGGTGCGGACGCGGCCTTGGCCGTCGAACATCTCGTCGTAGGCGTGCTCGTACCGGCCAGGGGAATAACCAGCGAAAATTCCCTCGTCGGTATGCCGCCGCGGCGCCGATGCCGCGGTTGAAACGGGCGCTGTGGCGCGGGCTGCGGCGGTGGGGGACATGTACCAATCGTCCAACATGCCGCGTCATCATGCTGTGAGACGCAGGTAAAATTTGATTGATCAACATGTATCCGGCGATGGTCATGGCCTGTCTCACCGGGGCGATTTCATTCCGTTGTGGGGTGGCTGGTAGTCTCGATCGTCGGTGCCGCGCTATCCGTATGCCATGCGTACGGCGAGGTGCGTGCCCACAGACTTCGTGGTTTGTACCAAGACAGCTAGACCAACCGTCGACCATCGACAGGAATCAGAGGAACAGGCGTGGCCAACATCAAGTCCCAGCTGAAGCGGATCCGCACCAACGAGGCGGCGCGGCAGCGCAACCAGTCGGTGAAGTCCGCCCTGCGCACCTCCATCCGCAAGTTCCGCGAGGCCGCGGCCGCCGGTGAGAAGGACAAGGCGCAGGAGCTGCTGGTGACCGCCAGCCGTAGCCTCGACAAGGCGGCGTCCAAGGGTGTCATCCACGCCAACCAGGCCGCCAACAAGAAGTCGGCGATGTCGCTGGCGTACAACAAGCTGGGCTGATCTCCGGCGGTAGTTCCTACCGTCTTCGTTCGCATCGCCGCCGTGGCAGAGGGTCTGTGAGAACAGGCGACCGCGGCGGCTTTTGTCGTGTCCGCCGGTCGCGCTTCCCAGCGGGGGCGGCTCGGTTACGGTGATCCGATGATCGGGGATGACGGCAAGGGCGCCCGGGGCGTGGTCGCGGCGCTGATGATCGCGGCGGCGACGCTGACGGCGGGGTGTGCTGGATCGACGCGGCAACCGGCGACGGTGAGTTCGGGGAGTTCAGGGGCTTCGGTGGCCGCGCCGCCGCCGGGGAGTTCGTCGGCGGGCCCGCCGACCACGACGCCCGAGCCGACCGCCGCCTATCGCAGCCTGGGCGACACGAAGCGGCCCGAGTGGATGAGCGCGCTACCGGACGGAGTGTCGCTGGCGCGGCTGTCGCTGCCCGGCACCCACGACACCATGGCCTTCCACGGTGACAAGGCCGGTCCGGCGGTGGTGACGCAGCAGAGCTTCCCGCTCGGCTGCACCGGATCCGACGCCACCTGTATCTCGCGGCACAGCCTGCGCGCCCAACTCGACAGCGGTATCCGGGTCCTCGACATCCGCGTCCGCCGCGACGAGGACGGGGCGCTGGCGCTCCAGCACGGCTCCTTCTATCAGGATGCCCACTTCGACGACGTGCTGACGGTGGTCGATCAGTTCCTCGCCGACCATCCCCGCGAGACGGTGCTGATGCGGGTGAAGGCCGAATGCGACAACAGTGGGAAGGCCTTCCACTGCGACGACGCCGGGAAGGTGCCGCCGGACCTGGCGCTGATCGACCACTACCTGTCCGCGCATCCTCGGGTCTGGCAGCCGTCGGCGACCGGCCGCGCCGACCCCCCGGCGCTGGGCCAGGTTCGCGGCGAGCTGGTGTTGTGGCAGTTCGACAACATCGCGCACGGCGCCGACCGCGGCCTGCCCGTGGACATACAGGACGACTGGGAGAATCCGACCGTCGACGCGAAGTGGGCGGCCGTCACCACCCAGCTGGGCAAGGCCGCCACCGGCGATCCGGGTACCTTCTATGTGAACTTTCTCTCCGCCAGCGGTGTGCCGGATCCGGCCCGCGTGCCCGAGCGGTACGCCCGCGACGAGAACGTCCGCGCCCTCGACTATCTGCGCGGCACGTCCACCGGACCCACCGGCGCTCTGATGATGGATTTTCCGGGCAACGACCTGATGAGCGAGATCGTCCGCCGCAACCCGGGCTGACAGTGCCCGGTACCGACCGGTCCGCGGTGCGTCCGGGCGTCTACGGCCACTCGGTCGTCGGCACCCCGGGCGGGGACGCGGACCGTCGGCGCCGAGTGTCCGTAAGAACCTGCCGGGTGCGTCCGGCCCGGTCACCTGTTGCTGTCCGGTCGAGCGGGCTGCTGTGGCGGTCAGCCGGCGCCGTGCAGGTCCAAGATGCGGGTGAGGGCGTGTTCCAGGGCGTAATCGGCGTCCGCCGCAATGCCTTTCACATCGGCGTTGAGGGCGGCCACGACCTGGAGGGCGGTGCCGATGGTGGCGGGGGTCCAGCCGCGGGCCTGGCCCTGTGCCTTCTTCACCTTCCAGGGCGGCATGCCCAGCTGCGAGGCCAGCTGGAACGGGTCGCCGCGGCCGGCCGAGCCGACGCGGGCGATGGTGTGCACCGAATCGGCCAGGGCATCGGCGAGCAGCACCGCGGGGACGCCGCGGTCGATCGCCCAGCGCAGCGCCTCCATGGCGGCGGGCCGATCGCCGGCGACGGCATGTTCGGCGACGTCGAATCCGGAGACCTCGGCCTTGCCCGAGTAGTAGCGGCGCACCGCCGCGGCGTCGACCTTGCCGCCGGTGTCGGCCACCAATTGGGAGCAGGCGGCGGCCAGTTCCCGCAGATCGGAGCCGACCGACTCCAGCACCGCCTGCACCACATCGCTCGCGGGGCGGATCCCGGCGGCGCGGAACTCGTTGCGCACGAACTCGACTCGCTCGCCGGCCTTGGTGAGTTTGGCGGCGGGGTGAACCTCCGCACCGCGCTTCTGGAGATCGGTGGCCAGCGTCTTCGCGCGGCCGCCGCCGGAGTGCAGGATCACCAGCACCACCCCCTCGGGCGGATCGGTGACGGCGTCGAGGATGACGGCGACCGCGTCCTTGCCCGCCTCCGCCGCGGACTCCAGCACGATCACCCGGTCCTCGGCGAACAGCGACGGGCTGAGCAGTTCGGCCAGCTCGGCGGTGCTCGCATCGCCGGCGCGCAGCCGGTCGACCGGTAGCGCGGCCGGATCGGGCGACACCGCCCGCGCCTGCGCGACGATGGCCGCGACCGCGCGCTCGATCAGCAGTTCCTCTTCACCGAGGACGAGTTGGACGGGAGCCGGGCGTTCGGTCACGGCGACGATCCTACGGCCGGGGTGTGACAGCTCCGCCCGCGCGCATGGTTGTGGTAGGCATCACACTCGCGTAGCGTCGGAGTCCGGGCGGCAGCCCCTCGAGCGATCATGAACATGGTTCCTGAGCTCCTGACAGCAATGTCTGACCGAGGAGGGTGGCGCATATGTCTCCGACCGCACAGGAAGTGGTGGAGGAGGACGTCGAACGGCAGGCGGTGCCGCTGCGGCGCAAACTGCTGGCTGAGGGCATCGGCACATTCGTGCTGGTCTTCGGCGGCGTGGGGGCGTGGGTGCTGGAAGGCTCGCACCGCATCGGTTCGCTCGGCGTCGCGGTCGCCTTCGGCTTCACGCTGCTGTTCCTGATGTACACCATCGGCCCGATCTCCGGCTGCCACGTGAATCCCGCGGTCACCCTCGGCCACCTGCTGCTCGGCCGGATCCACCGCGCCGACGCGGTCGCCTACGTGGTGGCCCAGGTCATCGGCGGGTTCCTCTCCGGCGCGGTGATCTACGCCGTCGCCAAGAACCTGCCCAGCTACGACCGGGCCCGCGACGGCCTCGGCGCCAACGGCTGGGGTGAGCACAGTCCGGCGAAACTGGTGGTCGACGGCCCGCTGGGGCACGTCACCACCAACGGTTACGGTCTGGCCGCCACCATCTTCGTCGAGATCATCCTGACCGCGCTGCTGGTGTTCGTGGTGCTGGCCTCCACCGACCAGCTCTCCGACGTCCCGCTCGCCGGCCTGTCCATCGGCACCGCCTACACCGTGGTCACCCTGGTCGCCCTCCCCGTCGACGGCACCTCGGTCAACCCGGCCCGCAGCCTCGCCGTGGCCCCCTTCCAGGACGGCGCCATGGGCCAGGTCTGGGCCTTCATCCTGTTCCCCGTCCTCGGCGGCCTGCTCGGCGCCCTCGTCTACAGCCTCCTGTTCGGCCGCTCCCGCAACATGGCGAGCTGATCGAACGACCAATCATGGTCCGCGGCACAGAATTCCGGTCGCCGGGAACAGCCCGTACCATTCGGTGCCGAGGGGGTAGGCGATGGCGATCGTGCACAAGGACCATGATGTGAGTGCGTCCGAATTCGAGATCATCGCCCGAGCCGTCGAACGCGAGTCGGACAGTGTTCGACTCGAATACATCGACGGATGAATGGGGTTCAAGGGGACGCCGGACGGGGACCGCGGGCGCATTCCGAATTGGCTGTTGCTGCTGTTGCTGCCGTTGGGGCCCTCGATGTTCCTCCATCTGGTCGGCCAGGGCCTGCGGGTGGACTCGTACCGCAAGGGCCGTGCGCGGCCGGACGGTGTGGTCGCGCCGCTGGACGCCTTCGTCGGGTGCGGGGAATGGGCGCCGGCCGATCAGGTCTCGATGGTCGTCGAGGTCACCTCGTACGACTCGGACACCAATCCGCGGGATCGGGTCGACGAGCCCGCCGCCTACGCGCGGACGCCTGTTCCGATCTATCTGCTCATCGATCGGCAGCAGTCCGAGATGGTCGTGCACAGCCAGCCCGATCGCGACCTGGGCCGGTACCGGGAGATCCAGCGCTACGCCTTCGGCGCTCCTGTCGCGCTTCCTGCACCGTTGGCACTCGAATTGGATCGACCGCATTGTTGGACTGGCTCGACTGACGCCGCGCTACCGCGATCTCGGAACCACTGGTAGTCAGAGCCACTGATATTCCGCGCACAGGCGGTGGGCGACCAGGTCGAAGAGGTTGCGGGGGAGGATGGCGCCCTCGCGGCGGATGCCTGCTTCGGGGGTGTCGACGACGACGTCCAGGCGGACCCAGAGGGGTGAGCCGTGGCTCCAGGGGCCGGCGCCGATCGCGATCCAGGCCGGATCCAGTTCGTAGACCGGGTCGGTGGACAGGAGCAGGCCCAGCAGGGTGGTGCGGGATCGGCCGACGAGCAGGACCGGCTGGTCGCGGCCTTCGGCGGGGGTGTCGGCGGCGGGGATCCAGGTCCAGACGATCTCGCCGGCGTCGGCGCGGCCATCCAGGTGTGGGCAGTAGACCAGGTGGCGGGCGCGATCCCGGCTGGGGACCGGGGGCGATGCCACCGGGCGGATCTCGATCGCGGGCGGGCGCTGTGCGGCCGGTCTGCGGTGTCCGGGTTTCTCCGGTGTGGGGCGGGTATCGCGCATCGACGTGACGCGGGTGCCGGTTGGGTCGGCGGGCGCGCATTCGGCGGGGTCGAGGGTGGTGCGGCCGACGGTGATCCGGGCGAGGTGCTCGGGTAGCGGGGTCCAGGCCCGGAGCGAGGCCAGGGCCATGCGCCGGACCAGGCGTGGCGCCTGCCGGACCATGATGTGCGGACCCTGGTAGATGGCGAGGGTTCCCCATTGTTTTCCGAGAGCGCTCCAAGTCCCGGGCATGGACGGACTATATCGGCGGTGGTGGGTGATTCGGCGTAGCGGCGAATCGGCGCGCAGGAGAAAGGGATTCGCCTGTGCGGAAGTTCACAGGTGGATCAGCGGGTGCGGTCGAGGCGGCGGTGGATGTCGTCCAGGGATTCCTGGACCACCAGGCGCATCGCGGCCTCCGCGGCCGCCGGATCGCAGGCGGCCACGGCGACGGCGACCGCGTCGTGACGGGCGGCGTCGGCCGGGTCGGGGACCGCGGGCAGCAGTCGCAGAGCGGCGCGGCCGCGCAGCAGTTCGCCGGTCACCGGGCCGAGCTGGGCGAACAGCGGATTCCCGGACATCTCCAGGAGCAGGCCGTGGAAGCGCACGTCGGAGTCGACGAAGGTGGCGTGGTCGCCGGTCATCGCGGCGGCCCGCATCCGGGCCGATTCGGCCAGCAGGGCGGTGCACGGTTCGATCGCCGCGCGGCGGGCCGCGGCGGCGGCCGCGGCCGGTTCCACCGCGCCGCGTAGTTCGGTGAGCTCGTCGAGCAAGGCCGCCCGCGCGGGACCGGCCAGCCGCCAGCGGATCACATCGGGATCGAACAGATGCCATTCGGCGACCGGCCGGACGGTCAGGCCGACCCGGGGGCTGGTGCGCAGCAGCCGCTTGGCCTGCAGGACCTGGATCGCCTCGCGAATCACCGTGCGCGACACCGCGAATCGCTCGGCGAGCTGGTCGGTGAGCAGGACGTCGCCGGGCAGGGACACCGCCGCGGCGATCTCGCCGCCGAGGGTGTCGGCGACCTCGCTCGCCCGGCCCCTGCCCAATTCCGTCATCCGCTCCCCGCTCACCACTCGTGTCGTCGCCGTACCGGGTCATCATCGCCGCTCGCTCCGGTGCGGGTCGGGACGGCCCGCCGAGTCGTGCGCAAATAGTATTACTAATTCTCACAATGCTCTTTATTGGTCATACTAATTCGGTTAGAGTGAGCTGCGCCTCGAGGTCCGAGGACGTTCCGGGTCGAAGGAGACCATCCATGTCAGGCCATCCGCCGCCGATCCTGCTGGTCATGGGCGTCTCGGGCAGCGGTAAGACGACGATCGGGTCACTGCTGGCCGGTCGGCTGGGCTGGGAATACGCCGAGGCCGACGCCTTCCATCCGCCGGCCAATGTCGCGAAGATGGCCGCCGGGCATCCGCTCACCGACGAGGATCGCTGGCCCTGGCTGGCCGCGATCGGCGCGTGGATCGACCGGACCGGTGCCGCGGGTCGTGCCGGTGTCGTCACCTGCTCGGCGCTCAAACGCTCCTACCGGGATCTGTTGCGCGCGGACCGTCCCCAGGTCCGTCTGGTCTATCTGGACGCCGATCCCGAGACCGTCGCGCGCCGGCTCACCGAACGCCACGGCCACTTCTTCCCGCCGGACCTGCTCGCCAGTCAGTTCGCCGATCTGGAGGCGCCGACGGACGACGAGCACGCGGTGCGGATCCCGATCGACGAGGAGCCCTCGCTGATCGTCGACCAGCTGATCGCCGCCGAACATCTCGAGCGCGTCGCGGCGGCGCACGAGCGCGACGAGCGCGCCGCCCCGGACAATTCGCAGGCGTAACCGGCCTGCCGTTTCTCCACGCTGTCCCCCCGAAGAAGGAAATCCTGTGCTCACCACTGTCGCCCAGGCGGCGGCCGGGTCCTCGGCCTGGTCCGGCCACGACACCCGGCTGATCGTCGTCGCACTCGCGGGCATCGCGCTCGTGGTCGTGCTCTCGGCCGCGGCCAAGATCCACCCGTTCCTGGCGCTGCTGCTCGGCGCGTTGTTCGTGGGCGTGGCCGGTGGCATCCCCGCGGACAAACTGCTCAAGAGCCTCACCACCGGCGTCGGCGGTGTGCTCGGCAACGTCGGCGTGATCGTCGCGCTCGGCGCCATGCTGGGCAAACTGCTCGTCGACTCCGGCGGCGCCGACCGGCTCGTCGGCGCCATCGTCGACCGGGTCGGCGAGCGGCGCGCGCCCTGGGCGATGGTGCTGGCCGCCATGGTCATCGGCATCCCGATGTTCTTCGAGGTGGGCCTCGTGCTGATGATCCCGATCATCTACCTGGTGTGGCGGCGGGTCGGGGGTTCGATTCTGCGCGTGGGCATCCCGGCGCTGGCCGGGTTGTCGATCCTGCACGGGCTGATCCCGCCGCATCCCGGCCCGCTGGTCGCGATCAGCGCGCTGAAGGCGGATCTCGGCACCACCCTGTTGTTCGGCGTCATCGTCGCGATCCCCACCGCGATCATCGCCGGGCCGCTGTACGGGAGCTTCATTGCGAAGCGGGTGCAGCCGACGCCGCCGGAGCAGCTGGCGACCCAGTACAGCAGCACCGAGCGCGCCGGCGGCCGCCCGGCGCCGAGCGTGCTCACCACCCTGTCGGTGATTCTGCTGCCGGTGGTCATCATGCTGGTCAAGACGGTGATCGATCTGGTCGTCACCGACGGCAAGGCCGAGATCCACCGGGTGATGGACTTCATCGGCGATCCGATCACGGCGATGATCATCGGCGTGCTCTGGGCGATGATCGCCTTCCGCTTCGGCCGCAGCCGCTCCGGCGAGATCATGGGCGCCGCACTGGCCCCGATCGCGGGCATCCTGCTGATCATCGGCGCGGGTGGCGGATTCAAACAGATGCTGGTCGACACCGGTATCGCCGACTCCATCGGCAAGGCCGCGCATCATTCGCACCTGTCGCTGCTGCTGCTCGCGTGGCTGATCGCCGTGGGTATCCGGCTGGCGACCGGCTCGGCGACCGTCGCCACCGTGACGGCCTCCGGCATCGTCGCCCCGATCCTGGTGACCTCGCCGCACACCAGCGCCGCGCTGGTCGCACTCGCGGTCGGCTCCGGATCGCTGTTCCTGTCGCACGTCAACGACGCGGGCTTCTGGCTGGTGAAGGAATTCTTCGGCATGGACGTCAAGCAGACCTTCGCCTCGTGGTCGGCGATGGAGACGATCCTGTCGTGCGTATCCATTGTGGTGATCCTGCTGCTCGGCATCTTCGTGCATTGATCATCGTGGGGCCGGGATGCTCTCGGCCCCACAGCAATTCGCCGCGCGGTGCCAGGACGCCGGGGCCGTGCGGCGCGACATCCGATGACGGACAAAGCAGTTGCTTCCGGTGTCACCGAAATGGCAAGTGTCGCGGGGTGTCCCCGCGCGGCTGTGAACCTTCCCGGTGTGCTTCGATATCGCGATGGGGGGCCGTGCCGGCTTGTTACGCTGGCTGGGACGTCGAGGGAGGTGCGGATGTCGGGTGACAGACCGCCGCCGCAAGGTGTCGATCCCACCACGCCGAATGCGGCCCGGGTCTACGACTATCTGCTGGGCGGCAAGGACAACTACGCCGTGGACCGGGCCGTGGCCGATCGAATGCTGACGGTCGCCCCCGACACCCGGACGCTGGCATGGTTCAGCCGCAACTTCCTCACCGGCGCCACCCGGATCGCCGCCGAAGCCGGGGTGCGGCAATTCGTGGACATGGGCGCGGGTATCCCGACCTCGCCGAGCGTGCACGAGACCGCCTTGAAGATTGATTCCGCGGTGCGGGTGGTGTCGATCGACTACGACCCGGTCGTGTTCTCGCACGCGAACGCGATGCTCAGCGCAGTGCCCGAGGTGACAGCGATGCGCGGCGACTTCCGGGAGCCGGAGAAGATCATCCGGCGGTTGCGCGACGAGACGCACGTCGATTTCGACCGGCCGATCGCGCTGCTGGTCGTCGGTGTGCTGCACTTCGTCATGGACGACGAGCGTCCGGCCGAGATCATCGCCCGCTACCGGGAGGCGATGGCGCCGGGCAGTTACATCGCCTTCACACACGGCTCCACCGACAGCGATGCGGCGTTCACCGACCAGACCCGCACCGACACCGTGGGCAGTACCGCCCAGTTCGCCTTCCGCTCGCGGTCCGAGGTGTCGGCGCTGTTCGACGGTTTCGAGATGCTCGACCCCGGCGTGGTGCCGATCCAGCGGTGGCTCGGCGACGATCTGCCGTCCACTCGGCTGGAACTGCTCGGTGGTATCGGGCGCAAACCCTGAGCGTGCGGGATATTCTGGGAAAGGACCGAGGGCGGCTTCGCGGCCCTGCGTGGACGCTGAAATCGTCTGCGGTTCTTACGTTCCGGCGTGGTTGCGTGGCGGATGCTGTAGGGGTGCGTGTCACGGCCGACCCCGGTCGCTTTGCGGTGCTGTGAGCCCGTTGGGAAAGGTGGTGGTGGAGACAGGGCGGTTCTCGCCCTTCGCGGGATCCGTGGATTGTTGCCCCGAGCACGTGTAGGAAATTCCTGTAGTTTTCCGTCTCCCCGTGATGCGCACCCTGACAACGGATTTCGTTCGAACCGGAGGTGGTCACGGTGGAGGTCGTGCATGCGCGGTGCGCGGGGATCGACATCTCGAAGAAGGACGCGAAGGTGTGCGTGCGGGTCCAGGGCGCGGGCCGGTGGGCGACGAAGACGACGGTGACGACCTGGGGCTCGATGAGCAGCCAGATCCTCGCGCTGCGAGAGCATCTGATCGCCGAGCAGGTGACCTGTGTGGTGATGGAGTCGACAGGCGACTACTGGAAGCCGTTCTACTATCTGCTCGAAGACGGGCTGAACGTGATGCTGGTCAACCCGGGCGAAGCCCGCAACCGGCCCGGCCGCAAGACCGACGTCAGTGACTCGGCCTGGCTGGCCGACCTCGGCGCGCACGGACTGCTGCGGGCCTCGCTGGTGCCACCACCGCCGATCCGGCAGTTGCGTGATCTGACCCGTGCCCGCACCGTCCTGCTGCGCGACCGTGCCCGGCAGGTGCAGCGGATCGAGAAGATCCTCGAGGATGCAGGGATCAAGCTGTCGGCGGTGGTGTCCGACATCATGGGAGTGTCGGGCCGGGCGATGCTCGACGCGCTGATCGCCGGAAGCGACGATCCCGCCACGATCGCCGGTCTCGCGCGGGGCCGGATGCGGTCGAAGGTTCCGGCCTTGGCCGAGGCACTGACCGGCCGGTTCACCGCCCATCACGGATATCTGATCCGGATGTATCTGAACCTCGTCGATGCCGCGACGGCGGCGATCACCGATCTCGACGCCCGGATCACCGGGGCGCTGGGCCCGGTGTTGACCGCGGCCCGGACGCTGCTCGAGTCCATCCCCGGGTTCTCGACCACGGTGGCGGAGGTGTTTCTGGCCGAGACCGGCGGCGACATGAGCGTGTTCGCCACCGGTGGGCATCTGGCGTCGTGGACCGGGGTGTGCCCGGGAGCCAACGAGTCCGCCGGCCGGATCAAGTCCACCAAGACCCGGCCCGGCAACCGGTATCTCAAGGCCGCGCTGGGCATCGCCGCGATCTCGGTATCCCGGTCCAAGAACACCTATTTCGCGGCCAAGTATCGGCGCGTCAGCACCCGGCGCGGACCGATGAAGGCCATCGTCGCCGTCGAACGCGCCATGGTCGTCGCCGCTCACAGCATGCTCACCCACGGCGATTTCTATCGCGATCCTGGCCCGAACTACTTCACCGCCCGCAAGCCCGGACCGGCGAAAGCCCGCGCGGTCGCCCAGCTCGAAGCCCTCGGCTACACGGTGTCGCTGCAACCACGTGCGGACACCGCCTGAACCACCCGGACAAAGCCGCTGGTCACCAGCTGTGGTCACCTTCGATTTCGTAGGAAATCGGACGAAACACGCTGTTGCACAGGGCGATATGGCGCAATCCGGCCGAGTCGGCCGATTTCCTTGCGGGTTGCCGAAGCCTCGCTATAGCGTCCGCAGTGAAACCGCGTCACCACAATGATCTTCGCAATCACGACAGGGGGCGTGTCGCGTGCGAGCCTTGGTACGCACACTGACCGCGTTGGCCGCAGTCACACTGTGCTGTTTCGCGATGACCGGCGCCGGGGCCGACGAGCCGGCCGCGGCGTCCTGCCGGTCCTTTCCGTTCCCGGTGCCGCAGGGGCAGCTGGCGGCGACCCTGTGCCTGCCGCCGGGTGGCACGGACACGGTCATGGTGCTGATGTCGGGATCCAATTTCAACGGCAGCTATTGGGATTTCGGCTACGAGCCGCAGACCTACAGCTTCCGGCGGGCGATGAACGCGGCCGGCTACGCCACGCTCGTGGTCGACCGGCTCGGCAACGGCGCCAGCACCCGGCCGCCGGCCCTCACCCTGACGGCCACGGCCACCGCCGCGGCCCTGCACGACATCGTGCAGGCGGCCCGGCGCGGCCTGGCCGGGGCCGCGCCCTTCGCGAAGGTGATCACCGTCGGCCACTCCCTGACGGCGGGCACCTCGGTGATGGAGACCACCGCCTATCACGATGTCGACGGTGTGGTGCTGACCGGATATTCGCACGCGATCAACGTGCCCGAGACCCTGGGGGTCATCTCGAGTTATCACCCCGCCGACGAGGATCCCGAATTCGCCGGGCGTGGTTACGATCCCGACTACCTCACCACCCGGCCGGGCGCCCGCCTGCACGATTTCTTCGACTCGGGCGACGTCGAGCCGGAGGTACTCGACCGCGACGAGCAGACCAAGGAGGTGTTCTCGCTCACCGAATATCCCGACGGGATGCTCTCCACCCTGCCCGGCATGTCGAATCTCATCGACGTGCCGACCCTCGTCGTCGCCGGTGGCCGAGACCGAATGATCTGCGGCGCAGACTATTCCGCCTGCGCCGACTCGGCCACGCTGCACGCCGAGGAGGCGCTCTTCTACGCGCCCGCTGCCCGTCTGCGGGTCTTCGTACTGCCCGGTAGCGGACACGCGGTGAACCTCGCCCGCAACACTGCCGACTATCGCGCCGAGGTGATCGACTGGGCGAATTCGACAGTCGGACACTGATGTCCGCGCACGGCCGCACGGCAGCGGCGAACTGCGACGATGATCCGCCACCCGGTCCGCCCGGCCGATCGTGCGGTGCCACATTACACGTCTGTTCGGACCGAGTCGCGAAACTCGGTCCGATCGGCTGGTTCGGATCGGCGTCCGCGGGGCTACCATGAGCTGATGCGACGGAGGGCGGCGGCAGCCACCGGGATGAGCACCGGTGCGCTGTCTGTCAGTGGTCGCCGGGAGACGGAGTGGGGCATATGACGCCAGATACGATCCGGACCGACATAATCGGAACACCGGCCGAGGATCGCGGACCGACCGCGTTACGCATCATGGTCGGTACGCAACTGCGGAAACTGCGTGAAGCGAGGAAGATTTCACCGCAGCAGGCGGGTGAGCGCATCCGCGGTTCGCACGCCAAGATCAGTCGGCTCGAACTGGGCCGCACCGGGTACAAGGAACGCGACATCGTCGACCTGCTCGACCTCTACGGTGTCGACGATCCGCTACAGCGCGACGCGTTCCTGAAACTGGTCCGCAAGGCGAACGAACAGGGCTGGTGGCACGGCTACAGCGATCTGCTGCCCGCCTGGTTCGAGAACTACCTCGGTCTGGAGGGTGCCGCCAAATCCATCCGGACCTTCGAGGCGCAACTGGTTCCCGGCCTGCTGCAAACCGAGGACTATGCCCGCGCGGTCGTGTCGCTCGCGCACAACGGTCTCGAAACCGCCCGGCGCGTCGAACTGCGCCGTGAGCGCCAGAAGATCCTGGAGCAGCAGACCGGCCCGACCCTGTGGGCGATCCTGGACGAATCGGTGCTGCGTCGCACTGTCGGCGGTAACGAGGTGATGCGCGCTCAGATCCAGCACCTGATCCGGATGGCCGAGCATCCGAGCGTGAGTATCCAGGTGCTGCCGTACACCGCGGGCGGCCACACCGCCGTCGGCTGCTCGTTCACCATCCTGCGCTTCGCCGAACCGGAGCTGCCCGACATCGTCTACATCGAGCAGTTGCAGAGCGCGCAGTATCTCGACCGGCCCACCGATCTGGACCTGTACCGCCAGGTGATGGATCAGCTGAGCCTGCAAGCGGATTCACCGACGAAGACGCTGGAGCGGTTGCGGGCCGCGGAGGCCGAACTGGCGGCCGCGGCCACCGAATCGGTCTAGGACGCGACGCGCGGCAAGCCGGTGCCGCCGAGCGACATCGGCCGCTCCTGCCGAGCGCGGCGGTGTGAACGGTTCCCGGTCAGCGTGAGTGCGGTGTCGTGTGGATGACGTCCGCGATGCGCTGCAACGCCGCAGTGCCGGTATGCATCCGGGCGTCCACCAGGGCGGTGACGGTCCGGTCAGCGTTTCCGCCCCACTCCGGCCCAGGTCCCGAATGCCTTGTCCGCCCAGGCGAGTCGCTCCTCCGGAATGTAGAAGTCCGCGCTGGGCCGCCAGCGGTGCAGCGGTACCAGGCCGGGCTCGACCAGGTCCAGTCCGTCGAAGAAGCGAGCGGTTCCGGCCTTGTCCCGCAACGAGACCGTGATGCCGGAGCGGGCGTACACGCCGACGATCTTCTGGAAGATGTCGGGGTTCAGGTCGCTGGAGGCGTGTGTGATCGCCAGATACGATCCCGGCGCGAACGCGTCGAGATAGGTGCGCACGATGTCGTGGGCGCCTTCCTCGTCGGTGACGAAATGCAGGATGGCGCCGAGGGTCAGCACCACCGGCTGCGACAGGTCCAGCACCGCTCGCAGCCGGTCCGATCCGAGCACCACGTCCGGGTCGCGCACATCGGCGGGGATGAATTCGGTACGGCCCTCGGCGGATCCGATCATCAGCGCGCGGGCCTGCGCCAGCACCAGCGGATCGTGATCGACGTACACCACCCGGCAGGTCGGATCGACGGCCTGCACCGCATTGTGCAGATTCGGTTCGGTCGGAATGCCGGTGCCGACGTCGAGGAACTGCCGTACCCCGTGGTGCGCCGCGTAACGCGTTGCGCGATGCAGGAATTCGCGATTGGCCCGCGCCGCCTGGGCGGTCTCCGGGAACGCCTCCATCACCTGCGAGGCGGCCTCCCGGTCGGCCGGATAGTTGTCCTTGCCGCCGAGGTAGTAGTCGTACATCCGCGCCGAATGCGCCTTCTTCGTATCGAATTCGACCAGCTCGTGGGGCATCGGGACCATCTCCGTCGGTTGGTGCGGTTCGCCGTCCGCCATCTTGCCGCAGCGCGCCGCACACGTCTCGTCCGAGACCGACCGGTCAGTGTTGTCCGGGTCCGCCCGCATCGGCGGTCACGCCCAGTTCGGCGAACACTTCGGTGGCGACCCGGAAGGCGCTGACGGCGCGCGGATGTCCGGCGTAGAGGGCGACGTGGAAGATGGCCTCGACGATCTCGGTCGCGGTCACCCCGACCCGCAGCGCACCTCGGATATGGTTGCCCAGCTGCGGTTCCGCCCCGCCGATCGCGGTCAGCACGCCGACGTTGAGCAACTGCCGTTGCGGCAATGACAGTCCCGGCCGGGCATAGACCTCGCCGAATCCGGCGGCGACGATGTAGTCGGCGAAATCCGGGCTGATCGCCCCGATCCGCTCCCGGACCGCCTCGGCGTGACCGGCGCCCAGCACCTGGTTCATGATCGCCTGTCCGCGATCGAAACGTTCACTCATGGCGTGGCTCCTCACAATCCCATTCCGAATCCGCCGTCCACCGCGAGCACCGTCCCGGTCACGTACCGGGCGGCGGCGCTGGCCAGGAACACCACCGCCGGCGCGATGTCCTCCGGGTCGGCGAAGGCGCCGAGCGGGGTCGCGGCGATCACCTCGCGGCGGCGGGCTTCCGAGAGTTCGGCGGTCATATCGGTCTCGACGTAACCCGGCGCGACGACGTTCACGGTGATGCCGCGCGGGCCGAGTTCGCGGGCCGCGGAGCGGGCCAGCCCGATCAGCCCGGCCTTGGCGGCGGCGTAACCGGTCTGCCCCCGCGAGCCGGTGAATCCGATGATGCTGGAGATCAGCACGATCCGGCCCGGCCGCCGCGCCCGCAGCATGGAGGTCGAGGCGCGCCGGACGATCCGGTAGGTACTGGTCAGATTGGTGTCGACCAGCGCGCCGAACGCCTCCGCGTCCATACCGAGCATCAGCCCGTCGTCGGTGCGGCCGGCGTTGGCGACGAGCACCTCGGTCTGCCCCTGCTGCCGCTCGGCCGCGGCGAAGGCGTGCTCGACCTGGTCGGGGATGTTGTGGTCGCAGGTCAGCGAGAGGATGTCACCGGACACCGGCCCGCCGGAACGGGACAGCACGGTCACCCGGTCGCCCTCGCTCCGGAAGGCCCGCGCCACCGCCAGGCCGATGCCCCGGGTGCCGCCGGTCACCACGACCGCGCGGCCGGGCCGCTGCGCGGTCCCGGAGTCGTCCGAGGCGCTCATACCGTCTCCCGGGCCGAGGTGACGAGCAGGTCGGCCTGCTCGGGGGTGGGGCACAGCCGGGTGGCGACGCCGGGGACGGTGCGCCGGGCCAGGCCGGTCAGGGTGCGGCCGGGGCCCGTCTCCACCATGTCGGTGACCCCGAGGCCGGTCAGGGTGTGCAGGGCGGCGGTCCAGCGCACCCGGCCGGTCAGCTGTGCGGACAGCAGCGGCCGGAAATCCGCGGCCGCGCGGTGCACGGCGGCGTCGACATTGCAGACGACGGCGAGCACCGCGTCCGCGAACCCGGTCGCGGCCAGCGCGCGGTCCAGCCGCGCGGCGGCCGGGGCCATCAGCGGGGTGTGATAGGCGCCGCCGACGGCGAGGGGGCGCACGATCCGCGCGCCGGCCGCCCGGCAGCGTTCCGCCATCGCACCGGCGGTCTCGGCGGCGCCGGACACCACGATCTGTTCCGGGGCGTTCTCGTTGGCGGGCCACCAATCCGGTTGCGCGGCACACAGTTCCGCGAGCCGATCGGGGGGCAGGCCGACGACCGCGAGCATGGCTCCGGGCCGCAGCGCGGCGGCGGCCGCCATCGCGGCCCCGCGTTCGGACACCAGCCGGACGCCGTCGTCGAAGGTCAGCACGCCGGCCGCGACGAGGGCCGAATATTCGCCGAGACTGTGGCCCGCGGCCGCGGTGATGGGCCCGTCGTCGAGCGCTCCGGCGTCACGCAGCCGGTCGACGACCATGCAGCTGTGCACGAAGATGCTCAGCTGGGCGGCTTGCGGCCGGACCAGTTCGTCGGCGTCGGCGTGCAGCAACAGGTGCGGCACGTCGATTCCGGTGCGAGCGCGGGCCCGCACGGCCAGGTCGAATGACGGTGTTTCCCGCCAGGATTCACCCATGCCGGGATGTTGTGATCCTTGTCCCGGGAAGAGCAGTGCGATGGTCATGACTTCGGCTCCGGTCAGGTTTCGCTGAGCACCAGCACGGCGTTGTGGCCGCCGAATCCGAACGAATGGCTGGTCGCCATCCGCACGGGCATCCGGCGCGGCCGGCCGTGGGCGATGTCCACGTCGACACCCGGGTCGACGCTGTCCAGGTTCGCGGTCGGCGGTATCTCGTTGGATTCGATGGCCAGCACGGTGAACGCCGCCTCGATGGCGCCGGCCGCGCCGAGCGCGTGCCCGGTCACCCCCTTGGTGGACGTGATCACCGGGCGGTCCCCGTAGATGTCGCGGATGGCCCGCGCCTCGGTGACGTCGTTGAGCGGGGTGGAGGTGCCGTGCGCGTTGACGTGGTCCACTTCGCCGGGGTGAATTCCCGCGTCCGCCAGCGCGAGCCGGATGGCCTGCTTGACCGCGGTGCCCTCCGGATCGGGGGCGGTGGCGTGGTGGGCGTCGCAGGTCGCGGCGAAACCGCGCACCAGCGCGCGCGGCCGCGCGTGCCGGGCGGCGGCGTCGGCCGCGCGTTCCAGCACCAGGATGCCGGCCGCCTCGGCGGCGACGAAACCGTCGCGGTCGCGGTCGAACGGCCGGGACGCGGCCGCCGGATCGGCGCTGCGCCGGGACAGGCCGCCGAGCCGGTGCAATCCGGCCATCACGAACGGGCTCAGGGCCGACTCGGCGCCACCGGCGACCACGATATCCGCGGTGCCCGCGCACAGCAGATCGCGGGCGAGGCCGATCGCGTTGGCGCCGGAGGCGCACGCCGTCGCCGGGACCATGCTGGGACCGGTCGCGCCCAGGTCCAGGCTGACCGCGCCGGCGACCATGTTCAGCATCGACATCGGCACCGTCAGCGCCGAGACCGCCTCGACGCCGTCGGTGAGCAGGTTGCGGTGCTGGGCCTCCCAGGTGTGCGAGCCGCCCAGCGAATTGCCGACGAGCACCGCGACCCGGGCGGCCTCCCAGCTGCCGCGGTCCAGGCCGGCGTCGTCGACCGCCTGCCGCGCCGCCGCCACGGCGATCTGGGTGAACCGGTCCAGCCGCCAGGCGGTGCGCCGGCCCAGGAGGGTGTTGGCATCGAATTCTGCTGCATGACAACAGAATTCGACAGGCTGCCCGGCGAGCGCGGGATGTTTCGAGGCGATCGTGCGGCCGCCGGCCAGCGCCCGCCAGTTCGCCTCGGCGCCGATGCCGGCGGGGGTGACCAGGCCGATCCCGGTCACCGCGATCTCGTCCCGGGCGTCGCGTCGGCGCACCCGACCGGTCATGCCGCTTCCTTGTCCTCGAACAGGGCGACGAAGCCGTCCAGATTCCCGGCCGCCGAGATCTCGCTCTCGCTGACCGTGATGCCGAAGCGGCTCTTCAGGCGCAGCGCGAGTTCGAGCAGCATCAGCGAGTCGAAGCTCAGATCCTCGTAGGGCGTGCTGAACGAGATCTCCTCCGGCGGGACGCCGAATTCGTTCACCAGGATCTCGGTGATATCGGTGCGGATGTCGATCGACATTGTCGGAACTCCTCTTTCGTGCCGTGTGGCGGGTCAGGGTGTGGCCAGTTCCGGCCAGGTGAGGACGGAGGCGCCCCAGGTGGCGCCGCCGCCGAAGGCGGTGAGCAGCACGCAGTCGCCGGGACGCAGTTCACCGCGTGCCCAGCCGTCCGCGAGCGCGAGCGGGATGGACGCGCCGGCGGTGTTGCCGACCCGGTCCAGGTGGACCACCGCCTTGTCGCGGTCGATACCCAGCTGGTCCGCGACCGCGTGCAGGATCCGGATGTTGGCCTGATGTCCGACCAGACGGTCGACCTCCGCGATCGACCGGCCGGCGTCGCGCAGCACCGCGAGCGACGCGGCGGTCATCCGTTCGACCGCCTGCATGAAGACCGGCTTGCCCGCCATCCGGAAGTAGGCGTCGGCGGTGTCGGGCAGCACGCCCAGCGCGCGCTGTTCGGATCCGCCCGCCCGCACCGTGATCATGTCGGCGAGGGCGCCGTCGCTGCCCAGCTGCACCGGGCCGAGGGCGCCGGGTTCGTCCGGGGTGCCGGCCCGCAGCACCACCGCGCCCGCGCCGTCGCCGAAGACCGACATGGTGGTGCGGTCGTCCGGATCCAGGATGGTGGAGAAGGTGTCGGCCGCGATCAGCAGCAGCCGCTGCGCCCGGCCGCTCTCGATCATCGCCGCGGCGACCGCGAGCCCGTAGACGAAGCCGCTGCACACGGCGGCCAGGTCGAAGGCGGCGACGGTGTCCAGGCCCATTTTCGCCGCGACCGTGGGAGCCGTTGCCGGACAAGGACGATCGGGGGTCGCGGTGGCGAGCAGCACCAGGTCGACCTCGGCCACTCCCGCCGATTTCAGCGCCAGGATCCCGGCCGCGGCGGCGAGATCGGAGGTCGCGGCGCCCGCGTCGGCGAACCGGCGTTCTCCGACGCCGGTGCGGGTGCGGATCCAGGCGTCGCTGGTGTCCAGGGTGCGCGCGAGATCGTCGTTGGTGACGATCCGGTCGGGTACACAGCTGCCGATGCCGGCGAGCACCGCCGTGCGGCCCGCGCCGGTCATCGGCGCTGATCCTGCCGTGCGGCCGCGGCGACGCCGTCGGCGAGGACGAAGCGGAACTCGGCCGCGGTGCGGCCGGACTGCACGCAGCGGATGCCGATTTCCCTTGCTTCCCTCAGCTTCTCGTGTGAGTCCGGCGCCTCGGTCGTGGTCAGCAGGAACGGTTCGTCCAGTTCGACGAAGCGGCGGAACACGCCGTCGAACGCCTGGACCTCCGGCGCTCCGGTCACCGCGACCGCCAGTTGCCCGGCCGCCTCGGTCACCCCGAAGCCCGGCAGGTGGTCCAGCGGATGATCGAATATCACCGGATGATCCACCGGCACAACGACGGTGGCGCACATGCTCCCGTCCTGTCCGGGAAACATGTTCTCCAGCAACACGTTACGTGGATCGGATCGGCCGGTCCGTTCGGCGGGCACGGTACTGCGCGCGGGTAGTGGCACATCGGCCGACGACGGCGGCGGGCTGCTGCGCGAGAACCGCCGGATCGCCTCGTAGCTGGCCGAACTCAGATACGTGACCGTCATGGTGACGACGCCGACCGGCCCGGCGGGGGTCCGCAACGTCATGGTGTAGGTGTGGGTGTGCGCGGTGCCGCGGGTGCGGACCAGCGCCGATTCGATCTCCACCCGCAGTTCCGTGGGAGCCCGGTCCGAGTGGTCCGGGAGCGGGATCAGTCGCAGGTGCCAGCGGTCCAGCACGAATCGCGTGTCCAGCGGCAATCCGAGACCGATGTGTGCACAACAGGTTTCGGCCTGGCGCGCGCACTCCAGCAGCAGCATCGGGTCCGGCCCGGACCCGGCGTGATCGGTGAAGTAGAAGTGCCGCCGCGGCAACTGGCAACAGGCGACGAAGGTGCCGGGCCCGGTCCGGGCGATATCGGTCAGGAAAACTTCGGAGATCGCCGACCGGTGCACCCATCGGCGATCGACGGCCCGGGCCGAGATCCGGTCCAGCGTGGCGGGCGGCAGGGGAAGTGTCGTCTGCACCGTCGGGTACCTCCTGATCGTCGGTGCGGTCGCGGAAAATGGCGACTGCCTTCGAGATTCGCGGTTCCGGGCGCGGACAACCAGACCCGGCGGTGCCTGGTACCGCGAGGGCACCTCGGCAGGGTGGCCTTGCCGGAACCATGCTCGAGCGGGTCTGGTTGCCCGCACCGCGGTTGGCGCACAGTCGTTTTCGGAGGGCCGATCGAATCCGGTCATCCGATCTTCCGACCGGGAGGGCCGCCCATGAGCGCAGCAGTCGCACAGTTCGGCATCCGTGCCGCGGTGACCTGGCTACCCACCGAGACCGAGAAGGCCGCCACGCAGGTCGCCGCCGGCCTGCTCGCACCGGACGAACTCGACGACACCGGCTACGAGGAGTTGCCGGTGAGCGCCGAGGCCGCACCGGAACTGGCGGTGCGCGCCGCGACCGCCGCCCTGCGGTCCGCCGGCGTCGCCGGCGCGGACGTGGGTCTGCTGATCCACGCCTGGACCCACCATCAGGGCCACGACTTCTGGGCCCCGGCGAGTTTCGTCGCGGCCGGGGCCGGCGCCCGGCACGCCCTCGCGATCGGCGTGCAGCAGATGTGCAACGGCGGCGGCGTCGCCCTGGAGCTGGCGACCGATCATCTGCGCGGCGCCGGCCGCGCCGACGTGGCGGTGATCACCACCGCGGATCGGTTCTGCCCGCCCGGATTCGACCGCTGGCACGGCGATTACGGGCTCTGGTACGGCGACGGCGCGACCGCGATGGTGCTGCACCGGCGGCCCGATCCGGGCGACGATCTGCATCTGCTGGCGGTGGCGACGGCCACCGACTGCGAGGCGGAGACCATGCACCGCGGCGACGATCCGTTCAGCCCCGCGGCGCGGACCCATTCACCGGCCGTCGACGTCCGCCGGACGAAGCGGGCCTACCTGGCCCGGTACGGCCGTGAGCATTTCGCCGGTGTCGTCGCGGACCGGCTGCCGTCGCTGATGCGCACCGCGCTGGCCGCGGCGGAGCTGGAACCGGACGATCCGCGCATCGCCGGGGTGCTGCTGCCCCGCATCGGCCGCAAGGCGCTCGCCGCCTCCTATCGACCGGCGATCGAATCGGTCACCGGCGCACCGATGTTCGATCCGGGCGCGCGCACCGGCCATCTCGGCGCGGGTGACCTGCTGGCCAATGTCGCCGCGCTGCGCACCGAATTCGGCCTGCCCCCGGGCCGAGTCGCCGTCGTGATCTCCGCGGGCGGCGGATTCAGCTGGACCGTCGCCATAGTCGCCCGGCCCACCGCCGTGAGCGGCGCCGGATCCACCGCCGTGAGCGGCGCCGAATACACCGCCGTGAGCGGCCTCGAATCCGCTACTGCGAGCGGTCCCGAACCTGCCGCTACGAGCGGCGCCGAATCCACTGCCGTGAGCGGCCTCGAACCTGCTGCCGTGGGCGGCCTCGAATCCGCTACTGCGAGCGGTCCCGAACCTGCCGCTGCGAGCGGCGCAGAATACACCGCCGCGCGCGGCACCGGAAAGGATGTGCACTGACTATGGGCACCGAGCACGCTTCGACACCGGAGGTGCTGGTCGTCGGCGCCGGGCCGGTCGGCATGGTGATCGCCTGCGACCTGCTGCAACAAGGATTCTCGGTGCGGATCATCGACACCTCGCCGAGTTCGACGCTGCACTCCCGGGCCGTCATCACCTGGCCCCGCAGTCTGGAACTGTTGCGCCGCATCGGCGTCGCGGACGAACTCGCCGAGACCGGCGCGCACCTCGACGCGGTCTCCTACTATTCCGGTCGGCGGCGGCTGGGCGCGATCGACATCAGCCGGCTGACCGAGACGCCCTACCCGTTCGCGTTGTGCGCCCCGCAGAGCCGCACCGAGGATGTGATCCGCCGCCGGCTGAAGGAACTCGGCGGGCACATCGAATACGAGGTGACGCTGACCGGCCTGGACAACAGCGGTGACCGGCCGGTCGCCGAACTCACCGGCGCCGGCGGCGGCCGGGAGACGGTGCGACCGGACTGGCTGATCGGCGCGGACGGGTCGCACAGCGCCGTCCGCGCGGCGCTCGGCATCGAATTCCGCGGCACCGGCCAGGACATCCTGTTCGCGATCTGCGATGCCCCGCTGACCGGCGAACTGCCGCCGCACGAGATGCTCTACTGCTACAGCAACGGCGGTGCGATGGGGCTCGCGCCGTTCGGCGACGGAGGTTATCGGGTGGCCTGCGCGGTCCCGGTCTGGAACGACGACGACGCGCCGCCGTGGGAACTGTTCCGGGACAACCTCGATCGCATCGTCCCGTTCCGTACCGAGCTCGGCGAGTTGCGCTGGACCACGGTGTTCCGGGCCCGCCGCCGCACCGCGGCCCGATTCCGTTCCGGGCGTTGCTTTCTGGTCGGGGACGCGGCCCACATCTTCAGCGCCGCCGGCTCGCAGGGCATGAACACCGGAATCCAGGACGCGATCAATCTGGGCTGGAAACTGGCCGGGGTGCGCAACGGCACCCTGCACGAAGGCGTCTTGGACACCTACGATCCGGAGCGCCGGCATTCGGCCGAGCGGATCTCCCTGGTCACCGCGAAGCAGACCAGTTGGGGCCTGCTGCACAAGCCCGCGCAGGTCGCGATCCGGGACACCCTGGTCCTCGGCGCGCAGCGCACCGGCGCTCTGCAACGGCTGGTCGCGCCGCTGATGAGCCAGCTGACCGTCGACTACGCCGATAACCGCGAACACGCGCGCGCCGATATCCGCTGGCGCAGCGCACCGGTGCGGGCGGGGCTGCGGCTGACCGCCTTCCCGGGCGAGCCGGCCGAGGACGGCTGGCCGACCGTCGCGGCCGATCGGCTCACCCTGCTGCTGTGGGCGGGCCGGGCCCGCGATGCCGAATGGCAGCGGTTCGTCGCCGCCACCCGCGCTGCGGCGCCGGACACCCTGCACCTGGTCGACGCGTCCGGCTGGCGGGCGCTGGCCCCGGCGCTGGGCCGGGTCCGGACCGCGCTGCTGGTGCGGCCGGACGGCCATATCGCGGCGGTGCAGCGCGCACCGCGCATCGATCTCGGCGGGCTCATCGACGCGGCCGCCCTGCTACCGGACCGTGGTGACGCGGTGCGCGCCGGCACGGCGGCCTGAGATGTCAGCGGAGGAGACACCTGTGGAAACCGAATACGCCACCCCCGAGACCGCGCCGACCGGCCGCCGCTTCGCCGGCAAGGCGGCGCTGATCACCGGCGGTGACCGTGGCACCGGACAGGCCCAGGCCGTCCGCCTGGCCGCCGAGGGCGCCGATGTCGCCGTCGTCGTGTTGTCCGGTGCGGCCGAGGAGACGGTGCGCCTGGTCAAACCGTTCGGCGGCCGGATCTCCGTGCACAATGCCGATGTCCGCGATCTGGCCGCGACCCAGCGGGCGGTCGACGCCGCGGTCGCCGAGCTGGGCCGGCTGGACGTGCTGTGCGCGACCGCGGGCGTCAACGGCGGCAACGCGCCGCTGTGGGAACTGGATCCGGCGGTGTTCCGGAACATCATGGAGACCAACATCTTCGGGACCTGGCATGTGCTGCGGGCCGCGGTCCCGCACCTGCTGCGGCAGGGACCCGGCGGCGCGGTGGTCGTGATGGGATCCACCACCGAGGCGCGCGGCGTGGCCACGGCCGCGCACTACGCCGCCAGCAAACACGGTGTACTCGGGCTGATGCGTTCGCTGGCCGCCGAACTCGGCCCGCGCGGGATCCGGGTCAACGGGATCGTGCCCACCAATATCGACACCGTCATGTTCCACAATCCGGAGACCTACGCGCTGCTGCTGCCCGGGGTCGAGAATCCCGATCGGGAGCAGGTGGCCGCCGCGGCGGCGGGCTGGCACGAACTGCCGGTCGGCTGGGTCGGCGGCGCCGATATCGCCGCGGCCACCGCCTATCTGGCCTCCGACGAGGCCCGGTACGTCACCGGCAGTTCGCTGCGGGTGGATGCCGGGCTGCTGAACAAGTGGCCCGGATGAGCGGGACCCGGCCGGTGACGAGAGGGGTTGCGGTGTCCCAGAATTCGACGGCGGGTTCGGTGCCGGGCCGGGTCCGTCCCGGGCTGACGCTGGTGGTGGTGTGCATCGGCTTCGCGATGGTCATCGTCGACACCACGATCGTGAACGTGGCGCTGCCCGCGATCCGGGCCGACCTGCATTCCGGCCTGGCGATGCTGCAATGGGTGGTCGACGGCTACGTGCTGGTGCTGGCCGGGCTGCTGCTGTCCGGCGGGGTGCTGGTCGATCGGCTGGGCAGCGTGCGGATGTTCCGGTTCGGCGTCGCGGGATTCACGGTGGCGTCGGTGCTGTGCGCGATCGCGCCGGACGGGGCGGCGCTGGTGGCGGCCCGGCTGTTGCAGGGTGTCGCGGCGGCGCTGCTGATGCCCGCCGCGATGGCGCTGCTCTCGCAGGCGTATCCGGATCCGGTCGCGAAGGCGAAGGCGGTGGCGCTGTTCACCACGGTGGCGGGCAGTCCGCAGGCCTTCGGGCCGGTACTGGGCGGTGTGCTGGTGTCGGCGGTGGGCTGGCGCAGCATCTTCGTCCTGAACGTGCCGATCGGGATCGTCACGCTGGTCCTGGCCGCCCGGGGCGGATTGCCCGTGCAGGCGCCGGATCGGTCGAAACGAGCGGATCTGCCGGGGCAGGCGCTGGCGATCGTGCTGCTGATCTGTGCGACCGGCGCGCTGATCGAGGGCGGTGCGCAGGGCTGGTCGGCGCCGCTGCCGATCGCGGCCGCGCTGGTGGCGGTGGTCGCCGCCGTCGCCTTCGTGCTCCGGGAGCGCCGCGCCGCGGCGCCGATGCTGCCCGCGAGACTCGTTGCGGCGCCCGGCCTTTCGGCGTTCGTGACGATCGGACTGCTGTTGTTCACCGGCTACTACGGCCTGGTGTTCGCGCTGAGCCTGTACATGCAGCAGGTGCAGCATCTGGGCGCGCTGCGGACCGGCGTGCAGTTCCTGCCGTCGGCGCTGCCGATCTTCCTGTTGCCGGTGCTGGCGGGACCGCTGGTGGTGCGGTGGGGCGCCCGGCGGGTGGCCGGGGCCGGGCTGCTGCTCGGTGCGGTCGGCGCGGTGGCGCTGTTCGCGGTGCACGACGGGAGCGGGCCGGTGACCCTGTCGGTGGCGCTGTTCCTGCTCGGGTCCGGGGTGGGACTGACGGTGGGGCCGCAGATCGCACTGGTCGTCGGCGCCGCGCCGGCGGATCAGTCGGGGATCGCGAGCGGACTGCTCAATGCCGGTCGGCAGACCGGCAGCGTGCTGGGGGTCGCGATCCTCGGCGGCCTGGCAGGCGGTGTCGATCGGGTGGCGGGGCTGCACACCGCCGCGGTGGTCGCCGCGCTGCTGCTGGCCGCCGCCGCCGCGCTGACCGTGCCGCGGCATCGCGCCGCCCCGGCCGCCGCCGTGCCACAGCGGATCGAGCCGCGGTCGTGACCGGCGGGATGGCGTTCTTCGACGTCGACGAGACGCTGATCACGGTGAAGAGCATGTTCCGCTTCCTGGCGTACTACTTCGACGTGGTCGGCCGGCCCGGCGCGGACTACGAGGCCGCCGCGGCCGAACTGCGGGAGATGGCCGCCGCGGGCGTGCCCCGGGCCGAGGGCAACGCGCACTACTATCGGTCGTTCACCGGATATCCGGTCGCCGCGGTCGCGGCCGCGGGACAGGATTGGTTCGACGCCGAACTGCGGCTCGGCGGACTGTTGCACCCGCCGGTCGAGCGGGCGCTGGCCCGGCATCGGGCGCGGGGGGACACCACCGTCCTGGTGTCCGGGTCGTTCTCGGCGTGCCTGGAACCGATCCGGGCGCACGTCGGCGCGGATGTCGCGGTCGGTACCGTGCCCGCGGTCGCGGCCGGGCACTACACCGGCGGGGTGGACAGTGTCGTCATCGGTCCGGGGAAGGCCGAGGTCGCGCGGCGGATGATGCGCGCACAGCGCGTCCCACCCGCCGCGTGCAGCGCCTACGGCGACCATTCCTCCGATCTGGATCTGCTGGAATCGGTACGTCGCCCGGTCATCGTCGGAGACGATCCGGTATTGAATTCGGCAGGGCGGGATCGAGGCTGGGAGAAATTGCCCGGATCGGATCCGTCGGCACGCCCTCCGCTACCTCGCCGGAATCCGGCAGCATCACCGTGATCGCATTGTTCTCGCAACGGGCGGCCAAGGCGGCGAGATTGTTCGCCGTCTCGGTGCCCTGCAACGGTGACCAGGTGACGATCGTCAGGCGCGGGTCGGCCGGCAGCGGGAATGCCGTGTAGAACATGTCCAGAACACCCACGTCGGCATGGTTGATCACCCGGCGGCCGTGCGACCGCGGCCGGACCTCGTGCAGTCGCCAGAATTTCCGGAAATGGGCGTCCTCCTCGATCATGCACTCGACGAGCCGATGCAGCCGCCGGTCGCCCGGGTGCCGGACCGCGTCGTAGCGCAGCCAGGCGACCTGGTCGTGGGCCACCTGCTCCCAATTGCCGTACAGCTTGCGGCCCAGAGGATTACGGAACAGTCGCTCGGTCACGTTGACCGGGGCGAATTCCGGATCGATGTGGAACACCGTGCCGCCCACCGCATTCCACGCGATGACATCGGTGGCCGGGGTGATCACGAATGCGGGAATGACCCGCCCGAGCGAACTCAGCAACTGCCCGACCTCGCTGGGCAGCGTCAGCGGGGGCTCGTCGAGTTCCGGGTCCGGCCGCAGCAGCCGGGCCAGATAGTCGCGTTCGGTGTGGTCGAGATCGAGCGCCTCGGCGATCGCGGCGACCACCGCGGCCGACGGATGGACGGCCCGTCCCTGCTCCAGTTTCGTGTAGTACTCCACGCTCAGTCCGGCGAGTTCGGCGAATTCCTGGCGACGCAGGCCGCTCACCCGCCGCCCGCGCGGTGGAAATCCGTATTTCTCGGGCACCAATCTGCCGCGGCGAGCGCGGAGGAATTCGGAGAATGCATTGTCGAGAATCGACACGGCGCTGTCCCCCTCGGAGGCAATTTTTCGATCGAATATCTTCAGTCGTGCGCGGCAGCACTGCCGTATCGGTTGCCTTTCGACAGGCTATTGGATCGTCGGGTAAAGAAGATGCCAAGCTTGTTCCAAAGATTCGGCCGAGCCCTGCTCCGGAGCCCGCTTGTTGTCGATATCACAGTGCCCCCGCCACCGTGGCGGAAACTGCCGGACGCCGCGCCCATGCGCCCTGCGGGCGGGCGGGCTGCGACAGCGTGGGAACATGGAGACCGCCGAAAACGCCTCATGACCAGGAGCACCGTGCCCAGCTTCGCCGACACGACGTTCACCGATCCCGCGCGGATCCGGAATTTCTGCATCATCGCCCACATCGACCACGGGAAGTCCACCCTGGCCGACCGCATGTTGCAGCTGACCGGCGTGGTCGAGGGACGGCAGATGCGCGCGCAGTATCTGGACCGGATGGACATCGAGCGCGAGCGCGGGATCACCATCAAGGCGCAGAACGTGCGGCTGCCGTGGTCGGTGGACGGCGAGGACTACGTCCTGCACCTGATCGACACGCCCGGGCACGTGGACTTCACCTACGAGGTGTCGCGCGCGCTGGAGGCGTGTGAGGGCGCGATCCTGCTGGTCGACGCGGCACAGGGCATCGAGGCGCAGACGCTGGCGAATCTGTACCTGGCGCTGGAGAAGGATCTGACGGTCATCCCGGTGCTCAACAAGATCGATCTGCCGGCCGCGGATCCGGATCGGTACGCCGCCGAGCTGGCGCACATCGTCGGCTGCGAGCCCGAGGAAGTGCTGCGGGTGTCGGGCAAGACCGGTGTCGGGGTGCCGGAGCTGCTGAACAAGGTGATCGGCACGGTGCCGGCCCCGGTCGGCAAGGCCGATGCGCCGGCCCGGGCGCTGATCTTCGACTCCGTGTACGACACCTACCGCGGCGTGGTCACCTATGTGCGTGTGGTGGACGGCAAGCTCATCCCGCGGCAGAAGATCAAGATGATGTCCACCGGCGCCACCCACGAACTGCTGGAGATCGGCATCGTGTCGCCGGAGCCGAAACCCACCCAGGGGCTGGGGGTCGGCGAGGTGGGTTACCTCATCACCGGTGTGAAGGACGTGCGGCAGTCCAAGGTCGGTGACACCGTGACCACCGCGCGCGAGGGCGCGACCGAGGCGCTCACCGGGTACCGGGAGCCGCGGCCGATGGTGTACTCCGGTCTCTATCCGGTCGACGGCTCCGATTACCCGGACCTGCGCGACGCGCTGGAGAAGTTGCAGCTCAACGACGCGGCGCTGACCTTCGTGCCGGAGACCTCGGTGGCGCTGGGCTTCGGATTCCGGTGCGGCTTCCTCGGATTGCTGCACATGGAGATCACCCGCGAGCGATTGCAGCGCGAATTCGGCCTGGACCTCATCTCGACCGCCCCGAACGTCATCTACCGCGTGGTCATGGAGGACGGTCAGGAGCACGTCGTCACCAACCCGTCCTTCTGGCCGGAGGGCAAGGTGCGGCAGATCTTCGAGCCGATCACCAAGTGCACCGTCATCGCGCCGAGCGAGTTCATCGGCACGATCATGGAGCTGTGCCAGAGCCGTCGCGGCGAGCTGCTCGGCATGGACTACCTGTCCGAGACCCGGGTGGAGATGCGGTACACGCTGCCGATGGCCGAGATCATCTTCGACTTCTTCGACTCGCTGAAGTCCCGCACCCGCGGCTACGCCTCGCTGGACTACGAGGAGGCCGGCGAGCAGCAGGCCGAGCTGGTGAAGGTCGACATCCTGCTGCAAGGGGAGGCGGTCGACGCCTTCTCGGCGATCGTGCACAAGGACGCCGCCCAGGCCTACGGCCACAAGATGACCACCAAACTGCGCGAGCTCATCCCGCGGCAGCAGT
The DNA here is from genome assembly GCF_020176955.2 of Nocardia sp. alder85J. Lineage (GTDB taxonomy): Bacteria > Actinomycetota > Actinomycetes > Mycobacteriales > Mycobacteriaceae > Nocardia. Next base: position 151,610 of record NZ_JAIUCZ020000011.1, read on the forward strand.
TCGAGGTGCCGATCCAGGCGGCCATCGGCTCGAAGGTCATCGCCCGCGAGAACATCCGGGCGATCCGCAAGGACGTGCTCGCCAAGTGCTACGGCGGCGACATCTCCCGGAAGCGGAAGCTGCTGGAGAAGCAGAAGGAGGGCAAGAAGCGGATGAAGACCATCGGCCGGGTCGAGGTCCCGCAGGAGGCCTTCGTCGCCGCGCTGTCCACGGATTCGTCGTCGGACAAGCCGAAGAAGTAACCGATAGAGTTTCGATACCGGCGAGTAGTAGCCGTGACAGCCTGTCACCTCGATAATGTGACAGGTTCGTTATGCTGCACCTAAGGTGTTGACGATCTAGTTGGTAGGACCCGTTCGGTTCAGTGCCGGGCATTGAGAGCGGAGCTTCGGATTATGCGTGACCTGCCCCTCGATGAGGACGCCGCGGCCGTGGGCGAGGATGCGCCGGACCTTCCGTACCGGATCGCGACCGGCGTGGCCCGGGTCGCCCGCGCGGGCGCCTATGTCACCGGTGGCGCTCTGGTCGCCTCCAACGGCAGCCCGCCGCCGGCCAACGAGTCCCACGACAGCCGTTTCGCCGGTCTGTCCGCCAACGATCCGCAGCCGAACGCGCCCAGCCCGGTCGTGACCTATCCCGATCCGTCGCCGGATTCGGTGCCGCCGGTCCTCCAGCGCACGCCGCATCCCGCCGGCGACCATCCGACCGCGGTGCTGCCCCGCGTGGGCGGGACCGCGCCCGGCGGTTTCGGCACGCCGGGCGCCGCGACCCCCGGACTCGGCGCGCCCGGCGGCGACGGTGATACCCACCTACCCGGCCTGGACGGCGGGATGGACGGTACGTCCCATTCCTCCGGCCAGGGCAACGGTTTCGGGCTGCCGAATCTGGACGGCACCATGGGCGACGGTCATTCCCCGTCGATCCCCGGCTTCTCGCAATTCCGCCCGCCCACCCACGGCGCCTCCGCGCGCTGGACGCCCGACGACGCGGACTCCGACGACGACGGGAGCGACAGCGACGATTCGGGCCACCCGTCCCACGGCTGGTCCGCCGCCTCGCCGTTCGGGCTGCCCGGCAACGGCATGCACCTGCCCGGCACTCCCGGTTACGGCCTCGCGGTCGCCGGACAGTGGCCGACCGAGCAGAATCGGGTCGTCACCGCCGATACCGGCAGCGAACCGGACGCGGGTGGTTCGGATTTCGGATTCGCCGACCAGTCCGGTCACGATTGGCCCAGCGACACCACACCTTTCGCCGACTCGTCCGGCGGCGGTTTCGGGTTGCCCGGTGGCGCAATGCCTCTCGGTGATTCGTCCGGCGGTTTCGGGTTGCCCGGCAGTGCCGCACCTTTCGGTGACACCTCGGGTGTCTTCGGATTGCCCGGTGGCGCAGACCCTCTCGGTGACACCTCGGGCGGCTTCGGCCTGCCCGGTAGCGCGACCTATGTCACCGATGCCGCGGGCAGTGGTTTCGGCCTGCCCGGCAGTTCGGTGTTCGGCGATCTCGGCGCGGGTGGTTTCGGATTGCCCGGCGGCTCCGGATATCCCACCGGTGGTTTCGGATTGCCCGGTGGCCCGGCGCATCTCACCGACGCGTCGGCGAGCGGTTTCGGATTGCCGGGTACTCCCGCCCATGCGGCGGACGTGTCCGGCAGCGGCTTCGGCCTGCCCGGCGCGGGCAGCGCCTTCGACGGCATCGGCGGCGGCACCGGCCTGTTCGTGAGCAGCGAGATGGAGGTCGACGTCCACGTCGGCCTCGACGGCGTCTGGGTGACCACCGAGACGCAGTTCAGCGTCACCGTCGGCGCGGTGGGACAGCAACTGGACCACTACTCCAACTGGCTGGGCAACGGGGTGGGCCACATGCCCGACGATAGCGGTCAGGACAACGGCGTGGGGCTGATCTCGCGTCTCGGTCACGACAACGCCGAACACGTCGCCGACGTCACCCTCGCCGGAAACCCTTTCACCGCAGACACTTCCGGCACACCCGCACCCACCGACACGCGGACGGCCGACACCACGGCGGGCCGATTCGACCGTTCGGCGGGCGACGGTTCGGCGGGCGGCTCGTACGGGCACGGCGGCGGCACACCGGTTCCGGCCGGTTTCCACGGCCACGGTCTCTCGGGCGCGGCGCCCGCAGGCGGTCCCTCGGGTGCCGGCCCGGCGGGTGGTCCCCCGGGTGCCGGCCCCGCGGCCGGGTCGCTGGGTGCGGCCGGTGGGCCGGGTGCGTTCGGTGGTGGCCCCAGCGGATTCGGGGGGAACGGCTCGTTCGTGCCCGGCGCGGGCTTCGGGTCCGCCGGGATGACCTCGAATCCGATTGTGGCGCAGCAGAGTCCGTTCGCGGTGTCCGTGCCCGCCGCCCCGCCCGCACCGGCACCGCCGCTGGTCGTGCAGCCGGTCGCGGCCACGCCGTTGCAGACCACGATTCAGCCCGAGGCCGCATCGCATCCGATCGCGAACGTCTGGTCCGCACCGGCCGGTCCGTCGCCGCTCACCGTCGCGGTGGGTACCGCGCCCGGTCTGTTCGGCGGCCCCAAACCTGTCGCCGACGACGACCGGAACCCGTTCGGCGGCCATTCCGGCAGGCCGGCCGACACGGCGACGACCGACCGCACCACGATCCCGCATGTCAGCGTCGCACCGGGCACGGTCACCGAGAAGCCCACCGCGCCGACGGATCCGACCCGGCCGGAGCCGGGTCCCACCACGTCCGGCAAGCCCGGATCCGACCCGTCGACGCCCTCGCACACCCCGGGCCGCGACGGCTCACCCACCACCGGCCGCGACGGCGGGCCGACCACCACCCACGACGGTGTTCCCACCACCGCCACCCCGCCGGACGGCCGTGGCGGTCAGCCGACCGGCGGCCACGACACGACTTCGGACGGTCGTGACGGTTCGCCGACCGGCAGCCGCGACCCCGGCTCCGACGGTCGCGACACCGGTACCGGCCGCGACACCGGCACGGGCCGCGACGGTGGCGCGACGAACGACCACGACACCGGGCCGACCACCGGCCGTGACCCTTCCGGCGCGAGCCACGATCGCGGCACGACCGGCGGGCACGACAGCGGCGACACCGTGACCGTGGTACCGCCGCGAGACGGCGGCTCCGACTCGCACACTCCCGGCGGCTCGGCCCCGACCGGTGCGGCGCCGACCCACCAACCCGGTGACGGCGGCTCTCCGATCGGCCACGGACCCTCCGCACCGTCGGTGAACGCCCCGGGACCGGTGGCCACGGGCCAGCCCGATCCCGGTGGCGCGCATTCGGCACCCGCCACGCCGGTGCAACCACCGGTCACCGTCGATCCCGGCCATGTCGTCCCGCCGCTGAAGCCGATCGCCTACACCACGGACTCGGCCGATATCGGCTGGCATCCGGATCATTCCGGGCTGGTCGCGGGGCTCGGACTGTCGTCGAGCCTGCTGCCCGACGCCTTCGATGCCGACTTCCACCCGGTGATGCACCCCGTCGACAACCCATTGCACCTGTGAGCAGACCGGCAGCCGTCGAATCCGCCGCGGCGAAGCACCCCGACGCGATGGCTCCGCTGGTCGGGTTGCTCGACGAATTGCTGGAATCGACCGCGGCCGCGGCCCGGTCCGATCTGTCGGCGCGGCTGGCGTTGTCGCGGGCCCGGGTGGCCGATCCGCGGGTGCGGCTGGTGGTCGTCGGCGAGCCGGGCAACGGGATGAGCACGCTGGTCAACGGGCTGGTCGGGGCGCCGGTCAGCGCCACCGGCAAGCGGATCGGCATCCCGGTGATCGCCGAATACGGTCCGCGGCCCACAGCCACGCTGGTCCGCTCGTTCGGCGGGCGGACCGAACGGCAGCGTGTCGATCCGCTCGATCCGGGCCCGGCGCTGGCGGCCGAAGGAGTGATCCGCGCCGAGTTCACCGAGCCGAGCCCGCTGCTGGCCGAGGGATTCGTGGTGATGGACGCGCCGGGCGCGCCCGCCGACACCCCGGTGGCCTGGTCTCTGATCGCCGCCGGCGATGCCGTGCTGTACGTCGCGGACGCCGGTGCGGCCTTCACGCCCGAGCAGATCACCACGTTGCAGCGCATCCAGCAGGTGTGCCCGACCGTGGTGTGCGTGCTGAACAAGATCGACCGATACCCGCAGTGGGCGCAGGTGCAGCAGCACAATCGGGAGCTGCTCGACGAGGCCGGGCTCGGTTTCGCGGTGGCCCCGATCTCCGCCCTGCGCCACCTCCAGACCGTGAGCGATCCCCGCCGGGATCTGGAATCCGGTGTGCCGCAACTGATCGAACACCTGCGCAGCTATGTGCTGGGCCGGGCGGACACCGTCGCCCGGGACGCCGCGGTGCGCGACATCCGCACCATCACCGACCAATTGGCGCTGGCGCTGCGCTCCGAGGCGGAGACGTTGCGCGATCCGCGCCGCTTCCGCGAGATCGCGGATCGGTTGCGGCTGTTGCGGACCGAGGCCGACGAGTTGCGGCAGCGCACGGCGGGCTGGCAGGTCGCCCTCGCCGAGGGCTGCGCCGAACTCGTCGGTGACACCGAGCACGATCTGCGGCACCGGCTGCGCACCCTGGTCCGGGAGGCCGAAACCGAGATCGCCCAGCGTGATCCGGCCCGCCGCTGGTCCGCCTTCGGCGCCGACCTGGACGGCCGGATCTGCGCGGCGGTGGAGGAGAACTTCGTCGTCGCCCACTACCGGTCGGTGGAGCTGGCCGAGGAGGTGGCGGGCAAGTTCCCGGGCACCGAACACGATGTGCCGCTACCGGATCTGCGGCTGGGCGATCCGGCCGAGGTGCTGGCGCCGGTCGCCTCGCTGGAACCCTTGGACACCGCGAAACACGGTGCGACCCAACAGGTTCTGACCGCGCTGCGCGGATCCTACGGTGGTGTCCTGATGGTCGGCCTGGCCACCAGCCTGCTCGGCATGTCGCTGGTGAACTGGTATTCCGCCGGCGCGGGCGTGCTGCTCGGCGTGAACGCGCTGTGGGACGACCGCCGGATCCGCAAGCAGCGCCGGCAGGCCGAGGCGAAGGTGGCGGTCGCCCGATTGATGGACGACGTGATCTTCCAGGTGGGCAAGGAATCCCGCAATCGGCTGCGCACGGTGCAGCGCACCCTGCGCAGCCATTTCACCGATCTCGCGAATCAGACGCTGCGCTCGGTCGACGAGTCGATGCGCGCGGCCGAGGACGCCGCCGCGGTGCACACCCCCGACGGCCGCAACCGCCGCCTCACCGACATCGAGTCGACGCTGGTCCGCCTCCGCGAGATCCGGGAGACGGCCGACGCCCTCTGAGCCGGTCCGGCTCTCCGAGTCGACGGCCGCTTCGGGACGGGGCGACCCGGCGCTCCAGCCCGCTGCGCGGTCCGCGCTCAGTTCGCCCGGTGCGCGGCGCGGAACGCGCCCACCTCGGTGTGCTGCTCGGCGCGGATCACGTGGGTGAGCGCGTTGATCAGCGCCAGGTGGGTGAACGCCTGCGGGAAGTTGCCCAGGTGCCGGCCGGTGCGCGGATCCAGTTCCTCGGCATACAGTTCCAGCGGGCTGGCGTAACCGAGCAGCCGCTCGCACAACCGCCGGGCCCGGTCCACCTCGTCGATCTCCACCAGCGCCGACACCAGCCAGAACGAGCAGATGGTGAAGGTGCCCTCGGCGCCGAGCATGCCGTCGTCGGTGGTGTCGGTGCGATAGCGCAGCACCAGGCCCTGTTCGGTGAGGTCGTCCGCGATGGCCAGCACCGTCGCCCGCACCCGCGGATCGTCCGGCGGCAGGAATCGCACCAGCGGGACCAGCAGCAGCGAGGCGTCCAGGGTATCGGCGCCGTAGGTCTGGGTGAAGACGCCGTCGGCGTTCACCCCGTGCTCGAGAATGTCGGCGTGGATCTCGTCGGCGATGTCCGACCACTTCTTCGCGTAGTCCAGTTCGCCGTGCATCTCGGCCAATTGGGCGCCACGGTCCAGCGCCACCCAGCAGAACACCTTGGAAGAGGTGAAATGCTGTGGCTCGCCGCGCACTTCCCACATGCTGCGATCGGGTTCGCGCCAGTGCGCGATCGCGGCCTCCACCTGCCGGAGCAGCATGGGCCACAACGTCTCCGGCACCTGCTGGCGCGACTTCACGTGCAGGTACACCGCATCCAGCAGCACGCCCCAGATGTCGTGCTGTTCCTGATTGTAGGCGCCGTTGCCGATCCGGACCGGGCTGGCGCCGTCGTATCCGTGCAGGTGATCCAGTTCGGATTCGGTGATCTCGCGCTCGCCGCCGACCCCGTAGAGCACCTGCAACGGAATGTCGGCGCCGTTCTCGGAGGTGCAGGCGTCGGAGAGGAAGGCGAAGAAGTCGTCGGCCTCCCGATTCATGCCGAGGGTGTACAGGCCCCACAGCGCGAACGAGGAGTCCCGTACCCAACTGTAACGGTAGTCCCAGTTGCGTTCGCCGCCAGGGGTTTCCGGTAGCGAGGTGGTGGATGCGGCGAGCAGCGCCCCGGTGGGCGCGTAGGTCAGGCCCTTCAGGGTGAGCGCGCTGCGCTGGAGATAACCGCGCCACGGATGGTCGGGGAACTTGCCGAGGGTGATCCACTGCCGCCAGTACTCGGTGGTGGCCCACATCTTCTGGGCCGCATCGGCATACGTGCGCGGCGGCGGCAGCGCCGACCAGGACAGCGCCACGAACACATCGTCACCCTCGCGCATCCGGGTGCGGGCCCGCGCTTCCCGGCCCTCGATGCCGATGCGCAGGTCGGTGGTGAGCGTCAGCGTCGGGGAGTCCGCGCCGCCGCCGGCGGTGGCCTGCTCGTACACCTCGCCGGTGTACTTCCAGGCCACCGCCGAACGGTGGTAGTCGAAGGCGGGTTCGCAGCTGACCTCCAGCTCCACCACGCCGCTGACGCATTTCACGGTACGCAGCAGGATGTGCTCGGCATCCCAGTCGATCGGGGTGCGGCGGTAGGTGCGGCTGCGCTTGTCGTTGTTGTGCCACGGGCCGAGCACCAGGGCGTCCCGCACGATCAGCCAGCCGGTGTCGGTCTGCCAGGTGGTCTCCACGATCAGCCCGCCGGGCAGATAACGCCGGGCGGCGGGCACGTTGACGCCGTACGGGCCGACCCGGAAGTGCCCGGCGCTGCGATCGAGCATCGAGCCGAAGACGCTGGGCGAATCCGGCCGGGGCAGGCACATCCACTCCACCGCCCCGTTGCGGGCGATCAGGCAGCTGGTCTCGCAGTCGGAGAGGAAGGCGTAGTCGTCGATCGGCGGATACGAGGATTTGTGGGTGCTACCGAGCGCCTTCGCGATGTATCCGCCGCCCACCTCGATGTCGAGTTGGTCGCTGAGCGAATCGCGCCGCACCGGGATATCGGTGTCGGCCTCGATAGGGTCGTCGGCCAGAGGCTCGTCGTAGGACGCCATCAGACCATCATCGGCCCGGTGTCCAGTGGCGTCTACACCGCACCCGATGTCGATGATGTGAACTATCCGGCGGGTTGCCGACCGTCAGCGGGCGGACAACCGGGCTCAGCCCGTGAAAACCGGGCTCAGCGCGTGAAGAACCAAGCGACGAAGACCAGCACCAGCAGTGCGAGCAGCGCCAGTTGCACCCGGGACCGCGGCATCAGAACGCCTCCTCGGTGGTGCGGCGGCGGCGCCGGCGTGAACCGCCGGGCTGGCGCGGGCTGCTCGCACCCGGGCCGTCCCCGCCACGGGCGGGCTGGCGGCGCCGCCGGACGGTGCGCGCGAACGCGGCCCGGCCCGGCCCGGCCGCGCTCGCCGACGGCAGCGGTTGCGCCGATCCGGGCCGGTCCCGGCCGAGCAGGCGCAGGACGATCCGCAGCGTGCGATCGAGCAGGTAGGCGATCACGAAACTGACCGGGATCATGCCCACGAGGACCACGGCGAACTGCGGAATGAAGGGCAGGCCGGCCACCCAGAGCTCGAAGCCGTCCCACCACCCTGCGAAGCGATGCACGCGCCCAGCCTAGTTGCTTCCGCGGCCTGCCGAGCCATCGCCCGAATACCCGCGCGACCATCGCCCGGATACCGGGAAAGAGTTCGGCGAAGCTGCCGGGTTGCCGGTACGCTGCACGGCATGTCGACCGATGAGGACTTCGCGGAGCTGACGGCCATGCTGGACGCCGACGACCTGGACGACGGGCCTCGCCTGATCGCCACCCACTACGCGACGCCCGAGGAGGCGATCGAGATGGTGCGCGCGGCGCAGACGCTCGGCCTCGGCGTGCGCCTGCACAACCGCCTCCGGGTCGAAGAGGTGAACGAGGACGGCGAGGAGACGGCCGTCGAGGAGTGGATCCTCGACCTGCTGGAGAGCCCGCCGGAAGTCGAAGAGGACTGAGTCGGGCCGGGAGCCACGGCTCCCGCCGCCATTCCGGATACGCTGCCTGCCACGCCCGCACGAGGGCGCGGCAGCGGCACCCGATCCATCCTTTCCCGTAATATCGCCGGGCACATTCTTCCGGTTCCGCATTGCCGCCGGCCATATTCTTCCGGCCGCGCCCCCGCCCGTTCCGGGTCGCTCACTCGAGGCATTCCCCGCCGTTGTGGCTACATTTACCGGTTTGTCATCCGGGAAATTCGCGGCGGTACGTCCGATTCTGTTACAGTCTGCCGGTGTCTTCGAGCTCTGTACCGCGGGTCCGCCATGAATTGGCGTTGATCGCGGTCGGTTGTCTCGTCGTCGCGGATGTCTACTGTCGCGCTTAGCGACGGCACCGCTGCGCGTTTTCACCCCCCGGTAGACTGGCGCGCATTCCTTTCGCAGTTCGTGCCCGTCTCCGAGCGGCCCCGCGCCGCAGTCGCGCCGTCACCGTGACCGAAATCCGTCCGGTGGATCTACCTGGCAACCGATTGTCCGCGCTCATCCGACATGCGCGGAAGCAGGAAAGGTTCGATCCGATGTCTCGCAATACCGGATTTCTCTCGCGCCGACGGGCCCTCGCCGTCGCGCTCACCGCGGTGGCGGCGGTCGGACTCACCGCGTGTGGCGGCGGAGCCAGCGACACCTCCGGCAAGAGCGACAACGCCGGCGCCCCGACCAGCACCCTCACCCTGGTCGCGTATTCGGTGCCGAAGCCGGCGTTCGACAAGGTGATCCCCGCTTTCAACAAGACCGACGCCGGCAAGGGTGTGCAGGTCCAGGCGTCCTACGGCGCCTCCGGTGACCAGTCCCGCAAGGTCAAGGACGGCGCCCCGGCCGATGTCGTGAACTTCTCCGTCGAGCCCGACATCACCCGCCTGGTGGACGCCGGTCTGGTCGACTCCAGCTGGAACGCCGACGCCAACAAGGGTGTGCCGCTGAACTCGGTGGTCGTGATCGCGGTCCGCAAGGGCAATCCGAAGGGCATCCACGACTGGGACGACCTGCTGAAGCCGGGCGTCGAGGTGGTCACCCCGAACCCGTTCAGCTCCGGCTCGGCCAAGTGGAACCTGCTCGCGCCGTATGCGGCCAAGAGCGACGGCGGCAAGAATCCGCAGGCCGGCCTCGACTACCTGAGCAAGCTGATCACCAAGGACCACGTGAAGGTGCAGCCCACCTCCGGACGCGAGGCCACCGAGACCTTCCTGCAGGGCACCGGCGACGTGCTGCTCAGCTACGAGAACGAGGCCCTGTTCTCCGAGCGCAACGGTGACGCGCTGGAGCACTTCATCCCGCCGACCACGCTGAAGATCGAGAACCCGGTCGCGGTGCTGAAGAACTCCAAGAACTCGGACAAGGCCGTCGCCTTCCGCGACTTCCTGTACAGCTCGGACGGGCAGACCGCGCTGGGCAGCGCCGGCTTCCGCCCGGTCGACCCGAAGGTCGCGGCGAACTTCAGCAAGGATTTCCCGGCGCCCTCGCAGAAGCTGTGGACGATCGCGGACCTGGGTGGCTGGAAGTCGGTGGACAAGGACCTGTTCACGCAGGGCACCGGCAGCATCGCCCAGATCTACGACAAGGCCAGCAAGTAACGGGTGAACCGGAGCACACGGAATAATCGAGCAACGTGAGTGACAGCGATATCGACCTCGGGACTGCCGCCGGTCCCGAGGTCGGGCGGGAGACGTCCGGCGGTGGTACGGCCCGGCCGTCCTGGCTCCGGGTGACCGGAGCGGTCGGCCCGCTGGGCATCGCGACCGCGATGCTGTGGCTCAGTCTGATCGTGCTGCTGCCGCTGGCGGCGCTGACCGTGCATTCCTTCGACAACGGCTGGTCCGGGTTCTGGGATGCGGTCACCGCGCCGTCGGCGTTGCAGTCGCTGCGCATCACCGTGCTGGTCTCGGTGGTGGTCGCGGTGATCAACGTGATCATGGGCACGCTGGTGGCCTGGGTGCTGGTCCGCGACGAGTTCCCGGGCAAACGCATCGTCAACGCCCTGATCGATCTGCCGTTCGCACTGCCGACGATCGTGGCGAGCATCGTGCTGCTGGCGCTGTACGGGCCGCAGAGCCCGATCGACGTGCACCTCAACGCCACCCAGCCGGGCCTGGTGCTGGCGCTGGGATTCGTCACGCTGCCGTTCGTGGTGCGGTCGGTGCAACCGGTGCTGATGGAGGCCGATCTGGAGGTGGAGCAGGCCGCCGCCTCGCTGGGCGCCGACAACCTGACCACCTTCCGGCGCGTCGTGCTGCCCACGCTGGCGCCGGCGATCATCTCCGGCGGCGGGCTGGCCTTCGCCCGTGCCATCGGCGAGTTCGGTTCGGTGGTGCTGATCGGCGGCAACATTCCCCGGCACACCCAGGTGGCGTCGCAGTACATCCAGCAGCAGATCGAGGTGGACCGGCCGGTGAACGCGGCCGCGGTCTCGGTGGCACTGCTGGTGATCTCGTTCGCCGTGCTGCTGGTGCTGCGGGTGTTCTCCGAGCGGACCGCGCGGAAGGAGAAAGCGACCCGATGAAACTCTCCGCACCCACCCGGATCTCGCTGCGCGTGGTGGCGCTGGCCTATCTGTTCGTGCTGCTGGTGGCGCCGCTGATCATCATCCTGTGGCGCAGTTTCGAGCACGGGATCGGCGCGTTCTTCGGTTCGATCACCACTCCGGCGGCGATCTCGGCGATCGATCTGTCGTTGCTGATCATCGCGATCGTGGTGCCGCTGAACGTGGTGTTCGGCGTGATCACCGCGATCGCGCTGGTCCGCGGCAACTTCCCCGGCCGCTCCCTGCTCCAGGGTGTGGTGGATCTGCCGTTCGCGGTGTCGCCGGTGGTCGTGGGCGTCTCGCTGATCATGCTCTGGGGCGTGAACGGCTGGTTCGGCGGCATCCAGCAGCATTTCGGCATCAAGGTGATCTTCGGGCTGACCGGGATGGTGCTGGCCACCATCTTCGTGACGTTGCCGTTCGTGGTCAGCGAGGTGGTGCCGGTCCTGCACGAGATCGGCGACGATCAGGAACAGGCCGCCGCCACGCTCGGCGCGAACTGGTGGCAGACGTTCTGGCGGATCACGCTGCCGGCCATCCGCTGGGGTCTGACCTACGGCATCGTGCTGACCGTCGCGCGCTCGCTCGGCGAGTTCGGCGCCGTCACCATGGTGTCGTCGGCGCTACCGGGCATCTCACAGACGCTGACCCTGCTCGTGCACGGGCGATACATCAACGACCACAACACCTTCGGCGCCTACTGCGCGGCGACGCTGCTGATGGCGCTGGCGCTCGTCACCCTGATCCTGATGACCCTGCTCGAACGCCGGCGCGGGAAAGCCGAGTGACCCGAGTGATTACCACGATGCTTACCGTGCCGGAGGCGGCCAGATGATTACCGTGACCAATGCGAACAAGCGGTACGGCTCGTTCGCCGCCCTCGACGATGTCAGCCTGGAGATCCCCTCGGGCGAACTGACCGCGCTGCTCGGGCCGTCCGGCTCGGGCAAGTCGACGCTGCTGCGGTCGATCGCGGGGCTGGAGAGCCTGGATTCCGGCATCGTCACCATCGCCGGTCGCGATGTGACCCGGGTGGCGCCGCAGAAGCGCGACATCGGTTTCGTGTTCCAGCACTACGCGGCGTTCAAGCACATGACCGTGCGCGACAACGTCGCCTTCGGCCTGAAGATCCGCCGCCGGCCCAAGGGCGAGATCAGCAAGCGGGTCGACGAGTTGCTCGGCATCGTCGGCCTGGACGGTTTCCAGCACCGCTATCCGGCGCAGCTGTCCGGTGGTCAGCGGCAGCGGATGGCGCTGGCCCGCGCGCTGGCGGTGGATCCGCAGGTGCTGCTGCTGGACGAGCCGTTCGGCGCGCTGGACGCCAAGGTGCGCGAGGATCTGCGCACCTGGTTGCGCCGCCTGCACGAGGAGGTGCACGTCACCACGGTCCTGGTCACCCACGATCAGGAGGAGGCGCTGGACGTCGCCGATCGGATCGCGGTGATGAACGCGGGCCGGATCGAGCAGGTCGGCACCCCGGCGGACGTGTACGACCGCCCGGCCAACGAATTCGTCATGTCGTTCCTGGGTTCGGTGGCCAAGCTGAACGGGCATCTGGTACGGCCGCACGACATCCGCATCGGCCGCGATCCGGGTCTGGCGCTGGCCGAGCACGAGGGCACCGCGGAATCCGCCGGCATCACCCGGGCGACCGTGGAACGCGTGGTGCGCCTCGGTTTCGAGGTGCGGCTGGAGTTGCGCAATGCGGCCACCGGCGACCATTTCACCGCGCAGGTCACCCGTGGCGACGCGGCGGCGCTGAAGCTCACCGAGGGGGAGACGGTGTACGCGCGGGCGACCCGGGTGCCCGAACTGCCCGCGAGCTGAGGTCTCCGGTGAGCGCCGCCGCCTGCCGGGGTGGCGGCGCTTCGCGGACAACCCGATGTCCGGTGCTTGGCAAGCCCTGCCACCCGATGATTGCCTGAACCCGGTTCGGATCACGGTTCGGTGAACGGCACGGCGATCGGGGTGAACTGATGGCGGTGGGGCTCGGCATGAGTATCGGCACGATCCATACGGTGTGCGCGGTCGCGGCGGCCGCCGGTCGGCCCGCGCCGCAGCCCGCCACCCGGCGGACCACGCTGACCTTCGACAGTTCCGGGGCGGTGCGGGTCGGGCGGATCCCGCGGCACGGCCGGATGATCACCGACTTCGCGGACCTGACCCAGCGGCCGGCGCCGGGCGCACGAGTCTGCCACCGCACGCTGACCGCGGCGGATCTGGTGGCGACGGTGGCGGGGAGTATGTGCGCCGAGGTGCTGGGCGCGCCGGACACCGCCGCGGTGCTGGGCGTCCCACGGGCCGCTGAGATGCGGGGCGCCCCACGGGCCGCTGAGATGCGGGGCGTCCCACGGGCCGCGGCGGCGATGGACGCGATACGGGCTTCGGCGGCGATGAGCGTTCAGCGGGCCGCGGCGGCGAGGGTCGCGGTGACCCATCCGGTCGGCTGTCCGGCCGCGCGGGTCACCGAGTTGCGGGCAGCGCTGGATACGGCCGGGCTGGAGGCGGCGCTGCTGGTGGCCGAGCCGATCGCGGCCGCCGCCTGGCTGTCCGCCACCCACGGCCCGTTGCTGCCGGGCCTGGCACTGGTCTACGACCTGGGCGGTTCCGGGCTGAGTGTGACGCTGGTGCGGGTCGGCGCGGGTCTCCCGCCCGGCCCGATCGTGGGGACGCCGGTGCGGTCGGCCGAATTCGGCGGCCGGGCGTTCGGCGCCGAGGTGTCCCGCCGCGCCGCCCGGCTGGTGGCGGCCGGTTCGGCGGACCGGCTGACCGATGCGGCGACCGGCGAGCTCCGCACCGCTCATGTCCGCCGGTCGCTGACCGAGGTCTATCGCTGCCTGCGGCTGGCCGATGTCACCATGGCCGACGTCGACCGGGTGCTGGTGGTCGGCGGTGCGGCCCGCCCGCCCGAGGTGGCGGCGGTGCTGGCCGAGGCGCTGGCCCGGCCGGTGGTCGTGGCGCGGGAGCCCGAGCGCACGATCGCGGAGGGTGCGGCGATCCTGGCGCGGCGGGCCGCCGAGGTGGCGCACGGTGACGCGGTACGGCGGCGCCGGGCCGGTCGTGCCCGGACCGCGCGGGTGGTCCGGCGGCGGGTGGTGCGGGCGGCGGCGCTGGTAGGCGCGGCCGTGGCGGCCGTCGCGCTGCTCGCGGCGGTGCCCGGTGACTGCGCGAGAACGACGACCGGGTCGCTCGGCGCTGTACTACAGTCCGATACGGACACTATGCAGTCACCACACGGAACGTGATGTGGCACACGCGGTTCGGCGCGGGCCCGCGGTCCGGCCACTGAACTGGGGTGACATCCGTTTCGGCGGGCCGGGGGTGATCGGTCTCCCGCTGTTGACGTGACCGGGTGTACGTGTAACCATTGGGTACAGTTACCCAGTGAAAGTGAGGGGGCGATGACGATGACGTCCGTTGCCGCGAAGCGCGACCTCGACCAGGTCGTCGAGCAGGCCATGCAGTACGCCGAGAAGCTCATGTTGCTGTCGCAGGGCTCGGTCGACAAGCATTTCGACCCGTTCACCGATATCGACTGGGACAACCCGGATTTCGACCCGAGCGCCGGGCCGCAGCGATGGATTCTGCCCGCGTCGGCGGATCCGCTGGGCCGCCACCCGTGGTACCGCGCACTGCCGGTCGAGCAGCAGATCGAGATCGGCAAGTACCGCCAGGCCAATATCGCCAAGGTCGGCTTGCAGTTCGAATCGCTGCTGATCAGCGGCATGGTCCACTACACGGCCTTCCACCTGGACAACGGGTCGCGCGAGTTCCGGTACTGCACCCATGAGATGACCGAGGAACTCAACCACACCCTGATGTTCCAGGAGATGGTGAACCGCATCGGTGAGGACGTCCCGGGCATGGGCCCGGTCGTGCGCCGGCTGCGCCATCTGGTGGTGCCGATCGCGAACTCGTTCCCGAACCTGTTCTTCATGGCGGTGCTCGGCGGCGAGGAGCCGATCGATCACATCCAGAAGCAGATCCTGCGCTCCGGTGAGGACGTGCACCCGATCATGCGGGGCGTCATGGCGATCCACATCGCCGAGGAGGCGCGCCACATCTCCTTCGCGCACGAGTACCTCAAGCACCATGTGCCGGAGGCCGGTCCGGTCGATCGGCTCGTGCTGTCGGTGATGATGCCGGTGATCATGTGGATCGTCGGGCGGGCGATCGTGACCCCGCCGCGCGCGTTCTTCGAGAAGTACGACATCCCCGACGAGGTCCGCCGCGAGCTGTTCTTCGGCTCGGCCGACGCGCGGAAGGTGTTCAGCGACTACTTCGTCGACGTGCGCGCCCTCGCGCAGGAGATCGGCCTGATGAATCCGCTGGCCAAGCGGGTCTGGAAGCTGCTGCGCATCGACGGCCCGACCAGCCGGTACCGTTCGGAGCCGATCCGCCGCGGCGCGACGGCGGCCTGAGCCGGAGTATTCGCGTGCCCTACGTCGTCACCCAATCCTGTTGCAGCGACGCCTCCTGCGTCTACGCCTGCCCGGTGAACTGCATCCATCCCACGCCGGACGAGCCGGACTTCGCGACCGCGGAGATGCTGTATGTCGACCCGCAGGCGTGCGTCGACTGCGGCGCGTGTGCCACGGCCTGCCCGGTGGATGCCGTCGTCTCGTCGAAGCAGCTGACCGACGGCCAACTGCCCTTCATCGAGATCAACGCCGATTTCTACCGGGCCGATCGGCCGAGACCGCTACTGGCCCAGCTGATTCCGGCCGCGGCGGTGTCGGCGGGCCGGGGGCCGCTGCGGGTGGCGATCGTGGGCTCCGGCCCGTCGGCGATGTACGCCGCCGACGAGCTGCTGACCCAGCCCGGCGTGGCGGTGACCGTGCTGGAGCGGCTGCCGGTGCCCTACGGCCTGGCCCGCTACGGGGTGGCGCCCGATCATGCCCGCACCCGGCAGGTGAGCCGGTTGTTCGACGTGATCGCGGCCCAGCCCGGCTTCGGGTCGTATCTGAACGTGACCGTGGGCGAGCATATTTCGCACCGGGAGCTGCTCGAACACTGCCATGCGGTGATCTACGCCGCCGGCGCCGCGACCGACCGCAAACTGGGGGTCCCGGGTGAGGGACTGCCCGGCAGCACCTCCGCCACCGAATTCGTGGCCTGGTACAACGGGCATCCCGACCACGCGCGACAGGAATTCGATCTGTCGCAGCCGCGGGTGGTGATCGTCGGCAACGGCAACGTCGCGCTCGACGTGGCCCGCATCCTGACCGTCGACCCGGAAACCCTGGCCGGGACCGACATCTCGCCGCTGGCGCTGGCGGCGTTGCGCCGCAGCGCGGTCGAGGAGGTGGTGATCGTCGGCCGTCGCGGCCCCGCCGAATCCGCCTTCACCGTGCCCGAATTCGTGGGTCTGCTCGGCGCCGACGTGGACATCGTGGTGGAAGGTGAGGTGCCGGAGCCGATTCCGGGGCAGCCGCAGCGGGTCGAGCAGAAGCTGCGCCTGCTGCGCGGGCTGGCCGAGCGGCCGGTGTCGGGGCGGCGGCGGATCGTGTTCCGCTACCTGTCCGCGCCGGTGGCGCTGACGGGCACGGAGCAGGTGACCGGAATCGAGCTCGCCCGTACCGAATTGGTGATCGAGGCCGACGGCGCGGTCCGCGCGGTCGCGACCGGATCCACCGAGATCGTGGCCACCGGACTGGTGCTGGCCTCGGTCGGTTACCGCGGCGTGCCGCTGCCGGACCTGCCGTTCGACGACCGCGCGGGCGTGCTGCCCAATCGCGGCGGCCGGGTACTGGACGCCGTCGACGGCGATGTCCTGCCCGGCACCTATGTCACCGGCTGGCTCAAGCGCGGCCCGACCGGTTTCATCGGCACCAACAAATCCGATGCGCAGCAGACCGTGCGGCAGCTGGTCGACGATTTCAACTCCGGCCGCCTGCCCGAACCGCGCCGCGACGCGGCCGATCTCGACCGGCTGGTGGCCGACCGCCGCCCGGCCGCGATCCGCGGTGGGGCCGTGGTGGTGCGGCCGCCGCGCCGCAAGCGTCCGCTGCTGTCCCTGGTGTAGTACGCCTGCCGCTGCTCGGCGGACACGCGCCGCTCGGTTCAGTGCCGGGCGGCGCGCTCGCATTCCCGGGGCTGCTACTCGCGTGGGAACGACCGGCACTCGCGCGGGCTCGAGATCCGCTGCGCACAGTGCCCCTCGGCACGTGCGACGGAGATCTGCGGGTGCCTGATTCGTTCCATTATGGGGTGGGCAACCTTTTCGCGACTCCCTGTCGACGGCTCGAATTCTGGCGCGTTTTCGCGTTCGTCCGATTGTCTCAGCGTACCGGTCGGTATTCGATGGGAAATTACTGTGCGGTAGCTGGTTTCGGTCGATTTCAGTCATCTGCACCATCTCTGCTCGCGATTTTTCGACCTGGTCGCCGGTCTATCTGCGGTTATGCGATACATACCCATGGGTATGAAACCTTTTACGCTGATTGGCTGTTCGTGATCGGTATCCACCAGCTAACCTGTGATCGCTATTTGGTAAACGACCGCGACCACATGGTTCAACCGCGTGGGGCCGTGGTCTCGGTGCGTTGACGGGATGGCAATGACTAGTGGTTTCGGCATGAGCATCGGCACAGTGAATTCCGTGACAGCGGCCGCGGCCGGGGACCGGGAACGTCCGGCCGTGCGGGTCCGCCGCACGACCGTCACCTTCGACAGCGCGGGTGGCCCACGGATGAGCACCCTGCCCCGATTCGCGCCCGTGGTCACCGATTTCGCCGATCTCACCCGGGACTACGAGCCGCTCGTGCTCGGCGGGCGGATCTGGCGCCCGGCCGATCTGGTGGCCGCGGTGGCCACCTGCCTGATCGAGGCCGGCGGGCCCGCCGTGGAACCGGTGGCCACCTATCCGGCCTGCTACACCGACCGGCAGGTGTTCGCGCTGCGCCATGCCCTGAACTGGTCCGGAGCCGGCGCCGCCGTGCTGATGCCGGAACCGGTGGCCGCCGTGGAATGGCTGGACGCGGAACACGGTGTCTCCGAACGCGGTCTGACTCTCGTCTACGACCTGGGCGGAGGCAGTCTCGACGTGGCGATCGTCCGTACCGAGGCCGATCGCGAGGAGCGCGGGGTGCTGGGCCGCGCGGTGCGCTCACACACCTACGGTGGGCGCCCGCTCGGCGTCATCCTCGCCCGCTACGCGCGGGCATTGGCGCCGGGCGCACCCGCACCGGTGTCGAAGGTGGTCCCGGCCGTCGACACCGCCCGATTACGATCGTGGCACATCCGCAATTCCCTTCGGCTGGTACGCACATGCGTCCAGGCGAACGGCATCGAATTGACCGATGTCGACCGGATCCTGGTGGTCGGCGCCGCTGCCCGCCCCGCCGAGGTGGCGGAGGCGCTCGCCGAACTCGGTCCGCCGCTGGTGCTCTCGCCGGATCCGGGGCATACCGTGGCCGTCGGCGCCGCGCTCGCCTCGGCCCGGATGGCCGGCACCGGCAGCGAACTCGGCCGCTACGCGCGCGGCGCGGCCGTGATCTCCGGCGCCGCCGTGGCTTCCGCGCTGGCGATGTCGGCGGCCAGCATGATCGGCAACGGCCCCATCGGAACCGACGGCCCCGCACTGGAATTCGCCCCCGCCCTGGCGGGCCCGGCCGATACGGCCAGCGTCTACCACCAGGACGCGAGCATCCTGGACGGACTGGGTTCGGTATCCGGCGCGGCCCGCAAGATCCTGGCCTCGGTCACCACCGCCCGCGACTACGCCGTGGCGACCCGGGCCGTGGTGGCCGCGGCGACCGAAGAGGTGGAACGCCAGGTCGGCTCACACGGCGTCGGCACCCACTGCGACCCGGTCCGCACCACACCCACCTGGCTGTACGGCGATCCGGCACGGTTCACCAACCCACTGCCGTTCGCCGAGGCGACCGATCCGGCCACCCCCGCCGTGTCGTCACCCGCGACCGGCCTGCCGGGGCCGGCCCAGGGCGCCCCGACCGCTGCGGCGCAGCACATCGCGAACGGATCGGGCACCACCGCAGGCAACTCGGCCGCCGCCGGAACGAGCAACCCTCCGTCCGGCACGACGAGCGCGGGCGGCACGGTAGCGAGCTCACCCGGCGCCTCCGCGGGCGGCAGTTCGTCCACGGGCACCTCGGGCACCGGATCCGGCACGACGAGTGGTGATTCCGCCGGGACGGGTTCCGGTACCGCAGGTTCGGGCACCCCCGCCGGAACCCCGAATTCGGGTACACCGAACGGCAATTCGGGCGCCTCGGGTGCCGGTACCGGAGGCTCCGGAGCATCGAGTGGTGCTGCGTCCGGTACCGCGGGCTCCACTGCGGCAGATGGCAATTCGGGAGGATCAGCGGGTTCCGGTGCATCGGGCGGGAATTCGGGAGGATCCGGGCCCGGGAGCAGCGGCAACGCTGGTGGGGCGCCGGGCGGTGGGAACGCCGGTGGTGCCACGGCTGGCGGTAATTCGGGTGGGGCACCGGGTGGCGGGAATTCCGGTGGTAGCGCAGGTGGCGGTAACTCTGGTGGGGCACCGGGTGGTGGGAACGCCGGTGGTGCCACGGCTGGCGGTAATTCGGGTGGGGCACCGGGTGGCGGGAATTCCGGGGGTACCGCGAGCGGTGGGAACTCCGGCGGGGTGCCGGGAGGCGGGGCCGCCGGGGCATCCTCCGGCGGGATGGGATCCGGTGGTTCGGCCTCCGGCGGTGCGGCATCGGGCAGCCGCGCCTCCGATGGCGGTGGTCTCGGTAGTGGCGCCGGGGCCGGCGCAGGTGGCGGTCATGCGGGTGGTGGCGGTCATCGCTGACAGACGAGATTCCGCCCGGCCGACTGTGGATCGGAACCGGACGCCCATCGGTTCACCGAAGGTGGCTCCGCCGATGGACAGCCACCACGGCAGTCCCCTCGTCGGCCGACCGCCGGATGCTGCCCAGACGACAGATGAGCAGTCGATGGACGAACTCTGGTTCGAGGGCGACGGCTTCGTCGTCGACGGACGGCGGGCCGTCAGGGAGCGACTACTCGGTTGCTGACGATGGCCGGTGCTCGTTCGACGGCGGCTCGGTCGCCGGATGACCGGTCGTGGTTGCGCGGAAACACTGTCGCCGGTGGGCCACCGGCGGTGGTCGAACGACGACTCATCGGTGGCGGCTGTCATCGGTGGTCGGTGGTGGAGCCGGAGTATGCGGCGCGTGGAATCGAACCGCATCGTCCGCGGCGGACGATCGGGGGGTCGTCGGCGCAATCGGCCTGCCACGTACGGAAGGTCGCGATCCTGGCGTACGTGAATTGAGGGGTACGCCGGGATCGCGATTTGCGATCAGAGCTGCTCGTATTGTCCTGCTACCACTCGTAATAGGACGTGACGGCGGGCTGACCGGTGTATCCGGGGCCTGCCTGATCGTCGGCGCCGAGATATTCGGCGTCGATCCAGCCGATCGGTCTGTCGGGTGCGGCGCGGAGCGCGGTCGCCAACTGCCGGTACGGATCGAAACCGAGTTCGCGGGTGTAACTGTTCACGCCCGACAACCGGCGGTCGCGATTCATCGCATTGTTGGCGACCACCGAGGTGCATTCCAGCGCGGTGTCGTCGAGAAGTCGCCGGCCCGATCCTGGTGTCACCGTTCGACTCCAGTCGCCGCCACAGCGTCGCCGCGGCGAATTCTCGCCGGTGCGGGGGATAGCCGCTGATCGGCGGGAGTGGCCGTGGCCATTGTGGTTTCTCACATGTTGATCCGGGCCGGGCTATGAGATATCAATGGTCCGTTCGCATCTCGGCCCCGACGTTCGATCGTCCGGGGAATGCGAGGGGATCGGGGGCCGGGGAAATACGGAAGGAAGACAATGAGCCATCGTGCCATTCGTGGCGTGAGCCGGGCCATGGTGATCGGGGCCCTGCCGCTGGCCGTCGCCCTGGAGATGTCGGGGGTCGCCGGCGCCGCTCCGGTTGCGGCGCAACCGGAGCCGGTCGTGCAGTCGGTGTCGCAGGGTGTGCCCCTGGAGATCGCCACCGATCCGAGCGCCCACGATTCGGATCCGCTGCACAACGGGATCGCCGGCGGCGCCCTGGCCGGTGCCGCCGGGTCCGGAATCCTCGGCGCCGCTACGGGTTCCGGTATCGGTGCGATTCCGGGCGCGATCAACGGAGCGGTGTGGGGGACCATCATCGGCGCGCTGGTGGGCGTGTTCGCCCCCGACGCGGTGCCGCAGGTCCTGCCCTGACCCTGTACGTCCGCATCACCGACGGCCGCGCACCCGAGTGCGCGGCCGTCGCCGTCTCCGCCCGCATTGCCGGGTGATCCGGATCCGATCCGGTCGCATTGTCTGTCGAGCCGGATCGGCCTCCGCCCCGGAACCCGGACGCGCTGCCGCCACCGCCGGGAGTGGCTATGGTATTGCCTGGTCGGGTAGGAACGAGAGGACATTCCATGAGCCGTCGTGTTGCTCGCGGCGTCGGCCGCGCGCTGTTGGTCGGGGCACTGCCGCTGGCCGTCGCACTGGAAACCACCGGGGCCGCGTCCGCGCAGGCGCCGGCCACCGCACCGGAACCGGTCGTGCAGAACGTCTCTCAGGGCGTGCCGCTGGAGATCCGGACCAATCCCGACGCGTTGGACCACGATCCGATCCAGAACGGCATCGTCGATGGTGCCGCTGTCGGCGCCGCCGGATCCGGGATCCTGGGCGCCGCTCTGGGTTCCGGTGTCGGAGCGATTCCGGGGGTGATCGTGGGCGCCCTCTGGGGTGGTTTCGTGGGCGCGCTGCACGGCTACTACGACCCGCGTTCGGTGCCGCAGGTGCTGCCCTGAGCGGCGTTGTCGCCCCCTGATCCGGGTTCCCCCGGAAGTCGCCGCGTGACAGTGACTTCCGGGCGTGCACACTGATCTGGTGGAAGCCAGAATCATCGGAACCGTCATGCCCGTGCTCGAGGTCGCGCTGAACCCGGGCGATCGTCTGATCGCGGAGGCCGGGCAGCTGTCCTGGATGACCGAGTCGATCCAGCTGCACACCTCGACGCGGTCCGCCGCCGGTGGCATGTTCGGCGCGATGCGCCGGGCGTTCGCCGGAGCGGGGCTGTTCATGACGGAATATACGGCGGCGCATCATCCGGGCCGCGTGGCCTTCGCGACGAAACTGCCCGGGCAGATCATGCCGGTCCCGGTGCAGCCGGGATCCGAATATCTGGTGCATCGGCACGGATTCCTCTGCGCCACCGACGATGTGCAGATCGGGCTGAGTTTCCAGCGGCGGCTGGGCGCGGGCATCTTCGGCGGCGCCGGATTCACCCTGCAACGACTCGGCGGCCGCGGGCAGGCCTGGGTGGAGCTGTCCGGTGAAGTCGTGCAGTACAACCTCGCCCCCGGCGAGACGCTGCGCGTGCATCCCGGGCACGTCGGCATGTTCGACGCCTCGGTGAGCTTCGACATCACCGTGTTGCGCGGTATCCGCAACATCCTCTTCGGCGGCGACGGCCTGTTCCTGGCCCAGCTGACCGGTCCGGGCCGGGTGTGGCTGCAATCGCTGACGATCGCCAATCTCGCACACGCGGTCGCGCCGTATCTGGCCACCAGCGCGGGGTAGTCCCCTGTAAGTGCATCTGCACAGTCGGGGACAATGAACCCGTGGATGCCGTCAGACCCGAGTTGATCGCCCTGGACGTGGACGGAACTCTGCTGGACACCGGCTCACCGGCCACGCCCCGGGTGCGCGCGGTGGTGCGATCCGCGGTCGCCGCCGGGGCGCACGTGGTCGTCACCACCGGGCGCACCCTGCTGGCCACCCGAGTGGTGCTGGAGGAACTCGGCGTCGCCGAGGGCCACGCGCTGTGCTCCAACGGCGCGGTGCACGTGGACATCGCGACCTGGCGGCCGCACGTCACCCACACCTTCGACCCCGTACCCTCCGTGGCCGTGCTGCGATCGCTGTTCCCGGACATGGTGCTGTCGGTGGAGAAGGTCGGCATCGGCACCTGGGCCACCGGTTACTACCCGGGCAGTTTCCGGCTCGGTGAGTTCCGCTTCGTCGAGGACAGCGATCTGGGCCTGGAACCCACCACCCGGCTCAACGGCTGGTGGCCCGGCGGCAGCCTCACCGAGATGGTGGCGGTGCTGGGGGAGGTGCGGCTGCCCGGCGCCGGCTGGGTGCACGGCGAGTACGAACCGTGGCTGGTCGCCTCCAAACAGGGCGTGTCCAAGGGCTGGGCGCTGGAACGCCTGCGTGCCCAGCTGGGCATCCCGCACGCGGCCACCCTGGCCGTCGGCGACGGCTACAACGATATCGAGATGCTCAGCTGGGCAGCTCATTCCGTGGCGATGGGCAATGCCGTCGAACCGGTCAAGGCGATCGCCGACGAGATCGCCCCCGATGTCACCGCGGACGGCGTCGCCGAGGTGCTGGAACGCTGGTTCTGACCGATCGCGCCGTTCGGATGCGTGCGGCCGGGAACTCGGTAAGGTCGTCCCGTGACCGGACAGCCCCTATGGCACAAGGCCGAAAAACCGCGCACCACGCGCGGGTTGGAACGCTTGATCTTCTTCACCGACGCCGTGGTGGCCATCGCCATCACCCTGATCGCGCTGCCGCTGGTGGACAGCGCGCGGGAGGTGACGACCTCCACGGCCTCGAAGTTCCTGTCCGAGAACACCTTCGCCATCATCGCCGCCGGCGTCAGCTTCGTGGTGATCAGCGCCTTCTGGCGCGAGCACCACACCACCTTCGAACGGGCCACCGGCTACACGCCGCTACTGATCCGGGTCAACATGCTGTGGCTGGTCGGCATCGTCACCATCCCGGTCGCCACGGTCCTGATCGTCTACACCCACCGCGACGACCGCGTGGCCATCGGCCTGTACATCGGCCTGCTCGTCTACACCCTGGTGATCACCCGCCTGATCGAGTTGCTGCTGTACCGCGCCGACCTGCTGTCCGACCACCCGACGGGCACCGATATCGCGCTGCGCTGGCTCTACGTCGGGGTCGCCGTCGTCGCCATGCTCCTCGGGATTTTCTTCCCGCACGTCGGCATGTGGTGGCTGCTGCTCCTGCTCCTCAACGCCCCGATCCAGACCGCGATCCGGCGCGGACTGAGCCCGGGAGAACCGGATCCGGCCGCTCCGGCCGAATAGGGTCCGCCCGTCGGCGCGCGCTGGTCGGAATGCCCGGCACGGTGTCCGGGGCAGCAGCCGGAGCCGGGATCCGGAGCCCGGATCAGGCCGACAGCGGGAGCGGGAGGGAGACGGCGTTGGTGTAGCGCTCGAGGACCACGTCCACCAGGGCCGGATGCGCGCCGAGCGGGGCGGCGAAAGGATGGGGTCCGGCCGCGCCGTGCAGCCGGTCGGTGAGCCGGCCGGGGGCCAGGAACCAGGGGGCGATCACCACACGCTGACAGCCCCGTGCGCGCAGGCGTGAGATCGTTTCGGGCAGTGTGGGTTCCGTGGTGGCGAAGCAGACCTCGGCGCGCCAGGCGGTGCCCGCGACGAGCGGGCGGGCGAGGCGGCGAGTGCGGTCGTTCGCGGCGGGGGAGGAGGAGCCGACGGCCGCGACCGCGACACCGACGCGGGGATCACGCGGATCGGCCCCGGTGGCCCGGACCCGATCGCGCAGCGCGGTGACCAGCCGGGGATCGGCGCCCAGCACATCGGCCTGGGTGCAGTGCAGGAACGGGTGCCGGGTACGGGCCGCCGCCAGCAGTCCGGGCAGATCGACCCGGGCATGGAAGGCGCTGCCCAGCAACAGCGGAACCGCGACCGCCGCGGTATGTCCCGCCGCCGCAACGGCGTCCACCGCACGCTCCACCGACGGTGCGTTCAGATCGAGGAAGGCCGGATACACGTCCAGTTCCGGGCGCGCGGCGGCGACCGCCGACACCACCTCGGAAACCGTTGCGGCCGAACGCGGATCGCGGCTGCCGTGGGCCACCACGACGAGCGCCGGGCGGCCGGGACCGATCGGGTCCCGGCCTTCGCCTCCACCGCGGCGCAGCGGGCTCATCGCGGCGACGAGGCGCCGACCTCGACGGCGGTCAGCGCGTCGCCGACCAGGCCCGCGGCCAGGGTGTTGCCCCCGGCCGGATCGATCAGCAGGAAGCTGCCGGTGTGCCGGTTGACGCGGTAGTCGTCGGCCACGATCGGATCGGCGACCCGCACCGAGATGCGGCCGATATCGTTGAGCGTCAACGACTCCGGAGCCGGATCGGCGGCCAGGTTCTGCTCGTCGAAGCGTTCGATGAGCGCGCCGACGATGGCCTGGGTGGTGCGGGTGCCATGCTTGAGCAGCAGCCGGGCGCCCGCGCGCAGCGGCTTGTCGCCGAGCCAGCAGACGGTGGCGTCGAACGCGTCGATCGGCTCCGGGGCGTCGGCGACGGCGGCGATCACGTCGCCGCGCGAGACGTCCACGTCGTCGGCGAGAATAAGCGTGACACTGCGGCCGGGCTGCGCGGTCGACAGCTCACCGTCGGGGGTGTCGATGCGCTCGACGGTGGTGCGGGTGCCCGACGGCAGCACCACTACCTCGTCGCCCTTCGACACGACGCCCGCGGCGACCTGACCGGCGTAGCCGCGGTAGTCCGGATGTTCGGCGGTGCGCGGGCGGATCACGTACTGCACCGGGAAGCGCAGCCCGACCCGATGGCGGCCGTAGCTGTCCGCGTCGACCGGCACCGATTCCAGATGCTCGATCAGCGACGGCCCGGTGTAGTACGGGG
This sequence comes from Nocardia sp. alder85J, assembly GCF_020176955.2. GTDB lineage: Bacteria > Actinomycetota > Actinomycetes > Mycobacteriales > Mycobacteriaceae > Nocardia. Next base: position 177,179 of record NZ_JAIUCZ020000011.1, read on the forward strand.
TGCCGGCCGAGCGGGAGGCGATGTTGTCGCCGTGCAGCGCGGAGACCGGAATCTCCTGCACATCCTCGGCGGCCCAGCCGAGAGTGGCTGTCAGCTCCCGGAATTCGGCCCGGATGGTGTCGAAGACCGCGGGAGCGTCGTCGACCAGATCGATCTTGTTGACCGCCAGCACCAGCTTCGGCACGCCCAGCAGCGCCATCACCGCGGCATGTCGCCGGGTCTGCTCGATGACGCCCTTGCGGGCGTCGACGAGCAGGATCACCAGCTGTGCGGTGGACGCGCCGGACACCGTGTTGCGGGTGTACTGCACGTGCCCCGGAGTGTCGGCGAGCACGAAAGACCGTGCGGGAGTGGCGAAGTAGCGATACGCCACGTCGATCGTGATGCCCTGCTCGCGTTCCGCGCGCAGGCCGTCGACCAGCAGCGAGAGATCCGGGGTGGCCAGGCCCTTGTCGACCGAGGCGCGGGTGACCGCGTCGATCTGGTCGGCCAGCACGGATTTCGTGTCGTACAGCAGGCGCCCGACCAGTGTGGACTTGCCGTCGTCGACACTGCCGGCGGTGGCCAGTCGTAACAGGTCGGACATCAGAAATAACCCTCTCGCTTGCGGTCTTCCATGGCGGCCTCGGACACTCGGTCGTCGCCGCGGGTGGCGCCGCGCTCGGTCAGCCGCGAGGCGGCCACCTCCGCGAGGATCGCCTCGTTGTCGGCGGCATCGGAGATGATGGCGCCGGTGGTGGATCCGTCACCGACGGTGCGGTAGCGCACCGACTTCACCAGCAGTTCCTCGTCGTCGCGCGGGCCGCCCCAGCTGCCCGGAGTCATCCACATACCGTCGCGCTGGTACACCGGGCGTTCGTGCGCGTAGTAGATCGTGGCCAGTTCCACGTTCTCCCGCGCGATGTAGCGCCAGATGTCCAGTTCGGTCCAGTTCGACAGCGGGAACACCCGGACGTGCTCGCCCGGCGCGTGCCGGCCGTTGTACAGATTCCACAGCTCCGGCCGCTGCCGCTTCGGATCCCAGCGCCCGAACGCGTCGCGCAGCGAGAAGATCCGCTCCTTGGCGCGGGAACGCTCCTCGTCGCGGCGGCCGCCGCCGAACACCGCGTCGAAGCGGTGCTCGGTGATGGCGTCCAGCAGCGGCACGGTCTGCAACGGGTTGCGGATACCGTCCGGCCGCTCCTGCAACCGGCCGTCGGCCAGATAGTCCTCGACCGATGCGACATGCAGGCGCAGCCCGTACTTCTCGACCACCCGGTCCCGGAATTCCAGCACCTCGGGCAGATTGTGCCCGGTGTCCACGTGCAGCAGCGCGAACGGCAGCGGCGCCGGCCAGAAGGCCTTGAGCGCCAGGTGCAGCAGTACCGTGGAGTCCTTACCGCCGGAGAACAGGATCACCGGCCGCTCGAACTCGCCCGCGACCTCGCGGAAGATGTGGATGGACTCGCTCTCCAGGGCACTGAGCGTGTCGAATTCGTCGAGCGCGGCCAGCACGTCGGAATCGCTGGTGATGTCTGCTGTGGTCATGACTGGTGCAACCCGCATTCGGTCTTGGCGAGGCCGGCCCAGCGGCCGCTTCGCGGATCGGCTCCCGGTTCCGGCTTCCGCGTGCACGGAGCGCAACCGATGGACGGATACCCCTCCTCCACCAGGGGATTGACGAGGATGCCGTGTTCGGCGATGTAGCCGGACATCTCGTCGTCGGACCAGGCGGCGATCGGATTGATCTTCACCAGGCCGAAGCCCTCGTCGAAGGAGACCAGGGGCGCATTGGCCCGGGTGGGCGCCTCCACCCGGCGGATGCCGGTGACCCAGGCGTTGTACCCGGTCAGCGAGTTACCCAGCGGCACCACCTTGCGCAACCGGCAGCACTCGTTCGGCTCGCGCTCGAAGAGGTTGCGGCCCAGCAGCGAATCCTGTTCGGCCACGGTGTGTTCCGGCGTCACGTTGACGATGTTCACGCCGTACACCAGTTCGGCCGCGTCCCGGGTGCCGATGGTCTCGGCGAAGTGGTAGCCGGTGTCCAGGAAAAGCACATCAACCCCCGCGCGGACCTGTGCGGCCAGGTGCACCAGCACCGCGTCCTGCATGTTGGAGGCGACGATGTAGTTCGAACCGAAGGTGTCCTCGGTCCACTGCAACAGCTCGGCCGCGGTGGCGTCCGAACCCAGTTGCGCCGCACCGTCTGCGGCGATCCGGCGCAGCTCGTCCTCGGACAGTTTCTGCAAAGTGGTTGCCATGATCTGAAACTCCGTTACCGTAGGTCGGCTTCGTCGGCGCGGACAGCCCACTGCGCGAACCGCTCACCGCCGGTGCGGCCCTTGACGAAATTGCGCACGACGCGCTCGATGTAATCGCCGACCTCGTCACCGGTCACCTTGTGCTGACGCAGTTTGCGGCCGAAACCGCTGTCGAGGCCGAGGCTGCCACCGAGGTGAACCTGGAAGCCCTCGATCTGATTCCCGTCGCCGCTGTCGATCAGCTGACCCTTGAAACCGATGTCCGCGATCTGGGACCGGCCACAGGAATTGGGGCAGCCGTTGATGTTGATGGTGATCGGCACGTCCAGCTGGGAGTTGATGTCGGCCAGCCGCTGCTCCAGCTCCGGCGCCAGCACCTGGGAGCGCTTGCGGGTCTCGGTGTAGGAGAGCTTGCAGAACTCGATACCGCTGCACGCCAGCAGGTTCCGCCGCCAGATCGACGGACGGGCGTGCAGGCCCAGTGGTTCCAGCTCGGCGATCAGCTGCTCGACCTTGTCGTCGGCGACGTCCAGCACGATCAGCTTCTGGTACGGGGTGAACCGGATGCGATCGGAGCCGATGCGCTCCACCGCGTCGGCCACCGCGGTCAGGATGGTGCCCGAGACCCGCCCCGCGATGGGAGTGAAGCCCACGGCGTTGTGCCCGTTGCGCAGCTTCTGCACGCCGACGTGGTCGATCGGGCGCTCCGGCTGTTGCGGCGCGGGGCCGTCGATCAGCTTCCGCTTCAGGTACTCGTCCTCCAGCACCTGGCGGAACTTCTCGACGCCCCAGTCCTTGATCAGGTACTTCAGCCGGGCCTTGGCGCGCAGCCGGCGATAGCCGTAGTCCCGGAACAGCGAGACGACCGCCTCCCAGACGTCCGGCACCTCGTCCAGCGGCACCCACGCGCCGACGCGCTGCGCCAGCATCGGGTTGGTGGACAGGCCGCCACCGACCCAGAGGTCCAGGCCGGGGCCGTGTTCGGGGTGGTTCACGCCGACGAAGGCGATGTCGTTGATCTCGTGCACCACATCCTGCTGGCCCGAGATCGCGGTCTTGAACTTGCGCGGGAGGTTCGAATATTCCTTCTTGCCGATGTACCGCTGCACGATCTCCTGGATCGCCGGGGTCGGGTCGAGGATCTCGTCGAACGATTCCCCGGCCAGCGGCGAGCCCAGCACGACGCGGGGGCAGTCGCCGCACGCTTCGGTCGTCTGGAGGCCGACGGCCTCGATGCGCCGCCAGATCTCCGGGACGTTCTCGATCTCGATCCAGTGGTACTGGACGTTCTCGCGGTCGGACAGGTCGGCGGTGTCGCGCGCGAATTCGGTGGAGATGCCGCCGAGGGTGCGCAGCTGGGCGACGTTCAGCGCACCGGCGTCGCACCGGATGCGCATCATGAAGTAGCGGGCCTCGAGGATGTCGATGTTGTCGTCGCCGGTCCAGGTGCCGTCGTAACCCTGCTCACGCTGGGTGTAGAGGCCCCACCAGCGGAACCGGCCGCGCAGGTCGGCCTTGTCGATCGAATCGAAGCCGCCCTTGGCGTAGATGTTCTCGATCCGGGCGCGGACGTTGAGCGGGTTGTCGTCCTTCTTGCTCTGCTCGTTGGGGTTCAGCGGCTCGCGGTAACCGAGTGCCCACTGGCCCTCCGACTTGCGGCGGACGGGTTTGCCGGCGGTGCGCTGGCGCGGTCCGGAGACCTCCTCGCGCGGGCGTGCCCGCCGCTCCTTGGCGGCGAGGGCACGCTCCCGCGCGGCCTGCTCGCGCGCGGAGTTCGCGGATTCTGGTGTGGGACCGGCGTCGGTGCTCGACGTCATGGGGTCGCTCCTGCAAGGTTTTGATCAGGCCTGACGACAGGGAGGAGGGGCTGGCTCACGCCTGGCGATAGAACACGGCCGGGAAAGCCGGCGGCATCGGACGGGACGCCGGGAAGGGCCGGACTACCGGAGGCGATCCGGCAGACAGCCTGCGCTACAGACACGCTTGAAATCGACGTGGCGACGTGCCACCAGTCGGACTCCAAGTTCGGTCATGGTGCCCATTGTGCCATGTGAACAGGGTCTTTCCGACCGTGGGTCCATATTTTCCTTCAATTCGAGGGAAATCCCCTGGACGGGCGTCCCAAATTGTGAGATCGGTCATATAACGACCGTCCGGATTGCCGGGCGGGCCGCATTCGCGCCGAGTCGGTGACCGACCCTGGCGAACCACCGTTCACACTGGTGGGGTGATCCCGACCGCCCCGCCCTCGCCGTCCACGGCCGCCGACGCGCCCGAGGTGGTGCTGCGCGATTTCGGGACCGGCCCGTTCGGCATCTATGTGCACGTGCCCTTCTGTGCGACCCGGTGCGGCTACTGCGACTTCAACACCTACACCGCCGGCGAACTGGGCAGCTCCGCCTCGCCGCAGTCCTGGCTGACCGCGCTGCGCGGCGAACTGTCCGCTGCCGCAGGACTTTTCGCGGAACTTCCGAGTTCGCAGCCGGAGGTGTCGACGATCTTCGTCGGCGGCGGCACGCCCTCGTTGCTCGGCGGTGACGGGCTGGCCGAGGTGCTGGCCGCGATCCGCGCGCACTTCCCGCTGGCCGCCGCTGCCGAGGTATCCACCGAGTCGAATCCGGAGTCCACCTCGCCCGCCTTCTTCGAGCGGCTGCGCGCGGCCGGGTTCACCCGGGTGTCGCTGGGCATGCAGTCCGCCGCCGAACACGTGCTGCGGGTGCTGGACCGCACCCACACCCCGGGCCGGGCGGTCGCGGCGGCCCGGGAGGCCCGTGCCGCCGGATTCGAGCACGTCAACCTCGACGTCATCTACGGCACCCCGGGCGAGACGACGGCCGATCTGGACGCCACCCTGGACGCCGTGCTCGCCGCGGGCGTCGACCACGTCTCGGCGTACTCGCTGATCGTCGAGGACGGCACCGCGCTGGCCCGCAAGGTCCGCCGCGGCGAACTGCCCGCCCCGGACGACGACGTGCTGGCCGCCCGCTACGAACGCATCGATGCCCGGCTGTCCGCCGCCGGCCTGGACTGGTACGAGGTCTCCAACTGGGCCGCCGGTCCCGCCGCGCGCTGCCGGCACAACCTCGGCTACTGGGACGGCGGCGACTGGCTCGGGGCGGGGCCGGGCGCGCACAGCCACGTCGGCGGGGTGCGCTGGTGGAATGTGAAACATCCGGCGCGCTACGCGGATCGGGTGGCTGCCGACGGCTTGCCCGCGGCCGGTTGCGAAACCCTCACAGCCGACGAGCGCTACCTCGAGCGCATCATGCTCGGGGTCCGGTTGCGCGACGGCCTGCCGCTGACCGACCTCGACGCGGCCGGGCGCCGCGCAGCGGAACAGGTGGTCACCGACGGTCTGGCGACGCCGATCGCCGGACGGCTGGTCCTCACCGACCGGGGCCGGTTGCTCGCCGACGCCGTCGTCCGCGCGTTGCTGACATGACGCCACGAACGGGGAACGGGACTGTGAATTCCGGGTGTGACGGTGATCTCCGCGCACGATTGTTCTCGCAGCTGGATCGGGGTATGCGAGGGATCGGCGCACCGCCATTTAAACTGGAATTCGGATGAACCCGGGAACCCGTGCCGAGGTGGCTCATGCGTGGGCGCACGAGCCAGGGAATGAGGCGAACGAGGAGGTGGGGACCATGTCGAGCACCGAGCAACGGCGACTCGAGGTCCTGCGCGCGATCGTCGCGGACTATATCGCGACCAAAGAGCCGATCGGGTCGAAGAGCCTGGTGGACCGCCACAATCTGGGCGTCTCCAGCGCGACGGTACGTAACGACATGGCAGTACTGGAAGCCGAGGGGTACATCACGCAGCCGCACACCAGTTCCGGTCGGATTCCGACCGACAAGGGTTATCGCCAGTTCGTCGACAACATCTCCGAGGTCAAGCCGCTGTCGGTGGCCGAGCGGCGGGCCATTCTGGATTTCCTGGAGAGCGGGGTCGATCTCGACGACGTGCTGCGGCGTGCGGTGCGGTTGCTGGCCCAGCTGACCCGGCAGGTGGCCATGGTGCAGTACCCGACGGTGTCGGCGTCCACCGTCCGTCACCTCGAGGTGGTCGCGCTGAATCCGGCCCGGTTGCTGCTGGTGGTGATCACCGATACCGGTCGCGTCGATCAGCGCCTGGTCGACCTGGGCGCGGTCATCGACGACGAGGGGCTCGCGGTGCTGCGGGCCATGCTCGGCAAGGCGATGGACGGCAAGCGGCTGGCGGTGGCCTCGAAGTCGGTGGCCGAACTGCCCGAGCGCTCGCCGGCCCGATTGCGCGACGTCCTGATCCGGGTGTCGACCGTGCTGGTGGAGACACTGGTCGAACATCCCGAGGAGCGGCTGGTGCTGGGCGGCACCGCGAACCTCACCCGCAACGGCGGCGACTTCGGCTTCCCCGGTTCGCTGCGCGCGGTGCTGGAGGCGCTGGAGGAGCAGGTGGTGGTGCTGAAACTGCTCGCCGCCGCGCAACATCCGGGCATGGTGACCGTGCAGATCGGCGAGGAGACGAAGGTCGAGCAGATGCGCGGCACCTCGATGGTCTCGACCGGGTACGGTGTGCCCGGTACCGTGCTGGGAGCCATGGGGGTGCTCGGCCCGACCCGCATGGACTACCCCGGAACGATCGCATCGGTCGCCGCGGTGGCCCGGTATATCGGCGAGGTGCTCGCCGAGCGATGAACGGACTGCGGCACGATAGGGCGGCTGGGTTGTCGATCAGCTGCGGCACACATTCGGAACAGGACTAGAGACTCACGTGGCACGGGACTACTACGGAATTCTCGGTGTCGGACGCTCCGCGACCGACCAGGAGATCAAGCGCGCCTACCGGAGGCTGGCGCGGGAACTGCACCCCGACGTCAATCCCGACCCGGACGCGCAGGAGAAGTTCCGCGACGTCTCCGCCGCCTACGAGGTCCTCAGCGACCCGGAGAAGCGGCGCGTCGTCGACATGGGTGGCGACCCGCTGGCCAGCAGTGCGGCCGGTGGCTTCACCGGCGCCGGTTTCGGTGGCCTCGGTGATGTGTTCGAGGCGTTCTTCGGCGGCATGAACACCGGCGGCTCGCCCCGCGGCAAGCCGCGCGGGCGGGTGCAGCCGGGTGCGGATTCGCTGCTGCGGACCCGGCTCTCGCTGGCCGAATGCGCCGTCGGTGTGACCAAGCATCTGACCGTCGACACCGCGGTGCTGTGCGATGTGTGCCAGGGCGCGGGCACCAACGGCAACTCCAAGCCGGTGCGCTGCGAGACCTGTGGCGGCGCCGGTGAGGTGCAGACGGTGCAGCGGTCCTTCCTGGGTCAGGTGATGACCTCGCGGCCGTGTCCCACCTGTCGCGGTGCGGGCGAGACGATTCCGGACCCGTGCCGCAAGTGCGGTGGCGACGGCCGGGTGCGTGCCCGCCGCGAGATCGCCGCGCCGATCCCGGCCGGCGTCGCCAACGGCATGCGGGTGCGGCTGGCCGCCCAGGGCGAGGTCGGCCCCGGCGGCGGCCCCGCCGGCGATCTGTACGTCGAGATCGTGGAGCAGCCGCACGACACCTTCGTCCGCGACGGCGACGATCTGCACTGCACGGTCCGGGTCCCGATGGTGGACGCCGCGCTGGGCACCACCGTGGTGGTCGACACCATCCTCGACGGTCCCACCGAACTGACCATCCCGCCGGGCACCCAGCCGGGTGAGGTGTCGGTGCTGCGCGGGCACGGCATGCCGAAGCTGCGCTCCACCTCGCGCGGTGATCTGCTCGCCCATCTCGACATCGTGGTGCCGGCCAAGCTCGACGCCAAACAGGTCGACCTGCTGCGCAAGTACAAGGCGTTGCGCAACGGTGAGCGCAGCGAGGTGCTGACGGCCGGCTCCGAACACAACAGCGGCCTGTTCGCCCGGTTACGGGCGTCCTTCAGCGGCCGCTGAAATCCCGGTGGCCGCAACGGTTTTCTACCTCGACGAGATCCCGGAGCCGGGCGGTGTCGCGGTGCTGGACGGCCCGGAGGGCCGGCACGCCGCGACCGTGCGGCGCATCCGGGTCGGCGAGCCGATCACGCTGTCCGACGGCGCGGGCCTGCTCGCCGAGTCCGAGGTGGTCGCCACCGCCAAGGACCGGCTGGATCTGAAGGTGCTGAATCGGGTTGTCGCCGAACCGGTCACCCCGCCGGTGACGGTCGTGCAGGCGCTGCCCAAATCGGACCGCTCGGAACTGGCCGTGGAACTGATGACCGAGGCGGGCGCCGACGTGATCGTGCCGTGGCAGGCCGCCCGCTGCGTCGCCAACTGGGAACGCAAGGCGGACAAGGGCGTCGACAAGTGGCGCGCGGCCGCCCGCGCCGCCGCTCGCCAGTCCCGCCGCCCCTACATCCCGGACGTCACCGACCTGTACCGGACCACCGACGTCGCGGACCTGATCCGGACCACGGTGGTGGAGGGTGGCATCGCAGCGGCGTTGCACGAATCCGGTGCGGCCCGTTTCACGGAGTTGTCCGTGGCGACGGCGACCGGTGTCGTGCTGATCGTCGGTCCTGAGGGCGGCCTCGACGACTCGGAGATCGCCGCCTTCACCGAGGCCGGTGCACAGGCGGTGCTGCTGGGCCCGACGGTGCTGCGCACCTCCACGGCCGCCGCCGTGGCCCTCGGCGCACTGGGGGCGCTGACCTCGCGCTGGTAGCGTGCGTCCCGCGGGCTGCGCCACGTGGGTCGGTGGTCACCGTGCCGGTCGGTTGTGACGCTGCCGCGGTCGGTCGTGACGCTGCCGCGGTCGGCTGTGACTGTGGCCCCTGCAATCGGGTACTGCCGCACCCGCTGTGGGGCCGGTATGCGGCGGGCTCCGCCTCCGTTCGGGGCCCGCCGGTGACCGGTCCGCTCAGCGCTGCCCGTACGGGTAGGGCTGTTGCGGCGGGTACTGCTGCTGGTGCTGCGGATATTGCTGCTGCTGCGGGTACGGCTGCTGATAGCCCTGTTGCTGGTAGCCCTGCTGCGGATAGGGCGGCTGGTAGGCAGCCTGCTGCGGCTGCGCGGTGGCCCACGGCTGCGAGGCGCTCTGGGCCGGTTGCTGCTGTGGCATGCCCTGGGCCGGCGCCTGCGGCACGCCCTGGGCGGTCGCGAGCAGTTCCGGGACCCGGTCCTTCGCCACTTCGGAGCCCGCGCCGCAGAAGGTGCACTGGAGTGTGTGTTTGGAGCTGAGCGGGATCAGCGGGATGAAGAACAGGGTGAACCAGGTGGTGAGCTTGCGCAGGTTGTGCGCGGACGGATTGTGGCAGTGGCCGCAGACCAGCGTGATGATGGCCAATTGTGCGACGGTACGCCGCCAGCCCCAGATGAGCATGTGAAACCCCCGAGCGATGAAAAGAATGACGGCGAGACTGTACTCGCGCCGTAGAAGTAACGCCAGTGACGGGAAGGGGGTCATGCGGCGCCGGATACGACGGTGACGGGGCACACAGCGAGCGGCGCGGTGTCCTATTCGTCCTTAAAATTGAATCGTATGAGGATCGGTCGGCGACGTTCGGCCACAACGGAGCCCGGTGTGGAACAGCCGGACTCGGAGGAGGGCGACGGCCTGCCGTCGCCCCGATCGGTGCGGCACCGGATCGCGCTCGCCGGCCGGATCGGCGTGCGGACGCTCGCCGCGCTGACCGCGCTGGTGGTCCTCGCCGGAACCGGTTGGGCGTGGCGAAACTACCACACCGCCCTGACCGGTGTCACCGTTTCCGATGCGCTGCACGACACCCCGCGCTCGCCGGGGGCGGATCAGAACATCCTGGTGATGGGCCTGGACAGCCGCCTGGACGAGCAGGGAAAACCGTTGCCGCAGAACATGTACGACGCGCTGCACGCCGGTGACGACACCGTCGGCGGTCACAATGCGAATGTGCTTATCCTGGTGCACATTCCGGGCGACGGCTCCAAGGCCACCGCGATCTCGATCCCCCGCGACGACTACGTCGCACTGGACCCGGCCGCCTGCACGGTGACGGTGAGCTGTAAGGGAAAGATCAAGCAGGCCTACGGTTTCGCCTACGCGCGCGCCAAATCGGCGCTGTCGGGCACCGTGACCGACACCGCCGATCTGGAGCAGCGTTCCCGCGACGCCGGGCGCCGCGCCGAGATCGCCACGGTACGAAGCTTTCTCGGCGACATGCCGATCGACCATTTCGTCGAGGTGACGCTGGCCGCGTTCTTCCAGATCGCCGACGCGGTGCAGCCGATCACGGTGTGCCTCAACGAGAACACCACCGATTCCTACTACTCCGGCGCCGAATTCCGCCGGGGCGTGCAGCAGATCGACGCCTCGCAGGCCATGGCGTTCGTGCGGCAGCGCCGCGATCCGCATCCGGCGCTGGATTTCACCGATCTGGATCGGACCCGGCGGCAGCAGGCGTTCATCGTGTCGGTGGCGCGCAAGCTCCAGGACAGCGGCACCCTCGCGAACGTCGGCACGCTGTCGGACCTGCTGGCCGTCGCCGAGCGTGATCTCGCCATCGACCACGGCCTGGATCTGCCGCAATTCGCCGCGCAGGCAGCGGATCTGATGTCCGGCGGGCTGTCGCTGTACACGCTGCCGATCAAGGAGTTCGCCACCACCTCCGGGGGTGAGGACGTGAACCTGGTCGATCCGGCCGGGATCCACGGCATCGTGCGCAGCCTGCTCGGGTCTGCCGATCGCACCGGTTCCCCCTCGTCCACCCCGCCGCCCGCCGCCACCGGACCGTCCGGCGGTGGCGCGGACGCCACCGGGATCGTCGGCGGCGGCCCGGCCGCTGCCACCACGAGCGGCTCCGGAGCCACCGTGACCAGCACCACGACCGCACCCCCACCGCCGCTGGTCTCGGCCACCGCACCCGGCGCCGCGGCCCCCGGGGTGACCGATCTGTCCACTATGGATTCCGATGGCATACCCTGCGTCAAGTAGCCCGGCGCGCGGTGGCGCATGTGAGACAGCACTGCCGGGTCGGCACCGACGGGCATCGATCCCTATATTCGGTCTGTATGGCGCGCGTTGGTGAGTATCCGCGAAGACAGACGGACCCGGTCGATCCGGCAACCGTCCCGATTCGGCCGTACACGTCACCGCGCCGCCCCCGCCGACCACCGCGCCGGCGCACCTCACGCGCCCTGATCGCGGGCCGGTCCGTCATCGCACTGGCGGCGGTGCTGGTGCTCGTCGGCACCGGGACCGCGTGGCGCACTTACCACACGGCGCTGGCCGGGGTGACGACCTCGAGTGCGCTCGACGACGGCCCGAAATCCGTCGGCGCCGATCAGAACATCCTCATCATGGGATTGGACAGCCGGCTCGACGAGCACGGAAATCCGTTGCCGCAGGACATGTACGACGCGCTGCACGCCGGTGACGACAGTGAGGGTGGTTACAACTCGAATGTGCTGATCCTGATGCACATTCCGGGTGACGGGTCGAAGTCGACGGCGATCTCCATCCCGCGCGACGACTACGTCACGCTGGATCCGGCCGCTTGCGGCGGGTCCACCTGCAAGGGCAAGGTCAAGCAGGCGTACGGCCTGGCGTATCAGGCGACGAAGGACAAACTCACCTCGACGGTCAAGGACCCGGTCGAGCTGGAGCAGCGCTCCCGCGACGTCGGCCGCAAGTCCGAGATCGCCACGGTGCGAGCCTTTCTCGGCGGAGTGCCGGTGGACCACTTCGTCGAGGTGACGTTGGTGGCCTTCTTCCAGATCGCCCAGGCGGTGCAGCCGATCACGGTGTGCCTCAACGAGAACACCTCCGACCGCTTCTTCTCCGGCGCCGATTTCCACAAGGGCGAGCAGCAGATCGATGCCGAACAGGCGATGGCGTTCGTGCGGCAGCGCCGCGATCCGGACCCGGATCTGAACTTCACCGATATGGACCGCACCCGGCGGCAGCAGGCGTTCATCGTCTCGCTGGCCCGGCAGTTGCAGGACAGCGGCACCCTGACCAATATCGGCAAACTGCGCAGCCTGCTCGATATCGCGAAGCAGAACATCGCCATCGACAGCGGTCTGGATCCGATGCAGTTCGCCCAGCGCGCCTCGACCATGATGTCCGGCGGCATGACCCTGTTCACGCTGCCGGTGGTGGATTTCGGGCAGGACGATCTCGGCGAGGACGTCAACATCGTCGACGTCCCGGCGATCCGCGCCACCGTGCACGATCTGCTGTTCCCGCCCGGCGCCGCGTCGAGCACGCCGACCAGCACCGCCACCGTCACGGTGCCGATCCCGGCGGCCACGGGCGTGACCCTGAACGTGGTCAACGGCTCCGACCAGAACGGCCTGGCCCGCAAGCTGGAGGTGGCTCTGGTGAACCGGGGTTTCACCGCCGGTGACGCGGTCAGCGGCGGGTCCCGCAACACCACTGCGATCACCTACGGCACCGGCGCGGATTCGGCGGCGGCGGCGCTGGCGGATCAACTCGGTGTGACCGCCACCAAGTCGTCCGCGGTGGATTCGCACACGGTCGTCGTCACCATCGGCGCCGACGTCACCAGCAACGCGACGATCACCACCATGGTCGCGAGCGTGCCCGACGACGCCACCACCTCGGCGACACCCACCTCCACCACCCCGCCGCCCCCGCCGGTCTCGGCCACCGCGACCGGCAACAACTCCCCGGCCCCCACCGACCTGTCCTCGATGGACTCCGGGAAGGTGCCCTGCGTGAAGTGAGCGCGCGGGTCAGGCCCGAGGCCCCGACGCCACGGCCGCGACGAGCCCACCCGCGATCACGCCGAGCGCCACCACATATCCGGCCAGGCCGGCCCAGCCGTACCGGCCGAACATCACCCCGGCCAGTGCGCCGACCACCGAACTGCCCGCGTAGTAGCAGAACAGGTACAGCGAACTGGCGGCGGCGCGATTGCCGATCGCGGCCGCGCCGACCCAGGCCCCGGCGACCGTGTGCGCACCGAAAAAGCCTGCCGTGAAAAGCAATACACCGAGGATCACCGTCGCGAGCTGGTCCGGCAGGGTGACCAGCACCCCGGCGCACATGATCAGCACGGACACCGTCAGCACCCGGATGCGGCCGAGCCGGTGCACCCAGCGTCCGGTCAGTGTCGCGGTGACCGTGCCCGCCAGGTACAGCACGAACACGAATCCGGCCACGGCCGGGGGCAATTCGAACGGCGCCCGGGTGAGCCGGTAGCCGAGGAAGTTGTACACCGAGACGAATCCGCCCATCAGCACGAAGGCCAGCCCGAACAGCGCGAACAACGTACGGGAACGCAGTTGGGCACCGAGATCCCTTGCCAGGGAACGAATTCGTAGCGGCCGGGGGGTGACCGGCCGGGCCGCGGGCAGTGCGCGCAGGAACCATACCGCGCAGGCGGCGGCCGCCACTGCCCCCGTCTCCGCCGCCCACCGCCACGGCATCGCTTCCAGCGCCAGCGACGGCAGCAGCCGGCAGCCGAGCCCGCCGAGCGTGGTGCCCGCCACGTACACGCCCATCGCCGCGCCGAGCCGCTCACCGCGGATCTCCTCCGCCAGATAGGCCATCGCCACCGCGGGTACCCCCGCCACGACCAGGCCCTGCAACGCCCGTCCGGCCAGCAGCACCTCCAGGGTCGGACTCCACGGCAGCAGCAGCCCGATCACCGCCGATCCGACCGTGGACACGATCATCACCCGCGCGTGCCCGAATCGGCCGGACAGCACGCTCACCGGCACGATGGCGAGCGCCAGCACCCCGGTGGTCAGCGAGACGGCCAGCGCCGCATGCGCCGGCGTGGCCCCGAATGCCGCCGACAGGCTCGGCAGCAAAGCCTGCGCGCTGTACATGGCCGCGAAGGTGGTGACCCCCGCCGCGAAGGCGGCCCGGACGATCCGGCGTTCGTGGGCGGCGATGCCGGTCTCGGCGGGAAGGGTGCTGGTCACCTGGTCAGCTTCGGACCGGTTCGTTCCGAAGGGAAATGCATAATGGGCTTCGAGTTGATGCGTGAGACGTATTAGCAGAGGCGACGGGCAGGAGCAGCGGCATGACGAGTGACGAGTTGCACTGGTTCACCACCCTCGCCGAACTCGAGCACGTCGGGGCCGCCGCCGACCGATTACACGTCTCGCAGCCCACACTGTCGCGGATGCTGGCTCGGCTGGAGCGCCGGCTCGGCGTGCGACTGTTCGATCGGCACGGGAAGCGATTGGCGCTCAACGATTTCGGCCGGGTGTACTACGAGCACGCCCGGCGCGCCCGCGCGGAGCTGGAGGCGGCCGGGCGGGCTCTGGCCGATCTGGCCAATCCGGCGCGCGGCGTGGTGCGATTGTCGTTCCTGCATTCGGTGGGCGCCCGCCTGGTGCCGCAGCTGATCGCCGATTTCCGGCGTGGGTCCGGCCGGGTCGCCTTCACCCTCGATCAGAACGGCGCGGAGGGGGTCACCGGCAGTGTTCTGGACGGCAGCGCCGATCTGGGCATCGTGTCGCCGCGCCCCGCGGAATCCGGGCTGGGCTGGCGAGCGCTGCTGCGGCAGCGGCTGGCTTTGGCGGTGCCGCCGGACCATCGGCTGGCCGGGCAGCGCCGCATCCGGCTCGCCGAAGCCGCCGACGCGGAGTTCATCACCACCCATCCCGGCTACGGCATGCGCCGCATCCTGGACGATCTCGGCGCCGCCGCCGATCTGCGGCCCCGCATCGCCTTCGAATGCAGCGACCTGGTCACCGTGACCGGCCTGGTCACGGCCGGTCTGGGCGTGGCGATCGTGCCGCTGGAGGATCCGTCCCGCCCGGCCGGTCCCGGCCCGGTGCTGATCCCGCTGGCCGATCCGGGGGCCACCCGCACGGTCGGCCTGATCTGGTCGGTGGCCGCGGTGCCCGCGGACGCGGTCCGCGGCTTCCGGGATTTCGCCGTCGAATGGGCCGCCGGTCAGGCCGCGGACGCACGCAGCGTGCCCCATGTCTCACGCCCGTGACCTGCGGGTTGCGCTTTATTCACTGGGCGCTGTCGGTGCCGCGCGTTAGACTTTTCTCACCGACGAAAGACATTCGAGGCCGCATACTCCGGTCTCGAGACCGGAAAGCAGGCCAGAGCAACTTTTGCGAACAACAGGTGACAATGGCGACCCGGCCACCCCGATGGCCGGTGTCGGGGCCGACGGCAACGGTGGTGGCCCCGCCGCGCGGACAGTGCGCTCCAGTATCGAACTAGCTCCCGAATCCGTCTTCGGCCTCCTGGGGTCCGCCGACGAGAACCTGCGTGAACTCGAACGTCTGCTCGACGCCGACATCCACGTGCGCGGCAATGCGGTCACCCTGACCGGCAAGGCTCCCGACGTGGCGCTGGCCGAGCGGGTGATCGAGCAGCTGGTGGCCCTGACCACCCGCAATCGCATGGTCACCCCCGAGGCGGTCCGGCACACGCTGTCGATGCTCACCGAGGGCTCCTCGGATTCCCCCGCGGAAGTGCTGAGCCTGGACATCCTGTCCCGTCGCGGCAAGACCATCCGCCCCAAGACCCTCAACCAGAAGCGCTACGTCGACGCCATCGATACCCACACCATCGTGTTCGGCATCGGCCCGGCCGGTACCGGTAAGACGTATCTGGCGGTCGCCAAGGCGGTCCAGGCGTTGCAGACCAAGCAGGTCACGCGGATCATCCTCACGCGTCCGGCGGTGGAGGCGGGCGAGCGGCTCGGCTTCCTGCCGGGCACGCTGAACGAGAAGATCGACCCGTACCTGCGCCCGCTGTACGACGCGCTGCACGACATGATGGATCCGGAATCCATTCCGAAGCTGATGGCCGCCGGCGTCATCGAGGTCGCACCGCTGGCCTATATGCGCGGCCGCAGCCTCAACGATTCCTTCATCATTCTGGACGAGGCGCAGAACACCACTCCGGAACAGATGAAGATGTTCCTGACCCGCCTCGGCTTCGGCTCGAAAGTCGTTGTCACAGGCGACGTCACACAGATAGACCTGCCCGGCGGCACGGTCTCCGGCCTGCGCCGGGTCAGCGAGATCCTCACCGACATCGAGGACATCCACTTCGCCGAGCTGACCTCGCGCGACGTGGTGCGCCACCGGCTGGTCGCGGAGATCGTGGACGCCTACGACCGCTACGAGTCGGAGATACAGCCGCAGGTCGGGGCGACGCCGTATTCGGGCAACCGGGCCCAGCGCCGCGCGGCCGAGCGGGGCGGGCGGCGCTGACCCAGCGGTGGCCACCGGTGTGCCGGACGTTGCTCGGCGCGTTGTTGCCGGTGGCCTAAGCTGACCGCGTGAGCATCGAGATCGCCAATGAGTCGGGTATCGACGTATCCGAGGAAGAGCTGGTCAGTGTCGCGCGGTTCGTGATCGGGCGGATGGACGTGCACCCGGCCGCGGAACTGTCGATGGTGCTGGTCGATCTCGACACCATGTCGGATCTGCATGTGCGGTGGATGGATCTGCCGGGGCCGACAGATGTCATGTCGTTCCCGATGGACGAGCTGGAGCCCGGGGGGCGGCCGGATAGTGCGGAGCCGGGGCCGTCGATGCTCGGCGACATCGTGCTGTGCCCGGAGTTCGCGGCCGAACAGGCCACGCGGGCAGGACATTCGCTGGATCAGGAGCTGGCGCTGCTCACCGTGCACGGGGTGCTCCACCTGCTCGGCTACGACCATGCCGAGCCGGAGGAGGAGAAGGTGATGTTCGGGTTGCAGAATCGTCTGCTGGCCGAATGGTACGAGAGCCTGCGCGAGGCGCAGCGCCGCGCCGAACTCGCCGAGCGGGATCGGCGGCTGCTGGGGAAGACGGGGTTCACCACCGACGGTGATCCGCTGGATCCCGCGTGACACCGATAGTTCTGCTGCTGCTGGCGATTCTGCTGGTGCCGGTGGGCGGGGTGTTCGCGGCCGTCGACGCGGCGCTGGCCACCACCTCGCCGGCCCGGGTGGAGGATCTGGTGCGCGGGGATCGCACCGGGGCGCGGCGGCTGGCCCGCATCGTGGTGGACCGGCCCCGGTACGTGAATCTCATGGTGCTGCTGCGGCTGGTGTGCGAGATCAGCGCGACCGTGCTGCTGGCGGCGGCGTTGTCGCATGTGCTCGGTTCCGGTTGGGCGCTGCTGCTGACGGCGGTGGTCATGGTGCTGGTCGACTATGTGGTCATCGGTGTCGGGCCGCGCACGCTGGGGCGTCAGCACGCGTATTCGATCGCGCTGGCGGCCGCGCTGCCGTTGCAGGTGATCGGTTCGCTGCTGGGGCCGGTGAGCCGGTTGCTGATCGTGATCGGTAACGCGATCACCCCGGGTAAGGGATTCCGCAACGGGCCGTTCGCCTCCGAGGTGGAGCTGCGCGAGGTGGTGGACCTGGCGCAGGCCAGCGGGGTGGTGGATTCCGAGGAACGCCGGATGATCCAGTCGGTGTTCGAACTCGGCGACACCGCCGCCCGCGCGGTGATGGTGCCGCGCACCGAGATGGTGTGGATCGAGGCGGACAAGACCACGGCACAGGCGATGTCGCTGGCGGTGCGGTCCGGGCATTCGCGAATTCCGGTGATCGGCGAGAACGTCGACGACATCCTCGGTGTCGTCTATCTGAAAGACCTTGTGCAGCATATGGATCGGGGCAAACGAGTGCGGGTGCGCGAGGTGATGCGCGCCCCGGTGTTCGTGCCCGACTCCAAACCGCTGGACGTCCTGCTCGACGAGATGCAGCGCCGCCGCAACCACATGGCGCTGCTGGTCGACGAATACGGCGGCATCGCCGGTCTGGTCACCATCGAGGACGTCCTCGAGGAGATCGTGGGGGAGATCGCCGATGAGTACGACACGCACGAGATCCCGGATGTGGAAGATCTGGGCGGCGGCAAATACCGTGTGTCGGCACGGCTTTCGGTCGAGGATCTGGCCGAGTTGTTCGGCATGGAGGTCGACGAGGAGGATGTCGACACCGTCGGCGGCCTGCTCGCCCACGCCCTGGGCCGGGTGCCGCTGCCGGGGTCGAAGGCGGTGGTCCACGGGCTGCAACTGCGCGGTGAGGGCGGCGCGGATGCCCGGGGCCGGGTCCGGGTGCACACCGTGGTGGTGCGGCGCGCCCCGGAGAAGGCCGAGAAGCCGGGCCGGGAGACCGGCCGCAACGGCGCCGAGCACACCATCGATGATCGGCAGGGGAACGGATCCGGCGGGAAGCCGGGACTCGACGAGGGAGTTGGCGATGACTGAACCGAAGTCCACCGGCCTGGATGCCGAGGACAACAAGTTGCTGGTGCTGGCGCGCGGCGCGATGGCCCGCGCCGGGCACGGCAGCGGCGCGGCCGTGCGCGACAGCGACGGCCGCACCTATGCCGCGGGCCCGGTGCGCCTGCAGGCGCTCTCGCTGACCGCCCTGCAGGCCGCCGTCGCCGCCGCCCTGTCCAGTGGCGCCGAGGGTTTCGAGGCGGCGCTGGTGGTCGGTGGCCAGTTGCGCGACGAGGGGGTCGCCGCGGTGCGCGAGGTGACGCCGGCGGCGCGGATCATCCTCGCCGATCGCAGCGGGGCGGTGTACGACATCGTGGAGGCGGTGGCGTCCGATCTGACCGGCGCGCGCGTGCCGGAGGGTTTCGACCTGGACACCGAATCGGAGGTGTTCGAATGAGCGATGAATTCCGTTCCGGGTTCGTCTGTTTCGTCGGCCGGCCGAACACCGGCAAGTCGACGCTCACCAATGCCATGGTGGGGCAGAAGATCGCGATCACGTCCTCCCGCCCGCAGACCACCCGGCACACCATCCGCGGCATCGTGCACCGCGAGCACGCGCAGCTGATCCTGGTCGACACCCCCGGCCTGCACCGGCCCCGCACGCTGCTCGGCCAGCGGCTCAACGATCTGGTGCGCGACACCTATTCGGAGGTCGACGCGATCGCCCTGTGCATCCCGGCCGACGAGAAGATCGGGCCGGGCGACCGCTGGATCGTGCAGCAGATCAACCAGATGGCCCCGAAGACGACGCTGATCGGTGTGGTCACCAAGATCGACAAGGTGGATCGCGGCGCCGTCGCCGAACAACTGCTGGCGCTCTCGCAACTGCTCGGCCCGGCGGCCGAGGTGGTGCCGGTGTCGGCGGTGCGGGGTGAGCAGGTGGAGGTGCTCGTCGACGTCATCGCGTCGAAACTGCCGGAGGGACCGGCCTTCTACCCCGACGGCGAACTCACCGACGAGCCCGAGGAGACGCTCATGGCCGAGCTGATCCGCGAGGCCGCGCTGGAGGGCGTCCGCGACGAACTGCCGCATTCGCTGGCGGTGGTCATCGAGGAGGTGCTGCCGCGCGAAGCCGAGGACGGCGAGGAGGAAGCGCCGAAATCCGGTGAGCTGCTGGACGTGCACGCGATCCTCTACGTGGAACGGCCCAGTCAGAAGGCGATCGTCATCGGCCGCGGCGGATCCCGGCTGAAGGAGGTCGGCACCGCCGCCCGCAAGCAGATCGAGCATCTGCTCGGCACCCGCATCTACCTGCACCTGCACGTGAAGGTCGCCAAGGATTGGCAGCGGGATCCGAAACAGCTGGGCAGGCTGGGGTTCTGACCGTCATCCGGCCTGCCACCAGGGCCGTGGCCGGACCCGCTCCCAGTGCAGCTCCGATTCCAATTGGGCGGCAACGGAGATCAGCAGGGCGTCCGAATTCGCGGGGCCCATCAGTTGCGCGCCGACCGGCAGCCCGGCGCCGGTGAACCCGGCGGGAACGTTGACACTGGGCCAGCCCAGCACGTTCCACGGCCAGGTGTAGGGGCAGGCGGCGGTGATGAGGGCGTCGGTGGCGAAGCTGCCCAGGCCGTCCATGGCGTGCACCGGCGGCGGGGGAGTGGCGGTGGTGGGGGCGAGCACCAGATCGTGGTCGTGGAAGAAGCGGCCGATGCGCTTGTGCAGCAACGGCTCCAGCGCCCGGGACAGCGCCAGCGCGGGCCCGGCCAGCCACCGGCCGGTGGCGGCGTTGGCGCGGGTCCGTGGATCCACCTGGGCGCCGGGAAGTTTCGCCAGCTCGGCCCGCACCCCCGCCATCGAGCGGGGCAGGAACGCGGCGCCGATCAGCAGGCCGTAGTGCAGGTCGGCGACGGTGACCGTATGGCCGAGGCGGCGCAGCACCGCCGCGGTCTCGTGTACCGCCGCGGCCACCTCGGGATCCAGTGCGGTCCGGGTGGCGGTGAACGGAATACGCAGGGACAGAGCGATTCTCAGCTTTCCCGGATCGCGGCCCACGGCCTCGGACGCGCTGATCGCCGGTGGCGTGTGCCGATCACCGGGATGTGGTCCGGCGGCGATGTCGAGCAGCAGCGCGGCGTCGGCGACGGTCCGGGCCAGCGGCCCGTTGACGGTGAGCCCGTGGAACGATTCCGCGCGCGGCCAGGTCGAGATGCGGCCGCGCTGCGGTTTGATGCCGACCAGGTGGGTCCAGGCGGCGGGGATGCGCACCGATCCGGCGCCGTCGGAACCCAGTGCGGCGGGCAGCAATCCGGCCGCGACCGCCGCCGCGGCGCCGCCGGAGGAGCCGCCGGGGGTGTGCTCGGCGTGCCACGGGTTGCGGGTGTAGCCGAAGGCGGCGGCGTCGGTGAACGGCCACTGCCCGATCTCGCAGGTGTTGGTCTTGCCCACGACCACCGCTCCCGCCGCCCGCAACCGGCGCACCGCCTCGGCATCCTCGGCCTGCGGCGGGAACTCGCCGCCGCAGCCGAAGGCCGTTGGCGCACCGGCGATGTCGGTGTCGTCCTTGATGGCGATCGGCACGCCGAGCAGCGGTGCGCGCGCACCCTCGGCGCGGCGGCGATCGGCCGCGGCGGCCTCGGCCAGCGCCTCGGTGCGGCGGATCACGCGGAAGGCGTTGAGGGTGGGCTGCGTCGCCTCGATCCCGTCCAGGACGGCCGTCGTCGCGGCCACCGAGGTCACGCTGCCGCCGGCGATCGCGGCCGCCAACTCGGTCAGTCCCGGTTGCTGTTTCGATGCCGTCATCGTGAACTCCTCCCTGCCGCAGGAACGCTAGCGGCCCGCCGGTCGAATATCCATGATCGGGAAGCACCCTCCGGACATTTTCCGGGCCGGGTAGCGGGACCGTGTCCGAATTGTGGCTCGCAGTCCCGGCCGGGTGACCTTACGATCCACGGCGTGAAGTGGATGCCGCGGGTCTTCGGTGTGAAAGAGCTACCACCCCAATTGCGTTCGGACCTCGAAGCGGAGGGGATGGTGGTGTTCGCCCCGTTCAGCGGGTCGCTGGCCCGTCGCAATCACCGGACCGCGCTGCATTATTCGTCGGCCAGCTGGGAGAACATCGACGGCGGCACCGTGGCGCTGAGCCGCCGCCGGCTGGTGATCTGGGGCAACCGTCAGACCCTGGTCGAGGCGCCGCTCGGCCATCCGGGTCTCACCGTGGACCTGCGCGGCCCGGAGCAGGTGTCGGTGGAGGTCGACCAGTTCGCGATCGGCCAGGCCGGATCCGGCTGGATGACCCTGCTGCTGCGCACCCTGCAAGGCCCGCGCATCGCCCAGGTGTACGGTGACGCCGGTCACCAGTGGTCGGCCTTCCACTGACTCGCGGTGATCCGGGTGTTTGCCGACTCGAGTATTCGCCGGACCCGCGTCTCCCGTCGAGTCGTTCAGTTCACGTCCACCGGTTCCCGGCGGTCCGCGTTCGAGGGGTCCGGGTTCGCTCCGCTCGGGTGGTCTGCCTCGGCCGCGCTCGGGGCGGTCCCCGTCCGGTCGGCGGGGAAGCGTGCGAGGATGGCGGGGTGCGTGTCTACCGGGACCAGGCGGTCGTGCTGCGCCAGCACAAGCTGGGCGAGGCCGATCGCATCGTCACGCTGCTGACGCGACAGCACGGGCTGGTGCGCGCGGTGGCGAAGGGGGTGCGGCGTACCCGCTCGAAGTTCGGCGCGCGACTGGAACCGTTCGCCTATGTCGACGTGCAGTTGTATCCCGGCCGCAGCTTGGACACCGTCACCCAGGTACACACCGTGGAGGCGTTCGCCTCCGACATCGTCGCCGACTACGGCCGCTACACCACCGCCTGCGCGGTCCTGGAGACCGCCGAACGCCTGGCCGGTGAGGAGCGCGCCCCCGCCCCCCGCCTGCACACCCTGACCGCGGGCGCCCTGCGCGCCATCGCCGCCGGCCACCGTCCGCACGAGCTGATCCTCGACGCATTCCTGTTGCGCGCCATGGGTTTCGCCGGCTGGGCGCCAGCCCTGGACGAATGCGCCCGCTGCGCGACCCCCGGCCCGCACCGCGCCTTCCACGTCGCCGCCGGCGGCGCGGTCTGCGTGCACTGCCGTCCACCGGGCGCGGCCACCCCGGCCCTGGGTGTCCTGGACCTGATGAGCGCCCTGCACCGCGGCGACTGGAGCGGCGTGGACGCCGTTCCCACCGGAATACGCCGCCAGGCCAGCGGCCTCACCGCCGCCCACCTGCAATGGCATCTGGAGCGCCAACTCCGCACCCTGCCCCTGATCGAGCGCACCCGCCCGCACGGGGCCGTCGAGGCCGCCGACAGCCGGGTCGGCTGAACCCTCGGGCCACCGGCCATCCGTGCGGTGCGCCGGGCCGACAGTCGTGTGGTGCGCAGCGCACAACCGCCGTGCCGGGCTCGCCGTGTCCGCTGCGGTGCCGGGTCATCGTGTCGGCCGTGCGGTGTCTCCGTCCGCGTCTCGTCGTCGGGGCGGATTGTCGGTCGTCTCCGCTAGATTCCGTGCCGAGTAGGACCGCACGAGCATTCGGGGGACGAATTGACACACATCGCAACGACATCCGGTCTCCGCGTCGTCGGCGCCGCGCTCGGTGAGGCCGGCGCGGAGGACCTTCCCGAGCTGCTGGTATCGCCACCATGGTTGCAGCGCAAGCGGATTCGGCCGCGTGTGGTCGAGGTGGCGGCGGTGCATCGGCCGTTTCGGCTGGAATGGCTGCCGGGTGAGCGGCAACGCTGGGCCGACACTCCGCCTCGCCGCACCGGTAGCGACGAGGCGTGGCAGCACGAGATCGAGGCGATGCGGGCCACGCCTCACAATCGGGTCGTCGAGGTGCTGGCCGACGCGCCCGAACATCTCGCCCGCCCGCATCTGGCCTGGCTGCCGGAACTCCCGATCCACGGCCGCATCCCGTTCTGGTACCAGGACGAATACGGCTACATGCAGGCCAGATTGGACAGCCATCTGCGGCTGCTCGGCCGCTACGGCGACGAGGTGGTCACCTTCCTCGCCGAGGGCACACCGACGCACGCATGGGGTTCGGGAAGCCTCTGGGAGCCCGTCGTCGGCACGGATGTCACCTGGATGATGGTGGACTGGCTGGACGACAGCCAGGAACGAATCAGCCGCAACTGGTTCCGCCGGCACGCCGCGGCGGCCGCCCGCGATCTGATCCCCGCCGCGGTCGGTTCCGTGGTGAAGCAACGCCGTGCCGCGGAGCGGGTGTTGCGGATGCTGGACCGTTCGGGGCACCGGGCCGAGGTGCTGGCGGCGGCGGCCGAGTTCGGCGACGAGGTCTACGGGGTCGTCATCGAATGCCTGGACGGTGACCCGTTGCTGTGGCTGCCCACTCGGGTGCCGAAGCCGCCCGAGTGGGTGCGGCTCGCCGCGCTGCCCAGGATCCGGTTGCGGGATCGGGCCCTCGCGCTACCGGAATCGGCGGTCGCCCATCTCGTCAGCATGCTGATGATGTGCCGTCCGGACGATGATTACGCCGGTGTGCGCGCGGTCGCGGAGGTGGTGGACCCGGCCTCCGCGGGCGAGTTCGCCTGGGCGCTGTTCCGTGCCTGGCAGGCGGCCCGCTTCCCGGCCAAGCGCAACTTCTGGCCGCTACGAGCGCTGGGCCTGCTCGGCAACGACGACACCGCCGCGCGGTTGCGCCGCCTCGCGGAAACGGAGAAGGCGATCAACCGGGCCGTGGAGGCCGTCGACATGCTGGTGATGATCGGCACCGCCAACGCCTGCATGCAGTTGCAGCTGTTGCGGGAGGCCTCGGTCTCGAAGATGTTGCGCCGCAAGGTCGAACGCGCCATCCGAGATGTCTGCGAACGACAGGGCAGCACCGAGGCGGAGTTCGCCGACCGGGCCGTCCCGGATCTCGGTCTCTCGGCGGCGGGCACCATGATGGTGGACTACGGGACGCGGCGATTCGTGGTCGGCTTGGACGCGCAGTTGCGGCCGGTGGTCCGCGATGAGGACGGCACTCCCCGCGCCACCCTGCCGAAGCCGGGGAAGTCCGACGATCCGGCGGTGGCGCTGGCAGCGCACACCGCCTATGGCTCCTTCAAGAAGCTGTTGCAGTCCGCGGTCACCGATCAGTCGGCGCGCCTGGAGGCGGCGATGGTGCGCCGCCGCCGCTGGACCGCCGAAACCCACCGCCAGATCTTCCTGGACCATCCGCTCCTGAAGCAGCTGGCCATGCGACTGGTGTGGGTGGTGTTCGCCCCACCCGGCGCGGATCTCCGGCCCGCGGTCCCTGCGGGCATGGTCGCCGGCGGTACGGCCCACGAAGGTTCGAGCTTCGAGGACCACGCCGCTGCCAGTGCCCCGGTGGAAAGCGGGCTCGGTGATCGTGCGGCTGTGGCTGACGGCATTGCCGCTGAGCGCGTTGCGGCCGCCGGCGGCGCCGCGGCGGAGTCTGCTGCCGGTGGCGAGGTCGGTGAGCAGATTGCCCCCGGGGCCATCGGATTCGGTGAGCGCGTCGTCGGTGCGTTCCGTGTCGATGCCGATGGCACGCTCGCCGATGTCCACGACGAGCTGCTCACCTTGCCCGACGATGCGATCGTCGGGGTGGCGCACCCGCTGGATCTGGGTGAGAGTCTGGCCGCCTGGTCGGAGGTGTTCGCCGATTATCAACTACTGCAACCATTTTCGCAGCTCGAGCGGGCTGTCTTCGCGCCGGGGTGTGCGGAGGTCGAGGCGGGTGTGGAGCGGTATCGCGGCATGGTGGTGCCCACCGGGCGGATTCTGCGGCTGGTATCGCACGGGTGGAAGAAGGGGTATCCGAGCGATGGGGTGATCGGATTCGTGAGTGTGCCGGTGGGTGAGGGTGGTTCGGTGCAGGTGCGATTTCGTCCCGGGATCGAGGGCCGGAACCCGATGAGCAATCCGGAGCAGACGGTCGAGGCGGTCACGTTGGCCGACGTGGACGGACTGGTGGCGTTGGGCCCGGTCGTCGTCTCCGAATTGCTGCGGGATCTGGAGTCGCTGCGGTGAGCGGTGGGCGGGGTTCAGCGGTCGCGGTGGACCACGGCGTCGGCGAGGTGGAGCAGGTCGGCGGCGGCCGGATGGTCCAGCAGCGGGCCGATCGCGGAGTGCAGGTAGCGCTGGGATTCGGTGTGCGCCCACTGCTTTCCACCGGCCGCGACGATCAGGTCGGCGGCGCGGGCGACCTCGGCGGGGCTCAGGGGGTGGTTCGCGCGGTAGAGCGCTTCCAGGTCGCGCCCGGCGGAGGTGGCGGAGGTGAGGGCGGCGACCACCGGCAGGGAGCGTTTGCGCCGAATCAGGTCGTTGCCGACCGGTTTTCCGGTGCGGGCCGGGTCGCCCCAGATCCCGAGCAGGTCGTCGACCAGTTGGAAGGCGACGCCCAGTTCGCGGCCGAACCAGTTCATCCGCTCGACGACGGGCGGCGGGGCGGACGCGGCGAGTGCGCCCAGGACGCAGGCGCAGCCGAGCAGGGAGCTGGTCTTCTGCTGGACCGTGGTGAGGCATTCGTCGACGGTGATGTGCTGGCGGGTCTCGAAGGCGCAGTCGCGCTGCTGGCCCAGGCACAGCTCGATGACGCTGTCGGTCAGCTGGATCACCGACTGCGGCGACGACACCGGGGCCTCGGCGAGGGTGCGCACGGCCAGGCCGTGCATGGCGTCGCCGACCAGAATCGCGTTGTCGATACCCCACACCCGCCACACCGTCGGGCGGCCCCGGCGCAACGCGTCCCGATCCATGACGTCGTCGTGGATGAGGGTGAAATTGTGCACGAGTTCGATCGCGGCGGCGGCGTGCACGGCCGTCTCCGGTGTGCCACCGGCGGCGGCGGTGGCGGCCAGCACCAGGGCCGGCCGCATGCCCTTCCCGGAGCCGGTGGCGGTCTCGGTGCCGTGCTCGTCCCACAGGCCGAGGTGGTACCCGGACATGAGCCGCAGTTCGCCGGGCAGTGAGTCGATCGCGGTGCGCAGCAACGGTTTCGTCAGGAACTGGGCCCGGGTGAGGACGAGCCGGGCCTGAGCGGAGGATCCGCGCCGGGGCTCGGGCGGGAAGGATGCGCCGAAATCGGCATCGGCGGTCGCTGTGCTCATGCTGGCCTCCCGGTATTGGTGCGGCGACCACCGAGTGCGCTGACGAACGGCCCGGTCGGTCCGGCGATGCGCGGCCGTGGCCGCTGTGGTGCTGCGGCGGTGTACCGGCCGGTGCCGGTATGCCAGGCGAGATTGCCCGCCAGATACTGCTGCCAGCGGTGCACCTGGGCGAGCACGGCCGCCCGGGTCGCGGCGGCGACCGCGTGGTCGGTGAAGAACACCGGCAGCTTGTCGCGCGCCGTCTGCTCGAATTGGCGCAGCCGCTCCTCGGCCAGATCCACGACGATGTCGCGGGCGGCGTCGCGGGTACAACCGAGGAACGATTGGGTGATGTAGACCAGATTCTGATGTTCGCCGCTGTCGTGGATCTCGCGGCGGTACGAGTACAGGTCGTTCACCAGTGCGGCATGGTCGAGCGCCGAATTCTCCAGTTGCCGGAGCACACTCGTGTCGGCGAGGGCGTCGGCGGCGGACGGGTGCCCGGCGGGCCGGCCGAGCGCGGTGACCAGCCGGCCGCCGAAGGCCGCCCGGCGGTTCTCCAGGTGGTCGACGGGGTCGGGGATGCGGCGGCGGATCTCGTTGTCCAGCCACAGCTGCCAGGACTCGACGGAATCGAGTACCGCGGCCCGCACCTGCCTCAGGGTGGCGGCCTCGGTGGTGGCGGAGGTGTCGCACCACAACTGCGCCAGCGCGCGTTCCACCGGTGTCACGGGCGGCTGCGGCGGCGGGTCGGCCAGGAACTGCGGCAGCCGGCGCAACTGCTCCCGGCCGGCCGACGGCAGCGCGCGGTAGGCGTGCGACAGCAGGTCGCCGACGTGGAAACCCCAGGCGCACCACCGGGCCCGCAACACCAGTTCGGATTCGCTCACCTCGGGGTGGACCAGGGCGGCGAACAGCGCGAAATCGGCCTCGGCCATCGACTTCGCCGTCCAGCCCGGGGCGGCCGGATCCAGCAGGCCCGTCGCCGCGACCCACCGCGGCAGGTCGTCCCGGGCCGCGGCCAGATGCGGGTTGGGGGTGGCGGGGCCGGGCGGGGTCAGTCCGGTGACCGGCAGCGTGCCCGGCGAGCGTGCGGGCGGGGTGTGCTGGTTCAGCTGGATGCGCAGCCCCGGGATCAGGCGAGCGGTGACGGTGCCCAGGCCGGTGGGCCCGGTGTCGAGCCCACTGTTCATGTAGCGGCTGGACCGCAGGTGCCATTCGTGCCCGCCGGCCTGCCAATCCTGGAGCCCGAGGACGTAGCGGCCGACCGCGGCCTGTTCGGCCGCACTGGCCAGGCGTGCCGAGAACAGTTGTGGCACTTCGACTTCGGCGGTGTCCTCGAACTGCTTCAGCCGGGTGGTCAGCAGATCGTTGACCAGATTCGCCGCGGTCTGGGTGGGCAGGCCGAGGAAGGTCTCCAGCACCAGCACGGCGTTCGCGTTCTCGCCCTCGACGCGCACCTCCCGTTCGTAGGAGAACAGGTCGTTGCGCAGGTGGACGGCATCGGAGAAGGTGTCGCACAGCACCCGCAGCGGGCGCTCGGTGGCGAACCGATCGGGAACCTCGGCCCCGGCGGCATACTCGACCAGATTCGCCGACCACGGCGCACCGCCGACCCGCCGGCGCATCTCGATGTATTCGAGCGGATTGGCTATTCGTTCGCGGGCGATATTGTCCAGCTCCCACAGGGATTCGACCATGAGGTTGTGAGTGCTGAGTACCATGCGCCGCCGCCAGGCCGGTGACATCGAGGAGGCGGTGCGCGCCCAGCAGTCGGCGAGCCCGGCCTCGGCCGGATTCTCCGGGTCGGGTGCGGGGGTGCCCGGTTCGGCCATGAAATGCTCCAGCCGCTCCAGATATCGCGTGGCGGTGCCGCGCTGCCCGCCGTTCTTGAATTTGGCGAGGAAGTCGTCGTCGAAGAAGAAGACCCAGACGTACCACTCGGTGACCAGTGCGAGTGCCTCGGCATCGCAATCCGGGTGGGTGTAGGCGCAGAGCAGGGCGAAGTCCATCCGCTCCAGCCGCTCGGCATCCCACACCAGGCCACCGGCCGGGTCGGGTTCGTCGAGAATGCCCATGCGCTTAGCCCAGTCCAGTGAATGGGCACGCGCGAATTCCAGATGTGAATTGAGGCGGGGTGGATGGGGGAGATAGAAATCGGGCAGTGTGAAGGGCTTCACGCCGGGCCCTTTCTCGCTGTGAAACGTGTTGTTATTCCTGTGCGCCGGTGATCCGGGGTGACACGATCCGGGAGAGCCGATCGAAAGAGAGGAACCTGAAAATCCGCTGCATTCTCACTGCGACAACGCGTTCAGCTTCGAAATCCCATGGTAGCGGCCATATTGCGGGCTGCCAAGAGCAACAACGAGATCCAACTGTCCGGTCTGCTCGAATCGGGTGCGGCTCGTGACCCGGATGCGGCGGTATCCGCCGCGGCGAATTCCGTCGAACACGGCATTCCGGCCCGGGAAGAATGTGTGTGAATTCATCGATCGCGGCGGTATTTCGTCCGGGACACGCCGTCCGCTCCCGGTCACGGGCCGTCCGGGCGTGGCGAGGACTTCCGGATCCGCCGGGATCGCCGCGCGCGCGTGGTGCAGGATGGTGGTCGTGATCGGTCACCGCACCCCGTACGCCCCCGCCGAACCCACGCGCACCGTCCGCCCGCCGACGCCGCACCCGTCGGGCGCTCGCCCGCCCGCCATCCCGCAGGAGTTCGTGCCACGGCACGTGGCGCTGGTAATGGACGGCAACGGCCGCTGGGCGCAGGAACGCGGGCTGGCACGCACGGCCGGGCACGAACGCGGTGAGGCGGTCCTGATGGACACCGTCGAGGGCTGCATCGAGATCGGGGTGCGGTGGTTGTCGGCGTACGCGTTCTCCACCGAGAACTGGCGGCGCAGCCCGGAGGAGGTGCGCTTCCTGATGGGCTTCAACCGCGACGTGATCCGCCGCCGCCGCGACGAGATGCACGAGATGGGGGTGCGGGTGCGCTGGGCCGGCCGGCGGCCGCGGTTGTGGCGCAGCGTGATCAAGGAGCTGGAGACCGCCCAGGAGCTCACCAAGGACAACACGGTGATGACCCTCACCATGTGCGTGAACTACGGCGGCCGCGCCGAGATCGCGGACGCCGCGCGGGAGATCGCCCGCCGGGTCGCCGCCGGTGAGCTGGATCCGGAGAAGATCACCGAGAACACCTTCGCCCAGTACCTGGACGAACCGGATATGCCCGATGTGGACCTGTTCCTGCGGCCGTCCGGCGAACTGCGCAGCTCCAACTTCCTGATCTGGCAATCGGCCTACGCCGAGTTCGTGTACCAGCACACCCTGTTCCCCGACTTCGACCGCCGCAACCTGTGGGCGGCGTGCCTGGAGTACGCCGAGCGCGACCGGCGCTTCGGCGGGGTGAAGTGAGCGCCGCCGATCCCGCGGTCGCGCAACTCCAGGACCGCGCGGCGGAGTGCCTCACGCGGTACGAGATCGCGGTCCGCGCCGAGGACGGCGGCCTCGGCTTCGAATACGACGGCGCATTGTGCTCGCTGCGCGCGGTGAGCCTGGCGCCGGGCCTGGACGTGCTGACCCTCACCTGCGTCCTGGCCTGGGACCGGCCGTTGAAACCGCAGCTGCACAAGCGCGTCGCCGATCGCAACGCGGCGTTGCAGTTCGGTTCGATCACCGTCGTCGGGCACGACAGGCTCGCCGACGTGATCTTCCGCTACACCTTCCCCGCCGCCGGCCTGGCCGACGAGGCACTGGCGACGATGCTGGTCCTGGTGCTCGCCGGGGCGGGCCGGGCCCGGCAGGGCCTGCTGCCCTGAAGGTGCCCCCGTGGCCGAACCTGTCCCGGCCTGATTCGGCGACCGGTCGCAGCCGGGCGCGCGCCGCGCCCGGCTCTGCCCTCGGTGCGCGTCAGCCGCACCCGCCGCGGCCGGCCGCGGCGCACTCCCGGCAGGTGCCGAACACCTCCATGGTGTGGCTGATATCGATGAAGCCGTGCTGGCCCGCGACCGATTCCGCCCACGCCTCCACGGTCGGGCCCTCGACCTCGACGGTACGGCCGCAGTGCCGGCACACCAGATGATGGTGGTGGCCCTTGGAGCACTGCCGGTAGACCGACTCGCCGGAGTCGGTGCGCAGCACGTCCACCTTGCCGGCGTCGGCCAGCGATTGCAGCGTGCGGTAGACGGTGGTCAGGCCGATGCCCTCGCCGCGGCGGCGCAGTTCGTCGTGCAGTTCCTGGGCGGACCGGAATCCGTCGATATCGCCGAGCAGGGCCGTGATCGCGGTGCGCTGGCGGGTGCTGCGGATGCCGACGGCCTTCTCCGGTGTCTCCGTGTTGTCGGGCACCGGTCACCCTTCCTCGGCGTGGGCGACCGCATCGACGACGATGCGGGCCAGATGATCGTCGACCAGCTCGTAGATGACCTCGCGGCCGGTCCGTTCGCCGCGCACCACGCCCGCCGACTTGAGGATGCGCAGATGCTGGCTGACCAGCGGTTGCGTCACGCCCAGGGTGTCGACCAGCTCGTGCACGCAGCGCGGCGATTCACGCAGTTGCAGCACGATGGCGATCCGCACCGGCGCGGCGAGGGCGCGCAGCAGCTCACCGGCGTTGTCGAGCACGCCGCGCGGTGGTACCGCGGGGGCCGAGGGCGCCCGGTAGGGGTAGGGATCGTGGGGAATGGGCGTGGGTGCTTCCACGGCGACGCGGCTACGCCGCCCGGGAGCACCCCCGGGAGCGCCACTGTCGGCGGTCATCGAACCAACTCCTTATTGGAAATCGATGCCAATTATTGGTATGCGCAGGTGCGCATGTCAACCACGGGGTCGGGCGTGTCACTCGGATACTGCTTCGACCACGCCGGGGGCAGGCCATTACGCTGGACGGGATCGCCGTTTTCCGCACCGTCCAGAGGGAGAGCTCGAGTCGTGGCACCCAAGTCGAAGGTCGACACCGTCGCCAATCTCGCCAAGCGCCGGGGTCTGGTCTACCCCAGCGGCGAGATCTACGGAGGCACCCGGTCGGCGTGGGACTACGGCCCACTCGGTGTCGAACTCAAGGAGAACATCAAGCGGCAGTGGTGGCGGGCCATGGTGACCAGCCGCGACGACGTGGTCGGCCTGGACTCCTCGATCATCCTGCCGCGTCCGGTGTGGGTCGCCTCGGGTCACGTCGCGGTGTTCAACGATCCGCTGGTGGAATGCCTGAACTGCCACAAACGGCACCGGCAGGACCACCTGCAGGAGGCGTACGCCGAGAAGAACAAGATCGACGACCCGGACAGCGTCTCGATGGAGCTGATCGGCTGCCCCGACTGCGGCACCGTCGGCAAGTGGACCGAGCCGCGCGACTTCAATATGATGCTGAAGACCTACCTGGGCCCGATCGAGTCCGAGGAGGGCCTGCACTACCTGCGGCCGGAGACCGCGCAGGGCATCTTCGTGAACTTCGCGAACGTGATGACCACCGCGCGCAAGAAGCCGCCGTTCGGCATCGCGCAGATCGGCAAGAGCTTCCGCAACGAGATCACCCCCGGCAACTTCATCTTCCGCACCCGCGAGTTCGAGCAGATGGAGATGGAATTCTTCGTCAAGCCCGGTGAAGACGAGCAGTGGCACCAGTACTGGATCGACACCCGGTTCGCCTGGTACACCGATCTCGGCATCGATCCGGAGAATCTGCGGCTGTACGAGCACCCGAAGGAGAAGCTGTCGCACTACTCGACCCGCACGGTCGACATCGAGTACCGCTTCCACTTCCAGGGCAGCGAATGGGGTGAGCTGGAGGGCCTCGCCAACCGCACCGACTTCGACCTGACCACGCACTCGCAGCACTCGGGCAGCGATCTGAGCTTCTTCGATCAGAACACCAACGAGCGCTACACCCCGTACGTGATCGAGCCCGCGGCCGGTCTCACCCGCTCGCTGATGGCCTTCCTCATCGACGCCTACAACGAGGACGAGGCCCCCAACGCCAAGGGTGTGCCGGAGAAGCGCACGGTGCTGCGCCTGGACCGCCGCCTGTCCCCGGTGAAGGCCGCGGTGCTGCCGCTGTCTCGCAACGCCGATCTGTCGCCGAAGGCGAAAGACCTTGCGGCACAACTGCGCCGGAACTGGAACGTCGACTTCGACGACGCCGGCGCGATCGGCCGCCGCTACCGCCGCCAGGACGAGATCGGCACCCCGTTCTGTATCACCGTCGACTTCGACACCCTCGAGGATCAGGCGGTCACCGTCCGCGAGCGGGATTCGATGGCCCAGGAGCGCATCGCCCTGGACCAGGTCGAGGGCTACCTGGCGCAGCGGCTGATCGGGGCCTAGTCCGCCGGATCCGGTGGTATGACAACCGTTTTCGAGCAGGCGGGCGTGCACGGCCGGTTGCACGCCCGCTGTCTCGGCACCGGCGCCGAGATCGATTGGGGCGCGGACGATCCCGTCGTGCTCGCCTCGGTGGTCAAGGTGCCGCTGGTGTTGGAGTTCGGGCGGCAGGCCGCGGCCGGGCAACTCGATCCGGCCGAACGGGTACGGGCGGTCGCGGCCGCCCGCCTCGGCGGCACCGGACTCGCGGGCTGCGCCGACGACGTGGAACTGAGCCTGCGCGATGCCGCCTACCTGGCGTTGTCGGTCAGCGACAACACCGCCGCCGACCTGCTGTTCGATCGCGTCGGCCTGGACAACGTCCGATCACTGGTCCGGGAACTGGGCTTGGCGCGGACCCGAATCGTCGGCGCCCCAAGGGATATCGTGCGGTCCATGGTGGAGGACCTCGGCGTCGGCGGCGCCGGAGCACCCGGCGCTGTCGTGGATTCGGGCGCCGGCTCGGAGGATTCGAGGGCCACGGCCGAGAGTTCGCGTGCCGGCGGCGCGGTGGCTCCGGGCGTCATCGACGCGGGCGAGTTCGCCCGCCGATTCTCCGCGCTCGGCGTCGACGAGGTGTTCGGCCTGCGCGCGCTGGATCCGTTGCGCACCAACGCGAGTACGCCGCGGGAGATGACCCGGATGCTGGCGGCCATCGCCCGCGACGAAGCCGCTCCACCGGAGGTCTGCCGGTGGCTGCGGGGTCTGATGGGCTTGCAGGTCAACTGGTATCGGCTCGCGGCGGCCTTTCCGCCCGAGGTCGCGGTGTGGGGCAAGACCGGCACGCTGCCGGGGTTGCGCCACGAGATCGGCGTCGTCGAATATCCCGACGGCGGCCGGTACGCGGTCGCGGTGTTCACCCGCGCGCGGACGCTGGAACAGCGCCTGCCGCACGTGGATCGGGCGATCGGGGCGGCGGCGCACGAGGCGGTGGAGCGGCTCCGTCGCCGGGCGGTGTGACGAGGTGGTGCAACGGTCCGTGGCGGCGGTCGACCTCACGGGCGTCCGAACACCGCGTTCCAGGGACGTTGCCCGTCCGCGACCGGGGCGGCCGACGAAACCCCTTCCGCCCCCAGCACTTCCGCGATCAGGTCGGCGAGCCGGCGCACCGCCGGATGGGGGACCGTGGCGGGCCAGGCCGCCGACATGCGGCGGATCAGCGGGTGATCGCGTAACGGCCGCCACACCACCCGGGTCTCCTTGCGCGCCACCGCGCCCTGCTCGAAGGCCACGCCGTGGCCGGAAAGCACCTGACCCAGCACGAATTCCGGATTGCGGGCGTGCACCACGCGGACCGGCCGGAAGCCGTGCTCCCAGCAGGTGCGCAGGGTGGTGTCGTAGAGGTCCGGCGCCGCCGCGCGGGGAAACAGCACCAGGCCCTCGCCGGCCAGGTCGGCGAGGGTGAGTTCCGGGCGGGTGGCCAGCGGGGAATCGCGGGGGAGGACCACGCCGAGCGGGGTTTCGATCACCGGGCCCAGTTCCAGTCCGAGCACGTCCACCGGGTGCTGGAGCAGCCCGGCGTCGAGTTCGCGCTCGGCGAGCAGCCGGAGTTGTTCGGCGGTGCTGAGTTCCAGCAGATCCAGCCGGACCTCCGGATATCGCTGCCGGAAGCCGGTGAGCAGCGCCGCGAGGATCCGGCCCGGCAGTTCTGGCGGCACCCCGACGCGCAGCGCGTCCATTCGCCCCGATGTGCCTTGCCCACCAGGGTTTTCGCCCGATCCCAGCGGGCCAGCAGGTCGCGGGATTCGGCGAGCAGGATCTGACCTGCCTCGGTGAGTTCCGCGCCGCGCCGGCCGCGGTCGAACAGCCGCGCGCCGAGGTCCCGCTCGAGTTCCCGGATGCGCTGGCTCAGCGGTGGCTGCGCGATGCCCAGCCGTTCGGCGGCCCGGCCGAAATGCCGCTCCTCGGCGACCACGACGAAGTAGCGGAGTTTGCGCAGGGGGTCCACCCTGCGACGATATCGGTTTCGATATGGCCCGGCCGCTGGATCGGTCTTGGACGGCCGGGCCGTTGCCGTGTTTCGTTGTCCGGCATGAGAGATTCGACGTTTCCCGGCACGGGGCCGACCCGGCGAGCGCTCCTCGGCGCGGGGGCCGCCGCCGCGACCGCACTGCTGGCCGCGTGTGCGAGCGGCGGCCCGGCCCCGGGACCTGCGACCACACCCGGGGTCACCCTGAGCTGGTGGGGCAACAACGGCTGGGAGATCCGCGCGGGCGCTCGGACCGTCCTCATCGATCCGTGGCTGACCCGCTTCAAGACCGGTACGTACACCCCGCAGGGCGCCGATCCGAGGTCGCCGCTGTCGGTGGACACCGCGCTGATCGACTCGTATCTGGATTCCGGCCGGCTGCGCGCCGACCACATCCTGGTCACCCACGGCCACTACGACCACCTGACCGATGTGCCGTATCTGGCGCAGCGGACCGGCGCGACGGTGCTCGGTACCGAGACCCATCTCACTCTGATGGCCGCGCTCGGCGCTCCCGAGAATCAACTCGCGCTGGTCACCGGGGGTGAGGAGCTGGACTTCGACGGCTATTCGATCCGGGTGCTGCGGTCGCTGCACTCCGAGATCGGGCCGCGTACCCAGATCCCCTACCCCGGCACCAGACCCGGCTACCCGGCGACGAAACCGCCACGGCCGGAAGTGATCTCCGATCTGGTGGAGGGTGGCACCCTGGCCTACCAGGTGACCGTCGGCGCGACGAGCGTGCTGAACTTCGGCGGCGCCAACTACATCGAATCCGAACTGGCCGGACTGCGCCCGGACGTACTGCTGCTCCCGACCGGCGGCGCGCGGGTGCACGACTACGTCGCCCGCCTGCTGCGAATCCTCGGCCACCCGCGCTGGGTACTGCCCACGCACTGGGACGATTTCGACCTTCCCCTGGGTGAACCCGCCCGTGACGCCGGTGGTCTGGAACCGCTGCGGAAGGCGGTCGCCGCAGCGGATCCGAGCGCGCGATTCCGAGTGCCCGCCCACGTGGAGACCATCACCTTCTGACTCCCCGGATGTCGTTCGACACTCGATAATGTTGCTGGGCAGCACCTTCGGGGTACACCGCCGGTATCCGAGGCCAATCCGTCCGGCTGCCGGGGCCGTGGTCGCCGGACGCTAGCGCTGGGCGGTGACGACCATGCGGGCGTATCCGATGATGTGGCTGTACATCGAGAACGTGGCCAGGGCCGGTGGGGTCGCGGCGGGCAGGCCCAGGGTCGGGACGTCCAGCGCCAGTACGGTGATCCGATAGTGGTGGGCCGGGTCGCCGGTCGGCGGGCAGGGGCCCTGGTAGCCGGTGGTGCCGGCGTCGCCGGTGCCGGCGACCGCGGCCGTGGCGACGGCGTCCGGAGCCGCTCCGGCGGTGGCGGGGATGTCCCAGGCCAGCCAGTGCCAGAATCCGTTGCCGGTCGGTGCGTCCGGGTCGAACATGGTCACCGCGAAGCTGCGGGTACCGGTGGGGGCTGCGGTCCATTGCAGTCGCGGTGCGTGTCCGCCGCCGGTGCAGCCGAACGAGTTCGCCAGCTCGTCGGCCGGAAAGGACTGTCCGTCACGAACATCGGGGCTGGTAACGTGGAAAGTGGCCACACCGGTGGGTATTCCGGATCGGATCTGGTTGGCATCGGGGCTGGGGCTGGGGCTCGCCGTGGCCGGCGTGGCGGCGGGGTGGCTGCCGCTCCCGCATGCGGCGGCGAAGGCCACCAGCGGGGTGGCGATGATCGCGGTGATGCGGACCAGGGGTCGCACGACTGCTCCTTCGGTTGCTGTTCGAATACTGGAACGATCGTCTCGCTGTATGGGATCTCCGGGAAGGCTGCGCGCATCCTGGTATTCCGGCTGCCACCCGGCGGACCGGCGCGGATCGGGCTGCGCGATGATGGACCGGTGAGTACGGCGGGACGCGAGACGGAGCTGGGATCTTTCCTGCGTGCCATGCGGAACCGGGTGCGGCCGGAGGAGGTCGGATTGCCCTGCTCCGGTCACCGCCGCACCCCCGGCCTGCGCCGTCAGGAGGTCGCCGAGCTCGCGGCGGTCAGCATCGACTGGTACATCCGCCTGGAACAGGGACGGGTCGGCGTGCCCGGTTCGGCGGTGCTCGACGGTATCGCCGACGCGCTGCGGCTGACGTCCGCCGAACGCACCCACCTGCATCTGATCGCCCGCGGCGAGGCGCCCCCGCAGGCCCGGCGCCCGGCCGCGGTGCGGCCGTCGCTGCGGGTGATCCTCGACGGGCTGGCCGCCCTGCCCGGTTATGTGGTCGACCATCGGTTCGAGGTGCTGGCGCACAACGAGGCGGCCGCCGCCCTGTTCGGCGACGACTTCGGCACCGGGCCGGCCGCCAACACCGCGCGCCTGCTGTTCCTCGACCCGGCGGTCCGCCGCTCCCATGTGAACTGGGAACAGATCGCCCGCGAGACGGTCGGTAACCTGCGGGTCAACCTCGCCCGCTAC
The DNA here is from genome assembly GCF_020176955.2 of Nocardia sp. alder85J. Taxonomy (GTDB): domain Bacteria; phylum Actinomycetota; class Actinomycetes; order Mycobacteriales; family Mycobacteriaceae; genus Nocardia. The sequence goes on from NZ_JAIUCZ020000011.1 coordinate 214,378, forward strand.
CCCGGCGACACCGGCCTGCGCGCGCTGATCGACGAATTGAACAGCGCCAGTGCGGAATTCGCTGCCTGGTGGCGCGACCACACGGTCCGTGAGCGCGCGCACGGCACCAAGACGATCCGCCTCCCGCAGGGCGATCTGACCGTCGCCTACGACAACTTCGCCGCCCAGGACGATTCCGGCCAGACCCTCGCGGTGGTCACCCCGGTCGACGAGGCCGCCGCCCGCATTCTCGACAGCCTGATCGCCGTCCGCCTCGCCACGGTCCGCTTGCCCGCGGCGGGCTGAACTCCACCGCAGGGATCTGTTCGACCGACCGGTCTTCCGGTAACGCCCTGCGGCGCGCGGACGCACCCAGTAGGGTTTGCGCGAAAGAAGGGTGCTGTGTGGGGGCCCGGGTGGGCGCGGCCGAGACGACATCGAGGTGGGACTGGTGGATTCGGGGGATTCCGCGCGATTCGCGCGGGCCCGGATGGGGCGGTTGCTGGACTTTCCGGTGGCGATCGGGTCGATGGCGGGACTGGTGGTGTTCGGTGCGGCCGGACTGACCGCGATTCACGATCGGGCCTGGCTTCCGGCGGTGCTGTCCGGACTGCTGGCGATCCCGTGCGCGCTGGTCGTGCTGGTCAACATCGTCGTCGAGACCGCCGGATATCTGGCCGGATGGCTGGCGGCCGCGGTCGTGGTGCTCGCGCTGCCCTTGCTGCCGGTTCCCGCGGTCCGGCGCTGGGTGGGCCGGATCATGCAGCAGCACAACGTGTTCGGATGCGCGGAGCCGGACCGGCCGATCGGGTACGGCCCCGGGATACGGCCGCCGTATCGCTGAGTCCGTGCGGCGGGCCGGGAATATCCGGCCGTCCGGGTACGTTCGGTCTCGGGCGAAACGATGTTTCCCGATCCGGAAGGTGCAACTATGGCGCGGGCGGTCAGGTTCGATCGGTACGGCGATGTCGATGTGCTGGACGTCGTCGAGGTGCCGGACCCGGTGGCGGGTCCGGGGCAAGTGGTGGTCGCGGTGCTCGCGGCCGGGATCAATCCGGGCGAGTCGAAGATCCGCCAGGGGTTGCTGCACGATCGGTGGCCCGCGACGTTCCCGTCCGGGCAGGGCAGTGATTTCGCGGGCCGGGTGGTGGCGGTCGGCGAGGGCGTCGGCGGTCTGGAACCCGGCGCCGAGGTGATCGGCTTCACCGACGAGCGGGCCAGTCACGCAACGCATGTCGTGGTGCCGTTCGAGCAGCTGACGCCGAAGCCGGCGGATCTGCCCTGGCCGGTGGCGGGTTCGCTGTACGTCGCGGGGACCACCGCGTTCGCGACGGTGCGGGCGGTGCGCGCGGAGGCCGGTGAGGTGGTCGCGGTGTCCGGCGCGGCGGGCGGCGTGGGATCGATCGCGGTGCAGTTGTTGCGGGCGCGCGGTGCGACGGTCGTCGCGATCGCCGGGCCGGCGAACCACGACCGGTTGCGCGCGCTCGGCGCGATTCCGGTCGCCTACGGTGACGGGCTCGCCGAGCGGCTGCCCGCCGACATCGACGCGTTCATCGACACCCATGGCGACGGCTACGTGGACCTGGCGCTGAACATCGGCGTGAAACCCGACCGCATCGACACCATCGCCGACTTCGCCGCCGTGGAGAAGTACCATGTCCGCAGCGACGGCAATGCGGCCGCGGGCACCATCGATGTGGTTGCGGCACTGGCGGATCTGGTCGTCGACGGCACCCTGGAGATCCCGATCGCCGCCACCTATCCGCTCGAACTGGTCCGGGATGCCTTCCGCGATCTGGAGGGCGGCCACACTCACGGCAAGATCGTGCTGCGGCCCTGAGGTCCGCGGCGCCACCGGGCCCATGACAGACGTCACGGCAGGTTCGTGACGCTCGGGCCGGGTACGGCGCCGCCGGGCGGGTGACAGTGGAGGCATGACCTCATCGATCACGGCCCGCCCGGCGGACCGGCCCGGTATCGGGCCGGCCATCGAGATCCGCGGGCTCACCAAGAGTTTCCACACCCGGGCCGGTGTCGTCCGGGCCGTCGACGGCCTCGACCTGGTCGTCGGCCCGGGGGAGATCGTGGCCTTCCTCGGCCCCAACGGGGCCGGCAAGTCGACCACCATCGACATGCTGCTGGGACTGCTGCACCCGGACGCCGGGCAGATCCGGGTGTTCGGCGGCACGCCCGGCAATGCCATTGCGGCGGGCCGCATCTCGGCCGTGCTGCAATCCGGCGGCCTGCTGCCGGATCTGACGGTCGCCGAGACCGTGCGCCTGGTGGCCGTGCTGCACGCCTCGCCCCGGCCGGTCGCGGAAGTGCTGGCGCGGGCCGGGATCTCGGACATCGCCGACCGGCTGGTCGGCAAGTGCTCCGGTGGTCAGCGGCAACGGCTGCGGTTCGCGCTGGCGCTGCTGCCGGATCCGGATCTGCTGGTGCTCGACGAGCCCACCACCGGCATGGATGTCGAAGGGCGGCGCGAGTTCTGGAACGCCATCCGCCGCGACGCCGGTGACGGCCGCACGGTCCTGTTCGCCACCCACTACCTCGACGAGGCCGACGCCTATGCCGACCGGATCGTGCTGGTGCGCAACGGAACCGTGGTCGCCGACGGCAGCGCCGCCGCGGTCAGGAACCTCGCCGCCGGGCGCACCCTCAGCGCCACCCTGCCCGGCGCCGACCGGGCGCGGCTGTCGGAGATCCCCGGCGTGGACCGGGTGGAGCAGCGCGGCGACCGAATCATCGTGCACGCCAAGGATTCCGATGCCGTCGCGCGCTATCTGCTGACCGCCACCGCCGCCGTCGACCTGGAGATCACCGCCCGCACCCTCGAGGACGCGTTCCTCGCCCTCACCGGAGACAACTGACATGACCGTGCTCGACACCCGGCCCGCCCGGCGGCTTCCCGGCGGCCTCAGCCCCGGTTTCCTGGCGCTGGAACTGCGCCGCATGCTGCGCAACCGCCGCACCATGCTGTTCACGCTGCTGATCCCCACCCTGTTCTTCACCATCTTTGGACTGCAATCCAACTTCCGCACAACGACTTTCGGATCGGGCAATGTCACCGCGTACGTCATGGTCTCGATGGCCGTGTACGGCGCGATGCTCGCCACCACCAGCGGCGGCGCCATGGTGGCCGTGGAACGCGCGCACGGCTGGAGCCGGCAGTTGCGGCTGACCCCGCTGCGGCCGGCCGCCTACATCGCCACCAAGATGATCGTGGCGATGACGCTGGGGCTGGTCTCGGTGACGGTGGTGTTCGTCGCCGGCGGCTTCGTCGGCGCGCGGCTGCCCGCCGGCGCCTGGGCGGGCTGTTTCGCGCTGGCCTGGCTGGGCTCGCTGGTCTTCGCCGCGTTCGGCCTGTTCGTGGGCTATCTGCTGCCGTCGGAGAACGTGATGCAGATCGTCGGCCCGGTGCTGGCGGCACTGGCGTTCGGCGGCGGCCTGTTCACCCCGTTGCACGGCTGGTTCGCCACCGTCTCGAAGGTGTTCCCCACCAACGGCATCGCCACCCTCGCGCGGCTGCCGTTCGCCGGCACGAGCGCGGCCTCGATCGTGCTCGCGCTGCTCAACATCCTCGTCTGGACGGCGGTTTTCGCAGGTGGCGCCGCCCTGCTGTTCCGCCGCGACACCGCCCGATGAGGCAGTACCCACCGGCCACCGGTCCGCATCCCGTGGGCCGGTGCGGTAGCGTGCGCGATCGTGGGCAGCGCGGCCGGGCCGGTGCGAGGATGAGGAACCGGCTCGCCGCGCTGCCCCGGCACGGACGCGCCCGATCGGAGTGGAGGTAGCCGTGCCGACGCCGCTGGCGGGCCTGCCGCTGCGGTGGTCCCGGTTGCTGGACCGGGCCGCCGAGCGGTCGGCCGACCGGGGTCCGCGTACGATGCGGCAGCCCAGCGCCGGCGCCGTCCTCGGCGCCGGGATGGCCGTCGTCTGGTTGCTGTATCTGATCCCGCCGATCCGGCAGCTGTGGATCCACGGGCACGAACTGCGGGCCGGATGTGCGAGCGCCGTCGTGATCGCCTACGGCCTCGTGATCGCCAACGCGCTGACGAGCCGTCGCGAGGCGGACTGGGAGGACGGTCGGCAGCCACCGGCCCGTGCCGTCGCCTGGGTGCGGCTGGGTGCGCTGGCGGTCCTGTTCGGGATCGACCTGGCGGTGCTGGGTGCCCCGGCGGCGTCCACGGCGCTGTATATCGCCGTGGTCGCGATGTTCGTGCTGCCGCCGCGGCAGTCCGGCATCGTCGCCTTCGCGGTGGGGGTGCTGTTCCTCGCGATGGCGCTGCTGCCCGCGACGCGGCTGGGCAGCAGGGCGGTCATCATGGCCCTGATCCCGTCGGTGATCTGGTTCGGGCGTGAGATCGGCGCTCGGAGTGAGCAGTTGCGCGTGCTGGCCCGGCGTCAGCAGGCCGAACTGGCGATCAGCGAGGAGCGCAATCGGGTGGCCCGCGACGTGCACGACATCCTGGGCCATTCGCTCACCGTGATCACGGTGAAAACCGAACTGGCGCAACGACTGCTGGACCTGGATCCGGATCGGGCGCGAGCCGAGCTGGCCGACGTCGAGCGGCTGGCCCGGGAGGCGCTGGCCGGGGTGCGCGACACCGTCGGCGGCCTGCGTGAGGTCGGTCTCGCCGGGGAACTCGCCAACGCCCGCACCGCCCTGCACGCCGCGGGTATCGTCGCCGAACTGCCGGACGCCGAGGTACCCGGCGCCCGCGGCATCGTCTTCGGCTGGGTGCTGCGCGAGGCCGTCACGAATGTGGTGCGGCACAGTCGTGCCCGGCACTGCCGGGTCGTGGTGACCCCCGCCGCCATCGAGATCACCGACGACGGCGACGGATCGGCGGCCACGGTCCGCTTCGGATCCGGCCTGCGCGGCCTGCGCGACCGGGTGCGCGCCGCCGGGGGCGCCCTCGCCCTCACCACACCCCCCGGCGGCGGCCTGCGACTGGCCGCCACCTTCGACGACGAGAGCGATGCCCGATGATCCGCTTGCTGCTGGCCGACGATCAGGCGCTGGTGCGCGGTGCGCTGGCGGCCCTGCTCGGGCTGGAACCGGATCTGGAGGTGGTCGCCGAGGTCGGCCGCGGGGACGAGGTGCTCGCCGCCGTCGAGCGCAGCGCCCCGGACGTGGTGCTGCTGGACGTGGAAATGCCGGGCCTGGACGGCATCTCGGCCGCCGGACAGGTGCACGCGCGCTTCCCGGAGGTGCGCATCCTGATGGTCACCACCTTCGGCCGCCCCGGCTACCTGCGCCGCGCGATCGACGCCGGCGCCGACGGATTCATCGTGAAGGACACTCCCGCAAGGGAACTGGCCGACGCCGTGCGTCGCGTACAGCTGGGCCTGCGAGTGGTGGACCCGGCACTGGCCGCCGAAACCCTCACCGCTGGAACATCTCCGCTGACCGTCCGGGAACGCGAGGTCCTGGCCGCGGCCGCCGGCGGCGGCACCGCCGCCGCGATCGCCGCCCGCCTGCATCTGTCCGAGGGCACCGTCCGCAACCACCTCTCGGCCGCGATCGGCAAGACCGGCAGCCGCACCCGCGCCGAGGCCGTCCGCGCCGCCGAACGACTGGGCTGGTTGTAGGCCCCAGGGCAGGCGTAGGTTCGGATGGCTGCCGTCGAGTCCTGTACCGGCTCGGTCGTTTTCGGCGATCCTGTTGCGGCCGCCGCGGGAGTGACGAACTCACCTCCGGCCGCGGCCGACGAGGCCGGGCGCCGCGCGGTACGCCACGGCTCACGGCCGTCCGGCGGACCGGCCTCCTCGAGTGCGCCGGCCGGTGTGGCTCAGAACCGTCCCCCGCGGCTGATCCGTCGCGACCCGTCCGACCCGCCGTACGAACCCGGCCCCCAGGAGCCGGGATTCATCGGCCCGCCGCCGCGCGGGCCGGAGAAGCCGCCGCGCAGCATGCTGTCGATCAGGATGCCGCCGAGGACCGCGCCGGTCTGCGACGAGGTCGAAACCGGTTGCCGCGCCTGCCATTCCCGCACGCTGGCCTGCGCCGTCCGCAGGGCGCGGGCGGCCAGTTCGGCGGCCTGCTGGGCGCCGGCCAGGGCCTGCGCGGGATCGGTGGATGCGAGTTGCCGGGCCCGGTCCAGGGCGCGTTCGGCCTCGGCGAGGCGGGTGCGCGGGGTGGCGTCGACACCGCCGCGGCGGGTGCCGATGTAGTCGGCGGCCGTGCGCACCTGGGTGACGGCCGCGGTCATCGCCTGATCGAGGCGGCGCTGCAACTGTTCGGCGGCGAGTTTGCGGTCCGAGGCCGCGGCAATGGCGTGCTCGAGCGCGGTGTCCGCGGTCACGGCGTCGTGGAAGACGCCCAGGGGGTTGCTGGCGCCGTCGGCCGCGGCGGCGGCCAGCGCGGCACGGGCCGCGGTGACCGCCGTGGTCAGATCCGGACCGCCGTGCGGGGACAGCCCGGTCGCGGTGTCGATATCGTGCCGCAGTTCGGCCAGCAGCGCGGGCAGTCCGGCCCGAGCCTGTTCGATATCGGTGGCGGCGGTGTCGACGGCGTCCAGCAGGGTGCGCGCGGCGGTGACCGCCGATTCGGCGCCGCGGATCGCCGCCACCGCGGCGCCCTGCTGCCCGACCGGCCGCGCGACCGCCGTCCGGCCCGCGCCGATACTGGTCTCGGCGAAGTCGATGCGCTCCCGGGCCATCGCGACGTTGTCCCGGATCGGGGCCAGCGCGGCCGCCGGTTGCTCCCGGGTCAGCTGGGCGAGGGTGCGCTCCGAGACCGGCAGCCGGGCGGTCAGATCGACCAGCGACTGCGTCAGCGCGTCCAGCCGGCCCGGCGCGTCGATCAGCAGGTTGCGCATGGCGTCGAACTCGGTGACCTTGGTGTCGAGCTCGCGATCGGCGCGGGCGCAGGTGGAGATCAGCTCCACCAGCAGGTCGCGCCGCTGGTCCGGGGTCTCCGGAATATCGTCGTCGAGCCGCTGACGGATGGAGAATGCCTGCGCCAGAGCACGTTTCGCCGATTCCAGGGCGGCGGCGAAGGGGGCGGTGGCGGTGCCGCCGAATTCGTCGGCGGCCAGCCGCAATTCCTCGGCGCTGGTGCGCAGGGCGTCGTCGGTGTCGACCAGGATCTCGCGGGACCGGTCGTCGAGCAGATCCGGGCGCAGCGCGGCCAGGGCAGTGGTGTCGGTGGGATCGACCGCGCGGGCGGCGGCGCGCACGGCCCGCTCCCGGGCGGTCCGCCGCCGCCGCGCGAACAGCAGCACCCCGCCGACCCCGAGCACCGCGACCGCCGCCACGATCAGCACCGGGGCCGCCCCGACCCGATGGGTCGCGGGCCCGGCCATCGCCGCGGACAGCCCGTCGGCGGTGGCGACCGCGGCCTCGGCCCACTGCCCGTCGCGCAGCCGCGGTTCCACCCGATCCCGCAGCAGCGCATCCAGTTCCGATTCCCGCACCGACTGCGGCAACCGGCCGGTGAACGCGTAGGAGTGGTCGCCGACGGCCACCGACAGCAGCACATCGCGCGGGCCGAAACCGGAGGCGGTCGCGGTCCGCGCCCCCCAGTCCGCCGGCTCCAGCCCGGCGAAGTCGTGCACGAAACTCACCCACAGCCGTTCCCGGTGCGCGCCGTAGAGCGAGTCGACCGCGGACCGGACCCGGTCGCGCTGCCCGCCGTCGAGTACCTGCGCGCTGTCGGTGACGTAGTCCGGCAGCCGGACCGGATCCTCCGCGCCCGCCGCGCCCGGGAGACACAGCACGATCACGAGGATTCCGAGCACGGTCAACAGGGACCGGAGGCGATGAACCGGCGGCTGCGGCATGGCACGAATGTATCCGTCCGGACCTGGTGAGCGCGGAGTTCGTGCCCGTGTCGATGCCGGTGACTAGGATCTACCGCGTGATCACGAGGGTTCCGGCCGGCCTCGCCGGTAGCCGCCGCCACTCGTCACGGTTCACCGCTCGTCCCGATTCTCCGAGGAGTACCGCATGTCCGAGTACACCGGCACCGTGACCGTCGGCGGTCCGGCCGACGTCCGCGAATTGCCCGCGCTCACCCTCACCAAGGTGGCCGTGGGCCCGTTCGACAACAATGCATATCTGTTGCGGTGCAAGCACACCGGCAAACAACTGCTGGTCGACGCCGCCAACGAGCCCGAGACCCTGCTGGGACTGGCGGGCGGGCAGCTCGACGCGATCGTGACGACCCACCAGCACGGCGATCACTGGCAGGCGTTGCAGCCGGTCGTCGCGGCCACCGGTGCGACCACCTACGCGGGTGAGTTCGACGCCGACGACATCCCGGTGCCCACCGCCGTGCGGGTCGCCGACGGCGAGGTGATCCGGGTCGGTGACATCGAGCTCACCGCCATCCACCTGGTCGGACACACGCCCGGTTCGATCGCGCTGCTGTATCGCGACGACGCCGATCCGGCCGGAATCACACATCTGCTCACCGGTGACTGCCTGTTCCCCGGCGGCGTCGGCAACACCCGGAAGGATCCGGAGCGGTTCGCCACGCTGTACGAGGGTGTGGTGACGAAGCTGTTCGACCGGCTGCCCGACGACACCTGGGTGTACCCGGGCCACGGCAAGGACACCACGCTGGGCGCCGAGCGGCCGCATCTTTCCGAATGGCAGCAACGGGGTTGGTGAAATACGGCCGGGACCGGCCACCGGCCCGCAACCGTCGCGTGACCGGCCGTCGGCAGACTGGGGGCATGTCCTGGGCCTCCTCGCGCACCGCCACCGATCCCGATCCGGAGGCCGGGTCGCGGCCGCGCGGGCGGGCTTTCGCACGCTGGGTCGGCCGCCTGGTGTCCGGTGCGGTCCTGATGGTCGTCGTGCTGGTGGTCGGCACCGCCGGGCGGGTCTGGCAGGTGGCGCGGATCATCGACGAGGACCACGCCGACGCCATCGTGATCCTCGGCGCGGCGCAGTACGACGGCACCCCCTCCTCGGTGTTCCAGGCCCGGCTCGACCAGGGGTCCGAGCTGTTCGCCAAAGGCGTTGCGCCGCTGATCATCACCGTCGGCGGCAAGCGGGTCGGCGACAACTACACCGAGGCCGCCGCGGGCCGGGCCTACCTGCACGACGCGGGGGTGCCGGAGAACCGGATCGTGGCGGTGCAGACCGGTTCCGACACCCTGCAGAGCATCGAGGCGGTGGCCGCCGAGATGAAGGCCCGCGACCTGTCGTCGGCGGTGCTGGTCAGCGACCCCTGGCATTCGCTGCGCACCCGTACCATGGCCCGGGACGCGGGACTGCACGTGTGGACCGCGCCGACCCGCACCGGCCCGGCCGTGTACACCCGGGAATCGCAGTTCCACGGCATCGTCCGGGAGACCGGCGCGCTGCTGTGGTACCAGCTGACCCACTTCTCCGCCGACTTCAAATACACCGCCGTGCAATGAGAATGCCGGTGCGACGACCATTGCGCCGAACGACCGCGCTCCCGAGACCGCGTGACAACGACTGTGCGACAACGACTGTGAGAAGACGATCCTGATGAGCAGAAGGCGATGACCCGGACGGCGACCCGATGACCGGCTACCACGCGGCGGATCGGGACCGGATGGTGCCCGAATCGGCGAAGACCGCCGGGCTGAGCTGGTCCTCCACCCCCGCCCGGCGCAGCCCCTTCGCCCGGGATCGCGCCCGGGTGCTGCATTCCGCGGCGCTGCGCCGGCTGGCCGACAAGACCCAGGTGATGGGCCCGCGCGAGGGCGACACCCCGCGCACCCGCCTCACCCATTCGCTGGAGGTTGCGCAGATCGGCCGCAGCATCGCCGACGGCCTGGGCTGTGATCCGGATCTGGTGGATCTGGCCGGGCTCGCCCACGACATCGGGCATCCGCCCTACGGTCACAACGGCGAACGCGCGCTGGACCTGTTCGCCGACGAGTACGGCGGTTTCGAGGGCAACGCGCAGAACCTGCGCATCCTCACCCGGCTGGAGCCCAAGGTGTTCGGCCCGCAGCCGGACGGTCCGGAGAGCTTCGGGCTCAACCTGACCCGGGCCGCCCTCGACGCGACCGTCAAATATCCGTGGGCGCGCGCGGGCAGTGGCACCAAATTCGGCGCCTACGACGCGGACCTGGCGCGGCTGGAATGGGTGCGCAAGGGCGCCCCGGAACGCCGGCAGTCGCTGGAATCCCAGGTGATGGACTGGTCCGACGACGTGGCCTACTCCGTGCACGATCTGGAGGACGGCGTCATCGCCGGGCGCATCGACCTGCGCGCGCTGGCCGATCCGGCCGAACAGGCCGCCCTCGCCGCGCTCGGTCATCAGCGGCATCCGGCGCTGTCGGCGGACGAACTGATCGCCGCGTGCCGGCGGCTGTCCGGGCTGCCGGTGATCGCCGCGGCCACCGGCTACGACGGCACGCTGCGCGCCTCGGTGGCGCTGAAACGGCTGACCAGCGAGCTGGTGGGCCGGTTCGCCACCGCCGCGGTGGAGGCCACCCGGGAGGTGTTCGGCGGGCGGAAGCTGACCCGCTACGCCGCCGATCTGGAGGTGCCGCGGCTGGTCGCCGCCGAGGTGGCGATGCTGAAGACGGTCGCGCTGCGCTACGTGTTGTCCGATCCGGTGCACCGGCGCCGGCAGGCGGGCCAGCGCGAATGCGTGCTGCTGGTGGCCGACCGGCTGCTGACCGGCGCCCCGGGCACCCTGGACCGGGTGTTGTTGCCGTGGTGGGAGGCCGCCGCGGACGAGGCCGAACGGGTGCGGGTGATCGTCGACCAGATCGCCTCCTACACCGAGAGCCGGCTGGAACGGGTGGCCGCCGGCGCCGGGTGATCCCGGGGCGCGGCCGGGGGACCGGGAGCCGGGCGCGCGGTAGACTCGCACACCGTGGCCGGACGACTCCCTGATCGCGACATCGCGGCAATTCGTGAACGCGTGCGCATCGAGGATGTCGTGGGCGAATATGTGGCGCTCAAGCGCGCCGGCGCCGATTCGAGCAAGGGCCTGTGCCCGTTCCACGACGAGAAGTCGCCGTCGTTCCACGTGCGGCCGAATCACGGCGTGTTCCACTGCTTCGGCTGCGGCGAGGGCGGTGACGTGTTCGCCTTCCTCCAGAAGCTGGAGCACATCGGCTTCGTCGAGGCCGTCGAGCAGATGGCCGACCGCATCGGCTACCAGATCAACTACGAGGGCGGCGGCACCTCGGTGCAGCGCGACCGCGGCACCCGGTCCCGCCTGGTCGCGGCCAACGCCGCCGCGTACGAGTTCTACGCCGCGCAGCTGAACGAGCCGGAGGCCGCCGCGGCCCGGAAATACCTGACCGACCGCAACTTCGACGGCGACGCGGCCCGCGCGTTCGGCTGCGGTTTCGCCCCCGGCGGCTGGGACTCGCTCACGAAACACTTGCTGCGCAAGGGTTTCGACATCAAGGAGCTGGAGGCGGCCGGGCTGTCCAAGCCGGGGCGGCACGGCCCGATCGACCGGTTCCACCGGCGGTTGCTGTGGCCGATCCGCAATCTCGGCGGCGAGGTGATCGGCTTCGGCGCGCGCCGGTTGTTCGACGACGACCAGATGACCGCGAAGTACATCAACACCTCGGAAACGGTGCTGTACAAGAAGTCTCAGGTGTTGTTCGGCCTGGACCTGGCCAAGCGCGAGATCGCCAAGGGGCATCAGGCGGTGGTGGTCGAGGGCTACACCGATGTGATGGCCATGCATCTGGCCGGGGTGAAGACCGCGGTCGCGTCCTGCGGCACCGCCTTCGGCGACGAACATCTCGCGGTGCTGCGCCGGTTGCTCTTGGACGACAACTTCTGGCGCGGCGAGATCATCTACACCTTCGACGGTGATCAGGCCGGACAGGCCGCGGCGCTGAAGGCGTTCTCCGGCGACCAGAAACTGGCCGGGCAGACCTATATCGCGGTGGCCCCCGACGGCCAGGACCCGTGCGATCTGCGGCAGCGCTCCGGCGACGGCGCCGTGCGGGATCTGGTGGCGCGACGGGTTCCGTTGTACGAGTTCGTGATTCGCGGCCTGCTCGCCGAACACGACCTGGACGCCCCGGAAGGCCAGGTGGAGGCGCTGCGCCGGGCGGTGCCGGTGGTGTCGCAGATCAAGGATTTCGCGCTGCGCAAAGCGTACGCGACCAAACTCGCGGGCTGGGTCGGCTGGGACGACATCCAGCAGGTGGTGCGCCGGGTGGGTGACGAGGCCCGCCGCCAGCGCTCCGGTGACGATCGCACCCCGGCGGGCCGTGGCGCCGCCGCGCGCGGCTCGGCCACCGTGTCCGAACATCCCGCCGCCCGGCCGAGCCCGGCGGATCCGGCGCTGTTGCCGCAGCGGCAATCCTTGGCCGCCGCCTTGCAGTACCCGGCGCTGTCCGGCCCGATGTTCGATGCGGTCGACGCGGAGGCGTTCACCCACCCGGCCTATGTGGCGGTGCGGACCGCGATCGTCGCGGCCGGCGGCACCTCTGCCGGACTCGGCGGCGCGGAATGGGTCTCCCGGGTGGCCGACAACACCGAGGACCTCACGCTGCAAGCGCTGGTCCACGAACTGTCCGCGGAGCCGTTGCCGGTCAAGTCGATCGACGACATCCAGCGCTTCGTCATCGGCGTGATCGCCCGCACCCAGGAGGCGTGGGTCGGCCGTCAGGTCGCGGAGCTGAAGTCGAAGCTCCAGCGCATCTCCTCCACCGAGGAGTCCGAGGCGTACATATCCCTGTTCGGCGACGTGGTGGCGCTGGAGCAGTACCGCAAGAGCCTGCGCGATCAGGCGATGGGCAATTCCACCGGCTCGGCGGTCGGCTGAGCCGGGCTCACGTCCGCGCGGTCTAGCGCCGCAACTGGTTGTGGGGGACCAGGATCGTGGTGTGCTCGTCGATCGGGACCAGCGGTTCCAGTTGGGGCCGGGTGCTGAGCTTGTCCGACAGTTTCTGGCGGCCGACCCGGACCAGTGCGCGGGTGGCGGGGCTGCCGGTGATCGCGCGAGCGGTCTTGCTGATCTGCTCGTACCGCGCCCGCCCGGCCTTGGTGCCGAGCACGTAGCCGGCTGCGATGCCGATGATCAACCGCAGCATGTCGTCGGTCTCCTCCCAGTCACTGTCCGCGGCGTCCATCCTGCCCGACACCCGGTCCGCCTGTCGATTCGAGGTCCACCTTGCCAGAAAGGTCCGACACTGCCGCTCGGTCCGGCGCGACGCGCGCCCCGGCTGTGACCGCCGCGGGTGTCCCGCGGCGCTCCGGCCCGTGCGCCACGAGAATCTTTGCGCCGCAGCACGTTCTGGAACTCGCCGGATGTCTGCTCGAATCCTCCCGCCGCCGGGACGGCATCGCCGGTGGTGCCGAGAGTATGACGGCTGCAACGATATTCGTGACCCGGTGGCCGCGCGCGAACAGTGTCGAGGGGTGGTGGGACGGTCCGGTCCGGCGGCCCCGCGCTGCCGTTCGGGCGGCACAGAAGCCTGTGCGCCGGGCCCGGCTCGGCGTGCGAACCGACCGGGGAGCGGCAGGGGACGGAACGGACGAGCCCGCAACGACCACCCGGCTAGACTCGCGGCTGTGGAAAGGTCGGTCGGCGAACGGGTTTCGGGTGCCCGCGCGAATCAGCGCGCGCTGCGCGAGGCGGTCAAGGGGCTCATCGTCGCGCGCGGCCTCGGGCCGGGAGCGTCGCTGCCGACCGAATCGGAGCTGATGAAGGAGCTCGGCGTCTCGCGGCACCCGCTGCGGGAGGCGATGAAGGCGCTCGAGGCGGTGGGCATCGTCGACATCCGGCACGGATACGGCACCTACGTCGGCGCCGGGCCGCTGTCCGGGCTGGAGGCGGGCCTGGCGTTCCACGGCGCGCTGTCGGTGCGCGGCGACTACACCGATATCCGGAACCTGTTCGAAGTGCGCGAGGTGCTGGAGGCCGGGCTGGTCTCCCGCGTGCTGGCCGCTCGCGACCGGCTCGACCTGGCTGCCCTGACCGACGCGGTCACCGCGATGGAGGAGGCCGCGCAGCGCGGCGATCCTGCGCCGGACCAGGACTGGCGTTTCCATGAGGCCCTCTACCGGCCGCTCGGCAACGAGCTGATACTCGATTTGATCCAGGTGTTCTGGCGGGTGTTCGCCGAACTCGACCCCGCACTGACCGGTCCGGCCGCCGCCCCCGAGACGATCGCCCGCCGGCACCGCGCCATTCTCGACGCCGTGCGCGCGGGCGACGAACCCGCCCTGCGCCTCGCGACCGATGAGCATTTCCGAGGCATCCGCGAGCGGCTGGCCGTACAGCCGGCGGCCGTCGACCGGGCGCCGAACGGAGGGTGAGCACCCGGTCCCGGATCGGCGGCCCGCCCGGTCGGCCGGGAGGTGACAGCCGAATACGCGTCACAAGCGGATATTCGGCCCCCGGTCACGGCTGCGGTAGCGCGCCCGGGAACAGGGCCGGTTCCAGGACCCGCAGCCGGTTCGGGTCCGCGATCACCTCGATACCGGTGATCACCGCGGCGGGAATCGTGAACAGCATCACCGAGAACGGCCCGGCGGACCCGGCGACCAGGGCGGCGGGAGCGCCGTCGGCGAGGATCGGCTCCGCGTAGGCCGACAGGCGCGCGAAGGTCACCGCCTGCCGGGCCGCGATATCCGCGCCACGCAGCCGGACCGGCGTCCGGGTGGGGGAGGCGGCGCCGTCGGCGGCGATCGCGACCTCGGGGTCCAGCAGCGCCAGCAGCGTGTCGAGATCGCCGGAGCGGGCCGCGTCGAGGAACGCCGCGACGATCCGGCGCTGCGCGGCCGTCTGCGGGCGCTCGCCCTCCGGCCCGCCGGTGACCCGTCGCCGCGCGCGACCGGCCAGCAGCCGGGCCGCGTTCGGCGATCGATCCAGGATGGTCGCGATGTCCTCGAACGGCACCGCGAACAGATCGTGCAGCACGAAGGCGACCCGCTCGGCCGGGGTCAGCCGGTCCAGCACCACCAGCAGCGCCCGCCCGGCCGACTCGGTGAGCACCGCGCCCTCCTCGGGCCCGGCCACCGGATCGGCGAGCCGCTCCGGCAGGTGCGCGCCCAGCGGGTGCTCGCGCCGCCCCGAGCGGCTGCGCAGCATGTCCAGGCAGATGTGGGACAGCGCGGTGGTCAGCCAGCCGCCCGGATTGTCGATGCCCGCGGCGCCGGTGCGATGCCAGCGCAACCAGGTCTCCTGCACCGCGTCCTCGGCGTCGGCGGCGGAGCCGAGCATCCGGTGTGCCACCGCCCGCAGCCTGGTCCGGTGCCGCTCGAAATTCTCGGTCGCGTCCACCGACATATCTTGCGCCGCCCGTCCGTCATCCAAGCATGAACACCCCGACTCGGCCGTTGCCGCGCATCCGGTGGCGCGGCCTCGCCTACTGGATCGCGACCGTCGCGGTCTCCGCCGAACTCGCCGTCGGCGGGATCTGGGACATCGCCCGCATCACCTACGTCCGCGACATCGTCACCGGCCTCGGCTACCCCACGTATTTCCTGGTGCTGCTCGGCGTGTGGAAGGTGCTCGGCGCGGCCGCACTGCTCGCCCCGCGTTTCCCCCTGGTCAAAGAATGGGCCTACGCGGGCACCCTCTTCGTCTACACCGGCGCCCTGGCCTCGCACCTGACCACCGGCTACGGCCGCGCCGAGATCCCGGTCCTGACCGTCATGACCCTGCTGACCGTGGCCTCGTGGGCACTGCGCCCGCCAGCCCGCCGGATGGGGTGGTCAGGTTCGTGACCTGGCGCAAGCTTCGGTTTTTCATGGTTGCAGCATGACCTTGATGGCTCGGCGCTCGTCCATTGCCCGGTATGCCTCGGCGACCTCGCTCAGCGGTAGTGTCCGGTCGAAGACCTTGCCGGGGGTCATGTGGCCCGCCAGCACGCGGTCGATCATGTCGGGCAGGAATCGCCGCACCGGGGCCGGACCGCCGCGCAGGCCGACCATCGACGTGAACAGATCACCGCCGTCGATCTCCACGCCGTGCGGGAGGCCGACGAAACCGACGGTACCGCCGGGCCGGGTGGCACGGCGGGCCTGGTCGGAGGACTCGGCGGTGCCGACGCATTCCAGCACCGAATCCACGCCGACGCCGTCGGTGAGGTCGTGGATCCGCGCGACACCCTCGTCGCCGCGCTCGGTGACCAGGTCGGTGGCGCCGAAGTCCAGGGCGAGCTTCTGCCGGTCCTGATGGCGGCTCATCGCGATCACGCGTTCGGCGCCGAGTTCCTTCGCGGCCAGGACGCCGCACAGACCGACCGCGCCGTCGCCGACGACCGCGACCGTGACGCCCGGTTTCACCTGCGCGGCCACCGCCGCGAACCAGCCGGTGCCCATCACGTCCGACAGCGTGAGCAGGCTCGGGATCAGCGCCGGGTCCGGATCGCCCGGCACCGCGACCAGGGTGCCGTCGGCCAGTGGGATGCGGATGTACTCGGCCTGGCAGGTGGTCATGAACTCGCCCCGCACGCAGGCCGTCTGGAAGCCGTAGCGGCAGTGCGGGCAGGTGTTGTCCGAGGTGGCGAAGGAACCGATCACCAGCTGACCCGGCCGCACGTGGGTCACGTCGCGGCCGACCTCCTCCACCACGCCGATGTACTCGTGGCCCATGGGATGCGGTTCCGCGGTCGGGTTGATGCCCCGGTAGGCCCACAGATCCGAGCCGCAGACGCAGGTGGCGACGGTGCGGACGATCGCGTCGGCCGGCTCGGTGATCCGCGGGTCGGGCCGCTGTTCGAACCGGATGTCGCCGGGGGCGTGGATCATGGTTGCGTGCACGGATCGTCCTCCTCGCTCGATGGGCGGCCGGTTGCCGCCCGCACACGGTGGAACCGGTGGCGCGCGGCCCGCGAGCAAGGGTCGACGACGTATCGCGGGGTACGCGCCGGGGCCGGTGGTGGTCCGGCCGGGTATTCTCCGATTCCATGGTGACCGGTGCGACCGGGCATCGACAACGCTCGTGACCGCGCCGAGATCATCTCGGCCACATCGTGACTTCCGTTGTGGCACAGGGTTTTCGGCGGCACGGTGGCGGTGGCGGACGCCGATGGTGATTTGCCTCGCAGCCGAGGCTTGCGGCATTTTGGCTATCGGAGCCGTTGATCGACCTCGATCGGCGTGGGTATCCCGGGATCGGGTGTAGAGGACATATCAGGAGTGCGCGTGTGAACAATCCCCTGGCGATCGCGAAGCGGAAGGCGGCGTCGACCACGCCGGGCCCGGCTGCTCCGGACGCCCGTCGCGGCGACCTCGACGGGCTGCGTGGGCTGGCGATCGCCCTGGTGGTGGTGTTCCACATCTGGTTGCGCCGGGTGTCCGGCGGCGTCGACGTGTTCCTGGTGCTGTCCGGGTACTTCTTCACCGGCCTGCTGCTGCGGCAGGCCGACCGGAGCGGGGCCGTCGCGGTACTGCCGGTGGTGCGGCGCACGGTGCGACGGCTGGTGCCGGCGCTGGTCGTGGTGCTCGCGGCGGTGCTGGTGGCGACGGTCCTGCTGCGGCCGTACACGCAGTGGTCGGATATCGCCGGTCAGACCCTGGCGTCGCTGTTCTACTACCAGAACTGGCGGCTGGCCTGGACCTGGTCGGACTATCTGGCCGCCGACCCCTCGGTCAGCCCGTTGCAGCATCTCTGGTCGATGTCGGTGCAGGGCCAGTTCTATCTGGCCGCGCTGCTGGTCGTGGCGGCGGTGGTGTGGGCCTGCCGGGCGCCGCGGGTCCGGCCGGTGCTGGCGGTGCTGGTGACGGCCGCGGCTGCCGTCTCGTTCTGGTACGCCTGGCGCGGCACGGCCCATCAGGGCTGGAATTACTACGACAGCGCCGCGCGCGCCTGGGAGTTGCTGGCCGGGGCCGGACTGGCGCTGGTGCCGCTCACCGCGGGCCGGAGGTCCGCCGTCCGCACCGCGGGCCGGAGGTCCGCCGTCCGCACCGCGGGCCGGGGGCTCGCTTTCCCAGCCCCGCTGCTACGCGGCCTGCGGGCCGGCGCAGCCGTGCTCGGCCTGGCCGGGGTGGTGGGCTGCGGCTGGCTGGTCACCGACGGTGTCCAGCACTTCCCCGGTCCGGTCGCGCTGCTGCCGGTGGGCGCGACCATGGTGCTGATCGTGGCCGGTTTCGGCGCGGGCCCGCGGCCGTGGCCGAGCCGGCTGCTGGCGGCCGCGCCGATGCGCCGCCTCGGTGACGTGGCCTATCCGCTGTACCTGTGGCACTGGCCCATCCTGATCGTGGTGCTGGCCGAGCGTGACCACCCGGCCGCGGACCTGGTGGACGGCCTGCTGGTGCTCGCCGCCTCCGCCGTGCTGGCCTGGGCGACCCATCGCTGGATCGAGCAGCCGCTGCGGACCGGGGCGGCCGTCACGACCGCCCCGGTCCCCTCGGCCGCGGCGGTGCTGACCGCCTGGCCGCCCGCGGACGATCGGTCGGTCGCGGACATCTGGCCGGTCGCCGAGGCCCGGCCGCGGCGCTATCCGCGGGTGGCCGGGGCCCTGGTCGGCGCGCTGGCGGTGGCGGTGATCGGGGTGGCCGGCGCCTGGCAGATCACCGTCGGCTGGATCTCGCCGCCGCATCCGCCCACCGGGCTGGATCCGATGGCGTATCCGGGAGCGGAGGCGCTGGTCTCCCGGGTCCAGGTGGCGCCGGCGCCGATGCGTCCGACGGTGCTGGAGGCCCCCGCCGAGGTGCCGCCGCCGACCGTGGACGGATGTATCGCCGACTGGAACACCCGCGACCTCATCACCTGTGTCTACGGTGACAAGGACGCGGACCGGACGCTGGCCCTGGTCGGCAGCTCCCATGCCGAACACTGGCTGCCGGCGTTGCAGATCCTCGCCGCGCAGCATCGGTTCCGCATCGTCACCTATCTGAAGATGGGTTGTCCGCTGACCCTCTCCGACGACGTCAGCTACAAGGGCGAGCCGAATCCGGACTGCCGGGACTGGTCCCGCGAGGCCATCGACCGGCTCGGCACCGACCGCCCGGACTGGGTGTTCACCACCGGCACCCGGCCGCGCGGCGATACCGGCGACGAGACTCCGCAGGACTATCTGGACGTGTGGTCGGCCCTGGCGGATCGCGGCCTGGACGTGGTCGCCGTGCGGGACACGCCGTGGTTGCGGCGCAACGGGGTGCGCTACAAGGCCGTCGACTGCCTGGCCCGCGGCGGTGGCGGTGACGACTGCGGCATCCGCCGCGCCGACGCGCTGGACCCGGTCAACCCCGCCCTGGAGCCCGCTTCCCGGTTTCCCACGGTCTTCCCGATCGACCTCACGAATGCGGTGTGCACGCCCGAGGTCTGTCCCGCGATCGCCGGGAACGTCCTCGTCTATCACGACGAGCATCACCTGACCGCCACCTACGCGCGCACGCTGGCGCCGGAGCTGGACCGGCAGCTGAAGCCGATTCTCGGCTGGTGGTGACGGCCGGTTGTCGGCGGGCCCCGACCGCATGGCACCATCACGGGCGTGGAACTCGATGTCCGGAAGATCGCGTATCGGCTTGTCTCCCACCGATTCCCGGAGGCGAGGGCGGCCTGGCTGGGCGGCAGTGCGGCGGCCGGCACCGGTACGGTGACGTCCGACCTGGACATCACGGTGCTACTGGCCGGTACGCCCGCGCCCTATCGGGAGTCGTTGAGCTACGGCGGCTGGCCGGTCGAACTGTTCGTGCAGACCGAGGAGTCGATCCGGTGGTTCTGCGCCGACGAGCGCCGGCGCGGCAAACCCACCACGCTGCGATTGATCGGTGACACAACGATTCTCGTCGACCGCGACGGCAGCGGCGCCCGGTTGCAGGCCGCCTGCGTGGCGGCGATCGGCGCCGGTCCCGATCCGGTGAGCGCCGAGGAGCTGGACGAGATGCGGTACCGGGTCACCGATCTGCTCGACGACCTGATCGGCGGCGCACCCGAACACGAGGATCTGCTGATCGCCGCCGAACTGTGGCGTGGCACTGCGGAATTGCTGCTGGCCGGCAACGGCCACTGGCGTGGCGGGGGCAAGTGGCTGCACCGGGAGGCGGTCGCGCACGATCTGGCGGCGGGCACCGACTACGCCGAGACCCTCGCCCGCGCAACGCGTTCGGTGGCGCAAGGGTCGGCGGAGCCGATGGTCGCGGTGGTCAGTGAGGTGCTGGAGTTGTTCGGGGGACCGCTGTTCGACGGTTATCGGATCGAGGGTCCGGAGCCTGTACGAAGGTCAGCTTCGAGCGCTTCCGCAGAGTGAATCCGAGTGTCCGGTAGAGGCTGATGGCCGTGGTGTTGTGGGCCACGGCGTGCAGGAACGGGGTGTCGCCGCGCTCGCGGATCACCGCGCCGACCGTGCGCACCAGCCGGCCGGCCAGGCCCCGGCCGCGGAATTCGGCGTCGGTGCAGACGGCGCTGATCTCGGTCCAGCCGCGCGGCCGCAGCCGTTCCCCGGCCATCGCGACCAGCCGGCCGTCCACCCGCAGGCCCAGGTAGCTGCCCATCTCGAGGGTGCGCGGTGTGAACGGGCCGGGTTCGGTGCGGGCGATGAGGTCGAGGATCTCCGGTACGTCGGCCGTGGTCAGCGCGATCACCTCCGGATCGGGGGCCACCCGCAGCGCGCTGCCGTCCATCTGCACGGAATCGATCTCACGCAACACCTCCCATCCCGGTGGCGGCACATGCCCGTAGCCGCGCAGCCCGGTGCCGCCGCCCGGTCCGAGCAGCGTGGCCAGATCGGCCCAGTCCTGGTTGTCCAACTGCGGCGGATGGCCGACGAACCGCGCGACCTCGGGGTCGTAGCGGCCGATGCGGCCCACCCACTGCGCGAACCGGCGGTGCTCGCCGCGCAGCGATTCCCGCACCGGATCGTCCAGCGGGTGCGCGGCGGCGCCGAGTTCGGCGGCCTCGAGGTCGAAGGTCTCGGCGGTCACGGGCACTCCTCTGCGACGATGTCCGGCCGTAGACGTTAGCGATGCGCACGACCGGCGGCACCGGTTGCGCTCAGGGCAATTCCAATTCGGCTGTGCCACCGGAAAATCGGTTGATCCGCGGCCGCGGTTGTGGCGTCATGGTGAGTGATGACCGGTATGCACGCAAAGACCACGCACGGAAAGACGCAGCGCCCCACCGCGGCCCGCACGGCCGGCGACGGGATGAAGCTGCATCGGCGATCGCTGCGGTTGGGCGGACGGGCCCACACCGTGATCTCGCTGCGTCCCGGTACCCGAGCCCGGTTCAGCACCAATCGTTTCCATGAGACCTGGCACGTGGTCTCGGATCAGCACGGCGCCCGGCTGCTGGCCCACCTGCTGTGGGGCCTGTCGTATCAGGCGCGACCGGGCAGCCTCGTGGTCCTCGACCGGCCCTTCCTGGTGCCGACGCCGTTCGACGCCGACCCGGCGGACCCGATCGTGCTGGTACCCGGCTGGTGCACCGCCTTCGACCGGCACCGGGCCGCCGCGCTGCTGCGGGAACTGCCGCTGCGCACCCGCCCCGACGGTACGGTGCGCTGGCGCACCTTCGGGCTGGAACACGGCGAGTACACGCCGGTCTGGGAACCGGAGCGGGGCACGGTGGAACGGCTCGGCGGCACGATCGTCCTCACCCCGCGCACGCCCGCCGAGTGCCGGGACTGGGCGCTGGGCGCGGCGCGGCTGGACCCGCGCCGGTTCGGTTCCGACCACGTCTACCTGGGCCCGTGGGACGGCAGCCATCCGGGGGAGATCCAGATCTTCCACCGCTTCCACGAGATGCTCGGCATCGCCGGGACGGCCCGCCGCCAGGTGCTCGACACCGGTTGCGCCCCGGCCGATCCCGCCGAACTGCGGTGGGCCGTGTGGGGCCGCGCCGAGGTGGTGTCCGGGCGGGCGCACCTGCGCGTGCGGGTGTTCGACGGCGGCGGGTACCGACTGGGCCGGTACGCCGCGCGGTGGCTCGCCGGGGCGGACGTGCATTCCCTGGACGATCTCGTGAAAGTCGGTGCGGCCGAGTCATATCGGCGCATGCGGGCGGCGGGCGTCCGCGGCCTGTCCACACGGATGCTGCGGGCGATGGAGATCGCCGTCGACGAACACGTCCGTCACTCCGGGACACCGCCGACGCGGCAGTTGCCGACGCTGCGTGCCGCTACACCCGGGTGATCGTCGCGAACCAGGCCGAGGCGCCGTGCTCGAGGAAGTTCGTGAGGATCAGATCCGTTGCCACCGTGGCGATCTCCCAGCCGGTGCCGGGGGAGAAGGCCGCCGCGAGCTCGTCCAGGCGCACCGGATGCGGTCCGATGTCCGGGCCGGTATCGCTGAGGCACAACAGATGGAGGGTTCCGCCGGGCACGACGACCGTCGCCAGGCTCGCCAGGTAGGCCGTTCGCTCGGCGGCGTCGAAGCTGTGGAACAGGCCGCTGTCCAGGGCCGTGTCGAAACCGCGCCGCAGCCGATCCAGGTGTAGTGCGTCGGCGACCGCGAATTCGGCGGACAGGCCGCGCGCGGCGGCCTTCTCGCGAGCCAGTGCCAGCGCGGTCTCCGCGACATCCACCCCCAGCACCGGCACGCCGGTGGCCGCGATGTGCAGCGCGTTCTCACCGGTGCCGCAGCCCACGTCGAGCACCGATCCGGTGAAACCGCCCGCGGCCGCGGTCCGCGCCACCGCCGGTTGCGGTCCGCCGATGTCCCACGGCGCGGGGCCGTCGCGATAGGAATCGTCCCAGGGACGGCCGGACCTGCGCTCGTGGCTGGTGGCCGGGCGGTCGCCGGCCGGATCCGAGGGTGTCGCCATCATGTTCCCCCTTCTTGGCCGGTCCGTCCCGGGTCCGTCCCATCCTGGCATCCGGGTCGCCGCGACGGCATTGCTTCCGGCCACGCGATATGTACCATTGGTACGCCAAGGCCGCCGAGAGGGAGGAATCGCCCATGCCGGAGATCACGCTGGACGGGGTCGGCGAGGTGAGTGCCCGGCTCGCGGACTTCTATCGCGACCTGCATCGGCATCCGGAACTGTCGCTGCGGGAACACCGCACC
This sequence comes from Nocardia sp. alder85J, assembly GCF_020176955.2. Classification (GTDB taxonomy): domain Bacteria; phylum Actinomycetota; class Actinomycetes; order Mycobacteriales; family Mycobacteriaceae; genus Nocardia. Next base: position 237,232 of record NZ_JAIUCZ020000011.1, read on the forward strand.
GCCGGCCGGGTCGCCGCGGAACTGCGCGCGCACGGCTACGAGGTGACCGAGCAGGTCGGCGGCACCGGCGTGGTCGGCGTGCTGCGCAATGGCGACGGTCCGGTGGTGATGCTGCGTGCCGACATCGACGCCCTGCCCGTCGGGGAGCAGACCGGCCTGCCGTACGCGAGCACCGTGCGCGACACCGACGACCAGGGTCACGAGGTGCCGGTCATGCACGCCTGCGGGCACGACATGCACACCACCTGCCTGCTCGGCGCGGCCGCGGTGCTGGCGGCGCAGCGGCCGGTCTGGACCGGCACGCTGCTGCTGGTCTTCCAGCCCGCCGAGGAACTCGCGCGCGGCGCCCGGGACATGGTGGGCGACGGGCTGTTCGATCGTTTCCCCACCCCCGCGATCGTGCTGGGCCAGCACGTGGGCCCGCTGCCCGCGGGCATGATCGGGCATGCCAGCGGCTCGATCATGGCGGCCTCGGACACCCTGAACGTGGTGCTGCACGGCCGCGGCGGCCACGGCTCCCGGCCCGAGGCGGGCGTGGATCCGGTGCTGATGGCCGCCAATGTGGTGACCCGCTTGCAGGGTATCGTCGACCGCGAGGTGTCGCCCGCCGAGACGGCCGTGGTCACCGTCGGCCGGTTGCAGGCCGGCACCAAGGACAACGTCATCCCCGACACCGCCGAACTCGGGATCAACATCCGCACCTATTCGCCGCAGATCCGCACCCTGGTCCGCGGCTCGGTGGAACGCATCGTCCGCGCCGAATCCGAGGCCAGCGCCGCGCCGGCCGCCCCGGAACTGGCGTGGACCAATGCCGCGCCGGTCCTGGTCAGCGATCCGGATGCCACCGCGAAGACCGTGGCCGCCTTCACCGCGCACTTCGGCGCCGAACGACTGCTGCCGCTGCCGCTGATCACCGCCAGCGAGGACGTCGGCGTGTTCGGCGAGGCCGCGAAGGTGCCCACGGTGTTCTGGTTCTGGGGCGGGCTGGACACCGAAACGGTCATGACCGCACTCCAGAACGGCCGGTTCGACACCCTGCCCGCCAACCACTCGCCGAATTTCGCACCCGTCCTCGAGCCGACGCTCAGCACCGGGATCGAAACCCTGGTCGTCGCCGCCGGCACCTGGCTCGGCGGCGCCTGACCACCCGGCGATGAGCGCGGACACCCCCCGCGCGCGGCTGCTGCGCCGGGGCGAGCAACTGCTGGCCGGGCGCGGCCGGCTCAGCGACCTGTCGCTGCGCAAACTGGCCGAGCACCTCGGCACCAGCCACCGCATGCTGATCCACCACTTCGGTTCCCGAGACGGCTTTCTCGCCGCGCTGCTGAGCGAATTGCGCCGCCAGGAACAGCGCACCCTGCGCGCGCTGGCCGACCGGGGTGACTACGACGAGGCCCTGCTGCTGCTGGAACGGCTCTACCTGGACCCGGCCCATCGCCCGCGCATCGCCGCGTTCTTCTACGTGCTCGGCCTGGCCGTGCAGGACCCGGCGACCTACGGCGAATTCCTCGACTCGCTGGAGGACTGGATCACCCTGGTCGCCACGCTCGGCGAGCGGATGGGCATGGCGCCGGAGGAGGCGCGGGCGCGGGCACAGGCCCTGGTCTGGGCGGCGCGCGGCCTGTTCGTCACCGCGATCACCCGGGGCGACGGGGCCGCGGCCTTCGAGGAGTTCCGCACCATCGTCCGCCACCTCGGCCCGTAGCGGCTCAGTCGATTCCGGCGTGCAGCAGATACACGTTGTAGTGTCCCCACTCCGAGACGGTGAAGTACAGCTCGTGCTCCGTCGACCACGGATGGATGAACCCGCCGTAGCCCGCCGGATAGTCGGCCGTGTTCAGCAGGGTCGCCGGATCGGACCACAGACCCTGCGGCGTCGCCGACCGGCGCAGCACGATGACGTTCCGCGACACGTCCAGACAGGTCATCTCCCACTGCCCCGCGGCGGCGTCGAACCGCACCGAGACCTCGCCCGCCACTCCGGAAAGCACCGGGCTGGCGGACAATTCGATACCCTGCCCGCCCGGCGCGGCGGGTTGCCAGGTGGGCCGCCAGAATCCGTCCACCCAGTACTGATAGGCGGACTTGTTCAGCACGTCGTCCTGCGCCACCCGCGCCACCGCGAGGGAACCGAACCGCCCGTTGGGAGTTCCGAACATGTAGACGTATCCGTCGTGCGGCACCATCGCCGTCACCTGGAACTGGCCCTGCCCGAAGATGTTGTCCCACCGCGCATACGCGTCCTGGTCCCAGGTCTGCCCGCCGTCGTCGGAGTAGGCCAGCCCGCCGTACGCGGTCCACCATTTCCCCGGCGTCTTCGACCACCGGACCACCGACATGTAGCTCAGGTACTGCCGATCACCCAGCGCGAATCCGGAGGTGGGGATCACGGTCATCTCGAAGTTGTTCACCTTGTAGCTGCCGAGCACCTCGGCCGCGTGGCAGTTCCGATCCGACACCATGCTGTCGAACGACATTCCGTGCGCGAGATCGTGATCCGAGCTGAACGCGAGAACGTTGCTGCGCCAATCGGTTCCGCTGGGCCCGCCGTCGACGAATCCCTGCCCGAAGGTGTCCCCGAACACGACGGCGACCTGCCCCGGGCGCGTCTCCCACATGATCCCCAGATCGGTGTCGTTCACCTGCCAGCGGCTGTCGGTCCGATTCTGCGATCCGGGCCCGGTCAACTGTGTCACCGGGAACACGTCGTGCACCCGTGGCGCCGGTACCGGCCGGCTCACCGGCGCGGGCTGCACCGGCGGATGCACCACCGGGGGCTCCGGCCCCGGCCGTGGTCCGGTCACATCCGGTCCCAGCAGCGACAGCGGCACCGGAATGGTCTCCGGATCCTCCACGATCCGCACCCGTGGCACCTCGCCCGGCGGGGCCGGCGCGGGGGCGGGCGCGGCCTGCGGTGTCGGCGCCGTCTCCGCGGACCCCGGCGGCAACGAATCCTGCGGCCACACCGGTGTTCCCGGCGGAATCGGAATGTCCGTACGCGCCACCCCGCCCGTCAGTTCCGGACACGGATTCTCGCACGGGTCGGCGGGCAGCGGCGCGGCCGAAATCCGGGTCTTGTCAGGCTGTTTCGGCGTATAGAACGGCACCACCTTCGGAACCGGCACCTGCACCGTCGGAGTCACCGGCTCGGCCGGGGGCGCCGGCGGCACCGGAATCTTCGGATCCGCCTTCCGCGCCACCGGATCCAATCCGGCCTCCCCGCAAGCGTTCACCGGCGCGGGCAGCCACCCCAGCGGATCCGCCGCCGCACCACCCTGTGTAACTCCCACGGCGGTCACCACACTCGCCACCACCACCGCGGCCCGTCGCAACACCCGGCTTACTCCTCGATTCGGCACCTTCCCACTGGCTCCCCAACCTATCGTCTCGGCACCGCCGCCGACAGTCTTCCCTCCGACGAGACTGTCTCCCAGCATGATTCGCCGCCGGATATGTGCGGTCGCGCGCACTTCGCCGCCCACGGCATTGACCTCGACCATGGTTCAGGTCCTATGTTCGGGCAAACACCACGAACAGGAGCCGACCATGGACATCAGACCCACCCTGCACGCGACCGACACCGACGCCGCCGCCCGAGCCGCCGCCGAGGAATTCGCCGCGGGCCTCGGGAAGGCGATGCAAGAGAACAGTGCCGACGTCTACGATGCCGCCTTCGCCGAGGACATCCTCTGGGGCAGCCCCTACGGCGCCACCGTCGACGGCTATCCCACCCTCAACGCCATCCACCGCCGCCTGCACACCGAACACGCCGCCCCGCCGTCGCGCTTCGAGGTGGTCTCCGCCCGCCACCCCGCACCCGGCATCCTGATCACCCAGATCCGCCGACAGGCGATCGACCCGGAGGGTTTCTCGGAAATGGCGATGTATGTGCTGGTGGAGCGCGACGGCCGCTGGTGGCTGGCCGCGGGCCAGAACACCTCCGTCCGGGCACGGTAGACGGTTGCGCCCCCGGGTCCTCGCCGAACCGTCTGGTAGGTTCCCCCGACAGCTGTCGCCGAATGTGATCGCCACCGCCGCACGTGTTCTCGGCACCCGGGTCGCGTCACGGGCGGCCCGGCGAGAGAGGTCAGTTGTTCGGAAGTGCGAGCCGGAAGGTCGCTGATGTCGCGCATTCGCTGTCCGAGACCTTGTCGAATGCGAGCCGAACCCTGGCCGGCCGATGGCGGCGGTTCGGCGATACCGTCACCGAGAATACGGACATCCTGCGGCGCCGGGAAACGACGATCACCACCGGGGACGGGCAATCGCCGCCGGTCTCGGGCGATGCCGGTCACGTATTCGCCCCCGGCAACCGGCCGATATCGGACGACGTGGCCGATCGGATCGCGGAGACCGGATGGGACACCGATCCCATCACCCTGCGCACCCACAGCACCGATGCGGGCACGGTGGTCTCACCGCGAAGCTGGGAGGAATGGACGGCCGGCGCCCCGCCGCCTTTCCATTCCGGACTGTTTCGCAGCCGGGACGGCCTGACCGAACTGTTCCGGATGAACATCGACAACGGCGTCCGGCTCGATCGGCTCGAGCCGCGCACGCCGATCAATCCGCACTTCAACTGCCATGGGTACACCTTCAGCCGCAACGGTGGAGCCGGATGGCTGACCGGTAGGCGGGTCGACGGCATCCTCTCCGACAACGGTTTCCGACGAATCTCCGATCCCATCACCGCTCGTCCGGGTGACGTGGTGGTCTACCGGAACGACGACGCCACCATCACGCATTCCGGGGTGGTGGCGGAGGTGACCTCCGGCGAGGTCCAGGTCGACTCCAAACAGGGCCCGCTCGCGGTCGTGCGGCACCGACTCCGCGAGGTCACCGGCATGTACGGCTCGAATGTCGAGGTATATCGCACCGACCGCCCCGGCGGCAGATTCCTCACACCTGTCGAGAACACCGCGAAGCAGTCCTCGTCCTGGCCGACAGCCGAATCGACCCACGACAGCTAGCCCGTTCCGTTCGGTCCGATTCCGGCGTGCTCTTTACACGGACGGCCGCGCGCCCCAAGATTGCTCTGGTGGCCCGCACCCGCTCGCCGGACGGCAGTTGTGGTGGGGTCTACCAGCGCGGACAGCGCCGATGCTGCCGTACAACCCACCCCGAAGGACTCGAGCATGGCGTTGCTGTGGTGAGTGCCGGTGCCGAGGCGGCGGTCCGGCGGATTCGCACGGCTGCGCCGTGGGCGGCACTCGGAGTGGGACCACGTCCGCATTCGGCCTGGCGGGCGCGGGAGAGAACCGATGAAGGAGAGGTATATGAAGGGCTTTCGCACGTTCCTGCTGCGGGGCAACGTGGTCGACCTGGCCATCGGAATCGTGGTGGGCGCGGCGTTCACCGCGGTGGTGAACGGTTTCGTCCGCGCCTTTCTGACGCCACTGGTGGGCTTGGCGGCCGGAGCGACCGGAGACTTCAGCGATCAGGGGTTCGCGGTCGGGAAGGTCGTCTTCCCCGTGGGTGCGTTCTTCACTGCGATCGTGACGTTCTTCCTGGTCGCCGCCATCGTGTACTTCTTCGTGGTTCTCCCGGTCAACGCCCTGACCGCCCGCTTCTCGCCGAACCCCGACCCCATCGCCCCGAAGCGGGACTGCCCGGAATGCCTCAGCACCGTCCCGGCCGAAGCCCGCCGCTGCGCCTTCTGCACGAGCGAACTCGTCCCGGTGTGACGGGCAACCCGGCATGGCCGGCCGGCGCGTGGTCCGGCCGGTTGCGCTTGCCGCTCTCGGTCGGCGCCACGAAAGTGGCTTGATAGCTATCGATTCGGAGTGGAGCGAACGTGATGGTGAAGTCGCAGCGGCGAATTCGTGGCTGACACTGTGTCGACTCGACGGTGAACGCGGTGTCGCCCTCGACGGTCGCCCAGGTCACCTTGTCGCAGTCCCGCCACAACGTATAGGCGTCGGTCGTTTCGGCGTTGCCCACCGCGGTGCCGAACGAGGTCTGTCGATCGACGCAGGTGAAGAACGGCCCGTCCGGGTGCGCCCAATGATCGCCGGGTGTACCGGCCGGTGGTGATGTGATTTGCGTTGTGGTGGTGGGGTTTTCGGTGACGGTCAGCGCGGCCGACCGGGACGGACCCGCTCATCGCGCTGGAAATTGGCCCGCTCGTGGGCGGAGCCGCTCGCGATGGCGGCGGCTTCCCCCAGCCGCAGCACCGTCCGCCGGACGCCCCATCGCACGGGGAGGTTGCCGCACCACGGGACCGGTCCGGCCGGCGGAGGTCACCGGGCGGTGCGGGATGGTGGTTGCCGGGATTCGGCAGGCGGGGGCGGGATGGACACCGGTCGGGATATCGCGGCCGAACTGCGGGCGGGCGGGGTGACGAGCAGGTTGACCACGGCCGACAGAGCTGCGACCGCGCCGAGGACGAGGGGCAGCACCATGATCGGCAGCCCGGCGCCGAGGAGTGTACCGCCGACACCGGAACCGATGGCATTGCCCAGATACATCGCCGACGAGTTCAGCGAGACCGCCACCGCGCCGTCCTCCGGCCGGATAGCGAGCATGCGATGTTGTTGCGGGGCAAGGGATCCCCAGCCGGCGGCGCCCCACACCAGCAGTACGGGCAGTAGGGCGAGGACCGAGTGCGCGGCCAGTGGCAGGATCAGCAGGGCGATGCCGAGCGTGCCGTTGATGACGCTGACCAGCGCTCTGGTGTCCGCCCACCGATCGATGACATAGCCGACCGCGAGGCTGCCGACCAGTCCGCCCACTCCCCAGGTCCACAGGTACGGGCCGAGACTGCCCGGATGCAGGGTGTGACCCAGCAGCACCGAGAGATAGGTGTACATGCCCACGCTGGTGCTGGACGCGCAGATCATGATGCCCGCGACCGCGAGTACCCGGCGGTCGGCGAGTACGGCCGCGCGGGCGCGCAGCGACGGCGCGGAGGCGGTGATCCGCAGGCCGGGCAGCAAGGCCGCGATGCCGATGGCGGCGACGAGGGTGAGCGCCACGACGAGCCAGATGGTCCATCGCCAACTGGTGTGCGCCGACAGCACCAGCCCCAGCGGTACGCCGACCACGACACCGCTCGACATGCCGCCGGTGATCATCGCCAGGGCGCGGCCGCGGCGCTCCGGCGACAGCAATCCGACTGCGGCAGTGGCGGACATGGGCGCGTAGAGGCCCGCGCCCATGCCGGCCAGCGCTCGCGCGAGCAGCAGTACCCACAGCGTCGAGGACAGTGCGGTGAGGACGTTGCCGAGGGTGAAGACGGCCAGCGCGAGCAACAGGATTCCCCGCACCGACCGGCCGGCCGCCACGGTGGCGAACAGCGGGGACAGCAGGGCATAGGAGAGCGTGAACACCGTGACCATCTGGCCGACGGTGGCCACCGACAGATGCAGGTCCGCGCCGATGACCGGCAGGATTCCGGCCACGACGAACGCGTCGAGCCCCAGTGTGAACGAGCCGATCGTGAGAAGTAGCACTCTGCGCATCGACGGTCCCCAATTGTCGAATGGCCGTGCGACTTTCGCCGCGCGGGCCGCGTACGATACTCGGGCTATATTATGACCGATCGGTCCAGAAGTCAATCCGGCCACACCGCCGCACCCGCGGCGCGCACGATCCGAATTTCGTTGTGGCCCAAGCCCGGAAGGCATGCGAGGATCATCGAGATGGAATGGACGCATGAGCGGTACCTCGACACCATCGAGGCCGAAATGGCGCTGATGGCCGCGGCCGCAACGAGATCGGACCCGGCGGCGCGGATTCCGAGTTGCCCGGAATGGTCGGTCGCCGAGCTGGTGGTGCATACCGGTCACTTTCTGCGCTGGGTCACCCACGTGCTGGCCACCCGCACCCGGGAGCGCGTCGCCCTGCCCGCCGAACTGCTCGAATTGCCCGGTGATCCAAGGGATTACGCCGGCTGGTTCGCGGCATCGGCGGCCGGCGTGCTACCGGTGTTGCGGCGGGCCGACCCGGACACGCCCGTGTGGACGTGGGGGGCCCGGCCTCGCGCCGAGTTCTGGTTGCGCCGGGTGCTGCACGAGATCACCGTGCACCGCAACGATCTGGAGACGGTCGAGGGATCTCGACAGTTTCTCTCATGCCGGCCAGAACGGTTACGGCCTGCTCGCCTCGCCCTGTCCAAGGATCTGGATTTCTACGCCGAATCCAACAAACGTCTACGCAAGGCCTACGCCGAGTCGGGCTATCCGGAAACCTCCAAGATCGTCATCAGCCTGCCGGTGTTCGTCGCGGAGACCGACGCGGAAGCCTTCCGGGTCGGTGACGCGCTGTTCGACAAGCATCTCGACATCTGGGTCGCCGCCGAATCGTGGAGCGGGCACCGGTCCGCGGACTACCCGACCCACACTGATATGGGTTCCATGCTGCGCAGCCGGACCGCGACCCAGCGGCGGGAGAGCGGCAGCGGTTTGTTCGGCTCGCCGGAGCGGGTCGCCGACCAGATCCGCGTATTACAGGAGGCCAGTGCGGTCGACGGGCTGATCGGGCAGGTCGACTTCGACGGGGTGTCCGGCGTGGTGGCCGAGCGCAGCCTGCGCCTGTTCATCGACAAGGTCATTCCCGCCATCGGCGATCTGTGAATCGCCGCCACCACGGATAGGCGGGCAACGTCCGGCCGGCGACCGCCGGCCGGACTCGCTGCGTGTCCCGATCGGCTGGTCGTAGATTATGTATGTGTCCGATACGCAGATGGGTCGCCCACGGCAGTTCGACGGGGAGTTGGTGCTCGAAGCCGTGACCCGGTGCTTCCACGAGCGGGGCTACCACGCCACCACGATGTCCGATCTCCTCGGCGCGACCGGCCTGCACAAGGGCAGTCTGTACGGCGCCTTCGGCGACAAGCACTCGTTGTTCGTGAGTGTGCTGCGGCGGTACGCGCAGCAGCGGCTGGTCCTGGTCGATGCCGATCTCGGCGACGCGGTCTCACCGCTGGCCGGCATCCGGGCCTATCTGGACCGTCAGGCCCGGGAGGCGGTGATGGGCCGGGGGTGCCTGCTCGCCAACAGCGCGCTGGAACTGCTGCCCGGCGACGACGCGGTCGAAGAAATCATTCTCGGGCAACACCGGGACGTCCAGCAGCGGTTGGCGCAGGCACTCGAACGCGCCGGCGCGCGCGGCGAGATCCCCGGTCGTCGCGCCGTCGAGCCGATGGCCCGCTCTCTGTTCGCGATGATCCAGGGACTATGGGAACTCGGGCGGGTCGCCGACGATGTGACCGCCCTGCGGGAGATCGTTGACGGGGCCGTGCGATCGCTGGGTGCCTGACGCACCGGTGACGTCCGCTCAGGCCACCATCCAGCTGTGCCGCGCCACCGCCGCGATCCGCCGCTCCGGATGGATCCAGCGCACCGGCGCCGGCTCGTGCGGCTCGGTGCGGGCCGCGGCTCGGCCCGCCACCACCGCCAGCAGGGCTGCCAGTTCGGCATCGTCCGGACAACCCTTCTCGATCCGGATCGAAGGTTCTGCGCTCATCTCGAATCACCCTGTCCTGCACCGTGACTACTGGGTTGGTTGCCGTGCCTGTGCCGCGCGTCGCCGACGGCGCTCTGCCCGTCCCGGTTCGTTCGCGTATGCGCTATCTGGACCGGCTTTCGAGGGCCCTGCCGATCAAGTCCCGTGCTCGGTCGCCGGTCACCGATTGACCGGCCAGCACATCGAACGCCCGGCCGAACAAGGCGATCTCTCGGGGTTGGGTGATGGTCAACTCTGCCGTGGTGCCCTCGACCTTCACCACTCGGTCATCCATCATGACGAAGTTCTCCGCAGCCGCCTTGGCCTCGGCAACAGCTGGAACGATCCCCAACGTGACCCGGGGCATGCCGAGAATAGATCTGAGCCGGTCCAGCTGACCGATCATGATGCCGTCACTGCCGACTGTGGTGTACAGAGCTTGTTCGGCTATGAGGAAGTGGAACAAGCAAGTACCCCGGTACAGGATTCTCTGACGGTCCATGCGGACCGATACCGACTTATCGATGTCATCAGGTACCCGGTAGAACTCGACGGCATACCGCAGAATCGCCGATGCGTAGTCGGCGGTCTGCAACAAACCCGGGATCACCTGAGGCTGCCAGTTGCGAATGATCCTCGCCTCGGCTTCGAGCTTCACCGACTGCTGCTGCCGGGCCTTGTGCCCGGTCGCCAGCACCCGCCGCCACTCGATGTACGCGGCATCGAGGTTCTTCAGTGACGCGACCAGGTCCGGTAGTTGTTCCTCGGCGCCGCAGTGGACGCAGTAAGCCCTCAGGTCCGTCTCTGACGGTCTGATCCGGCCGTACTCGATCTTGCTGCACTTCGATTCGTGCCAGCCCTCACGACGGGCAAGCTCTCGGGCAGTGACCCTGGAAGACTTTCGCATCTCCCGAAGCCGCTGCCCGAGTGCTTCCCGTTGCTGTTGAACGGAATCGGTCACCGGTGTCCGGCGACGTAGTCGGGGAACGGAGTAGCCAGCGACCACAGCCGCTCGACAGCATCCCGGTAGTAGCTCACGATGCCGGGATCGGTGGTTACCGCCGCCCCGGCCGGCTTACCGGCGGAGTCGACCAAGTTGAACCCGATGGTGGTCCCGTCGACGACCCAAGCATCGTCGGCAGGCACATCCCTGACGAGATGCCTTGCGAGATAACGGACATCCTCCCCGGCTTCGATGTTGTCGCCGGTCTCGGTCAGCAACCAACGCTGATAGTCCGACATGGGCTCGGTGACCACCCGGACGCGTCGCACTGCGACACCCCGGGCGGTGGCGTCCTTCACGACTTCAGCCCATGCTTCCCAGTACTCGTCCGGCTCGCTGAGTCTCGGCTCACCGGCAAGGAACCGCCGCAGCGGCTCTGATTCCGCCGGCACTGCATAGGTGTCCCGAACTTCGAGGTGCACGGCGTCGTATCGGGCGTGCCCGAGTAGGTCAGCCCACGGCGTAGCTGTCCGCAGCTCCATAGAACGTCCTCCGAATCTTCGGCACCTCGATAGCCGATTCGTCGTCTGCAAGGGTCAGCTGCGCCAGGTCCTCCGGGTCGGTGACCGGCCGACCCGTGAGGCGGAAGGTTCCCCGGCCGGTGTCGGTCATGGTCGCGCCAATGAAGGTATCCGGCACTGCGAAAGGTTTACCGCTACCTGTCCACCGAGAAGGCTCCGTCCGCCTCCGGCTTGAGTGTTGGTAAGTAGTCCTCGATGTACTTGGCAACCAGCTCGCGCGTCCACTTCAGCCATGCAAGGCGATCGTCATACGCGATATGCGGATTCGCTCCATGCCTCCGTGGTGTCGCAAGAGCAGCAAGCTTTTTCGCTTCTTCGGCGTCTACCGAAAGGGCCGTCCGCAGCCGATCCCACGAGGCTTTCTCCCGGCTGTTCCGCGGATCGGACTCGTCGACGAACTCCTGACGGAGACTCTCCAACGCGCGGTAGCAATAGAACACGGCGTCGTCAGACAACCTCAAGGCTGACCGCATGTCAGCAAGGCGTGCCGGACGTTGGCATTGGCGGCGATCAACTGCGTGTAGCGCTCGATAACTTCGGCGGACACTCGCGATTCGGGCGAACGGGCGAGACCGGGAAACTGGGTCAGCGTGCCGATCACCGACCGACCGTCGATCGTCCCGGTCAGGAGTTGGGGTTCAAGTGCGGCGCCGAGCTGAAATCCGAGCGAGTCCAGCAATCCGCGGAGCATCGCTTCGGTTTCGGCCCACAACGGTGACAAGACGTTTGAGTCCTCGGTCAGGTCGCCAGTGAACGGCGACTCCGGAAGAGTGAGTCTCAGGTTGAAAGTCGCCCCGTGTAGCGCGACGTCGATCTTACGGTCGGGCAGCTCGACGGTCCGTGCTCCGTCGAAATACCACCCCCCAGTCTGCGGGTGGACGACACCCGGGGTCCGGAAACGACACCAGCCCGACCCGTTCGAACGGTTCGTGGACTATGTGACCGCCCGCCTGACCGAGGACCCGCACCTGTGGGCGCAAACCCTGTTCGACGAGCTCGAACCTCTCGGGTTCGGGTTGTCGTATCAGTCGCTGACCCGCAACATCCGCGCCCGCAAGCTCCGTCCGGTCTGCCAAGCCTGCCGGAGGGTGACCGAACGCCCCAATGCCGTCATCGCGCACCCACCCGGTGGTGAAACCCAATGGGACTGGGTCGATCTGCCCAACCCACCGCAGTCGTGGGGGTGGGGCGCGAACGCGCACCTGCTCGTCGGGTCCCTGGCCCACTCCGGCCGCTGGCGCGGCTATCTCGCGCCGCCTACCACCGACCAGCCGCACCTGATCGAGGGCCTGGACCGGGTCGCTCGCGCCCTGGGCGGGGTGACCGGGTCGTGGCGGTTCGACCGCATGTCCACTGTCTGCTATCCGTCGTCGGGGCAGGTCACCGCGTCGTTCGCCGCGGTGCTCAAGTACTACGCCGTGCTGCCGGAGATCTGCCCGGCCCGCGCGCGAACCGCAAAGGAGTGGTCGAGAAAGCCAATCACACTGCCGCGCAACGCTGGTGGCGCACCCTCGCCGACGAACTCACCGTCGAACAGGCACAAGCGAGCCTGGACAAGTTCTGTTCACTGCGCACCGACACCCGGCTGCGGCCGACCGCCGACGGCCGGGCCAGCGTCGCGACGATCGCGGCACGAGAACCATTGCGGCCGTTACCTGCTGACCCGTATCCGGCGATGGTCACCGAACCGAGGGTTGTGTCCCGGCAGGCGATGATCTCCTGGCGCGGCAACCGCTACTCGGTGCCTCCCGAGCTGGCCGCGGCGACGGTCATCGTCGCACAACCGTTACGCGGCAACACCATCGACATCGCCACCACAGCCGGGATCGTGATCGCCCGACACGAACGCGCCGCCGACGGCCTCGGCGCCACGGTCCGTGACCACGGCCACGTCGTCGCGCTCGACCGCGCGGCGATGGAGTCGGCGAACACCGGCCGCCCGCACCGCCGCAAGGAACGCATCCCACCCGGCGACGCCGCCCGCGCCGCCGCCGCGCCCTGCGGGCAGCCGCCGATCCCGCCGACACCAGCACAGCCGCATCGGCGGTCACCAGCAACATCACCGATCTGGCCGCCTACGAGCGCGCCGCCACCGCCAGGAGCCGCAAATGACCACCAGCCCGAACAAGACCGCCCGCCGAGCCACGAAAGCCCGGCGCCGACGAGACCGCGACCCGCTACCAGCAGCTCCGCTCGCATCTGGCGACGCTGAAACTCCACGCCGCCGCCGAAGCCCTCCCACGGATCCTCGAAGACGCCGTCGCGCAGAACCTCTCGGCGACAGCGACTTTGGAGAAACTACTACGCATCGAGGTCGACGACACCGAAGCCCGCTCGGCTGAACGGGCGTCTCCGGTTCGCGAACCTGCAAACCCCCGCGTCGCTGGACAACTTCGACGTCGATGCCGCCTCCGGGATCGACCGGCCGCTGCTCGACGAGCTCGGCACCTGCCGGTTCCTCGAATCCGCGACCAACGTCCTGCTGATCGGCACCCCCGGCACCGGAAAGACCCATCTGGCAACAGGACTCGCCCGCGCGGCCGCCCACGCCGGTTACCGCACCTACTTCACCACCGCCGCCGATCTGGCTGCCCGCTGCCACCGCGCGGCGATCGAGGGCCGGTGGGCGACCACCATGCGGTTCTACGCCGGACCGGCCTTGCTCGTCATCGACGAACTGGGCTACCTGCCGTTGCTTACCGCCGAGGCGGCATCAGCCTTGTTTCAGGTTGTCTCGCAACGATATTTGAAGACCTCGATCGTGATCACCACCAACCGAGGTGTCGGGTCGTGGGGCGAAATCCTCGGAGACAACACCGTCGCGGCCGCACTCCTGGACCGCCTGTTACACCGGTCGATGGTCATCAACCTCGACGGCGACTCCTACCGGCTACGCGATCATCACGCAACCGCGGACAACCTCCGGCGGGCAACCACCGGCAATCGCGAGCCCCTATAATCGTGACCGCCCACGGCTGATCTGAGCCATAGCCCAGGCCATGCGGGCGAGCAGGTGCCCAGGGGATTCGTCGAGCGGAATAGCGTTGCGCCGCTGGGGAAGTACCTGCGCAAGCTGACGGTCGTACTCGACCTGCCACACGGCGAGATCGAGCATCGACGTCGACGGGATCGAAGTGGCGCCGGCCAGGGTCAGATCCAAGGTCTTCAGGTCGGGTTCGAGGTTCCCGGACTGGCGGACCGCCCAGCCGTAGATGATGTGCTGGCAGCCAGCGATGTTCGATGCCACGTTCACCAGCTCCACCAACGCGGGCGCGATCGAGCAGGGCTGCCCCGTCCACGTGCACAGGACCGCTGTGGACAACGGGAGTTCGGCGGGTCTGTTCATCGTTCAGCGTCCTCGTCGTCGCCCATCATGTCCCAGCTGCCAGGCTGCTCGGATTCCGTTGGCCGGCGCAGGTATTCAGTCGTCCGGGTGCGACGTCGGCGCCCCGCGAGGATCATCCGCACAGCAACGGCCGAAGGGAGAAGTACCGCGGCGGCTATCGCGATGTCGATCCACAGTTGGTCAGCGTGGTGGACTGTCATTCAGCCCACCTCGTCGACGGTGAGCGCCACGGGTGGCCAGACGTCGGTTGCTCTGGCCGGAAGCCGGACCCGTCCAGCGGTGACGTCTCCGGCGAGCCGATCGAACGCCGCGGCGTGCAGCAGGAATGCGCTCTGGTCGTCCTCGTGCCGCGGATGCCCCTGGTATCGCGCGAGGAGAAGTTGGGTCGGCCACGGGCGCAGTGCCCGAGTTGCCTCGGGTCTGTTTCCCGTGGCCGCCCGCCGAACCCGCCGTGCGCCTCTCGACGCAACGGGCTCTCCATGGATGTCATGCCTGTGCGAGTGCTTCGAGTTGTTCCGCCCGAGCGCTCCATGGTGTCGGGATCGTGTAACCCCGCCATCGATATCGCTCGATAACTATTGTCGCAGGGTCATAGAGCACGGTCCCATTGGCGGCTGGCCAATACACCGGGTACCGAGGGTCGGAATACCGGCGTCTCAGATTCGGCCAGCTCATTCGCCGGTGTTTCATTCTCAGCCAATTTCCCACTTCCCGCCACATGTAGTGGCGGAGGTAGCGAAAGGTCGCCGATGAGACACCGTGCCGGAAATACATACACCAGCCCCGAACCACACTGTTCAGGTATTTGAGCAACTCTTCCAGCGGTTTACCGGTTGTCGATCTACTCGTCATGATCCGGACCTTCCCGACGATCGAGTGCAGCGATTTCTTCGACGGGTAGGTATAGATCAATGCCACGTAGGGTAAGTGGTGCGTCCGTGTGGTTTGTCATGCGGCGGGTAGGCGTCGCAGGTTGATGGTGGCCGGGCCGGTGTGTCGGATTCCTTTGTCGCACTTGCGTTTTATCAGGTAGGCGTTGTGACGTCCGCGTTTGATCTTGCGTGGGTAGCTGCGGTGGCGCCGGGGTGGGTTGAGCCGGGTAGTGATCTCAGTGGCGACCGAGGCGGTCACGTCGGGGTCGGTCCAGCGGTGAGGGGGGAAAAGCCGCCGTGCCGGTGGCGGTGCGGCGGATGATGTTGAGTGCGTGGATGAACGATATTCGGTCGGGGTCCAGGTCGGCGGCTTCGGCGGCGCGGGCCATGACCGCGGCGATGGCGTAGTGGACGGTCAGCCACGCCCAGATCTCCTGATGGACCAATTCCGGCGACTTCGACTGGAGTACGGCGCCGGGGCCGCGGAGGTGGGTTTTCAGCTGGTCGTTCGCGGTTTCGTGTTCCCAGCGCTCGTGGTAGGCGCTTACGATCTGGTCGGCGCGCACGGCCGCGGGATCGGTGAGGGTGGTCAGCAGCACGATCAGCTCACCGTCGGGATTACGGTCGGGCACATCGTATTCCACGACGCGCACCAGGTGCGCGTCCTCGGCTTCGTCGAGGTCCTCGCCCGCGGCCGCGGCGGCCAGGATCGCTGCACGCCGCCGTTTCGACTGCACGGCAGGATCGATGAGTACCGACACGTAGGTGCCGTCCGCATGTACCCGCACCACCGGCAGGCGCAGATTGGTCGGTGCTCGCCACACCAGTTCGGCCCCACCGGCTTTCGCGGCCGCCCACGCATCGAAGGAGTAGAAACCCCGGTCCGCGCACAAGATCTCGTCACCGAGCAGCCGCGGATACAACCGGGCAGCCGCGGCACGTTCCCCGACAGTGATCGCGGTAACCTCCGCGGCCAGAAAAACATGCGTACCGCACTCGCTCAACGCGACCACCCGCGCTTTCGGATAGGTCGAGCGGTTGTCCCCGGACCCGTGATACCCGAATTCGGCCACATTCGATTCGGTGTCAGCCACGTCCACATCGAAACCGTCGATGGCCACCAGCCGCGCCCCGCCAGCCACGCCCCCCGCGTCGCCGGAGTCGCCACCGGTGCGGCAACCGACTCGAACACCCGCTCGAGAACCTTGGGCCCCAACCGTTTACGCGCCTGGGTGATCCCCGATGCCGTCGGCGGCGACCAGCCCGCATCCCAGCAACCCCACCGGGTCAGCGCCCCGGTCACCTTCACCGCGACCTCCTCATAGGAATCGCCGCCGAACAGGCACAACGCCATCGTCAGATACGCCACCACATGCGGAGGCAACTTCCCGCCCGACCGCTGCGCACGCGCCCCGCACACCATGACCGCATCCTCCACCCGAGCCCGGTCCACAACCCCTGCCAGCACACCCAGCGACACCATGTCCGGCGTCGCCACCACCACGTCCGTCACCCCCGAGACACTGCCACACCCCCACCACAAGCACCCGAAAAATCAAACAGCACAACCAAACCACACGGACGCACCACTTACCCTACGTGGCATTGGTCTATAGCCCTCCGATCTTTCGTATATGTCCAGCGTGTCTGCTGGTTGTACCTAAGTCCAGTCCGATGTACGGTACGAATTTATGAGTGCAGACACGCCAGAACCGGTACCGAACGAAGGAAAAGCAGGTGAAGTGAAGTGGGTGGAATACCTCTCCGGTCCTCGGGAGGCACGGATCACACTGTGGGGTCATGACCTCCAATACGAGATCGGTGTGAGCGATTCCGAGGACGACCCGCGCGTGGTCGAACTGCTGATCCGCAGCACCAGTGAGGCGAGACCGATCACTCAACGTGATCTCCGGCGGATTCCGCTGGAGCGACTGAACGGCGCCGCCAGAGTTTTCGTCCGTGGCGGCTTCCTGGAGAATCCCGAGTTCGCGTGGACACATTTCGGTCATCCCGAGAAGCACGAGCCGCAGAAACCTGGACCGCGAGGTTACGACGACGATTTCTATGCCGAAATCGCTCGACTGGCGCGGGATGCGAAGTCGATGAAAGTCAGTGCACGCCAACATATCTCACATAACAAACAGGTCGGCGTACATACCGCCGATAAATGGTTGAAAGAGTGCCGCAAGCGAGGGATTCTCGTGCCGGGTGAACTACGGCGGTGAGGGAAACCGGCCGACGACAACAGCGTGCAGGGCGCGGCCACACCGGCCGCGCCCTGGGATCCGCTGAAGGGGTGACTTACCGGCCCCGGCCGAGGTGGACGCATTCCCGCGCGGTGGTGATCGCCATCTCCGCGCGGACCGCCTCCGGCTCGTCGCAGATGGCGATACGGACCGCCCACCCCTTGCCCTGCCGATAGAGCCAGGCGTCCGGAGGACCGATCACGTTCCGCCCGCACGCCCAGACGGTCGCCGCAGCGCTGGTCAGCAGCGCGCCCTGCTCCCGTGTCACACCGAAATGCGGAGTGACAGTGACTGTCCCGCTGTGATCCATGGTGATGACGCCGAGGAACAGCTTGCGGCCGCGACGCTCGATGTCTCCGAACGGGCCGGTGTGGTGGACCCCGACGCTGTGCAGCAGGTCGAGCAGGGCCGGTTGCGCCGAGGTCACCGGGCTCCCTCGGCGCAATAGGTGCAGCTGTACAGCTGGACAGGGAATCCGTTGCCGACCGGCATCCGATCGACGTCCGGAGCATCCAACGCAAGCGAGCACCACAGGCAGTGGTTACCGTCGCGCGGGTCGGCGGCGAGATCGACAGTCCCGGTCGGGTGCCCCGAGGGCGGTGACTGGCGGCAATCCCAGCAGCGGACCGGCACCCGCGGCATCGGCGACATCACGCGGCTGATCACGGTGCCGCAGTCGTCGCACAGAAGGTCCTGCCACGGCGACGCCTTCGTGACCCCGAACAGCTCGTCCAGCGGGATGGACAATGCGAGGTGACCGGCGGCGAACGCATCGGAAACGCGGAGGTCGCGCTTGCCGGCGAGGGAGTTGCCCCACTGCAACGGGCTGATGCCCGCAGCGTCCGCGACGTCGCGGATGCTGCGACCCTGATCCTTCATGGCGCCGAGGATCCGGCCGATGACCCCGGCGGCGTACGCCTCAGACGGGGTGGGGGCGGTGTCGGTCTGGTCGCCGCGGCGGTGCGGCTGTATCTTCGTCATTTGAGAGAATTCCTTCGTCAACACGGTTGGGTTTTCTTGCTGGCCCGGTGATCGGCGGTGGGCGCCGATCCCGGGCCGCCCGGTAGGGCGACGCGGTGGGGATTCATCACGCATCCACCGATTGGGCACTCAGCGCGGCGATGAACTCAGTGATGGCGTCCTCTGGGATGAGTCGGCGCTTGCCGACCTTGACGAACCTCAGGCGTCCAGCGCCCATGAGGACATACAAGTGAGACCGTCCGATACCGAGCTGTTCGGCAGCGGCGGGAATCGAGTGCAATCGAGCTTGACGGGCCGTCATCCGTTCTCCGATGTTCTGTAATACGACTCAAGTTCACATAACCGAACCTGATCCGGACAGTAGCGGACGCTTCCGGATCGTGCAACTATGTCGCAATGCCGAACATTGACGACCAGGCGAAGCAGTGGCAGACCGACCAGGCTGGACGTATCGGCGAGGCCGTCGCTGCGCTGAGGAAGGCGCAGGATCTTACGGTTGCCGAACTGTCCGACAAGACAAGGGAATTGGGCTATCCGATACACCGAGTGGCTATCACCAAGATCGAGACCAACGCCCGGTCCGGAAAGATGGATCTGGCCGAGCTGATCACACTCGCCGCCGCACTCCACCGTTCGCCTATAGAGCTCATCTACCCGGAGGTTCCGGACGGCCCGGTGATGGTGATCCCTAGGGAAACCGACTCCAGCTTCGGTGCACTGCAATGGTTTTCAGGCGAAGTGCCCGTGGCGGCCAAAGGCGCAGTGTTGAACAAGGGCGCCTTGCTGATGGCGTCGCGCCACTATGCAAGACTGCGCGCGAGGAGCCACCTGACCGAATTGGGCATGCGCCGGTCGAGCGCCGACCCTGACCGCATGATGGACGCTGCCGAGGTGACTGAAACCGTCGCCCGTCTGCGGGTGCAACTGGCGGAAGTGCGAGCGGAAGTTCTGAAGCTCGGTGGCGTTGTGATCGAACCCCGCACCACCTCGGGTCATGAAGCCCGATGGCGGCAGGCGCGGCTCGAGCTGATCAGTGGCTACATGGACAAGTGGGGCATGTCATTCGAGGAACTCGACGAGAACGGACGACTCGAATTGCTGAAGCTCATGGATGCGCATCTACGTGCAGCTCGCCAGGTTTTCGATGATGAGTTCCTCGATGACGAAGCGGACTCGCGCGATGCCTAGAGAGCGCATGCGCCCCGGCGAGTGGGGGAAGATCAAAGTGCGCGAAACCGGGCCGGGCAAGTTCACCGCAGTGACGTACATCCGCGATCAAGACGGCAAGCGGCGCGAGGTCGAGCGCAGCGGCCGCAGCGAGGAGGATGCTCGCCGGAACTTGTTGCGAGAGTTACGCTCCCGATCGACCCCCATATCGTCGGTCGCGCTCGTGACCGACAAGACGACCTTGTCTGAGTTGTTCAGCGCATGGCTGGCCACCAAGGGCAAGCTCAAGGGACAATCGGCCACCCAGTACCGGCGTGGCTGGAAGCGTAACGCCGAGGAACAGATTGGCGCACTACGCATCCGTGAGTTCCCCACCAGCCGCGGTGAAGCACACCTGAATCTCATAACCGAGCGCAGCGCCTCGGCGGGTAAGCAGTTGCGGACCATCCTCGTCGGCATGTTCGGCCTGGCGGTCCGCTACGACGTGATCCCAGTGAACCCGATACGCGAAACCGAGACCGTGAAAGTTCGCAAGGCCGACGCACGCGCGGCTACACCCGCCGAGTTCGCCGCTATTCGTGCAGCGATACGTGAGTTCTGCGACCGCCCACGCCGGAACGGACCGAAGCCAGGGCGACTACTGCCCGTCGTCGTCGAGGTGCTCGGTTCCACGGGCTGCCGGCCGAACGAGTTGCTCGCCGCGCGGTGGTTCGAGGTCGATCTACTGGCAGATCCGCCAACCCTGACGCTCACCGGAACAATCATCGACCACGGGCAGGCCGAGGACCAGGACGGCAATCCCCTCCCTGTGCATCGCCAGGACGAACGAAAGGGGGGCGCACCGCCACATAGATTGGTATTGCCAAAGCTCGCGGTCGCAGCGCTGACGGAGATGGTCGGCCAGTCCGGCGAGTACGGGCAGGTATTCGCGAATCGCAACGGTGGTTGGATGAGCCTCGCCAATCTCCGCCGCGCGATGCGCGACGCTCTACCTGAGGAACTGAAGTGGGTCACGCCGTATTCGTTCCGGCGAACGGTGGCGACCGTGGTTACCGGTGAGCTTGGCCTCGCAGAGGCGCAACACCAGCTGTCGCACGCCCGGCAGTCGACCACCGAACAGCACTATGTCGAGCGCCAAACGCAGGGGCCCGACGTCCGGGCAGTGCTCGATCGGTTCGCGTCCGGGAAAGTACGGGATTGATTGTACGGGGAATATACGGGGAAATCGGCATACACATCCCCAGCTACGAAACAACCCCCTACCTGTTTCTGCTGGTAGAGGGTCGTTTCCTGCTCCCCCATCTGGACTCGAACCAGAAACCTGCCGATTAACAGTCGGCTGCTCTGCCAATTGAGCTATAGGGGATTGCTCCGGTTCGCCGTCACCGGCGACCGAGGTGAAACTTTAGCGTATCGCTTGTCTGGTTCCCAAATCGGGCTCTGACCTGGGCGCTTTCGATCGGGGTGAGGCGGCGGATGCCTACCGGGTTACCCGCTCTGTTCGCCGAGGGGCTGGATCGTCTCGCGGGCTGCCCTGTACCTTCCGGATGGAAAGCTGCGGGCCGCACAGTGACGTCAGGTCTGCTGGATCCGACGTGACGACCGTGACCGGCTGTCGGGCTCCTCGGGCTCCGGCGGCCAGGGTCGCGTCGATGGCGTACTTGTGGCCGCTGAGCTCGTGGGACCGCAGCAGTTCCGCGGCCGTATCGCTGACGGCGCGTGTGACGTCGTGAATCGCAAGAGTCCCGTTCATCGTTCGTCGCGGATTGCTGAATTCTGCCGACTGTTTTGTATGAGGGTGCGCGCGGCTGCTGCTTCCGCTGCTTGTTGCGATTGAATTCGGAAACTATCTCGCCGAGTTTTTCCATGGTCATGCGATACTCGAGGGCCTCCCTGGCATATGTGGATTAGTTACCGGATCCGACTCGCGCCCGGGCGGCGTCGGCCAGGTCTTCGGGCGGGCTGATCGAGTATTCCTGCCGGCGGCCATGTTTCGCTGTTACCAGCGATGGCTTCGGGCGGTCCGTGCCCTCGCAAATATTCACTTTCCAGTGGACGAATTCCCGATCGTCGAATATTCGTTATCGTCGATTCACTGGTTGTGCGGTGCCCACCTGTGCACCGGACCGGACCTGTCGGCCCGCCTTGTCCGATTCCCGCCCTGCCCGGAATACAGTGGCGAGGCGTTGCCTTGAACCTCGGTGGTCCATCACGAAGGAGGTCGGAGACATATGCGTGCGGTGACCTATGACGCGTACAGCGCGGACAATTCACGACTGCGGGTGGGGGACGTGGCGGAGCCTCGGCTGGGGCCGGGGCAGGTGTTGGTGAAGGTGCGGGCGGCGGGGGTGAATCCGGTGGACTGGAAGGTCATGGCCGGGTATCTGGATTCGATGATGGCGGCGGTGTTCCCGGTGATCCCGGGGTGGGATGTCGCGGGGGAGGTGGTGGCGGTCGGGCCGGATACGCGGGAGTTCGCGGTCGGGCACGAGGTGGTCGCGTATGCGCGCAAGGATGTGGTGAATGCCGGGACCTTCGCCGAATATGTGGCGGTGTCCGCGGATGCGGTGGCGCGCAAGCCGGCGGGGCTCACCTGGGCGCAGGCCGGTGGGTTGCCGCTGGCGGGGCTGACGGCGTTGCGAGGGTTGGATCGGTTGCAGGTGGGGGAGGGGGACACCGTCGTGGTGTACGCGGCCGCGGGTGGGGTCGGGAGTATCGCGGTGCAGATCGCGAGGTATCGCGGCGCGCGGGTGATCGGTACGGCGTCCGAGCGTAATCACGAATATCTGCGGTCGCTGGGGGCCGAGCCGGTTGCCTACGGGGACGGGCAGGCCGAGCGGATCCGGGCGCTGGCACCGGCGGGGGTCGACGCGGTGGCCGATTTCGTGGGTGGGCAACTGGAGAGCACGCTCGCGGTGTTGCGGACCGGTGGGCGGCATGTGTCGGTGGCCGATCCGTCGGTGCGGGAGCACGGCGGTCAGTGGCTCTGGGTGCGGCCGGACGGGGATGCACTCACCGAGGTGGTGGGGCTGGTCGATGCGGGGGCCGTGACCGTCGAGGTCGCGGACGCCTATCCGCTGGACCGGGTGGGGGCGGCGTTCGATGCCAGTCGCGGTGGGCGGACCCGCGGCAAACTGGTGATCGTGCCGTGACGAGCGGAAAGGCCGTGGTGACGGGTGGCAGCGACCCGTCACCACGGCCGGTTCAGGCCGCGACCGGTTGCGGTGCGGTGGCGAGTCGGCGTTCGCGGGTGCGGGGGCCGAACAGGGCCAGGACGATCGCGCCGATCAGCCAGGTGGCGGCGATGAAGTAGAACACCGATCGGTAGCCGCTCCAGGTGTAGAGGTGGGCGATGATCAGCGGGCCTGCGGCGTTGGAGAGGCGGCCGAGGCCGTAGGAGACGCCGGTGCCCAGGGATCGGGTGCGGGTATCGAACAGTTCGCGGGAGTAGGCGTAACCGAGTGCGGTGTAGCCGCGTTCGAACAGGTTCACCAGGAAGCCGAAGGCGACGATCATCGCGGGGGTGAAGGTCAGGCCGTAGAGCAGACCGCAGGCGGCGATCACCGTGCCGAAGCCGACCAGGCACCATTTGCGCTCGAAACGGTCGGTGACCAGGGCCGCCAGGTAGGAACCCAGGGGTGCGCCGACGGTGGCCAGGGCCACGTACAGCGTCGAACTCTGCACGCTGAAGCCCTGTTTCGCCAGTAGCGACGGGGCCCAGGTGGAGTAGCCGAAGAAGCCGATGGACTGGGTCACCCACAGCACCGTCAGGAGCAGGGTGGGCAGCAGGTAGCGGCGTCGCAGCAGTAGGGTCCAGGGGGCCTTGGCGGGGCGGTCGGTGATCACCTCGGGGGCGGGTGCGGGCAGCGGGCCGTGTTCGGCCGACACCCTCGCCTCGATATCGCGCAGCACCGCTTCGGCGGCGGCGTAGTCGCCCCGATTCTCGTGCCACAGTGGGGATTCGGTCAACCGGCGGGCGAAGATCAGGACCACCAGGCCCAGCGCGCCCCACAGGTACACCAGCCGCCACGACCACGGTGCGGGACAGGCCGAGATGGTCACGCAGCGTGAACAATTGGTCTTTGCTCGCATCGCACGGGGTGTACTTGCGCTCGGGGGCGTAGGGGAATTCGCGGCCCGGCCCGAAGACGTGGCAGTGTGCGTCGACGGCGCCGGCGGGCAGCACGAATCGCGGTGTCGAGGGATCGGCGTACCAGTCCAGCCAGCCCGCGGACTTCGTGAAGGCGGGCATTACCGCCCCTGCTTCGTGAGCAGGGCGTCCAGCCGCGGGTAGACCGTGCGGGCGTTGCCGGACAGCACCGCGGCGAGGTCCGCCTCGGCCAGGCCGGCGGCGGTCACGTAGCGGCGGGTGTCGTCGAAGTGGTGCCCGGTGCGCGGGTCGATGTCGCGGACCGCGCCGATCATCTCGGAGGCGAACAGCACGTTCTTCGTGGGGATGACGTCCAGCAGCAGGTCGATGCCGGGCTGGTGGTAGACGCAGGTGTCGAAGAACACGTTGTGCAGCAGGTGTTCCTCCAGCTCCGGCTTCCGCAGCGCCATCGCCAGGCCACGGAACCGGCCCCAGTGATAGGGCGCCGCGCCGCCGCCGTGCGGGATGACGAACTTCAGGGTCGGGAAGTCGGCGAACAGGTCGCCCTGGATCAGCTGCATGAACGCGGTGGTGTCGGCGTTGAGGTAGTGCGCGCCGGTGGTGTGGAAGGCCGGATTGCAGCTGGTCGATACGTGGATCATGGCCGGGATGTCGTATTCGGCCAGCTTTTCGTAGATCGGGTACCAGGACCGGTCGGTCAGCGGCGGCGCGGTCCAGTGGCCGCCGGAGGGGTCCGGGTTGAGGTTGATCGCGACCGCGTCGAGCTCCTCGACACTGCGGACCAGTTCGGGCAGGCAGGTGGCCGGGTCGACGCCGGGGGACTGCGGCAGCATGGCCGCGGTGGCGAACCGGTCCGGGAACAGCGTGGCGACCCGATGGCAGAGCTCGTTGCAGATCGCCGCCCACTGCGCCGAGACGGCGAAATCGCCGAGGTGGTGGGCCATGAAGGAGGCCCGCGGGGAGAAGACGGTGAGGTCGATGCCGCGCTCGTCCATCAGCCGCAGCTGATTGGCCTCGATGCTCTCGCGTAGTTCGTCGTCACCGATGCGCAGGTCGCCGGGCGAAGGCGCCTGGCTCGGATCATCGATGCCCGCGATCTGCCGATCACGCCAGGCTTCGAGGGCCGGCGGAGCGATGGTGTAGTGGCCGTGGCAGTCGATGATCATCGGGTGCTCCAGGGTTGCTCGGGCGGTCACACAGCCAACATAACCGTCACCAAGATTGTTGACAATATGGTCCCATGAATTCACCCATGATAATCATCGGCTATGACCGGATGCCCGGCCGGGCGGCGCCGGAATGCCGGACTCCGGCGCCGCCACACGCGTTCAGTGGCCGCGCGCGAGCCATTCCGCCAGGTGCGGGGCCTCGGTGCCGACGGTGGTGCCGTCGCCGTGACCCGTGTGCACCGCGGTGTCCTCGGGGAGAGTCAGCACACGTTCCCGGATCGATTCGATGATCGTCGGGAAGCTGGAGAACGACCGCCCGGTCGCACCCGGCCCGCCGGAGAACAGCGTGTCGCCGGAGAACAGCACCCCCGCCTCCGGGGCGTACAGGCAGGCCGAGCCGGGGGAGTGCCCCGGAGTGTGGATCACCTGTAACTCCGTGCCCGCCACCGGGATTCGCTGCTCGTGGTCGAGCAGGCCGTGCTTCACCCCGGCATGCGTCCGCTCCCACAGCACATCGTCACCGGGATGCAGCAGGATCGGCGCGTCCAGGGTGGCCGACAGTTCCGGCGCGACGGTCACGTGGTCGTTGTGCCCGTGCGTGCACACCACCGCCACCACCCGCCGGCCCGCGACCGCCTCGACGATCGGCGCGGCGG
This sequence comes from Nocardia sp. alder85J, assembly GCF_020176955.2. Classification (GTDB taxonomy): domain Bacteria; phylum Actinomycetota; class Actinomycetes; order Mycobacteriales; family Mycobacteriaceae; genus Nocardia. Next base: position 262,748 of record NZ_JAIUCZ020000011.1, read on the forward strand.
TGTGCGCGGCGTCGATGATCACCACCTCGCTGTCGTCGCCGACCAGCCAGATGTTGTTGTCCACCGCCCAGCTGCCGCCGTCGAGTTCGAAGGTGCCGGAGGTGACGACCCGGTCGACCCGCAGGCTCACAACACCACCACCGAGCGCAGCACCTCGCCGCGATGCATGGTCTCGAACGCCTTCTCCACATCGCCGAGGCCGATGCGCTCGGTGACGAACTTCTCCAGCGGCAGCCGGCCCTGCCGGTACAGGTCGATCAGCACCGGGAAGTCGCGCTCGGGCAGGCAGTCGCCGTACCAGGAGGACTTCAGCGCGCCGCCGCGGGCGAAGAAGTCGATCAGCGGCATCTCCAGCGTCATGTCCGGAGTGGGCACCCCGACCAGCACCACGGTCCCGGCCAGGTCGCGGGCGTAGAACGCCTGCTTCCAGGTCTCCGGGCGGCCGACCGCGTCGATCACCACGTCGGCGCCGAAACCGCCGGTGATCTCCTGCACCGCCTCGACGGCGTCGACCTCGGCGCTGTTGATGGTGTGGGTGGCGCCGAGTTCGGTGGCCCACTCCAGCTTCCGCGCGTCGCGGTCGATCGCGATGATGGTGTGCGCGCCGACCAGCCGGGCGCCCGCGATGGCCGCGTCGCCGACACCACCGCAGCCGATCACGGCCACCGAATCGGTGCGGTCCACGCCGCCGGTGTTGATCGCCGCGCCGAGCCCGGCCATCACACCGCAGCCCAGCAGGCCCGCGACCGCGGGATCGGTGCTCGGATCGACCTTCGTGCACTGCCCGGCGTGCACCAGCGTCTTGTCGGCGAAGGCCCCGATGCCCAGCGCCGGGGTGAGCGCGGTGCCGTCGGCGAGGGTCATCTTCTGGGTGGCGTTGAAGGTGTCGAAGCAGTACTGCGGGCGGCCCCGCTTACACGCCCGGCACTGCCCGCACACGGCCCGCCAGTTCAGGATGACGAAATCGCCGGGGGCCACGGACTCGACGCCGGGTCCGACGCTCTCCACGGTGCCCGCGGCCTCGTGGCCGAGCAGGAACGGGAACTCGTCGTTGATCCCGCCCTCGCGATAGTGCAGGTCGGTGTGGCAGACACCGCACGCGGCGATCGCCACCACCACCTCGCCGGGCCCCGGATCCGGAATCACGATGTCGGTGACCTCGACCGGTGCGCCCTGCGCGCGGGCGACGACGCCCCGAACCGTTTGCGGCATTTCTGCTCATCCTCCTAGGCGTTGAACAACGCGATTGCTGACGGCGATGCGGGCATGCCGCGGCGCGGCATACAGCGCTGCGTCGACACGCTACCGTCCGGTCGGCCAGTTCGGACCTGGCCGACCGGACGGCGCGAACTATCCGAACGGCCAGGTGTCCCGGGCCGACGGATATCTAGAGTGGGCTGATGGCCAGGCCCGCGCGACTCGCTGAGACACCCACCGAACTGCTGTCCGGCATGCGCGAGGTGATCGAGGGCCCGCTGGCCGAGATCGCGAACCGGTTCTCGCTGCGCCTGGCCGACCGCTGTCCGCACACCGCGCTGATCATCTTCACCCGCGAATGCACCGGCCGCCCCCGCAAGGTGGCCGGACCCGCGGACCTGATCGAACGGGTCACCATCGGCGAACTCGACGTGCTGCGGCAGTCGCTGGACCACGGCGCCACCCGCACCGGCCCGGCGCGGCTGGCCGGGGCCGCCCACCGGGTGTGGGCGGTCCGCGACCGCACCGACACCCTGCTGGTGCTGGTCCTGCCCGAGGACGCGGAAGTGGCTGCACCGCAGGAGATCTCAGCTCAGTTCGGCGTTGTCGCGACCTCGATCCGGCAGCAGGTGGCGCAGGCCAGCCCGGACTACCTCGCCGAATCCCGGGCCGCCTCCAGCGAACGCGCCCGCACCATCACCGAACTCACCGCCGTCCAGGAAGCGACCCTGACCGGCCTGCTCGGTACCCTGCGCTCGGCCGACCTGGACGACCGCCGCGCCCGCGCCGCGGCCACCGAGATCGCCTCCGGCGCCCTGATCGCCCTGCGCGCGGCCGGCGAATCCGACCGCGCCCGCTTCGCCGAACCCCTGACCGAGGCGTTCGCCCGCCTGCACGCGGAGATCGACTCGCTGCTGTGCGGCCGCGGCATCGATCTGCACTGCTCCGGCCCCGCCGACGACCGCAGCGTCTCCGGCGAGATCGCCTATGCCGCAAGGGCGATGGTGCGCGCGGTGGTCCTGGCCTTCGGCGCCGAACCGGGCCCGGAGCGGATCCGGGTGGCCTGGGCTTGCGACGGCGACAACCTCCTGATCGACGCCCAGGAACAGGCCGCCGGCACCGTCGACACCGAGGCCCTCGCCCGCCAGCTGTCCGGTCGCGCCGACGCCGTCCGCGGCGCCTACACCCTGGAATCGGTGCCCGGCTGGGGCAGCCGCGTCACCCTCACCATCCCCCTGGAACACCACCGCCCCCGCGCCGGCGAACACCCCCTGTCGGTCCTGAACCGCCGCGAACTGGAGGTATTGGGCCACCTCACCGCCGGAAAGCGCAACCGCGCCATCGCCGACGCCCTCGGGATCACCGAGAGCACGGTGAAATTCCACGTCGCCCGCCTGCTGAAGAAACTGGACGTCGCCACCCGCGGCGAAGCCGCCGTCCTCGGCGCCCGCCTCGGCGTCGACACCGACCACCTGCCCTGAACCGGCTCACCACGAGCGGTCTCGCTTGCGTGCGACCGATGGCAGCTGTGTCCATCCGGCGGAACGTTCGGTGCAGCGCTCCGCACCGTCCTCCCTCGACCTGATCGAACGTCGGAGGCCGGCGGCACTCAGTCCGATTCGAGCAGGTACCGCAGATACCGTTCGGGGGCGGCGAGGAAGTCGCGGGTCATCTGCACCGGCAGCGCATCGTCGTAGGCGACCCGGTCGATACCGCCGTCGTCGCCGATCTGGTAGATCGTCGCCCCGGGTAGCGCGAGCAGGATCGGGGAGTGGGTGGCCACGATGAGCTGGCAGCGCTGGGCGATCAGTTCGGCGAAACGCGCCAGCACCGCCAGGCAGCCGCGCGGGGACAGCGCCGCCTCGGGCTCGTCCAGCAGATAGAGGCCGTCGGGCCCGAACCGCTCCCGCATCAGCGCGACGAACGACTCACCGTGCGAGCGCTCGTGCAGCCGGACCCCGCCGTAGCCTGCTTCGGCCAGACCCGGGATGCGCTCGATCTCGGTGGCGACGTTGTAGAACGATTCGGCGCGCAGGAAGAACCTGGTCCGGGGCTTGCGGGTGCCCCACGACACGCGCAGGTGGTCACCGAGTTCGGATTCGGTGGACCTGGTCGCGAAGCGGAAATTCTGGCTGCCGCCTTCGGGATTGAATCCGGTGGCGACCGCGATCGCCTCCAGCAGCGTGGATTTGCCGCTGCCGTTCTCGCCCACCAGGAAGATCGCACCCGGCGGAATCCGCAGGCCGCCCCCGCGGCGCAGCGCCGCGACCACGGGCAGGTCGAACGGATACCCGTCCCGCTCGTCCGCGCTCGGATCGATCCGCACCTCCCGGATGAATCCACGTTGCTCTGTCACCACTCGTGTCCCCCTCGCCCACCCGTCGATCCGGCTTCGGGCGGATCATGCACACGGTGGACACGGGGCACCGCCGCGCTCTGCACTGTCGCACGCTGTCGCCGCCGCGCTGTGTCGCACCACGCTACCCGCCGCGCACTGTCGTTCATCGCGTCGCTGTATTCCCGGTCGCCGCGCATCGCGGAGACCGGCTCCATTGTGCATGCGTCGCGCCGGTTTTCGGGAACAGGCGAGTGCCCTGTCGTGGTGTCGCGCGGCCGGGCCTTCCGCCACCGGAACTACCCGACCGGTGCCTCCGCCTGCAACACGGTGAGGAAGGCCCGCATCCACAGCGGGTGGTCCGGCCAGGCGCGGCCGGAGACGATGTTGCCGTCGACGTGGTCGGGGCTGTCGACCCAGTGGGCGCCGGCGGCGGCCAGGTCGGGTTCCAGGGCGGGGTAGGCGCTGCAACTGCGGCCGGTGAGGGCGCCGGTGGCGGCGAGGATCAGGGGGCCGTGGCAGAGGGCGGCGATGGGTTTGCCGGTGTCGACGAAATGCTGCACCAGGTGGCGGCAATCCTTGTTGCCGCGCAGGTATTCCGGGGCTCTGCCGCCGGGGATGACCAGGGCCGCGTAGGTATCCGGGTCGACCTCGGTGAAAGCCAGGTCGGCGGGCCAGGTGTGGCCGGGCTTCTCGGTGTAGGTGTCGAAGCCGGGGACGAAATCGTGGACCACGAACTGCAACACCTTGCGGGCGGGGGCGGCGATGTCCACCTCGTAGCCCGCTTCCAGCAATCGCTGGTACGGGTACATGACCTCGAGGTCCTCGGCGGCATCTCCGGTGATCAGAAGCACCTTCGGCATGGGCGCTCACCTCCGGGACAGATGGTAGGGCCCGGATCACTCCCGGCGGACGAAGTTCGGTCGGACGGCCGGGTCGGGGGGATCGTAGTAGCGGTGGAAGGTGGGGGTGAGGCCCGCGGACATGGGTGGGTTGATCCAGGACCAGTCGGCGGGGCAGCCGCGGCCGGCGGCCTCCTCGCGGCGCACGTGCCCGAGGAACTGTGTGGCGACGGTGTGGTGGTCGACGATGTACACGCCGGCCTTCCGATAGCTGTGCAGCACCGCCACATTCAGCTCCACCAGGGCGCGGTCGCGCCACAGGGTGCGCTCGCTGGAGCGGTCCAGGCCGAGTCGTTCGGCGATCACGGGCAGCATGTCGTAGCGGTCCCGGTCGCTGAGGTTGCGGGCGCCGATCTCGGTGGAGACGTACCAGCCGTTGAACGGGGCCACCGGATAGGTGAGGCCGCCGATCTCCAGATTCATGTTCGAAACCGCCGGTATCGCATGCCATTTCAGGCCGAGCTCGGCGAACCAGGGATGGTCCGGATGTTCCAGCGGGACCTCGCGGACCACGTCCGGCGGCAGCGGGAACCAGCGCAGCGGCTCGCCGGGCGCGCTGATCAGCAGGGGCAGTACGTCGAAGGCCGTGCGGGCGCCGCGCCAGCCGAGGCGGCGGGCCAGGTCGGTGAGTTCGACCGCGTCCGGATCGCCGAGCACCGTACCGTCCGGCGTGCGGTAACCGGCGTAACGGATCAACTGCGAGTTGAGGATCCGGAACGACTGCCCGTCCGGGCCGGCCTGTGGTCCGACGGTGATCAGGGAGCGCACCGCGCGGCCCTGGAGTGCGCGGCGCAGGTGCTCGAAGCAGGCCGCGGCCAGATCCGCGGCGCTGCGCACTGATCGGGCGTCGAGCAATTCCAGTGAGCGCCAATGGCTGCGGCCCACGCAGCGATCGTGATTGCGCCAGGCCAGCCGGGCGCCGATCACGATCTCCTCGGCGGTCTGCCGATAGCTGCCGTGGGTGCGCAACTGCCACAACGCCATCAACCGGCGGCGGCGGGGCAGGTGGGACAGTTCGGGTTGCCGGAAGAACTCGTCGCATTCGCGTAATCGGCGGCCCAGGTCGGCGTCGGGGGCGGGATTCGGTTCGACGACCGACGGGACACGAGCGGCGGTGCGATTCACGACAAACTCCGGTTCGACGCGGCGTGCTGCACAATAACTGTACTTCTCATCGTGCCAGCATCGGCCGGAGTCCGTGGGCTGTTTCGCAACGATATCGTGGTGACATCGCCCCGCCACCCGTGAAACGGGCATTTGCGACAGGGTCGCTCAGGCCGTCGTCGGCTCCGATTCCGATTCGGCCGCGCCGAATCTGATCCCCCGGGCCTCCCGGCCCAGCGAGGTGAAGAAGACGACCGCCAGGAACACCGGAATGATGGTCACCGCCAGCGCGAACGGATACCCGTGGTGTTCGGCCAGCCGTTCCTGGATCGGCAGGTTCAGCGAGGCCAGCAGATTACCGAGCTGATAGGTGACGCCCGGATAGAAACCGCGGATGGCGTCCGGCGACATCTCGGTGAGATGCGCCGGGATCACACCCCAGGCGCCCTGCACCGCCAGCTGCATGAGAAATGAACCGAGACACAGCATTCCGGCGGTGTGCGAGTAGGCGAACAGCGGCACGATGGGCAGCCCCAGCACCGCGCAGAACACGATCGTGTTGCGGCGGCCGTACTTCGACGACAGCGTGCCGAACACCAGCCCGCCGATGATCGCGCCGACGTTGTACAGCACCGCGATCCAGCGCGCGGCCGTGGTGGACAGCCCCGCGCCCTCGTGCACGTGCGCGGACAGGAAGGTGGGGTACACGTCCTGGGTGCCGTGGCTCATCCAGTTGAACGCGGTCATCAGCAGCACCAGATAGACGAAGCGGCGCAACACCACCGGATTCGACAGCACGGTCCGCAGCGAGGTCTTGGTGCTGCGCAATCGCTCCTGGGTGGCCTCCCAGACCTCCGATTCCTTGACCCGGGACCGGATGATCAGGATGACCAGCGCCGGCACGATCGACAGCGCGAACAGCCAGCGCCACGACAGGCCCCACCAGTTGATCACCAGCAGCGACGCCAGCGAGGCCAGCAGATATCCGAACGAATATCCCTCCTGGAGCAGCCCCGAGAAGAAGCCGCGGCGTTCGGCGGGGATCTTCTCCATCGCCAGCGCGGCCCCCAGCCCCCATTCGCCGCCCATCCCGATGCCGTACAGCAGCCGCAGGATCACCAGCACCGTGAAATTGGGCGCGAACGCGCACAGGAAGCCGGCGACGGAATAACAGGCGACGTTGACCATCAGCGGGGTGCGGCGACCGACCCGGTCGGCCCACAACCCGAACAGCAGCGCCCCGACCGGGCGCATGATCAGGGTCGCCGTCGTGATGAAGGCGACCTCGGTCGTCTTCATGTGAAAGCTCTTCGCGATGTCGGCGTATACCAGCACCACGAGGAAGAAATCGAAAGCGTCCATCGTCCAGCCCAATTGGGCTGCGATGAAGGCATTGCGCTGGTCGGTGGTGAGCCGGCCGCTCGATTGTGTCGTCATGTGGGTCCTTACCGGGCGAGACGATTCCGGTGGCGCCGGAATCGCCACCGGGCACGCCGCCGGCCGCGGACCGGCGCCGCGGCGAAAGTGTGCGTTTCACCGCGCGATCCGCGCCCCGCTTCGGGACCTTCTCTAACAATCCCTTGGGAAATTTTACGTAACCTTGGGGTGACGAGAGGTGACCGCTTACCCGACGCGCTACTCGGTAGCCGGCTCGACGAGGGCCAGCAGCTCCGCGCGGATGCGCTGCGGGTCCGCGCCCGCGGCGGCGAACACCCGCTCGCACAACTGCTCGTCGGTGTCGAGCAGGCCCAGCAGCAGATGTTCGGTGCGAATCTCGGTGTCGCGCCGCCGGGCCCACCATCCGGCGCGCTGGATGGCCTGCATCAGGACCCGCGACATCGCGGCCCGATAGCGCCCGAAGCCGATGCGCAGCATCTCGTTGGTCAGGCCGAGGGTGGACAACGACTGCGCGGCAATCGAATCGGGTGTCGCGATCGCGGTGCGGCCGATGCCCAGCAGCAGATGGTCCGGGGTGATGGCCTCGTCGCCGACCGTGATCGACTGCCGGAAGGCCGCTTCCAGCGCCGCCTTGGCCTCCTCGGTGAACGGCAGATGGTTCGGGCTGGGCTCGCCCGCGCCGGGCTCCGGCCGCAGCCGTTGCGCCGCATCGGCCGGGCTGAGCCCCTCGTGCAGCAGCAGTTGCACAGTGGCGGGGGCGGTCCCGTCCTCGGCGGCCCCCAGCACGCCGAGCAGCAGGTGTTCGGATCCGATGTGCCGGTGGTGCAGCCGCCGCGCCTCCTCCTGCGAGACCACCACGACCCGTCGCGCCGCGTCGTCGAAACGCTCGAACATGCCGCCTCCTCGGGGTGTTCCTGACGAGTTTAGCCACGGCAACGAATTATTCTGCCGGACAACATGTTCGGTCGTGCGCGGTCGGTCAGGAGGCGGCCAGGCCCGAGAAGTCGCGCAGCACCACGTGATTGCGGTCGGCGACGCTGCCCAGCGCGTGGTCCGGGTGCAGGCCCAGATACTGGCGGCGGGTGCGGGTGCTCCAGCGCCGCGCGGCCTCGCTGCGGGTCTTGTAGAAGTTGACCATGTAGCCACCGGTGTACACCCGCACCAGCAGATAGCCGCCCGGGTACTCCTTGACCGCGGCGCCCTCGGTGAACTCGACCTCGATACCGGTGTCGGGCCGCCCGCGCCGGTTGCGGTGGGTGTGCCCACTGTGGTGCAGGAAGACGCCGGGCGCCGCGCGGTACGCCTCGTGCAGTCCCGCGGCGGTGGCGCGGTCGAGCACGAAACCGGGCCCGCCCGGATTGCTCACCGCCGCCGACAGTGTCACCGGGTGGTGGCCGAAGACGAGGGTGGGCCGGTCCGGATCGGCGGCCAGCACCTCGCGCAGCCGCGCCAGCTGCGGGGCGACGATGGTGCCGCCGGAGCCGCGCAGCCGGGTGGTGTCCAGTCCGATCAGCCGCAGCCCGCCCGCCTCGTGCGTGACGAGCTGCTGCCTGGCGTGGAAGGCCGCACCCCACGGGTCGTTGCCGGGCGCGATCGGCGCGTCGTGATTGCCGCGGCAGGCCAGCCAGTCGTCGCCGAGCCGGCCCCAGCGGTCCAGCCGCGCCCGGATCGCGCGGGACTGCTCCACGGTGCCGCTGTCGGTCAGGTCGCCCGCCAGGATCAGGTGGTCGGCGGCGCGGTCGGGCCGGCGCACATCGCCGAGCACCGCGTCCAGCATCAGTTCCGGATACTCGGCGGTGTCGTGCCGGACGCCGGTCGGCAGCCCGGCCACCAGCAGGCCGCTGGCGCGTTCGCCGTAGTGCACGTCGTTGGCCAGCGCCAGCGTGCGCAACAGCACCCCCGGCGGCGGTGTGAGCGTGGTGAACACGCCGGTGGATTCCGGGGTGCCGGGCGCGCGGGTCACCAGGGTGCGGGCCGGGACGGCGCGACGGCCGTCCGAGTACGCCTCGAACCGGTACGACCGCCCGGGTTCGAGCCCGTGGATCTCCGCGTAGTGGAAGGGGGTCCGGGTGGTGTCGAGGTGATACGGCCGCGCCGGGAGCCGCCCGTCCGCGGGCGTGATCCGCACCTCGGTGTCCGCGGGCTCGGGCCGCAGCCGCCCGGAGCGGTCCCGGACCCGGGTGGTCCAGGTCAGCACCGCCGACCGGTCCGTCACCGTCACCACCTCGAGGTCCGAGGCGAACAGCGATTGCCGTTGCACCCGAACAGGATTCGTCGTATGCACGGTGAACGCCGCCGGTGCGCGGAACGGCGTCCGCACCGTCACCGCCGCCGCGCCCACCGCCACATTCGCCAACCACACCGTCCGCAAACGCGCGCCCATGGAAACCTCCGCCCAGTGTCCCCGGTTCGACATCGCGACGGTACGGCCGCCGTCTGAACGCTCCGGGGTGCGGATGTGTCCGCGCGGCTGCCGGTGCGGGATATTTCCGCCACGCCGGGCCGCCGCCGGTAAACCGGCGTTCGCCTGGGCCTACGCGGTGGAAAGTCCCGGTGACGAGTCCGCCACCCCGGTGTGGCGGATCTCGGCGATGGGCAGGCGCAGCGCGGCCGGCGCCGACGCGGGCACCACGGGTCGCTGCGGCGCGACCGGCGCGACCCGCCGGTACGGCGCACCCATCTCCGGCCGCGGATCGGCCTCGCCGCGGTTCGGCCACAGCGAGGCCGCCCGTTCCGCCTGCGCGGCGATGGTCAGCGACGGATTCACCCCGAGATTGGCGGAGATGGCCGAACCGTCGACCACGCTCAGCGTCGGATAGCCGTACACCCGGTGGTAAGGGTCGATCACACCCTGCGCCGGATCCGCGCCGATGGTGCAGCCGCCGATGAAATGGGCGGTCAGCGGGATGCCGAACAGATCCGGCCAGGTGCTGCCCGCGATCGCGTCGATCTTGTCGGCGACCCGGCGGGTGACCTCGTGCCCGGCCGGGATCCAGGTCGGATTCGGTTCGCCGTAGCCCTGTTTGCTGGTGAATCGCCGGCCGAACGGTCCGCGCTTGGTGAAGGTGGTGATGGAATTGTCCAGGCTCTGCATCACCAGCAGGATCATCGTGCGCTCGGACCACTGCCGGGTGCGCAGCAGCTTGCTGGTCCGCACCGGATGCCCGACGATCATCGGCAGGAGGCGCGCCCAGCGCGGCACCCGGTGGCCGCCGTCCACCAGATAGGTCTGCAACAGCCCCATCGCGTTCGAACCCTTGCCGTAGCGGACCGGCTCGATGTGGGTGTCGGCGCTGGGATGGAACGACGAGGTGATGGCGACGCCGCGGGTCAGATCCAGGCCCGGATCCAGCTTCGGACGGCCCGCACCGAGGATCGCCTCGGAATTGGTCCTGGTCAGCACGCCGAGCCGGGCCGACAGCGCGGGCAGCAGGCCCTGATCACGCATCCGGAACAGCAGCCGCTGGGTACCCCAGGTACCGGCGGCGAGGACGACGCGTTCCGCGGTGAGGGTGCGGCGGCGGCGCACCGGCGATCCGGTGCGCTGGGTGTCGACCCGCCAGCTGCCGTCCGGCTGCGGCCGCAACGCCCGCGCGGTGGTCATCGGAAAGACCTGCGCGCCGGCCCGTTCGGCCAGCGCCAGATAGTTCTTCACCAGCGTGTTCTTGGCGCCGTGCCGGCAGCCGGTCATGCATTCGCCGCATTCCAGGCAGCCGGTGCGCTCGGGTCCGACGCCGCCGAAATAGGGATCGGCGGCGGTCTTGCCGGGCTCGCCGAAATACACCCCGACCGGGGTCGGCACGAAGGTGTCGCCACGGCCCATGTCGTCGGCGACCGCGCGGATGATCTCGTCGGCGGGCGTCATGTGCGGATTCGGCACCACGCCGAGCATCCGCCGGGCCTGGTCGTAGAAGGGGCCGAGCTCGTCGTCCCAGTCGGTGATCCCGGCCCACTGCGGATCGCCGAAGAAGGCCGCACCCGGTTTGTACAGCGTGTTCGCGTAGTTCAGCGAGCCACCACCGACCCCGGCGCCGGCCAGGATGAAGCAGTCCCGCAGCCGGTGGATGCGCTGGATCCCGAAGCAGCCCAGCGCCGGCGCCCACAGGTAACGGCGCAGGTCCCAGCTGTTGTCGGCGAAATCGGCGTCCCGGTAGCGGCGGCCGGCCTCCAGGACGCCGACCCGATAGCCCTTCTCGATCAGGCGCAGCGCGGTCACGCTGCCGCCGAATCCCGACCCGATGACGAGGACGTCGAAGTCGAACTGGTGCGCGGTCATGGGTCCCGACGTTAACAGTAACTCCGGGTTACGCACGAGTGTTTGTGCCGGGTACCAACCGCCGTGGCCGGTGCTGATGACAATGCCGCCATGCCCGGTCCGGTGACACGGCGTCGTTCGTGTGCGCGCCGGTTGCAGGCAGTAATCTTATAGTTGCTGCTGGTTAGCTGTGGCGGCAATTCGCGAGCAAGGAGTGGCGCGTACCCCTGCGCGGGTGCGTGAGTGTCGACCGTAATCCGCCGGAAGAGTCCTCCAGGAGGCCGGGCATGGCGAGTACATGGGAAGCCGACCAGCAGCGTCGCATCGACGACATCCTCACCGACCCGCAGGTCCGTGCCGCCCTGCCCGCGGAGGACGTCACCGCCGCCGTGCTGCGGCCGAGTATGCGGCTGTCACAGATCCTCGACATCCTCGCCACCGGCTATTCCGACCGGCCCGCGCTCGGCATGCGCGCGGCCGAACTCGCCACCGACGAATCGGGGCGCCGGGTGCGCCGGCTACTGCCGGTCTTCGACACCGTCACCTATCGGGAGATGTGGTCGGCGGCCGGCGCGCTGGCCGCCGCCTGGCACCGCGACGAGCGCTATTCGGTGCGCGCCGGTGATTTCGTCGCCATCCTCGGATTCACCAGCCCCGACTACGTCGTGGTCGACCTGGCCTGTGCCCGGCAGGGCATCGTGGCGGTGCCGTTGCAGTTCAGCGCGCCACCCGGGCAGTGGGCGGCGATCGTGGCCGAGACCACCCCGCGCGTCCTCGCCACCGGCGTCGAATTCCTGCGCGACGCGGTGGAGGCGATCCTCACCGGCTACACCCCGGAACAGCTGATGGTATTCGACTACCACCCCGAGGACGACCGGCATCGCGCCGCCATGGAGGCCGCGCGCCACCGCCTGGTCGCCGCCGGGAGCCCGGTCCTGGTCAGCGCCCTGACCACCGTGCTCGACCGCGGGTACAACCTGCCCGAGGCGCCGCTGTACATCCCGGCGGTCGACGAGAATCCGCTCACCATGCTGATCTACACCTCGGGCAGCACCGGCACCCCGAAGGGGGCGATGTACACCGAGCGGATGGTGGCCGCGATGTGGCGGGCGCGGTACGAAACCGGCGTCGTGCCCACGCTGCCCACCATCGGGCTGAGCTATATGCCGCTGAGCCATCTCGCCGGGCGACTGCAACTGACCTCGGCGCTGCTGACCGGCGGCACGTCGTATTTCGCCGCCGCCAGCAACATGTCCACCCTCTTCGACGATTTCGAGCTGGCCCGGCCCACCGCACTGTTCTTCGTGCCGCGCGTCTGCGATCTGGTGTTCCAGGAGTTCACCAGTGCGGTGGAACATCGGGTCGCCGCGGGGGAGGACCGGGCCGAGGCGGAGCGCGCGGTGCGAATCGACCTGCGGGAGCGGCAGTTCGGTGGCCGGGTGCTGTCGGTGGGCAGCGGCACCGCGCCGCTGTCGGCGGAGATGCGCGCCTTCGTCGAGTCGGTGTTCGAGCAGCCGCTGCACGACGGCTACGGCTCCACCGAAGCCGGAGGAGTGCTGCGGGACAACCGGATTCGCCGCCCGGAGGTACTGGACTACAAACTCGTCGACGTGCCCGAACTGGGCTACCACACCACCGACCAGCCGTATCCGCGTGGCGAACTGCTGATCAAGACCATGACGATGTTCCCCGGGTACTACAAGCGTCCCGAACTGTCCACGGAGATGTTCGATCCGGAGGGCTTCTATCGCACCGGTGACATCATGGCCGAGACCGGTCCGGACGAACTGGTCTACGTGGACCGCCGCAACAACGTGCTGAAGCTGTCGCAGGGCGAGTTCGTGGCGGTCTCGCAGTTGGAGGCGGTGTTCGCGACCAGTGCGCTGGTCCGGCAGATCTTCGTGTACGGCTCCAGCGAACGGTCCTACGTGCTGGCGGTGGTCGTGCCCACCGACGAAGCGCGCGAGGCGCATCCGGACGATCTGAAGGCCGCGCTCACCGAATCGCTGCAACGGATCGCGCAGGACGCGGGCCTGGCCTCCTACGAGATTCCGCGCGACCTGATCATCGAGACCCATCCGTTCACCCGCACCGAGGGATTGCTGTCCGGAGTCGGAAAGCTGTTGCGCCCCAGGATGAAGGAACGCTACGGCGACCAATTGGAGGCGCTGTACCGGCAACTGGAGCAGCAACAGACCGACGAACTGACCGCGCTGCGCACCGGCGCCGCCGATCGGCCCACCCTGGCGACCGTGGTGCGGGCGGTCCGGGCGATGCTCGGCGCGGCCGACGGTGAGGTCGCGCCCGACTCGCACTTCGGTGATCTGGGCGGCGATTCGCTGTCCGCGCTGTCGCTGTCGACGCTGCTGCGCGAGATCTTCGACGTCGAGGTGCCGGTGGGCGTGATCGTCGGTCCCGCCGTCGATCTCGCCGAACTGGCCAAGTACATCGACAACGAGCGCGCCACCCGGGGCCTGCGCCCCACCGCCTCGGGCGTACACGGCGACGGCGACCGGATCCGCGCCACCGACCTCACGCTGGAGAAATTCCTCGACGAGGCCACCCTCGCCGCCGCCGCGACCGCGCCGCCCGCCTCGGATCCGCCGCGCACCGTGCTGCTCACCGGTGCCAACGGCTATCTGGGCCGATTCCTGTGCCTGCAATGGCTGGAACGGCTCGACGCTCGCGACGGCGCGCTGATCTGCCTCGTCCGCGGCAAGGACGCCGCCGCGGCCCGCGCCCGCCTGGACGCCGCCTTCGACTCCGGCGATCTCGGCTTGCAGCGGCACTACCGGGATCTGGCGCGACGCCGGCTCCAGGTGCTCGCCGGTGACATCGGCGAGCCGAATCTCGGCCTGTCCGAGCAGGATTGGCGGCGACTGGCCGAGATCACGGACATGATCGTGCATCCCGCCGCGCTGGTGAACCACGTGCTGCCCTACGACCAGTTGTTCGGCCCCAACGTGGTCGGGACCGCGGAGGTGCTGCGCATGGCGCTGACCACCCGCCGCAAGCCGGTCACCTATCTGTCGTCGGTCGCGGTCGCCGCGCAGATCGCGCCCACCGGATTCACCGAGGACGGCGATATCCGCGCCATGAGTCCCGAACGGGCACTGGACGATTCGTACGCCAACGGGTACGGCAACAGCAAGTGGGCCGGTGAGGTGCTGCTGCGCGAGGCACACGACCGCTTCGACCTGCCCGTGACGGTGTTCCGCTCCGACATGATCCTGGCGCACAGCTACTACGCCGGTCAGCTGAACGTCGTCGACATGTTCACCCGGCTGCTGCTGAGCATCCTGGCGACCGGCCTGGCCCCGAAGTCCTTCTACCGCACCGATTCCGCCGGCCACCGGCAGCGCTCCCACTACGACGGCCTGCCCGCCGACTTCACCGCCGCCGCGATCACCGGCCTGGGCGCCGCGGCCACCACCGGCTACCAGACCTTCGACGTGCTCAACCCGCACGACGACGGCATCTCCCTGGACCAGTTCGTCGACTGGCTGATCGACGAGGGCCACCCGATCCGCCGCTTCGAGCACTACGACGAATGGTTCGCCCGCTTCGAGACCGCGCTGCTGGGCCTGCCCCAGCAACAACGCCAGCAGTCGGTGCTCCCGCTGCTGCACGCCTACCGCACCCCCGCCGACCCGACCCGCGGCTCGGTCCTGCCCGCCGACCTGTTCCGCGCCGCCGTCCGGCAGGCGAATCTCGGCCCCGACGGCGACATCCCGCACCTCACCCCCGCCCTGATCCACAAGTACGTCACCGACCTGCACCTGCTGAAGATGCTCTGAGACGCGCGGGCGGATCTCCCGCCGGTGTGCCGCGGTGGCCGCCCGGACCGCGGCGGCACGAGAACGGCTCCCGGCGCGGCATGCCGAACCCGCCGCTGACCCGGGACGGTGACGGCAGCCCGCCCCGACCCCGGCACCCGAGCGTGTCGTCCGGCCGGATCTGCTCGTTCGGCCGGGCGGCTCGGCGACGGTGCCGAACTATGGTGTCGGCGGGTCGAATTCGGCCAGTACGGTGCCGTGCCGGACCACGCCGGACAGTCCGGGCACCTCGGCCGGCGCCGACCAGGTCCGGAAGCCGTCGTAGCTGTCGCTGTAGAGGTAGCGGCCCTCGGTGTAGGCGTCGAGATGGATACGATGCCCGCCGTCGGGCAGCGGCACCACCGACGGACCTTCGCGCGGGCCACCCCAGCCGGCCCAATCA
Source organism: Nocardia sp. alder85J (assembly GCF_020176955.2). Classification (GTDB taxonomy): domain Bacteria; phylum Actinomycetota; class Actinomycetes; order Mycobacteriales; family Mycobacteriaceae; genus Nocardia. Next base: position 278,157 of record NZ_JAIUCZ020000011.1, read on the forward strand.
CCCTGGGCCACAAAACGGTACGGGCCCAGCGGATGATCGGCCACCGCCAGCTCGACCAGCTTGGTGTCCTCGTTCTTCACGAAGGCGTACACCCGCCCGTCCAGCGGCACCAGCTCGGTGTCGATGAAGCCCAGCGAATCCGGGCCGCGAGGGCCGATACCGCGCAACGGGATCGGCGGCGACCATGCGGTGAGGTCCGGACCCAGCGGCACCAGCAGATGCGGGGTGAAACCGTGACCCCAGGTCAGCGAGACGACGATCCCGACCCGGCCCGCCGCATCGGTGTACCATTCCGGTGCCCAGGTGCCCTCCAGACGGCCCGATACCAGCATCGGCACCGGCGCCAGCGGCGTCCAGTCGACCCGGTTCCGGCTGCGGGCCATACCGATCGCGGTCGCATCGGCGGCCATGGTGTAGGTGACGTGGTACCAGCCGTCGCTGTGCAGCATGACGCTGGGATCGCGGACCAGCCCGGTGGGCGGCGTGTAGGCGCGCTCGGCCACCGGCGTGAACCGGGTGCCGTCCACCGACTCGTACACCGCCATCGTGGTGTCGCTGTCGGCGCGGAAGGCCGTCATCGTGTAGCGCGTCGGCATCCGCTGCGCGACATCGGGTTTCGGGGCACCCGTCGCCGTACCCACCGCCTGCCACGGCAGCCCGGCCAGCAGCGCGAGTGCGAACCTGCGTCCCATGATCACCACGAGCAGCGATTCTGCCGGTCCGTGCGGAACGACCGGCGGCAGGCGCGCCGAATTCGGTTCCCGTCTGCCGGATCCGGCCGGTCCTCGAGCATCGGCGCCCGGCCCGTCCGGTGCATTCGAGTCGAGCGCCACGCGAGGTGGCCTTTCACGACCGGCGGCCGCGCCTGCCGGAGTCCCGGCAGCCGGAGTGCGACGGCGGTAGCCCGCGTCTCCCCGGCACCTCGATGCGGCCGGTTCCGGCGATGACACCGGCCATGGGGCAGGGTGGGTCGTCGGCGGTGAGGGTGAATCGGTGCCGCCCGCTGCGGCTTCGGCAGGGAAAGGTGTGGAAACCTCCGCTGCCGTGGGAAATCCGCTACCCGCAAGGGGCAGGTGCGCATAGGGTGCGAGTATGAGCGACGGGGTGCGGCTGGACGGGAACCGGGTGGTATTGCCCGGCGGCGTGGGGGTGCGGTTCGTCCGCACCCTGCGGTTGCCGGAGGAGGGCACGCATCCGTTGCCGCCGGGTCTCGGTGACTTCCCGGTACGGCGGGTCACCGACTTCCCGGATACCGCGCCCCCGGAATGGCTCGCGCGCGGCGGCGTGATGCTGCCCATGTATGTGCGCGAGGCGATGTGGTTGTCGTTCGGTACCGAGGAGCCCGCCGCCCTCCAGGTGGGCGTCGGCAAGGTGTGCGCGGTGTCGGGCAAGCCGTGGAGCTCACGGCTGACACGGAATCCGCAGAACTACGTGGTGCTGCCGCGGCAGCCCTGGCTGGACGGTATCAACTCCGGCAAGGGCACGATCCGGCAGTTCGTGGCGGTGCCGATGGGGGTCGGCGCGACGGTCGAGGCCCAGGTGACCGGCGAAGAGGTCTGGGGCGGAATCCAATTGCAGAACTTCGCGCTCACCCCCGCCGCGCTGCGCCGCTGGCAGGAGGAACAGCAGCGCGAGATGGAACGGATGCGCAGCGTCCAGTTCGGCAGCGCGCCACCGTTTCCCAGTGCCATGCCCGCCCCGGCCGGAGCCGCCCCCGGCGCGCCGCCGCTGCGGGCGAAGAAGGCCACCGCGATGGGCCTCGGTGTCGGCGGCACCATGCGCCAGGAGATCTACGCCGACACCCGCCCCGCCGCGGACTGGGCCACCGAACCCTCGGGCCGGGTCTTCGTCCACCTGGTGACCCCACCGGACTGGCGTGCCATCACCGGCGAGGTACCACCACCGTCACCGGTGGACCGCCGCGCCTACACCGCCGCCGGTCTGCCCTGGTTCGACTACTACGACGCCGACGGCACCGACCTCGCCCCCGCCGACCCGCTCACCGGCGTGGCCCCCGTCGGCGAATGGTTCGGCGACGACCACGAACCCTGGCAACCACCGACGCCCGGCCAGGTGAAACACCTGGGTGACGCCCCCGGCAAACCGATCGCCGACGGGCAGTGGTGAAGGCCGTCCGTACCTCGTGAAAGGGCCGCAGCGGCGGCGATTTCGGCGTCGCTCACCGGGAGGGCCGTACGCACTCCGGCCGAGTGGGCAGCGGCTGCTTCGGTGGCGATGGTCCGTCGACGCCGATGCGCATCGGCGTTCCGGTCACGCTGCACCGGAACGCTGGAGGCCACGCGTCGGGTCGGACACGGTAGCCTGCCGGCCGACCGCGGAGGAAGGCCCGGGCCGTTTCGGCTCGCCGAACCGTGCCCGGTGAAAGTGCCGAGGCCGCAACAGTTTCCATGGCCTCGCCGGACATGCTCCGGCCCGATGAGCCGGTGGCGGCGTCCCGATCGCAAGCGGCGCGGGTGTTCGGCAGTCGCGGCCGATGGTCCGGGGGGAACGCCGGAGGCGGCGAGTCGGCTGGTGGCCGGGCTCGCCGCCGCGGTGTTCACCTCCGCCGTTCCGGCCGGTGACCGGAACCCGGGAGCGCTCGTGGCGCTCCGGTGGATCGAGGCGGCCGGGGTAACCGGGACCGGCCGCGCCGATGGCGGTGTCGGCGGCCGAGGGTCGGGGGCCGCCGGGGTTCGGGGGGGCTACGTGACGATGCGCAGCGGGTGTTCCAGCAGGTCCTTCAGGTGCTGGAGGAAGCGGGCGGCGACCGCGCCATCGATGGCGCGATGGTCGGCGGAGAGGGTGACGCGCAGGATCTTCCGCGCCACCACCGCGCTGCCGTTCAGGCGCAGTTCGTCGGTGGCGCCGCCGACGGCCAGGATCGCCGATTCGGGCGGATTGATCACCGCGGTGAACTGCTCGACGCCGAACATGCCCAGGTTGGAGATCGTGAAGGTGCCGCCGGACATCTCGTCGGCGCGCAGCTTGCGGTCGCGGGCGCGTTCGGCCTTGTCGCGGGACTCGCGGGCGATCTCCGAGACGGACTTGCGGTCGGCGTCGCGGACCACCGGGACCAGCAGGCCCGCCGGGGTCGCGACCGCGATGCCGAGGTGGATCCCCTTGTGCTGCAACAGTTTGTCGCCCGCGAAGGAGACGTTGACGGCGGGGTCGGCGCGCAGCGTGGTCGCCACGGCCTTCACCAGCAGGTCGTTCACACTGACCTTGCCCGCGCCGGCGGCCTCCAGGGTGCGGTTGACCTCCACCCGGAACGCCAGCAGGTCCGTCACATCGATCGCGCTGGTCAGATAGATGTGCGGGGCCTGCTGCTTGCTCTCGGTGAGACGTCCGGCCGACACCCGCTGGATCGTGGTCAGCGGGATCTCGTCGCAGTCGCCGGAGGGGAGTGCCGGGGCGGGAGCGGCGACAGCTCCCGGCCCGACGATCGGGGCGCCGTTCACCGCGTCGGTGGCGGGCGGCGTTGCGGGCGTGGCATTTTCGACATCGCGACGGGTGATCCGGCCGCCGGGGCCGGTACCGGTGACGGCGGCCAGGTCGACGCCGCGTTCGGTGGCGATCCTGCGGGCCAGCGGGGAGGATTTCGGGCGGCGGGTGCCACCCGGCACCGGTGCGTCGGCCGCGGTGTGTGCGGCGGGCAGCCCGGCCCCGAGCGAACCCGCCGCACCGGATGCGGGGGTGCCGGTGGTCGCTGCCGCCGCGGGCCCGGATCCCGCTGCCGCGGAACCGGATTCCGAATCACCCTGCTCCGCACCAGCTCCGGACCCGTCACCGAGCACGGCGATGGTGGTGCCGATCGGGACGCGGGCGCCGGCCTCGGCGAGGATCCGTTCCAGCACACCGTCGTCGTAGGCCTCCAGTTCCATGAGGGCCTTGTCGGTTTCGATCTCGGCGAGCACCTCGCCGCGGCTGACCGGGTCGCCGACCTGCTTCAGCCAGGTGACGACGACGCCCTCCTCCATGGTGTCGGACAGCCGGGGCATGACGATTTCGGGCACGATGTTCCTTTCGAGCCGCGCTCAGCGACGACGGCCCACGGCCGCGAGGGTTTCCACGGCGGCGGTGTACAGGGAGTCGGCGGACGGCAGGGCGAGCCGCTCCAGCGGCTTGGCGTAGGGCAGCGGCACCTCGGCCATCGCGACCCGGCGTACGGGGGCATCGAGATGGTCGAAGGCGCCGTCGGAGATCGAGGCCGCCACCTCCGCGCCGATGCCGTAGGTGAGCCAGTCGTCCTCGCCGATCACCGCGCAGCCGGTCCTGCGGACCGAGGCCACCAGGGTGTCGCGATCCAGCGGGCGCAGACTGCGCAGGTCGATCACCTCGGCCGAGATACCGTCGGCGGCAAGGCGTTCGGCGACCTGGGTGGCGACGGTGGCCATCCGGGAGTAGCCGATGAGGGTGATGTCGGTACCCGGCCGGGTGATCGCGGCCTTGCCGATCTCGGCGGGCGGCAGCTCGGCGGGCACCTCGCCCCTGGTGTTGTAGAGCGAGAGGTTCTCCAGGAACAACACCGGATCGTTGTCGGCGATCGCGGCCTTCAGCAGGGCGCGGGCGTCGGCGGGGGTGCTGGGGGCCACCACCTTCAGGCCGGGCACGAACGCGTAGTACAGCTCGATGTTCTGCGAATGGGTCGCGCCCAGTTGCTGTCCGCCGCCGCCGGGGGTGCGGATCACCATCGGCACCGGGGTCTGGCCGCCGAACATGCCGTAGATCTTGGCGGCGTGGTTGACGATCTGGTCCAGCGCCAGCAGCGAGAAGTTGATCGTCATGATCTCCACCACCGGGCGCAGGCCCAGCATGGCGGCGCCGATGGCGGCGCCGACGAAACCCTCCTCGGCGATCGGGGTGTCGCGCACCCGCTTCTCGCCGAATTCGGCCAGCAGGCCGGCGGTGATCTTGTAGGACCCCTCGAAGACGCCGATCTCCTCCCCGATCAGGAAGACGTCCTCGTCGCGCCGCATCTCCTCGCGGAGGGTCTCGCGCAGCGCTTCGCGATAGGTCATGACTGGCATCGTTGGTTACCTCAGAACAGCGGGTCGGCGGGCAGGCGGCGGGAGTCGCCCGCGACCGGGGTGGCATAGGTGTAGTCGAACAGGCTCGACGGCTCGGGATGCGGACTGGTGTCGGCGAATTCGACCGCGGCGGCCACCTGTTCGCGGACCTCGGTCTCGATCGCGGCGGCCGCGTCGTCGTCGAGCAGCCCGGCGGCGCGCAGCGCGGTGGCGAGGCGTTCGATCGGATCGTGCGCGTGCACCTCCGACACCGTCTCGGCGGAGCGGTATTTCGCCGGGTCGACGACCGAGTGGCCCTTGAGCCGGTAGCTGACCGCTTCCAGCACAGCGGGTTTGCCCTCGCGCCGCGCGCCCTCGATCAGGTCGGCGGCCGCGTCGCGGACGGCGAGCACATCGGTGCCGTCGACGCGTTCGCCACACATCCGGTAGGCGGCCGCGCGCTTGTACAGTTCGGGTTCCGCGGAGGAGCGCTCGACGGTGGTGCCCATCCCGGTCTGGTTGTTGACCACCAGGAACACCACCGGCAGCCGCCACAGCGCGGCGATGTTCAGCGACTCGTGGAAGGCGCCGATATTGGTGGTGCCCTCACCCATCTGGCACACCACCACGTCGTCGCCGCCGCGGTAGTCGATGGCCAGGGCCGCGCCGACGGCCAGCGGCACCTGGCCGCCGACGATCGCGTACCCGCCGAGCAGCCGGGTCGTGGTGTCGTACATGTGCATCGAGCCGCCCCAGCCCTTGGAGGTGCCGGTGCTGCGCCCGTACAGCTCGGCCATCACCCGGCCGGGCTCGATGCCCTTGGCCAGTGCATAACCGTGTTCGCGATAGTTGGTGAACAGGTAGTCCGTCGGCCGCATGGCGGCGCCGAGGCCGACGACGGTGGCCTCCTCACCGAGGTTGAGGTGGCAGTAGCCGCCGATCTTCGCCTGCTGATAGCTCTGCGCGGTGCGCTCCTCGAAGCGCCGCACGAACAGCATGTCGCGGTAGTACCCGCGGACTACCGCGGGATCCTCACCGCCGAACGGGGTGTCGGCGGGCGCGGCCTTCCGGACCGGCTTGCGGGGTGCGGTGCTGGTGGTCATCGCGGTCTCCTCAGCGCTTCCGCGGCGCGATGTGCAGCGGCATGCCGAGACCGGCCAGCGCCGTCTCCATGCCGATCTCGCCGAGGGTGGGGTGGGCGTGGATGGTGCCGGCGAGCTCGTCGAGCGTCGCCTCGAGCGAGATCGCCAGGGCGCCTTCGGTGATCAGGTCGCTGGCGGACGGGCCGATGATGTGCACGCCCAGCACCTCGCCGTGCCGCTGCCCGGCCACGATCTTCGCGAAACCCTCGGTCTCACCGCAGGTCTTCGCCCGGCCCAGCGCGGCGAACGGGAAAGTGGCGGTGACGATCTCGTGCCCGGCCGTGCGCGCGGCGGCCTCCGTGAGCCCGACACTCGCGATCTCCGGATGGGTGAAGGTGGCCGCGGGGATCACGTCGTAGTCGATGTGCGAGGGCTGTCCGGCGATCACGTCGGCGGCGACCATGCCCTGATGCGAGGCGACATGGGCGAGCAGCGCCTTACCGGTGACGTCGCCGATCGCGTACACGTGCGGTACGCCGGTGGCCATGCCGTCATCCACTGGGATGAAACCTCTTGCGTCGGTGACGATTCCGGCGATATCCAGGCCGAGGTCGGCGGTGTTGGGACGGCGCCCCACGCCCACCAGCACCACATCGGCGACCGGCTCGGCCGGCTTCGGCCCGCCGACGCTGACGCGCAGCCCGTCCGCCGTCTCCGTGATCGCCTGTACGGTGGCCCCGGTCAGCACTGTGATACCGCGCTTGGTGAACGAACGTCCCAGTGCCGCACCGATATCGGCGTCCTCGACGGGGACGAGCCGGTCCTGCATCTCGACGACGGTGACCGCGGCCCCGAAGGTGTGGAACAGGCTCGCCCACTCCGCGCCGACCGCGCTGCCCCCGACGATCACCACCCGCTTCGGCACCTCGGTCAGCCCGAACGCGCCGTCGGAGGTGATCACGCCCGGCAGCTCGGCTCCCGGAATCGGCAGTCGCGCGGGCACCGAACCGGTGGCGATCACGACGTCACGGGCCGTCAGTTGCCGGATCGGCGTGACCGGGGCGGCCGCGTAGCGGGGCCCGTCCGGGTAGATCGGCGAGGGCCCGGCCTCGGACACCTCGACCGTGGTGGGCCCGGTGAATCGCGCGTGGCCCTCGATCACGGTGACGCCGTTGGCCTTCAGTAGCCCGGCCACCCCGGCGGTGAGCTGCTCGACGATTCCGTCCTTGCGCTGCCGTACCGCGCCGAAGTCGAACCGGACGTTGTCCGCGTACACCCCGAATTCGGCTGCGGCCGTGACGGTGTGGAAGACCTCCGCGGAACGCAGCATCGCCTTGGTGGGGATGCATCCCCAGTTCAGGCAGACCCCGCCCGGCCGCTCCTTCTCCACCAGTCCCACGGACAGCCCGCGCTGCGCCGCCCGGATGGCGGCGACATAGCCGCCGGGACCGCCACCGATCACCAGCAGATCGAATTCCGGCACTCGTGGTGCTCCTCAGTCTCGAACGTTGGACCAGACGCCCGGATATGGGCACTGGCCGTCGACACGAGTCTTGCCGGTACGCGATGCACAATCAAGCATCGGAAAGCCCAGCAATCGGGTAACGAAATTGTGCTCGGAGCCCAACGGGTGGCGGGTCGATGTCCGTCGGCAGGCGGTGGATCCGCCCGGACGCGGTATTTTCCACGGTGTGCCTCCGGCGCATCAATCGGCCGGAGGACCGGGCCGTGAAACAGGCCCGGAGAAAATCGGGCACCCGCTCGGAAAATGCGTTCCGATTCCCGGTCGCACGGTATTCGAGGTGGGAATGCCGTCACGAGATCGGCTGGACCAGCGCGGATGTTGTCGCGGCGAGGAATTGTGCAGGCAAGCGTTACCGAGGAAAGGCTTTTCGACGAGACAATCGGCGGCCCGCGTCGCGGCGGCCATCACACCGGAAGGGAGATATCGGCAGTCTCGCCGAGGCCGTCGCCGACGGTGCGGGCGATATTCCCGGTACCGCCGTCGACCTGGTTCCGGTGGGGAAGATGGGCGGGCCGGATATGCGGCCGGGCGGGTGCCGGTCGTCGCCGAACGATCCTCGGGCGCGCGCTTTTCAGACACGCAGGGCGTGCAGGCGCGCGGCTGCGGATTTCAGCCGCCGATGGACCGCGGCCGGATTGATGTCCCGATAGGTGTCGGCGAGGATGGCCTTGTCCTCGCCGGTCACCGCGGGGTGCCGCAGCACTCGCTGGTAGGGCGTCACCGTGTCGTATCGGCGGCCGTGCGCATTGCCGACCAGCCGCTGTTGCGGGTGGAAATAGTTGGTCAGCAGCGAGCGGTCGGTCCAGAGTTCGTTGCTCAGTGCGAGCTCGCCCGGAAGCGGCCGTTGGGGCGGCGTGGGTAATTCGCAACTGGCCGTGCGGGATCGGGCGAAGGTGAGCCGGCGCTGCCGGCACCACGCCAGCAGCGCCGCGTCGGCCTCCCGGCCGCAGTCGATCGAGCCCAGCCCGAGGATCGGGAACGGCAGGATGCGGGCGATGTCCTCCACCGCCGTCGCCGCGTGCGCCGGTGTCGCCACCACCCGGCTCTCGGTCCAGCCGGTGGCGATGTCGGCGACGGTGAGCGTGCGGGCGCGGCCGTCGTGGGCCATGGTCACGCGGGTGAATCCGGGCCGGGTGTGGTCCCAGCCGTTCCAGACCAGCGCGGTCAGATCGTCACGAACCGTGGGGGTCAGCCGGATCTTGCGGGGTGCGGCGGGCGGATGCCGCCGCCGCTGTTCGGCGAGCCTGCGATCGATGGTGGCCGGCGACATCTCGCCGAGCAGTTCGGCGGTGCGATCGTCGACGGCCAGTTCGCCGTGCCGGCGCAGTACGCCGACCAATTCCGGCAGGATCGGCGCGAGCCGTTTACCGGCCGGTTGGTCCAGAATCGTCCAGCAGAATTGCAGCGCCTCGACCACTCTGCCGTCGTATTTGACGTGGTCGGCCGTGGTGCGGGCGGCCGGGGATTCCTGCTGCGTGGCATTGCTCAATGCCTTGCGGGCGTGATTACGATGCCAACCGGTCGCGGCGCAGACCTGATTCAGGATCCGGGTCTTCTCCAGCTTGTCCGCACGTGCATATGAACTTGCGAACGAGCGGGTGAGTGCCTTCCGCTCGGCGAGGGTCATCGCCGGTGATATGGTCAGAATATTCAGGGAGTCGCGCATGGTTGCAGCCCTCGTGTTTTTATTCCGAAAGTCCTGCTCCGGCCGTGCGGCCACCCGCTCGCGCGACGCTGCGAGAGCTCCCGTCGGAAACCCGGGATCCATGAGCCGTTCCCGAGCTTAATTTTGTGTTATCTGTGTGTCAATAATATTACGACTGTGACATGACACACGGAGTTGACGTGTCAAAGGTGCTGGAAAAGGACCGAATGTTCAATTCCGGTGGTTCGATACCTACCGTGGGTACGGCATTTCGGGGTATCACCGGGTATTTCTGCACAGCACCTGGTAGGCGCGTACCGCGTCCTCCGGGAACACCGGCACCCGGATCCGGCCGCCCCATGCCGACCGGTGCCGTGACGGTCCGCAGGTCGCCCGTATCCCGTTGTGGCGCAGCAGCTCACGCACGGTTTCGGCGGCCCGGTCGTCGGCCACGGTGGCCGCGGCGACGAGCAGCCCGTACTCGCCGCCGCGCGCCGAACTCGGGAACTTCATCGGCTCACGAGTTCCGATCCTGATGTTCGTGCAGGACCGCCAATTGCGCCTGTTCACCGTGCTTTTCGTGCTGCTCGAGCACCGCCGCCTCGGCCGGCGGGTCGGCGCGGAGGAAGGTGCCGCCGCCGGGACGACCGGCGAAACCCAACTCGTTCAGCTTCTTCGGCACCTTCGCCCCCTGGTACTCCAGCGGGATCGGGTGACCGTGTTCGTCGCACGGCCCCAGCGACTGGTGCACCTCGATGTACTCGCCGTGCGGCAGTCGCTCGAGCAGACCGGTCTCGATGCCGTGTTCCAGCACCGACCGGTCGCTGCGTTGCAGGCCCAGGCACATCCGGTAGGCGGCGTAGTACGCCACCGGCGGCGCCACCAGCAGGCCGATCCGCCCGATCCAGGTCACGGCGTCGAGCGAGAGGTCGAACGTCATCGCGAGGATGTCGTCGACACAGGACAACGTCAGCACCAGGTAGAAGGCGATCGCCATGGCCCCGATCCCGGTGCGCACCGGCGCATCCCGCGGCTGCTGCGACAGATTGTGGATCGCGGTGTCGTGGGTCAGCCGCCGTTCGATCGACGGATACATCACCAGCACCGTGAACACCAGCCCCATCACCACCGCGACCCAGAAGGCCGCGGGAATCGTGTAGGGCCCCAGGTAGATCTCCCACGCCGGCAGCAGCCGGGCCAGGCCGTCGGTCCACATCATGTAGAAGTCCGGCTGCGACCCCGCCGACACCTGGGACGGGTTGTAGGGACCGAAGTTCCAGATCGGATTGACCTGGAGCACACCACCCGTCACCGCCACCACGCCGAGGGTGAACATGAAGAACGCGCCCTGGTCGGCGGCGAACACGGGCACGATGCGCGAGCCCACCACGTTCTTCTCGGTGCGGCCGAGACCCGGGTACTGAGTGTGCTTCTGGTACCAGACCAGCGCCACGTGCGCGGCGATCAGCGCCAGCATGATCCCGGGGATCAGCAGTACATGAGCGATGTACAGCCGCGGGACGATGACGTTGCCGGGGAACTCCCCGCCGAAAAGCAGCCAGTGCAACCAGGTTCCGATCACCGGCACGGCCATGGTGATCCCGCCCAGCGGCGACCGCAGCCCGGTGCCGGACAGCAGATCGTCCGGCAGCGAATAGCCGAAGAAGCCCTCGAACATGGCCAGGATCAACAGGATCGAGCCGATGGTCCAGTTGCCCTCCCGCGGCTTGCGGAACGCGCCGGTGAAGAAGATCCGGAACAGGTGCAAGATCATCGAGGCCGCGAAAAGCAGTGCGGCCCAGTGGTGTACCTGCCGGATGAACAGCCCGCCGCGGACCTCGAAGGTGATGTTCAGCGCGGTCTCGTAGGCCCGTGACATGGTGACGCCGCGCAACGGCGCGTAGGAGCCGTTGTAGACGACGTCGCTCATCGACGGATCGAAGTACAGCGCGAGACAGGTCCCCGAGAGGATCAGGATGATGAACGAATACAGCGCGATCTCGCCGAGCAGGAACGACCAGTGGGTCGGGAAGACCTTGTTGATCGAGCGTTTGACGAACGGCGCCATCCGATAGCGGGAATCCGCTTCCCGCGCGGCGTGTGCCGCGCGGGAAGCGAACCCCGATTGTGCCGGAGCACTCATTACGCCGGCTCCGCCTTGAACTCGGCGACCAGCGCGTAGACCCCCGGGCTGGCCTCGGCGATGGCGGCGGTCCGCTTCGCGAACTCCTGCGCCGCCGGATCGCCGAGCGTGGCCTCGGCATCCTCCGGGCCGGCCCACTGCGCCCAGTTGATCACCTTGCTGCCGTCGGCGCTGGCGAACAGGTTGACCGACACGAATCCCGGGCGGTGCCGGATGACGGATTCGGTGCCCTCCTCGAGCAGTTCGATCAGTTCCTGCTGCTTGGCCGGGTCGACCTCGATGACGTTGAAGAAGTTGGCGGTCATTGCGGTTTCCTCCTGATTCGACGGTGTCCGTGTGGTCCGGATCGGGCCCCCTCGCGAGCCTCGGTGAATCCGGCTCCACGGCTATGACGACGCAGGCGGCGAGAATGTCTGGCCGGCGGCTGACGTTCCCGGGAGCTGTGTCGTCTACTGGATATGAGTTCTTCACCCGAGCAACGACCGGATCGGGAGGACGCCGTGGACGACACCGGGCCGGACGATCTGCCCGCCGTGGCCGAGGAGCGGCGGGCGCTGATGAATCTCGGCTACCGGCTGCTGGGTTCGGTCGCCGACGCCGAGGACGCGGTCCAGGAGACCTATCTACGCTGGTACAAGCTCACCGAGCCGGCCCGGCACGAGATCGAGTCGCCGATGGGCTGGCTGATGACCACGGCCGGCCGGATCTGCCTGGACATGCTCGGCTCGGCCCGCGCCCGCCGCGAGCGCTACGTCGGCGAGTGGCTGCCCGAACCGCTGCCCGGCCCGGGCCGCTGGACCAGCCACAAACCGCTCGACGACACCGCCGACCCGGCCGATCGGGTCACCCTCGACGAATCGGTGGCGATGGCGCTGCTGCTGGTGCTGGAGGGGATGACCCCGGCCGAACGGGTCGCGTTCGTCCTGCACGACGTGTTCCGGTACCGCTTCGACGAAATCGCCGACATCGTGGGCCGCTCGCCGGGGGCCTGCCGCCAGCTGGCCTCGTCGGCGCGCCGCCGCGTGGACACCGCCCGGACGGTGACCGCGCCGCCGCAGCAGCGAGCCACGCTGGCGGGCGCGTTCCGGTCGGCCTGGCAGACCGGGGACCTGGCGGAACTGGTGCGGCTGCTGGATCCGCAGGCCACCGCTGTCACCGACGGGGGCGGCCTGGTCACCGCCTCGATCGAACCGCTCGTCGGCGCCGCGGCGGTGGCCCGGTTCTTCCTCGACGTGTTCCAGCGGCAGCCGGATCTGCTGATCGAGGAGGCGCTGGTCAACGGGGAGCCGGGGCTGGTCGCGCACGCCGCGGGCGAGGTGCTCGCGGTGATCTCGATGAGTGTCACCGCCGGTCGGATCGACCGGATCTGGGTGGTCCGCAATCCGGAGAAGCTGGCGGCCTGGAACTGACCGCGGCGCTCGGCACGGTCGTCGTGGCGCGGTTACCGGATGACACGCCGAGGCCGCGAGCGGGCAGCGCCAGGGCCGCGGAAAACATACTGTTCCGCCTCGGGTGCGGCAATGTCCTCGGTGACTCGGGCAGGTGTGCGTATCTCCCGGGAATACCGCTCATTTCGGGTGAGGCGACGACGGATCGAATGCCGCCTCGGCCTGTGCCCGCCAATGTCGTTCGTCGGTACGTGAACGAAATGCAATGGTATGCCGCGGGTGACCATGAACGCACGGGTCGTCGACGGTCGAGACGACCGTATTCGCGCAGAGATCCGAATCGTGGTCGAATTTTTCGACGGTTGGTCACCACCGCAATATCGGGGCGAGGGCCGGGCTCGTGCGCAATCGCAGCCGGCGACGGTCCGATCAGCGGTCGGTAGGCGCGATCCCCAGCTCCAGGGCGGTGAGGGCCAGCGACAGCTCCAGGATCGACCGCTGGTCCTCCAGCGGTCGATCCAGCAGCACGGTGAGGCGCTGCAACCGGTTGATCACCGTATTGCGGTGGCAGTGCAGCCGCGGGGCGGCGTGCGCCGCGGAACAGTTCTCGTCCAGCCAGACCGACAGGGTCTGTAACAGCATGTCGCGCTCGCGGGCCGGTAGTTCCAGCACCGGCCCGAGGGCGTGCGCGGCCAGCAGGCCGGTGAGGTCGGGGGAGCGGACCAGCAGGGCCTCCGGGTAGCGCTGGTCCAGCGCCACCAGTCCCGTCGCCTCGGCCGGGAGCGTGTCCAGCGCGATCAGCGCCAGCGTGTGCGCCGAATCCACCTGTGCCAGACCGGGTACCGCGGGCGAGGCGCCGGCCCGGCCCCGGACCAGCGGCCGCAGCTGTGCCAGCACGGTGGCGGCGTCGCGCTGCTCCAGCGCCACCACCGCGATGGTGCTGTCCACCCGGTCGTGCCAGACCGAGCGAATCCCCAACGCCCCCAACGCCGTTTCCGCACCGGCCCGCACCGGCCGGGCATCGGAGCGGGCCGCGACCACCAGATAGCCGCCGTGCGGCGGCAGATTGAGTTCGCGGGCCGCGCGGGCGGCGAAGGTGGCGTCGTGGGCGCGCCCGGCGAGCAGATCCTCGATGAGGGCGTGGCGGCGGCGCTCGTTCTGCCGGACCTGTTCCAGTTCGGTCTTGCGGTAGGAGGTGACCAGCGCCGAGGACAGGCCGTCGATGACCGTCCACATGGCGGTCCCGGCGTCGCGGATCTCCTGCGGCCCGACCTGGTTCTCCGGGGAGAGGTCGGCCTTGTCCAGCAGCGCCGCCCACACGATGCCGCCGCCGAGCCGGAACGTCCGCTGCATCGCCTCCAGTGGAACACCCTGCTCGGCGCGCTCGCGGCCGATCGAGGCGGCGACGTCGTCGTGTTCCGGATCGGAGGTCTCGCCGCCGAGCAGATCCAGGATGCGGGTCAGGTACCGGCGGCAGCCGTCGCGCAGCGCCGCCCGGGGGACGGAGGTGTAGTCGGTCCATTCCGGGTTGTCGGTGAAGATCGCGGACAGCAGCCGCTTGGTCAGCTCCGCGATCTCCGGCCGGCACGCCTCGGCCAGCCTCCGGGTGCCCGGAGTCGACAGAACGTGATGTGGAACGGCCATAGCGCCTCACGCTACCTGCGCCGACCCCGGCCCCGGGCGGCGACGTCGGCACGGTAGCCAGTGGGACCGCCGGGGATGTGCGGGCTGCGGATCGCGGGCCGCCGGGGGCGCGGCGATACCGGGCCGGCGGTCGTCTGTGATGCCGGGGCGGCGTCGCGGTGCGGGTACCCGCACCCTCGGTACCGGCATCCAGGGGTGCCGGGGCGGGTGTGGCGGCGGTCTTGGAGATTCGGACAAGCGGGGCAGTCGGTCGCGGACGGGTTTCGGCGGATCGGTGGCTGGTGGGCACGCCCGGTGCCGGGTGTACTGAGGGGGCGGGGGATCGTGGTGCTGTGGGTGCCGCGATCCCCGGAGCAGATCCCCGGAGTCGGAAGGAGTGGCGGTGCTGGTCATCGAGAACGGATATCTCGCGCCCGTGGTGGGCGCGGAGATCGAGTCCGGTCATCTCGTGGTGGAATCCGGCCGGATCACCGCGCTGGGAGCGGGTGCGGCGCCGGTGATCCCGGGCGCGGAGCGGATCGACGCCACCGGCTGCCTGATCACCCCCGGCCTGGTCAACACCCACCATCACCTGTTCCAGTGGGCGACCCAGGGCCTGTTCCAGGACGCCACCCTGTTCGAGTGGCTGACCGGGTCGTATCGGATCTGGGCGCGGATGGACGCCGAGGTGGTGCACGCAGCCGCGGCGGCCGGACTGTCCTGGCTGGCGCTGAGCGGCTGCACCACCTCCAGCGACCACCATTACGTGTTCCCGTCCGGGCGTGGCGACCTGTTCGAGGCCGAGGTGCTGGCGGCCCGCGAGGTCGGGCTGCGATTCCAGCCCTGCCGCGGATCGATGGACCGGGGGCGGTCACAGGGCGGCCTGCCGCCGGACGAGGTGGTGGAGGACCGCGAGACCATCCTGGCGGCCACCGCCGCGGCGATCGACCGTTTCCACGATCCGGCGGCCGACTCGATGCTGCGGGTGTCGGTCGCGCCCTGCTCACCGTTCTCGGTGAGCGAGGGCTTGATGCTGGACGCGGCGCAACTGGCCCGGACCCGGGGCGTGCGGCTGCACACCCACCTCGCCGAGACCCTCGACGAGGAACAGCTGTGCCTGGAACAGACCGGCCGCACGCCGGTGGAATATCTGGACGAACTCGGCTGGCTCGGTCCGGATGTCTGGTTCGCGCACGCGATCCACCTGCACGACAAGGACATTCGGCGCTTCGCCGAGACCGGGACCGGGGCCGCGCACTGCCCGAGCTCGAACGCCCGGCTGGGCGCGGGTATCGCGCGGGTGGTGGATCTGCTGGCGGCGGGCGTACCGGTCGGCCTGGGCGTCGACGGCGCCGCGTCCAGCGAACTGACCTCGCTGGCGGGCGAGATGCGGCAGGCCCTGCTGTTCCAGCGCGCGCTGCACGGCCCGGCCGCGCTGACCGCCCGGCAGGCACTGGAACTGGGCACCCTCGGCGGCGCTCGCAACCTGGGCCGGGAGGCCGAGATCGGCAGCCTGGAGCCGGGCAAGCTCGCCGACATCGCGATCTGGCGGGTGGACGGCTACCGCTCGGTCGTCACCGACCCGTTGTGCGCCTTGGTATTCGGCCCCACCCCGCCGCTGGCCCGGCTGCTGGTCGGCGGCCGCACCGTGGTCGCCGACGGCGAATTGCGGACGGCGAACCAGGAAACGCTGGCACGGCTGGGTACGCGAGCAAGGGAACGTCTGCTGCGCAACGAATCTCGGTAGATCCTGGAAGGGCGTTCGTCCCGGCGCGAACTCGGCCGGACCGCGCCGGCGCCGGCCTCCCGGCCCGGGAGGCTCGCGGGCGGTTCAGCGATCGGCCAGGTAGTCGGCGCCCCCGACGTAGACGGTGTGGCCGGGCTCGGTGTCGGCGGTGGTGGCGTCCGCCACGGCGGCCGCGAATTCCTCGACGGTGGGCAGCGGGCCGTGCTCGGTGCGGGCGCTGACGGCGTCCGGATCGCGGCGCCGCAACAGCCGCACGATGATGGTGCCGTCGATCATGTCACCGGACACCACGCTGAAACCGACACCGCGCGAGGTGAATTCGGGGATCAGCGCGCGCAGTGCGTCCTCACCGGCGCGTTTGGCGGCGGCGATCGGCAGGTAATCCTCGGGCACGGGTTTGCGGCCGTGGAAGTGGGCCTGATGACTGGTGACGAACACGATCCGGCCGCCGGCGGGCAGGTGCGGCAGCGCCAGCCCGGCCAGGCGCACCTGCGCGTCCCGGTTGATTGTCATCGGATAGTCCGGGGGCGCACCGCGTTCGAGCCCACCGGAGGCGTTGAGCACCAGCACGTCCAGGCGGCCGAACTCCCGCAGCACGCCGTCGATGAGCGCCGCGGCCTCCGGGGCCGCGGTGAGGTCCGCGCCCGCGACCGACGCGCTGCCCCCGGCCGCGACGAACTCCGCGGCGAGTTTCTCGGCGCGCGAACGCTTCTCGCGATAGTTGAGCACCACGTGGTCGCCGCGAGCGGCCAGGATCCGGCCGGTCTCCGCGCCGATGCCCCGCGAGGCGCCCGTCACCAGCACCACCCGCCTGGACGTCATCGGCACGCTCCTCCCCGATCGCTTCTATTTCAGAACCACTATGGTGGTTCGAAATGAGAAGTGCAAGACGGCCGGGAGTACCGCGGCGGGAGGACCCGGCCGCGGCGTCCGCGCACGCGGTGATGGAATTGCTGGGTCAGCGCTGGATGCTGCGGGTGATCTGGGAGCTGGAGCCGGGGCCGCTCGGATTCCTGGAGTTGCGCCGCCGGATGGGCAACTGCTCCTCCAGCATGCTGTCGCTGCGATTGCAGGCGTTGCAGAATGCCGGGCTGGTCGTGAAGCGGCCGGACAAGGCGTACGAACTGACTTGGCCCGGAACGGAACTCGGCCGCGTGCTGGAACCGCTGTGGGACTGGTCGCAGCGCCGGGCCGCCGACACCGCCGCCGATCCGGAGTCCGCCGAGTCCTGAGCGCCGCTCGCCGGTGTGATGTCACCGCCCGGGACGCGGTCGGCTGGCGATTCGACAGTGGATCACGAAGACCGGGCCGACGGTCACCGAGTGCGCTAGTGTTCGGCGGAACCACGCTCCAACAGGGTTCCCGGGCATCGATTGCGACAAGTTTGCGGCACCTTCGGGGTGGGGGAGTAGCCTCCACATAACGGCAGTGCCCGGACGGGCTCGACGAAGGGGTATGGGGTGCGGACGACCGGATACACCACTGTTCGCGGACGCCGGCGGCTGAGTGCCGCGATATTGCTGGCGGTCGCCTCGGTGGTCGCCACGGCGGGCTGTAGCTCGCAGTCCAGCGGCGCCACCCTGACCGCGCACACCGCCGGGTCGCCGGAGGTGATCGACTGCCCGTTCGATCAGCCGGCCGCCCGCCCGGACAAACTCATTCTGGCCTGCGCCGACCTCGGCGCGGTGGTCCAGGGGATCACCTGGACCTCGTGGGGGCCCGACGGCGCCGAGGGCGACGGCCTCGAACACGACAACACCTGCGACCCCAACTGCGCCACCGGTAACTACATCACCAAGCAGGTCCATGTGGTGCTCTCCGGCCTGGTGCAGCCGGGCAACGTGTTCACCCAGGCGACCACGGTGGACGGCGCCGGGCAGCAACTGGTCCGTCCGATGACCAAACGGTGATGCTCTAGCTGTAACTCTGGGTTCCATATAGGCGGGCATTATTGCTACGCTCGTGTAGCAACGGCGAGCCTCGCCGAACACGAGCAGCTGGAGTACCGATGAAGTTACTTCCCCTTCGGGCCCGCCCCGAGACCGACGATCCGGGGGAGGTGGCGCTACAGGCGCGCAACGTGCGGTTCGACTGGACGGATACGCCGTTGCGCTGGATGCCTGCCGAGCCGATCGCGTCGCACGTCGTCAACGCGTTGAATCTGCTGCTCCCCGAAGGGGAACGGATGTTCTGCCAGGCATTCGCCGAGGCCCTGCCGCTGGTGCGCGACGACCGGCTGCGCGAGCAGATGCTCGGATTCGTCGGCCAGGAGGCGATGCACGCCGAAACCCACCACGGCGTCCTCGAACAGGTGCTCACGGCACACGGTATCGACGTGGAACCCTATGTGCGGCAGATGGAATACCTGTTCCGCACGGCGCTCGGCCCACGTCCGGGCCGAAATCCGCGGGCGGAGTACCAGATCCTGGTCGAACGGCTCGGATTCATCGCCACCCTCGAGCACTTCTTCGCCTTCCTGGGGGACTGGGTGCTCAACGCCGAGCTGGAACGCTTCGACGCGGATCCTCGGGTGCTGGACCTGTTCCGCTGGCACGGTGCCGAGGAGGTCGAGCACCGGTTCGTCGCCCACGATGTGGCCGGCTACTTCGAGATCGGCTATCTGCGCCGGGGCGCGCTGATGCTGATCACCTTCCCGATCTTCCTGGCGCTGGTCTTCCGGGGCGCGAGATATCTTGTGCAACAGGATCCCTCGCTGCCGGATCGGAGCTACCCGCGGCTGCTGGCGGAGGTCTGCGGCGCGATGTGGCGCGGTGCGCTGCCCGGGGTGCCATCGCTGCTGCGCAGCGCGCTGTCCACCTTCCGTCCCGGCTACACCCCCGCCGCCGTCGGCTCCACCGCGCAGGCGGTCGCCTATCTGGCGAAATCCCCTGCGGCACAGGCGATGGCCTCGTGACGACCGTTCCCGCCGATCTGTTCGGCCGCCGGCATCCGGATCGCGCGATCCGGGTGTTCAGCGGGGTGGCCGAGACCCGATTCCGGTGGACCGCGTTGATCCATCGGCGCGCCCCCGGCGGCCGGGTCGACGATCACCGGCTGGTGCTGACCGTCGCGCAGCGGCGGGTGGAGGCCCGCGACGCCGACGTGATCGGGCTGGTACTCGTCGCACCCGACGGCCGCGCGCTGCCGCCGTGGCGGCCCGGTGCGCACCTGGATCTGGAACTGCCGTCCGGGCGGTTGCGGCAGTACTCGCTGTGCGGGGATCCGGCCGATCGGCACGGTTATCGAATCGCGGTGCGCCGCATCCCGGACGGGGGCGGTGGCTCGATCGAGGTGCACGACGGTCTGCCGGTCGGCGCCCGGGTCACCGTGCGCGGCCCGCGCAACGCCTTCCCGTTCGTGCCACCGGGTCACGGATCTGCTGCTGCCCGAGTGTATTTCATCGCCGGAGGGATCGGGGTCACGCCTATCCTGCCGATGGTGCGGGCGGCGCATCGGCGGGGCGCCGACTGGTCCCTGGTCTACACCGGGCGGCACCGCGACGCCCTGCCCTTCCTGGACGAGCTCACCGGATTCGGCGACCGGGTCACCATCCGCACCGACGACGAATCGGGACTGCCCGCCGCCGCCGACCTGCTGGCCGGCGCCGGTCCCGGTGCCGCGGTCTACTGTTGCGGCCCGGCGCCGATGACCGCGGCCGTCGCGGCCGCGGTGCGCGAAAGGCCCGGCACCGAACTGCATTCCGAGCGGTTCTCCGCGCCGCCGGTGGTCGACGGCCGGCCGTTCCGGGTTCGATTGGCCCGCACCGGAACGGAATTCACCGTCCCCGCCGACCGCACCCTGCTGGCGGAGGTGCTGGCGCGGCGCCCGGATACGCCGTACTCCTGCCGGCAGGGGTTCTGCCGCACCTGCCGGGTCCGGGTGGTGTCCGGCGCGGCCGATCACCGGGACACCGTGCTGACCCCGGCCGAGCGGGCCGCCGGCGACCTGCTGCCGTGTGTCTCCCGGTGTGCGGGTGACGTTCTGGTATTGGATCTGTGACATGCCGCCGCGTGCGAAGGAGCTCTCGTTGACCGACCCGACCCCCGTCCCGGACGCCGAGCGGACCGTCCGCAGCGACGGATTCGACCTGGCCGTCTACGAATACGGTGACCCGGCCGCGGAGACCGTGGTGCTGGTGCACGGCTGGCCCGACGACCACCACCTGTGGGATCGGGTGATTCCCTTGCTGGCCGGTCGATTCCACGTGGTCGCCTACGACACCCGCGGCCACGGCCGTTCCACCCGCACCGACCGGACCGCCGACTACCGGCTGGACCGCTTCGCCGCCGACTTCTTCGCGGTGGCCGCCGCCGTGAGTCCGGACCGGCCCGTGCACGTGCTGGCCCACGACTGGGGGTCGGTGCAGATGTGGACGGCGGTGTGCCTGCCCGAGGCGGCCGGCCGGATCGCATCGTTCACCTCGGTGTCCGGGCCGAATCTCGACCACCTCTCGCGCTGGGCGTGGCGCAAACTCTTCCGCGGCGCGGTGTGGGCGCCGTTCACCCAGATGGTGTCCTCGGCCTACACGCTGCTGTTCATGACCCCCGGACTGCCGCGCGTCGTGCTGCGGCCGGTGGCGACCGAGCGGGTCTGGCGGCAGTTCGTGGCCCTGATGAACGAGACCTCGCCGGCGAATGTGACGCTCGGGCCGCTGTTCCGCCAGGACTTCTTCGACGGCATGCGGATCTACCGGGCGAACATCTTCCGCCGGGCGTTCGTGCCGCGGCGGCGGCACACCGAGGTGCCGGTGCAGCTGATCATCGCGCGCCGGGATGTCGCGGTGCGCCCGGCCGGTTACGAGGACACGCCCAAGTGGACCGCGCAGCTGTGGCGGCGCGAGGTGGGCGGCGGGCACTGGCTGCCGTTCTCGCATCCGGAACTGCTCGCCACGGCCACCACGGAACTGGTGGAATCCGTGGCCGGCGCCGCCGCGCCCCGGACTCTGCGCCGGGCCGAGGTGGGCCTGGCGCGGCAGCGGTTCGACGACCATCTGGTGGTGATCACCGGCGGTGGCAGCGGGATCGGCCGCGAGACCGCGCTCGCGTTCGCCCGGCGGGGCGCCGAGATCGTGCTGTCCGATATCGATCTCGACGCGGCGAAGCGGACCGCCGAACTCGTGGCCGAGGCGGGCGGGGTGGCTCATGCCTACGCGGTCGACGTGGCCGACGAGGCGGCCGTGGCGGCGCACTGCGCGGCGGTGACCGCCGCGCACGGGGTGCCGGATGTCCTGGTCAACAATGCCGGTATCGGGCAGGCCGGCGACTTCTTCGACACCACCTCGGCCGATTTCGACCGGGTGCTGCGGATCAATCTCGGCGGCGTGGTGAACGGCTGCCGCACCTTCGGCGCGGCGATGGCCGAGCGCGGGCTCGGCGGGCACATCGTGAACCTGTCCAGCATGGCCGCCTACACCCCGCAGCGCGGTTTCAGCGCCTACTCGACGAGCAAGTCGGCGGTGTTCATGTTCTCCGACTGCCTGCGCGCGGAACTGGCCGGGCGGGGTATCTCGGTGCATACCGTTTGCCCCGGCATCGTGCACACGAATATCGTTGCGAACACCCGCTTTTCGGGACTGTCTGCGACGGCCGAAGCCGACAGGCAGGCCCACTACGACGCGCTGTACCGGCGGCGCGGCTACGGTCCGGAGAAGGTGGCCGAGCGGATCGTCCGCGCGGTCGAGACCGATCGGGCCGTCGTCCCGGTGACCCCGGAGGCGCATCTGCAATACCACGTCAGCCGCCTGGCTCCGGCTCTGGTCCGGTTCGCCGCGGCACGGGTGAAACTGACCTGATCCGGTCGTCGCGCCGGGCGGCGAGGTAAGCGAGGGCCGGTTCGACCGGTCCTTCGTGGTCGGGGTGGTAGTGCGGCCGCAGGTAGCGGGGGACGGCGGTGCCGAGCAGCCGCCAGCTGGGCAGCAGTCCCTTGCGGACGGCCCGGTTGTGATCGGTCAACAGGTATTTCCCGCCGGGGTTCTGCGGGTCGGTGTGCATCAGGTAGGCGGCGCCCTGGAACCAGAACCACAGCAGCAGTCCGGTGGCGATGGCGAAGCCGACCAGGCGGCGGGCGTAGCGCAGCGGTCCGCGGCCACCGAGACACCGGAACACGTCGTAGGCGACGGCCCGGTGTTCGACCTCCTCGGCGCCGTGCCAGCGCAGCAGGTCGAGCATGGCGGGGTCGGCGCCGGCCTTGTCGAAGTCGTCGGCGTCGAGGATCCAGTTGCCGAGGACGGCGGTGTAGTGCTCGATGGCGGCGATGACGGCCAGCCGGATGCGCAGCCATTCCGGGCGCAGGATCTTGCGGCCGCCGGGTGGGCGGCGGCCCAGCGGACCGGCGAAGACACGGTCCAGGCGGTCGACGAACGGCTGAGCGTCGAGGCCGTGGGTGGCGAGGTGGTCCAGGACGTTGGCGTGCTGGACGCTGTGCGTCGCCTCCTGCCCCATGAATCCCTTCATCGCCGCGCGCAGCCCGGGCTCGGTGACCTGGGGGAGGGCCTCGCGGAACACGTCGATGAACCAGCGCTCGCCCGGTGGCAGCAGCAGGTGCAGGGCATTGACGACGTGGGTGGCGGTGGGCTCTCCGGGGATCCAGTGCACAGGGGTGCGACGCCAGTCGAAGCAGACCCGGCGCGGGCGTATGGGGAATGGGATAGCGGCAAACATAACAGTCCTATCACAGGAGAGAGAATAAGGTTCTCTCCATGTGAGAGGGACCATAGCATCGGACGAGATGACCAAGTTCCAGTTTCTATCAAAGTTTGTCACCGCACACAATGCTGGTCGAGAATGGTGCAGGGCTGGTCATTGAGGGTCTTCGGTGCCGCCGGTGCCGCGGCCGGGAGCGATTCGAGGGGTGCCGGGGTCGCGCCGAAGTCCGTCACCGGGCCGTATAAGTTACTCGGCATTCCGTCGATATCCGCGCCTGCTCGGCAGCGGATTCGGCCACCGGAATGGTGGCAGATGTGCCGTCGTAGACGGGCGGGCGGAGTTGCCGATGCGTCGAAGCGGGTGGCGTGTTCCGACGGCAGCAGTCGATGCCCGGCGCCGGTCGATGTGTGGCGGCAGGCGGGTGGCCGGAGCGTGGCGGGTGAGCGGTATGGCTCGCCGGCGGCGGGCCCTGCGCCGGCTCAGTGCACGCCGAGGTCGCGCAGGGTGGATTCGATGGCCGTCACCCGTGCCCGTGGAACGCCCCACGGCTGCTCCACCCCGACGGTCGCGTCGAGGTCCCACAGCACGCAGTGCTCGTCCGGCCGTGCGACCAGTGTCCAGGCGACCACCGTGCGGCCGAGCTGATCGGTCATGGAATCGACTGTGCCGCCGCCGAATCCGTCACCCTCCGGGAAGTGGTGCAGGAACCGGCCGTAGGCGTCCTCGCAGAAGCGGGCGTAGCGGCCGGTGCAGAGGATCAGTCCGTGCCAGGCTTCGTCCACCGCGTGCGACGGCATCCCGATCCGCCTGCCGTCCCGCATCGCCGCGCCGCAACACCGCAACCATTGCCGCAGACCGGCGTCCACCCTGTCGCGCGGCTGCCACGGGCAGGTCTTGAAGACCGCCTCCGGCAGTTCGAGAGCGTCGACCGCCCGCTGCATGCGATCGAGATCGACAGGCGGTAGCGGTGTCGGATCGCCTCGCTGCCCCGGTGTCGATTCGTCGCGCCGTATCCCGGTCGGGTCGAGGCGCCGGGAGCGTCCCCACAGCACACCTCACCGTAGAGCCGTGCGGAGCCTCGGGGCAATGCCCGATGTGGTCGCGGGCGGTGCGGATGGTCCGGGATGTGTGCTGTTGCCGGAGGACTCGGACGACCACGTGTCGAGCCGTGCGGACCGGTGCGGCAACCGGGTGGCGCTGCCCCGGAATTCGGTGGTTGACGACGGCGCGGGGGCCCGGTCAAGCTGCCAGGTATGAGCATCATCCTGGTCATCTGCCTGCTCGCCTTCGGGCCGGTGATCCTGGTCGCGATCATCGCCCGGCTGGTCACCGGGCCCCGCGCCCGCAACAACTCCGGCCGGGGACCGGGGCGGCGCACCGGTTCCGGTGGCACCCACTACTCCGGCAGCGACGACGATTTCACCCGCAACGCCGCACTGTGGGCCGCCGGTGAATCGGCGGCCTGGTCCGGCGGCCACCATTCGCACGGCGGTCACCACGACAGCGGGCCGGGTTCGACACACCACGACAGCGGCCCCGGGTCGACCCATCACCACGACAGCGGCTCGCATCACGGAAGTAGTTGCGGCGGTGGTCATCACGGCAGCAGCTGTGGTGGCGGCAGCAGCAGTTGCGGCGGCGGGAGCAGCTGTGGTGGCGGAAGCAGTTGTGGTGGTGGCAGCAGTTGCGGTGGCGGTAGCTGACGACAACTCGATGAATATGGTTGCGGCGCAGCTTGTTCCGATCAGGCGGGGCGGCTGCGGGTGGCGTAGAGGCTGGTGGCGGTGACCACGCCCAGCGCGCCGACGATCACCAGCAGCGAGGCGGCGGTGGGGATCTCGGGAACCGCGACCCCGGTGCCGTGCAGCCAGTCCAGGATCAGTTTCACGCCGATGAAGCCCAGGATCGCCGCCAGCCCGTAGGCCAGGTGCACCAGCCGCGACAGGGCCGCGTGCAGGACGAAATACAGTGCGCGCAGGCCGAGCAGCGCGAAGGCGTTGGTGGCGAACACCAGGTAGGGGTCGCCGGTCACGCCGTACACCGCGGGCACCGAATCGACGGCGAAGATCAGGTCGGTGGTCATCACCGCGGCCACCACCACCGCCAGCGGGGTGAGCGCCCGCCGCCCCGCGAGCCGGCCGATCAGCCGGGTGCCCTGGTATTCACCGGTCACCGGCACCAGCCGGCGCAGCAACCGGACCGACCGCATCCGGTCGACGTCCACCTCCGGCTCGTGCCCGCGCACCGCGTCCAGGACCAGTTTCCCGGCCGTGACCAGCAGGATCAGCCCGAACAGCAGGAAGGCCCAGTCGAGAGTGGCCAGCGCGCCCGCGCCGAGCGCGATGAACAGTCCCCGCAGCAGCAGCGCCCCGACGATCCCGTACAGCAGGACCCGTTGCGCCAGCACCGCCGGCACCGCGAATGCGGTCAGCAGCAACACGAATACGAACAGATTGTCCACCGACAGCGATTTCTCCACGAGATAGCCGGTGAAGAATTCGGTGGCCGGTGTGCCCCCGAAACCCGCCCACAACAGGCCCGCGAAACCGAGCGGCAGGGCCAGATAGAACACCGTCCACCCGATGGCCTCGCGCACCGACACCTCGTGCGGCCGCCGGGTGACGGCGAAATCGAGGACCAGGAGTACGAGCACCCCCACGATGGTGACCGCCCACAGCCACGGCAACGCGAGAGTGTGCAGCGTGGTGCCGGAGTCGGACGCCGAAGCGGACGCGGCGGCGATGGAAAGCATGAAAACTCCTCGGGTACGACAAATGACCCGAGGTCTCCTTCACCCGTGATGGGTGGCCGCCCGAGGATCCCGCCGTTGGAATCCGTACTGATCGAGTCGGCTCTTGGGAAGTACTCCCCTCGCCCCGTGATGGTAGCGAAGATTTTGCCGAATGGCCAGCCCGGCGCCGCTCACGAAGGCTGGTCCGAGCCGGAAATGCCTGCGGCGAGCCGTAACTGGGCGAGGAATTCGGCCTGGTCGTCGGCGCCGACGAGATAGTGCGAGACCGCCAGTCGCACGACGGCGCCCGCGACGACCACGGGATCGCCGTGCGGCACCAGCGGTTCGAGTAGCGCGCGCATCATCGGCACCACCCGATTCATCTGGGAGAGAACGTGATCGGGTTCGATCTGTACGAGACTGCTGAGCCGGTACGAACTCTGCGATTCGACGATGAACCGCAGCACGGCATCCAGCCGCTCCGCCCCGGTCAGCCCGGCCACGACGCGCCGCAACCCCGCTTCGACATTGCGCAACTCGTATTCGCCGAAGGCGGCGAGCAGATCCTCCTTGGAGGAGAACAGCCGGTAGAGGGTGGGCCGGGAGATCTTCGCCTGGGTGGCGACGTCCGACAGGCTCAGCTTGCCGTACCCCGTGCGGCTGAGCACCTCGTAGGTCGCCCGCAGGATGCGGGTGCGGGTGCCGGTGTCACGGCCGCCGGAAGTCGAGTCCACTTTACAACCTTTACGGAGTTTGTAAGAAATGTAATACTAAGGCCGGTTCAGCGGCTCGATCAGCTCCTTCGCTCGTTGTCGAAATCCTAGGTGTCTCCTGCCTGTTCACGGCGGAAGCGGGCGACTCGGCCGCACGAGAGAAGAGGCATCATGACCGACACGCTCGTCTCCGACGACGCCATCGACTTCGACCCGTTCGCCGCCGAGTTCCACGACGATCCGCACCCCATCTACCGCCGGCTGCGCGACGAGGCCCCCGTCTATCACAGCTCCCGCTACGGTTTCTACGCCCTGTCCCGGTATGCCGACGTGGCGCCGGGGATGAAGGATTTCGACAACTACTCCTCCGCCCGCGGCATCACCCTCGAACAGGTGCTCGCCCCGGAGCCGCCGGAGATGCGGATCCCGATGATCATCATGATGGATCCGCCGGAACACACCCGGATGCGCAAGCTGGTCAACAAGGTGTTCACCCCGCGGGCCATCGCCGAACTGGAACCGATGATCGCCGCGACCGTGCGCGAATTCGCCGAACGCCTCGACCCGGCACGCTTCGACGTGGTCGAGGACTTCTCCACGCTGTTCCCGATCGAGGTCATCACCACCATGCTCGGCGTGCCGCGCGAGGATCGGCAGCAACTGCGCGCCTGGCTGGCCGCGCCGCTGGAACGCGCACCCGGCCAGATGGAACTGAGCGAGGAAGGCAAACAGGCGGTCATCGAGTCGACCGTCTACTACGCCAAGCTGATCGCCGAACGCCGGGCGCATCCGCGCGACGACATGATCAGCCGCCTGATCGAGGTCGAGGTGGATCGCGAGGACGGCACCGCCACCCGGCTCACCGACCGCGAGATCCTGGGCTTCGCGGCCCTGCTGGCCGGCGCCGGCGCGGAGACCGTCGCCAAGGTGCTGGGCATCGCCGCGGTGGTCTTCGCCGACCATCCGGACCAGTGGCAGGCGATGCGCGCCGACCGCTCGCTGATCCCCGGCGCCTTCGAGGAACTGCTGCGCTACGACGGTCCGGTCCAGTACGACGTGCGCTATTCGCAGCGCGATATCACCCTGCACGACCGCACGATTCCCGCGCAGAGCCCGGTGCTCATGCTGCTGGCCTCGGCCACCCGGGATCCGCGCACCTTCCCCGGCGCCGATCGCTTCGACATCACCCGTCCCTTCACCGGCAACAACCTCGGCTTCGGCTACGGCATCCACCGCTGCCTCGGCGCCGCGCTGGCCCGCCTCGAGGGCCGGATCGCCCTGGACGCCATGCTCGAACTGATGCCGGAGTACGAACTGGACCGGCCGGGCCTGCGCCGCGCCCGGGTCACCAGCGTCGGCGGCTGGACCCACGTACCCGTGCGCGTGCACCGGCCGCACTGATCGGACCGGCGCCGGTGGGACGGGTCACACGCCCGTCCCGCCCCGATCGCTTGACCTCGAGCAATGTTGAGGTAGCAGCCTGAGGAGGTTGTCCGACAGCGAGAGGAAACGAATATGCGTGCAGTGGAAGCGAAATCCTTCGGCGGCCCCGAGGTGCTCACCCCCGTCGAACTGCCGGATCCGGTGCCCGGGACCGGACAGGTGCTCGTCGACGTCGCCGCCGCCGACGTCATGTTCCTGGACACGCTGCTGCGCAGCGGCTGGGGCACCGCCTTCTTCCCGGTGCGGCCGCCCTATGTGCCCGGCGGCGCGATCGCGGGCGTGGTGTCCGCGGTCGGCGCGGGCGTCGACCCGGCCTGGCTGGGCACGCGGGTGGCCGCCCAGACGGCGGCCAGCGGTATCGGCGGCGGCGTGCCCACCGGCGGTTACGCCGAACGCGCACTGGCCGTGGCGGACAACCTCCTCGAGGTGCCCGCCGAGCTGGATCTCGTGACCGCCGCCGCGCTGGTGCACGACGGTCGCACCGCACTGGCTCTGATGAGATCCGCCGGCATCCGCCCCGGCGACCGCGTCCTGATCACCGCCGCCGGCGGCGGGGTGGGTACCCTGCTCACCCAGCTGGTGACCGCCACCGGCGCGAAGGTGATCGCCGCAGCCCGCGGCGAGGCGAAACTCGCTCTGGCACAGCGCCTCGGCGCCACCACCGTGGTCGACTACAGCGAAACCGAGTGGACCGAAAGGGTGCTGGCGGCCACCGGCGGCGAGGGTGCCGACATCGTCCTGGACGGCGCCGGCGGCGCACTCGGCCGGGCCGCACTGGAAGCCGCCGCGCCCGGCGCCCGCTTCCTCGCATTCGGCAGCGCCGGAGGCGGTTTCGCACTCGACGCCGCCGCAGCGGCCGCCCACGGCGTCACCCTGATCTCACTGCACGAGGTCACCGGCTCCGATATCGACTGGCGTGCGATCGGCACCGAGGCCCTCGCCGCGGTCGCCTCCGGCCGGCTGACGGT
The DNA here is from genome assembly GCF_020176955.2 of Nocardia sp. alder85J. Classification (GTDB taxonomy): domain Bacteria; phylum Actinomycetota; class Actinomycetes; order Mycobacteriales; family Mycobacteriaceae; genus Nocardia. The sequence goes on from NZ_JAIUCZ020000011.1 coordinate 306,815, forward strand.
GACCGTCGGCCGGACCTTCCCCCTGGAGAAGGCCGCCGACGCGCATGCCACGATCGCCGCCCGCACCGCCGTGGGCCGCACGATCCTCACGGCCTGATCCGGTTCAGGCCCGCGGGCTGAGTACCACCACGGAAATGGGCCGGTCCGTCTTCTTCTGGTATTCGGTGTAGCGCCCCTGGTTGACCCCGTCGACCAGGGCCCACCGCCGGGCATAGTCCGGATCTCCCGGATAGGTCGCCCGCGCCGTCACCGGCAGTCGCCGCCGCCCCACCTGAATCTCGGTGTCCGGCGCGGCCTTCAGATTCGCCAGCCATCCCGGCGGCCGCGGCGCTCCGCCGTTGGACGCCGTCACCAGATAGTCGTCGCCGTCGCGCGCGTAGGTCAGCGCACTGACTCGCGACTGCCCGGTTTTCCGCCCGACCGTCCGCAACAACAGGGTCGGATTCCCGAACAACAGCCGGTGCCCCACCAGCCCGTCGGAAGCCTCGTAGATCTTCTGATGTATCCGCAACACGTTTCCGAACAGACTCGCCATGGTCGCCCTCCTGTGTCGTCGCGGTTCACCCTATCGGTTCACGCACTCCCCTCGAATGCCCCGCCGATACCCGTCACACAGCTTCTCCGTGTCGAACCCGGTCGGCTCCCCGAGCATGGCCAACCGGGTCTTCACACTCGGCCCCCGGAAGTCCGGAGGCCACCTCGATCAGCTGGTGATGAGGTCCCAGGTGCCGTCCTGCGCCTGGGTGCAGGTGTACTGCGAGCCGCCGGTCTTCGGCGAGGCACCGTCGGCGGCGCACGCCTCCTGGGTGGCGTAGTTGCCGATGTAGTCGCTGTGCACGACGACCGGGTGAGCGGAGGCCGCGCCGACGCCGACGGTGGCCGCGCACGCACCGAGAATCCCGGCGGCAACAAGGGTCTTGACCATGAACACTTCGTCCTTTCGATCTGACGCGAAATTCCGCGCCGGACAGAGGGTATCGCCTTCCTGCCGGTTAGTCGGCATCTGGGGCGAACCGGTTTCGGCGCCGTTCGGGTACGAGTTGCCGATCGATACGACGCATATCGAATCGCCGTTGTGATATCCGGAAATGGATATCAGCAAGTCGAATCATCCATGCTGTGCTCCACTTTCGCCCTTCGCCCGAGCACCGCCGGGAAGCCGAACAACGCGACCAGCGCCGGTTCGTGGAACGCCGTCACCCGCGCGATCCCCGCCTCCGTCGCGCCCAGTACCACAATGCCACTCGCGCACAATGTTCCGCAGCTGTCCCGGCGATAGATGACGGCCGCGGGCTGCCCGTTGGCCGTGGTGGCGAGCAACCGCCAGTCGCCCGCCGCGTGCAACACCTCGGTGGCGAGCAGGTCGATACACGACACCCGGCCCGCCCGCCAGCCGCGGAACGGCGTCGATTCCAGGACCGCGTCCGCGCGCAGAACCCGTTCCAGTAGTTGGGCATCGGCGGATTCGAACGCCGCGACGTAGCCGTCGAGCAGTGCCCGCGCCTGCTGATCGGCCGGTTCGAGCAGGGCCGCCGGCCTTGGCTCCAACTCCGCCAGTCGCGCGCGGGCGCGCTGGAGCCCGCTCTTGACCGCCGCCGTGGTGGTACCGAGGATCTCGGCGGACTCGGCCGCGGAGAACGCCAGCACGTCCCGCAGGAGGAGGATCGCGCGCTGCCGCGCGGGCAGATGTTGCAGGCTCGCGACGAGCGCCAGCCGCAACGACTCCCGCGCCACGACGACGGCGGCCGGATCGTCCGCCGCCGGTGTCACCCACCCGTCCGGAAACGGTTCCAGCCACGAAACCTCGCCCGGCGCAACCTCTTCCGACCCCCGCTCGGACGGCCCGCCCAATCCCGAAGGCAGTGCCCGCATCCGGCGAGAGCTCAGCGCGTTCAGGCAGACGTTCGTGGCGATCGTGTAGAGCCACGTCCGCATCGACGCGCGACCGTCGAAACGATCGTAGGCCCGCCACGCCCGCAGATACGTCTCCTGCACCAGATCCTCGGCGTCGCTCGCCGACCCGGCCATCCGATAACAGTGCGCCAGCAACTCCCGCCGGAACCGCTCGGCCTCCGCCGTGAACCGATCCGCTCCCGCCCGCTCGGCCGGCCGCCCGCTCGCGACCGGGATTCGCCTGTCGGCCATGCGCCGCCTCCTCGTTCCGGACCGTCCCGCCGCTCGGGACCGTGCACCGGTCAGTACGACCGGCGCGCCACCGCAAAGGAATCGAACCCCAGCTCAGGGCCGCAGCGCCAGCTTGCCCACGGTAGCCCGATCCGCCAGTTCGGCGAGCGCCTTCGGGCCGTCGGCCAGGTCGTACACCGCGGGCCGGCCGGGCTGGAGCACCCCCGCCCCGATCAGCACCCCCAGCTCACCGATCACCGCACCGAAGAGGCCCGGCGCGGCGCCGATCAGCACCCCGATGTTCAACCCGATGACCTGCACCTGATGTTCGTACACCAACCCCTCATTGGTGAGCGCCGCCTCACCACCGGCCAACCCGAACACGACGACCCGCCCGGTCACCGGCCGAGCCGCCGCCAGACTCCCCGCGAACCCGGCGCCACCGGCGGACTCGAGCACCAGATCGACCCCGACACCCCCGGTCAGCCGCATCACCTGGGCAACGAGATCCTCGGCCCGGGAATCCAGCACGTGATCGGCCCCCAGCGCCCGTACCGTCTCGTGCTTCCCGGGCGACGCCGCGGCGATCACCGTCGCCCCGTAATGCTTGGCCAGCCGCACCGCGACCTGCCCCGTCCCACCCGCCGCAGCCTGGATCAGCACGGTCTCACCCGCCGCGACCCGCCCCAGGAATTTGACCGCCGCCAGCGCGGTCGGCCAGCTCACCGCCATCCCCAGCACCTGTTCCGCCGTCCACCCGGCAGGAACCGGCATCGCCGCAGCCGCGGCCAGCACCATGTACTCCGCGAAAGCCCCCTCCCCGACCCCGGTGACGAGCGCCCCCACGCCCGGCCCGTCCACCCCCGCCCCCACCGCGACAACCTCCCCGGCCGCCTCGAACCCCGCCACATACGGCGGCCGCGGCCCACCCCGGAACAATCCGTGCGCCTTCGAGACATCGGCGAAGTTGATCCCTGCGGCGGCAACCCGGATCAGGACCTCTCCGGGCCCCGGCCGCGGCACCGGCGCCTCGGTGACCAGCCGCATGTCTTGTGGTCCCCGCAGCGAGGTCTGTCGCAGGGCACGCATGGTGGTGGGAATGTTCACGGTGACTCTCTTCCTGGGCTTCCGTCGCGGCAGTCCGCGCCGTGTCGAACAGGTAGACCTCGGGCCTCGCGGAAAGGAATCGGCCGCGTTCCCGGACCAGGCGCGGTCCCCGCGCCATATCCGAACTCGCGAAAGTGCGGGCGACAACGGCCCGGCGTCGCCGGAGCAAGTCACTTGCATTCGGAAGCCTCGACTACCAGCACTTTGCTGGCGGAGTAATGTGAAACGCCGACACGCGGTTTCGGCCCGCACCGGGAAAGTACCGAAAGGTATCCGACTCCGCACATGCGCGCTCACCCGATGCGAACTCCGTCGGCCACCGCACGGGTACCGATCGAGGATCGGAGTCCGGGGGAGTGCAACGGGTTACCCTGCCCCACTTCATGTTTCGGTCGTGTAAAGCGGACGGGTCGTGAAGTGTTCCACCTGCGCCGATGGCCTCCTCGGGCCGAGACCGACCGGCCGGTCACAAGACATTCCGACCCAACGGTTTTCATGGCACCCCTCGACAATTGCCAGCGGTGAACTGCAAACCACTCGGTACGCCAATTCCCATTCGGAATCACATTTCCGTACTGCCCGTCGGACGATCCGCGGTCGCACCCGAATACCTGTTGCCCGATTGTCGTTTTCGGCTACCGGCAGCGGTCCGCGGGCTATAGGGCAATGCCACGTAGGGTAAGTGGTGCGTCCGTGTGGTTTGGTTGTGCTGTTTGATTTTTCGGGTGCTTGTGGTGGGGGTGTGGCAGTGTCTCGGGGGTGACGGACGTGGTGGTGGCGACGCCGGACATGGTGTCGCTGGGTGTGCTGGCAGGGGTTGTGGACCGGGCTCGGGTGGAGGATGCGGTCATGGTGTGCGGGGCGCGTGCGCAGCGGTCGGGCGGGAAGTTGCCTCCGCATGTGGTGGCGTATCTGACGATGGCGTTGTGCCTGTTCGGCGGCGATTCCTATGAGGAGGTCGCGGTGAAGGTGACCGGGGCGCTGACCCGGTGGGGTTGCTGGGATGCGGGCTGGTCGCCGCCGACGGCATCGGGGATCACCCAGGCGCGTAAACGGTTGGGGCCCAAGGTTCTCGAGCGGGTGTTCGAGTCGGTTGCCGCACCGGTGGCGACTCCGGCGACGCGGGGGGCGTGGCTGGCGGGGCGCCGGCTGGTGGCCATCGACGGTTTCGATGTGGACGTGGCTGACACCGAATCGAATGTGGCCGAATTCGGGTATCACGGGTCCGGGGACAACCGCTCGACCTATCCGAAAGCGCGGGTGGTCGCGTTGAGCGAGTGCGGTACGCATGTTTTTCTGGCCGCGGAGGTTACCGCGATCACTGTCGGGGAACGTGCCGCGGCTGCCCGGTTGTATCCGCGGCTGCTCGGTGACGAGATCTTGTGCGCGGACCGGGGTTTCTACTCCTTCGATGCGTGGGCGGCCGCGAAAGCCGGTGGGGCCGAACTGGTGTGGCGAGCACCGACCAATCTGCGCCTGCCGGTGGTGCGGGTACATGCGGACGGCACCTACGTGTCGGTACTCATCGATCCTGCCGTGCAGTCGAAACGGCGGCGTGCAGCGATCCTGGCCGCCGCGGCCGCGGGCGAGGACCTCGACGAAGCCGAGGACGCGCACCTGGTGCGCGTCGTGGAATACGATGTGCCCGACCGTAATCCCGACGGTGAGCTGATCGTGCTGCTGACCACCCTCACCGATCCCGCGGCCGTGCGCGCCGACCAGATCGCCGGCGCCTACCACGAGCGCTGGGAACACGAAACCGCGAACGACCAGCTGAAAACCCACCTCCGCGGCCCCGGCGCCGTACTCCGGTCGAAGTCGCCGGAATTGGTCCATCAGGAGATCTGGGCGTGGCTGACCGTCCACTACGCCATCGCCGCGGTCATGGCCCGCGCCGCCGAAGCCGCCGACCTGGACCCCGACCGAATATCGTTCATCCACGCACTCAACATCATCCGCCGCACCGCCACCGGCACGGCGGCTTTTCCCCCCTCACCGCTGGACCGACCCCGACGTGACCGCCTCGGTCGCCACTGAGATCACTACCCGGCTCAACCCACCCCGGCGCCACCGCAGCTACCCACGCAAGATCAAACGCGGACGTCACAACGCCTACCTGATAAAACGCAAGTGCGACAAAGGAATCCGACACACCGGCCCGGCCACCATCAACCTGCGACGCCTACCCGCCGCATGACAAACCACACGGACGCACCACTTACCCTACGTGGCATTGGGCTATAGGGTCGGCGCGTGCACAAGGCGGGTATCGCATCGGTGACAGTTTCGGCAATCGGCGCGCCGACGGTTCCGCCGGGCCGACATGTGGAATCGACCGACACGTCCCCCGATCTGCTCGCGCGGTGACCGTGGACCCGGAGAACTCTCGTGCCGTCCTGATCGGCGCCGCCCAGTACGACGATGAAAATCTGGCACCGATCCCCGCCGCGGCGGCGAATGTCGCCGACCTCGCCGAACTGCTGACCGCACCCGGTGGCGCGTTCACCGCCGCACACTGCCGGCGCGTCACCGAACCCGACCGGGTCTCGGTCATCGGAGACACCGTCGCCCACGCCGCTCGCGCCGCCTCCGGCGTACTGCTGGTGTACTACACCGGCCACGGCCTCATCGACCGCCGCGGACGCCTGCACCTGGCGGTGACCGGCAGCGACCCGGACCGGATCAGCTGGACCGCGGTACCGTTCCAGACCCTGCGCGAAGAGATCCTCGACAGCCCCGCCCGAGCCCGGATCCTCATCCTGGACTGCTGCTTCGCCGGCCGCGCCTTCGAGGCCATGGCCGACCTGCCCAGCGTGATCGCCGGCCAGACCGACCTCCACGGCACCTACACGATCACCTCCAGCTCCCGGGACGAGCCCTCGTTCGCCCCCGGCGGCCACCGCAACACCGCCTTCACCGGCGCCCTGCTGGCCGCGGCCACTCCCGAGACAACCCTCGACGACCTGTTCCGCCAGGCCGACCTGAACCTGCGTCGTAACGGACACCCGCGCCCCCACCGCCGCAGCGTCGACATCACCGGCGACATAAGGCTTTTCGGCCAGATCCCGAACGAACAGACCCACCGCCGAGCCGCCGAGAACGGCTCCGCGGACGCGATGCACGACCTCGCGCGACTCCTCCGTTCCGAAGGCCGGATAACCGAAGCCGCGCACTGGTGGCGGCACGCCGCCGGCACCGGCCACCCCGACGCGATGAACCAACTGGCAACCCTCCTCCGCGCCCAAGGCCAGACCCAGGAAATCGAGAAATGGTGGCACCAGGCCGCCACCGCCGGTCACCCCGACGCCGCGAACAACCTGGCCATCCTCCTCCGCGCCCGCGGCGAGGCCGACGAGGCCGAACAATGGTGGCGCCAAGCCGCCGCCGGCGATCACCCCGACGCCATGAACAGCCTCGGCACTCTCCTCCACGCGCAAGGCGAACCCGACGAAGCCGAGCACTGGTGGCGCCGAGCGGCCACCGCCGGTCACCCCGACGCCGCGAACAGCCTCGCCATCCTCCTCCACGCCCACGGCGAACCCGAGGAGGCCGAACAGTGGTGGCGCCGGGCCGCCGCCACCGGCCACCCCGACGCCATGAACAATCTCGGCCTGCTCATGCGCGGCCGCCAGCAGACCCCGGAAGCCGAACGCTGGTGGCGTCAGGCCGCCACCTCCGGCCACCCCGATGCCACCCGGAACCTCGCAATCCTCGGCCACGAACAGAACGAACCCGGCAACCCCCACCACCGACGCTCCCCGCAACCGACCTGGGTATACCCGCCCGCCCGAGAATCCACCACCGCGCACCCGCTGCCCCGGTGGAGCGAACTGTCCCCGCGACGGCAGTGGACCCACCTCCCCGCCTCCGACGACCCACCGCCCTACCCTCAGCCACCGCCCTGGCAGTCACCGCCACCCTGGCACGGGCCGCCGTTCCCCGGTCACGACTCGAAGCCCTGGGACCAGCCACCTGACGACGAGGAATCATCCCCGGCACCCGGTCGACCGTGACCGGTACACCCGCATGCCGAGGCCCGTCGTCGCTGCAGCAGGACCGATCCGCGCTGCCCGGAACCCGGCGCTGCCCCACTTCGGAAGTGGACAGCTCAACATCTTTTGTCGCTACAACCCCGACTTGCTATGGTCCCCAGTAGGCCCCTGTAGCTCAGTCGGTTAGAGCCGGGAACTCATAATTCTCTGGTCGCAGGTTCGAGCCCTGCCGGGGGCACGTACAGCATCTACACAACCGGTGTCTGCCGCGTAGGCAGGCGTTGGTTGTGTGGTGTGCATGGTGTTGGTGATCCTTTCCGCCGCGTGGGCGATGTCGGGGAGTTGGTCGGCGGGCAGTGTAATGGTGATGGTGACTTGGTCTTGGTCGTCGTGCAAGCGGATGGCGAGTTGGGTGATCTCGAACAGTGTGCGTAGCAACGGTTCTGGTGCATGGGTGAGATTGAGCGCCAGGTAGGGCAGGGTGTCGAGGAGCGCGATGTCGGCGCTGCCGGGTCGGTGGGGTTCGGTGTCGTCGGCGGCGTCGAGTTGGGAGATGACGGCCAGCGCGGCGGTCTTCTCGGCATCGAGGTCGTTGTAGGTGCCGCGCAGGCCCTTGGTGAAGGGGTCGTCGGGGTCGCTGTCCTGGGCTTGCCGCAGTACCGAGTTCTGCCGCCTGGTGACGTCCGCGACCAGTCGTTGCAGCCGCTCTCGTTCGGCTTGGCGGTCTCGCACGGCGCGGTCGTCGAGACTGTCGAGGTCGGCTGCGAGGAGATCATGGCGGTGCGGGCCGAATACCCGGTCGGCGAAGAATCGAGTGATCGCGTCCAGGATGGCGTCTTCGCGGAGGTAGACGGCTTTGGGGTGTCCGGCGTACTTGTCCGGGCGGCCCCGGTTGTTGTTGCGGGGGTAGCAGGTGTAGTAGCCGTTGTCGTGGCGGTGGTTGCCGAACATCCGGCGTCCGCACCCGCAGAACACCATGCCGCGCAGCAGATAGGTGCGGCGGGTCGCGGGGTGGGCGCTGGGGGTGTTGCCGTCACGGGAACCGCGCCGGGCCGAGCGCCGGGCGGCGAGTTCGTCGTACATCCATTTCGGGATCAACGGCTCGTGGGCGGGCTCGGTCGACCACACCCATTTCACGGGATCGTTGACCTTCCCGTGCCTCGACCGCGACGCGCGCCGGTTGAACACCTGATACCCGGTGTATTTGGGGTTCTTCAGTATCTCGAACACGCTCGTCTTGCCCCAGGCGCCGCGGGCGCGTTCGCGCCCGGGTGGCACAGGCGGGGGATACTTCACCGGGTCGGTGTTGAGGCGGTCGGCGATGGTGTCGTAGCCGAGACCTTCGTGGTAGCGCCACAACGCGATCTGGGTGACGGTTTCCCCGCGTACCCCGTCGGGTTCCAGCCGGGTCTTGGCCTGTCCCTTCGCTGCCTTGGTCGGGTTGGGATGCCGGTAGGTCTTCGCCTTGTACCCGTAGGGCGGTTTGCCGATGTTCCAGCCCTCACGGATGTGGGTGCACAGTCCGCCCCAGGATTGTTCGAGAGTGTTGAGGACTTCGTATTCGGCCACGGACTGGTTGATCCGCCGTTGCAGGATCCGCTGGGCGCGGCTGCCGGTCAACGTGATCGGCTCGTTCGCGGCGAACAGCGGTACCTCGGCGGATTCGAGCTCTCGTTCGATCGACAGGCCCTCGAAGGTGCGCCGGGCGACGCGGGAGACGGCCTCGCAGATCACCACGTCGAAGCGGCGGCCGGGGTGGGCGGCCTCGTCGCGGAGATCAGCGACACCGCCGTCGCGGGCGATCGGGATGGCGAAGCGGTCGTAGTCGCTGCCGTGGCCACGGTCGTCGAGTTCCATGCGGCCGGACTCGACGTCGTAGAAGTGCGCCACGATCACCCACGAGTCGGGGATCGCGGTCTTACAGTTGTTCAGCTGCCGCAGCATCGACTGACGCGGGTCCTGCTGATCCTCGGTGGAGGTGCGGCCCAGAAACGCCACCCGGACCTCGTCACGCAGCACCGCGACCGGAACACCCAGCGGGGACACCGCGTAGTCGGACAACCCCGACGGCCCCGACACGGGCACGGTCGCCGACAGGGATGCGGCCCGGTGAGCCAGTGCGGGGGCGGGCGGGTTCACGGGCGGATCGTCGGGGGTCATGCGGCTGCACCATCCTGCCTGGCATTATCGGATTGTTGTTGCACAGCCCACTCCAATAATTGCTGAGTGACATCGGCGAGTTCGCCACGCAATTGTTCGGCGCGGGGACCGTGAACATATCTGACACGACCGGCATAGTGCCGGTCGGCACTGCGTTTCCTGACCTGATCGTAGTGCCAAACCGGCTGTTCAGGATCGGTTTCATGGCGTTTTTCACGGTTATTGTCAAGGTTATTCCGGAGTGCTTTTCGCCGTAGTGGAATCACTACGGCGCCCGGGTTGTCGTCCGGGTTGCCGGGGGTGGTGTCGGGCGTGCGCATGGGTGCCTCCACTGCTCGCGGTCCCCTGCTTGTGGGAGGGTGTCGCGGGGTTGGTTGTGGTTGTTGCCGTTTCCCTGTGCCGCTTCGACTCCTCGACTGCCGTGGCACGCGTCGAGGCCAGCGATCACGCTGATGCAGTTGTGGTCCCAGCTTGACGAACCATCACCGGCCCCATACTCTCTACTGCTATTCTTGGTTCTGTTCTGTAGGCCCGGTCGACACACTGGGTCCTGCACGATACCTCGTTGCGTGGGGTCTGTAAACCCCTTTCTAGCAACTTTTTTCGATTCTTCGCGTCCGTGCTGGCTGCGGTCGGTCGCTCGCAGAGGTGCTGCCGAGACCGGCGAGCATGGTGCGGGACCGGGGTGTCTCGCTCATTTGCCTGGTCTCGGTGTCTCCGCGATGTTCTCGTGAACGCCGCTACGATGCGGAGGGCGCTGTCGGCGCGCGTCGCCCGCGGCAGAGCGCCGAGGACAAGACACGCAGGACATAGCAACCGGGAAACGGTTGGTTGTCGTCGGTGCTTACAAGCTCCTGAGGATCTCGGCATCTATGGGTGCGAGATAATCCCCTTTACGCTCCAACAGCTCAAACCGGCAATCCCGTCGAAGGGTGCATCATCGAAGGTGTTGACCCGAACCGTCTACGGGGAGGGGTGATGCCGTCCATGATTGGGTGATGGGGAAGAATCCCGCGCTGCTGAATCGGGCTCAGATCGCTGTCCTCGAATGGATCCTGAACGGGTGTCCCGACGGCGTGTTCACCGGCTATGAGCACCGGGCAACTGCCCGCGCCTTGGAGCGCCGTGGTCTGGTCACCGTCAGAGGGAAGAGCCGGACCTGGACAGCAGCGATCACCGACGCCGGGCGGAAGTGGCATTCGGCACAGCCTGCCGGGCTGCTGCCCGATGAGTCGGACGCAGACCACCTGATCGCTCGTGTTCAGGCGGCGGGTGGGCGGCTTGTTCTGGAGAAGGATCACGATATCGTCGCATCTCACGAGCGGCTCGTTGCGATGAGCTTGAAGTCTCCGGCGCGACCGAGGGGCAAGAAACTGACCATTGTCTCGACAGGGCAATGGGGTTCCGGTCCGAAAGCGGTCGTATTCACCGAACACTTCGACGATCTGATCGACCCCCGTCCGGTACCCATTCCTGAGCACATCGCAAAGTACCATCCGGCTGTCAAAGCCTATGTGGCAGAAAAGGACTGGCACTTCGTTAGCGAAGACCACGTACTGCGCGCAGCACGGATCCTGCAGGCGATCGCCACCGAGGCAGGTGTTCGCGGCATAGATGCCACAACGGCAGCTGCCGCCGGCCAGGATGCGGACGTCCGCGGAAGGCGTTTCCTGAGTAATCCTCACCTGGTACTGCAGACACCAGGTGGGCCTTACCGTCTCCAGATCAAGGAGATCTCCGCTTCGGGCGCGCCACGAGTTGACCCAGGGGCGTGGCGGGAGCGTAAGCGACTGCCTGCGTGGATCAGGCACCGCGATTGGGAGTTCATCGGTACCGGAAAGCTGGAGTTGGTGGTCGAAGGACGAGGCAGTAGCCGCAACGGCGATCACTATCGTGACGCGAAAACCATCACAGTCGAGGACAAGCTCCCCGAGGTGTTCCGGGCATTCGAGATCCACAAGCTCCGCGCTGATTGGCAGGAGCAGCAACGCCAGCGTGAGGAGACTCAACGTCAGCATCGCTGGGAAGCGGCGATGGAAGTTGCGAGAGAACGCTACTTCGAGCAGGCGCGATGGGAGCACTTCAAGGGCTGCTCAGGCGAATGGCAGGCGGTCAACCGGCACCGCCGATTCCTTGCCGCAGCCAGGATATCCGCTGAAGAGTACGATGGCGGCGACCGCGACATTATTGTGCAGCGCCTCGATGATGCCGAACGACACCTGGACAGGCTGGACCCGATCCTCCAGCTATCACGTATCGCATCGAGCATACCGGATCCGAAGGCAGAGGACCTCAAACCCTTTCTTCAAGGCTGGAGCCCACATGGGCCGAACGGGTTGCGCTGGTAGTAGTATTCACGTAGACCGCTGCAACTCAATATAATTGAGCCTTCTTCAGTGGCTTGCGCAGCCATTTGACCGCGCTCGCCGATTGTCGTTGAATTCACAGCGAAAAAAGCGATAGTTGCTCTTGGTCGGGCACCTGGCGGCGGGAAGTTGATTGAGCCTGGGTGGGCGCTGAAGGCGTAGTCCGTCGAGACGTCTTGGCAGTCGGCCGAGGTTGAACACTGAATGGCTGGGTGTGTGCCCGCCGTGACTGATCGCTGTTTGGTATCGCGGTGGACTGCGACGCGCAGGTGGGGATATCATCGGCAACCGTACGTGAAGAGAGTTGTTGGCCGCAGTGGATGCACTGTACCAGTTGCTGTTTCGCGTTCGGGCGCCGGAGTTGTGGTGCATCTTCGTAGGCGATTACATGGCCGACGTTCATGAACCGATTCTGAAGTTCGATCCAATGCAGTTGAGTGATTGCGGCCATGTCGATGGATGGGCGAGGCTTCGCTGGAGAAACGACTTTTTCACCAAAGGACGAGACGGATTCTGTCCAGTGTGTGCGCTTGTCCGGGTCGTGATCCTGCTCCGAGCTTCTGAGCACTCGGTTGTTTTCGTGTACGAACTCCACAGCCAATTCTTCCTTCAGGGCTGTAGGGATCGGGATGCCCTGCGAGGTCAGAGTGAGCTCGTCCAGCGAGCACCGGAGCGGTATCAGCTCATCGTGCATGCATGGCGGCAAGTGCCGGACCCGATGGAAGATGTCGTCCTGAGTTGCTGGGTCGGGCCATAGAGTTCGATGTGGCGCGCCCACGAACAAGGTGACGGATTGTTGGTCAGGGTCGAAGGTCCACAGCTGCTGTCGAGGGTCGCCATCGCTGAGGACGATCCGGTGCGGTCGGATATCGGGGCGCCACAGCCAGACGTCGACCACGCCGTTGTGCTGGTAGTCACGGTGCCGGTTGACCCACTCGGCGTCGGACAGCGGATAGCCCTGGATCTCGATGGCGACCTTGTGCCCGTCGGCGAACACCATATGGACATCGGCACGGCGTTCGTGATTCGGTAACCACACCTCGTTGCGGACGTCTACCACGCCAGGTTGCCTCCGTGCCCATGCTGCCAGCATCGACTTGCTGGTCAGATGCCACATAGTCTCGGGGTTGTGCCGTCCTTCGGGCGGTGCGCAGCCTGAAGGGTGAGCGAAATGCGGTCGGCGTTGGCCGGCTACTCGGGCCTTGACGACGACGGAAACCCGGCGGTCGCGTTCGGCGTAGCAGAGAGCACATACCAGTGTCCGGTCACCGCTGAAGCTCTTTGCTCTAAGTTCTTGCACGCGTGGGTCGGCCGGATCCGTTGGCATGCAGACGTATTGCCCACATGTCAAATCGAGCGCGACCACGAGCTGTTCGGAGGAACCCACCTTGGAACACCTCTATCGAATAGGATGGCGGGCCATCCGGCGATGGCCGGAAGGCTTTGGCGGGCTTCGCTATTCGAAGAGGTATGAGTTTCGGCGGGTGTGAGTAGAGGAGCCTCGAACGGCTGATGTCAGTACGAATATGTATCGCCGAGTATGTTCAGGGTGGGGTTGTTCATGCTGCGTGGCCCGCATCACCAGGATAGGGACATCTGGGGCGGTTGTCGACATCCGTTGTGGGCGGACTCATTTCGACAACGGGCTCGCTGATTGCCTGCTCCTGAGGTATGGGATGACGGCATAGTTGGTGGATGGAGGATGAGCAGGAACACGGATCGACGGTCTCGGTGCCGGGAGCGCGCGAGATCGACATCGATCCGCCGGTTCGCGTTCGCGCCGAGGGAATTTTGACAAATCAGTTGCTGTAACGGCCTGAGTTGCAAACGTCGGCGTTGGCATCTGGTATTGGCGGCTGGCCACTCGATGGCGACGAGGATAGGCTACTGAAACGCAACTGAAAATGACGCATGGTCAGCGTCGATCTGCCACTACCGTCGAGCCTTTCGAGTCGCGGCATACTGTTCTCCGGAAAAGTCCCCGGTCCATAAATCTTCATTTAGGAGTAACAGGACATCCCGTTCGGTATCTTTATTTAAAATGAGTTGGTTTCCATCCATCAACTTTTCCGGATCGAGTCCGCGACTCTCCATCTTTTCTCGCAACACATCATCAGTAAGCTGATGTAAATATTCACTCTTCAAAATACTCTGCACGCGCCGCCTCATGACAGACGTTTGCCGAAGTCGATTGGATAGCCATTCGACACTTTCTGCCGATATCGGCAGGGCCTTACCTAAACTCTCGGCCCACTCGGATGTCTTGGCCAGCACAGCCTCACTCTCCTTGAATAAAGTCTCAAAATTCTTTTGATGGAGGATGTGCACCTGACTCGGCCTAATTATCACGTCGTAAAATGTATCGAATGCGAGTAGCGGCTTTTCTACGCGCGTCAGAGTTTGGTCAAACAAAGCGACCAGACTTTTCTTCGCCAACTGCACCGGGTTACCTTTTCTGACGAATGCAGTAAGCTTATCGGGATCATTTCCTATAACAAGTGCATAGAGCGCTATCGAGTGACTTCGGAGATCGTCATCGATAGCTTGTGACAATGAGGCTGCCTTGAAAATTGTGTCGAGAAGTGCCGTATCCAGCAGCTCTTCACGATCGGTGTCGAGATACGAGCACTCATCGTCTTGCTCGTCGCTTGGGTCGTATCGACGTCCTTCGGTACTATCGATCTTGTTGAGCGCCTCCATCGCGTATCGACGCAGACTGGATGTGACATCCCCGCCGGCTTTCAGTGCGCGTCCATGTGCGTTGCGGCCGGAACGCCATGCAACTACCAGTGTGGCCGTGTCTTCGTTACCAAACTCAAGCATTGTCAATGCCGGTATGCCCCTTTCGTCCCGTTCGATCAACGAGGACCCCGTCTCGAAATCGAGTCGCGGCCACGGATTGACCGATCTCGATCTTACGCCGGGTAATGAGATATGCTTCCAGACCGTTACTGTCAGTGATCTGCAGTACCCGATAGCCGAGAATGTACAGCATAGGGTTGATTTGGACCAGAGAAGAATGAAGGTAGATCGCTGCCGAAACAACGATGAAGGCGCAGTATGCAAGGATGTCTCGTAGATTCGGTGTGGTGACCGTTACGAATGGGAGCAGATAGGCACCCAGATATGCTCCGGCCTCCGTGCCAGCGTCTTTCACTTGCTGCAGGCGGTGTATCCCAGGTGTCGCTCGAGCATCGAGGACAAGCAGCAGTATCAGTGAGGTTGCTCCAAGTAGCGCCAGGATCGCACATCCCGCAAGGAGTGTGAGCGGCTGAAATCGGATCGCGAGCAGGGCAAACAACGGCGCATAACCCGACAAGAAAAGCAAAGGCTTGCCTAGCATGGTTCCCCCCGGCAGGTTGGTTTCCCGGCACTCGTCGTTGAGTCTGCCGCAGAGGACCGACACGAACGCCTGGTGTCAGGTACCCCCGTCGACATATCGGGCGCCGCTACACCCGAGGGCCGCGCCGTCACCGGATGGTGCAGCAGCACCACCAGCGGGCAGTTCACGGTAGTCCAAGCAGCCGGCGCCTGCCGGGATCCACATGACCAGAGACTGCTCACACATCTGTCTGCTGATCGAGCGCGGC
The DNA here is from genome assembly GCF_020176955.2 of Nocardia sp. alder85J. GTDB lineage: Bacteria > Actinomycetota > Actinomycetes > Mycobacteriales > Mycobacteriaceae > Nocardia. The sequence goes on from NZ_JAIUCZ020000011.1 coordinate 322,154, forward strand.
CTCGTAGAAGGCGTCTGCGAGCGCAATTATGACAGCGCTGATGCCAGGGCCGTCGCTGAAGAAGTAGTCGGCCATGGTGTTGTGGGCCTCCTGGTTGTCGATGACCGCGTCAGTGACCGCTGCTTGGAAGTCCTGCGATTCCATGAACTGCTTCTTCGAGTTCACCTTGGTCTGGTTGACCAAGTCTGGGTAGGCGAGCAGCCGCTGCACCAAGCCTTGCACGAACTCACGGACCTGCGATGCGGTGAACGATTCGGCGCCGAAGAGGTCGTTCATCTTGTCGATGACTACCTGCAGTGCGACATACTTCGGCTCTTTCCGGGTGCCGGTGCCCGCGGCGCCGATGCCCTTGAGCTCACCGTCACCGGTCAGCGAGATGTCGACCGCAGTCCCCTTGGTGTGCTTGACCCCGACCAGGACCACGTCGGAAAGATCGACCTCCGCGGCCCAGGAGGAGTCCGCGATGACCTTCTCCAGCAGCCGCAGAAAGATCGATAGCATCTCCATGTACGGGTCGCCATAGTCGACGATTTGGCTCATGAAGTCGTAGAGCCGGACGTAGGTGGAGACGTCCTTGCGGAACAGGTCGAGGGTGTTGAGGGTGACTTTGTCGTCGGCCTCGATCGCTGCCGCGTAGCGGCGGGCGAAGTCGTTCTTGGCCGGGCTGATCGCGGCCGAGAGCGCGTTGTTGCCCTTGCGAGTGACCCACAGTTCGGCGACCTCACGAACCTGTTCCGGCGTATAGATCCCGGCCTGGGCGAGCTTTGTGGCGAGGTGGACGACAACGTATGGATCGGTCTCCATCTCCAGGGCGGCATTAGTGAAGTACGGCTCGAACGCAGCCTGGATATCTTCAGGCTCGTTCACGAAGTCGATGACGAACGTCTTGCGCTTCTGCTCCCCACCCGCAGTACGATGGGTGCGATTGAGCCGGGAAAGCGTCTGCACGGCAGTAACGCCAGAGAGCTTCTTGTCGACGTACATCGCTGAGAGCAGCGGCTGGTCGAACCCTGTCTGGAACTTGTTGGCGACTAGCATGATCTTGTACGTCGCACCCTTGAAGGCGGCGGCCAGGTCTGAGCCGGCGCCAGGGTTCAGGTTAACCTCGGTGAACTCGTCGTCCTTGCTCGGCTGCGGCCCCCAGTCTGAAGCCCACTTCTCGTCCTCAGCCATCGTCACCGAGCCGGAGAAGGCGACCAAGGTGCGGTAGTTGTATGAGGCGTCCATCGCGGCCCGTTTGGCGATGTAGACATCGATCGCTTTCTTGTATTTCACCGCAGCCTTGCGCGAGTCGGTCACGACCATCGCCTTCGCCTTGCCCTCCAACAGGTGGGCGACGTTGGCGTGGAAGTGCTCGACGATGATCTGCACCTTCTGGCTGATGTTGGTCGGATGCAGTTTCACCCATCGCATCAGCCCCTTACGTGCCGCGACCTCCTCCACCTCGCCGTCGCCGCTCTCGGCCTTGCCGGCGATCTTCAGTGCGGTGTCGTAGGTCTGGTAGCCCTTGAGCACGTCGAGGATGTAGCCCTCCTCGATCGCCTGCCGCATCGAGTAGAGGTGGAACTCGACCGGCTTGCCGTCAGGACCTTTGCGGCCGAAGAGCTCCAGGGTCTTGTTCTTCGGTGTCGCGGTGAATGCGAAGTAGGAGATGTTCTCCGATTCGGCCCGCTCGGTCATCTCCGAGGCCAGGATCGCCTCGACGTCGACCGCACCGCCCTCCTCGATCTCCTTGAGCTCTTCCGCGGTCAGCACAGCCTTGAGCTTGGAGGAGATCTGGCCGGACTGTGAGGAGTGCGCCTCGTCCGCGATCACCGCGAACCGGCGCCCCCTCAACGACGAGTCGGCCCGGATCTCGTCGAGGGTGAACGGGAACGTCTGCACCGTCACCGCGATGATCAGTTCCCCGTTCTTCAAAGCTGTTGCCAGCAGCCCGGATTTCGACTTCGCTCCCGCTTTGCGAACATCCTCCAGGCTGATCGTGGCCACGATCTTCCCCGACCCGTCGATCTGCCGGATCGCCTCCTGCAGCTGCCCGTCAAGCACGGTGCGGTCCACGACCACGATCACCGAGTCGAAGACCTTCTCGTCCCTCACGTGCAGCCGCGCTAGTCGATGCGCGGTCCAGGCGATGGTGTTCGTTTTCCCCGACCCTGCCGAGTGCTCGATCAGATAGCGATGCCCCACCCCCTCCTCGCTCACTCCAGCCACGATGTTCGTCACGGCCTCCCACTGGTGAAACCGAGGGAACAGCATGCTCGTACGCCGCACCGACGTCCCAGTTGCAACATCCCACTCCTGCTTGGTCTCCACGATCATCAGCCGGCCGATGATATTGAGCCAGGCATCCTTCTCCCAGACCCGATCCCACAGGTACGCCGTTGCCGACTTTCCCTCGGCACCAGGCGGGTTGCCCGCACCACCATCGTGACCGATGTTGAACGGCAGGAACTGCGTCTTCTCCCCCTCAAGTCGGGTGGTCATCGCAGCCAGATCGTTCGAAACCGCGAAATGCACCAGCGCGCGATGCCCGAACGACAACAGCGGCTCCGACCGCCCGTTGGTCAGCGGATGCCGGCTCTTGCGGTACTGATTGATCGCGTCATCGAGGGACTGGGTGAAGTCGGTCTTCAACTCGACGGTGGCGACCGGCAGCCCGTTGACGAAGAAGACCAGATCGATGCTGCGCTGGTCAGCGGTGGAGAAATGCACCTGCCGCATCACCCGCACCCGCATCGCCGCGTACTGCTCGTTGGTGGTCGCGTTCAGGCTGGTCTCGGGGCGGAACTGGGCCATCTTTAGTCGGCCACCGCCGATGTAGTGCACCCCGTTGCGCAGGATATTCAACGTCCCTCCGCCGTGTTCGAGAGGCTTGTCGAGCGCCGTGGTCAGCACGTCGAGGAACTTCGCCTTCGAGCCTGCGGCTTTCAAAGCCTTCTCGTACGCCGGCTGCTGGGTCTGTTCCAGCCAAGCGAACAGATCCTCGGGGAAGAACGCCCGCTCCCGATCGTAGCCGGCGTCGTCCGCCGAGTACAGCCACCCGTGGGCGTTCAAATACGCACAGATCTCGGACTCGAAGACAGCCTCGTTGTGGTCGGCTATCACATCATCTCCTGCACGTCGATCTGACCAGTCACCGCCGCCGTGATCAACGCCGACCGACGCTCGCGGGCGAGCTCGATGAACCGCCGCGTCTCGGCGATCAGCGCGTCGATCTTCGCGGTTTGCTCGTCGAGGTATGTCGCAATGGCCTGCTGCTCGTCGAGTGGCGGGAGATGAAGTTCGATTTCCCTCAGCTTCTCGCCAGTGAGGTGAACGAATGAGACCGACCCGTAATGATTGGCGTAGTAGGCAGACTCGTAGAGGCGGAGCATCGACCAATATACGAACCGAGCATCCACCCGTGGCCCGACCCGCAGGCGGTTGACGGTCTTCTGGAAGGCGATCCCCGGTGCCGACTCGACCATGAACCCTGGACGACCCACCGTGGCGCCGCCCTCGATTAAGAGAACGTCGCCCGCGCGGAGGTCGAAAACTTCCATCTCTGCGTCGGAAAACGGCATCTCGTTGAGGTCCACGAGGTTCACAGAGCCGTCTGCACGAACATCCGCCGCCCGGACGTACGCCCTTGGCTGGTCTCCATCGCGTATCGCACGGCCCGCGTCGAGCATCTTCCCCAGGCTGGTCTCACCGATGTGCTTGATCCTGTGACATGTCCATGAGTCGGTCGGCGCCAAGGCTGATGAGATGACTGCTGCCCGCCGTTCGCTGAGCATCCCGATCAGCTGCTGCTGCTCCTCGATAAGCGTGTCGATACGGGCGGTCTCGCGGTCGAGGTAGTCGGCGATTGCGCACTGCTCGTCCAGCGGAGGAACAAGCCACGGCGCGTCGGCCAACTCTTCGCGGTTGACCTTCGGCATCTTGACGCGCATTGAGATGATCGTCGCAAATGTGTGGAACGGCCGCGCCAAGAAGTAGTAGAGAGCGAATCGCGGCTCGACCTTATCGGCGAATGATATGCCGTACATATCGGCGCTGCATAGCGCTTCCGTCTCAGCGATCGCCGCCTTGTTGAGCGCTGGCCGGATCTTCGAATACACGAGTTGTCCCTGCGCGACGAGGTACTTACCGCTGTCGGCGCCCTGCTCTTCTGCCGTTTCGACGCCGATGATTTTGCCCGTGTTGCTCTCGATGTGGTTGGGAGCAATCAGCGTCATCCTGCTCCACGGCTCTTCGCGAGGGTCTACCTGCCCGCCGTTGATCACCGCCTCAAAGCGGAAACGGCTGACCTCCCAATGCGCTGGCACCTCGCCCAGCCACGGGGAGTTTGTTGGCTTCATCTCAGCATAGAACTTCATCAGTCCTCGACCTCCCGCAGCAGATCGAGGATCTTGGCGACCTGCTTCTCCAGATCGGCATCAATCTCGGCGAGGGAACGCGGTGGGATGTACTTGTAGAAGTGGCGGGTGAAGGGAATTTCGTAGCCAGTCCTGATCTTGCCCCAGTCAATCCAGGCGTCGGGCACATGGGGCTTCACCTCGGCGTCAAAATACGCCCGGATGACCTCGACTCTACTGGCCGCGCCAGCTGTCGAGCCGCCATAGGTAAACGGGACGTTCTCAGTATCGCGCTTCTTCGTGTCCGGCTTGGGCTTGCCTTTGCGGTCGACGACGGGGTTGCCGGACTCATCAAGGAGCGGGCGCTCGACAGTGATGGTCCAGTAGCCGAACTCGTCGTTGCGGAGCACCTTGGAATAATCCGGATCGGCGTCGGTGAAGTCGGTGTACAAACGCACCACCTTGGCACGGTCACCCTTGCTGAGCTCACGGTTCTTTGCGCCGAGGTTCTTACGCATCTTGGTCCAGAACGACGTGCCGTCGATGAGTTGGACCAGGCCCTGGCGATCGGGACGCTTGGTGTTGTCGAGAATCCAGATGTAGGTGGCGATACCGGTGTTGAAGAACATGTTTGTCGGCAGCGCGACGATGGCATCAACGAGATCGTGCTCCAGCAGCCACTTGCGAATGTTGGAGGGGCCGGACTCGGTGGCACCGTTGAAGAGCGGCGAGCCGTTCATGACGATGCCTACCCGGCCACCGCCGTCCTCGCGGGCGCGCATCTTGTGAGCCAGGTGGAGCAGAAACAGCATCTGCCCATCCGAGGTCGCCGGTAGGCCAGGGGCGAACCGGCCATAAGGACCCGCTTCGTTGTGCTCTTTCGTGATTGCCTTGGCATACTGCTTCCAGTCAACGCCGTACGGCGGATTGGACATGCAGAAGTCGAACTGGCGGCCCCTGAACGCGTCATCGGTGAGCGTGTTACCGAAGGCGATGTTGGTCGCGTCGTGTCCCTTGGCCAGTAGATCCGATTTGCAGATCGCGTACGACTGCGGGTTGTACTCCTGGCCGTACAGGCTCAGCTTCGCGTCGGGATTCTGTGCGAGCAGGTGCTCCTCGGCCAAGGCGAGCATGCCGCCGGTGCCCGCGGTCGGATCGTACAGCGTGCGGACGATGCCAGCCTCGGTCAGGTCGGCGTCCTTCTCGGCAAAGAGCAGGTCGACCAGCAGCCGGATCGCGTCCCGCGGGGTGTAGTGGTCACCGGAGGTCTCGTTCGCGGCCTCGTTGAACTTGCGGATGATGTACTCGAACGCATCACCCATATCGGCGTTGGAGACAACGTCCGGATGCAGGTCGACGGCCTTGAAGGACTTGACGACCTCACGCAGCAGCTCCGCCTTCTCCAGGGCGAGGATCTCCTTCTTGAAGTCGAAGTACTCGAACACATCGACATCAGGCGAGAACCGGTCGATGTAGTCGGCAAGGTTGTCCGCCAGCCCGTCAGCGTCAGCCAGCAGATTGGCGAAGGAGTAGTTCGAGGTGTTGTAGAACGGCCGCCCAGTGGCCTTCTTGACCTCGATCTTGAGCCGGTTGGGGTTGTCGTACTTCGCCGCCAGCTCGCGCACAATCTCCAGGTCGGGTTCGAGGATGCAGTCTAG
>NZ_JAIUCZ020000012.1 GCF_020176955.2 Nocardia sp. alder85J
TTCGCGCGTGCACCGGCCGACGACGGCGAGTGGTGGGGCGGCCTCGGGTCAGGCTCCCAGTCCGGCGGCCAGCACCGGCCACGAGGTGTGCAGGTCCTGCTGCCAGTAACCCCAGGAATGGGTGCCGCTGTCCCGGTACACGAACGTGGCCGGGATGTGCAGCGAATTCAGCTTGTCCTGCATGTTGTGGTTGGCCCAGTCCACGCCGGCCTCGATGACGCTGCCGAGCGCGACCACCTTCGGGGTGTCGGCCGGCGCCTCCAGCCGGAACTTGCCGCCGGGGAGGTCGTAGATGCCGGGGATGCCGTTGCCGGTGGAGAAGAACAGGTTGGTGCCGCGCAGCTTGTCGGCGTTCACGTAGGGGTCGTTGGTCACCCACAGCGGATTGTCGGTGGGGCCCCACATGTTCCGGGTGTCGCCGCCGCCCCAGGTCTCGACGGTCAGCTTGACCATGTCCTGGCCGACCCGGTCACTGGTCTGGGTGAGACCGCTGTAGACGGCGGCGCTGCGGAACAGGCCCGGATGCGCGATCACCAGATCCAGCACCGGCACGCCCGACATCGACAGGCCCGCAATGGCATTCACCTGGTTGGTGTTCAGCGCGGCATCGATCAGCGGGGGTAGCTCGTCACCGATGTAGGTCTGCCACTTGTTGACGCCGAGCACCGGATCGGTGGCGATCCAGTCGGTGTAGAAGCTCCACGCGCCGCCGATGACCTGCACCACGTTGATGTTCTTGTCGGACAGGAATTGCAGTGCGTCGGTGCGCAACTGCCAGGACGCGTCGTCCACGCCGCCGCCGGCGCCGTTGAGCAGATACAGCGACGGGCGCGGCGTCGAGGTGTCGGTGGGCCGCAGCACATCCACCGGGAAGGTCTTGTCCATTGCCGCGGAATGCACCTGGAGGGTGAGGTTACGGCTGTCCTTCACCTCGATCTTCTCGATATAGGAGCCGTCCGGCGAGGTGACGGCCGGTAACACCACCCCCGGACTCTCGACCGGGTCGGCCCCGGCCGGGACTCCCGCCGCGAACGCGCCGGCAATTACCGTCGCCGCCAAAGTCATCAGGCTGCCGAATCCGAGTCGCAACGCCCAACCCTCACCCATGTGCTTGTGCCGCCGCCCTGACGGCTTGCGACTGTGATCTAAAACCGAGACGGTTATGTTACGCAAGTGGGGAATTGAGATCGGTGGGTTCACCTCCCGTGGTTGGCGGGTATCGCCGCGCTAGGGTGGTGCGTCGTGGCGAAAACTGAGTCGTTCCGAGCCTCGCTGGACAAACAGCCCCGAGAGGTCGCGTCGATGTTCGACGGTGTCGCGCGCCGGTACGACCTGACCAACACGGTGCTGTCCGGCGGCCGGGACCGGTACTGGCGGCGGGCGACCCGGGCGGCGCTGGCCCTGCGGCCCGGCGAGCGGGTGCTGGACCTGGCGGCGGGCACCGCGGTGTCGACCGCCGAACTGCGCAAGTCCGGCGCTTGGTGCGTGGCCACCGACTTCTCCCAGGGCATGCTGTCCGCGGGCCGGTCCCGGCAGGTGCCGATGGTCGCCGGGGACGCGATGGCGCTGCCGTTCGCCGACGACGTCTTCGACGCGGTGACCATCTCCTTCGGGCTGCGCAATGTCGCCGACACCGGACTGGCGCTGCGTGAGATGCTGCGGGTCACCAAGCCGGGCGGGCGGCTGGTGGTGTGCGAATTCTCCACGCCGGTGATCCCCGGTTTCCGCACGATCTACATGGAATATCTGATGCGGGCGCTGCCGCGGATCGCGAGCGCGGTCTCCAGCAATCCGGACGCCTACGTCTATCTGGCCGAATCCATCCGGGCCTGGCCGAGCCAGTCGCAGCTGGCGCTGAAACTGACCGACGCGGGCTGGTCGGCGGTCAAGTGGCGCAATCTCACCGGTGGCGTGGTCGCGCTGCACCGGGGTTACAAGTTCGGCTGACCCGCCGCGGACGCCCGCGGACTCCGGTGAGCTGCGGCAAGTGGTGCAGATCACATCTCACAGTCGCGAATCACGGTTGTGAGGTGCAAAGTCACCTACCGATAACGTCGGTTGATTCCGGCGCAATCGGTGCTCGGAATGATCGATCGCATGGCGCAGTCAACCGAGCCCACGAGCAGCACGCGCACCGTGTGCTCGTACTGCGGTGTGGGGTGCGGGATCATCGTGGAGACCCGGCCCGGCGCCGACGGCGCCCCGGTGATCGCCAAGGTCCGCGGCGACAAACTGCATCCGGTCAACGGCGGCCGGCTGTGCACCAAGGGCGCCACCCACGCGGAGCTGATGCGGGCGCCCGGCCGGATGGCCGCCGCGTACCGCCGGGCGGCCCGTGGGCGCGCCCCGGCGCCGATGCCGGTCGACGACGCGATCGAGGAGACCGCGGCCCGGCTGCGGGCGATCCTGGACGAACACGGGCCGGACGCGATCGCCCTCTACGTCTCGGGGCAGCTGTCGATCGAGGCGCAGTATCTCGCCACCAAACTCGCCAAGGGTTATCTGCGGACGGTCCATCTGGAGGCCAATTCGCGGCTGTGCATGGCCAGTGCGGGCACCGGCTACAAACAGTCGCTGGGCGCCGACGGCCCGCCGGGCTCCTACGACGACATCGACCGGGCCGACCTGTTCTTCGTCATCGGCGCCAACATGGCCGACTGCCATCCGATCCTGTTCCTGCGCATGGTCGATCGGCTGCACACGGGTGCGCGGCTGATCGTGGTCGACCCGCGGCGCACCGACACCGCCGCGCGCGCCGACCTGTTCCTGCAGATCGCCCCCGGCACCGATCTGGCACTGCTCAACGGCCTGCTGCACCTGCTGGTCGACAACGGCGACATCGACGCGGCGTTCATCGCCGAGCACACCCGGGGCTGGGACGCCATGCCGGCGTTCCTCGCCGGATATCCGCCCGCCGAGGTCGCCGCGATCACCGGACTCGCCGAGGACGACATCCGCACGGCCGCCCGGTGGATCGGCGAGGCGGGCGAATGGATGTCGCTGTGGACCATGGGCCTGAACCAGTCCACCCACGGCACCTGGAACACCAACGCGCTCTGCAATCTGCACCTGGCCACCGGCGCCCTGTGCCGGCCCGGCAGCGGGCCGTTCTCGCTCACCGGCCAGCCGAATGCCATGGGTGGCCGCGAGATGGGGTACATGGGCCCGGGGCTGCCCGGTCAGCGCACCGTGTTCGCCGCCGCCGACCGGAGTTTCGTCGAGACCGCGTGGGGGCTCGCGCCGGGGTCGATCCGCGACGAGGCCGGGCCGGGCACCGTGGAGATGTTCCACCGGCTGGCCGCGGGCGAGATCAAGGCGTGCTGGGTGATGTGCAGCAATCCCGTGGCGTCCATGGCCAATCGGCGCACCGTGATCGCCGGGCTGGAGGCCGCGGAACTGGTGATCGTCCAGGACGTCTACACCGAGACCGCGACCACCGCCTACGCCGATCTGCTGCTGCCGGCCACGCTGTGGTCGGAATCCGATGCGGTGATGGTGAATTCGGAGCGCACGCTGACCCTGCTGGCGCGGTCCACCGATCCGGCCGGCGAGGCGCGGCCGGACTGGCAGCTGATCGCCCAGGTGGCCACCGCGATGGGCTTCGCGGGTTTCGACTTCGCCTCCAGCGCCGAGGTGTTCGAGGAGATCCGTGGATTCACCAATCCGGCCACCGGCTACGACCTGCGCGGCATCGACTACGCCGGGCTGCGCGAGGGCCCGATGCAGTGGCCGTGCCCCGATCCGGCCCAGCGCCGCAACCCGATCCGCTACCGGAACGACGGCACGGTCCGGGAGCCGTTCACCGACGAGACCGGGCACCGGCCCCGGCTGGTGTTCCCGGCTCCGGGCGGGCGCGCGGTGTTCCACCCCCGGCCGCACATGTTGCCCGCCGAGATGCCCGACGACGACTACCCGTTCGTACTCAATACCGGCCGGCTGCAACATCAGTGGCACACCATGACCAAGACCGGCCGGGTCGCCAAACTCACCAAGCTGACCGGTGAGCCGTTCGCGGAGATCCACCCGGACGACGGGGAACGGCTGGGCATGCGCGCCGGGGACGCGCTGGAGATCACCTCCCGGCGCGGCCGCGCCGTCCTGCCGGTGCGGATCACCGACCGGGTCCTGCCCGGCAGCTGCTTCGCGCCCTTCCACTGGAACGACGAACACGGCGAATACCTGACCGTGAACGCCGTCACCAGCGACGCCGTGGACGCCGACTCGCTGCAACCGGAGTTCAAGGTCTGCGCGGTGGCGTTGCGGAAGGTGGCGGTGGCGCCGGGGGTCGACCGGATGGTGGCCGCCGGTGGCCGAGCGCCGGTGGTGGCGAGTGGCCAAGCGCCGGCGGTCGCCGGTGGCCGAGCGTTTCCGGAGGTGGGCGGCCGGCCGTTGGTGACTGCGGCCGGTCAGTCGTCCCCGATCGCGGGTGGTCAGGCGTGGGCAGCCGCGCGTGACGAAGCGTTTCCGACCGGTGGCGGCCCGGCGGCGACTGCCGCGCCCGGCCAGTGGGCGGCGGCCGACCGTGGCGGAGCATGGCCGGGTGCGGGCGGGCCACCGATGACCGCGGTGGACGGTTCGTGGACGCCGGCCGGTGGCGGTGGATCGGCGTCGCTCGCCGGCGGGGGGTCCTGGGCGGACCGCAGCGGGCGTCCGGCCCTGCATCCGCTGTCCGCCGCGCTGGGCCTGGAAACCGCGATCGCGCCGACGTTCAGCGAAGCCGAGCGCATCTATCTGGCCGGATATCTCGCGGCCCTGCACGAGATTCCGGTGCGGGGGCAGCCGATGTTGCCGGAGTCGTCGCCGCTGTCCCCGCAGAGCCGGACCTGGGTGAACGGGCTGCTGGCCGGGATGTACTCCCGGGCCGTCGAGCCGGTCCTCGGGACGCTGATCCCGGCCGTCGCCGCGGATCCCGTTGCCGCGGCGGATCCGGAGCGGTCGATCACGGTGCTGTGGGCCTCGCAGACCGGCACCGCCGAGGAACTGGCCGCGACCGCCGCGGCGATGCTGGCCGAATCCGGTTTCCGGCCCCGGCTGCTGGAGCTGAATTCCTGTGCACCCGACGAACTCAGCGGTGACACCCTGGTCATCACCAGCACCTTCGGCACCGGCGGCCCGCCGGACAACGGTTCGGACTTCTGGGACAGCCTCAGCGACAGCGCGATCCGGCTCACCGGCGTACGATTCGCGGTGTTCGCCCTCGGCGACTCGTCCTATGACGACTTCTGCGGATACGGCCGCAAGATCGACGAACTGCTGGCGAAGCTCGGCGCGACCCGGGTGCTGCCGCGGGTCGACAGCGAGCCGGATCACGAGGAGCTGTCCGAGCACTGGCTCACGGAGGTGCTGGCGGCCTTCGGGACCGCCGCGCCGCAGTCCGGCGCGGGTCCGGCAGGCGGTCCCGCCGATGGTCCCGATGCCGGTCCCGGCGGTGGTCCGGTCACTGCTTCCGCCGGTGGTCCGGCCGCCGCCCCGGTTCCCGCCGGTGCCGCCCCCGGGACCGCGCCTCGCGCCGCCGGTGTCGCGACCCTCGGCCGCACCGAAAAGCCGGCCACCGCAGCCCCTTTCACCCGGCAGTCGCCGGTACCCGCGCCGGTGGTCCGCAACCGGTTGCTGTCCCGGCCCGGTGCGGCGAAGGAGGTGCGGCAGTTCGGCTTCGACCTGAGCGGGCTGGGCGTCCGCTACGAGGCCGGTGACGCGCTGGGCGTCTGGCCGACCAATGACGAAGCGCTGGTGGCGGAATGGCTCGAGGTGACCGGACTGGACGGTGATCGGTCCGTCGAGCCGGACGGCCGGGCGGTGCCGCTGGCCGAGGCGCTGCGCACCCGCTACGACATCACCCGGCCCGGTCCCGATCTACTGGCCTTCGTCGCCACCGAGAATCCCAGCCCGCGGCTGGCGAAACTGCTGCGGCGCGACAACCGCAACGAGCTGGACAGCTATCTGTGGGACAAGCAGGCGGTCGACGTGCTGCGCGACTTCCCGGTGCGGGCCGATGCGGTGGACTGGCTCGGCGTGCTGAAAAAGCTGCAACCGCGCCAGTATTCGATCTCGTCCAGCCCGCTGGTGACGCCGGACGAGGTGCAGTTGACCGTCTCCGTCGTGCGCTACGCGCAGCGCGGCGGTGTCTGCTCGACCTTCCTGGCCGACCGTTGCACGACCGCACCGGTCCCGGTGTTCCTGCAACGCGCACCGCATTTCCGGCCGCCGCTGGACCCGAACGCGCCGATGATCATGGTGGGCCCGGGCACCGGTATCGCCCCGTTCCGCGGCTTCCTCCAGGAGCGCCGGGTGCTGGGCTGCCGCGGTCGCAACTGGTTGTTCTTCGGCGATCAGCACGCCGCGGACAATTTCTACTACCGCGCGGAGTTGGAGGACATGTTCCGCAGCGGCTTCCTGACCCGGCTGGACCTGGCCTTCTCCCGGGACCAGCGGGAACGGGTGTACGTCCAGCACCGGATGATCGAGCACGGCGCCGAATTGTGGTCGTGGCTGTCGGAGGGCGGCCACCTGTACGTCTGCGGTGATGCCGCCCGGATGGCGAAGGATGTCGACGACGCCCTGCTGACCATCGCCCAGGTGCACGGCAAACTGGACGAGGCCGGGGCCGCGGCCTTCAAGAAGCGGCTCGTCGCCGAGAAACGCTATCTCCGCGACGTGTACTGACACCTCTGCGGATCACGGAGACAGCTCTCGGCAAAGTTCGGGTTCCGACTTGCCGCCGGTTCGGTCACGCGGCGGTGCCGCACCCGCCCGCGCGGTCCTATCTTTCCGGTATCGGCTTCTCATGGTCGTTGTTCGACGTGGTGCGACCCGATACGGTTCCCTCGCGCACTGCCCGGTCTGCACCACGCGCGACCGGCCGACGGGTGGTGCCGGGCCGATTCGGCCGACCGCTACGAAAGGACGGCAAAATGTCAGCAACTGCATCTCCCGTCTCGCCCGCGCACGCCGCCGCCGACCCGCTGCCGGGCAGTCTCGGCGCCGATATCGGGTTGCTGGTGCTGCGGGTCGTGGTCGGCGTGGTGATGGCCGCGCACGGCACGCAGAAGCTGTTCGGCTGGTTCCACGGCAACGGGCTCAGCGCCACCGGCCGCTTCTTCGAAGCGAAGGGTTATCCGGCGGGCAAGACCATGGCGGTGATCGCCGGGCTCAGCGAGACATTCGGTGGTCTCGGCCTGATCGTCGGCCTGCTCACGCCGCTGGCTGCCGCCGCGGTGATGGGCGTGATGATCAACGCGGTCGCCGTCAAATCCGGATTCTTCGCGCCCAAGGGCTACGAATACGAACTGGTCCTGCTGGCGGCGGTCGTCACCCTGGCGCTGATCGGCCCGGGCAGGCTGGCCCTCGACCGCGCCGTCCCGGCGCTGCGTCACTACCGCCTGGTCTACGGCGTCGCGGCGATCGTGCTGGCCGCCGTGGTGGCGGGCGTGGTGCTCTCGATGCGTGACTGACGGCGGAGCACGACCGGAGGCGGAGCCGGGACCGAAGGGAGCGCGGCCGCCGGGCCGATCGTGAGGGGGCCCAGCGGCCGGCTCCGGTACGGTGAACGGGCGGCTCCGCCCTGGTGGAGTCGGGGCGGAGCCGCTTCTTTCACTGTCGTCGAGCCCCCGGCGTCGTGACGCCGTGAGCCCTCGGCATCACGCCGTGCGGTCGAACTCCTCGGCCTTCACCCCGGAGGTGAACGCCGACCATTCGGCGCCGGTGAACACCAGCGCCGGGCCGCCGGGATTCTTCGAATCCCGCACGCCCACGCCGCCTTCCGGCAGCCAGGCCACCTCCACACAGTGGGTGGTCTCGCTGAAGGTGCTCTTGAACCAGTCCGAGTTCGCGATCTCAGTGTTCATGGTCGTACTCCTTTGCCACCTGCCGTAGCAGGTCTCGTGTTTCGGTTTCCGTGAGAGCCATCGCGCGGATCGCCGCGGACAGCTCGGTATAGCGATCCACCTCATCCGGTTTCTCGATGTAGATGTCGCTGCTCGGTGCACCTTCGCGGTACACGATCGATGGTTCGGTCGAACCTCCTCTCGAATCGGGACGGAAGCTCAGGATCACGAACGGGCCGTGCAGGATTCCCCACGTCAGGCCCGCCCGGTACGGATGGATGCGCAGCGACACGTTCGGCAGCGTGGCGAACTTGTCCAGGTGCCGTAACTGGGCCGCCATCAACTCGGCATCGCCGACGAGGCGATACAGCGCCGATTCGTGCAGCAGCACGTCGAGAGTCAGCGGCAGCCGCTTCCTGGTGAGCAGGCTCTGCCGCTTCAGCCGCAATTCCAGGCGCTGTTCGAGTTCCTCCTCCGGCACCTTGACGTGACAGGCGCCGATCATCGCCTCGGCGTAGTCGTCGGTCTGCAACAGGCCGGGAATGTGCTCGTTGTAGCAGATCATCTGCTGCGCAGCGGATTCCAGATCGAGATACAGACCGAAGGTCTCGTCGGACCAACACGCAGATGGGGGCGAACTCGCGGCATTCGCGGGTTCATAGCGTCACAGTGTACGTCCACCGGCACTCCTCGGCGCCAGAGGATGACGCACCGCCCGCGCCAGCGGATGCCGCTGCCCGGTCAGCGCCGCCAGCGCCTCCGCGACCTCGACGATGCTGGCCTTGGTATAGATCGGAGTCGTTGTGCCACCACCGGATTCGGCATGACCGGCGTACGCCCGCGCGATCGCCTCCCCGAACTCCCGCTCCACCCACGTCAACGTCGTGTGCCGCACCCAATGGATCGACACCTGCAACCGCGCCGCCCACGGCAGATGCTCCCGCACCCGCCCGGTCAGATGGTCGTAGCGGCGCCCGGTGATCGCCGCACCGCTGCGGTACCGCAGCACCTGCCTGGTCGCCTCCGGCCCCCCACGCCGGGCCACATGCTCCACCAGCCTGCCCATCAGCAACGGCGAGATCGGCTGCCACCGCACCTGCTCACCCTTCTCGTGCAACCGGATCAAGCAGTACTCGGTATCCAGATCATCGACGGTCAACGCGACCGCGGCACTGCGCCGGCACGCCGCCTCGATGTGGATCCGCACGATCAGCGCATCCAACTCCGTGTCGTTCCCCGTCGTCGACGCCACCTCCCCCATCGCCACCACCTGCTCATGGGTCAGCGCATGCCGCGAACTCGGCAACCGGCCCGGCTTGCGCACATTCGCCGCCGGATTGTCCAGCGGCCCGATCAACTTGTCGTACTCCGCCCGCTTGTACAGACACCGGATCGCCGCCACCAGATGCGCCTCCGCCCCACGGCCACCACGCCAATTCGACCGCACCACCGCCCGCCCACGGTGATCCTGCACCAGCGCACCGATCTGCGACGTCGTCGGCTCATCGATGCGCCGCGGCCCCCACTCCCGTTCCAGCACACGCCAATACGAGTCGTAATTCCGGACCGTCGACACCGGAAGCGCCCTCCGCAACGTCGCGATGTACTCCGAGAACGTCGGCACCACACGATCCACCGACCCACCGGGAACATCGGCGACCGCCACCCCCAGCCGCGACGCGATCAACTGCAACGCCCGACCGACCTCGTCGCTCATCGCGCCGCCTGCCACAGATCCGGAAAAGACCGCCACAACGCCACCGTCACCGCCGGAATCGGCAGCACCACCAGACGATCCGACACCCCATGCCCCGCCAGCAACACCCGGTCACCGGGCATCAGGCCGCACCGGCGACGACGCGCCGCCGGAATGCACAGATACCCGTCCTTGCTCACCGCCGACCCGCCCTGTCGCACGCACGACACCACCACCGCCCGATGATCCGCCGCGAACGACACCCGCTGCCCCGGCCACCACCCCAGCGACCTCAGCACCGAACGATCCGACAACCGCCCCTGCCCATCGACAGACGCCGTCGCACACGACAACGCACCCACCGGGCAGTCCGCATCGACCGCCCCCGGAAACGCGAACGGCACCGGCTCGATCGCCGCAACCCCCCGCTGCGAGCGCAGAACCGGAAACAGGCCACCGAACCCGAGATCGCCGAGCACCGGCGGACCCTCCCGCCCGGCCATCGAATCGGTACCGTTCACCGCCGCCCACCTCGCCGCACCCGACGACCGGCCCTCGTCAGCAGCCGCGCCGCCGCACGATGTACCCGCCACCGCGACCACCGCTCCACCCCTCCAGGCCGTCGCCGGCGCCGCCCCCGGCAGCCACCCACCTCCACCTCGTGCCCGCCGACACCCGGCCCGCCACACCGCCGCATGGTCTCCTCGGTCCTTCTCTCGCCGTGCCGACCGATCACATCGTGAACGCTGCGTCGGATACTAATCAGCGCAACATACACCTGTCCATAGGACCACTGATCCTATATACAGGATCGAAGGGTGGGGAGACCTCCCGGGCCCGGACGCGGGCCACGCGGCCCGGCCCCGCGTGGCGCCCCGCCCGGGCCGCACCACCGGGTCGCGTCACCGCACACCGCCGGCGGCGGACCCGTGCCGCCGGTACCTGCCGCCGCCGGGCATCGATCCTGCCCGGCGCGCGGATGCCGAGACGGAAATGCACGTGCAACCGACGGAAATGCACGTGTACTCCGGGTCCGCGGCGAGCGTGCAAAACGCGCCGCCGGTATGTTTGAGATCGGCACGGGTGGACTCACCGGATATCGACTGGCATTCTGGACTGTCGGGTTCCCGGATGCCCGGCCGGACGACGTAATTCCGGGATCCCCGGGGAGGAGTACCACTGATGGCTTCGGCGTCGGACGCGGCGCGCAACGACTGCGTGGCGATACCCTCCTCGCCCGCGAGTCTCGAGCGCGCCAATCGGCAACGTGCAGCGCGGGTCATGCGCAGTCTCCGAGAGGCAGCCGGACTGACCCGGCCGCAACTCGGGGCATTACTGGGGGTCGCCCCGCAGACTATCGCGGGCATGGAGCGCGGGCGCTCCCCGGTCACCATCGACACGGTGTACCGGTATTACCGGACTCCCGAGCTGGGCATGACATACCTGTATTTCGAATTCATCGTCGACATCATCAGCGGGCGCGTGCGGCCGGTCGACGACCTGAATCCACCCGATGCCCGGAAGATCGCCTTCTGCGATCAACTACCGGGTCCGGCTTTGATCGTGAGCCACGGAATCTTCGATCTGGGACATTGCAACCAGCCCGGCCGGAGCTGGTTCCAGGGTATCGACGAGTTCCGGAACCTGACTGTGTGGTTGATGCTGGACCCCCGCGCCCGGGATGTATTCGGCGACGGCTGGGAACCCATCGCCTACATGGCGGTACTGGCACTGCGGCATCTATCGATCGAGCTGGTCGGCGAACGCCGCCGGCGCACCGTCGTCGGAGCGGCGAGCCAGGCCGAAGAATTCAGCGAACTCTGGGACAGAAGAACTCCCGTCGACGAGGTGATGCCGGATCAATTCACGCTCAACAATCTCACGACCGGCGAGACCGCCGACTTTTATTTCGGCGCCTGGCGACCCTATTTTCCCGTCGACAGGGACTGGCAGCAGATGACGTTCTGGCGTGTGTGACCTGCCGACCCGGCACAAGCCGTAGCAGCGCCCCCGGAGACACCCGCCGCCGCGCGCGCGATCCGGCCGTGTGCCTCACACCGGCAACGGCCGCCAGTGGATGCGGCCGTCGTCCCTGCGGGCGCAGACACCGAATTGGCAGTCGGCGAAGTGCACACCGAACGCGATGCTGGTCTCACCGCCGTCGGCCAGCGAGGCGACGAGGGCCTGGCGCACAGCCGCAGCCCGGCGAGGGTCGAGATCGCCGGCCGCGGCGAGCTGGGGATACTCCACTTGCAGCGGCGTGTGGAGAGCGTCGCCGAACGCGATCAGCGAGACTCCCTGCGAGGAGATCCGGTAGCCCACGTGACCGGGAGTGTGGCCGGGCAGGGCCACGACGCTGACCCCCGGCCAGATCTCCTCGCCGGCGGTGACGAGCCGGACCTGACGCTCGAACACCGCGAGCAGGTCGGCGCCGACGCCGTGGGAGGCCAGCAGGTGCCGCTGCTCCCAATCGTCACGGCCGACGGCCACCGACGCATGGGCGAAGGGCAGCCGATCGGTGCCGGGGATCGGCCTGGCCAGCCATCCGGCGTGGTCGAGATGCGGATGCGTGAGCGCGACGGTCGTGATCCGCGACAACAGATCCGGACCGGACCCGCCGCCACGATCGACACGCTCCAGGTTGGCCAGCAGCGCACCCCCCGCGAGCGCGCCGAACGGCGTCTCGAAGTGGACGGGCCCGAGGCCCGCGTCGATCAACATCGCCTCACCACTGGCGTCGTCCTCGACCAGCAGCCCCCCGACCCCGGCGGTCAGCGCACCGTCGGGATCGAGGAAACAGCGGTGGGCGGGATCGTCCCAGAACTCCTCGGTGGCGGTGGGCAGCCAGCCGCGCGCCGCCAACGGGGTCTGGCCGTCGGGCACATAGGTGCAGGTGAGGTCCCCGAGAACGATCCGGCGGATGCCGGGGACAGCGACCCTGCGTGCATCGACACCGGTCATCGGTGATCTCCCTTCCCGAGTCGGACGCCCGCCGGCCCGCGGCCGCCGCGACGGCCCGCAGGCACCGTGCCCGACGGTGACGGGACCACAGGCGCGGTCACCTGCACCGTGGGAGGAAACGATGTGCGCACGAAAAACAATCCTCTCCGACAATTCAACCCACACGGGGCGTCGAACCCTGCCCCGGCAATACGGTTGCGAGATGTCATATCGTTGATCGCCGACCGGAACACGGAACCCCGGCACAGTGATCCGACAATGGCTGAATGCCGACGTCGGTGAATCCCGACTTCTCGGTCATGTGACACGACGCGGTACATCGTCATCTGCTCCCCCGATCGACCGGAAGCCCGGACCGGTGACGCGCCGCCGGGACACTGCGCCGCACAAAGTCGAGGATATCGTGCATCAGCAGAGCGTGTGCCGAACTGTCATCTACCGATCGTGGGCATATCGGCCCGGGCCGTCGCCGTTGGTAGAAGTAACATCGGCAAGAGATACGAATGGTAGTCCTCGAGGCTGCGAGAACTACGAACGGTAGCCCCGGGCCCGATACCGGGCCGGGCTGGTGTGTTGTCGGAGCGGGCGTCCTGCGGGACGGGCCCTTGCGCACACGAACCGTAGCCGTGTGCGAACCGAGGACTACGAACGGTGGTTCCCGATATCGCCATATTCGCGCCAGTGCTACGAATCGTAGCTCTCGATCCCCGCAGAGATACGAAATCCAGGTGTAGTAAGGGTTGCATTACGTTGCCGCCGCCGCAATGCTGGGCTCGACGCTCTATCGAGGCTGGCGACAGTGGCCCCGACGGAGGTCCAGCGACGGGTGGGTAATGCGCTGACAGCATTGTGACGGGGCGTAAGGGCCGCTCCGCTATTCACGCTGTCGCGCTCATTCATCGATTCACATCCATCGACTGACGCATTGCGAAAGGGGCACGTGATGAGGGCATTACCGATGACCACAGAATTTCCGGACACGACCGATACAGCGCCGGAGGAAACAGGCAGCATCGAATCCGGTGCGCAAGCCATGGATCCGGCCGCAGCGGGTCGCCCGCACCCGGGACAGCACATGGCAGGCAACCCGGACCCGAGCCTGTCGCGACCGGACCTCGCGGCTGCCCCCGAGGAGTCCGCCGAGGCATGGGGCGACCACATGGCCGGCCTGCTCGGTGAATGGCTGCACCTCCGCACGGCGAGCGAACGGGCCGGGGCGGCAACCGAACAGACGGTGGCCGCGGACTCCCGCGACGGTTCCTCCCGCGAGCAGGCCGCACAGAAGACCCCGGAGGCCGCCGACGAGCGACTGGCACGCCTGCTTGCCGAAGCGCTCCGTGCCCAGTCGGATTCGCGCTCGGATGCGCCCTACGTGGGACCGGACCTTCCGGACGACATTCTGATGCGGGGATGGTTCGACCTCACGAAGGGCGCGAAGATCCTGGCCGTGGCGTGGCCGCGTCCCCTGCCGTGGCGGCGGCGTCAGCTACTGCTCCCGTTGCTCGTCGACGCGCTGCGGCACCAGGCCGACTCCCGCGTCGACGGGCCGTACATCGACGCGGCGACCCCCGACGACGTGCTGTTGGACGGGTGGTGGGACCTGGAAGCCGCGCTGCGGCACATCCTTGCCGCGATGCCACCGGATGTCGCGCCCCGCCGACGCGGGTTGCATTGCTTCACCGGCGACAGGGACCCCGGCGGCGAGGCACCCGTTGTCTGATCTGCCGTATCAGCGATCAGCAGGGCGGTGGGAACGACCCGGGCCGCCGGCGCGACCCCGCACGGTGTCGCGGCCGGACCGTGTTCAGTTCCGGCGGGAACTCCTGGCTCTGATCGGGCCCGAGCCCGGGGTGAAGCCGGTGGCCGAGCAGGCGCTGGCGATCGTGGAGGCGGTGCCGCTGGCGGTGCCGTGGACGGTGGCCCAGCTGTGTGGCTGGCTCGAGCAGGCCACGGGGAAACGAGTCGATGTCGCGCCGTGGCCGCTGACCCCGGCCGCGGCACCGCAGCCGGCGGCCTGCCTGGTGCATCCGGGCCGGTTGATCGTCCGCTTCGACGGCCGCCGCAGTCCACGGCACCGTCTCCAGCAGGTCATGCACGAGCTTGCACACCTGATCGGCGACGACCCGGCGCTGTTGCGCTGGGGGAGAACGGAATCGGACAGCCTCGCGCACATCTCCCACCGCGGGACAATGGCCACCGCGACAGAACTGCGGGCGGAGATGGTCGGCACAGGGCTGGCGGTGTCGAGCCGCGACATCGCCGACCTGGCCGCAGCCGGCCCGTTCCGGTCGCCGCTTCGCCCTGGTGCACACCGGGTTCGGACGCTGGCAGTGCTGTGGAGGGCATTGACCGAGGTCGTGCCGGACGTGCGCCTGGGCAACGCCGATTCACCACTCGACCAGGGTGTGGCCGAGCATCGGATGCGCGTCGAGATCGAGGACGCCGTGGTGGCGTTGTCGACTCAACTCGAACCCCCACCGCGCACCGGTGATCCCCACGGGTGGGCTCGCGCGCTCACCGACGCGGTGGACCGGTACCGCCGTGCGGTGCCGGCCACCGCGTCCGGTGCGCACTGGTCATGGCCCGGTGACGAACAGCACGTGCTGGCGATCGCGCGAGCATGGAAACACCTGCACTGCACGGCATCCGCGCCGCAACCTCGATGAAGAACCGCGAGAACCTGCCCGTTGTGCAATACGCGTCGGGCAGGTTCTCCTCGATCGGCGCGCGATCAGTGCCCACCCGGTGCACACGCGCATCGCCGCACTGTACGTGGTCGCACCGCTCGCGCTCCCCGGCAAGCCGTCGCCGAGAGGCCACGGTGCCGACCACGGGCACCGGCGTGGAAACGCCGACGCCTCTACGGGAAAGCCGTGAGGTCGTGGTGCCGGGCGGCGGAGCCGGCTGCGGTCTGCGGCACCGGACATTCGTTCTCGATCAACGCAACGAGTTCCTGAAGCGCCACCGTGTCGAGGTTGAAGGCACGAAACGCCACGCGCAGACCACGATCGCGGATAAGAATGCAGACCTGCAACACCAAGTCGTAACGCGTGACTTCCTCACCGGTTTCGCGCAGGTACATGGCATCGACCGCGAACACGTCCGCCAGCGCGTCGGCGATCTCCGCAGGCAGATCCAGGAGGTCACCGGAGCGCGCGCTGTCGATGATCTCCGGGTCGACGATCCTGCCGAGGAGCTGCGAGACGGTACCTGCCACGTCGGCTGTGCTGCGCTCGGGCTCGTCCCGTGATCGGCCGAATTCGAACAGCCGGTCGAGCTTCGTCCGGAGGGGTAGTGCTGGTTGATCGCCCGTATGCGACATCGGCTCCCGATCTTTCCTGAGTGTGTGGGGATGGCTCGGCAGGTCATCCGGAGGGGGGGTCTGCGGACGGTTCGCCGTCGGCGCTGAGGTGGGCACGCAGCAGCGCGAGTTCGGCCCGACTCTCGTTGTTGTTGGGCGTCTTGCGGGCGAGAGTGGTCGCCAGCATCGCTGTGACGAACGGGTCATCGGGGACACCGTCGGCCCGCCGTCCGGCCACCTGCCCGTCGTAGAAGGCCCGCAGCAGCATGTCGGTGCTGCGCGCAATCACCTCGTGAACCTCTCGCAGCTCCGAATTCCTGGTGGTCAACGCGATCCGTGCGAGAGCGGCGTCGGCTCCGGCCAGATCGATCAGAGCCTGCAATGGCATCTCCACCGGATACAGCTTGGCCGGCACCCGCGTCTGCGGCAGCGGTGCCGGCACTTCGATCGGGACCAGATCACGGCCGTGGTGGTACAGATTCCACACCGAACCGGACAGGCATCGCAGCCAGGTGTCGAGCTTGTCGAAGGTTTCGGGGCGCTTGGGTGCGCGGTACCCGTTCTCGTAGTCGTTGACCATCGATGGGGAAAGGCCCACCGACCGGGCGTCGCGTCGTGTCAAATCCAACTCGTCACGGCGAGCGCGCAGGACACCGCCGCAAAACTCGAGGTGCTCGTCGGTCGGACGTATCGGGCCGTTGCCTACTTCTTCGGCAGCGGCGGGCGGCGTGTAGGTTGCCAGCCCGCGTTCTGTCGTGTCGTCGTCATCCCCATGCGCGTCCACCGGGAAACGATACCACTCACTATTGGTGCACGGGTACACAAACGATGGACACGCGATCCTATAAATAGGTCCACATGCTCCGATGAATCGTTGCCTTCGATCCTGTATGTAGGTATGTTCGGTGGTGTAGGCGTAACCCGCCGGGCGGGCTGGGCGTGAAAGGTGTTGCGAGCCCACCTATCCGGCAGTCAAGTCAGGAAGGGAGGGGAATCATGGACTTCTCGGCACTCGTGGCGATCGCGTATCAGGTACTCGGGATAGTGGGTAGTGGTCTGAACCTGGTCTACGACGGCATCGGACTCCTGTCGCAGTCAGCCTGATGGCGCGGCAGGTCAAGAGCACGGTTCCCGCGGAACGAAATCCCCAGCGTGTCCTGCGGGGACCGTGCTCGTCACCCACCAGTTCCGCCAACGGCCTTCCTTCTGCGATCGCCATGGCGCCTATGTGGAACCACCCCTCGCTGAGCGGCGCGGCCGCCGCGCCGCTGGCTATGTGCAGGCACGCATTCTTGTGGCGGTGCCAGTCAAAAGGACACTCTGTGCGACGACAAATCCCCCGACTTGGCGTTCCCGCCGTGCGGCGCTGCCGCGAACCGAAGACTGACTGTCTCGAGATATCTTGCAGTGCAACAAAATTAACCTCTCCAGACGGCATACGTTCCGCGCCGGTTGCATGGCGAGGCCGCAGAGCCTTTGATCGCAGCTTCTGGGCAGCGGCGACCTGCGCGACCGCGGCCCTTGTTGCGTCTGGGCTGGCGCGAGCTGACGATGCGGTGCTCGTGCCCGATCTCGGCACCGGGTGCCCGGCGCTGGTCGTCCTGGGTGTTCAGGGGACGTCGGAATCGTCACCGGCTGCGGATCCGCGCGCGCTGACCGGCATGATCGGGCAGGTTTTCGCGCCGATGCTCGGCTCCGACCCCGGCATCGGCGCTTTCACGATTCCCTACGACGCAAGTTTCGGCGGCGTCTGGGGTACCGGGGCGGACACCACGACGTTCGCGGCGTCCTCGACTCGCGCCGAGGATCGACTGGGGGCGGCAGCGGCACGGGTGGTGGCCGAGTGCCCGCACACCCAGCTCGGTGTCGTGGGCTTCAGCCAAGGCGCCGGGGCCGCAGCGGGTTTCGCACGCGCTGTCGGCGATGGCATCGGCCCGGTCGACGCCGATCACGTCGCCGGTGTTGCGCTGCTGTCGGACTGGACACGGTCGCCTGGTGGTCAGATTCCCGGGCGACCCGGGCAGACCACACCGGACCCTGCCCCGGGCACCGCCGGCACGGAAGTCTCCGGAATCTCGCTGCCCCCGGTCCCCAGCACCGGTGGAATAGTCTCGGACGCAGCAGATTTCGGTGACCTGAGCGGCCGGGTCGGTCAGTACTGCGCCGCTGGGGACCTGGCCTGTGATTTTCCGGATCATGCTGCGGTGGTGCAGGCGGTTGCCGGTATCGCCGCGCAGGCCGATCTCGGGGATCCGGTGAGCGCGGTGTCCTCGCTGACCGCCGTGGCCACGGCCACGGCGGCGCGGGCGGGTACCGCCGCGATCCTCGACGATGTGCAGTTGGGTGCCGACGGCAGCGTGGATTACGTTCCCGCCGAGTCGTTCTGCCGGCGCCTGGCCGACGCGGCCGACCCGCGTGACCCCGGTCCGGCGCCCGAGGCAGAAACCCGTGCGGCCTCGGACAAGGCCGCACAGGTCGCGGCGGCGATCGCCGCCGATCCACTCGGCCAGATTCCCCGCCTCGTCGGAGAACTCGGTGCCGCGGTCGCGGCCAATATCGCCGACAATGCCGATCTCGCCGATCCGGCGGTGCTCTCCCGTGCCGCCGGTGTGGTCGCCGACCACACCGGTTACGGCCGGGACGGCACCGCCGCAGCCGCCGGTGACTGGTTCGACGCGATCGCCCACGACCTCGAAGGGGACGGGCGGTGACGATCGAATTCCTCTACGGCAGAGCGCTGTACTCGGCTGACCGGCCGCGCGGTGCACGCGAGCAGCGACCGGAGGGCGTCGAACAGCAGGCGATGGTGCTGCGGCGGACTGTGCGCGCGGCGGCGGTGATCGCTTTGTGGGAGTACGAGTGGTGCCGTCGTGTGCGTGCCACCGGTGCGGTGCTGGAACCGCTGCGTGATCGAGTCGACGGGTCGGTGAACGGGTTCGTGGTGCAGTACCGGGATCTGGACACGGGGCGGCTGATGGCGCCGGTGACCGACTGTGACCTCGCGCCCGATCTCCGTTTGCACGAACTGCGCCGCGGGTGGTCCGCGGATCCCCGCACGATCACCGACGCCGAGGTCGAATGGCGGCGGCCGCCGGGTGCGCCACTGCCCGCCGGCCGTGACGGCCTGGTCCTGACCGCGCCGGTGATGTGGTCACGGGCGCTGGCCGACATAGGCCGCTTCGCCGGGGCGGTGCAGCGGTACCCGGCCGGGGACGTGGCGGCGTGGCGGTGGGCAGCCGGGCGGATCGCCGGGGTGCTGGCGGTCTGGGCGCAGCGTGCCGAGTTCGGCACGGTCGGCCCGGTGACCCTGGCCGCCGACGCGCTGGCCCGGCTGACGGCGGCGCCGGGCAGCCGATGCCGGCCCGCCCACCGGGCACCGAGGTCGGACCTGAGCATCACGGGCCTGATCCTGGGCCACCTCGACCACGAGGACCCCGGCAGCGATTTCGTCGTGCAGGGCCAGCTGATCGCGCTGGCGATCGCCGTGGGCAAGGTCCACCGTGATCGCGGGGAGCACACGACCGCGCAGGCGCTCATCGACGAGGTGGTCGCCCCATTGACCCAGGCCCGCCAGGACCTGTCGTCGAAGGCCCGGCCCCTGGACCCCGGCGACGGGACGTCACGGTGACACCGGCGCGCGGCCTCGACCCCGCCACCGCAGACACCCGCGACCGGGACGACCGGCCGCCGCCGGGCCGATGGGCGTATGCGGCCGCAGCGGCGCTGCCGATCGCTGCGGCCGTGGCGATCTGGGCTGCGTCCGCGGCCCCTGCGCCGCGACCGGTGCCGCCGCAACCGCTGCCGCCCCTGTACGTGCTGACCCCGTTGATCATCGGCCAATCACCGCTGGGGCTGTGCCGGTCGCGCAACGGCGCCGGCTGGCAGCCTCTCGGACCCGTGGGAGGTGGTGGACCATGGGTTTCGACTTGTTCCTCCTGATCGCGGTAGTCACCGCCGCGGGCGCGGTCAACCTGGCCATCACTTTGACCACGTCGGATCCGGCCGCCCGCAGCGAGACCGCGACCGATGGCCCCGAGGAGGACGTGCGCCTCGCTCGTGCTGCCGGAGGCCGGCGGTGGTGACCATCGGCAGCTCGACAGCCTCCACCGGCACGGACACGGTCGCCGAGAATCCTCCGTCGTGGGCGCTGGTGGAAACCATGTCCGGTACAACGACATTGGCAGTGATCGCCGATGGATCCAGGCCCCGCGACTACACCAGGCTGTCTCGTACCCGCATCGCGGTCACTGCCGGGGTGGGCAGGGAGATCATCGCGACGGTGACCGCCTGCGCGAAACGTGGTGAACCGCAGGTCCGGGCTGTCTGGCTGCCGGACAGCCGGAAGATCCGCGTCATCGCCGTGCCGGTCTCGGGTCCCGACACCGCCGTCCACGCCGTGCACGTGTGGGCCGGTCCGAGCCGCCGCCGCCCGCCGCCACGGCCGCCGGTGGCGACGTTGTGCTGGGATGTCCGCACCGGTGTCGCGACCACCACGATGGCGCTGGAGCACCTGATCGACAGCGACAGTGCCGTCGGCAGGGATCGGGCGCTGCCGGACCTGATGCGGCACTTCGACTCCCGGCAACCGGGCATGATGGCCGTGTTCGACCGGGCCCCTGCGCCGGTGGCGTGGTCGGGAATCTTGACCACCGCCGGACTGCACACCGGCCGGCAGCGCCGGGTACGTCTGGCCCTCCACCGCTGCCTCACCCCCGGCGGGCGGGATATCGTGCGTGCGGTCGCCCACGATGTCGGCGTCGCGGACCCGGCACCGGCTCCGGTGATGGCGATGGTGTTGCGGCACCTCGCTAGTGCCACCTCGCATGCCCTGGGCGTGATCGATCTTCCGACCGGGCTGCTCCAGGACTGGCTGCTGCCCGGTATACCGCCGGTGGATCGCTGGGCGGCCGAAACCCCCGAGATCCACCCCGACGACATCCCCGTTCTCGCGTCCGCCCGCGCGTCCCTGCTCGCCGGTACCGAGCATCTGCGCACAAAGTTCCGCCTCCGGTTCGGCAGTAGCGACTGGACCTCCGTCGACACGCATTGGAGCGCATTCCGGACCGGCCCACGACCACAGGCCATGATCGACGTGAAGCTCACCACGCCCGGCTCCCCGGACCGACAGGCGATCCGGTGACCCCCGGCCATCGCCGCGACCCAGCCGACACCGCCCCGAAAAGCGGCACGGTGCAACCGTGGTGGCGGGCACTGGCCTCGAAGGTGTTTCCGCACGGTACTTCTCGCCACCTGCACATCATGGTGGAGCATCGTGGGGGCTATTCGCTGGCGCTGCCGGCGCCGCGGGCCCACGCCGGGATCGGCCTGGTCGCTGCGGATGTCGCGGCGCTGGTGGACGCGGTCGAATCCATGGTGCTGCTGACCAGCACCGGCCATGCCGATCTGGTGGTGCGTGAAGTGGTCCTCCGGCATCCCTGGGTCAGGTCCCGGATCGCCGCGACCGAGATCCTGTGGCCCGCAGCCGATGTCGAGGCCGTGGCGGGCCGTTGGACGACGACGCTGTCGGCTCACCTGGTCGGCGCACTACACGGGCCACCGCTGCCGACGGTAGCCGAATCCCTCAGCGGCCGTGGCAGTGCGGCACTGCTGCGTATCTCGGAATCGGCGCTGCGGGCGCGGCGGGCGAGGCCGTGATGATCGCGATCCCGCGTCTGCGCCGCACCGCCCACGGCTGGACGGTGACCTGCCGCGAGCCGTTCCCGCTGTGGGTGTACCGCTTCGTGTTCCCGCTGCTCGAGCGGCTCGCCCGGTCACTACAACGAAGAAGGCAGCCTTGACCGAATCCACCACCGGCACCACGATGCACGAGTTGCTCACTGCGGCCATCGACTCCGGACAACGACTGGTCGTGATCCCCGGCACCGACGGACGGCCGCGCATGGTGGTCACCACCGACCCCGGCGATGCCCGCAAAGTGCTGCTCTCCGGCGATTACAGCGTCTTGACCGGCCCGAAAGCCTGGTTCGCCGAGCATGTCGCCCCGCACGGACTGCTCGTCACCGAGGGCGACCCGTGGCGTGTCCAGCGGAGGTTGCTGGATCCGCTGTTCGCGTCCCCGGAGTGGATGGACGACACGATCACCGAATGCGTCGCCGCGGCCGTCGAACAGCTGGAAGGTTATGCAGACACCGGGGAACCGGTCGACCTGACCGCCATGATGAGCCGTCTGCTGCTCGCCATCACCGCCGGTGGCCTTTTCGGTGTGGCCGGACAAGATTTGACCACCGCCATCGAAGACGTGACCGCGGTCCTCGACACGGTGACCACCCTGTTGCCGTCGGCTGGGCGGGCCCGCGAATCCGGTGCGGTCGAGGCACTGCGCACGGTCGTCGCCCGCCGCATCGACGACCTGGCTCCCGACGAACACGGGCCCGTCCTGCGGGCGCTGCTGACCGTGCCGGGCGACGACGACCGTGCACTGATCGATCAGATCGTCACCTTGTTGCTGGCCGGGTTCGAAACCACTGCGAGTACGGTGACCTGGGCCTGGGTGCACCTCATGCGACACGAGCAGCTCTACCGGCACTGGCGGCGACTGGTGTGCACCGGCGACCCGGACGCCGACGCGATGACCGCCGCCATCCTCGACGAGACCCTGCGCGACACGCCCGCCTCATGGCTCATCGGCCGCACCGCCCGCCACGACACCCGCCTCGGCGACATCACCATCCCCGCTGGATGTCCGGTGACCACCTCCCCGTGGCTGATCCACCACCACCCCCGCCATTGGGATACTCCCAGCGTTTTCGACCCGGGCCGGTTCCTGTCCGGTCCGCCGCCGCGGCGGGCGTGGCTGCCCTTCGGCGCCGGCAGGCGCTATTGCCTCGGCGCGCGCCTGGCCCGGCGGGAAGCCCTCGTGGTCCTGACCGGGCTGGCCACCCGATTCACGTTCCAACTGCTCAGCGATGACCTCCGCCCGCGGTACCAGTTCGTACTCAGACCTCCGGTCGTCCACGTCAGCGTCCACACCGAGTGATACCACCCCATCCACGCACCGACAGGTCGTCCGCCATGAGTACTGCCATTCCTGCTCGATCCTCTTCGCCCGCAACAGATCCCGTCCCTCAGGACGCGATCTCGATTCCCGCCCTGCACTCGGTGATCTTCGGTGAGGACCCGGTCGCGTCGTTGCGCATGCGGGACCGGGTCGCCGCGCTGGGGGACCGCCCCGACCCGGGCCCCGGGCACACCATCGACGATCGGCTCCGCACCGGATATGGCTGCCTCCAGCGCATCTCGCGTGAGCTGGGCGGATCGCGTGCCCTCGCAGCGGATGTGGCGGCGGGGGTGGATCTGTGTGAATGGGCCGCGCAACTGGCCCCGCATCTGATGCCTTTCCTCACCGGACATCTCGATCTCGCCGTGGGCACGATCGCACGCCTGACCAACGGCGCACCGTATCAGCTGGAGGCACTGACCGACCTCGACGGCGTCGATGCCGTCGGGGTGATGGCGCTGACCGAGATCGGTCACGGCACCCACGCCGTCGACCTCGAGACCCGCGCCGAATGGCGACCGGACCCCGTCCACCCTGACGGCGGCTGGTTCGACCTGCACACTCCGCGGCCGGAGGCCGCGAAACAACCCCCGAACGTCGGACTGGACGGGATCGCGAAAATCGGGATCGTGCTCGCGCGGATGATTGCCTTCGGTCGCGACGAAGGCGTCTGGCCCTTCCTGGTGCGGCTGCGGACCCCCGCCGGCCCGGTCGATGGAGTGACGATCCACGCGATGACCGACAACCGGCACGGGCCGGTGATGGACCACGCGACCGTCACCTTCGACCACCTGCGGATACCGGCGGACGCCTGGCTGCGCGGCGACCTGGCGCGCCTCGACGGAGACAGGTTCGAGTGCGCACTCGACCATCGCCAGCGGCTCGGCGAGGCGATCAGCGAACTGGTCACCGGCCGGGTGAAACTGGGCCGCGCGGCCACCGCCAGCAGCCGCGCCGCGCTGGCGTTGACCGTCGGCTACGCCCCGCGCCGGCGTCTCGGCGACCAGACCCTGGCCGACCTCGACACCGTCCAGCGGGACCTGGTGACCGCGACCGCCGCCGCCTACGCCATGTCCGCGCTCGGCCACCACCTCACCGGGGCACTGATCGCCGACGATCCGGTCGCGCCGCTGCTGGCGATGCTGGGCAAACCGCTCTTGGTCACCACCGCCCGCGCCACCCTGGACACCTGCCGCCTGCGACTGGGAGCCCAGGGCACCTCCGCCGCGAACTACCTCCCCGCCTGGATCGCGAACGCCAACGGGATGACCACCGCCGAAGGAGACGACAAGGCACTGCTCGCCGCCGCCGGCCACCGACTCGCTGCGACACCGGCCTTCGCGGCCGCCGCCGACACCGGCCTGTGGCGGCCCGAGAACCCCGACGAGGTGCCCTGGTGGCAGCAGATGCTGCACAACCGTCAGCGGACCATGCTCGCCGCCGCACGCCGCGACGACCCGCCGCGGGGCATCGTCGCGGTCGGCGCAGTCTGCGAAGCCACCGCACTGGCCCTCGCCGTCGCGCAACGGCTGGCCGTCGACAGTCTCGCCGCCGCTGCCGCCCGGATCCCCGACCCACCGACCCGGGCACTGGTCAACGCCCTCACCGCCATCCAGGCCCTCACCACGATCCACGACCACGCCCACTGGTATGCCGCCCACGACCAATATCAACCCGAGGTCGCCGACACCGTCGACAGCGACCTCGTCTACTACATCAGCATCGTCGCCGACCAACTGCCGGTGCTCACCCAGGCATTCGGCCTCCCGCTGCTCACCGCGCCGCTGGCACACCCCGACTACGCGGCGAAATCGGCAGCTCATTATTCCGCACAGCCCGGGAGCGGGCCCGGCGTGCAGCGGAGCTGAGAATGGCGAAGCGGTACTCTCCCGAAATCCGTGCGGAGGCCGTTCGTGTCGCGCTCGAGCATTTCGACGAATACGGGTCGGCGTACGCGACCGCACAAGCTCTCGGCCCCGGCCTGGGAGTCAACTACGCGACGCTGACGCTGTGGCTCAAGAAGGCTCTCGCCGACGGAGCCCGCACGGGTAGACGACGCGCCCCTGTACCGCAGCCGCAGTCGGCAGTCGATGATCAAGAAGAATTGCAGCGCCTCCGCAGGGAGAACCACGAACTGCGGCAGGTCATGGAACTGCTCGGACTCGTTTTCGGGCTCTACTCCCGACCCTCACCGCAGGATCGCTGACAGCTACCGGCTGATATTCGTGCGGGCTCGAACACGGCAGGGTGCCGCTGTGGTGAGCGTGATGTGATGTGGCACAGATCATTTCGTCCAGTGGTGTTCGGATGGGACGCGATCGCGTCACCGTCGCGGTGTCGCTGTCGCCGGTGCCGCAGCGACGAGGGCCGTGGCGGTCTCGAGTGGGTTGCCGCTGTCGAATTACCGTGTCCGCGAGTTAATTTCGGTCGAATCGGGATGAAAGTCGTTCGTGAACATTGTGCTCGAGGCGTACCTCGATCTAGAGTGGGGTGGCGTCTCGCGTTCGCGAGGTTTCCCGGTTCCTCGATTCGGTTCCGGATGTTGCGCCGCTGCCCGGCTCCCTCGGTTGTTCGCTGATGGGTCTTCCCGGTCGCGGTCCGTGAGTGGGCTCCTGTGGCACACCGGATCGCCGTCGGCGTCCGGCTGTTCCTGCCTGGGGCGACTCGCGTCCGAAGACATCCTGCGATGGGTGACGTGGTCACCCGGTGCCGAGGGGATTCGATGACCGAGACGTATCACCGCTGGCTGCGCCGATCCGTGATCATCGGCGTGATGCCGGTCGCGATCGCGACGATGATGGCATCCGCCGGTACCGCCGATCCCGGGCAGGCCGGGGTGACCGACAGCGGCCAGGCCGGTGTCACCACTCCCAGCGAACCCGCGCCCGCGCCCGCCCCACCGGCTGCGGGCCTGGCGGTGTTCGTGCCGGACCCCCCGCCTCCCTCGGTACCGGACCGGCCGGTGCCGCGCCCGCAGTGGACCGTGTCCCAGGCCGGTGACACCGACCAGCCCGAGGACACCACCGGCGACGCCACGCCGCCCGGCGACACACCGGCCCCTGCACCGGGCCCGCGGATTCTCCAGATCGGTGATACCCCGGTCCCCGTTCCGGACTGGATGGATCCCGGTCTCCAGGACAAGGTGCAAGCCTGGTCGGACTACATCGCCACTGAGATCGCGATCGGTTACGACGCGCTGGGCGTGCCCCGCGACGAGTCCGATCGACGGACCCTGTCGACGGTCTCCGGTGGTTTCGGCGGCGGCTATCTCGGGCTGGAAGTGGCCGGTATCGCCTCGGGCATCCTCGGCTGCGTCGGCGGGATGGCTGTCGGCGCCGCCGTCGGGGCGGGCGTGGGCGCTGCGGGCCTCGGTGCGGGCGTGCTCGCCGGTGCTCTGGTCGGTGCCTCGGTCGGGTGCCCCGCCGGGGCGGCGATCGTCGGCCTGCCGGTCACCGCGGCGGGTGTCGCCGTGGGCGCGGCGATCGGCGCCGGAGTCGGTGCGGCTGTGGGTAGCCAGACCGATCCGGGCCCGGTCACCCCGCCGCCACCGCTGATCGACCCGCCGCAGGCCCCTTCGGACCCGGCACCGGACCCCGATCCACCCGCGGACACCGCAAACCCGGATCCCGCGCCGGCACCGGATCCGCTGACCGCGGCCGCGGAAACAGTGTCAGCGGTCGCCGGCACCGTGGCGCAGGACGTGACGCATGCTGCGGCCTCTGTGGTCACGGCCGTGCAGCAGGCCTTGTTCCCGTCACCGGCACCCGCGCCGTAGTCGGCGACTCACGGGAGCAACGACATGATCGTCTCGGATCCTCGTACGGAACCCGGCCGCCGGGCACTGCCCTCGGTCGCCGACGCGGCACGGGCCCGCCGCCTCGATGACCCGGGCGCTGCGGGACACCACCGCGACTGGGCTGATGACCTGGACGACCGGCTCACTGAGGCAGTGGCGCAACGACTTCCGCGTTCACACTGGAAGATTTCGCTCCGCACCGGCCTGATGGCGGGCATCGCGGCGGTGGCCCTGGCGGTGGCCGTGACAGTGCTCGCCCACCCGGCCCGGCCCCGGCCCGCACAGGTGCCGATCGCCGCTTCCTCGCCGACGGGATCGCCGTCGGCGGCTTCCGGTGACTGGTGCCCGGCGGCGACCCACGGTGACGTGGTGACCGGTGCCGGGCCCGGCGGGACCGACACCGGCCCGGACGCGATTCTCGCGTTCGAGAGTGGCTACTACCTCGCGCGCAGCGGCCCGCTGGCGCGACAGGCGACCACCGCCGACGCGGCAGTTCCGTCGGCGGACGCGATCCAGCACGGCATCGACACCGTGCCACAGGGGACGACCTACTGCGTGTCGATCCGGCCGGACGGTGGCCCCGGCCGGTGGCAGGTCGACCTCACCGAGCACCGGCCCGGGGCCGCAGCGGTGAGCTACCACCAGACCG
The DNA here is from genome assembly GCF_020176955.2 of Nocardia sp. alder85J. Lineage (GTDB taxonomy): Bacteria > Actinomycetota > Actinomycetes > Mycobacteriales > Mycobacteriaceae > Nocardia. The sequence goes on from NZ_JAIUCZ020000012.1 coordinate 27,245, forward strand.
TCACCACCATCGAGCAGGGTGCGCAGGTGCTGATCACCGGAATCACGGCACGATGAGCACCCCTGGACACCCCGCCGACCGCCGGACCGCGCGCGCAACCCGTCGCCTCGCGGCCGAGCACTGCGGTCGTTTCCTCCACCGCCGGACAGCGGCAGCCTGCTGGTCCCTGCTGCTGGTGCTTCTGGTGATGGCCACCCGGTACCCGTGCGCAGTGGCGCAACCCGACACCGGCCAGCCCGGCCTCGCTACCGGCCAGGGATGCCCGGCCGTCGCCGGTGTGTTCGTCGCGGGCACCTGGGAAACGGGTCAGGACGCCGATCCGAGACAGCCGGTCGGGATGCTCGCCCCGATCGCCACGGCACTCGGCCAGAAATTCGGTGCCGGGTTCACCGCGATCTTCCCCGCCTACCCCGCGCGTGCGATGGACGGTCTCGCCTACGGGGACAGCGAATCCCTGGGCGTCGCCGCAGCGTCACAGGCGCTCAGCGACCTCGCTGAGCGCTGCACCGCGACGAAGTTCCTGATCTCAGGCTATTCCCAGGGCGCCGACGCCGCCGGTGACCTCGCCGCCGCGATCGGGTGCCGCCGGTCCCCGGTCCCACCGTCGCGGATCTTGGCGGTGGGACTGCTCGCCGATCCCCAGCAGGGCACCGCGGGCGGCAAACTCGTGGGGCCGCCGGTCCAGGGAACCGGCATCCGTGGCACCCGGGCCGGCGGGTTCTGCGCACTGAGCGCGGTCACCGCCGAACTGTGCGCCACCGACGACCTCTATTGTTCGACCTCCGCCGCCAGCAACCCCGTGATCGCCGCCCTCGGGAGGGTCCTGACCCAACCGACCGGCGCGATGTCGGCACCCTCGTCGGCGACACAGGCTCCGGACTCCCCGGTGAGTACGAGCGCACCCGATTCCGCCGGAGTGACCCGATCACTGACGTCCGGTGTCGCCGAAACGGACCTCGCCCGGCTGCCCGCCGAGCTGACCGCCGTCATCGGCGCGAGCCGCAGCGGCGGCGCCGATCCGGCTGCGCTGACCGCGGCCGCCACCAACGCGCGCGACACCCTCGGCCGACTGACCGACCTGTCGACCTGGATATCAGCCAATCCCGATGCCCGCCAACAATTGTCGACAGCGACACAGGGAACATCGGACCAGTCCGCAGGCCAGGTCCTCGACACGGTGGGGTCCGGGGCCTCGAACCTTTCCGCTGCCACGACCGCGCTGACCACCCTCATCACCGCACTGTCGGGCACGACCACCACCGCCGGTGCGGGGCCTGACATCGCTTCGGCCGCAGATACACTCGCCTCGTCGACGGCGGCGCTGACGACCCCGGCCGACTTGCTCGCCCACGCCGCACCGGCACTGTCGCTGCTGAAGCCGTCGACACTGATCGGCCAGGTCACCAATGTCGCGGCGAACACGCTCGCCTTCGGCGGTCACCTCCCCGAGATTCTCGACACCCTCGGCCGCATCCCCGCCGCGGTCACCGCCGGCGACACCGACCTCGCGGGCAAAGTCCGTACGGTGCACGACCTGTTCGGCACCGTGAACCACTTGTGTGAACCGCTGGTGCAGATGGCCGCCGGGGTGGATCTGCACACGGTCGCCGCGATCCTGGCCGCGATCCCGGATCCCTCCGGCGTGGCGGGCATCGCCTCGCTGGTCGTGAGCATGCTCGGCAATCTCGACGTGGTCGGGCTGGCCCGCCAGGTCGGGCAGTTGCAGGAAGATCTGTGGCACATCGTCGAAACCCTCACCAGCGGTGCGGATCTGGCGACAATCGCGACGGCGTTCGTGCAGCTGATCCCCACCGTGCTGGGATTCGCCACCACCGCGCTGGACACGATCACCGGCACGAAGTCCAGTCATGCCGACGACGTGACGGTCACCGGCTCCGGCGGGGTCACCGACCTGGCCGGACTGGCGTCCCAGCTGACCCAGGCGGCCTCTTCACACGGTGCCGACGACGTGTCCCAACTGGTCGGCGACGGCATCACCGCGGCGTCGTTCGTCGGGTCCGGTGCGCATCAGTCCTACGACCGGTACGCCGTGGATTCCTCCGGGCGCACCGCGGTGCAGTGGCTGACCGACTGGTTCGGCAACCGGATCCAGCAGGCCGGGATCGGGGCATGAGCATGAACGACGACGATGTCCAGCCCCGGCGAGTCCGCTGGGTGTGGCTGATCGTGGTGGGCCCGGTGTGCCTGTGCGTCGTGATCGGCCTGTCCGGTACCGGCGGCGACCATCACGGGAGCGGGAACTGCCTGCCCGACATGCCCGTGTCGGACACCACCATCGTCCGCTGGCCGCTGGACCACCGGGAGGTGTCCTCCCCGTTCGGGGACCGCGACGGCGGCTTCCACTACGGCACCGACTTCGCCGCACCCGACGGCACCCCGATCCTCGCCGCCACCTCGGGAACCGTCGCCGCCGCCGGGCCCGCGACCGGATTCGGCCAGTGGATCGTCGTGGACACCACACTCGACAACCAGCCGTACTCCACGGTGTACGGGCACATGCCCGACACCGGCGGTGTCCTGGTCCACGTCGGCGACCAGGTCACCGCCGGTCAGCACATCGCCAACGTCGGCCACAACGGCGAAGCGTCGGGCCCTCATCTGCATTTCGAGGTCTGGCCGGGCGGACGCCTGTCCGGCGGGCACGCCATCGACCCCCTGCCGTGGCTGACCGGCCACGCCGGGCCGATGACCGCCACCACCGCCGATGCGGCGGCCCTCGCACAACCGGCTCCCGTCGGCGGGGACACCATGCTGGCGCCGCTGCCGGACTCGGTCGGCTCCGAAGATCACCTCCAGGTGGACACCATTCGGCTGGTTCGGCTGCTGCACGAACACTTCCCGCAGATCCGCACGATCTACGGCTGGCGCGCCGCCGACCCGTACCCCGATCACCCCTCCGGCCGCGCCGCGGACTTCATGCTGCCGACGCCACCGGGGTGGGACAGCGACGACGGCAAGGCTCTCGGTGAGCAGATCGCCGACTACGTCATGTCCCACGCCGACGAATTACACGTCGTCTACGCGATCTTCCGCCAGGTCTACCGGCCCGCGCACGGCACGCCCAACACCATGGAGGACCGCGGCAGCCCCACGGAAAATCACATGGACCACGTCCACGTCACGGTGGAAGGACACGGGTACCCCGCCGCCGGCCAGACCTACTCCGGCCTCACCGGGGACACCGCCGGATCCGGATGCGACCGGCCCGCGGCCGCGGGGGACACCACCGTGCGGCCCGGCGCCGTCCCCGATGCGTACTCGCCGTGGATCGCGCGCGCCGCACGCACCTGCCCGGAGGTGACAGCGCCGCTGATCGCCGCGCAGCTGGAGCAGGAAAGCGGGTTCCGTGACGTCGACAACCCGGCCTCCGGCGCACTGGGTCCGGCGCAATTTCTGCCGGAAACCTGGGCCGGCGAAGGCGTCGACGGCGACGGCGACGGCACCCGCGATCCCCACTCGATTCCCGACGCTGTGATGAGCCAGGCCTCCTACGACTGCAAGCTTGCGGCACAAGCGAAAAGCGATCTCGCGCAAGGCATTCTCCACGGGGACCTGACCCAGCTGTGGCTGTCGGCCTACAACTGCGGTCCCGCCGCCACCCGCGCCGCCGGACAGGTGTGCCAGAACCCGGAGACCCTCGCCTACGTCACCGCAATCACCTCCCGCGCTGCCGCATTCACCTCCGGCTCGACGGATGTTCTCGCCGGAGCGCCCCGATGACCATGTCGCTACGCCCGCGCACCCCGATCCGGCTGCACGTGGCCGCCGCGCTCACCGTCCTCGCTGCCGGGTGCGCCTCGGCAGCCGGCCCGGTGCCGCAAGCCGGTGGGCCGCAGCACTGGTCACCCGGCGCGCTGCCGCCGGATCCGCCGCATCGGCCCGTCACCGCGGCGACCGTGCTGCCGCCGCCGCTGGGCGTGGTGGACCGGGCCGACCCCGACGCGACCGCCCGCGCCGCGCTGACGGTCTGGTACGGGCAGAACACCTGCACCGATCGCGGCCCGCTCGATGCCGCCGCGCGCGCGATTCCGTTGCTGTCGGCCGGGCTGGCCGCCGCGGTCACCGGCACATCGCCGGTCACCGGACCCGGTGCCCGCTGGGACACCTGGGCGCGCGCCCGCGCCGTGGCCGCTGTCCGGATCGACGCGTCCACCGAAACCGTGCCACCGCCAACAGATTCGGAAGCGATCAGGGTCTACGTGGTCACCCGGGAGATGTACGGCCCGCAAGGAGACCTCGTCGACACCGTGACCGACACCGTCGGGGTGCTGCTGCGCCGCGACCCGGCCCGAGGCTGGGAGGTCGCCCGTGTCGATCCCCGAGGATGACCGCCCCGCACCCACCGCCGGCACCGCCGCGGAAGACCAGTACGCGGCCGAGGCCGCAGTGAACCTGCGCCAGCAACGGCTGCGCCCGGCCACGGCGGAACCGTCCATGCGGTTGCGGCCGCCCACCACCGGGCCCGGCTCCGCGAGCGCCGACCGGTACGGCGTGGGGGCACAGAATCTCGCCACGACACCCCCGACCGCTGCCGAACTGGAAGAACTGCGCGAAGAACGGCTGCGGCGGTTGCTGGGCGCCCCGCCGGGAGTCGAGACCGATCCGGCGCAATGGGGATGGCGCGGCCGGGCCAACCTGCTGGGGGCCCGCCTGCGCCCGAGCGCCGCCGAGATCGCGCACCGGCTCGACATCGAACGCATCCGCCAGCCCTTGCCCGGCACACCGGTCATCACCGTGGCCAACCCGAAAGGCGGGTCCGGCGTCACCCCCGCAGTGCTGATGCTGGCCCACACCATCGCCCGCCATCGCGGTCACGGCGTGGTCGCCTGGGACAACCACGAGACCCGCGGCACTCTTGCCGCCCGCGCCGCACAGGTGCCGCCGTCACCGCCGACGACGTGGGACCTGCTCGCCCATGCCCGGGACCTGTGTTCCCCGACCGTGGTCGCCTCGGCCGTGGCGCGATTCCTGCTGCCACAACCCACCGGTGACGAAATCCTGGCCTCGGACCAGTCCGCGCTGCGTCACGAGATGATCGGCGCCGACGAATGCACAGCGATCCTGGCCGTCCTGCACCGGCATCGCAGCATCGTGATCGCCGACACCGGCAACAGCGACCGCGCGCCGGCGTTTCTCTGGGCGGTCGAGCACGCCACCCAGCTGGTCGTGCCGATGACCTATCGCCGTGACCACGCGCACGCGGCGCTGCGCATGCTCGACGGTCTCGCCGCCCGCGGGTACGACCGGCTGGTGCAGTCGGCGGTGATCGTCCTGGCCGACGGCACCGCCGCCGATCCACCGTCGCGGGAGGCCGTCCACGAGGCGCTGGCCCGCGCCGACCTCACCCGCGTCGTGCACGTCCCCTTCGACCCGACCCTCGCCGGCGGCGAGCGCATCGTCTACACCCGCCTGCCACCGCCGACGGTGCGGGCATGGACCCACGTCGCAGCGGTGGTCGCCGACGGTGTCGCCGACGAACTCGCGGCTGCCGCCGCTCCGCTGCACACCGACATCACGCCCCGATCCCGGGCCGTGCCCCGCGAATACGACACCCGCCGCCCTGATCCCGGGCCACGGCGGCGCGGCCGCAGCTACCGCGGCACCCGCATCCGCTTCGGCGGCCCCGGAGGCCGCCCGGACACCTTCGACGACCGGAACGGCACCGCTGCCGGATGACATCCCTTGGGAGGCAACAACAATGAGACGACCCAGACATCGTGCCCGCCGCTCGCGGCCGTGGGCGTCACTCGCCGTCGCCGTGACGCTGCTGCTGTGGATGGTGGTCGGCGCCGGTATCGCCTCGGCGATCGACAACCCGCTCGGCGGCGTTGCTCCCCGGTTCGACCTGTTCGGGACCGCGCTGGACGCGGCCTGGAAGCGGGTGGTCGCCGCGATCTGGGCGGCTGTGCTGATCGGTTGCTCGGTCCGCGTGGTCGTCGGTGCCTACAAGGTCCGCTCCGCCAAGCAGCGCGGGTACAGCAACGACCTGTCCGAGGGCATGGACGACGTCCGCGACGCCCTGGTGGCACTCGGGCTGGCGGGGCTGGCCTCCCCGATCGTCGGCGCGATCCTGTTCGTCGTCGGCGGCTGAGGCGAAACCATCATGGCCACACGAGGATTCGGCGCGATAACCCCCGACGCCGGGCACCCGCAGCCGATCGCGGGCACCACCGCGACCGACCCGGCCGCCGGAGCGCGGCCGCGCATGCCGACGCGTCGCATCAGCTGGGCGTGGGTGATCGCGGTGACCCTGGCGGTGGTGACGGTGCTGGTCATCGCCGTGGTCGCCGGTGGGCACCGCGACCGTCCCGGTGGTGCCGCCGGATTCGCGGTGCGCGCGGCCCACGGCCCGACCCGTGTGCTGGGCAACGTCCCGGTCGGCTACAGCCGCGACCGTTCCGGCGCGGCGACCGCCGCGGTCAACGTGGTGCAGGCCCTGGCGCAGGCCGGTTCCGGGCGGATCGCGATGGACAAGGTGGTCGCGGCGCTGGTCGCCACCGATCCGGGACCGGCGCTGCGCGCGTCGATCGCCCTCGGCAGCAACCGGGCCCCCGACAGCGACGTGCTCACCGTGCTGCCTGCGGCCGTGTCGGTGACCGCCTTCACCGACACCACCGCGGAGGTGTCGGTCTGGACGATGGGCGTGTCGCGCGCGTCGATCTCCCCCGGAGACCCGGTGTCGGTGACGACGGTCTGGTCCACCGACACCGTGGAGCTGGTGTGGCAGGACGGTGACTGGCGGGCCCGGGAGAAGACCGGCCGGGTGGGCCCCACACCCGACGACGCGGTGGCACCGACCGCGGGATCACCACTGGCACAGCCGCTGGTCGGCGGCTACTACACGATCTACGTGGACTGAGGTGCCGGGGATGCGGCAATTCCTCACCGTCGTGGCGGCCGCCACGATCTTCGCTCTCGCCGCCGTCGCTCCGGCGGTCGGCAGCCCGGCGCCCGCACCCGGCGGTACCCCCACGGCCTCGGCGAGCACGCTGCCGCAGGGGTTTCCCGCCGAGCTACGCCAATTCGTCGGTGGCACCGACGAATTCAAGGCAGCGCCGTGGTTCTCGGGCCCGTGTCACGACCGGGGCGGCGACATGGGCGTCTACCTCGACGCGGCCTTCCCGGTCGAGGACCGGTTGCTGTACTGGACCGCGGCCCCGGACCAGAAGCGGGCCCTGCTGCGCGCCTCGGCCCGCGATCCCGTCCTCGGTCCCGCCGGCGCGGCGGGCGCGGCGGACGACTCCAGTCTCGACGTGCAGATCGCGGCCGGCACCGAACCGTCTGCGCTGCCGAAAGTCTTCCCCGCCGGTGATCCGGCGTACCGGATGCCCACCGGATACTGTGCTGCGGACTTGCAGCGCTGGGCGACACGCACCTTCAACACCTGGGGATTCCAGTGGGCGGCGACCCCAGACCGGCAGTCCATGACCGAGATCCACAGGACCGCTGGTGCAGGCGATGTCCCGGGCGAGGCGTGGACACAGCCGTGCGGAGGCAAGGTATCCGAAATCTATTGCGCGCACGCATTTTTCGTAGATTGTGATCAGGCGGATCCCGGTGCCGACGATCTGCGCCGCTGCGTGGAATGGAATCGGGCGGTCGGGCGCCTGTTCGCCGGGACCGCCCATTGGATCTCCGCCAACACGTCGCTGTCGGACCGGGTCGGCCAGGCGCTGGAAGCGACGCCTCAATTCAAGGCGGCGGCCGCGTACGCGTCGGCGTTCGCCTGGACCTGGGGTACCGCAGTCCCGGGCATCGTGAAATTCGTCTCCGACCCGCAGTCGGTGATCGACCAGTGGGCCGACGCCGCGAAGGAATCGGCGGTCGACCTCACCTCGAAGACCCTGGCCGGGCTGGCGGACGTGGGAGGGTTCGACCCCGCCGCGGCCTGGTTCCTGCGCTGGTACGCGCTGAGTTGCGGGATCGGCGTCATGACCATGGGCATCATGACGCTGCTGGCGGTCTGGCGGGCGGCGTCGAAGGGCGAGACGATCAAGACGATCGGCGGCGACCTGCTGGTGTACGCACCCACCGGGGTCGTGCTGATGCTGTTCGCGCCGATGCTGGCCCAGCTGCTCGTCGACGCCGCCAACGCGCTGGCGACGTCGGTCGCCACCACCGCAGGCCCGGACATGGGCGCGATGGTCGACAACATCTCCACTTTCACCGGGCAGCTGACCGCTCCCCAGCTGCCCGGCGGCGTCATCGTCGGCCTGATCCTCTACCTGCTGCTGATCGCCGGCGCCCTCGGAGTCTTCTTCGGACTGTTGCTGCACGCGAACGCCCTGCCGGTCCTGGCGGTGGCCGCCGGTATCGGCTTCGGTATGTGGGTCCACCCGAAATGGCGGCCCAAAGCCGCGCGCCCGGTGCTGGTCTTCATCGCGATCGTGCTGTCCAAACCGTTGCTGTTCCTGTTGCTGGCAGTGGAGTCGTCGCTGATCGACGCCGAACTCACCGGCCGATCAGCGGCCCAGGGCAATACCGGCACCCTCGGCGAACTGTCGATGATCGTCGCGTCGCTGATCATCGTCGGTCTCGCACCGTGGACCCTGCTGCGGTACGCGCCGCTGCTGCCGACCCGCTCCGACGCCGCCGGATTCGGCGCCCACTCCGGGTCCATGCTCGCCGGTGCGCTCAGCGGATCCGCCATGTCGCGCATGTGGTACGGGCGAGGCCTCGGCGGTGACCGCGACGGCGGCCGCTCCGCGCCCGACACCGGCCGCCCCTCCGCAGGCGCGGTCGCAGCGGCGGGTGGCACCGCCGGGGTGGGACCGAGATGGCGCACCAGCGGCAGTGCCGACGGGCGCAGTGCCCGCGAAGCAGCCTACGGCGACATGCTGACCCGCCGTACCGGCCGCCCGCCACGATCCGGCACGGCGCCGGGCTGGGGCACCGCAGGTCGTGGTGCCGGGCGCCTGCTGCGCGGCGCCGGTGGTGCGGCGGCGCTGGCCGCGCCCATCGCCGCCAGCGCCGCCAGCGCGGCACTCAACAAGGCACGGTCGGCCGCCGAATCGGGGCCGGGAGAGGCAGAGCAACAGCAATGACCACGACCGAACCACGCACCTACGTCCTCGGCGGGGAGATCGCCCGCCGGTCCCTGCTGGGGATCTCCCCGCCGGTGATGGCCACCTGGGTCACCGCGGTCATCGCCGCGATCGGCCTGTACCTCATCGCCGGGACGTCGCTGGTGACCTTGGCGATCATCGTCGCCGGCCTGGTCGCGGTGGTCGCCGCCACGATCGAGTGGCACGGACACCGCTCGTGGGCCGCGCTGCGGATGCACACCCTGCGGACCTGGGACCGCCGCCGCCGCGGCGAGCACATCTACCGCCACGCCACCGACCCCGCCTACGGCGACCCCGTCCTGGACCCCGGCTGGGCACTGCCGCCGCCGCTGGGCACCGTCGCACCCCTGGACGTCAGCGGTACCGGACTGGACGACCTGTTCATCCTGCGCCACGCCAACCCCGGGGAACGCACCTACTTCTCGGTCATGCTCGCCGTCGACGGGGTCGCCAGTGGCCTGCGCGGCGACGCGGCCTACGCCGCAGCTGCGGCGGCCTTCGGCAGCTTCCTGGCAAGCATGGCGCGGGAGTCCTCGTTCATCCGTGGCATCCAGATGGTGCACCGCAGCGTGCCGCACGACATGGCCCCCCACGAACAGTGGGCGGCGGCGCAGGTCGCCGCGCTCACCGACGCGCGGTTGCTGCCGGTGGTGGAGTCCTACGGTGCCCTGCTGGACGTGCTGGCCCCGCTCGCTGAGGAGCATCGCTGCTATATCGCGCTGCGGATCCCGCAAACCGACCGGTTCATGGCCGAGACAGCGGCGGTCGCCCGCGCCGCGCACGCGCCGATCATCGGAGCAATCGCCCAGGTGATTCGGGACGAGACCGAGCGAGCGGTCCGACTGCTGGCCTCCGCGGGCATGGGGGAGGTCAGCGTCTTCGGCGAGAAACGGGCCTGCGCGGTCATCCGCGCCTGTATTCACCCCGATCATCCGCTGGCCCGCCACGCCGATGCTTCCTGGACCTCCTGCTGGCCCAGCTACGTCGGCGGCCGCGACGCGGTCGCCATCGGCGCCGAGGGCCGGTGGCGTACCCGGGTCGGCTGGATACCCGGCCGCGCGATCGAACCGGTGGAACTACACACGTTGTGGCTGTCGCCGCTGCTGACCGGTGTGGATGCCGATCCCGGCGACGACGAGACCGCGCCGATGCCGACCATCCGCACCGTCAGCGTCCGGCTCGACTTCGTCCCCGCCCACCGCGCCCGAGCCGCCGCCCGCGGCGACTTCACCTCCGACCAGGCCCGCGCCGCCAAGGACCGGCGCAAAGGCCGCATCGACGACGGATCGGTCGGCACGCTGCTGTCGGCCTCGGACCGCCGCCGCCAGGACCTCACCCCCGGCTCCGGCCACCACGGCGTCATCTACACCCTCGCCGTCGCGGTCACCGGCCGCGACGCCGAAGACCTGGATCGTGCCTGCCTGCGCGTCACCGAAGCGGCCACCGAGTCCGCCATCGGCGACATCGACTGGGCCACCGACGACCACGACGTCGCCCTGATCGCCACCGTCCCTCTGGGCCGTGGCCTGGCCCCCACCCGATACACCCGGTGACCGCCACGATGACCACCACCGTCACCACCTCGCCCCGATCCCGCGCGGAGCAGCCTCTGCGTGACCGGTCCGCCGCCGCCGAGGTCGTGCCCCCGCCGCGACGGCCGCCGCCGAAACGGCGACGGTTCCTCGATCGGTACGGCTGGTACGAGGCTCGCCGCGAAGGAGCGTGGACGACGACCCGGCAGGCCGAAGCGCTCAACCTCGGTGCCAGCCGCCGATCGTCGCGTCAGGAAGGCGTCGCCGCAGGACTGAACCGGATCAGCCAGGAACTCGAGGTCATCGACCCGTTCATGCTCTACGCCGGTGCCGAGATCAGCGGGATCAACGTCTGCGTGATCGGTGACATCGGCCGCGGCAAATCGGCGCTGATCAAAACAGCGTTCGGGCTGCGGCAGCTGATCGGCGGCCGCCAAGTGGTGGTTTTCGACAAGAAACCGCAGGCAGGCCACGGTGAATACACGCCACTCGCGCGGGCGCTCGGCGCCGCGTCGATCCGGTTCCAGACCGGTGGCGGCACCGGCGGCGCGTGCATCAATCTCTTGGACCCGGCCATCTCCACCGGCGGCGACCACGCCGGAGGCCTGTCCGGCGTGGTCCCGGCCGGGCAGGAAGCGCTGGTGCTCGCGGTGCTCGAAGACAGCATGGGACGCAGCCTCACCGAGCGCGAGAAAGCGGCCGTCGGCGCCGCCTTGGTCCTCATCGGCGCCGACGCGCAGCGCGATGGCCGGGCCCCGGTCGTCCGCGATCTGGCACTGCGACTGCTGCGGCCGCGCCCCACCGATGGCGACGTGTTCGGCGACCGGTGGGCCGAGCGGGCCCTGGAATGGGGGCTGGAACCCGGGCTTGCACTGGTGCGCCTGGCCGATCGCGATCTGGCCGGGCTCGTCGACCGCGAAACCACCCCGGATGTGCGCGAAGCCTTGGACACCCACCCGTTCGTCCATTTCGATCTGTCCAGCCTCCCGACCTCCGGGCCCGCCCTGCGCATCGTCATGACCGTCGCCAACACCTGGCTGGCCAACCGCCTGGCCGCCCGCAGCAGCCGATTCCAGCAGACCGTGCTGATAGTCGAAGAAGGCTGGCACGTTGCGCAGGGATCCACGGGCAACGTGTTCCAAGCCAACCTGAAACTCAGTCGCGGGCTGGGGCTTTCCACCATTTCCGCGTTCCACCACCTCGCCGACGTGCCGGCGGATTCACCGGCGCGGGCGCTGATGGCCGAAGCGTCGATCGTACTGCTGTTCGGGCAGGCCCGCGCCGACGACGTGGCCGAGGCCGTACGCATGTACCGGCTCCCGCCCGGCACCGAGGAAGCACTGATGCGCCTGGGCCGCGGTCAGGCCCTGGTCAAGATCGGCACCCGTGACCCTTTCCTGCTCGATCACATCAGGTCACCGCACGAAATTCTGCTCACCGACACCGACACCGCTATCACCGGTGTCTCGTCATGACCACCGTGGAGGGCCCATGAGCCGCGACGACACACCCATCGCCCCGACCCGGGAGCGCGCCCTGCTACCGGCGCAATGGGAGTTGGCGCTGTATGCCGGCTCGGCGGTGCTGGTGGCGGTATTCGGCGGGGGCGCGCTGTCCGGGCTGCTGGCCGGCCACGGGTTACCGGCCCCTGGGTGGCATGCGATCACCGCGGTGCTGGCCGGTCTGTGGCGTCATCCCGGAGATCCCGCCGCCGCATGGCCCGCTGACCCCCGGCCCGGCCCGGCCTGGCTGACCTGGCTGTGCATCACCAGTACCGCCGCCGTATTCCTGCTGACCGTGGAACTGGCGCGCGCCGAATTCCACCGGCGTCGTCGTCACCGGCGCCGGCACCAGCGCAGTGGGCTGGCGGTTCCCGCGGACTTGCACCGCGCGGGACTGGACAGCCGAAGCGCGGTCCGCAAGGCCCGCAAGGAATACCCGAATCTGGCCGCCACCAGCGGCGTACCCGGTCGGCGGACACCCGGACGGAGGCAGCGATGAAACGGCCGTGGGATACCGGCCGGCTGGATCCGGCGCGGATGGCCGTGCCCTTGGGTACCGTGTCCGGTCACCGGCAGCAGGTCTTCTTGCAGCACCGCGACGCCATGCTCGTCGAAGGGCCCACCGGATCGGGCAAGACGTGGCGATTGGCTTACCAACTGGTGTCCGATGCGCCCGGCTTCGTGCTGGTCACCACGACGAAGGCCCGGGATGTGCTCGGCGCCACCATCGCCGACCGCGCCCGCGTCGGCGCGACCGCGGTCTTCGACCCCGAGGGCTTGACCGGGTGGCCCGCCCCGATCCGCTGGTCGATCCTGACCGGCTGCGACGACCCCGACACCGCGATCCGTCGCGCTGCCGCACTCGCGCGCGCCATGCCGATGGAAGGCGCGCGCAACTCGGGCTATTTCGAGAGCAAAGCGGCGACCCTGTTGCGCTGTTACCTGCACGCCGCCGCGCTCGAGCACATCGGGATCCGGGAGGTCCGCCAGTGGGTGTCCTCCCGGACCACCACCACCGCGCACGACATCCTCGCCCGCCATCTGCCCGACTGGGCATCGGAGCTGTCCCAGATCCTCACCAGCGCCAGCGAATCCAGTGACGATGTGATCGCCGCGGCGGCGCGACTGCTGGAACCGCTGGCCTCCCCGCGATTGTTGTCCGCTGTCGACATCGATCAGGACGCCGGCTTCGACGTCGCCTCTTTCGTCCTGGACCCCGACCGCCGCAACACTCTCTACCTGGTGTCGAAGGGCACCACCGGGTCGATGGCGCCGTTCGTGGCCGCGCTGGCCGCCGAAGTCCATCATGTCGCCGACCGTGCCTCCCAACTGCACCGGTCCGGGCGGCTGGACCCGCCGGTGCGGCTGGTGCTCGACGAGGTCAACAACGTCGCCCCCATCCCCGAGCTGCCCTCGATCATGTCCGACAGCGGCGGCCGGGGCATCAGCGTCTATGCCTTCGCCCACAATCAGAGGCAGAACCAGGCCCGGTGGGGGGATCACGGCGGGCTCATGCTCGCGCACTCGGCCCCGGCGATGCTGATCCTGCCCGGCATGCGCGGGGACGAACTCAACGACCTGTCGCGGTTGATCGGCAATCGCCGGGAATGGCGCGCGACCATCGGCCGCGGCGCCCCGAGTTACCAACTGCACGACGACCCGATCATGACCGCCGCGCAGCTGCGGGAATTGGATACCGACGACGCATTGCTGCTCTACCGCAACGCCGGACCCATAGTGCTGAACCTGCCCACGGTATGGCAGGTGCCGCACCTGCGCCGCCGTGTACTCGCATCGCTGGCCGAGTTCGACGCCATCGTGCAGCGCGGCACCGTCCCACGCCACTACACGGGCACCACCGCCGTGACGATCCAGGAACCCCTGCCATGACCGGCGGTCAGCAGCCGGTGTTCGGGCCGAGCCGATTCGCCTGGGCCGATCTCGACCGGGACAGCGCCCGCAGCCTGTGGACCGATCTCACGACGTGGGTGGACTGGTTCCGCGAGCGATACCAGCCCGGCAGCAAGATCACCCCCTGCTGGTACCGCCACGGCGCGGTCGTGGAGGAGCTGACCGCGCTCATGGCCGCGCACAAAGCCGTCTACGTGGTGGATCGCGGAGTCCCGGAGCCCTGGACGGAAAACCTGACCGCCTGGCACACCCAGTGGATGAGGTCTGCGGTCGACGCGGTCGCGCGCCTGCTGGCCGACTGCACCGACCAGCACTGCGCCCACCGCCCGCACCCCCCGAAAATCGCCACCGACCTCGGGGGCTTCATCCGCGACGACATCGCACGACGCCCAGCACCCAACCGAGGAAGCACACCGTGAACACACCGCAGCATGACGATTCGACGGCCCGGCCATGACCTCTCCCGCGACCACCGGCCGGACCACCGGCGACGCGGACTCTGCTCCGGCCCGGCGCGCCCCTAAAGGCCCGTTTCAACTGCTGGCCTATTTCCTGGTCGCGTTGGCACTGCATCGCGCGGCCAAGCAGGTGCGGCTACGCGCCGACGCCCGAAGCCGTATCGCCGACGGCGACGACGGGCGGCTGGACCGCTACGCCGCCGACATCGTCGCGGCCCGCACCGAAGCCGAACAACGGCTGCAAGGGCTCACCTTCGCCATGCCCAGGGAAGACATCGCAGCCGCTCTCACCGACGCGGTCGCATGGTGCGACGACTCCGTCATCGCCAGGCAGGCGCTGGACCGGCTGATCGACCACTACGAGGTCGACTACGGACTGATTGTCGGCCGCACCGGTCTCACACTCGACGTCGACCCGGACTACGAGGTCGACTACATGCAAGCGGCCATGTCCAACAGCGCGATATTTTTCCGGCAGGAAGCCGCGGCACTCCACATCACCGCCGCGCTCACCGCCGCACCCGTCTCGGAGCAGACCCGTGCCGAAGTCACCGGCCTGGTCTCCGACTGGGTAGGACCACGAGCGGTCGACGCCAACCTGACCCCCGATGCACTCGACGCCGGCCGCACCCGTCTGCAACACCGGCTCGACGACACCGGGCTGTCCCCCAGCGACAAAGCGCAACTGCTGTTCGACGTGGACTACCTCACCGGGCGCGCCGGTACGGCCAGCGGAGTCGACCTGCTGTCCACCTCCACGTGGGATCCGGTCCCGCCCACCCCGCCATCGGTTCCGGCCCCCGTGTACCCGCCGCCGACCACCACACCGGCCGATCCCGGTTTCGAGGCGGCAACCCCACCGCCACCGAGGGTTCTGTCGCCGATCCCGCCCACTGGCGCGGTGGGCGAGGCCGGTCCCGCACCGGACATGCTCTCCGCCCCCGCCCCCGCCCACGACAACGGTCGCGCTGCTCCCCGGCCCGACACCGGCGGACGCTTCCCCGCCCGCGGTGACCGCCGTGCGCCACCGGCCTTCCCACCCGCGGCCTCACCCCCACCTGCACCTGCGCCCGTCCCTGTCCCGCCCCCGCCTGCGCCGGTCACCGGCCCGGCACCGCAGTTGGGGCACTCTGCCACCGGCACGGCGGTCGACGGTGCCAGGTTGCGCATCGAGGTGCATCGCCTGATCACCGAATACCTGGACAACACCAGATCCGCGCACGGGTACGCCCAGGCGCTGGCTGGTGATCTCAACGCGCCCATCACCACCGAGTGGCTCACGCTCGCCGATAACCTGCGTGCCCAACGCCACCAGTTGCTGAGCATCGCCTGGCACGAACCCGCCCTGGCCGACATCGAGCGCATCCAGATCCAGGCCATCCTGTACGACGCTGACACCGGCAACACCTCCGCACCGCCACTGATCTGGATCGGCGACGACTTCAAACGCGCGGCCGACCGGAACCTGCTGGCCGAACAAGCCCGAGACCTCCGAACCGCCACCGTCGACAAGGTCAACAAAATACTCGCCGAGGCGGGCGCCTTGCAGAAGCCGCAGCCGGAAACGAGACTGCCCGAACCGATTCGGCGCACCGTGCGCACGCTGATCGAGGCCGCGACCGCTGACGATGCCGCCACCGAGGGCTACACCCGGTTCACCGCGGCCGCAGCCGAACTCGGTACGCAACTGTCCGCCGCCGGGGTCGGCGAGGACCTGCGAACCACCATCAGCAACTTCGTCCAATCCGACCAATTCGCCGCCCACGATGCGATCCGGCCGTCGCGGGTGTTCAAACGCCTGGCCCATTTGCTCGACGGCACCGGAGTGCTGGCCGATCTCCCGCCACAACCAGCGACCGATCACGGCCTGATCCGGGGAATTGTCGGCTCGCTGGGTGACACGATCGAGGCGGTCGCCGGCAACGCGCGCAACCTCGACGGACTCCGGCGCCGATACAGCGCGGCACTGGACAGCTTGCTCGGGCACCTCGCTACCGCCGGTGTGCCCAAGTCCGTCTGCGACGACGTGGGCGGCACCATCCGCACTCAGGCCGAACTCGCCACCGCGCACGCCCGCCGCAGCCGAGACCGGTCAACCAAATGGGCCGAGCGCTCCGCCACCCACTCGCCACCGGCCGCCGGCCCGGCGAACTCCGGGCACCACGTGACCAGCGACCGCCGCGACACCCACCACACCCCGGCCCGCCCCATGGCGCCAGAGCAACGCCGCCAGCAGTACTGGCGCGCCCAGACGCGCCACCGCGTCGATGCGGCCCCCACCGCACGCCGATAGCCGAGTCGTCGAAGAAAGGACACTGCCATGGCCCTGCGCCCCCGCGAACTTCCTCCCGATCAGCTGCTTCCGCCCAGCAGACCGCTATGACCGCCACCGCCGATGCCCGCCAGGGCAGCCCGCCCGACCGATCCCGCACCCTCAGATGCGGGGGCGGCCCGAATCCCACTGCACACCAGGGGGACTAGGTGCCGGTACTGCTAGCTCACGGACTACCCGCCCCGCGATTCCAGGCCCGGCTCGAACCCCTGAACCGCGCCGCCCTCGCCGGTAACGCACCCGCTGTCGAATGGCTGCCTTACGAGCAGTTGGCAGCAGTATGGATGCTCTACCGCTCCCAGCCCCTCGAACCGGACGGCTTCTACCGCGCGAGCGTGACCGAACTGACCAGCGAGCACCAGCCGATCAGAAACCTCCACCTCATCGAGGGCACCCCGGCACAGATCACCGCGCGGTTCTCCGCCGTCGCCGTGGACCCGACGCGCACCGCTGAAGTGGTCGCCCCCGGCATCCTCGAACTCGACGATCGGACCGCGCGGGAGATCCGCGTTCTCGAGTGCCTCGATGCCTACGAATCCGCCATCATCGACCTACCGGCGCTGTCGCCGTCACGAAATCAGTGGCGGCAGCACTGGCGCACCGAATTCGATCATGCCGTCGCGCCCGGCTTCAACGGGCTGGGACTCGGGTGGGCCAGGGCTCGCCTCAGCGCCGCGGACATGACGCTGTGGGCACACCCGGACGGCCCGTTCAGAGCAGTCCTGGAACGTCCGAGACCAGCCTCCGCGGTCACCGAACCGTATCTCACCCAGCGATTCGCGACAGCCCGGCACGCCCGGGAATGGCTGCGCGTCGTCGCCACCGCCCACGGGCTCGGCGTGGATCCCACCGCCCAGCTGCAAGCCACCGTCACCGAGATACGTGCGGGCGGGCCGGAAGTCGTGCGGCATGTGCTCACCGACAGGCCCTGGGCCATCGCCAGAGCCCTCCACCTCGAAACCGGCGACTTCGACGGCACCTACGTCACCGGTGTCCCGTCCGTCGACATCGGCACGCTGTCCACACTGGTCGACAGCTATCGCGACCTGACCGGCCGGCTCGTCAACGCGGAGGTCTACACCGATACCCCAGCGCCCGGGGCCGGGGCCGGATCGGTGGGGCACCGCGACAACGTTCGCCGCGACAACGTCCGCCGCGAAATCGAGGCGATGCTCGGCGAGCCTCACCTGCGAACCCGCTCCGGCGCCGTCCACGCCCAGCTCGCCCTCGCCGATCGCCGGGTGCTTCCCCGGCCGTCCCCGGTCCGCTGGGCCACCGGGACACCGTCCTCGGGATTCTTGCACGCGGACATCCAGCTGGCCTGCGATCAATATCAACGCCTGTCGCGCGAACTACCCGAGGTCGAATCGCCGCTGCGACCGATGTTCAAGGAGCAGATCACCCAGATAGAACTGCGGCTGGAACAGTTGCTCGAGCATACGGCCACCTTCGAGCATCGCGGGCAGATCCATGCGCGCTTGAATGAGATCGTCAACGACCCCTCCGCACAGTACGAGCCCTTGTTCGTCGCGCCGTATCCGGCGGAGATCCGCCGGCGAGCCGACGAGCTGGCAGCGCTGCCACCACCGGCGCCCGGCGGACTGCGCGGTCGTGACGTCGACGACGCGCTGCGGCTATATCAGCTGACCCTGGCCACCGCCACGAACGAGACCATTCCCAGTGTGCGCCGCGGCATGATGAACACCCTCAGCGACCAGAAACTCCACTTGCGAGACCGCATCACCGGGCATCCGCTGCTGCGCCTCCCGGAAAAACGGGCAGCGCTGGAGGCCCTGGCCACCCTCGACGTCGATCCCCTGGCCCCGCTTCCGAGTCACCGAGTCGAATCACTTCCCCCTCCGCTCGAGAACCTGGATTCGCCCGCTTCCCTGGGCCGCATCTTGTTCGGAACCGCGAACCTCCGCTTCACCGATCCCGACCTCACCACCCGTGAGCTGACCATCGGACGCGATTCGGACCGCTGGAACTTGAACGTCTACAACCGATACCCCGGGCACCCGAGATGGTTCCAGCTGGAATCGGCCACCGACTACCATGATCTCGGCGACCTCGTGCAGGCACTTACCTACGGCACGGACTATCAGCACCTCGATCGGATACAGCAGATCCCGAAAGTGCAGATCCCGGATGCCGTGGCCGCCACGCTGAAACAGCTGCGCACGCGCACCACCGCGAGCCCCGCGCCCGGGACCGACCCGCCTCACCTCACCCACGGGTCTTCGAAGCCGATGAGCCCCGAAAACCGTCGCGCCCATCTCCCGCCGCGACCGGGACTCAACGGAAACGGCAGACGCCTGGGCAAATAGGCAGCACAGCCGGGGAGACCTCCACTAGGCAGGCAGGAGAAATGAATCAGCCGAAGCGAATTCCGGACCAGGAGATCGCGACAGTCCGTGAACTGGCGCGACTCGAGGAGATCGTCGGCAGCTATCTGACGCTGCGACCGGCCGGCGCCGACTCCTTGAAGGGGTTGTGCCCGTTCCACGACGAGAAGACTCCGTCGTTCCACGTCCGCCCTAGCCGGGGTCTGTTCCACTGCTTCGGTTGCGGCGAAAGCGGTGACGTGTTCGCGTTCCTGCAACGGCACGAACAGATCGGGTTCCGCGAGGCCGTCGAACTGGTGGCCGACCGGGTCGGTCACCGGCTGCGCTACGAAGGCGGCGGTCCGTCCGCCGCCGCCGCACGCAACACCCGGGCCCGCCTGCTGGCCGCCAACACTGCCGCTGCCCAGTTCTACCAGCGGCAACTGGCGACTGACGACGCCGCCACCGCACGCCAATACCTCGCCGAACGCAACTTCGACAGCACCCTCGCCGAGACCTTCGGCTGCGGATTCGCCCCCACCGGCTGGGACACCCTCACCAAACACCTTCTACAACAAGGGTTTACCGGTCAAGAGCTGGAAGCGGCCGGTCTGTCCCGTCCGGGACGGCGCGGCGGAATGCTCGACCGTTTCCGCGGCCGGCTGGTCTGGCCGATCCGCAGCCGGGCCGACGAAGTGCTCGGCTTCGGTGCCCGCCGGTTGTTCGCCGACGACCCCATCACCGCGAAATACCTCAACACCCCGGAAACGTTGCTGTACAAGAAGTCTCACGTGCTGTTCGGTCTCGACCACGCCAAACGGAGGATCGCCGCCACCCACCAGGTCGTCGTCGTGGAGGGCTACACCGATGTGATGGCCATGCACGCGGCAGGAATCACCACCGCCGTCGCGTCCTGCGGCACCGCGTTCGGCGAACACCACCTCGGGGTGCTGCGCCGCATGCTGCTCGACGACTCCGCCTGGCGCGCCGAGATCATCTACGCGTTCGATGGAGACGCGGCCGGAATCGCCGCTGCCGGAAAAGCATTCGGGCACGCGGTAGCGATGCCGGGAAGATCGTCGGTCGCGATCGCCTCGAACGACCGCGACCCCTGCGACCTTCGGCGGTACGAAGGAGACACCGCCCTGCACGAACTGATCGGCGCCCGGCAACCGCTCATCGAATTCGTGTTGCGCAGTGCCGTCGGGGAGTTCGATCTTTCCGAGGTTACCGGCCGGGTCGCTGCGACCGGTCGGGCACGGGCTCTGCTCGACCGGATCCAGGATCCGGTCGCGCGCGGCGAATACGGGCGGCAAGTCGCCCGGTGGTGCGGTGTCGAGCCCAACGCAGTCCTGGGTGGCGGGCCAGTCGAGACGAATCAGCGATCCCGGCCGGACGCCGACACCGCGAACGTCCCCGACGGACAGCAACTCGAACGGAAAGCGCTGCACGCAGCGCTGCATCACGCGTCGCTGGCTGCCGCCAATGGATTCGATGCCGTGCCCGCGGAGGCATTCCACCATCCCGAGCATCGGCGCCTGCGTGAGGCGATCGCCGACAGCGGCGGTGCCACCGCCGCAGCGCAAGACCCCTCCGGCTGGGTCACACGCCTGATCGCCCGCCTCGCCGGCGACACCCGCCTCGTCGGTGAACTGATCGTCACACCCTTCCCCGTCGCGAAGTCCGACGCGAGCGCGTACATCGCCGCCGTCATCTCCGGCCTGTCCTCCACCGGTCGCAGCGACTCGGCCCCGTCTCCCGCCGGAGCACCCATGGCCGAACGGAGCCGACCTCGGCGCCCGATATCGAACCCCGGCTCGTCCACCGCCCACCGGCCCCGGCGCTAGACCGGACCCGACCCCGACCCGAGTACGGGCACCGGGTCCAGGGCCTCATCCGCTCTCCGCGCCCTCGTCCTCACCGAAGCACCTCGGGCTCGAACGGTGCAGGCGATGTGACCTCGAGTGGTGCGGCGAGGTGGATCGCGCTGTTCTGCACGCTGGTGAATCCGTGGGCCGCGAAGAAGCGCCGACGGTTGATGCGGTGAGCAGGCTCGGTATCCAAACTGACCGTCAGCCGAGAAGCGCCCGCCTCCGCGGCCCGGGTGGAAAACACGGTGAGCAAGGCCGAGCCGACACCTCGCCCGGGATTCAGCGTACCGACGATCGAGACGTGACCAGTCGCGGGCATCCCAGCGAGGAAACCGACGAAGCTGCCGTCGTGCTGGCAGGCGACGAGCCTGATCCACGCATCCTCGGCGTGCCGATCCAGCCAGCGCGCGGCCCGAAAACGGCTGTCCCGCAGCCGATGCTTATCCAACGCTGCGAGCAAGCGCTCATAGTCGGTGGAGGCCTCCGCGCCGATCGTACGAGCGTCGAGGACATCGACGGTCACCTCAGCAGGGTATTCCCCGAAGCTCAACCGTCTCGCGGTCGGATGGCCGCGGCCGGGCACAGCTGGGTGACGCGCAGCCGGCCGCGCCCGTTGCCGGTGCGGAGGACCACTTCGACCAAACCGAACCAGGTCCCCTCGCTCGCACGTACCCAGGCTCGGAGCAGGCCCGGCGTCGTGCCCATGAGGTCGATCCCACCGGCCTTGATCCGCATCGCAATCTTGTTCTGTCCGAACCCCTTCGGTGCGGGTGTCGGCAGCGCGGTCGGCAGGTGGACGGCAACCGGCAAGGGCGGATCGATGACCCGCCGCAGCGGTGGGTCGAAGCTATCCGGCCATTCCTCGAACATATGTTTCGGATACTAGACGGTCTGTATGGCTGAGGGTGTCGTTCGGTCACGGGGGTCGCTGCTGCTCTTACGGCCTGGCCAGGCGCAGTCCGGGCAGCCGGAAAATCTGGAATGCCAGCCAGGATCGCCAGAACCCGTCGCGGTGGGCGTAGACGAGGTGGCCGACCAGCCAGGCTGCGAGACCGATGACCAGCCACATCAGCGAGTAAGCGGAGCCCTGGCCGAGGTGGAGCAGCAAGCCACCCATCGAATCGATGATCAAGAGGACGCCGCCCCAGCGGGACAGCCACGGGAAGATCGCGCCCAGCGCGACCAGCGCCAGTGCCGCTCCCACTAGAATCGTAGTCAATATCATCGAAACTCCCCGGATTCGATATTGTGAGTTGCCGCGAATTGTCGGCTGCTCGTAGGCCGCCGAAAACTGAATACATAGATACTTCAAGGTGCGCGTGCAGACTACATCCCGAGTCGTCGGTTCGCAATCGTGATTCTGCCCGAATCCTGCGTGTGACGGTTCGCCCTGGTCAGCGCTTCGTGGTGCGGGATAGTGCGGGCGGGATGCTGCGCTGCATCTGTCGGCGGCGTGTGTCGGCATCCAAAGGTGCTGTGGCGCTGTATGTTTGCGGGGGCGGTGGCGTGTGCTCGCTGGGCGGTGGCCCGGGGACTCCGGCGGTGTCCCCGCTCGGTGGCATGGTCTGGGTGGTGCCATCGCCGTCGGCGGTGGCGGCGCCGACTTCGTCGCTGTGGTCGTGAATTTGCCGGTATTCCCGTGCTTTCGCGCGGTGGCTCGCGCGCACCATCGCGACATAGTTCTCCTTGGTCTCGAGCCCCGACTCCTTGACCGTGTACGCGGTGGGGTTCAGGTCCAGACTCCAACCTGGCATGCGGCCCTGTCGTGCCATTCTCTCCCTATGGGCTTCGCGGGCCGCGATCGCTTCGGGGGAATTGCGCATGGTTTCGATGGCCAGTCGGAGCTGTGTGAGTTCCACGCGCGCATTGACGAGTTCTTCTGCGCGTTCGAACGGCTTGTCGACCACGGATCGGGCATATTCCAGCTCCGAATTGTAGATACTGATTTTGGTTTGCAGGTCCCTGTACAGTTCGGGTAGCTTCTCGTAGGCATTGCTTATCCGCTGGGTCAGTCCGCGTGCCGTAGCCGACTCGGCGGCACGCATCTCTGCTGGCGAGGGTGTAGTCGTGGTGCCGGAATCGAGACTCGCGGGGTCTTTTTTCACGGCTGTGAACAAATCGGTGGAGCCGACGGCTCTCAATATTCCGAGCCCGCCTATATCAAATACCAGCATGTCGTTGGCAGTGTGCACGTGGATCGGATGGCCGTCGATTTCCGCGATCTTCATCGGGGTCTGCTTGCGTTGCATTCTGCGCAACCGCAGAAACGCTTCCCGGGCGGCCGAAAGGAATGCAAGGTTCGCTTCTCCTCGTTTCGTGAAATGTTTCCCTCCTACGACGAGAATTCCGGGATTTTCGGTCCAGGCGAGTGCTGCGGGCAGGTGTCGTTCGATTGTCTCCAAGTCTCGCTCTGCATTGCTGAGCGAGATCGGATTGTACTTGAGGGTGTCACTTGCACGGTATCGTGTTTCGGCTGCGGATTTTTCGAGAGCGGTGAGTGCGGTCACCAGTTGCTCCAGTTCGGCCATGCGTATGAATCGAGAGTCGCCGGTGGCTGCCGCTTTCGCAACAGCGGCTGCGTCGGCGAGGTCGTCCTCAAGGTCGTCGATCTCGTCGATGTCGGGCTGGCCGGTCTTGGTTTGGGCGATGAACCGGGCTTTCTCCTCGACGATGCCGTACATCATGGCGTCGGTCGTGCCCTCGGTTACGAACTGTTTGATGATGACGGTGGGATTCTGGTTTCCCTGCCGGAGGACTCTGCCTTCGCGTTGCTCGAGGTCGGCCGGTCGCCACGCGATGTCTATGTGGTATAGCGCGACGGCTCGTGTCTGCACATTCAGGCCGGTGCCCATGATTTCCGTGCTGCCGAGCAGGACCGCGGTGAGACCGTTGTTGCAGTCGTCCTGAAGCTGGATCCTTTCCGACGGTTTTTTCGCATCTTGGGCGAAGCGAATTTTTTCGAGTGGAATCCCGCCGGGGAAGTGGTCGTTACCCGTCACCAGGAGGTCCCGGAGGGTGTGGTAGAAGTTGTCCTCACCGCCGGCGCCACCGGGTGTGCCGCGGTCGCAGAATCCGATCAGTAGTCCACCGCGTATCGGGTGTTCGGCGCCGTCTTCTGCCTGGTACCGGTTGTTGCAGTTGGCCGCGTAGTCCTTGAGCATCTCGTCGGCGACGACTCGGGCCCGGCTCGACTCGGTGTCACCGATCAGGCCGGCGAGTTTCGGATCGAGGGCGGCGGCGCGGGCGTCGTTCATGGCCTTGAGGAGGTTGTCGCGGCGCGGCTCGGAGGCATCAAAGCCTTCGATTCGCCAGTCGATGTCGGTGATGAAGTCACGGACCTCCTGAGAGGCTGGAGTGGAGATGATGGTGCGCTGACCGCCGGCGATGGTCACTCCGACCGGGACCTGGTCGCGGGTGACGACGTCGGTGAACATCATCGTGATTGCGAGCATCCGGCCGAGGTTGGTGAATTTCGCGATCTTCTCTTTGGCTATCAGCTTGGTGCCGGTGGGATTGGTGGTGATGACCGATTTGGATGTCGTGAAAACCGACCCCCACGCGCCGATGTCGCCGACACCGGCCTCTTCTAGCAGGTCGGGGCGCATATAGTTCTGCATGACCCACTCCTCGGCCAGCGAGTTCGCTATCCGTGTCCCGGTGGCCAGGGTGGCGATGCGCATATTCTCGACGTCGGGGGAAAGGCCACGGGTGATTGCCCGCGCGAGGGCGCGTTCACGCAATAGTTCCAGCTTCAGGGAGAGGTCTTCGGCCTTGCCGGAACCTTCGGGCAGGCTGAGCTCACGCATTGCCGCTATTCGTGATTTGTTCTTGTAATGGTGGGCCTCGTCGACGATCAGATAGTCGCAGCCCGACTGCTCGAAGGTGAGGCCGAGGTCTTTGGTGTCTGCGGCGAGCATTTTCGCCAACCGTATCTCCATGGTCTTCTTGGCTCGCATGAGATCTTTGAGGCTGCGCTTGTCGCCGTCCACTTTTACATGAAACACTCTGTCTTCGAGGTCGGCGAGTGCGCGGCGAACGTATGTTTGACGGCGGATCGGGTGGACGGGAATCAGCTCGAAGGTCGATTGTGCGATGATGACGATTTCCCAATCGCTGGTGGCAGTTTGCGCGACGGCGCGACGGCGCTGTTCCGCCGTCAGATTCGACGGTATAGTAAGGATTTTGGCCGCCGGGAACCATCTCCTGGCTTCCAGGCCGATCCCTTCGGGAAGGTGGTTGGGTACGACGATCCACGGTTGAGAAACCATTCCGCGCCGACGCAGCTCCATTGCCCCTATCACATATGTTCCGGTTTTCCCTGCCCCCACGACATGATCCAGCAATCGCACCGGCTCCGAGAGAATTCCCATGACCGCGTCCAGCTGGTACGGGTACGGGATGCGCGCCAGCCCGGGAATGTGTAGGAATCGGCCGTCCCAGCGAGCCGGCACCGAGGAATTGAATCGGATGTTGAACTCACTGACCAGGCGGTTGCGGCGGTCGTCATCGGACCACAGCCACCGGACGAATTCCGCGCGCATCCGATCCGCTTGGGCCTGGGCGGCGGTCGTGGCGGTCAAGTCGATGCCCGTCCCGTCGGGCCCTGCGTACTGTACTATAATATCGGCGCTGTTGCAGGCATGTTCGAAGATCTCGACGGCGTTCATGCTCTTAACGCCCCAGGACATCGCCTTGGCGTTGTGCAGATTTGTTGCATCGAAGCGCCACCGGACTCCTTCCCGGCGGGCTTGGACATTGGTTGCGCCGAAGGTTTCGCGCACGAATTGTGCGTGGTCGTCGGTACTCACCCAGACCGAGCCGGCCCGCACGCGTATCTCTGCGGCCTCTTTCTGGGGTGGTAGCGCAGCCTGGAGAGCGGTGACGTTCGCTTCATAGAGTGGGTTCTCGACGGCCGCGGCGCGGGCGGCGTGCAGTTTTTCCCGCACATTTCCCGACAGATATTTGTTGGCGGGGATCAGATGATCGACGTCGTCGGGATCCGGGAAAACGTGGCCGACCAGTTGGGCGGCGGCGGTCGGGGGGTCCACTGCCAGCAGTTCGGCGATGTAGGGCACGTCGACCCCGCGGCCGCAGGCCAGGCTGATCGACAGGGCATCGCCGGGGTTGTCGGCGTGGGTCGGCAGGACCGGCTGGGGCGCGACATCCCGGGTGAAGATCTCCGACTTGCGCACAGCGCCGGTGGCGTCGGAATAGTGCTCCAGCGCGAGGACGACGGCCATCGTGGGGTCACGGCTGATGGCACCCTCGAGATGGGGGCGTTTCTTCACCCGCGCGCTGGTCTGCCAGGCCTGAGTGTCGAGTTCCTCGGCCACCTCGGGTGGAAGCGCGTCCAGGTAAGGTCCGCCTTCGCCGCCGTTGCCGGTGCGCCACTGTGCTTCCAGCCGCGCGTAGCGGGCGTCGTGATCGGCCTGCGAACGTTCCTGTCCACCTTGCCATTTGAAGCGCGAGATGGGTCCGTAGCGGCGCACGTAGTCGTCGTAGACCCTGTTGAGGTCGGCACGGGCCTGGGCCTGCGCCGTCTGGTTGTGGTCGTCGCTACGCTGGGCGATGATCACGTCGTAGGCATGATCACGCAGGTCCAGCAGCGCTCGCGTCTCCCCGGCCCGCGTCGCGAACACCTTGACCGGTTCCCAGCTGCCGAACTCCGTGACAGCCTCGAACCTGCCGCGATATCGCATCATGCCAATGGGGTTCGCGAACTTCGCCGCCGGCCGGTACGTCACGAGGCCTGCGGTGTTCAGCACTTCGCCGACGGTTTCGTCGGCGGTCGCCGTCAACCCGAGATCCTGCTCGCATGCCGTGTCGACAAGCTGGCCCAGTATCGAAACCACCTGGGTGGGAAGGGCATCGAGTTGGTGGTTGGTCACCGTGAGGGAGCCCTCACCGTACAGGCCGTGGCCGATTCCCATCTCGCCGAGCACGTACTGTCGGCGCAGCTGGAACCAACTGCTGATCCGGAGCTTCTGCACGATCTGCTGCGGCTGACCGTCGCCGGTGTCGGCCGTGCGGGGGAAGTCCACGAGTGCGGTGTCGAGGAACAGGCGATTGCGGTGGGCCACGGCAGCGGGGCGGTCGCAGAACGGGTCGAGGCCTGGTTCGCGCTTGCGGAGCACGATGATGTCGGCGATGGCTGCGGTTCCGGCCACACGGCCGAAGGTTTTGCCCGGCAGTCGCACCGCGGCGATGAAGTCGGCGGACTCCAGGATCTCCTCGCGCACGGCTGTGTTGGTGGCATCCATCGTCCACGGCGAGCTGATGACTGTTATGTAGCCGCCGGGTGCGACCAGGGCGGTGCTCTTGATGAGGAAGTGGTTGTGGATATTGTGGCCGGCCGGGTTGTGGAGCGGGTCTGGCAGAGAGAATTTGCCGAAAGGCAGGTTGCCGACAGCCGCGACGAACGAGTCCTGGGGCAGCGGGGTCGTCTCGAATCCTTCGAGCCGTACCTGAGCCTGGGGGTAGAGGTAGTGGGCGATGCGTGCTGTGGCCGGATCGACCTCTACCCCGACCATGCGGGCGTTGTCCGGTGCGAGGCCGATGAAGGTGCCCGATCCGGCGCCGGGTTCTAGTACGTGCCCACCCCGAAACCCCGCCCGCTGCAACACCGTCCACATGGCCGCTGCGATCGCGGGATCGGTGTAGTGGGCGCTGAGAACCGATCCCATCGCGATCTCGTAGGCTTCGGGATCCAGTAGTTCTTGCAGCCGCGCACGGTAGACGCTCCATGCCGGCTTTCGTTTGTCGAAGATCTCCTGGACCGCCCCCCAGCCCGACCACGCGGCCAGCACTTCGTGCTGTTCGCGCGGTGTCGCTGCCCGCTGTTCGGACTCCAGTTGCTTCAGAAGTTCCAGGGCTGCAAGGTTCGCGCTGGCTCGGGCGTGCTTGCTGTAGGGGACGGTGATCGTGCCGGGATGCCGCCACGCCTGACCGGCGACCGCGGGCGGCTGCCACCGGTCGTTGCCCGAGGAGGGCGATTCGGCTGCGGGGGTTTCTGCGGTGATCGGACCGGATTCGACGTCGGTAAGCTTTACGGGCCTCTGTGTCCGGTCCGTGACAGCATCGGACCGGTTGCGGGCATCGACTCCGGCACCGGGCAGCGGCAGGTTGCCGGTGTCGGCCGGTGAGACAGCGGGATCGGCCGTTGCCGGCGGTGTGTGATCGTCGGCGGTGGGTGGTGTCGGGTGGCCGAGCGACTCGCGGTCCAGGGTGTCGCGGTCAGCGGGAACGGGTAGCCGGTCGGTGAGCAGCTCACCGGCGACGCTGCCGTCGCTGTCGAACAGTGCGGGCATCTGATTGCGCGCCTGCTCCTGCTCGAACAGCTCGGTGACCTTCGCCAGCGGAAGGCCGGGCGTGAGGTGCCCGTCGGCAACGAATCCCGAACGCCACCGGTCGAAGTTGAATTTCTCGGTACCCGGGTCCAACAGCCAGGTGAGCAGGATCGTGCGCGGCGGTTCGCCCGGCGAGGTGAGGCGTAGTTCGTGGGCGGGAATCGCGGCATCGTGGCGGGTTGTGCTGTGCGCCGTCCAGCCGAGCGCGGTCGCCGTCGTGGATTTGTCGATCGCCGCCTGGGGAGCCGGGAATTGACGCTCGTCGACCACCGTGATCTCGGTGGAAGAGTCGGGCAACGACACTCCCGGCAGATCGGAGGCATCCCCGGAAAACAGTGAATTATCAAGGGGGGCAACGGTGTTCGTATAGTTAGCGTTGTCGAATTGCGGGCCGGGATCGTTGTGGTGGTGCCAGACAATGTCGGCGACGTGCTCGATGAGCGCCGGCCGGCCGTCACCGATGAAGTGCAACTGCTCGACGATCCGGCGCGCGTCGGGAGAATCGTCGCGATCGAGGTGCTCGAAGATGACATCGGCGACGATCTCGGGGATCCGAGTGGTGGCCGAGGTGAGGTACGTGTCGTGATCGTTGGCCGCGGCGATCATGGCGAGCCGCTCGTCGGCCAGCGCACGTTCGGTGATGCGCTCACGCAGCGGATTCGCGGCGACGGTCCCGGCCGGGTTGTGATGCCCGGGATCATCGGCTGGCTTTTCGGGTGGCGTGGTCGAATCCGTGTGCGGTGGTGGATGTTCGGCGTCCACGCTCGGAAGCGGCGGCGGGTCGCATGCCGCCGGGCGGACGGTTTCTTCGGCTGGTGCTGCCTGTTGGCGGCCGCGCTGGATCGCGAGGTCGATGCCGGCGCGGCCGGTAGCCATGTCGAGTTGGTCGGCGATGTGCGGCGCTGCCCAGTCGATCGGGAGTCCGGCTGCGTCGCATCCGGTCTCCAGCGCGGTGGCGAAGTCGAGGGCGGCGGGTTTGGCGTCGAATCCGGCCCCGAGGGTCATGATCGTGCCGGACCCGACGTGGAAGGCATGCCATGTCCGCTGGCCCTCGCGGGTCACCAGGAAGTGGCCGCCCGGCGACAGTTCTGCGGTCCGGGCGATCTGCATGCCCCGGCGGAACGACGAGGTGTCGATGCGTACCTTGGCTCGGTCGGCCTGATTGGCACCGCGCACCGCCACACCGTTGTGCGTGCGGGGTGGCGTCCGCCACCGTGGGTCGCGGGTACCGGACTCCAGGTGAGCACGCGCCGCGGCGACGGAGCCGAACCGCGGGGGCTGCGCGCCGGCTGTCGGCGCAGGATCGGTTTCGGGATCGGGATCGGCTGCGGGACCGTCGTTTCCAGTTCCAGCTGCGATGATGGTGGCGTCGGCCGGTGCGGTGGCCGGTATGTCGGCGCTCGGCGCTGCTGAGGAAGCGGGCAGGCCGAGATGTGCGCGCAGGGACGGCAGGAGTTGATCCGGTGAGCTGGCGGTGACGATGTCGGGGGTGAGCAGGCTGCCCTCGCGTACGCGCCAGAGCGTGTCGTTGATGCTGGGTTCGAGTACCGAGAAGGTGCGGTCACCGACTCGGAGCATCACCAGCAGGGCACCGTAGGGGTCGACGTCGATGTAGCGCAGGCTTTCGCCGTCTGCCGCGCCCATGGTCGCCGCGAGCGCCGTGGTACGGCCGATGCCGGGGTGGACGCTGTCCCAGGCGTGTTCAGCGCTGCGGTTGGCGGCGTCGCGGCGGATCACGGACAGGATCTGTGGTGCGTCACGGAATCTCAGGCGTGAGACGGTCCGGGTGTCGTCCCCGGACGGTGTCTTGATGTGCAGATCGCTGCCGGCAACAACGAGATAGGGCTGATGCCCGGCCGTCACGACGACTTCGATGTCGTCATCGTCGTCGTGGTGGCGCAGCGGGCTGATCGACTCGAGGCCTGGTTCCAGATCGGCCTCCACCGCGGCCCACCCGGTGGCGACGGCCCGGACGATCGCCGGTTTCCCGGCAGGATCGACCCAGGGATGGCGCTTGCGCCAGTACGAGACGCGCTGGTGCCAAAGCTGGTACCGAGTCAGTTCATCAGCGGCGAGGGGCGCCGCGGTCCAGGCCATCGGCACGGCAGGCAACCCGATCGTCTTCACAACCGGTTGTGTGGTGGTGTCGATGACCTCGACGGCAGGCTCGGGGGGGTCGCCGTGGTAATGCAGCCACACGCCACGCAGTTCGACCGCGGTCGCCGACCGCGACGGTGGTTGCTGGATGACCAGCAGGCCACCGCGACCTCCGGGGAGGTGGGGGACCGCGTCGCCGGGCCGGAGGTCTACGACACGCTTCTCGCTTTCCCACTCGTCGGGTACGACGGTGCCCAGCTGGTCCACCCACCGAAGCGTCCGTTGCAGCTCGGCAGCGTCGGCGATGGTGTGGTCCTCACCGTGGAGGGCGACGTGGAGGATGTCGCGCAGCACTCGCCCGGCGGTGGTGTCGAGTTCTCGTTGGGTCCGGTACCAGAGCGGTGGCCGGCGCACATAGGTGAAGGCGGTCAGCCCTCCGGTGTACCGGTTGCGGACGGTGACGGCGTGGCTGAGCGTGGCCACACGGTCCCCTGACAGTCCGGGCTGGAACCAGTGCTGGTGGATGGTTTTCCACGGGATCACGATCTCGCGCGGGCTGGGGGGATCGGTGTGGATACCGCTGTCCTGTAGGCGGAGTCCGCGTGGGGTCATCAGGACGCCGCGGCCACCGCGGGCATGGCCGTGGGGTTCTTTCGCAAGCTGCCGGAGCAGCTGTGGGTCGGTGCTGGTCAGCGCTTCGATCAGCCGGGAGACGGTGCGGTTGGGAAGACGCTGGATCAGCTCGGCCACTTCGTCACCGGTGAACGGTGCCGCGGCACGGTCGGCTGCCGCACTGGATCGCTGCGGGCCGCTGTCCGCGAGGCTGAACAATCCCGCGGCGGGGCCGACGGCGTCGTCGTCCGGTTCGGGAACACGGTGATCGGCCGGGTTCGTGGCAGGCCTGGTGACCGGGGGCAGAGGGAGCTTCGGCAGGTGGACCGTGGCGACCGGGTCGTGGTCGCGCGAATCGAGCAATGTGGTGTCGGGGGCGCACACGGCCTTGCCGTGCTCGCGGTACAGTCGCAGCCCCTGGAGGTGGACGCCGGAATCGAAGTGCTGCACCTGTTGCACGGCGAACACGCCGCCGGTGAGGTGGCCGACCACGTCCCCGGGTTGCAGCGCGTGTGCCGGTTTCGTCGCCACCCATGCGGCGGGTGCTGTCGCGGCGAGCCGGTCGAGCTGGCCCGCCATCCTGGCGAGGGCTGCGGGGGAGATGAGCGCGGCGTCGCGATGTTGTGCGGCCCGCAGGATGTCGTCGCGGACGTCCTCGGCGATGAGATTCATGTCGCCGACGGCCCGAGCCCAGTACGGCCGCTGGTCGATCAGTTCGAAGGCTTCCAGACCGGTCCTGTAGTGCTGGGACAGCTCGACCGCGCGCAGTAGCAGGGTGCGCCGTTGGTCGGTCAGTCCGGGCCGGATCCAATGGTTGTACAGCTGCGGCCACGCGATAGTGACTTCGCGCTGGATCGGGTGGCCGGCTGCGGCGATGTCGCGGGCTTCGATGCGCAGCCCGGACCGCGCGATTTCGACGGTCACGCCGTGCCGGGAGATCGCGTGCTCGGTGGAGGTGAACTGCGTCAGGGCGTCTCGGCTCGGGTTCACTATCGCTTCGATCAGGCGAGCGAAGGTGGCGGCGTTGAACCGCCGAAGTTGTTCGGCGACTTCGACGGCAGTGAACGGTGCCGCCAGAGCTGCGGTGCGGGGATCGGTCTGCGCTGGCGCGTCGGCGTCGTGGCGGGCCGGTGCAGAGGTCGCGGTGACTGGTTCGGGCGCCGGTGCCGGTGCCGGTGGTGGTGCGGTGCTGGTCGGATCGGGATGTTTCGCCGGGTGATCCGGGCTGGTCGGTGGTGTGCCGGTGGGTGCGGGAACGATCGGTTCGTCGGCGGTGAGATCGAACATCTCCAGCTGAGATGGGTCCTTGCGGCGCGGCGGCCGAGCCTTGGTACCTGGTCCTTTCCGCGTCGAGGGAGACGGCGGCCGCGCCGGTGGCGTGAGAGAGGGGCGCGAGGCGGGCCGGGGCGGGGCTGGTGTTCCCGGTGCCGGGGGTGCCGGGGCGATGGGGCTCGTGCCCGGTGATTCGCCTGGTGACGCTGTGGTGGGTGCCGGTGTGCCGGTGCCGGGGAAGATCTCGGTGCGCTGGCGGCCGTAGGCGCGGATTTCGGGCATGATGTCGGCGGGCTGGTCGACCGATGCCACGGAGCTGGTGATCTCCCAGGACGTCGAGCCGTCCGGGCGGGGGCGAACGGCAGCGGTGTGGATGTGGTAGCCGCGACCATCGGTGAAGTCCGTTTCTTCGACGATGAGGTGGCCGGCGGTGTCGGTGTCGATCAGGTGCCAGGTGGTGCTGGCACCGTGCCCGTGGTATCTCTCCTGCGGGTCCAGCGTGATCGTGACGCGCTGCCACCGGGAGTCGATGACCTGGAACGAGTGTGCCGGTAAGGAGAAGTCGTCGGCTGGTGTCAGTAGCCCGAATTGTTCGGCGATGTCGGTGAGCGTCAGAGGCTGCACGATCTGCGGGCCGTGGTCGCCGGGCCGTTCGAGCATCGACGCCTGGTCATCGAACCAGTAGGCACCGTGGGTGCGGCGCCAGCGCAGCATGAGCGCCGGGGAACCGGGTGCGGACTCGTTGCGCGCGATGATCTGCCGGTGGCCGGTGATCGTGTCGATGTCCTCGTCGAGTGTCCAGCCCGCGGAGCGCGCGTGGTCCAGGAGCAGCTCGTGCGATCTCGGCAGCTGTGGCACGGCAGCGGGGTGGGGTGGGCCTGTGCGGGAGGGTGCACTCGGGTGAGGTGTTGGTGCCGGGTTCTCGGTGCCGATTCCGAGGATCGCTGCGGTCAGGCGCGCGAGGTTCTCCTCGCCGAGGGATTCGTGATTGGCCAGCTGCGCGCGAATGCGGGGATCCAATGCCCGCCGGAACGCTTTGAGCTGGGCTGGGGTGACCAGCACCCCTGCTCCCGGCGGTACTGACCCGTCGGCAGCCGTGAGCCTCACGCCGCTGCGATCTTGGCGGTAGCGGAAGGCGCGCCACTGCGGGCGATGGTCGAAGACCTCCGCGCGCAGGGCGCCGTTGAGGTGCACGAACGCGACGTATCTGATGTACCAGTCGGAATCGGTGCCCAGCGACTTCGCCAGACTCCATGGGCTCTCGGCGCCGAACAGCAGCAGTCGCTGATCCTGGGTGAGGACCGAGGCGGCGGCCGGCGTCAACGCGGGCATCGCGGCGGAGTCTGGCCTGTGGATCAGTGCCGCAGTACCCGTTCGGCTGTCGGTCTCGGAGGTGCCGTCGAGCACGGTGAGGTACCGGCGGATCGCTGCCATGACATCGCCGGTCAGTAAGACTCCCAGCTGCTGCGCGCTGGCTGTGCTGCTGCCGGTGGGGTCGGCGGTGTCGTGGACTTCCCAGCCGTAGTCACCGTCGCGCGGCGGGCGCACGGTGAAGCGGCGGCCACCGGCCTCGATACCCAGCGTGGGGCGTCCGTCCGGGTGGCGGTCGAGCTCGCCGAGCGACCGAGCGTCGGCACCGAGATCGAACAGCGTCGCGGCGTCGGCAGCCGGAACCTCGTTGAGGTCGAATGCTTCACGGATCGCGGCGTCGCGCACTCTCTGATCGGCGTCGGCTGCCCGCTCGAGCAGCTGCACAGACACCGTGCGCAGGAACTGCTCGAGGGTCGCGCCGTTGATGGTCGGTGCGTTGGGTGGCCGAGGATCGAGGCGGTACTCGGTGTAGGTGCGCACTGCCGCATCCCAGTGTGGACGGTGGATGCGGACCCTACTGGGAACCGAGCGGCCATCGATCTGCTCGTGGGTCTTGTCCTTGCGTTCGGCAGCGCCGGGGGATGCCAGGTCGACGATGTCGTGGTCGCGCACCGCGTAGAGCAGCAACCGTTGATCCAGCGTGAGCAGCGCGGTCGTAGCCGCACCGGCCGGCTCGGGCATACCGGTTCCGGGCGTGGCGTCGCCGTGCTCGCGGGGTGCGGCATCGGCGGTGGTCTGGTTGCCGGGGGGTGCGTCATGCGGGGGGTTGGGGATGGTTAGCGTCGGATCGCCTGCGGCCCATCGCTGGAGCGCGTTGCGGGCCTTCGCCACATCGAGCGGGCCACGGGGGCGGATCCGGTCGGCGGTGGCGGCGACTGCGGTCCGCTGGTAGACCGCGTGATCCACGGCGGCGATCTGCCGCAGCGCGGTCTCGGGGTCGACACCGGCGCGGGTGCGGCCGGAAAGCACTGTGGTGACCAGCTTCTTGACGGCCGGGTCACGGCGGTGGCGGCCCAGGACGAATTGTTCGAGCCCGGCGGTGTCGGTGATCGGCGGCACGATCGGGACCGGTGGCGCCAGCGGCACCGGTGCTGCGGTGGCGGCGAGACACCAGGTGTTGTCGTCGGTGCGGAGGAACACCTCCTGCCGCCGGGAGGGGTCGGCGCGGGTGCCCGCGGTGGCCATCGCGGCGGTCGGTGTCGCGGTCAACTGCCACAGCCCAGGTCGGTGAGATGCTTCGACCCATCCGTGCCGGCCCGTTTCGGCCAGCACTTCCCGGAACTCCGCAGCGGTGCTGATCGTCAGCTCGATCTGCTCCCACGGGGTGACGCCGGGCACCGGGTGCGAGTCCTCGTCGAACACGATGGTCTCGTGCTGTAACCACAGCGGAGTGACCAGATTGTCATCGGCGGTCCACGGGATCGCGGCATGCCAGTCGCCGCGATGCCATTCCTCGACGACGGCGCCTTCGCCCGGCTGGTGGTCGCCGCGATGCCACCCCCACTGTGCGGGATCGATTGCCCGGTCGGCTCCCGGCACGGCGACCAGGCCGTAGTCGGCTGGATCGTAACGGTCGCCCTCGTCCTGGTCCGCGACCGGATCACCGGGGACCGGGTCGACGACCGTGTCGCCCGATGGCGCCGCGCCACCGCCGAGGCCCGGATCGACGGTGGTACCGGTGGCCGGCCGCTCCGTTTCGGCACGCTCGCCTACGTCTTCGACCGGCTCCCGCTCCACCTCGATGCCGGGCGCGGCTGCGGGTGTCGTGGCCGGACCCGGTTCGGTGTTTGTGAGGTCGAAGACGTAGGCGAGCGTGCCCGGATCCAGTGCGCGCCGGGCCCTGGTGATCGCGACGTAGGCCAGCCGCAGTTCTTCTGCCGGTGGCACGACCAGTTCACCGCTGTCGGGATCGGTGGCCGGGTTCTTGAAGTCCTCGCCGATGCGTACCGAATCCCATTCCAGGCCTTTGGCTTTGTGCGCGGTGCTGACGACCACGTCCGGTGTGGGTACTGCGGCGAGTTCGCGGGCCCGGTCGAGAGCGGCCTGCCGCTCCGCTGGTGTGCCGAAGGCGATCCATGCCTTCTCCGGTTTGCCCGCGTTGGGGCCTTTCTTGAGGATCCGTCCGCCTGGCAGTTGCTCGTGCAGGAATCCCGCGCGGGCGAGGATATGCCGTGAGCCGTAGGTCTGTCCCTCGGCGACGAGACCGTATGCGGCGTCGCGGAATCGGACGCCGGGCAGGGCTTCGGCACCGAGTTCGTGGATGCTCTGGACCAGTTGATCGAGATTGTCCAGGCCGGTGCGGTCGACGATGCGAGCCAGCATCGCGATTTTCGGATCGTCACCGCGGTCGGCCTGGTCGACGACTTCGTCCCAGGTCCGGTACGGTGCGAGGTCGTCATGGATTCGCGTCGGCAGCGACCGCAGTCCTTTGAGGTAGCGCGCGGTGTCGACCAGTGCGGTGAGATCGCCCTTGGTGCCCTTGGGCACCCCGACGACCCGGCCCGCGCCCAGCTCCCGCGCGATCTCGGTGATCGCGCCGCTGTTGGACCGCACCAGGATCGCGTCCGGCGCCGCCAGCGTGCCGGGTTCGACGATTTCCGACTCCGGGCCGCCGCCTTCGATGCGCATCTCGGTACCGAGTAGTTGCAGGAAGGCGTTGCCCATTGTGGCGATCGCGGGGCCGAACCGGTACGACGTCGTCAGCGGTAGCGTCTGGTCTGCATCCAGCTCGGCGAGGGCGTTGACAGCGCCGGTGAACGCGTAGATGGCCTGGTTCTCGTCGCCGACGATCACCTTCTGCACACCGTGCTGGTCGCTGACCACCTTCTGCAACACCGGTGCGGTGTCTTGTGCTTCGTCGAGAAAAACCACCGTCGCCGGGCGTTGCAGCCCGGCTCCGGGCCGGCTGAAATCCGGTCGAGACAGCGCCCACATCTTCCGGATGTGGTCATGGGTCAATCGCAATCGCCCGTCGTCGGCGACGAGGTCGACCCACACGGCACGGGCGGTCGACAGCAGTTTCTCTCGGCTGGCCGGAGGTAGTCCGGACAACCGCTCCGGCAGGTGCTGACGCCCGATGTCGTCATCGGCGCTGGTGGCGTAGACATCGACGGTGCGCGACGCCGCCAGGGCCTGTTCGGCGGGGGTCAGCGGGGCGTCGCGACCAGCGGCCAGGTTGCTGGTGAGACGGAGGTGGGCGGCGATGTCGGGAGGTTTGCGCAAGGCGGTCTTGTCGTTCAGCCGGGCCTGCCGGTGGCGACCGCCCCACACCACCGCCACGGAATGTCCTGTCCGCGATTCCACGTTCGCGGGCATGTCGCGGTCGGCCTCCAACTGCACTGTCTTGTTGAACGCGAGGTAGATGATGCGGGCATCCGGGTCGGCCTCGCCGATACGGCGCGCACAGCCTCGGAGGGTGCTCGTCTTCCCCGCTCCGGCGCCGGCCTGAATCTTCACGGTGCGGCCGGCCAGTACCGCGTCGTACACGGCCTGCTGCTGCGGCGACGGTGCAAACTTCTCGCCGTCGAGCTTCACTGGTGCCGTGGCACCGGCTACCGGTTCGGTGATGGTGTCGGGGTCGAGGCTGACGGAGACCGGCGGCCGATCGCGGGGTGCATGGTCGGGACCGGCATCGGTGGTGAGGAGGTGGCGCGCCTGGCGGATGGCGGTGTGGAGGAACTCGCTGACCACAGCCGGGTCGCCGTCGTCGGAGTGCGAGTGCCAGATGCCCCGGGGGTACTCGATCTCCCGGTTGGTCAGCACGATCCGCGGCTCGAGCATCCCAGGCGAAGCGCCGACAGTGATCGTGTGGTGGTTGATCACGTGCAGGTCGGCGGGGACATGTCCCCGGCTCCGGAGCTGCGTGAGTAGCGCAGGGGCGAGCAGCTTCCGCAGGTGCTCGACGGCGTCGAATCCGGCGTCGGCCAGTTCGGCCAGCGGTTGAGCCAATGCGGGGATGCCGCCGAGCTGGTCGTAGGCATCGGCGAACGCTGCTTTGGTCAGCGCGGCGTGCAGTGCGCGGTCCAGGATCGGGCGCCCGTCCGGTGCGTCGCGGACAAGGCCCGATCCGGCGACCGCGGCGAGGACTTCGCTGTCGCGCAGCAGCGGCTCGATGGCGGGCCGGATCGGTTGCAGGGCGGCGGTGATCCTGTGCCGCCGCACGTCTTCCGCATACGCGTCTGCCTCGTGGCGGGTGCGCAGAAACGCGCGGATGGCCGCCATCGCGGAACCGGGTTCGTGCCCGCTGCGCCCGGCGGGTGCGGGCACGGCGACGGTCGCACGGTCGGTCAGGTCGCGGGCGGTGATCGACGACAGGTGCTCACCGGTGGCGGTGAGCTGGAAGGAGTAGCCGCCTGCCTCGATCGTGAGCCCGAGCGAGGTGCTTGTCGGCGAGATGTCGGTGAGGTCGCCGATTCGCTCGATCGACGGGTTGATGTCGAATCCGAGGTCGCGCCATTCGTTGTCGTGTAGCCGTCGCGTCGCGGCCTCGGTCTCCGGTGACCAGGTCGCCCGGGACCACCGGTCCCACACCGCCGCCGCGAGCCTGCGGGCGAACTCCTCCTGGACGAAGGGTTCTCGCGCGGCGGAGGCCAGCACGTTGGTGTCGGTGTTACGAAACCGGGGGTCATTGGCCACCGACAGGTACAGCGGTCCGAGCTGGCGGTAGACGGCCATCGGCCCGAATGTCGACAGGAACAGGTCGAGATTGCCCAGGGCCGCCAGCCGGGCCAGCGGGTTGTTCTCATCGATCCGGTCCGCGTAGATACCGACCGCCTGGTTTAGCCAGTGTGGTGCGCTCGCAGCATCGTGGTGGGCGGCGGGTGCGCGCGGGGTGTCGGTGAGGGTGGCTCGGTGGGCACGGATCATCGGCATGATCTGCGTGGTTGTCGCCGCTGTCCCGATCCGCTCGCCGGTACGGTGCCACGACGGCGGGCCGGCCGGGTCGCGGTCGGCCGGACGCTCCACCGTGTAGCGCTCGTCGAGAACCTGACCGCGGCGGTGGACGAAATAGCAGACCTCGCCGACGTCGATGTGGAAGTCGTCGCTGTACCAGGTGCGGCCGCTGGCGACGAACCGTTCCCGAGGCCCCCGCAGGTCGATACCACCAGGCAAGCGGACATCCGTCACGATGTGCTCGAGGGCGTCCGCTGGCTGCACCGGCACGGAATCCGGTGCCGGTGGTGGCTCGTCGCCGGTGGCGGAACCAGTGAAGTCCAGCCCGAGCTGTGATTCGTCGACCGGGTCAGGCGGGCGCTCCCGAGGCCGACCGGGTGTTGGGGGACCGATGTATCCGACGTAGGTTTCGTGCGGCGCGATCAGCCCGAGCGCTCTCTCCAGCTTGGAGGGAGGCCGCCGTGCGGCCGGTGTGTCGTCGAGTTCCGGATCAGACGCGGGGATGACCGGCGTGGTGCCGGATGTGATGGTGTCGGCCGGTTCTTCGTCCTCGGAGTCGGCGGGATCCGGGTCGGTGCGTGGGGTGCGGGGTGTGTGCAGTGCGCGGGCTTTGGCCAGGGCGGCGGCGAAGGATGTCTCGCGGATCGAGTCGTGTCGGCCAGTGGCGTCGACCCATAGGAACACGCCGCGCCGCTGGCCTTTCTCGCGGGCTTGCAATCGCGAGTCGAGTTCGATGTGGTCGCCGTCGGGGTCGCCGACCAGCACCGTGCCGTCCCAGGTCGGATGCAGGTCCGCGCCGAGGGGATCGATGTCGTTGGCGGGCTGCCGGTACCGGTCGACAAGGTCGCGCAGGACGGACTCCAGCACTTGATCGCCGAGGAACCCCGCAGGGTCGATCCCGGTGGCGACGAGATCGTCGATGACCCTGGGAGCCTGCGTCCGTACGTGATCGATGACCTGACGAATCGCAGTGCCGTGCAGCGGGCTGCGGCTCGCGCCCGACAGAGAGGAGCGGCTGAAGCTGTTTCCGATCAGCTCGCTCGAGCGGGCGATGGCATGCATCATCTCGTGCTTGAGCAGCGCGGGGGCTGCCAGGGCCGCCAGCGCTTTCCGGGCCGCGGCGACGCGGGTGTGGACTTCGATCGTGGCAGGCGGGAGGAGATCGCGTCGTCCTGCGCGCAGGCACGCTTCGGCGACCGCGGCGCGGTGGTCCGCGCCCCATCCGTCGTGATAGCCGATCCGATCTTCGATCGTGACAACCCGCCATTCGCCGGCGGTCCTCGCCACCGCGATGTTGCTGTCGGCGATGCGCCAACCCCGGTAGTCCACCGTCCACGAGGGGTCCGGTCGCGTCCCGGCGTGCCGGGCGAACAAGGTGGCGGTGGCGGCCGTGATCCAGTACCGGAGGTAGTCGTCGGTGAGGTCGTCACGCAATTGTGGTGTGTACTCGGCGATGTCGGCGAGGTTGATGTCGATGAGTTCGTCGAGCAGATGCGAATGTGGCTCCGGCCGGTTGCTGGTGTCGCGCAACGACACCAGCGGGTCCGCGTCCATCGCTGCGATGGCCGCGTCTCGCCAGGACCGCAGGTCGGTGTCGCTGCGGAACGGGTGCGGGGGACGGGGATCGGTGTAGGCGTCCGGCGGTGGGGAGGTGGTCCCGGATTCGGTGTCGCGAATCGTGCGGATCAGATCGCGCAGCGTGGCGTAGGTGTCGGGGTGATAGTCGGGCTGGTTACCGATGATCTCGCTGTTGGTCAGCTGCGCCTGATACAGCGCCCGCAATGCGCCGTCGTAGGCGCCGGCGTCCCGCAACGAATGGGCCTGCGCGATCAGTTGATCGGCGCGGGCCCGGCGTGCCTGGGCGCGCTGTTCGATCTTGTCCCAGGCGGTGGTGGGGTATCGCGGATTCGCGGCCAGCAACTCGGCGGTGACGGCATGCACCTGCCGGACTCCGTAGCGGTGTGTCAGGTCGCGGAGGTACGCCGACACGACGCTGGAGGCGATCATATCGGCGTCGGAGACGCCTCCCCAGCAGTTGCGGGACCAGTCAGCAACAGTGCAGTGAATCAGCGAGCGGTCCAACTCGGACACCCCGAAGTACGGCACCAGCGCGGACAGATCGTCCTCTGCCGCCGGTGGTGTGGGCGTCGGGCCGAGCGCCTCCACCGCAAGGGCGTCGGCGCCGGACTGCTCGAAATCCGAGGCGTCGGGACAACGGTCGCCGCCTGCCCGGTCGGTGTCGTTGCCGAGTTCGGGTGCCGTGGTATCAGGATCGGTGATCGTCACCGTCGCGTCGGTGGGCACGGTCGGCTCACCGTCCGATACCGGCTGCGTCTCGGCGGGGACGGTGAAGTTCGTGTCGTCGGCACCGTCCGGTGACATCGGGGGACCGGCGAACAACTCGGCGATCGGTATCTGGTCGGCGACGGGAATCGCGCCGCTATCGGCCGGGACAGCCGGAAGCGTTGGAATCTGTTGTATTCCAGCACTATTCGAGGAGATGAGGTGGCGGCGGGCCCGTGTGATGGCGTCGGTGAGTGTCGCCGGGCTGGGACCGATGTCCGGTGAGGTCGTCCAGCGATCGCCGACGGAGGTGATCCGCACGTGAGCGCCATCGCGATCGCCGACGATGACCGATTCGGTGGTGGTGTCCTCGTACAGATCGGCACCGAGAGGAACCGGCTCGAACAACGAATCGTCACGGCCACCAGCGGCGATGTGTGTGCGGCGCAGATCGTCGACGATGGCACCGGCGACACCGTCACGCAGCCATTCGGCCGCGTCGAGACCCTCGCCTTCCGCTGCGGCCACGAGCACGGGTTCCGCGGTGCGAATGGTGTCCAGCACCGTCCGGACGGCTTCTTTGGTGAGTCTCGAATAGGAGACCCAGCCTTGCGAGCGCGAGGGACGTGCTGCTGCGTGGAGCAATTCGTGGCCGGCCAGCGCGCGCCGTGCCCGGTCGGCCAGCGCGGTGCGCAGCGCATGAACACGCGCATGGGCAGCGCCTTGTTCAGGTGTGATCCGGGCACGTTGCCCAGACAGGATCAGTGCCTGGGCGAAGGCAGCGCGGTGATCGACACCCCAGCAGTCCAGCGAGTTGTCCTCGCTGCGCACGAACCACCGGTCGTCGATCCGGGAGACGGCCACGTCGCGGGTACCCGGGTGCCAGATGCCTCGTCGCTCGTACCACACCGTGTCGCGATCGCTGCTGGTCAGCGACGGGAGTACCTCCCAGAACAGGTCGGCCTTCACCCGGGCCGCGACGTCGGGGTCGCCGAGATCCACGCCCAGGTCCGGGCGCTGGTGCGGCAGTTCGGACAGGATCATGGCGACGACGGTCCGTGTGTCCTCGGCGCGCTGCCGGTCCGGGCGCCACCCGAAGGCCACCGACATCAGCGGATCGGAGGCGAACTGGGCAGCGGCCCAGCGCCGGAACGATGCGAGGTCCTGCTCGGTGGCGAAGGGGCTTGTCCATCCCCGGCGGGCGTGACCGAGGGCGTGGTCGGCGATGTCGGCGGCCAGCCGTTCGAGGGCGAGATCGTGCGGGGTGGTGTAGCAGTAGACGTAGCGAGCGACCCGGATCGCGGCCGCAGCAGCCGGGTCGGCCGCGGCGGCGCGCTGCAACCCGAGATCGACGAGATCGGTGAACTCCGCTGTGACAGCAAGGTATTCCGGCGACATGCCCAGAGTGCGGGCGGCATCGACGATCCGGGGATCGCGTGCCAGGCCATCGCGGATCGTCGTCCAGACCGCACCGGTGACCTCATGGGCGGCGGCGTACCAGCCGTCACGATAGGACTTCTCGATCCATTCGACCGTCCGTCTATGCCGGTGCTGCCGGCGGAGTACGTCGGCGACTTCGGCGTGATCGCGGGGGTTCGGTCCCTGCTGGAGGTGACCGGCGTCGAACTGCGCGCGACCGATCGCCACCCACGGGTTGAGTGTCCCGTCGGCCACTGGGGGCGGCACAGGCGATGGTGGCCAGCGCGCGGCATCGGCGGTGAGTTCCTCGGTGCCGGAGGCGCGGACACCGAGGTGGTCACGGACATCGGCGAGGGTGGAGATGAGGTTGAATGCGGTGGTGTAGCCGGGAATTTGGCGTCGATCACGACGCGTTTCGCGTCGTGATCGACGTCGATCTGATGGTCGAGGCGGGTGTGCCGCGGCGGTGGCAACCGATGCTCGATGCGGTAGCCCACCTGCTGATAGCCGACCACGGCCTGATGAATCCATCCGTCGTTCACCGGTGCCGACTCGGGCTCGGTCGCCGAATACCGGCGTCCGGTCTCCGGGTCGGTAGCGACCAGTCCGGCGAAGGTGGTCCACGCGCTCGGATCGTGGCCACCAACCGCCTGCGCCTTGGCACGTGCTCGACGGGCTTCGGCCACCAGCGCTTCGAGAGCCAAGCCGGCCGCCGGGCGGCGTGACGGTGCGAGCGCCGGTGGATCCTCGTCGGCGGCATCCCGGTCATCGGCTTCATCGGTCTCGGTGGGGGG
The DNA here is from genome assembly GCF_020176955.2 of Nocardia sp. alder85J. Classification (GTDB taxonomy): domain Bacteria; phylum Actinomycetota; class Actinomycetes; order Mycobacteriales; family Mycobacteriaceae; genus Nocardia. The sequence continues at coordinate 70,348 of NZ_JAIUCZ020000012.1, forward strand.
AGTGGCGTCGGTGTGTGGCCGAATCTTGTTGTTTCGGAGTCTGTTCGGGCTTCTGAAACCGGTGGGAGTGAGGCTGGTGCGGAGCCAGTGTGGGCCGAGGGCGTTGCCGGTGTGGGTGTGGCGCCTACCGGTGTCGACATGTTCGATGACCACTCGGGCGGTCGTGGTGTCGCGGTCGCCTGGGATTGTTGAAGTCTTCAGCACGCGTACGATTTCCGGCTCGCCGCCGGCCTCGGGACTGCGGACGAGGATGTCGCCGACCTTGAGGGTGGTCGCGTCGGTGACGGCGGGACCACGAGCCGTGATCGCCTGCTGCTCGACCGGAGTCAGGCACCGCCATGTCAACGGCATTGCACCCCAGTAATATTCGCGTCGATCTTGGGATGCGAGGTCTTCGACGACCAACGGCGCTACCAGCGCCGTGGCGTCGGTCGGGGCTTCGAGCACCCGCACGAGCACGGGCCTGCGGGAGGCGGCATCGGTGAGCAGCAGAAGCTCACCGGAACCGACCTCGGTCAACGGCGGACGCTCGGCGAGATCGGCGAACGCGGTCCGCGGTGGCGACGAACCTACAGGCTGTAGTGCAGCCTCGGCATGCCCACTCCGGCCCGCCGCCGGTCCTCCTGATCCAGACCCCGGCGCAACTCGGTCATCATCCACTGATGCACCGGATCGCCTGCCGACGCGGGAAGGTCCATCCCCTCGGCCCGCATCGCTTGCAGCAGGTGGACCGCCGGCTCGACCGGGCTCGTCGCCGTGGCCGGGAACAGAATCTGAACCAGATCGAACAGGTCGTCGTCCTCGGCCGGGTCCGCCCACGGCGTCGCCCACCGCTGCATCGGCGGCTTCCGACTCCACACCATGTCGAGCTGCTCCCCGATCACTTGCTCCCGATCGGAGATCGTCGGCTCCGGATCCTGCTCCTCGTACCCCTCGAACAGCTGGCCCAGCGCTATCTGGATCGCCTGCTCCCGGGCCCGGATCCGCAGCCCGGTCACGACCGCGTCGCCAGGCTCGCTGCCATAGGCGTCGCGGTACAGAGTCAGAGCGTGCTCGAACAGCGGCCCGGTCGTTTGCCGGATCTGCTGCTCCAGCTGGTCCGTCTTCGCGGCGAGGAACGTTGCCCGCTGCTGCGGGCTCCACTCTATGGGCAGGTCGTCGCGGTAGCGGCGTTCTACGTCGTCGCGGATCTCGCTCGTCATCATCTGCATCGCCATCGTTGTCGTCGAAGAGAGTCGGCTCGTCCAACAGTAGCCTCTTACGCCTGGGTCGAGGCATCGCCTCGGTCGCGGATGGGACATCACCTGCCTTCCACCCGGGCCGTCGCGACGGCACCGCAACGGCGGTGCACAGCGGCGAAACGGCTTACACGGGCATCGCCATCGCGAAGTGGCTGGAGGACTGGGGATTCGACGCTGTGCCGGAGATCCCTGCCGAGCGCCTCATCCGCTACCGCGAACTCAGGTAGCGGGGGCTTTCCATCGACGGTAACAGCCCGGCTGAGCTGCTGCCAGAAGTTCTGGCTCCCACTCGAGGCTTGGATCCTGGATGCTGCGGCACGACTGGGTGCTGGCCTGCTCGGACGCGGTGGGGCTGTGACAGTCGGCTCGAGGCGTCGGCCATCGAGGACTGCGAGTCGGACAATGGCTCTGCCATCGGATCGTTTCGGTGAACAGCCCTGGAGTGGTTCTCAGGCCCTGGGACCCCGCGGGCCACGAAGGGCGTCGTTCGGGCGGACTCGAACATGTATTGATCGGTCGGTCGCAGCGTCCAATTGTGTTGTACGAGTGTCATTTTCTTCATCCGGCCAGATGTCGCCGATCGAATCGTCGCCGGTTTCCCGTGGCGTTTCCGAGTCGTGACCGCCGTTGGTGGGCACGGCGCGGCGGCGCTGTTCGGTCACGGTGGCGTCCAGGTCGGCCTGTAATTGTGCAAGCTGCTGGTCGAGCTCGATACGGTGTTCGTTCTGGCGGTGAGTTCGTTCGGCGTCTTCGGTGATGGCACGTTGCAGGTCGGCCTGGAGCGCGCCGGCATCGGCGATGCGGCTGGTGATGTGTGCCCATTGGTCAGGGTATGCCCCGAGCGCGATGGCGGCGTCGGTTGCTGTGCGCAACGCTGCTCTGGCTTGGACGTGTTCGGCATGGAAGGCGGCGACGCGGCTGGTGGCTGTGGCGATGTCGTCGTCGAGTTGGTGCCGGGCAGCTTTGCCTCGAACGGCGTTGGTGTTCCGGCGGTGCGTCAGGGCGACCAGATCGGCGCGAGCCTGATGCCAGCGTGTCTCGGTATCCCGCGTGTTTTGCTCGGTTTCGAGCGCGGCGGCGACGATCGGGCCTTGGGTGTGCAGGCGTCGATGGTCTCGGCGTGTCTCGTCGGCCACGGCTGTGGGCGACAGATCGCTACCGGGGGCGCTTGTCTGCCGCATTCGGTGGATGGCGTCAGCGAGACGGGTGATCTCCGTTTCCAGTTCGCTGTCCGGCATCATCTGCAACCGCCCGCCGGTGGTGGTCGATTGTGGTGGACGGGGTTGTGGTGCTGGCGTCCGCACCACGATCGTCTTCGGGCTGATGCCGGGTTCGGATTCGGTCCGGCGGGCGGCGGCGCTTTCGGCGCGCAGGAGCTGGCCTTCGAGCAGTTCCTTATCCGCGTGGGCGGCGGCGACCACGTCACTGTCCATGTCGTCGGCGGCGATCCGGAGCGCGTCGACGTCGCCGGGGGTGACCATTCCCTGGTCGCCGGCATGGTTTTCCCACGCTCGTTGCGCGTGGTCGGCGGCGTTCTTGGCATCGTCGGCTCGGGACCGCGCGGCGGCGGCCTCCATCGCGAGGATCGCCACAGTCGGTTCGTCCGGCGCAGATTCAGCACCGGCGCCTGCGGGCCGGGCGGTTGCGGCAGCGTGCACCGCGGTGGCGTGGGCATGCTCAGCGGCCGTGGCGGCGCGGTCGGCATCCTGCCATGCCCGGTGGGCATCCAACGCGGCGACCCGGAAGGGCGCCTGGACGTCGGCTTGGTGCCGCATGGCGATCACCATGGGATCGGCAGCGCGTCGGTGCTGTCCTGCCCCAGCAAGGTGTATGGCCCACAGGTCCTTGGTGCGTTGCCTCGCGGCAGCCAGGTCCGCGCGTAGCCGCTTCACGCGTTCGTCCGATGTCGCCTCCGGGTAGGGCACGATCGGGGCAGGACCGGTGATGTCGAAATCGATCAGAATCTCGGCATCATCGACCCCGGATCGCGGCTGTGGTGAGGCGTCGGCAGGTTCGTCGGGAGCGTGGGCCAGTACCGCAGAGAGATAGTCCTCGTCGAGTTCGTCCGGGGCGAGTGTGCTGACCGGCCGATCGGAGTCGGCCGAAGAGGTCGGCACGGTATCGGATTCGGGCGGAATGTCACTGTCGGACAATGGTTCCGGCTGTACGTGCGGCGGCATTTCTCCGTCGAGGTGTTCGAGGAGGGCTGGGTCGAGGTGCCGGGTCAGCCTCCACCAGACAGCGGCGGCGGGCAGTTCGTCGGGCAGTGGGTATGCGGTGACCACGGACTCGAACAGCTCTGCGGCGTCGAGGCCTGTGCGCGCTGTGGCGGTGAGCCGGTCGGCGAGCACGGGCCAGTATGCATCGTCGACCAGCCGGGTATCGAGACGGTCGGCCAACGCGGCCCATCGTGCGGCTGCTCGGGTGGGATCGCCCAGAATCGTGGCCACGCGATCGTCCAGGCGCTGTTGGTGGCTGATTTCCCTGGCGAACATGCGATCCGGGCCGGTCGGGCGAGGGTCGACGGTGGGTACTGCGGTTGCGGCGCGCCAGACGGCGACATCGGCGATCAGCGTCGTGGCGTCGGCAGACAGTAGCGGCCGCGCCCAGCCGGGCGCGTTCGCCGGCGTCCATGCCACGGCGTCGGCTGCGATCCGGGCAGCCAGTTCGCTGACGAGCGCGGCGCGGGCTGCCAGGTAGCTGCCGAAGTGGGGGTCGTCGGCGATCGGGTCCGGGATGCCGGTCATCCAGGGCAGGGGGCCGGAACCGGTGGCGCGGGTGACGGTGGCGGTGAGCCGCCAGTCCAGGACTGCGGCGACATCTCGTGCGGTGCCCAGCTCCCGCTGGTTGCGGACGCGAGTCAGTGCCGGAATGGGCTCGATGCCGCACAGCGCCAGTATCGCCAGGTGCTGCCGAAGGGTCGGCCACGCGGCGGCGTCGGTGACTCCGGCCACCACAGTGTCGGCGGTGCGCTCGAGGTGTGCGAGTTCCTCGGTGCCGAGCAGGGTTTCCGCGGCGGTCCCGAGGGCGTGCACGTAGGCGTCGACGGCGGCGGCGAGGCGGGTGCGGGGGTCATGCAGTTCGGAGATCAGCGTGACGACGGCTTTCTGCGCGCCGTCGCGGGCCAGTACCCGGGTGAGCAGTTCCGCCGCGGTCTGCGGATGCATGGCCTTGTCGGTCACGATGGACTGCTCGTCACCGGTCTGCGCGGTGGGCACGTACAGGTGGTTGGTGAGGCTCCCGCGGGTGGCGGCCATGTAGATGTCGTTGCGGGTCTCGTTGCCGGACAGGACGGTATAGCCCGAGTCGGCGGTGATCCCTTGCGAGGTCATGATCGTTGACGCGTAGCCGAGGATGACGTGCTCGGTGACGTATTCGGCGGGCAGCGTCACCGCCAGTGAGGTGCGCAGATGGGTGACCGACAGTGCGCCGTCGGCGTGCACGGTGTCGACCGACCATCGGTCGCCGTTGCGGACCCAGTCGGTGCCCGACAGTGCCAGGCGGCGATCGTTCTGGGTGGTGCGCACGATGTCCCCGGCGCTGGCACGGGTGTCGTCGCGCAGGACCACCTCCGGTCCGGTGGTTCCCCAGACGGTGAGCCGGTCGGCGCGGGCACGCACGTTCAGCGACCGGGTGATCTCGTGGGTCGGGGCGAGCATCACCGCGTCGAGCCCGGCACGGCGGTCGGTGGCCCAGGCGCTGTAGGCGCGGTCTGCCAGTGCAGCCGGGTCGCCGCTGTGGATGCGGCCGTCGAGATAGAACGCGATCGCGGAGGGGTCGCCGTCGCGCAGCGCCAGCGAGGCGGCGGCTTCGTCGGTGCGGGTGTTGCCGTGTTCGTCGCGGAAACGGATGACGCGGCCGAGGCGGTAGGCGTCGTACTCGTCGACGATGGCCCGGACGATTCCGCCGGCCGAGATCGCGGCGAGCTGCCGGTCGTCGGCGGCGAGCTTGACCGAGCCGCCGCGGCCGAGCACGAAAGCGACCACGCGGTCCAGTTGCGCGGTCGACGCCAAGGCTGCCTCGTCGACGATGACCACTGTCGACGGGCCGATGTCGTTGACCCACTGCGGTATCCGTACCGCGCGCCCCGACTCGGCGGCGGCCGCGGAACGGTCCAGACTGTCGAGCAGTTTGGCGATCGTGTCGCAGGTGCCGCCGATCTGGTCACGCAGGACTGCGGCAGCGTTGGCGGTCGGTGCCAAGCCGAGGACGGTGCCGCCGTCGTTGCGCCATGCCCGCGCGAACACGCCCAGGGCCGTGGTCTTGCCGGTGCCCGCTGGTGCGAGGGTGACTTCGACCCGGCCGCCGGAGGTCGAGAATCCCCTGATCATCGCGATCTGATCGGGATTGAGGGGCTTGTCCGGTGCGTTCGCGGCGTACTCCAGCAACGCGAGGTCGACAGCCATGGCACTGACCTGCTGGCCGTCGCGGCGTCCGGCCGCGTCCAGGATGCGCTGTTCGGCGGCCATCACCGGTGCGCTGGAATAGCTTTGGGTACCGACCGGGACGAACACGCTGCTGCCGTCGTGGCGGGTGAGTCCGGGCGGTTCGTGGAACAGATCCGGCACCGGCAGGGCGAAGCAGCGTGACGGCGCCAGAGCGGCGGCCGCGACGGCGTCGGTGACCGGGTCGACGTCGGCGGGGTCGAGTTCGGCCGCCCGCACCAGGCGCAGCGTCTCGGCGGTGACGTGGTGGAGTTGCCAGGTCGCGCGCTCCTCGGAGACTCGTGCGATGACCTCGTCGGCGGCGGCTTCGACCCAGGCCTCGAGCTCATGCCGTGCCGGCGCCGACACCTCCGACGGTCCGGGGTGCAGGGCGGCGTAGATCATGTCGTAGACGGCGGCCGGGGAGCCGAAGAACTCCACCGCCTCGGCGCACCACGCCGCCCGCTGCTCGGCTTCGGAGCGCAGTTCGTGCTTCGCGGGCCGGTTCTCCAGCGCTGCCCGCTCGGCCAGGTCGTACGCCTCCCGCGGGGACGGTTCGCGCCCGTACTTGGCTTGGAACGCGTGGGCCAGCTCACCACGGCGAGCCTCGATGTCGTTGTTGCGCTGGGACCATCGGTCGCACAGTGCCCAATCGACGCCGACGATTTCCCGGGTGCCCCGCTTGTTCGGGTCCTTGTGCGGGCGCTCGACGAACCGCAGGCCCAGGCGGTTCCGCAGATGGGTCTCCAGGCGGATATTGAAATACTCCGACAACGTCACCGCGAACCGGTGCAGAGGGCGGCCGTCGAGAGCCAGCCACCGGCCGTCGTGCGCTCGCACCTTGTTGGAAAAGACGACGTGGCTGTGCAATTGAGGGTCGCCGCAGCGTGAATCGCGATGCGTGAACACCGCCACGATCAACCCCTGTGTGTCGATCTGAGCGACGCCGTTGGTGCCGGACCGCGTGTAGGCGACCAGCTGTTCGGCGCGGCGGATCGTGTCGTCGACGGCGGCGTCGTGGCACTGCCGGTAGACGTCGGCGACCGGGCGCGGTGCCAGCGCCCAGAACGCCGCGCCCGATTTCACCCCCGTCAGCGTGAAGTCGTATCCGGCGCACGCGGTCGTCTGCTGACGGGATTGGCGGGCAATGTAGCTCGACAGCTCCCGGTCGTCGAGCGGGTCGCGGTCGTAGTGGCCGCGGAACATCCGCAGACCGAGCGCGGTCCGCAGACCGGCCCGCACGTCTTCGGGGACAGGGTGATTCCATGGCTTGCCGCGTGTGACGTTGTAATCGCTGTAGGCCGCGGCGAGAGCCTGCCGGAATTGCGTGGGCTGGAACGTTTTGAACGGGGTGCCCAGGCGGCTGGACTTCTGGGCTTCGTCGGCGGCGCGTTGGCTGGCCATCTTCTCCGCGCGGCGCATGCTGTGGCCCCGGGCCAGATACTGCTGCAAGTACACACCGACGAGTGTCTGGAGCGCCTCCTCCTCGATCCGGCGAGCGTCGGGATGACGGCCGAGCCCGTACAGGGCGTGCATCTGCTCCTCGGTGACCATGTCGCCCGCAGTGATGGTGTCGAACGCCACCAGACCGGAGCCCATCCAGCGGCCGGGAGCTTCGCCTTTCGCGGAGTAGTAGTCGCCCAGGGAGGTGGCACCGCGGTCGCTGGCGTCCAAGGCAGCGACCTGCCGACTCAGGTAGAGGTACCCGTCACCGGCGCTCAGTTTGTGGAGATTGCCCGCCACCTCTTCCACCGTACGCGGATGTGATGTAGGTAAAACCGCAGTATTCCAACTGCGACTATTCGACCGTGGGTGCCGCCACTCGCACAACTTCGAGCTTGGCGACGATGACGGCTTCCCGTTGCCGGTCGCCGATGTCCCGGTAGATGTCGAGAGCCTGCTGATACAGATCGGCGGCCACCAGGTAGTTACTGGTGAGCCGATGTGCGTCGCCGAGGTTGTGGAGGGCGGTGGCTTGCCCGTGCCGGTCGCCGAGGTCGCGGAAGATCGCCAGCGCCTGGTGGAACAGGTCGGCGGCCGCCGGGTAGTCGCCGGTGCGCTGCCGTGCGTCGCCGAGGTCGTCGAGGGCGGTGGCTTCCCCGAGCCGGTCACCCAGGTCGCGGAAGATCGCCAGCGCCTGCTGATACAGATCGATAGCGGCGGGGCAGTCGCCCGTCGCTTCGTGACAGCGGCCGAGGTTGTCGAGGGTGGTCGCTTCCCCTTGCCGGTCGCCGAGGTCGCGGTAGATGGTCAAGGCCTGTTCATACAGGTCGGTGGCCGCCAGATAGTCGGTGGTGAGCTGCCGTGCGTTGCCGAGACCGCCGAGAGTGTGGGCTTCGCCGAGCCGGTCACCGAGGTCGCGGAACATCGCCAGCGCCTGCTGGTACAGACCGACAGCCGCTTGGTAGTCGCCGATGCGCTGCCGTGCGTTGCCGAGACCGTCGAGGGTGGTGGCTTCCCCGTGTCGGTGGCCGAGGTCGCGGTAAATAGCCAGCACCTGGTGGTAGAAGTCGATGGCCGCGACGTAGTCGCTGGTACGCTGCCGCGCGTTGCCGAGACCGCCGAGGGTGTGGGCTTCGCCGAGCCGGTCACGGAGGTCGCGGTAGATGGTCAGTGCCTGCTGGTACAGGTCTGTGGCCGCAGGGTAGTTGCCGGTGAGCAGCCGTACGTCGCCGAGACCGCGAAGGGCGCCGGCTTCCCCGAGCCGGTCACCGAGTTGCTGTGCGGCTGCGACTGCACGCTGGTGCATTCGAACTGCCAGTGGCCACGGCCCTTCCAGCTCGACCCTCCGGGCCACCGTTCGAGTGAACGTGACCAATCGCGTCAAATCGTGGTTGGCGGCATGGTCGAGACAGGCCATCAGATTGACCCGTTCGACCCGCAGCCACCGCAACGCCTGGACTCGATCCTCGAACATCGGCTCTACGATGGTGCCGTCGCCGACCCGGCTGGTGCCCGAGTCGAGGATCTGGTTGGCGATCGTCGCGGTGCTTTGGTAGTAGTTCAGCAGCCGGTTGATGGCGTGGTCAGTGTCAGCGGTGCTGCTGGTGGTGAGGGTGCGGGCGTAGTCGCGCAGCAGGTCGTGCAGCCGATACCGGCCGCGAGCTGTCTCGTCGATCAAGTGATCGGTGTAGAGGGCTTCCAACTCGGCCGCCGCCATAGTGCGATCTACGCCTGCCAGCGCAGCGGCAGCGTAGACGTCGAGGTCAGAGCCTGGGTGTAGGCCCAACCGGTGGAATAAGACCTGCCGTGCCGGTGGAAGGCCGCTGTAGGACATGTCGAAGGCGGCGCGCACGACCGGATCGTCGGGTCGGTCGACGGCGGCCAGCCGGTCGGTGGCGGCCGACAGTTCGCTGGCGCGGGTGGAGATGTCGGTGGCTGTCCATCGCGAGTGGTGGGCGATCTGGCCGGCGACCAGCCCGATCGCCAGCGGCAGGCCGCCGCATACGGCCGCCATCTGCGCCGCAGCGTCTCGCTCGCCCGGCGCGTGTGGGTCGCGATGGGTAAGGGCAAGGAACAGGTCGGTGGCCGGCTCTGGGGCAAGGACGTCCAGCGACAGCGGTCGGGTGGCAGCTAACAACAGGCGGTGCCGGCTGGTGATCAGGGTCAGGCATTGCGCACCGCTGGGCAGGAGCGGCTGCACTTGATGGCGGTTGGCGGCGTCATCCAACACCACCAGGGCCCGCTTGTCGGCGAGCACGTGGCGCCACAGGTCCCGCCGCCCGGTCATGGTGTCGGGCATGGTGCGGGGGTCGGTGCCGAGTTCGATCAGTAGCCCACCGAGGACGTCGAACGGATCCGCTGGTGTCTGCCCGGCTGTGTGAGCGTGCAGTTCGATGAAGAATCGGCCATCGGGGTACCGATCGGCCAGGAGGTGGGCGGCGCGGACGGCGAGGGTGGTTTTCCCGACCCCGGCCATGCCGTCGATGGCGTGGATGGCCACGACCTGCTCATGGCGGTCGGCGGCATCGAGGATCTGCTGCAACTCCCGGTCCCGGCCGTGGAACACCCGCGGCATCGGGGGAAGACTGGTGATGACCGCCGTGCGAGGCGGCGCCGGCGCTTCATGGTGGACGACGGTGATGTCGCCGTGGTGGTCGCCGCCGGTCTGCACGACAGCATTCCCGTTCCCGGTCACCTCCGCCGATTGAGACACTCCGATTGTCCGCGGGTCCCCGGTGATGTCGCTTCCCCCACTGCTCACGCCTCAAGTATCGGTCCCAGACCGTCACACGTCACACCCCCGACGGCGCCGGAATCGCGAAAGGCGGGGCAGCAGGTTCGACGGCCGTGGCGCGGTACTCCCCAATGGGATTGTCGTGGTTGAGTTCTCGGCGTTCCGCAGCGCGGTGTATCGGCGCAGCAGCGCCAGCCGCGGCACGATCGTCGCCTCCGCCAGCATCCGCGACTTCTGCTGGTTCGCCCAGCCGGTCAGCATGCCCTCGAACACCGCGGCGGGCTCGTCCAGATGACGCACACCCTCAACGAGAACCAGCCGCGCCGAACCCGGGATCTCGACCAACACCGCTCCCATCCCCGTCAACGGAAAAGCGACAATGCCGCCTTTCCGTAGCGGCGGAACAAGACACATCAACGACCCCGAGGTCACGCCCAGCGTGTCACCCGACCCGGCACCGACAGTCCCCCAGCCGAACTCCCCCAGCTGTCAACTTTCCGTGAATAGTCCAAGTTAAGCGCCGGAATGCAAGAGATTTGATGCAGCCGGGAGAGCGAGACTGTGGTGAGAATACGGCAGGGGATGGGCAGGGAACAACTCGCAGCCAGCAGGGGGACGAACGGGTGGAAGAAGACATGTTGCGGCAGGAGCAAAAGAAGGAGGGCGACGGCGCGAGGAGTGCGAGTCGGCGCAGTCGCGTGTGGCGGCCGGTCCTTCCACCCACCGCGGCTCGGTCGCGCGGCGCAACGCCAGGTGGCGACCGTGACAGCGGACCCGCCGTCGCGGCCGCCGGGAGCGTCGTCCGCTAGGCCTCGCCGGTGGTCTCGGCGGGCCGGCGCCGACGGCGATCGGTGGCCGGATCGGCCGCCACGCCGCGCCCTGGCCGGGCGTTGAGCCAGTCGACGACGACGCGGGTGCGGTAGAGCCGCCGGGCACCTCGGTCCTGGTAGTCCTCGGCCGCCACCGCAGCATCGATCGCCTGACGGTACTGGCTGACAGTTTTACGGTCCAGGCCGAGCATGCTCGCGATCGTTCCCAGCGTGCGGAATTCGTCGGGCCCGTCCAGCATCGAGGTGGTGCCGCGGTGCTCGGGTCGGTGAGCGGCGTAGAACGCGTCCAAGGCGGCTTCGCTGTAGACCTCGGCCTCGAATCGCCCACTGGAAGCAGAGCGGGGATGAGAGCTGGCCGGAGCCGGGAATCCGAGCAGTGGCGTCCAGAAGTTGCGGACGTACTCGGGGCTGTACCCGTGCTTGTCGGCCCACTGCGCCAATGTCACCCAACCGTCCACCGGCTGATTATCCGCCAGCCGGTGAGGAGGGAGCATGTGTGGCACGAGGACTCTGTTTCTCGGTGGACCGCGGCGGGGAAGCCCGCTGCGGCGGATAGGGTGTCGGGGTGCCCCGGAAGCGGGTGGGGCGCGCGGCGGCTGGTGTGTCCGGCCGTGCTCTGTCACGGTGCACCAGCCGCCACCTCGATGGAACGTGTGTGCAGATACGGCCGGGGGCCGGACACGGGAATCCCGCATCCGGCCCCTGGCGCGCGGGCTACCGGCGGTCGATCCGGGCTCCGTTGAGCTGTCCTTCGTCCCAGACGCAGTCCTCGACGTCCAGGTCCATGTCCCACCCGCCGGTCCAGTCATCGGGGTGTCCGGGCGTGCGCGGGCTATGGGGGTCGTCAAGGGGCAGGGTGAGGAAGCTGCGGAGGTTGTCGGTGAGGGTCGCGGCGAACGAGTCATTGGACTCGGGCTCGATGTAGAGCTTCGGGTCACCGCGGTAGCCGTGGCGGTCGAGACGGGGCCAGACCGCGAACAGGCATCGGCCAGTGATGCCGTGGAATTCGCCGGCGATGGCACGTACGCGCTCGGGGGTCACCGTGCCCGCGAGGGCGCCGCGCAACTCGGCCAGGCCGGGATACTCGGCGAGCACCGCGTTCGCGTACTGGCCGAGCCGGTCGGTGATCTGCTGCTCGGTCTGGAGGCTGAGCAGCAGCGCCAACTCGGCGGGCACCCCCTCGGCCTCGGCCGCGAGATGCGCTGCGCTGCGCCCCCATTGGTCCCCGGCGTTCGAGGCGTCGTACAGCGACACGTCACCGAGATAGTCATCGAGCTGGGTGTGGGTGATGCCGAGCGTGGTTACGAGCGCATGCAGTCGCGCTTGAGTGTCGGTGTCGATGATGTGGTTCATGAACGTTCGAGCTCCTGATGCCGGGTGTCCGGCTGAGAAGTGGTGCGGTCGTGCGGATTTCATCGGCCGCGAGCTGGTCCGGCGGCACGGCCGCCGGACCAGGTGTGACGGCCCGGCGGGTGCAAGACCCTGCCGGTTTACGAGCCGGCGGGCGTTCAGAGGCTGCGACCCAGCGTGGTGATCCACTCCCGCATCTGCGCCCGGGTCAGAACGACCGACTCGGAGGTGCCGTGGCGGCTGCCGTTGCGGTCGCACACCCTGATGCACTCCCGGTTCGAGTCGACGTTGATCACCTCGAGCCGGTGGCCCCGGCTGTCGACAACGACGGTGTGGGGTTCCATCTGGACCAGGTCGGGCAGCTCCGCGGGAGCGAGCCCGCCGCACAGGCTGGCGGCCTGCTCGATGGTGAGAGCGGTAGCCAGGGAGAGCTGGTCGGTGAGGCTGCCGCGGTCGATGTATGCGACCGGCACACCGTCGGCATCGTGCAGGTCGGTCCAGCACTCGCTGTCGTATTCGGTGCCCTGCATGGCGTCGTTGGTGACTCTGGCGACGAGGCCGTTGGCCAGTACGGCTTCGATGGCCCAGCCTCGTGGGCTACCGGTGTAGACCACGTGGATCGGTGTCGAGCAGAACTGGCTGACGGTCCGTATTTCGCGGTGGTAGCGGCCGCGGAGATCGGCTGCGTGATTGTGCTCGTTCATGATGTGTCCCTTCGGGGTTGGGGGTGGGGTGATGGTTCGGGGCGGGTGTCCGGTCCCTCCCTGTCCATTCAATAGTTTACCCCTTTTGCGGGGTGGGTCAACCCGGGCGTCGGGAAATATGTTGTCGCGCAGCTATTTTGATCGTCCGTGATGTTGCGGTTCATCGCGGCCAGAGTTTCGATTCGGTGCCGGAGGTACGGTGGTGGAGGGGTGCCGGGTCGACAGGGAGGAACGGTCGTGTCTCGACCCAAGCCACGCGAGGAGGCGCACCGGATGGTGTCGCAGCTCCGTGCTGCGGCGCTGGCCGCGCTGGACGCGACCGAGGAAGACCTCGCCGGCGTCGTCCGGCTCGATCGGCAGATCGAAGATGCCGTGGCGACAAGAGATTCCGCGATCGTCGACGCGGCCACTGCTCGTGACCGTCTGGTCAGCAAAGCGCTCACCGGTTACGGGGCTGCGGTGGTGAAGGCCGTAGCCGGGTCGTCGACGGGCGCAGGCGCCGGAGGTAACGGCGAGCGGGGAAGCGACCGGGTCGCGGCGCTGACGGCGGCGCTTGATAGTGCGCATGCGCGATTCCGGGAGGCGGTCGTCGCAGCGGTGCAGTCGGCGGAATCGGCGGTGGCGGCCGCGCGTCTCGGACAGGGGGCGGCCCTCGGGCGGGTCCGCGATCGAGGTGGTATGCCGGGGCGCGAGCTGGCGGAGATGGTCGGAATGTCGCCTGCGGAGATCTCCGCTCTGATCCGCGGTGCCGAGCGCGCACAAGCCGCTGGCGGCGGGCAAGGAAGCTCCGCAGCCATCTCCTCGTAACTGTGGCTGTCCGCCGGGGCACCCGAATGTTCAACCGACGTGCCGAGAGCGGGTGCGAACAAACGGATTTCACCGGCACCGCTCATGGCACCGCGCGGCGTGCAGGGAGGTCGGCACGGCGTCGGCACGGCGTCGTAGAGTCGGTAACGGACCGAGGGACCAGGCAGACTGCTGCTGTCTGGTCCCTCGGTCCACTGCGGGAAGCGCTAGCGGTCTCTACTCCACGCATCGCCGAATTCGGCGATGTTCTGCTCGATTTCCCTCTCGGCTTCCTCCTTCGTGCCGTGCCGGGTGAATCCGCCGAATTGGTTGGTCGCGTAGAAGTAACCGGACCGTGTTTCGATGTGCCAGAACCGCTTGGCTCGCTTCATCGTGAATCCTCTCGTGGTGTGTCGTGGTGAGCGTGCATCGCTCACGAATTCGATTTGGCTACAGAGGTTTTGATGACGTTGTGGTCGCCGATGAGTGCGGAATTCGTCGCTCTGACCTGATCCGGCCTGGGTCGGCGGCCCATCCATCCGGCCTCCGACATTCGCCCGGCGCGTCACCAGCAGTTGCCGGACGGTGTCAGAAGGGCGCCTCGGCGTGGTACCCGATGGTTTGTATGGCCTCGGCTGCACCGAGCTGCTCCAGAATGAATGTGATCTGCGCGTAGGGCCCCTTGCTGCTGATCGAGTTCGCGAATCGCTGGTGCAGGAGCGTCGTGAGCCAGTGCAGGACGTGCTCCATCGGCTCCGTCTTGGAGGCGGCCTCGATCAGTTCCAGCACTTCCGCGTCGATGCCTTCGACGGCCTCGATCTTCGGCCAGGACCTGAGGCCGGAGGTAGCCTCCTGCACCGCCGTGTGGGCCTGGTCGACAGTCAGTGACGCCGCCTGCACCCGGAGGTCGTGCAGATGACCTCGGATCTCGTTGACGTGTTCCAGGGTCGCCTGGATCGCGTAGAAATCCTCACTGCTCTCGCCGCCTTCGGCGGCAGCGCGGGAGGTGAGGTACAGCAATTTCGCCCGCACGAGTTCGGCGGTGGCGATTTCGTTCGCGATGCGCTCGGCGGGAAGCTGTGTGGTCATGAATTCCTCCATCGGAGTGGGTCGGCTGCGGCGTGCGTGCCGCGGTGACTGCGGAAATCGGTTCGGAACGGTGAAGTGCAGCATTCGGTCGGCTGGGAAGAAGCGGATTTCGCTGTGGGCGCGCCTTTGCGGCGACCCCTGCGGAGTGCGCTTCGCGACCGCCGTGGTGATCAGTGCGCGATCCACCACTTCTCGGCGGTCACGTCCGGGCCGCCGACCATGACGTAGTCGCGCAGGAGGTCGTAGTGCTCCTGGCGGTGGAGCCAGTCGGGATGGGCTGCGGTCCACGTCGTGAATTCGGGCGCCCCGGCGGCACGGATGTCGGTGACATCGGTGTGCCAGCGGCTCCAGCCGGCCGTGGAGGTCCGGTGCTCGCGCGCCACCATCGACACGATGAAATCGCGGTCGGGCTGATCGAGATGCTCCCACAAACCACGCACGACCACTCGCGTCCACTCTTCGCTACCGATCCCGTAATCACTGATCGACCACCCATCGACCTGGCCGTTCTCGAACGCCGTGAGGAACACCTTCCGGGCGTACCGGCCCGGCTTGGGGGCGTTCCAGAACTCCTCGGACCGACGCGGGTCGGTGGTCTGGGTCACCAGCCGGGACTGTCCCCGTTTCACGCCCCTGACCGCGGTCTCGACCCACGACCGCCGGGTACACCGCAGCCGGTAACCCCACGGATAGTCGGTGTCGATATGGGCGGTCTCGGCATCGGTGTGCCCGTACAGCACCTTGACGATGCGGCCGCGGTCTTCGATTTTGCTCATTGAAACTCCAAGATGAAACGGACGAGGGAATTGAGGCAGATGGGTACCTCGTCCGTCGCACCGGCCACCCGATGCGACGGGGCGGAATCCATCCACCGTGACTATGGAGTCGGGGTCCGGTTCAAGGTTGCATTCCCCAGCACAGTCTGCGGCTGACCGCGGAAGGATTTGTGTTTCTTGACCACGGCCCTGGGAATGCGAACCCGATCCCCGGGGTGGCACTGGAACGCCACCTTTTTCCGGGTCACGATCTTGACGATCGAGTTGTCCGGCAGAGTGATGACCAGGGTGCGGCGCTGGTCGCGGCGTTCCTTCGCTTTGTTGAAGTGGCTGGTTGTTGTCGCGAAGGTCACCTCACCGATGAGATGGGAAACGACCTCCCCCGGTTCTGTGGCGAGCATGGCCTTGGATAGGCCGATATTCGACAGCGGATCGGGAGTAGAGCTGAATGCAGACATGCGGGAACTCCGTGAGATGAGGGAAATGGAATGTCCGAATAGAATTCGTTGCGATGACGGCCTGAAAGCCGAATTAGCTAGGGCGATGTATGGGCCCGAATACCTGTCGGCTGAGTGAACCCGAGACGTAGCGCGCTGGTGAGGGTCGGAACTCCATACCGGGGAGTAGGGCATCCTGGTCGGGCTCGTCGTCGAGGCGACCCGAGGCGGTCAAATCGCTGCGGCGTGCCAGCATGCGGAACCGGCACCTGAGCCGCAGGATCTTCTGATCCTCCGTGAAGGATCGAGGTTCTGGTCAGCGGTCGGGCGTGAGTTCGCCCACGGTGACCTGGGAGCGCCCGGAATTCCCGGTGGGCGTCACACGCGCCAGTGGCGGCCACCGGTAGTAATCGCTGGTGGCGTGCGCAGCGCAGAACAGGAATGCCTGACAGACCGGGTGGTCCTCCCCGGGGCACGCGCTCCGCGAATCCACCCTGGCCGCGCCGTGTGTGGCCGGTGCGTGGCAGCGGCCACACACGATCGGCTGAGGGGTGACGAAGGTGCGGACCATCCCGGATTTCGTCCGTTCGCCGTGCCCGGTGGCCATCTTGTCTCCTATCTTTGCTGGTAAAAGTGGCTTGCCACTTAATCTACACCTGCTGCTTGATAGTGGCAAGCCACTTAGCGGAGAATTGTCGGCATGGCGACCAGTCGACACGCGAACCCGCCGCTCAACGTCCGTCCCGACGCTGAGCTGAAGGCGAAGGCCGAGGAGAAGCTGAAGGTCCGGGGACTGGAGATGACCGCGTTCGTAGTCGCGTGCCTCACTGCGGTGGACCAGGATCCCGACGGGTTCCTGGCCACCCTCGAGGCACACTGGCCGCCACAGGCAACGCGGGGCCGGCCGCGCAAGAGTCGCCACCCGACCGGGGAATGAGGCTCTCGTGGAACGGATTGCAATACAGGCCGTCCTCGTCGCGGTGCGCAGCGATCTGGCCGAGCCCGCGATAGCGGCTACCGCGCTCACTACCTGTAACTCGGTTGGCCTGACTGGTGGCATCGCGTCGTAGCCCCCTGGCAGACAGGCGCTATCCACCGTTCCTGGAGTTCCGTCATCGGGTCCAGATCAGACGACAAGGAACGGCATGCTTGAAATGCTCATCACCAGGCGCAAGCGCGGCGATAGACCGGTCCGGGTGTCTCCTCGGTACCGCATGGTGGCTCCTGCTCGCCGCGGGCCTACGGCGCGACACCGCGATCCGCCTCTACGCCGGCCTGGCGCGGTCGGGCACCCGAATTCGCGTCGACGCGCAGGCAGTCCTCGCCTGCACCCGCGGCTCCACGCTCACGAACCCGGCCGACGCCCGCGACCACCAGTAACCGCCGGACCGTGGCGCGACAACCTGTCACCCCGGGGGAAGCCTGGCCACGGACTCCTGGATCACTGGACAGCGACGCGACCGTGATGCACTCCGCGGAACCCACCAGCAGCCAGGTAGCCGTCCAGGTCGGCATGATTTCCCGACCACGCACGGCTCACCCAGTTAGCTAGCGGATCGGGGTTGCCGGTGGCTGGCAACTCCTTGAAAATTGACCCTGGGGTCAGAACTACTGATTCGCCTGGGGTCAGGATCAGCGAGTTGTTGACAACGACGTCCGACCGGGCGCGCTCAGCAGCCGGAACGTGATGGCTCAGAGAGGATCTGGCCGATACCGATGACCGCTCGGGTTCGATCATCGGTTGTCACGCTGGTGATCCGCTGTGCGGCCCGGGCTGGACCGGTGACGTGTCGGTGCGGTGCTGGCGGGCGCGGATGATCGCGGCGGTCTGCCGGAGGGTGGACGACAATGTCGCCGGGCGCAGGCATCCGCGCAGTGATTCCGCCGATCGGTCCGGCCAGCGGATGTCGAGGGTGTAGGCGCAGCGGGTCTGCCCGTCGCCGATCACACGGTCGGTGAGGATCCGGGTCGCCAGTTCGTCCAGGGCCCGCGAGTTCGAAAACCCTGGTCACGTTACGTCTTTCGTCGACGGCGGGGGTGCGTGGTGGCTCTCGCCGGGAGATGGACGAGGACATGCCGAAAAACCACGGCAATCGGCAGCGGCGCGCACGCGAGATCCAGGACTCCACGGGAGCCAAATACACACGTGCCCTGCACCACACCGGTGCACGCACCTCGCCGGCCGGGGAGATCACCCCCGCTACCGGCGGCGCAGTGGCCCCGGTCGACGGGGTGTCTCGGCGGCCATCGAAGGTCCAGATAGAGGGCCAGTGGCGGTATGTGCGCCGCCGCGACGCCGAGGAACTCGGCCAGGACGGTTTGGCCGACCCCGTCGGGGGCGATGTCGTGGCCGCGGCCGACGCGTTGCTGCCGCACCTCAGGGCCGTGTTGTCCGCGCCGATGGATCCGGTCACCGTGCCCGGCCGGGACGGGCGTCCCGGGCAACTGGTGCAGTGCCGGCGGCCCGACGATGTCCGCGAGAAAGTGCAGGGGCTGGTCGCCGATGTCGAGCGGGTACGTGACACCGCCGATATCGCGCACGTAGACGCGGTGACCGTCCGGGCGGCCCGGTGGGTCCGCTCGCGGATCAGCGGGCTGTGGGACGACACCGCCGGTCCGCTGCAGGACCACGTCGACACGGCGCTGACCGCAGCTGCGGATCTGGCCATCGTGGCCGAAGCGGTCTACAACCGGGGTTGTCTGCTCGGTGCCGGGGACAACCGCCCCCGCCGGCAGTGGGGGTATTCCCCGTGTGGCGGCGGCCCGGTGCGGGTGAGGGTGCGGATTTTCGACTTCGACGACACCATCGTCACTGTGCCGGGATGCCCCCGCCACGCCGCTGAGGAGCTGGTCCATTGGGATTATCAAGTCGACGACGGTGACGCTGGGGTGGAGATCATGGGCGGTGACGATCAGGATCTCGACCTGATCTACGCCCTCGCCGAGGAGGTCCGCTTCGAACGCCAGCGGCGCCGGGAAACGCAACCCGCGGGATCCCAGCGGCTGCCGGAACCACCGTGGATGGACCCCGACGCCCGGTGACGGCCGGCCACCGGCCTCGGGCCGCGGCCCGAGTGCTGCGGCTGGAAACGCTTGACGCAGTGGGGCAGTCGCCTCGGTCACCGCGCGACCGACACCACCGGCCCGTCACAGTGACAAAGTCGCCGGGTGCCCGGGATCGCCGGATCGGGGCCGGTGTCGTCGTCCGCTGCGGCGGACGGATGGTTCCAGCATCGCAATTGTTGCCGCGCACTCCTGCGGCGTACGAGATCGCACTACAGATTCGCGGGGGAACTTTGGAATGAGATTCACACAGAGACGGGAAATACTGAATTCATTACATCAGTAGATACGGATTCGAATTACCGATCTACGCTATGGTGGAACCACGCGAACGCAGTGCGGCCCGCCGATCGAACCGGCGGGCCGCACAAGATTAGGGCTAGCGATGCAACGCTTGCACTATCAGAAACGCTGTGACCAGCACGTTCACGTATTGTATGGGGACCTCGGCGGTGATCCTGATCGTCGCCGAGGGCCTTCTACGCCGTGCTCGAGGCACCCTTCACCTCCTTCCAGGGGACAGCGCGGCACCCACGGGATTGCCAGGATTTCCCCCAGGGTGACCACCGGGGAACCGAATACGATCCGGCGGCACCATGCAGGGTATCGTATTAACCCGGCGAAAGGTTCCCCGAAAGTAATTTCCCCTCGAAATAGGCAGTCTCGCGCCCGGCGTTTCGACAGCATCCCGGTCACGGAGAGCGAGCGAACCACCGGAGCAGAGCCGATCTCCGTCCGGGCGAGCCTGGCCCCGCCATGCGTGGCATGCACGGTCCGTGCACGCAGCTCGGGTGCGGAGGTGGTGCTGCAGGGCGTATTCCCGCGTGTGCGGAAATGTCAGGGAAGCGATCCGCAATGACACTGTCGCAGTGCAGGTCTCGGATCACGGATCGACCCGGAGTGGTCCGGCGATCTCGATGCCGCGATGATGACCGGCCGTGACCCTGATCTGACGCACGGTATCGAGAACACCTATCGACATCGGCATTGACGAACAGCCCACAGCGTCCTGGCCCGGTTATATGCTGTCCCGGCACCCATGCTGCGGTCCAGCCGCAACAGCCTCCGGCCGCCACGTTCCCCCTTCGTGGGGGCCGGAGGTGGTGTTCAGGGCAGGTAAACGGATGTATGTAGAGGCTATGCAAGGTGCCGCGATCACTGAATAGATAGGGCTATGCACACGATTTCCCCCGCCGCTGTCGCCCTCATCAACGAGTGGACCGAGACCCACGCGGGCGGCATCAACCCTGTCCACGACGCTCACGATCAGGCCAAGCTCGCCGCCCTCATCGAGGACATGACCGAGAACGGCTGGCAGGGTGCGCCTCTCGTCGTCGACGGCGAGCAAGCCCTCACCGGATCCCATCGCTACTGGGCGGCTATCGCCACCTGTACCGAGATCCCCCGCATCGACGTCACCGATCTGTGTCGCCTGTTCGACGTCGACTGGGACACCCACCGCGACGAGCACTACGAGATATACGACGCGTACCGCATGCTGCCGGATCTGTTTCCGGCAGACGTCGTCGCATACCTGGGCCTCGACCTGCACTGATGCCGGACTTTTGGCGATGGGCCGCTGAGGTGGTCGGTCGTAACCGGTACCTTTCTGGCCACCATCGGCCCTCGCGTGGCCCGTCGCATGGCCGATGATCACCGATTTGAACAGAGGTTCTGATGAATCCCCTTGCTTTGCTCGCTGAACACGCTCCCGGCGGACCGCCGTTTCACCGGCGGCGGGTGTTCCGATGGGAGTTGCGGCTCGACCGTGACGGCCGGGTCGTGGACCTGGCCGACCACCTCGAGAACCCGCTGACGCTGTTCGCTCCGTCGGTGAAACGTACCGTCGGCATCATCGCTCAACCGGCCTGCGACACCGCTGGTTACACGTTCGGCACCGGCGCCCGGGGCGAGAAATGCAAGGCCGCCGCGGCGGCGCAGGCCATCGCATGGGCGGATTCCACCGGCGACCCCGCCGCGGTGGCCGTCGCACGCTTCCATGCCTCCGGTGCGCGACCGCCCCTGCCTGAGACCCTGCAGCGGGATCAGAACGTGCTGATCACCGTCGACGGCACCCCGGCCTGTCTGTCGCCGTCGGCGGCGGGATTCTGGTCGGCGGTGGTCGAGAGACAGAAGGGAGTCGGCACCTGGGGCTTGTGCATCGTCTGCGCAGGGTCCGGCCCGCTGACCCGCACGATGCCGGACTCGGTGCCGGCATCACTGCTGCCCGGCGCGACCGCGCCTGCGGTGCTGTGCCTCGCCGAGGATCTGGCGCAGGCCCCGATCTGCCTGCCGTGCGCGGACGCAGCCACCAGCGGGTTGTCCCGCGCTCTGGCAGACGAGCGGCGTAGCGTCTGCTGTCCCGGGTCACGGTCTCGCACAGCCTGGTGGATCACTGGCGCCGCAGGCGACACTGTGGACCCGATGCAAGCGGTCATGTATCCGGACCGGGACCGGGTGGGCATGCTGATGGACGGTGAGGTCGACGTTCCCGACGGTGCCCGGTTCCGGGCGATCACGGTGAGCGGCAACGTCTCCCGGATATCGATCCGGGAGGTGGTGGATATGCCGCTGTCGCTGCTGGTGGACCGGGTCGCGCAATGGTTCGCCGACATGTCCACGGACACGGTCTTTCCGGACGATCACCCGTGGCCGCAGTTCGCCGGGATGCTGGCCGTGCTCGGGCGGTGGGACGGTCGCCGTTACCAGAATCCGAGAGTGCCGGCGGACGCGCAGGAGCTGTTGCTGCGCAGCATCATTCACGGTGACCCGGTGGCCCCTCGTTTGACCACGCATCTGCTCCGGCAGATGCGGGCGGACGGCCGCGTGTCACACGCGCGAGTCGCGGTGCTTCAAGCGCACGACCGCCGCGCCGCAAGTAGTCGCCAGCCGGAACAGGCCGTCCACTGATGGGCTTTCGGGCCGAGGGGAGGGTCAGGAGGCACCCGGGGACAAGACGTAGCCTGGGTTCGGGGGAGAGCCCGGCGCGCGAGCCGATGCGTGATGCCTCCGGCCATACCGCACCATTGCCTGCTGTCCGAGGTAGGCGAGTCCGCGGGCCCAGAGTCCGGGCAGCTGCCGCGCAGACTGTACGCGTATCCCAGCGCGGTGTGGTCGGTGATGTCTTCGCCGGTGAACGGGGCGTGCGCATGGCTGCCGGCGCTGGCTTCGGTGGTACCGCCGAAGCCCCAGATGTGCACGGCGACATCGGGAGTCCGGTCTGCGGCCCGGGTGATGATGATGCGCAGCAGCAGCGCCTCGATCCGACGGCGTGACCGGTAGCCCGACGCCGGGGTCGTGCCCGGGGTGTTCACCATCGGCGGCTCGTGCGGCTGGTGGTGAGCAGCGACGGCTGGTAGTACATGCCGGTGGCCAGCAGGTGCGTGACGGCGGCGGTGACCCAGTCGCCGAAGGCCTGCCGGTCGACACCGGTGGACAGGCGCAGCGGGATACCGGCGGGGTCGGTGCGCATGCGGGCATCGGTGTCGACGGTGACCGCGACGGTGCCGAAGGTGGTGAACGGGAGTCCGGCGGCGGCGGTCAGCGCCAGCACGGCGGCGGCGGGGTCGCCGGGCAGTTCCTCGGCGAACCAGCGACGGTAACCGGCGGCGATCGGCTGCGCCCACGGCGGCGCCTCGGGTGCGGCCAGCATCCGATAGAGCGGACTACCGGCGGTGACGGTCAGCACGGTGTCGGTGATATTCGAGGTCACCACCTGCACCGTGAGGTCGGGGTCGGTCCACACGGTGGTCGCGGCGGCGGGGTCCAGGCGGGGGTTGTCGGGGACCAGCCGGGGGTGGCGTAGCCGGTCGGCGGGCCCGCCGCCGGTCACCGTGATGTCCAACCGGCGGGTCAGCTCCGGGGCTTGCCGGTGCAGGGCCGCGAGGCCGGTCAGCGGGCCCAGCGCCAGCCACACCGCGCGCTCCTGTTCACGCAGTACCGTCGCCACCGTGTCGCGCAGCGGACCGACCGCCGACATCGACGGGAGCGGGAAACCCGCAGGCGTCGATCCGTCCGCGAGCCACCGATCCCGCCCGTCACCGGTGTCGGCGCCGGGCACGACGACCACACCGGTACGGCCGCACCGGTGCAGCAGGTCCTGCACCAGCCGCGCCCGGACCCCGCCGCCGAATTCACCGCTGGTCACCACCAGCCGTAACGGCAGCATGGCGGCGGCCAGCGCCAGCGCCAGCAGCGAGGCGGGGGTGTACCCGGCATCGAGACAGACACAGACGGGCAGCCGGCTCACCGCCGCCGACGCCGATACGGGACCAGACACCGCGGGTCGCTCCTTTCGTTCGGGTAAGTCGTTGCGCGACTTGGTGATTAACTATTTCTGCTGCGGGGGTGTGGCTGGGAGGGGATCAGGGATGCAGGCGGGCGGGGAGGTCGCGGTGCCCGTTGACGATCAGGCTGGGGACGCGTTGCAGGGTCGCGGGATCGACGGCCAGGCGGCCGTGCGACTGCAGCAACGCCAGCTCGGTCGGAAAGTCGATGCCGGTCGACGTGATCGGTTCGAGGTCGGTGGTCATCGGTGCTGCTGGGCACCTTGCCGGCGGTCCGGATCCCCGATTACCGGACACCACGCCCCGGCGAGGAACTGCCGATTGCTGAGGTGTGATCGCCGGATCTCGGGGGTCCGCCACCGGTGACGGGTGTCCGCTGGCGCTGCGGGCGTGTGGCCGGTCTGTGTGGTTATCGTGGCGGGTTGCCGTCGAGGACGGTGCGGGTGGCGTGCAGGGTGCTGCGTAGCCCGTCGCGCAGGCCGGTGGCGGGTGCCCAGCCCAGGCGGGCGGTGGTCCCGGTGAGGTCGGGCCGGCGGCCTGTGGTCTCGGTGGTGTCGGTGTCGGGGGCGGATACGATGCCGTTGCCGGCGAGGGCGACGATCAGTGCGGCCAGCTCGACGGTGGTGATCGCGGCATGGTCGATGCCGAGGTCGACCGGTTCGGGCATGTCGCTGGCGAGTATCTCGAGCAGGCCTTCGGCGACGTCGTCGATGTGTACGGGATACCAGAGCCGGTGGGGGTCGGTGACGGGCAGGACGTCACCGCGTAGCGCCGCGGTGCAGAACCGGGCGATCAGGCCGCCGTCATCGGATCCGTACACGGTGTACGGCCGTGCGATGACGGCGTCGACACCGCGGTGCTGGTAGGCCGCGGTCACGGTCTCGACGAACCGCAGGCCCTCGGTGCGGGTACCGGCGGTGGCGTGATCGCTGTCGTGATCGAGGCCGTCCGGAAGCGTCGGCGGGTCGTATACGTGGCTGCTGGAGGTGACCACGATCCGTGCACGGTGTCGTCCGGCGAGGTCGAGGGCGTGAAAGGTGCTCAGGGCCGCGGTGCGCAGCTGCGGCGCCGGGCCGTTTTCGACTCTGCCGGTCGGGCCGGGCAGGTGGACGATGCCGGTGACCTCCTGCAGGCCGGTGAACGCGGCCGTGGTCGTGATATCCGCGTGCCGGAACTTGAACCGGGGGTCGGGGCGGAGGGCGGTGAGGTTGGTGCGCCGGTCGTGTGACAGGGTGTCGATGGCGGTGACCCGGGCGCCGTCGTTCAGTAGTGCGGCGCACACCCGGCTGCCGAGGCTCCCGGTGCCGCCGGTGACGACCACATGGCTGCTCATGACTGTCTCCTGTAATCGTGGAAAGTATCGGGCTCGGCAGTGTTTCCGGTGCCGCCGCTGGTGTGCAGCGCGCTGCTCAGTCCCGGTGGGTGAGGACTGCGGCAGGGGATCGTGTCCGGCGGTCGATGGCGCCGCCCAGTGCTGTGGTGGTGGCCGTGACGGTGTGCACGGTGGTGCAGCGGTGGTGGCGTGGCAGGCCGAGGCGCGGCCACACTCCGGTGAGTGCCGCGGTGCGGGTGGTGGTGGGGATGGTGGGGAGGTAGGGGTCGCTGGTGTCGAGCCAGGTGTCGGTGTACTGGTCCAGGGTCCGGGTTTCGGTCCAGGTCGCGGCGGTGGTGACCCGGGTGGGTATGCCGTGGCTGGTCAGCCAGTCGATGTGGTGCCGGTGGCCGGGGTCGACGAATCGCTGCCGCTGGTGCCCGCGGCGGTGCAGTTCGGTGCGGAACGCGGTGTGCAGGCGTGTGAGTGGCTGGGGCCGCCGCTGGTGGGCAAGGACACCGATCAGGAGGCCGCCGGGGCGCAGCACCCGGGCGGCTTCGGTGATCGCGATGGTTGGTGAGTCGGTGACGGCCAGCGCGCCGTGGTCGAGCACGGCGTCGGCGTTGTGGTCGGGGATCCCGGCCAGCCGCATGGGGTCTGCGGCGTGGACGTCGACGGTGTCGGCGAGGTGGGTGGCCAGTGCCTTCCGGGCCGCGGGTGAGGGCTCGGCGATGATGAGCCGGCGGGCGTGCGCGGCGATCAGCGCGGCGACGGTCCCGGTGCCCGCGCCGAGCTGGATGACGTCGCGGCCGGCCAGGTGGGTGGTGGCGAGATCGGTGATCGTGTCGGTGACGTGGCTGGGCGGCTCGTGCCCGGCGAGGCCGGCGGTGGTGTGGTGGCTGTCGTCGATCATGGTGACGATCGACCAGGCTCTGTCGGCCTGGGCCAGCGCGCGGGGGTCGGCGCCGGGGTGGTGCAGGTGGTGGGCGTAGGTGGCCAGCCGGGCCAGGCACCATGCCCCGGCCGAGGGTGCCAGGTGCCGCGGCAGGCTCGTGCCGGTGGCCAGCACCGCGAACACGGGAGGCAGGTGCCGCCGCAGTGGGGACACCGGTGTGTGCTGGACCGCGCGGCGCATCCACAGTGCTTCCATGACCGGCACGATTTCCGTGGCCGCGGCCCACAGCCGGTGCGCGGGCACGTATCCGGGGTCGCGGACCAGCGCGGCCAGCAGTGACCAGGTGTCGCCTCCGACGGCGTCGAGCACACCGGCGAGTACTCGCGGTGTCCACGGCCGCACATGGTCGAACCCGGCGGCGGTGGTGCCGGGAGCGCCCGGCGGGGGTGCGGCGGTGGCACCTACGGTGTGGGCGGTGGTCATGGGAGAGTCCTTTCGGCGGTGACCGCGGTCACGCGCCCAGTACCGACGGTGTCCGGAATCGGGCGGCCTGCTGTGCGGCCGGCAGGTGTGCGATGTCGTTGGCGCGGACCAGTTCCGCGCGCCAGGGCAGCGGTGACCACGACGGGTGGCGCAGGCAGAAGGTGGTGATGCTGGTGTGGCCGACGGCGGGTTTCCACCGGATACGCGCGTCGGCGGGCAGGCCGAGCAGGACGTCGTACACGGCGAGGACGTTCTCGGTCGAACCGGCGAGCACCATGCGCTTGCCGCGATGCCGCCGTAGGAGCTCGGTGATCGCCTGCAGTGTCACAGCACGGACCTGGGCATGGGTTTCGGCGCCGTCGGCGATCGGGTGGTCCGGGGCCAGGGCCGGGTGCCCGGCGGGGTGCCCGGCATATACCTCGGCCCACCCACGTCCTTCGGCGGACCCGTATTCGGGGTAGCGCCAGTGGTCGAGGAACTCGACCTCGAGGCCGAGGGCGTCGGCGATCGGTTGTGCGGTCTGGTGCGCGCGGGCGGGCGGGGTCGAGTAGACGGCGGTCACGGCGGTGTCGGTGTGCTCGGTGCGGATCCGGTCCGCCAGCAGCGCGGCCTGCCCGCGGCCGATGTCGGTCAGTCCCTGGCACAGTCGCGGCCCGTGGATCTTCTGGAGGGAATTGCTGTGGGAGTGTCCGTGGCGGACGAGGTCGATCTGCGTGACGTCGGCAGCGGTGGTGCCGGTGATGGTCATGGGTGTTCCCGTCATGGGCGATGTTTCTCGTGAAGGGTTGTCCGGCAGGGCAATGCGCTGTCGGGAGGGGTTGCGGGTCATGGGCGGGCGGCGGGGCTGAGGTGGTCGTCGAGCCAGCGGTTGAAACTCGGGTAGTCGGCGCCGATGGACAGCCGGACCGGGCCGCCGGCGGGGTCCTCGCGCAGGTGACCGTCGGCGGTGATGGTGACGGTGCGGGGTTCGCACCGCACGAACGGCAGGCCCGCGGCGGCGGTGAGGGTGAGTGGGTCGTGCGGGTGGGTGCCGTCGTGATGACCGGTGTACCAACCGTCCAGGTGTGACCCGAGGATCCGTGCCCACCGTGGTGCGTGTGGGTCGGACAGTCGCCGATACAGCTGATGGTCAGCGGTGATGCGGGTGTCGGGGGTGGCGGTGACGTCGGTGGTCACCAGTGTGAGGGGGTGTGTGAGGTGGTGTGCGTGGTCGAGCACGCGGCGCGCGGCGTCGGGGTCGAGCCGGAGATTGTGTTCCGCGCGTGTGGATTCCGGGTTGGCCACAGTGCCGCCCATCTGGGTGATCACCAGTTGCTGTGCCAGGTCCGGTACGGCGGTGAGGACCTGGTCCAGGTTGGTCACCGGCCCCAGGCCGGCCCAGAGCACGGGCCCGTCGGTGCCCGCGCACACCGCCTGTACCGCGGACACGAGGTCCACCGGTTGCGCGGGGATGTCGGCCGGGATCAGTCCGTCGACGCAGTACCAGCGGGTGTTGCCGAGGTCGGCGCCGGCGACCACGGGCACATGGTGGCATCCGTGCAGATCGAGGACATGCCGTGCGAACCGTGCCCGCTGTCCGGCGTTCTCGTCGGCGGTGAGTACCAGGGCCAACTGCGGGAGCCCGCGCGCGGCGCAGGTGAGTGCGAGCGCATCGTCCGGGTCGCCGCCGATGTCGGTGCAGATGATCAGCGGGGCGTCGCGCAGCGACAGTGCGTCGTAGTGCCGCCGCGCCGCGGTGACCGGCCGCCGGGGGGCCGTGACTGCCGCTGCCGGCCGCCGCAGCACCGCCCGGGCGGCCCCGGCGCCGGTGGTGCCGTTCATGTGTTGCCTGGTTTTCACGTGTTCACCGTCTCCGGGGCCGGGGGTGGCCGAGGATCGCGATGCCGGCGTGCCCGGCGTAGTGGCACGGGTCGGCGGGGTCGCTGAGGTGGTCGGGGTGCCAGTCGGGTAGCCAGGTGACACCGGGTTCGACGAGGCTGAAGCCGTCGAACAGTGCGGTGACCGCGGCACGGTCGCGGAAGGTGATCGAGTCGGCGACCCGTTCGTTGTAGGCGGTGGCGAAACCGGTGGCGGCGCCGGGCAGGTGGTGGTCGAGTTCGGTGGCGGCGTGGCTGATCGCGATGTAGCTGCCCGGTGGTAGCCGGTCGCGCAGCGCGGCCATGATCCGGCGCGGGTGGTCGGTGTCGGGGACGAAGTGCCAGACCGCGACCAGCAGTACCCCGATCGGCGCGGTGAAGTCCAGCAGTGACGTGGTGGTGGGGTGGTCGAGGATGTGATGCGGGCGGCGCAGGTCCTCGGAGATGATCGCGGTGGTGTCCAGGACCTGCTGACCGGCGAGCAGGTCGTGGGAGCGTTCGACGGCGTCGAGGTCGTTGTCGACGTACACGGTGCGGGCTGCCGCGACGATCGTGCGGGCGATCTCGTGGGTGTTGCCGGCGGCGGGGAATCCGGACCCGATGTCGAGGAACTGGCCGATGCCGTGGCGGGCCATGTAGGTGACCGCCCGGGTCAGGAAGGCGCGGTTGGCGTGGGCGATCACGTCGGCGCCGGGGGTGATCTCGATCAGCCGGTCGCCTTCGAGCCGGTCGACACCGAACGGTGCTTCCCCGGTGAGCAGGTAATGGTAGATCCTGGCCGCCGACGGTCGGCTGGCGTCGAGCTCGCGGCCGTGGAAGGTGTTGTCGTCCATGAACTTTCGTGTCCGTCGAGAGGTGGTGGGTGACCGAGCGATCGGCCAGTTCCACACGGTGGTGGCCGGGTCGCTGATTCCGGGACTGTGGTGGTGAGCCGGGGCGCCGGGACACCTGAAGGGCGGCAGGTGTGTGTTCCCGGACCCTGATGCCCCGGCTCTCGAGGGGGGCGGTGCAGGGACACCGGTGGGAGCGCGGCGATACGGCGGAACTTGAGCGGGTTCGCCGCAGCGCCGCGGTGGTCGGTCTCCGGCGAGCTATGGCCAGGGGCAGTCGTCGGGGTCGCCGTAGCGGGCGGTGTGGTCGTCGGCGGCGCCGTCGGCGATGGCGGCGAGGTAGTCGTCGGCGAAGATCGGTGCGCCGGTGATCTCGCCGACGTCGAACGCGGCCAGCAGCGGGGGCAGGTGGTCCAGCAGTTGCTGGTGGAGGTCGACGAGGGTGTCCTCGATGGTGGTGACCTGGTCGGCGCTCTGGTGGCCGCGGCTGGTGTACCAGGCGGCGTCCTCGTAGAGGCAGCGGTGGGCGTAGGCGGCGGCGAGCGTGGTGAGCAGGTCCCGGGCGTGGTCGTCACCGGTGGTGTCGGCGGCGATCAGCAGCGCGGTGGCGGCCAGTCGCTGCCCGGTGGTGACGGCCAGCGCCATCGCGGCGCCGTCGCCTCCGAGGACCGGTCCGGCACCGCGGTACTCGCCGGTGCGCACGGCTTCGCGCAGCGCGTGTTCGCGGTCGGTGAGCGTGGTGATGTAGGGAGGCAGGCCGGTGGGTGTGCCCGGCAGTGTCAGGGGTGCGCCGCGGTGGGTGAGCCGGTAGCCGCCGGTGATGGTGAGGATCTCGTTGTCGCCTTCGGCGGTGACGGAGCAGTCGGCGTTGAGCAGCCACGAGGCGATCAGGTTGGTCAGCAGGGTGCCGTGGATGCCGGTGCGGTACCGGACGGTCGTCAGGGTGCGGGTGGCGGTGTCGACGGTGATCGGTTTGGCGATCATCGGCCACAGGCCCGACCAGTCCGGGTGCCCGTCGGCGCGCATGTCGAGCAGGCGCTGGGACAGCGCACTGGTCGCGTACACCGCCGCCAGCGCGGTCACCAGTTGCTGCTGCACGCAGGGCCGGTCGGACATACGGGTGGTGCCCGGCCGGCGTTGCGGTGCCCAGTTCCCGAGCCCGACCAGTGCGGCGCCGGCGGCTGCGGAGGCGGCCAGCGACAGGTGCAGCCGGCCGTCGTCGAGGACGGCCACCGATCGCCGGAAGCGGTCGGGAACAGGGACGTCGCAGAGCAATTCGCCGTCGGGGGTCAGGCGGGCCCAGTCCCCGCCCAGCATCGCCTCCCGCGGAAGAGGGCAGTGGTCGAAGCTGATGCGGGCGTGGTGCATCCCGGAGCCGGCTTTCGGGCCCAGCGGGGTCACTCGCACACCGTCGGCCAGCCCGGCAGCGGTGCGCAGTGTCAGCAGGAACAGGAACAGGCCCTCGTCGCGTCCGCCGATGCGCAGCCGGGCGCTGACGGCGACGATCTGCGGTCCGTGGTCGGCGACGTTGCCACCGAACTTCTCGGCGGCGACGTCGGGTGTGGTGAGCAGCAGCCGGTCGGTGGCGGGGTCGTAGTCGGCGACGGTGCGGCAGTTGTTGCCGTTGGTTCCCGCGGTTTCGGTGACCAGCAGAACCCCCAGGGCGCCGGTGTCGAGAGCCTCCAGGTACGAGTCGTGGTCCGGGCCGCCCAGTGTCCGGATCGCCTGCTGGACCAGCGGTAGCTGCCCGGACAACAGTGGCATCACCGTCGGCAGGTGCACGGCCGTCTCGCGATACAGGGCAGCCAGCCATCGCGGGCTGGAGGCCAGTTCCCGGCCGGGCAGCGGCAGCCTGGCCAGTACCTGTGGCAGCAGTGCCCGGCCGAGGGCGGCCCGGTCGGCGGGGGAGTCGGTGAGCCGGTGGGTGTCGTTGAATCCGGTCACGACGTCGCGGACCTGCCGTCGCAGAGCGTCGGGGTCGGGTCCGGACAGCGCCGTGCGCAGAGCGGTGATCGTGGAGGTGTGCGTATCACGGAGTGCGGTCATGACACTGCTGCCTTTCTGGCCGCCGGTGCGCCGTGTGCTGGTGCGGAGCGCCGGATCGGGGTGAAACGAGGTGGAGCGGGTGGAGCGGGGAGGAAATGGTCAGGGGCACCGCGGTCCGGTCCGGTCCGGGCACGGGCACAGCCCGACGGTGTGGAGCACCGTCACCGGTTCACCGTCGATGCGATGCCAGGCGCTGATCGCGTCCCGCACCACGAATGCCTCCTGCGGGGCCCACCAGGCACAGGCGGCGGCCAGCGCGTCGAAGTCGCACCCCCAGCGGGCGTTGTGGTGTGGTTGTGCGGCGGCGGCGCGGACCGCCTCGGCCATCGCCGGGCCCGGACCGGTGAAAAACGCGTGATCGCTGGGATCGACAGGGATGGTGAACACGTCGCACAGCGTCAAACCCTCGAAGCGGCCACCGAACGGACTGCGGGCCCGCACCTTCGCCGCATGCACTGCGGCGTGCAGCGTGTCCGTGGCAGCCGGGTCCACACCCGGCGCGACGCCGGGGAATGCCCGGCGGGCCGGGTCCGGGTAGCCGGTGAACAGGATCTCCAGCACAGGGTGCGCGACGTGGGCGCCCAGTGCCAGTTGTGGGGCGGTGGTGGTCATCGGTACTCCCGGAGACGATGGGGAGGAAGCGGGGAGAAGTGCACAGGCAGCGCGGCGAGCTGGCGGGCGAACGGGCCGGCGCGCCAGTGCAGGACCTCGGGGGCGACCGCGAGGGCGGCGTCGGGGAGGGCGTCGAGCAGGGTCTCGACCATAGCCACCGCGGTGATCTTGGTGATGTCGCGGGCGGCGGTGGGACAGCCGTGCGGGCCGGTGGAGAACGCCAGGGTCCCGCTCGTGGTGCCGGGGCCGCCGGCGGCGACAGCGGGGTCGGTGGTCGTGGCGGCGAGGCTGATGACCACCGGGGTGTGCGCGGGCACCCACACGCCCCCGACACGGACCGGGTACAGGGGATAGGAGACGCAGTAGTTGGCCATCGGCGGATCGGTGGACAGGATCGTGTCGTAACTGGCGCTGACCGTCTTTCCCATAATGGTGTGGCCGGTCGCGCTGGTGTGGCTGGTGAGGAACCCGCTGTCGGTGAGGTGCAGCCGCAGCATGAGGGTCACCAGCGAGGTGAGCGGTTCGATCGTGGCGCCGTAGAGGGTGACTAGCTGATGAACCAGCTCGGTGTCGTCCAGGCGTGGCTCGTGCCGGACCAGCCGGGTGGTGATGTCGTCGCCGGGGCTGTCCTTCTTGTCCCAGATCAGTTCCAGCAGTGCGCTGGTGAGGTCGCGGTTGACGCGGTCGGTGTCGGTGGCGTCGAACATCGCCGCCATCGCCGTCTGCACCTTGCTCCCGGTCTCGCTGTTGCACCCCATCATCGTGTTGAGCACCTGGAACACGGTCGGCAGTGCGTAGTCGTTGACGAGGTCGGCGTGCCCGCGCACCCGGTTGGTCAGGCCGCGTCCGCAGAACTCGCGGATCGCCGCGGTGGACCCGGCGATCACCTGACCGCGCAGTCGATGGAGGTTGACACCGGCCAGGGCCGCTTGCGTGGCTAGCCGGTACCGGGTGTGTTCGATGCCGGTGCTGCGCAACGCGTTCGGGCGCCACTCCAGCATCGGCAGTAACGGGCACGATCGCGGCACGGTCTTCTGCCATTCGCGTGGATCGGCCGGGAACGACTCCGGTTTGTTCAGGACTTCCACCGCGGTCCGATAGCCGATCACCAGCGCGGCGGGGACTCCCGGCGACAGCTCCACCAGCACTACCTGCCGCTGTCCCTTACGGCCGCGCATCAGCCGGTAGGACGCGTGCGGATCGTTCGCGAAGTCGGGTGTGTACAGCGGGAAGGAATTGAGGTCGTGCAGGTGCGACGAGGTGGCAGGTGGTGACGGCACAGATCGGTCCTTTGCAGGATCAACAGGCTCTGGGAGCGCTGCGGGGCGGGAAGGTGACGGGCAGGGAGGCGAGGGTGCACCGGGCCGGATCGGCGACCCAGAGCACCTGGGAAGGCCGCACGGCCAGTGCGATGTCGGAGGGTCCGAGGTCCTGCAACTGCGTGACAGCGGCCGCGGCGAGGATCATCGCGAGGTCACGGGCGGGGACGGGACAGGCGTGCACGCCGGCGCCCCACCCCAGGTGATCGCGGCGGTCGAGCGGGTCCTCGTCGCGGGGGAGGGCGGGCACAGCAGCGCTGGGGTCCTCGTCGCCGGTAACTGTGATCGCGGGCGGGCCGGGATCGGTGTTGGCGGCCGCCAGACTGGCCAGGACCGGATACCACGCGGGTACCCGGATCAGGTCGGCACCGGCGGTGGTGTGGAGGAAGTGCTCTCCGGTCGGCCATCGCGGACCGGCGATCGCCACCGGCGGGTGGGTCCGCAGCGTGTACTCGGCGGCATCCTGGGGCAGCAGGCTGCCGCTGAACACCCGCTCGCCGAGGTCGGCGCGGTCGTAACCCAGGATCTGCAACAGCGTGCCCGCGATCAGATCCACCACCGCGGCGGCACCGGTGGAGTAGAGCATCGCCACCTGGTGTGCCACCTCGATGTCGGTCAGCACGGCGGGATGGTCCAGCAGTCGCGAGAGCACATCCGGCCGGCGCGGTGCACCCCGGCGCTCGGCGACGACCTCGAGCGCGATGTCCACCAACCCCTGGTGGGCGGGCTCGGTGGACTCCGCGCCCCGCAGCATCCACAGCTCGTTTTCGAGGCGTGCCCGTGCCTCCGATCCCGGCTCACCGGCGCCGGGCAACCCGATCATCGGCGCGAATATGTCTATGACCAGGGGAAACGCGTACCGCAGGACCAGATCTGCGCCGTCGGCGGGGAAGCCTGAGATCAGTTCGGCTGCCCGCGTCTCGGCGGCGGCCGCTAGTGCGAACTGGTCGACGCCGGTGAGGGCGTCGTGAATCGCACGGCGCAGCCGCTCATGGTGCGCTCCGGAGGTGTGCCGCACATCCGCACGCCAGCGCCGGGCCGGCGCCGGCAACGGATAGCGGTGAACCCACGGCTGGGTGTCCATAGGGTCGGCTGGGAAGCGGCCCTCGTTGTCGAGGACCGCCATCACCGCTGCCCGGCCGGTGACGACGGTCACCGGTAGCCCGGCGGCGGTCACTGCGGCACCCAGCCCGCCGTCGCGCAGGCTCGTGTAGGCGGTCGCGGGGTCCGCGGCGAAGTGCGCACCGGCCAGCGGGCACCGGATGTCCGGCGGTGGGTCGGTCGAAGTCGGGACAGCAGGCGGGAGGGTCACCGATCGGCTCCAGGAAGACAGGTCACTTTCGCGGACCCGGGACGGGTCCGTGCGGGCGAGGGAGGACAGGGTCAGGCCGGCACGATCACGTCGGTGGTGCGCGACAGGCAGGTGTCGTAGGCGCGGGCAGCGGTCACCAGCGCGTTGGCGCAGCCCGGTGCCGCGTGGACGACGAAGTACGCCACCCGGGCGGCCAGGATCCCGGGCCTGCCCGCGATACCCGCGGCCGCCGCCGCACCGTCGATGTCGGCGACCACCTGGAGCTCGGAGTGACCGATGGTGGTGACCGGGCCTGGATCGGGCTGCGCGCAGCGCAGAATCACCGGCGGAGAGCCGTCGCGCACCGCAGCGTCCGCGGCATCGCGGTACTGCACCACCAACCGTGCGATCAGACCCAGCACCGGATGCCCGACCGGGGCATCGGCACCGTCACGCAGTGCCGTCCGGGCTGCCTCGATCACCGCGGACGCGTCCGGCCACGGCGGCACCACCATCGCGCCGGTCACGCCGCTGCATCCGAAATACTGTGCCCTGTACCATGTTCGGAGTAGGTAGGGTGGCGAGTCCGCGCCGCGGCCGTGCCGGCCAGCTTCTGCACACACGCCGGGCCGTGCCCGGCGTGCAACGCTGCCAGCATGCTCGCTGCCGCTCCGGACAGAGATGCCTCCAGCGGTGCCGTGCAGGCACGCTGCCTCAGCAGATCCCGCTCGTCCGGTGACAGCCAACCGGTATCGGGCATCGGCACGCTCCTTCTCGTGGTCCGGGCGCGAGACATCACCGCGTCCCGGCCGGTGCCGCGCCGCAGCGAATTCGGCACCAGGAAGCAACGCGAATAATGTTGGGGTGGAAGAGATTACGATCCGGAGAAGTCGATTCCGGCGTGGTTCCATCTTCGGGCCACTGCATGCGCACGGCAAGACCCGGCACCGTTAATATCGGTTGTCCAAGTTCTTTTCGTGCTGGTCACAGTCGGGAATTCGAGTTCCACAGAGCCTGGAGTGGCTGATTTCCGCTGCACTACGGGGTGTGGGTGAGGGCCCCGATCGCGTGACGCCGTGCGGCCGGTGCCGTGCGCGAGGTCGGTGGGGGAAGTTCAGGCCGAGCGCCAGGTGCCCGTGGGGGCGGTGGGATCGCGGAGGGTATCGAGGCGGTGACGCAGCTCGGTGGCAGCGCGAGTATCGCCGCCGGCGGCGCGGCGCCAGTAGCCGGTGAGGGTGTGCAGGTCCCGGATCCCGAACAGCACCGCGAACCCGGGCCAGGCGTGGAATTCGGCGGCGGGCAGGCCGTAGGTGTCGAGGAAGGCGGCGATCTCGGCCTCGCTGGCGCCGTAGCGTCGTTCGTGGCAGGTGGGGATGAGGTCCAGTTCCCGCGCGCCGAAGCACACTTCGTCCCAGTCGCCGAGGACGACCCGGTCACCGTCGGCCCACAGGCAGTTGCCGGGGTAGGCGTCGGCGTGGATGAGACCGGCGCCCAGAAGCGTGCCGGCCTGCTGGTAGCGCGTCAGCAGGTCGTCGGCGTGGCCTGCCAGCCAGCTCAGGTCCGTGTCCGGCAGTGCCCGCCGGTACAGGGGTGTGTGCAGGGTCGCGGTGAATCCCGCCAGCGGCGGCCAGGGCGGCAGCGTGAACGGCGGGGGCGGCAGTGCGTGCAGCTGCCGCAGGATGACCGCGAGGGCCGCCATCGGCGGCTCGCCACGCCCGTGCTGTGGGTGGTACCGCCAGAACGTGACCGTGGAGGTGCCGATGTCGATCGGCTCGTGCACCGGTTCGGTGACCGGGATACCGTGGCCGGCCAGCCATCCGGTGATCGCGACCGCGGCGTGTGCGCGCAGCCCCAGGTGCTCGTTGCCGCTGATCCGCACGACCACCTGCGGCCCGGCGAGCAGATATACCGCGTTGGAGTGGGCCCGGATCAGCCGGGCACCGGCGGGATCCAGGCCCGCTCGCGCGCACGCGACGGCGAGGACGTCCTCGGTGCCGGGCCCGGACGTCACCGGGTCACCGGCGGACCGGCGAGGTAGCCGGTGACCACGGCGTCGAGATTCTGCGCGGTGGGGGAGCCGGCGTAACGACGGTCCCGCAGCGCGGCGGTGACGATACCCATCCTGCCCATGATGGGGGAGATCCGGTGTTCGGGGGGAAGTTTCAGGACCGGGATGAGGACCTCGGCGGCGTCGTCGGCGTCGCCTGTCGCCAGCAGCGACAAGGCGATCGTCAGCTGTGCCAGTGCTTGGTCACCGTAGGATCGCTGATCGGCGGGCCCGTCGGTGTAACCGGCGACCGCCGCCGACGACCACCGCCGCGCCTGCCGGTGATCACCGATCCCGTGATACGCGTCGCCGAGATAGAACGCCAGCTTCGCGGTCGGAAAGCTCATCACGCCACCGACGGCCAGCTCGGTGCCGGACGCGGATTCCTGTGCCCCGTCCACGGCACGCTCCGCGGCGGCGCGGGCCCGGCCGGTGTCACCGGCACGGGCAGCGGTGCGCGCCTCCAGCGCATACAACCTCACCCGCTGTCCCCGCGGTGCCGTCGCCACGGCGTCGTCGAGCAGCGCCAGCGCCGTGCGCGGTGCCGGCCGCCACTCCTCGATCAGCGCGGCGGTGCCGGCGACCCACGCTTGCAGCGACGGGTCACCGGCTGCTTCCGCCAGCCGGGCGGCGGCGCGGGCGTGGATCATCGCCGCCTCGGAATCGCCGGTGAGATCGTCGGTCAGCTCCGCCAGCAGCTGGACCGCTGCCGCAGCAAGCCAGTACAACTCCCGGCGCCGGAGGGGATGCTGGCACAGCCGCATCGCCACCTGGATACGGTCGCGCACCCGAATCAGCCGTTCCACCAGCGGAAGCGGGGGTCGGTGCACATAATCCCGTGCGATCGCCGCGATCTCGCGGCCCAGTACCTCCGGCGACGCAGTGTCCGGCGGCTCGTCCACCGCCCACTGCGCCAGCTGCGCGGACTGCCGCGCCGCAGCCAGCAGACGCTGCTGCACGGCGGCCTGCGCTGCCGCGGCCAGCAACGACCCCCCGGCCCTGAGCGCCGCGTCCAACGCGGCGGTCACTTCCGACGACGGCAGCCTGCCACCGCGTTCGAGATAGCCCACGTACTCCGGCGAGCAGTGTGCCAGCCGGCCCAGCTCCCGCCGCGACAGGCCCCGCAGCTGCCGCCACCGCGACAACTCGGTGCCGAACACCGTGGTCGTCAACAGCTGTCACCCGTCCGGACCTGCCCGACCCCGGCCAGACAGCACACGTCGTCGTCGGACGTCGGCACGAGGCGCAATCGCGCACCTCGCCAACGGCGCCCGTCGACCGCCCGGCGGGGACCGTCGGGCGCGCGGAGATCCGGCCAGTGGTGCGGGGGGACAAGCCCCGGGGCGAGCATCCGGTAGCCGGACAGCAGGCCTGCGATCTCGCCGGGGAAGCGCGGCCGCATCCTGATCTGCGCGTCGCCGAGCAGCCGCGCCGCTGCCCGGGCGGCCGGTACCGTGTCGTCGTCGGTGATGTGGCTGACCACCAGCCACGACCCGGCAGGCACCGCGACAGCGACGGTGTCGAGTACCGCGGCCGGGTCGGGCAGGAATTCCAGCACCGACGACAGGCACACCGCGACCGGGCCGGCGCCTGCGGTGAGACGTTCGAGCAGATCCCGCAACGTCGGGATGTCGGTCAGGTCGGCGTGCACGATCCGGGTGCGGTGGTCGGCCAGGACCGCCCGGCCGTGCGTGACGACCAGATCGTCGTGATCGACATACACCGTCCGCGTGTCCGCGCGTACCTCCCGGGCGACCTGATGGACATTCGGCTCGCACGGCATCCCGCACCCGAGCTCGACCACCAGCGACACCCCGTGGTCGGCCACCAGGCACCGCACCGCCCGCAGCAGGAACTCCCGCGCCTCACCGACCGCGGTCCGGTACCCCCGCGCCAGCGGGTCCTCGGTTATCCGCCCGGCCACCGCACGATCGGCGGGATAGGCGTCCTTACCCAGCCCCAGCAAGTACCCGTGGACACGGGCACCACAGGCATTCTGGGCATCGAACTCGCCCACGCCCGACACAGCACCCCCGGGACCGGTCCAGTCGTCGCAGACGGTCAGCGCCGTAGCCTCGCCCGGAACCTGTGGCGGTGCAGCGTATTCCGGTGAGACCGCCGCTGGTGCCGCCGTGTGGTCACCGGGCATGCACGCGCTCCCGCCGGTTGGCTCGCGCATGTGCCGCGGCGGCGGCCTCCTCGGACTCGATCGCGGCCGCGATCACTATGGCGGCGTCGCCGGCAGTGATCGTCGACCCGTTCGGTGGTTGCAGCCACCGCCGCCGCGGATCACCGGGATACGGCAGCACGATCGGCGCCCCGCCTCGCACCCACACCACGCCCCGGCACCACAGCCGCCGTTGACGGACTCCGGCCGCCGTATCGACCCTGCCGCTGCGCTGCGGTGTCTCCGCCGCCGTGGAATCGGTCAGCAGCGCGACCACCGACGCGGTGTGGGAGACAGCCGGGACGGGCCGGCCGCTGTCACACAGCGCGGTGACCACCGAGACGCCCAGCGGCCTCGGCATCAGGACCGCCCCGACCGGCCCCGCACACACGACGATCCGGCCACGCGAATCCACCTCGGCGGCAAAGCCATACGCGCAGCGATATCGCCGCGCGCATTCTTCGGCCGTGCACGACCGGTCCATCGCGACCTCGGGTGCGGTCTGCCGATCGCAAGCCCGGACCGCGTCACCCGGCATCGGCCACCTCCGGCCGTGGTGCCCGCGAAACGCTGCCGTTCAATGCGTCGCGGAGGTCACGGACGGCCCTCACGATCTCGGAGATCTGGAACGCGCACAACAGCAAC
This sequence comes from Nocardia sp. alder85J, assembly GCF_020176955.2. Lineage (GTDB taxonomy): Bacteria > Actinomycetota > Actinomycetes > Mycobacteriales > Mycobacteriaceae > Nocardia. Next base: position 109,014 of record NZ_JAIUCZ020000012.1, read on the forward strand.
GCCCAGATCACCAGCGCCACCGTGACAAGCCTAACCTTCACGCAATTTCCTTTCTGTTCTGTTGGTGTGCAACAACTTTCATGCTCGTCGCCATCGAAATCGCGACGGCGGGTACTGGTCGATGGGTAGCGGATGTCCGGGGGTGAGGAGGGTGTCGGGGCGGGCGGAGACGTCCTCGGGGTTCTTCGACACCCGGTGGTCGGTCACCAGGGGGCTCCTCCAAATCGGTCAGGTTGCAGTGCAGTGCTTGTGATGTCAGATCCCGAGGCATTCGTGCAGCCAGCCGATCGCGGATCCGTAGTCGATGTGGCCGGTGACTTGGAGCGTCACGCCGAGGGGGCTGCGGCGCAGGGAGGCGTCTTGGGCGACGTGCACCCGCTCGGGTCGGAACGTGACGAACGACTCGCCCAGCGCCGCTCCCAGTACCAGAGGTGCGCGAATGAGACTGCACGCGGTGCTTTCCTGCCTGTCCAGGTACCGGAAGCAGGTGTTGTAGTGCTCGGCGATCTCCTGCGCCCACGAGGGCGCGCCGGGTGCCGACATGCCTGTATACAACGGGGTCCGCTCGGTCACTTGCAGCGCCGGATGATCGGTGTGGTTGCGGAGCAGCAGGCGAGCCCGTGTCAGCCGGATCGCCAGCCCAGTGGAGACCGGGTCCAGATCCAGGGCCTCCGCGGCGGATGCGTGCTCATCGCCTGAGTGGTCGTCGATTCGGCCGCTGAGCTGGGTGACGGTCATTCGGTCGGCGAGGGGTGGTCTGCCGCAGATGATCTCGGCCAGGTCGGTCATCGCGCCGGCGCCGACCCAGTGCACCGGCCCGGCGTGGGTGGCGCAGATCTGGATGATCAGGTCCAGGTCCGCGGAAGCTTCTTGCGGTTCTGCCCGGACCCAGTGGTCCATCAGGAAGCGGTGGTCGTTGCCGGAGTTCGTCGGTATGCCGGCGATGACGGGGACGTCCTCACGGCCGAGCCGCCGCAACAGTTTCCGCGCGAGTTGGGTGCGTCGGCCGTCGGGGTCGTGGGCGGCCAGAACCAGCAGTTGTCCCGGTTCTGTGATCAGGCGTGTGGCCAGGGCCAGAGTCACGGCTGCGTCGGGATTCCACCCGAGGTCGACGACGAGCACGTACACCGGGTCGTCGCTTTTGCGATCGGTGCCGGGGTACGGCTGGGTTCGTTCCGTGATGCCTGTCGGGGGCGTGGCGAGGAGAGGGGGCACAGAGGTCCTCGTTCAGGGCTCGAAGGGGTGGGCTACTTGTGGTGGCCTGTGGCGGAACTCGTCGTGCGGTGTGAGCGAGTTCCGGCCCGGGTGTGTCATGGGTCGGAGGTCACGGCGTCCGGCCTCGCCGGGCCGGGGCCGGAGGCGGCGAGCGAGTCTTCGTAGCGGCCGGTGGTGGCGTCGAGGGAGAGCAGGGTCCAGGCTTCGGCGAGCGTGGCCAGGTGCAGCCAGCAGCGGTGCACGAACTCGCTGCTGGGCTTGCAGACGCGTAGCGCGGTCGTCGCGAGCGCGGAGGTGGCGGCCATCTCGTCGACCAGTGCCCCCAGTGGTTGCGCGGGGCCGCCACCTCCCGGCCACCGCACCTGAGTGGCCGCGAACATGTCGATCGCTGTCATCAACACGCCACGCTGCGCGCCGGAACGCCCTCCGGGTGGGGTGCAGCGGTACAGCAGCCCCAGCTCGGCCGCGCACCAGGTGATGACATCCGTGTCGCTGGCGGCGGTGCGGCCTTGCATGGCCGCGATCAGATCGTGCCAGCCCGGCAGTATGCTCATCCGGTGCCGCCGAACGGTGTGATTGCCGTCGCCGGTGGCCGCAGCATGGTGATGTGTGTCGTCCGGGACAGCGCGGGCCAGCGCCGCGTGCCCGCCGTGACGTCGGCACACAACCTGTCGTAGACCGCGCACCTGTCGTGCAGCAATGATGGCCCCGCGGGATCGTCGCGATCGGTGATGGCCAGCCATGCGGTGACCAGCAAATTCATGTGAATTCCCGGGGAATCGGGGTGAAGGGCCACCCTGCGCGCCCGGTCCGGTGTCGCCAGCTGCACGGCCGCCAGCCTCACCACGGCCATGTCGATATCGGCGACGGTGAGTGCGATCTCGGACATCAGCGCGCTTGTCGACGCTACGGACGATTCCCGCTGCAGCGCGACCAGCGTGCGGAGATGCAGGACGAAGATCGGAGGACATCCCTGCACCACGTTCCCGGACAAGATCGCCACCACCGCGGCCGCGCTGGGCAATTCGGCCACGACTCCGAAATCGACCGTGCGGTGGCACAGCGCAACCTGCTCGGGGCATCGGAGGCCTGCCGGTGCGACACTACTGAACACCACGGCGACCTCCTCGAGGTCGATGTACCGCTGGTGACCTCCGCGGACCCGCGGTGGTGCCGGCTGAGGTCGGTCGACAGCCGATTACGTCCGGGAGATCAGTGACTGCAACCGATTTCGCGGCGACCTGAAAGTGCGTGGCGCAATAACTAGCGGACCACGGAATACCGCACCGGCTATCCGCGGGAAGAATTCGTGCCCGGAACCGGATATGCGGGCCACATCCTCCGGTGCCGTTCAGAGGCGGTATCGGTGGAGCGGTTGGTTGGTTGGGGATGATTCGACGTGCCTCGAACCGGTGCCGGAGAGGTGGTTGCTCTCCGATTCCGGCGAAAGGTGCGGCGAATGAGGTCATGCATCAAGTCAAGCGAGGTAACGCACGGGAAGCCACGGTACGAAAATACGTAATGCACAAGGCAAGTCACCGTGACAAAAGCAGAAAGTTCTACCAGCAGATACGCAATGCACATTACGCGCGCACGTAATGTGGCCTAGCGGTACGGATGCCAGACTGCGGAGGTGTCGCCGGATCGCAGTGACGCCAGTCGGTGCGCGTGCTCGGCAGCGACGCTGGGTCTGTGCCCGAGATCGGGGAGCACGCTGGTCACCATGATCAGTTCACGAATCCGGGCCAGCAACGGCCAGTAGGGTTCGTCGCGGACGTCGGCGCCGTAGGCAGCGGCGAATTCGATGTAGAACGGCATCCGGTCGAAACGGCTGGCGCCGACGGCCTGCGGCACGAGATCCCATGCCAGCGGGCCGATCCCGGTTTCGTCGAGGTCGCAGTAGATCACTCGGCCGGATCCGGTCGACAGCAGGTTCCCGATGTGCGGATCACCGTGAACCACTCCGACGGGGATCTCGGGGCTGTCGTGCCGGTAGGCCTGTTCGACGGCGGCCCACTGGTTCTGCAGCCATTCGAGATCGCTGCCGGTCATCACCGGGTCGGCTGCGGCGAGGCGGTGGTGACCGGTGGTGAACGGATCCCAGGCAGGCAATGCCGGGTCGGCCGCGATGCGGTGCAACTCCCGCAAGGGGGCCGCGAGATCGTGTGCAGTCCAGTCGTTCCGGACTTCTTCCGCGTGCCAGAAGGTGGCGGTGTAGTCGCCGATCGTGACGGGCTGGACGCCGTCGAGCAGCCGGACCGCTGGTGCGTCGTGTTCGGAGAGCCATCGTGCGGCGGCGACGGTGCGCTGCCCGCGTGCTCGGCCGGTTTCGCCGGTGGCGATGCGTACCACCACGGGGGCGTCGAGGCGGTAGACGGCGTTGACGGTGTACGCGATCAGCCGTGCTCCGTCGGACGGCAGCTGCATGCGGGCACAGGCATCGGCCAGCGCTGCTTGGAGGTCCGCGGCGAGGCGCGGCGAAATGGTGGTCGCCACGTCGACATCGTAGGCCGGATCGAAGGCTCTTACGGTGGCGGAGCCGCGGCGACCGGCAGGCTCAGCTGCTGTACGTCCTGGCGGATCGCGCGCACGTCCGGGTGGCGAAGGTACGGGGCGGCGGTGCTGCCCATCGTGTGCAGCCGGTCGATCGCCCGCGCGCTGACGACCCCGTCGGTCATGGTGAGTGCCGCGTGAGCTGCCTCGACGGCCGGGTCGATGTCACCGAGCCGGAAATGACCGGTCGCTGTGTTGATGAGGTCGAACAGGACACTGCGTGCAGGCCGGTCGCCCGGCTGGCGGGCCACCGAGTTCAGGGAGGCGCTGGTCTGTTCCAGCGACCGGATCGTGTACCGCTGGGCCACGGCGGGGGTATCGGTCGACTCGGCGAGCTCGTTGTAGATCACGGCGGCGAGCCCGGCTTGCTCACCGGCGGCGAAATAGACCTGTGTCCAGGGCGCGGGTTCCGTCTCGGTGCTGGCGGCGCGCGCGAGTTCGTGGTCGGCGCGCGCCAGCGCGTCGAGCATCCCGGTCTCACGCCCCATCATGGCGTGCGCCCACGCCTCGTTGGCGTGCAGGCGCGCTGACTCCGCGGAGTCGGCCGCGTCCTGTGCGCTGATCTGGCCCAGCTGGAAGATCTGCAACGCTGCCTGCGGCCGCTGTTGTGCCAGCGCAACCCGGCCCAGCGCATATAACACCGACGCGGCCAGGCTCGGCACGCCCGCGTCGTGGGCGAACTTCAACGCCAGCGCGAGGTAGCTGCGCGCGTGGCTCTGGTCACCGATGTCGTGGTGCGCCCACCCGGCTACCCGCGACAGGTCGGCCAGAGCCCCAGCCAGCGCCATGCCGGTCGCGGGGTTGTCGCACCGGTCGAGTAGCCGGCGTCCCCAGTTCAGCCAATCGGCAGCCCGATCCGCGACAGCGAAACCGCCGTGGCGCTGGTCCATGCCTCGCAGGTTCGCCGTGATCACCCGGACGAACTCCACGTCCGCAGCCCCCACATTGCCCGGCAATGGCATGGAACCAGCGGTGAGGTCGGGTAGCCATGGATCCAGATCCGCAGGGGCACCGACGGTCACGCCGGCAAGCGCAGCCACGAAGCCTGCGCTGTCGACGGCATCCGCTGACAGGGCCGGCGGCGCGGCGGCGGGCAGGGGCGCGCCGATCTCGCGCAGCGCGGCGAGGTATCCGGGTGTGATCTTCTCGACGCGGCCGCATTCCCACAATGAGATGTGCTGCTGGTCGCAGGCGAGGTCCACACCCAGTCGGTGGCCGGCGGCCTTGAGTTCGGTGGCGAATCGGCGCTGGGTCATTCCCTGCCGACGGCGGAATCCACGCAGCTGAGCGCCCCAGTCGAGCGCGGTGTCGACGGCGCTCGACGGATCAGACTGTGCTGCCACGATTTCGACCGCCCTCCACCTCGCCTACGTACTCCCTTTGATCGAGGCATTATCACTCCGAGCTCTCGATAATGCAGCCCAAAACGACTATCCCATCAGACAATTCACGGACAGCGGGCCGGCGCGGATCGCCTTCCGGTGTTCGTGGGAGCTATCGGTAGCTGTGCCACAGCGCCGGGTCGCCGGTGCGCAGGGTATGCAGCCGGTGTGCGTGCTCGGCGGCGATCGCGGGACGGCGGGACAAGTCCGGGACAGCGGAGGTCACCAGCAGCAACTCCCGGATGCGGCTCAGCACAGCCCACTCGGGAGAATCGGTGACCTCGCGACCGTATGCGGCGGCGAAATCCGTATAGAACCCGTTGTCCGCGAACCGCATCGCGTCCGTTGCCTGCACGGCCAGATCCCAGGACACCGGGCCCACACCGGCGGAGTCCAGGTCCGCCAGCACCGGCACAGTACCCTCGACTGCGGGGCACAGCAGGTTTCCCGGGTGCGCATCACCGTGCACGAGGCCGATCGACAGCGGCGGCAGTGCGCGGTACGCCTCGGCGGTCTGGTCCCACTGCGCGCGCAGCCACGCCAGATCTTCGGCCGGTAGTGCCGGATCAGCGGCGGCCAGCCGTGCGCCGGCTGCCTTGAACGGCTCCCACCGGGGTAGGTCGGAATCGGAAACGTCCAGTGAGTGAACAGCTTTGAGCGGCGAAGCCAGATCGGCGCCGGTCCAGGGGACCTCCTCGGCGCGGTGCGGCAGGGCCTGCCAGAACGTCACGGAGAAGTCCTGGCCGACGAACATCGGATTCTCGATCCCGTCGGCCAGCCGCACGGTGGGAGCGTCGCGGTCGGCGAGCCAGCGTGCGACCGCGGCGATGCGCGGCGCCCGGAACCGTCCCAAGCCACCGATGCCGATCCGGACGATCACAGGGACCTCGGCGAGCTGATAGACGGCGTTGTTGACATACTTCAGCAGCGCCGCCTCCGCAGGGTCCACGTGCAGACCGGCCCTCGAACACGCTTCGGCCAGGACGGCACGCAGCTGCCGGGCCCGGTGCGGCGACAATTGAGTCACGACGGTGCTCGGTCAGGTGCCGACGGCCGCGGCCGAATGCTGGACGATCACGTCACGGTAACCATCCATCAGATCGCGCAACGTCGAATTCCGTGCGACGAACGGCAGGGCCGCGGCGACGACCTGCGGCAACCGCTCGACAGCACGCGTGGAGTTCAACACCTTCACCTCGTCGAGCAGTTCTTCCGCGGAGGCCAGTCCGCCACCGACATCGCCAACCCAGAATTGGCAGGTCGTCCTGACTAGCCGGTCATAGACCCGGCTACGCGCCGGCCTGCCAGGATCGGTCGCCGCGAGAGAGCCCGTCGTCAGATCGATTGCGACGGAGGCCAGTCGCTGCGCCTCCACACGATCCTCGATGGTGTCCGCCAGTGTGCTGTAGACCAGAGCCCGATGGCCCTCCCAGTCGCCACGGGAGAAGAACACCTGATGCCACGGTTCGATGCGGTTCGGCTGGATTCTGCCCATCGCATGCTCGGCTCGCGCGAAACACTCCTCCACCTGATCTTGCAGGCCCATCAGCGCGTACATCCAGGCGGCGGTCGCATGGAGCTGAGCTTCCTCGCCGAGGTCGTTGGCATCCTGTGCGGCGATCTGCCCGAGTTGGACGTACCGCAATGCCAACTTCACGTGGTTGTGGTCGAGCTCCTCCGAACGTTCGCGCATGCTGCCCCGCCCACCCTGATATTGGTGAAGCGCAACGCGGCTCAGCCCGAAAAGCACATCCGCGCTCAAGCTATGCGCTTGAGCGGCAACCGTTTTCGACGAACGCAGCCATCCGAGTGCCTGCGCGAAGCAGCCCTCGGCGTGTTCTTGACGACCAGCATCGTGACAGGCCCATGCCGTGGTGTTGGCCAGTTGTGCCGCCGCCACCCGCAACTCGCCCTCCAGCGCTGGCGGGACCCTCTGATCGAGCAGACGCGCTGCCCAACCGAGAGCGCCCTGCGCTGCGTCGACCGATGCGGCCCCGCCGCTATCGCTGGACAGCTGATCGAGTGTCGCGGTCATCATACGAATCCGAGCAACATGATATGGCTCGACCACGGCCGGCACCGGCGCCAGCGGGGCCGGCAACGCGGGCAGCCACCTGTGCAATCCGGTGGTCTCGCCGACCACAGCTGCAGCTACAGCGCCGAGAAACCGTCTGCGTCGCACATCGGCCTCCTCGGGTAGGTCTTCACCAACGCTACCGTCACCCCCACCGACTGCACTCGCGCTCGCATAACGGGCTGATACGAGTGAGGGTTGAGCGTCCACGTGCACCACGGTGGGACCATCCGTGGTGCCGGGCAGCGGTGCACCGATCTTCCTCAGCACCTGCTCGTATTCAGGTGATATGCGCACCACGATGCCGCGTTCCCACAGAGAGATGTGCTGTTGCTCGCAGCCCAGCTCCAGGCCCAGCTCCCGGCCGACCGCTTTGAGTCCGTCGGCGAGGTTCTGCTGGCTTTCTCCACGTCGCCGGCGGAATGCACGCAGTTCAGCACCCCAATCGAGCGCTGTCGTGACGGCACTCGACGGATCTGACTGCATTGCCACGATTCGACCACCCTCTGCCTCATCGACATGTCCCCTCAATGGAGGAATTATCACCCCGAATGTCCAGATTCACAGCCCAAATCGGCTATAGCATTGGATATTTCGAGCCTCGGCGTGTTCCCGCGCTGTACACATCGGCCCGGCGCCCGCGGGAGCAGTCCGGGAGTCCGGGCAGACCGGTTCGCCGTAGCTGAGGACGAAACGACCCTCCCCGAGTCATACTGAGGGCACAGGGGCAATCAGATCAGGGGGAAATCCAATGCGCGCCAACACAATAGCCTGTGCTGTCGCAGCGGCAGCGCTGGCCGTCGGCGGAATGCTGATCGAGGCGCCGGCCGCGCACGCGGCGAAAGCCTGCGGATTCGAGTTCTACCCCTACAGTCGCCCCACCGTGCTCGACCGATTCCAGATCCGCGGCGACGGCCGGGCCGAATGTGACGCCCCACCCCAAGAACACCACCTCACACTCGCACTCCAATACCTACGCGCCGGCCGGTGGGAAACCTCGGTGTCCCGAACATACGACCAGATCCCCAACCCGAGCGCGGACTACACCATCACCGGCAACTGTTACGCAGGGACCTGGCGTCTCGCGATGGGCGTCACCGGCACAATGGACGGCAACCCATTCGTGTTCAGCGACTACTCGAATCCGGTGGACATCGGCCCCGACCGATGCCCCGCCCAATGACAGGAGACACCCCGCATGATGGACGCAACCACCGCCCGCGAGGTACGCGACCGGATCCAACCCCTCTACGAGCAGGTCGTGGCCGCGCTGGGGCGCGAACACCCCTCAGCGGTCGCGCTGGACCAGGCCGCTCGATCGCTGCCCGCCCACATGCCACGCCGGTACGCCGACCACGAGCCGCACTGACCGCCCGTCGCGATCAATGTCCGCGGTGGCCGCCGACATCGCCGCAGCCATAGTTCGGGTGGGCACGAACGTGCCCGAGTCCGGCGCAGATGTCGCAGTGGCCGGGGTAGCCGACGCGACCGCGTTCGGGGTTGGTGCCGACGTAGTCGCGCGTCGGCGGGTAGGCCGGATGGTAGCGGCTGCCGGGTCAAAGACCGGGCATTATGGATACCTAGGCTCGGTCGTCGGAACCCAGTCGGCCGAGCCCGGTTTTGTCGGTTCCGGTTGGTATGTCCCCTGCGCGAATGGAGGACACGGTGCGTTGGACATCGCCGGTGGTGATCGCACTACTCTGACACTCGACCGCTGTCAGCAGGAGAAATTGTCGTGTTGGACCGCGAGACCGTGCGATTGGCGTGGGATGGCGGCCGGTGGATCGTCCTCGCCGGGCCTCCCGTCGATCACACTCGGGCATCTGGAGCGCACCGGGTTATGGTCCGGGAATCCGTCGGTGTGGTGGTCGTTGAGCGCCACCCTGATCCCGGTGGGGGATCGGGCAGTCACCCGAGCCAGGGCTATCCAGCTGGTGATGGAGTACTCCGTGCGGTTCACCGGCACTCCGGTAGCCGACGATCGACACTGAACGAGATCGCGATCGTGCGTGAAGTGTCGAAGGCGAGAAATCTGTGCAGAGCCCTTCACGGACAGGGCAACTCGGTTATGCACACGGAATGCATCGGTTCGAGGGATCCGCAGGAACTCGGACGGGCCCCGCGCGTCAGGTCGGTTCGGGCCGGTGGCCGAGGTCGGTACCAACTGGATCAGCACAGCGCAATTGTGTCGATGGCTGGCAAAAGGCGAATCTTCGGCGAGCAGGCGGTCGGGCTTTCGGTAGCGGAGTCTGGTCTTGTGGGGCTCACCAGCCGTGGACGCTGAAGAACTGATTGCGGGTGATGGCGTGGACGGCGTCGGCGGAGAAGGGTATGGCGTCCGGTGGTGGCTGGTGGAGGGGGTACCAGCGTAGTTCGGAGCATTTGTGTGGTTCGGCGTTGACGATGTCGCCGTCCCAGCGGGTGGTGAGGAAGTGGAAGTCGATGCGGGACAGTCCTTCTGGTGTTCTGCGGTGTTGGACGTGGACGCAGTGGAGGTGGTCGGGGTGTAGCCGGATCCCGATTTCTTCGGCGGACTCGCGGATGGTCGCGGTGAGGACGTCTTCGCCGGCTTCGAGGTGGCCGGCGACGAGGCCGAACCGGCCGTCCATGAATCCGGTGTTGGCGCGGCGGCTCCACAGCAGGTGGCCGTCGAGGATCGGGAGCAGGGCGACGTCGACCACGCTGGTGTGGCGCGGCAGCATGAACGGTCGCGGGTCGTCGGTTCGTTCCATGATCGTCTCCCTCGAACGGGTGTGGTGGCACAGGAGATTGCGTCCCGGTCCGGGTGCGGCCGGTTCTCTACGCGGGATCGGTGTTGGGAGGGCAGCGGGACAGTAGGAGGTCGGTCATGCCGGTGATCGGTGTGGTCAGTGGTGAAGGCGTTGTAGGAGAGCGGATTTCGGTAGGGTAGGTGTGCGGCCGGTAGGAGTTGGCCAGCCGGTAGATGTGGAATCCGGTGTTGCGGAATGGTTGCAGGATCTCGTCGGCGGTGGTGCCGGTGCCGGTGAGCCGGTCGGGGCTGATTTCGACGATCAGTTCGCAGTCTGGTGCGAGCCGGTGGAGATGGCCGGTGAGGTCGGTGAGGGCGGTCGCTTCGGCGCCTTCGATGTCGATTTTGAGGATCCGGGCGTGTTCGAGGGTGCCGGCGGGAAGCAGATCGATCAGGGGTCGTCCCGGTGCGGTGGTGGTGACGGCGGGTGTGTGCGGGTTCGGTTCGAGGACGGTGGTGTTGCCGGTGTTGCTGGTGTCGGGTGTGTAGAGGGTGACGGTGCACGGGTTTTCGGTGATGGCGGCGCGGACGGTGTGGACGTGGCGGCAGTGGTTGCGGGCGAGGTTGGCCAGTAGCTGGTGGTGGGTGGCGGGTGCGGGTTCGACGGCGACGACGCAGCCGGTGGGCCCGACGAGAGTGGCCGCGAGGAGAGTGTGGTAGCCGTGGTGGGCGCCGAGGTCGATGACGGTGTCACCGGGCCGGAGCGTAGTGGTGAGGTAGGCGGTGATCGCCGGTTCCCAGGCGCCGGTCATGTAGAGCATGCGGGGCACGAAATCGCTGGTGTCGTAGTGCATGCGGGCACCGAAGCGGGTGCGGGTGACTCCGGTGCGCGGCCGCTGCCGTAATCCGGCGTCGAGCCAGGGCAGCAGTGTGGTGGCGATGCGGGTTCCCGGGCCGTACCGGGTCCACAGCCGGGCGGCGGTCAGCAGTGTCGGCCACGGCGGCACAGTGCGGGTGGTTTCCGTGGTGGTGATCGGTCGTGCGCTGATCATGGTCGCTGTCCCGGTTGCGGTGTGGCGTGTCGTGGGGGTGTGGCGGGGCTGGTGGCGAGGTGGTGTGCGAGGGCGCTGATCGGTGGCAGGGCGGTGTTGTCGGCTTGGAAGCGACGCACGGCGGCGGCGAGGGCCGGGGAGCGCAGAGCGGTGGTGGCGGCCCCGGTGATGGTCGCGGGGGTGAATCCGGTGTCCCAGTCGAGGATGACAGCGGCGTGGTGGCGGGCGCATTGGGCGGCGACGTGGAAGGTGTCGTTGTGGCGGGGCGCGATGATCGGGACGGCGCCGTGGGCGAGGGCTTCCAGGGTGGAGGTGGCGCTGCCGTGGCACACGAGGATGTCCGCGTGGGCCACGTGGCGGCGTACGTCGAGGTCGCCGGTGACCGTGACGTCGAATCCGGTTCCGGCAGTGAGGTTCTCGGCGTGGGTGGTGAGCGCGGTACGGGTGGGTGCGTGGCGGATCTTCAGGGCGACCGACGCGGCACCGGCGGCGAGCAGGCCGTCGAGGATCGCACGCCATGCCGGTGCGGGGGGTTCGGGCAGGAAGGTGCCGAAGGAGACGAGCGCTCGCGGCCGCGCGGCCGGTGCCGGTGGGTCGATGGCCGGGGGACTGTCGGGCTGGAACCGGTAGCAGGTGAGGGGTTCGGTGGGGGTGCCGGGGAGGAAGAACCAGCGTGGGCCGAAGGCGACCAGGCCGAGGTCGCCGTCCGGTGTGGGGTCCGGGGTGGGGTGGCCGCGGATGAGGGTGCGGCGGTGGGCTTCTGCGGCGCTGCCGGTGGGGGTGGCGGCGTCGGCGCAGGCGACGACCCGCAGGACGGGGATCCGGTGGTCGTGGCCGGCGAGGATGGCGCCGCGAGCGGAGGTGTCGGCGACGATCAGGTCGGGGCGTAACCGGGTGATGAGGGCGCTGGTGTCGGCGTGGGCGCGGCGGCCCATTGCGATGGTGATGTCCTCGCCGGTGGGGTCGTGGCCTGCGGCCGGGTAGGTGTCGTCTCCGGCGTGATGGCAGGTGACCGGCAGCGCTGCCGCGCCGGTGGTGGTGGCGACGGTGCGACTGCCGCACAGATGCACATCGGTATCGGGACGGGCGGCCAGCTGCGCGACCAGCGGCAGCACCGTGTTGCAGTGGCCGGGGCCCGGAGCGTAGGCGGCCAGGACACGGGTGGTCATCGCGGCGCCCGCGGGGACAGCGTGACGCCGCCGAGGACGGAGGTGGCGGTCGCGACGGTGACGGTGGTGTCGAGGATGGTGTCCCCGGACAGGCCGGTGGCGGCCAGCGCGGTGTCCACGGCGCGGGCACGGTCGGTGGCGGGGATGGCGGTGAGGTAGGGGTAGCTGCCGTGGGTCAGCGGGGCGGTGACCTGGTGCAGCGGCAGGGGTTCGGTCCAGGTGGCGACGGTGTCGAGCCGGGTGGTGATGCCGCAGGTGGCGAGCCAGTCGGTGAGCCGGGGGTCGTTGCCGTTGCTGACGATGCGGCCGCGGGGGTGACCGTGGCGGCGCAGGGCGGCGTGGAAGGCGGTGGTGAAGTCGGTGACGATGGGCGGGTGGGTGCGGCGCGACAGCAGACGCAGCAGGATCCCGCCGGGGCGCAGCAGACGGGCGGCTTCGGCGACGGCGTACACCGGTTCGTCGACGAAACACAGGGCAGCGTGTTCGGCGACCGCGTCGCAGCACTGGGCGGGCAGGGTCACGGCCATGCAATCCTCGCCGCGCACACGGACGGCCGTCGTGCCGGTGGTGGCGCGGTGCAGCAGTGCCCGCATCCCGACGGCGGGTTCGATCGCGTGGACAGTGGCGGCGGCGGGTGCGAGCAGGCCGGTGATCGCGCCGGTCCCGGCACCGAATTCGGCGACGACCCGGCCGGTGAGGTGGGTGGCGGCGATGGTGGTGATCGCGTGTGAGAAGTGCGGGGAGTGGGGGCGGTCCTGGTCGTAGCGGCCGGCGAGGTCGGTGGTGTAGAGGTAGCTGCCGTCGTCACCGGTGAGGGTCCGCCAGGCCACTGCCGCGGCGGTGACGGCCGGGTCGTGCCGGCCGCACCTGCAGGCGGCGGCCGTGCCGGTGCGGTGGGCGTAGACGGTCAGCCGGGCCAGGCACCACGCGGCGCCGACACGGCCGGTGCCGTCGCGCCAGGGGCCCGGATCGGTCCCGGTCAGTGCCGTGAACCGGCCCGGGACCTCACGACCGCCCGGGCCGGGTTGCGGGCGGGGAGCGCGGCGCAGCCACAAGGCTTCCATCACCGCCAGCACCTCGGGCACGGCAGCGCGCAGCCGGTGGTCGCTGACGGTGCCCGTGCCGGTGACCAGGTCGCACAGCAGGCACCACAGCGGCGCGGTGACGGCGGCCAGCAGGGCGGCCACCGTGGTGTCGGTCCACCAGGGAATGTAGGTGAAGTCGTCGTCTGTGCGAACTGTGCTGTCCGGCAGGGTGATTCGCGCGACGGTGGCTGGTGGTGTCATGCGGGTCGTTCCGATCGGGTGTGGTCGGGGGTGGTGTGCTCGACGGCGTCGTGGAGCAGGGCTGCCATCTGGTCGAGTTCGCCGGTGGTGGCGGTGAGGGCGGGGGTGAGGACGACGGCGGTGTGCTCGCGGCCGGCGATCAGCCCGCGGGTGAGCGCGGCGGCGGCGATCGCGTCGGCGTGCGCGGCGGTGCCGCAGTCCAGGACTCCGGTCACCCCGTAGGTCCGTGCTTCGCGGATGCCGGGGGCGGCGGCGAACGCGGGCCGGAAACACGTGGTGAACCAGTTGGCGGTGGTCGCGGCGTCGGTGAGGCCGCTGTCGGTGAGCAGGCCGGCGGTGGCCAGTGCGGCGGCGGCGGCGAGGCCGTGGCCGGAGGTGGTGTGCCCGTAGCGCAGGACCGTGTCACCGAACCGGTCGCGGATACCGGCGCGCAGGCAGGTGGCGCCCATGGGGATGGTGCCGCCGGTCATGCCCTTGCTGATGGTCAGGATGTCCGGTGGCCGCGGCAGGGCTGCGGTGGCGAATCCGGTCCCGCCGCAGCGGCCGAATCCGGTGAACACTTCGTCCACTATCAGCAGGCATCCGGCGGTTGTGGTCAGGTGCTGCAGTGCGGTGAGCAATCCCGGCGGCAGGACGATCCCGCCGCCGACGTAGAGGAACGGTTCGACGATCACCGCCGCGACCCGGTCCCGGCCGGCGAGGTCGAGCGCGGTGGCGAACGCATCCGCCAGCGCCCCGGTGGCGCCGGGGTGATCGGGGTGGTGGACAGCAGTGAGGTCGACGTGGTGGACGCGGGGTGCGTGGGCCCAGTCGGTGTGCAGGACCGGCAGCCCGGACAGTGCTTGCGCGGTGGCGGTGCATCCGTGATAGCCGCGGGTGAACGCGATCACGGTGTCCCGGCCGGTGTCGCCGCGGGCGTGCCAGTAGTCCATGGTGATGCGCAACGCTGCCTCGATGGCTTCGGAGCCGGAGCCGGTGAGCACGATGTCGTGCATGCCGGTCAGCGCGCCGAGCGCGGGCATCAACGCGTCGGCGGGCTCGAGGGCGGCGAGGGTTTCGTCCATGTGCGCGATGCGGGTCAGCTGGGTGGTGATCGCGGCGGTCAGGACCGGGTGAGCGTGCCCGAACGGGGTGTTGGCGGCGCCGGCGACGCCGTCGAGGTAGCGGCGGCCGTCGACGTCCCACACGTGGCAGCCGCGGCCGCGGGCGATGACCGGCATCGGTTCCCGGGGGCCGGTGGCGCGGGTCCAGCCGTTCCAGCGATGAGTAGCCATGAGGCGCAGTCCTTTTCAGCGAGGAGGCAGATGGTCGTGCAGCCATGCGACCAGCGGTGCGATGGTGTGCTCGTACGCCCACGTCCCTGCGTCGTGCCGGGGTGGGCTGGCGTCGGGGGTGACCAGCCGGGTCAGCAGGTCGGCCAGGCCCGTGGTGTCGTCGGGGTCGATCGGGATCGCGAGCTCGTCGGCGGCCAGTTCGACGGCGGTGGCGCCGTGCGGGTCGACGATCAGCGGCAGTCCGTACAGGCGGGAATCGCGGGCCCGCAACCGGACACAGGTCTGGTTCTCGATGCCCGGACGTGCCAGGCAGATCAGCGCGGCGGCGTGCGTGAAGGACCGGTCGCGGTCGCGGTGGGCGATCGGGTCGGTGTGCAGGAGCACGTGCTCGGCGACACCGAGGTCGGCAGCTGCGGTGGTGACGGCAGCGGTGGTGGCGGCGGTGTCGGGGTGGGGTGCGGCGTGCAGGAACCGCAGGGTGACCTCGGTGCCGCGGGCGCGGGCGGCCGCGACCGCCCGCACAGCGGCCACGGGATCGGTGAACGCCCACAGCCCGCCGGTCCACAGCACCTCGGTGCGGCGGCGGGCCGTCGACACCGGTAGCAGCCCGGCGGCGGTGGTGTGGCTGAATCCCAGGGGGATGGTGAGGATCCGGTGCGCCAGCAGCCGGGAGGTGGCGATGTCGCGCGCGTCCAGCAGCCCGTAGGCGGCGAGGTTGGCGACCGCGGTGAGGCGTTCGATCGCCGAGCGGGCGACCAGCAGCTGCGAGTGGGTCAGCTGATACCGGTAGGCGTCGACCAGCCGCTGGTAGGCGCCGGTGTCGAAGATCCCGCCCGGTCGCAGCCGCGGATACTCCAATTGTTCGACAGGGGCGGTGTTCTCGCTGAGGATCACCGTGCCCGCGGCCACCGCGTGCTGCATGCGCGGCAGGTCGGGCATGTCGAAGAACATCACCGCGGCGGCGGTGGCGAGCAGCTGCGGCCAGTCGCGGGCTTCGGTGATCAGGACGGCGTCACCGGTGTCGACCGGTTCACGGTTGCCGGTGGCGGGGCTGTAGACGACGACGGGCAGATGGTGGGCGAGGGCGGCGGCGAGTTCGGCCACGCGCAGCCCGATCCCGGAGATGCCGTACTGGGTGAGGGGGTAGTCCCCGGCGTCGAGCACCACGGTCACGGCCACACCTCGCCGGTGGCGAAGCCGCGGGCGTCGGCGGGTTCGTTGAGGTTGCCGAATGCCGGGCCCCACACCACCGCAGCATTCATCAGACAGGCCGGGGCCGGTGTGGCCAGGTCGGCGGCCAGTCTCGGCAACATCGGCTTTCCCACGGCCACCGCCGACCAGCACGCGGTGAAACCGGCGGGATCGCGGGGTTTTTCGGCGGCGGCGGTGACGATGCCGTCGGTGACGGTCAGCGCACCGTCGCGGCGCAACCGGTCCGGGTCGGTGCACGCGGCGGCGATCACCGCGATCGACGCACCGTCCCCGACGGTGGCCAGCGCGGTGGTGAACGCGGGCACCGGGTCCCCGAGATACACCTGGTCGCCCAGGCACACCAGCACCTGGTCGTCGCACCACGGGTACGCGGCAGCGAGACCGGATGCCATGCCGGCCGCGGCCGGGTTGTCGGCGAGCACGAACGCGGTGTCGTGGCGGCGGTAGCGGGCGAGGTGGCCGACCAGGCCCAGTTTCGCCGCCGACACGACCACCACCACGCGCACCGGCTCCGCAAGGGCGCCGATGGCGTGCATGAGCGGATCGATCACCGACACCCCCGGCCGCAGGGCGTGCAGTTCCTTCGGATAGGGGGCGGCGAACCGGGATCCGGCGCCCCCGGCGAGCACGACCACCGTCGCCATCACCGCACCGCCTCGGGCGCGCCGGCCGCGGTCCACCAGGGGCGCCCGCCGACGGCTCGGCGCAACCGGTCCGCGCAGGCCCGCCCGGTGACGGTGTGCCCGTCGCGGGCGTCGGCGAAGATGCCGGCGAGGGTGTGCATGTCGCGGGGCGTGGCGCCCAGCAGTGTCGGTTCCGCGGTGCCGAGCCGCCACATCGGGCCGGGGCAGCCGGGCAGCCCGGATTGCACGTTGACGCGGATACCCCATCCGGCCACCAGGTCCGACAGCCCGGCCGCGTCCCCGGCCCGGACCCACACCTGATGGGTGTCGGTGCTGCCGGCGGCGACGTCGAACCCGTGCCCGGCCAGCCCGGCCGCGAGCGCCCGGGCATTGTCGAGTACCGCGGCCGCGTATCCGCGCCCGTACACCTGGAATTCCAGCGCGGTGACCGCCGCGGCGAGGACGGCCCCGAAGTGGTGACTGGACACCAGGTCGATCTGCGCGGCCGCCAGCAGTGCCGCGGTGTCGCGGTCGCGGGTGACCAGCACGCCGTGGTGCGGGCCCGGGAACGTCTTGTGCAGCGACCCCCCCGCCGAGCCCGCCCCCTGGTCGAGTGGGTTGGGGTGCGCGCCACCGAGCACCAGGCCCATGGTGTGGCTGCAGTCGACGTGCAACCGCGTTCCCGCACCGGTGGCGACCCGGTCCGCGACGGCAGCCACGTCCAGGACGTGCAGCGAGTTCTGCAGATCCAGGTACACCAGCGTCGGCCGCTGCCCCAACGCGGCGCGCAGCTGGTCGTCGTCGACGTGCCCGCCGGTGCAGTCGACCGGCAGCCACCGGTACCCGAGACGGCGGATCATCGCGCCGGTGGCGTAGTGGCCCCCGCACGCCGGTGCCAGCGACACCACCGCCGACCCCGGGGGACCACCGAGCCCGGCCAGCGCGATCAGCATCGCGTTCGCGCCCGACACCGGCCGCAGATTCACCACGCCACCGCCGAAAAGGTCGGAAAATGCCTGACAGCCAAGGTTTTCCACGCCGGCGACGGCTTCGCCGCCACGGAATTCCCACTGCCGTGGCGTTTGCGTGGTGTTGAAGTGGTAACGGTTGCTGTAGTCGGTGGCCAGCATCGCGTGCGCGGCCGGGCTCATCCGGTTCTCGCTGGGCACCAAATTGATCGCGGACGTGGCCTGCTGGTGCCCGCTGGCTACCCGAGCGAGGACTTCGGCCACGCCGGCCGCGGGATCCGGGAACACCACGGGCGCACCGAGGGTCGGAAGTGTCTGCATCGCCACACCTTTCAATCGTGAAACCGGCACGCACGCACTAGCGTCTCGGCCACGGCCACGGCCACGGCCGCACCGGTGCCGTGGTCGGGGCGTGCGCCGCGAGCACCGGCTCCCCGGCCGTGCAGGTCCGGCCGGGTTCGGTGAGCAGCGTGACTCCGCAGGCCGGGCCGTGGACAGCGGCCAGCGCTTGCGCGGCCACACCCATCGGCCGTGCGTCGATCCCGGCGAACACCGCGGTCAGCGCCGCCGCCTCCGTGTCGGAGTGCCTGCTCATCGCCAGGGTGGTCAGCATCGACGCCACCACCGCATCCGGGCGCTGCGGCGCCAACAGCACCGCGAACTCCTCGCGCCCGAACTCGACGCCCCCGTCCCGGCGGCGCGCCAGCAGTGTTGCGGCACTGCTCATCACGCGACCTCGCGGGTGTAGAGACCGCGGATCAGCAGCCGCCCGCCGGGCCCGGCGCAGAACGCGGTACGGCCGTGCGCCACCACGCTGTTGCACAGCACCAGCCCGGTTCGCGACGGGATCGGCAGCTCGTGGCGAAACGGGCTGCCCGGCCGCGACAGTCGCCGCATCGACTCGACCGCCGCCGCCCGGACGGCACCGAGATCGCCTGCCAGCTGCCAGATTTCGGTGCCGTCGTCGGCCCACCGAGTCCGCCACCGCCCGCCGATCTGCGCGAACGCCGGGCCTGTCGCCTTGCGTGGCGGGGTGAACGCGGTCGCCACCCGGGTCAGCGCGTCCATACCGGTCAGCGACTGCGCCAGCGCCGGGTCGGTGGAGCGTAGGTGGGTGTAGGCGGCGACGGCGTCGAAGATCGTGGTGTGCCCGCCGCCGGGTGCGGCACGCTCGAACCACAACAGCGAGGTCGCCACGAGCCCGATCGGCTCTAGTGTGCCGTCGGTGTGGAACCCCTGCGCGGCCCCTGTCCCGAAATACCGGTGACCGTCGGCGGTGACCGTCGGCGCGATCGTGTTGAAACCGTCTGTGCTGTAACCGAACCGGCCCGGCTCGGGCGCATACACCGGTGGGATGTGGATGGCGCCCAGGTCGAGCCGGTCGGCGACCTCGGTGAGGATCTGCCGCGCCGGCGCGGCCGGGTCGGCGACGGTGAACACCGCGAAGCCGTGCGTGCGGCACGCGCTGCGCAGCCGCTGCACCGGAGCACGCGTCCCGGTGTGCCAGGCGGTGATCGGGACTTCGGATGTGCGGGAATCGGTGTGCAGGAAGCTAACTGAGGTCATGAGGGTCTCCGTCGGGTTTGTCGGGTGCCCAGTCGCGGATCGCGTCGGCGATGCGCGCGGCGGTCGCGCGCGGACTCAGTGAGGTGGTGTCGACCACCAGGTCCGCCTCCTCGGCCACCCACTTTTCGCGGGCCCTGGCGAAGGTGGGCAGATGCGCCAGCCGCCAGTCGGCGGCGCGGTGCAGGACTTCGTCCTCGCTGATGCGCCGGCGCAGCACGGCGGGGTCGGCATCGAGCAGGACCAGGCGCACCGTGTGACCGAGGCCGCCGATCCCGTCGGCCAGCTCGGCCCAGTACTCCCGGTTCGTGACCGTCTGCACGATCACGAGGTTGTCGCCGGTGGCCGCGGCGATCTCGTCGGCGACGATCGGGACCAGCCGCCGCCACGACGGGTAATCCTGGAAATCACCGACAGGGACATCGGTGAGCTGGGACCGGAGCATGAACCCGACGAACTCCGGGTCGAACAGCCGCCACCGCGGCCGCTGGGCCACCAGTTCGCCGGCAGCAGAGGTCTTTCCGGATCCGAAGGGGCCGTTCAGCCAGACGCAGAGCAATGTTCCTCCTGTAACAGGTCGTGGACGAGTCGGGACAGCGGTGATCCCGCCGGCAGATGCCGCACCGCCATGCCGATACTGGCCGCGCCGGGCAGGTTCACCGGGAGATCATCGACGACGAGAATCCTCGCCGCAGCCAGATCGAGGACAGCCGCGGCGTGCCGATACAACACCGGCGCCGGCTTGGTCATCCCCAGCTGCGCAGACACGAACACGTGGTCGAAATGCCCGGCGAGGCCGAAGGTTTCGAGGTCGTCGGTGAGGATGTCGGTGCTGTCGCTGAGCAGTGCCACCGCGTACTTCTGCCGCAACCGGTCCAGCAGCACAGCAGCCCCGTCCACGACCCGGCCCCGGTCTGCGCGCCACCGGCGCACCGCTTCGCGTCCACGGCCGTCGAACCGCGCAGCCAAGGCGGCGGCCACCTCCTCGCGCCACTGTCGATCGGAGTAGATGCCGAGTTTGGCGTACTCGTAGGCGTCGGTGCCGTACGCGGCGTGCGCGATCGCGCCGGGCGGCAGGCCTTCGGCGTGTTCACCGTCGCGCTCGCCGCGACCGTCCCAGTGACGCAGCACCCCGTCCCAGTCCAGCACGACCGCGGCGATGCCGTCGCCGCCGGTCACGGCCGGGTCTCCACGGTCACGGTGGTGAAGTCGCGGATCGCCGCATCGACCGCGCCACGGTCATCACCGTCGACCACCGTGAACCCCGCGCGGGAATGCGAATCCCGCGCCTCGCCGAGCCGATCACCGACGTGTGGCAGCGACAATTCGTGTGGATGATGCGTGGCGGCGAACCGCTCGGCCCCGTGCACCGCCACCACCGCACCGGGCGCGGTGTCGAGGAACACCGTCGCCGCGTGCCGACGCGCTACGGCGGTGACCGCGGTGGGTATCCCGCCGAGGCAGCGCAACCACTGCTCGGCCAGATTGATGCCGTACGCGAGTTCGATCAGCCACGCGATCCGATCGCCGGGAAACCGCAACGCGCACTCCAGCGGGTACACCCGCCCCTGGTCGACTCTCCACTCCGAATGCAGCAACCCGCTGTCGACCGCCAGCGCCGCAGCCAGCCGCCGCCCGCTGGCGGTCAGCGCCGCCCCGAGCGGTCCCGGAACAACCGCGGGGACCCGATGCCGCATTTCGGGGAACCACGGCAGCCGGCCCACCGCTTTCTCCGTGATATTGGTGAACACGACCTCGCCACCGGCCACCAGCAGCTCCACCGAGAACTCCGGCCCGGCCAGATACTGCTCGGCCAGATAGGTGAACCACACGGCAATGTCACGGTCGACCGGCTTGTACAGGCCCTCGTCGGCCCCCACCGATTCCGCCCAGGCACGATCGACCTCGCCGGCCGCGCCGATGTACCGGACACCCAGCGACCCGTTGCGATTACGGGGTTTGAGCACCACCGCCCGCCCGCCACCGTCGCGGACGAAGTCGGCGACCTCGCCAGGACCGGTCACCGGCCGGAACCGAGGTGTCGGGAACCCGGCCTGCGCGAGCAGACGACGGAACACCAACTTGTCTGTGCACGCGGCCACCGCGGTGTCGCCGGGGTACCCCAGCCCGGCTGCGGCGGCGATCGCTGCGGCCGCCCGCACCCCGAACTCCTTGCCCGGCAGCACCGCATCGAACCCCACCTCGGCATGCCACGCCAACCCCACCTCGACAGCCTCGTCGTCGAAAATGTAACGGCTCGTGCGGATCTCGGCGACGACCGGATGCTCGAACGCGCCAGGATAGGCAGCCGCCACCGACGGCTCCACCAGCAGGCACACCCGCGCGCCGCCGGTGCCGATGCGTGCCAGCGCGTCCAGCAGCCCCGAATTGTGCCCGATCACCAGCACCGTCGCGCTCACCACCGCTCACCGCCACCCACCGGATACGCCTCAGCGATCCGGGGCCGGCGCGCGCCTGGGAGCGTGCGAAGCATCATCACGAACGGGGATCCGGTGTACCCCGCTGCTCCGGTCACCAGGGCCGGGCTTCGATTTCCTGTCTGCATAGCGGCACCTCGCCGATCGAAAACGGTTGTGCTGCATCCAGTGGACGAGGTGAACCGCGACGTGAACCACGTGAACACCCTGGTTCTCACATCTGCACACCTGTCCGGGCCCGGCAGCGCTACTGTGGACATCCAGCAGATGACACGTGACCAGGGGGCGAGTCGCGATGGACGATCCGGGCGCCTTGGGCGCCGCCTTGAAACGGCTGCGCGACGCATGCGGACGCATGACCCAGGAAGCGCTCGCGCACGCCTGCCAGGTTCACCGCACCTACATCACCCACGTCGAAGCGGGCCGCTTCCATCCGCCCCGCAGTTTCTGGGTCGCCGCCGACAACGCCGTGGCTGCCGGCGGCGCGCTTCTGGCTGCCTACGATGCGATCGTGGTGCAACACCCCGCGGTGGCCGCCGGGCGGGGTATCTTCGCGGGGAGGCCCAGTCCGGTGGCGCCGGTTGCCGCGTTGCTGGGGGCCGAGTTCGACTCCGATCTGGAGAGGTGGCTGTCCGTGAACAGACGGCAGGTGATGCGACTGCTCGGTGTGGCCGGAACACTCCCGGCCGCGTCGCTGCTGGCGGCGCTGGAACAACCCGTCCGTGAACACCTCGTATACGCGCTGGCCAATCGTGCCGACGCCGCGGCGATCGACCGTATCGAGACCGTGCTCGACGCCGTTGCCCGGCAATACGAGGAATTCGGCCCGAAAGCGGTGTTGTCCGTGCGTCAAGGGCAAGCCGACATCATCGAAGCGCTGATGCGCGACTGCCCGGATACGTTACGGCCGCGGCTGTTGAGTGTCCGCGGCGCGCTGTCGCGCACACTGGGCTGGATGGCGTACGACTCCGGCGACTATCCGAAGGCCACCAGCTACTACGAGTCCGCGCGCAAAGATGCTCAGGATGCGGGAAACCCGGCCTTGAAAGCGCTGGTGCTGTGCAACATGTCGTTGGCCGCGACCCGCGACGATGACCCCCATGCGGGACTCGATCACGCTGTGACTGCAGCATATTGGGCCCGGGCACGGGCCGGCGACAAGTACCTCTACGCCTACAGCCGGGACATGGCCGCCGAGGCTCACGCCGAACTCGGTGACACGCGCGAATGCCTGACCGTGCTCGATGACGCCCGCACCGCCCTGGATTCCGCACCGTCAGCGACGCTGCCCAGCTACGTCTACGACCCGGCCTTGTCCGCAGGGTTCGCCGCCGAAAGCCTCACCAAACTCGGGCTCGCAGCCGAAGCGATCGACGCGGGCCAACGCTGCGTCGATCTGTTCGACCCCAGCTACGCGTTGTCGCGGGGATTCGCCGACATCGGCTTGGCCGCCGCACTAACCGCGGGCCGTCAGTACGATCGCGCCACCGACATCGTCCTCGCCACCGCCGCGGTCGCCGACGCGTACGGCTCACCTCGGCTCGCCGGCGAAGTACTCGCCACCGGCAGCAGTATCAGACAGCAGGCACCTCGATCACAGGCTGCACGACTGCTCGCTGATCTTTTCGGCGAATCTGTGTGATGTCTGCCGACAGTGTCGGTTCGGCCTGGGCACGGCTGCTCGTGAACTGGGATGCCCGGATGGGGACAGCAGCTGGCCGGGTCGATGCATATCCCGTCGCCTGTGGCCCGGCCAGGTGGTGCCGGCGTCGCGCCAGCAAACCGACCAAGGCGCAGAAGCTCGGCGTCCAGTTCGTCGACCAGGGTGAGATCTGGCGCCTGCTGATCGAGGCGAAGATCGTGTAGGGCGGCAACGGGCTGTTGTGGTCAGTCACGGGCTCAGGATGCGATCCTGTTGCTCGTGTGGAGGTCGGTGACGCGTTGCTGCAGCCGGATCGCACGGTCCGGTGATGTTGCCGCGATCTCGACACCGTGGCCATCGGATCCGTTGCCTGCGGGGCGCAGGTGCATTCCGGCGTGTCGGTCGTGCATGACCCAGAGTAGCGAATCCTCCTGGATCGTGTGCCTGAGTGATTCATGGTCGGCGACAGTGGGTTTCGGGTAGGAAGGGTCATATGGTCTCGGCATTCGATCAGCACTTGGACGCTTTCCGCGGTTACCAGGCCACGCCGTGGGGGCGGCTGCGTTACGAGCAGGTCACGGCCACTCTCGCCCGCCACCTGCCGGACCGTCCGCTGACGGTGCTGGACGTGGGCGGCGGCAACGGCTTGGACGCGGTGCGCTTGGCCGACCTGGGCCACCATGTCACTGTCGTCGACACGTCGCAGGCCTCGCTCGAGGAGGCCACTGCTCTGGCTGCGGCGCACGGCTGCGTGGAGTTGATCGCGACCCGGTGCGCGGACATCGCCGACCTGGGCGCTGTGACGGCGCGCGACTCCTACGACGTGGTCATGGCCCACAATGTGCTGCAATACGTGCCGGACCGGCCCGAAGCGCTCAGGGCGATGGTGTCAGCGCTGCGGGCGGGCGGACTGCTGTCGGTGCTCGTGCCCAACCCCGCCAGCGACCCGTTGACCGCGGCGGTGCGGCGCGGGGACCTGGACGAGGCGGTGCGGCTGCTGGACGCGGGAACCCGCACGTCGGTCACCTACGACACCGAGATCGACGCCATCACCGCAGCCGAACTGGCCGCCGATATGGTCGCCGCCGGGCTGAGGCGACCGGCCCGTTACGGGGTGCGCACGGTGTGCGATCTGATCAGCGACGACGACGCCAAACACGATCCGCAGTTCTTCGCCCAGCTGTTACGGCTGGAGAATCTGCTCGCCGACCGGGACCCCTATGTCGAAACGGCCCGCTTCGCGCATCTGATCGCGGTGAAACCCGAAGCGGCTCAAACGGACGGCGTTGGTGATCTCGAGGCGCGGCGTGTGCCGATGGATCTGGCCGGCTATGAACGGCGGGTGCGGGCACAGCGGTGTTTCGTGTGCGCGTTCGTGGCTGGAGAGCCCGGCTACGAGCACCACACGGTCTTCGACGACGGCGAGCACGTCGCGTTCTTGAGCCGGTACCCGACGTTGCCCGGCTACGTGCTGGTGGTGCCGCGCCGCCACGTCGAGGACGTGGTGGGTGATCTCACCACCGAGCAGTACCTGCGCCTGCAATCGGTGGTGCACCGGGTCGCCCGCGCTGTCGCCGCGGTGACGAGTCCGGAGCGGACGTATGTGATGTCGCTGGGCGCCAAGCTCGGCAACGCGCATGTCCACTGGCACATCGCCCCGCTGCCGCCGGGGGTGCCCTATGCCCGCCAGCAGCTCTACGCCGTCGACGCGGCGAACGGCATCCTCGACTACAGCGACACCGAGATGAGGCAGTTCGCGGCACGGATCCGTGCAGCGCTGGACGACGAGGCGTGACCGAACGCGATCCCTCACGGTCGCACCGATCCAGCTGCCAACCAGGGAGATCGAATGACCAACCGCGCCACCACCTCATAGTCCTTCAGAGCCTGGTTGAGTTTCCCCCGCCACACGGGACAGGTCCGGTTTCCGTTCCGGGGCACCGCAATGCCGACGATCGGTCGTGCCGGCCTCGGATCGATTCGTCATCGTCTCTTTGTCGGTGCCTACTGCTGTCGGTGAATCCGTTTCCACTGCAACTGGATCCACAGAGCCCAACCGGAGGGCATCGTGGACGTGCGGTGTACACGCTGACGGAGGCGAGCCCAGTCCGCTTCCGGATCGCCGGGATGACGCTGCGCCGCGATCCGTCCGTATGCTTCGAGCGCGTCACCGATGGTGACGCCCGGGATGAGTTCCTCGTCGTCCAATACCCCTCCTCACGATCGAGTCCGCACCGGTCCGCCCAGCCCCGGCAACGACATCCCCGGCGTCCGTTCCGTCCGCACCAGCGCTTGTCCGCGGTGGCTGGCGCCGTGCCATGGACGATACGGTGCATGCTGGCCGTCCTGAACGACAGTCTCGGTGTGTTGGGGGCTGAACTGCGGTGATGGTATGTCCCACTGGTAGGTACGGTGCTGAGTACCGGTGGCCGGGGTTGTTGTCCGGCTGCCACGTGAGGTGTGTTTCTCCGATGATGTTGCGAGCGGGGGACACTCGTGGCTGTGGCGGATATCGGTGGCACCGGTCGGGGCTCGAGTTGAGGGGGCCCGTGCCCGGCGGGTCGGCGCCGAGCTTGTCGGCGACCATGGTGTCGAACTCCCGCCGCCGGCGGTCGGCGCCGTTGCGGCGCGACGGCAGCACGCCCCGGCACACCAGGAACGTGCCGCCGGTCTCGACGTCGCGGACCTCGACGTCGCGGTGGCGCAGCCGGCCCCAGTCGCGGCCCGGGGCCGGGTGATGGTCGGTGCCGCACAGCGCGCACACCGGCGCGGTGTAGCCGTGCTCGGTCAGCAGGGCGGCCTGCGCGCGCGCCTTGTCCACACGCGGGCCGGTGATGTACCCGCACGAGCACACCCCGCAGACTCGCCGCCCGGCCGCGACGTAGCCCCACGGCAGATGGACGAAGCGGGTGAAATCGGCGGTCCGGTCGCCTATCGGCCACCCCTCCTTCTTATCCACTGAGTTTCCGGCCCGGCGGGCACCCCGCCCAATCGACGTCATCCACTGAGATCGGAGGCCATCTCACTGGATAAGACTGGTTATCCACTGAAGTGTCGGCGGCACGGTCACTCCCGCTGCGCGGCGACCGCCGTGGCAAGGTTCTCCCGCACCGTCACCGTCGTCGGATGCGCCTCACCGAGGACCCGCACGCAGTCGGTGAGGGTCTGTTCGTACAGGGTGATGGCGCGGGTGAGGTCCCCGGCGGAGTGGTAGGCGGTGGCGCGGTTGTTGCCGGAGGTGAGGGTGGAGGGGTGGTCGGTGCCGAGGACCCGTTCGCAGTCGGTGAGGGTCTGTTCGTACAGGGCGATGGCGCGGGTGAGGTCCCCGGCGGAGTGGTAGGCGCTGGCGAGGTTGTTGCGGGAGGTGAGGGTGTCGGGGTGGTCGGGTCCGAGGACCCGTTCGCGGTCGGTGAGGGTTTGTTCGTACAGGGGGATCGCGCGGGTGAGGTCCCCGGCGGATTTGTAGGCGCCGGCGAGGCTGTTGCGGGAGAGCAGGGTGTCGCGGTGGTCGTCGCCGAGTACCCGTATCCGGTTGGTGAGGGTCCGCTCGAACAGGGTGATGGCGCGGGTGAGGTCCCCGGCGGATTCGTAGGCGGAGGCGAGGTTGTTGCCGGAGGTGAGGGTGTCGGGGTGGTCGGGTCCGAGGACCCGTTCGCGGTCGGTGAGGGCCTGTTCGTACAGGGGGATCGCGCGGGTGAGGTCCCCGGCGGCTCGGTACGCGTAGGCGAGGTTGTTGCCGGAGGTGAGGGTGTCGGGGTGGTCGGGTCCGAGGACCCGTTCGCGGTCGGTGAGGGCCTGTTCGTACAGGGCGATCGCGCGGGTGAGGTCCCCGGCGGCTCGGTACGCGTAGGCGAGGTTGTTGCCGGAGGTGAGGGTGTCGGGGTGGTCGGGTCCGAGGACCCGTTCGTAGTCGGTGAGGGTCTGTTCGTGCAGGGCGATGGCGCGGGTGAGGTCCCCGGCGTCTTGGTAGGCGGTGGCGAGGTTGTTGCGGGATCCGAGGGTGTCGGGGTGGTCGGGTCCGAGGATGCGTTCGCGGTCGGTGAGGGCTTGTTCGTGCAGGGGGATGGCGCGGCCGGGGAGGCCTTGGCCGGTGAGGAACATCGCGATCTCGTTGAGGAGGGCTGCGGTCTCGGTGGTGCCGGTGCCGACCGCGGTGTGGTCGGCGAGGGCTTCGGTGTGGGGTGCCAGGGTGCGCCATACCGGCCAGGTCGCGGGGTCGTCCAGGGTGGCGGGGAGGGCGGCGGTGAGGGTGGTGGTGGCGCGGTCGCGGGCCTGGTCGATCATGTCGGGGCGGCGGTGGGTGTCGGTGGGGTCGGGGGTGCGGGCGACGGCTTGGACCAGCCGGTGGATCGAGACCGCGGCGCTGCCGGGGTCGATGGTGATCATGGTGTAGGCGGCCAGGATCCCGAGCGCGGCGTTGATCGTCGGTGGGTCGGCCAGCTCGTTGATCAAGGACATAGGGATGGTGTCGGGGGCATACCAGGCCAGGGTGAGCAGCAGATCGACCGCGAAGGGTTCCCGGGCGGTGATCCGGTCGAAGGTGACCCGCCAGATCCGGGCCAGGGTGCGGTGCTCGCCGGTGCCGGCCCCGGCCCGCCGGTACATGGCCGCGGGATACCCGGTGAGCAGGCGCAGGTAGTCGCGGGGGGTGGTGGCGGGGTTGTGGGCGAGGTAGGCGCCGGCCTGTTCCACGGCCAGGGGCAGATGCCCCAGTTCGGTGCACAACTCGGTGGCGCCGTCGAGGTCACGGGGCCCGCCGGTGGTGAGCAGCCCGGACAGTAGGTCCAGTGATTCGGCAGGGGTGAGGATGTCGAGGGAGACGATGGTGGCGTGGCGCCATCCGGTGGCGAGGCGGCTGGTGATCAGGATCCGGCCGCCGGAATCGGTGGTGCGGGCGAGGATCTCGGCGATGTCGGCGGGGTCGTCGACGTTGTCGAGGATCAGCAGCCATCCGGTGTGGGTGGCCAGCCACTGCACTCCCCGCGCCGCGAGTTGCTCCACCGGCAGCACCGTCGCCAGTTCCGGTTCCAGGGCGGTGGCGAGGCCGGCCAGTCCCTGCTGGACCTCGCCGGGGCCGGCGGCGGTGATCCACCGGATCGGGGTACACCCGTGTGGCCGGGTGGCGGCCCACTCGACGGCCAGGGCGCTCTTGCCGATCCCGCCGAGCCCGTGCACCGCATGCACCACCACCGTGGCGCTACCGGTGGTGATCGTGTCGAGGCGATCCAATTCCGTGGCGCGGCCCACGAACCGCTCCGCCCGCAACGGCAGGTTATCCACCCCCGCCGGTGCGCCGACGTCCGCGATCGGCCGTAGGGGGCCACTGTGAAAATGGTTGACCTGCGTGTTGTTGTCACCGATCCCGCCGATCACCGCCCCGGCGGCGTTGACCACGAGATCCCCCCTGCCGGGTTCCCCACCGGCACCATCGATGTCCACGCCCCGAGTATCGACGCTCACGACCGCAACGTCACGACACCCACGAACTGCTCCTCGAACCCCCGCGCATCCACCGCACACGCCGGGCGGGATACCGACCTTCCCGACGCGACAAACACGCTCCACCCGGCTCTCAGTGGACGACGCGGCTCCGGTCCTCGGCCAGCGCGAGTGCCAGGTCGAGGATGAGGCTGCGCTGGGTGTGCTCGCCGATGCCGTGCAGGATCTTCACCGGGATGTCTTGCTGGAACAGGTCGTTGAGCACGAGCAGGCTCGGCGGCCGGCAGGCGCTACGGGTTTGTATCCTGGTGTCATTGATCGACCCTTCGAGGGGCTGCGGTTTCCCCGCTCTCGAAGGAGTCTGTATGTCCGCGCTCGACGTGCCGCGTGCTGGTGACAGCTGGGTGCCTCCCGGCGATCTGCCGCCCGAATCGCAGTGGCGGACCTGGGATCGCATCCGCTGCCTGGAATGCGGGCGGTGGAGGCGGGTGCTGGGGAAGCATCTGCGGGAGCACGGCCTCGATGCCGCAGGTTATCGGGAACGGTGGGGTATGCGGTCGGGGATGCCGTTGTGCTCGGCCGAACTGTCGGAGAAGTGGCGCCGTACGGCCGTGGCCCGAGGTACCGAGAACACCGATCGCCTGGTGCGAATGGCAAGTGAGAACCACGTGGCCGCCACGGAGGTGGTGAGGGGCCGGACGATGCGCCCGCAGGAGTTGCGTGCGCGCGGCGCACGGGCCACGGGGAGAGCGCGGGCACGTGAGGACGCCGCCCGCGCCCGCGTGGGCGATCTGGATCGCTGGGTGCGGGAACGCTATTACGAGGATCTGTGGTCCATCCGCGACATGATGCGGTACCTGGACCTGTCGGAGAAGTCTGTGCGCGCGGCGATGGCCGCGGCCGGGGTGGAACCCCGCGGGCGGGGCCCGGCCCCTCACCGTTCCCGGAATTAACGCATGCGTTTTCATTGACGCCGGTGCACGCCATGCTCCACAATTAACGCATGCGTTATTCGAAGCCGGGGCGTAAGGCGATCGGCGACAAGTACGAAGTCCGACTCGAACCGACGCTGGCCGCCGCCGTCGCCCGATATGGCGAAACCCGCTGGCCCGGCAACAAACACGCCGCCGCGAAGGCGCGGCGGGAACTGATAGAAATCGCCATCCACGCGCACCAGAGGAGCCACCGGATCATGAGCACTGTCCGCCTCGTCGTTCTCGGCTCGCCCACCGACGCCCCCGGGATGGAGTGGGGATCGGCGCTCAACTACGTCCCCGACATCGAGGATGCTCCCGGAGTCGAGGAGTTCCTGAAATCCCACGGGGTCTGGGACAACGAGCAGCCCGACGCGTACGTTCTGGTCGTGCCCGTCGACTTGTGGGACGCCGAGCTGAACGGAAACCCGAACATGGCCGTGGAAGTGCCGCAAACCCAGTGCGACTCACTCACCGCCGAACTGGCCGAAGGACAGCACTCATGAACGAGCCGGAGTTTACCGGCATCCCCGCCGTCGATGCGCTGATCGAGGTCGCCGGCCGGGAATACAGCCAGTTCTGGGCACTTGCGTCGGTGAGCGACGCCGAGGGCACGGTGTCGAAGGTGCGCGGCACCGACCTCACCGAGCAGCAGGCCGCGGCGCGCCGGCGGGGGTCGGCGGCAAAGCGGCGCCTCACCTGGGTGCAGAAAGATGGGGAACGTGGCGAAGATCGCCGAAGCTTGCAAGCGTTGCGATGCTGCGTACGCCGAGTTCGACCGGATCTCCGGGTGGTGATCCAGGAGTTGCGGGGCGTCGTGGCTGCGGGCCTGGACCGCAACGATCAGATGCTCGGCCGGATGCGGCGGTCGTGGGACGCCGGATCCGTGGTGATCGACGCCCTGTCACCGAAGCTTCCCCGACGCCGAACGCCGATAGGGTTCACATCCTAGATAAGTTTCGACGGTCAGGCTGAACGCAGTGCAGCGGCCAGGCCTGTTACGGCCACCTGCGCCACCAAGGCTTCGGCTTCCGTTTGAGCAGGATCGCGAGGTTCGTCATCGCGCCGGTGTCTCCGGTGTCGGCGGAAGTCCTCGATGTGCCGGGCCAGCGGCACCGGCCCGGCGTCGTCGCCGGTCACTCGAACAGGTCCCGCAGGAAGTCGCGGCCGCCGGGTGTCCGCCGCCGCCGGGCTACGCGGCGGGCGGCGAGCTCGTCGACCATGACCGGTCCGGTCCTGCTGGCGGGCCCGGGCCTCGGCGACTTCGGCTTCGAAGACCGCGCGGCGGCGCGCGGTCTCGGCCGGGGAGCGGACCTTGCCGGTGAGGACCCGGCGCTGCATCGACATCTCGCGCCCGCCGGTCAGCGCCAGCCCGTTGGCGGCGCCGCCGTGGGAGATCTTCCCGCCGCACCCGCAGTGGCAGCGCCGGCGGTTGCGGTACCAGCCCGGCAGCTCGTACCTGTACCGGTGATCCCGGATCGCCGACGCCCGCCAGCCGCACCGCTCCAGACTGTCCGCCGACGTGGTCCGCGCCTTGGCCCGGGCCGTCGCTATCTCGAAATCCACCCCACACCGAAGTTGCCCGATAACCAGGAAACGAACGATTCCCGCCGGGTCAGGTCCGGGCAGGTCGTTCCTTCCCTTCTACCGAAAGTTGCCCGATAACAGAGGTTATCGGGCAACCCGATGCACCGTGTCGACGGTGTTGACAAGTCAGTGCCGGATCGGAGACCGATCAGGGGGATGGCTTTGATTCCAACCTTGCGATGGCGACGGCGAGGTTGGCGCGAACGCTCGCCGTATGCGGGTGGCCAGGCCCGAGTACCCGCACCGTGTCGGTGAGGGTCCGCTCGTACAAGGGGATGGCACGGCCCAGGTCCCCGGCCGCCTGGTAGGCGCCGGCGAGGTTGTTGCGGGAGGTCAGGGTGGCGGGGTGGTCGTCGCCGAGGACCCGCGCCCGGTCGGTGAGGGTCCGCTCGTACAAGGGGATGGCACGGCCGAGGTCCCCGGCCGACTCGTAGGCGTAGGCGAGGTTGTTGCGGGAGGTCAGGGTGGCGGGGTGGTCGTCGCCGAGGACCCGCACCTGGTCGGTGAGGGTCCGCTCGTACAAGGGGATGGCACGGCCGAGGTCCCCGGCCGCGTAGTAGGCGCCGGCGAGGTTGTTGCGGGAGGTCAGGGTGCCGGGGTGGTCGTCACCGAGGACCCGCACCCGGTCGGTGAGGGTCCGCTCGAACAGGGGGATGGCCTGGTCGGGTCGCCCTTGGTCGTTGAGGAACCGTGCGGTGTTGTGGAGCAGGGTTGCGGTGGTGCGGGTGTCGGTGTCGAGGCGGGTGTAGGTGGTGAGGGCTTCGATGTGGGGGAGCAGGTTCCGCCAGGCCGGCCAGTCGGCGGGGTTGTCGATGGTGTCGGGGATGGCGGTATACAGGGTGGTGGTGGCGTGGTCGCGGGCCCGGTCGACGGCGTCGGGTGCACGGTGGGGATCGGTACCGGTCGGGTCGGGGGTGCGGGCGACGGCTTGCACGAGCCGGTGCAGCGAGACGGTGGCAGTAACCGGGTCGGTGGTGATCATGCTGTAGGCGGCCAGGATACCGATCGCGGCGTCGAGTGCGGGCGGGTCGGCCACCCCGGCCAGCAGGGTGACGGGGATGGCGTCGGGGGCGTACCACGCCAGCACCCGCAACACCTCGACCGCGGCGGGATGGGTGACGGTGATCCGGTCCAAGGTCACCGACCAGACCCGGGCGATGCTGCGTCCGGTGGCGGTGTCGACCCCGCCCTCGCCGAACATCTGCGCCGGATACCGGGCCAGCAACTCCCGGTAGGTGCGGGGGGTGGTGAGCGGGTTCTGTGCCAGGTAGGCGGCGGCCTGCTCGACCGCCAGCGGCAGCTGCCCCAACTCTGCACACAAATCCACTGCGCCGTCGAGGTCGCGGGGCCCCGCGGCGGTGACGATGCCGGTCAGCAACTCCAGCGACTGGCCCGGGGTGAGGACGTCGAGGCGGATCACCGCGGCGGTCCGCCAGCCGGTCGCGGCCCGGCTGGTGATCACCACCCGGCCCCCGCGCACCGTCACACGGTCGGTCACGGCGGCGACATCACCGGGCCGGGTGACGTTGTCGAGGATCAGCAGCCACCCGGTGTGGGTGGAAAGCCACTGTGCACCCCGCTCGGCCAGCTGTTCTGCCGGTAGTACCCGTGCCAGCAGTGGCTGCACCGCCACCGCCAGATCGGCCAGGCCCTGCTCGACCGCGGCGGGGCTGTCGGCGGTGATCCACCACACCGGTGCACACCCGTGCGGGCGGGTCGCGGCCCAGTGCGTGACCAGCGTGGATTTCCCGATCCCGCCCAGCCCGTGCACCGCCTGCACCACCACTCCACCGGTAGGGACGGGCCCGGACAAGACCGCGTCCAACCGCGCCAATTCTGTTGTGCGCCCGACGAACACCCCCGGCCGTGCCGGCAGATTGCGCAACCCCGGTGGGGCGTCGACCTCGGCGACCGGCTCCAAGGCCTGCGGTAGCACCACCGCGTCACCGCCGGCCTGGATCGTGGTGTTGCCCTTGCCTTTCACCGTGACGCTCTGCGTGACCGGTGGCAAGGCCTGACCGGCCGGTGGGCGTTTGCGGCCGAAGATCATCGCGCCGACCGCCGATCGACGTCACCACCGGCCTGGATCGTGGTATTGCCGTCACCCTTCACTTCGGCGTGCTGGGAGACCACCGGGCCGCCACCCGATGCACGGTCAGCGGGTTTCGGTGTCGTGGTGGTGTTCTGCCGCAGAGACAACCACAGCGACACTGTGGCGCTGACCATCGTCAACGCGGCCACGATCACCCACAACCACCAGCGGGCCGGGCCGGGCCCGGTCGCATAGTTCACCGCCACCGCCGACCCCGTGGTGACCACCGCCGCTGACACCGTCGGCACCACCACCCGCGTCACAGCCCCAGCCATCGACAACCCCCCTTCTCATCCGGCAACACGACTCCCCTGCACTACGCCCAGCCGACCACAGCCGGCCCGGCGACACCGCGACAGTTATATCGGCGCGACTCTTCGATGACACCATCGCCGAGAAGCGGAGCGACGCTACAACTCCAGCATCCACACCACCATCCCAGCCGCACTGGCAACTAGGTCCTCCCCCCTGCTACGCCTTGGGCGGTGCTGTTCCGGTCTGACGGGCCAGAAGCCTGTCGGTCAGCTCGTTCGTCGCCAGGTACCACCAGAAGATCCAATCCAGATAGGCGGCGTCGTAGGCCTTCTTCTGGTCGGCCTTGCGATGGCGGATGCCGAACTTGTTCGCGACCAGGAAGAGGTCGCCTTCGTCAGTGCTGAGCAGCTCCTTTTTGAGTAGACCGCGGCGTTCTTCGAGGAGACCGGCCAGGGTGACACAGGCGCTGCGCTTCTCGTCGATTGTTGCACTGCGACTTCGGAAGAGTGCGATGGCGTGAGCGACGGAATTCTTTCGGGTTGGATCGGGGGCGGTCAGGGCGGCCTCGATCAGATCCGAGCGCGCGTCGTGGGCCTCTCCTACCAGACGCCCGACGTCCTCCCCGCTCTTGGCTAGGCGCAGTTCGATGCCGTTGCGGGCCAGGATGCGGTTGACGGTCCACCTGTAGAGGATCTGGGCGGGCCTCGGCGTGAACACCGAGTAGTGCCAACCACATCCTCCGAAGTTGTGGAGATGACGTCGTCGCGGCCGCGCTACCAGGTCGTGAAAGATTTCGACCAGGTCGAAAAACGCCGCCTCTTCCCAGCTCGGCGGCCGTGGTGACCACAGCCCTCGGCTCCCGATCCGGTCGGCGATCATGGTGTCGAGAACGTCGTCGGGATTCACTCCGGGATAGTCGTCATCGACACACGGGTCCGGCGCTGCTTTTCCCAGATACCCACGGTGCTGGAATTCGTAGATCGCAGCGAGCCACTCGCGTTGCGCCGCATCGATATCCCGCTCCGGCGGGCCGATGGTCACCGCGGTGGCCATCCGCTTCGAGTAGTAGGACCGTGGTGAATGCTGCTCGGGAAACGTCGCCGCCGCAGCGACGAGCTCTTCGAGGAACTCCCGACCGGGAAATGCCGACTTCCGGCTTCCGGAAGGAGCTGTCGCCCACGGATCATCCGCGGGCGCGGCCCAGGCCGTTGATGTCGGCGATCCGGAGTCCACGTTCCTGAAGTCCTGCTCAGGAGTCTCGGAAGCGAAAGCTTCGGACAGCAGAAGGGTGACTTCGTCCGTCCACGTCCCGCTCGTACTGCTTGTTGACGGCGCGGCGGCCAGCAGTGCCTTCGCCTCCAAGACGAAAAGCTCCCGTGGCCAACGCAAGACGTAGTCGGGGCTGCGATCAGCGATGTCGAACACAGCGAAGACAGTAATGAGCCCACGTCACTTCAGAGGCAGAGTCCACAACGGATCGGAGATCTGACCGCTGGAGGCCCATGCGGTCCGGTCGACACGTTTTCCGACACTCAGCCGACCGCGGCGACCGGCTGCAACCCGCCCGCGGTACCCGCCCCGGGTGAGGCGTCGGTAAGGATCTATTGACAACACCCTGCAGTCGACCGCTGCCGGAGGTCGGCCTGCCCGCGGGACAAGCGGAGTCGAGTTCGTCCAGGACGCTTGCCCGTGATGGGGTCCGCGGTGTCACCACCGCGCCGAGAATCACATCGTGGCTGGTGTCGACGAACCAGGTCACCCAGTTATTCACCAGGATCCCGTCGACATCCACGCGCACCGGCGCCTCGATATGATCAGCTTCCCAGGCGTGGATGCGGCGGGTGGCCGGGCGTTGCAGGAACACATCGAACTTCCGGCGCGCCCGCTCCCCCGACCACGACCCCACGTCAGTAGGCGAACGAACTTAAGACAGCGTCCGGGTCGTTGGCCCTGCCTGCGTAGACGGCACCGTGCCATTCGGCGGTGAGTCGCTGCCAGGCACGCCACGCGGCATCGTCGAGGTGGGCGGTTCGGCCGTCGCCGGCGTCGATCCGATCCAACACGGTGAGGGTGTCGCCCGCGGGCGTGGACCCGTCGGTGGGCGGCGTGGGCACCAAGATCCCCTCCGAGTTGTACAGCTGCGTGGGGCGCTCGCCCGTGCGGTCCGGTGCCGTGGCGATCGCGAGTGTCAGCACTTGCACGACGGTCTGCCAGGCCGTCAACGACACGTCGTAGTCGTCTGCTTCGTCGGCTTCGCGCCAGGCCTCGACGAAGTGGGCGACTTCCCGCAGCGCGGGCAGTTGTGGTGACGGCGGGGTGTTCTCGGCCTGGATCATCATGTTCAGCGCGGCGCGCAACAGCGACAGGTCGGTCCTGGTCGCGGTCGCGATGTACAGGCCCATGTGCCCGATCCCGGCATGGGTCACCTCGATCTGGGTGGGTGCCTGGTCGTTGCCGATGTCGAAACGCCAGTCCAGCACGATCGCATTCAGTGCCGCTTCGAGTTCGGGTGCGACGAGCTGATCCGGCAACCGCCACGGTTCCTCGTCTGCGGTCTCGGCGTCGTTGGCGTGGCGCAGGACGGCGCCGAACTCGATGGCGCGGCCGAACTGCCCGGCCAGATCGGGATGGTCGGGGACGAGCACTCGCACGGCTGCTGCGTGCAGGCCGTCCTCGGTCATTCTGTCCATGGTGTTCTCCTGGTTGGACTGGTTGTGATTGCAGGACTGCCGGTTTCGGGCGGCGATGGCGTCGGGGCACCGACGGTGGTCAGTGGTCGGTTCTCGGGGTGGTTCAGCGGTGAGGCCGGGGTGTGCGCTGGGGCGGTGTGTGGTTGCCCGGGGTCGGTGTGGAGGCCGAAGTGCGTGCTCAGCCATGCGTGCCAGAGCATGCGTTGCTGCCGGTGGCGTGCGATGCGGTCGGTCCGAGCGTGGGAGAGACCGTGCGCGGCGGCGATGTCGTCGAGAGTTGCCGGGCCCGCGGTGATGCGGCCGCGCACGTGGCTGATCAGGCCTGCGGTGGCGAGTCTGGCCAATGCGGCGTATCCGCCGCTGCGGCTCATGCCGGCGGCGGCGATCGCGTCGGCGGGGGAGCTCATCTGTTGGATGAGGATGAGTTCGCCGAGGCGACGGCAATGCATCCCGAGCACGGTCCAGGCCGGGTGGACCGGCCGGACCCGGACACGGTCACGGTGCACCGGGTCGACGCGGATGCGTCTGCCGCCGAGGCGTGGTGTGACGAGCGCGAACTGGTCGGCCAGCACGCCCGCGGCGCGGCGGGTGCGCAGGATCGGCGCGCCGGGCAGTTCGCGGAGGTCGCGCAGCACCTGCCACACGGTGGTTTCCGGGATGGATGCCATGAGGGACAGTGACCGGCCGCCGAGTTCGACCACCGGTACGCCCCGGACGGTTCTGCCGGTCAGTGTGCTGGCGTGGGCGAGGGCTTGCAGGACGGCGAGCACGCTCCAGCGCCGCGCGGAGCGGGGCCATTGGGCGTCGACCCAGACCGTCGCGGAAGAAAGCCATCTGGTTTGTTTTTCGTGCCTCCTGCCCCCGTACCCCCCTGTGTGCTCTGTGATCTTGTGCGCGGCGGGAAGGAATTCGGGTGCGTTGCGGGAGGCCCAGTCGCAGGCGGTGTTCCAGTCGCGGCGTAACGCGTCGTCGGCGCCACGGCCGTAACGGTGGTAGGCGGCGGCGAACCCGGTCCAGGCGCCACCGGCGGCCGGGAGGTGAGCACGGATGTCGGCCAGGCTCATGCCACGCAAGACCGCGGCGGTGAGGACGGCCTGGCGGGCGGCCGAGCGATCCAGGCGGCCGTCCGGTGCCCGCCACCGGTCGTCGGGGATGCCGTCGACCGCGAACGCGCGCACCGCGCGCGGAATCGGTGTGCGCTGGCGCAACCGCGCGCGCAACCGCGCACGGTCCCCGGACTCTTCCCACAGGTGAGCGTGGTCCGGTGGTGTCGCGCGCGGCGTGCGCGGCGCGGGGTGCGCGACCGCGCGCGCCGCGCGCGGTTCGTGAACGACCGTGCCGCCGAGGTGATTCGATACGCGGTCGCCGGTGGTGAGCAGTGTGCGCAGGCGGCCGAGAGTGCCGTGGTCTGAGCGCGCGGTGAGGGTGTCGACCGCGTCGTCGAGGGTGCCGCCGGTGAGGTGGCGGACGCCCCCTTCCCGGGTCCGTGACCCCGGCGGTGTCAGGCATCCGGTCGCCACGTTGAGCATCGGGGTGATGTCCAAGGTGGGCAGCCGCTCGGCGAGCAGGCGCAGCAGCGGTTCCAGCTCGGGCCGCCCGAGGCGGGCACCGATCGGCAACGGCAGCAGTACATGCTGCCCGCCGCTGGTGCTGTGGTCGACGACGACGCGTCCACCGCAGTCGCGGATCCAGTCCACACAACGGCGCACGTCCGCGGCGACCGCGGCGGGCCCGGCGTGTTTGGCATCGAAATCCAGGCCGATCAGCCCGGTCGTGCCACCCAGTGCGTAGAGCGGAACAGCGGCCGGCGCGGCGGGTAGCCGGCCAGTCAAGGGCTGGGCGCGTTCGCGGAATACGCCCCGGTCGGGGCACCACAGGCGCATCGACCGGCGTGCCGCCACCAGCGGCGCCAGCCGCGCCCAGACGCGGGCTGCCTCCCGGACCGGATCGGCGGGCAGGGAACGAGTTTCGGGGAGTCCAGGTAGTGCGGGGCCCGTGGATACCGGTGCGGTGCCGTGGCCGGCGGTGGTTGCACCTGTCTCGAGGCGTGCGCTACCGTGGGAGCTGCTAAGTGGCAATTTAGCTGCGCCTTCGGGTGCTCGGGCCTTCAGTTACCGCTGAGGGCCCTCATGTTGTGTTGTGGGTCGTATCCGGGTGGGGCCGTGGACCTTCGGGCATGAAGGCCACGACCCCGCCCGGTGAACGCTCAAGCGGTACGCACAGCGATCACCTCCCCCCGGCCCGGAACACGAAGACCGTACGGTCGGGCCTTGTCGATCACCCGGTCGACCGTCGAGCGGACGATATTGCTGCGGGTGAGGATGCTGGCTTCGGTGGCGACGGTGGCAGGTGCCATCCCCTGCTCGGCCAATTCGAAAATCGTCATCAGTTGCTCAACCCCGAGTTTCGTGACCCGGTGCCGCACCATCTGTTCGGCCATCTGCTGATACCGGCTGCCCGAATCACCGGCCGAGTCCGGCCGGGTGCCTGCACGCACGGAGTCCGGGACTCGTTGCCGGGGCAGAGTCAGATCCGGAGTGTCCTCCGCGTCGAGAGGGACTTCACTGAGTCGCCGCCCGGTCGCCATCGGTGGTGGCGGCAATGCTGTGCGGTCGGGGGCGGCCGCCGATAGGTACGGCGGTGGCATCACCGGCGGGCGGTCCTTCACAGGATCACCGCCGCTGCCGTGTATCTCGGGCGGTCGTGCCTCGCCGGGGTCCGGGATGCCCTCGGCACGGTGCGGGTCCGGGCGGGCGTCGGCGTACAGGCCGTCGAGGAGCATGCCGTAGCGTGCGGCCAGCCAGCTGTGTACCCAGAGGATCACCACGACCATGGTGGGCGCGACGGCGTCTTCGGCGGCGCGCCCGAGATCCCCCGCGGCGATGTGCGGCCCGGCGTTGAGACCGACGGTCACCAGCAGCAGCCCGACCTCGAAGACCAGGATCCCCGTGCGGGGCTGTGCCGCGGTGGTCGTGGTGCGCAGCTGTGCCGCGGTGGTCGACTGGGTCATGATCTCCCGCAGCGGGATCGAGATCATCGCTTCCAGGAAGAAACTCAGCGCCCACAGCACCCACCAGGTCGGGCTGCCGCCGTCGGCGGCGGGGGCCAGGTTGCGGCCGACGTTGATCCCCGACCAGAGCAGCCCGAACGCCACGACGGCCCGCAGATTCCGTGACATCGCCGTCGTCCGCCGCAGGAGGGTGGCCGCTTGCGCGTCCCGGCTCTCACCGCGCTGCCGCGCTGCCGCCGCCCGCGCGTGCCAGCGCTGTTCGTCCGCGTCCTCACGCCGGGCCCGCGCCTGCGCTCTGCGGTCGGCGTATTCCACGGCCAGGTCCCAGCGGAACACCCGCTTCGTCTGTCCACGGCGTTTGGCCCGCATCCATTCGTACACCTTTATTTCCGCGGCCATCTCGGCGTCGGACATCTGCTCGTACAGCGCCGGGTCGTACTGGAGACCGATGGCCGCCTTCGCCTGCGCGACCCGCGCGGCCAGCGGCGTCTCGCTGCCGGCCCGCCCGGCACGGCGCGAGATCCTCGGTGCCCGGTCCGGGGCGGGGTCGGCAGCGGAGGCGGGCTCGGTGGTCATCGGATCCTCGATTCCGGCCGGACCAGCGACGGCAGCAGCGACTGTGACGACAGGCCGCCGGTGCGCCCGGACAGCGGATGTGGTTCGCCGGACAGTGCCACGAGTGCCTCGACGATCTCGTCCATGCCCGCGCGGGTGTAGATCCCGGTGGAGCCGGAGCGGAAGCCGTCGGTGTGCCCGGCGTACGCCTTGGCCACGGCCGGTCCGAAGTTGCGGTCCACCCATCGCAGCGTGGTGTGCCGCAGCCAATGGGTGGTGATGCCCTGTGACTGCACTGTGGGGAAGATCGTCCCGAGCCTGGTCCACCAGTACTGGTACCGGTTCCGGCTCATCGGCGCTCCGTTGCGCAGGCGCAGCAACTGCGCCTGCGGTGGCACGCTGTGGCGGTCACCGTGCTGGCACAGCAGCGTCATCAGCGTCGGCGAGACCGGCTGCCAGCGGAAGACCCCGCCCTTCTCCCGCAACATGATCAGGCATTGGTCGGGGTCGAGATCCTGCGGCCGCAGCCGCCGCGCCGCGGTGAGGCGGCAGGCGGTCTCCAGATGCAGGCGCAGCAGCAGGGAATCCAGCCGGGGATCGTCGCCGGTGTTCGCCGTGGCCTCGACGATACGGGCCAGCAGCTCCTCGGGCAGGGCGCGGCGGTTGGACGGCAGCTGCCGGGGCTTGACGAGCGCGGCGCTGGGATCGTCCTCCGGGAACAGGTACTTCTCCTCGACCGCCCGCGCGTACAGATACCGCAGCGCGGTCACGCAGTGGATCGCCGTGCCCGCGCCGTTGCGGTCGCTGCGGCGCACCGCGCGGGTGGTCCGGCACCATTCGACGAAGGTCCGCAATTCCGTCACCGTCGGCTGGTCGATGCGCCGGTCGCCCCACTCGTAGGCCAGCAGTTTCCGGTAGTACGTCCGGTAGGACACCCGTGTGCTCGGCGCGATCACCATCGCCGCCTCGACCTCGGGAATGTACTGGCCGAAAGTCGGGATCGGCGGCAGGACGACATCGGCGGCCAGCAGATCGGCCGGGGTCAGATCCAGCCTCCGCAGCACCCGCAGCGCCGTCAGGACCCGGCCGGTCGCCTCGCTCGGGCCGGTCGCCGCGATCTCGCCGGGCCGCACGCCGGAGCCGGTCACGGCGCACTTCCTTCCGCTGCCCGGGTGAGGTGGGGGAGCAGGATCTCGTCGAGCGCCCCGAGCGGGACGGCCGCGAGGATCCCTGGCAGCAATCCCGCGACCAGCAGCATCCGGTCGCCGCGCTCGAGCTGCGCGGCGGAGCGGGCCCTGGCGGGCACGTACATCTTCCCGTCGGCGACCAGTCCCGACGACGCGCCCAGGGCCCCGGCGTCACCGGGCGACGAGGTGACCAGCAGCAGGCCGCCGCGGGCATGCCACTGCACCGCATCCCCCCTGCGCCACCCCAGCGCGTCGAGCAGGTGCCGCGCATGCACCCGCATATCGCAGTCGATCTGCCGCACCGAGTACACCGCGGCGCTCTCCCGCGCCGGGCGCATCGACGGCAGCGGCAGCCCGGTCACCCCGGCCGGGACCACCACGGGCATCGGGGGCACCAGCGGCACGAGGCCCCCACGGGAACCAGACGTCATCGCCGCCACCCCCGCCCCGGCACGACGGTACCGATCCGGCGGAACAGCGTGCCAGAGTGACGAACTGACACCTTACGGGGGGCGAATTCGCGGGCAAATGCGGTTGGTCTCGTCGAAGAGGTTTCCGAAATCGTGGTACCAGCTCCTTTCTCGTGCTTGTTCGGCGAGTGTGACCGCGCGACGGGTGTCGCGCGCGCCGACGTGGTAGAGCTCGCACAGCGCGCGAACGTCCTGCTTACGGACCTTCTGGACGCGCCCGGACTCGATCCGTTGCAGCCCTGCGGGACTCAGATCGGCCAGGCCGGACGCCCGCATGATGGTCATTCCCGCTGCTGTGCGCGCATCGCGCAGAAATCGCCCCAGCTGCCGCCGGGGCAGGGTCGACGTGGGGATCTCGTCCCTCTTGACAGCCATGGTGCCCCCTGGAAAGTGAATATTCGAAAATCGGCCCACCGCACAATAAGAATTCATTCCCTAGCTGCAGCAAATCGAGTGGCATCCTGGGGTTTCGCACGACTTCCATCCAATTTCCAATTCCGCTGGTTTTTTCGTCCCGGCCGTGGTCTGCTAGGTACCGGCGGCCGGGTGGTGCTGCAGTGTCGGGGCCTCGAAACACCCTCTGCCACGAAAGGTACGACAACTTCGGCTGCGAGCCAAGGGTTTTCTCCAAAATCTTCTCGTGTCGAGTCGCCTGCCCGCCGGTCACCGAACACTCCGAGGTTGAATATTCAGAACGGGGGATTTCGAATAATGAAGTTTGCCACCGCAATGGCTCCGCTAACGCCGCTCGCGGCCGCCGGAACCGGACCGATCCGGCAGCGCGCGGTCGGTTTCGTGCGCACCGATATATCCGGTACGGACGCCGAACGGCATGCCCTCGAGATTCGGAGATATGCCTGGCGCAATAATTATCGCCTGCTGTATACGGTGCGGCCTCCGATCGATCACGCCGATCCGGTCGGTTACGCGCTGGGCCTCGCCGCCGGACTGGACGCCGCGACGATCGTCGTCTTCGACCTGTCGCACGTGGACAACCGGCCCGAACTCGTCTGCGACGACTTCGATCTGGTGACGGTCTGCCCGCCGCAGACCTGGGCCCGGACCGCCGCGGCGGGGTGGTGACCATGCGACTGCCGGCCAAGGGCCTGGTCATCGCCGCCTGCTGCGGCAGTGTCGATGCCCACGACAGCCATCCGATCCTGCCCGCCGTCGACCGCCTGGCCCGGCTGCACCGGGCCGGACTGGCCGCCGCCCCGCCCGACCTGCCCGCCCTCGAGTACGCCCGGCGCACCCTGATGCGCGAGATAGACCACTGGGTGGCGATCAACTACTCACGCCGCCCGAGCGCCGCCTACCTGCACACCGAATCGCTGAGTTCCGTGCTGGACCGGATGGCCGAGACCCAGGTCCGCGCCTGGCGCCTGCTGCTGTCCGCCACCGCCACCGACCCCCTGGTCCACTCCGCCTGGACCTATCTGGCCGAACTCACCGACGGCTACCACGACCTGGTGACCGAGGTGGAATCCGGCCGCCGTCGCCTACCCCTGGCCCAACCCTGGGAGATCACCGCCGCGGCAGGCGCCCGATCCAGATGCTGGTAGCTCTGGTGGACCGCGGAGCCCCCCGCGATCTTCCTCCCCGACCAGCCCGAACCCCTTGTGCCCGAGTGGAATACAGCCGTGCCCGCCTGGGATCACCAGTGGAGGCCACGCACAGCGCGGCCTCCGGCCGGAGACTCCCGCCGTGACAGTCGCGTCCGGGCCGACAGTCGGGAAACATCGTGTCTCATCGGATGGCGAGGCGGCACCCGGTGTCGATGGTCGTGCCCATGACGACGCCGGAATCCTGCCGGTGGTCGCAGGCCCGGCACCGAGTGCCGGATGCCGTCACGGTTCGGGTGTCATCTCGCCGGATCGGGAAGTTTCCCGTGCGCCACAGCGCTGTTCACAGCACGGCAAGAAATAGCGGATGGGAGGCGTTCTCATCATGCGGTGGAATTTCGCGGTCGCGGTGCTGTTCGCCGCACTCGTCGCCGCTCTCGCGACGACGACGGGCGTTGCTACGGCCGGAACAGGTATGTGTAATTTCGTCGATGTGGCGATCCAGTTCTGCCACACGTAGATCTCGATCCCGGCGGGCGGCGATCGGTAGCCGCACGCCGCCGGTATGCGGGCCGGTGCCGCTCGGCCCGCTAGGCGCTCTGTGACAGCCCGGTCCGGGCGCCGCCGATCACCTCGGTGTAGTGGCCGAGCAGTTCGGTGCAGATCGCGGGCCAGGTCCGGTGCAGGACGGATTTCCTTGCGGCAGCGGCGAACCGGGTGCGCAACTCGGCATCCCGCAGCGCGGAGACCGCACTGGGCAGCAATTCGGAGAAGCGATCCACCGGCAACAGATATCCGTTGCGGCAGTGTGCGATCAGATCGCGCGGGCCCCCGGCGTCGGGGCCGATCACCGGCACCCCGGAGGCCAGCGCCTCCTGCACACCCTGGCAGAACGTCTCATGTTCACCCGCGTGCACCATCACGTCCAGGCTCGCGTAGGCGGCGGCCAGCGCGGCGCCACCGAGCTCCCCGGTGAAGATCGCCGACGGCATCAGCTCGCCCAGCCGGGCCCGCTGCGGTCCGTCGCCCACCACGACCAGCTGCACGCTCGGATCGTCGGCCAGCACCGCCAGCCGCTCCACATGCTTCTCCGGCGCGAGCCGCCCGACGAAACCCACCACCAGCTTGTCCCCGGCGGCCCAGGTCTCGCGTAGCTCCGCCGAGCCCGCCGCCGGGTTGAAGCGAGCGATGTCCACGCCCCGGGCCCAGCGATGCACGCGCGGGATGCCGTGCCGCTGCAAGTCCTCGACCGCCGCCGAGGAGGGCGCCAGCGTCCGGGCCGCGCGCACGTGGATGCGCCGGGTCCAGGCCCAGGCCGCCCGCCGCGCGGCGCCGAGCCCGTAGCTCTGGGCGAAGCCCGCCACATCGGTCTGGTACACCGCGACGGCCGGCAGATCCAGCCGCAATGCCGCCGCGACGCCACCGGCGCCGAGCAGGAAGGGGGAGGCCAGGTGGACGACATCCGCGTCGAACTCGTCGATCGCGGAGGTGATGACCGGTTGCGGCAGGCCCACCGGCAGCGAACTGATCTTCGGCACCATCACCGCGGGTACCCGGATCACCGGGAACCGGCCGTGCTCACGCGGCGCCGGGGGCTGCCCACGTGGCGTGTCCGGTGCGATCACCAGGGCTTCGTGACCGTGACGA
Source organism: Nocardia sp. alder85J (assembly GCF_020176955.2). Classification (GTDB taxonomy): domain Bacteria; phylum Actinomycetota; class Actinomycetes; order Mycobacteriales; family Mycobacteriaceae; genus Nocardia. The sequence continues at coordinate 153,643 of NZ_JAIUCZ020000012.1, forward strand.
TCCAGGTGATCCAGCACCTGCAACACGGAGTTCACGACACCGTTCATGTTGGGCAGGAAGGACTCCGCAACGATGGCTACGCGCACGCTTCGAGTGTGATCAGCCAGACACGCCCTGACGTCACGCCGACGTGACACCTACGCGAAAAATCGGCGAACACTCCGGCCCACCGCTTCAGGCTGCCGCCTCCGCGGGCCGGGGCCGCACCGGTAACCGGGAGGCCGGGCTGCCGCGGCGGCCGATCCGGCGCAGCACCCACAGCAGCGGCAGCGCCACCAGCCAGCAGACCACGATCACCGACAGCGCCGGAATGATCGCCACCCGCGCGTCGCGCCCGGCGACCCGGACCAGCTCGGGATCCTTCTTGCTGTACTCGACGTTGATGCGCTCCCCGGCGGTCAGCCGGGTCGGGTACAGCACGCCGGTCTTGGGATTGTGGGTGACGCCGTCGGGGGTCACATAGGTGACCGCGGACCGCAACCGGCCCGCCGAGAGCACCTCGCCACTGGTCACGCCCTTGTCGGAACTGATCAGCGAGTCGTCGCGCCACGCCGCCAGCACCAGCAGCACCGCGAGCACACTCACCGTGACCGCGGCCACCAGAATGCCGATCCGGGTCCGGCGCAGCCGCGTCGGGCCGGACGGCCGCTGATCATCAGACTGGCTGGTTTCCGACACCGCACAAGGCTATTCCATCGTTCCGATAGCGTGTGCGGCCATGTCCCGAAAATTCTGCTTCACCGTGCCCTACAGCGTCCCGGTAGAACAGCTGCACCGGGCGATCATCGATGACGGACTCTGGCGCGCGCGATTCGCGACCGCCCCGACCGCCACCCTCGACCTCTCCCGTCCCGACGGCCCCGGCACCATCCGCATCCGGATGACCGAGCGGGCCCGGCCGGACAAGATCCCGTCGGTCGTCAACCGGGTGCTCAACACCGACCTGGTGCTGGAGCGGATCGACAACTGGGCCGCGGTCACCGGCGACGGCACCGCCATCGGCGTCTTCACCGGCGCCACCACGGGCCTCACCACAGAGATGGACGGCGCCTATCTGCTGCGGCCGACCGCCACCGGCTCGGAGATCGAGGTGACCGGCACGGTCACCGTGAAGGTGCCGCTGGTCGGCGGAATGATCGAGCCGCTGGCCGAACAGATGCTGCACCGCGTGCTCGACAGCGAGCGGAAATTCATCGAACAACAACTGGGCGCCGACGCGGTGGCCTGAACCGCACGGACATAGCCTTCGTAACACTTCTAGGAGCAACCACCCGGCCCCCGGCAGCGCAGACGCGCTCACCGGGGGCCGATGGTTTCCGGACCGGGAGACTCACGCCGAGGCGCCGCCGTCGGGCGTGGCCCAGTCGGTGTTCGACGGATCGAACTCCCGGCGCTCCACCAGCACCAGCCAGTTGCCGGAGTTGTCGCGGCACACGGCCTCGACCCCGTACGGGCGCTCGGCCGGCGGCTGCACGAATTCGACGCCCTTGGCGACCAGTTCCTCGTAGGCCTTCTGGCAGTCCTCGGTGCGCAGGCCCAGCCCACCCATGGTGCCGTTGGCCAGCGCACGGGCGACGGCGGTGGCCATCCCCTCGTCCAGCGGCGGGCCGGGCAGCATCAGCGTCACCTCCAGCTCCGGATGGTCCGGCTGGGCGACGGTGACCCAGCGGAACCCGCTGTCGCCCATGGTCACATCGGAGGTCTCCACGAAGCCGAGCGTGTCGATGTACCACTGCTTGGCGGCGCTCTGATCGGTCACATAGACGGTGACCAAGGACACATTGGTGATGGTTGCCATGTGTTCACGCTAGGCGTGTCCCGGCTCCGGCCGCTTCTCCGAAATTGCGGTGTCCACCGATCGTGACTCCGGCCGGTCCCGGGGTGCGGGTGCGCGGTCCGACAACCCGTGCATGAACACGAAGCAGCCCGGAATGCGCGGCGCCCCCTCGGCTGAGAACTTGGCCTGATAGGCCGACGGCGACATCCCCACCAACTCGGTGAACTTCCGGCTGAACGACCCCAGACTGGAGTAACCGACCAGCATGCACGCCTCGGTCACCGTGATGTTGGTCGCGCGCAACAGATCCTGCGCCCGCTCGATCCGCCGCTCGGCCAGGTAGGCCGCCGGCGTCTTGCCGTACACCGCCGCGAAACACCGCAGAAAGTGATACTTCGACACCCCGGCCGCCGCGGCCAGCCCGGCCAGATCCAGCGGCTCGGCATACTGCCGGTCGGCCAGATCCCGCGCCCGCCGCAGATGCGGCAGCAGATCCTGCGACGGCCTGCCGCTCATGTCCCGCGCACCCGAACGCTCATATCCCGCAACACCTCGGCCACCACGACTTCCGGTGCCGCGACCGTCATTACTCGCGACAGTCCGGCCGCCCTGCTCTGTCGCCGTTCGGACGCCAGGGCCACCATGACTTCCGATGGCTCGGTCGCCATGCCTCGCCGCGGTGTGGCGGTGTCTCGGCGACGAAGTTCGCTGACGGCTCGGTCGACCTGCCCGACAGTGAGGGTGGCTCGGCCGTGCCTCGGCCACACGACAGCCGGGGCTGCGGGTGGTTCGGCCACCCGCCTGATCGGCTCGGTCGTCGGGTTCGACATGGCTCAGGTGAACGGGGGTAGGGCGTCGAGGCGCATCGAGACGCGGCCGGCGGCTCGCCAGGCTCGGGCGGTGAGATCCGTGTCCTCGTCGGTGACCAGATTGCCCATCACGCGGACGGCGATGCGCTGCAACAGCTTCGATCGCATGACCGGTGGACCGCCGACCGGGACCGTGCGCGGGTGGGTGGCCAGGGCCGCCAGCCGCCGGGCCACCGAGAAGGTGCGGCCGTATCGGGCCCGCAACGCCTGTGGCCACACCCGGGTGAGATCCGGTTCGTCCAGCAACTGCGACAGCATGTGCCCGCCCTCGAGGCCGTAGTCGATGCCCTCGCCGTTGAGCGGATTCACGCAGCCGGCCGCATCGCCGATCAGGGCCCAGTTGCGGCCGGCGACCGTCGAGACCGCCCCGCCCATCGGCAGCAGCGCCGACGCCACCTCGCGGGCCTCGCCCGAGAACTGCCACTCGGACCGCCGCTGCGAAACATAGTGTTGCAGTAGCGGTTTCAGTGCGATGTGCGACGGCCGGGCGGCGGTGGCCAGGGATCCGACGCCGATGTTGACCCGGCCGTTGCCGAGCGGGAACACCCAGCCGTAGCCGGGTACCAGGGAGCCGTCGGCATCCCGCAACTCCAGATGTGAGGTGATCCACTCGTCGTCGCTGCGGCCGGAGTCGATGTAGGCCCGCGCCGCGACGCCGTAGGCGAACTGCCGGTGCCAGGTGCGGCCCAGTAGCTTGCCCACCGGCGACCGCACCCCGTCGGCGACGATCAGGAAGCGGCAGTCGACCGGCCGGGCCACCCCGTCGACCTGGACCGTCACCGCCGTGACCCGGTCGCTGTCGCGGGCGATATCGGTCACCCGGGCGCCGTCGACCATGCGGGCCCCGGACAGCACCGCCGTCTCCCGCAGCTTGTCGTCGAGTTCGGTGCGCGCGACCGCGCTGCCGTAACGCGGGAACGACCCGTCCGGCCAGTCGAGCAGGGCCTCGGCACCGAAACCGCACATGCGCAGCCCGCGGTTCACCGTGTGGGTGCGCACCCAGTCGCCGAGGCCCAGCTGCTCCAGCTCGGCCACCGCGCGCGGGGTGAGGCCGTCGCCGCAGGTCTTGTCGCGTGGGAACACCGCCGCATCCAGCAGTAGTACGTCGCGCCCGGCACGAGCCGCCCAGGCCGCCGCCGCCGACCCGGCCGGCCCCGCGCCGACCACCAGCACGTCGACCCGCTCGGGCAGTGTGCGCGCCGGGCTGGCAGCGCGTTCGCGTTCGGCATCCGGGGCACCCATGCGGCCAATCCTTCCAGCCCCGGCGCGCGGGTGTCGACGTGCCCACACCGATCCGCGCATTCCACACGGTGAATCCTGTGTGCAGGACCACCGTGCGGGTCGATTCCACCGCCCCCGGCGCTGTCTGATTCGTCGCAGCACCAAGGTGTTCATCCGGTCGCCGACGGGGACACGCTAGGTTCTGTGGTGTGGGGACGGACGCGGCATTGGGAGACGACATGACTGCATCGGCTGTCAGCGAGGAGAGCACGGTGGTCGCCGGGGTGGATCTCGGCGAACCCGAGCTCGCGGAGACCGTGCGTACCGGCCTCGCCGAGGTCGAGAAGCTGCTGATCAGCGAGCTGTCCGACGGTGAGGAGTTCCTGCAGGAGGCGGCGCTGCACCTGGCCCGCGCCGGCGGCAAGCGGTTCCGCCCGCTGTTCACCATTCTCACCGGGCAGCTGGGCCCGCGCCCCGACGACCCGGCCCTGGTCACCGCCGCCACCGTCGTCGAACTGGTGCATCTGGCCACGCTGTACCACGACGACGTGATGGACGAGGCGTCGATGCGCCGCGGCGCCCCGAGCGTGAACTCCCGCTGGGGCAACAACATCGCGATCCTGGCCGGCGACTACCTGTTCGCACACGCCTCCCGGCTGGTCGCCACCCTCGGTCCCGACGCCGTCCGGGTGATCGCCGAGACCTTCGCCGAGCTGGTCACCGGGCAGATGCGGGAGACCGTGGGCGCCAAGCAGTCCCAGGATCCGGTCGAGCACTACCTGCGGGTGGTGTGGGAGAAGACCGGCTCGCTGATCGCCACCTCCGGCCGGTTCGGCGGCACCTTCTCCGGCGCCGATCTCGACCACGTGGAGCGGCTGGCCCGGCTCGGCGACGCGGTCGGCACCGCCTTCCAGATCTCCGACGACATCATCGACATCGCCTCGGTGTCGGAGCAGTCCGGCAAGACCCCGGGCACCGATCTGCGCGAGGGCGTGCACACCCTGCCGGTGCTGTACGCGCTGCGTGACGAGGGCGCCGAGGGCGACCGGCTGCGCACCCTGCTGGCCCGCCCGCTGGCGACCGACGACGAGGTCACCGAGGCGCTGGAGCTGCTGTCCCGGTCGCGGGGCATGGTGCTGGCGAAGGAGAAGTTGCAGGGCTACGCCGACATCGCGCACGCCGAGCTGTCCGCGCTGCCGTCCGGACCGGCCAACGAGGCGCTGGACCGGCTGGTCCGGTTCACCGTCGACCGGGTCGGCTGACCGCGGAGCGCCGGTCCGGCCGGTCGTCACGGACGCCGCTCGCCGGCGAGAGGAACCCGGCGGCGGCGCATATCGTTGACCTCGTGTAACGCAAACGAGTAAGGGGGCGCGCGCGGCCGACAGAGAGGCGGGTCCGTTTTGCATACACACGGTTTCGGGAACGGGGTCAAGACCTTCGGGCTGATGGTCGGCCTGTCCGCGCTGATCGTCTGTGCCGGGGCGTTGTTCCGCAGCCCGACCATCCTGTGGATCTCGGTGGCCCTGGCCGTCGGCATGAACGCCTACGCGTACTTCAACAGCGACCGGCTGGCCCTGAGGGCGATGCACGCGCAGCCGGTCTCCGAGCCGGAGGCGCCGGCGATGTACCGGATCGTGCGGGAGCTGGCCACGGCCGCGCGGCAGCCGATGCCGCGGCTGTACATCAGCCCCACCAACGCCCCCAACGCGTTCGCCACCGGCCGCAACCCGCGGCACGCGGCCGTCTGCTGCACCACCGGCATCCTGCAGATCCTGGACGAGCGGGAGCTGCGCGCGGTGCTCGGGCACGAGCTCTCGCACGTCTACAACCGCGACATCCTGATCTCGTCGGTGGCCGGGGCGCTGGCGTCGGTGATCTCCGGCCTGGCCAACCTCGCCTATTTCGCGGGCATCTTCGGCGGCGGCAACCGCGACGGCGAGGGCCCCAACATCGTGGGCGTGCTGCTGGTGTCGCTGCTCGGCCCGATCGCCGCCACGTTGATCAAGCTGGCGGTGTCGCGCTCGCGCGAGTACCAGGCCGACCAGGACGGCGCGTCGCTCACCGGCGACCCGCTGGCGCTGGCGTCGGCGCTGCGCAAGCTGGAGCGGGGCGTGCAGGCGGCTCCGCTGCCCGCGGAGCCGCAACTGACCGCCCAGTCGCACCTGATGATCGCCAACCCGTTCCGGGCCGGTGAGCGTGCCGCCCGCTGGTTCTCGACCCACCCGCCGATGGCCGACCGGATCCGGCGGCTGGAGGAGATGGCCGGCGGCACCCGGCGCTACTAGCGGTAGTTCACGAACTGGAGTGCGACGTCGAAATCGCCGCCCTTGAGCAGTGCGATGACCTTCTGCAGATCGTCGCGACTCTTGGCGCTGACCCGCAGCTCCTCGCCCTGGATCTGCGCCTTCACGGCCTTGGGGCCCTCGTCGCGGATCTTCTTGGCGATCTTCTTCGCGTTCTCCGTCGAGATCCCCTGGACCAGGGTTCCGGTGATCTTGTACACCTTTCCGGAGGCGGCCGGCTCGCCGGCGTCGAAGGCCTTCAGCGAGATGTCACGGCGGATCAGCTTCTCCTTGAAGACGTCCAGCGCCGCCTTCACCCGGTCCTCGGAGGCGGCGGTCAGCACGATCTTCTCCTCCCCGGACCATTCGATGCCGGCGTCGGTGCCCCGGAAGTCGTAGCGCGTGTTGAGCTCCTTCGCGGCCTGGTTCAGGGCATTGTCGACCTCTTGGCGATCGACCTTGCTGACGACATCGAATGAGGAATCGGCCACAGTACGCTCCTGTCTGGCGGTCGGCGTTCTAGCAGAATTTCTACCCCGAACGCCGGACGCGGGTCGCCCTGGTACCCCGTATCCGTCCGGAAGGCGGTCGCTGGCCTGGCGGTTTGCAATCGGGCCAGGGGTTCGTTGTATTCTGCTCCAGCGCTACCGCAGCGCACGGCAGGTTGCCCGAGCGGCCAAAGGGAGCTGACTGTAAATCAGCCGCGCAAGCTTCGGAGGTTCGAATCCTTCACCTGCCACCGCGAGCCCCCGTGGAGTTCTCTCCACGGGGGCTCTTCGCTGCTCCGGGGTCGGTGGCACCCGCCACCCGGCCGCGGCGTCTCCGGCCCGCCGCCGGGGATCGTGCCTGCCACGAGCCGAAAAAATGTCCTCTGACCTGACGGTTTGGTATCGGGGCGGCGGAGTGTGTAACCTCGTTCAAGGCTTCAGCGCCCCGGTTTTATCGGAGCGCCAGCGGCCATGCCCCCTTAGCTCAGTCGGCAGAGCGTTTCCATGGTAAGGAAAAGGTCAACGGTTCGATTCCGTTAGGGGGCTCGCCGGATTGCCGGTGTGTGACCGACTCGGCACTCTGAGGCTGTAGAACCACAGGGCCAGGCCGCCACCCGCCGCAGTACCGTGCATATGGCGGTGTAGCTCAGGCGGTAGAGCAAACGACTCATAATCGTTGTGTCGCCGGTTCGAGTCCGGCCATCGCTACCCATATACACACTCGACCCTCGGGTTGACCGGAAAGAAGGCAAATCGTGGCCGCGAAGTCCACCGATGTCCGGCCAAAGATCACCTTGGCCTGCGAAGAGTGCAAGCACCGCAACTACATCACCAAGAAGAACCGGCGCAACGACCCGGATCGGCTGGAGCTGAAGAAGTTCTGCCCGAACTGTGGCTGCCACCGCGCCCACCGCGAATCTCGATAGAACCACCACGCGAACTGCTGCCGCACGCGACGTTCGTGGTGTGTCTGTCGCGAATATCGTCATAGAAGTGCAGAATCTGTGCCGGAGCAGGGTTTGGGCCCGCTCCGGCACTTGGTGTAAGTGCGGTAGTTATCCTCCGCCGATCCCCGGGTAGCGGGGTCAGATAGGGACAGCCTTCCGTGACAATCAACACCGAGGACACTGGCGTCATGACCGACGAGGCGACCGTGTCCGCAGAGTTCGATCCGGCGGCGAACGCGGCAGCCGCGGTCGGTCATCACTATCGGGTCGAGGACCACTACGAGGTCGGCCGGGAGAAGGTGCGCGAGTACGCGCGCGCGGTTCAGGACTACCACCCGGTGCACTGGGACGAGAGCATCGCGCGCGAGTACGGCTACGACGGCCTGCTGGCGCCGCTGAGCTTCATCTCCCTGGTCGGCATCCTGGCCCAGCGGAAGCTGTTCGAGCACGTGGTGACCGGTTACGACCTCAGCCAGATCATGCAGACCGACCAGATCCTGGAGTTCCACCGTCCGATCCGGGTCGGCGACCATCTGCTCTGCGACGTTTATCTACACTCCTTCCGGCAGGCCTTCGGCGGCGACATCATCGTCACCAAGAACATCGTGACCTCCCGCGGCGAGCTGGTGCTCACCACCTACACCACCCTGATCGGGCGCAGCGGCACCGATATCGATCCGAACCTCACCGACGCGGTCCGCAACGTGCTCATGCAGGGCACTCCCGAGGCGCCGGGCGACCCGCACAGCGCGCCGCCGGTCACCGCAGTCATCGAGGATCTGCACGCGCCCGCGCCGGTGATCTCCGGCCACACGCTGCGGTTCGAGGACGTCGCCGCCGGGCAGGAGCTGTCGCCGCGGACCGTCCGGCTGACCCGGGGCGATCTGGTCAACTACGCCGGTGTCTCCGGCGACCCGAACCCGATCCACTGGAGCGACGGCGTCGCGAAGCTGGTCGGCCTGGACGACTGCGTCGCGCACGGCATGCTCACCATGGGCCTCGGCGGTGGTTTCGTGACGTCCTGGCTGGGCGATCCGGGCGCGGTCAAGGAGTACAACGTCCGCTTCACCAGCCCGGTCTACGTGCCCGCCGACGCGGCCGCGGAGATCGAGTACACCGGCAAGGTGAAATCGGTCGATCCCGAGACCCGGACCGCCGTCGTCGCCATCGTCGCCAAGTCGGACGGTCGTAAGATCTTCGGGCGCGCCACCGCGACCGTTCAGCTCAGCTGAGTCCTCGCCTGACCTGCGAATTGCCCCGGGTACGAGCCCGATTGGCCTTTCGCGGGGGCGGTGACGTAGACTCGGGCATCTGGGGTTACCAGCCGCTGCGCGCTGCTCTGAGAGGGGCTGGTTCCAGGCGGACTCGGGAAGTCGAGTTCTGCCGGGGCCGGCAACCGCGGGGCGGCGCGTGTGTTGTGTAACACTGGGAATACAACTGAAAAAGATAGTGCTGGATAACCAAGGACGTCCAGCCGAAGGGGCGTAGCTCAATTGGCAGAGCAGCGGTCTCCAAAACCGCAGGTTGCAGGTTCAAGTCCTGTCGCCCCTGCACTGGATGCCAGCGACGACGAGAAAGGATCGACGTGAGCGACGAGCGGGACATTCGCCACGGCGCGCGTGCGTCGGACGAAGGCGATGGCACCGCCGCGGTGAGTCGTCCGAGCGGTAAGCGATCCGCTCGGCGGTCTCGTACGCAGTCGTCGTCGAGCGTCGACACCGGATCGGTCGCCACTCTCGAACGGACCCGGCCGCAGTCGGCATCCCGGAAGACCTCCACCTCGGCGAGTACCAAGGCCGAGAAGTCGGGAAAGAGCGGTAAGGGCAATCCGCTCAAGCGCCTGGTGAAGTTCATGCGCGAAGTGGTCGCGGAACTCCGCAAGGTGATCTGGCCCAACCGCAAGCAGATGGTCACCTATACGAGCGTGGTGCTGGTGTTCGTGGTCTTCACGATCGCCTACATCAGCGGGTTGGACGTGGCGTTCATCAAGGGTGTCAACTGGCTGTTCGGCTAGCTGACCGTCGACGCCGGCAACCGTCCCGCCGCGAGCGAACGAGGTGGACCATCCGCCGGATTCGCCCCGGCACGCAGAGGATGTACGTGACGACACAGGAAGCGAGTGCCCAGTGAGCACCCCGGAGAACGGCACAACCGACGAATTCCAGGCAGACGACGTGTTCGTCGAGGAATCCGACGACGCCGTGGCGTCCGAGCCGGCCACCGAGCCCGCCCCTGCCGCCGACATCGAGGAAGATCCGGTCGCGGCCATGAAGGCCGCGCTGCGCCGGGCCCCCGGCGACTGGTACGTGATCCACTCCTACGCCGGCTACGAGAACAAGGTGAAGACCAACCTCGAGACCCGCGTGCAGAACCTGGGCCTGGAGGACTACATCTTCCAGGTCGAGGTCCCGACTGAGCAGGTCACCGAGATCAAGAACGGCCAGCGCAAGAACGTGCAACGTAAGGTGCTGCCCGGCTACATCCTGGTCCGGATGGACCTCAACGACGAGTCGTGGGGCGCGGTGCGCAACACCCCGGGCGTCACCGGATTCGTCGGCGCCACCTCGCGCCCCTCGCCGCTGTCGATCGACGACGTGGTGAAGTTCCTGGTCCCGGCCTCGCAGCAGCAGAAGAAGCCCGCCGCCACGGCGGCCTCCGCCGAGAGCACCGGCGAGACCCCGATCGTCAAGCCGACCATCGAGGTCGACTTCGAGGTCGGCGAGTCCGTCACCGTGATGGACGGCCCGTTCGCGACGCTGCCCGCCAGCATCTCCGAGGTCAACGCCGAGCAGCAGAAGCTGAAGGTGCTGGTGTCGATCTTCGGTCGTGAGACCCCGGTCGAGCTGGCATTCACCCAGGTCGCGAAGATCTAGTCCGGCTCCGGGGCCGATTCCGGCCCGCGCGCACGCTGCGACTACACTTGCCCGGTTGCGCTCGCTGTCTCCGTTCGTCGTCGTACGGGCGGGTGCGAGCGCGAATCCAGGAACAGGCTTACGGGAATCCGTGAGGAACCGAACCAAGGAAGAAAGATGCCCCCCAAGAAGAAGAAGGTCTCCGGGCTCATCAAGCTCCAGATCAAGGCCGGCGCGGCCAACCCGGCGCCGCCGGTCGGCCCCGCGCTGGGTCAGCACGGTGTCAACATCATGGAGTTCTGCAAGGCGTACAACGCGGCGACCGAGTCGCAGCGTGGCCAGGTCATCCCGGTCGAGATCACGGTCTACGAGGACCGTTCGTTCGACTTCAAGCTGAAGACCCCGCCTGCCGCCAAGCTGATCCTGGCCGCCGCCGGTGTGCAGAAGGGCTCGGCCGAGCCGCACCGGAACAAGGTCGCGCAGATCACCATGGACCAGGTCCGGGAGATCGCCAAGACCAAGCAGGAAGATCTGAACGCCAACGACATCGACGCCGCGGCGAAGATCATCGCGGGCACCGCTCGCTCGATGGGTATCACCATCGCCGAGTAGTCCACCCGGACTCACTCAGGTGGGAGGGCCGGCCAGGCCCGACAACCACATCTGAACTACTCGAGGACAGAGAATCATGGCAAAACGAAGCAAGGCTTATCTCGAGGCGGCCGCCAAGGTCGACCGCGACCAGCTCTACGCGCCGCTGGCGGCCGCGCGGCTCGCCAAGGAGACCGCGACCACCAAGACCGACGCGACCGTCGAGGTCGCCGTCCGTCTCGGCGTCGACCCCCGCAAGGCCGACCAGATGGTCCGCGGCACCGTGAACCTGCCGCACGGCACCGGTAAGACCGCCCGCGTCATCGTGTTCGCGGCCGGTGAGAAGGCCGCCGAGGCCGAGGCCGCCGGTGCGGACGCCGTGGGCGCCGAGGACCTGATCGAGCGGATCCAGGGCGGCTGGCTCGATTTCGACGCCGCGATCGCCACCCCGGACCAGATGGCCAAGGTCGGCCGCATCGCGCGCGTGCTGGGCCCGCGCGGCCTGATGCCGAACCCGAAGACCGGCACCGTGACCACCGATGTGGTCAAGGCCGTCAACGACATCAAGGGCGGCAAGATCAACTTCCGCGTCGACAAGCAGGCCAACCTGCACTTCGTGATCGGCAAGGCCTCCTTCGACGAGAAGAAGCTGGTGGAGAACTACGGCGCCGCGCTGGACGAGATCCTGCGCGTGAAGCCCTCCACCGCGAAGGGCCGCTACGTCAAGAAGGTGACGATTTCGACGAACACCGGCCCGGGCATCCCGGTGGACCCGAACCGCACCCGCAACCTCACCGAAGAGGACGCGTAGGCAGTAGACCTTCGAGGGCCGGTACGGATTCCGTACCGGCCCTTGTTGTTTCGAAAGCCTGCCGGCCACCGGCTCGTCCGTTGTGTTCCGATCGCTGTTATGTCAACTCATTACCGACCCAGCATGTAAATTGATCGCATGAGCCGCCGTACCGTGCACATTCCCTACGTGCTGGAACGGGACGAAGACGGCGTCTGGTGTGCAAGTGCCACTGTTCGACCAGGGGTGGGGGCGGTCGGTGACGGAGATACCCCGGAAGCTGCGCTGGCAGATTTGCGCGAGGGCTTGCTGGTGCTTTTCGAGGTGATCGACCCTCCGGCCGAGATGGCGCTCGAACTCGACGTGGCGTGATCGGGATGTCCGTCCAGGACTTGATCGACCTGCTCTGACCCGTTTTGGCAGACGGGCAGGGCTCGAGCTATTCTGATCCGTGGTCGTCGACCTGTTCGGTGGCCAACCCCAATCGTTCTACCGAAGACCGTTGGTCGCTGCCGCGAGGTAGCTGAAGGTCCGGCGATATTGCCGGCGGCCCACGCAGGGAGAGCCGAGGTCGGGAAACAGTTGCAGACCGGCACCGTATCGGTGTGGTCGCCACGTTTTCTTCTGCGCCCCGGGATGCCCTGCGTCCGGGGCGTTAGCTTTGTCGCCGGGCAGTCTCCTCCGGTGTCGGTAGGCCGAATACGTACCGACACATCCAGAGAGGAGGCGAAGTATGGCAAAACCCGAGAAGGTCACCGCGGTCGCGGAGATCACCGAGCAGTTCCGCAGCTCCACCGCCACCGTGGTCACGGAATACCGTGGTCTGTCGGTCGGCAAGCTGACCGAGCTGCGCCGGTCGCTGGGCGCGAGCGCCACCTACTCCGTCGCCAAGAACACCCTGGTCAAGCGCGCTGCCGCCGAGGCGGGCGTGGAAGGCCTGGATGAGCTGTTCGTCGGCCCGACCGCCATCACCTTCATCGAGGGTGAGCCGGTCGACGCGGCCAAGACGCTCAAGCAGTTCGCGAAGGACAACAAGGCCCTGATCATCAAGGGCGGGTACATGGACGGCAAAGCGCTGTCCGTGGCCGAGGTCGAGCGGATCGCCGACCTCGACTCGCGCGAGGTGCTGCTGGCCAAGCTGGCCGGCGCCTTCAAGGCCAAGACCGCGCAGGCCGCCGGCCTGTTCAACGCGCCCGCCTCGCAGGTCGCCCGGCTCGCCGCCGCCCTGCAGGAGAAGCTGGCCGCCGGTGCTCCGGCGCCCGCCGACGCCGACGCCGCGACCGACGCTGCCGCCGAATAACCCCCATTACCTCTCCTCGCGCGGCACGCGCCGCGACGGGGATACCCATCGGAAGGAAACATCATGGCCAAGCTGTCCACTGAAGAACTGATCGACGCCTTCAAGGAGCTGACCCTGCTCGAGCTCGCCGAGTTCGTCAAGGTCTTCGAGGACACCTTCGAGGTCACCGCTGCCGCGCCGGTCGCCATCGCCGCCGGCGGTGCCGCCCCGGCCGCCGCCGAGGCCGTCGAGGAGCAGGACGAGTTCGACGTGGTGCTCGAGGGCGCCGGCGACAAGAAGATCCAGGTCATCAAGGTGGTCCGTGAGATCGTCTCGGGCCTGGGCCTGAAGGAGGCCAAGGACCTCGTCGAGAGCGCCCCGAAGCCGATCTTGGAGAAGGTCGCCAAGGAGGCCGCCGAGGCCGCCAAGGCGAAGCTGGAAGAGGCCGGCGCCAAGGTGTCCGTCAAGTAAGGACGCTCGATCGTCGCTGCGGGCGGTTCCCTCCGGGGAGCCGCCCGTTCCGCATTTCCGGCAAAGTCAACGTGCCCGGAAACAGATTCTGCGCGGCGTCGATTGTGGCTTTTACCAGTGCCGACGCCGGAATAAAGAGTAAAACACTAGTACTTACCCGCCGGTCAGGTAGGGATAGGCTTGACGACCGGTATGCGATACAGTGGCCGAACCCAGTGCGGCGCGTCACATCACTCGTTTCGTTCGGTAAGAACGTGCCGAGAGCAGTCGCGCGGGACCGTTGGAACAGTGTGGAGGTTGACGTGGGCGTCGAGGTCAGAACAGAGGGCGTGACCAAGTCGTTCGGTTCACAGCGTATTTGGCAGGATGTCACCCTGACCCTGCCGTCCGGGGAGGTCAGCGCGCTGCTCGGCCCCTCCGGTACCGGTAAGTCCGTCTTCCTGAAATCGTTGATCGGTCTGCTGCGTCCCGAGCGCGGCTCCATCTATATCGATGGCACCGACATCACCACCTGCTCCAACAAGGAGCTGTACGAGATTCGCAAGCTGTTCGGCGTGTTGTTCCAGGACGGCGCCCTGTTCGGCTCGATGAATCTCTTCGACAACGTGGCATTCCCGTTGCGCGAGCACACCAAGAAGAGCGAATCCGACATCAAGAAGATCGTCATGGAGAAGCTCGAGCTGACCGGTCTGCTCGGCGCCGAGGGCAAACTGCCCGGTGAGATCTCCGGCGGTATGCGCAAGCGGGCGGGCCTGGCTCGGGCGCTGGTGCTGGACCCGCAGATCATCCTGGTCGACGAGCCCGACTCCGGTCTGGACCCGGTGCGCACCACCTATCTGAGCCAGTTGCTCATCGATATCAACTCGCAGATCGACGCCACGATCCTGATCGTCACGCACAACATCAACCTGGCTCGTAGCGTCCCCGACAATATCGGCATGTTGTTCCGCCGCCGGTTGGTCATGTTCGGCCCACGCGAGGTGCTGCTCACCTCGGAGGAGCCGGTGGTCAAGCAGTTCCTCAACGGTCGCATGATCGGCCCGATCGGTATGTCCGAGGAGAAGGACGAGGCGCAGATGGCGCGCGAGCAGGCGCTCGCCGACGCCGGCCACTACGACAACGGCCACGAGGAGATCGAGGGCATCGTCCCGCAGATGAAGGCCACGCCCGGGATGCCGCCGCGGCAGGCCGTCGAGCGCCGCCGCGCCCGGGTCCTCGAGATCATGCACACGCTGCCGCATCCGGCTCAGGTCGCGATCCGGGAATCCATGGAGCAGAACGGCGATACGCAGGTACTTCCGGCCTATACGAGCAACCCCTCAGACTATCCGGGAATGATCTAGTAACCCTGGTATGACGTAGGGCAACTAGCGGGTAACATACGCAATCGTGAACAACACCCTGACGCGGCTGCGAACTCCTGTCGAGTCGGGTCTTGCTCAGGCCGGCAACATCTTTGCGCTGATGCTCGACGTTGCGCGCAAGGTTTTCCGCAGGCCGTTCCAGTGGCGCGAATTCATCGAGCAGTCGTGGTTCATCGCGAGCGTCTCGATCCTGCCCGCCGCACTGGTGGCAATCCCGTTCGGCGCGGTGGTCGCATTGCAAACCGGTTCGCTCATCAAGCAGTTGGGCGCCGAGGCGTTCACCGGCGCCACCAGCGTGCTGGCCACCGTGCAGCAAGCCGCACCCGTCGTCACCGCACTGATCATCGCGGGCGCCGCGGGTTCCGCCGTCGCCGCGGACCTCGGTTCGCGTACCATCCGCGAGGAGATCGACGCGATGGAGGTGCTCGGCATCGATCCGGTGCAGCGGCTGGTGGTGCCGCGGGTGCTGGGCATGATGCTGGTCGCCGTCCTGCTCAACGGCCTGGTGGCGGTGGTCGGCATCTGCGGCGGCTATTTCTTCAACGTGTTGCTGCAAGGCGGTACCCCCGGCGCCTACCTCGCCTCGTTCTCGGCGTTGGCGCAGCTGCCGGACCTGTGGATCGGTGAGATCAAGGCCCTCATCTTCGGCCTGCTGGCCGGTGTCATCGCCGCCTACAAGGGGCTGCATCCGCAAGGGGGGCCGAAAGGAGTAGGTGAGGCGGTGAACCAGTCCGTGGTGATCACCTTCCTGGTGCTGTTCTTCGTGAATCTGGTTCTCACGCTGGTGTATCTACAGGTCGTCCCGGCCAAGGGCGGATGAGCATGGTTGTCGCGCAACGCACCCCGGCGGTGGTCAGACAGGCGCAGCGGATCGGCCGCGCCCTGCGGGCCCCGGTCGACGTCATCGATCGCGCCGGCGATCAGATGTCCTTCTATTCCAAGGCGATCGCGTGGATTCCGCGCACGCTGGTGCACTACCGCAAGGAGGTCACGCGGCTGCTGGCCGAGGTGACCTTCGGATCCGGCGCGCTGGCGGTCATCGGCGGCACCATCGGCGTGGTCGTCATGATGTCGGCCTCGGTCGGTGTCGTGGTCGGGCTCCAGGGTTTCAAGGCGCTGGATTCGCTCGGCAGCGGTGTCCTCACCGGTTTTCTCACCGGGTACATCAACACCCGCGAGCTGGCTCCGCTGGTGGCGGCGCTGGCGTTGTCGGCCACGGTCGGCTGTGGTTTCACGGCACAGTTGGGCGCGATGCGGATCTCCGAGGAGATCGACGCGCTCGAGGTGATGGCCGTGCCGGGCGTGCCGTTCCTGGTCAGCACCCGGGTCATCGCCGGGTTCGTGGCGGTGATCCCGCTGTACATCGTGGGCCTGCTGGGTACCTTCGTGGCGTCCCGGCAGATCAGCGTGTGGTTCAACGGGCAGTCGACCGGTTCCTACGACCACTATTTCAACCTGTTCCTACCACCGGAGGATGTGCTTTACTCCTTCCTCAAGGTGCTGGTCTTCGCGTTCGTGGTCATCCTGATCCACTGCTACTACGGCTTCAACGCCAGCGGCGGTCCGGCCGGGGTCGGCATCGCCGTGGGCCGTGCCGTGCGCGCCTCGATCGTGCTGATCAACATCCTCGATTTCTTCCTGAGCCTGGCAATCTGGGGCACCACCACCACGGTTCGAGTGGCCGGATGAGGCGCCAGGGCCGGAGGCGGCAGCGGAGCGTCACCACGGAGGCCCCCGCTCATCCGCCGGAGGTTGCAGCATGAACGGGATTCAGTTGTGGCGGGCCACGGAGAAGTTGCGTGTCCGCACGCTGGGCGTCCTGTTCTTCGTGCTGATGTTCGCCTTCCTGAGCGTCACCGTCGCCATCTACAACAAGGTGTGGACGCCGGTGACGAAGGTCGACCTGATCACCGACACGGTCGGCAACGCCTTGACCCGCAACGCGGATGTGAAGGTCCGCGGGGTCACCGTGGGCGAGGTGCGGTCCAGCGAGTCGACCAACGGCAAGGTCACCCTGCATCTGGCGATCGAGCCGGAGAAGGCCGCGAAGATCCCGGACAACGTCACCGCGCGGCTGCTGCCGAAGACGCTGTTCGGTGAGCGCTACGTGGAACTGGAATGGCCGGACCGGCCCAGCGCCGACATGCTGACCACCGGGACCACCCTGCACCAGGACGCCAGCGGTAACGCGATCGAGGTCAGCCAGCTGCTCGACAGCATCCTGCCGCTGTTGCAGGCGGTGCCGCCGCAGTACCTGTCGTCCACCCTGGGCTCGCTGTCGCAGGCCCTGAGCGGGCAGGGTGTCGCGCTCGGCGACACCATCGACCGGCTGGACCGGATCTTCCGCGGGCTCAACGGCGAACTGCCCACGTTGCAGGATGATCTGCGCCTGTTCGCGAAGGCCGCCGACACCTATGCCGACGCGCTGCCGGAACTGGTCGACGCCTTCGACAACCTGCGCACGCTCAACGCCACGGTGGTGCAGAAGCGATCCCAGATCGACACCCTGTACCAGGTGCTGACGCCGACCTCGGCGCGCACGGCCGATTTCCTGCTCGCCAACCACGACAACATCATCGATATCGCCGCCGATTCGCGAGAGGCGCTGGAACTGCTGGCCACCTACTCGCCGGCCTACGCCTGCACGATGAAGAATTTCGCACAGTTGAAGCCGCGCATCGACGATATCTTCGGCAAGGGCACCGATCTACCCGGCTCCCGGGTCAGCATCGGGCTGGTCAATCCGCGCGGTCGCTATCTGCCCAATCAGGACGAGCCGCGCTGGCTCGACACCCGCGGCCCGTCCTGCTTCCCGGAGTTCCCGCTGGGCACCGATTCCGGCCAGTATCCGGGCGGTTCGGCCAACGACGGGTCGTACCAGCCGCCGACGCGGTATCCGGGCGATCCGAGCGGCGGCGCGATGGCGCCGGCCCAGTTCTCGGTGTACGGAGCCGGGGTCTCGATGGCCGGTTCGCCCGCGGAGCAGCAGGCGCTGGGCGCGATCTACGGTGCGGCCAACGGGGTCTCGCCCGATCAGGTGCCCGGCTGGGTCACTCGGATCGCCGCGCCGGCGCTGCGCGGGAGCGAGGTGAGTGTCCGATGAGAAGCCGCTTACGTGGCCTCGGTGGCCCGCTGGCCAAGCTGATCGCCTTCGTCGTGGTCACGGTGTTCCTGACCACGGTGCTCGGCCTGAGCATCGCCAACTACACCGGCGGCGGCACCGGGTTCAAGGCCCGGTTCAGCGATGTGACCTCGCTGAACACCGGCGACGAGGTGCGGATCGCGGGTGTCCGGGTCGGCAAGGTCACCAAGATCTCGATCGTGGACCGCGACCAGGCCGAGGTGAGTTTCGAACTCAACGATCGCAGTTCGCTGCCCGCCTCGACCACGGCTACCATCCGCTACCGGAACCTGGTGGGCCAGCGCTACATCGCGCTCGAGCAGGGCACCGGCCAGCAGGGCCGGATCATCTCGAAGGGCGCCACCATCCCGCTGGAGCGCACCCGTCCGGCGCTGAACCTGACCACCCTGTTCAACGGATTCCGGCCGCTGTTCCAGACGCTGACCGCCGACGACGTGAACAAGCTGTCCTACGAGATCATCCAGGTCTTCCAGGGCGAGAGCGGCACCATCACCGAATTGGTGTCGAATACCGCCAGCCTGACCAACAAGATCGCCGACAAGGATGCGGTGATCGGTGAGATCGTGACCAATCTGAACCAGGTGCTGGATGTGGTGAGTTCCCGCGAGGGCGAACTCGACGACCTGATCGTCAACACGGAGGCGCTGATCTCCGGCCTGAACGCCGAGCGCGGCACGATCGGCTCGGCGGTGCAGTCGCTGGGCAATCTGGCCTCGGCCACCGCCGATCTGCTGGTGCCCACGGTGCCCACGTTGCAGGGGTCGATCGCCGGGCTGAACCAGCTCACCGGCACGCTGAACGATCGCTCGGTGGAGGTGAACGAGACGCTGGCGAATCTGCCGATCAAGATGGAGAAGCTCGGTCGCGCGGCCAGTTACGGCTCGTGGTTCCAGTTCTACCTCTGCGGTATCGATATCGTGGCCGGTCCGGGCCCGTCCGCGTCCACGGTCAACGTGCCGGAACATCTGCCGACGGTGAATCAGCCGTTGTACACCAACCCCGCGCCGCGCTGCCACGGGAAGGGCGGCCGCTGATGAACGACCGTACGCTACTGGGCCGCCGCAGCCCCGCCTTCATCGGCGGGCTGGGACTGGCGCTGGTCCTGCTGGTGACGATGGCGGTGTTCTTCGTGGACCGGCTGCCGATCCTCGGCGCGGGGACGCAATACACCGCCGAATTCTCCGAGGCCGCCGGTCTGAAGAAGGGTAACGAGGTGCGGATCGCCGGCGTCAAGGTCGGTTCGGTGTCCGATGTCCGGCTCGACGGGGATCGGGTGCTGGTCGGTTTCCGTACCCGGGACGCCTGGATCGGCGACGAGACCACCGCCTCCATCCAGATCAAGACGGTGCTCGGCCAGAAGTATCTGGCGCTGGACCCGCGCGGTTCCGCACCTGCCGATCCCGACAAACGAATCCCGTTGTCGCGCACCGTATCCCCGTACGACGTGGTGGACGCGTTCAGCGATGCGGCGCGGCAGATCCAGAAGACGGACACCGATCAGCTGGCCACCAGCATGCGGGTGCTGTCCGACGCGTTCTCCGGGACGCCACCGGAGATCCGCGGCTCCATCGACGGCGTGGCGCGACTGTCGGAGACGCTGGCCAAGCGGGACGACCAGTTGCGCAAGCTGTTCGCCGCCACCAATACGACCACCAAGGTGCTCGCCGACCGCAACCAGCAGTTCGAGCAGTTGCTCGCCAACGGCGGCCAGTTGCTCGCCGAGTTGAACGTGCGGCAGCAGGCGATCGCGCAGTTGCTGTCCGGCGCCAAGACCGTGGCCGCCGAGCTGAGCACGCTGGTGCACGACAACGAGGACCAGATCGGTCCCGCCCTGACCAACCTGCAGAAGTCGATCCAGATGCTCAACGACAACCAGCAGAACATCTCTCGAACCCTGACGCTGGCCGGGCCGTTCTATCACTTGTACGCCGATGTGCTGGGTACCGGACGCTGGTTCGACGCGGTGATCGTGAATCTGAATCCGCCTGCCCTGCCGGAGATTCCGGGCTATCGGCTGCCGGTGCGAGAGCTGGGAGGCAGGTGATGGCCACCGTGCGCAATCCGTTCCGGCGCGACCTGCGCAGCGCGTTGCGGGCGGCCGGCCGGGTCACGAAGATCCTGCTGGCGCTCGGCATCGTGCTGGTGCTGGTGCTCGCCGGGGCCGGGTGGTGGGCGTTCGGCCACTACAACCGGACCACCATCACCGCGTACTTCGACAAGTCGATCGGCATCTACCAGGGCTCGGACGTGCGGATCCTCGGTGTGCCGGTGGGCAAGGTCGATTCGGTGCAGCCGCAGGGTGAGGTGGTCAAGGTGGTCATGCACGTGGACCGGGGCTACGACGTGCCGGTCGATGTGAAGGCCGCGCAGATCACCCCGTCGGTGGTGTCGGACCGCTACATCCAGCTCGCCCCGGTCTACCGGGGCGGCCCGAAACTGGGCCGCCACGCGACGATTCCGAAGGACCGCACCGCCACCCCGGTGGAGGTGGACCGGCTGTACAAGAGCATCACCGAGCTCTCGGATGCGCTGGGCCCCAACAGCGCCAACAAGGACGGGGCACTCAACGACCTGGTCCGGACCGGGGCGGCGAACCTGAGCGGCAACGGTGACGCGCTGGCGAACAGCCTGACCCAGTTGTCGCGCGCGGCCCGGTATCTGTCCGACGCCCGCGGCGACATCTTCGACACCATCAAGAATCTGCAGGTCTTCGTGCACACCCTGGCGGTCAGCGACGATCAGGTGCGGCAGTTCAACACGCAGCTGGCGAACCTGGCCGGATTCCTCGCCGACGAGCGGTCCGATCTGGGCCAGGCGTTGAACCTGCTCTCGATCGCCCTCGGCGACGTGGCCCGGTTCGTGGACAACAATCGCGATCTGGTGGCCGCCAACGCCGAGTCCCTCACCACGCTGACCAAGACGCTCGCCGATCAGCGCGACGATCTGGCGAAGGCGCTGCCGGTGCTGCCGCTGGCGCTGAGCAATCTGATCAACGTGCACGATGCCGAATCCGGCACGCTCCAGATGCGCGCCAACCTGACCCAGTTGCAGGACCCGTTCGGCACCCTGTGCCAGCTGCTGGATCTGGGCAAACTGGTGCCCGGTGATCCGAAGTTCGACGCGCTCAGCCGGCAGCTGCGCCCGATCCTGGATCAGTGCAAGACGATCGCCGACCAGGTCACCGCGGGTGTGCAGACGCCGTCGCTGGTGCTGCCGTTCGGCATCCTCTCCGGGACCAACGAGCAGCGCAATCCGGTCCCGGGCACGGTGCCGGGCACCCCGTCCGATCAGGCGCCGCCGTCGCAGGGCGGTGGTCAGCGATGAGCCGCCGCAGGGACGGCCGGGTGGTCCGCACGGTCGGCACGGCGACGGTACTGAGCGTGTCCGCGGCGCTGCTGACCTCGTGCGCGGGGAACGGCATCTACAGCATTCCGCTGCCGGGCGGCGCCGATATCGGCGCGCACCCGCTGCACGTCGATGTGAACTTCGACGACGTGCTGGATCTGGTGCCGCAGTCGTCGGTGAAGGTCGACGGCGTGGCCGTCGGCCGGGTGCAGTCCATCGGGGTGGCCGCCGACGGCTGGCACGCGGTGGTGCACACCGTGATCAACTCGTCGGTGCAGTTGCCCGCCAATGCCCGTGCCGAGGTCCGGCAGTCCAATCTGCTGGGTGAGAAGTTCATCGAATTGTCCGCTCCCACAACCGAACCCGCGCAGGGCACGCTGACCGACCGGACCACCATCCCGGTCGAGCGGACGCGGACCGCCACCGAGATCGAGCAGGTGCTCGGCGCGTTGTCGCTGCTGCTCAACGGTGGCGGCGTGGCGCAGTTGCAGCCGGTGGTGGCCGAACTGAACAAGGCGCTGGGCGGGCGTGAGCAGACCGTCCGCTCGCTGCTGGAGCAGGCGAACACCCTGATCGACGGCCTGAACAAGCAGGTCGACGACATCACCCATGCCCTGGACAGCCTGGCCACGCTGTCCACCCGGGTGAGCCGGCAGAGCGATCAGATCGGCGCGATCCTGGACGAACTGCCCGCGGGTATCAAGATCCTGGACGAGCAGCGGCCCGAGCTGGTCGGGTTGCTGGGCCAGCTGGATCGGGTCGGCCGGGCCGGTTTCGACATCCTCGATCGCAGCAAGGACAACCTGATCCGGGATCTGCAGGCGCTGCGCCCGACGTTGCAGGAGCTGGGCCGGTCGGCGCCGGATCTGATCACCGCGTTGCCGCTGATTCCGACCTATCCGTTCTCCGACGAGGCGATCTACTCGGCGTTCGGCGGGTCGGTCAACACCTTCCTGTCGGTGGACCTGCAGATCGGTAATACGCTGTCGAATCTCGGTGTGGGCAAACCGGAACCGGTGTACGTCCCGCCGGTCGGCCCGGAGGTTGCGGTCGATCCGGCCAATCCGTACTACGACGGCAACGGACCGCGGCCGAGCTGGCCGACGGTGTCACTACTGCCGTTGCTGCCACCCGGTGTGGTCCCGCCGCCGCCCGGCGCGCCGCCGCCCGGCCGCAAGGATCCGGTCGGCGCGATCCTGGACCAGTTGGGGGTGCCGCAGAGATGAGTCGCCTGGTACGCAACCAGTTGATCGCGTTCGCGCTGATCGCCGTGCTGGGCGTGGTGTTCGTGGGTGCCAAGTACATCCACGTCGACCACATGCTCGGTATCGGCCAGTACCACGTCCGGGTCAAGATGGCCTGGACCGGCAACCTGTCGACCGGCGCCGAGGTGACCTACCGCGGTGTGCCGGTGGGCCGGGTCGGCAAGCTGGACATCACCGCCGACAGCGCGGTGGTGACCCTCGACATGGATTCCGGCAAGCCGAAGGTGCCCGCGACCGCGAAGGCGGTGGTGGCCGACCGGTCGGCGATCGGTGAACAGTTCGTGGATCTGGTGCCGAGCAGCTCGGGCGGCCCGTATCTGCGTGACGGCTCGCTCATCGACGGCGCCGAGACGCCGGTGCGGGTGGAGGATCTGCTGGCGAAGGTGAACGACTTCGCGAAGTCGACCGATCTGCCGGCGCTCACGACCACCATCACCGAGCTGGGCAAGGCGCTGGACGGGCAGGGCGACAACCTGCGCGTGCTGGTCGATTCGCTGAACAAGTTCAGCCAGACCGGCGTCGATTCGCTGCAACCGACGATCGACCTCATCCGGGACGCGCGGGTCGTGCTCGGCACCCAGGTCGATCAGGACCCGGCGATCCGGCAGTTCAGTACCGGCCTGGATCTGCTGGCACAGCAGTTGCGCACCAGCGATCCGGATATCCGCCGCCTGATCGGCACCGGTACCGACGCGGGCAACCAGCTCGGGCAGCTGCTCGCGACCAGCGGTGGCCCGCTGACCACCGACCTGACCAACCTGCGGCAGGTGCTGCTGGCGATCTCGCCCAAGTACTACGCGCTGCGGCCGCTGCTGCAGATGTTGCCGCTGCTGTCGCTCGGCGGCTCGGCCACCGCGCCCGGCGACCACACCAGCCACTTCGGCCTGGTGCTGGAGGTGAACAACCCGCCCGCCTGCACCCTCGGTTACGAGGGTACGTATCGGACGCTGGACCAGATGAAGGCCCAGAACCCGGATTTCGACGACACCCGCGACGATTTCCCGCTGGATCTGAACGCCGGCTGCCACGCCCCGCAGGGCAGCATCACCGATGTGCGCGGCGGCGACCGGGCCGATCTGGCCGATCCGAGTATCACTCAGCCGTGGGACGGCAAGCCGAAGGTCGACCCGGACAAACTGAACCTGACTCCGCTGGCCCAGCAGCTGGCTCCGCTGGTAGGGGTGACCCCGAAGCAGTGAGCGCAGGGCGAGTCGGCAGAGCCGACGAGATGACGACGCTAGGGTGTTGCTGTGACCGCTGATTTGCCCGATCTGCCCGAAGCACCCCACGGTTCCGCCCCCGCGGCGGAGGAATCGGAGGGCGGCGCGGAGCAGACCGTGGCCGGCGGGCCGGTCGGTGCGTCCGATCGGACCGGTAGCGTTTCCGGCTCGGCATCCGCCGACGCCGAGTCGTCGGAGTCTGTGGTCCGGCACCCCCCGCAGCCCGTCGCCGCGGCCGTGGATGCCCCCGTCGCCGATGCCGAACCGGCGCCGGTCGCCGGAGCCCGGCTGCGCTCGGTGCTGACCGCTGTGCTCGCTGTGTGGTTGCTGGCTGCCGTGGTCGCGGCCGGTTGGTTCGGATTCGGCTGGGTGCGCGCGGCCTACTTCACTGATGCGCCCCGGGCCGAGGCCCGCGACAGCGTGCTGGACTCCGCGCGGCAGGCCGCCGTCAATCTGTCCTCGATGAATCCGAACGACGTGGACGGTTCCATCGATCTGATGCGGTCGTCGATGACCGGCGCCATGCTCGACCAGCTCACCCAGAACCGCGATCGGATCAAGCAGGCCGCTGAGCAGTCCAAGACGAAGATCGAAGCGAAGGTGCTAGGCGCCTCGCTGAGCGCGCTGAACAGCGAGCGGAACAAGGCGACCGCGCTGGTGGTGCTGCAACTCACCCAGACCGCGCCCAGCGTGCCCGTGCAGTCGTTCCGGACCACCTGGTCGCTGGACATGACCAGGGGCGGCGACGGCTGGAAGACCGAACAGGCGAATTCGCTCGGGCAACTGGTGCCCCTGGACACGCCCGGCCCCGCCCAGCCCGCCCCGACCGCGGTGCCCGCGCCGCCGGCATCCCCGCAGGCGCCCGAGCCCAAGCCCGGATCGTAGGAGATCTCGCATGACATCCCGCCGACCGGTCAATCGCGTCTCGCCCCGGCTGCGCCCGTCCGACCGCGGAACGAGCCGTCCCGCGCCCGCCGGGGCCGATCCGGCCCGTTCCGGGGCCGACAAGGCCCGCGGCCGGTCGAAGCCGTCCCGCGGCCGCCCTGCCCCCCAGCCCCGGCCCGCGGCGGCGTCCGGCCCCGCCGCACCCGATCCCGCGGCCGGGCGCGCCCGTGCGCCCCGGCGGCGGTCCCGGGCACCTCGGCAACAGTCCGGTGGGCCCCGGCAGCGGTCCTGGGTGCTGCCGGTGGGCCTGGCGGTCGCGGCGGCGGCGCTCACGGCCTTCGCGGTGGTCGCCGCGTTCCGGCCCGGGGTGAGCGACGGCAACGCGGCCTTCGTGGACACCGAGGCGACCGAGCAGGTCCAGGCCGCCGCCGGCGCGGCGCTGAAGACCGTTTATTCGTACGACGCCGCGGCCATTGCCGGTGACAAGGGTGCGGCCGCTTACAAGGACGCCGTGCACAAAGTCGTGACGGGCACAATGCTCGCCGATTTCGATAAATTCGCCGACACCACGGTCTCGGCGATTCAGCAGGCGCAGTCGACCGCCACGGCGACCGCCGACCCGATCGGCGTGACTTTGCTCACAAATGATCGGGCCGAACTGCTGGTCGACCTGACCGTCAGCGCGAGCCGCAACGGGGTGCCGCAGGAGAGCGCCTCCGGTCCGATCGTGCTCCGGATGCAGAAGATCAACGGGCGCTGGCTCGCCGCTGAAATCACCGATCGGTAATTTTGTCCGGCGGCATCGCCGCAGCTCAGAACCATGATCAACGGCTGCGAGGGGCCCCTCGGGCCGCTGTGGACCCCGGCCGGGCGAGCGCTGCCACTTGACGAGTTTCGTCCGACCAGTCACGCTATTCACAACAGCGGCAGCTGGGACTGCGGTCGAGTATCCGTGTGTCGAGCGACCGCCGAGGCCCTGATCGCAGCCAGCGGAGACGGGTTCGGCGCGCCGGGGGGCCGGAACTCGATTCGGGTGGTACTTTGACACCCCATCTTTATGGGTGTAGGTTTGGACTTTGCGCTGGCTGCCCTCTGTCCATACCTTGATCGCACTACGAAAGTTCCACCGCTGAGGTGTTCTAACCGCTGAGGTGTTACTTCCGTTTTCTGCTGTTCGGGTTTCGTTCGGGGTGTATCCAGCCGGAATCTGAACGCAAGCAGACAAGCGACGGTTTGTCGCGGTGCCACGTACGTACTGGCACCGCGCGCCGCGCGTGAGGTGCTGGAAGGACGCATCTTGGCAGTCTCCACCCAGACCAAGGCCGGTATCCCCGGAGCCCCGAAGCGGGTGTCGTTCGCGAAGATTCGCGAACCCCTCGAGGTCCCAGGACTTCTCGATCTACAAACCGATTCGTTCGCCTGGCTGATCGGTTCACCGGACTGGCGGGAACGGGCGAGCGCGCGCGGCGACGTCAACCCGGTCGGTGGTCTCGAGGAGGTGCTCGAGGAGCTGTCGCCGATCGAGGACTTCTCGGGCTCGATGTCACTGTCCTTCTCCGACCCGCGCTTCGAAGAGGTCAAGGCCTCCATCGAGGAGTGCAAGGACAAGGACATGACCTACGCGGCGCCGCTGTTCGTCACCGCGGAGTTCATCAACAACAACACCGGTGAGATCAAGAGCCAGACGGTCTTCATGGGCGACTTCCCGATGATGACCGACAAGGGCACGTTCATCATCAACGGCACCGAGCGCGTCGTGGTCTCCCAGCTGGTCCGTTCGCCGGGTGTCTACTTCGACGACAGCATCGACAAGACCACCGAGAAGACCCTGCACAGCGTGCGCGTGATCCCCTCGCGCGGCGCGTGGCTGGAGTTCGACGTCGACAAGCGCGACACCGTCGGCGTCCGTATCGATCGCAAGCGGCGGCAGCCGGTCACGGTGCTGCTCAAGGCGCTGGGCCTGACCGCCGAGGAGATCATCGAGCGGTTCGGTTTCTCCGAGATCATGATGTCCACGCTGGAGAAGGACAACACCGCCGGTCAGGACGAGGCGCTGCTGGACATCTACCGCAAGCTGCGTCCGGGCGAGCCGCCGACCAAGGAGTCGGCGCAGACCCTGCTGGAGAACCTGTTCTTCAAGGAGAAGCGCTACGACCTGGCTCGCGTCGGCCGCTACAAGGTCAACAAGAAGCTGGGCCTGAACGCCGGGCAGCCGGTCGTGGGTTCGGTGCTGACCCGCGAGGACATCGTCTCCACCATCGAGTACCTGGTCCGTCTGCACCAGGGCGACAAGTTCATGACCGCGCCGGCCGGCGCCGAGGTCCCGGTCGATGTGGACGACATCGACCACTTCGGCAACCGCCGCCTGCGCACCGTCGGCGAGCTGATCCAGAACCAGATCCGCGTGGGCCTGTCCCGCATGGAGCGGGTCGTGCGTGAGCGCATGACCACCCAGGACGTCGAGGCCATCACGCCGCAGACCCTGATCAACATCCGCCCGGTGGTGGCGGCGATCAAGGAGTTCTTCGGCACCTCGCAGCTGTCGCAGTTCATGGACCAGAACAACCCGCTGTCGGGCCTGACCCACAAGCGCCGCCTGTCGGCGCTGGGCCCGGGTGGTCTGTCCCGGGAGCGTGCGGGCCTGGAGGTCCGCGACGTGCACCCGTCGCACTACGGCCGCATGTGCCCGATCGAGACCCCGGAAGGCCCGAACATCGGCCTGATCGGTTCGCTGTCGGTGTACGCGCGGGTCAACCCGTTCGGCTTCATCGAGACCCCGTACCGGAAGGTCGAGAACGGCCGGGTCACCGATGAGGTCAAGTACCTGACCGCCGACGAGGAAGACCGCCACATCCGCGCCCAGGCGAATTCGCCGGTCGCCGACGACGGCACCTTCCTGGAGGACAAGGTCCTGGCCCGCCGTGGCAACGAGGAGATGGAGTACGTCCCGGCCCGCGAGGTCGACTACATGGACGTCTCGCCGCGCCAGATGGTCTCGGTCGCGACCGCCATGATCCCGTTCCTCGAGCACGACGACGCCAACCGCGCCCTGATGGGTGCGAACATGCAGCGTCAGGCCGTGCCGCTGATCCGTTCCGAGTCGCCGCTGGTCGGCACCGGTATGGAACTGCGCGCCGCGGTGGACGCCGGCGACGTCGTGGTCAACGACAAGCCGGGTGTGGTCGAGGAGGTCTCCGCCGACTACATCACCGTCATGCATGACGACGGCACTCGTCGCAGCTACCGGATGCGCAAGTTCGCCCGCTCCAACCAGGGCACCTGCGCCAACCAGCGGCCGATCGTGGACGAGGGCCAGCGGGTCGAGCGGGGCCAGGTCCTCGCCGACGGGCCGTGCACCGAGAACGGCGAGATGGCGCTGGGCAAGAACCTGCTCGTCGCCGTCATGCCGTGGGAGGGCCACAACTACGAGGACGCGATCATCCTGTCGCAGCGCCTCGTCGAGGAGGACGTGCTCACCTCGATCCACATCGAGGAGCACGAGATCGATGCCCGGGACACCAAGCTCGGCGCCGAGGAGATCACCCGGGACATCCCGAACGTCTCCGACGAGGTGCTGGCCGATCTGGACGAGCGCGGCATCGTGCGCATCGGTGCGGAGGTCCGCGACGGTGACATCCTCGTCGGCAAGGTGACCCCGAAGGGCGAGACCGAGCTGACCCCCGAGGAGCGCCTGCTGCGCGCCATCTTCGGTGAGAAGGCCCGGGAGGTCCGCGACACCTCGCTGAAGGTGCCGCACGGTGAGTCCGGCAAGGTCATCGGCATCCGGGTGTTCTCCCGCGACGACGACGACGATCTGCCCCCGGGTGTGAACGAGCTGGTCCGCGTGTACGTGGCTCAGAAGCGCAAGATCCAGGACGGCGACAAGCTGGCCGGCCGGCACGGCAACAAGGGCGTCATCGGCAAGATCCTCCCCAAGGAGGACATGCCGTTCATGCCCGACGGCACCCCGGTCGACATCATCCTGAACACCCACGGCGTGCCGCGTCGTATGAACATCGGCCAGATCCTGGAGACCCACCTCGGGTGGATCGCCAAGGCGGGCTGGGACGTCACCGACGGCACCGGCACCATCCCCGACTGGGCCTCGTCCCTGCCCGAGGAGATGCTGGGCCAGGAGGCGGACACCAACGTCGCCACCCCGGTGTTCGACGGCGCCCGCGACGCGGAACTGCAGGGCCTGCTCGGCGTGACCCTGCCGAACCGCGACGGTGAGCGCATGGTCAACGAGCACGGCAAGGCGACCCTGTTCGACGGCCGCTCCGGCGAGCCGTTCCCGTATCCGGTCGCGGTGGGCTACATGTACATCCTGAAGTTGCACCACTTGGTCGACGACAAGATCCACGCCCGCTCGACCGGTCCGTACTCGATGATCACCCAGCAGCCGCTCGGTGGTAAGGCGCAGTTCGGTGGCCAGCGCTTCGGTGAGATGGAGTGCTGGGCCATGCAGGCCTACGGCGCCGCCTACACCCTGCAGGAACTGCTGACCATCAAGTCCGACGACGTGGTCGGCCGTGTGAAGGTCTACGAGGCGATCGTCAAGGGCGAGAACATTCCGGAGCCGGGCATTCCGGAGTCGTTCAAGGTTTTGCTCAAGGAACTCCAGTCGCTGTGCCTCAATGTCGAGGTGCTGTCCTCGGACGGCGCCGCGATCGAGTTGCGCGAGGGCGAGGACGAGGATCTCGAGCGGGCAGCGGCGAACCTGGGTATCAACCTGTCGCGCAACGAGGCCGCCACCGTCGACGATCTGGCGCAGTAAGCCGATTCGGTCCCCGGGGGCGATTGCTCCCGGGGACAGCGGTCAGCCGACCGCACTGGACTAGCGAACTTTGCTCGATACTGAACCCGAACAGGGGAAAGGAAGTTACGTGCTAGACGTCAACTTCTTCGACGAACTCCGGATCGGTCTGGCCACCGCCGAGGATATTCGTCAGTGGTCCTACGGCGAGGTCAAGAAGCCGGAGACCATCAACTACCGCACGCTGAAGCCGGAGAAGGACGGCCTGTTCTGCGAGAAGATCTTCGGTCCCACCCGGGACTGGGAGTGCTACTGCGGTAAGTACAAGCGCGTCCGCTTCAAGGGCATCATCTGTGAGCGCTGTGGCGTCGAGGTCACCCGCGCCAAGGTGCGCCGCGAGCGGATGGGCCACATCGAGCTGGCCGCACCGGTCACCCACATCTGGTATTTCAAGGGCGTGCCGTCCCGGCTGGGCTACCTGCTGGATCTGGCCCCCAAGGATCTCGAGAAGATCATCTACTTCGCCGCCTACGTGATCGTCGGCGTCGACGACGAGCTGCGGCACAGCGAGCTGTCCACGCTCGAGGCGGAGATGGAGGTCGAGAAGAAGGCGGTCGCCGACCAGCGTGACGCGGACCTGGAGGCCCGCGCCCAGAAGCTGGAAGCCGACGTGGCCGAGTTGGAGGCCGAGGGCGCCAAGTCCGACGTCCGGCGCAAGGTCAAGGACGGCGGCGAGCGTGAGATGCGCCAGCTGCGCGACCGCGCCCAGCGTGAGCTGGACCGGCTCGACGAGATCTGGACCACCTTCACCAAGCTGTCCACCAAGCAGTTGATCGTGGACGAGGTGCTGTACCGCGAGCTGCAGGACCGCTACGGCGAGTACTTCACCGGTGCGATGGGCGCCGAGGCCATCCAGAAGCTGATGGAGACCTTCGACATCGCGGCCGAGGCCGAGCACCTGCGCGAGGTCATCCGCACCGGCAAGGGTCAGAAGAAGCTGCGGGCGCTCAAGCGCCTGAAGGTCGTCGCCGCATTCCAGACCAACGGCAACTCGCCGATGGGCATGGTCCTGGACGCCGTCCCGGTGATCCCGCCGGAACTGCGCCCGATGGTGCAGCTCGACGGTGGCCGTTTCGCGACCTCCGACCTGAACGACCTGTACCGCCGCGTCATCAACCGCAACAACCGCCTCAAGCGACTGATCGATCTCGGCGCGCCCGAGATCATCGTCAACAACGAGAAGCGGATGCTGCAGGAGTCGGTCGACGCCCTGTTCGACAACGGCCGCCGCGGCCGTCCGGTCACCGGGCCGGGCAACCGTCCGCTCAAGTCGCTGTCCGATCTGCTCAAGGGCAAGCAGGGCCGCTTCCGGCAGAACCTGCTCGGTAAGCGCGTCGACTACTCCGGCCGTTCGGTGATCGTCGTCGGCCCGCAGCTGAAGCTGCACCAGTGCGGTCTGCCGAAGCTGATGGCGCTGGAGCTGTTCAAGCCGTTCGTGATGAAGCGGCTGGTCGACCTGAACCACGCGCAGAACATCAAGTCCGCCAAGCGGATGGTCGAGCGGCAGCGGCCGCAGGTGTGGGATGTCCTCGAAGAGGTCATCGCCGAGCACCCCGTGCTGCTGAACCGCGCGCCCACTCTGCACCGGCTGGGCATCCAGGCCTTCGAACCGCTGCTGGTCGAGGGCAAGGCGATCCAGCTGCACCCGCTCGTCTGTGAGGCGTTCAACGCCGACTTCGACGGTGACCAGATGGCCGTGCACCTGCCGCTGTCCGCGGAGGCGCAGGCCGAGGCCCGCATCCTGATGCTGTCCTCGAACAACATCCTGTCGCCGGCGTCGGGTCGCCCGCTGGCCATGCCCCGTCTGGACATGGTCACCGGCCTGTACTACCTGACCCGCCTGGAAGAGGGCGCGAAGGGCGAGTACCGCGAGGCCACCAACGCCGAGCCGGAGTTCGGTGTGTACTCCTCCCCGGCCGAGGCCCAGATGGCCGTCGACCGTGGTGAGCTCACCGTGCGTTCGCTGATCAAGGTCCGCCTGACCGATCAGCGGCCGCCGCGGGAGATCGAGGCGGTGGAGTTCCCGGAGGGCTGGCAGCGCGGCGACGCGTGGATCACCAAGACCACGCTGGGCCGGGTGCTGTTCAACGAACTGCTCCCGCACGACTACGCGTTCATCAACGAGCAGATGCCGAAGAAGCGGCAGGCGACGATCATCAACGATCTCGCCGAGCGCTACCCGATGATCGTGGTCGCGCAGACCGTCGACAAGCTCAAGGACTCCGGTTTCTACTGGGCCACCCGCTCCGGTGTCACCGTCTCCATGTCGGACGTGCTCGTTCCGCCGGAGAAGGCCGACATCATGGAGCGCTACGAGGCGCAGTCGGAGCAGATCGAGAAGAAGTACCAGCGTGGTGCCCTCGATCACCAGGAGCGCAACAACGCCCTGGTGAAGATCTGGCAGGAGGCCACCGAAGAGGTCGGTAGGGCGCTGCGCGCGCACTACCCGCCGGACAACCCGGTCATCACGATCGTCGACTCGGGCGCCACGGGTAACTTCACCCAGACCCGTACCCTCGCCGGTATGAAGGGCCTGGTGACGAACCCGAAGGGTGAGTTCATCCCGCGGCCGATCAAGTCCTCCTTCCGTGAGGGCCTGACGGTGCTGGAGTACTTCATCAACACCCACGGCGCTCGTAAGGGTCTGGCCGACACCGCGCTGCGTACCGCCGACTCGGGCTACCTGACCCGTCGTCTGGTGGACGTGTCGCAGGACGTCATCGTGCGCGAGACCGACTGTGCCACCGAGCGCGGCATCATCGTGCGGATCGCGGAGAAGCAGCCGGACGGCACGCTGATCCGGGACGCGCACGTGGAGACCAGCACCTACGCCCGGACCGCGGCCACCGACATCCTCGACGCCGCGGGCAACGTGGTGGTCGAGAAGGGCCACGACATCGGCGACCCGGCGATCGAGGCTCTGCTCGAGGCCGGCGTCACCGAGGTCAAGGTCCGGTCGGTGCTGACCTGTACCTCGGGCACCGGCGTGTGCGCGATGTGCTACGGCCGCTCGATGGCCACCGGCAAGCTGGTCGACGTCGGCGAGGCCGTCGGCATCGTCGCCGCCCAGTCCATCGGTGAGCCCGGTACCCAGCTGACCATGCGTACCTTCCACCAGGGTGGTGTCGCCGGAGACGACATCACCGGTGGTCTGCCCCGCGTGCAGGAGCTGTTCGAGGCCCGCGTCCCGAAGGGCAAGGCGCCGATCGCGGAGGTCTCCGGCCGGGTGCGGCTGGAGGACGACGACCGCTTCTACAAGATCACCATCATTCCGGACGACGGCTCGGACGAGGTGCTCTACGACAAGCTGTCGAAGCGTCAGCGGCTGCGGGTGTACAAGCACGACGACGGCTCCGAGCGTCTGCTCTCCGACGGTGACCACGTCGAGGTCGGCCAGCAGCTGCTGGAGGGCTCGGCCGATCCGCACGAGGTGCTGCGCGTGATGGGTCCGCGGCAGGTGCAGATCCACCTGGTCCACGAGGTCCAGGAGGTGTACCGGTCGCAGGGTGTGTCCATCCACGACAAGCACATCGAGGTCATCGTCCGGCAGATGCTGCGGCGCGTCACGATCATCGACTCGGGCGCGACGGAGTTCCTGCCCGGTTCGCTGGTCGAGCGTGCCGAGTTCGAGTCGTCGAACCGGCGGGTCGTCACCGAGGGCGCCGAGCCGGCCGCGGGACGTCCGGTGCTGATGGGTATCACCAAGGCGTCGCTGGCCACCGATTCGTGGCTGTCGGCGGCCTCCTTCCAGGAGACCACCCGAGTGCTGACGGACGCGGCCATCAACTGCCGCTCCGACAAGCTCGTCGGCCTGAAGGAGAACGTGATCATCGGCAAGCTGATCCCGGCCGGTACCGGTATCAACCGGTACCGGAACATCCAGGTGCAGCCGACCGAGGAGGCCCGCGCGGCCGCATACGCCGTGCCGTCCTACGACGACACCTACTACACCCCGGACGGCTTCGGCCAGACCACGGGTGCCGCGGTGCCGCTGGACGACTACGGGTTCAGCGACTACCGGTAGTCCGCGTGTCGCCCTGCCTCGGGTGAGCCGCAATCGGCCCCCGCTCCGAATTCCGGAGCGGGGGCCGATTCGCGTTCGGGGTGAGTATTCGATTTTCCGAATTAGCGAAAATGCGATATTCGAAAACTCTTGTCGCTGAATTGGTTTGTGCGCTCCACAAAAAGGGTGCGAATGCGAATTGAGTGGAGTGTCGTTCTTTGGCGCGTCGCGGGGATGGCCTTTACTGTGGGCATCGCCCGGGCGACCAACCGCCGATTGCGCGATCGGCAACAGGGAACGAGATGGAGGTTTCACCGAATGAGCAATACCAATGTCGACGAGCGACTGGATGCGGTGGAAGCATTCGTGCGATCGACAGCGACCGATGTCAACGAGGCGAAAGGTCAGCTCTGGGTTGTGACCCGTACGCTGTCCGCGCAGACCGGTGATATCGGCGACCTGAAAGCTGTCCAGGCCGTTCATACCCGGGACCTGTCCAAGATCGCGGGCAAGCTGGATGAGCAGTCCGCGGGACTGGCTGCGGTCCAGGTCACTCAGGAGAGTCACGGCCGGGAAATCTCGGAGATCAAGGCCGTGCAGGCGGTGCACACCAAGGACATCGGCGAGATCAAGGCTGTGCAGGCGGTGCACACCAAGGACATCGGCGAGATCAAGGCTGTGCAGGCGGTGCACACCAAGGACATCGGCGAGATCAAGGCTGTGCAGGCGGTGCACACCAAGGACATCGGCGAGATCAAGGCTGTGCAGGCGGTGCACAGCAAAGACATCGGCGAGATCAAGGCTGTGCAGGCGGTGCACAGCAAAGACATCGGCGAGATCAAGGCTGTGCAGGCGGTGCACAGCAAAGAGCTTTCCGATATCAAGGTGACTCAGGAGGATCATTCCGGAAAGCTGGAGTGGCTCAAGGCTGACAGCGATGTGCGGCATAAGCATGTTGTCGCAATGCTTCAGAATGTCCTCGATGGGATCAGCGAGCTCAAGAAGTAGGTAGTCGCCGTCAATGGGTGGCCCGATTCCGTTGCGGGAATGGGCCACCTGAGCGGCGCGGTGGTGAATTTCTCAGACCTGATTCCAGATCAAGCGGAGCACGGCATTGACTACATAGACGGTGGCGAAGATCAGCGCGGGGGTGAGGGCTGCGGCCGAGTAGAGGGCGAGGGCGGCGCCGCCGAACCAGGCGATCTCGAACAGCGCGCGGACGATGCCGTGCAGGGGAAAGGTGGCGTTCGCACCACCGCCGGCGGCGAACAGTGCCCACAGCACCGCCATCACCACCGGGACTCCCAGCCCCGCGACGATCTTGAGCACCCAGTTCGGGCTCACCGTGAAGCCCCAGTAGACGACCGAGCCGAGCGCGCCCAGTTCGAGGAAGAACATCAGGGCGGCATTCGCTCCCTTGGCAACGGTGAGCATCCGAACCTCCGAGTGTGACAGTCGTTCTCTTATGTGAGCAATGCTCTCTAAATCTGCCCGGTTTGTCAAGAGCGGTGCTCTCTCGTCGAATCCCATTCCATCCGTACGGGTTACGGCTGCGAATACGTGGTGATCGACGCTGCCCTGATGAATGGTTCGGTGCTCGGAACGGAGTCGCGGCATGGTTCAGGAAGTGATCGCTGCCCTGGTGGGCGCGCTGATCTCGGTGGTGGTGCTGGTCGCGGGCGACCGGCTGCGCCCGGCCGCATGGCGGCAATCGAGTGACGAGGCGTCGGGCGCGCTGGCGCTGGACGTCATCAAGACGTTCTTCACCGCCGTGGTCGCCTTCATCGTGGTGATCTGCTGGCAGCAGTACCAGAACGCGCACAATCACACCGTCACCGAGGCCAAGGGCCTGGTCGAGACCTATTGGGCCGCACACGGCATGGCCGAGCCCGATCGGGACCGGGTGCAGGGGCTGGTGCGCGACTACACCGAACAGGTCGTCGGCCCGGAGTGGAACACCATGAGCCGCAACGGCCGTCTCAGCCCGGCCGCGCAATCGATGCTCGACACCCTCCGCGACACGGTCTCCCAGCAGCATCCGGTGGACCAGGCGGGGACCGACGCGCGGTCGGCCGCGCAGGCGGCCCTGGTCAAGGTCGCCGACGCCCGTAGCGACCGTGGCGTGGACGCCGCCCAGGGGGTGCCCGGATTCCTCTACGTCGCACTGATTTTCGGCACGGTGCTGCTGTTGTTCAGCCCGGTGCTCTCCGGTAACCGCGTCACCTGGCGCAGCACGCTGATGACCGCCCTGCTCGGCGTGGTGATCGCCTCGGCCCTGTTGCAGATCCACAACTTCGAGCGGCCGTTCTCGCACACGATCAGCGTGCCGCGCGATGCCTTCGAATTCGCGCTGGCGCGCTATCGGCACATCGGCTGACCGTGTCCCCTCGACGAATCAGGTTGATATACATGGGTTTCGGGATCGCACCCGGCGCCGGTCCCCGGGCGGCGCGGATGGTGAGCGGTTGTGCCCTGGCGGTGGCGCTGTCGTCCGGCGGTGTGGCGGCGGCCGATCCAGGGCTTATCGGCGGCGCCTCGACCGGTAGCGCCATCACCGGGTCGGGCGGCACGGGTTCCGGGGTCGGCAGCGCCGATTCGGGCGGCGTGGACACCGGCAGTCAGATGAGCCTGCATCCGCCGCTCTCGGCCGGGGAGACCGCACGCCATCGGGACGAGAGCCTGGCCGTGCCGCCGAAACGCACCCTGATCCGCCTCGACCCCGAGCCGATCGAGGCCGCCGCACCCCCGGCCCTGAACTCCGGCAGTGTCCAGACCGCCTGCGCCGGTAGCGCCGTCACCGGTCTGGGCCTGATCCTGCTCGGCCTGATGACCGGCAGTGGACCGGGCAGCAGCCTGGTCGGTGTCGGCGGCAGCAGCCTGGTCGGCGGCTCTAGCGGCTCCGGCCTGGGCAGCGCCGCTCTGGGGAGCGCGATCACCGGCAGCGCGATCATCACCTGCCTGCTGCCCGGCCCGCCCCCGCCGGCCCCGGAACTGCCTTTGCAGATCGGCCCGCTCCCCGCCGTCCCGGTCTTCGCGCCCCCGGCCCCCACCGCACCCGTCCCGCTCCCGCCGCCCCCGGCACCCGCGCCGCCGCCCCCACCCGCACGGCGATTGCCGCCACCGGTCGCCTCGGAACAAGCGACGGCCGACGGCGTCGCCTGGAACCTGCTGGAGCTCATGGCCGTTCTGGTCTCCACCGTCCTGATCGGCGTCCGCACCCGCACCGCCGACGTCCGCGCCCGCCGACCGATCTGACGACCGCCGGTCGGCCTGCCGACCGGCTTGTTCCGGGCCGGATGCGGTCGGGCGAGTCCCGGCAGCCCGGGCCGGCATCCGAGGCCGACGGTCATGACCCTCGGAACTGTCATCCTCGTGCCGGCCTCGACCACACCGCCGTGACCATCGAGCCCGTGCTGCTCGGTTGACGGGGCCCGGTCGCTGTATCGGTGCCGACAGGGCGTGCGCCGCTCTCCCGGGCCATTGCACACGATCGGTGCGGAAGACGATCCGGCACTGCGCCGCTCGCGCGTGGACAAATCCGCACCCTGCCGGGTAGGAAAGTAGAACACGTTTCATTGTCGGCGGGAGTTGGGATGGACAGCGCAACCATGGGCGAGCTGGTGCTGGCCGGATTCCGGAAGCTCGGGTTCATCCGGTTCGCCGGGATCGAGGGTGTGGAGTACCTGCCCGGCCGCAGTGTATTCGCGCTCGAGCCGAAGCCGGAGCATCTCAACCACAACGGCGATCTGCATGCCGCGATCCTGTTCGGGCTGGCCGAGACGGCGGCAATGGCCGCGTCGATTTCCGGCATCGTCGATCTGATGGGGGAGGCATTCATCGTCGCCCGCGACGGTCGCATCGAGTATCTGGCTCGGGCGAAGGGGACGGCGGGCCCGATCCGCGCCACCTCGGAACTGACTGCGGCGGAACTGGATCGGGCTCGGTCCGCGATCGAGTCGGGGGAGTCGATCGAATTGGCCGTACCGGTCGACATC
Source organism: Nocardia sp. alder85J (assembly GCF_020176955.2). Lineage (GTDB taxonomy): Bacteria > Actinomycetota > Actinomycetes > Mycobacteriales > Mycobacteriaceae > Nocardia. The sequence continues at coordinate 191,245 of NZ_JAIUCZ020000012.1, forward strand.
ACCGACAACACCGGCAAGTCGGTGGCCGCGGCGTCGTTCACCGCGGTGATCCGGCCACGCCGGAAGTAGTGCGGGTCAGCGCTCGCTGTCCAGCATCGCCATCTGTGGTCCGGCGTAGCGCTCCCCGGCCACCTGTTCGGCGGGCACCGCGGCCTCGATCTCGGCGATCTCGTCCGCGGTGAGCCGGATGTCCAGGGCCGCGGCGCTCTCGGCCCAGCGCGCGACGGTCCGCGCGCCGATGACGGGCACGATATCGGCGCCGCGGGACAGCACCCAGGCGATCGCCAACTGGGCGACGGTGGCGCCGCGGGATTCGGCGATCGTCGCCAGAGCCTCCACCAGGCGCAGGTTGGCCGTCAGGTTCTCGCCCTGGAAGCGCGGGCTGAAGGCGCGGAAATCACCGCGATCGAAGCTGCGCCGGGTGCGCAGCGAATCGCTGAGCAGACCGCGCGACAGCACGCCGTACGCGGTGATGCCGATGCCGAGTTCGCGTGTGGCAGGCAGGATCTCGCGCTCGATGCCGCGGGAGAGCAGCGAGTACTCGATCTGGAGGTCCACGATCGGGTGCACGGCGGCCGCCCGGCGGATCGTCTCCGCGCCGACCTCGGACAGGCCGATGTGCCGGACGTACCCGGCCTCGACCATCTCGGCGATCGCGCCGATGGTGTCCTCGATCGGCACGGCCGGGTCCAGCCGGGCCGGGCGGTAGATGTCGATGTGGTCGACGCCGAGCCGTTGCAGCGAGTATCCGAGGAAGTTGCGGACGGCGGCTGGGCGCGCATCGGTGCCGCCCCAGCTGTTGTCGGGGCCGCGCAGGGCGCCGAATTTGACGCTGAGGAGGTAGTCCTCCCGCTTGCGGTCGGCCAGCGCCCGGCCGATCAACATCTCGTTGTGACCGAAGCCGTAGAAATCGCCGGTGTCGACGAGGTTCGCACCCGCGTCCAGCGCGGCGTGCACGGTGGCGATCGACTGCGCCTCGTCGGCGGCGCTGTAGGAGCCGGACATGCTCATCCCGCCGAGGCCGAGGCGGCCGACCAGGGGGCCGGTGGCGCCCAGTGGCACGGTGTCCATCGTGGTGGAGTTGGTCATGCCTCCATCCTGATGCCTCGATCCGGGGATCGGCAGAGAGCGTGCATCGGGGGATCGGCGATCCCTGGCTGCGCCGCCGGCCGGGGAGGACAGTGGACCGTATGGACCGCGACGATCTCGCCGATTTCCTGCGTCGCCGGCGTGAGCAGTTGCAGCCGGCCGATGTGGGCCTGCTGCCCGGGGTGCGGCGGCGTACCCCCGGGCTGCGGCGCGACGAGGTGGCGCTGCTGGCCGGGATGTCGACCGACTACTACACCCGGCTGGAGCAGTCGCGCGGGCCGCGGCCGTCGGTGCAGGTGCTCAGCGCGCTGGCGCGCGCCTTGCGGCTGACCGACGACGAGCGGGACCATCTGTTCCACCTCTGTGGCCACACCGCGCCCGCGCGCGGCGGCGATCGGCATGTCGGGCCCGGCCTGTTGTTCCTGCTGAACAAACTCGACGACACCCCGGCCTGTGTGATCTCGGATCTCGGCGAGGTGCTGACCCAGAACCGGATGCACATCATCATGTCCGGCGAGCGAAGCCGGCAGACGGGCATGGACCGCTACATCGCCTGGCGCTGGTTCACCGAGCCCGAAATGCGGACCAGATTTCCCGAGGACGCCGACCGCATCGCGCGCAAGCACGTGTCGGATCTGCGCGCCACCGCCGCCCGCCGGGCCGGGGACGCCGACGTGACCGAACTGGTCACCCGGCTACGGTCGGTGAGCGCCGAATTCGAGCGGTTGTGGAGCGATCACGAGGTCGGGGTGCGGCTGAACGACACGAAGCGCATGCTCGATCCGCGGGTCGGTGTGCTGGACCTGATCTGCGAGACCTTGGTCACGCCCAATGCCACCCAGAAACTGCTGGTGTACTACCCACGGCCGGGCAGTGACGCGCAGGAGAAGCTGGATCTGTTGCGGGTCATCGGAACCCAGTCGCTGTCGTCCGAAAGCGATTCCCCGGAGCGCCTGTTCGAACGCGGCTGACCGGCTGCGAGAGTGGCCGACCGGTCGCGAGCGCGGCTGACCGGCTATGAGCGCGACCGGTCGGTCCGGCGCGCGACCGACCCGGCTCAGCCGGTGATCCGCCGCTTGCGGGGCCGCAGCCGCAGGTTGGGCAGCGGCGGCGCCGGAATACGCTGCTGCGGCGGATGACCGGGGACGTCGCCGAACCGGGTGGTGTCGTGCCCCTCCCAGGCCAGCCGGGCGGCCTCGATCTCGTCGTGGCTGCGAGCGACGAAGTTCCACCACATCACCAGATCCTCGGCGAAGGGTTCGCCGCCGATCAGCACCGCGTGCGCCCCCACGGCCCCCGCGGCCAGGTCCACGCGGTCGCGGCCGGTGCCCAGGTACAGCAGCGGCCCGGGCGTCACCGTCGCGCCGGCGACGGTGAGTTCACCGGAGACCACCAGCAGGGCGTGTTCGAAGCCGGGATCCAGCGGCAGATCGGTGGTGGCGGCCGCGTCGACGGTCAGATCGGCGCCGACCAGCGGGGTGTAGGCGACGGCTGGGGAGGTGACCCCGGCCAGGGCGCCGATCAGCACGGTGGCACGCAGGCCCGGCCGGTCCAGGACCGGCAGTTCGCGGTGCTGTTCGAAGTGCGGGTCTATCCCGGTCCGGTCGCCGGGCAACGCGATCCACAATTGCAGGCCGTGCCCGGCCGGGGCGCCCGGCACGGTGTACTCCGAATGCGCGATCCCGCGCCCGGAGGTCATCAGATTCAGCTGCCCGGGCTCGATCTCGACATCGGAGCCGAGGCTGTCGCGGTGCCGGATGCGGCCGTCGAACGGCCAGGTCACCGTCTGCAATCCGATGTGCGGATGCGGGTCGATATCCGGCGGCAGGTGTTCGGCGGGCGTGATCGAGCCGAAGTGGTCCAGGAAACACCACGCCCCGACGGTGGGCAGATCACGTTGTGGCAGTACGCGTTCCACGCTGACGCCGCGCACCCCACCGAGCGGCACCACGCGGGCGGGATGGAGATCGGCCCGCGGGCCCGGTGCCGGTGTGGCCTCGCACACCGCCTCCGCGGGCGCGGCCTCCAGATCGCTCATCGCTGAATTCCCTTGCCCACCACGTGCGCGTCGTAGTCGGGGTGCTTGTCCAGCCAGCCCTTGATGAACGGGCAGCGCGGCACGATGCCGCGACCGCGGGCGATCACATCCTCGATCGCGTCCTGCGCCAGCGCATTCGCCAGACCTTTGCCGCTGTATTCGATGTCGACCTCGGTGTGGACGAATACGGTGTCGTGCTCGCGCTCGCGGAACTCGGCGAAACCGGCCAGTTTGTCGCCGTACCACACCTCGTAGCGGTGCTGTGCGTCGTTGCGGACGACGGTCGTCGCCACCGCCTGTTCGCTCATGTCTCAGTTCCCCTTCCGTGCCCACCCTGACGACACTGGTCACCTGACTTGTGTTGCCGCGCAAGAGCATACTCACGCACCGGTGTCGCTCCGCCGGACGGTGTGCTGGTGAGACGGCCGGCGCGGTGCTTGCATGGCCGTCGCATAGTAACCATGGGTGCGGGGGTTGCGCGCGTGCTGCGCGGTCGAATTCGGCGGGTTGCGCGGAAAGCTGTGGAACCGGCCGTGTTTCGGATCAGTGCTCCTCGCGTAGCCGGCGGCTCACCTCGCCCAGGGCGGTGGCCATCACCTCGAGTTGCTCGGGAGTCAGCACATCGATGAACAGTTCCCGCACGGTGGCGACGTGGCCGGGTGCGGCCTGCTCCAGTTTCCGCCGGCCGGCGTCGGTGAGTACCGCGTACACCGCGCGCATGTCGCTGTGGCAGGAGCGGCGGCGCACCAGCCCGGCCCGCTCCAGCCGGTCGATCTGGTAGGTGAGTTTGCTCTTGGAGTCGACCAGCGAGTCGGCCAGTTCGCTCATCCGTAGTTCGTGGCCGGTGGCGGCGGCGAGCCGGACCAGGATCTCGTATTGCAGGTGTGACAGGCCCGCATCCAGTTCCAGTTGCCGATCCAACCGGCGGCCGAGCAGTCCGGTGGCGGTGAGGAAGGCGATCCAGGCGCGTTGCTCCCGCTCATCGAGCCAGCGCGGATCAGCGTCCATGATCCGAGATTACCGCCGGTTCCGCGCGGAATAACCCCAGCGGATACCCTGTTGTTCAAATTTGAACTGGTAGGTCTCGCAGCACGGAGCAGTTACATGGAGCCAGCCCACCGCCTCGGCGTCGCGGTACCGGATGCGCGGCCTGCCGTGATTCGCACCCGCGTGCGCATCCCGCTCACCTTCGGCGACGGTTACGCGACCACCGCCGAGGCCGTCACCTTCGACGGGCTCAGCGACGGCAGGGAGCATCTCGCCTTGCTCCTCGGCGAGCCGCGACCCGGGCGCGGCCCGTTGGTGCGGTTGCATTCCGAATGCCTCACCGGCGACGTCTTCGGCTCGGCGCGCTGCGACTGCGGGCCGCAGTTGCGCGAGGCGGTGCAGCGCATCTCCGAGATCGGTGGCGTGCTGCTCTACCTGCGCCAGGAGGGCCGGGACATCGGCCTGTACAACAAGCTCGACGCCTACGCGTTGCAGGACAGTGGCCTGGACACCTATCAGGCCAACACCGCGCTCGGACTCCCCGAGGACGGCCGCGACTACACCGCGGCGGCGCAGATGCTGACCGCGCTGGGCCTCGCCGAGATCGAGCTGCTCACCAACAACCCGGACAAGGCCCGGCAACTGCGGGCGCACGGCATCGGCGTCCGCGCCACGGTGCCCACCGGCGTCCACTCGACCCCGGCCAATCTGCGCTACCTCCGCGCCAAGGTGGAGCACACCGGGCACACCATTCGACTGATCGGCTGAAGGAGAGCACACGCGATGGCCGGAATCGATCGGGCCGGGAGCACCGGCCGAATGCCCGTCGTCTATTTGAGTCACGGCGCTCCACCGCTCGCCGACGACCCGATCTGGCCCGGCCAGCTCGCCGCCTGGTCGGCCGAGTTGCCCCGGCCGCGCGCGATTCTGGTGATCTCCGCGCACTGGGAGGACGCGCCGGTCACCCTCGGCGCCACCACCACGATGCCGCTGGTCTACGACTTCTGGGGTTTCCCGGAGCACTACTACCGGGTGCGCTACCCCGCCCCCGGCGCACCCGATCTCGCCGCGAAAGTCCGTGCGCTGCTGGGTGATTCCGTCCACGAAGCCCCGGATCGCGGCCTCGACCACGGTGCGTATGTGCCACTGGTGGAGATGTTTCCCGCCGCCGACGTCCCGGTGCTCCAGCTGTCGATGCCGACGCTGGACCCGGTCGGCCTGTTCGAGCTCGGCCGCAAGCTGGCGCCGCTGCGCGACGAGGGGGTGCTGATCCTCGGCAGCGGCTTCTTCACCCACAATCTGCGCGACCTGCGACCGGATCACGTGCCCGCCTGGTCGAAGGAGTTCGACGACTGGGGCCGGGAGGTCATCGCCGCCGGCGACATCGACGCGTTGCTGGACTTCCGGCACACCGCCCCCGATCCATTGCTGGCCCACCCGCGTACCGAACATTTCGCCCCGCTGTTCGTCACCCTCGGTGCGGGCGAGGCCGATACCGGCACACTCCGCAGCACCGTCGACGGTTTCTGGCTGGGCCTGTCGAAACGATCGGTCCAACTCGGTTGAGCCGGTGATCGTTTCCTCGGCTCAGGGTCGTTTTCCGCCTACCCTGGATCCATGGCCAAGGAAATCGACCGCATCAGGGCCCGCTCGGCCCTGGAGACGGTCAAGGAGAGTCCGTTCATCGCCACTGTCGCGGTGTTACCGGTGGTGGTCGCGCTCGGCGTGGTGTGGTGGCTGACGAACTGGTTCGTCGCGCTCATCGTGCTGGTCGCGCTCGGCGCGGTCGTCGTCGTGCGGGGGAAGCTGCTGCACTGATCCGGCGGTAGCGCCGGTAACGCCGGACGGGCTCAGCGGGGGACGTGGAAACGCAGCAATTCCCCGGTGCCCGGGTCGGCGTCCGTCCATGCCCGGTCGAATTCCAGCACGGCCAGGGCCGAGGTCGGGAATTTGCGGCTCAGGTCCGCGGCGGCCTCGCTGTCGCGGTTGGCGGCCAGTTCCCAGGCCGTCCACGGCATGCCCGGGGCGTGCCCGACGAGCAGCAGGGTGCCCACCTCGTCGTCGGCGAGCTGGATCAGGTCGATGAGGGTGTGCGGCGTGGCCTCGTAGATCGAGGGCTCGAACTGTGCCGGCGCGGTGATGCCGGTGGCGGCCAGGGTCTCCCTGGTCCGCACCGAGGTCGAGCAGTACACCAGGTCGATCTCCGGCTGCGTGGCACCCAGCCAGTCACCGGCCAGCGCGGCCTCGCGGCGCCCACGGGGCGCCAGCGGTCGTTCGTGGTCGGCGACGCCCGGCGGGTAGCTGGACTTACCGTGCCGCATCAAGATCAATGTGCGTGCCATGGCTCCTACCGTATGCCGGGCAGAGACGCATCTCACTCTCGAGGCACACTGAAGATGGCGTCACACTGGAATCCACCGGATGACAGCGTGGAGCATGCTCCGCACCGACCCCCGGTGCGGTACATCCCCTGAAAGTTTCGAGGATCTGCGAGATATGGCCTATGTGATCACGCAGCGTTGTTGCAACGACGCCAGCTGCGTCCCCGAGTGCCCGGTCGACTGCATTCGACCCACCCCGGAGCAGCCCGAGTTCGCGACGACCGAGCAGCTGTACATCGACCCCGACACCTGTATCGACTGCGGTGCCTGCGTGGATGCCTGCCCGGTGGAGGCCATCTTCTCAGAGGACGATCTGGTGGCTTCGCTGGCGCGGTTCCGCGACATCAACGCCGCATACTTCCAGCGGCATCCGCTCGAGTCGAACTTCGAGCCGATCACGACCCCGCCCCGGCCCCCCAAGGACCTGGGCACCCTGCGGGTCGCGATCGTCGGAGCCGGCCCCGCGGCCTGCTACGCCGCCGACGAACTGCTGCGGCGCGCCGACGTCGAGGTCGAGATGTTCGACCGGCTGCCGACCCCGTGGGGTCTGGTACGCGCCGGCGTCGCCCCCGACCATGCCGGCACCAAACGCGTGTCGACCATGTTCGAGAGCGCGTTCCGCCGCGACACCCTGCAGTACTACCTCAACGTCGAGGTCGGGCAGCACGTCAGCCACGAGGAGCTGGTGGAGCATCACCACGCGGTGATCTACGCCGTCGGCGCCTCCACCGACCGGCGGCTGGGCGTGCCCGGCGAGGATCTGCCCGGCAGCCACTCCGCGACCGAGTTCGTGGCCTGGTACAACGGGCATCCCGACTACGCCGACCGCACCTTCGACCTGAGCGGTGAGCGGGCGGTCATCGTGGGCAACGGCAACGTCGCCCTCGACGTGGCGCGGGTGCTGACGATGAGCCCGGACGACCTGGCGAAGACCGATATCGCCGACCACGCCCTGGACGCGCTGCGCAACAGCAGCATCCGCGAGGTCGTGGTGCTGGGGCGGCGCGGGCCGTTGCAGGCCGCGTACACCACCCCGGAGTTCCTGGCGCTGACCCACATGAAGGGCGTCGACGTCATCGTCGACGAGGCGGATCTGGAACTGGACGCGGAGAGCCGGGCGCTGCTCGACGATCCCGAGGTCGAGCCGACGCTGGCGCTGAAGTACCAGCTGGCGCAGGAGTACGCGGGCGCCCCGCGCAATCCCGGCCACAAGCGCATCGTCTTCCGCTACCTGACTTCGCCGACCGCGATCATCGGCGCCGACAAGGTCGAGGCGATCGAGTTCGCGCACAACGAGCTGGTACCGGACGCGTCCGGCAAGCTCGCGGCGCGCGCCACCGACCGCACGGAGACGCTGCCGGCCTCGCTGGTGCTGCGCTCGATCGGCTACAAGGGCCGTCCGGTGCCGGCGCTGCCGTTCGACGAACAGCACGGTGTGGTGCCCAACGAGCACGGCCGGGTGCTGGCCGACAACGCGCCGCTGACCGGTGTGTACGTGTCGGGCTGGATCAAGCGCGGCCCGCGCGGTGTGATCGGTTCCAACCGGGTCGACGCGACCGAGACGGTGGAGCAGCTGCTCGCCGACTTCGTCCAGGGCAGGCTCCCGGCGCCGCAGAGCGACCGGGCCGCACTGAAGGCGCTGCTGGCCCAGCGGCAGCCCGATCTGGTCGACCGGGAGGGCTGGAAGGCCATCGACGCGGCCGAGCGCACCGCCGGTAAGGCCAGCGGCCGCCCCCGGGTCAAGCTGACCAGTCTGGAGGATCTGCTGAAGGCCGCTCGCGGCTGACACAGAGCCGCCTGCGGCTGACACGGAAACCGAGTTTCGCGCTCCGGTTGTTCCCGGCACCGTCCGGGAACAACCGGAGCGCGACTCAGTTGGGCAGCAGGTTGATCATCAGCCCGTCCTTGGTGCAGACCGAGGGCACCTTGGCGCTGGGTTGTGCCCGGCAGTCCCAGCCGTCGACCGTCTTCTTCAGATCTGACTGCGCCACATAGGCGCCGACTACCCGCATCGCCTGCGCGCAGTCCACCAGGCCGGCGGTCCGGTGCACGGCGATGACAGTGCGGGCGACGCCGCCGGTATCGGTCACGCGGCCGCAGCTCACATCGCCGGGGCCGGTGGGCGGCACGGTCGTCTGCGGGGCCGGGGCCTCGGTCTCGGAGGCGGCCGGCCCGGTGGTCGTCGAATGTGTTGCCGCCGAATCCGATCCGTGCCCGCAGGCGGCCAGCGTCAGCACGCCCGTCGCGGCCAGTAACGCAAGATGTGCCTTCTGCACGCCGAGTTCTCCTCCGTCCGCGGATCTCATCGGCGGTGGAATGCCGCCGCGGTCCATCTTGACAGGCAAACTTCGTGCAAACGGTATTTCGTCAGCCCGGCAGTGGGCCGATGCGCACGGTGGTGGTCACCGCGTCGCCGACGATGAACCACAACCGCAGCACCGGATGACCGGTGGTGCGATCCCCGGGTTCGAAGCGGCTGCGGACGCTGATGTGCTGGCGCGCCAGCACCGGCGCCACATATTCGATGACCGCGCGATGCGGTCCGGCGACCAGTTTCGGGAAATCGACCAGGAAATGTTCCACCGCCTGCCAGTAGGCGGCATTGTTGACGTGGTTGTACTGGTCGATATCGGTGGCACGCACCGGGAACGGCAGATCGGTATCGGAGTCGGGCGGGGTCGGATCGGTGAGGAACGGCCGCCAGCGCAGCCGGTGCTCGGCGGTGGTCCGGGCCAGCAACGCCAGGCCCTCGTCGCTGATCCGGGTGGGCATGTTGGTCGATTCGTTGATGTTGATCCAGAAGCCCTCGGTCTCGATCAGCCCGCCGCCGGCGCTGGTCACCCGCACTCGCATATTCGTCCAGCGGGTCGACATCGCCGAGCACCACCGGCGCAACTCCACCCGATCCGGCCAGACGATCGGGCGGACCACATCGATGACCGTGCGGCGGACGATCCAGTTCGGATCGGTGCGCTCGAAGAATCCCGACTGCAGTTCCTCTTCCGCGATGTCCTGCAGATAGCGCGCCACGGCATCGAACCGCAGCCGGTTGTACGGATCCACATCACCAGCCCGGACAGGCCACGCCGCGGCGAAACCCATGCCCTCCTGGGGAAGCGGGGCGAGTGGCTGATCGAGTGACACTGGAGCTCCTCGCGCTGCACGGTGTGCCGCGTTTTCATGCGTTGCTGTTGCCACATGACTTTACGGGGCGCACGTCACACCGTTACGTTCGCCTCACCCCCGGCCGGGCCGGGTGATCGGCCCGCAAACCCGGACGCCGGCGGCGGCGCGGGTGGCCGGATTTCACGACTGCGGGCGGTAATTGGCCGCGACCCGCTGGGCGATGAAATCGGCCGCGGTGACCGGGGGATAGCCGCCGCCCGGGCCCTGGATCACCGCATCGCGGTCGGCCTGGGCGAAGAAGGCGATGCTGTAGCGGTCGCCCTGGTATTCGTCCGCGCCGGGGCCGCGTACCCGATGGAAATTGGACGGCAGCAGATCATCGCTCCACCGGGTCAGCATGTCGCCGATGTTGCAGGTGATCAGCGCCGAGGACGGGGTGATCGAGGTCCACTGCTGCCCGGTCATCTCACGGCCGGGACAGACCTGGAGACCGCCCTGGCCGTCGCGCTGGAAAAGCAGTGTCAGACAATCGAAATCGGTGTGCGCGCCGGCCCGCCAGCGGCCCGGCGCGCCCCGCAGTTCCGGCGGTACCGCGTAGTAGTGCAGCAGCCGCAGCGTGCTCTGGTACTGCGGGGAGGCCGGATCGTGCGCCGCGGTGAAATGGTCGCGCGCGAAGCCGAGCCGATCCGCGAAGCAGGACAGCACCCGCATCGCCACCGACCAGCACTGCTGCTCGAAATCGAGAAGTTCCGTGGCAAATCCGGGCAGTTCGCCCGCGTCCGGCCACAACTGCGCCATGTGCGGCCGGGTGATCTGGTAGGACTCCTTCTGATCCGGCACCCCGATCGAGGGCCGCACCTGGCTGAGGCTCTCCCAGCCCGCGTTCTTCGCCTTCACCAGAGCGTATTTCGCCTTCACGGCGTCCGGGAGGGCGAAGAAGCGTTCGGTCAGCGCGAACGCCCGGTCGACCCGCTCCGCGGCGATGCCATGCCCGGCCAGCTGGAAGAAGCCGATCTCGGTGGCGGCCGTCCAGAGTTCGTCGGTGATCTCCGCGCGCCGGGTGTCGAAATCGCCGAGGTCGATCACCCGGATCTCGCGCGTGTCGGTCTCGAGGCCGAGTCCGCCCATCTGTTTCTCGCGGTCCACCTCGGACAGGTCGTATTCGGTGGTCATGCTGACTCCCGGTTCGGGCGCGGTGCGCATCGGCTGGTCGGCAATCAGTGTGCGAGGAAATGATTACATGCAATCGGTTCGATGTTTCGGGCAGGTCAATCATGATTGCATGTCATATCGTGCTGTTGTTGCGGTGTCCGCCTCAGACTCGGAGGTCCGCTCCCGCGGGCAGGAATTCGATCGACGGTTCCAGGCCGGGTTCCAGGAAGGCGAGCAGGGCCGCCCCCTCGGCCTCGGCCTCGTCGCGTTCGGCCGCCGTCCAGTCGCGCAGCGGCACGATGCGCAACCGGGCCCGGGTCTGGTCGGTGGCGATCTTGTAGATGCCGGAGAGATATCCGTCGACCAGGATCGGTGACACCTGGGCGGCCAGGTGCCGCAGCGGTGGCGCGGCGCCGTCCGGCACGATGCGCCGGCGGTCCTGATGTGACAGGTACGCGTTGTCGTACCAGCCCAGGAAGCGCACGGGCGCGGGCAGATCCGGATCGGCGAGTTCGGCGTCGGCCGGATCGTAGAGGGTGCGGCCGCGCTCGTCGGTATAGGTGCGCAAGCGGTCGCCGAGTTGTCGCACCGCGTCCTTGATCCCGACCAGCTTCGACCAGGTCTGGATGTCCATGGTGCTCGCGGGCCCGAAGGCGCGCAGGTAGCGCAGCACCAGTTCGGCCAGTGGATAGCCGGGTTGCGGCGGCGCGCCCAGCCAGGGCTCGACCCGGGACCAGGTGGGCCGGCTGTTGTCCCGCCACAGCCCGCGCGGCGGGGTCTGGAGCACCGGCAGCTGATACAGCCAGGTCTGTAGGACGGCGCCCGGATTGCGATCCGGATAGTCGGCGGCGGCCCGAACCCGCAACGCCGCCGCGGTGGTGGGTTCGTCGCCGAGTGCCCGCTCGCCCCGGGCCCGCACCTCCTCCGGATCCAGCCCGACCATGGCGCCGCCGTTGAAACCCTTGCGGAACGGAATCTTCTCCAGCTCGGGCTGGATGTGCGGCGCGATACGCAGCGCGTCCGGTGGGGTGACCAGATGAATGGTGGCTCGCATCAGGGTGATCCGGACCAGGCTGCGCTCGGTGAGCCCGCGCGACACCGCCGCCGGATCGAATCCGGCGATGCGGCCGAACAATCCGATGAACGGCGGTGTCACGTCCTGTGCCTGCAAGCCGACCAGGTGGTCGCACATCTCGGGCACCGACAGGCCGCTCCGGTGCAGCAGATGCTGGCGCTGCAACAGGGTGCGGTTGAGGACTCGATCGGTGAGCGTCATGGTGGCGCCACTGTACGGGCGGGCACCGACAGCTCAGCGCAGCGTCACGACCACCTTGCCCAGCGCACTCCGGTTCTCCAGCGCCGCAACGGCTTCCGCGGTCCGCTCCAGCGGGTACAGCACCGGTTGCGGCGGCGCGATCCGGCCGTCGGCCAGCAGCGGTTCCACCTCGGCCCACTGCTCGGTCAGATAGCCCGGATGCGACAGCACCCAGGCGCCCCAGCCGACGCCGATCACGTCGATGTTGTTGAGCAGCAACCGATTCACCCGGACCGTGGGGATCTCGCCGCCGGTGAATCCGAGCACCAGCAGCCGCCCGGCCGGGGCCAGCGACCGCAGGCTGTCGGTGAACCGGTCGCCGCCGACCGGATCCACCACCACGTCGACCCCGCGACCGCCGGTCAGCTCCTTCACCGCGGCGGCCCAGCCGTCGGTGAGCACCACGTCGGTGGCGCCGTTGGCCCGTGCGACCGCCGCCTTCTCCTCGCTGCTGACCACCGCGACCACCCGGCTCGCGCCGAAGGCCGGGGCCATCCGCAGCGTCGAGGTGCCGATGCCGCCCGCGGCCCCGTGCACCAGCACCGTCTCACCCGCCGCCAACCGGCCGCGGGTGCGCAGCGCGCAGTGCACGGTCAGATCGTTGAACAGCAGGCCCGCACCGGCCGCCAGCGACACCGCGTCCGGCAGCGCGAAGACCTGTCCGGCCGGGACCACCGCGACCTCGGCCAGGGCGTTGCCGAGCATGGTCAGCGCCACCACCCGATCGCCCGGCCGGACGTGCGCCCCGGCGGGCGCCTCGCGCACGATGCCGGCCACCTCGCCGCCGACCACGAACGGCAGTTCCGGCTTGATCTGGTACAGGCCCCGGCTCATCAGTACGTCCGGGAAGGCCACTCCCGCCGCGTGCACGTCGATGACGATGCCGTCGGCGGTCGGCTCCGGCTCGGGGATGTCGACGATCTCGATGGACTCCGGGCCCTCGAGCTTGCTGACCTGGGCTGCGCGCATGAATCGGCCTCTCTTCCGCAATTGACGTCGGATTCAAGTTAGCGGATGCGGGTGCGGGACCATCGCTGGGAAGGCATTCCGTTACCCCGACCGGCCGAATCTTGCTACGCTCAGCCGGCCGAATCGAGCAGCCGCCGCCGTCTGCACCACCGCGTGTGCCGCCGTCTTCGCCCAGGGGGAGTCATGGCCGGTAAGAACGATCCGCCTGCCGCACTGCGGGTCGATACCGTTGCGCTGAATACCTTCGCGAAGACGCTCCGCGACGAGGCCGCCACCGTCGTGGCGCTGCACTCCGGGCTCTCCGATGCCATGGCCGCACTGCCCGGCACCCGCTGGGAGGTCGCCTGCGGGCAGGCGAAGGACACCGTCGACCAGGCACTGAACCGTGTCGGCGAGCGCCTGTCCACGGTCGCCGACAGCATCGAGCACACCGGGAAGGTCGTCGAACTCACCGACGAGCAGTTCCGTGCCAAGCTGACCACGATCGGACTGCACCCATGACCCTCACCATCCCCGATGTCGAGAAATGGGTCCCGGAGGAGCTCACCACCGCCGCCACCGCGGTCGGCAAACTCTCCGGCGATCTCGACCGCACCGTCATGTCCGGCATCGCCAAGACCCAGGCCCTGGCCTGGGACGGCGCCGCCGCCGCGGCCGCCGCCGACCGCCTGACCACCGAGAAGGCCAGATCCTCCGCGGTCAGCGGGGCCCTGCTGCAACTGCAGTCCGCCCTCACCCAGCAGGTCGACAACCTGCTGCACACCAAGCAGACCGTCCTGGACCTGCGCAACCAGGCCGAACACCCCCCGGGCGCCGGCATCCCCGGCTACACCGTCAGCCCCACCGGCGCCGTCTCCGCGGACGCCCGCATCGACTGGATCCGCCGCAGCCGCCGCGGCCCCCACGGCGAGGACCTGTTCACCGAGGCCCGGATGCAGGCCATGATCGGCACCGAATACGGCGAGGCCCTGGCCTGGCAGGTGAAGATCATGCGCGCCCTGCAACAGGCGGAAAACGTTGCCGAACAAGCGATCACCACAGTCAACCAGGCCCAGCAGGCGATCGCCGCCGCCCACCAGGGCCTCGGCGACCCGATCACCGGCGCGGGTGGCGCTCCCGTGGTTCCCACCGCCACTCCCGTCGCCGCCGTCGCACCCGCACCCCCGCCGCCGCCTGCCGCTCCCGTGGCCCACGAGCCCCTCGGCAGTTCCCCCGGCCGCACCACCTTCCACGGCGTCACCGACGGGCACAACGGCGGCGTCAACATCCCCGCGGCCGACACGAACTACCAGACGGTCGCCTACGCGCACAGCCACGGCAACACGCAGGCCGACTGGATCCAGCAGGCCAAGGACGTCCTCATCGGGATGGGATATCCGCCCCATGTGATCGACGAGAATGCGATCGCCACGATCATCAAGTACGAGTCTGGTGGAAATCCGGAGGCGATAAACAATTATGATTCCAATGCGGCCGCCGGACACCCTTCCATCGGTTTGATGCAGACCATCAACAGCACTTTCAACGCATATATGGCCCCTGGTCACGGTGATATCCGGAATCCGGTGGACAACATCATCGCGGCCAGCCGATATGCCATCGCGCGCTACGGGTCGTTGCAGAACGTTCCAGGTGTTGTCGCAGTGGCCCAAGGCCTGCCCTATCGAGGGTATTGAGCTGCGGTCACGAGCTGTTGGCAAGCAGCGCGTACTGGGCCGCGGCCCGTTGCTGTGTCTCCCACAATCGCTGGCCCAGCAATAGAGCCGCATATCTCCCGTACGAGACGAAGCAACGGAATTCACCAGCCGGTACCACATCGAGATCGCGTCGACAGACCGCACCGGGGACCTTGTCCGGGGGATCGACCGGCCGATGGTTCACCGGGTCGCCCAACTCCGCCGAATCGCGGACGAACTGCTGAGCCGCAGCGGCGTCTCGTGTCCGGAATACCAAGGCGGCCGGTGTGACCGCTACTCGGTCGACAACCGCGCGTTGCAACACCGGCAGCCGACTGCCCTGGTCGAGAACGTAATTCGAATAGCCCGGCAGCGTGAATACCAGTTCGCCCTGGCCGTCGGGCGCGGGAATATGCGGGGAGGCGTGCAGGGTACGAATCAGCACGTGGTCGGGATCCTGTTGCAGAGTGCTCAGCTGATCCGGCGGTGTGGGTTCGAAGTGATCGAGTTCCGGTAGCTCCGCGCGCAGATACCGTTGTGTCGTCTGGACGAGTCGATCGAGGTCGGTGGTGCGTGCGTCCGCCAGAATGGCGATCACGAAGGCGTCGTGCGCGAGTGTTGTGCCCAGCGTGGGTACCGACGGTCGCCAGTGCGCGGCGGCGTCGGGGTAGTCAGGCAGTTGGACAGCTGTGTTCTCCGGATTCGCAGCGAAATCGGCGGCATCCATGTCATGTGCAGCCGCTGCCGCATCCTCCGGTCCCGGGAAGCGCAGCACGGTGACCGTCAATCCCTCTCGCTCGCGGGTTCCGTGCACGGCCTTGGTGAGCGGCATGACGGAATCGGCGGAGCCGGTCGAGAATCCGACGAGGAATCCGTGGGCGGTCAGCGCGGGAACCGTGGTCTCGTACAGATAGTCGGTGACGGAGGAGGTATCGGTGTGTGCCTCTGCCGACGCCCCGACGGCGTAGGCGGGATCGACCGAGTACGGACTGAGCACGGCACCGGCCAGTCGTGCGGCCTCGATGCGGAGATATCCGACCCGGTCCACGATGCGCGACATGGTGGGCGGCTGGGCCGAATATCTGCCGGTGTCCAGGGTGTGGACGTCGATCTCCGCCGGTGTGCCGGTTCCCCGGATGGTCGTGCAACCGGTGACGACGACCGCGACGACAGCGAGGAAACCCGTGCACCGGGTGAGTCTCATATCGGCTACCTCCCACCGGGAAGATTCGCGAGGATGTTCTGAACGATCTCCTGCGCGATCGCGCATCGGATCCCCGGTGTCCGCAGTACCGACCGGTTCTCTGCTCGTGCTGTCACAATTTCTGCCGAACCGTCGCCGAGAATTCTGTAGATGCCGGTTCGAGTACAGGTGGGTGAATCCAGTTCCGCTTCGGTGACGAACACATCCTCACCGGGTGGGAGACCGTCGAGCCGGATCGGTCGCGTCACCGGATCCGGGGGCTGTTCCCGGCCGAGATCGATGGTCAGTGTGTTGGCGCCGATCCAGGTGCAGGCGTGTAGTGCTTCCGCGCTACCCGGCACGCGATCACCGACCTTCATATTGATCGCATCGTTGGTCACGAGCGAGCACGGATCCTGCCGAGCGAGTGAGTACCGGATGTCCGGTAACAACGGGGGACCGGCTGTGATCCGGGCCGCGAGGTGGACGACAGCCGAGTCCGCGCGAGCGCATCGGTCCTGTCCCGAGCCGCCGAGGACCCGGACGGTGACACCATATTGCGGGTCGGTCCTGGCCGGCTGTAGTCCGCGGGTGCAGGAATCGGTTTCCGGGGCATCGAGAATCAGAATCGGCACACCCGCTGCGGTGCGGCCTGTGGTGTGAAAGCCGTCGATCCGATCGACGGCCACCTCGAGTCGATACTCACCCGCCTGCGCGTCACAGCTGCCCCATCGGCTGGAGCTCGGCGGTCGGCTCGCGTTGCCCATGGCGGAGGGCTCCTCGATGAGTGCGCACATGTCGAGAGATCGCAGGGTGGTGAGATTCATGTCACCCAAGGGGTTTGCGGTTTCCGTTGGTTCGACGTGGCGGCCCTGCCCCCAGATCACTCCGACTGCCACCGCGACGATCAGCACGGTGACGGCGGCCGTCACTGCGGCCCACCTGCGTCTGCCACCGTGTCCGGCGTGCGGCGGTCCGGCCATTCGGTCGCCGGAGGACGTCCTGACAACCTGGGGTGGGATACCGGTGCCGTCGTCGATGCGGGTGGCTTCCGGATCGGCGAGCGCCGCCGCCTCGTCCGTGTGTCGCCGGATCGCCCGGTGTACATCCGATGACCACGGCGGGCCTTGCGGCATCGGGCCGAGGAAATCGAGAATCTCCTCGACGGTGGGCCGTGATCCGGGATCTTTGCGCAGGCACGGCACGACCAGTTCGCGTACCCGTGGCGGAAGCGCCCGCAAGTCGGGTTCGCCGTGCAGGATCTTGTACAGGGTGTCGGGCATCGTCGACCCGGCGAAGGGACTTCTCCCGGTGGCCGCCATGATCAGCACGACCGCGAGCGAAAAGATGTCGCTGGCGGGTGTCAAGGACTCGGACAGCGCTTGTTCCGGCGACATGAACGCCGGTGAACCGATGATCGAACCGGTTCCGGTCAGATCGGATCCGTCGCCGACGGCGCGAGCGATCCCGAAGTCGATCACCCGGGGCCCGTCCTCGGCAAGGATGACGTTCGCAGGCTTCAGATCTCGATGTACGAGTCCGACCCGATGAACGGCCCGTAGCGCGGCGGCCAAACCGACTGCGAGGGATAGGATCCGGTCTTCACTCAGCGGCCCGAAGTCCGCGACTGCGCGATCCAGCGATACTCCGGGCACGAAGACAGAGGCCAGCCAAGGAGAATCGGAGTCCACCTCGAAATCGACGACCGCTGCGGTGAATGCTCCGGAGACGCGTGCAGAAATTTCTGCTTCGCGGCGGAACCGGGACAGAAAGCCTTCTTCCGCAACGAGATGCGGATGTATCTGTTTGATGGCGACGAACCGGCCGTCCGGCCCCGTCGCGAGCAGCACTCGCCCCATTCCGCCGGTGCCGAGCAGACCGAGAAGCCGGTATCGTCCGATGCGCGCAGGATCCTCGGGGCCCAGGCGTGCCACCATCAGGCGTTCTCCAGCCTATCGATTACGGCCACCAGGACCTTTTCGGTGATCGCGCATGCCGGATCACTGAAGTCGATATTCCTGGGCCGTGCGATCACCTCGATGATCTCGCCGCGATTTCCGGCGGTCGGCTGTTCGACCCGTGCGGTCGAGCATGTTCGGTCCGACGAAACGGCTCGGGCGGCGCTGAAGGAGCCGACTTTGCGGTTGCCGTCGACATTGATCAGCTGATACGTCGGATCGTTGTCCACCCGCTGCGCTTCCATGGTCCGGATGGTGAGCGTCACCGTGCTGCCGGTCCAGGTACAGGTGTGGATATCGGCCTCTTCGGGCCGGGCATCGGCACCCGCCGTGGCGGCGATCACCGACTGGTCCAGCGAATTGCAGGGATCCACCCGCACCACCGAGCGCCGCGGCAGCGACGCCTGAGGCGGCGTGATGAGCAGCCGATGGACCACCGCACGCAATGCCGCCATGGCGAGCGGGCAGGGATCGCCGGCGAAGTTCGTGACCGTAGTAGTGATTCCCAATCCCGGTCCGGTGCGTACGACCAATGTCCGGCCGCAGGATCCCGATGTTCCGGTGGTCCCGAGAACCGCTCCGCCGGCGAGAGTTTCGGTCGCTGTGCGGGACAGCGAGGCGTCGACCGCAGTGCCGACTCCGATCCCGAGTGTGGCCTGCTGGCCGTTGACTGTGCCGAGTCGGGTGGTGCACACGGAGGAATTCACCGGGTCCGCGGTGGCCGGGGTGCCGAGTGCGCCGACGACGTCCGGCCCGAGCAGCGCGCAGGTGTCGATCAGCCGGAGTTGGTCCTCCGACATTGTCAGGGTTCCTCCGGCGAGCGGATCGGGAGATTCGACGGAGCGCCGGTGGTGCATCGAGATCGCGACAGCCGCGCCGCTGATCAGCACGGCCGCGATCGCTACGGCACCGATTCGCCGTGGCCACCGGCGGCGCCCGTGTGCATCGGCCGACCGGATGCCGGACTGCGCCCACCTATCGGCTTCGGCCTGATGATCTGAAATATCCTGTCGCACAGCCGGACTCCAGCTCGAGCGAGCCGCGAGTCGTTCCACCGCTTCGAGTATCTGCCCCGGCTTCGGTCGTACCGCCGGATCTTTCGTCAGACATGCCTCCACCAGCGGCCGGAGCGCGTCGGGCACGCCACTGGTGTCCGCGCGCCGGTGTGTGACGTTGTAGAGAGTCTGCGGGGTGGAGGAACCGAGAAAGGGGCTACGCCCGGTGGCGGCCAGCACCAGAATCGCGCCGACGGCGAAGACGTCACTGGCGGTGGTCGGTTCGCGGCTCTCGGCTTGTTCCGGCGACATGAAAGCGGGAGAGCCGAGTAGCGCGCCGGTGCCGGTCAATTGGAGATCGATGCCCGGGTTGTGGGCGATACCGAAGTCTATGACGCGAGGGCCATCGGCGCTGAGCAGGATGTTGCCGGGTTTGAGGTCGCGATGAATCATGCCTGTGCGATGGATCTCGGTCAGGGCGGCGGCCAGTCCGGCGGTGAGCAGCCGGAGGCTGCCGAGCGGGAGCGGGCCGTGTGCACCGATGACATCGCGCAATGACGGACCGGGCACATAGACCGACGCCAGCCAGGGTTGCGGAGCGTCCGGGTCCGCGTCCATGACGGCGGCGGTATACGCGCCGGTGACCAATACCGAGGCATTCACCTCGCGCCGGAACCGCTCCCGATACTGCGGGTCTTGCGCGAGATGCCGATGGACCACCTTGACCGCCGCGAGCCGTCCGTCCGGCGACCGCCCCAGCAGCACCCGCCCCATCGCGCCCTGGCCGATGACCGCGACGAGGCGGTAGCGGCCCAGCGTGCGGATATCGTGCGGCCCCAACGGTTTCACGGCACAGCCCTCCCCTGCTGTCGTTATGGTACCGGCGCGGGTTGCGGAGTGCGGTCGGATGCGGCGGCCGGCTACCCGTTGCGGTAGGCCGGGGCTCGGGAGGTGCCGGCGGGGGCGAGGGTGTGCAGCAGGGGCAGGGTGCGGCGGCGGACGACGGTGGACAGGACGATCACGCTGTGGGAGCGGACCACGGCGGGGCTGCGGTCGATGCTCAGCAGCACCGATTGCAGGCCGGTGTGCGAGTCGGCGCCGAGGCGGCACAGCACGTCTCCGGAACCGGTGGTGGCGTAGGCCTCCAGGACGCCGGGGATGGCTTCCAGGTCGGTGGCGACCGCGTCGAGGGCGCCCTGGGCGATCTCCAGGGTGACGAAGGCCTGGACGTCGAAGCCGGCGGCGGTGACGTCGACCTGCGGGTCGTAGGAGGTGATCACGCCGGATTCCTCCATGCGGGCGATGCGGGCCTGCACGGTCGCGCGGGCGACCCGGGTGCGGCGGGACAACTCCAGCACGCCCGCCTTCTGGTACTCGTGCATGGCGTCGAGGATCGCGAGGTCCAGTTCGTCCAGTTTGGCGGGCTGGTGCGGCATCGGCGGCTCCCTTCTGTGAACTGTTCAAATTGTCCAGCACATGCCCGGTTTCGGTGGCGCAATTCACCACCGTGTCGAGCGAATTCGGCCGATCTTGCCCAGTCCCGCGCGGTGGAGATTTGCTTGGCTCATGACACTCGACAACCTGCCGAAGGCGGACGATTCCCCCAGCGACAGCGAGTTGCGCCGGCTCGTGGGACTCGTCGACCACGATTGGGCGCGTGATCCCTTCCCGGTGATCGGATGGGACGCGCTGGTCTGGGTGGTCGGCAACGCCACGGTATTCGCACACTATCTGCAATCGGCGTTCGGGATGCGGCTGGAGGCGTATTCGGGACCGGAGACCGGCAACCGTGATCACAAGGGGTTCGTGCTGCGCAGTGGCAGTGCGCGATTCGTGATCACCGGCGCGGTGGATCCGGACAGTCCGCTGGTCGCCCGGCAGGCCCGGCACGGTGACGGGATCGCCGACATCGCGCTCGAGGTGCCCGAGGTGGACCGCTGCGTCGCGCAGGCCCGCGCGCAGGGTGCGACGGTCCTGGTGGCCCCGCACGACGACCGGGACGAGTTCGGCGTCGTCCGCAGCGCCACCCTGGCCACCTACGGCGACACCCGTCACACCCTGGTGGACCGTTCCCGCTACGACGGCCCGTATCTGCCCGGCTACGTGGCCGCCGCCTCGCCCGCGAATCCGGCCCGGCTGTTCCAGGCGGTCGACCACGTGGTCGGCAATGTCGAACTCGGGCGGATGAACGAGTGGGTCGACTTCTACAAGCGGGTGATGGGCTTCCGGAACCTGGCCGAATTCATCGGCGACGACATCGCCACCGAATATTCGGCGCTGATGAGCAAGGTGGTGGCCAGCGGAAACCATCGGGTGAAGTTCCCGCTCAACGAACCCGCCCCCGGTCGCAAACGGTCCCAGATCGATGAATATCTCCTGTTCCATCGCGGGCCGGGGGTGCAGCACATCGCCCTGGCCACCGGCGACATCCTGGCCGCGGTCGACGCATTGCGCGCGGCCGGGGTGGAATTCCTCGCCACGCCGGATGCCTACTATTCGGATCCGGAATTGCGGGCCCGGATCGGGCATGTCCGGGTGCCGGTGGAACAGTTGCGCTCGCGCGGCATCCTGGTCGACCGGGACGAGGACGGCTATCTGTTGCAGATCTTCTGCAAACCGCTCACCGACCGGCCGACGATCTTCTTCGAACTGATCGAGCGGCACGGGTCGCTGGGCTTCGGCAAGGGCAATTTCAAGGCGCTGTTCGAGGCCATCGAACGGGAACAGCAGGCCCGCGGCAACCTGTGAGCGCAGGTCACCGGCCCACAGCTCGGCTGTCTGCTTTCCGTGGCCGCGCCCAGTAGAGTGCCAGGCATGCGGATCACGTCGGCGATCGTCGCGACGACAGCCATCGCAGCCCTGCTCGCGGGGTGTGGGTCGGGTGACAAGTCGGACAGTGACGGCCCCGCGGTGCGTCCCCCGGCGAAGGTGGCGGCGCTGGGACCGTTCACCGGCGAATGCGGCGGCGTCACCGACGACGAGGTGCGGTCACTGGGTGGGCTGGATCAGATCTCCCGCTCGTTCAAGAATTCGGTGGGCTGCAATTGGGAGTCGGCCGGGAGCGGCTCGCCGAGTGTCACCTTCGCCTCCTATCGGGGCAGTCCGATCGGGCGGGAGCGGGCCTGGGTCACCGCGCAGGGCCGCAATCCGGAGGATATCGACGTCGGCGGGCACAAGGGGTTCCAGGACGCCTCGCCCGACGGTTCCATCTGCGATCTGGCGGTGCAACTCGGCGACGATTTCTTCGAATGGTCGACCTCCACCGGATTCCTCCCGGCGCAGACCGGCAATCCGTGCGACAAGAACCGCAAACTGGCCGAACTGACCGTGCAGAGACTGAAGTGAGGCGGCCCATGAGAACTCCGGCCGTGCTGATCGCGGCGCTGGCGGTCGCGGTGGGATTGTCGACGGCCGGCTGTGGCCGGACCGTCACCGGCACGGCGCAACCGGCCGGCGGCAGCGGCGGTGGCGTCAACATGAATTTCGACAAGCTGTTGCGTGAATGCCAGGTGGTGCAGCAGGACGAGATCGCGAAGGCCACCGGGGCCGCCAGCGCCGACTCGTCCTTCAACGGCGCGGTGTGCATGTGGGATCTGACCGGCGCGCCCGGCGGCGACGGCATGGCCACGCTGAACTGGTACGAGATGGGCTCACTGACCAACGAGAAGCAGAACAACGACCGCCTCGGCTATCTGACCTCGGATATCAACGTGCAGGGCCGGCGTTCGCTACAGATCCGCCGCCCGAACGATCCGGATTCCTGCGGTGTCATGGCCCCCGCGGCCGACACCGGCATCATCGGCTGGTGGATCAACTATCGCCCCGGTGGCGGCCATCCGGATCCGTGCGACGGGGCGAAGAAACTGGCGGAATTGACCTTGAACCTCGCCCGATGACATCGGGCGCGCGGCGTAGCACGGGGGCCCCATTTTTGCCCCCCGCCGCGCCGACAGGTATCGTGGATCGCTGTGCCCGGATGCGTGCGGGCAAGTTGTGAGCAGGACATAAGCCAGCGAGAGCGGCCGACGGTTTCAGCGTGCCTCGGAAAAGGCCTCTGAACTGCGCGCGACACGCCCGACCTCGGGACGCGAGGGATGCGGCAACCGAACACAGACATGAAGTTCCAGACACCTGGTTACTAAATAAGGAAAGCCGGTCTATGCCAACCATCAACCAGCTGGTCCGCAAGGGTCGCAGCGACAAGGTCGCCAAGACCAAGACTGCGGCCCTCAAGGGGAGCCCGCAGCGTCGTGGGGTGTGCACTCGCGTGTACACCACGACACCGAAGAAGCCGAACTCCGCGCTGCGTAAGGTCGCGCGCGTTCGCCTGACCAGCTCGGTGGAGGTCACGGCCTACATTCCGGGCGAGGGCCACAACCTGCAGGAGCACTCCATGGTGCTCGTGCGCGGCGGCCGTGTGAAGGACCTGCCGGGTGTGCGCTACAAGATCATCCGCGGCTCGCTCGACACCCAGGGTGTGAAGAACCGCAAGCAGGCCCGCAGCCGCTATGGCGCCAAGAAGGAGAAGAGCTAATGCCGCGCAAGGGCCCCGCTCCCAAGCGTCCCCTGATCAACGATCCGGTCTACGGATCGCCGCTGGTCACTCAGCTGGTCAACAAGATTCTGCTCGACGGCAAGAAGTCGACCGCGGAGCGCATCGTCTACGGCGCGCTGGAGCAGGCCCGCGACAAGACCGGCACCGATCCGGTGGTGACCCTGAAGCGCGCGCTGGACAACGTCAAGCCCGCGCTGGAGGTCAAGCCCCGGCGTGTCGGTGGCGCCACCTACCAGGTGCCGGTCGAGGTGCGGCCGGGCCGCGCCAACACCCTGGCCCTGCGCTGGCTGGTGAACTTCGCGCGGCAGCGTCGTGAGAAGACCATGGTCGAGCGTCTCGCCAACGAGCTGCTGGATGCCAGCAACGGCCTGGGCGCGTCGGTGAAGCGTCGCGAGGACACCCACAAGATGGCCGAATCCAACCGGGCCTTCGCGCACTACCGCTGGTGAATCGGCTCCCGGATCGCCGCGAAACGGCACCGGGAGGCGAGTCACAGTCGGGCGCGTCACGCTGAAGTGCTGGGCACTATAGCGCCGCGCCCGACGTTGAACAAGTGATGGCCTCGGGTCATGGCTGAAAGCCGATACCGGCCGACGTCGTGGTCAGGGTCGTTCCCGATGATCCCTACACAGCTGAACGCCTAAACACAGAGCGGGGAAGATTTCCGTGGCACAGGACGTGCTCACCGACCTCAACAAGGTCCGCAACATCGGCATCATGGCGCACATCGATGCCGGTAAGACCACGACAACCGAACGCATCCTCTTCTACACCGGCATCACCTACAAGATCGGTGAGGTCCACGACGGTGCGGCCACGATGGACTGGATGGCACAGGAGCAGGAGCGGGGTATCACCATCACCTCCGCAGCCACCACCTGCTACTGGAAAGACAACCAGATCAACATCATCGACACGCCCGGCCACGTCGACTTCACCGTCGAGGTGGAGCGGTCGCTGCGCGTGCTCGACGGCGCGGTTGCGGTCTTCGACGGCAAAGAGGGCGTTGAGCCGCAGTCCGAGCAGGTCTGGCGGCAGGCCGACAAGTACGACGTGCCCCGCATCTGCTTCGTCAACAAGATGGACAAGCTCGGCGCGGACTTCTACTTCACCGTGAAGACGATCAAGGAGCGCCTCGGCGCGAAGCCGCTGGTCATCCAGCTGCCGATCGGCGCCGAGGACACCTTCGAGGGCATCGTCGACCTGGTCGAGATGAACGCCAAGGTGTGGCGCGGTGAGACGAAGCTCGGCGAGCAGTACGAGGTCGTCGAGATCCCCGCCGATCTGGCGGACAAGGCGGAGGAGTACCGGCAGGAACTGCTGGAGGCCGTCGCCGAATCCGACGAGGAGCTGCTGGAGAAGTTCCTCGGCGGTGAGGAGCTCTCGATCGAGGAGATCAAGGGCGCCATCCGGAAGCTGACCGTCAACTCGGAGCTCTACCCCGTGCTCTGTGGCTCGGCGTTCAAGAACAAGGGCGTGCAGCCCATGCTCGACGCTGTGATCGACTACCTGCCCAACCCGCTGGACGACGGTGGCACCGACGGCCACGTACCGGGCAAGGAAGAGGAGATCATCCACCGGGACGCGAGTGTCACCGAGCCGTTCTCGGCGCTGGCGTTCAAGATCGCGACCCACCCGTTCTTCGGCAAGCTGACCTACGTCCGGGTGTACTCGGGCAAGGTCGACTCCGGCGCCCAGGTCATCAACTCGACCAAGGGCAAGAAGGAGCGCCTGGGCAAGCTGTTCCAGATGCACTCCAACAAGGAGAACCCGGTCACCGAGGCCCAGGCCGGCCACATCTACGCGGTCATCGGCCTGAAGGACACCACGACCGGCGACACCCTGTGCGATCCGCAGAACCAGATCGTGCTGGAGTCCATGACCTTCCCGGATCCGGTCATCGAGGTGGCCATCGAGCCGAAGACGAAGGCCGACCAGGAGAAGCTGGGCACCGCCATCCAGAAGTTCGCGGAGGAGGATCCGACCTTCAACGTGAAGCTGGATCAGGAGACCGGCCAGACCGTCATCGGCGGTATGGGCGAGCTCCAGCTCGACATCTACGTCGACCGGATGAAGCGCGAATTCAAGGTCGAGGCCAACATCGGCAAGCCGCAGGTGGCCTACCGCGAGACCATCACCAAGAAGGTCGAGAAGCTCGAGTACACGCACAAGAAGCAGACCGGTGGTTCGGGCCAGTTCGCTCGCGTGATCATCGCCCTGGAGCCCTTCAAGGGTGAGGACGGCGCGACCTACGAGTTCGAGAACAAGGTCACCGGTGGCCGCGTGCCGCGCGAGTACATCCCCTCGGTCGACGCCGGCATCCAGGACTCCATGCAGTACGGTGTCCTCGCTGGTTACCCGCTGGTCAATGTGAAGGCCATGCTGCTCGACGGCGCCTACCACGAGGTCGACTCCTCGGAAATGGCGTTCAAGATCGCGGGTTCGATGGCCCTCAAGGAAGCGGCCCGCAAGGCCGGTCCGGTGATTCTCGAGCCGCTGATGGCCGTCGAGGTCACCACGCCCGAGGAGTACATGGGCGACGTGATCGGCGACCTGAACTCCCGCCGTGGCCAGATCCAGGCCATGGAGGAACGCAGTGGTGCCCGTGTCGTCAAGGCGCTGGTTCCGCTCTCGGAGATGTTCGGTTACATCGGTGACCTGCGGTCGAAGACCCAGGGCCGGGCGAACTTCTCCATGGTGTTCGATTCGTACGCGGAGGTTCCGGCCAACGTGTCGAAGGAGATCATCGCCAAGGCGACCGGCGAGTAGTTCATCGGTTTCCTGCACGACCAAGTAAGTACCAACCGCACTGCTGCTAAGTAAGCACCAACAAGTCCAGGAGGACAAAAGTGGCGAAGGCGAAGTTCGAGCGGACGAAGCCCCACGTCAACATCGGCACCATCGGTCACGTCGACCATGGCAAGACCACGCTGACCGCTGCGATCACCAAGGTTCTGGCCGACAAGTACCCGACGCTCAACGCGGCGTTCGCGTTCGACCAGATCGACAAGGCGCCGGAGGAGAAGGCTCGTGGTATCACGATCAACATCTCCCACGTCGAGTACCAGACGGAGAAGCGGCACTACGCCCACGTCGACGCCCCGGGCCACGCCGACTACATCAAGAACATGATCACCGGTGCGGCCCAGATGGACGGCGCCATCCTCGTGGTCGCCGCCACCGACGGCCCGATGCCGCAGACCCGTGAGCACGTGCTGCTCGCTCGTCAGGTCGGTGTGCCCTACATCCTGGTCGCGCTGAACAAGGCCGACATGGTCGACGACGAGGAGATCCTCGAGCTCGTCGAGATGGAGGTCCGCGAACTGCTGGCCGCCCAGGAGTTCGACGAGGACGCCCCGGTCGTGCGCGTCTCCGGCCTGAAGGCGCTCGAGGGCGACCCGCAGTGGACCCAGTCCGTGCTGGACCTGATGGACGCCGTCGACGAGTCGATCCCGGACCCGGTCCGTGAGACCGACAAGCCGTTCCTGATGCCGATCGAGGACGTGTTCACCATCACCGGCCGTGGCACCGTCGTCACCGGTCGTGTCGAGCGTGGCATCGTCAACGTGAACGAGGAAGTGGAGATCGTCGGCATCAAGCCGAAGACCACCAAGACCACGATCACCGGCATCGAGATGTTCCGCAAGCTGCTCGACCAGGGCCAGGCGGGCGACAACGTCGGCCTGCTGGTCCGTGGCATCAAGCGCGAGGATGTGGAGCGCGGCCAGGTCGTCATCAAGCCGGGCACCACCACCCCGCACACCGATTTCGAGGGCCAGGCGTACATCCTGTCGAAGGACGAGGGCGGCCGCCACACCCCGTTCTTCAACAACTACCGCCCGCAGTTCTACTTCCGCACCACCGACGTGACCGGCGTCGTGACCCTCCCCGAGGGCACCGAGATGGTCATGCCGGGCGACAACACCGAGATGAGCGTCAAGCTCATCCAGCCGGTCGCCATGGAAGAGGGCCTGCGCTTCGCGATCCGCGAGGGTGGCCGCACCGTCGGCGCCGGTCGCGTCACGAAGATCATCAAGTGACGTTGTCCCGCAACGTGACTCGACGGTGACGTTCCCCGGAACGTGACAATCGCACAAGGGCCGCTCCCGTCCGGGAGCGGCCCTTGTGTCGTGTGCGAACGCTGCGCCGGTGGTACGGGCCGAGCGGTGGCTCTCGTCGTTCGTTCGTTCGGCCGGCGGCATACGACCGCTCTGCTGATGCGATGACCAGGATTACCTTCGACCCGGGCCGGCTCGGGGGTCGGCCCTGTGTTCGCGGTCTGCGGATCAGGGTGAAGGACGTGCTGGAACTCTTGGCCGCGGGGGAGTCCGAAGACTCGATTCTCGAGGACTACCCCTCCCTCGAGCGCGAGGATATCCGCGCGTGCTTGGCATTCGCCGCCGCTGAGGCCGACCACCCGATTTTGCGGTCGGCATCTTGACGTTTCTGGTCGACGCGCAGTTGCCGCACTTGCGCGCGCCATCGCCACCGAAGGCTACGACGCGATACATGTGTGTGACATCGACCTGACCTCGGCGTCCGATCATGTCGTATGGGACGAAGCCCTGCGGCGGGGAGCAGCCGAGTCGGCACTACTGGCGCGTCGCCTGCCGTCGTGTGGTCGCGGATCGGCAACTGTTCGAGAAAGGCTCTGCTGGAAGCGTTTCTACCGTTGCTGCCGACCGTCGTCGACATGTTGGCGGCCGGCGAGACGGTTGTCGAGGTGCGCTGAGTCAGGGTTCCTCGGTGGCGGCGAGGAGGGCTTCGGCGAAGGCGCGCATCTGGGTGGTGCCGCCGAACCAGGCGGAGACCAGGTCGACGGCCGCGGTGCGGGTACGGTGGGCCGCGCGGACGAAGTCGGCGAGGGAGTAGTCGCCGGATTCGACCTTCTTGGCGATGTTTTCGAGGTTGTGGCTGGCCAGCAGTAGTTGCATCACCAGGTGCACGTCGACGGCGGCGGGGGTGTCGCTGAACGAACCGGAGCCGGTGCCCGTGCCGCGGCTGCGGCGGCCGGTCGGCTCGGCCCCCACTACCGGCTCCGGCCGGGTGATCGGGTCGGCGCCGGGGGCGGCGTGCCGGTCCGGTTGCCCGCGTTGGATATTCGTGTCCGGCGGGATGAAAGGCTCTCGCGGAGTGGATGTTTCACGGGAGACGCCGGGGGTGCGCTGGGCCAGTGGTTCCCGATGTGCGGCGGGCTCCCAGTTGTTGACGGGTTCGCGCTGGGGGAGCGGCTCGCGGTGATTGACCGGTTCGCGCTGGGCCACCGGTTCGCGCTGGGCCACGGGCTCGCGATGATTGACCGGTTCGCGCTGGGGGAGGGGGTCGCGGTGATTGACCGGTTCGCGCTGGGCTATCGGTTCGCGGTGGTTCGCGGGTTCGCGCTGCGCCAGGGGCTCGCGGTGGTTAGCGGGTTCGCGTGGGGCGAGAGGTTCGCGGTGGTTGACGGGTTCCCGCTGAGCGGGGGGTTCGCGGTGATTGACGGGTTCGCGTTGGGCGAGCGGCTTGCGCTCGGGGAGCGGGTCGCGCTGGGTGAGGGGCTGGCGCTGGGCCAGGGGGTCTCGCTGCGGCAGCGGATCGGGTGCGGTGAGCGGATCGCGCTGGGGCAGCGGGTCGCGGGTGGCCGGTGGATTGTGCAGTGCCGACGGCTGTCCGGGCGAGGCCGGATCGGAGGAGTGCCGGGCGGAGTCGCCGGGGGAGATGCGGTGGCGCAGTTCCGGTTGCGAGATCGCGGGTGCGGCGGGCTGCTGGATCGGATCTGGTTGGGGGACGGACAGATCCAGGGGGTTGCCGGGGGCGAAGCCGGTGTGTTGCGCGGATTCGTGGGCCACGCCGTTGGATTGGGCCGCGGCCGCGAGTTCCGCCTTGGCGCGTTCGGTGATCGACTCCAGCATGGCCATCACGGTGGCGCTGTGCGGGCCGGACAACTCGGGGAGGCCGGCGGCGCCGTTGCCGTTGCCGTTCCCGGAGTCGAGAGTGGCCGGTGTCCCGGATATGCCTGGTGTGTCGGAGAAGCCGGCGGCGCTCATCGCGGCGGGGGTACCGGTCGTGCTCAGCGCGCCGGGTGTGCCTGGGGCGCTGGACATTCCGGACATGCCGGGGGTGGACGCGCTCAGGGACGCTGCCGAGACGCCGGGGGTGCCCGGCAGCGGCGTGCCCGGGGTGGCGGGTGTGCCGCCGCCCAGATTCCATTCGATGCCGGAATCGGTTCGGCCCCACTGCACACCGTCGGTGCGGCCGAGAGCGGTCCGTCCGGTCGTGTGGGCGGAGCCGTTGACGCCGGTCGGGTCGGCTCCGGTGAGCCCGCTGGTCGATCCCGGGCTCGAATCGCCGGCCGAGTTGGTCAGACGGTATCCCGCCGGTCGGCCGCGTTGCGGTTCGGCGAAACTTGCGAAATCGGCGTCCGTCATAGTCGCCATTCTTACTCCCCCGGCCGGATCTGGCGACCAGACGGGGCACACGCTGGTGTGATCCCGCCGACCCCCACTCGCCCCCGCTACTGTACTCATCGCCGCGGACTCGGCAGCCAGCGGCCGGAGCGCTGTTTCCCCAGCGCCTGCGCGGCGGCGGTCTCGATTCGCCGGGCCACGAGGCCGGGTTCGTCGAGTTCGTCCCAGGTCCAGCGGGCCACTGCCCAGCCGAGCTCGCGCAGCCTGGTCTCACGATGCTCCGCCGCGGCGGAGCCCGAGCCCGGCGAGCGGCGGGGGAGGGTGCAACCCGGTGGGTCGCCGTCGAATTCGCCGATCACCCCGATGTTCGGGAACAGGAAGTCGACCCGCGCGACGAAGCCTGCCTCGGGCGAGAGGATGCGGGCCTGCAACTCCGGCGGCGGAAATCCGGCCTGGCGCAACACGACCCGGCTGCGTGACTCGCCGACGCTCTCGGCGCGCCGATCCAGGAACCGCACCACCGCCGCCGCGTTGCGGTGACCGGGACGGTTGTCGAGCCGGCGCAGCTGATCCCGCAACTGGGCCCCGGTGGCGCTACCGCGCCGCAGTGCCCCGTCCCCGCACACCACCGACTGTTCGAACGGCTCGGTGCGGGCCAGGTCGATGAGGGTGCGGGCCACGGTGGTACAGCGGACGCCGTCGACGACGGTGATCTCCGCCGGCTCCAGCAGCGCGGAGTGCACCATGAGGCGGGTGCCGCGCCGCCCGCCGTTGCGCCGGTTCCGGGTGAGGTGCGCACGGTCCAGCCGTAACCGCCAGACCGGCAGGCCGTGCAGGACCGCCGCGGAAACATGGCTGACGACAGCCGAATCCGACGCGGATGCGACGGTGGCGTGGACGAGTAACCGATGTCGTTCGGGCGCCGGTACCGCGGCGGCCGGAGCGGGTAGATAGTGCCCGGCTCGCAACCGGTGCCAGAGCCCGTGGCGGCACAGCCGATGCAGATCGGTATCGGACAGGCCGGCGGCGAGGGCGGCACGGCGGGAAATCGACTGCGGGGTGGCCATATGCCGATCATGGCCACCCCGCAGGTCGGATTACTGCCCCGAAGTCCCGGATGTGGACAACTCGGGGGGTGTGAGCAACGAACCGGGTGCGGCTCAGCAGTTCCGCGGCGCCGGTTGCCCGTTCAGGCGGGCCGATACCCAGTCCAGCGCGAGCGGCATGCCGACCACGGCGGTGGTCATGTGCTCCGGAATCGGGATCGGATCGACCTGCAACCGGACGCCGGCGGCACAGTAGCGTCCGTCGGTGTGGTCGATCGCGTCGACCGGGAGCAGCGGATCCGAGGGCGAATGCCATTCGAAGATCGGCATGGTCGGGATGCCGTCGAAGTACTCGAGGCTGTTCTCCTCCAGTACCGCGCGGGCCTCGGGGCTGTCGATCAGTTCCGTGCTGGCGGCGTAGTCCAGGGCGCTGTGCCCGGCGCCGCTGGCGAGGATCTCGTTGGTGCAGCTGTTGGCCATCCGGCGGCCGACCTCGAGGCCGCTGGCGTTCATGCTGTCGCTGACCGGCAGCCGATCCGGGTACTCCCGCTCCATCCCGATCGCGGCCGCCATCGCGAGGCCGAACGCCGGATGCGAATTGGCGCCCAGCGCGGACACCATGGTCACCAGGTTCATCGGCACCCCGCCGTAGGCGGCGCCCGCGATATCCAGATCGGGTGCGTACGTGGGTTGCAGCGCCGCCGCCCAGGCCGTCGCCATGCCGCCGCCGGAATAGCCGGCCATCGCGACCCGGCTGCGCCCGAGCCCGAGCCCGGCCACCTGCTTCACCGCGCGGATGCCGTCCAGGGTGATCTGCCCGCCGAGCCGGGCCGCGCCGTAGGCCAGATTCGGGCCGAGGTGATCGGGCAGCGCCACGCTCCAGCCCTGCATCAGCACCGAGTTCAGCGCGGGCGCCTCCCGGATGACCAGGTTGGGATCGTTGCTGTACAGCTCGTGCGAGACCGCGCACTCGGCGCCCAGCGCGTTGATGATGTGCTGATACGACAGCAGCGGCCCGTCGACCGGATGGTTCACCGGCGTCACGACGGTGGTGGTCGCGGCGATCGGTTCGCCGCGGGAGTTGGTGGAGCGGAACTTCACCAGCGTGACGCTGCTGCCGGGGAAGGTGGTCAGCGGGGGCAGCCCTCGCACGTCCAGGACGTCACCGAGCTGGCGATCGTCGAGGTCCGGCGGGGCGGCGTAGAAGGGATCCGGGTCCGGGGCGTGGAACAGCGGTGTGGCGCCGGCCGTGGCGGCCATTGCCAGCCCGACGGCCGTGCCGCCGAGTGCCGCCAGCACCCGGCGCAGACCGCGCCGAGCGCCCCGGGAGGGGGAAGGAAGAGACGGTTGTGCCTGACGGTTCATCCATGACCTCCACGCGAGTGAAGCAGAATTGGAAAGTCCGGCCAGTCCGCATTCAAATGGCAACCGCACAGTTTTCCGTGCGACACGCCGCTCCGATGTCCGGAAACTCCGGAAAATTCAGTAGAACACGCCGGAAACATCCGACACGCCAGCGACTTTCATCGGCGTGTCCATGTTCATGGATGGTGTTTCAGATCTTCGGGACGAGACGGTTAGCAAACATGAGGCAACACTAGCTAACCGAGCTGGGTCATCCCGGCTGCGACAACCCGGGAGATGCCGAGGATCTCGTCCGCGGTGGGGAGATCGAGACCGTCGAGCGCGTGCAGGCGATCGGTGGTGGCGACGGCGAGCATCGCCGAGACCCAGGCGGCCGCGCACGCGCGCAGGGTGCCGGGCTGCACCGGCCCGGGCGCGCTGGCCTGCAACACCCGGGCCGTGACGTCGAGCAATTGATCGCGCATGCGGCGCAGTTGCTTCCGGACGTCGGGGTGGGTGTCGGCCTCGCGCCACATGATGACCCGCAGCACCGAGGAGTGGTGGTCGCGCAGATTCAGCGCGACGTCGAGGTTCACCAGGCTGGCCGCCGGATCGCCCGGACTGATCAGGGAATTGATGTCGTCCAGCGGATGTTTGGGAACCCGCTCGGCCATCAGCGCCGACAGGATCGAATCCTTGGTGGGGAAATAGTAGAAGACCAGCCCCTTCGGGACCCCGGCGGCCCCGGCGATCGCCGCCGTCGCCGTCGCGTCGAAACCGTGCGCGGCGAACAGGTTTTCGGCGGCGTCCAGGATGAGCTGACGGGCGTCGCCGTCAACCTTGCGGCTGCGGCGACGCCCCACTCGGTCGGGATTCGGCGCATGCATCAATGAGCAGTATGCCGCCGCGCCGTAACCTGCGGAAGAGCTGCGACCGCAACCGCCACGGTCAGCACTCCCACGATCCATGCGGTCCACGAAGCGCCGTTGAACGCATGGAAGTTCATCACCCAGGGGGAGATGAACAGCAGCACGCCGAACAGGCCCATCGCGTAGTCCGCACCGGACTGGGCCGGGTTCGACAGCTGGGCCAGACCGGTCAGGGCGATCAGCACGCCCAGCACGATCAGGGTCCACAGCGCCCGGTTGTTGTGGTCGACCCAGATGGGTGACAGCGCGGTGAAGACGCCGAGCACGACGGCTACGAAGTCCTGCGCGCGACTCTCGGTGAACATCAGTACCTCCTCGAGGATGGCGGATGGTGCCTCTCTCGGTATAACTCTGATTGACCGCCCGATCAATAGTTCTGGGAGGAAAGATTATGCACCGATGTCGGATATGGTGGGCATCACGGAGAGAACGGCACTCTCTTTGGATTAAGGTGAGGTTTCATGCAGCGTACGATCGTCATCGTCGGCGCGGGCCTGGCGGGCCTGCGCGTCGCCGAGGAACTACGACGGGCCGGTTTCACCGGCGAAGTGGTGCTGGTCGGCGACGAGGACCGGCTGCCGTACGACCGGCCACCGCTGTCCAAGCAATTCGTCCGCGGTGAGGTCGACGACACCACCTTCAAGCCGGCCGAATTCTTCACCGAGCAGAACATCGCGCTCCGCCTCGGCGTCGCCGCGACGGCGCTGGACACCGCCACGCGGCAACTGACCCTGAGCGACGGCGAGGTGCTCGGCTACGACGAGCTGATCATCGCCACCGGCCTGCGGCCGCGGCTGATCCTGGGCCTGGCCGACGGCCCGATTCCGGGTGTGCACGTGCTGCGCCGCCACGACGACGCGGTCGGCCTGCGTACCGCGATCCCGGCGGCGACCCGCGCGCTGGTGGTGGGCGCCGGCTTCATCGGTTGCGAGCTCACCGCCAGCTTCCGGTCCGCCGGTCTGGACGTGGTGCTGGTGGAACCGCAGCCCGAACCGCTGGCCGCGGCGCTCGGCGAGCAGGTCGGCGCGCTGGTGGCGCGCATCCACCGGGCCGAGGGTGTCGACGTGCGCGCGGGGGTGGGCGTGACCGAACTGCTCACCGGCGATGCCGGGGTGCGTGGCGCCCAACTCTCCGACGGCACCACCGTGGAGGCGGATCTGGTGGTGGTCGGCGTCGGTTCCGTGCCGGTGACCGACTGGCTCGTGGATTCCGATGTGCCACTGGCGGATCCGCGTGCGGGTGGCGGCGTGCTGGCCGATGCGGTGGGCCGCACCACGATCGACGGTGTCTGGGCGCTCGGCGATGTCGCCGCCTGGCAGCACGACGGCGGTCCGCATCGCCGGATCGAGCACTGGACCAATGCCGGTGAGCAGGCCCGATTGCTGGTCGCCGCGCTGCTCGGTGGTGAGGTGCCGCCCGGCCCGCGGGTGCCCTACGTGTGGAGCGATCAGTACGACGTCAAGATCCAGGTGCTGGGCAGCACCCGTGGCGCCGACGAGGTCCGGATCATCGAGGACGACGGCCGCAAATTCCTGGCGCACTACTTCGTCGACGGGGTGCTCACCGCCGTCGTCGGCGCCGGTCGTCCCGCCCAGGTGATGAAGACGCGCGCCCAGCTGGTCGAGAACGCCAAGGCAGCCGTCCCCGTGCGCTGAACTGTCACACCGGGACGATAGGCTCCCGGTGTGATCGTCTCGCTCATCGATTCGGGGCTGGGATTGCTCTCCACGGGAGCGTGGCTGCGCCGGCTGCGGCCGGAACTCGACCTGGTGCTGCAACTGGATCCCGACGGCGCGCCCTGGGGGCCGAAGCCGGAACAGTGGGTCACCGACCGGGTCCTGGAGGCCACCCGGCGCGCGCTGCGGCTGGGCGCGGAAGTGATCGTGCTGCCGTGCAACACCGCGAGTGTGACCGCGCTGGAACATGTCCGTGCCGAGGTCGGCCCGCAGGTGCCGGTGATCGGCACGGTCCCGGCGATCAAACCGGCGGCCGCCGCGTGCCGCACGGTCGCGGTCTGGGCCACCGCCGCGACCACGGCCAGCCGCTATCAGGCCGGCCTGATCGCCCGCTTCGGCGGCGATGCCGATGTCGTCGGGGTGGCCTGTCACGGCCTGGCCGACGCGATCGATCGCGGTGATCTGCCCGCGATCGAGGAGGCGATCGTGGCGGCCGTCGACCGGACCCCGCCCGGCACCGAGGGCATCGTGCTCGGCTGCACCCACTATCCGCTGGTCCTGGACGCGATCATCGCCGCCCTGCCCGCCGGGGTGCGCTTGTTCGACAGCGCGGAAGCCGTTGCGGCACAGACCCTCCGGCGCATCGACGCACTCGCCCGCCCGCCCGGCGGCACGGGCGCGGTGACGGTGTTCAACAGCGGCCGCGCGGGTGTATTGCCTGCCAGCGCAGCGGCATTCGAGCCGGGCCGGATCCTGGGCGCGGTCGGCGGCCCCGTCACCGGGGCGCGCACACACTAGCCGGACCCACCGGTCGGCGGTGCGGTGCATCGTCCCGAAACGTGTAGCCGCATCGGCCGATACGCGGGGATTCCCGGTCGGCGCGCGTGATCACCCGTGCCTGTATCAGGTCGCCCGCATCGGCAGGCGGCCGCCGGGCACGCGGCGGCGTCGGCTGGCAGCCTCCGTACCGCGTGCCGCATCGGCCGCGCGATAACTGTTGTCAGAACCGGATTTTCAGGTGGTCCGTGACCGGATGGGCCTGGCAGCCGAGGATGTATCCGGCATCGATGTCCTCGGGGTCGAGGATCTCGCAGTTGTCCATCTCCACCTTGCCCTCCAGGACGGTGCAGGCGCACGAGCCGCATTCGCCCTCCTGACAGGAGTACGGCACGTCGATGCCCTTGGACAGCATCAGGTCCACCAGGGTCTGGCGGCGGGGCCAGCGCAGACTGTGCACCTGTCCGTCCAGCTCCACCTCGACGGTCGCCGCGTCGGCGGCCTCCTCGTCGCTCACGTCGACGGGGGTGTCGGCCGAGAACGGGTCGCCGGACAGCGAATTGAAGACCTCGGCATGGGTGCGGGTGCGCGGCACACCCAGTTGGGCGAGCGCGTCGTGCACGCCGTCCATGAACGGTTTCGGCCCGCACATGTAGGCGCGGTACTCGGTGTAGGGGGCCGCCAGCCGGGCCAGCGTCTCGGCGCCGGGCAGGCCCTGCAAACTCTCCAGCCAGTGCACGATCACCAGGCGCTGCGGATGTTTCGCGGCCAGTTCGCGCAGCTCGTCGGCGAAGATGACCGATTCGGCGTCGCGGTTGGCGTAGATCAGTACCGCGCGGCCGGCGCCGCGGGCCAGGGCCGATTTCAGGATGGAGATCACCGGGGTGATCCCGCTGCCGGCGGCGAACAGCAGCAGATCCTCGTCGACGTCCTTGACGGTGAAGGTGCCCGACGGCGGCAGTACCTCCAGGGTGTCGCCCGCGTGCAGGTTGTCGCACACCCAGTTCGAGGCGTACCCGTCGGCGGTCCGCTTGACGGTGACCTTCGGCTGATCGTCGGTGTGCGGCGAACTGGCCAGCGAATAGCAGCGGGCCACCGATCCGGTCAGTTCGCTGGGGATGCGCAGGGTGAGGAACTGCCCGGACTGATAAGCGAATCGCTCACGCAGCTCCTCGGGTACGTCGAAGACCAGCGAACAGGCGTCGGCGGTCTCGGGGATCACCGCGGAGATCCGCAGCACGGCCGAGCGC
Source organism: Nocardia sp. alder85J (assembly GCF_020176955.2). GTDB lineage: Bacteria > Actinomycetota > Actinomycetes > Mycobacteriales > Mycobacteriaceae > Nocardia. The sequence continues at coordinate 228,077 of NZ_JAIUCZ020000012.1, forward strand.
GAGCTGTGCGGTACGTCGACGGTCGTCATGGTGTCCTCTCGGGGCGGGCCGGTGCGCGGTGACAGGCAAAACTAGAACCTGTTCTATTTTGATGGTACGTGACCCTCGCGCTGCCGGACAAGCTGGACCTCCAGACCGGCCACGAGCACGTCCATCCCGAACTCGTAGCTGTATCGGCCGCGCAGGTCGCCGATGTGCCGCATGGCCCGCTCGACCGGATCCGGCAGCGTGACCCCGGCCGGGGTGGACCGGTCGCGCGGGTTCACCCGGGCCCGCCCGAACAGATAGGTGTGCACGGTGGCGTAGGCGGACAGCACATTGCGATCGTCGAAGCCGGCGTCGAACAGGATCTCCATCACCGCGGCGATCAGATCCAGTTGCTTGCCCAGCATCTGGTCGAGCAGGACGTCACCCAGGCCGGGATGTTTGCGCAATTTCTCATCGATCTGATCGATGAGTTCGCGCAGCCGTTGCTGCCACGGACCTTCCGGCCCGGGGCGGCGCACCCCCGACAGTGCGGCGGTGACCACCAGATCGAGCAGTTCGCGTTTGTCCGCGACGTAGTAATAGGGAGCCATCGGCGAAACCCCGAGTTCGCGGGACAACCGGCGCATGGACAGCTTCTCGAGACCGTCCGTGCGCACCACTCGCAGTGCGGCCTCGACGATCTCGGCTTCCGACAGCGTGTTACCGCCCCCGCTGGTCTGCATACGTCCCGCTCCCATACCACCTCTGAGTGGCGCCCGGCCCGATCGGCCCGGCCGCGACACCGTCGACCACTGTTCACCCGGCTGTTTCCCTCCGAAGTCTAGAGTGTGCGGATTTCACCCGGGCCCGGTGTGGTACGCCCGCGGTCCACGCGGGTCTGCCCGGCATGTCGCGGGCGTTGCCGAGGTGAGGGTGCGAATTCGCGGCGGCATTCCACGGTGCGCGCTCCGAACGGCAATCAGCGCTTAGCATCTCCGGAATGCGCCATGATCGACTGCCCGACGGGTTCGGGGTTCGCATCGATCCCCGGGTGCGCACCTACTCCGGTGGACGGTTTCTCGTCGGCGGTTCGCCGACGCGGTTGCTGCGCCTGGCGCCGGAGGCGGCGGCACTCATCGGCGACGGCTACCTCGAGGTCACCGATACCGAATCGGCGGTGGTCGCCCGCAGGTTGCTCGATTCCGGCGTGGGCAATCCCAGGCCGCGGCTGCTGCCCGCGCTGGAGGATGTCACCGTGGTGGTGCCGCTGCACAACGACGGCGCCGGCCTGCGGCGGCTGCTGGGCACGCTGCGCGGGCACAGTGTGGTGGTGGTCGACGACGGCTCGGATCGTCCGGTACCGCTGCCGGACAGTCGCCATCGCTGCCGGGTGACGGTGTTGCGGCACGATCGCCGCAGGGGCGCCGCGGCTGCTCGGAATGCCGGATTACGTGCGGCCACCACCGAATTCGTCGCCTTCCTGGATTCCGATATGGTGCCCCGCGCGGGCTGGCTCGAGGTGATGCTCGGGCATTTCAGCGATCCCGAGGTGGCGCTGGTGGCGCCGCGCATCGTGCCGCGCGAGCCGGATGCGAGCGTGCTCGGCCGCTACGACCGCACCCGGTTCTCCCTGGATCGCGGCCGCCGCGAGGCCGCGGTGACCCCGTACGGCGCCGTGCCCTCCGTCCCCGGCGCGGCGCTGCTGGTCCGGCGGCGCGCACTGCTGGCCGAGGGCGGTTTCGACGAGGAGATGCGCTCGGCCGCCGATGCCGACCTGTGCTGGCGGCTGGAACGCGCGGGCTGGCGGCTGCGCTACGAACCGGCCGCGCAGGTCGCCGGGGACCATCCGGTCTCGTTACGGGAATGGTTGCGGCGCAGGGTATCCCAGGGTGCGGCGGTGGCGCCGCTGGCCCGCCGCCACGGTGGCCCGGTGGCGCCGCTGGCGGTGCCGCTGTGGCTGGTGGTGGCCTCGGCGCTGCTGGCCAGCCTGTCCCGCTGGGGTCTGATCGGCGGGTTGATCACCGTGGTCGCGGCGCTGGTCCGGCTGCGCCGGGTGTTCGCCGAACTGGACAATCCGACCCGGGTGGCCGCCATCCAGACGGCCCGCGGCTGCGCGGCCGGGCTGTGGCGGATGGTCTCGGCGCTGTGCCGGCACTACTGGCCGATCACCCTGCTCGCGATGCTGACCTCCCGGCGGATCCGCCGCGCCGCGGTCACCCTGGCCGTGGCCGACGGTCTGGCCGACTGGTTCACCCACCGCGATGTCGGCGGTCTGGATCCGGTGCGCTACCTGGCCTGTAAACGGCTCGACGATCTGGCCTACGGGTCCGGGCTGTGGTGGGGCGCGCTCCGGTCGCGCCGGGTGCCGGCACTACGCTCGGCCGCGCCGCCGCGGTAGCGGCTGTGACCTGGCGGACAAACTGGTCACTTGGCCGTGTCCGGTTTCGTTTCGCCGGTACAGTGCAGGGGGGAAGAAAAGGCAAATGGTCAGCAATCCAACCGGCGGCGAAGCCGAGCAGTACCGAGCCGGTCACTACGGAGCCGAGCCGGGATCCCAACTCGGTGCGTTGGAAACCTATGCCGCACAAGCTCATGGCTATCTCGCCCTCGGCGGGGACCGGCTGAATCAGCTCGCCGGTCTGCTGCGCCCGGCAATCCTGGAATCCTGGCTGCGCAGCGTGCGCGGCGGCGTCGATCCGCTGGACGATCTGGACGGCCGCGGACTGCGCGGCGGTGATCTCCAGCGCTACCGCGACGGCCATCCGATCACCGCGGTGATGCCGCTGGTGGACAAGCTGTTGTTGCAGGACATCGCCCGGATCGGGCTGATCGTCGTGGTCGCCGACCAGTTCGGCCGGGTGTTGTCGGTGCACGGCACCCCGGATCGGGTGGCCGCGGTGGCCGGGACCGGGTTGCGCGAGGGCGATGATCTCAGCGAACGCCGGGTCGGGACCAATGCGGTCGGCCTGGTGGTGCGCACCGGCCGGCCGGTGTGGGTGCACGGCCCGGAGCACTTCCTGCAACGAATGCACCAGATCACCGGCGCCGCCGCTCCGGTGCACGATCCGGACGGCCGGCTGGTCGGGGTACTGATGATCGCGGGCGGGGTCCGCGTGGCCCGGCCGGAGATCCTGGCCCTGGTGAAGGCGGCGGCGACCGCCGCGGAACTGGATCTGGCCCTGGCCGCGGCCCGGACGCAGCCGCGTGGCGCCGGTCGCGCGTCGCAGGATTCCGGCGCGGCCGCGCTCGCGGACCGGGCGCCGACCCGGCTCGGCCTGGATGTGCTGGGCCTCGGGCAACCGCAGCTGATCTCCGACGGCGATCGGTTGCCGGTGTCGCAGCGGCAGGCGGAGATCATGCTGCTGCTCGCGGAGCACACCGAGGGGTTGTCCGCCGATCACCTGGCCCTGTTGCTCGACGACACCGACCTGGACAACGCCACCATCCGCGCGGCGATGTCGCGGCTGCGGTCGGTGGTCGGGGCGCACGTGTTCGGCTCGCGGCCGTATCGGCTGCGGGTGCCGCTGGTCACCGATGTGGAGGCGCTGCGCGCGGCGCTGGACTCGGGCGATGTGGATGCGGCGGTCCGCTTGTACACCGGGCCGGTGCTGCCGCGCTCGACCGCGCCGGGGGTGGTGGACATCCGCGACGAACTGCGGGTCCGGCTGCGCACGGCGGTGTTGCGCTCCGGGGACGCGGCGGTGCTGAGCCGCTGGACCGCGGGCGCCGAAGGCCGCGACGACACCCCGGCGTGGGTGGCCTACCGGGCGGCGGTGGATCGCGGTTCGCCACTGTATGCGCAGATCGAGGCCAAGATCCGGGTGCTGGACCGGCGGCTGGGCGCGGATGCAACGCAGATGCAACGTTTCGGCTCGTAGGCTTCGCGACCGGAACGTGTGACGGCCCGATGGTGGCCGCGCGGTTGGTCGCGTGCACGTCGGGGTGGATCCACAATCCTTCTGGACGATTGTCCGAGTCCTATTTGAATGAAAACCTCCCGTTTTATTCTGGCAGCGCCTAGTCTTCGCTGTGCGTGGAGGCGATGCATGGTTCGCATCCATGTAACGCAGGGAACCATCGGCCGGGTCCGGACTCCGCCGGCCGCCACGTTGGAGGACATCACAGGGCTGACACCGCTTTCCGCAGGAGCTGGTTGAGCCACCGCGCCGGCTGCACCGGTCCGCACCACATCGGTGACCACGGTCGCCGAGATTCGTATACCCACAATCAGTTTCGCCGCGCGTCTGCGCGTCCCGTGGATCTCGGGACCCGGATGCCCGCGAGTGGAGCCGAACGTTCGAGGTAGTGCGTCCGCTGCTGCCGGTGCCCCATACAGGTACCGGGGCCTTATTCGTGCTGCCTGAAATCGATTCGGCGACAGTTGATTTCGCCATCGAGGAGGCACCGGTGCAGGATTCGGAGTTGGGTGGGATCACGGCCGGGGGGCCGGGCGGCGGCATGCCGGAGCCCGAACCGTTCCCGCTGGCGCCGGCGCAGCTCGGGGTGTGGTACGCCCAGCTGCTCGACCCGGACGTGCCGATCAACATCGCGCAGTACGTGGATGTCGACGGCGATTTCGATCCTGCTGTGCTGCATGAGATTTCGATCGACGCGGCGCGCGAGTACGAGTCCACCGTGGTGCGCCTGGTCGAGATCGGCGGCCGGCCCTACCAGGTGCTGGATCCGGCGCTGCCGGTGGACATCCCGCTGATCGACCTGCGATCGCACCGCGATCCGGCGGCGGCGGCGCACGAATGGATGCGAGCCGACTACACCGCGCCGGTGAACCTGCTCTCCGATCGGCTGTTCGCGGGCGCCGTGCTGCGTCTCGGTGAGCGGCGCTGGTTCTGGTATCTGCGGGCGCACCACCTGGTCCTGGACGGATACGGGGCGGTCACCAACACCCTGCGGGTGGCGCAGCGCTACATCGCCCGGTTGCAGGGCGTCGAGCCCGAACCGGTCGGCCCCAGCGGCCTGCGCGATCTGGTCGCGGCCGAATACGCCTACCGGGACAGCGAACGCGCCGGGCACGACCGGGACTACTGGGCGGAGCGGATGCGCGGGCTCGATGGCGCCACCACCCTCGACGGGCGCAACGCGCCGCGGGCCGCGGGCAATCTGGTCTACGGCCGGGCCCTGCCGGACACCGTGGTGCAGCATCTCAACGACCTTGCCGCCGCGAACGATTCGACCCCGGCGGTGGTGCTGCTGGCGGCCTTCGCCGGATATCTGGCCCGGCTGACCGATCGCGACGAGGTGGTGCTGAGCCTGCCGGTGACCGCCCGCACCAGCGCGGTGTCCCGGCGTTCCGCGGGCATGCTGTCCAATATCGTGCCGCTGCGGCTCGCCGTCGGCGACGTGACCTGGGCGCAACTGTTGCAGGCGACCCGGGCCGAGGTGTCCGGGGCGCTGCGTAGGCAGCGGTACCGCTACGAGGACATCCGCCGCGACGCCGGGCGCGACACCCACACCGCGCGCCGGGCGCTGTTCGGGCCGATCGCCAATATCATGCTGTTCCAGAGTGATCTGCCGCTCGGCAACGCCGTCGCGCGCTATCACGTGCTGTCCACCGGTCCGGTCGAGGACCTCAGCCTCAACGTGTACTACGGCGACAGCAATTGCGTGCACGTCGATTTCGAGGCCAACCCGAATCTGTACGGCGCCGACGAGATCGCCCGGCACCACGGCCGGTTCCTCGGATTCCTGCAACGGCTGGTCGAACTGGATCCGGCGCGCACCCTGGCCTCGGTGCCGGTGACCACCGATCTGGAACGCGAGATCAGCGTCCGCACCTGGAATTCCACCACGGTGGAACTGCGTCCGGCGGGCGGGCCGGTGCCGACGCTGGCCTCGTTGTTCGCCGACCGGGCGGCGCGGACGCCGGAAGCGGTGGCGCTGCGCTTCGACGGCGCCGCGGATCTGACCTACGGGCAACTGGCCGAGTCGGTGAATCGACTGGCGCGGCACCTGATCTCGCGCGGCATCGGCCCGGAGGACCGGGTCGCGCTGCACCTGCGCCGGTCACCGTGGCTGGTGATCGCGATGTACGCGGTGCTCGCGGCGGGGGCGGCCTATGTGCCGCTGGACCCGGACCACCCGGCGGACCGCACCCGGTACGTCCTGGCCACGGCGCGACCGTCCTGCCTGCTGACCACCACCTCCGACGCACCCGCGGACCGGGCCGGCGCGGTGCTGCTCGACGAACTGGACCTGTCGGGGCTGCCCGGCGGTCCGGTCTGGGATCGCGAGCGCGCCACCGCATTGCGACCCGCGCATCCGGCCTATGTGATCTTCACCTCCGGATCGACGGGACGGCCCAAGGGCGTGGTGGTCTCGCACGCCGCGATCGCGAACCGGCTGCTGTGGATGCAGGCCGCCTATCGACTGCACGAACGGGATGTGGTGTTGCAGAAGACACCCGCCACCTTCGATGTGTCGGTGTGGGAACTGTTCTGGCCCTTGCAGATCGGCGCTACGCTGGTGCTGGCACAGCCGGACGAGCACCGGGATCCGGCGGCCCTGCGCGCGAGCCTGGCCCGATTCGGGGTCACCGTCGTGCATTTCGTGCCGTCCATGCTGGCGGCGTTCCTGGCCGGGGTGGCCGTGAGCGCGGCGGTGCCCCCTTCGGTACGGCTGGTGTTCACCTCCGGTGAGGCGCTGACCGCGCCGCTGGCGCAGCGTCTGCTCGCGGCCGGGCGGCTGACACTGCACAATCTGTACGGTCCCACCGAGACGGCCGTCGATGTCACCGCGCACGAGGTGACGACGGCGGACCGCACCGGGGTCCCGATCGGGGCGCCGGTGTACAATACGCGGCTGTACGTGCTGGATTCACGGCTGCGGCCGGTGCCCGTGGGCGCCGCGGGCGAGCTGTATCTGTCGGGGGTACAGCTCGCCCGGGGGTATATCGCCCGGCCCGATCTGACCGCCGAGCGATTCGTGGCCGATCCGTTCGGTCCGCGCGGGACGCGGCTGTATCGCACCGGCGATCTGGTGCGCTGGACCGCTCACGGTGAGCTGGAGTATCTGGGCCGCACCGACTTCCAGGTGAAACTGCGCGGGCTGCGGATCGAACTGGGCGAGATCGAGACCGTGCTCGGCGCGGTGCCGGGTGTGGCGCGGGCCGTGGTCGTGGTCCGCACCGATGCCGCCGTCGAACAACTGGTGGCCTATGTCGTCGAAACCGCGCCCGGGGCCGTCGATGTCACGCGGCTGCGGGCGGCGGCGGCCCGGGAACTGCCCGGCTACATGGTGCCCACCGCCTTCGAGGTGCTGGACGCGTTGCCGGTCAACGGTTCCGGGAAGCTGGATCGATCGGCGCTGCCCGCGCCGGTCCGGGTGGCCGTCGAGCATCGCGCCCCGGAGACGACGATTCAGCGGACCGTGGCGGGCGTGTTCGGCGAGGTACTCGGCCGCGAATCGGTCGGCCTCGATGACGATTTCCTGGCGCTGGGCGGCAATTCGCTGGTGGCGACGCAGGTGTCGGCGCGGCTGAATGCGGAACTCGGCTGCCGGTTGACCGTTCGCGATCTGTTCGACGCCGGGACCGTGGCCGAGTTGGCGGTGCTGATCGAGGACGACGGGGACAACGCCGAATCCACCGCGCCGGTGCTCGTCGCCGGGGAGCGACCGGCGCGGGTGCCGTTGTCGCCCGCACAGCAACGGATCTGGTTCCTCAACCGGCTCGAGGGCGGGGCCGCCTATCACCTGCCCTTCGTGGTGCGGCTGACCGGCGCGGCCTCGGTACCCGCGCTGTGCCGGGCCGTCGCCGATGTGGCGCAGCGGCACGAGGTGCTGCGCACCGTATTCCCCTGCGACGCCGACGGTGTCGCCTTCCAGCAGCCGCGGCCCGGTGAACCGGTCGAAGTGGTGCGCATCGCCGCCGACGATCTTCCGGCCGAACTGGGCCGATTCGCCACCGCCGGGTTCGACCTGGAATCGCGGCCGCCGTTGCGGGCCCGGGTGTTCGAGACCGGTGCGGAAGTGGTGCTGGCAGTCGTGCTGCACCACATCGCCGCCGACGGACTGTCGCTGCCGGTGCTCGCCCGCGACGTGAGCCACGCCTACCGGGCCCGCCTGGCCGGCGCGGCCCCCGAATGGCCGCCGTTGCCGGTGCAGTACGCGGATTACGCGGTGTGGCACCGGGATCGGCTCGGCAGTGCCGACGACGCCGATTCACTGGCGGCCCGGCAGCTGCGGTACTGGTCCGCGACGTTGACCGGGGCCCCGGACCAACTCGACCTGCCCGCCGACCGCCCCCGCCGCGCGGTGGCGAGCGGCCGGGGCGCGGTCCTGCACCACGAGATCCCCGCCGATCTGCACGCCGCGGTGGCCGCCTACGCCCGGACCCGGTCGGTGTCGGTGTTCATGGTGCTGCACGCCGCCCTGGCCGCGCTGCTGGCCCGGATCTCCGGCGGCGACGACATCGTGATCGGCACCCCCGTCGGCGGCCGCGGTGACCGCGCCCTGGACGACCTCATCGGTATGTTCGTCAACACGCTGGTGCTGCGCACCCGGGTCGACGGCGCGGAGCCGTTCGCCGCGCTGCTGGACCGGGCGCGGACCACGGACCTCGCGGCCTTCGCCCACCCGGACCTTCCGTTCGAGCACCTGGTCGAGGCCCTGAACCCGCCCCGCTCCCAGGCCCGGCACCCGCTGTTCCAGGTGTTGCTGTCGGCGGCGGGCCCGGAGCCCGGACCGCTGGACCTCCCGGATGTGACGGTGCGGACGAGTACCCTGGATACCGGGACGACCAAGTTCGACCTGCAACTCACGGTCGCCGAGCACTTCGCCGGTGCCGCTCCCGGGGAAGGTCCGGCACCGGCGGGGATTCACACCGAATTCACCTACGCCACCGACCTTTTCGACCCGGCCACCATCGCCGGCTACGCCGCCTGGTTCGCCCGGCTGCTGCGCGCCGCCGTCACCGACGACACCACCCCGATCGCCGACCTGCCACTGCTGGACGCCGAGCAGTGGGAGCGAGTACTGGCCACGGCCGCGGCGGCCGGCACGACCGACGACGCGGTCCCGGCTGCCGAGCGTACGGCGGCGGGCCGGCCGGCCCCGTCTGCCGTCCCCGATTCGATCACCCCGGCGGTGGTCGCGGCCGCCAACGCTCGTGTGGTCGATGAGATGAACGATACGGATGCGATGCGGCCGCCGCTGTCCTCGGCCGATCGGCGCCGGGGACGAGGGGCCCGGCAGGATGCGGCGGACAGGGCGTCGACCGGAGATTCGGGGGAGACGGACGGCGGGCTGTTCGAGGCCGCCGCGCCGGGCGATGACGGTGGACCCGCATCGGCGGGTGGGCCGCGGCGGCCGGACGCGGCCGGAACGCACGGTGTGGTGACGGCTTTCGCCGCGCAGGTGGCGCGGACGCCGGATGCGGTGGCGGTGGTGTACGAGGGCGTGGAGCTGTCGTATGCCGAGTTCGCGGCGCGGGTGAATCGGCTGGCGCGGGAGCTCGTTTCGGCCGGGGTGGGGCCGGAGACGGTGGTGGCCCTGCATATTCGGCGGTCGCTGGATCTGGTGGTCGGGGTCTACGCGGTGCTGGTGGCCGGTGGTGCGTATGTGCCGCTGGATCCGGAGCATCCGGCCGAGCGGAATCGGTATGTGGTGAGCACTGCCCGGCCGGTGTGTGTGCTGGTCGGGGTGGACGGCGTGGTGTCCGGGGCGGACGACGAGGTGGCCGGGTGGGGGGTGCCGGTGCTCGCGGTGGACGGGCCGGCGGTGCGGCGGCGGGCGGCGACGCCGGTGGCCGACGGTGAACGGCGTGCCGTATTGCGGCCGGAGCATCCGGCCTATGTCCTGTTCACCTCGGGGTCGACCGGTCGCCCGAAGGGCGTGACGGTGTCGCATGCGGCGGTGGCGAACCAGATCGCCTGGATGATCGGCGAATACGGCATCGCGGCGGACGATGCGGTGCTGTTCCGGACCCCGGCGACCTTCGATGTGTCGGTGTGGGAGTTGTTCGCGCCGTTGTGCGCCGGGGGACGACTGGTGGTGGCGCCGCACGAGGCGCACCGGAATGTCCGGGAGTTGGCCGAACTGGTTGCCGTGCAGCGGATCACGCTGATCTCGTTCGTACCCTCGCAGCTGGCCGTGTTCGCCGCCGGGGTGGCGGCAGTGGAGATTGCCTCGCTGCGTGCGGTATTCGTCGCGGGCGAGGCGCTGGCCGGTGAGGTGGCGGCCGGATTCGCCCGGGTGTCGGATGCGGAGCTGCACAATCTGTACGGGCCCACCGAATTCACGGTGCACGCGACGCATGCGCCGGTGACGGTGGCCGCCGGGCCGGTGCCGATCGGACGGCCGGTGCGCGGTGGCGCCGCGTATGTGCTCGATGCGCGGCTGCGGCCGGTGCCGGATCTGGTGGCCGGTGAACTGTATCTGGCCGGAATCCAGCTGGCCCGGGGGTATCACGGGCGAGCGGGGCTGACCGCCGAGCGGTTCGTGGCCGATCCGTTCGGCGGCGGGCGGCTGTACCGGACCGGCGATCTGGTGCGGCGGCGCCGCGACGGCGTCCTGGAATATCTGGGCCGCACCGATTTCCAGATCAAGTTGCGAGGGCAGCGGATCGAGCTCGGGGAGATAGAGGCGGCGCTGGCGGCGGTGCCGCAGGTGCGGGCCGCCGCGGTGCGGCTGGTCCGGCACGACACCGGTGACCTGCTGGCCGCCTGTGTCGTCACCGACCTCGCGGATCCGGCGGAGGTGCTGCCGCCACGACTACGGGCGCAACTGCCTTCGTACATGGTGCCGACGGTGTACGTGCGCCTGGAGGCGTTGCCGCTGAACGCCTCCGGCAAACTCGATCGCGCGGCGCTGCCGGAACCGGTGGTGGCGGCGGTGGGGTACCGCGCTCCGGTGACGGCCGCCGAACACGCGGTCGCGACCGTCTTCGAGCAGGTGCTCGGAGTGGAACGGGTCGGCGCCGCCGATGATTTCTTCGCCCTCGGCGGCAATTCGCTGGTGGCGACCCGGATTTCGGCCCGGCTGTCGGCATGGTCGGGTGCGGAGGTGCCGTTGCGGGCGCTGTTCGAGCATCCGACCGTGGCGGGGCTGGCCGCCGCGCTGTCGCAGGAGCCGGTCGCGGTGCGGCCGCTGCTCGCGGTCCGGCCCCGGCCGGAGTTCGTGCCGCTGTCCTATGCGCAGCAGCGGATGTGGTTCCTGGAACAGTTCGACGCCGGTTCGGCGGTGAATTCGCTGGTCGCGGCGATCCGGCTGGAGGGCCGTCTCGACGAGGGCGCCTTGCGGGCCGCAGCCGGGGATCTGGTGACCCGGCACGAATCGCTGCGGACGGTCTACCCGGCCCGCGACGGTGTGGGATATCAGCGGGTATTGCCCGCGGCCGCCGTCGAATTCCGGTCCGGCACCATTGCCGAATACGAAATCGAGTGCGCTGTTCAGGAATTCGCGCGCCGTGGTTTCGATGTCGCGGCGGCGGCGCTGATCCGGTTCACCCTGCTGCGGATCGCGGCGGAATCCGACGCGGCCGAATCCGGTTCCGGCCGGTTCGTGCTGGTCGTCGCCGTGCACCATCTGGCGGCGGACGGCTGGTCGATCACCCCGTTGGCGCGGGATCTGTTGCGGTCCTACCGCCGTCGCGTCGAAGGCGACCCGGCGCAGCCGGATCCGCTACCGGTGCAGTACGCCGACTACACACTGTGGCAGCGGGAACTGCTCGGCGCCGAGGACGATCCGGATGCGCGGATCAGTCGCGGGATCCGGTTCTGGACGACCGAACTCGACGGATTGCCGGATCTGCTGCCGTTGCCGGCCGACCGCCCGCGCCCGGCGACGGCCTCGGGACACGGTGACCGCCTGCGGTTCACGCTGGATCCGGCGCTGGTCGCCGATCTGCATCGGCTGGCGCGCGATTCCCGGGCGACCCTGTTCATGGTGGTGCACGCGGCCTTCACCGTATTGCTGGCGACGCTGTCCGGGCAACGCGACATCGCCGTCGGCACCCCGGTCGCGGGGCGCGGTGATCCGCTGCTCGACGACGTGGTCGGGATGTTCGTGAACACCGTCGTGCTGCGCACCGAGATCGCGCCGGAGTGGACCTTCGCCGACCTGCTGGCCGCCGTGCGGGATCGCGACCTGCGCGCGTTCGAGCGGGCCGAACTTCCCTTCGAGCGGCTGGTCGAGGTGCTCGACCCGCCGCGTTCGGCGGCCCGGCACCCGCTGTTCCAGGTGATGCTCGATCTGCCGGCCATCGACCGGACCCCGTTCCGGCTGCCGGCGCTCACCGGCACCTGGGTCGACATCGACACCGGCACCGCGAAATTCGACCTGCAACTGACCCTCGCCGACCAGGAGGACGGGCTCGCCGCGGTCTTCGAGTACGCGACCGATCTGTTCGACCCGCCGACCGTGGCCGGATTCGCCCGCCGGCTGCGGCTGCTGCTGGAAACCGTTGCCGTCGCGCCCGATCGGCGGCTGGACCGGCTGAACCTGCTGTCGGACGCGGAATCCGCACTGGTGTTGCGGGATTGGAACGCCACCGAATGCTCGATCGGCGCGCTGCTGCCACCGGGGCTCGACCCCGCGACCGCGACCCTGCCCGCGTTGCGGGAGGCGCTGGCGGTCCGCGATCCCGGGCTGCCGGCGGTGACCTTCGAGGGAATCACCCTCACCCACGGCGAATTCGCCGCCCGGGTGCGGCGGCTGGCCCGCTGGCTGATCGAACGGGGCGTCGGCCCCGACGTTCCGGTCGCGCTGAGCCTGCCTCGCTCGCTGGACCTGGTGGTCGCCGTGCACGCGGTGGTGGCCGCTGGTGGTGCCTACGTGCCGTTGGATCCGGAGCAGCCGCCGGAACGCCTGCGGCACATCCTCGACACCGCGCAGCCGGTCTGCGTCCTCGCCGCCGAGGCGCAGCCGGGGCTGCCGGAGGCCGGCGTGGTCCGGCTGGACCGGCTCGACCTGTCGGCGTATTCCGCTGCGCCGGTCACGGATACCGAGCGGCCGGCCCCGTTGCGGCCGTCGAACACCGCCTACGTGATCTTCACCTCCGGGTCGACCGGACGGCCGAAGGGCGTCGCGGTGCCGCATGCCGCGATCGTCAACCGGCTGCTGTGGATGCAGCGCGAATACCCGCTCACGGCCTCGGATGTCGTTCTCCAGAAGACGCCCGCCACCTTCGATGTGTCGGTGTGGGAGTTGTTCTGGCCGTTGCAGACCGGCGCACGGCTGGTGGTCGCGGCGCCGGACGCGCATCGGGATCCGGTCGCGCTGACCGCGTTGATCGAGTCCGCCGGGGTCACGGTGCTGCATTTCGTGCCGTCGATGCTCGCGGCATTCCTGACGGCGGGTGACATCGGGGCGTGCGGTTCGCTGCGCCTGGTCTTCACGTCGGGGGAGGCGCTCACCGCGGCTCCCGCGCAGCGGATGCGGGCGACGACCGGTGCGGCCGTCCACAATCTGTACGGGCCCACCGAAGCCGCCGTCGACATCACCCGGCACGAGGTGACCGACACCGAACCCGATCTCGTCCCGATCGGCCGTCCGGTCCTCAACAGTCGCGGCTACGTGCTCGACGACCGGCTGCGGCCGGTGCCGCCCGGCGTCACCGGCGAGTTGTACCTCGCGGGTACGCAATTGGCGCGCGGCTACGCGGGCCGGGCCGATCTGACCGCGGACCGGTTTGTCGCCGATCCGCACCGGCACACCGGCTCCCGCATGTATCGCACCGGCGATCTGGCCCGCTGGAATGCGGACGGTGAGCTGGAATATCTGGGCCGCAACGATTTCCAGGTCAAACTGCGTGGCCTGCGGATCGAACTCGGTGAGATCGAGGCGGCGGCCGCCGAGGTCGCCGGGGTGGCGCGGGCGGTGGCCGTGGTGCGCGCCGAGCGTCACACCGGCGACCGGCTGGTCGCCTACCTGGTCCCCGTCCCCGGCGCGACCGTCGACCTCGACGCGGTGCGCGCCGCGATGGCGCGGCGGCTGCCGTCCTACATGCTGCCCGAGGCGTTCGTGACGCTGGACACGCTCCCGGTCACCAGTTCCGGCAAGCTGGATCGCGCGGCCCTGCCCGCTCCGGCGCTCGAGGAGCGGGCGTTCCGGGCGCCGACGGGTGCGGAGCAGCGCCTGGTGGCGACCGTGTTCGCCGAGGTGCTGGGTGGAATCCCGCACGGCCGCCCGGGAATCGGCCGCGACGACGACTTCTTCGCACTGGGCGGCAATTCGCTGGTCGCCACCCGGGCGGCGGCCCGGCTCGGCGCCGCACTCGATGTCCATGTCCCGGTGCGGATGTTGTTCGAGGCACCGTCGGTCGCGGCACTGGCCGCCCGCTTGCAGGAGCATGCCGGGGCCGCGGCCCGCCCGCCGCTGACCGCCCGCACCCGGCCCGCCCGGTTGCCGCTGTCCCCGGGGCAACAGCGCATGTGGTTCCTCGACCGCTACCGGGCCGGCGCCGCCACGGATACCGCCGCGGCGACCGACAACATTCCACTGGCCCTGCGGCTGCGCGGTGACCTGGATCGGGACGCGCTGGCCGCCGCCCTGACCGATGTGGTCACCCGGCACGAATCGCTGCGCACCGTCTACCACGACGGCCCGGAGGGACCCGAACAGGTCGTACTCCCCGCGGCCCCGGTGGAATTGCCGCTGGAGCCGGTGGTCACGATGGCCCTGCCCGCCCTGCTGGCGGCGCACGCCCGGATCCGATTCGACCTGGCCGCCGCGATCCCGTTGCGCGCGCGCCTGTTCCGGCTCGCCGCCGGCGATCACGTCCTGGCGATCACCGTGCATCACATTGCCGCCGACGGCTTCTCGCTCGGGCCGCTGGCCCGCGATCTGGTCGTGGCGTACACCGCGCGCCGGTCCGGGCACGCGCCGCAGTGGCAGCCGCTGGCCGCGCAGTACGCCGACTACACGCTGTGGCTGCGCGACATTCTGGGCGCCGCCGACGATCCCGGCTCCGAACTGCGTCGGCAGCTGGACTATTGGCGCACCCGGCTGACCGGATCGCCGGAACAGCTGGATCTGCCCGCGGATCGGCCGCGCCCGGCGGCGCCGTCGTATCGCAGCGGCACCCACCGGCTCGGCATCGATTCGGATCTGCACAGTGAACTGGGTGAACTCGCGCGCAAGCACGAGACCACGCTGTTCAGCACGGTGCATGCGGCGCTGGCGGTGCTGCTGGCCCGGCTGTCCGGCACCGGCGACATCGCGCTGGGCACCCCGGTCGCCGGGCGTGGTGACGCCGCGCTCGACGATCTGGTCGGCATGGTGGTCAACACCGTGGTGCTGCGCACCGAGATCGATGTCCGCAGCCGGTTCGACACCGTGCTGGACGCGGTCCGGGCCGACGATCTCGCGGCGCTGTCGCATGCGGACGCCTCATTCGACGCACTGGTCGAACTGCTCGCGCCCGCCCGGGTGGCGCATCGGCATCCGCTGTTCCAGGTGGCCCTGACCTTCCAGAACTTCACCGTCCCGGACTTCGAGACGGCGGGACTCGACATCCGCCCGGTGCCGCTGGCGGCGCCCGCGGCGAAGTTCGACCTCCAGTTCACGGTGGTCGAGCAGTTCGGCTCGGACGGCCGCGCCGGTGGTCTGGATATCGAGATCACCTATGCCACCGATCTTTTCGACGCGCCGACGGTGGCGGTGCTGGCCCGCCGGTTCGAGCAGGTGCTGGCGGCGGTGGCCGCCGATCGCACCGTGGTGGTCGGCGACATCCAGTTGCTGAGCGCCGAGGAACAGCGCCGCGCACTGTACGAGTGGCCGATCACCGGCGCCGACGAGGCCGGAATCGACACGGTGGTGGCGCGTTTCGCGGCCGCGGTGGCGGTGGATCCGGATGCGGTGGCGGTACGGGACGGCGACACCTCGCTCACCTACGCCGAACTGGATGCCTGGTCGAACCGGCTGGCCCGGCGGCTGATCGGGTCGGGAGTGCAGCCGGAAGCGCTGGTGGCGGTGGCCTTGCCGCGTTCGGCGGAGTTGGTGGCGGCGCTGCTGGCAGTGCTCAAGAGCGGCGCCGCGTATCTGCCCGTCGATCCCGCCTATCCCGCCGATCGCATCGAATGGCTGCTCGCGGACGCACTTCCGGTGTGCGCGCTCACCAGTGCCCGGAGCGGACCGGCCCGAGGCTGGTTCGGCGGCCCGGTGATCGATATCGACACGGTGGCCTGGGATCGGCTGGATTCCGGGCCGATCGGTGACCGGGACCGGCGACGGGCGCTGCATCCGGCGCATCCCGCCTACGTCATCTACACCTCCGGGTCCACCGGGCGGCCCAAGGGCGTGATGATCCCGCACCGCAACGTGATCCGGCTGCTCGACAACACCCGGCGGCACTTCGGATTCGGCGCCGACGACGTGTGGACGCTGTTCCATTCGTATGCCTTCGATTTCGCGGTGTGGGAACTGTGGGGTGCGCTGCTGACCGGTGGCACGGCGGTGGTGGTCGACCATGCCGTCACCCGGTCGCCGCAGCAGTTCCGGCAACTGCTCGTCGACGAGCGGGTCACGGTGCTCAACCAGACGCCGTCGGCGTTCCATCAGCTCGCCGCCGCCGATCTGGCGCTGCCGCCCGCGCCGTACCGGCTGCGCCGGGTGATCTTCGGCGGTGAGGCGCTGGATCCCGCGCGCCTGACGAGTTGGTTCGAAAGATATGGCCGCACACCGGAACTGGTGAACATGTACGGCATCACGGAGACCACCGTGCATGTCACCCATCAGGTACTGGATCCGGCGCGACCGGCCGCGCTGATCGGCGGCGCGCTCGCGGGACTGGCCGTGCGGCTGCTGGATTCGCGGTTGCGACCGGTGCCGGTCGGGGTGCCCGGCGAGATCTATGTGTCCGGTGGCCAGGTGGCGCGCGGCTATCTGGGCCGTCCCGCGCTGACCGCGGGCCGGTTCGTCGCGGATCCGTACGGCCCGGCCGGAGCGGTGGCGTATCGCTCCGGCGATGTGGCGCGGTGGACGGCCGCGGGTGCGCTGGAGTATCTGGGCCGGGCCGATCATCAGGTGAACCTGCGCGGTTTCCGGATCGAGCCGGGCGAGATCGAGGCCGTGCTGCTGGCCGCCGACCGGGTGCGCGAGGCGGTCGTGATCGTGCGCCACGACGACACCTTCGAGGACGCCCGCCTGGTGGGGTACGTGGCCGCCGACGGCGCCGTGGATCCGGAGTCGTTGCGCCGCCGGGTCGCGGCGCGGCTGCCCGAGCACATGGTGCCGGTCGCGATCGTGATCGTCGAGCGAATTCCGTTGACGGTCAACGGAAAACTGGATCACGCGGCGCTGCCCGCGCCGCACTTCGAGACCGCTGCGCATCGCCGGCCCGCGACGCCGGCGGAGGATCTGGTGGCCGCGGTCTACGCAGAGGTGCTCGGCGTGGAGGCGGTCGGCGCCGACGACGACTTCTTCCGCCTCGGCGGCGGTTCCCTGGCCGCGGCGCGGGCGGCGGCGCGCATCGGTGCCGCACTCGCGACGGTGGTCCCGGTCCGCTGGGTGTTCGAGGCGCCGCGGGTGGCCGATCTGGCGGCGCTCGCGATCACGGCCGGGCGGGCACGGCCGGTGCTGCGCGCCGGCGACCGGATCGGCCCGATCCCGTTGTCGCCGGCCCAGCAGCGGATGTGGTTCCTCAACCGGTTCGACGATGCCGGTGCGGCGTACCACATTCCGCTGATCCTGCGAATGTCGGGACGATTGCAGGTGGCGGCGCTGCGGGCGGCCGTCGGCGATGTCGTCGCGCGGCACGAATCACTGCGGACGGTCTACCCGGACACCGGTGGCGCACCCGCGCAGGTGATCCTCCCGGTCGGGGAGCCGGTGCTGCCCGCATCGATTGCGGTGTCCGAAGCCGAAGTGGCGCAGCGGATCCAGCAGCTCGTCGGCACTCCGTTCGATGTCACGGCGGAGCCGCCGGTACGGGTGCGGCTGTTCGAGATCGGCACGGCGGGAACCGAACACGTCCTCGTCGCGGTGCTGCACCACATCTCGGCGGACGGCTCCTCGGTGGGACCGTTCGCCCGGGACCTGATGTCCGCCTACAGCGCCCGGCTCGGCGGCAACGCGCCGTCGTGGCCGCCACTGCCGGTGCAGTACGCCGATTACGCGGTGTGGCAACGGGCGCTGCTGGGTGACGAGAACGATCCGCAGTCGTCGGCGGCCGAGCAGATCGCGCACTGGCGCGCCACGCTCGCGGGACTGCCGGATCAACTGGATCTGCCCGGGGATCGACCGCGCCCGCCCCGGCAGAGCCTGCGCGGGAGCCGGGTTGCGCTCGCCGTCGCTCCCGATGTGCATGCCCGCCTGCGGCGGGTCGGCCGGGCAGCGGGCGCCACATTGTTCATGGTCGTGCACGCCGCCTACGCGGCGCTGCTGGCCCGATTGTCGGGCAGCACCGATATCGCCGTCGGCGCCCCGATCGCGGGTCGTGGTGACGCGCTGCTCGAGGATGTCGTCGGCATGTTCGTCAACACCCTGGTGCTGCGCACCCGGGTGCATCCGGAGCAGCGGTTCGGCGCCCTGCTGGCCGGCGTGCGCGCTGCGGACGTCGCCGCCTTCTCGCATGCCGACGTACCGTTCGAAATGCTGGTGGAGGCACTGAATCCGCAGCGCTCGACCGCCCGCCATCCGCTGGTGCAGGTCGGGCTGTCGTTCCAGAACCACGAGCGGACGGTGCCGCGACTACCCGGGCTGACGGTATCCGAATACGAATGGGACACCGGCACCGCGCAATTCGATCTGCACCTGTTCGCCGTCGATCACTACACCGACACCGGCGAGGCGGCCGGCATGGAGCTGGCGCTGGGCTACGCCACCGACCTGTTCAGCGCGGCGACCGCCCAGCGGATCGCGGAGCAGCTGGCGCGAGTGCTGGAGACGATCGCCGGCGGCGAGGATCCGGTGATCGGCGACCTGGATCTGCTGGGGCCGCGGCAGACCGCGCTGCTGCGTACCTGGAACGACACCGCGCACCCGGTCGCCCCGGTGACCCTGCCCGAGCTGTTCGCGCGGCAGGTGCGGAGGTCACCGGAGGCGGTGGCCCTGCTCGACGGGACCGACGAGTCCGGAATCCGGCTCACGTACGCCGAACTCGACGGGCGGGTCAACCGGCTGGCCCGCTATCTGATCGCCATCGGAGTGCGTCCGGAATCGACTGTCGCCCTGCTGTTGCGGCGATCAATCGATCTGGTGGTCGCGATGTACGCGGTCGCCGCGGCGGGTGGCGCCTACGTGCCGATCGATCCGGATCATCCGGCCGAGCGGATCGCGGCCGTCCTCGCCGCCGCCCGGCCGGTGTGCCTGCTCGGCACCGATGACGCTGTCGCGGTGCACGATTCGGCCGAAACGGCCGGCATCCGGCTCGATCGGCTGGAGCTGTCCGGATATTCGGCGGCGCCGGTACGCGACGGCGACCGGCCAGGTCCGCTGTGGCCCGCGCACACCGCCTATCTGATCTTCACCTCCGGCTCGACCGGCACACCGAAGGGCGTGGCCGTCCCGCACAGCGCCGTCGTCAATCAATTGTGCTGGCTGCGGGACGAATTCACGATGAGCGCGGACGACCGGGTGTTGCTCAAGACGCCCGCCACCTTCGACCTGTCGGTGTGGGAGTTCTGGTCGGCGCTCACCTGCGGCGGCAGCCTGGTGGTCACCGCGCCGGGTGCCGAACGTGACCCGGAATTGTTGTGCGACACGATGAATCGATACGGCGTGACGGTGCTGCACACGGTGCCGTCGTTGCTGACGATGCTGCTGGTCGCGGCGCGGCCGTTGCCGCCGACGCTGCGGGCGGTACTCGCCATCGGCGAGGCGCTGCCCCCGGCGACCGCCGCCGAATTCCGCGGCCGCAGTGCGGCACGGTTGTTCAATCTCTACGGCCCCACCGAGACGGCGGTCTCGATCACCTCCTACGAGGTGCGCGCGGATCACGAGCACACCGTGCCGATCGGCGGGCCGGTCCGTAACAGCCGGGTCCAGGTGCTGGACGGCCGGTTGCGGCCGGTGCCGATCGGGGTGCCCGGCGAGCTGTACCTGTCCGGGGACCAGCTCGCCACCGGCTACCGGGATCGGCCCGCGACGACCGCGGCGCGGTTCGTCGCCGACCCCTCCGGCAGCGGCGACCGGATGTACCGCTCCGGCGATATCGTCCGGTGGCGGGCCGACGGCGCCCTGGAATACCTGGACCGGGCCGACTTCCAGGTGAAGATCGGCGGATTCCGGATCGAGCTCGGCGACGTGGAGGCCGCGCTGCTGCGCCTGCCCGGTGTCACCGCCGCCGTGGCGGTGGTGCGCGACGGCAGCCGGCTGGTCGCGTATGCCGCGGTACCGGAATCGAATTCGAGCACCGAGGCGGCGCTGGCCCGCGGATTGGCCGGGGAACTACCGAGATATCTGCTGCCGTCGGCGATCGTGGTCGTGGACGCCCTGCCGCTCACCGCGAACGGCAAGGTGGATCGCGGCCGGTTGCCCGATCCGCCGCGTCCGGAGACGGTGTACCGCGCCCCGGTGTCACCGGCCCAGCGCGCGGTGGCGGCTGGATTCGCCGAACTGCTCGGCCTCGCCGAGCCCGGACTAGACGACGATTTCTTCCGGCTCGGCGGCAATTCGCTGCTGGCCACCCGGCTCGCCGCACGCCTGGGCACCCGGCTGCGGGTGCGCCTGCCCGTCGCCGCGGTGTTCGAGGCGCCGACGGTGGACCAGCTGGCCCGCTGGGCCGAATCGGCCGACGCGGCCGTCGACCGGCCGCCGCTGCGCCGCCGCGACAGCCACGCGCCGGCTCCGCTGTCCCCGGCCCAGGCCCGGATGTGGGTACTGAACCGCCTCGATCCCGGCTCCGCCGCCTACAACGTCCCGGTCGCCCTGCGCCTGTCCGGCACGGTCGACCTCGCGGCGCTGGACGCCGCGATCCGGGATGTGCTGCACCGCCACGAATCCCTGCGCACCCGGTATCCCGACACCGGCGCCGGCCCGGTGCAGGAGGTGCTGTCCGTCGCCGACACGCTGCCGCCGCTGCATCCGATCTCGGTGGGCCGCAGTGAGATTCCGGCCCGCGTCGGTGCACTGGCCGCCGCGGGCTTCGACGTCACCGCCGCCCCGCCACTGCGGTCCGCGCTGTGGCGTTCCGCCCCGGGCGAATACGTCCTGGCGCTGGTCGTGCACCACATCAGCGGGGACGGCTTCTCGCTGGCGCCGCTGACGGCCGACCTGATCACCGCCTACACCGCCCGGCTCGGCGGCGCCGCACCCGGCTGGACGGAGCTGCCGGTGCAGTACGCCGATTACAGTGTCTGGCAGCACGAGATGCTCGGCGCCGACACCGATCCGGACAGCCTCGCGGCCGATCAGCTGGCCTACTGGGTCCGCCGGCTCGGCGAGGCGCCCGACCTGCTGCCGCTGCCCACCGACCGGCCCCGGCCCGCCCGCCGCGACATGCGCGGTGCGACGGTGACTTCCGGTGTGGACGCGGACCTCGGCGGTCGGCTCGCGGCGCTGGCGGACCGGCACGGCGCCACGCTGTTCACGGTGCTGCACACCGCCTTCGCGATACTGCTGGCGAAATCGGCGGGCACCCGGGAGGTCACGATCGGGGTGCCGGTGTCCGGCCGCGGCGAACGGGAGCTGGACGGCCTCATCGGCATGTTCGTCAATACCGTCGCGCTGCACAGTGACATCGACCCGCGGCAGCGTTTCGACGCGCTGCTGCGCCGGGTCCGGGACGAGGATCTCGCCGCGTTCGGCCGGGCCGACGTGCCCTTCGATCGGGTGGTGGAGGCCCTCGGCCGGGCCCGGACCGGTAGCCACACCCCGATCTTCCAGGTGCTGTTCAGCTTCGCGCACCGCCGGCCGGGGCGCGTCGAACTACCCGGCGCCACCGTCGACGTGCTCGACGTGGCGATGCCGGAGGCCAAGTACGACCTCCAGCTCACCGTCGCCGAGCGTCCGGCCGACGCCGGGCTGGAGCTGCGATTCGACTATGCCACCGATATTTTCGACGAGGTCACGGTGCGCCGGTACGCGGCGCGGCTGCTGACCGTGCTGGCCGCGGTGGCGGCCGATCCGGAGCTCACCGTCCGGGCCGTCGACATCCGCACCGACGAGGAACGGCGCCGGCCCGGCCCGCCCGCCGATCCGCTGCCACCGGACGTGGCGGCGCTGCCGGAGTTGATCGCGGCGGCCGCCGCGATCGCCCCGGACACCCTCGCCGTCTCACATGCCGGGCGCGACCTCGGATTCGGCGAACTGCACGGCAAACTCGACGCCGTCACGCGGGCGATGGGTGGCGCGGCCACGCCCGTGGCACTGGTCAACATCGCGCTCGCCGGGCTGCTGCCCGGTATCCAGGCCGCCGTCGGCGCCGCCGGACTCGCGGAACTCCTGCACACCCTGGGCGATCGCGCCCGGGGCTTGATCGCCTCGGAAGGAAGTCACTGATGTCCCAGGCAGATTCGGTTGCCCCGTTCCGTTCCGCCGATCGGGCGGCACTGCGCGACGCCTACGGCATCGCCGACCTTCCGGACCTGATCGAGACCGTGGCCGACCTGGCACCGGGCCGCACGGCTGTCCGGCACGCGGACACCACGATCGACTACGTGACCCTGGCCGGGGAACTGGCCACGCTCGCCGCCGCGACCGGCGGCGTGCTCACCCCCGATGCGCTGGTTCAACTCGCGGTCGCGAATCTGGCGCCGGGCCTGCTGGATTCGACCTCCGGTGCGCTCGCCGCCGCGCTGGACGAACTGCTGGAGGATGCGCTCGACACCGCCGCCGGGGTGCTGTCGCCCGGTCTGGCGCCGCCGGACACCCTGGCGACCCTGTTCGCGGAGCAGGTGCGGTGCACCCCCGACGCGCCGGCCGTGGAATTCCGCGGCCGCACCCTGACCTACGCCGAATTCGACCGGCGCGCCGAACATCTCGCCCGACGGCTGGTCGCGCTCGGGGTCGGCCCGGACCGGCTGGTGGGTATCGCCGTGCGGCGGTCGATCGAGTTGCTGCTCGGCATCTACGCCGTGCACAAGGCGGGCGGCGCCTACGTCCCGCTGGATGTGGACCATCCGGCCGAACGCCTGGAATACGTGCTGGACGTGGCCGCACCGGTCCTGCTGCTCACCACGACCGCCGATCGGCCGGCCTTCGATCCGGGCGTCCCGGTGCTGTGTGTCGACGAGATCGACAGGGCAGCAACGGATACCGCACCGGTGCCGGAGGACGGCCTGCGGCCGGTGGCCCGTCCGGACCACCTGGCCTACGTCCTGTTCACCTCGGGCTCGACCGGACGGCCGAAGGGTGTGGCGGTCTCGCACCGGTCGATCGTCGCCAACCTGCGCTGGCGGCAGCGGCGCTACCCGCTGCACGACGGCGACACCGTGCTCCAGAAGACGCCGGTCACCTTCGACGTCTCGGTCTGGGAACTGTTCTGGCCGTTGCAGATCGGCGCACGACTGGTGATCGCGGAGCCGGACGGGCATCGCGACCCGGGCTATCTGCGCACCGCGATCGCCGGGAACCGGATCACCGTGGCGCATTTCGTGCCGTCCATGCTGGCCGAATTCGTCACGGCCGTCGCGGCCGCCGGTGGGGAGGCCGATCTCGACCCGCTGCGGCTGGTGTTCGCCTCCGGTGAGGCGCTGCCCGCCGCGACCGCCGCGGCCTTCCGCGACGTCAGCGGGGCCGCCCTGCACAATCTGTACGGGCCCACCGAAGCCGCGGTCGATGTGACCGGGCACGAGGTGACGGCTGCCGACGTGGCCGCGGTCCCCATCGGGACGGCAGCCGACGACACCGAGTTGCTCGTCCTCGACGACGCGTTGCGGCCGGTGCCCGACGGCGTGGTCGGCGAACTGTATCTGGCCGGAGTTCAGCTGGCCCGTGGCTATCTCACGCGCCCGGTGCTGACCGCGGAACGCTTCGTCGCCGCCCCGGACGGAGCGCCCGGCGACCGGATGTATCGCACCGGCGATCTGGTGCGCCGGCTGCCCGCCACGCACGGCGGTCCCCGCGCGCTGGAATATCTGGGCCGCACCGACTTCCAGGTGAAGCTGCGCGGACTGCGGATCGAACTCGGCGAGGTGGAGGCCGCGCTGCTGCGGCACGAGCAGATCCGG
Organism: Nocardia sp. alder85J; assembly: GCF_020176955.2. Taxonomy (GTDB): domain Bacteria; phylum Actinomycetota; class Actinomycetes; order Mycobacteriales; family Mycobacteriaceae; genus Nocardia. The sequence continues at coordinate 252,106 of NZ_JAIUCZ020000012.1, forward strand.
CAGGCCGCGGTCACCCTGCACCGCCGGGCCTCCGGTGACCACCTCATCGGCTACGTGGTCGCGGAGGTGGGTCTGGACACCCTGGCCGTGCTCGACGACGTGCGCCGCCGGCTCCCGTCGTACATGGTGCCCTCGCAACTGCTGGTGCTCGATCGAATGCCGTTGAATGCCAACGGGAAACTGGATCGCAGGGCGCTGCCCGAGCCCGAGTTCGGCAGTGGGCCGGCCGAATACCTGGCCCCCGCCACCGAGGCGGAGCGCGCGGTCGCCGGCATCTTCGCCGAACTGCTCGGCGTCGAGCAGGTGAGCGCCGACGCGGACTTCTTCCTGCTGGGCGGCAATTCGCTGATCGCCACCCGCGCCATCGCCCGCATCGGGTCGGCGCTGGGCCTCGTGATCGACGTCCGCGACTTCTTCGACCGGCCGACCCCGGCGGCCCTGGCCGCGCTGTCCGGCCGCGGCGGCCGGACGCCCGTGACGGCCGGGCCGCGCCCGCACCGGCTGCCGCTGTCCCCGGCACAGCGCCGCATGTGGTTCCTGAACCGGCTGGCGTGCAGCGGATTTACCGAGTCCGATCCCGCCGCAGGTGCATACGACTCCGCCGGCAGCGCATATGACCTCGGCACGGGCGCATCCGACACCGCCACCGGTGCATCCGATCCGGCCATGGGCGGATTCGATCCGGCGGCGGTGGACAACATCCCGGTGGCGCTGCGGCTGCGCGGCGACCTCGACCCGGACGCGCTGACCGCCGCGGTGGCCGCCGTCCTCGCCCGCCACGAGGTGCTGCGGACGAGCTATCCGCAGGATGCCGACGGCGCCCGCCAGGAGATACGGCCGGGCGCCGCCGTGGCGCTGGAGCCGGTGACCGTGAGCGATCCCGCCGCGGCGGTACAGGTGCTCGCCGCGACGGGATTCGACGTGACGACCGCGGCTCCGATCCGGATCACGCTGTTGCGCAGCGGCCCTCGGGACCACACCCTGGTGCTGGTCGTGCATCACATTGCCGCCGATGGCATGTCGATGGGCCTGCTGCTGCGCGATCTGGTCGCCGCCTACCGGGCGCACCGCCTCGGCACGGTCCCGGACTGGCCGCCGCTGCCGTTGCAGTACGCCGACTACGCCATATGGCAGCAACACTGGCTGGGCGACGACACCGATCCGAGTTCCGAGGCCGCTCGCCAGATCGCCTTCTGGCGGGCCGAACTCGCGGAACTGCCCGCCCAACTCGACCTGCCCGCCGATCGCCCGCGCCCCCGGGAGTCCACCCATCGCGGCGGCGTCGTCGAATTCGAACTCGACGGCGCGCTGCGGGCCGCGATCGACCGGCTGGCCGGTCGGCATCGCGCGACGCCGTTCATGGTGCTGCACGCCGCGCTCGCGGCGTTGCTGGCCCGGCTGTCCGGCACCACCGACATCGCCGTCGGTTCCCCCGACGCCGGTCGCGGCGACCCCGCCCTGGACGACCTGGTCGGTATGTTCGTCAACACCCTGGTGCTGCGCACCCGCGTGGCCGGGCGGCGTTCCTTCGCCGAACTGATCGCCGATACCCGCGAGACCGCGGTGCGGGCCTTCGCACATCGGGACGTGCCGTTCGAGCGGATAGTGGAAGTGCTGGACCCGCCGCGCTCCCGGGCCCGGCATCCGCTGTTCCAGGTGGCGCTGTTCCTCCAGAATCTGGCGCCCGTCGCACCCGAATTCCCGGAGCTGGCCGCCGAATTCGTCGAGGCGGCGACCGTCGTCGCGAAGTTCGATCTGCAACTGACGGTCTCGGAGCCACCGGCCGGTGCGGGCTATCGCGCCGAATTCACCTATGCCACCGACCTGTTCGACGCGCCGACCGTGCAGCAGTTCGCGGCCAAGCTGATCCGCCTGCTCACGGCGGTGACCGCCGATCCGGACCGCCCGATCGGCGATGTGCCGCTGCTGGATCCGGGCGAGCTGGACTACGTCACCGAGAGCTGGAACGCCAGCGGGCACCGGGTGACCGACCGCCTGCTGCACGAGGGTTTCGACGCCCAGGTGCGGCGCACCCCGGACGCTCGCGCCCTGGTCGCCGGTGACCTCGAGCTGACCTACGCCGAACTGTCGGACCGGGTGAACCGGCTCGCGCGCCGGCTCGTCGAACGCGGTGTCGGCCCGGAAACCCTGGTGGTCCTTGCCCTGCCGCGCTCGGTCGAACTCGTGGTCGCGCTGTACGCGGTGCTGCGTGCCGGCGGCGCCTACGTGCCCGTCGATCCGGGCCATCCGGCCGAGCGGATCCGCCATGTGCTCGAAACCGCCCGCCCCCGGCTGGTGCTGACCGCACCGGGCACGCAACTGCCCGCGCTGCCCGACACCCCGATCGAGGAACTGGACGAGCAGGCCCTCGTGGCATATTCGGCCGCCCGGCTCCGGGACGGCGAACTGCGCGCGCCGCTGCATCTCGATCATCCCGCCTATGTGCTGTTCACCTCCGGCTCGACCGGGCGGCCGAAGGGCGTCGCCGTCAGCCATCGGGCCATCGCGAACCAGATGGCCTGGATGCAGGACGAATACGCACTGCATCCGGGGGATGTCTATCTCCAGAAGACGGCCACCACCTTCGACGTCTCGCTGTGGGGCTGGTTCCTGCCGCTGCGGGCCGGTGCGACGCTGGTGCTGGCCGGCCCCGACGGGCATCGCGATCCGCGGCACCTCGCCGAACTGACCGCGCGGCACCGGGTCACCGTCACCGATTTCGTGCCGTCGGTGCTCGCGGTGTTCGCCGCGCACGCCCGGCCGGGCGAATTGCGTTCGCTGCGCGACATCTTCGTGATCGGCGAGGCGTTCCCGCCGGAGACGGCGGCCGCGGTGCGCGCGGTGTGCGGGGCGCGGCTGCACAACCTGTACGGGCCGACCGAGGCCGCGGTGTCGATCACCTACCGCGAGGTCACCGCCGCCGACACCCGGGTGGTGCCGATCGGCGAACCGGAGTGGAACAGCCGCGCCTACGTGCTCGACGCCCGGCTGCATCCGGCCGGGATCGGGGTGCCCGGCGAGTTGTACCTCGGCGGTGCGCAATTGGCGCGCGGCTATCACGGCCGCCCGGACCTGACCGCCGATCGGTTCGTCGCCGATCCGTTCTCGGCGCACGGCGAACGCCTGTATCGCACCGGTGATCTGGCCCGCTGGACCGCCGACGGCGAGCTGGAATACCTCGGGCGCACCGATTTCCAGGTGAAGTTCCGCGGGCAGCGTCTCGAACTCGGCGAGATCGAGGTGGCGCTGCTGGCCGGTCCGGGCGTCGGCCAGGCGGCCGCGCGGGTGATCGGCGCCGAATCCGGTGACCTGCTGGCCGCCTACGTGGTGCCGGTGCCGGGCCACGACCTGGACCTGGACCTGTTGCGCGCCATCGTGGCCGGCCGACTGCCGTCCGGCCTGGTCCCGGCGACCGTCACGGTGCTGACCGCATTGCCGCTGAACAGCAGCGGGAAGCTCGACCGGGGCGCACTGCCGCTCCCGCGGCTGACCACCGCCCCGTACCGGGCGCCTCGCACGGCGACCGAAGTCGCGGTGGCGCAGGTGTTCTCGGAGGTGCTGCGACGCGAGCCGATCGGGCGCGACGACGACTTCTTCACCCTCGGCGGCAATTCGCTGGCCGCCACCCAGGTCACCGCCCGGCTGGGCCGCGCGCTGGGGGCGACGGTCCCGGTGCGTGCGCTGTTCGAGGCGTCGACGGTCGCCGGGCTGGCCGCCGCCGTCGCCGATGCCGCGCCCGCCCGCCGAGCGCTGACGAAACAGGCTCGGCCCGAGCCGATTCCGCTGTCGATGGCACAGCAGCGGATGTGGTTCCTGAACCGCTTCGAGATCGGCGGCCGGGCCGATGCCGCGGCGGCGTACCACATCCCGCTCGCGGTCCGGCTCAGCGGCGAGCTGGACATCGCGGCGCTGCGCCGCGCGGTCGCCGACGTGGTGGCGCGGCACGAGGTGCTGCGCACCTCCTATCCGGATCGCGACGGGATACCCCGGCAGCTGATCCACGCCGAGGCCGAGGTGGTTCCGGAGATCCCCGTCGAGACGACCACGACGGCGGCACTGCCGCAACGCATCATGCGGCTGATCGCGGCCGGATTCGACGTGACGCTCGAGATACCGCTGCGGATCGGGCTGTTCGAGCTCGGCCCGGACGACCATGTGCTGGTCCTGGTCGCCCACCACATCGCCGCCGACGGCTGGTCGACCGGCCCGCTCACCCGCGATCTGATGACGGCGTACGCCGCCAGGTCGGCCGGTGCGGCCCCCGGCTGGCCCGGACTGCCGGTGCAGTATGCCGATTACGCGATCTGGCAGCACGAGGTGCTCGGCGCCGAGGACGACGCGGACAGTGTGATCGCCGCGCAGGTGGCGTTCTGGCGGGCCGAATTGACCGGGGTGCCGGATGAACTGGTGCTGCCCGTGGACCGGCCCCGCCCGGCGCGGCCCTCGTTCGCGGGCGACCGGGTCCGCTGTGTCCTACCGGCCGAGGTCCGGGACGGCTTGCAGCGCTTGGCCGCCGAACAGCAGGCGACGCTGTTCATGACCCTGCACGCGGCACTCGCGGTACTGCTGTCGCGGGTGGCCGCCACCGAGGACGTGGTGGTGGGCTCCGCGGTCGCCGGCCGTGGCGAGGCCGAACTCGACGATCTGGTCGGCATGTTCGTCAACAGCCTGGTGCTGCGGACCCGGGTGCCCGCCGCGGCGACCTTCCGGGAGGTGCTGGCGGCGGTGAAGTCCGCGGACCTGCGGGCATTCGCCCATGCCGATCTGCCGTTCGAGCGCCTGGTCGAAGTGCTGGACGTGCCGCGCTCCACCGCGCGCCACCCGCTGTTCCAGGTGGCGCTGGCGGTCGACGACCTGCCGCTGCCCGCGTTCGAACTGCCCGGAATGACCGCCGGACCGGTCGATCTCGCGGCCGGCGCCACCAAAGTGGATCTGTTCCTCACCGTTCGGACCGCGGGCCCGGAGCCCGTCGCCGAATTCACCTATGCCCGGGACCTGTTCGACGCCCGCACGATCGAGGCCCTGGCCGCGCGCTTCCTGCGCCTGCTCGGTGGCATCGTCGCCGAACCCGATGTGCCGGTGGGGGATCTGCGGCTGATCGAGACCGCGGAATATCGGGCACTGACAACAGATCGCGCCGCGGGCCCGCGTGCGGGCGCGCTGCTGCCGGACCTGCTCACCCGCGGCCTGCTCGCCGGGCGGGACCGGATCGCGATCCGATCCGAGGGCCGTTCCCTGGGCTACGGCGAACTCGACGAGGCGTCGTCACGGCTGGCCCGGGTGCTGATCGGGCGCGGGGTCGGCCCGGAACGGCTGGTGGCGGTCGCACTGCCGCGCTCGGCCGAACTGGTCACGGCGGTGCTGGCCATCGCGAAGGCCGGTGGCGCGCACGTGCCGATCGACCCGACCCATCCGGCGGATCGACTGCGGCACCTGGTCACCGATGCCGCGGCGGTACTCGGCCTGACCACGGCCGCCTGGGCCGACCGGCTGCCCGACGAGGTGCCGTGGCTGGTGCTCGACGACCCGGAGACCCGGCAGCAGTGCGCCGCCGCGGCGGCGACGCCGATCGGCGACGCGGAGCGGCTGTCGCCGGTGCGGCCCACCCACCCGGCCTACGTGCTCTACACGTCGGGTTCCACCGGAACACCCAAGGGCGTCACCGTGACTCACACCGGTCTGGCGGCGCTGGCGGACTACGCCCTGACCACCTACCGGCTGCGGCCCGGTCACCGATTTCTGCAATTGTGTTCGCCGAGTTTCGATCCCTCGGTGCTGGAATGGATTTCGGCGTTGTCCTCGGGTGCGACGCTGGTGATCGTGCCGCCGCGCATCGTCGGCGGTCCGGAACTGGCCGCACTGCTGCGCGACGAGGCGGTCACCCATGCGATCTTCACCCCGGCGGTGCTGAGCACCGTCGATCCGCAGGGCCAGGGGCAACTGGAGGTCGCCATCGTCGGCGGCGATGTCACCACCCCGGAACTGCTGGCGAAATGGCATGCCGGACGACGATATCTGAACACCTACGGGCCGACCGAGGCGACGATCGCGGTATCCAGCGCACAGCTGACCCCGGGCCGTCCGCTGACCATCGGTACCCCGCTGCCCGGGGTCACCGCGCTGGTCCTCGACGCCCGCCTGCATCCGGCGCCGATCGGCGTGGCCGGGGAACTGTACGTGGCCGGATCCGGTGTGGCGCGGGGCTATCGGAACCGTCCCGGCCTGACCGCCGAGCGATTCGTCCCCGATCCGTGGGGGGCGCCCGGCGCTCGGATGTACCGCACCGGTGACGTGGTCCGCTGGATCGAGCACGACGGCCGTCGCGAGCTGGAGTACGTCGGCCGCACCGATTTCCAGGTCAAGATCCGTGGCGTCCGCATCGAACTCGGCGAGATCGACGCGGTGCTGGCCGCGCATCCCGGCGTCGACTTCGTCACCACGCTCGGCCGCGAACACGCTTCGGGCGACACGATTCTCGTGTCCTATGTGCTGCCCCGGCCGGGTGGCGCACCGCAGCCGGAGGAGCTCACCGAATTCGCCGCGCGCAGTCTGCCGTCGCATCTGGTCCCGTCGGCGATCGTGATCCTGGACAAGATTCCGCTGACCCCGGTGGGCAAGCTGGATCGCCGGGCCCTGCCGGAGCCGGTGGTGACGACGGCCGAGTACCGGCCGCCGGTCGGCGCGGCGCAGACGCTGGTGGCCGCGATCTTCGCGGCGGTGCTGGCGGTGGAACGCGTCGGCGCCGACGACGATTTCTTCCTGCTGGGCGGCAATTCGCTGTCCGCGACCCAGGTGTCGGCGCGGCTGGCCCGCGCGACCGGTGCGGTGGTGCCGGTGCGGACCGTGTTCGACGCCTCGACGGTGCGAGCGCTCGCCACCCGGATCACGGTGCCGGACAATGCCGATGCGCGACAGCGCGCACTGCCGGCACTGGCCCGGGCACCGCGCGACCGGGCCGTCCCGGTGTCGATCGCCCAGCAACGGCTGTGGTTCCTCAACCGGTTCGAGGCCGGCGGTGCGGGATACAGCATCCCCTTCGCCCTGCGGCTGACCGGTGCGCTGGATGTCGCCGTACTGCGGGCGGCGCTCGGCGACGTGATCGCCCGGCACGAGACGCTGCGCACCCGGTATCCGGAACGCGGCGGCGAGGCGGTGCAGGAGATCCTCACGGCCGGAACATATTCCGTTCCGCTGACGGAGGCGGCCGTGGCCACCGCGGAACTGCCCGCGGTGTTCGAGGCGACGGTGCGCCGCGGCTTCGACGTCACCGCCGAGGTGCCGTTGCGGATGGTGCTGGTGCGGCCGACCGATGCGGATCGGGTGCACATCCTGCTCGTCGTCGTGCACCACATCGCCGCGGACGGCTGGTCGGCCGGGCCGCTGACCCGCGATCTGGCCGTCGCCTACGCCGCGCGCAGCGCCGGAACCACACCCGGCTGGACCGAACTGCCGATCCAGTACGCCGATTTCGCGATCTGGCAGCGGGCGGCACTGGGCCGCGCCGACGATCCGGGTTCGATTCTGGCGGCGCAACTGGCACATTGGACCGACACCCTGCGCGGTCTGCCCGAGGTCCTGGAGTTGCCGTCGGATCGGCCGCGCCCCCCTGTGGCCTCGCAGCGCGCCGGTGCGGTGAGCGGACGGCTCGATCCCCGGCTGCATCGCGCACTGCTCACGCTGGCCGAGACCCACCGGGTGACGCCGTTCATGGTGCTGCACGGTGCGCTGGCCCTGCTGCTGGCGCGGTTGTCCGGCACCGGCGACATCGTGATCGGTACCCCGGTGGCCGGCCGCGGCGAGGAGGCCCTCGACGATCTGGTCGGCATGTTCGTCAACACCCTGGTGTTGCGCACCGGGATCCGGCCCGGGGCGACCGTGGCCGAACTGCTGAAGTTGGTGCGCGAGACCGATCTCGCGGCCTTCGACCATGCGGCGCTGCCGTTCGAGCAGGTGGTGGAGGCGGTGAATCCCGTTCGCTCCCGGGCTCATGCGCCGCTGTACCAGGTGATGCTGACGCTCCAGAACCAGGCGGCGGTCGATCTGCGCCTGCCCGGCCTGGCCCTCGAACTCGTCGACGCCGCGATCGCGCCCATCGACCTGGATCTGGACTGGACGCTGGCGGCCGCACACGACGATTCCGGCGCTCCCGCCGGAATCGACATCCATCTGCACTATGCGGCCGACCTGTTCGACCCGGCCACCGCCACCGGCTTCCTCACGATGTTCGAGCGGGTACTGACCGCCATGGTGGCCGACACCCGCACGGCGACCGCCGATGTGGCGCTGCTGGGCGCGGACGAGCGCCGGGTGCTGCTGCGGGATCGCAATGCCACGGACCGGGTGCTCGCGCCGGAAACCCTGGCGGATCTGCTGAATCGGCGCGCGGCCGCCACCCCGGCGGCCCCGGCGCTGATCTTCGAGGGTGCGACCGTCACCTACGGTGACCTCGACGCCCGATCGAATCGGCTGGCCCGGCACCTGATCCGGGCGGGCGTCGGCCCCGACACCATCGTGGGTCTCGCGGCCGCGCGTGGCATCGACATGGTGGTCGCCGTCCATGCGATCGTGAAGGCCGGTGGCGCTTACCTGCCGATCGATCTCGACCATCCCGCCGAGCGGGTGGCGCGCACCCTGGCCGCCGCCGGGGTGACCCTGACGCTCACCACCGGAGCTTCGGAAATCACGCTGCCGCAGCATATCCGCCGGATCGACGCGGGCGATCCGATCGTCGCGGAACTGCCCGGCACCGCCGTGCTCGACGCCGATCGGATCCGGACGCTGCGGCCGGGCAACCTCGCGTACGTGTTGTTCACCTCCGGCTCCACCGGCCTGCCGAAGGGTGTCGCGACCGACCACCGCGCGATCGTGAACCAATTGCGCTGGCTGGAACACCGATACGCGGTGACCGCCGGCGACCGGATCATGCAGCGCGCCCCGCTGACCTTCGACGTCTCGGTGTGGGAGTGCTTCCTGCCCGCCGTCGCCGGTGCGCCGCTGGTGCTCCCGCGTCCCGGTGGCCACCTCGATCTCGGCTACCTGGCCGATCTGATCGCCGAACATCGGATCACCATCGCCGAGCACGTGCCGTCGGTGCTGGCCGCGCTGATCGCCGAGGGCCGTGGCCCGGTCCTGCGCTCGTTCCGTCACCTGCACACCGGCGGTGAGGCACTGACGCCGGAATTGCGTTCCGCGCTACGGGAATTGGCGGGCGGTGCGGTGCACAACGCGTATGGGCCCACGGAGGCGGCGATCTCCACCGTCTTCCACGAATTCACCGATGCCGACAGCGAATACGAGGTCGCCATCGGCCGTCCCTGCTGGAACACCCGCGCGTACGTGCTGGACGACCGGCTGCACCCGGTGCCCACCGGCGTCACAGGCGAGTTGTATCTCGCCGGAACGCAATTGGCCCGCGGATATCAGGGTCAGGGCGCGCTCACCGGCGAGCGGTTCGTGGCCGACCCGTTCGGAGCCCCCGGCACCCGCATGTACCGCACCGGTGACCTGGCCCGCTGGAACGCCGCCGGGGACATCGTGTATCTGGGCCGCAACGATTTCCAGGTGAAGTTGCGCGGCCAGCGGATCGAACTCGGTGAGATCGAGGCGGCGCTGACCGGTACGCCCGGCGTCGCCAACGCGGCCGTGCTGGTCGCCCGCGACCGCGCGGGCACCGACGCCCTGGTCGGATACGTCACGGGCACGGGACTGTCCGCCGCCGCCGTGCTCGACTCGCTGCGGGATCGGCTGCCGTCGGCGATGATCCCCGCCCACATCGCGGTGCTCGACGCCATGCCGCTGACCACGGTCGGCAAACTGGATCGCGCCGCCCTGCCGCCGGTCGAATTCACCGCTGCGACCGTGCGGTTCCGCGCGCCGCGAGCGGGCGCGGAAACGGTGCTGGCGGCGCTGGTCACCGATCTGCTGGTGGCGGACGCACCGGTCGGTGCGGACGACGACTTCTTCGGGCGCGGCGGGAATTCCCTGCTCGCGATGCGGCTGGTGGCACGGGCGAATGCCGTACTCGGCTGCGCGCTGACCGTGCGTGAGGTGTTCGAGGCGCCGACGGTGGCCGGGCTGGCCGCCCGCGCCGTACCGGGCGCGGACCGGCTCACCGGCCCGCGCGTGGTGGCCCGGCCCGCGCGTATTCCGTTGTCGGCGGCCCAGACCCGGATGTGGCTGCTGAACCGGCTCGACCCGGATTCGGCCGTCTACAACATCCCGATCACCATGCGGCTGACCGGTGCGCTGGACCCGGTCGCGTTGCGGGCGGCGATCACCGACGTGATCGCCCGGCACGAGACGCTGCGGACCCGCTATCCGGCCGATGACGAGGGCCCGGCCCAGGTGGTGCTGCCGGTGACCGAGGTGGCGCCCGGGATCGTCGAGGTCGTGCCGGTCACCGCGGCCGCCCTGCCGGATGCGGTCGCCGCCGCCGCGGCCGGTGGTTTCGATCTGCGGAACCAGGCGCCACTGCGGATCCGGTTGTTCCGGATCGCGGCCGACGACCATGTGCTGGTCGTGGTGGTGCATCACATTGCCGCGGACGGCGTCTCGGCCGGGCCGCTGGCCCGCGATCTGATGGTCGCCTACGCCGCCCGCGCCGCGGGTGCGGCGCCCGGCTGGCCGGCGCTGCCGGTGCAGTACGCCGATTTCACGCTGTGGCAGCACGAGACGCTCGGCGAGCGGACGGCCGCGGGGTCGGTGCTGTCCCGGCAACTCGCCCACTGGCGGACCGAACTGGCCGGTGCGCCGCCGGTGCTGGAACTGCCGGTTGACCGGCCCCGGCCGGCCGTCGCCTCCGGCCGGGGCGCGGCCGTCGATGTCGACATCGACGCCGACACGACCCGCGCCGTCGCGGAACTGGCACGGCGGCACGGGGTGTCGCCGTTCATGGTGGTGCACGCCGCCTTCGCCGCGCTGCTGTCCCGGCTGACCGGCGCCGCCGACATCGTCGTCGGCACGCCGATCGCCGGCCGGGCCGCCGCCGAACTCGACGATCTGGTCGGCATGTTCGTCAATACCCTGGTCCTGCGCACTCCGGTCCGGTCCGGCGACACCGTCGCCGAACTGCTGGCCGACGTGCGCGAGGCCGACGTACGCGCCTTCGCGCATGCCGACGTGCCCTTCGAGATGCTCATGGACGAGCTCGATCTGGTGCGCTCCCAAGCGCATTCGCCGATCGTGCAGGTGCTGCTGACCTACGAGCACCGCGACGACACGGTGCTGGAGCTGCCGGGGCTGGCGGTCACGGGATACGAATTGCCCATCAGTACAGCACAATTCGATCTCTCGCTGGCGCTGACCGAACGCGTCACCGGCGCGGGCACGGTGCTGCGCGGTGTGCTGGGCTATGCCACCGACCTGTTCGACCCGGCCACCGTCACCGTGTTCGCGACCCGGTTCCGCCGGGTGCTGGCCGCCGCGGTCGCGGACGCCTCGATCACCGTCGGCGACATCGACCTGTTCGATCCCGCCGAACGACTGCTGGTGCTGGCGAACCGGAACGCCACGGCCTACGACGTGGACCGGCTGGTGCTCGGCAAGGCCGCCGGGAACCGGGAACTCACGCTCGCGTCGATGTTCGCCGATCGGGCGCACCGCGATCCGGCGGCCGTGGCCCTCACCTTCGAGGGGACGGAACTGTCCTACGGCGAGTTCGCCGCGCGGGTGAATCGCCTGGCCCGGCACCTGATCGGGATGGGGGTAGGCCCGGAGACGCTGGTGGCGTTGCACATTCGCCGATCGGTGGAGCTGGTGGTCGCCATGTACGCGGTGACCGTCGCCGGGGGCGGCTATGTGCCGCTGGATCCCGATCATCCGGCCGACCGCACCCGCTACGTGCTCGCGGTCGCCGACCCGGTGTGCGTGCTGACCACCGCCGCCGATGCGGCCGAACTCGGCGTGCCCACGCTGCGCGTCGACGAACTCGACCTGTCGGGGGTCGGCGCGGATCCGGTGCCGGACACCGAACGCCGGGCCCCGTTGCGCGGCGGCAACACCGCCTACGTGATCTTCACCTCCGGCTCCACCGGCCGCCCCAAGGGCGTCGCCGTCACCCACCGGGCGATCGTCAACCGCCTGGTGTGGATGCAGGACGAGTACGTCCTCGAGGAGGACGACGTGGTGTTGCAGAAGACACCCGCCACCTTCGACGTCTCGGTGTGGGAGTTCTTCTGGCCGTTGCAGATCGGCGCGCGCCTGGTGCTCGCCGCGCCGGACGGGCATCGGGATCCCCGCTATCTGGCCGAACTGATCGCCGCCGAGCACGTCACCACGGTCCATTTCGTGCCGTCGATGCTGGCGGTGTTCCTCGCGGACGAGACGGCTGCGCGGTGCCCGAGCCTGCGCCACGTGTTCTGTTCCGGTGAGGCGCTGCCCGCGGCGGTGGCGCGGCGGTTGCTGGCCACCGGCGACGCGCAGGTACACAACCTGTACGGCCCCACCGAGGCCGCGGTGGACGTCACCAGCCACGAGGTGACCGCCGCCGACACGGTCTCGATCCCGATCGGCCGCCCGGTCTTCAACACCCGGGTCTACGTCCTGGACGCGCGCCTACGGCCGGTGCCACCGGGCGTACCGGGCGAGTTGTACCTGGCCGGTGCGCAATTGGCGCGCGGCTACGTCGCGCGCCCGGACATCACCGCGGACCGGTTCGTCGCGGATCCGTTCGGCGCCGGCGATCGGCTCTACCGCACCGGCGATCTGGTGAAGTGGACCCCGGCAGGCGATCTGGAGTACCTGGGCCGCACCGATTTCCAGGTGAAGCTGCGCGGCCTGCGCATCGAACTGGGCGAGATCGAATCCGTGCTCACCGCACTGGATTCCGTGGCCCAGGCCGCGGTCGTGGTGCACACCGACCCGCACACCGGCGAACAGCCGGTCGCCTACCTGGTGCCCGTGGCGGGCGCGGAGATCGACGTCGACGCGATCACGGCCGCGGCCGCCGAGCGGCTTCCGGCCTATATGGTCCCGGCGGTGGTGACCGTGCTCGACCGGCTGCCGCTGAACAGCTCCGGCAAACTGGATCGCCGCGCGCTGCCCGCACCGATGTTCCGGGCCAGGCGATTCCGCGCGCCGGGCACCCCGGCCGAGTCGGCGGTCGCCGCCGTCTTCGCGGACCTGCTCGGCCGCGACCGGGTCGGCGCCGACGACGACTTCTTCGAATCGGGCGGCAATTCGCTGCTGGCCACCCGGGCCGCCGCACGGCTGGCCGCGGCCTGGGACGCCGACGTCCCACCTCGAATGTTGTTCGAGCACAGCACCGTTGCCGCACTGGCGCGGGCGGTGGCCGAGCGGGTCGGCACCGCCACCGCGCCGCCGCTGGTCGCGCGGCCGCGTGCGGGGCTGGAGCCGTTGTCGCCCGCGCAGCAACGGTTGTGGTTCCTCAACCGCTTCGACCCCGAGGGCCTCGCACACCACATCGCGGTGGTGCTGCGGCTGCGTGGCGCGCTGGACACCGCCGCCCTGGCGGCGGCCTGGGCCGATGTCGTGGCCCGGCACGAGTCCCTGCGCACGCTGTATCCCGAGATCGACGGCGAGGGCCACCAGCGCATCGGGACCACCGCGGTGGCGCTGACCGGCCTCGCCGGTCCGGACGAGATACCCGAATTCCTTTCCGCGCCTTTCGATGTCACCGCCGCGGCGCCGGTGCGGATCGGGCTGGCGCCGGTGGCCGCCGAGGAACATCTGCTCGCGCTGGTGATCCACCACATCGCCGCCGACGGCTTCTCACTGGGACCGCTGGCCCGCGATCTGGCGGTCGCCTATGCGGCCCGCCGCGCCGGCACCGCCCCCGGGCAGCCGGAATTGGCGGTGCAGTACGCCGATTACGCGCACTGGCAGCGCGCGCTGCTCGGCGCCGAGGCCGATCCGGTCTCGCTCGCGGCCACCCAGTTGGAGTTCTGGCGCAGGCAATTGCACGGGCTCCCTGCCGAACTCGTGCTGCCCGCCGATCGGCCCCGGCCGGACACCCCCTCCCATGCCGTCGCGAGCGTCGCGGTCCCGGTTCCACCGGGGCTGCTCGCGGCGCTGGCGGAACTCGGGAGCCGGGGTGAGGCCACCCCGTTCATGGTGATGCAGGCCGCGTTCGCGGCCCTGCTCGCACGCTGGAGCGGCGTCGCCGACATCGCGGTCGGGACCGCCGTGGCGGGCCGGGGGCGACCGGAACTGGACGAGCTCGTCGGCATGTTCGTGAACACGGTGGTGCTGCGCACCCGCGTCGACGCCGCCGAATCGTTCGAGGCGCTGGTGGATCGGGTCCGCTCCGGCGCCCTCGACGCCTTCGCCCACGCCGACATCCCCTTCGAACGACTGGTGGAGGCCCTCGATCCGCCCCGATCGACCGGCGGGCATCCGCTCGTCCAGGTGCTGCTGGTCTTCCAGAATCTGGCGCCGATCACGCTGGAACTACCGGGCCTGACGGTCTCCGAGACCGGCCTCGAGGTGCCGTCCGGCCAGTTCGACCTGCAACTGACCGTGACCGGCGACGACCTCCGATTCATTTACGCCACCGATCTTTTCGACGCGCCGACCATCGAGACGCTGGCGGCCCGCCTGGTCCGGTTGCTGACGGCGGTGACCGCCGATCCGGCCCGCCCCGTCGGTGACGCCGACCTGTTCGCCGCCGGTGAGCGGGCCCGGCTGCGGGCCCTGGGCGCCGGCCCCCGCCACGACGTGTTCGCGGCGGAACTCGCCCCGGACGAGTTCGAGGCACAAGCGGTCAGTACGCCGGAACGGGTCGCGGTCCGGTACGCCGACCGCACCGATCTCACCTACGCCGAACTCGACGCCCGATCGAATCAGCTTGCCCGATTGCTCATCTCGCAGGGCGTCGGCCCGGAGACCGCGGTGCGGCCGCAGGTCGGCACCGGGCCGGAACTGGCCGTCGCGGTCTACGCCGTGCTGAAAGCCGGTGCCGCCGTGGTGCTCCCCGGCGACGGCCGGGCGACGGCCCGGGCGCTGACCCTCGACGTCGTCGCCACCGCGGACGGGATCGCGCTGGGCGCGGTCGATCTCGCGCGATTCTCCTCGGAGCCGATCGGTGACGCCGACCGGCTGACCACCTTGTACCCCGGCCATCCCGCGCTGGTGCTGCCCGCCGATACGGATACCGGACCCGCCACCATCGTGACTCACGCCGCTCTGGTCGATCAGTTGGCCTGGTGGCAACGCGAATTCGAGCTCGGCGGGTCCGACGTTCAACTGATCCACCCGGACTCGCCCCTGGGCCTGCTCGCGGTGCTGCGAGTGGGCGGCACCGTCGTACTGACCGCTGACACCTCACCGTGGAGCGACCGCGCCGCACTGGCGGCCGTGATCGCGGAACATGCCGTGACGGTGCTGGAGCTACCGTCCGACCTGGCCGGGATCGTCGCCACCGATGACCCGGCGGTATACGCCTCGCTGCGCCGCGTGATCCTCACCGGCACACCGCTCGCCGAGCCCCCCGTGACCGAATTCCTCGTCGACGCCGTCTATTCGCCGCCGGAAGCGGCGGCCGCCCTGACCCGCCGCCTCGGCAGCGACCACCTGCACGGTGATGACCTGCTGCGTCGCGGTGAACCCCGGCACGCTGGTGGCCACCTGCATGGCGGTGATCATCGTGCCGGCGGTGACCATCTGCGTGACGGTGCACCCCGGCCCGGTGGTGACCATGTGCGTGCCGCCGATCGTCGGCTCGACGATGACCACCGTCATCGCGGCGGTTTCCGGCGTGGCAGTGACAGTCTGCGTGGCGGCGACAAGGGACACGTCGGTGCGCACGGATATGGCGGTGCGGCATTGGGCGTCCCGGTCCGCAACAGTCGCGCGTATGTGCTGGACGACCGCCTGCACCCGACCTTGCCCGGTGCGGCAGGTGAACTGTATGTGGCCGGTGACCGAGTGGCGCGCGGCTATCAGGACGGTCCCGGCGTCACCGCGCAGCGCTTCCTGCCCGACCCGTTCGGCCCGCCCGGGGCGCGCATGTTCCGCACCGGGGATCGGGTGCGGTGGCAGAGCGTCAGCGGCACCACGGAATTGGTGACCGTGGCACCCGCCGCGAGCGAGCGGATCGGTGGTGACCGGGCCGCGTCGGCCACGGGCTACCGCGCGCCGGGCACCCGGCTGGAACGGACCGTCGCCGAGGTGTTCCGCGAGGTGCTGGGCCGGGCGCGGGTCGGCGCGGCCGACGACTTCTTCGCCCTGGGCGGGAACTCGCTGGTGGCCACCAGGGTCGCCGCCCGGCTCGGTGATCGGCTCGGCCGGCGCGTGCCGGTCCGGCAGCTGTTCGGCACTCCGGTGGTGCGCGAGCTCGCCGCCGCGCTCGCCGCCGACAGTGCCACCGCGACACCGTATTCCGGCATGCCGCTGCCGGTCGGCGCACGGCCGCAGCGGATTCCGCTGTCGCCGGTGCAGCAGGCGATGTGGCTGGTGAACCGGGTCGACCCGGCCTCACCGGCGCACAACATCCCGGTCGCCGTGCGCATCCTCGGCGAGCTCGACCACGACGCGATGCGCGCCGCCTTCCTCGACGTCGTCAGCCGGCACGAGCCGTTGCGCACCCGGTATCCCGCCGACGCCGATGGCGTCCCGCATCAGCTGATCCTGCCGCCCGCGTGGGTGTCGGACCGGTTCGGCGTGGAAACCACTGCGGCCGTGCCGGATCGGCTCGCCACGTACATCGCCACGGGCTTCGACGTGACCGGCGAGGTCCCGGTGCGCGCGGTGCTGCTGCGGGAGTCGGCGGACGCGCACGTCCTCGTGGTGGTGCTGCACCACATCGCCGCCGACGGTCTGTCGATGCCTCCGCTGCTGCGGGATCTGATCACGGCCTATGTCGCGCGCCGGGACGGGGTGGCGCCCGCCTGGGCGCCGCTGCCGGTGCAGTACGCCGACCACGCCGTCTGGCAGCACCGGAACCTGGCCGCCGACGCCGAGACACAGCTGGCCTACTGGCGTGCGGCCCTGCGGGATCTGCCCGGCGATCCGGCGCTGCCGACCACCCGGCCCCGGCCGGCGGTCGCCTCGAAGCGCGGCGCGACCGTCCGCGGCCGGTTGGGCGACGATATCGGCGCCCGGCTGGCCCGCACGGCGGCCCGGCACAACGTCACCGAGTTCATGGTGCTGCACGCGGCCCTGGCGGTGCTGCTGGCCCGGCTGTCCGGCAGCGGCGACATCGTGATCGGGACGCCGGTCGCGGGCCGCGGCGCGGCCGCGCTCGACGATCTGGTCGGCATGTTCGTCAACACCGTCGCGCTGCGCACCCGGATCGACGCGGCAGCCGATTTCACGGCACTGCTGGCGCAGGTCCGCGAGGTCGACCTGGCCGCCTTCGACCATGCCGCGCTGCCCTTCGAACGGCTCGTCGACGATCTCGGGGTGTCCCGCACCCCGGCCCGCCACCCGCTGTTCACCGTGGCGCTGAGTCATGTGACCGCACAGGGTGTTTCGCCGACACACGCGGTGCCCGGACTGGTGCTCGAACCGGTCTCCTTCGACGAGCCGGTGGCGCGCTTCGACGTGCAGTTCACCATCGGCGGTGAGATCGACGACGACGGCCACCTGCCGATCGAGGTGAACTACGCCACCGATCTGTTCGACGAACCGGCCGCGGCCGCGCTGTTGCGCCGCTTCGGCCGGATCCTGGCCGCGGCCACCGCCGATCCGCGGCGGCCGCTCGGCGAGATCGACCTGCTCGGTCCCGCCGAACGGCGCCGCCTGCTGCGCCCCGGCCCGCGGCCGGTGCCCGGCTTCACCCTGGCCGACCTGATGGCCGCCGCGGTGGCGCCGGATCCCGATGCGGTGGCGATCGTCTGCGCCGGAAGGGAATTCAGCTACCGCGCGATCGACGAGCAGTCCAACCGGCTGGCCCGGCTGCTGCTCGAATCCGGGATCGGCGCCGAGGATTTCGTGGCCGTCGCCATTGCCCGCAGCGCGGAATGGCTGGTCGCGGTGTGGGCGGTCGCCAAGACCGGTGCGGCCTTCGTCCCGGTCGACCCGACCTATCCCGCCGATCGGATCCGGCACATGCTCACCGACTCGGGGGCGGCCGCCGGGCTGACCCTGGACCGTCTGCTCCCCACCCTGCCCGGTGGCGCCGCCTGGCTCGCCGTGGACTCGCCCGCCACCACCGCCCGCCTGGCGGCCGCCCGCGCGGATGCGATCGATCGGGCCGAGCGGCCCCGGCCCGCGCACCCGGCGAATCCGGCCTGGATGATCTACACCTCCGGATCCACCGGGGTGCCCAAGGGCGTCGTCGCCACCCATGCCGGGCTCGCCGGAGTGGCGGTGGCACAGCGGGAACGCTATGCCGTGACCGCCGCGTCCCGGGTACTGCACGTCGCCTCACCGAGTTTCGATGCGGCGATGCTGGAACTGCTGCTGGCGCTGGCCGCCGGCGCGGCCCTGGTGGTCGCGCCCGCCGGGGTGTACGGCGGCGCGGAACTCACCGAACTCGTCCGCGCCGAACGGGTGACGCACGCCTTCCTCACACCCGCGGTGCTCGGCACCCTCGATCCGGATCGGGTGCCGGAGCTGCGCCGGCTGACCGTCGGCGGCGAGCACTTCGGTCCGGAGCTGGTGCGGCGGTGGGCCGCCGACCGGCATTTCCACAACACCTACGGCCCCACCGAGACGACCGTCATCACGCATATCAGCGCGGCGCTGCAACCCGGTGACACACCGGTGCTGGGCAGCCCGATCCACGGTATGTCGGCCCTGGTGCTGGATGCCCGGTTGCAGCCGGTCCCGGCCGGGGTGAGCGGTGAGCTGTATCTGCGCGGGCCGGGCCTGGCCCGGGGCTACCACGCCGGCCCGGGCCTGTCGGCCGGTCGCTTCGTGGCCGATCCGTACGGCACGCCGGGCGAGCGCCTGTACCGCACCGGCGATCTGGCGCGCTGGACCGCCGGCGCTGTCCCGGCGCTGGAATACGTCGGCCGCGCCGACCAGCAGGTGAAGGTGCGCGGGCTGCGCATCGAACTCGGCGAGATCGATGCGGTGCTCGCCGCCCACGAATCGGTCGGCTTCGCGGTCACCGTCGGTCACACCGACGCCGTGGGCACGGTGCGCCTGGTCTCGTATGTGGTTGCGGCGTCCGGACATTCGGTGGACGAGGCCGCCGTGCTCGCGCACGCGGGCCGGTCGCTGGCCGCCTACATGGTGCCGTCGGCGCTGACCGTGCTCGACACCGTCCCGCTCACCCCGGTCGGTAAGCTGGATCGGAAGGCGTTGCCGGAACCGATGTTCCGGTCCGCCGCCTTCCGCGCGCCGGTGACCGCGACCGAACAGGCGGTGGCCACGGCGATCGCCGAACTGCTCGGGATCGACGCGGCAGGGGTCGGCCTGGACGACGATTTCTTCGTCCTGGGCGGCAATTCGCTGACCGCGACCCAGCTGGCCACCCGGTTGAGCGCGCGGCTGACGGCGACCGTCGGCGTGCGCACCGTCTTCGAGAACGCCACGGTGGCCGCGCTGGCCGCCGCGGTGGCGGCGGCCCCGGGCTCCGGATCGGCCCGGCCGGTGCTGGCGTCCCGGCCCGAGGCGGGCCCGGTCCCGCTGTCCCCGGCCCAGCAGCGCATGTGGTTTCTCAACCGCTTCGATCGTCAGTCGACCGCCTACAACGTCCCGCTGGCGGTG
Organism: Nocardia sp. alder85J; assembly: GCF_020176955.2. GTDB lineage: Bacteria > Actinomycetota > Actinomycetes > Mycobacteriales > Mycobacteriaceae > Nocardia. The sequence continues at coordinate 271,720 of NZ_JAIUCZ020000012.1, forward strand.
CGGCTGACCGGGGACCTGGACCTGCCCGCGCTGCGGGCCGCCGTCGACGCCCTCATCGCCCGGCACGAGACCCTGCGCACCCTGCATCCGCTGACCGAATCCGGTCCGGTGCAGGTGATCCTGCCGCCCGGCGCGGCGGAGATCCCGGCGCCGGCCACCGTCGACGTGCCCGCCGCCCACCTGGCCGTCGCGATCACCGACTTCCTCGGTGACGGATTCGATCTGACCGCATCGGTTCCGTTGCGCGCCAGGCTGTTCCGCGTCGCGCCGGCCGAACACGTGCTGGTGGTGGTGATCCACCACATCGCGGTCGACGGCTCCTCGCTGGCGCCGCTGGCCCGCGATCTGGCCGCCGCCTACGTCGCGCGGCAGGCCGGCGTCGCGCCGCAGTGGCCGCCGCTGCCGGTGCGATACGCCGATTACAGCCGCTGGCAACGGGAACTGCTGGGCGCCGAGGACGATCCGGAGTCGGTGCTCGCCCGGCAACTGCGGTTCTGGACCGAGACCCTGTCCGGTCTCCCCGATCAGCTGGCCCTGCCCGCCGACCGCCCGCGCCCGCCGGTGGCCGACACCCGCGGCGGCCATGTCGATTTCGCCATCGACCCGGCGCTGCACGCGCGGCTGATCGCCCTCGGCCGGGCGCACGGGACCACCCCGTTCATGGTGGTGCAGGCCGTGTTCGCGGTGCTGCTGGCCCGGTTGTCGGGCACCTCCGACATCGTGGTCGGCACCCCGGTCGCCGGTCGCGGCGACCGGGCCCTGGACGACGTGGTCGGCATGTTCGTCAACACCCTGGTGCTGCGGACGCCGGTCGATCCGGCGGACGGGTTCGCGACGCTGCTGGATGCGGTGCGCCGCGCCGATGTGGCGGCCTTCGAACATGCCGAACTGCCGTTCGACCGGCTGGTGGAGACCCTGCAACCGGAACGGTCCACCGCTCGCCACCCGCTGTTCCAGGTCGGCTACTCGTTCCACAACCAGGCCGAGGCCGATTTCACGCTGCCGGGGCTGACCATCGCCACCGTCGACGTCGACACCGAGGTGTCGCAGTTCGATCTGCATCTGGTGGTGACCGATCGTTACGACAGCGCGGGCACACCGCTGGGCGCGGTCGCCACCTTCACCTATGCCACGGCCCTGTTCGACGAGTCGACGGTGGCCGGTTTCGCCGGCCGGCTGCATCGGCTGCTGGCCGAGATCTGCGCGAATCCGATGCTGCCGGTGGGTGATCTGCCGATGCTCGACGATATCGAGGCCCGCCGCCTGCGATCCTGGAGCGTGGCCCCGGCGGTGTCCGCGCCGGCCACGATCACCGCGGCCTTCCAGGCGCGGGCCGCCCGCACCCCGGACGCCGTCGCGATCGTTGACGGCGACACGGCGATCCGGTACCGCGAGTTCGCCGCTCGCGTGCACCGGCTGGCGCGCACGCTGATCCGGCACGGCGTCGGGCCGGAAATCCCTGTGGCCCTGGCTCTGCCGCGCGGGACCGACCTGCTGGTCGCCATCCACGCGGTGGTGGCCGCCGGTGGGTACTACATCCCACTGGATCCGGCGCATCCGGCCGAGCGGACCGCCGCGGTGCTGACCGCCGCCGCACCCCGGCTGGTGCTGGTCTCCGGCCGGACACCGATGGCGATGCCGGGCAATACGACTGCCGCACTGGATATCTCGGCACTCACCGACGAGGCCGACGACGCTCCGATCATCGACGCGGAGCGGCTGTCGCCGCTGCGGCCGGAGCACCCCGCCTATGCGATCTTCACCTCCGGATCGACCGGAACGCCGAAGGGCGTGCTCGTTCCGCATGCCGCGGTGACCCACCAGATCGACTGGGTGCAGGCGGAATACGGGCTCGGCGCCGACGACTCGGTGCTGTGGCACACCTCGGCGGCGTTCGACCTGTCGGTGTGGGAGATCTGGTGGGCGCTGCGCACCGGCGCCCGGATCGTGGTGGCCCCCGCGAATTCCGGGGTGGATCCCGCCGCACTGCTCCGGCTGCTCGCGGCGACCGGGGTCACCACGCTGACGCTGGTGCCCTCGCTGCTGGCGATGCTCACCGAGGTGGCCGGCGGCGACGGCCTGCCGCGGTCGCTGCGGCGGCTGCTGGTGATCGGCGAGCCGCTGCCCGCCGCCACCGCCGCCCGGACCCGGGCCGCGACGTCCGCCCGGGTGGACAACCTGTACGGCCCCACCGAGGCCGCGGTCTCGGTGACCCGGTACCGCCTCGAGGACGCCGACCGGCGGCCCGTGGTCCCGATCGGCGCGCCGGAACCCGGGGTGCGCGCCCACGTGCTCGACGACCGGTTGCATCCCGTGCCCGCCGGCGTGGTCGGCGAGCTCTACCTCGGCGGGGTGCAACTGGCCCGCGGCTATCTCGGCCGGGCCGACCTCACCGCCGAACGGTTCGTCGCCGATCCGTTCTCGACCGGTGGCGAACGGCTCTATCGCACCGGTGATCTGGTGCACTGGACCGCCGCCGGTGCGCTGGTGTACGTGGAGCGCCGGGACTTCCAGGTCAAGATCCGCGGCCACCGCATCGAACTGGCCGAGATCGAACACGCGCTGCGGTCCCAGCCGGAGGTGCTCGAGGCGATCGTCACGGCTCCCCGGGCGGCGATGCTGGTCGGCTATCTGACCGCCACCACCGCCGTCGACCCGGAGCGGATGCGTGCGGCGCTGGCTCGCACGCTGCCCGGCTACATGGTGCCGCAGGTCCTGCTCCAGTTGCAGTCGTTGCCGCGCAATGCCAACGGCAAGGTGGACCGCGCCGCGCTGCCCGCCCCGCAACCGCCGCGCCGGGAATTCCGGTCGCCGGTGACGGATCTGGAGCTGACCGTCTGCATGGCCTTCGCGGCGGCGCTCGACATGCCGCGAATCGGGCTGGACGACAGCTTCTTCGAACAGGGCGGCAATTCGCTGCTGGCCACCCGGCTGGCCGCGCGGCTGACCGAGATGCTGGGCGAACAGATTCCGGTGCCCTGGCTGTTCGCCGCGCCCACCCCCGCGGCGCTGATCGCGCACCTGCACCGCTCGCACGACGATCTCGGCCGCCTCGACGCCTCGGCTGCCTTCGACGTGCTGCTGCCGTTGCGCCCGGTCGGCGGCGACGGCGTGCGCGCGGGCCGGGAACCGCTGTTCTGCGTGCATCCGGTGAGCGGTGTGGCCTGGTCGTTCGCCGGTCTGGCGGCGCATCTGGAGGCCGATCGGCCGCTGTACGGATTGCAGTCGCCCGCACTGGATCCCGCCGGGTCGGTACCCGGCTCGGTCGAGGACTGGGCGGCGCAGTACGTCCGGGAGATCCGCACGGTCCAGTCGGAGGGCCCGTATCACCTGCTGGGCTGGTCGCTCGGCGGTGTGCTGGCGCACGCGATGGCGGTCCGGTTGCAGGCCGAGGGGCAGGTGGTGGCGTTGCTGGCCGTGCTGGACAGCGCGCTCGGCGCGGTCGAGACGCCGACGGCGCTACCGGTCGGCGAACTGCTCGGCGGGCTGTTCGACGCGGACGACCGCCGGGATGCGAACATCATTGCCCCCGAACGGATCGCCGGTGCCCAGGATCGGGTCGCCGCTGCCGGACCACAGCTCACCGCTGCTCCGGAGCAGCACACCGATGTCGCCGCACTGGCGCAACGGCTCGCCGCACTGCCCGAACCGTTCTCGTCGCTGGGCGTCGCGCGGCTGACCGGGTTGATCGGCGCGGCAACGCAATCGCTGCGGCTGCTCGGCGGGTACCGTCCGCGCCCGTTCAAGGGCACCCTGCTGTATTTCACCGCCGCCCTGGACGATCCGACCGGCGCCACCGGCGCGGCGGGCTGGGCCGATGCCGTCGACGGTGTGGTGCGCAACCACGCCGTGCAGGCGACGCACTGGCGGATGACCGGCGATGCCGCCCTGGCCCGCATCGGCCGGGTGCTCACCGCGCGGCTCCAGCGCCGCGAGAACGGTTCCGGCCACGACTGATCCACCCGCCGGGATTTACCCGGCACTCGGACCCGGGGCCCTGTGCGGCCCCGCAACGGCAGCCCGGCGGTTCTCGCCGCGGCCGGCCGCATCTGGAGAAAGAGAAGGAAAATATGACCGCATCCGACATCATCTCGATCATCACCGCGCTGCTCGGCACCGGCTCGAGCCTCAAGTACACCCCGTAGCCGAATCCGCCTCCCAGCATCGAATTCCAGGAAAGGACACCAACCATGACGGGTAGCGCGAGCGCCCTCGCCTCCGCCTTCTCCAGCATCTTCACCGGCAGCGCGACCGGAAGTGCCGGTCTGTCGTCGGTTCTCACCGCACTGGCAAACGTGATCGGCACCGGATCGTCGGTGTCGCTCGGCTGACCCTGCGGGCCTGCGGAATTCGCGGCACCAGCCGGCGAACCGTCCGCATGCGCACCGCGACGTGCCGGCACGATTTCCGCACCCGGTACGTCGCGGTGCCTCCCCGGGCTCCGTTATCGTCAGACTGACGATTACAATCGCGCCCATGGGCAATGCTTTTCGCCTGAATGCCGCGGTAGCGGTCGAGCTGGTGGTGTTGACACTCGGTACACGCACCATGCCGAACGATACCCTCTGCGCGCTGCTCGTCCAGCGGTTGTACGCACCGGCCCGGGGCCGGTGGGCATTGCCCGGCGGATTCGTGGAGCCCGACGAGAGCCTCTCCGGGGCCGCGGTCCGGGCACTGCGCGAGGAGACCAACATCCGCGCCGATCGGATCCATCTGGAGCAGTTGGCCACCTACGGCGAGCCGGGCCGCGACCCGCGCGGGCGCGTGATCAGTGTGGCCTATCTGGCGCTGATCCCGAACCTGCCGGCCCCGTCGGCCGGGGCCGAGGTCAGCGCGGCGGCGATCTGGTCCGTCGATCAGGTGCTCGCCGACCGCGCGCGGCTGGCATTCGACCACCATCGGATCCTCACCGACGGGGTGGAGCGGGCCCGCGCCAAATTCGAATACTCTCCGCTGGCGACCGCGTTCTGTGGTCGCGAATTCACCGTGGCGGATCTGCGCCGGGTGTACGAGGTGGTGTGGGGCACCGATATCGACCCGCGCAATTTCCACCGCAAGGTGACCACCACGCCCGGTTTCGTGGAGCCCACCGGCCGGTCCACCACCCGCGACGGCGGCCGTCCCGCCCGGCTGTACCGGGCCGGTCCGGCACGGGCGCTGCACCCGCCGATGATGCGTCCCTCCTGAGCCACTGCGCCGAGACCAGCCCGAGACTCGGCGTGGCCCCCGCGTGAGCGACCGCCGCGATCGGAAGTCCCGAACGGCCGTGCCAGCACGCCTTTTTCGACGGACAGCACTTCGTTCAGCGTGAAATACCAGCCGTTCCACAGCGGATTCACAGCGTCGGGGTGACGGTCCGGCCGGGCGCGCCCCATACGCTCACCGGGTATCGGGTGATTCGGATGGGAGAGAGGGCGGAGCATGGTGTCGATCTCCGGCGTGGCCGGCGAGGTGGACCGGACGGCAGAGCCTCGGGAGGTGACGCCGATCGGCGCCGAACCACGGTGGGCGCGAACGGGACTCGCCGCACTGCTGGGAGCGACGGCGGTGCTGTACCTGTGGGGGCTGCGCGGCGCGGGCTGGGCGAACCCGTACTACGCCGCGGCGGTGCAGGCGGGCACGCGGAGCTGGAAGGCCCTGCTGTTCGCCGCGCTCGATCCGGGGAACGCCATCACCGTCGACAAACCCCCGGCCGCGTTGTGGCTGATGGCGTTGTCCGGCCGGATATTCGGCTTCGGTTCGTGGTCGATGCTGCTGCCGCAGGCGCTGCTGGGCGTCGCGACCGTGGCGCTGCTGTATGCCACCGTCCGCCGGTGCAGCGGCCCCGCGGCCGGGCTGCTGGCGGGTGCGGCGCTGGCGCTCACCCCGGTCGCGGCGCTGATGTTCCGGTACAACAACCCGGACGCGCTGCTGACCCTGCTGGTGGTGCTGGCCGCCTACGGCGTGGTGCGGGCGCTGGGCTCGCCGGGCACCCGCTGGTGGTCGCCCGCCACCGGCTGGCTGGTGCTCGCGGGCGCGGCCGTCGGCCTGGGCTTCCTCACCAAGATGATGCAGGCGTTCCTGGTGCTGCCCGGTCTGGCGCTGGCGGTGCTGGTGGCCGCGCCCGGTGGTCTCGTCGTGCGGCTGGCCCGGCTGCTGACCGCGGGCGTCGCGGTCGTGGTCGCCGCGGGCTGGTATGTGGCGCTGGTGGAGTTGTGGCCGGCGGATGCCCGGCCGTACATCGGCGGTTCCACCGACAACAGCCTCTGGGAGCTGGCCGTCGACTACAACGGTCTCGGCCGGGTGTTCGGCCACCACGCGGGCCACCCGGCCGCGACCGGGCAGTCCGCACCGCAGGCCCAGTGGCACGCCGGGGCCATGTCCGGCGGCGGGCCGGGACTCACCCGGCTGCTGCGGGACGGCCTGGCGACCGAATTCGGCTGGCTGCTGCCCGTGGCCGTGCTCGGCCTGCTGGCCGGGCTGTGGCTGACCCGTCGCCGCCCGCGCACCGACGCGGATCGGGCCGGGCTGCTGCTGTGGGGCGGCTGGCTGCTGGGTGCGGGCGCGGTGCTCAGCTTCATGAAGCAGTCCTTCCACACCTATTACACCGTCGAACTGGCCCCGGCTGTCGCGGCGCTGGCCGGCGTCGGCGTGGTGCTGCTGTGGCGGGCCCGCGACCGGTCGGCGGCCCGGCTGACCCTGGCGGCGATGACGGTCACCGGCGCCGCCTGGGTCTTCGTCCTGCTCGGCCACACCCCGCACTGGGTGCCCTGGCTGCGTTGGATCCTGCTGATCGTCGCCGCGGCCGCGGCCGTGGCGCTGGTGCCGGGCGGTTCGATCCGCGGCGACGCGTCCGCCGTGCGCGGCAGTGACGATTCGGCCCGCCGCCGGGGCCGCGGCCTGGCGCCCGTGATCGCCGGTGCCGCAGTGCTTTCCGTGCTCGCCGGGCCCGCCGTCTACACCGTGCGGACGGTCGGGTTGCCGCACATCGGCGGCAGCCCGTACTCCGGTCCGTTCCGGCCGGACGCCCGGGGCCGCACCATGGCGGCGGAGGCTCCGCAACTGGACGCCCTGCTGGCCGGCGTGACCGGAAGTCGCTGGGCCGCAGCGGCGGTGGGCTCCTCCGATGTCAGCTCGATCGAATTGCGCACGGGCGCTTCACTGTTGGCGATCGGTGGATTCAGCGGCCGGGACGGCTCGCCGACGCTGCCACAGTTCCGGCAGTACGTCGACGATGGCGCGGTGCGGTACTTCCTGAACCGCCCGCCGAGCCCGGATCGGCGCGGCAACCGGCAGGATCAGGGCGCCACCAGCGGGGCCGAGATCACCGACTGGGTACGCGCCCACTACACCGCCCAGCGGCTCGACGGCGTCGAAGTCTACGACCTGAGCGCCACGCCCCGGGCCTGACCGCTCAGGACTGCGCCGCGGTGACGGCGTCCCGGGGCGCCGGGTGGCCGAAGAGGATCACCTCCATCAGCTGGACCACGCGGTCCGGGGGGCAACCGCCCGCGTCGTCCTCGCCGAAGTACCGGCCCAGGTCGACCACGAGCGCGAATCCGGCCTGGACCAGGATCCGGGCCTGGGCATCGGACAGTTCCGGGCGCACCGCCACCAGCAGGCGCACCCATTCGGCCACGATCAGCCGCTGGACGTTGCGCAGCATGGTGCGCTCCTCGGCGGGGACGTGGCCGAATTCGGCGTAGTACACGTAGGTCAGCGCGCGTTCGGCGAAGGAGCCGGTCACGTACAGGTCGACCAGCTGCACCAGCGCCTCGGCCGGGGTGCTCGACGCGGCGGTGGCCGGGCCGATGACCGCCGACATCCGGTCGGCGGCGCGCCGGAAGGCCGCCGCCAGCAGGTCGCTCTTGCTGCGGTAGTAGCGGTACACCGCCGAGGCCGCCGACAGGTCCGCCGCCTGCGCGATGTCCTCCACGCTGACATTGGGGTAGCCGCGCTCGTGGAACAGCTCGACCGACTTCTTCAGCAGCAGTTCGTGTTTGAAGGACTGCGGGATCTCCACCGTGCGCGGCGGCCGGTGTTCGTCGGCGGTGTCCGGGAGTTCGGCCTCCAGCACCGCCCATGCCGTCGAATTCAGTACGGACGTCAGGGCTTTCACCGGCAGTGCGGCGTGATGATCGCCGATGCTGGAGATCATGCTCATCACCGTCACCGCGCGCACGGTCCGATCGCGGCGGGTCGGTCCGGGGCGCAGCTCGCCGAGCAGATCGCGCAGCACGCCCACGGCGCCGGCGAACTGCCGGTCGAGCACGGCGCGATCGGTGTCGTCGAGGTAGCGCCGCTCCCAGCGGGCCAGCGCCACCGTGGGCCGATTACTGATGGTGTCGGCGATGACCGCGTCGAGCACCTGCTCGAGGCGTTGCCGCACCGGCAGCCCGGCGGCCTCCTCGGGCAGGGTCACCGCCGCGCTGGTCGCCGCCCCCAACCGCAGCAACTCCTCCCGGAACAGCGCGTACTTGCTGGGATAGTGCCGGTACAGGGCCGCCGAGGAGATACCGACACGGGCGGCGATGTCCTCCATGCTGACACCGTGGTACCCCAGCGCGCCGAAGGCGGCCGCGGAGGTCGCCGCGATCTGCGCGCGCCGATTCTTCGGGCGGCGCCGGACCACCCGCTCCGGTGGATCGCTGCCGGGCTGGTCGTCGCGGGAGTTGGCGCCGCGTTGCGCGCGGCTCACGGTGCTGACCTGTCGCTCATGTTCCTGCCATGGTAACCAGCGGTTACCGTGCGGCCGCCCGCGTGCCACCACAGCCGGAGCGGGGCCGCCCCGGTCCGGCTGCGGCGCACCGGCGGCTCGAATCCCCGGAATGAAAGATCAACGGTGGCAAGTGCATTCGAAGTCAGTTCGCGACGGCCGCGGGTATCGAATCGGCATCGTTTCGGTTCGATGTGTGGTCGCGACACCCGGACAGCGCCGTAGTCTGCTGCGGATCCCCTCACCCTGCCGGAACGGAGTGCCGATGCGCACGATGGACATCGAGCGCACCATTGCCGCCCCCATCGACGATGTGTTCGATTGGCTGACCGATGTCACCAACTATCAACGTGTGCCCTTCATCCGCCGGGTCACCCTGGTCCGCCCCGGCGCCGTCGCCGAACACGGGGTGGGCGCGGTACGACTGATCGTCACCCCGCTGTGGCGGGTGACCCAGGAGATCACCGAATACGATCCGCCGAAATGGCTGCGCTACCGGAATCTGAGCTCCTTTCCGCCGCAGTTCCATCAGGACGGGAATCTGACCTTCACCGAACTACCCGGCGGTACCCGGGTCCGGTGGCATACCGAATTCGAAGTCGCCACACCGATTTTCGGCCCGGCGTACACGCTGATGCTGGTGGCCGGTTTCGCGATGGGCCTGCGGCTGGTGCTCGGCACCGCCGACCGCGAACTACGCGGCATCTGAGCCCCGGCGCCTGCGGAATTCGAGCGAGCGCGGCGCCGGCCGGGCGAGCGTCGTCCAGGTCGTCGTCAGGCGAGCGCGGCCCAGGCCATCCGGCGCAGCACCGGCCGCGCCTGACTGGCGAGCGTGGCCGGGGCGCTGTGCGGGGTGGAGTTGATCAATCCGAAGGCGGCGTGCGCCTGCACCCGCGCGGCCGTCTCCGACAGTCCCGGATGCAGCTCGCGCAGGGCCGCGACCCAGATCTCCACGTATTGACGCTGGGTCCGTCGCACCTGGCGTTCGGCGCGCTCGGGCAGATTCTTCAGGTCCCGGTCCTGGATGCGGATCAGCTCCGGCTCGCCGAGGGCGAAGTCCAGGTGGAAGTCGATCAGGCCGGACAGCGCGTCCAGCGGGGAGCCGGCCCCCGCCACCACGGCCCGCCCGCCCGCGAGCAGGCGCTCGCTGATCCCCACCAGCAACTCGACCAGCAGCGCTTCCTTGTTCGGGAAGTGCCGGTACACCGCGGGGCCGCTGATCCCGGCCGCGGCCCCCAGGTCGTCGAGGCGCACCCCGGGAAATCCACGGTCGGCGATCAGCCGGGCGCCCGCTTCCAGCAATTGCTGCCTACGTTGTGCCTTCAGCTGCTCCCGGCGCGTGGGGGCGACGGCGTCGCTGCTGGTCATCGCTCCTCCTTGCGTGTTATCTGGACAACTCAGTTAGTCAAGATTATCTTGGATTCCAGTTATTGGCGACTAACCGATCTGCAAGGTGGCGTGATGACGGTTTCGCAGGAGGCGCGGGTCGGCCATCGGCCGGCGCACCTCGAACTGGTGGACGATCTGCGGGCGCGGCTGGCGGCGGTGGCGCTGGGTGGTCCGGCGCGGGCCCGCGAGCGGCATGTGGCCCGCGGCAAACTGCTGCCGCGGCAGCGTGTGGATCGGCTGCTCGATCCGGGCAGCCCGTTCCTGGAGTTGTCGCCGCTGGCGGCCACCGGCATGTACGACGACGATTCGCCGGGCGCGGGCATCATCACCGGCATCGGCCGGGTGTCCGGCCGAGAGTGTGTGATCGTCGCCAACGATGCCACGGTCAAGGGCGGCACCTACTACCCGATGACGGTCAAGAAGCATCTGCGCGCGCAAGAGGTGGCGTTGCAGAACCGGCTGCCCTGTATCTATCTGGTCGACTCCGGTGGTGCCTTCCTGCCCCGGCAGGACGAGGTGTTCCCGGACCGGGAGCATTTCGGGCGCATCTTCTACAACCAGGCCACCATGAGCGCTCAGGGCATCGCGCAGATCGCGGCCGTGCTCGGATCCTGCACCGCCGGTGGCGCGTACGTGCCCGCGATGAGCGACGAGGCGGTGATCGTCCGCAACCAGGGCACCATCTTCCTCGGCGGCCCGCCGCTGGTGAAGGCCGCGACCGGTGAGGTGGTCACCGCCGAGGAGCTCGGCGGTGGCGAACTGCATTCGCGCGTCTCGGGTGTCACCGACCATCTGGCCGAGGACGACGAGGACGCGCTGCGGATCGTGCGGCGCATCGTCGCCACCCTGGGCCCGAAATCCCCGACGCCCTGGGAGGTGCGGCCGTCGGTGGAACCGCCTGCGGCGCAACAGGAGCTGTACGACGTCGTGCCGGTCGACCTGCGCACCCCCTACGACGTGCGGGAAGTGATCACCCGCACGGTCGATGGCGGTGAATTCCAGGAGTTCAAGGCCGAATACGGCCGCACCCTGGTCACCGCCTTCGCGCGCATCCACGGCCACCCGGTCGGCATCGTGGCCAACAACGGCGTGCTGTTCGGCGAATCCGCGGTCAAGGGTGCGCATTTCATCGAATTGTGCGACAAGCGGCAGATCCCGTTGGTGTTTCTGCAGAACATCACCGGTTTCATGGTGGGTCGTGACTACGAGGCCGGTGGCATCGCCAAGCACGGCGCCAAGATGGTGACGGCCGTCGCCTGCGCCCGGGTCCCGAAACTCACGGTGGTGATCGGCGGGTCGTACGGCGCCGGTAACTACTCGATGTGCGGGCGCGCGTATTCGCCCCGGTTCCTGTGGATGTGGCCGAACGCGCGGATCTCGGTGATGGGCGGTGAGCAGGCCGCCTCGGTGCTGGCCACCGTCCGCGGCGAATCGCTGCGGGAGGGCTGGAGCGAGGAGGATCAGGAGGCGTTCAAGGCGCCGATCCGGGAACAGTACGAGCTGCAAGGTAATCCGTACTACTCGACCGCGCGGCTGTGGGACGACGGTGTGATCGACCCGGCCGATACTCGTACCGTTCTGGGGCTGGCACTGTCGGTCTGCGCGCAGGCACCCCTGGATCCGGTTTCCTACGGCGTCTTCCGGATGTGATGACCATGTTGCACAAATCCCAGCCCGTCCCGTTCGACACCGTGCTGATCGCCAACCGCGGCGAGATCGCCGTCCGGGTCATCCGGACGTTGCGCAGCATGGGAATTCGCTCGGTCGCCGTCTACAGCGACGCCGACGTCGACGCCCGCCACGTGCACGAGGCCGATGCCGCGGTGCGCCTCGGCCCGGCCCCGGCCCGGGAGAGCTATCTCGACATCGACCGGGTGGTCGACGCGGCGCTGCGCTCCGGCGCGCAGGCCGTGCATCCGGGCTACGGCTTCCTGTCCGAGAACCCGGCCTTCGCCGCGGCACTGGCCAAGGCGGGCATCGTCTTCCTCGGCCCGCCGACGCACGCCATCGAGATCATGGGCGACAAGATCGCCGCCAAGACCGAGGTGTCGAAGTTCGGGGTGCCGGTGGTGCCGGGCATCGCGCGCCCCGGGCTCACCGATGCCGAATTGATCGCCGCCGCACCGGAAATCGGCTTCCCGGTGCTGGTGAAGCCGTCCGCCGGTGGCGGCGGCAAGGGTATGCGGCGGGTCGAACGGGCCGAGGACCTGCCCGCCGCGCTGATCAGCGCTCGCCGTGAGGCCGCCGCGTCCTTCGGCGACGACACCCTGTTCCTGGAACGATTCGTCACCCGTCCCCGGCACATCGAGGTGCAGGTGCTCGCCGATCAGCACGGGCACGTGCTGCACCTCGGCGAGCGCGAGTGCAGCCTGCAACGCCGGCATCAGAAGGTGATCGAGGAGGCGCCCTCGCCGCTGCTGGACGCGGCCACCCGGGCCCGCATCGGCGCCGCCGCCTGCAATACCGCGCGCAGCGTCGACTACGTCGGCGTCGGCACCGTGGAATTCATCGTGTCCGCCGACCGGCCGGACGAGTTCTTCTTCATGGAGATGAACACCCGCCTGCAGGTCGAGCATCCGGTGACGGAGCTGATCACCGGCGTCGACCTGGTGGAATGTCAGGTGCGGGTGGCGGCCGGGCAGAAGCTGGCCGCCGCGCAGGAGGACATCCTGCTCACCGGCCACGCCGTGGAGGCCCGGGTGTACGCCGAGGATCCCGGCCGCGACTTCCTGCCCACCGGCGGCACCGTGCTGGCGCTGGCGGAGCCGGGCGATGCCGGTGTGCGGGTGGATTCGGGGCTGCGCGTGGGCAGTGTGGTCGGCAGCGACTACGACCCGATGCTGTCCAAGGTCATCGCGTACGCACCCGAACGGGCCGGGGCGCTCGCGAAACTCGATCAGGCCCTGGCCGAGACGCTGGTGCTCGGCGTGCGCACCAACACCGACTTCCTGCGGTTCCTGCTCGCCGATCCGGATGTGCAGGCCGGGCGGCTGGACACCGGGCTGCTGGATCGCCGCGCGGTCGACTTCCGCGCGGCCGCGGTCACCGACGCGCAGTTCGTCGCGGCGGCGGTGTTCGACTGGATCCGGCGCTGGCCGGATGCGCCGCACGACCCGTGGGCCGAGCCCACGGGCTGGCGACTCGGCGTCCCCGCGCCGGTCACGACGCGACTGACCGGCGGCGACCGGACCGTGCACGTCGCGATCACCGGCCGCCCCGAAGCCGCCGAGGTGCGAGTGGACGAGGAGGAGCCGCGGCCGCTGCGCGCGTCGCTCGACGGCGACGCGCTCACCCTGACCGTCGACGGTGTGCGCGGCGGCTACCGGGTGGCCGCCCACGCCGGTCAGCTGTGGGTCGCCGACACCACCGCGGTGGTGTCCGTGCGCGAGGTCGCCGAGGTCAGCGTGCGGGCCGGGGCCGAACAGGTCGGCGACGCCGAGATCCGCAGTCCCATGCCGGGTTCGGTGATCGCGGTGCCCGCTACCGCCGGCGCCGAGGTCGAAGCCGGGGCCCCGATCGTGGTGGTCGAGGCCATGAAGATGGAGCACACGCTCACCGCGCCGATCGCCGGAACCGTGGAGTTGCTGGTGAATCCGGGTGCGCAGGTCCAGGTCGACCAGGTGCTGGCCCGGATCGTGCCCGCCGCCCCCGATCCCGCTCCGACCGGCGATCCGGCCGTCACCGAACCATCCGCCGCGGACGCCGCGGCCGAGTCCAACGGGAAGGTATCCCAGCCATGACCGAGTTCCTGTCGACGGGCACCCTGCCCGACGAGTATCGCGACCTGGCGCTCACCGTGCGCGACTTCGCCCGTCAGGTGGTCGCCCCGGTGGCCGCGAAACACGATGCGGAGCACAGCTTCCCGTACGAGGTGGTCGCCGGGATGGCCGACATGGGGCTGTTCGGGCTGCCGTTCCCGGAAGAGTACGGCGGCATGGGCGGCGACTACTTCGCGCTGTGCCTGGCGCTGGAGGAACTCGGCAAGGTCGACCAGAGCGTGGCCATCACGCTGGAGGCCGGGGTCTCGCTCGGCGCGATGCCGGTGTACCGCTTCGGCAACGACAAGCAGAAGCTGGAATGGTTGCCGCAGTTGGCATCCGGGCGCGCGCTGGGGGCGTTCGGGCTCACCGAGCCCGGCGCGGGCAGCGATGCCGGCGGCACCCGCACCACGGCCGTGCTCGACGGCGGCGAGTGGATCATCAACGGCAGCAAGCAGTTCATCACCAACTCCGGCACCGACATCACCCGGCTGATCACGGTGACCGCGGTGACCGGGACCTCCCACGGCAAGAAGGAGATCTCCACCATCCTGGTGCCGGCCGACACCCCGGGATTCGTCGCCGAACCCGCCTACAACAAGGTCGGCTGGAACGCCTCCGACACCCACCCGCTGAGCTTCACCGACGTCCGGGTGCCGGAGGAGAACCTGCTCGGTGAGCGCGGCCGCGGCTATGCCAACTTCCTGCGCATCCTCGACGAGGGCCGGATCGCGATCGCGGCGCTGTCGGTGGGCGCGGCGCAGGGCTGTGTCGACGAGAGCGTGCGATACGCGGGGGAGCGGGAAGCGTTCGGGCAGCCCATCGTTCGCAATCAGGCCATCGCCTTCAAGATCGCCCGGATGGAGGCCCGCGCGCACGCCGCCCGCACCGCCTACTACGACGCGGCTGCATTGATGTTGTCCGGCAAGCCCTTCAAGAAGCAGGCGTCGATCGCGAAGCTGGTGGCCAGCGAGGCGGCGATGGACAACGCCCGCGATGCCACCCAGATCTTCGGCGGCTACGGGTTCATGAACGAATACGCTGTCGCCCGGCACTACCGGGACAGCAAGATTCTGGAGATCGGCGAGGGCACCACCGAGGTGCAGTTGCTGCTCATCGGACGGGAGCTGGGGCTGTGAGCCAGGGACAACAGGACGGGACCGTCACCGAACCGCGCCGGGTGGTGCAGCGCGGGCTGTGGTTCGAGGAGTTCGAGACCGGCGTGGTGTACGAGCACCGTCCCGGCCGCACCATCACCGAGGCCGACAATGTGTTGTTCACCACGCTGACGATGAACACCCAGGCATTGCATCTGGACGCGGCCTTCGCCGACGCGCTGCCGCCGTTCAACCAGCGGCTGGTGAACTCCATGTTCACGCTGTCCACCGTGGTGGGCCTGTCGGTCGCGCAGCTCACCCAGGGCACCATCGTCGCCAACCTGGGCTTCTCCGAGATCGCCTTCCCCAAGCCGCTGTTCCACGGCGACACCCTCTACGCGGAGACCCTGATCACCGACAAGCGGGAATCGAAGAGCCGCCCCGGCGAGGGCATTCTGACCTTCGCGCACACCGGCCGGAATCAGCACGGCGATATCGTGGCTACCGCGGTCCGCAAGACCCTGGTCCGCAAACGTCCCGAGAACGGAGATCCATCGTGACCTGGGAGATGCCCGGCCCGGCCTGGTTGTTCTGCCCCGCCGATCGGCCGGAACGCTACGCGAAGGCCGCCGCCGCGGCCGATGTGGTGATCATCGACCTGGAGGACGCGGTCGCCGCGGCCGACAAGGAGGCCGCCCGCGCCGCCCTGGTCGCGACCCCGCTGGATCCGGAGCGCACGGTGGTCCGCGTCAACGGCGCCACCACCGCCGACCATGCCCTCGATCTGGCGGCGCTGGCCCGCACCGGGTACCGGCGCGTCATGCTGCCGAAATGTGAATCGGCGGAACAGATCACGGCGCTGTCGCAGTACCGGGTGATCGCGCTGGTGGAGTCGCCGCTGGGTGTGCTGACCATCCCCGACGCGATCCGCGCCGACAACGCGATCGGCGCCATGCCCGGCGCGGAGGATCTGGTGGCCGGGCTCGGCGGTACCGGCAGCCGGCGCGCCGACGGCAGCTATCGCGATGTGGCGGTGCACCTGCGCTCCACGGTGCTGCTGGTGGCCAAGGCCTACGGCAAGCTCGCGCTGGACCTGGTGTACCTGAACATCCGCGATCTGGACGGTCTGCGCGCCGAGGCCGAGGACGGCGTGGCCAGCGGATTCGACGCCAAGGTCGCCATCCACCCCAGCCAGGTGGCGGTGGTGCGGGATGCCTTCACCCCCGCCGCCGACGAACTGGACTGGGCCCGCCGGGTGCTGGCCGAGGTGCCCAACCACCGTGGCGTGTTCAGCTACGAGGGCCGCATGGTGGACGGCCCGGTCGTCCAGCACGCGCAGCGGATCGTCCGCCGGGCGGCGGCGATCGTCGGCTCCTGATCGCCGCTTCCGCATCGCCTCCCGTCGACTCCGCCCGTGGCGGAAAATGGGCTCGGGCGTGTGCCGTCCGGGACACCGACGCCACCCGGGACCGAGGGCGCACGCCGGGCCCGTGTCGACAGGAAGCGAGCGTGCGATGGGCGTGGAACCACAGTGGGTGCCGTCGGAGCGAGAGATCGCCGCGGCGAAGCTGACGGACTTCGCCCGGTTCGCCGCGGCGCGAACCGGGTCGCCGTTTCCGGACTACCACGCACTGTGGCAATGGTCGGTGGCCGATCCGGTCGCCTTCTGGGGTGCGGTGTGGGCGTACTTCGACCTCGGCCCGGAACCCGGCACCGTCCTCGCCGCCACGGATATGCCGGGCGCGCAATGGTTTCCGGGCGTGCGGCTGAACTACGTGGATCAGGTGCTGCGCCACGCCCGCGCCGGCCGCCCGGCGATCGTGCACGTGTCCGAGGACGGCTCGTCGCGCGAGCTGTCCTGGGCCGAACTGCTGGGCCGGACCGCCTCCTTCGCCCGGACCCTGCGGGAACACGGTGTGTCCCCGGGAGATCGGGTGGTCGGATACCTGCCCAACATCCCGGAGGCGGTGATCGCCTTCCTCGCCACCGCGAGCCTCGGCGCGGTGTGGAGCGCCTGCGGGCAGGACTACACCGCCAAGGCGGCGCTGGACCGCCTGGGCCAGCTGGAACCGGTCCTGCTGGTGACCGCGGACGGCTATTCGTACGGCGGCAGGACTTTCGACCGGCGCGACGAGATCGCCACCCTGCGTGCGGGTCTGCCCGGCCTGCGGGCCACCGTCGCGGTCCGCCACCTGGGGTCGGAGGTGCCGGGAGCGCTGGACTGGGATGCAGTGGCCACCACGGGCAACGGCGATTCGGCCATCGCGGTCGGCGGCGCCGCGGCCACGGCGGACGAAAACGGCTTCGCCACTGGTGAATTGATCACCGAGCAGGTCCCCTTCGACCATCCGCTCTGGGTGCTCTACTCCTCCGGCACCACCGGCAAGCCGAAGGGGATCGTGCACGGCCACGGCGGGGTGCTGATCGAGCACGTGAAATCGATTGTGCTGCAATTGGATATCGGTCCGGACGACGTATTCTTCTGGTACACCAGCCCGTCCTGGATGATGTGGAACTTCCAGGTAGCGGGCCTGCTCGCCGGGGCGACCATCGTCACCTACGCCGGCAACCCCGCCTACCCGGCCCCGGATGCGTTGTGGGCGTTGGCGGCCCGCACCCGGACCACCGTCCTCGGCACCAGCCCGGGTTATCTGCTGGGTTGTATCAAGGCAGGTGCGGTGCCGCGCCGCGATCACGACCTGTCGGCGCTGCGGTCGGTGGGCATCACCGGATCGTCGCTGCCGCCGTCCTCGGCGCTGTGGCTGCGCGACGCGGTCGGTGAACGCGTGCAGGTGAACTCGATCAGCGGCGGCACCGATGTGGTGGCCCCGTTCGCGGGCAGCGTGCCGACGGTTCCGGTGTGGCCCGGCGAACTGTCGGTGCCGATGCTGGGTGTGGCCCTGGACGCCTGGGACGCCACCGGCGCCCCGGTGCGTGGTGAGGTCGGTGAACTGGTGGTCACCGCGCCGATGCCGTCCATGCCGGTATCGTTCTGGGACGATCCCGACGGAAGTCGTTACCGGGCAGCCTATTTCGACATTTTCCCCGGTGTCTGGCGGCACGGGGACTGGATCACCATCACCGCGCGCGGCAGCATCGTGGTGCACGGCCGGTCCGATTCCACCCTGAACCGGCACGGCATCCGGATGGGCTCGGCCGACATCTACCAGGCGGTGGAGGCCCTGCCGGAGGTGGCCGAGGCCCTGGTGATCGGCGTCGAACTACCCGACGGCGGCTACTGGATGCCGCTGTTCGTCACCCTGGCCCCCGGCATCGAGCTCACCGCCGAGGTGAAGCAGCGGATCGCCACCGCAATCCGCACCGAGGTGTCGCCGCGGCACGTGCCGGACGAGATCGTCCCGGCCCCGGGCATCCCGCACACCCGCACCGGCAAGAAGCTGGAAGTACCGATCAAGAAGATCTTCCAGGGTGGTGACCCCACACAGGTGGTGGCGCGCTCCGCCGTCGACGACCCGGACCTGCTCGACTGGTACGCCGCTGTCCGGCCGACATCGTCGGATCGGACCTGATCCGGATCCGCCGCGGGACATCGCGATCGCCGCACCGCGGACGGGCTGGTCGGCACGGCGGCCCGGGATGCGCCGCGGCCGAGCGGATCTCGGATCAGCCGTCGGACCGGAGCGCGGATTCCGGCGGATGGCGGTCGAACCACGGTCGGGCGGTTTCGATTTCGGCGGCCAATTGCAGGAGCAGGTATTCGCTGGAGGTGGGGCCGACGAACTGGACGCCGAGGGGGAGTCCGGCGGGGGTCCAGTAGGTCGGGACGTTCATCGCGGGGCGGCCGGTGATGTTGGCCAGCTGGGTGAAGGGGACCGCCGACAGGTTCGCGGTGACCAGGTTGCGGTAGAAGGCGGTGCGGGCGATCAGTCTGCCCGCGCCCACACGGAGCAGCGGCGGCAGCACGGCGCCGGCCGCCGCCGGGGTGCGGTTCTGGCCGATCCGCAGCGGTGGCTCGGCCAGGGTCGGGGTCAGCAGCAGGTCGTGGGTGTCGTGGAAGGCGGCCAGGGCGCGGGTGTAGTCGTTCCAGCGGGCCTGTGCGTCCATCAGGGCGGGGGCCGCGACCGCCCGGCCCACCGCGGCCAGCACCTGGGTGTCGATATCGAAATCCGCGGGGGAGGCGTGGGTGACCCGGCAGGTCTGGGCGAGGCGTGCGGCGGCCTGCGCGGTCCACACGGTCATGAAGTCCATGGCCATCTTGCTGCCGTCGATGCCGGGATCGGCGGGTTCCACGGTGTGGCCCAGTGATTCGAGCAGGGTGGCGGCATCCTCCACCGCGCGCACCGCGTCGGCGGAAACCGCGGTGCCCAACGGGGATTGCGAGGTGAAGCCGATGCGCAGGCGGCGCGGCGGCGCGGTGACGGCTTCGCGGTAGGGCTGGTGTGGTCGCGGAACCCGGTACGGCGCACCGGGATCCGGCACACTCAGGATGTCGAGCATGGCCGCGGTGTCGCGCACGCTGCGCGACAGCACACCCTCGGAGGCCGCGCCGAACAGCGGATCGCCGACCAGCGGGCCGCTGGTGACCAGGCCCCTTCCGGGTTTGAGCCCGAACAGGCCGGTGCAGGCGGCCGGGATGCGGATGGAGCCGCCGCCGTCGCTGGCACCGGCCATCGGGATGATGCCCGCCGCCACGGCCACCGCCGAGCCGCCGGAGGATCCGCCCGGCGTCCGGGTGGGGTCCCAGGGATTGCGGGTCGCGCCGAAGGTGCGGGTCTCGGTGATCGCCTTGCTGCCGAACTCGGGTGTGGTGGTCTTGCCGAAGATCACCAGCCCGGCGTCCAGCCAGCGCCGTACCACGGTGCTGTGGTCGGCGGCGCGGACCGAGCGCAGCGGTCCCGTACCGGCGGAGGTGGGGTAGCCCGCGTAGTCCTGGTTCAGATCCTTGATCAGGAACGGCACGCCGCCGAAGGGCCCGGCGGGCTCACGTTCGGCGAGCTCCTTGCCGTTCTGCCCCATCGGCAGGCTGATCGCGTTGAGCGCCGGATCGACCGCCGCGCAACGGTCCGAGGCGAGTTGGAGCAGTTCGGCCGGATGCACCTCGCCCCGGGCGACCAGATCGGCCAGGCCGACCGCATCGTAGGTGCGATATTCGTCGAACTTCACCGTCGCCTCCTCGCCCACCGAACCACGCCGCCACTCGGCGGCCGTTCCGATTCTCGTCCACACCCCGACGCGGACCGGGAGGCACGCGGTGCGGGCGCTCACCGAACGGTACCCGGATTCGCCGGGAATCAGGCGATGTCGTCGGACAGCGCACCGTCGGTCATCCGGTGGATCGAGTCCATCCGGGCCAGATGGGCGAGGTCGTGGGTGACCAGCAGGGTCGCGGCGCGATGGTCGCGGACCACCTCGAGCAGCAGGTCGATGATCGCGGCGCCGCGCTCGGAGTCCAGTGCGCTGGTGGGTTCGTCGACCACCAGCAGCGCCGGATCGCGCATCAGCGCCCGCGCGATGTTCACCCGTTGCCGCTGGCCGCCGGACAACTGTTCCGGGCGCTTGTGCTCGAGGCCCGACAGTCCGACCCGGTGCAGCAGATCCCGTGCCCGGCTCCGGATCTCGCGCCGCCGCACCGGTGTGACGAGCCAGTGGTCGCCCAGGTGCGCCGTCACCTCCAGTTGCTCGGCGGCCGTCAGCGCCGGAATCAGGTTCGGCTGCTGGAAGACGATGCCGATCGACCGGCGGCGCACCGTGGCCGCCGCGCGCCGGCTCAGCGACGTGAGATCAACGGTGGCGCCGTCGTTTTCGAGCAGCACCCGTCCGGAGTCCGGCCGGACCAGCGTCGCCGCCACCGCCAGCAGGCTGGACTTCCCCGAACCCGAAGCGCCGGTGACGGCGGCGATCTCACCGCCCGCGACCCGCAGATCCACCCGGTCCAGCGCCGTGACGCGCCCGGCGCCGTCCGGGTAGGTGAGGGTGAGACCGGAGAGAGTGAGCGAAACCATCGAAACTCCTGTAGGCACAACGTGCTGTCGATCGAGGCCACCGAAAGGTCCAGCGGCCGGGTACTTTCCGGAAGGGGGATCAGCGGGCCTGCCGCAGCGCCACCAGCGGATCGGCGGTCACCAGGAAGCGCAGGGCGAACGCGGCGCCCAGCAGGCCCAGCCCGGCCAGCGTCGCGCCCGGTACCACCGTCGTCGCCGCGGTCAGCGTGAAAGGCACCCGCGCGCCGACGAATCCGCTCGCCGCCGTGGTCACCGCCAGTGCGGCGCCGACCCCGGCGAGCAGGACGAGCAACGCCTGTCCCAGCGCATCCCGCAGCAGTGAACCGGTGGTGGCGCCCAGCGCCTTGAGCGTCGCGACATCGGGGGTGCGCTGGATCGTCCACACCGTGAAGAACGCGCCGATCACCAGCGCCGAGATCGCGAACAGCAGCACCGTCATCAGGGTGAGCGAATTATGTTCGGCCGTATAGGAACTCAATGCCGATCGAGCGCCGGTCACGCTGGTGGTCCGGGTGTGCGCCGCGGCGTTCACGGCGGCGGTATCCGCGATCCCGGACACCACCAGCACCGTCGCCGCACCGCCGCGCGGATCCAGCGCCCGCCAGTCGGACAGCGCCAGCCACACCACCGGGCTGTGGCTGTACCAGTCGTCGCCCTCGACCGCGGCCACCGTGAAGGTCCCGGAACCGACGGTGACGGTGTCGCCGGTCGCCGCCCGCAGCCCGGCGGCCGCCGCGGTGCTCAGGACCACCGTCCCGGCGGTTGCGGGTCGATTGCCGAAGCTCGGGCCATCCACCCCGATCAGGGCCACCGGCACCGGCGCTCCACCACCGCGAGCCGCCGGGGCGCGGCCGATGCCGACCGGGTCGGTCCGGCCGCCGGCCCGTTGCCAGGCGGCGATCTGCGCCGCGTCGAGGGCCGAGGAGTCGAACGAGGGGGCCGCGCCGGTGTCGGCGAACACCACCGCCTCGCCCCGCAGCCGCCCCAGCGCGGCGATGTTCCGGTGGGCCAGCCCGGCCGTCAGCCCGCCGAGGAAACTCACCAGCAGGGCGACCAGCATCACCACCGCGGTGATCAGCAGGAATCGGCCCCGAGCGGCCCGGAGATCTCGCAGTGCGACGTACATGACCCGAGCCTGCCGTGGAATCCGGCGCGGGCCATCGACCCACGGCATCGTCATCGGCCGTCCGGCGGATGGGAGACCGTTCCGTCTTTCGATGGATGCCGAACCGATAACCGCGCATAAGCTGGCACGGTGCACCAGTCCCCGTTGGCCCCCGTCTTCGCCGCCCTGCAAGCCGGGCTGCATGTGCTGGTCGTGGCGCTGACGGTGGTGGCGGCCGCGCTGACGCTGGTACCCGGCACGCCGCACCGGATCGGCATCGTGACGCTGATCGCCGCCTTCCTGATCGTCTACTTCGCCGGCGGCGCCATCCTGCGCGGCCGGCCCGCCGCCGCCCGCGTCTGGCTGGGTGTGCTCACCCTGCTCTGGCTGGGCCTGATGGCCCTGGTGCCGGACGCGGTGTATCTGGTGTTCGGCCTGTTCTTCCTGTACCTGCACCTGCTGCCGCGGGTGTGGGGCGCGGTGGCCGTGGTCGCGGCGACCGTCGCCGCGGTGGTGGGTTTCGCGCTGAAGCGCGGGTGGACCTTCGACGGGGTGATCGGCCCGGTGCTCGCGGCGGTGATCGCCGTCGCCATCGGGCTCGGCTATCGCGCCCTGGTGCGCGAGGCCGACGACCGGCAACGACTGATCGACGAATTGCTCGCCACCCGAGCCACTCTCGCCGAGCGGGAACGCACCGCGGGCAAGCTGGCCGAACGGGAGCGGCTGGCCCGGGAGATCCACGACACCGTGGCGCAGGGCTTGTCCAGTATCCAGCTGCTGCTGCACGCCGCCGAGCGCTCGGCCCCCGATCATCCGGCGCTGCAACAGATCCGGCTGGCCCGCGAGACCGCCGCGGACAATCTGGCCGAAACCCGGCAGCTGATCGCCGAACTCACCCCCGCCGCGCTGGACGGGCAGTCGCTCAGCGGGGCCCTGGAGCGCATCGTCCAGCGCGCCGACGCCCCCGGCCTGCACGGTCAGGTGCTGGTGGAGGGCACCCCCGAACGTCTCCCGATGCCGGTGGAGGCCGCGCTGGTGCGGGTGGCCCAGGGCGCGGTGTCCAATGTGGTCCGGCACGCCCGTGCGCGGCGCATGCGCATCACCCTCACCTACGCCGACGACGCGGTGCACCTGGACGTGGTCGACGACGGCGTCGGTATCGATCCGGAGGTGTTCGCCCGCAGCACCTTCGGGCTGAACGCCATGCGCGGCCGGGTGGAGCAGCAGGGCGGCAGCATGGACGTGGAATCCGAACCCGGGCACACCGCGGTCACGGTGTCGTTCCCGCTGGGCGATCCGGCGTGATCCGCCTGCTGCTCGCCGACGATCACGCGATCGTGCGGGCCGGGCTGCGCGCCCTGCTGGAATCCGCCCCGGATGTCGTGGTCGCCGGTGAGGCGGCCACCGCCGAGGAGGCCGTGACCTGCTGCGGCGCCGGTGGTGTCGATCTCGTCCTGATGGATCTGCGCTTCGGCCAGGGCAAGTCGGGGGTGGACGCCACCGCGGCGCTGCGGGCCCTGCCGCACCCGCCGCACGTGCTGGTGGTCACCAACTACGACACCGACGCCGACATCCTCGGCGCCATCGAGGCGGGGGCCTGCGGCTACATCCTCAAGGACACCCCGCCCGCCGAACTGCTGGCCGCCGTGCGCGGCGCCGCCACCGGCGAGAGCGTGCTGTCCCCGTCGGTCGCCTCGAAACTCATGACCCGAGTGCGCAAACCCGACAGCACGCTGAGCGCCCGCGAGATCGAGGTGCTCGTCCTCGTCGCCGACGGCCACGCCAACCGGGAGATCGGCCGCCGCCTGTTCCTCAGCGAGACGACGGTGAAATCCCATCTGGTGCATATCTATTCGAAGCTGGGCGTGAAGTCGCGCACCTCGGCGGTGGCGCGGGCGCGGGAACTCGGCGTGCTCTGAGTCGCGAGATCACCGCAGCGACAACGGAATCTCCGCCGCGAGGTGGGTGAGCTTCTCCGGATTGCGGACGTAGTAGAGCCCGGCGATCAGCCCGTCCTCGACCCGGGCCGCCATGATGCCGTCGAGCTCCCCGTCCAGGCGCAGCAGCAGCGCCGGATTGCCGTTCACCACGGCCGCTTCCACGGTGAGCGTCTCCCTGGTGTGCCGCAGGCCGACGGTGAGGTAGCGCAGCACCTGCGCGGCGCCGACGACCGGCCGCAGCGCGGCCTGTTTGAGCCCGCCGCCGTCACCGATCACCACCACGTCGGGGGCCAGCATGTCCAGCAGTCCTTGCAGATCCCGGGTCTCGAGCGCGCGCTGGAACGACGCCACCACCGCGCGGGTCTCGGCGGCCGAGACCACCCCGCGCGGGCGGCGGGCGTCGACGTGGCGGCGGGCGCGGTGCGCGATCTGCCGGACCGCCGCCGGAGTCTTGCCGAGCGCGGCGGCGATCTCCTCGTAGTCGATGTCGAACGCCTCGCGCAGCACGAACACGGCCCGTTCGGTCGGTCCGAGCGTCTCCAGCACCAGCAGCAGTGCCATCGAGACGCTCTCGGCCAGTTCGACGTCCTCGGCCACGTCGGGTGTGGTCAGCATCGGTTCCGGCAGCCACGGCCCGACGTAGGCCTCCTTGCGGCGGTTCAGGGTACGCAGCCGGTTGAGCGACTGCCGGGTGGTGATCCGGACCAGATAGGCGCGCTGATCGTGGACCTGTTCCTGGTCGACGTCGGCCCAGCGCAACCAGGTCTCCTGGAGGACGTCCTCGGCGTCGGCGGCCGACCCGAGCATCTCGTAGGCGACGGTGAACAGCAGGTTGCGATGGGCGACGAAGGCCGCGGTGGCCGGGTCGGCGGGTTGGTCGGGCACGGTCGGAATCCTCGTTGCTCGTGCTCGGCCGGTCAGAACCGGCCCCAGGCGATGAACGCCGCGAGCGCGAGATACGACAGGTTCAGCGCCACCAGCTGGTACTGGCCCAGCCGGCCGTGGGTGACCATCGCGCCGACCATCAGCAGTACCCAGCACACGGCCGTCACCGGCACCAGCACCGGCGCGACCTGCACCAGCGCGGGCAGGATCAGACCGGCCGCGGCCAGCAGTTCGACGACGCCGAGCGCCTTGACGAAACCGGCCCCGGCGGCGGCGGTCCATTCCCCGCCGTGGGCCGCGGCCAGCTTCGCCTTCGGCACGAACGTCTTGGTGACGCCGCCGGTCAGGGCGACGGTGGCCAGCAGTCCGGCGGCGATCCAGAGGGCGATGTTCACGATGTTCTCCTTCGCTCGGTTCGCCATGGAGACACCGCGATGTCACGCGCCGTGACAGCGTATGACGCGGATCACTCCAGCTGGAGGGTGGGCGCGTACATGTCCACCCAGGTGTGCAGGTCGATGACGTGGTCGAGCCCGACGCGCACGTACGGATCCAGCCGCGCCGGGTCGAGGGTGATCACGCGCGCCACCCAGTTCCGGTCGATCAGGTCGAACACCGGCGAATCCGGCTGTGCCAGCACCTCTCCGGCCCGTCGTTGCCGGGCGGCGGCATAGCCCGGGTCCTGGGTGGCGGATGCGGACTCTTGACGGATACCGTTGCGGCTCACCGTGATCAGCGTGCCCGGCAGCACCTCCGACATCCCCGCCACAGCGCCCAGCCGGGCGCCTCGGTGACGGCGAACAGTTCCCGCAGCCCGTCCAGGTCGACCGTGCGGGGTGCGAGCGGATCGGCCAGGATCGCCTTCGGCTCGGAGCCGAAGAGCACCCCGTCGCGGGTGGGGAAATGGAGCCTCCGCAAGTTGTTGGCTACAGCAACTATGCGTAACTCCGTTGTAACGCGGCGTGATTCGAACGCAGCCTGGTGAAAGTGCTACGCGCATCGGCAAATTGACGGCAATCGAGGAGGCCGGCCGGTGTCCACGCAGGGAGGCGCGGGTTTCCGGCGGCGAGGCGCCGGTGGGTCACCCTCGAATTCCGTTTCGCGGCAAGGTTGTCCAGTCCCCTGAACGGTCCGTTCGGAAATGTCCGATTCGGGCGGGTCGGCGGGCCGCCCGCGCGGCATGCCGGAGTTGCCGTAAATTGCTGGATCCGCGTCGTACGGTAGGAAACATGTTCACCATCAGCGACCCGAAGGTGCGCGAATTCCTCACCGAGGGCACCCGCACCGCCAAACTTGCGGTGACGGCGGCCGACGGGCGGCCGCTGATCAATCCGGTGTGGTTCTTCCTCGACGGGGACGACCTGGTGTTCAACACCGGCAGGGGCACCGCGAAGGGCCGGGCGCTCGCCCGCGATCCGCGGGTCGCCCTGTGCGTCGACCTGGAGGCGCCGCCGTACGGCTATCTACAGATCCAGGGTGTCGCCGTCCTTTCCGAGGATCCGGCGGAACTGCTGCGGACCGCCACGGCGATAGGCGGCCGCTATATGGGGGCCGGGCGGGCCGAGGAGTTCGGCCGCCGCAATGCGGTGCCCGGTGAGCTGGTGGTCCGGGTGCGGCCGGAGAAGATCCTCGGCGGCTTCAACATGACCGGGTAGCCGACCGGGGGGTGGCACGGGCCGCCGGGCCGGGTGAATACACTGCGGACACTCCGGCGGCCGGGTGCAGGGAAGGACTCGAGAATGACCGTGCATTTCATCGGGGCGGGCCCCGGCGCCGCCGACCTGCTCACCGTGCGGGCGGTGAATCTGCTCCGCGACTCGCCGGTCTGCCTGTACGCGGGCACCTATCTCGACCCGGAGGTGCTCGCGCACTGCGCCCCCGGCGCCGAACTCGTCGACACCCAGCACCTGGATCTGGACCGGATCACCGAGTTGCTGGTGCGGGCGCACGGCGAGGGTAAGGACGTGGCCCGGCTGTGCTCCGGCGATCCGTCGCTGTATTCGGCCCTGACCGAGCAGACCCGGCGACTGGACGCCCGGGGCGTCCCGTGGGACGTCACGCCGGGTGTGCCCGCCTACGCGGCCGCGGCGGCCCTGCTGGGCGCCGAGCTCACCGTGCCGGAACTGGTGCAGTCGGTCGTGCTGACCCGCACGCAGGCGCGGTCCACGGCGATGCCGGAGTCGGAGGCGCTGGGGAACTTCGCCCGCACCCGGGCGACCCTGGTGCTGCATCTGGCGATCACCCGCATCCGGGTGCTGGCCGCCGAACTGGTCGCCGAGTACGGCGCCGACTGCCCGGCCGTCGTGGTGTACCGGGCCAGCCGGCCCGAGCAGCTGATCCTGCGCGGCACCCTGGCCGACATCGCCGATCGGGTGGAGTCCGCCGGACTACGGCAGGCCGCGGTGGTGCTCGTCGGGCGAGCGCTGGCCACCACGCCGATCTGCGCCGAATCTCACTTGTACGACCCTCGCCGCGAACGTCACACCCTGTCCGGATGACGGCATCCGGGCAGGTCGGAACGCTCGGGCGGAGTGTCCGAATCGGTTGCCGTACTCGGAGTTTCGGCTATCTTGTCGCGAAGACCGGCTATGATGCACGTCGGCTATGAACCTTCCGCTTTGAAACCCGTGTGGGGACGGTAGATTGGTCCGGTGGTCAGCAGCAACGTTCAGCGAGTGGTCTATCCGTGGCCGTCGGGCATGGTCGGGCCGATGTAACGGGACCGGTCCGTGGGGCGGATACGTCCTATGAGCGTTTTTGTCTGATTGAAATTCGAAGTGTGTCCCGAACGCGGGCGCCACGCTGGTACAGGTGTGCGTCGCTGTCGGTGTGCCATTGGGGAGCGCCACGCGGGTGTTCCGGAAGCGAGGTTGACGGTTGGACCGGCTGGATTTCGGCGGAAACGGCGAAGCTGGCAACGAGGTAACCACGCCGGTTTCGGGGGAGGACCTCTTCCCGCTGTCGCCGGCGCAGCTCGGTATCTGGTATGCCCAGCATCTGGATCCCGAGGTGCCGATCACCATCGCGCAGTATGTGGATCTGCGTGGTGCGCTCGATGTGGAGGTACTCAGTCGCGCCGCGCTGGACACCTCGCGCGAGCTCGGGTCGGGGTTGCTGCGGATCGTCGAGCGCGACGGTGAGCCCTGGCAGTACGTGGACGTCGGCTTCGACGATCGGGTCGGGTATGTGGATCTGCGCGGGGAGTCGGATCCGGAGGCCGCGGCCCTGGCATGGATGCGCGCGGAGTACGGCCGCCCGCTCGATGTGCTGTCCGATCGGCTGATCCGATCGGTGGCCTTGCAGTTGACCGAGGATCGCTGGTTCTGGTACCTGCGGGCCCATCACATCGCGATGGACGGTTTCGGCGCGATGGTGAACCTGCAACGCATCGCGGAGCGGTACACCGCGTACGTCGCGGGCGCGGAGGCCCCGGCCGCGAAGATCTCCGGGCTGCGGTCGCTGGTCGAGGGCGAGCTGGCCTACCGCGACTCGTCGCGGTTCCGGTCCGATCGCGACTACTGGGCGCAGAAGGTGGCCGGGCTGGAGGCCGGATCGGGCCTGACCGGCCGGTCCGCCCCGCCCGCGGCGGCCAACCGGGTGGCGTCGGCGGCGCTGTCCGAGGGCTCGCACGCGGAACTGGACGCGGCGGTGGCCCGCTTCGAATCCTCCCCGGCCGGTTTGCTGATCGCGGGTTTCGCGGCGTATCTGGCGCAGTGGACGGGCGCCGAGGAGGTGATCCTGAGCCTGCCGGTGACCGGCCGGGTCACCGCGGCCATGCGCCGCGCCGGCGGTGCGACCTCGAACATCGTGCCGCTGCGGCTGCGGGTCGGCTACGCCACCACGATCGCCGAACTGCTCGCGCAGGTGCAGGTCGAGGTGTCGGGGGCGCTGCGGCATCAGCGCTACCGGCACGAGGACATCCGCCGCGACGCCGCCGGTGACGGCGTGGTGTCGACGGAGTTCTTCGGCCCGTGGGTGAACATCATGCTCTTCCACGACGAACTCACCCTGGGTGAGCTCTCGGGCCAGATGCATGTGCTGTCGACCGGATCGATCGAGGATCTGGGCGTCAACTTCTATCAGACCGAGGGTGGCACCCGTACCCGCATCGACTTCGAGACCAATCCCAACCTCTACAGCGAGACCGAGACCCGCGACCACCACGCCCGTTTCCTGGACTTCTTCGAGCGCTTCCTCGGTGCCGAGCCCGGGCAGCCGGCGTGGGCGCTGCCGATCGCCACCGAGTCCGAACTCGACCGCACCCTGGCGGCCTGGAACGATGCCGACCACGAGGTGCCCGCCACCACGCTGCCGGCGCTGCTGAGCGAGCAGATCCGGATCGGCCGGGACCGCGTCGCGCTCGAATTCCAGGACGAGACCCTCACCTACGCCGAGTTCGGTGCCCGGGTGAACCGGCTGGCCCGATTCCTGATCGCCGACGGCGTCGGCCCGGAATCGCTGGTGGCGCTGGGCATGCGGCGGTCGGTGGATCTGGTGGTCGGCATGCACGCCGTGCTGCACGCCGGTGGCGCCTACGTGCCGATCGATCCGGACCATCCCGCCGAGCGCACCGCCTACATCCTCGACGGCGCCGATCCGGTGTGTGTGCTCACCACCAGCGGCGACGGCCTCGAATTGCCGGACACCGTGCGTCGCGTGGAACTGGACACGCTCGACGTATCGGAATTTTCCGATGCACCGGTGACCGATGCGGACCGGCTCGCGCCGCTGCGGCCGGACAACACCGCCTACGTCATCTACACCTCGGGCTCGACCGGCCGCCCCAAGGGCGTCGCCGTCACCCACCACGCGATCGTCAACCAGCAGCTGTGGATGATCGACGAGTACGCGCTGACCGCGGGTGACGTCTATCTCCAGAAGACCGCCACCACCTTCGACGTCTCGCTGTGGGGCTACTTCCTGCCGCTGCTGACCGGCGCGACCCTGGTCGTGGCAGATCCGGACGGGCACCGCGACCCGCTGTACGTCGCGGACATGATCGAACGGTACGACGTCACCATCACCGACTTCGTGCCCTCGATGCTGACGGTGTTCACCGCGCACGCCACCGTCTCCCAATGCGCTTCGCTGCGTGCGGTGTTCGTGATCGGTGAGGCATTGCCGCCGGAGACCGCGGCGGCGTTCCGGGCGATCTCCATCGCCGGACTGCACAACCTCTACGGTCCGACCGAGGCCGCTGTCTCGGTGACCTATTGGGAGGCAACGGAAGCCGATACGGTCACGGTGCCGATCGGTGTTCCGGAATGGAACGTCGAAGTCTACGTGCTGGATTCGCGGCTGCGTCCGGCCGCGATCGGCGCCCCCGGTGAGCTCTACCTGGCCGGGCGGCAGCTGGCCCGCGGCTATCGGGGCCGCGCGGACCTGACCTCGGACCGGTTCGTCGCGAATCCGTTCTCCGACAGCGGCGAACGTATGTACCGCACCGGAGATCTGGTGCGCTGGAACGATTCCGGCGCCATCGAATACATCGGCCGCACCGACTTCCAGGTGAAGTTCCGCGGCCAGCGCATCGAGCTCGGCGAGATCGAGACGGTGCTGCTCGCGCATCCGGCGGTGAGCCAGGCCGTGGTGCTGGTCGCCGACACCGCCACCGGTCAGCAGCTGGCCGCGTATGTCGTTCCCGGACCGGGCTTCTCGGCCGACCCGGCCGATCTGACCCGGTTCGCGGCCGGGCAGCTGCCCGCCTACATGGTGCCGGCGTCGGTCATGGTGCTGGACGCGTTCCCGCTCAACACCTCCGGCAAACTGGACCGGAAGGCGTTGCCGGAACCGGTGTTCAGCGCCGACGCCGCCGGTTACCGGGCGCCGCGCACCGCGGCGGAGGAGATCGTCGCCGGCGTGTTCGCCGATGTGCTCGGCCGCTCCCGGGTGGGCGTGGACGACAACTTCTTCGACCTCGGCGGCAACTCGCTGGTCGCCACCCAGGTGGTGGCGCGGATCTCGGCCGCCTTCGGCATCCGGCTCGGGGTGCGGGCCCTGTTCGAGACCCCGACCGTAGCCGGGATCGCGGCGCGGGCGGAATCGGCCTCCCCGGCGACCGAGACCCGGCCACCGCTGGTCGCACAGCGGTTGTCCGGCACCGCAGCGCCGGCGCGGATGCCGCTGTCGCTGGCACAGCAGCGGATGTGGTTCCTCAACCAGTTCGATCCGACCGTGCCGACCTACAACCTGCCGTTCGTGGTCCGGCTGCGCGGTCGCGTCGACATCGAGGCGCTGACCGCCTCGCTGTACGACGTGGTCGAACGCCAGGAGGCGTTGCGCACCGTGTTCCCGGAATCCGGCGACGGTGGCTTCCAGCAGATCGTGCCGATGGACGAGGTCGATCTCGGCGTCGACGTGCTGCCGATCACCGAGGCCGAATTGCCGGGCACCCTGGCCGAATTCGCGTCCGGCGGCTTCGACGTGACCAGCGAACTGCCGATCCGGGTCCGGGTCTACCGGATCGCCACCGAGAACGGGCACGGCCCGGACTACGCGGTCGCCTTCGTGGTGCACCACATCGCCGCCGACGGCTTCTCCTTCGGGCCGCTGGCCCGGGACGTGACCGCCGCCTACCTGGCCCGCGCGGCCGGTGAGCTGCCGGCCTGGCAGCCGTTGCCGGTGCAGTACACCGACTTCAGCCTGTGGCAGCGGCAGGTGCTCGGCTCCGAGGACGATGCGTCGTCCATCGCCGCGCGCGAGATCGCTTACTGGCGTGGGGCTCTCGCGGGGCTGCCGGATCAGCTCGACCTGCCGTCGGATCGCCCGCGTCCGCCGGTGCAGAGCTTCCACGGTTCCCGGACCACCTTCGAGATCGACCCCGAGATGCACGCCCGGCTGTCGGGCCTGGCCCGGGGCCGCGGCGTCACGGTCTTCATGGTGCTGCACTCGGCGCTGGCGGTGCTGCTGGCCCGGCTGTCGGGCACCACCGACATCGCCATCGGCACCCCGGTCGCGGGTCGCGGCGAGCAGGCCCTCGACGACCTGATCGGCATGTTCGTCAACACCCTGGTGCTGCGCTCCGAGGTCGACGGCGCCGAATCCTTCACCGAATTCCTGACCCGTCTCCGGGATACCGATCTGGCCGCGTTCGCGCACGCCGACGTGCCGTTCGAGCGGCTGGTGGAGGTGCTCAACCCGACCCGCTCCCAGGCCCGGCACCCGCTGTTCCAGGTGATGCTGTCGTTCCAGGAACTGTCGCACGCGACGCTGCGCATGCACGACCTCGAGGTCACCGCGGACGAACTCGAGGTCGACATCGCGAAGTTCGATCTGCAATGGACGCTGACCGAACAACACGGCGCCCAGGGCGAACCCGCGGGCGTCTCGGTGGTGATCTCCTATGCCACCGATCTGTTCGACGCCGCCACCGTCGCCGAATTCGGCCGCGGCTATCTGCGGGTGCTCACCGACGTGCTCGCCGATCCGGACGCCCGGGTGCGCGACATCGAGATCATGGACGCCGCCGAGCGGTCCACGATCCTGGAACAGTGGAACCGCACCGCGCACGAACTGCCCCCGGTCACCACCGTGCTCGACCTGTTCGAGCGGCAGGTGCGGGTGCGGCCCGGCGCGACCGCGCTGATCTTCGATCCGGGCGAGCGCTCCGGCGGTGAGTACGGCCCCGCGGCCGAACTGACCTACGCCGAATTCTCGGCCCGGGTGAACCGCTTGGCACGCAAGCTGATCGCCGACGGCGTCGGCCCGGAATCGCTGGTGGCCGTGGGCATCCGGCGGTCGCTGGACATGCTGGTGGCGATCTACGCCACGCTGGCCGCCGGTGGCGGCTATGTGCCGATCGATCCGGACCATCCGGCCGAGCGCACCGACTACGTGCTGCGCAGCTCGAATCCGGTGTGCCTGTTGACGACTCGTGCCGACGAGGTCGACACGCAGCTCGACGGCTGCCCGGTGGTGTACCTGGACGAGCTGGACCTCGGTGCGGACAGCGACTATTCGGACACGCCGATCGCCGCCCGGGAACGACGCGGGCACCTGCGCGCGGACAACACCGCCTACGTGCTGTACACCTCCGGTTCCACCGGCCGCCCCAAGGGCGTCGCGATCCGGCACGCCGCCGTGCTCAACCAGATCGCCTGGATCACCGCCGAATACGGCATCGACGACACCGATGTGGTGTTGCAGAAGACTCCGGTCACCTTCGACGTGTCGGTCTGGGAGTTGTTCGGCAGCCTGGCCGTCGGCGCCCGCCAGGTGATCGCCGCGCCCGACGGGCACCGCGATCCGATGTACCTGTCCGAGATCATCGGACGGCACCGGGTCACCCTGACCTCGTTCGTCCCGTCCATGCTGTCGGTCTTCGCCTCCAGCGCCTCGGCTGCCGAAAGTTCTTCGCTGCGTGCGGTTCTGGTCGCCGGTGAGGCGCTGCCGCCGGCGATGGTGGCGGCCTTCCGCAAGTTCTCCGCCGCGGCCGTGCACAACCTGTACGGGCCCACCGAATTCACCGTGCACGCGACGGCGGCGGCGATCACCGAGGCGGTGCCGGCCACGGTGCCGATCGGCCGTCCGGTCTGGAACGCACAGGCCTACGTGCTGGACGAGGGGCTGCGGCCGGTGCCCGCCGGGGTGCCGGGTGAGCTGTATCTCGGTGGCGCACAGGTGGCCCGGGGCTATCACGGCCGCCCCGATCTGACCGCGGAACGATTCGTGGCCGACCCGTTCGGCGCGCCGGGCAGCCGGCTCTACCGCACCGGCGACCTGGTGCGCTGGACCGGGAACCGGTTCGCCGGCGCGGCCGCCGGGGCGGCGGGCGTGCTGGAGTACATCGGCCGCACCGACTTCCAGGTGAAGTTCCGCGGCCAGCGCATCGAACTCGGCGAGATCGAGACCGCGCTGCTGGGCCACTCCGCCGTGAACCAGGCCGCCGTGCTGGTCATCGACACCGTGGCCGGCGATCAGCTGGTCGCCTATGTGGTCACCACGCCCGGCCCGGTCGACCTGGACAACATCAAGGCCGCCCTGCACCGCACGCTGCCCGCGTACATGGTGCCGTCGGCGATCGTGGTGCTGGAAGCCTTCCCGCTCAACGCCTCCGGCAAGCTGGACCGCCGCGCATTGCCCGCGCCGGTGTTCGAGGTGCGCGAATTCCGCGCTCCGACAACGCCGATCGAGGAGATCGTGGCGCAGATCTTCGGCGAGGTGCTGGGGATCGTCCGCGTCGGCGTCGACGACGACTTCTTCGAACTGGGCGGCAATTCGCTGATCGCCACTCAGGTCGCGTCACGGCTGGGCACCGCCCTGGACACCCGGGTGCCGGTGCGGATGCTGTTCGAGGCCAGCACCGTCGCGGCGCTGGCCGCGCGCATCGAGTCGCACGCCGGCGACGGCGCCCGCAAGGCGCTGGTGGCCCGGCAGCGGCCGGAGGAGGTGCCGCTGTCGCTGGCGCAGCAGCGGATGTGGTTCCTGAACCGCTTCGACAACGGCAACGCGGTCAACAACATTCCCGTCGCTATTCGGTTGTCGGGTGAGTTGGATGTGGCGGCGTTGCAGGTGGCGGTGATCGATGTGATCGATCGTCATGAGTCGTTGCGGACGGTGTTTCCGGAGACGGGGAATGGTCCGGTGCAGGTGGTGTTGGATGCGGCGCAGATTGTGCCGGATTTGACGCCGGTGCCTGTGACGGAGGGGAATTTGATCGATCATCTGGTCGAGTTGGCGTCGATGGCGTTCGATGTGACCAGTGAGGTGCCGTTGCATGCGCGGTTGTTCGAGGTCAGTGAGACCGAGTTCGTGCTGGGGATGGTGGTGCATCATATTTCTGCTGATGGCTGGTCGATGGGGCCGTTGGCGCGGGATGTGATGGTGGCGTATGCGGCGCGGACGTCGTGGGAGCAGCCGGCGTGGGCGGCGTTGCCGGTGCAGTATGCGGATTATGCGTTGTGGCAGCGGGAGGTTTTGGGGTCGGAGGCTGATGGGGGGTCGTTGATTTCGGGGCAGATCGCGTATTGGGGGGCGCGGTTGGCGGGGTTGCCGGATGAGTTGGTGTTGCCGTGGGATCGGCCGCGGCCGGCGGTGGCGTCGTATCGGGGTGGGACGTATCCGTTCGTGGTGCCGGCGGAGAGGCAGCGGCGGTTGCTGGAGTTGGGGCGGCGGCATAATGCGTCGTTGTTCATGGTGATGCATGCGGCGTTGGCGGTGTTGCTGGCGCGGTTGTCGGGGACGTCGGATATTGCGGTGGGGACGCCGGTGGCCGGGCGTGGGGAGGCGGCGCTGGATGATTTGATCGGGATGTTCGTCAATACGCTGGTGTTGCGGGTGCCGGTGGAGCCGGGTGCGGGGTTCGCGGAGGTGCTGGCGGGGGCCCGGGATGCGGATTTGCATGCGTTCGCGCATGCGGATGTGCCGTTCGAGCGGTTGGTGGAGGTGTTGAATCCGGCGCGGTCGCAGTCGCGTCATCCGTTGTTTCAGGTGATGTTGACTTTTCAGAACACGCGGCAGGCGTCGCTGGAGTTGCCGGGGTTGCGGGTGTCGGGGGTGGAGTACGACTCGCGGTTGGCGAAGTTCGATGTGCAGTTGACGTTGCAGGAGGTGGTGGACCGTCACGGGGAGGTGGCGGGGATGTCGGCGGAGTTCTCGTATGCGCTGGATTTGTTCGACGAGTCGACGATCGCGGGGTTCGCGGGGCGGTTGGATCGGATTCTGGCGGCGGTGATCGCGGATCCGGACGCGCCGGTGGGGGATATCGATGTGTTGTCCCCGGATGAGCGGGAGCGGGTGCTGAGGTCGTGGAACGACACCCGGTATGCCCTGCCGGGTGCGCCGGTGCTGCCCGCTGGTGGTGGTAAGCGTTCTCGTAAGGGCGGTAAGGGTTCTCGTGGCGCGGTGTCGGTGCTCGGGCCGGAGACGCTGGTGTCGTTGTTCGCGCAGCAGGCCGTGGCGACGCCGGAGGCGGTGGCGCTGGTGTTCGAGGGTGAGCAGCTCAGCTATGGGCAGTTCGCGGCGCGGGTGCATCGGCTGGCGCGGCGGCTGGTCGTGCTGGGTGTGGGTCCGGAAACTCTTGTCGCGGTGGCGATGCGGCGTTCGCTGGATCTGCTGGTCGCGGTGTATGCGACGCTGGAGGCCGGTGGCGGTTACGTCCCGCTGGACCCGGACCAGCCCGCCGACCGCATCGACTACGTCCTGCACACCGCCCGCCCGGCAGCCGTCCTGACCACCGTGGGCGACGATTTCGTCACCGGTCACAACCTCCCGGTCCTGGAGATCGACGCGCTCGACCTGAGCTCGTATTCCGATGTCCCGCTGGAGGATTCGGAACTCACTCAGCCGCTGCGACCGGCCCACACCGCGTACGTGATCTTCACCTCGGGTTCGACCGGCCGTCCGAAGGGTGTGGCGGTCACTCATGCGGCGATCGTGAACCGCTTGTTGTGGATGCAGCACGAGTATCCGTTGACGGCTGCGGATGTGGTGTTGCAGAAGACTCCCGCGACCTTCGATGTGTCGGTGTGGGAGTTGTTCTGGCCGTTGGAGGTCGGTGCGAGTCTGGTGGTCGCGCGTCCGGACGGGCATCGGGATCCGGTGTATCTGGCGCGGGTGATCGCCGAATACGGTGTGACGACGGCGCATTTCGTGCCGTCGATGTTGTCGGTGTTCGTGTCGGCGTTGGATACCGCGGCGGCGGAGGTGTCGGCGAGTGGTCTGCGGCAGGTGTTCGCCTCCGGTGAGGCGCTGCCCGCCCCCACCGCGCAGCGGTTGCGGGAGTTGACCGGGGCCCGGTTGCACAACCTGTACGGCCCCACCGAGGCCGCCGTCGACGTCACTTATCACGAGGTCACCGGCAGCGACACGGTGGTGGTGCCGATCGGTCGTCCGATCTGGAACACCCGCGTCTATGTCCTCGATGCCCGCCTGCACCCCGTCGCTCCCGGTGTACCCGGTGAGTTGTATCTGGCGGGTGTGCAGTTGGCTCGTGGCTATCTCGGGCGGGCGGATCTGTCCGCGGATCGTTTCGTGGCCGATCCGTTCTCCGTGACCGGGGAACGCATGTACCGTACCGGTGACCTCGTGGCCTGGACCGCTGATGGTGAACTGAACTATCTGGGTCGCACCGATTTCCAGGTGAAGCTGCGGGGCCTGCGGATCGAGTTGGGGGAGATCGAGTCCGCGTTGCTGGGGCAGCCGGGGGTGGCGCAGTCGGTGGTGGTGGTCAGGCACGACCCGCACACCGGTGACCAGCTGATCGGGTACGTCGTGCCGGAATCGGGTGTGACGATGCCACCCGAGACGGTGAAAGCGGCGGTATCGCGGCATCTTCCGGCCTACATGGTCCCGGCCGGGATCGTGGTGCTCGACGAGTTCCCGCTCAACGCCTCCGGCAAGCTCGACCGGAAGGCCCTGCCCGCGGTCGAATTCGCCGCGCGCGGGTTCCGGGCGCCGTCGACGCCGATCGAGGAGATCGTCGCCGGAGTCTTCGCCGATCTGCTCGGCGTGGCCAGGGTCGGCGTCGACGACGACTTCTTCGAACTCGGCGGCAACTCGCTGGTCGCCACCCAGCTGGTGGCGCGGCTGTCGGCGGCGTTGCGCACCGAGGTCGGGGTGCGGGCGGTGTTCGAGGCCCCCACCGTGGCGGCCCTGGCCGCCCGCGTCGAATCGCATGCGGGAGCCGGTGTGCGGCAAGCGCTCACCGCGCGCCCGCGGCCGGAACACCCGCCGCTGTCGCTGGCGCAGCAGCGGATGTGGTTCCTCAACCGCTTCGACGCCGGATTCGGCGACACCGGATCGGCCGCCACCGGACTGCCGGGCGGCTCCGCCACCGCTGCCTCCTACAACATCCCGGCGGCCGTACGCCTGTCCGGCGCACTGGATCTCGCCGCGCTGCGCGCCGCGATCGCCGATGTGGTGACCCGGCACGAGACGCTGCGCACCGTCTACCCGTCGCACGACGGCATCGCCTATCAGCAGGTACTGCCGTCCGGCCGGGCCATCCCGCGGCTCGACATCGTCGAACTCACCGGCGCCGACCTGCTGCCGGCGATGTACGAATTCACCGGCCGCGGCTTCGATGTCACCGAGCAGACGCCGGTCCGGCTGCGGCTGTACCGGCTCGACGCGACCGAACACGTGCTGGTCGTCGTCGTGCACCACATCGCCACCGACGGCTTCTCGATGGCGCCGCTGGTGCGCGATCTGATGACCGCGTACATCGCGCGCACCGCCGGCTCCGAGCCGGGCTGGGCGCCGCTGCCCGTGCAGTACGCGGATTACGCCCTGTGGCAACGGGACACCCTCGGATCCGAGGACGACCGGCGCTCGCTGATCGCGCAGCAGCTGGCCTACTGGCAGGAGGCGCTGGCCGGCCTGCCGGACGAACTGCGGCTGTCCACCCGGCCGCGGCCCGCCGTCGCCGGTTACCACGCCGGGACCTACCGGTTCCAGATCCCCGGCGACCTCATCGATGCGCTCAACCGGGTCGGGCACGCGCACGGCACCACCCTGTTCATGGTGGTGCACAGCGCCTTCGCCGCGCTGCTGGCGCGACTGTCCGGCACGGACGACATCGCCGTCGGCATCCCGGTCGCGGGCCGTGGTGAGCGGGCCCTCGACGACCTCGTCGGCATGTTCGTCAACACCCTGGTGCTGCGCGCCCGGGTCGACTCCGGCGCGAGCTTCGCCGAACTGCTGGCCCAGGTGCGCGAACAGGACCTGCGGGCGTTCGCGCACGCGGATCTGCCGTTCGAACGCCTGGTGGAGGTGCTGAATCCGGCCCGTTCGCAGGCGCGGCATCCGCTGTTCCAGGTGATGCTGTCGTTCCAGAACCTCGGCCGCACCGCCCTGGAACTGCCCGGTCTCGCGGTCACCGCGCTCGACATCGACCAGCCGGCCGCGAAATTCGATCTGCAACTGACGCTGAGCGAGACCGACGGCAGCGGCATGTCCGGCGAACTCGTCTACGCCGCAGACCTTTTCGACGCCGACTACGCCGCCATCTTCGCCGAGCGATTCCTGCGGATGCTGGACGCGGTCGCCTCCGATCCGACCGAATGCGTCGGCGATCTGCCGCTGCTGGACGACCTCGAACACGCGCTGGTGCTCCAGCAGTGGAACGACACCGAATTCCCGCTGGACGCGGCCCTGCCGTCGGTGTCCGACGACGCCGCCGCCACCCTGGTCTCGCTGTTCGAAGCGCAGGTCGCGCGCAGCCCCGAGACGCCCGCGCTGACGTTCGAGGGGACAACTCTGTCCTACGCCGAATTCGCCACCCGGGTGCGGCAATTGGCCCGCTGGCTGATCGACGAGGGCGTGGGACCGGAATCGCTGGTGGCGCTGGGCATGCGGCGCTCGCTGGATCTGGTGATCGGCATGTACGCGGTGACCGCCGCCGGTGGCGCCTACGTGCCGCTGGATCCGGACCATCCGGCCGAGCGCATCCGGTACATCCTCGACACCGCCGCGCCGGTGTGCGTATTGACCTCGGGCATGGGCCTTTTCGCCGATGCCGCCGAGGATGCCGGAGTGACCGAGGTCCGCATCGACCGGCTGGACCTGTCGGACCACTCCGACACCCCGCTGACCGACGCCGACCGGCGCGCCCCGTTGCGCCCGTCGAACACCGCCTACGTCATCTTCACCTCCGGCTCCACCGGACGGCCCAAGGGCGTCGCCGTCGCGCACGACGCGATCGTCAACCGGCTGGTGTGGATGCACGCCCAGTACGGGCTGGCCGCCTACGACGTGGTGTTGCAGAAGACCCCCGCCACCTTCGACGTGTCGGTGTGGGAGTTCTTCTGGCCCTTGCAGGTCGGCGCGCGCCTCGTGGTCGCGCGGCCGGACGGCCATCGCGACCCGCTGTACCTGGCGGACCTGATCGTCGCCGAACGGGTCACCGTCGCGCACTTCGTGCCGTCGATGCTGGCCGTCTTCGTCGCCGCGGGCCCCAAGGTCGCCGAATGCACCAGTCTCACCAAC
>NZ_JAIUCZ020000013.1 GCF_020176955.2 Nocardia sp. alder85J
CTAACGCTAATCAATCCGAACCGTCTGACGGTAGATGGCCCCGCACTTCGGATCAAACCAGTAGGTACGCGTCCACCGATTCGCTGATATCCGCCTCCCTCGGGTCAGCGCAGGATGCAGGCGTGAGTTGTTCACCGGTATGCGGCATCACAGTGCGTTCGGCGATGCGGTGCCGATCAGGTCCCACGAGGACGACTCCGAGATTCCGGCAAACCTGCTATCGAGAACATCGGACCCGCCGTACAGCCGATGCGCCGACAGGAGTTGGCAGGATGTTGTCGCACCAGCAGGGGGTGTTAGGGCGCAGTACCGCCGGGACGAGTCCAGCGGTCGAGTGGCGGGACCTAATGGAGCGTGTGCTGGTGGCGACCCATGCCGCCCGGCGCAGGGCTCATCCCCGCACGCGCGGGGAGCGGGCGACACACCGTTTCTGCGGGCGGTGCAGGACCTGTGGCTCATCCCCGCACGCGCGGGGAGCGGGCCGAGCAGCTGGCCGCCGAGTTTGAGCAGCGGGGCTCATCCCCGCAAGCGCGGCGAGCGGGTGACCATAGTCGAGGGCAGTTACCTGTTGTGGGGCTCATCCCCGCACGCGCGGGGAGCGGGCAGAGGGCACACGACACATGGATCTGAGAGAGGGCTCATCCCCGCACGCGCGGGGAGCGGGGCGGGGTCGGCCACCGCGGGCCCGTCGCCGAGGGCTCATCCCCGCACGCGCGGGGAGCGGGATCAGGCCCGCGTCGGCGAACGCTTCGTACAGGGCTCATCCCCGCACGCGCGGGGAGCGGCCGAGAAGGTATTCGACGTCCTGGGTGCGGGCGGGCTCATCCCCGCACGCGCGGGGAGCGGTGTTGCAGCTTGGCCAGGTTGAGCCGGTACATGGGCTCATCCCCGCACGCGCGGGGAGCGGCTCGGATGCGAGCCTTTCGCGGTGTGCCGCGAGGGCTCATCCCCGCACGCGCGGGGAGCGGTTGTCGCCGGGCTTACGGCGTTGCGTTTCGGGGGGCTCATCCCCGCACGCGCGGGGAGCGGACGGTTCCGGTGCCGGTGGTGCTGTGGGAAGAGGGCTCATCCCCGCACGCGCGGGGAGCGGTCCAGGGCCGCCGCAGCCAGCGCGGCGGGCACGGGCTCATCCCCGCACGCGCGGGGAGCGGTGCGACGGAGTGATCGCCGACCGCACCTGGACGGGCTCATCCCCGCACGCGCGGGGAGCGGGCCCGTTCGCCGATCTTCGCGCCGGGCGAGGCGGGCTCATCCCCGCACGCGCGGGGAGCGGCCTACCCCCAGTCCCCCTCCCAGCGGGAGGGGGGGCTCATCCCCGCACGCGCGGGGAGCGGCACCGGCCGCCTCGGCGGCAGGTAAGGCAATCGGGCTCATCCCCGCACGCGCGGGGAGCGGCCCGGGTTGCCGCCGATCGTGGCACCGGACCCGGGCTCATCCCCGCACGCGCGGGGAGCGGAGCTGTCCGGCGCCCCGGTGCGGGGAGTTGGGGGGCTCATCCCCGCACGCGCGGGGAGCGGCGCCTCATCCACGGGCCCGAAACGAGAAGGGGCTCATCCCCGCACGCGCGGGGAGCGGCGGGCCGAGTGGGATCCGGCCGCCGCGCAGATGGGCTCATCCCCGCACGCGCGGGGAGCGGCGATCCTGGGAGGCCGATCTCCAGGGGCGGCGGGGCTCATCCCCGCACGCGCGGGGAGCGGACTTCCTGACCAGGGGGTTCCTGTGCGGTAACCGTGTTTCTCTTTCACTTTTCGTCGCCGTTGTGGGCGGTGCGGCGTTGGGTTGCTTTGCGGTATCTGCTGGCTTTGCTCCAGCCTGGTCGGGGTTTGACGGTGGTGCTGGTGTTGCCGGTGTGAGGTCGGCGCATGAGGTGGATGCCGTCGATGTCGACGGGTTCCCAGTCGTGGCGGTGGACTTTGAATGCGAGGCGTTGTTCGGTGCGGGTGGAGTAGATCATGATGGCGCGGCCGTCTTTGGCGAGTTCGACTACTCGCTGCCAGGCGAGGTCTCGGACGCGGGCGGTCGGCACGCCGACGAACACTCCGGGGCTGATCTCTAGGAACCAGCGGGTGAG
This sequence comes from Nocardia sp. alder85J, assembly GCF_020176955.2. GTDB lineage: Bacteria > Actinomycetota > Actinomycetes > Mycobacteriales > Mycobacteriaceae > Nocardia. Next base: position 2,072 of record NZ_JAIUCZ020000013.1, read on the forward strand.
GTGGCCGCGCAGGCCGGCTGGGCAGGCGGTGAGGACGAGTACTACCACGGGACTTCCTCGTCGTCGTAGGAGATTCCGGCGGTGACGTTGCCGGATCGGTCCCATAGTTCGACGATGTCGGCGTCCCAGGTGTCGGCGGCGTCGGGTTCGTCGGGCAGGAGCAGTGTGTGGATGTCTTTGCTGCAGCGGCCGAGTAGGCCGCCGGCGTGGATGGCGTCGCGGACGGCGCGGCGGGTGGCCGAGGGGATGTCGTCCACGTCGTCGGCGGCGATGTCGAAGGCGATGGGGATGGCGTATTCGGCTTTGTAGAGGTCGGCGAGGTCGAAGACGAACGAGCGTTCGTGGCCGGTGTGTACGAAGCCGAGTCCCGGGGTGCAGCCCAGTGCGACGACTACTGCGTGGACGAGGCCGTAGAGGCAGGTGGTGGCCGCGGAGAGGGCTTGGTTGACTGGGTCGCTGCCGCTGAAATCGTTGGGGTTGTAATCCCTTCTGGTCCATTCGATTCCGGTGCGTTCGGCGTGTTCGCGGTAGATCCGGCGGACGCGGGCGCCTTCGCGGCCGCGTAACTGTTGCATGGTCAGGCCGCTGGTGTCGTCGTCGGGGAATCGCATCGCGTACATGGCTCGGGCGACCTTGAGCCGGGTGGTCTGGTTGGACACGGCCAGTGCTTGGGCTTCCAGCAGTCGTGATGTTCGGGCCAGTGATCGGCCGTGTGCGTAGTAGCGGACGCCGCGCTCGCCGACCCAGACTGTGGTGGAACCGCTTTCGGCGAGCAGCATCATGGCGTGGTGGGTGATGCGGGTGCCGGGTCCGAGGATCAGCGCGCCGAGGGTCGCGGCGGGAATGTGGACCACGCCGCGTTCGTCGGTGGCGGTGATGGCGTTGGCGTCGCGGTGCACTACCGCTCGCTCGAGGTAGATGAACGACAAGCGGTCCTGGGCGCGGACGAGTTCGCCGATGCGGACCGGCCGGACGCCGGGGATCTCTTTCATTGGGTCGGCGCGATTGTCAGCAGGCCGCATCCGTATCCTTTGGCGCGGCCGATGCCGCCGGTCAGCGCTGCGCGCAACAGGATCGGATCGGACACGGTCAGTGTCCCTTCGAAGGTCGCGACGGACAAAGTGACCGGGGTGTTGTGGCGCTGAAACCGGAGTGTGTCGCGGGCGATGAGTCTGACGTCGTCCTCACGCTGGTCTTCCGGCCCGCATTCGGTGAGGATGAATCCGGCGCGAGTTGCTTTGCGGCGCAACCAGTCCAGTTGTTCGGCGGCGCTAAGGCCGGCGATTTTCCCGCGGTCTTTCACATGCCGGCCGGTGTTTTCGGTGCGGGTCCGGTCCAGTGTGGAGCGCACGGGGTTGGCGGTGAGCCGGAAGTGCCAGCGTTGCCCGGTGGTGAGGGTGTCGAGCAGCTGGTCGTATTTGCGGGTGGCCCATGCCGCGGTGGTCGGCCATCCGGTCTGCTCGACGATGTGGGTGAAGTCCGGTTCGTGGGGGCTGACGACGTAGAGGTGGATTGTGGCATCGCGCTGGTCCAGTCGCCACAGCACGCGGCCCTCGCCGGATGCAGGGCCGGGGGTGTCGGGTGGGAACGCCGACAGGACCGCGGCGTGGATGACCTGTGGTGAGGCGAGGAATTTGCGGGTGTCACGGCGGGCGGGGTTGATGGGGATTCGGGAGAGAAACATCAGGCACCGCCGAGCGCGGACATCGGGTCGTGGGTGTGCGCGGTGCCGTGCGGGTTGTCGACCGGTGCGTGGTCGGTGATCACCGTGCGCCAGGCGTATTCCCGATGGGTGGGGTCGAAACTCACCGGGACGTCGCGGACTCGTTCGGTGAGGACATCGACGGCGTCGGGTGCGCCGGTGTCGGTGTCGCGTAGCTGGTCCCGGAAGATGGGCAGGTGCAGTAGTTGTGGTTGCCGGCACCTGTACCAGTGGGCGGCTTGCCAGGTGCTGGTGTCGTGCAGCACGTCCGGCAGCAGGCCCTCGCGGATGCCGCCGAGGACGACAGGTTCGGTCACCGGGCAGGATCTGCGGCCCAGATACAGCGGGAACGCGGGGTTCAGCAGGGCGGTCCGGATACCGTCGAGCAGATTGCGGTCGCCTTGGATACCGGCGACGAAGACCGCGTCGGCGAGGTAGTAACGCTGTGACAGGGGCAGTTGTTTGCCATCGGTGCGGCGGACCGCGACCTGGAAATCGCGGATCAGGGTGCCGGGCTGGTCGATACGGACGCCGAAGGCCAGGCCGACGAGTGCGGTTTCGATCGGGTCGGTGCGGCGGCGGCCCTGGGCGGCGGCGATCAATCCGAGTACGCCGCTCTTGGAGGGGTAGTGCTGGGTGTCGCGGCGGGCGAATCTGCTGGCCACACCCCAGGATTGCAGCGGCGCGGCCAGTCTGAGCAGCAGGACGCTCACGACGCCTCGCCCAGCGCCGCGGTGACCCTGGCTGCGACCTCGGTGACGATGTCCGACAGCGGTGCGGGTTCGGCGAGGGTGGTGAGTTCGGCGGCGCCGTCGCCGGCGGCGACGACGAAATTCACGGTGCCGCCGTTGCCGTAGGCGTTTTCGATGGCCTGGTAGCGGTCGGCCAGTGCTTTCGCGGCACCGATCGCGCGGGCGGATCCGGCCGCGTTGACCGGTTCCTCGAACGCGGTCACCAGGTTCACTGGTTGATCGGTGCGCAGGCTGACCAGGACCGCGTCGGGGAGGGTGCGGTGGGCGAAGGTGTTCTGTTTCCCGGTCGGCATACTGCGGACGAACGCGGTCACGAACGCGGCGACCGCGCGGACGGTCGCGATGTCGTCGCCGAGGTTGGTGCGCAGGGCTTCGATGTTGACCGTGGCGTATCGGTACAAGGTGGAGGAGTTGAATTCGACGAAGCCGATCATCCCGGCGCCGGTGTTGTCCTCGGGGGCACGGTCGTCCACGGCGGTGTAGTAGTCGAATTCGTTGTTCACCGCGTGAACGCTGATCGCGTGTGCCACTTGTGCTGCCGCGTCCACGTTGAGGTCGGCGGCGTCGGCGACCATGCGGCCGAATAGGGCGACGTCGATACTGTGCGTGGATTGCGCCGCGGCGCGCGCGGCGGCCTTGTCGACCGGTTCCCCGGTGCGGGCGGCCTCGATCGCCAGTGCTGCCAGACGCTGAATCTGTGTGGCACTGAGGAAGATCAGATATTTCGATTGTTCCACCTCGTCCTCGGCGGCCTCGTTCTTCTTGCCGCGTTTGGGTTTTTCGAGGTCCTTGACGCCGGCGGCCTTGATCACCTCGATCGCGGCGGCTTCGGGTTCGGTGATATCGGTGGAGGTGGCGGTGATTGCGGCGGCGACCAGTTCCACGACCCGTTTGGTGCGGACTCCGAGTGTGGCGGGGTCGACCAGGTCGGCGAACATCGTCCGGGTCGCGCGTTTCCATGCCTGGCTTGAGACCCGGGCTCGTGGAACACCCCCGTAGACAGCGGATTTCGGGCTGCCGGTGTCGTCGCGGTTGACGTTGCTCGGCGGCACCGTCTGCAGGACGTGTACGTCGACGAACAAGCGGGTCATTCGGAATCGCCTTTCACTGTGGTGTTCTTGAGGTCGTCGGTGCCGGTGTCCGGCTCGTTGCGGTGGTAGTCGCGGCCCCACTGCAACAGCACCCCGGTGGCAGTGGCCCGGTCACCGAGGCGGCGGAGATCCCGGGCCAGGCGCCCGTAGTCCACGGGAATCGCCTGGGTACGCAGCTGGCTGAGCAGCGCGCGCAGGGATGTCATTCGCAGGTCCCGGTGTTGCGCGGTGCCCAGGACGTGGAACCGGCGGCGTACTGCGTCAACGGCCTCGGTGCGGCGGCCGAGGGTGTTCAGTGCGGCGCCGAACGAGGCGCCGCGGCGGTGCATGGGTTCCGGTCGTGACTGTTGGTGCCACGCGTGCAGGGTGATCGCGTCGTGTGCGGCCTGCTCCCACGCCGTCGGTGCCCCGTCCCGCTCGGCGGCCCGGAACTCGCGGGGATCGGTCAGCGATTCGGGCAGGTCGCCGAGGGTCGGTTTCCAGATGTCGGGCCGGCTTCCGGCCGGGGTGGCCACTGCGCGGCGCAGCCGGGCCATGATGGCGACGGCCTGTGGGTCGTCGCGCAGGTATTTCTTTTGCAGGGCTGCGACGCGGTCGGCGACGAATGTCTCCAGCGCGCTGTCCTTGTCGCCGAATGTACTCACGCAGCAGGCTCTTTCTCGGTCGTCGTGCGGGGATACGCCGCGGGCAACGTGCGGCGTAGTCGGGCGTGGAACCACTTCTGGGCCAGGCCGGTGTCGAGGTGCCGGCCCTGGACTTCCCGGCCGACCCACGCCGGTGCACCTGCCGCGGACACCAGATCGTGTGCGACGGGCTCGATCACGGTGCGCACCGTCTGCTGCCAGTGGTCTTCGTAGGGGGCGCTGCGCTGGTCGGCGCGTGGTGCCAGCCCGGCCAGCCAGCGCCGGTACGGGGCCTCCAGATCGAAGAAGCTGCGTTCGCGGGCTCTGTCCCGTGCGCCCTGAGAATCACCACCGGCGGCGAGGGCGAGGTTGCCGGCCAGGGTGGCGATCGCCTCGACGCAGTCCTCGGCAACCTGCACGGCGCCGATCGCGCAAGTACGCAGGTCGGGGTCCGACGACAGCAATCCGACCCGGAACCCCAGGGTGTCGTCGAAGATGTCGCCGACCACCGACTGGTTGTTGATGTACTGCATTCCCGTCGCGTGCAACCGCACGGGATGCGTCGGGGACAGCGCTTCTTCGTCGAGGAGGTAGCGGATCCATTCCATCACCCCGGCAGCGATCGCCCGTTGCTGGGTGTCGCCGGTGTTGGCGACCTCGGCGATCAGCGACGCGAACCCGCGCCACAGCGCACGCCGAGGATCATGGGTCATCGGATAATGCTGTGGCCGACCGGATTTCTTGGTCTGCGCCGGGCTGTACCGCCACGCGGTCATCGGTTCCAGCAGATGCTGATTGGCCGGGTCGAGTGCGTCACCGTTGCACAGCACCACCCCGGTGACGTGTGCCCCGTCGTGCACCAGACGGACCCGCCGGCTCTGCCAGGTGCACAGATCCGCAGGACCGGCCGGGCGGCGGTCCTGCCGTTGCGCCGGGCCGTACGGATCACGCTCCCACACCGGCAGATCGTCACCGTCGAACCGTGCTCCGTTGGTGTCCAGCAGGACCAGATTCAGCAGCAGCGTCTCGCGCACGGTCGCACCCTCGACGAACACCCCGCCGAGATTGCCGGTCCAGGCCACGCCGATCGGATACCCCTTGTTGTTCTTCACCCGCGCGTCACCGACCGCGCCGGTCTTGATTCCCGACGGATCGAACGCGTGCACGTGCACCACCCAGCGCGCGGCCTCGGCGAAACCGATCCGCTGCACAGCCTCACCGGCACGGGTGGTGAAGTACTTCTCCCCGTTGGGCACATCCGCGATCACCCGGTCCAGACCGCTGACCGCGTCGGCCGCCGACCGCAGACCCGCCACCTGAAAGAACGGCTTCTCCGGATCGAGCAGATGGAAACGGTCCGCATACCGGGCCAGGTACTCATCGATCTCGGCCACCGGCAGTATCGGGGCCCGCCACAGGTCTTCCCACACGGTCGCCGCCGATCCCGGCCGTGCGGCGACGCTGCGGCGCAGCACCGTCAGCAACAGCCGCAGGATCGCGAACGCCTGGGTGGGCAACTCGCCGGTGATCGCCGACAGGTCGTGCGCGGCCGCGAACACGTCACGCAGCGACAACTGCTGTGGTGTTCCGTGGGTGTCGATCGCCGATATCCAGGGCTGGTCCAGAAGGTCGAAATCGTTTGTGCTCGTTGTCATGTCAGTTCCCGATCCGTTCGATGAGCAACCCGAGACGGTTGTCGTAGCGCAGCTGGTGGCCGGCGACCACCGCGCAGCCGTCCTCGTCGAGCTCGAGGACGAGTTCACCGGCCAGCCATGGTGATTGCTGCCATCCCGGATAACACGCGGCTTCCAAGGCGTCGATGACGACACCCATCCTCCCGTAATTGGTCAGCATCGCCGGAAGCCGGATCGTGCACGCCGCCAACGCTTTCGCCAACCCAGGATCCGGCGGCGCGTCGGTGGGGACCAGCCGACCACCGTAACCCGCCGCCTCGTCCAGCGCGTACACCTCGGCCCCGGCTCTGCGGACCATGATCGCCTCGATCGTGTCCTCCGCGTCACGCACCTGCGCCTGGCCTGCCACACCCTCGAGGTCGTCGGGTACTCCCACCGCGATCCAGCCCCGCAACGTGGACATCTCCCCGTACGGACTGCCGAGCAGGTAGTCGCGCGCGCGAACCTGCTGTCCCGCAACGAATTCACGCCATCTTCGCTCCGCGCCGGCCATCACGTCCTCCCAGCCGCCGGGACACACCACGGTCTCGGCATACGCGCCGGCCACCAGCTGTGGCACCTCGTCCGGAATCCGGATCACCGGATCGGACCGGCCTTCCAACACCGCCGCGGCGCGCAGCAGCCGCGCAGCGCCGTACACTGCCACCGACCCTTTACCGGGTACCGGCACCGCCGAGGTCCGGTCGACACCCCGAATCGGGCAGCGCGGCAGCGTAACCCGTGACGGCCGGTCCGGGCGGACGTGCCGGTGCAGGCGGCCGATCCGTTGCAGCAGCAGATCCATCGGCGCCAGATCGGTGATCAGCAGATCGACGTCGATATCGAGCGATTGCTCGATCACCTGCGTTCCCACCAGCACGAACCGGCCCGGCCGGACCGCCTTCGACGGTGGCCCGAGCGCGGCGCGCAGCCGAGCCTCCAGCGCGGCCCGATGCGAGGCCACGAAACGCGAATGCACCAGCAGCAACTCGTCCTCGGCGAATCCTGGATCCTCGGACAAGGCCGTGAACATCTGCTGCGCGCGAGCGACCGTGTTACAGACGATCCCCGCCACACCGCCTCCGGCCAGCGCATCACGTACCACCGCCACGACCCCGGCCAGATCGTCGGCGATCCACTCCGACACCACCTCGATAGACCGACCCGACGCCGGCACCGGCGCCGGATCCACCCCCGGTGGCCACACCGTCACACTCGGATAGGTCTCCGCAGTCACCGCCGCGACGGCCGGATTCCCGCCGGACGCACCCCGGCTGTAGGCATCGACCAGCGAAATACGCTGCGCTGGAGGCAATGTCGCAGACAACAGCAGCACCGGCACCCGGTAGGCGCCGAGCCACTCCAAGCAACGAGCCAGATACGTCGACATGTAACTGTCGGCGGCGTGCACCTCGTCGACGATCACGACCTTGTTCGCCAACGCCAGATGCCGCAACATCACATGCCGCGTCTTCAACGCCGCACGCAACACCTGATCGATGGTCCCCACCACGACATTCGCCAAAGGGCCCTTCTTGCCCACATACCAGGAATGCGCCGCGACGCCCGAATCGCCACAGTCGACACCGATCGACGCGAACCCCTTGTGGCGCAGCTCGCTGAACGAGGAGTTCAACGCCGCTTTCCCATGCGCCAGGAACATGCTGCCCACCGCATCCGGTAGCCGCTGCGCCCACTCCCGCACACGATCGAACATCGCATTCGACGTCGCCATCGTCGGCAGCGCCACGAATACCCCGCCGAACCCGAACCGGCGCGCCAAGATCTCCGCCGCCAACAGCGCCGCCTCGGTCTTCCCCTCACCCATCGGCGCCTCGACGATCATCAGCCCCGCCACCGGCATCCGCTCCGCCACCCGGACACACTCCGCCTGCAACGGCCGCACACCGGCACCGGCAGGCAGATCGAACCGGGCACGGAACAATTCCGTACCCGACAACCGCGCCGACGGGCGCCACGGTGCCGGCAAACCCAGCACCTCCCACGCCTCCACCGCCGCCACCGACGACACGCGTGCACTGTCCAGCGGGAACAGGTCCTGGTTGCTGGCAATCCAATCCGACACGATCACCGCCGCCGTCAGCAACGCCTGCACCGTCACCGGCAACGCGATCCGCTGCCACTGCGGCAAACGCCCCAGTACCCCCACCGATTTCGTGACATGCAACATCAACTCGTCACGACTGGAAATCCACTGCCCCTCACCGAGTAACGCCCGCTGATGCGGTGCCGACTGCGACTCCGAACGAGTCGGCGGCACACCGTGATGACTACCCACCACGATCGAATACGACTGCGCCACTTTCCTTCCCCACCCCAACCCCAGCAGGAACCGCTCCAGCTCGGCCTGCCCGGCCAGCCCGTGCGGCAACGCCCGACGATTCGCTGGAGGATTGCGCAGATCCAACCCCTTGTCATGCATTACATCAGCCAACGCCGGAACCTGACACGCGAACGCCGGCGTCAACTTCCCCACATCATGGACACCCGCCAGCCACCGCAACAACAGCCGACCATCGGCCGGTCCCTCTGGAAACCCCTCGGAAATCACACGTTTCGTGCTCTCCGGAAGCCACCGGTCCCACACCAGCCCCGCCACCGCCGCAGAATCCGCCAGATGCCTTACCAGAGAAAGGCTTCCGCCGTCACGATCACTTTTCGCCCACGCGGACAACGTCGACGCCGACAACATGAACCCCCCCGATCCAGAAGCAACGAGCTATGACAGCAACCCCAACGGCAACAGACTAGCGGGCACCATCGACACAAACAGCCGATCCGACCGAACACCCACATCGACGCGGCAGCGACACATCAACACAGTGACCATCGCTGCCAACTTCGCCGAGCTCCCCTCGCGGTGCCTCTGGAACCCCTCGCCGCCACCCGCGAGCCGTCGGAGAACCTCATCGGCCCGGACGTCTGAAGACCGCGACGGTTGCGATGAACACATTGGCGGCGACTTCCCAATCCGCCAGCACGCCAGCAACAGTCGCGAAGAACGACCCCATCACCAGGATCAGCACTGGATGAACACCCCATGTGGACGAACCGTCATCGGGTGAGCCATGGGAAGAGCTCTTCGCTGGCGGCCCTGGCAACTTCATGTCCGAACTCCTAACCTCGTGACCCTGAATTCATCTGTGCATCAACCCCTCCCGAGAGACGGGCGACGCAATCGAAGCTGCCGGGAAGCCAGCTTGTTTGACGTTGTAAACGCAAGCTTACGTCTCCAAGGTTGGCAATCAAAATGTAGTCGGTCAGCCGCGAGGGGAGGCACTGTTCGATAGGGGCAACCGGTCTCGTGTGGTTCATGGTGCCGGCCAAGCGGCGATGGCCGCGAGGATGGCCTTCGTTGCATGAAGGCCACCGACTCGGGTTCTGGAACCGGCGATCCCCGCAGGCGCGGGGAAGGTACTGCACAGCCCAGGTTTCGACGTCACCAAGGGGCTCATCCCTGCACGCGCGGGGAATGCGAACAGACTACCGAGCGTCCTGATACAGGGACCTGCTGGCCAGTGCTGCCGCGGCACAACGGATCACGGATATCGTTGCGACGAGGTCGGTTGTAGGCAGGGCCAAGTCGGGGTCGTGGTTTGCGAGCTACCCTGATGTCTACGGTGACATCGACACGTGTCAAGATCGACTTGGGTCGATCGAAAGTGAATGAAAAACCGGCTTGGGCGCCAAGAACCGCGAGGCCAATAAGTGCTCCCCGCACGCGCGGGGATGAGCCCGGGCAATGCCGCCGTGCGTGGCCGGGTTGCCAGTGCTCCCCGCACGCGCGGGGATGAGCCCTACTGGCTGGCGTCGCGCTGGCGCTCGAGGAAGTGCTCCCCGCACGCGCGGGGATGAGCCCATGGATTTCATCCCACGCGGCCTCAACCGCCCGTGCTCCCCGCACGCGCGGGGATGAGCCCGAGGCCGCGGGTGCGATCTTGGCTACCGGGTCGTGCTCCCCGCACGCGCGGGGATGAGCCCTCACGCAGCACGATCAGAGACCGGGTACCGTCGTGCTCCCCGCACGCGCGGGGATGAGCCCTCCAGCTCGACGCGCACCGGTCCGGCCAGCACGTGCTCCCCGCACGCGCGGGGATGAGCCCGGATCTTCGCCGTCGTGGGCCTGGTAGTGATTGTGCTCCCCGCACGCGCGGGGATGAGCCGTACGTGTGGCTCACGCAGGGCCCCGACGGGGTGTGCTCCCCGCACGCGCGGGGATGAGCCCATTCCCACCGGTGTCAACGGCCAGCGTGATGTCGCCGCTGGTGGCCGACCGAAGTCTCCACCGCTTCGCCCTGGAATGATCAGTTCACCGGTCACCTCCTCCCTGTCGTGCGGTGCCGCATCCGGTAGGAATCACCCTCGGTGACCACCACCGTGCAGTGATGCAGCAACCGATCCAAAATGCTTGCCGCGGTGGTGTGTTCGGGCAGGAACCGCCCCCACTGTTCGAACGGCCAATGCGACGCGACAGCCAACGACCGCCGCTCGTAAGCCGCCGCAACCAGCCGGAACAACAACTGCGTCCCGGTATCGTCGAGCGGCGCGAACCCGACCTCGTCACAGATCACCAGGTCAGCCCGTAGAACCGACTCGATCACCTTCCCCACGGTGTTGTCGGCAAGACCCCGGTAGAGCGTGTCGATCAACTCGGCGGCGGTGAAGTACCGGACCTTCAACCCCGCCGTCACCGCGGCGTGTCCGAGCCCGACCAGCGTGTGGCTCTTGCCCGTTCCCGGTGGCCCGATCAACGCCAGATTCTGTTGCGTGCCAACCCATTCGAGACTTGCCAGGTAGTCATAGGTCGCAGCCGGGATCGACGACCCGGCGACGTCGAACGTGTCCAAGGTCTTCGTCACCGGGAACGCGGCGGCTTTGAGCCGGTTCGCGGCGTTCGACGCGTCCCGGGCAGCGATCTCGGCCTCGATCAGCGTGCGCAGCACTTCTTCCGGGGTCCAGCGTTGCGTCTTCGCGGTCTGCATCACCTCCGCCGCCAACCGCCGGACCGTCGACAACTTCAACCGCCGCAGGCCGGCGTCCAGGTCCGCGGCCAGTTCCGGGACCGGTTTCGGCGCGGCCGTTCCCGGACGAGCAGCGGTGGTCATGACGCGCTCCCGTCACCGGTGATCCGGTAGGCGTCCAGCGACCTGGTCGTCGCGGCGGGCAGGTCGAGGACCAGGGCGTCGCCGGCCGGGCGGGGTTGCGGGGCCCCGGCGCCCGCGGCGAGGATCGACCGGACGTCCGCGGCCCGGAACCGTTTGAACGCCACCGCCCTGCGCAGGGCGGCGACCAGATTCGTCGTGCCGTGCGCGGCCCCGAGCGCGAGCAGGATCTCGAGATCCTGGCTCAGACGGGTGTTGCCGATCGCGGCGGCACCGACCAGGAACGCTTCCGCGTCCTGTCCGAGCGCGCAGAACTGTTTCTCGACAGGGGTTTTCGGGCGCGGTCCCCGGTTCGGGGCCGGGCGCGGCCCGTCGTAATGCTCGTCGAGGATCGACGTCGAACCGGGTGCGACGAGTTCGTGTTCGGCGATGATCACCCCGGTGCCCGGTTCGATGATCAGCAGGGCGCCGCAGTCGACGACGAGCGCGACACTGGCGCCGATCAACCGCATCGGGACCGAGTAACGCGCGGATCCGTAACGGACACAAGAGAGTTTGTCGACCTTGCGGGTCACCGACGCCGCCGCGATCTCCAACCGCAGCGACGGTAACGCCGCCAGGACCTCCCGTTCGCCGGTGAGGCGTTCGTCGGGAACCGCGCAGATCTCCGAATGCATCGTCGAATTCACTTCCGCGCACCACGCTTTCGCCGCGATATTGGCCTCGCGCAGTGTGACGGTCCGGCCAGCGATCGCTGCTTCGGTGACCAGCGGGACCGCGAGATCTGTCTGGGCATAACCACACAGGTGTTCCACGACACCTTTCGATTCCGGATCCGAGGCGTTGCACCAGTCCGGCGAGAAACCGTAATGCGTTGCGAAGCGGACGTATTCAGCGGTCGGGACCACGACGTTCGCGACGACACCGCCTTTGAGGCAGCCCATCCGGTCGGCCAGGACCTTGCGGGGGACGCCGCCGATCCCGGCGAGCGCGTCGGCGATCATGGCCAGGGTGGTGGACTGCCGCTGGTCGGCGGCGAACGCGGCGAACCGCCACCTGGAGAACGCCAGGACCGCGCAGAACACGTGCAGGCCGGGCGCGGCTTCGGCCCAGTCGATGACCAGGAACTCGCCCGGGACCCAGATCCCGGGGCGGCGGCCGCGGTGGTTCTCGGTGCGCCACAACTGTTTCTCCTCGGCGACCAGGCGTCGGAAGTTGCGTGGTGACCCGTCGTAGCCGGCCGCGCGAGCGACCGGGAGCAGTCGTTTCGCTGTGATCCGGCCGTGGGAGGTCTTGACACGTTTCGCGACGAGGTCGCGGTATTGGTCGTAGTTGTGGGGCGCGGGCCGGTGTTCGGGCCGGGTGCCGCCGTTGGCGGCGCGTTCGACGACTCGTTTCACCGTTTTGTGTGTGGTGCCGCACAATTCGGCGGCGCCTCGGTAGGTTCCGACCTCTCGATAGGCGGAAATGATGTCCATTCGCTCTCTCGCAGACTTCAATAGAACTCCCCGGGGTCGGTGGGAGGTGACAGTTGGCGCTATCACCGTCCACCGCCCCGGGCCTGGTTCCGGGGTTGACACGAGGAGCGAAGTGGCGGGGACTTCTACTTGGCCGCCCGCGGCGACCTACACACGGCCACCAGCGGGGACTTTAGGATGGCCACGGACATCCCACCGGAGAAACCTATTCCCTCGGTGTGTGCTCCCCGCACGCGCGGGGATGAGCCCACTTCCCGAACCGGGAGATCAACCACGTCAGTGTGCTCCCCGCACGCGCGGGGATGAGCCCCGGTTGAACTGCCGACGACCGATCGGCCACGAGTGCTCCCCGCACGCGCGGGGATGAGCCCCGATCCACCTGCACTGCAAGTGCGGTGTGGTGGTGCTCCCCGCACGCGCGGGGATGAGCCCCGCGAAGGTGGTGGAAGACCGTTCTGTGTCAGGTGCTCCCCGCACGCGCGGGGATTCGGCCACCTGCGCACCCGCAATTTTCAGGGTTTCCGGGTGCTCCCCGCACGCGCGGGGATGAGCCCTACACAAAGAATACCCACTTCATATCAAGGTGGTGCTCCCCGCACGCGCGGGATGAGCCCTTAGGGTTTGGACCTGATCCGGAGGGGGTAACGTGCTCCCCGCACGCGCGGGGATGAGCCCACGCTGACGATCATTTTGATGCGAGGCTCACTGTGCTCCCCGCACGCGCGGGGATGAGCCCGCACCGGTGATCGCCAGACCGGCGGTGTTCATGTGCTCCCCGCACGCGCGGGGATGAGCCCTGCGCAGCGCCAATGTCGCTTCCGCCTGAAGACTGGCCGGGGTGGATGCTCGCGGTGACGTCGGCGATATCGGGCAGGTCCTGGTTCCCGGATTCCGCGGTGGCGGCGGTCAGGGCGGCTCGGTGTCGGGCCACGGTGCGTTCGACCGCGTCGCCGAGGTTGTTGAACAGTTGGTGATCGAAGCGGATTACCAGCTGTAGGTGGTCGACTGGGACGCTCGACCGGGAGTGCCTGGACCCCGAACTCACTCTTGTGGGTTCGGGGTTTCCCTGTGTCGGGCGAGTAGCTCGCGTTGCTGGATTGTCGCGACCGGTGCCGCCATTTGGTTGGCGTCGTGGTCCTGCCGCGCGTGGGTGGCGTGGCGCATCAAATGTGAACCCCCGCGCCGACACGACGTCCTCGACACGGTCCACCGTCGCACTGGAGTAGAGAAGAACCACACGGTCTCAGGCTTCCGCGATGGTCCCGAGTAGTTCCCGTACTTCCGGTATTCGTGAGTGTGGGCGAATGTCGTGGGCGATGCCTGTGACGATGGTGTGTAGTCGTGTGGATGCGATGGCGGTGATGGTGTCGAAGTGGGTGGTGAGTAGTGCGCTGCCTTCGGCGATGTCACCGGCGTGGATGTGGTTTTGGGCCAGTCTGACGGTGGTGTGGGCTTGGAATGGTCCGCTGTCGCCGTGCTGGAGTGCGGTGTGCAGGTGCCGGTGGGCTTGCTGGTGGTTTCCGGTGGCCATGTGCGCTATGCCGGTCAGGGCGTCGAGTTCGTGTTCGGGCAGGTACACCCAGTCCGGGTCGTGCCCGCGCGTGGATTCGTAGGCGCGGTGTGCCCGGCCGATCGCTGTGTCGACTGCGGTCTTGTCGCCGGTGGCTCCGTGGGCGACTGCTTCCCGGAGGGCGGCCAGTGCCCGCAGGTGCGGGCCGCCGTGTCGTAGTGCGGTGGGCTGGGCGGCTTCGGCGAGCTGGATTCCTTCTTTGGGGCGGGAGCCGGTGCCGTAGGAGATCGCGCCGGTGGTGGCGAGAGTGCTGGCGTTGAGCAGTGCGTGGGCGACGGCGAGAGTGTCGCCGGAGGTGTTGGCCGCTATCACTGCGCGGGCGTAGTACTGGCGTGCTTCGTCGCGGCGACCGGCGTCGAAGTGGATCCATCCGGTGGCGGTCATCATTTCCGCTGCGGCGCTGGTCAGTTCGCGGCCGATGGTGTCGGTGTAGTGGGCGGTGTCGAGCAGGTGCTCGATGTAGCGGACGTGGCTGGCGGCGGTCCGGCACAGTCCGTCGCCGCCGACGACCCAGTCGAGATCACGGATCTCGCGGATGGTGGCTTCGATGTCGGCGATATCGTTTGCGCCGACCGTGACGCTGGTGGCGGTGCGTTCTCTGGCCGGTGGTGGTGTGAGCGCTGCTGGGGCGGTGGCGGCCCCGAGTGCTGTTGCTTTGAAGAACTGGCGTCGTTTCACGTCCGCCTCCTCGTCCGAGTCCACCACCAGTATGGCAAGCGGGACGTGCAGTGCCTCGGCGATGCGCCGCAGGACCCGCACGTCGTGGACGGCGGCGCTGTTGTGCTCGAGTTGGGAGATGGCGGGCTGGGTGTAGCCGAGGAGGGCTCCCAGCTCCGCTTGGGTCATGCCTGATGCCTGACGGATCCGGCGGATGACCTCCCCGGTCGTCATCCTCATGTCTGCCCCCACAGTCGGTGAACGCGTGCGCGGGATCGCCGCGATGTCGAGATGAGTTGCTGGTCAACGGATTCGGTCCGTGACGACACGATATACGGATTGCCGAATATTTCACAGGGATCGCGTATACGCACCGGGGGACGTCGCGGACCCCGATCTACGGTCGGGTCCGCACCCGGCACCGGGCCGGTACATCCGGCCCGGCGGCGATGGCACCGGCAGCGCTGCACCGCCGGTCGCGTGCCGCTTTCGATGCCGAGTGCGCCTGTCGAAGCCGCTGATCGGAACGAGGTCCGATATGCACACCCTGGCCATGCACCAGACGGTCGCCATGATCGCGCAGGAACACCACCGGGCACCGTCGACACCGTTCACGGTCGCCTCCGCCCACCGGGTGGCGCAATTCCACATCGCCTGCCGCGCGCAGCGCTGCCCCCGCAAAGCCGCCGCGCTGGAGGCCCTCGCCACCGCCGGCCGACTCGTGCCCTCGACCAGACATCCGCGGTGACCCCCGATGAATGCACCGTCCAGTCACGGTGGCCAGGCTGCCGGGAGCGGTACCGGTCGGCGTGTATCGCAGGGGAAGTGATCGGCCATGCGGCCCACCCGTGCGCCCCGGCGTATCCGCCATCTCCATATCGAGTCCGGCGCACTGACACTGGACTACCAAGCCTGCGCCGAACAAGCCCAGCAGGTCGCTGCCGAACTGGCGGCCACCTTCGCCGACACCGGGCTGACCGTGACCGTCGACGACAACGTCAGCGCCGACATGCCACCGCTGCCGTGCGCGCGACTGTGGCCGTGACCACCACAGTGACTGCCCGGCAGCCATTGCCCCCCAACCTCGATATCAAGGAGCGCCGTGACCAGCCAGCTCGCCTGGATCCTGTGGCCGGGCTCGGTCTTCGCCACAGCGGTGATCAGCTACCGGATCGGGACACGCGTCCGCGCACACGACAGCACCAGCCGCGACCCGGCAGAGGGCCCGATACCGGCCCAGGATCTGCGAGATAGTGTGCCGATGAACCGCGACGAGGCCGAGTTGCCGCCGTTGCCTCCGCCTCCGGTGCGCTGGTGGATCGACGAGGACGACACCGCGATCTTGCCTCGCATTCCATGACCCGGCACCTCCCGGTCCGCCGCAGACCCCCTGCCTCCTCGCCTCAGTCCGGCAGGTGCTCAACCATGGACACGACACCGGACTCTGTCGGCCGATCTGCCGATACATGTCACGTCAACATATAATCGAAACTATGTTCTCCAGGGTTGTCCCTGGTGATTCAGTCTTCAACGTAGTCGTCGTAGGGGTTTGTCCTGCTTGGCTTCTGGCCCTGGGCTGTTATCTCGGGTGTCCGCGACGGGCTGTTGGTGATCGTTCGGCGCGTTGCCTCCATCGAGACGTCGGCCCGCCACTTCGGCGCCGGGCGGCCGAGAAGCTGGCATGCTCTCGCCCGTATTACGGCGTCCCGCAGCGGATCCGGCGGTGACGGCCTATCGTTTCGGGATATGTGGCTGTATGCCGTATGGGGGTGTGTCGGCGCGGCCGTCAACTGCGGAATCATCTATGTCGAGGCCACCCGGAGAGTGAAGGGCTGGCCCTGGTCCAAGCCCCACGGCCCGGGTGGCGGTCCGTACGCTGTCTCGATTCTGGTGCAACTCGGCATCGGGGCAGGTGCCGCCGCCGGTATCGTCGACAGTGGACTGATCGTCACGAACGTCGCGGCGAGCGGCTTGGCCTTCGTGATCGGTACGGCCACACCGGTGGTCGTGAAGAAGGTCAGCCAATACGTAGAAGCGCTTCTGCCCGACGAGGACGATTTCGCGAAGAAAGGCCACGGCGACCGCGACACCATGACGGAACAGCCGGTGCCGCAAGGCGAGATGGGCCTCGCGAACAGGAGCCGCGGCGACCTGGAGTCACCATGAGCACTCGTCTCTTCGGCCGCCAGTTGCTGGCGGCGCTGGCCGGGTCGACCCCGGCATTCACCCCGGTCGCGACCGAGGAACCCCGTAACAGTGCGTATCGCATCCTGGCGGCGCTGGCCGGGTCGACCCCGGCATTCACCGCAGGTAGCTCTGACGAATGTCGACGCCAGTCCGCCTCCCCACAATCGCCTGAGGAGCCAGCCGATACGAATTCCGCCCAGGCAACCCCGCCTATCGACCCAGCTGCGCTCGGCGACACTGATCGAGACCTTGCTGGTGAAGACCTGCACAACACGGACCTGAGCGACGCGGACCTTTACAGCCGGAACCTGTACAACGTGAACTTGGCCGGCGCGGACCTGACCGGCGCGGACATGGCCGACAGGGACCTGGAAGACGCGAATCTGACCGGCGCGGACCTGACCGGCGCGGACTTGACCGGCGCGGACCTGACCGGCGCGGACCTGACCGGCGCGGACCTGGAAGACGCGGACTTGACCGGCGCGATCCTGACCGATGCGATCCTGACCGTCGCGGATTTGACCGGCGCGATCCTGACCGACGCCAACCTGACCGGCGCGGACTTGACCGGCGCGATCCTGACCGGCGCGGATTTGACCGGCGCGATCCTGACCGGCGCGAACCTGCCGGTAGTAAGCAGTATCTCTAACGTGGCGTGGTCGGATGAAACCAGGTGGGGCCCTGCTGCCGATGAGATTCGTGCCCGCTCGGTCCGGCAGAGCGACGACACCTACATTCTGAATCCCGGTAAAGGCCAGCGAGCAAAAATTTTCACCGGTGCCAACCTCCTGTCGTAGTGACTCCTGCACCGAGTCCCGTGCGGGCCCGCGCACATCGCGGCCCAGCTACTCTCGGCCGCCGCCCCCGCTGTCCCGGGGCGAACGGTTCACTGCCGCCAGCGAAGCGGCATAGATTGCTGTCCGTGAGCGGCTTCTCCGGCTTCCCGCCCCATAGCGCGGCCATACAGCGGCCCGGCCGAACCGCACCGCGACCGATGTCCCGCGCCGAACGCACCGGTGCCTGCCGCACTTGCGGCGAATTGCTAGCCCGAGTCGAGCAACTTGAGCAGCGGATCGCGCGACGGGAAGCGCGTCTCGACGTTCTCAGGCAGCCGCCCCCGGTGCCGTCGCGGCCCGCGCAGCGCGTTGAAACCGGCTGAGATCCTCACTATCCGTGCGCGGTACCTCGAAGACGAGACCTTGACCTAACGGCCGTTGAGTTCGGCTGCGGCTACGTCACATCGCCAAGATCGGCGACGGAAAGATCCACGACGGGCCCGGCGGGCGCTGGTCCTCGCCATTGGGCACCACACCCGCCCGCAGCCGCACGCTGGGACCATCCGCGCCGGAAGGAAGCACCACCTACCTCAACGCCACATCAAAGACACCGTCCACACCGCAAACAGCACGGTCACGGGCGTTGCCGACACGCAAACCCTGGGGAACGTATGTTCGAAGACTGGCCAGATGCCTTTCAACCGTCGCCGCGACGAGTGATCGACCCGCCCAGGCCAGTGATGGTCCACCTCCCGACCCTCCTGCCCGCCAACGCGCCACGAGGATTCGGCCAGGACAAGATACTGATGCGAGTCAAGGCCGGCGGGCTCGATCTCACCTGTACCGTCCCGGGCCTGCTGCACGCGTGGGTCCTCGGTAACGAGGGCACCTGGTACGGAATCGTCGAGTTGATCGTCTACACCGGCAACGGCCATGGCCGGTTGAGGGTAACGCAGCTGTGCCCGGCCTCGTCCCTTGCCCGGCCAGGCGAAGCCGGGGGCGGTCGATAGTCGTGTATCGCCACTCCCGCTGAGCCCCACGCGATCGCTGGGGCCGATACGCGACCTTGCGGGTAACTTGTGACTGCGGGACGACCAAGCGGTTGTTCGCATGCGCGGGGAATACTGCGAACATAATGCAGACGTTTAAGAAATTCTCGCACTAATGACTATTTCCCATAGTTCGGCGGCTCATCTTGTGGATCGCTCGATATTCTGAAGATATTTTCAGCTAGCTGCATGGCTGAACTCGTCGTTTCTTGGGCGATCAGGTGCGAAAGTGGCTCGTGTGAGTCGCGGCTCAGATGTGTTCCGTCATGTCCGGAATGTGCAACGGTAGCAGCATCCGCGAACCTAACTTTTCGCTTCTCGGCAACGCGGTGTATTGCCGGACCAAGCTCGCATGATTTGCGTACAGAATCGAGGTCATATTCTGAACTGAGTTCAGCGAATCCGGGCTTAGCGGCATCAAGATGTGTTGGACTGACCAATAGTATTGCAGGCACGCTACTTGTCCGGGTCCAGGCTATGCGCTCGATGTCATCAATATATCCATCCAGCGCCGCCGCAATCTCGTCCGGCTCTCGATTAAACCTGGATTTCAGATCATTTACACCCAGCATGATAACCACCATGTCTAATGGCGAGTGGCTACGTATGCAGGGCCGAAAATAGGTTCGGCCATTGCGATCATCGCGTTCCGGATCGTCTAGGTCAGTTGTGCGACCGCCTAGACCTTCCTCGAGAATGGAATATTCGCTACCTAAACACTCTTGCAAACGACCAGTCCAGCGTACATCGGCGGGCCATCGGCCCCGCCCTTCCGAACGTTGACCGAAGGTGTTGGAGTCGCCGTAGCACAAGACGGTGAAAGCGTTAGGGTTAACAATCAATGTTCGGATTCCTACAGGTCAGATGGGCACACCAATGTGTTCGGCAACGCTGGCAAGTCCATCCAAGCGTTGTTTGCCTCGTCGGGTCAGTAGCTCGTTGGTCAGCGCGTGGGCCAAGGGTACGTGACCGATGAACTCTGGTGCCAGCGAGCACGCCTGGCGAAGTGTACTCACCGCTTCAGTATTTTCCTGATTATGAACCTGAGCATGTGCATAGTTAATCAGCCTGCGGCTGCGCAATACCGGCGGAACCCCGTTTCCGCCGTCGCTGCCGACGGCAAGTTTAATAGCTTCGCGTGGCTGATCCGCTGCCATCTCGTTTACAACACCGAAGCTAGCGGCAGATGTACGGCCAAAAACATTGGACGCCTCGGGCCTCGTTGCATAGTCATAATCTAACTGCCTCTCGGCCGATTCGCATAAGCGCAAATACTGCCGCGCTTGCCGGTAGTCTCCCGTTCGCGAGGCCGCGAATGCGGCGTAACACAGAAGTTCTCCCCAAATAGCGACGTGACGCGGTGTAGCGGTAGACAATCGTGGTTCGATTTCTGTGGCGGCGCGTTCGGCATAAGCTGCCGAATCGTCGTACATACCATTCTTTGCCAATAGCCACGAATAGGACCCTTTGATTGCCGCTCGTGTCAGTTCATCTCCGCTTTCTGCTGCAAGTGTGTCGGCACGAATGAGCGCCAGAGCTGCCAAGTCTTCCTGCGCCACATAACCCAATAGATTCGATGAGGCATGCAGTAATTGAGCAAGCGAAATATTCACCCGACGCCGTGGCTCACCTATCGCAGCCTCGGCGGCGTTATATGCGCTTGCTAAGACGGCAGGAAGCAAACTTTCCATTTCGCCGAACCGGGCGGAAAAAACAAATTCCATGTGCGCGCTACCGCAGTCGTAAGCTCTATCGGTGTGCCTGGCGGTGTATCTGGTATTCCCCCCATGAGCACCCGGCGCAAATTGAACATACCGCCATCGGGTGAACTGCTAATTGAGCTATCAAAAGTTAGATTTCCGCTTGGGTGGGCTGCCGCTGTAAGCGGCTGTGGTGGCGAGTGGGTAACCGCGCCAAGGGAGCTTTTGGCGAGTAGGTCGGCAAGCTGTTCGGGTGTAACTTTCAGTGCTGCTGCAAGTTTCGGCCACAGCCACGCTTGGGGCTGGCTCTTGCCTGCCTCCCAGCGAACTACCGTGGAGCGCTCCACTTTGAGACGGGCGGCTAAAGACTCCTGGGTGAATCCCAGCGCTATCCGGCGCTGTGCGAATCTGCGTCGCGCCTCGCGCCCGGCAACCCCCATGCCTTTACCGCCTTCCGTCCCTGCGTAACACCCGAGCTCAGCGGGGCAATGCCTCTTTTTCGCCTCATTAGTGCACAGCGGGCGCTCTGGCTGGTGACCGCTGCGAACGGTTTGCTACAGGGTACGGCCCGCACCCATCGGGCGGCAATGGAGGCACACGCTATGACCAGCCACGACTCACCGCCGCACCTTGCCGGTGTCGCCTGGGCGGGCCAACACCACCGAGTTCATCGACCTTCGCGCGACGGTGAGTCCTGTCGGGGGTGGGGCTGATGAGTTTTACCGGTCAGTCCATCGCGGACGCGGTTGTCCTGCGTGCCAGCGATTATCGGGTCGCTGGGAGGCTGTACTGCCGGATCGACAGTACTCACCATCGAATCTTGTTGCGGGCCACCGATATCGGTGCGATCACTATGCCCGAGCGGCTGGGGTGCCTCGTGCAGGCCCGGTGCGAGAGTATTCGTGCGCGGGGGCCGGTGTTCGAGTACGGGGGCCGGTGGACGTTCCTCACGACGCCGCATCGGTGGGATGCGGATCTCGGGACCGTCGCCAGGCTGAACTCGTTGAACGTGCAGGTTGTGCCGTTCTCGGCCACCATGCTGCTGCCGTCGCCGGGTGATCCGGTCAGGGAGCGTCGCCGCTGGGTCGTGCCGCCGCGTGATCCGTTACGGCCGGCGATGGATACCGTCCTCGCCGTACTCGATGAGATCGCCGGCGGCCACCGAGCCCGATGCGCGGTGGATTCCTCTCGTAGTTCGGTCTGAAAGAAATTCGCGCGCACCGTGTCCCGGTGTCACGTCCGGGCGGTGTGGATCGAACCGGACGAACTGCCCGGGGCTCATCTTGTCCGTACGCGGGCGGCGTGAGAAGTGCGGAAGTCGTTGTCGGACAGTGATTTATGAGAGAGGAGTGATCGATGATTGTCGGTTGGGGGAACGGCACGGTACTGCTGGTGATCGGCTTGGTACTAGGGCGTGTCTCCCAATAGATCGGTGGCGGTGCGGCAGCATGGTCGTCGTGGTTGTGGTTGGTGATCGGTTTCGGGTGTTGACGGATGCGCAGTGGGAGTTGCTGGAGTTGCTGCTGCCGAAATCCGAAGGGCGCGTGGGCCGTAACTTCAGTGATAGCCGCCTGATCGTGGAGGGATTGCTGTACCGGCTGCGGGTCAGCGGGCCGTGGCGGGACCTGCCGGCGGTGTTCGGGCCGTGGCAGACGGTGTGGAAGCGCCATCGCCGCTATGCCGCTGATGGGACGTGGGACAAGGTGCTGATCGCGTTGGCCGCGCTGGCCGACGTGTCCGGTGATCTGGACTGGGTGGCGTCGATCGACACCACGATCGTGCGGGTTCACCAGCACGGTGCGAACGCCGCCCGCCACACAGGGGGCTCCCTCGAATTACACGAATCTGCTCGATGAGCCTGCCGATCACGGGATCGGCCGGTCTCGTGGCGGGCTGACGACGAAGATCCACCTGATCACCGATGGTGCCGGTCGCGGCCTGTCGGTGCTGATCACGCCCGGTCAGGCCGGCGACAGTCCCTTTCTCGGTGAGGTGCTCGACGGTGTCAGGGTGCCCCGCCTCGGCGGCGGGGCACCACGGACGAATCCGGACGCACTGCTCGGCGACAAGGCGTATTCGTCGGCAGCGAATCGGAAACTGCTGCGCCGCAGACGGATACGAGCTGTCATTCCCGAGCGTGCCGATCAGCTCGCCAATCGGAAACGCAAGGGCCGTGACGGTGGCAGGGCGCCCTCGTTCGACCGGGAGGCGTACAAGGGACGCAACGTCGTCGAACGGGCCTTCAACAAGGCCAAACAGTGGCGGGCCGTCGCCACCCGCTACGACAAGCTGGCGCTGACCTACCGTGCAGGCGTCGTCATGGCCCTCGTAGTCGAATGGCTCAAACTATTGGGAGACAAGACCTAGTACTCCAGCATCACTTCGTGATGTGATTGGGTAGCATGTGTTTTCGTGGTGGTTGGTGAGGATCTGGCTGCGTGGTCGGCTGGGCTGGAGGAGTTGTTCGGTCGGGTGGCGGGCCGGTTTCATCGGGCCGAGCCGCGGTTGCGGGCCAGGATGTATGTGCGGGGGTTGCTGGCGCCGCTGGCGGGGAAGAACGGCTGGACGCTGGCCGAGGCGGCGGGTGATCTGACGCCGATCGGGATGCAGCGGCTGTTGAACGCGGCGGCGTGGGATGTCGACGGGGTGCGTGACGACGCGCGTGCCTATGCCGTCGAGCACCTGGGCGACGTGGACGGTGTGCTCGTGGTCGACGAGACCGGGTTCCTGAAGAAGGGCGTGAAATCCGCTGGCGTGCAACGGCAATACTCGGGAACGGCCGGTCGTATCGAGAACTGTCAGCTCGGTGTGTTCTGTGCCTATACGAGCGTGAAGGGCCGGACGCTGATCGATCGGGAGTTGTATCTGCCCAAGTCGTGGACCACCGATCGGGACCGCTGCCGGGCCGCCGGGGTGCCGGACGAAGTGGAGTTCGAGACGAAACAGGTTCTGGCGCAACGAATGCTGGAGCGGGCGCTGGATGCGGGTGTGCCGGCGCGGTGGGTCACCGCCGACGAGGCCTACGGGGGTGATTCGAAATTCCGCCGCTGGCTGGAGCGGCGCCGGATCGGATACGTGGTGGCCGTGCCCAGCAGCGCACCGGTCGTGGTGTCACTGAGAGGCAGCCGGCGCGCCGACCAGATCGTCGCTGGCGCACCACCGGACGCGTGGAAGCGCCGTAGCTGCGGCGACGGCGCGAAAGGCCTTCGGATCTTCGATTGGGCCGTGGCCACCGTGCCGACCGAGAGCGAGGCCGGGCCCGGCTGGCGGCGCTGGCTGCTGTCCCGGCGGTCGCTGACCCCGAATGCCAAGGGCGAGCTCGAGATTGCCTACTACCTGTGCGGTGCCCCGATCGGCACCAGCGACGACGACCTCGTCCGGGTCGCCGGTGCCCGCTGGGCGGTCGAGGACTGCTTCCAGACCGCGAAAACCGAAGTAGGCCTCGACCAATACCAGGTCCGCCGCTACGACGCCTGGTACCGGCACATCACCCTCGCGATGCTCGCCCACACCTACCTCGCCGTCACCGCAGCGATCGCCCCAAAAGTGTTGGCAGCGGCCTCATTCCACTCACCCTCGGAGAAATCAAACGTCTCCTGGCACACCTGATCACCCCGATCCCGGACCTCACCGCGGCACTGCACTGGTCGGCCTGGCGCAGACGACACCAGTACCATGCCAAACAAGCCCACCACCAGCGGCGACGCCGATTACATCACGAAGTGATGCTGGAGTACTAGCAGGGCTTGTGTATGCGGGGTTGATGGCGTTCCCGCCACGCGTTCCCCGGCGGAGGTCCGTGAAGGTAAGCCGGCGGCGGGTCACCGAGCAGGGCCGCGCTGATGGATGACGGACCAGTCCTCGCCGCGGACGCTCACTGTCGGTTGGATCCGGCCGCCTCTGATGATCCGGACATCTTCGACGCGTTGTTCAGGGTGCTGGAGGCCGCGACCGGCCGTATATCGTTCGCGCAGCAGCCTGCGGGGATCCCGCTGCCGATGGTCAGCGGAGCCGATGGTGATTTCGCGGTGTGGGTCGCCGACGGCCCGGTCGTCCGTGTCCTCGGGATTCACGTCCGCGGCAACGAACCGCTGGGGTTCGCGCGGTGGCCGACGCTGGGCGAGTGCGTCGATCTCCTGCCGGACCGTCTGGTCGAGGCGATCCACCAGCACCGTGACGAACTGCCTGCGCCGACTCGGGCGCATGTCGGGTAGCGGCGGGCGGAGGGCGCACGCGGATGAGCCCAGCGTCGGCCAGCACACCGCTACCACCACTACCCGCTGCACCCGCGACGGCGGATTCGCCGCTGGGCAGCCCCATCTCGTTGTGATCATCTCCTTCGACTACGGAAAGACAGCAATGCTCGCGAATCAGTCCTCGTTGCTATCGCACCAGCGGCCGTTCACTTCTCGGCTGGCGGCGAGTGTGTTCACCGGTGCCCGCACTGTCGTTCTCGACAATGATTTCGGTTTCGACGCCGACGCCTCCGTCATGCTGGCCGCCGCGGCGATGCTGATCCCGAAGCTCGTCGTCGTCACCGGCGACGAATGCGGCGGTCGGCGTGCGCAACTCGCGCGGCGGCTGCTGGATCTGGTCGGCCGGAGTGATGTCCCGGTCTGGCGTGGCCTGGACGTGCCCGGCGGGCACGATCGGTTCGTCGGTGACGGTCTCGATCTCGGCCCGGAGGTGCCCGCTCCCGTCGATCTGGTCGCCGTCGCGCGCGATCTGTGTGGTGCGTCCGAGGAGCCGCTGCTGTGGCTGGGATGCGGCCCGATGACGAATCTCGCCGAGATCGCCACCCGCGCACCGGAACTGACCGACCACATGGACGTCACCTGGATGGGCGGGTGGCTCGACGGCACCGGCTATCGCGACCCCAGCCGCGCCTCGCACATTGTCCCCGCTTAGTTCCCGTGTTGCATTAGCACGGAAAAGACAGGGCACCAGCATGTTTGGGTGTTGCGTCGGGACGTGTGGTGTTCCTACCGTGGCCGGTCATGATCTTGAGTTACTTCAGCTCGGCGGGCTGGCAGTCCTGGGATGTCGAGCACCGGCCGGTGATTGCGGAGGGTATGGCGTTGTTGGTCGATGAGGATCTGTTGTTCGAGGACGGCCAGGCCGCGCCGCGTCCGGTGACGGTGATCAACCAGTGGTTGCGGTTGCTTCCGGCCAGTGGGGCGCCGGCGCCGAGTTCGTGGGAGAACTATGCGCGGGCGGTCAAGGAGTGGACGGAGTTCCTGGCTGAACATGGTGTGGGACTGTTCGATTCGCGAGATCAGCTCAAGGCCGGCTTGAGCCGTTACGCCGAGCATCGCGCGGCCGGGCCGATCCGGTCGCGGTTCGCCGCGACCACGTGGGGCCAGCACATGAGCATTCTGTCGATATTCTACCGGTGGGCGATGCAGGAGGGCTTCGCGACCGCGGAGCCGTTCACCTACCGTTCGGCGCGGGCGGTGTTCTCCGGGACCGGCCGTGCGATGCAGATGAATCTGGCGGTGCGCCGCACCCCGAAACCGCACGTCACGATCAAGTATCTGGAACCGGATTTCCTTGATTTGTTCCGTAAAGGTCTGCGTGGGCTCGCTCCGGACGGCACCCGCGACACCGGGTATTCGGGGCGGGAGATGACCCGCAACGCCGCGGTCGGGGACCTCGCGCTGGCGACCGGGCTGCGGCGCAGCGAGTTCACCCACCTGCTGCCGTGGGAAATCCCGGCACTGCCACCGGCACCGACGGCGATCCCGATCCCGTTCCCGGTGCCGGCCGCAATCACCAAGGGCCGCAAGTTCCGCACCACCTGGATCTCCTACGACGCGTTGGCCGGGTTGCACGACTACCTGCAGCTGGACCGCGCCGCGGTCACCGGCGGATCGGACTGGCGGCCACCACGGCGCTGGGGTGAGGCGCTGCTGGTGACCGACCCTGACCCATGTGGCGGCCGGGTCAACGGTGTCCGCAGGTCGTGGGGGTCGTTGACCCCGGCCGAGCGGCAGCGGCTGGTGGCACCCGAGGGCGGGTCGTGTCTGCTGGCGGTCAAGGGCGATGGTGGCCCGTTCACGGCATGGGCGACGGTGTTCGAGCGCACCGCCGACCGGATCCGCGCGAGGTTCGAACCCCGGTTTCCGCACGTTCATCCGCACCGGCTGCGGCATTCGTTTTCCATGCAGACGTTGGAGTATCTGGTGACCGGCTACTACCGGCACGCAGCGAAGCTGGTGTGTGACACCGACGCCGACGCGGCGTTGATCTTCTACCTGAGCAAGGCCGATCCGCTGCTGGTGCTGCGGGATCTGCTCGGGCATTCGACCGTGTTGACCACCGAGAAATACCTCAAACGTCTTGATACGACGCGGATTTACCGGCAAGCCTACGAAACCGCCGGAACGGCAGCGGGACTCAGCGAGGACACCGCGGCGCGGCAGGAAGCCCACGCCGAATTCGGTGACGACACCGACGGGGAATTGTGATGCCCGCCTCGGTGACCGGCGAGCCGCTGGGGCTGCACTGCGTGTTCAGTGACGGCAGCACAGCGGAATTCGACCTGGCGGGACTGCCGAACCCCACGCTGGCGTGTGATCTGGCCGTGAGCCTGGTGGAATTGATCCATCCGCACGGCAGTGTCGACACCGCCAACACCGTCGATGCCTACGCGGGTGCGCTGCGGACGATGGTTCGCCGGCTCGCCGATCAGGGCTTCACCGGCGGTGCGCCGGACTTGCGCCGCGGGCAGCTGGCACAGTTCTGGATGGCGGGTCCTCGCCGGCTGGAAGCATTGACCCGAAGCCTGGTGGAAGGCTGGGCGCGATCCGGCGGCAGCCTCGCCGAAGGCGTGTTGGAGCTGGCGGCGGGCCGCCACTTCCACATCCAGTCCTACCGCCGGCCGCTGCCGCCCTACTCCGAGCCCGAGTGGCAACGCTTGACCGTGACCTGCCGCCGGGTGGTCGATGACACCTACAGCGAGCATCGGCGCGCGCAGGCTGCGATGGTGCGGGCGGGGGATCCGGCCGGGCACGAGTGGACGTGGGAGAGCTTCTGTCAGCTGCTGGGGCAGCTCGGACCGGTCCGCACTCCGACCGCGACACAAGCAACGGGCTTGACACACAGCGCATTTCGAAAACTGCGGCCGGAATACGACGCTGCCGTGCAGGCGATGTTTCCGCACCTGGACGTCGTCATCGCCTACCGATTGCTGTTCGGCATCTACTCGGGCATCGTCCCGGACGGCATCGCCGACCTCGGCGTCGCCGATATCGACTGGGCCGGGGACTCCACCGTCCTGCTGTCCTACATCAAACGACGCACCGCCACCGAGAGCATCAACCTGCCGCGGCCGGCGGTCAGGCTGCTCGAGCATGGCTGTCGCATTCGGCACTGCTGCGCAGCTGGGTCGGACCCGCCCACCGTGATCGGCTCTGGCTGGGGCTCAGTTTCGTCGTTCAGCCCGTGTTGATTCGAGACCCCGACACCTTCCCGAACCATCGGTGGAGCCGCCGCCATGGCCTGCTCGGCGAGGACGGCACACCGATGAAGATCCTCCGATCACGCATCCGCACGACGCACCACGCGATGCGCGAGAAGAAGACCTGGACCGGCAACGCCCGCGCCACGATCGACCCGAACCACACGCCCGCGGTCGAGGGCGATCACTACCTGTCGGTGACGACGCCCGGCCAGCGGCACGCCATCGAGACCATCATCGAGGACGCTCAGCACGACCTGCTGCGGCGCGCGCATCCGCCCACGGTGCTCACCGAGGAGGACACCGCCGCGCTCGCCGAGGGCTATCCGCAACTGGTCGCGGCGATGCACCTGGACGAGGGCGCTCTCGCCGAGTTGGTCGGTGGCGCACGAGATGTGTTCACCGCGGCCTGCGGTGATCAGCTGGCCGGGCTGCACGGTCCGGCCGGCAAGCCGTGTCCGGCCCGGCCGTGGGTTTGCCTGCTCTGCCCGCTGGCGGTGTTCGCGCCACGCCACGCGGTGAACCTGCTGCGGCTCAAGGCGTTCTTCTCCCGCCAATGGCGGCAGATGCCCGCTGACCACTTCATGGCCGTTTTCGGGCCCTACGCCATCCGGATCGATCAGATCCTGGGCCGGTTCGATCCGGTCGAACTCACTGCCGCCGCGGCCCGGGTCACCGATACCGACGACGAAATCCCCCTTCGCCCGGAGGAACTCACCGCATGACGACATTCGCCGCTGGGCGCACCCACGAAGACCGGCGGTCACCGTTCGCCGGTGCCGACATCTGTCGGCAGGCGGGGCTGGCGCTGCCGGAGGGTGCTCACCGCCCACTGTTCGACGACGACATGTGGGACTTCACCGATGTCGCCGGGCTCGCGATCCACATCCCGCCATCGGTGCGGCGCTTCGATTTCACCGCGATCGGCAACCCCCGATGGCGCCTGGTCGCCAAGGAACTGATCATGGCCACCCTCGCACCGCGGCACCCCGCCGTCACCGAAATATCGAGGGCATACCGCATACCGCTTCACCTGCGCAGTGCCAACGGGCGGTTGCGCGAGCTGATCCGATTCTTCCGATGGCTGCAGCAGCGGCATCTCACCTCGCTGGCCGAGCTCGACAATCCCACCTGCGAGGCATACCTGGCGTTCCGGCGCCACGTTCTCGACGAGAACGGCGTCGTTGTCGGTGAGCTGAGCCCCATGGTCCGCGGTTCTGTCGCGCGAACCGTCATCGACCTGATCAACTACCGGGATCTCTTCACCACCGACCGCGTCCGCACCGATCTGCGGCCGTGGGGCGGCGCATCCGCAGCGTCGGTCGCCGAACCACGCGGCAGGGGCGCCAACAGCACGCCACCGGTCCCGGACGAGATGTTCCGGCCGATGCTGGCCGCGGCACTACACCTGGTGCAAGTCCTCGGGCCGCACGCGGTCGCCCTGAACCAGCAGGTCCGCGAACACGACCGCGTTCATGGCACCAAGCCCGAACAGTTGCGTCCCTTCACTGCGGTCCCGGTCGACGACATCCTCACCGTGCTGGCCGACTACACCTCGACCGGCACACCGCTGCCCCGGACCGAGGATCACATAGTCGCTATGAGATTGGCGGCAGGATGGTCCGCTGAGGACCCGCTACTGCCCGTCGCCACCGGGATGCTGGCCAGACAAGCCGGCCGCGGCGAATTCGAGTTCCGATGGATGCCGCATCTGCGCGGGCCGCTCACCGAGGCGATCGGCGCAGTCGGAGTCGAGAAGATCTTCGCCCGCGATGCCAGCCACGCGCCGGCCGCCGACGGCACGATCAAGCCCTGGAGCCTGCCGTTGCACCGGTTGGAGGCCATCGCCGTGGTCGGGGTCGTCCGGACAGCCGCGATCATCGTGCTGGCGGCATCGTCAGGGATGCGCAGCAGTGAACTGATGGAACTGCGTGTCGGCTGCCGCCGCCCGGTCACCGAACCGGTCCCGGGACTCGAGCGCTACCGCATCGCCAGCAAGATCGTGAAGGGTCGGCCCCTCGGCGGCGTCGAAGACGAATGGGTTGTGATCGAACCTGCGTTCCGCGCAGCCGAACTGCTCGAACAGTTGCACGACGATCCACACGATGGTGTTCCGTTGTTGTCCCGATTCAGCTTCCGGTCCCGCGACATCAAGTTCCGCAGCTGGGTCAACTCGCCGCCAGGACAACGCCTGGGGCTGGCTCCAATTCCCGATGGTCCTGTCTCCCTGCGCATGATCAGACGGACCGTCGCACTGGAGTTGGCCTACCGCCCCGGCGGGGTTCTCGCAGCGAAACTGCAGCTCAAACACATTGCAATCGCGACCACGGAGGGTTACGCGGCACGACCGGGAGGGGCGCAAGCCGAGTTACTGGCCGAGGTCAACAAGCACGAAGCCGAACGGAACCTGCAACTGGTGCTCACCGAGTTCCACAACTACCGCAACGGCGTCCTGCCCGCCGGACCCGGCGCACGCAACCTGATCGACTTCTTCACCAGCATCGACACCGGCCCCGGCACCGAACCGGCTGCAGCACCGAAGGTCCAGCGCAACGACCGCGACATCCTCAACCTACTGTCCAAACGCGCCGAAACCCTGCACCTCGGCACCGCGAACTACTGCTGGTTCACCGACCCCTCCCGCGCACTCTGCCTGAAACTGGCCGGCACCCCCACCGCGGACCGGCCGCTGATCGGAATGTGTGACTCGGCCCGCTGCCCGCAAGCCACCCACCACCAGGTCCACCGGCCCGTCTGGTCCCAGCACGCCGAAACCACCAAGACCTTCCTCGGCCAACTCGGCAAGACCCGCACCACCGAACGCACTCGCCTGCAAGCCGACCACGACCGCGCCCTGCGCGTCATCACCAGCATCGACACCGCCACGACAGAGAAGAAGCAATGAAAATCTCTGCTGCCCAACGTGTTCAGAACGAGAACCGGATCCGCTCCGCGATGGACAGGCTGCTACGCGGCGAGATCCCACTCGGCGGGAGCTGCGACATCAAGACCCTCGCCCGGGAAGCGGGAGTCGACCGCACCGCCTTCTACGGAACCCGCCCCTACACACACCTCCGAGAAGAGTTCGAACACCGCATCCAGCAACAACAAGCCGCCGGACACAACCCCGACCCGAAGACCGCGCAGATCGACCGGTTGAAATCCGACATCGAGAAACTCAAAACCAATCTGGCCCAAGCCAACTCGGCAATCGAAGAACTCTCCAGTTTCCGAACCCTCGCCCTGGCGCGGCTCGCCGCGCAGCACGAAGAGATCCAGCGACTCCGCGCGGCCACCCATCCAGGATCCAGCATCACCCGCCTCCCAGCGGCACGACAGAAAGTCATAGGCCCATGCTGACACTCGCGACAGTGATACCCATCACGCCATCGAACCGGATATCGCCACACGACGACGATCCACGGCGCAAACTCCACACCCGGAATCCCCACAGCTCCAATACAACACGAACCCCACCGCACACAGCCTCTGCGGACACAACGCACAATTTGCATACCGATATCCCCTCGGCGGCATGGGCTTTGCGGATGGTGCACCGGCCCCGGCTGGTGCTGTCCGAGCACACCGCTGTACCGCAGTTGCGGATCACCGCCGAACACCCGCTGTACCGGCGAGTGTCGGCTCCCGGCGCAGGGTCGTCGGCGGAGGTGCTGGCCGACGGGCTGGGGACCTGGTTCGGGTATCAGCGTGGTCGTGGCCTGGACCAGGGCAGCTGGATGCACGACGTGCTCACCCTCGCCGCCGCACTCGACCTGCCGTTCGTCCCCTTCACGCCCGCGTGCGTATCGGTGCGGACGCACGCCTGTACCACGACCCCGACGGCCGTGAGTTCCTCGTCAGCAGCGACGGGGTCGACTACGCCGCGGTCAACGACTGGATGACCGAGACCCTGCTCGCCTGACCAGCCGCAACCAGCGGACTTGCCCAATGCAGAGAATTTCGTGGAAGGACGATGCTGTGACCTTGACAGTGACGGTGCACGCGGACGCGGAGGAGGTCACAGCCGATGCGGCGGGATTCCTGGCCGCGCAGATCGGTGAGGTGATCCGGGTGCGAGGCGGGTGCGTGATCGCGTTGTCCGGTGGCTCGACCCCGCTGCCGGTGTACCAGCGGCTGCGCCGGCTACCGGTCCACTGGCCGAAAGTGGCGGTGATCCAAACCGACGAACGGCTCGACCGGCCGTATGCCGTCGAGATCGGCAGGGCGCTCGGCCTGGATCGCAGCCAGCCGCAGCACACCGATGTCGCTGTGTGGTCACCGATTCCGGCCGGGGCTCCGGGCAACGCGGCCGTGGCGTATGCCCGGCAGCTGGCAGTTCTGCGGCCCGGTGATGTGCCCGATATCGCGGTGCTCGGCCTCGGGACCGACGGCCACACCGCCGCCGTGTTCGACCACCTGACCGGCAGTGGAACCGGCGAGCCGGTGGTGGCCACCGTCTACCGGGAGGAGCCGCGGGTGGGGCTGACTGCTGCGTATCTGCGGGCGATCCCGACGAAGGTTCTGCTCGCCACCGGTGCCGGGAAACGCGACGCGCTGTCCCGGGTCGTGTCGCCGCCGGGTGATCGGCCGCGAGTGCCGGCGGCGGTGGTTCTCGCCGGGGACGGGTATGTGTTCGCTGATCGCGCCGCCTGCCCGGAAGGGTATTGAGATGACCGTCGAGACAGCGCCGGTGATCGTGTTCGATATCGGCGGAACATCATGGCGCACAGCCCGTTCGGCCGGTACCGGCATACTGACCGGGCTCGCGGTGCAGTCCGCGGTGACGCGGTCGCGTACGGGTGCGCACGCGGCGAGCCTGCACGAGGTGATGGTGGCGTTCCTACTGCGGCGAGTGCGCGAAATCCGGGAATCCGACCCCGATATCTCGACAGTGGGGATTTCCCTCGGTGCGGCGACCAACGGCCACACCGGGCACGTGCTGGCGAGCGCCCCGTTGTGGGGTGACTACACCCAGCCGTTCGACCTGCGGGCCGTCCTGACAGCGGCCGAACCGGGCCTGGATTGGTGCGTGGTCAACGACGTCACCGCGCTGGCGCTGGCGATCACCGACACCGACACCATCCGTGACAGCGGGCTGCAAGTGGTGACGGCGGTGACGGTGGGCAGCGGGATCGCCGCCCGCACCATCGATGTCGCCTCCGGCGAACCGTGCCTGGACCGCGTGTACGGGATGCAGGGTGAGATCGGGCATTTGCCTGCGGTGCTCGTGGGCGGGCCCGGTCATGATGCCCCGGTCTGCGAGTGCGGTGTCGCCGGGCATGTGTCCGCGTTCTCCTCCGGCAAGGCGATCGAGGCGCAGCTGCGGCAGCTGGCCGGCGTGCTGGGACTGGGCGACACCGACGGTGAGGACCCGGCCTCGCTGACCGGGCAGCTGGCCGCCGCCCTCGCCGCCAGACACCCCGCGGCGCTGGAGTTCCTCGACCATGTGACCGCGCCGCTGGCGCGGGCTCTGCTGTACACCCTGGCTATCGACGCGCGCGTCGACCGGGTGATGTTGTCCGGCGGGGTCGTCGACGCGCTCGGTGAGGACTACCTGGCCAGTGTGTACCGGCATCTGGAAGCCGACGGCCTCTACCTGTACCCGCCTGGCGTATTCCGGGACAAGGTCGTGTGGTGGCGCTCCGACGGCCTGGACCCCCTGCGCGGCGCAGCCGTGTACGCCCGCCGCCAGCGTGCCCAGGCCGCCGGTCCTGTCTCGGGGAACAGGTGCTGACATGGACCGGGTATGGACGGTGAACGCGACTCGGACCGTGTCCTATCAGGTTCGTACCACGCGAGGGTGCCTCGACCCCGGGAATCCGGACCTGGCCACCGCGATCGGGCCCCGCCGCCGCACCCTGGTGATCGCCGACTCCACCGTGCTCACCGGGTTCGGTGACCGGCTCACCGCGTATCTCATGGCCCACGCCGGAGATTGCACGGTGCTGCCGATCGATGCCGCCGAGTCGCGGAAGAACGCGGACTCGGCGGCGCGGATCCTGAAGGCGTTCGACCGGATCGGGGTCAGCCGCCGCTCCGATGCCGTCGTGGCCGTCGGTGGGGGTGTGGTGACCGATCTGGTCGGGTTCGCGGCCAGCGTCTATCGGCGGGGCGTCCCGTATGTGCGGGTGCCGACGACGCTGCTGGGCATGGTCGACGCGGCCGTCGGAGTGAAGACCGGCCTGAATTTCAACGGCCGGAAGAACCGGGTCGGCACCTACTATCCCGCCACCGTCACCGTGATCGACCCCGGATTCCTGGCCACGCTGCCGGATCGGCAGATCGCCAACGGGATGGCCGAAATCCTCAAGATCGCGCTGGTGAAAGACGGCGGGCTGTTCGACCGGATCGACCGGCACTGGACCACCGCCGCCGCCTTCCGCGCGGAGGCGGGGTTCAGCGGGCCGGTGATCGACGCGGCGGTCACCGCGATGCTCGAAGAGCTGGAACCGAACCTGTGGGAAGACGACCTCGCGCGGCTGGCCGATTTCGGGCACACGATCAGCCCCGCACTGGAACTCGCCGCGCGCCCGCGCCTGTATCACGGGGAGGCGGTCGCCATCGATATCGCGCTGTCGTGCGTGCTGGCCCGCGACCGCGGGCTCATCGACGGCCACTGCCTGGACCAGATCCTGAGCCTGCTGGCACGGGTCGGGTTGCCGACCACCCACCCCAGCCTGTCGGAAGACATTCTGCACGCCGGCCTGTCGGATTCGGTACGCCACCGCGACGGGCACCAGAACTTCCCGCTGCTCACCAAGATCGGGACCGCGATCTTCGCCCAAGACATCCAACCGGCCGAACTGATCCTCGCCGAACGCACGCTGCGGTCCGCCCGGCCGGTAGGAGCGTGACCATGATGGACACCTCGGGACACCGGACGCTGGTGCGTGCCGGTGACGGCCTGCGCCTGGAATACACCACCGGCGTGTCCGGGTCGGCCCGTCCCGGGCGGCGGATTCTGCGGGTGGGAGTGTGCGGGACGGATCGGCAGATCCTCCGTGGCGCGCGCGGCGACCAGGCTCGGGTACTCGGCCACGAAGGGATCGCCGACACTCTGACCGACGGGGGCCGCCGGTGGTGCGAGATCTTCAATCCGGTCGACCCCATCGACCAGGACGCGATCCTCGGCCACAGCTACGACGGCCTGCTACAGGATCGGCTGCCCGCGGACTGCCCGGTCGGCACTATCGCTGCCGACCTGCGGCTGCCGGTGGATTTCGGGCCTCTGGTCGAGCCGGCCGCCACCGCCGTCTACGCCTGGGAACTGCTGGGCCCGCACCTGCGCACCGGTGACCGGGTCTCGGTGTTCGGTGGCGGATCGGCGGCCGTGCTGCTGGCGATGGCCGGGGAAGACCTCGGCTATCGGATCCAGCTGATCCACCCCCGGCCCGAACGGCTGAGCTTCCTCGCCCACTCGCACCTTCTCCCCTCGACCGAATTCACCACCACCGCCGCATCCGGCACTGCCGCCGGGGCGGTGGTCTGCCTACCCCGCGAAGCCGCCCACGACGGGGTCGGCCACGCCGTGGACGCGCTCACCGACGGCGGCGTGCTGGACCTGTTCGGCGGCATCCCGGCCGGGTTCCGCCACCGTGTACTGCCCGGCATCGACGCCGCCGGGATCCGGCGAGCCAATGTCTGCGGAAACAATGGTGCCGCAACCACTTCGATCACCGTAGCGGGGAAGACGGTGCACGTCACCGGGCATCGGGGCACAGCGCCACGGCATCTCGAGTCCGCTCAGCAGCGCCTGCTGGCGGGGATCACCCGGTACGCGGGAGTGATCACGCACGTGATCTCGCTGGAGGAAGCCGTACATCGGATCCCGGCCATGGCCCGTGGTGGCCGGTCCGGGTCCGGCGAGTACCTGAAAGTCGTCGTCGACCTCACCATGGCGCGCCCCCACCGGGCCGCCGATCCCGCGCTCACCGTCGCCGACCAGGTGAGGAGCCCGCGATGACCCCCGAGTTCCCGCTCACCTACCAGCGCATCGAGCACCATGACGGCATCGCGATCCACACGACCGTGCCGCTGCCGCCACCGACCGGCGACGCGCCGGTGGTGCGGCTGGCACCGGAGATCGCCGGTGTGTGCCGCTCCGACCTGCGGGAAATCACCGGAAACCGGTACGCGCGCAGAGACTTCGGGCACGAGATCGTCGCCACCGTCGTCCACGCCCCGCCCGGACTCGCCGAACTCCACCAGCGGGTGCTGCTCGACCCGCACCCGGTCCTCACCCGCGGTTCCGGGTTCGCCGAATACGTCGACCTCCGCGGCACTCCCGCGCACCTGCAGGCCGCCCTGGTCCCGATCCCGCACGCCCTCCCGGCCGACGTCGCGGTGTTCGGTGAACCCCTGGCCTGCGCCGTGCACTGCACCACCCGCCTGCACGAGGTCAGCGCCGCACTGCGTTTCGACCGGCAGGAACCGATCGGGGTGTACGGGGCGGGGATGGCCGGGACCTTGATCACCGCCGCGCTGACCGCCGAGGGCCACCGGTGCGTCCTGCTCAACCCACGACCACACCGGATCGAATTCCTCCGCCGCAGCGGTGCCCTGCCTCCCGCGATCCCCAGCCACGACACCGGGCAGCGTTTCACCCGGATCGTGCTGGTCACCGCGACCGCGACACCGGCTCTGCTGACCGAGTGCACCGGCATGCTCAGTGACGGAGGGCTTCTGCTGGTGTTCGCCGGCACCAGCCCCGGCCTGCGTTACCACGGTCTCGACATCGACCGGGTACGCCGCGAGCAACTGACCGCCACCACCGCGGGCAGGACCCTCACCGTCGCCGGCACCTACGGCGCCCGCCGCGAGGACTTCACCACCGCACTGGCCCTGCTGCACCGCGAACCCGACACACACGGCTGGTCACCGGCGGATTGCGTGCGGCGGGTCACCACCGGTGTGCTCGAACTCCGCACCGCCGCCGCGTTTCTCACCACCGCCGCCGCACACGGTGCGGTCGGGAAAACCCTCATCCGGATCCGGGAGGCATCGTGAAAGTACCCCGCTACCACTACGCCGCGCAGTTCCCCGACCTGGCGGCGGTGACCGGCCAGATCCAGCGGGCCCTCACCGGCGGGGACTACATCCTCGGCGACACCGTCACCGGATTCGAGGACCGGTTCGCCGCCTACCTCGGCGCCGGGTACGTCATCGGCGTGGGCAGTGGCACCGACGCGCTGATCCTCACCCTCACCGCCCTCGGTATCGGGCCCGGCGACGAGGTGATAACCGTCGCCAACACCTTCCACGCCACCGCCCTGGCCATCACCGCCGCCGGCGCGACCCCGGTCCTGGTCGACTGCGACCCCGCGACCTACCTGATGGACCTCGACGCCACGACCGCAGCCTGTACGCCCCGCACCCGCGCGATCCTCGCCGTGCACCTGTTCGGCCGCACCCTCGACATGGACCGCCTCACCGCCCTGACCACCCGCCACGGGCTCGCCCTCGTCGAGGACTGCGCCCAAGCCGCCGGCGCCACCTGGCGAGGCCGCCGTGTCGGCACCTACGGGATCGCCGGCACCTACAGCTTCCACCCCAGCAAGAACCTCGCCGCCGCCGGAGACGCCGGAGCCGTCGCCACCAGCGACACACACCTGGCCCGCACGCTGCGGATCCTGCGCGGCCTGGGCCAAGACGGCCAGAACAACCACGTCCTCCGCGGCATGAACTCGAAACTCGATGCGCTGCAAGCGATCATCCTCACCGCGAAACTCCCCCACCTCGACACCTGGAACACCGCCCGCCGCCACGCCGCCGCCCACTACACCCAGCGCCTGGCCGCCACAGCGGTTTCCTGCCCGCCACCCGCCCCTGTGCCCGGCGATCACGTCCACCATCTGTCCCGGTCACCGTCGACCACCGGGACACCGTCCTGGCCACGCTGCGCGCCGCCGGAATCGACGCGGTCGTCCGATACCCGGTCCCCATCCACCGCCAGCCCGCCTTCGCCGACCACCGATTCGGCGGCCCCTTCCCGCACACCGACCACCAGGCCACCGCCACGGTGTGCCTGCCGATCCGCCCCGACCTCACCGGCGACGACATCGACTACGTCACCGCCACCCTGCACCACGCCAGCAATATCGGACAGGAGACCCACCCATGACCCGCATCGCCGCCGCCCTGCTCGGCGCCGACCCCCTGTACCTCGCTACCGCGATCACCGCCGTCGAGCACAGCACAGCCGCCTACCTCCACCTCGACATCATGGACGGCCACTACACTCCCGACATCTCCTTCGGCCTGCGCACCGTCCGCGCCATCGCCGCCAGCACCCAGCTCGCCCTGGACATCCACCTGCAAACCCTGCCCGCCCAGCGATACATCGAGGGTCTCGCCGACCTCGGCGCCGCCCGTATCGCCTTCCACACCGACACCGTCGACGACATCGACGACGCCCTCGACATGCTCACCGGCACCGGCACCGCCGTCGGCCTGGTCCTCAACCCCGACCAGCCCCTCGAACTACTCGACGCCTACCTCACCCGCCTGGACTACATCGTCCTCATGACCAGCCGTCCCGGCACCAGCACCTTCGAACCCGTTGTGCTGGACAAGATCCGGGCACTACGCGAACTAGTGGATCAGCGAGGCCACACCGGCATCGAACTCGTCGCCGACGGCGGCATCACCTCCCACACCGCCCCCGAGGTCACCGCCGCCGGCGCCGACATCCTCGTCGCCGCCAGCGCCCTCTTCCAGACACCCGACCACGACATCCCCGCCGCCGTCACCCACCTCACCACCGCCAGCGGCACGCGGCCTGCAAGGCACTGACGACCCGGACGCTCCCCCGGCACCGAGGGACCGGTGACGCGAAGCCAGCGGGCCATCACGCCCGGCCCGCTAAGCTGCACGCCCAAGGACACTGCCTGCTTGAACCGCGGTCCCCCTGTCCACATCTGCCGGATCCCGCACCGCCGCACAATCCGCCCGAAAGGTACTGCTCGTGCAGACACCGGATGCGCCCAGCACCACGGTCACCATCGACACCGTCACCTGGCCCGACCCCGACGTGTACACCGCGCTCGCCCGGCTCCTGCCCCAGCTGTCCACCTCCGCGCCTCCGCTGACCCGTGAACAGTTCGACGACCTGATCGCCTGTCCGGCAACAGAATTACTCATCGCGCGCACCGGCGACGGTGTCATCGCCGGGGCGCTCACCCTCGTGGTCCACCCGCTGGCCACCGGCGTCCGGGCCCGCATCGAGGACGTCGTCGTCGACCACCGCGCCCGAGGCCAGGGCATCGCGAAAAGACTCACCGCCACTGCGGTGACGATCGCCAAGACACACCACGCCCGCACCGTGGACCTCACCTCCGGCCCCAGCCGCGCCGAGGCTCACCAGCTGTACCTGAGCATGGGCTTCCAGCCCCGCGACTCCACCACCTACCGCCTCGCCCCCTGACCGGCTCGGCAGCCCCGCCGTCTCGGACCGGATCACCCGACCCCGGAAGGACCGACCCTTGAACAACCCGGCCACCTCGACTGAACAGCGACTCCGCGAGATCGCCGTGACTCTGTCGTCGATCGGTAACAACGGCCTCGTCTTCGCCACCGATGTCTTCGACAGGCAACGCTACGAGCAAACCCGTTCCGCCGCAGCGGAACTGATGGCGCTGATCAGCGACGGCACCCCCGAACAACTACTCGAGATCATCTCCGCCGAACACGGCTACATGACACCCAAAGTCGACGTCCGCGGCGGCGTCTTCAACGACACCGGCCAGATCCTGCTGATCCGCGACCGCAGCGACGAACAATGGACCCTGCCCGGCGGATGGTGCGACCCCCTCGAACCCCCCTCCCTCGCCGTCGAACGCGAAGTCGAGGAAGAATCCGGCCTCACCGTCCGCGCCACCAAACTCGCCGCCGTCCTCGACCGCGAAAAACAAGGACACCAACCCGTCTTCGCTTACCACGTGTACAAAATGTTCTTCCTCTGCGAGAAGATCTCCGACGGGACACCCAGCCCCATCGAAACCCTCGACGTCGACTGGTTCGACGTCAACGACCTTCCAGCCCTCTCCCATACCCGAATTCTCCCCAGTCAAATTCAACTGCTTCACGACCACTGGACCAAGCCCGACTTGCCCACGGCCTTCGACTGAAATCAATGCTCTGAAGTACCGGAGATTGATATTATGGGCCGAGGATGCGCGATCCCGAATATGAGATGAACAAGTTTGCGAGCGTGGCCTTTTTCGTCGGCCTGTGGAGAGCCTTTCGCCGGAGCAGCCGGAATCTGCTGCGGGAACCGGCCATTGCGTCCCTGGAACCGGCCGACGCATGACCACCACATTTCACCACCAATGTGAGGTGCTGCGGCTGCGGCTGCGAGAGCTTCGCCGCCGTGCAGGACTGTCGGGTGCGGAGTTGGCGCGCCGGGCCGGGTGGCATCAGACGAAAGTTTCGAAATTGGAGCGTGGGCAGATCAGGCCGTCGCACGCCGATATTCGTGCATGGTGCCAGCTGTGCGATGCTGTCGACCAGATTCCCGATCTGATCGACAGCGTGGAGAACCTCCATGCCGCCTACGAGGAACAGCGCAAGATCCTCGGGAAAGGTGTGCCGGACCGGCCGCGCGCGTCGGAGGCATCCCGGTTCATTCGGGTCTACAGTCCGTTCCACATCCCGGAGTATCTCCAGACTGCGGAATACGCGTCTGGGTTGCTTCATTCCTTTAGTGTCTTCTCTCCGACGGCCGGCGATGTCGACGCCGGTGTGGCCGCGACGATGGAGATGCAGGAGCTCTTGTATCGGGGGGGAGCGGCGGTTCCACTTCGTGGTGGGGGAGCAAGCGTTGGCGACCACGGTGGTGGATGTCGATGTCATGCTGGGGCAACACGATTAGACTGCCGCCGCCGCGTGGACAGGCGTCGGCGCGACCTGGTCTGTGAGTACTCGCGCTCGGTGCGCACCGCGGGCGGGTGTGGTCATGGTGGTGGCAGTGAGGATCCGTTGTAGGGGGTGCAGTAGGCGAGGTAGAAGCGGACGTCGTGGGTGTGCGTGTCGCCGAGTTGGATTCTCAGTGAGTGGGGTGCGCCGGTGGCGGTGCGGTGGCGTCCGAGTGCGGCGCGCAGGGTGGCCGTGAAGAAAGTGCAGTCGTGGTCCCGGTGCGGGGCCGCTGCTGTGGCAGCGTCACTTAAGGCCCAGAGGGCCAGGTTGCCGTTGTAGGCGTCCATGCTGGGAAGGCGTGGTGGAATCGCTGGTTGGCAATCACTGTGTGCCACAGCGGATCCAGGTATGCGCAGGCGATGCCCGCGTGGTCGAGGCGGGCCAGGCGTGCCTGCTGGGCGGGGGTGGCGTAGCGGTGCCGTAGGTGATCGAGCGGGGTGAGGTCCATCGGTGGCGCGGCCAGTTCGCGGGTGTGGCGTGCCTGTGCATGGTCGAGTCCGTAGCCGAGGATGATCCGGTCCACTGTTGTCGGGGTGGGCGCGGAGAGGTGGTTTTCGACGCTTTTGAGGGTGTCGGGGTGGAGGTGCGGGCGTGCGGCGGCCTGCGGGCGCGACCAGCCGTGGTAGGCGCGGATCTGGCGTGCCCAGCACCCGAGGTCCGGCCACCGCACGAGCGGGGTCGGCGGCCCCAGCGGGGTGGCCTGCCAGGACATCGAAATTGCTGCGGCGAGGCCGGACATCCGAAATGTGCTGCCCTGCGCAAGTGGTCGAGTCTCGGATCGCAACTGGGTGATGCGGCCGGCCGGAATCACCATCCCTGGTCGACGTCCGCTGATGATTCGTCAAGCGGCTGGCGATGCAGCAGGGACCGGTCGGCCGGGACGAGGGGGTGCGGTTCTCCGGTGAGTGCCGAAAGTGCTTGGGCGACTTCCCATTGTGAGGCGCGTACGTAGGTGAGGGTGGTGGCGTCGTGGCGGGTGGGTTGGGTGTGTCCGGCGTAGGCGCGCGTGACGGCGTAGCCGAAGTGGCGTTCGACCCAGGTGAGGGTGGTGTGGCGGAGCCAGTGGGCGGTGATCTGCTGGGTTGCCACCCAGGGGAGGTGGGTGCCGATGCGGGTCCAGAGGCTGTCGTATCGGCGGCCGGTGAGTGGTCGGCCGTTGCGGTAGCGCAGGAGTGGTTGTTCGGGGTCGTTGCGGCCGCGTTCGTGGTGGTGTTGCAGGAGTGCCTGCATGAGGGTGGGGGAGATGGGTTGCCAGCGGGTGGTGTGGCCTTTTTCCCGGAGGAGGATGAGGCATTGGGTGGGGTCCAGGTCGCGGGGGCGGAGGTTGAGGACGCCGCTGCGTCGGCAGGCGGTTTCGATGTGGAGGCGGAGGATCAGGGTGTCGAGGTCGGGATCGTTGCCGGTGGTGGTCGCGGTGTCGATGATCGCGGCGAGCAGAGGTGTGGGCAGCGAGGTGCGCAGGCTGGGGTGGCGTGGCGGTTGGAGGATCGCGCCGGCGGGATTGCCACTTGCGAGGTAGCCGTCCTCGGCGGCGTGCTTGTAGAGGTAGCGCAGTGCGTTGGTCATGTGTTCGGCTGCGGATCGGCCGTCACGAGAGTTGCTGCGGATGCGGGCGGTTCGGCGTGTGCGCTCGATGAGTTGTTCGAGTTCGAGTGGGGTTGGTTCGTCGAGTCGGCGGTCGCCCCAGGTGTCGGTGAGTCGGCGTAAGTAGGGGCTGTAGGTGCGGAGGGTGCCTGGGGTGAGGGTGTTCTGGAGTTGCGGGATGTATTGCCGGAAGGTCGGTATCGGTACGGTCGTGCTGGGCTGGTCGATGAGTTGCTCGGGACGGATGCCGAGTTTGTCGAGGATCAGGCGCGCGGCGTCCAGATCGGGGGAGTTCATCGGTGGTCCGGGGTGCTGTGTTCGGCGAGGTGCAGCAGCTCGTACAGGGCCCCCGGCGCGTAGATGAGTACCTGCTCGTGGAGGGCTATGAGCAGCAGGCGATCTCCGGTGTCGAGGTGGATTCTGGCTCGGATTGCCGCCGGTATCCGGAAGTGGCGGTGACGGTCGAGCCGGTGTTTCGACGATTCGGCCGCGGCAGTGAGTATCAGCGCGGGGCCACGGACCGTCGGGTGGAGGTGGTGGCCGGGGTGCCATCCGAGGCGCTCGAAGACCGACGAGGCCGCGAGCCGGCCATCGGCGGTGAGCGTGGAGACAGCGATATACGGCTGTTCGGCCCCGGGGAGATCCCGGTGGATCAGCGGTAGCGGGAGCTGTACTGGGTGAGCGCGTGATGTGCTGGGTGGGAAGTAGTGCACCATTCGGTCCTCGATCGGCGTGTGACGCGAGTCGAGTCCCCTGCTCATTCCATAGAAGCCGAAAAACGGTCCGTGCGCCACCCCGACGGCAGTTCGCGGCGTGCGCAGGCGGAAGGAATTGGCCGGTCTGCGGTGGCCGCGGGTGATGTCACGAGGCCTTCGCCGACTGCCGGTGAGGCGGTGGCCTTCTGGGGATGCCGGGGTGGTCAGGGTCCGATGTCGTGGGGAGGCTGAATCGTCGGGTCGTGGTGCCCGAGATCGTGGGGTTCGACGCTGTTCTCACCCGTGGGGTCCGTAGCGTGACGATTTTTCCGTTCGGCTGCCAGTTGGTCGGGCGTGAGGTGGTGACGGCGGTCCCGCTCTGCGTGGAGACCGTCGAGTTGTGCACGCAGCCGAGAACTTTCGCTCGGTTCATCCGAGGAGAACAGGAACGTGTAGGTGTCGGCGAGGGTGAGACGCTGGTGCAGGTCGTCGATCTGCTGGATGAGTTCGGTGTCGGTCAGGGTGCGCAGTGGCTCGTCGAACGGATCCTCGGGTGCGGTGTCCGGTATCGGGTCGGCGGGAGATACCGGTGCTGAGCCGATATCGGTGTGCAGCAGTGCTTCGGCGCGCCAGGCCAGCGCGGTGGTGAGTTGGTGGGGGCGGATGCTGCCGGTGTCGGCTTGGCCGCCGAGGAGCAGTTCGTAGGCGGTGGCAAGGATATCGCGGGGTGTCCAGCCGCTGGCGGTGGCGTGATCGATGGCGGCGACGAGGCGTGGCCAGGCCGGATCGTTGATCAGGAGGTCGGCGGTGTCGGTGCCGAGGAGTTCGGCCAGTTGTGGTGTCCAATACGGCCTCAGGGCGTCGGTGGTGGTGTGCAGCGCGGCGGGTTCGATCTGCAGGCGTGACCACAGTGCGGCAGCGGGCATGTCGTCGGGCAGTGGCCGGCTGGCGGCGGCGGTGCCGAGGAGGGTTTCGATGGGGAGGCCGGCGCGGGCAGCGAG
This sequence comes from Nocardia sp. alder85J, assembly GCF_020176955.2. Classification (GTDB taxonomy): domain Bacteria; phylum Actinomycetota; class Actinomycetes; order Mycobacteriales; family Mycobacteriaceae; genus Nocardia. The sequence continues at coordinate 46,104 of NZ_JAIUCZ020000013.1, forward strand.
GTCGATCTTGTCGGCGAGGACCGGCCAGTACGGGTCGGTGAGCAGGCGGGCGTCGAGGCGTTTGGCCAGGGCGGACCAGGTATGGGTGGCGTAGTGGAGATCACCGATGGTGTCGGTGACGCGGGCGTCGAGTAGCTGCTGGTAGATGCGTTCCAGGGCGGGGTAGCGCGGCGGTCCGGTCGGGCGAGTGTCGGTGTCGTCGATGTGGTGGGCGGCACGCCAGACGGCGAGGTCGGCGAGGAGGCGGGGGTCGCTGTGCAGCAGCGGTTGTGCCCACCTGGGTGCGGTGACGGGTGTCCAGGCGGCGGTGTCGTGGGCGATCTGGGCGGCGAGGTCGGCGATGATGTGCGCGCGGGCGTGCAGGTGTTCGGAACCGAGGGCGTTGGGGAAGCAGTGGGTCCAGGGCAGGGGTCCGGTTCCGGTGGAGTGTCTTCCGGTGGGATCGAGACGTCGGTCGAGGACGGCGGCGATGTCGGTGGCGGTGTCGAGTTCGCGTTCGGTCGCGGCCATGTGCAAGGCGGCGACGGGGTCGCGGCCTCGGGTGGCGAGGATGGCGAGGTGCTGACGGAGGACAGGGTAGGAGGGGCTGTCGGTGAGGTGGGGGTCGATGGTTTCGGCGGCGGCGTCGAGGCGGGCGAGGACGGTGTCGCCGACGGCGTGTTCGGCGGCCATGCCGACGGCGTCGAGGTAGATGTCCACGGCCCGACCCAGTCGCCGCGCCGGGTCGAGGGCTGTGCGTAGCTCGGCGTACGGGGACATCGGGGTGGTGTCGCGGCCGAGGATCCGGCAGAGGATTTCGACGGCGGTGCGGGGGAGCACGGCGGGTTCGGTCCAGAAGGAGGCTTCGCTGCCGTCGAGGGCGGTGGGGACGTAGGCGTGGTTGGCGTGGACGCCGCGGGTCAGGGCGACGTAGAGCTGGTTGTGGGTTTCGCGGCCGGTGAGGGCGACGTGGCAGGTGTCGACGGTCAGCCCTTGTGCGGCGTTGATGGTGACGGCGTAGCCGAGGCGGACATGTGCGCGCAAATAGTCGGCCGGGAGGTGCACGGTGCCGGGCCGGAGGTGGCCGGCGTGCAGGCGGCGGGCGGTGAGGCTGCCGTCGGGATGGACGGTGGTGACGGTCCACCGGTAGCCGTTGCGCACCCAGTCGGTGTCACCGACGCGCAGCCGGGGATTGTTGCGGCGGGTGCAGATGAGGTCACCGGCGGAGGCGTAATTGGTGTCGGACAGCAGCGTGTTCGGTCCGGGCGGGTGGTGGGTGCGGGCGAGGCGGTCGCTACGGGCGCGGTGGTTGAGTTCGCGGACGATGTCGTGGGTCGGGGCGAGCATGAGGGCGTCGTGGCCGCTGATGTGGTCGTCGATCCAGGCGGTGTAGGCGTCGTCGCAGGTGGCGGCCGGGCTGCCGGTGTGGATGCGGCCGTTGTCCAGATACCAGCCGAGCCCGGCGGGGTCACCGTCGCGGAGTTGCAGGCAGGCGGCGGCTTCTCCGGGGGAGGCGAACCGGACGACCTGTGTCAAGGTGGCGGGGGGATTGGCCTCGGCCATGTCGGTTGCGGCGTCGGCGGCGTCGATGGCGGGTAGCTGCCGGTCGTCGCCGAGGCAGCGGACGGTCGCGTCACGCGAGGCCAGGAACTCCAGCAGCCGTACCCGTTTCGCGTCCGCGAGCTGGATGTGCTCGTCGACGAGGACCAGGGTCGACGGACCTATGTCGAGGACCCATTGTGGCAGCGGAGGCGGTCCTCGACGATCGGTGTCGTGTGCGTGGCCGGGGGTGTGGGCGGCGAGGACGGTGAGGAGTTTGTCGACGGTTTCGGCACGGGCACTGGTGGATTCGCGGAGCACGTCGGCGGCGGCCGCGGTCGGGGTGAGCCCGACAACGGTGCCGCCGCTGCGGTGCCAGGCGTCCACCAGCACTCGCATCGTGGTGGTTTTGCCGGTGCCGGCGGGTGCGTTCGCGGTATGGATCCGCATCGGTGAGTGCGCGAACATGGTCAGGACAGCCAGTTGGCCTTCGTTGAGTTGCCGGTCTCGATGGGCCGGATCGCGCTGGTAGGCGTCGACTGCGGCGGCCAGCACGTCCGGGGTGAGCGCGCGGCCGCCGGGCTGTAGCGACAGGTCGATCAGTCGCGCACCGATATCGAGGGCTGAGGCGGTGGTGTAGTGCTGCGCTCCGGCGACGGCGTGGACGCTGCTGCCGTCGCGATGCGCGAACATCGCCGGCACCCGGCGTAGGACCGGATGCGCGGCGGCGTCGGGATTGCCGCGCGCGATCACCCGTGACGGCGACAACGCTTCGCGTTCCAGCTGATCGGCGATGACATCGACGTCGTGTGGGGCGACCCGGCCCCGGATGTGCCGCTCGATCTCGCTGCGCAGATGATGCCGCTGCCATACCGACCGTTGCGCCGACACCTGCGCCACCACCCGGTCGGCGGCAGCGGTCAGCCAGGCACGATCGGTCACCGGACGTTCGCGCTGCGAGCCATTGGTCACAGCGGACAGCATGTGGGCCAGCGCATCCCGGCCGCCGAGGATGGTGGCGGCGTGAGCACGCCAGTCGGCGTGCTGCTCCGCGCGGGTGCGTAGCCCGTGTTTGGCGGGTCGGGTTTCGAGGGTGGCGCGTTCGGCCAGCCGGTACATTTCCGCGGGCATCGGCTCCCGCCCGAGTTGCTGCTGGAAGGCGACGGACAGTTCGCCGAGCCGGCGCGTGATCGCGGCATCGCGCTGCGACCAGTGCTCGATCAGCTCCATCGGAATGCCGACGATTTCACGGATCGGCCGCTTCGAGGGATCGGTTCCCGGGCGTTCGGTGAATGTCACGCCCAGCAGACGTTCGAGGTGGGCCTCGAGACGGGTGTTGTAGATCTCGCTGACGGTGACCACAGCCCGGTAGATCATGGCGCCGTCGAGGGTGCGCCAGCGGCCGTCGAGGGTACGGACCCGGTTCGCGATCAAAACGTGGGTGTGCAGATCCGGGTCCCCACAGCGGCTGTCGCGGTGCAGGAATCGCGCGGCGACCATTCCCTCCACCTCCACCTGCCGGACTCCGTTGCGGCCCAGCCGGGTGTAGAGGGCGTGCTGTTGCAGCCACGTGAGCGCGTCGTCGACCGCCGCCTCGTGCGCGGCCTGGACCAGGTCGCCGGTCTCTCGTGGTGCGACCGCCCACAGCACCGACACCGATTTCACCGGCGAGAAGGTGATGTCGAACCCCGCGACCGCCGCCGAGGACGGGCGGGAAATCTGTGCCACCCAGCCTGACAGTTCACGCTGATCGAGCGGTGCGCGACCGTACCGGTCGGCGAACATCTCCCGCGCCACACGGGTCCGCAGGCGAGCACGGTCGGCCTCGGGGATCGCCGCGTGCGGATCGTGGCCTCGCGCAGTGTTGAAGGCGGCGAACGCTTCTGCTGATCGCCGCCGGAATTCGGAACCGCCGGAATACATTCGATAGGGGTTGCCCAGCCGTGATGCCCGCTCGGCCGCACGTGTCGCCTCTCCGGGTTTCGCGCCCGCGGCGATCTCGGCCGTGATCACCTGGGCCTCGATCGCATCGGCGTTCGGATGTCGGCCGACACCCCACAGGGCCTTCATCTGCGCCTCGGTGACCTCGTCTCCGGGCTGGATTCCCAACGCGGACAAGCCGTCACCGTGCCAGCGGCCCGGGGCTTCACCTCGGGCGCTGTAGTAGTCGGACAGGCTCGACGAGCCTCGGTCGGACACGTCGTAGGCGGCGGTCTGACGGAGGTAGTACAGGTAGCCGTTGCCTGCCATCACCTTGTGCAGCGTCGCTGTCACCCTTCCAGCGAACGCTCGATGACAGGTTTTGGCGAGCCCTAGTATATACACTGAAATTGTCGAATTAGTAAAATCCTTAGGTGTTTACGAAATTGTGATCCTGAATGCAAGAGGTCTGCCTGTCGTGAATTGAGATGTGGGCGTTGTGCATCGAATATCAGCAGGTTGGGTGAGTCTGTGGCATGGATCGGTATGACTGGTGATGTCTGCGTGATCAGAGGTGAGTATCGGTGGTGTAGAAGGTGTCTCAGGATCTCCGGTTTCAGCACGTCAGCGCGGCGCGACGACCGCCGATGCGTCTCGGCGGGAAGCGCGGCCGGTGAGCGCGAACCGAGGACGACCTGACCTGGACGGCGGCCCGCCGGAGCCGGCCGCGCGGCAGTGAGCGTCGATCGTGCAGGATGCCGGTGCTCTCGCCGAACCTGCCCAACGGCTGCCGTCGTCGTGCCGATCGAAGAGGCGCAGTGCGCGGCGGACAGCGGCGATGATGACCTGATGGGCAATCTCCTGGTGTTGATCAACGGTTTGCCCGGTGCCGGTAAAACGACACTGGGGCGAGCGCTTGCCCCGGTCCTGAACGCGCGATTGTTGTCGAAGGACGCCGTCAAGGAAGCGCTGGCGTCCTGCCTGGACAACGCCGACGACATCCCGGCGTTGGGCGGGATCGCGATGGATACGGTGTGGGCTCTGGCCCGCGCGATTCCGTCCAACGTGGTCGTCGACTCGTGGTCGTTCAGGCCGCGCGATCTCGGCTTCGCGAGGATGGGAATCGAGATGGTCGGCGCCGACCGTGTCGTGGAGATCTGGTGTGATGTCCCGGCCACCGTCGCCAGGAAGCGGTACCGGAGCCGGCGCCGGGCCGCCGTCCACCGTGACGAACAGCGTCTGGCCGACGACTGGGACACCTGGGCCGAGCACGCCGCGCCGTTGGGCCTGGCCGCGACCGTCTTCGTCGACACCACCGGACCGGTCGACTGTGCCGTCCTCGCCGAGCAGGTCGACCGTGTCGGCAGCGCACCGTGGTGACGACCGGAACCGACGTCACTGCACAGGATCCGGCCGCGGCGGACCGACAACCTTCTCCGCCGTCACCGGAAGGCGGCCGGATGTGGTGGCGCAGGAATTCGATTCGCGTGCTGCCGGTGCCGGGTCACGGTGCGCCGGTGGCGGCGCGTCCATACTCCGAGGGCGCGGTGGCTGCTCGGTGGCTGCCGTGTGGTCGGTCAGCGTGGCCGCGAGGCGGAGGATTCTGCTGACGCCGGAGCGGCTGCGGCCCGCTCGGCGTGCGATCGCGCTCGGGGTCAAGCCGTCGTCGTAATGCCAGGCGAGCATCCGGGCCACATCGTCCGGATTCCGGCGGCGCGCCGGGTCACGGTCGCAGATGGTTGTGGCGATGTGCGTCCAGTCGCGCCGCGGCACAGGTGGTCCGGCGTCGGTGCTCTCGGTGTGGGCAACGCCGGTGCCGATTTCGTTGTGCGCACGACTTTCGCCGCTTGTGCTCCGACTTGGGTCGAGTGTGCGCTGCTCGGTGTCCGGCTCGTGCACACGGGTCGTTTGCGCGAGTGCGAGTATCGCCACGGTCGCTTGGGTCATCGAGCCTTCGATGATCGTCGGCCACAGCCATGCCTGTCCTGCCGGGACTGCGGCCAGGATCGCCAGGGCGCGCAGGGCGGTGAACGAAAGCCAGAAGGCCCCGCCGGCGATGAGCACGGTCATGAACGTGGCGACGATGTGCACGCCGCGGGATCGGGTGTGGGTGCGCAGGAGAACGGTCACGCCGTGCACGGCCGCGATCAACGCGATGGGCGGGACGACCGCGACACCGGCGGCCAGACCGGGCAGGGTGTGGGCGTGAAGGACAGCGTGAACGGCGTTGCCGGTCACGCTGACACCAGCGGCCGTGGTCAGCACGCACCAGAAGAAGACGTGTGCACGAGCGTGATGGATGTCCGGAGCAACGGGGTGTGCCGGGCCGGGGTGTGGTGCCCGCGCCGCAGCCGTGGAACGTCGGGACATGGTGGGGTCCTGTTCGGGCGGTGATGGGTCGGCCGTGCGCGCACTGTGCGCACGGCCGACCGGTTCACCGCTGATCGGTGTGCGCGGACACCAGCGGATGTGGTTCGCCGGTGAGCACTGCGACGGCGGTCGCGATCTCGAGGAGGCTGGCTTTCACATAGGTCGCTGTCACGCTGCCGCCTTTGCCGTCGCGGTGTCCGGCGAAGGCGTGGGCGATGGCGTAGCTGTAGGTTCGCTCGACCCAGGTGAGGGTGGTGTGGCGCAGCCAGTGTGTGGTGATGCCCTGGACGGCCACCCACGGCAGTTCGACGCCGACGCGCGCCCACAGGGTGTCGTAGCGGCGGCGGGTGATCGGTCGTCCGCTGCTGTAGCGCAGCAGTTGACCGTGGGCCGGTGCATGCCGGTCGTGGGCGTGCTGGAGCAGGTGGCGCATCATGGTGGGCGACACCGGTTGCCAGCGGTCGCTGCATCCTTTCTCACGCAGGTAGAGCAGGCACTGGTCCGGGTCGAGATCGATCGGCCGCAACGCCAACACGCCACCGACACGGCACGCGGTTTCGGTGTGCAGCCGGATCAGCAGGCAGTCCAGCTCAGGATCGTCACTGGTATCGACGACGGCCCGATTGATTTCTGCCAGCCGATGCGAGGGGATCGCGTACCGGTTCGAGGTCCGGCGCAACGGGACCGCCACCTGGCGGGCGGGGTTGTCCGCCGGACGGATCCAGCCCTTGTCTTCGGCGTACCGGTAGACGCAGCGGGTGGCGGTCACGAAATGTTCGGCGGCGCTGGACCCGGTCCCGGAGCGCCGATCGCGGCGGGCACCGGCCTGCACAGCTCGTGACTGTTCCTCCAGGTCGGTTTTCGACACCTCGTCCAGACGCCGGTCGCTCCAGAGGTTCAGCAGGCGCGTGAAGTGAGTGTTGTAGGTGCGCAACGTCCCCGGCGACAGGGTCGCGGCGACCAAGGGGACGATCTCGGCGAAGGTCGGAGCCGGCGCTGCGGAGCCGACGAGGTCGGCAGGCGACAAACCCATCTGCGACAACAACACCCGTGCCGCCGCGATCGCCTCCTGCGATACCTCCGTGGAAGTGGTCACCGGCTCACGTCCTCGAGGAGGTCGAAGCTGGTGGTGAACAGCGTGTCGATCGCCGCGGGCGGGTGGATCGCGAGCCGCCCGCGGGTGACGCGGCCCAGCAACAGGACCCGGTCACCGACGAACAGGTTCACCCGCCGCCGCATCCGGTACGGGATCGCGAAACAGCCACTGCCACGGACGATCACCGGGCCGTCGGTGTCCCGCTCGACCACCAGCACGCCCGCGTCGGCGATCCGGATCCGCAGCCGGGTACCCGGTGCCCAGCCCAGTTTCCGCATGAGGGTCCGGTCCACGACGCGCCCGGCCTGCCCGACCGTCGAGATCCCGACCAGCACGTCCGCTCCGGTCATCGGTGGCCGCACATACACCGGCATCGGACCTCGTGCGGTGGGCGTGGGCGCCGGGACGGATGGCGACGGCGGCAGCGCGGTTGCCGCCGACGAGGGCGGTATCACCGGGGCGATCATCGCCGCACCACCGTGCGAAGCCCGGCGATGGGCAGACGTGCTCGAAACTGCCCCTGGATCGACGCCGGGGCAGGGGAAGTTCGCTGGTAGAAGTACCGCATACAGGTCTCCTCACCGTGTTCGAGCGCCCTCGAACACGCTCGTGCGGGAAACCTCACGAATGCCGAAACCTGGTGCGCGAGGGGGGACTTGAACCCCCACGTCCGAAGACACTGGAACCTAAATCCAGCGCGTCTGCCTATTTCGCCACTCGCGCGTGCTGGTACGACCGTCCAAACTCTACCGGGCTTGACCGAGATCGCGAAGCTCGCCACGAACGTTTCATACTCGCGAGTAGGTCTACCTGGATTTATAACAATTCGGTAACCCTCAATATGAGGGACCCTCAGCTTTCCTTCGCCGGTGTAACCACGGCAGACCAGGCAGTTCAAACATGAGGGAGGGTCATATTTGTGTTTCATTCTTGTACGAACGTACCGGAATACTCGGGGGTAGCCGGACGGCTCAGGGGGAAACGTGAGGCTTTCCTCATGATTTTGTGCCACCCTGGCCAGGTATCGGGTCCGCGGGGCCGCGGGGTGTTCACGGTGTGTGAGCGCCTGGGCCAGGACGAGCCGCCAGAGAAGGAAGTCGAACGTCTTGACGATCAACGAGAGCGCCGGAACGAACGCGAAGGTGGCCCGGGGAGCCGGGCAGAGCTCGAACTCGGGAATCAAGTCGTCACTGCTGGACCGCCTGCTGGCCGGCGAGACCTATGCGCTCGCCTTCGGTGGGCAAGGGGCGCAGTGGCTGCGGGAGCTGGAGGAGATCGGGCGGGACTCCGCGCTCGAGCCCGAGCTCACCGCGCTGGTGAACGAGGCCGCCGCGCTGCTGGAGCCGGTTGCGGACCAGTTGCTGGTGGTCCGGCCCGTGGGCTTCGACCCGGTGGCGTGGATGCTGGAAGACGAGATCGCCGATACGGAGGCCGGGGAGGTCTCCGCTGCTCCGTCGGAGCAGGTGCTGCGGTCGGCCGCCATCTCCATGCCGGGTGTTTTCCTGACCCAGGTCGCGGCGCTGCGGGCGTTGCGGTTGCAGGGGCTGGATTCCGAGCAGCATCCACCCGTCGCGATCGTGGGGCACTCGCAGGGACTGCTGGCCGCCGCGGCCGCCGAGGCCAATGGGGAGCGCGATGTCGAGCTGCTCGCGCTGGCTCAGTTGGTCGGGGCTTCGGCTTCCCTGGTCGCGCGGCGGCGTGGGCTGATTCCGGTCGGGGACAAGTCGTCGATGGTGGCGGTGTCCAATGTCGATCCGGAGCAGTTGCGGGCCGTGGTGGCCGAGGTTTCGGTGGGGGTGGATCCGCAGGCCGCGGCCGTGGTGTCCATTCGCAACGGGCGGCGGCGGGTCGTGCTGTCGGGCACGGTCGCTCAGCTGGAGCGGGTGCGGCAGCGGTGTGCGGAGATCAATGCCGAGCAAACCCGGGATCGGGACGCCAAGAAGCGCGGTGGCGCGGTGTTCGCGCCGGTGTTCGAGGATGTCGAGGTCGAGGTCGCGTTCCATCATCCGGCGCTCGCCGACACGGTCGAGCTCGTGGCGGGCTGGGCCCGGCAGTGCGGGCTGGACACCGAGCTGGCGGCGAAGCTGGCCAAGGCGATCCTGGTGGATCCGGTCGACTGGGTCAGCATCGTGGACTCGACGATCGAGGCGGGGGCGCACTGGATTCTGGATCTCGGGCCCAGTGATCTGCTGAGCCGGTTGACCGTCGGCTCGCTGAAGGGCTCGGGGGTGGGCGTGGTGTCGGCCGCCACCCGGCCGGGGCAGCGCAGTCTGTTCACTCCGGGAGCCGCGCCCGAGGTGGCCGCGCCCTGGACCTCGTTCGCGCCGCAGCCGATTCGGCTGCCCAACGGGCGGATCGTCGTCGAGACGTCGTTCACGCGGCTGACCGGTCGGTCGCCGATCCTGCTGGCGGGTATGACCCCGACCACCGTGGACGCGAAAATCGTTGCTGCCGCGGCCAATGCGGGGCACTGGGCGGAGCTGGCCGGTGGCGGCCAGGTCACCGAGCAGATCTTCGCCGATCGGGTCGCGGAGCTCGGGACGCTGCTGCATCCGGGGCGGGCGGTGCAGTTCAACTCGCTGTTCCTGGATCCCTACCTGTGGAAGCTCCAGCTCGGCGGGAAGCGGCTGGTGCAGAAGGCCCGTGCGGCCGGCGCTCCGCTGGACGGCGTGATCGTCACCGCCGGTATCCCGGAGCTGGACGAGGCCGTCGCGCTGATCGAGGAGCTGTCCGAGGTCGGCATCGCCCATGTGGCGTTCAAGCCGGGCACCGTGGCGCAGATCCGGGCCGTGCTGCGGATCGCGGACGCGGTGCCGGACTACCCGGTGATCATGCACATCGAGGGCGGGCGCGCCGGTGGCCACCACTCCTGGGAGGATCTCGACGACCTGCTGCTGGAGACCTACGCCGAGCTGCGCAACCGCGGCAACGTGGTGGTCTGCGTCGGCGGCGGCATCGGGACGCCGGAGCGGGCCACCGTATACCTGACCGGCGAATGGTCCACCGCGCACGGCTATCCGGCGATGCCGCTGGACGGTGTGCTGGTGGGTACCGCGGCGATGGCGACCCTGGAGGCCACCACCGCTCCCGAGGTGAAGCAGCTGCTGGTCGACACCCCCGGAACTCCCGAGTGGGTCGGGGCGGGCACCGCGTCGGCCGGAATGGCTTCCGGTCGCAGTCAGCTCGGCGCGGATATTCACGAGATCGACAACGCGGCCTCGCGGACCGGTCGCCTGCTGGACGAGGTCGCCGGTGACGGCGAGGCCGTCGCCGCCCGTCGCGCCGAGATCATCGAGGCGCTGAACCGCACGGCCAAGCCGTATTTCGGCGACGTCGCCACCATGACCTATCGGCAGTGGCTGGACCGGTACGTCGAACTGGCCGCATACCTGCCGCATCAGCAGCCGCGCAGCGCGGACTTCGGTAGCGACATCGGTGAGGCGATCGCCGACGCCACCCGGTCGGTCTGGCTGGACATCACCTGGCGGGACCGGTTCGCGGAGATGGTGCGGCGCACCGAATCCCGCCTGAACCCGGCCGACCACGGTGAGATCGCCACCCTGTTCGAGGTGGACAGTGCGTTCGAGGCGCCGGTGGAGGCGCTGGCCGTGCTGGCCGAGCGGTACCCGGCGATCGCCGACACCGTGCTGCATCCGGCCGATGTGCCGTTCTTCGTGTCGCTGTGCAAGATTCCGGGCAAGCCGGTCAACTTCGTGCCGGTTGTCGACGGTGACGTCCGCCGCTGGTGGCGGTCGGATTCGCTGTGGCAGGCCCACGATCCGCGCTACTCCGCCGACGGGGTGTGCATCATCCCGGGCACCGTCGCGGTCGCGGGCATCACCCGCGTCGACGAGCCGGTCGGGGAGCTGCTGGATCGGTTCGAGCAGGCCACCGCGTACTCGCTGATCCGCGGCGGGGTCACCCCGATGGCCGTCGACGGCCGCCGGCGCGCCGAGGTCACCCACGGCGCTCTCGATATCGTGCTGGCCGCTCCCGATGTGCAATGGGCCGGGCGCACCACCCTCAACCCGGTGCATCGCCTGGGCGACCTGGATCGCTGGGTCACCGACGAGAAGGGCGCGATCCACCCGCCGACCGGTGCCACCCTGGAGCCCACCACGGGCCCCGACACCGACAACGCGTACGTCGAGCTGACCGTGCCGCTGTCGGCTCGGGACGCGGTCCGGATCCGGATCACCGTGCCCGCCTCGGTCTACAACGGCGGCGCGCCGGTGATCACCGAGGACGACGCCGATGCCGCCATGTCGGCACTGCTGGGTGTCGCAGCCGGGCAGGCGCTGCCGGAGGTCAAGGGCAGCAACGGGATTCCGGTCGCGCATGCCACGCTGGCCTGGACCCCGGATCTGATCGCCGATCACGCCGGCGTCACCGGCTCGGGCCTGCCCGCCGGACTGAGCACCATCGGCCGTACCGTGCCGGACGTGCTGGTCGGCGCCTGCTGGCCGGCCGTGTTCGCGGCGTTGGGCGCCACGCGGACCGCCGGTGACCGCAGTGTCATCGAGGGCATGCTGGATCTGGTCCACCTGGACCACCGGATCGAGCTGCTCGCCGAATTGCCCGGTGAGCCCGCGGTTCTCGCGGTGCGCGCCGAATCGGCGGGGGTCACCGACACCGATCTGGGCCGGGTGGTCGAGGTGCGGGTCACCGTGGGCGCCATGCGCGATCACGGGCTGGAGGCCCGGCCGGTGGCGAATCTGGTGGAGCGCTTCGCGATTCGCGGCCGCAACGGGGCCGGCTTGCTGGCCGATCCGCCGCGGGCCGCGGGCACCGTGTCCGAGGCCGCCGTGGACACCCCGCGCCGGCGTCGCCGCGACGTGGTGCTGTCCGCGCCGCGGGCGATGGCCGCGTTCGCCGCGGTCTCCGGTGACCACAACCCGATCCACACCAGCGATGCGGCCGCCAAGCTGGCCGGGCTGGGCAGCCCGATCGTGCACGGCATGTGGCTGTCGGCCGCCGCGCAGCACGCGGTGTCGGCGGTCGATCCGTCGGCCGCGCTGCCGCCGCGCACCGTGACCGCCTGGACCACCCGCTTCCTGGGGATGGTCCGGCCGGGCGCGCAGATCGACGTTCGCGTCGAGCGCATCGCCGTCGACACGGGCACCGAGATCGTCGAGGTGTCCTGCCGGACCGGTGGTGATCTGGTGATGACGGCGACGGGCCGGTTGGCCGCGCCGAAGACCGTCTACGCGTTCCCGGGACAGGGCATCCAGACCAAGGGGATGGGCCTCGATGCCCGGTCCCGGTCCAAGGCCGCCAAGGAGGTCTGGGACCGCGCCGACAAGCACACCCGGGAGGCGCTGGGCTTCTCCATCCTCGCGGTGGTGCGCGACAACCCGACCTATCTGAAGGCGCGCGGCGTCGAGTACCGGCACCCGCAGGGCGTGCTGCACCTGACCCAGTTCACCCAGGTCGCGATGGCGACCCTCGGTGTGGCGCAGGTCGCCGAGCTGCGGGAGGCGGGCGCCTTCGTCGAGGGCGCGATGCTGGCCGGTCACTCGGTCGGTGAGTACAACGCGCTGGCCGCCGTCGCCGGGGTGCTGCCGCTGGAGGCGGTGCTGGAGGTGGTGTTCCAGCGCGGTTCCGCGATGCACGAGCTGGTGCCGCGGGATGCGCAGGGCCGCAGCGACTATCGGATGGCCGCCATCCGGCCGTCCCAGGTCGGGCTGCCGGATGCCGAGGTCGTGGACTTCGTCGCCGGGGTCGGTCAGGCCGCCGGTGAGTTCCTGGAGGTCGTCAACCTGAACCTGCGCGGCTCGCAGTACGCGATCGCCGGCACGGTGGCGGGCCTGGAGGCGCTGGAGGACGAGATCGAGCGCCGCCGTGCGGAATTCGGCGGCAAGCGGGCCTTCGTGCTGGTGCCCGGCATCGACGTGCCGTTCCACTCGACCGTGCTGCGCGAGGGTGTGCCGGAGTTCCGGACCAAGCTCGAGGAGCTGCTGCCGCAGGACGTGCATCCGGAAATCCTTGCCGGACGCTACATTCCGAACCTGGTGCCGCGGCCGTTCTCGCTGGAGCGCGAATTCATCGCCGAGATCGCCGATTACGTGCCCTCGCAGCCGCTGCGGGACGTGCTGGCCGACTGGGACTCCTGGGCGGCCCGTCCGACCGAGCTGTGCCGCGTCGTGCTGATCGAGCTGCTGGCCTGGCAGTTCGCCAGCCCGGTGCGCTGGATCGAGACCCAGGACCTGCTGTTCGGTGAGCTGGATGTCGAGCGGTTCGTCGAAATCGGTTTGGCCGCAACGCCGACCGTGGCGAACCTGGCCTCCAACACGCTGAAGCTGCCGCAGTTCACCACCGCCCGGGTCGAGGTGCTCAACATCGAGCGCGAGGCCGCCGTGGTGTTCTCCACCGACACCGATCCCGCGCCGGTCGACGAGCCGGAAGAGGTTGTCGCCGAGACCAGTTCGGCTCCGGCCGCGGCTGCCGCCCCCGTGGCCGCCGCTCCGGTCGCTGCCTCCGGTGGCCCGCGTCCCGACGACATCTCCTTCACCGCCGCCGACGCCACCCGCGTGCTGATCGCGCTGTGGACCAAGCTGCGGCCGGATCAGATCGGCCCGGTGGACACCATCGAGGGCCTGTGCGACGGCGTGTCCTCGCGCCGCAACCAGCTGCTGGTCGACCTCGGCTCGGAGCTGTCGCTGGGCGCCATCGACGGCGCCGCCGATGCCGACATGGGCGCCCTGGCGGCGACCGTGCAGCGGCTGGCCCGCACCTACAAGCCGTTCGGCTCGGTGCTGTCCGACGCCATCGGCGACCACCTGCGCAAGGTGTTCGGCCCGTCCGGCAAGCGTCCGGCCGCGATCGCGGATCGGGTGAAGAAGGTCTGGCAGCTCGGCGACGGCTGGGCCCACCACGTGACCGCCGAGGTGTCGCTCGGCACCCGCGAGGGCGCCAGCGTCCGCGGCGGTGACCTCGGTGGCCTGGTGTCCGGTGCGCCGGCCGACGGCGGCGCCGTCGACGCCGCGATCGACGCCGCCGTGCAGGCGGTCGCCGCGCGGCGCGGTATCAGCGTGGCGCTGCCCGCGGCCGGCGGTGGCGGCGGCGCCACCGTGGACGCCGCGGCGCTGGGTGAGTTCACCGAGCAGATCACCGGCAAGGACGGCGTGCTGGCCACCGCGGCCCGGGTGGTGCTGGAGCAGCTCGGCCTCGCCGAGCAGGTCTCCGCGCCGGAGAGCAGCGACGATTCGCTGGTCGATCTGGTCTCGGCCGAACTCGGTTCGGACTGGCCGCGATTGGTCGCACCGGTCTTCGACGCCAAGAAGGCCGTCCTGGTCGACGACCGCTGGGCCAGCGCCCGCGAGGATCTGGCCCGGCTGTGGCTCGGCGACGACGCGGAGATCTCCGACAGTGCCGTGGACGGTTTCCGCGGTGCCGGCGAAGCCGTTGCGGCGCAGGCCGGTTGGTGGCGTGAGCGCGCGATGGGGGAGGCCCGCTCGGTGCTGGCCGGAACCTACGAGCGGATCGCCGCGGCGGCGGTCGACACCGCGCAGCCCGGCATCTGGTCGGACGAGGTCGCCGTGATCACCGGCGCCAGCAAGGGTTCCATCGCGGCGGCGGTCACCGGGCGGCTGCTCGGTGGCGGCGCGACCGTGGTGGTCACCACCTCCAAGCTCGACGACAACCGGCTGGCCTTCTACAAGCAGCTGTACCGCGACAACGCCCGCCACGGCGCGGCGCTGTGGGTGCTGCCCGCGAACATGGCCTCCTACCAGGACATCGACGCGCTGATCGAGTGGGTCGGCACCGAGCAGACCGACAACGCCGGTGGCGCGAAGGTGCTGGTGAAGTCCGCCTTGCAGCCCACGCTGCTGCTGCCCTTCGCCGCGCCCCGCGTGGCCGGTGACCTCTCCGACGCCGGCGCTCGCGCCGAGATGGAGATGCGGGTGCTGCTGTGGTCGGTGGAGCGCCTGATCGGCGGCCTGTCGAAGATCGGCGCCGACCACGACGTCGACGCGAAACTGCATGTGGTGCTTCCCGGTTCGCCGAACCGCGGCATGTTCGGCGGCGACGGCGCCTACGGCGAGGCCAAGGCCGCGCTGGACGCCGTGGTCGTCAAGTGGCGGGCGGAGAAGTCGTGGTCGCGCCGGGTCACCCTGGTGCACGCGCTGATCGGCTGGGTGCGCGGCACCGGGCTGATGGGTGGTAACGATCCGCTGGTCGCCGCGGTGGAGAAGGCCGGGGTGCAGACCTGGTCGACCGTCGAGATGGCCGACGAGCTGCTGAAGTGGGCCGGTGAGCGGGCCCGCCGCGTCACCGCCGACGGACCGCAGACCATCGACCTGACCGGTGGCCTGGCCAACGCCAAGCTGGATCTGCCCGCACTGGCCAAGCAGCGCGAGGCCGAACTCGAGGCGGAATCGGCTGTGGCGGTGCAGGAGAACCGGACCATTCCGGCGCTGCCGGCCCCGCCGACCCAGTCGTCGGCGCTGCCGGTGCCGCAGTGGGGCACGGTGACCGCCGATCTCGCCGACATGGTGGTCATCGTCGGCGCCGCCGAACTCGGCCCGTGGGGTTCCTCGCGCACTCGCTTCGAATTCGAGGTCGAGGACCGGCTGACCGCCGCGGGCGTGCTGGAGCTGGCCTGGACCACCGGCCTGGTGGTCTGGGAGAACGAGCCCAAGGCCGGCTGGTACGACGTCGCCTCCGGTGACTACGTCGACGAGTCGGAGCTGGTGGACCGCTACCACGACATCGTGGTCGAGCGCTGCGGCGTGCGCCGCTACGTGAACGACGGCGCCATGATCGAGAACGCGGCCCCGCTGCTCACCTCGGTGTTCCTCGACAAGGATCTGACCTTCGTGGTCACCAGCGAGGCGGAGGCGCGGTCGTTCCTCGCCGCCGATCCGGAGCACACCGTGGTCGCCCCGGTCGCCGATTCCGGCGACTGGCAGGTGACCCGTAAGGCGGGCACCGAGATTCGGGTGCCGCGCCGGGCCAAGCTGTCGCGGACCGTCGGCGGCCAGATCCCCACCGGCTGGGATCCGACCAAATACGGCATCTCCGCCGACATGGCCGGCTCCATCGACCGGGTGGCGCTGTGGAACATCGTCTGCACGGTGGACGCGTTCCTGTCCTCGGGCTTCACCCCGGCCGAGCTGATGAGCTGGGTGCACCCGGCGCTGGTCGCCAACACCCAGGGCACCGGCATGGG
This sequence comes from Nocardia sp. alder85J, assembly GCF_020176955.2. GTDB lineage: Bacteria > Actinomycetota > Actinomycetes > Mycobacteriales > Mycobacteriaceae > Nocardia. The sequence goes on from NZ_JAIUCZ020000013.1 coordinate 62,180, forward strand.
CGGCATGTCCTCCATGCGGTCGCTGTACATCGACAACCTGCTCGGTGAGCCGCGGGCCAACGACATCCTCCAGGAGGCGCTGCCGAACGTGGCGCTGGCGCACGTGGTGCAGTCCTATGTGGGCAGCTACGGCGGCATGATCCACCCGGTCGCGGCCTGCGCGACCGCGGCGGTGTCGGTCGAGGAGGGTGTGGACAAGATCCGCCTCGGCAAGGCCGACGTGGTGGTGGCCGGTGGCTACGACGATCTCGGTATCGAGGGCATCGTGGGCTTCGGTGACATGTCCGCCACCGCCGATTCGGCGGCCATGAGCGCCAAGGGCATCAGCGATCGGTACTTCTCCCGAGCCAACGACCGCCGCCGCGGCGGCTTCGTCGAATCCCAGGGCGGCGGCACGATTCTGCTGGCCCGCGGCGACGTGGCGCTGGCGGCGGGGCTGCCGGTGCTCGGCGTGGTCGCCTACGCGCAGTCGTTCGCCGACGGCGTGCACACCTCGATCCCGGCCCCGGGCCTCGGTGCGCTGAGCGCCGGTCGCGGTGGCGCGGAGTCCCGCCTGGCGGCCGCGCTGCGGAAGCTGGGTGTGGCGCCCGACGAGATCGCGGTGGTGTCCAAGCACGACACCTCCACGGCCGCCAACGATCCCAACGAGTCGGAGCTGCACGAGCGGCTCGCCGACGTGCTCGGCCGGACCGGCGGTGCTCCGCTGTTCGTGATCTCGCAGAAGTCGCTGACCGGGCACGCCAAGGGCGGCGCCGCCGCCTTCCAGCTGATCGGCCTGTGCCAGGTGCTGGAGCAGGGCGTCATCCCGCCGAACCGCAGCCTGGACTGCGTCGACGAGAAGATGCAGCAGTACCCGCACCTGGTGTGGCCGCGGCAGCCGCTGCGGTTCGGAGATCGGTTCGCGCTCAAGGCCGGTCTGGTCACCTCGCTGGGCTTCGGGCACGTGTCCGGGCTGCTGGCGGTGGTGCATCCGCAGGCGTTCATCGAGGCGATCGCCCCGGAGCAGCGCGACGAGTACCTGCGCCGCGCCGAGCAGCGTCAGCTCGACGGCCGGCAGCGGTTCGCCGAATCCATGTGCGGCGGCGCCCCGCTGTACGAGCGGCCGGCCGATCGTCGCCTCGGCGGCGACGGCACCCCGGCGGCCAAGATCCGGCAGCTGGAGGCCGACGTGCTGCTCTCGGATCAGGCGCGGCTCAGCGCGGACGGGGTCTACATCCCGACCGGCTGCACCACCACGCCGGCTCCGCGGTAAGTAGTCACTGCGACAATCGAAATCGCCGTCTCAGCGCGACCGGTGCCCCCGTACCGGTCGCGCTGGTATGTTGCTGCCTGGTATGCCTGCCGCGCGAACACATTCGCCGCACGAACGACGAGGAGCCTCCCCCGCTGTGACCATTCTCGGAATCGGCTTGGACCTGGTGACCATCTCGGAATTCACCGAACAGATCGAACGCACCGGAACCACGATGCTCCGGGAGAGTTTCACCGCCGGTGAGCGTCGCTACTGTGAGGGCCGGGCCACCGATCGCTCCCGCAGCTACGCCGCCCGCTGGGCGGCCAAGGAGGCGGTGCTGAAGGCGTGGGCCTCGTCGCGTTTCGCTCGCAGCCCGCAGATCGGTGACAATCCGTATCCGCTGATCGAGGTCGTCAACGACGCCTGGGGACGGCCCAGCATCAAATTGCACGGCCTCGCAGCCGAATTCCTGCCCCGGGTCCGGGTGCACCTGTCGCTGACCCACGACGGCGATACCGCCGCCGCGATGGTGGTGCTGGAGGATCCGGGCGAACTCGCCGACCTCATCGAGGGGTGAGCGGTCCGGTTGCCCGCCGCGGCAACCGGATTCACACCCTCAGTCCGGGCGCTGCCCGCCCATCCGGGATTCCTTCTCGGCGACCAGCAGATAGGCGACCATCAGCCGCTTGAGCTCGGCGACGGCATCCTCGTGGCTGAGCCCGTCCTGCACGGAGAAGTTCAGCATCGAATAGACCACGTGCACCAGCACCTGCGCCATGATCGCGCGCCGGGCCGGCGGGGTGCGCGGCATCAGCGGGCGCAGCATCTGCTGCACCACGTCGGCGAACTCGTTGAGATGCAGTGCGCCCGTGGCCCGGGTGGACGGGGTGGACTGCATGGCCAGCCACACCTCGCGCCGCGACGGATCGGTCAGCCACAGCCCGGCCAGATGGTCGACGAGCTTGTTCATGTGCCGCAGCCAGTCCATCGACGGGACCTCGCCGTGGAATTCCGACAATTCCTGGGTGACGGCCACCAGATCCTGGCGATTGAGTTCGCAGACGATCACGTACTTGTTGGCGAAGAACTGATAAAGCGTTCCGATCGGAACCTCGGCGCGGGCGGCGACTTCCTCACAGGTGAACGACTCGAATCCGACCTCGACCAGCAATTCCCGCGAGGACTGCAACAGGGCGTCGAACTTGCGCTTGCTGCGTTCCTGGGTGGGGCGGCGGCGGGGCATCAACTCCTGCGGATCGTCCTGCAACTCCACCGCGGGGTCCGGACGCCGTTTCTGCTTCGTCGCCGTGTGCACTTCCACCACATTCACCAGGCTAGCGGTAGCGACACACGGATGACACGCGCCAGTGCCACTGATATTCCGTTTCGTGGCCGCGCGCAGCCCATCCGGGCTGCTACCGGTGACGAACCCCTTCCACATTTTCATTGGAATCCACCTTGCGGAAGGCATTTCTTGTGGCTGTATCCGTGTTGACTTTCGGCGTTTCCACCGAACGCGGCACCGTCCACGCGGTGGCTCTGACCTGCCCCGGCGACGGCCCCGACGGTACGGAGGCGGCCAAGCTGCCCGACCGGGTCGTGGTGCATCGCACGCGCGAGGTCGGCGAGGCCGCCGACCTCGGTGTGCTGGTCGCCGAGATTCTCGCCGAACTGGCCGACGAGGTCGGGCCGGACTCGGAGATCGCCGGCACCGCGGTCACCTATCGCGATTCCGCGCAGCGGCGCGCGATCGTCACCGCCCTCGCGGGCGGGCGCTGGCACGACGCCTCGCTGGTGTCGGCCAGGTCCGCGCATCTGAGCCTGGCCGGCGCGCTGGCCTGGGCCGACGATTTCGACCATCTGATGGTGTGCGAGGTGTCGCCCGGATATCAGGCGTTCACCGTCGTCTCGCCGGATCGCGATCGGGTGCTGGCGACGTTCGCGGCCGCCTGCCCCGCGGTGACGGAGACGGCGCTGCGGCCCGTCGTGACGGCGGCCCGGGATCAGCTGGAGGCCGAGGACCTGCGACCGGACGCGGTGGTGCTGGTCGGTTCGGCGGCCCCGGAGGCGCAGGTCGCCGCGGCATTGAACGCGGGCTTCACCGCACCGGTGATCAAGTCCCGGATGGCCGCGAGCGCGGCGGCGATCGGGGCCGCGCTGGTGGTGCAGCCGGAACCGGCCGCCGCCGCGGGACCGGGCGGACGGCGGCGCGCCGCGCGCGGCAGTACGGCGCTGTTCGCGGCGGCCGGCGTGCTGGCCGGTGGGCTGGTCGTGGGCGGCGCCTACCAGATGTCGGTGTCGCACCGATCCGTCGAGCCGGTCACGAGCGACCCGCAGGTGGCCGCCGAGAACCATCGCGTGCTGCACCAGGCCCCGGAACAGCCGGAAACCCGCCCGGAAGGCGATCAGAGCGCCCCGACCGCGATTCCGGCACCCGGAACCGCCGCCGACCCGTCGACCGGCGCAGGCGACACCGAGACGGTCACCGTCGACCCCTCCGGGCTGCCCTGGAACACGGGCCGCAACGCGACGGCCACCGGACACGGCCGCTGGCCCATGCCGTTGAAGCCCGAGCGGGCGGGCGCGGACGCGGGCACCCCCGCCACGGACCCCGGAGCGGGCAGCCCGGACCCCGGTACGGCCGGGACGAATCCCGGCGCAGCCGGAACGGATTCCGGTACGGCCGGGACGAATACCGGGGCAGCCGGAACGGATTCCGGTACGGCCGGGACGAATACCGGGGCAGCCGGCGCGGATTCCGGGGCCGGTGGAGCCGATACCGGCGCGGGCGGTACCAGCACCGGGGCCGGTGGCGCAGGGGCCTCGAATTCCGGCGCGGGGGGAACGGATGCTGGTGCGACCGCGACGAATTCCGATGCGGCGGCCGGGCGGCACGGTGCAGACACGGGCGCCACCGGCGCGAATTCCGGAGTGGCCGGCGCGGATTCGAGTGCGGCGGGTTCGACCAACGCGGACGCGATGGTCATGATCCCTGCCGCGCAATCCAGTGTCGCCGCCGACACCCCCGGCGAGGGCCTGCTGTTTCCGGGCGAGACGGCCCCGCCCACCCCGGACAACCCCGAGTTCGGTCACTGGCTGGACAACCACTGGCGGATGACGATGCAGGCTGTGCTGTCCGCCATGCCCCGAACCTGATCAGCAGCGCACGACCCGGCCCGCGGCCCACCCGGCCGCGGGCCTTACGTCTTCGGCTCCTACACCGACAGGTCGCGGCGCAGTTTCGCGACGTGGCCGGTGGCGCGCACGTTGTACTGGGCGAGGGCGATCTTGCCCTCCTCGTCGACCAGGAAGGTCGAGCGGATCACGCCGGTGACGGTCTTGCCGTACATGGTTTTCTCGCCGAAGGCGCCCCACTCGGTCAGCACCGCGCGGTCGGGGTCGGACAGCAGCGGGAAGGTGAGCTGCTCGGCGTCGCGGAATTTGGCCAGTTTGGCGGGCTTGTCGGGGGAGATGCCGACGACGTCGATGCCCGCGCCGTCGAGCTCGGCCAGGCTGTCGCGGAAGTCGCAGGCCTGCTTGGTACATCCGGGGGTGCTCGCCGCCGGGTAGAAATACACGATCACCTTGCGGCCGCGATAGTCGGCGAGCGACACCGGTTTACCGTCGGCGTCGGGGAGGGTGAACGCGGGGGCGGTGTCACCGGTAGTCAGGCGGTGGTTCTCGGTCATGACCGAGCACGGTAGCCGACGGCGGTGACAATCACGCAGGCCCGCCACGACATCCCGGCGGTCGGATAAGCGCGGCTAGACTCGCGTGTCGACGGCAGCACACGAGAACACAGGAGACGACGTGGCGAGAGATACCGAGAGTATCGAGCGGGAGATCGAGGCCGCACGCAACCGGCTGGCGAACACACTCGACGAGCTCGCGGTGCGCGCCGACCCGCAGCGGATCGCCGACAACACCAAGCGTGCGATTCTCGCGAAGCTGGACCAGCCGAAGGTGAAGTACAGCCTGATCGGCGCCGGTGCGCTGGTCGTGCTGGTGACGGCGGTGCGGATCTTCCGGCGCTGACCTCGGGCGCTCGAAACACGAACACCCGGTGCGGATTCCGCACCGGGTGTTCCGGTCTCTGCGGCCGGGTGGGTGAATCAGACGGTCGGGCAGGCCATTCCGGTGCCGTCGGGATCCAGGTGCGGCGAGTAGCCGGGCTCGCCGCGGAACAGCGGCGCCCGGCCGGCCGCGCGGGCCTCGTCGCAGTTCTTGAACGTGCCGCCCGCCGAACCGGTCTGGGTCAGACCAGACGAACCGGTGGATCCGATGACATCATCGATCCCGGACGAGCCGGTGCCGGCCGAGCCGGTGATGATGGGGTCGGCCAGTGCGGCCGGGGCGGTGAAAGCAATCGGGGCTGCGAGGGTGATCAGTCCCGCGCCGGTCACGATGAGCCTGCGAACGTTCATGTAGTCCTCGATAGGTTGCGGTGGGTTCGGGCGAGCCGACCGGCGCTCCCCGTTGCGCCCGCCGCCTCGGAGCTGTATCCGGTGACTGCTGGACAGCGGCCCGGCCGCGAGCCGCCGAGTCCACCTTTCTGATGGGCCGCGCCGTTGTCAACTCGGGCGGCCTGAAGCCGCTTACCGGCGAGTCACTCGCCGAGCCGCCGGGCCGCCAGGTGCTCTGCGGGGATCGTACCCATCCGACCGGCCTCGAAATCCTCGATCGCCTCGATGATCTCCTGCTTGCTGTTCATCACGAACGGCCCGTACTGCACCACCGGCTCCCGGATCGGCTCGCCGCCGAGCAGCAGCACCTCCAGATTCCCGGTGGGGGTGTCCTGCCGCGCGTCGGCGGTCACCGTGATCGCGTCGCCGGCGCCGAGCACCGCGAGCTGCCCGGCGCCGATCGGCCGGCCCTCGGTCCCGGCCGTGCCGCTGCCGGACAAGACGTACACCATCGACGAGAAGTGCTGTGGCCAGGGCATTTCCAGCCGGGCTCCGGGGCTGATCGAGGCGTGTGCGTAGGCGATCGGGGTGTAGGTGGATCCAGGACCTTCGAATCCGTCGACCGTGCCCGCGATGAGGCGTACCAGCGCGCCACCGTCGTGCGTGGTGACCAGGGTGAGTTCGCTCGCACGCAGATCCTGGTAACGCGGCGGCGCCATCTTCAGCGCGCGCGGCAGATTCACCCACAGCTGGATGCCGTGAAAGAGGCCGCCGGAGATCACCAGCGGCTCGTCGGGCAGTTCGTCGTGCAGGATGCCGGAACCGGCCGTCATCCATTGGGTGTCGCCCTCGCTGATCATGCCGCCGCCACCGTTGGAGTCGTGGTGGACCATCGTCCCGTCCAGCATGTAGGTGACGGTCTCGAAGCCGCGGTGCGGATGCCAGGGCGCGCCCTTGGCCTCGTACGGCTGATAGGCGACCGGTCCCATCTGGTCGAGCAGGATGAACGGATCGGCCGAGCGCAGATCCATACTCGGGAACGGCCGGGTGACCTGGAATCCGGCGCCCTCGCGCTGGGTCTGCCCGGTGACGACGGCACGCACCGGCCGCTGCCGCTGGGTCTCGGCCGGGCGGGACAGCCGCGGCAGCACCAGGATGTCGTCGACGGTGATGGCGGGCATGGGGACCTCCTCGAACAGGTTTGGTGTCCATGTCAACTAAAAGCTGACTAGGATCATTCCCATGGTGCGATGGCTCTCCGCGGAGGAGCAGACGACCTGGTCGGCGTACATCCGGATGCGGCAGCGGCTGGAGGCCGCGATGACGGCCGGCCTGGCCCGCGACGGGCTCTCGATGCCGGACTACGAGATCATGGTGGCGCTGTCGGCCGCCCCCGGCGGCCGCCTGCGGGCCCGCGATCTGGCGGCGGAGATCTGCTGGGACAAGAGCCGGCTGTCCAAGCACCTGGCCCGGATGGACGCCCGCGGCCTGGTCGAACGCGCCCCCGCCGCCGACGACGCCCGCGGCATCTCGGTCTGCCTGACCGAGCACGGCCGCGACGCCCTGCACCGCGCCGCCCCCAATCACGTCGAACTGGTCCGCGAACTGTTCGTGGACGAGCTCAGCGCCGACGAATCGGTCCTGCTGCGCACCCTGTCCGAGCGTGTCGCCACCGCCGCCGAACGACTCACCGATCTGGACTGAATCAGGATTGCGCGGTCCAGGGCCGCACCGGGGGCTTGACCCAGAGGATCTTCTCGTCCGGGTTCTCCCGGCGGGCGGCGGGGTGGTTCGGATTGCGTTGCGCCCAGGCGTCTTTCTCGTCCAGCAGGTTCGTGACCAGGGTCCAGGTCTCGTCGGTGCTGGGTGGGTTGATCCCGGCGGCGCGGGCGAGTTTGCGGCGGGTGGCGGCGGGGACCTCGTGCAGTTCGGCACCGGTGATCCCGCGGTGCCACAGGTAACCGGCCAGCCGCCGGGCTTTCTCGGCGCGTTCTTTCGAGGCGTGCCCGGTGTGGGCCCAGTCGGTGTGGTCCGGGTCGGTCATGGCGGCGGTCATCCTGGCGGCGCGGGTGTGGACTGGGCGGCGGCGCCCGGCGTCGAGCGTAGCGGGCGGCTCACCAGAGGGCCGGGCGCACCCGTCCGGGCGTGACCACCCGGGCCAGCCGGTCGCGGGTCTCGCCGACGGCCTGCGGGCCGAGTATCGATGCCCAGCGCTGCGCGAAGCCGTTCGCGGCGGCCTCGGCCGCGCGGGTGACCGCCCAGCCGCGGTCGGTGAGGGTGATCAGCCGAGCACGGGCGTCGCGCGGATGCGGGTTGCGGACCGCGTAGCCCTTCGTCACCAACTCCTCCACCAGCTGGCTGGCCGCCTGTTTGGTGACGCCGAGATGGTCGGCGATCTCGCCGACGGTGGCCCCGACCGGGGCCATCCGCACGAAGGCGAAACCGTGGGCGGGGCGCAGGTCGGTGAATCCGGCCGCCGTGACGCCGGCGTGGATGGCGTCGGTGACCTCCGCGGCAGCCGCCAGCAATAGCAGGGGGAGATCGGTGGCAGGTGCGGACATGAGTACATGGTGGCACTTGACAGATTGGTCAACTAGATTGACTATATGGACAAGCTACTTGTCTATCTGGAGGAGTGATCCCGATGCCCGTCATCCATGCCGCCGACGCCGAGGTCCGCGATCTGCACAACGCCCGCTTCACCTCCTACATCCGGCCCGCCACGGGCAGCGCCGAACTGTGCCTGTGGCGGCTGGAGGTCCGGCCCGGCACCGGCGGTCAGGGCCACCGCATCCTGCGCGAGGAGGTGTTCTTCGTGCTGTCCGGCACGGCTACGCTCACCGTCGACGACGAGGCCACGGTGCTGGCCCCGGGCGATGCCGCCGTCGTGCCCGCGGGCTCGATGCTGCGGATCGACAACGCGGGTCCGGAGCCCGCGGAGTTCGTGGTGGTGGCGCCGGTCGGATTCACCGGCGAGTTGCCCGACGGCACCACCATCACCCCGCACTGGGTGAGCTGAACCCGCCTGCCGCGGCAACGGGCCGGGCGCATCGCGACGGCCGCTACACCGCGACAATGGGTGATGTAACCCGTCGCCCTATCTCTCTACAGGCGCGGCTGAAGCGCCGACAACCGTGTGGTGGAGGGGCGGCAGATGGCCGGACGACCGGGGCCCGAGCATCGGGCCGAACGTCCGCGTGCACGTGAGTTGCGACTGGTGCCCGCCGACGGGTACCCCGACTGGGAGTCGGTCTACCGGGACAATGTCACCTGGGTCTACGGCCTGATGTTCGGCAAGGTCGGCAATCGGCCCGATGCCGAGGACCTGACCGCCGAGGTGTTCACGACGGCGCTGCCGCCGCTGCGGCTGACCGCGACGGCCCCGGAGGTGCGCGCCTATCTGCGGGCCACCGCCCGCACGGTGCTCGCGGCGCATTGGCAGGCCCGGCTCGGCCGCGAGATCACCACCATCGACCCGGAGGACATCGACTCCGGCGCGCTGGGATCCGCGCCCGAGCCGGCGGCGGAGCCCGAACCCGGCGGCGCGGCGGAACGGCGGGCGCGGGCGGTGCTGGACCGGCTGCCGCCGCGGTACCGGCGCATACTGGAGCTCCGTTTCTTGCAGGGACTTTCGGTGCGCGATGCGGCCGCCGCGCTGGAGGTCACCGTCGCGAACGCGAAGGTGTTGCAGCACCGGGCATTACAGATGGCAGCGCGATCGGACGAGGAGGGTGCGTCGTGATCGGATCGTCGGCCCCGCGCGGCACGGCCGAATTCGATGCGGAGGTGACACTGTGAGCGACAGGGACGTCGAGCGTTACGTCGAGGATCTGCTCGCCGGTCGCCGGCCGCGCTCGTGGCAGCCCACCGAGGAGGAGGCGGAGCAGATCCGTGCCGCCATCGCCCTGCGAGCGGGCCGGCCCGGCGGCACCGAACCCACCGAGGAGTTCCGCACCGATCTGCGTCGCCGGCTGGCGGCCGAACTCGGCGAGCCGGCGGCGCCGTCCGCCGCTGGGACGCCGCGGCGGCGCTGGCTGATCGGCACCTCCGCGGCGGCGGTGGCCGCGGCGGCGGCCGGTGCCGTGGCCGACCATGCCCTCACCGGCGGTGCGCTGCCCGCCGCGCAGCCCCAGCCGACCCTGGTGCCCGCCCGAGGGGAATGGCGCACGGTGGCCACCTCCGCCGACCTGCCCGAGGGCGGCACCGTCGCCTTCGATGTCGGCACGACCCGCGGATTCGTCTGCCGCCGTAACGATGTCGTGTACGCGCTGTCGGGCATCTGCACCCATCAGGGCTGCGCGCTGTGGTTCGACGCGCCGGTGCTGCGCTGCCCCTGCCACAGCACCTCGTTCGACACCGCGGGTGCGGTGGTCACTCATGCGCTGCCGCAGGCGCCGGCGCCGCTGCCGCGCCTGGAGGTGCGTGAGAACAACGGTGCGATAGAGATTTTCGCGCCGATCCGGCAAGCATGACGGATCTTGTAACCCGCTCCGCTATCTCCTCACGACGACATCGAGTCGCCCGCCCGTCTGTGCGTCGGTGGCCGGTGTCGTTGCCTACCAAGGAGATCGCGAATGAAACCCTCGCCTCGAACGGCCCGTCTCGCCGGCTGCGCCTTCGCCGTGGCCGCTCTCGCCCTGGCCGCGACCGGTTGCGGCACAACGAATTCGAATACCACTCCGACGGATCCGACGCCGGTGTTCGCCTCCGGCGCACCGACCCCGGGTTTCCCGGGCAAGGGCACCCCGATGCCATCGATGCCCGGCATGTCGGCCCCGCCCGCGAGCGCCGCGCCCGCGGGCACCGGCACGGCCGCCGTCCCGGTCGCCGGGACCGCGGTGTCCATCGACAACTTCGCCTTCGCCCCGGCGAGCCTGACCGTCCGGGTCGGCAGCACGGTCACCTGGACCAACCACGACGAGGAACCGCACACCGTGGTGAGCGCCGACGGCACCCTGCATTCGCCCGGAATGGGTACCGGCGCAACGTATTCCTACACTTTCACCAAGGCGGGCACCGTCGACTACGTGTGCTCGATCCACCCGTTCATGCACGGCACCGTGGTGGTGACCCAGTGATCGGGAACGAGGGAATGAGCCGCCGCGGATTCCTGCACCATTCGGCCTGGTTCGGCGCCGCGGTCGGCCTGGCCGTGGCCGGTGGCGAGGTGGTTTCGCAGGTCGCCGGGGCCCCGATGGCGCGGGCCGAGTCCGGACGCCCGGAGTTGCGGTTCGTGCAACTGTCCGACAGTCACCTCGGTTTCCAGGGGCCGGCCAACACCGATGTGGTGGCCAGCTTCGCCGAGTCCATCGCGCGGGTGAACTCGCTGGGCTACACCCCGGATTTCGTCATCCACACCGGCGATCTCACCCATCTGTCCACCCCGGACCAGTTCGATCAGGTGAAGCAGATGCTGCTCGGCCTGAACACGCCGCACGTGTTCACCGTGCCCGGCGAGCACGATTCGGTGGACGACGGCGGCCAGAAATACCGCGCGGCGTTCGGTCAGGGCACCCGCGGCGACGGCTGGTACAGCTTCGACATCGCCGGCGTGCACGTGATCGCGCTGGTCAACACGCTGAACTTGCAGAGCCTCGGACATCTGGGGACCGATCAGGTGGACTTCGTCCGCAAGGACGTCCAGGGGCTGCACAACGACACCCCGATCGTGGTGTTCAGCCACATCCCGCTGTTCGCGATGTATCCGCAGTGGGGCTGGGGGACCGACGACGCCGCGCAGGTGCTGAGCCTGCTGAGCCGATTCGACTCGGTCACCTGCCTCAACGGCCATGTGCACCAGCTGTTCAGCAAGACCGAGGACAAGGTGGTCTTCCACAGCGCCACCACCACCGCGTACCCGCTGCCGCATCCGGGTGACGGCCCGGCGCCGAAACCGGTGACGCTGCCGCCCGGACAGTTGCACGCGGCGCTGGGGGTGCGGGAGGTGACCTACCGCAAGGGGCAGCAGGCGCTGGCGGTCACCGACACGCCGCTGCCCTGACGCACATCGCCGCCCTGGCAGCTCGGGAATCCACCGCTTCCACTCTCGCTGGAGAGTGATATTCTCCGATAAAGAGATGAGCAATCTCAGGGATGTATACGGGGTCGCTGGACGCGAGCAGGCGGCCCCGGGAGCAGTGAGGTGCCGGGTGAACATCGACGACATGATCTTGGTGAGCATCGACGACCACGTGGTCGAGCCGATCGATATGTTCGAAGGCCGGGTCCCGTCGAAGTGGGTGGATCTCGCTCCCAAGGTCGTCGTCGACGAGCAGGGCATCGATCGCTGGATCTACCGCGGCCGGCCCACCGGCGTCGCGGGCCTGAACGCGGTGGTCACCTGGCCGGCCGAGGAATGGGACCGTGACCCGGCGGGCTACGCCGAGATGCGCCCGGCGGTCTACGACATCCACGAGCGGGTGCGGGACATGAACGTCAACGGCGTCTTCGGGTCCATGTGCTTCCCGACCTTCACCGGATTCTCGGCCGGGCACCTGACCCACCTCAAGGACGAGATCACCGTCGGCATGATCTCCATCTACAACGACTGGCACATCGACGAGTGGGCCGGGGCCTATCCGGACCGGTTCATCTCGATCGCCATTCTGCCGCTGTGGGATCCGCAGCTGGCCGTCGCCGAGATCGAGCGGGTCGCCGCGCGGGGGGTACGCGCGGTGACCATGCCCGAGCTGCCGCACATCGACGGCCTGCCCAGCTACTTCGACGTCGAGTACTGGGGCCCGGTGTTCCAGGCGCTCCAGGACCACGACGTGGTGATGTGCCTGCACATCGGCCAGGGCTTCGGCGCCCTGAAGCTGGCCCCCGACGCCCCGATCGACAACCTGATGGTGCTGGCGCCCAGCGTGTCCCAGCTGGCCATCCAGGACCTGCTGTGGGGTCCGGCGCTGCGCAGCTACCCGGGCCTGAAGATCGCGCTGTCCGAGGGCGGCATCGGCTGGATCCCGTTCTACCTGGACCGCTCCGACCGCCACTACACCAATCAGAAGTGGCTGCGCCGCGACTTCGGCGGCAAGATGCCCAGCGACGTGTTCCGCGAGCACGTGCTGGCCTGCTACGTCACCGACAAGACCTCGCTGAAGCTGCGCCACGATATCGGCATCGAGAACATCGCGTGGGAATGCGACTACCCGCACTCGGATTCGTACTGGCCGGACGCGCCGGAACTGGTGCTGTCGGAGTTGCAGGCCGTCGGCGCCGACGACGCCGATATCGACAAGATCACCTGGCAGAACGCCTGCACGTTCTTCGGCTGGGATCCGTTCGCTCGCACCCCGCGTGAGCAGACCACCGTGGGTGCGCTGCGCGCGCAGGCCACCGATGTGGATGTCTCGACCCGCACCCGTGCGGAGTACGCGCAGCGCTACGCCCAGCGCGCCTGATCCCGTCCCCGCCGAGATGGAAGATTGATGACCGGACAATTCAATGTCGTTGTGGCCGACGGCTGTACGCCCCGGCTGTTGCGCGACCTCGGTGACACCGAGTCGCTGGACTCCTACCGGGGCACCGGCGGCTATGCCGACCTCCCCGATCCGGAGCCGTTCGTGGCCACCGTGACCGACGCGGGCCTGCTCGGCCGCGGCGGCGCGGCATTCCCGTTGGGCCGCAAGCTGTCCACCGTGCGCAATGCCGGGGTGACGCCGGTGCTGCTCGCCAATGGTGAAGAGGGCGAACCGGCTTCGGTGAAGGACCGCTGGTTGCTGCGGTACCGGCCGCATCTGATCCTGGACGGCATGCGCCTGGCCGCGCACACCGTCGGCGCCGATCGGGCCGTGCTGTACGTGTCGGATCCCGCCGGGGCCGAGGCCGCCTCGGCCGCGATCGCCGAATTCGACGGCCTGCTCGGTGGCGTCCGGCTGGAGCTGGTCACCGTCGCCCCCGGTTACGTGGCGGGGGAGGAGACCGCGGCGGTGCGCGCGGTCAACGGCGGTCCGGCCAAGCCGTCCGACAAGCCGCCGCGGCCGTTCCAGGAGGGTGTGGACGGCCGGCCGACGCTGGTCAGCAATGTGGAGACGTTGTCGCATCTGCCGTTCCTGCTCGCGCACGGCGCCGCGGAGTTCCGCTCGGTCGGCACCGCCGGATCACCGGGCACCTTCCTGTCGACCGTGACCGGGGCCGGCGCGCCCGTGACCTACGAACTGCCGCACGGCACCCCGGTGTCGGAACTGCTCGCCCAGCACGGTGTTTCGACCGACCAGGTGACCGGCCTGCTGCTCGGCGGCTACTTCAACGGCATGATCAACCGCCGCGCGCTGGACGCCACCCTGGACCACGAGACCCTGCGCGGCCTCGGTTCCGGCCTGGGCTGCGGTGCGGTCGCGGTGCTGACCGCCGAGACCTGCCCGGTCGCGGTGGCCGCCGCGGTGCTGCGGTACTTCGACCGGGAGAACGCCGGGCAGTGCGGCTCCTGCTTCAACGGCACCGCCGCCATGGCCGCGGCCGCCGAGGCGCTGCGCGACGGCCAGGCCACCGACGACGATCTGGACCGGCTGCGGCGCTGGTCGACGGTGCTGCGTGGCCGTGGCGCCTGCGGCACACTGGATGCGGCGACCAATGCCGCGGCGACCCTGTTCGCGGAGTTCCCGGACCAGGTGGCCGCCCACCGCCGGGGTGCGTGCCCGGTGTGTACCGCGCATCCGTACACCGCCGCGCGACCGTTCGAAGTGGAAGCTGGGGACCTGGTATGAAAGTCCGTCTGGATCGCACCCTCTGTGACGGGTTCGGCATCTGCGCCAAGCACGCCCCGGAGTACTTCCCGCTGGACGACTGGGGCTACGCCTCGATGGAGCGCAACGGCGACGACGTCCCCGCCGGTGACCACGACGCGGTGCAGCGCGCCCTGCTCGACTGCCCCGTCCACGCCATCATCGAGATGAACAACGGCGCACAGTAGTTCGATCGGCCCGCCCGTCTCGCAGGACCTCACACGACCTGCGCTTGAACGGTGAAATTCGCACTCCGACCAGGTAGGCTGAACAGGTGTTAAGCGCGCCGAACGGGACTGTCGAGCAGAATGTTCGCATGACCACGCCGCGCCGCATGGGTACCGAGCAGTCCAAAACCCGTCACCAGTTGCTCGACATCGTCGAACGGCTGATGCTCGAGGAGGGGTACGCCGCCGTCGGTATCCGGCGGGTGGCGCGCGAGGCGGGTGTCACCCCGCCGCTGGTGCACTACTACTTCCAGACCCTGGACGACCTGTTCATCGCCGCCCTGGAACGCCGCGCCGAGCAGTTGCTGACCCGCCAGGCCCAGATCCTGGAATCCACCGAACATCCGTTGCAGGTGATGTGGGAGCTGGCCGGCCAGCCCGCCGGGATCACGCTGACCAACGAGTTCGCCGCCCTGTCGGCCCACCGCAAGAACATTCGCTCCCATCTGGCCGAGTACGCGCGGCGCTACCGCGCGCTCCAGGTGACGGTGCTGACCCGGTATCTCGAGCGCACCGGCCGCAGTATGGACGGCATCTCGCCGGAGGCCGCGATCTTCCTGATGACGGCGATCTGCCAGGTCCGCATCCGGGAGGAATCGATGGGCATGACAATCGGCCACGCCGAGGCGCTGCTGCTCGTCGACGAGTTCATCCGACGGCTACAGGGCGAGGTGCCGCCCGCCGCCCCCGCACCGGCCGTCACCGTAGACGGCTGACCTGGCTGTCGAGAGGATGTGTGCGATGCGAGAATTGGCCGCCGAACTGTCGGCGTGGCATGCCGCGGGGCGAAGCTTCGCGGTGGCCACGATCGTGGACGTCACCGGCAGCGCACCCCGGCCCGTCGGCGCCACCATGGCCGTCGACACCGACGGCCGGGTGCTGGGCAGCCTCTCCGGCGGCTGCGTCGAGGGCGCGGTGTACGAATTGTGCCGGGAGGTCCTCGAATCCGGTCAGCCCGTGCGGGAGACCTTCGGCTACAGCGAATCCGACCCGTTCGCGGCCGGATTGACCTGCGGCGGTGCGCTGGACGTGTTCGTGCACCGGGTCACCACGGCCGATCGGGCCGTTCTCGACGCGGTCCTGCACGGCCCGGAACCGGTTGCGCTGGTACGTGATCTGAGCACCGGGCGATTGCTGGCGCTGGCCGGCGACGAGACGATCGGCGACCCGTTCCCTGCCGAGGTGATCGCCGCGGCGGCCGCGATGCTCGACACCGGCGCCACCGGATTGCGCACGGTCGGTTGCGAACCGGAGGAGATCACCGTCTTCGTCGAGTCCTTCACCCCGCCGCCGCGGATGATCGTGGTGGGCGCGATCGACTTCGCCGCCGCGGTGGCCGGGATCGGCCGCTTCCTCGGCTACCACGTGACGGTGTGCGACGCTCGCCCGGTCTTCGCGACCCCGGCCCGGTTCCCGGACGCCGACGAGGTGGTGGTCGACTGGCCGCACCGCTATCTGGCGAGTACCCGGATGGACTCGCGCACCGTCGTCTGCGTGCTCACCCACGACCCGAAGTTCGACATCCCGGTGCTGGAACTGGCCCTGCGGCTGCCGATCGCCTACGTCGGCGCCCTCGGCTCCCGCCGCGCCGACCGCGACCGCCGCGCGCACCTGCGCGCGGCGGGTCTCACCGATGCCGAACTGGCCCGGCTGCATTCACCGATCGGCCTGAACCTCGGCGGCCACACGCCCGCGGAGACCGCGGTCGCCATCGCCGCCGAGATCGTCGCCCACCGCCGTGGCGGCACCACCCGCCCGCTGTCGGCGACCGACGATCCCATCCACGCACCACGACCGGTTCCGGTGCCGCCCGGGTAGGCGGCGGCCCTCTGGCACCGGAAATCACTGTGGGACAGCGTTTCCGGGCCGCTCAGGTCCGGGCGACGAGCAGGTCCTCTCCGCTGGAGGGGTACAGACCGTCGCTGCGGCCGGTGAAATAGCGGTCGCCCAGCGCCTTTCCGGAGACGTGCGCGACCTCGGCGAAACCGCACGCGCGGGCCAGATCCAGCATGTCCTCGGGGGCGTAGAAACTGAGGAAAGGGGTTCCGGCGGCCGCGGCGCCGCGTTGCGACATCTCCAGGCCCGCGCGATCGGGCTCGTCGACGAGCTCGGCGGGCAGCAGGAAGGTCATCACCACCGTGGAACCCGGTGCGAGACCGGCGAGTTGGCGCAGGGTGGCGGCGGTGGTCTCCCTGGTGAGGTACATCGAGACGCCGGCCGAGGCCGCGACGGCCGGGCGGGTGGTGTCGAAACCGTTGGCGGACAGCTTGTCCCACCAGCTCTCCCCGGCCTCGAAGTCGACCGGGACCAGCCGCAGCCGCTCGGCCACCCCGTAGCCGAGTTCGATCAGCCGGTGCCGCTTCCACGCCTGGGTGCCCGGCCGCTCGACCTCGAAAACCGTTACCCGGGAACCGATATCGGTGCGGCGCTCGGCGAAGGTGTCCAGCCCGGCGCCGAGCAGCAGGTACTGGTCGACGCCCAGCTCCGCCTGCTCGGTCACCAGATCCTCGATGAACCGGGCGCGGGCCACGATCGACGCTCGGAAGCCGGCGGTGCCCTGCGGGTGCATATCGCCGCGGTCGCGCCACCCCGGCTCCGGATCGACCAGTTTCAGGCCGACCTCGTCCACCAGCACCGGCGGCGCGGCGTCGACCTCGGCGTGCAGCGCTCGCCACAGCGCGACCCGCACCGCGGTGTTGTCCGGCGGGTCGAGACGTTCGGTGGCCATCTCAGTTCCGCCCCGGCGCCTGGATGCTCCACAGCCGCCCGTCGGGATCGCGGACGGTCATCTCCCGGGTGCCGAAGTGGGTGTCCTCGAATTCGGTGACCACCTCGACCGCCGGATCGGGCCGGAAGGCGTCGGCGTCGGCGACCTTCAGCACCAGTTGCGCCTGCGGCGGCTGATCCTCGGGCACCTCGGCGACGAATATGTACGGCCCCTCGGCGGCGCGCAGCTGCCCGGAATTGTGGCCGGTCTCGAAATCGAGCGTGAAACCCAGGGCCTGGAAGAACTTCGCGGCTCGTCCCCAATTGTGCGTGGTGAGGAACACCGCCTCGATCCCGTCGGTGGTCATCGGATCACTCCTTGTGCGTCGATTGCTGTGCGTGTGCCTCGAGGTAGGCCCGTAGCGCTGTGGCGACCAGGGCCGACAACGACGAGCCCGACTCGATGGCGTGGAGCTTGACCTGCTTGATCAGTTCGACCGGCAGGTACACGTTGAACTGTTTGACGTCCTCGCCCACGCGCCGACACTAGCATGCTAGCAATCTAGCAACAAGAGGTCAGTGCTCGGGACGGCGCGCGACGTGCACGGTCTTGGCGGTGAGCAGGAAGACATCGGGTCGCCGATCGATGCCGGCCGGGTCGGCGGGGTCCAGCAGCCGGTCCAGGGTGGCGAGATCGTCGGCGTCGAGCAGGTCGGCCAGCGAGTCCCGGGAGCGTTGCAGATCCTGGCGCACCCAGTGCCGCGGCCCGCCGGTCAGCGGGGCCGGGCGGTCCACCAGATAGCTGCGGCTGCGGGCGTCGATCAGACCCGCCGCGCGCAGCATCTCCGGCCAATCCTCCACCACCGCAACCGATCCCGGCAGCTCCTCGCGCATCACGTCGAAGCGCGCGCTGACCAGCGCGTCCAGCCGGACCTGCAAGCCGGGCCGGCCGAAGCCGATATCGCGCGGCAGCATGCGCCGCGGCAGGCCGCCCTCGGCCACGGCCAGCACACCGCCGGGCCGCAGCCGCCCGGCCAGCGCGGTGAGCGCCCCCACCTGATCGCCGACGTGGTGCATCACGTGCGAGGTCCAGATCAGGTCGGCCTCGGGCAGGGCGGCCAGGTCGTCGGGGAACTGCGCGTGCACGGTGGTCAGCCGCACCCCGAGCCGGTCCGCGCGCCGCGCGGCGTGCTCCAGCAGTTCGGCCGTGCCGTCCACGGCGACGACCTCCGCCTGCGGGAACCGCTGGGCCAGCAGGCACGCCGCCACGCCGGGCCCGCTACCGATGTCGAGCACCCGCTCCGGCTTCAGCTCGGCGAGGTCGGCGAAGGCGCCGTCCAGCACGGGCTGGAACGCCTCCGCCTCGCCGACCAGTACTTCGGCCATCCCGGCCCAGTCGAAGTCGACGGTGGGCGCGTGGTGATGATGGTGGTGGTGAGGGGTGGAGTCATGGCTGTGCGTCATGCCACGACTGTGCGTGACAGCGTGGCGGTTCGGCAAATTTCGTTGCCGAATCGGCAAAAACTACCGGATCGATCAGGACCGCAGCAACGGAATCAGCGGGGCGAACTTCTCCATGTTCGGCTCCAGCACCGTCAGGTAACCGATGCCGAACCGCTCCCGCCGGGCCCGCACGGTCTCGGCCATCTCCGCATGGTCACCCACCAGCAGCATGGGCACCTCCTCGAGCCGGTCGGCGAGTTCCGGCGGCAGATGATCGGACATCCGCTCCCGCAGTATCGGCCGCTCCTGCGGCGCGGCCAGCGCCTGGATCAACAGGTTGAACTCGACCCGGTCCCGGCGCGGGCCGAGCAACTCCCGCACGTACTGGACCTTCTGCGCCAGCTCCTGCGGACCGGCCCCGGTGAGATGCCCGCTGTCGTCGGTCCCGCCGCCGGTGAAGGCGATCACGTCCGCATGCTCGGCGGCCACCCGCAGCAGCCGCTGCCCCCAGCCGGCGATCAGCAGCGGCGGCCCGCCGGGCTGCACCGGCTGCGGCTCGTACTCGCTGTCGCCGAACAACTTCCGGAAGGTGAGCGCCGTCTCCGCGACCGCTTCGACGCGCTGCCGCGCGGTCGGGAACGCGATCCCCGCCGCCTCGAACTCGGCCTTCACATAGCCCGCGCCGAGCCCGATCTCGGCCCGCCCGTCGGTGAGCCGATCGACGGTGGCCACCTCGCGCGCCAGCAGCACCGGATTGTAGAAGGGCACATTGAGCACGAAGCTGTTCACCCGGACACGTTCGGTGACCGCGGCCGCCAGCACCATCGCCGGCAACGGCGAGGGCAGGCCGAGATGATCCGGCACCCCGATCACATCGAACCCGAGTTCCTCGGCGCGGCGGCACTTTTCGATCCATTCCGCCCGCGAGCCGAGGGAGAGCATGTTGACGCCGAACCTGAAGTCGCCCATGGCTCCTGCCTACCACGTCCCGCGCGGCGGCGCCCGTGACGGGCGTCAGCGGGCCGCCGCGCGCGAGCGCCGCGGTGGATCGGGCCGATCAGGCGGCCCCGTCCAGCTCCACCCGCACGATCGCGCTGTCCGCCCACAGGCTGGTCGTCCGGATCCGCCGCAGCTTCTCGATCGGGCTCAGGTCGCGGTGGACGGCCACCACGCCGGGTATGCGGAGCATCGGAACCACATTCCATTGCCAGCCGTACCGCTGGTGCAGGGCTCGGTTCCCGGCCTCCGCGTCGGGTCCGGTGAGGATCGTGGCCTGTCCGGTCACCGCCACCGGGTCGCCGGTGACCCGGCCGCGATAGTCGCACGGCCGCAACTCGACTCGCGGGGATGCGGCCAGGCGGCGGGTCTTCGGGCCGATCTTGGTGCGGAACAGGACGGTGCTGCCGTCGATCCGGAACCAGATCGGAGTGTCGACGGCGGTGCCGTCCCGCCGGAAGCTGCGCAGCAGGGCGTATCGGGTGCGGGTCAGATCGGCAGGGGGGTTCGGCATACCGACTATTCGACTACTTCGAGCCGACTGGAAGTCAACCCCCGGCGCGCATCATGATCGATGTCATGTCGGCACAGCTGTCCATCGGTGAGATCGCCCGCCGCTCCGGTGTCGCGGCCACGACCCTGCGGTACTACGAGGATCGCGGGTTGTTGCGCGCACCGGAGCGGGTCGGCGGCCGTCGGTGCTACGACGAATCGGTGCTGATCCGGCTGCGGGCCATCGAGATCTGCAAGGCCTCGGGATTCAGTCTGGACGAGATCACGGTGCTGCTCGACGACGAGGCTCCCGGTCGTCCCGCGAGCCGCGCGCTGGGGGTGGCCAAACTGGCCGACATCGACGCCCGGATGGCCGTGCTGGCCGAGGCGCGTTCCATCATCGAAACGGGCCTGCGCTGTACCTGCCCCTCGCTCGAGGCCTGTACCTGCGGTGTCTACCCGCCGGTGGGAACCCGAACCGTCCGTTTGCCCGGTCCGGTTGGTTAGGCTCCGATACGCTTGGTACCGGAACGACTCCCGCTTGCGCACCGGTGCGATGTCGTTGGGGGTCCGCCCGGGTGGGTTATGGCTGGATCGGGTAGTACGGCGACGAGAGTCGTTACGCGGGAAGGACATCGACTGATGACGGTGCGTCGGATGGCAGCGGGGGTTGCGGCGGCGGCGGGAATCGCCGCGGCGGTGTGCGGTACGGAACCGGCGCAGGCCGATCCGTTGCCGCAGTTGCCGCCGTTCGGTACGACCTTGTTCACCTTCGGTGACGCGAATTTCTGTGCGGGAGCGATCAATATCGCGATGGAGGCCGCCCCGCGCGCCCCCGGTCACGTGCTCGCGCACGTGACACCGGCGGGTTACTTCCACGGCCCCTGCGGAAATCACGTGTCGATCGGCTGGCTCGGTTCCCAGGGCCTGCGCTCGGCGGACGTCTATGTGCGCGCCGACGCGAAGCCCGGCCAGACCGTCACCACGGACCTGTGGGTGGGCATGGGCATCGCCAAGATCATGGCCGCCAGCTGGCCGATGCAGGGCAACTTCACGGAGTGGT
This sequence comes from Nocardia sp. alder85J, assembly GCF_020176955.2. GTDB lineage: Bacteria > Actinomycetota > Actinomycetes > Mycobacteriales > Mycobacteriaceae > Nocardia. Next base: position 83,467 of record NZ_JAIUCZ020000013.1, read on the forward strand.
ACCTGTACGTGCCGTAGCCAGCGGTGCGGTGTCGCGGGGAGCCATGATGCGCTCCATCCCGGCCAGCGATTCCAGCACCGGCAGCCGGGTGACGATGTTGCGCAGTGTGATACCGAGCCGTGTCCGCGGCATCAGCAGGCGCACATTCGGTCCGACCTGTTGCCTGCGGGCGACGGCCGGCCGATGCTCGCGCTCGTAGTGCGCGAAGGCCTGCCGGTGATCGCCGTCGGCGGCGGCGAGTGCGTCTGCCAGCCGGTACGCGCCGGTCAGCGCGAGTTCGGCGCCGCCGCCGGAAACCGGTGAGGCGCAATGGGCCGCGTCGCCGGTCAGCGCCACGCGGCCGTCCGACCAGGCGGGCATGTGTACCTGGGCGAGCGCGTCGAAGTACAGATCGTCGTCGGCGAGTGCGCCTGCCAGCAGGCGGGCCACGTGCCAGGCCCGGCTGCCGCCGAACCGCGCGGTCAGCGCGCGGCGCGCGGCGTCGAGGTCGCGCGGATCGAAATCCATTCGGGGACTGCGGAATGCGAGATACGCCTTCGCCTCCGGATGGTTGCCGGAGCGGTAGACACCGGCCATCGCCCCCGGAGTGTTGTAGACGGTGATCCAGCGATCCGGTCCGAGGCCGGAATCGGCCGTGGCGAAGGCGAAATAGTGATCCAGGTGGCGCACGAACCGCTGCTCGGGGCCGAAAGCACAGCGCCGCACCGCCGAATGCAGCCCGTCGGCACCCACCACCAGATCGAAGCGCCGCTGCCCCGCGCGGTCGAAGCCGACGGTGACCCCGTCCTCGTCCTGTGCCAACGTCCGGATCGACTCGCCGAACAGGTATTCCACGGTGCCGCTGTTGTTCTCGTGCAGCAGCCGGACCAGGTCGCCGCGCATGATCTCGACCTCGCCGCTGCCGATCCGTTCCTGGATCCGCTGGATGTTCACCTCGGCGCGGCGGCGGCCGTCGGCGCCGACGAAACGCATGCCGAGCACATCGGTGGCGGCCGCGCGCACCCGCGGCAGCAGTCCCATGCGCTCGACCACCTCGATGGCCTGCTCCCGCACATCGACGCCCTGCCCGCCGGGCCGCGGCGCGGCGGCGCGCTCGACGATCGTGGGCCGGAAACCGTACCGCGCCAGCCAGTATGCGAGGGTCTCGCCCGCGATGCCGGCGCCGGAGACGAGTATCCGCGGATTTCTCATAATCGAGTCCTGTCTCAAAAATATTGACCATCGGTCAGTCAACTCACCCTAGGATGCTGACCCGTGGTCAGTCAAGGCGTACTATCGGTCACCGTGACCGACGATTCCCGCGCGCGCATCCTGGCGATCTCGCTCGAGCTGTTCGCCGAGCGCGGCTGGCACGCCGTCACCGTCCGGGAGATCGCGGACCACGTCGGCCTGACGAAAACGGCTGTGCTGTACCACTTCCCGAGCAAGAACGAGATCGTCACGGCACTGGTCGAGCCGCTGCTGGCCGACAGTGAGACGGTGGTGGCGGCCGCCCGGGCCGTCGGCGACCCGCGGGAACGGGCCTGGGCGGTGGTCACCGGCCTGCTGGACGTATGGCTGCGGCACCGCACCCTGCTGCGGATCCATATGCAGGACCAATCCCTGGCCGCCGACGAGCGGACCTTCGTGCGCCTGCGGGATTTCGCGCTGGCGGTGCAGGAGGCGATCGCCGGGCCGGCGGCCGATTTCACCGCGCGGGTCCGGGCTGCGCAGGTGTACGCGGTGCTCAGCGATCCGGTGGTCATCTTCGCCGATCAGCCCGCCGAGCCGTTGCGGGCGGCGATTCTGGACGGCGCCGCCCGGCTGCTGGGCCGGTCCGAATCGGTTCCGCCGCCGGTTGAATCGGGGCCGCTAGCGGCCCCGCCGCCGCCACGCCCGGCACGGCGTGGGCGGCCCGGCGTGATGACCGCCGAGATGATCGAAGCGGCGCGCCGGATGCGCGACGAGGGTACGGCCTCGATCGACGAGATCGCGGCCCGGCTCGGGGTCTCCCGGGCGACGCTCTATCGGCATCTCACCGAGTCTCGATAAGCCGAGTATTTATGAGACAGATTCCGAGACGTCGCGGGGGAGCGGGCCCAGGGCCCGGCGGGCGAGGTCCAGCCAGCGCAACTGCTCGGATTCCGGCACGGCATCGCCGGGTGCGGTGGCCAGCAACAGGATCACGTCGTCCACGGTGACATCGGCGTACAGGGCGCCGCTGCGGTGGGCGGCGGCGACCAGCCGTTCGACCACGTTGCGGCCGCGCTCCTGAACCCGGCGCAGCGCCTCGGCGGCGGTGTCGGCCACGGTGAAACGCAGCAAGCGCTCTTGACGTACTTCCAGCGCCAGCAGCGCGGTGATCTCGTCCTCGGCCCGGCTCGCCCCGTCGTCGACGCGATCCGCTGCGGCGGTGAGGGATTCGTCGATCGAGGCCGAGAGGTCGTCCACGATCGCTTCCAGGAGAACCGCTTTCGAAGGGAAGTGACGGTAGAGCGTGCCGACCGCGACGCCGGCCTCGGCCGCGATCTCGTCCATCCCGACCTCGGGGCCGACCGTCATCACCAGATCACGCGCCGCCTCGGCGATCGCTGTTCGATTGCGCTGCGCGTCTGCGCGACGGCGCCTGTCGGTCATCCGCACACCTTACTTGCCCAGAACATGAACTGCTGGTTCACTTTAAAAGTGAACTGGGGGTTCATGTTAGGAGGGCGCAATGAGCACCTGGACCGAGGCCCAAATTCCCGACCTGCACGGCTGCGTCGCCGTTGTCACCGGCGCCAACACCGGAATCGGATTCGAGACGGCGCGGGCGTTGGCCGAACACGGCGCCACAGTCGTGCTGGCCTGCCGGAACGCGGATCGGGCCCGCGCCGCGGCCGACCGCATCACGGCATCCGTGCCGGACGCACGGGTGGACACCGAATTGCTGGACCTGGCCATGCTGGGTTCGGTGCGCACGGCCGCCGCCGCATTGCGCGATCGCTACGACCACATCGATCTGCTCATCAACAATGCCGGCGTCACCGGCCTGCGCGGTGTCACCGGGGACGGTTTCGAGAACCAGTTCGGCATCAACCATCTCGGCCACTTCGCGTTCACCGGCCTGCTGCTGGATCGCGTGATCGCGGCGCCCGCGGGCCGGGTGGTCACGGTCAGCAGCCTCGGACACCGCATGGGCCGCATCGATCCGGCCGATCCGGCCGCCGCCGGTGGAAACACCTACGGCAAGTCCAAACTCGCCAATCTGCTGTTCACCTATGCTCTCGACCGCCGGCTCTCCGGCTCTCCGGCACGCGCCCTGGCCGCGCATCCCGGCGGTGCGGACACCGACGTGGCGCGGTATTCGCCTGTCCCCGTGCGCGTCCTCAACCGCGCCCTGACCCGCGCCCTGGGCCGGACCCCGGCCATGGGCGCCCTGCCCACCCTGCGCGCCGCCGCCGATCCCGACGCCGCCGGTGGTGAATTCTATGGTCCCTCCGGTCTTTTCGAAGTTCGCGGCTACCCGGCAGTCGTCGAGCCCGCCGCCCCCGCCCGCGACCGGCAACGCCAGGACCGGCTGTGGGAGGTCTCCGAGGAGCTGACCGGCGTCCGCTACCCCGAACTGCACGTCGCCGACCAGCTGGGCTGAGCCAGCTCGACTGCCGGAATCGATTGCCGTGCAACAGGAGTACATGTGCTGGTGTGTGGCAGCCCGGAAGATGCCGGTCGGACACGACCGGCATCTCGCCGTGTGCATGTCACCGCCGGTGAGTGGGTCGTCCGTGTCGGCGATGATCGTCGTCGTCACCGTGCGCGCGCACGGCGTGTACCGCATACCGGGTCGGTGGGATCGGTTGTCCGGCCGGCGATCGGCACCGGCAGCTCACCGCTCGGCGCGCGGTCGATGCCGCACGGACGTAACAGGTTGTCCTGGAGCGCAATACATAGGCTGCACGGTTATGGCCCGGTCCGGTGCGGGTCGTCGGCCGGCAGCCACGTGCCGGGCGAGGTGAGTCCGAGATCGCCCACGCCCCGGCAGATCGCGTCGGCGGCGGCGGTCACGGCGGGCCGGTCGCCGTCGGCCCGGGTCACCAGCGACCACGTCCACACCGCCACGGGGTCGACAACCGGATGCCGGACGAGATCCGTTGGCAGCGAGGCATTCTGACCCTTCGGACTGTTCAGCACCGGACGGCCCAGCACACGTGCGTGGTCGAAGAAGGCCGGGCCGGTGATCCCGCCGTCACCGATGCGGAGGACCGTCGCGCCGGTGTCGGCGGCGAACTCCTGTGCGAACCGATTCCAGGACAACCAGGCCGTATCGTCGTCGTCCACCAGGACGACAACATCCCGGGCCCGGATCGGCGTGCCGTCTCGGGCGGTTGACACCGCATAGAGCCGGTCGGCGCCGAGCGGCCGGGCCCGCAAATCGTATCGCCGGAGGTCGTCGGTGCGGACCCCGCACACGGCGAGGTCCAGGCTGCCCTCGCCGACCCGCGCGACCTGGGTGTGCGAGGGCCCGACCCAGGTGTCCAGATGTAGCCGGGCCACCCCGGCCACCCGCTCGCTCAGATCCGCGGGCAGCCAGTTGACATAGCCGAGGCGCACCGATTCCGAACCCGCGAATTGCGCTGCGCGGCGGCGCAACTCGTCGGCGCGCTCCAGCAGCCCCCGGACCTGCGGCAGCAACGCCGCACCGGCCGGGGTGAGGGCCACGCTGCGCCGGTCCCGCACGAACAGTTGCACCCCGAGGTCCCGCTCCAAGGCTTTGATCTGCTGGGACAGCGACGGCCCGGCGATCAGCAACCGCTTCGCGGCCCGGCCGAAGTTCAGTTCCTCGGCGACGGCGACGAAATATCCGAGCTGACGCAGCTCCATACACCCGATGCTACGTGCGGTGGGAGGTTGTGCCTATCAGACGGGAGTATGCCGGTCGTGGCGCTCGCGCGGGCGGCGACCACACCATGAGGCATGACTCTGATCGCCGGGAGCGTCACCCTCGACGAGCGCGCGAACGCGTGGGGGACCGTGGTCCGTGGTGGCGCGGCCCTCGCCGCCGCGATGGGGGTCGGCCGCTTCGTCTACACCCCCATCCTGCCGTTGATGACGGCGCAGGCCGGATTGGCCCCGGCCGCCGGCGCGAGCCTGGCCACCGCCAACTACCTCGGTTACCTGCTCGGCGCGCTGGCCGCGGTGGTGGCGCCCGGCCCGATGCGATCGCGCACGGTGTTCCGGGGCTCGCTGGTGCTGCTGATTCTCACCGTCGCGGCGATGCCCGCCACGCGCAGCATCGCGGCGTGGTGGACGCTGCGCCTGCTCGCCGGAGTGGCGAGCGCGGTCGTCTTCGTGATCGCCGCTGGAGTGTTGCTGGACCAGTTGCGCGACCGTCGTGCTCATCTGGCCGGCTGGGGAATCGGCGGCGTCGGCGTGGGGATCACGGGGTCGGGGCTACTGGTGCTGCTGATCCGGCAGATCGGCGACTGGCGGTCGGCCTGGTGGGCGGCGGCTGTCCTGACCGCACTGTTCGCCGTGGCGGGCTGGTCCCTGCGCCTCGACCGCGCTACCGCGGCCACCGACTCCACCCCGACCGCGCCCTCGCACCGATGGTTCGCCGCCCTGTTCACCAGCTACACCCTCGAGGGCATCGGGTACATCATCGCGGGCACCTTCCTGGTGGCGGCGATCGACCAGGGTGCGCACGGCGCACTCGGCACCGTGGCCTGGGTACTCGTCGGAATATCGGCCGCCCCGTCGGCGGCCGTGTGGGCATGGCTGCAACACCGCTGGTCCCGCCCTACCCTGCTGCTGACAGCACTGGTGTTACAGGCCGTGGGAATCGCCCTGCCCGCCATGATCGGCGGCATCGCCACCGCGGCGCTCGCCGCAATCCTGTTCGGCGCCACCTTCCTCGGCGTCGCCACCCTCGCCCTGGCCGTCGGCGCCCATCTGAACTTCCCCCGCTCGGTGGCCCTGCTGACCACGGGCTATTCCGTCGGCCAGCTCCTCGGCCCACTGGTCGTCACCCCTTTGCTGCGGCACGGATACCACCAGGCCCTCCTGCTCGCGGCACTGACAGTCCTCGCCTCCGCCGGAGCCGCAGCACTGCTGCGCATCGGCTACCCCCACCACCTCGCCGCCGAGCAGCCGCGAGAGGTATAGCGGCACATACTTGTTGCCACGGTGGGCCGGATCGGGCCACCTTCCGGGCGGAAGTTGTTTCAGGACAGTCGTTCACGCAGCAGGCCGAGGCCGTCGCCGGTCAGGTCGGCTGCGGGATCCATTCGGCCGCGTCGGCCAGCGATTTCGCGCCGGTGGCCACGGCGGTCGCGGCGGTCCAGTCGAGGCGGAGTTCGGCATCCGGCTCGGCGGCGGGGCCGTCGTGGTGGGTGATCCCGTGCTCGCCGACCACGATGTGGAAGGTGGTGTCGCCGAGGTGCACGGTGACCGTGCCCGTGCCGATCCGGTCGGCGACGGCCCGCCCGAGCGGGAGGGCGAACCACTGCGGGCGCATCGCGTCGGTGGGCCGGCGCTCGCCGAGTAGCGTGGTGCCCCAGGTCGACAGGGCGTCGAGGACCGGGCGCAGCGCGGCGCCGGTGGGGGTGAGTTCGTAGACGGCGGTCGTCGCGCGCGGTCCCACCCGGTGCCGGGTCAGGATGCCGTCGTGTTCCAGGTCCTTCAGCCGGGCGGCGAGCACATCGGTGCTGATGCCGGGCAGATCGGCGAGCAGGTCGCTGTAGCGGCGCGGGCCCGCGCACAGTTCGCGGACCACCAGCAGCGCCCATCGGTCGCCGACGACGTCGAGGGCCCGGCTGGCGGCGCAGTAGTGGTCGTAGCTTCGGCGTGGCACATGCCTACTGTAGGCCACTGCTTGGAAATTCCAAGCACAAACTTGGAAAAACCAAGTAGAGTGTCGTCAACCGCACCGGAAAGAGGATGTTCATGCAGGTCAAACAGTCGAGCAAGCTGACGGGCGTTTCCTACGAGATTCGCGGCCCGGTGGCCGAACAGGCGGCACGACTGGAGGCCGAGGGGCACCACGTCATGAAGCTCAACACCGGCAACCCGTTGCTGTTCGGCTTCGAGGCGCCCGCGGAGATCCTCCAGGACATCGTGCGCTCGTTGCCCGGGTCCAGCGGCTACTCCTCCTCGAAGGGCCTGCTGCCCGCGCGGCGCGCGGTGGTGCAGTACTACCAGACCCTCGGGGTGGAGGGGCTCGAGGTCGAGGAGGTGTTCCTCGGCAACGGGGTCTCCGAGCTGATCATGATGGCCATGACCGCGCTGCTGGAGAACGGTGACGAGGTGCTGGTCCCGGCCCCGGACTTCCCGCTGTGGACCGCCGCGACGACGCTCAACGGCGGCCGGCCGGTGCACTACCTGTGCGACGAGCAGTCCGACTGGTACCCGGACCTCGCCGACATCGAGGCGAAGATCACCGACCGCACCCGCGCCATCGTGATCATCAACCCGAACAATCCCACCGGCGCCGTCTATCCGCCGGAGGTGCTGCGGCAGATCCTGGAGATCGCGCGCCGGAACAATCTGGTGGTGTTCGCCGACGAGATCTACGACAAGATCCGTTACGACGGCTCCGCCCACACCGCCGTCGCCGCGCTCGCACCGGATCTGTTGTGCCTCACCTTCTCCGGGCTCTCGAAGGCGTACCGCTGCGCCGGCTTCCGCTCCGGCTGGCTGGCCGTCTCGGGCCCGACCCAGCACGCGGAGAACTACCTGGAGGGCCTGGCGATGCTCGCCGGGCTCCGGTTGTGTGCGAATGTTCCTGCGCAGCAGGCGATTCAGGCGGCACTGGGCGGGTATCAGAGCATCTACGACCTGACCCTGCCCGGCGGCCGGCTGCGCGAGCAGCGCGACCGGGCCTGGGAGGCGCTCAACGCGATCCCGGGCGTGTCCTGTGTGAAGCCGGCGGGTGCGCTCTACGCCTTCCCTCGCATCGATCTGTCGATGTATCAGATCCACGACGACGAGCGGTTCGTGCTGGATCTGCTGTTGCAGGAGAAGCTGCACATCGTGCAGGGCACCGGGTTCAACTGGCCGCGCCCCGACCACTTCCGCATCATCACCCTGCCGCACGCCGACGAGCTGGAGGCCCTGATCGAGCGGATCGGCCGGTTCCTCGCCACCTACAAGCAGTAGCTCAGCTGCGCCGGGTCACCACGACGGGCCGCACGTCCTGCGGAATCCGATCGAAGGCCGACACCGGCACGCCGAAGGCCGCGGCCAGCACCTCCCGGGGCATCGCGTTGAACGCGGCGACGATCCCGATGTCGTCCTCGGCCTCCCGGGCGGCGGTGTTGAACACGATCAGCACCTCCAGCGGGATGTCGGCGGCGTTCTCGAAGTAGTGGAAGAACCCCTGGGGCGCGAACACCAGATCGCCCTGATGCGCCTCGAACACGTCGGTGCGGTAGCCGCTGCCCGGATGGGTGCCGAGCACCGTCCACTTCGCCGACCCGGACACCACGTAGTTCAACTCCCAGGCGGACGGATGCCAGTGCGGCTCCCGGACGCCGCCGGGCTCCAGCCGGACCAGATAGACCGAGCCGCGCTGGCCGGTGAGCACCGGGAAATTGCCCTCGTGCGCGCCCCGCAGCTCGCCACCGGCGAAACTCTCCGGCGCCGACGCGGCGAGCCGGAACACGTGCTCCGCGCTGTCGAGTCCCTCGTCGAGACCGCCCTCGCCACCGGGTGCGGCGCGAGTCGAATCGGTCTCCGCCGCAACGAGTCCCGCGCCCAGCGCGGCGCCGCCGAGGGCCGCTACCCCGGTGCTCAGCGCCGTCCGGCGGCCGATGCGGGGCCGGTCGCCCTCGGGCGTGGTGTCGTCCGTCATGGCTCGCTCGTCTCCGTTCCGGGTTCCGGCCCTGCGGGTGGCGTGTGCGGCCTGTCGAACGGATCGGTCCGAACGGACGCGCGTCGGTCATCGTAGCCGCCGATTCACGGCAGCAGGTGCAGGCGCCGGTCCGCAGCGGCGGTCGGCCGCTGCGGCCCACCCGGTGGTGACTGTCAGGATTTGTCCCCGGCCTCGAGGACGTCGAGGAATTTCTGCACGCTGTAGATGTCGTGGTCGTCGCCGGCCCGAAGCGGTGCGATGTAACCGGAGTGGCCGTTGTAGAGCGCTCGCAGGCGTTGCAGCCCGAAGATCTCGACGGGATCGGCGGAAGCTCCGAGTCGATCGAGACGATCCGCGCGCTCGGCGAACGTTCGACTGCCCGCGCGCACCGTTTCGGCCCATTCATCGGAGGTGGCCAGAATATCCCTGTCGAAGTTCGGCAGGACGCTCGGTGACAAGCCTTCGCGTTCCAACGCCCAGTTCATCAGGAGCCGTGAGGACCGGCCGTTGTAATCGGTGAACGGGTGAATGGACACGAAACGCTGTTGAAGCTCGGCGGCGAGTCGGTAGGGGTCGGTCCCGGGCGCACCGCGTGCGTTGTTGTACCAATCGGACAGGGACTGTAGCTCGTTCCGTATCGCGGCAGCGTCTTTGCGCTCGTAGGAGACGGCGCTCATGTTCCCCAGCGGTGGGGTGCCCGGTTCGATGTGCAACAGATGGGGATTGGCCTCCACGGTGTGCGCTTCTTCCGCGGTGAGCGGCCTGCCGAGGACGGCCCATCGCGTGCCCTCGGCGAAAACCCCGCTGTCCTGCGGCCCGAACTGTCCGGCCCGCTGATTGATTTCGGTCATGAACCGCACGGACAATTCCTGATCGCCGTAACTGCGAGTGAAGGCACGTGCATCGAGATAGCCCGCCCAATCGCTCTCACCGAACATCAACTCCGGTGTCGGATGACCCGAGACGAGGGCCGTTCGATGGAGGGGCTCGTCGATGAACAAACTGGACTCGAGTGCGCGCTGGGACGGTGTGCGCAACCCGAGTTCGGCCGACCGCCGTTCGATCAGCGTCGCCGGGTCCTCGACGGGTTCGACGGGTCGCGGCACCAGTGTGCTTCCCGCCGTGGAATCGGCGTCGACTGCGCCGATTCGGCTCGCACTCACCAGATCGGCTCGCTCGGCTGCCTGTGCCGCGTTCCGGCTGGTGTCACCGACCTCGCGCATGAGCCGCGCATCGTCCTCGGCGGCCAGTTTCGCCCGAAGGACCCGCGGTCCTATCCGCTCACGAATCAAATCCGTAATAGCGCTGCTGATCTGCACTCTGGTCTCGCTCGGTACACACCGCGGAGCCGAATTCGGCGCCGGATCGCGTCAACGCCCGACAGAGCGACGCTCTTCCTCCCCGCTGGCCGTGGGGTGACGAGGCAACGATTCTCGTCGCTGCACAGGTTACCGCATCCGAGGTGAGCGTTCGGAATGATGCTCTGGACGGTGGTCGTGCCCGGTGGAGGCGGAGACTCGTTCCGGCACGGCGGTCAGGACGGGAGGCTGTCGGCCCGCGGCGCCCGGCCGACATCGTCGATGGCGGTCATGGTGGTGGCCCATTCCGCGAGCAGTCGCAGTCGTTCGTCGCTGGGTGTGCCGGGTTCGGCGGTGTAGGCGAACAGGGTCAGGCCCGGATCGGCGGGCAGTTCCAGGGCCTCGTAGGTGAGTTCGAGCTCACCGACGATGCGGTGGTGCAACCGCTTGCGGCCGGTGCGGTGGAAGCGGACGTTGTGCGCGGCCCACCGGGTGCGGAATTCCTCACTGCGCGTGGCCAATTCGCCGATCAGATCCATCAGGGCGCGATTGTGCGGGCTGCGACCGGCATAGCTGCGCAGCACCGCGACGATATCGGCCGCGACGTCCTCCCACTCGGGGTAGTACGCCCGCGCGGCCGGATCGAGGAAGACGAAGCGCGCGGTATTGGCCGGCCGGATCGGGCTGGCCAGAATGTCCGAATACAGGGCCCGGCCCCTCTCGTTGGCGGCGACGAAATCCATCCGCTCGTTGCGGATCCATGCCGGGGCGCCGACGGCGTCCAGGAACCGTTGCAGGCTGGGCCGGATCTGGGTGGCCGCGGTGCGCCGGCGCGGCACCGGTCTGCTGTTGGCCGCGCGGGCGAGATCGAACAAATGTGCGTACTCGGCCTCGTCGAGCTGCAATGCCCCGGCGATCGCGGCCAGCACCTCGTCGGAGACGCCGCTGAGGTTGCCGCGTTCCAGCTTCACGTAGTAATCGATGCTGACTCCGGCCAGCAGTGCCACCTCCTCGCGGCGCAGCCCGGGGACCCGGCGATTGGTGCCGTGCCGGGGTAGATCGGCCTGCTCCGGGGTGATCCTCGCCCGGCGAGAACGGAGAAACTCCCGGACCTCCGAGCGGTTGTCCATGACTCCACGCTACGACCGATCCGCCCCTGCCGGGAGGGTCTGCCGGTACCCGGCAGCCCGCGGGCAACCGGCCGCCGTCAGTCCATGCCGCGGCGGCCGGGGGTCCAGAACGGCTTGGTACGGATCGCGCGCCGGGGCCAGTTGCGCTCGTGCACAAGGTGTTTGGAGATCAGCTGGATGGTGCGTGCCTCACCGGCCAGGTAGGCCGCGCCCGGCTCGTCCGGCAGGTCGAGTGCGCGCACGGCGGTGAGCAGGATCTCCGAGGAGGCGGCGGAGGCGGACCCGCGCAGCGGCTGGGCCAGGGTGGCGGCGCGGTGCAGAGGCAGTCGGTCGGCCTCGGTCGCGGTCTCGATCGCGCCGTGGACGGGCACGTGCGAGGGCACCGTGCGCAGCATCGGGCCGAAGGCGACCGCGGCGGTCTCCTCACCGGCGAACAGGTGGTAGGGCGCATCGTCGCGCAGGGTGAACGAACCCTCGGGGCCGCGGAAGCGCACCTCCTGGCCGACCCGTGCGGTACGGCCCCAGCGCGCGCCCGGACCGTCGCCGTGGTCCAGCACGCACAGGTGCAGCTCACCGGCATCCGGGTCGTGATGCCACACCGAATAGGTGCGCAGGTCACCCATCCGGGACAGCGCGCTGCCGCCCTCCCCGTCGCCGGTGGCGATCCGGACCTGCTGGCCGGGAATCCAGGTCAGTTCCCGCACCTGCGGCCCGCCCAGCCGGATGCGGGTGGTGCGGGCGGCGATCTGCTCGGTCTCCAGCACGTGCGCGGTGTGGAGGAACCGGTCGAGTAGCCGGTCACCGAGGGTGCGCGACCGTCGTCCGGAGGACGGCTGCTCGGGGGCTTCGGGGGTTTGCGCGGGATTACCGGGATGCGCCATGGGAATACCTTCGCTCGGGGTGATCATTCGCCGCGCCGGCCGCGTTGCCGGCGGTGATGCTGATGGTGTTGGTGATGCAGTCGTTTGACGTCGGCCTTCACCTGCTGGAGTTCGCGGGTCGCCGCGGCGAGCACATCGCGGACCTGATCGACGACCGCGGGGTCGCCGTGGGCGTGCACGATGGTCGAGACGGCCGTCTTGAACAGCCGCAACGCGGGCCCGATGATCTCGGCGGCGTCCGGATCCCGGAACATGCCCCATTCGCCACGCTCGGTGGCGCGGGCCCAGATCCGGTCGATGTCCTCGCCGTGCTCGCCGACCTCGGCCAGCCCGGTCGGGGTGGGGTGGAAAACCTTTCGCCCACTGTCGATCTCGAGCCGGACCAGACCCTCGTCCTCGAGCTGTTGCAGGGTCGGGTAGACCGCCCCCGCACTCGGCCGGTAGGCCCCGCCGCAGCGCTGCTCCAGCCTGGACATCAGCTCGTAGCCGTGCCCCGGCGCCTCGGCGACCAGCGCCAGTAGCGCCAGCCGTAGTTCGCCGGGGCCGAAGAATCGACCGGCCCCCGGGCCGATGCCACCGAGATCGGCGGGACGTCGCGGACTCACTGTCCCAAGTTATATCTTAAGATATAGCGGAAGCAAGAGGTTCCCGGATCGGCCACCGGCGCCGCAGGGTGGCTTCGTGCTGTCGGTGACACCTCGAATGATCCGTCCGGGATTCGGTGTCCGCACCTGCCAGGCGCGGATCCTCCCGCCGCATGATTCCTCGATCGGCGGGTGCTCGCACCGAATGTGTTGCCCGGCAAGGCTATCGGGGCAGAGCCGAGTTCCGGTGGCCGGTGGCCGCGGCGACCGGGCCGACCCAGGTCGTCAATGCTGTTTCCGGGGTGTCCGCGGGATCGTCGGTGGCCCAGGCGACATGGCCGTCGGGCCGGACGAGTACGGCGGCCGGAGTGGTGATCTCACCGAGGCCCGGCACCGTCCAGTGGGTGGCGTCGCACCGGGCGTCGACCTGGTCCACCCGGTCCTGCCATCCGGTGATCGGCACCCGAGTCCCGTTGAGCGACAGCAGTATCGGGTGTCCGGAGCGCAGCAGCGGGTGTATCCGAGTGGGGGCGCCGGAGACGGTGAGGTCGGCATCCGGGACGCGATGGCCGGACAGCGGATGGTCGTCGCCGGTGTCGTAGCGGATGTCCAGCCCGGAGAGCATGTGGCCCAGTCGATTCCGTACCTCGCCGAGGTCGAGCAGCCCGGCCAGGGTGTCGCGCAGCGCCTCGGCGTGCGGGCCCGGCCGCAGCAGCGCGGTCTGGGCGCGGGTGTTGTGCAGGACGCGGGCGGCCACCGGGCGGCGCTCGCGATCGTAGGTGTCCAGCAGTGATCCGACGCCGTCGCGCAGCACGGCCGCGAGTTTCCAGCCGAGATTGGCGGCGTCCTGTACGCCGGTGTTCAACCCCTGTCCGCCCGCCGGATAGTGGGTGTGGGCGGCGTCGCCGGCCAGCAGCACCCGGCCGGCGCGGTAGCGGTCGGCGAGCCGGGCCGCATCGCCGAACTGCGAAACCCAGCGCGGGCTGTGCATTCCGTAGTCGGTGCCCGCGACTTCGCGGAAGTCGGCGCGGAACCGCTCGAAATCGGGTGGGTCGGCCGGGTCGATCACGCGATCGTGGCGCTGCACCATCAACCGGAACCAGCCGGGCTGCAACGGAATCACCGAGAAGTCGCCGGGGCCGCGCCGCCGCGTCAGCACCCATTCGGCGGGCGGGTCGGTGAGTTCGGCGTCGCAGATCATGCCGGCCATGGTGGCGTCGGTGCCCGAGAAGCCGATTCCGGCCAGCTTCCGCACGGTACTGTGGCCGCCGTCGCAGCCGACCAGGTAACGGGCCCGGATCGACTCGCCGCCGTCGATGCGGACCTCGACACCGTCGGCGTCCTGCTCGAATCCGGTGATCGCCGCCGACCAGCGCACCGGCGCGCCCGATTCGGCGGCGTACGTGTCCAGCTGGTTTTCCAGCACGGTCTGGGTGAGGGCCAGCCCGTACGGGTAGCGGGTGGCGAGGCCACCGACATCCATGCGCAGTCCCGCGAAATGACCGGCGCCCTCGAAGATCCGGCCGTGCGGCAGCAGACGATCCAGGATGCCGCGCTGATCGAAGATCTCCATCGTCCGCGCGCCGATCCCGCCCGCGCGCGACTGCCCGGCCCGCTGCGGCAGCGCGTCGAGCAACACCACGCCGATCCCGGCCGTCCGCAGTTCACAGCCCAGCGTCAACCCGGTCGGCCCGGCCCCCGCGATCACCACATCGGTCGTTTCCATGCACGCCTCCGTCTCACCGTTGTGAACATTGTTCACCACGCGAGAGGTTAGGCCGGTGGGCTCGACCCGTCAATCGAGCCCGCCCCGGCGGGCCGAAAGCCGCGAGCGGCATCGGCGGCTGTCGTGCCCCGATCGGCCCGGCCTTGCCGCTCGGTGCCACCGCACCGGCGGCGCGCCGAATTATATTGTGCTGGTGCATGTTCGACGCATCGTGTGGATTGTTCGCCGGGAGGGCCGGTCAGTCGCCCAGGGCCCGGATCAGGTCGATGCCCCGGCCGAGGTTGTCCAGGCGGGCCGCGAGTGTCGCACCGGCGGGGTAGAGGCGGACGGTGTCGACGCCGGTGGAGCGCCAGGTGCGCAGCCGGTCGCGGACCATCGCCTCGGTGCCGATCAGGGTGGTGGCCAGGACCATGTCGTCGGTGATCAACTCGGTCGCGCCGGACCGGTCGCCGGACTGCCAGCGTTCGCGGACCGCGGCCGCGACCCCGGCCCAGCCCTGGCGGCTGTAGGCGGCGTTGTAGAAATTGGTGGCGCCGGAGCCCATACCGCCGAGGGAGAAGGCCAGTTCCTTCTTGCGGCCGCGCACGACCTCGGCGAGCCGGTCCTCGGGCACGATGTCGATCTCCGCGCCCTGGCAGATGTCGAGGTCGGCGCGGTCGCGGCCGGCGCGGGCCAGTCCGGTGTCGAGATGGTCGAAATAGGCCGCCGCACCCTCCGGGACGAAACTGGTGCCCAGCCAGCCGTCCGCGATCTCGCCGGTGAGTTCCAGCATGCGCGGCGACAGGGTGGCGAGGTAGATCGGCACCGCGACCGGGTCCAGGCTCAGCCGCATCGGACGGCCCTCGCCGCCGGGCAGCGGGATGGTGAAATGCTTTCCGCTGTAGGCGATCTTCTCACCGGTGGCGGCCGCGCGGACGATCTCGACGGTCTCCCGCATCCGGGTCAGCGGGCGCGCGAACGGGATGCCGTGCAGGCCCTCCATCACCTGCGGCCCGGAGGCGCCGAGGCCGAGCAGGAAACGACCGCCGGACAACCGCGACAGGGTCATCGCGGTCTGGGCGATGGTCACAGGGGAGCGGGTGCCGAGCTGGATCACCCCGGAGCCCAGCAGGATTCGTTCGGTGCGGGCGGCCAGCCAGCCGAGCGGGGAGGGCGCGTCGGCGCCCCACGCCTCGGCCACCCAGCAGATGTCCAGGCTCAATTTCTCGGCCTCGAGCACGAATTCGGCGGTTTCGCGCCAGTCGCCGGACGCCTCGACCGTCGTCGCCGTCCGCATCACGATCCCTGCTCCAGCAGCCGCTTGATCCCGGCGAGGTTCGACTCGATGCCGCGCTCGAATTCGCGCAGCCGGACGAACACGATCTTCTCCTCCTTCTCGGGCATGGCGTCGATGGCGAAGCTCAGGCCCGATCGTGCCGGGCCCATCTGCATCCACTGTTCCAGCACGGTGCCGGTGCCCTCGGGCCGCAGCGTGAATCGCCACACGCTGGAGGGATGTTCGGGATCGCCGACGGCCCAGGCGAAACATTGCGGCGCCCGGTAGTCGACGATGGTGCTGGTCGTCTCCCAGCTGCCGAGCGCCTCGTGCGCGCTGCGCCCGACGAACCGGCCGCCCACCCGCGGGGCCTCGGCCCCGTCGAGCCACCGCACCTCCTGGAGTTCGGCGCTGAGGGTGGGCATGAGCCCGATATCGCTCACCCGCTCCCACACCCGCTCCGGCGGCGCCTCGATATAGGTCTCCGCCGCCACGGTCGGGGTGTCGGCATACCGTGCCCCGGTCCATTCCATGGCGCACTCCTTTCACCAGCTTCGTCGACAGTTCCCCCTCAGGTTAGCTCTACCTGCTGAGTCCAAAGAATAGACTCGTACAATTGCGTCATGAAACGCACGTCTTTCGGGAACTGGCCCTGCTCGGTGGCCCGGGCGCTGGACCTGGTCGGCGACACCTGGACACCGCTGGTGCTGCGGGAGGCGTTCTACGGCATCCGCCGCTTCGACGACTTCCAGCAGGAACTGGGCATCGCCCGCACCACCCTGGCCGACCGGCTGGCGCGGCTCGTCGACGCCGGTCTGCTGGAGAAACACGTCTACGACACGGCCCCGATCCGGCACGAATACCTGCTCACCGAGCCCGGCCGGGACTTCTACGGGGTGCTGCTGGCCCTCACCGCCTGGGGCGACCGCTGGTTGTCCGGGGAGGCCGGTCCGCCGGTCGCCACCCGCCACGACACCTGCGGCCACGACACCGGCGCCGAGGTGGTCTGCTCCCACTGCGGGCAAGCCCTGACCTGGGCCGAGGTCACCCCCCGCCCCGGCCCCGGCTACCCGCCGAAACTGTTGAGCCGCCCCGACATTCGCCGCCGCTTCCACCTCGACCCGGAACCGGTCGCGGGCGCGCACTGAGTGACCGGTGCCCCGGCCGGTGACGGTCGGCTGCCGGTCGACCGTGCCGAGGGCGGCCGTCGGTTCGCGGTCGGCGCGGACAGCCGCCGATCAGCTGTCGGCGGGGGTGACCAGGGCGATGGCGGCGGCGACGGCTACGTCGGTGATGGTGGTGATGTCGTCGCCGGATTCGACGGTGGAGGCGATGAGTTCGCGGAAGCCGCCGTAGAGCACGGTGGCCAGTTGCCGGGTCGGGGGCGCGATGCCGGCGGACTCGAATCCGACTGTGCCGGTGAGGCTCCGGATGAGACCGATGAACGCTTCGGCGGTGTCGCGATGCAGTTGCCGGGCGGCGTCACCGAGGGCGGGGGTGTCGCGGATCCAGGACAGGGTCACCGAGGGGTCCTGGCGGGACGACTCGATCCAGGCCTCGACCGCCTGCCGCACCTGAGTACGCCACGGGGCCGACGGGTCCGGTGCGGCCGCGATGGCCTGGATGGTCTCGCGGTTGCGTTCGGACAGCAGTGCGACGAAACAGTCCTGCTTACTGCTGAAGTGCTCGTAGAAGGTGCGCCGCGAGGTGCGCGCGCCGCGGACCACGTCGGCCACCGTGGTGTCCCGGTAGCCGCGCTCGCGGACGGTGTCGGCCATCGCGTCCAGCAGACGGCGCCGGAATCCGGACTCGGTGTCCGGCGCCGGTGGGTCCGGTGCGGCGCGGGTGTCGGGTTCGGCGGGGCTCACGGTCGTCAGCGTAGTGGCCGGTGCCCGGACCGGCGCATCGTGCCCGCGAACGTCGAGCATGGTTCAGGATGCGGGGACGGTCGCCGAACCGAAGCGCAGGGCGCCGTCGTCGATGCGTCCGTGCCGCAGTGTGACCCACGTCCTGGGCACAGTTCATGCCCAGCCGCCACGAACCCGCCTTCGGGAAGCGGTCGACGGCCCGCAGCACGTATCCGGCCTGGAAATCCAGCAGCGGGGTCGGCGCGACCGCCGGATCCGGTTGCGGCACAGCGTAGTCCCGGCCGTGATCGGCCAGGTGCCGCAGCAGGCGGCAGACGAACTCAGCGACCAGGTCGGCCTTCAGCGACCAGCCGCCGCCGCACCTCCGGATGCCGCCGCAGCCGCTCCACCGTCCAGGCCAGGGTGGTGGCGGTGGTCTCGTGCCCCGCGGTGAGCAGCGTGAGCAGTTCGTCGGCGAGGTGGCCGCGGCTCATCGCGGTCCCGTCGTCGTACCGGGCCTGCGACAACATCGCCAGCACGTCGTCCCGCTCGCCGAGGCGCGGGTCCGCGGCCGCGCACTCGATCAGCCGGCCAGCAACACCTGCGCTCCCTGCGCGACCCTGGGCGACGTGGGCCCGCCCGGCAGCTCCCCGACCCCGTTCATCCGTACCTCCGATACGTGGTACTTCTATGTACCGCCCAACGGTTCGCGTAGGTACCAACCGTGGTGGGACCGAAATGGTGCCGACGTTCCGGAACCATTCTCTGCGCGGCCGGCCACCCGGCGGACGGATCGAATACTTTGCTCGCGAGAACCGCTGCCGGGTGCTATCTGCCACGTGCGTGCCGTACGCCCGGGTAATGAGTGGGCCCAGTCGTGGCGACCAAATCCGGAACCGTTCCCGCGGCGGTGTGCCGCATCGCCGATTTCCGGCGGAAGCCGGGTGAACGGCCCGGTCGACGCGCTGCTGTGTGCCTCGGATTGCAATTGCACCGAAACGGGGCGGCGCCTGTCCGGTCACTCCGATCGGAATTGTTCCGCGGATATCCCGTGCGGGGTTTCGATCACTCCGGACCGGGTTCTCCGACCAGCCGGTGCGTATGTGAATGGCGCGAGTGAGCCGGGGTTTGGCACGGGCCGATATGCTGCGCTAATGTATTTACCTGTCTGGGTCATACGTACCGAAGGGGTAGTACATGGCGAAAAAGATTGTTGTCGAGTTGCTCGATGATTTCGACGGTGAGTCGCAGGCCGCGGAAACAGTGGTGTTCGGAATCGACAGCGTGACCTACGAGATCGACCTCAGTATGACCAATGCCGAGCGGCTGCGCGGTCTGTTCGAGCAGTGGGCGCCGCACGCGCGCAAGCTGGGGCGGGCGCCGAAGAGCAAGGATGTGCCGCAGCCGGCGGGCCGCCGGGCGGATACGGCGGCGATCCGGGAGTGGGCCCGGAAGAACGGGCACCCGATTCCGTCGCGGGGCCGGCTGCACAGCGACATCATCCGGGCCTACCAGACGGCCAACGCCTGATCCGGCCGGTAGCCGGTGCAATGCGGTGTGAGCGACGAATGGGCAAGCGCCACACGGTATTTGCACAACGCAGCTGTTGAGCCTGCTCTCGTGGCGGGCGCAACAGCGCTACCGGGGGCGGACCCGCGCGGCGGGCTGCCCGATCAGTCGTGCCCGGCCCACACCTCCAGCGGAATCGCCCCGGTCGCACGGCCATCGGGGCCGAGCAGCCGGCCCGCATGTTCGACCACGCGCAACGTCACCGAGCGATCGACCACCCGGGCGGCGGCGCGTCGAGACATCTCCTGCTCGAATTCCAGGACGTCCCCGGCATTGCGCAGCCGGGCCGTCACGGCCGGATTCTGCGGCCCGGTCACCGCCGGCACCCTGCGGCATTCGGATAATTCGGCGATCGCCCGGCCGACGGTGTCCATGTCCAGCGGCGGCACATCCAGCCAGAACGTGGCGGCGATCTCGTTCCCGGAGACGCTGCGGGCCGGATCCAGCCGGACCGCCATGGCGCCGCTGCCGAGCGGCCGGTCCAGGCGGCGGCGCACGGTGTTCACGCTGACCCCGAGATCCTGTGCCGGCTCGGTCGCCGACCGCCGTCCGTCGGTGCTGAGATTCACCACCAGCCGCTGATCCCACTCGGTCGATTCCGGCGCCGGCTCACCCGCGGTGGTCCGGCTCAGCGCGGCCGGCCGCCGCTGCTGTTCACGGCCGGGATCGGCGATGCCGAGTCCCGCTCCGCCATGATCGAAAAGACTGACGCGGCCCGGGTCCGGGTGCTGTGGCCGCCGATGGCTACCGCGCGGCAAACAATGGTACCAACAGGTTTCGTCGGCGTATCGCAGCCGTGCCCGGTGCTACTTCCAGGTTAAGTTATGGGATCCCAAAACCCCTTCGGTTGACAGCGGATCCGGGCGAACCCAGGCTGTCTACGGGATCCCATATTCGAGGATTTCCGGGGTATCGCGGAAGGCGTCACGATGAGCAGAGCGGTCCGTCACCGAGCTCCGAAGGTAAGCGACAACAAGGAAATCCGATGATCGGCAAAGTGAATCCGCACATCTTCGATCGGCCCGTCTCCCGTCGGGGTCTGCTGGTTCGTGGGGCACAGGGCCTTTCGGCCATCGCCGTGGCGGGCGGCGTGGGCAGCGCCCTCGCGGCCTGCTCGTCGTCGAGCAGTTCGGGTACGACAGCGGGCGGCCTGACCAAGGCCGCCGTCCAGTTCTGCTACCTCCAGAACGTGCAGTTCGCGGGCAGCTACTTCGCGACGACGAAGGGCTACTACAAGGCGGCCGGCCTCGAGGTCACGCTGCTGCCCGGCGGCCCGAGCCTGGCTCCCGAGCCGATCGTGCTGTCCGGCAAGGCCAATGTGGCCATCGGTCACACCGCCGAGGTCGTCTCGGCGATCAACAACGGGGCCAAGCTGACGATCATCGGCGCCTGCTTCCAGAAGAACCCGACCTGCATCCTGTCGCTGGCCGGGAATCCCATCACCAAGCCGACCGACATGTACGGCAAGAAGATCGGCGTCAGCGACACCAACGCACCGATCTGGAAGTCCTTCGTCAAGGCCAACAGCCTGGACGAATCCAAGATCACCGTGGTCACCGTCGGCTTCGACGTCACCTCCGTGGCCACCAAGGAGATCGACGGGATCGTGGCGTTCGCCGCGAACGAGCCCACCATCTTGAAACTGAAGGGGCTCGATCCGGTCACCATGCTGCTCGGCGATTTCAACTATCCGCTGCTCGAGGACCTCTACATGGCCAAGAGCGCCGATCTCGAGGATCCCGCGAAGATGAAGACGCTGGTCGGCCTCATGAAAGCCGAGTCGCTGGGCTGGGCCGACGTGGTCGCCGATCCCGACGCCGCGGCCACCCTGACGGTCGACACCTTCGGCAAGACGCTGGGACTCGATCCGGCCCAGCAGAAACTCGACGCCGGCATCCAGAACACCTTCGTCGCCGACGCCGACACCAAGGCCCACGGCCTGTTCTGGATGACCGACGAGAAGATCGCCGGGACGATCAAATCGCTCGCGCTCGGCGGCGTGACGGCGACCCCGGCCATGTTCAGCACCAAGGTCCTCGAGCAGGTCTATCAGGGCAGGAACGTGCCCGCGTGAGCACCGATCGGTCGACGGTCGCCGCGCCCGCGCGCGGCGGCCTGATGCTCGAGAACGTGTCCAAGACCTACGGCCACGGGAGCAAGGCGCTGCTCGCGCTGCAACCGACCTCGCTGCGCATGCCCGTGGGGAGCTTCACCGCGCTGCTGGGCCCCTCGGGCTGCGGCAAGTCGACCCTGCTCCGCCTGCTCGGCGACCTCGAAATCCCCAGCGCCGGAACCATCCAGGTCAACGGTGTCAGCCCGGCACAATTGCGGCGCGAGCACAAAACCGGTGTGGCCTTTCAGGATTCGGCGTTGCTGCCGTGGCGCAGCGTGGAACGCAACATCGGGCTGCCGCTGGAACTCGCCGGGCGCGGACACGACGGCGAGTCGATCCAGGACCTGATCGAGCTGGTCGGGCTCGGCGGTTTCGAGAAGGCCAAGCCGAGCCAGCTCTCCGGCGGTATGCGGCAACGGGTCGCGATCGCGCGCGCACTGGTGCTCAAACCGCACCTGCTGTTGCTGGACGAGCCCTTCGGCGCACTCGACGAGATGATGCGCCAGCGGCTCAACATCGAATTGCAGCGGATCTGGATGCAGCGCGCCACCACCACACTGCTGGTCACCCATTCGATCCAGGAGGCCGCGTTCCTCGCCGACACGGTCGTGGTGATGAGTCCGCGACCGGGCCGCATCCTCGAGGAGATACCGATCCCGTTCGAACGTCCGCGCACCACGGAACTGTTGTCCTCCAGCGACTTCCACGCGATCTGCGATCGCCTCGCCCGGGTGCTGTTCGGTGGCGGCGCCGAGATGGATACGAGCGCCGCATGACCACCGTGGAGCGTTCGT
Source organism: Nocardia sp. alder85J (assembly GCF_020176955.2). GTDB lineage: Bacteria > Actinomycetota > Actinomycetes > Mycobacteriales > Mycobacteriaceae > Nocardia. The sequence continues at coordinate 105,470 of NZ_JAIUCZ020000013.1, forward strand.
TGCCGGTCGCGAGCGCGCGACCGAATCTGCTGCGGGAGATGAGCCATCGCGGCCGCAGACTGATCGGCCACGTGGCGGTCGTGGTCGCCGTCCTGCTGGCGTGGCAGTTGCTCGCCGTCACCGTGTTCGCGGGCCGGTTCGTGGTCCCGTCGCCGACCTCGGTGTGGTCGACGATCGTCGCGGACGGCTTCTACGTCCACGACGCGGCCTCGACACTGGCGATCTCGTGGAAGGGCTGGCTGCTCGGGAACGGGATCGCCCTGATCCTCGCCGCCGTCTGCCTGCTGCTGCCGGTCGCGGAATCGGGCCTGATGGCGCTGGGCGTCGCGACCTACTGCGTACCGACCATCGCGGTCGGGCCGCTGCTGGTCGTGCTGTACGACGTGGCCGGGGCGAAGATGGTCATGTCGGCGCTGTCGGTCTTCTTCGTCACCCTGACCGCGGCGGTGTCCGGACTGCGCGCGGCCTCACCCACCACCTTGCAGGTGGTCACCGCGTTCGGCGGCGGCCGCTGGGCCCAGTTGGTCAAGGTCCGGCTGCGGGCGGGTATCCCGCTGCTGGCCGGCGGTCTGAGCGTGTCCGCGCCCGCGGCGATCCTGGGCACCATGATCGGCGACTACCTGGGCGGGCAGGACGGCCTGGGCGTGATCATGCTCCAGGCGCAGCAGCAACTGGCCGTCGAACGGACCTGGGGTATCGCGGTCGTGAGCGCCGCGATCTGCGGCGCGGCCTTCGCCGTCACCGCTCTGCTGGCCCGGCTCGCCGGTGCCGATGTCGAAGCCCCGCTGGATTCCGGTCTGACCACCTCCCGGCGCCACCGCGGCCGATCGGTGACGGCCGGGCTCGCCGCCGCGAAACTCGTCGCCGCGGTGGCGGCCTGCCTGGTGGTCTGGCAACTGCTGGTCGCCACCAGCGGACTCGACAGCTACTTCGTCAAGACACCCGGCGACACCTGGCACTACCTGTTCAGCGCTCCCGGTTCGAGCGCGCACCGCGGCCTGCTGCTGGGCCACCTCGGTCAGACCCTGGCCGACGCCGGGCTGGGCTGGGCGGCCGGCACCGTCCTGGCTGTCGTGGCGGCGATCGCCATCGTGCTGATCCCGCCCGCCGAGGCGGCCGTGATGCCGTTCGTGGTGGTGCTGCGCTCGGTCCCCCTGATCGCGATGTGCCCGCTGCTCGGGCTGGTGTTCGGCCGCGGCGTCCTGGGTGTCACCGTCATCGCGGGCATCGTCACCTTCGTGCCCTCCCTGGTCACCATCGTCGGCGGGCTGCGCGCGGCGCCGTCGGCGGCGATGGACATCGTGCACTGTAGCGGCGGGCAGCGGTGGTCGATCCTGGCCAAGGTCCGCGTCCCCTTCGCGACAGCGGCCCTGTTCGCCGCCGCCAAGATCTCGATGCCGGGCGCGATCCTGGGTGCGGTACTGGCCGAATGGCTCATCACCGCACGGGGGCTCGGCAAGGCCATGTCCTACGACATCATCTCCAGCGATTTCAACGACCTGTTCGCGTCGATCGCGGCGCTGCTGGCGGTCTCGCTGGGTCTGTACGCACTGGTCGCCGCACTGGAAACCGTGGTCCGCAACAGCGGCCGCGGAATCTGACACCGACATTTCGCGGGAGGAGGGAGCCGATATGCCGGGCCCGATACTGGACAATGTGACAGGCCGACCACTCGAGGTGCCCACGGGCCGCCCGCTGCGGGAATTCATCCACGACCGCATCCGTGACCGGATCTGCGACGGCACCTATCCGCCGGGCACCCGCCTGGTGGAACGGGACCTGGCCGCGGACTTCGAGGTCTCCCGGCTGCCGGTACGCGAAGCGCTGCGCATGCTCGACACCGAGGGTTTCGTGGAGATGCTGGCCACCCGCGGCGTGATCGTGCGGCGGCTGTCGCGCACCGACGTCGAGGAACTGTTCGACGTGCGAGAAGCCCTGGAGACCATGGCCTTCCGCCGCGCCGCCGAACGGGCCACCAAGGGCGACATCCGCAAACTCGAGGCCCTGGTCCGGAAAGCGGAGCGCGCGTTGCGATCCGGCGACCGCGACACCCTCTATGCCAGCAACATCGAATTCCACGATCTGGTCCCGCAGATGGCCCGCAACAAGGTGCTCGTCGGCATGCTGGAACCGATCGAGGGCCGACTGCACTGGATCAACCTGCAGAACGACGAACCCGAGACCCTGTGGGCCGAACACCGGATCATGGTGGACGCCTTGATCAGTGGCTCGGTCGAACTGTCCCAGCAGCTGTCCCACGAACACATCGCCGTGAACCGCGCGCGAGTGCTGAACCATCTGTTCGGCACCACCCGCACCCGTCCGGACCCCGAACCCAGGACCTCACGATGACGACGACCGTGATCCGCGGCGGCACCGTCGTGACCCCCACCCAGCGTTTCGCCGCGGACCTCTACCTCCGCGACGGGACGATCGTCGCGGTGGGCGGCGACATCGACATCCCCGCCGACACCGTGATCGACGCCACCGGCTGCCTGTTGCTGCCCGGCGGCGTGGATCCCCATGTCCACCTGGACTTCCCGTCGCTGTCGACCACCACCGCCGACGACTCCCATTCGGGTACCGCAGCGGCCGCGCTCGGCGGCACGACGACCATCGTCAACTTCGCCCTCCAGCGCCCCGCCGAGCCCCTGCCCGCGGCCTTGGAACGATCGCTGGCCCAGGCCGAGGGCCGGGCGGTCGTCGACTACGGATTCCACGTCGTGGTCCGCGATCTCGGCGGCGACCGGGTCCGCGACATCGACGAGATCGTGGCCGCCGGCGCCAGCAGCATCAAACTGTTCATGGCCTACCCCGGCGAACTGATGGTCGACGACGCCACCCTGCTGCGTGCCATGGAACGCATGTCCGCGGCCGGCGGCCTCACCATGGTGCACGCCGAAAACGGTTCCGCCATCGACGTTCTCACCCAGCGAGCACTGCGGGCCGGCCACACCTCCCCGCAATGGCACGGCAAGACCCGCCCCACCATCCTGGAGGCCGAAGCCGTGCATCGCGCCACGGTCCTGGCCGAACTGGTCGAAGCCCCCACCTATTTCGTGCACATCAGCTGCGAGGAGGCCCTCGCCGAGGTGGCGGCGGCGAAGGCCGAAGGCTTGCAGATCCACGCCGAAACCTGCCCCCACTACCTCACTCTCGACAGCTCCGTCTACGACGGCGACTCCTTCGAGATCGCCAGATACGTCATGACACCCCCACTGCGCGACCCGCACCACCAGGACCGCCTGTGGCACGGCATCCGCCGCGGCGACGTGGACGTCGTCTCCACCGACCACTGCCCGTTCTGCATGGTCGGTCAGAAGGACGCCGGCGCCGACAACTTCCTGAAGATCCCCAACGGCGTCGGCGGCGTCGAATACCGCCTCCTGCTCCTGTTCGACCGTGGCGTGCGACAAGGCCGCATCACCGTGGAACAACTGGTCGCCATCACCGCCGCGAACCCCGCGAAACTCTTCGGCCTGTTCCCCCGCAAAGGCAGCCTGATGGTGGGATCCGACGCCGACATCGTGATTCTGGACCCGGACGGCGAAACCCACCTATCGATCGACACGTCGCCGTCCAAGGTCGACTACAGCCTCTACGAAGGCTGGACGGTCGCCGGCGCGATCGAATACGTCCTCAGCCGCGGCACCCCGGTCGTCACGAAGGGAGTGGTCGGAGACCACCGCGGCCACGGCCGCTACATCCCCCGCGGCCCCACCGCACCCACCCCGTGACGTGTCGGCGCAGGTGGGCCGTTCGTGCCGGCGGCTCTGTGGTGCCTAGAACGCGGAGCCCGAGGGGGGTCGTCCGGTGCGCAGTTGCAGGGCCGGTGGCACCTGCGGGGGTTGGGGTGAGTACTGGAATCCCGGTGTGTCCAGGCCCTGGCCGCAGAAGTGGTCGACGGCTGTCGCGATGAAGTCCTCGGCCTGGGTGGGGGAGGCGCCGTCGTACAGGTGCAAGATGGTGGTTTCGATCTGGCGGCGGGACTGTGTCGCCGAGGCGCCGCTCAGGTAGTCGTGCAGGGCCCATTGGCAGACATCCTGGCCCGCCTGATCCAGGTGTGAGTCCGGAACCTGGTTCCAGATCGGGTCGTGCCGACGCATCTGATCAGCGAATTCGCTGGAGGCGACGGCGTAGGCGGCCACTGTCAGCGGTGCCATCGCGAGCGCGCCGCACACCATCGAACGCTTCAAGATCGAATTCATTCCCATAGCGGGAACGGACGTTAGCACATCCGGCACCTGCCTCCGGCGTGTCGCCGATACCGAAACATATTGTGGCGCTGGTCATCCGTGCTGCATCGTCGGGTTGTGTGGGCGACGGTTGCGGCCGTTCGAGGTGAACCCGGTGGCCGGGCGCAAGTATCACCGGGTGAACAGCTGTTCGTGTCGGTCGCTCGTCCCGTGTGCAATTTCCCCCATAGAAGGTAATGCTAACCTAAAACGCAGGAGTTAGGTTAGCGTTACCTCGGAGGTGGCTATGGCAGTGCTGGGTGAGCCGGTGCGGATTCTCGATGCGCCGGCGGCGGTTTCGGCGCTGGCCGCTGCCGGGGCGTTCGGCGACTATGTCGTCTACGAGCGGCCGGGGGAGTGGGTGTTCGCGGCCGATCCGATCGGCGGTATCGAGCTCACCGGCGACGAATTGCGGGTGCGCTGGGGTGGGCGGCACACGGCCGGTGGATGGGCGGGCAGTCCGGCGCGGGTGCTCGATCGCGCTCTCGCGGAGCTTCCGTCGGGTGGGCGGAACATCTACGGGTGGCTGGCATTCGAGTTCTGCGCGTGGTCGTTCGAGGCGGTCGCGCATGTGCCGCCGGGTGCGGTGCTGGCGCAGTTGATGGTGCCGCGGCTCGAGGTGTGGCTCGGTGCGGCGGGGGTCGAGGTGTCCGGGGCCACACCGGAGGAGGCGGACCTGATCCACGATCTGATCGAGCGGGCGCAGCGGGCCGAACTGCCGCGATCGCGTGCGGTCGATGTCAGCGTGGACCCGACCGGGTATCGGGACCGGGTGGCGACGGCGATCGGCGAGATCCGTGACGGCCGCTATCAGAAGGTGATCCTGTCGCGAAAGGTGGAGCTGCCCTTCGGGATCGACATTCCGGCCAGCTATCGGCTGGGTCGCGCGCACAACACCCCCGCGCGCTCGTTCCTGCTGCGGCTGGGCGGGCTGGAAGCCGCCGGGTTCAGTCCCGAGCTGGTGGCGTCGGTGGATGCCGAGGCCATGGTGACCGCACTGCCGCTGGCCGGTACCCGGGCATTCGGGCGCGGCGAGGCGGCCGATCGGGCCGCGCGCGCCGATCTGCTCACCGACCAGAAAGAGGTCGCGGAGCATGCCATTTCGGTCCAGGCGGCCTTCGCGGAGGTGGCGGCGGTGGCCGAGCCGGGCAGCACCGCCGTCTCGGATTTCATGGCCGTGCGCGAACGGGGCAGCGTGCAACACCTGGCCTCCACGGTGCGCGGCCGGCTCGCCGCGGGCCGCGGCCCGTGGGATGCACTGGCGTCGTTGTTCCCGTCGGTCACCGCGTCCGGAATCCCCAAACGCGGCGGCGTGGACGCGGTGTTCCGGCTCGACCACGACACGCGCGGCCTGTATTCCGGTGCGGTGGTGACGGTTTCACCGGCCGGGCAGCTCGAGGCCGCGCTGGTGCTGCGCGCGGTGTACCAGACCGCCGAGGGCGCCTGGCTGCGCGCCGGCGCGGGTATCGTCGCCGCCTCCACCCCGGACCGCGAGTTCGAGGAAACCTGCGAAAAGCTCGGCAGCATCGCGCCCTATCTGGTGGCGAGCGAGCCGGCCGCGCCGGAGTCGTTGTGAAGCAAGCACATTCGTCGATCGTGAGGTAGCTCGTGACATCCGTTTCCCCCGCCCCCGGCACCCATCGCGACGGCTTCGTACCGATCCCCGCCGCATTCGCCGCCGCCTATCGCGCCGCCGGATACTGGACCGGCGACACCCTCGGCGACCTGCTCCGGGACGCCGCGCGGCAGTGGCCGGACCGGCCCGCCCTGCACACTGCCGACGGCGTCCGCGACTACGCCCGGCTCGACACCGAGGCCGACGCCCGGGCGCACGGCTTCCGCGCACACGGCATCACCCCCGGCGATCGTGTCCTGGTGCAGTTGCCGAACACCCCCGAATTCGTCCTCGTGTTGTTCGGCCTGCTGCGCGCCGGCGCCGTCCCGGTGCTGGCCCTGCCCGCGCACCGCCGCGCCGAGATCGAGCATCTGGCCCGCCTTTCCGGCGCGGTCGCCTACGTGATCGCCGATCGCACCACGGATTTCGACTACCGCGAACTCGCGGCGACGCTCCAGCGACAACTCCCCGCCCTGCGCCGGGTCTTCGTCCAGGGTGACCCCGGCCCGTTCGTGAACCTGAACACGGTGACCGGGCACGGCGATTCGCTGCCCACCCCCGAATCCGGCGACATCGCACTGATGCTGGTCTCCGGCGGCACCACCGGCCTGCCGAAACTGATCGCGCGCACCCACGACGACTACGTCTACAACGCCCGCCACAGCGCGGCCGTCTGCGCACTCGATTCCGGCGACGTCTATCTCGTGACCCTGCCCGCCGCGCACAACTTCCCCCTGGCCTGCCCCGGCATCCTGGGCGCGATCGCGGTGGGCGCGTCCGTCGCCTTCACCGCCGACCCCAGCCCCGAAGCCGCTTTCGCCGCGATCGCCCGGCACCGGGCGACGGTCACCGCCGTCGTCCCGCCGCTGGCCCAATTGTGGTGCGCCGCGGTGGATTGGGAGGAGGCCGACCTGTCGTCCCTGCGGCTGCTCCAGGTCGGCGGCGCCAGGCTGCCCGATGTCAACGCCCGCGCGGTACACCCCGCGCTCGGCGCACGCCTGCAACAGGTCTTCGGCATGGCCGAAGGCCTGCTGAACTACACCCGCCTGGACGACTCCGACGAGCTGATCTGCACCACCCAGGGCCGCCCACTGTCACCGGCGGACGAACTGCGCGTCGTCGACCCCGAAGGCCGTGACGTCCCCCCCGGCGAGGAAGGCGAACTCCTCGTCCGCGGCCCTTACACCATCCGCGGCTATTACCGTGCCCCGGAACACAATGCGCGCGCCTTCACCCCCGACGGCTACTACCGCAGCGGCGATCTCGTCCGCCGCCCGCCCACCGGTCACCTGATCGTGTCCGGCCGCCTCAAGGACGTCATCAACCGCGGCGGCGAGAACATCTCCTGCGACGAACTGGAAGAACACCTGCTCGCCCACCCCGCAGTGCGCCACGCCGCCGCGATCGGCCTGCCCGACCCCGCTCTCGGCGAAAAGGTCTGTGCCGTACTGGTGGTGGCCGGCCCCGCCCCCGCCCTCACCGACCTCAAACGCTTCCTCACCGCCCGCGGCCTGGCCCCCTACAAATTCCCCGACCTGCTCCGGACCACCGCGACCCTGCCCGTCACCGCGGTCGGCAAAATCGACAAGAAGGCACTGCGCGCCACCTTCACCGACGCCGAGTAGCACGGTCTTCGGGGTCGTTCGGGCTGTGCCGCGCCGGTCCGGCCCGCTGGATTTGCCTTTGGTGCACACCGGATTCGGTGATGCGGGCCGTGTCGCCGAGGTACGGGGGTTCGAGTGGCGCTGGAGCCGGGGACTGTCCTCGCCGGGTACACGATTCGCCGTGTGCTCGGTGCCGAGCGGTATGGGGGCGGTCTATCTGGCCGCCATCCTCATACCGTCTCGGTGACCGCCGTACATTTCGACGACAACGGTGACCGGCCGGCCACGGCCGACAGCAGTGGCACGATCCGGTGGTGGACCGCACCGGCCGGACGGCCCGACGGCGATCCGCTGCTCGGCCACACCGGCCCCGTCTTCTCGATGGCGTTGAGCCCGAACGCTTTTCTCCTGGCCACCGCGAGCGCGGACCACACCGTCCGGCTGTGGCACGGGTACGCCCGACCGGCAGAGGTCAGCGGTCGGCGCTACCGGTCCCTGTCCTCAGGGACGCCTGATAGACGTCCGCGTAGGTGCGCGAGCCCGCGAGCAGGTCGTCACAGAATGCGGCGACGTCGGTGCCGAGCAGCTCCACCACCGTCTTGCCCTCTGCGACACCCTCTTCGAAGAAGTCGACGATCCCCGACAACAGCCGCCCGTCGGGCAGGTCGATCGGCCCGACCTTGAAGTAGTACTTCTGAATCTCCTTGTAGACGATCTGGTAGTCCGGCGGCAGCGCCTTGACCCGAGCCATGAACGCCCGCCACTGCTTCTTGCCCTCGATGATGTCGTGGATACCCATGTCAGCCTCCGAGCCTGCTCAATTTCCGAGCCACATTCCTGTTCAACTGCGCCCGCCACCGATCGCGATAATCCCTGGCCCCCGCACCACCGGCCAGCGCCGTACAGAACCCCGCGATGTCGTCACCGAGCACCTCCTGGACGCTGTGCCCGTCCATCGCCGCCGTTTCCAGCAGCCCCAGAGCGCCGTCGAGGATCGGCATCAACTCCCGGCCCGTGAAACCCGAGTAGGGGAGCAGATGAGCCGTCACCTGTTCCCACGCCACCCGATACTCGGCAGGCAGTGCCCCGGCCCGGACCTCGAGCCCTTTCCATTCCCTGGTCAGATCGCCACCGGTGACCGTCTCCCAGAATTTCATCTCCCGCCCTCCTTGAGCGTATCGATCCGCGAGGAGAGGTACTCCCATCTCGCCCAGAACCGCTCGAGCTCCTGACGTCCGGAGTTGTTGAGCGCGTAGAACTTCCGCGGTGGCCCCAGCCCCGACGGCCGCTTCGCCACCTCGACGAACCCGTTCTTCTCCAGCCGCAGCAGGATGGCGTAGACCGTTCCCTCGACGACTCCGGCGAACCCGAGCTCGTTCAACTGCCGCGTGATGGCGTACCCGTAGGTCTCCTCACTGCCGATGATCTGGAGCACACAGCCCTCGAGCGTGCCCTTCAGCATCTCCGTCAGGTCGTCCACCCCGTCGCCTCCGATCATCCAAGTACTCTGTGTTGCAGAGTACTGCTATACGATAACACAGAGTAGGGATCGGGCACCCGAGCCGGCCTCGGCAACGCGATGCGGTGTACGTGGCCGGGCGTCTTCTCACTGCGGTTTTCCGAGCCGAAACACGCTCTTACGCGAACCTAACCGCTGAGGTCACCCGCCGAAACACGCCGGCTCGATGCTCGATCCGACGCGGACCGGGGGACTCCCCGGACCGCTGGAATTGCGAGAGCGGAGTCCAGGGTGAGTCTCGAGGCCGAAGCGAAAATTTCGGAGGAAGACTCCGACGAAGCGGTGCTGGCCGCGCTCGGATACAAGCAGGAATTGACCCGGTCCTGGTCAGGATTCTCCAATTTCGCGATCTCGTTCTCGATGATCTCGATCCTGTCGGGGTGTTTCACCAGCTTCGGGCTGGGCTGGAACAACGGCGGACCCGCGGCTATCGCGTGGGGCTGGCCGTTGGTCTCCCTGCTGATCCTGGTGATCGGGTTCTGTATGTCGGAGCTGGTATCGGCGTTTCCGACCTCCGGTGGAATCTACTGGTGGGCCAGTAAACTCGGCGGCCCGCGGGCCGGGTACTACACCGGCTGGCTGAACATGATCGGCCTGCTCGCGGTCACCGCGTCGGTCGCCTACGGCTGCGCGTCGTTCTTCGACACCGTGGTGGGCACCTTCAGCCAGAGCTGGGCCAGCGGCTACAGCCTGACTCGCGTCTTCATCGAATTCATCGTGATCCTGGCACTGGCCGCGACCGTGAACATCTTCTCCTCGCACCTGCTGGCCATCCTCAACAACATCTCGGTGTGGTGGCACGTGATCGGCGCCGCGGCGGTCGTGGTGATCCTGTTCGCCCTGCCCGACCACCACGCGAGCCTCGGCGCGGTGTTCACCCACACCGTGAACAACACCGGATTCTTCGGCGGCTCCACCAGCGGCGCCGGCTTCCTGCTGTTCGTGCTGCCGATCTCGGTGATTCTGACCCAGTACACGATCACCGGCTACGACGCCTCCGCACACCTGTCCGAGGAGACCAAGTCGGCCTCCCACGCGGCGGCCAAGGGCATCTGGCGGTCCATCCTGTACTCGGGCATCGGCGGCTGGATCCTGCTGCTGGCCTTCCTGTTCGCGGTGCAGGACGAGAGCGGGCTGACCAAGGCCAACGGCGCCATCCCGGCTCTGCTGGGGCAGGCCTTGAGCCCCCACTGGACCGGCGCGGTGTTGATCATTTCCACTGCGGGCCAGTTCTTCTGCGTCTTCGCCTGCATGACCTCGACCTCGCGCATGATGTACGCGTTCAGCCGGGACCGGGCCATTCCCGCCGCCGGCACCCTGTCCACACTGAGCGCCAAACACGTGCCGGTGGCGACGGTCCTCACCACCGCGGTGATCAGCGTCGTCCTGACGCTGCCCGCGCTGGTCAAGGTGGACGTCAACGGCTCGCCGACTCCGGTCGCCTTCTACGCCGTCGTGTCCATCGGCGTGGTCGGCCTCTACCTGTCCTTCGCGATCCCGATCTTCCTGCGCTGGAAAGCCGGCGACTCGTTCCCCGCCGGCAAGTGGACCCTGGGCTCGAAATACAAGTGGATGGCGCCGGTGGCAGTGATCGAAATCCTCGTCACCGCGGTGATCGCCATGTTCCCGACCGCGGAAGCCGGCGCACCCTGGTCCCCGGACTTCGCCTGGAAATTCGTGAACTACACCCCACTCGTCGTACTCGGCGCCCTGATCCTGCTGTGGGCCGCCTGGCATCTGTCGGTCAAGAAGTGGTTCACCGGGCCGAAGAACACCATCGACGCCTGACCGAGCTACAACCTTCGGATTCCGTTCAACACGGCACGCAGAACCGTCAGATCGCGAGTGTCCGCCTCGGCGCGGACAGGCGCGCGGAAACGCAGGTGCCCATCACCGATCAGATCACCCACGAGAATCTTGGTCACCGTCAACGGCAACCGCAGCACCGCCGATACCTCGGCCACCGACTGCGGCACTCGGCACAGCCGCAGAATCGCCGGATATTCCGGCTCCGGCCGCCGTAACGGCGTCGACGGCGACCCTCTCACCACCACGGTCAGCATGTCCAGCTCCTGTCCCGCCCGGTGCGTGCGGCCACCGGTGACCGTATACGGGCGGACCAGCGGGCCGGCCTCGTCGTCGAACCACGGCTGACCGAAACGTGTCATGACACGCGGGGCTCCGCGTGTCCGGCCCGCGTTCCGGTGCCCAGATGCGGCCCCACCCGAGCCCCCGTCAGATTCATCTCGTACGCCACCATGCCGACATTCGCGGTCGCAGCGGCCGACAGCGCGATACAGGCGTTCTTCCCCGCCGAGGTCACGAACAGCACCGCCCGGTCCAACTCGATCACCGCCTGCCGGACCCCGCCCCCGTCGAACCTGTTGCCCGCACTACGCGCCAGCCCGTACAACGTGGACGACATCGCCGCGAAATGCTCGGCATCCTCCCGGCTCAGCGACGTACACCGGCCCAGTACCAGTCCATCAGCGGAATGCACCACCGCGAACCGCACGCCCGCCAACCGGGCGACGAGATCGTCGAGCAGCCAGTTCAGATCACCTGAGTTGGAAGAGGTCACTTTTCGACTCACCTGTTCTCCGGGCCGAACGACCGCCGTCGAGTCCCGTCCTCGCTTGGAATACGCGGCCAGTGTAACTCGGTTACTTCACGTGTCGGGCCGACTGCGCAAGGGATCTGCGGGCCTTGACGAAACAGCTTCCCGGCAGATGACGAACGCGACCGCATCCGAGAGGAGGCTGTGCCCCCAGCTTTTCGGCCACTTCCCGCTGGATCTTGTGCGGGCCATCGCGCCGCCGCAGGTTCACAGCTACTTCATGCGGACCGAATATCGTTGTTTACCAAAGAAATTCGTCGTATTGATCGATCCCACTCCGCCGCCACAACCACGATGGCATCACGTCACAGTGGCCGACCGGCCGCGTCGTTCCCCTGCGTGTCAGGCTGAGTTGAGTCCATTGGTTCACAACAAATCGGCCTGACGCGGGCGGAGATAGGCATCGACTTCTTCATGACCACCAGAATGAGGACCTCCACGTCCGGGGGCCACAATGGGCGGATGGATTTCCCGGGGCCACGAGCCGACGAGCCCAAGCGGCGCCGCGCGTTCAGCGCGGCCGACAAGCTCGCTCATCTTCAGGCCTATGAGGCCGCGGTCGAGCACGGCGGCGGCGGCGGGTATCTGCGCCGTGAGGGCCTGTACTCGTCATTGATCAGCGAATGGCGCAAGCAACGCGACGCCGGGGTGCTGGCGGGCAAGAAACCGGGCGAGAAGATCGGCAAACTCACCGCTGAGCAAGCCGAGATCGCGCGGCTCACCCGGGAGAACGAGCGGCTGAACAAGCGGTTGGCGACCACCGAGACCGCGCTCGATATTATGGGAAAGGACCGAGGGCGGCTTCGCGGCCCTGCGTGGACGCTGAAATCGTCTGCGGTTCTTACGTTCCGGCGTGGTTGCGTGGCGGATGCTGTAGGGGTGCGTGTCACGGCCGACCCCGGTCGCTTTGCGGTGCTGTGAGCCCGTTGGGAAAGGTGGTGGTGGAGACAGGGCGGTTCTCGCCCTTCGCGGGATCCGTGGATTGTTGCCCCGAGCACGTGTAGGAAATTCCTGTAGTTTTCCGTCTCCCCGTGATGCGCACCCTGACAACGGATTTCGTTCGAACCGGAGGTGGTCACGGTGGAGGTCGTGCATGCGCGGTGCGCGGGGATCGACATCTCGAAGAAGGACGCGAAGGTGTGCGTGCGGGTCCAGGGCGCGGGCCGGTGGGCGACGAAGACGACGGTGACGACCTGGGGCTCGATGAGCAGCCAGATCCTCGCGCTGCGAGAGCATCTGATCGCCGAGCAGGTGACCTGTGTGGTGATGGAGTCGACAGGCGACTACTGGAAGCCGTTCTACTATCTGCTCGAAGACGGGCTGAACGTGATGCTGGTCAACCCGGGCGAAGCCCGCAACCGGCCCGGCCGCAAGACCGACGTCAGTGACTCGGCCTGGCTGGCCGACCTCGGCGCGCACGGACTGCTGCGGGCCTCGCTGGTGCCACCACCGCCGATCCGGCAGTTGCGTGATCTGACCCGTGCCCGCACCGTCCTGCTGCGCGACCGTGCCCGGCAGGTGCAGCGGATCGAGAAGATCCTCGAGGATGCAGGGATCAAGCTGTCGGCGGTGGTGTCCGACATCATGGGAGTGTCGGGCCGGGCGATGCTCGACGCGCTGATCGCCGGAAGCGACGATCCCGCCACGATCGCCGGTCTCGCGCGGGGCCGGATGCGGTCGAAGGTTCCGGCCTTGGCCGAGGCACTGACCGGCCGGTTCACCGCCCATCACGGATATCTGATCCGGATGTATCTGAACCTCGTCGATGCCGCGACGGCGGCGATCACCGATCTCGACGCCCGGATCACCGGGGCGCTGGGCCCGGTGTTGACCGCGGCCCGGACGCTGCTCGAGTCCATCCCCGGGTTCTCGACCACGGTGGCGGAGGTGTTTCTGGCCGAGACCGGCGGCGACATGAGCGTGTTCGCCACCGGTGGGCATCTGGCGTCGTGGACCGGGGTGTGCCCGGGAGCCAACGAGTCCGCCGGCCGGATCAAGTCCACCAAGACCCGGCCCGGCAACCGGTATCTCAAGGCCGCGCTGGGCATCGCCGCGATCTCGGTATCCCGGTCCAAGAACACCTATTTCGCGGCCAAGTATCGGCGCGTCAGCACCCGGCGCGGACCGATGAAGGCCATCGTCGCCGTCGAACGCGCCATGGTCGTCGCCGCTCACAGCATGCTCACCCACGGCGATTTCTATCGCGATCCTGGCCCGAACTACTTCACCGCCCGCAAGCCCGGACCGGCGAAAGCCCGCGCGGTCGCCCAGCTCGAAGCCCTCGGCTACACGGTGTCGCTGCAACCACGTGCGGACACCGCCTGAACCACCCGGACAAAGCCGCTGGTCACCAGCTGTGGTCACCTTCGATTTCGTAGGAAAGCGCACGCTCTCTTGGAAAGTCTTTCCGAGAGAGCGGATTCCGACGACAAGCGCAAGAAGCGTTGACCACCGCGTACATGAAGTTGACCGACGCCAAGGTGGGCACCCGGGCAGCGGCGTCGTTGACCGGGCTGGTGCGTTCGACCGCGATCCGCCGCGACAAGGCCGCCACCGCACCCACGCCCCCGGTGCCGATGGGGCAGGCGCCGGAGCCGGTGAACAAGCTCACTGCGTGTGAGCGTCGCCGAATCCTGGACACTCTCAACAGTTCCCGGTTCGTCGACTCGGCGCCCTTGCAGATATATGCCCAGCTGCTCGACGAGGGCACCTACCTGTGTCCGGTGTCCACGATGTATCGGGTGCTGCGCGAAAACCGGCAGGTCAGCGAACGACGGCGCGTGGCGCGGCACCCGGCGAAGGTGTGTCCCGAGCTCGTCGCGACCGCACCTCGGCAGGTGTATTCGTGGGACATCACCAAGCTCGCCGGCCCGATCAAGGGCCAATACTTCGACGCCTGCGTGATGATCGACATCTACTCTCGCTATATCGCCGGCGTCCACGTGCACACCCACGAATCTGGACTCCTGGCAACGGAATTGATGCTCGAGATCCTCGGTGTCCACGGCATCCCGCAGGTCGTGCACGCGGACCGGGGCACCTCGATGACCTCCAAAACCGTGGCCACGTTACTGGCCGACCTCGAGGTCACCCGCTCGCATTCACGACCACGAGTGTCCAATGACAACCCGTTTTCCGAAGCGCTGTTCAAAACCCTGAAATACGGGCCGGAATTCCCTGAACGCTTCAGATCACTCACCGAGGCAAGACAATTCATGGACTCCTTCACCGGGTGGTACAACCACGAACATCGTCACACCGGCATCGGCTTGCACACACCCGCCGACGTCCACTACGGGCTCGCCACCGGCAAAGCCGAGGACCGGCGCGGCGTCCTCGACGCCGCCCGCGCACGGCACCCCCACCGGTTCGGCACTACGACGCCACCGAAGATCCTCGCGCTACCCGACACCGTCTGGATCAACCGACCCGCCGACGACACCCAGCAGACCGATACCACAGCCGCATAGCACACCCACTGGTCTCATTCAACTTGAAAAATTCCGCCGAGCCGACCTCCGAGCAAAGGACTCCGGAACGGCCGGTCGTGTGGAGAATTCCCAGATCGGGGTGTTCCTCGCCTACGCCGGGCGTTCGGGCCGGGCCTTGATCGACAGGGAGCTCTATCTGCCCGAGTCGTGGATCGGTGATCCTGATCGCTGCACCGAAGCTGGCATTCCTGAAAGTTGTTGCCGCTCAGGTCTTCTGACGAAGCCCAGGCTCGCAGAGATGATGATCGCCCGCACCCTGGACGCTGGAGTGGCCGCCGGGTGGGTGGCCGCGGATGCCGCCTACGGCCGCGACGGCCGGTTCCGGGCATTCTGCGAGACCCGCCGCTTGTCCGATGTTCTCGAGGTGCCCGTCCGGCACACCGTGGCCGATCTCGACGGCCGCCGCCGCGTCGACACCCTCGTTGCCCGGGCACCCGCACACGCATGGCACCGAGTCTCGGCAGGACCGGGTGAACGCGGCGAACGCGCATACCGACTGGGCGTGGGCCACCCTCCCCACCGTCGGTGACGTCCCCGCCGGATACAGCAGAACCCTGCTCGCCCGCCGATCCCTCGACAACCCCGCCGATATCGCTTACTACCTGTGCTTTCACCCCGCCACGATCGCGCGGGACCAGGTCGTCGCCGTCGCCGGCGCCAGCTGGGCGGTCGAGGAATGCTTCCAGGCCGCCAAAGACCAATGCGGCCTCGACCACTACCAAGTCCGGAAATGGTATCCCTGGTACCGGCACATCACCTTGGCCATGCTCGCCCACGCCTTCCTCGCCGTCACCGACCCAAAAGCCCACGCGGGCTGGGCCGGATCACAGTCGCCGACATCCGCCGTCTCCTGGCGATAGTGCTCCACCCCACCCGCACCCGCACCCACGCACTCGCCGCCTGCCACTGGCGCCGACGCCACCGAGCCCACGCCCGCAACCTCCGCCGCCAACCAGAACGATTATGAGACAACGAAATACAACTGTCGTGCTGGCTAGCCGCGACCCCGCCGCAGCCCCGGCAACGTCCTCGACAGCTTGGAGCGGCCGTCACGTCGCGAGCGATCTGCTCCACGGTGATGGCCGAAGGGAACAGACAGAAGCCCCACGCGGGCCCGCCGCGCCGGCCGATGGCCGCGGGCCGGGCCAAACATGTCGAGAAATGCCCGCTACCGGTACTTCGAGTGTTCGGAATTCCGTTTTCTGAACGCCGTGATGAGGTTCGTCCCGGCGGCGCGGTTATGCAGAACGGCCCCGCGCGGTGCGCGCGGGTGCGTCGGTCAGGTGCAGCGCGTACAAGAGATCGTGGTCGGGGGGCGGCTGGTGGGCGGCCACTTGGATGCCGGCGATCCAGGTGTCGGCGAAGCGGTGGCAGACGGGCAGCCGGATTCCTGCCCGCGCCGTCGCTGACTCCGGCGCCTACCCGTTGACGTTGGTTGGATAATCCGGTCGCTGGATCTTCGAGCCGACAGCGAAGTCGCGGATCGGCCGGGCGTGCTGGTTGCGCCACCGGATGTAGTCACCGATCGCCGCGTCCTGCGCAGTGCGGGTGCGGTGGTCGGTGCCGTTGAGGGCGACGTACCGTAGCGCGGCGAACTCGCACTCGATACGGTTCGACCACGACGAATACGTCGGTAGGAACACCAAACTCGCCCTCGTCGCCTATGCACCGTTCGCGCACTTCGCGACGCTTGTGGACCGAGTAGTTGTCCAGGATCGAGTAGAGGCGTTCACCTGGTCGGCGTGCCCGCAACGATTGCAGGAACGCCAGGAACTCGATCGCCCGCTTGCGATCTGTGACCCGGTGCTACAGCTGACCGGTCCGCAGGTCCAGGCACCGAACATATGCCGAATCCTGCCGTACCGATTGTAGTTGGCGCGCAACCGTTTCGGCCGACCGGCCTGCTGCCGGCCGCGGCCTGGCGCGAGGCATCGGATTCAGCGGCCCGAACTCGTCGACACAGACCACGCGCCCGCGAGCCGGCGGGTGGTCGTAGCGATCCAGGACCCGGGTCATCTTCTCCACGAACTTCAGGTCGTTGCCGGCCTTCCAGGTCTTCGTGGCCTGCCACGACACCCCGCCGGCGGCCAGAATCCGGCGTAGCGTCTCCCGGCTGATATCCGCGATCCCGTTGCCCCGCAACACTTCTACCAGTTTCGACAGGCTCCACGCCGAGAACGGCCAGCCCAGGTCCAGGGGACAGCACCGAGCGATCCGACAGATCCGGTCACGCGTCGCTCGACGGTCTTCGCCGGCCTGCCCCCGCTCCATTTTGGGCCCACAGCGTCCATGCCTTCTCGTTGAAGTCGTAGATCACTTGCCGCACATATGATTCCGACACCTGTATCAGCCTCGCGATCAACGGCACCGGCTGCTTGCTACGCCGCGCAGCCTGCGCGAGCTTGCGGCCTGTCAGTATAAAATTGACGGAGATGCTTGACACTCAGATCCCTTGAGCCGTAATGAGATTCGGGTGAGTGAGCCTGTCATCGACCGCGAGGTGCGTCGGCGGGTGCGGGGTTCGGCGCCCTTGGACTTCATCCGGGCGCAGCGGCCCGCCAGGTCGAGGTCCTGGATGTTGAGCTGAAGCAGTTCCTCTGTGCGAGCGCAGGTTTCATACAGCATCCGCCACAGGGTCTTTTCCCCGAGACGGATGTCGCGGCGGGAGATGAGCCGGTCGATCGCGGTCCGCGAGCGCACCGGTGTCTCGGAGTCCGGCGGAGTCGATCGCGCGGCCGAAGTCGGGACCTGCGGGGCATCCCAGTCTTGCTCGCGACACCAGAACAGCCATTTCGCGACCGCGGCGCGCGTTCCCGGTGTTGACCGCCGCTCGGCCTCACAGGGATTCGAGGGCTGTGCCGATCTCGATGTCGGAGACCGAGCCCGGGGCCCGGCTGGGCCGGGCAGTTCGTCGGGACCGCGGCCGTCGACCTGGTCGACGGTCTTGACGACCGCGATGCCGTAGGCGCGCGGCGGTATGGATCCAGGTCACGGTCGCCGCCATTGCCCACCTCCTCGCCGATAGTCCGGATCCGACAGGTAGCGGGCGGCGTAGACGGTGCGCCGCAGGGACCCGTACTCCTCGAGGGCGGTGGCGAGGGTGTTCCGCCGCCCGGCGGCGGACAGCTTGCCGACCAGCAGCGAGGCGGTGGCGTGCCCAAACTTCAGCGAACCCGCCATCCGCAGTAGATCGTCGCAATGCTCGGCGATCAGCTCGAGGTTGGCCCGCCGCGTCATCAGCGGTCCGGCATGCGGGAACCGGGCCTCGGTCTCGCGGCGGGGTCCGGGCCGGTAGAGGGTGATCCGGCCCAGGTCCCGGATCCGGGGCGAGGGTTGCATACCGAGCAGGTCGAACAGCCCGAAGTTGACCAAGGTCACGCCGTGGGTATCTGTCGCGTGTTCGGTGATCGGCAGATCCGTTGCGTTGCCGAGAATTTCATCCAGCACGTAGTGCGCTTCCCGTTTCGTCGCGACGATGATCTTCGTGCCGTAGGTGGCGTGCATCTTGACATACGAGACTACTAACGCGAGAGTAGTCTCATGAGTGTCAGTAGATTGTTCGTCCTGAGCACGCTTGCGGAGCGTGGGCCGATGCACGGGCATCAGATGCGCTTACAGGTCGCCGAGGACCGAGCGGAGAGCTGGACCGATATCAAGCCCGGAGCGATGTATGGGGTTTTGACTCGCCTGGTACGTGAGGGCCTGGTCGAGGAGATGCGTACCGAACGGCAGGGCAACTACCCCGAGCGCACGATCTACCGGATCACCCCCGAGGGCCGGCGCGCACTGGAGACCCTGCACGATCAGATGCTCCGGACCGTGGTGGTGGCCACCGATCCGTTCGACCTCGCGTTGGCGCACAGCGGCACGGTGCCCGAGGACATCCTCCAGGAAATCACCCGTGCGCGGCTGCTCGAACTCAATGCTTCGCTGGCCACTGCCGAAAGCCGGTTGGCCGGTGCGCGGCCTTGGTTGAGCACGGCCGAGAAATTGGTGGCCGAGCATCAGATCGCGCGGCTGCGCACCGAAATCGCCTGGCACGAGCAATTGCGCGACAACGTCGCGAAGATCGCACACGAAGGAGCCTGACATGTCGGTATTGGTTACCGGTGCCACCGGGACTGTCGGCCGATTGGTCGTCGCGCGGCTGGCCCGGTCCGGGCTCGCGGTCAAGGCCGTGGCCCGCCGTCCCGGCCGTGTCGAATTCCCCAGCGGTGTCACCCCGGTTGCGGCCGATCTCGACGACCGGGGTGCGGTGCGTGCCGCGCTCGCCGAGGTGGATCGGGTGTTCCTGCTGACGACCGGTCCGCAGGGGCCGCGGCAGGACCGCATCGTTGCCGAGGCAGCCGCACTGGCCGGCGTCGATTATGTGGTCAAGCTGTCGGTCCTGGGCATCAGTGAAGGCGCGGA
Source organism: Nocardia sp. alder85J (assembly GCF_020176955.2). GTDB lineage: Bacteria > Actinomycetota > Actinomycetes > Mycobacteriales > Mycobacteriaceae > Nocardia. Next base: position 124,961 of record NZ_JAIUCZ020000013.1, read on the forward strand.
CGATCCGATCACCCGGTGGCATCGGAAAGGTGAGGAGGCCGTGGAGGAGTCGGGACTCGCGCACTCGTTCCTGCGCGCCGGGGGCTTCATGAGCAACACCCTCGCCTGGGCATCGGCGATCGCCGGATACGGCACGGTGGAAACACCTTTCGCCGATCTGCCGTTCGCGGCGATCGCACCGGAGGACATCGCGGACGTCGCCGCGGCCCTGCTGACCGGACGGCCGAGCGGTGGCACGAACTATGCGCTGGCCGGGCCGGAAACGATCACCCCGCGCGAGCAGGCCGCCGTGCTGGCCGGCCTGCTCGACACCGCTGTTCGCGTGGTCGACCTCGACCCAGGCCGGGCTCAGGAACGGATGGTCGGCTACGGCATGCCACCGGAAACCGCTGCCGCCGTCCTCGCAACCCTCGCAGGTCCCGCGCACGGGTACGGCCGGACCCCGACGACAGACGTGGAATCGGTGACCGGGAAGCCTGCCACCACGTTCCGCGAATGGGCGGCAGCGCACATCGCCGAATTCCACGACCCTGCCCCGGCCTGGTAGCCGAGATCAAGGAGTAATCCGATGACCACCCTCGTGCCGTCCGACGACGAAACCCGGATCCGCGCCCTGTATCAGCGCATGCTCGACAGCTGGCAGGATGCCGCCGCCTACGCCGAATGCTTCGCTCCCGACGCCGAGTACATCATCGCCGATGGCATGCTCGAACGCGGCCGGCAGGAAATTATCGACGGCCACAAGTTCATCTTCTCCACATGGGCTCGCAACAGTCGGCTCGAAGGACGGATCGACCGAATCCGGTTCCTGACACCAGCCGTCGCGATTCTCACCGCGTATGGCCGGATCGCCTACCTCGACCACCGCTTGAGCGATGAGAATGAGCCCACCATCTACACCCTGACCGCGCAGAAAGCCGACGACGACTGGATCTTCGTCGCCTACCAGAACACTCCGATCGGTGGCCGTTGATGCGCCGCACCTTGCTCGCATTCGCGGTCCTCGTCCCGCTCGGTCTGACCGGATGCGCCGATCACGCGACATCCGCCCCGAGCGATCCGGGCACACACGCGGCCGTGACAGTCGGAGACGAGTCGGCGATCAGGACCCTGTACCGGAGTCTGCTCGACAGTTGGCCCGATCCCGACGCCTACGCCGCCCACTTCGCAGCGGACGTCGATTACATCATCGCCGACGGCACCATCGAACACGGGCGCGGCGACATCATCGACTGTCATCACACGATTTTCGGTACCTGGGCGCGCAACAGCACGCTGGCCGGCGACATCGACAACATTCGTTTCCTGACACCGGACGTGGCGATCATCACCGCCCACGGTCACATCGTGCTACCCGACAATCCCCGTCCGCCCCGCAATACCGTCTACACCCTCACCACCCACAAAACGGACCGGACCTGGTCCATCGTCGCCTACCAGAACACCCCCGTCGACGGCTGACCGGCCATCGAACGGCTCCATCGGTGAACCGCGACGTCATCGTGCGATATCCCACGCCCGGCGCCGGCGTCGCCCCGGAGTACGGGCATTGCCATACAAAGGAGAGTTCGATATGAAGTTACAGCGGACGATCGCCGGCATCCACGGCGTTGTGCCCGGAGACGGCCGATGACCATTCTCGTACTGGGTGCCACCGGGACCGTCGGCACCCATGTCGTCCGGAAGTTGTTGTCGCGCAACGAGACCGTACGTGTCCTCAGTCGTCGCGAAACGGCACGGCAGTCCTTCCCGAATACGGTGGAATTCGCCATGGGTGACCTGCTGGACCCAGCCACGGCGGCAAAGGCATTCGACGGCGTACATGCGGTATTCCTGCTGAATGCGGTGAGCCCGACCGAATCCCACGAAGCACTCGCTGCACTCAACCACGCCCGCGACGCGGGCGTGAGCCGAATCGTGTATCTGTCGGTCCACAAGGTCGACAACGCACCGACCATCCCACACTGGGGTGCCAAGATCGGCGTCGAGGCAGCGCTGGCAAGCTCGCGAATTCCGTTCACGGTCCTCCGGGCGAACCATTTCTTCCAGAACGACCTCTGGGCCGAGCAAGCGATGCGTACCCACGGTATCTACAACCAGCCGATCGGCGGTATCGGACTGTCCCGCGTCGATGCGCACGATATCGCCGAGGCAGCGGCGATCACCCTCACCACTCCCGGACATGAGGGCAAGTTCTACGACCTCGTCGGTCCCGAAGTCCTCACCGGCGACTCGACCGCCGCGATCTGGAGCCGGGCATTCGGTCGGCCGGTCCGCTACGCAGGCGATGACCTCATCGCATGGCAGCGCGCCAACGCCGGCCACCTCCCACCATGGATGGTTTTCGACCTGGTCAAGATGCACGAATACTTCCAACACGACGGTCTCGTCGCCTCCCCCGAAGCCATCGCCACACTCACCCGGCTACTCGGCCGCCCGCCCCGCTCACTGGCACAGTTCGCCGCCGAAACCACACACGCACGGCAAGCCCGACCCCACTCTGCGGGTTGAATCCCCCGGTACGCCGGAGACTTTGGACCACCGGGGGATTCGGTTCGTCTTCGACTACCCGCCACCGGAGATTCATCGCCGGCGGCGACCTGTTCACTCGTGGTGGATGGGCGGGCATCGGGGCCGGCGATCAGTAATCTTTGTGCCCGATAGCATCTCCGACCTACCAGGGTGCGCGCCGCCACTGAACCGTCGATGTCCGTCCGGGACCAGGGGCCGCCTGTAGCGTCCGACGCCTGGTACGCCGCCGCCCATCCGCCATGGGAGGAGCGAATCATCAGGCAAGGCTGCGGCGAAAGTCATTGATATCGCGTGAAGTACCACAGGCGGCGATCAGCTGTGCCGACGACAGGCTGATCGGCTCGTCGTGTGGGGGCACTGTGACGGCGATATCCTGGCCGTGTGCGCGAGGACGGTCGCGCGCATCGCAGCAGCCACCGCGTTCGCGTTGGGAAACCAGATGTACGAATCAGCCGGGGGCGGGCATGATCAATAACGTCGTGCAGATATTGCGGGATGCGCTCCACGCCACCAGAAGCGCGATGGAAAACGGCGTCAACGCTATCGAGCGAGAATACCGTGACAAATCCGGGGCGCTTCGCGACGCGTCCGAAAATTTCGTATCGGACGACCTGCGCGGTGCAGCGGATATCCGCAACCCCAGTTTTTCTCAGCCCGACCACGAGGCGACCGGCCCTATACCCCGGATTCCGTATCCGTCGGAAGTCACACCCGAACGAGCTGGCCTCGGGAGCCAAGTAGACGAGTTGACTGCTCTTTCACCGACATTGAGTGCCGACGTACGTGAGATCCTGAATGATGGCTGGACGATCCGTTACGACAACATCGGTGGTGGCGCCTATTCGAATCGCCAGAACAGAGAAATCATCTTCGATGAAGGCATGCGGGACGGTGATCCGGGCCCGGTGGTCAGAGCATTGGCTCACGAGGTAGGCCACGCTCGTCGGGCAGCGTATCAGCCGAGGCCGGTGCGATACGAGGGCCAGTCGCGTGAAATGTGGGTGCGGGAGAGCGTTTTCGAGCACTTGCGAGACGAGGGCGAAGCAGCGCTCGTGGAAGCACAGGTCACGCGCGAGATCGCCGAGGCAGGTGGTCCGCGGCTTCGGGTTTCCGGCAGATACGGAGCCCGGTACGAGGACATCTACGAACGGCACATGCGAGGGGAACTGACCCGAGACGACGCCCGCTACCAATGTGCGAAGTGGTATGCGGATGAATCGAGAAGCGGTAAGGGACAGAACTACCGATCCTACTACGAGGAGATCTACAACAGAGATTTCACAGAAATGGGCTTGGGTGCCTTGGAACGCAAGTACCGAAACGGTTCCGAAGATACATCCTGATTCAGGACCTCGCGACCTGCGCCCGGTCGCAATAAGGGCGGACAGTGACCGAGCTGCGGCTGACATTTCGGTGGATTGTTCGTGTCCACCGGATAGCCACGGATTCGGTATCTCCATATCGACGAGTGCCGCGGTGCTGTGCAGCATGGCGATGTGGTCGAGGAGTACTGCACGGCGGTCGCGTCCATCGGTCGGGATCAGGCCGCCGTCCGCGGTGGCGCGGCGCATCGCGCGTCGTAGCCGGGCTTGTGCTCGGCGGATCTTGCGGGTGCTCGGATGGTCGGTGGCACGGAGCACTCGTGCGTCGTCGACGGCCAGCGCGACCGCGATCAGGCTGCGCTGGGCCGCGTCGTCGGAGGCGGTGCGTACCGGGTCGGGGTCGGCGAGCCGGAGCCGGACCAGTAGCCGTTGCGGGGCCAGGCGCCAGTTGATGCGCGGGGTGTCACCGGTGCGCAGGCGGCGCTCCAGGGCCATGCTGCGTTCCCAGCCCCACGCAGCGACCAGGGGTGCGGTGAGCCGGATGAGCAAGGTGCCCAGATTGTCGGCCTCGGTCGCCGACAGGATCCCACTCAGCGAGGTCAGCACCCACATCGCGATCCCGTCGGCGCCAGCAGGGCCGGTGACGCGTTGTGCCGTGCGCGCACGTATGGCGCTGGTGACGGTCATCGTCTCCAAGAATCCGAAGAACATCACGCGCAGCACAGGTGCCAGGTGCAGCGTGTCCTGCATGAAGATCCACATGCCCTGCGCGCTGACCGCGGTGGCGATCGCCGCGGCCAGCAGCGTGCCCGCTTTCTCGCCAGAGCACCATTTCCGGCGTGCCGCAGTGCGGATGAGCCGGTAGACGGCCAGCGCGATGGCGAGCGTGACGAACGCCGCCATGCCGAGGTGGATCGGGTGCCGGTTCGCCACGGCCAGCATGTGCTGAATGTCGTTTCCGGTCGCGGTCATCGCACGCTCCCAGTCCGGTGCGCCTTGCGACGGATGGTCGCCGCATGTACTTCCGCGACGATAATCGTTGCTGCCCAATTGATTTCGCGAAGAGTTCGTGAACTCGACCGCATCGGAATGGCTTGCCCTCGATTCCGGCGGATCGGTAGGAATGCGCTTACCCACCCAGTGGCCGGTGGGGGGATGTCGGGAGAGTGGTGCATCGAAAAGCGGCCGGGCGGTTCATACATGACGAATGTCCTTCGCAAGTAGTCGGATTCATCACTCGGTGGCGGCGAGCGGGTGTGCCTCGCCGGTGATGGTCGCCAAGGCAAGGGCGACCTCCTCGAGACCGGCACGCGTGTAGATGACGGTGCTGCCATCGGATTTGCTTTCGGCGTGGCCGGCATAGGCGCGGGCGACGGCGAATCCGAGATTGCGCTCCACCCATGTTGCCGTGGTGTGCCGCAGCCAGTGGGTGGTGATCTGTTGTTTCTCCACCCAGGGCAGTTCCAGTCCGATGCGGGTCCACAGACCGTCGTAGCGGCGGCGCGTGATCGGTTTGCCGCTGCGGTATCGCAGCAGCTGCTCACCCTGGACGGCGTTGCGGGTGTGCGCGTGGTGGACGAGGTGCGTCATCAGCGTCGGCGAGATCGGTTGCCACCGAGAGGTTTTGCCTTTCTCGCGCAGGAAGATCAGGCATTGGTCCGGGTCGAGGTCTTCCGGTCGCAACGCCAGTGCGCCGCCGCGGCGGCAGGCGGTCTCGATGTGCAGTCGCAGCAGCAGGGTGTCGAGGTCCGGGTCGTTGCCGGTGGTCGCGGCAACGCGGGTGATCTCCGCGATCTGTTCCAGCGGCAGGCCGCGACGTGTAGAGGCGACCCGCCGTGGCTTGGGCACCCGTCTGGCGGGGTTGTCGCCGGGCCGGATCAGTCCGTCGTTCTCGGCGTGTTTGTACACGAACCGCAGGGCGCTGACCATGGACTCGGCGGCCCCTCGGCCGTCGCGGGCGTTGCGATCCTGCTTGGCGTCCCGGCGTGCGGCGTCCCGGATCTCGGTGACATCGGCGACGGACGGTTCGTCGATGCGGCGGGCACCCCACTCACGTTCGAGGCGTCTCCAATGCGTGTTGTACGTCTTCAGCGTGGCCGCCGACACCACCCGGTCCCGCACTACAGGGATGTACTCGGCGAACGTCGGTGCCGCCGGGCGGACATCCAGCAGATCCGCGGGAGTTATGCCCATGCGCGCCAACAACATTCGGGCGGCATCCAGCTCGGCATCGGTCACCGGTGCGGTCACGACCGCTCACCCCTGTCGATCTCCGCGGCGATACCGGCGACGAGTGCGTGCAAGGGCGTCTGGCAGAGGACGATCAACCGATTCGAATCGGGATAGGCGGCCAGCAACACCCGATGACCGATCTGCAATCCCGCAGATCGGCGGATCGCAGCGGGAATCTGGAGCTGCCCGTTACGCGAGATCGCATATCCGCCAGGCGTTTCGACGGCGAGTATCCCCGGCCGGACCACCCGGATATCGATCGGTGTGCCCGATGCCCAGCCCAGCGAGCCGAGCACGGCCCGTTCGGCGATACGGCCATTGTGATTGACCAGCACCGAGCCGAACACAACCCGGACCTGGCTCAGGGACGTGGCCGGCATCACGGCCAACCGGCCTCCACGCAGCCGCCGCTGCGGCATCACCGAGGCCGATGTTTCGGCGTCAGCAGCCGATGAGAGAGCGGAATATGCGGGAGACCCGCCAGTGGGAGGAGTACCCGGACCGTGTTCTAAGGCACTAGAACACGAAACACGGTTTGTCTGATTGCGAGCAGAGAAAGGGTGCGGTTTGTGAGGTCGTACTGCAATCTTAAAAGCGCAGGACAGGGGCTTTCAGCCCTGTTAGCGGAGGCGCGGACCGAAGCTGAACAAGGCGTAGAGCGGCCAGTCTCACAACCACCAGCCCATGCACGGCGGCTGTCGGATGAGGAGAAGGCAGCGCTGGCCAATGACTACCGGCGCGGGATGACGGTCTACGAGTTGGCCGAGAAGTTCTCGATTCAGCGGCAGACGGTGAGCAAGCACCTTCATGCCTCGGGTGTAACGATGCGGCAGCAGGGGTTGAGTGAGGCGCAGGTTGAACGAGCAGTGGAGCTATACGTTGAGGAACGGCTGACGCTGAAGCAGGTCGGAGCCAAGCTCGGGGCGGATGCCGGGACGGTGCGGTTGGCACTGTTGCGGCGAGGGGTGAGGATGCGGGCGGCGGTGGCAAAGCAATGACGAGCGGCGCTGCGGCGAAGGCAGATAGAATTTTGTCGCAGCACGCTTTTCCTCAAGTCAGCGATCCTCCTTCGATAGGAATTCAACTGCGGCACGCGGCTGATCGGCCGCGTACCCCACACCTAGCTCGCTCAAGTACGATCGCCAGTGTTGACGCCACTCTGCGCGGCCTTTGTCGCCCGCAAGTGATGCGTCGACCGCAGTACTCCCGATAAAAGGCCAGGGCGCATCCTTTTTAGCGGCAAGACATAAACGGGCCAGAATTGCCCGGCGGACTATGTCTCGCATACGGTCAACGGCGTAGTCTACGGCGGTGACGAATGAGTTCTTCGCCGATTCGGGGACAGTCGAGATGCCGTTGATGAGCTTCCGAAGTTCCTTCTCCGGAATCTGGCCGCCGTGTACGAGTTTTGATCGAATATCGTACAGCCTGCTAACATCTCGAAATAGTGCCTCACCCGAATCGGCCTCTGTGGCGAGTAGTGCGGCCACGCGAGTCCGCAGCCGAAGGGATAGACCTTCCGTTTCTTTCTCGCCGCCAAGCAACGCAGCCTCTAGTGCTGTAGCCAAATCGACGAGATGCTCAAACGGGCCACTTTCACGGTATGATCCATTGAATTTATTCATTGCGACGTCATACGATGTCGCAGCCATGCCTTCGCGCCTGACTTCTGCGCTGTCAATTAGGTCGCCCAGTGCAGTAAATGCCGGTTCCTCATCTCCCTTGATGCGTACAGTTCGCCTCACTCGAAGACGTAGTACATTAGGATCGCGGAGAACATTCAGCGTCGGATGCATGAGTGACACGAGCGTGGCGGGTCCACTGACTATATAGTTTGATTGCACTGTGCTGGCAGTCAGCAATCGGGTGATTAAAAGAAAGCGTTCCAACTTCCCGGACAAGGTATTTGCGACGTGCCAAGGGTCGTGTCCGTTTGACCGGTCTCGAACGATCAAAATTGCGTGCGGAGGATCGACTGGACTGGGGTCGCTTCTACCACCCCATGCACGCCCAACCCCGATAATCTCCTGGGAGATTTGTTTCTGCAAGCCATATGAGTTTTCGGGCTGCGGAACGAGCCTGATGTCTCCAACGGTTACAGGTAGGCCGGTAGCAGTCGTTAGATGGCTAACGTGCCGGACGGTAACGACCTCGTAGTCCGGGCAGGGCCTCGGCGTAGTCGGGTACCGATCCGCTGATCTGGGGAAACTGGTTGCGTGACACACGGTTTGAGATGCTGGGCGGACACGAGTGACTCGAGGAAGATGAAGGTTCCTACGCCTGACATCACTCTCGGAGACCCGTGCCCGCCGTACAAGTATGCCCTGCCGCGCCCACCACGATCGAGCTGGACAACGTTCCGCTCGAACAGGATCCGGCCAACGCTGCCGGCAGTTTGCTCGATGTCCTCCGACAGGTCCCCGATCCCCGCGACGCCCGCGGCCGCCGCTACGACCTGACCTCGGTCCTGCTGCTCGCTCTGGCCGCTACCGCCGCCGGCGCTCGCTCGTTCACCGCGATCGGCGAGTGGGCTGCCGACGCGTCCACCGCGGTGTCGGCCCGGCTCGGGTTCACCCGTCGCGCGCCGAGCGAGTCCGCGATCCGGCGGTTGCTGCAGCGCCTGGACACCGACCAGCTCGACCAGCTGATCGGCGCGTGGATGTGGTTGCGGGTCAGCGTGATCGGCGGCGCGAAAGTCATCTCCTTCGACGGGAAAGCCCTGCGTGGTGCCCGTGACGCCGCCGGGCATCTGACCTATCTGTTGTCGGGGATCTGCCAGGCCACCGGCGTGGTCGTGGCGCAGGTCGCGGTAGCGGACAAGACCAGCGAGGTGCCGATGCTGCGGAAGCTGTTGTCCGCGTTGAACATCGCCGGATGCGTCATCACCGCTGATGCCGCCCATACCTGCCGTGAGACGGCGCATTCGATCGTCGAAGCGGGCGCCCACTACATCCTCTGCGTGAAGGGAAATCAGCCCAACCTGCGTAAACAGTTGAAGCAGCTGCCGTGGGACGACGTGCCGGTGCTCGACAAGTCGACCGGCAAGCCCGCGCACGGCCGCCGGGAGACCCGCACGGTGAAAGCGACCGGGATCGCGTCGGGGATCGGATTCCCCGGTGCGGCACAGGTTCTGCGGATCCACCGCACTCGCACCGTGATGTCGAAGCATCGAAAGATGCGGCGCCAGACCCGGGAGACGGTGTTCGTGGTGACGAGCCTGACCGTCGGTGACGCCGCTCATCACGTGATCGCCGACTATTTGCGGCGGCACTGGTCGATCGAGAACCGAGTGCATCACGTCAGGGACGTGACGTTCGACGAGGACCGGCACCAGGCCCGCACCGGTGCCGCCGGGCATGTCATGGCGATCCTGCGGAACACGACGATGTCGCTGCTGCGGCTGGCCGGACACCGCCACGTCGCGCCGGCGTTGCGGTACTACGGCCGGGACTACAACAGGCCGGTGGAATTACTGCTGGCCTGCTGAAACCCGACTACGCCGAGGCCCTGGTAGTCCGGGGAGTCCAAAAAGGATACGAGCTCCTCGATAGTCTTGCTCACCGAACCGCTGCTTGCATCGAATTTCCCATCCTGCGCGCAGCGCGCGATACACGCCTCCAAAAAGCTAAATATATATGTAGAAGAGAACTCGGCATGCTGCCGTTTCAGTGGCTCCTCAAATCGATTTGGATATGCGTTGTCAAGCGCCGCCTCTAACGCACCGTACTCTGCGAGAGGACGAATGTCGTCGCCGAAATAATTGTTCCCTACGGCCGCGAATGGGTCATAGGCTGGACGTGGAATAACATACTCACCCCTCAATGCTTCGAATGCCGCAGCAATGAAAGACCGAGCAATGGCGGAGAGGGACACATGTCCGTTGTCGGGCTCGTCGACCTTCGATCTAGTCTCGCCATCCTGTGGCGTATCCGTCATTCGTAATCCTCCTTTAAAGTGTATCCATAGTGCACGATACGAATTATGCAATTATCTTGCATCCAGCCTCCTATTGTGGCTTTCTATATGTATTCAGTCAACGGGGCGCAGATTCTATGGGCACGCCCGAACCCCCAGAGCATACTCAGTCCTCGCATAGAACCGCGACGAAGATCAGCAGCTCTGATCATTGGTAGGCACACTGCTCCAGTTATCGTGCCCGGATGGGGGATCATCGAGAACAATCGATATTTGACGCGGCAGGGACTTTCCAAATTTCTTCCTCGTTATCGAGGGACGCCTCCATCGGCGGCACGTTGCACCTATCGCAAAGCAGGAAATTGCAAACACGATCACGCAGATCCAGAATATGGCATGGCTCCGGCCACCGAAGATGTCGTCGATCCATGATATGGCGGATGCCGGCCGTCTTCCGAGATTCGCGACCTTGTCATGAAATTCCTCAATTCGCGGCGGAAGCAGCACTAGTACGATCGCAAGCCCTACGAGCGATACTGCCAAGGATCGACGGCTTTGCATTCGCGAGTACCCCGAGTTAATGAGCCCCTCGAGCGTTTTGATTCGATCCAGTAATCTGCTGTATAGGGCGTGAGCGCCCAATTTATCCAAAAGTGCGTTAACAATTACGGCGTCATCCGGGCCGGTAAGAAGATTACGTCTATACTCCTGTAGACCGACTGCGATCTGATTCTGCGCCTTGAAGATTCGGCGATCCCGGACGATCGCATCGGCAGTAATAGCATCGATCTGTTCTAACTGCCGAGCCTGCAAGAGGGCGGACTCCAGCGGAACCAATGTGACCATATCGTCGATGTAGTCGATTGCGGTCCCGTGCCAGTCAACATACATGGCATTGCTCACGGATATCCACAGCTCTTTATCCGCAATTTTGAGGTGATTCTTTAATAGCAACTCTTCGGTCGCACTCTCAAGTTTGCGGGGCCTGTAGAGCCTCAGCATTAGACCTGCGAACTCGATCCGGTGGACCAGCTTTGCTTCATCCGGACTGCAACATTGAGGCGCACCCAGAGATAGCGTTGTATAGCACGTCCATTCGTCGTCGGCCTCCCGCTTCGAAGCCGATATAAGTGCATGGAAGTAAACGTGAAAGACCGTCTCAACCGACAATCCATCATCCGGCTCGGCACCAGGGTCGAGAGGTATCGTAAGCCATCGCTGGCCCTCGAACCGCTCCGAAAAGTGCCGATCCATTTTCGACTCCGGAATACTTTTTTCCTGACTCTTGACGTAGCGTCTAAAAATGGACTCGGAAATCTTGATAAACTCAAGCTGACGGTCTCCACTGGCGATACATCTGCGGATCTGCCTGGCTGTCATCGTTTCCGGAGTACCCATGCTGAAGGTCAATATGCAGATTCCAGAACGATGAGCCATCAAGGAAATCTCGATCGCATCGTCTTCTGCCTTTTCCGGGTCCTTGTAGAATATTCTATTCATAGCCAGGCGCACATAGGGGTCGCTCTTGAAGTATCGAGGGAAATGGACCTTTTGCTCAACCCTCACTCGCGTTGCCCCACCCACGTGATAACCCATCAGACCTTCACGCATATCATTAGATGTTTCGGCTATTGAGTCCGCTACGGCATTGAGCGCATCATCCCGACCTCCGGTTTCGGTAGTCGCTTTGCCGAGAAAGTATCTGACGAGGAAACGCAGGTACGCTGGGACCATTCGCCTTAACACAAAACGTGGATCGAGGCGGAGTATACGCCACACATTCGGTGACTCGGATAAGAATTCACGCATAAACTCTTCTGTGTGTTCAGCGTGCCGTAGATGTCGTTCAGTATCCGCCAGCCCGTTGCTGACCTTCAGCTCATCATTTGATGGCCGTGCGGCGATCGTCGCCATGTTCTCTTTTAAGAGTCTGTCGGCAAGTCGAAAGATATTTAGTCCAGGACCGAGGTCGAATACGTAGGAGTAGTGGACACCTTTGCCTGCCATCGATAGTGGATGATCTGATGCCTGAGCATTGACGCTCCTTCGCCGCGCGCCAAGATGTTTCACCCTAGACCAACCGCTAAATGCCATGTGCGGCAGCCTATCGCAGGTGAGCCCAGCGTCGCTACGAGATGGCTATTTCCAGTGGACGCGACGCTATGCCGATCAAGACGACCAGCGCGAGTAGGCGCAGTAGTCATGGATCGTGCTGCGAAAAATTACTTCCATCGGGACGTCTATCCTGCCCCTGGCATGCAAAATGTCACCATATCTGCCCCTTTGAGGATATCGATAGATATAAATTGAAACCCGCCCCGCTCTGCACTTTCGGGTAAGTAGGACGGTTTTAGACTATCTGATTGCCGCAGCTACTCGTTGGGCACTATAGAGTGGCAATCTTGGCGGCAATCTCGCGCGCCAGTTTCTCGGAACCCGGCGGTTTAATTTCAAGCTCGCCAGCGAGCGCAAGAATGCCTAGAAGAGGATCGTCGTCCGGCAGACTACGAACGTAGTCCGTAGTCATGAGGCCAGCCAGATCATACGCGGCATCAAAAGTATCGTCGGATAACACTTGGAAGTACGGCAGTTGGGACTTGATATGCCAAGTGAGCCCACTACGTGCTTTCTCGGAGTCATACAATCCCCATAGAGATTCAAAGCTAAGGTCTTCTTGATTCATATACTTCTTAACATAATACACTCAAATTTGGTAGATAGGCAGTTTTAAGTCATGCCCAGGACTTGACGTCATACGTCGTATTCGTTGCCTTCGACGTCACGGACGTAGGAGTAATCGACCGTTCCGTCGGGGTTGATGCGATACTGCGCGTGGCCGTGGCTGCTTCCATCCACCTGGCCGGCGTTGAAATAGGTGTTCGTCACGCTCGGATCGCTCCGCTGCGGCTGGTCACGGAAGGCGGTGCTGTTGTATGTTCCACCACCCGAGTTCCGTCGACCGCCGGAACGGTTGCTGTTCCGCGACTGGCTACCGCGTTTTCTTTCGTCTATCGCTCGCGCAGTGCTTGGATACAGCTTGCGGCACTTGCCACAGAGCCATTTGTCGCCGTCGCAGCGGGGGTTCATGCACAAAGACATGATTCTCCTTGGGGTATGGGCATAGGATTATGCCGACGAGTTCGATGTGAATTGTGCGCTCATCTATTGCTTCAGCATCGGGCCGAAACGGGTGAGACGATACGAAGGAATTTCATTCCTCCGCTCACACCGACGGCGGATTATGAAGTAAAGTCGGCCGCATTGCAAGCGTAAGCGTTTGCAAAATAGTTTAGTTAATGATTATTTAATGATCTCGATGCCACCCGAGTCGATAACATCCGTCATATCGAGTTGTCTGCTCGAAACCAGGACGGATACGGGGCCTTCCTTATCCGTGGCAGATTTCCAGCGCCGTTGTCAGCTGGAGTAATCATAGCGTCGCAGTTGCAGTTCGCTAGACCGCACGATATGCCAAGGACCTGGTAGGTCGTTCCCTTGATTCGGACCAGACCTCGGTAGCCGAGGACGCGCTCGTGGATGTCGCCGGAGATCTCTTCCACATCCGCATTGTCGAACTCAAGACGCTTCGTCCTGTCAGCGTTCATAGGTGTAAACTTTTCGGTATCCATATTTAGTTGTCTCCTTGCCGAGGAGGCTGCTCACGCAGCCTCATCCACCTTGTAGTACTTGTTCACCACCTTTAGGGCAATGGCTTCGGCGACCGCCTGGACGTCGCCTCTGTCCATATTGGGTGCCTGGTCGACGAGGTCTAGGATTTCGTCGCTAACTTTTTTTATGATCCGGTGCTGTTCGAACGTATACATGCGGTATTGTCTCCGTTAATTTCTTTCTTCTACCTCTGTTATAACTCTCTTCGGAGAGACCATCAATAGGTTCTCGGAAGAATGAGATGTAGTTATTACGTCAGGGGTGCGAGCGTTTCACGCTCGTTCGTTGAATATCCACACCCCGCCACCCTCCGCAGGAAAGACAACCATGTCCATCTCCCGTTGCCATTCCGCACCGATCGCTTCGTAGTCGATGCTGGCGTAGTGCCGGATCTCAGCAGGTAGCGCGCGGTCGAGTAGTTCGTCGTAGTCGGTCGGCTGGAACTGTTCGCGCACATAATCGGCCACCGAGCCGTAGTGGCCTTCGTAGGCAGCACTGAAGTGGTCGAACAGGCGTGGGTCTTCCTCATGCACTGCCGCCCACGTGGCGTAGGCCGGGCCGTGTTCCTTGATACCGCGCGCAACCTTTGAAAGCAGTTCGATGCTAGGGACGTCCTCCAGGCCGAGGGCGCCGGTCACGATATCGAATGCGCCGAAGTCCTGGTGGTCCCAGATGTAGAGCGGGACACCGACATGCCCTTCGTCATCCCCGAGGACCGCGTACATTTCAGCACCGATTGTCGCCGGATCACGGGCCATGTCCAGCCAAGTCCCCTCCGTCAGTTCGGCCCGCAGCGGCAGGCCCTTGGTGACGTAGATACGGGGGTTGAGTCGCGGCGCATGTTCGTGGTTCGGATCGACGTCGAGCTGTCTCCCCACCAGCCGCAGCGCAAGCGCCTCGACCGCACCCTGTAGGTCGCTGGTAGTCAGGTCATCGTAGGCACCGGCTATTTCGACAATCTGGTCAGTCACGTAGTCGGTCCGCACCGCCAAGTCGCGCTGCTGGTCTTCGCTGTTCACATCGAACTCGTGCGTCAGTTGCACGAGCCCCTGAGCAAGGGTGGCCGCAGCGGCGCAGGCCTCCTCGCCGGGATGCTCGACAATGTCATACACCGCCCGAAGCAATGCCTCGCTCATCACCCAGGTCAGTTGTCGCTCGTTGTTGCTGTCGACTTCAGCCGATGGGGTCACATCGGTGTGTTCGCCACGATGCTCCTGACCAGAATTATGTTGTGGTGCAGGGTATTTCTCGCTCATATCACCTCCTTTCGAGTTAGGTTTTGAGTGTTGGCCGGTCGGACAGCGGAGAGGGTTGCCCCCTCGATCCGCTATCCGCCGGCCTGTTACACCGGGCGCCGAGCGATGCTCAGCTGTCCGTCTGCTCACCTTCGGCCTGTTGTCCACCGCGTCGTCCCCGGGGACGGCGTCCGCCTTGCGGCGGTTCGCCGTCCGGTGTTTCCGCTGTGTCGGCGGATACGTCGGCCCCGGATTCCTCCTCCTGAACGGGGGGAGGTGTGGGGGTGGCGGTGAACAGGTTGTCGATGGCTGCCTGCCGTGCTTTCGCCTCTTCTTCGATGGCGGCTCTTGCGGCGTTGGCCCTGGCCATCAGGTCAGGATCGTTCTTGGCAGCCTCGATCCAGGCGTCCACGGCCGCGAAGCATTCAGCCTTGAGGCTGCGCTTTCGCAGGTCGGCAATCCAGGTGAGCTGGGTATGCCGCGCCGTATCTATCCGGATCGCCAATGTGACTTCCCGGTTCGGTTCGGACATGGTGTCCCTCCTCGGTGCGAGCGGCCGGTAAACGCTTGCTGCGCTTACGGGTACGGCCGCAGGACACCGACGAGGGCTCCACGGGTCGGGCGCTGGCGAGCACGAAAGCCAACGACCCGATCCCAGGAGCCAATGGCTCGGGCGGAGCCGTCCTCAGTTAACGACGGGCGGATGAAGCGACTCAATCGTCCGATCGGGCGGCGGGTCGGGCTGAGCGACAGACGGCCGGACAGGACAAAACAGCGGCAGAGCATCCGCAAGGGATCGCGTTTCGGGCCACGCCACTCGCGTTGTGAAACAGACAACCAGCGCACTGGACGACCGCACGATGTGATCGGCTCGGCATGGATGTCGGTGGCCCGGCGTAGCCTTGCTTGTCGGCGCAATACGAGCGCATGACCTGGGAGGAGTTGATATGGCAAAGGGTGATATCGAGACGTACTACGAGGGTGGCGTCTGGAAGAACCGGCCCGAGGGAAACAACCGCGCGTCGAACACGGCAGGGACGAAAGCCGAGGCGCAAGCCAAGGGCCGTGAGATGGCCATCGAGCGCGGTGTCGAACACCTGATCAAGGGCAAGGACGGCGAGATCCAGTCGAAGAACACCTACCCGCGCAGTCGCGATCCGTTTCCGCCGAAGGGCTGACCGAGGCTCGGGCTTGGTGCGGCGATCACGCTATCGCTTGCCATTCGACAGCACGGTCCTCGTCTCGAAGCGACCGCACTCGCACCTCCAGTTGTGCGGCGGCGGTCGGTTTGTGCGGAGCTAACCGAATGTACGAGGCGATGGAGTGCAGTTCGCCGATGTCGCGGAGCAGCTGCCAGCCCGGCCAGCTGAGCAGATCGTAGCCATAGGCATCGAGGAACTGTCGCCGTTCGGATTCCGGTCGGTGGAAGTGGTCGGGGAGCCCGCTGATTAGGTCCAATGCTCGTGGCCCGATGCAACATTGGTCCCAGTCGATCAGCACGTAGCCGTGCTCGTCCCGCACCGCGTTCTCGGTGTGGGCGTCCGCGTGCACCAGACCGACGCCGAGTGGGAACTCGGTCGCGTGGTAGGCGTCGACCAACTCCGTCGCACGCTTCCTGATCCAATGGCGGTTGTCCGCTGACAGCGCCGGCTGTTCGCGCATGTCCTCCAGATCGAGGGCTTCGCGTAGCCGATGCAGCGGTCGGTACTCCGGCACGGTGAACGACGGCCGCGATGTCTGGTGGAGGCGATGCAGCAAGATGGCGACGTCGGTCAGCGTTGCCGGAATCTCGGTCAGGCAGTACGGCCAGAAGGTAGTAACGGCACCGGCCGCAATCACCGGCTGGTCGCCAGTTAGTGGTTGCAGACCGATTGGTTCTGCCGAGTGAGTACCGAGCCATCGTGTGACCGCCACAGCCGTATCGGCCCGCTGTCGTCGCAGTTCGGTGTCCGGCGCCAGCCGGACGATGATGCCACCACTCCGCTCGTTCGGAAGCAAGTAGACAGCATTCGACCGATTGTGGAGTTGCCGCGCTCCCTGGCCGTTCACCCCGAAGCGTCGGCACGCAGCCTCCAGAGCGTCCGGGCCAGGCAGTGCACTGTCGGACCTGCCCGGCTGCGCCATCGCTATACCGCCAACGGCACGGCTGCCCTGATGTCAGCCCGCAGGTCAGCGACTTCCGAACGTGCGGCGAACGGTTGAGCCGCCTTGGACAGATCGCGGAGCCGGGCGTAGCAGCGAGCCGATGAGACGTTGCCGATGGCCGAAATCGCCTGGTAGCCGGTCACAACTGCGGTGTCGACGTCGCCGGTTCGGAACTGGGCCGAAGCCAGAGGCGGCAGGTTCACCGCTCGGCTGCGGGCGTGGGCGTTCTCGTACCCACTAACTGCCTGGCCCAGCTTTGCGACGGCGACCGGCGCGAAGTCCGGCTGCGATTTGGACAGCAGGTGCATGGCGTAGCCCTGTTGCGCCGTGATCTCTGCGTCGGACACCACACCCCGATAGCAGCGCGCCCACGACGGCACTGGCGCGGAATTAGCGTCGTCGTAGCGGTCTTCGGACTGCCCGAGCGCCCGCTTCGTCGGTTCGACTTCGCCCTGGGTGGCACGGCACCATCCGAGCACGGCGAAAACGTAGGCGTCGGTGCTCACTGCCGCTGGATGCTTGCGATTGCCCGCCGTGGCCTGGGCAAGCTGCGTGACCTTGAGCGCCTCATCCGGCCTGTCGAGATGCAGCGACTGGTGCGCCATATCCAACAAGACGCTGACGGTCAGGTCAGTACTGCGTGGGTGGTCTTCGCCTTGGTGAGCGGCATCGAGCGCGTAGGTCCACAGTTTGCGCGCTGCGTCGTGATCCTCGACGTCATACGCCAACCAACCCGCCATGCTGGCTAGTTCCGCCGTGGCGATCAGAAGGCGCGGGCGCAGATCGTCTGGGCAGGAAGCCTTTTGGAGTGCCCGTACTTGGTGCAGTTGGGTGAGCGCGGCGCTCCGGCACAAGCCACCGCCGTGCGCCAGATCCCAACGACGGAACCCGTCGGTGATGTTCTCGATGGCATCGATGTCACTCGCACCGATATGCGTCCGCGATGAGGGCACGGCCTGGCCGGGCAGCTGGTTACCCAGCCGCGCGAGTTCTGGATGCAGGTTCGAGCCGAGTGTGGCTGCTGTTAGGAGTACTAGAAAATCTCGTCGGTCCACCCAACTCACCTCCTTATCAGCCAGGTTACCGGCCGACCCGGCCGCGAAGCCGAGCAAGTGAGCCGGAATACCCAGCCTGGTGGCAACTCGTGCCACTACTTTGACGTGTCCGATGCCGCGCTCATTGCGCTCCACCGCAGATATCCGCGATTGGCTTATCTCCAGCAGCTCGCCCAGCTCGGTCTGGCTGAGGTCGGCTTGCTGACGAACGGCCAGGAAGACCGCGCCAAAGTCGTAGCTGCCCAGTGCGGTTCGTAACTGCGGCGTCTCGAAGAACCCGGTCGGGATGCGCGCTGCCACCTCGGCGAGGCTGGCGCACGGCGAACAACCCGCATCGGGTGACGCGCCCAATCCTCCGCAGGTGCACCACTCCGGTCTCCGACTGTTCATGGCTGCTCTCGATTCGTTGACTTGTGCCGATCCGCCACCCCACACCGACCCGCGTAGCCGCGAAATACCCGGCTATTTCGCGTTGTCCGGCCGTTTCGTGACGTACCGCGTTTTGCCAGGTAAACCCATGAAATAGCGGCCTGTCAAGCCCCATTGGGGCTACGCCTGGCGGGCCTTGGGCCGCCGCCGCCCCCGATAAACGCTTGACCCGCACCCGGCACCGGGACGACGCCTTTACTCGAAGGCGCGCCGGTACGCCGGAGAGGCAGGCGGCTGGTGGCGAGAGCCCTCGGTGCCGGGTGCATCTTCTGATGCCCCATCACGATTCGAGGTTCCGTAATGCACTCCCTCGCCATCCACCAGCTCGCCACCATGACCCAGTCCGAAGCCCACGCAGCGCCGGATACGCCGTTCACCGTCGACCAGGCCCACTTGGTGATGCAGTTCCACGTTGCCTGCCGGTCCAAAAGGTGCCCGAGGAAGGCTGCGGCGCTCCTCACTCTGGTCGACGCCGGCCGCCTCACCCCCTCTACGAGCAAACCCAGCTGATCTCCCATGAGGCCCCCACGCCCACCCCGCCGCGTCCGGCATATCCACATCGAATCGGGCGCGTTGAGCCTGGACTACCAAGCCAGTGCCGAGCAGGCGCAGAACGTGGCGGACGAGTTGGCGGGGGCGTTCGGCGCACTGGAGTTGGTGGTGACGGTGGACGACGAGGTGCGGCCTGATCTGCCGACTCTTCCGTGCAGCGGGCTGTGGGACTGAAGCCATTCCGTCCTCGCCCTACCGACATCCACATCGGTTCTTTCCCAATGCTTTCCCATGCCTACATCTGAGAGGACACATTGCCCATGCCCGACGACCGCCCCGTCTACACCGTCTATGGATTCACCCCGGAGACGCCGTTTGCGTTCACGGTGCCGCCGGTGGAAGCGATGCCCGATCAGCCGCTGCCAGACTGCGGACCATTTCTGCGGGTATGCGCTGGCGTGGAGGAACCAAGCACCGTGATGCTGCGCTCGGCACGGGAACTGGTCGGCGTCTGGCGGCACGTCCACGACGAGCGGCCGAAGGACACGGCCAAGGTGAACGAACAGCTCAACCTGTACATGTGGTTCATCGACCGTGAAGCGGGCGGGCACATCAAAAATGTTGTGTACCAGGAAGATACGCCGCTGAGCCCATCAACATACGGCCAGTGGGTCGCGTGGTTGGTGTGGAAGTATCTGCTGTACGCGCTGCGGCAGAACGATCCCGCACACGGTGAGCGCGATGCGGCTGAACTCAGCTGGTGCATTGAGTCGTTCAACGAGTTGGTGGGTGCGGCACAGGCCGGGCGATTGCGGCTGCCGAAGGAACAAGGGCCGGAGGGGGACGGGACGGAGTTTCCGCCGAGGCGGGTGTGGCCAGAGGGCGGGGCTGTATCATGACCGCGCCGGACCCGTTGCGCCACAGAACATTTGTCTACGCCCAGAGCATTCTGGCCGAGGTCTTGTGTCATGCCAACCTGCTGGAGCTGACCTCGGAACGCGCCGAAGAACTGCGGTTCATCCACCAGTGTCACCGGCCGGATGAGTGCACCGTGCACCTGGAAGCGGCCTACTTACTGCTCATCGAGGCTGACTGACGTGGCGGCGCTCGTCTGGGTGCTGTGGCCTGCGTCGGTGATCTTCACGGCGACGCTGTGCTTCCGGCTCGGTGCCTATTGGAACTCGGACGATCACACCGGGCGGCACCGTGCAGGCGCGATGCAGGACGAGGAGCCTTGGGACGAGCAGTACGCGCAGGACAAAGACCACGAGCTTGGCGGTAGGAGCGGCTTGCCGCCGGCCATCGCCCCGGCTCGCCGTTGGTGGAGCGATGACGACGACACGGAGGTATTACCGCAGGTGCAGGATATCCGGCCGCCGATGCGGGCAACGCCGATTCGGAAGCCACCATGGATGCGATAGGGACGAGATCGTGCCCGGCAGCGGCATCTTCCGTTATGCGTCACCGACCAGCTTCACCACCGCCTGCTGCCTGTACGTCTCCTCGATCACGTACAAGCCGGCGAGCCCTTCGTGTCCAGGAAACAGCTCGGTCATCTTGGCCTGGACGACGGGCACCTCGGCATCGTCCACATCAAGGAAGCGTTGTGCCAGGATTTTGCGGTTCCAGACATCCAGACCGAGGGCGGACGGGTCGCGCACCGCTGATCCGGCGATGATCGCCGCCGTGTACGGCCCGACCCCCTTGATCGTCTGGAACTCCGTCATCAGCTCGGCCTTCGAGGCGTGATCGACTTCGTCAGGGTCGTGCATAGCGAAGAACTCGGCGAAGCGGCCAATGTACTTGGCACGGTAGCCAAGCCGGTCACGCTCCCGAAAGACGGATTCATCAACGCCGACGATCTCGGACGGGGTGAAGAACGCTTTGAGCGTGACGCCGTCGAACTCGGCGACCCGGCCATAGTGATCAAGCAGGTTGGTCATCATCTGGGTGGTGCGTGCGACGGTGGCGTTTTGGAGCAGCAGCGAGATGATGGCGATTTCGAACAAGTTCTCCGGGCAGCTCTGCCGCATACCGGCCAACTCGGCCAGCGGTTCGGCCATCTGCGGCACCTGCTGGGCCTGGGCGACGAACGCGGAAATGTCTTCGTTCAGGCCGTACGAGTGAATGAGCCTGTGCACCAAACGGTTTCGGTCGGCGTCCTCCCAGCTGCCCTCGCTGAACACCTCGGCTTGCAGGGTGTCGGAGTCAGCCATGCGCATGACCACGCCGCAGACGTGTTCACCCACCCGGAAGGTCCGCCAGCTGACATCGACACTGTGGCGTTCGAGGTCGGTGGCGAAATGTGAAGGCTTCCACAGGGAATAGCGAAAATTGAACGGCTGCGTGACGGGCAGCCGGAGGGTGTCGACGTGGGAAAGCTGGTGGATATCGTTCAATGGGTGTCTCCGATGGATGCGCGCCCGCGAGTGGAGCGGAGTCGGGAATCGTCGTTGCGGTAATCCGAAGCGCTCAGTGGCGGATCGCTGTCTTCATTGAAAACTGCCTGGTCGTAGGCGTCAAGGGCTCGCGTCAGGTGCGCGGTGACCGCCTGGCGCAGTGCTAGTGGCTTCTCGACCAGCACGTCCGCGCCATAACTGGTGACCAGCGGGATCAGCCATTCCCAGCGGTCGACGTACAGCTGGATCACCAGGCCGCCGTCCGGCGTACTGATGACCTTCGAGTTGGATTTCAGTGTGAGCCTTGACAGTTCGTCACGAGCATTGGGGGCACCGCGCAGCTGGACGAGCACATCGCCCTTGCCGTACGCCTCCATCTCTGCTGCCCACCACTGCTGCAGGTTGAACGGCTCCGGATACGAAAAGCGCAGATCGGTCGGGCTCAGCTGGTCGGCCAGGTTCAGCCGGTAGCGGGTGGGCTCCTCGTCGATCGGCGCAGCCACCAGGAACCACTCGCCGGATTTCCAGACGATGCCGTAGGGCTTGACGATGCTGGTAGCAGGCGTGCTGCTGCCTTTGACCCGCGTCGCCAGCTTGACCGCAGTGCCGGTGAGCAGTGCTTGTCGGACTGTGGGTAGATGGCCCGAGCCCTCGTCCTTCCAGTACCAGTCGGCGGTGTCGAAGTAGATGCGCTGGCTCAGGCGCCGCAGGGCTTCGCGCGAGTAGGCGTTGGTGAGACCGTCGATGCCGCTGGCGGATTCCGCGCTGCGCGGCTGATCGAGCAGGCTCACGACGTAGAGCTTGAGGGCTTCGTCCGCTTCGAGCGTCAGATGTCCGAGTGGCTGGTCCGACGCCAGCCGGTACCCGCCCTCCGGGCCGGGTACGGATTCGATCGGAATACCGGAGGCGCAGAGTTCTTCGATGTCGCGGTAGATGGTGCGTGGGGCGACCTCGAAGCGCTGGGCCAGTGAGCTGGCTGATACCCATTCGCGGGAGCGCAGCAGGTGAACGATGCTCACCTGGCGAGCATGGCGTTTAGCTGTGGTCATTCACCACGCACCGCGAGCCGCACCACCTGACCACTGGCATAGCGCCAGTGTGGCGCGGTCGCGATGTCGATGGCAACCGATGCCACCTCGTGTGTCGAAAGCGGGCGGCCCCACGGCAACCCCTGGTAGTAGGCAACGAGATCGGTCACGCCTTTTACGGCAAGGATGGATTCGGCCAGCGGCGAGTCCACCAGCGACGGTGCGACCAGGTTGACCCGAACCCCCTGCTCCGCTTCTTCGGCAGCGAGCGTGGCGACCAGGGCCTCCAGTCCGGCCTTGGCGGCACTGTAGGCCCCGTTGCCTGGCCGCAGCTGCGAGGTGGTGCTGGAACCCAGGACCACCACCCCGGCTTGGCCCGCTCGCGCCGATTCGTGCGTCGCGTGCCAGAGGCGAACGACCGCAGTGACATTGGAAGCAAAGACGGCATCGAACTCGCTGGCATTCGTCTCGGCGATACGGCGCTTGGACGACGGTGCCCCGATGCAGCAGAGCACCGCCGACACCGGCCGCGGGTCGGCGTGGAGCATTGAACGCAGCTCCCGCCCGCCCGCCTCGCTGCTGCCGTCGAACGGCACCCAGGTAACGCCGTCGACCGGATCGGGCCGGTGCCGGCGGAAGGTCGCGATCACCGACCACCCCGCCGCCGCCAGCTGGGTGGCTACGGTGTGCCCGATCGCGCCGCTGGCGCCCGCCACCACGGCCAGACGATCGTGTGTCACTGGGCAGCGAGCGTCGGGGCGTCGGGGTGGTCGACGTCGAACATCTCGAGGAAGCGCATCTGTTCGTCGGGAATGGCGAAGGTGCGGCCGATGGCCCGGACTCGGCGTTCGCCCGGTTCATCGCCAACGCGCAGGCGCACGATCGTGTTCGGGAAGGCGATGAGCATGTCGGTGTCGCGTACCAGGTGGGCGTAATACTTCTCCGGCAGTAGCGCCTCGGCCAGCTGCATGGCGACGTTCAACGCCGCGTCCTGGTCGACTGGGAACTCGATGATGTGGATCGGTGTGGCCTCGTCCAGCAGGTGGGGATACTCCCGTGCCCCTATGGCGGGCAGATCGGCCGGTAGCTTTTCGCCGAGCAGGCTCTCGCGGATGACGACCGCGCGGAATGAGTCCATGGTGATCTCCTAGTGAAAGGGGAACAGTTGCAGATCGTGGATGGTCCGGCCGGTAAAGACGGCCAGCACACGGTCGATGCCCAGGCCGAAGGTGATCACGTCGCAAGGCGCGGTGTCGATGTCGGCATAAAAGTCCGCCGGATCGTCTGCGACGGCGGTGCCGAATAGCTTGGACCGCAGCTTGGCGTTCGTATCGACCATCGGCCGGTAGTCTGCGGCCGAGCGCAGCTTCAGCCCGCCATCAGCGCATTCGATGCCGCTGACGATCAGCGAAAAGCGCTGAGCCTTGCCGGTTTCCGGATTGACTTGGCTGTTGTGCTTGAGCACGGCAGGGAAATCGGTCAGCACTGTGGGCGCGGTGAGCCGCAGTTCGATGGCGTGCTTCATGAATGCTTCCGCCACCTCCCAGTCGGTACCGTCCGCAGGCAGTTGGTGAACGACGAGCCATTTGCGGGCGGTGGGCAGCAATTCGACGTCCGGCAGTTCGGTTGGCAGCCCGAGCTGCTCGGCGACCGCCCGGTCGAACGGCTGGATGGTGACGTGGCTCAGATCGACGTGTTCGCCCGCTTGGGTGCCGAACGCCGATTGCATCGCGCTCTGCACCAGCCCGATCGCGATGCCGATCCCTTGGTCCAGATGTAGATCACGGGCCGCGGTTTGCAGCATGACGAACTCGGTGGCGTGCATGGCGTCCGGAGTCTCGGCCCGCATCACCGGACCGAGGTCGAACACCCGGTCAAACACCACCATCAGGCGACGGAGGAACTCCTCAGCCGAGTGCCGCAAAAAGTAGCCCTCACCGCCGACCGGGTCCTGCGTCTCGAACTGGGTAATCGGCGCGCTTTCCGGTTCGCGCGTCAGCACAGGCACCGACGTCTCCTGATACCCCTTGGAGCGCAAGTAATCCCGCACAGCCTGGATGAACGACAGGCGGCGGGCGGCCAGGTCCCGCTCCTGCTTGTGGTGATGGAGGAACCGGCCGTACTGCTGGCGGTCGGCGCTGGTGAGAACTGTCATGGGTGTATCCCCCGATTGTGCTGCGTGACGATTGGCTAGCTCACCCACGGCCCGATGATCTGGAGCGGTGCCGAATTATTGGTGTCGAGTTGCACTCGCGCGCCGATGGGCAGGGTGTATTTGGTGCTGGTGTGGCCGAACGGCAAGCCGGTCAGAATCGGGAAACTGTAGCCGTCGCACAGATCATGCAGCATCGCCTCGACGTTCCAGCCGCGCGAATCCTCACAGTTGACCAGCTCGCCGACCACCATGCCCGAAATCTTGTCCAACACACCCTGGTCCCGAAAATGCGTCAGCGTGGCGTCGAGCAGCTCGATCGGCTTGCTGACGTCTTCCCAGGCGAACACCGCACCGTCCCACTCCGGCTCGTGGGGCGTGCCGAGCAGGTTACGCACTGCGGACAGGCACCCGGCCACGAGATGCCCCTCAGCCTTGCCCGACCGCAGCACCGTGAGCGACGCACCCTCCAGAAGACCGGCCGTCACGTCGCCGCCGGCTATCTGCACGAAGTGGCGAGCAGTCAGCTCGTTCAGTGCCTCGCTGCCCCAATCCCAGACGACCGAGGGACCGTGGAACGTGATGAGTCCGGTCCGCGCAGTGATCGCGTTAAGCAGCACGGTCGGATCACTGACGCCGACAATGACTTTCGGATGCTGGGCCAGCAAGCCGGTATCCAGGCCACCGAGCAGCCGGTTGGAGTTCTTGCCGCCGCCAGCGAAGATGATGCCCTTGATCGTCGGGTCGGTAACGAAGCCGTGGAAGTCGGACAGGATCTGCTGCTCAGGTGCGACCCGGTAGCCGAATTCCTGCGTCGTCGTCTCGGCCACCACCACCTCGTAGCCCTGGGCCTTGAGCGCGGTCAGGCCCCGTTCGAACCACGCGGGATCGGTGAACGGTTCCGGCGCCGACGAGGCAACGATGCCAACGCGGTCGCCGGGCTTCAGTGCAGCGGGAAGGATGGCCTGGGCCATAGGGTGTACCTCCAACGTCGTGAGATAGGTAGGGAGCCGGTTGTTCAGCCGGTGGGGTCTGGTCAACATTGCCCGACCGCTTCGGGCTTGAGGCGCATTTGGGTGGCGGCCCGCGCACGCGCCACGGTCGCTGCCGATGTCCACGGTGTTTGCGAGTCGTAGTAGTCGAAGTGCGACCAGTCCTCCAACGTGGAGGGCGGCTCGAACCCGGCCCGCACCGCGTCCTCGTACAGCGGCGTGCCGGGATACGGTGCGAACAAGTGGACGCGCGTTTCCGGCGTCGGATCCAGCTGGCGCAGTTGCTCGATGAGCGCGTAGGTGTCGTCCACCTCGTCATCCGTTTCGCCAGGAAAGCCGACGATGAACGTATACGACCCGAGCAGGCCATGTGCCGCGATATCCGCTGTGACATCAAGGATGTGGTCCGGGGTGACTTCCTTCCGCACGACGTCGCGCAGTACCCGCTCGTTGCCTGACTCGATGCCCATCAGCAGGCGTGAGCCACCGCTCCGCTGTACCAACTCCAGTAGCGGGATACCGGCTCGGCGGGACTTCAGGATGTCGTTCGGGTTGATCGACGCCGCCCAGCGGATATCCAGCTCGCCCTCGATGACGCCTTCGCAGAAGGCTGCGGCCCGGCGCAGGTTGACGAACCAGTCGGCGTCGTAGAACTTGATGCCGTTCAGGCCGTACCGTCGCCGCAGGTCGTCGATATCCGCCACGAGGCCATCGGCGGCCATGGCACTGTATTTGCGCTGATAGGTCAGCTCATAGCAGAACTGACATTTGTAGACACACCCCTGGGAGCTGATGTAGTTCAGCGTGCGCGGGGCGACGGTCGGGTCATCGCGGACGTACTGCTCGATATCCAGCAGATGCCAGGGGTAGTGACCCATGAGTCCAGTACGTGGCGGATTGACCGGGCCGCGAATCAGGTCGCCAGCCCGACGGGCGATCAGGCCGGGGACGGCCTCCCATCCCGCGTAGTCGTTCAAGGCGGTAACGAAGGCCGGAAAGGAATTCTGACCGGGACCAACGAGCACCGCGTCGACCAGCTCGTGCCGCGCCGTCTGTTCCGGCAGCACGTTGACGTGCGGGCCACCGAATACCACTGGCGGGCAATTGGATCGCTCCTTCGCCCGCCGCACCAGTTCCAGCGCGTGTCCAATCTGCCCGCCGCCGGTCATGATGCTCACCCCGATACACACGGCCCGGTCGAGGTGTTCATCGAGGAAGCGTTCCCAGTCGGCGTCGCTCCGCTGGTTGCCGTCGAACAGCACAACATCGGCCAGGTCATCATCGAGCAACGGCTTGGCCAGCGTCAGCAGCGAGAACGGCATCCAGAAGTAGACGTAGTCCTTCTCGTGATCGACCTTGGGATACAGCAGGATCACCAACGGCCGCTTGCCGGGTAGTCCGAGAAAATTCGTCATGCCCCCACCTCCAGCTTCAGCCGCACCGGCGTCCGGAACGTTGCCTGCGTGTACGGCGCGATGGCCCCGATGACACAGGCCCGCAGCCGCTCCTCGTCGCCGATGATCTTGCTCAGGTCGATCGTATTGTCCTGACGCAGTAAGCAGTACTGCAATCTGAGATCCGCCGTCAGGCGCAGGGCCATGAGGGCGTCGTGGCACGGGTAAAACGGACAGTCCCCACACACAGAGCCGTACCAGGCGCCAGCCTTGCTGTCCTTCAGCATCAGGCGCAGACCGGACGGCATAGTGATCACGGTCATCGGGTGGCCGAGCCCGCCCTGGGTGATGACTTCCTGCTTCACGGCCACTGCGGCGAATCGTTCGGCGAAGACCTCCAGGGGCGTGTAGAGGTCGCGCAGCGTTTTGCCTCGCCGGATCGCCAACCGCCGAGCGAAGCTTTCCGCACCGTCGTCCAGATCCTTGATGACGTCGAGCAGCTTGAGGGTGCGGATACCGTTGTGGGCGCAGAAGTCAGCCAGCGCGGGTACTTCCTCGTCATTGATGCCACCCATCACCACGGTATTCACCTTGACCGGGACGCCGGTCTGGACACAGCGCTGAAGCGCGCCGATGACTTCGGGCAGGTCGTCCACTCCGCAAAGTTCACTGTGCAAGTGCGGGTCGAGGGTGTCGACGCTCATGTTGAACTGCGTCACGCCCAGGGCGGCAAGATGTTCCGCCCGCTCACCGATGCGCGGGTGGCGCGAGATGATCTCGATCTCGGAAAAGCCGGCCTCGTGCCGCAGGCGTCGCACGGCGAGTTCGAGCGGCTCGTACAGGGCGGGATCACCGCCGGTGAGCTTGATGCTCTCGATCCCGGCAGCGCGGACCTGGGTGGCGACGGCGATCAGATCATCGACGGACAGTTCGCTGCCCGCGGCGGTGGCGACGGCTTCGCCCGAGGGGCGGCAGAAGAAGCAGGCACGGCCGCACCGCGCGTTCAGTGTGACCCGGAACTGCGGCAGCCGAGGTGCCTCGGCGCGGCTATTGCTGACATCCATAGGTGTCATGGTCTGCCCGAAAAGCAGCCAGGGTCAACGGATTACCACGAGATTTGGTGTCATAGATAGACGACTGGGAGCGGCGAGATGCTGACATTGGTGACACACGGTCTCTGCCGACCATACCCTTCACTGCATCAGCAAAATCCCTGGATCGCTGTGGAGCAGGTAATCTACCCACTCACCGAAGTTATCAACGTCGATCTGCGGCCCGAGCCTCCGCTTTTGTAGTTCGAAGATCTGTTGCTTTAACGCAGGATCTTCTTCTAGGTCAAGGGCATGTCGGGCATACAACAGAGTCGCTTTAGCCTGATGTACTGTGCGAGCATCTTTGTATTTCTGCTCGGCTTCATCGAGGATACTGCTAACACCGGCGAGTGATTCTTCCGTAAAGCCTGATCGCAGCCCGTCTGCAATCGCGCGGACGAGCCGTAGGCGATTCGACGTGTGTGGCTCATCCAGTTCTGTATCCAGGTTCTTGAAAAACGAGTAACTGGGCACGCCTTCGAAATACTTGTCGTCGGTGCCGACTTTCAACGTCCACCGTTCGTGTACCGCGACAGATTCGACGTAGGTCTCCAATGCTTCGCGGCGCTTACCGGTGTATAGCAGCATGGCGGCACCATTGTAGAAGGATTCCCGCGAGGTCCGCAGCTCGTCGTTATCGTCCATCATTCTGTGGAACCAGCCGCGAGAGATGAGGTAATCGGCATCAGCCAAGGATACCTGTGCCTCATCTCTAGCCGTTTGCGCCTGCTCAATGAGATCCATCCATCGTTGCATCAACGGGACGTCTCCACACTTGCTAGCGCATCCGATGCCGATGCGGGCGATAGTGAGGGCTTGAGGAATTGGCATCTGATTCGCTTTGAACGTTTCCTGACAGAGGCGTTCTGCTTCGTCTGAGCGACCTACCCAGTCCAATGCCTTTGCATAGGTGTACCGGATTCTGTAGCGGCCTTCAGCGTCACAATGCGGCGATTCATAGAATTTTTCAGAATTGACTCTTATCCACATCACAAAGGTATCGAGCTGATACGAGGCGTGAGCATAGCGGAACATCGTTTGTACACGGTGCAACACGTCACGGAAGGACTTGGCGTCGATATCCAGCTTGCAGGTCTTATTAGCTAGCTCGCGCGAGACAGTGCCATAGTTGTAGAATCCATCCTCCCATTCCTCGTACTCGCGATGACCTTCGCGTGTGCTTAGAAGGCGCTCGCGCAAGAAATCCTGATTGTTCTCAAAGAGGTGCTTCACCACGCTCTTAAATATGTGATACTTGCCGAGTTGAATTAGCCCTTGGCGCACATCAGAAACAACAGCGGTGGAATCGTCTGCGTCAAATGCAAGCAGTTCGTCCGGTCTGAGTGTTAGAACAACGCGCTCTAACGGGGATATCCACAGTAGCCGCTCCGGACGCATCACAGCATCTTCCACAAAGTCTGGACGCCGATCCAGGTATGCCGCGATCGCGGCCTGATAGACCGCCAGTCGATAGCCCTTTGCTAGTTCGACCTGGCGAAACAGGCGCTGGGTAACGCCATGCATATGTATTTCGTCGTGGCGATGCTCAAGCAGGAATCGGGCCTGAAGCACGCGCAGCATGGGCGTCAGGGCCGATTTTAGGAAAGTACCTTGCCCTTGGGCCTTACCCAGTTTGACGAGACTTTCGGTTGCAATCGAGGTCGGCGTCACAGACTCAGCAAGGTACGCGAGGACCATTAAGCACAGCGCGACCATAGGCTTTTCGCGCAAGGTGCGTTCGAAATATATCCCGTACAGCTTGTGAACGGAACGAGTGTGGGTGCCAGCATCTTCAAGGAGCTGGGCGTTGTCATCCAGCACGGAACTCGCCATGTCCTCAAGCGACATGGTTTCTTCGTCAAACATACCGAGACAGTCAATGATGATTCGCGGCCGTCGCTCGACTGCTTCGGCAAATTCCTTGGCGGCATCATCGTCGGCAGTCGGCCGGAACCACCTCACAAGAGGAAGCGTAACGTTCAGACCCGGCGGATTTACCTTTATGAGTTCAGGCTCATAGTCGGAGGGGATGAGGTGCTCGTGTTCTGCAGTGACAAAGAGACGGAGCCTCCGAAGTGAAGCTGTCTCTGCCACATCGCTAATGGTGCCCCAGTCTGGCACATTGTCGATGAATAGAAGAGTCCGCTGCGGAAGCGTGCGGAGGTATGCGACGAATTCCTGCTGCACTACCCGAAAGCTTTCGTCGCCAGACAACTGGAGATAGGCGAGCATGCTATTCGGTAGCGTATTTGATGTGGATGCGTCGATGGCGATGATCCGCGTATCGCCCTCAATGTGTTTCAGCGATTCACGGGCGATGGTTGATTTGCCATTACCGCTGTCGCCTGCCAGGAGCAACACCTGACCACGGCCCCTAAGCCAGGTGAGGACATTGCCGATATCGTCGGCCCGCTCGAAGATGGGCGGGCCGCTGGTGCGGGTTTCGCCGATTACAGAGAGCCAGTTGGGCAACTCCGCTGATCTGTCGAATCCCTGTCTCTCTTCCGAGGGGCCAGAATAGGCCAGTCCAACTTCGGACAATCGCTTTGCGTGAATTTTGGCAGCGAGTTTAAGTATTTCAGCTCTGGCGACGTCATCTCCGAGCAACCTCGCGATATACCTGAGGTACTCCTCGCGGGCGGGTTTGTTGATAGAAGGGCGCGCATCCGCAGCATTACGTTTCACACTAGCGTGTCGACGACTATAGCCTAGTATGTCTGCTGCTTTTGTCCATCTATACTCAAGCCCAGAGTGGGCGCTCTCTCCATCCAGCCATATCATATAACCAACGGCTTGCACAATATTCGTTTCAGTACTTTTCGGCTTCTTCTCACCGAACAGCGGAATCGTTGTTTTGTGCGTCTCATCCTTGCAGTACTCATCGACCGCCACGAGTAGCTGATAAAGGCGGTGAGGTTGATTGAGGTCCAGCTCATCGGTGGCAATGTAATCTTGCAGGTATTGGCGCAGATTCTTCAGAGGCTTGAGCTGTTCGACCTGGCACGCGCCGCACTTCGCGTTGACGAACAGCTTCCCGAGGTCGCCAACCGCCTTCCCCAGACGAGAGTGTTCGTCACCCGTCACTCTCGCCTCCGATCTGTGCGGAACGTCCATCGCCGTATTGATCGTAGCCGTGACAGACAACGGGCGAGCGCCAGTCAGTTGAGTGCCGAAACCGCTTGCACCGCTTGCAATTTGCTACAAAATGTGATACAAATAGTGTGGGCGCGCATCAGAGAAGGGAAACCTCCTGATGTGCAAGAACATTCACGACAAGGACGATCACAACTGGGACATCGTCGGCGCTCTCACCGAGAAAGTATTCGCAGCTCGCGACGACTTCTTCGAGTTTGTTTCCACCTTCGACGGGTGGGCGGCCGAAGCCGGGTACGTGAGCTGTCTCGAAGAAGACGAAGCGACGAACGATCGCCCACTCTATGACTCCCTCTGGGACTATTTCGGTGACTGGACTGCCAAGGTCGCTGAGGACATGCAAGCGGCTCCGTGGCTCGATCCCCGAGCCCACGACGCCATGCGGGAGCAGTTCCTTCGCCTCACGCCAACCATCTACCTGTTGGTCTGCGAGACGTACGACCTGGACCCGTCGAAACTGGATCTGATCAAACACGATCCAGTCACCGGCGAGGAGACGCGGATCGAACGGAGGGTCAAGTCCAAGCTGCCGGATCAGGAGCTTGGTGGACTCGACGTGATCTCTCAGCTCGATATGTCGACTGCTGAAGGTCTCCAGAGGGCGGCCGTCATGCACCTCCTGACCGGGGCTGTAGAGGCATGGCCGAAGCCAATCTTCGGTCCGGCCGTCCCCGACGGGGAGACGAAGTACCTCTGAGTCTGGTCAGTGATCAGGCGTCACGTGAGGCTATGGCTCGCGCCTAACTCGCGTCATCCATCTGTACTACCAACCACGCAACCATATCCACCTGCGCGCCCAACGCTGCCCGCTCCACACCAGGAGCGGGCTTTTCACGTCCTGGGTCCTGGTGGACCGAACTGCGGGCGAAGCAGTTTGTCAGATGGGTTGAGCGCGTGGCGCTATTCGTGATCAGCGGGTTGTCATACGGGGCGGTCCCAGATGTCAGATGCCAGGTCTCCTATCTGACATTTGCGCAGGTCAGATGGCATTTTTGCCGTCTACATTTTCTCTTGTAACCCAGCGAGACCCACCCGGATCGCAGCGTCGCGTCCGATGGGCAGCTCGCCCCGAAGAGATCGAGGAGCAACCCCATGACCCCCGTCGACTGGTCGAACCCCGACAGCTACACCCGGATCGCATTTGCCGATGAAGCGATGCCGCGCGTTCCCCTGGGCGATGACCAGGATGCCGCCACCGCACTCGTCAACGAGGCGCTCGCGTTGAAACGCGAGTTCTCGAGCAAGCTGCGTGTCATCGCGAATACGCACGGCGATGCGGCTCCGACGAGCGCCGAGCGCACCTTCGAGTTGGACGAGGCCATCCGCCAGGCGGCGGAGAAGTGGTTCAACCGCTTCTTGCCGGAGCCGTAGATCGGTGCCGCTCGGACCGTCTCCGGGACACCGAGCGGCTCACCAGTGCCATTCGCCAAAAAGACAGAAACACAAGGAGCTTCACGACATGACTACTGCCAACAACAGCCGCCAGATCAGGCTGATCATCGACTGCCTGGTCGAGGTCCCGGAAACGGACTACCCCGAGGTGGCGAACGAGGTGATCCAGTACATCCACAGCCATATGGCGGAGTTCAGCGATGCGCTGAACGAGTTTCTGGAGCAACGGGAAGACGCAGCGCCGACCACGGTCGACCGTGCGCGAGTGCTGGACAGCGTCCTTGGCTACGAGACGCGGCGCTGGGTGCAGCGGCACTGCGAGACGTAGCCCTCGGCGGGCGTGGTGCCAGGTGGCAGCCCGGCATCACGCCCTACCACCAGAGATCCCTCCATCCCACATTCAATTCAGAAAGAGAAATACCAAGTGACATATATCAACGTACCGGCGGCCAGCCCGCCTGTACCCCCTACCAAGACACCCAACTTGTTCGATCGGGCGCGCACAGCAGCCGCCCTGCTTGCCGTACCGATCGCGATGACGCTCGCCTCCGGCTGCGCGCAGACGGCCGGGCTGGTGAATCTGGCTGACGCCAAGCAGATTGCCGCATCTTGCCCCGAGGGCCACCAGCTCGCGGGCCGGGCCGCGATCGACGTCAGTACCCATATGCGCGCTATCGCCGCCGATGCCGGACGGCTTGATCCGGTGCGGCGGCTGGTGCGCCGCGTGGTGATCTGCGGCGGCTCTCTGCGGGTCGACGCCTTCTCCGGATCGTCGGCGGCGACTGCGAACGTGTACGACGGCGATCTGCACCTGCCCGGCGCGACCGAGAACGCTCGGCTGCGCCGCGAGCCAGCCGAAACCGATGAGGTGATGGCCCAGATCCGGAAGAACCTGCCGGATGCGGCGGCCAAGCTGCCGCTGACCGGCAGTGACGTGCTTGCCCAGCTCGGCATGGACGCCGAGTACACGGAAGGACTCGACCCGGATGGTTCACGGTACGTACTGGATTCGGTCATCGTCACGGACGGCGTGCAGTCTGCGGGCGTCTCGCTTATCGACCCGACGCTCACCGTCGAGCGCGCGATCGCCTTGGCCAAGCAGGTCCACGTGCCGAAGTTGCCGGGCGCAAGCGTGCAGTTCACCAGTATCGGCAAGACCGCCGATCCGGCGCCGCCTACCGCGTACGTCGACGCGGTGAAGGCGTTCTTCACCAGGGCGTGTGCCAACACTGGGGCTGCCCGTTGCTCAGTGGTCACCGACGCGGCGGGGCGGTGAGCACCATGGAAATTCCGATCGTTTCCCGTCACAGCGCTCACCGAGCCAATGCCACTGCGGCGCTGGAAGCGAAGGCGAGGCAGGACCGCATTGTGCCGGTGCGGGAAGCCCACTCGGTCGCCCGCCCCGCCACCGTGCCTACGACGTATGTCGAGCAGGAATATGACGAACTGGCCATCGAGCAGCTCCGTGAGCATGCCGCCGTGGGCGAGGAGGAAGCAACCAAACCCGCCGTGGGTGCTGCCGGAGCCGCACTGGTCCGGCAGGTCCGGCAAGACCGCATTACCATCAATGCGCCGTTGGTCGTAGCCTCACGAGACCGCTACCAGCACGTACTGGAACGGCTGGGGCCATTTTCCAAGCGTAAGAACGGATCGCGCTGGGGCTACCTCCTGTGCCTGGTGCTGCTCCTGCTTGGCGACGTCGCCGGCCTCGGCGGCGCAGCTATTGCCTACGGCGAGGTCCCGGCCCTCGCGATCATGCAAGCCATCAGCGCGAGCGTGGCCACCGTGGTCGCCGGGATGATCGGGGCCGAGTTCAAGTATCTCAAGATGGCCCGCGAGCGACGGCCCGAGGACGGGACGCTGCCCGAGGAACTTGAGCCCTACCGGGCGCTGCTGCTCGGGCCGCTTGCCAGCCGCTCATATGTGGTTGTCGCAAGCCTTATTTCGCTGCTCGTCGCCGTGTTCATCGCGCTCGGGATCTTCGCGCTACGCGGCAGTGTCGAGGGACATATCTCTGGCATGGTGTTCGGCGCGTTGGCCATTGGCATCGCGTGTGGTAGTTGGGTCAACAGCTTCCGATATGCCGATGCGGTCGCCGACAAGATCGAGTCCGCTCGTCAGGATTACCAACGGGAGTTGCGCACGCAGCAGGCGGCAGTGCATCTGTGGCTGACGAGTCGGGCCGAACGTGCCACGGAGCGGGCGCGACTCATTCGTGAGCGACACCGACTGCACGGCGAAGCCGCTGCCGCCAAGATCAAGGCGCTCAAGTTCGAGGCGTTGCGCCAGAGCCCGGACGTGGTCGGGCACGGCATTGGCACCGGTGATATCGGGCGTAAGCCCCGGTCCAACGGCAAGACCGATTCGAAGGGGAGGGCATCGTGACTCTTCTCCGCGCCCGCCTGCAGCGTGCTCAGGTGATCGGGTCGGGCAATGACGCTCGCTCGGCCACCGGGCGTGGCTCCGCTATCGTGCCGTTCACCCTGCCCCATCCCGGCGACTGCTCGGACGCGAGGACCCTGACCATCGCGATCTTCGACGATTCCGGCAGCGTGGCCGGTCTCGGCGGCAACGACCCGATTTCCCTGCGCTACCAAGAAGCCGGTATTGCGTTCCGGCACTTGGCGAACGCCTGCGCCTGCGGCCACGAATTCGGCGCGGTCCTGCACTTCGACCACCCGTCAGGATGCGACGTCCCGCCGGTCCGGCTTGATGGCCGAAGGGGACTGCGGCAGATCGAGCGCGGACTACGGGAGCCACCGGGCGAGTTCGGCACCAGCGACCTCGGCCCATCCCTTGCTGCGGCGAAGGTTATGGCCGAACGGTTCAACGGCGACCACGTGACGCTCATGGTGTTCAGCGACTTCATGCTCACCGATGCCGATCCCGCCTCGGTCTACGCGACGATGGAGACCTTTCCGGGCCTGGTCTGCAACATGGTGCTGGCCGCGACCGTGCCGCAAGAGCTGGTGGACATTCCGAATGGTCGCCTGCGGGAGATCCCTGCCGATGCCGAGTCCGGCGCAGTCGCACAGGTGATACTCCAGGGCTTGACCGAGCACCGGCTCGGAGCCGACACACGCTCATTCCCTTCAGGCCGCACCTATTCCGAACAGCGATAGCGGCCCACTTAATCATCCATTGCAAGAAAGAGAGTCTTATCTTGAACGTGCCCAACGACCCGAACGCCTCGGGCATCCCCGACTACGTCACCAGTACCGCACCGTCGGGCGATCACCCGCTGACCAGCGAGCACCTCGTTGTCAGCGCCGTATCGCTCATCACCCAGGCGCTTACGGACATTACTGACGTGCTCGAAGTCCACGCCGATATGGCACCGACCACCGCTCTACGAGTGATCGATCTCGCTGGCACGGTGGCGACCGAGACCAGCGACTGGTTGCATCGGTGGCAATAGCCCTCTCGGGAAATACGGTCCAACCGACTCTGCCGTTGCTAATTACACATCTCGTAAAGAGCGACCCGAAAAGTGTCACGTTCGGTGGATGCCGTACCTATATCCGGCATCCAATCAATAGTCGCGCTGAGCGACCGGTCGCCCGATCGGACGATTGAGCGACCAACCCCAACTGTCATTAACTACAGATATCTGCACGGGGAAATCCGATTCGGGCGCACATGCCCATATGGAACCCGTGCGCACAATTTCGAAGCAAAGGAAGTACAACATTGACCACACAGTTCAACAATTCGGAACGCTCCCAGCTTTATCGGTGCATCCTCGCCGATCCACCATGGGACATTCACCAAACAGGTGCCCGAGGTGCCGCTACCCACTACCCGCTGATGAGCTTGGACCGCATCAAGGCGATGCCGGTTTCGGACCTTGCCGAGGCTGATGCTCACCTGTGGCTATGGGTGACGAACGCGACCCTGCGGCACGGCTACGACGTCATGGAAGCCTGGGGCTTCACGCCGCGCTCGCCCCTCACCTGGATCAAGCCTCGATTGCAGCTGGGCCAGTACCTGCGCAACGCCACTGAGCACGTCATCTTCGGGACACGAGGCCGCGCGCCGGTCAACTTCCGCGCGCAGCCGACCTGGATGTTCGCCCCGCTGCAAGACCACAGCCACAAACCCGAAGAACAGTACGCGGTGATCGAACGAGTATCGAGCGGACCGTATCTGGAGTTGTTCGCCCGGCGGCGACAGCCGGGTTGGGATGTATGGGGCAACGAAATCGACTCGGACATCCGCATCCCCGGCTATCCCGTGCCCTCCGACGAGAAGCTGACAGAGACAGGAGGGCTGGTGCAGTGAGCGATAAAGACCCTTTCAAAGATCCGTTCCGCTGGTTTCTCAATGCCAGCCTGTTCGTACTATTCGGCCTCGTCGCATTGAGCCTGGCGGTCAACGTGCTGAGACAAATCTGGCCGTGGCTGTTTGTCATCGGCATCATCGTCGGCGGCGTTATTGTCGCGCTCAAAATATGGAAGGAACGGAGGGAGCCATGGTGATCGTTAACGATTTCTTAAGCAGAACTGATTTATCGTTGTGGAATAGACAAATTGCATTGCAACCCGCGCCCGATTCCGCCATAGATGGAAAGGGCATCACTGTCACATCCGAGGCGCGGACGGATCGAACAGCCCCTATGTTTTGCGCCGAAGAAAGGAGGCAGTGATGGGCAATATCAAACGTCGATATCGAAAGAATTCCGAACGCCGGATCTACGTTCGTGGCGAACGCCACGACCCGCCCGACACCTACCTCCTAGCCCGCGCGCTACTCGACCTGGCCGCCGAAATGGCTGCCGCACAAACCGAGCCGCCACAAAGCGGTCCAAACATCACACACGACACGTCACCACCGGAGCGCCAGCCATGAACGAGCCATTGGTCTTCTCGCAGCTGTATCTCCCGCGCCCGCTCGACGTCAACGACATCGTGCGGCCTTTTGGACGCCTGGCTGCCGACCCTGGCACACCGCTTATCGTGCTCGAATGCCGCGCCGATTCCGACGGCACACGCCACCTGCTCGGCGTCGAGGCGAAGCACGTCGTCTGGGTGCACCGCACGCTGTCGGACCTGCTACCTGGTCTCAGGATGCTGCCGCTAACACCGGAACGGGCCAGGACGGACGTGACTACCGCAGTGACTCTGTCCTATCGGCCTGCCCCACTGGGCCTGCTTGAAGCGATGGCCGAAAGCACCACTGCTGCCCTACTCTCCGCGCTCAACGCCAAACTGGTGCCGGGCGAGCAGCTCATGGTGCAACTACTCCTCGGACCGACATCCGCCGGCCGCACGGTTCGCGGCCCCGTCCCCGATCCGGGAATGCCACTATGGCGAGCCCTTACCCACGGCCGGGAGCCTGCACCGTCTGGCGTCGCCAAACACATCGAGCAGCGCATGGCCCACAACGGTTTTCGCGCCGCGCTGCGGCTCGGGATCACCGCCACCTCACGTGAGCGCACCAAACGCCTGGGCACCGGCCTGATGGGCGCACTGGCCAGCGCTAAACCGGCCGACGTCGCCCTTGTGGCTGACCGTGCCCGTCCAGCCGAGGTCAACTACCCACGCGCCCCAAAACGCTGGCCACTGCGGCTCACAGCCACCGAACTGCCGTGCCTGATGGGGTGGCCGCTCGGCGAGGCCGAGCTACCCGGCGTCGCGCCGGTTCACCCGAAGCTGCTACTGCCGAGCCGCATACCAACCGAGCAGAGCCGCGTCATCGGGCATACGGCGCTCCCCGGCACCGGCATCCCCATTGGCATTACTCCCCAAGATCAGCTTCTCCACGAGGTGATACTCGGGCCGACAGGTTCGGGCAAGTCAACGGTCCTTCAAGCCCAAATCCGCGCCGACGCAGCCGCCGGTCGCGCCTTGCTCGTCATCGACCCCAAACGCCAGCTCATCGATGACATTGTCGCCCGGTGCATTCCGGCGGATCAGATAGACCGGGTTGTGATCATCGACCCGTCTGATCCTGAAGCCCCTGGCTTCAATCCACTCGACGTTGGCGACCGCGATCCCGACGTGGTAGTCGACGGCTTGCTCGCCGTGTTCAAAGCGGTCTTTTCCGATGGCTGGGGACCACGCACCGAAGATATCTTCCTGGCCACCCTGTTGACGCTGGCCCGTGCGGGCAGGCGCCGGAAGGAACCGTATACCCTGCTCGATCTACCAAGGCTTCTGACCGATGAGGGATTTCGGCGGTCCGTGATCGGCGCGGTCGCAGGTGATGACGTGCTCGACGGCTTCTGGGCCGAATACAACGAGAAATCTCCCGGCGCGCAGGCCGCCATGATCGCGGCCCCGATGAACAAACTCCGCCGCTACCTCCTGCGCCCCGCAGTCGTCCGCATGCTCGGACAACCGCACCCGCCATTCAGACTACGAGACATCTTCCGCGACAAAAAGATTGTGCTGTTCGCTTTGAATGACGGCCTGATCGGTCCCATCACCGCTGCCCTGATTGGCTCGCTGGCGGTCAACGAGGCGTGGATGGCCACCATGGAGCGCGCCAACGAGTCCGCGCCCATGAGCGAACCGGCGGCCGTGGTGGTCGACGAGTGTCAGAACTTCGTGCACTTCCCGACATCGTTCGGTGACGCGCTGAGCCAGAGCCGGTCGTACGGCGTCGCGTGGATCTTGGCGCATCAGTCACGGAAGCAGATGCCGCCGGAGCTACAGGAGTCGATCGACTCGAATGCTCGTTCGAAGGTGATCTTTAGGCTGGAGAGCGCCAAGGACGCGGCCGACATCGCGCGCCTGGCACCCGAGCTGGATGCTGATGACCTTCAGAAACTGCCCAAACACCACGCCTACGTCCGTGTGGTCACTGGAGGCGAGTCCAGCGGCTGGACCGCGATCAAGACACTCCCGCCTCCACCCGAAACCGGACTCGAACAGCAGATCCGCGAACAGAGCCAAACCCGGTACGGCAGCCCAGCCCTGACGGATCGTCAGGCAGACGGGACGTCTGGCGGTCCGCTGATTGACACTCCCGCCGTGCCGGTAGGTCGCAGACCGCGCGTGAGGCGAAGCCGAGGGGAGGAAGAGAGATGAAGGGGCAGAAGAGAAGCCGACAGCAGTGTCCGACCGACCATCCGTCCATGTTGCAAACAGAATCCTGTTTCCCCAAGACATTCGGCCTCGTTCCGGCCTATCAGGACGGAACTGACCGCTGGTTCAGCGGTCTCAGGTGGCCTGCCCGGCAGATCGTCGGCGTGGCTTCGCGTGGGGGTCGGCCATGAAGCAACTCGACCTGCTTCGCGAGCGGCTCAGCGACCGCGACATCGCCATCCTGCGCGACGTCGAACTCTTCCGGCTACTGACCACGCGGCAGCTTCGCCGCCTGCATTTCACCACCGGCCACCAGACGATTGACGCCGCCACCCGTGCCTGTACTCGCGTGCTCAAGCGCCTGCGCGATCACGACCTGATCGTCCCCCTGCGTCGCCGGATCGGCGGTGTGCGCCAAGGCTCAGCGGGCCTTACCTGGCAGCTGGACACCATGGGTGAACGGTTGCTCCGCTATCTCTCACAGCAAGGCCATCGACGGCGCTACCGCGAGCCATCGAAGCAGTTCATCGACCACACGCTTGCGGTCGCCGGCCTCGGGGTCGATCTCCGCGAAGCCGAGGAGCGCGGCCGTATCGAGCTTGTTGAGCTGGCGGTGGAAGGCACCGCGTATCGGTCGTTCGTCGGGGCACACGGAGCCAAGGAAACGCTCAAACCCGACCTGCACGCGATCACCGCCACCGAGGACTTCGAAAGCCACTGGCTGATCGAGGCCGATCGCGGCAGCGAGCACAGCCCCCATCTGCTGCGAAAACTCAACGCCTACTACCGCTATCTAAAGACGGGCCGCTACCAGGCCGAACACGGCCTGTTCCCCTCGGTGCTGTGGGTCGTTCCCGACGACGCTCGACGTAGCGAACTGGCCACCCTGATCGGCTCGGAACCGCTGCCGCAGGACCTGTTCCAGATATGCACCTTCGACGGCTTCATCGACTTCGTGATCGCCAAAACACTCGGCGTCGAGTCGCTGCCACTTCCAGGCGTCCTGGATTCAACGATGACAGGCCCCCCGCAACAGGCGATCAATACGAACTGCCCGGCATAACAAGAAAGGAGGAAACAGCAATGGAGAATCTCTCTGACATCATAAACTTTGGAATCGCTCGGGCCATTAGCGAGAAACGATCGATCGACTACATCACGGCCCGGTTGATCGCGGTTGCGGTCCAAGAACAAATCGGCATGCACTCGGCGCTATCTGCCTTCGTATATGACGGCGTCATTACTGACGCCCTGGAATCCGAATTACTCAGGCTCGACGTACGCCCATATGCCGAGGCGGACCGACTGCAACGCTGGGCTTGCTGGCTGGCCACCTATGCCGCCAACGCTCGGCGGTCAACGGCGGACGGCGACGCATTATGCGCCTTTCTCTCACTACAGACCGGGCGCGAGCCTGATACCCAGCCGCAACGCCGGTTCGCGGGCATGTACATTCGAAGCTTTACCGACGTGGTAGCGGTAAGAACAATTGACCTCGAAAGCTACGAGGTAGTGCCGCTGTTTGGCAGATATCACGTCTTCGCTCGCTGAGCTGCGGGAGATGTAAATTCCGCGTCGGAAACCCTATCCACAAAAGCCCGAAGGGGAGTTATGGTCGTGACAAGGCCGAAAATACCGGCTCAACAAAAGAAACTAGAGGAAAGGGAGGAAAAAAGATATGGCTACGTTGAACGAAACTGATGACAGGAAAGGCCATAACGCCATACCGCAAGCAGTGATGTACGTGCGCGTGGCGCGTGAGCCCGAGAGACAACCCGGCGTAGCAGTGGAGCGTCAGCGTGCCACCTGCGAAGAGTGGATCGACCAGCACCGGTCATCTCTCGACATCGCCGAGGGCTACCGGGCGACCCCCTTGGATTTTAGTAATGGAGAGCCCGGCAGCGGAGATCCCGCATGAAGGCAGGCACACCCACACCAGCTGTGCTGTTCATCTCCTTCGCGAGGGTACCAGCGCATGCGGATCTCGTTACCCTGCAACGTGAGCATGGAAAACGCCGAGCCGACGAGTTAGGTCTACGACTCGTACACGAAATCGTGGAAATGGGTGCATCGGCAGTTGCGTCCAAGAACCGTTTCGCCATACAGGCGCTCTGCAACTATCTCGATGACCACCCGAACGTGCGGCATGTGGTTTTTCCGCACATTGGACGAGTGGCACGGACTCGCCGGGACTACAAAGTGATTCAAGAGCAGCTAAAGAAAAGGAGCGTCGTCATTGTGACAGCCGACGGATTGCTGTCCGGAGACGACGATCCTCAGAGAAAATTGTTTGACCACGTGCTCCTCTCGCTTGCTGAGCAGGATACGCCAAACCATCGGCGAAGTCGGAGCAGCAGGAGGACGTTGTGAGTCACCATTACCCGGAAACTATTGGGCAGCAGACAAGCGCATTCGTCGATGCGGCTGACAGCTGGGTTTTGCCTGATATTGTTCCCGAAGTCGAGCTGATCGAAGACATCGAGTTTGTAGATGAAGATCAGGCACCGCCAGGCACGCGGACACTGTTCTACCTTCGAGTGTCGACTCCCGGTCAGGTAAATAAAGACTTCGATCCAGAAGGAATCTCCCTTCCCGCGC
Organism: Nocardia sp. alder85J; assembly: GCF_020176955.2. Taxonomy (GTDB): domain Bacteria; phylum Actinomycetota; class Actinomycetes; order Mycobacteriales; family Mycobacteriaceae; genus Nocardia. The sequence continues at coordinate 167,214 of NZ_JAIUCZ020000013.1, forward strand.
AACGGTCGGCTTGCGCCAATAAAGCCCAGCAACTTGGGTTGAACGTCATTGGTGAATACGTAGAACCGGGCCGGTCGGCAACGGAGATCACCAAGCGCATCGAATTCCAGAAAATGCTTGATCGCATCCGGCGGGAACGCGACGTCGACTACGTCGTCGTATATGAGCTGGCCCGGTTTGCGCGCAATAGGCTTGACGATGCCATCGTCATGGCTGACTTGAAAAAGCGTGGGATTACGCTGATCAGCGCCACCGAGGCAATCGACGACACGCCGGTTGGTCAGTTGATGCATGGCATCCTCGCTGCGTTCAACGAATACCGCTCACGCAAGGACGGCGCGGACGTGGCTTTCAAGATGGGCGAGAAGGCGCGCAAGGGCGGGACGCTGGGGCAGGCGCCGATCGGGTATCTGAACGTGCTCTTGCAGACTGAGGACGGGCGCAAGATCCGGACCGTCGAAATCGATCCCGAGCGCGGGTCGCTGGTCGAGCAAGCCTGGAAGCTGTATGCCACGGGCGACTACAGCCTTTTGGACATCGAGCACATCATGCGGGATCGAGGTTTACGCACCCGGCGGACCCCGAAGCGCGCCCCAAAGATCGTGACAGCCAAGGAGTGGGCACGCTTCTTCCGCAACAACTACTACATCGGCATCGTCACCTACAAAGGCGAGGAAGAGATTCCAGGCCGACACACAGCGCTGGTGGACGACGAGACGTTCGGCAGGGTGCAACGGGTGCTCGATGAGCACGGCGTAGCTGGTGAACGCCGCCGGGTACTCCACCACTACCTCAAGGGATCGCTGTTCTGTGGCCAGTGTCGTTTGGACAAGCGAGTCCGGCGCATGATCATGCAGCGCGCGACTGGGCGGCACGGTGGGGAGTACTTGTACTTCTTCTGCATCGGCAACCAGAAGAACGGAGGCTGTCACTCGCCGTATTACAACGTCGATCGAGTCGAAGACACCGTGGTCGAGCACTACAAGACGATCGCCTTCTCGCCGGAGTTCATCTCGGCCATGAAGACCAGTCTGGAAACGATGCTGGCCGAGAGCGAAGCAACACAGCGCCTGTACCGCAAGCAGCTGCAAAACCAGCTCAAGGAGCTGGACACCAAGGAAACCAACCTGATCGGCCTGGCCGAAGACGGCGAACTGCCGCGAACCAAGATCCGAACCCGGCTGACGGAGATCACGCGCGAACGGGAACGGCTGGAAACAGAACTGGGCAAGGTACAGCTGGACCTGTCCGAAGGGGCAGCGTTCCTTGAGACCTGCTTGGAGCTGCTGCGCGATCCCTACCGGCTGTACCAGGGGGCAAGCGACAAGGTACGACGGAGACTGAACCAGGCGATCTTCAAGCGGCTGTATGTGTTTGAGGAGAAGGTGACGGGACACGAGTTCCAGCCCGTAGTCGCCGAGCTACACGCGATCGAGGTGGGACATGCGGCGCTCCGGCGGGGAGACGACGAGGCGACAGCAGGGGCGGTCGCAGAGGGGGTGCTGCGGCAACATCTGCCAGAAACGACGTTCGCCACCCGTGCGGGTGGCGAACGTGTGAAGCTGGTCACGGCCCTGGCCTGCGCCGTTCATTCGGGTCGTGTTTCTAGTAATGGTCTAATGGTGCGCCATCAGGGACTCGAACCCCGAACCCGCTGATTAAGAGTCAGCTGCTCTGCCAATTGAGCTAATGGCGCTTGGTTGTTTGCTCCGTTTCCGGTGCGGAAGAAACGATAACAGGCTCGTGGGCTCAACGTGAAATCGCCTGCTCAGCGGGGGTGCGGGGGAGTGGGTAACGGTTGTGGGCCCAGTTTGGGCTGATTGTCGTCTTCGTGTTGATCCGCTGGCAGAATCAGCGCAGCGCGCGTGCTCTCGTCCGATCCCTGACCCGAGCTGCGACCGGATGGCGGTCGCGAATCAGACATGGAAACGGGGCTGATCATGAGCATTTCTGCTGGTAGGCGGTCGGTGCGGGTGGTGGGCGCGTTGACTGCGGTGTCTCTCGTGGCGGCCGGGTGCGGCCGGTTGCACGATGCGTCGCCCTCGGCGCAGGTGCATTCCGCGATGGACCAGATAAGACCGAAGGTCGCCGTGCCCATTCGGGACGGTGACCTGGAAGTTTCGCCCGGGGAACCGGTTCGGGTGAAGGTCGAGGACGGGACGTTGCTGTCGGTCGGGCTGACGTCCGCCGACGGGACGGCGGTGTCGGGGAAGATGACCGCCGACGGGCATGCCTGGGAGATCACTCAGCCGCTGGACTTCTCCACCGCGTATCGGTTGCAGGCCGAGGCGGTGGGGCTGGGTGGGAAAACGTCCATGAATATGAGTTTCGCCACGTTGACGCCTCGGGTGAAGACCCATCCCTATGTGATGCCGGGGGATGACGAGCCGGTGGGGATCGGGCAGCCGGTGGCGTTGCAGTTCGACGAGAACATCCCGGATCGGCGGGCCGTGCAGGATCTGGTGAAGATCACCACCAATCCGCCGGTGGAGGGGGCCTTCTTCTGGATCAACAATCGTGAGGTGCGGTGGCGGCCGGAGCACTACTGGGCGCCGGGGACGCATGTGACGATCGATGTGAACGCGTACGGGAAGAATCTCGGTGACGGGGTGGTCGCCGATGGTGATGTGCACTCCGAGTTCACTGTCGCGGAGGCGACCGTCTTCACTGCCGACGACGCCACCAAGACCGTGACCGTGGAGCGCAACGGGCAGGTGATCCGGACCATGCCGACCTCGATGGGCAAGGATTCGACGCCCACCGAGAACGGCATCTACATCATCGCCGATCGGTCCGAGCAGATCATCATGGACTCCTCGACGTACGGGGTGCCGGTGGGCTCGGCGGACGGGTATCGGACGCCGGTCGACTACGCCACGCGCATGTCCTACAACGGCACCTTCATGCATTCGGCGCCGTGGTCGGTGGGTGCGCAGGGGTCCTACAACACCAGTCACGGGTGTCTGAATCTCAGTCCGGAGGACGCCAAGTGGGTGTACGAGAACGCCAAGCGCGGTGACATCGCCATCGTGAAGGGCACGCTGGGCAGTCAGTTGTCGGGGCTGGACGGGCTCGGGGACTGGAACATTCCCTGGGCCGACTGGAAGGCCGGGAACATCGACACCCGATGATCAGGCGATACAGCTGAGATGGGTGCTGCCGCTGAGCGAGATGGCGCTGCCGGTCACCACGCACCAGGACTGGGCGCTGGCCGAGCCGGTGCCGACCACCTGACGGGCGGCGGGCGGTGCGGATGTCGTGGCCGTGGTCTCCGCATTGCCCGGCACGGGGGCCGGTTCCAGCGGGACGGCCGCGGCGGCCGCACCGGTGCCGGTCAGCAGCAGGGCGCCGGCGAGGGCGGCGGTCAGGGCATGTCGATTCACGGTCACGACTTTCTGCAACGGGAGTTCGTGACGAGTTTACGGAAATCGGATGTAGCGGGAGATGTTTCGGTGATCTTCACAGGCCACCGCGCGCGGTCCTGCGACGATGCGGCCGCCGCCACAAATCGCCTCGGCCCGAGGCGATTCGGTGGCGGCGGCGCCGGATCAGTAGGTGTAGAAGCCGCGCTTGGTCTTGCGGCCCAGGTAGCCCGATTCGACCATGCGGCGCAACAACACCGGCGGTGCGTAGTGCGGCTCGCGGAACTCCTCGTACAGCGACTCGGCGACCGCGAGGGTCACGTCGAGGCCGATGGTGTCGGTCAGCCGCAGCGGGCCCATCGGGTGGGCGCAGCCGGACACCATGCCCTCGTCGATGTCCTCCGCGTTGGCGAAGCCGGACTCCAGCATGCGGATCGCCGCGCACAGGTACGGGATCAGCAGCGCGTTGACGATGAAACCGGCCTGATCCTTCGATTCGATGGTGCGCTTGCCCAGCGTGTCGCGCGCCCAGGCGGTGGCCTTGTCGACCACGGCCCGTTCGGTTTTCAGGCTGACCACGATCTCGACCAGCGGCAGCACCGGCACCGGGTTGAAGAAGTGGATACCCAGCACCCGCTCCGGGTGGCTGGTCGCGTTGGCGATCCGGACCACGGGGATCGAGGAGGTGTTCGTGGCCAGGATGGTCTCCGGCGACACCAGGGCGTCGAGTTTGGTGAAGAACTCCGTCTTCAGCGATTCGATCTCCGGGGCCGCCTCGACGACCAGTTCCCGATCGGCGAAATCGTCGATCGAGGTGGTCAGCGTGATCCGGGCGCGGGCCTCGTCGGCCGCCGCCTGCTCCAGCCGGCCGGACTTGACCGCGCGGGCCAGTGAGGTCCCGATCCGCGCCTCGGCCGCGTCGGCGGCCTCCCGGTCGCGTTCGAGGACCAGAACGGTGCCGCCGGCCCGGGCCGCGACCTCCGCGATTCCGGCCCCCATCGTGCCGCCGCCGATGACTCCGATGCGATCCACGCCTGTCGCTCCTTCGTTCGTGGGATGCTCCGGGTCGAGCCTATCGGCGGGGGTGGATTCGCCGGAATTCCACCCCACCGAGACTGGAATGAGTCATACTTCTGAATGTGTCCACTGTGTCGGACTTCGAGCGGATGCTCCGGGCAGCCGCTCTGCGTGTGACAGCACCGCGAATAGCGGTGCTGGCCGCGGTGCACGACCATCCGCACGCCGACACGGACACCGTCATCGGTCTTGTCCGAGATGCCCTGGAAACGGTGTCCCATCAGGCCGTATACGACGTACTGCGGGTGCTGACCGGCGCCGGTCTGCTGCGCCGCATCCAGCCGACGGGTTCCGTCGCCCGGTACGAGACCCGGGTGGGAGACAACCACCACCATGTCGTGTGCCGGGTGTGCGGCGCCATCGCCGATGTCGACTGCGCCGTCGGCGTCGCACCCTGCCTGACCGCCGCCGACAGCCGCGGTTTCACCGTCGAGGAGGCCGAGGTCATCTATTGGGGCCGATGTCCGGCCTGTGTCCCGCAGCCGACTTCCGACAGCCGTTGATTCACCAGTTTCGAAAGGGAATTCCTTTGTCCGAGAACAGTTCCGAGAACAACGTCATCGCCGAGGGGGCATCCGGATGTCCCGTCCTGAGCGGCGCGTCCCCGTTCCCGGTTCAGGGTGGCGGTAACCGCACCTGGTGGCCGAACCAGCTGAACCTGAAGATCCTCGCCAAGAATCCGGCGGTCGCCAATCCGCTCGGTGAGGCGTTCGACTATGCCGCCGCGTTCAGCGGCCTCGATCTGCCCGCGGTGAAATCCGATATCGCCGAGGTGCTCACCACCTCGCAGGACTGGTGGCCCGCCGACAACGGCCACTACGGCCCGCTGATGATCCGGATGGCCTGGCACAGCGCGGGTACCTACCGGATCAGTGACGGCCGCGGTGGCGGCGGCGCCGGTCAGCAGCGGTTCGCACCGCTGAACAGCTGGCCCGACAACGGCAACCTGGACAAGGCCCGCCGCCTGCTGTGGCCGGTGAAGAAGAAGTACGGTCAGGCGCTGTCCTGGGCCGACCTGATGATCCTGGCCGGCAACGTGGCCCTGGAGTCGATGGGGTTCGAGACCTTCGGCTTCGCCGGCGGCCGTCCCGACGTGTGGGAGCCCGACGAGGACGTCTACTGGGGCCCGGAATCGGTGTGGCTCGACGACGAGCGCTACACCGGCACCCGCGATCTGGAGAACCCGCTGGCCGCGGTGCAGATGGGCCTGATCTACGTGAATCCCGAGGGCCCCAACGGAACTCCGGATCCGCTGGCCGCCGCGGTCGACATCCGCGAGACCTTCCGCCGGATGGCGATGGACGATGTGGAGACCGTCGCGCTGATCGCGGGCGGGCACACCTTCGGCAAGACCCACGGCGCCGGTGATCCGGACCTGGTCGGCCCGGAGCCCGAGGGCGCTCCGATCGAGCAGCAGGGCCTGGGCTGGAAGAACGCCTTCGGTACCGGCAAGGGCGGCGACGCCATCACCAGCGGCCTGGAGGGCACCTGGACGCCCACCCCGACCGCCTGGGACAACAGCTTCTTCGACACCCTCTTCGGCAACGACTGGCAGAAGACCAAGAGCCCCGCCGGGGCCTGGCAGTGGATCCCGGTCGATCCCGAGGCCACCGTGGCCGACGCGTTCGACCCGTCGAAGCGTCATCCGCTGGTGATGCTCACCACCGACCTGGCGCTGCGCGAGGATCCGATCTACGAGCCGATCTCGCGGCGGTTCCACGAGAACCCGGCCGAGTTCGCCGACGCCTTCGCGCGGGCCTGGTACAAGCTGACCCACCGCGACATGGGCCCGATCGCACGGTATCTCGGCCCGGAGGTGCCCGACGAGGTACTGATCTGGCAGGATCCGGTGCCCGCGGTCACGCACGACCTGGTCGGCGCGGACGACATCGCGAGCCTGAAGCAGAGCATCCTCGACTCCGGATTGTCGGTGTCGCAGCTGGTTTCGACCGCCTGGGCCTCGGCGTCGACCTTCCGCGGCGGTGACAAGCGCGGCGGGGCGAACGGCGCGCGCATCCGGTTGCAGCCGCAATCCGGTTGGGAGATCAACGAACCCGACGAACTCGCCGTCGTGCTGCGCACGCTGGAGGGAATTCAGCAGGCGTTCAACAGCTCTCACACCGGTACCCAGGTGTCGCTGGCCGATGTGATCGTGCTGGCCGGCGCCGCGGGTGTGGAACAGGCCGCCCGCAACGCCGGGCACGAGGTGCAGGTGCCGTTCGCGCCGGGCCGCGCCGACGCCACCCAGGAGTGGACCGACGTCGAATCCTTCGCGCCGCTGGAGCCGACCGCCGACGGCTTCCGCAACTACCTGGGCAAGGGCCAGCGCCTGCCCGCGGAGTTCCTGCTGATCGACAAGGGGAATCTGCTCACCCTGAGCGCCCCCGAGCTGACCGTGCTGGTCGGCGGCCTGCGGGTGCTCGGCGCGAACTATCGGAACTCGCCGCTGGGCGTGTTCACCGATCGCCCGGAGTCGCTGACCAACGACTTCTTCGTGAACCTGCTGGATCAGAGCATCGCCTGGACGCCGGTCACCGACGAGGCGGAGACCTTCGAGGGCCGCGACGGCTCCGGCGCGGTGCGCTGGACCGGTAGCCGGGTCGACCTGGTCTTCGGCTCGAACTCCGAGCTGCGGGCGCTGGCGGAGGTCTACGCCAGCGACGACGCGCAGGCGAAGTTCGTGCACGACTTCGTCGACGCCTGGGTGAAGGTCTCGAACCTGGATCGGTACGACCTGTTGTGAGCGCCGGGGTGCCGGTCGGGTCCGCCCGTCCGGCACCCGCCCCCGGCGCTACAGCACCTCGGCCGTGCGCAAGGTGTCGAGGTGCTGCCAGATCTTGTGATCGGCGGGCAGAAAGGTGCCGAGATCCGGCTGTGCCGAGAGGGTTTCGACGATCGCGCGCAGGCGGGCAGTGGAATGCGGGTTGCCGTACCAGAATTCGGCCGGGATGCCGGTGAGGGCGAGCAGCAATCCGCCCGGCAGGAAGTCGCCCGCGGCGAGCGGATCCTGTTCCAGCAGCGTCAGTGCCCAGGGCGCCACCGAGCCGAGGCTCTCCCGCTGCCGCAGCAGCACGAACAACTCCTCCGCGCCGAGCGCGCGAATCGGTGTCTGCCGCAACGCGTGTGCCGCGTGCCGCTCCCGCGACGCACCCGCCGGTGGTTCCGGACGGGTCTCGCCGTCGAGATCCTCGAGCGTCAAGCTCCCCAGGTCGATGGTGTTCATGCCAGTCCTCGCCGTTCTGCAACCCCCTTCGACGGTACCCGCCGCCGCGATCACCAGGTCGGTCGGCCATGGTTGGCGAAGAATTCGCCGGTCGGTCCGTCGGGGCCGAGCAGCGCCAGCCGCACGATGACCTCGGCGCCCTCCTCGACGGTCCGGGTGCCCGCGTGGTGGTTGAGGTCGGTGGCGGTGAAGCGGGGATCGGCGGCGTTGATCCGGCAGTTTCTCGGCGACGAGGGCCGGGTCCGGTACACCGCCGAATCCCCTGCGGCACTCGAGGAGACGGTGGTCGCCGAGCTGCGGGCCGCGACCGACCGCTATCCGGGCGACGACGGCCTGCGCCGCCTGGTCGCCGCGCTGTCCGAGCCCAGCCTCGCTTCCGCGGGATGTGGGAGCGCGGCGCGGTCGGCCACCACCGGGCCGCGCACAAGACCGTCGACCATCCGCTGGTCGGCGCGGTCACGCTGGACTGCGATGTGCTGACCGTGGCGGGCTGTGACCTGCGCATCATGGTGTACACCGCCGAACCGGGCACCCCGGACGCCGATCGGCTGGCGCTGCTGGCGGTGCTCGGCACCCAGGATCTCACCACTCCCGGTACGGGTTAGCCTGCGGCGGAGCGCAATTCGGCGATCGCACTGTCGATGCGGCGTTGCCGGGTCGCGTCGGTCTTGGCCTGCTCGATCGGTTGGACCAGGCGCTGTTTGCGGCTGTGGGACAGCGCGTCGTAGGTTCGGCGCAGCGCCGGGTCGAGGACCGCGGCGAGGTCGGCCGGCAGGTCGACGGTGCGGGGGGTGTCGTCGAGGGTGAGCTCGACCTCCACTCGATCGCCGGCGCTCACCCCAGCGGCCGCGCGGATCTCGGCGCTGACGCTGAGCAGTTGCCGCCCGCCCATCACCCCGAGGGTGGTGCGGTAGGTGTGATCGTTGATCGTCGCCGCGACGGGTGGGCGGCGACCGGCGCCGAGGGCGGTCACGACCTCGGCCGGTACCTCGATACCGGTCGTGTTCTTACCGGTGGCCTCGACGGTGGCCTGGAATTTCATCCTGCGAATCCCTCTCGTCGGGTGCGCTCGGAGCGAGTCGGCCCTCGAGCGTTTCTTGCACTCCTCGGTACCGGATAATGCACGGTATAGTACCGAGGCGGTACGGTAAGGTGCAATAGTTTTGCCGGGCGCACCGAAGGGCTGATCCGCATGGCGACCGAGGAACCCGGCACCCCGGACGATGTCCTGGTGGTGCGGATTCCGCTGTCCGCGCCGGACCCGGCGGCCCGTGCGCCGCGCGGCCCGGACCCGCGTGCCGTGCGTACCCGGGCGGCCGTCGCCGCCGCCGCGACCCGGTTGTTCCTGGAACGCGGCTATCAGGGCACCAGCGTCGATGACATCGCCGCGGCGGCCCGGGTCTCGAAACGCAGCGTGTACAACAACTTCGGCGACAAGCAGCGGCTGTTCACCGAGATCGTGCTCGGCGCCACCCCGACCGCCGCCGACTTCACCGCCCGGCCGGTCGCCGAATTGACCGGGGCCGCAGACCTTCCGGCGGCGTTGCACGCGCTGGCGCGCCGGCACCTCGCCACCGTGGCGCGGCCCCCGGTGCTGCGGCTGCGTCGGCTGATCATCCTGGAGGCCGGGCGATTTCCCGATCTCGCCGCCGAATACTTCCGGCGCGCACCGGGCCGGGTGATCGACGCGCTGACCGAGGCGTTCACGGTGCTGCACGAGCGCGGTGAACTGCGCGCGCCGGATCCGCGGCGCGCGGCGGAGCACTATTCGTATCTGGTGCTCGGCGCCACGCTGGACGCGGCGCTGTTCGCACCCGACGCCGACCTGCCCGGACCCGCGGAGCTGGACCGGATCGCCGACGCCGGGGTGGCGGTGTTCCTCGCCGCCTATCGGCCCGCCGGGCGCTCGCGGGACTGAGCGCCGGGTTGTGCCGCGGCGCTGCGGCATCGAATTCGCGGACCGGCGCGACCCGGTGCCGTCGCGTGCTCGATAGGGTCGACACGATCGACCGAGCACGAGAGGCTGTGATGGACTTCGACGAACTCGCCCTGATCCTGCGCGGACTGGGCGTGCCCGACTCCGTCGCCTCGATCGGCCGGTACGCCGACGACCGTTACTGCCTGGCGCCCGGATCGGAGGGGACCTTCGAGGTCTGCTGGTTCGAGCGTGGCACGAAACAGGATCTGTGCGTGTACGACTCGGTGGCGACCGCCTGTTACGGATTCCTCGGCGTGATCGGCGGCGGGCTCACCGGCCTGCAACCGGTGGCGCCCGGGCACGGCGTCCGCAACGCGCTCGGCGGGGCCTCGTTCGCGCATCCGGCGGTACAGCGACTGGTGGCGAACGACAGCGACACGTTGTTCGGCCGGTTGCCCGAGCAGGAGTGGATCCGGCGTTTCGTCGTGATGGAGGATCGGGGGCTGCCGATCGGCCAGCGCCGGTTGATCTGGCCGGATCCGCTCCGCCACCCCGACGGGTTCAGTGCCCCGGCGGCCCGCGCGCCGGGGCGGTTGGAGGTGGGGACCGTTCTGGATTCCTTCGGCCCCACCTTCACTCGCGTCCTGTACGAGGCGGGGACGCCGTTCGGCGCCCGCTCGCTGCCCATCGACTACGCCCAGTCCGGATACCGGCGCTGGCGGGTGCTGCAACCGACGCCGGTGTGGTCCGGCCCGGTGGCGCCCTGGTTCGGCCGCCCCGGCGGCGCCACCCAGCACTGGGCGATGACGCCGGTGATCGATCTGGCCGGCGCCGGATTCGTCGAGGAGCTACCGCTGTGACCGCCCTGGAAGCCCTGCCCCCGCAGGATCCTGTCAGCCAGTTCGCCACCTTCTCCAAGGTCGACGTGCCCGGCCGGCTGGTCTCGGAAAACGCTGTCCGCGAGCAGAGTTGGTGCATCCTGCGGGCGCCGGACGGCTGGTACGAGGTCTTCTACCACGAACACGGTGCGCGCACCGAGAAACTCGGCCGCGCCGCCACCCGTACCGCCGCCCTGCGCCTGCTCGGCGGCCGGCTCCTGCACGCCGACATCCTCAACCGCAGCACCCGGCCCTGAGCCGAAAGGTGTTCTCGGCCCTGCTATTCGGCGGAGTAGGCGCCCGCCGCGATGTCCTCCAGCAGGGTGGGTCCGGTGGGGGTCCAGCCGAGCAGTTCCCGGGTGGTGTCGCTGGTGGCGGCGAGGTCGGCGGCGAAGAAACCGCCGATCCAGCCGAAGTGGGCCGGGACGTCCTCGGGAGCGATGGAGGCCACGGGCAGGTTCAGGGCGGCACCGATGGCCTCGGCGATCCGCCGGGTGGGCACACCCGGCTCGGCGACGGCGTGCAGGCGGGCGCCGGCCGGGGCCTTGGCCAGGCCCAGGGTGGCCATTGTGGCGGCGTCGGTGCGGTGCACGGCCGCCCAGCGGTTGTCGCCGTCGCCGGGGTAACCGGAGACGCCGTGCTGCCGGGCTATTCCCGCGATGACCGCGATGAAGCCGTGGTCGCGGTGGCCGTGCACGGTCGGGGCGAAGCGCAGGCTCACCGCGTGGACACCGCGGGCGACGAATTCCAGGGCCAGGTTCTCGCTGCCGCCGCGCGGTGCGTCCGGGCCGTGGAACGGGGACGGGTCGGCCTCGGTGGCGGGCCGGCCCTGGGCGAGCGCGGCGACGCCGGAGGCCAGCAGGAACGGACGGCCGGAACCGGCGAGCGTCTCGCCGATGGTCTGCACGGCGGCCCGCTCGGCGGCGGCCGTGCCGGCCATGTCCGACCAGTCGTGCTTGTTGGCGAGGTGGAACACGGCCTCGGCGGCCTCGGCCCCGCGCCGGATGCCGTCCAGATCGTCCAGGTCGCCGCGGCGGACCTGGGCGCCCTTGGCCTCCAGGGCCGCTGCCGAGGCCTCGGAGCGGGCCAGGCCGGTCACCTCGTGACCGGCGGCGAGTAGTTCGTCGACCAGGGCGGAGCCGATCCATCCGGAGGCTCCGGTGACGAAGACGCGCATGACGTGATCTCCTTCGACACCCCGGCGGACCGGGATGATGGGTTCGGGCAGACAGTTGATGTCTGCGACTGACGTCAGTGACAGACATCAACCTACACCCGAAGTCAGCCGCTGTCATCACCTAGACTCGGGAGCATGGCGCGTTGGGAACCCGGGACCGTGGAGCGGCTGCAACGGGCCGCGCTCGAGTTGTTCGCGAGCCGTGGCTACGAGCAGACCACCGCCACCGAGATCGCCCAGTCCGTCGGCCTGACCGAGCGCACCTTCTTCCGGCATTTCAGCGACAAGCGCGAGGCGTTGTTCTACGGGCAGGAGCAACTCGAGCAGGCGTTCGTGGCCGGGGTGGCGGCAGCGCCGGCCGAGGTCTCGCCGCTCGAGATGGTTTGCGCCGCACTGTATTCGGCCACGGACTTCTTCCCCGACGAGCGCCGGCCGCACTCCCGGGTGCGGCAGACGGTCATCGACGCGAACCCGGCGTTGCAGGAACGCGAACTGCACAAACTCGCCCATCTGGGCCGTGCCGTCGCCGCGGCGCTGCGCGAGCGGGGGATCGGCGAACTCCCGGCCGCCCTCGCGGCGGAAACCGGGATCACCGTGTTCGGGCTGGCCTTCGCACAGTGGATCCGCGAGGGTGAGCAGCGATCCCTCGCGGACATCGAGACCGCTGTACTACGCGAATTGCTGGACCTGACAGCGGATTACCGGCGTCGCCCGTGAACGGTTGCGCGGTCAGCGGCGAACCGCGTGCAGCAGGGCGAAATCCAGTGGGAGCCGCCGCTGTCCGAGCAGTGTCAGGCCCGCCGCCTCGAGCAGTGTGCCGTAGTGGCCGAAGGTCCGTTCCCGGCCGCCGACATTGCAGAGCATGTGCAGATCCCAGGCCGGGGCCAGTGAATCGGCGCCGGATTCGGGCAGCAGCCGCTCCACGATGTAGAGGTCGGCGTGCGCGGGCATGGCCGCGGCGCAGCGCCGCAGGATCGTGCGGCACTGCTCGTCGTCCCAGTCGTGCAGGACCCGCGACAGCAGATAGATGTCGCCGCCACCGGGCACCGTGGCGGTGAAATCGCCCGCGACCAGCTCGCAGCGGTCGAGCAGCCCGGCCGCCCGCAGGCTGGGCCGGGCCTGCTCGAGGGTGACGGCCCGCTCGAACAGCACCCCGCGCAGCCGCGGATTCGCGTGCAGGACACCGGCGAGCAGTTCCCCGTTGCCGCCGCCGATGTCGACCACGGTGGTGGCGCCGGCGCAGTCGAGCAGATGCCCGACCCGGCCGAACATGGCGGCGCCGGCGGCCATCGCGTCGTCGAACAGCGCCGCCCGATCGGGTTCGGCAGCGAAGTAGTCGAAATGGTGTTCGCCGAAGTGATGATCGAAGGCGGTGCGCCCGGTCTGCACGGCATAGCCGAGGTGGGCGAAGGATTCGTAGAAGTATCCGCCGTAGAGCCGGGCCAGCGGGTGCAGCGATCGGTCCGCCCCGGTGGCGAGCAGGGCGCCGGTCTCGGTCAGCGTCCAGCCGTCGGCCACGGGCCGGACCACCTCCAGATCGGTGAGGTAGCGCAGCAGCCGGACCAGGGCGTCCGGGTGGGTTCCGGTCTGCCGTGCCAGGTCGGCGGCGGTGCAGCCGGGTGCGACGGCCAGCCGGTCCGCGACGCCCAGTTCGGCGGCGGCGGCCAGCGCCTGGGTGGCCCACGCGCCGGTCAGCAGCCGCAGCAATCGGGTGGCCGGATCGGTGGTGTCGGCCAGATGGGTGTCCAGCACCTCCGGATGATGGCCGGCGACGAACAGTTCCAGCCGCCGGTACTGCGGCCGGACCGGCCCGGTACCGGCGAAGTACAGCACGGTGCTGTCCTGGTGCTCGTTGTAGCCGCCGCCGTCGCTGCGCAGCCGTCCGGGGCCGGTGAGCAGTGCCCGCAGCCCGGTGAGCGTGACGGAGTCGACCGGGCCGGTGGCGAGCGCCACGTGCGCCTCGTGGGTGGCCGCGCGTTCGGCGGCCGCCACCTCCTCGGGCGCGTCCACCAGCGCGAATATCTCTATCTCGCAAGGGGTTCCGTCACCCGCCGGGACGGCCGCGTGCACGATGGACAAGGCCAGGGTGTCGGCCGGCAGTCCGTGCCGCGTGGCCAGTCGCTGCCGCACCACCACGCTGGGCACGGGCGGGCCGGCGGTGATGTCGTGCGTCGCCAGCGCCTCGTCCAGCGCGTCGAGGTCCGGTGGGAACACCAGCACCGCGGCGTGCGCGAGCCGGCAGTGCGCGGCGACCGCGGCCCGCTGGCCGTCGGTCAGATCGGGCACCATGGCCGCGAGAACGCGTGTGCTGTCGTGGGATCCGATGAAACGAACGGCCGCGTCCACCTGTGTCAGGTCGGCCGGGTCGAGAGTCGATAGTGCCAGCGAACGGGTCATTGCGTCCTCCTGGGTTCAGATGTCGACGTAGCTTTCGGCGAAGAAGTCCCGATGAGAACGCGAGGTGGCCAGGCTGTGCAGTTGCGCGCGTTGCAGGTCGCGGCGGAAGGCGGCCCGCGGCCCGACCGGCGGATGCAGCAGCTCGATCATGGTGTGCGAGAACTGTTGTGCCCGAAGAATTCTCGGTAGGAAATCGATCGAGTACCGGTCCAGTGCGGAACTGTCGCCGTCGCGGACCGCGAGGGTCAGCGCCTGCGCCAGGTCCCGCGCCCCGAGGATGGCGAGGTTGGCGCCCTTGGCCGCCGAGGGGCTGATCGAGGTGGCCGAGTCGCCCGCGAGGAACAGCCGCCCCTCCTGGATCGGATCGAGGATCTCCGACCGCAGATGCACCAGGCTGCGCTCGATGATCGCGCCCTCACACAGCGGTCCGTACCGATCGGCGCCCAGGCGCCGGGACAGCTCCGACCAGATCCGCTGTTCGCTCCACCGCAGCGGATCGTCGTCCGGGCCGCATTGCAGGTAGTACCGGGTGACGTCGGGGCTGCGCGGCATCTGCCCGGCGAATCCGTCGGCGTGCACGCCGTAGACGACCGTCGCGGTGGTGGGCGGGGCCTGGGCCAGCAGCGCCAGCCAGGTGATGTCGTATTCGTTCGTGGTCCGGGCGACGGTGACGACCTGCCGGGCCAGGCCGCGGGCGCCGTCGCACCCGGCGAGATAGCGTGCGGTGACCCGATGTTCGCGGCCGTCGGCATCGCGGGCGAGCACCTCGGGCCGGTCGCCGAAGCGGTCGTGGACGGCCGTCGCGGTGTGCTCGAAGCGCAGATCCCCACCGCGGCGCAGATATTCCGCGGCCAGATCGGTCACCAGATGCTGCTGCGGATACACCGTATGGGCTTCCCCTCGCCCCAGCTCACCGTAGTTCAGCTCGAAACGACCTGCGGCACTGCGGAACTCGCACACGCTGTGGGTCTGCCCGCGGGCGCGCAGCCCGGCGTCGAGGCCGTGCTCGCGCAACACCGCGACACTGTCCGGCGCCAGGAATCCGGCGCGGGCGCGCTGCTCGATATGGGCGCGGCTGCGCCGCTCCAGGACGATGCACTCGACCCCGGCCGCCCGCAACAGGTTGCCGAGCACGAGACCGGCCGGGCCCGCGCCCAGGATGACTACCGCGGTGGTGTGGGTACTGCCTTCGGCGCGCACGGATGAGAAACCTAGATCAACAGTCCAGGTTTGTCAGAACAACCACGCCGTGTCGGGACCGATGTGGCGAAGGCGACATTGCGGGCGCGGCCGCGGCCGGTGCGACATTCACAATGAATCATGCTGCGCGCAATGGTGTTTCGCGCACCAACCGGACCGTACCCTCGGCCGATGCGGTCATTGCGGCGATCGGTACCCGCCGATACGGAGGTGGTGCGGCAGGCCCCTGGCGTGGGGGTGGGGCACGACATGTGGGACCCGGCCCGCTGGCGGCCACGAGCGGTGCTGCGACGCGTCGGCCGCCGGCTCGGCGCCACCCGGGCCCGGCGGGTGGCCGTGCGGTTGCTGTCGGCGGTCGTGGCACTGTTCGTGATCCCGGTGAGCGTCGGCGCGGTGGCCGGGGCGCAGCCTCGCACCGAGGCGGCCGGGACCACCACCACCCTCCGAGGCGATTCCGGTCTTCTGATCCGCCGGGCGGGCACGGGTTTTCGCGGTGGCCGCCGGTTCAGTTCAGGTCGTAGGTGTATCGGCTGGTCGGGATGAGGTCGAGATTGCGGTCCGCGCCGAACGCGGCGATGCTGTGCAGCATCCGGGTCAGGCGGGAGCGGAGTTCGGTCTCGTCGCCCGCGCTGCCCCAGAACGCGTGCGGATCGGTCATCGCGGCCATCGGGAAGAGTTCCTCGACCAGCCCGTCGACCGCCGGGCCGCCGGTGATCGGCGCGAGTACGGTGTTCTGGACATAGCCGAAGGTCGCCTGGGTCTCGATCGCGATCGTGGTGTGCGTGCCGTGCCAGTACCGCAACCAGTCGGCCCTGGTCATGCCGTCCGGGATGCGGAGCAGCGCGATATTGGCCAGGGCCGCGCAGCGCTGCCCGTTCGGGGTCGGCGGTGGCGGCAGCGGCGTGCGTTCGTCGACGATCCATCCCTCGAGTCCGGCGGCGGCCGCGGCCAGCAGCGGGGTGATCGCGGTGTGGTCGTCGCAGTGCACGCTGACGATCGCGGTCACCGGTTCGGGGTAGGTGCCGATGCGCGTCTGTGCCGCGGCGACATCGGCGTCGGATACGTTGACCTGCAACGCCGTAGCACCGGCCCGCGCCAGCTCGTGATGCAGTGCCCGGTCGTGCAGCGCCGTGGTCTCGCCCCAGAGGGCGTACATCAATTTCATGGTGTGCCTTTCGATACTGCTGCCCATGATGGTGACCGCCCGGCGCGCGGCGCGGGGGAAGTTCCGGTGTCCGGGATCGGAGCGGGATGCGACATCCGGGGGCCGCACGGCCCCGGCCCGAGGAGGAATCTCGTGAAGCGCATGACGTCGAAGGCGGCGGTGGCCGGTGGCATCGGGCTCGCCGGGGTGGGTCAGGCGTCGGGGCGGAAGAGGATTCGGAAGGACGTGCCGTGGCCGGGGGCGGTCGAGAGGTAGATGCGGGCGTCGTGCGCGGCGAGGATCGCGGTCACGATGGCCAGTCCCAGTCCGGAACCGCTGGTGCGCGCGCGGGACCGGTCGGTGCGGTAGAACCGGTCGAAGACGTGCCGCGCCTGATCCGGCGGGATGCCGGGGCCGCTGTCGCGCACCTCGACGGCAATGAAATCACCGGTCCCGGCATCGTTTTCGTCGGCGCCGGAGACCGCGACCGGGTTCGGCGGCGGGGTCGTGGCGGGTGCCACGGTCACATCGATCTCGGCGGTCGGCGGGGTGTGGGTCAGGGCATTGTCGACCAGGTTGGTGATCACCTGGCGCAGCCGGTGTTCGTCGCCGAGGATGTGCTGTGCACCGGCTGGAATGTGCAGCCGCAGAGTGCGTTCCGGCGCGCGGATGCCGGCGTCGTGCACGACCTCCCCGGCCACCGCGGCCAGATCCACCTGGGCCAGATCGAGGGGGCGCTCCTCGTCGAGTTCGGCCAGCAACAGCAGATCCTCGACCAGCACCCCCATCCGGGTGGCCTCCTGCTCGATCCGGCTCATCATGTGCCCGACGTCGGCGGTGGTCGCCGCGCCGCCGTGCCGGTAGAGCTCGGCGTAGCCGCGGATCGAGGTCAGCGGGGTGCGCAGTTCGTGGGAGGCGTCGGCGACGAAGGCCCGCAGCCGGGCCTCGGAATCCGCGAGCCGGTGCAGGGTGGTCGACAGGCGGCCCAGCATCACGTTGAACGCGCGGCCGAGCCGGCCCACCTCCGTGTGCGGATCGACGTCCGTCACCCGGCGGTCGATATCGCCCTCGGCGATCGCCTCGGCGGTGTGCTCGACCCGGGTCAGCGGCGACAGTCCGGCCCGGACCAGCAGGGCCGCGACGATGCCGAGCACGCACAGCAGGACCGCGCCGGTCACCAGCTCGATCGTGCGGAGTTGCGCGATGGTGGTGTAGTAGGTGTCGAGCGGGATCGCGACCGCCGCGGTGCCGCCCTCCGGTTCGAAGGGGTCCGGCGGCTGGACCACCACGGCCACCCGCCACTTGGTGTTGCCGTCGCGCTCACCGATGGTGAAGGGTCTGCTGCCGCGCGCGCGGACCGACGCGGTGTCCATCGGCGGTAGCAGCAGGGTGGAATCGCCGATGCCCAGTCGTCCGCCCAGGGTGCCGTCCGGGTCGTAGAACAGCAGTCGCGAGGTGGACGGGAACAGCAGATCGTCGCCGGCCGACGAGGGCGGCGTGGGTGGCGGCGGGGGCCGATAGGCCGACACCAGTCCCACGGTGACGCGATCGATCTGGTCGTCGATGCGGGCCAGTTGCGAGCGGCCGAGCAGCGCGGTGCTCAGGGTGCCGAACACGACCATCCCGGCCGCGGTGATGCCCAGCACGGCCGCCAGCAGCCGGGTGCGGAGGGTCCAGCGGCGCAGCCGTGGGCGGCTCATCGGATGTCCCCGCGGGCGACCGCGCTGCCGCAACCGGCGCGCCGGTGGCGGCAGAAGGTGCGGTGGGTGGCGGGTCGTCCGGAGCGACCGGGGATGTCGCTCATAGCGTCCGATCCGACCCGCGCAGGACGTAGCCGAGGCCGCACACGGTGTGGATCAGCGGGGGTCCTCCGGCGTCGACCTTCTGCCGCACGTGGCTGATGAAGGTCTCCACGACCCGGCTGGTGCGCTTCTCGCCGGCGCCCCACACGTTCTCCAGGATCTGGTTGCGGCTCACCACTTTTCCGGCGTTCAGCAGCAGATATCCGAGCAGATCGAACTCCCTGGGCGACAACCGGATCGGCGTGTCGCCGCGCCACACCTGATGGGTGTCGGCATCCAGCACGAGATCGGCGTAGCGCAGCCGTTCGGTCTCGTCCTCGGGTCGCGCGGTCCGGCGCAGGATGGCCCGCAGCCGTACCACGACCTCCTCGAGGCTGAAGGGTTTGCTGACGTAGTCGTCGGCGCCGGCGGTCAGCCCGCCGACGCGATCGGACACGGCGTCGCGAGCGGTGAGGAACAGCACCGGCGCCTCGTAACCGGTGCTACGCAGTTGCTGCGCCACCGCGAATCCGTCGATATCCGGCAGCATCACGTCCAGTACCACGATGTCGGGCCGGTGCACGGCGGCGACCGACAGCGCGCCGGCGCCGTCGGCGGCCGAATACACCTCGAATCCGTTCAGGCGCAGCGCGGACCCGAGCAGGTCCAGGATGAACGGTTCGTCGTCGACCACCAGGACGGTGGCCGGGGCCGATTCGTCGAAAGTGTCGTTCACGGCATTCACGATAATTTCCCGGCCCTCGGACTCGCGCACGGCGAACCCGTCCGGGCGGCGATGGTGTGGATCAGGGCGCCGCCGTCGCTCCCGCCGGCCTTGCTGTCGCTCTGCCCGGCGCTGTCGCCGCTGCCCTTCGCGTGCACCCCGCTGCCGAGATCGACCTGGCACCCGACCACATATCCGGTCTGCAAGGTGCCCGAGGTCGCCCCGTCGATGGTCGCGAACACGGTCCCGGACATGCTGGCCGTCCGCGACAACCCGTTGGACGCCAGCGACGGCGAGAGCACCGCCTGCTCGCCGGTCCGGGTCAGATCCACCTGGACCCCCGTCGCGGTGGTCAGCGCCTGCTCACCGTCCGGCAGCGGTACCTGCGTGTCGGCTTGTCCCACTCCGGCCCCGAGCAGCACCACGGCGACCCCCAGCCCGGCTCCGGTCAGCCAGCGGCCGCCTTCACTTACCTTCATCGGTCACCTTCGGTCGCTGATTCAGCAAATGCCGATACCGTGACATCCGAATGTCAAGGTTTGCTGGCAGTAACCTGAATGTTCTGTGTAGGCGCTGGGAAAGTGCCGATTATCTGATATGTCCGCATTGGTGCCGATGGTGCGAGTCGGCCACCCGCGGCGGCGTAAGGGGCCACGTTGGCCCGCCCCCTCTCCCGCGCGGCCCGTACCGTCGGCCGGCCCTCCGTCATCGCGTCGTCTCGGCTGCCCGAGCGCTGCGGCCGAGCCGGTACGGCTTCGGTTCGACGTGCGAGAAATGCTGTCGTGCAACGACTACCGGTCGGCTCGCGTCGCCTACCGGAGCGACACGGTGGTGCCCCCGGAGAACATCGAGTCGTGCAGCACGATGTGGTCCGGTGCGGCGTCCGCCGGTAGATCGAAGGCCACCTGTGCGGTGATCGCGTTGCCGGGGTTGATATCCGCGTAGAGGCTGGTATTGGCTTGCAGGTTCATTGCGGCTGCCGCATCGTTGCCGAACTTGCGGTTCTGCGCATCGAAGAGATCCTGATCCGACGGCGAGAACCCATACGGCACATTGGATATGTTCTTCACGGTGAGCGACACGATGGTGTAGGCACCCTGTGCAGTCTTTCGCATGAACGGGTTGTCGCCGACCGTGCTCACACCGGATTGCACCGCGGTGACCGTGAATTCGAATTTTCCGTCCCGAACCGGGGTATTCGGTCCCGCGGTCGCGCGGGCCTCCGGCGCGACCGCGGGTTGCCCGGTGCCGCCCGGTGCCGCCGCACCCGCGGCAGCGGTCACCCGCGCGGATGCGGCCGGCCTGTCGCTGCCGTGAGCGAGCAGGCCGCCCACACCGCACAGCGCGATGATTGCCACCACCACGATCAGAAGTATCAGTCCGGCATTGCTCTTCTTGCGTGGTGGCGGTGGGAAGTGTCCGGGGTACGGCGGGCGGCCGGGGCCGACCGGCGGATAAGGTTGCTGCGGGTACGGGCCGGGGTAGTTCATGAGTTTCTCCGGTAATTGTGAGCGTGGCGATCGCTGTGCGCCGTGACGACTCGGCCGGAATGGCACACGCGATGTCGCAATCATCGGCTCGGCAATCGTCTGGAGCTGAATTGTGCTGTCGTGGACGACTTTCGCGTTGCGATCACCCGTGGCTGTATTCGATGGTCCGAGCAACGAAGAATCTCATGATGCCGCAGCGGCCGCAATCGGGTTGCCCGACATAGGTGATTCGATGCGGGGTATTCCAGACTTCTGGACCGGACCGGTCGGTCGCGCCGAATGCGGCTCGCGATGGCCGGTACGACATTGCCCGGTTGTGCCGCGTCGGCTATCGGACGGCGGGGATCAGGGTGGCTATTTCGGCGGGAGCCGTGGTGGTGGGGGGTTCGCCGGTGAGGCCGCGGGCGGCCCAGCGGCGGATGGCGTCGGCGACGAGGATCTGGGCGATACGGGCGGCGCGGGGGATGTTCACGTCGGCGGGGAGTTTGCCGTCGAGTTGGGCCTGCCGGAACGGGTCCAGGAAGAGGGGGGCGAGATCGGATTCGAGGGCGTTGTCGGCGAGGGCGCGCTGCTCGAGCCGGTAGATCTCCAGGACGGTTTCGAAGATCAGTTCCGCGGGGAACGCGCGCAGGTGTTGTTCGAGGGTGCCGACGACGGCGGCGATCAGATCGGTCAGTTCGTAGGGGCCGGAGGTGACCGTCTCGGCGGCGGTGTGGGCGTCGCGCATCGTGAAGACCTCGAGCTCCAGCAGGACGTCCTCGCGGCGCGAGAAGTACACGTAGAAAAGGGCTTTCGAGACTCCGGCGGCCTTGCAGATATCGGTGACGGTGGTGCCGGCGAAGCCCTTGGTGCGCCACAGGGCCATCGCCGCGTGCAGGATGGCCTCCCGGCTGGCATGCGAGCGGGCCCGGACCGGGACGGCACGAGTGTGACGGTAGTCAGTCTTCTGATCTGGGGAAACCTCCGTCATACCAACGACTCTAGCGCACGGCCATTATTGACCATGGTCAGGAAATCATTGACTGCGGTCAGTAAAGCTGCCATGCTCCCGGAGGGATCCCCTCCATCTCGAGGAAGAGAGCGGTTATGCAGGTCCTCACGACGCACGAGGAGCGGACGGTCTCCGCGGTCCGGGCGCAACAGGTGATCCTCTGGTCGTCACCGGTGGTCGCGGCAGTTCTGCTGGTGTTGTTCGCGACGTTTCCCGGATTCTTCCCGCCGATGTCGCCGGATCTGCCCGCCGCGGAGGTGGCGCGCTTCTATCAGGACCACACGGCGTGGATCCGGTTCAGCATGGTCGGTTTCAACCTGTGCGGCATCATGATCGTGCCGTTCTTCGTCCTGATCATGGCGCAGATGCTGCGCATGAAGGGACAGACCCGGATCTTCGCCTTCTGCTATCTGACCTCGGTCGTCGCGGGGGCCACCCTGTTCGCGCTGTCGGCGGTGCTGTTCGGTGTCGCCGCCTTCCGCCCGGATCGCGGTGCGGACCTCGAACAGCTGCTCAACGATCTGGCCTGGATCGTCTTCATCGCGCCGATCGGCATGCTGGTCTCGCAGTTCGTGCTGCTGGCGCTGGCGGTGTACTTCGACGACGAGCGCGCGCCGGTGTTCCCGAAATGGGTCGGGCACTACAGCCTGCTGACCGCGGTGCTCATGGCGCCGGCGGCGGGCGCGGCGGTGTTCCGGACCGGGCCGCTGGCCTGGAACGGATTCATCTCCTTCTGGCTGCGCAACGGCGCGTTCGCGCTGTTCTGCGTGGTGATGTTCGTGGTGCTGCGCGGCGCGCTGCGGCGGCAGGCCGAGGCGGAAGGGGTTCCGGCATGAGCCTCACGACCGCCGCCGCACCCGGTGCGGCCGCCGCGCCGGATCGCCCCGCCAACCGCGACGTCCGAATCGTCTACTGGGCCTTCGCCGTTTTCTATCTGGTGCTGTCGGTCGGGGTGGTGCTGTTCGGCCGCGCCACCCCGCCGCCGCGCCCGGATGTGACCGATCTGCAAGCGGCGCAATGGTTCGACAAACACCACCTGACCATCCAGATCGGTTTCGCCGTCCTGCTCGTGGTCGCCGGCGGCGCCGCGGTGGCCAACGGCATCATCGGTTACTACATGAAGCGGATGTCGTCCGGTTCGGTGCTGGCCTACGCGTTCATCGGCGCCATGGGGGTCGGCGCCATCCCGGGCTTCCACATCCTGCTGGTGTGCTGGCTCACCGCGACCTTCCGGCCGGACCGCAGTCCGCGGCTGTTGCACACGCTCTACGACCTGGGCATGTTGTCCTACAACGGATCTCTGGGCTGTTTCACCGCCGCCTACGCGGTGCTCGCCATCGCGATCCTCTACGACCGCAACCGCATCTTCCCGAAATGGTTCGCCTACATCTCGGTCTGGCAGATCGTCACCGAGGTGCTGGCCACCCAGATGTGGGTGTTCCACTCCGGCGCCTTCGCGTGGAACGGGCTGATCACCTTCTACATCGCGGTCGTCATCTTCGGCCTCTGGATCGCCTGCCTGCTGCCGATCATGTGGGTCGCCATGGGCCGCGAGACGGCCACCCCACCGGAACCGCTGTACGCCACGGAGGAATCCCGATGACGATCTCCGACCGCGAAACACCGGACACCACCACGCGATCGGCCACCCGCCTGCCCGGCGACCTCGACATGTGGGTGATGATCCTCGGCGACCTGTTCTTCTTCGGGTGCTACTTCATCGCCTACATGATCTTCCGCACCCGCTCGCCGGAGGCGTTCGCCGCCGCGCAGCGGCATCTGAACATGGGCATCGGCGTCGCCAATACCATTGTGCTGCTTACCAGTTCGATGTTCGCCGCCGCCGCGGTGGCCGCGGTCCGCCGCGGCGCGGTACCCACCGCGCGCCGGCTGATCCTCGCCACCGCCGGTTGCGGCCTGCTGTTCGCCGCGCTGAAAGCCGTCGAATGGCATCAGGAGTTGTCCCACGGCTACACCATGTCCAGCGAGTTCTTCAGCTTCTACTACGTGCTGACCGGCGTGCACCTGGCGCATGTCGCGCTGGGTGTGCTGATCCTCGGCGTGGTGGGCCGCGAACTGCGCCGCGAGCAGCGGGTGGAGTTCGTCGAGCAGGGAGTTCTGTTCTGGCACATGATCGACCTGCTGTGGCTGGTCATCTTCGCCACCGTCTACCTCATGAGGTGAAATCATGACCGCCCCGTCCCCGGCCCGCCTGGACCCGGCCACCCGCACCATCGTGCTGGTCTGGGCCGCCCTGACGGCCATCACCGTCGTCGCCTGGCGGCTGGCCCCCGGCCACTCCGACACCGCCGCGCTGAGCAAGGGTCTCGTCGTCGCCATCGTGGTGCTGGCGATGATCAAGTGCCGCTTGGTGATCCGCTACTTCATGGAGGTCCGCCACGCCCCTCGGTGGCTGCGCCTGGCCACCGACACCTGGCTGATCGTGCTCTGGGCGACCCTGCTGGGCATCTACCTGTACTGATCGGCCCGGTCGGCCGCGAGCCGGCGGTTGGTCACCGCCAGCTGGCGCAGGGTGCTGTGTTCCAGTGTCCGTTGCCGATCCGGGGTGAGGTGGTCGCAGATCCGGCCCCAGTGCACGGCGACCAGGTCGCCCGGTGTCACTGTGACCGGGCCGGCGGCGACCCGCAGGCGGACCGGATCGGTCAGTGCGAGAACGCCGCCGGCGTGGGTCAGGCGGCGGCAGGCCACCTCGGAATCGGTTCCGTCGCAGGACAACACCGTGGCCCAGCTGATCCGGCAACTGTCCAGGACGTGCAGCGGCTGGTCGCCGGAGCCGAGCAGCCGGGACCACGGGTAGACGCCGAAGACGTGGAAACTGTGGTTGGCGGCGGCCTCGTCGGCCAGGTCACCGGTCAGATGTGACCATTGGGTGCCGGGCCCGATGGCCGCCAGCAGCGCGGCGGTGAACTCCCTCGGGTCCAGCTCCGCGCCGAGTCCACCACCGAGCCAATAGGATTCGACGAGGCGGTGGTCCAGGGGATCGGCTATGCCGGTGAGCCGGGACAGCACCCGCAGATACGGCCAGGCGCCGGAGAACTGGGGTGCGGCGGCACGGATCCGGTCGGTGTCGTGCAGCGCCGCCGGGTCGGCCGGGCCGCAGTAGCCGAGTTGGTTGGGGGCACAGGCGTAGCGGGCGAACATCTCCGGTCCGCGGGTGTCGTTCACACCCCGGCCTGCCCCACCAGCGCGGCGGCGTCGCGGTGCATCCGGCCGAAGTTGTAGTAGGCCGCGCAGGCGCCCTCCGGCGACACCATGCAGGTGCCGATCGGGGTCTCCGGAGTGCAGGCGGTGCCGAAGACCTTGCACTCCCACGGTTTCAGCACACCCTTGAGCACCTCGCCGCACTGGCACGCCTTGGGATCGGCGACCCGCACGCCGGGCATCGAGAAGCGTTGCTCCGCATCCAGTTCCGCGAAATCGTCGTGCAGGCGCAGCGCGCTCTGGGAGATGAAACCCAGTCCGCGCCACTCGAAATGCGGGCGCAGGGCGAACACCCGGCTCAGCAGGGCCAGCGCCTGCGCGTTGCCGTCCGGCGGCACCACCCGGGCGTACTGGTTCTCCACCTCGCAGCGGCCCTCGCGGATCTGGCGTAGCAGCATCGCGACCGCGGCGAGAATGTCCAGCGGCTCGAATCCGGCCACCACCAACGGTTTCCGGTACACCTCGGGGACGAACCGGTACGGCCGGTTGCCGACCACGGTCGACACATGGCCCGGCCCGAGAAATCCCGACAGCCGCAGATCCGGCGATTCCAGGATGGCCTTGATCGGCGGCACGATCGTGACGTGATTGCAGAACACGCTGAAGTTGCGCACCCCCAGCTCGCGGGCCCGCACCAGCGTGACCGCGGTGGACGGGGCGGTGGTCTCGAAGCCGAGGGCGAAGAACACCACCTGCCGGCCCGGGTTGTCCACGGCGATCTTCAGGGCGTCCAGTGGCGAATAGACGAAGCGGACGTCGGCGCCCGCGGCCTTGGCGTCCAGCAGCGAACCGTGTGAGCCCGGCACCCGCATCATGTCGCCGAAGCAGGTGAAGATCACCTCGGGCTGCCGGGCCAGCCACATGGCGTCGTCGACGCGACCCATCGGGATCACGCACACCGGGCAGCCGGGGCCGTGCACCAACTCGACGGTCTCGGGCAGCAGATGTTCGATCCCGTGCCGGTAGATGGTGTGGGTGTGCCCGCCGCACACCTCCATGAATTTGAAGCGCTCGCCGTCGTCGCCCCCGTCCGCCAGCGCCGCGATGGCGGTCAGCAGGGTGCGCGCGGCGGCCGGGTCGCGGAATTCGTCGACGAAACGCATTCTCCACCTCCGTGTTCGGGCCGGACGATCAGTCGATGGCGGACGAGTCGAAGGCATCGATCTCGTCGGTGTAGGCGGTGCCGAGTTGCCGGATCGCCGTCAGGGTCTGCCGGGCCTCCGCCTCGTCGATCCTCGCCATCGCGAAGCCGACGTGCACCAGCACCCAGTCGTCCGGGCCGGGCGGGGCGTCCGCGAGCAGCCGCACGCTGATCGTGCGCTGCACGCCGTCGACGTCGACGGTCGCCAGCTGGTTTGCCGCGTCGACGATTCCGACGATCCGTCCGGGAATTCCGAGGCACATGGCTTCTCCTCAGCAGATGCGGGGCAGGGGGTCGCCGACGAGCATGTCCACGATCCGGGTGCCGCCGAACGCGGTACGCATGACCACGGTCGCCGCCGGTTCGGCGGCGATCTCGCCGATTTCCACGGCGTCGGCGCCGAGCGGATGCGCGCGCAGCGCGGCCAGGCCCGCCGCACACTCCCCGGGGGCGACGACGGCGAGGAATTTGCCCTCGTTGGCCACGTAGAGCGGGTCGATACCGAGCATCTCGCAGACGCCGCCGACAGCCGGCCGCACCGGCAGCCGGTCCTCGCGCAGCACCACACCGTGCCCGCAGGCGCGGGCCAGTTCGTTGCAGACCGTCCCCACGCCGCCGCGGGTCGGGTCGCGCAGCCAGCGGGTGCCCGGCGCGGCGGCGAGCAGCGCTTCCACCAGCGGGCTCACCGCGGCGGTGTCGGACACGATATCGGCCTCGATGCCCAGATCGCCGCGGGCGAGCATGACGGCGGTGCCGTGATCGCCGATCGAACCCGACAGCAGCACCTTGTCGCCGGGCCGCACCGCCTGCGGGCCGAGCCGGCGGCCCGCGGGCACCACCCCGGCGCCGGTGGTGGTGACGAACAGCCCGTCGGCCGCGCCCCGGGGCACCACCTTGGTGTCGCCGGTGACGATCTCGACACCGGCCGCCGCGGCCGCATCGGCCATGTCCGCGACGATGTCCTGGAGTTCGGCGACCGAGAAACCCTCTTCCAGCACGAACGCCACCGCGATCCAGGCCGGTATCGCACCGGCCATCGCCAGATCGTTGGCCGTGCCGTGCACGGCCAACCGGCCGATCGAGCCACCGGGAAAACGCAACGGCTGCACCACGAACGAGTCGGTCGACAGCGCCAGCCGATCCCCGCCGGGCAGGGTGAGCACCGCGCCGTCGCCGAGCGATTCGAGATGCGGATTGCGGAACGCCTCCACGAAGACCGCGTCGACCAGGGCGGCCGACGCCTTCCCTCCGGCGCCGTGGGCCATGGTGACGAATTCGTCCCGCAGCCGGGGACGCCGCCGCCGGAACAGTTCGATTCGCTCGATCACCTCACCCTCGGCGAATCCGGGCCCGGACGACAGATAGTCGTCGACCGTCTTCCTCATCGGACCTCGCTCTCCTCGGACTCGGTCGAACGCTGGACCGCCGACCACAACTGGTACCCGAGCAACGCCTGCGCCTCCTGGATCCGGTGCACGCTCTGCGACCGGACGACGAAGCAGGCGTCGACATCCGGGCTGCTCGCGAAGGCGCCGCCGTCGTATCCGGCGAAGCCGATGGTGTACAGGCCGCGACGACGAGCCTCCCGCAGCGCCGCGGTGAGGTCGGCGGAATTTCCGCTGGTCGACATGGCGATGGCGATGTCACCGGCGGTGGCGCGGGCGATCAGCTGTCGCGCGAAGACGAGTTCGAAGCCGACGTCGTTGCCGAGGGCGGTCAGGATCGCCTGATCCGCGGTCAGCGACCAGGCCGGCAGCGGCAGCCCGGCCGGTGGCCGCGCGAACAGGGTCGCGAGCGTGGTGGCGTCGGTACTGCTGCCGCCGTTACCGAAGGTGAAAAGCCTTCCCCCCGAGACGAATCGGCGGCTCATCTCGGCGGCGGCGGTGACCAGCAGTGCGGCGTTGGCGGTCAGCGCGCTCCGGCGCAGCGCGGCGCTGTCGGCGGCCTTCGCCTGTGCCGAACGTGCGAGATCGGCCAGCAGTGCGGCGGTGTCGGATGCGCCGCCGTCGAGGAACGGGTAGAGGAAACTGGTTGGGGGAGTGCTGGTTTCGAATGCGGCCGATGCGGATTCCGTCCGGGTGGACACGGGCCGGTTCATCGCGCCTCCCCACCGACGGCGCCGATCGCGGTGCCCGCGTGCACCAGCAGCAGATCCCCCGCCGAGACCACCCCGACGAGGGTCGTCGCGACGGTTTCGACGCCGGTCGCCGTCCGGACCGTCGCGGTGTCGCCGGTGGTGGCGATCACCTCACCGAGCCGCCCCTCGTCACTACAGGTGATGCAGGCGTCCGGGGCGTATTCCGGTGGTGGCACGGGATGTTCGAGGCAGACGTGGGTCAATTCCCACAGCAGGTGATAGGCCAGCACGAAACCGCCGGCCGCGGGCATCCGGCGATCGGGATCGTCGAACCACAGCAGGTGGTCGGCGGCCCCGGCGGGTGGCCGGGGCCCGTTGCCGATCCAGATCGTGGTCACCCCCCACGCCGGGGCACGCAGCATCAGCGAACACACCTCGGGATCGTCGGCGCCGGACACCGCGATCAGGACATCGCCCGCACGTGCCGATACCCGGGCGGTGCGCACCGGATCCGGGCCGGTCAGCGCCACCGCGGGCAGCGCGCGTTTGCCCACGATCACCGGGTGCACGAATTCCACCGCGATGTGCTGGGCGTGCGGTTCCCACGACGGGGCCACACACCACAGGGTGGCGCCCGCGGTGAAACGGCGGGCCAGGGCCAGCGCCGTCGCCGCGAGATCCGCGGCCGGTTCCGCGTCGAGTTCGTGATCGATCGCTGTCGTACTCATATCGATACCGCCCGTTCGTCGTCGAACAGCCGTGCTCGGACTTCCGCTCCGGTATTGCGGGGATCGGATATTCGTGCCCGGACCGCGGTGAGCGGCGGATCCGGATATTCCGCATCGGGATATCGTGCCGAGCGTAGCGTGCGATGCCGTCGCTGTCCGGGGAGTGGGGATAACATCCCGGCCGCACCGGGAACACTCGCGGTTTGTGATATCGGCTCCGGGTCACGATATTACGGATCGGCGGCGAATTCCGGGTGCGGGTGTCGATATCGCGGCGCGGCCGCCAGTATTACGGGCACCGGGCACGTGGCCGATCCGCCACGATCCCGTCGATAGCGCGCGTGCCATTCTCCCGGTGGCACGCCAGTCGCCCGGAACGCCGGTCGGATCCCTGCGTTTCGCAGTTCTCGAGGAGGCCGGTCGTGCACGAGCTGGCAATCTGCGAATCCATCGTGCACGCGGTGCGGGAACACGCGGCGGGGCGGCCGGTCCGCACGGTGCATCTGCGGATCGGCAATCTGCGCCAGGTCGTTCCCGACACGCTGATCTTCTGCTGGTCGCTGGTCACGGACGGATCCGATCTCGCGGAGGTGGAGCTGCTGGTGGAGCGGATCGAGGGCCGCATCCGCTGCCGGCAGTGCCACGGCGAGCGGGTGCTCGACGACTACGTATTCGCCTGCGACCGCTGCGGCGGCGTCGATGTCGAGGTCGTGGCGGGCGAGGAATTTCTCATCACCGCACTGGAACTCACGGAGGCATGAACCATGGGCCGGTTTCACCGTCACGACGAGCACGACCATTCCCACGAGCACGGTCACGACCATTCCCACGACCACGGTGACCATTCCGGTTACGGCACCGCGACCGAACGGGTCCTGGTGCTGGAACGGATCTTCCACGAGAACGACCGCACCGCCGCCGCGAACCGCGCGGATTTCGACGCCTGCGGTGTGGTGGCGATCAATCTGATGTCCTCACCCGGCGCCGGGAAAACCCACCTGCTGCGCGCCGCGCTGCAACACCTCCGGGGCCGGATGCGGATCGGCATCGTCGAAGGCGATATCGAGACCAGCCTGGACGCCGATCTGCTCACCGGATTCGGCGCCGATATCAGCCTCCTCAACACGGCCAACGGTTTCGGCGGCGAATGCCACCTGGACGCCCCGATGGTGCGATCGGCGCTGACCCGGCTACCACTGCCGGAATTGGATCTGCTGATCGTCGAGAATGTCGGAAACCTGGTCTGCCCGGCCGAATTCGAGATCGGCGAACACGCCCGCGCCATGGTGTATTCGGTCACCGAGGGCGAGGAGAAGCCGCTGAAATATCCGGTGATGTTCCGATCGGCGGACCTGGTCCTGCTCAACAAGATCGACCTCCTCCCGCACCTGGACTACGACCTGGACCTCTTCTACGCCAACCTGCGCGCGGTGAACCCGGCGGTCACGGTCATCGAAACCAGCGCCCGCACCGGCGCGGGCATCGACGCCTGGTGCGAATGGCTGAGCGCCCGGCAACCGGCACGCCGGCCGTCCGCGACGACGGTCTGATCTCGTACGCGTGCGGGGCTGGTCCGCGGACGGCGTGGGTGGCGGGCCGGCGACTCGATCAGCCCGAGCCCGCCACGAGCAGTTGGCCGAACGCCAGGCCCCCGTCGTTGGGCGGTAGGCGGCGATGGCAGAGGACCTGGAAGTTGTTGTCCTCGAGTAGTCTTCGAGACCGGGCGAGGAGCAACGCGTTCTGGAACACCCCGCCGGACAGCGCGATCGGCGTTGTCCCGGTGGCGAACTCGATCGCGAGCTCGAGCACCAGGTGCGCCACCGCCTCGTGGAAGCGGGCGCCGATCACCGCCGTGGGCACCCCGCGGCAGGCGTCGCTCACCACCGCCGCCAGCACCGGGCCCGGATCCAGCTCGGCGACAGGGCCTTCCGCGTCGTCGCGGGCGCCGGGCGAGATCGCGAACCGGTACCGGACAGCGCCGGGATCGGTTCCGCGTGACAGTCCCTCCAGTTCGATCGCGGCCTGGGCCTCGAAATCGGCGACATGCCGCACTCCCGCCAGCGACGACACCGCATCGAACAACCGGCCCATGCTGGAGGTCGGGACACAGCCGGTGCCGGTGGCCAACTGCCGGGCCAGGATCGCGCGCTCGGCCGGTGGACAGGCGCGCACCGCCGCGATCCCCTCGTCCCACTCGATACCCGCCGCGAACAGGTGGGCGAGCGCCATCCGGTACGGCCGGCGGATACTGACGTCGCCACCGGCCAGTGGCACGTATCGCAGGTGCGCCAGCCTCCGGTAGCCCTTGTACCGCGCGGCCAGCACCTCTCCGCCCCAGATCGCCGCGTCGGGCCCGAAACCTGTTCCGTCGAAAGCGAATCCGACCACCGAGGTCTCCGGATCCACACCGTGCTCGCCCATCACCGCCGCGAGATGCGCATGATGGTGCTGCACCGGATACACGGGCCGATCACCGGCGTGCTCGGCTGCCCAGAGCGCCGACCGGTAGCGCGGATGCGAGTCGGCCGCCAACTGCACCGGCCGGACCCCGGTCAGCTGCTCCAGGTGCTGTTCGGCGGCGGCGAAGGCGCGCAAGGTGGCCAGATCGTCCATATCGCCGATGTGCTGACTCAGCCACGCGTACCGGCCCTCGGCCACCGCACAGGTGTTCTTCAGATCGGCCCCGGTCGCCAGCGTCGGCGGCACCGGGAACGGCAGCGCCAGCGGCATCGGCGCATATCCGCGCGACCGCCGCACCGGCACCTCCTCCCCGTCGACCAGGCGCACCACCGAATCGTCGCAGGGCACGAGGATCCGCCGATCGTGGCACAGCCGGCCGTCGGCCAGCCCGGCCAGCCGCTCCAGCGCATCCGCGTCGTCGAAGCACAAGGGCTCCCCGCCGAGGTTGCCGGACGTCATCACCAGCGCCTGCGGGCCGGGCTCGTCCTCCGGCAGCCCGAACAGCAGCAGATGCACCGGCGTGTAGGCGATCAGCACACCCAGATCCGGATTGCCCGGCGCCACGTCCGGTACCACGACGATGCCCGAGGCCGAGGGGTGCAGCGCGACTGCGCGAGGGTCGCCGGTGCGAAGTGCATCCGGATCGCCGAGGCCCCGGCGGTGGCCGTGTGCTGGGCCGGCCACATCACCGCCGCCGAATTGCTCGGCAACCTCCTCGGGCAGACCGCGAGATGTCGGGACCGGCCCGGTACCAGCTCGGTGTCCCGGCCCAGGATGTACAGCGCGGGGGAGCAGCACGATCGGGCGGGCCGGGCCGGTCAGCAGTGCCGCCGCGGCGGCGTCGACGGTGACGATCTGCCGGGCGGTCGCCAGGTCCGGCACCATGACGGCGAAAGGTTTGGCGCCGCGGCGTTTCCGGCGGCGGAGTTCGGTGACGGCGGCGGGGTTGGCGGCGTCGCAGGCCAGGTGGTAGCCGCCGATGCCCTTGACCGCGAGAATTCCACCGGAGCGCAACAGGTTCCGCGCGGCGGTGAGTGGATCGCCGGTACCGGGGCCGTGGTAGGACAGGGTCGGGCCGCAGTCGGGGCAGGCGATCGGCTGGGCGTGGAAGCGGCGGTCGCGGGGGTCGGCGTATTCGCGGGCGCACTGCGGGCACATGGCGAATTCGGCCATGGAGGTGTGCTGCCGGTCATAGGGGAGTTCGGCGATGATGGTGAATCGCGGACCGCAATTGGTGCAGTTGACGAACGGGTGCCGGTAGCGGCGGTCGGCCGGGTCCCGGAGTTCGGCGGCGCAGTCGGCGCAGATCGCCACGTCGGGGGAGGCCAGGGTGCGGCCGCCGCCGGCGTGGGTGGTGTCCGTGATGCGGAATCCGGTGCCGCCGCGCGCCGGGATCTCGGACACCTCGATCGACTCGATCATCGCCAGTGGAGGTGGGCCGCCACGGATTCGGTCGGTGAAGGTATCCAGGTCGGCTCGGCTGCCCTCGACCTCCACGATCACGCCGGAGCTGTCGTTGCACACCTCGCCGGACAGCGCGAACTCGGCGGCGGTGGCGTACACGAACGGCCGGAAGCCGACGCCCTGCACGACGCCCCGGACGACGATGCGCCGCCGGGATCGCCGCGTGCTCAAGGCTCCTCGCCCCGGCCGAGCAGCCGCAGGCCGGCCATCGCGGCCTCCGCGCCGGCCGCGTCGGTCTTCTGCACCGCGAAACCCATGTGGATGATCACCCAGTCGCCGGGGCGGGCGCGATCGTCGTCCTCCAGCAGGCCGATGTTGACCCGCCGGTGCTCACCGGAGACGTCGACCAGGGCGATCTGATCGTGGTAGCCGTCGACCAGCGACACCACGCGGCCGGGTATGCCCAGGCACATCCGCGTCACACCTCCTGCCGGGCGAACAGGTCGTCGAGCACCGAGCCCACGGCGGCCACGGTGATCGGTACCGCGGCCGCGACGGTATCGGTCAGCCCGATGGTCTCGGTGATCGATTCGACCTGGCAGCCGACGACGAGCGTGGTGGGCGGCAGGGTGCCGCCCAGCGCTCGGACCGTCGCGAAGGTCGCCTCGGGATTCATGGCGTGCGCGTCGAGCTGCGCGGAGGTCTCGGCGGCGGCGTCGACGCGCAGCACCTCCACGCGGCCGGGCGCGCCACGGTTCGGCAGCGCGTCCACCAGCACCAGCGCATCCCAGGCGTCGAGCAGGTCGTAGGCGAGATGCATACCGCGAATGCCGTAGTCGGTCACGCGTACGCCGGGTGCGCGCGGCGGTGGCAGTTCACGCACCACCGCCGGCCCGAACCCGTCGTCACCGAGGAAGACATTGCCGATACCGGCCACCAGCACCCGCATCACGTGCACCCTCCGATCGTCGGTAACCGTGGGCTACATCTGGCGAATCTTCAAGTAACGCTTGATATCCGGGATGGACCGGACGCCGATGACCGCCAGCGCCGCCGCGATCGCCGCGATGACGACGGTCGAGATCACTCCAACCGATTCCATGGTCCTGCCTTTCATTCCGGCGGGCCGCCGAGCGGCTCGATCTCCTCGGGAGCGAAATACAAGTAGCGGCCGTACCATTCGTGCATATCGGCCGCGGGATCGTCGTCGACGACCACCGCGATGTGCACCCGGCCGTCGAAATCCTGATGCACCGACGCCACCCGCGCCGCGCATCCCGCGTAGAACAGGTCCTGCGCGTCGGCGCGGCGGGTGGGCCGCAATCGCACCCGGCTGCCCTTGCGGACCGGCACCCCGTCGACCACAACCGCATCGGTCTCGGGGCTCACCGCCGCCTCGGCCCGCGGATCCCAGTAGTGCGCGGCGTCCCTGCCGTCGGGCAGCGGTTGCGTATCCACCGAGTCGGGTCCGGGGTCGAGGCGGTGCGCCCCCTCCGGATCGCGCAGCACGCCGTGCAGCCGCTGCAACTGATCGGCGGTGAGCGCGTCGCAGTGGTCGATGATCTCGGCGCCGCGCGGGTCGGTGGCGCGGGCCTGCTGCTTCTCCTCGTCGGTCAGCGTCATGATGCGCAGCGCCAGGATCTCGTCGATCTCGGTGCAGTCGAACAGCGAGATGTCGCTCTGCTCGGCCACTTCCGGGTGGTCGTAGAGGATGATCGGCGAGATCAGCAGCAGGCTGCGATCGCCCGCCGGCCCGGCCAGCACGGGGAAGCAGCGGTGCTGCGCGCACCGGCCGGTGGCGGCGGCCGCGGCCGGAGGCGGTTCCAGCAGCGATACGAACTGCGCGCCCGCGAGTTCGGCGACGACGTGGGCGCCGAGGAAGGAGCGGGCTGTGGCGTCCGCGCGGTCCAGGGCGGGTGCACCGGTGTTGCGGACGGTGACGGTGAGGCGGTGGTAGCCGTCGACGCGGTCGGCCGATATCTCGAGCATCCCGTCCAGCGGCTGCCTGCTGCGGACCAGATACCCCGCGTCGGGCAGTTCGTCCACCTCGCTGCCGGCCGGTACGTGCAGAGGAAAACTACTGTCGCGCAACGGTATCGAGCCGAAGTACAGCTCGTGCTCCACCGCCTCGTCCCAGCTGATCCAGCAGCGGTCGCCGCAGCGCAACTCGGCGACGGGGGTGCCGTCGGTGGTGTGCACCGTGCGGCGCTGCTGTTGCAGGAACCGGACGGTCAGCGTCACGGTCGCGGCGTCGCCGTCGGCGATCAGGCATTGCGCCGCCAGCGACATGTCCTCGCCCAGGCCGGATTCCGCCGCGCCCACCGGGCCCAGCACGCCGAACTGCCAGCGGGACCGGTTCTTCTGCGAGTCGGCCCGGTACGGATACAGCAGATAACCCTCGTAGAGGACGGTGTCGGCGAGGGTGCGCACCCGATCGCGCAGCGGCCGAGCGGTCCGGTCGACGGTCACGACGCCGCCTCCGTTCCGGCGGCCAGCAGTTCGGCCATGGCGTCGTCGTAGCCCAGCAGGCCACGGCGGGACTTGTAGGTCGACAGCGCGTCCAGGGTGGTGCGCGACAGCCGCAGCCAGCCGGAGTCCGGGAAGTGCCCGGCCATCAGCTCCCGCCACACCGAGATCGGCATGTCGTACCCGCAATCGCGATCCCACGGCACATTGCGGATCGCGAAACCCTTGCCGCCCTTGACGAATACCGTGCCGCTGAACAGGAACAGCAGCGGCACGGTCCCTTCGCGCAGCGCGTGCAGATATTTCGACCCCGCGACCTCGAAGTCGTAGGTGCACGGCAGCGGCAGCTCCACCTCGGCGGACTCCCGGAAGCCGGGAACCATGGTGGCGCAGTGCATCCACAGGAACGAGCGCTGCGTGTCGTGCCAGCGCTCCCGCGGCCCGAACAGGTCGGTGAGCCCGGTGCTCTCCTCGTCGCTGTAACCGCGGCGGTACGGTTCGATGCGGACCTGGGCGCGTAATGCGATGGCGTGCACCGGTTCGTCGGCCGGGGTGGTGAGGGCGACCCGGGCCGACAGAGCCGGGGTGAGCGCGTACGGTTCCGGCCCGATGCCGGTGACGGTGAGTGCGAGGCCACAGGTCTCGGTCATGATCGCCCCCGCGCGGTGACGGTGGTGAAGAATTCGTCGATGTAGCGGTGCGCGTCCTGGCCGCCGTCGAAGCCGCGCCACAGCCGGCGCATGTGGCCGACGAATTCGTAGCACGCGTCGATGGGCAGCAGCACACAGCCACCGTCGCTGCCGCGTTCCGGCATCCGGATCAGCAGCGCCTCGACATCATCGGCGAGCGTGCCGAACTCCGGGTGCCGGTCCAGGATCGCCTGCCAATTTTCCAGCGGCAGTTCCGATTCGGTGGCCCCGGCCGGTCCCGGATAGACCGCGACGGTGCGGTCCAGCCGCGAGTTGCGGAAGAAGAAGGCGAGCCCGACCGGGATCTCCAGGGTGTTCCACTCCGCCGGTTCGACGGTGACGCCGGGGAACGCCAGGCAGCGATCGGGCACCGCGCGATACCGCTGCGCGGCGGCGGGGTCGGTGAACAGCAGACAACAGCCGCGGCACACGCACATCAGTTGGCGGCCTTCGAGATCCACCACGTGCTGATGGGTGCCGCCGATCGGTTCGGTGCACATCTCGCACCGATCCCCGGCGGCCGGCGCCGCTGTGGCCGCCAGCCGCCGCAGCACCGTGAACGAGGTGCTCACCCGGCCACCTCCACCGGTACCGCGACCGAGAGCTGCCCGTCGCGCACCAGCATCGGCAGCGGATCGAGATGTCCGTCCCCGTCGAGCCGGTCGCCGGCGTGCACGGCGTCGTAGTGCGCACGGCAGCACGGGCATTGCAGGACGGCGTCACCGGCGGGGGAGTCCGGGCCGCCGTGCAGTACCGCCCCGGCCAGGGACTGTTCGCAGGCCGGGCAGTGGTCCCGGTACGCGTACAGCTCGGCGCCGATCCGGCAGACCACCACGTCCAGCCCGGCGACCGCGAAGCCACCGACCTCGCCGGGCCGCAGATCCGCGAACGCGGGCACCGGAACCCAGGAACCGGTGGCCGGGACGGTCCGATCCACGTGTGAGAACAGCGATTCCGCGGCGATCACCGCCGAAGTCTCGGCGGCGGTGTCGACTTCGATGGTGTCGATCTCCGGTGCGGCGGCCCGCACGGCGTCCTCGACGGCCAGTTCCAGGGTGACCGAGGACGACGGGCAGGTGCGGCAGCTGCCGGAAAGCCGCAACCGCACCACCGAATCCCGCACCTCCAGCAGCGACACATCGCCGCCGTGCGAACCCAGGTATGGACGCACCCCGTCCAGGGCGGCCCGCACCCGGGTCTGCACGTCGTGCGGGTGCAGGCCGTGCACCAGCAGCAGGCTCGCGACCAGGTCGTCGCGGACCAGTTCCGCGGCGGCGTCCGCGCCGAGGCATCCCACCAGCCGCGACAGGGCCGCGCCGTACAGGTCCACCACTTCGCGGACCAACTGTTCGGCGCGTTGCCGCGCGGCCGGGCCGCCGTGCACCGAACTCGCCTCCAGCAGCGTCTCGATGCGATCGCCGGCGGTGCGCCAGCGTTCGTCGTCGGCGGGCCGGTCCTGTTCGTCCCGGCCCGCGCGCTCGCGCACCGCTTCGGCGCTACTCACCGGTCAGCGCCTGTGTCGGCGAATGCAGTGTCTTCAAGGTCTTGCCGTCGCCGAGATACATGTGGACGCCACACGGCAGGCAGGGATCGAAACTGCGCACGGTGCGCATGATGTCGATGCCCTTGAAATTCTCCCGGTCGTTCTCCTCGAAGATCGGCTGGCCCTGCACCGCGTCCTCGTACGGGCCCGGGGTGCCGAAACTGTCTCGCGGACTGGCATTCCAGGGTGTGGGCGGATACGGGTGGTAGTTGGCGATCTTCCCGTCCCGGATCACCATGTGGTGCGACAGCACGCCGCGCACCGCCTCGGTGAAGCCACAGCCGATGCCTTCCTCGGGCACCTCGAATTTCTCCCAGGTCTTGGTGCGCCCGGCCCGGATCTCCGCGAGCGCCTTCTCCGCGAAGTGCAGCGCGCAGGCCGCCGCGTAGGCCTGGAAGTAGGTGCGGGCCCGGTCGCGTTCGATGGTGTTGCTGCCGTATTCCGGTATCTTCCATTCGAATTCGACGGGACCCTTCAGCGCCGTCTTCGGCAGGTTGATCTGCACGCTGCGTCCGGTGGACTTCACGTAGCCGATGTCGACCAGCCCGGCCAGCGCCGTGGTCCACAACCGGGCCAGCGGTCCGCCGCCGGTGTCCAGCGCCAGATGGTCCTTGCCGTCGAACCAGCGCGGCGACATCACCCAGCTGTACTTCTCCTCCAGGTCGCGGCGTTGCGGCCGGGGATTGGTGTGCTGGTTCCAGGGATGGCGGCGGTCCACCGGATTGCCCAGCGGATCGTGGGTCACGAACATCTCCTGATCGGTCCAGTCGTCGTAGTACGAACTGCCGAGCAGGATGCGCAGGCCCAGGTTGATGTCGACCAGCGAGGTGGTGACCAGTTTGCCGTCCACCACCACACCCGGGGTGACGAACATCTTCCGGCCCCAGTCCTCCATGTCCCGGTAGCGGAAGTTGCAGACGTCGGGATCCTGGAACGAACCCCAGCAGCCGAGCAGGGTGCGGCGCAGGCCGACCTGTTCGTAGCCGGGCAGCGCGTCGTAGAAGAAGTCGAAGAGATCGTCGTGCATCGGCACGGTCTTCTTCATGAACTCCACGTACCGCATCAGCCGCGTCATGTAGTCGGTCATCAGCTGCACCGTGGCCACCGTGCCGACGCCGCCGGGATACAGCGTCGACGGGTGCACGTGCCGGCCTTCCATGAGGCAGAACATCTCTCGCGTGTACCGGCTGACTTGCAGTGCCTCCCGGTAGAACTCGCCGCTGAACGGGTTGAGCGCCCGCATGATGTCGGCGATGGTGCGGTACCCGTGCGCCTCGGAGTGCGGTGCGAGGGTCTTCTCCGCCTGCCGCAGCACGCCCGGATTGGTCTCGGCGACCATCTTCTCGCAGAAGTCCACGCCGACCAGGTTCTCCTGGAAGATGTTGTGGTCGAACATGTATTCCGCGGCCTCGCCGAGGTTGACGATCCACTCGCCCAGATGCGGCGGCTTCACCCCGTACGCCATGTTCTGCGCATAGCAGGAACAGGTGGCGTGATTGTCACCGCAGATACCGCAGATGCGGCTGGTGATGAAGTGCGCGTCGCGAGGATCCTTGCCGCGCATGAAGATCGAGTAGCCGCGGAAGATCGACGAGGTGCTGTGACACTCCACCACTTGGTTGTTGGCGAAGTCGATCTTGGTGTAGATGCCCAGGCTGCCGACGATCCGGGTGATCGGATCCCACGCCATCTCCACGAGCGTGGACGGTTCGGTCGGGTGCTGCGAGGGCCGCGGGATGATCTGAGTCATCGAAGTCCTCTCCTGCGGAGGGTGTTACCAGGTGCGCGTTGCGCCGGACAAGAGCTCGGAACCCCGGTGCCGCCAGTGCGGCTCCTTGTCGACGGTTCTCGCGGTGATGTGCCGCAGATTGCGGATCACCGATCCGTACAACCCCGAGGCGGTGGACGACAGCTTGCCGCCGGGCGGCTCGTCCATGAAAGGCATGAATTTGTCGGGGAATCCGGGCATGGTGCACCCGATGCAGATACCGCCCACGTTCGGGCAGCCACCCACGCCGCCCAGCCAGCCACGCTTGGGCACATTGCATTTCACCACCGGACCCCAGCAGCCGAGCTTGACGATGCACTTCGGGGACCCGTATTCGGTGGCGAAATCGCCCTGTTCGTAATAACCGGCCCGGTCGCAGCCCTCGTGCACGGTGGCGCCGAACAGCCACTTCGGCCGCAGCGCCTCGTCGAGCGGGATCATCGGCGCCTGACCGGTGGCCTGGTAGAGCAGGTAGGTCAGCGTCTCCGCGAGGTTGTCCGGCTGGATCGGGCAGCCCGGCACGCACACGATCGGTATGCCCGCCTTGCTCTTCCACTCCCAGCCGAGATAGTCCGGAACGCCCATGGCGCCGGTGGGGTTGCCGGCCATCGCGTGGATGCCGCCGTAGGTGGCGCAGGTTCCGACGGCCACCACCGCGGTCGCCTTCGGCGCCAGCCGATCCAGCCAGGCGCTGGTGGGCATCGGCTGACCGGTGTCCGGATCGTTGCCGAAACCACACCAGTAGCCCTCGGAGTGCAGTTGTTCGTTCGGGATGGACCCTTCCACGACCAGCACGAACGGCTCCAACTCGCCGCGATCGGCCTTGAAGAACCATTCCAGGAAGTTGTCCGCGCCACCGGACGGCCCGCATTCGAAATCGATCAGCGGCCAGTGCACCGCGATCTTCGGCAGGCCCGGCAGCGCGCCGAGCGCGATCTCCTCGATGCTCGGCTGGCTGGCGGCGGTCAACGCCACCGAGTCGCCGTCGCAACTGAGCCCGGCATTGATCCACAACACGTGAATGAGCGTTTCTTCTGCTTCGATCGCTTCTCGAGTCGGCATGGACCGCCACCCTTCGCCAAGTGCGGTTCGTCGGTGGGCGCCCCGGACGGGACGCCGGATATGACCCGGATCACATCAGCGTCCGTAGTCTAGGACGGGCCCTGATCACGGCTCAAGAACGATCGATCGAACCGTGCTCTCACCCCGCGTTCCTCGCATTCCCGGCGAGATCCGGGCGTGACCGACCGGCGGCAGTGACGACCGTGGCCACCCGGACCAGGGCATTTCCGAAAATGTGTGCCGGATCATAGACTGTGGGCCCGACCTGCCGAGACGATGCGGATTCGGCACCGGATGACCCCGACACGCGCGCGCCTATCGGCCGCGCTGTTGGGCTGCGACCCAGAAGTATGACATGCTGGTGGCCGAGCAACGGGTAGTTGAAGTGATCGCCTGGCTCA
Organism: Nocardia sp. alder85J; assembly: GCF_020176955.2. GTDB lineage: Bacteria > Actinomycetota > Actinomycetes > Mycobacteriales > Mycobacteriaceae > Nocardia. The sequence goes on from NZ_JAIUCZ020000013.1 coordinate 207,537, forward strand.
CTACAAGGAAGTAAAACAAACAGTATGTCGCAAGGCAGTGTGAAGTGGTTTAACGGCGAAAAGGGCTTCGGGTTCATCGCGCAGGACGGTGGCGGCCCCGACGTGTTCGTCCACTACTCCGAGATTTCCGGCTCCGGCTTCAAGTCCCTCGACGAGGGTCAGCGCGTGGAGTTCGAGATCGGGCAGGGCCAGAAGGGCCCGCAGGCTCAGAACGTGCGCGCTATCTGATAGCCGAGAACAGCTCGAAACCCGCGCCGTGGCGCGGGTTTCCTGCATTTCAGGGGCCTGTCAGTACTTCAGGGCACCCGAGTCCACCGCGATCTGGTTGCCCGTGGTGGATCCCGAACCGGGCCCGGCCAGCCAGGACACGATGTCCGCCACCTGGTCCGGTGACATGAACCCACCGCGGCCGTCCCCGCCGTTCGCCGCGACCGGCCGGTAGGGCACCGGCGGAAAGCTGTGCAGGAACGACGGATACGTCGCGAACAGCTTCATCATCGCGTCCGGATCGATCATCGGGGTGTCCACCGAGTACGGATGGATCGAGTTGACCCGGATCCCGAACTCGCCGACCTCCAGGGCCAGCGAATTGGTCAGCCCCACCAGCCCGTGCTTCGACGCTGAATAGTGCCCGTTGCCCGGCGTGGCCTTCAACCCGGCCGACGAACTGACGATGATCACCGACCCACCGTGCCCGGCCTCGATCATCGCCGGCACCGCCGCCCGGACGGTCCGCCAGGTCCCACTGAGGTTGACGTCGATGACGGTGTCCCATTCCTCCGGGGACATCTCGAACAACCGCCCCCAACTCAGCACCCCCGCATTGGCCACCAGCACATCGAGCCGCCCGAACAGCGCGACGGCATCGGTGACCACCTGCTGCAATCCGGTGAGATCGCGAATATCGAGCTCACGCGCCAGGATGGAGCGCCCCGTCTCCTCGACCAGCCGCGCGGTCTCGGCCAGATCGGCGGCGTTCGCGGGCCGATAGGCGATGGTGTCGGACGCCGCCGCGCAGATGTCGACGGCGATGATGTCGGCGCCGTCACGGGCCAGCCGGAGCGCGTGCGCCCGTCCCTGACCGCGCGCCGCGCCGGTCACCATGGCCACTCTGCCGTGTAGCGGTGCATTCGTATCGGATGTCACGGATCTGCTTTCTGCAACAAGTTCTCGGATCTCCCTGCATCGTGTCATGCGGGCGCGGGCGCCGGAGGTCCGGCCGTGCTGTCCGGCGGCCGGAACGGTTCCCCGGTCGGGCCGACCGGGCCTGTCGATGTCCGAGTCGCCGGTTATCCTGTACCTGGAACGGGGGTACGTTGTGAGTAGCACGCTCCACCCGGGAGAAGTCTTCGCCGGCTACGAGATTCAGCATCTGCTCGGCGTCGGCGGCATGGGCGAGGTGTACCTCGCGCGAGACAGGGACCTGGGTAGATCGGTCGCATTGAAACTGCTGACCCACACCGCCGGTGCCGATGCGGAGTTACGCAACCGTTTCGAGCGGGAAGCCAGGACGGTGGCGCAACTCGATCATCCGAACATCGTCACCGTCTATGCCCGCGGTCTCGAGGATCACCAACTGTGGCTGGCCATGTCGTATGTGGACGGGACCGACGTCGCTCAGGAACTGACCCGCACCGCGACGATGGAGCCGGCGCGTGCGGTGCGGATCGTTACCGAGGTCGCCGATGCCCTCGACTACGCCAACGACAAGGGCGTCCTGCACCGCGACGTGAAACCCGCCAACATTCTGCTGGCTCGATCACCGCGTGAACGAGCGGTGCTGACCGACTTCGGAATCGCCAAGGTGGTCAACGAGTCCTGGAAGCTGACCGAGACCAGCAACGTGGTCGCCACCTTCCAGTACGCCGCCCCGGAGCGGTTCACCGCCCCGGACAGTGTCGACCGCCGCGCGGACGTGTACGCACTGGGCTGCACGCTCTACTACATGCTCACCGGTGAGCTGCCGTACCCCACAACCGACCTGTCCCAGCTGATCTACGAGCACATCCACGGCGCGATCCCGCAGCCGAGCGCTCGGAGACCGGAACTCCCGGTCGAATTCGATGCGGTGATCGCAACCGCGCTGGCGAAATCTCCCGACGAAAGATTCGCCACCTGCGGCCAACTCGCCACTGCGGCAAGGGAAGCGCTGGAGGGACGCCGATCGGCCGTCACGGTTCGAAACCCGGCCGGCCAACCCGACGGAAGCGGGAAGAAAGCCGCCTGGGCGCCTGCGATTGTCCGCGCCGTCCTTCTTCTGCTGGGCATTATGTGCGGCGTCGTGACACTGTTCTGTGGCATCACCGGTGCGGACGAACTCGGCTGGATCGGCACCCCCGGCACATTCACCGCCTCGAGCTGTGCCAAGGACTCCTGCGCCGGAACCTTCGAACCGGACGGCGGAGGAGCCCAGCAGACTGTGACGATCGATACGACATACAGCCGGGCCGATTCACCCGGCGTGCGCGTCAACAAAATCGACCTGTTCTTCATGGATTCCGTCCCTGCCAACAAAGGGCACGGTATCGGAATGCTGGTGGTGGCCGGCATCGCCGCTGCGATAGCCTACTTCTTCGTCGCCGCAGGGGCTGTCTGGTGACGGTGTGGTAGTTCTGCTCGTGCGGGGAAGTGCGGCGGGGAGTCGATGCCACCTGTGGGGTGGAGGCTTGACGGGCCGGATCGCCGGTGGTTCTCGGCAAGCTGTTTCTCGGCCGTTGCGGGACAGCGGCGCGAGGTGTCTACCATGTAAGAAGGTCAGGTCCGGGAAATCCCGGACCTGCCCCTTCAGGGTGGACGACGGGACTCGAACCCGCGACACCCAGGCACAAGATCGCAGGATTTCTGGGGGTCCCGGTAAGTCCTGGGATGGCCTCGCTCGCGATCCACGTCCCTGTCGGTCCTCGGTTGCTCCGCGGTGTCGGTGCTCAGAAGTTGGAAAGGTTCGAGTTCTCGTCCCTCGTTGTCCCGGTCGCGCTCCCGGGTAGGCGGGCGGCGTGTCGTGAATGCGACGCGCCGACGATCTTCGAATCCTGGCAATCGAGTGGCTATCGCTTGATGCGGCGTCTCGACGAGACCATTACGTCCGAGAGCGTGGTCGTCGTCGCCGGGACCTACAAGGCATTGGTACCGGCGACGGGTATCGGCCTGTGCGGCAGTTGGCCTGTAGTCGCCGACGGCTGGAACCCGGGGTAGGGGGCGTTATGACTGCCAGTGATCGCGATGAGCTGATCCGTGAGCCCGGGGCTGGTCGCGGCTGGGGCGGTTGTGCTCGTTGGTATGAGTTCCCCGGCCTAGGGCACAGGTTCGCTTCGTCGGCGAGGCGGGCCAGCTGTTCAGTAGTATGCATTTCATTGGCTATTAGCCAATGAAATGCATACTCTTCGGGAGGTGGTGCTGGTGGCTGGGCGTCGCAAGACCTTGTTGCCCAGTGAACTCTGGCGCGCACCGCTTCGGACCGTACGGCCGCAGGACTTGGCCGACTTTTACGCTCAGCCGGGTCCCGAGGTCGCGAGGCTTGTCGAGCAGGGCGTGTTGCATCGCGTTGCTCACGGCTACTACATCATCGTCCCGCCGGACTATGTCGGCCGCACCTGGCTGCCCGGGCTCGAGGCGGCCGCCGCAGGTATTGCGTCGTCGATCTATGGGCCGGATCGGGCGATTGTCATGGGCATCAGCGCAGCGCGCATGTTGGGAGCCGTACCTCGTGCGCTGGCGACCGCGGTGGTCGCGGTTCCGAGCCAGCACCGGCCGATCACCCTGGTCGACCGCTCGGCGCAGGTTCGTCTCGTCCGTCGTGATACGGGCACACTCGACGCCGAGCGCCTCGAAACGCCATTGGGCCCAGCGCTGGTCACCACTCCGGAACAGACCGTGCTCGATCTCGCCCGTCGCCCGGACCTGGGAAATGCCGAGGCGGATGTTCGTTCGGCGATCGCGACGCTCTACCGCGGTAGCGATTCGTCGAGACTTGCGCAGATCGCTGCAGATCAGAGTTTGGGAGCGGCACTTCAACGTGTGGAAGGTTGGGTCGGGCGTGAGTTTTGACGAATATGACAGTGTCGCAGCGCAATTCGGAGTTGCCCCGGAGCAGATCGAGCGCGACCATCTGATCTCCCATCTGCTCGCGGCAATCAGTCGTGCGTTCTGTGATCGGGTGCATTTCATCGGCGGAACTGCCCTTGCCCGTACACATCTGGTGAGTGGCAGGCTCAGCGAAGACATCGATCTGGTGGCGTTGGGCAACCGGACGGTGCTCGCGGCCGAAGTCGACGCCGCTTTGCCGCGATCTGTCGCGCGCACCTACGGCCGGTTGGAATGGGCACCGCCGCTGAGTGGCATCCCGGACACCGGGGCCGCAAATCTTCGCTCCGCCCCTCAGTGTATCCGTCAAGATCCAGTTGTTGTCGGCCCGAGGCCGGGCGGTGTGGCCGACCGAACTCCGCAGTCTCGAGCAGCGATACCACGACGTTCCACCGGCCGAACTGCTCGTACCAACTTTGCCGGCCTTTGTGGCAGGCAAGACCGCGACCTGGCACGATCGGCGGGCATCGCGCGATCTCTGGGATCTTTGGGCGCTGAGCGAAATTGGGGCGATCGACGGTGCTGCGGGAGCGCTGTACCGCAGGTACGGGCCGACCAACCGGCTCCCCGCCGCGCAACTGTTCGATCATGCGCCGGATGAGAATGACTGGAATGCGCAATTGGCCGGGCAGACACGGTTGTTGATCAGTGCCGAGATGGCTCGGGTAGCGGTTCGAGATGCGTGGGAGCGTGTCGAACAGGGACTGGCGTAGCCCTGTGCGGGGCTGACGACGTTGAAGCCGGTCGCTCAACATGGGCCCAATGGTGCACGAGACGGTGAGAGCACTGGCACGTGCAGAAGCGCGCAGCGTGGATACCGTCCACGGTTTCGCGGCGTGGTGCGGTCTGACCCGCCCCCTGTAGCCGATGGTGTTGCTCATTCCCCGGCCGGCAGGCCCTTCGTAGCGGCTGGAGTGAGGAACTCGACACGGGCTGTTGCGACATACTGATCCCGCTCGGACAGGAATCGGAGCGTATGTGGCTGGCGCTCGTGCTCATCGAAGGCAGCACGGTCTCGATACACCTCGTAGAAGATCCGCGTCAGCGGTTCGCCTTCGACGCGGTGAGTGGCGTAGACCAACGTGCCGGGCTCCTTCTCGAGGATGGAGGCAACGGTGGAAGCCACCAACTCATCGAACTTGGCGGCCCGGTCGGCGTGTAGATCGAATCGCACCACGAGCGCAAACATTGGTCTCCCTCAACTAGCCAAGCGGACTGATGGCCTGGATGGTCCTTCCGGCCGGTGACACCGTAGCGTGGAACCGGGACGGACTGGGAAGGCGTTCGCCGATCAAGCCGTCGGCTTGATATCGGCTATCGGTCCGTTCAGAGTAAATATGCGCCGATCCCGACGCGGTCAAGATCCGGCCGAGTCTCGGGCACTACCGGATTCGGGAGCTCGACACCCCGGTTCTCGATGCCTATTTCGCGGCCATCGCAGCTCAGGGGCACAAGCGTAAGGCTCGATGGCACAAGACCATCATCGGCGAAACCCTGGATCCATGTAAGCGGCACGGTGCGATCACGGGGGACAATCCGGTGAACGGGGTCGGTAAGCGCGGTATGCGCCGGAATTGGGCGAAGCCGAATGCGGCGGCGTGGGAACGGTTGCAGGCGTTACGGATTCAGGTACGGGAGTGTGGCCGTGGCGAGAAGATTCCGGGGACGCCGGCGTACACGTACGGGCCGAGGCGCAACGCGCAAGAGCTGCTGGACGTGATGGACATGGCTGCGGGCGCTGGCGGTGTCCGACCGCACGGGGTGTTCGCGGCAGCTCAACCATGCCGTGGGGTCGCGAGTGACAGCTGAGCATTATGTGGACCGGCCCGCAGAGGTGCCGGATGACCGGGACGTACTGAACGCCTATGTGGCCTGATTCGCGAAAGGAACAGGCGTGAAAACTTGGAAAAGCTCGAATAAAGACCGAGGGCAGGTCAAGGGTTATGCCCTTGACCTGCCCTTTCAGGGTGGACGACGGGACTCGAACCCGCGACAGCCAGGATCACAACCTGGTGCTCTACCAACTGAACTACGTCCACCATTGCCGGTAACTTCCGGCGCGCTAGATCGTAGCGCGTGGGGCGGCTCGGGACCTAATCGGTGCCGGTTCGGGGGGTGTTCGTGCTGGTCCCGGGGTCGTCGCGGAGGTCGGCGGCGATGGCGGCTATCTCGGCGGTGGAGGGGCCGGGGGCGGGGACGAAGGCGGTGCGGCGGTAGTAGCGGAGTTCGCGGATGGACTCCTGGATGTCGGCGAGGGCGCGGTGGGCTAGGCCTTTTTCCGGCTGGCCGAAGTAGATGCGGGGGTACCAGCGGCGACAGAGTTCCTTGATGGAGCTGACGTCGATCATCCGGTAGTGCAGGTGGGCGTCCAGGGCAGGCATGTCGCGGGCGATGAAGCCGCGGTCGGTGGCGATGGAGTTGCCGGCCAGGGGGACGATGCCGGCGGTGGGGGCGTGTTCGGTCACGTAGGCCAGGACCTGTTGTTCGGCCTCGGCGAGGGTGACGATGGAGCGGCGGACCTCCTCGGTGAGGCCGGAGCGGGCGTGCATCTCCTGCACCACCGGGGGCATCGCGGCCAGGGCCTCGTCGTCGGCGTGGATCACGATGTCCACGCCGTTGCCGAGGATGTTCAGATCGCTGTCGGTCACGAGGGCGGCCACCTCGATCAGCTTGTCGCTGTCGAGCCGGAGGCCGGTCATCTCACAATCCATCCACACCATCAATTTGTCGGACACCGGAGCAACCTTACGCGGCGCGGTTGCCGTGCCATCGCGATGTCGCTCGGCGGCGTGATCGCCGGATATATGGTTTTCGCGAAGCTGTGCTCGGTTCGGAAAGTCAGCGGGACTTCGGTGGACGGAGGATCGGCGATGACGACGGCTCAGGAGAAAGCGGCGGCGGCGCGCAGGGCGGCCGAGGAGGCGGCTCGGGTGGCGGCGGAGGCCGCTGCCGCAGCGGAGAAGGCGGAGCGGGAGGCTGCTTCGGGGTCCGGTGACGTGTCCGCGGCGCGGGGGATCGCCGCCGGGTACGAGGTCGGCGGGGCGACGTTGGAGCTGGGGGCGGTGGTGATCGATGGTGTCTCGGATCCTGGTGCGTGCGTGCGGATTCCGATGCGGACCATGAATCGGCACGGGTTGATCGCGGGGGCCACGGGGACCGGGAAGACCAAGACCGTGCAGGGGATCGCGGAGCAGTTGTCGGCGGCGGGGGTGCCGGTGGTGCTGGCCGATGTCAAGGGGGATCTGTCGGGGCTGGCGGTGCCGGGGGAAGGAGGCGAGAAGGTGCTGGCTCGGGCCGCGGAGTCGGGGGATGCGCAGTGGTCGCCGAGCGGGTTTCCGGTCGAATTCGTCTCGCTGGGGACCGAGGGGATCGGGGTGCCGATCCGGGCGGCGATCACGTCGTTCGGGCCGGTGTTGCTGAGCAAGGTGCTCGGGTTGAACGAGACGCAGGAGTCGACGCTCGGGCTGATCTTCCACTGGGCCGACGCGCAGGGACTGGCGCTACTGGATCTGAAGGATCTACGGGCGGTGATCACGCATCTGACCAGCCCGGAGGGGAAGGCCGACCTGAAGGGGATCGGCGGGGTGTCGGCGGCCACCGCGGGGGTGATTCTGCGGGCTCTGGTGAATCTGGAGAGCGAAGGGGGTGACACCTTTTTCGGGGAGCCGGAATTGGAACCCGCGGATCTGTTGCGGACCGCCGGTGGGCGCGGGGTGATCACGGCGTTCGAACTGGGGGCGCAGTCGGCGCGGCCGGCGCTGTTCTCCACGTTCCTGATGTGGGTGCTGGCGGATCTGTTCCAGACGTTGCCGGAGGTCGGTGATGTGGATATGCCGAAGCTCGTCTTCCTGTTCGACGAGGCTCATCTGTTGTTCCGGGATGCTTCCAAGGCGTTTCTCGGGCAGGTGGAGCAGACGGTGAAGTTGATCCGGTCGAAGGGGGTGGGGGTGTTCTTCTGCACCCAATTGCCCACCGATATCCCGAATCCAGTGTTGTCGCAGTTGGGGGCGCGTATTCAGCACGCGTTGCGGGCATTCACCCCGGAGGATCAGAAGGCGTTGTCGAAGACCGTGCGGACGTATCCGAGGACCGCCGTCTACGACCTGGAGCAGGCGCTGACCTCGCTGGGGATCGGGGAGGCGATCGTGACGGTGCTCTCCGAGGAGGGGGCGCCGACTCCGGTGGCGTGGACGCGATTACGGCCGCCGCGGTCGTTGATGGCGGGCATCGGTGACGACGGCATCCGGTCCCGGGCTCAGGCGAGCCCGTTGTGGGCGAAGTACGGTGTGACCATCGACCGGGAGTCCGCCTATGAGATTCTGGCGGCGAAAGTCGTTGCGGCGCAACCAGAACCGCAGATGCCCGATCGGCCCGCACCGGTGGAGCCCTCGGCCGCCGACCGGATCATGAGCAATCCGGCGGTCAAGAGTTTCCTGCGTTCGGCCGCCACCGCCGCCGGCCGCGAGATCAGCCGCTCGATCTTCGGCACCCGCCGCCGTTGAATCCGTTCAGCCCAGGTCGCGGGCCAGCAGGTCGGCGGGGGTTTCGCGGCGGATGAGCTGGCGGCTGCGGCCTTCGGTGACGGCGACGATCGGGGGGCGGCCGACGCCGTTGTAGGAGGAGGCGAGACTGTGGTGGTAGGCGCCGGTGCAGGGGACCGCCAGGACTTCGCCGGGGCGGAGATCGGCGGGCAGGGTGATGTCGTGGGCGAGGATGTCGCCGGCTTCGCAGTAGCGGCCCGCGACGGTGGCGGTCATTCTGGCGCCGGTGGGGTGACGGTTGACCAGGACCGCGTCGTAGCGGGCGCCGTAGAGGGCGACGCGGGGGTTGTCGTTCATGCCGCCGTCGACGATCACGTAGGTGTGGCCGTCGGGGATGTGTTTCACCGTCATCACGCGGTAGAGGGTGACGCCGGCGCGGGCGACGATGGCGCGGCCGGGTTCCAGGGCGATGCGGGGGCGGGGGAAGTGGTGCAGGGCGCAGGCGGAGTCGAGGGCGTCCTCGACGATGTCGGCGAGGATCGGCAGCGACATCTCCTTGTCGCCGCCGCGGTAGGCGACCGCGTGGCCGCCGCCGAGGTCGAGTTGCCGCAGCAGGATGCCGTGTTCGCGGTGTACCCGGGCCATCTCGGCGATCATCCGGCGGACCGCTTCGCCGTAGAACTCGGCGTCGTGGATCTGTGAGCCGAGGTGGCAGTGGAAGCCGGCCAGGTGCAGCATCGGCTGCCGCAGGATGCGCTCGACGGCCTCCGTCGCCTGGGGGCCGCCCAGCGGGAAACCGAACTTCTGGTCCGTGACGCCGGTGCGGACGGCCGGGTGGCCGTGCACGTCGATATCGGGTGACAGGCGCAGCAGTACCTGTTGGGGGCGGGTCGCCAGAGCGGCCAGGAGGGTGATCTCGGTGAGCGAGTCGACCACGATCCGGCCGACTCCGGCGGCCACCGCGGTCTCCAGTTCGGCGAACGGCTTACCGGTGCCGTGCAGCACGATGCGTTGCGGATCCACTCCGGCGGCCAGGGCTATGGCCAGTTCACCGGCGGAACACACGTCCACCGACAGACCCTCCTCGGTGACCCAGGCCGCCACGGACCGGATCATCAGGGCCTTCGCGGCGTAGATGATCTCCGCGTCGGGGAAGTGCTTGCGGTAGGCCCGGCAGCGGCCGCGCACCTCGGCCTCGTCGAGCACGTAGGTGGGGGTGCCGTACTGGTCGGCGATGTCGGTGAGTGCGACGCCGCCGAGGGTGACGCGGCCCATGTCGTCGTAGTGGGTGTCGCAGGGCCAGACACTGGTGTCCAGCCGGGGCGACGACATCCCTGCCCGCAGGGACGGGCAGATCTCGAGCAGTGTCAACGGTGTCTCCTGCTGTTCGCCCCGCTTTCGATGTGCTGCGGGGTCAACGCCAGAACTACGCCTGGTGGTCGATCACCGAATCGGCCGGTTACGGTCCTTTGACACGCGACTCTGCGATCTTGACGCCCTGCTGACGATGATGTGTTACCGACCACCCATCTTCTTGTAGATCGCGCCGACCACCGGCGCGGTCAGCGCTCGTGGCGCGTACTGCCCGGCGACGCTCATACCCTTGCTGATCAGGCCCGGAACCACGCGCATCTTGTTGCGGGCCAGCGAGTCGATGGACAGTGTGGCGGTGTGCGCGGCCGAAACCCAGACGAATTCGGGGATCCTGGTGCCGACGTCCTCCTGATCCGGATTCGTGGTGCGGACCGGACCGGGGGCGAGCAGGGTGACATTGACGCCGGTTCCGCCGAGTTCCCCGCGCAGCGATTCGGAGAACGAATTGGTGAACGCCTTGGTGGCGGCGTAGGTGGCGTTGTGCGGGACGGCCATGTTGCCGGCGACGGAGCCGGTGATCAGGATGCCGCCGGCGCGGCGGGCCAGCATGCCGGGCAGCACCGACAGGGTGAGGTCGTGCACCGCCACGGCGTTGAGTTCCACCACCGCGCGTTCGTAGGCCGGATCGAGCTTCGAGAGCGGGCCGAAGGTGGCGACACCGGCGTTGTTGCAGAGAATCGCGATCTCCCGTTCGGCCAGCTCACGCGAGAGCGGTTCGCGGTCCTCGCGGTCGGACAGGTCGACGGCGCGTACCTCGGCGGTGACGCTGTACCGGTCGCCGAGCCGGGCCGCCAGCTCGGTCAGCAATTCCTTGCGGCGGGCCACGAGGATCAGCGAATATCCGCGCCGCGCAAGCTCTTCGGCGAGCGCGGTGCCGATTCCCTGAGAGGCTCCGGTGACGACGGCACGATTGTCGGCGGTGGGTGCAGGCAGGCTCACGCCCGGCAGCCTACCGAGCGGCCGTCGCACTGTCCCGCCCGGATCGTGCGGGCCGTCGGCGAGTGGTCTCGGGCCCTGAACGGCAGGCTCGATGTTGCCCGGTCGCTGCCGGTGGCCGGCCTGCCGGGTATCTCCGCGCGATCATGCAGGCCGGGCGAACCGTCGAAAGGTTGGCCGCAGGTTGCGGTACGACGTCACAGATCCACTTTTCGGATAGCGCCGACAAGAACGGCTGCATGAACGCCGCTTTCACGGCAGTTGAACAGGAAGGCTGATAACATACCCTTGCGGGGTGCCGCACTGCCATATAGAAGGAGTGTTGGTAAAAATGGGTGGAAATATTTGGGAGCCGGATCCGGCTGCGTCCTTCAGCCGACGTCTCGGGATATCTTCGAAAGAGCCGGGAAGCGGCCGTAACGGCGGCAACGGTAGTGGGGGAGAATCTGGTTGTCCCGATATCTGGGAACTTGACAACGGCGATGTCGCCTTTATCGGCAGAGATTTGACCAGCAGTTATGATTCGAGATTACCCGAGGGGGTGAGCGTCAACGAGAACGAGCGTCTCGTGGTGCTGCCGAGGGGGATGATCATAGCTGCCAAGGCGGATATACCGGATGCTTGACGACATCTATCGAATTTCGGGTGAAAAGCTCTTGGGGGATGTCTACCTGTCCGACTTCGACGGCAGGTTCTGGAATATTCGATCGCACGGATTCTGGAAACTCGAGCGGCGACAGCATTTCGAGGAACCGAACGACGACAGCTGGGTGGCCTTCTCCCGGGGCCGGTGGGACGAGGCGCTGGAGCTGCTCGAGGATCGCCGGCCGCGGTTACGTCGGCACTATGACCGCCTGGCGGAATCGAATATCCCTACCAGGCGTGTCCGCATAGTGGAGAATCCGGTTTCGAAATACATGCAGTGGGAGCTGCATCTACTGCTCATCCGCGACGAGTTGGGAGGTAGCTGCCGGGTACTCCACACCGACCGGGTCCGGCGGTACGAGACGTCCAACATCCTGCCCGAGCTGGTGACACTCGGTGACGACGTCATGTACGAGTTGCTCTACGACGGTGACGGATTGCAGGAGGGCGGCGTTCGGTACACCGATCGGCAGGCCGTCGCGCGGAGCCGCGAGTTCATCATGGGCCTGTACGAATCCGGTGAGGATCTGGCGAGCTATTTTCGGCGCGAAATCGCGCCGTTGCCGCCACCGGACATGATCCGAAAAGATGAGTAGCGGCGCAGGTCGGGACAGTGGCGACGAGGAGGTGAGTGCAAGCGGCCAATATTCGGAACTCTCCGGCTCGGCATCCGATGTCGTGCAGGCGCGGGATGTGCAGGGCGGTATCCATTTCCACGGGGCCCGATCGTCGTTCGAATCAGCGCCGCGGCAACTGCCCGGTGACGTCAGCGGCTTCGTCAACCGAGCGGAAGAACTTCGGCAGTTGGGCGAGATGCTCGCGCGGATGCCGGTCGAGCCGATGGTGGTGGGGCTGTATGTCATCACCGGAACGGCAGGTGTCGGGAAAACGTCGTTGGCGCTGCATTGGGCCCACAGCATCCGACACCGTTTCCCGGACGGCCAGCTGTATGTGAATTTGCGTGGGTACGACCCCGAGCCGCCGGTATCCGCCGGACAGGCATTGGATCGGTTTCTGCGGGCCTTGGGGGTACCGCCGTCGGCGATTCCGGCGGAAGCGGAGGACAAGGCTGCGCTGTATCGATCGATCCTGTCCGGAAGGCGCATTCTCGTAGTACTCGACAATGCGGCGACGGTCAAACAGGTTCGTCTTCTTCTCCCCGGGAGTTCGGAATGCCTCGTCCTGGTCACGAGTAGAAGCCGGTTGTCGGGACTCATTGCACGAGATGGCGGCTATCGATTCTCTCTCGACGTCTTGAGTGAATCCGACGCCATCCGGCTCCTGCACACCGTCACCGACGGCTACCGGAGGCGCGACGACGAGGAGGAGATACGCGAACTCGCCAGACTGTGCGCCAGACTCCCCCTCGCGTTGCGTATCGCCGCCGAGCGCGCCGCCAGCCGTCCGTTGATGTTGCTCCGGGATCTGATCGCGGATCTGCGCGACGAATCGGTGCTGTGGGATGCGCTCACCCCGGACCACGACGACGACGCCGATGCCGTTCGTACCGTGTTCGCCTGGTCCTACCGGGCGTTGCCCGTCACCGCCGCTCGGGTGTTCCGGTTGCTGGGACTGCATCCCGGCCCCGACTTCGGAGTGCCTGCCGTGGCGGCGCTCGCCGAGGTCACGAGGAACGAGGCCAGGCAGCTACTGGACATCCTGACCGGGGCGCACATGCTCGAACAGCAGATTGCCGATCGATACCAGTTCCACGACCTGTTGCGCGCGTACGCCACGGAACAGGTGATGAATCAGGAGACGAACGACAGCCGGCGACACGCGTCCGCGCGATTGCTCTCCTGGTATCTGCGCAGTCTGCGCAATGCGGTATCCGTCATCGCGCCACACGACAGACTGCCGGCGGCACCGGAGACGGATTCCGGCTCGGAACCGTTGAACTTCCCCGATGCGGCCGCTGCCTTCGCATGGTACGAAACCGAGTACACGAACATCGTCGGGTCGGCTCGTGTCGCCGCGGCGTACGAACTGCACGACTCGGCGTGGAGGTTTCCGGTGCTGCTGCGCAGCATATTCGTGAGTCAGAATCCTTTCGAAGATTGGATCGCTGTCACCGATGTCGGCCTGGCCTCCGCGCGCCGGATCGGTGACAGGTTCGGTGAAGCCGAGTTGCAGGACAGCCTGGGAAAGGCATACGTGCAGTCCCACCGGCTCGAAGCGGCAGAACAGTGTCATCGTGCGGCACTCGCCATCCGGCAGGAGATATCCGACGATTTCGGTGTTGCCGCCTCGATCAACTCGCTGGGTTTGGTGCATTGGCGTTCGCGGCGCTTGGCGGCGGCGACCGCCGATTTCGAGGAGAGTCTCGAGATGTTTCGTGCTCTGGCCGAGCCACGATGGCAGGCCGTCGTCTCGACGAATCTCGGTATGGCGCATGTCGATCGGGCCGACATCGAATCGGCGAACGAAATTCTGACGAGATGCGTGGAACAGTGCCGGGCGATCGGTGACACCGCCTATGAGGGCAATGCCCTGTTCTTTCTCGCCATGGCCCAGCGAGAAGCCGGGCTGCCGAACGAGGCACTCGCCTCGATCGAGTCGGCGCTCGCGATAGCGAGGGACAGGCGACTGGATGCCTGGGGCGGATACTGGCTCATGGAACTCGGCAGGGTGCAGCGAGCTCTCGGGCTTCCCGAGGAAGCGTTGACCTCCTACCAGAGATCTGCGGTCGTCCACCGGCGGCTGGTCGATCGCAATCGTGAGGCCATGGCGATCGATGGCACCGGCGAATGCTATCGGGAAATCGGCCGCTACGAGGACAGCATTCATTTCCACCGGCTGTCGGTGGCGATCTTCCGGGAAACCGGTGATCGGTGGTGGCTGGCGACGGCGCTGTACAACCTGGCCATGTCGCTCGGGCTCGCGGGCAGGTCCCGGCAGGCGATCCCATTCTCCAGGGAGTCGTGGGGCCTGTTCGGAGAATTCGAGGACCGCAGGGCGGTCGATATGCGGAACCGGGCTGCCGCTCTCGTCGAATCCGCTGCCGACGACGAGGAACCGGACTGACTCTCGTTGCCCGGATGTTCGACGACATGAGATCGGGGGTTGCCTCTTGACCGGCAGTACACCGGACGGCTGGGCCGACAGAATTCTGCACGGTCATATTCGGCGCATCGCGGAGATCGATCCGGAGGTTGCACCGGCGGAACGATTGTCCACCGGAAACCCGATCCTCGATGCCGCGATCGACCCCTCTGCCATGGGTGAGATGCGTTATCGGGCCTTCGGTCCGGAGGACGAGGCAGCCCTGTGGGGAAGCCTGCATCGATACGTTCTCGAGATCCGGGTGTGCGGGACGACTCCGGCGCAGGCGTTCGGGACGGTACTCTCCGAATTGGTCGCCGCGATATTCTCCCGGCCCGCCGAACCCGACAGCTCCGTATCCGTCACCTGGCCGATTCGGGACGTCGAATGTGCCGGTCAACTGGTCCGGAACGGGTTCTGCCCGGTCAGTGTACTGGCGATGAAGATGCTGACCAGCGGCGATCGGGACGAGCCACGGATCAGGCCCGCCGGCCCCGGCGACGTCGAACGTATCGTCGCACAAGCCGAAGAATTGCACCGGCTCGATATCTCGCTCGGTGCGCTGCCGATGCGTCCGGATCTGCCTCGGCGACTGGAGCGCGAAATCCTGCCGGAAGTGTTGCGTCGCGACGGCACGGTGCTGGTCTGGATCTCGGAAAACGGAGATGTGGCCGGCTTCATCCAGGTGCAGCCACCGCAGAATGCGTGGATAGAAAGCCGGGTCCGCGTCGGACCCGCCGGTTATATGCAGCGTCTGTATGTCGATCGGAGCTACCGGAACAGTGGTGTCGGAGGTGGATTGGTGGCCGCCGCCGAACGGCGTCTGGTGGCGTCCGGGGCCGAATACGCGCTGCTACACCACAGCATTCACAATCCGTACGGGGCGCCGTTCTGGATTCGACGTGGATTTCGTTCGGTATCGGTCACGTGGACGAGGTCGGTGACCGGCTGTTGATACCGTCCGGTTCGTCCCCGGAATTGACAGATATCCTGGGGCGGATTACCTTACCGGAGAACTTTCAGGGGGTTTCATGGATCCGATACTGACCGGTTCTCTGTTGACCGATGCGCTGCACAAGATTCTCGACTCTGCCGCGGGTGAGGCCGGGAAGCGGGCGTGGGAAGCGCTCGCGACGCTGCTCGGGCGACATCGATCGGAGCCCGATGCCACGGAGGAGCCGGTCCCCGTGCCGGAAACCGATTCGGAGATCGAGGATTTGGCGAATCGCCTGGCACGGATCGCGGCGGCCGATCCGGCCGCGGCCGAGCGGCTGCGGGCGTGGCTGGACGGTATCGACGGGGATCCGCCGGGAACCACCCACAACACGATCTCCGGCACGGTTCAGGGACACGCGATTCAAGCGCGCGATATATCCGGGCCGATCACGTTCGGCTGATCCGCGGGTTCGCGGGGTCGCTCGCTCAGCGGGGTGCGGGTTCCAGGAAGGCGATGCCCCAGCGGACGTGGCCGCTCCAGACGCTGGCGATGCGGCCGCCTTGGACGGCCGGTTTCGGGTCGCCGATGGGGCCGCCGGCGGCGCGGACGGCGGCTACGGTGGCGTCGAGGTCGGGGGTGCCGAAGGCGATGCCTGCCAGGATCGGGGGGCGGCCGGTCGAGACGACTTCCAGGAAGGGTTTGCCGACGCGGTAGAAGGCCATTTCGGGGCCGGATGGGCCGCGGGGGTGGAAGCGGCGGCGGGGTTCGGTGCCGAGGACCGCGTTGAGCGCGGTCACGGCGTCGTCCAGGTCGGGGACCCAGTAGACGAGGTGGTCGACGTAGGTGGCGCCGTTGGGATGTGTCGCGGGTGAACCGGTGTCGCGGCCTGCGGGTACGTCCGGGTCCGAGGCGGCGCCGGGCGCGCCGCGGTCCGCTGGTACATCCACGTCGGATGCGGCGTCCAGCGCGCTACCGTCCGCGTCGCTGGTGGCGTCGGGGTGCGCGGCTCGGGGCTGGACCGGGATGCCCAGGGCGACGGGGTCGGCGTGGACCTGGTCGAAACCCCAGGCGGGGGTGGTGTCGACGGCGCAGGTCACCGCGCCGAGCCGGAAGGTCGCGGCATTCAGGTCGAAACCCAGTGCCTGCCAGGACTTCTCGTCACCGGGCAGGCCGATGCGGTCCAGCAGCGGGCTCACAGGGTGGCCGCCACTCGGGTGCCCTGTTCGATGGCGCGTCCGGCATCGAGTTCGGCGGCCAGTTCGGCGCCGCCGATGAGGTGGGTGGTGACGCCGGCGGCTTCCAGGGGGGCCACCAGGTCGCGGACGGATTCCTGTCCGGCGCAGAGGATCACGTTGTCGCAGTCGATCACGCGGGGGCGCTGCCGGCGTTCGCCGAAGCTGATGTGCAGGCCGCGGTCGTCGATGCGTTCGTAGTTGACGCCGCCGAGTTGTTCGACGCCCTTGGCTTTCAACGCGGCTCGGTGTACCCAGCCGGTGGTCTTGCCGAGGCTCTTGCCGAAGGTCGTCGATTTACGTTGCAGCAGGACGACTTCGCGGGCGGCGGGGGCGGGGCGGGGGGTGGTCAGCTGGCCTGGGGCGTCGGGATCGTCGGCGGTGACTCCCCATTCCTCCTTCCACTCGTCGAGTTTCAGGGTGGGGTGGCCCTCGACGGTGAGGAATTCGCTGACGTCGTAACCGATTCCGCCGGCCCCGATCACGGCGACCTTGCGGCCGACCGGTTTCCGCTCGCGGACCAGTTCGGCGTAGGTGAGGACCTTCGGGTGGTCGATGCCGGGGATGTCGGGGATGCGGGGGCGCACGCCGGTGGCGAGGATCACGTGGTCGTAGCGGCCTTCGACCAGTTCGTCGGCGGTGACGCGGCGGTTCAGGAACACCCGGACGCCGGTGACCTCCAGTTTGCGGGTGAAGTAGCGCAGGGTTTCGGCGAACTCCTCCTTGCCGGGGATGCGGCGGGCGATGTCGAACTGGCCGCCGATCTTGTCGTCGGCCTCGAACAGGTCGACCTTGTGGCCGCGTTCGGCCAGGGTGACCGCGGCCGACAGACCGGCGGGGCCGGCGCCTACGACCGCGACGCGCTTGCCGCGGCGGGTGGGCAGCAGCAGGAGTTCGGTTTCGCGGCCGGCTCGGGGGTTGAGCAGGCACGACACCGTCTTGTGCACGAAGGCGTGGTCCAGGCAGGCCTGATTGCAGGCGATGCAGGTGTTGATCTCGTCCTCGCGGGTGGCGAAAGCCTTGTTCGCCCACTCCGGGTCGGCCAGCAGCGGCCGGGCCAGCGACACCAGGGCGGCCTCGCCGCGGGTGAGGATCTCCTCGGCGGTCTCCGGCATGTTGATCCGGTTCGACGCGCACACCGGAATGCTCACTCGCGCGGTGATCTTCGCGGTGAACTCGGTGAACGCGGCGCGTGGCACCGAGGTGACGATGGTCGGCACCCGGGCCTCGTGCCAGCCGATGTCGGTGTTGATGATCGAGACCCCGGCCTGCTCCAATTCGCCTGCCAGCGCCAGGATCTCGGTCTCGGTCTGGCCGTGCTCGACGAATTCGGCCATGGACAGCCGGAATACGATGAGGAAGTCGTCGCCGACGGCGGCGCGGATGCGGCGCACGATCTCCAGCGGGAAGCGGCGGCGGTTCGCCGCGCAGCCGCCCCAGCGGTCGGTGCGCTTGTTGGTGCGGGGCGCGAGGAACTGGTTGATCAGGTAGCCCTCGCCGCCCATCACCTCGACGCCGTCGTAGCCGGCGAACTTCGCCAGCCGGGCGCAGCGTACATAGTCGTCGATGGTGCGTTCGACGCCGCGGTCCGACAGCGCGCGGGGCCGGAAGGGGTTGATCGGCGCCTTGATCGCGGAGGCGGAGACGCTGAACGGCACGTAGGCGTAGCGGCCGGCGTGCAGGATCTGCAAGGCGATGCGGCCGCCCTCGGCGTGCACCGCGCGGGTGACGGCCCGATGCCGGTACGCCTCCGACCGATTGGTGAGTTTGGCGCCGAACGGCAGCAGCCAGCCCTCCCGGTTCGGGGCGTAGCCGCCGGTGATGATCAGGCCGGTGCCGCCGCGCGCGCGTTCGGCGAAATACGCTGCGAGCCGGTGGATGTCCCAGGCCCGGTCCTCCAGGCCGGTGTGCATGGAACCCATCACCACGCGGTTGCGCAGGGTGAGGTGCCCGACCGGCAGCGGCTCGGAGAGGTGTGGATAACGGTTCACTGCTTCACCTTTCGACACGAGGGCCGTCCTGTCGTGATGCCGGGCCCGGCCGTGCGGGGGCGCCCGGCCGCACCGTGGCGCGCGGCCGGACCGCGAGGGTGCGGGACAGGGCGGCGAGGACTTCGTCGCACCATTCCACGAAGCCCGCCTCGACCCGGATACCGCCGCGCAGCACCAGGTATTGGTGCAGGGCGGTGCCGGACAGGGCCGCCGGATCCGGGAAATCCCGCTTCTCGATGAGGCGGTAGACGTCGAGGCGCTGCGCGTGCGACTCGCGGTGCCGGGCCACCTCGGCCCGCAGCGCCGCCTGATCGCCGTGCGCGGCGCCCCGGATCTTGACGCCGAGTTCGCTGCGCAGCGGCCCGAGATCCTCGGAGGGTTCGGCGATCCAGCGGGCCAGCTCCGCGCGCCCGGCCGGGCTGACGGTGTAGACCTTCTTGTCCGGCCGCCCGGACTGGGCCACGGCCTCGCCGCTGACCCAGCCCTGCTCCTCCATGCGCTTGAGCACCCGGTAGATCTGCTGATGGGTGGCGCTCCAGAAGAATCCGATGGACCGATCGAAACGCCGGGCCAGCTCGTAGCCCGAGCCGGCCCGCTCGCTCAGCGACACCAGCAGCGCGTGCTCGAGGGCCATGGCGCCGAGGTTAGCCGACGGTTCCACATGTATGCAACCAGGTGCATAGGGGAGATTGGTAGACGTTCGGTATCATCGGCTCCGGTGCTCGCACCATCTCGGATACGAGGAGGGGCGCCGGACGGATCCGGGAGATCCGTGCGGCGCCCTTCCGCCCGTTCCGGGGTGGTTCAGCGCACGGCGCGCACCGCCAGCGCCGCCGCGGCCAGCACGGTGACGCCGATCGCGGTCGCGGTGACGCCGATGGCGTGGGTCGCCGCGGCGGCGGTCGTCCCGGCCAGCGACAGGAACACCGAGCCGAAACTCGCGACCCCGATCACGATGCCGAGTTGCACGCAGGTCACCAGGATGCCGCTGGCATCCGAGGCCGCCGCCGCCGGCACCTTCGACAGCGCGCGAGTTGTCAAGGGGCTGAACGAGACCGCGAATCCGAGCCCCATCGCCGCGTACACCACCAGCTCCGGCACGCCCATGCCGTGCCGGTCGCCCAGCCGCACGCCGAGGATCACCATGGTGGCGGCGCCGAGCAGCAGCCCGGACACGATCATCGCCGGATGCAGCCGAGCCGGCACCCGCGACCAGGTCATGCTGGCGATCGCGAACACCGTGCCCATCGGCGCTCCGACCAGTCCGGCGTGCAGCGCGCTGTAGTGTAGTGCGCCTTGCAGATACAGCGAGATCACGAACATCCAGCCGCCGAAGGTGCACATCACGACCAGTAGATTGGCCGCGGTCGCGAGCAGGCCGGGCGCGCGCAGCACGGCGTCGGCGAACAACGGCTCGCCGCCGCGCCGGTGCACCCCGCGTTCGACCAGGACGAAGCCCGCGAAGGCCAGCGCCGAGCCGGCCAGCGCCAGCCAGGTCCACAGCGGCCAGTGCTGTTCGTGCCCCAGCACCAGCGGCAACACCAGCAACAGCACGGCCGCGGTGAGCGCGGCCAGGCCCGGCAGATCCAGTCGCCGCCGGGTGCGCACGGTGGCGGGCAGCACCCCGGGCGCCGCCGCCAGCAGTACGAGCCCGATCGGCACGTTCACCAGAAAGACTCCGCGCCAACCGGTTCCGCCGACATCGCCGGTGACGATGAGGCCGCCGACGATCTGCCCGGCCACCACGCCACCGGAGATCACGGCGGCGTAGGCCGACAGCGCGCGGGCCCGCGCCGGACCGGTGAAGGTGCGCTGGATCAGCGTCATCACCTGCGGCACCATCGCCGCGGCGCCGATGCCCTGGAGGAATCGGAACACGATGAGCACGACCGCATTCCAGGCCAGCCCGCAGGCCAGCGAGGCGATCGTGAACCAGATCAGACCGGCCAGGAACATGGTGCGCTGGCCGAACCGGTCGCCGAGACGAGCGCCGGTGACCAGCAGCACCGCGTAGGCGATGACGTAACCGGAGACGATCAGTTGCAGCGCGGAACCGGTGGCGCCGAGCGAGGTACGGATGGACGGGATCGCGACGTTGACGATCGAGGCATCGAGGACGGCCATGAACTGGCCCAGCAGGACCACCGCGAGGACGCCGAGAGTTCGTGTGCGAGTAAGAGGTGAGAGCACGGCCGGGGCCGGTGACGAGGACAGCGTGCGTGTCATGGCAACGACACTGCGCCGCCTCGGATCCCGGTAACAGGAGCCTGCCGATACTGGTAGTACCACCACCTGGCTACCGAACGGATTTTCGATCACGATGGAACCATGGTGGAGATGAGTGCGGGCGCGCGGTCCCGGATGCTGCGTGAAGCGCGTCGCGGGGAGCTGAGCGCCTTCCTCAAGACCCGCCGGGCCCGGATCACACCGGCGGATGTCGGGCTGCCCGCCGGTCCGCGCCGGCGCACCCCCGGCCTGCGGCGCGAGGAGGTCGCGCAGCTGGCCGGGGTCGGGGTCACCTGGTACACCTGGCTCGAGCAGGGGCGCGACATCAATGTCAGCGTGCAGGTGCTCGACGCCATCGCGCGGGCCCTCGCGCTGGACGCCGCCGAGCAGGCGCACCTGTACCGGCTCGCCGATGTGCCGACGGTGCCCACTGCACATCTCGAGGAGTCGATTCCCGAAGAGCTGCAAGTGATTCTGGATCACCTGCTGCCACTGCCCGGAGTGCTGCTGTCGTCGCGCTACGACGTGCTGGCGCACAACGAGGGGTTCGCGGCGCTGTGCCCGCTGTTCCTGTCCGGCGAGCGCAATGTGATCCGTCACGTGTTCCTGACCCCGGCGTGCTGCAACCCGTACGCCGTCGGCGCCCCCGAAAAGCTTTCGCGCATGGTCGGTTTCCTGCGCAGCGCCTATGCGAAGCATCTGCGCGATCCGGAGTGGATGCGATTCATCGAGGATCTGTGCGGCCGCAGCCCGCAGTTCGCGGCGCTGTGGGAACGCAACGACGTCGCGGCGCCGCCGGTCCGCAACCGGGTCATCCGCAATGTCGCCACCGGGGACGTGGAGATGATCCAGACCAGCATGTCGCTGCCGAGTATCGCCGGCGCCTGGGTGCAGATCTTCACCCCTGCCGACGAGGCCGCCTGGGTGCAACTGCGGGCCCTGCTCGCGATGACACCGGAGGAGCGCGCACGGCCCTGGCGTGAGCACCTGGAACGGGATCACGGCCGGGTCAGCGCGTGATGGCGGTGCCCTCGCCTCTCAGCGGTCGGCGGAGCGCCAGGCCGCCATGCCGAGCGCGATCAGCCGGACCCGGCCGACCGTGAGTGTGACGAGCGCGTCCCGGTCGGCGGCGCCCGCGGTGACGAATCCGGCGATGTGCTCGGCGACGGTGTTCACGATGAGACCGGCCGCCAGCTCCAGATCGTCGGTGGACCAGCTGTCCAGCGCGCGGATCCGGGACAGGTCGACCACCAGTTCCCTGGTGATCAGCTGCATCTCGACCGAGATCGCCTCGCGCAGCGCGGCCGAACCGCCGTGCCGTTCCCGGATCAGGAAGCCGTACAACGCTTCCCGGCCCGTCACCTGATCGAAGACGAAGTGCACCGTCTCGGCCAGCCGGGCGTCCGGGGTGCGGCGCAATTGCCTTAGCGCCAAACGCATCTGGCGCACCCCCTCGTCGACGAGGACGGTGCCGAGTTCGTCGAGCGAGGCGAAGTGCCGGTAGAAGGCGGTGGGGACGATGCCGGCCGTGCGGGCGATCTCCCGCAGGCTCAGCGCCGCGAAGCCGCGGTCCGCGGCGAGTGCGAGGGTGCCGTCGAGCAGGGCCTGCCGGGTGCGCTCCTTGCGCTCGCCCCTGGTCTCCACCGCCTCGCTCATGTCGGTGAGCATACATCCGTTCACGAACTGCCTTCCCGCTGGAATGTTGTGCCGGTCACAACCAGGATCGGTTGATTAAAGGGCCGCGATCGGGGCACACTGAGTGAGTGTACAGATGTGCACCGAAATATCGGGCAGTAGCCGCCCGGGTCTCGGTGACACGACCCGGAGACTGGGGGATACCGCATGGTGGGACTCGTCGACCTGGTGCAGACGCTGACCACGCCGCACCCGCTCGATCGCTATCTGGAGCTGATCCGGCCGTCGCTGACGGTGCGTGATCTGCGCGCCGAGATCGTCCGGGTCCGGCACGACGCCAACGGTTCGGTGACGCTGCGGCTGCGGCCGACCCGGCGCTGGGCCGGGCATCGGGCCGGACAGTACGTGTCGGTCTCGGTGGTGATCGACGGGGTCAAACACACCCGGTGCTATTCCCCGGTCACCGTGGAGGGGGCGGGCCGGGAGCTGGAACTCACCGTCCGGGCGCACCCGGACGGGCTGGTGTCGCGACATCTCTGGCGGAATGCCCGCGCGGGTATGGTGCTGGATCTGACGCCGGCGGCCGGAACCTTCGTGCTGCCCTCGCCGCGTCCGGAGCGGATCGTCCTGATCAGCGGCGGCAGCGGCATCACGCCCGTGTTGTCGATGCTGCGCACGCTGGCCGCCGAGGACCATCGCGGCGACGTACTGTTCCTGCACTACGCGCGGTCGCCGGAGTCGGTGCCGCATCGGGTGGAACTGGACGCCGTCGCCCGTGCCCATCCGCGCATGCGCATCGAATTTCGTTATCCGGGTGCGGAATCCGATCGGCACTTCGATCGGGACACGCTCACCGAACTGGCCCCGTGGTTCCCGGCGGCGCAGCTCTACGTGTGCGGCCCGGCCCGGCTGATGACCGCGGTGCGTGCGGTCGCGGCCGCCGAGGGAATCGAGAGTTCGGTGCACACCGAGGAATTCACGCTGTCGAACGCAGCCGTGGATCCCGCCGAGGTGTCCGGCGCCACCAGTTTCTCGGCCAGCGGGGTGCGATCGGAGAACACCGGCATCAGCCTGCTCGAACAGGCCGAATCAGCCGGCCTCACCCCGGAGTACGGCTGTCGCATGGGAATCTGCTTCTCCTGCACCGCGATCCGGCGGTCGGGCTGCACCCGGAATCTGCGCACCGGCGAACTCGACAGCGACCCGGACCAGCGGGTCCAGCTGTGCGTGAACGCCGCCGTCGGCGATGTCGACATCGCCCTCTGAACACCCGAGACATCCACAGGAGATGGGCATGACAACCATCGAACCCACAGTGACCGGACCCGCCGTACTCGCCGAGACCGCGGCCGGGCCGGTGGTGCTCGGCCCGGAGCAGGTCGAGGAGATCGGCCGGTACCTGGACGAACTGCGCGCCCGGATCGCCGCCGATCTCGGTCAGCGCGACCGCGACTACATCTACTCGATCATCAAGGCGCAGCGCGGTTTCGAGGTCGCCGGCCGCGGCCTGCTGTTCCTCGGCTTCCTGCCGCCGTGCTGGCTGGCCGGGGTCGCCGCGCTGAGCCTCGCCAAGATCCTCGACAACATGGAGATCGGCCACAACGTCATGCACGGCCAGTACGACTGGATGCGTGAGCCCGGGCTGAATTCCCGGGTCTTCGAGTGGGACAACGTGTGTCCGGCGGATCAGTGGAAGCACTCGCACAACTACATGCACCACACCTACACCAACATCCACGGCCGCGATCGCGACATCGGGTACGGCGTGCTGCGCATCGACGAGGGCCAGCAGTGGAATCCCTACTACCTGGGCAATCCGCTGTACGCGTTCGCGCTGATGATGTTGTTCGAGTGGGGCGTGATGCTGCACGACCTCGAGTTCGACAACATCGTGCGCGGCGAGCGTTCCTGGGGCGAGGTGCGGCGGCTACTGCGCGGGCAGGCCCGCAAGGCCGGCCGGCAGGTGCTCAAGGACTACCTCGTGTTCCCGCTGCTGAGCGGCCCGATGTTCCTGTCCACCCTGGCCGGGAACGTGACGGCCAATGTGGTGCGCAACATCTGGGCCTATTCGATCATCTTCTGCGGCCACTTCCCCTCCGGAGTACAGACGTTCACCGAAGAGGAGACCGCCGAGGAGACCCGCGGCGAGTGGTACGTGCGGCAGATGCTGGGCTCGGCGAACATCACCGGCAGCACGCTGTTCCACATCTTGTCCGGCAACCTCTCGCATCAGATCGAGCACCATCTGTTTCCCGATCTGCCGGCCAACCGGTATCCGGAGATCGCCCCGGAGGTGCGCGCGCTGTGCGAGAAGTTCGGGCTGCCGTATCACACCGGCCCGCTGCGCAAGCAGATCGGCGGGGTGTGGGCGAAGATTGTGCGGATGGCGTTGCCGCCTTCGCTGTTCCCGTCGAAGTCCGAGCCCGGTGTTATCGTGAGGCGCAAGCGGGAATCGAGCGAAGCGGACGGGTGATGTTCGGAAAATTCGAGCGCAACAAGGATTTGATCCAGGAATTGACATCGTCCGGGGCACGGCATGTCGGCAATATCGCAACGATCATCAGTGGCACCGTCGCCGAGGTCACCCGCGAGATCGGTGAATGGGTCACGGATGCGATCGAAATGCGGGAGGCGGCCGCCGCGGCCGAGGCCGACCGCCGGGCCGCCGCGCCGGTGAACGAGGGGCGCGAGGCCCCCGATGTGCTGATGGACGATCCGGCCCCGCAGACCGACCCGAGCGCGGTGCAGCCCTTCATCGACGCGGAGACCGTGATCATCGACCCGGACGAGCACTGAGCGGTCGGCAGCGGCTCGGAACACCCGGCGGCGCGGGACATCCGCCGCCGGTCCGGCATACCGCGCTCAGAACACCGGCAACCGGCGGCGGCGCTCGATGACGTCGGTGATCAGATCCCGGTAGCCGTCGACGAGTTCGGCGAGGCGCACCCAGTGCAGGCGCGCCTCGCCGTCCACGCCGTGGTGCCCGATCGTCGTCCGGCGCGGCCGGATATCGGTGCGCGGCTCGGGCGGCGGCTCGACCCCGTCCGTCGGCAGTCCCAGGGCCTGTTGGGCCGCAACCCATTTCGCCGCGAGTCGGTCGATCACCGCGCCGAGGGTCTCGGTGTGCAGGGAGGCGCCGGCGCGATGCGCGATGTGCTCGGCCACCCAGCCGTCGATGCGGGCCACCTGCTCCGCACGATCCCGGTCGATGTCGTCGAGCAGTTGGCTGCACCCGGCCACCCGCACATCGGACACGTCCGGCGCGTGCGCGGCCTGCTGGGTGCGCAGCCGCAGTTCGTGGCAGCGGGCCAGCCGCCGGGCGGCATCCAGGACCACATCCTCGGGCCGATATCGATCGCGGGAGGCACGGAAGGCGTGCAATACCTCCGTCGTAGACGGCAGCTCACCGATTCCGGCGCGCACGCCGGGATGCTCGGTCGCCATGATTTCCCACCCTCGCGAGCCAGCGATCGATTGGATACGCCAGGGCCGAGGAGGTTTTCAGGGGAGGGGCGCCCCTCGGCTCCGGCGTAGTCCCGCACGGTCCGGACACAGCGACACCCACACACGCTCACGGTGAGGAAACCGGGAATTCCGCGACGATGCGAGAGACGTTCCGTCATAGCAGGACATAATCAGGAAAGCGCGTCGCACGGGCCCGCGCAACAGCCGACCGGCGGAAAAGCCGAAGCTGCCGGGCAATCGTTATAGTCCATTACGACGCGGTCACATGATCGCCACCATCGGAGATCATCGTCGGGCGAGTCCTCGCAGGATTCCCCGGCACGCCGCCGTCGAAACCCGGTTTCGCTCGGCTCGTCCGCTCCGGCGGTCCGATAGCCTCGATCCTCGTGCCCGCCTACGTGTCCTCGCCGGAATTGAGTTTCGGCTTCCTGTTCGCACTGGAGGATCCGGATCGGATCGCCGAGGTGGTCCGGACTCTGGTGGAACGCCGCACGGTGTCGGTGTTCCGCCTGGCCCACATGTCCGGCGCCGACGGACCGCCCGAGCGCTATGTGGTGAATTGGGCGGCCATCCCGTACATCTCGATCACCACCGTCGCTCCGGCGTCGGAGGAGCTGTCGGCGCGCGGCACCATGCTGGTCAACGCATTCCTGGGGGAGAACGGGGAGATCAGCCTCTACTCCTCGGACGGGCCCGGCGGTCGCTGACTCAGGTGCGGACTCCGGTGGTGCCCGACAGGCGTTGCAGCAGTACCTGTTCCAGCAGCGCCACCAGTACCTGCTTCACCGATTCCCGGCTGCGGGCGTCGCATTCGACCAGGCACAGGTCGTCGTCGAGATCCAGCGCCTCCCGGACCTCGTCGAGATCGAAGCGCGCACCGCCCTCGAACTTGTTGACCGCCACCACGAACGGGGTCTTGCGGTGTTCGAAGAAGTCCAGCACCGGATAGCAGTCCTGCACCCGGGAGGTGTCGACGATGATGACCGCGCCCAGCGCGCCGTCGGCCAGGTCGTCCCAGAGGAATTCGAACCGCTCCTGACCGGGCGTTCCGAACAGGTACAGCACCAGCGTGCGGTCCAGGGTGATCCGGCCGAAGTCCAGCGCGACCGTGGTGGTGGTCTTGTTGGCCAGCATGCCCGGATCGTCGACGCCGACCGACACCTCGGTCATCGCCGCTTCGGTCGCCAGCGGCTCGATCTCCGAGATCGCCCCGATGAAGGTGGTCTTCCCCACACCGAATCCGCCGCTGATGACTATTTTGACCGACGACGTCGTCGGCTGTGGTGGGGGGCTGTCAGAGTGCCCGTACAAGGTCCCTGATCCTCTCGATGGCATCGATGGACAATTCGTCGGCGGCGCTGACCGACACATGTCCGGTGGTCACCAGATCGCTGACCACGACGCGGGCCACACCGATCGGAACGCGGAGCGCCGCGGAGATTTCGGCTATGGAGTGCGGCTGCTGGCACAGTCGCACCACCGTGTGCTGTTCGAACCGCAGCGGCGCCGAGAGCGCGGCGGGGGCGGCCGAGACCATGGTTTCCATCCGCAGCCCGTCGACCAGCGGAATGGTCCGGCCACCCGTCATCAGGAACGGGCGGACCACCGGCCCCTGTTCCCCGGCGCCACGCGCATACTCGTCGTCCTGATCCGAGGCGCCGGACCAGGATTCGGGGTGACCGGGTGGAATCATCCGGGGATCGGACAGCCGGGGTGGCTCGGTCATCTGCGCAGGGACTCCCGCAGCTCGGTGATGAGCGCTGGGGTGAGCAGTGCGCCCGCGCGGTCGGCCAGGACGGCCATCTGATAGCCGATCAGGCCGACATCGCCCGCGCTGTCGGCGATCACGCCGATGCAGCTGCCGTCGGCGATCGCGGACACCAGCAGGAAGCCGCGCCGCATCTCGATCATGATCAGTTTCAGGCCGTCGAACTCGTAACTGCGCGAAGCGCTCCGGCCGAGGCTGACCAAACCGGACACCATCGCCGCCAGGCGATCGGCTCCGGTGCGGTCCAGGCCGTCCGACATGGCCATCAGCAGGCCGTCCGAGGAGACCGCGACCGCGTCGCGGACTCCGGCGGTGGTACGGACGAAATCGGCCAGCAGCCAGTTGAAGGTGTGCGGGCCGGAGTCCTGGAGGTGCGTGGTCACCTGGTTTCCTCCTGGGTCGTCGAAGCAGGAATCCATTGCCGTTCATCGGCATTCGTGTCGGGCGCACCGGTGCGTTCGCCACGTTGGTGACCGGCCCGGAAGTCCGCCAGCATACCTCGAATCTGCTCGGGCGAGCGATCCGCGGCGGGATTCACCGGCGGTCTGGGCGTCCGCACTGTCCGGTCGGTCTGTACGGTATCGCGATTCTTCTTGGCGCGCTTGACGAGACCGTTGCGAGTTCGTTCCACGCCGCCGAGGCCGGGATCACCCGGGTGGCCGTGGGTGAGGTCGACGGCCGGCCAGGAACCGGTACGCATCGATTCGGCCTCGTGCCGCTGGGTGGCGGCGGCTTCCAGAAGATCCTTGAACGGTCCCGCCGGCATGGTCGGGAACGGATCGGGGCGGGGGCCGCGATCCGGATGAGCGTGTCCGTTGGTCACGGGCACGGTGTCCTTCCGTGGTCGGTCCTGCGCTTCCTGGTACGACCGATCCGCCCGCGGCGGTGCATGATCCGGTACGCGGTGGATGGCCTCGTCGTGCACGGTGAATCCGGTGGCGTCGATCACCATAGCCTCGGCGGGCACGGGCGCCGCGGCCTGGGGTTCCGGTGCCGGGGGCGGGGCCGCGGCGGCCGCCGCCTCCGGCACCGGGGATATGCCGACCGGCGGGGGCACCGACCCGCCGAGGGACACCGGGCCCAGCGCGCTCAACGGGCCCAGCGGCTTCACCGGGTCGAGCGGCGGTATGGGGCCGAGCGGAGTCATGGGGATACCGGCGCTCATCGGAACCGGCTCGGGTGCGGGCGGTTTCGGCGTCGCCCGCACCTGTTCCGGCTTGGGCGCGGCCGGCAGCGGCGCGGCCTTGGGCGCGGCCCGTAGCTGTTCCGCCTTGGGCGCGGCCCGCAGTTGTTCCGCCTTCGGCGCCGCCGGCAGCGGCTCGGCCTTCGGCGCCGCCCGCAACTGCTCGGCCTTGGGCTTCGCCTCCGGCATCGCGGCCTGTTCGGCGAGGATCTCGGCGGGCAGCAGCATCCGGGCCACCACGCCGCTGACCGGCGACACCGTCAGCTCCACCTCGACCTTCAGCCGCGCGGCCAGGCGGCCGACGACGTAGTGGCCGAGGTAGCGGGTCGGCGCCAGCAGGAAGTCGGTCTCGCCGCGCAGCCGGGAGTTGGCCGCGGCCAACTGCTCCGGCGGCATGCCGACGCCGTGGTCGACGACGGCGAGCATGTACTGCTTGCCGAGCCGGCGGCCGTAGATCTCCACCTCCAGATCCGGTGGGGAGAAGGCCAGCCCGTTCTCGATGAGCTCGGCGACCATGTGCGCCAGCTCGCTGACCGCCGAGCCCGCGACCGGCACGTCGTCGACGCGGCGCAGGATCACCCGGCGGTAGTCCTCGACCTCGGACAGCGCCGCGCGGATGACGTCGGTGAGCGGAATGGCCTCGGTCCAGCGCCGGGGGCTGGCCTCGCCGACGAGCACCAGCAGGCTTTCGGCGTTGCGGCGCATGCGCGTTGCGAGATGGTCGAGCTCGAACATGTTGGCCAGCGCCTTGGGATCGAGCTCCTCCTGCTCGAACTGGCTGATCAGGCCCAGCTGCCGGCGGACCAGATTCTGGTTGCGCCGTCCCAGATTCGCCAGCGACTCCGAGGTGTTGTGCCGCAGCAGCGCCTGCTGCGAGGCGAGTTCGAAGGCGGTGGTCTGCACCCGGTCCAGCGCCTGTGCCACGGATACGATCTCGGCGCCGGCGCGGTGCTCGGTGCGGATCGGTTCCGGCGGCGCGGGTTCGGAATCGGCCTGCCAGGCGGTGATCAGCGCGGGCAGGCGGCGGCCCGCGACCTCGTCGGCCTCGGTCGCCAGCGCGGTCAGCGGCCGCGCGATCCGCCGGATGGTGGCCACGGTGATCGCGATCTGCGCCAGCAGAGCCAGCAGCGCGGCGACCAGGCAGCCGATGAGCTGGATCTCCGCCTCGTCACGCAGGTGCTCGGCGCGATCGACGGCGTCGGCGGCCACCGACCGCTGCACGTCGCGCTCGGCGTCGATCAGCCCGGTCATGTTGGCCCACCAGATGTTCGGGTCGATGGACCTGGTCAGCGGGCCGTCGGAGGAGGCGATCGCCACGCCCTCCGCGGCGGCGGCGCGGGTGGCGTTCTCGGAGCGGAACACGGTGTCCAGCTGCGTCCGCTGCGCGGAGGTGGCGTCGCGGACGAAGGCGGCCTGGGCGGCCTGCCGCAGCCCGCGGATATCGCTGAACTGGATGTACTCGTTCCCGTCGAATTCGTCCTTGACGAAGATGCCGTTGAGGAAGCCCCGGGTCTGCCCGGTGTACTCCTTCAGATCGCCGAGGGCGTAGAGCGTCTGCAGGTCGCGCCACAGCTCGGGGTCGCGGGCCAGGTCCACGCCTGGCCGCACCCGCTGCACGGCGGTGATGGCGTCGGTGTAGAAGCGGAAGATCCGCCCGGCGTCGATGCGGTGGGTGTCGAGATCGGCGCGGGTGGCGGTGAGGCCGGCGAACTGCTGCAAGGCCGTGCGCACCTCGGCGCTGCCGGGTATGCCGCCGTCCGCGAGGGCGTGGTCCAGGGCGCGGCGGGTGGTGTCGACGGCGCCGCGCTCGGTGATCAGCTGATCGCGCATCGAGCCCTGCCCGTTCGCGACGCCGACCGACAGCCCGCGCTCGCGCTGCGCCTCGTGCACGAAATCCTGCACCGCGGACGCCAATCCGATCGCGCGCACCGTGTCTTCCGAGGCCCGGTACCGGCCGACCACGTCGTAGACGATCACCGCCAGCAGGGCGAGTACCAGCACCACCGAGACCAACAGCATCCGGGTCAGCTGCCCTCGGATGGTGGACGCGCGCCCCCGCCGACGGTCGCCATCGCCCGGCAACAGAGGTGCTCGACGGAATTGCACGTGTTCTCCTTGTTTCCCGCTGACGCACGGCCTCCGGTCGCCCGGTCCGGAGAATCAGAAGCAACCTGACACATGCGGGTCGAATTTGCAAGACAGGCACCTCTCGTACGCCGAAGGCCCATGTGACACACGGAACTCGACACGCCGGTGGGGCGGGGTCCGGCGCGGCGCCGACTGCCGCGCTCCCGGCGTAGTGCCCGGGGAATGCGAAACAATTGATTTTGCACGGGGGTTCGGTATCGGAAACTCCTGGCGGAGTGTGATCCTCCCACCCGGCAACGCCGTCCGACCGATGCGCTTCCGACGTGATCGGGATCCGCCGCGCGCACATCGGCAATGGACCGCCGAGTGGATTGCGGCTATTCCGCACATAGTGGTTCTGTTTTTCCGGCCCGTCGCATAGTTCGCGATCGCCTTCTTCGCGATTCTGTTCACCGGTTCGTCACCCGCGTGGGCTATTCGACTTCGATGTGGGAGTGTGCCGCCGCGGTGTCGGCCGAATGACGGGATTTCCGCGGAGTCGGCGCGTTCCGCGCCCCGGTTCGGCGAGGCACGGTGTGCGGTCGCGGCGGTGGGTTCAGCCGTGGCGCCGGCCCGGCGAGCGCAGCGGGATGCGGGCCGGGCCGGTCGACGGCCGGAAGGGGCGGGGCGTATGCGATCCGGGGTTGCGCGATTCGTAGAGACGCCGCACCACGTCCTCGATGTCGGGCTCCTCGATGGACAGATCGCGGACCTCGGCGCGCGCCGAGACGGCGGTGAGAAGCTGTG
Source organism: Nocardia sp. alder85J (assembly GCF_020176955.2). GTDB lineage: Bacteria > Actinomycetota > Actinomycetes > Mycobacteriales > Mycobacteriaceae > Nocardia. Next base: position 239,406 of record NZ_JAIUCZ020000013.1, read on the forward strand.
CGGCGGTGGTGGCCTGGGCGTCGAACGCCAGCCGCTGCCGGACGCCGCCGCCCTCGGTGGCCAGCAGTTGCGCGCCGGGCAGGCCGTCGAGTTCGGCGGTGGGACCGGCCAGATCGACCACCAGCACCCGGCGCACGCCGACGGTGGCGGCCAGCCCGGTCAGCGAGCCGTCGTAGACCAGCCGGCCGTGGTCGGCCACCAGCACCCGCTCGCACAGCCGCTCGATGTCGCCCATGTCGTGGGTGGTGAGCAGCAGGGTGGTGCCGCGCTGGATCCGCTCGTAGCTGAGGAACTCCCGTAGTCGTTGCTTGGACAGCACGTCCAGTCCGATGGTGGGCTCGTCCAGGATCAACAGCTCCGGTGAATGCAGCAGTGCCGCAGCGATTTCCGCGCGCATGCGCTGCCCCAGCGAGAGCTGGCGGACGGGGGTGTCGAGGGTCTCGGCCATCTCCAGTTGCTCGACCAGTTCGTGGGTGCGCTTGCGAGCGCCGTCGGGTTCGAGCCGATGGATGGCGGCGAGGATGGTGAACGATTCGCGCAGCGGCAGATCCCACCACAGCTGCGAGCGCTGGCCGAACACCACCCCGATCCGGCCCGCCAGCTCGCGTCGCTGCCGCACCGGTTCCAGCCCGCACGTGTGCACGGTGCCGGAGGTGGGCACCAGGATGCCGGTGAGCATCTTGATGGTGGTGGACTTGCCGGCGCCGTTGGCGCCGATGTAGCCGACGGCGGCGCCGGATTCGACGGTGAAGCTCATCCGATCCACGGCCGTGATGGTTTCACGCCGGCGCAGCCGGCGGCCCTCCTCCCTTCGACGCAACACGAATTGTCTGGTGAGTTCGTCGATCTCGATCGCGTTCATCCGCCGCCTCCCTGATAGTGTCGTACACCCAGCTGCCAGAACGTCAGGGCAAGAGCCCAGATCCACAGTGCAGCACCCGGAGTCGCCCACGCCAGTCCCGCGGGCAGCCAATCGGGGCCACCGTGACCCAGTAATGCGATCGTGGGCAGGTAGGCGACGAAGGCGACCGGGACGGCGAAGCCGAACAGTACCTGTAGTGGCAGGCCGAACACCGCGGTCGGCTGCTGCGCGGCGAACGCGCCGCCGTAGGTGAAGCTGTTGGTCAGCTCGGAGCCGTCGATCAGGAAGAATTGCAGGCCCGCGGCCGCCACGAACAGGCCGGCGAAGATCGCCACCCCGGCCGGGAGCGACAGCGCGAGCAAGGCGAATTTGGTTGTGGTCCAATGGATGTTGTTCTCCACCAGGCCGGCGGCCAGCACCGCCGCCGCGACCGCGGCCCGGGTGAGCCGGCGCAGCGAGATATCGCTGGTGATCAGTTGCAGCAGCAGCGGTTGCGGTCGCAGATGGAAGGCGTCCAGAGTGCCCAGCCGGATGTAGGTGGGCAGGGTGTCGGTGTGGCCGACGGCGATCTGCGCGATCGCGAACGTCACGTTGCTCAACCCGAACAGCAGCAGCATGGCGTGCATGTCGAGTCCGCCGAGCACCCGGACGTTGTGGTAGATCACCCACACCTCGGCGAATTCCACGACGCCGACCAGCAGCGAGGAGAGCATGTCCGCGGCGAACGACAGCGGGTAGGCCTGCTGTGAGCGCATCCGGGAACGGAGCACCGCGCGATAGGGCGTGAACCAGTTGCCGTACGGGGCCGCCGCCGATTCAGCCACCCTGCACCTCCAGTTTGCGGCGGCCTGCGCGCAGCAGCGCACGGCCGAGGGCGAGGGCAACGATCACCCAGAATGCCTGCACGGCAAGGATTTGCACGACCTCGCCGCCGGTGGCGTGGCCGGACAGCACGTCGATCGGCCCCTGTAACTGGGAAGGGAACGGGCTGAGGTTTGCCAGTGTACGCAGCCACTCGGGGAACAGGTGCACGGGTACGAAAAGTCCGGCCAGGAAAGTCGCGACGATCTGATAGAGCAGCCGGATGCCGCGGGTCTCCACCAGCCAGAAACCGGCCAGCGCCACCGCGAACAGCAGCAGGAACGAAATAGTCACTGCCAGTACGACACTGACGGCGCCGAGTACATACGGCAACGCCTCGTGTGGTGGCTCCAATTCGAGGAACAGCATGCCCGCTGCCACGCTGGGCAGTCCTCGCAACAGCAGCGTGCATCCGGCCCGGCCGAGATCACCGGCCAGATAGCAGAATTGGATGTCGATCGGGCGCAGGAAGTCGATGGCCACATCGCCGTTACGGATGCGCTCGACCAGATCCAGCGGCGGGCCCATCACGCCGAGGGCACCCAGCAAGCCCTGCGACAGCCAGACGTACGCGCCGATCGAATCGGGGGTGTATCCGCCGAATCCGGCGGAGGTCCGGACCGCGGCCAGCATCACCGAGGCGCGGACCAGCCCGAACACCACATTGGTGAACATGCCGGCGAACATCGCCAGCCGATAGTGCCATTGCCTGCGGAAACCTGCTTCGGCCAACCGGAAGTAGACGTCTGAGCGCGCGCGCACAATCACACCACGCTATGGTGCTCGCCTCTCGTTCACAACCGGTTCCGCGAATCACGAATGTTCCGAAAGTGATACCGAGCGGTTGCCGGGGTGCGATCCTGGCGGTTCGCCGAAACTCTTGTGGGCATGCCCGGTTCGATGTTAGAAACAGGTACATTTCAGATTATTGGGGGCCGGGCCCCGGCTCCCGCTCGGCGAAGGGCCGCCATGACCACAGTCTTCGAAGCACTCGAATCGAACGTGCGCAGTTACTGCCGGGCGTGGCCGACGGTCTTCGACACCGCGCGCGGCGCCTGGTTGCGCGACGAGAACGGCCGGGAATACCTGGACTTTTTCGCCGGAGCCGGTGCGCTGAACTACGGCCACAACAACCCGGTGCTGAAATCGGCCCTGCTGGAGTACCTGTCCGGCGACGGCGTCACCCACGCACTGGACATGTCCACCACCGCCAAACGCGATCTGCTGATCGCGTTGCGCGATCTGGTGCTGGCGCCGCGCGGGCTGGACTACAAGGTGCAGTTCCCGGGACCGACCGGGGCGAACGCGGTCGAGGCGGCACTGAAGCTGGCGCGCAAGGTGACCGGCCGCACCGCGATCTGGAACTTCACCAACTCCTTTCACGGCGTGAGCCTCGGCGCCCTGGCCGTCACCGGCAACGCCGCCAAGCGCGCCGCCGCCGGAGTGCCGCTGGCCCATGCCGTCCCGATGCCCTACGACGGCTACCTCGGCGCCGACCCCGAGGCGGGCCCGGCCTGGATGCGGAGGGTGCTCGACGACGCCGCCTCCGGTCTGGACAAACCCGCCGCGGTGATCGTGGAGACCGTGCAGGGTGAGGGCGGGGTGAATGTGGCCAGTACGCGCTGGCTGCGGGCGCTGGCCGAATTGTGCTCGGCCCGAGGCATTCTGCTGATCGTCGACGATGTGCAGATGGGCTGCGGACGGACCGGCCCGTTCTTCTCGTTCGAGGCGGCCGGGATCACCCCCGACATCGTGACGCTGTCCAAATCCATCGGCGGGTACGGGCTGCCGATGGCGCTGGTGCTGCTGCGGCCGGAATGGGACCAGTGGGCGCCGGGGGAGCACAACGGTACCTTCCGTGGCAACAATCCGGCGTTCGTCACCGCGCGGGCGGCGCTCGAGCATTTCTGGACCGGCGCGGGCCTGACCGCCTCCACCCAGCGGCTGGGGGAACGGGTGCACACCGCGCTCACCGAACTCGCCGGTCGGTACCCTGGCGTGTCGGCGCGCGGCCGCGGCCTGGTGCACGGGCTGGCCTTCGCGGATGTGTCGGTGGCGGGCAAGGTTTCCCGGCTGGCCTTCGAACGGGGGCTGCTCGTCGAGACCTCCGGCTCCGACGAAGAGGTGGTCAAACTGCTGCCGCCGCTGACCGTCACCGACGACGAACTGACCCACGGCCTGACGGTACTCACCGCGGTCGTGGACGAGATCTGCGCAGGCCGATCGGCGGTCACCGAGACCGCCGCGGCGGGGTTCACAGGTGGCAGCTAGGTTCGCCACAGCTGGAAGAGAAGCTGCTCGGGCACAGTCGGCAGGCCGCGGCAGTGTGCCGGGCAACCGCTTCGCATCCGGCTCGGCTGAAGGACTCGCTCTCATGGCCAGATACTCCAATGGTGAATCCGTGCTCTCCCGGCTGGCTCGGTTGTTCGACGCATTCGGACCGGAAACCCGGTCGTCGACGGTGTCGGAGCTGTCCGAGCGCACCGGAATCCCGCTGCCGACGGTGTCCCGCATGGTCGCCGAGCTGGTCGAGCGCGGCTGGTTGCAGCGCGATGCGGAGCGGCGGGTGTGGATCGGCGTGCGGATGTGGGAGATGGTCAGCCGCGCCGCGCCGATGCGGGAGCTGTCCCGGACCGCGATGCCGTTCATGACCGAACTGCACGCCCGCATCGGCCAGCACGTCCACCTCGGCGTCCGCGAGGGGCACGAGGTGCTGATCGTCGAGCAGCTCTCGGCGCCGATCGCGGTGCGCAGCCTGATCTCGACCGCGAGCCGGTTGCCGCTGCACGCCTCGGCGCCCGGTCTGGTGCTGCTCGCCCACGCATCGGCCGATGTGCAGGAATCCGTGCTGGCCGAACCGTTGCGGGGTTACACCCCGCACACCGTCACCGATCCGCGCGCGCTGCGGATGGTGCTGAGCCGGGTGCGCCGGGCCGGCGCGGCGTACTGCCCGGGACTGATCGATCCGATCGCCACCTCGATCGCCGTGCCGTTGCGGGCCGCCGACGGTCAGGTGATGGCGTCGTTGTCGGTGGTATTGCCGAATACCGAGGCCGCCATGGCCGTAATGCCCGCGGTGCGGGCCGCCGGGTTGCGCATCTGCCGGGCGCTGGCCGATCGCCGGGTGTCGGAACTGGCTGTGCTGACGGAGGATCCGCGCCCCCTGCGCACCGGCACATTGTGAGCTGGACCACACTGTTGCATAATTGTGATGTCCGTTTCGGCGTCGGTCGCATATGTTGTTGGCTACAACATAATGGCCGGCGTCACTCCCGTACCCGACGGGCCGGCGTTTCGGTCGCCAGTTCGAAAGGTGCATCTGATGAGGACGAAAGCGCTCGGCGTCGTTGCCGTGGCCCTGGCCGGTCTGCTGACCATGACCGCGTGTGGTTCCAACTCCTCCTCCGGTAGCAGCTCCTCCAGCGGTGGTTCCGGTGGCGGTGGCGGGAACGGCACCGTCGGTGTCATCCTGCCGGAGACGGCGACCTCGGCCCGCTGGGAGGGCTTCGACCGCCCGATGCTGCAGAAGGCGTTCAAGGCACAGGGCTTCGACGCCGACATCCAGAACGCCCAGGGTGATGTGCAGAAGTTCAGCAGCCTCGCCGACGGCATGATCGCCAAGGGCGTGAAGGTCCTCGTCATCGCTTCGATCAACAGCGAGGTCGGCACCGCGGTCGCCAACAAGGCGAAGAAGGCCGGCATCCCGACCATCGACTACGACCGGCTCAACCTCGGCGGCTCCTCGGACTACTACGTGTCCTTCGACAACGTCGGCGTCGGCCAGTTGCAGGGCCAGGGCCTGGCGACCGCGCTGAAGGACAACCGCGGCGCCCAGGTGATCGAGATCGAGGGCGCGCCGACCGACAACAACGCCACCCTGTTCCACGACGGACAGGAAAAGGTGCTCAAGCCGCTCTACGATTCCGGCGCGCTGAAGCTGGTGCACAGCCAGCCGATCGACGAATGGGACAATCAGAAGGGCGGCCAGGTCTTCGAGCAGCTGCTCACCGGTAACGGCGGCAAGGTCGACGGCGTCGTCGCCGCCAACGACGGCCTGGCCGGCGCCATCATCACCGTGCTGAAGAAGAACGGCCTCAACGGCAAGGTGCCGGTCACCGGCCAGGACGCCACCGCCGACGGGCTCAGGGCGATCCTGCGCGGCGACCAGTACATGACGGTGTTCAAGCCGATCCAGGACGAGGCCGACGCGGCCGCGAAACTGGCCGCCGCCCTGGTCAAGGGCGACAAGGCGGGCGCCGACGCGCTGGCCACCGCGGTCAGCAAGGACACCAAGGGCAACCGCGACGTGAAGTCGGTGCTGCTGACCCCGCACCTGGTCACCAAGGCCGAGGTCAAACAGGTCGTCGACCAGGGCTACATCAAGGCCTCCGAGCTGTGCTCCGGGGACGTGTCCGCCGCCTGCGGTCAGCTCGGGATCTCCTGAGCCGCAACGCATCCGGCTTTCGGTATCCCGGCCTCGAGGAAGATCATGAGCGAACCGCTGTTGCAGATCACCGGGCTCAACAAGAGTTTCGGTGCCGTCCACGTCCTGCACGACGTCGAATTCACCGCTCCCGCAGGGGAGGTCACCGCACTGGTGGGTGACAACGGCGCCGGCAAGTCGACCCTGGTGAAATGCATCGCCGGTATCCACCCCGCCGATTCCGGCACCATCCGGTTCAACGGGGCCGAGGTACAGATGCGCGGGCCGAAGGACGCGTCGGCGCTGGGTATCGAGGTCGTCTACCAGGATCTCGCCCTGGCCGACAACCTCGACATCGTGCAGAACATGTTCCTCGGCCGGGAACGCGGCAAGCCGTGGTTCCTGGACGAGGCCAACATGGAGGACGCGGCCCGGCGCACCCTCGCCTCGCTGTCGGTGCGCACGGTGAAATCCGTGCGCACGCCGGTGTCCGCACTGTCGGGCGGACAGCGGCAGACCGTCGCGATCGCGAAAGCGGTGCTGTGGAACAGCAATCTGGTGCTCCTCGACGAACCGACCGCGGCGCTCGGCGTCGCCCAGACCCGGCAGGTGCTGGATCTGGTGCGGCGCCTGGCCGAACAGGGCCTGGGCGTGGTGCTGATCAGCCACAACCTCGCCGACGTGTTCGAGGTCGCCGACCGGATCGCGGTGCTGTACCTGGGACGGATGGCGGCGCAGGTCCGCACCGCCGATGTCACCCAGAACCAGGTCGTGGAACTGATCACCGCGGGACGCTCCGGCGAACTGGGCCTGGCCCGGCCCGAGTCCGCGGTGCTGTAGCAGGAAAGACAGTGTGATGACACAAGTTTCGGCCACGGGCTCGAACACCAACGGAACGCCGGCGGAGCATGCCGGAACCGACCAGGCGATCGCCGATTTCGGCATCGACACCACCACCGTGTCCACGGCGGAGGCCGTGCGCGCCTATCTCGCCCGAGTGAGGGGCGGCGAGATCGGCTCGCTGCCGGCGATTCTGGGGCTGGTGGTGCTGATCGTGCTGTTCAGCCTGCTGTCGGATGTGTTCTTCTCGCTGAACAACATCGCCAACCTGCTGGCACAAGGCGCGGGCCAGACCATCATCGCGATGGGCATCGTGTACGTCCTGCTGCTCGGCGAGATCGACCTGTCCGCCGGCACCGCGTCCGGCGTGGCCGGCGCGGTGCTGGCCATGCACTTCGTCGACAACGGAAATCTGTTGTCTGGCATGGGCAATACCGTCTTCGTCATCTTCAACGCGCTGCTGGTGCTGGCGGCGGTGCTGGCCGGGTGGCTGCGGATCTGGCCGGGTGTGGCGATGTCGCTGCTGGGAATCGTGCTGACCGTGTGCGGATTTCATGCCAATCCGTGGATCGAGATGCTGCTGGCGGTGTGTGTGGGCACCGCGATCGGCTGCATCACCGGCTTCCTGATCGCCCGCATCGGGATGCCGTCGTTCGTGGTGACGCTGGCGCTGTTCCTGGCCTGGCAGGGCGCCATCCTGCAACTGATCGGGCAGGGCGGCGTGCTGGGCATCAGCTCCTCGCACGTGCTGGACGAGGTCGCCAACGGGAATCTGTCGGTGACGGGCAGCTGGGTGTTGTTCGTGGTGGCCGCCGGTGGTTATGCCGCGGTCACCCTGATCGGGCACTTCCGCAGGCGGGCAAAGGGTCTGGTGACGCAGCCGACGGTGCTGGTGGTGGCCAAGGTGTCGGCGGTGGGCGTGCTCGCCGCGGTGGCCACGGCGCTGCTGTCGGTGAATCGCTCACCCAGCGCGCTGATCCGGATCTCCGGGGTGCCGTACGTGGTGCCGATCGTGCTGGTGCTGCTGGTGGTCGGCACATATGTGCTCAACCGCACCACCTACGGCCGTCATCTCTACGCCACCGGCGGCAACAACGAGGCGGCGCGGCGGGCCGGTATCAACGTGGTGCAGTTGCGCGCCAGCGCTTTCGTGATCTGCTCCGGCGTCGCGGCGGTCGGCGCGATCGTCTACTCGTCCAAGGTGGGTTCGGTGGATCCGCAGGCCGGTGGGCTGAACACGCTGTTGTTCGCGGTGGGCGCGGCGGTGATCGGCGGTACCTCGCTGTTCGGCGGCCGCGGCCGGGTGGCCGACGCGGTGATCGGCGGTGCGGTGCTCGCGGTGGTGTCCAACGGGCTCGGGCTGTTGCGGCAGCCGGCGGCGGTGGTCTCGATCGTCACCGGATTGGTGTTGTTGCTGGCGGCCACGGTCGACGCGCTGTCACGACGGCGGGCCGCGGCTGCCGGGCGATGAGGGTGTGGACGGCGGGACGGCCGGATGCGGCGGGCGGCGATTGCCGTACCGTGCCGAATCCGGCCGTCCCGGTCGTTCGGCTGCGTTGTCCCGGTGGTGTTTTCGCTTCCGCGACGGCGCGACGCGACCGGTCGGTTCGGCGCGAAACCGGTGCTCGCGGCGGTGGCGGTGGTGAGATGAGGGGCCCGCAGTGCTATTGATGAGGCCATGACCGTCGCCCGTCCGGACGAGGTGCGCCGTTTCAACCGAGCCAGTCTGCTGCGCCTGTTGCACGTGGACGGCCCGGCGACGCGTGCTGCGCTGGCAACGGAATTGGGCCTGAACCGGTCCACGATCAAGATGCTGGTGGACGGGCTGGCCACCGACGGCGTGGTGGAGGAGCGGGTGCCGCGGCTGGCACAGGGTGCGGGCCGGCCGTCGCTGCTGGTACTGCCGCAGGCGCAGTCGGTGGTGGTGCTCGCCGCCGACGTGCAGGTGGAGCATGCCGGGGTCGCGCTGGTCGGGCTCGGCGGTCAGATCCTCGGCCGCAACAGCTGGAATCTGCACGGGCGGCAACGTGATCCGGAGGAGGTCGTGACCCACGTGGCCGAATCGGCCGCGCTGCTGGTCAGCGACCTGGGTGTGCGGCCGGTGGCCGCGGGCATCTCGGTGCCGGGCGTGGTACGCCGCGCCGACGGGCTGGTGCACGACGCGTCGAATCTCGGCTGGACGGAAGTTCCACTGGGCGAACGGATGCGCACCGCGCTCGGGGTACCGGTGGTGGTGGGCAACGACGCCGAATTCGGCGCGCTGGCCGAATATGTGCGCGGGGTCGGCCGCGGCGCCTCGGACGCGGTGTTCGTCTCCGCCGACGTGGGTGTCGGCGGCGGCATCATCGCGCAGGGCGGGCTGCTGCGTGGTTCGGCCGGCTACCTCGGTGAGATCGGGCATATGACCGTGCATCCCGGGGGCCGGCGCTGCCACTGCGGCAACGAGGGCTGCTGGGAGACCGAGGTCGGCGAGGCGGCGCTGCGGCGCGCGCTCGGCCTGGACGCGGCCGCCCCGCGCGGTGCGATCGTCGCGGAAATGCGGCAGCTGCAACGAGATTCCGACCCGGTCGGGCGGCTCGGCGAATACCTCGACTGGCTGATCCTGGGACTGGTCAACGTGGTCAACATCCTCGGCCCCGAACTGGTGGTGCTCGGCGACCTGTTCACCACCCTGCCCGCCGCCGTCGTGACCCACGCCGAACAGGAAGTGCACCGGCGCAGCATGATCAGCCGGGCCATCGGCGGCGTGCGCATCGAGAAGTCCTCCCTCGGAGCCGATCTCAAGATCCTCGGCGCGGCCGAGGCGGCCTTCGAGGACGTCCTCACCGCGGTGTGAGCCCGCACCTCGTCCGCGAGTCGGCCCGGCTCCCGGCGCCGCCCCGCCACCGCAGCGCCGAACAGCCCTGCGCCACCGGGGCACAGGGCTGTTCGTCGAGGGTCGGCTACTGGCCGGGCGGCGGCGGGCATCCCGGCGGCGGGCCCTGCGGATCACCCGGCGGGGGACCTTGCGGAGCACCGGGTGGGGGACCCTGCGGAGCACCCGGCGGCGGGCCCTGCCCGTCACCGGGTGGCGGCGGGCACTGCCCCTGCGGCGGCGGGCCGCCGGGGCCGGGATCGGCGTTTGCGACAGCGGCGCCGAAGCCCAGCGCACTGAGCAAGACGCCACCGGCGACGACGGTCTTCACCAACTTCGCCTTCACAGCCATATACGTCCTCTCCTCGATCGGACCGGGTCCGAGTCCGCCGGCCGACCACTGTCGACCGGCGAATCCAGTGTGTTAGCGGGATGTCGGCCGATGGTTGGTACCGGCTGTGGACCGGTTATGAGCCCCGGTGAATCCTGTGGCCAGCGGTGCGGGCCGTCCCGGCTGTATGAAACGTGGTGCTGCGAATCAGAACTCGAGTTCGGTCCACGAAATGTCGAGGGGGAAGGGGAAATCGACTGTGATGCCATCGGTATCGGCGCTGCACCACTCGCCCGCGAGGACAGAGAAGGCGGGATGCAGCGGCGTGACTCCGGCAGGCAGATCCTTCGGCCCGTGCCCGAGCGCCCAGGCCCGCACGATCGCGATGCGTCGAGGGTCACGGCCGATCTGGACTTCCCAGTACCCGGTAGTGGTCACCATGACCGCTGGTCACGACGTTTCCGGCTGACGCACCCGTTGCGGTGTGCGGTGCGCCGGTCGATCGCGGACGGGCCGGCTCAGCCGGCGGCCATGGGCTGGCCGCCCGGCGGCAGGGTCTGGCCGTTGCTGTTGAATTGGCCTGGGCCGCCGCCGTTTCGGCCGCCGGGGCCGCCGAATCCGCCCTGGCCGCCCGGCCCGCCTTGCCCGCCGAACCGGCCGCCGGAGTCGGCCAGGCCGCCGGTTCCGGTGCGGCGGCCGGTGCCGCCGCCGGTGGCCGTGCTCTCGGAAATGGTGGTGGCGATGGCCGTATCGCCGGACTGGGTGGCGAGGATACGGACGGTGTCGCCTACCTTGACCGCGGAGGCGCCGGTGGTGGCGGCGACGATCGTATAGGTGTGGGTGTAGTCGTCGGTGCTCTTGGCGGTGATCGAATCGGCGGAGACGGCGGTCACCGTGCCGAGCTGGGTCAGTTCGGTCATGTAGCCGTTGCTGCCGTCGGCGATCGTGAACTGGCCGTGCAGGGCGGCGGCCGGGCCCGCGCCGGCGCGGCCGGTCTCGGCCCGACCGTCGGCGCCCTGCCCGCCGCGCTGGGACTGACCGCCGGGACCGCCGTTCACGGCCATCCCGGGGCCGCCAGCCGGGCGATGCTCGCCGGAGGAGTGGCCGGAGGCGGCGTAGATCACGCCCGCGCCGCCCGCGGCGATCACGGCCGCGATGCCGACGGCGGCCAGGGACTTCCTCGTGGTCCACGGCGAGGGCGCCTGCTGCGGCGCACCCCAGGCCTGCTGGTCGAACGGCGGCGGCGCGGCGATCGGCTCGGTCGGGTGGGTACGGTCGTACTCCGGGGTGCCGGGTCGGGGCTCGGGGCCGGACGGATCGGCCGGAGGCTGGGTCATGATCGGTGTGCTCCCTCGGTTGTCGGACTGTCGCGGCGGCGGCCGCGCTTGGTCCCACCGTCGGGGCCGAAGCTTCGGGGGCGCTGTGCCGGTAGTCCGGGTTGACTGTGCGCGCCTGAGGGTTCGCTGTGCGTGTGGCATTCTGAGCTGAGCTCGATGTCACCACCAGGTATTTCACAGGTTGGGCACAGGTCCGGCCAAGCTGGCGCCGAGCTCGCACATGAAGGATGTCCCGGTGCCCACGAGCAGTACCAACACCCAGACCGAACGAACCGTGATGCGCCGCGCCGACGGTAGCCCGATCAGCGTCCTCGTCGTCGACGACGAGCCCATGCTGGCGGAGATGTTGTGCATGGCCCTGCGGTACGAGGGATGGGAGACCGCGAGCGCCGGAGACGGGCGGTCGGCGATCTCGAAGGCCCGTGACCTGCGGCCGGACGTGGTGGTGCTGGACGTGATGCTGCCGGACATGACCGGCCTGGACGTGTTGCTGCGGCTGCGCAAGCACATCCCGCACCTGCCGGTGCTGCTGCTCACCGCCAAGGATTCCGTCGAGGACCGCATCGCCGGGCTGACCGCCGGTGGCGACGACTACGTCACCAAGCCGTTCAGCATCGAGGAGGTCGTGCTGCGGTTGCGCGCGCTGCTGCGGCGGACCGGCATCAGCGGTCACGACGCCGGTGTCCAACTGGTCGTCGGTGACCTGGTGCTGGACGAGGACAGTCACGAGGTGACCCGCGCCGGCGAGCCGATCCAGCTGACCTCCACCGAATTCGAACTGCTGCGCTTCTTCATGCGCAACCCGAAGCGGGTGCTGAGCAAGGCGCAGATCCTGGACCGGGTGTGGAGCTACGATTTCGGCGGCCGATCCAACATCGTGGAGCTCTACGTGTCCTATCTACGGAAGAAGATCGACAACGGCCGGGAACCGATGATCCACACCTTGCGCGGGTCCGGCTATGTGCTCAAGCCGGCCGGCTGAATCCGGTCGCCGCCGCGGATTCTGGCGGCCGCGGCACTGGTCGCTGCGCCTGCGGCTGCTGGCGGGGCAGGTGCTGCTGCTGGTCGCCGTCGTGACGGGGGTCGGTGCGGTCACCGAGATCGCGTTGCAGCAGTTCCTCGTGCATCAGCTGGACGTCCAGCTCTACGACCTGCAGAACCCGTCGCTGGTGGATGTCGGTGGCGGGCCCCGGCTGGGACCGCGGCCGACCGAGCTGCCCTGGCCGCCGGCTCCCGCCGCCGAAACCCAGACCGCGACGATCCCGCCGGTCGCATCGCCGACCGCGGCGCCGGACACTTCGTCGGAGGGCGCCGAACCGGGGTCGCCGCCGCCGGGTGGCATGCTCCGGCAGCCGCCGATCGGGGGCGAGGATTTCGGCAACGGGCCGCCCGGGCCGCCCGATCCCCCCGGCGGGTGGTCCGGTGACGATCCGCCACTCCAGACGCGCGGCGGTTCGCCGCCGGGCGGCACCGGCGGTGGCAACGGTACGGGTGGCGGCGGTACCGGTCCCGGCGCAGGCGGCGGTGGGACCGGTACTGGTGGCGGTGGTTCCGGCGCCGGCACGGGACCTGGTTCCGGCACCGGGCCGTCCGGGCCGACCGGCTTCGGCACCGGACCAGGACCGGGCGGAGTGGGTCCGGGCCTGGGCGTACCGCACGGGATGCCCGGCGGCGGCATGCGGGGCGCGAGTATGGACTCGATGTTCTCGGCCCGCACCCGGCCCGCGCAACTGTCCCCGGACCCGGAGCCCACCGATCAGCCGTCCTCGCCCCTTGCTTCCACCCCTGCCCCGACTCCGGCTCCCCGGCCCGCGCAGCAGCCGAGGGTCAGCACCGCGGGCCCGTCGTTCCTGCATCGCGGCGGCATCCAGTCCGGTTCGCTGGGCGCGATCATCAACCACGGCGTGGTCACCTCGGCCGGGCGCATCGCTGTCGACGGCACCCAGGCCGACCTGTCGGCGCTGGCGAAACGGCAGCTGGCCGAGGTGCCGGCCGACAGCGTGCCGGTGACCGTCGGTCTCGACGGCGCCGGCCGCTACCGGGTGATCGCCGATCCGACCTGGGACGGCACGGTGGTGGTCACCGGTCTGCCGATGGCGGGTGTGGACGCGATCCTGATGCGCGCGCTGGTGGTGACGGTGGTCGTCACCGCGGTCGCGCTGAGCATCTCGATCACCCTCGGCGTCTGGCTGATCCGCCGTTCGCTCAATCCGCTGACCCGGGTCGCGGTGACCGCCGCGCGGGTCGCGGACCTGCGGCTGGATCGCGGCGAGGTGGCGCTGCCGGTGCGGGTGCCCGCCGGTGATGCCGATCCTGCCACCGAGGTGGGCCGGCTCGGCGAGGCCGTCAACCGGATGCTCGATCACATCGCCGACGCGTTGTCGTCGCGGCACGCCAGCGAGACCCGGGTCCGGCAGTTCCTCGCCGACGCCAGTCACGAACTGCGCACCCCGCTGGCCGCGATCCGCGGCTACACCGAACTCGCCCAGCGCGACCGCCACGACATGTCTGCCCAGGCCGCGGACGCGATGGCCCGCGTCGACGCCGCCGCCCGCCGGATGTCGGCGCTGGTGGAGGACATGCTGCTGCTGGCCCGCCTGGACTCCGGCCGATCCCTGGAACGCGAACCGGTGGACCTGACCCAGCTGACCGTCGACGCCATCAGCGACGCCCACATCGCGGGCCGGGGCCATCGCTGGGATCTGGACCTGCCCGACGAGCCGGTGGTGGTGGCCGGGGACAGCGTCCGCCTGCATCAGGTGCTGTCGAACCTGCTCACCAACGCGCGTGTGCACACCCCGCCCGGCACGACCGTGACGGTGGGTCTCGACTTCGACGGCGACGGCGCGGTCTGGCGGGTGTGCGACGACGGGCCGGGCATCCCGAAGACCCTGCAACACGAGGTGTTCGAGCGTTTCGCCCGCGGTGACACCTCGCGGTCGCGGCAGGCGGGCAGCACCGGGCTGGGCCTGGCGATCGTCGCCGCGGTGGTGAAGGCCCACGACGGCACCATCGACGTGCACAGCGTGCCCGGCGCCACCACCTTCACCGTCCGGTTGCCCGGCCGGGCCGCCCCGGTGGCCGGGTCCTGATCGGGGCCAGGCTCCCAGCCAACACACAGCCCCGGTGCAGGCCGGGCGCATCCAGCGCCAGCAGGATCGGGAATGTGACGACGACTGTATTGGAACCCGTGACCGCGCCCGCCGGCCCGCCGCAGCCGGCCAGGGACCGCTCGGCGGTGTGGCGGCGGCTGTCGCTGGCGGCGCTGCTGGTGGCGACCGCGGCGTTGTATCTGTGGGACCTCGGCGCCGGTGGCTGGGCCAATCAGTTCTACGCCGCGGCCGTGCAGGCCGGGTCGTCGAGCTGGAAGGCGATGCTGTTCGGGTCCAGCGACGCGGCCAACGCCATCACCGTGGACAAGACACCCGGTGCGCTGTGGGTGATGGACCTCTCCGCGCGGATCTTCGGATTCAACGCGTGGAGCCTGCTGGCGCCGCAGGCCCTGGAGGGCGTCGCGGCGGTGGCCGTGCTCTACGCCGCGGTGCGGCGGGTCGGCGGGCACGGCGCCGGGCTGATCGCCGGCGCGGTGCTGGCGTCGACGCCGGTGGCGGCGTTGATGTTCCGCTACGACAACCCGGATGCCCTGCTGGTGCTGATGCTCACCGTGGCGGCCTACTGCGTGCTGCGAGCGATCGAGAAGTACGCCGCCGCCTGGTGGTTGCCGCTGGCGGGCGCCGCGGTCGGCTTCGCCTTCCTGGCCAAGATGATGCAGGCGTTCCTGGTGCTGCCCGCCTTCGCGGTGGCGTATCTGCTTGCGGCGCACGGAAGTTGGGGCAGCAAGCTGCGGCGATCGGCGGCCGCGCTGTTGGCGCTGGTGGTCTCGGCGGGCTGGTTCCTGGCGCTGGTGGCGCTGTGGCCGGCGAGTTCGCGGCCGTACATCGGTGGCTCCCAGCACAACAGCGTGCTCGAATTGGCACTGGGCTACAACGGCGTCGGCCGGATCACCGGCAACGAGACCGGCGGTCTGGGCAACACCAATTTCGATGTCGGCTGGGACCGGCTGTTCGGCGACCAGATGGGTGGTGACATCGCCTGGCTGCTGCCGGCGGCGCTGATCCTGGGCGTGGCCGGGCTGTGGGCGTTGCGCACGGCGCCGCGCACCGATGCGGCACGGGCCGCGCTGGTGCTGTGGCTGGGCTGGCTCGTCGTCACCGGTGCGGTCTTCAGCTACGCCAACGGGATTCTGCATCCCTACTACACCATCGCGCTGGCGCCCGCGATCGGCGGTGCGGCCGGTGTGGGTGCGAGCCTGATGTGGCAGCGGCGCAACGATATTCGTGCCACCGCGGTGCTGTCGGGCACGATGGTGGTGACCGTGATACTCGCCGATGTGCTGTTGCGCCGTACGCCGCAATGGAATTCGTGGCTGGTGCCGGTGGTGACGGTGGCCGGGGTGGTCGCGGCCGTGGCGCTGCTGTTCGCCGGACGGCTGGCCCGGCCGGTGGCCGCGGCGGCGGTGGTACTGGCCGTCGCGGCGGGACTGGCCGGGCCCGTGGCGTATTCGATCGCGACGGCGGCGACCAGCCACGGTGGCGCCATCCCGTCGGCGGGCCCCGGCGGCTTCGGCTTCGGCGGGCACGGGCCGGGTGGCGGTGGTGGTAACCGGAACGGCGGTGGGGCAAAGGGTTCCGGTGGTTGGCGCAACGGCGGGGGAGCGCCAGGTATGCCCGGTGGTGGTAACGCCGGATTCGGCGGCAACACCGGTGCGGGTGGTAACGCGGCGCCGGGTAACCGCGGTGCGGGCGGGACCGGTCGCGTGGGTGGCAATTCCGGTTCCGGAGGTACTGCCGCGCCGGGTAATGCCGGTGCGGGTGGGAACGCTGCGGGTGGAAATGCCGGTCCCGGTGGCGCTTCCGGTCCGGGTGGCAATGGTGGTCCGGGTGGATTCGGCGGGATGTTCGGGGAATCGTCCGCCAGTGCGCAGGTGGTCACCGCGTTGCGGGCCGATGCCGGGAACTACACCTGGGTGGCCGCCACGATCGGCTCCAACAATGCCGCCAACTATCAGCTGGCGACCCGGGATCCGGTGATGGCGATCGGCGGCTACAACGCCACCGACCCCGCGCCCACCCTGGACCAGTTCCGGAACTACGTGGCGCAGCACAAGATCCACTACTTCATCGACGGTTCGGTGATGGGCGGGATGCGAGGCGCCAACAGCGGCGGCAGTACCGCGGCGACGGAGATCTCCGCCTGGGTGAAGGCCGATTTCACCGCGCAGACGATCGACGGCGTCACCGTCTACGACCTCACCACGGGATCCTGACCGGCGGATCGGAACATGCGAGCGGCCCCGGAAGCATCGAGCTTCCGGGGCCGCTGTGTGAGCGGATGACGGGATTCGAACCCGCGACCCTCACCTTGGCAAGGTGATGCGCTACCAACTGCGCTACATCCGCGTGTCGCCTTCTGGCAACGCGAAAGAACAATAACCCACGCCCGCGTGAAACTGCGAATCCCCAGGTCGCGTGGTTCTCAGCGAACTCTCGGCGTGGACAAATCTCCGCTGCAAACGGCGGGCCGACGATGGAGTCAACCCAGGAGAGGACCTGACATGACGCTCATCGAAACCCCCGTCCGGCGGGCTGTTGCCGCCGAGCCGGCGCCGCCGCGGCCGGTGCGGCCCCGCAACCGATGGTGGTTCGGGCCGCCCGATCAACCGCGCTGGGTCCGCCCGTCGTTCTGGGGGCTGATCGTCACCAGCGCCGTGCTGTATCTGGTGGGTTTCACCCGAAATGGTTGGGGCAACGACTATTACGCGGCGGCGGTGCAGGCCGGGACGAAGAGCTGGAAGGCGCTGCTGTTCGGCGCGCTGGACGCCGGCAACTCGATCACCGTGGACAAACCGCCCGCCGCGATGTGGATGATGGGCTTGTCCGGGCGGCTGTTCGGCTTCAGTTCCTTCTCCATGCTGCTGCCCGAGGCGCTGATGGGTATCGCCTCCGTCGCCCTCGTCTACGCCACCGTGCGGCGCTGGAACGGGCCCGCCGCCGGCTTGCTGGCCGGTAGCCTGCTGGCGCTGACTCCGGTGGCCGCCTTGATGTTTCGATTCGACAACCCGGACGCACTGCTGGTGTTCCTGCTGTGCGCGGCCGCCTACTGCACCGTGCGCGCCACCGAGACCGGTAGCGGCCGCTGGCTGACCCTCACCGGGGTGGCGCTGGGCTTCGGCTTCCTGGCGAAGATGATGCAGGCGTTCCTGGTGCTGCCCGCCTTCGGCCTGGTGTTCCTGATCGCCGCGCCGATCGGGCTGTGGAAGCGGCTGGGCAAGCTGGCGCTCGCGACGGTGGCGCTGATCGTCTCCGGGGGCTGGTTCGTCGCCCTGGTCGCGCTCTGGCCGGCGGCCTCCCGGCCCTACATCGGCGGCTCCACCAGCAACAGCCTGTGGGAACTGGCCATGGACTACAACGGTCTCGGCCGGGTGTTCGGCGGGTCCGGCAATCACGGCGGTGGTGGCGGAGGCGGTGGCAGCTTCGGCGGCGGCACCGGCCTGACCCGCCTGTTCGGTGACCAGATCGGCACCGAGATCTCCTGGCTGCTGCCCGCCGCGCTGATCGGCCTGGTGGCCGGACTGTGGTTCACCCGGCGCGCCCCGCGCACCGGACGCACCCGGAGCGCGCTGGTGCTGTGGGGCGGCTGGCTGCTGGTGACCTTCGTGGTGTTCAGCTACATGCAGGGCACGATGCACCCGTACTACACGGTCGCGCTGGCCCCGGCCATCGCCGCGGTGCTGGGTATCAGCCTCACCGAATTGTGGCGTGGCCGTGGCACTATCGCCGCTCGCGTGGTGCTCGGCGTGATGCTCGCCGCCACCGGCATCTGGAACTACGTGCTGCTGGACCGCACCCCGGACTGGTATCCGGCGCTGCGCTGGATCGTGCTGATCGGTGCGATCGTGGTCGCCGCGGTGACGATCGTGGGCCTGCACCAACTGGGCCGGACGACGGTCATCGTGGCCGCGGCCGGGCTGCTGTTCGGGCTGGCGGGGTCGACCGCCTACACGATCGACACGGTGGCCACCGTGCACACCGGTTCCATCCCGTCGTCGGGCCCGAGCACCGGGCACGGTTTCGGCGGCCCCGGCGGCGGTATGGGCGCGCCGGGCGGCGGTTCCGCTGCCGGCGGCACGAAGTCCGCTGCGGGCGGCACGAACTCGGCCTCGGGCGGCGCCGACTCGGCTGCGGGCGGCACGAACTCCGCTGCGGGCACGAACTCTGCCGGGAACGGTACGAATGCGACGGCGGGCACCGCGAATGCGACCGGCTCGGGTGACGCGACCGGCGATACCGCGAACCACGGCGGCGGGTTCGGTGGCCCGGGTGGTAACAGCGACAATGCCGAGGTGCGGCAGTTGCTGACCGATTCCAGCGGGTACCGCTGGGCGGCGGCGGCCGTCGGCGCGCAGTCCACGGCGTCACTGGAGCTGAACACCGGAACCTCGGTGATGGCGATCGGCGGCTTCACCGGCAGCGACCCGTCGCCGACGCCGGCGCAGTTCCAGCAGTACGTGGCCGACGGCGACATCCACTACTTCATCGCCGGTGGTGGCATGGGCCCGGGTGGCGATTCGGGTTCGGCCGCGCAGATCAGCACGTGGGTGCAGCAGCACTACCAGGCCACGACGGTCGGTGGCACCACGGTCTACGACCTGACGGCGCCGATCTCCTGAGCCGCCCGGCCCGAGACGACACGAGGCCCGGTGCTCCGTCGCGGAGCACCGGGCCTCGTGCCGCGGTGGATCAGAAGGGCAGCGGAACCCAGGCGCCGAACAGGTTGAAACCGTGGCCCTGCTGGCCCGGCTGCCCCGGCTGCACCTGCGGCTGGGACTGGCCCGGCTGGTTCTGGGCCTGCGGCTGGTTCTGCTGGGCCGGTGCCGACTGTTCCGGCGCCGGATCGGCGAGGGCGATGCCCGCCCCCATCCCCAGGGCCGCCGCCGTCACGCCACCGGCCAAGGCGGTCCGGGCAAGCGTCGTCTTCACCTTCATGCACACGCTCCTCTTCGTCAGTTGGACGTTCACAGCTACGGATGAGCTAGGTGCCGATTGTGCCGATACGAGCCGCATATCCGGCGCAACTCGCCGAAGCGCTGGTAGCCGACGTAGCGATCTGCGTCACAAAAAGGTAACGGAAAAGCTTCGATTGCCGAATACTTGCCAGAGAGTGCCGGTAGAGGCTCGGTCCGCCGGTGCACCGAGAACGTCACACCGCACGGGTCGATTTTTCCGCCTCCGGAGTGTCTGCCGCGGCGTGTTGAAGTGAAAGGTCGACGTACAGATGCGAATGGGGAACTCCACACGGAGAGGGATGGCACCCGGATTGCGGGCCTGGGTGTACGCGGCGGTGCTGGCGATGCTGGTGCCGGTGACCACGGCGCTGGTCGGTTCGGGCACGACCCTGGTGGGTGCGGGCACCGCCGCGGCCGCGCTCGACCCGGACGGCTTCGACTTCTACGTCGATTCCGCCATGGGCCCGATCAAGTCCCGGGTGTTCCGGGCCGCCGACGGCAACACCAGCCGCGTCGTCTACGCCCTGGACGGTATGCGGGCGCGCGAGGATCTCAGCGGCTGGGAGATCAACACCGAGATCGCCCGCACTCTGACCGCCTCGAACATCAACGTCGTCATGCCGATCGGCGGCCAGTCCAGCTTCTACACCGACTGGAACGCGCCCAGCAGCTTCCTCGGCACCGGTTCCAGCAGCGGCTCCTCCGGCGGTTCCGGTAACGGCTCCTCCTCGGGGTCGTCGTCGGGCTCCGGCGGTTTGCAGCTGCTGTCGAACAAGGGGCCGGGCAAGTCCTACACCTACAAGTGGGAAACCTTCCTCACCCAGGACCTCCCGGCCGCGCTGGGGTCCCGGCTCGGCTTCGCGTCCAGCCGCAACGGCATCTTCGGCCTGTCCATGGGCGGTAGCGCCGCGCTGACCCTGGCGGCCTACCACCCGGCCCAGTTCAGCTACGCCGGTTCGCTCTCGGGCTACCTCAACCTGTCCGCGCCGGGCATGCGCGATGCGATCCGGACCGCGATGATCGACGCCGGCGGCTACAACGTCGACTCGATGGCGCCGCCGTGGGACAAGAAGTGGCTGCGGATGGATCCGTTCGTCTTCGCACCGCAGTTGATCCAGAACGGCACCCGATTGTGGGTGTCGGCCGCCAGCGGCCTGCCCGCCGCCGGTGACGGGCCCAACCTCAACACCGTCAACGGCATGGGCCTGGAGGCGCTGGCGCTGGTGAACACCCGGGCCTTCCAGGTGCGGATGAGTTCGCTGGGCGGGTCGAACGTGACCTACGACTTCCCGGGCGCGGGCATTCACGAGTGGAACAACTGGGAGGGCGAGGTCAACCGGATGCTGCCGGATCTGTCGGCGCACATCGGCTGACCGCCCGCACGGCCGTCGCGAACCTCCGCCCGCCGCATCCCCTCCGGTGCGGCGGGCGGAGGACTCGCGTGCGCCTCAGACCGGGACACCCGTGCGCACTGCCGGCCGGTCCGGGGCCACGGCCTCGTCGTCGAGTTCGGTGAAGCCGCGGCGGGCATGCCAGCGGGCCAGGCCCATGGCCACCGCATGCCGGTTGTCCGCGGCGGTGCGGCCGGATCGCGACCATTCCTCCCGCATCCGCGAGAGCACGAAAACCTCCTATTCCATGGACAATCCGTAGGCGAGGCAGACCAGCAGCGGCAGCATCGCGTAGTTGTAGGAGCCGGTGGCCACGGTGCGGTGCCCAGCCCGGCCGGGCGCCCGTCCTGGAAGATCCAGATCATCACGCCGAAGGCCGCCGTCAGCGACAGCGCGTTCATCGGCAGCAGCACTGCCGGTTCAGTTCGTACTGGGCGATCGCCTCGCCACCGGCTCGGACCGTGACGCCGTCGCGGTCGCGGTCGCCGACCAATCCGGCGGACATGTCGTGGGCGCGGCGCATCGCGGTCGTCACCGGCCACCTGCGCCACCACCAGCGCGGTGGTGCGGTCGTGGCCGAGGAGTGATCCGGCGAACTGTGGCACCGTATCCCCCGGCGAGCAGTTTCGTGGTGACGGGGAGTCCGAATGCCGCCGCTGCCACGAACAATGCGAATACCACCATGGCGACGCGGCGCGGCGACCGCAGGGGGAGTTCGGCCGCTTTCGTCGGCACGGCATTCCCTTTCCGGGGCGGTGGCGGCTGCTGCGACGTGGGGATCGTCTGCGCGCCGGCCCGGGCGCCGATGCAGGTTCCGCGCAGAACTCATACTCGGAGTATGTGAGATTACTCAGTGCAGGTCAATGCTCGACCGATGGGTATGCTTGAGCGGTGTCGAACGTCAAGAGTCGTCGCGAGCTCTACTCCGAGGCCACCCGGGAAGCGCTGCTCGACGAGGCCACCCGGTTGTTCGCCGAGAAGGGGTTCGCCGATACCTCGCTCGACGAGATCGCGACAGCCGGCCTGCTCACCCGGGGTGCGGTGTATCACCACTTCGCAAGCAAGAAGGCGCTTTTCGAAGCGGTGCTGGATCGGCTCGGTACCGCGGTCGTGCAGCGCGTCGTCCTGGTGGCGGCGCAATTCCAGGAGCCGATGGCTGCGGCCACGGCGGCGCTGGACGCATTCCTCACCGAATCGTGCGATCCGGTGTACGGGAAACTGGTCTGGCAGGAGGGGCCGCTCGCGCTGGGCTGGGAGGGCTGGCGCCGCTGCGAGCACGAACATTCGTACGCCCTGGTGGAGTCGTTCGTCATGGCGTTGATGGAGAGCGAATACCTGGAGCGGAAAGCCGAGACCACCACGATCCGGTTGTTCTACGAGATGATCGGCGGCGCCGGCCTCGCGATCGCCGAGGCGGATCCGGCCGACAAGGAGCGGGTTCGCGCGGAGTGCTCGGACGTGTTGCTCCGATTGCTGGCGGGACTGCGCCGCACCGCCTGAACCGCGACACATTACGCTGCGGCGCAACGCGTTTCGTGGTAGCGGGGGGTGGGTGCGGTACTGTTTTCAGGAGAAGACAGGAGCTGCCCGTGGTGAGCCGTTGGTTATCGTTGTTGGTCTTCGTCTGGCTCGTCGTCGGCCTGGTCGCCGCGTTACAGCGCGGATACCTCACCCATCCGTCCGAGAGCTGCCTCGATTTCGCGACCATTCTGGTGAATGTGGCTGCGGGGCCGCTGAATTACCTTGGTCTCGATCCCAAGGTGTCGGATTGCGTGCTGCCGCAGCCGAGTAGATGATCACCACATAGTGACTGCGGCGATGCTGCGCTTCGCGGCTGCGGTGCGGCGGCACCGCGACGAGGCCGGAGTGGGACGTTCGACGGCACCGAGGTCGAATTCGTCCCGGCGGCAGTCACTTCCGTGCCGGGTGGGGCGCCGGACCGAGACCGCCGCCACCGTCACTGCGGCCGGGCGCCGGCGCGCGGGCCGGTGACCGCGCGTTGCAGCAGGCGGTACAGCGTAAGTTGTTCGTCGTGGCTGAGCAGTTGCAGCGGTGAGTCCTGGACCAGCAGGGCCAGCAGTTTCGCGCGCAGGGCAAGGCCGTCGGCGGTCAGTTCGAGCTGTTTGGTGCGCCGGTCGCGGGGGCTGGGGCGGCGTTCGACGAGGTTCTTCTCCTCGAGGCGGTCGACCACGAAGGTGGCGTTGGAGGGTTCGCAGCTCATCCGGTCGGCCAGTTCCCGCATCGTCATGGGGCCGTTCAATTCCCGCAGGGCCACCGCCTGGGCGGCGGTGAGGCCGAGCGTGCCGGCGTGATCACGCACGTGCGCCTCGATCTGCCGGGCCATCGCGTTGACCAGCCCGCACAGCTCCCGTTCCGAGGTGTCCGGCTCGGTGTCGGATGCTCGTGTGTTGCCCTCGCCCATCGGGCCAGCATAGACCGATTTCGAGCTGAAACTATTGCAACTTGAATGGTTATAGCTTTAATGTTCTGTCGTGGATCGACCACGTATTCATCGTTCCGACAGCCGAGGTGCGCGACCATGACCACTGACATTCCTTCCGCGACAAGCGATTCCGTGCTCGACCGGGCGCGGTGGCGACGCCCCGCGAGCACCCGGTCGATCCGGCTGGGTGAGCTGACCATCACGTATGTGCCGGACGGTGCGGTCGGGCTGAAACCGCGTGGGTGGCTGCCGGATTCCACCGGCGACGACTGGCGGGCGCATGCCGATCACCTCGACGAGCGCGGCCTGCTCCCCGCCGGAATCGGTGGTCTGCTGGTCGAATACGGGGAGCGGGCATTGCTGATCGATGCCGGGATCGGGCCGGTCGCGGCGCCGGACGATCCGGCGAATGCGGAGATCGGGCCGATCGGTGGTGGTGCGCTGCCGGACAATCTCGCCGGGCTCGGCCGCGCGGCCGGCCGCATCGAGGCCGTCGCGTTCACGCATCTGCACGTCGACCACATCGGCTGGGCGCATCGGTCGCTGCCCGATGGGTCGTCCGCCTTCGGTGCGGCGGAATATCTTGTGGTGCAGCGGGAATGGGATGGCCGGGAGCCGGGCGCGAACGGCGTGCCCGCGACGGCGTTCGACACCATGGCGCCGCGGCTGCGGATCGTGCCGGACGGGGCGGAGATCTTTCCCGGGGTGCACGCGGTGGAACTCGCCGGGCACACGATCGGGCACACCGGATTCTCGATCTCCTCGGGCGGGCAACGATTGCTGGCCTTCGGCGATGCCCTGCACACGCCGTTGCAGATTCGCCACCCGCACTGGTCCGCGGTCGTCGATCGCGACCCCGTCGCGGCGGCGGAGGTGCGCAGGCGAGTGATCGACGACCTGGCCGACACCGGTGATCTGGCCTTCGGTATCCATTTCGCGGATGTGGCGTTCGGCACCGTCACCCGGGACGGCGACGGTGTCGCGCAGTGGATCCCGCTGCCCTGAAACACTTTCGCCGCGAGAGCGGTCAGTGCGGCCAGGGCGGATCGCCGTTGCGGATACGCCGGGCCGTCCGGTCGAGCCAGCCGGCGTCGTGCCGTAGACGCGACAGTAGATAGTGCGCCTCGATCATGTGTACCTCGGGTCCGGATATGTCCTCGAGGATGCGCTCGAGTCGGCGGCATTCCGCGGCAACGAGTTTCCGGCGTCGGGTGAGCAGCTCGGCGGCTTCCTCCCGCGGCAGGATGCCGAGATAGGCGAGGGCGGTGACGAACGCCGGGCCACCGGTCGGGTCGGCCGTGCCGATCTGTCGCCGCACCTGATCGGCCAGTGTGGCCACGCCCGATTCGGTGACCGTGAGCGTGGCGCGCTCGTCGCCTTCCGTGGCCGCGATCCAGCCTTCCGCGGTCAGGCGCTCCAGCAGGGTGTAGACGGTCGCATTGCGTACCCGGAGGTAGTCGTAACGCTGCCTGAGCTCGCTGAACAGTGCGTAGGCGTGGCGGGGTCGCTCGACCAGGAGGCCGAGGAGGGGGAGCACCAGGGGGTTGTCGAGCGCGTTCTTCGGCACGATCGAAGAGTAGCCGATAGCCGTATACGGCTATTGCCGCTACGGTGGTAGCCGTATACGGCTATATGGAGGTGTTCATGCTCTTCGGAATCTGGCCCGGCGTCGTCACCGCCGACCTCGTCGATCTGAGTCCGCTGGAAACCCCGCCGGAAGATCCGGCCGCCACCCTCGCGGCCCTGCGTGAGTTGCAAGGGCCCGCAAGCGATTTCCATGTCCGCTGTTATCGGCATTTCGGCCCCGGGACGAGTGGTCGGCTGCGCACACCACCGCCGACCCCGGCCCGGCCGGAGCTGTACGCGGGCGAGGGCCGGCGGATCGATCTGGTCGCGTGTTATCAGAGCCCGCGCCCGGATGCGAGCGGATTCGCCGAGTTCGTGCGCCGGGCCGTGCGGGACGTCGCGGCGTGGGGCGGTGGCAAGGTGCAGGTCGGTGAGGAGCTGAATGTGCCTGCGCCACAGGACGGTGGCAGCCCCGGATGTTTCGAGGCCGTCGCCGCCGGGGTCGCCGCCGCGTTCGACGAACGCGCGCGGCTCGGCGCGCCGGTCGAGATCGGCGTGAATTCGGCGGGTCTCGCCGACCCGGAATTCTGGCGGCGGATGGCGGATGCCCTCGGACCGGACCTGCTCGCCGCGCTCGACTACGTCGCTCTCGACGCGTTTCCCGATGTGTTCCACCGCATTCCGCACGACCGGCTGGCCGGGTCGGTCACATTCCTGGTGCAGCGATTCCGTGCGGTCACCGCCGAGGTCGGCGTCCCGGTGCGCACACCCGTGCACATCACCGAGACCGGCTGGCCGACCGGACCCGATCGAGACGAGGCCACCCAGTGCGAGGTGCTGCGGACCGTGGCGGACGCGGTGCTCGCCGCGAACGCCGGCGTCGCGGTGTACGAGTTCTTCGGGCTGCGGGACGGGCGCGGCGACGCCGGCTGGACCAACGGATTCGGGCTGCTACGAGACGATTACACGCCGAAGCCCGCCTTCGGAGTGGTGCGGGACCTCATCGCCGCCCGATCCTGATCGCGGACCTGCCCGGCCGGGCCGTCGCTCGCCGCTGTGCGTGGCTCGGCCGCTGGTGGACCGCGATCGGGGTGCCCCGGCCGGGCTGCGGATCGGCGTCGTGCGTGGCTCGGCTGCCGGTGGACCGCGATCGGGGTGCCCCGGCCGAGCGAAGGTCCGTCCCGCAATGGTGGCGCGGCCGGGCCGCTCAGTCGGGTGGCAGGCCCACGGCGGCGCGCATGGCGGCGCGGCCGCGGGCCGCCGCGCCGGGATCCTCGAGCAATTGGATCTCCTGGTTGATCGCCATCGCGAGGCCGATCAGCGTGGTGGCGACCTCGTCCGGTGGCCGGTGGGTGGTGAATTCGCTTCGGGCGGCGCGGTATTCGTCCGTCAGCTGGGTGCGCCAGGCGGTGACCGCGGTGCGTACCTGATCGCGCAGCGGCCCGGGGCGGCCGTCGAGTTCCGTAGAGGCGGCGGTCACGAAACAGCCGCCCGGGAACGGACATTCGGCCAGATAGCCGATCCAGGCGTCGATCAGCCGGGCCAGCCGGTCTGCGCCCGGCGGTACTCCGTCGAGCGGATCGACCACGGTCGTCCGGAAGATCCCGCCCGCGTGCCGGAGGGCCGCGGCCTGCAATTGCTCGCGGGAGCCGAAGGGGCCGAGCACGCCGGACTTGCTCATGCCCAGTCCGTCGGCCAGGGAGCCGATGGTCAGGCCCTCCAGTCCCACGCGCGACGCCTCCATGACGGCGAACAGGACGATCCGGTCCCGCGTGCGGGACGCGGTCCCGGCAGCACGCTCAACGGCCCGGACGGGGTGTACGCGCCCCGGCTGGCGGAGGATGCGACGCGACCGGCGATGGACAACATCGCCGCGCTGCTCGGCCGCGACCCGAGCCGGCGGGTCGGCGAGGCGGTCGGCTAACGGCCCAGCGCGCGCCGGAACAGGCCCTGGGCCGGGGCGGCCGAACCGTCGTGACCGGGGCACCATTGGTCCGCGGGTACGCCGGCACGGACCTGGTCGACGTGCTGGCCGCAGCCGGACCAGGTGGTCTTGCCGCAGGTGGTACAGCGAACGGGTTGGCACATGGGGGAGTCCTCTCGGTTCGGCCGGGCCGGGGTGGCCGGGTAGGCGGTGTCTCCGGCACAGCCTCGCACGGTCTCCGGGACAGCCTTGCACACGAGTCCGACACGAATCGTGCGCCGGGTGTGCATCCGAGGCCGCCGAGTCCCCCGGCCGGGAGATCACATGCCCCGGCACTCCACCAGCGGCGGCGGATAGGACGGCGCCGCCAGCGGCGCCCGCCACGGCCGGTGCACCGTGGCGGCGGGCACCTCGGCCAGTTCCGGAATCCAGCGGCGGACGTAGGCGCCGCCGGGGTCGTGGCGTTCGGCCTGGAGGATCGGATTGAGCACGCGGTTGGGGCGGGTGTCGGTGCCGGTGCCCGCCACCCACTGCCAGTTCAGCTGGTTGTTGGCGACATCGGCGTCGACCAGCCAGTGCAGGAAGTGCCGCGCGCCCACCCGCCAGTCCACGCCCAGGGTCTTGACCAGGAAACTGGCCGCGATCAGCCGCGCCCGGCCCGGCATCCAGCCCTCGGCCCGCAACTGCCGCAACCCGGCGTCGACCACCGGATAACCGGTGCGGCCGGCGCACCAGGCCGCCGCCGCCTTCGGATCGTCGCGCCAGCGGGTCTGCCGCGGCCGGTAGTCGTTCCAGCCCGCGTCCGGCCGCGCGCACAGCAGTTGATGGTTGAAGTCACGCCACGCCAGCTGCCGGATGAACGCCTCCGCGCCGGGCTGGGCGGTATCGGCGCGGTGGACGATCTCCGCCGGCGACAGGCAGCCGAAATGCAGGTACGGCGACAGGCGTGAGGTGGCGTCGGCGCCCAGTTCGTCGCTCTGCGTGTCGTAGTGCTCGACCGGCCCGGACAGCCAGTGCCGCAACAGTTTACGGCCGGCCTGCTCGCCACCGACCTGCAGTTCGGGCGAACTGTCCTCGGCGCTGTCGGCGAAATCCGGTAGCGGATCGGAGGCGATCGGCGGCACCACGATGTCGTGCGGCGGGCGCAGCGGCTTGCGCAGCGGGATCTCCCGCCAGCGCCGGTAGTACGGGGTGAAGACCGAGAAATGATCCCGGCCGGTCGCCGGGGTCAGCTCGGAGCGGTCGACCGCCGTGATCGAGGACGGGTGGGTGTGCACCAGGCAGTCGTGGTGCTCCAGCCGCTCCCGCAGCCGCCGCTCCCGGCGACGGCTGTACCAGCTCACATCGGCGGCCACGTGCACACTCTCCGCGTGCGCCTCGGCGGCGACCTTCGCGACCACCTCGGCGACCTCGCCGTGCCGCACGATCAGGCGACCGCCGAGCGCTTGCAGTCCGGCGTCCAGTTCGGCGAGTGCGGCGCCGAGGAAGCGCATCCGATTGGGGGCGGCGGTGCGTTTCAGCAGATCCTCGTCGACGACGAACAGCGGGACCACGGCGGCGCCCTCCCGGCACGCCGCAGTCAGCATCGGGTTGTCGTGCACCCGCAGATCCCGGGTGAACAGGGCGATGGTCACGCACATCGACGTACTTCCTTCCGCGGATCGCTGTGCGGCCGGGGGCGGGTGATCGTGACGCGGATCCTGCGCCGCCGGACGCGGTGGACCGATCTCTCCACCACCATACCGCACTATCGATGCACAAACGATGCGCCTGGTCGGCGTACGGACGGCCGGGCTACGGGCACAATGAAGGTATGCCCGCGGGACCCGTGTCAGATCCTCGCGCCGGGTACACCGTCGGCGCGGTCGCCGAGCGGCTCGGCGTCCCGACGGCGACGCTGCGCAGCTGGACCCAGCGGTACGGCATCGGCCCGTCGGGGCATCAGCCCGGCAGGCACCGCCTCTACACCGAGACCGACATCGCCGCGCTGGAACGCATGCTCGAACTCGTCCGCGCCGGGGTCAGCCCGGCCGGGGCCGCCGGTGCGGCCCGGGGCCCGCAGGCGGCGTTCGGCGATTCCGCCCGGTTGCTGAGCGCCGCGTTCGCCCTGGACTCCGACGCGGTCACCGGACTGCTCACCGCCCACCTGCGCGCCCACGGCGTGGTCGCCACCTGGGACGAGCTGTGCCGCCCCGCTTTCGCGGAGATCGTCGCCGAACAGGAGCGCGGCACCGGCTGTATCGATGTCGAGCACCTGTTGTCCTGGTGCATCGCCGCGACCCTCCAGCAGGGCTACCCGTCACCGGCCGCGCGGGCCACCGCCCTCCTCGCCTGCACCAGCGGCGAAACCCATTCCCTGCCTTTGGAAGTACTGCGTTCCGCGCTGGCCGAACGCGGCGTCGCGGTGCTCATGCTCGGCGCGAACGTCCCGACCGCCGCGTTGCGCGACGCCCTCGGCCGCACCCCCGCCCCGGCCATGGTGGTGCTCTGGTCCCAGCAGGAGTCCACGGCCCTGGTCTCGGCCGTCCGCGCCTGCACCGACGCCGGCGCCCGGGTCCTGGTGGGCGGACCGGGCTGGTCGACGGCCCTGCTCCCCGACGACGTCCGGCCGCTACCCAGCCTGACCGACGCGGTGACCGAACTGCTCCGAGTCGGCCCCCGGTGAAAGTGCCCGTTCCGAATTCGCTTGTCCGCAGCGAGATGTCGTTGCCGCGGTCCGTCCTCGACCGATCCTGAGGCCGAGTCGCGGTGAGTGGCCTGCCTGCCGGGATGGCACTGACCTCGTGCTCGGCGATGCACGAATTCGGGTGTCCGGCACACGGCACGGTGGTCGGCGACCGCACGGTGTCGCGGCGGCGAGGCTGTTGTCCACTGTGAACCGTTGCGGCTTCCCGCTTGTCGACGCCGAGGTCGAGATGCGCTGAATTCGCCTGTCCGGCACGGGTTGCCGTCGTCGATGACTGCTCCCGGTTGCCGTAGCCGATCTGTCCCGGGCCGAGGATTCGGCACGAGGACGAGCAGCGGTCAGCCCGAGGTGCGGCCGAAGAGGTGGCGCAGTGCCGGTTCGAGGTCGGGGGTGCGGAAACGGTGGCCGGCGGACTGGAGGCGGGTGGGCAGTACGCGCTGGCTGGCGGTGGCGAGTTCGGTGGCGCCCTCGGCGCCCAGCAGGAGGGCCGGGGCGAAGGACGGGATCGGTAACAGGGCCGGCCGGTGCAGGACTCGGGCCAGGGTGGCGGTGTACTCGATGTTGCGGACCGGGTGGGGTGCGACGGCATCGACAGGGCCACTGAGGTTTCGGTCCCAGAGGGCGCGGTGGTAGATGTCGACCAGATCGTCGAGGCCGATCCAGGGTAGCCAGCCGCGACCGCTGCCGATGCGGCCACCGAGGCCCGCGCTGAACAGCGGGCGCAGCAGGCGCAGGGTGCCGCCGCGGGGCGATTGCACGATGCCGGTGCGTACCTTGACGATTCGCGCGGCGCCGGCCGCGTCGGCGGCGGTCTCCCAGCTGTCGACCAGGTCGGCGACGAATCCCTCGCCGCGGGAAGAGGTTTCGTCCAGGGTGTCATCGCCGCGGTCGGCGCCGTAGTAGCCGACCGCCGAGGCGCTGACGAAGACCGGGACGTCCGCCTCGGCGGCGCGGGCCGCCAGGCGTTCGGTCGGGGCGATGCGACTGTCGGCCACCGCGCGCTTGTGGGCCTCGGTGAAGCGGCCCGCGATCGAGGCGCCGGCCAGGTGGACCACCGCGTCGATGCCGTCGAGCAGGCCGGGGGCGGGGGCGTCCGGATTCCAGTGGCGTTCCCCGGGACCGGCGGGTCCGCGGACCAGGGGGACGACCGTGTGGCCGCCGGTGCGGAGGAATGCGGTCAGGGCGGTGCCGACCAGGCCGGAGCTACCGGTGATCGCGATGGTGGCCGGGGTGTAGCCGTGGGCGGTCGCGTCCCGGTGCGCGGCGAGGTCGGCGATCAGCTGGCGGTGGCGGTAGTCGAACAGGGGGCGCAGCATCGCGGCGGGGATCGGTGTCTCGACGCGATCGGAGACCAGGGTCCGGTTCGGGCCCTGCTCCTCGAAGTCGTGGATGTGCCGCCAGGGCAGCACGCCGATGGGGGCGGAGGCCAGACCGTGCGTGACCAGGCGGTCGGTGAACCGGTGCGGCGGATCGTAGTCCGCGGCTTGATGTTCGGCCACCCACCGCAATCCGCCGGGCAGCCGCAGCACCGCGACGCCGTCGGCGAGCGAGGTCGCCTCGGACTCGATGCGCACCGGTTGCCAGGGCGGAGCCAGCCGGGTGAAGGCGCCCGGGCGGCTGTGCCAGGCGAACACCTCGGTCCGGGGCGCCGCGACGGCGCAGCAACATTCGATGCCCACGGGTCGACTCTAGCGCCGACCGAGGGTCTTGAATCGTTTCTGCATCGATGGATGCCGATTCTTGATCATCCGCAGCTCAGCCGGGTGGATCGCGGACGATCAGATCGGCGGTGAAGACCTCCGAGGGCTGCGTGACCCCCGTCCGCAGCCGGGCGATCAGCATCCGGGTCGCGGCGACGGCCTGCTGTTCGCGCTTGGTGTCGACCGCGGTGAGTGGGGGGTGGTGCAGGCGGGCGATCATGCCGTCCGCGGTGATCAGGCCGACATCGCCGCGACCGGCGTCGGCCAGGGCCGCGGCGACCCCGTGCGCGATCGAATCCAGCGGGGCGTACACGCAGTCGGTGTCCGGAAAGCGGTGCAGCAGTTCGGTGGTGGCCCGTCGTCCGGCCTCGCTGCGGGCGCGGTCGGCCTCGGCGACCGCCACCCGCGGCGGCGCCTCGTGGCGGGCGCACCAGTCGAGGTAGGCCCGATGGGTGCCGGCGGCGGTCTGGCGGCGGCTGGAGTCGACGACCAGGGCCGGGCGGGACCGGCCGCGGGCCAGGAAATGGCCGAGCGCGCACTCGACGGCGCTGTCGCGATCGAGCGAAACCGTTGCCACGTCCGGTCTTCCGGAGTCGCCGCTGATCACCACGACGGGCAGGCCGCGATCGGC
Source organism: Nocardia sp. alder85J (assembly GCF_020176955.2). GTDB lineage: Bacteria > Actinomycetota > Actinomycetes > Mycobacteriales > Mycobacteriaceae > Nocardia. The sequence goes on from NZ_JAIUCZ020000013.1 coordinate 271,320, forward strand.
GAGCAGGTCGACCAGGCCGTCGTCGGGGTCGGGATCGACGAGCAGTACGCCGTCGACGGCCAGTCCGGGCACCCAGCTCTCCGGATCCGACGGCGGGACCAGGGTGAGGGCGTAGCCGGCGTTGATGCTCTCGGTGGCGGCCGCGGCCGCCGTGCGCATGTACCAGTCCAACCGGCCGTCGTGATCGGTGTGCTCGTCGGACATCAGCGAGGCGACGATGCCGAGCGTGTTGCCCGAACCGGTGCGCAGGGCGCGGGCGCGCGGGTCGGCGCGATAGCCGAGGTCGGCGGCGACCCGCAGAATGCGCTCGCGAGTGCGCTGATCCAGCCTGCCCTTGCCGTTGAGCGCGTGCGAGACCGTGGCGACGGAGACACCCGCGACTTCGGCGACATCACGGATGGTCGGGCGTGCGGTGGCCAGCGTGTCTCCTCATCCTCGGGCGTCCGGGCCTCACGCCGATGCTACACGCTGCGGTAAAACGTTTTGGCAACACGTTCTTAAAGCGCGTTCACGCCGACGCAACCCGGGCCGTGCACGCTGTGTCCATCCGATGCCGAAACGTTTTGGCAGAGATGGAGGCACCCGATGACCGGCCGCACCGTATTCGCCGGTGGCGTTCTGTTCCCCGTGCACGATCCCGATCGCGATCCGTACCGCGGCTGGTTCGCCACCGATGCGGCGGGGACGATCGTCGAGATCGGCGCGGGCGAGGCTCCGCGCGGTGGTGCGGCGGAGACCGTGGTGGATCTCGGCGGCACCCTGGTGCTGCCGGGTTTCGTCTCCGCGCACAGTCACCTGTGGCAGAGCGTGTTCCGCGGCGTCGCCGACGGCCACGGGACGATGGCCTGGATCGAACAGCTGCACAAGCGATTCGGGCCCGCGCTGGAACCCGGCGACATGTACGCCTTCACCAGGCACGGCCAGCACGATCTGCTGCGGCACGGCATCACCACGGTCTGCAACCACACCCACGAATTCGGTGGCGGACCGGCCGAGCAGTGGCAGGCGACACTGGACGCGCCGCAGCGCATCGCCTATTCGTTCTCGCCGCCGCTGTGGCTGTCGGCCGCCGAACGGCTCAGCGAACTGGACAAATTCCTGCATCTGATCGCGGGCGACCGGCACCGGGTGGCCGCCCTGTCGATGAATACCACGGGGCCGCACAGTGTCACGGAGATGCGGCAGGAGAGCGCACTGCTGGCCGAACTCGGGATCGGCCTGCACGCGCACTATCTCGAGGATCCGAGTGTGGCCGCCGGGCAGCAGGACGGCTTCGACGATCTGGTGGCGGGCGGGCGGATCGGGCCGGACACGGTGCTGGCCCACTTCATCCACACCACCCCGCACATCCGCGACACCGCCGCGCGCGCCGGGGCGGCGATGGTCTGGAATCCACTGTCCAACGGCCGCTTGGGATCCGGGATCGCCGACATCCCCGGCTATCGCGCCGCCGGGCTGCGCATCGGGATGGGCGTGGACGGGCAGGCCAGCGCCGACACCCCGGATCCCTTCCAGAACATGCGCACCGGGCTGTACCTGCTGCGCGCCGCGCGGTGCGACGCCGCGATCCTCGACGCCCGCGCGGTGCTGCGCATGCACACCCTCGACAGCGCCGCGGTATTGGGTGTCGCGGGGCTCACCGGAAGTCTCGAGGTCGGCAAGGCCGCGGATTTCGTCGTCTGCGATCCGGCGACGCCGTGGGCGGATCTGCCCGCGCCGCAACTGTGGCCGTTCGCGGTGCTGTCGATGTCGGCGTCCGACATCACCGGCGTCTACGTCGGCGGCCGGCGGCGCGGCGGCGGGCCCGGCGATCGCGATCGCGACCTCGAAACCGACTGCCGCGCCAGGGTTTCCCGCCTGTATCGCGCCGCCTGAAGACCTTCGCACCCGCGACAAGGAGAGAATCATGTCCGAACCACTGGGCCCCGAGCCGATCCGGGCGCTCGTCGCCGACCTCGGCGACATCGAGCATTCGGTGGACGACCGCGTGCTGCGGGCCAAGAGCCGGGATCGCTTCGCGCAGAGCCCGCTGCTGCGCGAGGTGATGCGCGGCAGGCTCGCCGACGTCTACATCGTCCCGGCCACCAAGGACGAACTGCGCACCGCTGTGGCTTCCTGTGCGCGCCAACGGATTCCGATCACCGCCCGCGGTGGCGGCACCGGGCAGTTCGGCCAGGGCGTGCCGTTGACCGGTGGCGCGGTCATCGACGTCACCGGGATCACCGGGGTGGTCGGGCAACGGCTGGGCACGGTGCGGGCGCTGTGCGGCACCCTGATCGCCGACATCGACGCCGAGATCCGGCCCACCGGCTGGGAATTGCGGATGCACCCGTCGACCACCCGCAAGGCCACCATCGGCGGCTACCTCGCCGGTGGGCACGCCGGTATCGGCAGCTGCCAGTGGGGGATTCTGCGCGACCGCGGCAACATCACCGCCCTGGAGGTGATGACGGTGGAGGAACAGCCGCAGCTGATCGAACTGACCGGTGACGACGTCAACATCGTGCACCACGCCTACGGCGCCAACGGCATCATCACCGAGGTGGAACTGCCCACCGCGCCGGCGTGGGACTGGCAGGAACTGGTGATCTCCTTCCCGGAGTTCGCGCAGGCGGTCCGGTTCGCCGTCGACGTCTGCGAGAGCGAGGGTGTGCTCAAGAAAGTGGTGTCCCCGCAACAGCATCCGCTGCCCACGCTGTATCCCGATCTGGCGCCGCTGATTCCCGAGGGCGAGTCGATGGTGCTGATGATGGCCGCCGAGCAGAGCATGCCCAATGTCGAGGATCTGGTGGCCGGCAACGGCGGGGTGATCCGGCATCGCTGCGCCGAGGGCGCGGGCCCGTACCGGCTGCCGCTGTACGAGTACACCTGGGGGCATTCGATGATGCACTTCCAGCGCACCAACCGCAACCTGATCGGCCTGCTCGCGCTGTACCCGAAAGACGATCTCTACCGGTCGATCATGCGGGTCTGCGACGAGTTCGCGGAGCTCGGCCCCACGCACATCGAGATGAAGCGCATCGACGGCGGCCTGGCCGCGCAGGGCTCCCCGGTCTGGGACTTCGCCGGGCAGGAGCACCTCGCCGGGATCACCGCCCGGTTGCAGGAACTGGGCCTGACCATCGCCAACACCCACACCCCGACCCTGCTGGCCGGCGGCATGAAACCGTGGGCCCGCGCGGAGGCCGAGCTGAAACGCCGGGTCGATCCGTACGGCCTGCTGGCACAGGGCAAATCCGACGACCAGACCGACAACGAGGTCACCCGGGCCACCGAGTTGCCGAACAGCGGCTGGTCCTACCGGCTGACCGGCAGCGAGCAGAACGAGGAGGCGCTCCGATGAGAGCCCGCAAGATGGTGGCGGCGATGACGGCGGCGATCGGAATCGCCTCGCTCGCAGCCTGTTCCGATCCCGCGCCGGCCACCTCCGGCTACACCGGCGCGATCGGCCCGGTGAACCTGCGCGAGGTGTGCCCGGCGAAGATCGTGGTGCAGGCGGGCTGGAATCCGGAGGCGGAATTCGGGTTCCTGTTCGATCTGATCACGAAGCAGCCGCGCATCGACGCCGATCACAAGACCACCAGCGGCCCGCTGTTCTCGCACGGCGAGTACACCGGGGTCGACATGGAGATCCGCGCGGGCGGCCCGGCGATCGGCTTCCAGCCGGTGACCTCGCGGATGTATCAGGACCAGGACATCCTGCTCGGCAACCTGGACACCGAGCAGGCCATCGTCTCCTCCGCGACCGCCCCGGTGACCAGCGTGCTGGCCCCGATGGCGAAGAGTCCGCAGATGATCATGTGGGATCCGAAGACCTATCCACAGGTGCACACCATCGCCGATCTGAAGGCCACCCACGTCAAAGGTGCTGTACCAGCAGGGTGAGGCGTACATGAGCTACCTGATCGGCGCCGGCATCCTGGACAAGGATCAGGTCGACGCCAGCTATGACGGCAGCCCTTCGTATTTCGTTGCGGCGGCCGGCAAGGCGGCGCAGCAGGGCTTCGCCAGCTCCGAGCCCTATACCTACGAACATCAGGTATCGAGCTGGGACCGGCCGGTGGTCTATCAGCTCGTCGCCGACACCGGATTCGACACCTACAAGTCGACGCTGGCGGTCCGGACCGGTGATCTGGCCAAGGATTCGGCCTGCCTGAAGCGACTGGTCCCGGTGTTGCAGCGCAGTACGGCCGACTATCTCGCGGCCCCGGACGCGGCGAACACGCTGATCGTCGACTCGGTCGCGAAGTACGACACCGGCTGGTCCTACGACGCGGACAACGCGCGATTCGCGGTGCGCGCCATGCTCGATCAGGGCATCGTCGGCACCGGTCCCGGATTGGGAGGCTTCGATATGGCCAGGGTGGCGCACATCCTCGACCTCACCCGGCCGATCTTCGCCGCGGGCAAGGTGCAACCGGCCGCCGACCTTACCCCGGATCGCCTGGCCACCAACGAGTTCATCGATCCGGCGATCACGCTGAGCAAGTGAGCGCGCCGGTCCCGGGTCAATCGAAGGTGCAGCCCGGGACCGGTTTTCCGTCGAGCCGGTCGACGAGGTATGAGATCGCGCCGTTGGCGCCGTACCCGTCGATCAGCTCCGGCCCGAAGTGATTCGGAATGGTGAAGCCCGGCAGGATCGGCGGCAGCTCGTTCGTGCGGAAGGTGACGGTGGCGCCGCTGCCGCACCATTCGGTGGCCAGCTGCCGCGCCTGTCCGTAGGGCACCGTGTCGTCGTTGCGGCCGCTGGTGATCAGCACCGGCGCGGTGGGGGTGAGGCCGCCGATGCGCTGCTGCCGCAGGATGTCCTCGGCCTCGGGCACATCGTGCAGTACGTCGAGCAGCGGCCGGTGGTCGAGGCTGAAATCGGTGGTGTGCTGGAAGGGGTGCTCCAGGATGACATCCCCGATGCATTCGCCCTGCAACTCCCGCAGCAGCCCGCTCGCCGCGGGCGTGATCCGCTTGTCCAGCTCGGGCCGCAGATCCGGGTAGCGGGCCAGGAATCCGTTGAGCGCGAAGCCGATCACCCCGCCGATCAGATTCCCGTCGACCTGCCGCAGCACCGCCTCCAGGTCGGCGACCGGGGCGCCGGCCCAGACCCCCTTCAAGGACAGTTCGGGGGCGTAGGAGGGCTGGAGTTCCGCCGCCGCGGCGCTGGCCCCGCCGCCCTGGGAATAGCCCCAGATGGCCAGCGGTGTCTCGGATCCCGTGCCGGAGAGGGTGTCCGCCGCGCGGGCGGCGTCGAGTACCGCGTGCGCCTCCTCGACCCGGTTGACGTAGGTGTGCACGCCGGGTGCGCCCAGGCCGATGTAGTCGGTCACGAAAACCCGGGCGCCCAGCGCATTCCACGCCAGCGCCGACAGCGCCTCCTGATTGACCGAGAGCGTGGGCCCGGTGATGTCGGCGTAGAGCCCGGTGGCGAAGGCCAGCGACGGGGCGCACTGGCGGCCCTGCCCGACCGTGCCGGGAGCGATCACGATCGTGGGCCGCGGCCCGGCGCCCGCCCACGGACGGGTCGCGTCGATATACGTGCCGGTCACCGCGACCGGGACATCGTCCTGCGTGCGGGAGGTGTACATCACCTTCTGCGCACTCAACGGCCACGGCCCGATACCGGGCGGCGCCACGAACACCGGCATGGGTTCGGTGCGCACCACCGCGCCGGGTGTGGTCGCGAATTGTGCTGGGGGAGTGTAGAAGTCGTCGATCGGCGCCGCCGTGCCGGGAACGCCGGCCACGCAGCTCAGCGCGGCGCCCGCACAGGCGGTGACTCCCGCCGCGAGGGTCCGGCGCAGGCGGGCCCGCCGCGGCCGGGGGGAAGGGGATACCGCTGTGCTGCTCGACCGTCCCGATCGTCTGGGCATGTCACGTCGCTCCGTTGCGTCGATCGAAGCCGCCGAAGTTACTCGGCGGTAGGAATTGTGGGTAACGTAACGCCGCCCCGACTTGGATACCAATCGGTTCGTAATATCCGACAATGTGGTCCCCGCCGGGGTCGTGGCACGCCACAATCCGGTCGTTCAGCCCCGCTTCACCGACGTCGTAGCCGATCTGGGCGATCGCAACCCTCGGATCGGGCCGGGGGCGGGCCTAGCCTTTCGGGGAATGATCCGAACGGCTGGAAATCAGGTGAGGTGCAATGACAACCGCTGCGGCCCAGAAGGTTTCATCAGAATCCGCGATCACGGTGATCCCGCAGGCGGGGTACATCGGCGCGGAGATCGCGGGGGTGGATCTGTCCGCTGAGCTGTCCGACGCGGTCGTGGCGGAGATCCGGCAGGCGCTGCTGACCTGGAAGGTGGTCTTCTTCCGGGACCAGACCATCGGTCACGCCGAGCAGATCGCCTTCGCGCGCCGGTTCGGCAAGGTCACCCCCGCGCATCCGTACGAGGAGAATCCGCCGGCGGGTTTCCCGGAGATCCTGCCGATCGACAGCCGCCGCTACGGCGTGCAGTACGGGCGGAAACGGACCTCGTACGACAGCAGCTGGCACACCGACGTCACCGCGCTGGTGAATCCGCCCGCCTTCTCCATCCTGCGGGCGGACATCCTGCCCACCCACGGCGGGGACACGGCGTGGACGAATCTCGTTGCGGCGTACGAGAATCTGCCGGAGACGGTGCGGGCCTTCGCCGACACCCTCGATGCCGAGCACACCTTCGAAAGCCGTGCGGCACAGGGCAGTGCGCGGGCCGAGACGATCGCCCGCAAGCCGTTGCGCACCTTCCATCCGGTGGTGCGGGTGCATCCGGAGACCGGTGAGCGGGCGTTGTACGTCAGCCCCGGCTTCACCCGAGCGGCCCGCACCATCCGCGGACTGGGTCCCCGCCTGAGCGCGCATGTGCTCGACGCGCTGTGGGAGGAGGCCACCCGCGCCGAGTACACCGTCCGATTCCGTTGGCAGCCCGGCAGCGTCGCGTTCTGGGACAACCGGGCCACCGCGCATCTGGCGATCCCGGATGCCGGGCATCTGGATCAGGACCGGGTGCTGTACCGGGTCACCATCGAGGGGGATGTGCCCCGTGGCGTGGACGGGCGGCTGTCGGAATCCGTCGAGGGCGATCCCTTCTACGGTTCGTAGCCGCCCGCCGCGTGCCTCATGCGGGGTCCGGCGCGAGATCCGTGGCGGCGGTGCGGGTTCGATCGATCAGCCCCTCGAGATCGAGCTCGCCGTCGCGGGTCTGGGCGCCGGCGTCGAGCACGGCGGAGAAGCGTTGCCGCGCATCGGATCCGAGGAACAGTGGCAGCAGCAGTTCGGACTCGAACGCCAGTCCCTCGGCCAGCGGCAGGTCCGCGGCGGCGTGTACGGCGCGCTTGGCGGCCGCGACCGCCGCGGGCGGCTGCTCGGCGATGCGGCGCGCGAGATCGTCCACGAAGTCGTCGAGTTCGCCTGCGGGCAGGGCGCGGTCGACCCAGCCGTAGCGCTCGGCGGTGCGCGCGTCGTACAGGCCCGCGCCGAGTATCACCTCCAGGGCCCGGGAGCGGCCGATCAGCCTGGGCAGCAACTGGGTTCCGGTGCCGCCGGGGAAGATGCCGAGGCCGACCTCGGGCTGGCCGAGCCAGGCCCGATCGAGCGCGGCATACCGCATGTCCAGCGAGAGCAGGAATTCCGCGCCGCCGCCGCGGACCCGGCCGGTGATCTTCGCGATGGTCGGTTGCGGCAGTTCTCGGAACCGCTGGAACAGACCGGGTCCCGGCCCCGCCGCGTAGTCCTGGAGGGCCTGCGGATCGGTGACCAGGCCCATTTCGCCGTGGCTCAGGAAGAAATCCGGGTCGGCACTGGCGAAGACGACCACGCGGGTGGCCGGATCGTCGCGGATGTCCTCGTGCAGCCGGTCCAGATCGGCGATGAGTGCCGCGTCGAGGAGATTCACCGGGGGATGGTCGATCGTGACGGTGGTGACGCCGCGGGAGGTGCCGACGGTCAGTGCGGTGTAGCGGTCGCTCATGACGCTCCTGAGTTCTGTTGTAGAACTCAGAATGTAGCTGACTTCTCCTGGAGAACTCAACCGGTAGACTCGGCGGCATGGAATGGACGTCGGTGGGCCTGGGCGACTGTCCGGTGGTGCGCGCACTGGAGGTGGTCGGCAGCCGGTGGACATTGCTCGTGATCCGCGAATTGTTCAACGGCGTATACCGTTTCGAGGACATCCAGCAGCATCTGGGGGTGTCGACATCGGTGCTGAGCCGCCGGCTGGCCGAGATGGTCGACGCCGGATTGGCGGACCGGCGGGCCTACCGCGCGGAAGGCAGCCGGGAGCGTTTCGAGTACCTGCCCACCACGAAGTCGTGGGATCTGTACCCGGTGCTGGTGGGCCTGATGCAGTGGGGCGATCGCTACCTGGCAGGGCCCGACGGGCCGCCGGTGCAACTGGTCGATCGGGAATCCGGCCGCGCGGTGATCGCGGCGGTGGTGCCCGCGGGCACCCGCACCTGCGATCCGTCCGAGATCACGGTGGTGCCGACGGCGGGCGAGCAGGTGACGTCCGGCCGGCAGTGAGGAGAGCCCGTCCGCTACCGCGGCACCGGTTCGCAGCCGAAGCGGGGTTCACGGTCGCAACGCGGGTTCGCTGCCGCAGTAGCGGTTCTCGGTCGCCGCGCGGGTCGACGGTCGCGGCGCTGGTTCACCGCTGCGCCGCGCGGTCGGTGTCGGCCGCAGCGGCAAGGTCGGCCGCGCCGCCGCGGACATGGGCCACGCGCTGATAGCCGAGGGCGCGCAATTGCCTGGTGGCTTCGGCTGATCCGCGCTCGGAGTTGCAGACCACGACGATATCCCGCTCCGGCCCGGCGATCAGCGCCGGTTGCCCGGCGGAATGCCGGAAAATCGTTGCGACATCGACCTTTCGGACGTGTACCGCGCCGGGCAGCAGCCCTGTTCCGGCGGCGGGATCGGACCGTACGTCGAGCAGGAGCGCGCCGTCGCGGATCCGCCGCAGCGCGGTGTCCGCGTCGATCAGTTCGCCGGGCGGCCCGGCGGCGTCGGCGGTGCTGCGGTCGAGTGCGCGGGCCAGCCCGGTCAACGCCTCGTGGACCAGCGCCTGCGCGGTGTCCGCGAGGGTGGTGGCGCAGCCGTGCCTGGTGATGTCGAAGACGGAGATCTGCACGGCGCATGGCAGCGGCAGTCCCGACAACGCTCGTACGGCCGATCTCAGTTCGCGCCCGGCGCTTTCGTCGAGTCCGGTCTCGGACGTGCCCGCGTTGAGGGACAGCACCGGCACACCCGCCAGCGCGCCGTCGGGCAGCAGTTCCAGCAGCAGCCGGGTGGTGCCGGAGGACCCGGCCTTGATCACCGGGGAGATCACGACGAGCGCATCGGCGGCGTCGACCACCGCGACGAGATTCTCCACACTCGGGTCGGCGGTGTCCCCGTCGACCAGCGCGGTGGCATCGATCGCGCCGGCGTCCACCAGGAAGGTGATGTGCCCCAGCTGTTCCAGCACCTCGCCCACGTGCTGCGCGAGCGCGCGGGCGGGTGCGTCGGCGGTCCTGGATCCGACCAGCAGCGCGATCAGCGACATCGTTACCTCCCGGCACAGCGGCCCCGAGCGGGGTCCGTACTCGCCGAACAGCGTTCCCCATCAACCTGGTAGGGCAGTAGGGATAGAATCAAGCTGATCCGATCCGTGGGCGCGACGGTGTCCGATGTGTCAGATTTCCCTTGCTTGCCGGGCAGTCCGGCCGAGCGCACCGCGCCGCGAGACATCGACTCGCACCGACCGGCGAACCATCGGCCGCCCCACCGCAGATCACGTCGAAACTCCTGCCCCGCAACGGTTCCGGAGTCGGCGTCGGTCCGCGTTCGGGGCGGCCCGCGCCGGTACGGATGGATCGAAGGATGAAATCTATGAGTTCGAAGGGGCTTTCCGGGGTCGCCTCGCCACCCGGCGGTAGCACCGGTGAGGTCGACCGGGCGCTGGCCGCCGTCGCGGAGATCGGGCCCGCGCTCGCCGCCCGCGTCGCCGCGGTGGACGGGGTGCATCCGGAATCGTTCGCGGACATCAGGTCAGCCGGATTGCCGCGGCTGATCGTGCCGGTCGCCCACGGCGGCGGCGGAGCGGGTATCGGCGAGGCCTCCGCGGTGATCCGGGCCCTGGCCGAATACGACGCGTCGGTGGCGCTGGTGCTGACCATGCACTACATCCACACCACCCGGCTGCTGTCCGGGTCCGCCACGGATCGGGTGCGGCGCACGGCCCGTGATCTCGCCGAGCGCGACAGCCTGCTCAACTTCGCGGCGAGCGAGGGGCGCAGCGGCGCGCCGAGTCGCGGCGGCGCGGTGCGCACGGTGGCCACGCGGCGGCCCGGCGGCTGGACGCTGACCGGCCGCAAGCGTTACGTCACCGGGTCGGTCGCCGTCGACGTGCTGCTGGTGACCGCGGCCGATGCCGAATCCGCCGCGGTGCGAACCTTTCTCGTCGAGACCGCCGGCCCGGGCGTCCGGGTGGAGGAGACCTGGGACACCATCGGGCTGCGCGGATCGGCCTCGCACGACGTCGTGTTCGAGGACGTCGCGGTGGCCGCGGACGCGGAGATCGACGCCTACGATCCGAACACCAGCCCCGCCCGGGTCGAGGCCTTCCACAATTGGTGGTCGCTGCTGCTGGCCTCCATCCACCTCGGGATCGGTACGGCCGCAAGGAAATTCGCTTTGGAATTCGCCACCGGCGAGCGAGACGACGGACATTCGGGTCCGCGCAGCGACCAGGCGCGGATCCGGTCGCACGCCGGTGACGTGGAACTCGCGCTGCTCCAGGCCGAGACGCTGCTGGACGCCGCGCTGGACCGGGTGTCGCCGGACGGATCGGCGTGGCCCGGACTCGGGCCCGCCACCAAACTGCTGGTGCACCGGCACGCCACGGCGGCGGTGGACAGTGCCGCGCGGCTGGTGGGCGGCGCCTCGGTGTGGAACGATTCGCCGCTGTCCCGGTACTACCGGGACCTGCGGGTCGCCCTGTTCAATCCGCCGAACGACGATGTGGTCGCCGACCGGATCGCCGATCTGCTGTTCGCGCCCGGCGGTGGCGGGCTGCTCCACGGCCCGGGGGTCCGCCGATGACCGCGCGCCCGGCGATGTCGCTGCATTTCAACATCAGCGGCGTCGGTCATGCCAACTACGCGTGGCGGCATCCGGACAGCCGCACCGAACGCGCCCTGGATCTCGACTACTACCTACATCTCGCGCGGGTCGCGGAGCGCGGCAAATTCGATTCGATCTTCATCGCCGACACCCCAGCGCTGCGGCCCGATCCCAACGACGTGCTCGCGAACACGCCCTTCGAGCCGATCACGCTGCTGTCCGCGATCGCCGCGGCGACCTCCCGGATCGGCGTGATTCCCACCGTCTCGACCAGCTACGCCGACCCGTACACCATCGCCCGGCAGATCGCCTCGCTGGACCTGCTCAGCGGCGGCCGCGCCGGGGTGAACCTGGTGACCTCCGCCGGTGATGCGGTGGCCCGTAACCACGGCCGGGACCGGCACCTGGAACACGGCGAAAGATATTCCCGGGCCGCCGAATTCATCGATGTGCTGGGAAAGCTCTGGGGCAGTTGGCGACCGGACGCACTGCTGATCGACCGCGAACGCGGCGTCCTCGCCGATCCGTCGCGGATCACCCCGATCTCGCACCACGGCAGGTTCTTCCAGGTCGCCGGGCCGCTGTCGGTGCCGCCGTCGCCGCAGGGCCGGCCGGTCGTCGTCCAGGCCGGCGCCTCGCCGGAGGGGATCGAACTGGCCGGCGCCTACGCGGACGCGGTGTACGCGCGGTCCATGTCCCTCGCGGAGACCCTGGGCACCGTGCGAAAGATCAAGGCGAGCGCGGTGTCCCGGGGGCGCACCGCGGAGTCGGTGCACATCCTGCCGGGCATCGTGCCCTATGTCGCGAAGACCTCCGCGCAGGCGGCCGACCTGGTCCGCGAGATCGAGGGGCTGACCAGGATCGGCCCGCAGGCGCTGCGGCTGCTCGGCGGCATGCTGGGCATCGACGTCACCGGCTACGAACTCGGCGACCGGGTGCCGCTCGAAATACTGCCGGAACCGGCCGATTTCGACGGATCGGTGACCGGGCTGGTGCAGATCCGGGAGATCGTGTCGACCGGCACGACGACCTTCGCCGATCTCGCCCGCCGGGTGAGCGGGCTGGCGCCGCTGGGCATGTCGATCCTCGTCGGGACCGGCAGTGAGGTCGCCGAGGTGCTGGAAACTTGGTTCCGCTCCGGCGCGGCCGACGGCTTCAACCTGATGCTGCCGATCGCGCCCGGTGGTATCGAAGCCTTCGTCGACGAGGTCGTGCCGGTGTTGCAGGAGCGCGGTGTCTTCAAACCGGATTACGCCGGGACGACGCTGCGCTCCCACCTGGGTATCGAAGTGCCGGAAACCGTTGTCGCACAGCGCGCCGGGTGACCGTCGTGCCGGATCGTCTCGCCGAGAACTACGGAAAGTGTTCGTCGCATGCGAATCTCCGCGAAGTCCGACTACGCCCTGCGGGCGTTGCTGCATCTGGCCGCCCACCCCGACGAGCTGGTGAGCTCCGAACAGCTGGCCGGTAGCCAGCAGATACCGCACAAATTCCTGGAAGCCATCATGTCCGAACTCCGGCAGAGCCGGTTCGTCACCAGCCAGCGCGGGACCGGCGGCGGTCACCGGCTGTGCCGGCCCGCGAACGAGATTCCGCTTGCCGACGTGCTGCGGGCCCTGAACGGCCCGCTGGTCACGGTCCGTGGCGAATGCCCGCAGGACCTCGACTATGTCGATCGCGCCGAAAACCTGCAACTGGTGTGGGTGGCCGCGCGCGCGGCCCTGCGCCGGGTGCTGGAGTCGGTGTCGCTCCAGGACATTCTCGACCGCCGTCTCCCGGATTTCGTCCAGGACATGCTCGACATGCCGGACGCCTGGGAGAGCCGCGTCGTATCGAATACACCGATCAGGAGATCCTAGTGAATATCAGAGCCACTGCCCTCGCGGTGATCGTGGCGGTCGCCGGGTCGGCGGCCCTCTTGGCGGGATGCGGTTCGTCGACCTCGACGAGCAGCAGTTCCACGAGTTCCGCTGCCGCCGCGCAGATTCCGGACGCGAAATTCCGGCAGGACCTGCACGACGCCCTCCCGGCGGAGATCAAGAGCGCGGGCAGGCTCCGGCTCGCCGCCTTCCAATTCCCGCCCTACGAGTACTACAAGGAGGACGGGAAGACCCCGCAGGGCATCTACGTGCAGGTGGCCGACGCCCTGAAGAAGGTGCTCGGCGTCGACGTCGACCTGAACATCGAGCCGTCCATCGCCGATATCGCGACCGCGCTCGGGAGCGGCCGCGACGATGCCAGCCTGTCGTCACTGGCCGATCTGCCGACCACCGAGGAGAGTTTCGATTTCGCGGACTGGTTGAAGGAATACGTGGCCTTCATGGTGAAGAAGGGCAATCCGAAACATATCACCGGACTGGACGCCACCTGCGGCACCTCGATCGCCACGCTGCAAGGCGGGCCCTCCGAGCAGGTCCTGAAGAAGAAGACCACGGAATGCGTCCAGCAAGGGAGGCGGCCCATCGATATCAAGACCTTCCCGGACCAGAACACCGCCGTCCTCGCCGTCCGCTCCGGGCGCGCCGATGCCGCCTTCTCGCAACAGGTTCCGCTGGGTTACTACGTGTCCCAGGATTCCGGCTTCGAACTGGCCGGCACCAATCAGTCCAACGGATTCCCCGACCTGTATTTCGGCGCTTACGCGCTGAAGGGCAAGCCGGTACTGAATGTGCTGCTCGGCGCGTTCGAGGCCCTGCGCACCGACGGTGTCTACGATGCGCTGCTGAAGCAGTACGGGTTGCAGGCGAATCGCATCGATCAGTTCGGCATCAATCTCTCCACCCGGAACAAATGACGCCGCACGACATCGCGGTCGCCGCGGCCCACCCGCGGCGGCCCGCCTCCGATATCGACCTCGCCGACGCCGTGCCGCGGCATCGCGCGGCACGGCGGGTGGCCGGGGTGCTGTTCTTCCTGGTGTGCGCACTGCTGGTGTCCGCGATCGCGCGGAATCCGAACATCGAGTGGCACACGGTCTTTCATTACCTGACGTTCTCGACGATTCTCGACGGCGTCGTGACGACGCTGTGGCTGACCGCGGCCGGAATGGCGCTGGGATCGGCCGGCGGTGTCCTGCTCGCGCTGGCCCGCAATTCCGCCGATCCACTGATCCGGCTGCCGGCGGACATCTACGTCTGGTTCTTCCGCGGCACACCGCTGCTGATCCAGTTGATCTTCTGGTACAACTTCGCGATCTTCCTGCCGCGCCTCGATATTCGAGTACCGTTCACCGGCCTGCACCTGCTGTCGGCGTCGACGAACGACCTGGTGAAACCCTTGGTGGCGGCGTTGCTGGGGCTCGTGCTGCACGAGGCCGCGTATATGTGCGAGATCGTGCGCGCCGGATTTCTCAGCGTGCCGCGCGGACAATCCGATGCCGGGCTGACCCTCGGCCTGACCCCGGGCCAGATCACCCGGCAGGTGGTGCTGCCGCAGGCGATGCGATTCATCATTCCCCCGGCGGGCAGCCAGCTGATCTCGATGCTGAAAGCGACCTCGCTGGTCTCGGTGATGTCGGTGTTCGACCTGTTCTATTCCGCGCAGTCCATCTATTCGACCAATGGCCGGGTCGTCCCGCTGCTGGTGGTCGCGGCGCTGTGGTACCTGTTCCTGACCAGCCTGCTCTATCTCGTCCAGGCCCGCATCGAGCGGCGTTACGGGCGGGGCGACACCCGGCCGCGAGGTGTCCGGTGACCGGCGACATCGCACCACCGCTGCTCCGGCTCGAACGGGTCGGCAAGACCTTCGGCGACACCACTGTGTTGCGCGACATCGATCTGGAGATCCGGCGCGGCGAAATCGTCGTCGTCATCGGGCCTTCCGGTTCCGGGAAGTCGACGCTGCTGCGCCTGATCGCCCAGCTCGAGACCATCGATCGCGGTGCGATCCGGCTCGACGACGAGTTGCTCGGCGCGGAATGGCGGCGCGGCAAGCTGATTCGGAGGACACAGCGCGGCATCGGCCGCCAGCGCCGCCGAATCGGCATGGTGTTCCAGCAGTTCCACCTCTTCGGGCATCTGACCGCCCTCGGCAATGTGACCCACGCGCCCCGCAAGGTCGCCGGACTGCGCCGGGACGCGGCCGCGGACCTGGGCCGCGCGCTGCTGCGCCGGGTCGGCCTGGAAGCCCACGCCGACGCGTATCCCGCGCAGCTGTCCGGCGGTCAGCAGCAGCGGGTGGCCATCGCCCGCGCGCTGGCGATGCGGCCGGATCTGCTGCTGTGCGACGAACCCACCTCGGCGCTGGATCCCGAACTCGTCGGCGAGGTGCTCCAGGTGTTGCGCGATCTGGCCGCCGGTGGCCAGACCATGTTGGTCGTCACCCACGAGATGTCCTTCGCCCGCCGGGTGGCGTCGCGAATCCTGTTCCTGGACAACGGTGTCGTGGTCGGTGACGATGCGCCGGAGGCGTTGTTCGCCAGTGACAACCCGCGCATCCGGCGGTTCCTGGACACCCAGGACGGGCACGACGCCGCATGACGGGCGCGATCAGGCCGCGTCCGCCGGCAGCGCCCGCAGACCCTGGATCGCGAGCGTGGCGAAACGCCGGGACGCCGCGACCGCCGCCGCCTCGGTCGCGGCCCGAATCCCGCTGTTGGCCATGAGGATCAGGACGATGTCGTCGAAGACGACGTCGGCGCGCATCCGGCCCGTCTCCTTGGCGCGGCGGAGCAGGTCCGCCATCGCGCTCATCGAGTCGGCGCGGGCGGCGACGAAATCCACCGAGTCCGGGAAGGCCGACATGAAGGCGGCGGTGAAGCCGCGGTCGCGGACATGCATCTCACAGAGGTGTTCGATCGCCACCCGGAAGCCACGCCAGGGATCCGGGTCCGCGAGACCCGCCGCGACGATGTCCGCACACACCCGCATCTGACCGGTGAAGGCCTCGGTGATCAGCTGTTCCTTGGTCGGGAAATGGCGATACAGCGTGGCCGGGCCGACCTCGGCCCGGCGGGCGACGACCCGCATCGGCACGGCCAGGCCGTCGGTGGCGAACACGTCGCGCGCCGCGGTGAGAATGCGTTCACGGTTGTCGCGGGCGTCGGAGCGCGGCAACCGAGGGAGATGCTCGTCCACCTGTCTCACTTTAGCGAAACGGACGGGGGCGTCCGTTACGGTCGGCCTCAGGGGGTCCCGATCGAGGTGGAGGCGTGATGAAGGCAGTGGCGGTACGGACGTTCGGCGATCCCGAGGGGCTGGAGGTCATCGACCTCCCCGACCCCGATCCGGCCCCGGGACAGGTGCTGGTCGACGTCGAGGCGATCGGTGTCGGCGGGGTCGACACCGTGATCCGGCGCGGTTCGCTCGCGGCCTACGGTTTCCGTGACGGCCATATCCTCGGTGGCGAGGTCGCGGGCACCGTGGCGGCGGTCGGCGCCGGGGTGGACCCCAGCTGGATCGGGCAGCGGGTATGGGCGTTCACCGGGTTGAGCGGCGGGTACGTCGAACGGGCGGTCGCCCCGGCCGACACCCTCGTCGCCCTGCCCCCGACGCTGTCGGCCGCCGACGCGGTGACCTACGGAAGTTCCGGCGCCGTCGCCCATTTCGGCCTCCGGCACGCGCGGTTCGCGCCCGGTGAGTCGGTGCTGATCCGGGGCGCGGCGGGCGGGATCGGGGTCATGGCGGTGCAACTCGCGGCCCGCGCCGGGGCCGGTGCGGTGACGGTCACGACCTCGTCCGCCGAGCGCGGCGATCGCCTGCGCGCACTGGGCGCGACCCGGGTGCTCGACCGCGCGGGCCGGGGCGCGGACACCCCGGCGGATTTCGACATCGTCTTCGATATCGTCGCCGGGCCGGACCTGCCGTCGTTCTTCGGCACGCTCGCGCCGAACGGCCGCATGGTGGTCGTCGGCATCGTCGCGGGCCCGCCGCCCGCGGAATTCGGGATGGAACTGATCGGCGCCTTCCAGAAGTCGATGTCGTTCGCGACCTTCAGTACCGACACCGTCCCCGCACCCGACCGCCGCGCACTGATCGCCGACCTGTTCGCCACCGCCGGTCGCGGCGAACTCCGGTCCGTGGTGCACGAGGTGCTCCCGCTCGAGAAAGCGGTGCTCGCGCACCGGAAGATGGACGCCGGTGCGGTGTTCGGCCGGATCGTGCTGGTGCCCTGACCGGTGTCTCGGCGCGTTTCCCGTTGTGTCCGAACGGCCTTCGATGGCGCGCCGAGGCAAGCAGGCGGTGCCGGTGAAGCGGCGCATCGGCCACGAGCGAGCCGGTCACGACCGGACTGCGCTGTTCGGCAGCAGTTTCGGCCGGAGCCGGTCCACTGCCGAATCGAAGGCGGCGGCGAGGTGGTCCGGTGAGCCGGTCACGGTGGTCAGGATCGCGCCGCCGTGTACCGCGGCGAGAACGGCGGAGGCGGCGGTGTCGGGGTCGATCGTGGCGCTGATGTCGCCGGTGGCCTGCATCTGCGTGATGCCGGTGCGAATGATGGTGTGCCAGTGCAGCATCAGCTGCCGGACCACGGCGGCTGCGCCGGGGGTGGCGGTGGCGAGGTGGTGCAGCAGGGTCTGCATCGGGCAGTCGGCGCCGGTGCGATCGAATTCGCCCAGCAGTTGTTCGCGCCAGCGATCCCAGGCATGCCAGGTGACCAGTGGGTCGACGCGCTCGCGCAGGATGGTCAGGATGCGGTCGGCCTCGGTGGCGGCCACCTCGGTCAGCAGTTCGTCCTTGCCGCCGGGGAAATAGTGGAACAGCTGACTCTTGCTGACCTGCGATCGTTCCCGGATGTCGTCGAGAGTGGTGGTGGCGGCGCCTGTTTCGAGTACGGCACGGGTCGCGCCCGCGAGGATGCGGGCGCGGGTGGTGCGGCCCTTGGCCGTACTGCGCGGCGGCATCGGTTCAGTCTAGATCGGCCGCCGAAACCGTACTTGCGGGTCCATTTTTCGAGGTGGAGCATCGGCGTCCGGGAGCAGAGGAGGACGCCATGGTGGTGTGGCAGCGAGTGCTGGTCACCGGCGCTACCGGGAACACCGGCAGCCGGGTGGTGGCCGGGCTACGGCAGCGGGGGATCGAGGTGCGGGCGGCCTCGCGGTCCGGTGCGGTGCGTTTCGACTGGGACGAGCCGGATACCTGGGCCGCCGCCGTCACGGGAGTCGATGCGATGTATCTGGCGACCCCGATGACGAATGCGGGCTTCGGTGCCGCAGCGGTCGGCGATTTCGTCGAATACGCGGTGGCGCAAGGAGTTCGGCGCATCGTGCTGCTGGCCGGGCGCAGTGCGCGGGCCTGCCCGTCGAGCCCCTATATGCGAGCGCTGGAGGAACCGGTGCGGGCCAGCGGCGTCGAGTGGACGGTCCTCAGTCCGGGTGTCTTCCAACAGAATTTCCTCACCGAAGGGTGGCGGGCGGGTATTCGCACCGGCGCGGTGGAACGGGTGGAAGCCGTACCGGATGTTCCGGTCGACTTCATCGACGTCGCCGATATCGCCGAGGTCGCGGTGCGAGTGTTCACCGGTGCGGGCCACGGTGGGGCCACCTACGAACTGTCGGGTCCGCGCGCGCTGAGTTTCCGGGAGGCGGTCGGCCTCATCGCCCGCACCCTCGACCGGCCGGTGACCTATCGGCGGATCGATCTGGCGGACTGGCTGGCGGACGCGCGGGCCCGCGAACTGCCGGACATACAAGTCGATTTCATGACCGTCAACCAGCTCGGACAGGCCGGTGGGGCCTATTCCGTGCTGCACACCGGTGTGCAGGAGGTGCTGGGGCGGGCGCCGTCCCCATTCGAACGCTTCGTCCGTGAGGCGGCCGCGACCGGGGAGTGGGTCGTTCGTGACGGGCCGGGGAGGGCATGCACCACGCGTTCCAGATGAATGCGGGTATCACTCCCGAAGCCCACGCCGCCGTCCGGACCGCGGCTCACCGTGTGGCGCACTGGCTCCCGAGTGTGACCGGCGCCGTCCGAGCCGATCCGGACGACTGCCGGGCGCGATCGAATCCCGCACGCCCCACCGAATGATGCACGCAGACAACAGATTCGGTCGCTGCGACCGGAGTGTCACGCCGGATTTCCGCGTCTGAGGTCGATCGCCGGATTGCGATCGGTTCTGGCCGATCAACTCCGGATCACCCTCGTGGGAGGGCCGATTCGTCCCGCGCCGTGGCGGTGTGCGCACGACCGCGAGTGCTGTCACCTCCCGGGGTACGGCACACCGAACCGGTCGCGCAGTGTGGTCTCGCTGTACTCCCGCCGGAAGATCCCCTTCTTCTGGAGCAGTGGCACAACGTGTTCGACGAACAGCTCCAATCCACCGGGCAGCGTGTCGAACTGGATGACGAATCCGTCGGCGGCGCCCACCCGGAACCAGTGTTCCAGGTCGTCGGCGACCTGTTCGGCGCTGCCGATCACGCTGCGGTGCCCCGGTCGTCCGTCGCGGGCCAGCTCCCGCACGGTGCGGTGGGCGTTCCGTTCCAGGTACAGCCGCAGCGACGTGTCGAAACCCACCGAACTGTAGGTGTTCCCGGTCGGGACCAGCAGTTCGAGCGGGACGGGCCGGTCCGCCGTGAGGGCGGCAGGATCCACCCCGGTCCAGGCGGCGACAGCGGTGACCGGATCACCGGGAGGTCCGGCGATCTCGTCGTGCTCCGCGATCCGGCGGCGGGCCTCTGCTTCGGTCGAGCCGATCACCGGGTTGATTCCGGGCATGACGGCGATGCTGTCCGGTGAACGACCGTGCTGTACCACGGCTTTCCGTAGTCTCCCGGCGTATTCCAGGCCGGGTTCGAGGAACAGTGCCGAGGTGAAAACGGCGTCGGCGAAGCGGGCCGCGAGGTCCGCGCCGCCCTCGGACGCGCCGGCCTGGGTGAGCAGCGGACGGCCCTGCGGTGACGGGGGCACCTGGAACGGCCCGGCGACCGAATGATGCTCGCCGACATGGTCGATCGGCGTGACGAGATCGCGGTCCACGGCGAGCCCGGCGGCGGTGTCGAGGACCAGCGCCCCGGGCCGCCAGCTGTCCCAGAGCGCGGTGACCACTTCCACGGTCTCCACCGCGCGCGCGTATCGTGTTGCGCGGTCCGGCAATTCGGTGAAACCGTAGTTGTGACCCTCCGGCTTGTTGCGGCTGGTGACGATGTTCCAGCCGATACGCCCGCCGGAGAAATGGTCCAGCGAGGCGAAGGCCCGCGCGATCGCGTACGGCTGATGGAACGTGGTCGAGTACGAGCCGATGAGGCCGATCCGCGAAGTCGCCGCGGCCATCGCCGCCAGCGTCACGATCGGATCCAGCGCGGAGTTCGGATACCCCTGCGGATGTAGGTACGAGTTGTCGGCCAGGAAGGCGCTGTCGAACAGCCCGGCCTCGGCGACGGCCGCCACCCGTGCGTAGTGCGCGGGGTCGAAGAAGGCGCGCGGATTGCCGCCGGGCAATCGCCAGGCGGCGGGGTGCATGCCCGCGCCGATGACATTGACGTTCAGATGCAGGGTGCGCTCGGCCATCGTCCGTGCCTCAGCCCGCGAGTTCGGCGAACCGGGCGGTGCGCACCCGTGGCGCCAGGCCGCGTACCTGGAGGAACAGGGCCGCGCGGGCCCGCACCTGCGCGATGTTGTCGCCGAGCAGACCGGCCCCGCCGGCGGCGACCAGCCCGGCGGCGGTGGCCCGGACGGCCAGACCGTCCAGCCGGGCCCGCCAACGTGGTTCGGGCAGCGGAGTGCGGGCGGCGTGTTCGAGTTCGGCGGACAAGCGTTGCAGCGACGGATCTTCCGGGTGAGCGGCGCGAGCGCCGGCGAGCGCGGCCCGGCCGAGTCCGATCGGCCCGGGCTGCGGCAGAGCGGGTTTCGCCGGTGCGGTTGCGGGCCGGCGGCGGTCGTTGGGATGTACGAAGCCGTCCAGCGCATTCCACTCGGTCACATCGGTGACCTCGGTGATGTACTCGTCCGGCACGAAATACTCACGCAGGGACAGGGATACGGTCCGTGAACCCGCCACCGCGGCCAGATCCAGCGGGATCGCGGTGATACCGGGGCGGGTCAGGTCCGCGATCCCGAACACATAGGTGGCGTGCTGTTCGTCGACCCCGCCGAGCCACGCGGTGTCGACCAGCCCCCAGCCGGACAGCCAGCGCACGGTGCCCTCGAAACGATAGCCGCCGGGCACCTTGGTCGCGCGGGTACTCGACTGGTGCGGCCACGACCGGATCTGCGCGAATCCCGCACCGCCGATGCGTTTTCCGGCGGCGAGTTCGGGCAGCAGGTCGCGCGCGGCGGCGCTGCCGGAGCCGAGGATCTGCCCGATCGGGCCGGTGTGCTGGGTCAGCGCCAGCGCCGTCGACGGATCGGCGCCGAACAGCAGATCGTCGGCGGCATTGCGCACCGCCGCGGGCAGGAAGGCGCCGCCGTGTTCGGTGGGCACCGCCCAGGAGAAATAGCCCACGTCACGCAGGGCGTCGAGGTGCGACTGCGGCACCTCGGTGGCGTCGACCCGCACGGCGTGCGGCGCGATGGTCTGCTCGACCAGCCGGGCGAACTCCAGGTAGGCGGGGTGCTGGGTGGGGTCCGCGGCGAGATCCTCGGTCATGACGACTCCTTCGAACAGGTCGATGTCCCGACTGCTCGAGGATGCGAGTTCGAATGCGATCGAACAACGTTTTATTCGCGGGGATTCACTAAACGAAAACTTGACGATCGCCGCGCGCGGATTTGACGGTGGCACACGGTACTTCGCGACCGGGTCAACCGCGCGCGAACAGCAGTGGCGCCAGTCGGCGCAGTACCTCGACGGTGTGGTCCAGGCCGTGCCCGACCACATGGGCCAGCACGCTGTCGGCCCCGGCGCGCAGGTGCGCATGCAGCCGCTCGGCCACGGATCGTTCGTCGCCCAAGGCGAATCGGGCGTCGAGCAGCCGATCGCTACCGCCGTCGGCGAAGTCGCGATCGGTGAAGCCGAGCTGGCGCAGATTGGCCGCGTACGGCGATCCCGCGACCTGTCCGCGTCCGAGATAGGCGCGCGCGGTGGCAGCGGCGGCGTCGCGGGAATCGTCGAGGACGACGGCCTGTTCCGGTATCAGCAACTTGCCGGGGCCGAGGATCTCGCGCGCCTGCTTCGTGTGCTCGACCGGCACCGAGAACGGGTGCGCGCCGTCGGCGACCTCGCGCGCCGCCGCCAGCATCTTCGGGCCGAGTGCCGCCAGCACCCGGACATATCCGGGCGCCCAGCCGGGATCGGTCTGCGCGGCCGCGCTCATCGCGTGCAGATAGTCCCTGGTCCGATCGACCAGGGACACCGTGGAATCGGGGCCACCCGCGGTGCCTAGAGGGCCGATCCGATTCGTGGGCTGTGCGCCACCGGACCCTCCGGCCATCGCGGTGCTCCGCTGGATCGCGGCGACCGCACCCGCGCCGACGCCGAGTACGACGCGGCCGGGATACGCCTCGGCCAGCGTGGCGGCCCCGGCATGCATGACCGCCGCTTCGCGGGCGCCGATGACCGCGACGCCGGAACCGATCACGATCGACTCCGTCGCCGCCAGCAGAGCCGCCATGTGGGCGAAGATCTCGCGCGATCCGCCGACGCCCTCCCCGATCCACACCGACCCGTAACCGAGCTCCTCGATCTGGGCGACGGCACGTTGTTCCTGTGCGAGCGGCGTCGCGCGCAGTATCGGGCCGGGCGCCAGCCAGACGCCGAACCGGCCGAGTGTGGTCCTGGCTTCCGAGACGACCTGGGGAGATGTCATCGACCCTGCCTCCGTATCAAAGTGGAATAGCATTCCGTTTTGCCGATGATACGGAATGTCATTCCGTTTCTGCAACACTGGACGGATGGAGAGCGCCCGGACAGATGCCAAGCGGAACCGCGAGCAGTTGCTCGCCGCGGCGACCGCCGCGCTCGCCGAGGGCAGCCTGCTGCGGCCCGCCGAGATCGCGCAGCGGGCCGGTGTCGGCGTCGGGACCTTCTACCGCAACTTTCCCGACCGCGACAGCCTGTTCGAGGCGGTCGCCCAGGACCGGTACGAAGTGTTGCGCGCCGAGGCGGAACGCCTGCTCGGCGAGCCGCCGTCGTTCGGCGCGATCGGACAGTGGCTCACGGCGTTCAGCGGTTATCTCGCGGCGTTCCCCGCGCTTCCGGAGGCGGTCCGCCACGCGCTGGTCTCCCGGCGATCCGATCCCGATTCGAGTTGCTCCCGGATGTTGCACACCTGGGATCGGCTGTTCGGCCGAGCGCAGCGAGAGGGCCTGCTACGCAACGATATCGACGCGCGGGAAGTGCTGCGGGCGGTCAATGCGATCATGTCCTCCATCCGTGAGACGCCGCCCGAGCCGGCGCGGGGCAGCGCGGCGACCTCCGCGGCACGGATGACGGCGGTGGTCATCGACGGGCTGCGGCCGCCACCCGAGTAGCATTGCGGCATAGCGGTATCCGCACGCGGGTCACGCACCGGCGATGCGGTCGAGCCATTCGCGCATGAGCATCCGCTCGGCCGGACTGAGCGCGGCCAGGGCGGTGTCGTCGGCGCGCAATCGGAGTGCGGCCGCTCGGGTCTGCTGATCCGCCCGATCGGCGGCATCGGTCAGCAGGATGGCGGCGAGCGCTTCCCAGGAGTTCTCGACGAGCGGCGAATCACGCTCCGGCTCCGGGCTTTCGATGAGCGCGAGCACGGTGCCGTTGCCGATCGCGCGGATCAGGGCGACGGCCCGTTCCTCGGGGATGCGCAGCCGCCCGGCCAGTGCCACGCGGTGCACCCGTTGCCGCAGCACCGCGATGCCCTTCTCCTCGGTCGCCGAACGCGGCCGCAACGGGTCGGCGAAGAACGCGGTGAGACCGGGGTTGCGGGTGCCGAAGCGGATGTGTGCGAGGAACGAATCCTGCAACTCGCGGATCGGATCGGTCTCGTGGCCGACCTGTTTGGCGTCGACGTACTCGGCGAACACGGTGTCGGCGACGGATTCGAGCAGCCCGTCCTTGTCGCCGAAGAGGCGGTAGATCGTCGGAGCCTGCACGCCGGCCGCCGTCGCCACCGCCCGCGTGGTCACGGCGTCCGGGCCGCCGGTGGCGAGCAACTCCGATGCGGCCGCGACGATGCGGCCTCTCACCACGTCTCGATCGACTGACATGTAGCGATGATAACGAATATTTGCTAGCGTCGATTTATCGCTGATAACCTGAATCTGATTCCAGTGATAACGGGAAAGGATCTTTTCATGATCGTCGTCACCGGCGCGACGGGCGCCCTCGGCAGCGCCGTCGTGCGAGAACTTCTCGGCAGGATCCCCGCCGATCGGCTCGCGGTCAGCGTGCGCTCTCCGCGGCAGGCCGATGACCTCGCCGAACGCGGTGTGCGCGTCCGGCGTGGCGACTTCGCCGACCCCGGCTCGCTGCGCCATGCCTTCGAGGACGCCGAGCGTGTCCTCGTGATCTCCGTCGACGCTCTGGGCGAGGGTCCGATCGCCCAGCACGTCGCCGCCGCCCGGGCCGCCGCCGAGGTCGGCGCCGAGCGGGTCTTCTACACCGCGCATCAGAACGCCGTCCTGGATTCCGCCTTCGCCCCCGCGCGGGATCACGGAGCCACCGAGCGCGGCCTCGCCGCGATCGGCGTGCCCTGGACCTCCCTGCGCAACGGTTTCTACGCCCACACCGTCGGACACCTCATCCACGGCGCGGCCGAGACCGGTGAGCTCGCACTGCCCGCGGACGGCCCCGTCTCCTGGACCGCCCGCGACGATCTCGCCGCCGCGACGGCGGTACTGCTGGTTGCCGGGATCGCCGATAATCGGGGCCCGATCTTCGACGGGCCGACACCTCCGCTCACCGCCGCCGAGGCCGTCACCTTCGCCGACACCGCAGAGTTGCTGTCCGAAATCACCGCCACCCCGATCCGGCGCGTCGTCATCGACGACGAGGACTGGGTGCGCCGGATGACCGGCTCCGGCATGCCCGAACCGGCGGCCCGCCTGATGCTCGGCCTGTTCGAGGCGGCACGCCGCGGTGACTTCGCCGCCACCGACCCCACCCTGGGCGAACTGCTCGGCCGTCCGCCGCAGCCGATCCGGGCCGTCCTGGAATCGTCGCTGCCCGACGCCCGCGAGTGATTGGGAAGCCGCGGCGGCCGATCGCACCAGGCGCAGGAAGCCACCTGGCCTCGGAAGGTACCGCGCTGGGTCACCGGCCGGAGGTGGGAGTCGGTGCCCTCGCATTCGGTCAGCAATTTTCGGATTGCGTCGAGCGGGGGCACCGGGATCGGCTTCTCCGGAACATGCGGTGGTGATAGTCGATGGAAGGGGTTGGCCGCGAGGATGTCCGCGTCCTCCAGGTACTTGCAGAACTGTTGCAGGCGCCGGTACCGGCGGTGCTTGCTCGGGCGTGACCGGCCGACCGATGCGCCGGTTGATCCGGTTGAGGGTGTCCGAGATGTAGGCACCGACATTTTCGCGGGTCAGGGCATCCGCGACAGATGTGATCGGGGGGATCCTGGCTCTTCAGGAAGGCGGCGAAACAGCCGACGTCACGGCTGTACGTGTCGATTGTGCTCCGCGACTTGTCGGCCCGCCGGAGTTCGGTCTCGAAGTCGTCCGACAGCTCCACGATATCGTCCAGACTGTGCCCCCATGTCCGGATTCCACCGGTGCAGTTCCTCGGTGTTCGAGCGTTGTGCGGATCGACCCCCGGGAGAAATGACCTGCATCGTTGCAGGTCATCCCGTATTTGCGCCCCCGGCGGGGCGTGTCGAACATGGGAACGGGGGTGACCTGCGGTTTTCGCGTGGTCGGTTGGTGATCGAAGCGGATTTCCAGCTGTAGGTGGTCGACTGGGACGCTCGACCGGGAGTGCCTGGACCCCGAACTCACTCTTGTGGGTTCGGGGTTTCCCTGTGTCGGGCGAGTAGCTCGCGTTGCTGGATTGTCGCGACCGGTGCCGCCATTTGGTTGGCGTCGTGGTCCTGCCGCGCGTGGGTGGCGTGGCGCATCAAATGTGAACCCCCGCGCCGACACGACGTCCTCGACACGGTCCACCGTCGCACTGGAGTAGAGAAGAACCACACGGTCTCAGGCTTCCGCGATGGTCCCGAGTAGTTCCCGTACTTCCGGTATTCGTGAGTGTGGGCGAATGTCGTGGGCGATGCCTGTGACGATGGTGTGTAGTCGTGTGGATGCGATGGCGGTGATGGTGTCGAAGTGGGTGGTGAGTAGTGCGCTGCCTTCGGCGATGTCACCGGCGTGGATGTGGTTTTGGGCCAGTCTGACGGTGGTGTGGGCTTGGAATGGTCCGCTGTCGCCGTGCTGGAGTGCGGTGTGCAGGTGCCGGTGGGCTTGCTGGTGGTTTCCGGTGGCCATGTGCGCTATGCCGGTCAGGGCGTCGAGTTCGTGTTCGGGCAGGTACACCCAGTCCGGGTCGTGCCCGCGCGTGGATTCGTAGGCGCGGTGTGCCCGGCCGATCGCTGTGTCGACTGCGGTCTTGTCGCCGGTGGCTCCGTGGGCGACTGCTTCCCGGAGGGCGGCCAGTGCCCGCAGGTGCGGGCCGCCGTGTCGTAGTGCGGTGGGCTGGGCGGCTTCGGCGAGCTGGATTCCTTCTTTGGGGCGGGAGCCGGTGCCGTAGGAGATCGCGCCGGTGGTGGCGAGAGTGCTGGCGTTGAGCAGTGCGTGGGCGACGGCGAGAGTGTCGCCGGAGGTGTTGGCCGCTATCACTGCGCGGGCGTAGTACTGGCGTGCTTCGTCGCGGCGACCGGCGTCGAAGTGGATCCATCCGGTGGCGGTCATCATTTCCGCTGCGGCGCTGGTCAGTTCGCGGCCGATGGTGTCGGTGTAGTGGGCGGTGTCGAGCAGGTGCTCGATGTAGCGGACGTGGCTGGCGGCGGTCCGGCACAGTCCGTCGCCGCCGACGACCCAGTCGAGATCACGGATCTCGCGGATGGTGGCTTCGATGTCGGCGATATCGTTTGCGCCGACCGTGACGCTGGTGGCGGTGCGTTCTCTGGCCGGTGGTGGTGTGAGCGCTGCTGGGGCGGTGGCGGCCCCGAGTGCTGTTGCTTTGAAGAACTGGCGTCGTTTCACGTCCGCCTCCTCGTCCGAGTCCACCACCAGTATGGCAAGCGGGACGTGCAGTGCCTCGGCGATGCGCCGCAGGACCCGCACGTCGTGGACGGCGGCGCTGTTGTGCTCGAGTTGGGAGATGGCGGGCTGGGTGTAGCCGAGGAGGGCTCCCAGCTCCGCTTGGGTCATGCCTGATGCCTGACGGATCCGGCGGATGACCTCCCCGGTCGTCATCCTCATGTCTGCCCCCACAGTCGGTGAACGCGTGCGCGGGATCGCCGCGATGTCGAGATGAGTTGCTGGTCAACGGATTCGGTCCGTGACGACACGATATACGGATTGCCGAATATTTCACAGGGATCGCGTATACGCACCGGGGGACGTCGCGGACCCCGATCTACGGTCGGGTCCGCACCCGGCACCGGGCCGGTACATCCGGCCCGGCGGCGATGGCACCGGCAGCGCTGCACCGCCGGTCGCGTGCCGCTTTCGATGCCGAGTGCGCCTGTCGAAGCCGCTGATCGGAACGAGGTCCGATATGCACACCCTGGCCATGCACCAGACGGTCGCCATGATCGCGCAGGAACACCACCGGGCACCGTCGACACCGTTCACGGTCGCCTCCGCCCACCGGGTGGCGCAATTCCACATCGCCTGCCGCGCGCAGCGCTGCCCCCGCAAAGCCGCCGCGCTGGAGGCCCTCGCCACCGCCGGCCGACTCGTGCCCTCGACCAGACATCCGCGGTGACCCCCGATGAATGCACCGTCCAGTCACGGTGGCCAGGCTGCCGGGAGCGGTACCGGTCGGCGTGTATCGCAGGGGAAGTGATCGGCCATGCGGCCCACCCGTGCGCCCCGGCGTATCCGCCATCTCCATATCGAGTCCGGCGCACTGACACTGGACTACCAAGCCTGCGCCGAACAAGCCCAGCAGGTCGCTGCCGAACTGGCGGCCACCTTCGCCGACACCGGGCTGACCGTGACCGTCGACGACAACGTCAGCGCCGACATGCCACCGCTGCCGTGCGCGCGACTGTGGCCGTGACCACCACAGTGACTGCCCGGCAGCCATTGCCCCCCAACCTCGATATCAAGGAGCGCCGTGACCAGCCAGCTCGCCTGGATCCTGTGGCCGGGCTCGGTCTTCGCCACAGCGGTGATCAGCTACCGGATCGGGACACGCGTCCGCGCACACGACAGCACCAGCCGCGACCCGGCAGAGGGCCCGATACCGGCCCAGGATCTGCGAGATAGTGTGCCGATGAACCGCGACGAGGCCGAGTTGCCGCCGTTGCCTCCGCCTCCGGTGCGCTGGTGGATCGACGAGGACGACACCGCGATCTTGCCTCGCATTCCATGACCCGGCACCTCCCGGTCCGCCGCAGACCCCCTGCCTCCTCGCCTCAGTCCGGCAGGTGCTCAACCATGGACACGACACCGGACTCTGTCGGCCGATCTGCCGATACATGTCTCGACTTTCGCAGTTCTTGGCGAACGGATGTTCGATGCGGGATCGCGCACTCGGCGGCTATGAGGGCGCACTCGCGTCGGCTGAAGTCGGCAGGGCAGCGCCTGGAACCGAATGGAGATCGGGGCCAACGACGCCAGGACGGGTCAGCACCTCTCCGGGCATGCGAGGCGTAGGCTCCCAGGGGTGCGGATCGGCGAGCTGTCCAAGCGCACGGGCGTGAGTCCGCGCTCATTGCGGTATTACGAAGACCAGGGTTTGCTGACCAGCGCACGCTCCGGCGCCGGGCAGCGTCACTACTCCGATGCCGAGGTCGAGCGTGTGTCGCTGATCCGGCAACTGTTCGACGCGGGTATGTCCAGCCGGGTGATCGCGACGGTGTTGCCGTGTGTGGAGACCCCCAGCGCCCCAGGCGTCGTCGAGCTCGCGTTCGCGACGATGACGCGCGAGCGCGACCGGATCGATGCCGATATCGCGCACCTGGTCGAGACTCGAAACGCGCTTGACGTGCTGATCAACTGCAATAGTCAACACCGGGCGGATCTGGCTGCCGCCTCGGAATCGTCGATCTGATGGTGTGACCTGCGCCTCAGTCGGTTGCCCCTGACATCGGTGTGAGCGGCGAGGATGCCTACAGGGCCCGGAACCACCGGGTCGATCACAGGAGGCAGCGAAAAATGGGGCAGGCGTGGGGTTTCGGCAGGTATGGCGGGCCCGAAGTGCAGGAGTTCTTCGATCGTCCCGATCTCGACCCTCGCGGCGGCGAGGTGCTGATCCGGGTCGACGTCGCAGGCGTGAATCCCCTCGACCACATGTTGCGCTCGGGTCTGGTCTCCGGACTCGACGGCGGGCGTCAGTTTCCCCGCGTGCTGGGAATGGAGGCAGCGGGAACCGTTCTCGCCCTCGGCGAGGACATCGACGGACTCGAGGTGGGCGACGCGGTCTTCGGTCTTGCGCTTACTGGCGGTGGCACCTACGCCGAGACGACGGTGCTGTCGGCAGCGAACGCTGCGCGCATCCCGGAGGGTCTGTCCGCGACCGTGGCGGCGACCCTGCCAGTGGCCGGGACGACCGCGGTCGATGTACTCGACCAGCTCGATCTCCCGGCCGGCGCTGTGGTCTTGGTCAACGGGGTCGGGGGCGGGGTCGGCCTCGCAGTCGCCCAGCTGGCCCTCGCACGCGAAGTGCGGGTGATCGGCACTGGGAGCAATGCCAAGCGCGAGCACGCCGAGGCCCTCGGGGTGCGGTTCATCGATTACGCCGCCGGGGACGTCGCCGCCGCGGCACGCGAGCTGGCTCCTGGCGGCTTCGACGGGATCGTCGACCTGGTCGGAGGCACCTCCCTGCGGACGATCGCCCCGCTGGCCCGCGATCCCCGCAACGTTATCGCGGTAGGTGATTCGTCCGTATCCGATCTCGGTGGGCGTTTCGTCGAGCGACGCCTCGACCGCGAAAACCTGGCGCGGTCTGCCCAGCTGGCCCTCGACGGAATCCTCGCACCCATGATTACCGCGATCCATCCGTTCTTCGACGCCCCCGCCGCCCTCGCCACCGTCGAGAACGGTCACAGTTCAGGCAAGGTCGTCATCAAGGTGGCATGAGAAGAGTCTGTGGACCGACTTCGAGAGCGGGTCGCGCTCCGCCTCCGAACAGGCGATATTCGGCTATGAGCGATTACTATCGTCAGCAATAGCCAGCCAGAGTGGGTCAGGCAGTCGAAAGACAGCCGGCGCGCGTGAGGCAGGCCGGTGACTGCGTCGGCGTGTCGAGGAATCAGCGACGAGTGCGTGCGGTGATGATCGGTGGTTTGTGTCGATCCCTGCGGTGCCGAAGTCGTTGCAGCCCTTGTTGGATGCGTTCCGGCCGTGTTTCACCACCCCGACGTTCACCACGTTCGTTGCCCTGACGATCGGGGTGATCGCTGCCCCGGCCCGGCGGACGGTGTGCGGGATGCTCACAGCCGCCCGGATGGGTGGCCATCACGCTCGCGCGCACCGGTTTTTCGCCACCGCAGCCTGGAGCCTCGACCACGTCGGACTGACCGTACTGGGGCTGGTCGTCGGCTGGCTCACTCCGACCGGCGCCCCGCTGTTGATCGCTATCGCGATGACACGCTGTTCCGGCGCAGTGGCAAGAAGGTGCACGGCGCGGTGTGGGCCTACGACGGCTCCCGCCAAGTCGCCAAGGGACAAGCCAAACTCTCGCGCGGCACCACGTTCGTAGTTGCCGCGGTGGTGGTCGATCTGCCGTTCGCGGACCGCCCGATCGCGCTGCCGGTACTGTTCCGGTTATGGCGTCCCGGCGGTCAACCCAAAACGATTCTCGCCCGCGAGCTGATCGGCCGGATCGCCGCCGCGCGCCCCGACCGTGAAGTCCATGTCGTCGCCGACGGCGCGTATATGTGCAGCACCCTGCGACAACTACCCGCGAACGTGTCGTTGACCGGGCCACTGCCCCGCAACGCCGCCCTCTACGAGGTGCACCCCGACCTGGACAACCCGCCGACGATGCGAGGTCGGAGAGGCCGGCCCCGCACCCGAGGCGCCAGGATCGGCACACCAGCCGAGCTGGCCGCTACCACCACAGGCGTGCAGGTCACAGTAACGCGCTACGGGCGCAGCGCCACTGTGACCGTGCACGAACGACGCTGCCTGTGGTACGGCGCGTTCAGATCCCAGCCGGTCCGAGTCCTGGTGATGCACGAACCCCGCCGTCCCGGACTGGCGTTACTGACCACCGACACCACCACGGCGGCCACCGAACTCATCGCCCGGTATTCAGCCCGCTGGTCGATCGAGTCCGCATTCTTCGATGCCAAGAACGTCACCGGCGCCGGCGAGGCCCGCAACCGCACCCGGTTGGCAGTGGAGCGCACCGTCCCGTTCGGGATGCTCACCCAGACCCTGGTGATCCTCTGGTACCACCTCTCCGGGCACTCACCCGCCGTCGTCGCCGAGCACCGACAACGGGCCCGCTGGTACACCACGAAAACCCATCCCAGCTATCCCGACATGCTCACCAAGCTCCGGCGCACGCTGATCGCCGCCCAATATTGTGCCGACCTACCCGGCGACCCGACCCCCGAACAAATCCGCACTATCCGCCTGGCCTGGGAGAACGCTGCTGCCTGACCGCGAAACACGAGATACATGTCACGTCAACATATAATCGAAACTATGTTCGAAGACTGGCCAGATGCCTTTCAACCGTCGCCGCGACGAGTGATCGACCCGCCCAGGCCAGTGATGGTCCACCTCCCGACCCTCCTGCCCGCCAACGCGCCACGAGGATTCGGCCAGGACAAGATACTGATGCGAGTCAAGGCCGGCGGGCTCGATCTCACCTGTACCGTCCCGGGCCTGCTGCACGCGTGGGTCCTCGGTAACGAGGGCACCTGGTACGGAATCGTCGAGTTGATCGTCTACACCGGCAACGGCCATGGCCGGTTGAGGGTAACGCAGCTGTGCCCGGCCTCGTCCCTTGCCCGGCCAGGCGAAGCCGGGGGCGGTCGATAGTCGTGTATCGCCACTCCCGCTGAGCCCCACGCGATCGCTGGGGCCGATACGCGACCTTGCGGGTAACTTGTGACTGCGGGACGACCAAGCGGTTGTTCGCATGCGCGGGGAATACTGCGAACATAATGCAGACGTTTAAGAAATTCTCGCACTAATGACTATTTCCCATAGTTCGGCGGCTCATCTTGTGGATCGCTCGATATTCTGAAGATATTTTCAGCTAGTACTCCAGC
>NZ_JAIUCZ020000014.1 GCF_020176955.2 Nocardia sp. alder85J
TCCGATCTCGCCGCCGCGCTGTCGGTCTACGACATCGATCCGCACCGCGCCCGCCCGATGGCCTTCGGCGTCATCGGCCTCGTCGACGGCGACGAACACCGCGTGCAGATCGCGTTCCAGGATCGCCCGATTCGGGCGGCCCGGCGCGATTTCTGCTCAGAACGGCTGCGGCAGAACAGGTTCCGCCGGAGGCGGATCCGCGGGCGGGATCGGCGGGATACCGGGTTCCGGGTGCGGATCCGGCGCGGGCGGAATCGGCTCGGGGATCGGCCTTTCCGGTAGCGGATCCGGTGGTGGTATCGGCGGCACAGGTTCCGGTGCCGGCGGAAACGGCGCCACCGCGGTGGAATTCGAGGTAGGCACGAGGGTCCTCTCTGTCGGTCCGGACCGCCGGGGCCCGGGAATTCCGGGAGACATGTTCGCGCTTACCCGCACT
This sequence comes from Nocardia sp. alder85J, assembly GCF_020176955.2. GTDB lineage: Bacteria > Actinomycetota > Actinomycetes > Mycobacteriales > Mycobacteriaceae > Nocardia. The sequence goes on from NZ_JAIUCZ020000014.1 coordinate 437, forward strand.
CGGCCCGGCTATGCGTGCCGAGCCCGCACGCTGCTCCGCCCGATCGGCCCGCAGCCAGTTGTTCGGGCTGCAACCGCATTACAGCCTCGGTTCCTTCGCCGACCGCAGCCATGTGGTGCACCGTGATCTGTCCGGCATCGAACGCATCCCGCATCTGCTCGAACCCACCGCCACCCCCACCGCGACCGCGGTGGCCGCCCGGCGCGGCGGCCGCTGACCGGACGGATTTCGGCCACTCGGCTAACATCCGGCCCCACACCGTCGATGATGGAGTGGCGGATCCGACCATGCGCGCAGGGGGAAGACATGACCGCTCCGGACGACACCGGCCGACTGTGGAAGGTCTCGGGCCGCGCCGGGCCGCTGGGCCTCGGCATCGACGTGCAATTCCCGTACCACCCGGGACTTCTCGCCGAAATCCTGAAGGCGGAGATCGCCGACCCGCTGACCCTGCTGTTGCAGAAGGTGCTGCACATCACCGAATTCGTCGGTGACTCGCTGCTCGATCCGGGCGGCTCGGCCAAGGCGGGCGATCAGATCTCGGTGCGGCGGCTGCGGCAGCGGCTGGCCACCGCGAAGGCGCCGCGGAAACCGTTGCCGCTGCGGGTCTCCGGCGTCTTCTGCACCGGGGTGCTGCTCAGTTACGGCTGGTGGGAGCGGACCGGTCCGGGCGCCAATCCCGTCGGCCGCAACGACATCCAGCGCTGGACCTACGCCGGCTTCGAGGAATGGGCGCCGTCCTGGGATTTCACCAGCGAGGTGGAATCCGGCGACGAATCCTTCTTCCTGGGCCAGCTCGGCCACGGCGACGAGGCGAATTCGATGCTGGTCGTGGTGGTCGGCCGCCGCGCCCGGGAGATCCGCCGCGGGCTGGTGCCCTCGATGCAGCACCGCAAGGTCGCGGCCGTCTCCGTGGAGGTCACCGGATTGCTGTGCCACCGCAGCCATCTGCGCAAGCGCAACCCCGCGCTGGCCCCGATCGCCGACCGCTGGCCCTACGATTTCAACTACTGCCTGCTGCTCGACTCCGACCACCACCGCATCACCGAGGTGAACGAGGTGCCGGACTTCTATTCGGCGTATCTGTGGAAGTGCCTGTGGGCCACCGACGGTGTCGCCGACGGCACCCTGCCGCGGCTCGACGACTGCTATCTCATCTGGGAGCACACCGATCTGACCAAACCCGACGCGATCCGCTACAACCTGGACAGCCTCCAGCACAAGGAGCAATTCCTGCGCAAGGAGTACGGCGCCCTGGAACTGTTGCAGAAGTCCAGCCCGCTGATCCCGGAGACACCGAGCCTGTCCGCCGGTTCGTTCCAGCGCCTGTTCGGCGCCATCGGCCGGACGTGACCGTGCCGGCCTTCCGCGAACTCACCGACGACCCGGCCGATCTGGCGGCGCTGCGCGCGTTCTACGACACCTTGTACGTCGCGGAATTCCCCGACCCGGACGAGCGGGAATCGCTGGCGAACATGGCCGGCTATCTGCGGCGGAAACGGCAGGGCTGGTACGGCCGCAACAACTATCACATCGTGCTCGGCGAGGCCGACGGCGCGGTGGTGGCCGCCTCGATCAGTGACTATCTCGCCGAGCCCAATACGGGCGTCATCGAATTCCTGCTGATCGCGCCCGCGGGCCGCGGCGCCGGCACCGGGCGGAAGCTGCTCGCCCACACCGAGGCCCTGCTCGACGCGGATGCCCGGCGCGCGCACGATCGCCCCCTGGACGCCGTTCTGGCCGAGATGAACGACCCGCTGGTCAGTTCCGCGGTGACCGACAATCTCGACCCGGTGACGCGGGCCCTGATCTGGCACCGCTGGGGCTATCGCGGCCTGGATTTCCCGTACGTGCAGCCCGCGCTGTCCGCCGACCAGGACCCGGTCACGAACCTGATCCTCATCGGCAAGCCACTGCGCCCCGACTGGTCGGCCGCGATTCCGGCGCCGGTGGTCGCGAGCAGCGTCCACGAATACCTGCGCTGGGCGATGCGGATCGACGATCCCGGCGCCAGCGCCGAATTCCGGGCCATGGCAGCCACTCTCGCCCGCACCGACCGGGTCCGCGGGCTGCCGCTGGACCGCTACGTGGGCCGCGACGGCGCCTTCGAGATACGCCCGGCCACCGACGACGCCGAATTCGACGCGGCGATGACGGTGTACCGCAAAGCCTTTGCGCCCGGCCCGGCGACCGTGCCGGAGTCCGCGTTCCGGCGGGCACGCAGCGATCCGGATCACCGGCTGTGGACCGTGCGCCGGACCCCGGCCGATCCCGTGCCCGCGGGCCTCGCCTCCTTCTTCGTGCTGCCCGCGGCGGGTTTCGCCGGCTACCTCGCGCTCACCGGGCCGCTGCGCCACACCGGCCTGTTCCGGCCGCTGATCGCCCGGATGGAGACCGCGCTGCTGGCGGAGCGGACCGGGATACGCGGCTGGTACGCTGAACTCGCCCCCGGCACCGACATCGCCCCCTATCTCGCGATCGGCTGCCGCGAACTCGACGTCGACTACCATCAGCCCGCACCCGACGTGCCGATGCGCCTGATCTTCAAGGCGCCCGGCCGGTCCTACGCGCCGCCGGTCCTCACGACGGCCGACCACCTCACCGATATCGAGCACATCCTGGCCATGGTCTACGGCATCGCCGAGCCCCGCGAGCACCCCACCCGCCGACGCCTGGCCGCCGGCCTCCCGCCGGCCCCCACCGCCGCGGTCCCGTTGCGCTGAGGGCTATCCCAGCGTCGGCAGCGCTTCCCCGGTGGTCGCGGACCGCCGCTGCTCCAGCCAGAATCCGTACTCCCGCAGCGAGGTTTCCAGCCCGTCGGCCACATAGCCGCGGTAGGCGCGCAGCCCGCGGGTGTTGTCGTGATGGTCGGTGCGGCCGCTGTCGGACCAGGCGCGGCAGGTGTCGTCGATCCACTCCAGCAGCCGCTTCCGCTCGGCCCACCAGTCCCGGATCGCCTCCAGCGTCCAGTGGTCGTCGCCGTCACAGGCGTAGGCGTGGAACGGATCCGACCACGCCGCCGTCAGCACCACCTGGGTCTCGCGTGCGTTGCGCGGCTGCCGGAACACCACCTCGCTGCCCCGGTCGTCCTCGTAGACGATGTGGTCCGGCGCGACGAGCCGTCCCACCCAACACGAATCGGTGAGCGCCCCGTAGAACGGCCCGGGCACGTTGCGCCAGTCCCGATTACCCCACCGGCCCCGCAGATAGTGGTCCGGTGGCCCCAGCAGCATGCCGTCGAGGCCGGAGACCGGCAGCCCGGCCGAACCGGCGACGATCGGTCGCGGATCCCAGTACACCACTTCACGGTACGACGGCGCGGGCCCGTACTCGCGCCGAACCGGGGCCGGTGGCACGGAGATGCCGGATGATCTGGTCCGGGCAACCACAGGTTTCGCCGATGTTCAGGTGGAGCTCGACGGGATCGACCGCGACACACCGCTGCCCGACTACGGCACCTTCCTCGACGCGGACCGGCTGCCGCACAGCAGCTGACGCACCGATCGTCAGCCGGCCGGCTCCGAGAACATGGCTTCGCCGATGGTGGCGGCAGTGACGCGAGCCAGGTTGGCGATGAAGGGGATTCGTTCCGGGATCATCAGCCGGGTGGTGCCACGGACGCCGAGGGCGAAGCGCGCGTGGCCGTCCGGGCCGAAGACCGGGACGGCGATGATCCGGAAGCCCCATTCGGTCTGCTCGTCGTTGAGGGCGTAGCCGGTGTCGCGGGCGAGTTCGAGTTCGGCGGACAGGGCGGCGGCGTGCTGCGGGGTGCGTTCGGTGCCCAGATCGTAGGGCAGCTCCTCGAGCTCCGCGCGGGTCACCGGCGACCAGGCCAGCAGTGCCTTGCCGAGCGCGCTGGCGTGCAGCGGGAAGCGGACCTCGGACAGGTTGTGGCCGTGCGTCTCCCGCCACCGGGTGAAGGCCAGGTTGATGGCGTCGGTGCCGTGCCGGACCGCGATGGAGACGGCGGTGCCGGTTTCGACGGCGAGTTGTTCGAGGTGGGGCTCGGCCAGGTAGATGCGGTGGCGGCGGTAGGCCAGGTGGCCGTACTCGGCGAGCGCGACCCCCAGCCGGTAGCGGCCGCTGCCCGAATCCTGTTCCACGAAGCCGGATTCCAGCAGGGTGCGCAGCAGCCGATGGGTGGTGCTCATCGCGAGGCCCTGGGCGCGGGCGATATCGGTGACGCCGAGTTCGGCATCGTCCTGGAAGCAGCTCAGCACCGCCAGCGCCCGCGACACCGTCTGTAGCGCGGAGCCGTCGACCGTCATCGGCGCCTCCCTTCCGCTCGCCGGGCCCGGCGGGCCGCCGACACTGGCCACCACCGCGAATAATTCCGTATATCGGAATCTCATCCTCACACAGGACCGGATGACTGGCAAGGATGGGGGCCACAGGCAGCCACATCGTGCTACTGCACAGCAATTCGGACATGTCAACAATTCCGATCAACGGAACAGCATCCCTTGTTGCGGTGTTGCCTGATCCCTACTGTCGGAGCCCATGCCCGCACCTGCGCCCAGCCTGCCCCCGACCGCCGCCGTCGCGACGCCGTCGGCGGCGAGAACCGTTGTGCCCGCGGGCTTCCGCGCGGTCGGGCGGTCCGGGCTGGTGGTGTCCGAGGTGGGTATCGGCGCCAGCACCTTCGGTCGCGTCGGCATGGTCGCCGACACCCAGGCGGCGGTGGACCGCATCGTCGGGCGGGCGCTGGATCTCGGGATCACCTACTTCGACGTGGCCGACGTCTACGGCGAGCACCCCGGCCAGAGCGAGACCATGCTCGGAAAAGCGCTGGGAGCCAACCGGGATCGCGTCGTGATCGGGTCGAAGTTCGGGATCGGGCTCAACGGGCTCAACGGCCCCGACTGGGGTGTGCGCGGATCGCGCCGCTACGTGCGGCTGGCCGTGGAGTCCTCGCTGCGCCGCCTCGGCACCGATTGGATCGATCTGTACCAGATCCACACTCCCGATCCGGTGACCCCGATCGAGGAGACGCTGTCGGTGCTCGACGATCTGGTGTGCGAGGGCAAGATCCGCTATATCGGCAGTTCCAATTTCGCCGGCTGGCAGGTCGCCGACGCCGAATACGTCGCCCGCCTGCACGGGCTGACCCGTTTCGTCTCGGCGACCAACGAGTACAACCTGCTGTGGCGGGAGCCCGCCCGGGAATTGCTGCCCGCACTGACCGCCTACGGGCTGGGCTTCTTCCCGTACTTCCCGTTGCAGAACGGATTGCTGACCGGGAAATACCGCCGCGGCGTGGCACCGGCCGGAGCGAAGATCACCAACCTGAAGAAACATCTGCTGACCGCGGCCCCGTGGGAGGCGCTGGACCGGTACGCCGAATTTGCCCGGGAACGCGCGGTCACCCCGGCCGCGCTGGCCTTCGGATGGCTGCTCGCCCACGAATCCGTGTCGAGCGTGATCGCGGGCGTCACCGGTCCCGACAATCTCGCCGCGGCGCGGTGGCGGCCCACGACGGCGGAATTCGCCGAGCTGTCGGCGCTGTTCGGCGGCGATCTCAGCGGTGCGCCCGGCCAGGTCACGGCCTGACCGGCCCGACAGCGGCATTCTTCTCTCCAGCGAGGTGGACACATGACGACGGATTCCGGCCGGAATCGCAGCCTGCATCTGGGCTACATGTATTGGTCGAACGGCACCCATCCGGCGGGCTGGCGGCTGCCCGAGGCCGTGCACGACCGCGGTTTCGACGGCCGCTACGTCGCCGAACTGGCCCAGCTCGCCGAGCGCGGGAAATTCGATTTCTTCTTCTTCGGCGACCGGCTCGCGACCGGACCGGAATATCAATACACCAACACCTCGGTGCTGTCGCGGATCGAACCGTTCACCGCGGCCGGGTACCTCGCGACGCTGACCAGCCGGATCGGCATCGTGGTGACCGCCAATCCGACCTATTACGAGCCGTTCAACCTGGCCCGGCTGACCGCGTCGCTGGATCACATCTCGGCCGGGCGGGCGTCCTGGAACATCGTCACCGGCGCCGACGGCCGGGCCGCGGACAACTACACCCGCACCGAGCACGGCGACGCCACCGCGCGTTACGACCGGGCCGACGAATTCGTGGACCTGGTCCGCCGGTTGTGGGACAGCTGGGAGGACGACGCGTTCCTCCGCAACCCCGAGACCGGAGAGTTCGTCGACGCCACCAAGATTCACACCGTCGGCCACGAGGGCCGCACCTTCCGGGTGCGCGGGCCGCTGAACGTCGCCCGGCCGCCGCAGGGGCATCCGGTGATCCTGCACGCCGGAACCTCCGACCGTTCCCGCGATCTGGGCGCGCGCGACGCCGACGTGCTGTTCGCCGCGGCCGCGACGATCGAGCAGGGCAAGCAGTACTCCGACGACATCCGCCGTCGCACGGCCGCATTCGGGCGCGATCCCGCCGAGATCGCGGTGCTGCCCGGCCTCACCCCGATCGTGGCGCGCACCCGGGCGCAGGCGCGGGAGCTGTACGACCGGCTCAACGCGCTGATCGCGCTCGACGACGACATCCGTTACGGCGGACAGGATCCCGCCGCCTGGTCCCTCGATACGCCACCGCCGCCACGGGAGGCGCAGGGCCGGGGGCTGCGCAATCTGGGCGCGCTGTCGCAGCGGGTGGGCGTGGATCTCACCGGGACGCGGCCGGGCGATCCGCTCGATGCCGCGACGGCGGCGGCGCTGAATCCGGCCGGGCGCGCGCTGCTGGCCGCCGCCGAGGCCCGCACCGGCCGATCCGTCGGCGGCGCACCGCCGGTGACCGTGCTGGATCTGCTGTACACCCACGTCGTCGGCGGGCACATCGTCGTCGGCGACCCCACCGATGTCGCCGACTACATCCAGGCCTGGTTCGACGCCGGTGCCTCCGACGGCTTCAACATCCAATCCGCTTATCTCACCGAGCAATTGGAGATCTTCGTCGAGCTGGTGATTCCGGAGTTGCAGCGCCGCGGCCTGTTCCGGCACGACTACACCGGCCGCACACTGCGCGAACACCTGGGCCTCGCACGCCCAGCCAACCACTGGGCACACGCCGACACCACGTCCGGAGGGCGATAGACGATGTCCGAACCACAGCGCCGACTGCACCTGGGACTCATGTTCTGGGCCACCGGAACCCACACCGCGGGCTGGCGATACCCGGGCGCGAAGGCCGACGGCGCCTTCGACATCGGATTCATCCAGGAGGTCACCCGGCTGGTCGAGCGGGCCAAGTTCGACTTCCTGTTCCTCGGTGACCGTTTGGCCACCGATCCGGCCCTGGCCAAGACGAATCCGGCCCAGATGTCGCGACTGGAGCCGTTCACGGTGGCCGGGGCGCTCGCGGCGGTCACCTCGCACATCGGCATCGCGGTGACCGCGAATCCGACCTACTACGACCCGTTCACGGTGGCGCGGCTGCTGGCATCGCTGGATCACCTCAGTGGCGGCCGCGCGGCGTGGAATCTGGTGACCGGCGCGGACGGCGCCGCCGCCCACAACTTCAGCCGGGACGCGCACTGGGACACCGAGCAACGCTACGACTGGGCCGACGAATTCGTCGACGTCGTGCGCGAGCTCTGGGACAGCACCGAGGACGACGCCTTCCCACGGGACAAGAGCACCGGCCGGTTCCTCGACGAATCGAAGCTGCACACGATCGACCATGTGGGCCCGAACTTCTCGGTGCGGGGGCCGCTGAACGTGGCCCGGCCGCCGCAGGGGCAGGTGGTGCTGCTGCACGCGGGCACCTCCGACCGCTCCCGCGAGCTCGGCGCCCGCGAGGCCGACGTGATCTTCGCCGGACAGCCGAATCTCGCGGCGGCGCAAGCGTATTACGCGGATGTGAAGGCGCGGGCGGTACGGTACGGGCGCAGCGAGCACGACATCGCGATCCTGCCGGGCCTGAGCGTGGTGGTGGCCGCCACCACCGACGAGGCGGTGGCGACCTACGACCGGCTCAACGCGCTGCTGCCGCTGGATCCCGAAGGCGTGGTGGCGGATTCGGTGCGCTTCGGCGGCCTCGGCCAGGGGCTCAAGCGCAATCTGGCCTCGGTGTCGCAGGTGCTCGGCGTCGACGTGACCGGGTACGAACATCACGGCGCGGTGCCCCGCGAGATCTTCGACCGGTCCGGACCCGAGGGCCGGAAGGTGTTCGAGGGCATCACCGAGACGACCCGCCGCACCGTAGCGGGGTCCCGGCCGATCACCTTCTTCGATTTGATCAACGGCATCACCGTCGGCTCCCGCACGGTGGTCGGCGACGCCGTCGAGGTGGCCGACCACATCCAGTACTGGTTCGAACAGCGGGCCGCCGACGGCTTCAACATCTTCCCCGACTTCGTACCGGGCTCGGTGCAGGCGTTCACCGAGCTGGTGGTGCCGGAGTTGCAGCGCCGCAAGCTGTTCCGCACCGAGTACGCCGGGACCACCTTCCGCGATCAGCTCGGGCTGGCGCGACCGGCCGCGCGGCGCCACCGCACCAGCGCCCGGCAGCGGGCGGAAGCCGTTGCGGCCGCGCCGGACTCGGCACAGGCGGGCGTGTGACCATGACCGTCGATCATGCCGAGATCCGGACCGCACCGATGGTGACCCCGCCGCGCCCGGCCGCGGCCCGCCGGGGGCGGTTGCGCACCGCGCTGTCGCGGCGCAATCTCGCGATCCTGGCCGGGCAACTGCTCGTCGTGGCCGCGGTGCTGGGACTGCTGCAATGGCTGGTCGATTCGGGCCGCGTCGGCGCCATCTACCTCGCCTCCCCCACGCAGATCCTGCACGTGTTCCCGCATCTGATCACCCAGGAGCATCTGTTCGGCAATCTGCTGATCACGCTCTACGAAGCGGCGGTCGGCACCGTGCTGGCCTTCGCGCTCGGCGTGACCACCGGAATCTGGATGGGCCTGTCGCGCACCGGCGAACGCTTTTTCAATCCGTTCATCGCCGCGGCGATGGCGGTGCCGAAGGTGACGATCATCCCGCTGCTGACGTTGTATCTGGGCGTCGGGGTGGACCACAAGATCGTGATCGTGCTGCTGTTCGGCTATTTCCTGTTCGTGTTCAACACCATCGCCGGAATCCGGCAGGTGCAGGAGAACCATCTGAAGGTCGCCCGCGCGCACGGCGCCTCCCGGTGGCAGATCGTGTTCAAGGTGATCCTGCCGTCGGCGGCGCCCAGTATCGTCGCCGCGCTGCGGGTGGAAACCGGCACCGCACTGGTGGCGGCGCTGTTCGGCGAGATCATCGCGTCGAAGGCCGGCCTGGGAAACATGCTCAACCGGGCGATCGGCGTCTACGACACCGCCACACTGTTCGCCCTCGTGCTCTCGATCACGGTGTTCTCCGTGCTCGTCATAGCCGCCGTCGACCTGCTGGAGAAGAAGGTCCTTCTCCGCTGGAAATACGCCTGATCCGGCCGCTTTCCGCGCCGGACCGTCCCAGTATCGAAGGAAATATCGTGTTGAAGAGGAAATCCCTGGCCGCACTGATCGGCGTCGCGGCGCTGGCGCTGGTCGTGAGCGGCTGCTCCGGGACGGTCGATTCACTGTCCGGCAACAGTGCGGCCGGGGACGCGGGGCACGCCACGCTGACCCTCCAGGACAGCACCGAATACACCCAGCTGCCGCTCCGATTCGGCGTGGAGAAGGGTATTTTCGCGAAGGAGGGCCTGGACGTGAAGTTCACCCAGGTCCAGGACGCGGTGACCGGTGTGGCCACCGGCGAGCTGACCTTCGCGTTCGGGCCGACCAGCACCTATCTGCGCGCGGCCGCGAAGGGTGCCCCGATCAAGATCGTGAGCTCCGCTTTCCGGAGCAAGGGGCCGTTCTTCCTGATCGCCCGGCCCGGCATCAATTCGGTCGCCGACCTGAAGGGTAAGACCGTCGGTATCGCGGTCGCGGGCAGCGGTATGGAGACCTATGTCCGCAAGATTCTCGCGGCCGACGGACTCGATCCGAACAAGGACGTGAAATTCGTCGCGGACGGGGTCAACCAGCAGGCGTACGGCGCGCTCACCACCGGCCAGGTCGACGCGACGATCATTCACCAGCCGTTCCCGGCGCTGGGTCAGTTGCAGGGCAGATCCACGACGCTGGCCCGGGGCTGGGACTACCTGCCGACCTATCACACCGGCGTGCTGATCGCGGGTGACGACGTGATCAAAAACCACCCCGATCTGCTGAAGAACGGGCTGCGCGCGTACTTCACGGCATACACCTATGCCAAGGAGCACTACGACGAATACCTGCCGTGGCTGAAGTCCAAGCTGCCCACCATCGATCCGCAGGCGGTGGAATTGGCGCTGAAGCAGGAGGACGACATCTGGGACGACAACCCGGCCATCGACCCCAAGGCCATCCAGGACACCCAGGACACCGAGATCTCGGTGGGTTTCCAGAGTTCGCGGTACGACGCCGGCAAGTACATCGACACGCGTTTCATCCCGCAGGAATTCGTGAAGCCCTTCTCCTACCCGAAACCCGCCAACTGACCGCCGGGACACCGGCGGCGGCACGAATCCAGTGAGGTGACACACCCGTGGCAACATTCGACGTGCGGGGGCTGGGCAAACTGTTTCCCACCGATCCGCCGGTGCGGGCGCTCGACGGCATCGATCTGACCATCGAGGAAGGCGAATTCGTCGTCTTCCTCGGGCCGAGCGGGTGCGGCAAGAGCACCCTGCTCGAGATCCTGGCCGGATTGCAGGAGCCGACCGAGGGCGAGGTGCTGCTCGCCGGTGAACCGGTACGCGGTACCGATCCGCGCATCGGGGTGGTGTTCCAGGATGCCTCGCTGTATCCCTGGCGCACGGTGGCGCGCAATGTCGAGATCGGCCTGGAGTTCCGTGGCGCGGGCAAGGCACAGCGGCGCGAGGCTGCGGCGAAATACCTTGCCCAGGTGGGGCTTTCCGGTTTCGAGAAGAAGTATCCGCATCAGCTGTCCGGCGGTATGCGGCAGCGGGCGGGTATCGCTCGGACCCTGGCCGCCGAACCGGACGTGCTGCTGATGGACGAGCCGTTCGGCGCGGTCGACCACCTCACCCGCATCCAGTTGCAGCGGGATCTGCTGGCGCTGTGGGAATCCCGGCGCCGGACGGTGGTGTTCGTGACCCACGACGTCGGCGAGGCCGTCTACCTCGCCGACCGGGTGATCCTGCTGTCACCGCGGCCCGGCCGGATCGCCCGCGAATTCGTGATCGACGAGCCTCGGCCGCGGCAGCGCGGCGATATCGGCCTGCTCGCCGAGGAGAGCGAGATCTACGACACGCTCAGCCGGATCGAACAGCCCTCCGGCGCCTGAGGATCGCCGCGGGTTCAGCTTTGCGGCGGTGGTGCCAGCGGCGAATTCACCTTGTCGACCAGCCAGTGGTCGCCGGACCGTTGCAGCCGCATCACCATCGACAGCTGACCGGGCGCGGGCTTGCCCTGGGTGCCGAGGCTGGTGATGGTCTGGCCGATCACCACGATGGCCTCGGCCGAATCCCGGTCGTTGCTGCGGATCGCGCACTGCACGTCGGTGGCCTTCGACACCACCTGGCCCTGGGTCAGCACATCGCGCAGATCCTTGCTGGTGGAATCGAACTGCTTGTGCCAGTCGCCGGTCGCGCCGTCGAGGACGGCGGCGAAGTAGGCGTCCAGATTCTTGGCGTCGTAGTTCGCCAGCACGGGCGCATATTTGCAGGCGGCGGTCCGCGCCTGCTGCTCGGCATCCGCCAGCTGCCGCTGCTCGTGGTCGCGATGGTAGAAGAAACCGGCCGCCGCGATCGCCGCCACCAGCGCCAGCAGCACCACAGCCCGGCCTGCCAGCCGCGCCGCCCGGCCCGGCGCGGGCACGGTGATGCGCGGCGTGCGCGACTTCTTTTCGGCGGCATCGTCTTTCGTGTCGTCGCCGGGCCGGGAGGCACTCGCCTCAGCAACGGTGTCGAGCGTCCTGGTGGTAGCGGCTGCCGTCTCCGCCGTGGTGGCAGAGGTGGCGGGTGTCCCCGCGGCAGCAGGCGTCTCGGCAGCGGCAGCAGGGGGCCCGGTGGTCTCGGCAACGGCGGCGGGCGTTTCGGCCGCGACTCGTACCGGTTCCGCTGCGACGGCGGCGATATCGGTGACGGCGGACTTCGCCGTCACGTCGACCGGTTGGACCGTGCCGTCGGCGGACCGGGCCGCGGCCGCTGCCGATTCCGCGCCGGGTTCGCCGGGCGTCGGCGCGACGTCCTTGTCGCTCATGATGTTTCTCCTATCGGGCGGGAACGGGCTGGGACAGTTCGTTGCCGGTGACACCCGGCGGTGCGGTGGCCCCGTTGTCGGGGACGTCCGGCCGGGGTGCGTTGGCGGACCCGCGAATCTGCAACGCCGGATCGCTGGTGACGCAGTAGTTGTAGAGACGGACCCGGGTGTCGGCCTGGACCTGGGTGGCGACCACCGGGATGGTGTCGTAGTCACAGGTCGGTCGGGGCCAGGGGTCGACGAGGGTGTGATACATGCCGTCATGCGCCGGAATACCCAGCGCCTCGGCGCCGACCCGCAGCGACGGGAACAGGGCCTCGATCGCCGGGGTGCGCAGTTTCGCCGCCTTGGTGACGGCGACGAAATTCGTCACCAGATTCGTGATCGGGTCCTGGGTCTCGGCGATGAACCCGTCGAGGGTGGCCAGCCGGCCGGGGCCCTGTTGCAGGAACTTGCGCAATTCCTGGTCGGCGGAGGCGAACTGGTCGAACAGCACGCCGCCCGCCTGGGTCAGCGTGCTCAGATCGGGCTGCGCGTGCTGCGTGGTGTCGGCGATGATCTCCAGGTTCTCCAGCAGTTGCCGCGTCTGCGGCAGCAGGTCGTTCAGCCCGTTCATGGCGTGGCTGATCCCGGAGATCATGTCGCGCAACTTGTCCGGGCCGCCGGCCAGGGCCTTGTCGAGTTCGTCGATGATGGTGTCGAGCCGGTCCGGATTGAGCCCGCCGATGAATTCGCTGAGGTTGGTGAACACCGACTGGATCGGCACCGGTACCCGCGTGCTCGAACGGTCCACCAGCGCACCGTCGCGCAGATACGGCCCGGTGTCGGAATCGGGCCGGAAGTCCAGGTACTGTTCGCCGGCCGCGGACAGCCGGCCCACGGCCACCGTGCCGCCCACGGGAATTCGCGCGGCATCCTCGATCCGGGCGACGGCGGCGACCCCGTCACCGGAAATCTTTACCGCCGTGACGGTTCCGACCCGGCTGCCCCGGAAGGTGACGTCGCTGCCGGACCGCAGCCCCCCGGAGGTCGCGAGTTCGACGGTGACACTGTAGGTGTGCGGCAGCGGATCGAAGCGCAGCACGGATCCGCCGATGTAGCCGCACCCGACCAGCAGCACCGCGATCAGGGCGAGGTTGGCCACGGCGATGCGATGCCGCACCACCCAGAGCCACAGCGGCGGGCTCACCGGTCTCCTCCCGACGGCGATTGCGGTTGCGGCGCACCGGGTCCGGGTGCGTCACCGGGTGGCCGCGGTGGACTGTTCAGGCGGCCGAACACCTTCTCGAAAACCTGCGCCAGGCTGCCGGCGAACTGCCCCACGTCCCCGATCTCCGGCGGGCGGCTGCCCGAGGGATCGGTGAGGGCCCCGATGCTCAGGTACGACACCGTCGCCGCGACCGCCAGGGCCGGGCCGCGCAGGCTCGCCATCATCGACGGGTACAGCGCGTGCAGACCGTCGAGGGCGCCGGTGAGCTGGTCGCTCTGCGCGAAGGCCGACATCAGCACCTGGATGCTGTGGAACAGGCCCACGAAATCGCCGCCGGTGGTGGTGGCGAAATCACCGAGCGCGTCGGTGGTGGTGGCCACCTTGGTGAGCAGTTGCACCATCTGCTGGTTGTTCTCGGTGAGCAGGCCGATCAGGGCCGGGAAGGTGTCGGCGGCGGCGCCCAGTTCACTCTTGCGCTGGGCCAGATCACCGGACAGCGTGTTCAGGCCGTTCAGCACCGCGTCGAGGTCGCCGGTGCGCTGGTTCAAAGCCGTGATGGCGCCGGTCATCTCGGTCAGCAGATGGGCCAGTTCCGGTGCGCGCCCGGCGAACATCGAGTTCATCTCGGTGGTGATCCGCGCGGCCTGATTGATGCCACCGCCGTTGAGCAGCAACGACACCGACATCATCAGCTGTTCCACCGACGCGCCCGCGGCGGTGTGGTCGGTGCCGATGGTGTCGCCATCGCGCATCGGCTCCACCGCGACCGCCGCCGCGGGCAGGGTCATCGCCACGAAAATGTCGCCCAGCGGAGTCGCCTGCCGCAGTTCGACGGTGGTGCCCTTCGGCAGCCGGATGTCGTCGCGGATCAGCATCTGCACGTCGGCGAGGAAATTCGTGGTGTGGATGCCGGTGACGATGCCGATATCGGTGCCGCCGATCTTCACGTGCGCGTGGTCGGGCAGATTCAGCGCGTCGCCGAAGGCGGCGTGGAGGGTGTAGCCGGGCCGGCCCAGACCCGGTTTGGGCATAGGCACGGAATTCACCGTCATCGCACAGCCGCTCGCGCCGAGCAGCGCTGCCGCGGCGACGAGGCTGAACGTGGTGGTACGCAGTCTCATTTCGCGTTCGCAATCCCCAATAGTGCGGCGGTGAGCCCGAAGTCGGGGCCGAAGTCCTGGATCTTGCCGGTCCGGCAGCCGTCCAGGCGCAGCTGGATCCGTTCGCAGAACGTCGACAGCGCCTCGCTGTCGAGGACGGACTTGTCCAGCAGGGCGTGCAGCCGCAGCGCCTGATCCTCGCGGCTGGTCGCGTTGGACAGGTTCTGGAACGTCAGCGGGAACAGGTCCACGATCTCGGTGAGGCCGCGTGCGTTCGCGCGCATCTGCCCGGTGATGGCCAGGAAGCGGTTCAGCGCACCGGCGAGCTGTTCCCGGTTCTGCCCCACCAGACTCGCGGTGTCGGTGACGAAGTCGTCGAGCTGGGTCAGCACCGCCTGGATACCGGGCGCCTGCCGGCCCATCAGGTCCACCAGTTCGGTCAGCCGCCCGCTGAAGTCGCGCACGGTCTGGTCGTTGGACGCGATGACGCCGGTGATGTCGTTCAATTTGATGATGGTGTCGGAGATCTGGTCCTTGTTGGCGAAGGTGACCTCGAACGCCGAGGACAGCGCGTCGAGGGTCGCGCGCAGCCGGTCACCGTTGCCGTTCAGCAGCGGGAACAGCACCCGGCTGGCCATCGGGCCGGTCTGGTCGTCACCCTTCAGCGCGTCGCCGAGTTGCGCGAAGTTCTCCAGGATGCGATCCAGCTCGACCGGAACCCTGGTGTGCTGCAACGGAATATAGGCCCCGTCGGCGAGGACGGGCCCGGTGCCGGTGTAGGCCGGGGCCAGTTCCACGTGCCGGTTGGTGATCAGCTGCGGATTCACCAGCGCCGCCATCGCGTCCGCGGGGATCTTCACGGTGCGATCCAGCGACATCACCACCTGCACATAGCTGCCCTTCGGTGTCACCGAGGCCACCGTGCCGACCGGAACCCCCAGCACCGCGACGTCGTTGCCCGCGTACAGGCCCGCGACGTTCTCGAAGTCGGCGGTGACGGTCATCCGGTTGCCGAGGTACTGGCCGGGTATCGCGGTGAGGGTCCCCGGCAGCAGCCCGCACGCCGAGGTGAGCGTGGCGACGGCGCACAGCACGGCCGTCTTCACCCGGTTCCCGAATCTGGTCATGGTCATCCCCGTCTCACCCGCACCCGGCGACGGCCTGCGCGAAGCACAGCCAGTTGTCCGGGAATATCCACGGCGCGTACACATTTCCGTACGGCCCGTCGCCGAGCACGTTGTCGAACTGACGCAGCGCGACCGGCATCACCTGGTAGAGCCGGTCCAGGTTGTCCTTGTTCTTCCGCAGGCCCTCGGACATGGTGTTCAGGTCGCCGATCAGCGGCGCGAGCCGGTTGCCGTTCTCGACACCCATCTGCTGCAACAGTTTCGACAGCGACGCGATGTTGTCCAGCAGTTGTTTCAGCAGCGTCTGACGCTGCTGGACCGCCTGGCCGATCGCCTCGCCGCGGGTCAGCAGCAACAGCACACTGTTCTGGTTGTCGGCGACCAGCTCCGAGACGGTGTCCATCCCCTTCAGCAGGGTGTCCACCTCGTCGCGGCGGTCGTTGATCACCTTCGCCAGTGCGCCCACGCTGTCGAGCGCCTGCACGGCCAGCTGCGGCGAGTCGCCCATCTGCCGGTCCATCAGATCCAGGGCCTGCCGCAGCTTCTGCGGATCCAGTCGCTCGATGCGCTCGAACGACGATTTGTACTGCGGATCCTGGACGACCTTGCTCAGGTTGTACGGCACCGAGGTGTGGTCGAGCCGAATCCGGTTGCCCGGCAGCGCCGGTCCGCTGCCCGGGGTCAGATCCACGTGCAGCCGGCCGAGAATCGTGGACAGTTTGATGGCCGCTCGCGCATCGTCGCCGAGCCGGATGTCGCGGTGCACCTTCATGCCGACGAGCACCTTGCCGTTGTCGAGCGCGACGCTGGACACCTGCCCCACCTCGATACCCGACACGTCGACGGTGGCGCCCGGCCGCAGCCCGGCGGCCTGCTCGAATTCGGCGGCGACGGTCCGGTCCCCCAGCCGGGCCTGCTTCACGACGGTCGAGCCGATCAGCACCAGCAGCACCAGCGCGGCGGCTGACAAGCCCAGCCGCAGATACCGATTGGCGAGGAAACCCGGATAGCGGATCCGGGGCCGGCGTGGTCGTGACGTCATCGGCACACCTCCGAATGCGATCGGCCGCCGACCTGGTTGAACAGGCCGGGTGGGAAGAGCACGCCCCACAGCGACACGTCGAGACTGCATATGTACGCGTTGCCGTAGGTGCCGTAGCTGCTGAATCGCGCGACGGCGTCGAAGATCCCGGGGAATTCCACCGCCGCCTGGTCCAGCGAGGCGCCGTTGAGCAGCAGCAGAGCCACACCGGCGGTGGCGTCGTGCTGGGCGTCGACCAGCCCCGGCTGCACCTGGGCGATCAGGTTCGACAGCGAATCCGTCGCTGTCGCAACGTGTTCCACCGACGATTTCAGCGCCGTGCCCTGGGAATAGAGCGCCTCCACCAGTGCGCGCGCCTGGGTGATCAGCGTCTCCAGGTCGTTGCTGCGATGCGACAGGCCCGCGATCACACTACTGAGATTGGAGATCACCTCGCCCAGGATCTGATCACGCTGCCCGAAGGTGGTGGCCAGCTGCGCGGCCTGGGTGACCAGTGCGCTCAGCGACACCCCGTTGCCCTGCAATGCCTGGATCAGGGTCTCCGACAGGGAATTCACCTGATCCGGTTGCAGCACATCGAACAACGGCTCGAAACCGGACAGCAGCGAGGAGACGTCGAAGGACGGCTCGGTCCGCTCGATCGGGATCCGCCCGCCCGGCGGTAGCGGCTGCCCGGGATCACTGCCGGGCATCAGCGCGACGTAACGCTGCCCGATCAGGTTCTGGTAGCGCACCAGCGCCTTCGTGGTGGTGGTCGGGTGCTGATCGCTCTCGACCCGGAACCCCACCTGCGCGCGGTATCCGTCGGTGAAGGCGATGGTGTCGACCCGGCCCACCCGCACCCCGGCCATCCGGATGTCGTCACCGACGCGCAGCCCCAGCACATCGGAGAACACCGCCGAATAGCTGTGCGTGCGACCGGGAACCGACCGTTCCAGGGTGGACCAGATGGTGTACGAGAGCACCACGGCGATCACGGCGAAAATCCCGAAGCCCGCCAGCGGCTTTCCGGATTTCACGATGCCCCCGCCCCGCCCGCCGGCACCAGATACCCACCGGCGAGCACCGACGACAGCAACAGCACCTGCGCCATGTTCGGCGCACCGCCGACCAGCGCGGCGACCGCATCCGCGCCCCGCAACCCGGCGGGCTGCACGCTCGCGACGGCCGGATCCACCGCGGCTCCGGCCCCGGACGTCCCCGCCGCCGGACCGTCAGGTGCCGTCGATGGATACGAGTTCCCTGGCGGCGCAGGGGAATCAGGCGACACCGGCCCACCGGGACTCGGCTGCGGCGCCGCCGCGCCGTCCGGCGCCGCAGCGGGACCGCCCGGCAACCCCGGTGGGTTCGCGGCCGGCGCGGCACCGGCCGGTGGCACCGGTGCGGTGAGCCCCGGAATCGACGGCAGCATCGGGAAACCGGGAATCGCGAACGGACTCGGCGCGGCGGGCATCGACGGCACGGCGGGAGCCACCGGCGGCGGACCGGCCGCGGCCACCCGGCCCGGCACCAGCTGTGGCGGATAGTCCTGCGGCGGAGCGGTTTCCGGCACGGTCGGGCCGCCGCAGCGCGGTCCGGCCATGGCGCCGTAGTGCGGGCAGTCCTTCGCCGTGTACTGCTGGAACGGGGTGAACGACACGTCCATCTTCCACACCATCTGTTTCTTCGGGCCGAAGGTGAAGGCGGTCTGCAACCGCTGCAACGCCGTGTTGAGGGTGGCGATCGCGTACGGAATGGCCTGCGGATCCTGCGCCAGACTGGCGAACAACCCGTTCAGGCCCGAGACCAGGAACTTCCCGGAATCGGGATTGGCGGCGAACAACCCGTTCACGGTGTCGACGGCGTGCCCGCCGGTGGTCAGCAGTTGCACCAGCGCCGTGCGCTGTTCGGTGAGGGTGCGCGCGGTGGTCACCGACTTCGACAGCATCCCCACCAGATCCGGCGCGGAGACGCTCAGCGCGGACGCCGCGCGGCCCAGATTGCCGAGCAGATCCCCGATCCCGTCGGTCTCGCGGACCTCGGTGATCCACCGGTCCAGCCGCTCCACGGTGGATCCGGGCACCCGGGCCGCGGGATCCAGTGCGGCGGCCAGGGTGGACAGCACCCGGCCCAGCTTCTCGGGCTGGATGTTGTTCAGCACGGTGCGCAGCACGTCCAGCGCGGTCTGTAGTTGCACGGTCGCGGCACTGGTGTCCTCCGGAATCGTCGCACCCGCACGCAGCGTCGCCGCGGTGGGTGCGGTGTCGACCAGTTCGATCGCCGTCACGCCGAAGATGTTGGCGGGCACCACCCGTGCCGCGACGTTCGCCGGAATCGACTGCGCCAGTATGGGTTGCAGTGCCAGCACGGCCTGCTGCCGCGCACCGCGGGCGGTCACCGCGACGTCCTCGACGCGGCCGACGACCATGCCGCGGAACTTCACGTCGGCGCGGGCGGGCAGGCCGTCACCGGTGCTGGTGAGCACCGCCGTCACCGTGGTCTGCGCCTCGAAGCGGCCGGTGTAACGCAGGCCGAGCAGATACAGCACGAGCGCGACCGCGGTGATCATGCCGAGTCCGGCCAGGGTGAGCTGCCGGGCCGTGGGGCCCCGGCCACTGGGATCGAGAATCATCACGGGCCCCTATCCCGAGATCCGGAAACCGGGGTCGATACCCCAGATGGCCAGGGTCATGAACAGATCGATGAAAACCGTGACGACGATGACCATCTTGATCGCGCGCCCGGCCGCCACCCCGACGCCCTCCGGCCCGCCGGTGGCGACATAGCCGTAGTAGCACTGGATGAACGTCGAGATCATCACGAACACAATGACTTTCAGCAGCGACCAGAACACGTCCGGCCCCAGCAGGAATTGATGGAAATAGTGGTCGTAGGTCCCCGCGGTGGTGCCCCCCAGCAGCAACACCGACAGTTTCGTGGTCAGGTAGGCGGCGGCCAGCCCGACGCTGTAGAGCGGCACGATGGTCAGCGTGGCCGCGAGCATCCGGGTGCTGACGAGATACGGAAGCGGCCGAATCGCAATGGATTCCAGCGCGTCGATCTCCTCTGCGATGCGCATCGCGCCCAGTTGCGCGGTGCACCGGCAGCCGGCCTGGATCGCGAACGCCAGGGTGGCGACGATCGGCCCGAGTTCCCGCGTGGTGGCGAAGCCGGAGATGGCCCCGGTGAGCGGGCTCATGGTGAGCAGGTTCAGCGCCGTGAACGATTCCATGCCCACGGTGATGCCGCCGAATCCGCACAGCGCCACGATGACTCCGATGGTGCCGCCGCCGACCACCAGGGATCCGTTGCCCCAGGTCACATCCGCGGCAAGCCGCAGCACTTCTTTGCGATAGTGCTTCAGCACGAAGGGAATCGCGAACAGCGCCTGGAAGAAGGTGATGACCTGATGTCCCAGCCGGCGGTTCACCTGCACCGGCGCCGCGACCACGTTCGCGGCCATCCGCACCGGGCGCAGCGCCGGGGGCGTGTACGTACTGCTCACCTCAGACCACCTTCGCCGGTGACACAGTGTTGTACAGCTGGGTGAGCCCGATATTGGTGGCGAACAGCATCAGCGCGGAACTGACCACCGCCGAGTTCACCGCCTGGGCCACCCCGCCGGGCCCGCCGTGCGCGTGCAGGCCGACGTCGCAGGCGATGATCGCGGTCAGCAGCCCGAAGATCGCGGCCTTGACCAGCGCCACCACCATGTCGTTCGCGACCGCGAAGGAGGCGAACGAGCTGATGAAGGATCCGGGGGTGCCGTGCTGCGCGTACACGTTGAACAGGTAGGCGGTGGCGAAGCCGACGAACACGATGAAGCCGCACAGCAGCATGCTCACCAGCACCGCCGCCGCCATCCGCGGCGCGACCAGTCGTCGCACCGGATCGACGCCCATCACCATCATCGCGTCGATCTCCTCCCGGATGGTCCGGGAACCGAGGTCGGCGGTGATGGCCGAGCCGACCGCGCCGGCGATCATCAGCGAGGTGACCAGCGGCGCCCCCTGCCGCAGGATGCCGAGCCCGGCCACCGCGCCGATGAACGTGGTGGCGCCGACCTGGTCGACCAGCGCTCCGACCTGGATCGACACCACGACCGCGATCGGAATGGCGACCAGGACGGTCGGCGCCGCCGACACGCTGGTCATGAACGCACACTGTTTGATGAACTCCCGGTAGGGGAATCGGCCCCGGACGATGGAGACGACCAGCTGCCGTAGCGCGTCGCGGGCCAGATCCACCTGACGCCCGAGTGTCTCCAGCGACCGCTGCGGATGTCGCCGCCACAGGCCGCGCAGGCTCGCCGCGATCTTCGCCAGTTCGGTCGGTTCCGGGGCCGCGTCGACGATCTCGGCCCGTTCCATGGTGGCGGTCACCGTGCCGCCCTCCTCTCCCCCGTCACGTGTTCACCACGAGGTAGTGCTGCAACAGCACGAGCAGACCGCCGGCAACGACCAATCCCGCTGCGACGGTGGATAATACGGCCAGCCAGAGGCCGTAGCGGAGGACCGGGTTCACGTTCGTACGCCCACCGAGAATCTTCACCCCGGTCACGAGGATGTCGATGAGCCGGACCAGGATCATCATCTACGTCATGCACACGTTCGAGAAGGTGAGCACCGGCCAGCACACGATCGAACCGAGGAACGACACGACCACGTCGACCCCGTGCAACTGCTTCAGGTGCGAGGTGTGGGTCAGGGTCCAGACGACCCCGACCAGCCCGTAGGGAATCGCCAGGATGAGCAGGGTGCCGAGGAATTCGGACACCTTCATCTCGTAGCCGAGTATCCGGTCCAAGCGTTCGATCACGTCACGTACGTCCTTTCAGGTCCTGCCCGCCACCGGGCACGCGCGCCCCGTCGCGCGGCGCGCGTTGCTCCCGGCGGCCCGCCCCCGCCGTCACAGCCAGCGGTCACAGCCGCAGATGTTACTACGAATTCTAGTCAACTTGTCGAGAACGAGTGGACACATCGTATAGGTGAGATCCACACTGACTACGCTGAATCCGAAATTTCTCAGGACATCGAGTTGAGAATGACGGGTAACATAGCATCGACCGCGGCACACCGAGGCGCAGGCGCCCGGGCACGCATCGACGGAGAGAGGTCCGCATGACAACGGCACACCGCCCCGCCCACGCGGCGAACGAGACCACCGCGCCCGCGCTGACCCTGGCGCAGACCCGTATCCCGATCCCCGGCACCCACCGAACCGGCGCCAAGCGCCCGCCGCGGCTGGCGGACGCCCTGGATTTCTGGCAGTTCTCCGGCGCCGCAGCCAATGTCGCGATGCAACTGGCGCGGCCCGGCGTGGGCTACGGCGTGGTGCAGAGCCGGGTGGAATCCGGCGCGCTCATGGTGCATCCGTGGAAACGGTTGCGCACCACGGCTTCCTACCTCGCGGTCGCCATCCTCGGCACCCCGGAGGAGAAGGCCGCCTTCCGTGACGCGGTGAACGTGGCGCACCGCCAGGTGCACTCCGAGCCGGGCGCCCCGGTGAGGTACAACGCCTTCGACCGCGATCTCCAATTGTGGGTCGCCGCATGCCTGTACATCGGCTTCGAGGACTCCTACCAGTTGCTCAACGGCAGGATGAGCCCGGAGCAGGCGGAGTCGTTCTACTCCACCTCCGCGACCCTGGGCACCACCCTCCAGGTCACCGAGGACATGTGGCCGAAGACCCGCGCCGAGTTCGACGACTACTGGAACCAGGCGTGCGGCCGGATCGCCGCCGACGAGACCATCCGCGCCTACGTCGCCGACCTGCTACACCTGCGGATGATCCCCTGGTACCTGCGTGTCACCTTCGGCGGCCTGCTGCGGTTCCTCACCGTCGGCTATCTGGCGCCGCACTTCCGCGAGCAGATGCAGGTGCGGTGGTCCGCGGCCGATCAGCGCCGCTTCGACAACCTCTTCCTGTTCGTCGGTTTCGTGAACCGGTTCATCCCCCGGTTCGTCCGCACGATGGGCACCCATTCGATGATGGCCGACGTGCGACGCCGGATGCGAAAGCACAAGGCGCTCATCTGATCCGGCGCCGCCGGCCGCCTGGCGCGGCCGGTCAGCCCATGTGGTCGATCTGCCGGATCTTGTTCATCGCGTCCAGGGCGGCCACCTTGTAGGACTCGGCGAGGGTCGGATAGTTGAACACCGCGTCCACCAGATAGTCGACCGTGCCGCCGCAGCCCATCACGGCCTGCCCGATGTGGATCAATTCCGTTGCCCCGGTGCCGAATACGTGGATTCCCAGCAGCGACCGGTCCGCACTGGACACCAGCAGCTTGAGCACGCCGTAGGAGTCGCCGATGATCTGACCGCGAGCCAGCTCGCGATAGCGGGAGATGCCGACCTCGTACGGAATTCGCGCGGCGGTCAGCTCGTCCTCGGTCTTGCCGATGAAGCTGATCTCCGGGATCGTGTAGATGCCGATCGGCTGGAGCGTCGACAACGCCTGCACCGGTTCACCACACGCGTGGTGCGCGGCCAGCCGGCCCTGCTCCATCGAGGTCGCGGCCAGCGCCGGGAAGCCGATCACGTCACCGACGGCGTAGATGTGCGCCACCTCGGTGCGGAAGTACTCGTCCACGGTGATCCGGCCCCGTTTGTCCGCGGCCAGTCCCGCGTTCTCCAGCCGCAGCGACTCGGTCATGCCCTGCCGGCCGGCCGAATACATCACCACCTCGGCGGGAATCTTCTTGCCGCTCTCCAGGATTGCGATCGCGCCGTTGGCGTGCCGCTCCACCGCCGCGACCGTCTCCCGGAACCGGAAGGTGACCGCCAGATCGCGCAGGTGGTACTTCAGCGCCTCGATCACCTCGATATCGCAGAAGTCCAGCATGCGCTCGCGCGCCTCCACCACCGTCACCTTGGAGCCCAGCGCGGCGAACATGGAGGCGTACTCGATGCCGATGACCCCGGCGCCCACCACGATCATCGACTGCGGCACCCGATCCAGCGCGAGGATGTCGTCGGAGTCGATGATGGTGCGGCCGTCGAATTCGACGGTGGCCGGGCGCGCGGGCTGGGTGCCCGTGGCGATCACGATCTTCTCCGCGGTGACCCGGGTTTCGCGGCCGGTGCCGTCCACCACCTCGACGGTGTGCTCGTCGACGAACGAGCCCATCCCCGGCAGCATCGTGACCCGGTTGCGGGTGAGCTGACTGCGGATGACATCGACCTCGCGGCCGATGACATGCTGCGCGCGCGACAGCAGGTCGGTGATGGTGATGTCCTCCTTGACCCGGTAACTCTGCCCGTACATCTCGCGCTGGGACAGACCGGTCAGATAGAGGACGGCCTCGCGAAGGGTTTTGGACGGGATGGTGCCGGTGTTGATGCACACACCGCCGATCATGTCCCGCCGCTCCACCATGGCCGCCCGTTTGCCGAGTTTCGCGGTGGCGATCGCCGCCTTCTGGCCGCCGGGCCCGGACCCGAGAACCAGCACGTCGCAGTCGTACATGCAGCCAGTGTGACAGCGAAATGTAAAATCCGATGTGCTTGCCGAATGCCGTGGGCCGACGGGATTCCGACGAGTTTCCGACGGGAAGCCGGGCCCGCCCTATGATCGGAGGGTACGAGCGCCTGTAGCCATCCGGTGGCTGGGCACGGATTATCGGGGTGGCAACATGGATCCGGTCACGATCATCGTCGCGGCACTGGCCGCGGGTGCGGCGAAGGGTGTCGGCGACACCGCGTCCAAGGCCGTCGCGGACGCCTATCAGTCGTTGAAATCGCTTGTCGCCGGGAAGTTCTCGGGCAAACCCAAGGCCGGGCTGATCCTGGCCGAACACGAGGCCGCCCCGGCCGATTGGGAGAAGCCGCTGGCCACCGCGCTGCGCGAGGCCGGGGCCACCGACGACGAGATCGTCGCTGCCGCCGAACATTTGCTGAATGTCGCGGACGCGAGCCCCGCCGGCGCGAGCCGATTCCATATCGATGCCCGCGGCGCCGCCATCGGCGCCATCGGCGATCACAACCGCCAGCAGAATGTGTTCGGCGCGCCGGTCCGCGACACTCCGGAATCCACCGACTGACGATCCGCGCACCGAATACTCGATCCGTATTCACGCACCCGGAGCGAACAACCCAATGCGTCCGCTTTGTCCGCAATATCCGATATCTTCCGGGGCGCGGTCGATTGTTCGGCTGGACGCCGGTACGATAACTATGTGGCGTCGGTGCGCATGCACTTGTCACGGCCCAGCTACGGTTCGGCCGTCGGCCCCGGCGTTCAGCGATGCGATCGAGCACGCGGCGGCAACGCGATTTATCGAACAGTAATGTGATGTGCGAAACACACGAATCCATCTGCGGATAGTGCGTGGAGGCAGAAGGTATGCAGCCGAACGAGCAGCAAACGGTGTCGGCGATCTTCGATACGGCCGTAGCCACCGCGGTCCGGGCACCGTCGATACACAACACCCAGCCCTGGCGGTGGCGGCTGGACGGTGAGACCATCCGCCTGTCGGCCGATCGCGATCGGCAGCTGCCCGCCACCGATCCCTCCCAGCGGGCGTTGCTGCTCAGTTGCGGCGCCGCACTGCACCACATGCGGGTGGCGCTGGCGCGGGCCGGTCTCGCGGCCACCGTCACCTACTTCCCCGACCTGAGTGACCCGGATCACCTCGCCGACCTCACCGTCACCCCGGCCGCACCACCGGCGGACGAGCTGGATCTCGCCGCCGCCATCGCGCACCGCCGGTCCGATCGGCGGCGCTACGGGCCCCGCCCGGCGCCCGCGCGGCACCTGCGGTCCGTGGCGCGGGCGGCGGTGCCCTACGGCGCCGCCGCGCGCCTGGTCCCGCCGGATCTGCGCGAGTTGCTCGCCCGGGTCAGCCACACCGCCGCCGACCGGCATCGTCACGACGCCGCGTACCAGCGGGAACTGTCGGCCTGGAGCGGGCGGCACGGCACCACCGACGGTGTCCCGGCCGCCAACACACCACCGATGCACGACGACGACATCGCGCTGCGTGCCTTCGCCGCACCCGAACTCGCCGACCCACAGACCGCCGACCAATCCGACTGGCTGGCGTTGTGCACTCCGGCCGACGACCGGCTGTCCCGGATCAAGGCGGGCGAGGCGGCCAGCGCGGTCCTGTTGACCGCCACCGCCCTGGGCCTGTCCACCTGCCTCCAGACCGAACCGCTGGAACTGCCGGAGCTGCGGGCCGAGGTGCGCTCGGAGGTGTTGTTCGACTGCGCCTTCGCGCACGCGCTGGTGCGTGTGGGTACGGTACCCGCCGAAGCGGAATCGTTGCCGGTGACGCCGCGCCGCGCGCCCGCCGACGTCGTCGAGTCCGGCGAGCGATCGGAAAGCGCCGTTCGGATCTGACCGAACGGAATTGGTAATCGGTTGTACGCCAACTGGTATCGAATACATATGTGACGGGCTGGTAAAATCGGGCATCGAAAGCGGTGTTCGAGAACGCGACCACAACGACGTGGGGGCGGGGAAGAGTTCAAACATGGTCCGTTCCACCGATTCCGATGTCCCACCCTCCGCACATCGGGGTATTCGCGGCGCAGATCTCAACCGCCGCACCCTCTTTCGTGGGGCCGCCCTGGGTGCCACCCTCGTCGCCACCGGCGCCGCCGTGGCGACGGCCGCGCCGTTTCCCAGCCTGAGCGCGGGCGACGACAACAACGTGCCCTGGGCCGATCCGAAACTCCCGGCGCCGCAGGGCGTGCTGACCCGCCTGCCCGGCGACGGCAATCAACTCGCGTTCACCGTGGACGACGGCACCACCAGCGAGGTCGTCGCGGCCTACGCGCGGATGGCCGTCGACAACGGCTTCCGCCTCACCTTCTTCCCCAACGGCGTCTACCCGTCCTGGGCCGAGAACGCGGGACTGCTACGGCCGCTGCTGGATTCGGGGCAGATCCTGTTCGGCAACCACACCTGGTCGCATCCGGACATCACCAAGCTCAGCCACGATCAACTGGTCGACCAGATCACCCGCAACGAGCAGTTCCTGCAGAACACCTTCGGTGTCAGCGGTCGCCCGTTCTTCCGGCCGCCGTACGGCAACCACAACGCCACCACCGACCGGATCGCCGCCGACCTGGGCTATCAGACCATCACCCTGTGGAGCGACACCATCGGCGACGGGCGCGTCCTCGGCGAGGCCGAGGTGACGAACGCGGCCTCGCACGCCTTCCAGCCGCAGAACATCGTGCTCGGCCATGCCAATCAGCGTTCGGTGGGCCGGGCCCTGCCCTCGCTGGCCGGGATCATCCACGACCGGGGGCTGGCCACGGTCAACCTGGGCGATGTCTTCGCCACCTGATCGGCCGCCGGCTCACCCCCAGATACCGAAGGGCACCAGCCCGATCGCCCGCCCGCGCGACCCCAGCAACCGGCCCATCCGCTCGAGAGTGCGCAGGTTCAGCTGCCGCTCGGTGATGTGCAGATTCGGGAAGCGTTGCCGCAGGCGGGATTCCAGCGCGATACAGTCCTGCTGGGTGCGCAGCCACGCGATCAGCAGGACATTGCTGTCGTCGTCGGCGACCGCGCTGCACAGCCGGATCTCGGGCCAGGCCGCCAGCGTCGCGCCCAGTTCGGTCAGTTCGTCGGCGGGCAGCCGGGCCCAGAAACACAGACTGAACGCCCAGCCCGCCGCCTCCCGGGCCACGTCGCAGCGGAACACCAGCCGATGGGAGCGGGTCATATCGCTGATCCGCCGCAGCACCGTCGCATCGCTGAGGCCGGTGTCGGCGGCCAGTTCCACGGCGCTGCGGCGCGCGTCGCCGCCCAGCGCCACGATCAATTCCAGGTCACCGGTGCGCCGCCGCGGCGACGGGGGCGGCAGCCGATGCCGGTCCGCGGTCAGCGCCGCGCGCTGCGCGGCGTCCAACGCCTGCGGCCGCCATCCACTGCCCTCCACGAAGACGTGCAGGCTGGTGGCCACCACCGCCTCGGTCACACCGGGCCGCTGCGCCAGCGCCGCGGTGACGAAATCGTCGAGGGCGGCGGGATCGGCCGCCGCCACCAGCAATTGGAAGGACCGGCGGCCGCTGGTCCGCTCGACGGTCACGACACACGGGCAGGCGCACAGCCATTCGCCGAGCGCGGTCGCGGCATCGGGCCGGCAGCCCACCCGCACATGGGCGATGGTCGCGAACTCCGGCGCGTAGGCGGTGAGCCAGGCCAGGCCGTTGCGGCGTCTCCTGATTACGAATGAAGATATCCGGCATTTTCGAGGTCATCCCCGCCATGTGCCCCATTGTGGCGAAACCATCGCGACCTGGTGGCCGGCCGCGGCTGATCGTGGCGCCGGCGATGGCCGTCACCGTCGTGCTGCTGGTACTGCTGCCGCACGTCGGGTCGATTCCGGTGTTCGCCACGATCGCGGCACTGCTGGCCGCGGTGGCGTCGCTGGCCTACATGCCCGCCTTCGCGGTGCCGCTGCGGGCGCTGCCGCCTGCGGTGATCGGCGCGGCGATGGCGGTGATCATCTTCGGCGGTCAGCTCGCCGGGGTGGTGACCCCGCTGCTGTTCGGCATCGTCACCGATCACTTCTCGTACGCGACGGCATTCGTGGTGCTGGCCGCGGGCCCGCTGCCGGCCGCCGCCGTCGCCGCGTGCGTACCGCAATCCGCCGATGCGTTCCGGGCCCGCCTGTCCGGGCGGTTCGCCGTCACCTCCGATCCGAAGGAATCCCTCGCATGACCGCCCCCGCACCGGAGATCGACGCGCACTGGTTTCAGGTATACCGCCACCTGCACGCGCATCCGGAGCTGTCGTACGCCGAATTCGACACCGCCGCACTGGTCGCCGACGAGTTGCGGGCCCTGCCCGGCTGGGAGGTGACCGCCGGGGTCGGCGGCACCGGCGTGGTCGGGGTGCTGTCCGGCGGTCCCGGACCGGCGATCTGGCTGCGCGCGGACATGGACGCGCTGCCGGTGGCGGAGGAGACCGGGCTCGACTACGCCTCCCGCACACCGGGGGTCATGCACGCCTGCGGGCACGATATGCACGTCGCCGCCCTGCTCGCGGCCTGTGCGCGATTGTCGGCCGAACCGCCGGCCGGCACCGTGGTGGCGATCTTCCAGCCCGCCGAGGAATCCGGCGGCGGGGCGCTCGTCGAGCAGATGCTGCCGCAGGGGATGCCGGCCAACCACTCCCCCCGGTTCGCGCCGGATCCGGAGCAGACGCTGCCGGCCGCGACCAATGCCCTGCTGGTCGCGGCCCGCGCCGAACTCGCGCGTTAGCGGGTCGGCACCGCCGCCGGCCGGTCCGCGGCCGGTTCGGCGGCGCGGTCGCGGCCGAAGCGCAGGATGCCGTCCTCGATCGGGCCCCTGCGCAGCAGTGCCCGATCCCGGAAATAGTTGTTGATCACCCGCCACGGTCCCCGCGCGCCCTGCCGGGGTGCGACCGCGTCGCCGCGCTGGACGTAGCCGGAGGTCAGGGTGCCGCCCATGATCGACTCCGGGGAGCGGTCCTCCGGTTCCGGCACCGCGACGAAACGGGTGTAGCCGTGGGTGCGCATGTGCGCGAGCAGGCGGCAGAAGTATTCGGCGGCCAGATCGGCCTTCAGCGTCCAGGAGGCGTTGGTGTAGCCGAGCACGATCATCGCGTTGGGCACCGTGCCCAGAAGTGCGCCCTTGTAGGAGACCAGATCCCGGGTGGCCAGCATCTGCCCGTCGACCTCCAGTTCGGCGCCGCCGAGCATCTGGAGGGTCAGGCCGGTCGCGCTGACCACGATGTCGGCGGGCAGTTCCGCGCCGGACCGCAGCCGGATGCCGGTCTCGGTGAACGTCTCGATGTGGTCGGTGACGATCGAGGCGCGGCCGCTGCGCAGGGCCTTGAACAGGTCGCCGCCGGGCACGATGCACAGCCGCTGATCCCACGGATCGTAGGACGGGCTGAAGTGCCGCATATCGATCCCGGATCCGACCTGCGCCCGCACCGCGGCCAGCAGCAGCCGCCGCGACAGCCCCGGATTCGACCGCGACAGCTGATAACTGGCCCGCTGCAAGGCGATGTTGCGCGCGCGACCGGCCCGATACGCCAGCGCCGCCGGGACCTTGGCCCGCTTCAGGCCGACCGCGACCGGATCGTCGGCGGGCAGCGCGGCGATGTAGGTGGGCGACCGCTGCACCATGGTGACGTGGGCAGCGTCGGAGCACATCGCCGGAATCAGGGTGATCGCGGTGGCGCCGCTGCCGATGACCACGACGCGCTTGCCGCGGTAGTCGAGGTCCTCGGGCCAGTGCTGCGGATGCACGATGGTGCCCGCGAAGTCCTCCTCGCCGGGGAATGTCGGCCGGTAGCCCTGGTCGTAGTCGTAGTAGCCGGTGCAGCCGACCAGGAAGTTCGCGGTGTAGGTCTCGGTCTGCCCGGTCTGCTCGTCGAGCGCCTCCGCGGTCCAGACGCCCTGCGCACCGGACCAGCGCACGGCGGTGACCTTGCGGCCGAAGCGGATATGGTCGGTCACGCCGTACTCGGCGGCGGTCTGCTCGATGTACGCCCGGATTGCCGGGCCGTCGGCCAGCACCTTGGTGCCCAGCCAGGGCCGGAAGCCGTAGCCGAAGGTGTACATGTCGGAGTCCGAGCGAATGCCCGGATAGCGGAACAGGTCCCAGGTGCCGCCGATCGCGGTGCGGCGCTCCAGGATCAGATAGCTGCGATCGCCCTGCTCGCGAGTCAGATGGCAGGCCATGCCGATGCCGGACAGGCCCGCGCCGATGATCAGTACGTCGACATGCCGCGTCATTGAGGTACTCGTTTCGTTCCGGTGGTGACCGCGGCACCCGTGCCGCGCTCCCCGCACAGTATATGTGATTTATGGTTACGTCTACATGGGTTGGGAGCGGTCACACATACCACGTCCGATGATGGGCCGGTGGCGATCGGCGCGCGAATCGGCAACATCGCCGCGTTCCCGGCGCATTCCGGACCCCGCACCCCGGCCGGGGGCGCGGGGTCCACTTCCGTATTCTTCGAAACATACTGGTGCACAGGCTGTTACGACCGACCGCCGAGTGGCCCGCGACTCCGGTGGAACACCGCCGACCCGGATGCCATGATGTCTGCATCCACGAGATCCCGGTCGCCCGTGTAAAACTCCGATTGCGTGATATCCGAGTGGCCGAATAATTCCCAGCCGACCCATTGCCTTTTCCCCGTTCGGCATTGAGAATCAGCCGCATGGCAAAACTCGATGTGCACGCGAAGATCGACCAGGTCGTCGCCGACGAACTGCGCGCCGCACGCGCCCGCCGCCGGCTCAGTCGTGCTCAGCTGTCGGCATCCTCCGGACTCGCGGTGTCCACCATCCAGCGCTTCGAAAACGGCGAGCGCTCACCGGATCTGCGGCAACTACACGATCTCTGCGCGGCGCTGCGCATCTCCCCGGTCGATATCGTCTCGGTGATCAGCAAGATCGACGAGAAATAAGGCTCCGGTTACCCGGCCGGTGACAGCGGCTGCAACGACCGCAATTCTTGCGCGAGATTATCCCGAGCCCTCGATTCGAACCTTTCACGCGCGGTGACGGTACGAAACAATACCGGCCGGTCGATGAATCGCCGCAACACGGCCGCCCGGCCCTGCCGGTACCACTCGGTGGGCACGTGCCGATACTCGGCGCGCACGGCACGGGCATAGGCGGCGTATTCGGCCTCCGAGGCACCGAGCACGGCCAGGTCGGCATCGCAGAGCACCGCACCGTTCCCGTCCTCCCCGGCCGGCGTGTGCGCCGCGGTCAGGCGAATCAGCCGCACCACCTCCGCCACCGTGTCCGGCCGCACCCCGAGGCTCGACAACGCCGAATCCGCCAGTCGCGCACTGCGTTCCTCGTTGTCCCCGCGCTGCACCGCGTACACCGCGTCGTGGAAGAAAGCCGCGTACCGCACGGCCTCCAGATCGACTGCGGCGGCGGCCAATTCGTCCACCACCCAGAGCATGGAGCGAAGATGGCGCCCGGTGTGGTAGCGGCGGTGCGGCTGCCGATAACAGCGGATCACCGCCGTCCCGAGTGCATCGGCACGGGGTCCGGCCAGCAGTTGCCACCGATCGAGCAACTCGGCGTCGAGTTCCGTCATGCCCACAGTGTCGGCCGCCGCGGGCGGTCACACCAGATGTGTTGACGGACATCACATTCCGCCGGGCCGCCGAACTTCTGGCCGGTGTGGTCACCGGCCGCGCCGCCCGAAACTTGCGGTATACCGCACGGCGCGCGGCAGCACTCCCGTTCCGCCACGCCGCGCGCCGAATCGGCGATTGACTGGACGTTTGCTAGCATCCCCGTGCGCTGCCGCCGACGAAGGGAGACACGGAACTCATGGGGTTCTCGCATCTGCCGACCTACCGGGAGCAAGCCGATTCGATGATTCCCGGCCGCCCCGACGCGATCGTATTCGACTGCGACGGAACGCTGATGGACACGCACGCCTGCGTCCGGCACGCGCTCGACGAGGTGTTCCAGCGCCGCGGCCGGCTGTGTTCGGCGGAGATCCACGAGGGCGTGGTGGGCCTGTCCATCCCGGCGATGGCGGTGCTGCTCACCTCCGTGTTGTGCGCCGACGCCGACCGGCTGGCCGGGGAACTGCTCACCGCGATGATCGACCACGTACCGGTCGCCGCCGTTCCGCTGCCCGGCGCCGTGGAGATCGTCACCCTGGCCGCGAGCGATCTCCCGGTCGCCATTGCCAGCAATTCGCCACGCCCGCTGCTGAACGCCAGCCTCACCCAGGGCGGCCTGCTGGAGCTGGTCCACGTCACCGTCGCCGCCGACGAGGTCCGCGCCCCCAAACCCGCCCCCGACCTCTACCTGGCCGCCTGCCGCTACCTCGACGTCGCCCCGCACCGCGCGCTGGCGATCGAGGACAGCCCGATCGGCGTCACCGCCGCCCGGGCCGCGGGCCTCACGGTCCTCACCGTCGGCCCCCGCACCCGCGGCTCCCAGGCCCACGTCGACCACCTCGACAACCCGATCCTGCTGCGCCGCATCTGCGAGATCTCCACCCCGGAACCCGACCTGGTGTCCTGAGCCGGACATCGAATCCGGCATTGCGAATTTCTCGGAAATTGCATGTCCGAGATCGGTCGACCCATATTCGGCAATCACCGCTCGGACCCGTTACGAATATTCGAAACCACCTGTTTCGCAGCATTTCCCGCGACACGCACGCAATTTGCCATCGACGCGATGCCGGTGGCACAGTGGCCCGCATGCCGAGCACGACACACGAAATTCCGCTCGAGCTACTACGCCGGAACACACGATCGGCGATTCCATTACTCGACATCGCCGGCGTAGCGGTCCCCCCGGAACGCCACCATCCGCACGGCCGACAGCACCTCGCGATGATCGTCGTATCCCGGTCCGGCCCTCCCGATGTGGACGAACGCCGGGCCTGATGCGGTGACATCACCATGGCGCAGTCGTTACTCGGCAACGCGATCGACCTCGACGACCCCGCCGACCAGATGCTGATATCCGAACACCTGCTCACGATCGATCCCCCCTACGCGGCACCTGCACCAGGTGGGTGCACAATGCCGCGTCGGATCCCGCCGAAAAGCGCTCATGCGCATGAAATTCCCGGCCAACGAATTCATGGACACCCTCGAAGTCCAGGGTAACGCCGAAAGCCGTATCGAAGAGGCCCAGCAGAATCTGCTCCGATGCCGCGAGGTCCAGGGAATTGATACTCCGGATCGGATCCGGATGCGCATCGAATCCTGTATGGACCTCCAGCGGATCGAAGCACGGCTCGGAGTTGCCGCCTTCCATGGTGGGCGGAAGGCCGCGTTGCTCAGACGGTCAGGGGTCGGGCACCGGGGTGGGTGCGGCGCCAGACGACGGCCAGGAAGATCAGCAGGCCCCACAGGGGGAGGGTGCCGAGTACCCAGCTGAAGGCCAGGGGTGGGCCGGGCTGGTCGAGAACCTGGATGGCGGGGAGGACGCCGACGCCGTGGCCTTCGGGGCCGTCCAGGGCGAAGGTGAAGGTGTAGGTGCCGGGGGCGTCCAGGGAGCGGACGTCCAGGCCCCAGGCATCTCGCTTTCGGGGGTGGCGAACGAGAGTCGTTGTGGCGCGGCCCTTCCGGACGGCCGGGCCCTGGATGGTGAGGGTGCCGGATTTTCCGGCTGTGCCGCCGTCGGGCATGAAGGTGAAGTCCAGGGACTTCATCGCGCGGATCGGCCAGGTGGAGAACCCGACGGTGAGTTGATACGGGCCGGCTTGGACACGTTCGGTGTGCACGATGTCGACCGGGGCGTAGGCGTTCGCGGGACCGGCGGTGATCAGGGCCAGCAGCGCGAGGGACAGCAGGACGGCGGCGCGGCGCAAACCTCGGGAAACGGGGCGCATCATGCCCCTTCTCCGGTCGGGGCCGTGCTGCGCAGCATCGCGGCGAGACGGCCGCCGAAGAATCCGGCGATCAGGCCCAGCGGGATGCCGAGCAGCGCGAGGATCGCCGTCGCCGAGGCGCCGGTGTGGGCCAGCGAATCGGTCAGGGAGCGTTGCAGTACCAGGCCCAGGGCGGTGAGAACGCCGGAGATGGGGCCGAACAGCAGCAGCGGTGTGCGGAGGTCCGTGCCGCGAGCGCGGGCACGACGCAGCAGCAGTTCGGCCAGGACGGCGGAGACGATCAGGAACATCGGCATCATCGCCGGGAAAGTCGGTGGGCGCGGGGGTAATCCGTCGCGCAGCGGGAGGCCGATCGCCGCGGCGTAGGTGTGCGCGGCCCACGGCGAGAACCACCACAGCCCGCCCTGCTGCACCCCCATCGCCACCGCGATCCAGATCGCCGCCCACGGCCGCGCCAGCACCACCGCGCCGACGATCAACAGCAGCGGGGCGAACAGCACCGCCCCCGCCACCACGGCGTTGATCGGCAGCGACAGGTTGTTCAACGCGTCCGCCGACACCGGGGCGAAGGCCATCAGAATCACCAGCGCCACCACGAAACCGATTCGGCCCCACAGTTTTCCGAGGTGGGAAGCGAAGACGATCAGGCTGCCGATCATCGTGGTGGAGATGGACAGGAACAGGGCCACGTGCGAGGGCGTGTTGAGCACCGCGTCGAAACCGTAGATGGCGTGCCAGCGCAGATCGAACAGCCCGTACAACAGGAACAACGCCGCACCGGCCCCGGACACCATGTACCCCAGCGGCGCGGTGAGCGTGCTGCCGAACACCCGCACCGGCACCCCGCCGGCCCACGGCACCGGACGTCCCGCCCGTTGCGCCGCGGTCGCCCGCACCACCATCGCCAGACTGGCGAAACCGGAGATGGCGCTGCCGGAATACAGGAACAGATGCGGCAGCGTGAAGAAGGTGTCCGGCCCGACCTCGTTGTGCCACTGGATGTCCCAGCTGATGCCGACCACGGTGACGACGGTGCCCAGCAGCACCGCCCAGGCGCCGGCGCCGGCCGCGATATCCGCGGTGTCGGCGACCCGGCTGCCCGGGTCCGCCCGGCCGACGGCCGCGTCGAACGGTATGGAGGTCATCGGATGAGGCCCCTTCCTGGTCGGAACTCCCTACAGCACAGCATCGGTCAGCCGCCGATCCACACCGGCAGCACCAGCGTCCCGGTGTCGTCGACGGTCATGCGCAACTCCCACTGCCCGGTCGACATGAACGGCACCGCGGCGGCCAGATACCGGCCGCTCCCGGCGGCGACGGCGGTCACCGGCGCCTCGGCCATCCCCATCCGCGGATCCACCGCGTCGATCCGGATCACGGCCCCCTCCACCGCTTTTCCCTCCCGATCGGCCAGCGCGATCGCGATATCGGAGGACCCGAGCCGCGGCCGTTCCACGGTGACGGTCACGATCCGCTCCGGCGTACCCGCGTGCATTTCGAGCGGTCCCGCCGACTGCGGCCACAACCACCACACCACGACCACCACGACCACGACCGCCGGCACCCCGCCGACCACCGCGGGCCGTCGCCGCGTCCACATATCCCTGCCGAATTCGACTGCCCGAGAACGCATCCCGTCAAACCTCATACCAGGCCTCCTGCCGCCCGATTGCCGGCGGCGTCCGATCCGACGGAACCCGGTGCCGGGGCAGCACACTCGCCGTGACATACCTGGGCTCCATCATGGCGGTCCGCCCGGCCGAACAACAGTGAGTCCATCCGGTCACGGCTGTCCTCCCGGTCCCGCCACGTCGATCACGAACGGCACCGTGAGCACCGCGTAGTTCCGCTCGACCTGGATCCACACCCGGTATCGGCCCGGCAGCGGGAAGACGAAGGTGAACGGCACGCCGGGGCCGTAGGCCGCCACGGTTTCGTCGGGACCGCTCTCACCGTTCACCGGAGGCATCAGCATCGCGTTCCCGGTGCCCATATCCGCCATTCCCGGAGCCGAGTCGCCCGTGGTGCCGGGCGTCGATCCACCGGGCGTCCCGGTCGCACCCGGCATCGGGCCGACCCGATCGCCGCCGGAGCCAGGCGTCGATGTGCCGGACGGCGGGAGCATTCCCGGCATCGGCCCCATCGGCTCGTCCCCGGGATGAGCTGCCGTCGACGGCGTGGGGGCCGGAACAACCTGCGGGACAGCGAGATTCGAGTGGTTCATGCCGGGCATGGCGACCGGGCCGCCCATGGAGTGGGCGTGGCCCCAGATCGGGGCCTGCTGGACGGCGGTGCCGAGATCGGCGTCGGCGGGTAGCGGGCCCGCGACGATCATGTGGCCGACCATGCCCAGCCAGGGTTGCAGGTCCGGGGTGTCGCCGAAGGTGGCGGTGACGGTGATCGGGGTCCCGGCTGTCGCGGCGGTGACGGCCAGGGTTGCCGGGCCGGCGGTGGCCGCGCGCGTGGTGCCGCTCAGGATCGGCACGGGGGCAACGGGTTCCGAGGGTGTGGCGGACGGGATCAGCAGACCTGTTGCGGCACGGACCAGGTGGATGCCGCCGCCGCGGCGTTCCAGTTCGGCGGAGACGGCGTAGCGGCCGGGGCCGGGCGGGGTCAGCGGGACCTCGTAGCGGCCGGGGGCGGTGCGGATGGGGTGCAGGTGCCACAGCTCGCCGCGCGGACCTGCGATCAGCAGGTGGATCAGGGCCTCGTCGTGGACGACCAGATCGTCGACCGGGGTTCCGGTGGCGGCGTCCACGAGGGCCAGCCCGAGGTCGGTGGGTGTGCCCGCGGCGGTGGGGGCGGCGGTCACGGTGAGCAGGACCGGGGGCCGGGAGTAGTCGGCGATCTGCGGGCGGGCCGACGCGTAGGGGTGGGTGACATTGTCGACGCCGGGGTCCAGATGCAGACCGGGCTGGGGTGGCAGCGGGAGGGTGGCCGACAGCACCGCCGCGGTGATCGCCACCGACACTCCCGCGACCGTCCCCGCGCCCGGGAGCAGCGCCCATCCCGTGCGGCGGGCTCGGACCGCGACCAGCACGGTGACCGGCAGCAGGA
Source organism: Nocardia sp. alder85J (assembly GCF_020176955.2). Taxonomy (GTDB): domain Bacteria; phylum Actinomycetota; class Actinomycetes; order Mycobacteriales; family Mycobacteriaceae; genus Nocardia. The sequence goes on from NZ_JAIUCZ020000014.1 coordinate 37,467, forward strand.
CGCCGGCGGCGAGGAAACCCCAGTACACCAGCCGTTCCGGGGGCGAAGTGACCTGGGCGGGCACGAGGAACGGGATGCGGGCGACACGGGCGCCGTCGTCGACGGCCAGTTCCCAGGGACCGGCCCGGTCGACGGGCACGGTCGCGGAGACCATGCCCGGGGTGCCGCCGAGGTCGATCGTGGTGTGCGCGGTGGCCACGCCGGGGGCGGGTGAGATCGCGGTGGTGGCGGCGCCGGTGGGGGTGACGGCCAGTCGCAGGCGGCCCGCGGCGACCCCGGCGTGGGTGACGATGTCGACCCGCAGCGGGCCGGGCACGGAGGTGACCCGGCGCAGGGTCACGGTGAGCTCCCGATCGCCGAGGGTCTGTGCGACGGCGATGTCGCCGCCGGCGCCCGCGCTGTCCGCGTGCGCCGCGCCGGGCGCCGCCGACAGCGCGCCGATCAGGGCGACGAGCAGCAGGGCGCACCTGGGTCCGGACGGAGTCACCGCGCCGAGTCTAGCCGCGGCCATCGAGCGTGATCGGCAGCCGCCGAAGGCAATTCGGCTACCATTCGGATTAAACGGACAATTCAACCAAGCCCGGCGCGCCGGACGCCGACCATGTCCGGGGGTCGTGCTTGAATGGGTCGGAATCCGCCGATTCCGCGAGGTGATGAAGCAGTGGAGACCCGGACCATCGTCGACGACTGGGTGCGGCTGGGCAGCCGTACCGTCGCCACCAACGGGATCGAACTCCGGGTGGTCGAGCACGGCTCCGGGCCGCCGGTGGTCTTCTGCCACGGCTTCCCCGAGCTCGGATTCTCCTGGCGGCATCAGGTTTTCGCGCTCGCCGACGCCGGGTATCGCACGCTCACCCCGGATATGCGCGGCTACGGCGGCAGCTCGCGGCCGGAGCGCATCGAGGACTACGACATGCCGACGCTGTGCGCGGATCTGGCGGGGCTGCTGGACGCCGTCGGCGCGCAGGACGCCGTCTTCGTCGGGCACGACTGGGGCGCCTCGGTGGTGTGGCAGTTCGCGCTGATGTACCCCGAGCGGGTGCGGGCGGTGGCGGGGCTGAGCGTTCCGGCCACCCCGCGGTCGAAACTGCCGCCGCTGCGCATCTTCCGGTCCCGGCTCGGCGACGACTTCTACATGGTCTGGTTCCAGGAGCCTGGCGTGGCGGACGCGGTCCTGGCCTCGGATGTGCGGCGCACGCTGTTGCTCGACGGTGTGGTGAATCTCCGCGACATCGCCGACCTCCCGGCCGAGGGAGCGGTCCCGAGCTGGCTGTCACCGGCCGAGGCGGACCACTACGTCGACACCTTCACCGCGACGGGCTTCACCGGCGGGCTGAACTACTACCGCAATCTGGATCGCAACTGGGAGCTCAGCGAACATCTCGCCGGCGCGACGATCGACTGCCCGTCGCTGTTCGTCGCGGGGTCGGCCGATCCGGTCATCGCGTTCACCCCGCTCGGCAGGCTCGCAAAGATCCTCACCGATCTGCGCGGCACCGTCATCCTGGAGGGGGCCGGGCACTGGATCCAACAGGAACGGGCCGCGGAGGTCACCGCCGCATTGCTCGATTTCCTCCGCGGCCTGGACGCCTGACGCCGGACCTCGCGCGCGGAGGCAGGTCCCGGGCGCGGTCGGGACCTGCCTCCGGTGCGGAATTTACAGCGCCAGTACGAGTTTCCCGGTGTTTGCGCCACGAAACAGCATGCCGAGAGTGTCGCCGAAGTCGGCGACGCCACCGGTGACCACATGTTCGCGGGCCGTCATCGCACCGTCGGCCAGCAGCCGCGAAATCTCCGCTACCGCTTCGCCGTAGCGATCGGCGTAGTCGAACACCACGAAGCCGGTCATCGAGGCCCGGAATACGAGCAGCGACATGTAGCGGCTGGGTCCCGGTGGCAACTTCTCGGCGTTGTAGGCGGAAATCGCGCCGCAGAGCACGATCCGGGCGCCGCGGCGCAAATTGGCCAGCGCGGCCTCGAGGATGTCGCCGCCGACATTGTCGAAGTAGATGTCGATGCCGCCGGGAGCGAGCGCGCGGATCCGCCGCAGCACGTTCTCGTTGCGATAGTCGATCGCGGCGTCGAAGCCGAATTCCTCGGTCAGCACCCCGCACTTCTCCGGACCACCGGCGATGCCGATCACGGTGGCGCCCTTGGCCTTCGCCAGCTGGCCGACGACGCTGCCGACGGCACCGGCGGCCGCCGACACCAGCACGGTCTCCCCCGGTCGCAGCCGCCCGACCTCGAGCAGCCCGAAATAGGCTGTCATGCCGGGCATTCCGAGCGCACCCAGCCAGGTGGGCCCGGAGGCGACGGCGAGGTCCACCCGCTGCACGTCGGCGCCGTCGGTGACGGCGTATTCGGTGACGCCGAACGTGCCGGACACCGTGTCGCCCACCGCGAAGCCGGGATGCTCCGACGCCACCACGGTGGCGATATCCATCGACCGCATGACCTCACCCAGACCGACCGGCGGCAGGTACGAGCGCACGTCGTCGAGCCAGCCGCGCATGGCCGGGTCGAGGGAGATGTAGTCGATCTTCACCAGGAACTGCCCGGGCGTGAGCGCGGGCAGTTCCTCGGTGGTCACGGTCCAGGTGTCCGCATCGGGCAACCCGATCGGCCGTCGCGCGAGGCGCACCTGCTGAGTCTTCGTCATGCGAAACCTGTTCCCGTGGATCGGGTCAGAGTGCGCCGAGGCCGGCGTCGCCGTTGGGGACGGGCGCGAGGACCTGGACGTCCAGCGGTGCGGCGAGGATATCGGCCAGCGCCTTGCCCAGCTCGCGCAGCGCCTGGCCCTTGCCGTGCACGCCGAGCGCCTCCTGCGATTCCCACTTCTCGACCATGATGTACTCGCCGGGCTTGCCGAGGTTGCGATGGAACGCGTACAGCAGGCAGCCGGGCTCGGCGTGCACCGCTTCCTGCGCGGTGGCCACCGCCTTCTCGACAGCCGCCTCCTCACCGGGCTTCGCGACGATCGTCGCCACCACCACGACCGGTTCCGACATGGGTGTCTCCTTCTCTCGGGGATCCGCGCCCCTCAGGGTCATCGAATCCGAATTCGAAGTCAAGTACGACGCGGGGCCCTCAGGCGCCCGCACCCTCGCGCAGCAGTTGCTCGGCCGCCTCGGCCTGGATGCGCTCGAACTGCGCACCCATCGCCGCGGCCAGCGCGGTGGCACCCGACAGCGGCCGCACCATGACGGTGAGCTCGTCGACGCGGCCCGTCTCGTCCAGATGCAGGAAGTCGCAACCGCTGATCCGCTTGCCGTCGACGACGGTCTCGAACAGCAGCGCGAGGTCGCGCCCGTCCGCGGACGCGATCTCGCGCACGTACCGGAAATCCTCGAACACCCGCAGGACACCGCGCAGGCTGGCCGCGGTGATCGCCCGCCCGGTATACGGATGGAAGGCGACCGGGCTGGTGAACACGACCGACTCGGCGAGCGTCGCCTCGATCGCGGCCGCGTCGTGTGCCTCCACGGCGGCGCGGAACGGATGCATCAGGACCTCCCTATGCAACGTGTTGACTAGGTGCCCCCGAGCCTAGAGGCCCGGGGACACGCCGTCGACGGCCGATTCGGGTTGCAGCTGCAAGGCGTTCGCCCAGAGCTGGGTGAGGGTGGTCAGCAACTTCTCGAAGGAGATGCGCCGGTTGTTCACGAACACCGAGTAGGCGGTGCGGCTCACCATCACCGACAGCGCCAGCGCGGTGATCTGCGGATCGAGGTCGGGTGCGGCCCGCCCGGACACCTGCAACGCGCGGATCATCGCGGCATTGCGCCGCACGAAGGCGTCGGCCCGCTCGGTGCGCAGCCGCCGGAAGTTCTCGTCGACCTGCGCGACCTGCTCGAGCACCGCCATCAGCCGGGCATTGCGTTTGTAGGACAGCAGGTACTCGCGGTGGGCGGCCTCGATCAGCGCGATCGGATCGGTGACGCCGGTCCGATCGCGGATGTGCGGATGCAGCATCTCCTCCTGCACCTGCTCGAGGACGGCGGCGAAGATCTCCTCCTTGCCGTCGAAATAGGTGTAGAACGACCCGGACGCGAGGTCGGCGGCGCGGGCGATGTCGGAGATCTTGGCATCGAGGTAGCCGTCGCGTTCGAACACCTCGCGCGCGGCGGTGATCAGCGCCGCGCGCGTCCGGACCCCGCGGCGGGTGCGCGGGGTGATGCGGCGGGGCTCTGCGGCGCTTCCGGCAGGTCGGGCGGCGCTCCCGGCGGGTTGGGACACGCACCCACGGTACCCCCTCCGGCAATTGTTGCTGTGGCGCAGAGGTTTTCAGATTTTTATGAACCTGGCGTCAACTTCGATAGTACAGTGACCTGCATGTCCAACACCGCCGCCGCCATCTGGGAACACGCCGACCGCGATCCGGACCGGATCGCACTGCGCGGGGACGACGGCGCCGGCTGGACCTATGCCGAGCTGCGCGCCCACGTCACGGCCGTGGTCGGGCAGCTCACCGCCGACGGCGTCGGGCCCGGTGACCGGGTGCTGTTCGTCGCGCCGTCGGTGCCGGAATTCGCGGCGGGCTACTACGGCATCCACGCCGCGGGGGCCATCGCGGTCACCGCGAACACCATGGCCCCGGCCCCGGAACTGGAGTACCTCGCCCGGGACACCGGGGTCTCGGCGGGTGCTGGGCTGGCATGCCGTCACCCCCGCGCCGGAGCAGGTGGCCGCGGCCCTCGGCGTGCCGTACCGCGCGTTGCGTCCGGGCCTGGCGGGACTGCCCGCCGGACCGGCGATACTGCCGTATCCCGCCGCCGACGACGACACGGCGACCATCATCTACACCTCGGGCACCACCGGCCGCCCCAAGGGCGCGCAGCTGACCCACGGCAACTTCCTCGCCTGCGCGGACGCGTTCCGGACCGTCTTCGACATCACCCCCGACGACCGCAGTGGCACCGCGCTGCCGCTGTTCCACGTCTTCGGCCAGGCGTGTGTGCTGGGCACCGCGATGCGTTCCGGCGGCAGCCTGTCGCTGCTGTCGCGCTTCGATCCCGAACGGATGCTGGCGATGATCGGCCGCGATCGGCTCAGCTTCATCACCGGTGTGCCGACCATGTGGAACGCGATGCTGCGCGCCGCCGCCGACGACATCGATCCGGCGGACTTCACCGGGCTGCGGCAGGCCTCCTCCGGGGGCGCGTCACTGCCCGGAGAGGTGTTGCGCGCCTTCGAGAAACGCTTCGGCTGCGCGATCAGCGAGGGCTACGGCCTCACCGAAACCACCAGCGCCGCCACGTATCAGCCGGCGGACCGGCCGGTGAAGGTCGGGTCGGTGGGCCGTCCGCTGCCCGGAATCGACATCGTGGTGCGCGATTTCGACGGCAACGAGCTGCCCGCCGGGGAGACCGGTGAGATCTTCCTCCGCGGCCCGGTGGTGACCAAGGGCTACTGGAACCGGCCGGAGGCGACGGCCGAGGCGCTGCACGACGGCTGGCTGCGCACCGGCGATCTGGGGGTGTTCGACGCCGACGGCGATCTGCGGATCGCGGGCCGGGTCAAGGAGATGATCATCCACGGCGGCTACAACGTGTATCCGCTGGAGGTGGAGGAGGTGCTGTATCAGCACCCCGACATCGTGGAGGCCACCGTGGTCGGCGTGCCCGACGACCATTACGGCGAACAGGTCGCCGCCGCACTGGCATTGCGCCATGGCGCGGACTTCGATCCCGCCGCACTGCGCGAGTGGACCAAGCGGCAGCTGTCGGCCTACAAGGTGCCGCGGCTGTACGCGGTGCTCGATCAGCTGCCCAAGGGCCCGTCCGGCAAGATCCAGAAGAACGCCCTGGACCGCTCGATCTTCGTCGCCGCGACCCGGACCGACTGAACGACCGGGAAATTCGCTGGACCGGGTTCCTAGGCTGAATTCCGTGACACCGCACGCGATCCCGCTCGGCCCGGCCGACGCCGGGGAGATCCTGACCCTGCAACGCGCCGCCTACGTGACCGAGGCCCGCGCCCACGGCGATCTGTCACTGCCGCCGCTGACCCAGACGCTGCCGGAACTGCTGGACGAACTCGCCCGGCCCCAGGTGCTGGGCTTCGGCGTCCGCGCCGCCGCCCGGCTGGTCGCCGCGGTGCGAATTCGAGTGGACGGCACCGTCGGTCATCTCGGGCGGCTGACCGTGGCGCCCGACCTGCACGGGCAGGGGCTCGGGTCCGCGCTGCTCACCGCCGTCGAAACCCGGCTGCCCGCCGGGATCACCGAGTTGCGCCTGTTCACCGGCGAGCACAGTCCCGCGAATCTCCGCCTCTACCACCGGTTCGGGTATCGCGAGACCGGGCGGACCCCGGTGCCGGGCTATCGGCTGGTGCACCTCGTGAAGGCGCTGCCCGGCAGGTGACTTCGTGCCTCAGACCGGCACGCCGCCGAGCCGGGCGTTCACCGACGGCGCCGCCAGCACCTGATCGAGAATCATGGCGGCACAGGCCTGGACGCCGGTGGGGGCCTCGGCGCTGCCCGGCTCGATGCGCAGCGACCGGGTGGCCAGCGCCGAGGACTGCTGATAGATCCGCTCCCGCAACCCGGCGACCAGCGGTTCGGCGGTGTGCGAGAGATCGCCGCGCACCACGATCACCGCCGGATTGAGCAGATTCACCGCCGCCGCGACCACTTCGCCGATCCGGCGGCCCGCCTCGCGCACCAGCCGCAGCGCGTCGGAATCCCCGGCCCGCACCAGCTCGTTCAGCTCGTGCAGATTCGCCACCGATTTCCCTTGGTCGGCAAGCTCTTTCAGCACCGCCCAGCCCGCGGCGACGGTCTCCAGGCAGCCGCGGTCGCCGCAGCGGCACTGCCGCTGCTCGGCGCCGGCGACCTTGATGTGGCCGATCTCACCGGCCCCGCCCCAGGCGCCGCGCTGCAACCGGCCGCCGGCGATGATGCCCGCGCCGATGCCGGTGGAAGCCTTGAGCACCAGCAGATCCCGGACCTCCGGGTGCCGGGCCTGCTCGGCGAGGGCCAGCACGTTCACGTCGCTGTCGACCAGCACCGGCGCCCCGAACCGGTCGGCGAGGAATTCGGCCACCGCGATATCACCACGTCCCGGGCCGGTGCTCAGGCTCATGCTGTGCCCGGTGGCCACGTCCACCGCGGACGGCACACCCACGCCCACCCCGTACACCACCCGGTCGGCGGGCAGCTGCTCGCGCAGGGTGTCGAGCTGATCGGCGGCGGCGACCAGTACCTGTTCGGTGCGGCCGACGGTGGCGAATTCGGATTCGGCCAGCACCGCGCCCGCCAGATCGCACACCGCGACCTGCGATCGGCCCGCACCCAGCGAAACCGCGAACACCACACCGGATTCCGAATTGAACGCCAGCCGCGCCGGCGGCCGGCCGCCGGTGGAACCGCCCTCGGCGCGTTCGGTGACCAGCCCGTGGTCGAGCAGCTGCTCCACGCGCAGTGTGACGGCGGTACGCGAGAGCCCGGTGAGCCGGCGCAGATCGGCGCGGGTCACGACGGCACGCCCGCGGATCAGCTCCAGCACATCACCCACCGAGACCCCGGGCGTGACCATCGGCCGACCCATCGCGTTCCTTCCCGGTGCGACTCGCGCATCCTCACCGAACACTGTATCCGGCGTGTTCAGGACACCTTAGTCGGTAGTTAGGTCTTTACCGAACCAAAGTTGGCTTGCTAGAGAACAAAAGTCGGACTAGGGTTTGTGTGTTGAATCACACGTTTAATTCGAAGGAGTCCGCGATGTCGGCCTCATCTCGGATCGGCCCCTGCGACATCGTCGTGTTCGGCGGCACCGGTGATCTCGCGCTCCGCAAACTGATTCCCGCGCTGTACCTCCGTGATCGCGACGGCCTGCTGCCGCGTGACACCCGCATCATCGGGGTGTCGCGCGCCGGGCTGGAGGATGTGGGTTATCGGGTGAAGATCAGTGGCGAACTGGGCCATTCGCTACCGCCCGGCACCGCCGATCCCCGTGCCGTCGCATCCTTCGTGCGACGGCTGCACCACATCACCCTGGATGTCGGCGGCCGGTTCACCACCGAGGAACAGGCATGGCGGGACCTGGTGGTCGCGCTGGCCGACAGCGGCCGCACCCGGGTGTTCTATCTGGCCTGCGCGCCGGACCTTTTCGGCCCGATCTGCCGGAGCCTGCGCCGCTGGGGGCTGATCAATTCCGGCGCCCGGGTCGTGCTGGAGAAGCCGATCGGCCACGACCTCGCCTCCGCGCGCCGGATCAACGACGAGGTCGCCTCGGCCTTCGCCGAGGACCGGACCTTCCGCATCGACCACTATCTGGGCACCGAGACCGTCCAGAACCTGTTGACGCTGCGCTTCGCCAACGCCCTGTTCGAGCCGCTGTGGAATTCCGCCGCGATCGACCACGTGCAGATCACCGTCAGCGAATCCCTGGGCGTCGGTGGGCGGGTCGGCTACTACGACGACTCCGGCACCGCGCGCGACATGTTGCAGAACCATCTGCTGCAACTGCTGTGCCTGGTCGCGATGGAACCGCCGATCCGGCTGGACCCGGAGGCCGTGCGCGACCGCAAGCTGGAGGTGCTGCGCGCGCTCGCCCCGCTGACCGGCGCCGAGGTGGCGCGCGCGACCGTGCGCGGCCAGTACACCGCCGGCATCGTGGACGACCGCCCGGTCCCCGGCTACACGGACGAACTCGGCGGCAGGCCCAGCGACACCGAGACATTCGTGGCCTGCAAGGCCGAGATCAGGAACTGGCGCTGGGCCGGGGTGCCGTTCTACCTGCGGACGGGCAAACGCCTGGATCGGCACGCCGCCGAGATCGTAGTGCAGCTGCGCGGGGTGCCGCACTCGATCTTTCCCGGAGTGTCACCGGCCGCGCTGCCGCCGAACCGGCTGGTACTACGGTTGCAACCGGACGAGGGCGTCGAGTTGCAACTGGTCGGCAAGCAACCCGGCCCCGGTGACCTACGGCTGCAACCGGTCCCGATATCGCTCGGCGCCACGGGGCGTTCCGGGTTGCTGTCCCCCGGGCCCTACGCCCGGTTGCTGGGCGATGTGCTGCGTGGCGACCCGACCCTGTTCATGCGCCGCGACGAGGTCGAGGCCGCCTGGGCGTGGGTACAGCCGATCCTCACCGCCTGGTCCGAATCCGGCAGCGCCCCACTGCATTACGCCGCCGGCACACCCGGTCCCGCCGCCGCTGACGAACTCGTCGCGCGCGACGGGCGCGGCTGGGTGTGAGCGGGCGACCGAGATACCTTGCGGCATATCATTTCCGGCCTCCCGGTTGATGCGCGGACAGGTATCGCGGCAGGGCCGCCGACGGGTGCGGCGCCGCCCGGACAGTCGCGGCGACGGTGATCGCCACGCATTCGCCACGCCGGGCCATCCGGAAGCGGCGATGAAACCGGATGGCCGGGAGCGGGTTTCCCCTCATCGGCAACCCCTCAGGGGGATTCGCCCGTCGGAGCGCCGCCCGTTAAGCTGACCCGAGCGCGCGTGCGCGCGAGGTCGTCGCGGACGGCCGGTTCAGCTCGGTGGTAAAGAGGCGATGCGGCAGATCCTGTTCGCGGCGGCAATCGCGGTCGTGGTGTCGATGGCGGTGACCCGCGCACTCGTGGTCACGGGCACCCGGCGGCGCAACGCCGAACGGGTGCGGGTGCCCGTCGGCGGGCCGCCGGTGCACAGTGCCGCACGCGACACTCCGACCATGGGCGGCCTCGCGATCCTCGCCGGAATCTGGGCCGGCTATCTGGGCGCACACCTGGTCGTCGTCCGGTTGCACACCCCCGGACCGTCCGCGACCGGACTGCTGGTGCTGGGCCTGGCCACCGCGCTCGGCGCGGTCGGATTCCTCGACGACAGCATCAAGATCCGCAAGCGGCGCAACCTCGGTCTCACCGGTGCGGGCAAGGCCGCCTTGCAGATCGTCGCCGCTGTGGTGTTCGGGCTGCTGGCGCTGCGCTTCCCGGGCGCCGACGGGATGACCCCCGCCACCCGCCACATCTCCTACGCCCGCGACATTCCCACGGTGTCGGTCGGCCTGGTGGCGTTCCTGATCGGGGTGAGCTTCCTGGTGACGGCCTGGTCCGGCGCGGTCGCCGTGACCGACGGACTGGACGGATTGGCCACCGGCACATTGGTGTTCGCACTCGGGGCCTACGTCGTGATCACCTTCTGGCAGTACGACAAGGCCTGCTCGGCCATGCCGTGCCCCGGCTGCTACCACGTGCGCGACCCGCTGGATCTGGCGCTGATCAGCGCGGCAGCCGCGGCGGCGTGCGCCGGGTTCCTCTGGTGGAACGCGGCGCCGTCCCGGATCCTGCTGGGCGGCACCGGATCCCAGGCCATGGGCGGGCTGATCGCGGGACTGTCCATCACCACCCACACCGAACTGCTGATGGTCATCGTCGGTGCCGTGCTGGTCGCGGAGGCGCTGTCGGTGCTGTTGCAGGTGGTGGTCTTCCGGACCACGCGCAGCCGGCTGTTCAAGATGGCGCCGTTCCACCACCATTTCGAACTGAGCAAATGGGCGGAGTCGACGGTGGTCGTGCGGTTCTGGCTACTGGGCGGCATCGCCGCGGCCGCGGGCCCGGCCCTCTTCTTCGGGGAATACTTCTCACAGCGACGCTGATCATGCCGTTCGTACACTCGTCTCATGAGGTTCTCGATGGACGTGGCCGTGCTCCCACCGAGCCTGGTCGAGATGGCGACGCGGTACGTGCGGTCCGAGATACTCAGCGGCGAGTTCGAGCCCGGCGCGCGCATCGTCGAGGAGACGCTGTGCGCGCGGCTGGGGACCAGCCGCGCGCCGGTGCGGGAGGCGCTGCGGCTGCTGGCCCAGGAAGGCCTGATCGACCATCTGCCCCGGCGCGGATTCCGGGTCGCGGTCTGGTCGTCGACGGACATCCTGCAACTGTTCGAACTGCGGCGGGTGCTGGAGCGGCACGCGGTCGAGCGCGCCTTCCCGCTGCCGCCGGACGGCGATCCGCTGCACGCGGTGCGCGCCGCGCTCGAGGAGATGCGGGCCGCCGACGAACGCGGTGACGACCTGGAGCGGGACAACGCCCATCGGCGCTTCCACACCGCCATCGTGGCCCTGGCCGGCAACCGGCAACTCGACCTCGCCTACGAGCCGATCCTGCTGAAGCTCCAGCTGCCGATGGCCCGCAATATCCGCGAAGAGGCCCGGAAGACGTCCCATTACAACGGCATTCGACGCCATACGGAACTACTCACCGCCCTGGAGTCCAACGACCCGGCCGTCGCGTACCAGGCCCTGCAACAGCACGGCGAACTGGTCTATCTGGAACTCGAGATCTAACACGGCCGATACACGGCGGGCCTTCCGGATTCACACATTCTGTCGACAATCGACAGATGCAAACTTCCGGCCCCAGCGTGGCGGAGATTCTCGCCTCGCACGAAAGTGGCAGTGGCTCCCCGACGAAGACCGCCGCACGGGTCGCGGACGCGATCGCGGCCCGCGGCGGCGACGGCACCTGGATCACCCCGGTGCCCCGGGATCGGTTACTCGCGGCCGCCGCCGAGATCGAACGGCGGCCGGGCGCGCGCACGCTGCCCCTGTACGGCGTCCCGTTCGGCGTCAAGGACAGCATCGATGTGGCGGGCTGGCCCACCACGCTCGCGTGCCCCGACTTCGCCTACACCGCAACCGAAACCGCGCCGGCGGTGCAGCGGCTGCTGGACGCGGGCGCGCTGTTCGTCGGCAAGACCAATCTCGACCAGTTCGCCACCGGCCTCAACGGCACCCGCACGCCGTATCCCATCCCGCGCAGCGTCTTCGGCGGCAACATGATCTCCGGCGGCTCCAGTTCCGGTTCGGCGCTGGCGGTCGCGCTCGGTGAGGTGCCGTTCTGTGTGGCCACCGACACCGCCGGTTCCGGGCGGGTGCCTGCCGCACTCAACGGCATCGTCGGCTGGAAACCGTCGCGCGGGCTGATCAGCACGGTGGGGCTGGTACCGGCCTGCAAATCACTGGACTGCCTGACCCTGATGGCGACCCGGATCGACGATCTGGACCGGGTTTTCGACGTGATCGCCGCCGAGGACCCCGACGATCCGTGGAGCCGCCCCCGTGGCGCGTCGTTCGGCGGCGGCCCGATCCGGGTGGGCCTGCCGCCGGAATCGGAGCTGGAGTTCTTCGGCGACGAACCGGTGCGCGCGGCGCATCTGGCGTTCCGGGAACAGTTGGGCCGGTTGGGCTTCGACCGGGTGGAGATCGACTCGAAGCCGTTCTTCGACGCCGGTGAACTGCTCTACGCGGGACCGTGGGTCGCCGAGCGGCTGGTGGAGTTCGACACCTTCCTCAGCGAACATCCCGACTCGGTGCTGCCGGTGATCCGCGAGATCCTCAACACCGGTTACCGTTTCGACGCCATCGACGTGTTCCGCGCGCACCAGACGTTGCAGCGGCTGCGTTCGGTGGTGGCCCGGATGTGGTCCGGATTCGACGTGGTCGTGATGCCGACGATCGGCACCACCTTCACCGTCGAGCAGGTGCTCGCCGACCCCATCGCGACCAACACCGTCCTGGGTCACTACACCCATTTCGGAAACCTGCTGGACCTCACCGCGATCGCGGTGCCGGTGGGTACCACCTCCGACGGCCGCCCCGCGTCGGCGATGGTCTTCGGACCCGCGCTCGCCGACGATCTGGTGCTCTCGGTGGCCGCCCGGATTCTCGACGAGCCGCGCGCCGTCCACGACGACACGCCCACCGCAGCGCCCACCCTCCGGCTCGTACAGAAGGAAACACGATGACCGCAGCAGAACCACTTGCGACCGGGACCATCGCGGCCCGGCCCACCGAATTCGCCTTCGACCCCGGCACTCTCGCGCTGCTGGTGATCGACATGCAGCGCGACTTCCTGCTCCCCGGCGGCTTCGGCGAGAGTCTCGGCAACGACGTCGCACTGCTACAGGCGGTCGTCGAACCGCTCGCGGGCCTGATCGCCGCGGCGCGCGCCGCCGGGGTCCCGGTGATCCACACCCGGGAGGGCCACGAGCCCGACCTGTCCGACTGCCCGCCGGCGAAACTGCTGCGCGGCAACCCTTCCCAGCGCATCGGCGATCCGGGCCGGTTCGGCCGGATCCTGATCCGCGGCGAGTACGGCCACGACATCGTCGACGAGCTGGCGCCGATCGAGGGGGAGGTGGTGATCGACAAGCCCGGCAAGGGCGCGTTCTACGCCACCGAACTATCGGAGGTGCTGCAACGCGACGGGATCGAGACCCTGCTCGTCACCGGCGTCACCACCGAGGTGTGTGTGCACACGACCGTGCGCGAGGCGAACGACCGGGGCTATCGCTGCCTGGTCGTCTCCGATTGCGTCGGTTCGTATTTCCCCGAATTCCAGCGCGTCGGGCTGGACATGATCGCCGCCCAGGGCGGCATATTCGGCTGGGTCGCCGACTCGGCCGCGGTCGTCACCGCACTCATCCCCACCGCCGCCGGCAGCGCCTCGGCCCGATGACAGGAACTCCGATGTCCGTCGACACGAAAATCCCCGATACACCCAGTCCCGTTGCCCGCCTGTCACTTCCGTGGTGGACGCGCGGGGACACCAATGCCTTCTTCGGTCTCTCGTTCAACATCCTGGTCAATGTCCTGACCCTCACCACCCTGTCGATCGCGGTCGTCAAGATCCCCAGTCACGACGTGCTCGGCACCACGCTGCCCGCGCTGGGTGTGGCGCTGGTGCTCGGCAACCTGTACTACATGCTGCTGGCCCGCCGCCTCGCCCGCCGCGAGAACCGCGACACGGTCACCGCGCTGCCCTACGGGCCCAGCGTGCCGCACATGTTCATCGTGGTGTTCGTCGTCATGCTGCCGATCTTCCTGAAGACCGGCGATCCGATGAAGGCCTGGTCGGCGGGTCTGGCCTGGGCATTCATGATCGGCGTGATCGTCATGATCGGCGCGGTGGTGGGCCCGTTCATCCGCCGGGTCACCCCGCGCGCGGCGATGCTCGGCACGCTGGCGGGCATCTCGATCACCTTCATCGCCATGCGGCCCGCGGCGCAGATCTGGGATGCCGCCTGGATCGGCCTGCCGGTGCTGGCGATCCTGCTGATCGGCTTCTTCACCGATGTGAAGCTGCCCGGCAATCTGCCCATCGGCCTGGTGGCGCTGCTGGTCGGCACCGCGATCGGCTGGATCGGCGGTTACATGTCGGTGCCGGAGGTCACCAAGGCCGCGCACGACGTCGCGGTGGGATTGCCGACGCTGCAACTGCATCTGCTCTGGGACGGCCTGCGCAACCTGTCACCGCTGCTGGCGACCGCGATTCCGCTGGGCGTCTACAACTTCACCGAGGCGATGAGCAACGTGGAGAGCGCCTCGGCCGCGGGTGACAGCTACAACCTGCGCAGCGTGCTGCTGGCCGACGGTTGCGGCGCGATCATCGGCTCCGCCTTCGGTTCGCCGTTCCCGCCGGCGGTCTACATCGGCCACCCCGGCTGGAAGGACGCGGGCGGGCGCACCGGCTACTCGCTGGCCAGCGGCGTCGTGATCGGCGCGATGTGCCTGCTGGGCCTGTTCGGCCTGCTCGCCACCGTACTGCCGACCCCGGCGATCGTGCCGATCCTGCTCTACATCGGCCTGCTGATCGGCGCCCAGGCGTTCCAGACCGTGCCGAAGATCCACGCGGTCGCGGTGGTGGCGGCGCTGCTGCCCAATATCGCGGAATGGGCGACCGGGCAGATGGACAACGTGCTGTCCGCCGCGGGCACCACCGCGGACAAGGTCGGCATGGACGCGCTCGGCCAGGCCGGTGTGGTCTACAGCGGCCTGAAGACCCTCGGCAACGGCGGCGTGCTGGCGGGCCTGGTGCTCGGCGCGGTGGTGACCTTCGTGCTCGACAAGAAGTTCATCTCGGCGGCGATCGCCTCCGGCATCGGCGCGATCCTGGCCTTCGTCGGCCTCATCCACGCGACCGAGGTCGCCTGGGCGGCCGCCCCGAAGGTCTCGCTGGGCTATCTGTTCTTCGGGCTGATCTGCCTGGCCTACGCCTTCCTGCCCTCGGTCCGCACACCGGCGGCACCGGCGCCGGCGCCCATCGAGGAAACCCCCACCCCCGACGAGCCCACGGCCGCCGAGGAAACCCCGGAGCCCGCGGCCTCCACGGCCTAGCCGACACACGCGGTGGCGAACCAGGGGCGCGGCCCGCTACGGCGGACCGCGCCCCACTCGTGTGCGCCGGCGGATCGGCACGCCCACCGCCGGATCGGCACGGCCGGGGCACTCGCGATTACCGTGTGAGGGTATGAACAGGGTAGAAGAGACCGTGTCCGTCAACGGAATTCGGATTCACCACACCCGATCCGGCGACGGCCCCGCACTGGTGCTGCTGCACGGCTGGCCACAGACCTCGTACTGCTGGCGGCACCTGATCGAGCCGCTGTCGCGCACCCACACCGTGATCACCCCCGACCTGCGCGGCTACGGCCGCAGCGACAAGGCCCGCGAGGGCTACGACAAGCGCACCATGGCCGCCGACATGTCCGCGCTGCTGGGCGCTCTCGGCCTCGACACCGCCGCCGTGGTCGGGCACGATCGCGGCGCGCGCGTCGCGCACCGCTGGGCACTGGACCGTCCGGCGGAGGTGACCCGGCTGGCGGTGCTGGACATCGCCCCCACCCGCGCGGTCTGGCAGCGGATGGACACGCTGGTGGCGCGCGGCTATTGGCACTGGTTGTTCCATCTGCAACCGGATCTGCCGGAATTGCTGGCGGGCAAGGACATTGCCGCCTATCTCGGATTCTTCTTCGAGCGCTGGACCTTTCAGCGGGCCGGGCTGCCACCGGAGGCGATCGCCGAATACGTGCGCGCCTTCTCCGCCCCGGGCGCGCTGCGCGCCGGATTCGACGACTACCGCGCCTCGTTCCCGGCCGATGCCGAACTCGACGACGCCGATGCCGCGGCGGGCCGCCGCCTCACCGTGCCGGTGCTGGCCCTGTGGGGCGCCGAGGGCCTGCTGGGATCGCTTCCGACCCTGGACATCTGGCGCGAGTACGCCGACGATGTCCGCGGTCGCGCCCTGCCGGACTGCGGTCACTTCCTCGCCGAGGAGCAACCGGAGGTCCTGACCCGCGAACTACTCGACTTCCTGGAGAGCTGATCCCGCCCAACGCCTCAGGACTCCATGCGGCGGCCCAGTAGCGCCAGCAGCCGGTGCTGCGGGCCCGCGGTATCGGACACCGGCAGCGGAGGCGCGAACCTGCCGCTGGCCGTCATGGCCGGCTGGGCCCGCTCGATCGCGGGCAGCAGCGCGGCCACCAGGTCGGTGTCCAGTGCCTCGTCGGCGCCGACGGCGTGGGCCAGATCCCAGGTGTGGGTGGCGAGATCGGCGGTGAGGACGAGGAGCAGATCCGTGACCGTGCCCTCGCCGCCGAACGGCAACGGCACGGTCCGATCCAGCGCGCCGGGCACCACGAAGCCGGAACGCACCGCCGCGACCACGACCGGCCAGGTCCGATGCGGTTCGTCGTCGACCGCCTCGAACGGGCGGCCGTGCAGCAACCCCGCCATCCGGCGATGATTGCCCACCACGTGATCCACCAGCGCTCGCACATCCCATTCGGTGCACGGCGTGCGCAGATCCCACTCGCCCGCGCCGACCCGGTCGATCCGGGCGCCGAAATGGTCGGCCGCCCGCCGATGCATCTCGATCACGTCCATGCCGATCAACCTGACACGGCCGGTGTGCGCCCGCCAACCCCAGCGGACGTTACCGGCCGGTCGGCCGATCGGCACGGACACGTGCCGTGACTACGGCACCACCTCGATGATGTCGCCGGGATTCAGATAGTCGAAGAATGCCTGCGCGCCATCGGGTGTCATACGGATACAGCCGTGCGACTGTTCCTCGATCGGGCCGATGTGGGTGGCGATGTCCCCGTTGAAGAAGATCGCGTACCGCATCTCGGCATTGTGCATGGTGCTCCAGTGATATTCCTTCTTGAACGCCACCGGGAACACCCCCGGCGGCGTTTCGTAGCCCGGCCGCCCGTGGGAGATCGGCGTGGGCCCGAAGGTCACCCGGCCGTTGTCCATCAGCCAGGCCTCGTTGGTGGACAATCGCATACAGCCCCGGGCCGCCTCGGAGCAAGGGGCGGTGACCGGCGCCGGCGGCCCGGCGAACCAGGGCGGCGGCGGTGGCGGCGGCACCGGAGCGCCGGGCTGGTCCGGGTCCATCGGTGGCCCCGGCTCCGTCGCCGGACCAGGGATCAACGCCGGCACACCCGGGATGTCCGGGCCGCCGGGCCACAACGGATCGGCGCGGGCGACGGTGGCGCCGAGGAGCTCGGCCGCCATCGCCCCGGCGAAGACCGCCAGCCACGTGAGACGGGCCAGCGAACGCATGCTACTCATGGAATCCGACCTCTCTGTCCATGCCCGGACAGCCCGGCCGGTGCCCGGCCGAGTGTCGAGGACAAAACGCTGTGAGGGACTTCCGCAGCTGCTGCTGGTCAGATTCTCGAGTGGCGGCCGGGACACGTGGGACGAAACCGACAATTCAGGTGTCGATTCGTGATACGGACCCGGCCCGCGCCCACTGTCCGCTACTTGACCGTGACCGTCAGCGAGTAGTGCGGCCCGGTCGCCCCCGGCTCCCACGGCCGCGCCGACACCAGCGTCAACGTGGTGGTGCCGGGCGCCTCGGCCGCGAACGTCCACACCGTCTGATCCGGCCCGCCGGGGACGAAACCACCGGCCGGGTTGGCGCGCGACTGCGGATCACCGTCGAGGCGCAGCACGTTCTGGTCGAGATCGCCCAGCTGCCAACGGTATCCGGTCGACGGGTTGTCCGGGAGCGCGATCGCCAGCTCCTGGCCGACGGTCAGGTTCACCGCGTGCCCGTCGTCGTCGGAGCCCAGCACCACCGGCTCCGAGATCGGGGCGGCATGGATCACCGGCGCCGCGCCGGCGACCGCCACCGCGCCGCCGCCCCCGGCGGCCACCGCCAGACCGAACACAACCATCAGCAAAGGTGTACGCACCACAGTCCTTCCAATTGCTCGAGACAGCGTGCACACCTTACAGTCGCACCCCGCCCCGGCGTCCACCCGATGCGCGAAAACCCTTCGGCGGCACCGGCGATCGTCACCGTTTGCGAGCCAGACCGCCGAACGCGCCGGAATCGCGCGGGTGCGCGCCCACCTCCTCGGCATGATCCGGCCGCCACAGCGGCAGATGGACCAGCCCGGGTTCCAGCAGCGTCCAGTTGTGGAAGTAGCCGCCGATCTCCTCCTTGGACCGCGGCACGATCTCGGTGGCGGTGCGCCCGGACAACCGCTGCGCCGCGAGCACCTCCTCGGGCTGGCCGTCGGCGGTGGCGTGGCTGATGGCCAGATAGCTGCCCGGCACCACCGCCTCCTGCAACCGGGCCACCGCGCCCGCCGGATCGGCGGCGTCGGGCAGGAAGTGCAGCACACCCATCAGCAGCACCGCGATCGGCCGCTCGAAGTCCAGCAGACCGGTGACCAGTGGATCGTGCAGCAGCGCATCGGGATCGGCGATATCGGCGTGCACCACCGCCACGCGCGGGTTGCCGTCCAGCAGGGCCCGGCTGTGCTCGACCGCCACCGGATCGACGTCGACATAGACGACGTTCACCTCCGGATTGCGCTCCTGCGCGACCTCGTGCACATTACCGACGGTCGGAATTCCGGAGCCGAGATCCAGGAACTGGATGACGTTGGCGTCCTCGACCAGATACCGCACGATCCGGCGTAGCAACTCCCGGTTGGCGCGCATGGTGTGGGCGACATTCGGTGTGAGCGCCTCGATCTGGCGGGCGAGCTCACGATCTATGTCGAAGTTGTGTGTACCTCCGACGAAATAATCGTAGACTCGGGAAGCGCTGGGACGGTCCAGGTCGATGCCTTCCGGTGCCCAACTGGGTCTGGTCATTCCAACCTCTCTGACAACCTGCCCGGCCGGAAGCCGAAGCAGGGCAATCGTATTCGAGGAACACTTACCATCCTGCGGTTAGCACACGCGTAACGATCCGGCTACGATCGGCAGATGGCGTGGGACGGCGGTTCGGTCGGCACGGAGGCCGGCGACACGGCCGAGCTCGCTCGGGGCTGGGCAGCGGCGCTGGCCAGCGGTGCCCGGGAACAGTCCGTCGCGCCGGGTGCGGCCGCGGTGATCCAGCTGCTCACGCGCTTGGCGGACGGCCTGGATACCGCCGCGCGCCAAGGCGATACGCAGGCCGCGGTGGCGCTCGGCGCCGAGCTGGCCCGCGCCCGGTTCATCGACGACGAGGTGCTCGGCCGGAGCGTCGCGACCCTGTCCGCTCACTTCGCCGCCCACGGCGTGGACGCCGCCGCCGTGCTGGGCGCCTTCGGTACCGGCTATCTGCGAGCGTTCCGGGCCTGGCTGCTCGCCGAGCAGGAGGGGATGCGGGCCGCCGAGATCGCGGCCCGCCGCGCCGCCGAGCAACGGCTGCGTGACAGTGAGGCGCGGTTGCGCTTCCACGCCCATCACGATCCGCTGACCGGACTGGCCAACCGGTCCCGCTTCTTCGACGGACTCACCGTCGCCTTCGCCGATTCCGGTGCGCTGGTGGGCCTGTGCCACATCGATCTCGACGGGCTCGAATCGGTCAACGAGACCCTCGGCCACGTGCTCGGCGACGAACTGCTCATCCAGGTGGCGGCCCGGGTCGCCGCGCTGGCCGGTGGCGAGCGGCTGGCCGCGCGCACCGGGGGCGACGAGTTCGCGATCCTGGTGCCGGACGCGTCCGGCAACGCGGAACTGGCCGGCCTCGCCGATGCCGTGCTGCGGGCGCTGGCCGACCCATTCGAGGTGCACGGGCAACGGCTGACCATGACCGCGGGCATCGGCGTGGCCGCCGAACGCGCCGAGCTCACCCATCCCGACGAGTTGTTGCAGGCCGCGGACACCGCGCTGTACTGGGCCAAGGCCGACGGCCGCGGCCGCTGGGCGATGTTCGACCCGGAGCGGCAGCAGCGCGAGCAGACCCGGCTCGATCTGGTGTCGGAACTGCCGGGCGCGGTGGCCCGCGGCGAGTTCTTCCTCGAATACCAGCCGATCGTCACCCTCGCCGACCACCGGCCCGGCGCGGTGGAGGCGCTGGTGCGCTGGCGGCATCCGGAGGAGGGTGTGCTGGCGCCGGGCCGCTTCATCGACCTGGCCGAGGATTCCGGGCACATCGGCGCACTGGGCTCGGAGGTGCTGACGATGGCCTGCCGGCAGGCCCGGCAATGGCACGACCGGCTCGGGGCGGCCGCGCCGGTGGTGAGCGTGAACGTGTCCGCCGCCGAGGTCGACGACGGCGACTGGCTGCCGCGGGTGCAGGACACCATCGCCGACACCGGCATCCCGACCTGGCAACTGCAACTGGAGCTGACCGAGCGGACGTTCATGCACACCACCGGCCGGCCGTTGCAGGCCCTGCGCATCCTCGCCGACAGCGGTGTCCGGATCGCGATCGACGATTTCGGCACCGGATATTCGAATCTGGCCTATCTCGGCCGGTTGCCGCTGCACGTGGTGAAGCTGGCGGGGCCGTTCATCCAGCGCATCCGCACCCCGGGCAGCGCCGGACGCAACGATCTGCTCGTGCTGGAATCCATCATCGGCCTCAGCCATGCGCTGGGCCTCACGGTCACCGCCGAATGCGTGGAGACCCGGTACCAGGCCGATCGGCTGCTCGAACTCGGCTGCGACAGCGCGCAGGGCTGGCTGTTCCACCGCCCGCTGGCGGTGGAACGGGCCACCGAACAGCTGACCGCCGCGGCGTCGGTGGCAGACTGAGTCGGTGCACGCCACAGCAGGCCGGTAGTTCGTGTCGACGACCGAAAGGCTGGTAGCACCGATGCAGAGCACCCGGATCGTCCTGGCCGCCCGTCCCGACGGCATGCCACAGCCGAGCGACTTCCGTACCGAGACCGTCACCCTGGATCCGCCCCGGCCCGGCTGGACGCTGCTGGAGACCCGCTACCTCTCGCTGGACCCGTACATGCGCGGGCGGATGAGCGATGCTCCCTCGTACGCCCCGCCGGTGCAGATCGGCCGGACCATGGTCGGCGCGACGGTGTCCCGGGTGGTGGCGAGCGTGCCCGGCGACGACGGGACCGAGGCCCTGAAACCCGGCGACATCGTACTGGGTTACGGTGGCTGGCAGACACATTCGGTGGAACGCACCGATCTGCTGCGGCTGCTGGATCCGGCCGCGGCGCCGGTGACCACCGCCCTCGGGGTGCTCGGCATGCCCGGCTTCACCGCCTACGCCGGGCTGTCGGTCATCGGGCGGCCGCAGCCGGGTGAGACCGTGGTGGTCGCGGCGGCCACCGGTCCGGTGGGTTCCGCGGTCGGGCAGATCGCGCGGATCAAGGGTGCCCGCGCGGTGGGCATCGCGGGCGGCCCGGCCAAGGTGGCGCTGCTGCGCGACTATTTCGGTTTCGACGCCGCCGTCGATCATCGGGCCCCGGATTTCGCCGAGCAACTGGCCGCCGCCACCGGTGACGGCATCGACGTGTACTTCGAGAACGTCGGCGGCGCGGTCTTCGACGCCGTGCTGCCGCGGCTGAACTCGTTCGCACGAATCCCGTTGTGCGGCTTGATCGCCGACTACAACGCCACCGGCCTGCCCGCCGGGCCGGATCGGCTGGGCCTGCTGATGTCCACGGTGCTGCGTAAGAGTCTGACCGTCCGGGGCTTCATCCAGTCCGAATTCGCCGCCGACCAGTATCCGGCCTTCCTCGACGACACCACCCGCTGGCTGCGCGACTCCCGGCTGGAGTATCTGGAGGACATCGTCGAGGGGCTGGACCAGGCGATCGAGGCATTCCGGGGACTGCTGGTCGGGAAGAATCTCGGCAAGCTGATCGTGCAGGTGGCGGACTAGCCTCCCGGCCGGGTCAGGTCTCGCCCAGCACCTCGTCCACCAGCGTCGCCACCGTCGCCGCGTGCTCGGTCAGATAGAAGTGCCCGCCCGGGAGCACCCGGATCCGGAATCCGGCGGCGGTGTGCCCGGCCCACTCCCGCACCTCGCCGACCGGTACCCGAGGGTCGCGGTCCCCGGTGACCGCGACGATCGGGCAACTCACCCGGACACCGGGTTCGCAGCGGTAGGTCTCCACCGCCGTGTAGTCGCTGCGCACCACCGACAGGTACATCCGGGCCATCTCCTGGTCGTCGAAGATCCGCCCGTCGGTGCCGCCCAGCAACCGCATCTCCGAGATCAGGCCGGCATCCGGGCGCCGGTGCACCGCCTCGGCCCGGTACCGCGCGGGCGCGCGCCGCGCCGACACGAAAAGTGCTGCGACCGAGAGCCCTTCCTGCTCCAATCGGCGGACGACCTCGAAGGCCTGAACCGCTCCCATGCTGTGGCCGAACAACGCCGTCGGCCGGTCCAGTGCCTTGCGGATGCTCGGCAGCACACCGTCGGCGAGTTCGGCGATCGACTCCAGCCGCGGTTCGGCGTACCGCTCCTGCCGGCCAGGATTCTGCACCCCGACGACCTCCACCCGCGACGCCAGCGACCGGGACAGCGGGAGGTAGGCCGTCGCCGAGCCACCGGCGTGCGGGAAACAGACCAGCCGGGCGGGCGCCGAGCCGTCGCCCGGCGGCAACCGCCGCAGCCACGGCCCGGTGATCACACCGCCTCCGTCTGCGGGGTATCGGTCTCGTCGGTGAGCGCCGCGGCCAGCCCGGCCCGGCGGGTCACCCCGAGCTTGCGGTAGACGCGGGTGAGGTGCTGTTCCACGGTGCTGGTCGTGATGTGCAGTTCGCGGGCGATCTCCCGATTGCGGCAGCCGTCGGCGGCCAGCCGGGCCACCTTCAGCTCGGACGGGCTCAGCGATTCCACCGCCCCGCGCGGATTCTCCTGGACCGGCACCGGGTGCAGGTTCGCCGCCCGCGGCCCGGCCAGCCGGCGGCGCAGTGGCTCCGCGCCGCACTGCTCGGCCAGCCGCAGCGCCCGCCGCGCGGCGGTCCGGGCCCGGTCACGCTCGCCGACCACGTGATAGGCGTCGGCCAGATCGGCCAGGGCCGTGGCGGTGTCGAGCAGTTGCGCACCGGATGCCGCGATGTGCACCGACTTTCGCAACAGCCCGACCCGCTGCGGCGGCGCACTGGTCGCGGCGATCAGTCGCAGCGACACACTGCCACTGGAATGCTTTGCGGCACTGCGAATCATGGCCAGATGCTCGGCAGCCCAGCGACGAGCCCCCGGCAGGTCGCCGGCCGCCAGCTGCACCTCGGCGAGGTCGTTGCGCCACGCGACCAGCCCCGGAATGTCCATGTGCCAGTTGCGCATCCGCTCCCCACAGGTGAGGAAATCGGCGCGGGCGCCGTCCAGTTCACCGACGGCGAGCCGGTACCGGCCCCGGGCGTGCAGATAGTGCAGGCCGACCCGTGCCATCGAGACCGTCTCCGGCACTTCGGTTTCCAGATACGAAGCGGCCTCCCGCAGCCGCCCCGCGGCGGTCGCCGCCTCGACCAGGCAGGCCACCGCCAGGCCACCGTAGGTGCCCAGGCCGTCGCCGCGCACCCGGCTCAGCGCCGTGACCGCGTGCCCGATCGCGTCGTCCACCGCGCCGGCCCGCAGATACATCGCCGACCGCCAGATCCCGAAGATCGCCTGCCAGGCCGGCGCCTGCCGCGCATTGGCCTCGAGCATCAGCGAATCACACCAGGACGCCGCCGATTCCAGCCGGTCGCTGTAGACCAGGGCATCCAACGCGGTCAGCAGTGAGCACACCGTCCGGTCGTCGAGGCGATGCGCCCGCAGCAGGCGCTGCGCCCGCGCGATGCTGTGATCGCAGGCGCCGTGCGTGAAGATGTCGGACAGCAGCGTCACCGCGACGCCGTCGGATTCGTACCAGCCGCACCGGCGCAGCGTCCGGTCCTGATCCGGACCGCCACCGCGAAGGTCCGGCTCGGCCGCGGCCGCGGTCGCCAGCCCCGGATACAGGCAGCGCAGCCACTGCTGGAACATGGCCCGGTTGGCGACCGCCAGCGGTTCGCCGGTGGTCGCGGCGTCGTCCAGCAGGCGCACCGCGCGGGTGGCGTCCTCGGTGCGGCCGGAGTAGAGCAGGTAGCGCGCGGCCATGGCCAGGCCGGACGCGGGCATCGCGCCGCTGTGCACCATGTTCACCAGCCGCGCGAAGCTGCGCGTCGAGGTCGACGGGCTCAGCCGCCAGCGAATCACCGCCAGGTGCACCAGCATCGAGCCGCGGTCGGCGTCGTTGTCGGCGGCCCGGCACGCCAGTTCGAGATATTCGATGGCACTGGGCACATCGTCGTCGGCGATGGCGTGCCGGGCCGCGTTGCGCAGCACCGACACCGCCCACGGCACCCGGACCTCCGCGCCGCCGATCAGGTGATCGGCCACCTGGGTGGCCGGCGCCGAACACTCGTACAACACCTCCGCTATCCGCTGGTGCAGTCGCCGCCGCAGGGTGATCGGCGTCTCGCGCAGCACCGCGTCCCGGACATCCCGATGCCGGAACTGGCTGTACGCCACGAGTTTCGCCGCGGTGAGCTCACCGATCGCCGCGCGCACCGCGGCCCGGTCCGCGTCCAGTATCTCGGCCAGGATCCACAACGACGTCGGTGCGTCGATCACGGCCAGTAGTTGCGCCACCCGCAGCCGGGCGGCCCCGCCGCCGCGTAAATACGACAGGGCCGATGTTTGCGACCAGGCGCGTTGTGGAACACCGTTCGTACCGCCCGTACCCGACGGTCTCCGACGAGATTCCGTTATTTGTCCAACAGGTTCCATGGGCATAACCCCCGCCCCACACAGCCGACCGGCCGCTGCTGCGACCGGCATCGGATACCGAAGGGCGACTTCGTCGTCCGCCGTTGCAGATACTAATCGCACGGTGGACCGGATGTGTTTACGAAAGCGACCGACCGGGACCGGTAATCCCAGGTCGGCCGGGCCCTCATTGATCCGACGAATTTCCGCGCTGACATATCAACGATCGGTTCAACCGCCACGCCGGGTCCGCGCAGGTCCGGAATTTTTCCGATCGCCGTCAGCGGGAATTGGTTGCACCCGAGACGACATCCGGGCGTATCGGGTGCACCGATACGCCACGGGGTGAAATGTCTGAAATTTTACGACGTCACATGTACGTCACAAAGGCCTTCCGGTCTCGAAATCTTCTGGCCGGTACCGACACGGGCTCGGCGACGAGCCCGTGTCTATGAAATAGGTCACACAACGCCTTCGGTCAGCGCGGACTCCGCTCCCGCACCGGCGGCCGGCTCGGCTTCCACCAGCGGCGGGCCGGTCATCGGCAGTGCCGCGACCACCACCGGCACCATGGCCGCCGCGGCGAACCAGAACACCGCGTGCAGACCGTCGAGCCAGCCCGTGGTCACCGAGACGGTGATCGCGGCGAAGGCGGCGATACCCAGACCGCCACCCATCTGCCGGGCCGTCATGCTCATGCCGTATCCGGAGGCAAAGTTGGCCTGCGGCAACGAGGTTGCCGCCGCCGAGGACACCGCCGTCATGAGCAGGCCGATCGCCAGACCGGACAGCAGACCGACCGGCAGCCAGACCGCCAGGAAGGCCGGGTGCGCGTCCAGCAGGGTGGCGAACAGGATCCCGGAGATGCCGAACAGGATGGCGCCCAACACAGTTGCGATCCGCTGGATGTCCGGGTTCTTGGACCGGCCCACGACGCCCGCGCCGATGGCCGCGGTGAAGGCGCCGGGCGAATTCGCCAGGCCCGCTTCCCATACCGAGTACTTCCACACCACGATCGTCCACAACGGACAGGCCAGCAGCCAGGCGTACATGGCGATGCCGAACAGGAACGAGACGCCGCTGGCCGCGGCGAACTTCCGGTCGGCCCAGAGCTTCACCTCGAACACCGGCACCGGATGCCGCAGCGAGCGGAGGATGCCGAGGACCAGCAACACCACACCGCCGAGGGTGGTGACGAGGAACGCCGCGCTGGTCCAGCCCCAGTCGCCGCCCTGGGTCAGCCCCACGACGACGGCGCCGACGCCCACGCCGACCAGGACCGCGCCGACCGGATCGGGCCGCACCCGCAGCTGCGGCCGGATCTCGGGCAGCCAGGCCAGGCCCGCCACGAAGGCCAGCAGGCCCACCGGCACGTTGATGAGGAACACCGCACGCCAGTCCCAGGCCCAGACCAGGACACCGCCGAGCGCGGGCCCGAAGGCGGCGGCCGCGGAGGAGGCCGCCGCCCAGGCCGCCACCGCGGCCACCCTGCGCTCGACGGGGTACGAGCCGAGCACCAGGCCCAGTGCGGCGGGGATCATGCCGCCGGCGGCGACGCCCTGCAGGGCTCGCGCGCCGATCAGGAATTCGACGTTCGGGGCGATGGTGCACAATGCGGAGGCCACCGTGAAGCCCAGCAGCGACCACACGAACACCGCCTTGCGCCCGAACACGTCGGCGTATCGGCCGACCGGGGTCAGCACCGCCGCGAAGAACACGGCGTATCCGGACACCACCCACGACAGGGTGGACAGTTTGGTGCCCGGGAAACTCTGATACATGTCCGTGAAAGCCACGTTTACCACGGACATGTCGAGGAAGGCCACGAAGGTGGCCACAGAGGTGATGAGCAGTACCCGGCGCGGTTCGACCGCGGCGGGGACCTCGTTCGCAACGCTGTCAGTCATCGTCCACCTGCCGAATAGTCGTCGAAGAACGCATCACAGACCCTTGCTGTCATTGAACCGAACGTTCATGCTCTTTCATTAACGCACGAACGTTCGCTCGGGTCAAGGCGACGGCGAGCGGGCGGCGAGCACATATCGCGGGCCGCACCCGCATCGACCACCGGAATCTCGCGACAACGGGATCGACGTCCGGGACCAGGGGCTATACCTGGCCGAACGATCGTTCAGCTAATATGGACAGGGCCGTACACACTGGGGCGGCGACTAAGGAGAACTAGGCGGATGACCGAGACACGGCCCATGCGTGGGCAGGATACCCGCCGCGCCATTCTGCGCGAAGCGGTTCAGGTCGGCACGGCGGAAGGTCTGGACCGGCTCACCATAGGCCGGCTGGCCACCGCCCTCGGCGCCAGCAAGAGTGGGGTCTTCGGCCTGTTCGGCTCCAAGGAGGAGCTGCAACTGGCCGCGATCGAGGAGGCCAAGGCCAGTTTCATCACCGAGGTGATCGGACCGGCGCTGCGGCAGCCCTCGGGCATCGGGCGGTTGCAGACCCTGTGCGAGGCCTGGCTCGAACACACCAGTAAGGACACCGCCGCCGGCGGGGCCTGCTTCTTCCTCTCCGTCGGCGCCGAGTACGGGTCCCGGCCCGGGCGGGTGCGCGACGCCATCGTCTCCGTCTGGCGGCAGTGGCACGACTTCCATCGCCAAACCATCGTCGAGGCACAGCAACTCGGCGAGATCCGCGCCGACACCGACCCGGTCCAGCTGGCCTTCGAGCTGTCCGCCTTCGAACGCAGCGCCGCCTCCGACCGGACCCTGTTCGAGGATACCGAGGTTTTCGAGCGGGCGCGCGCCGCGATGCGGCGGGTGCTGCGCGAGAACGCCGTTCAGCCCGACCGAATTCCCTTGACGGCCTAGCGATTCCGCCGGGCCGCCGGCATCCGTGCGGCGGCCCGGCACCCCAGGTTAGGGGACGCGTAGGGGTTACGCGGCCGGGCCGGGTCGGCGACAGTTGGCCTATGCGTTCAGTTTCCGGTCCCGACGTCCAGGCCGGACGCCTCACTCCCCTGCGCCGGCGCCCCCGGGTCGGCCACATAGAGTTCCTCAACTGGCTGCCGATCCTGTGGGGCCTGGCCCGCTCGGGCAGCCTGATCGAACTCGACCTCGTCCGGGGCAGCCCGGAACGGCTCAATGCCGAACTGGCCTCCGGCGTGCTGGACATGGGGCCGATCAGCCTCGTCGAATTCCTTTCGCACGCCGACGATCTGGTGATGCTTCCGGATCTGGCGATCGGCTGCGACGGGCCGGTGATGTCGTGCCTGATCGTCAGCCGGGTACCGCTGGAGCGGCTCGACGGGGTTCCGGTGGCGCTGAGCTCCACCAGCCGCACCTCGGTCCGGCTGGCCGAACTGCTGCTGGCCGAGCGCATCGGCGTGCGGCCCCGATTCTTCTCCAGCCCACCGAATCTCGACGTGATGTTCGCGCAGGCGCCCGCGGCGGTGCTGATCGGCGACGTCGCATTGCGCACCGCGCTGTACTACGCGCCCATGCGCGGGCTGGTGGTGCACGACCTGGGCCGGATGTGGCGGGAATGGACGGGGCTGCCGTTCGTGTTCGCCGTGGTCGCCGCGCGCCGCGAATTCCTCGACCGCGAACCGGAGACGGTGCGCCGGGTGCACTCCGCCTGGCTCGACGCCCGCGACCGGGCCATCACCGAGATGGACGAACTGTGCGAGCGGACCGCGCGCTGGGAACAGTTCGACGCCGACACCCTGCACCGGTACTACACCGACGCACTGGACTTCCGGCTCGGCCCACGCCAGCAGCAGGGCATCGCGGAATTCGCCGCGCGCACCGGATTCGGTGTGGATGTTCCTGCGACACTGCTGGACTCGGCCTAGCCGGGCACTGGAGGTAGCTCATCGTGATCGTGCCGACGACGACAGAACTGAGCCCGGCCGCGCGCATCGATACGCTGGCACGGGAGACCGGCCGCCGGGTCGCGGTGGTCTACGAGGGTAGTACCTACGGGTACGCCGCCCTCGCCGAGCAGGCGCGGCGGCTGGCCGCGGCCCTTGCCCGCGGCGGCGCCGGCGACGGTGACCGCGTGGTGTATCTGGGCGGCAACAGCGTCACCTTCCTGACCACCTTCCTCGCGGCCGCGCGGCTGGGCGCGGTGTTCGTGCCGGTCAACTCGCGGCTGACCGCGCCGGAGGTGGCGATCGTGCTGGCGGACTGCGCACCCCACACCATCGTGGCCGAACCGGAGTACCGCCCGATCGCCGAGGCCGCCGCGCCCGGCCCGGCCCGATTGCTCTCGGTCCCCGGCGATCCGGCCCTGGCCGTGGGCGAGGCGCCGCCGCCGTGGGAGTCGCTACCCGCCGAGACGCCCGCGGCGCCGGCGGCGGTGCACTGCGAGCCCGGCCGAATCGCCATGCTGGCCTACACATCCGGCACCACCGGCCGGCCCAAGGGCGTCGAGCTGACGCACGGCAACCTGTGGTGGAACGGCATCAATCAGGACATGGTCGCCACCGCGGCGGCGCTGGACGTCACCCTGGTGGTGGCGCCGCTGTTCCACACCGCGCCCTTCGGCTGCTTCATGCTGCGCACGCTGATGCGCGGCGGCACCGTCGTGCTGCGCCGCGGCTTCGAGGCCGCGAACATGCTCGCCGACCTCGAGACATATGGTGTGACGACAGTTTTCGCGGTACCCGCGATGTTCGCCGCGGTCGCCGCGCGCGACGATTTCGCGGCCGCCGACCTGTCGGCGCTGCGTACCGCCGTCACCGCCGG
Source organism: Nocardia sp. alder85J (assembly GCF_020176955.2). Taxonomy (GTDB): domain Bacteria; phylum Actinomycetota; class Actinomycetes; order Mycobacteriales; family Mycobacteriaceae; genus Nocardia. Next base: position 66,890 of record NZ_JAIUCZ020000014.1, read on the forward strand.
GGCGCCCGCGCCCGCCCCGCTCATCGAGCGCTACCGCGAGCGGGGCATCGCGCTGCAACAGGCGTACGGCCTGACCGAGACGCTGTTCGTCGCCTACCTGCCCGCCGATCGGATCGCCGCACATCCGGGCTCGGTGGGACTCGCGCTGCCCTACACCGACATCCGGATCATCGACCCGTCCGATCCGGAGTTGCCCGGGGCCGCGGCGCTGCCGCCGGGAGAACGCGGCGAGGTGGTCCTGCGCGCGCCCACGGTGGCCCGGGGCTACCGCAACAAGCCCGAGGCCACCGCGGAGGTGTTCGCCGACGGCTGGTTCCGCACCGGCGACATCGGCTACCTCGACCCCGACGGTTATCTGTACCTGGTCGACCGGCGCAAGGACATGATCATCGTCGGTGGCGACAACGTCTACTCCGCCGAGGTCGAACAGGTGCTCGGACGCCACCCGGACGTCGAGGACGTCGCGGTGGTGGGCCTGCCCGACGAGCACGAGGGTGAGAGCGTGGTCGCGATCGTCACCGGCCACACCGCCACCGGCCTGGCCGAACTGCGCCGGTTCGCCGAGCAGGAACTGGCGCGCTACAAGCTGCCGACCCGGGTGGTCCACGCCGAGCGCATCCCGCGCAACGCGATGGGCAAGATCGACAAACCGGCCATCCGCGCGGCCCTCGCCGCCGGGGACGAGAACATCTTCAGCGCGGCCGCCGCGGCACCGGCCGAAACGCCCGCCACGGCTCCCGTGGTCACCCCCGCGCCCGCGCCGGATCCGGTGCCCGCCTGGTTGTTCTCGCTGCCGTCGCTGCCGCCGGACGAGCAGCACCGCCTGGTCTTCGACGTGGTGGTCGCCGGCATCGCCCGCACCATCCGCGGCGCCCGGCCGGTGGTCGGGCCCGAGGACCGGTTGCAGGACATCGGATTGGGCTCGCTGGCCGCGGTCGAACTCGCCCGCCGCCTCGGCGACACCTTCCGGCTGCGGCTGCCCAGCACCACCCTGTTCGATCACGACACCGTCGACGCGCTGGTCCGCCACCTGTGCGCCCAGGTCGCCGCGGGCAACGCCCGGCCGGAGGTGCTGGACCGGCTGACCGACTTCGAACGCGCGGTCCGGGACGCGCCGGCCGATCCGGCCGTGCGCGCGGAATTGCGTACCCGGTTGCGCGGCGCGCTCAATCGCCTCGCCGTCGACGACCGCCCCCTCGCGCCGGTACCCGCCGGCGCCGCCACCGACCGAGATCTGTTCGCCCTGCTCGACGCCGAGCTCGGCCCGGCCTGAGCCGCGGAGGAAGAATCATGACCGACGAGGCAACCCTGCGGCGCTACCTCGAGCGCGCCACCACCGCGCTGCTGGAGACCCGGGCACAACTGCACCGGCTGGAGGCCGCGCACAACGAGCCGATCGCGGTGGTCGGGATCGGCTGCCGGTACCCCGGCGGCATCCGCACCCCGCAACAGCTGTGGGAGCTGGTGGCCGGCGAGCGGGACGTGATCGGGCCGTTCCCGGCCGATCGGGGCTGGGAGCCGGCGACACTGCTCGGCGACGACCCGGACCGGCCGCACACCGTGACCGCGGAGGCCGGCGGATTCCTGGACGCCCCTTTCGAATTCGATGCCGACTTCTTCGGGATCTCACCGCGCGAGGCGACCGCGATGGATCCGCAGCAGCGGCTGCTGCTCGAAGTGTCCTGGGAGGCACTGGAACACGGCGGCCTCGATCCGATCACGCTGCGCGGCACCGATTGTGGCGTGTTCGTCGGCGCGATGTACCACGACTACGCCAGCCGGCTGCGGCAGGTGCCCGGCGAGCTGGAGGCCCAGCTGGGCACCGGCAGCGCCGCCGGGGTGCTGTCGGGCCGGATCGCCTACACCTTCGGCTTCTCCGGCCCCACCGTGACCGTGGACACCGCCTGCTCGTCGTCGCTGGTCGCGATGCATCAGGCCGTGGCCGCGCTGCGCAACGGGGAATGCCCGCTGGCTCTGGCCGGCGGGGTGACGGTGATGTCGACCCCGGCGAGTTTCATCGAGTTCAGCCGCCAGCGCGGGCTGGCCCGCGACGGCCGCTGCAAGTCGTACGCCGCCGGGGCCGACGGCACCGGCTTCTCCGAGGGCGTCGGCGTGCTGGTGCTGGAACGGTTGTCCGACGCGCAGCGCCTCGGCCACCGGGTGCACGCGGTGCTGCGCGGGTCGGCGGTCAATTCCGACGGCGCGGCGGCCGGGCTGACCGTACCCAGCGGCGCGGCCCAGCAGCGCGTGGTCCGGCAGGCCCTGGCCGCGGCGGGACTGCAACCGGGTGAGATCGATGTCGTCGACGGCCACGGCACCGGCACCACCCTCGGCGATCCGATCGAGGCGCGGGCACTGCTGGAGGTGTTCGGCGAGCGCGAGGCCGAGCCGCTGTGGCTCGGCTCGGTGAAGTCGAATCTCGGGCACACCCAGGCCGCCGCCGGGGTGGCCGGGGTGATCAAGATGATCATGGCGATGCGGCACGGCATCGTCCCGGCGACGCTGCACGTCGACGCGCCGACCCCGCACGTGGACTGGTCCGCCGGCGCGGTCCGGCCGGTGCTCACGGCCCGGCCGTGGCCGGAGACCGGACGGCCGCGCCGGGCCGGGGTGTCGTCGTTCGGCATCAGCGGCACCAACGCCCATCTGATCGTGGAGCAGGCGCCGGCCGGACAGGCGGCCGCGACGCCGCGGAATCCGTTGTCGCCCTGGGTGGTCTGGGAGCTGTCCGCGCGCTCGGAGGCGGCGCTGGCCGGACAGGCGGCGGAACTGGCCCGATACGTCCGCGACCACGCCGACCTGCCCCTGGACGGGGTGGGCCGGGCGCTGGCGACGCGGACCCGATTCGCCCGGCGCGCAGTGATATTCGGGCACGACCGCGGGGAACTGCTGGCGGCGCTGACCGCCGTGGCCGCCGGCGGCCGCTCCGCCGCGGTGGTGCAGGGCGCCACGACGGCGCCGGGCGAGGCCGGGGAGCGGACCACCGCCGGCGCGACGGCCGTGATGTTCCCGGGGCAGGGCGCGCAGCGGGTGGCCATGGGCCGCGAACTGCACGCCGCCCACCCGGTTTTCGCGCAGCACTTCGACGAGCTCTGCGCCGCCTTCGGCGCGCACTTCGAGACCCCGCTCGCCGACGTGATCTTCGCCGAGCCCGGCACCGCCGCGGCGGAACTGCTGGGCCGCACCGACTACACCCAGGCGGCGCTGTTCGCCGTCGAGGTGGCGCTCTACCGGGTGGCCGAATCCCTGGGCCTGCGACCGGATTACCTGATCGGCCACTCCATCGGCGAGCTGACCGCCGCGCATCTGGCGGGCGTGTGGACCCTGCCGGACGCCGTCGCGGTGGTCGCCGCCCGGGGCCGGCTGATGGCCCGATTGCCCGGACGCGGCACCATGATCGCCGTCGCGGCCGCCGAGCACAAGGTGACCCCGCTGCTGGTCGGCCGTGAGCACGTGGCGTCGCTGGCCGCGGTGAACGGCACCTCGGCGGTGGTGGTGTCCGGCGTCGACACCGTGATCGGCGAGATCGCGGCCACGCTGGAGACCTTGGGGCGCAGGGTATCCCGGCTGCGGGTGGCGCACGCGTTCCACTCCCCGCTGATGGATCCGATGCTGGACGAGTTCGCCGAGGTGTGCCAGACGGTGGCGTATCACGAGCCGTCGATTCCGATCGTCTCGAATGTCACCGGCGCCCTGGCGGATCCGGATCAGTTGCGGGATCCGGAGTACTGGGTGGAGCAGGTGCGCCGGCCGGTCCGCTTCTACGACGGGCTGCGCAGCCTGCACGACGAACTCGGGGTGCGGGTGTTCGTGGAGTCCGGCCCCGGCAGCACGCTCACCGCGCTCGCGCGGGAGGCGTTCACCGCCGAGCCGGGGGTGACGGCCGCCCCGCTGCTGCCCGGCCGGGCCGCCGAGACGCCCGCGGTGATCGCCGGGCTCGCGGCCGCGCAGACCGCGGGCGCGCCGATCGAGTGGTACCCGGAGGCCGCCGCCGAGGTCGAACTGCCGACCTACGCGTTCCGGCGCCGCCGCTACTGGCTCGACGCGGGCGTGGCCACCGGCGGTCCCGCCGCCGGTGAGCCCACCGGACATCCGGTGCTGGACCGGCGGCTGTCGCTGGCCGACGGCGTCGTCCTGTTCACCGGCGGTCTGTCCCGGGCACGCAGCCCGTGGCTGGCCGATCATGCCGTGCACGAGGCGACGCTGCTGCCCGCGACGGCCTTCCTGGACATGGCGCTGCTGGCCGCCGACCGGACCGGCGCGGACCGCGTCGAGGAACTCACGCTGCTCGAGCCGCTGCTGGTCCCCGAGGCCGGCGAAACGGAGATGCAGGCGATCCTCGGCGCGGCCGGCCGCGCCGGTGAGCGCACGCTGACCGTGCATTCGCGCCGCCTGCCGCACGGCCAGTGGGTCCGCCACGCGGAGGCCACCCTGTCGGCCCGGTTCGCCCCGCCGCCGCCGGTGCGGATCCGCAGCTGGCCACCGGACAACGCGGAACCGGTCGATCTGACCGAGCGCTACCGCGCACTGGCCGCCGCCGGCTACCACTACGGGCCCGCCTTCCGCGGCACCCGTGCGCTGTACGTGCGCGGCGACGAGATGTTCAGCGAGATCGACCTGCCCGCCGGGATCGATCCGGCCGGTCACCTGATCCATCCGGCGGTGCTCGACGCCGCGCTGCACCCGCTGGCGGCGATCGACGGCCCCACCCGGCTGCCGTTCTCCTGGCGCGGCGTGCGCAGCCACGCGCCCGCGACCGGGCCGCTGCGGGCCCGGCTGACCGATATCGGCACCGACGAGGCCGCGCTCGAGGTGGTCGACACCGCCGACCGGCCGGTGCTGTCCGCGGAGCTGCTGGTGTTGCGGCCGGTCACCGCGGCCGCGCTGACCGGCGACCACAACGACGATCACCATGTGCTGGACTGGGTGCCCGCGCCCGCCATCACCCCCACCGACGGACTGCACTGGTCGGAACTGAGCTGGTTCGAACTCCCCGAATTCGAGCCGACGCCGGCCGGTGTGCGCGCCGCGGTGGCGGCGACGCTGCCGCGGATCCGGTCCTGGCTCACCGAGGCCGACGAGGGCCTGCTGGGCATCCGCACCCGTGGCGCGGTCACGCTGCCCGGCGAGCCGGGCAGCAGTGCGGCCGCCGCGGCCGTCTGGGGTCTGGTCCGTTCGGCGCAGACCGAACATCCGGGCCGATTCCTGCTGCTGGACACCGACGGCGACCCGGTCGGGCCACTGCCGGCCGATGAGCCCCAGATCGTCGCGCGCGCAGGCGAATTGCGGGTGCCGCGGCTTGTTCCCGGCTCCGGCTCGGGCGGCGGCGCGCCGTGGCGGCCGGGTGGCACGGTCCTGGTCACCGGGGCCGGCGGCGGGCTCGGCGGGCTGGTGGCCCGGCATCTCGCGGCCCGCGCCGAGGTCGGTCACCTGCTGCTGCTGGGCCGCGGGCCGATCGATACCGACGGCATCGACATCCCGGTCACCACGGCCCGTTGCGATATCGCCGACCGGGACGCGCTGGCCGCGGTGCTGGCCGCGATCCCGGCGGACCGGCCGCTGACGGCGGTGGTGCACGCCGCCGGTGTCGCCGACGACGGACTGCTGGAATCGTTGTCGCCGGAGCAGTTCGACCGGGTGCTGCGGCCGAAGGTGGACGGCGCCTGGAATCTGCACGAGCTGACCGCGCATCTGAATCTCTCGGCGTTCGTGCTGTTCTCGTCGGTGGCGGGAGTGCTGGGCGCGGCCGGGCAGGCCAATTACGCTGCCGCCAATGCCTATCTGGACGGCCTGGCCCGCCTGCGCCGGGAACGCGGCCTGTCCGCCACGGCCCTGGCCTGGGGCCTGTGGTCGCGCGAGACCGGGGTGTCCGGACATCTGACCGCCGCCGACCGGGCGCGGCTGGCCCGCACCGGCATGGCGGCGCTGGCCGACGCCGAGGGGCTGGCCCTGTTCGACGCCGCCTGCGGTGCGGACGAACCGAATCCGGTGCTGATGGCGCTGGACCGCTCCCGGCTGGACGAGCAGGCCGCCCCGCCGCTGCGCGGCCTGGCCCGCTCCCGCCCCGACGGCGCCGTGCGGGCGCCCGAGACCTTCTCCTTCTCCGCCCGTTTCGCGGCGCTGGGCGCGACCGGGCGGCGCGAGCTCATCCACGATCTGGTCTACGAACTGGTGGCCGCGGTGCTCGGGCACACCGACGAGGCGCCCGACACCGACCGGACCTTCGCCGAACTGGGCTTCGATTCGCTGACCGGGATGGAGCTGCGCACCCGGCTGGTCGACACCACCGGCCTGCGGTTACCCGCGACGCTGGTGTTCGATCATCCGACCCCCGATGCGCTGGCCGCGCACCTGCACGCGAAATTACTTGCCACGCAAGCGGAACCGGAAGCCGCAGCGGATCCGGAGACGCCGGTCGCGGGACCGGACGGCAACGGGGAATCCGATGCCGCGATCGCGTCCATGGACGTCGCCAACCTGATCCGGCTGGCCTACAGCAACGGTGACACCGCAGCCGACACCGGCTCGGACGGCGACACCGATTTCTGGACCGACGGCCACGACTTCTTCGGGGCCGAGGGCGCGGTCCTCAGCGACGGCAGCGCGACCGACGGGGTCTTCCGCAGTGTCTTCGGGCACCGGGCGCCGCGCGGCGTCGCCGGTGACGATCGAGGCCCGCGATGACCGATCCGAACGCCGAACTGGTTGCGGCGCTTCGCAACACACTGGTCGAACGCGACCGGCTGCGGCAGGACAACGCGCGGCTGACCGCCCGGCTCGCCGAGCCGATCGCGATCATCGGGATGAGCTGCCGGTTCCCCGGCGGCGTCCGCACGCTCACCGACTGGTGGGAACTGCTGGCCGAGGGCCGGGACGCGGTCGGCGACTTCCCGGCCGACCGGGGCTGGCGCGAGGACGACCGATCCGAACGCGGCGACTATCCCCGCGTCGGCGGATTCCTCACCGACGCACTCGATTTCGATCCCGACCTGTTCGGCATCTCGCCGCGCGAGGCGCTCGCGATGGATCCACAACAGCGGCTGCTGCTGGAAGTGTCCTGGGAGGCGATCGAACACGCGCGCCTGGATCCGCTGGCGCTACGGGGTTCGCCGACAGCGGTTTTCGCGGGCGTGATGTACCACGACTACGCGGACCGGCTGCCCACGGTGCCCGAACGCGTGGAGGGACATCTGCGCACCGGCAGCCTGGCCAGCGTGGTGTCCGGACGGGTGGCGTACGCGCTGGGCCTGCACGGCCCGGCGGTCACCGTCGACACCGCCTGTTCCTCCTCACTGGTGACCATGCATCTGGCGGCGCAGGCGCTGCGTCAGGGCGAGTGCACGCTCGCGCTGGCCGGCGGCGTCACGGTGATGTCGACGCCGAAGGTGTTCGCCGAATTCGCCCGGCAGGGCGGTTTGGCTCCGGACGGCCGCTGCAAGGCGTTCGCGGCCGCGGCGGACGGCACCGGCTGGGCCGAGGGCGTCGGCGTGCTGGTCCTGGAACGACTCTCGGAGGCACAGCGACTCGGGCACCGGATCCTCGCGGTGATGCGCGGCTCGGCGGTCAACTCCGACGGCGCCTCCAACGGGCTCACCGCGCCGAACGGGCCCGCGCAGCAGCGGGTGATCCGGCAGGCGCTGACCTCCGCCGGTCTGCGCACCGGTGACATCGATGTGGTGGAGGGGCACGGCACCGGCACCCGGCTCGGCGACCCGGTCGAGATCCAGGCGTTGCTGGAGACCTACGGCCGCGGCCGCACCCGCCCGCTGTGGCTGGGCTCGGTGAAATCCAATGTGGGCCATACCCAGGCCGCGGCCGGGGTCGCCGGGGTGATCAAGACGGTGCTGGGCATGCAGCACGGCGTCGTCCCGCCGACCATGCACGTGGACGAGCCGTCGCCACATGTCGACTGGTCCGCCGGGCCGGTGCGGCTGGTCACCGAGCCACAGCCGTGGCCCGAGACCGGCGGTCCGCGCCGGGCGGCGGTGTCGTCGTTCGGGATCAGCGGGACCAACGCGCACATCGTCCTGGAACAGGCGCCTGCCGGTGCGGCGAGCGGCGGTACGGCCGTATCGCCGCAGTTGCCGGTGGTCTGGCCGTTGTCGGGACATACCGCCGCGGCGGTCGCCGGGCAGGCGGCGCGGTTGCGCGATCATCTGGCCGCGCATCCGGCGGCCGGGATCGCCGACATCGGGCTGTCGCTGGCCACGACCCGTGCCCTGTTCGGGCCGCGCGCGGCCGTGATCGGCAGCGACCGTGGCGAATTCGACGAGCGGCTGGCCACGCTCGCCGCCGGTGAACCGGCGGCGGGCGTGGTGTCCGGCGAGGCGACGCCCAAGACACGGCTGGCGCTGCTGTTCCCGGGGCAGGGTTCGCAGCGGCTCGGGATGGGCGCCGAACTGTACCGGCGCTACCCGGTCTTCGCGGCCGCCTTCGACAAGATCTGCGCCGCAATGGATCCCAAGCTGCCCCGGCCGCTGCGCGAGGTCCTCTGGGCCGCACCGGATTCCGCCGCGGCGGCGTTGCTGGACGGCACCGATTTCACGCAGGCGGCACTGTTCACGGTGGAGGTGGCGCTGTACGAACTGCTGCGCTCCTGGGGTGTGGAACCGGCCTTCCTGCTGGGACATTCGATCGGTGAGGTCACCGCCGCCTATCTGGCGGGAGTGTGGTCGCCGGCCGACGCCACCACGCTGGTGGCCGCGCGCGGGCGGCTGATGCAGAGCCTGCCGCCCGGCGGCGCCATGCTCGCCGTCGCGGCCGACGAGACGGCGGTGACCGGTCTGCTGGCGGGCCGGACCGCGCGGGCGGGTATCGCGGCGATCAACGGGCCGACGGCGGTGGTGGTCTCCGGTGACGAGCCGGTGATCGACGAGATCGCCGAACTGGCGGCCGCACGCGGCTTCCCGGCCCGGCGGCTGCGGGTCGGTCACGCCTTCCACTCGCCGCGGATGCGGCCGATCCTCGACGACTTCGCGGCCGTGTGCGGCACGCTCACCTTCCGGCAGCCGACCGTGCCGATCGTCTCCAATCTGACCGGGCAACCCGCCGATCCCGCCGAATTGTGCACGCCCGGTTACTGGGTGCGGCACATCGCCGAACCGGTCCGGTTCGCCGACGGGGTGCGCTGGCTCCAGGACAAGGGCCGGGTCACCCTCTTCCTGGAGACCGGTCCGGGCGCGGCACTGGCCTCGGCGGTCGCCGATGCCGGCGGCGCCGCGACGGTCGCCTCCACCCTGCGCCGCGACCGGCCGGAACCGGAATCGGTGGCCGGCGCACTGGCCGAGGCGTTCGTGGCCGGCGCCACGGTGGACTGGGCCGCCCGGCTGCCCGCCGCCACCGTGGTCGACCTGCCCGGCTATGCCTTTCAGCGGCAACGGTTCTGGCTCGACGCCGCGGCCGCGGGCGCGGATGTGCAGACCGCCGGGCTCAGCGCCGCCGGGCATCCGCTGCTCGGCGCACTGGTGTCGGCGCCCGACGGCGAGACCACCGTGCTGACCGGGCGGCTGTCGGCCACCACCCCCGACTGGCTGGCCGATCATCGCGTGGGTGGCCGAATCCTGGTGCCCGCCACCGCCTTCGTCGATCTGACCCTGCGCGCGGCCGAGGAGGTCGGCAGCGACCGGATCGTGAGCCTGGTGGTGAACACACCGCTGCCGCTGACCGGCGAACCGGTGCCGATCCAGGTCCGCGTCGGACCGCCCGACCCCACCGGCGCGCACCCGGTCTCGATCGCGGCCCGCACCGGCGAGGACGGCTGGACGATCCACGCCGAGGCCGTCGTCACCGCGGGCACCGGCGCCCGGCCGCCCGCGGCCACCGCCGCGTGGCCGCCACCGGGTGCGGTCCGGCTCGACGCCGACGAGATCTACCGGCACCTGGCCGAATCGGGGCTGGACTACGGTCCGGCCTTCCGCGGCCTGCGCGAACTGTGGCGCGACGGAACGGATCTGGTGGCCCGGGTACGCCTGCCCGAAGACGTCGACACCAGCGGCTACCGAATCCACCCCGCGCTGCTGGACGCGGCGCTGCACGCGGCGGCCGCCCGCGACACCGGCGGTGAATCCACCTCGGACGGCACCTATCTCCCGTTCGCCTGGCACGGCATCACGGTGGACGCGGTCGGCGCCACCGAGGTCCGCGTGCGGCTGTCGAACCCCTCGCCGGACCGCATCACCGTGACCCTCACCGATCCGGACGGACTGCTCGTCGCCACCGTCGAAGCGCTGGAACTGCGCCCGGCCCCGGTCGCCTCGGCCGCCGCAACCGCCACCCGCCGCACCCCGCTCTACGCGGTCGACTGGACACCGCTCACCGACGAACCGGCCCCCGCCACCACGGACCGGACGGACGGACCGAGACCCATCATCCTGCGGGCCGACGAAATGCTGCCCTCCGGAGTTCCTGCGGCACAGCCGCTCCCGGACGCGGGATCGTTCTCCCCGCAGGCCACCCGCGCACTGCTGGTGCAGGTGCTCGACCGGGTGCAGTTGCTGCTGGCCGAATCCGACGCTCCGCTGGTGGTCGTCACCAGGAGGGCGGTGGCGCTCGATCCGGCGATCGAGGATCCCGACGGCAGCGCCGGGGCGGTCCGGGGCCTGCTGCGCAGCGCACAGGCCGAGTATCCGGAGCGAATCGTATTGCTGGACCTGGATTCCCGTGGCGGCGAGCTGCCCGGGCCGGAGCTGGACGCGCTGGTGCGGCGCGCACTGGCGACCGGCGAGCCCGACCTCGCGGTCCGGGACGCGGCGCTGTATGTGCCGCGGCTGGCCCGGGCCGCCGCCGACGGCCCCGATCTGTTGCGCGGCGATCCGTGGCGGTTGATCGTCGGGGTACCGGGCACCATCGACTCGGTGCGGTTGGAGCACACCGAGGCGGCGAGCGCACCGCTGGCGCCGCATCAGGTTCGCATCGCGATGCGGGCGGCGGGGGTGAACTTCCGCGATGTGCTGATCGGGCTGGGCATGTATCCCGATCCCGGAGCCCCACTCGGCGGTGAGGGCGCGGGCGTGGTGCTCGAAACCGGTTCCGCGGTCACCGAACTGGCTCCCGGCGATCGGGTGATGGGCCTGTTCGACGGGATCGGCTCGACCGTCACCACCGACCATCGGCTGGTCACCGCGATCCCCGCGGGCTGGTCCTACGCCCAGGCGGCCGCGGTTCCCGTGGTGTTCCTCACCGCCTACTACGGGTTGGCCGATCTGGCCGGGCTGCGGGCCGGGGAATCGGTGCTGATCCATGCGGCGACCGGTGGAGTCGGCACGGCCGCAATGCAATTGGCGCGACACTGGGGGGCCGAGATCTTCGCGACCGCCGGTCCCGGCAAATGGCAGGTGCTGCGCGAGCGCGGACTCGACGACGACCACATCGCGAACTCCCGGACCCTGGACTTCGAACAGGAGTTCCGCACCGTCACCGAAGGCGCCGGGGTCGATGTCGTACTCGACGCGCTGGCAGGCGAATTCGTCGACGCGTCGCTGCGGCTGCTGCCGCGCGGCGGGCGGTTCGTGGAGATGGGTGTCACCGATATTCGCGATCCCGCCGCGGTCGCCGCGGCGCACGCCGAGGTCGACTATCACTCGTTCCTGATCACCGAGGTGGATCCGGAGCGGATCGCGGAGATGCTCACCGCCCTGGTGACCCTGTTCGATCAGGGCGTCCTCACGCCCCCGCCGATCACCGGCTGGGACGTGCGCGAGGCGGTCGGCGCGCTGCGGTACGTGGGGCAGGCGCGGCACATCGGCAAGGTGGTGCTGCACTGGCCGCCGGCGCTGGATCCGGACGGCACCGTGCTGGTCACCGGCGGCACCGGCATGATCGGCCGCACGGTGGCCCGGCATCTGGTGACCGCCTACGGCGCGCGGAATCTGGTGCTGGCGGGGCGATCCGGTCCGTCCGCCCCGGGCGCGGCGGAACTGGCCGCGGAACTCGGGGCGCTCGGTGCCCGGGTCCGGCTGGCGGCCTGCGACATCACCGACGCGGCCGCGCTGGCCGGGCTGCTGGACGAGATTCCCGCCGAGCACCCGCCCACGCTGGTGATCCACGCCGCCGGCGTCGTCGACGACGCGCTGTTCGCCGATCAGAGCGCCGGACATCTGGATCGGGTGCTGCCCGCCAAGATCACCGCCGCCTGGCAGCTGCACCGGCTCACCGCCGGCCACGACCTCGCGGGCTTCCTGGTGTTCTCCTCGGCCGCAGGCGTTCTCGGCACCGCCGGGCAGGCCAACTACGCCGCCGCCAACGCCTACCTGGATGCCCTGGCCGACCATCGCCGCCATCTGCTGCTGCCGGCGCTGTCGCTGGCCTGGGGGCTGTGGGCGCAACCCAGCGGGGTCAGTGCCCATCTCGGGGAGCGCGATCTGGCCCGCATGCGCCGCAACGGATTCCACGCACTGACCGACGAGCAGGCGCTGGCCCTGTTCGACGCGGCCCTGCGCGGCGGACGCGGCACCGCGGTCCCGATCACCGTCGACATCGCCGCCGTGACGGATCCGCCGCCGCTCCTGCGCACTCTGGTGCGCACCCGTCGCGCCGCCGCACCCGCGGTCGCGACCGCCGACCTGCCGGGCCTGCTGGCCGGGCGCGGCGCCGCCGATCAGCGCCGGCTGCTGCTGGACCTGATCGCGCGGCACGTGGCCACGGTGCTCGACCACGGCGCCGGGCGCGGTTTCGATCACGAGAAACCGTTCGCGGACCTGGGTTTCGACTCGCTGACCACGGTCGAGCTGCGCAACCACCTGCGCCGGTCGACGGGGGTGACGCTGTCGCCGACGGCGATCTTCGATCACCCGACCCCGGCCGCGCTGGCCGAGCACCTGCACACGGTGCTGGCCCGCCCCGAACCCACCGGTGATCTGGTGGCCGAGGCGGGACGACTGCTGGATCGGCTGATCGAAACCGGCGCCGCCCGAGCGGATCTGGAACGCCTGGCCGGCCGGCTCGCCACCGCGATGCATCAGCGCGACGGTGACGCCACCGCCGAACTCATCGAGATCGCCGAAGACGACGAGATCTTCGACCTCATCGACCGGCGCGCGGACGGTCTGCGCGCCTGATCGGCCGCCGATCGGAGCAGTGGAACATGAATGTGAGCGAGGAATACGACGTCGTGGTCGCCGGTGGCGGTTCGGCCGGGGTGGCCGCCGCCGTCGCCGCCCGCCGCGCCGGGGCGCGCACACTGCTGGTGGAGCGCGGCCCCTGTCTGGGTGGCGCGGCCACGCTGCGCAATGTGCTGACCTACTGCGGGATCTACACCCGCCAGGATCCGCCGCGGCAGGTGGTGTTCGGGGTGGCCGAGCAGGTCCTGCAACAGCTGCGGGCCCGGTCAGCGGTCAGCGAACCGACCCGATTCACCTCCGTCACCGTGGTTTTCGATCCGGAGTCGGTCAAGCGGGTACTGGACCAGCTGTGCCTGGACACCGGGGTGCGGGTCCGCCTGGACAGTCAGCTGGTGGACGCCACCCGCGGCGAGACCGGCATCGACTCCGCGCTGGTCGCCGATCATCAAGGCGTGCACACGATCCGGGCCACCGCGTGGATCGACGCCACCGGCGAGGCGGATCTGGCGGCCTTCGCCGGGGCCGCGGTGCGCTACGGCAACGACGGTGTGGTGCAGAACGGTACGCTCGGCGTCCGATTCGGCGGCATACCCCCGCACGCCGAGGTCACCCGCGACACCCTCGCGGTCGCCATCGCGGGCGCCAAGCGCCGCGGTGCGGCGCTGTCGGCCGAACGCGGCCTGGTGGCGCGGCTGCCGATCTCCGGCGATGTCGTCGCCTACGTCGTCGACGAGGGCTACGACGCTCGCGACGCCGGGGAGCTGACCCGCGCCGAGATGAGCGCCCGCCGGCAGGCGGGCGAATACCTGGCCGTGCTGCGCACGCTGCCCGGCTGCGGCAACGCCTACATCGTCGGCACCGGACCGGAGATCGGCACCCGGGAATCCCGCCACGTCCTCGGCCGCTACCGGCTGTCCACCGACGAGGTCCTCACCGGCGCCCGGCATCCCGATCGAATCGCGCTGGGCGCCTGGCCGATCGAATACCACCCGGGTCCCGGACTGGTCCCGCAGTGGCAGTTCATCGCCGGTGACGGGTACTACGACATCCCCTTCGGCGTCCTGCACAGCATCGACACCGACAATCTGTTCGCCGCCGGCCGGACCGTGGACGCCGACCGGTACGCCGGGGCGTCGCTGCGCGTCATGGGCACGGCCTTCGCGACCGGCCAGGCCGCCGGGGTCGGCGCGGCGCTGTACGCCCTGCACGGCCTCCATCCCCCGGTTCCGGTGGTGCAGCGCGAATTGCTGCGCCAGGGCGCGTATCTGGGGCACTGAGCACCCCGCGACAGCGATCGAGGCCCGGCGGACGATCCGCCGGGCCTCGCCGTGCCGGGTGACCGCCGGTCGAGTCCGAGCCCGGCACGCACGGCAGCGGCCGCGCCGCCCCGGTTCGGGCGGCGCGGCCGTGTCCGTGGCCGGACCCGATGATCAGGCGGCCGCCACCGAGGTCGGCTCCGAAGCCGTTTCCGCCCTGGCGGTTTCACCGTGCAGGCCGAACACCAGGCCGTTCTTCCAGGCGCTGCGCTCGAACATCCGATAGATCGGCGTCGCGACGAAGGTCGTCACGATCGTCATGACCGCCAGGATCGTGTACAGCGACTGGTTGATCAGGCCCTGGGTCAGGCCGACATTGAGCAGCACCAACTCCATCAGCCCGCGAGCGTTGGCCAGCGAACCCATGGAACCCGCTTCCCGCCAGCTCATCCCCTGCCAGCGGGCCGCCAGCGTCACCGCGCCGAACTTGCCGACGAACGACACCACCAGCACCACACCCACGACGATCAGCGCCGCCGGGTGGAACAGCAGGCTCAGTTTGGTGTTCAGACCGGTGAAGATGAAGAACGCGGGCAGCAGCAGATGCGACACGATCGGCTCGGTGCGTTCCCGTACCGCGTCCAGCAACCGGCCGCGCGGCATCACGACGCCGGCGATGAACGCGCCGAACACCGAGTACACCCCGACCCAGTCGGTGAACCAGGCGCCGGCCAGCAGCACCATCAGCATCGCCATGAACGGCCCGACGGGAAGCGCTGCGCCGGCACGCATCTCGCGCTCCCCCCAGGCGTCGAGCCGCTTCAGCAGCCGTGTTCCCACCACCAGCATGAACACCACGAAGCCGACACCGCCGGCCACCGCCAGGACCGCGCCGTTCATATTGGTCTTGGTGGTGGCGACCACGGTGGCCAGCAGGATCCAGGACACCGCGTCGTCGGAGGCCGCGCACGACAGCGCCATCGTCCCGAGCCGGGTGTTGTGCAGCCCGGAGTCGTGAATGATCCACGCCAGCATGGGGAACGACGTGATCGCGATGGCCGCGGCGAGGAACAGCCCACCCTGCCAGGCGTGTACCTTGCCGGTGAAGTAGTCACCGTGACCGACGAGCAGGAACCCGGTGATGCCGCCGAGCGCCATCGGCACCACCACGCCCGCCGAGGCGGTGACCCCCGCGACCTTGATGTGGTCGGTGAGAATGCTGGTCCGGAAGGACGTCCCCACCAGGAACATGTACAGCACCAGGCCCAACTGGCCGATCACATACATGACCGTCAGCGACGGATGCGGAATCGACTGTCCCCCGATGACCAGGGTGGTGGGGAACAGCCAGTGCTGCGCCTGCGGCCACACCAGGCCGAACACCGAAGGGCCGAGCAGGAATCCGGCCGCCATGATGGCGACCACCTGCACCTGCCCGAGCCGCTTGAACAGCTGCCACACCAGACGATAGGCGACGAGGATCACCGTCATCTGCAGGAAGAAGTGGAGAGTCAGGTCCAGAAAGGACGGCATCGCAGCTCCTTCCGGGCTATGCCACGACGGCGCTGGGATAGATCGGGCAGTCGGTGAGCAGATCGAACGGCGCGAACAGGCTCCAGTCCTTCTCCGCCCGAAGCCGATTCACCAGCGGGCTCTCACCGGTCCAGAAGTCGCCGCTGACCAGCCGGACGTGCCACTTCGGGTCCAGATCGGCCGCCAGGTCCAGGATGACCTGGCCCATGATCGGCTGCCGATGGTCGTACACCGCGCAGATCAGCCGGTAGTAGGTCTCGTAACCGGTCTTGAAGAAGGCGTTGTAGAGATCGGCGATCTCGGTCTCGGTCTTGTTGCCCTCCAGCCGATCCGCGGCCAGTTCGGCGGCCTTGCGTCCGGTGGCCAGGGCCAGCAGCACGCCGCCGGAGAACACCGGGTCGGTGAAACTGCCGGCGTCGCCGACAAGGAAATAGCCGGGCCCGGCAAGGGTTTCGGAGTGGTACTCGAAGTTGCGCTCGCCCTTGAGCTCCCGGATCACCTTCGCACCGCGCAGCCGCTCCTGGATGCGCGGCAGGCGGGCCAGGTGCTCGTCGAAAACGGCCTCCGGGCGGTCGGATTGCAGAATCGCCATCGGTGCGACGGCGCCGATGCTGATGGCGTCCGAGCGCAGCGGGATGCCCCACATCCAGCCGTCGGGGTGGATGCCGAGCTGGGTGTCACCCTCCACGCCCGGATTCTGGCTCTCGTCGAGATCGCCGTAGTGCTTGAACACCGCGGCCATCTTCAGCCGGCTGTCGGCCACCCGCAGGTTCAGCCGCTTCGGGATCACCCCGGCCCGGCCGGAGGCGTCCGCGATGAATGTCGCCGTGGCGTGGTGGGTTTCGCCGTTCACGGTGTAGGTGACGCCGGTGACGCGGCCGTCGACGACGTCGACGTCGGTGACGGTCGCCTCCTCCAGCACGGTCACCCCGGCCGCGGCGGTCTCGTCGAGCAGGGTCTTGTCGAATTCGGCGCGCTCGACCTGGATGGCCCAGGTGCGGCGGTTGTCGCCGATCATGCCGAAGTCGATGCGGCGCACGCTACCGGCCATCCCGGTCAGCTCCACGCCGGGCTTGTAGGCGTACGGCTTGGCCATCACCGCGTCGAGCAGGCCCAGCTGATCGAGGATCTCGGTGGTGTAGGGCAGGAACGACTCCCCGATGTGGAAACGCGGAAAGGGCACCTTTTCCAGCAGCAGTACCGAATATCCGCGCCGCAGCATGGTCAGCGCATACGCGCACCCCGCGGGCCCGCCGCCGATGACGATGGTGTCGTAGGACGTGTCGGCCATGGTTGTGACTCCGTTTCCGTATCAGCGGAAGGTGATTCGTTGAACGACCCGAGCCAGTTCGGCCTCGGGATCGGCGGCCGCGTCGGTGCGGCGCCAGGCGACGTAGTGATCGGGCCGAACCAGCAGGACGCCGTCGTCGCCGATGCCGCGCAGGTCGTTCCAGATGTCGGAAGTGCCTGCGGCGGCATCGAATACCACGGATTCCAGCGGTATCCCGGTTCGATCCCGCAGCCGGTGCGCCGCCTCGCGCCACGGCTGCCCGGCGCTGCCGGTGACGAGGGTGTACGAGTCGATCCCGACGAAGTCGTGGGTCGACCGCCGGGTGCCGTCCCGATCGACCCAGGCGTGCGGCAGCCGGTGACCGGGCCGGGCGACCGGAAAGAACTCGGCTCCCATGGGATCGGAGTCCGGCGTGGGGGTGCCGTCGGGGATCAGCGCCCCCTGCTCGTACACCGCGCCGAGTTCGATATCCAGTGCCTGACAGTCGATCCGGTGGGTGTTGAAGACCTCACCGGCGCGGGCGCGGGCGGTCCGGCCGCGTGCCGACTGCTCGAAGTAGGTGTTGAAGAAGGTGGGCCGCATCCATTCCGGCACGTGCGGTCCCAGCCCGAGCGCGGCCTCGCTGACCAGTTCCGAGTTGGCGATGATGCCCACCGCCCAGTCGAGATTGCGGCGGCCGATCGGCCGCCGCTCCGGCTCGTAGGTGTCGAGCAGTTCCGCACCGGCGTGCCCGCGCTCCACCGCGGCGATCTTCCAGGCCAGGTTGTGCACGTCCTGCACGGCGGTGTTGAGGCCCAGTCCCGCCGCCGGCGGTAGCTTGTGCGCGGCGTCGCCGGCGAGGAAAACTCTTCCGCTGCGGTAACTCTGGGCGTTGACCGCGTCCACGGTCCAGTTGCTGACCTTGTGCAGCCGCACCCGCAGCGCCGGGGTGCCGAGGGTGTCGCGGATGCGGGCGAGCACCGCCTCGCGGTCGGAGCGGGCCGGGTCGTCGGGGCCGGTGGTGAAGTGCAGGCCCCACTCCTCGCTGAAACGTCCCCAGGTGGGGCCCATTTCGACCAGGGTGGCGCCGGACAGCTCCGGCCGCTTGGGATTCACGAAGTAGGTAAGCAGCGCGCCGTCGCGCTGCCAGCGGGACAGGTCCGCGCTGAAATGCACCGTGGTGACGTGATGGAATTTCGGCCAGCCGTCGAACCGCACACCCAGTTTCGGGCCGACGGTACGACCGCCGTCGGCGGCGATCAGGTACTTCGCCGTCACCGTCGTGGTGCCGCCGCTCTCGTCGCGCACGGTCGCGACGAGCCGGTCGTCGTGCTCGACCCAGTCGATCAGCTCGTGCCCGTAGCGGACCCGATCCGGCGCGCGCCGCTCGGCGGCCGCGCGCAGCAACGGTTCCGAGCGGATCTGCGGCAGGTTGGTGGCCGACACCGGGCTGGCCGCCTCCCAGTACTCCCGCAGTTCACCGCCGCCGAAGGCGTCCATCTCGTGGATCACCCGGCCGTCGAAGGGCCCCTTGCCGGCCAGGGTGGTCTGCCAGCACACCTTGCCGAACTTCTCCAGCGGGGCGCCGGCGAGATCGAACTCCTCGGCGATCCCGTGCTGGCGGAAGATCTCCATGGTGCGGTGATTCATGTAGTGCGCCTTGGGAAGCCGCGCGGTCTCCGGTCGCGCTTCGATCAGCCGGTGATCGATTCCCAAGTTGGACAGAAAGATCGACGCCGTCAGTCCGCCGACGCCCGCGCCGACGACCAGAACCGTCGTCTCTATTGCCGTCTCGCTCGTCATCGCGCCACCTCACCGTCAATGTCCGTGATGCTCGGGCAGATCCGGTCCGACCGCGGTCGGACCCTGGGGGTAGGGGAACGATTCCGGGATGCCGCCGTCGTGACCGGCGATGGTCTGCGCGGTGTCGAGGGCGCCGGTGATCGGGGTGTCCTCGCCGGGTACCAGCCAGATGTGCAGATCCCAGGCCCGCGGATGTACCAGGCCGGGCGGATTCGGCAGCGCCAGTGGGATGGTGCCCGGATCGGCGCCCATCCACGGCTCCGCCGGCGGCTGCATCACCATGTCGAAATTGGGGAAGGCGTGCACGCCGCGCTCGTGGAAACCCCAGTCGGTCGGGTACACACACAGCCCGTTCTCGATCGGGGTGATGCCCGGGGTGTAGACCGCCCCGTAGAACCAGCCCACCAGCTCGTACGGGAACGACGGCGTATAGGCGTCGTCGTACCCCGGATTCGGGTTCAGCGACCGGTAGAACAATCCGGTCGGCTCCCCGCTGACGACCGTGTCCCGGGCCGTCGTCCCCGCGGTGACGCCGTCGATACCGCGGGCGATGATGTCCAGGGAGCGCGGCAGATTCAGCAGGCCGACACCCACGTCGCGGTACTGCACCCAGCCGTGCGAATCCGGTCCCCACGCGCCGAGCGCGGCCAGTTGCATCACGTCGTCGGGGCCGTTGAGGGTGCGCAGGTGTCCCAGCCGGTTCAGCACCCGCTGCTGATCGGCGGTGAGACTGTCGGCCCGCTCCTGCGCGGTGCACTGCCGGTCCGACACCGGGACCACGTCGGGGGTCATGGTGTCGGCGTCGGCCGCCGCCAGCGGCGGCACCGCCACCGCCGTCCAGGCGGTCAGTGCCAGTGCGCCGCGCAGCAGCGTCGAAAACATCGCAGCCATCGAAAAGATCTCCCGGGTCAGGCGGTCGGCGGAGCCGGCTGGTCGATGAACTCGAACAGTTCGTCGTCACCGGCGGTGTCCAGGTCGTCGAGGATCCCGTCGAGTTCGCCGCCGCGCAGGCGCAGCAGCAAGCCGTCCAGGCGAGCGGTGATGTCGGCCACCGCATCCGGATCCAGTTCGGCCTCGTCGCAACTGTCGGCGAGAGTCGCGATCTGGGCCTTGATCACCGCGGCGGGATCGACCGCGGGGGCGATCTCGTCGCGGATGTAGCGCGCCAGCGCCAGCGGGGTCGGATAGTCGAACACCACGGTGGTGGCGAGTTTCAGGCCCGTCGCGGTCTTCAGCCGGTTGCGGAATTCCACCGCGCCCAGCGAATCGAAGCCGAGATCGGTGAACGCCTGGTCCTGTCCGATCGCCTCCGGCGACTCGTGCCCCAGCACCGCCGCGGCGTGACTGCGAATCGTGGCCAGTATCAGCGCTTCCTGATCGCCTCGACCGCGACCGTTGAGCGAGGCAGCCAGTTTCGACGAGGCGTCGGCGACGGAGCTGTCCGCCGTGCGCCTGACACCGCGCAGCAGCCCGCGCAGTGCCGGAGGCAGCATCTGCGCGTCCTGGGCGCCGACGGCCTGGATGGCCGGCACGTCCAGTTTCGCGGCGACGGTCAGCGAACGGC
Source organism: Nocardia sp. alder85J (assembly GCF_020176955.2). Lineage (GTDB taxonomy): Bacteria > Actinomycetota > Actinomycetes > Mycobacteriales > Mycobacteriaceae > Nocardia. The sequence continues at coordinate 87,374 of NZ_JAIUCZ020000014.1, forward strand.
CCAGCCGTAGCGCGGCATCGAGCATGGCCAGGCCGTCCTCAGTGGGGATCGGCAGCAGGCCGTCGCGGCGCATCCGGGCGAAATCCTGTTCCGACAGGTGCCCGGTGATGCCGCTGGCCTGCTCCCAGATGCCCCACGCCAGGGAGGACGCCGGCAACCCGAGGCGATGCCGGTGTGCCGCCAGAGCGTCCAGGAACACGTTGGCCGCCGCGTAGTTCGCCTGCCCCGGGCCGCCGAGGACACCGGCGACCGACGAATACAGCACGAACGCGGACAGTTCCAGATCGGCGGTGGCCTCGTGCAGATTCCACGCCGCCTGCGCCTTCGCCCGGAACACCGATTCCACCTGTTGGGTGGTGAGATCGGTGAACAGCCCGTCGTCGACCACACCCGCGGCGTGCACGACGGCGGTGAGCGGATGCTCCGGCGGCACCGCCGCCAGCACCGCGTCCACTGCCGCGCGATCGGCGGTGTCGCAGGCGGCGATGGTCACCGCGGCGCCGAGTCCGGTGAGTTCGGCGTCGAGTTCCGCCGCACCGGCCGCCGCGGCGCCACTGCGGCTGAGCAGCAGCACGTTCCGGGCGCCGTGGGCCTGCACCAGATGCCGGGCCACCGCGGCGCCGAGCACGCCGGTGCCGCCGGTGACGACCACCGTGCCCGCCGGATCCAGCGGAACCGGCACGGTCAGCACGTTCTTGCCGACGTGCCGGGCCTGGCTGAGGTACCGGAACGCCTCCGGCGCCCGGCGCAGATCCCACGGAGTCACCGGAAGCGGTTGCAACACACCGGATTCGAACAGCTTCAGCAGTTCGGACAGGATGTCGTGCAGTCGTTGCGGCCCGGCCTCCATCAGCACGAACCCGCGGTAGGTGACACCCGGATGGTCGGTGGCGACCTCGTCGGGATCGCGGACGTCGGTCTGGCCCATCTCGATGAAGCGGCCGCCGCGCGGCAGCAGACGCAGTGAGGCGTCCACGAATTCGCCGGCGAGCGAGTCGAGGATCACGTCCATGCCCCGGCCGCCGGTCGCCGCCAGGAACTGCGCCTCGAAGTCCAGGGTCCGCGAGTTGGCGATGTGCTCGTCGTCGAAACCCATGCCGCGCAGCGTGTCCCACTTGGGCAGGCTCGCTGTCGTGTAGACCTCCAGCCCGAGATGACGGGCCAGTTGCACCGCGGCCATGCCGACGCCACCGGTCGCGGCGTGGATCAGCAGGCTCTCGCCCTCCCGCACCGAGGCCAGGTCCACCAGCGCGTAGTAGGCGGTGGCGAAGACGGCCGGCACCGCCGCCGCCTGATCGAAGGTCCAGCCCTCGGGCATCGGCACCACCATCGAGCGGTCCGACACCACCGTGTCGCCGATCCCGGCGAACAGGCCCATCACCCGGTCGCCGGGCGCGAATTCGGTGACGTCGGCGGCGACGTCGACCACGACGCCCGCGCCCTCGCCGCCGATCGGGGCGTCCGGGTCCGGATACATGCCGAGCACGATCAGCACATCGCGGAAGTTCATGCCGGTGGCCCGCAGCCGGACCCGCACCTGACCGGAAGTCAGTGCCGCACCGGCGGTCTCGTCCGCGAGGGCGACGATGTTGTCGCCGTCGAGGGTGCCCTTGCCCAGCGAGCCCAGCCGCCACGCGGCGGTCCCGATCAGGTCCGAGCCGCCGAGGCTGTCGGCGCCGGCCCGCGCCAGCCGCGGCACGTGCGCGACTCCGCCACGCACCGCGACCTGCGGTTCGGCCTCGAGTGCCAGCGCCGCGGCCACCGCCGCGCGGTACTCCTCGGGCTTGTCGACGTCGACGAGCACCAGCCGTTCCGGATTCTCCGCCTGCGCACTGCGCAGCAGGCCCCACACCGGGGCCGCCGCCAGATCGGTGACGTCTTCGCCGCCCTCGACCGCGATCGCGCCGCTGGTGACCACCACGACGACCGGCGCCGGCCGGCGGTCCTCGGCCCACAGGCCGCGGACCCGGGCGAGTACCCCGGTCACGGTGGTGAGCGCGCGGGCGGCGGTGTCGGTTCCGGCCGCGCCACCGGTCCGGCACCGCAGCACGATCGCCTCGGTGCCGGCGTGGGTGAACTGCTCGGCCGGGAACGGCCGCCCCGCAGCCGAATCCGTGGTGTCCCAGTGACCTTCCAGCGCGGGCTGCGACATCGCCACCCAGTTCACGGCGTACAGATCCGCGGCCGCCGCGGCGGTCGGCGCGAGCCGATCGGCCGACAGCGCCCGCACGGTCAGCGCCGAGACGGCCGCCACCGTGTTACCCGCCGCGTCGGCGACGGTGACCGACAGCCGGTCGGTGCCGTTGGGCGCCAGATGCACTCGCAGCGCGGTGGCGCCGACGGCGTACAGCGAGACGCCTTCCCAGGCGAACGGCAGCCGCACGGGCTGCCCCGGCTCGTCGCCGGTGACCGCCACCGCGGCCATCGCGTGCAGCGACGCGTCCAGCAGCACCGGGTGGATGCCGAACTCCGCCGCCTCGGCGCGGATCGGCTCGGGCAGTTCCACTTCGGCGAACAGTTCCGCACCGCGGCGCCACATCGCGGTCAGGCCCCGGAAGGCCGGGCCGTAGCCGTAACCGGCGGCGGCCAGTTGCTCGTAGACGTCACCGACCTCCACCGCGACCGCGTCGCGCGGCGGCCACACCGCGAATTCGGTGGCCGGTGGCGCACTCTCGGTGGTCGAGAGGTTGCCGGTGGCGTGACAGGTCCAGTCCGGACCGGCGGCGTCATGCGACCGCGAGTAGATCGCCACGCTCGGCTCGGCCGCGCCGTCGACGACCACCTGGACGTCGGCGCCGGTGCCGCTGAGCACCAGCGGCGCCTGCAACACCAGTTCGCCGATCCCGGTCGCACCCACCAGATCGGCGGCACGCAGCGCCATCTCGATGAAGGCGGTGCCGGGCACCAGGATGTTGCCGGCCATGGCGTGATCGGCGAGCCACGGCTGCGCGGCGACCGATACCCGGCCGGTCGCGACCACCCCGGTGCCGGCGGCGAGCGGAATGGTGGCCGCCAGCAACGGATGTCCGAGCGTGCCCAGACCGGCGGCGCTGAGATCCCCGGCGCCGGCGGGCTTCTCCAGCCAGAACCGGCGGCGCTGGAACGCGTAGGTCGGCAGATCCACGTGCTGCGACCGCCCGGCCAGCAGCGTCGACGCCCAGTCCACGGTCGTCCCGGCGACGAACGCCGCCGCCAGCGCGGCGTGGAAGGACAGCGCCTCTTCGCGTTTCGGATCCATCGCGGGCGCGGCGGTCAGCGGATCGTTGTCGTCGTCGGCCAGGCCGTCGCGGGTCAGTGCCGTCAGGGTCGTGCCGGGTCCGGCCTCGAGGAAGACCGTCGCACCGTACGCGCGGGCCGCCCGCACCCCGGCCAGATAACGGACCGGCTCACGCACGTGCCGCACCCAGTAGTCGGGATCGCACAGCTGCTGCGGATCGGCGAGTTCACCGGTGACGTTGGACACCACCGGAATCGCCGGCGGATGGTAGGTCAGGCTCGCACAGACACCGGCGAAGTCGGCCAGGATCGGATCCATCCGCGGCGAGTGGAAGGCGTGGCTGACCCGCAGCCGCCGCGCGGTGTACCCGCGCTCGGCCACCACCGCCGCCACCTCGTCCACGGCGGCCTCGTCACCGGAGACCACCACGGTGGCCGGGCCGTTGACGGCCGCGATCGCGATCCGCCCGGAGCGGCCGGCCAGCAGCGGGGCCACGTCCTCCTCGGCCATCGGCACCGACAGCATGGCGCCGCCTTCGGGCAGCGCCTGCATCAGCAGGCCCCGCGCCGCAACGAGTTTCGCGGCGTCGGCCAGCGACCAGACCCCCGCCAGATAGGCGGCGGTCACCTCGCCGATGGAGTGACCCATCAGCAGATCCGGTCGCACACCGAACGATTCGAACAGCCGGTAGGTCGCGACCTCGACGCAGAACAGCGCGGCCTGGGTGTAGGAGGTCTGGGCGAGCAGCGCCGCGGCGCTGCTGTCCGGATCGGCGAAGATCACCTCCCGCAGCGGCGGATCGAAGCGATCGTCGAACTGCGCGCACACCTCGTCGAAGGCATTCGCGTAGACCGGGTAGGCGTCGTAGAGCGTGCGGCCCATGCCGATCCGCTGCGCGCCCTGGCCGGGGAACAGCAGGGCCGTCTTGGCGCCGGGAAGCGACTGCCCGACAGCCACGTTCGGCGACGGCTTCGCCGCGTTCAGCGCCGCCAGCGCGCTCACCAACTCCGCGCGGTCGGCGCCGAGCAGGACCGCCCGATGCGTGAGCCGGGCCCGGCCGGCCGCCAGCGTGTACCCGATACCCTCCGCGGATGCCTCGGGATGCGACGCGACGAATTCGGCCAGCCGCGCCGCCTGTGCGGCCCGGGCCTCCTCGGTACTGCCGGACAACGCCCAGGCCAGCACCGGAGGCAGTGCCACCTCCTCGACCGGAACCGTTGGCACAGCTCCGTTTTCGGCGACGTCGGTGACTTCGCCGTCGGATTCCGCGGCGGGAGCGGACTGTTCGTACTGCTCCAGGATCACGTGCGCGTTGGTGCCGCTGATCCCGAACGCGGACACGCCCGCCCGGCGCGGCCGGCCGTCGTGCTCCCACGGCTGCGCCTCGGTGGCCAGCCGCACGTCGCCGACGGTCCAATCCACGTGCGGGGAGGGCTCACCCACGTGCAGGGTGGGCGGCACGGTCTCGTTGTGCATCGCCATCACCATCTTGATGACGCCCGCGACACCCGCGGCGGCGCTGGAGTGGCCCATGTTGGACTTCACCGAGCCCAGCCACAGCGGCGTGCGGCGACCGCGGCCGTAGGTGGCCAGCAGCGCCTGCGCCTCGATCGGATCGCCCAGCGGTGTGCCGGTGCCGTGCGCCTCCACCACGTCGACGTCGGCGGTGGTCAGCCGGGCACTGTTCAGCGCCGCCTCGATCACCCGGCGCTGCGAGGGGCCGTTGGGGGCGGTGAGCCCGTTGGAGGCGCCGTCGGAGTTCACCGCGGACCCGCGGATCACCGCCAGCACCCGGTGCCCGCGCCGCTGCGCCTCCGAAAGCCGCTCCAGCACAAGCATTCCCACGCCCTCGGCCCAGGCCGTGCCGTTGGCGTCCGCGGAGAACGGCTTGGCCCGCCCGTCCGGCGAGATCACCCGCTGCCGGGAGAAGGCGATGAACGCCTCCGCCGTCGGCATCACGGTCACACCGCCGGCCAGTGCCAGATTGCACTCGCCGGAGCGCAGGGCCCGCGCCGCGTCGTGCATCGCCACCAGCGACGACGAGCAGGCGGTGTCGATCGACACCGCCGGGCCCTCCAGCCCGAGCACGTACGCCACCCGGCCGGACGCGACACTGGTGGTGCGGCCGGTCATCAGCAGGCCCGCCAGGCCGCTGCGGTCCTCGGCGATGCTGGGCCCGTACTGGACCTCGATGATGCCGGTGAACACGCCGGTTGTACTGCCCCGCAACGTGGTCGGATCGATCCCGGACCGCTCCAGCGCCTCCCAGGACACCTCCAGCAGCTGCCGCTGCTGGGGCTCCATGGCCAGCGCCTCCTTCGGACTCACGCCGAAGAACGCGGCGTCGAAATCCGTTGCGCCACGGAGGAATCCTCCCTCACGCGCATAAGAGGTGCCCTCGTGGTCGGGGTCCGGGTGATAGAGCCCGGCCACATCCCAGCCGCGGTCGTCGGGGAACTCCGAGATCACGTCGCGGCCGTCGGCCACCACCTGCCACAGTTCCTCCGGCGATGTCACGCCGCCGGGAAAACGGCAGGCCATGCCGATGATCGCGATCGGTTCCACCGCTCGCGACTCCAGTTCCTGCAAACGCTGCCGCGTCTTGTGCAGGTCGATTGCAGCCCGCTTCAGATAGGTGCGCAGTTTTTCTTCGGTCGCCATGCCCGTCTCCAGAATTCGGCAAGGTTCGGCTGTCACGGCGGAACGACTGCCGGTGCCGCGAACGATCCCATCGTCGCCGCCCGGGACGAATGTAGGTAACCCCTAGACGGCCCCTAACTGTCGGATCGGGGGCGGACGACGGTCACGAGTTCTGCCTATACTCCAGTGCGGCGCACAGTCATTCGCGTTCGCCTGCCCGAAGACGGGCCGGAACAGAGTTAGGTCACCGGTATGAAACGCAGAGGGAATCCGCGCGGTCTCGGAATTCCGAAAAGATATCGATCGGCACTGCCGGCGTTCGCGCTGGCATGTCTGCTGGCCGCCGCGACGGCCACGGCGGCGACCGCGCACGCCGAACCCGGCGACGGCGGCTGCGGCAGTCCGCATTGGGTGGGCAGCTGGCTGATGTCACCGTCGGACGCCGTACCCGTCTCGGATATGGCGCTGACCCCCACCCGATCGTTGTTCGATCAGACGTACCGGATCGTGGTGGTGCCGCATCTGGGCGGGCAGACGCTGCGCATCCACCTCACCAATCGCCACAATCCGCTGCCGGTCACCTTCGGCGCGGTCACGGTGGCGGCTCAGGATCAGGGCTCCACGATCCGCCCGGACACGCTGCGGCAGGTCACTTTCGGCGGGCAGGGGTCGGTGACCGCGGCGCCGGACGCCGATCTGGTCAGCGATCCGATCCAGCTCGATGTCGACGCCTTCGAACCGCTGGCCATCAGCGTCTTCGTGCCCGGCCTGTCGGTCATGGCCGCGGAGAACATCGTCGGCCTGTCGACCAGTTACTACGGTCCGCCCGGCTCCGGCGATCACACCGCCGACCCGGCCGGCGACGCGCTGACCCAGACCACCACGAGCGTGCTGTTCGCCTTCGGCGTCGACGTGCTCGCGCCGGCGGCATATTCCAGCGTGGTCACCGTGGGTGATTCCATCAGCACCGGATACGAGGGTGCGACATATTACGAGGGCCCGCAGGATCCGGCGGTGGTGGACCGTAATCTCCGCTACACCGATTTTCTCCAGCGCCGCCTGACGGCCGCGGGAATTCCGCTGTCGGTATTGAATTCCAGCACCTGGGGAAACCGCCTAGTGCTCGATGAAACCATTCCGCAGACCGGGCCCGGCGCACTCGCTCGCCTGCAACGCGACGTGATCGACACCGCGGGAATCAGCGATGTCATTCTCGCGATGGGAACCAACGATCTGGCATTTCCGCCGACCCAGACCCCGGAACAGCTGGCGGCGGCCTACACCGATGTCGCCGACCGTTTGCACGCGGCCGGAATCCGATTGCACCTGGCCACGATTCCGCCGTCGGTGCGGTCGTTCATCGCCGGCGGCATCTCACCGAACTCCGACCCGGTGCGGCAGCAGGTGAACGCCTGGATCCGCAGCCAGCACGTGGCCGACGACGTGATCGACTTCGACGCGGTGCTGCGTGATCCGGCGGATCCGGCCGCCGACCGGCCGGATCTGGTGTCGCCCACTCTGGTGCACCCCAATCCGCGGGGGCACCAGGCGATGGCCGACAGCATCGATCTCGGGGTGTTCCAGGGATCGCGGTGCCGATAATCGGTGCGTTACAACCGATCTCGGGTCTCGGCCTGGGTGCGGAAGACCGGGGACATGCGCCGGGCCATCCGATCGGCGAAACCCGGGGAGAGCTGGGTGGTCGCGAACATCGACCGCACCGGCATCCCCATGTCCAGCACCTCGGGCCGGTCCCGCCGGATCGCGCCGACGATCTTCCCGGCGATCCGGTCCACCGTGGTCGACCCGAGGATCGGGCTGGCCTTCACGCCCTTGTCGACCCAGACCTGGTACATGCCGTCACCTTTGACGAAACCGGGCAGGACCACCGAGAAGCCGAGCGGGGTGCCGTTGTACTCGGCCCGCAGCGACTGCGACAGCGCCGCGAGCCCGGCCTTGGTGGCGGCGTAGGGCGCCTGATAGGCCGGCGCCACCTTGGCCGCGCCGCTGGAGACGAACACGACGTGACCGGCGCCCCGCTCGGCCATCCCCGGCAGCACCCGGCGGGTCAGCAGCATGGGCGCCGTCAGGTTCACATTGATGATCCAATTCAGCTCGGCCGGTTCGTATTTCGCCAGCGCCGAGGCCAGTTCCACACCGGCGTTGTTGATCAGCACGTCGATCGGCCCCAGTGCCTGTTCGGCCCGATCCACCAGATCGTCGAGCGTGCCGAGGTCGGCCAGATCGCCGATCACGGGCTCGGCCTTCACCCCTTTGCCCCGCAGTTCCTCGGCGAGCGAGCCGAGGACGTCCGCCTGCCGCCCGACCAGCGCCACATGCGCGCCCTCGGCGGCCAGCAGCCGCGCCACCTGTTTGCCGATGCCACCGGAGGCACCCGTCAACAGCACGGTCCGGTCCTTGAGATCCTTCACAGCTCCTCCTGGAGTTCTGTCGACGAGAGATACGAGCGCCGGACGGCGCAACCGTGTCCGAACGACCGTTCGCCGATGCGATCAGGCTCACCCGCAGCGACCGCGCAGGTAAACCCCTATCCGCCCCCTAAGCGAGGCGGCGCCGACGACACCACAGCTTCCTTGACCACCGACCAGTTCGCCGGTAAGTTCGACCGCACGCACGTTCGTTCTTTGAACTATGATCAATGGTACGCCCGCAAAGCTCCGCGGCAACACGCTCGAGAGGGGAAGCCATGGCGAATTCCGCCGGGCTCGGCTACACCGAAGACACCGATCCGGATTGCCTCACCGACGATGTTGCCGTCGAGATGCTGCGCAGCGCCCCCTGGCGGCGGATCGCCCTCGTCGGCGACAGTACCGCCCACGGTGTCGGCGATGCCAGCCCCGGATATCGGGAACTGTTCTGGGCCGCCCGGGTCGTCTCCGTATTGCGGACCGCCGTCGGTGAGGTCGAATTCCTGAACCTCGGCCGGATCAACGCCACCACCCGCCAGGTGGCCGACGAACAACTGGATGCCGCACTGCGTTTCGAGCCGGACCTGTTGTATGTCGCCTGCGGCGGTAACGATCTGTGGACGGATCAACCGGATTACGAGGCCGCCGAGCGCAATCTGGACCGGATTTTCGGCGCGGGCCGCAAGATCGGCGCCCGCCTGGCCACCATGACGATCGCCGACGCGGTCCCGGAGGACCAGCCCCAGCTGGCCCCGTTCCGCGACCGCCTGGATCGGATCAACAAGGTCATCCGCCGGGTCGCCGACCGCCACGACGCCATCCTGGTCGACCTGTGGTGGCATCCGGTGGGCCGCCGGCCCGACATCCTCTCCGCCGACAACATCCACTTCAACATCTCCGGCCACGCCGTCGTCGCGGCCGAGGTGGTCAAGGCGCTGTCGGCCGCGAGCAACAGCCACTGAACCACGCCCTCGCACCCGGACACCCGTGCCCGGCGGCCCCACCGCCGGGCACGGCCATGCCGCCCGGTCCCGGAGGCCACTGCCCAGGCCGGTCGGCCCCAGCGCGGCCCACCGGACCCGGTGATCATCCAGTGCGGCGACCGGTCACCATCGCGCTGTGACAAGCGGCCGGTCACCAGACCCGGTAATCCACTCCCACGGTGTACCCGGTGACCCGATCGGTCACGACGGTCAGCCGCAGCCGCCACATACCGGCCAGTGGCACCCGAATGCGCTGCGACACAAAATACTTCGACCCCAGCTCGACCGGGTCCACGCCGCGGAACGCGATGCCGATCGGCCCCGGCCCGCCCGCGGCCCGGGTCAGCTGCCCGCTGACCGACTCCGCCCCCACCGCCGCACCGGTGCCGTCCCGCAGCCGCACGGTCAGCTCCTGGTCCCCTACCCCGGCGTGATCCACGGTGACCTCCGCACGCAGCGGACCCACCGCGGTCGTGAACGCAACCGGCGGATCGTAGGCGTCCCGCGCCGGGGTGGTCCCGGCCAGCACGGCAGTGACCACCAAAATCAGTATCTGACAGGCTAATTCGACTGTCAGCAGAGTACGCCCCCACCGCCGCGACACCGTCCGCGCGACCAGCACCGCCACCAGCGCCACGCCGACCACCGCCACCTTCAGCAGCAACAGCCGCCCCCATACCGTCGACCACAGCGCGGCCACCGGATCCACCGACCGCCACGCCTGATAGACACCGGTCACCGCCAACGCCCCCACGGCCACCGATGCGACCCCGGTCAGCCGCGGCAGCAACTCCGCTCGCTCCTCGCGCCGCCACACCAGCACCGCGAGCACCAGCCCCGCCACCCACACGGCCATCGCCGCCACATGCACCGCAGTCGACACCACCGCCAACCACCGTGTATGCCCGGACACCGCGTGCCCGGAAACAGCCGTGGCCACGACGATCACCAGCAACCCTGCCCAGCGCACCGCGCGGAGCCCCACTGCCACCATGTCGTCCCGCCGGGCACGGGTGGTCACCGCCGGACCGGCCGAGGGTCCATGGCCGGTCGGCCCCGTGACGGCAGATGCTCGCGAGCGGCGCACAGACATCAGCACCGGTAGAGCCGCGAGCACCCGAATGAGTTGCGGCAGTGTCGAAGACGAGTCGAGCACACGATTCCACACCGCCAGCTCGAACCAGCCGCCCGGCCCGGCCAGCCGGACCGGTGCCGCCACCACGACGAGTAGCGACCCCACCGCCACCGCCACCGCACCGATGCGAATCAATTGCGGCACCGCCGGGCTCCGCGCGCCGCCGGGCCAGACCCGTGCGGCCACCACCGGTACCCCGACACCGAGTACGACACCGAAATACACTACGGCCGTGAGCATCCGGACCATTCCGTCCGCGGCGACCGCCATCGGATCCCGAGCCGGGGCCACCGTCGCCGGCAGGTCCGGCGGCTCCCCCACCCCGAACACGCTCGACCCGCCGACGGTGTGCCCGTCCGCCGACAGCACCACCCAACTGAGCAGATACGTCCCCGTCGGCAGCTCCGGCCGCAGCGCGACCCACACCGTCCGGCCACCGTCGGCCGACCCGACCGGCCCGGTATCGACCCGCCGCCCGTCCTGATCGGTCACGGTCATCCCGGCCCCCGCCGCCGTCACCGCCTCGTCGAAGTTCGCCGAAACACGAGGTGGCGCAGCGTCGACCGCCACCCCATACGCCGGATCGGTGGCCACCAGCACCGCATGGGCAGCCGCCGTCGCTGCCGCACCCCAGCAGAGTGCGGCCACCACGAACACGCCCAGCAGACCCCGGCAGACCCACCGCGCCCTGTTCACACGCAGCCTCTCCGGCCGCTCATTCCTCCGGCCGGTCCGAGGTGGTCACGCGAGCGGCACGCACTCGCAGCAGCGGGTACGCGGCCGTGACCAGACCGAGTACGGCGATGATCAGGGCGGCGGTCGCCACCACGGTGGCGGTGTCGCTGGAATCGTGCGGCGCTCCGACGCTTTCCGCGGCGATCGCCGGCGCCGCACCACCGTGGTTGTGTCCCGCTGCCACCGGCCCGCCGAGATGCAGGACCGGGGAGGGATGTTCAGCTTCGGTGCCGTCGGCGCTGCGCTCGATCCAGGACACCGTGGTGCCGTCGCTGTAGGTCTGTACGGCGGGCAGGAATACGTCGCCGGATTTCGGTAGCGCGCCCAGCAGCAGGCGGAACTCGCCGAACTGGCCGGGGCCGATCGCGGCGCCGTCGCGGGCGGTGAAGGTCACCGTCGACACCGCGTCGGTCACCTTGCCGCCTTCGCCGTCGTCGACCGGCTGCGGCAGCGCGGTCCGGCGGACGGCCGCATCCCAGCCCGGCGTCGGCTCGGTGCGCACCTCGGTGAACGGATGGTCCTGCGGCAGCGACACTTCCAACTTCACCGTCCCGGCGGTCGCCGATTCGTCGGGTACCCGCAGGGTCACCACGGCGAATCCGCCGGGTGCGGCGTCCGGTGCGGCGGCGGTGACGTGCGCGGCCGCCGTCGCGGCCCCCAGCGCCGGACCGGCGAGCGCCGCGAGCAGTACGGCCGCGCCCCCGGCCCGGCGGTGCCACGGTGTCCGGGAGACGGACCCGGGCGCGGACGTCCTCATGGCTGTACCTCCTTGCGGGCGGCTGCGATCTCCGTTGCGTCGACCAGGGTGACACCACGCCCCTCATGCGCGATCACCACCGGCCCGTCGTAATCGGAGATCCGTTCAGCGGCACGGGAAATCGGATCGGTGGTGCCCACGACCGGCAACGGCGGGCTCAGATGGTCGAGCACCGGATCGGCATCGGGGGCTTGGGCCAGGACGACGGCGCGAGCGGAGCCGAGCACCTCCGCGATCTGCACCGGCCCGGAATCGTTGCGTTGCAACAGGACCGGTAGCGCCGAGGCCGCGCCGAGCAGGGCGCGGGCCGCGCCGACGGTGGCCCGGGATCCGATGGTGGGCGCCTCGCCGTCGAGCGGAACCGTCAGCGCCGCAGCGACGGTCGCCTCGCCGGACGCACCGAACAGCGGAAAGCCCAAGCGTCCCAGCCATTCGTCGTCGAAGTACTTCGACAGGTACGACCGGCCGGAATCCGGCGCGATCACGACCACCACCGCCTCCGGGCCGAGCCCGCGGGCCACCCGCAGCGCCGCCGCCACCGCGGTGCCGGAGGATCCGCCGAGCAGCAGGCCCTCCTCGCGGGCCAGCCGCTGCAACACGTGCAGCGCCTCGGCGTCACCGACGCGTTCGAGCGCATCGATCACGTCGGTGTGGTACGAGGCCGGCCACTGGTCGGCCTCCGTCTCCGGATGCAGGTGGTGCCCGACGGATTCGACGTACCAGGCCCGGCCGTCGCCGCCGCCGTACGCCGAGGTCTCCGGGTCCGCGCCGATCACCCGGACCGCGCCCCCGGATGCCTCCTTCAGGAATTCACCCGCGCCACTGACGGTTCCGCCGGTTCCCACGCCGGCGACGTAATGCGTCACCGCACCGCCGGTCTGGGCCCAGATCTCCGGGCCCGTGGTGGCCCGGTGCGCCTCCGGATTCGCGGGATTGTCGTACTGCCCGGCCAGCCAGCCGCCGGGGATCTCCGCCGCCAGCCGGCGCGCGACGTTCCGCACGAACTCCGGGTGGTGCGAGGGCCGGCTGCCCGGTGAGACGTGCACTTCCGCCCCGTAGGCCCGCAGCAGCGCGACCTTCTCGGCACTGGACTTGTCCGGGACCACCACCACCGAGCGATAGCCACGGGCCGCCGCGATCGCGGCCAGCGCGATCCCGGTATTGCCGGAGGTCGCCTCCACCACGGTGCCGCCCGGCCGCAACTCACCGGACCGCTCGGCCGCGAGGATCATCGACAGCGCCGCCCGATCCTTCACGCTGCCCAGCGGATTCAGATACTCGAGCTTCACGTACACGGTGGCCGCGAGCCCCTCGGTCACCCGATTCAACCGCACCAGCGGCGTATTGCCGATCGCCCCGGCGATCGACTCGAACACCCCACTCATGCCACCAACCTCCCTGTCTCGCCGAGCAGCGCGAGGATCTCGCGGCGCAGTTCCAGATAGCGCGGGGCGTCGTGCACCCGTGGCCGTGATAGATCGATGCGCACGTCCCGCACCACCTTTCCCGGTCGTGCCGTCAGCACGACCACTCGGTCGGCCAGCCGCAGTGCCTCGTCCACGTCGTGGGTCACCAGCACCGCGGTGAAGCCGTCTTCCTGCCACAGCCGGCCGATCTCGGCCTGTAGCGTCGCGCGGGTCAGCGCGTCGAGTTTGCCCAGCGGTTCGTCCAGCAGGAACAGCCGTGGCCGGTTCACCAGCGCCCGTGCCAGCGAAACCCGTTGCGCCATACCGCCGGACAGCTGGGCCGGATACGAATCGCGGAAGCCGTCCAGGCCGACCAGGGTCAGCGCCCGGGTGACCCGCTCACCGTCGGCGGCCAGCGTGCCACGGGCCTGCGGTCCGAGCGCCACGTTCTGTTCCACTGTCCGCCACGGGAACAGCGTCGGATCCTGGAACATCAACGCGCGGTGCGGATCCGGTCCGGCGACCGTGGCGCCGTCGACCCGGACCGTGCCGCGCGCGGGTCGTTCCAGCCCGGCCAGCAGCCGCAGCAGCGTGGACTTGCCGCAGCCGGAAGGCCCCAGCAGCGCGACGAATTCGCCGGATTCGATGTGTAGCGAGACGTCGGTCAGCACCCGCAACCGGCCCAGTTCCTGGGCCCGGGTCGGGACCGGCGCGGGCCGGCCGCGCAGCCGATCGAGCAGCGTCCGCTGCCGGGGCCCGCCCACCGCGAATTGATGTGACACCGACTCGATGTCGATCACACTGCCCCGGTTCACCATCGCACCAGATCCTTCTCCCAGGCCAGCACGCGATTGCGGATCCGGAACAGGATCACCATCAGCGTCCGGCACACCACGATCATGATCGCGATCGCCGCGTACATCCGCGGGTACGCGGCCCAGCCCTTGGTCCACTGGATGTACCAGCCGAGCCCGTTCTTCACCCCGAGCAGTTCCGCGACCGCCAGCGCGCCCAGTGAGGCGCCCAGGCCCATGAACAGGCCGGTGAAGATGCTCGGCAACGCCCCTGGCACCGCCACCCGCCAGATCAGGAATCGCGGTGTGGCGCCGAGGGTCTGCGCCACGTCGAAGTAGCCGCGCGGCACCCCGGCGATACCGGCGCGGGTCAGCACCGACACCGGGAACCACACCCCGAACGCGACCATGAAGACGCTGCCGCTGTAGCTGGTCGGGAACAGCACCAGCACCAGCGGCAACAGGGTCGCCGGCGGCACCGGCCCGAGGGTCTGCAATACCGGATGCCCCCAGTAGGAGGCCAGTCTCGACCAGCCCAGCGCGATTCCGGTGCCCAGCCCCGCCGAGGCGCCGATACCGAAGCCGATCAGCAACAGCAGCAGCGAATGCCAGGTACTGGAGGCGAGGATGCCGCCGTCCTCGTAGAAGATCAGCAGCATATGTTGCGGCGACGCGAAATACGGCGGCCGCAACCATCCGCTCTTGGCGGTGGTGAACTCCCACACCAGCACCCACAGCCCGACCACCGTGAGCCACGGCGCCCAGTGCCGTAACCACAACGCCGACGCCCGGTTCCGGTAGGCATGGCCCGCCCAGCCGGTCAGCGCGACGGCCGCGACGGTCCACACCAGCCCGGCGGCCAGCGGATCGGCGGCGTGCAGGCGATCCGGAACCAGCAGTGTCGCAACGGCGTCCAGCACCCACAGCGCCCAGGCGGCGGTGAACACCGCGCCGGGCCGATAGCGCCGTGCCGCGGTGACCGGGGCCGGAGCCTCGGCCACCGTTTCGCTGTCGGCCCGCAGCGCCTCGGAAGTCGTGGTCACGGTACTCACCAGGTGAGGCCGAGATCGGCGTACACCTTGTCGGACAATGCCTTCGGGTCGGTCTTACGGTCCAGGTAGCCGGTCCTGGCAAACTTCTCGATGCCGGGTTCCAGCGCCCCCCGCAGCCGGGCCGCCGACGGGTCGAAACCGTAGGTCTTCAGCGTCGCCTCGATGATCGGCTGATCCGCCGCGACGTACTTCCTCGACGCCTCGATGGCCGCGGTCGCGCCGACATTGGCGCCGGCCCAGCGGCTGCCCTCGGCCCACGCCGTCACCAATGCCCTTGCGACATCCGGATCTTCGCGCAGCAGGCGGCCGTTGATGGCAGTGGCACAGCAGAACTGCTCCCGGTTGGCGCCCTGGGTGTTGTTGGTCAACTCCCGCGCCCTACCCTTCAGCGTGGGCAGCAGCGCATTCGGATCGCTGCCCGCGATGGCGACGATCTCACCCTTCGCCAGCGCATCGCCGAGCTGATCCCCCGGATACACCTTCCAGTCCACGTCCTGACTGGGATCTATGCCCGCGTCGAGCAGATCGAGGGAGAAGAACGACATCGCCGAATCCCCGATCGCCGCCACCCCGATCGGCTTGTTACGAAGGTCCGCAACGGTTTTGATCGGACTGTCGGTCGGCACCGCGATACGCAGGCAGCCCTCGTGCAGCCCGGCCGCCAGTTTCGCGTCGATACCCTGCTCGATCGGCTTCAGCCAGGAGAAGAAGATGCCCGGCGCGCCGTCGAGTTTGCCCGCACCCACCGCATCCTTGATCTCGTCCGACCCGGTCTTGACGATCTGCACGTCCAGCCCGTGCTTCTCGAAGATCTTCTGCTCGTAGGCGACGTACAGTGGCGCCTCGCACACCCCGCCGCCGTACCCGATCTTCAACGCGCGGTTGACCTTTCCCGATCCCGGTGTGCGCCGGGTGGTCAACCAGGCGGCCAGCCCGCCGCCGGCCACCACGACCGCCGCGATTCCCGTCCCCGCCAGCAGCTTCCGCCGCGACAGCGCCGAGCCCACGGGCTCCTCGGGCACACCCAGGTCCTCTTCCTCGTCCGGCGAGTCGACCGGGCTCGCCGAATCCACTACCGCCGCACCGGCGTCCGCCGACTCCGGACCGCCCGCACCGGAACCCGCCGCCGGCGCCTGATGCTCGTCGTCGCCCTGCGGCGGCTGGGATGAAGTAGACATCGAAACCTCGAATCCGTACCCGGGTCGCCGCGCCCGGCCATCCTCACCGGCGGCGCCATGGCTGTAGAGTCGCAGGACGACGTGCACTGCAACAGAATTGCAGTCACCACGATCCGATTACCCTCCGCGCACACCACCGGACACGCCGGGCTCGGCCGCACACCCGCGCCCGGATCGACGGCGTGACTCCCGCTGTTCGCGAGATTCGGTGGACAGCACCGGCGCGGCCGCCCGGAAACGACACGGGAGACCCGCCGGTATCCGGCGGGTCTCCCGTGACGAGTCGGCGCGCGTTACCGCTTGACGCGTTCGCGCTTCTCCCGCACCCGCACCGAGATGCGGACCGGGGAACCGTCGAAGCCGAACTCCTCGCGCAGCCGCCGTTCCAGGAAGCGGCGATAGCCGGCCTCCAGGAATCCGGTGGTGAACAGCACGAACGTCGGCGGCCGGGTGGTCGCCTGGGTGGCGAACAGCACGCGCGGCAGGCGGCCGCCGCGCATCGGCGGCGGGGTCGCGGCGACGACCTCCTTCAGCCAGTTGTTGAGCCGGCCGGTCGGAATGCGCTTGTCCCAGGACTCCAGCGCGGTTTCCATGGCGGGCACGAGTTTCTGCACCGAACGCCCGGTGTGGGCGGAGATGTTCACCCGCTGCGCCCACCGGATCTGCACCGTCTCGCGGTCGATCTCGCGCTCGAGTTGCTCGCGGCGGTCCTCGTCGACGAGATCCCACTTGTTGAACGCCAGGACCAGCGCGCGCCCGGCCTCGACCACCATCGTGATCACCCGCAGATCCTGCTCGGTGATCGGGACCGACGCGTCGATCAGCATGACCGCCACCTCGGCGGCCTCGATCGCCGCCTTGGTGCGCAGCGACGCGTAGTACTCGGTGCCCGCGGCGGTGCCGACCTTGCGCCGCAGTCCGGCGGTGTCGACGAAACGCCAAGGCCTGCCGTCCAATTCGACCAGCGAGTCGACGGGATCGACGGTGGTGCCGGCCACATCGTGCACCACCGAGCGCTCGTCGCCGGCCAGCTTGTTCAGCAGGCTGGACTTGCCGACGTTCGGCTTGCCGACCAGCGCCACGCGGCGCGGGCCGCCGGTGGCGGGGCCGATGTCCTCGCGCGGCGTCTCCGGCAGCACCTCCAGCACGTCGTCGAGCAGATCGCCGGTGCCGCGACCGTGCGCGGCGCTGACCAGGCGCGGCTCGCCGAGGCCCAGCGACCACAACACCGCCGCCTCGGCCTCCATCCGCTCGCCGTCGACCTTGTTGGCGACCAGGATCACCGGCGTCTTCGAGCGGCGCAACGTCTTCGCCGCCGCCTCGTCGGTCGAGGTGGCGCCGACGGTGGCGTCGACGACCAGCAGGATCGCGTCCGCGGTCCGCATCGCCAGTTCGGCCTGCCGGGCCACGGCCTGTTGCAGTCCCTTGGCGTCCGGCTCCCAGCCGCCGGTGTCCTGCACCAGGAACTTGCGGCCCGCCCACTGCGCCTCGTAGGAGACGCGGTCGCGGGTCACGCCCGGCACATCCTCCACGACCGCCTCGCGACGGCCCAGGATCCGGTTCACCAGAGTGGATTTGCCGACGTTCGGCCGGCCGACCACCGCCAGCGTCGGCATCGGGACGTGCGTGCCGAATTCGCCGTCGTCACCCGAATCGGCGATCTCCCAATCGGATTCGTCGGTCCAGGTACCGTCGGCCACCTCGATCTCGGTCACGACTGCCCTCCCACCGAAATTCGTTCCGCCACAACGTGATACAGCTCGTCGATGACCTCGTCCATGGTGAGATCGCTGGTGTCGACGAGCACCGCGTCCTCCGCCGCCCGTAGCGGCGACACCGCGCGGGTGGAGTCGAGGTTGTCGCGGCGCTGCACATCGGCGAGGACCGCCGCGTAGTCGTCGCCGCGGCCCTCCGCGATGTTCTGCTGGTTGCGCCGCGACGCGCGGGCCTCCGCCGAGGCGGTCAGATAGATCTTGGCGTCGGCGCCGGTCAGCACGACCGTGCCGATGTCGCGGCCCTCGACGACGATCCGGCCGGCCGCCGCGGCCAGCTCGCGCTGCAACGCCACCAGCTGCTCCCGGACCTCGGGCACCGCCGACACCGCCGACACCGCCTTGGTGACCGCGTTACCGCGGATCTCGTCGGAGACGTCCTCGCCGTCGAGCGCGATCGACTCGTGGCTGGGATCGGTGCCGATGGCCAGCGGCAGATCCTTCACCGCGGCGGCGATGGCCGACGGATCGGCCAGATCGGCGCCGACGCGCAGCACCCGCAGCGTGGCCACCCGGTACATGGCGCCGGTGTCCAGGTAGCGGGCGCCCAACCGGGTCGCCAGCCGACGGGACACGCTGGACTTGCCGGTGCCGGAAGGCCCGTCCATCGCCACCGTCAGCGGCGAGGAACCGGTCAGACGATCCGCAACGTCATTCGACATGTGGTCCCCCACGGTCTTCACACCGTTCACAACGACACCGCCTCGTACAGCTTTCCGATTTCGTCGCGGCCGAGCACCCGCAGGGTGCCGGGCCGTTGGTCGCCGAGCGCGACCGGGCCGATATGCGTTCGGACCAGACCGATCACCGGATGGCCCACCGCGTCGAGCAGCCGGCGCACGATGTGCTTGCGGCCCTCGTGCAGCACCACTTTGACCAGCGATCTGCCCTCGCCGAGTTCCAGCACCTGGAATCGGTCCACCTTCGCGGGACCGTCCTCCAGCTCCACACCGTGGTGCAGTTGCTTGCCGGTCTCGCGCTTCACCTCGCCCTGCACGGTGGCCAGATAGGTCTTGGACACCTGGAACGAGGGGTGCATCAGCCGATGGGCCAGATCGCCGTCGTTGGTGAGCAGCAGCAGACCCTCGGTGTCGGCGTCGAGGCGGCCGACGTGGAACAGCCGCTGACCGGCCATCACCCGCTCCGCGACCAGGTCGCCGACACACGGTCGGTTCAGTTCGTCGGACATGGTCGACTGCCAGCCCTTGGGCTTGTTCAGCGCGAGGTAGACCTGCTCCTCGCGCACGACCACGCGGACACCGTCGACTCGGACGACCGCCGTCTCCGGATCGACGCGCAGGCCCTGCTCGCGCACGATGATGCCGTCGACCTCGACGCGGCCCGCATCGATGAGTTCCTCGGCGGCGCGACGGGAGGCCACACCCGCCTTCGCCAGCACCTTCTGCAACCGCTCACCCTCACCCCAGGGCAGCTTCTTCGGGCTCTGCGGCTCCGCCACCGCGTCGACGTTCTGCCGCCGGGCCGGTTTGGCGAAGCTCAGCACGGTCGGCTGCCGCTTCTGTCGCTCCGGCTTGGCCTTGCGGGTCGCCTTGTTCTGCGGCCGGGCAACGTATCCGGCCGATCCGGCGCTGCGCTCGGGTGCCCCGCCGCGGCCATCGTCGGCAGAGCCGTCGCGCCCGGTGCTCGGGCGCCCACGGCCCGCGACCGTGCCGCGGCTCGCCGACGCACGGGTATCGGAGGCCGAGCCCCAGCTCGCGCCCCGGTCCGCGGTGCGACCACCGCGTGCGGAGTCGCCGTAACCACCACGGGTGGAGTTCCTGGACCCTCCTGCGGCGGAGTCGCCGTACGACCCGCGCGGGGAATCGCCGGACCGGCTGCGCCCGGAGTCCCGGGACCCGCGGTAGCCGTCGCGATCACCGTAACCACCACGGTCGGAGCTGCCACGGCCACCGGAACCGTACGAACCGCCACCGCCGTAACCACCGCGACCACCGTCGCGGGACGAACCACCGGCGTAACCACCCCGGCTGTCGTCACGGGAAGATCCGCCGCCGTAACCACCGCGACCACCGTCGCGGGAAGCGCCGCCGCCGTAACCGCCACGACCACCGTCACGGGACGAACCGCCCCCGTACCCACCCCGGCCCGAATCGCGGGACGAACCCCCGCCGTAACCACCACGACCACCGTCACGGGACGAACCGCCCCCGTACCCACCCCGGCCCGAGTCACGGGACGAACCCCCGTTGTATCCGCCGCGGGACGAGCCGCCCGCGTTACCGCCCCGGCCGGAATCGCTGTACGACCCGCGACCGGTGGCACCGGAATCACCGCGACCGGAATTCCCCGATCCACGTCCCCGATCGCCGTATCCCCCCCGTGGCGTGTCGCCGTATCGGCGATCGCCGTCCCCACGTCCCCCGCGCTGCTCTCCTCGAGCGCCGCGTCCATGAGCCGAACCACCTCTGGGTTCGGCCCCGTGTTTTCTGTCATCCGGTGTGCCATCTCGGCGAGCGGGTGTATTCACGATTCCTCTGGTTGTTCCGCAGGCTCCGCTTCGAAGTCCTGTCAATCCTCTGTACCGAGGTCGATGTCCGCCTCGGCAGGTTTTCTGAGCCGGGTGTACCGCGGGTCGGTATCCAGACTCTCGTTGATCTCATCGATCAGGTCGACGCCCGGCAACAGGGGCGCCAGCGCCGGCAGATCCGTCAGCGATGCGAGCCCGATCCGTTCCAGGAACAGTTCGGTGGTGACGTACATCGTGCCGTTGGTCTCCGGATCGGCCCCGGCCTCGGCGATGAGGCCGCGTGCCACCAGGGTGCGGATGACGCCGTCGACGTTCACTCCGCGGACGGCGCTCACTCGTGCTCGGGTAACCGGTTGACGATAGGCGATCACCGCCAAGGTCTCCAAAGCGGCCCTGGTGAGCTTCGAGCGGGACCCGTCGAGCAACATGCGTTCCACATAGGGCGCATAGTCGGTACGAGTGTAGTAGCGCCAGCCGTCGCCGACGAAACGCAGGTCGATTCCGCTGCCGCGAGCGGTCAGTTCCGCCGACATCTCGCGCAGGGTGCTTTCCACCCGGGACACGGCGTCGCCGAGGGCGGCGGCCAGCAATTCCGTCGGGGCGGGCGCGTCCACCACCAGCAGCATCGCCTCCAGCGCCGACCGGAACTCCGGTTCGTCGAGAATGTCCGGGGTGACGGGAGCGGCCTCCGGTTCGTCGGCATCCGGCAGCGGTTCGTTTCCCGGCTGGTCGGTGTCGGCGGTCATCGTCACCCGTAATCCTCCTCGAACGTCACCATCGGTGCCGTTTCGTCTATTTCCCCGATCCAGCTGATCGCCAGCGGCCCGAGTGGGTCGGGCTGGTCGAACTCGATCGTCTTCCCTCGATACAGCTCCAGCAGCGCCAGGAACCGGGCCACGATCTGGATCGGCAGGTCACAGCCCGCACAGACCTCCCCGAACGTGGTCCAGTTACCGGCGCCGCGCGCCTTCAGCAACTCCAGCACCAGCGCCGCCTGCTCGGCCACCGAGAAGGCGTGGGTGTGGATGTGGTCCAGCCCGACCCGCGGCTTGGGCCGCGGCCGGAACGCCGCCGCGGCGACCTGCGCGAACGCCGCGGCGTCGACACCGAGCGTAACCTCCGGCAACAACGCCAGATACCGGTCCTCCAGGGACACCGCACGCGGATAACGCCGCAGCGCCACCGCTTCCAGCTCACCGAGCAGCTCGGCGACCTGCTTGAACGCCCGGTATTGCAGCAACCGGGCGAACAGCAGATCCCGAGCCTCCAGCAGTGCCAGATCCTCTTCGTCGGTCACCTCGCCGGACGGCAACAACCGCGCCGCCTTGAGGTCCAGCAAGGTGGCCGCCACCACCAGGAATTCCGTGGTCTGGTCGAGGATCTTGTCCGCGCGCAGCGTGGTGTCCTGATCCAGACTCGCGGTGAGCTGGCGAGTGTAGGCAATGAATTCATCGGTGACCTGGTGCAACGCCACTTCCGTGACGTCCAGGCGGCGCTGGCTGATCAGCTGCAACAACAGGTCGAAGGGACCCTCGAAGTTGCTCAGCCGGAGATGGAACCCGGCCGATCCCTCGGTATCGCTCAACGGCCCGACCGGTGAATGACTTCCCGTGCCATCGCGCGATAGGCCTCGGCGCCGCCGGATTTCGGCGCCCAGGTGGTGATCGGCTCCCCCGCCACACTGGCGTCGGGGAACCGGACGGTGCGTGCGATCACCGAGTCGTAGACCAGGTCCCCGAACACCTCGACGACCCGGCTCATGACCTGCCGGGAGTGCAGCAGTCGCGCATCGAACATGGTGACCAGGATGCCGTCCAGGGTCAGCCGCTGGTTCAACCGGTCCCGCACCTTCTCGACCGTGTCCGTCAGCAGTGCCAGACCGCGCAGCGAGAAGTACTCGCACTCCATCGGAATGATCACGCCGTCGGCGCAGGCCAGCGCGTTCACGGTCAGCAGACCCAGCGACGGCTGGCAGTCGATGAGGACATAGTCGTAGCGGTCGCCCAGCGGTGCCAGCGCACGGCCCAGGGTCTGCTCCCGGCCCACCTCGTTGACCAGCTGGATCTCCGCTGCCGACAGATCGATGTTGCTGGGCAGCAGGTCCATGCCGTCGACCTTGGTGTTCAGCAGGACGTCGTCGATGCGGGCGCGGCCGCCGACGAGCAGGTTGTGCACGGTGAGATCCAAGTCGTGGTGCGCGACACCCAGACCCGCGGATAGCGCACCCTGCGGATCGAGGTCGACGAGCAGCACTCTGCGGCCGTACTCCGCGAGTGCAGCACCGAGGTTGATGGTGGATGTGGTCTTGCCGACGCCGCCTTTCTGGTTGCACATGGCGACGATCAACGCGTCACCGTTGCGGGACACCGGGGGTGGAGCGGGGATGTCGCGCAACGGGCGTCCGGTCGGTCCGATTTCGGTGCCGTCCGCCACGATGTCTTTAGCCTCCCATAATGTTTGGGCCGCCTGCTCGATCCGCTGGCCTGGTCGGGTATTCGAAAGCGGTTCTGCCGCAGCTCGCATCGGCTGCTCCGACGCATCGGCTGTCGTCATATCCGCTGCTCCTTCGATATTCCTGCCTCGCCCCGCCCCCATCGCAGCAGGGCGGTCGCCCAGCGCCGGCGTCGGGCAAAGTGCAGCACCGCCGCAGCGCACCGGGACCTCATAGACGCTACCGCCTAGAAGCGCAAGAGCGACGCTCGGACACGCATTGTGAGCCTGCCCCTATGAGCGCGTCGCGCACGGCTTCGTCCCGGCGCGCCGGACCTCGTTGGCCGAGCACGGATTACATCATCCGTCACTTCCGCCCCCGACGTGGGCGTGTCGCGAACGTCACCGCCCCGATCACAACCCGACCTTCCAGATTATCGGGACGATTCGCATTCAGCGGGCCCGTGGATGTGCCGTCGCCCACACTTCGTGGAGTGTGTTCACCGTCACCAGTGTGTAGATCTGCGTGGTGGTCACCGAGGCGTGTCCCAGCAACTCCTGCACCACACGGACATCCGCGCCACCGTCGAGCAGATGGGTGGCGAAGGAGTGCCGCAGGGTGTGCGGCGACACCGCCGCCGCGATCCCGGCCCGGCCCGCCGCATCCTGCAACACCTGCCAGGCGCTCTGCCGGGACAACCGGCCGCCGCGCACATTCAGGAACAGTGCGGGATTGCCGAGCCCGCGCGCCGACAACATGGGACGACCACGCACCAGATAGGCGTCGACGGCCGCCAGCGCGGGCCGGCCCAC
Organism: Nocardia sp. alder85J; assembly: GCF_020176955.2. Lineage (GTDB taxonomy): Bacteria > Actinomycetota > Actinomycetes > Mycobacteriales > Mycobacteriaceae > Nocardia. The sequence goes on from NZ_JAIUCZ020000014.1 coordinate 111,203, forward strand.
CGGCACCATGCGCTGCTTACCGCCCTTGCCGTGCAACAGCACCGCGCGGTCGGCGGCATCCAGATCGTCGACGTCCAGGCCGACCACCTCGGAGATCCGCGCGCCGGTGGAATACAGCAACTCCAGCATCGCCCGATCGCGCAGGCCGCGCGGGCCACTACCGGCCACGCCGCCGCCCGCCGCGTCCAGCAGCCGCGAGATCTGATCGTAGGGAAGGGCTTTCGGCAGCCGCCGGGCGGGCGTGGGCGGCTTCACCGGATGGGCGACATCGGCGGCGGCCAGCCCCTCGGCGGCCGCGAACCGATGCAGCCCGCGCACGGCGACCAGGGCCCGCGCCGCGGAACTGGCCGCCAGGGGCGGATATCCGTACTCGCCGGCCCGCAGCGACACCATGAAATCGGCGATGTCGGCCTCGTGCACCTCGGCCAGGCCGCCGATTCCGCGCTGTGTCAAGAACTCCCGATATCGGTCCAGATCACGCCGGTAGGCACTGAGGGTGTTGCGCGCGGCACCCCGCTCGACCGTCATATGGTCGAGGTAGGCCCCGATCTGCCGCGCCAGCACCGCATCACCCGCCTATCGGGGCGATAGCCGTAGTAGCCCGGACGCTGCTGCTGCGCGCACCGGCAGCGGCGGGGCCGCAACGGCATGGACAATAGTCATGGACCCCATCATTGCAGCCCCCACCGACAATCTCGCCGATCGAAACCGACTCGCGTCTGCGCCGGAGTGATGACACCGCCGATCGGAATAAACCGCGCAGCCGGTGGCGATCTTATCGGAGCGCCTGCGCCAGCAGCACGGCCTGCAACACCGCGACCACCGAAATGGCCACCACCCGTAGCCAATTGGCGTCGCAGAGCCGCCGATACAGCGAATCGAGCGTGCCGTCCGGACGTCGTGCGTAGCGCGGCCGCCGCAGCCGCGATCGCATCCTCGCGGCCGCGCGGGATCTGTTCGCCGAACGCGGCTACGAACGGACCACCATCCGCGCCGTCGCGGCGGCCGCGGAGGTCGATCCGGCCCTGGTGATGCAGCATTTCGGCACCAAGGAGCAGTTGTTCACCGCGTGCGTCCGCGACGCCGACACCGCCTTCGACGGGCAGGACCCGCTGGAGTACGTGCTCGGCATGCTGGCCTCGCGCCTGGAGAACGAGCCGACCGCCTCGCTGGCGCTGCTCCGCTCGATGCTCACCCACCCCGAGGCGACCGACGAGTTGCGCCGGGCCCTGGAGGAACAACAGGAACGGTTCGCCACCGGCATCGAGGCACCCGACAGCCGGCTGCGGGCCGATCTCATCGGCGCCGTCATCCTCGGCGTCGTCCTCAACCGCCACCTGCTGCGCCCGTCCGCACTCGCCGCAGCCGACCCCGAGCACATCCTCGACCTGCTGCGCCCCTGCCTGCGGGAACTGACCGGGGCCTGAGCCCGCGCGGTCGACCATGTCACCGATGCCGCCGATCGCGACCCGGCGAACGACGCGTCGTGACCACCGGCACTCCGTACGGATCCGGGTGGCGGCTCAGACGATATTGCCCGCGACCAGGATTCCGATGATCGCCAGTACCCCGGCCGTGAGGAGGTTGGCGTTCCGATCGATCCGCGCGCTGCGCAGTCGATATCCGGCGAGCGCGCCGAGCGCCGTGGCCACCACGATCGTGCCGATGGTGACCAGAGCGAACACCACCAGCGTGCCGACCGCGGCGGTCGTGCTCACCGCCCCGGCGGCCAGGAATACCGGCAGGATCGTCAGATCCGGCGAGGCGGCCGCACCGAACGGCACCACGAAGGCGAGCAACCGGCCCACCCGGCCGCGGCCCTGCTCGTGCTCGTGCTCGTGACCGTGCTCGTGCTCGTGCTCGTGCTCGTGCTCGTGACCATCATGACCGTGCCGGTCCGCAGGTCCGTGGCTGTGGCTGTGCACCCGGCGACCACGGGCCCGGCCGCCGTGGCTGTGCCCGCCCGCCTGGTCGTGACTGTGCCCGTGCCCCCGGCCCACCAGTTCCAGCGCGGCGAACACCACCCCGGTGGCGATCAGCAGTCCACCGACGATCAGGTTCTCCCGCCGCTCCACGATCCCGCGGAACTGCACACCGACCCCGATCACGATCGCGCCCAGCAGCAGCGAGAAGGCCACGTGCGCCACACCCGCCAGCAGCGACAGCCGCAACACCTTGGGCAGCGGGCTGCGCCGGGCGCGGGCCACCACCGCCAGCGGAACCCAGTGATCCGGCAGCACCGCATGTCCGAAGCCGGCGCCCGCAGCCGCGGCGAGCAGGGCGGGAGCAACGAAACCCATAGCCGAAAATATACACTCATCTTCGCATTCGTGAAGATGAGAAAGTGGCGGTGCCGGTGCCGCGAGCAGGCGATGTCACACTGGGTGGGCAAGGCCGCGACAGGAGGGCGACGCGATGAGCATCGGCAAAACGACCACGCGGACCACGCCCGCCGGACACGAGGAAGGGCTGACCGGCCGACAGGTGGACGAGGCCGTGCGCATGCTGTCCATGCTCGCCGAGCCGACCCGGCTACGGCTGCTGTGGGCCCTGCGCGACGGTGAGTTCGGCGTCACCGCGCTGGCCGAGGCCGCCGAATGCACGCCGACCGCCGCCAGCCAGCACCTGTCGAAGCTACGCCTGGTCGGCTTGGTGCAGCAGCGCGCCGACGGGCGCGCCCGTCTCTACCGGCTGTCCGGCGGCCACGTGCTGCGCCTGCTCGCCGAGGCGCTCGCCCAGGCCGAGCACACCGTCTCCGGGCTGCCGCATCACGGTTGAGCGAGGGATCGCGTCTCCTCCGGTTTCACCGCTGCCTCCCTGGTTACTCGCCACTCGGGAACCGAAAGGAGATGACAACATGCTGATGCTTACTCCCACTGCCGTCGAAGCCGTGCGCTCACTCACGTCCACGGCGGGTACCGCCGAGGATGCGGGCCTGCGGATCTCCACCAACGACGGTGCGCAGACGCTGGAACTCGCGGTCGCCTCGGCGCCTGCCGAGCACGACCGGATCGTGGACACCGCGGGGTCCCGCGTCTTCCTCGACGAGCAGGCAGCCGCCTTCCTCGACGACAAGGTGCTGGATACGAGCATGGACGAAAGCGGCCGTAGCGCTTTCGTTCTCGCTCCGCAGGCCGGCCCCTCGGCCAACTGATCCGGGCGGCCGTCCGGGCATCCCGCCCGGGCGGCCGTTATCCCTTCCCGTTGCCGGCGGACTTCCGTTCCAGGAAGTCCGTCGGCATCCCCGGCCACGGCGTCTCCGCCGGGCGAGGCCGAATTCCCCTGTCCCGCACCGCGGCCAGCGCCAGTACACCGGCCACCGCGGTGGCGTTCTCGATCTCACCGGACAGCGCCGCCCGTACCGCCTCGTCCACCGGCAGGCGCAGCACCCGCAGGTCCGCCTCCTCCATTTCCGGTGGCGGACGGTGGGTTTCGGACAGGCCCGTGGCCAGATAGATCCGCAGCGCCTCGTCGGTGAAACCGGGCGACAGCGCCATCTCCACCAGCACCGACCATCGTTCGGCGGCCAGGCCGGTCTCCTCCGCGAGCTCTCGCTGCGCGGCGGCCAGCGGCGATTCGCCCGGCTCGTCGAGCAGGCCCGCGGGCAACTCCAGCAACCGGCGGCCGATCGGATGCCGATACTGGTCGATCAGCACCAGATCACCGTCGTCGTCGACGGCGACAACCGCTACCGCGCCGTACTTCTCGACCACCTCGCGCTGCGCGACGTGCCCGCCGGGCATCACCACCTGATCCAGCCGCAGCGCCAGGATCGCGCCCGAATAGACCGTGCTGGTCGACACCCGCTCGAACTCGTGGGTGCCCGCCTCGTCCGGACTTCCCCCCTGCTCGCTCACTGCGCCACCCGTTCACCCTCGTCGACGGACACCTCGTCCGGAATGTCCACCGGAAGCTGTTCGGCCGCGCGGTATTTCAGCGCCGCGTTGATCAGCCCGGAGAACAGCGGATGCGGCCGGGTCGGCCGGCTCTTCAACTCCGGATGCGCCTGGGTGGCAACGAAATACGGATGCACATCGGCGGGCAGCTCGACGAACTCGACCAGATGCCCGTCCGGCGAGGTACCGCTGAACCGCAGGCCGCTCTTGGCGATCCGATCCCGGTAGGCGTTGTTCACCTCGTAACGGTGCCGGTGCCGCTCGGACACCTCGGTGCCGCCGTACGCCTGCGCGACCACCGAACCCGGTTGCAGTACAGCCGGATACGCGCCGAGCCGCATGGTGCCGCCGAGATCGGCCTCACCGGCCACCGCCTGCTCCTGATCGGCCATCGTGGAGATCACCGGATGCTGTGTCTCCGGCTCGAATTCGGCCGAGTTGGCGTCGGCCAGACCCACCGAGCGCGCGGCCTCGATGACCACGCACTGCAAGCCGAGGCACAGCCCCAGCAGCGGGATGCCGTGACTGCGGGCGTAGCGGATCGCACCCACCTTGCCCTCGATACCGCGAATACCGAAACCGCCCGGGATGAGGACCGCGTGCACGTCCTCGAGATGCTTGGCCGCACCGGCGGCGCTCTCGCAGTCGTCGGACTGCACCCAGCGGATGTTCACCTTCGCCCGCGCGGCGAAGCCGCCCGCGCGCAGCGCCTCGGTGACCGACAGATAGGCGTCGGGCAGGTCGACGTATTTGCCGACGAGCGCGACGGTGACCGCCTCCCGCGGATTGTGCACCCGGTCCAGCAGATCGCCCCACACCGTCCAGTCGACATCGCGGAACGGCAGGCCGAGCCGGCGCACCACATAGGCGTCGAGGCCCTCACGATGCAGTACGCGCGGGATGTCGTAGATCGACGGCGCGTCCGGGGTGGAGATGCAGGCGTCGACGTCGACGTCGCACATCAGCGCGATCTTGTTCTTCAGCGGCTGCGGCACCTCGCGGTCACAGCGCAGGATCAGCGCGTCGGGCTGGATACCGATGCTGCGCAGCGCCGCCACCGAATGCTGGGTCGGCTTGGTCTTCAGCTCGCCCGAGGGCGCCAGATACGGCACCAGCGACACGTGCAGGAAGAACACGTTGTCCCGGCCGACGTCGTGCCGGATCTGCCGGGCCGCCTCGAGGAACGGCTGCGATTCGATGTCACCGACGGTGCCACCGATCTCGGTGATGACCACGTCCGGGATCTGCCCGTTCAGGTCGGGCCCCGCCATGGCCTGGATGCGATTCTTGATCTCGTCGGTGATGTGCGGGATCACCTGCACGGTATCGCCGAGATACTCGCCGCGGCGCTCCTTGGCGATCACCGTGGAGTAGACCTGCCCGGTGGTGACGTTGGCGTCACGCGACAGGTCGCGGTCGAGGAATCGCTCGTAGTGACCGACATCGAGGTCGGTCTCGCCACCGTCCTCGGTCACGAACACCTCGCCGTGTTGGAACGGGTTCATGGTGCCGGGATCGACATTGAGGTACGGATCGAGCTTCTGCATGGTGACGCGCAATCCGCGCGCGGTGAGCAGTTGGCCGAGGCTGGAGGCCGTAAGTCCCTTGCCGAGCGAGGAGGCCACCCCGCCGCTGACGAAGATGTGCTTGGTAGTCACGTGATGTGACTGAAGGGGCGAACGCGCCGGAATCCGTGATTGACCCACGGGACTTCACAGTAACACGGAAATCGTTGACGAATCACACGCCACGCATGGTTGCCACACGATGGCTGACTCCGCAGCCGTCACATCCGCCCCACCCACCACGACTCCCCCACCCGCACCGCACACACCGCCGACCCGAATGCTGCGAATACGCCGCATATCCGCCGTCGCCCCGGCACAGCGGCCCAGCCGTCACCCCAGCACAGCGTCCCAGCCCTCAGCCCGGCACAACCGCTCCGTTCTCAGCCCGGCACAACCGCTCCGTTCTCAGCCCGGCACAACCGCTCCGTTCCCAGCCCGGCACAACCGCTCCGTTCCCAGCCCGGCACAACCGCTCCGTTCCCAGCCCGGCACAGCCGCTCCGTTCCCAGTGCGGCACAGCCGCTCCGTTCTCAGTGCGGCACAGCCGCGACGGTGAACGCGGTGGCCTTCGGCCCGACCCCGTAGCGGCCGGTGCCACCGGCGAGTTGCTCGCCGAGGGCGAGGGCGGTGGTGAGGCGGCCGATCTCACGATCGGTGTCGTCGACGGTGGAGACTGTGGCGGCCAGTTGTGCGTCGGTGCGGACCACCGCGATCGGCCCGGGCTCGGCGGCCGCACCGGGCCGGCCGGCCAGCACCACCCCGGCCGCCCGCCCGCGCAGCCCGCCGGCGAAGCGGGCGACGATCGAGCCCTGGTTGTTCTCCGCGGCCCGCGCGCCCTCCCCGGTCACCAGCACCGCCGCCTGGGCCGGCTGCACCTCGCCCGCGGTCAGGAAACCGCCGCCGCGCAGCGTGTCCAGGATGAGCGTGCGCTCCTGCGGCGTGGAGCGCTGCGCGCCCCCGGCCGGATCGGTGAGCAGCGCCACCCCGAGCAGATCCCCCGCCAGGCTGCCCTGGTCGACCGCGGCGGTCGACAGCTGCGCCCCGGCGGGAATCATGTTGGTCACCGCGGTGCGCAGCCGGTCGCCCTGCCCGGAATCGATGAACGAGTCGGTCAGCGCGATCTTCCCGGTGATCACCGCACCGGCCGCGGTCAGCGCCCGGGTGACGGCGTCGACGTCACCGGTGTCGGCATCGGGGGTGGTGAACATCAGCACGCTGCGGTCGGTGAGCACGCCACCGAGGATCCGCCCGCCCGAGCGGGCCAGGAACGCGTCCGAGGCGTTCAGTTGATCGGCGAGCCGGCCGTTGGTCTCGGCCAGCCCGTCGGCACGCTGCTGTAGCTGCGCGTGGTCCGACCGCAGCGAGGACAGCAGCCCGCCGGACAGCGCCTGGGCGCCGAGCACCAGTCCGACCGCCAGGGCGAGGAAGATCGCCGCGATCGACACGGCGTGCTGACGGAACGAAATCATGTGCCCCCTATCTGTTGTCGGTGAGCAGGCCGTGCAACCAGACCCGCAGGTGATGCCAGACGGTGAGAAGGTGGTCGACCACCGGGCCACCGGCGTGTGCCACCATCGCGGCGACGATCATGGCCACCAGGGCCGCCAGCACCACCAGGGAGACGGCCCACATCGAGGAGCGATGCCGGTACAGCGTCGCCACGGCTTTCGCGTCGACCAGCTTCGGCCCGAGCTTCAGCCGGGTGAGGAAGGTGGCCGGATTCGACTGCCGCCGACTGCGATCGAAGAAGTCGTCGAGCGCCGCCGCCGCACCGACGGTGACGATCATCGCCGCACCGTGGTGATCGGCCAGCAGCAGCGCCAGATCCGCCGCCGAACCCGACGACGGGAAGGTGGTCGCGCCGATACCCAGATCCTGGATGCGCTCCAAACCGTTTGCGTGCCCGTCGGTGTCGGCGGGCAGGATCACCTCGGCCCCGCATTCCAGTGTGCGCGAGGTGATCTCCTCCGGATCGCCGACGATCAGGTCCGGCCGGTACCCGGCCCGCACCAGCGCATCCGCACCGCGGCCGACGCCGACCAGGATCGGCAGGTACTCCTTGATGAACGGCTTCAACGCGGCCAGGTCCTCGCGGTGTTCCGGTCCGTCGGCGACGACGACCACATGCCGGTGGCGCATCGACAGTTCCAGCTTCGGCACCCCGAGACCGTCTATGAGCAGTGCGCTTTCGGTACGCACGAATTCGATCGTGTTGCCCGCGAACGCCTCCAGATGGTCCACCAGGCCGGTACGCGCCTCGATCATCCGCTCGGCGACCGCCGCCTCGGTGAGGACCAGGCCCGCGATCAGCGACTCCGGCTCCTTGCGAGTCAGCTTGTCGGCGTAGATCACACCGTCGTGCACCCGTACCCGGCTGCCGTCCTTGACCCGGCCGAACAGGTCCGGCGAGACCGCGTCCATGAGCAGAATTCCGTTGGCCACCAGTACTTCCGGACCGAGATTCGGGTACCGGCCGGAGATCGACGGCGAGGCGTTCACCACCGCCACCACTCCGGACTCGATCAGCCGGTCGGCGGTGAGGCGGTCCAGATCCATCTCGTCGAGCACCACGATGTCGCCGGGGCCGACACGCTTCAGCAACCGGCGCGTGTTGCGGTCCACCCGGGCGATCCCGGTCAGGCCCGGTAGCGTTTCGGTGCTCCTCGACGACAGCGTCGGCATCCTCATGAGCTCCGATGATGGCCGTGTGCTATCACCACATGCGGGAGGCGCGCCGACTGATAGCATATGCGCCTGGCTGCACATGACGCCGGTGGCCGTTTGGCCGGAAACATCCCGATATGCTTCTCCTTACTTCCGAGTAAGGAGATTCGTCATGGCCAGCACCACGGTCGACACCGTCGTCCCCGCTCCGCGTGAGGTCGTGTACCAACTGTTCGCCGCACGCGACAGTGTCAACGCCTACCTGCCGATCAACTTCACCCTGCGCAGGCCCGGCAGCGGGGAACCCCACGGGGTGGGCGCGCGCTACGCGGTCGGACTCGGCGGTGTCGGCGTCATCGAGGAGACCACCGCCCTGGTCCCCGGCGAGCGCATCGAATACAAGATCGTGGCAGGCGCTCCCGTGAAGGAGCACATCGGAATCATCACCTTCGCCGATGCCGACGGCGGCACGCTGGTGAGCTACACGATGACGTCCTACCCGAAAATCCCGGTGCCCGACCGGATCATGGCGGGCGCCCTGCGCGGCCTGATCAAGCCGATCCTGTCCGCCGCGCGCAAGGCCGTCGCGAAGTAGTGCAGCCCCGCGTGGCGGCGGCCCGGTACCGCTCGCCGCCACGCGCCGGATCTCATTCCCCCAGCCGCCATTGCGGGTCGCGCAGCCGCTCCGACGGTGTGCGCGTGGCCAACCCGTGGCCCTGATCCTCGTACATCACGAACGACGCCGCCAGATACATCGCGAGCATCGGGGCCTCCTCGAGCGGCCGATCCTCCAGATCTATCCGATACGCGGCATCCTCGGCCGCCGGCACCTCGCTGGCGAAGACGTCGCCGTCCTCGACGAAGGTGCGCCGGAACGGTTCCAGCCGAAGCACTCCCGGGCTCAGCCGGGTCCAGCGGAAATCCACACAGTCCGAGACGTACGGCCGGGCATACTCCACGAAACCCGTCCCGTCGGGCCAGAACGCGAAGACCTCGTCGTCCATCGCCGAGTAGTACCCGGCCTCCGCACTCCACAGTCCGACGATCTCGTCCTCCTCAGGCACCCACCCAGTGGACCACGCGGCGGCCACCGGGTACAGGCCCGTGCCGCAGCCGGTTTCGGCTCAGCGAGCCACCGGTGCGGGAGCCCGCCCGCCCGCCTTCTCCGCATCCGCGGTGGCGAGCAGTTCCTCGGCATGCGCTCGACCGGTTTCGGTGTCGTCGAGACCGGCGAGCATGCGGGCGAGTTCCTTCACCCGCTCGTCGGTGTCGAGCGTGCGCACGCCACTGTTGACGCCCTTGCCGTCGTCGACCTTGTCGACCACGAGATGGGTGTCCGCGAAGGCCGCCACCTGCGGCAGGTGCGTCACCACGATCACCTGGTGGGTGCGGGCCAACCGGGCCAGCCGGCGGCCGATCTCGACCGCGGCCCGGCCGCCGACACCGGCGTCGACCTCGTCGAACACCATCGTGGTGCCGTGCTCGGAACTGGCCAGCACCACTTCCAGCGCCAGCATCACCCGCGACAGCTCACCGCCGGAAGCGCTCTTGCTCAACAGCATCGGCTGCGCACCGGAATGCGCCGCCAGCCGGAACTCCACCTCGTCGACCCCGGAGCCACCGGCGTGCAGCGCGGTTCCGTCCACGGTGAGCGGCGCCGAATCCTGCGCACCGGCCGGCATCGGCCGCACCACGACCTCGAGTTTCGCCCGGCCCATCGCCAGCCCGCCCAGCTCCGCGCTGACGGCGACCGACAACTTCTTCGCGGCCTTCGTGCGCGCGGTGGTCAACTTCTTCGCCACCTCACGCACCTGCTCGGCGGCGGTCTCGACGTCGGCGGCCAGCGCCGCCAGCGCCTCTTCGGAGACGTCCAGCGACGACAGCCGGGTACGCGCGTCGTCGGCCCACGCGATCACGCCGTCCACATCCGGTGCGTACTTGCGGGTCAGCGCCTTCAGTTCGGCCTGCCGGGTCAGCAGTGAATCCAGCGCGCCGGGATCCGACGGCAGATCGGTCAGGTAGCTGCTCAGTTCGGTGGTCAGGTCGATCACCACCGAGATCGCCTCGCCGAGACGCGGCGCCAATTCGGTGAGCAGCGGATCGCCGGAACCCTCCAGCCGGGCCCGCGCGGTGCCGAGCAGATCCAGCGCCCCCGAGCCCTCCCCCGGCGAATCGGCGGGACCGGCCAGCGCGTCGTGCGCGGCGGCGGCCGCCTCCCGCAGCGAATCCAGATCCGACAGCCGCCGCACCTCCGCCACGATCCGCTCGTCCTCACCGGCGACCGGTGCGACCGTATCGATCTCGGACAGCGAATGCTTCAGCCGGTCCGCCTCCAGCGCGAGTTCCCGGCTGCGCGCGGTCCGTTCCAGCAGTTCGGCCCGCGCCTGCATCCAGGTGCGGCGAGCCAGCCGATACTTGCGTACCAGCCCCGCGACCGCATCGCCCGCGAACCGGTCCAGCGCGTGCAGTTGCTGGTCGGGGCGTTGTAATCGCAGCTGGTCGTTCTGCCCGTGCACGGTCAGCAGCGGCGCGGTGAAATCGGACAGCACCGAGGCGGGCACACTGCGGCCGCCCAGATGCGCGCGGGAGCGGCCGTCGCTGCCGACGGTCCGCACCGCGATCACGCTGCCGTCGTCGTCACGCTGCGCCCCGGCGGATTCCAGCACCTTCTCGACCTCGTCGCGAGCGTCGGCGTGCACCTCCTCGACGGTGAACCGGCCCTCCACCACCGCGCGGGACTCGCCGCGGCGGACCCGGCCCGCATCGGCGCGCGCCCCGCCGAGCAGGTGCAGGCTGGTCACCACCATGGTCTTGCCCGCACCGGTCTCACCGGTCAGGCAGGTCAGACCCTCGTGGAATTGAGCTGTGGCGCTGGATATTACGCCCAGACCGTCAATCCGGATCTCTGTCAGCACTCGTGCTCTCCGTTCGGCGGTTCTCGATCTCGCCCGACCGGGAGCGCGGTGAGGGCACCCCCGGTGCCTCCTCCGCGCCCGGCCGCTCAGGCCGTCGACCTCGCCAGCCTGTCACGGGCAACTGGAATTTGCGCACCATCCGGTCGGCGAACGGGGTCGAATCCAGCCGCACCCACCGGACGGGCTCGGCCCCGCGCACCGCCTCGAACCGGGCGCCACGCGGCAGCGCCAAGGTACGCCGGCCGTCCAGGAAAACTATCGCGTCGTGGCCCGCCGCAACGGTTTCCACGGCGATCCGCGAATCCGGGCTGGTCACCAGCGGACGCGCGAACAGGGCATGAGCGTTGCTCGGGATCACCAGCAGCGCCGCGAGTTCCGGCCACACCACCGGACCACCGGCGGAGAACGCGTAGGCCGTGGAGCCGGTGGGTGTCGCGACCAGCACGCCGTCGCAGCCGAATTGGGACACCGGCCGGCCGTCGACCTCGAGCACGACCTCCAGCACACCCATCCGGATGGCATTCTCGATGCTGGCCTCGTTGAGTGCCCAGCCGCGTTCCACCACGACATCATCGACGCGGACACTGACATCGATGGTCATCCGCTGCTCGACGCTGTAGTCGCCGCGCACCACCTGGGCCAGCGCCTCGTCCAGATCCTCACCCTCTGCCTCGGTGAGAAAACCGATGCGGCCCAGATTGATTCCCAGCACCGGCACCCGCGCCAGGCGGGCCAGTTCGGCCGCGCGCAGGAAGGTGCCGTCGCCGCCGAGGGCCAGCACCATCTCGCAGCCGATCGCCGCCTCCGCGCAGTGGTCGACGGTCCACACCAGCACGTCCTCGGGAACGCTGGTGTCACAGTCCGGTTCGGGGCCGTCCTCGAGGCGGGTCTCCGCCATCTCGTCCGCGAGCACCCGCAGGCCGATCTCCGCCTCCGAGAACACCTTCGCCACCCGATGTGCGGCCTCGGCCAGCTCGGTGCGCCCGGTGTGGGCCACGAGCAAGATCTCTCGCTTCACTGTGGGCCCTCCTCCACCGCCCGTTGCACCAGTTCCGCGACCTCGTCGTCCCGCTCGCCGGCGCCGGAGTCGCCGGACGTGTTCTCCGTCCGGTGCAGCCAGAGAAAATACTCCACATTGCCCGAAGGTCCGGGCAGCGGGCTGGCCACCACCCCGCGCGTGTGCAGACCCAGCTGCGCCGCCGCGGCCGCGACCGTGCGGACCGCCTCGGCGCGCAGTGCCGGATCACGCACCACACCGCCGGAGCCTACTCGCTGTTTCCCGACCTCGAACTGCGGTTTCACCATGGGCAGCAGATCGGCGCCGGGGGCGCAGCACTGCGCGAGCGCGGGCAGCACCAGCGCGAGCGAGATGAAGGACAGATCGGCCACCACCACCTGCACCGGGCCATCGATCGCCTCGGGGGTGAGGGTGCGGACATTGGTACGGTCGAACACCCGCACCCGTTCGTCGGTGCGCAGCCGCCACACCAGCTGGCCGTAGCCGACATCCACCGCCGCGACCTCGCGGGCGCCCCGCGACAGCAGCACATCGGTGAAGCCACCGGTGGACGCCCCGGCGTCCAGGCAGCGCTTGCGCGTGATGTCGACACCCAGCGGTTCGAAGGCCGCGAGCGCACCCAGCAGTTTGTGTGCACCCCGCGAGGCCCACTGCACCTCGTCGGGTTCGTCACGGACCAGCAGCGGCGTGGCGGTCTCGACCGCCGTCGCCGGTTTCGACGCGACAGCACCGTTGATCAGGACGCGGCCCGCACCGATCAGTTCGACCGCATGCTCGCGCGACCGCGCGAGGCCGCGCCGAACCAGCTCCGCGTCCACTCGTGCGCGTTTGGCCACCTCAGACCTTGTCCACCGTGGCCAATGCCTGGACGAGGACCTCGTGCGCCTGCTCGAGGATGCGGGCCCGCCGGGTGATGTCGGTGCCGGACGGCGGCTCGCCCGGAGCGTGGTCGGCCGCGGAGCGCGCGGACAGCTCCGCCAGCAGCGCATCGATCTCCGCACGTACCCGCTCCGGATCGGCGAATTCCGCCGGATTGCCGCCCTGGAGATGCTGGCCGGGCAGCGGCGCCCCCGGCCGGGGACCGGCCGGACCGGGAACGGGCGGACGAGGTGTCGGGGTAGTCATGGTGCCGTCAACGCTACCGGAGTCGCCATTCGAACACACGTCCCGCGGCCCCTGCACGGGTTGCGTACGGACAGCCGCGCCCGCTCCGGCGAAACGGACGAATCGCAACCGCCCTCGGCGCCGGGTTCCGGCGAGCCGGATTCGGCACTCCGGCAATCACCCGGCACATCAGCCACCACCACTCCCCAACTCGGGATATCGGACATTCCTCGGCTTACCGGCGAGACCGGCTCACGACCCGATAACTTCGCGCAACACCCACCCGACCGGCCGGGAGATTGGCAGAATGGCCACATGCGGCAACTGGAGAAGACGGTCGGCGCTACCCCTCGATCACGGGACGGCCGTGCGATACCCACCGGACCACTCGCGGTGGCGGCCGGACTGTTCACCATCGTCGTCGGCGCCGAATGGTTGCACCGGCGGGCCTCACGCCGCGGCCCCGACGGGCCGGGCTGGGCCGACACCGGATCCGACGGCACCGAAGCGGTCGTGGTGCTGGGATATCCCGCCCGGCACGACGGCACCCCGCACCCCATGCAGCGCTGGCGCTGCCGCATCGCGTCCCGCTCGATGCACCGGGACGGCATCGTGGTCTTCACCGGCGGCGCCGTGCGACGCACCCGTGCCGAGGCGAACGTCATGGCCCGCTACGCCCGGGACGTGCTCGGCATCCCCGCCGACCGCATCGTGACCGAGACCCGGGCCCGGAGTACCTGGCAGAACATCGAATTCAGCATCCCGCTGATCGAGCACGCGGACCGGATCATCCTGGTCTCCGACCCGATGCACGCCGCCCGTGCCCGCCGCTACCTGCGCGTCCAGCGCCCGGACCTCGCCGCTCGCCTCGCCCCGGCCGCGGACTACCGCCCGTTCGAGCAATGGTGGTTGAAGGTGCCCACCGCGGCCCACGAACTGGCCGCCATCAGCCGCCGCCGCGCCGGTCGCGCACTCGCCCGTCTGTACCCCACCGACACCACCGCCATCGCGGCGCCGGTCACGACGATGGCGTCGGCGTAGGCGGGTGGAGTCAGGCCACCGGGATGGCGCGGCCCGGGTGGCCGCGCAGCAGGTCCGCCAGGGTATCGGCCACATCGCCCGCTTCCGGGTCGACCGGATCCACTTCGGCCACTGGATGATTCAGCGCGTCGAGGGAGTCGGCGACATAGCTCGGCAGCCGCCCGGCGGGTTGTTTGCGCAGATCGGCGAGGGTGCTGACGCCGGTGAGGACCAGCAGGGATTCGAGGCCGACACAGTGGGCGCCGTCGATGTCGGTGTCGAGGCGGTCGCCGACCACGAGCGCGGATCGGGTACCGGCCCTGGTCAAGGCGTCCTCGAGCAGCGGGGCACAGGGTTTGCCCGCCACGACCGGTTCCAGATCGGTGGCCGCGCGCAGCGCCGTCACCATCGCACCGTTGCCGGGTGCGAGCCCACGCTCCAGCGGCAGGGTGGCGTCGGTGTTGGCGGCCACCCAGAGCGCGCCGGCCCGCAGCGCGAAGGAGGCCTCGGCGAGATCCGGCCAGGCCGTCTGCGGCGAATGACCCTGCACCACCGCGTCGGGACGTTGGGTGTCGAAGCGGCGGACCGGGCGCAGGCCGACGTGGGCGATCTCGGCGGCCAGGTCGTCGGACCCGACCACCAGCACCGTCGCGCCCGGCGGCAAGCGGTCGGCGAGTACGTGGGCCGCCGCCTGCGCGCTGGTCACCACGTCGTCTTCGGTTGCGGTGAAACCCATTCCGGCCAGATGCTCGGCGACGGACACGGCCGAGCGGCTGGCGTTGTTGGTGACGTACATCAGCGTCTGCGCGCTCGAACCACCCGAAAGTGCCTCTGGCGCACCGGGAACGACCACGTTCCCGCGGTACAGCGTGCCGTCGAGGTCCAGCAGCAGCGCGCCGAACCGTTCTCGTAACTGCGTCACTGGTCCACCTGACTCCGGGTCTGCTACTGCTCGGCGTCCGGATCGTCGAACGGCTCGGCATCGGAAGGCTTTGCGTCCGAATCTGTTTCGGCGTCGTCGGCGCCGTTGCCGATGCCCAGTTCCTCGGCCCGCCACTCGGCGTCGGTCTCACCGTCCACGTCGGCGGTGGCGGCGTTGAGGAACCACTGCAACGCATCGTCACGGCGATCGGCGGCCAGCAGCGCCTCCGCATAAGCGTAGAACAGGCGGGCCGCGGCGGGACCGGTGCGGGTGCGATCTAGATCCGCGGTCTGCAAGCTGACCACGGCCTGGTCGTACTGGCCCAGATCCATACGGGCGCCCGCGACGACGATCCGCAGCTCGGCGGCCTCGTCACCACTGAGCTGACGAGCCTCGTCGCTGCGACCGAGCTCGATCGCCCGCTCGGGCCGGCCCAGACCACGTTCGCAGTCGGCCATCACCGCGAGCAGGCCCGCACCGCCGGACATCCGGCGCGCGGTGCGCAGTTCCGAGAGCGCCTCGGCCCATTCACCGGCGTGGTAGGCGGTGACGCCCGCGGTCTCACGGACCACGGCGATGCGGCCGGCGCGCTGACGCGCTGCCCGGGCATGCTCCAGCGCGGCCTCGGGATCGTCGACGATCAGTTCCGCCGCCATCACCAGGTGGCGGGCGACGGTCTCCGCATTGTTCTTGTCCAGACTCAGCAGATCGCGGCGGATCGCCGGGTCGAGATCGGACGCCTGCACGTCGTCGGGAATCGACGGCTCGTCCGGGCGACCGGCACGGCGATCGCCGTCGCGGCCGCCGGCCACATAGGCGCCTTCGCCACCGCGACGACGCTCCGGGTAGCCGTCGGCGTCGCCGACCGGCTCGCGATCGCCGGATTCCTCGCGATCGCCGGATTCCTCGGAATCGACCGCGCCGGAATCGTCGGCATCGGAATCAGCGGCCTCGAATTCGTCTTCTTCGTCGCTGTCTTCGTCTTCTTCGTCATCGAATTCTTCGTCGCCGTCGAATTCATCGTCTTCATCGTCGAATTCGTCATCCTCGTCATCGAATTCGCCGTCTTCCAGATCGGCATCGGTATCGAGGTCGGCATCGGTGTCGACGACACCGGCATCTGCCGCATCGTCGAGCAACTCGTGGTCGAGACCCTGTTCGGCAAGGCTGCTGTCGGCAAGACTGTTGTCGACCTCGTCCGGACGCACATCGCGATCCCGGTCGAAGCGCCGTCCGGATGACTCCGCTCGCTGAAAACCACCGCGACGATCATCGGAGCGATCGCCGCGCGGGCGATCGGAACGGTCGAAGCCACGCCGGTCGTCCGGCCGACCGGAGCCGCCACGCCGATCATCGGACCGGTTGAACCCACCCCGGCGGTCATCCGAACGATTGAATCCGCCTCGGCGGTCGTCCGAGCGATCGAAACCACGATTCTCACGCGGACGATCGAAACCACGGTCACCACCCGAACGGTCGTGGCCGCCCCGGCGGTCGTCGGAACCGCGTCCC
Organism: Nocardia sp. alder85J; assembly: GCF_020176955.2. Classification (GTDB taxonomy): domain Bacteria; phylum Actinomycetota; class Actinomycetes; order Mycobacteriales; family Mycobacteriaceae; genus Nocardia. Next base: position 127,822 of record NZ_JAIUCZ020000014.1, read on the forward strand.
TCGGACCGGTTGAACCCGCCACGACGGTCGTCGGACCGATTGAATCCACCCCGCCGATCGTCGGAGCGATCGAAACCACGGTTCTCGCGCGGACGATCACCACCCGAACGATTGAACCCACCAGGACGATCATCGGAACGGCCGGGGCGGCGATCGTCGGATCGGTTGAATCCACCTCGACGGTCGTCGGAGCGATCGAAACCACGGTTCTCGCGCGGACGATCACCACCCGAACGATTGAACCCACCGGGACGATCGCCGGAACGACCCGAACCACCACGGCGGTCATCGAACCCACCGCGACGATCATCCGAACGATCGAAACCACCGCTGCGGCGGTCGTTCGAACGATCGAAACCGCCACGGCGGTCATCGGAACCGCGTCCCTCGGACCGATTGAACCCGCCACGACGGTCGTCGGACCGATTGAATCCACCCCGCCGATCGTCGGAGCGATCGAAACCACGATTCTCGCGCGGACGATCACCACCCGAACGATTGAACCCACCGGGACGATCGCCGGAACGACCCGAACCACCACGACGATCATCGGAACGATCGAAACCGCCACGGCCCTCGTCGCGCCGGCCGTAACCACGGTTGTCGCCGGAACCCTCCCGGCGGTCGCCGGAACGGCCGTAGCCTCCGCGATCACCACCGGACCGGTCGAAACCACCGCGATTGTCGTCCGAGCGACCGTAACCACGGTTGCCACTCGGACGGTCGGAGCCGCCGCGCCGGTCGTCGGAGCGGCCGTAACCACCACGATCACCACCCGAGCGGTGGTAACCACCCCGGTTGTCGTCACGGTTGTAGCCGCCGCGATTATCGTCGGAACGGTTGTAGCCGCCCCGGTCACCACCGGAACGGCTGTCGCCACCGCGGTCGCCCGAGCCTCCTCGGCCGGCGTTGTCGCGGTCGTTGTCACGTCGGAAACCGCCGCGATCGTCGCCCGAGCGGTTGAAGCCGCCACCGGTTCGACGATCACCCGACCTGTCGTTGCGCCTGTCGCCACCCGACTGGTCGTCTCCGCGCGCCGGCCTGCCCGAGCCACTCGATCCCTGACCGGCACTGCTCCGGCGGAAGGGCTTCCGGCCGTCGTTGTGCTCCGACACAGTGATCCTTTCTTCTCCTGCTCGGTAACCGACCGCGGCGCTAGAATCCACGCGCGGTGGGACGGGCCGGCGGCCCGCCCGACTCAAATTCAATCACGCCCGGACGCGGCCGCGTCCGGGCGGTACAGGTTCGTAAACGTCGAGAAGGGGACCCGTATTCGGGTCCCCTTCTCGAGAATGTATGTTCCGGCGGTGTCCTACTCTCCCACACCCTGGCGAGTGCAGTACCATCGGCGCTGGCAGGCTTAGCTTCCGGGTTCGGAATGGGACCGGGCGTTTCCCCACCGCTATAACCGCCGTAACTCTATGAAACTATCCACAACCCTGCCCCGACAGCCTCTGATACCCAGCAAGGATAAAACTCCTCACTCGTATCGGAAACCACCCGAACAAAGCTCGTGTGCTGTTTCAGACACTACACAGTGGACGCGTAACACCTTCGTTGGTAAGCCCTCGGCCTATTAGTACCGGTCACCTCCACACGTTACCGCGCTTCCAGTTCCGGCCTATCAACCCAATCGTCTATTGGGAGCCTTACCCCCTTCAAGGGGTGAGAAACCTCATCTAGGAACAGGCTTCCCGCTTAGATGCTTTCAGCGGTTATCCCTTCCGAACGTAGCAAACCAGCCATGCCCCTGGCGGAACAACTGGCACACCAGAGGTTCGTCCGTCCCGGTCCTCTCGTACTAGGGACAGCCTTCCTCAAGTTTCTAACGCGCGCGGCGGATAGAGACCGAACTGTCTCACGACGTTCTAAACCCAGCTCGCGTGCCGCTTTAATGGGCGAACAGCCCAACCCTTGGGACCTACTCCAGCCCCAGGATGCGACGAGCCGACATCGAGGTGCCAAACCATCCCGTCGATATGGACTCTTGGGGAAGATCAGCCTGTTATCCCCGGGGTACCTTTTATCCGTTGAGCGACACCGCTTCCACATGCCGGTGCCGGATCACTAGTCCCGACTTTCGTCCCTGCTCGACCTGTCAGTCTCACAGTCAAGCTCCCTTGTGCACTTACACTCAACACCTGATTGCCAACCAGGCTGAGGGAACCTTTGGGCGCCTCCGTTACATTTTAGGAGGCAACCGCCCCAGTTAAACTACCCACCAGGCACTGTCCCTGAACCGGATCACGGCCCGAGGTTAGAAGTCCAATACGACCAGAGTGGTATTTCAACGACGACTCCACCAGAACTAGCGTCCCAGCTTCACAGTCTCCCACCTATCCTACACAAACCGTACCGAACACCAATACCAAGCTATAGTGAAGGTCCCGGGGTCTTTTCGTCCTGCCGCGCGTAACGAGCATCTTTACTCGTAATGCAATTTCGCCGAGTCTGTGGTGGAGACAGCAGAGAAGTCGTTACGCCATTCGTGCAGGTCGGAACTTACCCGACAAGGAATTTCGCTACCTTAGGATGGTTATAGTTACCACCGCCGTTTACCGGGGCTTAAATTCTCAGCTTCGCCCTCACGGGCTAACCGGTCCTCTTAACCTTCCGGCACCGGGCAGGCGTCAGTCCGTATACATCGTCTTACGACTTCGCACGGACCTGTGTTTTTAGTAAACAGTCGCTTCTCTCTGGTCTCTGCGACCACCACCAGCTCCGAGAGCAAAGTCTCATCACCAGCACTGGTCCCCCTTCTCCCGAAGTTACGGGGGCATTTTGCCGAGTTCCTTCACCACAGTTCTCTCGATCGCCTCGGTATTCTCTACCTGACCACCTGTGTCGGTTTGGGGTACGGGCCGTGTACCAACTCACTAGAGGCTTTTCTCGGCAGCATAGGATCATGGAATTCACCTCAAACGGCTACGCATCACCTCTCAGGCCGATGAGCGACGGATTTACCTGCCACTCGCCCTACAGGCTTACACCCGGTAATCCACCACCGGGCCCCACTACCTTCCTGCGTCACCCCATCGCTTGACTACTACACCCAGGATCCCGTGCATCCCCTTTGGGTCTCCCGAAGGAGATCCCGCCAGTTCAGGACGGTTAGCACAGATGATTCGCCATTGGGCGCGGATACACGGGTACGGGAATATCAACCCGTTGTCCATCGACTACGCCTGTCGGCCTCGCCTTAGGTCCCGACTCACCCTGGGCAGATTAACTTGACCCAGGAACCCTTGGTCATCCGGCGGACGAGTTTCCCACTCGTCTTTCGCTACTCATGCCTGCATTCTCACTCCCACAGCCTCCACAACTCGGTCACCCGGCTGCTTCCCTGGCTGCAGGACGCTCCCCTACCCATCCAGACCACTACCCCGAAGGGAATGTACACGTCTGAATGCCGCGGCTTCGGCGGTGTGCTTGAGCCCCGCTACATTATCGGCGCAGGATCACTTGACCAGTGAGCTATTACGCACTCTTTCAAGGGTGGCTGCTTCTAAGCCAACCTCCTGGTTGTCTCAGCGACCCCACATCCTTTTCCACTTAGCACACGCTTAGGGGCCTTAGCCGGCGATCTGGGCTGTTTCCCTCTCGACTACGAACCTTATCGCCCGCAGTCTCACTGCCGCACTCTCACACCCCGGCATTCGGAGTTTGGCTGACTTCGGTAAGCTTGTAGGCCCCCTAGGCCATCCAGTAGCTCTACCTCCAGGGTGAAACATGCGACGCTGCACCTAAATGCATTTCGGGGAGAACCAGCTATCACGGAGTTTGATTGGCCTTTCACCCCTACCCACAGCTCATCCCCTCAGTTTTCAACCTAAGTGGGTTCGGGCCTCCACGACGTCTTACCGTCGCTTCACCCTGGCCATGGGTAGATCACCCCGCTTCGGGTCCATAGTGTGCGACTCGACGCCCTATTCGGACTCGCTTTCGCTACGGCTACCCCACACGGGTTAACCTCGCCACACACCGATGACTCGCAGGCTCATTCTTCAAAAGGCACGCCATCACCCCACACACGAATGCGAGGGCCCTGACGGATTGTAAGCGCACGGTTTCAGGTACTATTTCACTCCCCTCCCGGGGTACTTTTCACCTTTCCCTCACGGTACTAGTCCGCTATCGGTCACCAGGTAGTATTCAGGCTTACCGGGTGGTCCCGGCAGATTCACAGCAGATTTCACGGGCCCGCTGCTACTCGGGTATTCACTACGCAAGACAGAATGTTTTCATCTACCGGACTCTCACCGTCTACGGTCGGCCATCCCAGACCAGTTCGACTAACACCCTGTTTTCTGACTCACGCTCCCCACGGCAGTAGGAAGAAAATGAACCCCACAACCCCGTACAGACAACGACTGCCGTCTATCACATCCATACGGTTTAGCCTCATCCGCTTTCGCTCGCCACTACTCACGGAATCACATGTTGTTTTCTCTTCCTGTGGGTACTGAGATGTTTCACTTCCCCACGTTCCCTCCACACACCCTATATATTCAGATGCGGGTGACACGACATCACTCGTGCCGGGTTTCCCCATTCGGACATCCTCGGATCTCAGCTCGGTTGACAGCTCCCCGAGGCTTATCGCAGCCTCCTACGTCCTTCATCGGCTCCTGGTGCCAAGGCATCCACCGAACGCTCTTACACACTTACAAACAAAGATGCTCGCGTCCACTGTGCAGTTCTCAAACAACACACAAAACCAGATCCCACCCGGCACCAGCCACAGAACCCTGCGCGGTATGACCGACAATCCAGCCTCGTCGTTATCTTCCTGGAAAGAACGTCTGTTCTTTCAGGACCCAACAGTGTGTCGACTACAATCCAGCACCCCGGGACCACAGTGGATCCGAGAGTATCGCCGGCGCATGTCAGCGTTCCACCCATGAGCACCACCGGACTACATGCGAGCCCGTCATGGTCTCTGCCAGCCACGACATCACCTCTGTGACACCGGGTCTGGAGAATGCTCCTTAGAAAGGAGGTGATCCAGCCGCACCTTCCGGTACGGCTACCTTGTTACGACTTCGTCCCAATCGCCAATCCCACCTTCGACGGCTCCCTCCACAAGGGTTAGGCCACCGGCTTCGGGTGTTACCGACTTTCATGACGTGACGGGCGGTGTGTACAAGGCCCGGGAACGTATTCACCGCAGCGTTGCTGATCTGCGATTACTAGCGACTCCAACTTCACGGGGTCGAGTTGCAGACCCCGATCCGAACTGAGACCGGCTTTAAGGGATTCGCTCCACCTCACGGTCTCGCAGCCCTCTGTACCGGCCATTGTAGCATGTGTGAAGCCCTGGACATAAGGGGCATGATGACTTGACGTCGTCCCCACCTTCCTCCGAGTTGACCCCGGCAGTCTCCTGCGAGTCCCCGCCATTACGCGCTGGCAACACAGGACAAGGGTTGCGCTCGTTGCGGGACTTAACCCAACATCTCACGACACGAGCTGACGACAGCCATGCACCACCTGTACACCGGCCACAAGGGGGCCTACATCTCTGCAGGTTTCCGGTGTATGTCAAACCCAGGTAAGGTTCTTCGCGTTGCATCGAATTAATCCACATGCTCCGCCGCTTGTGCGGGCCCCCGTCAATTCCTTTGAGTTTTAGCCTTGCGGCCGTACTCCCCAGGCGGGGTACTTAATGCGTTAGCTACGGCACGGATCCCGTGGAAGGAAACCCACACCTAGTACCCACCGTTTACGGCGTGGACTACCAGGGTATCTAATCCTGTTCGCTACCCACGCTTTCGCTTCTCAGCGTCAGTTACTTCCCAGAGACCCGCCTTCGCCACCGGTGTTCCTCCTGATATCTGCGCATTTCACCGCTACACCAGGAATTCCAGTCTCCCCTGAAGTACTCTAGTCCGCCCGTATCGACTGCAAGCTTGCAGTTGAGCTGCAAGTTTTCACAATCGACGCGACGAACCGCCTACAAGCTCTTTACGCCCAGTAATTCCGGACAACGCTCGCACCCTACGTATTACCGCGGCTGCTGGCACGTAGTTGGCCGGTGCTTCTTATACAGGTACCGTCACTTGCGCTTCGTCCCTGTCGAAAGAGGTTTACAACCCGAAGGCCGTCGTCCCTCACGCGGCGTCGCTGCATCAGGCTTCCGCCCATTGTGCAATATTCCCCACTGCTGCCTCCCGTAGGAGTCTGGGCCGTGTCTCAGTCCCAGTGTGGCCGGTCACCCTCTCAGGTCGGCTACCCGTCGTCGCCTTGGTAGGCCATTACCCCACCAACAAGCTGATAGGCCGCGGGCCCATCTCGCACCGATAAATCTTTCCACCACCAGACATGCATCCAGCAGTCCTATCCGGTATTAGACCCAGTTTCCCAGGCTTATCCCAGAGTGCAAGGCAGATCACCCACGTGTTACTCACCCGTTCGCCGCTCGTGTACCCGAAGGCCTTACCGCTCGACTTGCATGTGTTAAGCACGCCGCCAGCGTTCGTCCTGAGCCAGGATCAAACTCTCCGTTGAAGACTCTCGAAACACCCCTCCGAAGAGAAGCGAATCAGAAAAATTCAAAGGCCAGAGTCCGAAAACCCGACATTCAAAAACAACGCCAGCAATTAAGCTGACTAAATGTCCAGTCCCCCACACGGGGGTATGAGAAACCGGAACCAAAAATATTTGGCACTGACATTCATCGACACACTATTGAGTTCTCAAAGAACAGGCGCACTCACCATCCAGCCGGACTAACCGACCTTCTGAAGAGGCAACTTTTCCAGCCTAGCCACTTCGACCCAGGGAGTCAAGCTCCGGGTCTCGCGGGTCTTGCATGGTGATCAGGCGCTCATCGTCCGGCCTCGTTTCCCTGGCCTCTCGGCTCCGGGTCGGCGTCCGTGTCGCTCTGACCTGGACTAAGTTACGTGCCGGAAAACGCGGCGTCAAATCCCCAAGACAGCGAGTCTTTGCGCTGGTCAGGGCAGCGCGATCGAGCGGCTACACGGCCTGGGCCACCCGATTGTGACCCAGGTCATGCTCGCGGTCATCGGCCGGCGCGCAGCATCCCGGCGAAATTCTTCTTGCCGCGCCGCAGTACGAGCCAGCGTCCGTGCAGGTAGTCGCCTTCTGCGGGGATCCACTCGGGGTCGGAGATGCGTGTGTTGTTCACCGACGCGCCACCTTCGTTCACCGCGCGACGCGCCGCACCCCGGCTGTCGGATAGGCCGGACGCGACCAGCAGATCGACGATCGTCGCATCGGCGGTCGCCGCCGGGACCTCGCCGTCGGTGGCCGCCTCGGAGAGCGCGGCCCGCAGCGTCGACTCGTCCAGTTCCCCGAGGTCACCCCGGCCGAACAGGGCCTGACTGGCCAGTTGCACCGCGCGGGTGTTCGCCTCGCCGTGGACCAGCGTCGTCATCTCGGCGGCGAGCCGACGCTGCGCCTCGCGGGCGTGCGGTCGCTCGGCGGTCGCCTGCTCCAGCTCCGCCAGCTCCTCCCGGTCCAGGAAGGTGAACCAGCGCAGGTACCGGACCACGTCGGCGTCGCCGGTGTTCACGAAGTACTGGTACCAGGCGTACGGGCTGGTCATCTCCGGGTCGAGCCACAGACTGCCGCCGCCGGTGGACTTGCCGAACTTCTTGCCGTCCGCCGAGGTCACCAGGGGCACGGTCAGCGCGTGCACATGCTCGCCGTCGACCCGGCGGTTCAGCTCGACACCGGCGATGATGTTGCCCCACTGATCCGACCCGCCCACCTGCAACCGGCAGCCGTGGTTGCGGCGTAGCTGCAGGAAGTCGTTGGCCTGCAACAGCATGTAGCTGAACTCCGTGTACGACATGCCGTCGCCCTCGAGCCGCCGCTTGACGGTGTCGCGGGCCAGCATGACGTTCACCGAGAAGTGCTTGCCGATGTCGCGCAGGAAGCTGACGGTGCCGAGCGGGCCGGTCCAGTCCATGTTGTTCACGATGATCGCGGCGTTCGGCCCGTCGCCGAGGTCGACGAAGCGTTCCAGCTGGCCGCGGATCCGGCCCGCCCACTCGGCGACCGTGTCGGTGGAGTTCATGACGCGCTCGCCGACATCACGCGGATCGCCGATGAGGCCGGTGGCGCCGCCGGCGAGGACGACCGGCCGGTGTCCGGCCGCCTGGAATCGCTTCAACGCGAGCAGGGGCACCAGGTGCCCGGCGTGCAGGCTCGCCGCGGTCGGGTCGAAACCGGCATACAGGGTGATCGGTCCCTTCGCCGCCTCCGCCCGCAGGGCGTCCAAGTCGGTGGACTGTGCGATCAGTCCACGCCAGGTCAGTTCATCGATGATGTCGACGCTCACATCGCCCTATCTTTCCGCACGTCGCCGGACCGGCGCTGGCCAGGTCGCACGCGACGATCGCGCCGCCTCCGACAGTGATACCGGAGACGGCGCGGAAGGTTCGACCGAATGTCAGCGAGCGGTGAGGCGCTCGCGGGCGATCCAGGCGAAGATCGCGGCCAGCACCAGCGGGAAGACCGCCAGCCCGGGGCCGTGCAGCTGGAAGGCCTGGGTGGCGGCGGCGCACACCGTGACGATCGTCAGCCCGGCCGCCGCGTAGCCGCTCAGCCGCGGCACCATCAGGCCGATGCCGCCGGAGACCTCGACCGCGCCGACGAAGTAGCGGTACCACTCGCCCCAGCCGATGTCCTGAAAGGACTTCACGGCATCGGCCTGGCCGACCAGTTTCGGCAGGCCCGAGGCGAGGATGAAGAACAGGCCGAGCAGGATCTGCAGGGTCCACAACACCCGGTTGCGGATCGTGCCGGGCTGGACGGAGTCGTGAGTGGGGGCGGCGGCGGTCATGGTGAATATCCTTCCGGGGCTTGGCAGTTCGGCTGTCGAATGCGCTCACCCATACAGACGGGGGCCGCCGCGGAAACTCATCGCACTCGGCGGGATTCAGGTGAAGGCGGCTCGCAGCGCGGTCAGATGGACCCGGCTGGCGGTCGCCGCGGTGTCGGCGGCACGGGCCCGGATCGCCTCGAACAGCCGCTCGTGCGCCTCGTGGTCGGCCTCCGGGTCGGCCAGCGGGCGGAGGCTCAGCATGTCGGCCATGGCGTGGTGCAGCCGCGGCACGAAGGCGTCGAACATCTGCGACAGCACCTCGTTGTGGGCGGCGACGATGACGGTGCGATGGAATGCGGTGTCGGCGTCGACGAGCGCTTCGATCGGCCCCGTCACCGCGGCCCGACCGGCGAGGGCACGGCGCATCATCCGCAGATCGGCGGGGGTGCGGCGGATCGCGGCCAGCGCGGCGGCCTCGGTCTCGATGGCCAGCCGGGCCTCGATGACCGTGACGATATCGCTACGGCGCAGCACCGACTCCCAATCCTCGGCCCGGTCCAGCGCGGTCACGAACACACCGGCGCCCTGCCGGCTCTCCAGCACGCCCTGACCGGCGAGTTCCCGGATCGCCTCGCGCAGGGTCGACCGGCCCACACCGAGCTGGACCGCGAGCGTGGTCTCCCCCGGCAGCCGGTGCCCGAGCGGCCATTCGCCCGCGCGAATCCGCTCGAGCAGAACCTCCGCGGCCTGCGCGGCCAGCGGATGCCTCCGGACATGCGGCACGTTGCGCCAACCTCTCTACTTGTCTGAGGAGTTATCACCGTCTAGTCTAGGCCACATGGCTCAGGGTGTGCTGCTTCTCCTTCTCCGCCGCGGCGGGGTCTGACGCGACCGGCACCCCGCCCGCGGGCCGTTGTGCTGTGCCGGTCGACCCCCTTCGACGCGAAAGCACTCGCCGACATCATGACTTCCCACTGGAATCGCCAGCGTCCTTCCGTCATGCCCTCACATCGGTATTCCGATGTCTACCACAAGGTTTCGGTGCCGCTGACGCAGCGGCAGTGGCCGGCCAACCGGATAACCGCGGCGCCGCTGTGGGTACCGGTCGATCTGCGCGACGGCAACCAGGCCCTCGCCGAACCGATGGATCCGGACCGCAAGCGCCGGTTCTTCGAACTCATGGTCGCCATGGGGTACAAGGAGATCGAGGTCGGCTACCCCAGCGCCTCGCAGACCGACTTCGATTTCGTCCGGCTGATCGGCACCGCGGGCCTGGCCCCGGAGGACGTGACGATCGTCGTGTTCACCCCCGCGCGACGGGATCTCATCGAGCGCACGGTGGCGTCGGTGGCGGGACTGACCAACGACGTGGTGATCCACATGTACACGGCCACCGCGCCGGTGTGGCGGGATGTGGTGCTCGGCCGGTCCCGGGCCGAGGTGGCGGAGCTGATCCGCGACGCCGGCCGCGACATCCTGGAGCTGGCCGGGGATCGCGCGAACATCCGATTCGAGTTCTCCCCCGAGGTCTTCATGCTCACCGAACCGGATTACGTTCTGGAGGTGTGTGATTCGATGACCACGCTGTGGGACGCCACCCCGCGGCGTCCGGTGATCCTGAATCTGCCCGCCACCGTGGAGGTCGCGACCCCGAACGTGTACGCGGACCAGATCGAGTACATGCACCGCAACCTGTCCCGCCGCGACAGCGTGATCCTGTCCGTGCACCCGCACAACGACCGCGGCACCGGTGTCGCCTGCGCGGAACTGGCCGTACTGGCCGGCGCGCAACGGGTGGAGGGCTGCGTCTTCGGCAACGGTGAGCGCACCGGCAATGTGGACATCGCCACGCTGGCCTTGAATCTCCATGCGCAGGGGGTGGATCCGATGATCGACTTCTCCGATATCGACGCGATCCGCCGCACCGTCGAATACTGCACCCGGATGCCGGTGCCCGAGCGGCACCCGTACGTCGGCGACCTGGTGTACACCGCCTTCTCCGGCACCCATCAGGACGCCATCAAGAAGGGCTTCGCCGAACACCGGGACCGGGCCACCCGCCTGCACCGCTCCGAACGCGAAATCCCCTGGCAGGTACCCTATCTGCCGATCGACCCGGCCGATGTGGGCCGCTCCTACGATGCGGTGATCCGGGTGAACTCACAGTCCGGCAAGGGCGGCATCGCCTACCTGCTGCACACCGAGTACGACCTGGATCTCCCCCGCCGCTTGCAGATCGACTTCGCCCACCACGTGCAGCGGCACACCGACGACACCGGAGCCGAGGTGACGGCGGCCACCCTGCTGGCGTTGCTGACTGCGACCTACTCCCCCGCGTCGAGTCGAATCCGTCTCCTCGACAGCATAGTTCGCAAGGAGCAGCTGCACCTGACCCTCGACGTCGACGGCCGTCCCACCGAATACCGCATCCCGGTCGCGACACCCGCCGAATCCCTGGCGTCACTGCTCACCGAATCGGGCACGGACATCGAGGTTCTGGCGGTGACCCGCCACCCCCGCCCCGACGGTTCCACCGTGGCCTACCTGGAGTACCGCACCGCCGGAAACACCCGCTGGGCCATCGGCTTCGGCGATACCGCGGCCACAGCGGCCGTCGCCGCGATTGTCGCCGCCGCCGAACTCGCCGTCCCCGAGCAACATCCGGTCGACGTGCACTGATCCGGTCCGACACCGGGCACGCGCCGTTCCAGCGGAAGGGTGCGTGCCCGCGAAACCCGCCCTCAGCGATGCCGGCCACCGCGTATCCCACCGTGGTGGGAACACGCTCCCCGAGTGTGCTCCGCATGGCTCTCGGTGCCGTCCTCGCACGGAATGCCACCCGAGCCGGTGTCGGAACTACCGCTGCCGGAACCGGATCCGGATCCGGTCGACGGCAGCGAGGGGCGCGCCACGCACGAGCCGGCGGCACCGCCGGTCCCACAGGCGACGACATCGGGCACCGCCGCCAGTGCGGACAGGGTCGGCAGTAGCGACAACGCGAGACCGGCGGTGAAAACCGCCACCGCCCGGCCGGGGCTCGAGAACCCCTGCTCGCCCGATCCGGAACGAGGTCGCCGCATTGCCTGGTTCATCGATGAAACTCCTTGCTCCAGTACATATCTCCGCCGGGCCGCTGCCGGAAGACCGCCGATGCTATCAATCGGATCGGGCTGCGAGGGGTGATTCGGCCGCGCCGGATCGCACGCCGGAGCTATCGCGCGGCACGGGTCCGGCCGCGTCGCGCCGGGCGGACGTCAGGCGGAGTGGTCGATGCGGGGGGCGCGGGGGCTGCGGCGGTAGGCGGAGACGGCGGGTGAGGCGGGGAGCCAGAAGCGCCAGGGGCGGTCGGCGGCGAGACTGACGCCGACTCGGGGGCCGGTGGCGATGTCTGCGGAATTCGCTGGAGTGGAAGGGAGTTCGAGGCGGATCTCGGAGGACGGGTCGAGCAGAGGGGTGCCGTAGTCGGCCAGAGTCAGACCGAGGGCGCTGCCGAGGTTGCCGGGGCCGCGGGCCAGGGCGGCGTCGGTGCGGGCGGCGGGGCGGCGGGTGCGGGCGAGGTCGTGGCCGGCGATGACCTCACCGGATCGGATCAGCGCGGCGCTCGCGGTACCGTCCGGGCCCGTGGTGACGTTGACGCAGGTGTGCATGCCGTAGCTGAAGTACACGTAGAGGACGCCGGGCGGGCCGAACATCACCGCGTTGCGGCGGGTACGGCCGGGGGCGGAGTGGGAGGCGGGGTCGGGCCAGGGACCCGCGGGGTCGCCGCCGTAGGCCTCCACCTCGACGATGCGTACCGCCACCGGACCGGATCGCAGGGTGGCGCCGAGCAGGCGGCGGGCCGCCGTCACCGGATCCACGGCGAGTTCTTCAGCCGACACAGCGGACCATTCTCGCCGATCGCCGAACCCGGCGCGCTCGGGGCCGTCCACCTGCGCGGGAACACGCGGGGAACTCGACGCGTTAGCACTCTCAGAGGTCGAGTGCTAACTCTGGACTCGGCCGGCGACAAGTGGACGATCAGGAGAATCGCTATGGCTATTGCAGTTCGTCGTACCAGCTGGGATCCGTTCACCGCACTGCTGCGGCAGGTCGACGGTGACTTCGACGCGATCGTGCGGCGCGCCTTCACCGGCGCCGTACCGGCCCGCACCGGTTTCGTACCGGCCGCCGACGTGGCCCGGGACGGGGCCGACGTGGTGGTCACCCTGGAGTTGCCGGGTGTGGCCGCCGAGGACGTGACGGTCGAGGTCGCCGATCATCGGCTGCGCGTCACCGGTCAGCGCCGCGAGGAGCAGGCCACCGACAAGGACGGGGTGCTGATCCGCGAGATCCGCACCGGTTCGTTCCGGCGCGAGTTCGCGCTCCCCGAGCACGTCACCGCCGAGGCGATCGAGGCCGAGCAGGCCGACGGCATCCTGCGGATCCGGGTGCGCGAGGTGGCGGCGCCGAAGCCGCAGGCCCGCAAGATCGAGGTGCGGAGCTCCGCGCCGCGGGCGGTCGAGGCCGACACCCCGGCACAGGGCGAGTGATTTCATTCCCCCGAAATTCCGGCCCGGCAGCGCGCTGCCGGGCCGGAATCGTCTGTCAGCCGGGCACATTCACCAGCCAGTGATCCACCCCGCCGTGCCCGGAGCAGGCGCCGCGACGGTGCTGCGCGAAGCTGTACTCGCCGTCGCGGCACAGGACCGTCGCATCGCCCGGGGCCGTCTGCGACTGCTCGGGGCGGTGCACGCAGGCATGGTCGACATTCTCGTAATCACCTGCGGGACAGGAGATGAAGGCCGGTGCGGCTTCGGCGCCGGGTGCGGCCAAGGTGGCACCGGTGACGAAGATCCCGGCAATCAGTGCGATACGCCACAAACGGACATCGGCGCAACGCATTTCGTTGTTCACTTGCGAAACTCCTACGGCTGTACAACGTTCCGGCCGAAGTAGCTCCTGGCCGGGGACCGCCGCCACTCTATGCCCCGGCACGCCGGTGTGCGGAGGTTATCGGATCACTGTTCGGACTCGGTCCGCCGCAGGCCGGACAGTTTGCCCGGATTGACCTGGAACCACACATCGTGCAAGCGGTCGTCGACGATGCCGTAGGTGATCGCGCCGAGCTGATATTCGCCGAGCACCACCAGCAGGCCGAGTTCGCCGTTGATCGTCGCCGGTTCCAGCCGGGCGCCGGCCACCTCGGGTTTCGCTATCACACCCAGCAGCCAGCGGGCGACGTGATCGGGGCCGAACAGCGGGCGGCGGGCGGCGGTGACCTTGCCGCCGCCGTCGTTCCACAGCGTCACATCGGGGGCGAGCAACTCCATCAGCGCGTTCACGTCACCACCGTGGGCCGCCGCGAGGAACTTCCGGGTGACCTCGGCGCGCCGATCGCCGTCGGTGTCGAAGCGGGGCCGGCGGGACTCCACGTGCGCGCGGGCACGGTGGGCGATCTGCCGGATCGTCGCCTCCGGCCGGTCGACGAAGCCGGCGATCTCGGCGTGCGAGTAGCCGAACACCTCACGCAACACGAACACCGCGCGTTCGATCGGACTCAGGGTTTCCAGGACCACCAGCATCGCGGTCGATACGGTGTCGGCCATCTCGGACTCCTCGGCGGCGTTCGGTGCGGTCAGCAGCGGCTCCGGCAGCCAGGGGCCGACGTAGTTCTCCCGGGTGGCGCGGGCGGAGGTGAGCCGGTTCAGCGACAGATTGGTCACCGTCCGCACCAGGTAGGATTTCGGGTGCTCGACCGAATCACGTTCCACCTCATGCCATTTCAGCCAGGCGTCCTGCAGGATGTCCTCGGCGTCGGTGACCGTGCCCAGCATCCGGTACGCGGTGCCGAACAACAGGCGGCGATGCTCGAGGAACGGGTCGGCGACGGTGTCGTCGTGGATGTCGTCCTGCACGGGGTCATCGTCTCCCATGACGCGGGGGGCTCGGAAGATTCACGCGGCCTTGGTTGCCCGCGCCGCCGCACGGGCCCCGGCGGAGAACTTCACCGGCATGTTCGCGCGCCGGCTCAGCCGGAACGACGGCCACGGGCTGGAGCTCACGAACTCCTTGTACAACACCGCCGCACGGCCGGTCAGATACCAGGGGCCGGGCGTGTCGTCACCCCGGGTGAACTGGATGACCCCGTCCCGGCGGCCCAGGCTCACCGGCTGATGGATGTAGCCGAAGCGGAACGGCCGCACGGCCTTTCCGCGCAATCGCCGCGCGATGGTGTCGGCCACGTACGCACCGGTCGGCATGCCGCTCTGGCAGGTGCCGTGGATCCGGCCCCACGGCTGCGACACCGCGGCGGCATCGCCGACGGCGTACACGTCCGGATGCGAGACCGACCGCAACGTGGGATCGGTGATCACCGCACCCTGGTCGTCGGTGTCGATGCCGGCGGCGGCCGCCAGTTCGGGGACGCGCACACCGGCGGTCCAGAGGGTCAGATCCGAGTGCAGGACCTCGCCGGTGTCCAGTTCGACCGCCTCGGGCAGCACCTTCGCGACCCGGACACCGACGCGGCGGGCGATGCCGAACCGATCCAGCGCGCGGGTGAGGTGAGCACGGGCCTTCGCACCCATCATCGCGCCCGGCTCGCCGGTGCCGATCATGGTGACGGTGACGCCGGGATGGCTGTCGGCGATTTCCGTGGCGACCTCGATCCCGGTCAGCCCGGCCCCCACCACGGTGACCGCGCCACCGGTCGCCGCCAGGCGATCGGCGAATTCGTGCGCGAGTTGCGGGCTGTTGAGGGTCCAGGCGTGCTCGGCGGCGCCGGGCACGCGCGCGGTGTCGGTGATGCTGCCGAGGGCGTAGACCAGGGTGTCGTAGGGCAGCACCGCGCCGTCGTCGAGGGTGACGCGATGCGCGGCGGTATCGATGGCGGTGGCCCGCGCCCGGTGGAAATCGACGCCGGTACCGGCCAGCAATTCGGGAATGCGCAGGTCGGCGAGCTGCTGACCGGCGGCGATCTGGTGACTGCGCAGCCGCTCGGTGAATCGTTCGGAGGGATTGACCAAAGTGAGGTGGACCGGCAGCCGGTGGGTGCGGTGGGCCAGCCGGGCGGTGGCCATCATGCCGGTGTAGCCGGCGCCGAGGACGACGATCTCATGGGTCGGGGTGGCGTTCATCGTGGGCTCCGAGGGCTCGGTGGATTCGATGTCGGCTATGGGACAAGGCAGCTCACCCATCCGTGACACCCGATGACGTGACCCGCATCACAGGCGTCGAACCCCTCGGGAACAGGAACCCGGTGGACACGGGTTGACACACCGAGAGCACCCCGCCCCCGAGCTAGTGAGGATTCCATGGCCGTGCAGGTCGAGATCTGGACCGACATCAACTGCCCGTTCTGCTACCTGGGCAAACGCCGGTTCGAGGAGGCGCTGCACGGATTCCCGCACCGGGACGCGGTGCAGGTCGTGCACCGCTCCTTCGAACTCGATCCGACGCTGCCCGCCGGGCACAGCGAGGCGGTGGTCCCGCACATCGCGCACAAGTACGGGATCAGCGAGGCTCAGGCCGAGGCCAACGAGCGCGGCCTGGGTGCGCAGGCCGAGGCGATGGGTCTGCCCTACCGGACCTCCGGCCGCGATTTCGGCAACAGCTTCGACATGCACCGCCTGTTGCAGTACGCGCTGGCACACGGCAAACAGGAACAGATGCTCGACGCGCTCTACCGCGGCAACTTCGCCGAGGCGCAGCCGGTGTTCGGCGACACCGACCGCCTGGTGAAGCTCGCCACCGAGGCCGGATTCGACGAGACCGACGTGCGCGCGGTCCTCGGCGACCCGGACGCCTACGCCGACGCGGTCCGCGACGACGAGCGCGAGGCCGCCCGCCTCGGCGCGACCGGGGTGCCGTTCTTCGTGTTCGACCGCAAATACGGTGTGTCCGGGGCCCAGCCCGCGGAGGTCTTCACCCAGGTGCTCGAGCGGGCGTGGTCCGACCACGAACCGGCGCTCGAGGTGATCGGCGACGCGGACGCCTGCGGACCGGACGGGTGCGCACTGCCGGAACGGGATTGAATTCGGCGGTCAGGCCGAACGGCGAGTGACCCTGAGCAGAGCGGTCGCGGGGTTGACGTAGGCGCTGGTGTCCCCGGTCCGCAGGCTGAGGGTGTCGTCCGCCACCACGACGAGGAAGGCCACCAGCAGCACGGCCGCGAGTTGCGCCCACGCCAGCCACGCGGCGCCGATCGGCGCCGTCGCCAGCACCACGGGCACGGCGGCCAGCCGCGTCCAAGCCCGCGGCAGTCCGAGCACGACCCGGAACATCGTCTGCCCCACGAAGAACAGCGCCACTCCACCCGACAACGCCCACGCCGCAGGCCAACTCGACGCACTGTGCCCGTGCGCGACGGTGAGTCGAATTCCCGCGGCCGTCACGATGATTCCGATCAGCAGCGGATACAGCGCGTACCCGTAGGCCAGCACCGCCGGTCGCACCCGCTGCGTCCGGGGCAGCGCCTCGAGCGCCAGTTCCCCCCGCTCGTCGTCGAAACCGAAATAGGCCCACCACAATACGTAGGCCAACCCCAGCCCGAGCGCGACGGTCGTCACCAGCGCGACACCGATCTCCATCCCCGCCAGCGCCGCCCCGACCGCCACCACCGACTCACCGAGCGCGACGATGATCACCAGCCCGTGCCGCTCGGCGAAATGGCTTGCCCGGATGACGAATCCACCGGTGTCGACCAGATACGGCGTGACGATCTGCACCGCCAGCGCCGCCCCCCAGATCACATAGCGCGGCCACCCGTGCACCAGCCCACCGGCCAGCACCAGCCCCGCCGACAGCAGATTCAGCGGCGCGATCCGCAACGCGGCCGAACTCGCGGAACCGCCTCCGTTGGAATAGAACAGGCCGGTGTGCACGGTGTTCACCACGAAGTAGCCGATGCCGAAGGCGAGGCCGGAGCCGTGGAACGCTTCGGGGACCGCCAGGGCTACGACGAAGAAGCCCAGCATACCCACCAGGAGCCAGGTGCGCCGGACCGTACTGTTCGGGGCCACTTCGTTGGTCAGGAATACGTAGCCTGAATACATCCACCAGATCACACCGAACATCAGTGCCACCCGGCCGAGTTCGACCCAGCCCGGATGTTCGCTGAACACGTGGGTCAGCTGGGTGATGGTGAAGACGAAGACCAGATCGAAGAACAGCTCCAGGGTGGAGGCGCGCAGTTGCCCGCCTTCGGCGGCATCTTCTGCCTGGCCGGATGGGTCGGTGCTCACGCGGGTGACAGTAGACGACGAACCTGGTTCCGCGCGAGGGCGAATGAGTGTCTCAAAGTTCGCTGTACGGCGTGGTCGACCGGTCGTCACCTCGCCTGAAATTGTTCCGTATGGACTCATCCGGCGATAAATTCCAGTGTTGTTCCAATGTTGGCCGGCTTCAGGCTGTTCAGCGGGCCGGAGTAGTCGACCAAACGCTGGAGGTATCCGCGGCTGTCGATGTAGTGCCGGGTGGCCACCGTGGAGCCCTCGGAGTGCCCCAATTGGGCGCTAGCACATTTCGAATCACCTGTCACCCCCGCGACATGGGTCGCGTTGGTGTCCCGGAAGTTGCCGAAGCACACCCATTCGAAGGCTGTCTCTGCCACTGCGGTCGTCAACGCCGTATCGGCGGTGCCGGGGGCGATCATCCTACCGCGCTGGGACAGGAAGACCGGTGTGCCCGGATCGGACGGGCGCACTCGTGCCTTCCACACACGTAGCATCGTGGTCAGCCACTCGGGCAGTGTGATGTAGTAGGCGGGACCTCGCTTACGTGCCAGCTGCCGGAACGCACCGCCTCTGCCGGCGATGACAGTGGCGTGGATGTGCAGCACGGCGGTCGATACGGCGGGATCGTCCAGGTCGGGAAGGTCGGACCAGAAAATCGCGAGCGCCTCCGACTTTCGGACACCGGTGCCGAGCAGTGTCAGGCACAGTGGCAGCAGGTACCGGGTTCGGTTCTGCCGCGCCATCAGCAGGTCGAAGAATCCGTCCAGCTCGCCCTGATCCAGTGCGCGCGCGTTGCCTTGGATCATCGGTTTCGGGACAGGTGCCATGGGGCTCACGTCGAAAAGGCCGGCCAGGGTCAGGATTCTGAATACTTCGCCGAGGATGATGTAGTGAATGTTGGCGGTGGAGACCGACAGGTCGGCGATGTCTTCGAGATAGTCGTTCAGGTAGGACGGCCTGCCTACTTCGCCGATGGCGAGGTGCCCAAGTTCCTCACCGAGTTTGATGGCGTCGGGATCGGCTCTCGGAGAGTCCGGTTTGTAGACCGCGAGTTCATATCGACGGTAGGTCTGTTCACGGATCTTCCCGGCTTTCCATGCCTTCCTCTTCAATTCGAGGTAGTGACGGAAGACGACATCCATGGGGTCCGTCGAGCGGAAAACCGGCCGCTGCGGCCGGCGGGGCCGTACGGATCCTTTGCGGCGGTTTCGTTCGAAGTTCAGCTCGAAGTCGTCGAGACATTCTTTACTGGTTGCACCGACACCGGAGGTACGGCAGTAAACGCCGTTGAAGGATCGGTGCCCGATTCGATCGATCCGCCACAGTCCGTCCGAGCCCTTCACCGGAGTGGGTTTTTGCCTAGGGCGCCCGCCCGGCTCCAATTTCTCGTTCGACATGGGTAGTGGTCTCGCTTCATTTGATAGATCAGCACCAGCACCTGGAGAAGTTTTCCTGCGAGAGAGCAGTCACCGAACGGTCGAGGCTTTTGCGAGCCTTTCAACATCAGGGATGGCCGGTATCTGTGGGTCAGTCATGTTTTCGACTGTCGGCTTCAGTCGTGCGGTGACCGAGGTGAAGACACTTCCTCGGTCACGGGTCGGCGATCAAGATCTGTCGTGTTCGCCCGTCGGTCGCTGCGTGTCACACCGAGACCGATTCGCGTGGCCTGCGTGCCGGATCGACCTGTCTGACCCGAGTTCTGGTTCCACAGCCGCTCCGGTGGAAGGCTACCGTCGGCCGCGGTTGGGA
This sequence comes from Nocardia sp. alder85J, assembly GCF_020176955.2. Taxonomy (GTDB): domain Bacteria; phylum Actinomycetota; class Actinomycetes; order Mycobacteriales; family Mycobacteriaceae; genus Nocardia. The sequence goes on from NZ_JAIUCZ020000014.1 coordinate 147,574, forward strand.
TCGGACCACACTGCGGCGCCACTTATGGGTAAGCCGATATGAGTCATCGGCGTTGCACCGTAGGATCTTTCGCCGTGACGCCGATTCCCGCCTGGGCCCGCCGATGGCACCGAGCAGTCGCTGGGCTCAAAGGGACGCCTCCCACCGTTCAACGTCGTCGATGTGATAGCGGGCGCGACCGCCGATACCCTTGGTGAACTTCGGGCCGATTCCGAGACTGGCCCAGTTCGCCAGTGTTTTAGGTTTCAAGCCCAGCCGTTTCGCCAGTTCGATGCGGGTCAGCCACTTCGGGGGCGCAGTGGAAGGTGAACGTCTGTATCGCATGGGGCATCCTCAGGGTGTGTCCCATGGATGCAGCGCTCCGCGCCCGGTCCGGGCCGATTCCGATCCGATCGGGATGAGCCTGTCCTCATCATTACATCTTGAAAGATTTTGCTGGTCAAGGTGATTCGTTCCCACCGCTCGTGGGGCCACTTGCAGTGGTGACGAACCTGCCCGGTGACCAGTGGCGGCCGGCGGAGATCCCCTATCTGCCGATTTCGTCCGGTGATCACGATTCCCAGCACCGCCGATGTCGCGTATCGCCCCCAGCCGTCACACAATGGCCCGAGCCGGTCGACAGGCGAGGGGGATGACAGGGACCGGTCCAGGGCAGCCTGGATCCGGCGAACAGAACCCTTGAGTATTGTTGCCCGTCCGGCGATTTTGACGATCCATCACGCTCGTTCGCCGACACCACGACAGTGCACGAGACAGATCAGTACGCGTTCGGCTTGCCAGGGCGCGGTTGCATACTGGGCCGCGGGATTTCTCGGAAAAATTTGTCCACAGTGCTGTGGCTGCATCCGTACACTTCGGCGATCTGCCTATTCGACCAGCCCGGGTGGTTCGCAGCGATCCGGAGAATCTGCTCACGGTCCACCTTTTGCCGCCACCACTGCGACCGGCGGCGCTGTCCGCGGTGTCCGTGTGTGCGCGGCACTCGAATTCCGGAGTTGACGCGTCCGGTGTCTGTGTACGCGTACTGCGGATGTGAACCGACGCGCCCGGTCGCCCGGCCGCCGTGCGGTGAACCGCGGGGCTGGTCGGGCGGAGGTGAGCGGGCGCGTAGAGCGCACGCGCGGCAGTCGGCCGTGGCAAATCGGCTTCGGCATGAGCCCGGCAACGGTCGTGCGCGTTCGCGCGCTGCCCGGGTTTGCCGAGACGGACGCGTCGTGTCGGCGTGACTGATGTGCGTTCGAGGTGAAGTCTGCGTCGTGGCCACCGGATAGGCGCGGCGCCGGATCAATGTCGGGACCGTACGCGTCCTGGGTGGTGGGCGTGGCCGCCGGTGCGAGCGCCTCGTCCGGCAGGTCGGCGGCCTGTTTCCCGATCGCCAGGCCGTGGCGAACGCTCGCGGCATGATGGATCAATCAACGCGACGCCGATCATGACCGGCGGAACCGCGTGCACTGTCGAACAAACTCCTTACACCCGCCGCTGCGCAGCAGGTCGATATCGTCGATGCTGTCCGCACCGGCGGCCATACCGGCAATCAGCGTGGCCAGCTTCGGCGCGAGGTTCGCCGACCCCGACTTGATCCGAGGTGACGCGATACACACCTTCTCGGCCAACATGCCGGTCAGGCCCGTTTACTCGGCCAGCGTCATCACCGGGACCAGGCCAGCCACCGAGACCAAGATGTCCTCATCGAACACCGCCGAGCCCTCGGCGAACGTGTGAAACGATCGCACTGCAAGTGTCTTTCCGATCTTGCAACGGTTGATGCGTGAGAACACCAATCATCGCAGCTCGGAGGCACTTTCCCTATTCCCGCCGAAACCACACACCGATTACGTCGGTGGATCGAGGCTAAGCGTCGGCGATCTGCCTATCGGACCAGCCCGGGTGGTCGATGGCTATCTGCTCACGGTCCGCCTCGGTGAGGATCGGATGGGGATCGCGACCGGGCCGAGGCATGACGCGAAAGATCTTGTCGATAGCGCTGGGACTGCATCCGTAGGCGTCGGCGATGCGGGTGTTCGACCAGCTCGGATGCTGCTCCGCGATCTGCAGGATCCGCTGCCGATCGATTTTCCATTGGCTCCTTGGGCCGGGGCCCGTGACGGTCTGCGCGATCGCGTTGCGCAGATCACTGGCGACGGCCTGCACGCCCGCGTCGAGGTCAGTTGCCGGACGCGTCCTGTGATCAGCTTCGACGCTGATGGGCGCTGAGCCTCTCTGCAGGCGACGGGCGCCGGCCGAGTGCAGGCGCGGATGTGGGCGCAGACCAACGGCAGCGTTGCGGGAACGCGGCCGCAGCGAACCGCGCACGTTGCCGCTGATGGCGGACAGGGTGGGCGTATCAGCGATGCGGACGTCTGCGGGTGTGTCCGTCCGGCGGAGGTGTTCTTCGTACGTGTGACCGCCGGAGAAGCCGGAGTACGCATCGCTGTGCGTGTCGGCGGTGATCAGGGGGAGGTTGTCGCCGGGAACCATGTCCGCTTGGATCTTGATCGCCTGTCCGTAGCGGACGCTGGCGCCATGGTGGGTCATCAAGGCGACACCGACCATGACCGGCGGCACCGCATGTACTCCGACCCCTGCCATCGTGAGTCCCTGGTGCCAGTACGGGTAGGTGTTGAGGGCGACGGTGAGTCCGAGCAGTGCCAGTTCTGCTGCGGCGACCATGCGCCGGTCGTCGGTGATGCCGTACTCGCCGACCTTGTTCGTGCCGATCATGATCACGGCCAGGCAGGCGGAGATCATCACCTCGACCAGATAGCTGAACCAGTACAGCGGGTCTCCAGCACCGCCCGGGGCGATGTTGTGCTGCACATTGGTAGCACTCCACAGCATTCCCGCGAGGACGACACCGGCGAGTGTGACCAGCGACCAGGTTCGGTGCCGGTACAACGACGCCAACCGTGCATGGGCCGAGGTCATGCGACGCTGCACGGCAAGAGCTTTGCGCGCTGTCAGGAGGTCGGCGACGTCGGCCTTGCCGATCGCCCTGTCGGTGCGAAGGGCACGATCCTCGGCGTCGGAGTCTGCCTGGACGCGCTTCCAGCGGCGGAGCCGTTCGTTGTCTCGAATACGTTGGGCCAGTGCACGTTCGGCCTCGACCTCACGCTCGGACCAGGCCGCGGTGATCGCGGGGTCCCCTTGGTGGACCAGTTGTTGCTGCGCCCAGCGACGGAGCGTGGCGATTGGCGGGTCTGCGGGATCTTGATCCCCACCGGAGGTGCCGGTGTCGTTGGCATTGTCTGTCATCAGTGTCCTGCCTTTCTGGAGGGCTGGGTAGGCCACGGTCTGCGCCGATGCCGCTACGTCGTGGCGGACGAGGCGAATGTGTACGAGGGGTTTTGGCCGGTACTGCACGTAACGCGGTGGGACCGACGTGTACAGGAATGTGCGAGCACGGCGGCTTGCACGTGAGGGGAGACTCCGTGCGTGGACCGACTTCGACGGACTCTGTAGGGAGGTCGCGCCTGTGGCGGGCAAAGCATCGCCATGCATGTTCCGGCGGAGCGACGCCAACGGCATCGGGCGTACGCGGTACTGAACGCGGTCTGCCGACGTCGTCACTTCGGGACAGTTGTTCGCGCGGCGATCTGGCTCATGTATCCATGACAAGCACGAAAGACATTCGCCGTCTATGGATCTCGAAGTCACCACTTGTGGGGCCACCGGCAGTGGTGTGACGGGCAGCACGGTCCGCCAGGCATGCCCGTGTTGAGCAACGACCGCTTCCTACGATTCACGCGCCCCGGATGCAGGATCGCCGGTACACCCGCAGGGCGCCGACAACATCGACGATGTCCGGAACGGGCACGGCGGTGTCGACGGCAGTGCAGCCGCCTGAATGAGCAGTCTCCCGTTGCTGGATGGGCCAGGCGATACCGATGTGCCTGCACGTACAGATCATGTTTGTGGAGAATATGTACGCGGGCATTCCACGACTGAGGAATTCCTGCCGCCGACTTCCCTTGCGAGCCAACTGGACAGTAGCTCGAAATTCTGGCTACGGTGGAGTCGAGGGGAACGCGTTACGACGCGTTGCGATACGGTGGAGGAGGGTCCGTTGGACCCGATAGAACTGAGCGCATCCGCAGCGGCCTCTCGGGGGATGGTACAAGAATCGGTGAAACCGCCGTCCTTGCGCGGGTTTCTGCAGGATGCCCGGAAGAGTGTGGAGAACTGGCCCGGCAAGGGACCGTATCCGTCTCAGGAGGACTTCGCCAGGAGGGTCGGACTGACTCTTTCCTATTACGGAAAGCTGGAGACCGGTGAGCGGGCGGATCCGACACGGTCGGTGCTGGAAGGCATTGCTACCGAGTTGAATCTCGACGCTGTGCGCAGGGGGCACCTGTTCCGGCTGTCAGGACTGGACCCGGTCGGCGATCTCCCCAGCGCTGGGGCACTACGGCAGGCCCTCGATCCGTTGACCATGGATATCATCGACAGGCTCGACGCCGATCGTTACGTGGCGATCTTCGATACACAGTGCAACCTGCTGCGGTGCAACGACATGTACCGTCAGGCATTTCCGGGGATGGAAGTGGGACAGAATTCTATACTGTGGCACTTCGAGCCCTCTCCCGCCCGGAAAGTGTTGGTGGAGTGGGAACGGGAGGCCGAGTTCAATGTTTATTGGTTCCGTTACCTGCTGTGCCCGTACCGGGATACGCCGTGGGCGTCGGAGATGTTGCAGCGACTGAGCAGGAATCCCTGGTTCCGGCGGTACTGGGCGCATGAAGCGAGGGTCGTGTCAGGCCGGTCCGTCGAGAACTCGGCTATCCACCTGCGCGATCTCCATACGCAGTTGCTGTCGACGCTGCGCGTATCACAGGTGAGGCTGGGCAATGCTTTCGGCGACGTCATCGTGTTCGTCGGTGCCCGAGAGGAATACTCGGGGCCGGAACTGCCGCACGAATAGCGGAATCTTCTCGCCGGCCACGTTCTGTGGCCAGGCGAGAGTGCCTTGTACATCGCATGACCGGAACAGGGCGACACCGATTTTCCCGGTCGTGATGGGTGAGACAGCTAGAGTGCCTGTGCCGGTTGCAGGACGTTGTCGAGTTTGGCGAGAAATCGTCGGATCTGGGGGTCGGTGTCCGGTAGCCCGTAGGGGTCGAGGTCCCACCAGCAGCCGCGGTCGAACTCAGCAGGGTCGAGCCGATAAGTCTGGCCACGGTGCCCACGGAGGACGTGCCACAGCATGACGTCGGAGCGAGGTCGCGGAGCGGGACAATTGTTGATAGTCAACAGAAATGGCTGTGGGCCGACGATGTCGCAGACAGGCCGAGTGCCCAGTTCCTCTTGGACCTCACGCCCGACAGCGTCGAAAGGCAACTCGTCGCGATCGAGTCGGCCGCTCATCGGCAGGTACCGACCGGATGTGTGGTGACGGCCCAGAAACATGCGACGCTCGATCGGGTCGACGACAACAGCGTAGGCATACAGATGCACTGCGGGAGTGGGCTGCAGGTCTCGGCGGAAGACACCGTCGGCTGCGCGGAGCCAGCCCAGGACGACGCTGATGTCCTTGCGTTCCTGGTCATCCCACGGCACGATCGCGGCGACGAGATCAGTAATGGTGGCGGTGACCAATTGCACGGCGACTCACTGAGGTGATCCCAGCGACTTTCATGAGATCATTTGATGTTCGAATTGTGTGAGTACGAGAGCGGCTTTCACGAGGCCGCCGGCTCGTTCGGGGCTGATGGTGATGCGCTGCAGCGCCCTCCAGCGTTGACTGAGCAGCGCGAACCCGCGTTCGCCGAGGGCACGCATGCCACGGAGCAAGGCGTTGTAGGCGCGGTTGTCGACATGCAGATGTTCTCCGGGCGGCTGTTTGACAGGGGTGTGGACGCCGATGCCGGCGCCTTCGTAGCCGCTGTCTGCGAGGGTGGGCAGGTTCAGATGTGTTGCGGCCCGGTAGAGGTCGGCGAAGGCCAGTTCCCGGGCGGCGTTGATGTCGTGGATCGAGCCGGGGTTTTCGTCGCTGACCCACAGCGGGATTCCCTGCGGACTGGATACCGCTTGGATGTTCGCGCCCTGGGTGCGGGCTTTCCCGGAGTACCACAGGTCGATGACCTCGTCTTTCACGCTGACGGTCTTCTCGCCGACGCGGTCGGTCTCGAAGATCTTCCCGTCGAGGATGACGTAGGCCATGCCTTCGGCGGCGGCTCGTTCGAGGGCTTCGCGGAGTTCGGGTGCTTGGGCGGCAAGGACTTTCACGCCTTCGTCGCGGTACCGGTACGCGGTGGAGCGGCCGAGACCGAATCCGGTGCCGAGAATCGCCACGTCGTCGCGTTTGCGCATCCAGGCCAGCACGAACACCGCTTGCTTCCACGGGGTCAGTGCGCGGGTACCGCGGCGGGTGCCGAGTCGGCGGCGTTCACCGGCCAGCAGCCGCGACACGTAGTCGACCAGTTCACGCGGGACGTCGAGCATGGCAGAATAGGCGATCACGTGGAGTCCTCTGAGGGTGTGAATTCTGTGGTAAGAACTCACTTACAGGGGGCTCCACGCCTTTCCCGGCATTGCCCGGTATTCCTCGAATGTGCGTGTCTGATGGGCGATTGCGCCCATTCCATCGCTGGGATCACCTCACTGTACTCCGGGGCCGGGATGGATCTAGATGACAGCCCAGCGACGCATGAATTCATGTAACGGCGGTTCCTCGCCCTTGAGGTGCGTGAACTGTTCGCGAGGGGAGCAGTGGCGCACTCCGATGTTCGTGCGCTATGTGTTGTGCCGCATATGCTTTCACGACATGGGGACTGTCCGAACGCTTCGGGGCCTGCCCGTGCCGGCCTGAGGGGGTTGGGTTTGCCGACACGGGCAGGGGATCCCCCGAAGGGGGTCACAGGCGAGCGTGCGTCAGGTTCGTTGTGCGACCGGCATGCGTGAGGCCGACCAGATAGCCGCAGAGCCGGGTGAGGATCTCATTCACGCTGGCGACGGCTGTGCGGGCGTGGTCGGCATCGTATTCCGACCAGCTGACATCGGCGTGAAGCAGTCGGTAGGCGAGCAAGGTGCGCTGCCCCATGCGCAGCGGGACGGTGTTGTCGTCGCGTCCGTGGTAGAGGTGTATCGGTACTGTCGGCGCGGCGCGGGCGAGGGTTTCCTCGGCGAACACGTACCGCCACAGCAGGTCGTTCCATGGATCCGGGCGTGCGGTCCAGTGCGACAGTGGCTGCGGGAACTGGTCGAGGAGTGCCGAGACAGTGAGGTATTCGGCGGCAGCGGCGGCGCGTTTCCCGTCGAGGGTGAGGACGTGCCGCAGGGGCAGGTGCGGGTAGGCCCGGGACAGGCCGACCAGCCCGGCCAGCCCGAGTGCGGCGTAGGGACCGCGGCTGATCACCGGCGCGAGGGCGGCGAGGTCCGACGCGACCGCGCCGGCACAGATCCCTCGCAGGTTGACCTCCGGCGCGTACTGCGGCGCCAGTTCGCCCGCGGCGGCGACCGCCCGGCCGCCGTCGGCGTAGCCCCAGGCTGCGACCGGCATCGGCGGTGAGTCGAGATCCGGGATACGGTGCGCGGCGCGGGCGAGGTCGAGCACGATCCGGGCACCGGTGCGGGCAGAGAGGAACGTGTGCGGTCCTCGCCCGCTGACACCGTGGCCGTCACCGTCGGCGACCGCTACTACCCACCCTGCCGCCAGGGCTGCCGCGATCGTAGCGGTGTCCGGGTCGTACCCGGTGGCCAGGAGTTGTGAGGGTGCTCGCGCGGACAGGCCCCGGAAGGACGGGTGGTACACCAGGATCGCCGGTGCCCCCGCTCCGACGGGCGTGCCGGTGTCGGTGTCGGGGGTGATCACGATGCCCGAGGCGGGAATGAGGTCGCCGCGGGACGTGGTGGAGACGTAGAGGATCTGCCAGGCTCCCGCCGCATCCGGAAGATCGGGGACGAACGTCGGGCGCATCCGCAGCAGGTCCCCGGGGTGATGACGGTGGTCCAGGCTCGGCTGTATGTAGAAGTGGTCGTTCACGAGGGGCTCCCGGCGAGGTCTCGGGCCAGCGCGATCAGCCACGCGCTCACCGGGGCGAGCTGGCCGGTGGCGGCGTACCCGGTGTGGCGGCCGACCAGATCGGCGTACCGCAGCCACACCGCCGGATCGACCAGATCGGCGTCGTCCGCGCCGAGCTGTCCCCACGCGGCGGCCAGCTGCCCGGCAAGCTTCGGTAGCTGCCCGACGGGGTCCGCGACAACGGTCGCGGTGATCTGCGCCCAGCGCGCTCCTGCGGTTGCGGTGTCCTCGGCGGTCGGGGCGGGGGTACGGGGGTCCGCGGCGGCGGTGAGCCGCTGGGCGAGGGTGGCTTGCGGGGTGTAGTCGACACCGCCGGGCCCGACGGTGACGTCGTCGGCGAGCACACGGGTCCACGCCCCGGCCAGAGCGCTGGACAGCACTGCCTGGATCGAGGCGAGCGCGGCCAGCGGGTCCTGCAAGGTGGCCTGGGCGGCGATCTCGGCACCGATACGCAGCATCGCCGCGTGATCCGGTGCCGCACAAACCGGATCACCGTCTGCGCAAATCTCCGCTACCCGCCCGGTCAGCGCCCCGTACCCGCGTCCGGCGTCGTCGGCGGCGATCCCGCGACCCGCCGGTACCGTCGGCAGGCGCACCACCGACACGGCCGTGCCGGTGGTACCCGGCGCCGCATCCGGTGTGACTTGTCCGGGACTGCCGGGAAGCACCGACCCGGGGGCACGGCCGGGGTCGGAGACCAGCGCTATGCCCGCGATCCGGTCGGGTGCCACCGGCCCCTCCCCCGCACCGACCGCCTCGGCGAATCTCGAAACAATCTGCGCGCCTTGGGAATACCCGACTGCGGCCAGCATGGTGCGCGGGCAGGCGCCGACGACCCCGGCGGCGTCGGCGTCGAGCCCGCCGAGCCCGTCGAGGACCGACTGCGTGTAGGGATCCCTACCGCCACCGGGCACGATCCCCCCGAAACCAGCCGGATAGGGAATGTAGCTGCGCTGCACCAGATCCGGGACAACCGCAACCACCGGGCCAACCGACGCCCCGACCATCCCGGTATCCGCGGCCGGATCGGCGGTAGGGGACGACTGACCGGTGCCCTGCACCCCGAGCACATACAACGCCGGACATGGCAACTCGATCGGAACGGCTTGCACTGCAAGTGATCCCGGTCCCAACAGTATCCCGTTGACCGTGGCGGCTATCACGGCCGCGGCGGCGAGGCGTGTCATGGCTGCCCCACCCCCGCCGCCGCGCCGAATCCGGCCCCGACCGTGCCAGCAGCGAGCGCTCCGGCGAGGGCGGCGGGGACGCCGGCCACCGCGGCACCGGCAAGAGCACCGGCGGCTGCGCCGAGAGCGGTTCCGGCGACGCCGGAGGTGACGGTGCCGATGACCGGGATATCGATGACGGTGCCGATCGCGGCCCCGGCGACACCGCCGAGTGTGCCCCCGACGAGTCCTCCGACGATCGCCCCCGCTACCGCCACCGGCCCGCCCGCCAGGGCCGCGCCGATGGCCCCGCCTCCGGCTGCCCCAGCGATGGTGGCTCCGGAGACGCGGTCGGAGCGGCCCGCCGGTAACCCGATCGAGTCCAAGACGGTGGCCACCTGCGCCTCGGCACCGGCGGCGGCGGTGTTGATGTCGTCACGGATGTCCGGGGGCAGCCAATCCGGGCTGGGGGTCTGCCACTGGCCGATCCGGATCGTGTTGTCCGGCGGCGCAATCGGAGCCACCGGAGCCACAGGTTCCGAGGAATGCAGTTGTTCCAGCTCCACCGGCGGCGCGGGTTCCGGCGCCGGTATCGGGCGCGGTGCGGGCCCGTTGCGTACTTCCGGTGGCTGATCGGGATACACCGGCGGCGGAGGCGGAGCCGGGGTCTCGGTACCCGGCTGGGCAGAGCTGGTGACGGTGACACCGGGCTGATCGTCGACCGCCACGGCGGTGACCGCTGAGGCGTCCGGCACCGCGAGCATCATCAACACCACCACCACTGCGGGAACCACACCGGCAGCCAGCACACGACCCCGGTACACGTACCCCGGAGCCCGGACGAGGGCAGGAACAATAGATTCACTTCTGTTTTCAGGCACGACGAAATAAACCCTTCAAGCGAAGACTGACATGAATCGGAGAATGCGTGCTGCGACGCACGAGAGAAGGTGTTCCCGGTAGCCGGAAGCTGCCGGGAACACCGCTACCCGGTAATCAGAAAAACCGTGCCACCACGTTCGCGACCGTGGTCACGAACGACACGACATTCCACACCAGATCCGAGGCGGCATCGAGCAGGTACACGACGGCATTGAAATCCATGACTTCCTCCCTGGATGGGTACAGCTGTTCCACCATCACAACCCCGGCAGTGGCACCAGCGCCAGACTCGCAAGAGGGAAAAATATTGTCCGCACAACCGATACCCCGCCGGCCCACGGCAACGACCAGTGCCGATAGCAGTGATCGGGTATCGGCTGTGTGCATCGGAAAATCCCAGAATTCTCCCGAATGCACGTGCATCGCGTCGGCACCTCCATCGCCGGCAGTCACTGACACCTGCACTCGTCGGCATGCGAGGCAGAGGGTAGGGATGTCTGACAGCAAGTTCCCGAGCCGCGGCCGGATCGCCGTGCAGGGCTGCACCTGAAGGTGGGACCGACGAGGAAAACGCACCGTCCGGGGTCGGCCGTTCGCGGAAGACCGTGACAGCCGCCGAACGCGGTGCGCAGGTGCCGATCGCCGGAGTGGTCGCCGTGCCCGAACCGCGGGAGGCGGCACCACCGCTTGAAACGCCACTTGGTGTGGGAGGCCCGGCGCTGACCGCGATCGAGTGCTTGCTGCGCATCGAGATGCTGTCGCGTCCGATCCCGAATGCAGCCGGGTCGATGGCTGCGCGACCCACACTGGCAGTGGGGCCACAAGTGGTGGCGGCGAACGCTATGGACAGGCACAGTGTGTCGGCGCTTTGATGGTATCTGAGAACAGCAATTGTCTTGTCGCGACGGTCAAGGAGTTCGGCTCGCACCCGGACGAAAGATCCACCCGCCTCTGCGCCTCGGAGGCCGGTAGGTGGGATAACCGGTGGTACTGCGAATTTTACAGTCTCCGCCCGGTGTACAAGCCGCGTGATCCCCGCTCGGACAGCTACTTTGCGCTGACCGGATTACCCGGGTTGGAGTTTTCCGAGCTCTGTCGATCGATTTCTTGCACGGAAGGTGTTTGTGCAAATGCTTCGCCCGCCGAACCTCAGTGGTCCGTATCGAGCTTGTCTCTCGGCGTGCCGGTCGCTCAACAATCCGGTAACGCGCAATGTGGAGAATCACCCCGGACAGGAGGGGCGACATCGTCATGATGGTCTCGTCTGCCTCCGGTGACCGCCGGCCACGGCGTATCGACAGCCCGCGGTTCCCAGGCGATCTGGTCCAGGTCTCGGCCCTGGCGGTCAACATCGGTGCAAATCGAGGCTGGACGTTGCGGTATTGCTCCACCGGCGTTCTCGGTGCGCCGATTCTGGTCACAGGGACACTCCTGGTACCGACTGCGCCATGGCGCCACGGGCGGCGGCCGATCATCGTGTACAGCGGCTGGGTGTACGGGCTGGGCGCCATCCACGGGCCCAGCGTTCTGCTCGGCGCCGGAGGGCTTTTCGATATCGAACCGATCAGTTCGGCATTGGCGCGGGGATGGGCCGTCGCCATCTCCGATGGCGAACGCCCCGGCATCAATGCCGGGTCTCATCCATATCTGGCCGGCCGTTCTGCCGGGTACACGGTTCTCGATATGGCACGCGCGGCAGTGCAGACACCGGACTCGGGCCTGAGTGTGCGTGCACCGGTGGGGTTGTGGGGGTACAGCGAAGGTGGACGTGCGGTGGCGTGGGCAGCGGAGTTGCAGTCGGAGTACTGCCCGGACGTGCCGGTGAAAGTGGTTGTCGCAGGTGGTGTTCCGGCAGATCTGACCGCGTGCATCGAAGCGATCGACGGCGGCCCGTACAGCGGATTGGGGCTGGCCGCGCTGATCGGATTGTCGACCGCGCATCCGGATACCCCGATACAGCATCTGCTGTCACCGGCCGGGCAGACGGCAATACGCCAGGCGGAGGAAGCGAGCCTGCTGCATATCCTCACACGATTCCGGAACCCGTTGAGGCGCTTCACGATACTTCGCGACCCCTGGAACGATCCGGCATGGGCGGCGGTGTTGCTGGCCGAGGAGAACGGTCACCATCAGCCTCGCGTGCCGGTGTACCTCTATCACGGCACCCACGACGAGGTCGTGCCGATCCGGGTAGCGCAGCAACTGTACGCCGATTACCGCGTACGCGGCAGCGAAGTCACCTGGCTCGATATCCCCGGGGCAAACCATGCCCAAGGCGCCGAGTGGGGGGCACGGGCTGCCGTCGATCACCTCGCCGCGCATCTCGAACCGCTCTCCGACCGAACGCGGCGGCGCCGTGTCCGCAATCCGCCTCCTCGCCCCGACCATGGCAGTTCACCGGCACAGTCATGAGCCCATCCCGCAGATCCGGCCGTCGGCGCCCTCCCCTTACGGTCCACGGTTCCTCAGCGATCTTCACTTCCGCACGACCGGCGCACGAATCGAGACTCTGATGGCGAATACTCTGCACAGACGGCGATCTCGGAGGCACTGCTTAGCAGCATCGGCGATCGTTACTTCCACGGCGGTTGTCGGCGTGGTCGGCGCGGTGCCTGCGATGCACGCGAATCCTGTTGCACCGCTGAGTAATACATGTCCGGCGCTGTATGTGCTGGCGGTGCAGGGTGCGGATCAGTCGTCGCCGGACACGCCTGCGGATCTGGACACGGGGGTACTAGGCACGCTGCTGCGGTCGGTAACGGCGCAAGCCCCGGGTCTGGTGCAACGCGCCTACGTGCCCTATCAGCACCTCGACATCGGCACTGACGCGCCGGCGGTCACCCGCGATCCCGACAGCAGCACGGCGACCGGCGCCACCGACAGCTATGCCGCCTCGATCACAGCCACGCTCCAACGCGTCGACACGATGGCCTCCTCGGTGATCGCCCGGTGTCCGCGCACGCTGCTGGCTGCCGCGGGGTACACCGACGGCGCGCCGGTAATCGCGCAGTTCGCGCACCAGGCGGCGACAGGTACCGGGCCGGTGCCCCCCGACCGGATCGCCGGTGTGGCACTGTTCGGTGATCCCGGCAGGCCCGCGGGCACGACAGTGTTGCCGGGGCGCCCTGGACAGACCACACCGGATCCCGCACCGGGCACGACCGGCACTGCGGTCTCGGCGATCAACCTCCTCGACCCGCACCTGCCCGGTACCGGCGGCGTCGCGGTCCCCGGTGCCGCAACCGTGATCTCGACAGCGCCGAGCGAACCGGCGGACTACGAGGCCCTGAGTGGGCGGGTCGCACAGTTCTGTGTCCCTGGTGATGTCACCTGTGACAAGCCGGCGCACGGTGCGCTGCTGGACGTGGTCGCCAATATCGCGCGCCGTGGCGATTTCCGTGATCCGGTGTCGGCGATCGGCAGTATCGCGGACGCGTTGTCTGCGACGGTCATCAACGCCGGGATCACGATCGTCGGCAACGATCTGTCCGGTACCTCGTTGGACACGGTCGATTACCAGCCGCAGGAGTCGATCGCACAAAGGCTGGCCGACGCGTCCGATCCGCAGGCACCGCAGCCGGGTCCCAACGACGCGATCGCGGCGTTGTTCAAGCTGGGGACCATCGCGTTCAACACGGTGGTCAGCGTCGTCACCGACGTGTTCACTCCGGACACCATCGCTGCGCTGGCCACGGTCGGGCTGGCCGATCCGGTGGCCGCGCTGGGCATTCTGGGGACCAAGCTCGCCGGTGCCGTGGTCCAGGTCGTCTCCCCGGAGATGCCGGTCCGGCTCGTCGACGAAGCCTTCCAGGCGATCCGCGACACCGTAACCGACAACAGCGACCTGGCGAACCTCGACATGGTCGCCCAATACTCCTCGGCCATCGCCAGCCAGAACACCTACGGTCAAGTCCCCGCCACCACGACCGGTCAACCGCCTCTGGCCGCGGCCGCGACCTGGTTCGCGGCCCTCGCCCACGACATCGCCTCCACCAGAGCATCATTCGGCACACCTGCAGCCGACTTCACCACACCTGTCACAGCATCGTCGGCACCGACGACCACCGGGTTCCCAGCCCCCTCCGCACCTTCACCCGGCGCGACGGCGGTACCACCGTCATGACCGGCGACCGGACCCGCGCAGGCACCGGTACACCGCACCGGTCGAGCGCCGATGTCTCCGGTGATCCACGACTGGGATGGGGCTGGCTCGACGGACACCGGGACCCGGCACCCGCACCGGACATCTCACCGGGAGACCGCTTCGAATCCCGCCGTGGCACTCGGGATTTCACACGTGCGCCGCTGGCGAGGCTGTCGGCGTCGGTGCCGTGGCGGGGGTGGCTGGCCGCGGCCGCGGTGTTCGCGCTCGCCGCAGGGCTGGGTATCACCGGTGCACTCGCGGCGACCCGCGCGCCGGAACAGGTGGCGGCGCCGACATTCCCGCAGGCGGGCTCGCCGCACGTGTCCGTATCACCGACCGTCCCGGTGAATCCGGCCTGCGCCGGGCTCTTGGGCAGTGACGCGACGACCGTGACCGATGCCCCCGGTGACCGGGACACGCTGGCCGGGGTGATCGCGGCGTTCGAATACGGCTATTACGTCCAACGGTCGGGTGAGGCGCTGGCGGTATTGCTGGCGCCGGAGGCCGGAATCGATCCGGCCCGGCTGGCAGCGGGGATCGCGTCGATCCCGGCCGGAACCCGGCATTGCGTCGCAGTCACACCCGTCAGCAGCAATGCCGCGAACGTGCACCTCGTGGAGGTCCACCCCGACGGCGTACGCGTGGACTACCTGCAAGTCATCGACGTACGGATCGCCGCCGGCGCCACGGTCATCGTCGCCATCGCGAAAGCAGGATGACCGGTGACCGGCAGCGCCTCCTTCCCCCGGCACCGCGACGACTCACCGCCAGGAGCTGCTGGTGAGGCGGTGATCGGGTCGATCACCGTGCCGCCGCGGTCGCGGCGCGCGCCGGTGCGGCGGACACCGTTCCCGTTGACCGGCGCACATCCGCCGCTGTTCGCCGTCGTGGCTGCCCACGGTGGGGCGGGCGCGACGACGCTGGCGCGGTGGTGGGCGCATGCCGCCGACGGTGGCCGTGCCTGGCCCGGGTCGCCGGACACCACGCAACGTGTTGTGCTGGCAGCCCGCACCTGTATGCCGGGGTTGGTCGCGGCGGCGGACCGGTTACGGGAATGGCGGGCCGGGCTGACACCGGGCGGTGTGACAGTGACCGCACTGGTATTGACGCCGGTGCGGCCGGGCCGGCTCCCCGCGTCGGTGCGACGTTACCGCGACACCATCACCGACCTGCTCGACCCGGCCGCCGTGTTCAACCTCGGCTGGCACGACGAGTTGATCGCGCTCGAACCCGGCGACCTCGCGGTCTACACCCCGTTCGATCCCCTGCCGAGGCACAGGCGGTGGCGCGGTGTACCGGCGTTGACCGTGTCCGCACCGATCGAGGCAGCGCGGGCCGGGGCTGCAATCACCGCACTCATCGCCGCCTCGCGCCGACTGCCTTCCACCCACGAATCATGAAGGGACACCCATGTTTTCCTCACCAAGCCTGTACACCACCGATCTCACCGCTGCGGTCATGGTGCACGGCGACATCAATGTGCGGCCGACCCCGCCCCCGGGTTCGCAAGGGCTGCTGAACATCGTGAACTGGCTGGCGTGGGGATCGATGGTCGCCGGGATCGCGGCCTTGATCTACGCGGGCGGGAAATTCGGTTGGGAGAGGATGCACGGGGGCGCCATGGAATCGCCGAAGATCGTGTTCTTCGCGCTGATCGGTGGCGTCCTCATGACCTCGGCGGGGGCGATCATGAACGCTGTGGTGTCGGCCCAGTGACGCCTACGATCCTCCCGGGTTCCGTTGTGGTGGTGGCGAAGCCGTTGCCAGCAGATGTATCGGCACCACTGTTGCAGGTGCTCGGCTGGGCGGGCTGGATCGTGTGCGTGCTGTGCATCGCCCGGATCCTCTGGGCCGCCGCGCTGCTGGCGTTCCGCAGCCATCGCGACGACAGCGTCGAAGGACTATTCGGCGCGGTGATCGGTGGCGTCGTCGTCGGCTCGGCCGGGCTGATCGCCGGAGCCCTCTACGCCCCACTCTGACCGCCCTCCCACGCACCTGTCCATCACATGCACTTCAGGGAAACACGATGTCCCCCACACGAATCCGAGCCGATCGGCTCACGATCCCGATACTGCTTGCCACTGTCGTGGCGTGGTCGGCGACCGGCTGCGGACACGACACCCGCTACGTGGCTGCGCCCACCGGTGTCGATGTACACGCGGTCCCCACGCATGTGCGGTGGACGGACTTCCAAGGCGTGCAAGTCCCGGGCGCGGATCAAGGCCCCGCCGTCGTCAGTGGCCCCGTGGCTACCGGCTACCGGCGTACTCCGGCGGGGGCGGCGCTGGCGGCGATCGGGACCACGATCCGCATGTCGGTTGCCGACGACACTCAATATCGGCTGGTGGGGCGTCTACTGGCGGCCGGTCCCGGACGCGACGCATGGGCAGTGGCCCGCATTCGGCTGTCGATCCGCGGCCCCGTCCCTGCCGGGACGGCACCGCAGGTTCTCGGCTACCGGCTGACCGGCTGGAGCCCGGACAGCGATGGCGTCGTGATCTACACCCGCCAGCACGACGGGTCGCTGACGGCCAATTCCGCCACCGTCGTCTGGAGCGACGGCGACTGGAAGCTCGCCCTACCGGCCCCGCCCGCAGGCGGCCTCGTGACCGCAGTGACCGCGACACCCCCGGACATGGTCCTCCTCCCCCAGCCCTGACCAGAGAGGCACCCCTCGTCATGAACATGCGCGCCCCACGCTGGCTGCTGCCGGCGGTCGCGGTCCTGATCCTGCTGCTCGCTGCCGTCACCTCGACGATCGGCGCACGACACGACACCGGTCCGGCAGTAGTGTCGCCGGTGACCGGCTCGGCGCCAACGGTGTCGTTCGTGCCGGGCGCACGGCCCGGGTTCGGGTTGCCCACCACCGACGGGTTCGGGACACGGCTGGATACCCCGGTCGACCCGCAAGGGATCGTGCTGCCGCAGGACCCGGGTCAGCGACCGGATCCGGTGCTGGGGCCGTTCTATTTGCGCGCCGCGCCGGCGGGGATGGTGTGGGAACGCGGCTGGGGCACTGCGGCGTTGCCGTTCTCGATCAGCGACGGCCCCCGCCAGGTGCGTGACGGGGTCGCGTCCGGGTTCTCCGACACGCCGCAGGGCGCCGGTCTGGCGGCGTGGGATGCGTTCGCGCGGGCCCTGGCCGCGCCAGAGGGTATGTGGCAGCAGGTGGTCGCGCAGCGGTTCACCGATGGCGGGGAGCCGTTGGTGGATCGCTTCGCTGCCAGTCGCGCCGACAACCCGGACACCGGCCGCAATCTCGTGGTACCGGCCGGGTTCCGGATCCACCCGGACTATCGCCCGGACTTCGCCGTGGTCGACATCGCCGTCCGCACCCCCTCGGCGATCGCCTACAGCAGCTGGCCGATGGCATGGACCGGCGGCGACTGGCGGGTCCGCGTCGACGACATCGACGCCCTCTGGCAACCGGCCACCGCGGTGACCTCGCTGGCAGATTTCGGGGTCTGGCAATGACATTCCCCTCGATACGCACCGTCACAAGGATCACTATCGCCGTCACCGTACCGGGAGCCGGTATGCTGTGTGCCGGCCAGGTGCGCGCGGCCCCGGGCAATACTGTCGCGCCTCCTTCGGGGTCTCCGGCGCCGCACAGTGGGTTGTGTGATCTGCCGGGTGCGATCGGCACGGCCTGTGACGGGTTGAAGAAGGTGGTGACCGACGCGGGTGGCAACGCGACCGGTCAGATCGTGTCGTCGGCGTTCGATGCGATGGTCAAATCGTTGTTGCGGGGGCTGGCGAAAGCACTGGAATGGTGCCTGGACTGGTGGATCACGCTGCCGTCGCCTGCGTTGGCCGACCCGGCCACCGGTGCCCCGGGACCGGTGCTGACCGCGGTCCGTGAGTACACCGGTGACCTGCAACTGTTGTTGATGACCGGCGCGATCATCGTGACCGGCGCCCGGCTGGCGATGGCCCGCCGCGGCGGGCTGGTGGCCGAAACCCAGGAAACGTTCCTGGTGTTCGCGCGCGCGGTCCTCGCGTCGTGGATGTTCGCCGCGCTGGTCGCGGTCGGCACCCGGTTCGGGGACGCATTCAGTACCTGGGTGATCACCGACGCCACCAACAACGACGCCTCGACCGCGGTGAAGAACATGGTCAACGCCGACCTCGCCTCCCCCAGCAACGGATTGGGGTCCGGGGCGATGTTCCTCGTCGCGATTCTCGGCGTTATCGGTGCCCTGCTGCAACTGGTGCTGCTGGTCATCCGCCAGGCCCTGCTGATCGTTGTCGTCGCGTTGATCCCGGTCGCTGCGTCGGCGGCCGGCACCGGGCCCGGCTCCCAAGCCTACAAACGCCTGGTGTCCTGGTCGCTGGCGTTCATGCTCTACAAGCCCGTCGGCGCGCTGGTGTATGTGGTCGCGTTCAGCGCCGGGAGCCGACCCGGCAGCGACCCGCAGCAGACGCTGCTGAGCTTGATCCTGCTGGCACTGGTCTCGCTGGTACTGCCCGCGATCATCCGGCTGGTCGCTCCCGCGGTCGCCACGATGGGCGGCAGCAGCATGGGCATGATCGCCGCCGGAGCCGTCGGCGCCGGCATCGGCCACGCCATCGGCAGCCGCGGCGCAAACAGCAGCGGCAGTGAGAGTTCCGGTGCCCGACCGGTCGACGAACACTCGGGCGGCCCAGGTGCCGCCGACAGCGGCGGTGGCCGATGGAGTGGTCGCCCAACCGGCGGCGGCTCAGCTACCGACAGCGGTGCCGCCACGTCGGCACCACAGGCGACCGCCGGGACCGGTGGTGCGAAGGCCACGGCCGCTGGTGCCGGTGGGGAGGCTGCGGCCGGGGCGGGCGCCGCCGCCGGTCCGATGGGGGCGGCGGCGTCCGCGGCGGTCGAGACCGGCAAGAAGCTGTACGGCGGGATGAACGAAGCGGCAACGCCGGATCCTGGTGACGAGGTGCCGCAGTGACCGCGCGGCTGTACGGGCGGTGGGAGAAGCCGCGGTCGGCCGGGTTCTTCGGCATGACGTTCGGGGTGTCGATGGTCGGGATCGGGCTGGTGATCGCCGTGATGATCGGCTACCTGATCACCCGGTCGCTGCCGGTGACCGGGCTGCAGATCCTCGCCTCCGCTGCCGTGTTCACCCCGATGGTGATCACCCGCAACGGACGCACCGGCTGGGAGATCCTGCTGCTGCGTACCCAATTCGCCATGGCCGGAGTCCGCGGGGAACAGGTGTATCGTGCCGGCCGGTTCTCCCTGATCCCCGGAACCAGCCGGTTACCTGGCTTGGCCGCGGATTCCCAGCTGACCGAATACGAGACCCCCGGCGGTCAGCGGTTCGGGTTGATCCACCTCCGCCGCACCGACCACTACACGGTCGTGTTGCGTGTCCTGCCCGCCGGGGAGGAACTGGTCGACCAAGCCCAGATCGATTCCTGGGTCGACGGCTACGGTCAGTTCCTCGCCGCGCAGGGACGCAGCGGCGATGTCGTCGCCGTCACCAGTGTCTGCGAAACAGTCCGCGAGACCCGGCTCAAGCAACGCCGCGAAGTCGCACGCCTGGTCCGCGAGAACGCGCCAGCGTATGCGGCGACGGTGATGCGGGAAGCCGCCGCCGTGGCCGGTGGGCGGGTGCGCATCGAGGCCCGGATCGCGATCACCTACCGGGCCCGCGGCAAGCTGCGTCGCAACCAGCCCGAGCAGGCCCGCGAGATCGCGCAACGCCTGCAAGGAGTCCTGTCACAGCTGGCTCGCGCGGGACTGCCCGCCGCCCCGATGCCGGCGTGGGAGTTACTGGGACTGGTGCGGTCCCGCTTCGATATCGCCGCCCAGGACAACATCGAAGCCGCCGGGCCGTCGATCAGCGACACGCAATCGTGGGACACCGTCGGACCGGTGTCGGCGCTGGACCGGTGGGACCACTATGTGCACGACGCGGCCCGTTCGGTCACCTGGGAAATGGACACCGCCCCTCTCGGCGCGATCAGCGAGAACGTGCTGAAAGCGCTGCTGGAACCGCGCGCCGACCTGCCCCGCAAACGGGTCGCGGTGGTGTACCGGCTGCATTCCGCCGCGGAAGCGACCGAGATCGTCGACAGCGACTTCCGCGACGCGCTGGCCGCCGAGCAGACCGAACCCGGCGGCATCGCCAGCGCTGCCGCCAGCATCCGTGTCGACAACACCAAAGCCGCCCGCCAGGAACAAGCCCGCGGCGCCGGACTGACCCGCTTTGGTCTGCTCGTCACCGCCACCGCCCGCCTCGACGACGACATGCCCGTGATCGCCGCCTCGATCGAATCCCTGTCCGCCGCGTCACGACTGACACTGCGACGCTGCTACGGCTACCAGGCCTCCGCCTTCGCCGCCTCGCTGGGGATCGGCGTCATTCTCCCGGAGCACAGCTCGATCTCGAAGCGGCTGACATGAGCCCGGACGATCGGGCAATGACTGGCCGCACGGTGCGCACGACCCGCACCGGCGGGATCACGGTCATGACACCGCGCTACCGGGCCGAAACCGAGCAGACTGCCGCGGCCGGGGGCGTAGCGGGCTGGTGGGCGCGCCGGCTGCTCGACAGCGACGACCACCGCCGCCAGACCGCGGCCCGGCGCGTCGGCGACACTCACCGGGACCGTTTCGCCCGTGAGACGGCCGCGCTGACCGACCGTGGGTACGCCGGTCCCGGTGGCGGCCGCGCGGCGGTGGTGCCCTCGACACCGGAATGGCGGTCCACCACCACCCAGGTCGCCGGGCTGTGGCCGTTCGCCGTCGGCGCCAGCGCACCCGTGATCGGAGTCCCCGTCGGCGCGCACTACGTGACCGGCGGCCCGGTCCACTTCGACCCGATGTCGTGGTTCCTGCGCGGATTCCTCACCGCCCCCATCGCGTTCGTCCTCGCACTCAACGGCTACGGCAAAAGCTCCCTGATCCGCCGCATCGTCACCGGTGCGGTCGCCGCCGGCGAAACAGTCCTCTGCCTCGGCGACACCAAACCCGACTACCGCGACCTCGTCGGCCTGCTCGGCGGGCAGATCGTCGACATCGGCTACGGCCACGGCACCCTCAATCCCCTCGCCGTCGGGGCCCTCGGCACAATCGCCGACCGGCTCCCCGACCCCGATATGCGCCGCCGGGTCGCCGCCCGTGTACTCGCCGGGCAGGTCACCATCGTCGCGGGGCTCATCGAACTCGTGCGCGGCGCGCGGGTCGCCGACTACGAGGAAACCCTCATCGCGGCCGGACTGCGCGCTTTGTACACCACCGGCGGGTTCACCGCCGCCCATCCGCCGCTGCTGGTCGATCTGCTGGCCGTGATCGCCACCGGCGGCGACGAGATGCGCCGCTTCGCCGAAGAAGACGACGAGGCCGCCTATCGGGCCGGCACGAAAACGCTGCGCCGGTCCCTGCGGGCGTTGTGCGAGGGACCGTTCGGGGAAGTGTTCAACGGGCACACCACAATCCCGCTGGACGTCTCCACACCTGCGGTATGTGTCGACGTGTCATGGATCCCCGAAGGGGACACGAAACTCTTGGCCGCGGTGCTCATGGTCTGCTGGAGCGAGGGATTCGGAGCGATCGCTGCCGCCCACACCCTCGCCGACGCCGGACTGGCTCCGAAACGCACCTTCGAGGTCGTAATGGACGAAATCTGGCGGGTCCTCGGCGCCGGCGAGCACATGATCGACCGCGTCGACGCGCTCACCCGCCTCAACCGCGCCCTCGGCACCGGCCTGATCATGTGCAGCCACACCATCAAAGACCTCGCCTCCTTCGAATCCCCCGCCTCCGGGCACAAGGCCCTCGGCTTTCTGGAAAGAGCGCGCGCCAAGATCATCGGCCCCGTCCCGCCCGACGAAGTCGAACGCCTCCGCGCGGTGGTGTCGTTCTCCGACACCGAGAAAATGCTGCTCACCTCGTGGGCCGCCCCACGCCCGCCCAGCGACGACCTGCTCGACGAACAGGCCCGCCAGGCACCACCAGGCACGGGGTGTTTCCTGCTGAAGACCGGGGAAGCCGACCAGCCCGGCATCCCCTTCCGCCTGGTCTACACCCCCACCGAACGCGCTGCGGGAGTCCACAACACCAACAAGCGGTTCGACGACATCCACAGCACCGTCAGCCCGCCGAGCGAACGGTAGTAGTTTTGTAGGTTCTCATGATTAATTGCGCCTTATCACTTGTTTTGCGCAAATTCTGCGCCTGCGCAAGTTCGGTGAGAATCCTGCCGCGTGCCTCTCGGATGTCGGGTGCTTCTGGGTGGATGGTCGTCGGCATGACCCAAAACAATGGATTGACAAAGGTTTTCGGCTCTTCGGGCACTGGCTCGGTGAGTGTTCGGTATCGACGCCAGGACGGGAGGTTTGTGGATATGTCGTTGCGGCAGTTGGACATCGGCGATGTTGTCGCGGGTCTGCCGGTGCGGGAGTTCCGTTCCTACAAGGGGCGACGTCACTACTCGGGCTGGTACTGGTCGGCGACGACGGGGGGCCACGTCGTGTACGAGAGCCGGTTGGAGTTGGCGAGATTGATTGTCGCTGATCAGGATTCGTCTGTGGTGGGCATCGCCGCGCAGCCGTTCCTGCTGGAGGGGCCGGACGGTGGGCGTGCGCGTCGGCATGTGCCGGACTTCCTGTTGGCCAGGGCGGACGGCACGGTGGTGGTGGTCGATGTGAAAGCGGTGTCACGGCTGGACGATCCGACGGTGGTGTCGCAGTTCGCGTGGACGCGGGCGCTGTGCGAGCTGCGGGGCTTCGAGTTCGAGGTGTGGAGCGGTGCGGACCCGGTCGTGCTGGAGAACCTGCGCTTCCTGGCCGGCTACCGGCGGCCGTCGACGATCGCCGCGGGCCTGGTGAAGGTGGTGCTGGAGGCGGCGACGGAACCGGTGCGTCTGGCGGAGCTGGAGAAGGGCTTGGCGGTCGCGTGCCGGCGGTGGTCGGTGCGGCCGGTGGTGCTGCATTTGCTGTGGTCGGCGCGTTTGACCGCGGATCTGTCGATGCCGTTGGACGGCGCGACCGTGGTGAAGGCGGTGGCGGCGTGAACGCGCGGACGGTGAAGATCACGGTGGGGACCTCGCTGTTGTTCGACGGCGAGATGGTGCGGGTCGCGGAGTTCGACGGTCGCACGGTGACCGTCTGCCACAGCGATGGCCGATACAGCGGTGTCGCGTTGGCGCAGTTCGTGTCCCGCGCTCGCGGCGTCGAGTCCTTCGACGATGGTGCCGGTGATCCGGGGCTGGTGTTGTCGGCGCTGTCGCCGGCGCAGCGGAACACGGTGTCGCAGCGGGCCGAGCACGTGCGGGAGGTGTTGACCGGGTATCGCGCCGGCTACGCGGACGCGGCGGTTGAGGGTGAGCCGCGACCGGAGTACATCGACACGGCGATGAAGGACCGATATCGGTCCAAGGCCGCCGAGCTGGGGATCTCGGTGCGCACGGTCGAGTACTGGGTCGCGGCATATCGAGCGGTCGGCGAAGCCGGCCTGGTCGACGATCGCGCCCGCAAAGGTCTTCGGACGTCTGTCGATCCGCGGTGGGACACGGCGGTCGCGGCCGAGATGGCGGCGGGGGTCGGGGAGTCGACGCGGTCGCGGTCGGCGTTGCTGAAGGGCGTGGCCGAACGGCTCGAACGCGAGCACGGCGCGGGCGTGGTGGCGTTGCCGT
Source organism: Nocardia sp. alder85J (assembly GCF_020176955.2). Taxonomy (GTDB): domain Bacteria; phylum Actinomycetota; class Actinomycetes; order Mycobacteriales; family Mycobacteriaceae; genus Nocardia. Next base: position 171,403 of record NZ_JAIUCZ020000014.1, read on the forward strand.
CGCAGGCCACGGCATATCGGCGGCTGGAGGTGCTGGCCAAGGGCACCAACGCCGTGTCCGGCTCGGCGAAGGGCCGCCGGTCGATCGCGGAGCGCCCGCAGGGTGTTTACGGTCGGTTGCGGGCGACCCGGCCTGGCGAATACGTCGTGCTCGACACCCAGGACCTGGACGTGTTCGCGATGGAGCCGGTCACCTGCCGATGGTTGCGCGCCCAGCTGACCGTTGCGCAGGACTTGTTCGACCGCCAGATTCTCGGGTTGAAGGTCACGGCGGTGTCGACCAAGGCGGTCGATGTTGCGGGTGTGCTGTTCGAGGCGGTCACCGGACGCGGGTCGGGCCGCCCGACGTTGGGGCCGCTGCACGGGCTGCCGGATCGGCTGGTGTTCAGCGAGTTCGGCGACACCGAAACCGAGGTGTGGTGTCCGCCGGAAACATTGGTGATCGATCACGGCAGGGCGTTCCTGTCGGCGCACGTGATCGGGGTTTGCGCGCGGATGGGCATTTCGATCCAGCCCGCCCAGCCCCGCAAACCTACCGACAAACCGACGGTCGAAAGGTTCTTCCGTTCCCTGCGCGAGGGCTTGATCCAGCATCTGCCCGCTTACAAGGGACCGGATTTGCACAGTCGCGGAATCGACCTCGAAGGGCAGGCGTTTCTGTTCCTGCACGAGCTCGAGGACGTGATCCGCGACTGGATCGTCACGGTCTACCACCGCAGCGGCCATGACGGGCTGGTCGTGGCGCAGCGGCCCGAGCTGGGGTTGTCGCCCAACGACATGTTCGCGGTCGGCCTGGCGAAATCCGGGGTGCTGCGCATCCCGGCAGAGCCTGAGCTGGCGCTCGAGTTTCTGCGGGTGGAATGGCGCACGATCCAGCACTACGGGGTGGAGATCGACGGGCGCCGCTACAACGGCGAGGCGCTGAACCCCTACCGCAACCGCCGCAGCGACTACGGCGGCACGGCGGCCGGGAAATGGCCGTTGCGCGTCAACGACGACGACGTGCGCTCTGTCTGGTTCCGAGATCCCGGCGACGGGTGTTGGCATCGGCTCGAATGGGAGCACGCGGCGATGCTCGGCATGCCGTTCTCGGCTGAGGCCGCCCGCTACGCGCGGACCCTGACCGCCACCGAGAACCGATTCGTGGACCCCGCGCAAGCGTTGGCCGAAGTGCTGAACCGGTGGAGCGCCGGGGAGGTGATCGACCGACGTGAGCGGCGCATGGCCGCACGGTTGTCGGCCGAACGCAGCGGATTGCAGGCCGTGACCGACCTCGACAACGCCGCGGCGGCACCTGCCGCGGCGATGTTGGGCGGGACCGTCGGCGCGGAGATCCGCGGGGACGACGACGCCGAGGACGAGTTGTTCGACGACCCGGCCGACGAGCCGGGTGAGGACTACTGGGCCGACGCGATGGAGGTGCTGGAATGAACAGCGCCTACAGCTTGTCGCGCAAGGAGGGATGGCGTCGTTTCGTCGAGGCCGTGCCTCGCGTCCGGCCCGAGAAACTCACCGTCAAGGCGCTGGGGGCGTTGAGTCAGGACGCGGTCGAGGACTACAACGAGGCCCGCTGCGACTGGCATGCCAACTTCGGCACCATCGCCACACCCCAGCTCACCGCGATCCGTGACGAACTCGAGTTGATCGTCGCCTCCAATCGGCAAGACCCCGACCGGGTTCGCGGCGCGGCGGTGATCGACGGCTACCCCGGCTTGGGCAAGACGACGATCGTGAACCTGTTCGGCCGCGACTTCCACCGCGCCGCGATCCGCCGGGGCGGCGACCTGACGGAGGAGGGCCACGAACGGATCCCGGTGTTCCGGGTCGGGTTGACCTCCCACACCACGCTGCGCACGGTGAACCAGTTGATCTGCCGTTTCTATGGTCACCCGGCGGCCGACCGGCGCGGCAACGCCGCCGAGCTGGCCACCCACGCCCTGGACTGTGTTCTCAAATGTGAATCGCGCGTGGGGATCATCGACGACATCCACTTCATCCAGCACAACTCGGCCGATGGACTGGCCGTCAGCAATCACTTGAAGTGGCTGGCGAACGAACTGCCTGTCACGTTCATTTATGCCGGCGTGGGGTTGGGTCAGCGGCGGTTCTTCGAGGAAGGACTCATCGGGGCTGACGCCGCGTTCGCCCAGAGCGGCCGTCGCTGGACCCGGCTCAGCGTCGAGTTGTTCGACCGCGACGAGCACTGGCTGGCCCTGGTCAAGGCAATCGACCGGCAGGTCGTGCTCGCCCGTCATCGCCCCGGGCAGCTGGCCCGCCAGGCAGAGGTGCTGTTCGCCCGCACCGGCGGCCACATCGGATCGTTGATGACCCTGGTCAACCGCGGCTGTTTCAAAGCGGTGCGAACCGGAACCGAGGCGCTGACCAGGGAGCTGCTGGACACCGTCCGCATCGACGAGACAGCGGAGAAGGCCCGCCGGTCGGCGTCGGCCGCTCGCGGAAAGCGAGCGTCATGAACAAGGCGATCACGACCCTGCCGTTCCGCACCGTCCTCGCCGGCGGGGAGAGCGTGGACTCCTGGCTGGATCGACTGGCCGGGCTGCACCGGATGACGACCGGCGAGCTGCTCGTCGCCGTCGGGCTGTTCGGAGAAGGGCTCCACCCCACACGCACCGCAGCGCTCGTCGACGATCCCGACCCCGCCTGGCTACGGAGACTGGAGCAGGTCGCCGGGCTGCCCCGAGGCCGGCTCGACGCCGCGGTTGCCGCCGGGCTCGGCGGTGTCGACCTGCTCCACACGGGTGGGTCACGCTACTGCCCGGCATGTCTGGCAGACGACGCGGGCTGGCCGCTGACCTGGCGCGTCAAGTGGACCGTGGCATGTCTGCGCCACCGGACACTGCTGGCCGATACCTGTCCAGGATGCGGCGGCGCGCCGCGCCGCCGCATCGTCGGCACGACATGGAAGCCGTTGCCGCCCACCGTCTGCGGCCACGTCCTCGACCGCGAGAATCGACTGCGCTGCCACACCGATCTGTCGACTGTCGCCGTCGTCGCCGCGGCACCGGAAGCCCTCGTCGCGCAAACCTGGATCGAGGAGTTGATCCAGGCATTGCGAGGACCGGGCCGCCACGATGCCGCCAGCGTTTTCGCAGACCTTCCCGCAGTCTGCAAGTGGTTGCTCGGCAAGCACGCCGGGCTCGGCGAGGCCGCCGATCGGATCCATCCCGAGCGGGTGGACATGCGCCATCGCCTGGACGGATCCAGTGGTGACGCCGCGTTGACCGCAGCGGTGCTGGTCCACGCCAACACGGTGCTGGGAACCGATGAAGCGGCGGGCCTGGAACTGATGCGCCGCACGGTCGTCGATACCGGGGCCGGTGCCCGGATGCCGCCGCCGGGGATGGGACACCCCGCATGGCGGTCGACCACGACCCGATTCCAAGACCGATACTTGCGCGCCATCGACTCGCTACTGCCGGCGACCGAACGGCTGCGGCTGGGCACCACCACGGCACGGGCCGGGCTACCTACCGGACCTGCGCCCGATCGCAGCGCGATGCTGCCGCAGCTCGTCTGGGCGGACTGGGCCGGCCGCCTGCTGCCCGCCGCCGGCCGCTACGCCGACCGGCTGCGCGCGGCGATGAGCGCATGCCTGCTGATTCCCGGCCACCCCGACCGGACCCAGGACGCCGACATCGAGCAGTTCAACGTCGCCGTCGCACGCCAGAACATCAGCACTCCCTTCCGCGAACTCGGGCTCTTCCCCGGCGACATGGCCGGAAATGTCGTCGCTGTCCTGGCACGCATCGCGCAGCACCTCGACCTGAACGGCACACCCATCGACTACCAGCGCCGCCGCGACCGCGTCCCGGCCGAGCCGATCGACTGGAGCAGCTGGCGAGAGCTGGCCTGCGCGGTCGACTCGCATCCCGGCGACGAACACTCGCGGGCAAGGCTGCGCTACGCCAACAGGCACCTCTACCAACTGCTCACCGGAGCCGACTTCTCAGACCCCCGCCAACCACTGGCGTTCACCAGCAGCGGCGAACGCAGCCAATACCTGCGCTTCACCACAGGCATGCGTCTGCCGCTGCGACGAGCGCTGGCCGACCACGCCGCCGCGGTGCTGGCCGACCTCGACATCGACGAACCGCTGACATGGTCACCACCGGCCGAGCTCGCCACCGGAATCACCCTACCCGGAATCGACGTCGACACACTCGATCTGGACAAGATCCAACAGCTCATCGGCGTCGACCAACGCCGCCCCAGCGACGTCGCCGGCATGCTCGGCGTCCACATCGAGCACATCCGGTTCGCGTTGGAACGCCTCGATCTTCCCCAGACGCCCTGGCCGAAAAGCGCACCGCCGAGCACCTGGATCCGCAACCAGCACGCCGACCGGACCCTGACCCGCGAATTCTTCGAACGCGAATACGTGCACGCCGGCAACAGCCTGCGAGCACTCGCCAAAGCAACAGGATTCAGCACGACGATCGTGTCGCAGCGGGCCAGAGCACACGGCATCGCCGTCCGGCAAGGACCGGCACCAGCCCGAATCGACCCGGATCTGCTGCGTGAGCACTACCTCGAGCGCCGCCGCCCCATGGCCGACATCGCAGCCGAGCTCGGCATCAACAAGGGCGCCGTGGGTGTCGCACTGCGCCGACTCAGCATCCCCACCCGCGCACCGGGGGTCGCCAGCTGGCGCGAAACCAACGCCACCCACGACGACCTGCCCGCCCGCATCCGTTCCGCCGTCGAAGACACCCACAGGGGCTGGGAACGACTGCGGCGCTTCCAGATCGCGATGCAATTCCCGTCCATGCTCGCGGCCGCGTCCTACCTCGGCATCGCCGACTCGATCCTCAAGACCCAGTTCCAACGCCTCGAACACGACCTCGGCGCACAGCTCTACCAGCGCTACACCAGTCCGATCCGACAACAGCCAACCCCTGCCGGGCAAGCCCTGCTCGACGAGTTGGCAACAGACCTCGTCCACGACCGGATGCGATCGGCGCTCGGCGACACATGCCCGGCCATGCCCGACCCACAGACCCTCGCCCAGCACCGCCCCTACGACGACCTCACCGTCGGCCACCTCGCGCTGCGACCCAAAACCGTCCGGCAACTGCACTACATCGCAGAACACCACCCAGCCGACGAATTCTTCTGCCGCCAAATCTCCCTCGCCACCTCAACCACCGACGCAGTCACCCTCAAACTGCTCGTCCGCATGACAACCGCCGGCTGGCTGACCCGACGCGAGGAAACCGAAGACGAACGAGCCGCGCGCGGACGCACCCAAGCCAACGCTCAACGCCGCATCTACTACCGCTTCACCCCCGACGGACACCAAGCCGCACTCCGAACCACCCCAACAGAAAGCGCAAAAACCATGAGACAGAACCGACGCAAAACCAGTGAGACAAACCATGACACCCGCAGGTCGTAATGAGCTGGGACGCAAAGAATGTCGAGAACCTACAAGTTTCTCCGTGGCCGAATTCGCTTGTCTCCATACAAGTTCGCCGGTTGCTCGCAGGCATCGGGTCACCACCTGGCATGCCTCGATCGTTGCTGCCGATTGGGAATCCGCGTGGTGGCCATATCGCCACGATCGTGCCGCGCTGCCCCACCGCTCCACGGGACGGCACGAAGAAGCTGCGCACATCACGCCTCCAACGCTGTCACATCAGCGAACGCGGAGGAACCATGCGCCGGAAGGCGCTACCCATGATCACCCGTACGCGAACCACGCACCGGTCATCTCGTGCGAGCACCAGCACACCGGGGCGGCTGTCACCGAGGACAGACCGATGAACGGGCATGCCGATTTCGTGGTGCTTTACCCCGACGGCACCGTCGGTTACGGCAGCAACGATCGCGACGGATTGGTCCGCGAGACGCTCCACACGCATGTCACGGACCTGAGCACACAGGGCATGGGACAGGTACGAGCCTGGTTCGCCGACGGCTTGTCCAACCCTGCCCTGCACCCGAACGCTCTGGCAGAGCGCGTGTTCGCTCGTTTGGGCTACCACCGCCCCAGCGGCTGGTACGGACCGGTGGCGATCACCATGAAAGAAAACCGGGACGGTGAGGTCGCGCCGCTGACTCCCGCGGTCCGTGCGATAGTCGACGAACTGGCAGTGGCAGCGCACAGCACCGACGCGTGGGGCACCTCCTCGGCACACCTGCTGCGCAACGCGCTGCCCACCAGCCGGGGCTGGAGGTCCGCGCCCGAAGTCGACAGTGCCCCAGTGGAATCGGTGCAGCCACCGGCCCAGACACCGGACATGGGACCGGATCTATGATCACCGTTCTGAAACATGCTGGGACGCAGCATCTGTCGGCAGGACCGCGACATGATCGCCGATTGTCACGATCACCGATGGGTCGGAGGCCGCGGTGGCCGAAGGGCCACGTTCCAGCCTGCAAGCGGTTGGCTGGTACGCCGCCGGCGAAACCCGGATCCTCTCCGGAGCGCCGCAGCGACCAGCCGATGGGCAGCAGCCGATACGGGTGCGGCAGTGACGAGCGGCGAACGCCGGGAGAACTCACGGTGAGTGCGGCTGTGATCGGCGGCGCCGATTGGCGCAGCATCGACGGTGCAGCGTGGGTTCAGCACGTTCGCTGATCGCGATGGCGGTGGCAGTACCGCTGCTGATCCTGGTCATGATCACCGCGACATTCGGATCCGACACCACCCCCGGTTGTGCACCCGCACTGGCCGGCGGTGTCGCGGGCCCGACAGGTGTCGCATTGGCAGGGCTGGGTGAGCAACAATTGCAGATCGCCCGCAATGGCGTCGCGATCGGCCGCCAGCGCAGTGAACCGGAAACTGTCATCCTCGCCGAACTCGCGGCAGCCGCCACCGAATCCGGATTCCGGAACCTGTCCAACCCGACAGTGCCCGAGTCGCAGCACTATGTCTCCGATGGCGAGAGCAGTAACGCAGACTCGCTCGGGCCACACCAGATACGCGCCGGGATATGGGCCGACCGGCTCGGTGGCATCGCAGCGTTGATGGACCCTGTCACCCAGATCAACTGGTTCTACACCCAAGCCGACACGATTCCCCGCGCGGCATCGATGGACCCTGGCACGCTCGCCCAAGCAGTCGAGAACTCCGCCTATCCCGAACGGTACGAAGCATCGATGTCGCTGGCCCGACAGATCTACGCGACATTCGCCGACGTCACCACGACACCTGCTGACGCATCCGCGGATACTCCCAGGCAGTCGCAAGGGTGCGGGCAAGGTGGAGAAGGGCGGCCGGTACAGGCGCCGGCCGGGCCGTTCGGAGACGCGGTGGTGGCGGCCGCAGCGAGATGGGTCGGCAAGGCCGACTACGCCTGGGGCGGCGGTACCGTCGACGGCCCCTCACCGGGAGGCGAATACGGGACCTTCGACTGCAGCGGATTGACCATGTACGCGATCTTTCAAGCCAGCGGTGGACGGATACGCCTCGGCCACTACACGCAGAACCAGCAAGACGACCCACGAGCGGCCATCGTCCCATTCGATCAACGGGCACCCGGCGACCTTGTGTTCTTCACCGAATCAGGCGCCACAGATTCCCATCACGTCGGCATCTATGCAGGACGTGACAACGCCGGACAGGACCTGGTTCTCAACGCCCCGGACTACGGACAGAAAGTGAAAATCGAGCCGCTGACCGACTGGCAGGGCCAACGCTGGGACTTCCGTCGATTCGCCTAGTGTCCTGATGTAGGTTCTCTTGACTGATTGCGTCTTCTCAGTCATTTTGCGTCGATTTTGCGTTTACGCAAGATCAGTGAGAATCCTGCGGCGAGTCTACACTCCGCTCGGGTCGCGGAGCGACACGACTGCCGACATGAGCGACGCCGCCACTTCACAAACTGCCCGCGCCAAATGGGCAGCCAAACCTACTGTGGCCGCGCACTATTGGCGCGAAAACGGCCGGTTCTTGGACCGGACCGTCGCTGGCCGCCATCTGCCACACCCACCACCGCCCAACTCGCCGTCCGCCGACACGGTTCTTGGGGTACCGGAGACGGTTGCTGTGCTGACCACGTCACCGTGGTATTCGCCACTGATCCGCTCATGCACGTTGGCCGAGCTCGGTCGCCAACGTTGTCCATGCCTGCAACTCCCCTGGATCTGGCGTGGAATGTTTTATCGATCGCGACCAGGTGAGAACTATCGAAAACCGTGAGAACCCACGATATGCGGTATCGAGCAGGTACAGAACGGAGCTGAAATCCGCAGCCTTCCTTCCGGGCAGGTCATACACACTCGCTATCAAAACCCGGACGATGTCACTGACATCACAATCCCGGCGGGGAAATATTTTGTCAGTACAGCCGATACCCGACCGGCCTGCTGCGGCAACCAGTACCGATACCGTCGATCAGGTATTGGCAGGGTGCATTGACAAATCCACACAGCCTCCTGAACGCACGTGCAATATCCGGATTCCCGCTCCCCCTGCCAGTCGCAGGCATCGGTTGCCGTTACGATGAGAGTCAGGAGGGATTCCAATGTTCGATACCGGGTTTCCGCGCGCCCAGATACTGGTGCCGGGCCAGCACCGGGCCACGACCCCGGACAGCGCACACCGTGCCCGCACACCACACCCGGCACCGAGTCCAGGTCCAGGGAAATGCACGTGCAGGCGCTGGACCACGCCATATCGGTGCCTGATATCTCACCGTCCGTCCCGGGTGGACTCGCGGGAGCCGGGCTGGCATTCTGGAATGTTGGCGTTTCCCGGGCGCCGACAGGGGCAGCATCTCCCGGGAGCCGGAGAGGGGCACCCATTGTCATGAGGACGCAAGACGACACGGTGCCGGAGAAAGCTCTCGAAATCGAAAGCCGGCGGCGTTTGGCGCGGGTCATGCGGCATCTGCGGGAGCGGGCGGGGCTGACGCGGGCGCAATTGGCGGCGCTGCTGGGGAACAGTGACAAATCGATCGAGGCGCTGGAACGCGGGGAGCGCGGGGTGAAGATCGAGATGCTGTGGAAATACTTCAATACCGCGGAGGTGATCACCGAGCCGATGCTCGACCACGTGATCGAGGTGCTCACCGGGCGGGCGCGGCTGATGGACGAGCTGGCCCCGCCGACCGCCCGCGAAATCGCCTTCTGTGACCGGCAGCCGGGCCCGGCCATCGTGATCGCCCAGGGATCCTACGACGTGGGGTATTGCAACGAGCAGTGCCGGGAATGGTTTCCCGGAGTGACCGAATTCCGGAATCTGGCCTTGTGGATGATGCTGGACCGCCGCGCCAAGCACGTCTTCGGGCCGCAGGGGTGGGAGCCGTTCGCGTATCTCCTGTTGCTGGGACTCGAGCATCTGTCCATCGAGCTCGTCGGTGAGGACCGGCGGCAGTCCCTCATCGGGGCGGTGAGCCAGGCCCGGGAGTACAAGCGACTCTCACAGCGGCAGACCCCGATCGACGAGGCGGTGCCGGAGATCTTCACCCTCCGCCATCCCGGCACCGGCGAGACCGCGGACTTCTATTTCGGGAGCTGGCGATCGTTTTTCCCGCCTCACAGACCGGACTGGCAGCAGCTGGTCTTCTGGCGTGTGTGAGCCCCGCCCCGCCCCCTGGACCCCGGCACCGGCCCACCGCCGGGCCGGTCCCGCTGCACACCGCCGTGCCCCGGGACTCACCCGCCCGGCCGGGACACCACCGCCTCCAGTGTCCCGCCCGCAGGCACACCGCAGCCCGGACCGGGGCACGGGCTAGGCGGGCAGTGGCCGCCACCGGATACCGCCGTCGCCGTCGCGGATACACAGCCCGAACTGCTCGTCCGCGAAATGCACACCGAACGCGGGGATCTCGTCGTCGGCGAGCATCCCGACCAGGGATCCGCGCACCTCAGCGGCCAGGCGCGGGTCGATATCGGCGGCCGAGGACAGGTGCGGGCAGGCGACTTGCAGCGCGGTGTGCAGGGCATCGCCGACCACGACGAGTGTGGCTCCCTGCGAGGTGATCCGGTAACCGGTATGCCCGGGAGTGTGGCCCGGCAGCGGGAACACCGTCACGCCCAAGCCGATGTCCTGTCCGGGGTCGGCGAGGCGAACCTGCGGCTCGAACGCCGCCAGCAGTTCGGGGCCGACACCGTGCGCGGCGAGCAAATGGCGATGCGCCCATTCCTCCCGGCCGACCACGACCGAGGCGTGCGCGAACGGCAGCCGATCGGTTCCGGGCACGCTGCGGCACAGCCAGCCGATGTGATCGAGATGCAGATGCGTGAGCGCGACGGTGGTGATCCGCGACAGCAGATCGGTTCCGCCCCCACCGGATCGGTCGACACTGCGCAAATTGTCCAGCAGCGCACCGCCGCCGACCCGGCCCGACGGTGTGTCCAGCGATACGGGGCCGAAGCCGGCGTCGATCAACATCGCTTCGCCGGTGGCTTCGTCTTCGATCAGCAGCGCGCCGACACCCGCGGCCAGCGCCTGGCGGTCGTCGAGATACCGGCTGTGGGCAGGATCGGCCCAGAAGTCGGGGGTCGTGCCCGGCAGCCAGTGGCACGCGGGCAGCGGTGCCTGACCATCGACGACATAGGTGAGGGTCAGGCCACCGAGCTCGATACTGCGGTTACCGCCGACACTGACCCGGCGCGAGTTGATTGTCACCAGTGAGGTCCTTTCGAAATACTGATCCCGGGCGTGATCGCCGGTCACCGATCGGCGTCGAATCTCCAGCCCCCCGTTTCCCGCCGCAGATCAGAGGATCACGAATCCCGTATGCGATGCCACGTAACCGGAACGCAGCACACACGTCCGAGGATATCGCGCCCACCACAATCACGCATTACACGGAACACGGACATACAGTAAGGATCCCCGCGTGGACACCCACAAATAGCCGGAATTCACGCCACAGGGCCTACATATCGTAGGAATCGCGTCATCCGGACCCACTCTGCGTGAGCCCCTGCTAGTCTTTGCCCAGGTAGAGTGACCATCGTTCCCGGTGCTCCTACAGAAACGGGGTGCACGGAGCGTAACTCCCACACATTCGCGGTGTGCACGCCGCATTTCCTACGAATTGCATATCCCTCGCCGTCATGTCCTACGAATCAAGGGTGCCGGCACCCCTATTCGTGCAAGATGTCCGGGAAAAGGGTTGCATTCCGGTGCGATTGTGACAATGCTGGGCACGACGGCCGGCCGAGGCACTGCGATGATCCGCGGCGAGGCTGATCGGCGGAGGGTTCGCATTTACGCGGGCCGGGGATAAAGGGCATCTCCGGCCTGATTCCTGCTGCGATATCGCTCCCGCCGGTCACGCCAGGTCTCACCACCTCCACCACCACACGAATTAGGGGCACGTGATGGACGAGTTACAGCTGACCAGCCACGACTGTGGCGTACAGACCACCGAGCTTTCCGCCACCCGGTGCCCGGCCGCCGCCGGCCGCACCGGACACCGTCCGGCGCGAGAGCCTTCAGCCGGCCGCGACCAGGTCGCGTCGCCGCCGGATCCGGATACCGCCGAGGACCAGACCGCGGAAGCGTGGGGGCATCACATGGCTGGCCTGCTGCGCGAGTGGATGCACGCGCGGGCGACCGCCGAAGCCGCCGCCACCGAGGACCGGGACACCCCGCGTCCGTTGCCGGAGTCCGCGGACCAGCGATTGGCGCGTGTGCTCGCCGAAGCGCTTCGGGCCCAGGCAGATTCACGTCACGACGCACCCTATGTGGGGCCGGACCTTCCCGACGACATCCTGTTGCAGGGCTGGTTCGATCTCGAGCAGGCCGCGAAGGTCCTGGGGGTCGTCTGGCCTCGGCCGCTGTCCTGGCGGCGGCGGCAGAGGCTGAGCCCGCTACTGGTGGAGGCGTTGCAACGGCAGCTCGATGACAGCGACCGCGGAAGGTTCATCAGCCCGACCTGGCCCGACGTCCTGCTCGACGGATGGTGGAACCTGGAAGCGGCCATGAGTCACATCCTGGCCGCCCTGACACCGGCAACGGGCCGCCGGGCGGGCCTGCGGTTCCTGACCGGGTCACCGACCCGCCCCGCAGACGGGTGAGCCACACCCGACGCTGCCGCAGCCCGCGCACCGTGGAGATGCCGGACCTCGGGTGCTGGGCACGCCAGATCCGCGCCCACCACGGCTGGTCGCGCCCGCAGGCCGCCGCACGCCTGCGCCTCCACCCCGACACCCTCAAAAGCGTCGAAAACCACCTCTCCGCGCCCACCCCGACAACAGTGGACCGGATCATCCTCGGCTACGGACTCGACCATGCACAGGCACGCCACACCCGCGAACTGGCCGCGCCACCGATGGACCTCACCCCGCTCGATCACCTACGGCACCGCTACGCCACCCCCGCCCAGCAGGCACGCCTGGCCCGCCTCGACCGCGAGGGCATCGCCTGCGCATACCTGGATCCGCTGTGGCACACAGTGATTGCCAACCAGCGATTCCACCACGCCTTCCCCGGCGTGGACGCCTACGACGGCAACCTGGCCCTCTGGGCCTTCGGTGACGCTGCCACAGCAGCGGCCCCGCACCGGGACCACGACTGCACCTTCTTCACGGCCACCCTGCGTGCCGCACTCGGACGCCACCGCACCGCCACCGGCTCCCACGCACTGCTACAGCACCTGCGCAACAACAACACATTCCGCGACACGTGGACCGGCACGCTCGCCGTCGCCTACGGCCTCACCCCCGCCAACCCGCTCCACCGCCGCGACCCCGACACCGGCGCACCCTACTCACTGAGAATCCAACTCGGCGACACGCACACCCACGACGTCCGCTTCTACCTCGCCTACCGCACCCCCTACAACGGACCCCCACTGCCACCACCATGACCACACACCCGCCAGCACCCGGGCGCGCCTGCGAACCGGCCCGTATGCCCGACCTCTACGAATGGCTGTACTGCGCCCGCCGGCGACGCGGAATGTCACGCGAGGCCGCCGCCCGGCGAGCCGACATCAGCTACTCCTACCTCACCCGCATCGAACGCGAACACCTTCGCCCCACCCGCGACGTCCTCGACAGCCTCACCTTCACCTACCACCTCGACCCGTGGCAGCAACGTCACACGCGCGAACTGTGGGAACCCTCGATGCCACTGCCAGCGGCAGGCGAACTGCGCCACCATCTCAGCGATCCCGCAGTCCTCGCGTACATGGACCACCTCTCCGCCCGGGACATTCTCGCCGCCCACATCGACCCGTTGTCGACCGTGCTGCACGGCAACCATGCATTCCACCGCCACGTACCCGGCCTCACCGAACACGCGGACACCAACCTCGCGCTCTGGCTGTTCACCCCCACCGCCCGGCAAGTGATCGACCACTGGGACCACGAAGCCCGCCACGGCGTCACCCTCCTCCGCGGCGCCCTCGGGCGATACCGCGACACACCCCAAGCACGCAGTCTGTTACGGAAACTGCGCCAACACAACAACTTCAATGAACTCTGGGCCGAAACCCGGCTCCACGTCACCTACGGACGCACCACCGCCACACCGATCCGACTGCACGACAGCACCGAACTCGTACCACTCAGCCTGCAAGTCACCGAATACGCCGACCGCAACGACATCCTGATCGCCTACGGCATCACCGACACATCCGAGTGACGGCATCCGTCAGGCAAGCAGGTCGCCGGGGACTCGACGAGGTTCGACGATGATGATCTCGTGCCGTGCGCGGGCCTGGTCCCGGTGCCGACACCGGCCGTTGAAATTCAGGCCGGTCTTCACCCCCACGACCGCGTCGACCATTCCCAGCAGCGTGGTCGGCACCCGCACAAACGGGACACCCCGGCGGTAGACACTCGCGGCGAACCCAACCAGATTCAGTCACCAGGCCCCCGCCGATGGCCACGACGCAATCGGAACGGCGGCTGAGCCCGATTCGACCGTCTTCCTTCGATGAGGCCATTGCCGCAGATATTCTGCCCAGTTCATCGGGTACGGGCTACTCATCGCCCGGTCTGATTGCCTCGGGCGGGCACAACTGGGTGACTCGCAGCCGACCACGACCGTTGCCTGTGTGGATGACGACTTCGACGAGGCCGAACCATGTGCCGTCGGTCGCGCGCACCCAGGCATGGAGCAGACCGGGCACGGTGGGCGTGAGGTCGAGCCCGCCCGCTTTGATCCGCATCGCTACCTTGTTCGCGCCGAACCCCTTCGGCGACTTCGTGGGCAACGTGGTCGGCGCCCCGGTCGGTCGGGATCAGCGTGCCGTCCAGGAGCAGGTACGCGCGCGTCGATTCCGCCCTGCGCGAGGCCGATCGCACGGGCCACGAGCAACTCCACGGTCCTCCCGTCGCTATGTAACCTGTCGGCGAAGATGTCAGAGTTCGCGGAGCCGGTCGCGCTGTTGTCATTGACACGCTGTTCGGACGAAGTCGGCAGCTACAACGGGAAGGCTGTCGGTCAGCGAGGTGGGCCCGAGTTGAAGAGTGGCGAGTCTTCGGTCGATGGGTCGTGGCTGTTCAGGCCGGTGCGGTCGGCCACCAATCCTCGACGACCGCAACACCGGCCGCGACTGTCATCGTGCAGTTGGCCTGGGCACCGTCGAAAAGTAGGTGCAGGTGGCGCCAGCCGAATGCGTCGTACTGGTAGAGATGGCCCGAGCCGGTCGGCTTCGTCCACGACCCGCTACCGGTGAGTGTGTACGCGGACACTTCTGAGTACGGATCCGATGTCACCGGCACAGGGGGCTGATTGCACCGGATTCTGAACGCCGTCTTGTTCGGGTCGATCTCGTAGGCGCCACAGATGATCTCTGTCGAGGTGGCGTCGGTTATGTAGGCGTTGGCCTTACAGGTGATGGCATCGAATCCCGTGCTGTTCGGGGTCGGGGGTAGCAGGGCGGGGAATTCGTCGACGATCGTCTGAGTTCTGGGGTTCCATCGGCTCGTGGTTGTCGTTACCGCCGCTGTCGATGCGGTTGTCCCTGCCTGCGTCGGCGTTGTCGTGGTCGGCGCCAAGGACGTTCTTGCCGCTGATGTCCCCGGAGAATGGGATGTCTGGGTGGCGACGACGATCAGTGCCGTAGTGAGGAGAACCGCAGTGGCCGACGCGGTCGAACGCCACCGCTGGGCCACGGTCGCGCGGATGGCAACAGATATGACCCGGACGCGATGTGATATGGCTGAAGCAGACCCGGACATGCTCCGCTGTAGGATCGATCCCGCACGCTGCCGGACTGCGCGACGGCGCTCCCGCGCAGGGTCGTCCGGCGGCGCCTCTGTTGAAGCCGCCTCCCGAACCTCGGAAGCGGCCGGCGATCCGGCGGGACGCCCGGTGCGCGGCGCGGCGGCTCCATTGCGCGATACCGTGCGCACCAGCGTCTCCAGTACCGCGGCGACGACGGTACCCCCGCGCCGGGATTCGGTGCGAGCGGGTGGACGGGATCCCGTCCGTCGGCGGGCTCGCCAGGTGGGTTCGACGACTTGCGTTCGAGCAGGTCCCTCCTGCGCGAGCGGTGTCGGTCCGGTGGCATTGTCGGCAAGAACGTCAGCGGCGGCGGTGACCATATCGGTGCAGGTCTGGAATCTGTCGGCGGGGTGCTTCGCCAGCGCGGTGGCGATCACCGCGTCCAGACCAGCGGGCAGGCCCGGACGGGTTCGGGACGGTGCCGGCGGTGGCTGGACCAGATGTGCGGTGATGACTGCGGCCTGCTCGGCGTACGGGTACGGAGTTTCGCCGGTCAGTAGCTGATACAGGGTGGCGCCGAGCGAATAGACATCCGATCGAGAGTCTGCGGCGCTGCCCGACAGTCGTTCGGGCGCAACGTAAGCGAACGTGGCGATCACGCCCGACAGTGTCCGGGTGTCATCGAGCGCCCGGGCGATGCCGAAGTCGGTGAGCAGCGCCCGTTCTCCGTGCCGGTGGTCGGATTCTACCAGCAGGTTGCCGGGTTTGACGTCGCGGTGCAGCACCCCGTGGCGGTGCGCGTGATCGAGTGCGGCGGCCGCGTCGGCGATCAACCGGACCGCACGAGCCGGGTCCAGTCCGCGCGGATGCGCCCTGAGAAGACGGTCCGCGTCGCCGCCCTCGACGTAACGCATCGACAGCCACAGCGTGGGATCGCCGGGTCCGTTGCGATCGTGGACCGCGACAATGTTCGAGTGATCCAAACGGGAAATGAGAGTGGCTTCCCGGTTGAATGCCCTGCGCGCCTTCGGATCCGCCGCGAACCCGTCGTGCAGGACCTTCAGCGCCACGAGCCGTTCCAGCCGGGGATGCCGAGCCAGGTACACCACTCCCATGCCTCCGGCGCCCAGGGCACGCACTATCGTGAAACCAGCGAAGACTTGCCCCGGTTCCAACGCCATCGTGGTTCTCCCCACACTCCCGACGAGGCCGCCCAGGTCGGCGAAATCCGGTGCACCTGAAAGAAAATCTACCCCACCATGTCGGCCGTAGGCGTCGGCTTCTCGGGTCATCCCCGCACCGCGATCGCCCGCCGGGTGATCACCATTACGGGTGACAACCCACCGGACGAACGAACCGCAGTACGTCCCGTGCACGCTCACTGCCACCGCAATCTCACCAAAGGTGTTGGCACACAATGTATTTCTGTGATCCCGTGAGCCTTCATGGCTTGCTCGAGCCAGTTGCCTGGAAAGCGGGCACGGCCGGTTCTCGGGTAGCGAGGGCGCGGCAACGCGCCCTCGCTACCCGCCGAGTGCGAACGCTGCGTTGCGGTACTACGCCCTCAACGGCACCGACCACCGGAACCACAGTGCGAGGGCTTCCCGGACGTGAGCCCGCAACAGTGGGATCGGGCAGGCTGTTTCCACACGATCCGGGTGGCCCGGGAGCCGCCTCCGGGGCCTGTCGCCCACGGTCTGTCATCGGCATAACGACAGGGAGGTCGATTGTGGCAGTCGCCTGCACTGTCATTGACACTGCACGCCATTCCCGAACCTCGGCTGCGCGCGCAGCCGCCGGCTGGATGTGTGGTGGTCACCGGTCCTTATCACAGGCTGGCGTGATCTCAACGCATGCCGAGGATGGTCAGGACGAGCGCGATCGAGGTGACGCTCAGACCGATCAACGCGCTGGTGCCGGCAATGCCGGCCCACCGCGAGTCGCAGGCGATGAGGCGGGCGACGACGACGTCGGGGGCGTCGGTGGACGTGCCGCCGCTACGAGGATCGCCCGGCATCCCGCTGCCGCCGCAGTACAGCCGAGGCGTTCCGTCGTCGTCGTGGGTCAGCGAGCCGATCACGAAAACCGGAACACCGCGCGCCACCTGCCAGGTCGTTTCGTGAAACTGGTTGCTGTCGTCGTCCTCGTTCCACTTGCGGTGAGTCGTGGCCGCCAGTGGATTGCTTGTGAGGGTCAGGCTGCGGATCGCCAGCTCTTCGGCGAGCAGCGCGGTTCCGGTGTCGTCCTTGATCACGATGCGCCCCTTGGTGCTCTTCGATGTCACACTGTGGCTGAAAGTGCCCTTGTCGTGGGGGTTGGGTTCCCAGTGGTGTATCGTCAGTTCGGTCCACGAGCGCATATCCCATTCGCTGGTGCGCGCCACGACGGCGACCTGTCGCAGGTCGGTTTCCCGTAGCTGTGCGCAGGTCAGCATCGCACTAGCAGCCGCGTGCCACAGCCGGCGGTAATTACGGTGCATGCGGGCGGCGAACGGGGTGAAGACGAACAGTAGGACGACACCGCCCCAGAAGCCGACCGCGATCGCGGTGCCCATCAGAAACGCCACCGCCACGTCGTTCCGCTGTCGTCGCACACCGAGACCGTGTGCGAGTCGGGACCGAACGCGACATGCCATGGTGAGGAGCCGTTGCTGAGGTCGCTGCGGATGATGTTGTCGTCCATGGTGCGCCGATTGTCCAGGTCCCACAGCAGAACCGTGTCGCCCGCCACCGCCACCGTCCGGCCATCCGGGCTGAAGGCCAGCGAATCAACCAATCCGGATCCCAGCAGGGTCGGGCTCACGTGCCGGCCCGTCACGTCCCACAGCCGCACGACACCGTGGGCGTCACCGGTGGCGAAGACACCGCCGGGTGCGACGCCGAGTGCCGTGATGACGCCGGGCATCGTCCGGGTGACGCCGTCGGATATCTGGATTGTGCTGGTGCCGTCGTGGGGATCGCTGTCCTGGATCATCAGCCCGGCCCGGCGCAGCGGCGCGGGCAACGCCGCGGCACACACCACTTCAATATCGTTGCCACGGGTGGGATCCGGTGGCACGACCTGCTGAAGAACCGCGCTGTCCGGTGCCGGTGCAGCCGGGATCGTGACAGCGACCGGTGGCCTGCGCGAGGACTGGACGACGACCGCCACCGACGGGAGGGCAGCGGCCGCGACCACGCCGCCCGCGGTGGCCAAGGCGATGCCACGCCGGATCCGGCCAACGGAAAACCACACGCTGCGCCCGGTCAGGACGAACACACACACCAGCAGACCCGATCCGAACACCACCAGCCACACCACCGGCGTGACCACGTCCTTGTCCCTCTCGAGGTGGGTCGGGTCGTGCGGATCGACCCATATCCGCACCACATGCCCGTCCGGCCAAGGCCCGCCCGGTAGCCGACCCGCGAACACATCGCCATCGACCGTCCAGTGGTAGTCGCACCGATACCCGTCGTCGGCCAGACAGCCGCTGACATAGGCCCCGGTCGGGTGAGCGGTCCGGGCCCAACCACCGACCACACCCAGCACGATCTGACACACCACCACAACCACGAATCCCGACGCCAGCGCGCCCCACCAAATCCGCCTGCCCACGATCGGAGGATGCACCGAACCGCAAGCACTGTCCACCGCACGCCCGGAAAACCTGCCCGGCACGCCGCGACGTCACCCGACCATGAGAAGACAAAACGCAACCCAATGGTCACGGCCGCGCACGCAGCTGGCGTGCAGCTGCGCCGCAACACGCGACAGCGATTGCCTTCGACTGAGCCGCAACCGATTTCGACTGTCCAGCAGAGGGCATAGACATGCCCGTCCGCTCCGCAGGATACGGGCTTCCCCCGTCGTGCAACTCCCAGAAGGTCGGGTGGCCTGCCAGCGGCTCCAGCAGTATGCGCGACGCGGTGAGGCGCAGCCGTTCCCGCGCAACCGTGTGCGGTACCGACAGCCGCACCGATTCGACACCACGCACACAGTCCCGCAGCAGGTGCAGTGACGCCAGTTCCGCGGCATCGAATCGGTCACGGTCGGCGCCCGTGAGCTCCTGCACGGCGATCGCGCCGCGAAGCTCCGCGACCGATTCGCCCACGTCGCGCAGGAATCCCTGACGCTGCGGATGGCCGGCGATCGGGGCGTTGTAATACTCCAACCGACTCGCCCGGACGCAGCCACTCGACTGTCCGCTGCCGCACTGCGAGGACGGAGACGTCCTGCCGGAAGGCGGCGTACCACCCGCAGGGTTCGAACGTGATCACCTGCCCGGACAATGCCGATCGGATCAGAGTCGAGGTCGACGGCGGTCACATCGCGGTCGGTTGTGCCGATGATCACCCACTTCAGGCCGTGTGAGATCCGGTGCACCACGCCGTGGGGCCAGGATTCGAACACGAGGTGACCGCTGCCTGCGGACAGCGAGTCTTTCCAGGCTCCGGCGGTGCCGTGGCCGTATGCCGGGTCCGCCGCCTCGGTGCCGTCGTTGAGGTGCGCCGCGGCGATCGAGTAGCCAATGGCCGCAGCGCGGTGAATGCTCCCACTGAGTGTTGGGGAGCGCATCGTCGTCGGGTGCGGGGCTGCCACCGACGAAACCGATTAGGAGACGCTGCCCTGAGCCTCCTGTCGGCATCTCGCCCTTTCGCCGTGTTCCGGATTCGGTCACACTGGGTGGCGGGCCTGGCGGATGAAGGTTGTGACAGCATGAGGTACGGCATCCGGGCATGGGCACGCCGCTTGGCCGGCACCGCGGTGTGCATGGGCACGCTGGTGGCGTGTAGTGATTCGCCGCCGAAGCTGGTGACCGTGAGTCAACTCCCCACCGAGTTCGATCAGTTGGCCGGGGTGTGTCAGGGTCACGGGCAGGCGTACTCGGCCGCACCGGCTTATACCGGCCCGCCACCACACCCCATGGCGGTGGTGGTGACCGATCGCACTACACCCAGTGTCCTCGACCTGGACAACTATGGCAGTGCTCCGACCGGCGCGGGCGCACATCCTTCACGGAACACCGACCCCGGGATGGTGCAACTCGTGGCCTGCCAGACCGACGAAGGACCGGCGACGGACGTTCTCGGTCCGGAGTGTCAATACTCTGACAGGACGATCGCCGATACCCCGATCAGGATGATCCCGGAATGGTTCCAATTCACCATCTACTCGCTGCGTACTCACACGGTTGTCGGCACCGAACGGGTCCTCACCGACGACACGCATTGCCCGCCGATGCTAGATGTGATCCGGGGACGCCCTGCACCCCGCCAGGTCGCCTCCCTCAGTAGCGACAAGGTACACGAAACGCTCGACCACTACACCGAGGCGATGCTTCCGTAGCGGCAGTGCGATCGACGCGCCCGTGCGCGGTGCAGCAGTTCCGGGACAGGCGTCCGCTCGGCCCAGCGATACACCTCGCGCCCGTAGCGGCGCTCGACGCCACGGCGGGCTATGAACGGGTGATTCCTGTGCCGCACAACAGTTTACGATACTTTCGGTGGTCGTAGCCGTGGTCGGCGGAGAGGGTGGCCGGGCACCGGCGAGGCCGCCCGCGCCGTCCGTGGACGGTTGGGATCGCCTCGATCGAGGGCATCGATCGAGTCATGTCGTTGCGGTTGCCGCCGGGCAGCGACACCCAACACATCAGCTGCGACCAAGTCCTGCACTGGAACAAGTGGTAACCGAAGGACAC
This sequence comes from Nocardia sp. alder85J, assembly GCF_020176955.2. Lineage (GTDB taxonomy): Bacteria > Actinomycetota > Actinomycetes > Mycobacteriales > Mycobacteriaceae > Nocardia. Next base: position 192,179 of record NZ_JAIUCZ020000014.1, read on the forward strand.
TTGTCCTGATCGAACGGGCTCGTGCGCTCGGCGGCCTTGTCGGACCGCCTGCCGAGTTCTTTGTGGCCTGTTCCATCGAGCACTCGTCCTCGTCGAAAAGTGCATGCACGGTTAGCAGATGGCCGGTATCGAGTGACAGCGGGCACGTCACCACATGGCGACGCGCCCCCGTTCGTCGGTGCGAAGGTTGGTCCCGCAGTGTCTACTCGGGATCGGGATTGAACAATCGTTCCCGCGAGCAGGAAGGCGGTCGAGGTCAGCGCGTAGTTGGTCGACGCCGTACGTGCGGGCGCCGACGAACCGGGTCAAGGACACTTTCGTCGAGGAGACGAGTACGGACACTCCGGTCCGAGCATCGCAGCGCAATGGGATCGCGGCAGCCGGAGAATAGTGCACGCGACGCTACCCAGAGCGGTGGCCTATGTCATTTCCTCATCGACGTGAGTGAGGGAGAAGATGCCGACACACCGTGGGATGTGTTCGGGGCATACCGATTTCGGGATCACGATGACGCCGTGGTGGGTGAGCCAGCGGAATCCTCGCTCCGTTCTTCGGCAGAGGCTGCGTTGTTGCCGGCCGTGGTGAGGCGTTCGCCAATGTTGAGTGCGGTCGGCCTCGATTCCAGGTGGAGGCGGCCGATGCTGACCTCCGGATGGGAGCCGTCAATGAAGATTCGTCCCGTTGTCATCACCGTCCTGTTCGCCGCCGCGACCGCGGTCGGTGCAGGGTGGACCATCGCGGCGGCCGCACCGCTGGTGCGCACCGACATTCCGGCCGGCGACTGCGCCGTCCTGAAGCAGATCAGCAGCTCGACCGTCGGCACACTCGCGCTGTGCAGTCGCAACCGCCGGATCAGGCCGCTGCCAGCATGGCGGCCTACGTCGCCCAATTGCGTGGCCAGGAAGGCCAGGTCAGCTCGCCGGAAGCACAGGCCGACATCGAGAATCTGGCCAGTGCGCTCGAGAACGCCACCAGGCCGGAGGCCGCCTCCTCGGTCTACGGTGCCATCGGCAAGCTGAACTCCGCCTGCTAGCAGACCAACAACAGCGGTGCCCGGCGCGGTGTCATCCGCGCCGAGCACCGCCGTGCAGCACGGGAACTGCAGCACGATCCGCCCAAGGGTATGGCCGGATGATCGAAGCGACTGCCCGCCGGCGGCATCTCCGCTGGAGGAATCCGTACAAGCCATTGATTTCGATTGAGAGTGGGTGTTCACTTCTATCCTGACGGGCGACACAGTCGGTTCGCCGGCACGGCCTCCGGTGTCTCGCGTCGGGAACAGGTGGCGGGACCGGCGCGGCCGACGCTGTGATAGTTCCTTTCTAGAGGCAGGTGGTCGCAGGCATGCTCTGGTTCTCAGTGGTGTTGTGCATCGTGGTCAATCTCATGGGCGCGATCGCGGTCGGTCGGCTCAACCGGTAGCCCGCGCAATGATTCACGTGGTTGCCGACAGCAGCAGCGAGCAGTAGCTGGACCTGCCGACGGCCGGTGTGCCGGAGGTTCCGGCCTGCATAGATGTCACCGGTGGGTCGGCCAGATGATCGTCGGCCATAGCGTGGCGGGGTCGACTGGTGAGGCTCCTGCCGCCTGTTGCGGTCGGCTCGCCAGGGGTCTGTGGCCCCGCCCCGGCAGCGGGTCGCGGATGTGGGGGTGGTCGGCGGATGTCGAGGAGCCGGTCGGCGGCGGATCGTGCTTGTCAGGCGCGGGGGCACCGCCGCCTGTAGCGAACCGGTTCGGATTCCCCACCGCCGACCGGGTCCGGGCCGGATGTGGAACGCGGCCGGCTGTGTCGTTCCAGGCGTCTGCATGGAGCGAAGGTGATGTGAGGCAGTCGACGAGCCCACCGACCGGGTTTCCGCAGAATTCAACGTGGCTGGAGTCGCGATTTATGGCCTGAGCTGTGAGGACATGGAGGATATGTGCCTGGAGAGCGTGTCTCTAAGCACGGTTATCGGTGCTGGTCAGGGGGTTGGAGCAAGTTCGATGATCTGCTTGGGCGTGGGGGCGCCGAGGCGGGTCAGCAGGTCGTGTTGGGGCTTGGACACCTCTGTGAGGCGGCGGAAGGTGCCGGCCGGGCCGGTGAAGGTGCCACGTGCAGGCGGTCGAGTTCGCGGCGGATGACCGGCCAGGTGGTGGCGGCGCGGGTTTCGGCGATACGGACCAGCAGCAACGACAGCCAGCAAAGGATAACATGGGCGCGAGGCCAAGGCGCAGTCGAATTTGCAGGAAGGCCACCACGATCTGAGTCGCGCGATCTTCCACGACCGCAAGGGCGAGATCACCCGCGGTTATCTCGACGGTATGGAGAACCAGCCGGACGCACTGGGCTCATTCTGAACGTCGTCACGCTGCGGGACCAGAACTACCCGGTGCGCGACGGGGACGCCGCCCGGCTCTCGGCGTTCCGTTCGGGCGCCGTCACATCCGGCTCCCTCTCCGGATCTGTCCAGTTCCGGGCTCGGCCCCAATACCAGCTCTCCACAGCCAGGCCCGATGATGGCGTGTCTGTGTCGCTGACAGTCTGCGCACCGGACGGGATAAATAGCCGGCGCGCCATCTCTTACCGGTGCCTCTGGCGCGGCCGCAAGGGCACTCGTGACTACAGCTCCATGGGAGTGCCCTACCTGGAGAAACGTCGCGACCACGGCAGCCACGGCAGCCACGGCAGCGAGCTGGGCCACTACACCGTGGTGTGCCGACAGGACCGCCCGTGCTCCCGCCGCTACCTCGCCGAACGAACCGCCGCCGAAGCTGCCCTGCCCGACAACCCGAAGACACCTCCGCAGCCGTCGCCACCAACGCACCGATCGATCCGGACGCCCTCAAGGACCAGACCTCGACTCCACCCCGAACACCCAGCGCTGCAACACAAATGGCGCTGTGGTGACCGGCCACCAGCCCCAGCTCACCCGCATCTGGCCCCGGCTTCTCCCAGGAAAGCTCACCAGTGATGCGAAACACCCTGTACCGCAGCGATACCGGCGGCCACACGGTCGACGTCGAACTCACCGACGGCCAGCGCATGCTACTGCGCGCGGTCCACCACCACATCGGGCCGTGCCTCGCCGACCCCGCCGCGAGAATCGAGAGTTCCACCCCAGGGACTCGATCCGATCGCTGCTCGGTGGCTGAACCGGTATCGAGGGCCGGGCGGGCGCCCGGTCCGTGAGGCATGCAGTTAGCCAGTGTTTTGAAAGTGGGTGAGGGCGGGCAGGTACCCGCCCTCACCCGTGGTGGAGCCATTGGTTGATGGCTGTGATGTGGACGGTGGCCTGGTAGCGGACGGCGAGTTTGTCGTATCTGGTTGCCATGGCACGGTTTTCCTTCAACTGACCGATACCGCACTCCACGGCATGACGTTGCTTGTAATCCTCGGCGTCGAACGCTGGTGGTCGTCCACCGGCGGAGCCTTTCTTCTTGCGGTGGGCGGCCTGGTCTACCTTGATCGGGATGGTGGCCTTGATCCCGCGTCCGCGCAGGCACGCACGATTGGCGGCTGAGCTGTAGGCCTTGTCGGCACGTACTCGCTCCGGCCGGGTACGCGGTCGTCCTTTCCCGGGCCGCGGCACCGAGATACCGTCGAGCACGGCCGTGAACTGCGGGCTGTCGCCCCGCTGACCGGCGGTGATCACGATCGAGAGGACCTTGCGGCCCTGCTCGGTGGCCAGGTGTGTCTTGGTGGTCCAGCCGCCACGGGAACGCCCGAGCGCGTGGTCGGCTGGCTCGGTATCGACTCCGCCGGGCGACTCGACCTGGGTGTGGCCCTCGCGGCGGGCTCCGCCGGCGTGCCGATGAGCCCGGGCGATAGTGGAATCCACACTCACCTGCCACACGATCCGGCCGCCCGCATCGGCGAAGGCCTGCAACATCGTCCAGATCAGCGCCCACACTCCCGCGCGCTGCCAGCGCCGGAATAACCCGTACACCGTCTGCCAGTGCCCGTAGCATTCGGGCACGTCGCGCCACGGTGTCCCGCATCGGGTGCGCCATCTGATCCCGTCGATGAGCTGTCGTTTCGTCCATTTCGGCGGGCGGCCCGCCTTCTTGCCACGAGGCAGCAGCGGTTCCAGCCGAGCCCACTGGGCGTCGGTCAGGTCTGCTCGCCTCGTCACCGATACGCTGGTCACGAGGTCTCCGGTAGTGCTGGTTTTGCTTGGTCGCTGAACCTTCTACCGGAGACCTCGCTCGCATCAGGTCATCGACACGCCAACGCCGGCAACACCTTCCGACCTTCGGGTTGAGGGGCGCCGCCCCTCAACCCGAACCACTTTCAAAACACTGGCTAGTGGCACCGGTGCCGGAGGAATTCGGACATCCCATTGATTTCACATGAGAGTGGGTGTTCACTTTCATCGTGACAGGCGACACAGTCGGGCACAGACCGGCTGGCGCCCGTCGCGGTCACCTAAAACGTCCCGGAGTCCGGGAATGCGACGTCGAGGAGCGCCATGTCCGACCTATCCGGCGAGCCGAGGGCCTCCGGGATCGGCATCCATGACCGCTCGGAACCGCCACTTCCGCGCACTTCGCGCCCCACGGTATGAGCTCAGCTGCCGCCATCCGGCCGATGGCGGCCTGAGAAACACAGCGCAGGCGATTCGCACAACGTCGAGCACCACGTGCTGTCGCAGTAATTGTCCCGAAGTCACCCTTTTCTCCGGCAGGTGATGCGGTCGTGCATCTCGACCTGCCGATGATCGGCACCCGTTTGCCCAGGAGCCCCGATGACCGCTGTACCCATAACCTCCGATTCGCGACAGACCGAAGAACTCGACACCGGGCGTCTTCCCGACGACACCTCTCGCGGGCGGATCCTCGCCATCGTCGTGGCGATGGTGCTGCTCTCGGAGGTGACCGCATTCCAGCTGACCATGGTCGGCGCCTCCCTGCAGAAGATCACCACAACGTTCTCCCACGTCGGCGCCGACATCAACTGGGCGGTGATCGTCTCCGGGATCGTCGGCGCCGCCACCACGCCGATCCTGGGGAAACTCAGTGATATCTGGGGCAAGAAACGGGTCTTCCTGCTGTGCGGCTTATTCTTCCTGGTGGGGTGCCTGCTGGACGCGGTCACCAGTGACTGGTGGCTGTTCCTGCTCGGGCGCGGCCTGCAGGCGTTCACGGTCGTGATGATGATCATCTCCTATGGTTTGGTCCGGGACCTGTTGCCCCGCAAGCACATTCCGCTGGCACTGGGTGTGGTCGCCGGCGGGGTCGGTTTCTCCTCGCTGATCGGCCCGGTCGTCGCCGGTCTGCTGGTCGACAACTTCGAGTGGCGGGCCATGTTCTGGTTCCTCGCCGCCTACGCCGTGGTGTCGATGATCGTGTTCGCGCTCGTCGTGCCGGAGTCGAAACTCCGTGTCCGCCAGCGCATCCAGCCCTACGGCATCCTCTCCCTGTCGGCGGGCACCCTGCTGGTGCTGATCTACGCCGACAAGGGACAGGACTGGGGCTGGGGCCGGGTACCGACGCTGGGGTGGTTGATCGCCGGACTGGTGCTGATCGCGGCGTTCCCGCTGATCGAATCCCGTTCCAGCGCACCGATCATGGACATGAAGCTGCTGCGCAGCCCGAAGGTCGGCCTCACCCTGCTGCTGATGCTCTTCGGTGTCGCGGTTCTCGCGGTCAATCCCACCGCCACCGGCTACATGACTCAGACCCCCGATCAGAACGCGCTGAAACAGACCGTCGTTCAGAGCGTCATCGAGCAGGCGCACCAGACCGCGGGAGTCCCCCTGCCGGCGTCGGTGGTCCACGTCACCCTCAATCCCGGCTATCACTACGGCAACGGGTTCGGGCTGCTGGGCTTCGCCCTGCACATCACGATCATGACCGGTATCGCCGGCCTCGTCTTCGGTGTAATCGGTGGCATTCTCGCCCGCCGTGTCGGCGCCCGGATCCTCGCGATCGTCGCGTGCGTGATCACCGGCGGCGTCGCCGCCTGCTCCGCGGTCGCGATGACCCACTACTCCTGGCAGGCATTCGCTGTACTGGCCGGGATATTCGGTATCGGCTTCGCGTTCTTCTATACCGCGGGGTCGGTGCTCATCGTCGATGCCCTGCCCGAGGACCAGCAGGGCATCGGATCCGGCATGCTCGGCGTCACCATGGGTCTCGGCTCGGCCATCGGCACCTCGATCCTGGCCGCGTTCCAGTCTGCCCACCCCATCACCGCGCACATCGAGGTCATGGGACGCACCATCGACCAACCCATTCCACAGGTGTTCGGCGACCGCGGCTACTCGCTGACCTTCTGGTTCATGACCGCCCTGGTCGCCGTCGCCCTCATGATCGCCGTGTTCATGCGACACGGCCGCCAGCCCAGCACCGCCGGATTCATCGTCGCGTAAACTCGGCCGATCGCACCCGTAGTCCCGGGACACACACGAAGAGATCGGCCCCGAACAGCACATCTGTGGCCCGGACCGGGTAGCGCGACAGCATCGGCGCTATCGATGGTGGTGGCCCCGATAACCATCACGACACTGCCGGTCGTGACGGAAGTCTTCGTGCAGAAGATAGCCAGCATGGCTACCGCGACATGTTTCGCCCATGTCACGAGACGGCCGGTGTAGCCGCAGTCGGCCTGCACCTCGCTGATAGTGACAAACTTCGCGCATAGCATGTTAGTAGTCCCAGCCCGTCCAGGTGAAATCGCCGATGACCTCACGGAAGCCGCCGGACCAGATCCCAGTTGCCGTCGATGTGGGTGGGGAAGGTCTCGGCGCCCAGGATGATTCGCCCCGGGAACAGCTCCGCGTCCAGCTCGTAGCGGCTCTCGGCGTAGTTCATGCCCGCCACGTCGAGCACCGAGTACGCTTCCACCGTGCAGACGGTGGCCAACTCCGAGGCGGCGACGGCGTTCATCGCGTCGCCCAGATCCGCCATCACCGTATTGACGCCGGCGTTCTCCGAAATCGACTGTCCCCCCGACTTCTTCAGCTCGTCGAGCACCGCGAGCATGTTGTTGACCGCATTGGTAACGAAGCGGGTGCCGTCCAGCCGCGGACCTTCTCGGCCAGGCGGCGAGCCCACGCCGCGCCCGCCGGATTCCCGACCTCGGGGATCTCGTTGCCGATCGAATACATGACGACGCTGGGATGATTGAAGTCTCTGTCCACCAACGCTTCCAGATCGCGTTCCCACCATTGTGCGAAGTGCAGGCTGTAGTCGAAGGGGCTCTTCGCGGTGGCCCACGTGTCGAACGCCTCGTCGAGAACCAGCATGCCGAGCCGGTCACAGGCGTCGAGCATTGCGGTGCTCATCGGATGGTGCGACATGCGGATGGCGTTGAATCCGGCCGCTTTGAGGATTTCGACCCGGCGTTGCTCGGCCCCGGCGTAGGTCGCCGCGCCGAGGGGCCCGTTGTCGTGGTGAATGCAGGCTCCGCGCAGCTCGACCGTCGTGCCGTTGATCCACAACCCGTGCGCCGGATCCAATCGCAGCGACCGGATGCCGAACATCGCTGCGTCCCGGTCGATCTCGACATCACCGTCGGACAGTGCGACGACGCATTCGTACAGCTCGGGACTGTCGGCGCTCCACAGCAGCGGCGTACGCACGTACAGCCGCTGACGCAGCGTTGCCGTTTCGCGGGGCCCCAGGCTGATCGGCGCACTGCCGATGGCGACCCGCGCCCCGGCCCGGTCGCGGATCTCCACGCAGGCCACGACCGTGCGCAGGAACTCGGAGTCGTTGGTCACGGCGACGGCGACCTCGACGACCGCCCGTTCGGCGTCGATATCGGGTGTGGCGACCCGCACACCGTGCGGCGGGATCCGGACCGGCCCACCGACAAGCAGCCAGGTGTCGCGGTAGATCCCGCCCCCGCTGTACCACCGGGAGTCGCGATGATTGCGCGTCTCCACGCGAATGTCGTTGTCGCCGCCGTACTTCAGGAATGCGGTGGCATCGATCCGGAACTGCGAGTACCCGTAGGGCCGCTGGCCGGCGTACGCGCTGTTGACATAGACCATCGCGTCCCGGTACGCGCCGTCGAACTCGACGATCACCGTTTTACCCCGGTCTTCCTCCGGGACCGCGAAGGTTTTCCGATACTCGAACACCCCGCTGGGGTAGTAGGCGACGCTCCCGCCCTCTCCGCTGTCGTCGCCCGGCCGCTCCCGGCCCGACTCGACGACCGCATCGTGCGGAACCGTCACCGATCGGAACGGCACGGCCTGCCCGGACAACTCGGCGAACGGGTTGGGCTTCTGCCTGACCTGCCATTCGTCGTTGAAACAGGTGCGGAACACCTTGCCTCGCTTCTGTATCGGGACGGGGACGCAGGCAGTGACCCGGCCGCGGCCGTCCAATATTTCTACCAGTGGTTTATTATGCCGATGGTATAGAACCCCGCAGGCGGAAAGCCGGAAAATATAGTCTGATGGTAGCTTTTATGGAGGTCGTGACCCGATCGGCCGATCATCAAGTGAGGAGCAACGATGAGCGCGTCGACCGCCCCGGGTGCCGCACGCCACAGGTTCGTTCCGCCGCCGCCACCCCGGACTCCGAAGGCGGCCGGAACCCGACGGCGTTTGCTGGATCTGGCCGCCCGGCAGTTCATCGAACGCGGCTACAGCGCGGTGTCGATGAACGACATCGCGACCGCGGCCGACCTCACCAAGGGAGCCCTCTACGGGCATTTCCGGTCCAAGGGACAGCTGCTCGTCGAGGTGATCCGCTGGAAGCACAGCGAGCGGGAACAGGAGCCGGACTTCGTTGCGACGCTGGCCGATCCGGAGCGCGGGCTGGAGCTGATGTACGACAGCGCGGGCCGCGACATCCGGCTGCTGGACGTCGACGCCGCCGCGGCCGCCCGGCACGATCCGGATATCGCCGCGGGCCTGGAGGACATCTACCGCGAGCGGCACGCCTGGATTCGCGATGCCATCACCGGCGTTTCCGATCCCGACACCGCTGTCTGGCTGCTGTTCGCGCTGTCGGCGGGTATCGGCATGCAGGAGGCGGTCGGTTCGCCGCTGCCCGACACCGATCGGCTGCGTGCGGCGCTGCGTACGACGGTGGATTCCCTCGGCCGGGGATGACGGGACCGCCCGGCGAGGCGAGGCGTCGCTGGCACCTCGGGGGTCGTGGCAGATACCGGCGCAGGAGGTGGTGGGCGCTCACGGGGTCGTGGGTGCGGTCGTGGTGCGCATGTCGTGCAGCCGGTGCATCAACCGGCCGTCGGCGAAGCGGTCGTGCAGCTCGCGATAGAGCCGGTAGAGGTCGTCGTAGGCGCGGGCGCGCGCGGGGTCGGGCCGGTATGCGTCCCGGTGACGGCGGCCCATGGCCGCGGCGGCGGTGGGAATGTCGGGGTGGTGCCCGGCCGCGACGGCGGCGTGGATGGCGGCGCCGAGCGCCGGTCCCTGTCCGGAGGCGATGACCGACAGGGGCCGGCCGAGGATGTCGGCGTAGGTCCGCATCAGGAAGGTGTTGCGGGTCAGTCCCCCGGCGACGATGAACTCCTCGACGGGAACGCCTGCGGCATCGAAGGTTTCGACGATCAGCCGGGCTCCGAAGGCGGTGGCCTCGATCAGCGCGCGGTAGATGTCCTCGGGCCGGGTGGCCAGCGTCTGGCCGATCAGCAGCCCGGACAGGTCGTGGTCAACGAGGATCGAGCGGTTGCCGTTGTTCCAGTCCAGCGCGATCAGCCCGTGCGCACCCACCGGTTGTGCGGCGGCGCGCTCGGTCAGGTACTCGTGGATGCCGAGCCCGCGCTCCGCCGCGGCGGCGTGATCGACGGCGGGCACGCAGTTCTCGGTGAACCAGGCGAAGATGTCACCGACACCCGACTGGCCCGCTTCGTATCCCCACAGGCCCGCGACGATGCCGTCGGCGACCACCCCGCACATGCCGAGGACGTCGGCGAGCCGATCCGAGGGCATGATGTGACAGGTGGAGGTGCCCATGATCGCGACCATCCGGCCCGGCGCCACGGCGTCGGCGGCGGCCGCGGTGACGTGGGCGTCGATATTGCCGACGGCGACCGCGGTACCCGCGCGCAGTCCGGTCCAGGCGGCGGCGCGCGCGGTCAGCGATCCGGCGCGGCTGCCGAGCGCGGACACCTGCGGGCCGAGTTTGCCGGTGAGACCGGCGAATCCGGGATGCAGGGCGGCGAGATAGTCCCGGGACGGGTAGTCGCCGTCCTGCCGGATCGCCTAGTATCCGGCGGTGGCGACGTTGCGGGTCTCGACGCCGGTCAACTGCCAGACGATCCAGTCGGCGGCCTCGATCCACCGGTCGGCGGCCGCGTAGAGCTCGGGATCCTCCTCGAGGATCTGCAGCGCCTTGGCGACCGCCCATTCCGCGGAGATCCGGCCGCCGTAGCGGGACAGCCACTTCTCGCCCCGCGCGGCGGCCAGTTCGGTGATCCGATCGGCTTGCCGTTGTGCCGCATGGTGTTTCCACAACTTCGGCCAGGCGCGCGGCCGGCCGGGCAGCAGATCCGCCAGCGGGGTGCCGTCGGCGGTGGCGGGCAGGATCGTGCAGGAGGTGAAATCGCGCCGATGCCGACGATCCGGGCGGCGGGCACGCCCGCGGCGGCCAGCGCCGCGGGCACCGCGGTACGGAGGACATCGATCCAGTCACCCGGCGCCTGCAGCGCCCAGCCGTCCCCGAGCGGTGTGCCGTCGGGCAGCGCCCGTTCGAGCACGCCGTGGCGGTATTCGTGTGTGGCGGAGGCGATTTCGGTGCCGTCGGCGACGCGGACCACCACCGCCCGGCCGGACAGGGTGCCGAAGTCGACGCCGATGGTGCAGTAGCCGGTTTCCACCGCGTCCTCCTCAGAAGCCTTGTGCCAGGCGGTAATACGCTTGGTTCCAGCGGATCTCCCGGATGAACCGGCGACCGGTGGTGTCGGCGTCGATGGCCAGCAGTTCGACTCCGGTCATCTCCGCGAAGTCGGTGAGCGTCTCGATCCCGACCGCGCGGGTGAGCACGGTGTGGTGCGGGCCGCCGGCGGCCAGCCACGCCTCCGCGGAGGTTCGCAGATCCGGTCGCGGCCGCCACACGGCGCGGGCCACCGGCAGCTGCGGCAGCGGAGCCGGCGGGTCCACGACGTCGATCTCGTTGGCGACCAAGCGGAATCGCTCACCGAGGTCGATCAGGCCGGCGACGAGGGCCGGACCGGGTTCGGCGTCGAACACCAGCCGGACGGGGTCCTCGCGGGCGCCGATCGACAGCGGGTGGATCTCGAGGGACGGCCGGTTCGCGGTGATCGACGGGCAGACCTCGAGCATGTGCGCACCGAGGATCAGCTCGTGGCCCGGCGCGAGATGGTAGGTGTAGTCCTCCATGAACGAGGTCCCGCCCGGCAGGCCCGCCCCCATCGTCTTCAGGGCGCGCAGCAGGGCGGCGGTCTTCCAGTCGCCCTCGCCACCGAATCCGTAGCCGTCGGCCATCAGGCGCTGCACCGCCAGCCCGGGTAGCTGGCGGAGTCCGCCGAGATCCTCGAAATTCGTGGTGAACGCCCCGAACCCACCCTCGGTGAGGAAGGTGCGCAGCCCGAGCTCGAGACGCGCGCCGTACCGCAGCGAGTCGTGCCGGTCCCCGCCGGTGCGCAGGTCCGCGGCGACGTCGTAGCGGTCCTGGTATTCGGTGACCAATGTGGTGATCTCGGCGTCGGCGATCTCGTCGACCACGGCGACCAGGTCGTTGACGCCGTAGGTGTTGACGCTGACACCGAATCGCCGCTGCGCCTCGACCTTGTCGCCCTCGGTGACCGCGACGTCGCGCATGTTGTCCCCGAACCGGGCCAGCCGCAGCGCGCGCAGATCGGCCCGCCCGGCCGCGGCCCGTGCCCACCCGACTACCCGGTCGGTGACGGCCGGATCGCTCACGTGGCCGGCGACGATCGTGCGGGAGACCCCCAGCCGGGTGGCGACGAACCCGAACTCCCGGTCGCCGTGGGCGGCCTGGTTGAGGTTCATGAAGTCCATATCGATGGTCGTCCAGGGCAATTCGACGTTGAACTGGGTGTGCAGGTGCAGCAGGGGCTTGTCCAGGGCGTCGAGACCGGTGATCCACATCTTCGCCGGGGAGAAGGTGTGCATCCAGGCGATCACCCCGAGACAGGTGTCATCGGCGTTGGCGTCCAAGCAGATTCGGCGGATCGCCGCAGCGCTGGTCAGCACCGGCAGCCAGCGCGCGGTCAGCGGCAGCACACCGGTCAGCCGATCGGCGATCTGCAGGGACTGCTCCCCCACCTGCTGCAGGACCTCGGGTCCGTACAGGCCCTGGCTGCCGGTCGCGAACCAGACCTCCCGCACCGGTTCCCGGTCGGTCGTCGGCATATCGTTCTCCTCGGTCACTGGCCGTAGGCGTTGTGGTAGCGGTCGTACAGATGCTCGACATCGGCGGCCGGCAACAGTACCGGCTCACCGAGCTGCCGGGACAGATGCACGGTACGGGCGACGTCCTCGCACATCACCGCCGCTTTCACTGCGTCGCGCGCGCCGGCCCCGATCGTGAACACGCCGTGATTGCGCAGCAGCACCGCGGGGCTGCGGTGGCCGCTAGCGTGCGGACCACAGCCCGGCCGATGTCGTCGCCGCCGATCAGGGCGAACGGTCCCACCGGGATCTCACCACCGAACTCGTCGGCCATCGCCGTCAGCACACAGGGGATCGGCTCGCCGCGCGCGGCCCATGCGGTGGCGTAGGTGGAATGAGTGTGCGCCACCGCGCCGACATCGGCGCGGTGGCGGTAGATGTAGGCGTGCGCGAACACGTCGCTGGACGGCTTCAGGGTGTCGCCGGCGACCGGATGCCCGTCCAGGTCACACAACACCATGGATTCCGAGGTCAAGCGGTCGTACGGCACGCCACTGGGCTTGATCAGGAACCGGTCACCGGCCACCCGCGCCGAGATGTTGCCGCTGGTCCAGGCAACCAGACCGGAATCGATCAGCACCGCGTGCAGGCGGGCCAACTCCGCCCGGACAGCATTCTCACTCATCCCGCTTCTTTCGATCATCGGCACTCCGCCTCGGCACCACACCGTGCACGGCAGGTCCCGGGAGGGCCGAACCTCGGATGTCACCGGCCACCCCAGAAATTACTACCGCCGGAATATAGTCCAGTGGTAGTTTTCGGGGAAGGCCGCCGCATCCGGCGAGCAGGAGGCTGCTCTCGGGTGAAGGCGCGCCTTCACGTCGCCGCCGGGATCGGCGCCGAGACGACCGGACGTGGACATCGAAGGTGATCGGAATGGTTGATCGACAATGAGCGAGACCCTATCCTACGAGGGATTTCACCCCGAGCTGCGCCGGAGGGCGCGGATGCTGCCGCGGCAGCTGGTCACACCCGCCAGACTGCCGCTGCTGCGCGGACTGCAGGCACTGAACGGGTGGCGGTCCCCCCGGGGTGTGGAGGTAGTCGATCTCGGCGGTGGCGTGCGCGTCCGGGTACACCGCCCCCCAGCCTCTGCGACTCCCTCACCCGCGCTGCTGTGGATTCACGGTGGCGGATACGTTATGGGCCGGGCGCAGCAGGACGACAGCCTGTGCCGGCGGTTCGCGTCCGAGCTCGGCATCGTCGTGGCGGCCGTCGACTACCGGCTCGCTCCCGAGCACCCGTTCCCCGCACCGCTGGACGACTGTGCACGGGGGCTGGCGTGGCTGGCCGATCACCGGGAGGTGGACCCGGCCAGGGTGGCGATCGGCGGCAGCAGCGCCGGCGGAGGGCTGGCCGCGGCACTGGCCCTGCTGGCCCGCGATCGCGGCCAGCTCGCCCTGGTCCTGCAAGTGCTCGCCTACTCGATGCTCGATGATCGGGCACAGGCCGATCCCGATGTCGCCGAGCACTATCGGATCTGGAATTCCAAGAGCAACCAGTGGGGATGGGCGTCCTATCTCGGCGCGGCAGATCCCGATCTGGCCGTTCCCGCCCGGCGAGCCGATCTGGCCGATGTCGCACCCGCCTGGATCGGCGTCGGGACCTACGACCTGTTCCACGACGAGAACCTCGCCTACGCCCAGCGGCTGCGCGCGGCGGGCGTGCCGTGTCACACCGAGGTCGTTCCCGGCGCCTTCCATGGCTTCGACCTCGCCGAGCCGACCGCCTCGGTGTCCACCAGCTTCTTCGCCAGCCAATGCGCCAGCCTGCGAACAGCGTTCGGCGCCGGCGCCGGTCCGGACGCTCGATAGCCCGGCCGCCGCGGTGCGCGCTGGCGCGCCCATCGCCGCCCGAGCACGGGGGCGGCCGGACCGGGACCGGCCGCTGACGACCGCGGCAACAGGGGGTGGGCACAACGTCCTTGCCGCCTAATCATCCATCGGTATATATTCCATTGGTGGAAATTCTGGCGGCATGATCCCGCCGGATCACATCCCGCCCGGTCCGCTTGTGCCGACCGGGTCGGCAGGTGGTTTTCCCAGGTCGGCATCGCCGCCGGCCGGAAGGAGTGCAGCATGAAACGTCACCTGCTTCTCGTAGTTGCCGCCGTCACCGTCGTCGTCGCCACGGCGGCCGGGTGCAGCCGCGGCGGCGAGAACGACGAAGGCCCGTCCACGGCATCTGCGGCGGCAGCGTCCGCCGGTGACTTCGGCGACCTGACCAACCTGTGTCACGGCGGGACCGCCACGACCGCACCCGCGCAAGGCGTCACCACCGCGGCCGTCAAACTCGGCGTGTTCACCGATGTCGGGTTCACCAAGAACTCCGAACTCGTCGACGCAGCGCACGTGTTCACCTCCTGGTGCAACGACCACGGCGGCGTCGGTGGCCGGAAGCTGGTGCCCGACATCCACGATGCGGCGCTGATGCAGGTCCAGCAGCGGATGGTGGACGCCTGCCGCGACGACTTCGCGCTGGTCGGTGGCAGTGCGGCGCTGGACGGCCTGGGAGTGAAGGCCCGGCTGTCGTGCCTGTTACCGGATTTCCCCGCCCAGGTCGATCAGGTCGCCAACACCGGATCGGATCTGCAGGTCGGTGGCGGGAGCATCCCCGGATACGACAGCACGACCGGATTCCACCAGTGGCTGCTCGGGCAATACCCGGGCTCCGCCGGGGCGGTCGGGCTGATCAGCGGCGACACTCCGATCACCAAGATCGCCATGGACCAGTACGAGGAATCGCTGCCCCAGCAGGGCGCGACGGTCGTCTACAGCGACCTGTACCCGGCCGCGGGTGTGACCGACTGGACACCGTATGCGCAGGCGCTCAAGAGCAAAGGCGTCAAAGGCCTGATCTTCCTCGGCGACTACGCCGGCCTCGCGAAACTCGAGGACGTCCTGACCGGCATGGACTACAAGCTCGACTGGATCGACACCAATTCCAACGCCTACACACCCGCCTTCCCGAAACTGGCCGCGACCTCGGTAGCCACCCAGCACAACTACCTCGACCTCGGCGGCACCGCACCCCTGGACGCCCAGGACCGGGTGCCGGCGGTAGCGCAGGTGAACCAGCTGTTCGCGAAATACGCGCCGGGCAAGGTCGTCACATTGCCCGCGCTGAGGGCCTTCGTGGCATGGACGCTGTTCGTGAAGTCCGCCGACAGCTGTGGTGACAAGCTCACCCGGCAGTGCGTCTACACCGCCGCGACCGGCGAACATGCATGGACCGGCGGAGGCATGCAGGCACCGGTAGAGCAGTCACCGACCGCCGATCGCGCACCCAAGTGCTTCAACGTCCAGCAGGCCACACCCTCAGGATGGAAGTCCGCCGACTTCGGCGCTGACACAGGAACTTTCCGGTGCGACATGATCGCCTACAAGCTGCACGGCGACTACGGCAAACCGGCCACCCTCGCCGACGTCGGAAAATCCATCAACGACCTGAAATAACACCACTCCCGCAACACCGGCCCGGCCGGAACCCGTTCGTTCACGTCGACTGGCCTCCGAACGATCCGAAATCCAGTCCGGGCCGGGGCAAGCAGATGGTGTGGACGTCCGAGACCAGCGAGAAGGGTGTCGTCCGGGCAAGTGCTGCAGGCCGACGGCAACTCCGTGCTCTACGACAAGGACAACAAGCCGCACTGGGCGTCCGGCACCACGAACTCGAAGGCCAAGACGCTGGTCCTGCACGACGACAGCGAACTCGAATTGCACAATGACAACGGGCAAGGTCTGGGCCACCGGTACCGGACTGCCCCGAAAGTCCCCTCTGTCGGCGTAACCCCTGGTCCGGGCTCCACCTGCCCTGTTCTGTTACACCCCGGGCGGCCGGTGAGACCCTGGGATCGCTACTGCCTGCAAGCGGATCGGGAACTGCGGGCAGCGCGGGAGATCGTTGCCCGCGGCGCCGGGTCCGGCAGCCGGCGCGATGGAACTCGATGAGTTCTGCGGAAGGTACCGGCACCGCACTCGCACCGGATTCCTGTCGCTGTGTGACGCGCGGCGGCCGGTAGAGGAAAGTCTGAAACCCGGAAAGGAGGGAGCGTGATCTGTTCCGCGGTGCCGGAGTTGCGCTTCGGCTATTTGAGCATGCATTGCGGAGTGCCGGTGACATCGTTGTCCGTTTCTCTTGCCAGCCTGGTTGGGTTGCTGCACGTCGCTGTCCGCCGGGTGGTCTCCCGATGGGAAGCAATCCGTGTCCGGGTGGTGTGATCACTGTCGCTGTTCGCGGGAGCGGGGTCGTCATCGGCCCCAAATCGGCTTCGAATGATTGCAATCCTGCTGATCGCCGCAATACGATCTGTTCACGCCTCGTAGTCGATGTGGGATCGGCCGATGCGCTGTTTGCCACTCCCGGATGCATTGGCGCGTCAGGAGGTTGGTGTCATCATGCCCCGGGGGAATAGTTTCTCCCGGCGGCGTCACCGTTTTTGCTTGCACTCGACGTACCCGGCTGTGTCCATCTGCTGGGCGCGGTGAGCGATATCGGAGTTGTTGAGTGGTGTTGCGGCAGGTGGGCCGCGTGATCGGGTTGATCGTTTTCGATCGGATGATGGGCGGCTTGCACGTGCGGGCCCAAAAAATCAGGCGGTGCCGCAACAGGCCCGAGCCCGGTCGACCGCGCCAAGACCGGCTCCAAGCATCACATCCTGACCTGCGCAAACGGATTCCCCTTCGCCGTCGCGTTGTCGGCGGCGAACGTCAACGATCACCTGATGCTGCCGAGCCTGCTGGATCGGGTGCGTCCACTGCGTGGCCGGCCCGGACCACCGCGCCGCCGGGTCAAGCTCCTGATCGGGGACAAGGGCTACGACTATCCCAGTGTGTACGCCGAACTCCGGCAACGAGGGATCACCGGCTACATCCCTCGCCGCGGAAGCCGTGACAAGGTCACCGTCGGCCGGTGGATCGTCGAGCAGGCATTCGCCCTGCTCCACCAGTACCGGCGGCTGGCCGTCCGCCGTCCGGGTGGGAACGCCGGGTCGATATCCATGAAGGCTTCCTCAACCCCGGCGCTGCCCTCATCTGCTGGCGACGACTCAGCAACCGAACCGATAGGAGCTCTTACCAGGGGATTTCTCGTCGACGTACAGGGAGTCCGTGGGTGAGGATCGGCCATGCCCCGCGCTCCGGCCCGCTGTTGCCAGGGGGGTCGCGGCGAGTCGAGCGGGTCTCGCAGGCCCTGTACTAGGACAGAGCATGCCTGCGGAGGACGCTATGCGGAGGATCACGGGATACCGTTGCCGGTTCTCCGTATGTGGCAGGCGATAGCGTGACCGGGCTTCCGAGGGCGGCCACGCTATCGCCTGTCTACCAGTGATTTACCTTGCCGTACTGTGTGGTCTTCGACGAAACGGATATTCCTCGTCTCAGACGAGCAGGCTGTCTTCGATTTGCCTGAGCCGGTGCCGTGCCAATGCGAGATTGGCGCGATTGCGGTCGAGCGCAAGATAGAGGAACAGCCCGCGAGATTGGGGACTGGCCATGGGCCGGAGCAGGTGATATTGACCGGTGAGGGAGATGAGAATATCCTCAATGCCCTGGTCGATACCCAACTGTTCGAGGGTGCGCTGCTTCGCGCGCACGACTTCGGTGTTCCCGGCTGCGGCGACGTCGAGATCGAGATTTCTCGACCCACCCGACATGCCGAGGGCCATGCCGCTGTTGTAGTCGACCACCGCGGCACCGAGCGCACCATCGATCATCATCATTTCCTTCAGCGCGGTATCCATATCGGGCATCGGTGTGACATTCCTTTCGGGTATTCCATTGTGTGAGCTGTCGTCCGGGGTTCGGGTGTGGGTAGTGCGAGCCCGCGCTGTGCGGGAAGGATTAAACCGCAGGCGTTTGAAGAGCATGGACCATCCTGCGCGCCGCAGCGCTGAGCCGGCCGAGACTCGTGGCCTGCGTACCACCGACAACGAGCAGCAGAGCGCTGGACAGAGGCAGCACCGCGACGCAGCTGCGGTCCGCTTCGAACAGGACCGACTGCAGTCGCCCTCCACGCGATGACAACGCAATGAAGTGGTCGCCGATGCCGGCAGCAGCGGCAGCGATGGCCGAACCACGCAATGCAGTCTGGTCCTCGTCACGCTGAGTAGGGGTACTAGCGGCGGCGACCACGAGCCCGTCGCGGCTGGCGACGAAGGCGTACTGCACATCATCGGCTGCAGCCGCGCAGCTGTCGGTCAGCACCTGGGCCACCGCGGGAGGATCGGTGAGTCGTATCTCTGTACGTTGACCGGCCCCGCTCACACCCGCACCGCCTGCTCGATTCGCCGCAGACGGTGGCGGGCCAGAGCGAGGTTTGCCCGCGCACGGTCGAGAACGAGATACAGAAACAGATTGTTTCTCTTGCTAATATTCGAGTGTTGCCGATTACGCAGACCCTCCAGCGGCATTATGACGTGATACTGCGCGCCGAGCGTGACAAGAATGTCTTCGATCGCGTCGTCCAGCTGTAGCGTCTCTATAGCCCGCAGCTTCGCTCGCACCACATCGGTGAGAACAGCGCCGGCGACGTCGAGATCGAGCAGAGAATTTCCACCTTGCTTACCGAGGATCATACCGCTGTCGTAGTCGACGAGCGCAATCCCCAGCGCCCCGTCGACCGACATACCATCGATCAGGGCGTCGTCGAGATCCACACAAACTCCATTGATTAAGCTCGAACTGTCCAGAATACCGAACCCGGACGATACCACCCAGTTGGTGACGATGGAACAAGTCGCAGGATATTTGCAGAACGTTTCTTGCCCGTTGCTCAGCCGTGATTCGAAGCGATGTCAATTCACATGCGAGGGCTTGCTCGACTACTCTCCCCGACCTATTGAGTCGATACAAAAATGGGGATGACAAGTGTCTACGCACGTGAGTTTTCTTCGCGGCGATGTGTGCGCAATACTATTCTTTACGGCGGATATCCAGTGACGATGAACGTTGAACACTCCCGAGCTGAGACTCGATCGGAACATGCGAAACGGACGGAAAGTGGGAGGAGCCCGCCTCGACGAGTGGCTCCGATCGCCCGATCGGGCTTACCAGTTGGCCGCAGACAGAACGGGAGCTTGTCGCCCCTGGCTGCGCGGCTTGCTCGCAGTCGCCGATCCACTGCTCAGCCAAGACTCGGCCGAGTTCGCCTACTCGGAGACCGGCGGATCCCCGCCGTACACCATGCGCCTCCTCCGTGCGCCTCTGGATTATTAGTTCGGAAATTATGCAATCAGTAGTCGGAGCATACCACCGTCAAGTTTGCTGGGGAAGCGTGTTGTGCTGGCGAACGGCGGGCATACGAGTGTGTTCGGCTGCGCAGTTCGAGCGGGTCCAGGTACCCGCCGCAGCGGAAATACTCCGTGCCATGACCACGGGGCCGGCGTTATCGCCCAGTCGGGGTGTAGCGTACCGCCTCGGGCCTGGCGGTGGGCGGTGTCGGCCCGAGGCCGCGCCTTGGCTGCCGGTGACACCGATGTCGCGCCGCACGCCGGAGCGGGCGCACACCCGCCCGGCTTTCCGGCACTGCGGACCCTATTGAAGCGGCTGAAAATCGCGATGCCGTCTCCCGCCGGATGAGGTGGCGTACGACATGTTCGCCGTGCGCTCGACCCATATCCGACCCTCCGACCACCGAGTGGGATCCCGACTCCGCCAACCGGATGCCCTGGTCCCGGACTTTCGTCGACTGTTCACCGATCGTCGTCGGCTCCGACCGCTGCGCGGTCGGCGACACCTGCAGCCGTCCATGACAACAGGCCGCGGGCTGTACCCGACTCGCCCGCGGCGCCGCTGCGGATCGGATCGTGTGTCACGGGGCGATGATTCCGGAGGTGCTGGGTTCGCGGCCGTGTCCTATGAACAGTGCGATCACGAGCGCGACTGCGATCATTCCGGTCATGAACTAGAAAGTCAGGGAATATCGGCAATCGCCGAACATGTGGGAGATGGGTTCGTCGACAGCGCGTCCCTTGACCTCGATGTGCGCGGTGAGGGCTTGGCGGACTGGAAAGCGGCCAGGATGGCGGTGC
Source organism: Nocardia sp. alder85J (assembly GCF_020176955.2). GTDB lineage: Bacteria > Actinomycetota > Actinomycetes > Mycobacteriales > Mycobacteriaceae > Nocardia. Next base: position 212,540 of record NZ_JAIUCZ020000014.1, read on the forward strand.
CGATGGCCGAGTCTCATGGTGACGCCGAGCATGCCTGAGCGGATGCCTTGCTGCTGTTCGGGAAGTGCGTCGACGATGAGGACCGAACCCGCGGTGCAGAAGAACGCGAAGCCGATCCCGCATACGCCGGCCAGTACAGCGAATGTCTGCCAGGAGTAGTGGGTCGTCGCGGCCGCGGAGCAAGCGGCGACGCTGCCGGTGATCACGCAGGCGATGACGGCGAGGATGCAGCCACCGATCCCGCACCACTTGGCGGTGCCCGGCGCGGATCGTCGCGCGCCGGGCACCTCTGTTGTCGGCGTGCTAGCAGGCGGAATTCAACTTGCCGATGGCACCGTAGACCGAGGACGCAGACTCCGGCCCGGTGGCGTTCTCGAGCGCACTGGCCAGATTCTCGATATCGGCCTGCGCCTCCGGCGAACTGACCTGACCCTCCTGACTACGCAGCTGAGCGACATACGCGGCCATCCCGGCGGCCGCCTGATCCGGCGACTGCGACTGCAACGGCGCGAGCGTACTCACCGTCGAACTGCCGATCTGCTTCAGCACGGCACAGTCGCCGGCCGGAATATCGCTGTGCACCAACGGCGCGGCCGCCGCGGTGGTCCACCCTGCGCCGACCGCGGTCGCGGCAGCGAACAGGACGGCGATGACAACGGGACGAATCTTCATTGACAGCTCCCACTGGTTGGGCTGGAAAAGGTGACGAAGAGCGGCTGTGCGCAACGCTCTGCCGCAACCCGAGGCACAGATACGGCGGCCCGGTCGCGGATGGCACACTCCCGACCCACCGAGGGGCCGCCAGGGGCGCTGACGCTACGCCACAAGAGTAAATGCTCACTCATGATAGCGAGCACTGCCCGATACCGAGGCCGAACAGCGGGATGCGTTTCAGGCCCTGTCGCGACACCCGATATCGGCACGTCGAGCGCTTTGAATCCGTCTCACTGCCACCGTGCCCGGTGTCGCCTGCCAGGGTGAAGGGTTCTGACGCAGATAACGTGATCTTGCCGGTCGGCGTGTCACCGCAGGATCCGGCTCGGCATGGGTGAAGGTAACAGGCGTGCGTTGATCTTGTTCGAATCTTGTTGCCGCACGTGAACGATCTTCTGGTTCAGGGTGTTCGAGCCGAGGCCGATACCGTAGTTGTAGATGCAGTCGTTGCCACCTCGACGGCCCACTGCGTCGGATGCGGAACCCTCTCCGGTCGTGTGCATTCCCGGTATCGCCGCCAGCTCGCCGACGCTGCTGTCGCCGGGCGGAAGTTGGTACTGCGGTTGGTGGTGCGCCGGTTCTTCTGCGTGAATACCGGCTGCCGGGCAAAGACTTTCGCCGAACAAGTTGACGGGCTCACGGTGAAACGGTCACGCCGTACCGATCAGCTGACCGCGATGCTCACCAGGATCGCGATAGCGCTGGCGGGACGAGCCGGTGCCCGGATGGCCGCCCAGCTGGGATTGCCGGCCAGCCGGGATACGCTGCTGCGGCTGATCCGTGCACTGCCCGATCCGCCGGTCGGTGCGATCACCGCGCTCGGAGTCGACGACTTCGCCGTCAAACGTTCCCGCAGGTACGCCACCATCTTGCTGGACATGGCCACCCACCGCCCCATCGACGTTCTAGACGGACGCGAGGCCGACCCGCTGGCGGCGTGGTTGTCGCAGCACCCGGAAATCGAGATCATCACCCGGGACCGGGCCAGCGCCTACAGCGAGGCCGCGCGCCGCGGCGCACCTCAGGCCACCCAATGCGCGGACAGGTGGCACCTGTGGCAGAACTTGTGCCAGGCCGTGGAGAAGACAGTGGTTGCCCATCGTCGATGTCTCACGCAATCATCAACGGCCAGAGCTGATCTCGGCGACACCGGCCGCCGCGCTCCCGAAGCGGTCGCAGACGAGACCGTCGATGACACGACACCACTGCCCGAAGGTTATCGCGGTGGTGGATACGCGGGATTGCGTGCACGCGCGGTCGAACGGTACGAGGCGGTGCAACGGCTACGCGCCGAGGGTAAGGGCTTGCGCACCATCGCCAGAGAACTCGATATCGATCGCAAGACCGCGCGCCGGTTCGCTCTCGCCGCCGATCCGGACGACGTCATCGCCGCCGCGACGTCTCGCGCCACGATGATCGACGAGTTCACGCCGCATCTGCTCACCCGCTGGAACGCCGGACACACCAATGTCGCCGCCCTGATCACCGAACTGCGCGAACTCGGCTACCGCGGCAGCCCCAACAACGTCTACCGTTTCCCGCGGCCCTACCAGGCCAGCAAGCCATCCGCGCGACCAGCAGTGATCACGCCACCGAAAGCGAATATCAGGGCGGTGACCAGCTGGATCACCCGCCACCCGGACAACCTGCCCGACGCCGAAACACGCCAGCTCACCACGATTCTGACGTGCTGTCCCGAACTTGCCGCCGCCCGCCGTCACGTCGGCGCGTTCGCGGTCCTCATGCGCGACCGCCGCGGGGATCGCCTCCCGGAATGGATCGACAACGTCCGGGCCGATAACCTGCCTGCATTGCACGCGTTCGCCACCGGCCTCGAGCATGACTTCGCCGCTGTCACAGCAGGACTCACCCTGAACTGGAGTAACGGGCCGACCGAAGGCACTGTGAACAAGGTCAAGGCCCTCGAGAGGCAATGCTTCGGCAGATCGAACCTGGACCTGCTCCGGAAGCGAATACTACTCAGCCACAACGAATCCGGCTCGAAAACAGAGATCCGGCGACCCGCGGACTGATCACGGTACCTGCGTCAGAACCCTTCCACCTGGCAGCCGACATGCCCGGACCCGAGCCCGACAGTCGTGCTGAGCGAGCAGTGTTGGGCGGCAGGCGGTTTCGTGTGCAGTGGTGCGTGATGAAGGTGTCGTGGGGTACGAACCGCGCGATCGCTTTCGCACAACTCCTGCCAGTGGATTCCATCCACCTCAGCGGATTCATACCTGTTCAACGTGATGCACAAGATGAGGAGCTTTACCGCCGTCCGCGCTGATGTGTGGATCCGGCTGGGCCGACGGGCGAGAACCAGATCAAGTGTCCGACCCGTCAACGATCGGTGTGGTGATGGTGGCGCGGGCATCAGCCGGCGCACCGTGCAGCAGATGCGTATCTCGTACCCGGCGGATAAATCTGGAGCAGGCGAGGCGCACATTCCAGGGGCCACGGTGACTTCTCCACCACGGCAACCCGATCACACGCCAGGCGGCGTCACCTGGTCCGGGCACGACCGGGCTGTGGCATTGCAGAACGGGATCGGTGTTCCCGCCACTGGCCGCCCGAACTGGCGGCGGACCGGGATTCATCGGCGGTGCCGTCTCGGGGAGGAGACGACACGACCGCATGCCGCTACGCCCGCAAGGGTGTCGATGCCGCCGTGTCGGCTGTCCAGGCCCCGTCACCTGTCACGCATCGGTTACCCCGCCGACTCTGCCGGATCGGTCGACCTGTGTTCGCTGATCCCAGCGACCGAGATCGCTTCGATGGCCCACCGCACCAGTGTCACGCTGTCTGGTAACAGTACCCACCAGGACCGTAGCCGGGGAATTCCGTTGTGGTCCAGGTGGTTTTGGAAGGCCGTTGGTGGCCGGGCTGGGGATGGCTCGTCTGGCAGCCCTCCGGCGCTGAGTCGTTCGACGTTCACGGCGATGGCGATGAATAGGTGCTGGACGTGGGCCTTGGCTTGGCCGCGGTAGCGGCATTGCCGCATGCCGTGCCCGTGCGCGAATTCGCAGACGGTGCCCTCGATCCCCGAACGCACTGCATACCTGTGCTGCCAGGAGAGGCTCTGCTGCTCGGTTCGGGCCTGAACTTGCAGGTCGAGGAGCTCTCGCGGAGAAAATCCCACGTTGCGGGCGCCCTCGCGGGAGGTGGTGCACTTGCTGCGGACCGGGCACGGCCGGCACTGGGCTTTGGTGAACCGTGCCACGATCAGCGGGGCCGCGGTCGGTGACGACGTCGGGTAGGGGCCGTGCCATCTGTTGCTGACCTGGCACTGCGGGCAGGTCACCTGCCGGCGGTCGAAGTCGAGGCGAAAGTCGTCGCGGCCGAAGCCTTCGTTCTCGCGGTGCTGGCGGGTGGGGTTGCCCGGCAGCGGCCCGCTGACGGTGACCTGGTGTTCGCGGGCTGCCTGCGCGACGTGGAGCAGGGAGGTACAGCCGCCGTCGACCAGGTGCTCGGCGGGAAGCAGCGTGCGACGCTGCAGGCGGGTGTGGATTCCGGTGAGGGCCTGGGCATCGTTGGTGGTGGCCGGGTGGTGATCACGTTGGTGCCCTCGGGTGCGCGGTCTCGGTCAAATGGACCAGGAAACCCTTCTGCCTGGTGACTTGTCCCCGGCGCGCGTAGCGGGCCTGGACGTCGTAGGGAGAAACGATCCGTCACCGCCGACGGCGGCAGACCGCCATCGGCGTCGGTGCGCCAGCGCAGGCGGCCCTTGTCGTCGCAGTAGCAGTTCTGCGCGACGATCTGCCGCAGAGCCTGTACCCGGGGGCCGGACAGGTAGTGCGGCTCGCGCTGCCGCAGATGCTCGAGCAGTCGCCAGGCGTCTTCCCCGGCGGTGAGGATCCTGGTCTCGGGGCGGGTCGGGTTCTTGCCCAGGCGCACCGGGCGGCCGTAACGGCGCCCCCGCTCCTGGTCGATCACCTCGGTCAGGACGTGCGGGGCACAGCGGGCAAGTTCTTCGAGTGCGGCGCGGACGGCCTCGGTGATCAGCTCAAGCCGGGTCAGGTCGTGTACCGCGGTCGGCACGTGGCATCCTGTTGCACAGGTTCTTTCGAATCCTCCGCATCGCCGGGCTGCTCATTCGCAGTCCGGGCACACCGGAAACATGCGGGTTATCCCGGGGGCATCCGCAGTGTCGCGGCCACTGCTAGCAGCTGTTCGGTCACCTGCTGCGGGTCGGCGGGGCCGTCGCTGTCGACCAGCCACTGACCGAACACCGCGAACACGCCACCGACGAGGAAGGTCGTGATCGCGTCGGGATTGTTCAGATCCACACCCCCCCACACACGCCCGTCGAGTGCGCGCGCCGCACGCACCAGCCCGATCACTGCCTGTTTCAGCGGATACGCGCACGGCCCACTGAAAAGAGCCCGATAGAACGCCCGGTATCGAGCCAGGTGCTGTGCGGCGAGCAGGGTCAGCTCCCGGCCCTCTGCATCGCCGCCGCGGGCCAGCTGCGGGAACAACTCGCGCTCGATCAGATCGATCGCGGCAGCAACGAACAACGATTCCCGGTCCTGGAAATGCAGATACAGCGCCTGCCGGCTCATGTCTGCCGCATCGGCGACATCGGTCACCGGCACCGCGGTCGTGCCCCGCTCCGATACCACGCGTACCGCGGCCGCGAACAACGCCGCCCGCGACCTGCGCACACGCCGATCCTGACCAACTGGTTTCGGTTCGGAGTCCAGGCGCACGACTCGATGCTAGGCATCAGACATATAAGTAACAACCGTCAAGACCAGACATGGACGCCGCGGCGATCTGCCCTGCCGCGCGGCGCCGCCACACCCCGACGAAAGCTCGATGACGCAGTTACCGCAGGCGCCCGATCGAGCCGGCGCCGTGCGGGGATGCGGATCCCCGCCGTGCAACGCCGGCGCGAGATCGAAAGCGGCGTCGACGATCGAATGCCGGTGGCGGGCTGGCCTCGATCGCAAATACCGGCCGGAGCCCCGGGCGCCTGACGATCTGCTGCGGGCCTCCACCCGTCACGTCACGGTGACGGCACCGTACAACACTGTCCGGTTTAGTCCTGATCGGCACTCGCCGTGCGGTGCTACATGCAGCTGACCGGGCCCCTGGGAGTTTCCATCGGTCTGTAGATGCCATGTGCCGCGGCCCGTTGGACGGACGGGTGCCGGACCATCCTCCGATGGTAGACACCAGTAGACTAATTGACAGATGTCAATCCGACTATTAGATTCTCGATTGCCGCGAGTGTCGGTACTCGCCGCTGGTAGCCGGTTCCGGCCGGTGAGGTGGTGGCGCGGCCACCCGCGTTGGGAAGGAATGTCCGCAGTGTTGCTGATGACAGGTCCTCCGTGGGCATTCCGGTGCGTTTGTCGTGACACAACGCATCGCGACCGGCCACATGGGTGCCCGTCGGCGAGGCCCGACACTCGCGGACTGTCGCGCTCCTATGCCCGCGATGGCGATCGGCGGTGCGCTGCGTCGCGGTTGACCCCATCACTGCGCGCGCGTCGATCCTGTCGCGCCGGTCCCGGGTGGAAGCGATGATCCAGACCGTTCCGCACGATTCTGCAGAGGAAATTTCATGCCCGATGTCGCTGTCTGCTCACAGAACTCCGGATCCTGGCGCACGCCCCGCACATCGCTCGCCGACTGGCGCCTGCGGCAAGCCGCCACGATCGCGGCAGCGGTGATCTCGCTGGCGACGGCGGCGATGGCGGGCCCCGCGGGCGCCGGAGAGCCTGCCCCGGCGGCGTCTGCGGGGTGCGCTGCCGCTGCCACCGGGCCCGGTCAGACCACCGAGCAGTTCACTGCGGCCGGGAAATCGGGAACCTATATCCAGGATGTGCCGGACCTCGACCGGCCGGCTCCTGTCGTGGTCGATCTGCACGGATACATGGAAACGGCCGAGATAGCGCACGACATCTCCGGCTTCGGCCGTTTCGGCGCCGACCACGGGTTCGTGACGATCACCCCACAACTCGATGAGCCCGGTCTGCCACGGTGGGATTTCGCGCAGCACAGCACCGATGTCAGTTATATCGCCGAGTTGCTGACACATGTGCAGTCGACGCTGTGCACCGATCTGCGCCGGGTATACGTCGTCGGAATGTCGATGGGGGCGTTCACCACCTCGTCGCTGGCCTGCCAGCTCGCCGACCGGATAGCCGCCGTCGGTATGGTGGCGGGCCTACAGGATTTCGACTGGTGCCATCCCAGCCGCCCGGTCCCCGTGGTCGCGTTCCACGGCACAGCCGACCCGATCGTCGCCTACACCGGCGGCTGGGCCGCCAACGGCACACTTCTCCCACCGCCGACCGGTTCGGCCGACGGTGTCCCGCTCGACGGCCCAGGTCCTCAGAGTGTCCCGGCCAACGCCGGCGCCTGGGCCCGCCGCGACGGATGCGACCCCCAGCCGGACATCCGGCAGATCGCGGCCGACGTCACCGTGACCGACTACCGCTGCCCCTCCGCCGGCACAGTGGCGCTGTACTCGGTCACCGGCGGCGGGCACAGCTGGCCGGGCACCACCTCCATGTGGTATCCGGAGCAATACACCGGCGCGACCACACACTCCATCGATGCCACCGCGATCGCCTGGGACTTCTTCCGGGCTCACTCACTGCCGTGATCCGGGCCTTCCCCGCCGACCCATTCGGACCCCGGCGGAGAATCTGCTCGACTGGCCACGCTGCCCGAGCGCGGCCCTGCGTGCGCGTGACGTTGCCCCCGGCGTACCCGTGAGACAGCGTCGCGTACGTGCCGACCGACGTACACAGGTGTATCGCCTGTGGTGGGAATACGTCGCATCCGCCGACGAGGGTGCACCGGCGGACCGGTGTGTCGACCAGGCGTACCGCACCGCGTAACAATGGTCCGCCGGAGGTCTGCCGTACCGGAAAGCACAGCTGGCGATGCAGGACGCCCTGCCTGTATCGCTTGTCCGACCGCGCGGTCGAATACCAGATCACCCGAACAGGCCCGGCCCGTGACCGGCTGGCCGCGATTCTCGATCCGCTCGACGACCATCCCGGCCTGCTCACCGTGGCGGCCTGCCATCCGCACCGACGGTGTCCAGGTGCGTACCGCACTACTGCTCGGGATACACCCGATGACGCTGGTGAGCCGTTACGACGGATACGAGCGCTGATCGGGCTCGAATCAACGAACCTTCCGGCCGCTGCGCGCCGCACTCGTCGCCCGTACGACACGGCTCGCGACAACCAGCGGGCGCGCAGCGGTCGACGAGCGCAGTAGCGGTCACCCGGCCCGCCGGTATCACGCTCACTCGAGCTGGAACGCCTGTGCGACTGTCGCGCCGAAATATGGCCCAGACAACCGGGTTCAGTACCGGGGCGTGGTCACTCACGATCCGGCAGCGGAATTCGCGCGCCGGTATCGGCGGCGGGTGGGCCCCGATGTTGCCTACCAGGGCAACGCATCCGGCCGACTCAGGCGACACCACTGTCTGCCTACCGCCGGTGGAGCCGCCGTGAAGCGGGTCCGGCGGCGGTACCGGTACGAACGACGGCTCCCGGCGGCCTCGGGTCCGCCGGGAGCCGCGCGCCGCGCGATACCCGCACAGGCGTGCCGTCCGAGTTCCGGTGGCGAGGACGTCGCGTTCGGCGCCGAAGCGGTCGCGATCATGCGAATTCCACCGTGGTAGTGAAGATGTCCGCGAACCGGGGCTCGGTCTGCGCCTGCCGTCGGATCACGTCGAGCTCTCGCAGGCCAGCGGCGGTGATCACGTAGTAGCGGCGGGGCGGTCGCTTGCTCCGAATGTCCCCGGCGTCTTCCCACCCGTCGTCGAGCCACCCACGGGCCCGCATGCGGGCGAGGATCGGATGCAGTACACCCGACACCACCCCCGACTTCTTGGACAGCTGGTAGCCCCAGTGTTTCCCGGTAGGGTCGTCCAGTAGTGCCACGGCCACCTGGACCATGGCGTACGTCTTCTTCATCGCGTCCTATCGCTGACTTGGTCGTCGGTCGGGCTCGGACCGTCCCACGAGTGTTCGTTCCGATTGCCGAGACCGCCTTCGGTGACCGCAACGGCATCGGGCAGTGCACTTCGCGCGGGTGTTTCGGAAATGCGCCCCGCCGAGCACACCGCAGCTACCGTGGCAGATCGCATACCCGGTCGGCGCCGCGCGGCTTTCCGGAGGTCTCACGGCACTCGAATTCTGGTCCGTGCCCGAACCACGATCACGGCGGCATTCGTCGTCCAGGGGGTGACGAGGATGCCGTTCGGCCTTCTCTATGCGCCGAACGCAACCCAACAGCACGTTCTTTTGTCGAAGGAGTGCGTAAATCGGTGACATGGTTTTCCTCCGGTCCCGGCAGTGACCCACACCGCCCACCTCGCGGTGCGATCGGTCCTCCTTTCTCTCCACGACTCGTCTGCACCTCGATCGACGGAGAAGAGGTAACAGTCCGCCGGGCTTCGGACATGTCGACGTAATTTCATCACCAATGCGAGTTCCGGTGGAGCCCATTGTCCGATTTCTGCGAGTGGTATTCATCTCCCGATGTACATCAACCTATCGGCGACGTGATGGCAATCCTTTTAAAGGGTGACGGTCCTCTTATTTAATCGGCGAAGTCGCGGACAGGCGGTCCGGGCATCCGGGGCTTATGCAGGCGCGCTCTCGCGGTCCGGGCGGTACGCTCCCGATGTCGGCCCACCTCGGCGGTATGCGCGATCGAACGCGCCCTACCAGAGCGGCTTCTCACCTCAGCGTGCCACTGCGACCGCCGATTCCACCCCGGCACCGTCACGTTCGCCGCACGGAACCACCGGCGATACCCGGATTCGCCGATTTCGGGGCGACCGCGGCGGGCGGGAGACAATGCGGAGCCGGCCGATCCTCCTCGAATACCGATCCACAGGCCGGATGAAGGGCCCCTATGGCGGGGTGTAACCACTCGAGGCATGTTTGGGACAGATGACAATCCCACTCGCCCGAAAGTCGATGGCGGTCACGCGGGCCGGCAAGAGTACTTCTCACCGGAAAATCGACACGGAGTGTCGGCGGCCTGCCGAAACGGCATCAGTCGGCAGGAAACGGACAGCGAGTTACCGGCGGGACACTGTGCGTGTTGGAATGGAAAGTGCGAACTCCGGCCGCCGTGTGACAGATACAACTCTCCCGAACCGGGTTCCGGAGGTCCGCAGGCGAACCGATCGATGGCGCCGTCCGTGGGCACCTTCCGGATGTCATCGGTGGGTGTCGCTGCGCATTCGATCAGACCGAAAGGGCGATTTCGTCATGAGCACATCCGATTCGATGACTGCCGAGCTCCACGAACTGGGATGGGTACTCGCCGGGCTCCTCACGCCCGATACCCGATTTGCGGTTCTGCTCTCCGGCGACGGGCTTCGTATCGCACATGCCGGAAAGATCAGCGTCGTCAACGCGGAACGTTTCGCTGCCGCCGCGTCCGGGCTGCGGGCGCTGGGCCGGGCGCTGGGCGAATGCTCCGGTCCTGCCACCGGCACCGCGCGACAGAACATGATCGAGTACGACGGCGGAATGGTCTTCGTCACCACGGTCGGCAACGGCGCGGTGCTGGGAGTGTCCACCATCCGGGACGCGGAGGTGCACATCGTCGCACACCGGATGAACCGAGCGGCGGCACAACTGGGCCACCAACTCGCCGGCCTGCCCCGTCCGGGCTGGGCGGCGCGCATACCGTAACCGGCACGTTCCTGACCGGGTCGGTGAGGTTGCCGGCTACCTGCGATCGCACGGTCAGTTCATTGGGCGGGGAAGCCCGAGGATCCGGGTGCCGGTGCGCAATCCCGAATAGGCGCTGTTCCGGCGGAGGAATCGTCTACCGAGGTCGGCGAGGTATGCAGATTATGGTCAAAAAGGTCGCGTCGCTGTTGCCTGGGCAGACCCGTCTTGCGTGCCGTGGCGCCGACCGCGCCTACGGGTGGCTGGGCGTACGGCACCGGCACTGTGCTGCTGCCGATTCGATCGGAGGCGACCTCTGAAGGCCGAATTGGGTCAGGGCTTGCGTGCGACGCCGACGAAGCAGCCGCGGCGGGCATAGCTTTCGAGGACCGGTCCGGTCGGGCGCCAATCACAGGCCTGCACGATTCCCGGCTCCACCAATTCCCAGCCGTCGAAAAAGGCGGTGAAATCATGTCTGCTGCGCAACGTCGCGTGATCGGAGACCATCCAGTTGTATTCGTGGGTGTACTCGACGCCGCGGCGGGCCGTGCTCTCGTCGACGTCGCTGAGAGACACGTGGCTCATAGCCACGTAGCTGCCTGCCGGCATCCGGTCTCGCAGCACTGCCATGATCCTGTGGGGCTGTTCGGTATCGGCGATGAAATGCCAGACCCAGACGATCAGCAGGCCTACCGGCTGGCCCGCGTCGATCAACCGGACGGTATCGGGGTGGTCCAGGATCGCGGCGGGATCGCGGAGATCGGCTTCGATGACAGCGGTGGTGTCCAGCACGCCTTGCCCGGTGAGCAGTTCATGATACCGAGTTACCGGATCGAGGTCGCGATCGACATACACCACACGCGTATCGGGGATGATCGTACGGGCGACCTCGTGCACGGTGCCGACTGTCGGGAGTCCTGCTCCGACGTCGAGGAACTGACGGATTCCCCGCTCGGCCATGAACGTGACGGCGCGGCGTAGGAAACTCCTGTTGTAGTGTGCGAGTTTGTCGCCATCAGGCGCGATCCGGGCCAGCGCTTCACCGTAGACCCTGTCGATGCCGTAGAGCCCTTCACCGGTCAGTAGAAAATGGTAAATGCGCGCTGCCGACGGTGTATACGGGTCGACGTCGCGTGCATAGAATGCACCGTCATCCACGATTCGCCCCTCCTTCCTTCCACACGGGCATCTGACTCCGATCCCACTGAATCATTTTCGCGCGGACCGCGTTACGCACATGGCATTCCTCGTTACCGGACCGAGGGTGGCTGAACACCATGGGCCGTCGGGACCGGTGACCCGACCATCGTGTGGGACGGCAGTGCGGGTCGGCCCGTACTCGTGCAGCGGACCGTGCACGCCCTGGTCACGCGGTTCGTGCAGTTTCGGCCGAGTGCACGTGTTGCTGTCTCTTCTGGAGTCGAACGTGAAGACGACCGAGCAGGATACAAGCCGCGTGTGGTTCAGACATATGTGTAACGGATTGGTCGTATGCGTGCGGCGATACCGTTGCTGCCGAATGCATTTCCCGTGCTCCCCCAGGTGAGTGCGGCACCGGTTGCGGTGCCGGCGGCGGCAGCGAGAAAGCCTCGGCGAGTGAATGCGGACACGAATAACCTCCAGATGACGGGCGAAGCACGCGGGGACAGGTAATACGGCACGCACCGACCCCGGTGACAGGGCCTCACACTGCTGTCACCGGGGACCGGTGTGATGAGCGGAGCGGGGGCGTTACTTCCACTCCGGGACGGCACCGCGACTGAGGGTTTCGCGACGCCGCGATCTGCACGGCGCAGCCGTACCGGATTGCGTGATGTACCGGCTGGTGACCGCGCCGTGCCTTGCGCTGCGGTTTCCGGCGTCAACGGAACGCAGCTGCCGAGCAAATCAGTGACAGTATTTTCCGTCCCGAGTCAGCGGCGCCTCACGGCGCCGGAGGGAATACCGGTGCCGCCCGCTGCCACCGGGACGATGTATCCTCCTTCCCTCTCCAGAAGAGCCCGGGCCTCGACCAACCTAGAAGAGGTCACTCAACTCTCGATTCTTGCCAGATGCGAAGCTATTTCATCATCAGATCCAGAAAAGGAGGAACTTATTGTCCGATTCCAGCCAGTCGGTGTTCGTGCCGCCGTGCCCCGGTGTCCACGCTGCGAAACGACACGGCCGCCGACGTCCGCAGATCACGCGGCCCGTTTGCCCCGAAGGCAATAGAGTCGCCTTTTTGGAGGGCTGCCGTCCTCTGAAATAGGCCGGCGGTCAGGCGTGCGCGGTGTCGTCGCGGATCTCGTCGCAGGCACATCGTGCATCGCGGGTGCCCTCACCGAAGACTGCCGACCGCGTCCGGCATCCGGATCGACGGCGAGCAACGTTGCTACGGTTCGTTTCCCATACGCATCCCCCGGTTACGGCCACGGGTTGACCGTCGTTAGTTGCCTCAGCCGCGGGTCGGCACCGACCCGCCACACCACAGCGCTTCCCGGCGGCGACTCACCGTGACAGGACCGGCGATGCCGAGCACAACCACCCATGGCGGGAACACGCCACGGCGGCGGGCCCCCGAACACACCCGTCGCCGCACCTCAGCGGCTGCCGTTGCCACGGGCGGCGTGGTGTTCCCGCACTTGTCCTTGACAGCGACGAGCATACTGGGCACAGTGACTGTTCACTTACTTATTGACGTCGGAATCTGCCGCTGACCGGTGAGGGCCGTCACAGCTGGCAACCGGCCGAGCAGTCTCGTCGTGCCGTACCGGAACCATCGCTGTCGGCGACTCGCACCGTCGAATTCAGCGCTACCAGTCTCATCCGGCCTACCGATGGCTCCGTTGCTCACCCTTCCCGCGCTCGCAGGCACCGACCGCCGGGTGGGACCGCCGGGGCTGCCGACGTCCCCGGTCCAGGGCCTGGGTGCGACACGTTCGGCCGACTCGACTACTGCCACTGTCCTTGAATACGAATTGATTCGTGCTCCCAGATGGGAATGTCATGCACCCCTCCGCTCCGCGCCCGATCGGGCCCCGGCGCGTCTGCTTCGACTGGCAGCAGACGCCGACGTCCTGGATTCCTGGTGAGCCGACCGCGGCGCACGTCACCAACGCCCTGCATCTGCTGCTGCCCTCGGGCGAGCGGTGGTTCATCGACGTGTTCCGCGAAGCACTGCCACTGGTGCGCGACGAGGGACTGCGGACACGGATGAAAGGGTTCATGGGACAGGAGGCAACACACAGTGTCCAGCACGCGGGCGTGGTGGACCATCTGGCACGAGCCGGGCTCGACGCCCGGCCGTTCGCCGAACGACTGGACAGAGTGTTCGCCGGTCGGCTGGGGCGTCGGAGCCCTGCCGCGGTGCCGCGCTCGGAGTGGCTGCGAACCCGGCTGGCCGTCATCGCCGCGATCGAGCACTACACGGCAGTGCTCGGTGACTGGATCCTGCGCGCGGACACCTTCGAACACGCCGGGGCCGACCCCACCATGCTCGAGCTGCTGCGCTGGCACGGCGCCGAGGAAGTCGAACATCGCGCGGTCGCCTACGACGTCTTCGCGTACCTCGGCGGCCGCGGCCCGGTGCGCTACGCCCGCCGCCTCGCCGGCTTCGCCGTCGCCACGGCACTGCTGCTGTGGTTCTGGTTCTGGGGCGCCGCCTACCTCATGGCCACGGACCCTCAGCGACCCGGCGGGAAATACAAGCTGTCCGAACACAATCGAGCGATCCGGAATGGGCTGCTGCCGAGCTGGCGGCTGATCGGCACTGCGATCGGACACTACCTGCGACCAGGCTTCCACCCCGACCAGGAGAGTTCAGCGGAACCAGCCCACGCATATCTGTCCGGCCGCTGGCAGTGAACGGGCCCGGCAGGGCGGCCGGGGGTCGGTAGAAAACACCTGTCCCGCAGGCTATCTCACAGTATCGAGTGACCGGACGGAGCCACCCGTGCCGTGGTACATCATCGAAGATCTCGCCGGCGGGAGCACACCGGCAACCATCGTGTCCGTCGGCGACCACCGCCGCTCCCGGGTGCCGGCCACGACACTGGACCGCTACGAAGGCGTCGACCCGGCCGGCTACCTCGACCGGATCCGGCAGCACGGCGCGACCGTCAGTGAGCTCGTCACCGGGCACTACGGGCCCCGATACCTCGAAGGCATACCGGTCATCGGCCCCGAGGAGGACGTGTACGGCATCCAGTTCTGGCTCGGCGATCCGAACGAACCACCGGCTCCACCGTGCGCGGTGGCCGGAATCGACTGGGCCTCCGACATTCGACTGATCGTACTGTCGGCCGAAGCCTGGTCGATGGCATCCGAGACCACCGAAGCTCGTCGAAGTATGTTGTCGCCGGAGGACTGTCTGCGCCGAATAGTGCAATTCGACAACGCCGCCGATCTGGCGAAACTGGCTACCGATTGCCACGGTCCCGACGAATTCGCCGGGACCGCCACGGTTCTGCACGACCGCGGCAGTCTGATGAACTGGCACATCGTCGCGAAGAGACGAACGGGCGAACACCCCGGGGATGTCCGCGGTCTGGTCATCGACATCAGCCGCACGGAACCGGCCACGACACCACCGCCCTGGCGATACCCTGCGCCTCCTCCGAGCACACTCACCGCGTCAGCCCTGCTGGCTTTCTCCTCGACCTTCGGTGTCCCCGTGATCGCAGGGTGGATCGGCGGCAGACCCGCCTGGATCGGGCACACCGCCCCTGGCGATCCCGAATTGTTCCATCTCGACGACTGGGCACCCCTGCAAGCGGCCGCCCGGTCACTGCGCGACCCGGACGCCGAGACCACCATACCGGTGCGCGTACACGCGGCGACCGGATACCGATGGCATCGGGCCACCGCCGCCATCCGGCGTCACCCCGGTCGTGTCGGAGACTGCCTGCACGTCATCCGCATCACCGGTGGACAGCGGTGAACCGGCGACCGGCACCGAGTGCACGAAAGTCCAGACCGCAACCACAGTATCGCCGACCCGGCCGCATGCACGGCCCCGAGCACGGCGGCCGCCTGTACGAACACCAGCACCACCACCTGCCCGATCGCCGCGCGGGACGGCGGCGGACGGATCGAACAGATCGGTCACCCAGGATCCTCATGGGACCGCGGCCGCAGGCAGTCGGGCTGCGGCGCGAGCCGGCCGACCCTGCCTCGCCACATCGCATCCAGGACCGCCGAGCGGGCATTCTCATCCCAGTCTTCAGTATTTAACTATTGCGCAAATAGTAGATCAGGCCGCAGGCCCGCCCTGCCGGCCTTCGCATCGCGGCAGGTGCGCGATGCACTGAACACCGTCGACAGCCGACCGGCAGTTCATCACAGGGCCCAGCCGGAGGGGAAGCTGGTGGTGGTGACCATGCTCGTTGGCGGCCGGTTCGAGCCCCGGCTGGCGTTCGCGCTGCTCACCGTGGCCACCGCGACGCCGGTGACACAGCTGGCACATCTGCGGCTGCCCCTCGAAGGGGCGTTGCACTCCGGATTGCCCGCACCCGCACCGAGTTTCCTGCACCCCGATCAGTTGGGCTCCCGCGCCGCACCCGCACAGGCGGGCGCAGCACCGGCCGCACTGGAGTCACTGTTGTCGGCCACCGCCGCCATGCCCATCGGCAGCCACCACGACCCGAACCGGGAACTGCTCGGCCAGGGCCTGACCAACATCGCCGCACCGCGGTTCGGACGGGTACCGGCCACCGGCGCCATCGCCCGCACCGCGGTCGACGTACGCTCCGGAGCCCGCACCCGCCTGGCCACCCTCACCCACGTCGCAGTCCTCGCCGCGATCATCTGCCTGGCTGCACCACTGGTGGCGAGGATCCCTGTCGCCGCGCTGGCCGGGGTGCTGCTGGCGCTGCACGCTCCCGCCACCGAGGCACGGCTGCACCGCATCCCCTCTCGACGACACCGGACGCCACCGAGGCGGGACACCGAATATTTCGAGGACAGTGCCCGCTCGGCCGACGAACAGGCCCTGCCGCCTCAGCGCATCGTCACCTACCGCCTCGACGGACCCCCTGTTCTTCGCCGCCACCCACCGGTTCCTGCTCGAACTGGCCGGCATCCACGTCGTCGTCCTGCGCATGCCACACCTCACCACCCGGCTACCAGCGGCGCCTCGCCACACTCGCAGCCCTACCGACCGGCGGCAATGCGAACCTGTTCGACCGGATACCCGACGCCATCACCGATGCCCGCCACCGGATCCGGCTCGCCACGGAAGTACCCCACCGACGAGCGAATCAACGGCACCCTATGTGCCGCAACAAATCTACGGATCTGCGGCAGCGGTCGCTCCCGGAGACGACCGGCTCGCCCCTGCCCGCGGCGGATCCTCATTCCGATCCCCGCACCCCGGGCGGGCCCGACCTCCGGTCGTGGTGGATCGGGCCCGCCATGACGGCCTCCACCCGCCTTGGCGGCTATGCGCCACAATTCGATCTTCCGATTGACAGTACCGAACCGTGTTAGTAAATATACACTTACTTAGCGGCGCGGACGTCTCCCGCTGCCCGCTGAGGCCCGCGTGACGACATGCCGATGGGAGTTCACCCCGTATCGGCGTCTGGCTGCGCGTTAGGTGCCACAGCGTCGAATACTCGTCGACGAGTACCCTCACCGCTGACCACAGCGCACCGTTGTCGATCTGTCTTCTGCATCACTTTTTCCGCGGATCCCGCGGATCCACCGCTTGTCAGGACAGCCTCCTATGCGCACGGCAACAGCGAGCCACCCGTCACACCGCATGGCGGATGGCCTTTTCACCCGAAGGTTGTATTCGAGCGCTCGCGCGCAGGTATCCCGGTTGTGCTGGGAATTCGTCACGTCGGCCGGAGATAGTGCACCGGACCGGTGCGCCGATCGGGTTCACGATGCCGCACAACAATGGTCCGCCGAAGGGCTGCCCTATCGGAAAGCGCACATGGCGATACACGAAGCCCTGCGCGAGACCCTCGACCACCTCGGCAAGCAGCCCACCTCGGCCCTACCCCGGCAACTGCGCATGGTCCTCGACATCTCGCCGCGGCTGTCCCGATCCGTGCTGCGCGCCTATCACCCGGCCCGGCTCGACTACTACTCGTCGCCACCGGCGCCGGGACGAGCGCGGGCTGTCGCGTTGTTCGACAACAGTGCACCCCGGCCACGTGGCACCGGGACTGCCGCCTACGACATCGTTGCCCTCCGTGTCGAGCCGGGGGGCGACTCGGTCGCGACCGGATCACCGATGCAGCGGTTCCTGCGCCAACTGCGAACGCATCGTGACACTGTGCTGCCGATTGTCGCCGAATCGACCGGCACATTGCTGATCCCCGCCACGCGAACAACGTGCGAACTGGACGAGGTACTGCGCGTGTGTTGCACCGAGGCGTCACTCGCCGTGACCGCGGCGACTGTGCACGCTCGCCGCCCCGAACTCCGATCCGCGCGCGAACACGCTCATCAACTTCTCGACCTCGTCGAGCAACTCGGCTGCGGACCCGGACTGTACCGTTTCTCCGATCTCGCATTCGAGTACCAGATCACCCGTCCAGGACCCGCCCGCGATCGGCTGGCCGCGATTCTCGATCCACTCGACACCCATCCGGGCCTGCTGACCGTCGTGGCCCACCACATTCGCACCGGTGGTGTGCAGATCCGCACCGCGCAATTACTGGGAATACACCCCATGACGCTGGCGAACCGTCTACGGCAGATACGGGAACTGACCGGACTCGACCCCACCGAACATTCCGCCCGCTGGCAGCTCCATGCCGCACTCATCGCCTATATCACACGGCCGACCACAAGAGATCGGAACAACCTCTTGTCCCCGCACTCTGCACCATTGCGGGCAGTGCTCCAGTCCGGCTCGTCACCGCACTGCGACACCTTCGAACATCACGCTCCCCGCCCGGCTTCGAATTTGCCGAGTCACCGCAATACACCACCCCGACCCGGGGGTCAATGCCGTTAACTTACGCGCTGGTGTAACCGGATTTCTGGTGGCTGGCTGTGGTTGATGTTCTTGTGCTTCAAGGTTTTTCGTTTGAATTTGTGTCTTCCGGCGCGTTTGAGGACGCGGGGGTAGCTGCGCTGTCGGCGGGGCGGGTTGGGGCGTTCGAGGATCTCGGCGGCAGCCGCGGTGAGGCCGGCGGTGAGCCGGTCAGGGGGAAAAACCCGCCTGCCCGGTGACATGTCGCCGGACAACGCGGAGAGAGCGGATGAACGACAACCGTAACGGGTCGGCGCCGGCGAGGTCGGCGGCGTGATGCATGAGTTCGCGGATGGCGTAGTGGGTTGTCAGCAGGCCCCAGATCTCCTGGCGCACCATCGCCGGGCTTTGCGAGCGCAGCAGCCGGTAGCTGCCGCGCTGGCGGGTTTCGATCTCGGCGAGACCGGTTTCGAACTCCCACCGGCAGTGGTAGGCGGCGGCCAGCTCGCCCGCGGTGACCTCGACGGGGTCGAGCACGGTGGTGATCAGCCGGATCGGTCCCGGTTGGTCACTGTCACGGTTGGCGACCTCGTATTCGACTACCCGGACGGTGACGCCCTCGGGCACGGTGTCCAGGCTGCGGGCGCGGTGGCGGCGGATCCGCTGCCGCTCGACATCGGTCATCAACCGCGACAGATACGAGCCGTCCGGAAGCTGCTGCACGACATGCAGTTTCAGCCCCGACTGCACCCGCCACAGCAGATCCGCACCGGTCTCGGCGGCCTCGCGCCAGAACTCGTGGGAGTAGAATCCGCGATCGGCGATCACCAGCATCCCCGGTTCGAACGAGGCCGGCAGTCCGCGGGTGATCTCCCGCTCGTCGGTGGAGACCGCACCGATCCCGGCGTCGACGATCGCGTGGGTCGCGCATTCGGCCAGGCCGACGATCTTCACCTTCGGATACGGGTCTTCCAGGCTCTGATGGGTTTTCCCTCGCCCGAACACCTCCTCATTGCCCGGGGTGTCGGGGATGTCCATCTGCACACCATCCACAGCCATCACCCCGCCGGCCCGCCAGCCACGCACCCGGTGTCCCAGCACCGGCCAAAGGCACCGCGACCCGCCGATACAGCTCCCGCACCGGCTCCTCACCGAGGCGGGCGCGGGCCTTGCACAACGCCGGCGACGTCGGCACCTGCCAGCCGTCGTCCCACGACCGCAGAAACCGCAGCCCGTCAACGAGTTTCCGCATCACCTCCTCGTAGGCGTCGTCGAAGAACAACGTCAACGCCAGCACGAAATACACCACCACCCGCGCCGGCAACAACCGCCGCCGCTTCTCCACCCGCCCGGTCCCGGCCAGCACCTCATCGACCAGATCCGGACCCACCACCCGCGTCAGCACACCCAGCCCGACCCGATCGGTCAACCGGCCCGCCACTTCCACCTGCACCACGAACCGGCACCATACCCCGAAACCGACTGCCACACAGCACATCTCACAACCAACCAACCCACCCAGCCCCCAGCTACCATCGCCAACCTGGGCAAACAGCCAAAGTTAACGGCATTGACCCGGGGGTCACCGGGTTTCACCGGGCGAGCGCAATACATAGCCGACACCACGCACAGTGTGTATCAATGGCGATCCGTATTTGTCGATCCTGCGCCGCAGCCGGCCGACAGAGTTATCGATCACATGCCCCCGGCAGCCATCGGGATCTCCCCATACGCGTTCCAGGATCTGCCGCCTGCTGACGACTTTCCCCGCGTTGACCATGAGATAGCGCAGGAGCGCGAATTCGATTGCCGGTAACCACAGTTGATGCCCGGTACGGTGCACGGTATGGGCATCGATGTCCAGGACCAGGTCTGCGAAACGCAGGCGACCGGGCTCATCGGTATACGCCGTACGCGCCCGGCGCAGGAGCATATGCAGCCGGGCGATCAGCTCCTCCAGGCTGAAAGGCTTACCGACATAGTCGTCACCGCCGGCTGCGAGACCCGCCAGCCTGTCCTCGACCGCATCACGCGCGGACAGGAACAGCACCGGCTGGTCATAACCCGACTCGCGAAACCGCCGGGCGACGGAGTAGCCGTCGATATCCGGCAGCGTGACATCGAGTACCACCACATCCGGCGAATACGCCGATATCGCCGCGAGCGCAGAGGTGCCGTTCACCGCAGAACACACTTCCCATCCGGCAAATCGCAAGGCGGTACTGAGCAGTTCGACGAAATCACACTCATCGTCGACAATCAGAACCATCGGAGCAGGCACCCCGACCGCACCTCGTACCATTCCGGATGCCGACACACGATCTCTGATCATGCGGCCCACCTCCCGCAACACCACTCAACAACTCCGATACCGCTCACCGCGCCCAGCAGATGGACACAGCCGGGCACGACGAGCGCAAACAAAAACAGTGACGCCGCCGGGACGAACTATTTCTCCGGGGGCATAATGACACAACTCCCGACGCCCCAATGCATCCGGGAATGATAGATAGCGCCTCGGCCGATCCCATATCGACTGCCGAGGCGTAGACTCATTGTATTGCTGCGATCAGCCGAATTGCAATCATTCGAAGCCAATTTGGGGCCGGTGACAACCCCGCTCCTCCGAACAGCGACAGTGATCACACGCTCCGGAAACGAATGCCCCTAGCACGACAGTTGTATTTCGTTGTTTTGTAATCGTTTCTGTTGGTGGCGGAGTTGTCGGGCGTGTGCTTGGTGGCGGCGGCGCCAGTGGCAGGTGGCGAGTGCGTGGGTGAGGGTGCGGGCGGGGTGGAGCACTATCGCCAGGAGACGGCGGATGTCGGCGACTGTGATTCGGCCCAGCCCGCGTGGGCTTTTGGGTCGGTGGCGGCGGTGACGGCGAGGAAGGCGTGGGCGAGCATGGCGAGGGTGATGTGCCGGTACCAGGGATGCCATTTGCGGACTTGGTAGTGGTCGAGGCCGCACTGGTCCTTGGCGGCCTGGAAGCACTCTTCGACCGCCCATCGGGCGCCGGCCACGGCCACGACCTGTTCCCGCTCGATGGTGGCGGGGTGGAAGCACAGGTAATAGGCGATATCGGCAGGGTTGTCGAGGGATCGGCGGGCCAGCAGGGTTCTGGTGTATCCGGCGGGGAGGTCACCGAAATTGGGGAGGGTGGCCCAGGCCCAGTCGTATTCGCGTTCGCCGCGTTCACCGAGTCCTGCCGAGACGCGGTGCCAGGCTTGTGCGGGTGCTCGGGCGACGAGGGTGTCGACGCGGCGGCGGCCGTCGAGGTCGGGCACGGTGTGCCGGACCGGCACCTCGAGGACGTAGGACAGGCGGCGGGTCTCGCAGAAGGCCCGGAACCGGCCGTCGCGGCCGTAGGCAGAGTCCGCGGCCACCCATCCTGCGGGCACTCCGGCGTCCAGGGTCCGGGCGATCATCATCTCCGCGAGCCTGGGCTTCGTCAGAAGACCTGTACTGCAACGTGTTTCGGGTATGCCTGCTTCGATACAGCGATCGCGGTCACCGATCCACGACTCGGGCAGGTAGAGCTCTCGGTCGATCAGCGCCCGGCCCGAGCGCCCGGCGTAGGCGAGGAACACCCCGAGCTGAGAATTCTCCACACGCCCGGCCGTCCCGGAGTACTGGCGTTGCACACCCGCGGACTTCACCCCCTTCTTCAAGAACCCGGTCTCGTCCGGAACCAGGACTCCATCAGGGCAGGCCAGCGCCTCGGCGACGTACGCCCGCAGGCAATCGCGCAACTCGTCGGCGTCCCACCGCGACCGATTCAAGAAATGTTGTAACCGGCCCGGATCCTCCTCTCCCGCAGCCTCGGACAACTGCCACGTATTCTTCCGCTCCACCGGCGCCAGCAACCCCGTCAGATACGACCGCGCCCACCGCCGCGGCTCCGCCCGATAGAACACCCCCGCCACCCGCGCGAACACCTCATCGAAACTCACTCGCCACGCCGAAACATCCTCTGCGGCAACATCACCCAGCACGAGACGACAAGGTATCCCACCATCGGTCCGACTGCAAAACAACGAAATACAACTGTCGTGCTAGTCAGGGTGTGGGTGCGCGGGGTGCGCGCATCCGGCAGGCGGTCGAGCAGAACCGGCTCGGGCGCCGGTGCTGCGGCGGGTCAGAACTTCTCGCATCCCGGTGCCTGGCACCGAGTTTCGTAACCAGCCGTCTCGCCCGGGGTGCCGCTGTTACGAAGCTCCGGCAGCGGCAGCGGCAGCGTCCCGGCGTCCGGGACGCCGAGGGGGTGGTTGAGACCACAGGACTTCGGCGCGGGCCGGTGGTTGCCGCCCTGGGTGGTGAACGCCGCGGTCTCGCAGCGGTTGCCGGTGCGGGTACAGCTCGTGGTCGTAGAGGTCGCTGGCGTAGCCGGACAGCACCACGGTGGCCTGGCAGGCGTGCAGCGCGGCCGCCAGCTCCCGATGTTGCTCGTCGCCGGTCATCTCGTGCCGGCAGTTCCGGTCCCGGGTGCTGCCGGGGGTAGGCGGGTCGACATAGAGCAGCGCGGAGCGAGGCCGTCGGCGGCGATCAGTTCGAGCGCCGGGCGGGATTCCAGTGACACCCGAGGCCAGCCGTTCGACCGTCGGCCACATGCCCTCGAGGCTGGCAGCCAGGTAGGTGGGTATGGAG
This sequence comes from Nocardia sp. alder85J, assembly GCF_020176955.2. Lineage (GTDB taxonomy): Bacteria > Actinomycetota > Actinomycetes > Mycobacteriales > Mycobacteriaceae > Nocardia. The sequence goes on from NZ_JAIUCZ020000014.1 coordinate 235,469, forward strand.
GGAGATGCTCGACCCGGCCGGGGTCGGCGTGGTGCCGCCACCCGGTGTGGCGCAGGGTTCTCGGGCTGCCCATCATCTCCGTCACCGTGCTGGTCGCGCTGGCGACCCTGATCGCTCTGCTGGGCGGTCGTGGGTTCGCCCGCCGCGCTCACCAGGTCTTGCGGACCCTGCTCGGCGCGTTGCAGAACCTGCTGCGCCGCAGCCCTCATCGAGACGACCAGTGACCGCCGCACGGCGGCGAGGCCGGCCGATGCTGTGCCCCTCCGATGTCTTGCGCCGTGTGGTCCACCTCCACGACTCCGGGGTCACAGCCGCGGCCATCGCCGAGGTGCTCAATGCTGACCGTGTCCCGACCCCCGCCGGGCGGCCGCACTGGACCCGCGCGCATGTGTTCCGGCTCGTCCGCACCGCCGCCGCCGACATCCGCCGCGAGCCACTCCGGCCCGACGGTGACGCCCGACTGCGCGGCATCCCGGCCCCCGGGGGGCGATGGTGGCATCAGGCGTCGCTGAGCGTCTCGACCGCCAATCGCTGTTGAACCGACTCCGACCCGGTGCCCGCTCTCGGCGATGACAGACAAGATGAACTTGACCTGCATTATCTTAGTAATTAAGGTATTTGTCATGACCATTTCTTCCTCTCCTTCGATCGCCATCGCAGGCGCGGGGCTCGGCGGCCTGTGTCTGGCGCAATCGCTGCACAAAGCAGGTGTCGACGTCCATGTCTACGAGCGCGACCGTGACCCGTTCGAACGGCGGCGGGGCTATCGCATCACGGTCGACCCATTGGGCCGGGCGGCGTTGCGTCGATGCCTGCCCGACGCATTGTTCGAGTTGGCGGCCGCGGTCGCAGGCAAGCCGGGCGGATATTTCCGGTTCACCAACAAGAACCTGCGCGACGCGTTCAAGATCGATGTCGCAGCCGACCCCGACGCGGGTGGGCAGATGGATCGCCAGACGCTGCGCGCGATCCTGCTGCGCGGCATCGAGGACCGGGTGCACTACGGCATGTCTGCCGCCGGAGTCGACCAGGACGGCGACGGCGCGATTCTGCGCTTCGCCGACGGCGGTTCGGTCCGTGCGGATGTGGTCGTCGGCGCCGATGGCGCCGGTTCGGCACTGCGGGCGGACGTGCTGCCGGGACACGAACCGGTCGACACCGGCATGCGCGCCGTCTACGGACAGACACCGCTGCAGGTAGCGGGCCGTCGCATGATTCCCGCGGCACTGGGCAAGAGCGGCGTGCTAGCCATCGGCGACGCGCCCGGTCACTCCGTGTTCTTCACCGCGATGCGCTTCGGTGAACGACCTTCGGTCGCATTCGCCCGGCTCGCCGACGGTGCGAACGCTCCGGTCGAGGAGGACTACGTGATGTGGGCGCTGATGTATCCGGCTGCCGACGACCCCTTCGCCGACGGACCGATCCCTCCTGCCCGACTACACGAATTCGCAGGCAAATCGGTATCCGGATTCCATCCCGCCATCCAGGACCTGGTTGCAGAAGGGCAGCCCGACTGCACGATCCGGGTGCCGCTGTTGGTGGCGCAACGACCGCGCGTCAGGGCCGCTGCACGAGCAACCCTGCTCGGCGACGCCGTCCACGTGATGCCGCCCATGGGAGCACACGGCGGAAATACCGCCATGCGCGACGCGGCGAGCTTGGCCACACGACTGGAGCATGCGATAGCCAACGACGAGCCGCTCGACGAGGCCATCACCGCGTACCACAACGACATGGTGCTCTACGCGTTCAAGGCGGTTGACGCAGCAAGCAAGCAACGCGGACGGCTCACCAACACAAACCCCGTACAGCGGTGGCTGCTGCTGCGTGCCCTGCCACGCATGCACCGGATCACGGTTCCCGCGACCGTGGTTGCATCATCATCGGCATGAACTACGATCGACAACGCCTCATCGACGAGTTGCTGCAGGCCGGACGTGAGTCATCGCGGTTGTCGGTCCTTTTCCGCGCGGTCGCCGTGTCCGGGCTGGCCATCACGGCCTCGGACGGGGAATGCCTCGACTTCCTCCTCGACGCCGGCAACGCCACGGCCGGGGAAATCGCTGCCCAGACCAACCTGACCACGGGCGCGGTCACCGCCATGATCCGTCGGCTGGAACGGCGTGGCTATGTTGTGTCCGAACGCGACCCGGCCGACCGACGACGCGTCGTCGTCCGCGCGGTGCCGGAAAAACTCCTGACAAGCGCCGGCATCTACGCCCGCTACGCCGCACGATCCCGAGAGCTGCTCGCCGCTTACACCGACGCCGAACTCACCTTCCTGACCGCGCACTACCGCCAAACGAGCACCATCTACCGCGAATTCATCGACGAATCCTCTGCACCATGAAATCGGCCATCGGTCAACAACCCAGCACACCCCGTGTCTCGGCTGTCACTCGACCCGGACAGGCACGACGCGAGGAACCGCTGCCTTCGTCTCGCGAACGGCAGCAGCTCTCGTAGAACTCGCCGAATTTTGGGCGGATTTGAGATACCGCTTTCAGCGGCAGTGAACCCACTGCAATGTCCTGGGCAAGATCGAGGAATTGAGGTGTATGAGTCCGGTGGCCGGATCTGTGCGGATGTGGTGCAACAGCGGCTGCGGGCGATTCACCGGTCGACGCGTCGCGCGGCTGCAGGAGTGAAAGCCCGCGTGGAAGGCTGGTCACCGGAGGAAGTATCGGCCGGGGGTGCCCGGAGCCGGGATGTGGTTGCCATTCGACTGGCGCGAAGGCTCGAAAATTGCAGGGCGGCGGACGCCGTTGTTCTGTGTGTTCGTAGAAGCTGCTGTAAGGCTTGCCTTTCCGGCTGCGCCGCTGATGATCGGCAGTGTGGTCGATGAAGGCCCGCGTATCGCGGTGTCCGGTTAGAACGACCCCCGTGACGGGGGCCTGCCCGCGGTGCGGCGCCTGCGCAGGGTCGGCGCGCTGGCAGTTTCACTGCCAGTTGACGACCAGGGTTCCAGTCAGTGGCTGAGCAGGAGGTAGGCAGAGATGGATACGCTGACGTTGATCGTGGTGGCGTTGGCCACCGGTGCGGCCGAGCAGGCACGCGGAACCGGTGAGAAGGTGGTCGTCGAGGGATACACGGCGTTGAAGCACTCGGTCATCCAGCGGTACGGGGTGGTCGAGGCCGAGGTGGCGGGGCTAGAGTCCGAGCCGGACGAGCTGTTGCGGCGGCAGTTGCTGGTCAAGAAGCTCGGACACGCCGGAGCTGGCGCGGACGAGAGTCTGCGGGAGGCGGCGGAACAGCTGCTGCGCCTGGTCGCCGAGCGCGCCCCGGGAGCAGCGGTGACGGTGGGCGTGCAACTGACCCGCGTGGCGGTGAACGGGGACATCGAGATCGTCGATGTCGCTGCGGAGAGCGGCAGTGCAGTGGCGGCGACCGGCGTGACCGCAGGTGATGGGAGCCTTTCTGTCAGCGGAGCACGTGTTGCGGAGGTAGATCGTGATCTGGCGTCACTGGCTCGCGAGCGGATCGAACTCCCTCCGGAAAAGCTGGATGAGGTGATGCGAAATCTCAGGTCGAGTGAAACATCACGTGTGGCGTGGGCCTACAAACGGCTGGGCAGTATGGCGTTCGAGCAAGAAATGGGATCTTGCCGAAAAATACTATCAACGATCCGTAGAGCTGTGGCTGGCGTTACGGGATCGACATACCGCCGCATCCACCTACGGCCTGCTCGGCTACAATGCTTCCGCACAGGGCGACCTGGTCCGCGCCGGCGAGTTCTATCAACGGGCGCTCGGGCTCTTCACCGAGGTCGGTGATCGGGTGAATTTGCGATGGTGGCCGCGCAACTTGCGGGCGTCGAGAACGACCACGGAAATTTCGGCGCGGCCGAAGGTCATTATCTGCAGGCCATTGAGAATTTTCGCGGGACGCCAGAACAGATCACGGCGAACCAGGTGGCCAGCATGCTGGGTATCTTGCCGGAGAAGACCGGGCGAAGTGAAGCGGCTTTCGCGCATCTCGCGGAAACAGCGGCAGAATGGCGGCGGCTTACCGGAGATTTCGACGCTACCCACATCCGGCTACTTTCCGATCTGAATCGGCGTCTCGACGAGGGGTCGTTACACAACGCACTGAGCACGCTCGACCAGGCTACCCGGAAGAAACTGGAACGACGGATCAAACGCGCCGACGGCGGTTACCTGTGACGACGACTTCACGAAGCGAGGCCCAGTAGCAGCCCTGCGGACGAAACCGAGGGCTGTCACTCGGACAGTCACCCGCGCGGCGCCGCAGGTTCCCGGACCATCGGTCTCACGGTTTCGCTGCACCGCCACCCGCCGGGCACCGTTACCCCGCCTACCATTCGCAGGAGGCTGGGCGCCCGCGCCACCACGCCCGAGCAGTCGGCATCGTCGAGGATCTGCTGTGCGCCAGAACAGGAACCCGGCTGCGTGCCCGGTGGGCCCGTCGACTGCCTCACATCACCGAGTCCTTCGCTCCATGCAGACGCCCGGAACGACACCGCCGGCCGCGTTCCACATCCGGCCCGGACCCGGTCGGCGGTGGGGAATCCGAACCGGTTCGCGACAGGCGGCGGTGCCCCCGCGCCTGACAAGCACGGCGGCCCGAGTCGAACGATGCCCACGGTAAAGTCGGACACGGCATCCCGCGTGCGCGGGTGATATTCCAGGGAGACCTCAGATGACGGTGTTCACGTCCTGGGTGACGAGGTTGTCGAGGGCGCGTTCGGCGACGGCGGCGATGGTCATCGAGGGGTTGCAGGCCGCGCAGTTGCCGGGGATCAGTGCGCCGTCGAGGACGTAGAGGCCGCGCTGGCCGTGTACCCGACCATCGAGGTCGCAGACTGCCCCCATGCTCGCGCCGCCGAGGGGATGCCAGGTGGACGGCATGAGGGCATTGGTGTCGACGAGAGTGCATGTCGCACCGGTAATCTGGTGGACCAGCGGGCCGATGCGGCTGTTCTGGATCACCGCGTCGCCCTCCTTCGGCCAGCGCAGTACCGCCGCATCGGTCGCGGCGTCGTACTCGAATCGGCCCCGGGCATCACTGACGCCGTACCCGACGAGCATGGTGGTGTGCGCGTCGGTACCCATCGGCGGGATCGAGGCCTGGATCACCGTGGCCGCCTGCCCCGGTTCGTCCCAGTTGAGACTGCCGTAGACGACCGGACCGCCTTGGGGCGCACCGAAATCCGCGTCCAAGCAGGTCCACGTGTAGATCCGGTCGGCGTTGGTACCCCAGTTCGCGCCGATGCCGTCGGGCAGGTCCGGGATCGCCCTCGTGGCCGCGGCGCGTACGAGCAGTTTCGTGGTGTTCAGGCTGCCCGCGGCGAGGATCAGCGCGGGGGTGGTGAGGATCTTGTTCGCCACCACCGTCCCGGTCGTGTCGATGTGGTCGACGTGGACGGTCCAGCGGCCGTCGCCGGCGCGCTGGATATCGGTGACGTGGTGCAGCGGCTCGACCCGTACCAGTCCGGTCGCCTCGGCGGCGGCGATGTAGGTGACGTCGACGGAGTGTTTGCCGCCGTTGTTGACCCCGAGCGCACCGTCACCGTTGGTGTAGGACGGCTTCATCCGCCCTTTCAGCTCGTCGAGTGCGTAGCTCCAGTCGATCGGCATCGGTATCTTCGACACCGGCAGCCCGGCCTTGCGCACATGGTCGGCGAAGACGCGCACGACGTTGTAGTTGGGGCTGTCGATGAGTTCGTCGGGAGCGACGGCGAGCCGGAGCATCTGCGCCACCCGGGGGTAGTGCACCCGGTTCATCGTGTCCCAGTCCAGTTGCTCGGGGAACTGGGTGAGGAACGCTTCCTTGTTCGGTTGCAACGACATGCCTTGGTACACCAGCGATCCGCCGCCGACGCCCGCGGCGCACAGCGCGGTCATGTTGTCGCCTGCGACGGTGTCGAGCAGTCCCGGGTAGGGATCGAAACCGACTGGCTTGCCGAATAATTGGGGCACCGACCCATACCAGAGCATCCGTTTGTCGGGTGCGGCGGCGCGCGGGAAGGTGTCGGAGTTCGGGCCGGTCGGCCAGCGTAATCCGCGTTCCAGCACCAGGACCGGTACGCCGGCCTGCGCCAGTCGCAACGCGGTGACACCACCACCGAATCCCGACCCGATCACGATGACCCGATGCTCCTCGCGGACCACCGGGATCCGCCCGACCTGGGCGGCAATACCATTGCCGGCGAGGGCATTTCCGGGACTGCCCAGCGCCACTGCGGCACCGGCGGCAGCACCGAGAAAGCCCCGGCGAGTGAATGCGGACACGAACGACCTCCAGACGGCGGGACCAGCCCCGCGAGAAGTGCAATGAGGAAATACGCACGAACCGATGCGACGGCGCAAACGGGTGCTACCGCCGAGGTTCGCCCGGGGCGAAGGGAGTCCGCACTACTCTCCCCGCCCCGGGCGGCGACGCGAGTGAGGGATCTCGCGGCGCGCTCAGGCCGTGCACCGCGCCTGTAGGCCTCTCCCTGGACGTGGCGCGGCCTGTCTCGACCGGCGGCAGTGATGTTCGTTCGGCAACCCCGGCGTCGACAGAATCCACAACCTTCCGAAAACAACGCAATTCAGTTTCATCATTTGGTTCCGACGGTAGGAGGGTCTCACGGCGCCACTGAGGATGAAAGCGCTGCTGCCTGCCACCGAAAGGCGTATGTCCTCCTTCCTGAAAGAGAGTTGGAGCGTCAGCAAACGCAGAAGAGACGACCTAACTTCCGCGATCTGGGCAAGAACACGGTCATCACACCATGATCTCGCTCATATAGGGAACCTATTGGCCGATTTCTGCCACCTCGGTAATCGTGCGGCGACGCGCCAGCGCGGCGGTGCAGATGGTCATCGTGCCGCGTCGGGGCCGCACTACCCGGCGGAGTAATTAGGTTCCCTCTTTGGGTGACCATGTTGGGTTCGGGCCGCAGCGGCGGCCGTCCTGCCCGTGGGGCGCCGGTGGGCGACCAGAGTGCGGGATGTCTGCGATGTTGTGGAGGGGGCTGTGGAGGTTCTCGATGCCAGGCGAGTGGTGAGTAACCTTGATACGGTGCAGTTTCTGGGATGATGTGGGCCGGCCTGGCTCGGCCCCGGGCGGGGCGTGGCGGATGCCGCGAACGATCCATCGAGGAGTCTGTGTATGGCCAGTGCCGTCGAGTCCGATCCCGCCGACGGCGGCCATCCTCGGCAGTCGTTCGCGATCGGGGCCGGCCTGCTGGCCGGGCAGGTCGCCCGCCACATCGAGGACACGGTGATCAGCTGCGGCTGGCCGGTCGGTCAATCGCTGGGATCGGAAACCGAGTTGCGTGAACGCTACGGGGTCGGCCGGCCGGTGTTGCGTGAGGCCGTGCGGCTGGTCGAGCATCATCAGGTGGCGCGGATGCGGCGCGGGCCCAACGGCGGGTTGTTCGTCTGCGCGCCCGATGCCGAGCCGGCCACCCGTGCGATGGTGATCTACCTCGAGTACGTCGGTACCAGCGTCACCGATCTGCTCGAGGCGCGCTCGCTGCTCGAACCGGTCGCCGCCGGCCTGGCCGCCGACCGGCTCACCGAGGACGAGATCACGATACTGCGCGCGGCGCTGGCCGACGAGCGGGCGCACCTGCACGGCCCGGAATCCTGGGCGCACGACCCGGTGCACACGCTGCTGGGCCGGTTGTCGGGAAATCCGGTGCTGCACTTGTTCATCGACGTACTGACCCGGCTGACCACCCGATATGCCCGGTCGTCACGCGCGAGCTCCGCCGCAGAGGCGGCGGTGGCCTGGCAAGACTCCCATGCCGCGCACGAAGCGATCGGCGAAGCGGTGATCGCCGGCGACGCCGCCCGCGCGCAGATCGCGCTGACCACGCATCTGCACCATCTCACCACGTGGGTCGACTCGCGCCGGGCACACCGGCGCACCCGTGATCCGCGCGCCGGATTCGACAGTGCGACCGAACCGAGGGGCAAGCTGGCCGAAGTACTGGCCGGCCGCATCCATGATGACATCGCCGTGCGCGGATGGCCGGTGGGCGCTGTGCTCGGTTCGGAGACGGAACTGGTTGCCCGCTACGGCATCAGCCGTCCCGCGCTGCGAGAAGCCGTGCGGTTGCTGGAATATCACTCGGTGGCCCGGATGCGTCGCGGCCGCGGTGGCGGCCTGATCGTCACCGCACCCGAGTCGCAGGCCAGCGTCGACACGATCGCGCTGCTGCTGGAGTACGAGCGCGTCACCGCCGACGACTTCCGGATCGTGCGCACCGCCCTCGAACTCGGTGCCGTCACCCGGGTGGCCGCCCGGCTCGCCGGCGCCGGTGACGAGCCGGCCGCGCGACTGACCGCCGCCGCGGGCGGGCCCTGCGAGACCTCGGCACAGCATCCGCACCGCGCCGGCCTGTTCCACAGCGAGCTGGCCACCCTCGCCGGCAATCCTGTACTGGCGCTGTTCCTCTCGGTCGTGATCGAGGTGTGCCACCGGCACCGCGGTGACGGCGCACCGGGTGCGAGCAGCATCACCGGCGAGCCCGGGCACACCCATCACCGCATCCTCGACGCCATCCGCCACGGCGACACCGCCTTGGCCCGCCACCGCATGCGCCGCCACCTCGACACCCTCACCCATTGACTCGCCGCCGTCGCGGGCAGATCCCCAGGCGCGACAGGACGAACTGCCGGACCGGCACCGGACATCGCGGCTATCGGCCATCGTTTCCGCTCGCAAGTCGACTCATTCCCGCAGGCCCGCGACTCGCGCGAGCGCAGCGGGCACGGCCAGGCAATGGTCGGGCTTGACAGTCGCAGGGATCCTGTCACTATTTTAGTAATTGTTCACTTACTTGCTGACGTCGGCTTCGGACACTGACCGGTGACGGCCTCCACCGGTGGTGACTGCCCCGCAGGGCCTTTCGTGCCGTATTCGCGAACCGGAGCTGCCGACCATTCGCGCTTGTCGGCTCGGCGTCGCCTGTCACCGGAGAAATGCATGGCTATGTTGCCCGTTGTTCCCCAACATACTGCTGCCGGTCAGCCGATCGGCACAGATGACACGACGCATGTCACCGCCGGGTCGGTCCGGGTCGGTGTCCATGAGGCCCGGACGCCGTACCTCGAAACCGGGCCGATCACAACTCCCCGGCGGAGAGGTCCACGGTGTTCGCCGGTGGCTCGGCAATCCGACCGAGCCACCGGCTCCCCACGCCCCCGCGGCCATCCGCTGGGACTCCGGCACTCGACGCACTCGACGCCTCCTCCTGACTGCCGAGCCGTGGCTGATGGCCCACGAAGCCACGAACATCTATCGCAGCGCGTTGTCACCACGAGAATGCCTGCGTAGAACCGTGCAGCTCGACACCGTCGCCGACCTCGCACTCCTGGCGACCGACCGAGACGGCCCCAGCGAATACATCGGCGCCGCAACCATCCTGCACGGCTGCGGCAGCCTCCTGACCTGGCGCATCCGCGCCCGCCGCGGACGCGACCGTGACATCCGCAGGCCGGTCCTCGACATCAGCCGCACCGAACCGGCCGCACCTCCCGAACCCTGGAACCACACAGCCTTCGACCGACCGGCTCACCGCCTCGGCGTTGCTGTCCTCCTCCGCCCTCAGTGCACCGGTGATCGCGGGATGGATCAGCGCCAGATCCGCCTGGATCGGGCACACCGATCCAGGCGATTCCGAACTGTTCCACCTCGACGACTGGACACTCCGGCAACGGACTTGCCCGCGCCTGCCGCTGGTCATGGATGCGCGCCGAGGGGTAGATCGTGGCTGCGGCTGCGACCACGTTACAGCCCGCTGTGAGCGGTCCCCGGTAGCGAGACGAGTTGGCCAACGGTGCGTGGCGACGGCGTGCCGGTCACCGGTCTGCGGCAACAGCAGGTTGGTCATGGGCATGATCACCGGCTCGTATCAACTGGATCGTCCCCGTTTTCGAGCCGGGGAACCGGTGACACTGTTCGATGTCCGGCTGTGGCCCGGGCGATTCCGGCCGAGTGGGTTCTCGACGCGAGCCCGGCCCTGTTACCGTTTCCGGTCCGCGGTGGCCGTGTGTCGGCGAGGGAGCGCAGGATGTAGCCGATGCCTCGGACGGTGTGTACCAGTGGTGGCCCGAATTCGTCGATCCTGCGCTGCAACCGGCTGACAGAATTGTCGATCACGTGATAGCTGCGACCGTAGGCATCGCCCCATATGCGTTCCAGGATCTGTTGCCTGCTCATCACGATGCCCGTATTGGTCATGAGGTAGTGCAGGAGGGCGAATTCGGTGGCCGGGGGCCACAACTGATGGCCGGCGCGATACACGGTGTGGGCGTCGACATCCAGAATCAGGTCCGCGCAACGGAGCTGGCCAGGTTCCTCGGCGTATGTCCGTCGCGATCGTCGCAGCAGCATCTGTATCCGGGCGATAACCTCGTCGAGATCGAACGGTTTACCGACATAGTCGTCGCCACCGGCGGCCAAACCGATGAGCCGGTCCTCGACGGTGTTACGCGCGGACAGGAACAGCACCGGCTGGGTGTTGCCCGTGGCGCGGAGTTGCCGCACGACACGATAGCCGTCCATATCTGGCAGCACGACATCGACCACGACCACATCCGGTGAATATGCGATGATCGCCGCGAGCGCGGCGGCACCGCTGCCCGCGCAGCGCACCTCGACACCGGAGCACCGCAGGCCGGTGCTGAGCAGCTCGGCCGTCCGGCGGCTGCTGTCGACGAGGAGAACCACCGGTGACAACGCTCCCATCACATCCATCCGAGCTCGGGACCCCGATCCACGATCTCCGACCACGTAACTCACCTCCCCGCAACCCGCAACGTCGACTCCGGTACCCGTTTCGGGTACCGGAGGATGGAGATTCCAGCGCAAGTAGAGCGAAATGCTCAAGTGTAAAAGCCTGCCGGGAGCGCGTTCTCCGGGACAGTGACCACCGCCCCGCCTGCATCAGAGCGTGCGGAGGTGGCGAACAGTGCACGGGCCGATCTCACGCCGACCATCCGGTGCGTAACCGACTATATTGCCGCCCTTCGTCGGCTGCAATCATTCGGAACGGTTTTGGGACGAATGACAATTCTGGCTCATCGAAAGGCAGCGCCGGTCACATCTGTTGTTCGGGAAACGTCGTCCCCGGTGGGTCGAGGACGCAGGCCGACGTGCGGGAATGCCGGTGATCGGCAGGAAATGGACAACGAGTTATCACCGTGTCACCGCGCATGCTCAAATGGCGAGCGAAATCCGATGCCAGGAAACAGGCGTACGGTCCCGTGTCGGTTTCGGAAGTCTCGCGCAGCCCGGTCGACGGCGCCGACCGTGAATGTTTCCGAGGCGTCGTCAACGGCCCTGTTTATACGATCAGACCGGAGCGGTGATCTGGAGAAAATATTCGATTCGACGACTATCAAGGTCCACGAACCGGCCTGCATTCCGGCCGACCACCTTGCGCCCGATATTCTTTTCACGGTTCTGCTTTCCGGTGACCGGCTCCGTATCGCCCATGCGGGGGCGATCACGGTCGAGGACGTAGAGCGGTTCGCCGCGGCCGGGATGCGGGTCGCTGGGCAGGGCACCGGGCGAATTCGCCGGCAGTGTTCCCGGCAACGCCGGCCTGACCGCGGTCGGGTATGGAGGCGGGATGATCTTCGTCGCCGCGGTAGGCGAGAAAGCGGAACTCGGTGTGTCCACCACCGAGGCCGCCGCGGTGGAGGTGGTCGTGGACTGTACGAACCAGCTGGCCGTGCGGTTGGGTCACGAACTTGCCAGCCTCCCCACCCCCCGATGCCGTCAGCGCCAGGAGCCTGATCGGCCGGTGGCGAATTCGGTGCGGCCATCTCTGTCGAGTGCAATCGGGTACCGGCCGGATGGTCGAGGATCGAGGCGAGATCACCGTCATCGAAGCGGCCGGCGACCGTGGCGACATCGAGTGCTTCCTCGACAGAATTCAGCGTGGGTGACGTGGTTGGTTCGGCCCGTGTCTGTATTGCATGGCGTTCTGGGAAACGAGGCTCCGTCCGGCACCGGGAGACATCGACACCGTCAACTAAGTATACGCTTACTAACGGTGGTTGAGCTGTGTCAACTCGCGGTCTCGTGAGTTGTGGCACAGCCGTATTCGCTGTACGGATTCGACGGGCGGCCACGGCCGGGCCGCATGGAGACAGGTGGTGATTGCCGGAGTTGCGTGGAACGACAGCAGTGGTGTGACTTTGCGCCGGCGGATCAGGTTCTGCCGTGGCGGCGCTGGTAGGCGGCACGTTCGGCGGCAGCGCGTCCGTGGCGGCGGGAGTCGGCGAGGGCGGGATCGAGGCCGTGCGCGGTGAGGCGGTGGACGTACAGCAGGGCAACGGTGAAGTAGATCAACGGCAAGTACAGCAGTGCCATCATGGCTGTCCCGATCCATACGGGCCCGGGGATGAGCAGCAGCAGGCTCAACGGTGCGAGGACCGGGACGAGGATGCGCTGCAGATAACGCCGGGTCGCGCCGGGCCCGGTGAGATCGTGGAGGACCCAGTCGCGTGACTGCGCCGGCAGTGTCGCGCCGTAGATGTAGCGGATCCGCTGGGGCAGTGTCGGTCTGGTGGCTCCGGTCATCGGCTGCGAACCTGCACGGCGTGCCGGATTCGGCGGCGGGCGTCGGCGATGGCGTCGGGAGTGTGGGTGAACAGGTGGTTCCCGTCGCCGGTGGGCAGGGCGTCGAGGGCCGCCAGGCGCCGTTCATGGTCGGGGCGGAGTCCGGACATGAGCACGGTGATGTGCCGGTGTTCGAGTTTGCCGATGGCGTCTTTGAGGACGAGAGCGCCGGTGGTGTCGAGGGCGGTGAGGTGCGACATGCGCAAGACGACGATTTGCACGTCGCCGATGTCGGCCAGTTCGAGCAGGAACCGGTGGGCGGCGGCGAAGAACAAGGGCCCGTCGAGACGGTAGGCGATGATGTGGTCGTGCAGCAGGGATTGCTCGTCGGCTGGTGGGGCCTGGTCCGCGACGGGTTCGGGATCAGGCGGCGTGGGGCTGTCGAGGGGGATGCGGTGCAGGCGGGCTTCGCCGGCGACGGCCCGTAGGGCCAGCAGGATCGCGATCCCGACTCCGACCGCGACCGCGGTCACGAGGTCGAAGGCGACGGTGACCAGGAAGGTGACGGCCATGATCGCGGCATCGCCGCGCGATGCGCGGGCGATCGCGGTCAGTGACGCGGTCTCGACCATACGGACGGTCGTGGCCAGCAGTACTCCGGCCAGGGCGGCGACGGGGATTTCGGCCACCAGTGGCGCGGCCAGGTAGACGATGCCGGCGAGGACCACCGCGTGGGTGAGGGCGGCCAGACGGGTGCGGGCGCCGGAGCGCACGTTCACCGCGGTGCGGGCGATCGCGCCGGTGGCCGGCACTCCGCCGAACAGGGGCGCGGCGATATTGGCCAGTCCCTGGCCCAGCAGTTCCCGATTCGGGTCGTAACGGGTTCCGACGGTCATGGCGTCGGCGGCCGTCGCCGACAGCAGTGATTCCAGTGCGGCCAGCGCCGCGACCGCCAGCGCCGGCCCGACCAGGGCGCTCAATTGGCCAGGGTGCAGGAAATCGAGTGTGGGCGCCTGCAAGCCGGACGGCAGCGCCCCGATCGCGGTCAGGGAGAGGTGCGTTGTCCGTGCGGTCAGGGTCGCGGCGGCCACGGCGATCAGCGCCAGCGGTAACCGAGGCACGAACCGGCCACCGGCGAGTACGACCGCCGCCACCACCAGGGCTGTCGCGGGTGCCGCGGCGGTGGGTGCGGACACGAATTGCCGCAGCGCGTCGAACGCCGTCTGCCACACCTTGTCGCCGTGGGAGCCGGTGACGCCGAGGGCGGCAGGGAACTGCTGCAACGCGATGACGACCGCGATCCCGGCGGTGAAGCCTTCCACCACCGGGGCAGGTACGTAGCGTACCGCGCGCCCGGCCCCGGCGATCGCGAGCCCCACGAGCACGACACCGGCCAGCAGCCCCACCGTCAGCACCGCGGCGGGGCCGTGCTGGTGGGCGATCGGAACCAGCACCACGGTCATGGCGCCGGTCGGCCCGGACACCTGGAACCGCGAACCGCCGAACACCGCGGCCACCGCGCCGGCGACGACCGCAGTCGCCAGGCCCGCCGCCGCGCCCAGCCCCGAGGAGATGCCGAATCCCAGCGCCAGCGGCAAGGCCACCAGCGCCACGATCACCCCCGACAGCAGATCCGCGCCCGGTGCGGCCAACCCGGGCCGCCAATCCGACCAGCGCGGCAACAGCGCAAGCATGGTCACCTCGCCGCCGCCAGGCGCAGTTTCAACGCGGCCAGCTGGTCGCGCAACATTTCCGGTAGCCGGTTGCCGCCGATGGTGGCAAACCAGTCGTCGATGGACGCGGTTTCGGTGATCCACTCGTCGGTGTCGACACCGAGCGCATGAATGGCCAGGTTGCGGCGGCTGTCGTCGAGACCAGTCAGGTCCAGGGCATCGGTGGTGGGGATGTATCCGATCGGGGTTTCGACGGCGTCGGCGGCACCATCGAGGCGGTCGAGTGCCCATTTCAGTACTCGGATGTTGTCGCGGAAACCCGGCCACAAATACGTCCCGTCGCTGTCTTGCCGGAACCAGTTGACCTGGAAGATCTTCGGCAGTGTCGCCGGGTCCGCGGATGCACCGAGGGCCAGCCAGTGGGCGAAGTAGTCGCCGACGTGGTAGCCGAGGAACGGCAGCATCGCCATCGGATCCCGGCGCACCACACCCACGTGCCCGGTCGCGGCGGCGGTGGTCTCCGACGACAGCACCGACGCGGTGAAAACCCCGTGGGCCCAGTCGAAGGTCTCGGTCACCAGCGGGACGGTGCCGACGCGGCGGCCGCCGAAGAAGATCGCCGAGATCGGGACACCGGTCGGGTCCTCCCATTCCGGGGCGACTGTCGGGCACTGTGCGATCGGGGTGCAGTAGCGGGAATTCGGGTGCGCGGCAGGAGTTCCCGACTGCGGTGTCCAGTCGTTGCCGCGCCAGTCGATCAGCCGCGCCGGCGCGACGTCGGTCAGGCCTTCCCACCAGACATCGCCGTCGGGGGTGCGGGCGGTGTTGGTGAAGATCGTGTGCCCGGCGTCGATGGTCGCGAGCGCATTCGGATTGGTCGCCGCGCCGGTGCCCGGCGCGACTCCGAAGAACCCGGCTTCCGGGTTGATCGCATACAGGCGTCCGTCGGCGCCGAACCGCAGCCAGGCGATGTCGTCACCGAGGGTTTCGGCGTGCCAGCCCGGCAGCGCGGGCTCCAGCATAGCCAGGTTGGTCTTCCCGCACGACGACGGGAACGCCGCCGCGACATAGTGCGTGATACCGCGGGGGGAGGTGAGTTTGAGGATCAGCATGTGCTCGGCAAGCCATCCCTCGTCGCGGCCGAGCACCGACGCGATCCGTAGCGCGAAGCATTTCTTGCCCAGCAGCGCGTTGCCGCCGTAGCCGGAGCCGTAACTCCAGATCTCCCGCCGCTCCGGGAAATGCGCGATGTACTTCGTCTTGTCGCACGGCCACGGCACATCCGGCTGCCCGGCCGCCAATGGCGCCCCGACCGAATGCAGGCATCGAACGAACTCGGTTGTCCCGGTCAACTTCTCCCACACCGGGGTCCCGGAGCGGGTCATGATCTGCATCGACACCGCCACATACGCCGAATCGGTGACCTGCACACCGTATTTCGCGTCGGCGGCACCCAGAGGGCCCATGCAGAAGGCGATCACGTACATGGTGCGCCCTGACATCGCACCGCGGTAGTGCTCGGTCATCACCGTGCGCATGTCGACCGGATCCACCCAGTTGTTGGTCGGCCCGGCGTCGGCCCGATCCTCGGAACAGAGAAACGTCCGACCCTCCACCCGCGCGACATCCTCGGGGTCGGAACCGCACCAGAACGAATCCAGCGTCCCGGTCACCGGCACGAAAGTACCCGCCGCCACCAGCAGACCGGTCAGCCGATCCCACTCCTCCCGAGATCCGTCGCAATACACGATCCGATCCGGAGCGGTGAGTTCGGCGACCTCGGCCACCCAGGCCAGGACAGCGTCCCCGGCCGGAAGCGCCCGCACCACCGCATCTGCAGTCAACTGATCGGTCACGACAACAATCTCCTTCGCAAGATTCGAAGTTAACAAGTTTAGAAATTATGCAATCAAAACAGCGGCAAACCATGCGCCCGGAGCCGGCCTGGTCAGGCGGGTTGTTCGAGCGCTTCCGCCTGGCCCGCGACGACGCCGGTGAGGATGGCGCGGGCGGTCGCCAGCAGTTCGGCGACTCGTGGGGTGGCCAGTTCGTAGGTCACCGACAATCCTTCGCGCCGGGCAGTGACCAGGCCGGCACGACGCAGGATCGACAGCTGCTGCGACAGATTCGCCGCCTCCACCCCGATATCGGCGAGCATCTCCGCGACGGTGTGCTCACGCTGGCTGAGCAACTCCAGGACACGGACGCGGACCGGATGAGCGAGAGTCTTGAAGAAATCCGCCTTCATCCGATAGAGCGGGGGTTTGCTCGAACCGGGCATACGGCCGCTCCTCCCATTCCCGGCAGCCTTGCCACCGACCTGTTGATTGCATAGTTTAGCAAACAGTCGATCTGCTCCTGTCCGAAGTCCGGGCGACACGATGCCGTTCCTAATCTACTGTTTGCGCAATGAAGAAACCACGAAGGTGAATGTGAGAGAGCACACCTGCCGGGCCGCCTCATGACCGAACCGTCCGGCCGGGCAGCCATCGGACAACCGGCCGGCGCGATGACCGCGGCTCTCGCAGCGGTGGCCATGACCACCACTGCGCGCAGGCGTTACCCGCGCCGGTGCCCGGGTGGCGGTGACCGGCTCGCGGTGCGCCCCGCGACTGGCGTCGGTAGGTCTCTCTCGGCACGGTGACCGAGCATCCCGACCCGGTGTGCACGACCGGCCGCGGTAGCACGCAACGTCACCCGGAATCTGATCGCCATGGACGGCGGCCCCCGGCACCGCGCTAGACCACCCGCAGGGGCCCTCGGACGCCGCCCGCGCCCGTAGACGGGTCCCCTGCCGTCGGCCGCACCAACTCCGTTTAGATCACGTCTCGCCACAACCTCCAGTGGTGGGCCGAGATACGAAGTCGGTTGATCACTGACGGCCGCGGACCGCATGCGTCCGCGCCTCTCCACCCGCCCGCCCGTCCTCCTCCCGATAGGGTCACACCGACGGCGAGTTCGGTCGGTGAAGGTGGCGCGCCATGGGATTCGGTATCTGCACGTTGTTGTACCGGCTGGCCGCTGTCGTGGCATGTGTTGCCCTGCTCGGAGCATGCAGCGCAGTACACCACCGGCGCTGACGACCGTCGTTCAACGTCCCCACGGCGTTCGATCAATTCGTGGGCGTGTGCGCACGCGCGGCGCGGACGTACTCGGCCGCGCCTGCCTATGCCGGCCCACCACCGCATCCGATGGCGATCGTCGGCCTCGACCAGCATGTGCACGACCTCAGCTCCTATCTGGTCGGCGGTGAGTCCTCGTACGCACCGAACACCGATCCCGCGGCGGTGCGGCTCGTGGCTTGCGAGAACGACGAAGGCATTGCGGACACAGCTCGGCCCGCAGTGTTACTACAACGGCGCCACCATCAGAATGCTCTTGAAATGGCATCGATTCACTATCTGCGCTGCACGTACCCATACCGTTGTCGGAACTGAACGACTCCTCACCGACGACACCCACTGCCCGCCGGTGCTGTACGGGATCCAAGGCCGCCCGGCCCCGGATCACGCGTCGATCAGTGCCGGCAAATGAACCAAGCCGTCGTTGGCTACACACAAGCAACCCTGCCCTAGCCTCAGCGACCAGGATCAGGGTGAAAGCCTCCAGCGCCGTGGCGCTGCTCGGCGTCGCGATGGCCCGGGGTTCGCGGTGGTGATCCCGGAATCCGGCCGGTGAGGAATCGCGCGGGAATCCCGTCTCCACTGGGCCCCGCATGCCGATCCATACTGGTGTCTGTGAAGGCCGGACCAATAGTGGCGGTGGCCGTTGTGGTCGCAGTGATGGTGTCAGCGCTGGTCGGCTGCGCCGCGCAGGCCGGCTGCCACTGCGACCGCTCAGGCGAGGCCTGCACCGCTGACCAGGACGCGTGGGACAAAGCCGTGGCGTTCGGCGACACCCTGCTGACGAATCGGATCTTCGTCGCCGGCGACATCCGGCGCGCGGCGTCTCATGTCACTGGCGTCAGGCTGGTCAGTCTGATCGGACAGGACGCCCGGACAGGCGAGGTCCAACTCGTGATCAAGGTGCACGGCGTCAGTGCGGCCTCGGCCGATGGTGATCCGCAAACCGAAGACGTGTGCTACCAGCTGACCTACCGGGACCGCACCCAGCAGGGCCCGCCCACACACGTGCACTGCCCCTGACGCCTGCTCAAAGCAGGCAAGATCCGGTACCAATTACCGCGTCGCCGAGCCGCCCGGCCACAACCGATCCCAGGGACCGCTGCCCGGGGAACGGCCGCGCCGGTGGGGCTACGGCCCGCAGGCGGTCTGCGCCGACGACGCCGTACGCGGCGAGTCATGCTCCGCCGTGACGACACCCGAACCCAGGCCAGCGGCCGAGCCGACATGCGCAGCAACAACGTCCGGCGCATCCTCGGCGCCGGCGCGACGGACCGCTAGGGGTGGCGACCGCGACGGAATCGTCTCGGGTGTCGCGCACGTAGACAGCATGGGTGTTCAGATCGATGGTGGTCGACTCCGGGCCTTTCCCGACCGGGAGGGTGGCGGTGACGGTGCGGGTGGCGGGGTCGATGACCGAGACGGTGTCGTCATCGAAGTTGGGTGTGTAGGCAATGCGGGTCGTGGGGTCGACCACAACCTCTTTCGGATCTGTCCCGACTTCGAGTACGGCAGTGACGGTTCGGGTGGCCGCGTCGACGAGTGAGACGGTATCGACCCCGCCGGTGAGGTAGACAATGTGTGTCGTCGAGTCGATCGTGATCTGTCGAGAGTAACCGCCGGTCAACGGTGTTGGCGTGAACGCTCTGGTCGTCACATCGATCGCCCAGACTGTACTCGAGTCGGTCGCGGTGACATAGGCGAAATGCGTGGTCGGATCGACGACGACAGCTTCGAGTTCGTCGTCGATGGGGATGCTTCCCACCAGCGTGCCGGTGACGGTGTCGATCACCGACACCGTGCCCTGTCGGACAGGATTGTTCACGTTCTCGATTCCGGGTCGCTGCCACAAGCGGTAGCTGGTAGCGAACACGAAGTGCAGGTCGGGGTCGAATGCGACCGTGCTGGGGCCAGTTCCCGGCAGCGGCAGGGTTCCGGTCACGGTGTGGGTGGCCGGACCGATCATCGCCACCAGGCCGTGGTCGTCCTTGTTGTCGGCGCCACGGTGGGTACTGGTGACATACGCGGCGTGTGTGGCCGGGTCGATCGCCACGTTCGGATTCTCCCCACCGACCTCGACGGTGGCGACTGTGGACCTCGTGGTGGTGTCGAGGATGGAGACGCCGGTTCTGAACGACACGTAGCCGGTGTGGGTCGGGGCGTCGAGGACGATCCCGTAAGGACTTTCCCCGACGGGAGGATTGCTACGGCTGCGGGTGGGGGATGCGGCGCGGTATCGGGCCGCCCGACGACAGCGGGATCGAGGTCGGTGGCGGCTGCGACCGCGACTGTGAGTACGGCGGCGCCGGCCAGTCGGCGTAGCCGACCGACGGTGATCGGCCGGCGGATCGAGGCTGGGCCGGCCTCGAGAGGTGACGGCGAACTTTTGTCCGGGGCGGGGATCGATGTGCCGGCCGGTGTGGGTGTTGTCGTATCAGGGTTCGCTGCGGTGACCGCCGCCACCGCAGCGGCCGGTATCGGGGCCAGGGCCGGGAAGTGCCGTGTTCCGGGGCCGCGGAGGGCGTGGCGAGCGGCGTCGGCGAGTTCGAGACAATTGGGGTACCGGTCTGTGGGTTGTTTGGCCAGCGCTGGGGCGATCACTGTGTCGAGGGCGTGGTTAAGGTGCGGGCGCAGCGCAGACGGTACTGGTGGTCGTGCGGTGAGGTGGGCAGCCATGACGGCGGCCTGATTGGCGCGCGGGAACGGCGGTTGGCCGGTGAGCAGCTGGAACAGTGTGCATCCCAGTGAATACAGGTCGGCGCGGTGATCAGTGGGCGCGTTGGTGAAGCGTTCCGGGGCGGTGTAGGCGAAAGTGGCGACGAGTCCGGAGGTTGTGGCGATCGCCTTGAGGAGGCGAGCGATACCGAAATCAGTGAGTACAGCCCGCTCGCCGTGGCATGAGTCGTTCTCGATGAGCAGGTTCGCCGGTTTGACATCGCGATGCAGCACACGCCGGATACGCACCGACCGCGGCGCTGACGACCGCCGGACCCGTACACCGGATGCAGTTGTCATGTCACGCGGATAGAATTCGGGCGCAGTGACACTGCACGTACCAGGGGGTACGGTGACGACTCCACCAGAGCAACCCAACCATGAACCAGGCGAAAAGATTCGGCCCGGACACGACCGAATCGATCCGCCGCAGAGCGGATTCGGCGTTCCTGCTGCCGGAAGGCCTGGCGGTAACCGTGCCGCCCTCATCGTCGCCGTCATCGCGGCTGTCGTCGTGGCGGTGGGCGCGGGCACCTGGTGGTGGTTCGGTGTCGTACGGTCCTCGACATCGGCGCTTCCCGATGTGAACACCCTCGATCCGTGCGGAGTGATCAACGAGAGCGTATTCGCCGGTCCCGGCATCGACATCCACGTCCAGCCGCACCAGCTCGGCACGTGCTACTACACCGTGGCGCTACCCGGCGGAGGGCCCGGCTATTTCGTGATGGTCACCGTCGGTGACCGCCTCGTGCCCGAGTACAGCGACCACAGCACCGTCGACACGGTCACCCACGGTGATGTGCAGATGTCGACACCCAAGAACAGCCGCGACTGCAAGGGTTTCCTCTACAGCCAACCCGGCAGCCAATATGTCGAGGTGCTGGCAGGCGCCAACAATGCGGCCGCGCCAGGAGCCGACAAGACCGCATGTCTGTACGCCCACAAGGGGCTCGACGCGGCTGCGTCGGCCATCACAGCCCGGCATCTGCCACGCATCGGCTACCCCGCCGACTCCACCGGATCCGTCGACTTGTGTGCACTGATCCCGGCGACCGAGATCGCCACGCTGGCCCACCGAACCAGCGTCACACTGTCGGGGACGAGTAACCGGCACGCGTGCCGCTGGATCACCTCGGACCAAGCAGACGGTCCCGACACCGGCTGGCCCGCCGTCAGCATCGTCACGAACCTGGTCCACGACTCCGGATCGGGATCCGCCACCTCGACGATCATCAACGGCCACACCGTCGTAGCCGACCGTCTCTACGGCACCTGCAGCACCACGATCGACATCCGCGGTCGGGACTGGCCACAATGGCCCGGCCGTCAGGTGTTCGGCGGGCCCGACAGCCGGCAACAGGAATCCAACAACCCCACAACCTCGGAGCGCCCCGATCTCGTGGAGTGGATCGAGGTCGACGTCAACTCGCCCAACGGCCTCGGTACCGCAGGGCAAAACGAATGTGACGAAGCATCCGCCCTCACCACCGAGCTGACCGCTCTATTGCCACAACCGCGCTAGTCCCAGGAAGGTGCCCTGGCTTGCGAAATTTCTGATGCCGTAGGCATTGGCCGGGCCGTAGAGGCGGGTCTCGGTTTCGGTGGTCACGTCCGGCTCGTCCCAGGTGGCGGGGTCGGCGAAAACGAACTCGCCACCGTGCCGCGGCGGGCGACCGTTGGTGCCGGGCAACCGAGGTGGTGCGCCGGGGCACAGGACCCGGTCCCACCACATCCGCCCAGCACCGCCACGGGCAGGCCGGCCAGCAGGAACGCCAGCCGGGGCGCGTCGTAGCCGACGTCGGTGACGACCCAGATGTCGGGGTCACCGGGCCGCCGATGGCCGACGTCGATCAGGTTGCCGATCCCGGTGCGCAACTGGGCGTCAGTGACGGTCGCGGCGTCGCCGCCGGAGGCCGGCCGTAGCGCGTCCAACGGCGCGGTCCAGGAACTGCGGCCGGATTCCAGTGCGCAGATCACCGAATACGGCCAGCCCGGGATCATCGGATGCGAGTCCTCGGCGCGGCCGTAGGTGTGACACAGCATCCGCTGCGAGCAGGTGTGTGCTTCCGGCCGCAGCCAGCAGATGATGTCCACCGCCAGGACCAGCCTGCCGTCGACGGCTCTCGACAGCGGGGCCGCGGTCACCGCCCGCCGCAGCCGATCGACGTCGATGCGACCCCGATCCAGCGCCGCATACACACTGCCGTGACCCCGGTGATGCTCACCGACCAGCGACAACTCCGGCAGCGACCGCACCGGCCGTCCGCGCACAACACCGCGTCCACCAGCTCGAACACCGCATCCGCCCGCACGGTCACACACCGATACAGCTCCTGCCGGAACACCGACAGGTCCCCGGACGCACCGGCACCGCCGGTGTCGTGCACCGAAGCCCTCGGGTCGAGTTCCTCTCTGTCGCAAGAAGAATCATCACCCAAGGGCTTCAACCAAGATCAATCGGGGCACACCAGCCGACCCTGTACCTTAAAACTCAAGCTAGGGCGGCACCGAAAGCGACCGCTCGCCCGCGGGCAGCGGCGGCCGGGTCGATGTTTTGGAGCGTACTCACCGGCCATGCTCTCGAACTCCAACGGCTTCGGCACAAGATTCGAGAGACGGTGGCCCAGCAGCTCTCCGGCTGAGGCCGGTGGTCGGCTCCCGCACATACTGGACTGTTCTACCGTGCGGCGTTGCTGTTGTCACCTTCGACCCGCCACTACGTCGTCGGGGTGATCCGCCGGCCCCTCCGTGAGATCGGATCAGGCTGACGGGCACTCGATCCCGGGCGACAAGCGATGCTCGTGCCGGTCTACCTGCAAGGCGAACCGCTCACCGGCCTGGGTGCCGGATTCGACGTATCGGCGAGCACGCCTGGCGCTATGTCGAGGAAACCACAGCCCTGCTCGCCGAACAGACACCCGCGTTGAAGGCCGCGTCGGGGAAAGGCAAAAGCCGCTGGCTTACGATACTGGCGGATCCGGACCGAGCGCTGGAACTGATGTACCACGAGGCCGGCCACGACATCCGCTTGCTCGACGTCGATGCCGCCGCAGCCGCCCGCCACGATCCGGATATCGCCGCCGGTCTGCATGAACTCCACCGTGAACGCCACACCTGGATCCGGGACGCGATCAGCGATGTCACCGAGCCCGACGTGGTGGCGATCTGGCTGGTCTTTGCCTGTCCATGGGGATCGGCATGCAGGAGGCCACTGGCGTACAGTTGCCGGACCTCGACCATTTGCGCCCCGTTCTGAGCGCGATCATGGATTCCCTCGGCCACGAATAGGCCTTGCGCGGCGGGCTCCCGCGTCGGTCCCATAGAGCCCGATCATGGTCCGGGCGAGAGCATCGCCCGCCGAACCTATCTGCGGTTCGAGTCCTGAAGTATCAGCGTCTCACCGGAATTCATCGAAATATATTGCTCCCGCATCCGAATGAACGATTGGACAGGTCACACGGATACCCTTCACACGCTCGCAGCGCGACGGCTCGACGTATCAAGGAGATGGCTGGCAGCCGTCAGTATTGTTTGCGGGTGCCGTACACGAATCGCCGCGTACGAGGATTTGCGATAGCATCCCCGCACGCATCCGTCACTGGCACCCAGCACCATTCGACAACATCGAGGCAATCGGTGCTGCCATCCCGAAAGGCTCTTCGATGAGGTCTCCCTGTATTACCGCGATCACGGCGATAGCAGCCGTCCTGGCTGGCCTGTCCGCCGTTCTCGGCACCGGCACCGCCCACACACAACCCGAGCGCGCGCCACGGTACGACGTAGTAACAAATTTGTATGCGACCGGACCCGATCCTCACGTCACCCCCGCACCACCACCGGCCCCGGTAAACAAATACCCTCCGCGCACCGTCACACCACAACCCACCGCGACACCGGTCCCGCCGACATCGGGGTTGTGACCAGCACCGTTACCCGGCAACGACATCGGAACGACCGGCTGCAGTTGCGGACCGGCCGGTCCCTCTGCCGCACCCGCGGCAAGCACCTCCCTGAACCTGCACTACGCGCTCGTGCAACGCTGCGCACGAGGTCTACGCCGCGGAACTGGATCTCACGCCCTTGATACCGACACGCTGCGCCTACAGCTCCCCTGTGCACAGCTGCCTCTCTTGGGCGCTCGACCACTTTTCATTCACCTCGGACTCGGCGTGGCACGCGTATTACGTCACCCGGTGGAGTCGACGACGGCGACGCCACCGGTTGCGGTGGTCACGCCGTCACTGTTGTCGCTATCGCACAGCTCAAGGATGTCGGGACGCTTTACACTGTCCACCACGGCGTCCGTGTACTCGACAGCTGGGGCCGATGTGGCGCGACTCCACCACAATTCTCGGCCACTGGAGTTCGTGAGCAATGATCAAAACCTGTGGATGACCGGGAGGGAGTGCCTTCCCGGATGATCTTCGTATCCAAGGTTTGATCAGTCCGGCGCGCCAACGCCGGGCGGGAAGGCACCCCGGTGCTCAAGGTAATCGACGGCGCTGCCGCCAATCAGGACGGCGCGGCGACGGGCGGCGAGTCGGCGTTCTCGCCGATCGACGAGATCGTGCGTGAAGGCGCGCGGCGGATGCTGGCCGCGGCGTTGCAGGCCGAAGTGGCCGCCTATGTTGCCCGGTTCGTCGGCGAGGTGGACGAGAACGGGCGGCGGCAGGTCGTGCGCAACGGCTACCACGCCGAACGCGAGGTGCTCACGGCCGCCGGAGCGGTGACGGTGCGCGCTCCGCGCGTCAACGACAGGCGAGTCGACGCGGAAACCGGTGAGCGTCAGCGGTTCTCCTCGGCGATCCTGCCGGCCTGGTGCCGCAAGTCGCCGCAGATGAGCGAGGTGCTGCCGCTGCTGTATCTGCACGGATTGCCGACCGGCGATTTCTCCCCGGCCCTCGGGAAGTTCCCCGGGACCGGGGCGGGCTGTCGGCCTCTGCGATCACCCGGTTGACCGCCCAGTGGCAAGACGAGGCGAAAGCCTTTGCCGTGAGGGATCTTTCGAGTGTGGACTATGTCTATCCATGGGTGGATGGGATTCACCTGAAGGTGCGCCCGGAGCAGGAGAAACTGTGCCTGCTGGCGATGCCCGGGGTCCGTGCGGACGGCCGCAAGGAACTCGTGGCCATCAGCGACGGGTTCCGTGAGTCGCACGAGTCGTGGGCGGATCTGCTGCGTGATTGCCGCCGCCGCGGCATGAGCGGCCCCGGTCCTGGCCGTCGGGGACGGAGCGCTCGGGTTCTGGAAAGCGGTGCGAGAAGTGTTCCCCGACACCCGCGAACAGCGCTGTTGGTTCCACAGTGGGACTGTAAGTGCCTGTGTACAAACTGATCGCTGGCGCGTAGGGGGCTTGCGGTGTGTGTGCTGGGGGCCCGCGTGTCGGGGCGGAATGGGTGGGACCTTCTGGTAGCAACGGATGGCTACGAATCACCGTTTGCCTCAAAAGGTCCCGTATGTCGTTGTACTCCACCGCTGCCGAGGTTGGCAGCGAAATCGCCGATAACGGTTGCGGGTGTGTCGCCTGCCGGTTCGGTCACGGCAGGAAACATGCTGTGCGCCAACGCCGTTACACGTCCGATCTGACCGACGAGCAGTGGGCGATCCTCGGACCGCTGCTGCCGTGGCCGGTGTGGCTCGACGGCGGTGGGGGCCGCCCGGAGGAGTACTGCAGGCGGCAGGTGATCGACGCGATCTTCTATGTGGACGACAACGGCTGCAAGTGGCGCAATCTGCCTGCGGACTTCCCGCCCTGGCGGACCGTGCACGCGGCGTTCACCCGCTGGTGGGTGTCCGGGGATGTGCTCGCCGTCCACAACGATCTACGGGACCTGGTGCGCGCTGCCGAGGGCCGCGACCCGGACCCGACCGCGGCGATCATCGACTCGCAGTCCGTCCGTGCGGCCGAGACCGTCGGTGCCGGCAGTCGCGGGTTCGACGCCGGGAAGAAAATCAACGGCCGCACACGGCACGTCGTCGTCGACACCACGGGATTGCTGCTGGTGGTGGCGGTGACCGCAGCGTCGGTCCAGGACCGCGACGGCGCACGCCTGGTCCTGCAACGCATCCGGCAGCTGTTCCACACGATCGCGCTGGTCTGGGCCGACGGCGCCTACGCCGGGAAACTCGTCGTCTGGGCGAAACAGGCACTCCGGATCACGATCGAGATCGTGAAACGCGGCGACGACACCAGCGGATTTGTCGTCCTGCCCCGCCGCTGGGTGGTCGAACGCAGCCTGTCGTGGCTGTCTGGCAGCCGCCGGCTGGCCCGCGACTACGAACGACTACCTGTCCACCACGAAGCCCTCGTGCACTGGTCGATGATCCTGCTCATGACCCGCCGGCTGGCCCGGGCGCCACGTCACCGCGCGACGGTGAACAGCCCCGTCGCCTGCTGATCGGCCCACCCGCGAGCAGCCAGGCGTTTCAGCTTCGCCCGCACCCCCTCCACCTTCGACCGGTCCTCGACCGGGACCCCGAGTCCGGCGGCGACCTTCCCGGCCCGCAACCCGCCCTCACCGGCGTCGGCGAGAACCTCGAGAATGTCGAGGTAATCGCCCGGCAGCACCACCGCCGGGTCCATCCCAGGTTCCCGCTGCGGCACCACCACCGCGCCGATCGGCGACGCGCTCCCCGAAACAGGATGCAGCGCTGCCACTTCCGACTCCGGACCCGGGTCACCGGGCCCAGCCTCAGCATCGATCTCGGCGAGGGTCTCCCGCGTGATCACCAACCGGGACAACCGCTGCTCACACGCCTGCAACTGCCCGGCCAGCTCGGTGATCCGCCGCCGCAGCCCCTCGGCCTCCTCCACGGCCGCAGCCTCCCGCCGGGCCAGTTCCCCACGCCACGACTGTGTCACCGCCACGAGGATAGGCCCCCAGCAACCACTCCGACAGACCCCGCCCATTCCCGCAGATCACCACGCCAAGACCACTATTCGATCAGTTTGTACACAGGCACTAAGGAATCAAGGTGGCGAGTCGGCTGTGTTGGTGTCCGATCGTGGTATCGCGGCGAGAAGCTCTGCGGCGGTGCGGAATCGGGTGGGCGCGGGGGTGATGGTGGTGCCGTCCTGTTCGAGGAGGGGGCTGACCAGGAGGGCCGCGTTGGGTATGGTGCCGCGGCTGACGCCGAACAGTTCGGCGAGGGTCCCGCGGGTGCAGAGTTTGCGGTGCAGCAGCACTGTCGCCAGGACCCGGTCGGCGTCGGTGATCTTCTCGACGAAGACTCCGCCGCGTGCGCCGGGCATGCGTTCGCCGCCGCGGCGCGTGTGCCGGTATCGCTCGGTCACGGCGGCCTGCCGGGGAGCGAGGCGTTCGATGAGGTGGTGGAGTTTCTGCCGGGGCATTCCGGTCAGGGCCGGTTCGGACAGTAGCTCCGACGGCGGCGGGGTGGGTCCGGGTTCAGACCTGTCGTGCAGGAACGCGCGGACGGCCGTGGCGCTGGTGAAGCGCAGTTGTGTGGCCGGGGTGACGCGATGATCGTGCTCGTCGAGGAGTGCGCGGGTTTCGGCGATGATTTCACCGATCGAGTTCGGGTTGACTTCGAGCAGTTCGGACAGCACATTCTGCGAGCAGAGTTGGCGCAGGTAGACGATGGTGATCAGTACGCCCGCCGCATCGCAGAGCAGACGTCTGCCACCGGCTCCGGGCGCGTGGCGACGTCGGCCACCGCGTTGTTCCCAGCGGCGTTGCGCAGCGCGGGCGGCTTGGCCCGGCGCCAGTTGTGCTGACAGTTCGTCCAGTTCGACGCGCGTCATGCCGATCACGCGGGGGTCGGTGAGCAGTTCCAGCACCTCGGTCCGGGCGCGGTCACGATCTTGCACGGGTTCGGAGGCGGTGGCCCCGGTGGGTGCGATGGTGTAGTTCCAGCTGCCGTGCCAACTATGCGGGTGAATCGGGAGCGCTTGGAACTGTTCGGTATTGACCGCGATGCCGGTCGGGTAGTCGCCGGTGTCGAGTTCGGCGTGAACGCGCAGGCCGGTGCGAGTGCGAGTCGAGGCGATGGTGTTGACCACGACCTCGTGGCTGGTCAGGGGCCGGCCCCGCCAGTTCATGGTGATCTGAGAGAACAGCCGATGCTCGATCTTGTTCCATTTGCTGGTGCCGGGCGGGAAGTGGCAGACGGTGATCGCCAGCCCGGTCTCGGCTGCCAGCGCCGCCAGCTCGGCCTTCCACAACCGGTAGCGGTAGCTGTTGGAACCGCCCGCGTCCGCGGTGATCAGCAACTTGCTCGCCCGCGGGTAGTCCAGGCATCCACGGTTGTGCCACCAGCGACGGATCGAGGCCACCGCGAACGCGGAGGTGTCGTGGTCGACCCCGACGTTGACCCAGCCCGCGTCGGCGGCCAGGTCGTAGACGCCATATGGGATCGCTTGCGCCACATCGGGTCCTGTGAAGAAGAAGCTGTGGTCTTCCACCTCTATCGGTTCGCCTTGCGGCCGCCATTCCCGCCCGCCGTTGGGCAGCCGACCCAGTTGCTGTTTCTTCTTCGAATCAACGCTGATCACAGGCTCGCCGGCGCCGAGGTGCTCCTTGACCTGATCGTTGATGTAACGGAATTGCCCGTCCCGGTCCGGATGCTGGCGGCCCTCCAGTGTCTTGGCGTTGGCCTGCATGCTGAAACCGTTGTCCCGCAATAGTTTGCCAACCGTCGGTGCGGAGACTGGATGTCCCTGCCGGGTCAGTTCCTCGGCCAGATGCCGCAGAGATTTGGTCGTCCACCGCAACGGTGACTCCGGATCGCCACGCTCGTCTGGCTCAACGAGTCCCAGCAGCGCCGCCAAGAGCTGCGGATCGACCTCGTCTGCGGGCTTGCGACCCCCGCCGACGCGTCGCACCCGGCCCTCGGACAACGGCGCCTGGCCGGACTCCAACTCGAAAACGCCCTTGCGGACCGTGGTTTCGCTGACTCCCGCGATCCGGGCCACCGTCCGCACACCACCGTGTCCCAGCAGTCGTGCTTCGGTGGCCAGCGCCAGACGCCTCTGACCCTCGTTCAGATGAGGCAACAGCACATCGAACCGCTCCTGCAACCCCTCGACATCCTCCCTCGCCGCCGTCATAGCACTTCGAAACACTGTGCACCACAAAACAACACGTTATTACCTTACAGTCCCACAAACAGGCGAATGTTCTGGCCGCACTGCCGAAATCGGCACATCCGGGAGCACTGGCCGCGATGAAGGAGATCTACAACGCCGAGGACATCGACAAGGCACAGCTCGCGATCAAGGCGTTCGGCATCGATTACGGCGCGAAATATCCCAAGGCCGTCGCGAAGATCGTCGACGATGCCGACGTGCTGCTGGAGTTCTACAAATATCCGGCCGAGCACTGGATCCATCTGCGGACCACGAACCCGATCGAGTCGACGTTCGCGACCGTCCGGCTACGCACCAAGGTCACCAAGGGGCCGGGCTCACGCGCGGCCGGAATCGCCATGGCGTTCAAGCTGATCGAGGCCGCTCAGCACCGGTGGCGCGCGGTGAACGCCCCGCAGCTGGTCGCACTCGTGCGCAACGGCGCGGTGTTCCACAAGGGCAAGCTGCTCAAGCGGCCGATCGACATCACCCCGAACGAACCGACCACCGGATCAGCCGGGCAGGAGGTCGCCTGAAACATACCGATCCACAGCATTTGACAATTTCTCCCCTTGTGGATGTAGAGGCAACGGCGTACTAATTTCCGGGAACGTCGTTCTCTCACACTGAGGTGCGTATGACCAGTTCGTCTCGCATGAGCCGGGTGTTGACGGTGGCCGCTCTGCTCGGCCTCGGTAGCGGGGTGACTGCCCAGTCTGCTCATCCCGATCCGCCCGCACCGGGATTGGTCGCGCCGCAACAGGACCTGTTCTACCAACCCCCAGCATCACTGTCGACGCTGGCACCCGGCACGATTGTGGCCGACAGACCGGTCACGCTCGCCGATCCGCCTGCCGCCACCGCTGCCTGGCAGATATCGTTCCGCAGCAACGACTCCCATGACGAGCCGATCCTGGCAGTGACCACGCTGATGGTTCCCACCACCCCTTGGCCGGGTCCCGGCCTGCGTCCGGCCGTCTCGCTGCAGTTCGCCGAGGACTCCACGGCGCTGCAGTGCGCACCATCCTACACTCTGCGCGCAGCGACCAGCGCAGCGGACGGACTGCAATCATCGCAGGCCGCGCTCCCGGCCGCGCTGCTCCAGCGTGGCTGGGCGGTGGCGGTGCCGGACCACGAAGGCCCGCGGTCGGCTTTCACCGCAGGCCCCTCGAGCGGCCATGTGGTCCTCGACGGCATCCGTGCGGCCGCGCGTTTCACCGCCGGCGGCCTCACACCGGACACCCCATGGGGACTCACCGGCTATTCGGGAGGGGGAACCGCTTCCGGATGGGCTGCCCAGATGCAGCCCTCCTACGCCCCGGAACTGCACATCACAGGCGCGGCGATCGGCGGAACACCGTCGGATCTGATGCTGCTCAACCGTGTCAACGACAACGGGCCAGCCAGTCCGATGGTACTCGAGACGCTGGCGGGTATCGACGCCGAATACCCCGAAGCCCGGATATCCGAACTGCTCAATGCACACGGCCGGGACGTCTTCTCCCAGATCCGTCGTATGTGCACGCAGCAGGCACTCACGACCTACGCTTTCACCAGCCTGCGCAACCTGTCGGCCGTGCCCGGCCTGCTCGACGATCCACATGTAGCCGGCGTACTTGCAGACAACACTCTGGGGCATCTCACCCCGCGTATACCGATCTACGACTACCACGGCGTGCTCGACGAACTGGTTCCGGTCGGGCAGGACGACTCGTTCGTACACCAATGGTGCAGTGATGGAGCGACGGTGCAGATCGTGCGTGATCCGTTGTTCGAGCACATCGTCGAGGGAACGGCACACCAGGACGACGCAGTGAACTATCTCGCCGACCGATTCACCAGCGTCCCCGCGCCCGACCAATGCTGACCGAATGACCCACCGCGCACCAGGTGGTTTCCAGCCGTCATCGCAACGATGAGAACGGTTCGGAGACTATCAGTCCGTTGAAAACTTCAGCGGCAGCACCGACCTATGAGCCAATGCCACGTAGGGTAAGTGGTGCGTCCGTGTGGTTTGGTTGTGCTGTTTGATTTTTCGGGTGCTTGTGGTGGGGGTGTGGCAGTGTCTCGGGGGTGACGGACGTGGTGGTGGCGACGCCGGACATGGTGTCGCTGGGTGTGCTGGCAGGGGTTGTGGACCGGGCTCGGGTGGAGGATGCGGTCATGGTGTGCGGGGCGCGTGCGCAGCGGTCGGGCGGGAAGTTGCCTCCGCATGTGGTGGCGTATCTGACGATGGCGTTGTGCCTGTTCGGCGGCGATTCCTATGAGGAGGTCGCGGTGAAGGTGACCGGGGCGCTGACCCGGTGGGGTTGCTGGGATGCGGGCTGGTCGCCGCCGACGGCATCGGGGATCACCCAGGCGCGTAAACGGTTGGGGCCCAAGGTTCTCGAGCGGGTGTTCGAGTCGGTTGCCGCACCGGTGGCGACTCCGGCGACGCGGGGGGCGTGGCTGGCGGGGCGCCGGCTGGTGGCCATCGACGGTTTCGATGTGGACGTGGCTGACACCGAATCGAATGTGGCCGAATTCGGGTATCACGGGTCCGGGGACAACCGCTCGACCTATCCGAAAGCGCGGGTGGTCGCGTTGAGCGAGTGCGGTACGCATGTTTTTCTGGCCGCGGAGGTTACCGCGATCACTGTCGGGGAACGTGCCGCGGCTGCCCGGTTGTATCCGCGGCTGCTCGGTGACGAGATCTTGTGCGCGGACCGGGGTTTCTACTCCTTCGATGCGTGGGCGGCCGCGAAAGCCGGTGGGGCCGAACTGGTGTGGCGAGCACCGACCAATCTGCGCCTGCCGGTGGTGCGGGTACATGCGGACGGCACCTACGTGTCGGTACTCATCGATCCTGCCGTGCAGTCGAAACGGCGGCGTGCAGCGATCCTGGCCGCCGCGGCCGCGGGCGAGGACCTCGACGAAGCCGAGGACGCGCACCTGGTGCGCGTCGTGGAATACGATGTGCCCGACCGTAATCCCGACGGTGAGCTGATCGTGCTGCTGACCACCCTCACCGATCCCGCGGCCGTGCGCGCCGACCAGATCGCCGGCGCCTACCACGAGCGCTGGGAACACGAAACCGCGAACGACCAGCTGAAAACCCACCTCCGCGGCCCCGGCGCCGTACTCCGGTCGAAGTCGCCGGAATTGGTCCATCAGGAGATCTGGGCGTGGCTGACCGTCCACTACGCCATCGCCGCGGTCATGGCCCGCGCCGCCGAAGCCGCCGACCTGGACCCCGACCGAATATCGTTCATCCACGCACTCAACATCATCCGCCGCACCGCCACCGGCACGGCGGCTTTTCCCCCCTCACCGCTGGACCGACCCCGACGTGACCGCCTCGGTCGCCACTGAGATCACTACCCGGCTCAACCCACCCCGGCGCCACCGCAGCTACCCACGCAAGATCAAACGCGGACGTCACAACGCCTACCTGATAAAACGCAAGTGCGACAAAGGAATCCGACACACCGGCCCGGCCACCATCAACCTGCGACGCCTACCCGCCGCATGACAAACCACACGGACGCACCACTTACCCTACGTGGCATTGACCTATGAGCTATCTACATCCT
Source organism: Nocardia sp. alder85J (assembly GCF_020176955.2). Taxonomy (GTDB): domain Bacteria; phylum Actinomycetota; class Actinomycetes; order Mycobacteriales; family Mycobacteriaceae; genus Nocardia. The sequence goes on from NZ_JAIUCZ020000014.1 coordinate 268,158, forward strand.
GCAACAGCGAGCGCAGCCTGACGATGAAAGGGCTCGATACGTCGGCGCCGAAAGGCGTCGGGCCGGGACCCGGCCATCGTGGATTGCCTCGACGCGGCTGGGGAATCTAGGGCGTCGGCCGGGTACCGCGCTGTCACCCAGTACGTGGATTTGCAGCGACTCTATACTGATGGGACAGTGGCCACCAGGAATCGTACCCAGCTCGTCGCACAATGGTGGCAGGCGTTGCGGAGCGCCTGCCACATAACCGTGGCGCGGGAACTACTCGGTGCGCTGGCTGACGAAGCCGCCGCTGAGTTGGCCACTGGTGGCGCGGACGCTGGCGCAGGGATTGGGGCGGCACTGGCGCGGGCGGGTCTCGAGGATGCGGCCGTGCCGGTTGTGTCTGCACAGATCCTGTCCAGGCTGGCGAGCACCGTCGATCGGGTCGAGGCAGAGCGGATCGCAGCGCTCGCGGCCGGAATCGGACGAGGACACAGAACCGAACTGGATCGGATGGCAGGGTCGGCCCGTCACCGCGAGGATCGGTTCCAGATCGCGTTCGACAACGCGCCGGTGGCGATCGGGATCGGCGACAGGGCGGGCCACCTGATCGATGTCAACCAGAGATTTGCGGAGATTCTGGGTGTACCGATTGCGGAGCTGCGCCTGATATCAAGCGTCCGTGAGCTGACGCAGTTCTTACATCCGGACGACCGAGGCGATATCGACGAGCTGGTATTCGGCCGGTTGATGGTCGAGCGCCAGGGAGCGATCCGGCTGGAGCGGCGCATGATGCGCCGAGACGGTAGCCTCGGATGGTCCGCGTTCACTGTGACATACGTGCCGGGTATCGAGAGACATCACGACTACCTCCTCTATCTCGGCGAAGATGTCACCGAGCGGCACCTACTGGAGGAGGAGTTACACCGACAAGCTCGGCACGACGCGCTCACCGGGCTGCCCAACCGCAGGCAGCTGCTCGAGAAGATCGAGGCGGTAATCGACACCGCCGGCGACGACGACAAGATCGGATTGTGCTTCGCCGACCTCGACCGGTTCAAGGAAATCAACGACCGCTACGGGCACAGCTTCGGAGACAGGGTGCTGGCCGGGGTCGCACTGCGGCTGAGTGACAGCTTGGCCGACTTCGTCTGCCTACCAGCGCGTCTCGGCGGCGACGAATTCGTGGCGCTGGTTCCTCCACCGGACGTAGACCGCAAGGTCGCCGAGATCGCGGAGCGGATGCTTTCGTCAGTGGCTCAGCCCATCATCGTCGATGAGCATCGGGTGCGAGTATCGATCAGCATCGGCGCGATGATCGAGCCGTGTGCAAAGGCGGAAGCAGAAAAACTGCTGGACGCCGCGGACCGCGGGCTGTATCGAGCCAAGCTCGGCGGACGGGATCAGTGGGTATTGCATGCACCCGATACCGCTCCAGATCGTCCGGTCACACGCGCGAATGCTGCGAACCCCGAGTTCCTAATCCTGGATCCACCGACGTAACCCGCCGGTCGGGATGTGTCGAAATGGCGAAAACGGCTTCTGAACTTAGATTAGTGAGCCCGCTTCGGCAGATGGCAACCGGTGGTGTGGCTGGCAGCCCCGATCCATCGAAGCCAGCATGCCCTGGCCGGCGACGACGACTGCGAACAAGATTCCCAGCGGTCCCAGCAAGCCCGGGTGCGGGCTGGATCCAGGCACGTTGAGCACCAGTAGTTCCGCCGGGAGTGGTGTCAGCAGGGCAGCGACCCTTCACCAGCCTGTACCAGGAACCTCGGTATCCCGATGGGCACCGTCGGTCCCAGCGAGCACGGTTCGACTTCGGGTGGGCGCCGACGCCGAATTGCCGGGGTTGCGGCAGGATGTCGGTGTGTCAGAACGGCAAGCGGAGATCCGCGTCCACGGCAGCCCGGACGACACGCACACCCTGTGGGGCTGGCTCGACCGGCACCCTGCGCTGCACGGCCGCCTCCACAGGACACGCCGGGGCGGGTACGCGCGCTGGATCGTGCTCCTCGATACCGAGGGAACCGGCGGTGCACTGGCGCGCTGGAAGCGTGGTTCACCGAGTACAGCGGCGATATCCGGGTCACCGTGACCTGCGGTAGCGTCAGCGTCCAACTCGACGTCACCCGCGCTCAGACCGCAGAGGTATTCCGTGACCTGCGGGAACTGTTGGGCCCGCCCCCGCCCGACTGGTTCGGGGCATGACCCGACACTCCCCATTTTCGTGTCGGAAACCGGACATTGCCTGGGTCGCGGGCATGGCGGAGGCCGGGAAGTGCGCCGAATCTGCGGCACGAGCGCTGACAGGGACCGCACACTGTGTGGGTGGTAGAGCTCCAGCCGCCAGAGGTCATAGCCGCGCACCTGCACGAAATCGACACATGGTCCGAGGCTGAGTTGTATCTGTATGTGCAGGCCCTCTGGAAGGACATCAGCCGTCTGCAGGCGGTGGCCGCTGAGCTGCAACTCACCGGGATCGATCATCTGGACGAGAACACCCTCCGACGGAGAGTGCTCGCGCAGGTATTCGCTGGTCACCCCCAATCGCCAGCGGCCATCGCCGCGCACCTGCACGAGATCAGCACCTGGTCCGAGGCTAAGGCGTACCTGAACGAGCAGGACCACTGGCGGACCCTCAGCTATCTACAAGCGGTCGCCGATGAGCTGCAACTCACCAGAGGCTGGACCGACCTCCAAGAGAGTGCTCAGGCAGGCGTTCGCCGGTCGATGTGGGTGGTCGGGCGGGCGCCCCTAATCCCTGACGAACGGTAACCGGCAATGGTGCTTGTTGATATGTCATGTGCCGGAGGCCATGTAGGCGGCGAGGATGTAGTTGGGGTGGCGGTCGAGGTTGGTGCAGGCCCGGTCGTAGCGCATCGTCGTGCGAGGATCCGCGTGGCGGGCGGCGATCTGCATGTCCCGCAGGCCGACACCGGCATCGAGCATCGTGGTGACGAACGTGTGCCGCAGCATGTGGGGGTGCATCCGTGGTAACCGCATGTCCGTGGCCATCCTAAAGTCCCCGCTGGTGACAACCGCACCACCGCCATCTCAGCGAGTTTGAGGAGGCGGCGAGTGGCGCAATGCCGGTCCATGCGCCGGCCGCGGGTGTTGAGCAGGATCGGACCGTGGATCCGGCCCCCACAGGACCGGTCGATCGCGCGGCCGACCGCCGGCAGTGACACCAGCACAACCTTGCCGCCTTTACCGGCCACCCGCAGTACCCGGTGGCCGTGTTCCTCACCGAGGTCGCCGATATCGGATTGGCAGGCTTCGAAGATCCGCAGTCAGCAGCCCGAGCATGGTGACCAGCGCGAAGTCGCTGGGTGCACGGAGTCCCGGGCGGCGGTGAGCAGCGCTTCGAACTGCAAATGTGAAAGTCCGAGCGTGGGTGACTCGTTACCGACCCTTGGCCGGCGAATATATTCTGCCGGTGAGTTTTCCAGGACTCCGTCGATGACGCAGGTGCGGTAGAAGCCGGTGACCACCGCGGTGCGTCGGGCCACGGTGGCGGGTCTAATCTATAGCGGCTACGGCGTGGCGTCGGCAGAGACACGCGTCGGAGGCTCGCTGGCCTCGTTCAGATCAGCGCCTCGTGGCTGAGGGACCCAAGCTGGCCGACAGAGCTGCCGTTCGAAAGCGTTGCACCGCATCGCGGTTTGTGACGGCACACCGAGGCCTACCTGACCGGATAGGTCGGTGATCAGCCCTCGGGTGTGGGTGGCATGCCGGTAGGCACGCAAGGCGAATGAGCAAGACACCGATGCAGCATGACAATTGGCGAGAAATTCTTTCCATTCCCGAATCACCACCGGGAGTGGGGCCACTAACGGTGGGTGCGAAACCCGTAGACAGACAGTGTGCCTGCGCGTTCTGATGGAGGAGAACACAGGTCCTCCCGACGAAAGGCGGGGGTGTCGTACCACTTCGGAGCAGTTCCGATTCGGTCGATACCGCGAAGTAGCGCACAGCGGAGCCGGCGATGGTGCCGATGCAGCTGCCTTTCGCTGAATCTCTTCACTTACTGCAGAAGGTGTCTCTGCATATGATTTTCCTGTCAGCCGTTCATATCCTTGCCTGGAACACGCCGGTCGTGCCCCACGCACATGCTGACTGTCTTGTGCGCAGCCGTGACGGCGATCGACGCGACGTACTGTTCACACGTCGGCGGCATCCCCTGGTCACGGTAGTCCTGGATGAGGGCGGTTCCGCGCTATCAGAATCGTGCCGGCGACCGCGTGCGCAAGCGACCGCAGCCCATCGGGTTCCGGCGCCGGCCGATCACGCACTGAGATGGTGCGCCAGGGCAACAGGTTCGGTGCGAGTACTCGTCACCCTGGTGTTGATCGGCGTGTCCACTATTGCCGTTGCCGTATATCGATCGAATAGCACTGTGTCGCAGTCGAATTCAGGCCGACGGTGCGGTGTAGGCATCTTGGGAGCGCCGTACGCGTCGGTCGATTCCTGTTCGGCGCCGGCGGTATCGGTGGCTGCTGTGGTGACGGTGGCGGCGCCGTTGTTCGAACCCGCCTACCGGCACCGTGTCGGGGACTTGGTGGCGGGATGGTGGCCGGTCGCGGGTGTGGTGTGGGTGCGGTGGGCCGCTACCGGAATGCAGGTGATCGCCGACGTGCAGGTCACTGCCGAGGAGCATCCTGCCGACACGGCCTCGTCGGTGAGCCGCGTACTGGCGGTGACCCTGCACCCGAGCGGCGGTGAGTCGCTGATCCGGTTCGGCACCGATATGCGCGCTGTGCGTGCCGGCGTTGGTGGGTCGTGGCTGGTGGATTCGCTGGAGGTGCTGGCGTGAGTGAGCCGGCCGAGGATCCCGGTGGGGAATTTCTGGCGTATCTGCATGCGGGGGCGACGCAGGTGACGTCGACGGCGCTACGGGCGCGGGCGGTGCGGGAGCAGCGGCAGCGGGATCAGGTGCGGTCCCGGCGTAATCGTTTCTTCGACCTGTCGCAGGCGCGAGGTGACGCACGGTCGGAGGCGGGCGCCGCGCGGCGCACAGCGGAGCACGAGGCCCGGATGCAGTTGCATCGAACGCGGTTGGCCGAGACGCTGGAACGGGTCCAGGCGGCGCAGGAGGCTCGCCGGTTCGCGGCCAGCGCGGGAGAAGCCCGGCAGTATCAGCATGAGTTCGATCAGGTGGTGGGCAGTTTCGCGGCTGCGGTCGCCACCGAGGACCTCAGTCCGCAGCATGCGGAGTTGGCCCGGTTGATGGGCAAGCAGTTGCGGGAGCAGACGGGCCTGGACCCGGAGAAGGTCGCCGCCGACGCTCGGCAACGGTTCATCGAAGGTCCGGGTTGGGTCGATCTCGGCCACGTGGCCGCTGCGGAACTGGCAGAGGTCATGACCGAGATGCGTTTCGACGACGCCCGCGCCGACCGGCCCCAGCCGGCACCGGGCGGTGAGGGGACCGACATCGCGGAGCATCTCGCGCGGGCCCGGGTCGGGCATCCGCCATTGGCGGCGGACGCCGACGCGGTGTTCGTGCCGTCCGAGCGGGTCGAGGGACTCGACCTCGCTCCCCCGGCGGAGGTGATACCGGTGACCGAGCCGGATCGGGAGTTCGGGCCGTGAGCGCGATTCTGACTCGCGAGTCTCGTTGCACGCCTGCGTCTGTGCCGTGGCGTCATGCCGTTGCCGTGGGGGAGTTGTGATGGCGTCGCGGCAGACCCGTCGTCGTGACAAGTCCGGCTTGTCGGAGGAAGGGTGGCTGCTGGCCGGGTTGCTGGTGGTGCTGGGTGCGCTCCTGCTGGTGTGGGTGGCGTGGGTGATCGGGTGCCTGTGGGCAGGTGTGCCGGTCAGCGTGAACCCGTTCGCGGCGCTGGTGGAGGTGGCCGCCGGCCGGCGACGGTGGCCCCCGCAGGCCAGTATCGCCGCGGGTGCGGTCGCGGTCGCGGCGGGCGTGGGGGCCCGGTGGGGCGGGCGCCGGTGGCGGGGCCGGTCACCGCTGGATGCGGCGGCGCGGACGATGCAACCGACGGGCACGCTGACCGGGGTCACCGGCGACGACATGACCGCGCTGGCGGCGCGGCTGCTCGCCGACGCGCCACCGCAGGCGCGGGCACGGGTGGGAGTGTCGTTGGGCCGCACCGTGTCCGGGAATCGCCCGGTGTATCTGAGCTGGGAGATGCCCGCCACGATCGTCAGCGGCACCCGGACGGGGAAGACGATGGCCTGGGCGATTCCCGCGGTTTTGGACGCGCCGGGGCCGGTGCTGTCGACGAGCAACAAACCGGATTTGCTCGTGCATACCCGGCTGGGCCGCGAACGGAAGGGCCGTGTGTGGTTGTGTGATCTGCAGGGGATCACCGGTCGCCCGCAGCTGGGGTTCTGGGTGGACTACTTGGCCCGGGTGACGTCGATGGCCGCCGCCCGGAAGCTGGCGTCGTTCTTCGCGACCGCGTCCAGAGAGCCTGGGGCGCGAGTGGATTCGTATTTCGACGGGGGCGCGGTGGAATTGCTCGCGTTGTACATGCTCGCGGCGGCCCGCGCGGGCGGGGACTTGCTGCATGTGGCGGAATGGCTGGGCCGGGATCAAGATCAGACCCCGCAGTTGATCCTCACGCGTTTCTCCGATATCCGTGCCGCGCAACGTATCACGGAGATGCAGTCGGTCACGGCCCGCCAGCGCGACGGCCTGTTCGACATGGCACGGCGCTTTCTTAACGTTCTGTCGGATCAATCCTATGCGATCGTCGCGACGCCGCCGGCGCGGCGGCGGATCAGCGTGCACGGCGATGCGCGCAGCGGGATCAGCATCGATGTCGACCGTGGTCCGGTGACCCACCAGCTGCCACGGTTCGACCCAGTGGCGTTTGTGACGTCGACGGACAGTTTGTATCCGTTGTCGATGGAGGGCGCCGACAGTGCCGCGCCACTGATGACCGCGCTGGTGGGCCAAGTGCTGGAAGCCGCGCTGGCGGTGGCCCGATCACGCCCGAGTGGCCGGTTGGCGGTGCCGCTGGTGGGGGTGCTGGACGAGGCCGCCAACTGCTGCAAGCTCAGCGAGTTGCCCAACTACTACACCTATGCCGGGGGTCACGGGGTCGTCCTGATGACGTTCCTGCAGGTCTTGGAGCAGGGCCGGCAGATCTGGGGCGAAGAGGGCTTGAACAAGATGTTCGCCCAATCCGTCGAAGCGTACGGCGGCGGGATCGGCGACGTCACCTATCTGAAACGGTGGTCGGACCTCATCGGTTTGCACGATGTGTCCGACCGGTCGGTCAGCTCCGGGCGCGGCGGCAGCGTCACCCGGTCCTGGCGCGCGGAACCGATCCTCGACGCCAGCGAACTGGCGGCGCTGCCGAAAGACCGGGCGATCATCCGGATCCCCGGCAACAAACCCGTCCTGTGTCGCAAGGTCTGGTGGCAGGACACCGAACACGCCGCCGTGATCACCGAATCGCTGCGCCGCTACAGCGGCGCCGACTCGATGGCCTCACATCAGCATCCGGGTGGTCCCGGGCAGGGGACCGCACTGGACCGGATAGATCCAGGCGGGTGGGAGTTGTGAGCGCCCCGGACGAGCCGCCGCCGCCGGAGTTCGAGGTGTTCCACGACTGGGTCCAGGAGTGGCTGACACAGGTGGTGTCGCGGCGGTTGCTGACGGGGAACCGAGAAGGCACCTACACGTGGTGTGCGCAGTGGTGGCGTCACACCGAAGTGTGTTTCCGGCTCGCGGCGATGCATCAGGGCTGGGAAGAAGCACGGGTCAAGGGCGGTTCGGCGATGAGCAGCTGGTGCGTCTACCACCTGGACCCGCAACTGCGCGTGCTGCTCGACGCCGCCAACGGGCCCCTGTGGCGCTGCATCCCCGATCACCACGTCAGCGAACAGACCCTGCCCACCGAACCCGTCCCGGCCGGCTGGTTCGACATCCACGACGACAGCCCGGACCCCGCGCTCGAGCCGACAACCTGGCCCCTCACCGATAGCGAGGAGTGAACCCATGCCTGACAACGACTTCCCGGCCCCGCCACCGGATCCACTGGTTGCCCTCGGCGACCAGCTGGATAGGTATCGGCGGCTGGCCGGTCCGGATCGCCTGCTCGGAGACCGTTTAGGTGACCGTGACGCGCACCGGCTCGAACGCGGCGCGTTCCTGCGAGTGATGGCCGGCCACCATCCACCGCCTGCAGCCCCATCACCGGAGATACTCCCGGATGCACCGGTGCCACCCGGAGTGGCCGACACGGTCGAACCGTACACGGAGGCCGGTCATGAGCTCGACTGAACCGGCCGATCCCGATCGGGGAGAACAGCACTCGGTCCCGGCGGACAACCCACGCGAAGAAGCGATGCGGTCAGCATTCACCGCGTGGTTCGGCATCCAGGAAGCCCTCACCGCGGCCGACGACGCCGGCGAGCGCACGCAGTTGCGCGAACAGGCCGCCGCTGTTGCCGCTGCGTGGGAGACCGGGCCGGACGCGGCCGAGTGGCGGTGGTTACGTGACACCGCCGATGCCTGGCGTGTCGCCCCCGACCGGATGCGGACCCTCACCGATGACGTCCGCCACGACCTGGTCGTCGGGCAATCCACGCACACCCGCGCTCAGTATCGCAGCCTCGACCAAGTGGGCAGACTTCTCGACACCGTCTATGTCCAGCAGACACAGTGGCGCGACGAACATGTGGCACTCGCTGCCCGGCACGGCCGCCTCGACGCGCAACTGCACGCCGCCAACCACCCCGGCCTCGCCGACCGGATCCGCGACGCGAAATCCCGCGCCTGGGACACCATCTGGGGCGACAACACCGACAACTGGTCTCCCACCCGCCGCGCCTGGGAAAACTCCTACGCGATGGACCCGGCCAACCGCGACCAAGAACGCGCAACCTACCTGTCCGCGTACACCACCGAATCACAACGCCTGGCCCGGGCACGCACCACCGGTACGGACGCACCGGTGATGGAAAGGGACCCCGACAGGACGCGTGTCGAACGCCTGCTGACGGCCACCACCGCAGTGCCTTCCGCCTCGACCGCTGCGCCGAACGTCGAGCCGGATCCCGCGGCCACGACGGCACTCGACACATATCCCGCCTACCGTGAGACCGGTCATGACCTCGGCTGACACCATGCCGCAGGGCATCACGACACGCGGTGACAATCACTGGCACGCTCCATGAGTCCCAGCCCGGAGGCCAGCGACGACGTCCCTGGGCCGATCGTGCACGAGGATCCGCGCATGGTCGACCGCACCCGCTACCGCGTCGTGATCGGCGAGGTCGGCCAGTTCGACCGCGCCATCCGCACCGGCGGTGTCCTGCGGGTGGCCGGGACGAACTCCCTGCCTGCCGCGTACGCGTGGATCTCCGACCGGCTGGCCGAGTACGCGGACGCCCGGGCCACCGATCGCAGCGCGTGGGGTGCACGGGTGACCGTCCTCGATATCGACCACGACCTCGGCACCGTGACGGTGCTGTCGTCGCTGCACGGCTACCCAGAACAGTTGCGCGACCGCGCAACAGCGCTCACGTCCGGTCATGCGCCCAGCGACATGGACACGGCCGATTTGCATCGACCGTATCGGGCCCGCTTCTACAACGCCTTCGACAGCGTGACATTGCAGTCACCGGCATTCGCCACCGAGGCCGCAGCACGGCTATGGCTTGACAACCGCGCCGAAGCACATTTGTCCGATCCTGTCGAAGCGACGATCACCCGCCTGGACCCCACCAGCGGCTGGCCTCGGCCGGTTACGGAACTGGGCAGCGACGGCCTGGTATTCGGCGCGATGGTCAGTAACGATCTGAACTACCTGACACAGGCCGACGATGCCTTCTTCGAGGCGCTCACACGGCAGGGCGTGCACACCGGCACGTCCTTCAGTGGTCGCAGCCAGCATTCCGCACGCGAACTGTTCCTCGCCACGCTCTACCGGGACCGGCTGGCACATCACGACCCGACAGCCGCCTCACAGCTTGCTCAGGAGCGCGGGGGCGCCGGTGCACGAGAATTCCCGCTCCTGGACACCTACCGTATGGCCGATCCACACGTTGCCGCGCCGAGCTGGGTGGACGCACTGGTACACCGTGCCGACGATGAGCGGGATCGAACTCTGGCGTCGAGCCACCGGATCATGTTCGCCGACGCCAACGACCCGTCACGCTTGATCGAGGTGAGATGGCAGCCCGAGCAACCCGGGGCATCCAGGCAAGGGTGGTATGCCACGGAATCGGTCGACACACCGGACGGGCCCCGCTTCGTGGTAGCACTGGGCCGTCGGGACACCAGCATCGCCTTGCTCAACATGCTCGAACGCCCGATGATCGGATTCGACACCATCCAGCCGACCTCTCGCACCGCGATCGCGATCCCCCGCGACCGGTGGCACGAGATCTTCCAGATCGGCATGCAGCACAGCCACGTCATCGCCGCTGCCACGGTTGTCGCCCGGCAAGCCGATACCCTCCGAAAACCGGTGGGCACCACCGCAACCGCCCCTGATGACCACAACATCAATCGCGTTGCCAGCACCGAACCGGCGTTCGACCTCTGGCGGGACGGCCTGTTCCCAGGAATGCGCGTCAGCGACGCAGAGCGCCAGCGCATCACAGATCTCCTCGGTGCCGCGCGCAGCAACCACCCTCGCGGCCTTGACAACGACTCCGCTGCGGGCACGAGTGCCCACGCAGAGGACGCGGCGATCGACACCACTAGCCAGCGCCCCGCCGGAACGGAGTACGACATTGACTGATCTTCGAATCCTTGCAGGGATAAGTCCGGGTCGTTGCGACAACCCGGACAGGAAGCCTCTCACCTTCTCACGATCCAACAGCACCGTACTGCGTGCTCTTCCTGGTGACTGCGTCGAACCCGCGCGAGCCAAGATCATCGGCTCGGCCCGGTCCCGCGTGAAGAGTCGAACGCCTTCACGCGGTCGTGTCCTTCTCCGAGACCGAGAAAATGTTGCTCACCTCCTGGCCGCAGTTCGACGATATCAGCAGTGCCGCAACAACATACGAAGGAAAGGATAGTTCTCATGATTGAGTTCGACTGTCTCAGCACGCATTCGCCGAGAGCTCGCTGGCGACACGTCATCGAGAACGCCGTAATCAGAACGAGCGACCGCGCCCGGTCAGATCGAATGTCGACGGCCACGGCGCCGGGGCGGTGACGGTCGTGCTCAGCACACAAAATCGCTTCCGCGTGGCTGCGGAGGTGGACGCCGCGGCGGTGGCGGTCTCAGCGGCGGTGCTGGTCGGCACGCCACGCGATATCGCCTCCGCGCGGTCGCGACTTCAGCGTGCCGAACGAGCCGCGACAGCGAGCGAGGCAGACAACTCCACCGAATTGCCTCCAGGGCAACCGATCCTGTGGATCAACACGTTCGCGGCGAACTCCGGCGAACCGATCGGAATCCTGGAGGGCCGAATCGTCGCGGAGACCGTCCCGCTGAGCTTGCTGACCGGCCGCCTCGAACGGCGCTATCTCGCGATGATCGAGGCGCCGTGGGGTGGCGAAGCCGAACATCTGATCCGCGAAGAAGACGTCATCGCGGTACCGGATCATCCGCCCCGCCTAGAAACACAAGCGGGGCACACCAAAGGCACCAACATTGCGGACCTGATTGCGACCGCGTTCACAGACACCGGGCCCGTTCCCGGGACCGCCGACACCGGCAGACCGCCCCCGCAGGCAGGACCGAACCCTGACTACGGACTCGACTTATGAGGTTACGGAGTCGACTTGTGAACTCGATCGGGATCCCTGAGCGCCGTGGTTCACGGTTACCGGATCCACCCGCGGCGAGACAGCAGTGGTGGCGATGAGTAAGCCGAGCCGGATCCAATTGAAGCTGCTCAAAGCGATCGGTACCCAGGCCCAGTCCGTATTCACCGATACCCGAACCACGCAGGAAGCAGACCGGGAGGGCCGACCGCTGCCGGTGGGGTGGTACGAGGACGTGCGGCGCCGCGGTGAACTGCGAGGAGCGCTCGACAACGCAGCGGCGGCCGGCGCTGTGCCACCGGAATGGATCGATCAGGTGCGTACCCGGGGCGAGCTGGGCATGGCATGGCGGCACGACCTGCATTGGCGCGAGCCTGCACCGATCGACCGGGCCGCGCTGGTCTCGCAGCTGGGATCGGATGTGCTCGGTGTGCTCGGGATGGCCGCGGTCGGCGCCGCCTACGGTGAGCGGGGCGCACGCAGCGAGGTCGGCACCGCGCGACTGTTCGACACCAAGCTCAGACTGCTCGGTGAGCGGGTGCGAGCATTATCGACCCTGCTGGCAGTGACCGCGCAGGAAGCCGCGCCGTGGCACGAGGATCGGCTGCTCTCCGCGGTGGCCCGAACTGTGAGTCACGCCGGCCCGGACGAGGTCGCCACGTGGTGGCGTTCCTACGCGAGTGCTGATCGGGGGTCGTACGAAGGGCAGGCGCGCGCCCTGGCACATGCCGGCATCACCGCCGCCGATGCCGCACCTACGCTGCCGCCGCCGGAGCAGATTGTCGCGCGGATGCACGATCTCCTCACCGCCGGCCCCGGCCCGGACCGCCACCACAGCGCAGCCCCGAAACAGATCGCGGTCATCGTCGGGACGGCTTTCCCCTATGACGCCCGCCCACAGTCACGCGTCCCGGACGCTCCGGACAGTCTGCTTCCCTCGCACGCCGGAGCACAGCCGATATCGGACCGAGAGGCCGGACTGTGAGCAGCATCGACAACCTCGCCCCGACCCGATCCGTTCGCGACGACCGGGGAACATCGCACGCCGCGCTTTACCGATCGTGGTCAGCGCACACTCGACGTCGTACTGAACCGACCGCGCACCCCAATATCTGGTGTTCTTCACCGAGCCGGGGGCATCGGATTTCCCGCCATGTCGGCATTTACGTCAGCGGCAACAACTCGGGAAATGACCTGATTCTCAACGCGCCGGATTACAGGCAAAAAGTCAAGGTCGAACCGCTCACCGACTGGAAGGGCGAGCGCTGGGGCTTCCGACGATTCGGAACCACCACACCACCAGCGAGTGCGGACCCCTCTACCTGAATCCCGCAGATTCCTCATCGGAGAGGACTCCGCCGGTCACGCCATCGGCCGCACGGGCCTTTCGATGCGCGCGAGCGGTCGACAGCGGATCCGGGCGATCGAACTGCGGCCCGCGGGCGGCAGTGGGGGTCGTGTTCGACCACACCAGGCCCCCTCACGAGTCGGCCACCCCGCAATCATCCAGGGCAGCGAGCCAGCTGGCAAAACAGTCCGAGTACCAACAAAATTGCCGGCTGTGGCACATGCCCGCGATCGGGATGCAAGCCGCGACATGCCGAATGCGACCGATCCGGCCCGACCGGATACCGATACACCCGCCGGGCCGGGACCTGCACTGGGCTGTGACACACCGGAGGTAGTCGGTGCCCGGAGTGACACCGGGCGGGCTTGGAATGAACAGCGCTGATGCTTGGCCCACAGCGATGACCCTCCTGCCGATCCGGCACCGTTGATGCGCAACCATTTTCTCGGACGCGCAGGAAACGTGCCGAACAGCATTCGGCCCGCGTCGCGATTGTCCGTTGACGTTGACCCGCGAGTGTTCACCGGGATTTCCCGGCACGGCATCGAACAGCACTGCGAAATAAACGGTGCTGCGGGTGGCGGTGCTCGTTTTGTAAATCACCACTGGCAGTGGGACCACAAACGGTGGTGGCGAAACCCCTGGACGGGCAGTCTCTTTCGGCGTTCTCATAGAGGGGGCAAGCAATTTCTGCCCAGGAAGGGAAGGGCAATAATGCCCGATTTCGGAGCCATTCTGAATTCTGGATCGGCGATCCTGGACGACGTTCTCGGACTGGCCGACTTGGTGTCGCTTCTGTTCGGTTGGATCTGTCCGGACTTCGGTGAGGCCTCTTGTCCGCGGTAACGGTCAGGAGGGCGACGAACTCGGCACGGTTGGCGCCGCGACGAGCTTGCTTTCATTCATCGTTCTTTCACTCAGCGAAGAAGGTGACTCTGCACATGGTTTCCACGTTAGACGACCGCGCGCGCGTGTGGTGCGGCCAGACGACGGACGACGGGGACGAACCGCGCCGTGCCCGGCCACGCGGGTTCGGCTCGCCACCGATCTTTTTCACTTGGTGCACGCGGTGCGCGCACCGCAGTTACAGTGCCCGCCGTGACGCCCGGCGCGTACGCCGCCTCCACGGCAGCCGTCACGGCTTGTCGGCGTTCCGTTGCCCGTTCGACTCACGACGGTGGCATCTCGGGCATCGTCCCGAAGAGCTGTCCCACGGTGCCATCGACCGTCCCGGACTGGCCGAGAGCAAACGTGCCAGAGCCGGCGCGCCAAGCGCCTGCGAGGCAGGCGTCCCGCCCGCAGTGTCGAACAGTTTCCCTGCCGCACAGCAATATTCGCGCAGGAATCTGTCGGGGCGGCAGCCGTGAGTGGCGAGAACAAGGACGAGTGGAGCGTCGCGGCGCGCGCGGTGCGAGACGGTGCGGCCGAGCTGCGCGGCCTGCGTACCTACACCGATTACTACCGGTGGGCCGAAACCCACGGCTTGGCAACACGCAGCCTGTTCCGCAAATTCAGGGCCGAGCTTCTGCGTCAGCTCGACATCGACTACGACCTGCTTCGTGTGCGCGCGGCCGGCCAGCGGGCAGAAACCGCGGCCGAGGCGGCGCGCGAGGGGCCGCACATCATGCTGTCGGCCGCAGGCTATGGCGAGGAGGATCGGTACGCGGTATGCGGCCCGGACGGGGCGCCGGTGTGGCACGGGCACTTCCATATCGCTGATCGCGACCATCCGCGTGGTGACCAGCAGGCAGCGGACCTCGGTGCAGCCAAGAAAGCGGTGTGGCTGGCCGGCAGGACACGCGCCGCAGTCGATGCGGACGCCGCGACGCTGCACCTGACGTTGAGCCGCGAGAACGTGGAATCCGCTGCGCTGCAACGCAGCTGCGCCGACGCCTTGGTCGTGCTGGACTTGAGTGTCGCGGCGGACAACGCGGCCGAGGACTGGAGCCGCCGCAGCGGTTTCCGCCACTGGGACGCCGATGAGCTGGCAGCGCTGATCATCCCGGACGGACGAGTCCGATGACCATCGCGACCGCGGCGACGAAATCGACGGTAGCGGCCCTGATCTGTGTTCTGTCCACCGACGTGACCGCGTGCGGTGTCCACCACAGCAACCCGCCTGGCCCGACATCGGGCTGCGGCCCCGGGACCTTCCCGGTCCCGTATGCGCGGATCGACTCCTGCTCGGCGCCAGCGGTATTGCTCGCGGCAGCGAACGCGGTGTTCAGCGCGCGCCCGTCCGAGCAGAGCCCGCGGGACGCAGTCCAGTCCGCGGCGGCGCTCGTCGCACCCGGATACCTTCGGGCACTGGAAGATGCGGCAGCAATACTGTGGCCGGTCACCGGCGCGACATGGGCGCAGTGGGCGACCGCGGATGTACGGGTGCGGGGCCGGGCCCGGATCAGCGCCGACGATCACCCGGCCGACACCGCGTCCTCGATCAGTCGCGTTCTGGTGATCGCTGAGGATCTGAGCACTGGCGCGGGCCCGGCCCCGTTCCCGGTGCACATGCAGGCGGCCCGGACCGGCCCCGGCGGATCGTGGTTGGTCGACATGGTCGAGGTGCCAGCGTGAGCGCCCCCGAGGGCGACGACCCGGGCCGGGAATTCCTCGTGTACCTGCACACCGTGACCACGCAGGTCACCGCGAGCGCGATGCGCACCCGCGCCGATCGCGAGCGGCGAGATCGGGAACGTCGGGAAAGCGTACGGAACAGAGTGTTCGACCAGTCTCGTGCCCGGCGCGATGCCCGTTACGAGGCCGATGCCGCACGACGCGCCCGCGAGCACGACGCGCGGATGAGTCTGCACCACGCGCGGTTACAGGAAGCCCGTGAGCGCCTGCGATCGGTGCAGCAGGCACGTACGTTCGCGACCGGCGCGGCCCAGACACAGCAGTTCCAGCACACCTTCGACGAACTGATGGGCAGCTTCGCCGCCGCGGTCGCCACCGGTGATCTGAGCCCGGAACACGCCGAGCGGGCCAGGCTGCTGGGCGAGCAGTTACGCGAAAAGACCGGCCTGGACCCCGAGCAGGTAATCGCCGACGCCCGCAAACGCGCCCAGGACAGGCCCGGCTGGATCGACTCGGGGCACGAGGTCACCGCCGAGCTGGCCGACAGGCTGGTTGCTATGCACCTCGACGGCGTCAGCCCCGAGGCGGCGCCGCCGACCGAAACCGAGAACAGCACCGAAACCGCCGACCGCATCGACCAGCCCCGCGTGGGACACCCCCCGCCAGAGCCGGACACCGCCCCGGCGCCCACGCCGTCCGAACGAACCACCGAGCCGAGCGGAGCCCGGCAGGCCCAGGCCGCCCCGGTGTCGCGCACAGGTCGCGACCAGGCCGGCTCACGGACGGCAACGGGCACAAGCAGCAATCGTCGGCTCGCCGAACTGCGTGTGAATTCCAGCTTCTGGCGGCAACTGCTGCGGCCCCGCAACGGACCGGCACCGAAGCGCACGACGAAATTCGTTCCCCCCGAGAGGGTCTCGGAGTTGATGTCCGCCGATCAGGCCCGGGCGGTACCCTCTCTCGAAGCGGCTACCGGTTCGGCCGAGTCCGGTTCGACGATCTTGTCGGTCTCCACGGAGGACGGCGCCGAGATCACCGAGCACATCGAGCAGGCGCGGGTGGGTGAACCACCGCTCTCGTCCCAGAACGGACCGGTATTCGTGCCGTCCGAACGGGTCGACGAGCCGGTCCTGGCCACCCAACTCGCCGTCGCGTCCCATAGAGACACCGGACACGGGGCCGCGCTATGACCCGCTCTCAGCACAGCGGCGGCCCGAACCAGCGCGCCGTAGCCCCGGGCGGACGGCGGGAGATTCCGCTGGAAATGCTCGTGTTCACTTGCTGTGCAACATTTCTGGGGTCTCCAGACAGCGCGACCGCGACCCCGGTGCACTCCGCGCTCGCCACGCGGTTCCCGGTGGCGAGCGCGAACCCGATTGTCCCCCGGATCGGCACCCGCCGATGCCCGGGAGTATCGGCCGGCCCGTGGAGTTCCTGGCCACGCTGCACCATCTGTGCCTGGTCAGCGCGGTGGTCGCCGTGACCGGTGCCGCAGTCTCGGCCGCGATGGTCATTGCCGCCCGCCGGCCCGGCCACGGCACGACCGGGCCCGGCACATGACCTGGATTCAGCGCTTGTGGCGCATGCCCGTCCGGGGGCCGGTGACCAGCGCGACGCCTCCACCGCTGTGGGCGTATCGGCTCGCCATTGCGGTGGGCGACCTGCGTGCTGCGTGGGGTCGCCACCTCCTGAAACGAACATTTCCGACCCGGAAGGGTTCTCAATGAACACCACCCCCTCGGCCGGCCTCGGCACAGCGGACACCATCGAGCGCCTGGTTCGTTCGTGGCTGGCCGCAGAGGCGGACGCGCTGTGGATCGTGCCTGGCCGAAATCTGCTGCTCAAGCACCCCAACGACATTCGCGCGGTACTGACCGATCCGGCCTTTACCAAAGAGACCGGAGCCAACCGGTACTTCCGGAGCAACGTCGCGGACGGGATACTGACCGCGCCGCTGCCACGTCATCGCAGCGAGCGACAGTTGCTGCACGCGGCCCTGCGCGACCCGCTGCGTCTGGAACAGGTTGCCACCGAACATATTACGGCTCTGATCGCGAGGTTTCAGCGGCACGCGACACGCGGGGAGCGGGTGGATCTGACCGCCGCGATGAGCGAGTGGACACTCGGTGTGATCGCCGAGGTCCTGCTCGGGTGGACCGAGATCGACGTGCTGGCGACCGAGATGCGTGCGGCGATGACGGTACTGGACGCCAGCGGTGTGATGCTGCCGCCTCCCGAGCAGCTGGCCCCGGTCCGTGACCGCCTGCTGCACGTCATCGCGGACATGATCGATCGCCAGCCGCCGGCCCAACGCGGCCCGGCACTCGAAGCCCTGTTCGGGGCAGGCTACCGGCGGGACGCGATAGCCGCTCAGGTCTTTACGTTGCTGTTGGCCGGGCACGAGACGACGGCGAACAGCTTGGCGTGGACGTGGATCTGCCTGATGCGCCCCCCCAGGTGTACACGCAGTGGCAACTACGGATTCGCGCGACACCGCGGCTGGCCCGCGCACGCACCGGGACCGTCACCCGCGAAGGGCTGCGGCTGCACCCGTCGAGTTGGGTGATCGGACGCAAGGCCGACATCGACACCCGCTGCGGCGGCATCGAGATACCGGCCGGGTGCACGGTCACGATCAGCCCGTACATCACCCATCGGCATCCAGCGTTCTGGGGCCCTGATCCCGACGCGTTCCGGCCCGAGAGACACGAGCAGAGATCCGCTTCCCGGGGCGCGTGGCTGCCGTT
This sequence comes from Nocardia sp. alder85J, assembly GCF_020176955.2. GTDB lineage: Bacteria > Actinomycetota > Actinomycetes > Mycobacteriales > Mycobacteriaceae > Nocardia. The sequence goes on from NZ_JAIUCZ020000014.1 coordinate 286,501, forward strand.
CGGCGTGGGGCCACGGATGTGTTTGGGGCTGGGCTACGCGCTGGCCGAGATGGATATCGCCCTGTCCGAGTTGGGACAGCGATTCACCTTCCACAGCCACGACGCCGAGAGTGCTTCGCCGCGATGGCGTTTCACCCTCGGGGCGCCCCCGATGCCGGTGGACATCGAGCCCCTGGGACACCGCCGGTGACCGCGAGGCTCGGTCCCGACCCCCGCAGCGCGCGACCGGCACCACCCGCCGGTCGATATTCGATCGCGCGACACGCCGCACCAAACACCAACTCTCACAATGTCATCCATCACCGATGAAAAGGGCTCAGTGGCTGGTTGCTGTGAACCACCGGACTCAACTCAGGCTGACACGTAGGGAGTGCGGGAACCGGCTTCGGTGCCAGAACTCAGGGGCATAGTTGGCGGTAGGTTGTGCCGCCTTCGACGTTCTTGTCCCATTCGGTTCGTGTGAATTGCGCTTGCGCCCAGGCACACAGGTCCGCTCCTGGATCCACCAGGAATTCGACATTCCATCGTTGGACTGTGGCGTCATCGCTGGTGATGGCAAGGGTGCGGCCGTCGCGGCTGAACGCCAGCGACGATACGTTGCTCGTGTTGTTGGTGAGGGGCCCGCCGAGTTGCCGTCGCCCGGCGACGTCCCACAACCTCACGGTGCTGTCGGTGCTGTCGGCACTGATCGTGTTCTCGGTGACGAGCGTCCGGCCGTCGGCGCTGAACGCCAGCGAGAGCACAGGGCGGGTGCCGGTCGAAATGGTGCTGTGGTTGTGCTGGTCTCCGGTGATACTCAGCAGCTGGACAGTTCCGGTGTTGTCGCCGACTGCCAAGGTGTGGCCGTCTGTGCTGAATGCCAGGGAGTACACGGGACCGGGGAAGGTGAGCGGCGGGACAGGCCGAGTACGAGTGGCGATGTCCCACAGCTGGACGGAACCATCCTTGCCGATGGCGAGGGTCCGGCTGTCGGCGCTGAACGCCAGCGACAGCACCTCGGATTTGTCGATAGTGAAGGAGTCGCCGAGCTGCCGATGCCCTGGGACGTCCCATAATCGGACAACACCGTAGACGTCGCAGGTGGCCAGATTCTCACCGTCAGGGCTGAATACCATGAAGCGGACATCGGTGGTGAGCGAGTCACCGAGCTGCCGCTGCCCGGCGAGGTCCCACAATCGCACAGTATCGGCGGCGTCGGTCGTGGCAACCATGCCGGTAGCCAAGCTGAACGCCAACGATCGCATGGCAGGTCCGGGGACCGTGTCGGCAGAGAGGCGATGTCCGGCGATACTCAGCAGTTGGACAGTCCCGGCCTCCTCGCCCGCAGCGAGGATGCGGCCGTCGGGACTGAACGCCAGCGAATCCACGGGCCCGGTGCTGGCGACGGGATCGCCGAGAGGCCGGCGGTTGGCGGTATCCCATATCTGGGTGGTGGCTGGCCCGCCGGTGGCGAGGGTGCGACCGTCGGGACTCATAGCCAGCGTCAATTGCTTGGCGCTGGCGAAAGGATCGCCGAGAGGCCGATGCCCGGCAACATCCCATAGCTGGACGGCATGCCCGTCGTTGATAGCGAGGCTTGCGGCGAGGATCCGTCCGTCGGCGCTGAACGCTAGGGAATCAGCCAAGAAACGAGTGCCGTTGGTAAGAGGGTCGCCGAGCCGCTGCTGATCGCCGACGTCCCACAGCTGGATGTCCTCCGCGCCGACAGCGAGAGCCCGCCCGTCGGGACTGAACGCTAGCGAGAATATGTGCCGGGTACCAATGGGGATGCCGCCGAGCGGTCGATGCCCGGCGACATCCCACAGCTCGATAGTGACGTCGTTGCTGTCGAAGGCCAGGGTCTGGCCGTCTGGACTCAACGCAAGTACGAACGCGGTATGGTCAGGGGCACTTAGCTGCTGATACGTGGTGAGGTCCCACAGCTGGATGGTGTGGCCGTTGCTGATTGCGAAGGTGCGGCGGTCACTGCTGAACGCGTACAGGACCCGGTCCTTATCAGTCTTGTAGTCGAGATCGGTGGACAAGCTTCCGATTTCGCGGCGAGTGGTGATGTCCCACTGTTCTGCGCCGGTGGCGCCAGCGGTAGTCAGAGTTCGGCTGTCCGGGCTGAATGCCAGTGCTTCAACAGGTTTGGTGCGGTTTGCAAGCTCGGCCAGATGGATGTCGTGCGCAGCCTTGATGGCCGCGGTCCGGGCCTCGGGTAGTCCACTGATCCGCCAGGCGGTCAGAGCATCGAATCTCGAAGTGAACGGGTCGCTGTCGGCGAGCAGTGCACTTTGGCTGATCAGCTGGCGTGCTTCGGCGAGATCGCGCTGGCGGGTGGCGTCGGTGCCGGTCCGGACGGCCACGAGGGTTGCCGCGGTCAGCCCGATCACCAAAGCGAGCAAGGCGACGAGGACGGCCCGGCGCTGCCTTGTCCGCCGCCGAGCGGCGGCGGAAGCGGCAACGAGGAATTCCCGCTCGGGCTCTCCGAGTGTCGGGTATCGTCCAGAATCCGCCGCGGCGTGGTCGGCGGCGGTAGTGGCGGTGTCGAGTACGCTGCCGGTGTACAGGTAGGCGGGGTCGCGGCCGTGCTGGTCCCATTCGGCCGCGACGGTCCGCAACCGCGTCAGCAGCACACGGGTGTCGTGGGTTTCGGCCAGCCACACGTCCCGCAGCAGCGGCCACGCGCGCAGCACGATCTCGTGGGAGACCTCCACCGTCTCGGACCCGAGTGTCAGCAGCCGTTCGGCGGCGAACGCGTCGAGCACCGCGTCCACTTCGGCGGGCCAAGCCGTGGTCGTGTACAACGAGGTCCGCGCGACCCGGTCGGCGGTGTCGGCGCCATCGGGGCCGGTGACGGCCAGCCGCGTGAACACCTGCCGCGCCACCAGTCGGCGAAACGCGGGAAGGTTGTCGTAGACACGTTGCGCACTGGTGGCGACCGCGCCGGCGATCCCGCCGGTGCGTTCGTAGTCGGCGACGGTGAGCGTGTCGCTGGTGCGGATACGCCACGCGGTGTCCAGGGCATGTGACAGCAGCGGCAGCACCCCGGCGACGGTCACTGTCGCAGTGGTGGCGGTTTCGATGGTTCCTCGTGCGTGGGTGTGGATTTCGCGGAGCAGCCGGTCGCGCAGATCGTCGTCGACGCGGGACCCGGCCTTCTTCGCCGGCTCGCAGATCGCCATCACCAGCTGCTCGTCGGTCATCCCCGACACCCGAAATCGGTGCTGCACCGGCTCGGCTAGT
>NZ_JAIUCZ020000015.1 GCF_020176955.2 Nocardia sp. alder85J
CGAATCGGGCGGCCCGGCGCGATCGGTCGGGTGCGGCTCAACTGCCCGTGATGCCGCGCAACTGCCCGACGTATTCGAACACGCTCGCCGTGATGAAATTCAGAACCTGCGACAGATCTCCGAGGACCATTACCGTCTCCTTTCGTAGGCGATGTGACCGGCATACCCTGCCGCCGAGCGGGATAACGGCTCGTCTCGATCACCCGGTCTGTGAATCGGCGGGAATGCGTTCGTGGACGGTGAGCAGCAGGTGGTCGAAGCGGCTGCGCAGCGACGGGGTGGTCGGGGGCAGGGTGTCCGGTTCGCGGATCATCTGCTCGGCCAGGGAGCGCAGCTTCGTGTTGGTCTCCTGGGATCGCCAGCGCAGCACCGCGAAAGCCTGGTCCGCGCCGATGTGGTAGATCCACATCAGCAACCCCTTGGCACGAGGTTCCCGCGAGCCGCGGCGGACGGGGCCGTACGACCCGGTCCGGGCTCGGTGGCGGTGTGCTCCGGTTCCGGCGCGGGCGCGCCGACCTGCCGGTACACCGTCGCGGTGAGCGCGGCGATCCGATCCCAGGAATACCGAGTGCGGGCGCGCTCCGCCCCGGCGGCGCCCCAGACATCGCGCAGCAGACCGTCATCGAGCAGGGGCCGCACGGCCGCGGCGATCGACTTCGGATCGGCGCTGGGCACCACCCGGCCGGTGACGCCGTCGATCACCGCATCGGCCGGGCCGCCGCCGGCCGTGGTCACGACCGGACGTCCGCAGGCCATCGCCTCGAGCGACACCGCGCCACCCGGTGCGTAGCGCGGCGTGCAGAGCACCACCTCGGCCGAGCGCAGCAGCGGCGCGACGGCCCGGCGGGGGAACCGGCCCGGTAGCCGAAGTCGTTCCGTCACACCGGCTTCGGCGGCCACCCGCCGCAACCGGCGCATCTCGGCGGCGTCGGCCGCACCGCCACCGGCGATCACCAGCTCGGTGTCGGGCAGAGCCGCCAGCGCGCGGATCGTCATGTCGAAGCCCTTGCGTGGCACCAGACTTCCTGCCGCGACCACGCGATGCCGGACGCCCTCGCGGCGCGCGACCGGACCCCGGGGGCTGAACAGGGTGAGGTCCACGCCGCGGGGTACGACCGAGATCCGCCGGCGCGGCACCCCCATCCGGGTCAGTTCGGCGGCATCGTCGGTGCAGGTGGCGATGATGTGCGAGGCGCGCGCGGCGATCAGCCGCTCCCAGCGGCACCCGGGACGGATGGCCGTCGTCGTCGGGACGGCAGTCCGCAATCGTCGAGTCCCGCCGTTGTCGGCATTCCACCGCGGCGACGCGCCGAACCGTCCGGGCCTTTTCGGTCGTGGAAATTCGGAAAGCCGCTGTGCCCCGGTACCCGAATGTTTCGGGTACCGGGGCACAGCGGCCGGGGGAGGATATTCCGGCCGCCGGGGGTGCCGGCGGCCGGGATTGTCATTCTCAGTAATAGTGGCTGCGACCGCCGAGCGGGCGGCCGACCGCGCCGAGCAACATCAGAATTCCGCCCGCGATCAGCAGGATGACTCCGACAGTGGTCAGGATCGGAATTCCGAACACGACCCCGAGCAGTAGCAGAATGAGACCGAGGATGGCCATGATATTTCCATTTCCGTTCGACTCGAATGGTGTGACGATGAAGCAATTCCCGATTCGCCGGGTATCAAACACGCGGCCCGGCAATGAATTGCGTAATGCCGGTCAGATTCCGGCCAGCCCGGAAGCGAGATCGGGAATCTGCAATGCCGCGATGGCGGCCTGACGCACATCCGGGCAGTGGGCAGTGGTGATCTCGTCGACCACCGCCCGGTTGCGCATCACGGCCACGTTCACGCCGTTGTTGCGCAGGGCCCAATCGTGCACGGTGGCATTTAATTTGGTCTTGCCCAGCGTGGGCCCGTCGCCCCGCCAGGTGTCGACCTGCGGCCCGATCATGTCGCAGAGTTGCTTCGCGGAATCCGCGGAGACGTCCGGTGTTTCGGCGGCGGGCGCCGTCGTGCCGGTATCCGGTACACCCGGTGTGGTGCTGGTGGCGCAACCCGCGGCGGCGAAGGCCATCGCGAGCACGGCCCCGGCGGACCAGCGCCGCCAGGTTCCGGGACGAGAATGGTTCTGTGCCATGGTGATTCCCTTCATCGGTGTCGGCCGACGGCATCGCGCGCGGTGCCGCCGAGCCGTTCCCCGCGGTCCCGTGCGCTCTCGAGCAGATCGCCGCCCCGATCGCGCGCGGCATCCAGCAGATCCGCTCCCCGGTCCCGCACGGTATCGAGGAGATCCCCGCCGCGGTCGCGGGCGGTGCCGAGCAGGTCGCCGCCGCGGTCGCGAGCGGTGTCGTACAGATCGCCACCGCGATCGTGGGCGGTCTCGTACAGGTCGCTCCCGCGATGGCGGGCGGTGCCGAGCAGGTCGCCGCCGCGGTCGCGAGCGGCGTCGTACAGATCCCCGCCGCGGTCGCGGGCGGTGCCGGCGAGCCGCTCGCCGCGATGCCGCAGCGTCGCACCGAGTTCGGGTGCGCGATCCGCGGCGGCTTCGGCGGCCTCGGCCAGGTGCCCGCGCCACGTGGTGGACGTGCCGCGCAGTTCGGCGGCCGCCCGGCGGCCGCGCCAGGTCAGCGACGGTTTGCCCGCTCGATCGGTCGACGCGATGACCAGGCCGCCGAACAGGCTCACCTCCTTCAGGAATCCCGCGCGCTTGGCGGCCCGCCGCTGCTGGTCCGGTTCGTTCCAGAAATCGTGTTCGGACACCACGGTCGGAACGGTGGTGGCGGCCAGCAGGATCACCGACAGCCGGGGCATCTTCCCCAGCGCCAGCAGCACACCGCCACCGATCCGCGCCGCCGCGTTGACCCGCACGACCAGCGCGGGATTACCGGGCAGATAGGCCGCCACCTTGGGCGGCAGCGACTTCTCACCACGCTGCACGAGGTCGGCCACGGCGCGCACCCGCGGCTCGGGGTCGAGCAGCGCATCCATCCCGCCGACGATCGAATCGGCCGCCAGCATGGGGTGGGCTATACGCCGGAGCATCATGAAATCCTCTCCAGGAGAAATACTTCAGGGCTCTCTGTGTCCCCGCAGTCCATGTCCCCGCTGTTCCCGGCGCACCGGCGGTCAAACTGATTCCGCCGCAATGGTTGTGCCGCGTGCCGCCGCGACGGTGGGCCGGTGACGGGATGCACAGACTATCGGTGGGGCCCGAACACCCTGCCTGCGAATCGAATCCGGATCGACGGAGTGGGGCATCGGCTGCGGCCGGCCGGGCACTGGAACGTGCCGATGCCGGAGTGGATCCGATCCACTCCGGCATCGACGGTGTTCGGTGGTGCGGTCAGCGGCCGCGGGCGGCCCCGGTGTGGCTGTTCGCGCCGCCTTTGGCCTTACCCGAGGTCGGCTGCGCGCGGGCGCCCTTGCGGCCCGCTTCGTGCGGGTCGGCGGAGTTGGGTGCGCCGAAGCTGCCGGAACTGGCCCGACCGCCCTTGCTGGCCTGCTCTGCGGTGTCCGCGCGGTTGCCGAACTGACCCTTGTTACGGGGATCAGGCATCTTCACGACCTCCCTGGAGACATAGCGTTCCACTCGTGGGCGCGAATTTCGCGCCACGCATGTCGCACTACCCGTCCCGCCGCCCGGTATGCATCCGTCCGGTCGCGATCGTGAGGAAGGCGTCGAGGGCCGAGATCGTCGCGCGGGCGCCGGATCGGTTCGGCCTGGCCGCGGTGCTGCCGCTGCCGGATGTCGAGGGGTCGCTGGCCGAACTGACACGGGCCGGTGATCAGCTCGGCGCGGACGCGGTCGCGCTGAAGACCAACTATCACGGCCGTTATCTCGGCGATCCCGAATTCACCCCGGTGCTGGACGAATTGGAGCGGCGGGCGGCGGTGGTGCTGTTGCACCCGACCTCACCGCCGTGCTGGGAGACCACCGCGCTGGGCCGGCCCCGGCCGATGCTGGAGTTCCTGTTCGACACCACGCGCTGCGTCGTCGACCTGGCGATGAGCGGGATTCTCACCCGCTACCCCCGGATCCGCTGGGTGGTTCCGCACGCGGGCGCGGTACTGCCGATCGTGGCGCACCGGGTGGCGCTGATCTCCACGGTGACCTCCACGCCGGCGGATCTGCCCGCGCTGCTGGGCGGGCTGTACTACGACCTGGCCGGTGTCCCGCTGCCGGTCGCGCTGCCCGCGCTGCTGGAGCTGGTCGACCCCGGAAAGCTGTTGTACGGCAGCGATTTCCCGTTCACGCCCGCCCCGGCGGTGGAGTACCTGGCCGAGACGCTGGCCGGTGCGCCGGAACTCGCCGATGCGCGGCTGGGACTGACTCCGGATTCCCCTGGCGCCCAGCTGTTCCCGCGCCTGGCGGGGTGATCGGTGCCCGCGCCGGGCGGTGTGATCGCGCCTGCGGCCGGCCGGTGTCACGGCCGCCGGATCGGTTCAGGCGCTGGCCTCGGAACCGGTGGCGTCGTGGGTGGTCGCGTAGTCGATGAGGATCGAGGTGGTCAGGCCGAAGTGGGCGGCCAGCAGGTCCACCGCGCGCTCGGCGTCGTGATCGAGGGCCGCCTCCATCAGTTCCCGGTGCTCGCGGGCCACGTCCCGGGGCTCGGCGGCGGTGTCGAACGGACCGGACCAGCGCCGGTACAGCTCGGACTGGTCACGCAGCCGGGCCGCCATCTCCCGCAGCCGGGAACTGATGCAGGCGCTGATCAGCGTGTCGTGGAAGACGGCGTGCGCGCTCGCCCAATCCTCGGTGATGGTGGCGGGCGTCCCCTCGGCCGTCAGCGGGGTGCGGGCCAGGCGGTGATGGGCGGCGACGAGGCGGGATTCGTAGTCGACGTCGGCGTGCAGCACCGCGTCGCGCAGCGCCTCACCCTCGATCAGCACCCGGACCCGGGTGAGGTCCCGCAGATCGTCGATGTTCAGATCGACCACCGAGAATCCCAGCTGCGGCATCGCCACCACCAGGCCCTGTTCGGCCAGCCGGGACAGCGCCTCCCGCACCACCGACAGGCTGACCTGGAATTCAACGGCCAGCTCGCGGGGGCTGAGCCGGGCCCCGGGCTCGAACCGGCCGCCGAGAATGGCGGCCCGCACCCCGGCGTGCACCGCCGCGCCCAGGCTGCGCGCCGCCGACCCCTTGGCCGCGACCGATCCGATCGGGCGCTCCTCCTTCGGCAGCCGCACCATCATCGATTTCCTCCCTGCCGCCGGGGCGGCGGGTAGACACGCGGCGGTGGCCGCGCAGAGTTGTACAACCTCGAACATAAACGACTACGTTCTAACATGCTACTTTCGGACAGATAATCGATTTTCATCGGCCGGAATGATCGTGCGAACCGGCGAAAGGCGGCCATGGGCTCGCATTCCACTGTGATCACCGACATCGCCGTCGTCGACACCCGCGACGGCACCCGGACCCCGCATCAGGACGTCCGGATCGACAACGGCCGCATCGCCGCGATCGGGGCGACCACCGGCACGGTCGACCCGGGACAGGTGGACGGCAGCGGCAGGTTTCTCGTCCCCGGTTACGCCGACATGCACAGTCACGTGCTCGGACTGCCCGATCCTGCCGACGCGCTGGCGCTCATGCTGTCCTTCGGCATCACCGGCTACCGGCAGATGGCGGGCACCCGGGACCTGTTGCGGCGCAGGAACTCCGGTGAGTTCGATGCGCCGGACCGCCCGCGCCTGCTGGCGCTGGCCGGTGATCTGCTCACCCCGTTCAACGCGGGCAGCCCGGCCGCGGCCGTCGCCGAGGTGGCCGCGCAGGCCGCCGCCGGTGCGGACTTCGTCAAGGCCGTAATGATCAGTCCTGACGTCTATTTCGCGGCCCAGCGGGAGGCCGACCGGCACGACATCGCCGTCCTCGGGCACCTCCCGGCCGGGATCGACGTCCGCGCCGCCTCCCGCGCCGGATTCCGCTCCATCGAACACCTCGGCCCCGGACCGGGTGTGCTCGCCGGTTGCTCGCATCACGAACATCAGCTCGTCGCGAACGATCACGGCCGCTCGATTCCGGTGCCGCCGTTCACGATTCCGTTCATGGACCGTCTCGCCGGGCGGATGCTCGCCACACTGGTCGTCAACCCGTCGCAGCTGACCACCCCCGGGCAACTGCACGCGATGCGGGACGCCCTCGACAGCTTCGACGAGGACAAGTGCCGTGAACTGGCCCGGGAGTTCGTCGCCAACGACACCTGGAACTGCCCCACCCTGATCCGGGTACAAACCCAGGAACTGTGCGGCAGCCCGGAATTCGCGGGCGATCCGGACCTGCGGTACATCGCCCCGCGAGTCCGCCGCACCTGGGCGAAGGCTGCGACCGCCTTCACCCGGAAGTTCTCCACCGCACAACACGAGATCTTCGCCGCCCAGTTCGAACGCCAGCTCACCCTGGTGCGGCTGTTCCACGACGAGGGTGTCCCCCTGCTGGCGGGCAGCGACGCGGTCGGCGCCGCCTGGGTGATCCCCGGTTCCGCGCTGCATCGCGAATTCGACCTGCTGTCCCGCGCCGGCCTGCCCCCGCTGAGCGTCCTGCAAGCCGCCACCTCCGGTCCCGCCCGCTTCCTCGGCCGCGAGAACAGCTCCGGCAGCGTCGATGTCGGCAAAGACGCCGACCTGGTCCTGCTCTCCGCCGACCCCCTCGCCGACACCGCGAACCTGCACACCGTCACCGGCGTCGTCCGCGCCGGCACATATCACTCGGCCGCGGACCTCGCCGCCCTCCGCGACCGCATCGCGGTCCGCGGCATCGGCTGAGTGATATGCCCGCTCGGCCGCAGAACCGACCGATCGGTTCGGTGAGGTGGCCGGACGATTCGCGGCGTCGGCCGACTGCTCTGCCCGCTCGGCCGCGGCGTAGGCCGAGCGGTATGTGCGTTCGGCCGGGTGGCCCGTGGCGCCGGGTCTGTGGTCTGTCGTCACGGCCGATCGGACCATGGCATCATCGCGACTCGCGGCGATCCCGGGCGAGTGAATTGTGTTGCGGGCCGGGTAGTTCGGTGGCTCGACCGGCGGCCCGTGCGGCGGGTCACACCCACCCGGCGGCGGGTACCTCGACGTCGAGGGCGAGGATGCGGCCGCTGCCCGGTGTCACGGGCGGGAACTCCGACATGCCGTGCCATTCGGCGGCGGTGATGTAGAGGGTGGCGCCGTCCGGGCCACCGAGTGCACAGGCGAAGCAGCCGCGGTCGGCGTCGGCCGTGCGCAGCACCTCGCCGCCTTCGGCGACCCGGACACAGCGCCGGTTCGGGACGTCGGCGTACCAGACCGCGTTCTCGGCGTCGACGCAGAGGCCGTCCGGTGCGGCCTCGCCGAGGTCGGCCCAGATCCGGCGGCCGGAGAGGGTGCCGTCGGGGGCGATGTCGAAGGCGAGCAGGCGGCCGCGGTAGGAGTCGGCGACGATCAGGGTCCGGTCGTCGGCGGTGACGGCCATCCCGTTGGGGAAGTCGATGTCGCCGGCGACCTCGCTGACCGTGCCGCCGGGGGTGACGAGGTGGACGGAGCCGGGCCGGAACGGTTCGCCCGACATCGGGTCGAAGCCACATCGGTTCACATAGAGGTGGCCGCGTCCGTCCACCGCGATGTCGTTCCAGCCCGGCTGCCCGAGATCGGCATGCGTGACCAGCGATCCGTCCGGTTGCCGGGCCAGTACCGTGCCGTCCGGCGAGGACACGACCAGCAACCGGCCGTCCGGATGCCACGCGGTGCACAACGGCAGCGACTGCACGGAAGCGACGACCTCGGCCTGCCCGGCGTCGTCGACGGCGATCACCTCGCCCGCGGACCAGTCCGAGAAATACAGCCGGCCCTCGTGCCAGCGCGGCGATTCGACCAGTCCTCGCCCGGTCAGGATCGTGCGCAGTGCGGCGGTCATGGACAAACTCCTCGCGTCGGGTGAATTCGGACTCGTCTTCCAGACGGCCGCGGCCGGGGGATATCGACAGCCGGCCGGGGATTGTGACCCACATCATGTCCGGGCGCACCCGCGTTCGACGGTCGTGCCGGGCGATCCCGGCAGCCTGTCCCGGCGACCGATGAATACGGTGCGCCGATTCCGTCCCCTCACCGTGCGGTCCGAAACGCGCGGGTACGTGCGTCCTACTCGGAAAGGTTTTCGCACACGAGAAAGGCCGGAAGATCATGACGGACTACATGGTGCTGCTCTACGCACCGGAGACCGATGCCGAGGGTGAGCAGGCGCGCCTGGCGGATATGCCGGCGTGGATCGCCGTCACCGAGAGTCTGCGCAATTCCGGTGTGCTGCTGTCGAACAACCGGCTGCACGCCACCGACACCGCCACCACGGTCCGGGTGCGCGGCGGTGACACGGAGGTCACCGACGGCCCGTTCGCGGTGACCGCGGAGACGCTCGTCGGCTACTACCTGCTGCGGTGCGCGAGTCTCGACGAGGCGCTGCGGCACGCGGCCCGGTTCCCGGCGGCGGCCTACGGCTCGGTGGAGGTACGGCCGGTGCACGACCTGTCCGGGGCGGTGTGAGCGATCCCGGTGCGGCGGCGACGGCCGTCGCGGAGGTGTTCCGGCACGAATACCCGGCCGTTCTCGCCACCCTGGTCCGCCAGGTCGGCGATCTGCAACTGGCCGAGGACGCGTTGCAGGACGCCTTCGTCGACGCCGTCACCGCGTGGCCGCGGGACGGCGTGCCCGGCAACCCGCGCGGCTGGCTCCAGGTCGCCGCGCGGCGCCGGGCCGTCGATCGCATCCGGCGGCACCGATCCTATCTGGACCGGGCCGTCCGGCTCGGCGAACTGGTGCGCCTGGACCTCGCCCACCCCGAGCCGCCGCCGGATCCCGGGCCGATCGTCGACGACCGGTTACGGCTGATCTTCACCTGTTGCCATCCCGCACTGGACATCTCGGCCCGGGTCGCGCTGACCCTGCGCACCGTCGCCGGGCTCAGCACCGCCGAGATCGCGCGCGCCTACCTGGTCACCGAACCGACCATGGGCAAACGGATCTCCCGGGCCAAACGCAAGATCGCCGCCGCCGGAATCCCGTACGAGGTGCCCGGCCCCGCCGACCTTCCGGACCGGCTGCGCGGCGTGCTGCGGGTGGTCTACCTCATCTTCACCGAGGGCTACCGGGCCAATCGCGGTGATCGGCTGATCCGCGGCGAATTGTGCGGCGAGGCCCTCAGATTGGGCCGATTGCTGGCGGAACTGCTGCCCGCCGACCCGGAGGCGCTCGGCCTGCTCGCGCTGCTGCTGCTCAACGATGCCCGCAGCGCGGCGCGGGTCGACGACCGGGGCCGGTACGTGGCGCTGGCCGATCAGGACCGATCACGCTGGGACACACCGCGTATCGGGGAGGGCCTGCGCGTGCTGGAGCAGGCGACGCGACTCGGGCCGCCGGGGGAGTACGTCTTGCAGGCCGCGATCAGCGCCGCGCACATGGTGTCCGGCACGGCGGACCGGCCGGTGATCGCGGAACTCTACGACGCCCTGCTGCGCGTCGCCCCGTCGGCGGTGGTCCGGCTCAATCACGCGGCGGCGGTGGGATATGCCTCGGGCCCGGCGGCGGGGATGGCGCTGCTGCGCCCGCTGCTGGCCGATCCGGCGCTGGAACGCTATCAGCCGCTGCATGCCACCCATGCCGACATGCTGCGCCGCGCAGGCGATCCGGCGGGTGCGGCCGCCGCCTACGAACGCGCCCTCGCACTCACCGAGAACACGGTCGAGCGCGACGAACTGCACCGGCGGCTGTCGGCGCTCGGGCATTCGTGAGCCATGGCGGTCCGGAACCGACCCGGTGCCGCGTCACTGTTCCGGAAGATCTCCGCCCGCCACGCGGGCGGAGCCCGACGATCCGGAGGAATCGGCATGGCCGAACTCATTGTCAGTGTCCTGGTGTCCCTGGACGGCATCCACGGCGACCCATCCCCGTGTCCGGGTGACGAGGCGGCGACGTTGCTGTGCCACCGTCCGAGCCGAAAGGCCGGGCAATGACCATGGACCACAGCGTCTTTCTGCCCCAGGGCTTCGTCGGTGAGCTGGCCGGACTCGGCGAACCCGTCGATCTGTTCGAGCGGCTGACCGTGCTCGCCCGCGCGGCCGAACACGAGGGCTACCACTCGGTCTGGGTGTCGGACCACCTGATGACCGTGCCACCGTCGCCGCATCCGCTGTTCGAATCCTGGACCACGGCCGCAGCGCTGGCGCGGGACACCGAGCGGATCCGCATCGGACACATGGTGACCTGCAACAACTATCGCAATCCCGGGCTACAGGCGAAGATGGCCTCGACGCTGGACGTGCTGTCGCACGGCCGCTACACCTTCGGTATCGGCGCCGGCTGGTACGAGCCCGACTATCAGGCCTACGGCTACGAATTCGGCACCGCGCCCGAACGCCTGCGACAGCTGGAGGAGGCGTTGCAGGTCATCCGCAGCATGTGGACCGAGCCCGAGACCACTTTCACGGGCGGGCACTACACCCTGCGTGGTGCCATCAACGAGCCGAAAGGCGTTCAGCTGCCGCACATTCCGATCATGGTCGCGGGCGGCGGCGAGCAGGTGACGTTGAAACTGGTCGCGCAGTATGCCGACGCGTGCAACGTATCGGAGAGCCCCGCCGGACTGCGGCGCAAATTCGCCGCCCTGCAACGACATTGCAAGGAGGCCGACCGCGATTACGACGAGATCCGGCGAACGGTGCTGACGCTGTGCATCATCGCCGACACCGACGAGCAGGCCCGTGCCCTGGTGCCACCGTGGGCCCCGGCCGTCTATCCCGGTGACGTCGGTTCCTACGGCCTGATCGGCACCCCCGGCACCATCCGCGCACGCCTCGCGGAGTACGAGGCCGCCGGTGCGCAGGAACTCGTCATCACCTTCGACGACCAGCTCAACCCGGACGGGCTGCGGCGATTCGCGGCCGAATTCATGTCCTGAGCGCGGAGGCTCGCCGTCGTCGCGCACCCGGCATCGTCCGGGTGCGCGTCAGTCGTGCAGGGTCCGGGGCAGCCCGAACCGGGACAGGATGTTCGTATCCGTGAAATGGGTGATCGCGGTGATCCCGCGCTCGGTCACGGTCAGGACGTCCAGGCCGTGCGCGTGGGCCGGACCGCCGGTCGGGTCGCACGCGTACACGCCGTACGCCGGCTGGCCGTTGGCGCGGGTGGGGATCAGGCGGTAGCGCGGCGCGCCGTGGAAAGCGACCGTGCGCAGGAAGTCCCGCGCGGCGGCGCGGCCCTGGTATTCGACCGGCAGCGGGGGCATGCGCAGCCACGCGTCGTCGGTCAGCAATGCGACGATGCCGTCGACGTCGCCGCCGGTGAATGCCTCGGCGAAGCGGTCGGCGAGTTCGCGCTCGCGCGGGGACGGCGATTCGGCGTCGACCAGGTCGTCGAGGGTGGCGCGGGCACGTTGCAGCGCGCTGTGGACCGAAGGCTCGGTGGTGTCGAGGGTCGCGGCGGTCTCGCGAGCGGTGTAGCCCAGCACGTCGCGCAGCACCAGCACGGCCCGCTGCCGCGGTGGCAGCACCTGGATCGCGGCGATGAAGGCGAGCGAGACGGACTCCTTGCGTTCGAGCCGGGCCTCCGGTCCGGGTTCGGTGGCGGGCAGGTCGTCGAGCAGGGTGTCCGGATAGGGCTCCAGCCAGGTCACCATCGTCCGGCGGGTCGGCTCGGGCAGGTGCGGCCCGTCGCCCGGCTCGCGGCGGCGATGCGCGCGCAGCGCGTTGAGGCTGCGATTGGTGGCGATCCGGTACAGCCAGGCCCGCAACGAGGACCGCGCCTCGAAACCGGGCAGCCCGTTCCACGCGGCCAGCAGGGTCTCCTGGACCAGATCCTCGGCATCCTGGACCGACCCGAGCATGCGGTAGCAGTGCACGTGCAACTCCCGTCGGTAGGGCTCGACCAGTTCCCCGAACGCCACGCCGTCACCGGCGCGGGCGCGGGCCAGCAGGTCGTGCGTGCGGTGATGCTCAGTGGCGGTCATGTGATGGTCCCGTCCCTTCCGATGCCGTGACTCCTGCACATACAGACACCGGCCGGGCCCGGAATTCAGCGGTGCCGGACCGCTCGATTCGGTGCCGGTGCGGTGTCTCAACGGGCAAGAACAGTCACACCATCGAGGAGGATCACGGATGAGAAACGCACACACCACCGTCGTCGTCGGCGCCTCGCGCGGCCTGGGCCGCGGTATCGCCACCGCATTCGCCGCGGACGGCGGCAGCGTCGTCGCGGTGGCCCGCGACGAGTCCCGGCTGGCCGAACTGGCCGCCGAGGCGCCCGGCATTCGATACGACGCCGCCGACGCGGGGGAGAAGGGTGTCGCCGAGCGACTGCTCGAACAGTACGAACCGGACACCGTCGTGCTGGTCGCCGGGGCCATCCCGCACGTGGCGCCGCTCGAGCAGCAGACCTGGGAGACGTTCTCGGTGAACTGGGAGACCGATGTCCGGATCGCGTTCCTGTGGCTGTCGGCGAGCCTGCTGCGGCCGTTGCGGCCCGGCAGCCGGGTGATCGTGGTCAGTAGCGGTGCGGCAGTAGGTGGTTCGCCGTTGAGCGGCGGTTATGCCGGGGCGAAGGCCACCCAGCGTTTCATCACCGCCTATGCCAACGGCGAATCGGCCCGGGCCGGGCTCGGGATCGACTTCACCACCGTGCTGCCCCGGCCGGTTCCGGGCACCGGCGTCGGGCAGGCCGCGGTGGACGCCTACGCCACGCCCAACGGCCTGTCCGCGCAGCAGTACGCGGAGCAACTCGGCGGCCTGCTCACCCCGGAGACGGTCGGAGCGGCGGTGGTCGAACTGGCCGCGACCGAGCCCGCCGACCTCGGCGAGAGCTACCTGCTCACCGCCGCGGGCCTGAACCGCTTCGCGTGACGGGCGGGTGACGCCGCGGCCCGTCCGCAGATGTCGCGGGCCGCGACGTCGCCGATCGGGCCGCGCTCAGGCCCCGGCGGGCAGGAAGGCCGGGAGCACGAAGGTCTCGATCAGCGCACGGTGCGAGGGGTCGGCCGGATTCTCGAAATCGAGCCGCCCCACCAGGATCAGCTGCACCAGCGCGAGCCATTCGCTGGCCCGCTCGTTGCTCATGCCCGCGCGCAGTTCGCCGCGCTCGCGGGCGCGGTCGAAGATCGGGCCCCACATCTCCAGGGTGAGGGTGCTGGCCAGTCGCGAGGTGCCGACCACGGTGGTCGCCAGGTCCATGTGCTCCGGCCCGACGATGAGCCGGATCAGCGGATCCTGGCGGCCGTGGTCGACCATGAACATCAGCCCGTCGACCAGTTGATCGCGGAAGTGCTCCCGCTCGAGCACGAATTTCGTGCCGCGCACGAACAACTTCCGCGACCGCAGGCGGATCAGGTCGGCGATGAGGGTGTCGCGATCCCGGAAATACCGGTAGATCGTGGGCCGCGACACCCCGGCCGCCTTGGCGATGTCGTCCATGGTGGTCTTGTCGACACCGAATCGCAGGAAGGTGGTCTGCGCCGCCGCGAGGATCTGGCCGCGCGCCTCCTCCACATCCGTGCTGAGGACGTTGCTGTTCCGCCGAGCCATGCTCTACTCCGCCCTCCACGGGATCGATTCGTCACGACACCATGGACGATACTCGTCGGATGTTCTTGATTCGCTCTCGGTGTGCTGCCGTCAGCCCTCCGCCGTGAACGTGATCGGCAGCCGGACGCAGCCGCGGACCTGACTGGCATGCAGAATCGGCGGATCCGATTCCACCAGTGCGTAATCCGGGATCCGGCGGTGGATCTCCTCCAGCGCGAGCCGGAGTTCGACCCGGGCCAGATGCGAACCGAGGCAACGGTGTGCCCCGGCGCCGAAGGACAGGTGCCGGTTCGGCCGCCGATCCAATTGCAGTGCGTCGGGCTGTGCGAACTCGGCCGCATCGCGATTGGCGGAGCACAGCAACAGGATCAGCTGATCGCCCTCCGCGATGGTCACGCCACCGAGTTCGACAGCCCGGGTGGCCCGCCGGCCGGGGATGACGGCGGCCTCGATGCGCAGGATCTCCTCGACGGCCGAGGGGATCAGCGTGGGATCGGCGACGAGTTCCCGGCGCTGCTCGGGATTGTTCGACAGGTGCATGATGCTCCAGGCCAGGGAACCCTGCACCGTGTGCAGGCCGGCGATCAGCAACAGGAAGAACATCCGGTTGAGTTCTTCGTCGGTGAGCAGCCGGGTGCCGTCGGCGAGTTCCACCTCGGTGTGGATGATCGTGGAGGTCACATCCGTACCGGGATTCGCGCGCCGGGCGTCGATCATCTGCTGGAAGTACCCCAGCATCCGGAACGCCGCCGTGCCGCGGGCCTGATTCGATTCCTCTTCGCTCGCACCGGGAATGCCGGTGAGCACGATATCGGTCGCCTCGGTGAACATCGCGGCGTCGGCCAGCGGCCAATCCATCAGGGTGAGGAAGACCCGGGTGGGCAGTTCGTGGGCGAAGGCGGTGATGAACTCCGCCTCACCGGTATTCGCGAACGCGTCGATGAGTTCGTTGATCACGGCCCGGATGTCGTCCTCGAGCGCCTGCATGCGCTGCGGGCTGAACAGCGGTTGCAGGGCCCGGCGGTAGCCGGTGTGTTCCGGCGGATCCAGTTCCAGCGGAAGGAATTTGCCGAATCCGGCGGTGGTGCTCACCAGATTGTTGGGGTAGCTGGAGAACGTCTCCGGGTCGCGGAGGACGTCGTGGATCTCCTGATAGCGGGTGACGATCCAGTGGCCGCCGTGCGCGGTGGAGTACACCACCGGGCCCTTGCTCGCGAGTTCCGCGACGCGCTGGGGCACGGTGTCCACCGGCATGGCCATCGACTGGTCGTAGATGTCGAAATCGACGACCAGATTACCGGGAACCTTTGCGGCAGTAGTCATGATGACTGTTCCTCGGATCGGTGACGGGACGGCCCCGTCAGTGACAGTGCCCGTTCCGGGCAGACGGTCACGACCGTCTGCCCGGCATCGAGCCGATCGGCGGGCAGGGGATCGGCCAGTACGACAGGGTCACCCTGGTCGTCCGGGCCGAGCAGATCGGGTGCCGTCGCATAGCAGAGGCCATGGCCCGCACAGGCATTCCGATCGACGACGAGGCGGCTGGGTTCCGGGCTCATCTCAGAGGTCCCCGGGGGAACCCTTGTCCTCCGGGAACCACATGCCGACCCGCGACAGGGTGCCACCGTCGGTGGCGGGCAGGCACTGGCCGGAGATGTACTGCGAGTCGTCGGAGACCAGGAACAGCGCCACGCGCGCGTTGTCCTGCAGCGACGGCGGCCGCTGCAACTTCAGCGGGATCGGCGAGATCGACGGATCCCACGGACCGGCGACCTCCTCGTAGGACTGGCCCACCACCGGCGCGCCCGCCGGCATCAGGAAGTTCGGCGACATGCCGTGGGTGGGGCACAGCGCGTTGACCCGGATGCCGTACCGGCCCAGGTCCAGGCTCAGGCCGCGGACCAGGCCGTTGACCCCGGCCTTGGTCGCCGAGTACATCGCGATGCCGTGGTAGGCGACCAGCGACGCCGCCGAGGAGGTGGCGAGGATGGTGCCGCCGCCGTTGGCGCGCAGCGCGGGGACGGCCGCCTTGGCGGAGTAGAACACGCCGCTGAGGTTGACCCCGAGCACCTGCTGCCAGTCGGCGTCGGTGACGTCCTGGAACTCGATCTGCTCGCCGCCGAGCACGGACGGCACGCCGCCGCGGGACACGATGCCCGCGTTGGCCCACATGATGTCCAGCTTGCCGAACTGCTCCACCGTGACGGCCACGGCGGCCTGTACCTGCGCCTCGTCGCTGACGTCGGCGGTGATTGCCAGCGCGGTGCCGCCGTCCTTCTCGACCAGTTCGACCGTCTGCGCGGCGCGTTCCGGATCGATGTCCACGACGGCGACCTTCGCGCCCTCGGTGGCGAACAACCGGGAGCTTTCGCGGCCGAGGCCGGAACCGGCGCCGGTGATGATGGCGACTTTGCCTTCGAGCTTCATGGGCTTTTTACTCCGTTTTTGCAGGAAACGATGCGGCCGATCCGCGGGGGACCGGCGCCGGAGAGGGCACGGCGGCCGGGGCGGGGGACGGAACCGGGCTGCGGTCCTCCTCCGGCGAGGGCGACTGATGTGCTGTGCCTCACAGCAGAAGGTATGTCATGAGACGACTGACGTCAATCGTAATTTGTAAATTGACCTAAGTTCGACCGATGGCCGGTGGCCGGGCTCGCTAAACCTAATGATAATAGATAAAGTAGCGGTGATCCCAGGTGCGAAGGAGCAGCTATGACCGAAAGTGTCCGGACCGAGTTCGAGGGTGGGGTCGCGGTGATCACCATCGATCGCCCGGCGGCGCGCAATGCCATCGACCGGGCCACGGCCGAGGGTATCGCGGCGGCGGTCGACGAGATCGACTCCCGGCCGGACGTCACGGTCGCGATCATCACCGGGGCCGGCGGAACCTTCTGCGCGGGAATGGATCTCAAGGCATTCGTGCGCGGTGGGAATTCGATGGTGCGCGGGCGCGGATTCGCCGGCATCACCGAGCGGCCGCCGGCCAAGCCGCTCATCGCGGCCGTCGAGGGCTGGGCGCTGGCCGGTGGCTTCGAGATCGTGCTCAGCGCCGACCTGGTGGTGGCGTCGCGCACGGCGAAGTTCGGCATCCCGGAGGTGAAGCGCGGCCTGGTCGCCGCGGCCGGCGGTCTGCTGCGGCTGCCGAAGACGCTGCCGTACCAGCTGGCGATGGAGATCGCGCTGACCGGCGACGAGCTGAGCGCCGAGGTGGCGCACCGGCACGGCGTGGTCAATATGCTCACCGAGCCCGGCGCGGCCCTCGACGGCGCCCGGCAGCTGGCCGCCCGCATCGCGGCGAACGCGCCGCTGGCGGTGCGGACCACCAAGCAGATCGTCGCGTCGGCGGTCGACTGGCCGTCCGGCGAGGGCTTCCGTAGCCAGGCCGACGCGGTCAAGGAGATCATGACGTCGGCGGATGCCCGCGAGGGCGCGGTGGCGTTCGCGGAGAAGCGGCCGCCGATCTGGCAGGGTCGCTGAGGCGGCCACCGGCTCGCGGCGGCCACCGAATCCCGGTGAAAGCTGTGGTGGCGTCCGCGCGAGCCTTCGTTTAATCTAACGAACGTAGATAAACTGGTCGATGACGACGAGGTGGTGGGCATGCGCGAGGAGTACGCGGTGAGCCGGATGCGGAGGTCGGTGGCATGACGCTCGACCCACGCACGCCGGTGCTGGTCGGCGGCGGGCAGATCAACGATCGCGCGGGCGGTCGCGAGCCGGTCGACCTGATCGCCGATGCGGCCCGCGCGGCCGCCGCCGACGCGGGCGCGCCCGGACTGCTCGCCGCCGTCGACTCGATCCGCATCGTGGGGTTGCTGTCCTGGCGCTACCGCGATCCCGGCCGCCTGGTCGGCGAGCGCATCGGGGCCGCGCCCCGGCACACCGGCTACACCGGCGACGGCGGCAGCACCCCGCAGGCGCTGGTGAACGGCGCCGCCGCCGATATCGCCGCGGGACGGGCCGACGTCGTGCTGATCGGCGGTGGCGAGTCCTGGCGGACCCGGATGAAACTGCGGGCCGAGGGTGCGCGCCCGGACTGGACAAAACAGGACGAATCCGTGCCCGAGGCGCCGCTGCTGATGCCGCCGGTGCCGATGAACTCCGAGTCGGAGCGGCGCATCGGCCTGGACCGGCCGGTCTATATCTACCCGCTGTTCGAGCAGGCGCTGCGGATCGCCGCCGGGCGGAGCATCGACGAGCAGCGCGAGCACGCCGCGGCCCTGTGGTCGCGGTTCAGCAAGGTGGCGGCGACCAATCCGCACGCCTGGAACCGGCGCGAGTACAGCGCCGCGGAGATCCTCGAGCCGTCGCCGGGCAACCGGCTGATCACGCTGCCCTACACCAAGCTGATGAATTCGAACAACATGGTCGAGCAGGGCGCGGGCGTGCTGCTGTGCTCGGTGGAAGCCGCACGGCGGCACGGTATTCCGCGCGACCGCTGGGTGTTCCCGCAGTCCGGCACCGAGGCGCACGACACCTACGCGATCGCCGAACGCGGTGCGCTGCACCGCTCGCCGGCCATCCGGTTCGCGGGAGCGCGGGCCCTGGAACTGGCCGGTGTGGGCGCCGACGACGTGGCGCACATCGACGTCTACTCCTGCTTCCCGTCGGCGGTGCAGGTCGCCGCCGCGGAACTCGGTCTGCCACTGGATGATCCGGGCCGGCCGCTGACGCTGACCGGTGGGCTCACCTTCGCGGGCGGGCCCTGGAACAACTACGTCACGCACGCGGTCGCGACCCTGATGAACCGGCTGCGGGAATCGCCCGGCAGCTACGGCATGATCACCGCCAACGGCGGCTACCTCACCAAACACGCCATCGGCCTCTACTCGACCGAGCCGCCGGAGCAGGGCTTCCGGCGCGAGGACGTGCAGGCCCGGGTCGACGCCGAACCGACCACTCCGGCGCCGGCCGGCTACGAGGGCACGGCCACGGTCGAATCGTGGACGGTCGTCTACGACCGTGCGGGTCTGCCCGAGAAGGGTTTCGTGGTCGCCCGCACTCCCGGCGGCGCGCGGGCGCTGGCGGCCGCGACCGACGCGGACTGGGTGGCCCGGCTGGCCACCGACGACGTGGCCGGTGCGGTGGTCTCGGTCACCGCGGCGGGCGAGTGCCTGCCGCGGTGACGCTCTTACGTCCGAAGACACGAGTTTTACTGATTTCGGGCGATGATTCTGCGAAACATCGCCCGGGGCAAGGAGTTTCCGATGTCCCTGGAGGACTTCCGCGCTCGTTACGAGCGGCACGTGGGCTACGTCCGCGCCGGTGACGTGCAGGCGGCGCTGGGCGACATGGTGGCCGAGAACATCCCCGCCGTGTTCGAGGGCGTCCGGGTGCCCGGCCGCGAGGTGTCGGCGGCGCGCATCGTCGAGGTCCGCGCCGAGGGCGACACCTATGTCGGCGAGGCCGTGTACGACACGCCCGAGGGCGTGATCGGGCTGCGGTCGATCTGGGAGCAGCGCGACGGCGTCTGGCTGGCCGCCGCCCTGGCGAACTTCCCGGTGGAGGCACAGTCGTGAGCGGCGAGCCGTGGGGGCCCGCCGAGGACGGCGTCGATCGGCCCTACTGGGAGGGGCTGCGCGCCGGTGAACTGCGGCTCCAGCGCTGCACCGGCTGCCACGCCTGGATCTGGGGACCGCAGTGGATCTGCGCGCACTGCCACACCTTCGACCCGGGCTGGGAATCGGTCGACGCGGTCGGCACCGTGTACACCTGGTCACGCAGCTGGTACCCGTTCATCAGCGAACTGCCGGTGGCGCTGCCGTACGTGACCGTGCTGGTCGAGCTGCCGCACGCGGGCAACCGGCGGGTGCTGGGCATCCTCACCGACGCGGGCGCGGGCGACACCCCCCGCATCGGCGAGGCCGTGACCGGCCACATCGAACTCGACGAGGGCGCGACCTGGCCACTGCTGCGGTGGCGCCGGTCCGCGACGACCGGAGGACAGCGATGAGCGCGAACATGTTGCGCGGTGCGGCGGCGGTCGTCGGCATCGCGGAACTGCACTACCGCCGTGGCCGGGCGCCGCACGGCGAACTGCGGATGACCCTGGAGGCGATCACCCGGGCCTGCGCCGACGCCGGGGTCTCGCCGCGGCGGCTGGACGGGTTCGTCTCCTATGCCGGTGGCGGGCACGACGGTTCGATGATCGGTGCCGCGCTCGGCGTCGACGACGTGCGCTGGTCCACCATGATGTGGGGCGGTGGCGGCGGCTCGGTCGCCGCGGCGATCAACACCGCCGCGGTCGCGATCGCCGCCGGGCAGGCCGAATGCGTGGTCGTCTACCGGTCGATGGCCCAGGCCGACACCGGCCGGCTCGGCTATGCCAAGTACTTCTACGGCCCGCACTACCTCGCGCACGGCGTCGGCTCGCCCGCGCAGGTGTGCGCGCTGCGGACCCAGCGCCTGCTGGAGCACGACGGCGTACCCCGTTCCGGCATGCGGGCTTTCGTGCTCGCCGCCTACCGGCATGCGCAGCAGAATCCCAGCGCGCAGGCGTACGGCACACCGCTGGACGAGGACACCTACGAGAAGTCCCGGCTGATCACCGAGCCGTTCCACCTGTTCGACTGCTCCCGCGAGAGCGACGGCGCGGTGGCCATGGTGCTGGTGTCCGCCGACCTGGCCCGGGAACTGCGGCCGGATCCGGCCTATGTGCTCGCCGGGGCGCAGGGTGCGCCGGGTGGCTACTCCGCGCTGATCGACAACGACGATCTGTACACCTCGGCCGGATTCACCGGCGCCCCGGGACGTCCCGGCGTCGCGGACCGGCTGTGGGCGGCGGCCGGGCTGGGCCCGGCCGATGTCGACGTGACCCAGGTGTACGAGAACTTCAGTGGCCCAGCGGTCGCCGCGCTCATCGACCACGGCCTGGTACCGGCCGGCCCGGCCGCGGGTGAGGTGCTGACCGTCGACAACCTGACCGCCGGAATCGGCGCGCTGCCGGTGAACACCAGCGGCGGCAATCTGGCCGACTCGTTCGTCAACGGGATGGGGCTGGCGGTGGAGGCCGTGCGCCAGATCCGCGGCACCTCCACCAATCCGGTGAAGGACGCGAAGGTTTCGCTGTTCGTCGGCGGCCCGATGGCCCCGCTGGTCAGTTCGACCCTGTTCGGCCACCACGACACCCTGTAACCCCGACTGCGGCAATCGGCCCGCTGCGGCATTGCCCGAATCCGATCCGACGCGGAGGAGATCCCATGGACGACACCAACTTCGACCGGCCCAGCCTGTTCATCGGCGGCGAATGGGTCGCGCCGCGCGGCGGTTCCGTCGATCTGGTGGAGGCGGCGACCGAGAAGCCGCTGGGCCGTTCGGCCGCCGCCGGCCGGGCCGATATCGATGCCGCGGTCGTCGCGGCGCGGACCGCCCTGGAGGGGCCGTGGTCCGGATACACCATCGCGCAGCGGGCCGACGCCCTGGACCGGTTCGCGGCGGCGTTGAAGGCGCGCGCGAAATCGACTGCGGCACTTGTCAGCCGGGAGAACGGTATGCCGATCTCGCTGTCGATCGCGGTCAACGGCTACGGTCCCGCCGCGATCGTCGCCTACTACGCCGATCTGCTGCGCGGCCGGGACACCGACGACGTGCGGCCCAGCATGTTCGGCGGCCGGACGCTGGTGCGGCGCGAGCCGATCGGGGTGGTCGCGGCGATCACCCCGTGGAACTACCCGCAGGCCCTGGCCGTGATGAAGCTGGCCCCGGCGCTGGCCGCCGGATGTGCGGTCGTGCTCAAGCCCGCACCCGAAACCGCCTTGGACGCTTATCTTTTCGCGGAGGCCGTGATCGAGGCGGAGCTGCCGCCGGGGGTGCTGAACGTGGTGCCCGCCGACCGTGAGGCCGGTGCGCACCTGGTGGCCCACCCCAGTGTGGACAAGGTGGCCTTCACCGGTTCCACCGGCGCCGGGCGGGCGATCGGCGAGGTCTGCGGCCGGTTGCTGCGGCCGGTCACCCTCGAACTCGGCGGCAAGTCCGCCGCGATCGTCACCGACGACGCCGACCTGGCGCTGTTCACCGCGAACCTGCTCGAGGTGTCGCTGGCCAACAACGGCCAGACCTGCCATGCCAGCACCCGGATCCTGGCCCCGCGCGGCCGCTACGACGAGGTGGTCGAGGCGGTGACGGAGACGGTCCGCACTTTCGTGGTCGGTGATCCGCTGGACCGCGCGACCCAGATCGGCCCCCTGGTCAGCGCCGCACAGCGCGCCCGGGTGCTCGGCTACATCGAGGCCGGGGTGCGCGCCGGGCACCGGCTCACCACCGGCGGCGGCGCGCCGGCCGGGCAGCCGCACGGCTGGTTCGTGGCGCCGACCGTGTTCGCCGATGTCGACAACACCGCGCTGCTCGCACGGGAGGAGATCTTCGGCCCGGTCCTCACCGTGACCCCGTACCGCGACGAGGACGAGGCGGTGGCCATCGCCAACGATTCGGAATACGGCCTGGCCGGAACCGTCTGGACCACCGACGAGGAGCGCGGGATCGCGCTGGCCGACCGCATCCACAGCGGCACCGTCGGGGTCAACCACTACGCCCTCGATCCGGCCGCGCCCTTCGGCGGGGTGAAGGCGTCCGGGCTCGGCCGGGAACTGGGCCCGGAGGGCCTGCTGCCGTACCAGCAGACGAAGTCGATCTACCTCGCCGGGCGCTGAGGCGTCCCCGCGCGATCGGAATTACGGAGTCGTCCATGACATTTCCCCTCACCGGCATCCGAGTGCTCGATCTGACCGACGGGCTCGGCGAATCCTGCGGCCGGTATCTGGCCGATCTGGGCGCCGAGGTGGTGCGCGCGGAACCGCCGGGCGGAACCCGCTCGCGGTCCGCCGAACCGCGTGTCGGCGGGGTGAGTATCCCGTTCGCACTGCGCAACGCCAACAAGCGCGGCATCACCCTGGACCCGGACCGGCCGGAGCACCTGCGCGAACTGGTCCGCGGGGTGGACATCGTCGTGGATTCCGGGACGATGGGCGCGGATTCGCGCGCGGCACTGGACCTCGCGGCGGATCCGTCGCCCACGGTGGCCGATCTGCTGGCCGAGAATCCGGCGCTGGTCTGGGTGTCGATCACCCCGTTCGGCCGGACCGGGCCGTACCGGGACTGGACGGCGAGTGAATCCGTGCTCTACGCGATGAGCGGCGTGCTGTCGCGGTCCGGGACTCCCGGCGCCGCGCCGCTGCTGCCGCCCGCCGGGCTGATCGAGGAGACCGTGGGCGTGCACGCCGCCTGGTCGGCGCTGCTCGCGCACGTCGCGGCCCTGGGTTCCGGCCGTGGCGAATTCGTCGATCTGTCGGCCTTCGAGACCGTGGTGCACGGCTTCGATCCCGGCTTCGGCACCCAGGGCTCGGCCGCGGCCGGCCGGTCGGAGGACTTCCCGCGCGGGCGCCCCGCGGCGGCGAACTTCTACCCGGTCTTCCGGTGCGCGGACGGCTACGTCCGGATCTGCCTGCTGGCCCGCCGGCAGTGGCGGTCGATGTTCGAATGGCTCGGTGCGCCCGCGGAATTCGCCGACCCGAAATACGACACCATCCCGGCCCGCTTCGCCGCCGCGGACCGCCTGCACCCCCTGATCGGCGCCCTGTTCGCCGAGCGCACCCGCGACGAACTCGTCGCCGAGGGCGCGCGGCGCGGCGTCCCGCTGGGCGGTGTGCACGACGTGGCCGAGGTGCTGCGCCTGGAACACTTCGCGGCCTCCGGGGCGCTGACCGACATGGAGCTGGCGCCCGGACTGTCCGCCCGGGTGCCGGCGGGCTACCTGAACATCGACGGTGTACGTGCCGGAATCCGCACTCCCGCACCGGGAGTGGGGGAGCGCGACGGGCAGCCGGGCGGTGCGCCGGCCGAAGCGGCGGCTGCCGCCGACCAGGCGCGGCATTCCGGTGCGTATTCGGTGGTGAACGGGGCGGCGAGCCCGTCCGGCGCCGGGACGACCACCGGTGCGGTGGTGGCTGCCGATCCGGTGCGGCCGCTGGCGGGGTTGCGGGTGCTCGACCTCGGGGTGATCGTGTTCGGCGCCGAATTGAGCAGGCAGCTGGCCGATTACGGCGCGGACGTGATCAAGATCGAGAACGCGGCCTTCCCGGACGGGCTGCGACAGGCCAAACGCGGTGCGGCGCTGGCACCGTCGGTGGCGTGGGGGCATCGCAACAAGCGCAGCTTCGGGGTGGACCTGCGCACCGGCGAGGGGCGGCGGATCTTCACCGAGCTGGTGCGCGACGCCGACGTGCTGCTGGCCAATTTCAAGCCCGGCACCCTGACCTCGATGGGCTTCGATCCGGCCGAACTGTCGGCGCTCAATCCGCGCCTGATCGTCTCGGACGCCAGCGCTTTCGGCAACGTGGGCCCGTGGCGGGAGCGGCTGGGCTACGGCCCGCTGGTCCGGGCCTCGTGCGGGGTGTCGGCGATGTGGCGCTATCCCGACGATCCGGAACTGTTGTGCGACGGCATGACCGTCTATCCGGACCACATCGCCGGACAGGTCGCCGCCACCGCGATCCTGGCCGCGCTGATCCGGCGCGTCGACACCGGAGTGGGCGGTCTGATCGAACTGGCGCAGTCGGATACCGCGCTGGTGCAGCTGGGCGTCCAGCTCGCCGCGGAATCGATCGTGCCGGGATCGGCTGCGGCGCCGGGCAATCGGGATCCGTACTACGCCCCCACCGGCGTCTTCCCCTGTGCCGGTGACGACGAATGGTGCGTCGTCGCGGTGCGGACCGACGCGGAGTGGGCGCGGCTGTGCGAGGTCGTCGGCCGCCCCGAACCGGCGGCCGATCCGATGTTCGCGACGCGGGAGGGGCGCCTCGCGCACCGCTCCGCCGCCGAGGACCGGCTGATCCACTGGCTCGCCGGCCGCTCGCCGCGCGAGGCGATGGCGACCCTGCAAGCGGCCGGCGTCCCGGCCGGCGCCATGCTGCGCCTGCCGGAACTGCTGCGCGACCCGCAGTTGCGCGAGCGCGGGGCCTACGCCGTGCTCGCCCACCCGCTGCTGCCCGCCGACCTCCCGGCCACCGCCACGGTCGCGCACTTCGACACCATCCCCGCACCGCCGCTGCGCCCGGCCCCGCTACCGGGCGAGCACACCGAGCAGATCTGCCGGACCCTGCTGGGCATGAGCGATGAGACCATCGCCGCACTGGTGGAACAGGGTGTGCTGCAAGTCCTTCCGCCCGGGTCGCGCCCGGCCGCGCCCTCGCTGCCCCGGCCCGTCGGCACCGTCGCCACCGGGTGAGATGACCGCCCTCCGCGCGCCGACCAGACCCTGTCGTCCAGCCGGACCGGGTAGGGACCGATCAGGTCCACGGCCCGGTCCACGTCGGCGCCTCGCCGCGTCGGCCCGGCCGATCGCATGCCGGCGGGACCGACCGGACCGATCGACCGGAGCGGAGTTCTGTTGTCCGGGTGAGTCGTTCGGCCACGCAGCCGATCCGCGCCGGACGCGACCCGGCCCGGATCGGTGGTCGGGGCAGGTGCCCGGGTTCCCGGGCTCGTCGCGCGGTGGCGTGGGGTATCGAGTGGATGTGCTGCCCGGCGCGTGCGGGCCGGTCGGCGGTGGCTCGTCAGGAAACCGGTCAGGGGAGCAGGGCGGGGACCACGAAGGCGCGCAGTTTGGCGCGGACCCGGTCCAGGGTGGTCTCGTCGCTGCCGTACTGGCTGACGTAGAGGATCTCGAGTTCGGCGATCCATTCGCAGAGCAGCCGCAGGTCCAGGTCGGCGCGGAGGCGGCCGGCCTGTTGTTCCTCGGCGAGGATCGGTTCCCACAACTCGCGGGTGAGTTCCAGGGCTCGGCCGGACTGGTGCAGCAGGCGGGTGGCGAGGCCCATCGCGCCGGGGGAGACCAGGCGGTTCACCATCGGGTCCAGGTGGCCCTTGCGGATGTCCTGGCAGATGCCCTCCACCAGGCGGTCGGCGACGGTGGGCCACTGTGCGATGAAGGCGCGGGCCGGGCCCATGTTCATCCGGGCGCGGCGGGCGATCGACTCCACGATCAGCGATTCGCGGTCGGCGAAATACCGGTACACGGTGGCGCGGGAGAGCTCGGCCGCGCGCGCCACGTCCTCCATCGTCGTCTTCGCGATGCCGAACCGGGTGAAGCACGTCTCCGCGGCCGTCAGGATCGCGGCGCGGACGTCGGCGGTCCCCGTGTCGATGCTGTCCATCCCCGGCACGTTACCAAGCTCCTAAATCTACGATTCTTAGATAAGACACTAGACGGAAATCGTCTCATGTGTCACGCTGGATTCATGGAGCGCGAGGAGAAGATCGACCTGACCCGGCGGTTGATCGCCCATGTCGACAACCGGACCACCGACTACGCGGACGGACTCATGCGCGTGCCGTTCTCGGTGTTCAACGATCCGGAACTCGCCGCCAAGGAGCGCGCGGTGGTGCGCCGGTTCCCGCACATCGTGGCGCACGTCGACGAGCTGGCCGAGCCCGGCGATTTCCTGACCACCGAGCTGATCGGCACGCCGCTGCTGGTGGTCCGGCAGAACGACGGCGGTGTCCGGGCGTTCTCCAATGTCTGCCGCCACCGCGGCGCGCGTGTCGAATTCGAGCAGTCCGGTTGTAAGCGCGTCTTCGCCTGCAAGTACCACAACTGGTCCTACGGCCGGGACGGCGCCCTGCGTGGCATGCCGCATGCGGACGGGTTCGAGGAATTGGACCGCGGCGACCACGGCCTGGTCGAGTTTCCGTGCGAGGTGCGGCACGGGCTGATCTGGGTGGTGCCGACGGCCGGGGCCGGCCTCGACATCGCGGCCGTGCTGGGGCCCAAGCACGACGCCGAGGTGATCGACACCGGGATCGGCGCCTCCTACCAGGTGCGCAAGGAGACCTGGCGGCTGGCGATGAACTGGAAGATTGCCGTCGACGGCGTGCAGGACGCCTATCACCTGTGCCAGCTGCACACCAAGACGGTGTGCCACTTCCTCGAGGGCAATGTGTCCACTTTCGATCGAGTGGACCGGTCCTGGCGGCTGGTGGTGGCGCGCAAGACGATCGCCGAGGTCCGCGACGCGGATCCGGACAGCTTCGACGTGCGGGACTACTCGCTGGCCAACTACACCGTGTACCCCGGCACCATGATGGTCACCGAGCCACAGCATTTCGAGATCTGGACGATCGTGCCCGACGCCGAGGATCCGAACGTCAGCCACTGCACCATCCGCCTGCTCGCCCCCCGCAAGCCCGAAACCGAACGGGAGCAGCGGATTCTCGACAAGAGCTGGGATCTGCTGATGGAGACCCTGCACGCCGAGGACTGGTTCGTCAGCGGCACCATCACCGCCAACGCCGCCGGCGGGCAGGTCGAGGAACTGGTCTACGGCCGTAACGAACTGCCGGGCCAGGTCTTCCACACCATGGTCGCCGCCGACGTCGCCGCGCTCGACCACGAGACGGCCGGTCCGGTCGCGGCGGCCCGGTAGCGCCGATGACGAATATCGAAGCGGCATCCGACATCTGGGAACCGAGCTGGGAGGCCCGGCTGGAGCCGACCGCCGTCGGCGCGGACGAGTTCGCGGCGCTGATCGAGGCGACCCGGGCGGTACAGGAGGCGGTCACCCGCAGCTGTCCCACGCCCGCGGCCGCCGCCCGCGTCGCCGCCGCACTGCGCGAGATCGCCTCGGAGCTGGAGGAATTCGAGGCCGACGAGGACGGTCAGCTGGCCGGTAAGCGCTACGACCTGGCCGGGCGCGGTCATCCGCTGCCGGTGCCGCTGCACATCGAGACCGTCACCGATACGGCCGCGTCCGCGCGAATCGTCGTGGGACGGTTCCATTCCGGGCGGTACGCGCTCAACGGCGGGGTCACCACCCTGATCTTCGACGAGATCCTGGCCCGGGTGGCCAACGGCGGCAATCGCCCCTGGGCCCGGACCGCCTGTCTCACCGTGCAGTTCCGCGCGCCCGCGCCGCTGCACACCGAACTGCGGGTCACCGCGGAGCTGGTCGGCCGGGAGGGCCGCAAGCGCTTCATGCGCGGCGCGATGTATCACGGCGACCAGGTCGTGGCCGAGGCCGAGGGCCTCTGGGTGGAGCTCAGACCCGAACAGACACAGATCTTTTCGAACAACGGTACGGAGGTGTCGGAGCGATGAGCGGTTATTCGCTGCTCGACGGCGTGCGGGTGCTCGAGGTGGCCCAGTTGGCCCCGGCCTCGCTGGGCGGCCATCTCGCGGACCTCGGCGCCGAGGTGATCAAGGTGGAGGCCGGTCCGGCCGGTGATCCGGTGCGTGTCGGCGGCAGCCGGGCGGTCGGCACCCCCGACGGCCCGTCGTTCATGCATCTGCGCTGGAATCGCGGCAAGAAGTCGGTGGCGCTGGATCTGCGCAGACCCGAGGACAAGCAGGCCTTCCTGGACATCGCCCGCGACTGCGACGCCGTGATCGAGGGCATGCGCGGCGGCTATCTGGACTGGCTCGGCCTCGGTTACGAGACGCTGCGCGAGGTCAATCCGCGGATCGTGCTCTGCTCGGTGTCCGGGATGGGCACCGACGGGCCGTACCGCGGCCTCGGCACCGGCGGCCCGGTGTTCGACGCCTTCGCCGGTCTGCGCGCGGTGCGGATCCCGGAGCGGCCGCCGACCGAGGGTATGGCCGGCGGCACCACGCCGCCGATCGCCATGTACGCCCTGGGCGCCTACGGCGCGATGGGCCTGCTGGCCGCGCTGCACAGGGCCGCGCGCACCGGGCAGGGCTGTCATGTCGAGGTGGCCGGCATCGATGTGGCCGCGGCCTGGATGCCCGATCTGATCGACGCCGAACTCAACCGGGACCGCTCCCTGCCGCGGCCGGGCTGGCTGCCCGACGGCCGGTTGCCGGATTGGCCGCGGCTGGAGGCGTATCGGACCAGCGACGGCCACGCCGTGCTGTTCGGCGCGCACGTGGACAAGTTCTGGCGCAATTTCGCGGTGGCCGTGGGCCGTCCGGAGCTCGCGGAGATCGATCTCGCGAGTACCGACGCGGGCGCGGTCGAGCGGGCCGAGACGGTCTGGCGGGCGCTCACCGAGATCTTCGCGCAGCGCACCCGCGCCGAGTGGATCGAGGTGTTCCTCGCCCACGACATCGCGGGCGGCCCGGTCAACAGCGTGCCCGAACTGCTCGACGATCCGCATTTCCGGGCCCGGCGCAACACCTACCGCGTGGCGTATCCGGGCGTCGGCGAACTGGAGTTCGCGGCGAGCCCGGTGCGCGTGCACGGCGAGACGTTCGCGCCGGAGCTGCCGCCGGAATACGGGGCGCACACCGGCGAGATCCGCGGCGCCGTGGCGGGCACCGGGTAGCCCCGGCGACAACCGAATACCGAACTGTCCGGACGGGCCGGTGCACGCGCCGAAAGGGGCGGAAGCGCCGGACCCGCCGGGCTGTGCTGTCCGCACGTGAAAAGCACTGCGCAGCAGGGGGATACGCAACAAAATTCCGGAACTCGGCATTGTGCGAGTTATCTACGGGTGATAGATTTGCGGTGACCGGAGTCACACCGGTCCGGGGTGGGCGCCATGACGACGAGGAGTTCACATGAATCTGGCCGACTTGACCCGCTACTGGGGCAGAGTCAGGCCGCGGCAGCAGGCGATCGTGTTCGGGGACACGGCGCAGACCTGGGCCGAACTGGACGCGGTCACCGATGCGCTCGCCCGCGGCCTGGCCGCGCGTGGTGTGCGCAAGGGCGACCGGGTCGCCGTCATGATGCTCAA
Organism: Nocardia sp. alder85J; assembly: GCF_020176955.2. Taxonomy (GTDB): domain Bacteria; phylum Actinomycetota; class Actinomycetes; order Mycobacteriales; family Mycobacteriaceae; genus Nocardia. The sequence continues at coordinate 29,208 of NZ_JAIUCZ020000015.1, forward strand.
CCGGCCCGAACTCGCGCACGTCATCGTGGCGACGCTGAAACTGGGCGCGATCAGCGTCCCGCTCAACTTCCGGCTCACCGGCCGGGAACTCGCGCCGCTGCTGGTCGACGCCGCCCCGCGGGTGGTCGTCGTGGAGGACGATCTGGCCGGGCTGCTCGAGGCCGGCGCCGCGGAGACCGAGTTCGAGATCTACGGCGTCGACGGCGATTCGCATCGCCCGTACGCGAGCCTGCTCGATCCCGGCGTCGCCCCGGCGGTCGAGATCGCGGGCGACGATCCGGCCTTCATCTGCTACACCTCCGGCACCACCGGCGTGCAGAAGGGCGCGGTCATCACGCACCGCAGCGCCATCGCCCCGGGCATCTCGCAAACCGTCAGCTACGGCTTCACCGCTCGCGACCGGGTGCTGTGCTCGGCGCCGCTGGTGTACACCGGCTCGGTGCTGTCGGTGTTCATGCAGCTGGTCGTGGTGCCCGGCGCCACCATGGTGCTGCTGCGCGAATACGATCCGGAGATCGCGCTGGACACCTTCGAACGCGAGCAGATCACCGCCACCACCACCGTCCCGGTGATCTGGGAGCGGATGACCACCCTGCCCGGCTTCGGCAAGCGCACGCTCGCGGACTTCACCTTCGCCGCCACCGGTGGCGCCCCGGTCAGCGCCGATCTGCTGGAATGCTATCGCCGCCAAGGGATTCCGCTCACCCAGGTGTACGGGCTGACCGAGGCGTCCGGTATGGTGGCCAGCCTGACCTACGAGGACGCGCTGTCGCGGCCGGGGTTCACCGGCCGCGCGCTGGTCGGCACCCGGGTCCGCATCGGCGAGCCGGGTGAGCAGACGCCTGCCGGTGAGGTCGGCGAGATCCTGGTGCGCGGCGAGCACGTCATGCGCGGCTACTGGAACCGGCCCGAGGCGACCGCCGCGGCGCTCACCGACGGCTGGCTGCGCACCGGCGACCTCGGCCTCCAGGACGAGGACGGCTTCCTGAAGATCGTCGACCGCAGCAAGGACATGCTGATCTCCGGTGGGCTCAACGTCTATCCCGCCGAGATCGAGAAGGTGCTGCACGGCATCGACGGGCTGGTCGACCTCGCCGTCATCGGCGTCACCGACGACCGCTGGGGCGAGGTGCCGATGGTGGTGTTCCACAGCGCCCGGCCGTCCGCCGAGGTGGCCGCCGACATCGCCACGGTGGCCGCGGAGCAGCTGGCCAAGTTCAAGCGGCCCAAGCACGCAATCGAACTCGGCGAACCGCTGCCCCGCACCTTCTCCGGGAAGCTGGCCAAACCCGCACTGCGGCAGCGCTTCCCCGCCGCTCCGGACGACGCCGTCGCGCTGGACGCGACGCCCGCGAAGTCCTGAGCCCGCATCCCGATCACCCAGGAAGAAGAGGTAATCCGTGAAGAGACTGTCCGGCAAGGTCGCGCTCATCACCGGTGTGGCACGGGGACAAGGCCGTTCGCACGCGGTGCGGATGGCCGAGGAGGGCGCGTCCATCATCGGTATGGACATCTGTGCCCAGATCCCCAGTGTGTTCTACCCGATGGCCACCGAGGAGGATCTCGCCGAGACCGAGCGCCTGGTGAAGGCGGCCGGTGGCGACATCGTCACCGTCGTCGGCGACGTGCGTCAGCGCGCCGACGTGCAGCGCGCCTACGACGCGGGCATCGAGCGCTTCGGCGGCGTCGACATCCTGGTGCCGAACGCGGGCATCATGCCGGTCATCGACCAGGGCGTCGAGCCGCAGGCGTGGCACGACGCCGTCGACACCATGCTCACCGGTGTGTGGCACGTGCTCGACGTGGCGGTGCCGGGCATGATCGAGCGCGGCGCGGGCGGGTCGATCGCCATCACCAGCTCCGCGGCGGGCCTGACCAGCATGGGCCTCAACACCTTTCCCGGCCAGGCCGGATACTCGGCGGCCAAGCACGGTGTCGTCGGCCTGATGCGGCTGTACTCGAAGCAGTTGGCCGAGCATCTGATCCGGGTCAACTCCATCCACCCGACCGACGTCAACACCCCGATGGTGGCGAACGCCGAATACGGCGCCTTCGTCAACAGCCATCCCGAGGTCGCCAACGACGAGGCGTACAAGAACCCGATGCCCGTCGAACTGATCGAGGCCGTGGACGTGTCCAACGCCCTGGTCTTCCTCGCCTCCGACGAGGCCCGCTACATCACCGGCGTCACCCTCCCGGTCGACGCCGGTTACCACAACCGCTGACGAGGAGAACATCCGCAATGACAGTCGAGACGGCACCTGCGGTGGCGCCCGAAATCGCTTCCCGGGAAAAGGTTTTCATCGGCGGCCAGTGGGTCGAATCGTCCGGTGACGAATGGATCGACGTGATCGATCCGTGGAGCGAGCAGCGGGTCGCCCGCGTACGCAGCGCCACCACCGAGGACGTGCACCGTGCGGTGGCGGCCGCCCGCGCCTCCTTCGACGAGGGCGCCTGGGCCCGTACCCCGATCGCCGAGCGCGCCGACGTGCTGGACGCCATCGCCGACCGGTTGACCACGCGCACTGCGGAACTCACCGATATCGGGGTGGTCGAGGTCGGCATCCCGATCGCGGTGAGCGGCCCGACCCAGCAGATGACCGCGGAACTGTTCCGCGCGGTCGCCGCCGAGGCCCGCAAGGTGCAACTGCGCGAGGACCGCACCCGCGCCGACGGCGGCATCTCCCGGATCCTGAAGGAGCCGGCCGGTGTCATCGCGGCGATCATCCCGTGGAACGGCCCGATCGGCACCATCGCGTTCAAGCTGGCCCCCGCCCTGGCCGCCGGTTGCTCGGTGATCCTCAAGGCCGCCCCCGACGCGCCCCTGTCGCCCAGCGTCTTCGCCGACGTGATCGCCGAACTCGTTGCCGAGCAGCGCATTCCGGCCGGTGTGGTGAGCGTGCTGGTGGCCGACCGCGAGGTCTCCGAGGCCCTGGTCACCGATCCGGGCGTGGACCGCATCACCTTCACCGGCTCCACCGCCGCCGGCCGCCGCATCATGTCGCTGGCGGGGGAGCGGATCGCCCGTGTCTCACTGGAACTCGGCGGCAAGTCCGCCGCGATCATCCTCGACGACGCCGACCTGAACCACGTGGTGCAGTCGCTGCCGATGGGCGGCTGCATGCAGTCCGGCCAGGCCTGCATCGCGCTGACCCGCGTCCTGGTGTCCCGGGCCCGCCACGACGAGGTGGTGGCCACCCTCGCCGCCGCCTACGCCGCGCTGCCCATCGGAAACCCGTGGGAGCCCACCAATTTCCTCGGCCCGCTGGCCGGCGCCCGTCACCTCGAGCGGGTGGAGAGCTACATCGAATCCGCGAAGGCCGAAGGCGCCACCGTGGTCTACGGCGGCGGCCGCCCCGAGGGCGTCACCACCGGTTACTTCGTGCAGCCCACCCTGCTCGACGGCGTCCGCAACGACATGCGCGTCGCCCAGGAGGAGGTCTTCGGCCCGGTGATCTCCGTGATCACCTACGAGGACGAGGACGACGCCGTCGCGATCGCCAACGATTCGATCTACGGCCTGTCCGGCGCGGTCTACACCGAGGACCTGGAGCGCGGATACGCGCTGGCCCAGCGTGTTCGCACCGGCACGATCAGTGTCAACGGCGCCGTCATCGACTTCACCCTCCCCTTCGGCGGCTACAAGCAGTCCGGCGTGGGCCGTGAGGGCGGGCCGGAGGGCCTCGAGGAGTACTTCGAGACCAAGACGGTGCACATGCCCGCGTAGGCGGGTCCAGGAAAAGGCAAGGGCCGTGCGCGAATTCGGATCGCGTACGGCTCTCGTCCGTACTCAGGCGCGCCGGCGCGCGGCGTCGGTCGCGGCGGTGAGAGCGTCGCGGGTGGCGACGGTGTCGGCGTGATGGTCGCCGAATATGCGGGCGTGGCCGGTCAGCGCGCGATGGAGCAGGTCGACGGCGGCGTCGTGGCGGCCGGCCCGGCGGTAGGCGAGGCCCAGGACATGGCAGGTGCTCAGGGTGTCCGGATGTTCGGGGCCGAGGGTGCGTTCGAAGCCGCCGAGCGCGCGTTCGTTCGCCGCGATGCAGTCGTCGATCCGGCCCGCGCTGATGCAGGCGCTCGCGAGGGTGAGGTACGAGTGCAGCGTCTTCGGATGTTCGGGGCCGAAGAGGCGGACGTGGTCGGCGACGGTCCGCTCGCGCAGGCCGACCGCCTCGGCGTACCGCTTCGCGGCCAGATAGCTGGTCGCGAGGTTGTGCCGGGTGGTCAGCACACCGGGGTCGTCGCGACCGGCGACGCGCTCCCGCTCGGCCAGAACCTGTTCGTACAGCGGGACGGCCAGGTCGCCGCGGCCCGCGAGCTGGTACGCGCCGGCGAGGTTGTTGCGGATGGTCAGGGTTTCCGGGTGACCAGGCCCCAGCGTCCGGATGGAGGCCGACAGCGCGCGTTCGAGCAGCGGAACGGCCGCGGCGACACCGCCGCTGCTCTGATAGGCGTGCGCGAGATTCACGCAGCTGGTGATGGTCAGGGGATCGTCGGGCCCCAGCGTGCGTTCCCGATGGTCGAGGATGTGCTCGTTCTGCACCGCGGCTTCGGCGTGCCGGCCCGCTCGGAAATAGATCATGGCGAGCGCCATCCGGGCCCGGACGGCTCCCGCGTGGTCGGGGCCGTCGATACGTTCGTGGGTCGCGGCGACTCGTTCGTAGTACGGGGCGGCCGTCTCGGGCTGCTCCGCGCACATGTGGCTTTCCGCCAGTCTGAAACAGACGGCGAGAGTATCCGGATGATCCGGTCCCAGGGTGCGTTCCCGATGGTCGAGAATGCGCTCCTGCTGTCCGGCGGCCTCGGCGTGCCGTTCGGTCCGGACGTACATGAACGTGAGGATGTCCCGGGCTCGGACGGCGTCCTCGTGATCGGAGCCCGACACCCGCTCGATGTCCGCGAGCAGGCTCGCCGATGCCGAGACCGCCGCCTCGCGCTGTCCGGCCGTCCACAGGATCGTGCGGAGGTTGCCCCGGGCCTCGAAGGTCTCGGCACGGTCGGGCCCGTGGACGCGCGCGGCGGATTCGACCGTTCGTTTCAGCACCTCGGCAGCGTCGCCGGCGCGTTTCGGATCCGCCGACAGATATGCCTCGACGAGCATGCCGCGGTTGCGGACGGCCAGGGGATGGTCGGGGCCGCTGAGGCTTTCGCGGCCGGTCACCGCGCGCTCGAGGACGGGGATCCGCTCGTCGATCCGGTCCACCTCGAGCATGGTGATCGCGAGTCGCTCGCATGCCTCCAGGGTTGCCGGGTGATCCGCCCCGTGCCGGTCCTCCAGTTCGCGGAGGGCGCGCGCGAACAGCGGCACCGCCTCGTCGTATCGCTCGACTCGCGCGATACTGATCGCGAGAACGGTGCACAGCACCGTGATATCCATCCGGCCCGCGACACTCCGCTGCTCGCGGTCGGCGAGAGCTCGCTCCAGCAAGGGGATCGCGTCGGCGTGCCGGCCGAGGCAGAAATAGCTCCGGCCGAGATCTTCGTAGTGGCCGACGAGATCGATATCGTCGGGTGCCACGAACTGCTCGCGAACGGCGAGCAGGTCCTCCCGCGCTGCCGCGGCGTTGTCGTGCTGTTCGGCCGATTCGTACAGCAGCGCCAATCGGTCGCAGGTGCGCAGCGTGTCCGGATGCTGCTCCCCGAGCAGGCGGCGATGGTCGGCGAGGATTCGTGCCAGCAAGGCGATGGCCTGTTCGGGCCGGTTCGCGCGCTCACAGGTGGTGACGAGATGGTCCCGGGCCGCGACGGTATCCGGATGATCGGCGCCGAGAACACCCTCGGAACGGGCGATGATGTCCTCCAGCAGCCGGATGGCATCGTCGTACCGTTGCGCGGAGCGGAAGGCACGAGCGAGGTGCCGGCGGGCGGTGAGGGTGTCGGCGTGGTCGGCGCCGAACTCGCGTTCGGTGGCGGCCACGGCGTCCTCGGCGACGAGGATGACCGAATCATGCTGACCGGCCCGGTGATACGCGAGTGCGAGGATCTCGCGTGACTCGGCGGTATCGGGATGCAGGTCGCCGAGCGCGCTCGCCCGGTCACCGAAACTGCGCTCCCACAGCGTGATCGCCCGCTCCGGGCTGTTCGCGGCGAACAATGCCGTGGCCAGCCGGTGGCGGGCGGCGATCGTATCCGGATGCAGTGCGCCACATCGTGTTTCGCAGTCCTGCACGACGAGTTCGAGCACGTGGACGGTGGTACTCGCCGCGCCGGCGGCATCGGTGTCGCGGCCGCTGCCGTCGCTCGCCGCGGCCTCCGATCCGGTCGGCGACAGCAGTTGCCGGGAAGTCTCCTCGGCGTCGCCACCGGAATCGGCGATACCGAGCCGAGCCGCGATCTGTGTCAGGCCGCTGAGCAGATCCAGCTCGGTTTCCGCGTTCACCCACCCCACCAGGCCGTCACCGGCGGCCACGGCGGCCCGCGCACATGCGGCCGCGGCATGCGTCTTGCCCACTCCCGCTGCGGCATTCGGCGACGACACGATCGTGATCGGATTGCGCCGCACCGCGGCGGCCAGCCGGTCCGGGACACCGCGCCCGACGAATCCGATGGGCTCGTCCGGTATCTCGCCGACGACGATCACACCGGACGCGGAATCCGTGACGGTCATCGCTACCACACATCCTTCCCCGGTCGGTGTGCTCGTTCCGTTATACATTTCGCCCGGGGCCGGTTCTTCCAGCCCATGGGGAGCCCGCGCGCTCGGAACACCGCCGGACACCGTCACCGACGGCCCGGACGATCATCGCCGACGGCGCGGGCCGGCCGATGAATCCGGGGTGGGCCGCGTGGTCTGCACTGCCGGACCGGAACTGGAGGCTCCCCGTGCCGAGTGGCCTTGCCCGCGAGGCGATGTGGTCGATGGTGCATGCCGAACGGGCCGCGCCGGCCGACGATCTCGCCGGACTCGACGAGGCGCAGTGGCAGCAGCGGACGCTGTGCGGGCAGTGGACCGTCGAGGAGGTGGTCGCCCATCTCACCGCGGCGGCGAGGCTGACCGGCCGGGCACGAGACAGGGCTCGGTCGCCGAGCCACCGACGGGTATGCCGACGCGTCGGCCGTCTCCCGGCCCGAGGGGTTTCACCAAGGGCCGCAACGCTTCCGGAGGCACCGACCGAGCGGATTCCGCGGCCCTGCCACCCCGGGGCTACTGGGAAGGGTGGTCCGGACGCCTGCTGAGGATGACCGGTTTCAGGTCGGTGGGGAGGTTGTCGAAGGTCGAGACCGGGACGCCGAAGGCGGAGGCGAGGACGTAGCGGGGGAGGCTGTTGACCGTGCCGACGATGCCGATGTCGTCGTTGGGTTCCTGGGTGCTGGTGTTGAACACGACCAGTACCTCGAGCGGCTCGGTGTCGCTGACGTTCTCGAAGTAGTGGAAGAAGCCCTGGGGTGCGAACACCAGGTCGTCCGGCCCGGCCTCGAAGGTCTCGTTGTGATAGTTGCCGTCGGGGTGGGTGCCCAGCACGGTCCAGCGGGCCCGGCCCGCGATCACGTAGTTCAGTTCCCAGGCGGTCGGATGCCAGTGCGGCTCCCGGATACCGCCGCCCTCGAGCCGGATCCGGTACACCGACCCCTCCTGGCCGCGCAGCACCGGGAAGTTCTGCTCGTGGGCGCCCTTCAGCGCGCCCGCGTCGTATTCGTTGGCGGTCGCCGCCGAGAAGCGGAAGAGGTACGAGCTGTTCGCGGTCATGCGGGCAACCTTCCGGTCACGGTGACTGAACAGGCACGCCGTCCCGGGTTCGGCGCGGTGGTCGCGCGAATCCGCGACAGCCTGGCTACCACGGGAACTCTGCTGCGCGGACGATACCGCAGGGCTCTGCGCCGCGGCCACGGTCGTGATCGGATGGTTCCCCTTCCGGCGCCCGGGTTCAGTGCGCGCCCGGTGATACCCCGGCGTCACGGTCGTGGACGATGACGACGACCTCGGCGCGTTCGGGGGAGACGGATCGGAGGCGGTGCGGGGTGTTGGCGTCGAAGTAGAGGCTGTCGCCGCGGTCCAGGGTGATCACGCTGCCGGGGAGGGCGAGTTCGACGGTGCCGGAGTGGACGAAGATGAACTCGTCGCCGGCGTGCTCGTTGTCCGGCGGGCCGGGTTCGGTGCCGGGGTGGACGATGAACGGCTGCATCGCTTTTCCGACCAGCTGGGTGGCCAGGGGGTGGTAGTGGGCGGCGGGGGATGCGGCGTCGGGCTCGTTCTCGCCCGCGCGCGCGACGGCCAGCAGGGAGTTGTCGGGGTTGGCAGCGAACAGTTGGGCGACGTCGGTCTCCAGGACGTGGGCGATCTTCAGCGCCACGGCGATCGAGGGGGTGCTCAGGCCCCGCTCGATCTTCGACAGGTAGCTCTTGGTCAGGCCGGTGCGCTCGGCCAGCGCCTCCAGGGACAGCCCTGCCCGGCGTCGGTGCGATCTGAGAAACGCGGCCACGGTCACTCCTTGTCGGTCTGCAAGGACACCAGAGTAGCTGGATGACACAAGGTGTCTTATAGTGAACCCAGTGTCTCGCGTGGAGGTGGCCAGTGGGTAGGACGATGAACCTCGGCAAGTCCGAGCTGATGGCGACGGCCGAGCAGGCGATGCTCACCCGGATTCGCACCGGCGACTGGACCGACCGGCAGAAGATCGCCCTGACCTGCCGATCGCTGTCCGATGCCGGACACGATTCGGGCCTGGCCGGACAGATCTCGGTCCGGCAGGCGCATTCGACCTTCCTGACCCAGCGGCTGGGCCTGGGATTCGACGAGATCACCGACGCCAACCTGCTGCTGGTCGACGAGGACCTCGAAGTGCTGGAGGGCGACGGAATGGCCAACCCGGCCAACCGTTTTCACAGCTGGATCTATCGCGCCCGGCCCGATGTCGAATGCATCGTGCACACCCACCCGCTGCACGCGTCGGCGTTGTCGATGCTCGGGGTGCCGCTGGAGGTGTCGCACATGGACACCGCGCCGCTGTTCGGCGACTGCGCCTTCCTGGCCGAATGGCCCGGGGTGCCGGTGGGAAACGAAGAGGGCGAGATCATCTCGACCGCGCTCGGCGACAAGCGGGCGATCCTGCTCGCGCATCACGGGCAACTGGTCGTGGGCGCCTCGATCGAGGAGGCGTGCACGCTGGCCCATGCCATCGAACGCGCCGCCCAACTCCAGCTGCTCGCCATGGCGGCGGGCGAGATCCAGCCGCTGCCAACGGTTCTGGCCGAGGAAGCCCATGACTGGACGCTGCTGCCGAAACGCGTCGAGGCGAATTTCGGCTACTACGCCCGCAGGGTGCTGCGGCGTCATCCAGAGGTGTTCGAGCACGAGAGTTCGGAGTGAGAAATGTCTGCACCACTGTCGGGGATCGTCGGATATCCGGTCACCCCGTACTCGGCGGACGCGGAGAAGATCGACACCGGCACCCTGCGTGCGCTGCTGGACCGGATGATCGACGCGGGCGTCGACGCGCTCGCCCCGCTGGGCAGTACGGGTGAGAGCGCCTACCTCAGCGATGCCGAATGGTCCTGTGTCGCCACGGAATGCGTCGAGCACACCGCGGGCCGGGTGCCCACGGTGGTCGGGGTGTCCGATCTGACGACCGCCGGCACGATCAAGCGCGCCCGGATCGCCGAGGAGGCCGGGGCCGACGCGCTCATGGTGCTGCCGATCTCGTACTGGCCGCTGGCCGAGGACGAATTGCGGGAGCATTTCACCGCGGTGGCCGGGTCCACGGCGCTGCCGGTGATGGTCTACAACAATCCCGCGACCACCGGAATCGACATGACACCGGAATTCCTGGTCGATCTGGTCGCCACGGTCGGCAACATCACGATGATCAAGGAATCCACCGGCGATATCGCGCGAATGCATCGGATCGTCGAACTCGGCGGCGGGGAGGTGCCTTTCTTCAACGGCAGTAATCCGCTGGCCCTGAAGGCGTTCGAGGCGGGTGCGGCCGGATGGTGCACCGCCGCACCCTGTCTGGTTCCCGAGCAGGTCGTGCTGTTCTGGGAATTGCTGCGGGAAGGCGATACCGCCGGTGCGGGCGAGTTGTTCACCCGCTTGCAGCCGTTGCTGACGATGCTGGTCAGTCGGGGATTGCCGGCCACGGTGAAGTCCGGCCTGCGTTCGCTCGGCATCGAGGCCGGTGATCCGCGCCGGCCCATGCTCCCGCTGGATCCGGCCACCGCCGCCGCACTGGCAGCGCTGGTCTCCGCTGTGCGGAATTGATCTCCGGTACAAATCGACAGAATACTCCGGGACCGCCGGGCGTGAATTCATATTCGGCGCCCGGCGGCGTACGGGCATGTCCGGGTGTCGATTTCGCTCCGGTGATACCTACTTTACCGTTCTTTAACGGCGGCGATTTACGTGGAAACACCACGGCACCACACTTCTTCGTATCAAGAAAAGCCGGGGGGAAGTACGAAGGAGCCCGGGATGACCGACATGAAAATTCCGCCGCAGACGCAGACCCAGATATCCGTCACCGGCCTCCGCGTCGGCGTGCTGGGTTTCCCGGCGCTGCTGGCCCAGTCGATCGCGCTGATCTCGCCGACCATGACCGCCGCGCTGATCCTGCCGCTGGCCTTCTCGAACGCCGGGGAGGGCACCTGGATGGCCTATCTGTTCGGCACCGGAATGCTGCTGCTGGTGGTGTTCAACCTCAACCAGTTCGCCCGGCGCTCCACCTCACCCGGGTCGATGTACGCCTACATCGGCCGCGGACTGGGCCCGATGGGCGGGGTGACGGCGGGCTGGACCCTGTTGTGGTGCTACCTGTTCATCGGCATCGCCGGCCTGACGGGATTCACCATCTTCGGCCGGGAGGTGCTGAGCCTCCTCGGAATTCACGGCACCATCCCCTCGGTGGCGTTCTTCGCGGTGAGCGCGGCGGTCGCCTGGGCGCTGACGGTGAAGGACGTCCGGCTGTCCTCGATGCTGATGCTGGTGCTGGAGGGCCTGTCGGTGCTGTTCATCCTCGCGCTGGCCTGCGTCGTGCTGTTCAGGCACGGCATCCACATCGACACCGATCAGGTGGCGCTGAAGGGAACGTCGGTGCGCGGCATGAGCTTCGCGGTCGTCGCCTGCATCTTCAGCCTCGTCGGTTTCGAGAGCGCCACCGCGATGGGTGGTGAGGCCCGCGATCCGATGCGGACGATTCCGCGCGCGGTGATCTGGAGCCTGGTGATCACCGGGCTGTTCTTCGTGTTCATGAGCTATGTGGAGGTGTACGGCACCCGCGGTGGCAGCGCGACGCTGGACACCCTGTCCATGCCGCTCAACACCCTCGCCGAGACCTACGACGTGTCGTATCTGAAACTGCCGCTGTCGCTGGGCGCGGTGATCAGCTTCTTCGCCCTCACCCTCTCGTGCCTGAACGCCGGCGCGCGGATCATCTATCCGATGGCCCGGCACTCGGTGTTCCCCGCGGTCCTGGGCACCACGCACCGGTCGAACGCCACTCCCGCCGCGGCGCTCACCGCCTACATCCTGGTGATGTTCGCGGTGCCCGCGATCTGGTCCTCGCAGACCGATACGCTGACCATCTTCAACGACGCGGGGACCCTGGCCGCGTTCGGATTCCTGCTGGCCTACTTCCTGGTCACCGTCGCCGCGCCGGTCTACCTGCGCAAGATCGGCGAACGCACGCCTCGCAGCATCGCGCTGTCGGTCGCGGCGTTCCTCTGCCTGCTGGTGCCGACGGTCGGCAGCTTCTACCCGTTGCCCGCCTGGCCGGTGTCGCTGTTCCCGTACCTGTTCCTGACATTCCTGGCGCTGGGTGGAATCTGGCTGTACATCACCTCCCGCCGGCACCGCGGCATCCTCACCGCGATCGAGACCGATCTGGAGGCCACGCACGGCTGATCCGGGGCCTGCGGCGACCCGGGCCCACGGCGGTGACGTCGCCGCCGTGGGCCCGGTCCCGACCGGGCAGCGCTCCCATCGGCCGTCGTCACAGGGATCGAGGGCGCGAGTACCGTTTCGGCGTCGACCAGGAATACGATCTGTCCGAGTCGATGATCGACGGGGAGGCCCGTTGTGCGAGAACGGGAGGACGACAGTCGATGGCCGAATCTGGTTACGGGCCTTGGGATCAGCCGATCACGGGCGGCGCCGGTCCCGCCGACCGGCAGCGGCCTCCGCGTCCGGCCCGGCGGGACCGGCGAGGGCTGCTCCTGACCGGTGTCGTGGTGCTGGGGATCGCGGTGGCCGTCGCCGTCCTCGCCGGTCGCCGCCCGCGGCCCGCCGCGGGCCACCCGCGCGGGCCGCGGACGACCGCACCCGTCGCCCGGCGCGCAGCGCATGAGGCGAATTCCGTTCGGCGGCAGCCCGTCACATCGCCCGGTGCTCCGCGCATCCCCGACTCGGGCGCAGCTGTGCCGCGGCCGGCTCCCGGCCACCGCGCAGCCGGGTCCGGCCCGTGGCCGGACGCCCCGTCGCCGCGACGGCCGCGAGCCGGTGCGGGCCGGAAGGGCGTGATCGTCGCCGGTGTCGCCGGGCTGGTGGTGGTGGCCGGGATCGGTGTGGCGATCGGTGTCGACGCCGGTCGGCACGACGACGACATGCCCGCCGCGGTCTCCTCCCACCTGGCCGTCACCTCGGCGGCACCCCGGCCCGCGGCGGCGCCGGGGATGTACTCGATGGACGCGGTGACCGATGCCTGCGATCTGGTCGATCCCACGTCGCTGAGCCGCTGGTCGTCCACCCCGGGCGAGAGCATCCACCGGGAATACCCCGCGAGTTCCGGCGACGGCGGCACGCTCCTCTGCCGGATCCGCTACATCGGCACCTCGGCGAGCGCCGACGAGGCCGCGGGCGAGGCCGGGATCAGCCTCCAGGTCCAATTCACCGACACCACAGCGGTACCGGCCTACGACCGCTGGAGTCTCGACGACACCGCGCCCGGGCCGGACCGGGACGTCGATGCGGTCTCCGGGATCGGCGCCCGAGGGTACCGGCGATACGACATCGAGACGACGGATCAGGCCGCCGGGGTGAGTGCCACCGTCGGCGTGCAGGACAGCAATGTGTCGGTGCGGGTCGAGGTCGCCGTGCTGCGGTCGGATCAGCAATCCCCGGCAGAGGGCGACGAACTCGTCACGATCGCCGAGAACCAGGCCCGGGCGACGCTGGACGGACTGCGCAAGGGCCGGTGAGCTGGGCGGAGACGGCGGGATCGCGCCCGCCGTCTCCGTATCGCCCAGCCCCGCGCCCCCGCAGCCGAACCGCCCGACCGCGCAGCCGAATCACTCAGCCCCGCAGCCGAACTGCCCAGCCGTGCGGGGGAACCACTCGGGCCCGCAACAGCATCCCTCAGGAGCGCAACAGGTCCCGGTGGATGATCTCGCGCATGATCTCGTTGGTGCCACCGTAGATCCGCTGGATGCGGGCGTCGATGTAGGCCTTCGCGACCGGGTACTCCATCATGTAGCCGTACCCGCCGTGCAGCTGGACGCCGGCGTCGATCACCTTGCCCTGCAACTCCGTTGCCCACAGCTTCGCCTTGGCGGCGTCCACGGCGGTCAGGGTGCCCGCGTTGTATTCGCGGACGCAGCGGTCGATGTAGGCGCGCGAGACCTCCACGGAGGTCTGGAGATCAGCGAGGGTGAAGCCCAGGCCCTGGAATTCGCCGATGCGCTTGCCGAACGCCTTGCGCTGCTTCACGTAGTCCAGCGTCCACCCCAGCACGGCCTCCGCGGAGACCTGGGCGGCGATGCCGATGCCGAGGCGCTCCAGCGGCAGGCTCTGCATCAGATGGCCGAAGCCGCCGCCGGGCTCGCCGAGCAGGTTGGCGGCCGGGACGCGGACGTTGTCGAAGAACAGTTCCGCGGTGTCCTGGGCGTGCAGGCCGACCTTGTCCAGCTTGCGGCCGCGGGTGAAGCCCGGGGTGCCGTCCTCGACGACCAGCAGGCTGTAGCCGTGCGAACCGGCCTCCCGGTCGGTGACGGCGAACACGATCACCAGGTCGGCGAGGATGCCGCTGGTGATGAACGTCTTGGAGCCGTTGAGGATCCAGGTGTCGCCCTCGAGCACCGCGGTGGTCTGGATCGCGCGCAGGTCGCTGCCCGCGCCGGGTTCGGTCATCGCGATCGCGCCGATGGTGTCGCCGGTGACGAAGCCGGGCAGCCAGCGCCGCTTCTGCTCCGGATTCGCGTGCCGCAGCAGGTAGTTGAGCGCGATGTCGTCGTTGGTCGAGAAGCCCGACTGCAACGCGGAGGCGCCGACGCGGGCGATCTCGGTCTGGATCGCCACCCGGAAGCGGTAGTCGGTCTCGCCGGGACCGCCGAACTCCTCGGGCACCGCGAGGCCGAGCAGGCCCTGTTCGCCCGCGGCCCGCCAGGTTTCGCGGTCGATCAGGCGGTCGGCATCCCACTTCTCCAGCTTCGGCACCACGTGCCGCTCCACGAAACCGCGGACGGTACTGGCGAACAGCTCGTGATCGGCGTCGAACAGATCGGTTTTCACTGCATTCCTTCCTGGTCCGGGACTCCGATCCCGGGATGTTCTCAGTTGTGCGCCAGCAGCTTCTGGGTCTCCCGGCGGAAGACCTGATTGGCGACTTCGTTCTGGCCCAGCACCATCCGGCCCGCGCTCGCGCTGACCATGCCGCGCTGCGAATCACGCAGCAGCGGGAAGTCCTCGGCGTGCAGCACATCCAGCAGGATCTGCCAGTTCTTGGCCCACACCCGGTTCCACTTCTCCTCGGTCATGGTGGTCTGCTCGACCGGCGGCACGATCAGGCGCATCTCCATCCGGGACCGCTGCGGGTCGGTGGGGTGCGGGCGGAAGGTCAACAGCTGGAAGTGATCCGGCTGCCGCAGCAGGGTGCTGTTGGGGAGCAGGAAGTGGGTCTCGGTGACGTCGCGGGCCAGGCTCTGGTCGCCGGGATCCTCCTCGATCCAGCGGTCGATCGACTTGCGCAGCGCGATGAAGCGGCAGTGCCGGCCGAAGTCGTCGAAGGCCATCACATTGGTGTGGATGTGCTTGGCCGCGGTGTTCGGGTGGGCGTACTGGATGTGGTAGCCGTCGAGGAAGGCGTCCTGCATGATCTTCCAGTTCACCGGCTCGTCGAAGCCCTCCGACTGCACCGAGATCTTCGACTCGAGGTCGTAGGAGCCGAGGATGGCGTCCATCTCCGGGCCCAGCCAGGCGGCCACATCGATCTCGGCGTCGGCATCGTCGACCACCCAGATGAAACCGTGCCGCACCTCGGTGGGGAGCTCGATCAGCCCCAGCGTCGAGCGGTCCGGCTCGCCGAAGGTGTTGTCGCGGGTGATGGTTCGCAGTCCGCCGTCGATGTCGTAGGACCAGCGGTGGTAGGGGCAGGAGAACAGGCGGCAGCGGCCGCGCTCCTCCTTCTCGACCAGGGCGCCGCGGTGGCGGCACAGGTTCACCAGGGTCTTGACCCCGCCGTCGCGCTGCCGCACCACGATGACGTTGTTGCGGGGCAGCTGGAGGGTGAAGAAGTCGCCGGCGTTCGGGATCTCGGAGCCGTGCGCGACGATCGAGGGCACCCGCCCGAAGATCAGGTCGCGTTCCCGTTGTGCCACTGCGGGATCGGTGAACTCCCGCGGCGCGAACCAGGTGATGTGGTCGAACTCGTCGGTGGTGTCGTTGCGCAGATGTGTCAGCGCGCGGCGAATGCGTTCCTCGCGGGGAGCCCCGACCTCGGTCATGGCATGCCTCCAATGTCGTCCACCTGCCCGGCGTGTGAACCGGGTGATTGGTCATATCAGCCTGAGCTGTCCGTATACACTTCTAAATCTAACTCATGTAGATTTATGTTGTAAACCGGTGATGGGGAGAGGCGATGATCTGCTACGCGTGGCGCGATCGGCTCGACGGCGAGGATCGCGCCGCCGCCGAACAGCTGGTGACCGAGGCCGCGGCCTACGACGCCGACGCCGGGTTCGCGGTGCTCGACACCCGTGACGTGCGCGCGGTCGCCGCGGCCGGGACCCGGGTGTGGCATCTGCCGATCAAGGCCCGCAAGGATCTGCGCGGCGGCGCCGACGCGCCGATGGTGCTGGTGGCCTACCTGCGGCTGACCGTGGACGAGGACGGCCAGGGCACCGTCGGCTACACCGTGCACCCCGGCTACCGCTCGCGCGGCGTCACCACCCAACTGGTCGAGGAGCTCGGCCTGGAGGTGTCCGTCCCCGGCGGCTGGCAGGGCACCGGCGCCACCGCGCTGCGCTGCTGGGCCTTCGGCAGCCACCCCGCCGCGCAACGCCTGACCAGGCGGTTCGGCATTGCGGCGGTGGCCCGGCTGTGGACGCTGCTGCGCCATCTGACCGGGCCGTTCGCCATGCCGCTGGACGACGACCCGCTACCGGCCGGATACGAGCTGAGCGAACCGCTGGACCTCGCCGATCCCGGCGTCGCCGCCCGGATCGAGGCCCTGGCCGGGCAGGCCGCGCTGACGTCGGCCCAGGCCGATCGCTTCGCGGAGGATGTCGCCGACCGGCACGGCTCGGCCCTGATCGCCACCCATGACGGCAAGGACGCCGGATTCGCCTGGTTCGATCCGGCGGTACTCCCGCACGCGGAATGGTCGGCGGGCTGGGTGCGCGCCCTGATGGTCGATCCGGCGGCGCGCGGCGCGGGCCTCGGCGCGGCGCTGCTGACCCGCGCCCTGCACGCCGTCGCGGCCGGCGGCGCCCAGGTGGCGCTGCTGCGCGTCGACCCCGACAACCGTGCGGCGGTCCGGATGTGCCGGTTGCGCTCCTTCGAACAGGACGAGGCGCACGCCTGCTACCAACTCGGCGAGTGGGACGACCCGCCGGTGTTCGCTCGCCCCTGACCGCAGAGCGCGATCGGCCCGGCCGATCGGCGAGCGCCGCCACCCGGTCGAATTCGTGCGGGCCGACCATGGTCGGCACGGCCCGGCCTGATTGTGTCCTGCATGGCCGATCTGTCCAGCCCGGCCCCGATCGCGCGGGATTCCCGCGTGGTGGCCGCGGACCCGCCTGCCGCGCGTACTCGGGCGGTTTCCCGCGACGGGTGTGACTCGGGCCACATGATCGTGCCGTTCGGCGTAGCGTGGACTGTGTGACAAGTGGCGTCGTCCCGGTGGTTGCGGCGCAGGGCTCCGGCCGGTGGACCAGGGCTTTCGCGGCGCTGTACGACCCGTTGCTCTGGCTGGGCGAGCGGGCCGGGATGGGGACTCGTCGGCGAAATCTGCTCGGCCGGGCGCGGGGGCGGACCGTCGAACTCGGCAGCGGTACCGGCCTCAATCTGGCGTACTACCCCGTCGATCTCGACGAGTTGATCCTCACCGAACCGGAGGCCGCGATGCGGGTGCGGTCGGCCCGGAGGCTGCACGGCAGCGGGGTCCGCGCGCGGGTGCTCGACGCCTCGGCGGAACACCTGCCGTTCGCGGACGGAACCGTGGACACGGTCGTCTCGACGCTGGTGCTGTGTACCGTCGACGAACCCGATCCGGTGTTGCGGGAGGTCGAGCGGGTACTGCGGCCCGGCGGCCGGCTGCTGTTCCTCGAGCACGTGCGGTCCGAGTCGCCGCGGCTGGCCGCGTGGCAGGACCGGCTCGCCCGGCCGTGGCGCCGGTTCGCGGAGGGCTGCCACTGCAACCGCGACACCCTCGAGCGGATCCGGGCGTGCGGGCTGGAGATCGAAGAGGTACGGAAGATGTCGTGGCGGGGTATGCCGCCGATCGTCCGGCCGCTGATCACCGGCACGGCGATCAGGAAGTGAGCCGGCGTCCCTGGGCGGTGGGCTGTGCCGCGGGGAGTTCCGCGTCCCGCACCACGCCGTACAGGAAGCTGCGGATCATCTCCTCGTACAGCCGTTTGGACGTGCGGTCGTTGGCCGCCAGGGCGCGCGCCAGCGCCGGCTGGGAGGCCGGGTCGACGTTCGGGAAGATGGTGGCGCGGCTGCCGGGGGAGCGGACCGCCTCGGTGAGCACGGCCCCCAGCGACAGCCGTTCCATGCCGTCCAGGATCTGCACGTGCAGCTCCTCCGGGACGCCGGAAGCGGCGAGGAACTCGGCGGCCTCCTCGTAGCGGCGCAGCAGCACCGTGCGCGGCAGCGCTTGCAGCAGGATCGGCGCGGCGTTGCGGTGGCGCAGGATGCCCGTCCGGAAGTTCAGGCCCAGGGTGACGAAGTACTCCGGCCAGTCGGGCCCCGGCTTGCGGCGCGGCAGCGACACGTCGCCGATCACGTGCAGCGCCACCGCGGACATCAGCTCCGCCTTGTCCGCGAAGTGGTAGTACAGCGAAGGCGCCTGCACGCCCAGATGTTTCGCCAGGCGCGGGACGCTGAAGGCCTCCAGGCCCTCGGTGTCGATGATCTCCAATGCCGCTGCGACAGCGGCAGTTCGGCTGATCAAGGGTTTCGACGGTCGCGGCATGGCTCGCTCTCGTGACGGAGGCCCGGACTTCGGGCGGGGCAGGGCGGCTAATCTACGGTAATTCGGTAATCCTATCGGCCGGAGGGCTGATCGCGCGTCAATGCCCGGAGGTGCCGCCGTCCACGGCGATCGTCGATCCGGTGATGTAGGACGCGGCCCGCCCGGCCAGGAACACCACCGCGGCACCCACCTCCTGCATGGTCGCGGGCCGGCCCAGCGGGCAGCCGCGCAGGAATTCCGCGAGCGTCTCCGGCGGCATCTCGGAGATCATGTCGGTCTCCACGAAACCGGGTGCGACGGCGTTGACCCGGATGCCGCGCCGCCCTGACCACTGATTGGCGAGGTCCCGGGTCAGGCCGATCAGGCCCGCCTTGCTGGCCGAGTAGGCCGCCTGCGGCAGGATCGAGCCGATCAGGCCGAGCATGCTGGACACGTTCACGATCGCCGCGCCCGGTTGCATCACCCGCGACACCGACTGCGCCATCCAGTACGCGCCGAGCAGGTTGATGTCGAGCACCGCGCGGAAGTCGGCCGGCAGTTCCCGGCTCGCGGGCGCCACATGACTCACCCCGGCATTGTTGACCAGCACGTCGACCCGGCCGAACGCCGCTGTCGCGGCCAGCACCAGCGCATCGCATTCGGCGGGGTCGGTGACGTCGGTGGGCACCACCAGGGCGCGCCGGCCTAGCGCGCGCACCTCGGCGGCCACCTCGTCCAGCGGGCCGCGGCGGCGGCCCGCCACGACGATGTCGGCCCCGGCCTCGGCCAGCGACCGCGAGATCCCCGCCCCGAGGCCACTGCCGCCGCCGGTGACGATCGCGACCGAGTCGTCGAGCCGGAACAGGCTCAGCACGTCGCCGGCCGGGGGGCGCGCCGGGTTCACCATGATCCCATCCAATCTTCCCGAGATATCTAACGAGCATAGGTTTGAGGATCGAACCAGATGCAGAGCAACGAGTTCGAACTCGCGGGTTGCTTGTCATTAATCTATGGCCTTAAGATTTATAACAGCAAGTGGGACCCGGTTCGGGTGGTGAGAGGAGCCTTCATGGACGGATCTGGCGGGCCGGTCACGCGCCGGATGCGCGTGGTCGCCAAGACGGTGGTGGCCCGGGACGTCGTCGCGGTTCGGCTGGCCGAGCCCGACGGTGGCCCGGTTCCCGCCTGGACTCCGGGCGCGCATCTCGACCTCGTCCTCGACGCCGGGCTGATCAGGCAGTACTCGCTGTGCGGCGATCCGGCCGACGACCGCGAGCTGACCGTGGCGGTGCTGCGCGAGGCCGCGGGCCGCGGCGGGTCGATCCGGGTGCACGACAAGCTGGAGGAGGGCGACCTCGTCGAGGTCGGCGGGCCGCGCAACAACTTCGCGCTGGTCGACGCGCCCGGCTACCTGTTCGTCGCCGGTGGCATCGGGATCACCCCACTGCTGCCGATGATCGGCGCCGCCGCCGCCGCGGGTAGGCCCTGGCGGCTGCTGTACGGCGGCCGAACCCGGGCGAGCGTGGCCTTCGCCGGCGACCTGGCCGCCGCGCATCCGGACCGGGTGGCGATCCACCCGCGGGACGGCCACGGCCTGCTCGACCTCGAGGCGGCGCTGGCGGCGGCCGCGCCGGGGACCGCGGTGTACTGTTGCGGCCCGGAGCCGCTGTTGCAGGCGATCGAGGCGGCCGTGCGCGGCCACGCCGGTCTGACCCTGCACGTCGAGCGCTTCGCCCCCAAAGCGGTGGCCGCGACGACCGCCGACGGTGAGTTCGAGGTGGAGTCGGCCCGCTCGGGCACGGTCGTCACCGTGCCGGCGTCGGCCTCGATCCTCGACGCGCTGGAGGCCGCCGGGGTGCGGACCGAGTACTCCTGCCGCGAGGGCACCTGCGGTACCTGCGAGGTGGCGGTGCTGGCGGGCGTTCCCGACCATCGGGATTCCGTCCTCACCGAGGAGGAACAAGCCGCCGGGGACGTCATGATGCCCTGTGTCTCGCGCTGCCTGGGTGCCAGGCTGGTGCTGGACCTCTGAGTCGCTTAAACTACGGACATTAGATAAAAGGTGACGGGCGTCACGCTCGGTGCGACCTCCCGGCAACGCCGGATTCGACAAGGAAGTTGAGGAGAGATGGCAGCGACAATCGGATCCGCCCTGAGCTGGTGGGGTCGGGTGAAGGGGGATCGGACCGCGATCGTCGTGGACGGCGAGGAGCTGACCTACCGGCAGTTGCGGGACTGGTCGAGCCGCATCGCGCGCAACCTCGCCGAGCGCGGTATCGCCCCCGGTGACCGGGTCGGCGTGCTCGGCCCGAACTCGCTGACCTGGCCGGTCGTCGCGCTCGGCGTGATGAAGGCCGGTGCGGTGCTGGTGCCGCTGAACCCGCGGCTCAAGCCCGCCGAGCTGCGCAAGGTGCTCGACGACGCCGGCGCCCGCGTGGTCGCGCTGCCGGCCGGGTACGACGAGGTGATCGACGGGACGCTGGCCCTCGGCGACCCCTTCGACCGGATCGCCTTCACGGAACTGGAGACCCTGCGCACCGGCGGCGCCGACGACTTCCGCATCGACCTCGATCCGGACGAGCCGGCCGCGCTGCTGTTCACCAGCGGTTCCACCGGGCTGTCCAAGGGCGTGGTCTGCACCAACCGCACACTGCTGAACATCGTGTTCGAAGCCTCGCTGGTCGAGGAGGGCTTCTTCCCGGGCACCACCTCGCTGCTGGTGCTGCCGCTGGTGTTCACGCCGGGCCTGGTCTGGGGTCTGCTGATGGCCGTGGTGCTCGGCGGCACCATCGTGATCGAGCCCGAATTCGTGCCCGGCCGGGCGGCGAAGCTGGTCGCCGAGCGCCAGGTCCGGGCCATGTTCGGTGTCCCGCTGGTGTTCGAATCCATCTCGCGCACACCGGAATTCGAGGAAGCCGACATGAGTTCGGTGCGCACCGCCATCGTCGGCGGCGCCGCGGTGCCCGCCGCGCTGCTGGAACGCTGGGCCGAGAAGGGCGTGGCGTTGCGCCAGATCTACGGCATGACCGAGGCCGGCGGCGTCGCCACCGCGACCCTGGTCGAAGAGGCGGCCGACTTCCCGCAGTGGTGCGGCAGCGGCTCGATCTTCACCGAACTCCAGGTGGTGCGCGAGGACGGTTCCCCCGCCGCACCCGGTGAGGAGGGCGAGATCCTGCTGCGCGGTCCCGGCGTCACACCGGGCTACTGGAACGATCCCGAATCGACCGAGACCGCCTTCGCCGACGGCTGGCTGCACAGCGGTGATCTGGGCAAGCAGGACGAGGACGGCCGGTTGCAGTTCGTCGACCGGCTCAAGGATCTGATCATCACCGGCGGCATCAACATCTCGCCCGTGGAGCTGGAACGGGTGATCGGCCAGATCGAGGGCGTGGAGGAGGTCGCGGTCATCGCGGCCCGCGACGAGCGCTTCGGCGAGACCCCGGCGGCGATCGTGAAAGTGTCCGCCGGCGTGGACGAATCGCGCATCATCGAGCACTGCAATACCCAGGTGGCCGACTACAAGGTGCCGCGGTACGTGGTGATCCGGGACGAGCCGCTGCCCCGGCTGCCCAGCGGCAAATTGGCCAAGACCGCGATCCGGGCCGAATATCGCGATGTCGCGGACCGCTTCGAGAAGCTACGGTGACGGGGGTGACCCAGTCCGCGGAAAATCCGGTCGTCCTGTTCGAACGCCACGGTGAGATCGCCGTGCTCCGGTTGCATCGGCCCGAGCGGCTCAACGCCTTCACGGTGCAGATGCGCAAGGAGATCGAGGCGGCCTTCGACCGCACCGATGCCGACGACGAGGTCCGCGCGGTCGTGCTGACCGGCTCCGGGCGCGCCTATTGCGCGGGCGCCGATCTCGCCGCCGGCGGTGATACCTTCGTCGCGGAGTCCGCCGACGGCGCCGCGCCGCCGGACGAGGGCGGGCTCGCCTCGCTGCGGATCTACCGGTCGCACAAGCCGGTGGTGGTGGCGATCAACGGTCCCGCCGTCGGTGTCGGGGTGACCAGCACCCTGCCCGCCGATATCCGGATCGCTTCGGACACAGCCCGATTCGGCTTCGTGTTCACCCGCCGCGGGCTGGTGCCGGAGGCGTGCTCGTCCTGGTTCCTGCCGCGGATCGTCGGCATCGCCACCGCGCTGGAATGGACCCTGAGCGGCCGGATGATCGACGCGCAGGAGGCGCTGGCCAAGGGCCTGGTCCGCGAGGTGGTCCCGCAGGACCAGGTGCTGGATCGCGCGCTGGAGCTGGCGCGCGGGCTGGTGTCCGGCACCGCACCGGTCTCGGTGGCCCTGACCCGCCAGATGTTGTGGCGGATGCTCGGCGCCGAGGGCCCGGAGGTCGGGCACGCGGTGGAATCCCGCGGCATCTACGAGCGCGGCCGCGCCGCCGACGTCCAGGAGGGTGTCGACGCGTTCCTCGCCAAGCGCGACCCGAAGTTCACCGACCGGGTCTCCGACGGACTGCCGGACCTGTTCGGTCACTGAACCTTTCGCCGCACGTCGGTCGGGACCGCTGCTCCGGGTGGCCGTCTCGGCCGATGCCGTTCAGGGCCGCAGCGCCGCCATCACCAGTTCGGCGTAGCGGCGCCACTGCTCCGGGTCGCGGATGCCCAGGTCCAGCAGGATGCGGGCATAGCCGCCGACGAGGATGCGCAGGTCCGTCGCGGTGACGTCGGCGCGCACCTGGCCGCGTTCCCGGGCCGCGTCGATGATCCGTTGCAGCATCCGGTTGGATTCGGAATCGGTTTTGCGCGGGTCCTCGCGGGGGAGCACCTCGATGAGCAGCATCTGCTGGCGGGCCAGCCGTTCGGAGGCGTCGCCGACGAAATCGCGCAGAGCCGTATAGGGGTCGTCGTCCTCGGCGATCGCGGCCAGCCGGGTCCGCAGCCACTGCATCTCCTGGTCCGCGACGGCCCGGACCAGGTCGGCCTTGGTGGGGTAGCTGCGGTAGACGGTGGCCTTGCCCACCCCGGCGCGAGCCGCGACCTCCGGCACCGTCGCCTGTAATCCCTTCTCGGAGAAGACTTCCAGGGCGGCGGCGACGATGCGCTCGTGGTTGCGGCGGGCGTCCGCGCGGCGGTCGGACCAGTCGGCGGGGGTAGGCGTGGCCGGCGAGGACATGACCTCAGCCTGCCCGAACACCGTCCGCGTCGGATACGGGGGCCGGTGCGGGAAGGTCGGCTCCGCGGCGCTCGCGGGGGATCAGCAGGGCGGCCACGGCCGCGCAGGCCGTGGCGCCGGCGCCGATCCAGAACGCCTCGGTGAACGCCGAATCCGTGGGCAGCGGGCTGAGCGCGGTGACGCTGCCGGCAAGCACGGTCGCCGCGACCTGGGAGCCGATCGACGAGCCGACCGAACGCACCAGCGCGTTGACGCCGGTCGCCTGGCCGGTCGCATCCGGCGGCACCGCGCCGACGATGAGATTCGGCACCGCCGCCATGCCCAGGCCGATACCGCCGAACACGACCGCGGACAGCGCGAGCACCACCCATTTGTCGTGGTGCACGCCCGCGAGCACGGCCAGTCCGGCCACCGCGACGAGCAGCCCCACCACCAGCGGGGTGCGAGCGCCGAAGCGCAGCCCGAACGCGCCTGCCGCGCCGCCGGTCACCAGCATCACCAGGCAGGCGGGCAGCAACAGCAGACCGGCGCCGGTGGCGGTCATGCCGAATCCGTAGCCGGTGGCCGCCGGGGTCTCGGCGATCTGCGGGATGAGCACGAACGCGCCGAACATGCCGAAGCCGATCAGCGCCGTGGCGACATTGGTGCCCAGCACCACCGGGCGGGCCAGCAGCCGCACGTTCACCAGCGGTTCGGCGGTGCGGTTCTCGAACCAGGCGAACACCACCAGCACCAGCAGGCCGGCGGCGATCAGGCCGAGGGTGCGCGCGTCGGCCCAGCCCCATTTCGTGGTGCGGGTCAGCGCGATCAGCGGTGCGGTGAGCCCGACCGCGAGCAGCAGCGCGCCGATCAGATCCACCCGGCCGGGGGTGCGGGTGGCGGATTCCGGCAGCCGCAGCGTGCCCAGTGCGGAGAGGCCGGCCATGATCGCACCGGCCCAGAAGATCCAGCGCCAGGAGGCGTGGTCCAGCAACAGGCCACCCATCAGCAACCCGCCGCCCGCGCCGATGCCCGCGATCGCGGAGATCAGCCCGAGCGCCCCGGGCCGCCGCTCGGCGGGGAAGGCGTCGCTGATGATGCCGAAGCACAGCGGGAACACCATGCTGCCCGCACCCTGCACCACCCGGGCCGCGACCAGCACCCAGATGCTGCCCGACAGCGCGGCGACGACACTGCCCACGGTGAATCCGGCCAGGGCCAGCGCCAGGACGCGGCGCTTGCCGAACATGTCACCGAGGCGGCCGCCGACCGGGGTCAGGATCGCCGCGGACACCAGATAGCCGGTCAGCACCCAGGAGACGTTCTCCGAGGAGGTGTGCAGCGCCTTGGTCAGCTGGCCGAGACCGGGCACCACCGCCGTCTGCGCGAGCGAATAGGCGCCCGCCGCCACCGCCAGGACCAGCAGACCGCCGCCTCCGGCCTGCTCCCGCCCCGCATCCCGACCGTTCATCGGATCGCCCGCCTTCCGCGCACCAAGTGGACCCAGGGGTCCGTTTATGAGCCCATTGGATCACAACCGGACCCTGAGGTCCACCTTCGGTGATGCGAATTACCTTGGCGCGGCGCCGGTTCGGGGCGCGGTCGCGGTCAGTTCGCAGCGGTGATGGTCAGGGGCGCGAATGGCTCCCCGGCCTGGTAGACGTCACCGAACATCGGCACGCCCTCCGGGGTGAGCTGGACGTCGGTCGCCTCCCAGCGCAGCCGGCTCGGCTCGGTGACCGGCTCGGCGAGGGTGAAGGTGACCAGCCGGACGTCGCTGCCCGAGGCCGGATCGGGGGCGATCAACTCGCCGCTGTCGCCGCGCAGCACGATCCGCGGCGCGGTGATCCGCACGTACAGCATGCCCATGTGGGCGGTGAAGCAGACGTCGCCGCCGAAGGTGAACACGCGGTCGGCGCCGGTGTCGGCCGGTGACTCCCGTTCGTCGAGCGGGAACAGCAGCTCGTTGCGGTCGGTGATGCCGGCGCCGGCATTGAGGTAGCCGCGACCGTCGGGGGTGTTCGAGACGTACGACAGGAAGCTGGGCTTGATACCCCAGCGCAGCCCGTGGAAGGGCGCGTCACCGGAGCTGGGGGTGGGAGCGGAGGCCGTCTCGGCATCGGGTAGTTCGCTGGAGGTCACCTGGCCATCATCCCCGGAAAATGCCATATGAAATAGAGGAGAGCTTTATTCTGCTGCCTGCGAATCTGCGTTCTACCCTTTACTGCTGATTTGCGCACCACCCGGCACCGGTCCCGGCCACCGCCGCCGGATCGACGCTTTCCGGCCCGCCGCCGGTGGTGGATTCGATCACCACCCGCGGCAGGTGGGCCGGGCGAGGCTACCGCTTGTTGAGCTGGCCCGCGTCGACGGGAATGACCGAGCCGGTGACGTAGCGGGCATCGTCGGACACCAGCCATACGATGGCATTGGAGACGTCGACCGGTTCCACCAGATCGACGGGCATCGCATTGGACAGGGCGTGGGCCAGGGCGGGGGAGCGTTCCAGGATGGCGCTGAGGTTGCCGTCGCCGGCCATCGGGGTCCGCACCGCGGTCGGGGCCACACTGTTGACCCGGATATTGTGCGGGGCAAGGTAGTTGGCCCACGACCGCATCAGCCCGATGACGCCGTGCTTGGCGGCGGTGTAACCCAGGAAGCCCGCGGTGGGGATGCCGACGCCGGCCATCCCGCCGGTGGAGCTGGTCAGCACCACGGCCCCGCCCTGCTTGCGTTCCAGCATCGAGGGGATCGCGACCCGGCCGGTGTTCCACACCCCGGTCAGGTTGACGCCGATCACCTCGTCCCATTCCTGCTCCTCCGCGACGGTCGCGCCACCGGCGCCGATACCGGCGTTGGCCAGCACGATGTCGACCGGCCCGAGTTCGGCGGTGCCGTCCTCGAACGCCTTGCGCAGGGCGGCGACATCCCGGACATCGGCCTGCCGGGCCACGATCCGGCGGCCGAGCGCCTCGACCGCCGCGACGGTCTCCTCGAGTTCGTCGCCGGTGCCCATCGGGTATCGCACGGATTCCAGTTGGGCGCAGATGTCCAGGGCGATGATGTCCGCGCCCTCCTCCGCCAGTCGGACCGCGTGGCTGCGGCCCTGACCACGGGCGGCTCCGGTGATGAAGGCGACTTTGCCGTCCAGCTTTCCCATGATGTCGATCTCCAATCCTGTGGAATCCCTTGCGATTCCGCAGATCGGGCACAAAGTAGCATCGCGTGCGGGGTGGTCCGCGGAATTCGGCAGGATCGTCTGCGGGCCAAGGGGATTGCGCGGGGCGCGCGCGGACCCGGTCGCCCCGAACGGACCTGGGCAATCCGATGAAAACGAAGACATGTGGGCTGGCGACAGTAGAATAACGTTCCCATGAGAGTTGAACGCGGTATCGCGAGATTCCGCAGGTGTTCGGTGTGATCGCGGCTACGTGCTGACCTTCTGGACGATGAGCGGCACCGCGGTGGCGGCCCTCGTCATCGCCGCGCTGATGCGCCACGGCCGCAGCCCGAGTTCCGCCGGGGTCACCTCGCGGTGGCACCGTTCACATCTGGCAAACAAATGTTTTACATGGCCGAGTATTCATTCTGTGCCTGTATCTGGATCGTGAAGATGGGGAAGTTGACCCATGCGGCGACAGGCCCTCGCCGCCGATGCTCGTAGGTATGACGAGCAAAGCAGTGGTGAGCCTGATCACCGGGCTGGAAGATACGGAAAAGGTGACCGTGGCGTTCCTGGTAGCGCTGGGCGCCGCCGAGCACGGACGGTCCACACTCATGTTCCTGACCAAGGAAGCGGTGCGGCTGGCGACCGGGGAGGTGGCGCAGGGTGTGGCCTGCGAGGGCTGCCCGCCGCTGCCCGAACTGGTGGCGCGGTTCCGTGCCGCCGGTGGCCGGATGCTGGTGTGCCCCATCTGTTTCGATGCCCGGCACCTCGCGAAGGACACCCTGGCGAGCAACGCCGAACTCGGCGGCACGGTACAGCTGTGGCAATGGATCGGCGAGGACAACGTCACCGCCTTCAGCTACTGAGATCCTCAACGCGCGAGCGCGTCGCCGCCGATCCGGCGGTCGCGGATCATGTGCTCGGGGTGCCGGTCTCGCCGATGAGGCCGTGTTCGGCGGCGAACAGGCTGGCCAGGGCGCGGTTCGTGGTGCCGGTCTTGGCGTAGATGTGCTCGACGTGATGCCCCGCGGTCCGGCGGGAGATGACCAGCGCTTCGGCGATCTCCCGATTCGACAGGCCGCGGGCCAGCAGGCGCAGCACCTCCACCTCGCGGTCGCTGAGTCCGGCGGGCCAGGTGCGGCGGCGACCGCCACGGTGACCGGCGGCCCTCAGCACGGCGGCGGCCGCGTCGCCGTCGAGGCGGCCGTGCCGTACCTCGGCCCGCAGCAGGGTGGCGGCCTCGGCGGCGGGGGCGGCGGCCCGGTGCGGCCGGGGCTCGGTCCGGGAGTGGTAGAAGTCGGCGGCGGCCAGCACCCGGCCCTCGATACCGATTGCGGCGCCGGACAATCCGCGCGGATAGCCGGACCCGTCCAGCCGTTCGTGATGCTGCACGGCGATCTCGGCCAGCGGCGCCAGCGCGGGGGAGCGGGCGAGCATCCGCTCGGTCAGGTACGGGTGCAGGCGAATTCGCTCCTGCTCGATGTGGTTCAGCGTGGCGTGCTTGTCCCAGATGGCATTCGACACCCCGAGCCGGCCCAGATCGTGCACCAGTCCGGCCCGGCGCACCAGCGCCGCCGTCGCCAGGCCCAGCGTCTCGGCGGCGGCCCCGGCCAGTTCCGCGACGCCGCGCGAATGGCCGATCGTATAGGGCGATTTGACGTCGGTGAAGTCGGCGATGGCGGCCAGCGCGGAGTCCAGTTCGGGATCGGTCAGCCGGGCGCCCAGGGCCGGTTCGGCCGCGATGACGGTGTCCCAGCTGTCGATCCCGTCCAGATCGGCGAAGATCGCCTCGGCTTCGGCCGCGAAGAGTTCGACCACCGCCGGATCGAACTGGGTGCCGGCGCGAGCGCGCGCCACCTCGACGGCCGCCGCGGTGCCCGCGGCCCGGTGGAACACCTCGACCACGTCGGCCAGGTTCACCAGCCGGGCGGGCAGCGAAAGATCCTCGCCGCGTATGCCTTTCGGTGCGCCCCGGCCGTCCCATCGTTCGAAGGTCTGCTCCACCCCGTCGCGCACCCGCTGGTCCAGGCCGAGCCGCATCGCGAGATGGTCGGAGGCCCGCCAGTGGTTGTCCAGCAGGGAATCGGCCACCCGGCGGCCGTCGCCGAGGAATCCGACGCCGAGCCGGATCCGTTCGGCCGGTGGCCTTCCCGCGCCGAGATGCCGGAGCACGAACATCCGCTCGGCGGTCGTGGAGGCCATGTCGGTGCCGCGGAAATCGCCCTTGAACACCAGATCGTCACCGAACCACTTGGCCTGCTCGTAGGCGTCCACATGGCAGCCCACCCAGGAGATCAGCCCGGTGTAGTAGACCACCTCGCGGTCGGACTCGCTCAGGCCCAGCCGCTGCGCCAGCCGTAACGCGATCAGGCACTGCCGCAGGACATGTTCCATCGGCTGACCCATACCCAGGTCGCTCGCCAGCGACAGGACGGCCAGAAGTTCGGCGAGACGGACCCGTGTGCGATCCACGCTCCGACTATAGATTCCGCGTTGCCACCGGGTCGCCCCGAGCCGTCGCGTCGCCCCGAGTCTCCGACAATTAGTCTTGTCTTGACAAAAAAATTTGTCGGTAGCATGCTGGGGCCGTGCTCGACGTCGCAGTGATCGAAGAACCCGCCGCGGCCGAGGCGTCCCTGGACCCGATCCGGTCCCGGATCCTCGCCGCCCTGTCCGAACCCGGCTCGGCCGCCATGCTCGCCGCCCGGTTGGAGCTGCCCCGGCAGAAGGTGAACTACCACCTCAAGGAGCTGGAGCGGCACGGGCTGGTGGAGCTCGAGGCGGAGCGGCGCAAGGGCAATGTCACCGAGCGGGTGTACCGCGCCACCGCCACCTCCTATGTCATCTCGCCCGCCGCCCTGGCCGCGGTCTGCCCCGACCCCGCCCGCGCGCCCGATCAGCTCTCGGCCCGCTGGCTGCTGGCGCTGGGGGCCCGGCTGGTGCAGGAGGTCGGCGCGTTGCTGACCGGCGCGGCCCGGGCGCAGCGGCGGGTCGCCACCTTCGGCATCGATGCGGAGGTACGGTTCGCGTCCGCGGCCGACCGCGCCGCCTTCGCCGAGGAGCTGGCGAATGCGGTGACCACCCTGGTCGGCCGCTATCACGACGAGTCCACCGCCGGTGGCCGCACCCACCGGGTGGTCGTCGGGCTGCACCAGATACCCGGAACGCCGCCCGGCGGCGGCGATTCCGCACCGGAAACCGGAACCGAAGCAGGACAGGAGAATTGACGATGGCGCATCCGTTCGAGATCGAACTGGAGACGACGCTGCCGGCGAGCCCGGACCAGGTCTGGGCGGCGATCGCGACCGGGCCGGGGATCGACTCCTGGTTCATGGGCCGCAACGAGGTGGAGCCGCGGGCGGGCGGTGTCGTCGCCATGGAGACCGGCGGCCACCGCGAGGAGGCGGTGATCACCGCGTACGAGCCCGGCAAACGACTGGCCACCCGCTCGGGCACCACGGACGACGGCCGGTTCATGGCCTTCGAATATCTCGTCGAGGGCCGCGACCAGAGCAGTACGGTGCTGCGCGTCGTCCACAGCGGCATGCTCGGCGACGACTGGCAGGACGAGTACGACGCCCTGCGCCGCGGCTGGCCGTTCCACCTGCACACCCTCGGCGAGTATCTGGCGCACTTCCCCGGCCGCACCGGTGTGCCCGTCTTCGCCGCCGCCCCCGGCCCGTCGGCCGCCGCTATCCGCGCGGCGTTCGTGCGCGGGCTGTCGTTGCCGGATCCCGTCGTCGTCGGTACACCCGTCCATGCCGAGCCGGCGGGCCTGCCGCCGCTGGACGGCGAGGTGGTCTGGTCGGACGACGAGCGCATCGCGATCCGCACCGCCGGCGGCCTCTACAGCTTCCACCAGGGCTTCACCGGCCTGGCCCTGATGTTCCACCACCTGTTCGGCCCGGACACCGACGGCGCCGAAACCGCCTGGCAGCACTGGCTGACCGGCCTGCTCGCCTGACCGGATGACCATGTGCTGCCGCGCATTCCGGCGGCAACGGCAATCGACCTTCACCAGAGATGAGGAAATCCCATGCGCACGTTGATCAGCACCGCCTTCATCTCCCTCGACGGCGTCGTCGAGGGTCCGGGCGGCGAACCCGGGTACCGTAATTCCGGCTGGACCTTCAAGGACATCGAATTCGCCCCCGAGGCCTACGAGATCAAGGGTCGCGAACAGGCGGAATCGGCCGCGCTGCTGCTGGGCCGGGCCAGTTACCAGGCGTTCGCCCCGGTGTGGCCGGACATGGCCGAATTCACCGGCTACAAGGCGATGCCGAAATATGTCGTCTCCACCACCCTCACCGAGGACGACCTGGTGTCGAACTGGGGTGAGACCACGATCCTGCGCTCCCTCGACGAGGTCGCCGCGCTGAAGCGGACCGAGGGCGGCCCGATCATCGTGCACGGCAGCGCCTCCCTGAATCGGGCACTCGCCGACGCGGACCTGATCGACCGCTACCACCTGCTCGTCTTCCCCCTGTTGCTGGGTGCGGGCAAGCGTCTGTTCAGTGCCACCGACAAAGACACGCAACAGCTGAAACTGGTCGAGTACGAGGCCTATTCGAACGGCATCCAGAAGAACGTCTTCGACGTGGTGCGCTGACGCTTCGGCCGTCGCCCGGCACTCCCGGGCGACGGCCCGAATTCACCCGCGCCGCAACCACTCCGACGCCGCCGCGAGTTCGCGCACCTCGACGCCGATCGCGCGGCACTCCGCCACACCGCGTTCGTACAGCCCCGAGATCGCATCCGAGACCAGCACGACCCGGAAATCTGGCCGAGGCGGCGGGCGTGCTGCACGCCGGCGCCAGCCACCTGGTGCGGGCGTTCGGCCGCGAGTTCGGGATGCCGCCGCATCGGTACCTGATCTCGCGCCGGGTGGATCTCGCCCGCCCGCTGTTGCCGTCGGGTGTGCCGACGCGAGATGTCGCGGCTGCCACTGGATTTCACGATCAGCCGCATCCGACCCGGCACTTCACCCGGATCGTCGGCGTGACCCCGCGCGGTATGCGCGTAGCGGCCGGTGAGCTGCCGGACCGCCACGCGCACCACGGTGTTCGCGCTCAGCCCAGCACCGCGGGCAGGGTTTCCCAGCCGCGGACGGTGGAGGTCGGCGACAGCTTCGCGCGGCTCAGGTCGACGTTCCACTCCGGGAAGCGCTTCAGGATCTCCTCGAGGGCGATGCGGCCCTCCAGCCGGGCCAGTGCCGCGCCGAGGCAGTAGTGGGTGCCGATACTGAAGGCCAGGTTCTGCTTGATCTCGCGGTGGATGTCGAAAACATCGCCGTCGGGGGCGTATTGGCGATGGTCGCGGCAGGCCGAGCCCAGCAGCATCATCATGATGCTGCCCTCCGGCACGGTGTGGCCGTGCACCTCGACGTCGCGGGTGACGTAGCGGGCCGTGTGCGGGGCCGGCGGCTCGAAACGCAGCAGCTCCTCGATGGCGCCGGGGATCAGGGCCGGGTTCTCGGCCAGTTCGCGGCGCTGATCGGGATGTTCGGCGAGAACCTTTCCGGCCCAGCCGATCAGGCGGGTGGTGGTCTCGTTGCCGGCGCCCGCGACGACGTTGATGTAGGTGAGCAGTTCGTCGCGGGTGAGCTTGCGATGCACGCCCTTCTCGTCGTCGAATTCGACCTCGAGCAACTCGGTCATGATGTCGTCGGAGGGATGCGCGGCACGCCAGTCGATGTAGGCGCCGAAGATGTCGCCGGCGATCAGGCCCTCCTCGGCGGCGCGCATGGGTTTGCCCTCCTCCGTGCGCAACTGGGCGTTGGCGTGATCGCGGATCGCCTCCTGATCGTCCTCCGGGATGCCCAGCAGCATGCTGATCACCCGCATCGGCATCTGGGCGCCGAGATCGGCGATGAAGTCGAATCCGCCGGAGCCGACCAGCGGGTCGAGGCTCTGGGCGCAGAATTCGCGGATGCGCGGCTCCAGCGCGTAGACCTTGCGCGGGGTGAACATCCGGGCCAGCAGCTTGCGGTGCACGTCGTGCAGCGGCGGGTCCTCGAAAAGCACCACCCCGGAGGGGATCTCGATATTCGCCTTGATCAGCTCCAGGATGCCGCCGCGGGCGGAGCTGTAGGTCTCCCAGTCGATCAGACCCTTGTTGACGTCGTCGAATCGGCTCAGCGCGTAGAACTCGTACTGCTCGTTGTAGTAGAGGGGGGCTTCCTCGCGCAGTCGCCGGAACATCGGGTAGGGATCGGCGATGAGATCGACATCGTACGGATCGAAGTGCACGTCGCTCGGGGCGGTGATCGTCACGGAACTTCGCCTTTCAACTTTCTGAAGTCACACCGTCGCGTAACTCCCTGCTCGCCGGACAGCTTACGCGCGTAAATAGCGATCCGCGGGCACACCGGGGAATCCGTATGGGGCATTATTGGCGAGGCGTAGTCGGTGCGGGCTGATCGGAGGTGTGGCAGCGATGAGCCGGTCCGATCGGCCCACGAAGGCCGATGTGGCGCGCCTGGCGAAGGTGTCCACGGCGACGGTCAGCTATGTGCTCAACGACGCCAAAGGTGTCAGTATCTCGGCGCAGACGCGCGAGACGGTGCAGCGCGCGGCGCGGCAACTGGGCTACCGGCCCAATCTGGCGGCTCGCAACCTCGCCCGCGGCGGCAGCGGTGTGGTGCTCTACATCGTGCCCCGGGTTGCCCTGGGAGAGTTGGTGATCGAGGTCGGCAGCGGGATGACGACGGCGCTGGCCCGGCACGGCGTGATGTCGCTGGTGGTGTTCGAGACCGAGGACGACCGGCAGGTCGGCGAGGCCCTGTCCTCCTTCGATCCGGTGGCGGTGACCAGTGTCTTCCCGCTCAGCGGCGGCGCGCTGGCCGCGGTGGAGGCGGCCGGGGTGCCGCGATTCCACCTGGGCAGCAGCGAATTGCAGTCCGTGGGCCAGTTGCATCTGCTGACCGGCGAGATGCGGGTGGACCACCTGGTCGAACGCGGCCACCGGCAACTCGCGTTCGCCTACACCGAATCGCCGAAATGGCGTCCGCTGGGCGACTATTGGCTGACCGGGCTCGAGGCGGCCGCCCGCGCCCGCGACCTGCCCGACCTGCGCGTGGCCACCGTGCGCCCGCACGATGCCGCCGCCACCGTCACCGGCTGGGTCGAGGCCGGCGTCACCGCGGTCTGCGCGCAGAACGACGAGACGGCCTTCGTGGTCCAGCACGGCATCCGCGAGGCGGGCCTGCGCTGCCCCGAGGATCTCGCGGTGATGGGGGTGGACGCCATCCCGCTCGGCGAGGTCGCGGCCCCACCCTTGACGACCGTGGCCTTCGACGCCGATGTCATCGTCGAGATCGCCATCGCCGTCCTGCTCCGCTCACTGGGCTACCAGGTCCCGGACCCACCCCCGGACACCGGCCTGGCCCGGGTGATTGCCCGCCGCTCCACCTGATCCGGGGGCGGGTGATCTCGGCGTCGGCGGGACAGCGTGCCGAGAGAGACGGCCGGCCGCGCGGCGTTCAGTCCGGTGTGCCCACCGCCTTCGCGATCTGTTCCACCAGATCGGGGCCGTCGCCACCGGCGAACGAGGCCAGCATGCCCAGCGGGATCGACAGCATCATGCGGGCCAGATCCATGCCGAGTGCTGTCTGTTCGCCGCCGGCGGGCATCATCTGCTGCAACAGCGGCACCACCATGGCGGCCGCGGCGGGGTCGGCGAGCACCTCGCCGAGGGTGGTGTCCTCGCCGATGCTCAGCGGCACGGTATCGCCGATGACGGTGACGGTGCCGCGCAACCGGAGGTCGGCGCTGGAGGCCGCGGCCACGATCTCGTAGTCGCCGGACTCCAGCAGCCACGACTCGGTGCGAATGTCCCAGTAGCACAGGTCTTCCCGGCGCAGCAGGACCGCGACGTCCGCGGTCTCGCCCGGTTCCAGGGTGATCTCGGCGAAGCCCTTCAGTTCCCGCACCGCGCGGGTGATCGCCGAACCCGGCAGGCCGGCGTAGAACTGCACGACCTCGCGCCCGGTCCGGGAGCCGGTGTTGGTGACGGCCACGGTCGCGGTGAGGCCGGCGCCGGTGGTGGTCAGCCGCAGGTCGGAGTATTCGAAGCTGGTGTAGGACAAGCCGTGTCCGAACGGGAACGTGACCTCGATCGCGCGCGCGTCGTACCAGCGGTACCCGACGAACAGCCCTTCCGCGTACCGGGTGTGTGAGAACTCGCCTGGAAACTCGAGATAGGACGGGACATCCTCGAGCCGTGCGGGCACCGTCTCGGCCACCTTGCCGGAGGGATTGACGACGCCGTAGAGCACCTCGGCGATCGCGGTGCCGCCGGCCTGGCCGAGCAGGGCGCCGTCGAGGATCGCCGGGGCCAGTCGCGCCACCGGAGCCAGCCGCAGCACCCCGCCGTGCGACAGCACCACGACGGTGTCCGGTTGCACGGCGGCGATCTCGCGGAGCAGGGTGAGCTGATCGGCGGGCAGTTCGATGTGGTCGCGGTCGAATCCCTCGGATTCCTGACCGGCCGCGACGCCCAGGAACAGCACCGCCACCGACGCCGCGGCGGCGAGGTCGACGGCCTCGCGGCGCAGGGCCGCGGCGTCGCCGCCGCCGTCGGTGGTGAATCCGGTGGCGAACGGTACCTCGGTCGCGGCCAGCCGCCGGATCTCGTCGAGCGGGATGTCCAGCCGGGTGGGGTTCACGTGGGAGCTGCCGCCGCCCTGATAGCGCGGGGTACGGGCGAATTCGCCGATCACCGCGACGGATCGGCCGGGGTCCAGCGGCAGCAGGGCGTTCTCGTTGCGCAGCAACACGATCGCGTGCGCGGCGATCCGCGCGGCGAGGGCGTGGTGCGCGTCCCGATCGACCGGGACGCCCGGCTGTGTGGCGATCCGCGCCGACAGTTCGCCGAGACGGCCCGCGGCCCGCGCGACGGTCGCGGCCGGTAGTTCCCCGGCCGCCACCGCGGCCACGATGCGCTCGTCGCCGCGCGGATCGGGGCCGGGCATCGCGAGATCCACCCCGGCCGCGAGTGCGGCGGGCCGGTTGCGCACCGCCCCCCAATCACTGACCACGGCCCCGGTGAAACCCCATTCCCCGCGCAGCACGTCGGTGAGCAGCCAGCGATCCTCGGAGACGCGAACGCCGTTGAGCCGGTTGTAGGAACACATGATCGTCCAGGGCCGCGCGTCGCGGACGATGCGTTCGAAGCCGCGCAGGTAGATCTCGCGCAGGGTCCGCGGATCGATGTCGGAACTGGACCGCATCCGGTCGTTCTCGGCGTTGTTGGCGGCGAAATGTTTCACCGACGCGCCGGCGCCTTGTTCCTGTAGTCCGGTCACCCACGCCGCGCCGAGCGCCCCCGTGAGGTGCGGATCCTCGGACAAGTACTCGAAGTTGCGGCCGCCGCGCGGGTCCCGCTTGATGTTGACTCCCGGGCCGAGCAGTACGCCGACGTTCTCGGCGCGGCATTCCCGGCCCAGTGCGGCGCCGACCTCCCGCGCGAGTGCGACGCTCCAGGTCTGGGCCAGTCCGACCGCGGGCGGGAAGCAGGTGGCCGGCACGCTCTCGCCGATACCGAGATGGTCGGTGGTCCCGGTCTGCTTCCGCAGGCCGTGCGGCCCGTCGTGCAGCGCGAACGCGGCCGCCGAGTCCAGCTGTTTCGTGGACCAGAACGATGCGCCGCTGGTCGCTGCGGCTTGCTGCGTGATCACGGGGTCCGGATCCGGCACCGTCGACGTCATGGTCGTTCCTCCCGACACTTCCCGGCACACCGTTGTGGCGCGACATTCGGATGAAAACAGAATGGCATGCGGTTTTCGGCGCGGCAAGCAACCGCCGGTCCGGAACTGCCGGATGTCCGGCGCCCGGGACCGGCTCCGGCGGCTCCGTACGATGCATCCATGGCGAGTCGCGGTCCCTACAGCAAGGGTGTCGAGAAACGGGCGGAGATCCTCGACACCGCGCTGGCGGTGGTCGCTCGCAACGGCTACGGCAAGGCGACGGTCAAGGAGATCGCCGAGGCGGTGGGACTGAGCCAGAACGGCCTGCTGCACTATTTCGGTTCCAAGGACGCGTTGTTCACCGAAATCCTGCGCCGCCGTGACGAACTCGACCTGGCCACCTACGGCACGCCCGCCGTCGACATCGGCGCCCGGCTGGCGGATCTGGTCGCCCACAACGCCGGGGTACCGGGCCTGGTCGAGCTGTACACCCGGCTGACCGCGGAGGCCACCGAATCGGCGCACCCGTCCCACCCCTACGTCCGGGACCGCTACGAGTCGACCCGCGCACTCGGCCGCGCCGCGTTCGAGCAACTCCGCGACACCGGCGCGATCGCCCCCGGTCTCGATCCGCACCGGCTCTCGCCGTTGCTGTTCGCGGTCATCGACGGCTTACAGACCCAATGGCTGTACGACCGCGACATCGACATGCCCGCGCTGGTGCGGTATTTCCTCGAGCTGCTGGCAACCGCGCCCGCGCCGGACTGACGCTCAGCGCCGGTCGAGGATTCGCCACACGACCTGCTCGCGGGCCCGGCCGTCGCGGGAGTCCGCGTAGCCGGTGCCCGCGTCGAACAGGGCGGCGGTGTAGATCGTCTCCAGGCGCGCGGCGACTGAGTCGTCGGGCTGCGGGCCCAGCGCTTCGGCGATGCGGTGCCGGATCTCCCCGGCGGTGCGGTCGCGCAGGTGCAGCACGTCGAGGGCATCCGATCGCAGGGTGCGGCGCACTCCCGTGCGCGGCGCGGAAGTCATCTGGCGCCACAGCAATTCGGAGATCTGCCGGGCAGCGGAGGCGAACTGCGCGGGCGCCGCCGTGAGGCTGATCCCCGCCTCGACGGCGAGGGCCTGCACCGTGAGACTCCCGAGGCCGGTGCGCGCGACGATCGTCCAGGCCGAGTCGAGTAGTACGCCGAGCAGTTCGGCGCGGTCCATCGGGGGATCATCGGGCGGCGGACCGACGATGGACATTGGATCGGACATGTGTCCGAATGCTAGTCCAGACGAGTGCGGGTGGCAAGGACTGTCAGGTCGGCTCGGGAGCCGGTGGCGCTACCGCGGCCGTGGCACCCGGATCACCCCGGGTGTGGTGACCAACGGCAGGTCGAGGGTGGTGCGGATGCCGGGGGCGGCGGCCACCACGGCCGGGATCGCGTTCACGATGCGGCCCGCGGCGGCCACGATGGCGGCGTGGTTGTGATCACCCTTACGGCTGTTCGGGCAGATGTCGACCGCGTACGACGGCTCGCCGGTGATCTCGATGCGATAGGACCCGCCCGGCTGGGCCGGCTGCGCCCACTGCGGGCACAGATCCTCGCGCAGGCGGGTGATGTGCTCGATCACGATCGCCGGATGCCCGTCGACCATGCCGCACAGTTCGAAGCGCAGGGCCACCACGCCGCCCGCGGGTACGTGCCCGGCGGCGATGTCGAACGCCGCCGTGGCCGGGATCCGCTCGTAGTGCTCGGTGATGTTGTCCACGGTGACGCCGAGCCCCGCCGCGAGCATCCGGATGGACGGACCCCACGCGATGCTCAGCACGCCCGGCTGCAACAGCATCGGAATCTCGTCCAGCGGCTTGCCGAAACCCATGACGTCGAACATGACCTCGGCGCCGTCGTAGGTCGCGTAGTCGGCGATCTCCATGCAGCGGACCTGTTCGACGGTCTGGCAGGTGCCCGTCAATGCCAGCGGCAGTAGATCATTGGCGAACCCGGGATCGACGCCGGTGATGAACAGGCTCGAATTGCCCTGCCGCGCGGCCTCTTCGATCGGTGCGACGAATTTCGGCGGCAGCACCTGCCAGGGGTACATCAGCAGTCCCGGCGCCGAGCCGACGACGTGGACGCCGGCGGCCAGCAGCCGCCGCACGTCCTCGACCGCCTCCAGCAGCCGGGTGTCGCCCATCGCGCAGTACACCACCACCTCCGGCTCGGTCGCCAGCAGCGCGTCGAGATCGCCGACCGCCGTGATCCCGGTCGTGACCCCGAGTCCCGCGAGCTCCCCGGCATCGCGGCCGACCTTGGCGGGCGTCGAGACGCAGACGCCGGTCAGCTCGTAGCGCGGGCTCTCGATCAGGCCGGTCAGGGCCAGGCGGCCGACGTTGCCGGTGCCGACGTGGGCGACTCGGACGGACATGGATTCTCCTCGTGACGGGTGGATCGGCGCCCGGCGGGCAGCCTTGCGCCGGAGTCCGTTCAGATATCTGGACAGTAGTCTGGATTGGCTTCCAGTCGGTATGTTAGCGTGCAGACCATGGGACGAGTAGACGGCAAAGTGGCACTCATCAGTGGCGGCGCGCGCGGCATGGGCGCGGCGCACGCGGAGCTGCTCGTGGCCGAGGGAGCCAAGGTCGTCATCGGTGACGTCCTGGACGACGAAGGTAAGGCGGTCGCCGAGAAGCTCGGCGCCGCAGCGCGTTACGTACATCTGGATGTCACCGATCCGGAGCAGTGGCAGGCCGCGGTGGCCGATGCGGTCGCCACCTACGGCCGGCTGAACGTGCTGGTGAACAATGCCGGCATCATCAACGGCGGACCGCTTCAGAAGTTCGATCTGGAGAAGTGGCGCCGGATCATCGACGTCAACCTCACCGGCACCTTCCTCGGCATGCGCGCGGTGGTCGACGCGATGACCGCCGCCGGCGGCGGCTCGATCATCAACGTGTCCTCGATCGAGGGCCTGCGCGGCGCGCCCTGGGCGCACGGCTACGTGGCCTCCAAATGGGCCGTGCGCGGTCTGGCCAAGTCCGCGGCGCTCGAGCTGGCCCCCCGCGGCATCCGGGTCAATTCGCTGCATCCGGGCCTGATCCGGACCCCGATGACCGAGCAGATCCCCGACGATCTGGTGACCATCCCGCTGGGCCGGCCCGCGCAGCCGTCCGAGGTCGCGACCTTCGTGCTGTTCCTGGCCAGCGACGAGGCCTCCTACGCGACCGGTTCGGAGTTCGTGGTGGACGGCGGGCTCGTCACCGCCGTGCCGCACAAGGCCTGAGCGCGAACGCCTTTCGGCATCACCAGGGCCGGATGGGCCGGAGGTCGCACGGCCCGGACGGATCTCCGTCCGGGCCGTTGTCGTTCCCGGGCCGGGTTATTCGTACCGGACCTGCCAGTGCTTGATGCCGTTGATCCAGCCCGACCGTAGCCGGCTCGGCGCCGACAGTTCGGTCAGATTCGGCATCACCTCGGCGATGGCGTCGAACATCAGGCCGATCTCCAGCCGCGCCAGGTTGGCCCCGATGCAGAAGTGCGCGCCGGTGCCGCCGAAGCCGAGATGCAGATTGGGATCGCGGGTGATGTCGAACCGGAACGGATCCTCGAAGGCGTCCTCGTCGAAATTGGCGGAGCTGTAGAACAATCCGACGCGATCACCCGCGCGGATGCGCTGCCCGCCGAGTTCGGTGTCCGCGGTGGCGGTGCGCTGGAACACGGTCACCGGGCTGGCCCAGCGCACGATCTCGTCCACCGCGGTGCGCGGCCGCTCCCGCTTGTACAGCTCCCACTGCTCGGGATTGTCGACGAATGCCTTCATGCCGTGCGTGATGGCATTGCGGGTGGTCTCGTTTCCGGCCACCGCGAGCAGGATGACGAAGAAACCGAATTCCTCGGAAGCCAGTGCCTCACCGTCGATATCGGCGTGCACGAGCTGACTCACGATATCGCCGAGCGGTTCGGCGCGCCGCGCCTCGGCCATGTTCCAGGCGTAGCCGAGGATTTCCATCGATGCCCGCGCCGAGACCTCCGCCGTACTGGCGCCCCCGTATTCCGGGTCGTCGTAGTTGAGCATCTGATTGGACCACTCGAAAAGCTTGTGCCGGTCCTCCTGCGGGATGCCGATCAATTCGGCGATGGCCTGCAACGGCAGCTCACACGCCACCTGCTCGACGAAATCGCCGTGACCCTCGGTGCGGGCCGCGTGCACGATGGCGGCCGCGCGCTCGGCCAGGGCGGCCCGCAATCCCTCGACGGCCCGGGGGCTGAAGCCCTTGGCGACGATCCGCCGGATCTTGGTGTGCTTCGGCGGATCCATGTTGAGCAGCAGGGCGCCGGTGATCTCGATCTGCTCGGGGGTCACCTCGCCGGGCAGCCGGATGACGGTCCCCTTCCGGGACGCGGAGAACAATTCCGCGTTGCGCGAGACCTCCTTGATGTCCTCGTGTGTGGAGACGACCCAGTATCCTCCGTCGCGAAAACCGCCGGACTGTTCGTCGGTCTGCGGGTTCCACCACACCGGCGCGGTGCGGCGCAGTTCGGCGAATTCCCGAATCGGATTACGGGTCTCCCAGAGGGCCGGATCGGTGAAATCGAAGCCGGCGGGGATGGACGGAGCTGACACTGCATTCCTCCTGACAGGACTGACGTCCTCGCGGACCGGAGAATCCTTTCCGTATGGCTGTCCAGACACATCATGGACATCTGTCTGGACGCTACTATGAATGAGATCCCCTCGACAAGCCTCACGGTGGGAGCGAAGCCCGCACAACCACGACGGCCCCGGCCGCAGGGTTGCGGTCGGGGCCGTCGGGCGGGCCGGAAGATGAAGGCCGGGGCGGGTTCCGGATCAGGCCCCGCGATCGGCCAGCAGGCGCCGCGCCGAGATCTCCAGCAGATCGGCGACCTGTTCGTAGGACAGCAGATTCATGCCCGCCTGCAACAGCGCGCCCGAGTAGAGCAGTTCGAGCATCGACAGACTCTCGGTATCGGCCGAGCCCAGCGCCGCGGACAATCGGCCCCGGATCTCGGTGCCGATGCGCACCCGCAGATGCCGGACATCCGGATCGTCGCCGAGCAGCGCGCTGCTCACCGCACTCGCCAGCGCCGGTTCATCGGCCACCAGCAGCGAAACCTGGCGCAACACCGCCACCACGCGGGTGGCCGGATCCTTCTCGTCGGTCTCCAGCGGCGGCGCGGCGATCAGACGGCGCCAGTACACCTCCGAGATGAGGTGCTCCTTGGACGAGAAATAGGTGTAGGCGGTGGCGGTGCCGACTCCCGCGGCAGCGGCGACGAGTCGAATTGTAGTGCCGGAGTAGCCTTCTCGCGACAGTACATCGACCGCGGCCGTGGTGAGCCGGTCGACGGTGTCGGCCTGTTTCTCGGTGAGTCGCCGTCGAGTCGCCTCGATGCCGGTGGATGCGAGTTCGGACATGTGTCTGAATCCTACTGTAGTGTCACGACCAGGGTCGTTGCGGCACGGCTAGCGATCGCCGCCGGTTCCGACCCGATGGTCCGGGGTGCGGCCGCCGGCGTAGTCCCGCGCCCAGCGATAGTCGGGTTTACCGCTGGGGGAGCGGACCACCGTCTCGGCGACCCAGAGAGTGCGGGGTACCTTGTAGCCCGCCAGATGACGGCGCACGTGGGCGATGAGGTCCTCGAAATCGGGCCCGTCCGCGTCCGCGGCGGAGAGCACCGCCGCGACCTGCTGGCCCCAGCGCTCGTGCGCGATGCCGACGACCACCGCGTCGCAAACCGAATTATGCGCCTTGAGAACACTTTCCACCTCCTCCACGTACACCTTCTCACCGCCGGTGTTGATCACCATGTTGCCGCGGCCGAGCAACATGATGGCGGTGTCGGACTCGGCGCGGGCCCGGTCGTCGGTGACCACCATCCGGACCCCGTTCACCGTCTTGAACAGCTTCGCGGTCTTCGCCTCGTCCTTGTAGTAGCCCAGCGGCACCGATCCGGTCTTGGCCAGCCAGCCCTCCTCGCCGACGGCGACCGGCCGGCCGTCGTCGTCGACCACCACCGCGCCGCGGCCGATCCGCACCCGCGGGCCGCGGCTGGGATCGTCGTCCTTGGTCGCGAAACCCATACCGCCGAAACCCGTTTCGGAGGATCCGATGGAGTCCGAGATGAGTGCGGCCGGGAATCGTTCCAGCAGCGCGTTCTTCACCGGCTGTGACAGCAGCGCGGCGCCGGAGGCGAGGATCGCCAGTGAGCCGGTGTCGCCCTCGGCGGTGGCGTGCGCGTCCAGCAGCGGGCGGGCCATGGCGTCCCCGGTGATCACCAGCACCTGCGGCCGCTCGCGAACCACGGTGCGCCACACCCGATCCGCGTCGAATGTGGATTCGAGGGCGACGGTGTTGCCGGTCCACAGCGCGGTGAAGGTCGGCATCATCGCCGAGGGATGGATCAGCGGCGGCAGCACCAGCCAGGTGCTGGGCTCGCTCTCGGCGCCCGTGCGGGACTGCTGGAACTCGTCGGCGACCGGCTCGCCGGTGTAGAAGTCGATGCCGCCGCCGAGCACCCGCCACATGTCCTCCTGCCGCCACATCACCCCCTTCGGCAGGCCGGTGGTGCCGCCGGTGTACATCATGAACAAGTCGTCGGCGCTGCGCTCGATCGCGCGCCGCCGCGGGGAGCCCCCGGCCAGCGCGGTCTCGTAGCAGGTGGAGTGGCTGGGCACCTGTGCGCTGCCCAGATCGTCGTCGACGACCAGGGCGTGCCGCACCCGCGGCGATCGCCGCAGCGCCGCCGCCGCTGCCGGCTCGTAGCTGCGGTGGTAGACCAGCACGTCGAGGTCCGCGTTGTCGTAGAGGTAGCACAGCTCCTCCACGCCGTAGCGGAAGTTGACGTTGATCGGCACCATCCGCAGCTTGAAGCAGGCGATCAGGGTCTCCATGGTCTCGATGCTGTTGTGCATCTGGAAACCCAGGTGATCGCCGCGGCCCAGGCCGGTCGTGGCCAGGTGGTCGGCCAGCCGGTCGGCCCGCGCCTCGAGTTCGGCGTAGGTGACGCGGCGGTCGCCGTGGATCAGCGCGATGCGGTCGCCCATCGCGTCCACCGAGTGCTCGAACAGGTCAGCGAAGTTACACGCCATGGTAATTCGTCTCTCATCTGTGTTCGGACCACTGCCGGGTTGTGGGACGGCGCCGAATTCAGACCACCGTCAGGGGCAGCGGGATGCCGCGATCGGTGAAGCGGAAGTTCGCTCCGGTGCTGATCCGGGTGATCGCCACCTCACCGGATTCGCGGAACGGCTTGTCGGCCAGCGCGAAACCGATCGACAACTC
Source organism: Nocardia sp. alder85J (assembly GCF_020176955.2). Lineage (GTDB taxonomy): Bacteria > Actinomycetota > Actinomycetes > Mycobacteriales > Mycobacteriaceae > Nocardia. Next base: position 72,773 of record NZ_JAIUCZ020000015.1, read on the forward strand.
CGCCTCGGTGTCCGCGAGGACCTCGACCGCGTACCGCCGGTTCACCCCGCGTGCCATGGCCTCCAGCGGCGCCAGGTGCTCGGCGTCGATCACCGAGGGCCACACCTCGTCCTCGAGGGCGGGGCTGTGCTTCGGAAGCCGCAGCCGCACTCCGGCTTCCGTATGCTCGACCTCGGCGCCGCTGTAGCGCAACGGATTCCAGGCCGGATGCAGCCGCAGCACCCGGGCCAGGCCCGCATCGTCGTCACCGAGGCCCAGCGCGTCGCGAATGCGCTCGGAGGTGAGTCCGGCGATACCGGTGAAGCTCTTGCGCAGGATGTCGGCGTCGGCGTCGGTGCGGGAGGCGACCGAGATCCGGAACGCCCGTGCCAGCAGGTGATGCTGGAGGCACACCTCGTCGGCGATGCGGATCAGCGCCGACCGCGAGAAGTCGGCGAACCGCAGATCGCTCAGCAGCGGCCCGGAGTAGTCCGCGGTACCCGCATCCGTGGGATCGATGGGGTCCAAGGACAATTCGGCGGCCCGGCACTCGGCGAGCCGGTCCGAGTTCGGCGGAATCGGCGGCGGTTCGTGCGACGGATCGATGATCACCGTCCACGCGCAGACCGGATGCCGGTCGGCGGGCACCCGGGGCGGCCGGTGGATCGGCCGCACCTGGGCACGGGCGTTGGTGGCCAGGGCGGTGGCATCGAAGGTGGGGTCCTCGATGTCGTGGCACATCGAGCGCACATACGACTCGCCCATCGGCTCCACATCCGCGAGCGCCCCGCAGTGGTCGAGCCAGAATTCGCCGTGGTCGTGGTCGTCCACCCGGAACCGGAAGTCCATGAACTGCGGTGGTGCGCCGACATCCAGTTGCAGTGCCTTGAAGATCGTCTCGACGCTGTCGCCGACGAAGTTCAGCGCGCGCTGCATGCGCCGGGTGTAGACGGGACTGGCCGTCTGCCACTCCTCGATCGCGACGGCGGCCATACCTTCGCGCCCGAAGGCGGCGATGCTGTGCGCCATGCCGGAACGGTCGATCAGATGCCCGCTCAGCAGCAGTTCGGGCACGAGCACCGCCAGCTCGTCCCGGCTCAGATCCGCGAAACCGCTGGCGGCGGTGGAGGTTTCGTTCACCACAGCGGCACCGGCGCCGTGCCGACCCGGTACCAGCCAGGCAGCGGCCCGGATCCGGTACGCGCGATCCGCTGCTGCATGCCCTCCGACAGCGCGTTCGCGGTGATCATCTCCACGAACAGCGCGGAGACGTTGCCGAAGTCGAAGAAGTCACGCTGCCACGACCACCGGAAGTCGCCGCCGTAGCGGAACCAGCTGCCGCCGATACCTTCCGGCGAATAGTGGGTGCCGTCGGGCCGGGTCCGATCGGAGACCTGCTTCCACAGGCCGATCAGGTTGCCGCTGCGATCGTCGATGACCCAGTCCTGATACGGATAGGTCCAGCCCTCCAGCCCGTCCATCTCCAATCCGATGGCGATGTCGCGGATCTGGTCGCGCCCGACGGCCATGAACTCCTGGGTGGGCCCGTAGTTCCAGCCGTAGGTGGCGTCCTCGGTGTAGTAGTCCGCCAGCGGACGCCAGTCGCCCGCCTCCTCGCACTCGTGGTTGGCCTGCAGCCAGCGCCGCACCATCTCGTCGAGTTCGGCGCGATCGAAATCGGCCATGGCAGTATTCCTTTCGGTGATTCTGTCGATGTTCCGGTGGCTGCGGGCGGTCAGGAACCGGCGGGCAGTACCCGGGCTTCCGGTTGCACCTCGGTCAGCTGGATGTGCGCGCCACGCGGGGCCGACACCACCGCGACGATCGCGCCGGCCAGGTGGCTCGCGCGCAGCATCTCCGGATGCCGCGCGAAACCCCAGCGCACCCAGTCCTCTAGCACGGGCCCGAGAACGTCCGCGGGGGTGGTCGTCCCCATCCCGGTCATGGTCGGGCCCGGCCGGACCAGCGAGACCCGCACGCCGGTCCCCTCCAGCTCCATCCCCAGCTGCCGGGCCATCACCTCGACGGCGGTCTTGGCGGCGGGATAGGCGCCCGCGCGGGGCCGGGGATGGTTCGCGGTGTCGGAGCTGATCATCACGAAATCGCCGCGCTGCCGGGCGATCATGCCGGGAATCACCCGATGCACCAGGCGGTGCACGCCGCCCAGATGGACGTCGATCTGTGCCCCGAATTCCGCCGGGGTCATCTCGTGAATCAAGCCGAAGGTCATGTCACCGGCCCCGGAGACGACGACCTCGGCCGGGCCGAGCGCGGCCTCGGCGGCGGTGACGAACGCGTCGACCGAATCGCCGTCGGTGACGTCGAGCCGATGGGCGAACGCCTCACCGCCGTTGCCGGTGATCTTCGCGGCCAGCGCCTCGCACAGTTCGACGCGGCGCGCGCCCAGCGCCACCGGATGGCCGAGTTCGGCGAGCGCCTCGGCGGTCGCCGCGCCGATGCCGGAGGAGGCGCCGGCGATCAGCACGGGCCGGCGGTCGGGATGGGGTTCGAAACGGGGCATCTAGCGGACCTCTACGGTGAGGGGGAGTGTGGCGAAGCCGCGGACATTCGTCGAGTGCACCCGTTCGATGCCGGACTCGATGAGCTCGTAAGCGCGGACGCGCGAAGCGAATTCGCGCAGGGCGATGGTGGTCTCCAGGCGGGCCAGGTGCGCGCCGAGGCAGAAGTGCACGCCGGCGCCGAAACTCGCGAGGTTGCCCTTGTCGGGCCGGTCGATGCGGTAGCTGTCACCGTCCTCGAACACCTCGGTGTCGCGGTTGGCGGAGCCGATCAGCAGCAGCACCTTCGAGCCCGCCGGAATCGTGGCGCCGTACATCTCGATATCGGTCGCCGCGCTGCGGGCGACGATCTGGCTCGAGGTGTCGTAGCGCAGCGTCTCCTCCACCCAGTCCGGCACCAGGCCCGGGTCGGCGGCGACCTTGGCGTACTCCTCCGGGTTGCGGGCGGCCCAATAGACCGAATTGCCCAGCAGTTTGGTGGTCGTCTCGTTGCCGGCGACGACCATCAGGAACATGAAGCCGATGATCTCCTCGTCGGTGAGCCGGTCGCCGTCGATCTCGGCGTCGAGCAGCGCGGAGGTCAGGTCCTCGGTCGGCGACTTGCGCCGGGCGGTGACCATGTCGCTGTAGTAGGTGATCAGCGACAGCGCCGATTCGATGGCGGCCATCGGGACGTCGAGCACGCCCTCCTCGCGGTGCACCACGAGATCGGCGAGCCGGCGTACCTCGGCGCGATCCGGGACCGGCACCCCCATCAGTTCGGAGATGACGTCCATCGGCAGCTTGCCCGCGAAATCCTCGATCCAGTCGAAGGTTCCGCGCGCCAGCGCCGGTTCCAGATGCTCACGGGTCAGTTCGAGGATCCGCTCGTCCATCTCCTGGACCCGGCGCGGGGTGAAGCCCTTGTACACCAGGCGCCGCATCCGCACGTGCCGCGGATCGTCCATGGCGAGAAAGGACATCGTCTTGTGCGCGTGCGGGCCCCAGGCCGCGGGATCCAGGGAGACCCCGTTGGCGCTGGACAGCCGGACGTGGTCACGGAAGGCCGTGATGACGTCCGAGTGCCGCGACAACGCCCAGAAGTTCAGCTCCGGGTTGTGGTACAGCGGTGCGTCGGTGCGCAGCCGCCGATAGGTCGGGTACGGGTCGTCGTGGAACCGGTAGTCGTAGGGGTCGAACGTGAACGGCTCGAGCGAGGCCGAGGTCATGACGTCCCCCTCCAGGAAGACACACAGCTGGACATGTGTCTGGACGGTATCACCGACGTCCGCTCACCACAACGGCCTTGCGATTCTTGCATTCGATCAAGGATTCGAACTATATTCCGAACACCTGTCCAGACATGCATCGGAGCCTGCACATGAACGGCCTCGTCCCTTCCGAGGGCACCCCTCTGCTGATCGGCGGCAAGCTGGTCCCCGGTGGCTCGGGCGTCTTCGCCACCGTCAATCCGGCCACCGAGGAGGTGCTCGGCCACGCCGCCGACGCCTCCGCCGAGGACATGGACGCCGCGGTCGCGGCGGCCCGGACGGCCTTCGACGAGTCCGGCTGGTCGCGCGACCCGGCCCTGCGTGCGCACTGCCTGCGCCAGTTGCGCGATGCCATGCAGGCCCACATCGAGGAACTGCGGGAGATCACCGTCGCCGAGGTCGGCGCGCCGGTCATGCTCACCAGCGGACCGCAGCTGGAGGGCCCGGTCGCCGACCTGAGCTTCGCCGCCGATCTGGCCGAGAGCTACAGCTGGGAAACCGATCTCGGCGTCGCCGAGCAGATGGGCATCGCCAGCCGCCGGGTGATCCGGCGCGAGGCGACCGGTGTCGTCGGGGCCATCACGCCGTGGAACTTCCCGCATCAGATCAACCTGGCCAAGATCGGGCCGGCGCTGGCCGCGGGCAACACCGTGGTGCTCAAGCCCGCGCCCGACACCCCGTGGTGCGCAGCCGCTCTCGGCTCGCTGATCACCGAGCACACCGACATCCCGGCGGGGGTGCTGAACATCGTCACCGCCACCGATCACCGCCTGGGCGCCCGGCTGGTGGAGGATCCGCGGGTCGACATGATCACCTTCACCGGCTCGACCGCGACCGGTCGCTCCGTGATGATCGGCGGCGCGGCCAATCTCAAGCGCACCTTCCTCGAGCTGGGCGGCAAGTCGGCCGCTCTCGTGCTCGACGACGCCGATATCGCCGCCGCGGCGGCCTACACCGCCTTCTCCGTCGCCATGCACGCCGGGCAGGGCTGCGCGCTGACCACCCGCCTGCTGGTGCCGCGCTCGCGGCACGACGAGGCGGTGGCCGCGGCCGCGGGGACGCTGTCCGGCATCCGGGCCGGTGATCCCACCAAGCCCGGAACCATCTGCGGCCCACTGATTTCCGCACGGCAGCGGGAGCGGGTGGAGCGGTATCTGGAGATCGCGCGCAGCGAGGGCGGCACGATCGAGGTCGGCGGTGGCCGGCCCGGGAAGCGGCCGCGGGGCTTCTTCATCGACCCGACCCTCATCACCGGACTCGGCAACAACTCCACGGTGGCCCAGGAGGAGATCTTCGGCCCGGTGCTCGTGGTGATCGATTACGACGACGATGCCGACGCGATCCGGCTGGCCAACGAATCCCCCTACGGCCTTTCGGGTTCGGTGTGGGGCACCGATCCGGAGCGGGTGGAGCGCGTGGTGTCCGGCGTGCGCACCGGCACGCTGAGCGTCAACGGCGGGCTGTGGTACCACGCCGACGCGCCCTTCGGCGGCTACAAGCAGTCCGGTATCGGCCGGGAGATGGGCGTCGCCGGATTCGAGGAGTACCTCGAGACCAAGCTGGTCGCGACCCCGGCCTGACCCGCCGATCTCGAACATTCAGGAGTGGATATCGTGGCATCACCCGCCGCCGGCCCGCTGCGCGCCGGCATCGTCCTGTTCACCAGCGATCGCGGCATCACGCCGGCGGCGGCCGCCGTGGCCGCCGAGGAGCGCGGCTTCCGATCGTTCTTCGTCCCGGAGCACACCCACATCCCGGTGAAACGCGAAGCGGCGCATCCGGGTACCGGAGACGCCTCGCTGCCCGACGATCGCTACACCCGCACCCTGGATCCCTGGGTGGCGCTGGCGACGGCGGCGGCGGTGACCGAGCGCATCGAATTGTCCACCGCCGTCGCGCTGCCGGTCGAGCACGACCCGATCACCCTGGCCAAGACGATCGCGACGCTGGACCACCTCTCCGGCGGCCGGGTCACCCTCGGCACCGGATTCGGCTGGAACACCGACGAACTCACCGATCACGGGGTGCCGCCGCAGAAGCGGCGCACCGTGCTGCGCGAGTACGTGGAGGCCATGCGGGAACTGTGGACCCGCGAAGAGGCCGCCTACGACGGCGAATACGTCAACTTCGGACCCAGCTGGGCCTGGCCCAAGCCGGTGCAGTCCCACATCCCGGTGCTGGTCGGCGCCGCGGGCACGGAGAAGACCTTCCGCTGGATCGCGCGCACCGGGGACGGCTGGATCACCACCCCGACCGAAACCGATATCTCCGCGAGACTGCCACTGTTGCAGAAGATCTGGGCCGAAGCGGGCCGTGCGGGCCGGCCCCGGGTGGTAGCGCTGGACTTCAAGCCGGACGGCGAGCGCCTGGCGAGCTGGGCCGCCGAGGGCGTCACCGACGTGCTGTACGGGCTCCCGGACAGGTCCCCCGGCGACATCCTCGCCCACCTGGACCGCTTGCAGGCGAAACTGGAAGCGCTGCAACTGTTCTGACGAGGTCCGGCGGCCCCGACGAAATCGAGGGAGACATGTCCGAGGAGAAGATGTTCGCCGACCGCGGAGTGGTCGTGGTCGGCGGCGGCAGCGGTATCGGCGCGGCCGGCGACCGTGCCGGTGGCCTACCGCGACCACGCCGACCAGCCGCCGTGGTCGATCGCGGAACTCGAGGGCCTGATCGGCTGACGGCACGGCTGTGATCATCGCGCGCGGGCAGAGCCGGCCACCGGCGCGAGCGCGCTAGGGCGTGTCTCCCAATAGATCGGTGGCGGTGCGGCAGCATGGTCGTCGTGGTTGTGGTTGGTGATCGGTTTCGGGTGTTGACGGATGCGCAGTGGGAGTTGCTGGAGTTGCTGCTGCCGAAATCCGAAGGGCGCGTGGGCCGTAACTTCAGTGATAGCCGCCTGATCGTGGAGGGATTGCTGTACCGGCTGCGGGTCGGCGGGCCGTGGCGGGACCTGCCGGTGGTGTTCGGGCCGTGGCAGACGGTGTGGAAGCGCCATCGCCGCTATGCCGCTGATGGGACGTGGGACAAGGTGCTGATCGCGTTGGCCGCGCTGGCCGACGTGTCCGGTGATCTGGACTGGGTGGCGTCGATCGACACCACGATCGTGCGGGTTCACCAGCACGGTGCGAACGCCGCCCGCCACACAGGGGGCTCCCTCGAATTACACGAATCTGCTCGATGAGCCTGCCGATCACGGGATCGGCCGGTCTCGTGGCGGGCTGACGACGAAGATCCACCTGATCACCGATGGTGCCGGTCGCGGCCTGTCGGTGCTGATCACGCCCGGTCAGGCCGGCGACAGTCCCTTTCTCGGTGAGGTGCTCGACGGTGTCAGGGTGCCCCGCCTCGGCGGCGGGGCACCACGGACGAATCCGGACGCACTGCTCGGCGACAAGGCGTATTCGTCGGCAGCGAATCGGAAACTGCTGCGCCGCAGACGGATACGAGCTGTCATTCCCGAGCGTGCCGATCAGCTCGCCAATCGGAAACGCAAGGGCCGTGACGGTGGCAGGGCGCCCTCGTTCGACCGGGAGGCGTACAAGGGACGCAACGTCGTCGAACGGGCCTTCAACAAGGCCAAACAGTGGCGGGCCGTCGCCACCCGCTACGACAAGCTGGCGCTGACCTACCGTGCAGGCGTCGTCATGGCCCTCGTAGTCGAATGGCTCAAACTATTGGGAGACAAGACCTAGGGCGTGTCTCCCAATAGATCGGTGGCGGTGCGGCAGCATGGTCGTCGTGGTTGTGGTTGGTGATCGGTTTCGGGTGTTGACGGATGCGCAGTGGGAGTTGCTGGAGTTGCTGCTGCCGAAATCCGAAGGGCGCGTGGGCCGTAACTTCAGTGATAGCCGCCTGATCGTGGAGGGATTGCTGTACCGGCTGCGGGTCAGCGGGCCGTGGCGGGACCTGCCGGCGGTGTTCGGGCCGTGGCAGACGGTGTGGAAGCGCCATCGCCGCTATGCCGCTGATGGGACGTGGGACAAGGTGCTGATCGCGTTGGCCGCGCTGGCCGACGTGTCCGGTGATCTGGACTGGGTGGCGTCGATCGACACCACGATCGTGCGGGTTCACCAGCACGGTGCGAACGCCGCCCGCCACACAGGGGGCTCCCTCGAATTACACGAATCTGCTCGATGAGCCTGCCGATCACGGGATCGGCCGGTCTCGTGGCGGGCTGACGACGAAGATCCACCTGATCACCGATGGTGCCGGTCGCGGCCTGTCGGTGCTGATCACGCCCGGTCAGGCCGGCGACAGTCCCTTTCTCGGTGAGGTGCTCGACGGTGTCAGGGTGCCCCGCCTCGGCGGCGGGGCACCACGGACGAATCCGGACGCACTGCTCGGCGACAAGGCGTATTCGTCGGCAGCGAATCGGAAACTGCTGCGCCGCAGACGGATACGAGCTGTCATTCCCGAGCGTGCCGATCAGCTCGCCAATCGGAAACGCAAGGGCCGTGACGGTGGCAGGGCGCCCTCGTTCGACCGGGAGGCGTACAAGGGACGCAACGTCGTCGAACGGGCCTTCAACAAGGCCAAACAGTGGCGGGCCGTCGCCACCCGCTACGACAAGCTGGCGCTGACCTACCGTGCAGGCGTCGTCATGGCCCTCGTAGTCGAATGGCTCAAACTATTGGGAGACAAGACCTAGGCCCGGCGTGGCGAGAGGTTCAGGGTGAGGTCGACAGGGCTGAACGTGATCCCCTCGGCTACGGTGAGCCGGTAGTCGGTGGGTAGCGCGAGGTCGTAGCGGCGGAGGATCGTCGCGATGACCAGAGCGATCTGATGCAAGGCGAATTGGCGTCCGATGCAGGCCCGCATGCCGGTGCCGAACGGCTTGAACGAGTGCGGCGGGCGAGCCCGGACACGTTCGGGCAGAAAGCGGTCCGGGTCGAAGGCGTCGGTGTCGGCGCCCCACACCGGTTCCCGGTGCAGCGCGGGCAGCAGCACGAAGAACGGCTCCCCCGCCGGCATCGGGTAGCGTCCGCCGAGCACCGTGTCCGCCTTGGCCTTCCGGGCGTATCCCGGCGCCGTCGGCCACAACCGCAGCGACTCGTCGATGACCCGGCGCAGGTACCGCAGCCTGGCGATGTCGGCGAACTGCGGCTCGGGCGCCGCGAGCACCGATTCCGCCTCCGCGCGCGCCCGTTCGGCGATCCCGGGATTGGCGGCGAGGTAGTAGAGGGTGAACGACATTGCCGCGGAGGTGGTCTCGTGGCCGGCCGCGAGGAAGGTCAGCACCTGGTAGCGGATGTTGACCGGGTCCAGCACATCGGAGTCGAGCATCAGCCCCAGCAGATCGGTGCCGTGATCGCCGCGGCTGCGGCGCGCGATCACCTCGTCGACGACATCCCTGAGGTAGGTGACGTTCTCGTTGTTGCGCTCAGCCATCCGCTTGCCCAGGAAGCGGCCGGCGATCGCGGGACTGGTGACCGATCGCTGGCCGTGGTCGAGCACCTCGTCGAGGGCGGTCACGAACGGATGTGGAGTGTCGCGATCGAAGGACCCGAACGAGTAGCCGAAGCCGGTGCGGCCGATGATCTCGAGGGTGACCTTCGCCATCGACGCCGTCACGTCCACACTGCCGCCCTCCCGGGCGGACCGGTCCCAGGAATCGGTCAACCGGCCGCAGACCTCGGTCATGAGCGTGTGGTAGTGACGCATCGCGGTCTGTGAGAACGCCGGGATCAGCAGGTCGTGCGCTGTGTGCCAAGTGGGTTCGTGGTTGTGCGCGGAGAGCAGGCCGTCGCCGATCAGCGGGCGCACCACCTGCAGCGCCGGTACCACATGCTTCTCGAACCGGTTGTCGTCGGCCAGTTCGGCGACGAGTTCGGCGCCGGTGACGAACGTGAATTCCAGGTTGAACAGCCGGCGCGCGAATACCGGTCCGTGTTCGGGCGCCATGCGGGCGGACTCCTGCATGAACGAGCTCTGCAACATCGACGTCATCGGACGCTCTCTGTCGAACGGGTAGGGCACGGATGCTGTCCGCCGCTGAAGACCGGTCGGTACCCGAGTGGGAAACCGAATCTGTCCATTCGATGACACGTTCGTTGTTGCATGTGAATCACGAAAAGCCCGGCAATCATTGGTTGTCCGTTCATCTCCGCGACGGCATTCGATGCCGGAACACAGATAGCTTCTGCGACAGGAAGGTTGTCCGAGCCGGGTCGAAATCCGAAGTGACCATGTGGTTTCCGCGTGGTCGTATGCCGAATCGCTGTTGTCACGGAAGAGGCTCATGCGAACGTTGGAAGAAATGCTGCGGGTTCGGGTCGCCGCGGCGCCGGACCAGGCGCCGCTGGAGTTTCCGAGCGCGGGCGGCGCCGTCGCCGCACCGAGTTATGCCGAGCTGTACTCGCGAGTGGAATCCATTGCCGCACTGCTGTTACGGCGAGTGGAACCGGGTGAGCGGGTGCTGCTGGCCTATCCGGCCGGCCCCGAGTTCGTCGCGGCCTTCTTCGGCTGCCTGACGGCCGGGGTCGTCGCGGTTCCGGTGCCGCCGCCGCTGCCGGGGCCGATGCGTGACCGGTTCGGCCACATCGTGGCGGACTGCGACCCGGCGTTGATCCTGACGGCCGGTGCGTGGAGCGCGCTGTTCGACGCAGGCGTGACGCCCTGGGCCGCCTCGGATGTCGAGGCCGTCGCCCCGGCCGGGGCCGGGGCCCTGCCGGCGGTGGCGCCGGGCGATCTCGCCTATCTCCAATACTCCTCGGGCACAACGGGTTCCCCGCGGGGCGTGCGGGTGACCCACGCCAATGCGCTGGCCAACCTGGCCATGCTCGCGTCGATGTTCGCACCGGGACCGGAGGAGACCACGGTCGGCTGGATGCCGCACTTCCACGACTTCGGCCTGGTCGTCCAGCTGCTGGCCCCGATCTTCGACGGTCGTCGCAATGTCGTCATGGACCCGCTGGATTTCGTGCGCTTCCCGAAGCAGTGGCTGCACCGGATCAGCGGGTACCGAGCGCAATTCGCCCCGCTGCCCGCCTTCGCCTGCCGGATGCTGTTGCAGCGGGTGCCGGTGGCGCAGCGCGCGGAATTCGATCTGTCGAGTCTGCGGGCGATCGGCGTCGGGGCCGACACCGTATCCCACGACGAGTTGCGGGCCTTCGCCGACGGATTGGCCGATACGGGCCTGAATCCGACTGCGCTGCTGCCGTGTTACGGCATGGCCGAGGCCGTCGCGCTGGTGGCGTCCTGCCCACCGGGCACCCCGTGGACCACGACGCGGGTGAGCCGGGACCTGCTGTCGACCGGCGTGCTCGTCCCCGGCTCTGGCGATCTTGCACTGATCGGCAGCGGCGTGCCGGCGCCGGGAATCCGGGTCCGGATCGTGGACCCGGTCACCCGCGCCGACCGGCCGGACGGTCACACCGGTGAAATCCTGCTCGCGGGTGACAACATCAGCGCCGGCTACTGGGGGCGGCCGGACCCCGCGGTGGTGCTCGACGGCGTGCGCTATCTGCCGACCGGCGACCTCGGGGCGATGAATGCGGGCGAGTTGTTCGTGCTCGACCGCCTCGCGGACCTGATCACGATCGCCGGCCGTCACCACTACCCGTTCGACCTCGAGCGCACGGCCGCCGCTGCGGCGGGCGTGCCGGTCCGGCGCGCGGTCGCCTTCGGCGTCGCGGACGCGGTCGCGCTCGTCCTCGAGGTCGACGGTGCGCAGGTGCCGGACCCGGAGGCGGTCACGGCGGCCGTCGCCACGGCGGTGGCGTCGAGTCACGGTGTCCCCGTCCGGGACGTGACCCTCACCGCCACCGGCACCATCCCGGTGACGACGAGCGGGAAGGCCCGGCGCGGCGTGTGCCGGGAGCGTTACTCGTCCGCCCGGACGACGGCGGTGGCGCCGTGAGCGACACCATCGTCTCGGCCGATCCGGCTGCGGGACAGGGCAAACGGTTCTCGCGCTACGCGGTGCCGCTGATCTGCCTGGCCCAGTTCATCGTCGTGCTCGACGCCACCATCGTGAACGTGGCACTGCCCTCGATCGGCCGGTCGCTGCACGTCGGCGGCTCCGGTCTGGCGTGGATCGCGGACGGCTACGTGCTGACCTTCGGCGGGTTGCTGCTGCTCGGCGGCGGCCTCGGGGACGTGCTGGGCAAGCGGCGGGTCTTCCTGTCGGGCATCGTCGTGTTCACCGCCGCGTCGCTGGCGTGCGGGCTGGCCGGCAGCGGCGCGCTGCTCGTCGCGGCCCGGCTGGTGCAGGGCGTCGGCGGCGCGATGATCAGCCCGGCCGCGATCTCCCTGATCGCGACCATGGTTCCGGCGGGACGGGCGCGCACCTCGGCGCTGGCGCTGTACGGCGCGATGGGCGGGCTGGGCGCCATGATGGGCGAACTGCTGGGCGGCATCCTCACCGGGGAAGCGTCGTGGCGCTGGGTGTTCGGGGTCAACGTCCCGGTGGGACTGGTGCTGCTGATCGCCGCGCCGCTGGTGCTCAGCACGCCGCCGACGATCCCGCGACGGCTGAACGTGCTCGGCGCGCTGCTGGGTACGGCGACGCTGATCACGGTGGTGTACGCGCTGATCCGGGCCGGCGATCAGGGCTGGGGCGATCACGGGACGCTGGCGGCCCTGGCGGCGGCCATCGTGCTGGTCGCCGGTTTCGTTGTCGCCGAGCGGTTGTCGGCACAGCCGATCGTGCCGGTGCACCTGTTCGCCAACGGCAGCACCCTCCGGGCCTGCCTGACCTACCTGCTGGTGTTCGCCTTCGGCTATCCCGCCAAATTCCTGCTGACCCGGCTGTGCCAGGACGTGCTCGGCTACAGCGCATTACGAACCGGACTGCTGTTCCTGCCCGCCGGCGCCGCCATCGTGCTCGCCACTCTCGTTGCCCGGCGGGCGCTTCCGAGGATCGGTGCGCAGGCGGTCGCGTTCGCCGGCGCGATCGCGTCCGTGGTGAGCGGGCTGTGGCTGATCAGCGCGGGCACGCACGCCTCCTACCTGGTGAACCTGCTCGTGCCGCTGATCGCGCTGGGTGCCGGTTTCGGACTCTCGGCGGTGTCGAACACCGTGCTCGCCATGGACGGTCTCGGACCGGCCGAGGCGGGCGCGGGCGCGGGCCTGTTCACCACGTCCGGCCAGATCGGCGGCGCCCTCGGCATCGCCGCGGCGACATCGATCGCGTCGACGATCGGCACACATCGGATGCTGTCCGGATCCGCGGTCGGCGACGCCCTGGTGGCCGGGTTCCGGCCCGCCTTCGCGGTCGTCGCGGTGCCGGCGGCCGCGGCCGCCGTGATCAGCGTCCTGCCGCGCCGGGCCCGCCCGGCCGCAACCCCCGCCGATTCGCCGAATTCGGCTGTCTCCTAGAAGGATTCGCACCATGCTGCTCAACGACTGGCTGTCGGACCCGAGTGCCGACCGCGGAGTCCACGTCGCCGACGGCGCGGACGGCTGGACGTATCGGCCCTACACCGAACTCGCCGCCGCCGCGGCCGCGACGGCCGCGCACCTGCGCGCGGCCCGGATCGCCCCCGGCGCGAACGTGATGCTGTTGTTCGCCCGGCAAGCCGACTTCATCGCAGGGTTCTTCGGGACGCTCGGCGCGGGCTGCACACCGGTTCCGGTGGCCCCGCCCGCCGCGTTCGGCAACGGTGCACGCTACAGCGCGCACCTGACCACCCTCATGCACCGCAGCGGCTGTGCGGCGGTGCTGGTGGACGACAGCACGGCCGCCGTCGCCACCACGACCGCCGCCACCTGTGCGCCGGTGCCCGCGGTGCTGCGGGTCGGCGCCGAACCGGCCGACGCGCCGGCGCGGCCGGACGCCCGCGCGATCCCGGATCTGGCGCTGCTGCAATTCACTTCGGGCTCGAGCGGCACCCCGAAGGGTGTCCGGGTCACCCGGGACAACCTGTGCGCCAACGTCTCCGCCCTGCACCGATGGATGGGGATGTCCGCCGGCGACAGCTCGGCGCTGTGGCTGCCGCACTACCACGACATGGGCCTGATGAGCCTGTTGCTCGGGGTGACATCGCAGATCCCGTTGTGGCTCATGACGCCCCAGCAGTTCATCCGCGACCCGCTGCGGTGGCTGCGCTGCCTCGGCGAGGACGGTGCGACGCTGACCGGCGGCCCGCCCTTCGGCTACCTCTACGCGGCCCGCCGCGTGCAGCCGGAACAGCTTGCCGGAATGGACTTCTCGCCGTGCCGGGTGGCCGTGCTCGGCGCCGAGCGCATCGATCCCGCCGCGGTGGCCGAATTCGTCCGCGCGGTCGAGCCGTTCGGATTCCGCACCGCCGCACTGATGCCCGCGTACGGTATGGCCGAGACCACGCTGATCGCCGCCGGCGTCACCGTCGGCGAGGAATCGCTCATCCGGGAGCTGTCCGAACCCACGGTCCGCATCGGTGAGCCGGTGAAGTTCGGGGCGACCGGAATCCTCGGGGCGGACGCACCGCACACCGGAACCTGGCTGACGGAGTGCGGCACCCCCGCGGCCGGGACGCGGATCGAGATCATCGACGAATCCGGAAATCCGCTGCCCGAGGGATATCTCGGCGAGATCCGGGTGCACGGGACCTCGGTGACGGCCGGTTACCACCACGGCGACGCCGACCCCGGCGGCCCGGACGACCGCTTCGCCGGCGGCGGTTTCCGCACCGGCGACTCGGGCGTCCTGGTCGAGGGCAGCCTGTTCGTGATCGGCCGCATCGGCGACAGTCTCAAGGTCCGCGGCGCCGCGGTGCACGCCGAGGACGTGGAACTGGAGATCGCCCGCGAACTCGGTCTGGTCACCAGCCAGGTCGCCGTGCTGCTCGGCACCCTCGATCTGGTCGACACCGCCGTGATCGTCGTACAGGCGGACCTGGACGACGACCTCGTCTCCCGCATCACCACGCTGATGGCGGCCCGCACGTCGGACGCAGTGGCCCTGGTGATCGTTCGGGCGACCTCCGGGGCGATCCAGCGCACGTCGAGCGGCAAGCCGCGGCGCCGGGTCATGTGGCAGGTGGTCACCGACGGCCGGCTGCCCGGCATGCTCGTCCACACCACCTGGCGCGCTGTCGCACCGACCCCGCCACCCTGGGAAACCCACACCACGATCCACCCGGACGGAGACGCCGCATGAGCGCAACCGAACTCGTCGACGACCTGGACACCGCCCTCACCGACGAGCCCGCCCCCGGCCGCACCGGCGATTCCGCCGGCGCGCGTGCGCTCTACGACCGCTGGGAGAATCAGCACTGGACCGTGGCCGCGCTGGATTTCGACCGCGACCGGGTGGTGTGGGAGCAACTCGGCCCGCATCATCGCGCGGAACTGCTCGGCGCGCTGGCCGAGATCGAGATCGGCGAGGTGTCGGTCACCGCCACGCTCAGCTCCCTGGTGGAGCATGCGGGAACCGAATCCGATCAGCTGTATCTCGCCACCCAGCTGGCGGACGAGGCCCGGCACGTCCTGTTCTTCCAGACCTATCTGGACCGCGTCGCGGGGGTGGGTTCGGAGTCCGAGCTCGCCGCCATGCGGACCCGGACGGACTACGGCCACTACTTCGACCCCGAGTTGCGGCGCGTCACCCGTGCGGTGCACACCAGCGGTGGCGACCCGGTCAGCTGGTGCACAGCCTCGGTCTACTACCACCTGGTCACCGAAGGCGTGCTGGCGGTGACCGGTCTGCGCACCAACCGCAGGCGCGCGAAAGCGCTCGAACTGCACACCCTCGACGAGGGCCTGACCAACGTCACCCGCGACGAGTCGCGGCACATCTCGTTCGGTGTCCTGGCGGCGCGGCGGGCCGTCGCGACCGGGCTCGCGCAGCCGCTGGTCGCGGCGTATCTGGACGCGGTCGGGCTGGCCGCGATCGTGCTGGTCGCGCCGCACGCCCGGCAGCACGTCCCGATGATCCGGGCCGCGTCGAACTATCTGGGGGCACAGTTGCGCGACGCCTGGTCGACGGCGCGTGACCGGGCCGTGCGGCAACTGGGCAGCATCGGCTTGGCGCAGTACGGGCCCGCCGCCGCGGCGGCCTTCGACGCCGGTGTCGAAACCGGACTCGACCGGTACGCCGAGATCTGGGGCCGGCCGCATCTGGTCCGGCTGACCGACGCCTGATCATCCGAAGTCACGACAGCAGGAGAAGACACCATGAACGACAGCATCTCGGCCCGGGTGCGGGCCATCGTCGGCCGGTTGGCCAAGGTCGATCGGGAGATCGGCGGCGACGATCGGCTCATCGAGGATCTGGGCCTGAGTTCCATGGCGCTGGTGGAGCTTTCGGTGGCGCTGGAATCAGAGTTCGACCTGCAGCCGGTCGGCGGCGACGAGGCGCCCGCGGACCTGGCGACCGTGGCTGACCTGGAAAAGCTCATCGCGGCAGCACAATCCAGCGCCACGCCGGCGATCTGAGGCGGCTCCCGGCCCGGGCCGCCGGCCGGTGACGGCTCGGCGCACCGGGGCCGGTGCTCAGCTCACCGTGACCGGTTCGGCGAACCGGTTGGCGGGCCGGTCCAATCCGTAGTGACCGCGCAGCGTGGTGGCGGTGTACTCGGTGCGGAACAGCCCGCGCCGTTGCAGGATCGGGACCACATCGTCGACGAAACGCTCCAGTCCGGAGGGCAGCACCGCGGGCATGATGTTGAATCCGTCGGCCGCGCCCGCGTCGAACCACTCCTCGATGGTGTCGGCGACCTGTTCGGGGGTGCCGACGAAGGTGCGGTGCCCGCGACCGCCGCCGAGGCGGGCGATCAACTGCCGCAGCGTGAGATGTTCGCGGCGGGCCAGATTCACGATCAGCGTGTAGCGACTCTTGGCACCCTCGATCTCGTCCTCGCCGCGCAGCGTGTCGGGCAGTTCGGCATCCAGATCCAATTCCTCGACGGGCAGGCCGAACTGGCGGGACAGCTGGGCGCGGGCGAACTCCGGCGAGATGAGGCGCTCCAGTTCGGCATCCAGTGCGCGGGCCTGTTCCTCGGTGTCGCCGATGACCGGCACGATGCCGGGCAGGATCTTGATCGTGTCGGGGTCCCGGCCCGATTCCACCGCCCGCCGCTTGAGATCGGTGTAGAACGCCTGCCCGTCGGCGAGGGTCTGCTGTGCGGTGAAGACCGCCTCGGCGTAGCGGGCCGCGAAATCCTTGCCGTCCTCCGACGAACCCGCCTGCACGAGCAGCGGATACCCCTGCGGCGGCCGGGGTACGTTCAATGCGCCTGCCACCCGGAAGAATTCGCCGTCGTGCGCGACGGGGTGCACTCGCGACGAATCGGTGTGGATGCCCAGTTCCTTGTCGGCGACCGTGGTGTCGTCCTCCCAGCTGTCCCACAGTTTGGTCGACACCTCGACGAATTCCGCGGCCTTCTCGTAGCGGCGGCGATGTTCGGGCGCGCCGTCGAGGCCGAAGTTGCGCGCCGCGTCGTCCCCGGCGGTGGTGACGATGTTCCAGCCGGCCCGCCCGCGGCTGACCCAGTCCACCGAGGCGAACCGCCGGGCCAGATTGTAGGGCTCGTTGTAGCTGGTGGAGGCGGTGGCGATGAGCCCGATGCGGCTGGTCTGCACCGCCACGGCGGTCAGGATCACGGTGGGCTCCAGCGTACCCAGCGGCCTGCGGCCCGGATCTCCCTGTAGCGCCGGACCGTCGGCGAAGAAGATCGAGTCGAGTTTGCCGCGTTCGGCCAGCTGGGCCAGCCGGACGTAGTGGTCGATGTCGATGTGGGCGTGCGGATCACTTTCCGGCAGCCGCCAAGCGGCCTCGTGATGTCCGACCGACATCAGGAAGGCATTGAGGTGCAACTGCTTTCGGTTCCCGGACATATCGATCCCTTTCGCCTTCACCTGCTGTCGAAAAGATCGTCGCCAATGGGATTGTGGGCCGTCAATTTTCGTTCGACTTAAAATAACGCGGATTCGAATGGGCCAGGGGAGCGGCGAATATCTCGTGCAGCGCCACCGCGCCCGCGGACAGTTCCAGTACCCGCCCGTCGAAGGACGTGGCGATCACCACCTTCTCGGGCCGGTCGCACACCGCCGAGAATTCCCGCACCGCGGCCAGATACGCCTCGTACACCCCCGGCACCGCATCCAGTGCCCGGTCGACCACGACCACGGTGTCCGGGTCGATCAGATCGATCAGCACGGCCAGCAACTGGCCCAGGGCCCGCGCCCGCTCCAGCAGCAGGGCCCGCGCGGGTGTGTCACCGGCCGCGGCCGCAGCTACCAGCGCGGCGAAGTCCGGATGCGGCGACCGATCCAGCAGCGCCCGTTCGGTGTAGTCGCCGAGTGGGCGTGGCGCGCCGCCGAGCATCCGGCCCAGTGAGCCGGCGCCGGACCGCGGCCCGTAGTGGACACTGCCGTGCACGGCCAGCGCGGCATCGATCACGTTGCCCACGAACAACACCACCGCACAGTCCGCCCGGCCGACCTGACCGAACAACCGCTCGGCGTGGACCAGTCCGCGCGCGTGGCTGTCCAGACCGGTGGGCAGCCCGGTGCGGGCGGCCAGCCGGTCGCGCACCGGCACATCGCGCCAGCCCAGCGCCGGATGTTCGACCACGGTGCCGCTGTCGCGGTCCACCCAGCCACCGGTGGCGATTCCCAGACCGAGGACCCGTTCCCCGATCTCGCTGCGCCACTTCAGGACCCGGTCGGCGGCGGCGTCCAGCACGGTGCCGGGACCGGCGCCGCGATGTGGGATGCGATCGGTGCGCCGCACGATTCCGGCCAGATCCACCACCGCCACCGAGGTCACCGTCGCGGCGACGTGCACCGCGAGCACCACGTTCGAGTCGGCGGCCAGGGCGAGGGGATTGGTCGGCCGGCCGACCGCGCCGCCGACCCCGGGAAGTTCGGTCAGCAGCCCTGCGGCCAGCAGCGATCGGCTCGCCGAGGTGACCGTGGCCGGGGACAGCCCGGCGTGGCGGGCGACCGCCGTCCGCGGCGCCGGGCCGAGATCCAGTACCGCCCGCAGCACAGCGCCCGCACTGTCCGCCATCGCCGTCTCCGTTCGTCCGGCGTCAGCCTAGGCAGCGGCCGCACGCGTGGCCATGCTTCGGCGCAGCAGGATCGGTACTCGCGCTACCCCGGCGCCACGAACCAGCCCCGGCAACTGAACTGCACGTCGATCTGCCCGTGCGGTTCGGCGTAACCGTCGTGGAGCATGTTGTCGGTGGGTGCGATGTAGGCCTCGCCGGGGTGGACCACGAGCCTCGTGACGGGGTAGCGCGGGAACACCGTCATGAAGCGCTGCCCCAGTGCGAATCTCGGATCCGCGGCGCCGTCGAGCAGATCGCGCTCGCGCAGGGCTGCCGCCATCACCCGCAGGGGCGCGTTGACGAACAACAGGTAGCGGTCGCGGTGGCCGAGGTTGGCGGAGACGCGGTTGGCCGCCGCCGCGCGCTCCGCCAGCGGGCCGTCGTCCCAGCTGTCGACGTGCAATCCGACTCGGCGGCCATGACTTCCGGTGGTCATGGTCGGGTTGCCGGCGGGGGTCCTGCCGTAGAGGAACGGGGTCCGGGTGCCCGGCCGCGCCGGGTCGGTCAGGCCGGTCGCCCAGCGCAGCGCCTCGACCAGTGCCACCCGGCCGATCGGGCCCTCGATCAGGGCGTCCACGGCGGCCGCGTCGCCGGTGGCCGATGCCGCGCGCAATTCGGTGCACGCCGCCAGCACCCGGCCGGGGACGGGGACGACGGCGATCCAATCACCGGGCAGCGCACCGGGTCCGGGCGTGCCGGAGAGCACCGCGCGCTCGTGCCGGGTGGGTGCGCGCCACGGCGCGCGGGGCACGAAGCAACCCTCTGAATAGGTGTCGGCACAAGAGGTTTCGGCCGCGGGCCGGACGCCCGCGCTGAGCTCGGCGCGGTCCGCGGCGGGGAGCGTGAGCGTCAGTCCCCGCAGCAGTGCCGGGCGCCCGAGATCGGCGAGGTGGTGGGGCATGGCGCTCTCCTGCGCGGTGTCGAGGTGTCTGGCCGGAAGTGACTGTGCGGCAACGAGATGATGCGGATGGTGTGCCGGGGGTGACTGTGCGGCAACGAAATCAGGCGGTCGCGCGCCAGCGCGCCACGGTGTGCGGCACCCGATCGCGCAGTTGATCGACGATGTAGGTGATCATCGGCCGCCCGGTGCACAGCAGGGTGCCGTGGCCGTCCTCGTCGCGCTCGCGGGCTTCGGTCTCGGCCACCAGGGCGCCGCCACAGGCGTCGAAGAAGGGGCAGGACAGGCAGTTTCGCGCGACCCGGCGTTCGGCCTCGACGGCGCAGCGCTCGAAGACCGGACCCGCCAGCAGGTCGGCGAACGGTTCGGTGAAGACGTTGCCGATCGACCACGCGCGGTCGCCGTAGGGTTCGCCGTAGGTGTAGCAGGAGCCGTCGGTGTCGACGAGCATGACGGGCAGCCATTCGCGGCGGTCCCGGTATCGCGGCCCGTGCTCGCCCGCGAGGTAGCGGGCCGCGATCCGGACGTAGTCGTCCAGGGGAGCCGGCGGCCGCTGCAAGGTGTCGCCTGCCAGCCACAGCTGCACCAGCCGTGCCAGTGCGGCGAGTTCCTGTTCGGTGCTCACCTCGAACGGGGTGGTCTGGCCGGGCTCGCCGGTGTCGAACAGCGGCAGTACGCGGAAGTTGAGGTTGCGTGCCTCGAAGAACCGGAAGACCCGTTCCACGGCGTGGATGTTCTGCGCGGTCAGCACCGAGATGCATCCCACCGGCACACCGGTGGCCACCAGCGCGTCGAGGTTCGCGGCCACTCGTTGCTGGGAGTCCCGGCCCGCCAGGTTCACGCGCAGCCCACCGGCCACGTCGAGCGAGACGCCGACGGAATCGAAACCGTCGGCCAGCAGTTGCCGGCGTTCGTCGTCGAGCACCGTCAGATTCGTCTGCACACTGTTCGAGGTCGCGATCGCCGCGCCGAAGATCTCCCGCTGGTCGGCCAGCGTCTGCCGGTAGAACTGCGCCGGTTGCATCAGCGGTTCGCCGCCGTGCCAGATGAAATCCAGTGCCGTGCGGGCTCCGTCCCGCTCGTCGGCGGCCTGGAAATGGTCGCGCAGGTTCCGGTACATGGTGAGGAGCTGCGCACGGGACATGGCCGCACGGTTTCCCAGCTCCGGATACTCGTAGCAGTATTTGCATCGCAGGTTGCAGAACTTGGAGACCTTCACCACGATCTGCATGTTCCGGGTGGTCGAATTCATCTGAGCGCGCTCGTTTCTCGCGAGTCGGGGCACACTGCCCGCACCCGCCGCCGAGTCGCCCCGGCTCGACGGCGAGCGTGGAACATGCGGTGCCCCGAGGACATCGGCAGATCTATCGGACGGACTACGGATCGATGATCTGGACGAAGCCCGTGGGCGCCTGCCGGAACGGCTCCACCTGGTGGAACGGCTGTCCCTGCCGGAACGGACCCTCCTGGAATTGGTTGAACTGGTGGAACGGATTCGGCACCGCGTCGTGCTGTACGCCGTCGGCGGACACGGGCTCCGCCGACGTGGGCTGATCGAGCACGGTCGCGAGATGGGCCTGGGCCGCGGCCCCGACCACGGTGCTGTCCGCCGTGGGCAGGATCGCCGCACCGGCCGGACCGGCCAGACTCATGGCGATCGCCGGCGCCGCCGCCATCGTCGCGGCGATGCCGGCGAGCCGCGCGATCGCCGCCGCGCGGCCGCTGTGTGAAGGTGACATGTGGACTCCTCCGATCGTGCCCGGTCGGCTCCAGAAGCCTTGAACTCCTTGTGAATTCAGCCGGACAATCACAGATATGACCGTGGGTTACACGATCGGATCGGAAGCGGGCCACGGCCCCGGGTCATGTCGGTGATCACCCGGACCGTCTCGCGCCGGTAGTGCACCAGCGTGTACGGCACCGACGAGATCACCTGCCAGCCGAATCCCAGTGCGAAACCCAGGGATTCGATCGTGGCCAGCGGGCGGACCCGATGCCGGAGCCGGGCCGGCCGGCGCAGGCCCGGCGGCGGCGTTCACACCGTCGGCGACGCCGCGCGGGCCGCCCTTCGCCTCCAGCCCGCGCCGGCAGGCGATCACGACGACCAGGAAGCCGAAGATCGCCGCCTTCACCAGCGACACCCAGATGTCGACGGGACTGGTGAAGGAGCCGAACGAGGCCCAGTGACTGCCGGACGACGCCCTGGACAGCTGGGCCGGTCCCGCCGCGGAGGCCGAGCCGCAGCAGCGCGACCCCGTCCCGAATTGGCCTCCGACCGAGAGTGATTGACCCGCCGCGGCCGTGCCGATACGCTCTGAACAAATCTTTGGTAGTGGCTGTGGCCGTGGGCACCG
Organism: Nocardia sp. alder85J; assembly: GCF_020176955.2. GTDB lineage: Bacteria > Actinomycetota > Actinomycetes > Mycobacteriales > Mycobacteriaceae > Nocardia. Next base: position 94,751 of record NZ_JAIUCZ020000015.1, read on the forward strand.
CGCCGGCTCACCGCACGCCGGGCAGGGAAGGCGTCGACTGATGGACGGAACCACGGACTCGGATGTCTACTACGATCCCTACGATTTCGCCATCGACGACGATCCCTATCCGGTCTGGCGATGGTTGCGCGACGAGGCTCCGCTCTACCACAACGAGAAGTACAACTTCTACGCGCTGAGCCGCTACGACGATGTGGCGCCGGCCATCACGGACTGGCGAACCTTCCGTTCCGGTAAGGGCACCGTCCTGGACGTCATCACCAGCGGGGTCGCGATCCCGTCCGGGCTCGTGCTGTGGGAGGACCCGCCGCTGCACGACATGCACCGCAAGATCCTGTCGCGGGTGTTCACCCCCCGGCGGATGGCGGCGGTCGAGCCCATCGCCCGCGCCTTCACCGTGGAGGCGCTGGATCCGTTGCGGGACACCGGTTCCTTCGACTTCATCGAGAATCTCGGCGCCCGGATGCCGATGCGCACGATCGGTGCGCTGCTGGGCATCCCGGAGCAGGATCAGCAGATCATGCGCGACACCACCGACAAGGCCATCACGCTGTCCTCGGGTGCGCCGTCGACCGGTCGCGTCGTGAAGGAGTTCACGCCACCGAATCTCGAGATGATCGCCGAGTACGTGGAATGGCGGGCCCAGCATCCCACCGACGACCTGATGACGGATCTGCTGCACGCCGAGGTGGAGGACGAGGAGGGCAACACCCGCCGCGCCCTCACCCGCATCGAGGTGCTCACCTACATCAGCATGATCATGGGCGCGGGCAGCGAGACCACCACGCGCCTCATCGGTTTCATCGGTCAGTTGCTGTCCGACCATCCGGATCAGCGCCGCCGCATCGCCGCCGATCGCGCACTGATCCCGAACGCGATCGAGGAGGTGCTGCGCTACGAGGCGCCGTCCCCGGTGCAGGCCCGCTATGTCGCCGCCGATCGGGAGTACCACGGTCACACGGTGCCCGAGGGGTCGGTGATGTTGTTGCTCAACGGATCCGCCAACCGCGACGAGCGCCGCTACCCCGGCGCCGACACCTTCGACATCGACCGGCAGGCCACGCATCTGAGCTTCGGTCAGGGCCTGCACTTCTGCCTCGGAGCGGCGCTGGCGCGGATGGAGGCCCGCGTCGCCCTCGACGAGGTGCTGACGCGGTGGCCGGACTGGGAGGTCGACTACACCCGCGCGGTCAAGGCGCACACCTCCAGCGTGCGCGGCTGGGCCACCCTGCCGGCGCTGACCGCCTGATCGCGGTCAGCGTGCGGTGACGACCCCGCGTAAAGTGGTGTCCCGCACCAGCAGTTGCGCTGCTCGCGGCCCGATGTCGGCCAGGATGTTCTCCGGTACCCAGCTCGCACCGATCACGCAGCGGGTCAGCATCTCCTGCGACGGATGCTCGATCGCGATCTCGCCCGACCGGATGCCCTGGGCCAGCAACGATTTCATCTGCCGGATGCGTTTGGCGAAGTGCCAGCCCGGATTCGGGGTGTCCGGCGGCGACTGCCGCATCCAGGCCAGCTGGATGCGGAACTCGTCGCCGAACCGCGCGAGCATGTTGGTGTTGATCCAGCTGAGCGCGTCCAGCTTCGCCACCGGCGAGGCGTCGCAGCGCAGCACGTCGGTCCAGCCGATGGCGACCTTCTCCCCGAAGGACCGCATGATCGACGCCAGCAGCTCCTCCTTCGAGCCGATCAGCCGGTAGACCGACCCGGTGCCGAGCCCCGCGGCCGTGGCGATGTCGCGGACGGTGGTGCCCTCGTACCCCCGGCGGCCGAATTCGGCGCGGGCGACCGCGCGGATGTGGGCCGTCTTGGCGTCGGCGCCGTCCTCGCCGTCGCCGGCCCAGCTCCGGACGACCCGGTCGGCGGCCAGGAACGCCGGTGAACCGTCCAGCGCGGCATCGTCGAGCGGGCCGGTGGCCAACCCGTGCAACAGGATTCGGCAGAACACCAGGGCGACCTGGTCGGCCGGGGCGTGGTGGCGGATGACATCGAGGCCGACGTACAGCATCGTCTGGGTGATCCGGTCCGCCAGCAGCGGCGCCTCGATACCGGCCGCGAGATCGCCGTGCACCCGGGCGGCGCGCAGGGTCTGCGTCATCACCTCGAGCAGCACCGTCGGCCGGCGCCGGGTGAGTTCCACCAGTGCGGGATTGGCGGCGGGGCCCTCGTAGAACGACATCTGCAACGCCGCGCGATGCGCCACCGCGCACCGCGCGATCGCGACGGCGAGATCGGTGACCCGATCCAGCGGTGGCCGGGCGTCGTTGTCCTGCAATGTCTCCCGGGCATGCCGGGCCACCTCGTCCAGGTCGGTGTGATAGCGCTGCAACAGCTCGACCAGGATGGCTTCCTTGGATTCGAAATGGTGGTACAGGCTGCCGGGCAGAATGCCGCAGGCGTCGGCGATCTCCTGGAGCGAGGTGCGCAGGCCGGTGGACGCGATCAGCGCGGCGGCGGTGTGCAGGATCTCGGTGCGGCGGGTGCCGTCGTCGGCGGCGTACCCGGCGCCGACCGGCTCCAGCGCGGGTTGCCCCCGGCTTGCCCGACTCCGTACCACGGCACCTCCACACCCGCTCGATCCCGGTCACAGGTGCCCGCCGGGCTGCCGTGGTGACGACACCAACTCTTTGGTTCAAGGTAGCAGAGCAGGGGACACGTCCGGGTCGCCGGACCGCCCGCACGGATACCGGACGATCCGCGAGATCGGCGCCGGTCCGGTCGGCGGCCCAGTTCGCCGGCCTGTTGACAGGCGGTGTGATCCCGGACATACTCGCTCCTGTCCCCAAACATGACATGACTGTCACGTCACTAAATGCATTCACGGACGGACGAGGAGGTCCTGGTGAGCGAAGTTGCGCCGGATATGCGCGAACTGGGCGCAGAACTGCGGAACTGGGGTCGGTGGGGGGCCGATGACGAACGCGGAACCACCAACCTGATCACGCCGGAGGCCCTGGTGGCGGCCGCGCGGCTGGTGCGCACGGGCAAGGTCTTCGACCTGGGCATCCCGCTCGACGGCGACGGCCCGCAGCCGGGTGGCAACCGCATCAACCCGATCCGGCTGATGTCGGAGAACGGCCAGGAGCAGGTGCTGCCCGGCGGCTTCAAATGGGCCGACGACTATGTGTTCATGCCCCTGCAATCGGCGTCCCAGTACGACGCGCTGGCCCACGTGCACTACGACGGGCAGCTGTACAACGGCCACGACGGCGACGCGGTCACCGTGAAGGGTGCGGGGCGCTGCGGGATCCAGACCCAGTCGAAGGGCATCGCCGGTCGCGGCGTGCTGCTGGACATCGCGCGGTTGCGCGGGGTGGACTGGCTGGCCGCGGGCGAGGTCGTCACCGCCGACGAACTCGACGCCGCCGAACGGGCACAGGGCGTGCGGGTCGGCCCCGGTGACATCGTGCTGATCCGCACCGGCTGGCGGGCGAAGTTCCTGGCCGAGCGCGATCCGCAGGCGTTCATGGCGGGGGAGCCGGGCCTGGGCCTGTCCACCGCGCGCTGGTTCAAGGACCGCGACGCCGCCGTCGTCGGCTCGGACAACTGGGCCGTCGAGGTCATCCCCGGCGAGCACGAGGGCGCGCTGTTCGAACTGCACATGGTGCTCATCCGTGACATGGGTATGACGCTGGCGGAGCTGCTCGACTTCGAGGAGCTGGCCGCCGACTGCGCGGCCGACGGCGTCTACGAGTTCTTCTACGCGGGGCCGCCGCTGAAGTTCACCCGCGGTGTCGGGTCGCCGATCAACCCGCTGGCCATCAAGTAGCGGCGCCGACCCCTCCGCATCCGAAGGACCACCCATGCTTTTCCATGACATCCTGCGGCGCGTCGCGACTCGCACCCCCGACCGAATCGCGGTGCAGGACATCGACACCGGAGCGACCCGCACCTATCGGGAGCTCTACGAGCGCGCGATCCGGCTGGGCAACGGGATCCGTACCCTGGCCGGTCGCGGGGACCGCATCGCGATCCTGTCCGAGAACAGCCTCGAATACGTCGAGGCGTACTACGGCATTCCGGCGGCCGGCATGGCGCTGACCATGCTGAACTACCGGCTGCATCCGAAGGAATGGGTGTGGATCCTCAACAATGCCCGGGCCCGGGTGCTGCTGGTGGCCGCGCCGTACTACGAGGCGATCGCGGAGTATCGGGATCAGTTGGTCACCGTCACCGACATCGTCGTGATCGGCGATCCGGTGGACGGCGTGGCCGGGTACGAAAGTTTCACCGGGCCCGAGCATTCCGCGCAGCCCGCGACGGACACCACCGAGGACGACATCGCGTGGTTGCTGTACACCAGCGGGACCACCGGATTCCCGAAGGGTGCGCAGCTGTCGCATCGCAATCTCGTCACCGCGGTGGTGCAGTCGGCGCTGGAGTACGAACTGTCCGAGGACACCGTCTATCTGAACGCCATGCCGCTGTGCCATGTCGCCGGATATCTGGTCCCGACGAATCTGTTCAAGGGTGGCCGGGTGCTGATGATGGCCGGCTGGGATCCGCAGCGCTGGATGCGGACGGTGCAGGACAACGCCGTCACCAGTGGCGGTTTCGCGCCGACCATGATGACAATGCTGCTCAATCATCCGAAGCTGGCGGAGTACGACCTGTCCAGCCTGCGGTGGATGGGCTACGGAGCGTCGAAGATTCCGGTGGAGGTGCTGCGGCGGACCATCGAGCACTTCGGTCCGATCGTCTACGCCGGGATGGGGATGACCGAACTCGGCGGCAACATCCTGACCCTGGACCGGCAGGCGCACATCCGTGCCGCGCACGGCGAGGATCATCTGCTGGACGCCGCCGGCAAGCCGATGGCGCTGGTCGACGTCCGGATCGTCGACACCGCGGGGCAGGAGTGCGCCGTGGGCGAGGTCGGTGAGATGGTGATCCGCGGAAATCAGGTCATGCGAGGCTATTTCGGTAATCCCGAGGCCACCGCGGAGGCCTTCGAGGGCGGCTGGTTCCACACCGGCGACCTGGCCCGGCAGGACGCGGAGGGCTTCGTCTACATCGTGGACCGCACCAAGGACATGATCATCTCCGGCGGCGAGAACATCTATCCCAGTGAGGTCGAGAACGCGATCTACACCCTGGCGGACGTGGCCGAGGCGGCGGTGATCGGCACTCCGGATCCGGTCTGGGGTGAGCGGGTCACGGCGGTCGTGGTCACCCGGGACGGCGCGACGGTGTCGCCGGAGCAGGTCGCCGCGGCCTGCAAGGACCGCCTCGCGTCCTTCAAGCAGCCGCGGGAGGTCGTCTTCGTCGACGAACTGCCGAAGACGGTCAGCGGCAAGATCCGCAAGGCGGAACTGCGCGCCCGCCTCGCCGACGGCTGACACCGCATCGGCGCTGCCGCCGCGGCCGGACCCCGGCCGCGGCGGAAGTCGTTCCGGCGCAGTACCACCCGGCCGCCGGAAGGTTGCCGGTCGGCGCCGGACGCTTGCCGGGGATGCCGCCGATTGGCTAGAATGGGTAACGGTTGTCCTGCGGGAAAATTGGTGCCGGTCGCGAAATATGTTGCGAGTAGCGGCGATTGTCGTCGATGAGTTCGAATATTCCTGCGGCCGTTGGTTTCTTGTCCGCTCTGAGACATCGATACGTTGTCTCTTCTGATCATGGCAGTGGTGGGGCTTCTCCCGTGCGGTCGTTCGGTGCGACCGCGCGTGAGTACCGGAGCGACGGAGATCGAAAATGGTATCCGATATCGGTGAGCATCAGGGTGCGTCGGCGGATGCGGTCCGCCATCATTACGACGTCGGCAGCGAATTCTACCGATTGTGGCTCGATTCCGAGCTGACCTACTCGTGCGCGCTGTGGGCCGACGGCGACGAGGACGCCGACGACGCACTGGATCTGGCGCAGCGCCGCAAGCTCGACTATCTCCTGGACGGCGCCGGGCTGACCACCGCTGATCGCATCCTCGACATCGGTTGCGGCTGGGGCAGTCTCATGCGCCGCGCGGCCGGGCGGTACCCGCAGGCGCGGGTCACCGGCCTCACCCTCAGCCGCGACCAATTCGACTACGCCCGTACCCATCCGGCCGACCGCATCGACGTCCGGTTGGAACACTGGAATGCACACCGCGGCGAGCGGCCCTACGACGCGATATTCTGCATCGGCGCCCTCGAGCATTTCGTCAGATTCGGCCGTTCCCGGCAGGAACGTACCGCCACCTACCGGGCGTTCTTCACGCACTGCCACGATCTGCTCCGTCCCGGTGGCGGTCTCGTGGTGCAGACCATCGGCAAGGGTAACCGTCCGCTGGACGAGAATGCCCTGGCTGATGTGCAATTCCTCGCCGACGAGATATTTCCCGAATCGGAGCCGCCGCGGCTGGCGGAACTCGCGCATGCCGCGGAGAAGCTGTTCGAGATCCGATCGGTGGTCAACGATCGCAGTCATTACGCGCTGACGTGCGCGCACTGGCTGCGCCGGTTGCGGGCCCGGCGCGCCGAGGCGGAACGCATCGCGGGCGCCCGCGTCACGGAGGCCTACGAACAGTATCTGGCGGCCTCGATCCGGCAGTTCGAGCGGGAACACCTCGTGCTCTATCGGATCATGTTGCGGAAGGTGTCGCCGGAATCCGCTGGGGCACAACCGTGACCGCCCCCGGGCCGGACACCGGCGGTGACGTCATCACCGATCTGGACGAACTGCGCGTCGACCTGGCCCGGCAGTACCGCGCCACCCCCAGCGCGGGTGCGGCGGTCGATCCGGCCGTGGTCGACGCCGACCTGGCCGCCCTCGACCGCGACGGATACGTCGTGCTGCCCGGCCTGCTCACCCCCGCCCAGTGCGCGGCCGTCCGTGCCGAACTCGCCGGGCTGCTCGGCCACACCGGCCGGAACACCTTCGAAGGCAAGCGAACCCAGCGCGTCTACACCCTGCTGGAGAAGACGCGCGCCTGCGACCGGCTCGTCGACCATCCGCGGGTGCTGGCACTGCTCGACCGGCTGTTCCTGCCCAACTATCTGCTCTCCCAGCTCCAGGTGATCAACATCCTGCCCGGCGAACAGGCCCAACTACTGCACCACGACGACGGCTTCTATCCGGTGCCCCGGCCCCGGCCACCGCTGAGCGCCGCCACCATGTGGGCCGTCGACCCCTTCACCGAGACCAACGGCGGGACTGTGCTCGTACCCGGCAGTCACCGCTGGGGCGACCGGTCACCGGCCGACGTGGATGTCCGGACCAGCACGCGGATGCCCGCCGGTTCCTGCGTGTTCTATCTCGGCACCCTCTGGCACGGCGGCGGGGCCAATCGCGACCATACCGCGCGGCTGGCGGTGACCGCGCAGTACTGCGAGCCGTGGCTGCGGCCGCAGGAGGCGTACACGTTGTCGACCAGCCGGGAGACCGCGCGCCTGGTGTCCGAGGACATTCGCCGCATGCTCGGCTACAGCATCCACCCGCCGTTCATGGGCGCGGTCGACGGCATGCATCCGAAACGCCTCCTCGGCAGCGAGGCACCCTCGTCGGGACCGCCGGATGCGGACAGGGCCTCGGTGCGTCCGCCGGCGTGACCGAGTCGTGTCCTGTGGCCGCTGCATGGTTCGGTTCCGGCGGGGTAGCCGCAGGTCGTGGCGGTCCGCCGGACCGTCGCTCCGTGAGGAGGAACCATGATCGTCCTGGGCATCATCCTGCTGATCATCGGCATCGTCGCCGGAATTCCGATCCTGACGACCATCGGCATCATTCTGCTGGTCGTGGGTGCGATCCTGATGCTGCTGGGTGCCGTCGGCCGGCCGATCGGCGGCCGCCGCCACTACTACTGATCCCGGCGATTCGGGTGACGGCCCGGACGGACCGCCACCGTTGCCGCATGTCTCAGTGCCCGGGTGCGGCCCAGGCCTCGGCGATACCGATATCGGCCGCCCGCTGATCGGAACATGCGGCGAGCTGGTCGCGGGAGGTGATGCCGCGTTTCGGGAAGATCCGGTCGAGGTGGGAGCCGACCGTGCGGGGCGACAGATACAGCCGCTCCCCGATCTCCCGGTTCGACAACCCCTGCGCGGCCAGGCGGGCGATCTGCAATTCCTGGGGTGACAGGGGTCCATCTCGAGCTCGGACATCGCGGTCACCTCGCCCGGCAACACCTGCACGTCGCGCCGCTCGCGCAGGATCGCCCGGACCGGCGGTGCGATACCGCCCTCGGAGAGAATGCCGGTCGCGACCTATAGAGCAGCGGCCGTAATTGGTGGTACGGCGCGCGGTCGATGAGCGTCACCTCGACCGGTGCCCGTCGTACTGTTCTGGCGGCGAACAGTCCGGCCAGCCCCGCGCCGATCACGGCCACCCGATGCGCGGGGCCGGTGGAACGAGATGACGTAGCGAACATGTCCGTCACCTCAGGTCGCCGACGGCGGTCGGGGCTTCGGCCATCTGACCGAAGCCCGGCTCGTACCGCACTGCCTACCGTCGGATACGACATCGCGACCGGCGGCGTCGAAGACCGAAGGGCGAAGTGCTATGGGTATCGGATTTGGCTGGCGTACAACGGTTCTCGCGGCGGCGATCGCGCTGTCACCGGTACTGCCGCAGACCGTGGCCGGTGCCGCGGCGGGGCCCGCGCCGACGATCGTGTTCGTGCACGGCGCCTTCGCCGACTCCAGCGGCTGGGACGCGGTGATCGCCGGCCTGCGGCAGCGCGGCTATTCCGCTGTGGCGGTGGATGATCCGCTGCGCGGCGTGGCGAGCGACGCCGATGCCGTACGGGCCGCCCTGCGGGCGATACCCGGGCCGATCGTGCTGGTCGGGCACTCCTACGGCGGCGCGGTGATCACCAATGCCGCCCGTGGGGTGCCGAATGTGCAGGCACTGGTGTACGTCGGCGCCTTCGTGCCGGACGAGGGTGAAAGCATCACCACCGCAGTCGATCCGATCCGGTTCCCCGGTGCCCTGCTGGGCCCGGCGACCATCGACGTCCACCCGCGCACCGACGCGCTCGACGCCGACGTCTACATCAAGTCCGAGGATTTCGCCGCCGTGTTCGCCGCGGACGTGCCCGCCGACCGGCAGCGGGACATGGCCGCCACCCAGCATCCGCTGGCGCTGTCCGCGCAGTTGGACCCGTCCGGCCCGCCGGCCTGGCGAACCGTGCCCAGCCGGGACCTGATCACTCTGGACGACAAGGCGATTCCCCCGGCCGGGCAGGAATACATGGCCGAGCGCGCCGGCGCCCGGGTGGAACGGGTGCACTCGTCGCACGCGGTGATGGTGTCGCATCCGGACGCCGTCGTGCAGATCGTGCTCGACGCGGTCGCCGCCGACCGCCCCTGACAGCCGACCGGATCACGATCGTCAGTCGATCGACTGAAGAAGCCGGGCCGACCGGCTGGCGATGATGAAGCAAACCCGCCGAATTCGAGAAGAGAGACGACAATGACCGACAGCAAGCGCCCGGTGGTATTCATCCACGGACTGTGGCTGCACCCCGATTCCTGGCAGCCGTGGGTGGAGCGGTTCGCCGCCCACGGCTACGCCGCCGTCGCCCCGGGCTGGCCCGGCGTGGCCGCCACCGTCGCGGAGAGCCGCGACAACCCGGAGGCCATTGCGGACAAGGGCATCGACGCCGTGGACGCGCACTACACCGAGATCATCGCGGGCCTGCCCGAAGCGCCGATCGTCATCGGGCACTCCTTCGGCGGCATGATCGCGCAGAAGCTGCTCGGCGAGGGCACCGCCGCGGCGGCGATCGGCATCGACGCCGCGCAGATCAAAGGGGTACTGCCGCTGCCGCTGTCGTCGCTGCACGCGACGCTGCCGGTGTTCCGCAATCCCGCGAACATCCACCGGGCGGTGGAGCTGACCGAGGACCAGTTCCGCTACGCGTTCGGCAACGCGGTCCCCGAGCTGGAATCCAAGGAACTGTTCGCGCGGTTCGCGATTCCCGCGCCCGGACGGCCGCTGTTCGAGGCGGCCGCGGCGAATTTCTCGCTGCACTCACCGGCGAAGGTGAACACCGACCGCGACACCGGGGCGCCGCTGCTGCTGATCGCCGGTGGCCAGGACCACACCGTGCCCGAGGTGATCACCAAGGCGACGCTGAAGCAGTACCGGCACACCGACGCCCCGACCGACCTGATCGAATTCCCCGACCGCGGGCATTCGCTCACCATCGACAACGGCTGGTCCGAGGTCGCCGACGCCTGCCTGCACTGGCTTGCCGAACAAGGCTTCTGAACCCGTCGACCCCGAACGCCGGCGGGGTGGCCACCGTCGCCCACCTCGCCCGCCCAGGCATCCGAGGAACCGCACATGTCCGACGCCGACCAGAAACGCCTCGTCCTCGCCTACCGGTGGTTCACCGAAGGCTGGACCGTCGACATCGATCTCGCCGACACCCTCTTCAGCACCGACCTGGTCACCAACGGGGTACCCGTCGGCATCGAGGGGCCGAAAACGCGAATCCGTGAGCGGCTGATCGGCTTTCCCGATCTGACGACCTCCGTGGAGCGGCTCGTCGCGGCCGACGACACGGTGGCGATCCACCTGATGTGGTCCGGCACCCACACCGGTGCCTACGGCGGTGTCGAGCCCACCGGCCGCCGGGTCACCATCTCCGATCTGGCGCTGTGGCGCTTCGACGGTGATCTGGTCGTCGAAATCCGCACTCTCCAGGATCAATTCGGCCTGCTGAAGCAGATCGGCTACCTGCCCGACAGTGTCCGGGCGGCCTGATCCACACCCACCCGAGAGGAGCACACCCATGGGAACCGATCTGCACGGCCGCATCGCCGTGGTCACCGGTGCCAGCCGCGGTATCGGCCTGGCGGTCGTCCGCGCACTGGCCGCCGACGGCGCCTTCGTCATCGCCGGGGCCCGGAAATTCGGGCCCGAACTCGACGAGGTGATCGCCGCCGGTCGAGTCCGTTGTGTCACCACCGATCTGACGGATCCGGCCGCACCGGCCGAACTGGTGGCGGCCGCCGGTGAGCGCATCGACATCCTGGTCAACAACGTCGGTGGCGCCCCGCCGCGCACCGCGGGATTCCTCGCGGTGACCGACGAGCAGTGGCAGACCACGCTGGAGCTCAACCTGCTCGCCGCGGTCCGGACCACCCGCGCCGTGCTGCCCGCCATGCTCGCCACCGGCGGCGGCAGCATCGTCACCATCGGATCGGTCAACGCGAGCCTGCCCGAGCCGCTGGTGGTCGACTACAGCGCCGCCAAGGCGGCGGTGACCGCGTTCACCAAGGCGGTCTCGAAAGAGTACGGCCCGCAAGGGATCCGGGCGAACATCGTGAGCCCCGGCCCGGTGGCGACCGACCTGTGGCTGGCCGCCGACGGGGTGGCGGCGACGGTCGGCCGCACGACCGGCAGCACCCCCGAGGAGGTCGCCGCGGGTGCCTCCGCCGCCATGGTCACCGGCCGGTTCTCCACCCCCGAGGAGGTCGCCGCCCTGGTCCTGACCCTCGCCCGCGACCTGGGCGGCAACATCACCGGCGCCGAATTCCGTATCGACGGCGGCTATGTACCCACCTGGTGACAACGACACCGCGCGGCGGTGACGATCACCGGCGCAGCAGCTCCGCGAGCATCGCGGCGGTGTCGGCCGGGGCCTCCTCGGCCATGAAATGTCCTGCGCGCGTGGTGACATGGTGCAGGTCCGCGACCCAGGGCCGCCACACCGCGGCGGCGTCGAAGCCGAGCACACTGCCCCAGTCCTGCTGGAGGACAGTGACCGGCAGGGTGAGCCGGTGGCCGGCCGCGAGGTCGGCCCGATCGTGTTCGATGTCGATCGTCGCCGTCGCCCGGTAGTCGGCGACGATCGACGGTACGGCGTTCCGGCAGTCCGCTCGCACGTCGGCCGGACCGACCAGATGTCGAGGAAGTGGCCGAAGAACGCGTCGGCGCTGTGGCCGATCAGCTCCTCGGGCAGGCCGGCGGGCTGGGCCATCAGGTACAGGTGGACGGCCGAATTCTGGCGCGGCGCCGAGGAACTCCCCGGCCAGGAGCCGTCTCAGGCCGCGGCGAGCGTGCCGATACTCGTGGCGAGTTGGCGTGCGCGGGTGTGGGATTCGACCAGGGACGCCTCGTGCAGCGGCAGCAGTGCGGCGAATTCCGGGACGTGCGGAGCCATGGTCAGTTCGGGGGTCAGGGTGGTCACGTCCAGGCCGAGAACGGCGGGGCCCAGTACGGTTTCCAGCGTGGGAACCAGGTGGTCCATGCCGTGCCTGGGGTGCCGGGACCGTAGCCGCCGCCGCGGGCGGAGATCACCACGGCCGGGCGGCCGGTGGCCGGCGGGGTGCCGGCGGGGTCGAGGGTGCGGCCGACGACCATGATCTGGTCCAGCCACGCCTTGAACACCGACGGCATGGTCAGGTTGTACATCGGTACGGTGAACAGGTACGCGCTCGCACCGAGGAATTCGCCGATCAGCTCCTCCTCGAGCGCGGCGGCAGCGGCCTGTTCCGGGGTGCGGCCGGCGGGTTCGGTGGTGCGGGCGGAGATGGCCGCGGCACTCAGATGCGGCACGGGTGTGGCGGCCAGGTCGCGATGAACGACCGCCCTCTGCCAGGCGTCCCGGAACGACGCGGCCACCTGGCGGGAGACCGAGGCTTCCCCGAGTGAGGATCCGGGAACACCGGGCCGCCGCCGAGGCCCCGGCGGCCGCGCCCCGCCGCAGAAAACGCTGACCGTCAGCAGGAGGCCGACTCGATGTCGACGAGACGGCGGCGTGCTGACGGCAGCAAGAGTTCCCGGATGCGTGCGAACGGTCGATTATTCGCCGGTGTCCGCGGTGTCCGTGTCCGCGTCGGTGGTTTCCGCGCCCATGCCGGAAACCCAAGCGTCGGCGGTCTCGCCGGTGGTGAGGAAGATGGTGCGCCGCCCGACCTCGACGGCGTTGTCGGCGAAACGCTCGTAGTAGCGGCCCAGCAGGGTCAGGTCGACGGCGGAGGTGATGCCGCCGGACCAGTCCGGAGCCAGGACGATGGCGAGCAGTTGCTCGTGCAACTGGTCCATCGTGTCGTCCTGCCGGTCGAGCGCGGCAGCGGCCTCGGGATCACCGGACTCCAGCACCGCGGCGGCACTGTCGGCGATCGCGACCGCCGCGGCGCCCATTCCCGCGATCACCGCATGGGCCGGGCCGGGGACGACCGGTTCGGGATGCCGGCGGCGCGCCGCGGCGGCGATATGAGTGGCGAGCGCGGCCATCCGTTTCATATTGCCGGTCAGCTGGACCGCGGTGACCACCTGCCGCAACTCCCCGGCGACGGGCGACTGCAAGGTCAGCAACCGCATGGCCTCCCGCTCGGCGTCCTGCTGCATGACCTCGACCTCGTGGCCGAGATCGATGGCGGCCTCCGCGGCCGGTAGATCGTTGCTCAGCAGGGCCTCGGTCGCGGCCGCCACGATGTCGCGGTCGCGCAGGCACATCGCATGCAGCGATCCGGCGAGTTGCTGCAAATTCTCGTGGTACTGGGTCCGCACACCCCATTCAAACCCATTCGGCGCTGTTGCGACAGGCCCACCGGCCACGGCGGGTCGCGACGGCACGGCCGCGAGCCAGCCGCGATCGACGGACCGCCCGGTGACCAGCAGCCGTTCACGGACCCGCGCAAGATCGGATTCCCGGGGCAGTTCGAGGGTGAGCCGGGCGATCGCCACCCCCGCGTCGATCCGGGTCGCGGGCAGTTTGCCCTGCGCGACGAGCTCACCGACCACCGCGTCCACCTCGTCGTCGGACAGCCGCCGCCCGAGCACCGCCAAGAGCGGGAAATAGTCCCGATCCGGCGCCCCGTGCGGATACCCCGCCCGCAACCACGCCACGATCCGAGCCAGCAGATTCGACCACTCCATCAGCCGGTCCCTTGCACAGTCACACCGGAAGCACACCCCGCCCAGGTACCACGCACGGTCACCCCACCTCCCGCCACCTGGAAACACCTGCCGCCCACAGCCTAGAACCCCGGCGTCCGATACGCCGGTCGTCCGCCCCGATCCACCAACACACCCCAGCCACCACCGCACAGACCTCGCACCCGGCTCGCCCCGGATCCCGGTCACCAGACATCCCAAGTTCGTTGCCCACCTCGCCTTCGGACCTGTGTCACCACAACGCAGGCTCGCCACCCGGCTCACCCCGGTTCGCGGTCACCGACTCGCAGGCCCGGCACCCTCGAGTTCTCTTCCCACCTCACCCCCGCGGCCTCGGCCGAGACCGAAGTGAACGCCCCGTGCCACCTCCGCCCCGGATGCGACTCCGGCAGCATGTCACCAGCCCCAGAACGCTTGTGCCGCAACGTCCCCGGCGCGTACTCGTGCTGTGCCGGCCCTCGCCGCCGCAACTCCGGCACCACATGGTCGGCGAAATCCGCGAAACTGCCCGGCGTGACCAGGTATTGGAGGTTGATCCCGTCCACCCCCGCGTCCGTCTGCCGGGTGTCGTCCCGGCGCCAGGAGCCGTCCGAGACGTGCGTGACGGTGTCCATCGTGAAGGCGTTGAGCAACAGCCGCGGCCGGGTCATGGTCACGCCTCCCCGGCCGGATCGGCGGCGAGCCCCGGGGCCTCGCCGACCGACGGGATGTTGTTCGGCACCGTGCCGTTGAGCAGGTGGTCGCCGATCTGCCGCTGCCGGTAGATGAGCGGATTGTGGGAGGAGAGGGTGCGGGCATTGCGCCAGTGCCGGTCCAGCCGCAGGCTCGCGTCCAGCGCCGACGCCCCGCCGACCTCGAAGATCTCCGTCGTGGTGCGCAACACCAGCTCGATCACGATCGACTGCGCCCGGTACACGTCGAGTTCCGCGGCGACCTCCAGATCGCGAATCGCGTTGTCCGCCTCCGCAGTCCGGTCCTCCTCGGGTAGCAACGCGTACGCCCGGCGGTCGTCCACCACCCGGTCCAGGCGGGCGGCCACGCTCAGCACGATGTCGCGGGCGGCGTGCGCGGTGGCGTCGGCCTTGCCGATCACCTGCTGCACCAGCGCCTCGTCCCGGGGCAGATCGGCGGTGGAGTGGCCGTAGGAGCGGCGCCGGCGGCGCACGAATTCCGCGATGTCGTCCACCGCGCGGCGGGCGATCCCCGCCAGTGTCGCCAGATGGGTCAGTTGCAACACCGCCTGCTGACCGGCGATGCGGAATTGCTGGGTGATCACGTTGTCCGGATCCACCGCGGCATCGGTGAAGACGGTGGTGCCGCTGGCGCTGGCGTACTGGCCGAAACCCGAATAGTCGTCGAACAATTCGATGCCGGGGGTGTCGTTGCGGACCAGCGCCGTCACCCGGCCGCCGTCGTCACCGGTGACCGCCACCGAGATGTAGTCGGAGTAGAGGCTGCCGGTGCTGTAGTACTTGGTCCCGTTGAGCACCAGCCGATCGCCGTCGGGCGTCAGGGTGGTGTTGGTGCGGCCGCGCACGTTCCCGGAGCGCTCGCTGCTGGCATTGCCGACCAGGACGCCGGATCCGATGCGCCGCAACCATTCCCGGCCCCGTTCGGTGTCCCGCTCGGCCAGTCGCTCCTCGGTGAAGCGGTAGTGCACCCGCAGGGCCTGCACCAGATTCGAATCGGCGGCGCCGAGTTCGGTGAGCAACAGGAACAGCTGCCGCAGCGAGACGCCGGACCCGCCGAGTTCCCGCGGCACCCGCAGGGCGCCGAATCCGGCCGCGCGCAGCCGCCGGATCTCCTCGATCGGCAGCCGCCGGCCCGCCTCCCGCTCGACCGCGCCCGCGGCGATGTCGTCGAAGAGGGGACGGAACCGCGCGAGCAGTTCCGCGTCGCCGACGGCCGCCGCCGGGGCGAGGTCCGTTGTGGCAGTGATGGTCTCGATGGGTGGCACGGTGCTCTCCATTCCTCGTCCGCGGACGACCGGGCGCGCTGATTCGCTCAGCATGCGAGTCCGGCGGGAGCCGAACAATGTTTTATTCGGCGAGATTTCGTAAACCTGAACTTCACGATCGGACCGAGCGGAGTTCCGATCACGGCGATCGATTTCGTTGCCTCGGCTAACCGGACCGAGCACAGTGGACGGGTTGTCAGGTGAGGAGGTGCGGTGGCCGGCGTTGGTCTCCCGGCCGATACGGCTGCCGATCGCGACGGCTCCGCACTGCGGGGCGGGCTCGCGATCATGGCGGCGGGGTGTCGGCGTCATCCGTGGCCGGCGCTGATCGCGCTCGGCTGCGCGTTGATCAACGGCGGTTGTATGGTGCTGGGCGCCAAGGCGATCGGCTGGTGCACCCAGCACGTGGTGGTCGCCGGTTTCGCCCAGGGCCGGTTCTCCTGGGCCGCCGGCGGTCTCGGCGCCGCCTATGTCCTCGGCGTGTCGCTGATCCGGGTCGCGACCATCGTCGGCCGGACCGTCGCCACCGGGCTGGTGCAGTACGGTTCCGTCGCGGTGGCGCGCAAAGCCGTTGTCGCGCACTATCTCCGGCTCGGAGTGGGCTGGCATCGGCGGCGCCGGGCCGGTCATCTGGTGTCGCACGCGGTCTCCGACACCGAGATGACCTGGGATCCTATGCAGCACTTCCCGTTCGCCGTGGGCATGACCGGCATGTTGATCCTGGTGATGATCGACATCGTCGCCGCGGACGGCTGGCTCGCGGTCGTCGCGGTCGTCGTCGTGCCCCTGGTGTTCGCCGCGAATCTGGTCTACCAGCGGGTACTGACCCCGCGCGCGCAACGCGCGCAGCGGCGCCGCGCGGAACTCGGCGCACTGGCCCACGAGGCGATCGAGGGCCGTCAGGTCATCACCACCCTGGGCATCGCCGATCGGGAGATCGCCCTGTTCCGGACGGCGGCGGACGCGTTGCGCGCCGCCAACATCCGCGTCGGCGGCGCGAGCGCGATCTTCGATCCCGCGATCGAACTGCTGCCGCCGCTGGCCGCGCTGGTGATCCTCGCCGTCGGGGTCGCCCGCGTCGAGGCCGGCCGGCTCGAGGTCGGTGTCCTGGTGGAGGTCGTCTACCTGCTGATCACCACCGCGATTCCGCTGAACGTGATCGCCCGCTTCCTCGGCGCGCTGCCGACCGGGGTCGCCGGGCACCGCCGCGTGCGGGAGACCGCGGCCGAGACCGAGGCGCCCCGGCACGGCCGGTGCGATCCACCCGGCGGCGGGCCGGGCGCGGCGGTCGAACTGGCCGAGGTCGAATTCGGTTACGGCGCTGCGGCGGTGGTGCGCGACATCGCGTTGCGGATCCCACCGGGCGGGATCGTCGCCGTCGTGGGTCCGACCGGTTCGGGCAAGTCCACCCTGCTGACCGTCGTGGCGCATCTGCTGGAGGCCGGACGGGGCACGGTGCTGCTCGACGGGACCGACACCCGCCGCCTCGCACCCGGGGCGCTGCGCCGCGATATCGCGCTGGTCACCCAGAGTGCCTTCCTGTTCACCGGCAGCGTGCGCGCCAACGTGACCCTCGGCGCCGCCGCCACCGACGACGCGGTCCGGGCGGCGCTGTACGTGGCCGCCGCCGACGAGTTCGTCGCCGCGCTCCCGGACGGCCCGGACACCGTGCTCTCCGAGACGGTCCAGTTGTCCGGCGGGCAGCGCCAGCGGATCGCGTTGGCGCGCGCGGTGTTCCGCGCGCCGCGACTGCTGCTGCTCGACGATGCGACCTCCGCGCTCGATCCGGTGGTCGAGCGGATCGTGATCGATCGGCTGCGATGTCGCTACGCCGGTGCGGATCGCCGCACCACGGTGGTGCTCGTCGGTCATCGGGCCGCGACGGTCGGGCTGGCGGACACCGTCGTCTATCTGGAGGCGGGCCGGATCGTCGCCCACGGACCGCACGACGAGCTGGCCCGGACCGTGTCCGGCTATCGAGATCTGCTGGGGGCCTACGACACCGCGGACTGTGCGCGGTGAGCGCCGACGCCCGTCCCCACGGCACCGTCTCGCTGGTACGGCGGATAGCGCGCATCGCGCCGGTGCCGCGCGGCGCGCTGCTGATCGCCGTGGTCCTGGTGGTGGCGGCCGGAGGCGGCCGGATCGTCATTCCGGTCACCATCCAGTACGCCCTCGACCACGCCCTGCTCGCCCACGTCGATTCCGCCGGCCGCACTCGGATCGTGACCGGCGCGGTCGCTGTGGGCACGACCGCGATCCTGGTCGCGATGGTGTGCTCGTCGCTGGTGAACCGGCTCGTCATCGGCTTGGTCGAGCGCGCGCTGCTGCACCTGCGGATCGCCGCGTTCACCCGGATCATGCGCCGCAGCCCGGCCGATCCGGTGATCGCGCCCGGCGGCGATCTCGTCGCGCGCGTCACCAACGATCTCGACATGGTCACCCGCTACGCGCAGTCCGGCGGCGTCACCCTGGTGCAGAACATCTGCCAGATGGCGCTGGCGCTGATCGTCATGACGGTCTACTCGCCGCCGCTGGCGGTGCTGGTGCTGATCGTCGGCGTCGGCGTCCCGATCGCCGGGCGCCGGTTGCAGCGGGTGGTGGCGGGCCGCTACGACATCACCCGCCGCCGCAACGGCGAGTTGTACACGAGCCTGCTGGAACTGCTCACCGGAATCGACACCGTCCGCGGATACGGCATCGAGGAGCGCATGCGTGCGCAGACCGGCGATCGCATCGAGGCGGTGCTGGCCGCGCAGCGCCGCACCCTGTGGGCGGTCGGGTTCAACGTGACCATCGGCGAGGTGGCCAGCGGCCTGATCACCACCGCGGTGGTGGTCGCCGGGACCGCGGCGGGTATCGGCTGGTTGCACGCCAGTGCCGGGGGCATCGTCGCCTTCCTGTTCCTGGTCATCTTCTTCGTCCGCCCGATGCAGTTCGCCGTCACCAGCCTCGCCGACGCCCGCAACGCGGAGGCCGGATTACGCCGTGTCGCAGTGGTTCTCGACCTGCCGGAGCACAGCCGCCCGATCGGGGAGGTCACCCTGGCCGCCGGCGCCGCTCCGGTGGAGCTGTCCGGGGTCGAATTCGGCTATGTGCCGGGCAGATCCGTGCTCGGCCCGGTCGACCTGCGGATCCCGGCCGGTCAGCACGTCGCCGTCGTCGGTGAGACCGGCTGCGGTAAGAGCACTTTCGCGAAACTGATCACCCGGCAACTGATCCCGGACCGGGGCCGGATCACGGTGTGGGGTGCCGGCACCGCCGAACTCGGTGACGACGCGCTCGCCCGGCGGGTGGCGATCGTGCCGCAGGACGCGTTCCTGTTCGACCGCAGCATCGAGGAGAACATCGCGCTGGGCCGCGCGGACGCGTCGCCCGGGGCGGTGCGGGAGGTCCTCGAACGACTGGAACTCACCGAGTGGATCGACGGCCTGCCCGCCGGGCTGCGCACGCCGGTGGGCCGGCGGGGTGAGGCGCTGTCGGCGGGGGAGCGGCAACTGGTGGCCCTGGCCCGCACCGCCCTCACCGATCCGGACCTGCTCGTCCTCGACGAGGCGACCAGCGGCGTGGACGCGGCCACCGATGTGCGGCTGCAACGCGCCCTGCTGCGCATCACCGCCGGCCGCACCACCGTCACCATCGCGCACCGGCTGCACACCGCCGAGATCGCCGACCGGATCCTGGTCTTCCACGATGGGCGGGTGGTCGAGGACGGCGCCCACTCGGACCTGCTGGCCCGCGACGGCCGTTACGCCCGGCTGCACGCGGCGTGGTCGCTGGGTGGCGCCGAGCCCGCGCGCAGCGAGTTGCCCGGCTGAGGCTCCCCGGTCCGGATCCGCGTCACCCGTGCAGGCGATCGCCGTTGCCGGGCCGGCGCAAGGACCGGCCGAACCGGCACCGATCCGGAAGCGGCGCGGGTGTGCGCCGAGAAGCTGCGCACCGGCGGCGGTGTGGTGTCCTGACCGCGCGCGCCTGCCCCCGGGGCGAGAGGTCCCCGAGGGCCGGTGGGATCAGCTCGCGGCGGTGCAGCCGACGGAGGAATGCATACCGCGGGTGGTCTGTTCGTCGCGCACGACACCGTCGATGGTGATGCGGCAGGACAGTGCGCCCAGATCGGAGTTCTCCGCGGAGAGAGCGTAGATCGGGTCGCTGGCCGAATTGTGCACCGTGACCTTCCACGGCAGCGGTACGTTGGCGGGGGATTCCGGCTTGTTGCCGTCCTCGTAGTAGTTGATCGTCGTCGCCTGGGCGGCCGATTCCGCCCAGATCTCGTACACCACTTCGTGGGATCCGGTGTCGGCCAGGGCAGGACCGGCGACCAGGGCCGACAGGGTGATCGCCGCGGCGGCGATCAGGTACTGGGTTGCGCGAAACATCGACATGTCGTCCTCATCTCGGAATCGTCGGTCTCCGGAGATCGGCTCCGGCAAGCGATCTCGGTGACCGCTGCCCCACATATCGGTGACGGGGCAGCAAACCGTTAATCACCGTCGCGAATCGCGGTGACGCGGACCGAACCGTACCGTTGTCGGATGCCCGGAGATGACGATGGAACGACGAGAGGCAGGGTGATCCGATGACTCGAGGTGACGGGATCCGCGTGGAGCTGGTCGAACGCCTTGTCGCGGTGCAGTTCCCGCACTGGGGCCGGCTGCCGGTCACTCCGGTGGAACGCGACGGCTGGGACAATCGCACCTTCCGGCTCGGCGACGACATGGCCGTGCGGCTGCCGAGCGCCGCCGAATACGCTCCGGCCGTGCGCAAGGAGAACCGGTGGTTACCGTGGCTGGCACCCGCGTTGCCGGTGGCGATCCCCACCGTGCTGGCGGTCGGGAAGCCCGGCTTCGGCTACCCGTACCCCTGGTCGGTGCGCAAGTGGCTGCCCGGTGAGACCGCCGACCGGGCCACCATCGACGACCCGGTCGAATTCGCGGCCGCGGTGGCGGAATTCCTGCGCGCGCTCCAGGGCTGCGATACCGCGGGCGCTCCGGCGGCCGGTGATCACAGCTTCCATCGCGGCGCGTCCCCGGTCCGCTACGACCAGCAGACCCGGCGGCACCTGGACCGGCTCGGCGACCGGATCGACACCGCCGCCGCCACCGTCGTCTGGGAGCGGGCCCTGGCCGCCGCCGCCCGGCCGGGCACCCCGGTGTGGTTCCATGGCGACCTGGCCGCGGACAACCTGCTGGTCGACGGCGGAAAGCTCACGGCGGTCATCGATTTCGGCCTCTGCGGCATCGGCGACCCGGCCTGCGACCTCACCCTGGCCTGGACGATGCTGTCCGGTCCCGGCCGGGAAGCCTTCCGTCGCACCGTCGGCGCCGACGACGCGACCTGGGCACGGGCCCGCGGCTGGGCCCTGTGGAAGGCGCTGCTGAGCCTGGCCGGCGACGATCCCGCCGGCCAGGCGGCGGCCGAGGCCCGGGTCGGCGAGATACTCGCCGACCACGAGCGTTTCGGCAGCGTCTCCCGACCAGCGGCCGCGCGCTGAACCGCCGGTCACCGGGCCGGTTGCGGCCGCGCGGGTGACCAGATCGCGTGGGCGTAATGTGCTCGCAGCGACGGGGATTCGTGTGATGGCGAGGTGGCGGCCGCGGGGGTGTCCTGGTCCTCGAAATAGAGATCACGGCCCACCGCGTCGGTCAGGCGGGGAATGGCGTGGGCGAGGCTCTGGGCGTCGCCGATCGGGTAGCCGAAGCTGAGATGCGCCGCCGCGGAGAACACGTGGATCCGGCCGACCCACGGCGCCTGCCCCGGATGTTTCTCCAGGAGCTGGAAGCCGTTGCCGAGGTACGGGGTTCGGGCCAGGGCGGCGTCGGTGAGATCGCCGTCGGGCCGGAACCGGTCGGCCCACAGCGCGATATCGTCCGCGATCGAGCGCAGTTCGGCGCGGGTGCGCGGGTCGTACTGGTATCCGGTTCCGGCGATGACGAAATCGACCACGTGCGTGCCGTCGGCCGCCTCGAGCACCACGCGGCCGTCCTCGGCTCGCGCCGTCCGCAGGGGCGCGTTGAGGTGGATGTGGAAGCCGTCGAAGGCGGTGGCCCGGGTGACCGAGTGCAGCGGGACGCTGCGACCGGCGCGGGCGGCGAGCACCTTCTGCCGCCAGCGGGCGGCGTCGCCGCGGCGGTGGTAGTTGTTCCGAGCGCCGATGCCGGGGCCGCCGAAGCCGCCGGGCCCCTGCACGATCAGGTCGTACCGCCGGGCGAACAGGTGGACCGCCGCCGCACCGGCCTCCAGCGCCGCGGCGGCCGCGTCGAAAGCCGAAGCGGCGGCGCCGATCACGGCGACCGTCCGGCCGGACAGCGCGGCGTAGTCGAGGGGCCGGCCGGTGTGCGCGAGCAGCGCCGGGGGCAGGCCGTCGAGTTCGGCCGGCAGGTTCGGGCCGCCGGTGCCTTCGACGCCGTTGGCCAGCACCAGTTTCCGGGTGGACTCCCGGACCGTGGACTCGGCGCCGTCCGGGCGCGTGACGGTGAAGGTCAGGTCCAGGCGGCCGCTGGCCGGGGTGATGTCGGTCAGGCGCGTGTGGTGCCGGACCGGCACCCGGAGGTGGCGTTGGATCCATTCCAGATAGGCGGCCCACTCCAGGCGCGGGACGCGCGGCAGGTCGGCGTAGGCCCGCTCGCCGTGGACCGCCTCGTACCACGCCTGGAATCCCAGTTCGGGGAAACCGAATTCGGGCTCGGGCCAGTTCTTCGGGGTCCGCAGCTCGGTCATCCGCGCGATCGTGGTCCACGCTCCGGTGCGGCCCGGCGGCGCGGCGTCGACGACGGCCACCCGGCCGATGCCCGCGCGTCGCAACGCGAATCCGATGCCGAGCCCGGCCTGGCCCGCACCCACCACCACGACGTCGTGATCCGTCGCGCCCGGCCGGACCCAGTTCGCCGGGTCGGGGCCGAAGTGCCGCAGCACCCGGGCGGCGTATTCGTCGACAGCTGTATTCTCTTGCACCACAGCACAATCCATTTCGTTCGAGATACCGGTCACCGGGTGGTTCCCGGTCCGCGTAAACCGTTCCCCGGCTCACAACACCTTGTAGAAGAACGAGGCCAGCCTCGGCCCCTGCCCGTCGTCGAACCGGACGGTGACCCGCCACTGCCCGGCCGCCGGGACGATCAGCCGGTCGCTGCGCCACACCAGCGCGCCGTCGCGTGGCACCGGCGGGGTCAGCGCCACCGGAAGTCGCGCGACATTCGCCGACACCGACGACAGGTCCACACTCACCGTCGCGGAATCCGGCCGTGCCGCAACCGTGCTCGCGGGAACGTAGGTGAGGGTGAGCTGTTGCGGACCGTGCCGGATCGAGTCGATGCCGATGTGCAGGCGTTGCGCGGGACCGAAATCCAGCGCGGTGGCGATATCGGTGGTGTAGACGTCCTTCGCCGGCGCCAGCGTGGTCAGCACCGAGGTCAGGGCCAGCGCCAGCACGGCGAGCCCGGCCTCCGGGAGCAGGGTCCACGGTCGCCCCTCCCTCGGTGAAATACGGCGGAACCAGCGATAACTCAGGTAGCCGAACCCGGCGACGGCCACGGCGAGCAGGGCCTTGGCGACGAGGACCAGCCCGTAGGTCGTGTGCACCAGCGCGGCCGGTGGCCGCACCTGCACCACCGCGAGCGTCACCCCGCCGGTCACCGCCGCGGCGACGTGCCCCACGGCGACCGCGTGCCAGCGCCGCAGGTGCGGCGCCCCGCGCGGCACGAGCGCGATCACCGCCACGCCACCGAGCCAGACCGTGACGCCGTACACGTGCAGCAGCGTGCCGGTGAAGGTCCACGGCCCGCCCCGGAACGAGCCGCCGTGGCCGTCCAGGGTCACCGCGAGGATCGCGGTGATCGCCTGCGCCGCAGCGATTGCCGCCACTGCCCGGCCGTACCGTGCGGGTACCGCCGGGGCCACGATCGCCACGACCACCGCGACCGCGAGCGCGATACCGTGCGGGGCGCCGAGCACCGTCCGCGCGCTCGCGGCCGACAGCCCCGCCGGTCCGGACTGCTGAGTCACGAGAACCAGGAAACGACAGGCGAATCCGAGCAGGAACACCCCGGATCCGATGCGGTGCACCGTCCGGAACCGCGCGGTGCGCGCGGCCGCGGGCCACGCCCAGCGCGCCGCCGCCCACAGGCCCGCCGACAGCAGCAGCCCGAGATAGGTGAGCCCCTTGCTCGGATAGTCCAGGTAGCGTTCGGTTCCCGGCGTGGCCGTGGTGGCGAACCGTCCCGGCGCGGTGGTGGCGCCCACGGTGAACTGGAGCGACAGCGACACCACATGGGTGTCGGCCGACACCACTCGGGCGGTGGCCAGGTAGGCCCCGTCCGGCAGTGTCCGGGCTGGGGTCAGCACCACCCGCCGCCGCCCGTCGTCGAGCGCGGCCGCCGTGAGCTCGAATCGTGTTCCGCCGCTGTCGATCAGCTGCGCCGAACCGGGGACCAGCGTGACCGGTTCGGCGAGCTGCAACTGCAACCGGCTCGGCGGCCGGTCCACGTGGGTCCCGTTGTCCGGTGTGGTCGACACCAGCACCGCGTGCGCCGAAGCGACACCGGCCGCCCATACCGGACCCGCCACGGCGAGCAGGACGACCAGGCACCAGCGCCACCTACGGACGGCCGGCACGACCACGCCGCCGGATCGGCGCCGCTCCCGCGACGGGCGGGCGGGCACGGGCCGCAGTGGCGGACGGCCGCCGCCGCTCGTGAATGCTGTTCTCGTTCATCCTGTTCCGCAGGTCGTGGGTCTCGCACCCGGTGTCATTTGGCGTCGGCCGCGGTGACCGGGATGTCGGCGCCGTGGAAGGTCGTCCGCACGAACTGCGCCAACTGCGGGCTCTCCAGCGCGTGGGTGAGCTCCAGCACCCGCGCATCCCCGGCCAGCCGCGCCGGTGCGACCAGGACGTGCGCGTACGGGTTCGCGGGCCCCGGTTCGAGGGCGAGCGCGTCCTTCGCCGGTTGCAGGCCGATCGACGCCGCCTGCTCCGGGCTGAGCACCACCGCGTCGTAGCTGTCGTAGATGGATCGCAGATCCTGGTCGAGATTCAGGGCCAGCAGCGACAGGTGCCGTGCCGAGTCCAGCACGTTGCCCTGGCCGATGGTCAGATCTCCGGCGGTGGTGCCGCCGAACGGACGATCCAGCCGCACCACACCCGCGCTCTGCAAGAGATAGAGCCCCCGCGCGAAACCGGTCGGCGTCGCCGGAAGCACCACCTGGGAACCGTGCGGCAGGCCGGTGCCGCTGATCTGGTCCTGCACCAGCCCCACGTGGACCCAGCTGGAGTTGTCCTTCAGGTCCCGCCATTTCGACGAATAGAGCCCGTAAGGAACGGCATTCACCTTCGAGACGATGCTCAGATCGTTGTAGGAGTGCTGCTGCCGGTCGGCCTCGAACGCCGGAATGTGCTGGAAGTAGGCGAGATCGCCCTGTCCGGCGGCGAGTTTCGCATTGCTGTCCGCGCCGGCCGTGACCAACCGGACCTGCACCGTGGCCGGCAGCAGATGCTGGACCGCGTACTCCAGGATGGTCCGATCGTCACCGGCGTCCACGTAGACCACGAGCGCGCCCCCGCCCGCGTTCGGCACGGCCGTGTCCTGAACCACTTTCGTGTCCGACCCGCAGCCGGCCGTGGCGAGGAGTATCGCCACGGCGGCTGCGGCGAGCCGCCACCTCACCTGCTCGTCAATCCGCGCTGCCAGGCGGTCAGTCGCCGTTCGGCCACCGTCAGCACCCCGTTGACCAGGATGCCGATCAGGCCCAGGGCGACGATTCCCGCGTACATCTGCGGCGTCTGGTAGCGGAGCGCGGCGGTGTTGATGTAGATGCCGATACCCGCGGAACCACCGACCAGCTCCGCCGCCACCAGGGCGGTGAACGCATTCGCCGCGGCCAGCCGGATACCGGGGAAGATCGCCGGAATCGCGGCGGGCAGGATCACCCGGCCGAAGATGTACAGCCGCCCGGCGCCGAGGGTGCGGGCCGCGTTCAGCAGCAATCGCTCGACTCCGCTGACCGCGCCGACGGTATTGAGCAGGATCGGCCAGAAGCAGGCCCACACCACGATCGCGACCTTCGACTCCTCACCGATGCCGAAGAACAACACGAACACCGGGAGCAGCGCCAGCAGTGACAGATTCCGGAAGAACAGCAGCACCGGTTCGGCGAGCTTCTGGAATATCTGGAACGATCCCACCAGGATGCCCACCGTGATGCCGGCCACCAGCGCGATCGCGAAGCCGATCAGCGCGCGCTGCGCGCTGGGCCACAATTGCGATCGCAGAGTGCCGTCGTCGAGCCCGTCGATGAATGCGCGGAAGGTGTCCTGTGGCGTCGACAGATACATGTCGCTGACATAGCCGCTGTCGACCACCCACCACCAGAGCACCAGGAATACGGCGAATCCGATGAGCCCGTAGAGATATCTGTCGAATTTCGCCAGCCACGGATTCGGGACCTTGGGCGGCGTGATCCGCTCGTCCTCGGGCCGCGGTTCCGCCGCGCGTACCGGCTCAGTGATCGTCGTTGCCAATGTGCACCTCCTCCTCCAGGACTCGGGCAACCCGCTGCCGGATGTGCACGAAATCTTCCGAACTGCGGGCCGAGTCACCGCGCGGACGCGGCAGTTCGACATCGATCAGGGCTTTCACCCGGCCGGGGGCCCGGGTCATCACCGCGATCCGATCGGAGAGGAAGATCGCCTCGTCGATCGAGTGGGTGACGAACAGGATCGTCTTCTTGGTGGCGCCCGATTCCCAGATGCGCAGCAATTCGCCTTGCAGGAATTCCCGGGTCTGCGCGTCGAGGGCCGCGAACGGCTCGTCGAAAACCAGGACCTCGGGTTCGTAGGCCAGCACGCGCGCGATCGCCACGCGCTGGCGCATACCGCCGGAGAGCTGGTGCGGCAGCCGATCCGCGGCGGCGGCCAGGCCGACCGACCGCAGGACCTGCGCGGCCCGCTCCCGGCGCTCCGCCTTGCCGACGCCGCGCACCCGCAGGCCGACCTCGACATTCTTCTGCGCCGTCAGCCAGGGGAACAGCGCGTATCCCTGGAAGACCACCCCGACGTTCTTGTTGATGCCCACCACCCGGGTGCCGTCGACGGAGACGGCCCCGCCGTTGTAGGAATCCAGGCCCGCGAGAATGTTGAGGAAGGTCGACTTCCCGCAGCCGCTGGGCCCGAGCAGCGAGACGAATTCGCCGCTGCGGATCCGGAGGTCGAACCCGTCCAGGACGGCGGTCGCCTCACCGGCGGACCGCCGGCCGGACTTCGGATAGAGTTTGGCGACCTGTTTCGCCTCGATTTTCCATTCGGCCGGCGCGCTCATTTCTCGGCCTCCGCGATATCCACCAGATTCGTCTTGAAGATCCCGCCGTTCTGCTCGCCGGGCAGCACCTGGCTGTTCTGCTCCTGGCTGTCCAGCAGATCCGCGGATTTCGCGTACGGATTGAAGGCGTTGGTCGCGATGTCCTCCGGCCGCAGCTGGTCCGAGCCCGGCAGCGGTTTGCCCACGTCGGTGGTGAGATCCCACCACAGTTGCAGACTCGCCTTGTCCAGCAGGGCGTTCGGCGCGTAGTGCCAGTTGGTGGTCTGGTTCACCGGATAGCCCGTCGTCTTGCCCGCGATGATCGCGGACTCCTTGGGATGCGCGTTGGCCCAGTTGGCCGTCTTCGCGATCACGCCGACGAAGGCCCGTGCCGCGGCCGGATTCTTCTGGAGCCACGCGTTGCTCGCGACGTAGGGCGCCTGGCCGCCCAGCGGGCCCCAGTCCTCGTAGGAGGTGACCGCCTCGGTGAACTTGTCCGGCTTGCTGAGCAGCACGCCGACCAGCGGCGGATGGAAGACGCCGAGGTCGATCTGGCCCCGCTCGAGCGCGGCCGGCATCAGTTCCTCCTTGAGCTGGAGGAATTTGACCTTGGTGAGGTCCACGCCGTTCTTCTTCAGGTACTGCTTGATCACCAGGTCGACGCAGCTGTTGAAGCCGGAGACGCCGATCGTCCTGCCCTCGAGCGCCTTCAGATTCGTCTTGGTGATCGCGGAGCCGGCCTTGGTGAAGTAGGCCATGTGCGGCTCGTCCGGCAGATCGAGCATGCTCGACGCGATGGCGGTGAATTTGAACTTCTTGGTCTTGCCGTCGATATCGCCGTTGAACATGCCGGTGGCGATATCGATCTTGCCCTCGTCGAGCAGCTGCGGCGCGGGTACGGCCGTGGCCGGTCCGACATATTGCGGACGCACCCCGGAATGGTTCCAGTAACCCAATTCGTCGGCCATGCGGACCAGGGACAGTGCGGTGGGGGAGTTGGCGAAGCGGAAGAGCACCACGCCGTTGTTCTTCCCGAGTCCGCAACCTGTCAGCAGTGCGGGCACCACCACCAGTAGCGCGGTCAGGACGGAAATTCTCCTGATGGAACGTTTGCTAACCGAAATGCTCATGCCCGCAGCCTCCGGCGCCTTGTCTGCCACTCACGGTCTTTCCTCTCCATGCCGGAAGCGGCCGCCGGTTCTCGCCCGTGCGGCCACTCCCGAGGAATTGATTCGACTGAAAAGGTAAGCCCCGCCGGAGTATCCGCCCTACGAAAAAACTCACCCTGAGCGAATCCGGTATTTTTCGCATCGCGAATTGTGAAGCAATACTTGACGACCGGCGCCGGAATCTCGTAGTGAAATGTGTGGATCCGGATACGAGGGGTGGTTCCGGCGATCCTCGAATCCGGCGGAATTTATTGGAACAGCACCGGATCCGTGCACGTCGGGTGCACCGCATCGGTCCGCTCGGACCACCCCGGCCGGGGTGCGGCGATGGCGCGGGCCGATAATTCAGCTCATGGAGACCGGTGGCCCGTCCGGCGCCGGCGCTCCCGGTGTGCGGCGGAAGGGCTGTCATGACAGTGGCGAAGACGACCGAAGGTGCGGCCGCGGCGGTGGCCGCCGCGGCCGATCAACCGTTCGTCGCGAAGGTGCGGGAATACACGGAGACGGTGCTGCGGCCCGCGGCGCCGGCGATCGACCGTGACGGTGTCACCCGCGAGGGCATCGCCGCACTCGCGGCGCTCGGACTGCTCAACCACACGTCGAGCCGGGAATTCGGTGGCGCGGAACTGGATCGCAACGCGGACCGGCGGGTACACGAGCTCATCGCGGGGGCCTGCTTCAACACCTGGCTGGTATGGGCGCAGCATGCCTCCCTGTCCGAACGGATCCTGGCCGCCCGCGCCGCGGGCACCCCGCTTTCCCCACTGGCACAGCGGGTTCTGCGCGGCGAACTGCTGCTGGGCGCCGGCGTCAGCGACGTCCGGCGGTTCCCGGATCGCTACGTGGCGGCGCGAAAGTCGGCCGGCGGCTGGATATTCGACGGCACGGTGTCGTGGGTCAGCGGGTGGGGCCTCAATTCGGCGCTGACCGTCGCGGCGGTGGAACCGGCCGGCGAGACCGTCGTCACCGCGCTGGTGCCGGTCAGCGATCATCTGGTCAGTGCGGGCCCGCTCGAACTCGGTGCGGTCGCGGGCAGCCGGACCGCACGAGTCCGGCTCGACGGTGTCTTCGTCCCCGGCGAGGACGTGCTGGCCACCGAGAGCCTGGAGCGGACACGGTTCCTCGATCAGGGCAACGCCAGCGACGCGCGGGCACAGCACTTCGGCCTGGCCGAGACGGTGCTGCGTGAACTGGAGGAGACGGAACAGCCTCTCGCGCAACGGATTGCGGAGGTCTGGCGGCCACGAGTGGCGGAGATCCGGGCCACGGCCTACGACCTGTCCGACGAGGCCCGTGCGCACGGTGGCGGCCCCTACCGGCTCGACGACCGCCTGGCCGCCCGGGTCGCCGCGAACGATGCCCTGGCCGTCCTCACCCGCGGGCTGCTCGTCGCCCGCGCCGGCCGCGGCCTGGCCACCGGCGACACCGCGCAGCTGTACGCGCGCTCGGCCCTGTTCCTGCTGGTGCAGGGCCAGACTCCCGAGGTGCGCGCGGCTCAGCTCATCCGGTACGCCCGCTGACCGCGCGGGCCGTCGCCGATCGGCGACGGCCCGGGATCGATCCGGTCCGGGTGCGGAGCTACCGGACGGCGACGACCATCGCGTCGGTGATGGACCGCCACGCCACTGCGGCCTCGGCGAATCCGGCCTCGCGCAAGCGGTCGAGGTGCCAATCCACCGTCTGCTCGACGCCTTTCACGTGCTGATCGAAAATCGCACGGCTGGCGGCGGATTCGGCCGCGAGGCCGGGTTCGGCGCCGATCTCGGCCCACCACTGTTCCCAGTCCCGGGCGCCGGTGGCGCGGGCGCGTTGCTGATGATCGGTCTGGATGATCTCGTCGAGCCGGGTGAGCCGGGGGGCGCCGGGATCGGGCATGTGATCGGCGTTGACGACCACCCCGCCCGGCCGGACCAGCCGCAGCAGTTCGGCATACAGTCCGGCCAGCGCGGCCGGTTGCATCCAGTGGGTGGCGGTCGCGGTCAGCACCGCGTCGAAGGGTTCGGGCGGCAGCTGCCGCGCCCATCCGGCCGCGGTGAGGTCGGCGCTCACGAAGTCGATTCGGGAGTCGCCGTCGAACGATCCCTTCGCGATCGCCAGCAGGGTGGGATCCATATCCACCGCCACCGACCGCGCCTGTGGCAGCCGGGCGAACAGCCGGCGACTGATGCTGCCGGTCCCGCAGGCCAGATCCAGCACCCGTGGCGCCTTACCGGCTGCCGCCTCGACGACCTCCAGCATCACCCGGAACCGCTCTTCGCGGTCGGGCATGTACAGCTCCTGCTGGCGATCCCAACTGCGCTGCCACGCTTCCCAGTCCACGCGAATCCTCGCTCTCGCAACCCGTGTCCGATCGACGAGCTGATGCTCGGCAACACAGGGTACGACGGCGTCGCCGCGGAGTCCGGGAACGAAACCTCACTCCACGGTACGGGCGAGGATTCCGAGTGTCGCGCGCAGCGCGAACTGGGGGACCACCGGGAAGGTGAGCGCGCTGAGATACTTCTCCGGGGTGCGGCTCCAGTCGCAGTACGAGGTCACCAGCGTGCCGGTGGCCGAAGGGGTGAGCCGGTAGCCGTAGCGGTGGTCGAGCTGGATGGTCTGCGCGCCGACCGTCCATTCGATGTGGGTGTCCCGGTCGAATTCGGTGATGGTGACGGTGACGTCGTACTTGCCGAGCGGCATGTCACCGAGCGACTCCCGGTCCATGTGCACGACGAAGGTGTCGCCGGCCTTCTCCGCCGGCTCGCCGTCGGCGGACTGCAACATGCCGGAGCTGTCGATCGTGACGTGCCCGCGCGGGTCGCACAGCACCTCGAACACCTTCTCCGGTGGCGCGGCGATCTCTCGCGACGCTTCGATGCGGGTCTCGGAAACTTCGGTCATGCTGTCCTCCGCGCTGTGAAACGGCATTTCTCACCGGAGAGAATAGCGCTCTAGCCCGGGGCGGTGTCCGTCGCGCGCATTCCCGGCCGATCGGCCCGGCGGGCCCGGTCCTGCGGGCTCAGCCCCGCCACCGTCAGCCGGAGCAGCCGCTGCGCCGCGGCCACCGGGTCCGCGCGGTGTTCGGTGGCCAGCGCCATGCCGACGGCGAGCGTGATCAGATCGGCGACGGTCACGCCCGGCGGCACCGCGCCGTCGCGTACGGCGTGATCCAGCAGCGGGGCGCCCGCCAGTTCCAGCGTTGCCGCACAAGCGTTGTCGTGGGTCGGGTCGACCCCGGCGGTGTCGTAGGCCAGCGCTACCGCCAGCCCTCGGGCCGACACGCAGTAGGTGACGACCTCACTGAGCCAGTCCAGCAACGCTTTCCGGCTGTCGGTGGTATCGGTGAGCTGCTGCGCGCGAATCCGCAGATCGTCGATTCGCTTGTGCGACACCGCTTCCAACAGTGCCTGGCGAGTGGGGAAGTGCCGGCGCACGGTGGCCGAGCCGACCCCGGTGCGGCGCGCGATCTGTTCCAGCGAGGCATCGGGGCCGTGGGCGGCGACCTCCGCTTCGGCCACGGCGAGGATCCGCGCGTAGTTGCGGCGCGCGTCCGCGCGCTGCCCCTCGGGCATCACGTCACCTCCATGGTTGCCAAGTGGCGGGGTCCGCCATATCGTAGCGCTGACTAAGTGGCGGGCCCCGCCACTTAGCGTTCGGGATTCCGAGGAGGACCGTCCATGTCCACAATGTCCGCACCCGTCCTGGTCACCGGCGCCACCGGCCGGCAAGGGGGAGCCACCGCGCGCGCCCTGCTCGCCGCGGGGGTGCCCGTCCGCGCCCTGGTCCGCGATCCGGGCAGTGCCCGCGCCCGGTCCGTCGCGGCGCTCGGCGCCGAACTGGTGACCGGTGATCTGCTGGATCGCCATTCGGTGATCCGGGCCGCCACGGGCGCCCGCGCGGTGTTCTCGGTGCAGATGCCCGCTTTCACCGCAACGGGTTTCGACTTCGACGGGGAGGTCACCCAGGGGATCAACCTGATCGAGAGTGCGCGCGCGGCCGGGGTGCCGCAGTTCGTGCACACCTCCGTCACCGGTGCGGGGCGGCAGGCCGAGGTGCCCGGCTGGGCCGAGGGGCGGTGGGCTGCGATGGAGCCCACGCTCGGCGCCAAGACGGCGATCCAGGATCGGGTCCGCACCGCCGGCTTCCCGCACTGGACGCTGCTGAAGCCGGGCTTCTTCATGGAGAACTTCCTGCCGTCGATGGCGTTCCTGTTCCCGCGCGGCATCGAGGGTGGACTGGTGAGCATCATCGCGCCGGCGACCCGGCTGGCCCTGGTCGCGGTCGACGACATCGGAGCGGCGGCCGCGGCGGCGGTGGCCGCACCGGAACGGTTCGATCGGGTGGAATTGGAACTGGCGAGTGAATATCTGTCGATGACGCAGATCGCCGAAATCCTCTCCCGCGTTCTGGGCACTCCGCTGTCCGCGCCGGAAATGACCGAGCAGCAGGCGCTTGCCGCCGGTATGCCGGCCATGGGCGCCAACCATGAATGGATCAATGTCGCGGGCCAACCGGCCCGCCCGGAATACGCCAGGGCGCTGGGAATCCCGCTCACCGGTTTCGAGGAATGGGGACACCGGTATCTGCGGGCGGTCACGGTCTGATGCCGTCGCCGGATCCGACCCGGGGGCGCTCGTCGAGTTCACCACTCGGTCGCTGGATTGTCCGGGCGCCGAAATACGCGTTGCGCGAGAAGGTCCTGTTGTTCTCCGCGGATTATCCGGATCGGGCCGCCGGGGCTGCGCGCCCGGCGGGACCGGTGGCCGTGCGATACCGGCCGGCGATGTGATGCCGGCTCGGCGCGGAAGTGGGTCGGCGGCCGTTCGCTTCCGTCCGGAACGCGCTCTCGCGGTGGGTGAATGAGCGCTGTGCGGCGCGCCCGAGCCGATGGCGAAAGGGAGGCTCGCCGAGGGCGGCGATACGGTCGTTCGGGAGGGAATCGTTCGCCGCTATTCTGTGATCCGGCAAACTTCCGGATATCTCTGTCGCGGTAGTCTCGGACCTCACGTGGTGGTCGAATTGAGCACGGCAGCAACGCATTACGGCATCCGGTGCGATCCCGGCCCGCCCGCCGGGGGGTGGCCCGCCCGGTCGGTACGGAACCTGTCCGGCGCCGGGTCCGGCGGGCGCCGCGCCGCGCCGCATCTCGACCTGGTCACGGCTGCCTGAAGGGTTCGCGGTTCGGCGCGCCGACTTCGTCCGGGACCGCTACAGTACCGACGTTCGGGCTGGTTGGAGACGTTGGGATGTGGTGTGGCAGTAAATTTTTCGTCGGGAAGGCGCAGACTCGGCGGTCGGTTCGGGTTGAGGGGTCTCACGGGATGGGCCGCGCAGCGCCTGCGCGGAGGGCCGCGAACGGAGGCGGCCGATCAGGGCGAACCGGCAGACGGTGAACAGGGCGAGGGGCCCGCGGTCGATGTCCACGGGCCTTCACCGAATTACACACCAGCACCGCATGATTCGGGCGGCGATGACCCCGATAACGTGCGAAAGTGTAGTCCCCCGGGTGTCGAGCCGGGGATGGATCCCAGCTTTTCGAAAGGCCAGGCGAATATGACAACTCCCAGCGACCGGGCGACGATCACCGACGACGCGACCGCCGCCGAGGAGACGACGACAGCTACCGCGCTCGCGGAGCCGATAGCTGAGCAGGAGACGGACACCGCCGCCGAGGCCGACGCGCCCGTGGGCGTGGGCGAGGCGGTGTCGATCGAGGGCGAGCCGTCATCGGACGGAGATACGGAGAGTGCGGTGGCCGCGGACGAGGCCGTCGCCGAACACGAGGAGGACATTGTGAATGTGGCAGCCGAGGCAACGGCATCCTCGGTTGCCGAGGATGAGCTGATCGCCGCGGACGAGAACGCGACGACCGAGGACGAGGCCGCCGAGCAGCCGACCGCCGAAGCAACTGCCGCCGAGACGGAGACGGACGAGGACCCGGTGGATCTGGAAACAGCAGCTTTCGACGCCGAGTCTACGATCGAAAGCGAAGTGCCGCAAGCTGATTCGGCGGAAAGCGCGGACGAGGCAGCCGAATCCGCCACCGCCGCGGAAGCGGAAGCGCTGGTCGGAGCGGGTGCCGACGAGGCCGAGGGCGCGGTGTCGGAGGACGACGCCGCCATCGAAGATGTGGTGCTGGAGATCGATTCGGCTGATGAGGGCGATGCCGAGCCGGTCGCGGACGCCGACATCGACGTGAGCGCGTTCGCGGAGCCGGTCGCCGACGAGGCGTCGGCCGAGGCGGATGCCGTCGCGGCAGACGGCGACCCCGTGGTCGCCGAGCCCGAAGTAGCTGGGGTCGAGGCAGCTGCTCCGGCGGAGTCGGAGGTCGCCGAGGCGACCGCCGATGTCGAGGAGCCGGAAGCCGTGGAAGCCACTGCCACGGAGATCGTTTCGGAGCCCGAAGCAGGTCCGGCGGACGAGTCGGCGGTTGCCGGGGAAGCCTCCGCCGAGGAGCCGGTGGAAGCTGCGGACAACGCCACCTCCGAGGCGGCGGACGACCAGGCCGTCGCCGAGGAGCCGGTGGTCACGGAGGCCGAACTCACCGAGCCGATCTCGGCCGCTGAGGCGGTTGCCGCCGAAACCTCCGCCGACGAGGTCGCGGAGTCCGAGGCCGAGGTTACCGACGAGGCTGCCGAGTCAGCTGCCGAGCCGGAGGTTGCCGAGGAGACGGCCGCCTCGGAGCCGGTGGCCGAGGTGGACAGCGATTCCGCCGAGTCCGCGGCGGTCGCAGCCGAGGTTGCCGACGGTGAGGAGCCGGCCGAGGCCGCCGCAACCGAGCTCGATGCGGTTGCGGAGGAGGAGGCGCCGGTTGCCGCCGACGCAGATCAGGTCACCGAAGAAGCTGTGGCCGACACTGATTCGGCCGAGGTCGAGTCGGTGGAGGAGGTTGTCGCCGAGACCGAGACTGCCGACGCTGAAGCTGACGAGGCGGTTGCCGAGGAACTGGCCGCCGAGGGTGATTCGGCTGAGGCTGAGGCCGAGTCGGTGGAGGCGGTTGTCGCAGCGGCCGAGGTTGCCGACGACGCTGCGTCCGTGGAGAGTGCGGAACTCGCCGAGGCCGATTCGATCGTGGCAGATGATTCGTCCGCTGAGGTGGATGGGGAGCTCGCCGCCGAGCTGGTCGCCGAGGAGCAGGCTGTGGCCGAAGGCGATTCGGCCGAGGCGGAGTCGGTGGAAGAGGTCGTCGCCGAGACCGGGGCGGCCGAAGCCGAGGAGGCAGTGGCCGAGCTCGAGGCGGAGGTTGCCGAGGACGCGGCGTCTGCCGAGGGTGTCGAGCTCGCCGAGGTTGCTGTCACCGAAGCTGATTCGGTTGCGGTGGACGAGCCTTCCGCTGCGGTGGATGAGGAGCTGATTTCCGAGGAGTCGGTCGCCGACGAACCGGCTGCGGCGGAGAGCGATTCGGTCGAGGCCGACGCGGAGTCCGCGGAAGAGGTTGTCGCCGAAGCCGAGGCTGCCGAAGAGATTGCCGAGTTCGAGGCGGTTGCCGAGGCCGAACTTGCCGAGGCTGCCGTGGCCGAGGCCGAACTTGTCGTGGCCGAGGCCGAGGTCGCCGTGGCCGAGGAGGCGGTTGCCGAGGCTGAGGCCGAAGAAGCGGTTGCCGAGGCTGAGGCAGAAGTCGCCGAGGCCGACGAAGCGGTTGCCGAGGCCGAAGAAGCGGTTGCTGAGGCCGTAATTGAGGTTGCCGTGGCCGAGGTCGAGGTTGCCGAGGCCGTAGAAGCGCTCGCCGTCGCTGAGGCTGAGGTTGCCGAGGCGGAGGAAGCGGTCGCCGTGGCAGAGACGACGGTTGCCGAGGGTGAGGGTGATGCCGCCGTAGCCGAGGAAGCGCTCGCCGTGGCTGTGGCTGAGGTCGCCGAGGCCGAAGAAGCGGTCGCCGTGGCTGAAGTCGAGGTCGCCGAGGCGGAGGAAGCGGTTGCCGAGGCTGCGGAAGCGGTCGTCGAGGCTGTGGAAGCGGTTGCCGAGGCTGAGGTCGAGGTCGCCGTAGCCGAGGAAGCCGTTGCCGAGGAGATCGCCGACAGCGCCGAGGTTTCGGAGCCGGTGGTGGCCGAGACCGAGGTGACCGCCGCGGGTGACGAACTCGCGCAGGCGGTTGTCGCCTATCTCGAGGTGTCCGCCGCGGAGGAGGCGCCCGTCGCCGACGATCCGGCCGAGACCGTGGTGGAGGCCGCGGAGGCGATCGTCGCCGAGGCGGCGACGGATCACGCCACGCCGGTCGTCCCGTTCGCCAGTGTCGTCGAGTCGGCGGCCGTCGAGAGTGCGGCGGGCGAGGCCGAGCCGGAGCCGGTGGCCGAGGAGATCCTCGTGGTCGACGAGGCCGCGGAACCGGTTGCGCTGGTGACGATCGTGGACAGCGCGGCCGAATCGGCCGAGGCCGAAGCGGCCGAGCCGGATGTGGTCGCGGCCGGATCCGGTGATCTGGTGGCCTATTCGGGCTCGGTCGTGCTGGCGGAGGCGAACACCCCGGTGGCCGCCGACGACAGTGCGGCACTCCTGCGCGAGCAGGCGACGACGATCAGCGACCAGGCGCGGATCATCGCGAAACTGCAACGGAAGGTGACGGTTCTGGAAACCATCATCAAGACGCAGGAGTCGCAGTCGGACTCGCTGGTCGGCATCGTGTCGACCTACAAGAACGAGTTGACCAGCCTGATGGCGGATCTCATGGAGCTCTGACCCTGCTCTCGGCACACCATCGGGAGGTGCCCGCCGGCTGTGTGGCCGGCGGGCACCTCCCTTCGGTTTCAACGATTCTCGCGGACCCAGTCGCGGTAGTGGGTGGGCGCGAGTCGCGCATCCGGCCCGGCGACGAGTTCGTCGCCGTGGACCGCGGCGAACATTCCCGCCGTCTCGTCGGTGACGACGGTGCGATTGTCGTGGTGTGCCTCCAGGGTGATCCGGCCGATCTCGTCGAGCGGGAAGATGTCCGGCCCGGCGACATTGCGGATCCCTTGCAGCGGAGCGCCGGTGGCGACCCCGACCACCGCGTCCACGACATCCGCGCCGGCCATCGGCTGCAACGGGGTCGCGGGCAGATGGACGGTCTCGTCGTCGGCATTCCAGGACATGACCGAGTCCATGAATTCGAAGAACTGGGTGGCGCGCACGATCGAGTACGGTGTGGGCCCCTCGCGGACCAGATTCTCCTGCAAGGTCTTACCCCGGTAGTAGGCCAGCTGCGGCACCCGGTCCACGCCCACGATGGACAGCACGACCTGATGCCCCACCCCGGCCCGCGCGCCGGCCGCCAGCAGGTTGTCGGTGCTGGTGCGGAAGAAATCCGGTGACGCCTCGTCGAAGGTCGGCGAGTTCGCGACGTTCACCACGACGTCGGCGCCCTCCACCACCTCGTCCAGACCCTGCCCGGTGAGCAGATCGACGCCGATGGACGGCGACGCGGGGAGAGCCTCGTGCCCGGCCGCGGACAGCTTCCGCACCACCTGCGAGCCGATCCGGCCGGTACCGCCCATGACTACGACCTTCATGTTCGCCTCCACCCTGTGCCGATGGCCGATCATGCGGACGACGAGCTACACCTCCAGCATCCCACCGGCGAGCAGCGGGCAACACTCGCTGGTCCGGATGTCACGCAAAGGTAGCCGGGCAGCTATCCGGTCGTGGCCCGATCACCGGCCGATCGGGGGCAGCGGCGGTAGTTCCAGCCTCTCGCGGAAGGTGGCGGCGTCGCGATCGGGGCCGAGGATGCCGCGGCGGCGCAGTTCGGGCAGCAGACCGGCCACCAGGAAGTCACGGGTGCGCGGATCGTCGAGGCCGCTGAGCCCGATGAGGTCGAGGACCCCGGCCGTGTATCGCTCCTCGATCGCGTCGGCGAGCTGTTCCGGGGTGCCGACCGCGGCCCAGTGCCCGGTGTCCTTGGCCGCGATGATCAACTCCCGCAGTGTCTTTCCCGAGCGCGCGAGTCGGCTGAAGATCTCCACCCGGCCCCGGCGGCGGTTCACCGACCGCACGTCGGGCAGCAGTTCTTCCGGCAGCGGCCGGTCCAGCGGCCGTTCGGAGAGGTCGATCCCGCCACCGAGCATGTCCGCCAGCGCCTTCCGGCCGGCCGCGAAATCGGTGGCCTCCGCACGCTCGCGCACGAGCCGGCGCACCTCGGCCACCGAGGAGCCGTAGGTGGCGTGCAACGAGCTGAAGATCAGTGGAAGTCCGTCCGCGCGACCGAGTTCGGCGGCCCGAGCCCGAATCCGCTTGGCGTAGGTCACCGCATCCTCGAGCGTCGACAGCGAGGTGAACACCACCTCGGCGTACCGCGCGCCCAGCTCGATGCCGCCCTCGGACTGCCCGGCCTGGAACTGGACGGGCCGCCGCTGCGGCAGCGCCGGGATGTTGAGCGGACCCTGCACCGTGAAATACGGCCCGGCATGGTCGATTCGCCGCACCAGCGCCGGGTCGAGCGTCGCGCCGCCGCGGCCGTCCGGGGTCAGCGCGCCCGGCCGCCAGCTGTCGAACAGCGCGTTGGTCACGTCGAGCACCTCGCCCGCGCGGGCATAGCGCTCCTCAGGGCTGGGCAGCTCACCGGCGCCGTAGTTCTCCTCGCCGAGCGACGAGGTGACCGCGTTCCAGGCGGCCCGGCCGTTGCTGACATGGTCGAGCGTGCCGAACAACCGCGCCAGGTTGTACGGGTGGTGGAACGTGGTGGTCACGGTGGCGATCAGGCCCACGCGGCTGGTCACCGAGCTGAGCGCGGCCAGGAAGATCAGCGGTTCCTGCGCGCCGATCGCCCCCTGCGCCCCGAAGCTGAGCAGATCCGCGGCGAACAACGCGTCGAACCGATGCTGCTCCGCCAGTTTCGCGATCTCCAGGGCATCCGCCAGGGTGGACCGCTCCGGATCGATCGCCGCCGCGTAGATCTTCGGTGACCCGCTCACTCCCGTAACGATTTTCAGCGGCCGCCGCGTCCCGGATCCCATCCTCCGACGCTAGCCCGGCGCCTGCGGCCCGCCCCCGGTTGCGATCACCCGGATTCGAAGCACGGTCCGGGCGCGGCACGATGACGATCGCGCACTCGTGCGGGCCGGGGCGGACTGTCCAGCGATACATTGGCGGAATTCGGACTCGCCTGATCACAATTCGGTGAACGGAGGTCGACATGGCCGGACCGCGCGCGCTGATCCTCCCGGCAGTGGTCGCGGCCGCGCTGTGCCTCGTGCCCGCGGCGCCGTCGGCCGCCGTTCCCGCCGCCGGCGACGACTGCGACGCCACCGCGGACAGCACCGGTCTCGACCGGTACGGCAACGGCATGGCCTGCGAACCGTTCCTGGACAACGGGCACCGCTGGCGCGACACCGGGGGCACCCGCAGTGGCCGCATCGTTCAGCCCGGCGACCCGTGCCCGGGGCCGAATTCCGACATGGCAACCGGCCCGCAAGGCCAGAAAATGATCTGTGTGGGCGACTCGTCCAATGCCACGTGGAAAGCCATGTAGGTGTTTGCGAGGAATTGATTGTGGCGCATTTCGGCCACTTCGAATTTCGGTCGGCCAACCTGCTGATTCGGGTCGTCGAAGGCGTTCCGGGCTTGCCTGTGCCGGGTATCGGCTGCATGATGTGAGCCGAGTCGAAACTCGGCTCACCCGTTGACAAATCGCTTCAGCCGAGGAATTGCCACGATGTTTGCCAGAGTTGCACAAGTCTCCGCCGCCGGTGCGATCGCACTCTCCCTGGGTCTGCTCGCCGCCCCGTCCGCTTCGGCCGCGGCCACACCGGAAAAGTCCGCCACCCCCGTCGACGGTTCGGCATCGGTGTGCCTCAACATTCCGGTTCCGCCGGTCAGCGTCAGCATTTGCCTCTGAGGTCACCGACTCGCCGATGGTGAGCGCCGAAGTGCCGCTCGCCCAAGGTATTCGGTGAGAAGCACGGCCGACGGTGGCCGTGGCAATACAATGGGACGATGATCCGCCTCAGCGCTCATCGCTGTCACGATCCGGCGACGCAGCGCGTGGCATTCACATTTCTCGTCCCCCGGGGCTGGCAGGCCCGGTCGGGGATGCGGTGGAACCAGCAGTCGCTGCTCAATCCGGTGACCCCGATGGCCGAGGCGCAATCACCCGACGGCGCCTGGCTGGCCCTGCTGCCGAACGCGGCCTTCAGCTGGGTCGACGGCGGCCGCCTGCCCGAGGGGTCGATGGAGTACGGCGCACCCGTCCTGCGCCCCCGCCCCGCCGCGGACATGCTGCTCACCATGATGTTCCCGGCCCTGCGTCCGGGCATCGGCGAGTTGCGCGTGGTGCAGGTGGAACACGAGCCGTCCCCACCGTGGCCCACGCAGTTGCTGCGCCGCGTGCAGCCCGGCGACGACAGTATTCGCGCGACCGTCGAATACACCATGCGCGGCCGCGCATTTCGCGAGATCGTGTCGATGGTGTCGCGGGTCGCGGACCCCACCCCGATGCCCACGCTGTGGGGCATCCAGCAGGTCCGCTACTGGTTCACCTTCCCCGCCCTCACCGTCGGCGCCCCGATCGATCGCTGGGACGAGCACGCGGAGTACCTGGACACCGTGCGGCGCACGTTCCGGGTCGAGCCCGGCTGGGTCCGGGCGATCGAGCAACTGTTCCAGCAGATCTCGAACAACGCGCTCCAGCAGCAGCAAACCTGGTTCGCCGCACAGCAATCCGCGCACCGGGCGCAGGTGGCGATGGGTGAGCAGCTGGTGCACATGGGCCAGGACATGTCGAACGCGATGGACAACATCGTCATGGGCGGCTGGGAACAGCGCAACGAGACCTACGACCAGATCTACGACAACCAGTACCTGGCGACGATGGGCCTGTCCCGTTACGACGATCCGTCCCAGCCGATTCCGGTCGAACTGCCCTACGGCTACCAGGGCGTCTGGAGCGACGGCCAGGGGGAGTACATCCTCTCCGAGGATCCGTCCTACGACCCGAACGTCGCCGCCGCCACCGGCCCCACCTGGCAACGCCTGGATCGAATCGACCGCTGAGCCGAGCGGATCCGTCGCCGGACGGCACGTTCGATACGCCGGATGCCGAACTCGACAATGAAAATTCAATATTGCGATCGCACTCCGGGGGGTCCACGGCCGGCGGTGTGCCACGGTGTTGCAATGAAGTTGTCCCTATACCGACGCGGTGGTATGGTCCGATTCAGGATTGCCGCCGCATAGTTCGGCCACCATGAAATATTCGGAGTACGTATGAATCTAGACGACGCTTTACGCGACGGAATGTCGATGGACGGAGCCGTCGGTATCGCTCTCGTCGATTACAGCAGTGGAATGATTCTCGGTAAACAGGGCGGGAATTCACTGATCGACATGGAAGTCGCCGGGGCTGTGCTCACACAGGTCGTCCGCGCGAAGATCGATGCGATCGAGACACTCCAGTTGAACGATGCGATAGAAGATATTCTCGTCACGCTCGGCTCGCAGTATCACATCATCATGCCGTTGGACGACGGCGGCCGCAGCAGTGTCCTGGGGGGCGATCCGAACACCCTGTTCCTGTATCTCGTGCTCGATCGGGACCGGGCGAATCTGGCCATGGCGCGGCATCTGCTGCGCCGGATCGAACAGTCGGTCCGCGTGTGACGCGCCGACTGGAATTGGCGCTCGGTGAGCCCGGCAAGGTCGCCGGACTGCTCACCGACGCCTGCGCCACGATCGATGACGCCGCGTACGCCTTCGTCGCCAGCCGCGACGGACTGGTCGTGGCCAGCGCCACGGC
This sequence comes from Nocardia sp. alder85J, assembly GCF_020176955.2. Lineage (GTDB taxonomy): Bacteria > Actinomycetota > Actinomycetes > Mycobacteriales > Mycobacteriaceae > Nocardia. The sequence continues at coordinate 136,676 of NZ_JAIUCZ020000015.1, forward strand.
GTCGGAGACGCCGGAGGACCAGGTGGCGCTGCGCGGTTCGGCCCTGGCCGCGGCGGCCATGGGAATCGGCGATCATTTCGCCGCGCTGTCGGCCCACGGACGCCTGCAATCGACCTACTTCGAAGCGGATCGTGGATGTGTCGGTATCTTCCCGATCAGCAGCGCGTTGATGCTCGTCGTGGGCAGTGACCGCTCGGTGAATCTGGGCCGGTTGACCGCGGCCGCGAAGCGCATACTCGCGATACTCCAGGCGCCGAGCGAATAGCCGGTAGCCTGTCGCAACACCTTTCGAAAGGCACCGAAAAATGAACAGTGTAGATGTCGCGCTGAAGGACATGATGTCGATCGAGGGCGCCATCGGCGCCGCCGTCGTCGATTATTCCAGTGGTATGGCCCTCGGCATGCTCGGAAATTCCAAGACCCTGGACCTACAGATCGCCGCCGCCGGTAACACCGAGGTGGTCCGGGCCAAATTGCGCACCATCGACCAACTCGGTATCGACGAGGACATCGAGGACATTCTCATCACCCTGTCCGGCCAATACCACCTCATCCGCCCGATGTCCGGCCCCAAATCCAAGGGCCTGTTCCTCTACCTCGCCCTGCACCGCGACCGCGCGAACCTCGCCCTGGCCCGCCACCGCCTCAAGGGCATCGAACAGGAACTGGACATCTAGCATCGGCTGGACGCCGGAGCCGCCCCGGCGTCCACCGCGCTCAGCGGGAAGCCGCGGTGAGCGGTGCCCAGGTGCTCCGGCCGGATCGAGCGTTCCCCGGCCATCCGGCGTCTCCAGCCGGGCCGCCTGTTCGCCGCTGAGTCGCACCCCGGCCGCACCGGCATTCTCCCGCACGAACTCGCCCTGCCAGTTCGTCGCGCCGCCCGGCGATCGCGCGGCCGAGCAGTTCCTCGCTGAACCTCGGTCCGTACACATCGGCCGTGTCGAAGAACGTGATGCCCGCCTCGATCGCCGCATCCACGACCGCCCGCGCCTGTCGCTCCTCACCGCATCGCCGCCACCACATCGAGCGCCGCTGCCGGGGACGCTATCCGAGCGGAAAATGCCGGAACATGTTTACGCGCCGCGTGATCGATGCTGCCCGCCGCGGCACAACGAGGGGGCGAATGCGACGCCGGCGATCGACTACTTCGACGCCCCGCACGGTCACGCCCGCACTCCCGGCCGCCGGATCCGCTGTTCAGCTCTGTCCAGTCCTGTCCAGGATCGGCCGCGACGCCCGGCGATCTTGTCTGTAATACCTCCCATACGGACGGCGCAGCCCGCAGTACTGCAAAACCCGTAGGCACAAGGGAGGACCGTTGATGTCGCAGCATCGATCATCAGGGGGCGCGCCCTGGGCCGCGGAATTCGTCACCGCTGTCACCGACTGCCTGTTGCAATTGCAACGGGTGCAGCGATACGCGGACGAGTCACGGCCCGAACCGATTTCGCTGCCGCCGACGATCGAGGCGGATACCGACTGCCGGAGCATTGTCCTTCGATGGATCCGATCACCGAAAGGTTTGTGACTTGCAGGTCGGTTTTCCGCGTGCCGCGCTGACTGTCGTGGCCTCGACCATCGCCGTAGCGCTGACCGGATTCGCCGGCGCCGGCGCCGAGCCGCCCCCCACGCCACCGGCATCCGGTGCGGAGGTCGTGGTGATGGGGGATTCCTACACCGCCAACGGCACCTATGTCGGACTCGGTCTCACACCGTATCTGGCGACCGCGCAATCGTGTCCGCATTCGCCCACCTCCTGGCCCACTCAACTGGAACATCGGATCGGCCCGGAGCAGGGCGGCGTCACCGATGTGTCCTGCCTGGGCGCCTCGCTGAACACCCCACCGACGCGGACGGCGCTCTACGAGACCAAGGCCGCCGCCGCGTCGGGCGCCTTCGGGCCGGGTACCCGCCTGGTCGCCATCCAGCTCGGCCTGAACGACACGTGGGGCGCCCACCGGGGCACCCTCGATTCGCTGCCGGAATGCATGCTGGGCCTGGCCGGTTGCGGCCCCGGGGCCGGTGCGGATCCGGCCGCCGATCCGGCGGCGGTCACCGGCGCGGATTACGCCGATCGCCTGCGCGTCATCATCGACTACGTCCGGTATTACGCGCCGGGCGCCCGCATCGTGCTCGTCGGTTATCCGGAAATACACGCCCCCGGCAGCGAAGCCGTCTGCGTCGATGTGCTCGGTGCCCGGGTGACACAACCGCAGGCGGCGGGAATCACCTCGTACCTGGACCGGCTGGATATCGCGCAACGGGATGCCGCCGAACTCCTGGGTATCGATTTCTTCGACACCCGGGCCGTCACCGCCGGGCACGATGCGTGCTCGGCCGATCCGTGGATCAACGGATTCCTGGATCCGCGCGGTGAATGGCTCGGGCTGACACTGCATCCGACGGTCCGGGGGGACGCGGCGGTGGCGGCCGCGCTCGATCGTTGGCTCGACGACCACGCTCCCCGGCCCTGAATTCACGGTTATACCGCACGTCAACGAACGATTGGCAGGACATCATGAGAATTCCGCGCACCGTATCCGTCCGGGCCGCCGCCGTCACGCTGGCCGGACTCGCCGTGATCATCGCCGGGTTCGTGGCGGGGCAGAGCACCCCGCGCGTCTCGGCCGACCCGACCACCACGGCCGCGCCGACCACGACCACCACCCCGAGTGCGCCGCCCACCCTCCCGGACGAGGGATTCGTGCCGCGGGCCGGCTACTGACCACCCTCCGCGAGGCATTTTCGTGACCGCGACAACCGCGCCCGCCGGTGTGCTCGGCGACCCCGTCCTCACCCGCCCGGCGCTGCCCTCGCTGACCGGGGCGCGCTGGTGGGCGGCGTTCGCCGTGTTCGTGCTGCACGCACTGGTGTTCCTGCCGACCTATCCCTTCCAGAAATCCGAACTCTTCCGGCGGATACACCAGGATTTCCTGCCGATGCAGCTGGGCGCGCTCGGGGTGACGTTCTTCTTCGTGCTGTCGGGATTCATCATCTACTGGTCGTTCCGCCCCGGCAGTTCGGTGCCGCGATACTACGGGCGGCGGATCCTGAAGATCTATCCGACACATCTGGTCGCGGCCGTCGTCTTCGTCCTCGCCGCGGGCGTGCCGCTGCACCGGCTGGTGGTGTGGGCGCCGAACCTGCTCCTGGTACATACCTGGGTGCCGAAGTGGACGACCGTGGGCGGGCTCAATGTGCCGGCCTGGTCGCTGTGCTCGGAAATGCTTTTCTACCTGAGCTTTCCGCTGCTGCTGCCGCTGGTGCGGCGGATCCCGGCCCGCCGCCTGTGGCAGGCCGCGGTGATCCTGCTGCTGCTGATCGCGGCCCTGCACACCGCCTACTACCTGTTCGTGGACGGGCCCAAGGGCATCGGCAACGCGTTCGCGCCGCGGCTGCGGCCCGGCGCCGTCTCGCCGAAATTCGAATTGCACGCCGACCCCTTGTGGTTCGCGCAGCCGGACATCCCGGTGCCGATGTCGTACTGGCTCAGCTACAACTTCCCGCCGAGCCGGCTGCCCGAGTTCTACCTCGGCGTGCTGGCCGCCCGGATGGTGCTCGAAGGCCGCTGGCGCACAACGCGACTCGGTCCGCCGCTGACGGTCCTGGCCATCGCCTATCTGGGTACCTGGGTGGTGCCGGTGAACTACAAGATGTCGGTGTTGCTGCTGGCGCCGATGGCCGCGGTGATCGCGACCCTGGCCAACCGTGACCTGCACGGTGTTTCGGGGCTCAACGCCGCCCGGCCCATGGTGTGGCTCGGCAACATCTCCTACGCCTTCTACCTCATCGAGTTCCCGGTGATGGTGCTGGTGACCCGATTCCTGATCTACCGCCACACCTTCGGCCCGCTGGGCTGGCTCGGTTGCGCGGCACTGTGCCTGGTGCTGTCGGTCGCCGCCGCCGCGATGATCTACCACTGGCTCGACGCTCCGCTGATGCGCCGCTTCGGTACTCGCGCCCGCGCCCCGATCGAGGTGACCGAACAGCCCGCGCCGGTACCCTGATCGGTGTCGTCGTTGCGCCGAGGGCGGTTGTGCGCCGGATACTTCCGGGTTTCCCCGCTGGGAAGCGGCGAGCCGGGCAGGCGGCGTAGAGTTCATCGCTCAGGCAGGGCGCGCACCGGACGACGGTGCGCGGCATACGGGAGCGAAGGACGTGTTCGAGTCGGTGCCGCCGATCGCGGCGGTCGGTCACAGTGCCGTCGACGCCTCCGTGCTCGAGCTGCGCGCGGTCGGCGGATTCTCCGAGACCGACGCGCGAGACGGTGCCAGCGCCGTGCTGGATCTCGAATTCCACAACACCGGAAGCAGATCGGTGCTGCTGCACCGCGCCACCGTGCGGGTGCATCGGGCCGCGGAGGTCGCCCCCGCGCGCATGGTCGGCTTCCTGCCCTACGAGGAATGGCTGATCGAGCGCCACCTGCGGGCCGGGCGGGAATACGATGTCGGCCTCCCGGTCACCGCCTGCGCCGCCGGTGCCCGGCGCAGTGTGACGCTGGCCGAGGTCGTCGCCCCCGGCGCGGCCGGCCGGCTGCCGATCCGCCTCGTCGCCGCCGAGGAACACGCCCGCGTCACCCTCGCCTACCTGCTCGAGATCGACGTCGCCTACGATGCGGGCCGCACGCTGACCACCCCCAGGATCGCGATCGCGATCGCGCCCGGCACGGAACTCGCCGACCCCGACGACATCCGCGCCGACCTGGCCACCTTCCGGGCGGCCGTGCGCGCGGTGCGCGACGCCGTCGACCGGGAACTGGCGCTGCGCGGGCTGGCGGCGCCGGATTGGGACCACCGGCCGCCGGCCTGCCGCGCCGATCTGCCCGCCCATCTGCGCGCCCTCGACGGCGATCCCGGCGACCTCCTCAACCTGGGCCCCGGCGTCTACGAGGTCAACGATGCCTTCTGGGATCCGGCGGCATCCCTCGCGCGGCGTCTCGACGACATCCGCGCGTATTGCACGGATCTGGTGGAATTCATTGCCGGCGCGGACATTCGCCACGATTCGCTGTCCCGGATCCTGGCCCAGGCGCACCACATCCTGGCCCGGTTGCCGGCGCTGCGCGCGGAGCTCGAGGAGTCGGAAGGGGCGGTCGCGGTGCGGCATTCGGCCCCGGCGGGTGAACTCGCACAGCTGCTGGGCGAGGATCCGCTGACGGAACTGCGGGCCCGCGCCGCGGCCGGTGAACCCGAGGCCGCGCGCCGGTTGGACCTGGCCGCACGGCTGGCCGACACGATCCGGTCGCGGGGCCCGGACCACCCCGAGACCCTGCTCGCGCGGGAGACCCCGATCCTGTGGCGGTTGCAGGCCGGGGACATGGCCGGCGCCGCAGTGGCGCTGGCCGAACTGATTCCGGATCAGGTCCGGGTGTTCGGCCCGGACCATCCGCGCACCCTGCGGGCCCGGCATCTGCTGGCCAAATGCCTCGGTGAGACCGGTGATGTCGACGCGGCCCGCACGGCCTTCGCCGCGCTCGTCGACGACCGGGCGCGCATCCTGGGCCCGGATCATCCCGACACGCTGGACAGCCGGCACGAATCCGCGCGCTGGCGGGTGATGGCGGGCGACACCGCCGGTGCCGTCGCGACATTCGCCGCACTGGTCGCGGACCGGACCCGTATCCAAGGCCCCGACCACCCCGACACCCTCTATGCCCGGCACAATCTGGCCGTCTGCCGCGGGCGGGCCGGTGATGTCGCCACGGCGGTGACGGATCTGGTCACACTGGTCGCGGACTGGACCCGGTTGCGCGGTGACGACGATGCCGAAACCCGGTACAGCCGTGGCGAACTGGCGCGCTGGCAGGTCCGAGCGGGTGCGGTCCACCGGCGGCGCGGCGTGGGCGGTCCGCCTCCGGGATGGTGATGCCGCCCGCGTCGATCACCGCCTCAGAGACCGGCCTCGAGCCGATCGCGGATCTCGTCGGCCTCCGGCACGCCGAGTTCGAGATAGAGGGCGAGGGCCTGTTCCGAGTACCGGTGCGCCTCCTCGCGCCGGCCCAGTGCCTGCGCCGCCCGCGCCGCGCCGCGCAGCGCTCGTGCCCGCTCGTGCCGGTGCCCGATGGTCCGCGCGATGATCAACGCGTCGGTGTGGCAGTTCAGCGCCTTGGCGAATTCACCCATGGCATACAGTGTTTCGCCGAGTCCGTCGGCCGCCTCGGCGTCCAGGCCCGCATCTCCGGTCTGCTGCGCGAGCGCACCGGCCGCCCGGTGGTGGCTCGCGGCCTCCGGGTACCGGGCCTGGCCGGTGCGGATCTCACCGAGACGGGTCAGGGCGGCGCCCTCGATCGCCCGATGGCCCGAGTCGCGGGCCAGGGTCAGCGCTCGCCGGCAGTGCTCCGCGGCCTGCTCGTACCGGCCCTGTCGCAGCCGGACGTCGCCGAGGGCGGCCGACGCCGATGCCTCGAGCATGCGGAACCCGATGTCGCGCAACAACTCCAGTGCCTCGGACAGTGCGCCGGCGGCCTCCGGGTAGCGGCCCAGCCGGGTGTCGACGATGCCCAGATTGTTCAGGGCCACGGCGGCGCCGAACCGGAAGCCGATCTCCCGGCTGACCGCGGCCCGCTCGGTCCCGGCGCCCTGGAACAGCTGCGATTCCGCGAGGCCGGGGCCGGTCTCGGACAGCCGCTGCTGTGCCCGGCGGCAGGCGGTCAGCGCCGCCTCGGCGTGCTCCCGGGCCAGCGCGTAGTTGCCTGTCCTGATGTGGATCGTCGCCATCATGTTCAGCGCGTAGGTCTCGCCGCGCGCATCCTCGCGCCGCCGCGCCGCCTCCACCGCCGGGCCGAGAATGCTCAGCGACTCGGTGTGGAAGGCGCCGTTGTAGAGGTGGCGGTTCAACGACTGCACATAGTCGATCGCATAGCCGTGGTGCCCGTTGCGGACGGCGTGGACGGCGAGGCGCACGATGCCGTCGCGCGCGGCCGACAGCCAGGCGGCCGCGAATTCGGCATCGTGGAAATCGGGTGTCGGCGTGCCGACCGGAGTCGCCGGCGGGCGGAAGTCCTGCTCGTCGGCGTGGGCCGCGTCGGCCGCGGCGGACACCGCGTAGCGGAAGTAGTCGAGCAGGCGGCCCAGCGAGGCCTGCCGGTCGGCCTCCGGAATCCACTCGGACTGTTCGGCCGCGTACCGGCGCAACAGGTCGTGCATTCCGGACCGTTCACCGTCGCCGCGCCGCTGCACCAGATGCGCCCGGGACAGAGCCACGACCGCCCGGCGAGCGCGGGGCAGATCCGTATCGGCCAGTGCCGCCACGATATACGGATCGAAATCGTGCCCCGGCCAGCAACCCAGCAGCCGGAACACCCGCGCGGGGTCGGCGTCGAGGTGACCGAGCGACCACGAGAAGACCGACCGCACATCGGTTCTCGGATCCTCGCCGCCGTCCAGGTGATCCAGTGGATTGCCCCGCTCGAATTCGGCCGCCACCGCGGCCAGGCCGGCCGACGGCTCGCTCGCGATCCGCTCTGCCAGGATGCGCAGGGTCAGCGGCAACCGGGCGCACCGCTCGATCAGCTCGGCGGCGGCATCGGGTTCGGTGTCGACCCGGGCGCCGACGAGGGCGCGCAGCAGCGCCAGGGCATCCGCGGCGGGCATCGCCTCGAGCTCGATCCGCTTCGCGCCGTGCCGGGACACCAAGCCGGGCAACGACTCCCGGCTGGTGACCAGCACCAGGCAGGAGTCGGCCCCGGGCAGCAACAGCCGGACGTCCTCGGTCGAGCGCGCGTTGTCCAGCAGCACCAGCAGGCGCCGATCGGCCATGACGGTGCGGAAGCGGGCCGAGCGCTCGGCCTCGCCGGGCGGGATCTCGTCGGGATGCACACCGAGACTTCGCAGCAACGTGGCGAGCGCGTCGGCCGGCGCTATCCGATCCTTCGGGTCGTAGCCCTGGAGATCGATGTACAACTGGCCGTCGGGGAACCGATCGGTGACCGAGCGCGCGAAGTGCACCGCCAGCGCGGTTTTTCCGGCGCCCGCCGCGCCCACGATCGCCACCACCGGCGCGGCCGTGTCCAGCAGTGCGCTCAGCGCGCGCAACTGCTGCGTCCGGCCGGTGAAATCGTCGATGCCGGCGGGCAGTTCGCGCGGCGTCGCGGGGAAGACCGTATTGCGCACCGCCCACCGATGCGTCGCCCGGTGCTCCGAGGCCGTGAACCACGCCTCGCTCCAGGCGCGTTGCTGATCGGCGGTCGCGCCGAGCGCGATGACGATCCGGTCCAGCACGTCGGCGGACGGAAAGTGTTTGCCGCTCAGATAACTCGCCAGGGTCGAGCGCGGAATATCGGGCAGTTTGCGGCGCAGATCGTCCACGCTCACCCGAATCCTGCCGGTGCCGTGGGCCGCCCGCACCCGCAGGACATCCAGTTCCCGGACCAGACTCGTGAGGTCGGCCACGCGGCGTGGATCGGGACCGTCGCCGTCCCTCGGCCCGGCCGGCCCCGAAACCTGGTGCATCCTCGCGTCCTACTCTGGTCCGGACCTATCGTGTCCGAGCAGGGATGACGACGGTTCCGATCGGCAATCGGTACTGGAGAGTTGCAATGAACGATATCCGTTCCCGGCCGCGGTTTCAGGATCGGCAGGACACCGGCGGCCGATTCCGGAGGGCGCCACCGTCTTCCACCTGCCGGTCGTCGAACTCCGCGGGGTCGTCGCGTGGCAGAGGTCACGTCCACGTCGGCGCGGGAATGACTCCGGAAGGCACAGTGCCGCACCACGAGCCGGGATGTTGCCCGACGGTGGCTTTCGTGCCGCCGGGGCGTCACGAGGTGGCAGCGGCGTCAGCCGGCGTCGCGCCGGACCGGGGGAATCGGCTGGAGTACCCGCTCGACCAGCGCTGTGTCGCAATGCTCCACGACCTCGGCGATGCGCCCGGCGCTGATCCGGAACACATAGCAGTACGTCTGGTCGTAGCGGTCCCCGCGCGTGGTGATGGCGTGGCCGCGGGCCTGGACCACCACGCGATCACCGTCGGCGAGCACGAGGTCCGCTTCGCTGCGGTAGTTTCCGTCGAACTGTGCCATCAGCGGGCGCAGCAGCCCGTTCAGCACCTCCGACTTCGGCTCCCGGCTGCCCGCCCACGACCAGTGGCCCGGGAACACCCACCGGCAGTCGTCGGCCATCGCCTCGGACAGCGCGCGGGTGTCGCCGGCGGCCAGTCGCCGGAAGATCTCCTCGATGAATTCCTTGTTCTCCCTTGTGTTCACGAGACCGACGTTACGACCGGTGCAGTGATGCGACCAGCGAGACTCTTGCATCCCTGGTATCACATTCAGGCATGGGTGAGTTCACGGTGACCGGTCTGCGGGTGCTGCGGGAGGCGGCGCGGTCGGGGTCGTTCTCGCAGGCGGCGCAGCGGCTGGGCTACACCCAGTCCGCGGTGTCGCGCCAGGTCGCGCTGATGGAACAGGCCGCGGGCCGCCCCCTGTTCGAACGGCAGGCCCGTGGCGTGGAGCCGACGGAGGCGGGCCGCATCGTGCTGCGGCACGCCGATGCCGTGCTCGCCGAACTGGACCGAGCCCGGGATGCCTTGCAGGACCTGCACTCCCGGCGATCCGGACGGCTGCGCGTCGGCGCGTTCTCGACCGCCAACGCGGTGCTGGTGCCGCAGGCGACAGCCACGGTGGCACAGCGGCATCCGGAGCTGGAGGTGCGCCTGCGCGAAGGACTCACACCGGCACTGTCGAGCGAACTCGGCCGGCGGCGACTGGATCTGGCGGTGCTCTCCGGTGCCTCCGACCTTCCGGCCGGCCTGGAAGTCGTTCGGTTGCTGGAGGATTCGCTCTACATCGCGACCGCCACCGCGCACCCGCTGGCCGGTCGGCTCAGCGTGCCGATCGACCGGCTGCGCGACGAACGGTGGATCACCGGCAGTGCGGACCAGCACACCACCCTGCTCGGCGCGTGGGCCGGCGCCGCCTGGCAGCCGCACGTCGCGCACGTGGCCCGCGACTGGATCACCAAACTGGGCCTGGTGGCAGCGGGTCTCGGCATCACCGTGGTACCCGGGCTGGTGGTGCCCGCACTGCCGGACACGGTGTCGGTGGTCCGCATCGACGATCCGGCCGCCGTACGGCCCACCCACGTCGGCTACCACCCCGACCGCGTCGACGCCCGCCACCCGTTCCTCACGGCACTGCGCGAGGCGAGCGCCGCACTGGACTACCGGATCCGGCAGCGGCTGCACGGCTGAGACACCTCCGACCGCCGTGGCATCGGCCGATCCTGGCCGGGCAGGGCGGCGACCCACTACGCTCGGTCGGGCGGCTCACCGCCGCCGATCCCCACCACGGCGTCACAGCAACCGAGACGATCCGGCCGCAACCACGCCGATCGCGCGAATTGGGAAGCAGGAGAACCGATGACCCGCATCACCCTGGAGATCGACGTCCCCTCGGACGAGACCGCCGACGCGATCGCCCCCATCCTGCCGTACCTGAAGGAGATCGCGGAAGTGGCGCGGCGCGCGGGCTGCACCACCGGCCTGACCATCGACGGCGAGTCCGTCGAAGCCGCCGTGGCCGACCTGACCTGACCTGGCCGCACCGTATTTCGGTTGAGGAGCCGCCATCCGAAGGCCACCATGAATCCTGCACGTCCGGTCACAGAATCCGGACCGGCCCGGCAGTGGGGGAGTGGCCATGGGTGTCTGGGGCGGCGTCTGCGCCTTCGACGAGCAGCGATTCCGTGAGGTGGTCGTGCCCGCGTTCCGCACCGGCGAACACCATCCGATGATCACCGCGACGCTCGAACGCCTCTGGTCCCAGGGTCGCGGCCTGGAAGGATTCCCGGAGCCCGATCCCACCGGCGAACCGTTCTTCCCCGAGGCGCCCTGCCGATTCGAGGGCCTGGCATCGGTGCTGTCCCACGTCGACGACGCGTTCACCACCTGCGCACTGGGCCGCGACTTCTGGGTCGCGAACGGCCTCGTGTGCCCACCGGGCGCATCACGACGCGAACCGGGCTGGGGCTACTGGGAACTGGTCGAACTGGTGGAATGGGCGATCCTCCGGGAAACCGTCCTGGCCTGGGGCTACCTCGGCCTCGCCGGCGGCTCGCCCTGGCGGGTGTTCGGCGACCGGGTCCCGGACCGCGACGCCCCGGGCCCGTCCCGCCTCCGGGATCTGCTGGTACGCCTGGACACCACCTCGGGCTACTGGGTCCACGGCGGCGGCGGATTCGGGGAAGGCCTGTGCGGCTGGCTCACCGCCACCGAGACCCGCGAACTGGCCGCCCTGCTCCCGCGACCGGACACCGCACCGGACGACGACTGGCAGCAGCACCATTGCTGGACCGTGCTGGACTGGAGCGTCGGCCACGGCACCGGCCTGCTCTGGGGCCGAGACCTGGAACTGTTCTACGCCGACGACCCCGCCGCCACCCTGCTCGACCCCGGAGCACCGCCGATCCTGCGGCTCGCTTAGATCCGTCAGTGCGGGGTGGGGCATTCGTCCGGCGCGGGTTCGCCGCGCAACCGGCGGCCGAGCCAGTCGGTGGCCTCGGTGAATCCGGTCAGCATCGCGATGATGTGCTCGCCGGGGTCGGTGCGGAAGATCGCGGGGACGCCGCGCTCGCATTGCTGGCGGAACATCTGCTGGGCGGATTCGTAGGGGATCCAGATGTCGTGCGCGCCGTGGTAGATGAACAGGGGGTCGGCCGAGGTCTGGTCGGTCAGTTCGGTCTGCCGGTAGATCTCGTCTGCGATTCCGCTGTCGAGGGTGTGGTCGATATCCGCCGCGACCTCGACCGGAATTCCGACCGCGCCGAGCGGTCCGTCCGCCTCGCCGCAGATATCCTTCAGCGGTGAGGTGGCCAGCCATTGCGCGAAATGGTTCATGTAGTCGAGGATGTCCGGATGTTCACGCGCCATGGCCAGCGTGACCGCCAGCAGAATTCCGGAGGCGATATTGCCGTTGAGCCGATGGGCCACCGTGCTGTAATCGGTGACCAGTCCGCCCGCGGCCGTACCCACCAATGCCCCGGACAATTCCGGCGCGTATTCGTTCACCATCATCGCCGCCGCGTAGGCCGCAATGGCGCCACCGGAATATCCGGCGGTCGCATAACGGCTGTCGTGGAACTCGTCCGGCAGCGTCGACCGTACGGCCCGAATCGAATCCAGCACGACATGCCCGGCGACCTTGGGTTCGGCATAGGACATCCGCGGGCCCTCGTGATCGGGCAGCAGCACCGCGAATCCCTGGTCGAGCGCGGTCCAGATGGTCGGCAGGAACGTGTTGACCTCGGAGTCCGGCCGGCCGCGTGACATCGCGTAGCCCGGGGTGCATTTCACGCCGAGCGCGTTGATCGGCAGTGTGTTGACCTGCACCGGACGGCTCCCGGGCCCGGTCCACGCGGCCGCCGGGACGATCAGGGTGGCGGTGCCGAAGGAGGGTGCGCCCGCGGCCGAGGTCGACCGGAATTTCAGTAGCAGCGCCTGCCGGATCGGCGTCGTCATGAGCGTCGACACTCCCGCTGTCACATCACGCGAGTCGATGAGGTCACCGGGTGCGAGATCGGCGAGATTGCCGGGCCAGGCGTCGAACATCGGATCACCCGACGACGAGGGCAGCACCGCATGCCACAATGCGGACCGGTCGTCGCCGGTGGATTGCGACGGCGTAATCGGCGGCGCGGGGATCGTGTTGTCGATCCACGACTGTAATGGGGAAGGACCGGGATTCACCGGCGCCGGTGGCGCGCCCGGCGGACCTTCGTCCGCCAGCGCGGGCTGCCCACCCAACAACAAACAACCTGTTGACACCATGACAACAACTGCCAGCAGTGATCTCACAAACCATCCTCGTCTCGACGAACTCGCCACGAAGTATGCCCGGCGAACTATTCCGTCGCGCAGCCCGATTCGGGTTGTGCGGAAGATTACGGCCGATCGAGAGTAATGATTGTGATGCGTGCCAAGCGAATACATCGGTGTGTCGAAGTGGCGTATATGGGCGGGATGCGCCCGCTGTCGGCGAGCGCGTCACGTGAGGTGTCGCGCAGCAGGCCCGTGCCGATCGCGAAAGTGCCACAGAGCCAACGTACCTCGGGAGCACATGCACCGATGTCGCAGAGATGATGCAGATCCCCGCGCGGAACGAGCACGACATCACCGCGCCCCACCCGCTCGACGCGAGCGCCACCGTCGACCCGGAGCTCGACCGCACCGGTCTCGACGATGTGCAGACTGCCGGTACCGGCGAAACCGATCGAAAAGCGCTGCGGCGGACGATGAACCGTGACCTTCGGCAGCCCGGCCCCCGCCTCCTGGACCTCCACTTCACCGACTACGCGGCAGCCAGTGCCGCCGCCGCGGAAGCGGGCCCGTTGGTCGCCGCCACCCGCGAGCACGCCACCGGCGGCGTGCTGATCGCCTTCGCGGAGATCCTCGAAGACGCTCAGCGCCGACCCGGTCCGCGGCAGTCCCGAGCACGAGGCTGCCGCCGGAGCGGGCCGGGGAGAATCGTCCACCCTGTCGCTCGGCACACGACAAGCCGAGAATCACCACAGACAACCGAAGGGGAGACGATGAACACCGCCACCGAACAGGACCGAATACTACGAGCACCCCGAATCGCCCTGGACCGAGCCCGACAAGACCCGGAAACGTGGAAGGACCTCGCCTTCCACGCTGAACACGGCGCCGGGGACCGGATGACCGACCGGCACCGGGCCGCCCGCTTCGCCGTCCTGTGGGCCCTCCAATACGACCGCCGCCCGCAGGACCTCCCACTGCTGCGTTTTCTCCTGACGCAGCAGACGACGTACTACCGCGAGGCGGTCCGCATGGGCATGGCCCCCGACCTGACCCTGGCGGGATTCCTCCTCGCCGAGCACCGCCAGGCCGAAGACCTGTGGCTGCACTGGGACGCCAAGAACATCAGCTTCGACACCGCACTGGGTTACCACCTCTACCATCTCCTCACCGCCGGCATCGCCACGGCCACCGAGGAGGTCCGCGCCGGCTCCCACCCCGACCGGGACCGAATCCTGCACGACATCACCGCAACTCGCCACACCGACGCCGCCGTCGAGGAGTGGCTGACCGAACAACGCACACGATTCCCCGCCGACCCCGCGGACGAGGCGCTCGACGTCTGGGCCAACCACGCCGCCCGCCTCGGCGAACGCGAGGCCTCCCGCCATTTCATCCTCGAGTGGGCAGCCGGCCGCCCCCGCACCGACTCCACCCTGAACACCCTCCAGTACCACCTCGATCACCTCGGCTATCCGGCGGAAGCCGTGGCAGTCCAGCAGGAGAACGTCGCGATCCCCGACCCCTTCCCGGGCGCGAAGATCCACAAACTGTTCGCCCTCGCCCAACTACAGCGCCGAACCGACGATTTCCCCGGCGCCTGGCACTCCGTCCAGGAAATCCGCCGCGTCCTGTCCCCGAAAAAACACGGCATGGAAGAGGGCAAATGGCGGCATTTCGTCAAGGAATGCTTCCTCCTCGTCCCCATCGCCCCCCACCCCACCACCGCGAGCCAACTCCTCGCTGTGGCCGAACACGAGCTGCAAGGAATCCCGCGGCTCTGGATGGACGGAGTCCTCGACGCCGCATGCGCCGCCGCCGAACACCTCGGTGACCGGCAAGCCCTGGACCGCTACGGTGTGCTGCGGGAGGCCGCGGACCGCGAACGAGAAGCGGAAATCGGGCCGTTGCCGCGACGCTCCGCGGAGGAGCCCCCGGCCCCATAACTCGGCGCAACCGCAGGTGACCCGCCCCGGCGCTGCTGGACAGTGGCTGAAAATGGCCCCACCGCCCGCACATCGGCCTCGATCACGCCGGCGCGCAGCGGGGCAGGTGGTCTATCCCGTTGCGTAGAGCGGCATTTCATGTTTGCGCCAGCGGAGTCGGCCCGTGGATACGGTGAACTCGCGGGGGTCGTGCGGCTTCGGCGGGCCGCTAGAGTCGGATTCATGGAGTGGAGTTTTCGTTCGGCCGAAACGCTCACCCACGCCTTGCGTGCCGGCGAGGTGACCTCGGTGGAACTGACCGAGGAGGCGATCACCCGCATCGAGCGGGACGACACGGTGATCAACGCGATCTGCGTACCGGACTTCGACCGTGCGCGGGCCGCCGCGCGCGGTGCCGACGAGGCGCGCGCCCGCGGCGAGGATCGGCCGCTGCTCGGTATCCCGGTGACGGTCAAGGAGTCCTACAACGTCGCCGGGCTGCCCACGACGTGGGGCATGCCGGCGTATGCGAACCATGTGGCCGCTGCGGACGCCCTACAGGTGTCGCGGTTGAAGGACTCCGGCGCGGTGGTGCTCGGCAAGACCAATGTGCCGTACATGCTGCAAGATGCGCAGAGCTTCAACGAGATCTATGGCACCACCAACAACCCGTGGGATCACGGTCGCACCCCGGGCGGATCCTCGGGCGGATCGGCGGCGGCCCTGGCGTCCGGATTCGGCGCGCTGTCGATCGGCTCCGACATCGCCGGTTCACTGCGGATTCCTGCGCACTTCTGTGGTGTCTACGCGCACAAACCGACCGCCGGGCTGGCGGCGGGCCGCGGGATGGTCCCGCCGTTCGCGCCGCCGTTGCCTGCCGAACTGGATCTCGCCGTCGTCGGTCCGATGGCCCGTACCGCGCGCGACCTCACGCTGCTGCTCGACGTCATGGCCGGACCTGATCCGCTGACGCTCGGCCTGGCATACGGGTTGACGCTGCCACCCGCGCGCCACGAGCGGCTGCGCGATTTCCGGGTGCTGGTCCTCGACGAGCATCCGCTCGTTCCGATCGGGTCCGCCGTGCGGGCGGGCATGAACCGCGTGACCGATGCGCTGGTCGACGGCGGCGCCCGCATCGAACAGCACAGTCCGCTGCTGCCCGACGTGTCCGAAGCCGCGATGCTCTACATGCAGTTGCTGTTTTCGGGCTTCGCCGCACGCTTTCCCGCCGACCTGTACGAGCAGGCGCGAACGCGCGCCGCCGAATTGACCGCAGGCGACCGGAGTCTCGATGCGGCACGGCTACGCGGCACGGCGTTCAGCCACCGCGACTGGATCGCGGCGAACGACCATCGTGAGCGTCACCGGCACGGCTGGCGCCAGCTCTTCGCCGAGTTCGATGTCGTGGTGTGCCCGATCGCGTCGATTCCCGCGTTCCCCCACGACCACAACCCCGACCGCGGGGAACGGCGGATCGACATCGACGGCGTCGCCCACCCGTTCGGGGATCAGCTCGTCTGGTCCGGTCTGGCCACCATGCCCGGGCTGCCCGCCACCGCCATCCCTGCGGGCCGATCCCCCGAGGGGCTGCCGGTGGGCGTGCAGCTCATCGGTCCGATGTTCGAGGACCGCACCCCGCTGCGGCTGGCCGAACTCGTCGAGCAGGCGATCGGTGGCTTCGACGCACCGAAGTAGGGCGCCGACAGCGGCGAGCGGTGACGTTCCGGCTGGCCGGGTCAGGAGTTCACTCGTCGGCGCTGTCGGGGTCCCGCAACGGCCCGTGCGCTCCGCCGAGGTCGGGCCGGTTGAAGGCGTAGTTGCCGTCGATGCCCAGGTAGCGTCCGCGCAGGGTTGCCACGGCGTTGGCGACCTGGGCGTCGAACGCGTCGAGTTGCTCGGCTTCGGCAGCACTCGCGACGAAGGCGCGTCGGTCACAGGCTGTGCCCGCGCGCCATATCCGTTCGATCGCGCGTGTCTCGGTGATGTCGGTCAACGGGTCACCGGACACGAGGACCAGGTCCGCCCGCTGCCCGACCGCGATATGTCCGCGGTCGGGCAGGCCGAACACTCGTGCCGGTTCGGTGGTGGCGGCGGCCAGGGCTCGGGCCGGGCTGATACCGCACCGGACAAGCAGCTCCAGCTCCCGGTGCAGGCTTGCTCCGAACACAGTCCCCGGGTTCGGGGCGTCGGTGCCCGCCAGCAGCGTGACCCCCGCATCGGCCAGACGCCGCACGTTGTCCTCGGCCCGCGAGTAGGGCGGCATTTCCCGGCCGGGCCACCCGGGAGCGCCCGAGGTCAACCGGCGTGTCGAAGCGTCTCCGAGCATCTCGGCGAGCCGTGGGTCGCCGGCCACTGCTGCGCCACCCGCCGCACCGAGGGTGTTCTCGATGGTGACCAGCGTCGGGCCGACCGCGATTCCGGCCTCGGCTATGCGTTCGACCAGGGCCTGGTCCAGTTCGGTGCTCGCCGGGACGTGGGCCACCACGTCGACACCGGCGGATACGACCTCCTCGACGCCGGCCGTCGAGCTCACGTGCGCGACGACGACCAGGCCGCGGTCGTGCGCGGCGGTGACCAGTGCCTCGATCGTCTCGGAGTCCAGCCACGGCCACAGGCCGCCGGTGCCGGAGACGATCTTCAGATAGTCCGAGCCCGCCGCGATCCGGTCCGCGACGAACCGATCGGCCTGAGCGGCGTCGGTCACTGTCGGGAACGGCGCGTACATCATCGACGGGTGCCCGCCGGGCGCGGTGGCGCCGACACCCGAGGAGCGCACATCGGCCACGTCCGGACGAGATCGAGCCTGCTCCCTGGCCCCGGCCACCAGGTCGGGAGTGCTGAACATGTCCAGCACGGTGGTGACGCCGAAGATCAGCGACTGCGCCGGCGCGCCGGGAACGAGGTGCACGTGCGCGTCGATCAATCCGGGAAGTACGGTCCCGCCACGCGCGTCGATCACCTCGTCTCCTGCCCTGGCGGCCGAGGCCGCCGAGCACTCGGTGATCAGCCCGTCGGTGAACCGGACCGACGTCAGGTCCCGCGACCCCGTCCCGTCGAATACCTTCGCGTTCACGATCGTTGTCGCCGCGGCCACGAGTTCCTCCCTCTCCGAAATATTCACCGGTTCCGCCACCACGCCGACTGATGACGTCCTCTACTCCAGCCGGTCTCGCCGGGGCCGATCAACGACCGACCGGGCCGTGGAACAATCACCGAAAGGAATCGGCCGAGGTGAGAAGGGCAGTGGCGGTGGAGGTTCGGCAGCTGCGCTATTTCGTCACCGTCGCCGAGTGCGAGCACTTCGGCCGGGCCGCCGAGGTCCTGCACATCGTGCAACCCGCGGTGAGCAAGCAGGTCGCGCGGCTGGAACGCGAACTCGGACTGACCTTGTTCGACCGGTCCCACCGCCGGGCCCGGCTCACCCCGGACGGCCGGGCCTTCCTCGTCCACGCGCGGGACGCGCTGCGCGGCATCGACCGTGCCGCCGCCGCGGCCGTGGACATCGCCGCCGGAAACGTCGGTCTCCTGCGCATCGGCAGCAGCCTGGTATTCACCCCTCGTATCGAAGCCGCGCTGGCCGCCGTCCGGGACGCCCACCCCGGCGTCACCCTCCAGGTGACCAGTTCGGCCTCCACGACCGGTCAGCTCGCGGCCCTCGCCGCAGGCGACCTCGACGCGGCATTCGTGGCAGCGCCATCGCCGACCGCCGGCGTGCGGGTCCATCACCTCTGGGACGAGCCGCTACTGCTGGCCGTCCCCGCCGCATACGCGCACACCGCCGGCAACCTCGCCGCGCTCGCCGAACTCCCACTGGCCCGATCCGCCCACGCGGACAACCCCGATATCCACGACCTGATCACCGCCGCCTGCCGGGCCGCCGGGTTCACTCCCCGCGTGGGGCCGACGCTGACCCGAGCCCAAGACCTCCTCGCCGGACCCCTTGCCTCCGCACAGTGCTGGACCCTGTTGCCCGCCGGCCTCGTCACGCAGGACTTCGCCGCCGTCGCCTTCGTCGAGCCCGACCCACCCATCCGTGTACCCGCGGCACTCGCCCTCCCCGACCCCGCACCCCGCGCCGCCGCGCTGAGCCTGCTCACCGCCGCACAGACCGCAACAGCGAGCCGGCCAGCGCCGCCGCACACCGGTTGACGGCACCGTGTTGCGGTACGCGAGGTGAATGTGCCTGCTGCCGTGCTATTTTCGGGCTTGCTGCCGTTGGTGGTGGAGGACGCCGCCGATGAGGGTGACCGGGTCTCGGTGCGAACCATGATTCGCTACCACCGAAAGTGGGCCTGAGCCATCGGGCCGACACCCTCGCTGAGCGTGGAGACCCGGGAGGGCCGGCACGTTCAGCGGGCCGGCTGGGAGAGCTGGACGTAGAAGTCGTCGATCTGCTTGATGGTGGACAGGTAGCTGACCAGGTCGGAGGGTTTGGTGACGTACGCGTTGGCGTGACGCCGGTAGCTGCTGAGGATGTCGTCCTCCGACGACGAGGTGGTGAGCACGACCACCGGGATCGAGGACAGGGCCGGGTCTGTTTTGATCCGGTCGAGGACTTGGCGTCCGTCGTATTTCGGCAGGTTCAGATCGAGCAGGATCAACCCGGGCCGCGGCGCGTCGGTGTGCGCACCGTCGCGGTAGAGGAAGTCGAGTGCCTCCTGCCCGTCGCGGGCGACGAACAAGGTGTTGCCGACCCCGTTTTCCTCGAGGGCCTCGCGCACCATGAGTTCGTCGCCGGCGTCGTCCTCCACGAGCAGGATGTCGATCGGTTCACCGAGAACACGCACGAAACACTCCTAGCTGCAAGGTGACGGTTCTCAGTATCGCGCACCGCACCTCCGGCAGGCAGGGCGGGACCGCTCCCGGCTTCGGGCAGGCGATGCTGGGAACTCGTTCGGGGGTGCGGTTTTCGGGCGGCCGATGTTTGAACCTTGATCATGAAGGTATCCGCGGGTATCGGCGGCGTGCCCGTCGCAGGGTGCAATGGTGCGCCTTCCCTCTCCGTTTCGGAGGCTCCATCCATGACCGGTGCACTCGACAGTCCGACGATCACTACCGCGAACGCGTCCCGGCGTGGCCGTGATTCCTACGACGGGATCGAGCCACGGCTGGCGGAACTGGCGGCCCTGGATCCCGGGGACCCGCGGTGGGTGCGGTTGCGGGAGGAGATCGTCGTCTGCTGCCTGCCGTTGGCCGAGCACATCGCCCGCAAGTACTCCGGGCGCGGGGAACAGTACGACGATCTGTTGCAGGTGGCGCGCTGCGGATTGCTGGAGGCGGTGAAGCGGTTCGATCCGGCGTACGGTGCGACGTTCGTGTCGTTCGCGGTGCCGACGATCATGGGGGAGGTGCGGCGGCATTTCCGTGATCGGACCTGGGCCGTGCGGGTGCCGCGCCGGTTGAAGGAACTCCGCGTGCACCTGCATGCGGCGGGCCCGGTGCTGATGCAGCAGCTGGGGCGGACGCCGGCGGTGACGGAGCTGGCCGACCATCTTGGCCTGGACCGCGAGGAGGTCGTCCAGGTGATGATCGCGTCCAACGGTTACGACAGCGACACCCTGGACCCGAGCCCGGACAACGACGAGGGTCATGTCCCGTCCCCGCTGCGGCGGCTGGCGGCGGTGGATCCCTGCTACGCGCTGATCGAGGACGCGATGACGGTCCGGCCGCTGCTGGCCGGGTTGTCCGACCGTGATCGGAACATCTTGACCTGGCGGTACTTCGGGGGTGAATCCCAGGCCCGGATCGCTGCGCGCCTGGGTGTCTCGCAGATGCAGATCTCCCGCCACCTGACCCGCATCCTCACCACCTTGCGCGACCGGGCCGCCGACGATCAGTCGCTGCTCGAAACAGCCTGAACGACATCGGCTTCTCGGCCTCGGGCATGCTCTCGTCGGCCGAGACCGCCGGTGCCGCCGGGAAACAACGATCCCGGGCAAGGACTTCGGCTTCCCCGGCCCTGCGGCGCTGGGTCACCGTGGCCCGTCCTGCGCCGGTGATTCGTTAGTGAGCGGGGTGTCCGGGATACTCCGGGACTGTGTCTGATTCTTTCGATCCCGAATTGGATTATGTGCCCGAGTGGGTGCATGTATCGGCGGTACGGCCCACGGTGGGCGGGTTCCGGTTCTGGTTCACCAGCCAGCAGTGGGAGTGGTCGCCGGAGGTGTTCCGCATGCACGGCTACACCCCCGGGGAGATCGAGCCCACCACCGAACTGCTTCTGGCACACAAACATCCCGACGACCGTCATCACGTCGCCGAGGCGATCACCCGCTCGATCGATCAGGGTGAACCGTTCTCGAGCCGGCATCGCTTCCTCGACGCCGGCGGTGATGAGCACACCGTGATGGTGGTCGCCGACCGCCTTTTCGACGACACCGGACGCCCGGTGGGCACCAGCGGCTTCTATATCGACCTCACCGACGAACTCGCCACCGCCGAACGCGACACCCTCACCGCTCGCATGCCGGCGATGGTGGAGGCGCGCGCGGTGATCGAACAAGCCAAGGGCGTGTTGATGCACCTGTATCGCATCAACGCGGAACAGGCGTTCAAGGTGCTGGTGTGGCGATCGCAGGAGACCAACACGAAACTGCGCGACCTCGCCGCCCAGCTGATCGCCGAGCTCGACCGGATACCGCCGTCGCAGCCGTCGGCGGTATCCGCGTTCGACCATATCCTGCTCACCGTGCACGAACGCATCCCGCCCGCCTGAGCTCGGACCCGGAGATCAGGCCGGGTGGGCTGCTTTCTGAACCCACCCGGCGGTCGGCGGATAGCCACATTCGACGGGCTGAATCGCGGTGCGGCCGGCGCGGCGCGGGTCCTGGGTCGGCGAAGACCGCATGCGCGGCCGGGCCGACGCATTTCTCGTGCGCGGGGACCCCGCGCAATTGCGCGATCTCCGCGCTGACCCCCGCTGCGGGGAGCACGCCGCCGAGGCCGGGTTTCGGCAGCCACCCGGCGTGGCGCGGCTGTTTGACCTGGTTCAACGCGGGTAGCTGATGATCATGGTCGTCTCCGAAGTGGACAGCGACGGCGGCGTCCGGGTCGCCTCGATCGTGGTCGTGGTGCCCGTCCGCAACGAGCAGCGGCTGCTGGCCGGGTGCCTGAGCGCACTACGCGACAGTGCCGGGGAGGTGACGGTGCCGGTGCGGATCCAGCTGGTCCTCGACGCCTGCACGGATCGGTCGGCGCGGGTCGCCGACGCCACCGGCGCGGACGTGCTCCACATCGACGCGCGCAATGTCGGCGCCGCTCGCGCGGCCGGGTTCGCCGCCGCTGGGACCGGTTGCGGCTCGCGGACCTGGTTCGCCACCACCGATGCCGATTCCCGGGTCGATCGGTCCTGGCTGACGCGGCAATTGCGTTATGCGCGAACCGGAGTGGGCCTGGTCGTCGGTGCCGTCACGGTCTCGGACTGGGACGAACACCGTCCGGAGGTCCGTGACCGTTACGAGGACGGCTACCGTGCGCAGCGATCGACCGGTCACATCCACGGGGCGAGCCTCGGGTTCCGGGCCGACCTCTACTGGCGGGCAGGCGGATTCGCGCATCTGGCCACCGGGGAGGATGTGGATCTGGTGGACCGCATCCGGGTCGGCGGCGCGGCGGTGGCGTGGGCCGAGGATGTGGTGGCCGTAACCTCCGGACGCCGATTCGGCCGCGCGCCACAGGGTTTCGCGGCGCATCTGCGCGGCCTGCAACCGAGCTCGGAGACCGGCAATGGGTGACGGCGCCGTCGATGTACCCGGTAGGTTGCGGGAATTGTCGCAGACCGGACGGCTGGAATTGCCGCTGCCCGGTGGCGGGGAGACCCGGCGGCGTTTGCGGGCCCTGGCGGCGTTCGGCGCGGAGGACACCGTGCTGGGCCGGCTGGCCGAGGCGCACACCGACGCGGTCGCCATCCTGCACGAACTCGGCGGGCCCGCACCGGTTCCCGGTCAGCTGTGGGGAGTGTGGGCGGCCGAGCCACCGGAACCGGTGCTGCGGGCCCGTCCCACCTCGCCGGGATGGGTCCTCGAAGGCCGCAAACCGTGGTGCTCGGGTGCGCACCTGTGCACTCACGCCCTCGTCACCGCGCGGACCGGTACGGATCGGCGACTGTTCGCGGTACCACTGACACAGCCGGCGACCACCCCGGTGCCGGACAGCTGGCCCGCCGTCGGGATGCGGGACTCCGATTCCGGCGCCGTCGATTTCGACGCAGCGCCGGCGGAGCCCGTCGGTGCGCCGGGCGCCTACCTCGCCCGGCCCGGTTTCTGGCACGGCGCCGTCGGTGTCGCGGCGTGCTGGTACGGCAGTGCCTGCGCGGTCGCCCGGCCCCTGCGCGCGTACGCGGCGTCCGGCCGCGCCGACGAGCACGCGCTGGCCCACCTCGGCGCGATCGCGGCGGCATTGCAGTCCGCCCGGGACGAGTTGGTGCGCGCCGCGGTCGAGATCGACGACGACCCGGCCGGGGATGCGGCGGCCGCCCGGGTCCGGGCCCGCATCGTGCGGGCCGTGGTCGAGCAGGCCGTGACGACCACCCTGGACCGGGTCGGGCGAGCGCTCGGCGCGACCCCGTTGTGCACGGACGCGGCACACGCACGGCGCGTCGCCGACCTGACCGTCTACATCCGCCAGAGTCATGCCGAGGCCGATCTGGCCGACCTCGGCCGCGACCTCGCCACCACGGAGCCCGTGTGGCCGGACCTGTGATCGACGTGCACACCACCGGCCCGGCCGACTCGACATGGGCCGGGTGGCGGGAGCGCTGCCCGCCGTTACCGATTCGGCACTGGCGGCGGCTGATCGTGGTCGCGGCCCACCCCGACGACGAGATACTCGGCGCCGGTGGCCTGCTCGCCCTCGCGGCCGCGGCCGCGATGACGGTCACCATCGTTGTCGCCACCGACGGCGAGGCATCCCACCCCGGATCCGTCACCCACGACCCGGCCCGGCTGGCCCGGCTGCGGGCCGCGGAATCACGCCGGGCCGCCACCGAACTCGGTCTCGCCGCGCCGCTGCGGCTCGGGCTGCCCGACGGCCGGCTCGCCGAGTTCGAGCACCGGCTCACCGCGGACGTGCGCGGCCTGCTCGGCGAGCAGCGGACCCCCGGCCTGCGCTGCGTCGCGCCCTGGCGGCACGACGGACACCCCGACCACGAGGCCGCCGGCCGGGCCGCGGCGGCCGCCTGTGCGAGCATCGGCGCCCGGCTGCTGGAATACCCGGTGTGGATGTGGCAGTGGGCCGACCCGGACCACCCCCGAGTGCGGCGCACCGACCCCGCCGCGCTGTCCCTGACCGCCACCGCGCGCGCGGCGAAACACCGTGCCCTGCACTGCTTTCCCACTCAGACCGAGCCACTGTCCACCGACCCCGCCGACGCGCCGATCCTGCCCGGCCACATCCTGCGCCGGTTCACCGGCCCGACCGAGATCTATTTCCGATGACACCCGCCCGCATGCCCGACGAGTACTTCCGGGACCTCTACGCGCACGACAGTGATCCCTGGAAATTCGCCACCCGCTGGTACGAGGAACGCAAACGCGCACTCACCCTGGCCGCGCTGCCGCACCGCCGCTACCGCTGCGCGTTCGAACCCGGCTGCGGCATCGGCATACTCACCGGGGAACTGCTGACCCGCTGTGACCGCGTCATCGCCACCGACATCGCCGGCACCGCGCTGCGCACCGCCGCCGACCGGCTCACCGGGCAGCGGCAACCCGGCGGCGGCACAGTCGAATTGCGGCACTGGGGGCTCGGAGACGACTGGCCCGCCACCCATTTCGACCTCATCGTGCTCAGCGAGGTCTGCTATTACCTCGACGACGACGGCCTGCGCGCGGTTCTCGACGCCGCCGTCGCGCACCTCGACCCGGACGGCAGCCTGGTGTGCGTGCACTGGCGTCGCGAGGTCCCCGAATACCTGTCGACCGGCGACCGGGTGCACGCCCTCCTCGCCACGCACCCGGGACTGGCGGCGGTGGCACGCTTCCGCGACGACGACTTCCTCCTCGACGTCCACACCCCCGCGGGAGACGGGCGGCGCTCCGTGGCCGAGCGTGAGGGTCTGCTGTGAGCGCCTGGAGCTCGATTCGATCCGGTCCCGGTGGCGATGCGCGCACGACCTGATTCGGGCCGTGGCCGCCGGGTATCCGCCCGCCGACACGAGTGACGCCGCAGACAGGAGACGGTATGACGAAACAGGTCGGTGACTATGTGCTGGAGCGTTTGCGGGACTGGAATGTTCAGCAGGTGTTCGGCTATCCCGGTGACGGGATCAACGGCCTGATCGCGGCGTTCGGGCGCGCCACCGACGGGCCGGCGTTCGTGCAGGCCCGGCACGAGGAGATGGCGGCGTTCGAGGCCACCGGATACGCGAAGTTCAGTGGCGAGGTCGGGGTCTGTCTCGCGACGTCCGGGCCGGGGGCGATCCACCTGCTCAACGGACTGTACGACGCGAAACTCGACCATGTCCCGGTGGTCGCGATCGTCGGCCAGACCGCCCGCAGCGCGATGGGCGGCAGCTACCAGCAGGAGGTCGACCTGCAAGCCCTGTTCAAGGACGTGGCCAGTGACTATCTCGTCGAGGTCAACGTCGCCGGCCAGCTGCCCAACGCCCTCGACCGAGCGTTCCGCATCGCCCGCACCCGCCGCGCACCGACCGCGCTGATCATCCCGTCGGATCTACAGGAGGAGCCGTACCGGCCGCCGGAACACGCGTTCAAGCAGGTGCCGTCGAGCCCGCCGCAGGTCGCCCACCCCACCGTCGTCCCCGCGCCCGCCGAACTCGAACGCGCCGCCGCGGTGCTCAACGCCGGATCGAAAGTGGCGATCCTGATCGGCCAAGGCGCCCGCGACGCCGCCGATCTCGTGGTGGAGGTCGCCGACATCACCGGCGCAGGGGTCGCGAAAGCCCTGCTGGGCAAGGACGTCCTCGCCGACGACCTGTCATTCGTGACGGGCTCGATCGGATTGCTGGGTACCCGGCCCAGTTACGAGATGATGCGCGACTGTGACACGTTGCTGATGATCGGCTCCAGCTTCCCCTACACCCAGTTCCTGCCCGACCTCGATCAGGCCCGCGCCGTGCAGATCGACCTCGACGGCACCATGATCGGCATGCGCTACCCGGCCGAGGTCACCCTGATCGGCGACGCGAAAGCCACACTGACCGAACTGATCCCACTCCTGGAAGCGAAAGCCGACGGCGGCTGGCGCACCACGATCGAGAAGAACGTGACCCGCTGGTGGGACACGATCGAACGGCAGTCGATGCTGGATGCGGCGCCGGTCAACCCGATGCGGGTGGTGTGGGAACTGTCGCGCTGTGTTCCCGAGAATGCCATCGTCACAGCGGATTCCGGGTCGTCCACCAACTGGTACGCCCGCTGCCTGCGGTTCCGGGGCCGGATGCGCGGCTCCCTGTCGGGCACTCTGGCCACCATGGGACCGGCGGTGCCGTACGCGATCGGCGCGAAGTTCGCGCACCCGAACCGGCCCGTGGTCGCCCTCGTCGGCGACGGCGCCATGCAGATGAACGGGCTGGCCGAACTGCTGACCATCGCCCGCTACCGGGACCGCTGGAGCGATCCGCGCCTGGTGATCTGCGTCTTCCACAACAATGACCTCAACCAGGTCACCTGGGAACTGCGCGCGATGGGCGGCGCGCCGAAATTCGAAGACTCGCAATCACTTCCGGATACCTCCTACGCCGACGCCGCCCGCGTATTCGGCCTGTCGGCGATCACGGTCGACCATCCCGACCAACTCGCCGACGCCTGGGCAACCGCCTTCGCCGCCGACGGGCCGATACTGCTCGACGTGCACTGCGACCCCGAGGTCCCCCCGATCCCGCCGCACGCCACCTGGGACCAGCTCGAATCCACCGCCGAAGCCGTCCTCAAAGGCGACCCCGACGCCTGGCACCTCATCGCTCTGGGCGCGAAAACCAAAGCCCAGGAATTCATTTCGGCGATCCGCCACTGACGGGTGAGCATGACACCGCCGGAATGCCGGTGCTCGCCGGCCCCACGAGCCGCCGACGTTCGGCGGCATCGCCGCGGTCGAAGGCCGCAACCCACCGGGGTGGGGTCCAAGAAATCCTGATCCACCCGGAGTTCAGTGGTGCCCGGCGACCGGTGTGGTGCGGACGGCCGGGTGGTGGGTGGTGAGGGTGATCACGGCCCGGGGGTAGATCTCGCGTAACGCGGCGGCGAGAGCGGCGGTGAAGGTGTTCCGGTCACGGCCGTAGACGGTGAGGACGCCGGCGAGGTGCCCGTCGGGGTCGGTCAGCGGCTGGCAGTGCAAGGCGCCGACACCGCGGCCGGTCAGTTCATCGCGGCAGTCCGGCCAGCAGCGGGTGTGGTCGAGGTCGGTCACCATCACCGGCATCGCGTCGATGGCGGCGTCGCGAGCGGGACAGTGCGGGTGCATCCACTGGATCTGCTCGGTCAGCCGGGCCGCGGGTGTGCTGGCGGCCACGATATCGGCGACGACACCGTCGTGAGCGGACAGACCCACCAGTGGCGCGCCGGGCAGCGCCCGGAATCGCGCGGCCATCTCCGCCACGGCGGCGGCCGGATCGAGCAGGATATGACCGGACATGGTGAGTCACCTCGGGCTTCCATTCGGTATCCGCTGTCGACGGGGGAATACCGCCAACGGCATCGGCGGTAAACCCCACGGACCCAGACGAGGTGTCACCCGCCGAGACGCAACCCGCCGACAGCGTCAATCGGCGCTTTCGTGATTCTCCAGCCCGACCGCGGCCGACAGGTCACGGCGATCGTCGGTCAGCGGATCGTCGGCACTGCCGGAGGCCCGCATCAGATCGGCCGGCCCGTCGGCGATGGCGTTCAGCGTCCACGGTGACCGACGGAGGTGGCGAACCGATCGAAGATCGACGGATCACCGGCCTGTGACGGCAAGAGCGTGGGGCGAGAAGCATTGCCGGACATCAGAACTCCTACCGATCGGGACATGCGGGCGATACCCTGCCGTCCGCCGCGGAAACCGGAACGGCGCATGCCGGACCGGGCGATGGACCGCGGCCGGACGGTATTGCTCGGGGCCGGGTCCGCGGAGTAGCGTGACGCTCAATTAGTGCAATGACTGAACAAATTGGGGTCGTGATGGTGATGCCTACTCGTGCGGACAAGTTCTCGTTCGGGCTGTGGACGGTCGGGTGGCGGGCCCGTGATCCGTTCGGGGATCCGACCCGGCCCGAGCTGGATGTCGTGGAGGCGGTGCACCGGCTCGCGGAGCTGGGTGCGTACGGGATCACCTTCCACGACGACGACGTGTTTCCCTTCGACGCGCCGGAATCGGAACGTGGTCGCCGCATCGAGCGGCTGCGGAAGGCGTTGACCGAGGCGGAGCTCGAGGTGCCGATGGTGACGACCAACCTGTTCACCCATCCGGTGTTCAAGGACGGCGGTTTCACCAGCAACGATCGCTCGGTGCGGCGGTTCGCGCTGCGGAAGGTGCTGCGCAACGTCGAACTGGCGGCGGAGTTGGGGGCCCGGACCTACGTGTTGTGGGGCGGCCGGGAAGGCTCGGAGTACGACACCGCCAAGGATGTCCGCGCCGCGCTCGACCGGTACCAGGAGGCGCTGAATCTGTTGACGCAGTTCGTGATCGACCGCGGCTACGAGCTGCGCTTCGCGATCGAGCCGAAGCCCAACGAGCCCCGCGGTGACATTCTGCTGCCGACGGTCGGGCACGCGCTGGCGTTCATCGCCACACTGGAACATTCCGATCTGGTGGGGGTGAATCCGGAGGTGGGACACGAGCAGATGGCGGGGTTGAACTACGCGCACGGCATCGCGCAGGCCTTGTGGCAGGGCAAGCTGTTCCACCTCGACCTGAACGGGCAGCGCGGCATCAAATTCGATCAGGATCTGGTGTTCGGGCACGGCGATCTGATGAACGCGTTCGCGCTGGTGGACCTGCTGGAGAACGGCGGCCCCGGCGGTGGGCCCGCCTACGAGGGACCCCGCCATTTCGACTACAAACCCTCGCGCACCGAGGACATCACCGGAGTGTGGGACTCCGCGGCGGCGAATATGCGCACCTATCTGCTGCTGAAGCGGCGAGCGGCCGCATTCCGCGCGGATCCCGAAGTGCGGCAGGTGTTGTCGGATGCCGGGGTGCCCGCGCTGTCGACACCGACGCTGGATCCCGGCGAAGGGTACGAGGGCATCCTCACCGATTCGACCTTCGACGCGGACGCCGCCGCCACGCGGGGCTACGGTTTCGTACGGCTCAATCAATTGGCGCTGGAGCATCTGCTCGGCGCCCGCTGACGCCATGACATCGGTGATGGGGGTCGATTCGTCGACCCAATCGTGCAAGGTGGTCGTCCGGGACCTCCGGACCGGAGAGTTGGTGCGCTCCGGGCGGGCCGCTCATCCGCCGGGCACCGAGGTCCACCCGCGCCGGTGGTGGGAGGCGCTGCGGCGGGCGGTGGCCGATGCCGGCGGATGGGACGATATCGCCGCGGTGAGCGTGGCCGGGCAGCAACACGGCATGGTGTGTCTCGACGACACCGGCGAGGTCGTGCGAGATGCGCTGTTGTGGAACGATACTCGCTCCGCGAAGGCCGCGGCCGACCTGGTGGCCGAACTCGGCGCCGAGACCTGGGCACAGCGGCTGGGTCTGGTCCCCGTCGGATCGTTCACGATCTCGAAGTTGCGCTGGCTGGCCGAGCACGAGCCGGGCAACGCCACGCGCACGGCGGCGGTCTGCCTGCCGCACGACTGGCTCACCTGGCGGCTGCGCGGCAGTAGCGACCCGGCCGAACTGACCACCGATCGTTCGGATGCGTCCGGCACCGGATATTTCGACTCGTGCTCCGGCCGATACCGCACCGATCTGCTCGAACTCGCCTTCGGCCGCGCCGACGTGCTGTTGCCACGGGTGCTGGGACCCTCGGAATCGGTGCCGTCCCCGTCCGGACCGCGACTGGCAGCCGGAGCCGGCGACAACGCCGCCGCTCACCTCGGTCTCGACGCCGGCCCGGACGTCGTGGTGTCCCTGGGCACCTCCGGGGTGGTGGCCGCCACCGCGGACCGCCGGCCGGTGGATCCGTCCGGCGTGGTCGCCGGATTCGCGGGACGCTCGCAGCGGATACCTGCCGTTGGCGTGCACGCTCAACGCGGCCCGGGTACTGACGGCGACCGCCCGGATGCTCGGGGTCGACCTCGACCGGTTCAGCGAACTGGCGCTGTCGGCGCCGTCCGGTGCGGAAGGCGTGGTGGTGGTCCCGTACCTGGAGGGCGAGCGCACACCGAATCTGCCCGACGCCACCGGCGCCGTGCACGGGCTCACGCTGACCAATGCGACCCCGGCGAACATGGCCCGCGCCGCGGTCGAAGGAATGCTGTGCGGGCTGGCCGCGGGCCTGGACGCACTGGCCGGGCACGGCGTCCGGATCACCGGGTTACAGCTGATCGGCGGCGCGGCCGCCATGCCGGCGGTACACGCCATCGCGCCCACCATCTTCGGAGTCCCCGTTCGAATTCCGGCACCCGGGGAATATGTCGCCGACGGCGCGGCCCGGCAGGCCGCCTGGGCGCTGACCGGTGGCGAGTCGCCGCCACGATGGCCGTCGCACACCCGCCCCGGTCCGTCGGCGGAGGGACCGGCGATGCCGGCCGTGCGGCAACGGTACGCCGACGCCGCGCTACTGTATCTGCCGCGATGACGACTTCACCGGCACCGGTACATCTGCAGCAGATGCGGCGGGCCAATCTGCAATCTCTGCTGCTGTCCCTGATCGCCGCCCCCGGATCGCGCGCCGACCTCGCGCAGCGGACGGGGTTGACCAAGGCGACGGTGTCCAGCCTGGTCGAACCTCTGCTGCACCAACGGATCCTCGTCGAGACCGAGGCACAGGTGGCGGGCCGGGGACGGCCCTCGCGGCCGCTGCGTTTCCATCCGGACGCGCCGGTAGCGGCCGGCGCGGAGATCAACGTCTCCCACCTCGCTGTGACGGTCCGGTCACTGGACGGCCGGGTACACGCCTATCAGCGTGTGCAGGCCGACAACCGCCGCCGCGGTGCCGACGACATCGTCGCCGCCACCGCCGACCTGGTCCGGGCCACGGTGCCCGTGGATGCTCGACTGCTCGGCGTCGGACTCGCCGTGCCGGGCATCGTGCACGACGCGACGATCACGCGCGCCCCGAATGTGCCCGCTCTCGCCGGCGAACGCGCCGGCGATCACCTGGCGGCCCTGCTCGGGGTGACCGACGTGGCGGTGGACAACGAGGCGAACCTGGCCGCGTTCGCGCACCTGTGGCCACAGCGGATGGCGGGCCCGGATTTCGCGTATGTGTCCGGCGATGTCGGTGTCGGTTCCGGCCTGGTCCTGCGCGGCGAATTGTTCCGTGGCGCAACCGGTTTCGCGGGTGAGCTCGGTCACGTCGTCATCGACCGTGACGGCCGCCCGTGCAACTGCGGCGGTCGCGGATGCCTGGAACAGTACGCCGGGCTCGACACCATCCTCGGCGCCGCCGGGCGTCGAACGGTCGGTTCGCTGGTGCGAGCGCTGGCTCACGGCGACTCTCGCGCGCGCGGCGCCGTCGCGGACGCCGGCGCCGCGCTGGGAGTCGGCTTGTCGTCGCTGCTCAACATCGTCGATGTGTCCTCGGTGGTCCTCGGGGGCAGCTATGCGCTGCTCGCCGAGCATCTCGAACCACCGATCCGGGCCGAACTCGACACCCGCGTGCTGTCCGCACAGCACCGCGGGATCACCGTCGGCCCGTCGCCGGTAGGCCCGGATGCGGTCACCGGCGGCGCGGCCGGCCTGATCACCCACCTGGCCTGCATGGAACCCCAACGCCTCGAGCACTTCATCGACGAGCAGGCCGTCCCGGACGCGGCCCGCTCGGCCGGATAGCGCCGCCGTGATCAACGATGCGGCGTCGAACTGTCGGCAGCTCCGAAGGTCACCGGCGCGGTGACAGCATCGGGATCGCCCTGGAATGCGGCCGCCTCGACCACGACCGTCCCGGCGGCAGGCTCGAACGCGCTGCCGGTCCAGCGTCGCAGTGGTCGTCGCGTGCACTGAACGGCGACCGCGCCGGCCTGTCCCGGGGCCACTTCGGCGATGGCGCTGTCCCCACCACCGGTCGTAACGCGCAGTCGTGGCGCTCCAGTCCGGTGATGCGGCGGCCTTTTTCGATCAGATAGCGGGCGATCGGTACTCCGGGCCCCCAACCGACGTCGAGGACCGTGGCGTCTTCCGTCGGCAACAGTGCGCGGAATCGACCGAGCCATCGCTGTTCGATGAGGTGATCGCCGCGATCAACCGCCCATGCCTCGGCGTGCCAGTGATACAGCTCGATGACGCGCTCGGCGGCGCATTTGTTTTGTCCCTCGGCGGATTCAGCCTGTCTTTCGGTCGCCGAGTCCGGCCGTGCCGGTCGCAGGTACGGCCGCCGATCAGCGGGACAGGGCGACCGTGACGGAGTCGGCGAGTGCCGACATTCCGGCGGCTGTCGGGTGATAGGGGATTCCCTTGCCCGCCGTCGGGTTCGGCAGTTCGAAACCGGTGAGCCACGGCTGTGGGCCGCAGGGGGTGTGCGCGGGGTCGTCGGTGGCCGCGACAGCGAGTTCGGCGGCGGTCGCGTCGGCCGCCCGGGCGGTGGCGGGGCCTGCTACGGCCCCGCCCGCGCCCGGCTGGTGGATCTGGCCTGGACCGCCGGGACACGCTGGCACATCGAGGAATGCTTCCAGCAGGCCAAGAACGAGGCCGGGCTCGACCACTACCAGGTACGTTCCTGGCGGGCCTGGTACGCCCACATCACCTTGTCCATGCTCGCCCTGGCCTGGCTCGCGGCATCGAAAGCCCTTGCCCCAAAAGGGGACTCGATACCGCCGGTGCGGACATGATCGCGCTCACGCTACCGGAGATCCGACGGCTACTGGTGGCATTCACACTCACCCGGACCCACCCCGCCGACCACACCTGGTCCTGGTCGAGCTGGCGACGACGCCGACAACACCAAGCCCGCTTATCGCACTACAAACGACGAGGCCACCCACTCACCTGAGTGGCGTTGCAGTATTAATACTCCAGCCGCACTTAGTAATATTGTGCGGTAAGCTCTTTCGTTGTGTCGTTCGATGAGGATCTGGCTGTGTGGGTGGCCGGGCTGGATGATCTGTTTGCACGGGTGGCGGGTCGTTTCTATCGCGCGGAGCCGCGGTTGCGGGCGCGGGCGTATGTGCGGGGGTTACTGGCGCCGTTGGCGGGGAAGAACGGCTGGACGCTTGCTGAGGCGGCGGGTGATGTGACGCCGGATGGGATGCAGCGGTTGCTGAACAAGGCGGCGTGGGATGTCGACGGGGTGCGTGACGACGTGCGTGCCTACGCTGTCGAGCACCTCGGTGATCGGGATGGTGTGCTGGTGGTCGACGAGACCGGGTTTCTGAAGAAGGGGGTGAAATCTGCTGGGGTGCAACGGCAGTACTCCGGGACGGCGGGCCGGATCGAGAATTGTCAGTTGGGTGTGTTCTGCGCGTACGCGAGTGTGAAGGGCCGGACGTTGATCGATCGGGAGCTGTATCTGCCGAAGTCCTGGACCGATGACCGCCGGCGCTGCGCGGAGGCGAATGTGCCCGATAACGTGGAGTTCGCCACCAAGGCAACCCTGGCGAAGCAGATGCTGGCCCGGGCGCTGGATGCGGGGGTCCCGGCGCGGTGGGTGACCGCGGACGAAGCCTATGGCGGTGACTACAAGTTCCGGACGTGGCTGGAAGGCCGCCGTATCGGGTATGTGGTGGCCGTGCCGCGCAGTCGGACCATCCCGATCACCGCGGGCAGTACCCGTGCGGATCACCTTGTCGCGCAAGCACCTCCGCAAGCGTGGAAGCGCTTGTCCTGCGGTGCCGGGGCGAAAGGACCGCGACTGTTCGACTGGGCGGTGGCGTCGCTGCCGGTCTACGAGTGGACCACGGCGCCGGGCTGGAGCCGCTGGCTGCTGGCCCGCCGTGCTCTGACCCCGAACAGCAAAGGCGAGCTGGAGATCGCCTACTACATGTGCTGCGCACCCACCGGTACCAGCGACGCCGAGCTGATCCGGGTCGCCGGCACCGGATGGGCCGTCGAGGACTGCTTCCAGACCGCGAAAACCGAGGTCGGCCTCGACCAGTACCAGGTCCGCCGCTACGACGCCTGGTACCGGCACATCACCCTCGCGATGCTCGCCCACACCTACCTCGCCGTCACCGCCGCCATCTCCCCAAAAGCGTTGGCAGCGGCCTCATCTCGCTCACCCTCGGAGAAATCCGGCGTCTCCTGGCACACGTGACCGCACCCACACCCGACCTCACCACCGGCTGGCGGTGGTCACTCTGGCGACGCCGCCACCAATACCCTGCAAGAAAAGCCCACTACCAGCGGAGACACTCCTTATATAACTAAGTGCGGCTGGAGTATTAACCGCATTGGGTCAAACCAGCCCACGGTAGCGTCGCCACCGTGACCGTGCGCGAACGACGCTACCTGTGGTACGGCGAGTTCGGCTCCCAGCCGGTGCGGGTCCTGATCGTGCACGAACCCCGCCGCCCCGCTCTGGCGCTATTGTCCACCGACACCACCACTGCAGTAGCCGAACTCATCGCCCGGTATTCCGCCCGCTGGCCGATCGAGGTCGCGTTCTTCGACGCCAAACACGTCACCTGCGCCGGCGAGGCCCGCAACCGCACCCGATTGGCGGTGGAGCGCACCGTCCCATTCGGGATGCTCACCCAGATCCCGGTAATCCTCTGGTACCACCTGGCCGGGCACTCACCTGCGGTCGTCGCCGAGCACCGCACCCGGGCCCGCTGGTACACCACCAAAACCCATCCCAGCTACCCCGACATGCTCACCAAACTACGCGAAATCGCTTCTGTCGTAGCCCTTCTCGCCTCCGGGGCGACCAGCTGCATTACCGGACAGGTGGTCGTGGTCGACGGTGGCGCCGGCGTTGGCCGCGTACTCCATGATCTGTGATCGCTCAGCCCGCGTCGTAGGTGTTGTCGCTCGATGAGCGGGAACGCCACCGAGATTGCGTTCGGGAGCGGCGGACCGGATGCTCAGCGCAGTAGCGGCGCCAGCCTCGTGCATACGACCCGAACGTGTTCCGCGACCATCGCCTCGGGCATGCCGCCCACCGACCCCCAGAGATAGACCGTGGAAACGGGGGCATTCTTCACGAGTTCTCGTATGCGCTCGGCAATCGTCTCCGGCGTGCCGAACCAGAAGTAGGACAACGGGTTACCGGAATCGCGCGATACGAGTTTCTCTGGTTCGACCGGACGGGGTGCCGGTGCATCGGTGCCTTCGACCATGTGCCGACGGTAGGAGTCGACCTGGTAGCCGATGTACGGTGCCACCAACGGCCAGTCGCGCTCGGGATCTTCGGTGACCCAGGCCTGGACACCACCGCCCATTCGTGCCACGGCAGGATCGTGGCCGCCTGCTACCAGGCCGTCTCGGTAGGCGGGCCAACTGTCTGCGTTCGGGGTGAGCAGGGGCGCGCCGAGGAGGCCGGCGCGTCGAGCTCCTTGCGGGCCGTGATAGCCGAGCCACACTGGAATCGGTTGCTGCACAGGCTGAGGCGTCACGCCGCCCGCAGCCCACAACCGGCGTAGCTGCCGGACCATGTCGTCGGTCCTGCTGTAGCGCCGGCGATCCGAGGCACCGTAGAGCTCGTACTCCGGCTTGCGGTACCCGGTGCCGATGCCGAGATCCAGCCGCCCCGCGGAAATCAGGTCGACCAGGGCAGCCTGCTCGGCGACCTCCACGGGTGAATGCAGTGGTGCGATCAGGATTGCAGTGCCGAGACGTGCGCGCTCGGTGCGCGCGGCCGCCGCGGCGGCGAAGGTCAGGGGTTGGGTCAGGTAGCCGTCGTCGAAGAGATGATGCTCGGAAAACCACAGAGATCCCGCACCGAGACGATCCGCTTCGGCACACATGTCCAGAGTGAAGCCGTGCAGACGGGAAGCGGAGCCCTCCCGATGCGGCGGGTTGCGCAGGTCGAAGTAGAGACCGATCTCGAGCCCCGACGTCGGTGTCTTCGCGGTCACCGGGCACCACCGGCAGTGGGCTTCGCGGTCGGAGCAAGGACATCCGGCGACCAGAACGCTGCCCAGGAAGCCTCTCGGGCCGGCAGCGCGGGTGCAGGCCCCACCTGCCAGCTGTCGAATTCGGCCTCCTGTGGTCGTTCGAGCAGATCGGCTGCGTACCAATGATTCTCGATCCGCCTGTCGAACAACCACTCGCCGTCGACTCGGCGGTAGCGATCGTCGTATCGGATCGCCATTACGACCCAGCGATCGTTCACCTCGTGCTCGGCGCGGCAGTAGACCTGCCCGCTGGCGGTGTCCGGGCCGTCGTCGTCCAGATCCGGGCCCAGCTCGATTCGATGCCCGCAGATCAGATGGATCGAGCGGTAGAACCATCGCAACTGCGGTTCGATCTGATCGCGTAGCGCTTCGCGGCCGGATCCGTGTCGGCCGAGGCGGACATCGGGAACGAACAGCGACAGCCAGGTGTCGATGTCCCGCTGGTCGACGGCGAGGGCGTAGCGGATCGGCAGCTGACCGATCTCGAACCGGGCCTCCGCTCGCGCGAGTCGATTCGCCAGAGTCGTTGTGCTCGTCATTCGCCTCCCGTCAGCATCAGTGTGTCACCGGTGAGATAGGTCAGATCGTCGCTCATCAAGGCGACCACGGCGCGCCCGATATCGGTCTCGGGGTCGCCACGTGACAGTCGGCACCATCACCGAGCTGGCCCGCAAGTGCGGGATCGACGCTTTCGAGCTTGACGCGACCATCGCCGACTACAACCGGCGCATCGTCGACGGTGTGGACGACGCGGCCCTGAAGGCCGACGGCTACCGCAAGCCGATCACCAGCGGTCCCTTCCTGGCGGTAGATTTCGGGATCGAGAACCAGCGCATGCCGTTCGTACTGGTCAGCCTCGGCGGCGTCGATGTCGACGAGCACTCGCGGCAGGTACTGCGCAACGACGGCTCGGCGATCGACGGCCTCTACGCCGTCGGCCGCACTGCGGTCGGTGTGTGCACCGGGCAGTACGTCAGCGGGCTGTCGCTGGCCGACTTTGTCTTCACCGGACGCCGGGCCGGCCGACACATCACGTCCGGCGATCCGGGAACGCGGCTGTGACACGGTGCGGCGCCGGGAGTGGCGGGCGATCCACCACGATCGAGGCCGAACCCAGGCAGTCGGCGATTCGGGGCCGTACTCGACAGCAGCGCCGAGGGAATCGTCGCCGAAGGTCGCGGAATGCCGGCGTGCGACACCTGTCACGCCTCGGTCGCACCCGCCTGGCTGGAATCGACGGCTTGGAATTCGAACTGCGCGCATCGCACTACTGATCGGCTGAGATCCACAGCAGCGCTGAATAATTCACCTTTTCTCACCCTGGAGTCGTCATGTCCGTACCCACGGCGGAAGCCCTACCGCTCGACGGTGATCATCTCGGTCGTGCCCGCACCGACCTCGCCGCGGGCCGGATGATCCTGCCGATCGATTCCCGTTCTGACACCGGACATCTGGTGCTGTGCGCCGAGTACGCCACAACCGCCGTGCTGGCCTTCCTGATCAGGCCCGGCTCCGGATTGATCGAGGTGGCGCTCGGCGACGCCGACCGCACCGGGCTCTGCCTGCCCGCGATGTGGAATCTCCCCGGCGCCAACAGTTTCGCGGGGGACTACACGGTCACCGTCGATGTCGTCGAGGGCGTGGGCACGGGGATCTCCGCGGCGGATCGGGCGCGTACCGTCCGTGCCCTCGCCGACCCGCGCAGTGAGCCCGCGGATTTCACGCGGCCGCGCCATGTGTCACCGGTGCGCGCGCACGGCGCCGGCACCGTGTGCACGCTCCTGCGCCTGGCGGAGGTCCGTCCGATCGGTGTGGTGACCGCGCTGGTCTCGCTGGCGGACTCCTCCACTATGGCGGGGGCGGCCGAGTGCCGTGAGTTCGCAGTCGACCACGGTCTCGCCGTGGTCGACCGCGGTCCCGACTGATCGTGTTGGCACGTCCGGATCGAGGTCCTCGTCGATCGTCAGCCGACGCCGAGATCTCGCCCCGGCCGCTTATCAGCGCTCGGGATATGCGACGCCGGAGAACAGCCGTTTCAGTGTCTCTTGATCGCCGTGAACCTGAATTGCCCACCGCGGTCGCGGTATCCGTTGCTCAGATCCACGGTGACACCCGTGAATCCCGCTAGTTCCAGGCGGTCGGCCAGGGTTGCCGGATCGACCGGGACGAAGGTATCGCCGGCATGCGCCTCCCGGATGCGTTCGGAGTCGACGGCGTCCACCCCGACGAACACCCCATCGGGCCGCAGCACCCGATGGACCTCGGCGAACAACCGATCCTGGTCCTGGCCGGACGGCATGTGGTGCAACATCGAGAAACAGGTGGCGACCGAGAATCGGTTCGGCGGCAACGGCATTGCCGTACCGTCGCCGTGCACCACGTCGACGTTGGCGGCCGCCGACCGTTCCTTCAGCGCGGCGGCGAGTCCGGCATCGACCTCCACCGCGGTGACCGCCGTCGCGAGTTCCCGGAGCAGATCGGTCGTCAGTCCGGGGCCGGGCCCGATTTCCAGGACATCGCCGTCAAGTCCGGGAACGGTCTTCAGCCACGGCAGCAGGTCGGTGCGAAGTTCGGCGGCCCACATCGGGCTTGCGAGATACAGAAGGTGGCGTTCGTTCATCTCTCTATTGGTATCGTCGACGAGTGTGACGGTCTCTGCGTCAACGGCCGGGAATGTCGCCTTTCCGGCCGCGCCCGCGTTCCGCCGGATCCGTGCGGCGGATTCGACGGTGCGAGCGGGAATCCACCCACCGATCACCACCGACTTCACGTCGAACTGGCACACCCACGATCTGCATCAGATCGAATACGCAGTACGGGGAACTGTGCAGGTCGAGACCCCGGTCGCTCGTTACGTCGTGTCGCCACAGCAGGCGATATGGATTCCGGCCGGTTCGGTGCACCGGACGACATTGCGCCGAGTTCGCTCGTTGTCGGTATTCCTCGACCCCGCTATGCTCACCGGGCTCGGCGACCGAATCCGAATTCTCACCGTCGAACCGGTCCTGCGCGAAATGCTCCTCTACGCGGTGCGTTGGCCGATCGACCGCACCGGCGACGATTCGGTGGCGGAGCGCTGCTTCGACGCCGTGGCCGCTCTGATCGTGCAGTCGCTGACCGACGACTCGCTCTCTCGATTGCCTGCCGTGACCGACGACGTGGTCGCGGCGGCGATGCATTACACCGACGACCATCTGGCGACCGTCACCCTGCGCGACGTCTGCTCGGCGGTCGCGGTTTCCGAACGAACCCTCCGCCGCCGCTTCGCCGAAGCGACCGGCCGGAGCTGGCGAGAATACCTGGCGCGCAGCAGAATGTTGCACGCGATGGCCCTCCTGAGCGAATCCGGGACCAGTGTCATCACCGTCGCGACTGCGGTCGGCTTCGACAATGCCAGCGCTTTCGCCCGAGCATTCACCGAGTACACCGGTCAGACGCCCACCGCGTACCGGAAACAGATCGCGAATCGGCCTGAACTCGACCGGCCGCCGGCCCAGCGGCAGCGGTCACGTGGTGACATTGGTGGATCCGGGATATCGAGCTCACGAGTCGGGACCTGATCCATCCGACGTGAGGGTCATCGAGCCGCCGAACGCTGTGGGACGCAACTCGGCACTCGTCACCTTTGGCTTGGCTACCCGCCGGGACTGCCGGCGGGGGACGTCCTCAGTCGTCGACGGAGCCGGCGAGGCGTTCGGTGGCTTCGATGTAGTCCTGGGCGAAGTCGAGGACTACCTCGCGGGCGGGTTTGACCTTGTTCATCAGGCCGACGCCCTGGCCGACCCAGTAGGTGGCCAATTCCTGGGCGCCCGGGTCGCCCTTCTCGGCGAGCCGGTCGATGCGGCGCAGGCTGGGCTCGCTGATGATCGACTGCATGGGCATCGGCAGGGGCTCGGGGCTGTCGGGGCGGGCCCAGGCGTCGGTCCAGGCGGATTTCAGTTGGCGGGACGGTTTTCCGGTGCGTCCGGCGGAGCGAACGGTGTCGCGGGAGGTGGCGGCGATCATCTTCTCCACCGTGTAGGGGGCGGTTTCGGCTTCGGGGGTGGTGAGCCACACCGAGCCGGTCCAGGCTCCCGCGGCGCCGAGGGCGACAGCCGCGGCCATCTGGCGGCCGGTGACGATGCCGCCGGCGGCCAGTACCGGGACCTCGCGCACGGATTTGATCGCCTCGACGACCTCCGGGATGAGGACCATGGTGGTGACCTCGCCGCAGTGACCGCCCGCCTCGGTGCCCTGGGCGACCAGGATGTCCACGCCGGCGCGGACCTGGCGCAGAGCGTGTTCCTTGGCGCCGACCAGGGCGGCGACGGGGATACCGGCCTGCTTGGCGCGGTCGATCATGTACTGCGGAGGCACGCCGAGCGCGTTGGCGATCAGCTTGATGGGATGGCGCAGTGCGACCTCGAGCAGCTGCTCGCCTTCGTCTTCCTGGTTGGCGCGGAACTCCATACGCACCACGTCTTCTCGTGCGGCCTCGATGCCGTGTTCGGCGAGCACCCCCGTGACGAAGTCGGTGTGAACGGTGGGGACGCGGCCGGCCAGATCGGCCATCCCGAGATGCTGTCCCTTGCCCTCGAATTTCTCGGGCACCACGATGTCGGCGCCGTAGGGCTTGCCCTGGACGTGCTCGTCGATCCAGGTGAGCTCCTCCTCGAGTTGTTCGGGGGTGTGCGAGGACGCGCCCAGCACGCCGAACCCGCCGGCGTTGGTGACAGCGGCGACGACGTCGCGGCAGTGGCTGAAGGCCAGTAGTGGGATCTCGATGCCGAGCAGGTCGCAGATCGGGGTCTTCATTGATCCTCCTGAGTGGATTTTGCCGGATCGAAACGATAATTACGATACGTTTATCGTCTCGATAACTTCGTTCACCATGCTAACGAGACGATGATCGTTCCGCAATCATCGATGGCGAGTAGGCTCGGATTTCGTGAAGGCCGCACCCGACATCACGTCGCCCGCCACCGCCTCCGGCCCAGGCCGGCCGCGCGATCCCGGCGTCGACCGGCGGGTCCTCGAGGCGGCGATCAATATCTACGGGGAACTGGGCTGGCACGGTTTCAGCATCGAAGCGGTCGCCCGCGGGGCGGGTGTCGGAAAGGCGACGATCTATCGGCGCTGGCCGAATCGGACGGATCTGCTGATCGATGCCGTACGTGCCCGGGTGGCCGTGGTCGCGCACGCGGAGGCCGGCGACGTTCGAACCGAACTGCTGGAGCTGACCCGCAATCTGCTGCGCAACTATCTGGCCGACTACGGGCGCTCGACGATGCGGTTGACTCTGGAGGCGCACCTGGTGCCAGGGCTGGAGGAGCACTGGGACGAGGTCCGATCGTCGCAGATCCTCGCGGCTCGGTCGATCGTGCAACGCGCTGTCGATCGTGGTCAACTACCGCCCGAGACGTCGGTGACTCTGCTCCTGGATACGCTCAGCGGTGCGGTGCTGATGCATGCTCAGGCGGTTCCGCCGCAGTTGCGCGCACGGCAGGCGGCTCAGGCCGACGCGTATGCGGGCGAACTGGTCGATTTCGTGCTCGGTGCCGTGCGCGCACGACCCGATGCCTGAGTCGATGGTCGGGCGGGATGTGCCGGTCAGCTGTGGGAGACGGCGGCCCGATCTTCCGCCGCGATCGACCGTGCTCGAAAGGCGTCGAGGAGGAAATCCACGACCTCACGGATGTAGTCCGAGGATGTTCGAGCAGACTTTTCGGCGAGGTGATCCGGGGCGGCTTGCAGATGCATGGTGGTGGAGCCGAGCAGAAGGTCCAGTAGCAGTGTGACCGAGGTGCCCGGGGGGAGTTCGCCGCGCGCGATGGCTCGCCGTACCAGGGAACGAGCCGCGGATACCTGCGCGTCCCGGGCAGCCTTCCATCGTTGTTCGATCGCGGGCACTTGGTGCGCCTCGACGGCCAGCCGTTGCGCCGCACGGCCGGTCGAGCCGAGATGGCGGTCGCGAATCTGCTCGGCCAGTCGCATCAGGTCGGTGCGTACATCGCCGGTGTCGATGTCCTCGATGTGGCCGAGGTGGCTCAGTGCCTCGGCCAGCAGTTCCTCGCCGCTGTGCCAGCGCAGGTACACCGAGGCCTTGCCGGCGCCGGCGTGTTTGGCGACCGCCTCGACCCGGAAGCCGCCCCAGCCGTCGCGGCCGTACACTTCGAGGGCGGCGTCGAGGATCCGGCGATCCACTGCGGGATCGCGCGGTCGCCCGGGTCCACTGGTTGTCATCGCTGTCCTCGTCTCACCGCATCGGTCTGGTCACCGTTGCCATCACGCAAAAGCCGAGCATAGTTCACCTGCAGCAGGACAAACGCTCGAGTTCGGCGCCGCGTTCGACAGATGAAGGAAGCCCTTGCTGAACGGTTTTGTTCAGTATAGCCTGGCATCGTAATACCTGAACGGCCTAGTTCTTGAACTGTTCCGACTCGGTTCCTGGGCCCCAGCGAATCCTCTTCTGATCACCAAGGAGCGTGCCCGAAGATGAGCACCGAGATCACCCCCGACCGGCTGCGAAGCCTGTTCCGGCCGCGCACGGTGGCGCTGGTGGGAGCGTCGGACAAGTCGATGTTCTCCGTCACCGCATACGGCAATCTGGTCGACTTCGGGTTCGCCGACCGCACCTTCCTGGTCAACCGCCGCGGCGTGACCGTGCACGGCCGGCCCTCGGTGCGCACCTGCTCCGAGATCGGCGAACCGGTGGATGTCGCCTTCATGCAGGTTCCCCAGGCCGGCACCCTCGACGCCCTGAGCGACGCCGCCGCCGCGGGCATCCGAAACGCGGTCATCCTGTCGTCGGGTTACGGCGAGGCCGGCGCGGAAGGTAAACGCGCGCAACAGGAATTGGTCGACCACGCCCGTTCGCTGGACATGCTGGTGCTCGGCCCGAACCATCTCGGCTTCGCCAACTTCGTCGACCAGGTCCCGGTGACACCGGTGCCGGGGCTGCCCCACCACGCCGGAGCGGTCGCGTTGCTGTCGCAGTCCGGGGCGAGTTCGTCAGCGATGGTCGACTTCGCCACCATGGCCGACGCCGACCTGTCCTACATGGTCACCCTCGGCAACGAAGCCATGATCACCGCCGGGCACGTGCTGGACTTCCTCGTCGACGACGATGCCACCAAGGCGATCGCGATCTTCATGGAAACCATCCGCGAACCCCGGGTCTTCGCCGCCGCCGCCCGTCGCGCGGCCGCCGCGGGCAAGGCCATTGTTGTCCTGAAGGCGGGTAGCAGCGCGTTGTCCGCGCGCACCGCCGCCGCGCACACCGGCGCACTGGTCGGCGACGACAAGACCGTGGACACCGTGTTCAGGGAACTCGGGGTGATCCGGGTCGATTCGATCGAGGACATGATGATCACCGCCAGTGCCGCCGCGGCGCTGGGCCGCCTCGACGCACCCGGTATCGGCTGGGTGTCGATCTCCGGCGGCGCCTGCGACATCGTCGCCGACCGCGCCGAGGACCTCGGCGCCGAACTCCCTGAATTCGCGCCGCGGACCCGGGAACGGTTGCGTGCTGTCATGCCCGATTACGGGACGGTGCAGAATCCGCTGGATGTCACCGGCGCCGCGATCATCGACCCGACGCTGTTCACCAAGGCGATCGAGGCCGTCGCCGACGATCCCGGGGTGGGAGTGGTGGCGGTGATCTCCGGTGCCCCGTGGCAATCCACGGGTGGGCCGAATCAGAGCCAGCCGCTGTTGAACGCCATCGGCGGTGCGAATGCCTCCACGCCGGTCACCCTGGTGAACCAGGTGCTCCAGCCCATCACCGACTACACGAAATCCGTTCTGGCCGAAGCGAAGATCGCCCATCTCATTCCGGGCCTGCGGCAGTCGGTGGTCGCGCTGCGCAATCTCGCTTGGTGGTCGGGCACCATCGGTGGCGTCACCGCGGTCCCGGAGGCCGCCGACCCGGTGACCGTGACCGTCGCCGCGCCCCGCGAGGGCGCGTGGTCGGAGTCGACCGCGCGGGAAGCCCTGTCCCAGGCCGGGATCCCGGTGATCCCCAGCGAGCTGGTCACCGGCGCCGAACAGGCGGTCACGGTCGCCGCCGGACTCGGTGGGCCGGTGGCGCTGAAGATCGCCTCACCGGACATCCTGCACAAGAGCGATATCGGCGGCGTCGCACTGGATGTCGCCGGTGACGACGCGGTCGCCGACGCCTACCGCCGGGTCACCGCCGCCGCGGCCGTCCACGCTCCGGACGCCCGCATCGAAGGCGTGCTGATCTCGCCCATGCGCAGCGGCGGGGTGGAACTGCTCGTCGGCGTCGTGCGCGACCCGCACTGGGGGCCGGTCCTCGCCGTCGCGATCGGTGGCATCTTCGTCGAGGTCCTCGGCGACTCCGCACTCGCCACCCTGCCGGTCACCCCCGATCGCGCGCGCGGACTGCTGGACCGGTTGCGCGGCAAGGCATTACTGCACGGCGTACGCGGCACCGCCGCCGCCGACCTCGATGCGGTCGCCGCGGTGATCGCCCGCGTCGGCGACCTCGCGCTCGCTCTCGGCG
This sequence comes from Nocardia sp. alder85J, assembly GCF_020176955.2. Lineage (GTDB taxonomy): Bacteria > Actinomycetota > Actinomycetes > Mycobacteriales > Mycobacteriaceae > Nocardia. The sequence continues at coordinate 180,958 of NZ_JAIUCZ020000015.1, forward strand.
ACGACCTGGAATCGCTGGAGATCAATCCACTGCGTGTGGACGGCTCGACCGTCGAAGCCCTCGACGCCGTCATCACCTGGGCACCGGCCGGCGCCACGGAAGGAAAGTGAACCTCATGAGCACCATCGATGATCTGGATCCGAACACCCCGGTGCTGATCGGCGTCGGCCAAGCCGCCGAACGCATCGACGACCCGGACTACCGCGGCCTGTCCCCGGTCGAACTGGCCGCCGCAGCCGCCCGCGCCGCTCTCACCGACACCGGTGCCGACCCGGCCGCCGTCGCCGCGCGCATCGACACCGTCGCCGGTGTGCGGCAATTCGAGATCTCCACCCCGGGAGCGCCCGCGCCCCTGGGCAAGTCGGACAACTATCCGCGCTCGGTGGCCGACCGGGTCGACGCGGATCCGGCCCGCGCGATCCTCGAGGTCGGCGGTGGACAATCCTCGCAGCATCTGGTCACCGAACTGGCCCGTGCCATCGCGAACGGAACCTCGCATGCCGCACTGATTTTCGGCTCGGAGGCCATCTCGACTGTCCGGCATCTGGCTGCCGCGGACGAACATCCGGACTTCACCGAGGCCCGTGGCGGGCAATTGGAGGACCGCGGCTACGGGCTGTCGGGCCTGATCAGCCGATACGCGGCCGGTCACGGTCTGACCGGCGCACCGTCCCAGTACGCGCTGTTCGAGAACGCGCGCCGCGCACGGTCGGGCTTGTCCCGCGAGCAGTACCGGCAGAGCATGGGTGAATTATTCGCGCCGTTCAGCAGGGTCGCCGCGAAGAATCCCTATGCCGCCGCGCCGGTGGAGCGCAGCGCCGAAGAACTGGCGACGATCACCGACCGCAATCGGCTGATCGCCGAACCCTACCCGCGGTTCATGGTCGCCCGCGACCAGGTCAACCAGGGCGCGGCGGTGCTGATCACCTCGATCGCAGTCGCTGCGGAACTCGGTGTGCCGCAGGACAAGTGGGTCTTCCTGCACGGTCACGCCGACCTGCGGGAGCAGAACCTGCTCGAGCGGGCCGACCTGGCCGAGGCGCCGGCCCTGGTGCGCGCCGCGCGGCATGCGCTCGAGGTCGCGGGCCTCGGGGTCGAGGACCTGTCGACGATCGACCTGTACAGCTGCTTCCCGATCGCGGTCACCGTCGTCGCCGATGGACTGGGCCTACGCGCCGACGATCCGCGCGGTCTCACCCTCACCGGCGGGCTGCCGTTCTTCGGCGGCGCCGGCAACAACTACTCGATGCACGCCATCGCGGAAACCGTTGCGCACCTGCGCACCACACCCGGCAGCTACGGGTTCGTCGGCGCCAATGGCGGGACACTGAGCAAGTACTCCGCCGCCGTCTACTCCACCGTCCCCACCGCGTGGCGGGAGGATCGCAGCCAACGGTTGCAGGAGGAACTCGACGCGGCGCCGACCGTCGCCGTGGCACAGACCGCGGACGGTCCGGCCACCGTCGAGACCTACACGGTGAACTACGGCCGCAAGGGGCCGACCGGCATCGTCGTCGGCCGCCTCGGCGACGGCCGCCGTTTCGTGGCCACCGTCGCGGCCGGTGATACCGAGTTGCTGGCGGACCTCGCCACCGGTGATCCGATCGGCCGGACCGTCCATGTACGGTCCTTCGGCACCGGTAACCGGGTGACCGTCGACCGGGACCGGATGGATGAGCTGTTCCCCCAGCGTGTTCCGGTGCTGCGCGACACCTACGAGCTCGTGCGGGTCCGCCGCGACGGTCACCTGCTCGAGGTGACCATCAACCGGCCCGAGGCCCGCAACTCGCTGACCCCGCAGGCCAACGAGGAACTCGACGAGATCTTCGACGCCTACTTCGCCGATCCGGACCTGTGGGTGGCGATCCTCACCGGCGCCGGTGACAAGTCCTTCTGTGCCGGAAACGATCTGCGCTACTCGGCCAGCGGCAAACCGATGTGGGTGCCCAAGAACGGCTTCGCCGGACTCACCAGCCGCCGCGACATGACCAAACCGGTCATCGCCGCCGTCAACGGTTTCGCCATGGGCGGTGGCTGCGAGATCGCGCTCGCGTGCCACCTCGTGATCGCCGACGAGACCGCACAATTCGCGCTCAGCGAGGTCCAGGTCGGACTCGTCGCCGGCGCCGGCGGACTCGTGCGGCTACCGCGCGCGATTCCACCGAAGATCGCCACCGAGATGATCCTCACCGGCAAGAAGATCCCCGCCACCGAGGCCCACCGTCTCGGCCTGGTCAACCGGGTCGTCCCCGCCGGTACTGCGGTCGACGGCGCCCGTGCGCTGGCCGCCGAAATCCTGACCGGCTCACCGACATCCGTACGCGCCTCGCTACAGATCATGAACGAGACCGCCCCCTTCACCGATGTCGTCGACGCCGTCGACCATCCGTCCCAGGCGCTGGACGACCTGATGATCAGCGAGGACATGATGGAGGGCCTGCTCGCCTTCGGCGCCAAACGCGCCCCGCAGTGGAAGAACAGGTAGGCAGATTCCTATGCCGTATTTCACACACGACGGCACCGAGCTGTTCTATACCGACCAGGGCGAAGGGCCGGCGATCCTGCTACTGCACGGATGGTCCTGCGACTCGCACGACTGGTCCTAGCAGATCCCCGCACTACAGGCCGAGTACCGGGTGATCGCCCTCGACCATCGAGGGCACGGTCGTTCATCCGCGCCGCACGGTTCCTATCGGCCACAGGTGCTTGCCGACGATGCCGCTGCCCTGCTGGCGGAATTGGGTATCGAGCATGCCGTCGTAGCCGGGCATTCGATGGGGACGGTCGTCGCCTCCGCCCTGGCGGTGCGCCACCCGGAACAGGCGCGCGGACTGATACTCGTCGATCCGGTCTACAGCGCATCCGACGAAAACCTCGCGCCTACCCTCGCGGCCATCGCCGGCCCGAATCCGACGCTGGTCGCCGCAGTGATGTTCCGGCAGGCGTTCTACACCGATCGGACACCGTCTTTCCTGACAACCTGGTATGTTCGCCGACTGCTCGGGGTGCCGGATCATGTCGTCTCGGGTTGCCTGTACGGGCTCTACGACGGTGAGGACGGACTCGGTCGGCCGCGCGACGGTATCGGCACGGTACCTGACCCAGCGCGCCGCGCCGCGGCTCACCGTCCATGCGCAGGCCGCTGCTGCGGCTTTCGAGCGGTCACTTCCGCTGACCGACGCGGACGAGGTCCATCTGTGGGAGGAGGCCGGGCATTTTCTGCACCAGGAACGCTCCATCGAATTCAACACGCTCGCACTCGATTGGCTGCGGCGCCTCTGACGTACGAGGGCGCCGACAGTAACCATCATCGATGCAGACAAGGACAATTACAGTGAACACCCTTTCCGTTTCCGAGCTGGCCGCTTTCAGCGACTCGGTGGACGGTGTCCTCGGCCGCATCTGGCCCGCCGCCACCGCCGCCGAACACGACACCGACCGCACGCTCACCGACCTCTGGACCACCGCCGCCATCCAGGGCTGGACCGCACTCGGCGCGGACGGCGTCCTCGACGCCGCCATCGCCGCCACCGGCCGCCTCGGCCGGGTGGCCTGCCCATTGCCACTGATCGACACCTACATCGCACTCGCACTGTTGCGCGACAACCCGATCGCTGAACACATTTCGGACGCCATCGTCCGGCCGCTGGTCGTCGTGGCCGAGTCCGGCGCGCGCACTGTGCATTATGCCGAGGCCGCCGGGGCCGCCAGCCATGTCCTGGTCCTCGCCGACGGCGACGCCACCCTCCGACCGATCACCGGACGCGCCACCACACCGGGCTTGGCCGCACCCGCCTGGTCCGAACTCACCCTCGGCGACGAGACGACAGCCCTGGTCAGCCCCGGCCCTCAGGCCATCGAAAAGGCCACGGCGACAATCCGGTTGGGTCTGGTGAGCCGAGCTGTCGCGGCCGCGCGGCGCAGCCTCGAGCACAGCATCGAACACGCGAAGAACCGCGTCGCTTTCGGTAAACCGATCGGCAGCTTCCAAGCTGTCTCCCACCGCGCCGCCGACGGCGCCACCGACCTCACCGCCGCTGGACACCTGATCGACCAAGCGGTGGCTGCGGTGCTCGACGACCGGCCCGACGCGATCCTGGCGATCCAACTCGCGACCGCTTTCGCCGGACCCGCCGCCGTCCGAGCGCAATTCGGCGCACAGCACACCCTCGCCGCCCAGGGCTACTTCGAAGAACACGAAGCCCCTTGGCTCTTTCGCCGGGTGAACGCCGACGTCGCCAGGCTCGACTCCTTCCGGCTCGCCGCTGGTGAGGCCTCCGACACACTCATCGAAACCGGCGTCTCGCTACCGGCCTTGGCCCTGGGACCGGACGCTGAAGCGTTCCGCGCCGAGGTCCGCGCCTTCATCGGCAACTTCGACCACGACGTCGCGGTCCAGCATGCCGACGACCGCGGCGCCGAGGACATCGCCGCTGCGGCAAGCGAACGCGGCTATCTCACGATGGCCTGGCCGGCGTCCGCCGGCGGTTCGGGCGCATCGGTGGAGCGGCAGACAGTCTTCGGCGAGGAGTTCGCCTACGCCCGACTCCCCATGCACGGCAAGGCCGCCATCGACCTGCTCGGCACCGCCATCGTCCGCCACGGCACCGAGGAACAGAAACAACGACTGCTGCCGTTGATCGCTCGTGGGGATTTCCCGTTCTACCTAGGCTATTCCGAGCCCGAAACCGGCTCGGACCTTGCTGCGCTGCGAACCCGGGCGGTCCGCGACGGCGACGAGTGGATTGTCAACGGCCGCAAGATGTGGGGCACCGGCGCGCACACTGCCGAATGGGTCTGGCTCGCCGCCCGCACCGACCCCGACGCCAAACCCCCGCATGCAGGCATCACCGTGTTCCTCACCCGAATCGATCGCCCCGGCTTCGAACTCCAATGCCACCGCGCGCTGTCCGGTGAAACCTCCTGCTCCACCTTCTTCGACGACTTCCGGATCCCGGATGCGGACCGGGTCGGCGAGATCAACGGTGGTTGGAAGGTCATCACCACCGCACTTGCGCAGGAGCGGGTCCTGATGGCCAACAGCGCCGCGGAGATCCACCGGCTGCTCGACGACCTGCTCGACGAGGTCCGCAAGGATCCCGCCGGTATCGCCGGGGCTCGCGGATCCGCGCAGCGTGCAACGATTACCGATCTGGCCGCGCGACTGCAGGCCGCACGAGTTCTCGTCAACGCCAGCATCAAAGCGACTTCCGGCGGCGAAGGGGCCCGGTTGGAAGCGCCGAAGGCCAAGATCATCGCGAGCCAGCTTCACGAGGACTTCTGCGAGGCCGCGCTCCGAATATTCGGACCAGCCGCCGCACTCGGGGAAAACCTCCCCGGCGTCCCCGGCCGCGGTGCCTTCGAATACAACCTCCGCTACTCCATCATGCAGGTCGTCGGCGGCGGCACCATCGACATCCAGCGCAACCTCGTCGCCCGGTCACTGGGGTTCCCCAGATGACACGTGCTCGAGCCTGGCGGAATGGGTGAGCTGATGCAGGACAGAAGGATTCGCGAGACCCTCCCGACTCCGTAGAAGCGGGGCAACATCTGCCCCGGACCACGCGGCCACCGGGGAGAACATCGTCGGCGGCGGTGACACCGGGGTTCCGTGGGGTCGGTTGCACGGTACGCTCGCCGAGCCGCTGTTCGACCGCGGCCGGGCCGGTGATCATCTCGACGTGGCCGCGGTCTTCGCGTGTACCTCTTCCGTGACGGTCTGCTCTACCGTGAGCGCGCCCACATCGACCTGGTTTCGCTGCGTGAGCAACTCGCGGCGCCGGTACCAGCGGTTCATCGACGCGTTCACGACCGCTTGGTTGGACCCGACCGGAGCGCGGCTGAGCGCCTTGTTCGCTGACAATGCCGCGATCCGGCATCCCGGGATGGCCGAACCCGTGCTCGGCAGGGACGCGATCGAGCGCTATTTCGACACCGTTGTCGCCGCCCGGCCGGATCTGCGGCTGCGGCCGATCGCCACCGCGACCGCCCACGACACCGTCTTCATCCACTGGCAGGCCAGCGCCGGTGAAACGTCGTGGGAGGGCATCGACCGGTTCCGGCTGCGCGGTGACCACGCCGAATACGGTGTCGCGCATTTCGACTCGGCCACTGTCCGATCCGTGCGGGCGGCGTCGTGAGTGGGGATCGCATCGCCGTCTACGGCGCCACCGGACACACCGGGCGGCTCGTCGCCACCGAACTCGCCCGCCGCAGCCACGAGTTGATCCTCAGCGGCCGCGATACCGACCGATCGGCCGAGGTCGCGGCTACCCCCACCACCAGCGAGGTGATCGGAGCGGACCTCGACAAACCCACTAGCGATAGCGAAGTTGGCCGGTGCCGCGATCAATTGCGCGGGCCCCTACAGCCACACGGGGACCCCGCTGGCCGCGGCGGCTGTCGCCCACGGCGCGCATTACCTCGACCACGCCGCCGAACCCGCCCACACCAAACAGATCTACGATACCCACGCCGACGCCGACGTCGTGGTGATCCCCGGGATGAGTTTCTACGAGGCACTGGCCGATCTGGTCGCCGCGGAAATCGGCGGCGGGTTGACCTGATCAGCCACGCGGGTGTGGATACTTCGGAATTCGATATTCCGGCGTTCGCGGAGGCGATGACCGGCGCGGCGATGATGCACGCGTTGCTCAACCAGGCCACGGTCGGCGACAGCGTCCGCACCGATCGGGCTCGCGAGTCGATGCGAAGTCAGGTCGACCAGGCTCTGGCGATCATCGGACTGCGCCGAAAGTAGTTGTGACACCAGCCGTCGACGCGGGTGTCAACAGCTACTGCTGGGGAAGCGGAGGCGTTGTATTCGACGTGCCGGGCCGGTAGTGCGAAAGTGCCCTTTCTACGATCGCCGGCAGGCGCTGTGCGACGGCCGTCAAATGCCCCTGGCCTGCATCCGTGATGTCCTGGTTCAGCATGGCGAGCATAAATGTCGGGCCGAGGACATCTTCGATCACGGCGCCAGGATCAAGGCTGGGGTAATTCTCCGCTCGGGCGGTTGCCGAAATCCGGTCGCGCAGAACGAGTTGAGCCGGTTCCAGAAGGCGGTGCCTGTAGGCAGCGAACAGTCCGGGAACGGAGTCGGCATCCAGATGGATCCGAAGGTAAGCACGCCCGTTCTCGTGGGTGAATGTATCGAACACCGCGACTGCGAGTTCCAGCAACCAATCACGCAGAGACTGGCCGTCTCGAATGTCCAACATGGGGAAGCCGGCAGCCGACAGTGCCTCCATCAGTAGCTCTTCCCGGGTTTCGAAGCGGCGCCCGACCGCATCGCGTGACGCACCGGCGGCCGCGGCGACAGCCTTCACTGTGAAGCCGGACCAGCCGTGCCCGGCGTAGACGTCGACGGCCGCGCGGAGGATGCGACCGTCGAGTGTGGGATCACGTGGCCGCCCGGGCGCTGGCAGATCGTAGTCGTTGGTCACAGTCCTCCCCTTGTCTCTACCTGCTCCCGATTCATATCACAGGCGCTTGGCGGGAACGGGATGACATTATGTCTACCCCTGCGTGTCAGCCTGAGGTGAGTCCGCTGGTTCACAGCAACTCGGTGTTGTAGGGCGAGAGATGGATCGATCACCACGATGACTACCACCAGTACGACGCGTCGGGGGTCCGGCGAGAATGTCGGGATGGGTAGCAGTGACCCCGCTGCGGGCGGGCGACGGCGGCGGGTGTTCAGCCCGGCGGAGAAGCTGGCGTATTTGGCCGGTTACGAGGCCGCGGCCGGGCAGCCGGGCGGTGGTGCCGCCTATCTGCGGGAACAGGGCTTGTATTCGTCGCTGATCACCGAGTGGCGCCGGCAGCGCGATGCCGGCGTGTTGCAGGGCAAAGCGCCGGGTGAGAAGACCGGCCGTTTGTCGCCGGAGCAGGCGGAGATCGCCCGGTTGAAAGCCGAGCTGGCGAAAGCACAGAAGAAACAGGCGATGACCGACGCCGCGCTGGAGATCATGGGAAAAGCGCACGCGCTCTTGGAAAGTCTATCCTCCGAGAGCGCGGACACCGACGAACCGAAGCGGAAGAAGCGTTGAAGAATGCGTGGAAAGCGTTGTGCGGCACCGGTATCGGGCAGCGGCGGGCGAGCGCGTTGACCGGGCTGGCGCGGGCGACGATGAACCGCCGCCGGACGGTGCCCGCCGGGCCGGTGGTGCGGCGTGCGGCCCCGGGTAACAAGCTCACCGTGCTCGAACGCCACCGGGTGCTGGCCACGCTCAACAGTGACGAGTTCGTGGACCTGGCGCCACTCGAGATCTACGCACGGCTACTCGACCAAGGCGAATACGTGTGTTCGGTGTCGACGATGTACCGGATCCTGGCCGAGAACCAGCAGGTCAAAGACCGGCGCCGGCAAGCCCGCCACGGTAAGAAAGTGTGCCCGGAGCTGGTCGCGACCTCACCGCGGCAGGTGTATTCCTGGGACATCACCAAGCTCGCCGGCCCGGTCAAGGGCCGATACTTCGACGCCTACGTCATGATCGATATTTTCTCCCGTTACATCGTCGGTGTCGTGGTCCACAACAGTGAATCCGGGCAGCTCGCGGCCGAGATGATGCGCACGGTGTTCGGTGTCCACGGCATCCCGGACGTGGTCCATGCCGACCGTGGGACGTCGATGACCAGCAAAACCGTCGCCGCCCTGCTCGACGACCTCGGCGTGACCCGGTCGCACTCACGGCCACGAGTGTCCAACGACAACCCCTACAGCGAATCACTGTTCAAGACAGTGAAATACGGTCCAGAATTCCCGGAACGGTTCGGAACCCTGTCCGAGGCAAGACAATTCATGGAATCGTTCACCCAATGGTACAACCATGAACATTGCCATACCGGCCTGGGCCTGCACACACCCGCCGACGTCCACTACGGACTCGCCGCCGCCAAAGCCGCCGACCGCCGTCGCGTCCTCGACGCCGCCCGCGCCGCCAATCCCGGCCGGTTCGCCACCACCACCCCACCGAAAATCCTGACCCTGCCCGACAGTGTCTGGATCAACCAGCCCACACCCGACAGCGAGGACCAGCAGACAGCAGCCTGAACAAACCCACTGGTCTCATCCGGCTTGACAAATTCCGCTACCGCCTCGTCGCAGACGGAGGGAACTTGCGAAAATTGGGGCTGCCGACACGTCGTGCCGGTAATAACATGTGGTGGCTGGGGTCACACGGAAGTGGCTCCCCGCGACGAAGTGGACCGGTCGAAAACACGGCGTGTCCCATGTAGTGCCGCTGGCGCTACAACCGTTCGCCGGGGTGACACGAAGTGCCCTCCTGACGGGTTCCTGGACCGCATACGCGAATTCTCGACCCGAACTCCGTTGACCGACTTCGGACTGCAGCAAGAGTGCGGTGATGTAGCGGTCGCGGGTTCCCAACTCAACCAACGCCCACCTTCAAGGCAGATATGACAGTCATCAGCAATCCCATCGGACCGGGGACAGCCGCGGGAGCCGGTTCCAACGACCTTCTGGAGCCTTCGGCGACCCGACTTCGGGAGTTACTCGACGCCCAGCGTCATGCGTTTCTCTCTCGCGATCGGCTCTCCCTGAGCGAACGCCGCGACCGCATCGATCGGTTGCTTCTGCTGCTGACCGAGAATGCCGACGCGTTCGGAGAAGCGTTGAACGCCGACTTCGGACACCGGCCGGGTACTGTCAGCAAACTATCGGACATCATCGGCGAGCTCGGTGACATTCAGCTGACCCGGGCACGCTTGGGAGCGTGGATGCGCCCCCACACACCGATGCGCGGCTCCCGTTTGTTCGGCGTCGGCGGCAAGATCGAACAGGTTCCGCTCGGCGTTGTCGGGATCATCGGTCCGTGGAACTTCCCACTTGGGTTGGTGGTCGAACCCGCGGCTGCGGCGCTGGCCGGCGGAAATAATGTGATGATCAAGTTCTCCGAGGTCACGAGCAGGACGGCCGCGTTGTTCGTGGAGAAGGTCGCCGAGTATTTCGACCCGACGGAGGTCGTCACGGTGACTGGCGGGTCCGCTGTCGGGGCGGCGTTCAGTAACTTGCCTTTCGATCACTTGTTCTTCACCGGCTCGCCGAAAGTTGGCGCACTCGTGGCGGAAGCTGCTGGTCGCAATCTTGTTCCAGTCACTCTCGAACTCGGTGGAAAGAACCCGGTAGTCGTCGATCCCGGCGCGGACATAACGCGTGCCGCGGAGCGCATCATAGCAGGGCGTCTGATGAACGGCGGCCAGGTATGCCTGTGTCCCGAACTCGTTTTCGTCCCCGAGAATACGACCGCGAAGTTCATCGAGGTGGCTCTGCGCCAAGCTCAGGCGATTGCGACGGCCGACGGTGGTCACGTGTCGGTTGTCAACAATGCGAATTTCGATCGGCTGGTGGACATCATCGATGATGCGCGTGCCGGCGGTGCAACGGTGCACGAAGCGCTGCCGGGCGAGCAGCCGGATCCGACCGCCCGCAGAATCCCGCCGGTGATTGTCACCGACTTCGATGACGGTATGCGGATCTCCGAAGAGGAAATTTTCGGCCCGATCCTCATGGTCCGATCCTATCGGTCGATCGATGAAGTCATCGAGTACGTGGGACAGCGGCATTCACCTCTCGCAGCCTATTGGTTCGGTCCCAAGGGCGCTGCCTTCCACGCGTTTACGCAACGTGTCCGCTATGGGGGGATGACCGTCAACGACGTCGCCCTGCATGCCGGAATCCCACTGCTGCCCTTCGGCGGCGTGGGGCACAGCGGCTCGGGTGCTTACCACGGTAAGCGGGGATTCGAGACGTTCACCCATACCCGCGTGACTGTCACGAGTAACCTTCCGATATCCATGGGCGCTTTCGTGACGCCGCCACTCGGTCGGCTGACCGGTACCTTGATCGACAAAATCCTCGCCCGATCGGCAAAGACAGCGCGCCGCCGGCTGCGCTCGTCGTCGGCGGTATGAGCGCAGGAGAACAGGAAAGCATGATGAATACTCCTGCCGCACAATCGTCATCGGTGGCTCTGGTCACTGGAGGAGCCAGCGGGATCGGCCTGGCAGGCGTCGAGCGCCTCGCTGAGCGTAGATTCCGGATCGCAGTGCTCGATCTCAGTGAGGTGATCCCAGCGACTTTCATGAGATCATTTGATGTTCGAATTGTGTGAGTACGAGAGCGGCTTTCACGAGGCCGCCGGCTCGTTCGGGGCTGATGGTGATGCGCTGCAGCGCCCTCCAGCGTTGACTGAGCAGCGCGAACCCGCGTTCGCCGAGGGCACGCATGCCACGGAGCAAGGCGTTGTAGGCGCGGTTGTCGACATGCAGATGTTCTCCGGGCGGCTGTTTGACAGGGGTGTGGACGCCGATGCCGGCGCCTTCGTAGCCGCTGTCTGCGAGGGTGGGCAGGTTCAGATGTGTTGCGGCCCGGTAGAGGTCGGCGAAGGCCAGTTCCCGGGCGGCGTTGATGTCGTGGATCGAGCCGGGGTTTTCGTCGCTGACCCACAGCGGGATTCCCTGCGGACTGGATACCGCTTGGATGTTCGCGCCCTGGGTGCGGGCTTTCCCGGAGTACCACAGGTCGATGACCTCGTCTTTCACGCTGACGGTCTTCTCGCCGACGCGGTCGGTCTCGAAGATCTTCCCGTCGAGGATGACGTAGGCCATGCCTTCGGCGGCGGCTCGTTCGAGGGCTTCGCGGAGTTCGGGTGCTTGGGCGGCAAGGACTTTCACGCCTTCGTCGCGGTACCGGTACGCGGTGGAGCGGCCGAGACCGAATCCGGTGCCGAGAATCGCCACGTCGTCGCGTTTGCGCATCCAGGCCAGCACGAACACCGCTTGCTTCCACGGGGTCAGTGCGCGGGTACCGCGGCGGGTGCCGAGTCGGCGGCGTTCACCGGCCAGCAGCCGCGACACGTAGTCGACCAGTTCACGCGGGACGTCGAGCATGGCAGAATAGGCGATCACGTGGAGTCCTCTGAGGGTGTGAATTCTGTGGTAAGAACTCACTTACAGGGGGCTCCACGCCTTTCCCGGCATTGCCCGGTATTCCTCGAATGTGCGTGTCTGATGGGCGATTGCGCCCATTCCATCGCTGGGATCACCTCAGTGAAAAGGCGCTGCTCGAGGTAGCAAATCGGTTCGGAGACAAGGTGGCCACCTACGCTGTCGACGTCTCCGATCTCGAGGCGTTGAGTGCGGTCGTCGACAAGATAGAGAACGACCTCGGTGCGATCGAGCACGTGTTCGCATGTGCCGGAGTGGCACGGGTTGGGCCGACCTTGTCGGTCCCGCGCTCGGATGTCGAGTTGATGACACGAGTGAATTACGGTGGCGTTGTCAACCTCGTGTATGCGGTGCTGCCGAGAATGATCGAGCGGCACCGCGGTGAATTCGCAGTGGTCGCCTCCCTCACGGGAATCGTCGCGCCGCACAAGATGGCCGCCTACGGTGCGACCAAAGCCGCGGTGATCGGATTCCTGGAATCACTCCGCTACGAAATCGACGGAACAGGGGTGAAGCTCGCTTGTGTCTGCCCGGAAGCCGTCAAGACCCCCATGGCTACGGACTTCTTCGAGAACCCGAACAAGCGCGGCCGCGCGTTGAAGACGGCGATCACTCCGCGGCAGGTTGTTGCTACAACCGAGAAGGGTCTGGCCCGAGGACGATTCCTTGTCTTGCCCGGTCCGGTGTCGAAGGGCATGTGGCGCGTGCAGCGCTTGCTGCCCGGCCTTACCCGGGCGTTGCAGTCGATCCCCTGTCTGTCAGTCTGGGATGAGACAGGGGGACGCTGTACTCCTTTGAGGTAGACCAGGGCGAGACAGGAACGATCGAGCAGTGACGATGACCTTGGCCGACCAGGCCGCCGCGACGGCGGCGGGGCAGAATGGGCCGGTGGGCAAGAAGACGGGGCGGCCGGCGCGGCGCACGTTCACCGCCGCGTACAAGGCGCGGATCCTCGCCGAATACGACGCCCTGCCAGAAGGCGGCCCGGAACGCGGCGCCTTGTTGCGGTCGGAGCGTCTCTACCATTCCCATATCGAGCATTGGCGTAAACAACAGTCGAAGGGAACTCTGTCCGCGACGACCGGGAAACCGGCGAAGGATCCGGTGACCGAGGAGTTGGAACGGCTGCGGGCGGAGAACCGGAAATTGAAATCCGATTCCACGCAGCTGGCGGCGAAGAACGAGAAACTCGAGTCACAACTGGGTAAGACCAAGGCTGCCCTGGATCTGGCGGGAAAAGCCTTCGCGCTCTTGGAACAGATCTCCGAGAGCGCGGATTCCGACGGCAAGTAGACGCCATCCTCACCCAGCAGACGCCGGGATTGGAACAGCTACTGGGTGTTTCGGCGACCTGTTCGCTGTTGGGAAGGTCTCGTGCCACCGAGTATCGGCGCCGTAATCCGATACCGCACCCGCGCCGGCAACGGCGGCCGGGTCGGCATCCGGCGCAGCTCAGCGACGCCGAGCGCGACCGGATTCTGGCGGTGCTGGACTCGCCGCGGTTCGCGGACAAAGCACCCGCGCAGGTGTGGGCGGTGCTCCTCGACGAGGGCGTCTACCTGGCCAGTGTGGCCACCATGTACCGACTACTGCGTGAGCGCGGCCAGACCGGCGAACGCCGCGCCCAAGCCATCCACCCGCCGCGCAAGAAACCCGAACTGATGGCCGACGCACCGAACCAGGTGTGGTCGTGGGACATCACGAAATTGAAAGGCCCCGCCCGCGGAATCTATTATCAACTGTATGTCATCCTCGACATCTTCTCCCGCAAGGTGATCCATTGGGAGATCTGGCCCACCGAAACCGGTGAACTCGCCAAAGAATTCATCCTCCACGCCATCGAAGCAAATAACGGCGTCATACCCGGCGCTGTCCACGCCGACCGCGGCACGTCGATGACATCGAACACCGTCGCCGGCTTGTATGCACGGCTCGGGGTCGACCAGTCCCATTCCCGGCCACACGTGTCGAACGATAACCCCTTCTCTGAAGCGAACTTCAAAACCTTGAAGTACTGCCCAGCATTTCCCGGCGCGTTCGGTTCGCTGGAAGACGCACGCCAATTCTGCGCGGCGTTCTTCCGGTACTACAATTACGAGCACCGCCATTCCGGGATCGCATGGCACACAGCAGCATCGGTACACGACGGCACCGCCGCCGGGATCCAGCAACGCCGAGCCCAGACCCTGGACCAGGCATTCACGGCTCACCCCGAACGCTTCCACGGCCGCCGACCGCTACCACCCAGGCTGCCGATCCGGGTCTGGATCAACGAACCGCCAGCCACCCTCCGAACCGACCACCCGCCACAAACCCCCTACGCAGCCTGATGTCTCATCCGGATTGACAGCTTCCGGGGTGATCCGCTGGTGGCGGGCCCCGAGTAGTACTTTCGCGAAGTCTCGGGCTTTGTAGCAGGCGCCGTTGTCGGTGACGATCCGCTCGATCCGGTCGATGCCGTGCGCGGCGAAGAACGCTTGCGCCCGGAACATGAAACCTATTGCGGTGACTGCTTTCTCGTCGTCCAAGGCTTCGGTGTAGGCCAGCCGGGAGTAGCCGTCGACCGCGGTGTGCCCGAACGCGTAGCCGGGCTGACGGCGCTCACTGAATCTCCCCACTGACGCTCATCGAAATTCCCCATTTGCCCGTGTGGCTTCGTCGTGAAGGGCGGGCCTCTTCCGAAGCTGGTGGTTACCACACCTGACCAGCAGTTTCGTTCGGAGGAGGCCCGCTTTTCCATGTTGACACGTGAGGAAGATGTGGAAATCAGTGCCCTGCGCGCCCGAGGCTGGACGATCTCCCAGATCGCCCGCCACACCGGCCGCGACCGCAAGACGATCCGCGCCTATCTGGCCGGGGAACGCCAGCCCGGGGTCCGGAAACGACACCAGCCCGACCCGTTCGAACGGTTCGTGGACTATGTGACCGCCCGCCTGACCGAGGACCCGCACCTGTGGGCGCAAACCCTGTTCGACGAGCTCGAACCTCTCGGGTTCGGGTTGTCGTATCAGTCGCTGACCCGCAACATCCGCGCCCGCAAGCTCCGTCCGGTCTGCCAAGCCTGCCGGAGGGTGACCGAACGCCCCAATGCCGTCATCGCGCACCCACCCGGTGGTGAAACCCAATGGGACTGGGTCGATCTGCCCAACCCACCGCAGTCGTGGGGGTGGGGCGCGAACGCGCACCTGCTCGTCGGGTCCCTGGCCCACTCCGGCCGCTGGCGCGGCTATCTCGCGCCGGCCACCGACCAGCCGCACCTGATCGAGGGCCTGGACCGGGTCGCTCGCGCCCTGGGCGGGGTGACCGGGTCGTGGCGGTTCGACCGCATGTCCACTGTCTGCTATCCGTCGTCGGGGCAGGTCACCGCGTCGTTCGCCGCGGTGCTCAAGTACTACGCCGTGCTGCCGGAGATCTGCCCGGCCCGCGCCGGCAACCGCAAAGGAGTGGTCGAGAAAGCCAATCACACTGCCGCGCAACGCTGGTGGCGCACCCTCGCCGACGAACTCACCGTCGAACAGGCACAAGCGAGCCTGGACAAGTTCTGTTCACTGCGCACCGACACCCGGCTGCGGCCGACCGCCGACGGCCGGGCCAGCGTCGCGACGATCGCGGCACGAGAACCATTGCGGCCGTTACCTGCTGACCCGTATCCGGCGATGGTCACCGAACCGAGGGTTGTGTCCCGGCAGGCGATGATCTCCTGGCGCGGCAACCGCTACTCGGTGCCTCCCGAGCTGGCCGCGGCGACGGTCATCGTCGCACAACCGTTACGCGGCAACACCATCGACATCGCCACCACAGCCGGGATCGTGATCGCCCGACACGAACGCGCCGCCGACGGCCTCGGCGCCACGGTCCGTGACCACGGCCACGTCGTCGCGCTCGACCGCGCGGCGATGGAGTCGGCGAACACCGGCCGCCCGCACCGCCGCAAGGAACGCATCCCACCCGGCGACGCCGCCCGCGCCGCCGCCGCGGCCCTGCGGGCAGCCGCCGATCCCGCCGACACCAGCACAGCCGCATCGGCGGTCACCAGCAACATCACCGATCTGGCCGCCTACGAGCGCGCCGCCACCGCCAGGAGCCGCAAATGACCACCAGCCCGAACAAGACCGCCCGCCGAGCCACGAAAGCCGCCGGCGCCGACGAGACCGCGACCCGCTACCAGCAGCTCCGCTCGCATCTGGCGACGCTGAAACTCCACGCCGCCGCCGAAGCCCTCCCACGGATCCTCGAAGACGCCGTCGCGCAGAACCTCTCGGCGACAGCGACTTTGGAGAAACTACTACGCATCGAGGTCGACGACACCGAAGCCCGCCGGCTGAACGGGCGTCTCCGGTTCGCGAACCTGCAAACCCCCGCGTCGCTGGACAACTTCGACGTCGATGCCGCCTCCGGGATCGACCGGCCGCTGCTCGACGAGCTCGGCACCTGCCGGTTCCTCGAATCCGCGACCAACGTCCTGCTGATCGGCACCCCCGGCACCGGAAAGACCCATCTGGCAACAGGACTCGCCCGCGCGGCCGCCCACGCCGGTTACCGCACCTACTTCACCACCGCCGCCGATCTGGCTGCCCGCTGCCACCGCGCGGCGATCGAGGGCCGGTGGGCGACCACCATGCGGTTCTACGCCGGACCGGCCTTGCTCGTCATCGACGAACTGGGCTACCTGCCGTTGCCGGCCGAGGCGGCATCAGCCTTGTTTCAGGTTGTCTCGCAACGATATTTGAAGACCTCGATCGTGATCACCACCAACCGAGGTGTCGGGTCGTGGGGCGAAATCCTCGGAGACAACACCGTCGCGGCCGCACTCCTGGACCGCCTGTTACACCGGTCGATGGTCATCAACCTCGACGGCGACTCCTACCGGCTACGCGATCATCACGCAACCGCGGACAACCTCCGGCGGGCAACCACCGGCAATCGCGAGCCCCTATAATCGTGACCGCCCACGGGTGAGGCATTTCGACGAGCCCAGTTGGGGAATTTCGATGAGCGCAGTCAGGGCCGCTTGCGTTTGCCCGCCGACCGGGCGGCCAGGTCCTGGGCTGATCCCCGTCCGTGGACGCGCCAGCCGCCGCCGTCAGGAATCCGGCCGGCCTTCTTGATATCGACGTGCACCATATGGCCCGGCCGGCGGGCGATGATCCGCCGCGGTGCCCGGTTCGGTTCACCGCCGGGGTCCAGGAACCGGCGGCGGTTCAACCCGAGCCGGACCAGGTGCCGACCGATCGTGCGCACCGAGATCCGGGTGCCCTCGGCCGCCAGCTCGAGCCCGATCCGGCGCGCGGACCATTTCCGGGACCGGCGCAGGTACTCGATGCGGGTCACGATCTCGACCGGGGCCGCCGACGGTGACCTGTGTGGCGTCGGGGACCGATCGAGCAGACCGAGTTCACCGTGACGACGGAATCTGTTGACCCACTTCGACGCGCATTGCCGCGAGATACCCATCTCCGCGGCGACGTGGGCGATCGGGCGAGTACGGCAGCGTTGCACGAGCCGGTGACGGCCCTCGACAGTGAGCGGGGCATTACGGTGAGACACGGCGGTTCTTTCGGGTCGTGGCTGATGTGGTGTTGGCGCTTCACATCCTGCCGCCGAAAGAACCGCCCCTCAGCTCACCCCCACACCCACGTCACCAACGTCACGACCCACAACAACTAGT
>NZ_JAIUCZ020000016.1 GCF_020176955.2 Nocardia sp. alder85J
CCGGGGGCGGCGCCGGCGGCAGTGGCGGGGGTGGCTACGGCGGTGGCGGCGGTGGCGGCCTGTCCGTCGGCGCCGGCGACCTCGGTGTGGGTGTCGACAGCAACGGCCTCTCGCCGTACGCGGACCCGAACATGTCGCTGCATCTGAAGCCGGGCTCGGTCACCACCAAGCAGGTGCAGACCTACTCCTTCACCGGCACCGACGGCATCACCCAATACGTGGATCACGCGATCTCGATCGACGGCTGCGCCGGCGCGGCGGAGGCGCGGGCCTACACGACGGTGACCATCCACGACAACGTCATGGACGGTTCGCAGACGTTGTGGGGTCAGCCGTTCAGCATCGGCTGACCACCGGACTCATCCACCGTTCGCGGCGACCGCGTCGCGAACGGTGGTCTCCTGGTCGCCGAGGATCGGATCGGGTTTCCGGACGATCGAGTACACCGCCTTGGTGGCGGCCAGCTGGTCGCGCAGCCAGATCCGGCGGTAGGTGAGGTCGTGCGGCTGGCTGCGATCGGCCACGGCGGTGGTGTCGATGCCGACCGCCCGGCACAGTGCGACCGTGCGCGGCACGCTGAAGTCCTGGGTGAGCACGACGGCCTTGCGGACCCCGAAGATGCGATACGCGCGGGCGCAGGAGTCGTAGGTGTCGAATCCGGCGTAGTCCACCGCGAGTTCCGCCGCGGGGACGCCCTTGCTCATCAGGTACCGGCGCATGGCATTCGGCTCGTCGTAGGACCAGTGCCCGTGATCGCCGCTGAGCAGCAACGCTTTCACCTTGCCGGTCTCCAGCAGGGTGCGGCCGAGTTCCAGCCGCGCGGCCAGATAGGGCGAGGGGGTGCCGTCGCTGTAGACCTCGGCGCCGAGCACCAGGCCCACATCGGCCGGCGGCACGTCCGCCGCGCTGTACTCCCGCCCCGCCGCCCGGGACCGGATCCAGCCGTCCGCGCCCAGCACCACCGCCGCGAGCAGGACGACCAGTACCGTCAGTCCGATCGCGACACGCCGGATGACAGGTCGCCGTACCCATGTCGTGACCAGGGATCTCGCCCCCGAAACCTTCGAGCCCACCTGTGCAGTCTGCCCGAAATCTCGCGAGCGCGCGTGTGACGCCGCTGTGAACGTGATGGTGTTCCTGCGCCGGATATGGGTGTTGTGCGAGCACAATGCGGATATGGATGGCTGGGGTGGGCCAGCGGTCGACCGGCGAGCGGGCAGGGAGCTCGGCGGCGCCGGTGCGCGCAAGCGGCACGGGCGGCACTACACCCCGGACCGGCTGGCCCGGTTCCTGGCCGACCGGCTGCTGGCGCATCTGACCCCGGACGGCCCGCTGCGGATCCTGGACCCGGCCTGCGGTGACGGCGAACTACTGCTGGCGGTGCGAGACGCTGCGGCGCAACGGTTTCCGGGCCTGCCGGTGCAGGCCACCGGATACGATCTGGACCCGGCGGCGGTGCGGGTGGCGCGCGAGCGCGCCGCAGCCCTGGACGCGCACTGGCAGGTCGGCGATTTCCTCCGCGCGGCAGCGGAATTGGCGCCGGACCGGTTCGACGTGGTGATCACCAACCCGCCGTACGTGCGGACCCAGCAACTCGGCGCGCAGACGGCGCGGTTGCTGCGCAGTCGTTTCGGGCTGTCCGGCCGCATCGACCTCACCCATCCCTTCGTCGCCAGCGTGCCGCGGCTGCTGCGGCCCGGCGGGGTACTCGGATTGCTGTGCGCCAACCGGTTTCTCACCACCAAGGCGGGCGCCAACCTGCGAGCGCTGCTGTGCGGCGAGCTGATCCCGGTGGAGCTCTACGACCTCGGCGACACCAAACTGTTCGACGCCGCCGTCCTGCCCGCCGTCACCATCGCCGTCCGTCCGCCCCCGTCCCTCACCCGCGCCGAAACCTGCCGCTACGTCGCCGCGTACGAGAGCGCGCCACCGAGGCCGGGTGCTGCGGAATCGGTGTCGTGCGAATCGAGTTCCGGTGGACCCGGCTCCGATCGTGCGCCGGATTCCGCCGAGAGCCTCGGCCGGATCGAAACCTCGCATGGTGGAATGCCTTTCGATGCCGCGGGGAACTCTGCCGCAGAGTCGACGCCCGATGCCGGCCGGCCGGTGGATGCGCTGCCCGGGGCACCGGAGACCGACGACCTGTTCGCGGCGTTGCGGGCCGAGCAGGACACTGTGATCCGGCACGCGGGGCGGGTCATCGCGATCACGGTCGGCACTCTGGATTGCGGTGGTGCGGGATCGGCGGCGGCGGCCCGGGATTCGGCGGCGGCGGGCGCACCGGTGCCGCGTCGACGCGGCGGGGTCGGCACCGAGGGCCCGCCGTGGCGGATGTCGCAGCCGGAGACGGATGCCTGGCTGCGGCGGGTGGGGGCGGGGACCTGGCGGAGTTTCGGTGAGCTGGCGCGGATCCGGGTGGGGATCAAGACGACCGCGGATCGGGTGTTCATCTCCGATCGCTGGCACGAGTGGCAGCCGGAGCCGGAGGCCGAGTTGCTGTTCGACCTGCTCACCCATCACGATCTGACCCCGTGGCGGATCACCCGCAGCCGCCCGACCCGGGTGCTCTATCCCTACGATGTCGGCCGGACCCGGCGCACCACCGTCGATCTTGCCGAATATCCCTGTGCCGCCGCATATCTGGACGCACACAAGCAGGTGCTGGCCGCGCGGGACTACGTGGTGGGCGGCGGCCGGGAGTGGTTCGAGATCTGGGTGCCGCAGCGGCCGCACCTGTGGCGGCTGCCGAAGTTGGTGTTCCCGGACATCAGTGTGGCGCCGCGGTTCGCGCTCGACCGCAGCGGCGCGATCGTCAACGGTGACTGCTACTGGATCTCGCTGCCCGACCTCGGCGGTCCGGACGCCGGGACCGACCGGCTGGCGTATCTGCTGATGGGCGTGGCCAATTCGGCGCTGGGACTGCGATTCTACGACGCGGTCTGCGGCAATCGGCTGTACTCCGGGCGGCGGCGCTGGATCACCCAGTACGTCGGGCGGCTGCCGGTGCCGGATCCGTTCACCCCGGCCGCCGAGGCGCTGACCGGGCTGGTCCGCGATCTCGTCGACGGCGCCGATCCGGATCCGCAACTGCTCGACGAATTGGTCGCGGCGGCCTTCGCGGTGCCCGGCCCGCGGTGATCGCCGGGCCGCCGGAAACCGGTGTGCGGCCGGTCGAGTCGCGGCTCCCGGGACATCGCGCTCAGGCGGAGCGCGCGCGGGACACGGCGCTCAGGCGACGCGCGCGCGGCACACGGCGCTCAGGCGACGCGCACGCCGACCATGGGAAGCAGGGTGCGGCGGGCGAATTCGCGGGCGGCGGATTCGTCGCGCAGCGGGATCAGGCCGTCGGGGGTCAGCATCAGCGATTGCGCGAGCCGGGCCAGCACCTCCGCGACCAGGTCGGCGTCGAACCGCAGCGAGCTGTCGGCCTGTTGCAGGCCGCGCAGTTTGCCCGCCAGATAGAGACGGCCGACCTCGAGCACCGGGCCGCCGTCGACGGTCAGCCGCGGCAGGATCAGCTCCGGCTCGGTGCGCAGTAGTCGTTGCAGCAGTTCGTTGCGGGCCAGCAGGGTGGTGAACGAGGCGAAGATCTCCACCAACTGGTCCACGCTCGACACCTCGGATCCGCCCTGGGCGCCGGTGATCCTGGCGGCGCGCTCCTCGATGGCGGCCACGAAGCGCTGCGCCTCCCGCACCCCGACCGCCTCGACCAGATCGTTCTTGGACTCGAAACGCCGATACAGGGTGGCGGGGCTGATGCCGGCGCGCCGTGCGATCTCGCCCATGCTGGTGCGCTTGATCCCGAAGTCGAGGAATGCCGACAGCGCGCTCTCCAGCAGCTGTTCGCCATCGGCCCGTGGCTTCTCCAGAATGCGAGCCAGGATGGGTGGAACGGTCGGCATCGAGTCTCCAAGTCGAATTCGGTCCGCGCGGGGCAGTGCCCGGTGCGGAAGCGTGTCGATGATTATCTCATCGGCTCGCGACCGGTCCGGGGGACGAGTGCCCGGTGCGGTGCGGATCAGGGCTGGGCGGCGACGTTCAGATCGAACGCGACCATCTCCCGCTCGATCGCGTTGGCCGCGAAGTCGATGCCCCGCGCACGCAATTCGTGGACCCGGCACCGCAGCGCCTCGATGCCGCCGGGCTGCGCCGCGATGTCGGCGACGCTGATCCGCCCGGCGGGCCGGTGCATACCGGACTGCTCGTACGCCACCGTGGATACCTCCTGCTCACCCGCACACGCACCCGGACACCGCGCGGGCTCGTATCGCGCGTGCGCCGAACCGGAATTATCGACGCTGTACCGGGCACGTTGGCGAAAATGTTAACAAAATGTATCCTGCCCGCCGTGTGATGTGGGCTCTCTCACACCACCTCGGCCCCGCGGTGCACGCCGATGTTGTGCAGGTAGACAGCCGCATTGAGTTTGATGCGATCGATCTCGGCGGGGCCCAGTTCCCGGCGCACCTTGCCGGGCACCCCGGCCACCAGCGAGCCGGGCGGGATCTGCGCACCCTCCGGGATCAGCGCGTTGGCGGCGATCAGGCTGCCGGTGCCGATCACGGCGCCGTTGAGCACCGTCGCCCCCATGCCGATCAGCACGTCGTCCTCGATCGTGCAGCCGTGCAGGATCGCGTTGTGCCCCACCGACACCCCGGCGCCGATGACGAGGGGGAAGCCGGGGTCGGCGTGCAGGGCACAGCCGTCCTGGATGTTCGTGCGGGCGCCGATCGTGATGGCCTCCACGTCGGCCCGGACCACCGCGCCGTACCAGATGCCGACCTCGGCAGCCAGCCGCACCCGGCCGATCACGGTCGAGTTCGGCGCCAGCCACGCCGTCTCGTCGACCTCCGGCGCGAATTCACCCAATCTGATCCTCATGCGCCGACCCTAACCGGGCCCGGATCCGGCGCGGACGGTCACCCGGCGGTGCCGTCCGGGGCGGGCACGTACTCCGCGCGCAACAGATGTTTGCGCAGTTTGCCGGCGTCGTCGCGCGGGAGACCGTCGGTGATCCGAATCGTGGTGGGATGCTTGAACTTCGCCAGTTCCCCGTGCAGCGCGGCGGTCACGGCCTCGGCGGTGAGCGTGGCGCCGGGGCGCGGGACGATGTGCGCGGCAACGGCTTCGCCGAGATCACCGTCGGGGATGCCGAACACCGCGACGTCCTCGACGCCGGGAATCGCCATGACGGCGTGCTCGATCTCGGCCGGGTAGATGTTCACCCCGCCGCGGATGACGATCTCCGCGGATCGGCCGGTGAGATAGAGGTATCCGGATTCGTCCAGATAACCGGTGTCGCCGACGGACAACAGCCCCGGCACCGGACCCGCGGGCGCCTCGGCGCGGCCGAGGTAGTGGAAGCCGGGCCAGTAGTCGGCGCCGCGCACGTACACGTCGCCGATCTCACCCGGCGGCAGCGGCCGTCCGTCGGCGGCGGCGACCAGCACCGCCGAGCCGTCGGCGGGCCGGCCCACGCTGCCCGGATGGTCGAGCCATTCGTCGGCGCCGATCCAGGTGATCGTGCCCGCCTCGGTGCAGCCGTAGAACTCGCGCAGGGCGGTCCCGAACCACGCGATGGCCGCGCGCTTGACCGCGGGCGGGCACGGCGCCGACGAATGGATCAGATGGGTCAGGCTGGACACGTCGTAGTCCGCGCGGACCGCCGCGGGCAGCGACAGCAGCCGCGACAGCATGGTCGGCACGACCTTCGCCTGGGTGATCCGATCCCGCTGCACGTGCTCGAGGAACCGCCGCGGGTCGAACCGCGGCATGATGGTGATCGAGGCGCCGATCCGCAGCGCCAGCACCGCAACCACATTCGGGCTGGTGTGGTAGAGCGGCCCGGCCACCAGCACCTCGGCGTGCGGGGTGAGGCCCATCCGGGTCGCGGTCGCGCCCGCGACGGCCAGCAACTGCTCGGCGGTCAGCCGCTCGCGGACAACGCCTTTCGGACGCCCGGTGGTGCCGGAGGTGTAGATCAGGCCCATCGAGTCGGCGATCGCGCCCTCGACGGGTCCGAGCGGTTCGGGATGGGCGGCGATCAGATCCGCGAGCAGCCGGTGGCGGCCGGTCGGCCGGGCGAGTGCGGCGTCCAGGCCGGCCTCGGCGAGCAGTTCCGGCGGCATCGCGGCCTCCACCAGTTCGGCTGTGCCGCCCGCGATGTCGAGCGCGCGCTCGACGATGCCGACGAATTCGGTGTGCACGACGATCATTCGCGGACGGCTGTCGGCGAGGACGTGCGCCACCTCCGGGGCCTGCCATCCGGTGTTGATCGGCACCGGATTGGCGCCGACCGCCGCGACCGCCAGCGACACCTCCAGGAACTCGATGTCGTTGCGCAGCAGCACCGCCACCCGGACGCCGCGCTCGGCGCCGGTGGCCGCCAGCGCCGCGGCCAGCCGTCCCGCCCGCACGTGCATCTCGTGCTGCTGCCGAATCCTGGTGCCGCACCGCACAACCGCGCTCATGCAGGGCAGTCTGCCACGGCATCGTGCGCGGATGCCGCCGGGGCGCGGGACAATTCCCGCGGGTGGTGCGCGCCGTGATCTACACTCGCAGCCGGACGCTCGGGGGCTCCGGAGAGCGGTCGCGGGAGGGAAATGTTGTGTGGTACTTGATCGATGCCGCGCGACCAGACCGTGTCGTCCGGCACATCCCCGGTGAGGGAACGGCGCGGGAGCGTTCGCTGCACCGTGCCGTCCGCCCGGGTTTCCTCACCGCACTGGCCGAGATCGCCATCGCCGAGGCGATGGATTCGGCCGCGGTCCGCATCCGGCGGGCGCTCATCCGCGGGCAGCGCTTCGAGGTGGTCGCGGTGCCGGTGGCCGGTCATGACGGCGTGGTGGCCGCCGTGCGGCTGTGGGTCGGCGCGAACGGAGCGCCGCGCGACGAGCCGCCGCCGATGGACACGTTCGTCTGGCAGGGCCGGCAGTGGACGTTGTGGAGCAGCGGCGCCGGTGGCGCGATGCTGCCCGCCGGACATCCGCTGCTGCACGGCGCCTGGTTCCTGTCGCGGGTGCTGGAGTGCGAGGGCCGGGACCGGTTGATCGCGGCCGCACTGGAACCCGAGCCGGGCACCGCCTGGGAGGGGCCGATGCGGGTGCTGACCGCGGGCCACGGCATCGCCCGGGTGTACGGCTATTTCCGGTACCACGCTCCCGATCGGCTGCGCGGCCTGCTGCTCCAGATGCACACCGAACCCGAGGTGCTGCCGGCTCACCACCACGACACCACCGCGACCCTGCTCGGCGGTACCACCGCACTGATCGACCTGCGCACCATGCAGATCATCGAATGGCTGACCCCGCCGCTGCCCGGCATCGCCTGGCGGCACCATCCGGCCTCCGCCCCGGTCGCGCCGCCGGACCTGCCGGAGTACAACCTGCTGACCACGCAGATCGTCCACCCGGACGATCTGCGGCTCTATCTGCGGGAGGTGGCCGAGCTGGCCGACGGCCGGCGGGAATCCGGCCACGCGGTGGTGCGGTTGCTGACCACCGACCGCGACTGGCTGCCGGTCGAGTTGTATGCCGTACGGCATCCCGAAGGTCCCGGACGGTTCCTGACCTGCCTCATCCAGCCCGTGGGGGATGTGCTGCGCCCCTGATCCGCACCGCCTGTCACAGTCACCGTCGCGGCGTCGTCATCATGGTGACAGGATCCGCCCGGCCTCGGGCGGATCGACCGCGGGAGAGGACGTGGCCGTGACCGAGCCGGTATCGGGCGACATGGACCAGGCGGACCTGGCGCGCCGCTTCGAGGAACAACGTCCCTACCTGCGCCGGCTGGCCTACAGCACGCTCGGCAGCCTCAGCGACGCCGACGACGTGGTGCAGGAGGCCTGGCTGCGGTTGCAGCGCTGGCACGACAGCGCGACCGGCCCGGACCGGATCGACAATCTGCGGGCCTGGCTGAGCACCGTCACCGGCCGCCTGGCGCTGGATCAGCTCGGGTCCGCCCGCGCGCGCCGCGAACAGTACGTCGGCGAGTGGCTGCCGGAGCCGGAGGTGACCGTCCAGAACGACCCGGCCGACCGGATCACCCAGGACGAGCGGGTGACGACCGCGCTGCTGCTGGTGCTGGAGTCGCTGTCACCGGCCGAGCGCACCGCGTTCGTGTTGCAGGACGTGTTCGGCATGTCCGGCCCGGAGGTGGCCGAGGTGGTGGGCCGCACCCCGGCCGCGGTGCGGCAGTTGGCCTCCCGGGCCCGCAGGCACGTGGAGGCGGGCACGCCGCGGTTCCCGGTCAGCCGCGACGAACAGGAACAGGTGGTGTCCGCGTTCGCGCTGGCCTGGCGGTCCGGCGATCTGTCCGCGCTGCTGAACGTGCTGGACGAGAACGTCGTACTGACCGCCGACGGGGGCGGCAAGGTGCCCGCGATCCGGCGGCCGGTCAGCGGCGCCGAGTTGGTCGCGAAGATGTTCTTCGGCTGGTACCGGGCAGGGGCGAACGCCTCGGGCCGCAGCGTGCTGGTCAACGGCCGGCCCGGCCTGGTGGTGTTCGACGGTTCCCACCTCGGGGTGATGTCGTTCACCGTCGACGACGGCCGGGTGACCGCGATCCAGATCGTGCGCAATCCCGATAAATTGCGCGAGCTGCCCGAACCGTGGCAGCCGGACTGGTTCCTGTGACCGCCGGCCGCGCGGCTCAGCCGACCACCGCGTCCAGTCCGTCGAGACTGCCCGCGACCAGTGCGTGGGCGGCGGCCACCTCGGTCGAGAGCAGTTGTCCCGCAGTCGCGGTCAGGCCGCGGGCCAGACCCGGATCGGTCCGGCAGGCCGCCCGCCAGCCGCGGTCGGCGATGGAGCGCACATACGGCAGCGTGGCGTTGGTGAGCGCCACCGTCGCGGTGTGCGGCACCGCGCCGGGCATGTTGGCCACGCAGTAGAACAGCGAATCCGCCACGCGGAAGGTGGGATTCGCGTGCGTGGTCGGCACCGAACTCTGGAAGCAGCCGCCCTGGTCGATGGCGATGTCGACCAGGACCGAGCCGGGCCGCATCCGCGCCACCAGGGTGTCGGGCACCAGCTGCGGCGCCCGCGCGCCCGGGACCAGCACCGAGCCGATCACCAGATCCGCTGCCGGAACAGCCCTTTCGACCTCGGCGGCATTGGAGCCGATGGTGACGACCCGGCCGCCGAAGCGCGCGTCGAGCTCGCGCAGCCTGGGCAGGCTGGTGTCCAGCACGGTGACCCGCGCGCCCATCCCGGCCGCCACCGCCGCGGCGTTCGAGCCGGCGACGCCGCCACCGATCACCACGACATCGGCCGGGCGCACCCCCGGCACGCCGCCGAGCAGGACACCCGCCCCGCCGTTGGGCGCCATCAGGTGATACGCGCCGACCTGGGCACTCAGCTTGCCGGCCACCTCGCTCATCGGCGCCAGCAGCGGCAGCGCGCCGTCGGGTCCGCGCACCGTCTCGTAGGCGATCGCGGTGATGCCGGCGGCCAGGACGGCCTCGGTGCAGGCCCGGGAGGCGGCCAGATGCAGGTAGGTGAACAGCACCTGGTCCGGCCGCATCCGCGAATACTCCGGCGCGATGGGTTCTTTCACCTTCAGGATCAGGTCGGCCAGCTGCCATACCTCGTCGGCGGTGGCCACGATGCGCGCCCCGGCGGCCGGATAGTCGGCGTCGGTGAAGCCCGACCCGGCGCCGGCGCCGGTCTCGACGACCACCTCGTGCCCGTGCCGGGCGAGTTCCCCGGCGCCGGCCGGGGTCAGCGCCACCCGGGCCTCCTGCTCCTTGATCTCCCGCGGAACGCCGATTCTCATGCCGCCATCGTGGCCCAGAACCAGGCCGGTTACCACGACCTGTGCGGCGATTCACCCTGTTCGCGGGTGTGATTCGGGCGATCCGCTCAGATCGTCAGCGGTACGCCCGCGATGGGGATCCGCAGCTGTCCGGCGCGGCCGCCGTAGCCGAAGGTGAGCTCGAGATGACCGACGGTCTCGGTGAAATGTGCCCAGCCCTCGGCGTGTACCGGCACGATCACGGTGTCGTCGCCGAGTTCCGCGGCGGCCTCCAGCGCCGTCCGGGCGTTGAGGGTGACGTCGGTGTCGCCGAAGCGGCCGACATTGGCGGCGCCGACGTGCAGCACCGCGACATCGATGCGCCCGATCCGCGCGACGATGTCCCGCACGTACGCCACCGACGCGTTGTCGCCGGAGACGTACACGGTGGGCAGCCCGTCGGCGTGCAGCACGAATCCGATGACGGTGCCGGAGAATTCCTCCGCGCCCTCGGGGCCGTGCAGCGCCGGGACCGCGGTGACGGTCACCTCGCCGAATCGGACGGTCTCCCAATCCTTCAGTCCCCGAACACCTTCGATCCGCTGCGCGGCCTCGGGCGTGGACAGGGTGGGGGCGGTGAGGAATTCGCGTCCGGTGATGTCCAGGTTGTCGGCGTGCTGATCGTGCGACAGCAGCACCACATCCACCGGTCCCACCTGTGCGGCCGGGATCGCCGGCGGGGTCAGCTTGTGCAGTGTGATCGGGCCCGGATAGTCGCGCGGCGCGTCGAAGGTGGGGTCGGTGAGCCAGGTCAGGCCGCCGTAGCGGAGGCGGACGGTGGGGCCGCCGACGTGCAGCAGTTCGAGCGAGCCGGTGGAGGTATCGGTCATGACCACGATGGTCGTCCGGCGGCGGGCCGACCGGAAGTGGCCCGAAGTCCGCTGATCGATACAATCGGGCCATGACCTCCGATCGTCGGCACGAAGTGGCGGTGCTCGCCTTCGAGGGCATCAGCCCGTTCCACTTGTCGGTGCCGGGCCTGGTGTTCGGAGGCATCGGCACCAGCGCCCGCCCGGCCGCCCGCTACCGGTTGCGCACCTGTGCCGAACGTCCCGGAATACTCTGCACACCAGGTGATTTCGACCTCGCGGTGCGGCACGGGCCGGAGGTGATGGATACCGCCGACACGGTGGTGATCCCCAGCTGGCTGCCGGGGGCCGAGCTGTCCGGGCCGATTCGCGACGCCCTGTGCCGGGCGCACGAGCGCGGGGCCCGCCTGGTCGGACTGTGCCTGGGCGCCTGGGCGATCGCCGCGACCGGGCTGGCCGACGGCCGGGAGATCACCACCCACTGGTCCGCCGCCGCCGACCTGGCCCGCGCCCACCCGGCGGTCCGGGTCCGCGCCGACCGGCTGTGGACCGACCTCGGCGACGTGGTGACCTCCGCCGGGGTGGCCGCGGCCCTGGACTGCTGCCTGCATCTGGTGCGGGCCGACCACGGCAGCCGGGTCGCCGCCGACCTGGCCCGCACCCTGGTGCTGGCCCCGCACCGCGGTGGCTCGCAGGCGCAGTACATCCCGATCGCGGTCCCCGACGACGCCGACGACGATCCGATCGAACTGGCGATGGTGTGGGCCCGCACCCGTCTCGGCGACCGGGTCGATCTCGACAGCTGGGCGCGGGTGGCGCTGATGTCGCGGCGCACCTTCACCCGGCATTTCCGCGCCCGCACGGGATCCAGCCCGCAGCAGTGGCTGTTGCACCAGCGCCTCGACCAGGCTCGCCTGCTGCTGGAATCCACCGACGACACCATGGATCGGATCGCCACCGACTGCGGCCTGGGCACCGCCGTCAACCTCCGCCACCACTTCCACCGCACCCTGGGCCTCGCCCCGGCTGACCACCGCCGCCTTTTCCGCACCGGCGCCTGAGTTCTGCGCCTGTGCCCGAACGACTTTCGCAAGTCGCGCGGCCGGTCCCGGCATCGCGCTGCGCCGCCACCCGGGCCGAGTCGACGGTCCTGTTCGTACGCCGGACATCCGGCGGCACCTGCGTGTCAGTCCTCGGGGCGCCAGACGCCGATCAGGTAGCGGGCGGTGAGCAGGGCGAGCATCAGGATCGCCAGCCACGCTATCCAACTGCCTTGTGCGGTGAGCACACTCGGTTCGTGAGCGACGGCCGGGTCGATGACGCGGGCCTGCCAGCACAACCGGCCCAGCGGGATCGCCGCGGCGAGAGCGAATGCCGAGCCCAGCACTGCGGCGAGTCGAGTTCGCTTGGGCTGAAACAGATTCGCGGTCTCCAGGAGCACCGCGGCGACGAGCAGGCACAGGAAGTAGGGGATCCAGCCGTGCCACAGTTGCGGATTCAGGATCGGCGCGGTGCCGCCGCCGGGGGTATGGACCGGGAAGAGGCGCTGGGCGAACAGGGCGAGTACCAGGAGCGCGGCCTGTGCCACCCGGCCGATCAGTTCGGCGCGACTGTTCCAGCGCGGAATCTCGGTGTCGGCCAGCCGATCCGGTGTCCACGGTGCATCGTCCTCGGCGCCACCGGCCGCGGCGCGGGTGTGTTCGCCCAGGACGAACAGGGCGGTGAGGATCACCAGCAGGTACATCGCCACGGTCACGGTGATGCCCAGTGGGCGAAGGAAAGTCATCCACAGGTCGTGGTTCCGGGCGTGCTGGACCAGCACCAGCGTGACGTAGAGGATCGGCAGTACGGTCGCGCAGGTGCCGCGGGTGGCCTGGACATAGCTCGGATAGCTGTCCGGGCCGATCAGCGCTCGGGCGGCGTAGGTGTAGCGGGCGGCCATCCGGATCGGGTCGCCGAGTTCGCGCAGTGCGGCGTATTCGGCCCGGGCCGCGGACTCGCCGCCGGCCAGCCGGGCGTCGATGTCGTCGGCGATCGCCGAGCGTAGCTCGCGCTCGGTGTCGCGGCGGCGCTGCCGGGGAATGTGTGCGACCGCGACGTGGACGTAGCGGTCAGTCAGGGTGTGGGTCACGATTGTCGTCCTCCCGATCGACATCCAGAGTCGTGAGCGCCCGGTCGACGGCCCGCCACTCGCGCAGCAGCGCCGCGGCCAGGGCCGAGCCCCGGTCGCTGGTCCGGTAGAACTTGCGCGGCCGGGCCTGGCTGGTGTCCCACTCGCTGGTCAGCAGGCCCTGGCTCTCCAGGCGCCGCAACAGCGGGTACAGGGTGTTGCCGGTGACCGGAATGCCCGCCCGCTCCAGGGATTCCAGCAGGACGTAGCCGTAGCCGGGTTCGCGGAGGGCGAGCAGGCTGGCGAGCACCACCGAGCCTCGCCGTAGTTCCTGCCGGTGGGCATCCAGCAGTTCGGATTCGCTCACCCTCGACACTATAGTGTGTGTAACACATTATCGTAAGAGGCATCGGACGAAATGCCCGGTGAGCGGTGCGTTACTGTCGCCCGGTGCGAACGGGGATGGTGACGGCGGCCGGTGTAGGGCTCGGGTTCCTGCTGGATCGGGCGCTGGGCGATCCGCGGCGGGGGCATCCGGTGGCCGGATTCGGCACGGTCGCGGCGCGGTTGGAGCCGCTGGTGTATCGGGATCGGCGGGCCGCGGGCGTGGTCTACGAAGTCCTGCTGGCCGGGGGTGCGGTGGCCCTCGGCGCCGCGGCGCGGCGGCGGTGCCGGTCCGCGGGCGGCGGTGTGCTGGTGACGGCGCTGGCGACCTGGACCGCGCTCGGCGGCACCACCCTCGCGCGGACCGGCCGGGAGATGGCCGACCGGCTCGAGGCGGGGGATGTGGCGGCCGCGCGGGCATTGCTGCCGTCGCTGTGCGGGCGCGACCCCGAACTGCTCGACGCCGACGGGCTGGCGCGGGCCGCCCTCGAATCCATCGCCGAGAACACCTCGGATGCCACGGTCGCGCCGCTGTTCTGGGGCGCGGTCGCGGGCGTACCGGGCCTGCTGGGCTACCGCGCGATCAACACCCTCGACGCCATGGTCGGCTACCGCAACGAGCGCTACCTCCGATTCGGCTGGGCGGCAGCGCGTCTCGACGATCTGGCCAACCTGGCTCCGGCGCGGCTGGCCGGGGCGCTGACGGTGGCGCTGGCCCCGCTGGCCGGTGGCCGCCGGGCCGACGCCCTGCGGGCCTGGTGGCGGGACGCCGGGCGGCATCCCAGCCCGAACGCGGGGGTCGCGGAGGCGAGTACGGCCGGGGCGCTGGGGGTGCGGCTGGGCGGGCGCACCGAATATCGGCACGGCGTCGAGATGCGCCCCACCCTCGGCGACGGTCCCGCGCCCGGGGTCGGCGATCTGCGCCGGGCGGTGCGGCTGTCCGAGGCCGTGCAGTTCGCCGCCGCCGCCACGGCCGTGCTGCTGGCCGCCGTGCGCCGCCGCCGATAGCCGGAAGTCGTTACGGGGCTTGTGGTTCCGTGATGAACAGGGCTTCGATCGCGGGGCCGGCCGTGGGTTCGGCGAGGATCAGCACCTCGTCGCCGCTGCGCAGCCGGGTGTCCGGGGTGACGGTCACCAACCGGCCGCGGCGGATGATCACGCTCACCCACAGATCCGCGAACGGCAGGCCGGATACGGTGGTGCCGTCGGCCGGGGAACCCGAGGCGACCGTGTAGCGGTGCAGGCTGTCGGGCTCCTCCTCGAACCGCGCGTTCATGGTCCAGGGCCGGGGATGCACCGTACGCAACGGCACCCCGAGCCACCGGGCCACCACCGGCACGGTCCCGCCCTGCACGATCACGGAGAACGCGACCACGACGAAGATGATCTCGTAGGCGCGGTGGGCGCCGGAGATCCCGGAGTGCAACAGGAAGCTGCCCAGCAGAATCGGCACCGCGCCCTTCAGCCCGGTCCACAGCACGAAAAGCCGCTCGCCGCGCTCGAGCCGGATCCGCTGGATCAGCGCACCCACCAGCACCGGCCGGATCACCACCGCCAGCAGCCCCGCGAGCCCGAGCCCGATCGGCAGCGCCCCGCCCTCCAGGACGCCGTGCGGCCCGGTCACCTGGATGGTCAGGCCCAGCATCGCGAAGGCCACGATCTCGCCGAGAGTGGCCAGCGCCGAATGGAATCGCTCGATCTCGGCCCGGAAGGGGGCCCGCTCATCGCCGATCATCATGCCCGCCACCAGCACCGCCAGGAATCCGGAACCGTGCAGCAGGGTGGTGGCGCCGTAGATCGCGGGCACGCACACCAGCACCCGCAGCGAGTACAACCCCGCCGCCGGCAGCGGCACCCGCCGCATGAACCACAACAGGCCGCGGCCCCCGGCCACCCCCGCGACCGCGCCGACGAGCAGTTGCGCGGCGAACTCCCCGGCCGCGGAACCGAGAGCGTCCCAATGGAATCGGCTGGTCTCCAGCAGCACCACCAGCAACGCGATGCCGACCGGATCATTGGCCCCGGACTCGCCCTGCAACAGCGTCCCGGCGCGGCCCTCGATCTGCCGCCCGCCCAGCACCGAGAACACCACCGCCGGATCGGTGGGCGACAGCGCGGTACCCAGCAGCAGCGAGATCCGCCAATCCAGCCCGAAGATCAGATGCGCGGCCAGCGCCAGCGCCGCCGCGGTGACCAGGGTGCCGGCCACCCCGATCCAGGTGATCGCCGCCGCATTGGCCCGGAATCGCCGCCGGCCGATCTGCATGCCGCCGTCGAACAGGATCACCACCAGCGCGATCGTCACCACCTGCTGGACCAGCGTGATCGGAATCCGGCCCAGCGCCGGCCAGATGTCGGACGCGGCCGCCGCGGCGCCCAGGAACAGCGCGGGCGCCGGAATCGGCAGCCATTTCCCGAGCCGGTTCGACAGCACCGCGGCCAGCGCGGCCAGCGACACGATCAGCACCGCCGCGGCGAACGGCGTCACATCAGTCATCACGATGTCCCGGTGGGCACGACTTCAGCCGGCGTACAACACCATTCGGATGTCTCACGAGGAGCACAGGATCCGCCTTCCGATCGCACGAACAGAACCCGTCGACCAGACTTCCCGACACACCACTCATGACTTTAGCGTTTCGTTTACGACCCGAGACCGGCCGGTCCGCCCGGGGCGACATCGGCACCTGCCGGACTCCCTTCGGCCGCCGTTTCGCGCCGCGCTGATGAGCTGCTCGGTGCTGAATATGCTGTTGGGCAGCCGTTTTCGCGTCTCGACAGTGGTGGATTGTGGCGGTTGCGCGATATGCCCTGCTGGGCAGGGCATTACACGGGACTGCCTGCCCCCTCGGTGGCCGGGTACCTGCTGGTCAGCGACGTGTCCCGCCGTAGCGATCCGCGAGCCGGTCGGCGTTGGTCTTCGGTGGTGCCGGGGTGCTCGTAGCGACGGCGGCGTCGGCCGCGGATTCGGCTCGAGCTGCCGGAGCGAGCCCGGTGGACGTTGCCGGTCCGGTGGCGGTTGCCGGGGCGGGTGCGGGGGTGCGCTCGCGGCGGCGTTCGCGCAGTTCGGCGACGACGAAGTAGCCGAGGCCGAGCGGAGCCATGACGCCGAAGGCGATCCATTGCAGGCCGTAGGACAGGTACGGTCCGGCGTCCAGCTGGGGCAGCGGCTCGGGGGTGAAGGCGCCGGGCTGCCCGTCGGACAGTTGCAGATAGCCGCCGCTGCGATCGCCGGTGGGTACAACGGTCAGCGGGGTGCCGAGCACCGTCGACACCTCGGTGGTATCGATCGAGTACACCTGCCGGTAGCCGTCCTGAGTCATCGGTTCCTTGCCGGGAATGACGCCCTCGGACTTGCGGACCCGGCCCTCGATCCGCTGCTGCCCGGCCGGTGGCTCGGCGATCGGCGGGAGGTGGATGCCGTCGGCGGCGCCCACCAGGCCACGATCGACCAGCAGTTCCCGCCCGTCGGCCAGCTGGAAGGCGGCCAGCACCCCGTACGCCGGTTTGTCGTCGAGCCGTTGCAGTCGTTCCAGCACCGTGGATCCGGGCACGTAGTGGCCGGTGGCCAGCACCCGCCGCCATTCGCTGTCCTTCGTGCCCGGCGCGTTCAGCAGGCCCGCCACGTCGACCGGATCGGCGCGCACCGACGCGGCGATCAGATCGTTGCGGTGCGAGGTGCGGACGTTCTTCCCCAGCTGCCAGGGCGCGAGCACCGTGAAACACAGGTAGGCGAAGGCCGCCACGACGGCGGCCAGGATCACCCAGCTGGGCCGCAGCAGGAAGGTGATCCGGCGCAGGACGGTCATCGGCGCTCACCGAGTTGCGCGCGCACCTGGTCGAGCAGTCCGGGCACCGCGGCCTCGATCTGCTCCCGGACCAGTTCGAAGTCGGCGGTGTCGCCGTAGTACGGGTCGGGTACGTCAGGGCCGTCGGCGTCCGGATCGAAGGATCGCAACAGCCGCCGCCGCGCCGTGGGCACCCCGAGCCGGGCCAGCTCCCGCGCGTGCGTGGTGTCCAGCGCTATCACCAGGTCGGCGGCCAGATGGTCCGGTCCGACCGCAGCGGCCACGTGCCCGGTCGGGTACCCGTGCCGCCGCAGCAGCGCGTCGGTCCGGCGGTCGGCGTCGTCGCCGGAATGCCAGCCGCTGGTACCCGCGCTGGTCACCCGCACCCGATCGGCGAGACCCGCCTGTTCCACCGCCGTGGCGAAGATCTTCTCGGCCATCGGCGATCGACAGATGTTTCCCGTGCAGATGAAGGTCACGTGCATCTCGCCCACGACAGCCATTCTGTCCGGTCGGCTCCGCGGGCGGCCACGTAGGGTGTCGTCTGTGCCCGAGACCACTACAGACCGTCGTACAGCGGTGACCTCCCGCCGCGCGTGCTGTCGTCGTGCGAGGGCAGCGGGGGCGCGGATCCGGCCGGCCGTATCGTCCACGTCGCGGGTAGGCCCATCGTGGTGATCGGCCGAACCGGTGGCCGTCGATGACCGGAGGAGGTATGTGGGCGTGGTCGGCGAGTCGATGATCGCTGGTGAGCCGGGGTCGGCTGTGGGCCCCGAGACTGTCCACGGGCCGGGAACGGGTGTGGGGCCGGGGGGCGTCGATGAGCCGGACGCGGGTGTGGGCTCGGCAGCCGGTGATCAGCCGGTTGGCGATGAGCATGAGGCGGGTGTGGGGCCGGGGGGCGTCGATGCGAGGGCTGCGGCCGGTCGATGGGCGGTGGATCGGGAGCTCCTGCGGCATCACGGGGATGTGGATGCGGAACCCGGGATGCTGGATTTCGCGGTGAATGTGCAGGGGGAGGGGCCGCCGGCCTGGTTGCGGGAACGGCTGGCGTCGCGGCTGGGGGAATTGGGCCGATACCCGTCGGCGGCCGAGGAGGCGGCGGTGCGGGCCGCGGTGGCGGCTCGGCACGGGCGGGCGCCGGAGGAGGTGCTGCTGCTCGCGGGTGCGGCCGAAGGGTTCGCGATGCTGCCGCGGCTGGGGGCGGTCGCGGCCGCTGTGGTGCAGCCGTCGTTCACCGAGCCGGAATTCGCGCTGCGTGAGGCCGGGACACCGGTGACACGGGTGCTGCTGCCGCCGCCCTACGCGCTGGATCCGGCGCTGGTGCCGGTGGCGGCCGACCTGGTGGTGGTGGGCAATCCGACCAACCCCACCTCGGTGCTGCATCCCGCCGAGCGGATCCTGGGGCTGCGGCGGCCGGGCCGGATCGTGGTGGTGGACGAGGCATTCGTCGACGCCGTCCCGGGAGAGGTGGAATCGCTTGCCGGGCGATCACTTCCGGATGTCCTGGTGTTCCGCAGTCTCACCAAGACCTGGGCGCTGGCCGGGCTGCGGTGCGGTTACGCGCTCGGCGATCCCGGCGTGCTGGCCCGCCTGAATCACGGTCGCCCACATTGGCCGCTGGGCGTCCTGCAACTGGAAGCGGTGGCCGCCACCGCCGAACCTGCCGCTGTCACCGAAGCACAATCGCGGGCAAGGCAACTCGCGGCCGACCGGATCTCGATGACGGCCCGATTGCGGGCGATCGGGGTGTACGTGCACGAACCCGCGGCCGGGCCCTTCCTGCTGATCCGCGTCCCGGATGCCGAACTGCTCCGGAAACGGCTGGCGGACAAGGGGATCGCCGTACGCCGCGGCGACACCTTCCCCGGGCTCGGGCCGGGCCATCTGCGCCTCGCCGTGCGACCGTCCGCGGTGGTCGATCGGCTGATCACCGCCGTTCGCGACATCGGCCTCTGACCGCTGCGGGAGCCGGTACCGGAACCTGCCACCGGCGCGACGAGTGGCGCCGGCAATCGGCCGATGCCGGATCGGCCATCCGGTGAGTCGAAGGTGGTCGGCGGATCGGCCGGTACCGGATCGGCCGTCGGGTGTCGCGAATGTGGCTGGTGGGTCGGATGGTGGCGGATCGGATATCGGGTGGGCGGGTGTGGCCGGGACGTCGGCTGGGACCCGCCGGGTCTTCGGTAGTGTCGGACATCCGGCATGCGGTGACGCCGAGGTTCGGCCGGGCTCGGCGCCCGGCGCGTGTGGTCCTCGGTGTGGACGGTGAGGAGGCGCGGTGGCACAGGTCGATGCGGGTGTGACGGTGCGGGAGCTGGTTGCGGCGCTGGATGCGGCGTATCCGCCCCGGCTGGCCGAGTCCTGGGACTCGGTCGGGCTGGTGTGCGGTGATCCGGCAGATCCGGTGTCGCGGGTGTTGTTCGCCGTGGACGCCACCGCTGCTGTGGTCGACGAGGCGATCGCTTGGGGCGCACAGGCTCTGGTGGTGCACCATCCGCTGCTGTTGCGCGGGGTCGACACCGTGGCCGCCGACACTCCGAAGGGGGCGTTGGTGCATCGGCTGATTCGGCACGGCTGCGCGCTGTTCACCGCGCATACCAATGCCGACTCCGCCGATCCGGGGGTCTCCGATGCGCTGGCGGCGGCGCTGGGAGTCGTCGTGTCCGGTCCGCTGGAATCGAAATCTGCTGCGGCCGTGGATGAATGGACGGTGCACGTACCCGCCGAGGCGGCCACCGCGGTGACCGACGCGCTGCTGGCGGCCGGCGCCACCGCCGCCGGGCACGACTGCGCCCGGCACGGTGTGGTCGCCGGATCGCCTGCGGGTGAACCGATCCGGATCGTGGTGGTGGCGCCGCCGGCGGCCCGGCGCGCACTGCTGACGGCACTGCGGTCGGCGCATCCGGCCACGGACCCGGCCTTCCACGTCACCGAGCGCGCGGCGTTGCCGACCTCGTGCGGGCTCGGTCGTATGGGCGCCATCGCGAAGCCGGAAACGTTGCGCGCCTTCACCGCCCGGGTGCGCGCCGCCCTGCCCGGCACCGTCTGGGGCGTGCGCGCCGCCGGCGATCCGGATCGCCTCGTGCACACCGTGGCCGTGTGCGGCGGCGCGGGAGATTCGTTCCTGGGCACCGTCGCCCGCCTCGGCGTCGACGCCTACGTGACGGCCGACCTGCGCCACCACCCCGTCGACGAGCAGTTGCGCGCCGGCGGCCCCGCACTGATCGACGCCGCTCACTGGGCCACCGAATTCCCGTGGTGCGCACAGGCCGCCACCGTCGTCCGCACCGCTCTGCCGGCCGTCACCACCCGGATCTCCACACTGCGCACCGACCCGTGGACGATCGGCGCCGCCGACGACTGACCGATCGGTTGCCCACCGGCCGGGGGACGAGTGTGCTCGCCGACGAGAGGCTTCGGTTGGGTGCCGAACGGTGGATGGCCGGCGGCGACGAGCCGGTGTGCTCGTACCGCCGGGGACCCGCGGGGAGCGGTGATCGGAATCGTGTACCGGCCGTGGGTGATCGACGTGCGGTGTGCGCTCACCCGGTGACGATGGTCGGTTCGTGGTGCACGGGGAAGTTCATGGAATTGGCCAGGTAGCAGCGGGCGTGTCCGGTGGTGTGCAGGGTGCGGGCGGTGTCGAGGTGGGCCGCCGTGGTGATGGTGATGTGCGGGTGCAGGGTGACGTGCAGGAAGCGCCG
The DNA here is from genome assembly GCF_020176955.2 of Nocardia sp. alder85J. Classification (GTDB taxonomy): domain Bacteria; phylum Actinomycetota; class Actinomycetes; order Mycobacteriales; family Mycobacteriaceae; genus Nocardia. The sequence continues at coordinate 20,591 of NZ_JAIUCZ020000016.1, forward strand.
GTCGTCCATGGTGCCGGTGGCGGCGTCGTGGTAGTCGGTGACGACGATCCCGGCGTCGGCGCAGAGGTGCAGGTACCAGAGCATGTGGCATTCGGCGAGGGCGGCGACGAGGAGTTGTTCCGGATTCCAGCGGGACGGGTCGCCGTGGAAGGCGGGGTCGGCGGAACCCGGGATCGGCGGGCGGCCGGGGGCGTGAGCCTCGTGGTTGCGGGAGTAGCCGCGATAGTCGGTCGTCGCCCCGCTCCAGACCACCTCGACCGCGTAGTGATGTTCACCCATGAGGTCAGCGTGACACGGCGCGGTGCCCGCTCGCGCCCCGATTTCCGCGGGCCGCGCCGGTGGAAGGGGCGGGCTCGGGCGGAACGGGCCGGGGGCGGAGTACCGTTGACCTTCCGGTCCCGGTCACTCCGCGGCCGTTTGCACCCACTGAACCATCCATAGTGTCGAGGAGTACGTTCCGCGTTGAATGTCGAACCATCGATCCAGGCCAAGCTGCTCGACCTCGCCGCCGTCGACGCCGAACTGACCCGCATCGAGCATCGCCGCAAGGTGCTGCCCGAACAGCAAGAGGTGCAGCGGCTGGAGACGGAGCGCTCCACCCGCAAGGATGCCGCGGTGAAGGTGGAGATTCTGATCGACGATCTCGACCGGGACATCCGCAAGCTGGAGAACGAGATCGACGGCGTCCGCAAGCGCGAGGATCGCGACCGCGGCATGCTCGACAGCGGCAGTGTCGGCGCCAAGCAGCTCGCCGAGTTGCAGCACGAGCTCACCAGTCTGCAACGCCGTCGCACCGTCCTGGAGGACGATCTGCTCGAGGTGATGGAGCGGCGAGAGGCCGCCGTCGCCGATCATCAGCACGCGGGCGCCCGGCTCAGCAAGGCCGAGGAGGATCTGACCGACGCGATGCGGCTGCGGGATCAGGCGGTCGCCGATCTCGACGTCGCCACCCAGCGTTGCACGACCGACCGTGGGCAGCTGGTCACCGTGTTCCCGGCGGACCTGCTCGGCATCTACGACAAGCAGCGTGGCGCCCACGGCGTCGGCGCCGCCCTGCTCCAGGCCCGCCGTTGCGGCGCCTGCCGCATCGAACTGGACCGCGGCGAGATCGCCCGCATCGCGAAGACCGAACCGCCGGTCGTGGTGCGCTGCCCGGAGTGCGGCGCGGTGCTGGTCCGCACCAAGCAATCGGGACTGTGAGCCGGACGGGTGGCGGAATGCGTTCCGCCACCCGGATATCCGCGGCGTCGTACGGCCGCGTGAGGGACGACCGCAGTGGTGACACAGGGAGAGACGATGACGCGTGTGATCGTGGAGGCCGACGGTGGCTCCCGCGGTAATCCGGGACCGGCCGGTTACGGCGCGGTGGTCTGGGATTCCGGGCACGGCCGGGTGCTGGCCGAGCGCAAGGAGTCGATCGGCGTCGCGACCAACAATGTCGCCGAATATCGGGGTCTGATCGCGGGTCTCGCGGCGGCCGCCGAACTCGGCGCCAGCGAGGTCGACGTCCGGATGGATTCCAAGCTGGTCGTGGAGCAGATGTCCGGCCGCTGGAAGGTCAAGCACACGGCCATGATTCCGCTCGCCGGCCAGGCCCGGCAGCTGGTCTCCGGCTTCGATATCGTCCGCTTCCAGTGGATTCCGCGCGCGGACAACTCCCATGCCGACCGGCTGGCGAACGAGGCGATGGACGACGCGCCCCTGATCGAATCGGTGCGGGCCGCCGAGTCGGCGCGTGTTGCCCGGTCCGAATCCGCCGGTGCCTCGCCGGGTTCGACACGGGCTGCCGAATCAGCCGCGGCGCGGCCCCGGTCGGCGCGCGCCGCCATCGATGCCGCACAGTCCGCCGCCGACGGGACACGGTCCGCCTCCGGTACACGATCCGATTCCGGCGTCGCAGGGTCCGATTCCGGCGTGGTGCGGTCCGATCCCGCTGCGGCCGGGTCGGATTCGGCCGCCGTCGTGCCGTCGGATTCGTCCCCTGCCGAGCGCGCGGCATCGGCCATCGCCGGGGCCACGGGCAGCGGTGGCGGTGCACCGGCGGCCTCCGGTGGCCCGGGTTGGTCCGGCGCCGTCGGCCGCCCGACGCGCCTGCTGCTGCTACGGCACGGTCAGACCGAATTGTCGATCCAGCGGCGGTATTCCGGTCGCGGTAATCCGCCGTTGACGGCGCTCGGCCGGGAGCAGGCCGCGCGGGCGGCGGAACATCTCGCTGCCAAGGGGGGTATCGCCGCGGTGGTGAGTTCGCCGCTGGAGCGGGCCCAGGAGACCGCGACGGCCGCGGCGCGGGCGCTGGATGTCCCGGTGCGGGTGCTGGACGGGCTGATCGAGACGGACTTCGGCGAGTGGGAGGGGCTCACGTTCAGCGAAGCGGCGCAACGGGATCCGGAGGTGCACGCGGCCTGGCTGGGTGATCCGTCGCTGCCGCCGCCCGGTGGGGAGAGTTTCGACCGGGTGCGCGAGCGGGTGGAGCAGGTGCGCCGGGATCTGGCCGCGCTGTACCCCGAGCGGAACGTCCTGGTGGTCAGTCACGTGACGCCGATCAAGACCTTGCTGCAACTGGCGCTGGGGGTCGGTCCGTCACTGCTGTACCGGCTGCATCTGGATCTCGCCTCGCTGTCGATCGCCGAGTTCTATCCGGACGGCGGATCGTCGGTGCGGCTGGTGAACGAGACCTCGTACCTGTAACCGGCCCGCGGGCACCGACGGGCCGGTTCCGGATCTCGCGTTCCGGAACCGGCCCGAAAGTGATGCTCGCCGAAGCTGTCTCGTGCGGCGAGCACCGCGGCTGGAACCCGACCCAGGTGTAGCGGACCTCTTACTGCAACGCCAGCATCGTGCCGTTGAGCTGATCGAGCGGCCCGTAGACCGTGAACACGACCCGGCCGCTCGGGTACTGCGAGGACATGTCCGCCGCCGAGTCGAGCGCCTCACCGAAGGAGGCCGCCGACGGGTGCGGCAGGCCGGCCAGCGCCTGTCCGACATGGGTCTGGTGCACCCACTGGGTGTCGCCGGGGGTGAGATCGACCTGCACCCCACCGGGCACCGGGGTGATCGCCACCGCGCCCGCCGTGCCGGCTCCCAGCGCGGCCGAAATCGAAGCAGCACCGGCGATCAGAGCGCCGATGGCCAGTGCGCGAACTACTCGCATATAGATAGAACCTGCTTTCCACGTCCGTTGACACCCTCAGTTCGCCGCCACCCCACGGCGCAACTTTCCAACGCGAACACTCTATGACGTCCATCACGTCTCAGGCCAGTTCAGCACGGATTTTCAACGGAGACACGCGGTGACCGGCAACCATATGGTGGGTCTGCGGCGTTTCGCCGACGGCGCTGCTACTGTGGCGCGGGTCAAGCCGTCAGTCGAGTCAGGAAGGAAGTTCAGCACCGCATGTCGTCGATCGTTTACGACTACCTGTTGCCGATGCTCGGCCCCGAGCAGGCCGCCTATTGGGCGCAGCTGCTCGTCATCAGCCCCGCGGGCTAGTCCCGCACCGGTCTGCGGTGGCGCCGCCGAATGCGTTGCCGCCGCATGTTTTCCGCCGATCCGCCGGCCCCGGAACACGGCGCCGGCCGGAAATCCGCCACCGGCTCAGGGTTCGTCCCCGGTTTCCGCCGGGGTCGTGGCGCCCGAGTCGGCCGGGACGGTTCCGGCGTCGCCGGGGGCGGATTGCGCGGGTTGGTCCGGTTGCAGGGTGGAGCGTTCCAGGAATCGCAACAGCTCCACCGGAAATGGCAGCACCAGCGTCGAGTTCTTCTCCGCCGCAACCTCTACCACGGTCTGGAGCAGCCGCAGTTGCAGTGCGGCCGGGGCGGCGGACATCCGGGTACCGGCCTCGGCGAGCATGCTCGAGGCCTGGAGTTCACCCTCCGCGGTGATGATGCGGGCCCGGCGTTCCCGTTCGGCCTCCGCCTGCCGCGACATGGACCGCTTCATCGATTCCGGCAGTGCCACATCCTTGATCTCGACCCGATCGATGTGCACGCCCCAGCCCAGCGCCGGGCTGTCGATCATGACCTCCAGCCCCTTGTTGAGCTGTTCGCGGCTGGACAGCAGATCGTCCAGATCGCTCTTGCCGATGATCGATCGCAACGAGGTCTGCGCGACCTGCGCGACCGCGAACATGTAGTCCTGGACCTCCACGATCGCCCGGACCGGATCGATCACCCGGAAGTACACCACCGCGTCCACCCATACCGTGACGTTGTCGCGGGTGATGCCCTCCTGCGCGGGCACCGGCAGCGTGACGATTCGCATCGGCACCCGGCGCATCTTGTCCACGATCGGAACCAGCACGCGCAGACCGGGTTCCTGCACGGTGCGCACCCGCCCGAACCGGAACACCAGCCCCCGCTCGAACTGCTGCACCACCCGCAGGCTCATACTCGCCACCACGACGCCGGCGAAGGCGCCCACTCCGACGACGGTTGCGATGATCCCCGCAATATCCATAGCCCTGCGCCACCTGGGTTCGCGCTCCGCCGGACCGCCCGCTGGCGGGCCGGTACCTCGATGATGGCACCGCCGCACCCGCCGCGCCACGGCCGAATTCGGCCGCACACCGGGTATCCGGGTGGGGGACGAGTCGGTCTGTAAGCCGGATCCTGTCCCCGGCGGGTGCCGGGGGGCGACCATCCATCTGGGTGCACCGTCGCCGGGCACCTCGAGCGGCCCACCCGCAGGCTCGGGCGAGCAGCCCTCGAACGCCTGCGCAGCCGCACTCACAGGGAATGCGGCCTTCGACCTTGCTCCGGGCGGGGTTTACCGAGCCGCCCCGGTCACCCGGGGCGCTGGTGCGCTCTTACCGCACCGTTTCACCCTTACCGGCGTCCGGCCCTGGGGCCGGGCACCGGCGGTCTGTTTTCTGTGGCACTGTCCCGCGGGTCACCCCGGGTTGCCGTTAACAACCGCCCTGCTCTGTGGAGTCCGGACTTTCCTCGACAGGAGGCAGCGACACCGTCGTGCCCGTCCCTCTCGCCGCAGTCGCCCGACCGACTCGTCCGGGACATTATGCCGGTCCCGTGTCGCGGCCCCCGCACCAGGGCTGGGAGGCCGCCGGAAATCACCGCAACCCGCTCGGCGAGCGGGGGTGTTACCCGTTACCGTTAATGGCCATGGAGCGTGTCGAGGTGGGGTTCCCGTCGGGAAGCGATCAATGTGCAGCGTGGCTCTATCTTCCGGTCGGTCCGCCCAAGCCGCGGCCGCTGGTGATCATGGGGCACGGCCTGGGCGCCGACCGGGAAATGGGGCTGGATCGATACGCGCGTCGTTTCGCCACCGCCGGAATGGGTGTGCTGGTGTTCGACTATCGCGGCTTCGGAGCCAGCGGGGGCAGCGCTCGGCAGGTGATCCACATCCGGCGCCAGCGTGACGACTGGCGAGCCGCCATCGCCTACGCCCGCACCCTCAAGGGCTTCGACGCGACGCGAATCGCGCTGTGGGGCACCTCCTTCGGAGGCGGGCACGTGCTGTCGATCGCGCACGAGGACGATTACCTGGCGGCGGTGGTCGCGCAGTGCCCGTTCACCAGCGGTAAGGCCTCGGCGCGCGCGAAGGGGCCGATCAGCCTGATCAAGACGGGTACGGTGGCGCTGACCGATGTGCTGTTCGGCCCGATCCGGCGCAAGCCGGTACGGGTGCGGCTGGCCGGTCGACGGCATTCCGCCGCCCTGATGAGCGCCGCCGACGTGCCGCACGGGTTCGGGCTGCTCGCCGAGGAGAGCAGCAAGTACCAGCCGAAGGTGGGCGCGCGCATCGCCCTGGCCACGCTGTTCGACGCGCCCTACCGGCGCACCAAGAACATCAAGGTGCCGGTGCTGTACTCGGTGTGCGACAACGATTCCCTGATACCGGTGAAGCCGGTGCTGACGGCCGCCGCCCGCACCAAACACGCCGTGGTCAAGCGGTATCCGATCGGCCACTTCGACATCTACTTCGACGACTGGTTCGAGAAGGCGGTCTACGACCAGACCGAATTCCTGGTCTCGGTGCTGCGGCCGTAACGGGCGGTCGTACCCGCGCCGCCGAGTGCGGCCACCAACCCCGCGGTCACTTCTTCTTGCGGCGCTTCGATTTCCCCTTGCGCAGCGAGCGGCTGCCGTACTTGTGCCGCAGGAAGGCGGCCGCGGCCGGGTATTCCTCGAGGGCCTTGCGGGCGGCATCGGCCTCGACCTGGGCCAGCTCGTCGTAGCCGGAAGTGTCGGCGCCGCGGGCGGCGGCCATCACCGCGCGGGAGCGGATGGCGGCCTGGGCCTCCACGGCGTCGCGATGGTCGCCGAGCACCGTCTGCAATTTCTTGGCGCGGTCGGCGAGTTCCACTGCCGGGCCATCGAGGATCCGGGCGGCCGCCTCCGCGGAATACCGCAATCGCTTGGCGCCCTTGCGGATCTCGTGCAGATGTTCGATGCGTTCGTCACCGGTGAGCTTGGATCCGGTGTGGGCCAGCCGTTGCAGGCGGTGGAAGTCGTCGCGCAGCACTCCGGAGAAGACGCGGGCGGCCTCGGCCTTGGCGTGCCGGCGACCCAACGGCGGGTGGTCGTGCCATCGGACCAGTCGGTCGTGCAGCGCCGAATAGCGGTCGCCGTCCAGCGCGTCGAGCACCTCCCGATGGGCGGCAGCGTATTTCGCGCGCTCGTCGGACACCAGCCGCTCGGCGGCGGCGCGCTGCTCCGGCGGTTGTTCCGCGAGCAGGGTTTCGAACCGCTCCGCTCGCACCTCGGCATCGCGGGCCACGCCGAGCAAGCCCGCCAGCCACTGCAATTCGCCGCGCATCTCGTCGACGCGGTGTTGCCGCAGCACCGTCCGATAGGAACGCAACACGCTGCGCAGCCGCCGGGTGGCGACGCGCATCTGGTGCACCGAATCCGGCGCGTCGGCGCGGACTTCGGGCTCGGTGGTCAGCAGGCTGTCGACGTCGTCGTCGAGGGCGGCGGCGAGCGCGGGACCGGCGGAGGTGTTCATCAGCTGCCCCGGAACTTGTCGGTCGCTTCGACCAGATGGTGGGTGATGCCCGGTTCGGCGGCGGCGTGCCCGGCATCGGTGACCAGGTGCAACTGTGAATTCGGCCACGCCCGGTGCAGATCCCACGCGCTGACCGCCGGGCACACCACGTCGTAGCGGCCCTGCACGATCACGCCGGGGATGTGCGCGATCTTGCCGACGTCACGCAGCAGCGCGTCCTCGTCGAAGAACGCGCCGTGCACGAAGTAGTGGTTCTCGATCTTCGCGAAGGCCAGCGCGAACCGCGGATCGGCCGATTCGGTGACCCGATCCGGTTGTGGCAGCAGCGAACTCGTCGCTCCCTCCCAGCTGGACCAGGCGACCGCGGCCGCCGTGGCGACCTGCGGGTCGGCGTCGTTCAACAATCGGTGATAGGCGCTCACGAGATCTCCTCGGCGCTCGGATTCCGGCACCGGCGCCAGGAATTTCTCCCATTCGTCCGGATAGATGTATCCGGCACTGCCGTTGTAATACCAGTCGATCTCCTTGCGGCGCAACAGGAAGACCCCGCGCAGCACCAGCTCGGTGACCCGTTCGGGATGAGTTTCGGCATAGGCCAGCGCCAGCGTCGACCCCCACGAGCCACCGAACACCTGCCATCGCTCGACCCGGAGGAATGCGCGCAAGCGCTCGATGTCGGCCACCAGATGCCAGGTGGTGTTGGTCTCCAGGCTCGCGCCGTCGGCGATGTGCGGGGTGGACCGCCCGCAGCCACGCTGATCGAACAGCACGATCCGGTACGCCTGCGGATCGAAGAACTGCCGATGGAACGGCGAGGTGCCGCCGCCGGGCCCGCCGTGCAGGAACACCACCGGCTTCCCGTCCGGATTCCCGCTCTCCTCCCAGTACAGCTGCTGCCCGTCGCCCACGTCGAGCATTCCGCTGCGATGCGGTTCCAGGGCCGGGTACAGCGGGCGCATCAGAACGCGATCCCCGAGGCGAGGTCGTTCAACTCCAGCGCCTGCAACGCCTGCGTCCGGACATCCGGGCAGTTCTTGACCATGAGCCGGTCTATCACAGCCTTGTCGGCCAGCACCTGGAGATTGATCGCACCGTTGCGGAAGGCCCAGTCGTGCACCTCGATATTGAGCGCCGCCCGGCCCAGCGTCGGCCCCTGGATCCGCCAGTCCGACAACTGCGGCTGGATGTCGTCACACAGCTGCTTCCCGACCGCGTCGGTGACCTGCACCTGCGCCGGACCGGTCGGTACGGCGGGCCCACCGGCGTGCGCCGACGTCGAGGACGAGGCGGGCCCGCTGGACCCGGCCGGCGCCGGCGACCCACTGGTCCCGCACCCGGCGACCAGTACCGCCGTCGTCGTCGCAACCCCCAGCATCACGCGAGTTGCCCACCGCCTGTGCACCATCTACCAGTCCTCCACTCATGATCCGTCGAGTCCGAGTCTGCCACCGATTGCTCGGTATGTGCCCCTGGACGTCGAGTCGTCAACAGCGTGAGGCGGTACGCGATCCACCCCGAAACGGCAACTGCCGCATGGCCGAACCGGCGACGAACTATCCGCCGACCACGTCGTCGGCCGACGAGGCCGTGAACAGGCGCCGGGAATATTCCTTCAGTTGAGCCGGGCTTGCTGCACGCACTATGGAGGTCACATCGTCGGACAACGCTCCGAACCGATACGACATCTGGTCGATCACCAGTTCGGCTTGGCCCTGTACGCGGCCCCCGGCCCACTCTTCGGTCAATAGTTCTGCCAGGACCTCGCTGCGGAGTCCTTTCTTGAGCTCGTCCCGGACTCCTTCCGTGAGTTGGTCGCGGAGTTTTTCTATGACCTCGTCCCGGACTCCCGCCATGACCTCGTCGCGAAGTCCTTCTATAACCTCGTCGCGGAGTCCTTCCGCGAGCTCGTCCCGGATTGCTTGTGAGATCATCACCATGGCCCCCTTCGCGTGTGGTCCGATCCGGTCTATCAGTGGCAGCAATGCCTTCGCGCTCGTGCTGCCCACGGTAAAAATGTACTCCAGCAGTCGTCGTAACTGTGGCTCAGTCAGCTCCCGCAGATCCTCTTCGAGGGGCTCCAAATCCTCGTCCAGATGCGTATTGCCCGGCACCAGGCGCAACGCGGCCAGTGCAACACCTACGATCACAGGCTTTCGTGCCCGCAGTTGCTCTACCCCGATGGCATTGACGTCGTCGAGCAGGAAGCGCAGCCTCGGCAGATAGCCGCCCAGCGGCTCCGTAGTTCCGCGGGCACGAAACTGACGGACTGCCGCTCCATCACGGTCCAGTCGAACCGTGTCGCGATTGCGGGTGACAGTACCCCCCGCACCTCTCCGATCGCGGTCTCGGCCTGCGACAGCTCGGCCCGGAAATAGGCATCGTGTGGGTTGCTCGGTTTCTCCCCCATGTCCGGCAAACTACCGGCGCCGCGGCAGCCGCGCCACTGTCATTGTGAAACCTCGATGTGAAACCTTTGTGCTGCAAGCGAACACGGCGTGTCGTGCATGGGTGTGTCCGATGGTACGGCTTGGTGCGACCGTCACTCAGCCGTGGAATCCGTTGCGCAAGTGGGTGAGTAGTTCGTCGACGAAGGGGGCATGGGCTGCGTCGGGATGGCCGGGGGAGAGGTCGAGAGTGCGCCAGGGGTGCAGAGCGGCAAGGGGCGCAAGGCGTTCGGCGAGGTCGATTTCGGCGGGGGTGACGGGGCCGGTGCTGCGCCAGGCGTCGAAATACGCCTCGCGGTGCGGGTCTCGGAGGGTGCGCATCGACAGGAACGGGTGTGTGAGGAGGGCGTCGCCCCAGTCGAAGAACCTGGTGCCGGTGGCGAAGACGTGACCGGGGAACAGGTCGTTGTGTTCCAGGCTCAGGCGGTCGTAGCGCTCGAGTTCGGTGGCGGCAGCGGTGATCGCGGGAGCCAGGCCGGGGACGCGGTGTTCGTAGTGGTGGTACACCGCCAGCAACCGGGTCGGTGGGAGGTGGGGGACGCCGGTGGCGCGCAGTTCGGTGATGTGTGCGGAAAGGCGTTGCTGCACAAGGGCATATGTGTGCAGGGCGGCCGACCAGCGATCCGGGTCGGTGCGGACGGCGGTGCCGAACGAGGTGCGGTCGGCCGCGTCGACGGGCAGGGTGGGGCCGCCGTCGGGGGTGAGGAACCAGCCGTTGTCGCGGTGTACGGCAAGGGGTTTCAGGACGGCGTCGGGTGCCAGGCGGTGCAGGGCCGCCAGCAGCGGGCCCTCGTGGGCGAAGGCGCGGGCGCATGCCTTGGCCCAGACCGGGCCCGCGGTGGTGGGGATGCGGGTGAGCAGGGTCCAGTCCCGGCGGCGCATCTCCTCGGCGGGGCCGGTCACGGTGATGCCCGAGGAGAGCAATTCGTCGGTCGCCCACTGCACGAGCGGTTGTAGCGGCTGGTTCGCCACGGATACGGGGACGGTCATCGGTGGGCTCCGAATTGCCGTGCCCGGATGTGCACCCGGGGTGCGACCGGTGTGGTGACGGGTCTGTGGTGACGGGTCTGTGGTGACGCGGGCGAGCGGCATGAGCGCGACCGTACCCAGGACGATCCGCCGGACGCATCGGGTTTTCCAGCGTCCGGCGGATCGGCCGTGCGGATCAGAAAATATGTTCCGGACCTGGGAAGACCCCGCGGCGAACCTCGTCGGCGTAGGTGGCCGCGGCGGTGCGGAGCTGGTCGCCGAGCTGGGTGAACTGCTTCACGAAGCGGGCGGTCTTGCCGCTGGTGTAGCCGGCCATGTCCTGCCAGACCAGCACCTGGGCGTCGCATTCCGCGCCGGCGCCGATGCCGACGGTCGGGATGGTCAGTTTGCGGGTGACCTGGCCCGCCAGGTCGGCCGGCACCATTTCGATGACGACCGCGGCGGCCCCGGCCTCCTGGACCGCGATGGCGTCGGCGATCAGCTGCTCGGCGGCGTCACCGCGGCCCTGCACCCGGAAGCCGCCGAGGGTGTTGACGCTCTGCGGGGTGAAGCCGATGTGGGCGATGACCGGGATGCCCGAGGCGGTCAGGGTGGCGATGTGCTCCGCAACGCGTTCGCCGCCTTCGAGTTTCACCGCGTGCGCGCCGCCCTCCTTCAGGAAGCGGACGGCGGAGGCCAGGGCCTGGGCCGGGCTGCCCTCGTAGCTGCCGAACGGCAGATCGGCCACGACCAGGGCGTGCGGAGCGCCGCGGACCACGCCGCGGACCAGGGGGAGCAACTCGTCCACGGTGATCGGCACCGTGGTGTCGTAGCCGTAGACGACGTTGGCGGCCGAGTCGCCGACCAGCAGTACGGGGATGCCGGCCTCGTCGAACAGCTTCGCCGTCGAGTAGTCATAGGCGGTGAGCATCGACCAGCGCTCACCGGCTGCCTTCCACTGCTGCAGGTGCTGTACTCGCGTCTTCTTGGAAGTCCGCGGCGCCGCGCCGTAGGCAGGGGTTTCCGAAGTGGATTCGGACATCATCGTCCCTTTCGTCGGTCCTCGAGGCCCGTGTGGGTCCCCGGGTGGTGTAGACCAGCCCAGTCTGCCCCGGTCCGACACGCCGCTGAAGGCGGTACGGCCATGGAATTGGTCACATGGCCGTGGATGGCAGGATCGTGCAATGACCTTGTCGCGATCCGGTCGATGTGCAGTCCTGGCCGCCACCCTGTTGACGGCCGCCGCGTGTTCGACATCACAGGTGGTGCCCGGCACGCCCGCACCGGCCGTCCCGACCCCCGCCGGGCTGGAGAAGTTCTACAACCAGACGGTGCAGTGGAGCGGGTGCGACACCTTCGGCGGCGATCAGAGCAGCCGGTTCCCGGTCGGCACCCAGTGTGCCCACGTCACCGTTCCGATCGATTACGCGAATCCGGACGGCGGCACCGCGCAGATCGCGATCTCCCGGATCAAGGCGACCGGGAAGAAGGTCGGATCGCTGCTGTTCAACCCGGGCGGTCCGGGCCAGGCCGGGCTGTGGATGGCCACGCAGGGCCAGGACTCGCGCCTGTCCCAGCATTTCGACCGGGTCGGCTTCGATCCGCGGGGCGTCGGCGCCTCGACGCCGCAGATCAGCTGCCTGACCGCCCAGGAGTGGGATGCGGAACGGGCGGAACCGCCGAAGGACGGTTCGCCGGCCGGGGTCGCCGCCGCGGAGGACGAGAACAAGCAGTTCGCCGCGCACTGTTCGGAGCGCACCGGCAACGACGTCCTGGAGCATGTCGGCACCCGTGAGGTGGTGCAGGACATGGATGTGATCCGGGCCGTGCTCGGCGACCAGAAGCTCACCTACGTCGGCTATTCGTACGGCACCCGGCTGGGTTACTCGTACGCCGAGCGGTTCCCGGAGCGGGTGCGCGCGATGGTGCTCGACGGCGCGGTCGATCCGGACGCCGACCCGATCAAGGAGTCGGTGCAGCAGGCCGCCGGCTTCCAGAAGGCGTTCGACGCCTACGCCACCGACTGCGCCGCGAAGCCGGACTGTCCGCTGGGCCCGGATCCGGCGCAGGCGGTGCCGAAATTCCGCACCCTGCTCGCACCGCTGTGGGACCACCCGGCGCCGACCAAGGACGGCCGTGGGCTGTCGTTCGGCGACGCGATCACCGGCGTGCAGAACACCCTGTACGCCGAGGACAACTGGAACGTGCTCAGCGCCGGGCTGGCGCAGCTGTCGAGCGGATCGGGCGATCTGCTGCTGAAGCTGGCGGATCTGTACAACGGCCGCCGCAACGACGGCAGCTACGACAATTCCCAGGACGCGTTCCTGGCCATCCACTGCGTGGACGATCCGGCGGTCAAGGATCGCCAGGCGGTCGACGAGCAGGATCGCGAATACCGGAAGGTTGCTCCGTTCCTCGACGACGGTCACGGCGGCGATCAGGCGCCGCTGGAGTTGTGCGCATTCTGGCCGGTGCCCAATACCGGTACCCCGCACAAGGTTTCGATAGCCGGACTGCCGAAGACGGTGGTCATCTCGACCACCCAGGATCCGGCCACGCCCTATCAGGCCGGCGTCGATCTGGCCCAGGAACTGGGGGCCGCGCTGATCACCAACAAGGGCACCCGGCACACCGTGTTCCTCTCCGGCGGAGTGGCCTGTGTGGACAACGCGGTGTTCGACTATCTGATCGACCTGAAGGAGCCCCCGAGCGGGCTCACCTGTGGTTAGTTCAGCACTGTGTTCGCCATGTAACACGGATTTAACTCGGCATGCTTACGCTCGCGCGTATGGATCGCCAGAAAGAATTCGTGCTGCGGACGCTCGAGGAGCGTGACATCCGTTTCGTACGGCTGTGGTTCACGGATGTCTTGGGGTATCTCAAGTCGGTCGCGATCGCGCCGGCGGAGTTGGAGGGCGCCTTCGAGGAGGGTATCGGCTTCGACGGTTCGGCGATCGAGGGCTTCGCTCGCGTCTCGGAGGCCGACATGGTCGCCAAGCCGGACCCCTCGACCTTCCAGGTGCTGCCCTGGGCCACCAGCAAGGGCCATCAGCATTCCGCCCGGATGTTCTGTGACATCGCCATGCCCGACGGTTCGCCGTCCTGGGCCGACCCGCGCCACGTGCTGCGCCGGCAGCTGAACAAGGCCGCCGATCTCGGCTTCAGTTGCTATGTGCATCCGGAGATCGAGTTCTTCCTGCTGAAGGCCGGGCTCCCCAACTCGGCCCCGGTCCCGGTCGACAACGGCGGCTTCTTCGACCAGGCGGTGCACGACGAGGCGCCGAACTTCCGCCGCCACGCCATCGACGCGCTGGAGTCGATGGGCATCTCGGTGGAGTTCAGCCATCACGAGGGCGCCCCCGGCCAGCAGGAGATCGACCTGCGCTACGCCGACGCGCTGTCCATGGCCGACAACGTGATGACCTTCCGCTACCTCATCAAGGAGGTGGCGATCGACGAGGGTGTGCGGGCGTCGTTCATGCCCAAGCCGTTCGCGGAGCATCCGGGCTCGGCCATGCACACCCACATGAGCCTGTTCGAGGGTGAGCAGAACGCCTTCGCCGATCCGGACGATCCGCTCAACCTCTCGGAGACCGCGCGGGCCTTCATCGCCGGTGTCCTGGAGCACGCCAACGAGATCAGCGCGGTCACCAACCAGTGGGTGAACTCCTACAAGCGCCTGGTGCACGGCGGCGAGGCGCCGACGGCGGTGTCGTGGGGCCGGTCCAACCGCTCGGCGCTGGTCCGGGTGCCGATGTACACGCCGAACAAGTCCTCCTCGCGGCGGGTCGAGATCCGCAGCCCCGATTCCGCCTGCAATCCGTACCTGGCGTTCGCGGTGCTGCTGGCCGCCGGGCTGCGCGGGATCGAGAAGGGCTACACGCTGCCGCCGGAGGCCGAGGACGACGTGTGGTCGCTGACCCAGGCCGAGCGCCGGGCCATGGGTTTCAAGGAACTGCCCACCAGCCTGGACGAGGCGTTGCAGGCGATGGAGCGGTCGGAGCTGGTCGCCGAGACGCTGGGCGAGCACGTCTTCGACTTCTTCCTGCGCAACAAGCGGCGGGAATGGGCGGGCTACCGGGCCCAGGTCACCCCCTACGAACTGCAGGAGTATCTGGATCTGTGACCCATACCATGTAACTTGAAGGCATGGTACGGCCACCGACTGCCCGTCCCGCGGTTCCCGGAGCAGGCCGGCTCGGCCTGCTCGAACCGACGGCTGCCGACTCTCTGCGAGAGTTGGCATGGGACAACGTCGAAAGTATTCCGCTGCTCTGGGCGCTGTCCCGGGCGCCCGACGCCGACCTGGCACTGCTGACCCTGGTCCGTCTCCGGGAGAAACTCGGGACGGACTGGGCCGCACTGGATTCCGCGTTGCGCACCGAGACGGCCCTGCGCGGGCGGATGTTCGCGCTGATCGGGTCGTCCAGTGCGTTCGCCGATCACCTGGTGGCGGACCCGCCGGTCTGGCAGACGTTGCGCCGCCGCGAGTTGCCCGGCCGCGACGAGCTGGTCGCGGACCTGCTCGAAGCGGTGCGGGCACAGCCGGAACCGGAGGCGGGCCCGATGATCTTCCGGGCCGAGATCCACGGTCCGGAGGCCATCGCGTTGCTGCGCAAGCGGTATCGCGATCAGCTGATGCTGCTGGCGGCCATCGATCTGGCCGCCACCGTCGAGAACGAGCCGGTGCTGCCATACCAGCAGGTCGGCCGACATCTGACCGATCTCGCCGATGCCGCGCTCACCGCGGCGCTGGCGGTCGCGGTGGCGCGGGTGTGCGCCGACCGGCCCGTCTCGTCCCGGCTGGCCGTGATCGCGATGGGCAAATGCGGTGCGCGCGAACTGAACTACGTCTCCGACGTGGATCTGGTGTTCGTCGCCGAACCGGCCGACACCGAGGCCACCCGGCTGGCCGCGGAGCTGATGTCGGTGGCCGGCAACGCCTTCTTCGAGGTGGATGCCGCGCTGCGCCCGGAGGGCAAGGCCGGCGCCCTGGTCCGGACGCTGGAATCCCATGTGGCGTACTACAAGCGGTGGGCGCGGACCTGGGAGTTCCAGGCGCTGCTGAAGATGCGGCCCGCCACCGGCGATCTGGAGCTGGGCGAGGAGTATCGCGCCGCGTTGCTGCCGATGGTCTGGAGTGCCTCGGAGCGTTCGGATTTCGTCACCGATGTGCAGGCGATGCGACGTCGGGTGGAGGATCTGGTCCCCGCGGACCTGCGCGAACGCGAGCTGAAACTCGGCCACGGCAGCCTGCGCGACGTCGAATTCGCCGTGCAGCTGCTCCAATTGGTGCACGGTAAGGCCGACGAGAACCTGCACGTGCAGGGCACCGTCGAGGCATTGGCGGCGCTGGCGTCGCAGGGGTACGTCGGCCGCGACGATGCCGCCAACCTCACCGCCTCCTACGAATTCCTGCGGTTGCTCGAGCACCGGTTGCAGTTGCAGCGGCTCAAGCGGACCCACACCCTCCCGGCCGCCGACGACGACGAGGGTATGCGCTGGCTGGCCCGCGCCGCCCACATGCGCCCGGACGGCCGCCAGGACGCGGTCGGGGTCTTGCAGAGCGAGATCAAGCGCAACGCGCTGCGGGTGCGCCGGCTGCACGCCAAGCTGTTCTACCGGCCGCTGCTGGAATCGGTGGCGCGGCTGGACGCGGACGCGCTGCGGCTGAGCCCGGAAGCGGCGGTGCGGCAGCTGGCCGCCCTCGGCTACGCCGCCCCGGAGCACGCGCTCGGTCACCTCAAGGCCCTGACCGGTGAGGTGGGCCGCAAGGGCCGCATCCAGACGCTGCTGCTGCCGACGCTGCTGGAATGGCTGGGCGACACCCCCAATCCCGACGCGGGGCTGCTGGCCTACCGCCGGGTGTCGGAGGGCCTCGACGACGAGATCTGGTTCCTGCGCGAACTGCGCGACGAGGGCGCCATCGCGCAGCGGCTGATGATCGTGCTCGGCTCCTCGGCCTATCTGCCGGATCTGCTGATCAACGCCCCGGAGACGATCCGGATGTTCGCCGACGGCCCGGACGGGCCGCTGCTGGTGAAGCCGCAGCCGGACGAGGTCGGCCACGGCATCCTCGCCGCGGTCGCCCGCTACGACGACCCGCGCCGCGCGGTCGCCACCGCGCGGTCGCTGCGCCGCCACGAGCTGGCCCGGGTGGCCTCGGCCGACGTGCTCGGCATGCTGGACGTGCCCGCGGTGTGCAAATCCCTGTCGCTGGTGTGGGTGGCGGTGCTGGAGGCCGCGGTGCAGGCGGTGATCCGCTCCACCGAGCTGGAGACCGGCGAACCGTCGCCGGCGAGCCTGGCGGTGATCGGCATGGGCCGCCTCGGCGGTTTCGAGCTGGGCTACGGTTCCGACGCCGACGTGCTGTTCGTCTGCGATCCGCGGCCCGGCGAGGACGAGACGATCGCGGTGAAGTGGGCGATCGGGGTGGCCGAACAGGTGCAGCGGCTGCTGGGGGCGCCGAGTGTCGATCCGCCCTTGCAGGTCGACGCCGGGTTGCGGCCGGAGGGCCGCAACGGCGCTCTGGTGCGCACGCTGGCGGCCTACGAGGCGTACTACCAGCAGTGGGCCCAGGCGTGGGAGGTGCAGGCGCTGTTGCGCGCCCATCAGGTCGCGGGTGATCAGGAGCTCGGCGTCCGGTTCCTGCGGATGATCGATGCGGTCCGGTACCCCGAGGGCGGCGTGTCCGCGGAGGCGGTGCGGGAGATCCGCCGGATCAAGGCGCGCGTCGATTCCGAGCGGTTGCCGCGCGGGGCGAATCCGGCCACGCACACCAAGCTGGGCCGCGGCGGTCTGGCCGACATCGAGTGGACCGTGCAGTTGATGCAGTTGCGTTATGCACACGAGGTGCCGGAACTGCACAACACGTCCACACTGGAGACGCTGGACGCCATCGAGCGCGCCGAGCTGCTGGACGCCACCGACGTCGGCCTGCTGCGCGACGCCTGGCTGACGGCCACCAAGGCCCGCAACGCGCTGGTGCTGGTCCGCGGCAAGTCCGCCGATCAGCTGCCCGGTCCGGGCCGTCTACTATCCGCGGTCGCACGGGTGGCGGGCTGGCCCAACGACGACGGCAGTGAGTTCCTCGACCACTACATGCGCGTGACCCGCCGGGCCAAGACGGTCGTCGAGCGCGTGTTCGGCGGCTGATCGGAGGCAGACGACGACAGATCCCGTCACGGCTCGAAAACCCGGTTGCTGGGAACAGCCTGCGAGCGATATGGGTTGTATGTAGCCGCATGCTGTGTCGCCGCGTTCCGAACGGGTCGGTGAAAGACGGAACTACCGTTCCGCATAGTGTGTGGTTGGTAAGGACCATCGGGAGGACCACTATGGCGACGGCACTCGAGAGCGCGACCGGGGGGTTGTGACGTGGCGGATCTCAACTCGGGTCTCGGTTACGGGGTGGCGGGCTATCGCACCTATCGGCAGGCGGCGCTGTCGCCCACGCGCGCGGTGCGATTACCGCTGATCGCGGTGTTGCTGCTGGTCGGCGTGGTGCTGCTGTACGTGGCCGACCGGGCCTCGCGCGAGGGCGTGAACCGCGGCTGGCTGGTCGCGGTGTCGGTGTCCGGGCTGTTCGTGGCCCGCGGGCTGCATCTGCGGCGGCCGATCACGCTGCCGCACGTCACCGTGGCCGTCATCGTGCTGGGGGTGTCGAATGTCGCCTATCGCGACCAGCATCCGGCGGTCGGCTTCGTCTGCCTGGCCGGCACCGGCTTCCTGCTGATGCTGCCGCAGAGCTCCCGGGCGCAGCCCGAGCAGCGGTTCCAGGTCGCCGAACTGGTCGACGGGACGGTCTCGGACCCGATCGCGCCGTTCGCGCTGCACTCCGCCAAGACCTACTTCTTCGACGAGGGGTCGACCGCGGCCATCGGTTACCGGGCCCGGTTCGGCGTCGCGGTGGTCGCGGGCGATCCGGTCGGCGACCGGGCCCGGTTCGGCGCGCTGATCGGCGAGTTCTCCGAATTCGCGCACAACCAGGGCTGGCGGATCGCGGTGCTGGGCGCCAGCCCGGAGATGTCGGAGCTGTGGCGCACCCGCGCGGTCGACCACCACGGGCTGCACGCCATCCCGATCGGCCGCGACGTCGTCGTCGACGTGGACGGCTTCGACCTGGTCGGGCGGAAGTTCCGCAATCTGCGGCAGGCGGTCAGCCGCACCCACAACTTCGGGGTCACCACCGAGATCGTGCCGGAGCGCGAGCTCACCGACGCCCTGCGCGACACCCTGTTCGAGATCGTCGACGAGTGGAACGCCGGCCGCCAGACCCGCGGGTTCTCGATGATCCTCGATCATCTGCTCGACGGCCGGAATCCGGGCATGGT
Source organism: Nocardia sp. alder85J (assembly GCF_020176955.2). Taxonomy (GTDB): domain Bacteria; phylum Actinomycetota; class Actinomycetes; order Mycobacteriales; family Mycobacteriaceae; genus Nocardia. Next base: position 39,301 of record NZ_JAIUCZ020000016.1, read on the forward strand.
GCTGGTGATCGCGCGCGACGGCGACGGCCGGGTGGTGGGTTTCCAGCGCTACGGTACGTCCAATCGCGGCAGCGAGCTGAGCCTGGACGTGCCGTGGCGGCGCAAGGACGCCCCCAACGGCCTGGATGAGCGGATGATCGTCGACCTGGTCGAGTACGGCCGCCACCACGGCGTCCGGTCCATCTCGCTGGCGTTCGCGGCGTTCCCGGAGCTGTATTCGGACAAGCAGCGGTCCCGGATCAAGCAGACGCTGTACGTGCTGGCCCGCACGCTGGATCCGATGATCCGGCTGGAGTCGCTGTACCGGTTCCTGCGGAAGTTCAACTCGTTCGGCGATCAGCGGTTCGTGCTGCTGCGCTGGCGGGAGATCGTGTTCACCGCGGCGGCGCTGTTCACGCTGGAGTTCGTGCCGCACCGCAAGCACAGCTGAGCAGGCCCCGGAGCCGTCCGGAAATCTCTGTTGCGCGCGGGCCCACGGCTGCGATTACCATGTGGACGCTCGGAAGCGGGGGGACCGCTCGCCGTGACGGCGGCACACCCTCTTTTCGAGTGCGCGACTGCGGTATTCGGGAGGGAAGAACTTCATGAGAAGGAACGGACGGCGCGCGGCCGTACCGGCGGTGCTGGCCGGGTTGCTGACGCTGGTACTGCTGCTGGCCGGATGCGGCGACGGGGTGGAAGGCGCTGCCTCGCAACAGACCGCGGCCGTGGCCGCCGACAACGACTCCTGGCCGGTGGCCGGATCGGCGCAGAACGGGCCGAGCGGCCCGCGGTCCGGCGTGCCGGACGCACCGCTTCGCGCCGACAACGGCGACGGCGGCGAGATGGACCGGCTGGCGCTGAACACCATCGCCGATCTCGGCGACTTCTGGAAGACCGAGTACGGCAAGGTCTTCGACAAGGGCGCCTTCGTGCCGGTCGACCACTTCCTGTCCTGGGATGCCAAGGCGCCCAAGGAACAACAGATCACCTTCTGCCGCTCCAACACGTATCACGTGGTGAACGCGGCCTACTGCTCGGTGGATCAGACCATCGGCTGGGACCGCGGGGTGCTGCTGCCGCTGATCTCCCAGAAGTACGGGAAGATGGCGGTGGTGATGGTGCTCGCGCACGAATACGGGCACTCCATCCAGCATCTGGCCCGGCTCAACGGGTTCCTCACCCCCGGCCTGGTGCTGGAGCAGCAGGCGGACTGTTTCGCCGGGGTTTTCCTGCGGCACGTCGCCGACGGCGGCTCCACGCACTTCACCCTGAACACCACCGACGGCCTCAACGGCGTGCTGGGCGCCACCGTCGCGGTGCGCGATCAGGATCCGAACAATCCCCACAATGTGCACGGCTCCGCTTTCGAGCGGGTCACCGCGGTGCAGATGGGCTGGCAGGACGGTGCCATGGCCTGTAAGAACATCAACCGCAAGGAGATTCAGAAGCGCCGCGGCGAACTGCCCGTCACCTACAAGCCCGGTGACGAGGAGGGGCAGCTGGCCGTCGACAACGACTCGCTGACTCTGGTGGCGGGGGCGCTCGGCAAGCTGTATCCGCTGCCGCAGCCGCCGCGGCTGGACTACACGGGCATCGTGCGGAACTGCCCGCAGGACGGCGGTGTCGAACCGGCCTCCTACTGCCCGGCCAACGGCACCCTCGGCACCGATGTGCCGGAGCTGGCGAAACGGGCCGGGCAACAGGCCGGTGACGATCAGCCGCTGTCGGCGGTGGTGGACGGTAATTACAACGCGTTCATCGTCTTCGTCTCGCGGTATCTGCTGGCCGTGCAGCAGAGCCGGCAGCTGAGCCTGACCGGCGCCGAGACCGCGGGGCTGCGGACGGCGTGCCTGTCCGGGGCGGTGTCCACCAAGTTCAGCGATCCGGGCAGCGGGGTGCAGTTGACCGCGGGCGATCTCGACGCCGCGGTGTCCGGGCTGCTCGCCGACGGTCTCGCGGCCTCCGATGTGGACGGCAAAGTGGTGGCGAGCGGCTTCCAGCGGCTGGACGCGTTCCGCACCGGCGTCCTCGACGGTGAGGGCGCGTGCCTGACGACCTACAAGTAGGACGTGCCGCGGCCGCCGGAAAAGGTCCATCTGCCCGACAACCGGGGTTCATCCACGCTCCCCAGGATGTGGACATGGTGTGTGTTCCGTCGGTTCGCGCCGGGCGGGCCCGATGAGTTCGGGCTCGCTCAGTGCGGCGCTGGCGCTGGTGTCGTCGCTGCTGTTCGCGACCTCGGCGTCGTTGCAGCAGAGCAGTGCGCGCAAGGCCGCGCTGGCCGACCCGGACGCGACCCGGTTCCTGGCGGTCGCCGGGATCGCCCGGACCCTGGTCACCAGCCGGCGCTGGCTGGCCGGACAGGTCGCGAGCGTGGCCGGATTCGCTTCGCACGCAGCGGCATTGCGCTACGGCGCACTGCCGATGGTGCAGGCGCTGCTGGTGGTGCAGTTGTTGTTCGCGCTGCCGCTGGCGGCGCGCCGGCGCGGTCGTCCGCTGCTGCGGCGGGACTGGGCGGGCACGGTCGCGGTGTGCTGCGGGCTGGCGCTGCTGATCGCGCAGGGGGTGCCGCACGGTCACGTGCGGGTGGCGGCGCTGCCGGAGGCCGGTGGGGTGATCCTGGCGGCGGTGGCGCTGCTGCTGATCGCGTCGCGCACGGTCCGGTCGCCGCAGATGCGTTCCGCGCTCACCGCGATGGCGGCCGGGTGCTGTGTGTCGACCACGGCCGTGGTCACCGCGATCGCGGTGCCGGCGCTGCCGCACCTCACCTGGGCCCTGCTCGGTATTCCGGTGACCACCACCATCGGCGCGATCCTGACCCAGGAGGCGTTCGCCCGGGGCTCGCTGCCCACCGCTCTCACCACCATGACGATCACCGATCCGACGCTGAGCTATCTGGCCGGGATGACCCTGTTCGCCGTCGGCACGCGGCCGCGGCCGGTGCCGCTGCTTTTCGCCGGCGCGATCGTGATCACCGGCATCGTGCTGCTGGCGAATTCGCCGACGCTGCACGACGAACGCGATCCGGACGGGGTGGAGGTGCCGGTGCACACGTAGATCGCCGCTCACCGCGAGGATCCGCGTGAGGCGGAACCGCGGGTTCCGTATCTGTTATATTCGGAACCGTGAGTTCCGAAACTGGTGAGTCGCGCACCGGCCGTCCGCTGTCCGCGGAGACCGACCGGGCCGTGTGCGACGCCACGCTCGCCCTGCTCGCGGAGGTCGGGTACAGCCGGCTGCGGATGGACGACGTGGCGGCACGGGCCGGGGTCGGGAAGGCGGCGCTGTATCGGCGCTGGCCCTCGAAATCGGCCCTCGCCCTGCATCATCTGATCGGTGACCTCCGGCCGCGGGAGTACCGCGACACCGGCAGCATGCGCGGTGATCTGCGCGAGGTCGCCGCGGATTTCGTGACCCGGATGTCCCGGCCGCGGGTGCGGGCGGTGCTGCCGGAGATCTTCATCGAGCTGATGCGGGAACAGAGTCTGCAGCACACGTTCGAGCGGATCTGCCTGGGGCCGGAACTGGAACTCATCCGCCGCACCGCCGAGCGGGCGGTGGCGCGCGGCGACCTGACCGCGATGCCCGATCTGCGGTGGGCGCACGCGCAATTCGCCGGTCCCGTCTATCTCTGGCTGCACATGCTCGGCGGTGACGGGGACCGCGCCCTGATCGACCGGGTGGCGGATTCCGTGGCCGCGACCTGGCAACTGGAAGGAAGATCGGAATGAATGTCTGGCTGTGGGTGGGGCAGATCGTCCTCGCCGTGAGCTTCCTGGGCGGCGGCCTGGTGAAACTCGTTCTCCCCCTCGACAAGCTGCGCGGCGGCATGCCCTGGGTGGACGACATGCCGCGCACCGCCGTGCAGGGGATCGGCGCGGTCGAGATCCTCGGCGGCGCGGGCGTGATCCTGCCGTGGGCCACCGATATCGCGCCGGTGCTCACCCCGATCGCGGCGGTCGGCCTGGCGCTGGTCATGGTCGGCGGTTTCGCCACCCATCTGCGCCGCCACGAATACGCCCGGTCCCTGTCCAATGTGTTCCTCTTCGTGATCGCCGTGCTGGTCGCCGCCGGCCGGTTCTGACCGCGTTCCGGCGAGTCGCCGCGCCGGGCACGGACATTCGTGTCGTACCTCCGTCGTACCGTCGATCGGACAAGCGGTGACGGAGGAGAGGTGATCTCATGGGCGACGAAACGTCCCGGCCTGCTGTGGCGCTGACGTCCCAGCAGGCCGCCGACCTGCTCGGGGTGAGCCGGCCGACGGTCAAACGCTGGATCGAGCGCGGGGAGCTGCCGGCCGAACTGGTCGGCAAGCGTTTCCACCGCCTCCGTCTCGACGATGTGCTGCGATATCGGGAGGCCCGGCGGCAGCGGCAGTACGAGGCGCTGGCGGCCACGGCGGTCGAGATCGATGCCGGCGACGATCCGGAAGCCGTGCTCGCGCAATTGCGGGCGGTGCGCCGAACGCTCGCGCGGCCGGGGCGGCCCGCCGGGCCCGCCGGCTCGTTTCCGGCGTCCGGCGATGCGGCCGAATCTCGTTCGGCGCCTTGACGGTCCGTTCGATCAGCGGCCGAGTCCGGCCAGTGTGCGCGTGAGAGTGTCGACGGCAGTGGGGTAGTCCCGCGCCGAAGGGGTGGCGTAACCGAGCACGAGGGAGGGCGGGTAATGGTGACGGTCGGTGCGGAGCAGGTCGGTCAGGCCGAAGGTGGTCACCGACGCCGCGGCCAGCGCGGTACGGGCGGCGGCCTCGGTCGTGCCGGGCGGGAGCTCGAGCACGGCGTGCAGACCCGCCTCCAGGCCCCGGATCACGCTGTGCGGCAGGTCGTTCCGGACGGCCGCGGTGAGCAGGTCCCGGCGGCGGCGATAACCGCGCCGTGCGGTGCGCAGATGCCGGTCGTAGGCACCGGTGTCGATCAACCGGGCCAGGGCCAGCTGATCGAGCGTGCGCCAGTCGTGGGTGCGGCGCTTGGCCGCCACCAGCCGGTCCAGCAGCCCGGGCGGGCAGACGATCCAGCCGAGCCGGACGGCCGGACCGATGGTCTTGCTGGTGGACCCGGCGTAGATCACCCGCGCGGGCCCGCGCGGGTGCAGGGCGGCGGTGGGGTGCCGGTCGTAGCGGAATTCGCCGTCGTAGTCGTCCTCGACGATCCAGCCGCCCCGATCGTCGGCCCAGTCCAGCAGCGCGGTGCGGCGCTGCGGGGTCATGGCCACCCCGGTCGGGAACTGGTGCGCCGGTGTGCACACCACCGCCCCCGCGCCGGAACCGATCAGCGCGTCGACCCGAATCCCGTTGTCGTCCACCGGAATATCGGCCACCGTCAGCCGCGTCGCGACCAGTCGCGCATGGTCGCCGATCGACGGATCCTCCATCCCCACCGTCCCGACACCCAGTTCGGCGAACACGTCGGCGAGCAACCCCAGCGCCTGCGTATAACCGGAACAGATCACCACCTGCGCCGGATCCACCCGCATCCCGCGCACCCGCCCCAGATAGGCCGCGAGGGTGGTGCGCAGCTCGAGCCGTCCGCGCGGATCACCGAAACCGAACGCGTCGGCCGGCGCCTCGCGCAGGGCGACCCGCATCGCCCGGGTCCAGGCATTGCGCGGAAACGCGCCGACATCCGGGCGGCCGGGCCGCAGATCGAACCGATACGTCCCCTCCGCCGGTGCCGGTGTCGCGGCCTCGTGGTCCGCCGCCACGACACCGGCCGCCACCCGCGTCCCCGCCCCCTGCCGTGCGGTGAGCCACCCCTCGGCCACCAATTGCTCGAACACCGTGGTCACGGTGCCCCGCGACAGTCCGAGTTGTGCGGCGAGGTCCCGGCTCGACGGCAGCCCGCTCCCCGCGCGCAACCGCCCGTCCCGGATCGCGCCGCGCAACGCCTCTTCCAGCGCGTGCCTGCGGGTCCCGTGCGCGGTCAGCTCCAGCAGCAGTTCGGGACCGGGAGGCCGACCGGACACAGTCGCCCCCGGTCGGCGAGGTGCGGGCAGTTCAGGACAGGTGGGTCGCGGGTCCCCTGGCTGGTGAGGCCGGGGGAGTTCGGATACAGCGGCCCTCGGCCGGTGGGGTTCCGGCAGTTCGGGGCCGATGGTCCCGCCCGATACGGCTGTCCCCCGGCCGACCGGTTCGCGGTGCGATTCCGCCGGTGGCGGCGGGTTGTGCCTTGTGATGTTTCGAGTTGCCGGGGCTCGGCCGAGCGTGTCCCGAGTGGACCGGTTGTCGAGCGACGCCGTCGAGTTGTGCGGCACCGGCGTGTAGTCGGCGGTGTTCCGGCCGGCGGGAGGGTGGCCGGTCGGGGGTCGATTCGTCGAGTGGCCGTCGGCTGTCGCGGCGGGGTCGTCGTTGTTCGGGTACAGCATGGCAAGTGGTCCAATTTTTTGTGTCGGCAGTGGATCATTCTAATGGACTACCGAGTGCGTAGCGTGATCATCGGGCGGCCGGACGCGGTGGCGGCGATCGGCCTTCCCCTGCGGCAATGGAACACGGCCGCAACGACATTCGAGAGTGAGGAGTGGCTGTGCGGATCTTCGTGGCAGGTGCTACCGGGGCGATCGGGCGGCCTCTGGTCGCGGCGCTGGTGGCGGCGGGGCATCGGGTGGCCGGGACCTCGCGGACCGAGGCGGGGGTGGCAGCGGTGCGAGCGCTCGGGGCCGAAGGGGTGCGGCTGGACGTCTTCGACGCCGACGCGGTCGGGCGGGCGGTGGCCGCGGCGGCACCGGATGTGGTGGTGCATCAGTTGACGGCGCTCAGTGGGGGCACCCCTGCCGAGAACGGCCGCATCCGGGTGGCCGGCACCCGGAATCTGGTGGATGCGGCGCTGGCCGCCGGGGTGGAAAGAATTGTTGCCCAGTCGATCTCCTGGGTCTACCAGCCGGGGGACACGCCTGCGGACGAGGCCACGCCGCTGGATCTCGGCGCGCCGGAGCCCCGGGCAACGACGGTGGCCGGGGTGCGGGCGCTGGAGGAGGCGGTCGCGGAGCTGCCGCAGCACGTGGTGCTGCGATACGGGCTGCTCTACGGGCCGGGCACCTGGTATCGGCGCGGCGGGCTGGCCGACGCCGTACTGCACGGTGACACCTCCGATCCGGCGGCCGGATTCATGGCGAACCTGGTGCCGAACGATGCGGTGGCCTCGTTCGTGCACGTCGACGATGCCGCACGCGCCACCGTCGAGGCGCTGGACTGGCCCAGCGGCACGGTGAACGTGGTGGACGACGAGCCCGCTCCGGGCCGGGAATGGGTGCCGGTGCTGGCGGCCGCCGTCGGCGCGCCGGCGCCGGCGCCGGTGTCCGGCCGCGCCGGATGGGAGCGCGGCGCCACCAACGCGCTGGCCCGCTCCCTGGGCTGGAAGCCGCAACACGCCGCCTGGCGCACCGGTTTCGGCGCATGAGCACCGTGGATGCGGGCACCCGAGCGGTTGGCATAATTCCCGGCACTCCGGCACTCCGGCACTCCGGCACTCCGGCACTCCGGCACTCCGGCACTCCGGCACTCCGGAGTTTGCATGTTGGCGGCGTGCCCCACGAAGTAGGAACGCATCCGCTATGCCTGCGAGCATCTGGTCAGGGCTTGCAGGCGCGTGGCTGCGCAGTATTGCGGTCTCGGGGCTGTGGGGCCGGGCCTGACTACCCCGGCGGGTCGGCGGCCTCGCGGTCCGTCGAACCGAAGTCCGGTAAACCGGTGCCCGGCGGTCTGGTGGCTCGGTAATTCGGTCGGCGTGATTCGCCACCGCGCGCAGGTTATCGGTGATTCGAACGTGCAGGGCGTCGTGGCGCTTCGGTGTGCTGGTGCTCTCGGTGAGTACCGGGCTTTGTGTCGGGGCGTGTGGGTGTGGGTCGACTGTCCTGGCTGTGCCGGCGGTGCCTGTGGGTGGGGTCGAGTACCGGGGCATCGGCTGGTGTGAGGGCTTGTATATCAACAGGTTTCGACTGGATGAGGAGGCGGACGGGATGACTGGTCTTGCAGCGAAGGCGGTGGCGTTCCGGGAGTTGCATCGGCCGGGGGATCCGGTGGTGCTGCCGACGGTATGGGATGCGTGGTCGGCGAATCTGGTGCAGGAGAGCGGTTTTCGGGGGTTGACGGTGGGGAGTCATCCGCTGGCGGCTGCGGTGGGGGCGCGGGACGGGGAGGGGATGAGTTTCGCGCAGGTGCTGGGGCGGGTGCGGGAAATCGCTGCGGCCGTGGATATTCCGGTGTCGGTGGATGTGGAGTCGGGGTACGGGGTGGAGGCGGTGCGGTTGACGGAGGGGTTGATCGAGGCGGGGGCGGTGGGGCTCAATATCGAGGACACCGTGCACGGCGAGGGTGGGCGGTTGCGAGGGCCGCAGGAGCATGCCGAGGTGGTGGCGGGGTTGCGGGCTGCGGCCGATGCGGCGGGGGTGCCGGTGGTGGTCAATGCCCGGACCGATCTGTTCCTGCGGGAGGACGGTGATCCGGCGGATCGGGTGGCGCGGGCCGTGGCGCGGTTGCTGCTGGCGGCGGAGGCGGGGGCCGATGTGTTGTATCCGATCGGGCGGCACGACGCGGCGACGTTGCGGCGGTTGACGGCGGCGCTGCCGTTGCCGGTGAATGCTGTCACCTCGCCGGAGGCCGGTGATCGGGCGGAGTTCGCCGCGGCGGGTGCGGGTCGGATCAGTTTCGGGCCGTTTCTCCAGTACCGGCTCGCGGCGGAGGCCGACCGCTTGCTGCACCGCTGGCGAGAGTGAGGGGGATGTGATCCAGGCAACTCGGCGTCGCAATCTCACCGCAGCGGCCGGGTGCTAACTTTGAAATCGATAGTCTCGGCAATGAGAACGCTACTTGCCTATTTGTAGAGTGGTGTTTCCGGCCGGGCGCCCGCCGGGTTCGGCCGGTCGGGGTGAAGGTGAGGAGTGTGCAGTGACGGTCGAGACGAGGCTGGAGGAGCGTCGGCACATTCTTCGTGAGCTCCGGTTCGCCACCCGCAAGGTCGGTGACGAACTGCACGGAAGTGCCGAGATCACGCCCGAGATGCATGTGCCCGGCACCGGTCATCTGCGGACCTCGATCCTCGCCACCTGGGCGGATACGGTCTCGGGTCTGCTCGCGGCCCTGCTCATGGGGCCGCGGGTGCCCGTCACGCTGGAACTGGACGTGAACGTCTACCGTCCGCTGCCGGGTGCGGGGGTGGTGCGGATGATCGGCCGCACGGTCAAGGTGGGCCGCTCGGTGTTCGTCGCCGAGACGGAGTGCAGCGTCGACGGGGTGCCGGTGGCCTTCGGCGCGGCCTCCTTCATGGTGGCGCCCAATCCGGACGTGCAGTTCCACGGCAACCTGAGCATCGACATGCCCGCCGGGACCGAGCGCCTCACCGTGCCGCTGGCCGACCGGGCGGGCTGTGAGCGGCGTGCTCCGGGGGTGGCGGTGCTGCCGCGCACCGAAGACGGGCTGAATGCGTCCAACACCGTCAATGGTGGCCTGATCGCGCTCGCCGCCGAAGAAGCGGTGCTCTCACTGGCACCCGGTGACAGCCTCAGCTTCCTCGGGCTGCGGTATCTGCAAGCGGCCCGCGTCGGCCCGGTGGTCGCCACCGCCCAACTCCACGACGGTGTCGGCCGCGTCGAACTGCGCGACTCCGGTAACGAGAACCGCCTCGCCACCCTGGCCACGGCCCGCACTTTCAACAGCTGAAACAGGCTTCTTCGCACAGTGAGCCATTCCGGGTAAGCGGCGTGTCGGGCGCTCACGCTGTGCGGCGGTGTTCGAGTTGGAGCAGTACCAGTGCGGCGGCGGTGATGGCGCCGATTCGCCACGGGCACAGCGTGACTCGGCGAAGAGCTTTGAAAGTGGTTTTGAGCAGCGCGTTTCCGCGCTCGCCGAGGGCTCTGCGGGTGTTGTGAGCCTTGTTGGCGGTCTTGTGTTCCTCGGTGAGCGTCCCGCCGGCCGGGGTCTTGGTCGCGGTGGTGATCAGCGGGGCTTGTCCTTCGTAGCCGAGATCGCCCAGCACAGCAAGGTCGTGGCTGGTCCAGCCGGTGAACGCATCATGCACACCCTCGTGGGTACGCAACGCTTTGGTGTCGTGTTCGCGGCCGGGCCGCACGTCGGAAGTCCAGATCGGAAATCCGTCGGGCACCGTCACGACCTGCACGTTCCCGCCGTGGTGGCGGTGTTTGCCGGACCACCACAGATCGACGCGGCGACCGCTGGAACTGCCCTTGCGCAGGGTCGGTCCGGGTTCGCTGATCCGATCGGTTTCGATAAGCGTGCCATCGACCGAAACATGCTCGTGCCCAGCCAGATACGCCTCCCATAACGCCTGCCCGAGGTCGGGTGCCTGGTCGGCGAGCACGTCGATCCCTTCGTGAAGGTAGGCGTAGCAGGTGGATTTACCGATGCCGTGATCGACGGCGAGCTGGCTGACACGAACAGCGTCGAGGAACCAGCGGAGCACGAGAACGGCCTGGTCAAAGCAGCACAGCGCCCGCCGCCCCGCACGAGTGCCCCGGCGACGGCGTTCGGTTTCGAGCAGGCTGGTCAAGCGTTCGACAGTGGGCTCGGAGACCGGCAGGACGGCTGTGTATGTCACACTCATGGGGCGCGGAGTTCCTATGAAGTTGTCTTCTTGGTCGAAACAACCTCTACCAGGCACTCCGCGCTTTCACGTTGCACCCCAACACGTTCCGGCGTGTCACCAGGTCAAGCCGCCGCAGCCACCCTTACCCGGAATGGCTCAGTGATTCACATGTCTGCCCGGCATTCGTCGCTGGGTGTGGCGAGTGCCTCGGGCAGGTGGGAAACGGCTTGCCATGCCGGTCGTGTCCGGGGCATGACCGGCGCGTCCGCCGTCGGCGGCGTGATCCGGTCCGGCGCGACGGCTGCCGGATGTGCTCGGCCCTCGCCTGCGTGATCGGTGGTGGTGCGGGATCTGGCGGGCCAGGCCGCCATCGCCAGTTCGGCGACCGCCGCCAGCGCTGCCGTATCGATGCCGTCGCGGGCGCGCTGGGACATGCCCTGGACGACCACGGCGAAGTAGTCGGCGAGCGCGGTGGTGTCGGTGCCGGCGGGTAGTTCGCCGTCGTGTGCCGCCGTGGTCAGGCGGTCGCGGAAGATCTCCAGGTTCGCTCGGCGTAATCCGCGCAGGTATTCCTCGACGGCGGTGTCCTGCGGGGTGATGTTGGTGGCGGCGGTGATGACCAGGCAGCCGGGGGGATGAGACGGGTCGCTGTAGAAGTGTGCGGCGTCGCGCAGGATGCGGGCGAAAGCGGTTCGGGCCGTGGGCTCCTGGGCGAGGGCGGTGGTGACGAAATCGGCGCCGGGGACGGCGGCGTAGGTGGCGACCGCCTCCCGGAACAGGGCCTGCTTATCGCCGAATGCCTGGTAGAGGCTGGCGGAGCGGATGCCCATGGCGGTGGTGAGGTCCGACAGTGCGGTGGCGTGGTAGCCGCGCTCCCAGAACAGGTGGGTCGCGGCCGTCAGCGCCGCGTCGCGGTCGAAGGTGCGGGGGCGTCCCCGTGCCGGTGTTCCCATGTCGCTTATTTTAGAGCGATCGTTCAACTATATGCTAGCGTCATTTTTGAATGATCGACCAAAAATTGAATGTGAGGGTGTCATGGGTGTGCTGGACGGCAAGGTGGCGCTGGTGACCGGCGGTAGCCGGGGGATCGGGCGGGCCGTCGCCGAGCGGCTGGGGCGCGACGGTGCGGTGGTGGGCGTCGCCTACGCCACCGACCGGGCCGCCGCCGACGCGGTGGTGGCCGGGATCGGCGCGGCCGGTGGGCGGGCGTTCGCGCTGCGGGCCGAATTCGGCGGGCACGGCGATGCGGCCCGGCTGTGGGCGGCCTTCGACGCCGCCACTCCGGTCCCGGGCGTGGACATCATCGTGAACAATGCCGGAACCAACAGTCCCGCCGATATTTCCGCGCTGACCGAAGCCGAGTTCGACCGGGTCTTCGCGATCAACGTGCGGGCGCCGTTCTTCGTCGTGCGGGAAGGGTTGCGGCGCCTGCGCGACGGTGGCCGGATCGTCAACATCTCCAGCGGCGCAGCGCGGCTGGCGATGCCCGCCGCGATCGCCTACGGCTCCACCAAGGGGGCATTGGACACCTTCACCGTGAACCTGGCCAAGGAGCTGGGTTCACGTGGCATCACGGTGAATTCGGTCGCCCCGGCATCGTCGACACCGACATCAACGCCGGCTGGCTGCGCGGGAACCCCGAGGCCATGGCCGGCGCCGCGGCCCTGTCGGCGCTCGGCCGGGTCGGCACACCCGACGACATCGCGGGCATCGTCGCCTTCCTGGCCTCCGCGGACGGTCGCTGGGTCACCGGCCGGGTCGTCGACGCCACCGGCGGGGCCGGATTGTGAACCGGCCCAGCCGATTCCGGCGGACGACTCGGCTCGGCCCCATCCACTGCCGGGGGCGCCCCCGAATCGTGGTCCGGACCCGGCCATTCCGGCCGCTGGACCAACCATGCTGTACCACCGCCAGGGTGCGGGGGTCCGGCCACGGCCGTTCGGCTACTGGCTCAGCCCGCCGGTATCCGCCTACCCGGTGCCGGGGCGTCCTGGATCATGAACCTGCCCCGGCGATTTCCGGCCGTCGGCTCAGCCCAGCCGAATCCACTGCCCCGGTGACGGGATGCCATGGGTGTCGACCACCAGTACCTGATACCAGCTCGGTGGCGCGAGTGCCGGATTCGAGGGCAGTGTCACGGTGAGGGCGCCGGGGCCGGATTCGGTGAACGGCAGGTCGATCAGGCGCTGGCTGTTGTCGGAGGAATGGGTGCATGCGGTCGGGTGCATCAGGCTCACCTCGCGCACGGTGGCCGCGGTGGTGGTGGCGGTGAGGGTGCCGCCGTATCCGGCGGCGGTGGTGTCCAGGTGGAGAGTCGGCCGGGAGCCCTGGAAAAGGTAAGGCGGCCAGAACATCTCGATCCGCGTCTCCTCCGTCTTGCGGGCCGGATTGGAGCCGGCGGTGATCACCTTGCCGTCGGGGGTGAGCAGTGCCACCGAATGGTAGAGCCGCGGAACCCGTTGCGGCGCGGTCGGTTTCCAGGTGCCTGCGATGGGGTCCAGGAGCTCCGCGTGCGGCGGGGCCATGGTGCCCATCTCCTCCATGGTGGCGCCGCCGCAGGCCAGGACCGTGCGGTCCGGCAGCACCACCGCGCTGACGTGCATGCGGGCGAATTGCAGTGGCGGGCCGGGCTGATAGGCCGGGGTCGGCTCGCTCAGGTCGGCGATCCGGGTGTCGGCGGTCGCGGGGGAGGGCTGGTGCGGATCGTATCCGCCGCCGCCGATCAGCATCACCCGCTGCTCCTGCGCGGGCGGCAGCAGCACGCTGGTGGACTGGTTGCGCGAATCCGGATCGGCCAGGCCGTTCACCACGGTGACCGCGCCGGTGCTGGTGTCCCAGATGGACGGGTGCATACCGTTGTTGCCACCGTACTGGCCGCCGGTGTAGAACAGTCGGCCGTCGGCGAGCAGGATCAGATGGGCGAACATCGGGATCGGGCCCGGCGTCGGCAGCTGTGCCCAGGTCGCGGTGGCCGGATCGAACACTTCCGGTGTCTCGGACAGGAATCCGTCGGCGCCCAGCCCCGAGGTGGCGACCACCCGCCCGGTCGGCAGCGCCGCCAGCGTCGGGTACCAGCGCCCGAAGGTCATGTCCGGCACCGCGTTCCAGGCCAGCGTGGCCGGGTCGAACAACAGCGCGTCGCGCAGCCCGAAGAACGGGTCGTACTGCTGGGTGCCGCCCGCGGCGAGTACCCGGCCGTCGGGCAGGAACGCCTGCGCCGAGCAGAAGATGTCGACCGTCAGCGGGGGAGCGGCCAGCCCGGGATTCGGGTAATGCCAGACGCGGGTGGCGAAGTCGTGCGTGGGCTCGCGATCCGGATCGTTGCCGGATCCGGCGAAGAACAGCACGTCCCCGGTGTGCAGCAGGGCCGCGTGCACCGGGTTGATCTCGGTGCCGAAGTCCAGGATTCGCCACAGGCCCAGCGTCGAGCCCTGTGCCACATCGAGTTCCGGATCGATCACCCGCAGATAGCCGTGGTTGCCGCCTGCGGGGTGGTCGATGGTGAGGATCACCAGTTCGGGTGTCGCGGCGCCGGTGGGCAGTACCGCGACCGCGGCGCCCTGGTTCTGGGTGAAGCCCCAGTCCGGCACGTGCGACCAGGTGCTCCAGCCGTCGACGCAGTGCCCGGTGCCGTCGAGCCCCCAGCCGACCGTGTACAGCCCGGCATTGCCGTCGGCGGGGTGGTCGATGGTGAACACGATCAGCTCGGCGCGACCGTCGCCGTCGAGGTCGGCCGCGGTGATGCCGGCGCCCTGGTTCTCCCATCCCCACCAGTCCGGAACCGCCAGCCACGGCGTCCATTCCGTCACCGTGCCGTCGGCGGTGAAGCCCTTGCCGAGCCGGAACTGCCCGGAGTTCTGGCCTGCCGGATCGTCGACGGTCAGCACCACCAGTACGTGCTGCCCCTCGATCTCGACCAGGCAGATGTCAGCGCCCTGGTTCTGCCAGCCGTACCAGTCGGGGATGTCCAGCCACGGGGTCCAGCCGCCGGTCACGGTGCCGTCGGCGGCGAGATCCCGTGCCACCCGGTACTTTCCGTGATTGCCCTGGTCGGGGTGGTCGACGGTGAAGACCACCATGTCGAGGCGGCCGTTGCCGGACAGGTCGGCGAGCGCGATGCCCGCGCCCTGGTTCTCCCAGCCCCACCAGTCGGGCACGGAAAGCCACGGCCCCCAGGCCGCGACGGTGCCGTCGGCGGCGAGTCCGGTGCCGATGCGATAGTTGCCGGTGTTCTGACCCTCCGGGTTGTCGACCATCAACACCACGACGTCGAGTGCGCCGTCGCCGTCGATGTCGGCCACGGCGATGCCGCAGTCCTGGTTCTCCCAGGAGAACCAGTCCGGGATCGGTACGAATTGCCCTGCCACCCAACCATGGTGACCGCTCGGCGCGCGACACGCCGGGCCAACCGGGCGATTCGGCCGGTGCCCGCTACTGGCCGGCGGCCATCGCGGTGCAATCGGCGTACAGCGCGAGCATTCCGGCCACGGTGGTCGACCAGGGGAAGCGCTCGGCCGCCAGCCGGGCCGCCCGGCGCCGCTCCGGCGCGGGCACGGTGAGCAGGGTGCGGACGCCGGCGGCGAGGCCGGCCGCGGTGCCGTCGCATTCGATGCCGGATCCGGCCGGGCCCAGCAGTTCCCGCGCGGCGCCGGCGTGCGGGACCACCACCGGGGTGCCGCAGGCCAGCGCCTCCAGCACCGCCAGCCCGAAGGTCTCCGCCGGGGACGGGCAGACGGCGATGTCGGCGGCGGCCACCCAGCCGGCCACCGCGTCGCGCTCGGCGAGGTGCCCCAGGAAGCGCACCGGCAGGCCCTCGGCCCGCCGCTGCAACCGCTCGCGCAGCGGGCCGTCGCCGATCACCGTGAGTTCGGCGCGAATGCCGCTGTCCCGCAGCAGTTCCACGGCCTCGATCGCGCGCTCCGGGCGCTTCTCCCGGGACAGCCTGCTGACCGTGACCAGCCGCACCTCCGGTCCGGCGGGCGCCGGCCGGGCCGGGGCGTCGTCGCCGATCCGGATCGCCGCGCCGCGCCGGGCCTGCGCCGTCGCCCGGATGCCGTTGTGCCGGATCCGGTCCCCGCGCACGGACACCGAAACCGCGCGCCGGACGGTCGCATTGCGCCGCACCACCGCGTATTGCGGCCGGACCAGCGACAGTCCGGCGCGCGGCCGGACCGGCAGCGGCCGGGTGGGCCGTTTCTCGGCCTCGCCGGTCGGGCGGATCGACACCACGTCCGGATCCAGCCGCGCCACCGCCTGCGGGTGGAAGGTGTCCAGATCCACGCCCAGCGGCACCCGATGCACGTTGCCCGCCCCGATCCGGGTGAATTCGGTGCGGGCGAAACCCGAGGTGACGACGATCTTCGCGGCCCGGGCCGCCAGTCGCCGGTTCGCCACGTCGGCCGCCGCCGCCAGCGGGAATCCGCGCGGCACCCGGCTGCGCAGGATGGCGTCTATGCGCTCGTGCGAGAACAGCACCAGCGGCACTCCGGCGCGCCGGGCCCAGGGCGCGAGCCAGCGCACGCTCAGCTTGTCGCTGCACTCGATCACGTCCGGCCGCAACGACTCCAGCAGCGGCAGGGTGCGGCGGGCGGTGAGCATGTGGTACCCGGCGCCGCCGAATCGCGGCCCGCGCACGGTGACCCGGCGCCCGGCCGGAGTGTGCTCGTCGCCGTCGGTCAGACCCGGCACCACCAGCACCCGTTCGTGGCCGGCGGCCAGATAGCCGCGGCCGATCTCGTCGACGCAGGTGCGCAACCCCCCGGAGGCCGGCGTATAGAAGTTCGCCAGCTGCACGATGCGCATCACCCGATCACTCCTGCGTAGGTGGTGGCGCGGGCGCCCGCCGCCAGCGCGCCCTCGATGGCCCGCAGCGCGGCCGTGCGCAGTCCGGGCCGGTGCAGATCGTCGGGGTGCAGGGCGATGCGGACCAGCCCGCCACGGCGCGCCGACCGCTGCGCCAGCGCCTGCATCAGCCGCGCCGCCGTGCGCTCCCCGGCGCCACCGGGCCGTTGCGAGAGGGCGAAGCCGCGCCACCGCTGCCCGGTGCGCAGATCCAGCAGGCCGAAATGGTCTGTGGTGTGCGAGAATCCGGCTCGCGCCAGCGCCTGTTCGGCCGCCGGTGAGGCCAGCCAGCCGGGCGGGGTGAATCCGGTTGTCGCCAGCCCCATCTCGTCCATCACCGCGATCGCCCGGCGCAGCCGGTCGTCGGCGCCCTCCGGCTCCAGCGCGGCGAATTCCGCGGCGCCGCGGGCCACCGCCCGGGCCACCGCGCGGCGCAGCGGCGCGCCCTCACCCGGCGCGCGATGTTCCCAGCCGTGCAACATGATCTCGTCGCCGTGGGCCCGCCGCTCCCGCAGGAACATCCCGTACTCCGGCGCCTCGGCCAGGCGGGAACCCCGCCACGGCCCCGGAATCACCAACAGCGACACCGGAATACCGAACGAATCGGCATCGGCACACCACCGCGCCGTCTCGGCGTCGGTCGCCGGAGCCACGTCATGGATACTCACCACCAACTGAGCGGACACGCGCGCACGCTAACAGCGGCTGGTTGCCGTCAGCTGAACAGCAGGGGGGCGTTGTTGTACGCCAGGCATCGGTCCGCCGAGCGGGGTGACAGCGGCCCTGACCCGGTGGTTTCCGATCCGTGCGGAGGTGTCAGCCGCGGTCGGCCGCGGGGGCCGGCAGCGAGCGCAACGAGCTGAGCGTGGTGGCCAGCGCCCGCGCCGCCTCGGCGCCCTTGGTGACGAAATGGTCGGTGAAGTAGTTCACGTGCTCACTGTGCTCGTGGAAGTGGTGCGGGGTCAGCACGACCGAGAACACCGGCACATCGGTGTCCAGTTGCACCCGCATCAGGCCGTCGATCACCGCGCCCGCGACGAACTCGTGGCGGTAGATGCCGCCGTCGACCACCAGCGCCGCCGCCACCACCGCCGCGTACCCGCCGCTGCGGGCCAGCCGTTGCGCGTGCAGCGGGATCTCGAAGGCGCCGGGCACGTCGAACACGTCGACCGTCTCCGGGGCGAAGCCGAGGTCGCGATATTCGGCCAGGAACCCCTCGTAGGCCTGGTTCACGATGGCGCGGTGCCAGTTCGCGCGGACGAACGCGATGCGCCCGGTATCGGTGCTCATGGGCCGGATTCTACTGCGGGGGCAGATGCGCCTCCAGCCAGCCGACCAGGTCCCCCAGCACCGTCTGCTGCTCGGGTTCGTTGAAGACCTCGTGGTAGAGGCCCGGATAACGGATCACGGTGAGGTCCGTGGCGGCCGCCCCCCGCTCGATCAGGTCGGCGCCGGCCGGGGGCGCCAGGCGGTCGGCGGTGCCCTGGAGTACCAGGGTGGGCACGGTGAGCCGGTCCAGGCGTTGCAGCACCGCGGCGGCGCCGCGCACGATCTCGGCGGCGGTGCGGGCGGGCAGCGGGCCGTGATGGACCAGCGGGTCGGCGTTGTAGGCGGCGACGACCTCGGCGTCGCGGCTGATCGCGGTGTTGTCCAGTTTCACCACCCGCAGATCGGGCGCGTGCCGGCTCAGTACCGGCGCCAGCCGGGTCAGCACCGGCCAGGCCACCCGCTCCACCGCGTTGCCGGGCTGCTGGATCAGCGGCGGCGCGGACACCACCAGGCCGGTGAGCTCCAGTGGGGCCCGGGTGACCAGGTAGAGCGCGATCAGGCTGCCCATACTGTGCCCGATCAGGAAGCGCGGCAGCCCCGGATGCCGCTGCGCGGCGAGATCGAGCAGGGTGGCCTCGTTGTCGGCCGCCTCGTCCAGCGATCCGATGTTCGCGTTGCCGCCCGCGGACTGCCCGTGCCCGATGTGATCGTCGGCGTAGGTCGCGACACCGTGCTCGGCCAGCAATTGCCCGACGTGCTCGTAACGCCCGGAATGTTCGCCGACCCCGTGCACGATCGTCGCCACCGCGCGGACCTCGCCGTCGGGCAGCCAGGCGCGCCAGAAGATCCGCCCGCCCTTCCCTTCGAACCTGCTGGTCTCGCTGCGTGGCATGGCCGCCCGCCTCTCCGCGTCGTCCCGGTGTAGGGCCCGGCGGCGGCCACCTCGGCGCTGCTCGGGTGGGAGTCATGGTCGCACGGGAGCCGTACTCCGGTCCGTGTTTCGCCGCGCCGGAGACGAGGCGCGCGGAGTTCGGGTCAGGGCACGCAGAAGTGGCCGAGCAGGCGGTGGTCGAAGTCGATGAGCCGGGCGTAGTTGGCGCGCGACAGCCGCTCGTCGGTGCCGTGGATGCGGCCGAGGTCGCGCTCGTCGAGCACGATGGGGGCGAAATTGCACCGGGTGACCGCCAGGCCGTCGTAGTGCCGGGAGTCGGTGGCGCCGGGCACGATTCCGGTGGTCGCGACCATGCCGGGGACCACCGCGCGGGCCAGGTCGGCGACCAGGTCGAAGGCCGGGCCCGGCGGGCCGATCCGGGACGGCTCGGCCACCGGGCCGTCGAGTTCCACCGACACCCCGGGATCGCGGATCACCCGGCGGCAGTGCTCCAGCACCGCCGCCACCGAATCACCGGGCAGGATACGGAAATTCACCAGGGCCTCGGCGTGCTGCGGCAGCACGTTGGCCTTCACCCCGCCGTGGATCATCGTGGCCGCGGTGGTGGTGCGGACCATGGCCTCGGTGTGCGGGCGGGCCGCCAGCAGCCGGGTCACCACGGGGGTGACCAGCGGCAGTAGGCCCAGGGCGGTGCGGCGCGGTTCGGCCATCGCCGGGCGCAGCCGGGTCAGCATCTCGGCGATCACCGGCGTCATCCGCAGCGGCATCGGATGGTCCTGGATGCGGGCCACCGCGCGGGCGATCCGGCTCACCGCGGTGTCCCGGCCCGGCATCGAGGAGTGCCCACCCGGGTCGGTGACCGTCAATTTCACGGTGGCCCAGCCCTTCTCGCCGAGCATGATGGTGCCGACCGGGCGGTCGACGCCGTCGGCGAGGCCGGTGGCGATCACGCCGCCCTCGTCCAGCAGCAGATCCGCGCGGACGCCCTGCTCGCGCAGCCGGGCCGCCATCCGGACCGCGCCGGTGGCGCCGCTGAGCTCCTCGTCGTGACCGAAGGCCAGGTGGATGGTGCGGCGCGGGCGCCGACCGGCCGCGAGCAGGCTCTCGACGGCCTCCAGGATCGCCAGCACCCGGCTCTTGTCGTCGATGGCGCCACGGCCCCAGACGAATTCGTCGTCGACGATCCCGGCGAACGGCGGCTGGGTCCACAGCCGGTCGTCGTCCGCGGGCACCACGTCCAGATGGGCCAGCAGAATCGCGGCGGCCGGGCCGGATTCGGTGCCCGCCCAGCGGTACAGCCGGCTGTGGCCGAAGCGTTCCAGCTCGAGTTCCGCGTGCACCAGCGGATAGCTGTGCTCGAGATGATCGGACAGGCGGTGGAATTCCGCGTCGTCGCGCTCCTCGGTGTCGCGGGAGACGGTGACGCACCGCAGCGCCGTGGCGAGCCGCTCGGCGGTGCGGTCGTCGACGCCGGTGGTGGGGGCGGTGCTGCTGGTCATCGGTCACCGCCGCGATCGGGGAACGATACGGTCACCGTGTCATTGTTCAGCACGTCGGGGCCGATCGGCGTGATCTTCTCCGTGCGCCACTTCTCGATGCTGTCGGTGACGGCGCCGGTGAGGTCGGGATGGCGGGCCTCGGTCAGCAGCGGCAGTTCGACGGAAGCGGCGGTGACCGACACCCGCGCGAAGGCGGGCGCGTGCGACCACACGTCGTCGACGACATCGGTGATCCGGGCCGCGATCCGGTGCCCGGCCGGGATCGGCCAGTCCTGGGCCAGCAGCCGGACCGTACCCGCGCCGACCGGTGCGATGCCGCGGGTGATCACGGTGCCGATGCCGTCGGGGCCCACGTCGTACAGTTCGACCGCGACGGTGGCGCCGAGCGGGCCCGCCGCGGTCACGGTGGCGATCGGGGCGCCGGACAGGTGCTGGTCCTGCGTCGTGGGCTGGGACACCGACCAGATCTCGCGGTCCGGGCCGGGCGGGAAGCCGCGGTCGGTGTAGTCCCCGGTGCGCAGGGGCATCGGGACGGGTCGCGAATCCGCCGGGGGCCAGGCGTCTTCCGAGCGCCATAGGCCGTCGAACTGGCCGACGGTGATCCGCGGGCCGGGCACCCCGACATCCCGTCCGGCCACCTCCCGATCGAAGAAGGCCAGCAGTTCGGTGTCGAATTGCGGTGTGCCGCAATCGACGCGGCAGGTGCGGTGACCCCACTGGCCGAACCAGGCCCGGTGCTCGCCGGGTCCGAGTCCGTTCCAGAGCTCGAAGATCCGGTCCGCACGGGTGTTGTAGTCGACGAAGCCCTGGCCGAGGAACAGCGGAATCGTGTTGCCGCGCACTCGGTCCACCAGATCGCGGTCCCGCCAGAAGGCGGTGCCGCCGTCGTGGTCCATGATGCCCGCCAGATAGGGCGGGGCGCAGTTCAGCGGTGCCCGAGCCGCATTCGCCCGGTATTCGGGGGAATCACCGGGATGCGCCGGGGTCGCCGAGATCAGCAGATGTTCCAGCCCGGCCAGATCGGCGGGCCGGATACCGTTCTCGGTCACCGGTTTCCCGGAGAACTTCCAGGCGATGCCCTGCATGTACAGATACGACCAGGGGTCGGCGACCGGCTCGAACGCCGCCACCGCGGCCAGCCCGCGCGGCTGTTCCGCCAGGCCCATCAGTCCGGTCCAGCCCTCGTACGAGGTGCCGATCAGGCCGACGCGACCGGTCGACCACGGCTGTGCCGCAGCCCATTCCACCGCGGTGCGCACATCGGAGCGTTCGCCGGGCCCGCCGAAGTCCGGGCAGCCGGAGGAGCCGCCGAAGCCGCGCAGATCCACGATCACGTAGGTGTATCCGGCGGGCAGGAACAGGTCCACCGGCAGATCGGTGGTGGACGGGCCGCCGCCGGGCCGGGGTTCGGTGAGATAGGCGAGGTGGGCGCGGTACGGGCTGACCGTCATCACCACCGGGGTGCGGGCGGTGTCGGGGAGTCCGGGCGGGCGCAGCACGTCCGCGTGCAGGCTGATCCCGTCCGGGGTGGTGAGGAATTCCTCGTGCCACCGATAGGCGACCGGCGGATCGGCGAGGGCCGGAAGGGGAGTCGGCAGTACCGGCAGGAGCAGGCCGAGCAGCCACAGGCACAGCGCTCGCGACAGGAGGGGACGAGCCACCCTCGTATGGTCGGTGGTGGCGCCGGACCGGTCCAGCCCCGGGAACTCGGGGGACGGGCCGGGGATCGCCCGTGCCGCAGTCGATACCGCCGTGGTGGGGCCGATATCGCCGGTGTCACAGCATTTTTCGTCCGCCGCACGCGAGCCTCGACAACGGCCGTGACCTGGTCGTTTACGTTTCTGCCCCGATCAGGAGGCAAATATTGGTGAACTTTTCATGAACTCTGGGCGACGCTGCGGGTAATTCAATGCAAGAATGGACATTCCGCCCCACCAGGGAAGAGGCCGAGAAGGAGTCGCGATGGGTGCCCGAAGACCGTTGCCGGTCGGCCGGACTCGTCGTCACACCCGGATCGGGACGCTGTCCTCGTTTCCGTGACGTGTTGCGCGGTCGGCCTGCCGGCCGACCTGTTTGTCATCCGCCCGCGCCGGCTCGTGCCGGCGCGGTCACCGTCCTCGCGAGGAGTCCCTGCCATGTTCGCCGTCCATGCCCCGTCCCGTGCCCAACTGCTGGCCGCGCTGCGCGATCGCGCTCGCCGGATGTACTCCCGGCACGTGCTCACCCCGCAGGAGCGGGTCAATCTGGCGGCCGGCCGCCGCCCCGCCTCCGTGTTCAGTGCCTCGATGGGCCACCACCCGTATCTCTGACGCACTTGCGCCGCCGCCCCGCTCCCGTTGTACCGCAGTCGTTTTCACATCACCGTCAGGTGTGAGACAGCTGTGAATCCACCCCGATCGGTTTCTCTTGATGGAAAAGGGGGGTACCCGGCCCACGCCGACTGGCGTTGACTGCGTTCGAGCTGTTTGATTCGCAGTGGATGTTTGCATGTCGGTGTATCGCCCGGCGGGGTCGATTCGGGCGAGGTCGTGGTAGTGAGCGTGGAGGTCGATGCATGGCGGACGTGGGTTACGGGCAGGATCGGCGCGCGGCGGCGGTCAGGACCCGCCCGGTACGCCGCCGCACCCCCGCCGTCACCACGCTCCCGCACCTGCTCGCCGCCGCCGTCGAGCGCAATCCGGACGGCCTCGCCGTCACCGACGCCGAACGGTCGATGACCTACGCCGAACTGGACAGCTGGTCGACCCGGCTGGCGCGGCTGCTGATCGCCCGCGGGATCGGACCGGAGGATGTGGTCGCCCTCGGCATCCCGCGCTCGGTGTGGTCGGTGGCCGCGGTGTGGGCCGTGGCCAAGTCCGGCGCGGCATTCGTGCCGATCGACCCGAACTATCCGCCCGCCCGGGTGGCGCGGATGGCCGAGGATTCCGGGGCGGTGCTCGGTCTCACCGTCGCGGCCGCGCGTCCGGCGCTGCCCGGCGCCCCGGACTGGCTGGTGCTCGACGATCCGGATTTCGAGGAGGCCCGCCGCCGCTTTCCCGACGATCTGGTCGTCAACGCCGATCGGGTGCGGCCGCTGCGCGGTGACGACGCGGCCTATCTGATCTACACGTCGGGTTCGACCGGTCTGCCCAAGGGCGTCGTGGTGAGCCACACCGGCCTCCGGGGCGTGTGTATCGAACAACGTGAGCGCTACGGGGTGT
This sequence comes from Nocardia sp. alder85J, assembly GCF_020176955.2. Classification (GTDB taxonomy): domain Bacteria; phylum Actinomycetota; class Actinomycetes; order Mycobacteriales; family Mycobacteriaceae; genus Nocardia. Next base: position 62,516 of record NZ_JAIUCZ020000016.1, read on the forward strand.
CCGAGAGTTCGCGCACCCTGCACTTCGCCTCGCCCAGCTTCGACGCCTCGATGCTGGAACTGCTGCTGGCCTGCGGCGCGGGCGCGACGATGGTGATCGCGCCGACCGAGGTGTACGGCGGCGCCGAACTGGCCGGACTGCTCCGCACCCGGCGGATCACCCACGCGTTCCTCACTCCGGCGGCGGTCGCCTCGATGGATCCGGCCGGGCTCGACGATCTGGAGAGTCTCGCGATCGGCGGCGAGGCGTGGGCGCCGGACCTGGTCAACCGCTGGGCGACCGGCGGACGCCGGTTCCGCAACGTGTACGGGCCCACCGAGGCCACCATCATCATGTCGGTGGGCGAGCCGCTGGCGCCCGGTGATCCGATCACCCTCGGCGCCGCCCTCCGCGGCATGGCCACCCGGATCCTGGACACCCGGCTGCACCGGTCCGTCCCGGGTGACGTCGGCGAGTTGTATCTGGCGGGGGCGGGGGTGGCCCGCGGCTACCATCGCCGGCCCGGACTCACCGCCACCCGCTTCGTCGCCGATCCGTTCGGCCCGCCCGGCAGCCGCGCCTATCGCACCGGCGATCTGGGCCGGGAGACGCCGGCGGGCGTGCAGTACGCGGGCCGCAACGACTTCCAGGTGAAGTTGCGCGGTTTCCGCATCGAACTCGGTGAGATCGATGCGGTGCTCGCCGCGCATCCGGGCGTCGATTTCGCCGCCACCGTGGCGCATACCGGGCCCACCGGCGCGACCGTGCTGGTGGCGCACGTGCTGCCCGCGCCCGGCGCGACCGTCGACACCGCGGCCCTGCTGACCGCCGCCGCGCGGGCGCTGCCCGCCTACATGGTGCCCGCCTCGATCACGGTGCTGGACCACATCCCGCTCACCCCCGTCGGCAAACTCGACCGCGCTGCCCTCCCCGCCCCGGACCTCGCGATGGCCGCCTATCGCGCGCCCGCCGACCCGGTGCAGCGCCTCGTCGCCGAGGTGTTCGCCGATCTGCTCCAGGTCACCCGCGTCGGCCTGGACGACGACTTCTTCACCCTCGGCGGCAATTCGCTCGCGGCCACCCAGGCGGCCGCCCGCATCCGGGCCGCGACCGGCACGGACTTCCCGGCCCGCGTGCTGTTCGAGGCGCCGACGGTCGAGGCGCTCGCGACGGCGGTCACGGCGCTGGGGCCCGTGGGCTCGGTGCGCCCGCGGCTGGTCGCCCGTGACCGGGGTGCGGGGGAGACGATCCCGCTGTCGCCACCGCAGTACCGGATGTGGCTGCTGAACCAGTTCGACACCGCGTCGGCGCTGAACAACGTGCCGGTAGCGATCCGCCTCACCGGCCCGCTCGACATATCCGCCCTGAACGCGGCCGTCGCCGACCTGATCGTCCGCCACGAGGTGCTGCGCACGATCTACCCGCGCGACGGACACGATGCGGTGCAACGGATTCTGGACCCGGCCGACCCCGGCCTGACCCCGGTGCCGGTCCGGGACGAGCACGACCTGCTCGCCCGCATCGCCACCGACGCCACCACGGGATTCGATGTGACCGTGGACGTTCCGCTGCGCATCAACCTGTACGCGTTGCCGCGCACGGATGTCGATACCGGGCAGGGGGGCCGGGAGGCCGGGGCACATGCGTCGGCGGCGGTCGGCAGTGCCGCGATGCGGGCCGATGCTGCTGAGACTGCCCGGGTCGAGGACAGTGGTGTCGTGCGGGCCGGTGTTTCGGCGACCGGATCCGCCGCGGCGCAAGTCGATGAGAGCAGCGCGAACCGGGCCGGTGGTCGTGGTGGCGACGCGTCGGCACCAGGCAGTGGTTCCGCTGCCGTGCCGCGCTCCACCGGCGGTGCCGTTGCCGCGGAACATGTGTTGTCGCTGGTCGCGCATCACATCGCGGTGGACGGGTGGTCCCTGGCGCCGCTGACCCGGGATCTGATGACGGCGTATGCCGCGCGCAGTGCGGGAGTGGCGCCGCAGTGGACGCCGCTGCCGGTGCAGTACGCGGATTACAGTGTGTGGCAACGTGAGTTGCTCGGCGCGGCGGCGGATCCGCAGTCGTGGGCGGCGCGGCAGATCGGCTTCTGGACCGAGGAGCTGGCCGGGGCGCCGCAGCGGGTGGAGCTGCCCGCCGATCGGCCGCGGCCGCCGGTGGCTTCCGGTGCGGGACAGACGTATTCGTTCGACCTGCCCGCGGCGGTGGCCGCCCGGGTGGGGGAGTTGGCGGCGGCGGGTAATGCCACCGAGTTCATGGTGGTGCACGCGGCGCTGGCAGCGCTGCTGGCCCGGGTCACCGGCAGCGGTGACGTCGTGATCGGCACTCCGGTGGCGGGGCGCGACGAACCCGAAACAGCCGATCTGATCGGCATGTTCGTGAACACGGTCGCGCTGCGGACGCGGATCGACACCGCGATGTCGTTCACCGCGTCGATCGCCACCACCCGTGATCGGGATCTGGCCGCCTTCGGGCACGCCGACCTGCCGTTCGAGCAACTGGTGGAGGTGCTGGCGCCGGATCGGTCGCCGGCGCATCATCCGTTGTTCCAGGTGGCGCTGTTCTTCCAGAATCTCGCGGGGGCGGCGCTGGAACTCGGGGATCTGAGTGTGGCGCAGGTCGAATTCGACAGTCCCGTCGCGAAATTCGATCTGCAACTGACCGTCCTGCCGGGACCGGCCGACCGGCCGTGGCCGCTGCGGTTCACCTACGCCACCGACCTGTTCGACGAGGCCACCGTCGCCGGGCTCGCCGACCGTTTCGTGCGGCTGCTCACCGCCGTCACCGCCGCGCCGGACCGGCCGATCGGCGATATCGACCTGCTGACCGCCGCCGAGCACGCGGCGCTGCGGGCCGCGGCCGGCGGCGGCGACCATCCGCTGCCGGACGGGTTGCTGCTCGACGGGTACCGCCGTGCCGTGGCCGCGCACCCGGAGGCCGTCGCGCTGGTGGACGGGACGGCGACGCTGACCTACCGGGCGTTCGACGCCCGGGTGAACCGGCTGGCCCGCTATCTGATCGGGCTGGGCGTCGGCCCGGAATCCGTGGTGGTGCTGGGCATGCCGCGGTCGATCGACCTGGTGGTGGCGATCTACGCGGTGCTCACCGCGGGTGGCGCGTATCTGCCGGTGGATCCGGAGCATCCGGCCGGGCGCATCGGTCACGTCCTGGCGACGGCCGCGCCCGCGTGTGTGCTGACCACCGCCGACAGCCCCTTCCCGGTACCGGGGCCGCCGGTACACACCGTCGACATGCTGGACCTGTCGGCGCTGTCCGATTCCCCGGTCACCGCGGACGAACTCGTGTCCCCGCTGCGGCCGCAGCATCCGGCGTACGTGCTGTTCACCTCCGGCTCCACCGGTCGCCCCAAGGGGGTGGCCGTCTCCCATCGCGCCATCGCCAACCAGATGGCATGGATGGCCGCGCAGTACGAATTCGGTCCCGCCGACGTCTATTTGCAGAAGACCGCGACCACCTTCGACGTCTCGCTGTGGGGCTGGTTCCTGCCGTTGCGCGCGGGCGCCCGGCTGGTGCTGGCCGCGGCCGGCGGCCAGCGCGATCCCGGGTACATCGCCGAACTCGTCGCGGCACACGCGGTGACGGTCACCGACTTCGTGCCCTCGGTGTTGCAGGTGTTCCTGGCCTCGGCGCAGCCGCGGCAATTGACCACGCTGCGTGACGTTTTCGTCATCGGCGAGGCACTGCCCCCCGCCGCCGTCGCGAAGTTCGCGCAGGCCGCCGCGGCGCGCCTGCACAACCTGTACGGCCCCACCGAGGCGGCGGTCTCGATCACCCACCACCGCGCCTCGGACACCGACACCCTCACCGTGCCGATCGGTGTGCCGCAATGGAATTCCCGCACCCAGGTGCTGGACGACCGGCTGCACCCGAGCCCCGCCGGTGCGGTCGGCGAACTGTACCTGGCCGGCGACCAACTGGCCCGCGGCTACGTCCGCCGCCCCGACCTCACCGCCGACCGTTTCGTCGCCGACCCGTACGGCCCGCCGGGCACCCGCATGTACCGCACCGGCGACCTGGTCCGCCGCCGCGCCGACGGCGTACTGGAATACCTGGGCCGCACCGACTTCCAGGCGAAGATCCGCGGCCACCGCATCGAACTCGGCGAGGTCGAGGCGGCATTGCTGGCGCAGCGGTCGATCGCGCAGGCGGTGGCCGTGGTCGCCGCCACACCGACCGGCGATCAGTTGGTCGCGTACGTGGTCCCGGTGGTCACCGACCCCGGTCGCCCCGATCCCGCCGTCGTGGAGCATTCCGATCCTGCCGGTGACCTCGACACCGCCGAATTGCGCCGCCGGCTGGCGCAACTGCTGCCGTCGTACCTGGTGCCGTCGGCAGTCGTGGTGCTGGATGCGTTCCCCACCAACGACAGTGGGAAGCTGAACCGGGCCGCGTTGCCGCAGCCGGTGTTCGAGCAGCGCGATTTCGTCGCTCCGGCGACACCTACCGAAGCGGCCGTCGCGGCCGCCTATGCCGAGGTGCTCGGCCTGGACCGGGTCGGGTCCGAGGACAACTTCTTCGATCTCGGCGGTACCTCGCTGTCGGTGTTCACCGTGCAACGAGCGCTGTCGGAGCGGTTGCACATCGATCTGCCGATGGCGACCCTGTTCACCGACCCGGTCGTGCGTGATCTCGCGGCACGCCTGGACCGTGGCGACCGTCCGGCCGAACCCCGCAGCCCGGCCGCGATTCTCGCCGCCGATGCCGTGCTCGACGGCGATATCGATCCGGCCGCAGCGGCTCCGGCGCTGCCCGGCGCTCCGCTGGACGTTCTGCTCACCGGCGCAACGGGATTCGTCGGCGCGCATCTGCTGCGGGAACTGCTGACCCGCACCGAGGCCCGGGTGTGGTGCCCGGTGCGGGCCGATTCCCCGCAGCAGGCCCGAGCCCGGATTCGGGATACGTTGTCGCACTACCGAATCTGGGACGACAGCGGTGAGGGGCGGATCGTCGCGCTGCCCGCGGATCTGGCGGCGCCGCGACTGGGTCTGTCCGACACCGACTACGCCCGGCTCACCGAGCGCATCGACCTGATCGTGCACAACGGCGCTCGGGTCAACCACTTGGAGCCCTACCAGCGGTTGCGTGCGGCGAACGTCTCGGGCACCCGGGAACTGCTGCGGCTGGCCACCACCGGGCGGGTCAAACCGTTCCACTTCGTCTCCACCGTCAACGCTGTCGTTCCTGCCACTCCCGCAGTCGATTTCGTGGCCTGGGAGGATCTGGAGCTGCCGGTGTCGGCGGTGTCCGGCAACGGCTACGTCGCGAGCAAATGGGTGGCCGAGCAACTGGTCCGGGCGGCCGGTGCGCGCGGTCTGCCGATCGGGATCTATCGTCCCGGCACCGTGTCCGGTGATTCGCACATCGGGGTGAACAGCCCGGACGACTCGTTCTGGAACATGATCCGCGCGGTCGCGGTGCTGGGCCTGGCCCCCGAGGTCGGGACGGCCGCGATCGCGCTGGTGCCGGTGAACTATGTGGCCGCCGCGGTGGTGACACTGGCGCTGCATCCGGCGGTCGGCGTGCACCACCTGGTCAACACGGAGCCCGTCCCGATCGCGGCGGTGTGCGAGAGCCTGCGTCGCAACGGATTACGCGTCGACACGGCGGAATTCGAGGAGATCGCCACCCGGCTCGCCGCCGAGGCCGCCGCCCGCGAGGCCGGCGGCGACGATTCACTGGTCCGCGCGGCGCTGCTCGGCGGCAGCTACGGCACCACGACCGTGGCGATCGACGACACCGCCACCAGCGCCGCCCTCGCCGACCGCGGCATCCACCGACCGGCGGTCGACGAGACGGTGCTGGACCGCTACGTCGACACGTTCATCGCCTCGGGCTTCTTCCCGGCCCCGGAACGGGCCTGAGTTCCGAGACCCCGGCACGCCGGCGGTCCTGAGTTCCGAGACCCCGGCACGCCGGCGGTCCTGAGTTCCGAGGCCGCGGCACGCCCGAGGTCCGATGCGTTCGGGGGCCCGACCGCGGGTTCCGCCCGCCCGGCAGCGAATGCTGCCGGGCGCCGGTGACTTTCAGTGTCCGAGCTTGGGCAACCGGAAGCGCCGGCCGGTGGTCTCCCCGGCCGGGGCGGTGGCCCCGGACAGCGTCGCGAACTCGTCGTCGCCGAGCGTGATGCCGGCGGCGGCCACGTTCTCCTCCAGATGCGCCACGCTCGAGGTCCCCGGAATCGGCAGGATCACGGGGGACCGCCGCAGCAGCCAGGCCAGTGCGACCTGGGCAGGTGTGGCGTCGTGGGCGTCGGCGATGGTGTCCACCGGCCCGCCGCGCTTGGCCAACTCGCCGGTCGCGATCGGGAACCACGGGATGAACGCGATGTCGTTGGCCTCGGCGTAGTCGAGCACGCTCTCCGCGTCGCGGGTGGTCAGGTTGTACAGGTTCTGCACCGACACGATGGTGGCCAGCTTCCGGGCCGCGGCCAGCTGATCGACGGTCACCTGCGACAATCCGATGTGCCGGATCTTGCCTTCCTGCTGCAACAGGGTCAGCTCCCCGACCTGATCGGCCAGCGGCACCTGAGGATCGATGCGGTGCAGCTGGTACAGATCGATGCTCTCCAGCCCCAGATTCCGCAGGCTCAGCTCCAACTGCTGCCGCAGGTACTCCGGCCGCCCCAGCGGCCGCCACACCCCGGGCCCGGGCCGGCTCAGCCCCGCCTTGGTCGCGATGACCAGATCGTCGGCATAAGGATGCAACGCCCGCTTGATCAGCTGCTCGCTGACGAACGGCCCGTACGAATCGGCGGTGTCGATGAGCGTGACACCGAGCTCGACCGCCCGCCGCAGCACCCGCACGGCCTCGTCCGGATCCTTCGGATCCCCCCACACCCCGGGCCCGGTGAGCTGCATCGAGCCGTACCCCAGCCGATGGACGGGCCGGTCGCCGCCGAGCGCGAAGAGGCCGGAGGCAGCTGCGGGACGAGAGTCGGTGGGAGTAGCCATGGTTCCTTCCGAGACGGACAACACCTGTCCCTCGACCCTAGGCCGATCCCCACCCCGCCGCAGCCTCCACCATGCGTTATAGCCGTCCGGCTTGCATTGATTGCACGACGTCCGGCCAGGTGAGCCCCACCGCGGCCCTCACCTCCGCCGCGCGGTGAGTGCGCGGATCGACACCCCGAGCCCCACGACCGCACCCAGCACCCCGACCACCATCGCGACCCACGTCCCGACCGCGGGATCCGCCGCGTGCATCGAGAGATGCGTCACCCGATGCACCCTGTCGTTCGCCTCCGAGATCCGTTGCAGCACCCGAATCGCCAGGACCGTGGCGAGAACTCCGGTCACGAGGCCCGCCAGCCCGCCGATCGCGGCCGCCCAGCGACCCTTGACCAGCACGGCCGCCACCGCGGCCACCACGGTCACCCCCGCCGCGACGAGGACCGCCACCGACCACGCCTGCGACAGATCCAGCAGTGAGTGGATTTTGAAAGCGTTGCCCCGCAGCCGATTCCTGAGCGCCGCTGGAATCCTCGGTGAGCTACCCGGTTGGACCCAGCGCAGGAACACCGATATCGCCGCCACCGCGGCGAGCGCCACGACGACCACCCACACCGGCCAGGGCACCACCGCCCGCCGCGCGGGCCGCCCCGGCCGCACCTGCCCACCCCACCCGTACCCGGCCCCACCGAAGTGCGGCGGATACCCACCCGGCGGCTGCCCGCCGAACCCGCCGAACCCCTGCCCCGGATATCCACCCTGCCGCGCATACCCGACCCCCGGTGCCTGCCCAGTCCCGGGCGGCAGATACCCACCCGGAGCCTGCATCCCCGCACCCGTCGGCGCCACGTACCCGCCCGGAGCCTGTGGAACAAAGCTTCCGTACGGCTGCCCCGGATACCCGCCCTGCGGCGCCCCGGGATACCCACCGGGTGCTCCCGGATACCCGCCCACCACGCCGTATCCGCCTGGAAGCGGCGCAGTTCCACCTCCCTGTGCCGCATACCCGCCCACCGGCCCGTACCCACCCGGGGCGGACTCGGCCCCACCTGCCGGCGCCGCGGGTTCGCCCGGGGATGGCGTGAAACCACCTGCCGATGACGGATATCCGCCCGCGGGCGGTGTGAACGCGAGGGTCGCTGCGTTCTCGCCCGTGGGTGGTGTGTGACCGCCTGCCGGTGAGGGGTGCTCACTCGCGGGCGGTGTGAACGCGACCGTCGATGCCACCTTTCCCGTGGGTGGTATGAGACCACCTTCTGGTGCGGGATGTGTGCTCGCCGGTGGTGTGAACGCGACGGTGGCTGCGTTCTCGCCCGTGGATATATGACCGCCTGCCGGTGCGGGGTATTCACTCGCCGGTGGTGTGAACGCGGTCGTCACCGCGATTTCGCCCCCAGGCGGCGTAGATCCACCTACCGGCGGCGAATACCCGCCCGCTGGAGCTTCGGCGGTCGGTGTTGCGGGTGCGTCTGAGGGCGGTGTGAGTCCGCCTGCTGCGGCGGGATATCCGCCGGACGGTAGTGGGAATCCGGTTGCGGGTGCGGGATTTTCGCCGGTGGGCGGTGAGTATCCGCCCGGTGAAGGCGCATATCCGCCCGCAACCGGTGGATACGCGCCCGTCCGTGGCATGAATCCGCCGGGTTGCGCCGGGTACCCACTCGGCGTAGGTCCAGCGGCCGGTGCTCCAGGCGCACCCGACGGCGGTGTGAATCCGCCTGGTGTGGCGGGATATCCGCCAGACGGTGGTGGAAATCCGGTCGTGGGTGCGGGATATTGGCCGGTGGGCGGCGCGTATCCGCCCGGAGGCGGGATATGTCCGCCCGTAGGGGCCGGTGGCACGAATCCCCCGTGTGGTGCCGGATACCCACCTGGCGTGGGCCAGCCAGGGGCACCAGGTGCACCCGGCGGGGGTGTCGTCCCGCCGGCCGGTGGCGTGAATCCGCCTGCCGCCGTCTGGTATCCACCCGACGGAGGTGGGAACCCGGGCGCAGGTGCCGGATACTCACCCGTCGGTGGCATGAACCCGCCCTGTGGTGGATACCCGCCCGAGGGATATCCGGCAGCCGGTGTTCCGGCGGTGCCTGGCGGCGGATAGCCACTCGGCGGCGGCACGTATCCGCCGGCCGGAGGTGGGAATCCAGGCGCTGACTCTGGATATCCGCCTGCGGGCGGTGCGTATCCGCCTGCTGGGGGTGCATATTCGCCCGTCGGCGGCATGAACCCACCGGTCTGCATGGGATAGCCGCTCGGCGGTGCGGGATATCCTCCCGCTGCCGGTGGATAGCCGCCAGGGGGCGGCACGAACCCCGCTGCTGGGTTTCCCGTCGGTGGTGGTGTGAATCCACTTGGCGAGGAAGGATATTGGTCCGGTGCCGGTGTGAGGTTGCCTGCCGGGGCGGCGAACGTCCCAGACGGCGCTGAGCCGCCCCCTGGCGGTGGGTATCCGCTCGGGGTAGGCGCGAATTCTCCTGCCGGTGGCGGATTCTCCCCGCGCGGCGGTTCCAATCCGGCCGCTGCGTAATCCTCGCCCGGCCGCGGCGCGAATCCCGCTGCTGGGTCGGGCAATTCACGGGGAGGTGGTGTGTACTCACCGGGCGGCGGTGTGGACTCGCCCGCCGGTGCCGGCGTATTTTCCGCCTCGTCCGACGACGGCGTCCCTGCGCTCAGCGGTCCGAATCCGGCGGCGGACAGTGGAGGTTCACCGGCAGGTGGGGTGGATCGGTGGTCGGGTACCGGGATCTTCTCGGTGTCCGAGATCGCCTCGGCCGATGAGACCGGTTCCCTGCCTGCGGTGGGGATGAATTCGGTTGTTGCCGAGGGGCTTCGACCCGTCGATGCCGGGTGTGCCGGTGGTGGGAGGAGGCGTTCGGTCGGCTGGGCCGTGAGGTCGCTCGATGGCGGGGGTTCGGTGGCGGGTGCCGGGGTCGCGGTCGGCGAGGTCGACTTGCCTGCCGGTGACGGGTGTCCCTCCCACGGCGGTGGTTCGACTGCGGGTGGTACGTATCGCTCGGTGGACGAGTCCGCGGCGGGCTCAGCGGGGCGGGGTGTGCTCCACGGGGGTACCGGGCCGAACGGGGGTGAGAGGCGTTCGGTGCGGTCGGCCGAAGTGGGGTCGGGTCCGGTTGTCGCCGAGGGGTGCTCGCCGAGGGTGGGTTCGCGGGGTGGTAGGCCGGATCCGACCGGTGGGGAGGCCGGGGGTCCGGCGGGTGGCGGATTCGGGGGTTCCGACGGCGAACTCACCTGTATGACCGTAGTGATCCGGGGGCGGTCCCGCGACCGGACTTTCCGAGGGCGGGGGGTCGGGGTAGGTGGAAAAGGGCGAAGCCCCAGCCGTTTTCGGCCGGGGCTCCGGAGTGCGGTTGCGCCGTAACGATTTACACGTCGTAGTACAGCGCGAACTCGTAGGGGTGCGGACGCAGGTTGACCGGGGCGATCTCGTTGTCGCGCTTGAGCTGGATCCAGGTCTCGACCAGGTCCTCGGTGAACACGCCGCCCTCGGTGAGGTAGTCGTGGTCGGCCTCGAGGCGGTCGATCACCGACGACAGGCTGGTGGGGGCCTGCGGGATGTTCTTGGCCTCCTCCGGCGGGAGCTCGTAGAGGTCCTTGTCGACGGGGGCGGCCGGCTCGATCTTCTTCTTGATGCCGTCCAGGCCGGCCATCATCATGGCGGCGAAGGCCAGGTACGGGTTGCCCGAGGAGTCGGGGGCGCGGAACTCGAGGCGCTTGGCCTTCGGGTTGTTGCCGGTGACCGGGATGCGGACCGCGGCGGAGCGGTTGCGCTGCGAGTACACCAGGTTGATGGGGGCCTCGAAGCCCGGCACCAGGCGGTGGTACGAGTTCACGGTCGGGTTGGTGAACGCCAGCAGCGACGGCGCGTGGTGCAGGATGCCACCGATGTACCAGCGGGCCAGGTCCGACAGGCCGCCGTAGCCGGCCTCGTCGTGGAACAGCGGCTTGCCGTCCTTCCACAGCGACTGGTGCACGTGCATGCCCGAGCCGTTGTCACCGAACAGCGGCTTCGGCATGAAGGTGACGGTCTTGCCCTCGGCCCACGCGGTGTTCTTCACGATGTACTTGAACAGCTGCAGGTCGTCGGCAGCCGACAGCAGGGTGTTGAACTTGTAGTTGATCTCGGCCTGGCCGGCGGTGCCCACCTCGTGGTGACCGCGCTCCAGCACGAAGCCCGCGTTCTGCAGGTTGGTGGCGATCTTGTCGCGCAGGTCGACGTAGTGGTCGTACGGCGCGACCGGGAAGTAGCCGCCCTTCGGACGCACCTTGTAACCACGGTTCGGGGTGCCGTCCGGGTTGAACTCGGCACCGGTGTTCCAGGAACCGGAGACCGACTCGATCTCGTAGAAGGCACCGTTGATCTGCGAGTCGTAGCGGATCGAGTCGAAGATGTAGAACTCCGCCTCGGCGCCGAAGTACGCGGTGTCGGCGACGCCGGTGCTCTTCAGGTACTCCTCGGCCTTGCGCGCGACGTTACGCGGGTCGCGGCTGTAGGACTCGCGGGTGAACGGGTCGTGCACGAAGAAGTTCAGGTTCAGCGTCTTGGCGGCACGGAAGGGGTCCAGCCGGGCGGTCGTGTAGTCGGGCAGCAGCAGCATGTCCGACTCGTCGATGGACTGGAAGCCGCGTACCGAGGAACCGTCGAAGGCCAGGCCCTCCTCGGCCAGGTCGGTCGTGAACGACTTCGCCGGGATCGAGAAGTGCTGCGCCTGTCCGGGGAGGTCGGTGAACCGAACGTCGACGTACTCGACCTCCTCTTCCTTGATGTACTTGATGACCTCGTCGGCCGTGCTGAACGCCACTTAAGTACTCCTTACGGATTGGTTCCCAGCCAGGTGCCGATTGCTGGGTTTCGCCGCTGAACGCTAGGGATGCGGTGTTTCCCGGCAATCAAGCCCGTGTTTCGCCAGTGTTACACGTGCCGCTGTCGGCAAGCCACGGCGCACACCGATTCCGCACGGAATCGGGCACAGCGCGGATCGTTGCCCGACCAGCACGCTTATCCTGCCATTACCGCCTCCCGAGCGGTTGTGAAGGTCCCGAAAACCCCGGTGGCGGGCCCTGCGGTGACCGTCGTCCGGCGCGAGAGTATTTCGCCCGCAACCCTTTCGGATCGGGGGTCGCGGGCGGGTAACGGCGGATGCTCGACCTGGGTGCGTGCCGGGTGCCGCGCGCACCCGCGCGTCCCGGCCGCTCGTCGCCGGGGCGGGCGTGGCTAGGCTGGGTGTATGGCACGAAATACCGGTTCCTGGCTGTCCGGGCCGAACGCGGCCGATCCGGACGACGCGCGGGCGGAGTATCCCGGCGAGCTGCTGGGGCTGCCGAAGACGGGCGCGGGCTCGCTGGTGTCGATGCTGCGCCGGATCGTCGGGCTGTTCGTGGACTGGTTCATCTCGCTCGGCATCGCGGCGCTGATCCTGCACGGTCACAACGGTTCGCTGAACACCCTCACGCTGGTGGTCTGGTTCGTCATCGGGGTCGCCACCGTCACCCTGTTCGGCTTCACCCCGGGGCAGTACTTCCTGCGCATGCGCACCATCCGGATCGACTCCGCCGGCGGCGTCGGCATCGTCCGGGCGCTGGCCCGGCAGGCGCTGCTGGTCTTCGTGATCCCCGCGCTGTTCACCGACTCCGACGGCCGCGGCATGCACGACCGAGCCACCGGCACCGCCTTGGTCCGCTCCCGCTGAGTTGACCCGACGCGAAAGGAGTCGAACGCATTCGTCAGGCCCCTTTCGCGCGTCGGTGCAGTCGGGGCGGGCCCGGACTGACGGAGGCGGGGGAGTGAAGCGGAGGAGCCGGAGGAGGGCAGCCCCGGCGTCACGAGGGCCTCGACAGCCGAAGCGAAGCGGAGGCCGGCAATACAGCTCAGCGGCGGCGGATGGTGCGCTGCACGGACCGCATCTTCGCGCCGGCCGGCAGCGGGCCCTTGGGCATCGCCGGACCACCGCGGGTGGCCAGGGCCGACAGCCGGCTCTCGATCTGATCCATGCGCTTGACGTCGATGTTGCGCGGCAGCTTGGTCAGGTAGCGCTGGAGGTTCTTCAGCTGCACCTCGCCGTCGCCGTTGCCGATGATGACGTCGTAGATCGGGGTGTCGCCGACCAACCGGGAGGTCTTCTTCTTCTCCTGCGCCAGCAGCGACTTGAGCCGCGTCGGGGAGCCCTCGGCGACCAGGACGATGCCCGGCAGCCCGATCACCCGGTGTACCGCGTCCAGCTGCGTCGTCGCGGCCACACCCTGGGTGACCCGCCACTTGCCTTGCAGGTTGTCCAGCACCCATGCGGCCGCGCCGGCCTGCCCGTCGGCCTTCGCGTAGACGCTCTTCTGTACCCGGCGGCCGAAGATGACGAACGCGACCAGACCGCCCGCGACCAGGCCCAGCGGCAGCAGCACCCACTGCTGGTGGATCAGCAGGCCGATGACGAAGGCGACGACGGTGATGCCGACCAGCGCGCCGATCATCAGCGGCAGCAGCAGCTTGTCCTCTTTGCGTTGCATCTGGAACGCCTGCCACAGCTGGCGGCGACGCTCCTTCGACGCCTGCTTGCGCGCCGCTTTCGCCGCGGCCTTCGCTTCCTTCGACGGCTTACCGCCCTTACCTGCTGCCATGGCCCCCAGGATAGTGCGCAGTCACCGGCGGGGACGCAACCGGATCAATCCGGCCCCGCACGACCCGGATCAGGTCGCGGCGGCGGACGTCGCGCGCAGCCCGCCGGCCACCTGGGCGGGCATCGGCTCGTGCCGTACGTAGGCGCGGGTGAACCCGGCGCCGCCGTGTGCCAGCGAACGCAGGTCGATGGCGTAGCGCGACAACTCCAGCTCCGGCACCTCCGCGCGGATCACCGTGTGCCCCGCCCCGATCGGCTCGGTGCCGAGCACCCGGCCCCGACGGCCGGACAGATCGCCGAGCACGGTGCCGACATGCTCGTCGGCCACGGTCACCCGCACCTCGGCGATCGGTTCCAGCAGGCTGATCCGCGCGGCCGCGGCGGCCTCCCGCAGCGCCAGCGCCCCCGCGGTCTGGAAGGCGGCGTCGGAGGAGTCGACCGAGTGCGCCTTGCCGTCGGACAGCGTCACCCGCACGTCCACCAGCGGATATCCCGCCGTCACGCCGCGCGCGGCCTGGGCTCGCACACCCTTCTCCACCGACGGGATGAACTGCCGCGGCACCACCCCGCCTACCACCTTGTCGACGAATTCGATCCCGGAACCCTCCGGCAGCGGTTGCACCTCGATCTCGCAGATGGCGTACTGACCGTGCCCGCCGGACTGTTTGACATGCCGGCCGCGCCCGGACGCCGCCGCGGCGAAGGTCTCCCGCAGCGCCACCCGATACTCGATCACGTCGACGGCCACCCCGAACCGGGACCGCAGTCGTTCCAGCGCCACGTCGCGATGCGCTTCACCCAGACACCACAGCACCAGTTGCCGGGTGTGGCTGTTCTGTTCCAGCCGGATCGTCGGATCCTCGGCGATCAGGCGGGCCAGACTCTGCGACAACTTGTCCTCGTCGGCCTTGCCGTGTGCCTGGATCGCCACCGGGAGCAGCGGCTGCGGCACCGGCCACGGCTCGATCAGCAGCGGGGTGTCCCGGGCCGAGAGGGTGTCGCCGGTCTCGGCGTGGCCGAGTTTGGTGAGATACGCGATATCGCCCGCGACGGCCTCGCCGAGCGGCCGTTGCTGCTTCCCGAACGGGGCCGAGACCGCGCCGATCCGTTCGTCGAGATCGTGATCGCGGTCGTGGTCCGCCGCGTGATGGCCGCAGACGTGCACGGTCTCGTCCGGATGCACGGTGCCGGAGAACACCCGCACCAGCGACACCCGGCCCACATAGGGATCGGACGCGGTACGGATCACCTCCGCGGCCAGCGGCGCGGCCGGATCGCAGGCCAGCGGGGCGGCCGTCCCGCCGGGTGCCGCCGCCGAGACGGAATGTTCTGCGGGCGTGGGGAATCCGCGGGTGATGAGGTCCAGCACCTCGACGGTGCCGAGGCCCTCGCGGCCGTCGCCCGGCGGTGGCGCCGCGATCAGGATCGGGTGGAAGCTGCCGCGGGCCACCGCGCGTTCCAGATCGCCGAGCAGCGTCGCCGGGTCGATCTCCGCGCCCGCGAGATACCGGTCCATCAGGGTCTCGTCCTCGCTCTCGGCGATGATCCCCTCGATCAGCGGGCCGCGGGCCGATTCGATCTGCGCGAGCTGATCCGCGGTCGGTTCGGTGCGGGTGTGGGCGCCGGCGGAGTAGTCGAACACCTGCTGGGTCAGCAGATCGATCAGGCCGGTGACCGGGCGGTGTCCGTCGGCGCCCGGCGGCCCGTACACGGGCAGGTGCACCGGCAGCATGCTCTCGGCCGCGCCGCTGCCGAGGATCGCGCGGCAGGTCTCGACCATCTCGTCGAAGTCGGCGCGGGTGGCGTCGAGATGGGTGACGACCAGCGCCCGCGGCATGCCGACAGCCGCGCACTCCGCCCACAGCGCCGTGGTCTGACCACTCACTCCCGTCGCGCCCGCCGCGGCCGAGACGACGAAAAGGGCCGCGTCCGCGGCGCGCAGACCGGCCCTCAGCTCCCCGACGAAATCGGCGTATCCGGGAGTGTCCAGCAGATTTATCTTGATTCCGTCCCAGCCGATCGGCACCACCGACAGCTGGACGGACCGATGTTGTCGCTGTTCGATGTCGTCGTAGTCGGAGACCGAGGTGCCGTCCTCGACCCGACCGGCCCGGATGACCGCGCCGGCGGCGACGGCCAGCGCCTCCACCAGCGTGGTCTTACCGGAGCCGCTGTGACCGACCAGCGCCACGTTCCGGATGTCGGCCGGACGCTGTGCGGTCACCACCTTGCCGTTGGCCGCCGCTCTGCTGTCGGCGGCCCCGTTGCTCGCCTTCTCGACCATGACTCGCCTCCGAAGTCGACACGAGTGGTTCACCCGAGCTTCCCACCACGGACCACCGGCTGTCACCGTTTCCGGAGATCACCGCCGGTGAGCTGGGGGAGTGCGGGTACCGGTCGAGCCGCGTCAGGAACCGAAGCGGGCGAGGACCGAGGTGGCCTCCTGGGCGGCGGAACCCGCCGCGGCCAGATGAGCCATCTCGGGGGCGATCGGGCGGCCGTGGTGGGCCATCGCCTGGGCGTACAGCCGGCCCGCGCGGTAGGAGGAGCGGACCAGCGGCCCGGCCATCACCCCGGCGAAGCCCAGTTCGGTGGCGACGCGGGAGTGCTCGACGAACTCCTCCGGCTTGACCCAGCGGTCGACCGGGTGGTGCCGTGGCGACGGGCGCAGGTACTGCGTGATGGTCAGGATGTCGCAACCGGCCTCGTGCAGGTCGCGCATGGCCTGGGTGACCTCGTCGGGGGTCTCGCCCATGCCGAGGATCAGATTGGACTTGGTGACCAGGCCCGCCGCGCGGGCGGCGGTCAGCACCGCCAGCGACCGCTCGTAGCGGAAGGCCGGGCGGATGCGCTTGAAGATGCGCGGCACCGTCTCCAGATTGTGCGCGAGCACCTCCGGGCGGGCGGCGAACACCTCGGCCAGCTGCGCCGGGTCGGCGTTGAAGTCGGGGATCAGCAACTCGACGCCGGTGTTCGGGTTGAGTCGCTTGATGGCGTGCACTGTCTCCGCGTACAGCCACGCGCCGCCGTCGGGCAGGTCGTCGCGGGCGACACCGGTGACGGTCGAGTAGCGCAGGCCCATCGCCTGCACGCTCTCGGCGACCCGGCGCGGCTCGTCGCGATCGAGCGCGGCGGGCTTGCCGGTGTCGATCTGGCAGAAATCGCAGCGGCGGGTGCACTGTTCACCGCCGATGAGGAAGGTGGCCTCGCGGTCCTCCCAGCATTCGAAGATGTTCGGGCAGCCGGCCTCCTCGCAGACCGTGTGCAGCCCTTCGCGTTTGACCAGGCCCTTCAGTTCGGTGTACTCGGGGCCCATGGTCGCGCGGGTGCGGATCCAGAACGGTTTGCGCTCGATCGGGGTTTCCGCGTTGCGAGCCTCGATGCGGAGCAGCTTGCGTCCGTTGGGTGCGGCCGCATTGTGTGCGGCGCCGTGCGGTGCCGGGGTGTCGACGGAGGTCACCGGACCGATGCTACGCCGTGATCATTCGCCGCCGGTGGCGGCGTCCGGTCCGCCCGGACCTGCTGTGACCGGCGCGACAGGATGGTCGGCGACCGGTAGCCCGCCGTCGAGGGCGCGCCGGACAGCGGTGGCCACCAACGGTTTCAGCTCGGCGACGGTGACGTCGCGGCCCAGCTCCCGGGTCAGGGTGGTGACACCGGCGTCGCGGATACCGCAGGGCACGATCGCGCGGAAACCGTCCATCGTCGAATTGCCGTTCAGCGACAGGCCGTGCAGCGCGACTCCGCGCTGCACCCGCACCCCGATGGCGGCGACCTTGCGCTGCGGCTGGGTCGCGGTGGCGGGCAGCCACACTCCGGACCGGCCCTCGACCCGCCCGCACCGCACGCCCAGGCCGGTGCACACCGTGATCAACGCCTCTTCCAGCCGCCGCACGTAATCGACGACGTCGACCGGTTCGGCCAGCCGCACGATCGGATAGCCGACCAGTTGCCCGGGGCCGTGCCAGGTGATCTTCCCGCCCCGGTCCACCGGTACCACCGGGCTGCCGTCGACGGGCATGTCGTCCGGTTCGGTGCGTTTTCCGGCGGTGAACACCGAGGGGTGTTCGAGCAACAGCAGCCGGTCCCGGCCGTGGCCCTCGGCGCGCTCGTCGGCGATGCCGCGTTGCAGGTCCCAGGCCCGGTGGTAGTCGAGGAGGCCGAGGTCCGTCACCATCAGCGGGGTGTCGTCGAAGCGGGCGGACGCGGTCGCGGGCCGACCGGCCGGGATCACCGGCGGCGGTGAGATGCCGGGCCGCGACAGGGATAACTCTGCGGGTTCGCCGAGGGCGGTCAGCTCGCTCACGAACCAGACGTTACGCCAATGTCACAGCGGCAGCGTCAACTGCATCAGGGTGAGATCCAGCCAGCGATCGAATTTGCGGCCCACCTCCGGCATGACGCCGACGGTCCGGAAGCCGAACTTCTCGTGCAGGGCGATGGAGACGGTGTTGGTGGACTCGATGGCCGCGATCACCGCGTGCGCGGTCCCGGACAGCCGGGCCCGCTCCACCAGTTCGGCCAGCAACGCGGTCGCGATGCCGCGGCGGTGGAAGGCGTCGGCGACGTACACCGAGTTCTCGACGCTGTGCCGATAGCCGATCTTCGGCCGGAACTGCCCGTAACTGGCATAGCCCGCGACCCGCCCGTCGACCTCGGCGACCAGGACCGGATGGCCGGCCGCGGTCCGCGACTTCCACCAGGCCAGCCGCTCGTCCAGCCCGACCTGTTGGTCGTCCCAGATGGCCGTCGAGACGGCGATGTTGTCGTTGTGGATCGCGAGGATCGCCGGGAGATCGTCCTCGCGGGCGTCCCGGATCGTCGGCGCGGTGCGTTCGGTGCTGCTCATCGACAGCAGCGTAACTTTCGCGCCCGGCCCTCCGGCGGCCCGGTGCGCCCGAATCCGCCACGGGTGGTCCGGATCTCGGCCGGGCGCTCCTGGGCCCCGGGTGACGGCCGACAAGAGTCGCATCGGCGGGTATCCGGGCTGTGCCGATCTGGCCGGATGAGCGCGACTGCTGCGGAAAATCCGTGATACCAGCATATTTCGCGGGTCGCGGCAATCTGGATACCGAAGGCCCGTGTCGGCGGTGAGGTGCCGGAGCCGTCATGCGCCGGATCGCCGATCAGGCCGTCGCTGGTGGTGGCTCCACGGCACACCGAGTGGTCACCCGGTGCCTGTCGTGCCGCCCGGTCGCCACCGGCGACGTGCCGATCGATCCGGCCGCGCTTGCCGCGCGGCCGGATCTGCCTGCTACAGGCCGAGATCCGCCTCGAACGCCGCCTCTTCCAGCCGGTGCCGGATGGTGGTGAGGAAGCGACCGGCGTCGGCGCCGTCGATGAGGCGGTGATCGTAGGTCAGCGGCAGGTAGCACATCGAGCGGATGCCGATGAACTCGTTGCCGTTGTCCGCCACCACCATCGGGCGGCGCACGATCGCGCCGGTGCCCAGCATCGCCGACTGCGGCGGCACCAGGATCGGGGTGTCGAACAGCGCGCCCTGGCTGCCGATGTTGGTGATGGTGAAGGTGCCGCCGGCCAGCTCGTCCGGCTTCAGGCCGCCGTTGCGGGCGCGGTTGGCGATATCGGCGATCGCGCGGGCCAGTCCGGCCAGCGACAGGTCGCTGGCGTTGTGGATGATCGGGGACAGCAGGCCCTGCTCGGTGTCGACCGCGATGCCGAGGTGGACCGCCGAGTGGTAGGTGATCTCCTTGGTGTCCTCGTTGTACGAGGCGTTCACGTTCGGGTGCACACCCAGCGCCTCGACCGCGGCCTTGGCGAAGAACGGCAGGAAGGTGAGGTTGACGCCCTCGCGATCCTTGAAGGCGTCCTTGGCCCGGGTGCGCAGCGCCGCGATCGTGGTGACGTCGACCTCGTGGGTCTGGGTCAGCTGTGCGGTGGTCTGCAACGACTCGCGGGTCTTCACGGCGGTGATCTGTCGGATCCGAGTGGCCTTCTGGACCGTGCCGCGCAGGTGCTGCAACTCGGGGCGGACACCGGCGGGCGCGGCCGATGCGACGGCCGGGGCCTTGGCCGCCGGGGCGGTGGCGGGTGCGGCAGCCGGGGCCGGAGTCGGGGCGGGCGCGGAGGGCTTGGCCGCCTCGGCGGCGGCCAGCACGTCCTGCTTGCGGATCCGGCCGCCGACGCCGGAACCCTTCAGCGAGGAGAGGTCCACGTTGTTCTCCGCGGCCAGCTTCCGGACCAGCGGGGTGACGTAGGGGGATTCGCCGTTGGTAGCGGCCGGGGCGGGCTTGGGAGCGGTAGCGACGGGGGCCGGAGCAGGAGCGGCAGCGGGGGCCGGAGCGGGCGCGGGGGCCGGGGCAGGCGCAGGTGCGGGGGCCGGGGCGGGCGCAGGAGCCGGGGCGGCGGCCTGGGGAGCGGGGGCGGACGCGGGGGCCGGAGCCGGAGCGGCGGCAGGGGAACCGCTGCCGATCACGCCGAGCTGACCGCCGACGGCCACGACATCGTCCTCGGCGGCGGTGATCTCGAGCAGCGTGCCGGCGACCGGCGACGGGATCTCGGTGTCGACCTTGTCGGTGGAGACCTCGAGCAGCGGCTCGTCGACGGCGACCTGATCGCCGACCTGCTTGAGCCAGCGGGTGACGGTGCCCTCCGTGACGGACTCGCCGAGTTCCGGCATCTTCACCGGGGTGCCGGAGCCGGAGGAGGCCGCGGCGGCAGGGGCGGCGGGCGCGGGGGCCGGAGCGGGGGCCTGCGGCGCGGGGGCCTGCGGTGCGGGGGCCTGCGGTGCGGGGGCCGGGGCAGGCGCGGCCGCGGGGGCCGGGGCCGGGGCCGGAGCGGCCGCAGGGGCCTCGTCGGCGCCACTGATCACGCCCAGCTCACCGCCGACCTCGACGATGTCGTCCTCCTTCGCCACGATGCGGGACAGCACACCGGCGGCGGGGGACGGGATCTCGGTGTCGACCTTGTCGGTCGACACCTCGAGCAGGGGCTCGTCGACCTCGACCGTGTCTCCTTCCTGCTTCAGCCACCTGGTCACAGTGCCCTCGGTGACGCTCTCACCGAGGGCCGGCATCTGGACGGAGAAGGCCATGTCCGTTGACTCCTATAACTGCTCGACGGGTCTACAACAGTTGTCTCTGGCGGGCGCCCACCGCGGGTCGCGGCGAATGTCCCACGCCACCGAACGTTCTGCGTGGCACCGGAGATCCGTGTGGGTTCGTTGTTTCCGGTGTTCCATCCTTGCACTCGCTCGCAGGCGGCCTACCACAGGGCGGCTGTGTTTCGACGGCGGCACCGAAACACTGCCGCTGGCAGTATCGAAGAACCGGGTGTGAGTGTTCCGGTGTCCCGAGAAGGAGGTGGGGCGGAGATGGGCCTGCTCGATCGTTTCCGCCGATCGGCGCCGGGCGGCCGTGGTCCGGAGGCGTCCGATGCGCGGTATCTGGCCGACTGGGTGCGTACGCATACCGGTGTGGAGGCGTACGTCGAGCCCAAGACCACGGTGACCGATGTCACCGTGGTGCTGGTGGCCGCCGACGGCGAATGGACCCGCCGGGTGGTGGGGGAGCGGGGTGCGCGGCAACTGGCCGGGCGCCTGCGGATCCCCGTCTACGACGTGCGGCGCACCGGATATCCGCAACGGATGCGGGATTTCGATGCCCGCCGGCGCATCGAACGCCGGCGGGCCGTCGAGAACGATCTGCGCGATCATCGCTAGGCCGCGGTCATCGACAGCCGGCGGTCATCGGTGGGCCGCGCTGGTCGATGCACCGAGGCGCGGGACCTATTCCGCGGCAATGTCGTCCAGCACCGCGATCAGGGTGCGGACCGGTACGCCCGTGCCACCCTTGCCGACGTAGCCGTACGGACCGCCGGTGTTGTAGGCGGGCCCGGCCACGTCCAGATGGGCCCACTGCACCCCGTCGGGCACGAACTCCTTCAGGAACAGCCCGGCCACCAGCATGCCGCCGTTGCGATGCGGCGAGACGTTCATCAGATCGGCGACCTTCGAGTTGAGGTCGGGCCGCAGTTCGGCGGGCAGCGGCATCGCCCAGCCGTTCTCCCCGGCCGCCTGCGACAACCGCGCGACCCGGTCGCGGAACTCCTCGGTGCCCATCACGCCCGGGGTGCGGGCGCCGAGCGCCACCAGTTGCGCGCCGGTCAGGGTGGCCACGTCGATCAGATAGTCCGGGGAGTCCTCACCGGCCCGCACGATGGCGTCGGCCAGGATCAGCCGGCCCTCGGCGTCGGTGTTGATCACCTCCACGGTGATGCCGCCGTACTGGGTGATGACGTCGCCCGGCCGCTGCGCGGTGTCCGAGGGCATGTTCTCGGCCATCGGCACGGTGGCGGTGACGGTGACCGGCA
Source organism: Nocardia sp. alder85J (assembly GCF_020176955.2). Taxonomy (GTDB): domain Bacteria; phylum Actinomycetota; class Actinomycetes; order Mycobacteriales; family Mycobacteriaceae; genus Nocardia. The sequence goes on from NZ_JAIUCZ020000016.1 coordinate 84,414, forward strand.
GGCTCAGCCGGGCGGCCAGCAGCGTGGTCGCGATGACCGCCGCCGCACCGGCCATGTCGGAGGTCATGTTCTCCATGTTGGCGGCCGGTTTGATCGAGATGCCGCCGGTGTCGAAGGTGATGCCCTTACCGATCAGCGCCACCTTCTTCGGTCCGCCCGCGTAGGTGATGCGCAGCAGCCGCGGCGGCCGGGAGGAACCCTGGCCGACACCGACGATGCCGCCGAAACCCCGCTCCGCCAAAGCCTTCTCGTCCAGCACCTCGACCTCGAGTCCCGCGGCGGCGGCCAGTTCGGCTGCGCGCGAGGCGAATTCGGCCGGGAACAGCCGGTTCGGCGGGGTGTTCACGAAATCGCGGGCGGTGGCCACGGCCTCCGCGACCGCCTGCGCCCGGAACAGTTCCTGCTCACCGGAATCCGGTGCGGGAACGAGCAATTCGACCCGTCGCACCCGTTGCTCGTCGGGCTTCGGCGCGGACTTGTCGGACTTGAACGGGGTGAAGGTGTAGGCGCCGAGATAGAAGCCCTCCGCCGCCGCGCCCAGATCCAGGCCGGACAGCGTGGTGGCCGCGGTGCCGGTCCCGGTCAGCGCCCGCCCGGCCGCACCGGCGGACTTGCGGACCTGTTCGGCGTCGACCTTGTCGGCGGCGCCCAGGCCCACCGCCAGCACGCTGGTGACCGGCAGCCCGGCCGGCGCCGGAACCCGGGTCAGCTCCTCGGGCTTGCCCTTGGCGCCGACCGCGCGCAGCTGTTGCAGCAGGGTGTCGCGGACCTCCGCGCCGAGCACGTCGTCGAAGGCGTCCGACGGCGCGAGCGCGGGCCCGTCCTCGGTGACGACGAGTCCGACCACGAGGACATCGGTGTCCGCCCCGATGTCGGTGATACGCGCGAGTTCCGGTCCGAGCGAACGATCTGCAACAGCTGTCATGGGCCCAAGGCTACTGTCGCCCATCCCGTCCCGTCCTTCCGGCGGTCGTGGTGGATCACGTGTCGGCAGCGCCGCCGCCCGGACCGGCATCCGGCCCAGTAAGCTCCGGCGGGTGAGCGACTCCCAGCTGCTGCGAGGTCCCATCCACGCCGTCCACACCGAACTCGGCGCCAAGTTCGCGCCGTTCGGCGGATGGGAGATGCCGGTCCAGTACGGCGGGACCGTGCGCGAGCACACGGCGGTGCGGAACGCGGCTGGGCTGTTCGACGTCAGCCATCTCGGCAAGGCGGTGGTGCGCGGCCCGGGGGCGGCGGCGTTCGTGAACTCGGCGCTGACCAACGATCTGAACCGGATCCGGCCGGGCAAGGCGCAGTACACGCTGTGCTGCACCGAGACCGGTGGGGTGATCGACGATCTCATCGCCTACTACGTCGGCGACGACGAGATCTTCCTGGTACCCAACGCGGCCAACACCCCCGCGGTGGTCGCCGCGCTGCGGGCGGGGGCGCCCGAGGGCGTCACGGTGACCGATCTGCATCGCGAGTACGCGGTGTTCGCGGTGCAGGGCCCGAAGTCGGCGGAGGTGCTGGCGGCGCTGGGCCTGCCCGCCGACATGGAGTACATGGCCTACGCCGACGCGGAGTGGAACAGCGTGCCGGTCCGGGTGTGCCGCACCGGATACACCGGTGAGCACGGGTACGAACTGCTGCCGCGCTGGGCCGACGCCGAGTCGCTGTTCCGCGCGCTGCTGGCGGAGGTCATCGCCGCCGGTGGCCTGCCCGCCGGGCTGGGCGCCCGCGACACCCTGCGCACCGAGATGGGCTATCCGCTCCACGGGCACGAACTGTCCCCGGACATCTCGCCGGTGCAGGCGCGGGCCGGGTGGGCCGTCGGCTGGAAGAAGCCGCGGTTCTGGGGCAAGGCCGCACTGGAACAGGAGAAGTCGGCCGGTCCGCGCCGAATCCTGATGGGGCTGAAGGCGATCGATCGCGGTGTGCTGCGCGCCGGGCAGACGGTGCTGCGTGGTGACGACGCCGTCGGCGCGACCACCTCCGGCACCTTCTCACCCAGCCTGGAGATCGGCATCGCGCTCGCGCTGCTCGACACCGCCGCGGGGCTGGAGCCCGGCGCCGAGGTCGAGGTCGACGTCCGCGGCCGCCGGTTGCGCGCCGAGGTGGTCCGGCCGCCGTTCGTGACCGCGCACACCTCCTGACGGGGGCGTGGGTACGGATTTGCTCGTACCACGCTGTCGGTTCGTGAGCGGGGCGTTCTAGGATTCCAGGCATGACAGTTGCCGCGCAGTTCGTCCGTGTTCCGCATCCCGCGCCCGTCCCGGCGCAGCGGCGACAGGAGATACTCGCGGAGCCCGGATTCGGCCGATTCTTCACCGATCACATGGTGACGATCGACTACGCAGACGGGCAGTGGACCAACGCCCGGGTGCAGCCCTACGCGCCGATCTCGATGGACCCGGCGACCATGGTCTTCCACTACGGTCAGGCGATTTTCGAGGGTCTCAAGGCGTACCGGCAGGCGGACGGCAGCATCGCCACCTTCCGCGTCGACGCCAACGCCGCGCGGCTGCGTCGCTCGGCCCGGCGGATGGCGATGGCGGAACTGCCGGAGGAGCTGTTCGTCGAGTCGGTGCGGCAGTTGCTGGAGGCCGACGCCGACTGGGTGCCCGCGGCCGGTGGCGAGGAGTCGCTGTACCTTCGCCCGTTCGAGTTCTCCACCGAGGTCGGGCTCGGGGTGAAGCCGGCCGAGGGCTACAAGTACATGCTGCTGGCCTCCCCGGCCGGCGCGTACTTCCCGCGTGGACTGAAGCCGGTGCGGGTGTGGCTGTCCACCGAATTCGTGCGGGCCGCGCCGGGCGGCACCGGCGAGGCGAAGGCCGCGGGCAACTACGCCGCCTCGCTGCTGGCCCAGAAGCAGGCTGCCGAGCAGGGTTGTGATCAGGTCGTCTGGCTGGACGCGTGTGAGCATCGGTACATCGAGGAGATGGGTACCAACAACCTGTTCTTCGTGTTCGGCTCCGGTTCCGAGGCGCGGCTGGTGACCCCCGAGTTGTCCGGGGCGCTGCTGCCGGGCATCACCCGCGATTCCCTGATCACCCTCGCCGCCGACTCCGGCTATCAGGTGGAGGAGCGCAAGATCTCGGTGGAGGAGCTGCGCAAGGGCGCCGAATCCGGCGAGATCACCGAGGTCTTCGGCTGCGGCACGGCCGCGGTCGTCATCCCGGTCGCCTCGGTGCGCTCGGCCGAGGGTGAATTCGCGATCGGCACCGGCGAGCCGGGTGAGGTGACCATGGCACTGCGCGACACCCTCACCGGTATCCAGCGCGGCACCTTCGCCGACAACCACGGCTGGTTGCGCACCCTCGCCTGAATCATCCCGGACAGCGCACGAGCCTCGGCCGCCGACCGGGGCTCGTGGTGTATGCGGAGATCAGCCGGGCATCAGCATGTGCCACTGGTCCAGGGTCTGCGGCCGCATCACATAGTTGTTGTCGCGGACCCGGGACAGCGCCGCGCTGGGTTCCTGCGAGTACCAGTGCCCGGGATACACCACCGGATCACCCGGCAATTCGGACAGATACCGCAGGCTGCGGAACATGGCGTCGGAGTCGCCGCCGGGGAAGTCGGTGCGGCCGCAGCCGTCGACGAACAGCGTGTCACCGGCCACCAGCCGCCCGTCGACCAGGAAACACTGGCTGCCCGGCGTGTGCCCGGGGGTGTGCAGCAGTTCGATGTCGAGAGCGCCCACGGTGACGATGTCACCGTGGGCGTGCCCGGTCAGTTCGCCCGGGGCGATGCCGGTGACGTTGGCCACCCAGGCGAGTTCCTCCTGCTGCACGTGGACCGGCACCTGCACCCGCTCCAGCAGCTCGCGCACCCCACCCAGGGTGAAGCCGAGCATGGTACCGCCGACGTGGTCGGGATGGTGGTGGGTGGCCAGCACGCCGGTCAGCCGCATCCCGTCCGCTTCGGCGAGGTCGAGCAGGTCGCCGGCGGCGTACGCGGGATCCACCACGACGCATTCGCCGGTTTCCCGGTCACCGACCAGATACGCGAAATTGCGCATCTGGGTGGCGATCGGATCGCCCACGGCCCAGTCGCGGCCGGCGAGCAGCTGACGGAAGTACAAGCGGTCGGATCCCATGCACCTAACCCTATTGTCTGTGTGCCAACAGACTTCACCCGCGGTCATGTGAATTTTCACCGCGTCCATACCCGTTGATAGGGAGAATCGGAGTTACAGGAATTGTTCTCCGCATTCTCCCAGGTTCGGCGATCAGCCCAGGACTGTGGCGATGTCCGCGGCGGCCTCCGGACCGTACGCGGCGGCGATGCGGTCCAGCGCGGTCTGCCGTTCCAGCTGCCACTCCTGGGTGCCGGTGGTCTCCAGCACCAGCACGGCGACCAGCGAACCCAGCTGCGCGGAACGCTCCAGGCTCAGGCCCGCGGTGTGGCCGGTGAGGAAGCCCGCCCGGAAACCGTCGCCGACGCCGGTCGGATCGACCTTGCCCAGCTCGGGAACCACCTCGACGTACACCTCGACGCCGTCCGGGCCGATGATCTGTACACCCTTGGCGCCCAGCGTGGTGACCCGGATGCCGACCTGGCGGCCGATCTCCTCCGGGCCGAGGCCGGTCTTCTGGAGCAGCAGGCCCCACTCGTACTCGTTGGTGAACAGGTAGGCGGCGCCGTCGATCAGCCGCAGCGCCTGCTCGCCGTCGATCAGGGCCAGCTGCTGCGAGGGATCGGCGGCGAACGGGATGCCGAGCTTCCGGCACTCGTCGGTGTGCCGGGTCATCGCCTCCGGATCGTTGGCGCCGATCAGTACCAGTTCCAGCGGGCGGCTCTCGGTGAGCTCGGTGAGGGAGATCTCCCGGGCCTCGCTCATGGCGCCCGGGTAGAACGACGCGATCTGGGCCATCGACTCGTCGGTGGTGCACACGAAGCGAGCGGTCTGCGCGGTGGTCGACACCCGCACGGCGGAGCAGTCGACACCGTGGCGCTCCAGCCAGTCGCGGTACTCACCGAAATCCGGGCCGACCGAACCGACCAGCAGCGGGCTGCGGCCGAGCAGGCCCATGGCGTACGCGATGTTGCCGGCCACGCCGCCGCGCCGGATCACCAGGTCGTCGACCAGGAAGCTGAGTGAGACATGTTCCAGCTGGTCGGCCAGCAGCACGTCGGAGAACTTTCCGGGGAAGCGCATCAGATTGTCGGTGGCAATGGATGCGGACACAGCGATGGTCACGGAGTTCGGTCCTTTGTGTGTCGAGGCGGGAATCAGCCGGAGCCCTTGTCGCCCTTAGCGTACCGTGTACGCATCGATCGAAGTAAGGGGCACGCGCACACGAACAGCGCGGGTCCGTGCTCGGGACCCGCGCTGTGGGAAAAATCTCAGTTGAAGCTGTCGCCGCAGGCGCAGGAGCCGGTGGCGTTCGGGTTGTCGATGGTGAAACCCTGCTTCTCGATGGTGTCGACGAAGTCGATGGAGGCGCCCTGCACGTAGGGGGAGCTCATCCGGTCGACGACGAGGCTGACGCCGGCGAACTCGACGACCAGGTCGCCGTCGAGGATGCGATCGTCGAAGAAGAGCTGGTAACGCAGGCCCGCGCAACCACCCGGCTGCACGGCGATCCGCAGCGACAGATCGTCGCGACCTTCCTGATCCAGCAGCGCTTTCGCCTTACCGGCGGCGGCCTCGGTCAGAGTGACACCGTGGGTGGCGGTCGCGGTCTCGTTCTGCACAGTCATGAACTCTCCTAAGGACCTGTGTTCAACCCGTGAACAGCGCTCGGCGACAAGCTCCGCGCTCGCCTGCCGTCAACGCAGGTTCGCGGTCGGCTATTCCAATCTTGCCACTCTGAGGGCCGCCGCGTGTTCGCGCACCCCGAAAACTCCCCGGAGATTCCCCACAGCAGGGCGTGCGAAATTTCGGGATGACCGTACCCCGTGTCCAGGGGAATTGTCGCCCGGAGCGGTTCCATGCCGGAGAACCCCGGGTGACCGGCGGTAGAACAGCAGGTACACGGTGGCAAGCGCAAGCCCAGGCCGGACCGCATTTCCGGACAGGGCGGATATCGAATAGCCTGGTCGCGTGAAGTTCCTCCGCCGCGGCGATGCCAGCACCACCGACACCCTCGCCGAAGAGCCCTCGGCCGTTCCGGCGGGTTCCGGCGGAGCGGCCACCACCGCCGGCAAGGGCCGGCCCACCCCGAAGCGCCGAGAGGTCGAGGGCCGCCGCCGCGGCCCGATCGCGCCTGCTCCGATGAACTCCAAGGAGGCTCGGGCCCGCCGCAAGGTCGGCCGCGGCAATCGGGCCGACCGCAAGGCCGCCTCCGCCGATCGCCGCGCCGCCGCGGCCGATCGCCGCGCCCGCATGCTCGCCGGTGAGGACAAATACCTCTTACCGCGCGATCGCGGGCCGGTCCGTGCCTACGTCCGCGATCTGGTCGACGCCCGCCGCAATCTGGTGGGCCTGTTCATGCCGCTGGCGCTGGTGCTGATCCTCACGATGTTCCTGACGCCGCTGGTGCAGGGATATGTGACGATCGCCATGCTGGTCATGATGCTGTTCATGGCGATCGAGGGTGTCCTGATCGGCCGCACCATCAACAAGCGGGTGCGGGAGCGGTTCCCCGACGCCACCGAATCGACGCTGTCGCTGGGCTGGTACGCCTTCGTGCGCGCCTCCCAGATCCGCCGTATGCGCGCCCCGAAGCCGCGGGTGAGCCCCGGCGAGAGCGTGTAGCGCAGGCTCCGCACCGACAGAGGCACCCCCGCTCGGGAGTGCCTCTTTCCGGCTCTCGGGTCGAATTCGCGGGCGGTTCACCCGTGTTCGCGCATGCCGGTGATGGCACGCAGTTCGGCGGCGATCCGGGCCGAGTCGCGGTCGCGGCCGAGGTCGGGGGAGGCGCCGAGGTCGGCGCCCCCGCGGTGGACGAGGGCGGTGGTGGCCGCCAGGGCGAACAACAGGATCATGATGGTGAGCATGGCAGTAATTTTTCGCTCATCCACTTCCCGCCACTAGTGGCAGTAACGACATTGTTCGTCAAGATGCAGCCACGTAGACTCGGCCGCATGCTGTCGAAGGTCGCGGTGGTGTTGAACGAGAACCTCGCCATGTTCGAATTCGGGGTGGTCTGTGAGGTTTTCGGGCTGGACCGCCGGGAGGACGGTCTGCCGTTGTTCGACTTCCGGGTCTGCGGTGCGGAACCCGGACGGCCGCTGACCAGTGGTTCCCCCGGCGTCACCGTCACCCCCGGCTACGGGCTGGCGGAGTTGCGCGACGCCGATCTGGTAGCGGTGCCGGCCTTCCCGGTCGCCGCGGACCAGGAATTCGACACCCGGGTCGTGGATGCGGTGCGCGAGGCCGCCGCGGCCGGGGCGACCGTGCTCACCGTCTGCTCGGGCGCCTTCCTGGCCGGTGCGGCGGGGCTGCTCGACGGCCGCAAGTGCACCACGCACTGGCGCTACGTGGCGGAGCTGGCCCGGCGCTACCCCGCCGCGACGGTCGACCCCGACGTGCTGTTCGTCGACGAGGGCTCGCTGATCACCAGTGCGGGTACGGCCGCCGGGATCGACGCCTGCCTGCATCTGGTCCGCCGCGAACTGGGCAGCAACGCCGCCAACAAGATCGCCCGGCGGATGGTGGTGTCACCGCAACGCGACGGCGGCCAGCGGCAGTTCATCGAACGTCCGGTCGTCGACAACGGCGCCGACAGCCTGGCTGGCATCCTGCAATGGATGACCGAACATCTCGAACGGCAGCACACCGTGGAGGAACTGGCCGGCCGCGCGGCGATGTCCACCCGCACCTTCGCCCGCCGTTTCGTCGCCGAAACCGGCACCACCCCGGTCAAATGGCTGACCAACCAGCGCATCCTGCAAGCGCAGCACCTGCTCGAGGACACCACCCTGGACCTCGAAACCATCGCCGCCCGAAGTGGTTTCGGCTCCGCCGCACTCCTGCGCCACCACTTCCAGCAGCACGTCGGCATCGCACCCACCGAATACCGCCGCCGTTTCGGGGGGAGTCCCGCCGTCGCCCGCGGGCGGTCGCCGCACTGAGTGTGCGAGGCCGGTCCGCGTTCCCGGCGTTTCGTCATCGGTCGCTACGGAGGCAGGGCAGCGGGTCGGCGGGTGGTCAGGGCTTCGTGAAGGCGGCGACCGTATATATCGGGTCGGGGCGGGGTGAGTGTTGGTCGGCCGCGCCGGGGCGGGTGTGCGGTGTCGCATGGCGGGCGATTGGTACCGTGCTGGCGTGTTGAACGATGCTGCCAGCGGGCGGCCGCTGCGGACGCTGATTCTCGGCGGGGCGCGGTCCGGAAAATCGACCTTCGCCGAGGAGCTGGCCGGACGGGCCGACGCGGTCCGGTACATCGCGACCGCGCAGGCCGATCCGGCGGACCTCGAGTTCACCGAACGTATTGCGGCGCATCGTGATCGGCGCCCCGCCGGGTGGACACTCGTCGAAGGGGATCCGGTCGACGCCCTCGCCGATCCGGCCCCGGTGACCCTGATCGACGATCTGGGCACCTGGCTGACCGGTCGTATCGACGCGCGAGCCGCCTGGGATTCGTCGCCGGGCGTGGTCACGCCCGATGTCGACGCGCTGGTGGCCGCGATCGCGGGGTATCGGCAGCGGCTGGTCGTCGTCAGCCCCGAGGTCGGGCTGGGAGTGGTGCCCGCCACGGCGTCGGGGCGGCTGTTCCAGGACGAGCTCGGAACGCTGAATCAGCGAGTGGCCGCGGTGTGCGACGAGGTGTACCTCGTGGTGGCGGGGCGGGCGCTGCGGCTGGATCCGGTCGGGGGTCTCGGGGGCGCCGGGGTGGTGACGGCCGGGGCGCCGTTGTCGCCCGAGGCGGTGACGGCGGCCATGACCGCTGCCGCGCACGGGGCCGCCGCACCCGGCACGGTGGTGACATCCGCCGTCGCCGGTTCCGGTTCTGCGACCTCCGCTTCCTCGTCCAGCGCCGCATCCGCGGCCGGTGCCGCCACCGAAAACGGTTCCGCACCGGCGGCATCCGCGTCACCGGCCGAAACTGCCACGGCCGCAACGGTTGTCGCACCCGCCATTCCCGGGGCCACCGATCCGATCTACAGCGAAAGCGCCGCACCGGTTTTCGGCCCGGTCACGCCGCCGGACGCGGGAGTGCGCGCGCAGGCCGAGGCCCGGCAGCTGATGCTCACCAAGCCGCCGGGGGCGCTGGGACGGCTGGAGGCGCTGGGCAACTGGGTGTCCGCCTGCCAAGGTGCCTGCCCGCCACGGCAGTTCGAGCGGGCCCGGGTGGTGGTGTTCGCCGGTGACCACGGGATCGCCCGGCACGGCGTGTCGGCGTTCCCGAGCGAGGTGACCGCGCAGATGGTGGCGAACTTCCTCGGCGGCGGTGCCGCAGTGAACGCGCTGTCCCGGTTGGCCGATGCCACCGTGCGGGTGGTCGACATCGCGGTGGAATCCGATACCGATCCCAGCGTGTCGGCCCACAAGGTACGGCGCTCCAGCGGCGCCATCGACCGCGAGGACGCACTCACCGAGGCCGAGACGTTCGCCGCGCTGGCCGCGGGCCGCGCGATCGCCGACGAGGAGATCGACGGCGGCGCGGACCTGCTCATCGCCGGCGATATGGGCATCGGGAACACCACGCCCGCAACGGTTCTCATCGCCGGACTGACCGGTACCGAGCCGGTGGTGGCGGTCGGCCGCGGCACCGGGATCGACGACGCGGGCTGGATGCGCAAGGCCGCCGCCGTCCGCGACGCGATGTGGCGCTCGCGCCCCCACCTCACCGACCCGGTGGCCCTGCTGCGAGTGGCCGGCGGCGCCGACTTCGCCGCGATGGCAGGCTATCTCGCCCAGGCGGCCGCCCGCCGCACCCCGGTGATCCTGGACGGCGTGGTGGTCACCGCGGCCGCACTGGTGGCGGAGTTGCTGGCCCCCGGCGCGAAGGCCTGGTGGGTCGCCGGTCACCGTTCCGCCGAGCCGTCCCACACCCTGGCCCTGACCAAACTCGACCTGAAGCCCCTGGTGGAGATGGATATGCGGCTGGGCGAGGGCTCCGGAGCGGTCACCGCCCTCCCCCTGGTCCGCGCCGCGATCGCGGCCCTGTCCGAGATGGCGACCTTCGGCGAGGCCGGCGTCAGCACCGCCGACGCCCCGGCCGACGCGGTCTCCTGACCGGCAACCCGGTGCGCCGCACCGACTACGAGGTAGCCGGCACCGGCCCGCACCGGCCCGGCCGTCCGGATCCTTGCCGGACACCGCGGTCGCGTGCCGGTCGGGGAGTCGGCGACAGCTACTGCCAGGTGGTGGTCGCGGATATTGCGGGATCGGCCGATGCGCGACGGGCTGCCCTCCCGAGGATGTCGTGAGATTCGGGACGGGTGTCGGAGCATCGCGGACGTCCGGGAGGGTCGGGCGGTGCTGACCGGGTTGCGGCTGGCGGTGTCCTGGCTGACGGTGTTGCCGGTGCGGGGGCCCGAGACGGTGGATCGGTCGGCGGCGAAGCGGGCGATCGCGTGCGCTCCGGTGGTCGGGGTGCTGCTGGGGGCGGCGGCGAGTGCGGTGCTGTGGACGGTCGGTGCGGCGGGTGGCACGGATCTGCTCGGCGGGCTGCTGGCGGTGGCGGGGCTGGCGCTGGCGACGCGGGGGATGCATCTGGACGGGCTCGCCGACACCTTCGACGGACTCGGAAGTTACGGCCCGCCGGAGCGGGCCCGCGAGATCATGAAAAGCGGTGGGGCCGGGCCGTTCGGGGTGGCCGCGCTGATCTTCGCGATCGGCATCCAGGCGCTCGCGCTGGGCTCCCTGGCCGGATCGCGGCGGTGGTTCGCGATCGTGCTGGCGCTCGCGCTGGGGCGGATCGCGGTGGTGCTGGCCTGCCGGATGGCCGCGGAGGCGGCACCGGGTGCGGGGTTCGGCGCGCTGGTCGCCGGGACCCAGTCGATGACCACCACCGCGGTGTGGGTCGTCGGCGCGCTGGCCGCCTCGGTGTTCGCGGTCCCCGGCACCTGGTGGCTGGGTCCGGTCGCGGTGGTGGCGTCGCTCAACCTGGCCGCTGTCCTGGTACGGCACTGCACCCGCCGCTTCGACGGCCTCAACGGTGATGTGCTCGGTGCGGCACTGGAACTGACCGTCACCGCCGCTGCCGCACTGCTTTCGCTGCGGCCGTAGCGCGAAGTCCCAGATCTCCTCGGCGTGCGGCCGCCGGCGCGCGTGCGCATCCGTATTCAGGCGGGAAGCCGGCGCGGCCGGTGGCCGGCCGCGGAAGTACCGGGGTGCGGCGGGCTCAGTGGTCGGAGCGGGGGCGGGTGAGGGTGAACTTGTCGACGACCTTCAGTTCGCTGGTCGGGCCGGTGAGGGCGTAGTAGGTGCCGGTGATGGTGGTGTTACCGCCGGGTTTGCCGGGGTCCACGTCGAAAGCGCAGAAGCCGTAGGGGTTTTCGGCGTCCTTGACGGCGGACCAGGGGGCCTGTTCCATGACGTAGACGGGGGTCTTCTTGCCGGTGGCGGCGGCGACGGGGCCTACCGAGGTGATGACGCGGCACTGCCGGCCGGGGAAGAACAGGGTGTTGGAGGGGGCCGAGGTGCCGCCGCCGCCGATGACGAGATGGACGGTGCCCTTGGTGGTGTCCACGACGTCGGTTGTCGTGTCCGCCGGTTTCGGGGTGAGGGTGTCGGTGCCGAGGACGCCGCGGACCGGGTGGGTGCGCTCGTAGTGGTGTTCGTGGCCGGCCAGGACGAGGTCGACCTGGTACTTGTCGAACAGGGGGAGCCATTCCTCGCGGATGGCGCGGTCGCCGCCGTTGAACTTGTCGGCGGAGGAGATCGCCGTCTGGTGCATGAAGACCACGAGCCAGTCGATGTTCTTGTCGCCGCGGGCCTTCGCCAATTCGGTTTCCAGCCAGCGCTTCTGGGCGCCGCCGGAGTAGCCGCGGACGTAGGTGTTGCCGGCGTCCTGGTAGCAGATGTCGTCGTTGGCGAGGGCGATGATCCGCACGCCGCCGACGGTGAAGGCGTACCAGAGGCCCTTCGAGAGGTCCTCGCCGCCGTTGTCGGGCACCGAGAAATAGGTCTGGAACGCCTGGTAGCCGATCGGGCCGTTGCCCACCTCGTTCTCGTGGTTGCCGGGGGCGGGCATCCACGGGCGGTAGCGGGCGGAGCGGGAGTTGTTGGCCCACCAGTCGTTCCAGGTGCGGACCCGGTCGTCGGCCAGGTTGGCGTAGCAGAGGTCGCCGTTGACCAGGTTGAAAAGCGGTGCCAGGCGCTCGATTCCGGCGGTGACGTCGCCCGCGAACGGAGAGCCGAGGTTGTCGTTGACGTAGGTGGGGGCCGCGACGCCCAGAGAGCTCATGACGGGGGCGGCGGACATCCGGCCGAGGGTCGGGGTGCCCTGGTCGCCGAAGCTGGTGAACCGGAACGCCGCCCGGCCCGCGGGGGCGGTGCGCAGCGTGCCCAGTTCCGGCGGGGCGCCGTCGTGGCCCGCGGAGTAGACGTAGTCGGTGTCCGGGGTCAGGCCGGTCAGCCGCGCGTGGTGGACCTGAACCTCGGTGCCGGACTTGGCATCCCGGTAGGTCCTGGTCTCGGCGTCGATGCTGGCGCCGAAGGTGTCGGCGGCGGTGCCGAACCGCACCACCGGCTTGCTCACCGAACCGTAGGTGTGCCAGGAGACCACCGCCTCCCGCGCCGCGTCCGCGCCGAATTGCAGGTGCAGACCCGAAACACGCGGCGCGGCAGCGCGATCCGGCACGACGGCCAGGGTCGCGGAGCGGGGCCACGCCGCGGTGCCGGAATCGGAGTCGCCGGTGGACAGCGCGACCGCGCCGCCGCCGACGGCGAGACCGGCCACCGCCGCACCCGCCGAGGCGCCGAACAACCAGCGGCGGTTCACCAGATGCGGGCCGCCGACAGCCTCCGGTTGCGGGACGGCACCCGCCGCCGCGCTGGATCCGCCGCTGTCGGATGCGGGTGCCGTGCTCGCGCTGCCGGAGGCCGCACTCGCTTCGGCGGGTGTCGAATCCGGTGTGCCGGTGGACGCAGGTCCAGGCACCGCGCCTGCATCGGACTCGGACGGGTTGTCGGCTGCGGAACTGGGAACCTGATCCTCGCTCATGCCAACACCCAACACCCGCCGGGTGCTCCTCCGACCACAACGCGGCGAACGATGAATGAATCAGCATGAGAAACCGCTGTGCCGGGTCCACGCCCGGCACAGCGAACGGGCTACAGCCGCACCGGGTACGCGGGTTCCTGGATGTCGGGCTTGATCCGGTCCTCCACGAAGATGCCGTGCCAGATCATGAACACCAGCAGCGTCCACAACCGCCGGCTGTGGTCGACGCCGCCGGTGCGGTGCGCCTCCAGCATCGCCTTGATCGCGGCCTTGTCCAGCAGGTGGTCGGTCTGCGATTCGGCGATCTGCAACGCCGCCCAGTCGTAGAGCTCCGGTCCGCGCAGCCAGTGCCGCAGCGGTACCGGGAAACCGAGCTTGGGCCGGTGCAGCACATGCGGCGGGACGATGGTCTCCAGCGCCCGGCGCAGCGCGTACTTGGTGGTCTCCTTGGTGATCTTCTGCTCGTACGGCAGTTGTTCGGCGACCGCGAACACCTCGGGGTCCAGGAACGGCACCCGCAGTTCCAGGGAGTTGGCCATGGTCATCTTGTCGGCCTTGACCAGGATGTCGCCGCGCAACCAGGTGAACAGGTCGAGATGCTGCATCCGCGCCACCGGATCCCAGCCCCGCGAGCGCGCGTAGATCGGCGCGGTGACGTCCTGATGGGTCCATTCGGGCCGGAACTCCCGCAACACCGCCCGCAACTGCGCATCGCTGAAGCTGCGCGCATTGCCGTAGTACCGCTGCTCCAGCGGCAGCGAACCACGATGCAGCAGACTCTTGCCCCGGGTGCCGTCCGGAATCCGCTCCGACAACCGCCCCGCCAGCGCCCGCACCGGACCGGGCAGGTACTCGAACGGCTTCAGCGACAACGGCTCCCGATAGATGGTGTATCCGCCGAACAGCTCGTCGGCGCCCTCCCCGGAGAGCACCACCTTGACGTGCTTGCGCGCCTCCTTCGCCACGAAGTACAGCGGCACCAGCGCCGGATCGGCCACCGGATCGTCGAGATACCAGACGATCTCGGGAATCGCCGCGGCGTACTCCTCCGGCCCCACGGTCCGGATGTAGTGCTTCGCCCCGATCGCGGCCGCGGTCTCGGCGGCCACATCGGCCTCCGAATAGCCCTCGCGCTCGAAGGCGGAAGTGAAGGTCAGCAGATTCGGGTTGTGCTGGATCGCCAGCGCGGCGGTGGCGGTGGAATCGATACCCCCGGACAGGAAGGCCCCGACGGTGACATCCGCGCGCATGTGCTTGGCCACCGAGTCCGACAGCACCTCGGCGATCTCCCGGTAGCGCTTCAGATCCTCGCCCGGCGCGAACGGACGTACCCGGAACGTCGGCTCGAAATAGCGGGTGATCTCCGGCTGTTCCCCGATTGCGAGCGTCGCGTAACACCCGGACTCGAGCCGCCGCACCTCGGCATGCAGCGATTCCGGCTCCGGCACGTACTGCAACACCGTGTAGTGCTCGAGCGCCCGCACATCCAGCTCGTCGGACAGGCCGAGCGCGGGCAGCAATTCCAGCAGGCTCTTCTTCTCACTGGCGTAGGCGGTGCCGTTGGGCCCGGTGGCCAGGAACAACGGCTTGATCCCGAACCGATCCCGGGCCAATACCAATCGCCGGGTCCGGGTATCCCAGACGGCGAACGCGAACATCCCGCGCAACCGCCCGAAAACCTCGGTACCCCAATAGTGGTACCCCGCGACGATGGCCTCACCGTCGCCCTCGGTGCGGAACTCCGCCCCGAACTCCTCGGCCAGTTGCGCCCGCAACTCCAGATAGTTGTAGATCTCCCCGTTGAACGCGAGCGCATAACGCTCCGGATCGTCCGCGGGCCCCCAGAACAACGGCTGATGCGAGTGGTCGATATCGATGATCGACAACCGGTTGAACCCGAGGATGATGTTCTCGTCGTGCCAGGTGCCCCGCTCGTCGGGCCCCCGGTGGCGGCCGCATTGCAGTGCGTCGTACACCTGCTGGACGACCGCATCGGTCGCTACATCAGCGGTCAGAAAGCCGAGCAGTCCACACACTGCGTCGAGAACCTCGTTCCGGTATCGGGGGGCCTGTCGGGGACATGCCAAATCAGTCTCCGAGTATGCCGTACCCACCCCGCCGACGCAGTATCTGCGGCGGTGTTCGATGGCCTCCGCTTCGCTGCGGCGGTCAGGGTCGTGTCGAATGCGACCCGGGGACAACGTTGTAGCCCGTTTGGTCTACGCTGCGTAGTACTCGGGAACTCGAGCGACCGGTCGTGCGTTGCGGACGACCGGCAGCATGTGGGCGGAAAGCCCGGGAGCGGCCCGAACGTGCTGAATATGTGCCGTCCGGCCATCCGGACGGGCTCATGAGTCGGATGGACGACCAGGAAGGCGTTGAGCGTGACGCACAAGGCGAGCGAAGCGACAGGAGCGCGCCCCGCACCGGGGCGCGGTCGCATCCTTCGGCGGGCCGGGCTGGCGGTGGCCATGGGGATCACCGTGATGCTCGTCTCCGGCTGCTCGATCGACAATCCCGTGCTGCGATTCGGCTGGCCGTCGGGTATCACCCCGCAGGCGACCAAGATGCGCGAGCTGTGGACGTGGTCGGTCATCGCCGCGCTGGCGATGGGTGTGCTGGTGTGGGGTCTGACCTTCTGGACCGTCGCGTTCCACCGCAAGAAGGCGACCTCCCCGGAGTTCCCCCGGCAGACCGGCTACAACGTGCCGCTGGAGCTGACCTACACCGCGATTCCGTTCGTGATCATCGCGGTGCTGTTCTACTTCACCGTGGTCGTGCAGAACTACGTGCACGAGAAGGTCTCCAATCCGGACGTGGTCGTCGACGTGACGGCGTTCCAGTGGAACTGGAAGTTCGGTTACCAGAAGGTCGTCGGGCCCGACGGTCAGGTCTACGACGGGGCGGACAGCACCCGGCAGGGCCTGAACCAGGAGATCATCGACGAGTACAAGGAGCGCCGCGCCAACGGCCACGCGCAGCCGGGCCCGGATCACGGTCTGCCCGCGCAGGACATCAGCTACCTGCACTACGACAAGGTCGAGACCGTCGGCTCCAGCCAGGAGATCCCGGTGCTGGTGCTGCCGACCGGTAAGAACATCGAGTTCCAGCTGGCCTCGGCGGACGTCATCCACTCGTTCTGGGTGCCGGAGTTCCTGTTCAAACGGGACGTGATGCCGAACCCGAAGGAGAACCACTCCGACAACGTCTTCCAGATCACGAAGATCGAGAAGGAGGGTGCTTTCGTCGGTCGCTGCGCGGAGATGTGCGGTACTTTCCACTCGATGATGAACTTCGAGGTCCGGGCCGTGTCGCCGGAGAAGTTCCAGCAGTATCTGGCCGACCGTCAGGCCGGTAAGACCAATGCCGAGGCGCTGGCCGACATCCACGAGTCGCCGACTGCGGTGTCCACGCACCCGTTCGACACCTCGCGCACCTCGCGTGAAGCCACCCAGGCCGAGAGCAAGTAACCGAGAGCAAGAGGAATGTGATCTGACATGAAGGTCGAAGCACGCATCTTCGAGCTGCTCACGGTGTTCTTCATCATCGTGGCGGTCATCTACGCCTTCTTCACCGGCCAGTCGCGGACCGGCGTGGAATGGGCCGGCACCACCGCGATCGTGCTGACCGCGGGCCTGACCCTGATCGTCGGCACCTATTTCCGCTTCGTCGCCCGGCGCCTCGACCTGCGCCCGGAGGACTTCGAGGATGCGGAGATCGTCGACGGCGCCGGTGACCTGGGCTTCTTCTCGCCGGGTTCGTTCTGGCCCATCCTGCTGGCCGGTTCCGCCGCGATCACCGCGCTGGGATTCGCGTTCTTCCAGATCTGGTTGATCGCGCTGGGTGTCGTCTGCATCCTCAGCGCCGCGGCCGGACTGGTGTTCGAGTACCACATCGGACCGGAGAAGCACTGATCGCCACGTAGTCGCGAAGCCGAACCGCCCCCGGGAAATCTCCCGGGGGCGGTTCCGTGCTTGTGACGGGCCGGTTCGGTGCTGAGCTAAGCTCCGGCGATGCCGGACATCGCAGACGCGCTGAGTTCTTCCCAGGAAGCACGACTGCGCGACAGTATCGGACGCCAGACCCTGCTCACCACGCTCGGGATCGGAATCTCCAGCCTGGCACCCGGGCGCGTCGTGCTCGAGCTGCCGTTCCGCGAGGATCTGTGCCAGCAGAACGGTTTCGTGCACGCCGGCGCCATCACCACCCTGGCCGATTCGGCGTGCGGCTACGCGGCCATGTCACTGCAACCGCTCGACCGCGACATCCTCACCGTCGAATTCAAGGTCAATCTCATGAGTCCGGCTGTGGGACAGCGGTTTCTGGCGACGGCGACGGTCGTGCGATCCGGCCGCACCCTCACCGTCTGCACCGCCGAGGTCGTATCCGATGCCGCGGGCGCGCGCCCGGTGGCGCTGATGCAGGCCACCCTCATGGCCCTGCCGTCGTCCTGAATCTAGTCGGGGATGTGGTAGCGCTGCCCGCGTTCCGAGGCGCAGATGTCGTCGACGGCGGCGTCGATGTCGCGCAGCAGTTCGGCGGTGCCGCGCGTGCCCGGGTAGATGCTCGGCGGCCGCAGCCGGCAGGTGAAGCTGATGTAGCCGTGGTCCTCGCCGACCTGCTCGTGCAGATAGCTCGACCGCACCCCGTAGGTCTGCGCGGAGATGACGGTGAAGCAGTCGGCGTGCTCGCGGCGCTCGGTGAGCAGATCGTGCAGCCGGTGGAACACCGAGTGGTAGCTCGACAGCGGTGCGAAGACCGCGACCCGGTAGGCCGGGCCGCGCTCACCCGCCGAGCTGATCACGGTGTCGGCCAGGTATTCCGCGTCGCGCAGCGTCAGCACCTTGGGGGCGAACATGAGGGCGCCGGCGGCGGCGTGCCGCACCGGCATCGCGGCCCGGCCGCTGGCGTGCGAGGCGATGGCGCCGAGGCCCTTGCGGGCGCGGGCGCCGAGTTCGCGGCGAGCGCGCAGCGACGGGGTGGCGGTGGCGGGGTGCAGGCTCGACCACTGGCCGAAACGGACCGTGCCCAGCTGCAACTGGCCGCTGCCGACCGGCCGCGCCACCCGCAGCGGGGCGGTGTCGACCCAGCGGCCGACCTGGAGCAGGGCGTCGCCGGGCCGGTTGATCTCGGCCAGCGAATGTTCGACGAAGGTGTCGAAGTCGAGGAAGCGGTGCGCGTCGGAGGTGAGCCAGGTGCGGTCCTTGTCGACCTCGACGGCCTCCAGGGTGAGCGCGGTGATGATGCCGGCCCGCCCGGCGCTGCCGAGGATGCGCCGGAAGCGGTCGCTGTGGTGGGTGCGCCCGCAGGTGCCGAACCGGCCCTCCGGATCGACGTATTCGAGGGAGATCACATTGTCGCTGAACATGCCGTAGCGGTGCGAGGCCGCCGAGAGCCCGCCCACCGCGGCGAAGCCACCCGCGGTGATCTCCCGGTGGTCGCCGACGACCGGCAGGCCGAGGCCGTGCGCGCCCAGCGTGCGGTCGATATCGGACAGCCGGGCGCCGGCCTGTACGCGGACCAGCCGGGCGTCGGCGTCGACCGCCTGCACCCGGTTCATCCGGCGCAGCGACAGCACCACCCGGCGGTCCGGCGCGACGGGCCTGTCCTCGTGCTCGCGCTCGCCGCCGCGGATGGTCAGCGGTTGCGGGCGTGAATCACGCACCGTGCGAACCACATCCGCGGTATCGCGAGGTACGTACTCCGCAGGAGGGATGGCGGCCAACGTCGTGCTCATGACCCCACAGCTAACCATATGAGGGGCGCGGCGTCTGCCCGAGTCGGCGTGCCGGACGACTGTCGCCTGGCGCGTCGCGCGATCGCCGCGGCATCGGCCGTGCTGTCCCGAAAGGGCTTCCCGGCAGAGGGAAATCCGATTTCCGCGAGTGCGCGCGGCGACCCGATCGTGACCGTGAATCCACTTGTGGCCGCGGCCGCTGCGCGGGTAGGCATACAGCATGGCAACGGTTCTGGTTACCGGCGGTACCGGCGTGCTGGGGCAGCACATCGTGACGCGGTTGCGGGTGCGTGGGCACGACGTCCGGGTGTTGTCGCGGCGGGCGGGGGCGGGCACCCATGTCGGCGACCTGACGACCGGCGCGGGGGTGCGGGCCGCGGCCGCGGGGGCGGATCTGATCGTGCACGCCGCCTCGGATTTCCGGAAGTTCGGGAAGCCGGACCCGTTGCAGACCCGCAATCTGCTGGCCGAGATCGGCGACGTGTCACATCTGCTGTACGTGTCCATCGTCGGCATCGACCGGATCCCGTTCCGGTACTACCAGCGCAAACTGGCCTGCGAGGACATCGTCGCGGGCAGCCTGCTGCCGCATACGATCCTGCGCGCCACCCAGTTCCACGATCTGATCGCCGCGGTGCTGCACAACGTGCAGCGACTGCCGGTAGCGCCGCTGCCGGCCGACTTCCGTTTCCAGACGGTGGCGGCGGAGGATGTCGCGGTCCGGGTCGCCGAGGTGATCGACGGCCCGCCGCTGTGGCGCCGCGAGGACTTCGGCGGCCCGGAGGTGCTGACCCTGGCCGAGATGGCGGCGGTGTGGCGCGCCCGCCACGGCGGCCCGCACCGCGTGCTGCCGCTACGCCTGCCGGGCGCGGTCGCCCGCAGCTTCCGCGCGGGGTACAACACCTGTCCGGATCACACCGAGGGGACGCAGAGCTGGGCGCAGTACGTGGACAGCGATCCGGCGGTGGCGTACCACTTGCGCTGACGCGTTGTCTCCGCCCGGTACCGGGCGGACCGATCCGGCGCGGAAATGGTGCGGGCGCTGGAATCCCGACGCAGCAGAGCGCAGCCGCGCTGTTCTACGGCACACGGAAGTCTCTCATTCGAGTTCGTCACCGATCGGGCCTGCGGATGCGTTGATGACGCTGAAGTACAGTTTCTGCTCCACCTCGCCCGTCCGCGCCGTGATGATGTAGTTCCCAGCCCTCGGAATTGTCAACGGCCGCAGGTCTATCACGAAAGGGTTCGAGGCCGGATGGGGTGGCAGATCGATTCCCGGTGTGAAGCCGGCGACGAACTCCCCATCGATGCGTGCGATCTCGCCCGGGTCCTCGTCGCCGGCGCTGACGGTGACCGTGAACTGGATCGGGGTGTCGAACCGATCGACCGGAACGTCGATGGCTGCGGCAAGCATGGCGTTCAGTGGTGCCGGGAACGAGTCCTTTCCGAGCAGGTTGATTCCACCGCCGTTGACGTAGAGGGCGCCCTCCGCGACTGCTGCATGGTCGGCCAGGAGCAGCACACTGAAGGTCATCGTGTTCTCCGGATCTTCGCTGGAACGGCACTGGTGTTCTTGGATTGCCGGGGTTCGGTCAAGTCCCCGTAGTTCAGCGCGACGATCGTGAACTGGTTCGCATGGGCCGCCCAGTTCCCGGCGTAGTGAACGGTTACGGTCTGTGTGGGCCCGGGCACCGATGCGGAGGAGCGGCGACGACGCACCTGTTCACGCGG
Source organism: Nocardia sp. alder85J (assembly GCF_020176955.2). Taxonomy (GTDB): domain Bacteria; phylum Actinomycetota; class Actinomycetes; order Mycobacteriales; family Mycobacteriaceae; genus Nocardia. The sequence continues at coordinate 104,931 of NZ_JAIUCZ020000016.1, forward strand.
AAGTTCCGGAACTCCGGGCTCTACGGGAGTCAGGACGAAGTCGACAGAATATCCGTACGCACGAGCGTATTTCGCGAGAGCGGCTACGGTCAGGTTGCCGTCGCCGTTCAGTACTTGTGACACACGCCCTTCCGTGACGTCGAGGATGTCGGCGATCTGGTTCTGTTTACGTCCCGTCACGGTGCCGAGTCGGCGCAGAATTCGCCACACTTTCGAGGTGGCGTCTGCCGCGGCCAGCCGTATGGCACCCTGTGGTGTATTCGCGAACCGGTTGTATTCGGTATCAGACTCGGTCATGACTCAAATCCTCGGAACGAACCTTCCGGGCGAAGGCGATATCGCTGGGAACGGCCGTTCGGCTCTTCTTCGGCCACCCGTTGCACAGTCGGATCTCTCGGTCCAGATCAGGAATATGCCAGGTCGGACTGGCTTGACATGTCGAGCTCTCGAGATCGACGTACCTCTCCTTCGGCTCGTGGGTACCGTCTCCGGGAGTGTCGTAGAAAGCAAGTCGTGCGGAGCGTGCTTTGAACTCGAAGATGCCGCCGCCGAGACCGTTCATCGTCTCGTAGCGGGGGCCTTCACCGTTGTCCGCGAAGTACTGCATCGTGTGCAGGAGTGGCGCGTAGGCATCGACCTGCTCGTCGGCATGCATGTTGGTGAGTTCCCCTTCCGTCCACGTGCCCTCTTCGAGGTAGGTCATCACCTCTCTGGCCGGTGCCGGGGTTCCGTCCTTGCGCACCGCATAGGACATGCGGTACCAGGTGCCCTCACACACCAGTTCTCGCTCGATCCGATCTTTAGTCAACGCTAAACCCATCTCGATCATCGCACACGTATGCCCAACATGACCCCGCCTGCGCAATCCTTCTCTCACAGGTAGTGCGTATGAAATGTCGCTCGGCGTGTCCCGGCCGAGTTTCCGGGCCCGGCCTGTGTAGTGCCATCGCCGGGTACGGCGGCGGGGCGGGCCTCGGGGTGTGCGTGACAAGGTCAGCGGGGTGCCGTCAGGGCCGTGGTGACGGTGTGTGCGGCCGCGACCGTGGCGGCGCCGAGGGTGGCGAGGGCGTCGGCGGTGAGGCGGGTGTCGGGGCAGGCGACGACGGCGGCGGTGACGGTGTCGCCGTGGAAGATCGGGGCGGCGACGGTGACGACGGCGTTCTCCGTGCCGAGTTCGTGGGGGAGGTAGTCGACGGTGATCAGGTCGGCGATCAGGGTGCCGAGGCGGCGGCGGAGGGGGTCGGTGACGGGGGAGTCGCGCAGGGCGGCAAGGGCTTCCAGCAGGGGGGTGGCTTCGTCGGCCAGGCGTTCCACGGAGTAGCCGCGGGTGCGGACGGCGGTGAGCACCGCGTCCAGGCGGGTGGTCTGTGCGGGGTCGGCGCGGGCCAGCCAGGCGTGGCGCTCGGAATCCGGCGCCCAGGCGACGAATTCGCGGGCGACGGGTGGGGCGTAGGGGAGACGGCGGCCCTGGCGGATCCAGGGGAGGGAGGGGGTGCCGATGACCTCGGTGATGACGATGGCGTCGTCGTCGCGTTCGGCGAGGAAGACGGGGATGTCGTGGTGGGTGGCGAGGTCTCGCAGTGGGGGGCGGGCCAGGCGGCGCAGGGGGAAGGCGGTCTCGGTGCGTCGGGCTACCGCTAGCAGGCCCTGGCCGAGGCCGTAGTTGCCGTCGGTGTCGCGGCGGGTCCAGCCGTCGGCGGTGAGCTGGGTGAGGATCGCGTGCGCGGTGCCGCGGGACAGGCCGGTGGCGCGGATGATCCGGGCCAGGGACAGGTGCTCGGCGGGATGCCGGGACAGGAGTTCGACCACCTGTACGACGCGGTGGGTCGGTGGGGAGGGGGCGGTCTCCGGCTCGTTTTCTAGAACAGGTTCTTGACCGGCGTGCCCGGTCGGGCCTATCGTCGGTGTCACAATATCGAACGATAGCGTCGAATATCCGACACCTCAACCGCGGGGCCTGTGGGCGGCGGCGTGCGGGGGTGGCGATCGGGGACGCGGGCGGGACAGTGATGCGGACGGGATACGAGCTGTCGCATCTGGCGGCCCTGGAGGCCGAATCGGTGCACATCTTCCGGGAGGTCGCGGCGACCTTCGAGCGGCCGGTGCTGTTGTTCTCCGGCGGTAAGGATTCGGCGGTGATGCTGGAACTGGCGTGCCGGGCGTTCTGGCCCGCGCCGCTGCCGTTTCCGCTGCTGCATGTCGACACCGGGCACAACTTCGACGAGGTGATCGAGTTCCGGGATCGGACCGCCGCGCGACTCGGGGCGCGGTTGCTGGTGGCCCGGGTGCAGGACGACATCGACGCCGGGCGGGCGACGGAGCGGCCGGGGGAGACTCGGAATCGGTTGCAGACCACCACCTTGCTGCGGGCCATCGGCGAGGGGCGGTTCGACGCGGTGTTCGGCGGCGCCCGCCGCGACGAGGAGAAGGCGCGCGCCAAGGAGCGGGTGTTCAGCTTCCGCGACGAGTACGGCGCCTGGGAGCCGCGCGCGCAGCGGCCGGAGATCTGGAATCTCTACAACGGCAGACACCGTGCGGGCGAACACATCCGGGTGTTCCCGCTGTCGAACTGGACCGAGCTCGACATCTGGGAGTACATCGACCGGGCGGGGGTGGAACTGCCCGCGCTGTACTACGCGCACCGGCGGCCGGTGTTCGAGCGGGACGGAATGTTGCTGGCGGTCAACCGATTCCTGGCCACCCGGGCGGACGAGACGGTGCGCGAGACCACGGTCCGGTTCCGCACCGTCGGCGACGCCACCTGCACCGGCTGTGTGGAGAGCGGGGCCGCCACCCCGGCCGAGGTGATCGCCGAGACCGCGGTCACCCGGCTGACCGAGCGCGGGGCGACCCGCGCCGACGATCGGATCTCGGACTCCGGCATGGAGGATCGCAAGCGGGAAGGCTACTTCTGATGAGCCGCAATCTGTTACGGCTGGCCACCGCCGGCAGTGTCGACGACGGCAAGTCCACACTGATCGGCCGGCTGCTGTACGACTCGAAGAATCTGTTCACCGATCAGCTGGAGGCCATCGAGCGGGCCAGCGCGCAACGCGGGGATCCGGCCACGGATCTGGCGCTGGTCACCGACGGGCTGCGCGCGGAACGTGAGCAGGGCATCACCATCGACGTGGCCCACCGCTACTTCGTCACGCCGCGAAGGAAATTCGTCATCGCCGACACCCCGGGGCATGTGCAGTACACCCGGAACATGGTGACCGGCGCGTCCACCGCCGATCTGGCGCTGATCCTGATCGACGCCCGCAAGGGTGTGGTGGAGCAGACCCGGCGGCACGCCTTCCTGGCGGCGCTGCTCGGGGTGCCACATCTGGTGGTGTGTGTGAACAAGATGGATCTGGTGGGCTGGTCGGAGGCGCGCTTCGCCGAGATCCGTTCCGAGTTCGCGGATTTCGCGGCGAAGCTGACCGTGGGTGATCTGAGCTTCGTCCCGGTGTCGGCGCTGCTCGGCGACAACGTGGTCGAGCCGTCGGCGCACATGCCGTGGTTCGCGGGGGCGCCGTTGCTGCGGCATCTGGAGGATGTGCACATCGCCTCGGACCGCAACCTGATCGATGCGCGGCTGCCGGTGCAGTACGTGATCCGGCACGCGCCGGATCTGGGGGCGCACACGACGGCCGCGCGGGTGGGTGGCGGCGCGGTGGCATCGGCTCACGCCGTCGCGACTTCCGTCGATACCGCTGCGGCGCAACGGAGTTATGCGGGGACGGTGGCGGGCGGGATCTTCAAGCCCGGTGACGAGGTGGTGCTGTTGCCGTCCGGGAAGGCGACCCGGGTGGAGCGGATCTGGGGGCCCGGTGGGGCGCCGGTGACGGAGGCGTTCACCGATATGGCGGTCGCGCTGACCCTGGCCGACGACATCGATGTGGGGCGCGGGGACATGATCGCCCGGCCGGGCAACCGGCCGCATCTGGATCGGGATCTGGACGCGATGGTGTGCTGGTTCTCCGATTCCACCGTGCTGCGACCCGGTGGTGAATACGCCGTGCGGACCGTAGGACAGAGCACGCGGGTGCGGGTCACCGGGCTGGACTACCGGCTCGACGTGAACACCCTGCACCGGATCGAGGGCGCGGAAAGTTTGGCGCTCAACGACATCGCGCGGTTGAGCCTGCACGCGCGGCAGCCGTTGATGTTCGACGCCTACCGCGACAATCGCCGCACCGGCAGTTTCATCCTGATCGACGAGACCACGAATCAGACGGTGGCGGCGGGGATGATTCTCGCCCGCGACACCGGGTTGCGCGGGCCCGGATCCGGGGACGTGGTGTGGCACGGTTCGGCGGTCGGCCGGGACGAGCGCCCGCACGCCGGGGCCACGGTGTGGCTGACCGGTCTGTCGGCCTCCGGGAAGTCCACCATCGCCGTGGAATTGGAACGGCAACTGGTGGCAGCGGGCCGACCGGCGTACCTGCTGGACGGGGACAATCTGCGGCACGGGCTGAACGCCGATCTCGGCTTCGGCGACGACGACCGCCGCGAGAACATCCGGCGGGTGGCGGAGGTGGCGGCCTTGTTCGCCGATGCCGGTGTGATCGCGATCGTCTCGCTGATCAGTCCGTTCGCGGCGCAACGGGCGCAGGCGCGGCAGGTACACGCGGACAAGGGCCTACCGTTCGGTGAGGTGTTCGTCGACACCCCACTGGGGGTGTGCGAGAGCCGGGATCCGAAGGGGCTCTACGCCCGTGCCCGCGCGGGGGAAGTGCGGAACTTCACCGGCATCGACTCGCCCTACGAGCGGCCCGAACAGCCGGAGCTGATCGTCACCCCCGACGACGGCGATCCGGCCCGGATCGCCGCGCACATTCGCGCCGAGCTGCGCCTGTGATCGCCATGGCACCACCGCCTACTGCCCGCCACACCAGCCCGCCCGGCAGCCGCACGGCGCTGTACCCGGTTGTCGCAGCGGTACTCCGGCCGCATGCGGCACGACCGGGCGCGGCGGCGGTACTCCCGCCGGTTGCGGCACGACCGGATGCGGCGGCGGTACCCCGATCGGTTGCCGCCGCAGGTAGTGCCACGACCGTGTTCCACCCCATCGTTCATCCAGCGTAGGAGGACAATTCATGGATCAACCGGTGACCACCGAGGCGGGGCCTCGCAGTGCTGCCGAGGCGGGGCCTCGCAGTGCTGCCGAGGCGGGGCCTCGCAGTGCTGCCGAGGCGGGGCCTCGCACTGCGATCGAGGCGGGGCCGCCCTTGACCGAGCCGTTCCTGGCGGCCGTGGCCGCGGCCGAGAAGCTGATCGCCGCAGCCGATTTCGTGACCGACGAGCACGATCTGGCGGAGGGTTACGACTATCTGGCCGGGAGCATCGCGGCCTGTCTGCAACTGGCCCGGGTGCGCGGCACCAGCCATCCGTCGTTCGTGTCCTCGACCGGGCCGACCACCAAGATGGCCCTGGACAACCCGGATACGCTCTACTATCACGCCGCCGTCGAATCGGGGGCGGAGTATCTGGTGACCGGGACCCGGGGCAGCACCGTGGATCTCAGCTTCCAGGTGCTCAAGGGGGATTACACCGCCACCAATGTGCCCGGCGGTGACGACGCCTTCGATGACCGGCGGCTGGAGATCGGCGCGGACGGCAGCTATCAGCTGCGGTTCGGGCCGCCGCAGGACGATCCGGGGCCGAACTACTTCGTGCTGGGCGAGGGTGCCTCGATGCTGGCCGTGCGTGAGGTATACGGCGACTGGAATACCGAGCGCAAGGGCACCATCCGGATCGAGCGGGTGGACACCGCCGGCACCGCGCCCGCCGAGCCGGGACTCGCGGTGTTGCGCAGGCGGTATCAGGTGGCGGGACGGATGCTGGTGCAGCGCATCAACACCTGGTTCAACTTCCCGAAGTGGTTCTATCTGGACCTGCCGGTGAACACCCTCACCGAGCCCCGGCTCACCCCGGGCGGACTGTCCACCCAGTACTCCTCGGTCGGTCACTTCGACCTGAAGGAGGATCAGGCGCTGGTCGTCACCGTACCGAAATCCGATGTGCCCTATCAGGGTTTCCAGCTGGGCAGCCGCTGGTACATCTCGCTGGACTACGTGAACCATCAGACCAGCCTGAACAGCACCCAGGCCCAGGTGGATCCGGACGGCATGATCCGGCTGGTGATCTCGGCCCGCGATCCGGGCATCGCCAACTGGGTGGAGACCACCGGCCGCCGCCGCGGCATCATGCAGTTCCGCTGGCAGCGCACGCACCGGCCGATCATGCCCGCCGAGGGCCCGACGATCGCGCTGGTCGGAATCGAGGACGTGGCGGCGCAACTGCCCTTCCACGACACCAATCGAATCGACGAGGACGGCTGGCGGGCGCGAATCGCGCAGCGGCAGCGCGGATTCGCGGAGAGGATGCTCCATTGAAAGCGATGTTGGACGACAAGGTGGTCGTCGTCAGCGGGGTCGGGCCGGGGCTCGGCCGTTCGGTGTGCCGGGCGGCGGCGGAGGCCGGGGCGAAGGTGGTGCTGGCGGCCCGCACCGAATCGCGGTTGCGGGAGGTGGCGGCCACGCTCGCCCCCGCCGAGACGCTGGTGGTGCCGACCGACATCACCGACGACACGGCGGTGGCCAATCTGGTGGATCGCACCGTCGACAGCTTCGGCCGGGTGGACGCGCTGGTGAACAACGCCTTCGCGGTGCCGTCGATGAAGTCGCTGGAGCGCACCGACTTCCAGCAGATCCGCGACAGCCTGGATCTGACCGTGCTGGGCGGGCTGCGGATGACCAAGGCGTTCACCCCGGCGCTGGCGGACAGCCGCGGGTCGGTGGTGATGATCAATTCGATGGTGATCCGGCACTCCGAGCCGCGGTACGGCAGTTACAAACTGTCCAAGGCGGCGCTGCTGGCGATGTCGCAGACGCTGGCAACGGAGTTGGGCGGCAAGGGGATCCGCATCAACAGCGTGGCCCCCGGCTACATCTGGGACGACCAGCTGAAGTGGTACTTCGGTGAGGTGGCGAAGAAGTACGGCATCACCGCCGAGCAGGTGTACGAGCAGACCGCCGGCCGCTCGGATCTGAAGCGGCTGCCCGAGCCGGACGAGATCGCCCGTGCCGTGGTCTTTCTCGCCTCCGACTGGGCCAGCGCGATCACCGGCCAGACCCTCGATGTCAACTGCGGCGAGTACCACGTCTGACCGGGCACCAGGAGAACACATGACGACCCCCCGTACCGATGTCGGCACCGTCGAGGACCTGCACTTCTCGGCGACGAAGGTCTGCGGTCTCGAGGATTTCGGCATCGACGACTACACCGAGGCGCTCGGCGTCCTGCTGGAGTCCTTTCGCCGCGACGCGGATCTCACCGAACTCGGCAGCAAGATGAATCGCTATTTCCTGCGCGGCGCGCTGGTGGCCCGCGCGCTGAGCGAGGCGGCCTGGCGGGCGAATCCGGACTACGCCGACACCCTGGTACAGCGGCCGATCTTCGTGACCGGACTGCCGCGCACCGGCACCACGGCACTGCACCGGCTGCTGGCCGCCGATCCCGGCCACCAGGCGCTGGAACTGTGGCTCGCGGAATTCCCGCAGCCGCGACCGCCCCGGGAGAGCTGGCCGGAGAACCCGGTCTACCGGCGGCTCGAGGCGGGATTCGCGCAGCATCACGTGGAGAATCCGGAATTCATGGGCGTGCACTACATGAGCGCCGCCGATGTCGAGGAGTGCTGGCAGCTGCTGCGGCAGACGGTGAAATCCGTGGCCTACGAATCGCTGGCCTATCTGCCCGGCTATTCGCAGTGGCTGCAACGGCAGGATTGGACGAATGCCTATGTCCGGCACCGGAAGAACCTGCAACTGATCGGACTGCACGACTCCCGGCGCTGGATCCTGAAGAATCCCAGCCACCTGTTCGCCCTCGATGCCCTGATGGCCGCCTACCCGGACGCGCTGATCGTGCAGACGCACCGGGATCCGGTGACCGTGATGGCCTCGTCGTGCAGCCTGTCCGACCACGCCACCCGTGGCTGGTCGAACACCTTCACCGGGGCCTGCATCGGCGCGAGTCAGCTGGAGTTGTGGTCGCGCGGGCTGCGCGAATTCACCTCCGCGCGAAGCCTTTACAACCCGGCGCAGTTCGTGGACATCGATTTCGCGGAACTGCGGGCGGATCCGCTGGGCACGGTGGGGCGGATCTACGATGCCTTCGGCCTGACGTTCACCGAGGCCGCGCGGACCGCGATGTCCGCGCTGGACGAGGAGAGCCGCATCGGCGACCGCAAGCCGGATCACCGCTACACCCTGGCGGATTACGGTCTCACCGAGGCGCAGGTGCGGGAGAGCTTCCCGGCCTGATCCCGGCCGGTGGGCCGAATCTGATGCGGTACAACATGATCCGCGGCTCCGGTGGAGCCGCGGATCTGCTGCGTGCGGCGGGTTGCCGCAGGCGCGGCTCAGGGGCGGCGACGCCGGGCGGCCCGGCGGCCCTGGATCGCGGTGTACCGCACCACCAGCCCGTCCACGAACGCCTGCAAGGCCAATTCGAAACTCTGCGTGTCGATCTCGTCGGCCTTGGCGCGCAGCAGGTGGGCCTGTTCGAGGTGCGGGTAGCGGTCCCGGTACACCTGCACGTCGTCGACGAAGCCGCGGGAGAACGAGCCGATCGTGGAACCCAGCACCAGGTAGCGGGTGGAGGCGCCGATCATGGTGGCGTCCCGCGGCGGCCAGCCGGCCCGGACCAGGCCGCCGTGCACGGCATCGGCCATGCGCAGCCCGGCGTCGCTGCGGCCCGGCCCGGTGGCCAGATAGGGCACGAAGTTGGGGTGCGCGACCAGCGCCGACCAGTACGAGCGGGCCCAGGCGGTGAGCCCCTGCTGCCAGGGCGCGGTCTCGAAGGCGGAGGTGTCCACCCGCTCGATCACCGCGCGGGCGATGTCGTCGAGCAGGTCGTCCTTGGTGGGGTAGTGCCCGTACAGCGAGGCGGCGGAGACGCCGAGTTCGGTGGCGAGCTTGCGCATGGACAGCTCCGGGAGCCCGTCGCGATCGATCAACTCCAGCGCCGCGTCGCGAATGCGCTCGCGACTGAGCAACGGCACGCGGGGCCTGGCCATGGTGCACCTCCTCCAGAGGTCGAACGGGTGTCGAACCTATCACCGACCACCCCGATGCCTTGAATAAACGAACGTTGTTAGGATATCGTTCGAAGGTAACCTAACAACGTTTGGTTAGAAGACGGACCTCGGGCTCGGCGGCGCGCACCGGCGTGGACGCCTGCGCCGGGGCCCGTCCCGGCGTCAGGAGAATCCATGAGTGACATGCGCAGGGTGGCCCTCGTCACCGGAGCCGCCCGCGGCATCGGCGCCGGCACCGCCGCCCGGCTGGCCGCCGACGGCATCGCCGTCGCGATCGCCGACCTCGACGAGAGCGCCTGCAAGGAGACCGCGGACCGCATCGCCGCCGCCGGTGGCATCGCGATCCCGGTGGCCTGCAACGTGACCGACGAGGCCCAGGTGAACGACGCGGTCGATCATGTCGCCGCCGAACTGGGTTCGCTGGACATCCTGGTCAACAACGCCGGCGTCATCCGCGACAACATGCTCTACAAGATGACGCTCGACGACTGGGACACCGTGATGTCGGTGCACCTGCGCGGCGCCTTCCTGTGCAGCAGGGCCGCGCAGCGGCACATGGTCCCGCGGAAGTACGGCAAGATCGTCAACACCTCCAGCGTGTCCGCCCTCGGCAACCGCGGTCAGGCCAACTATTCCGCCGCCAAGGCCGGTGTCCAGGGTCTGACCCGCACACTCGCGATCGAGCTGGGGCCCTACGGCATCAATGTCAACGCCGTCGCGCCCGGCTTCATCGTCACCGAGATGACCGCCGCCACCGCCGCCCGGGTGGGCGTCACCCTCGAGCAGATGGCCGAGCACGCCGCCGCCGCCACGCCGGTCCGCCGGGTCGGCAAGCCGGAGGACATCGCCAACGTGGTCGCCTTCCTGGTGTCCGACCAGGCGTCGTTCGTGACGGGCCAGACCCTCTACGTCGACGGCGGCAGCACGCTCGGCTGACCGCCGCCCCGAATCCCACCGCGACGATGCGGTACCGATCCGTATCCCTCTCCAGGAGTCACCCCGTGCAGCGCACCCTCTACAACGACGATCACGAAGCCTTCCGCAAGACCATCCGGGCGTTCATCGAGGCCGAGGTGCTGCCGTACCACGAGCAGTGGTACGCCGCCGGGATCGTCCCGCGCGAGTTCTACTACAAGCTGGGTGAGCTGGGCGTCTTCGGTATCGAGGTGCCGGAGGAGTACGGCGGCGCAGGCGTCGATTCGTTCAAGTTCGAGGCCATCCTGATGGAGGAGGTGCACCGCGCCGGCGTGTCGGTCGGCGGATCCGGTGTGCACGTCGGCCTCTGCCTGCCCTACCTGAAGAAGCTCGCCACCGTGGAGCAGAAGCAGCGCTGGTTGCCCGGTTTCGCCGCGGGCGAGATCATGTTCGCCATCGCGATGACCGAGCCCGGCACCGGCTCCGACCTGGCGGGGATGAAGACCACCGCGAAGCTGTCCGAGGACGGCACCCACTACGTGCTCAACGGCGCCAAGACCTTCATCACCGGTGGCGTGCTGGCCGACCGGGTGATCGTCTGCGCCCGCACGGCCGCGCCGCGCGAGGACGACCGCCGCTTCGGCATCTCGCTGCTGGTCGTGGACACCGCGTCGGAGGGGTACAGCGTCGGCCGCAAGCTGGACAAGCTGGGCCTGCGCACCTCCGACACCGCCGAACTGTCCTTCACCGATGTGAAGGTGCCGGTCGAGGACCTGCTCGGCGAGGAGCACCGCGGCTTCTCCTACCTGGGCCAGAACCTCCCGCAGGAGCGGCTGTCGATCGCGGTCGGCGCCTACGCGCAGGCCGCGGCCGCGATCCGGTTCGCCAAGGAGTACACGCAGCAGCGCAACGTGTTCGGCAAGCCGGTCGCCAGCTTCCAGAACACCAAGTTCGAGCTGGCCGCCTGTCGGGCCGAGGTCGACGCCGCCGAGGCGGTCTGCGACCGCGGCATCGAGGCGCTCGACGCCGGCACCCTGACCCCGGCCGACGCCGCGTCGGCGAAGCTGTTCTGCACCGAGGTCGCCGCCCGCGTGATCGACCGCTGCCTGCAACTGCACGGCGGCTACGGCTTCATCAACGAATATCCGATCGCGCGGCTGTACGCCGACAACCGGGTGAACCGGATCTACGGCGGCACCAACGAGATCATGAAGACGATCATCGCCAAGGACATGGGGCTGTAGGCCGAATTCGACCGGCAGGAAGGCGCATTCGATGACAGCGACGTTGTCGGTGGCGAGCATTCTCGCCGAACCCGCCTGGCGGGTGCCCGATCGGCTGGCCCTGGTCGAGGGCGAGCAGCGGATCACCTTCGCGCAGATGTGGCGGCAGGTGCGGGAACAGGCGGCGGCGCTGATCGAGCGCGGGGTGCGGCCCGGTGACCGGGTGGCGCTCATGTGCCCGAACGTCGCGGACTTCCCGCGCGCCTACTACGCGATCCTGGCCGCGGGCGGCGTCGTGGTGCCGGTGCACCTGCTGCTGTCCGCCGACGAGGTGGAACACGTGCTGCGCGACAGCGGCGCCGCACTGCTGCTGGCGCACCCGACGGTGGCGCCGGTGGGCGACGCCGCGGCCGCGCGGGCCGGCATCCCCAGCATCGACCCGAAGAGCCTGGTCGCCGCCGAGCCGATCCCCACCTTCGTGACCCGCGGCCCGCTGGATCCGGCGGTGATCTTCTACACCAGCGGCACCACCGGCCGGCCCAAGGGCGCCGAGCTGACCCACCTCAACATGGTCATGTGCGCCACGGTCAACACCTACGACGCCAACCAGGTCAGCGCGGGCGATATCGCGCTGGGGGCGCTGCCGCTGTTCCACGTGTTCGGGCAGACGGTGTCGCTGAACTCGCAGTGGCGGGTCGGGGCCGCGCTGGTGCTGCTGCCGCGGTTCGGCGCCGCGGCCGCCGTCGAACTCATGCTGGCCGAGGGCGTGAACATCTTCCACGGCGTGCCGACCATGTTCGTCGAGTTGATCAAGGCGGCGCAGGAGGCCCAGCGGCTGCCGGAGCTGCGTTTCTGCATCTCCGGCGGCGCGTCGCTGCCGCCGTCGGTGCTGGAGGAGTTCCAGGCCGCGTACGGCGCGCCGGTGCTGGAGGGTTACGGCCTGTCGGAGACCTCGCCGACGGTGACCGTGAACCAGCCGCTGCTGGGCATCAAACCCCACACCGTGGGGCAGCCGGTGTGGGGCGTGAACGTCGAGATCGCCGACCCCACCGTGCGGGAGGAGATCGTCTTCCTGCCGCAGGGCGAGGTCGGCGAGGTGGTGGTGCGCGGGCACAACGTCTTCGAGAAGTACATCGGCAATCCGGAGGCCACCGCGACCGCCGTGGTGGACGGCTGGTTCCGCACCGGTGACCTCGGGGTCGTGGACGCCGACGGCTTCCTGACGATCGTCGACCGGATCAAGGAGATGATCATCCGCGGCGGGTTCAACGTGTACCCGACCGAGGTCGAGGCCGCGCTGCTGCGTCATCCGAGGATCGCGCAGGTCGCCGTGATCGGTGTGCCCGACGAGAAATACGGTGAGGAGGTGGTGGCCGTCGTCGTCCCCGACGGCGAGGTCGCCGCCGCGGAGATCATCGACTTCGCCAAGGAGCACGTCGCCCGGTACAAATATCCGCGGCGGGTCGAGTTCCTGGACGAACTGCCGCTGGGCCCCACCCACAAGGTGCTCAAACGTGAACTGAAGGAGCGATTCCTGTGACGGATTTCCCGGACTTCGACGCTTTCCGGGCGGCGGTCGGCACCGAGATCGGGGTCAGCGAATGGCTGACCGTCGACCAGGCCCGCATCGATACCTTCGCCGATGCCACCGGCGACCACCAGTGGATCCACGTCGACCCGGAGCAGGCGGCGGCGGGCCCGTTCGGCCGCCCGATCGCCCACGGCTTCCTGACGCTGTCGCTGTCGGTTCCGCTGGTGAACCAGGCGGTGACGGTCGGCGGGGTGAAGATGGGAATCAACTACGGCCTCAACAAGGTTCGCTTCATCACCCCGGTCCCGGTCGACAGCCGCATCCGGGCCCGGGTCACGCTGGTCGCGGTGAAGGACATACCCGGCGGGATCGAGGCGATCCGTGGGATCACCATCGAACTGGAGGGCGCCGAGAAGCCCGCCTGCGTCGCCGAGGGCATCGCCCGGCTGCTGAGCTGAGCCGGTGGCGGCGGCGGGCGGATCCTGCCCGCCGCCGCGACCGCGCCGCCGACGAATCGAGTCCGGCCCCCGAGAATGCTTGGGCGGCCGGATTTTTCGTCTTCTCTGTGCCTCGGCCCCGCGCCACGGCCGCACCTTTCCGCGCACGCCGGCCGCCCGGGTCCGCCCTGCCGCTGCCCGCTCGGGTCCGGACGTTGCGGACCGGACGGGCAGGGCCGCGCCGTCGCCGCCGAATTCGGCAGTCGTATATCGGGATTGACAGGCGATACGCCGAATTATCCGATCAGAAGGCTGCATTCAGCAGTTTTCACGTCCGGGCGTCGTACGGTGGAAAACCGCTTCCGCACAAGGTCTGTCCCGCCGACGATCATCTCCGTACGGAACGGATTCCAACTCGTTGGTACGGACTGCTCGGTCCGGGCGACCCGGAAATAGAACTTCACATTTCAGACATTTAGGAAGTAGTGCGTTTTCCGTAGACATCGGAGGTCTTCCGGTTCCGGGTGCGGAGAATGTCGGTAGCATTTTCGTATGATTTTCGTGGATGTCGCCGTACCGGCGGCGCACGTTGCAGGCTGTTCATTGTTCGGTAATTAACAGACGGGTCGGTCCGGTGTACTGTCTGTGCTTGTAGTAGAGGTAGCGGCGAATCGCCACGGCCGGCCGGTAATGCGTCGCGAAGTCTGCTCGAACAGTCTGCGACGAGGCACGGCTGAGTTGTTTTCCGTGCAATTCATCGAATTGACAGGAGCGAACGGGCATGTCCGCCATCGCCTTCGAACGCGAAGTACAGTTCGGAGATATCCGCTATCCATTCCATGTGCAATCCGGTGATCGGTCCTGGGACGAATTCGCCCGTCGAATGACCGAACTCGACGCCGACCGGTTCGCCGTGGTGACCGACGAAGGGGTGCCGGCGGACCTCGTCGCGGCGGCCGAGACCTGCCTCGCCGCGGTCGCGGCCACGGCAGTGTTCACCGTGCCGAACTCGGAGAAGGCCAAGAACGTCGAGACGCTGGACCGGCTGGCCGAGCAGGTCATCGGCGCGGGGGCCACCCGCAACACAGTGATCGTCGCCCTGGGCGGCGGGCTCGCCGGCAATGTCGCGGGTCTGCTGGCCGCGCTGATATTCCGCGGAATTCGGCTGGTCCACCTGCCGACCACACTGCTCGGCATGTCGGATTCGGTGCTCTCGCTGAAACAGGCGGTCAACTCGCGGATCGGCAAGAACCATCTGGGCACCTTCTACACGCCGGTACTGGTGTGGAACAATCTGGATTTCCTTTCGACGCTGCCGCCGGAGGAGATCCGGTCCGCACTCTGCGAGACCATCAAGAACGTGCTGGGAATCTGTCCCGACCGGTACGACGAGGTTGCCGCGAAATTGCGGCCGGACGCCGTGTACGACATGCGGACCATTTCCGAATTCATCGATCTGTGCGTGACCGCCAAGATCAGCGTGATGCGCCTGGACCATCGGGAGAAACGTGAGGCGCTGGTCCTCGAGTACGGGCACACCGTCGGGCACGCGGCCGAACTGCTCACCGGCGGGCAATTGCGGCACGGCCATGCGATCGGCGTCGGCATGCTCGTCGCGGCGCGCGTGTCGTGCCTGCTCGGCCTGATGGACGAGAGCGATGCGGAGGCGCACCGGATCCTGTTGGAGCGCAACGGCTCTCCCGTCGCGCTACCGGGGCAGCTGACGGTCGACGAGATCCTGGCGGTGGTCCGGCGGGACAACAAGCGCGGTTACGTCCCGGCCCGGCCGGGCGCCGCCGACATGATCGTGCTGGAAGGGCTCGGCCGCCCGCACTGGGTCGGCGACAACATCATCACGCAAGTGGACGAGGACATCCTGCGGTCCGCCATCAACAGTTACCTTCCGGAACCGTCGTCCGGGACGACGGTCGCCGCCTAGCGGGAAGTGCCGACCATGACAGAGCAGATCACCGCCGAGCCGCCGGTGGAATACCGCGGATACGGGCCGATCGTCAACGACACCAGCGGTCCGGCGACCACCATCAGGCAGATCGGTGGCACCGGCACGGCCCGCTGGAAGCAACTCGCCTACGGCGCGCATCTGCAGGGTGAATGGAACACCGTCGAGCACGTCACGCTCCTGCCGGGAGCCGGGGTGGGGGAGCATGTGCACAGCCGGACCGAGGAGATCTACTACATCGTGTCCGGTGCGGCCACGATGCGGGTGAACGGCCGCACACACCAGGTGCGGGCCGGAGATCTCATCACCACGCCGATCGGGACCCGGCACGCCATCGACAACCACGGCGAGCAGGACATGGTCTTCTTCGTCACCGAGGTCTACCCCGGTGACGCACGGGAACTCGAGCCGGTGTTCGTGCGGATGGCCGACGGGATGGCGCCGGTCGACGGTTTCCGCGGCTCGCCGCAGCCGGTCCGGGTGTCGTCCGTCGCGCTGGCCGGTCTGTTCACCGGGCCCTGGCAGGCGTTCAGCGAGATCCTGCTCGAACCGCACGGCACGCTGGGGGACTACGCGCTGCCCGAGACGTGTGAGGTGGTCCTCGTCCTCGACGGCAGCGCCGCGATCACCGTCGAGGGCGAGACCTACACCGGCGGTCCGGGACTGTGCGTGGCGGTACCGGCCGGAACCGACCGGCGGATCACCAATACCGCTGCGGGCGAAGAACTTCGGCTGATCGCCACGGAAGTTGCCGTCGGATGAACCTGGAGCTGGAAGGCCGCGTCGTCGTCGTGACCGGCGCGGCGAGCGGGATCGGCCGGGCCACGGCGCTCGAATTCGCCCGGGAGGGCGCACGATTGGCGCTGATCGACGTGGACGAGACGGAACTGAAGACGACCGCGGAGCAGGTCGCGGAACTCGGCGCGGAGGTATCCACCGCCGTGGCCGACCTGTCCACCGCCGACGGGGTTTCCGAGGGGCTCGAGGCCGCGCTGCGGCCCCACGACGGCCGGGTCGACGCGCTGGTGAACAACGTCGGCCGGTGTTTCGCACGGTCGTTCGACGAACTCACCGACGACGACTGGGCGGCGACGTTGCAGATCAATCTGTTCTCGGCGCTGCGGGCGATCCGATACGTGTTGCCGCAGATGCGATCACGTGGCAGCGGCAGCATCGTGAGCAACTCCTCCGATCTGGCCCGCCAGCCCGAGGCCGCGCCGATGGACTACCAGGTGTCCAAGGTGGGGCTGCTGTCGGTCACCAAATCCCTGGCGCTGGCCGAGGGCCCGGCCGTGCGGGTCAACGCGGTGGCGCCGGGCCCGGTGTGGACGCCGTTGTGGACACGACCGGGCGGATTCGCCGACACCCTCGGCAATCTGCACGGCCGGGACGCGAAAGCCGCAGTGGAACACGAACTCTCGCAGCGGCAGATTCCGGCCGGTCGGATGGGCCGGCCCGAGGAGATCGCCCGGGTCATCACGTTCCTCGCCTCCGACGCGGCGTCCTTCGTCACCGGCACGATCTGGGGAGTGGATGGCGGCAGCATCCGTGGTCTGCTGTGACCACGGCGCCGGACACCGTACCCGAATCCGTGCCGTCGACCCTGCGCGACACCGTCGCCTTCCTGCCGCCCGGAGCGGGCCGGGCGATCCGCACCGGATCGATGTCGGTGGTGTACAAGGTGTCCGCCGAATGGACCGGCGGCGCCTACACGATGCACGAACAGCCGGTGGGCCCCGGCGTCATGGTGGCGCCGCACACGCACACCGCTCAGGACCAGGTCAGCTATGTCGTGGAAGGTGAGCTGGGTTTCCTGGTGGGGGACGAGGAGTTCGTCGCCCCGACCGGCAGTTGCATCTTCCGCCCGCGCGGGGTGCGCCACGCGCTGTGGAATGCCACCGGCACGCCCGCGCGGATGATCGAGATCAGCAACCCCGGTGGCGAATTCGAGTGCTACTTCCTCCGATTCGGTGAACTCACCGAGGCGGGTGAGACCGGCCAGGACGTGATCCACGCGCTGGGCGCCCGCTACGGGATCAGCTACGACCTCGACAAGGCCGAGGACTTGGCGCGCCGATACGGCGTGAGTTCGACCGGCAGTTGGTGGGGCGGCCAGACAGAAAGTACGAGCCAGTGAACACATCCGTCCGCAGTTTGCTCTCCGATTACAAGCTTCCGCAGGTCACCGCGCTGTTCTGGGCGATGAAGATCGCCGCCACCACCTTCGGCGAGACCGGCGGGGATTCGCTGTCGCTGTCGCTGAATCTCGGCTACGCCATGTCGACGGTGTTGTTCTTCGTGATCCTGGCCGTCTGCCTCGCCGCTCAGCTGGGGGTGCGCCGATTCCATCCCGCGCTGTACTGGGCGGCGATCGTGGCCACGACCAGTATGGGCACCACCCTGGCCGACTTCATCGACCGCGGGCCTGGTTCCAGCATCAGCACCAAGAGCGGCCTGGGCTACGAGTGGGGCATGACCGTCATGGGCGCGGGCCTGATCCTGGTCTTCCTGATCTGGCGGAGCACCGGGCTGAGTTTCGACGTCCAGCAGATCACCACCCGGCGCGCCGAGTTGCTGTACTGGGGCGCGATCCTGATGTCCAACACCCTCGGCACCGCCCTCGGCGACTATCTCGCCGACGGCCTACACCTGGGCTTCTGGCCGAGCGGCGCGCTCATCGCCGCGATCATGGTGGTGATCATGATCGCGCACTACACGACCAGGATCTCCGGAGTCCTGCTGTTCTGGCTGGGGTTCGTGCTCACTCGCCCGCTCGGCACCACCATGGGAAACTTCTTCTCGAAATCTCATGCCAAGGGCGGTCTCGACCTCGGCAACTACGGAACCACCCTGGCCTTGGCGGTGCTGCTCGTAGTGGGCATCGGCTACAGCTATTTCGCGATCAATCGGGCACGGGTGTCCCCGGCGGCCGCGGTGCAACCGGACGCCGCGCCGGCCTGACACAGAGAGGAAGGGCGAACCGATGGCCGCACCCGGACTGCCGGTCGCACGTCGATGGGCCGTGGCAGCGCTGTTGCTGCTGACCGTGGCCACCGGATCGGTCGATGCCGTCAGTTATCTCGCGCTCGGACATGTGTTCGTCGCGAACATGACCGGCAACATCGTCTTCCTGGGGTTCGGTCTGGACCCCGGGTCCGGGCTGTCGGCCGCCGCCTCGCTGGTCGCCATCGCCGGTTTTCTGGCCGGTTCCCTGCTGGGCGGTCGTGCGGGCAGTCACCTGCACGACCGCCCCCGCCGCTGGCTCACCGGAGTTTTCGGCCTGCAAGCCGTCGTGATGGCGGTCGCGGCCGTGCTCACCGGCGCCGGCGTGCTCGGCGGATCCAGGCCGGGGACCTACGGGCTGCTCGTGGTGCTGGCCGTGTGCTTCGGATTGCAGAACGCCACCGTGCGCAGGCTCGCGCCCCCCGACCTCACCACGACGGTGCTGACCCTGACGATCACGGGATTGGCGGCGGATTCGGTCCTGGGTGGCGGCACCGGCGCCAAACCGGGCCGCCGGCTGGGCTCGATCGCGGCGATGCTGTGCGGCGCGGGCGGCGGCGCCGTGCTGCTGCGGCTGTCCCCGGCCGCGGCCATCGCCGCCGGCGCCGGGCTCGTCGCGGTCGCCGCCGGCGTCTTCCACTACGCACCCGAACCGGACCCGTCGCCGGCGGCAGCTCATCCGGGAACGACCGAAGAAATGGGAATTCGACCGTGATCCTGTTACGCACCGCCGCCCGGATCCTCACGGGATCGACGTACGCGATACTCGGCTGGGAGGTCGCGCGGGCACCCGGTCAGCGGGTCGAGATCGCCGCGGACACGCTGGCGGCGCTGCGCCGGTTCGTGCCGCTGCCGGGGGACGACGAGTCGATCGTCCGCGGTAACGGCGCGGTGCAGGCCGTGGGTGGTCTCCTGCTCGCCCTGGGCCTGTTCCCGCGGGTGTCGGCGGCCGTGCTGGCGATCTCGATGGTCCCGACCACCGTTGCGGGACACGGGTTCTGGCAGGAGGGAGAGCCCGAGGTCTGGCGATTCGAGCGCATCCAGTTCCAGAAGAACCTCGCCATGCTCGGCGGCCTGGCCTTCGCCTGCCTCGACGATCGGCGCGGTCCGGTCCGGAGCGCCGGGCAGTAGGCGCGGAGCCGGTCAGCGAAACCGGCCGGCATGGCGGGTGCACCAGTCCGCGAAGGTGCGCGGCGGGCGGCCGAGCAGGGTTGCCACGGTGTCGGTGCGCAGGCCCGTGGTGTCGGCGCGCATCAGGGTGAAGCCCTCGAGGATGGCCTCGGCCAGTGCGGGCGGGGCGCCGTCGGCGTAGCGGGCGCGGACCGCCTCCTCCGGGGTGGCGGCCGTGCGCACCGGGATCACTCGGCCCAGCGCGGCCGCGAGCACCGCGACTTGTTCCGCGGCGGTGAAGGTTTCGTCGCCGGTGAGGACGTACTCGGCGCCGTCGTGCCCGTCCTCGGTGAGAGCGAGCGCCGCCACCGCCGCGATATCGGCCGGGTCGATCGGGGCGTAGCGGCCCGGACCGCTGGGATCCAGCACCGGCTGCCCGGCCCGGATCGCGGTCACCCACTCCAGCGCGTTGGTCATGTAGCCGCCGGGCCGCAGGATCGTCGCGGAAATGCCGCTGTCCCTGACGATCCGCTCCCGCTCGTGATGCCAGCGGCCCATCGCGGGCATCGGATCCCCGAGCACGTTGAACGACGACAGCAGGACCAGTCGCCGCACCCCGGCCCGCCGTGCCGCGGCCACCGCCGCGGCGGCCGGCGCCACCGCCAGCCCGGGAATCATCAGGAAGGCCGCGTCGACGCCCTCGAAAGCCGGTGGGAGCGTAGCGGGATCGGTCAGATCGGCGACCACGCGCCGCGCTCGCGCGGGTAGATCCGCCGCCCGCGCCGGTTCGCGCACCAGTATCCGCACCTCCACGCCGCGCCGATCGAGTGCGCGCACCAGCGCACTGCCGACATTCCCGGTGGCACCGGTGACCAGTATCATTGTCCCTCCAGATCGTTTGCCGTCTAACGATAAAAACGTTAGACGGCAAACGAGTTTCCCGTCAACCCCGGAGGAGACCCGTGCCGGAATTCCTGGACCTGCACGGCCGCACCTCGAAACTGGTGCGCGCCTTGGCCGATCGCGATATGCGGCGACACGGACTGCACCTGGGCCAGAACCTGGTGCTGGCCGCGCTGTGGGACGACGACGGCCGCACCCCGGGGGAGATGGCCGCGGCCCTGAACGTGACCACCCCGACGGTGGTGAAGGCGGCCAACCGGATGGCCGCCGCGGGCCTGCTGGAACGCCGCCGCGACGAACAGGACCTGCGCCTGGTCCGCCTGTGGCTTACCGAAGCCGGTCGCGCCCTCCAGGATCCGATCGAAGCCGACCGGAAGGCGTTGGAGGACAGCATCACCGCGCGCCTCACCCCGGAGGAACTCGCCGGCCTCCTGGCGGCACTCGCGAAGATCCACGACACCGCGGCCGAATTGGTCGGCGCCCCAACCGATCACACGGACGCGATCCCGGACTGAGCGGTAGGCGGATACGGCTCAGTCGGTGGCGAGTTCGTGGCTCAGGGTGGCCCAGCGGTCGAGGAGGGTGGTGGCGGCGCCGGAGTCGACGGATGCGGCGGCTCGGGTGAGGTTGGCGGCGAGGGTGGTGTGGAGGTCGGTGGCGGCGGTCTGGGGGGTGAGTTCGTAGGCCGTGATGGCGGCGGCGGAATTCAGGAGGACGGCGTCGCGGACGGGGCCGGGGGCGCCGGCGAACATCTCGCGGGCGATGGCGGCGTTCGCGTCGGCGTCGCCGCCGCGCAGGGCCGCGGGCTCGACGCGGCGGATGCCCAGGCGGGTGGGGTCGATGGTGATCTCGGTGGCACGGCCGCCGGTGACCAGCCAGCCGCGGGTGAGGTCGGCGGTGGTGATCTCGTCCAGGCCGTCGTCGCCGCGGACCACCAGGGCGTTGGCGCCGCGTTCGGCGAAGGTGCCGGCGATGACGGGGAGCAGGGCCGGGAAGGCGCAGCCGATCAGGCCCGCCTTCGGCTGGGCGGGGTTGGTGAGGGGGCCCAGGACGTTGAAGACCGTCGGGATGCCGATCTCCTTGCGGGCGGCGCCGGCGAAGCGCAGCGCCGGGTGGTAGAGGGGGGCGAAGCAGAAGGCGATGCCGACTTTGCCGACGCATTCGAGGACGGCCTCGGGGCCGAGGGCGATGCGGACGCCGAGGGCCTCCAGCACGTCCGCGCCGCCGCTGCGCGAGGACAGGGCGCGGTTGCCGTGTTTGACCACGGGGATGCCGGTGGCGGCCACCACCACCGAGGACATCGTGGAGATGTTCACCGAACCGGAGCGGTCGCCGCCGGTGCCGACGATGTCGATCGCGGGGATGGTCAGCGGGACGCGGGTGGCGTGCCGCAGCATGCCGGTGGCCAGGCCCGCCAGTTCGGTGGGGGTGGGGCCCTTCATCTTGATCGCGACGCCGAAGGCCGCGATCTGGGCGGAGGTGGCGTTGTCGGACATGATCTCGTCCATGGCCCAGGCAGCCTCGTCCGCGGTGAGATCGACACCATCGGTGAGGGACCCGAGGATCTCGGGCCAGCTGCGCGCGGTCATCGCCGTTACTCCTTCGCTGCCACCGGCGGGACGCCGGGGAACCTGTGCACCAGCAGCCTAGTGTGCCGGGGCGATCGGGTTGTCGCCCGGCGGCGGAGCCGGTTGCAGGGCCTCCCAGCCCAGGGCGTCACCGTCGTGGCGCTGGGCCAGACTCGCCATCCGGGCGCGTTCCTGGGCGCAGTGCAGGGCGTCGAGGAGCTGTTCGCGTTGCAGATACAGCAGGTCCTCGCCGCCGATTGCGGGGGAGTAGCCGTCCTGGGCGGCGATGGCCAGCACCTGTTCGATCCGGTCGGCGGGCAGTCGCAGGTGGTGGCGCAGCAGGACGGGGGCGTCGGGATCCCAGGTGACGCCGCGGGCCAGGGCCGTCGAGCAGGCTTCGGCGTCGTCGAAGCTCGCGGCGACCACGACCAGATCCGGCCGGGTGTCCAGTGCCGGAGCGGGTTGCCGGCTCGAAAACCGCTGCCACCACGTTCGTACGCCCATGCGGTCATCATCGTCCGCGGGCGTCGTGGCGGTGGCGCCGGGCCGGACATGCGCGGGTGTGCCCCGGCGCTCGGAGACCGTCGGCGGAATCGGGCGAAAGAGTCTCTACCAGGGCGAAAGCCATCACCATCGGGACACGCCGGGGTGCTGCGAGTGCCGCTGGGACGCTGCGCTTTCCGACAGAGGGGGTCAAGATTCCCACCCGGGTACTCCTGTCGTACTACGACGAGTCATACTTACCGGCGTGACGACCGCAGTAGGGACCCCAGGATCGGCCATTACTCAGCGCGTGCATTCGCTGAACCGGCCCAACATGGTCAGCGTCGGAACCATCATCTGGCTGTCGAGCGAGCTGATGTTCTTCGCCGGCCTCTTCGCCATGTACTTTGTCGCGCGCGCGCAGGCCCACGGTAACTGGCCGCCGGAACCGACCGAGCTGAACCTGAAGCTCGCCGTGCCGGTCACGGCCGTGCTGGTCGCCTCCTCCTTCACCTGCCAGATGGGTGTGTTCGCCGCGGAGAAGGGCGACGTGTTCGGGCTGCGCCGCTGGTACGTGGTGACGTTCTTCATGGGGTTGTTCTTCGTCTGCGGTCAGGGCACCGAGTACCACGCGCTGTACTCCGAGGGCACCTCGATCTCGAGCAGCTCGTACGGCTCGGTGTTCTTCATCACCACCGGCTTCCACGGTCTGCACGTCATCGGCGGTCTCATCGCGTTCATCTTCCTGCTGGTCCGCACCAAGGTCAGCAAGTTCACCCCCGCGCAGGCCACCGCGGCGATCGTCGTCTCCTACTACTGGCACTTCGTCGACATCGTGTGGATCGGGCTGTTCGCCACGATCTACTTCGTCCGCTGAGCCGGATCAGAACTACACCAGCCTTTGCACACGTCGGTTCCGTCTACTCCAAAGGGACACAGATGAGTTCATCTCCCCCGTCAGCGCCGGACCCCATCAGCGGGGTCGACGGCGTTTCGAGCGCTCAGGCCACCAAGACCCGGAAGCAGCGCCGCTTGCGCCGCAAGCTGGCCGGTAGCCTGGTTCTTCTGATGGGCCTGGTCGGAGCCGGTTTCGCGGCGTCGGCGCTGACCCCGCACGCGCAGGTCGCCACCGCCGACGAGGATCAGGCCGCCCTGATCCGCGAGGGCAAGCAGCTGTACGACACCTCGTGTGTCACCTGCCACGGCGCCAACCTGCAGGGTATCCAGGACCGTGGTCCGAGCCTGATCGGCGTCGGCGAGGCCGCCGTCTACTTCCAGGTGTCCACCGGCCGCATGCCGGCCGCCGCCAACAGCTCGCAGATCGTCCGCAAGCCGCCGAAGTTCGACGAGCACCAGACCGACGCGCTGAGCGCGTTCGTCGCCTCCAACGGCGGCGGCCCCACGGTGGTGCGCGACCCGGACGGCTCGATCGCGGAGGACTCGCTGATCAAGAATGCCGACCTCGGCCGCGGTGGCGAACTGTTCCGGATGAACTGCGCCTCCTGCCACAACTTCACCGGTAAGGGCGGCGCGCTGTCCTCCGGTAAATTCGCGCCGCCGCTCGAGTCGGCCAGCGCGCAGCAGATCTACGACGCGATGCTCACCGGCCCGCAGAACATGCCGAAGTTCTCCGACCGGCAGCTGTCGCCGGAGGAGAAGCGCGACATCATCGCCTACCTGAAGAACCGGATGGACTCGCACCCCGAGGGCGGTTACGGCCTCGGCGGGCTCGGCCCGGCGACCGAGGGCCTGGCCATCTGGGTCGTCGGCATCGTGGCGCTGGTGGGTTCGGCGATGTGGATCGGTTCGCGGTCATGAACGGACCAGGCGCGGAGGCGGCGGCTTGCGTAACCACGCAGCGCCCCGTTCATGACGAACGGATGCAGCCATGAGTACAGAAACGGAGCGAGGCGACATGGGCGGGCCCAGCGGGCACGGCGACTTGAACCCCACCGACGACCAGCTGGACGCGATGTCGCAGGAGGAGCTGGTCGCGCTCGGCACCAAGCTCGACGGCGTCGACGTCGTCTACCGCGAACCGCGCTGGCCCGTGCCCGGCACCCGCGCCGAGAAGCGCGCCGAGCGCCAGGTGGCGTTCTGGTTCCTGGTCTCGGCGTTGTCGGCGGCCGGTCTGATCGGTGTCTTCCTCTTCTGGCCGTGGCGCTACAAGTCCCGCGACGAGTCCGGCGCCGGCATCTACTCGCTGACCACGCCGCTGTACGGCCTGCTGCTGGGCCTGTCGGTGCTGGCCATCGGCGTCGCGATGGTGCTGATCCGCAAGAAGTTCATCCCCGCGGAGATCTCCATCCAGGAGCGGCACGACGGGCCGTCCCCGCAGACCGATCGCCGCACCCTGGTCGCCCAGTTGCAGGACTCGCTGGAGACCTCGACGCTGGCCCGCCGCAAGCTGATCACCCGCACCGCGGGCCTCGGCGTCGGCGTGCTGGGCGTCGGCGCGCTGCTGGTGTTCGTCGGCGGCCTGATCAAGAATCCGTGGGCGCAGCGTGACAAGTCGCCGCTGTGGGTCTCGGGCTGGACCCCGGACTACCCGGGACAGACCATCTACCTGCGCAAGGACACCGGTCGCCCGGAGGACATCGTGCTGGTCAAGGCGGAGGATCTGGACGCCGGCGCGATGGAGACGGTCTTCCCGTGGAAGGAAGAATGGCGCGGTAACGAGGAGGAGACCCTCCAGTCGCTGCGCGGCATCCGCAACGCGGTCATGCTGATCCGCTTCCGCACCGAGGACGCGCAGAAGGCGATCAAGCGTAAGGGCCAGGAGAGCTTCAACTACGGCGACTACTTCGCCTTCTCGAAGATCTGCACCCACCTGGGCTGCCCGACCTCGCTGTTCGAGCAGCAGACCAACCGCATCCTGTGCCCGTGCCACCAGTCGCAGTTCTCGGCGCTGGAGTGGGGTAAGCCGATCTTCGGTCCCGCCGCTCGCGCGCTGCCGCAGCTGCCGATCACCGTCAACACCGAGGGCTACGTCGTCGCCGCGCACGACTTCATCGAGCCCCTCGGCCCGGCCTACTGGGAGCGTCGTTCATGAGCGAGCGTGCGAGCGAATCATCAGCACAGCGTGCCGGGCACATGCCTGGCCCGAACGCTAGCGAGGGACAGGCATGAGTCCTGGCAAAGCGGCCGCACAGGCCAACGAGATGGACGAGCGCTACCGGGCGGCCGCGTTCGTCAAGCGGTCGATCAACAAGGTCTTCCCGACCCACTGGTCGTTCCTGCTCGGTGAGATCGCGCTGTACGCGTTCATCATCCTGCTGCTGTCGGGTGTGTACCTGACGCTGTTCTTCGATCCGTCGATGACCGACGTGGTGTACAACGGCGCCTACCAGCCGCTGCGTGGCGTGACCATGTCGCGGGCCTACGAGACCGCGCTGAACATCAGCTTCGAGGTGCGCGGCGGCCTGTTCGTGCGGCAGGTGCACCACTGGGCAGCGCTGCTGTTCGCGTGCTCGATCATCATCCACCTGTTCCGCATCTTCTTCACCGGCGCGTTCCGCAAGCCGCGTGAGGCGAACTGGGTGATCGGCTCGCTGCTGCTGATCCTGGCGATGTTCGAGGGCTTCTTCGGCTACTCGCTGCCGGACGACCTGCTCTCCGGTACCGGCCTGCGCGCCGCGTTCGGCGGTATCACCATGGGCATTCCGTTGATCGGCACCTGGACGCACTGGCTGATCTTCGGCGGCG
The DNA here is from genome assembly GCF_020176955.2 of Nocardia sp. alder85J. Taxonomy (GTDB): domain Bacteria; phylum Actinomycetota; class Actinomycetes; order Mycobacteriales; family Mycobacteriaceae; genus Nocardia. The sequence continues at coordinate 130,857 of NZ_JAIUCZ020000016.1, forward strand.
ACTTCCCGGGCACGATCATCATCCCGCGGCTGTACGTGGCGCACGTGCTGCTGTTCCCGGGCATCATCCTGGCGCTGATCGGCGCGCACGTGGCGCTGGTGTGGTACCAGAAGCACACCCAGTTCCCCGGGCCGGGCCGCACCGAGAAGAACGTGGTCGGCGCCCGCATCATCCCGGTGTTCGCCGCCGACCAGGGTTCGTTCTTCATGTTCACCCTGGGCATCGTGGCGATCATGGGCGGCGTGTTGCAGATCAACCCGATCTGGAACCTGGGCCCGTACAACCCGTCCCAGGTGTCGGCGGGTTCGCAGCCCGACTTCTACATGATGTGGACCGACGGCATGGCCCGCCTGATGCCGCCGTGGGAGCTCTACCTGGGCCGGTACACGATTCCGGCGGCGTTCTGGGTGGCGCTGATCATGGGCCTGGTGTTCACGGTGCTGATCGCCTACCCGTTCATCGAGAAGAAGCTGACCGGCGACGACGTCCACCACAACATCCTGCAGCGGCCGCGCGACGTGCCGGTGCGGACCGCCATCGGCGCCATGGCCATCGCCTTCTACCTGGTGCTGACCCTGGCCTGTGTGAACGACATCATCGCGATGAAGTTCGACATCTCGCTGAACGCGACGACCTGGATCTTCCGGATCGGCCTGCTGGTGGCGCCGCCGCTGGCGTACTTCGCCGCCTACCGGATGTGCCTCGGCTTGCAGCGCAGCGACCGCGCGGTGCTGGAGCACGGCATCGAGACCGGCGTGATCAAGCGCCTGCCGCACGGCGAGTACATCGAGGTGCACCAGCCGCTGGGCCCGGTCGACCACCACGGTCACCCGATCCCGCTGGAGTACCAGGGCGCCCCCGTGCCCAAGAAGATGAACAAGCTCGGCGCGGCCGGCAAGCCCGGCACCGGCTCGTTCCTCATCGCGGACCCGCTCGACCAGCAGGAGACGCTGGTCGCGGTGGAGCACGAGCAGGAGCACAAGCAGCTGTCGATCCTGGCCGAGGTCCAAGCGCAGCTCACCGGCGGCAGCGGGGATCACGACCACCACTGACGCCGAGCCTCCGCTCCGCAAACCTCGAGGCCCCGAACCGCATCCGGTTCGGGGCCTCGCTATATGTCGGGAAGGACACGGAATTCGCCGGGCCGTCACCGGATGTCCACGCGACCGGGCGAATTGGGCGCACCGGGCGCGTAATTCTCCCGCGTGGCGGGTGACTCAGGTTACAGTCTCACCGTGAGTGAGCCGACAGCCCCTGATGACATCCGGGGCGATTGCGATCCGGCGCCGTCGGGGGGCACCGGAACGAGATTCGGCGCTGTGCTGCTGTCCGGCGTATTCGCCGCCGCGACCGTGATGTTCGCGGTACCCGCCGTCGCCCAGGCCGCGCCCAGCGGGGTGCTCATCAACGAACGCTCGTATTCGGGCACAGCGCGCTGCGTCACCGTGCGCAGCTTCCCGCTGCGGCTGCGGGTGGTCAACCACAGCGACGGCCCCGCCCGCGTCTACCTGCTGCCGGGCTGCACGGGCGGCGTCACCAAGTCGATCGACATCGGGAAGAGGGCCTCCCCGATCGGCGCCTCCGTGCTGCTCGGCTGAGCCGAGGCGGGCGCGACGTTCATCGGCCGCTGCCCCGGCTACCGCCTCTCGGCTGCCGTCGGCCACACGCGATCAGCCGGTCATTCCCCGATCGAGAACCCGGCCTCGACATCCGCCCGCGCATAGGACTTGAACGCGATATGGGTGTCGGTTCGCAACACGCCCGCCGTCTTGTTGATCCGCCCGGTGACCACCTCGGCGATCTCCTCGTGGTCCCGCACCCGCACGACCGCGATCAGATCGACATCCCCCGCGCACGAGTACACCTCGGCAACCCCGGCGAGGTCGGCCAGCGCCTGCGCGGTCTCGGGAATGCGGGCAGCCTCGGCATGGATCAGCACGATCGCGGTAATCATGCGACCGAGTCTAGATCGGCCCTGCTCCCCGCCCGGGTCTCCACCCGCCCCGGCCGATCCGGTGCCGAAGTCGTCCGGTTACTCCGCTGCGGAATCGCTCGCATCGGCGTGGGCCGCCGCGGCAAGCGCCGCCCACTCACCCCACCGTCCGGCACCGAGCCGTGGCTCGGCGTACCCCTCCGTGGTCCGCACGATCCGTACACCCGGCTGTGCCAGCCACCGCACGATCAGCCCGGTCTCCTCCGGCGAAGCCCCGCGCAGCGGTGGATACGCCCCCTCGGCCCCACACCACCCCCGCCGCACGTCGTCCTCTTTCCCACAGCGCCCACAGATATCTCCGAGCCCGCCCGGCACCCCGTCCAACAGCCCCGCAGCCGAACCGGACAGCCGACGACCGATTTCGAGTGCACAGGGGTAACTCCCCGGGAAACTCCCACCCGTGCGCTCCTCGGGTGGGACCTGTGACCGACTGCCGAGGCTCCCACTGGTATGGCCGGAATCGCGGGGCGGCGCAACAGGCGGGCCGATCACCGCCTCTGCGCTCGCGGTCAGGGCGTCCACGACCGGCATCGGGCGAGTGCCGCGGGGGGCGGTGCCCGCGGCGGCGAGGCGGCCGTAGCGGACGACGGCGAATTCCCAGCCGCCGGCGCCGTCGGGACGGGCGGCGACGAATTCGGCGAGGCGGGCCAGGGCGGCCAGGCGCTGGGTGCGGCGCAGGGCGCGGATCACGGTGAGGGTGCGGTCGCGTAGTCGAGCGGCGGCCTCGAATTGTTCTGTGGCGGCGAGGTTTTCGATGCGTTGCCGCATGGTGTGCAGGGGGGTGTCGGTGCGGCCGGCGAAGAGGTCGCGGACCAGGTTCGGGGCGATAGCGTATTCGGTTGCGTCCGAATGCTTTCCGAAGACACTGGCGGGGCAGCCGCCGACCGTGGCGGGTGGGCAGTCAGGGCCGTGGCGGCCGGTGCGGGGGATCCGGGTGGTGCAGGTGCGGATGCCGCACCAGTCGGCGAGGGTGTCGGCGACGGCGACGGCGTGGGAGCGGGAATTGAAGGGGCCCAAGGTATCCGGGGTCGGTGTGCGGGTGGTGGTGAAGCGCGGGAACGCCTCGTCGGTGAGGGTGAGCCACCAGGCGCGGCGGGGGAATTTCGAGCGGCGGTTGTAGGGCGGGGTGTGCGCGACCAGCAGGCGCAATTCCCGCACCCCGGCCTCGAGGCCGTGCGCGCACTCGACGTGATCCACCCGGGTTGCCAGCGCGACCATCTCCCGCATCCGGGTGCGGGTGTCGGAACCGGTGAAATAGGAGTGCACCCGCCGGCGCAGATTCACCGCGGTGCCGATGTAGAGGACCTCGTCGCCGGGGCCGCGGAACAGATACACGCCGGGTGTCGCGGGCAGGTCGGCGGCGAGGTGCCGTTTGGCGCGCTGCCGTCGGGTCACCTCCGGCAGATAGCCGATCAGCTCCGCGAGGCTGTGCACGCCGAGGTTGCCGACGCGCTCGATGAGCGCGTGCAGGACGTCGACGGTCGCGCGAGCGTCGTCCAGGGCGCGGTGGGTCGGGCGGGTGCCGGAGCCCAGCAGCTGGGCGAGCACCGACAGGCGAACCGAGGGCGCCTCGTCGCGGTCGAGGACGCGCCGGGCCAGTTGCACCGTGCACAGCACCGGTGGGGCCGGCCAGGCGAGGTCGCACTGCTGTGCGGCGGCCTTCAGGAAGCGGGTGTCGAAGCGGGCGTTGTGGGCCACCAGCACGGCCCCGGCGGCGAACTCCAGGAAACCGGGCAGCACCGCCTCGATGCGCGGCGCGTCCCGGACCATGGCGGTGGTGATGCCGGTGAGCTGCACGACCTGCGGCGGGATCGGGCAGCCGGGGTCGACCAGGGTGGCGAATTCACCGAGCACCTCGCCGCCGCGCACCTTGACCGCGCCGATCTCGGTGATGGCGTCGCCGTCGGCGCTGCCGCCGGTGGTCTCCAGGTCGACCACGACGAAGGTGGTGTCGTACAGCGGGACGTCCGGGTCGTCGCCGGGGCGCTCGGAGCCGCCGGGGAACTCGAGGGCGAGCTGGGCCTGGCGGGGACGTGGTACGGGCTGGGACACGCCCTGGAGCGTAGGGGCGGGGTACGACATCTCCCCGGCTCCGCGAAGGGTACCCGTGCAGTCTCGAGGGCTCCTACGTGCGGGCTCCGGATTGCCCGATTACACCTCTCTGTGACCAGGCTCACATATATTCGCTTTCCAGATGAATGCCGGGCGGTCGGGGTCCGGGGGTCCGCCCCGTCGGCGGCCGGTTCGCGACCCCGGGACCGATCGATTCTTTTCAAGAACCGAACGGTCTGTTCCGTGGTCGCGAGGGTGTTGCCGACCTGCCGTTCGTCGGCTCGCTCCGCCGCGCGACCCGGGCGTGTCCCCGGCCGGTGGGCGCGTGTCGCCCACCGGTGAATATTCTGAAGTTACGCGTTTGTGATTGGTGTGAGATATATCTCGAGGGCTATCGAGATCATTTATGTATTTCGGACCTTTCGCATCGCCGCAGCTTTACAGGACGCCGTTATGCGTTCGTAATCACTCCGAGACCTCACGGAGTTCGGCGCATCACCCGGTGCGATGCCGTGGGGCAGATGAGGAGACGAATCATGGCGATCAAGCAGCTGGGTCGGGTGTACCGGACCGTTGCCGTCGGAGCCGTCGGAGCCGCCGCCCTCAGCGCGCTGCTGCTGCCCGCGGTTCCCGCTGCGGCACAGACGGTCGCCGTCGCCGGTATCGGGCAGATCGACCTGCCCGACGACATCCCGGTTCCGGACGACATCCCGGGTGTGGACGTCGATCCCGCCACGGCCGCGCCCGCACCTGCCCCCGGCCTGCTGCCGCCGCCCTTCGCGCCGTTCCTGCCGCCGCCGCCCCCGCCGGCCGAGACCCCGGGCCAGCGCGCGGTCGACGCCGCGATGAGCAAGATCGGCGCGCCGTACAGCTGGGGTGCCACCGGACCCGACTCGTTCGACTGCTCCGGTCTGGTGCAGTGGTCCTACGAGCAGGCCGGTGTGGATGTGCCGCGCACCAGCTACGAGCAGGAGGGCGCCGGCGATCCGGTGTCACTGGACGATCTGCAGCCGGGCGACGTGGTGACCTTCTACGGTGGTAGCCACTCCGGAATCTATGTGGGCGACGGCAATGTCGTGCACGCCTCGGACTACGGGCAGCCCGTGGATGTCGCGCCCCTGTACTCGATGCCGGTGACCGGCGCCCGGCGGTTCTGAAACGGGCCGTCGCGAGACCGGCGGCGGCCGTGATCGATTCGCGGTCCACTGGACACGCGCCGCCGCCGTTTCGTAACCTCATCGAGACCTTCCGATCCATCTGAATACCAGTTCGAGAACGGGGCACGGCAGCTCGTGGCAGCACACCCGGACACGCACCGCACCAAACGCCTGATGAGCGGTTCGCTGGCCGTCGGGGCACTGGTCCTCGGCGTCTGCGCCGCCGGCGGGGTTTCGGCGGATCCACCGACCAGCGCCAGTGATGCCGTGCAGCGACTGTTCGATCTGTCCAGGCAGTCCGAGCAACTCAACGAGCAGGCCCTCGCCGCGCAGACCGATCTGGATGCCAAGGAGGGCATCGCCCGCGACGCCGACGCCAAACAGGCCGTCACCGCACAGACTCTGGACGCCGCCGAGGCGGATGTGCAGCGATACCAGCCCGATGTCGATCGGGCCGCCATCGCCGCCTACACCGGTGCCCGCACCGACCGCCTGTTCTCGGTCCTGGTCAGCGATTCGCCGCAGCAGATGCTGGACCAGATGTCCGCGCTCGACGTGATCTCCGCGCAGACCGCGCAGCAGTACAGCGGTCTGGCCAAGGCGGACAAGGCCGCGACGATCGCCGACACCACGGCCAAGACCGCCGCCGACGCCGCGCACACCGCCGCCGCCCAGGCCGATGCGGTCCGCACCGATCTGGAACGCAAGCGCGCCGACCTCCAGGCGGCGATGGCTCAGGTCATCCAGGCGTGGGGGCAGCTGTCGGCGGGGGAGAAGTCCAGCCTCGGTTCGCTGTTCCCGCCCGGCTTCGATCGCGAGACCCTGTTGCAGGGGCTGGTCCCCGGCAGCGGCACCAGCGCGCTGGCCGCCGGGCTCACCCGCATCGGCGACCCGTACGTGTGGGGTGCGACCGGGCCGGACGAGTTCGACTGCTCGGGTCTGGTGCAGTGGGCCTTCCACCAGGTCGGAATCAATCTGCCGCGCACCAGCTTCGCGCAGGCCACCGTCGGCACCCCGGTCTCGCGGGACGATCTGCAACCCGGCGATGTGGTGTTCTTCTATTCGGATGCCTCGCATGTGGGCATCTACGCGGGCAACGGCCTGTTGTTGCACGCGTCGACGTTCGGAGTGCCGGTCGCGGTCGCGCCGATGGGGTCCACCCCGTTCCATTCGGCCCGTCGCTACTGGATGGGGATGAAGCAGTAGGTCGGAAGCGTCACCGAGGCGGAGCCGGGCGCAGCGCGGCCGTTCGCCGATCGAGCGGGGCCCATCGAACTCAGAGGTGAGGATGAGCGGACTGCGGCGGTTTCGAGGTTGGCTGGCGGCACGGCGGCGATTCGAGTTCGTCGTCATCGTCGCGATGGTGGTGGCGCTGACCGCCGTGGGCGGCGCGCTGGTGCTGCTCCCGAAATCCGTTGTGCCGCCGGCGGTGCGGCCGATGCCCGCGCTGGCGCAGGCCGCGGGTGCGGAACCGGCCGCCGATCCGCAGTTGCCCGAGGTGCGGCGGACGATGGAGGGCTTCGGCCCGGTGGTGGTCCAGCAACTGTCCGCCGAGGACGGCCGGCTGTCGGTGGTCTTCGGCCATGCCCGCCAGCGCGGCGATGTCGACGCGCTGGCCAAGGAGATCGGGCCCGCGGTCACCGCCGTCACCGAACTGTGGGGGCCGGACTGGTCCCGCGCCGCGGTCGTGGCGGTGGCCTCCAGTTCCGCCGAATTCGCCGCGCTCACCCATGCCGCCGGCGAGGTGTCCCCGGAGGTGGCCGCCGCGTCGGTCGCGGATCCGTTCCTGCCCGGTACCCGGCCCACCGGCCAGCGGGTGGTGTTCGCCCCCGATGCCGCGCGGCGGCTCGGCGCCGACGGCCTCCGGGAGACGCTGCGGCACGAGCTGACCCACGTGGCCGCGCGGGCGCGGACCGCGGACGGTTCCCCGCAATGGGTGCTGGAGGGTTTCGCCGAGTACTCCGGACATCGCGGCGAGCGGCGGTCCTTCGCGCAGCAGGCGCCGACGCTGGCCGCGCGGGTGCGCGCCGGTGAACTGCCCGCCGATCTGCCGCCCGATGCGGATTTCGTGCCGGGCCCGGGTACCGATGCCGCCCTCGCCTACGAGACGGCCTGGTCGGCGAACACCTTCGCCACCGGCCGTTTCGGTGAGCCGAAGGTGGTGGACCTGTACCGGCACGCGGCCACCGGACCGAAGGATCCGGCCGCCCTGGACGCCGTCTTCCGCGACACGCTCGGCATCGGCCACGCCGATTTCGTCGCCGGCTGGCGGGACTGGCTCGCCGCGCAGGCCGCCGCCTGACCTCGACCGGCGGGCGGCCCCCGTCGGCAGGCGGCTCAGGTCGGCAGGCGGGCTCGGGTGGAGGCGGCTCCGGCGCTGCCGGTATCAGGGTTCGGGCGGCTCCGATACCGCGATCGGCGTTGCGCCGCAAGCGGTTCGCGGTCGGCGGGGGTGGCCGGTGGCCCGGTCCGGGACGGCAATAGACTCGCGTAATGGCGCGCACTCTGCTGGTGACCAACGATTTTCCGCCGCGGCCCGGTGGCATCCAGTCGTATGTGCACACGCTGGCGATGCAGCTGCCGCCGGATCAGCTGGTGGTGTACGCGCCGCGCTGGCGCGGCGACAGTCACCTGCGGTTCGATGCCCGGCAGCCGTTCCAGGTGGTGCGCCACCCCACCACGCTGATGCTGCCGACGCCGCTGGTGCTGCGCCGGGCGGCGAAGCTGCTGCGCGACGAGCGGTGCGACACCGTGTGGTTCGGAGCCGCGGCGCCCTTGGCGTTGTTGTCGCCGCTGCTGCGGGGCGCGGGGGCGCGGCGGATCGTCGCCAGCACCCACGGTCACGAGGTGGGCTGGTCGATGCTGCCCGCGGCCCGGCAGGCGTTGCGGGCGATCGGCAACACCACCGACACCGTCACCTACGTCAGCAAGTACACCCGCCGCCGGTTCGCCGCCGCGTTCGGTCCGCAGGCGGCGCTGGAGTATCTGCCGCCGGGGGTCGACAGCACGGTGTTCCGGCCGGATCCGGCGGCACGGCAGGAGTTGCGGGCCCGGTACGGGCTCGGCGAGCGGCCGACCATCCTGTGCCTGTCCCGGCTGGTGCCGCGCAAGGGGCAGGACGCGCTGATCGTGGCCATGCAGGAGATCAAGGAGCGGATCGACGGCGCGGTACTGGTGATCGCGGGCGGCGGGCCGTACGAGGATCGGCTGCGCGGCCTGGTCGCGGCCACCGGGCTCACCGGCGACGTGGTCTTCACCGGCCGGGTGCCGGCGGCGGAACTGGCCGCGCACCACACCATCGCCGACGTGTTCGCGATGCCCAGCCGCACCCGTGGCGCGGGCCTGGATGTCGAGGGGCTCGGCATCGTCTACCTGGAGGCGTCGGCGACCGGCGTGCCGGTGGTGGCCGGAAGGTCCGGTGGCGCCCCGGAAACCGTGCTCGAGGGTGAGACCGGCACGGTGGTCGACGGCCGTTCGCAGCGGGAGATCGTGGACGCGCTCGTCGACATCCTGTCCGATCGCGACGCGGCCGCGGCGATGGGCGCGAAGGGCCGGGCCTGGGTGGCCGACCGGTGGCGGTGGGACGTGATGGGCGGGCGGCTACGGGAACTGCTCGACCTCACCGTGCCGTCCGATTCTGTCGGGTTCTCGAGCTAGGCTCACCGGCATGAGCAGTATTCAGATCGCCGACCAGACCTTCGTCGCGGCCCCGGGTGCCGCGGTGGCCGGGCTGCTCGCCGACCCGGGCCGCTGGCGCGGCTGGTGGCCGGATCTGTCGCTCGAGGTCCGAGAAGACCGGGCCGACAAGGGAATTCGCTGGACCGTGGCCGGCGCGCTCACCGGTACCATGGAAGTGTGGCTGGAGCCCTGCCTGGACGGGGTGGTGCTGCACTATTTCCTGCACGCCGAGCCGCAGCAGCCGGTGCCGCCGCGGGCGCTGTCGGTCGCCAATCGGGCTCGCCGGGTGGCCGGGCGCACGATGGCCTTCGAGATCAAGGCCCGGCTGGAGGCCGGTCGTCCGGCCGGTGTCGCCCCCGGCGCACCGCACCGGGCCGCCTGAGCCGGGTTACCGCACAACGTAATTCAGCCCCTACTACCGATAAGGAAGCGCTGTCTGTCATGGCCGACCGGACTCAGAGGTCGATCATCATCGATGCCCCGTCGGATCGGGTGATGGCCGTCATCGCCGATCTGGAGTCGTATCCGGAATGGGTTTCGGCGGCGCGTTCGGTGGAGATTCTCGACAAGTTCGGCGACGGCCGCGCCCAGACCGCGCGTTTCGTGCTGGACGCAGGGGTGGTCAAGGACACCTACGTGCTGTCCTACACCTGGCGGCCCGACGGCAAGGCCGTGAGCTGGCATCTGGTCACCGGTGAGCTACAGAAGGCGCAGGACGGCAGCTACGAGCTGATCGACCAGCCCGACGGCGCCACCCAGGTCGTGTACGAACTCACCGTCGACCTGACCATCCCGATGATCGGCATGTTCAAACGCAAGGCCGAGAAGGTCATCACCGACACGGCGCTGAAGGAACTCAAGAAACGGGTCGAAGGCTGACGGACGCTCCGGCAACTCCTCTGGAACTCTTCATAGGCAAGGGCGGGGTCGGCAAGACGACGCTGGCGTGCGCCACCGCGATCACCCGGGCCCGCGCCGGCCACCGGGTGTTGCTGGCCTCCCTCGATCAGGCGCATTCGCTCGGCGACGCGCTGGGCCTGCCGATCCCGCGCGACCCCGCGCCCACCGCCGTGCTGCCCGGACTGGACGTGCTCGAAATCGACTCGCTGGCACTGGTCGAGGATCGGTTCGCGGCGGTGGCGCCGCTGCTGTCCGGGGTCGGCCGGGAGCACGGCGTCGACCTGGCCGCGCTCGATCCGGCGGAGCTGACCGGGCTGCCGGGGGTGCAGGAGTTGTTGCTGCTGGTGGAGATCGGCCGGTTCGCGGGCACCGGCGACTGGGACGCGATCGTGCTGGACTGTCCGCCGACGGCCGACCTGTTGCGCATCCTCTCCGCGCCCGCGACCCTGCTCGGCTATCTGGATCGGATCTGGCCCACCTCCGCCCGGATGCCCGGTCTCAGCGGTGGCGACCTGCGCCGGACCCTGGTCGCGCTGGCGGTGGACCGCATCGCCGCCGAGGTGGCCGCCGCCCGCGATCTGCTCGCCGACCGCACCCGGACCGCGGCGGTGCTGGTCACCGCCGCGGAGCGGGTGGCGCTCGCGGAGTCCGCGCGGGTGCGGTCGGCCGCGGCGCTGCTGGGGCTGCGGCTGGATCGGGTGGTGGTCAACAAGGTGCTGCCACCGCAACCGCCGGTGCCGGCCGACGCCCATCCGGCGGCGCACTGGTACGACCGGCAGCGTGGCGCCCAGCTGCGCGCGGTCGACGAGCTACGCGGCCGATTTCCGGGTATCCCGGTGGCGATCACCGAATACGGCGACGCCGAGCCGGTCGGGATCGAAGGGCTGGCCGGGCTGGTTCCCGCTCCGTCCGGCGGCACGACGGGCCAGGGTGACGGCCGGGATCCTATGCTGGGCGGCGATGTGAACTCCGGCCGTGCCCGCGCCGGTGAACCGCTGGTCGGGCTGGAATCCGGGGCGGGCCTCGGTTCGGTGTTCACACTGCGGATGCAGGTGCCCGTCGCCGACCCGGCGACGTTGCGGCTGGGACGAGTGGAGGACGATTTGATCGTGGGAGCGGACGGGGTCCGGCGCCGGATGCGCCTCGCGCCGGTGTTGCGGCGCTGCGTCGTCGACGCCGCCGAACTCGACGGTGATCAGTTGATCGTGCGCTTCCGCCCCGACCCCGAGGTGTGGCCCGATGAATGACGGCAGCGCGGCCGGGCACTCGACCGCCGACCACATGTCCGAATTCACCGAGGAGCTGCGGCTGCTCGCCGAAACCCTGCTGGAGCGGGTGGAACCGGTGCTGCGCCGGGCCGCCGCCGACGACCGCCCGGAATGGGACGGCTGCGGCTGGTGCCCGCTGTGCGCGACCGCGGCGCTGGTGCGTGGCGAGCACCACGAGGCGGTGGCCACGATCGCCGCGCACGGCACCGCCATCGTGACCGTGCTGCGTGAGGCGCTCGCCGGGGTGCCGGTCGACCCGGTGGCGCCGGACCGCCCGGAGCCCGCGCAACGGCCCGCTTCCGCCCGCTACCAGCCGATTCCGGTCCAGATCAAGTCATGACCACACAGCTCGGGCGGGAACGGCCGCTGACCGTCGGCATCGATGTCGGGGGCACCAACATCCGCGCCTCGGTGGTCGACGGCGCCGGTGACGTGCGCGACACCGTGCAGGCTCCGACCCCGCATTCGGAGCGGGCGCTGGAGGACGGATTGGCCCGGGCGGTGCGGGAACTGCGGGCCCGGCACGCCATCGGCGCGGTCGGACTGGCGGTCGCGGGTTTCGTCGACGAGACCCGGACCGCCGTGCGTTTCGCCCCGCACCTGCCGTGGGAGGACACGCCGGTGGCGCGCCGGCTGTCGGATCGCTTGGGGCTGCCGGTGATCCTGGAGCACGACGCCAACGCCGCGATGTGGGCCGAATACCGGTTCGGCGCGGCCGCCGGGGCCCGCAACGCGGTACTGGTGGCGATCGGCACCGGAATCGGGGCGGCGCTGCTGGTCGGCGGCGAGCTGTACCGCGGCAGTTACGGTGTCGCACCGGAACTGGGCCATCTGCAAGTGGTGCCGAACGGCAGGTCCTGCCCCTGTGGCAAGCGCGGCTGCTGGGAGCGCTATTGCAGCGGAACCGCTCTGGTGGACACCGCGATCGAGGCGCTGGCCACCGATCCGCTGCGCTCCACCATCCTGGCCCGGGAGGTCACCCGGGATCCCGGCTCCCTGACCGGACGGCGGGTAGCCGGCGCGGCGCAGGACGGCGACCCGGTGGCCATCCAGGTGATGCTGGAATTCGCCGGCTGGCTGGGCCTGGGCCTGGCGGCCGTCAGCGACCTGTTCGACCCGGACCTGATCGTGGTCGCAGGCGGCGTGAGTTCCTCGGCGGCGCTGTATCTCGACGATGCCCGCGACCACTACGCCGCCGCCATCACCGGCGCCCGGCACCGCCCGCTGGCCCGCATCCGCACCACGCAACTGGGTGAGGCGGCCGGCATGATCGGCGCCGCGGAACTGGCGCGGGCCGCGCTGGCACCCGAACCGGACCCGGCCGCCGCGCCGGATCCGGCCCCGAACACCCCGTCGGGCCAGGACTCCACGACCGACGGCAAAGCTCCGGCGCACCGCTGAACGGCCCGATACAGCGGTGGTTCGAGGCTGTGAATTCCCCGTTGCGGGCTTGGTCACCGCTGTACCCCGGCGGTAGAGTCGGCAACATATGGCGGGGACCGTGGGCGGCCGACGATGCTCCCCACGGATGGCGAGATCGATCCTCCGGAAAGGACGCGATGTTCTACTGGCTGCTGAAGTTCCTCTTGGTGGGACCTTTTCTCCATTTCTACAATCGGCCTCGCGCCGAGGGTGTGGAGAACATTCCGGCCAACGGTGCAGTCATCCTCGCCGGGAACCATCTGTCGTTCACCGACTGGTTGTTCACTCCGCTGATGAGCCCGCGCCGCATCACCTATCTGGCCAAGGCCGAATACTTCACCACCCCCGGCCTGAAGGGCCGCCTGCAGAAGTTCTTCTTCTCCGGCACCGGCCAGTACCCGATCGACCGCCGCGGCGCCGACACCGCCGAGGACGCCCTGATCACCGCCCGCACCCTGCTCGAACAGGGCCGCGTCGTCGGCCTGTACCCCGAGGGCACCCGCTCCCCCGACGGCCGCCTGTACAAGGGCAAGACGGGAGTGGCCCGCCTGGCCCTGGAGACCGGCGTCCCGGTCATCCCCGTCGCCCTCACCGGAACCGACGAGGTCTGCCCGCCCGGCCCGTTCAAGTTTCGCCGCCGCCCGGTCACCGTCCGCTTCGGCAAGCCGATCGACTTCTCCCGCTACGAGGACATGGGCGGCAACCGTTTCATCGAGCGCTCGGTCACCGACGAGATCATGTACGAGCTCATGCGGATGTCCGGCCAGGAATACGTCGACGTCTACGCCGCCAGCCTGAAAAAAGGCGTCCCCTCCGGCAGCCGCCCCGACGCGGACCGAACCCCCGAATCCCTCGCGAGCTGAAAGAACGCCCGGGTGATCTCCACCCGGGCCCCACACCGCGCCTCCCATTCCGGTCACCAATCCGCAGACCGGCCACCCGGATCGCGCTGCCCGCCTCACCTCCGGCCTGTGCCACCAGCAGACAGCCCCGACACCCGACTCACCCCGGTTCGCGGTCACCAACCAGCAGGCCGGACCCCCCAATTCGTCACCCCCCTCACCTCCGCTAACGGTCACCCCCCAAGCAGCCCCGACATCCGGCCCACCCGCTGAAGGCCCGGTCACCACCGAGTAGGCATACCCCGAATGTTCTCGGCCCGTCTCGATTCTGGACTGACGGAGCGGGGGAGCGAAGCGGAGGAGCGGAGGAGGGAAGAATCGAGACTCAGGGGCCGAGAACCCGCCGCAGCGAAGCGAAGGCCAAAAACACAGAGCGAAGGCCAAAAATACAGCCCGAAACCTCAAGCCCGGCGGTGGGTCTCTATCGCCTCGAACTTCGCCAGGTTGTGCCGAGCATCCGCCAGAGCGCTGTGAGCATCCGCAGGCACCGGCGGCAACACCGGCCGCCCGTGATGCTCCCAATGCTGCCTGAGCTCGTTGGTATACCGCGGCAGCGCGGTGGGAAGGTCCACCATCGACCCCCACAACTGGCACAGCGCGACGTGATCATAAGCACTCACCCAGGCCCACAATTCGGGGTTGACACCGGGCCGGGGAAGCAGGAACCGAAAGAGGTCGTCACGAATCCGATCCCGGCTGCGCCACAGCGGCGAACCGGGCGAGGGCAGCTTCGGCAGCACATTCCGCCGGACCCACGGCCCGGCCTTCTCCGGATCGAATTCCGTTGAGACCGCGTAATATTCGCGCCCATCCTCACAGACCACGCCGATCGAGACCAGATCGATGGTGACCCCGTCCTCGATGAACTCGCAGTCGTAAAAGTATCTGAGTGCGATCGTTCCGCTCCCTCGCCGTCGCCGTCGCAGGCCCCGTCCGGACCGGCGATCGCCTCGAGGTTACGACCCCGCCGGACCACGATCGTTCATCACCCCCTACCTCCGGGTTACCGTTCGCTTTCGAGGGGTCTCTATTCTTGACTGGTGAACTGGACTGTCGACGTACCCATCGACCGCCTGCCGGAGTTGCCGCCGCTGCCCACCGAGCTGCGCCGGCGACTGGACGACGCCTTGTCACGCCCCGCGCTGCAACAGCCGTCGTGGGACCCGGAGACGGCCGGAAAGATGCGCACCGTACTGGAGAGCGTGCCGCCCATCTGCGTGCCCGCCGAAGTCGAGGAGCTGCGGATGCGGCTCGCGGAGGTCGCCCGCGGGGAGGCCTTCCTGTTGCAGGGCGGCGACTGCGCCGAGACCTTCGCCGACAACACCGAGCCGCACATCCGCGGCAATATCCGCACCCTCTTGCAGATGGCGGTGGTGCTCACCTACGGCGCCAGCCTGCCGGTGGTGAAGGTGGCTCGGATCGCGGGCCAGTACGCCAAGCCCCGCTCCGCGGACCTCGACGCCCTCGGCCTCAAGTCCTACCGCGGCGACATGATCAACTCGCTGGTCGCCGACGAGGCCCTGCGCGCGCACGACCCGTCGCGGCTGGTCCGGGCCTACGCCAACGCCAGCGCCGCGATGAACCTGGTCCGCGCCCTCACCGGCGCCGGCATGGCCGACCTGCACGCCGTGCACGACTGGAACCGCGACTTCGTCGCCCAGTCCCCGGCGGGCGCCCGCTACGAGCAGCTGGCCGAGGAGATCGATCACGGCCTCCGGTTCATGACCGCGTGCCGGGTCCAGGACCCCAGCCTGCAGGCGGCCAAGATCTACGCCAGCCACGAGGCGCTGGTGCTCGACTACGAGCGCGCGATGCTGCGCCTGGCCGAGAACTCCGCCGGTGATCCGGTGCTGTACGACCTGTCGGCGCACTTCCTGTGGATCGGCGAGCGCACCCGGCAACTCGACGGCGCGCACATCGGTTTCGCGGAGCTGCTCGCCAACCCGATCGGCCTGAAGATCGGCCCGACCACCAGCCCGGAGCTGGCCGTCGAGTACGTCGAGCGGCTCGATCCGCACAACGAGCCGGGCCGGCTCACGCTGGTCGCCCGGATGGGCAACGGCAAGGTGCGCGACGTGCTGCCGCCGATCATCGAGAAGGTGCAGGCCACCGGTCACCAGGTGATCTGGCAGTGCGATCCGATGCACGGCAACACCCACGAATCCTCCACCGGATACAAGACCCGGCACTTCGACCGCATCGTCGACGAGGTGCAGGGCTTCTTCGAGGTGCACCGCTCGCTGGGCACCCACCCGGGCGGCCTGCACATCGAGCTGACCGGTGAGAACGTCACCGAATGCCTCGGTGGCGCCCAGGACATCTCCGACCTCGACCTCGAGGATCGCTACGAGACCGCCTGCGACCCGCGCCTCAATACGCAGCAGTCGCTGGAGCTGGCCTTCCTGGTCGCCGAGATGCTGCGATGACGGACCGGTAGCGCGACATTGTTCATGCTCTTCCGCGGCGATTTCACCCGATGGGTGGAGGAGGCCGACCGTACTATCCTGCGGCTGTTGCGCGACCGCGACCGCGACGGTGCCCCGTCGGAGGTCGTGTTGCGCGACGGCAGCCGATTGCTGATCTTCAACATCTCCTGGGGTTACGACCCGAAGGGGGCGACCGCGCAGGTCACCACGAATATCAGCCCGAGCATCGAGGGCGCACCGGTCGAGCTGTTCACCACCAACGCGGTGCTCGCGATCAACGATCCGGAGACCGGCGCCCCGCTGCTCGCCGTCGCCTGACCGGCACCCTGCTGCTCGCCGTCGCCCGACCGGCGCGTCCCTGATCACAGCCCCCTCGGACCGGGGACGCCCGGTGTCTGCGGCGCTAGAAGGGCAGGACGGTCAGCGACACCGTGCTGCCCGGTTCCACCCGCGCACCCGCTCCCGGCGACTGGATGCGGACCGTGCCGCGGTCGTTGCTGAAGATCTGGCTCACGTTCACCTGCAACCCGGCCGCCTCCAGCATCGCGCGGGCGGTGGTCACGCTGCGGCCGCCGACATCCGGCACCTTCACCGCGTTGGAGACGAACAGCGTGACCGAATCGCCGGACAGCAGGCTGGTGCCGCTGTCGGGATCGCTGCCGACCACGTCCCCGGCGTCGAAGTTGCGATCGAACTGCGACTGGATGCCCCGCACGCTCAGTCCGACGTCGGACAGCGCCCGGGTGGCCTCGTCCTGCGACTTGCCGCGCAGATCCGGCACCTTCGCCGGCGTGGAGCCCTTGCTGCGATAGATGTTGACCGTCGCGCCGCTGGGCAGCACCGTGCCCGGGGCCGGATCGAGTTCGGTCACCGTGCCCTTGGCCGCGGTGCTCGGGCGCTCACCGCCGTCGACCGGGACCAGCCCGGCGTCGCGGATGGCCTGGTTCACGGACTTGGTGTCCTGCCCGACCTGGAAGTCCGGCACCTTCGGCTGACCGCTGGACACCAGCACCGCCACGGTGGACCCCTTGACCACCCGGGTGCCCGCGGGCGGGTCGGTGCCGACCACCCCGCCGACCGGGATCACGTCGGAGGCCTTGTTGCGGACCGTGGTGGCGAATCCGGCGTTCTGGAGCGTGCCGGTGGCGCGGTCGGCGTTCAGACCGGCGATCGGCGGCACCGCCGCATACCGTTCCACGCCCAGCCACCAGCCGCCGCCACCGAGAACCAGCGCCAGCACGACCACCACCGCCGACCAGATCAGCACCCGGCGCCGCGAGCGCACCCGTTCGGCCACGTACGGTTTGTGCGGCGGCGGGGCCGCGTACCCGTTGCCGCCGCCGTAGCGGTCGTCCGGGTAGTGGGCGGCCCGGGTCTGCGGCTGTGCGGCGGTCAGCACCCGGGTGTTGCGCCCGCCCGCCTCGACGGGTGGCATCCGGGTGGTGACGTCGGTGTGGACCGGCTGCGGCACGGGCTGGATGCGGTAGCGGGCGGACTGGTGCTCGGCGGATTCGCGCGGCGCGGGCACCCGGTAGCCGGGCAGCCGCAGTTCGGTGGAGATGCGCCGCAGTTCGGCGGCCATCTCGGCGGCATCGGTGAAACGGTGTGCGGGTTCCCGGGCGGTGGCGCGGGCGACCAGCGCGTCGAATTCCGGTGGCACGCCCGCGATGAACCGGCTCGGGCTCGGCACATCCTTCTCGACCCGCTGATAGGCGATCGACAGCGAGGTGTCGCCGGTGAACGGGGTGCGTCCGGTCAGCAGTTCGAAGATCAGGATGCCGAAGGAGTAGACGTCGCTGCGGGCATCGGATTTGCCGTCGGTGACCTGTTCCGGCGCGAGATAGGCGGCGGTGCCGAGAATGACGCTCGCCGAGGTCATATTCGAGGCGGCGACCGCCCGGACCAGGCCGAAATCCGCGATCTTCACATCACCGGCGTCGGAGACGAGCACATTCTCCGGTTTGATGTCGCGGTGCACCAGCCCGGCGTGATGCGCCACGCCGATCGCCTCCAGTACCGGTTCGGCGACCGCGCGCACCGCGTGCGGCGGCATCGGGCCGCGTTCACGCAACAACTCGCGCAGGGTGCCGCCCTCCACCAATTCCATGATCAGGAAGGGATGTTCGCCGTCGATGCCCTGGTCGTAGACGGCGACGAGGGAGGGGTGCTTCAATTTCGCGACCGCGCGGGCCTCGAATTCGAACCGGGTCAGGAACTGTGGATCACCGGCGAATTTCGGGTCCATCACCTTGATCGCGACCGGCCGGTCCAATCGGGTGTCCATCCCCCGGAACACCATCGACATGCCCCCGCGTGCGATCGGCGCGTCGATGCGATAACGCTCGTCCAGCAGTTGGCCGATCAACTCTGGTGCCCTCGACTTTCAACAGCGGTCTCGCTCGTGCGACAGCCGTCCAGGTGACGGCTCACCCGATCGTAATAGTCGAATCCGCCCGGGGCTCTCACGACGTGACTTCGGACACGGACTACGGTTGTTGCCGTGAGTGCATTTCCATGCAGCGATGACGTCATCCCGGAGTCGGCGGGCCTGCTCCCACTGCCGGATGTGGCCGATCAGCTGGGTCTGGTGGTGACCCGAGTGCATCAGATGTTGCGCGATCATGAGCTCATCGCGGTGCGCCGGGGCGGGGTTGCCGGGATTCCGAAGGATTTCTTCGATTCCACCGGCGCGGTCGCCAAGCACGTGACCGGGCTCATCACCGTCATGCGCGACGCCAAATACACCGACGAGGAAATCCTCGAATGGATCTACGCCGACGACGAGACGCTGCCCGGCCGTCCCATCGACGCCCTCCACGGCCCGCTCGCCCGCGAGGTGTTGCGCCGCGCCGCCGCCGAACCGTTCTGAGCCGGAGCCCGCGCCAGACGCCTTGACAGGGCGCGGGCGTGTCGGCTCGGCCCGGCCGTGGTTCGCCGGATACCTCAGGGCACCTCGGTGATCCCGACGGTGGGCAGGAACCAGCAGGTGTTGGCGCCGTTGCGCACCGAGCCGAAGACGGCGGCGAGCACCGTGCCGGATCCGGTGTCGACCGGTACCGCGCGGACGCCGCCGATCGGTAGCGCATGCCCGAACACCCCCTGCACCACCTGCTCGGCCAGCGGCCGCAGCGCCGGGGGCACCTGCGGCGGGATCATCGTGCCCAGCACGTCCGACAGGGTGCCCATGGTGGCCGCGCCGGCCCGGTGCGTGGTGGCGTTCCACCAGATCACCCGCATGCCGGAGGTGTTGGTGCTGTCCGGGCTCACCCCGTAGGGCACGAAGGCGAACATGGTCTGCCCCGACTTCACCGCCGCCGGATCGAGTCCCGGCAGGGTGACCGAGGTCTTCGGCCACGGCCCCGGCACCGCGCCCGCGTAGGCCGGGACCAGGCCGAGCGTGCTGCCGTCGTCGCAGAACGGGGCCGCCGACGGATACAGGAACGGCCGCACCCCGAGGGCTTGCAGCCCGTCCGCTGCACCACCGTCGAGCCCGCCCGCCGCCGTCGCTGCCGCTGATCCGGGATCGGCGGGAACCTCGGCATCCTGCGCTGCGGCGCTGGTCGCGGTGCCGGTCAGGAGGCCGAGCAGCACGGCGAGGGCGGCGGCCGGCGCGGCCGGCCGCGCGCGGTGGGCACGCGCCGGCCCTCCGTTGCGCAGTCGCAGTGGTGAGCGGGGGACACGGAACGACAGGGACATCCGCGGGCTCCTCGGCGTCGGGTCCTCGACACGAACGGGTCGAGGCCGACGGTACTGCCGGGCAGCTATCTTCTGGCTGATTAGGCGGGTGAAACGCCGATCAGGCGCCGACCGGGGCGGCGGTCACGGTGTAGCCCAGGTTGGCCAGCACCTCGCCGGTGGCCTTGGCGAAGTTCAGGGTGATGAAGTGCAGGCAGGGCGCACCCTCGGCGATCAGCCGCTGTCCGAGCTCGGTGGCGATCTCGATGCCGACCTCGCGCACCGCGGCCCGGTTCGCCTCCGGATCGTTGCCCGCCGCCCGCTCCAGCCGCTGCACCAGCACGGGGGGCAGCGGGCGGCCGGACAGCTCCTCGGCCCGCTGCACGGTACGCAGCGAGGTGATCGGCATCAGCTCCGGAATGATCGGCTTGGCGCCCTCGACCGGATCAGCGGCGGCCACCCGATCACGCAGCCGCAGATAGTCGTCCGCGTCGAAGAACATCTGGGTGATCGAATATTCCGCGCCCGCACGCAGTTTCGCGACCAGGTGCCGGGTGTCGTGGTCCAGGTCCGGCGACCGGTGATGACCGCGCGGGAACGACGCCACGCCCACATGGAAGTTGCCGAGCCCGCGGACCAGCCGCACCAATTCCTCGGCGTACTCCACACCCTCGGGATGCTTGTGCCACTCGCCGAGCGGATCGCCGGGCGGGTCGCCGCGCAGCACCAGCAGATTGTGGATGCCGGCATCGGCGTAGGCGCCGACGATCGACCGCAGTTCGGCGACGCTGTGCTCCACGGCGGTCAGATGAGCCACGGTCAGCAGCGTGGTCTCCTGCGCCAGCTGCCCGGTGATCCGGACCGTCCGATCGCGGGTGGAACCGCCGGCCCCGTAGGTCATCGACACGAACGCCGGATGCATGCGCTCGAACTCGCGCGCCGCGCGCCACAGCCGTTCCTCGCCCGCGGCATCGCGCGGCGGATTGAATTCGACCGAGAAGGGAACGGCTCCGTCGCGTCGCGGCCCCAGCTGCCCCACCACGGACCGGGTTCCGGTGGCCGCCGCCCGGGAATGCCGGCCGGTGACCGGGGGGCTGACACGGCCGCGCGCCCGTACGTTGTCGACACTCACCGGTCCAGTGTAGTGGGAACGCCCCGCTCCGGCCCGCGCGCCGAACCGAGGCGGTCCGTCGCGACCTGGGTCGACACCGGGACGAAGCGGGCGTGGCGAGTCGGTAGAGTTCCACTCGGAGGCGCCCCCGCGCCCGAACCACATGTCGCAGCACGGATCCGCGCCGGCATGTCGAGGACAGTCTGGGAGGTTCTGTTGTCCGCTGGTCCGAGTGCCCCGCCCCGTCCGGCGCCGACCGACCGGGCGGCCGTGGTCGCCGCCGTCGAGCGCGCGCTGACCGGCTTCTTCGCCGACCGGCGCGGCGCGGTCGCCGAGATGGGCCCGATCGTGGTCGCGGCCGCGGCGGCCCTGCAGGATTTCGTGCTGCGCGGCGGCAAACGGACCCGCCCGGCGTTCGCCTGGACCGGCTGGCTGGGCGCCGGCGGCGATCCGGACGGCCCGGCCGCCCCGGCGGTGCTGACCGCCTGTGCCGCGCTGGAACTGGTGCAGGCGTGCGCCCTCGTCCATGACGACATCATCGACTCCTCCCGCACCCGTCGTGGTTTCCCGACCGTGCACGTGGATTTCGAACAGCGCCACCGCGATCGGGAATGGGCCGGTGACGCCGGGCATTTCGGGATCAGCGTGGGCATCCTGGTCGGCGACCTGGCCCTGGCCTGGGCCGACGACATGATCGCGGCCGCGGGCCTGGATCCGGCGGCGTTCGCGCGGTTCGGCCGGGTCTGGGCGGCCATGCGCACCGAGGTGCTCGGCGGCCAGTTGCTCGACATCCACGGCGAGGCCGGCGGCGACGAATCGGTCGAGGCGGCGCTGCGGATCAACCGCTACAAGACCGCCGCCTACACCATCGAACGTCCGCTGCACCTGGGCGCCGCGCTCGCCGACGCCGACGCCGCGCTGATCACCGCCTACCGCGAGTTCGGCACCGATATCGGCATCGCCTTCCAGCTGCGCGACGATCTGCTCGGCGTGTTCGGCGATCCGGCGGTGACCGGAAAGCCCTCCGGCGACGATCTGCGGGAGGGCAAGCGCACGGTGCTGATCGCGGAGGCGCTGCGCCGGGCCGACCGCGCCGACGCGGCCGCCGCCACCCTGTTGCGCGACAGCCTCGGCGCCGATCTGTCCCCGGACGAGGTGACCCGGCTGCGCGCGGTCATCGCGGGCCTGGGTGCCGTCGACGCCGTCGAGCAGCGTATCGCCACCCTCACCGAACGCGGCCTGGCGGCGCTCGACGGCAGCGCCACCGCCCCCGCCGCCAAGGAACAGCTGCGGGCCATGGCGCTGGCCGCCACCGAGCGCGTCGCATGACCGGCGGCCGCGGCGCCGGGCCGCGGACCGTGGCCGGGCCGACCGATCGGGTGGTGGTGATCGGGGCGGGGCTCGCCGGACTGTCCGCGGCGCTGTACCTGACCGGCGCCGGCCGCACGGTCACGCTGCTGGAACGCGCCGACCACCCCGGCGGCCGGGTCGGCGTGTATCGCGGCCCGGACTACGAAATCGATTCCGGTGCAACGATTCTCACCCTGCCGGAGCTGATCGACGACGCGCTGGCCGCGGTCGGCGCGCAGGCCGCGGCGCTGGGACTGCGCATCCGCTCGCTGGCCCCGGCCTATCGGGCGCGTTTCGCCGACGCCTCGACCATCGACGTGTACTCGGACGCGGAGGCGATGGCCGCCGAGGTCACCCGCGCCTGCGGGCCCGCCGCCGCGGCCCGGTACCGGCGGCTGCGGGACTGGCTGGCGGCGATCTACGACGCCGCCTACGGCGAGTTCATGGACACCAACTTCGACTCGCCACTGGATCTGGTCCGGATCCCGGCCAAGCGCGCGGCCCTGCTGCGGCTGACCCGGCTGGGCGGCTTCGGCCGGCTGGGGCCGCGGGTGGACCGGATACTGCGGGACGAGCGGCTGGCCCGGCTGTTCACCTTCCAGGCCCTGTACGCCGGGGCCACGCCCGCCCGGGCGCTCGGCGTCTACGGCGCCATCCCGCACATGGACACCTCGCTGGGGGTGTACTTCCCCGACGGCGGGATGCGGGCGGTGCCGGCCGCGCTGGCCGCCGCCTTCACCGCCGCCGGTGGCCGGCTGGAACTGGGTGCCGAGGTCACCGGTCTCGACTACGCCGCCGGGCGGGCCGAGCGGGTGCGCCTCGCCGACGGCCGCCGCCTGGACTGCGACGCCGTGGTGCTCACCGCCGATCTGGGCAGCCTGGACCGGTTCGGGCCGGCCCCGCGCCGGGTGCGGGCCTCGCCCTCGGCGGTGGTCGCGCACGGCACGGTGCCCGCCGCGGTGGCGGCGCGCTGGCCGGTGCAGGCGCATCACACCATCGACTTCGGGCGGGCCTGGGCCGGGACCTTCGCCGAGATCGCCGCGGCGCCGGGCCGGGGCCGGGTGATGAGCGACCCCTCCCTGCTGCTGACCCGGCCCGCGCTCACCGATCCGGGGATGTTCGTCGACCGCCCGGACGGCCGCCACGAGCCGCTGTCGCTGCTGGCGCCGTGCCCGAATCTGGACGCCGCCCCGCTGGACTGGGACCGGATCGGGCGGGCGTACCTGGACGAGTTGCTGGCGGTGCTGGAGGCCCGCGGATATCGCGGCATCGCGGCCCATTTCACTGTCGACCAGCTCGATACCCCGGCCGGTTGGCGGGCGCGGGGGATGCTCGCGGGCACCCCGTTCTCGGCGGCGCACCTGTTCCGGCAGACCGGCCCGTTCCGCACCCGGAACCTACCGCGCACCGCCGCGAACGTGGTGCTGGCCGGTTGCGGAACCACCCCGGGGGTGGGGGTGCCGACCGCGCTGCTGTCCGGGAAACTGGCCGCCGAGCGGGTCACGGGCTGAACTGTGACCCATGCCTGGGCGGGATCCGGGCGAACCGGCGCGCTAGTGTTGCCGACGTACCACTAAACTAGCGGCGACCTATCAAGCCGCGGTTCCGACCGCACCGACTTCCGGGGGGACCGACGAACTATGCCGACCCCCGAGCCGGATACCGCCACCAGGCCTCGACCGGTGACCGCCCAGGTCACCGCGCGCACGCCGGTCCCGGTATCAGATACCCCCCGCAGGCGGATGCGTACCGCCGCCGACTTCTTCCGCAGTCCCGAGGGCCATGCGGCGCTGCTCGGTTTCTGGGGCTCGCTGATGATGACCTTCGGCGGCCTCGGCGCGGGCGCCGTCCGCCGCCGTGATCCGCTGCTGGAAGAGGCGCACCTGTCCTGGCTGCGTTTCGGCCACGGATACGCGCTGGCGACCCTCGTGGTCTGGCTGGGCGTGCTGGCGATGATCCTGGCCTGGGTGCGGCTGGGCCGCATCACGCTGGGCTACGCCGGATACGAGAGCACGGTCAGCCTCACCGAACTGCGCTGGATCGTCGGCATCTGGATCTTCCCGCTGCTGTTCTCCGTGCCGATGTTCAGCCAGGACGTCTACTCGTATCTGGCGCAGGGCGCGCTGCTGCGCGACGGTTTCGATCCGTACAAAGTGGGCCCGGTCGTCAATCCCGGTGTGCTGCTGGACAATGTGAGCCCGGTCTGGACCACCACGACCGCCCCGTACGGTCCGATCTTCCTGCTGCTCGGCCGGGCCATCACCATGGTCACCGGCAGCAACGTGGTCGCCGGCACCATCGCGATGCGGCTGGTGATGCTGCCCGGCCTGGCGCTGATGATGTGGGCCGTGCCGCACCTGACCAAACATCTGGGCGGCAAGCCGACGGTGGCGCTGTGGCTGGCGGTGCTCAACCCGCTGGTGCTGATCCATCTGATCGGCGGCGCGCACAACGAGATGCTGATGGTCGGCCTGATGGCCGCCGGTATCGCGCTGGTGCTGGAACATCACCACGCGGGCGGGATCGTGGTGGTGGCCATCGGCGTCGCGATCAAGGCGACGGCGGGGGTCGCGCTGCCGTTCCTGGTGTGGATCTGGATGATCCACGAGCGCGAGAGACGCACGGCCGAGAACAAGGGCCCGCTACCGCACCCGATCTGGACCTTCGCCAAGATCGGCGGGCTGGGACTGTCGGTGTTCGCGGCGGTGTTCGTCGCGGCCTCCGCGGCCGCCGGGGTGGGCATCGGCTGGCTCACCGCGCTGTCCGGCTCGAAGAAGGTCATCAACTGGCTCTCGCTGCCCACCATCCTGGCGCACATGGTCACCTGGGTGACGCCGCTGCGGCTGGACAATGTGCTGGTCTACACCCGGATGCTGTGCATGCTGGCGCTGGTGGTGACCCTGGCGTGGGCCTGGTGGCGGTTCAAGAACTCCGAACGGGAGGCCGTGCTCGGCATCCTGATCGCCTTCGTCGGCATCGTCATCCTCTCCCCGGCGGCGCTGCCGTGGTACTACTCGTGGCCGCTGGCCCTGGCCGCCGGTTTCGCGTTGTCCGCGCCGACGCTGATGCTGCTGGTCGGTCTGTGCACCTGGCTGATGCTGGTGTTCGAGCCGGGCGGACCCAACGGGTTGTACAACTTCTGGCATGTGGCGGCGGCGACCTTCGTCGCGGTGCTCGCGGCGTTCTCGCTGCGGACGGTGGACCCCCTGCGATTGCGCGCCGACACCAAACCCCGGCCGTGACGGCCGGTCCGGCCGGACCCCGCACCGACCCGGCGGCCCTGACGGCCGCATACCGGCACTGCCGGACCATCGCCGCCACCCACGGCCGCACCTACTTCCTGGCCACCCGGCTGCTGTCGCCGCCGCGGCGGCTCGCGATCCACGCCCTGTACGCCTTCGCCCGCACGGTCGACGACATCGTCGACCACGGCGCCCCCGACGCCGCCGATCGGATCGACGACATCGAGGGTCGCCTGCGCGCCCGCCTGGACCGGGCGCAGCGGCTTGCCGATCCGGTCTCGAACCTCGGCGGCCCGATCCGGCACTCTGCCGGTCCGGTGCCGGATCTCGGCTGTTCGATCCTGGATTCTGCTGGTCCGGTGGTGGACCCAGGCGCTCCGGCCCCGGACTTCGACGGTCCGGCGCCGGAGGCAGCGGGTCCGGTCTCGGACGTCTGCGGGCCGGTGCCGGCCGCCGTGGATCCGGTCCTGGATGCCGCCGCCGACACGCTGGCCCGCTTCCGGGTCGATCCCGCGCACGTGTGGACCTTCCTGGACGCCATGCGGATGGATGTGCCCGGCACTGCCCTGTTCCGGAACCGCTACGCCAGCATGGCCGAACTGCGCGGCTACATGCGTGGTTCGGCCGCCGCCATCGGCCTGCAACTGCTGCCGATCCTCGGCACCGTCGTCCCGGTGGCAGCGGCCGAACCGGCGGCGGCCGCGCTCGGTGAGGCGTTCCAGCTCACCAACTTCCTGCGCGACGTCGCCGAGGATCTCGACCGCGACCGCGTCTACCTTCCCCTCGACGAACTGTCCGCCTTCGGCGTCGACCCCGCACTGCTCGCGCACTGCCGCCGTACCGGCCACACCGATATCCGCCTGCGCCGCGCCCTGATCCACCTGATCGCCGCCAACCGCGCGCTCTACCGCATCGCCACGCCGGGTATCGACCTGCTGGACCCCCGGGTCCGCCCGGCCATCCGCACCGCCACTCGCCTGTACGCCGGAATCCTCGACGAGATCGAGCGCAACGACTACACGGTGTTCCACCGCCGCGCCGTCGTTCCCGGCCACCGCCGGCTCCGGGTCGCCGCAACGGAATTCACCACCGCTGCCCTGCGACCGGGCCGATAGCGGCTGCGGCACTGCGCGATCGGCTCCGAGGCTTCACCTGGTCGAGCTCCGTCGCGGCCACCGGGTGCTTCGTCCCGGCGTGAAATGATGTGGCCGAGCGCTTTTCAGGGGGCCGCGGAGGGGTGAGCGGTCGGGGCGGGGAGGGTGCGGCCCTTCCATTGCAGGGTGCCCGCGCGGTGGCGGAGGTGGGAGCGGGTGGAGAGGGTGAGGTAGGCGGCGATCGAGGCGGGGTGGGCCAGGGCGGCGGTCGCGTCGGCGCGGCGGGGGCGGCGGCCCGATTCCAGGGAGCGGGTCAGCAGGCGGCCGGTCACGGCGCAGGCGTAGCCCAGCAGGCCGAGGCGGCGGGTGGCGCCGCGGCCGAGGATCGCGGCCAGAGGCGGGACGAGGTAGGCGAGGCCCGCGAGGGCGCCGACGGCCACGCTGCCGATCGGGGAGCCGTACGCCGACCACAGCCAGCGGGTGTAACCGTCGTCGAGTTCGGTTGCGCCGGAGTACATTCGGGTGCTCGCCAGGCGGCCCGCGGCGACCAGCGCGGTGCGGTGACCGGCGCGGCGCAGCAGCCGGGCCAGGGCCAGGTCCTCGGTGACGGCGCCGGCGACCGCGGCATGTCCGCCCGCGGCGCGATACGCGGCGGCGTCGAGGGCGAGGAACTGCCCGCACGACACCACCGTCGACGGCCGCAGGCTGCGGTTGGCCGTCGCGATCGGCAGCGTGCTCGCCCAGGACCAGCACAGCAGCGGCTGCACCAGCGCCTCCGCCCGGGACCCGGTGCGCTGGTAGGGCCACGGTGACACCAGAGCCGCTCCGCTGGAACGCAATTCGCCCACGGCTGCGGCCAGGGCCTCGGGCGCCAGCCGGACGTCGGCATCGAGGAAGACCAGCACCCCGGTCGGTGTGGCCGCGGAATCGTCGGTGCTGTAGGCGAATTCGGCGAGCCGCGCGCAGGCGGCGGTCTTGCCGGTCCAGCCGGGGCCGGGACCGGCGGCGCTGTCCAGCAGGGTGAATCGGAGGTCGTCACCGATGGCGTCGAGCGCGGCGGCATTGGTGCCGTCGGTGGAGGCGTCGTCCAGGATCAGCACTCGCAGCCGTGAGATCCCGCGCTGGGCTTGCAGATCCGCGATCAGGCCGGGCAGACGGCCAGCCTCGTCGCGGGCCGGGACACAGACCGTGACCGGTTCGATCACCGCCGTGGCCCGCGCGCCGAGCCGGCGCACCGTCATCCGGTTCACCGCCGCGAGCGCGCAGCCCACGGCCGCGATCCCGGTTCCGGCGGTGACGACGAGCTTCACACGTGCTGCCGCCGACGTCCCGGACGCGGCGGGTCGGGATTGCGGCTCACATAGGCGATCACGGCCGCGAGCGCGGCGGCGGCGAGGGTGATGCCACCCACGATGCCGGCCCAGGCGGCGAACGAGCGGGTGTTCGGATCGGAGTAGGTCGCCTCGGCGCGCAGCGTGCTGACGTCACCGGCCGGCAGCTTCCAGGACACGACCGAATCACCCTCGCGGGTGCCGTTGGTGGTCGCCACCCGGGCCGGGAACGCCACCTTGAACTGGATGTCGGAACCCTGCTCCGGCACCGACTTCAGATCGACGCGCCCGTTGAGCGAGACGGTGTCACCGGCACGCATGAACTGGAGGGTGAACATGCCCTGCGTCTGGTCCGAGAGCCCGCCGAGTTGCTGCACCTCGCCGAAGGTCAGATCGTCGAAATAGACCTGGCTGCCGATGTAGCCGTCCTGCGAATACGGTTCGATCCGCACCTTGCTGGTCAGCGCCTCGGGCACCTTGAGCTCCGGGCCCTTGTCGGCGGGCCCGCTGGGAACCACCGCGACGACGATGCGCCCCGACACTCGATCATTGGACGACACGCCCATCGATGCCTGCACCCGCAGGCATCCGGCCAGCAGCGGCATCAGCAACGCCGCGAGCAGCAGCACCGACCAGATCCGGCGGCGTCGCGCCGCCGGCACGTCGGCCCCGCCGGGCCGGGCTGGTTCGGGCTGGATATGAGTCGGACTCGGCTGCACGGCTCTCATCGTGCCACGACCGGCCGTTCCGAGCCGCATACACCGGGACGCAGCATGATCACGGTCGCCACCGCCGGGCCCACGACAGCACCAATGGAACCCCGAGCACTCCCATCCCGGCCCACCCGTACCCCGCCGACCACGGCAGGCCGAGGAACACCGCATGCGCCAGCGCCGACCCCAGCCACGTCCACAGGAACATCACCACCGGCACCCACCCGTATCGCCCGAAAGGCTCCACCGAGCCACGCCCGGTCCGCCCGGGTGCAACTGCTGAGCCGTGTCCGGTCCGCCCCAGAACAGCTGCCGAGTCGCCTGCGGCCGCGCGCAACTCACCGACGGACCACACCCGAGAACCACCATCACCCCGCCGACCTGGCAGCTCCCAGAGCACCGCCATCACCAGCGCCACCCCGAACCACCCCAGGAAATTGGTATATGGAATCCCGGCCAACCCGGGCAGCCTCGCCCGCGCCGAACACCACACCCACTGCCCGTCCGCCACCATCTGCGGATCCAGAAACAGATCCCATCCCACCGCCCCCACGGCGGTCAGCACCACCCGCACCGCACCCCGTGCGGACAGATACCCCGCCACTATCCGGACCGGATACCACCCCCCGACCCACGCCAGCGGCACCACCCATGGCACCCCCGCGATCTCCGGCCCCAGCCGCCCCGCCGCATAGCCGTAACACCCGAACGGGAAACCCCAACGAACACCGGCGATCTCGACAACCAATCCGACCCCCGCCACGATCACCACGAGCCCCGCAACCCATCGCCCCCCGCCGGTCACCCAGGCATGCAGCACCGAAATCCCCGCCGCCAGCCCCACAACCACCACGACAACCAGATCCCGCCCACCCCCACCCGTCAGCGGATACGCAATCTGCGCCAGCACCCACGCCCCCAACAGCGCCGCGAACCCCCACCACTCCGATACTCGCCACACCCCACCCGCCGCGGCATCGGCCACCGGCGTATCCGCGCCGCCCCGCATCGAACTGCCCTGCCACACCGGGTCGGCCGCCCCCCGGTCATCGGCTCGTTGCGGCGGCACGATCGTCGGCGCTGAGCCGACCGATCGTGCCGCGCTGGACGGCTGTGCCGCGCTGGACGGCTGTGCCGCGCTGGA
>NZ_JAIUCZ020000017.1 GCF_020176955.2 Nocardia sp. alder85J
CCGCCGCGACCGGGCCCGCCCGGCGACCGGATTCGCCTCGGTGGACCGGGACCGCCGTGACGGTCCCGGTGGCGATCAGATGAGTTCGGGCACCCGCAGGTGGGCCAGCGCCAGTTCGAACTCCCCGACGTCCAGGATCTCCACGCCGGACTGCAACGCACTGCGCTCACGCATCGCGGCGGCGTCGCGGCGATTGCGAGCCATCGCGTCCGCGCTGTCGAAGGTCTCGGTCGCGACGCCGAGGCCCGAACCCCGGTCGACCAGCAGGCTGGCGCTCCCGAAACCCTCGAGTTGCTCCAGGCCGGGGACGGCGCGGTACCGGTAGTTCTCGATGGCCGCGTCGAAGCGGGCCGGGTCGACCCGGCCCCACGTCACCCGCACACACGCGCCCGGCCGGGTCCGATGATCGCGGTGCACCATCGCGATCTCCCATTCCTGGATCCCGGCCCGGCCGCGGAACACCTCGTGCGCGGCCCGCGCCCGGATCACCCCCACCAGGCCCTCGCTGTCGTACATGGTCTGCTCGGATTCCCAGGCGGTGGTCGCGATGCACCGGCCGGACTGCCGGTCGACCAGCAGCGACAGGCCGAAACATCCGGGAATGTCCGTCAGTGCGGGCAGCACTTCCTTGCGCACGTAGGCGATACCGGCGTCGATCGCCGACAGTTGCGCCTCGATGGTCGTCGAACGTGCGAACACGTTTCACCCCTTGCACTCGGGGCAGCGCCCGGCCGCGCCGCCGGTACTCCCAGCCTCCCCCGTCGCGCCCGCGCGGACAATACCGCGTTGCCAGGTGGTGACCCGAGCACACCCGCGCTCGGCGCGGTGCTCCCGGATCGGCGGCTTCGGCACCGACGATCGACACGCACACCGAGCGCGAGAGGAGGTGACCCATGACCCAGCTCCACGAACCCGGCCCCAACGGACAGTCGAACAACGAGAACTGGAACGAGTTCCCGACCGGCGACGGCGGTGACAGCGACGGCAGGATCTGATCACGTCTGCGGTGCGGCGCCCGGCGACCATCCGGCCGGGCGCCGCCGGAGCTGCTTCCGGATGGAAAGATATTCCCGCACAACGACATTCGTGCCGACGCCCGATGATCGACCTCGGCCCGGGCGCCGCGGCAATTCCCGGGAATTGATCACGGGCCTCGATCACCCGCCGGGAACCCGCAGCCGGGAAATGATGAGAGAGTGCGTACGGCAACCTCTTCCGGAATAATGCGGAAACCGTATCGATCGTTTCCGGCGATGCCGTCCCGGCCCTGGGAAACCGAATCCCGAAATCCGGCCACGGAAATGGTTTCGGGTCGCCGCCGGTCCGGTGGCCGCGTAGTCTGGGATATCGTGAAGATCGACGATCAGCAGCTTGCCGACATTCCCGATCTGGTTCGGGGAGAACAGATCGACATCGGCGAGGTGATGGTGCGCCTGGCGGCGACCACCAAGCCGTCCTACTCGTACGACGACGTATACGGCGAATATTGCACGGTGCAGGGCTACATCGATTGCCCGCCGCAGGACGCCTACGAGTATCTGGCGAATATTCATAGCCTCTCGGAATGGACGTACAGCACGCGCGATTTCGAGCCGACCGAACTGCCCGGCGTGTTCCGGGGCGTCGACACCCTCGGTGTCGACACCAACATCTTCATGAAGGTGGTCGCCAACGCGGAGGCCCGCACCGTCGACTACCACTGTGCCTGGGACCAGGGCAACGACCTCTGGATGATCTATCTGATGCGGGTGATCCCGGCGGAGCTGGTGCTCAATCGTCCCGGCTCCGTGGTGACCTGGACCAACTGCCGGCATCCGTACTACAACGAGAATCCGTATCCGCAGACCGCGCCGGAGACCCGCCAGGGCTGGGTCGGCGACATGTGGGGGATTTTCGGCGCCGGTCACACCATCGAGCTGAACAATCTCAAGTCCATTCTGGAGTACCGGCACCGGAACAATCTGCCGGTCGGGCCGCATCTGCTGGCGGACTGAGCACTCCCACTCCGCGCCGAGGTGCGCGCGGCCGCGCCGGTGGTGGTTTCGGCCACCACCGGAATTCGGGAATTCTCGAAGATGTTCGCATGACGTAACTTCGGGCGCGTATTCGCTCTTGAATCGGCGGCGCGGAGATGATCGGATACCCGGTATGGAAGACTGGCGGGTGGCCGAATATCTCGTACGAGCGTGCGCCGAGTTGGGGATTCGGCACTTTTTCGGAGTGGACGGCGCGAATATCGAGGACGTCTACGATGCGGCGGCCCGATCCGCCGAGGCCGGCGGGGCCGACGTCCGGGGAGTGGTGGCCAAGCACGAATTCGCCGCCGCGACGATGGCCGACGGATACGCCCGCGCCACCGGCGGGCTCGGGGTGGTGGTCGCGACCTCCGGCGGTGGCGCGATGAATCTCGTTGCCGGGCTGGCGGAGTCGTACACCTCGGGGGTGCCGGTACTGGCACTGGTGGGGCAGCCGCCGCGAAATCTGGAGGGCCGCGGCGCTTTCCAGGACACCAGCGGCCGGGCGGGCAGCATCGATGCGCTGCGGCTGTTCGGCACCGTGTCGCGGTACTGCGCGCGCGTGGAACAGGCGGACGAACTGCCCGCGCAGTTCGCGGCGGCGGTGGCGGCCGCGCGCGGCGGCGGACCGGCAGTGTTGTTGCTGCCCAAGGATATCCAGTGCGCTCCGATCGAGGCGCGGCCGCAGCGGCTCGACCCGGCACCGGTCGCCGGTGATCCGTCCGGTGTCGCCGCCGTGGCGGCGGCGGTGACCGCGGCGCGGGCGACCGGCAAGATCGTGGTGATCGCCGGTGACCAGGTGGCGCGCGACGACGCGCGCGACGCCCTGCGTGAGCTGGTCACCACCGTGGACGCCGTGGTCGGCGTGACCCCGGACGGCAAGGACGTCTACGGTGCGCACGAACCGGGTTATGCCGGGGTCGCGGGCACGATGGGCCATCCGGAGCTGGTCCGGATGGCACAGTCGGCCGCCTTGTGCCTGCTGGTGGGCACCCGATTGCCGGGTACCGCGCTGATCCCGCTCGGCGACGTCCCGCTGGCCGGTATCGGGGCG
Source organism: Nocardia sp. alder85J (assembly GCF_020176955.2). Lineage (GTDB taxonomy): Bacteria > Actinomycetota > Actinomycetes > Mycobacteriales > Mycobacteriaceae > Nocardia. The sequence goes on from NZ_JAIUCZ020000017.1 coordinate 3,070, forward strand.
CAGCCGCCCTATCTGCCGGCCGTGCACGCCACCGCCGCCGATCTGGCCGTCGCACTGCCGGAACTCACCGCGGCGATCCGCGAAAGTGCCGGTGCCACAGGCAGTTCCGATGCGGTCGCCGAGCCGATCGGCGGCACCCGGTTGCAGCCGCCCGCGGCCGCCGGGCCGGGCCTGCGTTACCGGCCGGTCATGGAGGTCATCTCGGAGCTTCTCCTTACGGGCAGTGCGGTTTTCGCCGACGCGGGCAATACCGGCGCGGCGGCGGTGCACTACCTCGATCTGCCCGCGGACGGCCGGTTCGGGCTGGCACTGGGCATGGGCGGCATGGGGTACAGCTTCGGCGCCGCGATCGGCGCGGCCTTCGCCACCGGTCGCCCGACCTACGTCATCGCCGGTGACGGCGCCTTCCTCATGCACGGGCTGGAGGTGCACACCGCGATCGAGTACGCGCTGCCGATCACCTTCGTCATCCTCAACAACAACGCGCACGCCATGTGCGTGGTGCGGGAGCGGTTGTATCTCCGACATGCCGACGGCCGCAACCGTTTCGGGCGCGCGATGCTGGCCGAGGGGATGGCCGCGATGTTCCCGGGCCTGCCGTGTCACGCGGTGCGGGAGCTGAGCGGGTTGCGCACCGCGTTGACCGCGACCGGCGACGGTCCCCGGTTCGTGGCGATCGACTGCGATCCCGACGAGATGCCGCCGTTCGTGCCATTCCTCGCGGCGGACGCCTGATCGACGCGGCGCGGGCGGCCGGACGATGTCCGGTCAGCCCGCCAGCCGTCCGAGACTGGTGATGACGGCATCGTTGGCCACGCTGTCGCCCACCGTGATCCGCATGCCCGTGGCATATCGTTTGACCCCGATCTCCGCATGCTCGAAAGCACAGGTGATCCGCCGGGCCGCACCGATGTCGGGCAGCGGCAGAAACAGATGATTCGCGGAACTGTCCGGCACCTCGTATCCGAGTTGCCGCAGGGCCACCGAGAGCCGATCCCGCTCGTCGGTGATGGCCTGGATACGCGCGGTCAGTTCGTCCTCGGCGGCATAACAGGCCTCCACCGCGATTTCGGCGAGCATGTTCATGCCGTACGGCACCTGCCAGCGCGCGATACGGGCGGCGGTCTCCGGGGCGGCGAGCGCATATCCGACCCGCAGGCCCGCCAGACCGAATGCCTTCGAAAAGGTACGCACCACGACGACATTCGAATGGGCAGCCAGCAGCGCCGCGGTATCGATACGCTGATCCGACGGCGTGAATTCGATGTACGCCTCGTCGAGTATCACCGCTATCCGGCTGTCGATGCGCTCCAGAAATGCGGTCAGTTCACTGTTCCGCAGCCGGGTGCCGGTCGGATTGTGCGGATTACAGAGCACCACCACGCGGGTTTGCTCGTCGACCGCTGCCGCCATCGCGTCCAGATCCTGCATTCCGTCCGGCGTCAGCGGGACCGTCACCGGCCGGCCGCCGACCGTCTCGGTCAGCAGCGGATAGCCGTCGAACGTCGGCCCCGCCAGCACCACCCGGGCGACGCCGGATCCGCGCGGCCCGGCCCGGTGCAGGAAGGCCTGCAGGATGTGCAGGATCACGCCGGTGGCGCCTGCCCCGACCACGATCTGCTCGGGCGCACAGCCGATCCGCGCGGCGATGAGCTGCGGCAATCGGTGCGGCAGGAATTCCGGATAGCGGTTGGCCGAATTCAGCGCCTGCGCCAGGGCCCGGTACACGGACGGCAACGGGCCGTAGGGATTCTCGTTGAGTGCGAGCGGATATCGCACGGAACGACGCGTGCTCAGCATGCGGCGGTGTCGCGCGAGGAGAACCGTCCGTCCCACCGCACAGCGGCAGCGGCGGCGAAATCACCCGCGTGCGCGAAACCCGCGAACATGACCAGGGCCCCGTCCGGCACCAGCCCGGCGGTGACGGCATGGTCGAAGGTCAGCGGCATGGCGGCGCCGAAGAGGTTGCCACACTCCTCGAACGTGTCCGGGTGGCGCTCGACCGGCACCCCCAGCGACTCCCGCCAGTTCTGGAGAAATCTGCGGTTGGGCTGATTGGTGATCAGCAGATCCAGTTCGCCGGAGTGCACCGCGATCCGATCGCAGACCGTGCGCGCGACCTCGGGGACGATCTCGTTGCCGCGGCTGAGCACCTTGACGATGCCGGATTCGGTGAATCCGATGTGCATCTGGCCGAGGCCGGCCTGCCAGTGCCGCCGCGGCGGATCGGCGACCAGCGTCATATCCCCCGCGTACTCCGGCAGGTGCCGGGTCTCGATGTCGAGAATCGGGGAGTGGTCCGATTTCCGCAGCCAGGCGATTCCGGCGCCGTCGCCCGGAATGGCCGCCTGGGCCATGGGCCGCACCTGATCCTGGTCGAACAGTTGCCCGGCCGCATTCGAGATGTTCACGATGAGCGCGGATTTCGCCTCGGTGCTCGACAGGATCTGCCGGGCCAGTTTCATCGCGTGCACGAAACTGGCGCAACCGCCGTTGTGCAGATCGATCAGCCATTCCGGCGTGATGCCGAAACGGGCGGCCACCTCGCCGCCGTTGCCGACTATCCAGGTCTCCGGCAACTGGGTGTGCACGATCAGGACGTCCACCTCGTCCAGCAGATTCGCGCCGTGCCGTTCGAGCATCGGGGCGAGCGCCCGCTCGGCCATATCGGCCGGACTTTCGCCGGCGGCGACGTGGTGCCGGAAACGGGGCGGATTGAACATGACCGACGACGCACTGTCGGTGGTCTCGTGGAACCGGGTGAAATAATCAGCGGAAATGGGTTCTCCGGGCCGATAACTCGAAACATCGGCCAGACTTACGGTGACGCTCACGGTGAATCCTTCATCCGAGCTGATCGATCACGGTGCCGCTGTGGATCGACCCGTCAGGGAGTGCCTTCGAGGCGATCGAGCAGATGCTCGGTCAAGCCGAGCAGCAACCGTTTGCTGGAATCGCGACTGCGGGCGTCGCAATAGTGCAGCGGAATTTCTTCGTCGAGGTCCAGCGCGGCCCGCAGATCTGCTATGCGGTAGCGGTGCGCGCCCTCGAAGTAGTTGACTCCCACCACGAACGGCAGCTGCCGCTGCTCGAAGAAGTCGATGGCGGCGAACGAGTTGTCGAGACGCCGGACGTCGACCAGCACGACCGCGCCGAGGGCTCCCGTCGCGAGTTCGTCCCAGAAGAACCAGAAACGTTCCTGTCCCGGCGTGCCGAACAGATAGAGAATCAGGTTCGGGTTCACCGTGATGCGGCCGAAATCCAGTGCGACAGTGGTGGTCGCCTTCGATTCCACACCGGTCAGATCGTCGACGCCATCGCTCTTGTCGCTGATCAGTTCCTCGGTGGACATCGGTGCGATCTCACTGACCGAGCCGACCATGGTGGTCTTGCCTACACCGAATCCCCCGGCTATGAGGATTTTCGCCGAGGTGATCTTCGGCGGTGCCATGGTGTCAGAGTCTGAGAAGGCCATCACGTATCGCCCTTATCAAATCCGCGGTTTCGCGGTTGTTGTTGTCTGCGGCGGCTTCCGCCTGCGCCGAGCTGACTGTCAGATAACCGTCCGCGATCAAATCGCCGATGAGAATCCTGCTCACGCGCAAGGGAAGACCGAGCCTAGCGGAGATCTCGGCAATCGCCCGTGGTTTTCGCGCGATCGCAACAATCCGCTGGTATTCGGATTCCATCTGGCGCAAGCGGGCATCGGCGGCGCCCTCGACCGCCACCACGATCGTGATCATGCTCAGTTCGGGTGCGGAATCTTGGGTACGACCGCGAGTGAACCCGTACATCCGGACCAGTGGACCAGCTGCGTCGTCGTACCAGGAGTCCCGTTCGCGAACCATGGCGATGGTCGATCATCTGGTCACATTGCTGTGACGTGGCTTGGTGGACAGCCACGTACCCATGCGCTGCACCGTCAGATTCATCTCGTGCGCGACCAGACCCCAATCCGCGGAGGCCTCGCCGAGCACCGCGATGCTGGCGTTCACCCCCGCGGAGGTGACGAACAGCATCGCTTCGTCGAGCTCGACCATGACCTGCTGCAACTGGCCCGCCGCGAACAACCGTCCGGCGCTGGTGCCGAGACTCTGCAGGGCCGAGGCCATCGCGCTGAAGCGTTCGGCGTCCTCCCGCTCGATCTGCGCGCAGTGCCCGAGCATCAGGCCGTCGTTGGACAGCATGATGACGTAGCGAACACCGTTCAGGCGCTCCGCGAGATCGTCGAGAATCCAGTTGAACTTGCCATATTCTTCAGTCATTCCACTGTCCTTCCCCGTCGGTCTCGATCCGAGACCCGCCGGCGGGTACACCTGCCCGGCCGAGCTTGGTTCCGGCCTGTAGCGAGGTCCACAGGTCGGTGGGCCGTCCCTGCCCCGTGGGCCGGTCCCGCTGCCTGCCGATGCTGGGATGGACATCGGGCGCCGCGGGCGGCTGCGGGATCACCTGGGTCTGCCGCCTGCGCTGCGGCAGCGGCGGAGCCTCGTCGTAGGCCGGCGCGCCGGCGATGCTGTCGGACGGTCCGTCCACCCACATCTCGGCGGCCGCCTGGTTGCCGAACGAGGCCATCGCGCCGACCGGTTCGGGCTCCGGCACCACCGGCATCGCCACGGGTTCGCCGGGGGGCGTGCCCAGCTCCGGCGGTCCGGGCAGGCCGGGCTGCTGCCCGATCAGCCGATGCGACCAGCGCCGCAGCTCACCGAGATCGTCCTCGGTGGTCTCGTCGGCGTCCGGATCGGATTGGCCGTCGGCCACCAGGTCGTACGGAATCCGCACGACGCTGCGGATACCACCGAAATCGGATTCGGTCAGCCGCACCGCGACCTCGTGCCGCTTGGCCAGCTGCGCGACCACGAACAGCCCGAGCCGGGAATCCGAGGACAGCGCCTCGATGTTGAAGTCCGGCGGGTTGGCCAGCGTGTCGTTGAACCGCGACATCTCGCCCTTGGTCAGACCGACGCCCAGATCGGAGATCTCGACGATCACGGCCGAACCGCCCAGCTCACCGGTGATCTCGACGCGGGTCCGCGGCGGCGAGAAGGTCGCCGCGTTGTCGATCAGTTCGGCCAGCAGGTGGATGAGGTCGGCCACGGCCGAACCGACCACCGGCACCTCGGGCAGCCGGACGATGTGGACCCGGGCGTAGTGCTCGGTCTCGGTGACGGCGCTGCGCACCAGTTCCTGCAGCGGCACCGGATTGCGCCACTGCCGGCCGGGCTGCTCGCCGCCCAGGATGACCAGGTTCTCGGCGTTGCGGCGCTCCCGCGTGGCGAGATTGTCGAACTCGAACAGCATCTTCAGCGTGTCGGGATCGTCGTGCCGGTGCTCGGCCCGCTCCAGCAGGCCCAGCAGCTGGTGCATGGTCACCTGGCTGCGGTGCGCGATGTTGACGAAGACCGCGCGGACGCCCTGCCTGGTGTGCGCCTCGTTGACCGCGGCGGTGATGGCGGCCGTCTGCGCCCGGTTGAAGGCGTCGGCGACCTGGCCGATCTCGTCCCGGCCGAAGTCGAGCTTCGGCACGGCCTTGTCCAGATCGACCGGTTCGGAACGGCCGAGCTGTCCCATGATCGTGGGCAGCCGGGTCTCGCTGACCGCGAGCGTCTCCGCCCGCAGCCGGCGCAGCCGCCCGATCAGCCGCTGCGACAGGCCCGCCGCGGCGACGAAGGCGATCAGCGACAGGGCCAGTGCGGCCGCGCCACCCTCGGTGGCCTGCCGGGACAACCGGCTGCCCTCGTGGTCGGCGACCACACCGGCGTAGCGCAGGTGCGAGTTCCACATCCCGCGCAGCGCGGCGCTGACCTGGTCGGCCGCGTCCTGCCATTCGGCGACCGGGGGCATCGGCGGGGCCGTGGCGGCGTCCGCGCTGTCAGCGCCCTCGCTGTCGGCCGAGCCGTTCGCGGCCGAATTCCCGGACGACGACGTCCCCGAGGAGTTTCCGGAATTACCGGTCGACGAGGTTCCGGAGGCGCCCGATGGTCCCGAGCCCTGCTGGCCCGAGCCCTGCTGTCCGGCACCCTGCTGGCCCGAGCCCTGCTGGCCGGCGCCCGGAGCCAATCCACCCGGCGAGGCGTTTCTCGGCGCGGAGGTCCGCGGCGACGACGCGGTGCCCGAGGGCGCCGCGCCCGACTGTCCCGAACCCGGGGCGGACACGCCCGGCTGCGCGGTACCCGGCGAGGACACGCCCGGCTGCGAAGTGCTCTGCGCACCCTGCGGGGTGGCGCCGGCGCCCGCCGCGCCACCGGGACCGGTCGCACCTGTCTGCGTGGAGCCCGGGGCGCCCGTCGGGGCCGCGCCCGACGTGGATCCGCCGGGACCCGACTGTGTGGCGCCGGGAACGGAGGAACCCGGCTGTCCGGGTCCGGCGGCCGAACCACCCGGCTGCGTGGCGCCGGTGTCGACCGTGCGGCGGATCAGGCCGGACTCCACCGCACCCATCTGCCGCCATGCCGGACTCGACACCAGCGCTTGGTAACTGGCCATCTCTTCCGGGGTCAGCTCACCGATGCGATTGTCGAGCTCGTAGCGGTAGAACCCGACGAGCTTGCTGTACTCCTCCTGCTGGGAGGGGCTGAAGCCGCCGTGGAAGGCGCCCGCCGCGGCCAGCGTGCTGCTGCGCGACATCGCCTCGGCGGTCTCGAACAGGCCGATCTCGGTGTCCTGCTCGTTGGCCGCCTCGGGCACCTTGGCCGTACGCGCGGCCAGCCGTCCCGCGACGATGACGGTCTGGATGACCTTGTTGTAGTAGCCGTAGACCTCATCGGTCTGCGCCGCACCCAGATCGACCCGTTGCCGGATCAGCGGCAGTTGTCCGAACGTGCTCTGCATTTGCACGACGGCATCGCCCACGGAGCCGTGGAACAGTTTTATCAAATCGTTACCGGCGGCCATCATCGTGGGAATGGACGCATTGAGTCGCGCCCGTTCCGCGGGCAGATCCGCGGCCGCGGATTGATTGCCGGAGAGGACGAGCATGCTGGTGCGGCGTTCGTTTTGCACCGCCTCCACGAAGTCCAGCGCCGGTCCGGCCGTATGGTTGATTGCCGTGGACCAGGTCTGAATGGAGTCGGCCTGGTGCAAGAAGTATCCGGCTGTGCCGCCACCGACAATCAGCAGCGACGAGCTGGGTATGAGCGCTATCGCCAGAACGCGAAATCGTACGCTCGGCGTGATCCTGAACACGCGCTTGATGTTAGACATACTGACCACATCATCTGTTCCCATCCCTGAAAGGGATTGGGTAGCTGTCGGACTCGGGAATGGCTCGCACGAGCATACTCGGGTGTGCCGCGAAAAATAATGGTATGCGTGAGTTTTCGTACGGCTCAGCCGACGGTGCCGAGTGCAGCCTGCTGCTGCCGCTCGAGCCAGCCGCGGAACAGCCGCGCCATCGGCAGCGCCGGTACGCCGCCCAGTTCGTCCGGGCCGGCCACCGACAGCAGCCAGGCGGGCATGAACCGCAACGTCCACAGCGGGGCCGTCTTTCGCATGTGCGTCTCGAAGCCCTTCCACAGGGACTTGTCGATCGCCGGGGCGAGCCGTCCGACCAGCTCCGCCTCCTCGTCGGCGGCGTGGGCCACGACGCGCTCGTGCACGTCCATCGAGATGCGCGCGAGATCTGCTGCCGCACTGCCGCCTTCGCCCATCTCCAGCGCGGTGCGGTGCCACTCGGCGAGGAACTTGTCGAGTTCCTCGTGTTCGGCGGCGAGCAGCGCGATCGCCGCCTCGTCGGCGCCGGCCTTGCGCAGTCCCGGCCACAGGTAGTCGTTCTCGCCCTCGTGATGGTGGACGATCAGCGTGTGCACCCGGTCGACGTAACCACTCAGTGCGGCACCGCGGGTCGCATCCGGGGTCTCGGCCAGCCGGGCCGCGGCCGCCGAGATCCGGGGCAGGTCGGTCACCATCGCGCGGTGGGCCAGCAGCATCGTCTGGTGCCCGCTGGGCAAGCTGGAAAAGGACGTGCTCATAGCAGCTCCTGGAAAAATACAGGTGTGGTCACGACCTCCGCGCGGAAATACGGAGGCTGCCGAATACCGTTGCGGCGCAATGCTTCTCGATGAAATTGGTCGTCCGCACGCTCCGCTCGGTCAAATCATTGACAGACATTAACTCAGCCTCCCGACGACCGCCACTCCAACGCTGGGGACAGTTTTCTCGATCATCGGGCCGCCTCGGCGGCGGCCGTCTCGCACGTGCAGTCCGCGCCGCGATCGATTGCCGCCGTTGGGAATATCGCCGGAACCGCCCCACACCCCCGGCATTCGCCGACAACCCCGCTCACCTGCCGTTCCGCCATCGGTACCAGACGGAAATCTTCTGTCCCACCAGCGATCTCGCCGCCGTGCACCCCCGCCGGACCACCGTTGCGGCGCAGTCGAGCAAGTGCCGAGCAATGATCCAGCCCCCTGGACGCTACCGGCCGGAAGCGGTGAAACCTCTGTACAGCAGGGGCGGGACCGGCGGACGGGGGTACCGCGAACAGTCGGACCCCCGCCACGATCGTCGAGATGTCCGGCACCAGTACCGAATGTCCGATTTGACTCAAATCTATTGCAGCACTGGCTAACTCGGCGCACACCCGCGCGTCGAGCCGCCACCGACGCCCGCTGCCACACCCCTGACCGCGTCGGCCCCGGCCGTGAAAGTACTTCGAAATCTATTATGGTGCTGAATATTCCGAAAACGTCGCGCAATTGTTATCTATTTCCAATGTGACACTTCGGTTCCACGGTTATCAGATTCGACTTCGGAACCCTTGTGCACCAGAAGGTGTCGATCATCGCGAATCTTCAACGAACGGGGATCCGCACCGAGGCCGGTTGCATCCAGCTGGAAATACCGTGGCCCGCAAGCTCATCGAGCCGGCACGATCGGCCGACCCGGCGGCGTTCCGAAGATCGTTCCCGCCTGGGGCTTCGGTCCGGTAGGTCACGTAATGCACTGGTGCCCTTGCTATCCGGACGATACGGCACCGAACACGCTGGCTCCGAGGCAATCTCGATCCGACGAGAATTCCGGCGGGACAACCGCGCAGGCCACCCACCCTCGGCCGGTCCGAACGGCAGGATCGAAACTCGCACCGGCAGTGGACCGATCGCCGATCCCACCGCTCGCGGCGCATGCCCGCCCGTTCGGACGCCTCCCCGGCAATCGCGGAACCGAGCGCCTACCCGGCTTGCGGCAGAAGGTTTTCACCGGGAAGCAACCCGGATCGACAGCGGCCGCGACGAACAACACGTGTTGTGCAGGCGCACGAAACGGACCCGCACGATCGTGGTGCATCGAACGGTGCCGGGCCTTCCGCGGGCCACACCGGCGACCGCGGCGAACGACCGGACACCGACACGACCCCCGGCGGAGTCCGGTGGTTCAGGCGAACTCCCGGTTCAGTTGAGCCCGGCGTAGCTGTGCAGGCCGCTCACCACGATGTTGATGATGAACAGGTTGAACAGCATGGCGACGAAGCCGGCGATGTTGATCCACGCGGCCTTGGTCTCCCGCCAGCCCGAGGTGGCGCGGGCGTGCAGATAGGCGGCATAGATGACCCAGGCGATGAAGGAGACGGTCTCCTTCGGGTCCCAGCCCCAGAAGCGACCCCAGGCCGACTCGGCCCAGATCGCGCCGAGGATGATGCCGGTGCCGAAGATCGGGAACCCGATGATGGTGGTGCGGTAGGCGAGCCGGTCCAGGGCGCGGGCGTCGGGCAGTCGCCGGGCCACCGCGCCCAGCAGGGTGTCGGACTCCGCACCGGCGGGCTGGCGCAGCCGCAGCAGGAACAGCAGACTCGCCACGCCTGACACCAGGAAGACCCCGCTGCCGATGCTGACCACCGTGACGTGGATGGGCAGCCAGTAGGACTTCAGGGCCGGGACCACGGGGGCCGCTCCGGCGTAGAGCACGGTGCCCGCCAGGAACATCAGGATCAGGACGGGCACCAGCAGGAACGCCCACATGCCGCGATAGCGCTGGTCGCGCAGCAACAACACGCCGAGCAGCACCGCGGTGCCGGTGGCCATCGTCACGAACTCGTACATGTTGCCGAGCGGGAAACGGTGGGTCGCGAAGCCGCGCAGCACGATCGACACGATGTGCGAGGCCAGGCCGACGAACAGCACCGCGAAGGCCATGTTGCCGAAGCGTTCCGGCACCGGCCTGCCGACCGGCTGCTCGACGCGGCCCGGCACCCCGGCGCCCGCGCCGACCAGTGCGGGTTCCCGGTCCTCGGCCCGGCGGGTGTAGGCGGTCGCGTACTGCACCAGCAGCAGCACGAACACCAGTACGTACACCACGATCGCCGACTTGAACGCCAGATCGCTGTATCCGGCGATGTTCTCGTCGATCGGCATGGTCACTGCTCCTCGTTCTGCGTGCCGGACGGTGCGCTGTCGCTGAGCACCGAGCCCCGCAGGCGATCGAATTCACCGCCCCAGCCGGCCTGGTCGGTGCGGGCCAGCCCGCCCATTTCTACTACAGTACGTCGTTCTCCATCGCCGGTCATCTCCGGGTACGCGCGCACCCAGATGCGGCGGCGTTTCAGCAACAGCGATACCAGCAGTCCGGCCATCATCGTCACCGCGCACACCAGCACCCAGTCCTGCGCCGGATCGTGCGACACCTGGAGATTCGCGAACTGCTTCGCGCCGTCGAAGGTCACCTTGGTGCCGTCGGCCAGGGTGGCGGACTCGCCGGGCTTCAGATTCACCCGCTGTTCCTTCGCCAACCGGCCCTGTTTGATCATCTCCGGATCCAGCGCGAACAACGACTGCGCGCGGCCGGTGTCGAGACCGGTCTCGCCACGGTAGATGTCGATCGCCACCGCCGGATCGTTCATCGCCGGATACGACGAGGTCAGCAGGGTGCCGTGCAGCAGAGCGGTCGGCGCGAACAGGCCCTCGATCGCGATCTGGTGCTTGCGGCGCTCGTCCTCCGAGGCGAACATGCCGCCGGGTGGATCGAAACGCATCACCCCGCTGGACAGGAAGGTCGCGGTGTCCTCCGGCAGCCACTGCACCGTCTCGGTGCGGGTCTGCCCGTTCGGGTAGGTGACGGTGAACGTCGGCGCGTAACCGTGTCCCTGGAGATAGACCCGGTCACCGGCGACGCGCAGCGGATGGTTCACCTGGACGGTGGTGTCGCGCCAGGTGCCGGAGGTCAGATCCTTGCCGGTCTGGTACGAGATGTTCGCGGTGAACATCTCGGCCTGGCCGTTGGGCAGGTAGTCGGCGCGGAAATCCTTCACCCGCACACACATCGGGGCCAGCCCGGTGCCGTCGTTGACGTTGCCGGCCCGGAAGGAGTCGAAGGCCGCCGGCGAGGTGGTGCAGAAGCCGGGCCCGTCGTCGGCGACGACCACCACATTGCCCTCGTAGCCGAACAGCTTCCCGACCGCGAAGGCGATCAGCAGCCCGACCAGCGCCAGATGGAAGACCAGATTGCCGAATTCGCGGAGGTACCCCTTCTCCGCCGACAGCGTGAGCTCACCCTCGCGGGTCCCGGTCCGCTGGATCACCCGCCAGCCGCGCATCCGGCCGCGCGCCGCGCCGATCACCTCCTCCGGTGACCGCGCGACCGTCGTCGCGTAGTGGTGCGGCAACCGGCTCAGGTTGCGCGGCACCGGCACCGGCGGGGTGCGCAGCGCCCGGGCGTGATCGAACACCCGCGGCACGATGCAGCCCACCAGCGAGACGAACAGCAGCACGTAGACGGCGGTGAACCAGGAACTGGAGAACACGCCGAACAGTTGCAGGCGGTCCATCCAGTGCCCGAGGGTGGGCCGGTCGGCGATGTACTTGTCGACCTTCTGGGCGTTGAGGCTGCGCTGCGGCAGCAGCGCGCCCGGAATCGCGGCCAGTGCCAGCAGGAACAGCAGCACCAGCGCGGTGCGCATATTGGTCAGCCCACGCCAGGCGTTGCGCAGCACCACCACCGCCCGGAGCCGGGGGGTCGGGCGCGGCGGGCGGGGGGCGGTCTCGGGTGCGGAGAGTGTGGTTGTCATCTCAGATCGGCAGGGTCGTTTGCGAGACGAAGACGTTGCGCACCCACCCGACGAACTGGTCCCACATCCCCGTCACCAGGGCGATGCCGACCGCGACCAGCAGGATTCCCCCGATGATCTGGATGTTGCGCGAATTGCGGCGCAGCCAGCCGACCCCGCGCAACGCGCTGGCCGACCCGAACGCCAGGACCACGAAAGGCAGCCCCAGACCCAGACAGTAGGCGACGATCAGCACCACTCCGCGGGCGGCGGTGGCGCCCTGGGTGCCGGCGGACACCGCCATCACCCCGGACAGCGTCGGCCCCAGACACGGCGTCCAGCCCAGCGCGAACACCGCCCCGAGCAGCGGCGCGCCGACCACGCCGGTGAGCCGCCGCGGATGCATCCGGGTGTCGCGTTGCAGGGCCGGGACCAGGCCGAGGAACACCAGACCCATCACGACGGTGACCACACCGCCGATGCGTTGCAGCAGATCCCGGTTCACGTTCAGGGTCTGGATCACCCCGAACACCGTCACCGAGGCCAGCACGAACACCACGGTGAAACCCGCGACGAACAGCCCGGCCGCGCCGGCGACCCGCATCCGGCCGGTGCGCTCGGCCATGGTGACCGAGCGGCCACGCGCCTCGCCGACCGTCACCGGCGGCGCCTCGGCGCCGACCAGTCCGGCCAGGTACGACAGATAACCCGGCACCAGCGGCACCACGCACGGCGAGGCGAACGACACCAGCCCCGCCAGCAGGCACGCGCCCAGCGCCAGCAGCAGCGGTCCGGTCGCCGCGGTCTGCTGGAACGAATCCCCCACCGAGGCCAGCACGGTCACCGTCATCGCCGCGCCCCCCGCGCCCGGCGGCCCGGCACACACCGCTTCTCGCCGGTCTTCGGCCGCGGCGCCAGGGTGCGGCGCGGCCGATGCTCGCGTACCAGCGCCGTCGCGCGCGAACTGGCGTCCAACTGTGCCTCCGGTAACGGGAGCTCCTCCGGCTGCCGCGGCACCTCCGGACGGCGGCCCGGATGCGACTGCACACCCAGGCGCGGCTCGGGCCACAGGTTCGGATACGTCTCCGACGCTGTTCCCGACGGTGACTCGTGTTCCGGCCGCTGCTGCGCATCGTCCTGCGGCAGCGGCCCGTTGTGCAGCGGCCCCTCGCCTGCGGCCGCGGGCCGCGCATCGCCCTGCGATGGTGGCTCGTACCCCGGTTCCGGATCGGTCCCGGCGTCGTGCGGCGAGTCCGGCCGCGGCGGAACAGCCGCGGCGGGCGGCACCGAGTCGTCCGGAAGCTCCGGCAGATATCCGTAGTAGCCCGGCAGGTACCCGAAGGCGCACGGGGTGGCGCGGGTAGTCCTCATGACCGGTCCTCCGCGGCGATGCGGTCCACCACCGGCTGGAGGTCCTCCGCGAGGAGGGTGCGGAGGAAGACCGCCGCCACGCGGTGCTGCCGGTCCAGGATCAGGGTGGTGGGAATGACGCTGGTCGGGAACTTGCCGCCGAGGGCCAGCAAGCTGCGCATCTCCGGGTCGTAGATCGAGGGGTATCCGACGTGGAAGCTGGTGACGAAGTCTTGCGCCTTGTCCTGCTGCGAATCACGCACATTGATGCCGAGGAATGCGACGCCCTTGCCCTTGGACTGCTCGTACACCTTCTCCAGGGCCGGGGCCTCCGCGCGGCAGGGCCCGCACCACTGACCCCAGACGTTCAGCACCACGACCTGATTCGGGAAATCGTCGACGGACACCGTCTTGCCGGCCGTCATCAGGTCGGGACCGGCGAGTTTGCCGATGGTGCCGCGCGCGGACGGCGGGTCGTACCCGATGTCGGTTTTGCCGCCCGGCGAGACGAAATCGAAGGTACCGCCCTGCGCCACTGCGTCCTTACCGGTGGAACAGCCGGTCAGCACGGCCAGCACCGCACAGCACAACACGAGCGGCGCGAACAGCCGGGACCGCCGCCGACGCTCCGCTGCCGCCTCCGGCCCCTGACCGCTCACGCTGTATCCACGCGGCGTGGACGGAGGGCCTGCGTGGTGACGCTCCGCTGCCGCCTCCGGCCCCTGACCGCTCACGCTGTATCCACGCGGCGTGGACGGAGGGCCTGCGTGGTGACGCTCCGCTGCCGCCTCCGGCCCCTGACCGCTCACGCCCCGGTCACCAACGGGTCCGACGCGCCCGCCGGTTCGGAGTAGACGATGTCGATGAGCGTGTCGCCCTGGTACACCAGGGAGGTCAGCGAGGCCAGCGAGCACTGCCGCTGCCGCGGATCGTGCCACAGCCGCTTGCCCTCCAGGAACCGCCGCAGCGTCCAGACCGGCAGCTGATGCGACACCAGCACCGCCTCGTGGCCGATGGCCTCCGAGCGGGCCTTGTTCACCGCGGCCAGCATGCGGTGCGCGATCTGCAGGTACGGCTCGCCCCAGGACGGGGTGAACGGATCGCGCAGCTTCCACCAGTGCCGCGGCTTGCGCAGGGCGCCGTCGCCGACCGACACCCGCAGCCCCTCGAAGGTGTTACCCGCCTCGATCAGGCTCTCGTCGGTCCGAATGGTCAATCCGTGCTGTGACGCGATCGGATCCGCGGTCTCCTGTGCCCGTTGCAGCGGGGAGGCCACCACCAGCGCGATGTCGTGATCGGCCAGCGTGCGGGCCACCGCGGCGGCCTGCGACCGACCGGTCACCGACAGGCTGAAGCCGGGCAGCCGCCCGTACAGGATGCCCTTCGGGTTGTGCACCTCACCGTGCCGCATGACATGCACGATCGTCTCGGCGACCGCGGTGTCGCCGGGCAGCGCCGCGGCCGGATCGATGGGTGCGGCGGCCGCGTCCGCCGTGGTCACCGGAACGGTCTCGACGGGTCCGGATGGGAGATGCTCTGCGTCGCTCACGCGCGGGATCCTTCGGGTGTGGCGGCCGCGGCGGCCGCGGCGGCGGCCGGGAGGGCGGCGGCGATACGGTCGAATGCGTCCTCGTCGAGTGCCGCGGAGACGAACCAGGTCTCGAACGCGCTCGGCGGCGGATAGACGCCGCGTTCGAGCAGCGCGTGGAAGAACGCCGGGAAACGCCAGGTCTCGCTCGCCTTGGCGGTGGTGTAGTCGGTGACCGGGTGGTCGGCGAAGAACACGCTCACCATATTGCCCGCGAACTGCACCACATGGGCCACACTCGCCGCGGTCAACGCGTCGGTGATCAGCGCGCCGAGCCGCTGCGCGTTGCGGTCCAGCGCCTCGTACACGGCCGCGTCCGCGGCCCGCAGCGTGGCCAGGCCCGCCGCCACGGCGACCGGATTCCCGGACAGCGTGCCGGCCTGGTAGACCGGGCCCAGCGGGGCCAGCCGGTTCATGATCTCGGCGCGGCCGCCGAACGCGGCCGCGGGCAGGCCGCCGCTCATCACCTTGCCGAAGGTGTACAGGTCGCCCGCGACGCCCTCGAGGCCGTACCAACCGGCCGGGCTCACCCGGAAACCGGTCATCACCTCGTCGATGATCAGCAGTGCGCCGTCGGCGGCGGTCAGCCGCTTCAGTCCCGCGTTGAAGCCGGGCTGCGGCGCCACCGTGCCCATGTTGCCGGCCGCGGCCTCGGTGATCACGGCCGCGATCTCGCCGGGGTGGGCGGCGAACGCGGCGGCGACCGCCTCCAGGTCGTTGTAGGGCAGCACGATGGTGTCGGCCGCCTGAGCGCCGGTGACGCCCGGCGAGGTCGGCAGGCCCAGCGTCGCCACGCCGGAGCCGGCGTCGGCGAGCAGCGCGTCCACGTGCCCGTGGTAGCAGCCGGAGAATTTGACGATCTTGCTGCGACCGGTGAAACCGCGGGCCAGCCGCACCGCGCTCATGGTCGCCTCGGTCCCGGAGTTGACCAGCCGCACCCGCTGCACCGGTTCGACCCGCGCCGCGATGGCCTCGGCCAGATCGATCTCCGCCGCGGTCGGCGCGCCGAACGACAGACCGCCGGTCGCGGCGTGTCGCACTGCCTCGACCACGGCCGGGTGACTGTGGCCGAGAATCATCGGCCCCCAGGAACACACCAGGTCGACGTACTCGTTGCCGTCGGCGTCGGTCAGGGTGCACCCCCGCGCCGACGTGATGAACCGGGGGGTGCCACCGACCGATTTGAAGGCCCGGACCGGCGAGTTCACCCCGCCGGGGATGATCGCGGCGGCGCGTTCGTACAGATGGGCGGAGACCGACACGGCGTCCTCGATGGCGCGCGGAGAAGAACTCACGGGTCCAGTGTCTCAGTTCTGCCTCGGCAGATCGACGACAGGGTGTAGTGGTCCGGGTCACCGGCGTCCACACCCACGACAACACGCCGAATCGGGGCTTCTGCGCAAATAGTTCGCTGCCGGATTGCTGATGCGTACCCTCTGGGAAACCACAGGCTCATCACCGGGAGGGAATTCATGCGCAGGATCACGCTCGGAGCAGCCGGTTTCGCCATCGCCGCGGGTGCGGTACTGCTGGGCGCGGGCACCGCCGCCGCGATCGTTCCGGTTGCCCAGCCGGACGACGGGCGCATCGGCCTGCAACTCGACCACAGCGAGACCACGGCCCTGGCGCAGGGCCCGCTGCCGGCCCTGATCGGCCTCGTCGTACCCGCCGGGCGAGTCGGCGCGGGGCTGCACCAGGACACCCAGCTGTACAAGGACGATCGCGGCGGCGTGCACGCGTCGCTGCGCCAGGTGATCATGGAGGCCGCCGATCATCCGGACGGCAGTGTGTCGTTCTTCCTGGACGCCCCCGGCAGCCACGGGCCCCGGTTGCTCGACATCTATCAGCGCTGGAACTGAACCGCCGCGCGTGCGCGGCGGTCCGGGCGGGACCGGACGGCGGTGCGGACCAGCAGGTCCAGGCCGGCCAGTCCCGCCACGATCGCCAGCAGCACCGCCAGCCCCAGCCATGAGCCCGAATAGTGCGTGGAGGTGAACGCGGGCTGATCGCCGTCGGGGACGAAGGCGGTCTGCCGCACTCCGGACCGCCAGGCCCACACCGCGGCGACCCCGCCCGCCACGGTGGCCACGATGTCCACAGCGATCCACAGCCACCGGTTCATCGGATGCTCTCCTCGCCGTCGCCGGACCCGCCCGTCGCGGGTCGTCCCAGGGTTGCGCCCAATTCCGCGCGCAGCCGCCGATGATCACGTGCCCAGGCCTGCACCAGGCCACCGTCCTGTAACCGCAGTCCGATGCTCTTGCGCCGGCGCGGCACCCCGGACAGTTCACCGAGGGCACGCGCCGATTCCCACTCCTCATCGTCCCAGCTGTCCGGATCGCGCTCGGGTAGCACCGCCGCGATCCGCTCCAGCGGCAGCACCTCGGTGCCCTCGCGCAGGGTGGTATCGGTGAGTTCGACACTGATGTGCCGCCGCCCGGCCACCACCTGCAACGCGACGAACCCGGCCAGCAACGCCGCGCAGAACACCAGGCCGAACCAGTGCACTCGCGAACTCAGAACCAGTTCCAGGATCGCCACGACCAGGCACAACACCGGCCCATAGGCGACACTGCGCCAGCGCGCACCGGGCTCCGCGAACCGCACGACCGCCTCGTCCGGGCCCGGCGAATCCGACCGATCCGACTCGACGCGATCCGATTCCGGATCCCGGGACTCCTGCCGGTCCTCCGCCGCGCGCTCGGGCTCCGGCCGATCTCCCGGCGGGTGCTCGGGTCCCGGCTGATCTGTCACCACATGCTCGGGCTCCGACCGATCCGGTCCCGGATGGCCGGGCACAACCCGGCCGGAATCGACATCACCGGACTCCGCGTGCGCGGACTCCGGCTGGTCGCCGGTCATCGGGGGACCCTGGGGACGGCGGCGACAGCGCGCCGGATCCGGCGCGCGGCGGGCCGAATCAGTGGCTCAAGCCCGGGAGCAGCAGCAGACCCACGGTGAGCAGCGCGAGCAGGATCAGCAGGCTCACCACCAGGACATCTCGCCGAAGGCTCTGTGGCTGCTGGATCACCACTCGCATCGTTGCCTCCGCTTCCCCGGAGCGTGCGCTGCAACGCGATCCGAGAATCAACGCTGCGCCAACGACTTCCGGTTCCCAAGTCCACTGTGACAACTTTCACGATACATCCCGGCCGGTCCGGGACAAATTCGGCGGGGGCCTCAGCGCCCGAGGGCCCGGAAGAATGCCTCGGATTCGCCTCGGCGGCAAAGGAATACGGCACCGGCGGCGAGTACGGCCTGGAGGATGGTGGCGGCCCCGGCGAGCAGCGCCGCCAGCCCGTCGGTGCTCAGACCGAACAGGGTGCCGACGGCGCCGAGGATCAGCACCGCCGCGGCCGCCTCGAGCAGGGTCCGCGCCCACAGCCGGCCACGCCGCAGCTGGTAGGCGATCGCCACGACACCGACGGCCAGTCCCAGGCCGAAGACGACGATCACCACCTCGAGCAGCAGCACGACCAGCTCCACCGAGGCGAGCGAGGTCTGCGGCTGCTGCGCGCGCATCTGGTCGTACATCTGGCGGGCCAGATCGTGCCGATGGGTGAACCGGTCCACGGCGTCGGCGGCCAGCCGCAACACACCGAATGCGGCGACACCCCACCACAGTTGCCACGCCGTCCGGACATCGTCCGGGGCGCCGGGCTTCGCGCCGCCCGGACCGGGCAGCGGGTGCGGTAGCGGCGGATACGGGGGCGGTTGTCCAGGATTCACGACAACCAGTGCGAGGCTTCGGTGGCCCAGTAGGTGAGCACCATGTCGGCGCCCGCGCGGCGGATGCCGAGCAGCGATTCCAGCACGGCCCCGCGGCGGTCGATCCAGCCTCGCTCGGCGGCGGCGGTGATCATCGCGTACTCGCCGGAGATCTGATAGGCCGCGACCGGCACGATCGAGCGATCGGCCACCTCGCGCAGGATGTCGAGATACGACATGGCCGGTTTGACCATCACGATGTCGGCGCCCTCGGCCAGATCCAGCTCCAGTTCGCGGACGGCCTCCCGGCGATTGGCCGGATCCTGCTGATAGGTGCGGCGGTCGCCCTGCAACGACGAGCCGACGGCCTCCCGGAACGGGCCGTAGAAGGCGGAGGCGTACTTCGCGGAGTAGGCCAGGATGCCGGTGTCGATGCGACCGGCCGCGTCCAGCCCGGCCCGGACGGCGGCGACCTGGCCGTCCATCATGCCGCTGGTGCCGAGCAGTTCCGCGCCCGCCTCGGCCTGCGCCAGCGCCATCTCGACGTAGCGGTCCAGCGTGGCGTCGTTGTCGACCGAGCCGTCGGCGGCCAGCACCCCGCAGTGACCGTGATCGGTGAACTCGTCCAGACAGGTGTCGGCCATCACCACCGTGGCGTCGCCGACCTCCTCGGCCAGCGCGCGCAGACCGCGGTTGAGGATGCCCTGTGGATCGGTGGCCCCGCTGCCCACCGCGTCCTTGTCCTCCGGACGCGGCACGCCGAACAACATGAGCCCGCCGACCCCGGCGTCCACCGCCTCGGCGGCCGCCTTCCGCAGCGAATCCAGGGTGTGCTGATAGACCCCCGGCATGGAACTGATCTCCCGCGGTTCCGCGAGTCCGTCGGCCACGAACATCGGCAGCACCAGTTGCCTTGGCACGAGCGTGGTTTCGGCGACGAGACGACGCATGGCTGGGGTACGACGCAACCGCCGCGGGCGGTCCATTCCGGTCATAGTCGCACGATACGCCCGCGCCGCCCCCGTGTCGCGGGCGGCTCCGCCCTCTCCCCCGGCTCCCGCGCACCCGGCCAGCGCCACCCCTCGCACCCGTGATCACCAGCGCGTTCCCGCGACGATCGAGCACCGCACAACCCTGCCCGCCACCGGCCACCCCCGTCGTGATCGGGTCCGCTCCCACGGACATCCGGACCTGAACGACGCGCCGGGCGGCTGCGGAGCCGCCGATGCCGCACGGCTGTGGGCCACCTCGCATCCGCTGTCATCGAATCCCCGCCGTCGACGCGAACAGCGCGCACAATCCGAGAGGCGGCCCCGGCGTGAGCGAACCACACCTTCCCCGCAACGGCACCGGAAACCGGCGACTGGATCACCGACCACCGGACGAGAACCTCGACGAGATACCGAAGGCGGTGCGAATGTCCGACGCGGACCGCGGCGAACCGGCCCGGCCGGATCCGGCCGCGGCGGTACGAGCGCTGCGGGTGATGGCCGAGCAGGGTGACCGGGTCGCGATGGAGATGTTGGCGCAGCGATTGCTGGACGCCGATGCCCCGGTCGAGGCACAGATCTGGCTGACCCGATCCGCCGAGCTGGGCAGCTCCGGCGCGATGGCCGCACTCGGCACGCTGGCCTGGCGCGACGGCCGCCTCGCCGACGCGATCGGCTGGCTGGAACGTGGTGCGGCGACCGGAAACACAGCTGCCGCTCAGCAACTCGGCATCCTGCATCTGGAACGCGGCGACCCGGCCCGCGCCGAACAGTGGTTGCGCCCGGCCGCCGAATCCGGCCTGCCCGAGGCGATGTGCAACATGGGCGCGATCGCCGACCGCCGCGGCGATGCCGCCGCGGCCGAACACTGGTACGAACGGGCCGCCCGCGCCCACGAGCCCACGGCCATGCGCAACCTGGCCATCCGGCTGGCCGGACGCGGCGAAATGAGCAGGGCCACAGAACTTCTCGTCGACGCCGCACGGCGCGGCCGCACCGACGCACTGGCCGTGCTCGGCACGATCCACCTGGAACGCGGCGACGCCGCGGGAGGCGAGCACTGGCTGCGCCGCGGCAGCGAGTCCGGCGACCCCGAGGCCATGGTCCGCCTGGCGCTCCACCTGCGATCCACGAAAACCACTGCTGCCCAACAGGAATCGACCGCCCTACTGGAGGCCGCAGCGGCCGCGGGCCATCCCCGGGCACTCGAGATCCTGCACGGCTGAATTCCGAACGAAATCAACTGCGGTCCACCGAGGCAGTGCGGCGCATCCGACCGGTTCCGCGGCGGGTGACACGACGGTGCGACGAGAAACACGCGGCCCGCATCCCACTCGAATCACCTATGCCCCGCGGCACGGCACCGACACCGCCGATCGGGCCACCGGACCGCCGGGCAACCCTCCGGTCACTCCCGGCGCCCGCGTCGGCGGGACCGCAAAAGCGTTCGCGGCCAGCATTTTTGTCAGTGGCCCACGGTAGAATCGAAGAAGTGTTCGAGGAGATCGACCGAGATCTCCGTGACGAGGGGAGGGCTCGTGGCCACCGTCATCAGAAGCTCACAGCGACCGGGCTCGGTTCGGCCGCACGGCAACACGAACCGCGCCGATTCCAGGATCGAACCGTATCTGCCGTTGGAGAAGCGCAAGCTTCCACCGGGCCGTCCGCGCTCCTGGTACGTGACGCACAACCGCAGGCTGAAGGCCATGCGGCTGGCGATCGCCCTGCTCGACTCGGGCGTCTACCGCGCCAGTCTCGCCGACAACGAGACCATCCGCCGCACGGCCGATCTCGTCGGCATCCGGCCCCCGTCGGACAAGACCTGCCGTCTGGTCCGCGACCTGATGCGGGCGCGGCGCTGAACCGTGGCCGCCGCGCACGCCGATGCGCGGCGGCCGCACGCGGATCGACCGCTCGGACGACGGCCGACATCCGGCATCCCGTCGGTCGCCGCTGTCCCGCGTCCAATCGGCCGCCGTCGGGCATCCGGTCCTGCCGGTTCCGGCGAGCGACCGGGCCGCGGCCGGGCGACTACCGGCGGCGGCTCTTCTTCCGCGGCGGGGGCAGCAGGCCCTCGGCGCGGAGGTGGGCCGCGTGTTCGGCGAGGGCGTCGACCAGAGCGCCCACCTGCGCCACCTCGGGCTGCACGTCCACGCGCAGGCCGAATTCCACGGCGGTCTCGGCGGTCTTCGGGCCGATGCACGCCACGATGGTGCGGGCGTGCGGCTTACCCGCGATGCCGACCAGGTTCCGGACCGTCGAGGACGAGGTGAACAGGACCGCGTCGAAACCGCCGGTCTTGATCATCTCGCGGGTCTCCGCCGGCGGCGGCGAGGCGCGGACGGTGCGGTACGCGGTGACGTCGTCGATCTCCCAGCCACGGTCGCGCAGGCCCTCGGCGAGGGTTTCGGTCGCGATGTCCGCCCGCGGCAACAGCACCCGGTTCACCGGGTCGAAAACGTCGTCGTAGGGCGGGAAGTCGGCCAGTAAACCTTCGGAGGACTGTTCACCGCTGGGTACCAGTTCCGGGTTGATGCCGAAGGAGCGCACCCGCTCGGCCGTCGCCTCACCGACGCAGGCGATCTTCACACCGGAGAACGCGCGGGCGTCCAGGCCGAATTCGCCGAACTTCTCCCACACCGCGCGCACGGCGTTGGTGGAGGTGAACACCACCCACTGGTAGCGGCCGTCGACCAGGCCCTTCACCGCGCGCTCCATCTGGGCGGGGCTGCGCGGCGGCTCGACCGCGATGGTCGGCACCTCCATCGGGATGGCGCCGTGCATGACGAGCTTCTCGCTCATCTCACCGGCCTGCTCCTTGGTGCGCGGCACCAGGACCGTCCAGCCGTAGAGGGCACGCGACTCCCACCAGGACATCTTCGAGCGCCGCTCGACCTCCTTGCCGACCGTGACCACCAGCGGCCCGACCATTTCGGAGGCAGCGGAGTTGAGCGTGGCCAGCGTGGACTCGATGCTGCGCTGCTGCCGGGTGGTGCCGCGCACGGTCACCGCGACCGGGGTCTGCGGCGCGAGGCCGTGCTCGACCAGCGCGGAGGCGGTCTCGGCCAGATGTCCGGAGGTGGCGTGCAGCACCAGCGGCCCGGGTGCGGCGGCCACCGACGCCCAGTCCACCTCACCGCGCACGTCGACCTCGGTGTGCGTGGAGCCCAGCGCGATACCGGCGTAGGCGGGCACGGTAGTGCCCGACGGCAGTCCGGGCAGCACCTCGAAGGTCATGTGCGAGCGGGTCACGGCGTTGACCTCCGCGATCACCGAATCGGTGGTCAGCGGGTCGCCGGAGACCAGGCGGACCACGTCGGCGCCGTTGCGGGCCTCGGCGATCAGCGTCTTGGCGACCTCCGCCGGATCGCCGAGCGCCGGACGCACGTCGACGGGCCGTTCCCCGTCGGGTCCCGGCTCCACGTCGGTTCCGACCAGGGCCAGCACTCCCCGGTCGACGTCGGGATCGGTGAAGGCCAGCTCGGCGCGGCCGAGGACCTCGCGGGCCCGCACGGTGAGCAACGCCGGGTCGCCCGGTCCCGACCCGACGAACAGGATCCGACCGAGGTGCTTCTTGGTGATGACTCGGCTCACGCTCATTGAGTGTTCTCCATTGGGCTGGGGTTGCTGAAGTCTGCGGGGGTGGTGGCGTCGTCGCGCTGCGTGAGCAGGTCGCGCGCCCCCAGCTCCAGGAGCTCGCGCGCCAGGGACCGGCCCAGCTGCTCGGCGTCCGCGAGCGGGCCGACCACCGAGGCCCGGATCACGTCCGAGCCGTCGATCGCCGCCGCGCACCCGCGCAGCGACAGTTCCTCGATGAGGCGGTCGTCGTCGTCGAACGACTCGACCACCTCGGCCAGCGCGCCGACCGGAGCGGTACAACCGCCCTCCAACTCGGCCAGCAGCGCACGTTCGGCGATCACCGCGGCCCGGGTGCCCGGATCGTCGAGGACGGTGAGCACCTCGACCAGGCTCGGATCGTCGGCGCGGCATTCGATGGCCAGCGCACCCTGTGCGGGGGCGGACAGCATCTGCACCGGTTCCAGGGATTCGGTGACGACGTCGAGGCGTCCGAGCCGGGCCAGGCCCGCACGAGCGACCACTACGGCGTCGAGTTCGCCCTCGGAGACCTTGCGCAGCCGGGTGTCGACATTGCCGCGCAGGGGCACCAGCTCCAGGCCCAGGCCGAGAGCCCGCAACTGGGCGATCCGGCGCAGGGCCGAGGTGCCGACCCGGGCGCCGGCGGGCAGCTCGCCGAGCACCATCCCGTCGCGGGCGACCAGCGCGTCTCTGGGGTCCTCCCGGGGTGGGATCGCCGCGATCACGAAGCGCGGGTCCGCCGCGGTCGGCAGATCCTTGTAGGAGTGCACGATCAGGTCGATGGCGCCGGCGGCGAGTTCGTCGCGCAGGGCGGTGGTGAACACGCCGACGCCGATCTGCTGCACCGGCGCGGCGGACTGGTCGCCGGCGGTCTTGACGATCACCAGATCGGCCTGCTGCCCGGCCGCGATCAGGGCGTCCCGGACGGTTCCGGCCTGGGTCAGCGCCAGCAGACTGCCGCGCGTGCCGATCCGCCACGGCGCCACGGCGGTGCCCCGCGACTCCGCTGTCCCGCCACCCCGCGACTGCAACGTTCCGACACCACCGGATTGCGACATGTCCAGCTCCTGCAAGGTCGACTCACTCATGAGTGGTTCCCCTGCTCGTGGCCGGGGGTGAAATCGTCGGCGAGTTCGCCGAGCGCCGAGATCTCCATCGGGGCGGCAACCGCTTGGGCCGCACCGGGTTTCAGTTCGAACAGTTCGCGCAGCGCCTCGGCGTAACTGCCGCCGCCGGGGGTGGAGGCCAGCTGTTTGACGCGGACGGTGGGCGCGTGCAGCAGTTTGTCGACCACGCGGCGGACGGTGCGGGCCACCTCGTTGCGCTCGGTGGTGGCCAGGCCCGGCAGCCGGCCCTCCAGCCGCAGCAGTTCGGCCTCGACCACCTCGGCCGCGCGCTGCCGCAGCGCCGCCACCGTGGGCGTCACCTCGGCGACCCGCTGGCCGGACAGGTACTTCGCGAGTTCCTCGGCGACGATGGCCCGCGCGGCGACGGTGTCGGCGGCGGCCGCACCGGCCGCCGGATCGCGCTGCAGGGTCTCCATGTCGATCACGGTCACATCGGGCAGGCCCGCGACCGCGGTATCCACGTCGCGGGGCAGGCCCAGGTCGCAGACGACCAGATGCCGGCCGGAGCGCGAGGCCAGCGCTCGGTGCGCGTCGGCCAGGGTGACGACCGTGCCGATGGCGCCGGTGCTGGTCAGCACCAGATCGGCGGTGGCCATCGCGGGGACCAGCCCGGACAGTTCCACCGCGGTGGCGGGCACGCCGTGCATGGTCTCGGCGGTGTGCGCGAGCCGCTGCGCGCGTTCCAGCGTGCGGTTGACCACGATGATCCGGCCCACCCCGGCGCGTGCCAGATGCGCCGCCGCCAGGCCGCCCATCGCACCCGCACCCACCACGACCGCGGTGCGGCCGGTGAGATCGCCGAGGACCGCGCGGCCGCGGTCCAGCGCCACCGACACCACCGAGGCGCCGGCCGAATCGATCCCGGTCTCGCTGTGCACCCGCTTGCCGACCCGCAGCGCGTGCTGGGCCAGTTCGTGCAGGGTGCGCCCGGCGGCCTGCTGCGCGTCGGCGGCGGCGTAGGCGGCGCGGATCTGACTGAGCACCTGCTGTTCGCCGACCACCAGCGAGTCCAGGCCGCTGGCCACCGCGAACAGGTGCTCGGCGGCGGCCTCGCTGTAGCGGACGTAGGCGTGTTTGGTGAGTTCCGGCAGCGGCAGCCCGGAGTGCTTGGCGAGCAGGTCACCGATCTCACCGAGACCGCCGTGGAAGGCGTCGACCACCGCGTAGATCTCCACCCGGTTGCAGGTGGACACGATCATGGCTTCGGCGACGTGCTGTGACGCGAGCATCCGATCGGTCAGTTTGGGGCGGTCGTCCTCCGTGATCGCGACCTTCTCCAGCACCGCTACGGGGGCACTGCGATGTGAAACACCGACCAGAAGCACGCTCATGGTGCAACCACCGATCCCTTGTTGCTTGGCTCCGTTGCCGTTTGCCCGGCCTGTGCCGCCGTGTGCGCGGCTTGGCAGATCGCGGCGGGGGCGCCGCCGCGACCATGTCCCGTATGGCCCGAGGACCAGGTGACGGGGTGCACCGTCGCGCCCGTCGCGACACCGCGGGCCACCGATTGCTCGGTGGCGTCGCTGCCGGCGGTACGCGCCTGTTCGAAGGACAGCATCTGGAGTTCGACGGCCAGGTCCACCCGCCGGACCTCGACGGCCGCCGGCGCCTCCAGCGTGATCGAACAGAAGCTGAGAATGCTGCGCAACCCGGCGGCGACCAAGTCGTCGCAGACCGCCTGCGCGGCGGCGTCCGGCACGGCGATGACGGCAATGGTGGGCTCCAGCTCCGCCACCGCGTCGGCCAGGGCCGCGACGTCGCGGACGGCGAGTCCGGTGATCGAATCGCCGATCAGCGCCGGATCCTGGTCGAAGACGCCGACCATACTGAACCCGCGCCGCCGGAAGCCGCGGTAACCGACCAGCGCGCGGCCGAGATTGCCGGCGCCGATCAGGATCACCCGGTGCCCGTCGGACAGGCCGAGCGCGTCCTCGATGCGGGCGCGCAACCTGGCCACGTCGTAGCCGACGCCGCGGACTCCGTTGGGGCCCAGGAAGGACAGATCCTTGCGCAGCTTGGCCGAACCGACACCCGCCGCGACAGCGAGTTCCTCACTCGATACGATGAGCACACCTTCGTCGGCGAGTACGGCGAGCACCCGGAGATAGGTCGCCAAGCGGGTCACCGTGGCCTGCGGAATTTCCCGTTGCACGGTCAGAGCCCTGCCGGAGACGCCACCGGGCGTCTCATGCTGCTCTGTCACGTCGTTCGGCTCCTCGTCCGGCCGGGGGTTGGTGTCCGGTGTCGCATGCAGTTCGTTCGGCACCGTGCTCTCGGCGCCGTCTCCGCCGACGCCGGGACAGCGCCGGTGGCGAATCATCGGGGTTCAGGGTGCTCCGCTGCCAGAAGCAGGCGGCTTGCGTGCCACCACCGTAACCGCTTGTGAAGCCCTGCACAAAGTCGGTGAATTCGGTCACTCTCACGCGCGCTGTTCTTTTATTCGTATCCACCGGCGTGGGGCGCGTGGACGCCGGGTTGTGCGGGGATATTCAACCCCGGCGATCCGCACGACGGCCACCCAACGCGCCGAAGGCCGCCGGGCTCGATGTGTCCCAGGACACATGCGGATACTACGGGCGACGTCCCAGATCCGCGCGCAGGCGCGGTTCGTCCACGTCGAAGTAGCTGTGCTCACGTCCGTTCAGCAAAACCACCGGCAGCCGGTCGCCGAACTCGGCGCGCAGGCTCGCATCGGTCGCCGCCGCCGCGTCGACATCGACGGTATCCGGTTCGATGCCGAAATCCGCGCAGATCACCCGCAGTTGCGCCAGCGCCGTGGTGCACAATCCACAACCGGGGCGGGTCAGCAATGTCACCGAATGTGTCGAATTGGCCATGAGATCCATCATGCTGGACCATGGACGCGGGGCGACGAGCCCCCGCGCGAGGAGGTACTTGTGCCGGAACGATCGAAGGATGCGAGGACGGGGTTCATCGCGGGCAGGTTCGGCGAGTTCCCGGCGCGCTGGAGCCAGGGCCTGTCCGACCAGCTCACCCGCATCACCCGCAGTCCTTTCGGCCCGACCGAGGAGGAGGTGCGGGCCAACCTCGCCGGTGAGGCCAGCGCCGATGCCGCGCTCGCGCTGCACGACGCCGAACTGGCGGAATCCGGCGCGGCGGAAACGGATTTGCTGCCGTCGCGGGATCTGACCGCGGCCGCGTTCTTCGATGTCGACAACACGATGGTGCAGGGTGCCTCCATCGTGCATTTCGCGCGCGGCCTGGCCGCGCGGAAGTATTTCAAAACCAGCGATCTGATGGATATGGCCTGGAAACAGGTGAAATTCCGGGTCACCGGCCGGGAAAGCCAGGGCGACATGGCCAGCGGCAAGGAGAAGGCGCTCGCCTTCATCGCCGGGCGGTCCACCGCGGAACTGGCCGCACTCGGCGAGGAGATCTACGACGAGATCATCGCCGACAAGATCTGGCCCGGTACCCGGGCGCTGGCGCAGATGCATCTGGACGCCGGTCAGCAGGTGTGGCTGGTGACCGCGACACCGGTCGAACTGGCCCAGGTCATCGCCAAACGGCTGGGGCTGACCGGAGCGCTCGGCACGGTCGCGGAGAGCACCGACGGAATGTTCACCGGACGTCTGGTCGGCGATATTCTGCACGGCCTCGGCAAGGCGCACGCGGTACGCGCACTGGCCGTGCGCGAGGGCCTGAATCTGAAGCGCTGCACCGCCTATTCCGACAGCCACAACGACATTCCGATGCTGTCGCTGGTCGGTACCGCGGTGGCGATCAATCCGGATTCCGATCTGCGCGAGGTGGCGAAGAATCGCGGCTGGGAGATCCGCGATTTCCGCACCGGGCGCAAAGCCGCCAAGATCGGCGTGCCCACGGCGCTCGCCCTCGGCGCGGCCGGCGGCGCGGCGGCCGCGGTGCTGACCCGCAAGCGCGAAGCCGCCGAGCAGTGAGCGCGACCGCGGCGCGGTGACCTCGGCCACCGAACAGTGCGGTGGTCGCGGCGCCGTGACCGCCGCGACAGTGCCCTTCGACCGCGGCCGCAGCGGCTCCGGCCGCCGCGCTCAGCCGGTGAACGGGTTACCGCGGCGGGTGAGCAGCTGGTACAGCGTCTGCTGGATGGTCTCCCGGACCTGATCGGTGATCTCGAACATGGTCATCGGATCGTCGGCCTCCTCCGGCGCGTAGCCGGAGGTCGGGATCGGCTCGCCGAAGACGATGGTCCACTTCGACGGCAGCGGGACCAGCCCCAGCACACCCAGATGCGGGAACAGCGGCGTGACCGGGAAGTACGGCAGGCCCAGCAGCCGGGCCAGCGGCTTGAGGTCGCCGATCTTCGGGTAGATCTCCTCGGCCCCGACGATCGCGCACGGCACGATCGGCACGCCGGTCTTCACCGCCGCTGACACGAATCCGCCGCGACCGAACCGCTGTAACTTGTAGCGCTCGGAATAGGGCTTGCCGATGCCCTTGAAACCCTCCGGGAACACGCCGGTCAACTCGCCGGAGCGGAGCAGTCGCTCGGCATCGGCGGGGCAGGCCAGGGTGTGCCCGGCCTTACGGGCCAGCCCGCCCAGCACCGGCGTCTCGAACACCTTGTCGGCGGCCAGCAGCCGCAGCGTCCGGTGGCCGGGATGTTCGTCGTGCACCGCCACCTGCAACATCAGCGCGTCCAGCGGCAGCACCCCGGCATGATTGGCCACGATCAGCGCCGCACCCGATTCCGGCAGGTGTTCGATGCCCTGCACCTCCACCCGGAACCACAGCTTCGACAGCGGCCGCAGCGAGGGCAGGATCACCGACTCCAGCAGATGGTCGTCGAGGCCGAACTCGTCGACCCGGTAGTCACCGGTGAGCCGCTTGCGGGCGAATTCGGCGGTGCCACGGATACCCGCGGTCACCGCGTCGCGCACCCGATCCAGGCGCGGATCCGAATCCGGCGGAGGCGGCGCGGACTCGGCCCGCCGCTCCGCCAGCGACGTGACCGGACGGCGCGGGCCGGATTCGTCCGGCCGCCGGGCAGCCGGACGCGCCCCGAAGTCCACGTCTCGTAATCGGATCACCTTCGCCACGTCGCTCATTGGTCTGCTCCCGCTCCGGCCCCGACAAGGCCGAGAAGTGTCGATTCTGCCGCGTCGATCCACCGCGGATCGATGACGGGCCGCAACGCTGCGCTCCCGACGAAGTCGTCGAACGCCTGTACGGTCGTCCAGCGCGGCTGGAAACCGAATTCGGCGCGCATCCGGGTGGTGTCCAGGCCGCATCCGTAATGGAAATAGTCGATCTGCTCGGCCGTGAAACCTCGCATCACCGGTCCCATGAGCGCCCGACCGACGGTGCGGAACGCCGTGAACGGCACCGGAACCTCGATCCGCCCGGCCCGGCGGATCGCCTGGGACAGGGTGAGCGCGCCGTCGCCGGCGACGTTGAACGTACCGCCTGGTGCCCGCGACACCGCGTGCACCAGCGCCGAGATCGCGTCCTGCTCGTGCAGCAGTTGCAGGCGCGGATCACGGCCCAGAATGGTGGGCGTGACCGGCGACCGGAAAATCTCCATGCACCGATCGACCAGCCGCGGACCCACTATCGGCGGAAATCGTAATATTGCGGCCGCGATATCCGGGCGCCGACGCGCCAGACCGCGAACAAATCCCTCGACATCGATCATGTCGCGCGCGAACGCACCTCGCGGCGGGGTGCGCGCACTCATTTCCTCGGTGAATTTCGCGGGATCTTTCGGCCCGCAGCCGTAGACCGCCGACGACGAGCGCACCACCACCCGGCGCACGCTGGGCGCCTTGCGGCAGACGGCCAGCAACTGCATCGCGCCGAAGACGTTGTAATCCTTCATGGCCGCCCGGCCGCCGCCCGCCGGTGGCCGCGACAGCACCGCCGGATGCACCACCGTGTCCACGTCGTGACCGTCGATCACCTTACGTATCAAGGGATTTCGAATATCCGCGCGAATGAACTCGGCGCGGCCGAAATCCTGTCGCAGTTCCGGCGCCGGCGTCCTGGCGTCCACGGCGAGCACACGCTCCACAGTGGGATCGGCGGCGAGCGCAGCAACGACGGCACTGCCGAAGAAGCGGCTGGCCCCGGTGACCAGCACGACCTTCGACACATGTCCGTCACGCGCACCAGTTCCCATACCGGATCCCACCTGTGCAGCCCCCATTTCCCGTGCTCCAGCCTAACCGTACCTACCCCGCACGCCAGAGTATTAACCAGCTTCTTACGTTCACTTCCACTGCCGGAAAACGAAAAGCCCGCCACCGAACGGTGACGGGCCTCGACAGCGAACTGACCGTTACGCGCGCGTTGTGGACGCGGCCGGCCGATACCGTGTTACTTGCCGAGTTTGCGACGCTGCACCCGGGTGCGGCGCAGCAGCTTGCGGTGCTTCTTCTTCGACATCCGCTTGCGGCGCTTCTTGATCACAGAACCCATAGGGCTGTTCCTCGCGTTCTCTCTTCTACCTCGGCGCGCACGCCGGTTTACGTACGCCCAGTGTTCGCGCTCCCCGGTGCCGGCTCCGAAAGGGCACCACCGGCAGGCGAACACGACGGTGGTTCATGGTACCGGGCCGACCGTGGCCGAACGAAACGGCCCGGCCTGCGCCGGGTGTCGGACGGCCGGCCCGGGCG
Organism: Nocardia sp. alder85J; assembly: GCF_020176955.2. Taxonomy (GTDB): domain Bacteria; phylum Actinomycetota; class Actinomycetes; order Mycobacteriales; family Mycobacteriaceae; genus Nocardia. The sequence goes on from NZ_JAIUCZ020000017.1 coordinate 34,017, forward strand.
AGTCAGCCGGCGTCGAAATACGACGTCTGCAGGTAGTCGTGAACGGCCCTGGCATGCACCCGGAAGGACCGACCCACCCGCACCGCGGGTAGCTCTCCGGAATGCACCAGCCGATACACCGTCATCTTCGATACCCGCATCAGATTCGCCACCTCGGCCACGGTGAGGAACTGTGTCCCACCGCCGAGCACCGGACCACTCGCAGAGCTGTTTCCAGACATCATTGCGCCACTGACCTCCGGCACGTCCGCGCCGCCGGCTTCCCCACCAGCGGAACAGACACGCACGTGCTCCTTGAAGCTTAGCGGGGCCAGTGGGATTACTGCGACGGGTGGGAGAAATAGGATTCGATCGCCATTCAGCTCTCGGTCGCACCCAGTTCGGCCGATCGCTGCCGGGCGGCGAACAACGCCTCCCAGAATGCCGACCGCACCCCGCCACGCTCCAGCTCGCGCAGCGCCGCCGCGGTGGTGCCACCGGGCGAGGTGACCCCGGCCCGCAACTCGACCGGGCCCTGTCCGGACTCGGCCAGCAGCGCCGCGGAGCCCAGCAGGGTCTGCACCACCAGCTGGGTGGTCACGTCCCGGCTCAGCCCCAGCCCGACGCCCGCGTCGACCATCGCCTCGGCGAGCAGGAACAGATACGCCGGACCGGAACCGGACACCGCGGTCACCGCGTCCATCTGCGCCTCGGAGACGGTGACCACCCGGCCCACCGACTCCAGCAGCTCGGTGACCAGTCGCAGTTCGGCCTCCTTGGCGTACCGGCCCGCCGCGATCGCGCTCATGCCCTGGCCGACCAGCATCGGCGAGTTCGGCATCACCCGCACCACCGGGAAGCCGGCCGGCAGCTTGGCCTCCAGCCGGGCCGTGGTGATGCCGGCGGCCAGCGAGACCAGCAGCTGGTCCCGGTCGCCGTCGAGTTCGGCCTTCGCCAGATCGGTGAGCACGGCGTCGACATCGTGCGGCTTCACCGCGACCACCAGCAGATCGGCCATGTTCGCCGCGTCGACGACGCTGTCGGTGACCCGGATTCCGAAACGATCGACGAGGAATTCCGCGCGGACCCGCATCGGCTCGACCACGACCAGGTCCTTGCCCGGTGTCCCGGCTTCCAACAATCCGGCGACCAGAGCCTCACCGATTCGTCCGCCGCCGATCACCGCAATTCTCGTCATGGCGTCCAAGGCTAGCGGCTACCAGGAGGACTGCGGCAACAGCGCCAGCTGGCGGCTCTGCACCACGACCGTGCCGGTGGCGTCGATCACCACCTGATCCTCGTCGAACATCCGCTTGCCGATCTGCGTGCTGGTGGCGACCACGCGCAACCAGCCCGGGGCCGGCCGCCGGCGCAGATAGGTGGTCAGCTGCACGGTCGGGGCCCAGCCGAACACGCCCCGGTTCATGGTCACCGGCGGGCTGATGTCGCCGGCCATCAGGGCGAAGTAGATCGCGACGTCGTCGTCCTGCTCGTCGCCGGGCCGGGGCCGGATCCACAGCCGCAACCGCGGCGCACCCTGCTCGCCCGCGGCGAATCGCGCCCATTCGCCGTCCATCCGCATCGAGGCGCCGTGTGCGACATGGACGATGTCGCCCATCGGGGCCTCCGCGCCATAGCCGAGGGCGTCGGCGGGCGGTGCCACCGGCATGTCCGCGAAGGTGTCGGCGGCGTACGCCGGCGGGGTGTCGTCGAGGTGGCCGAAGGTGAAGGTGGTGTGCACCAGCGCGCGGCCGTGCTGCACCAGATCGGCCTCGACCAGGCTGATCTGCCGGCCGGTCTTACGGATGTGGACCGCGTACTCGACCTCGCCGGGATCGGGTGCGCCGAGAAAGTCGGTGCTCGCCGCGATCGGGAACATGCCCTCCAGGGCGGGCGCGGTCCGGCGCAGCCAGCGGGTGGCGGCCGCGGCGCTCCCGGCGACCATGGTGCCGCCGTGCAGCTTCGGGCCGATGGTCCAGGTGTCCTCGATGAAGCCGCGGTAGCGGCCGATGTCCGCGGTGTCCGAGGGCAGTTCGGTCACCGCGCAGACGCGGCCGAAGGGTGCGGTGTCGGATCCTCCGGCCGCCGTCCGTGCCTGGGCGGTTGCTTCGGTCACCGCTGCTCCTCTCGCCTCGGCAGCCCTCCGGCGGCCGTTCACCGTACAGCGTATAAGTGCCGTATTTCCGGTCTCGATTCCCCCGGACGAATGAGGGCCGCATCACATCCGGCCTCGAACGACCCGGTGCGCTGTCCCGCGCGTGACACCCGGCGGCCGGACCACGCGTCATCGGCCCGCACCGGACGACACCGGCCGGGCCACCCAGCGGCACCCCGGACGTCACCGGCCGCGCCGGCACCCGCGGTCCGCCGGACCGATTCGGGCCACCGCAGGCCGCATCTCAGTGCCGATGCCCGGAGGGTTGCGCGCCCGGGTGGGCGCCGTCGAAACGGGCTCGGGCGAAGGTCAGCGCGCGGTGCAGCATGGCGGCGCGGTTGGAGCTGGTGCGGGCGTTCTGGGTGTTCACCTCGAGGATGACGTGGCCACGGAAACCGTTGTGCACCAACTGCTCACAGACCTCGGCGCACGGCTGGGTGCCGTCGCCGGGGATCAGGTGCTCGTCGTGGGCCGCGCCCCGGCCGTCGGCCAGGTGCAGATGTTCCAGGCCCGCACCCATCCGATCGGCCAGCGCCCGCGCGTCCATGCCCGCGGTCGAGGTGTGCGACAGGTCGAGGGTGTAGTGCCAGAAGCCGACGTCGGTCGGATCGTAGGACGGGCTGAACGCGGTCACCGAGAGGCCGGGCCCGCCGCGGCGTTCCAGCCGCGCCGCGCCGGAACCGCGGCCGAACAGGGTGTCGGCCCGCATCGGGAACATGTTCTCCACCGCGACGAGTACCGGGCTGCGCTCCTCCAGCGCCGCGACCTGCGCGGCGAACCCCTCCGCATAGCGCCGCTGCCAGCGGAACGGCGGATGCACCACCACGGTCCGGGCACCCAGTTCCTCCGCCGTGCGCACACTGCGCTCCAGCTTGGCGATCGGGTCCGACCCCCAGACCCGCTGCGAGATCAGCAGACAGGGCGCGTGCACGGCCAGCACCGGCATCTCGTAGCGGCTCTGGTACTGCCGCACGGTCTCGAGCTGCTGGCTGGCCGCCTCCGCCCAGACCATCAGTTCGATGCCGTCGTATCCGAGTTCGGCCGCGTAGCGGAAGGCGGCCTCGGTGTTCTCCGGATACACCGAAGCCGTCGACAGACCGACCCGAATGGCTGTCCGCACGGCTCTCCCCACTGCCGGCCGGGCTCAGTTGGTACTGAGCAGGAAGGCCAGCGGTCCCAACGTCACGAAAATGCCGACCACAACGGCGATCACCGTGCTGGTGATGTCGTCGGTACGGCGCAACACCCGCACCAGCGCCACCAGCCCGAGGATCACGACCATGGCCAGCGCCAGGGCGACGAACGGGAACACGTCCCACATCTTCTCGAAGCCCTTGAACAACAACATGCCCGCGACGGCGGCGCCGACGGCCTGGCCGCCGAGCACCATCCACTGCTTGCGGTTCTGATCCGTCGACGGCGAACGCGACCAGGAGCGGCGTACCGCGGGGCGGCGCCGGGAGCGGCGGGCCGGGCGGTCGTCCTCGTCGTCGTCCAGGTCCTCGTCGTCGTCCAGGTCCGGATCGTAGAAATCGTTCTCGTCGTCGAGGTCGTCGAGGTCCTCGTGCAGGTCCTCGCGAACGTCCGCGCCCCGGCGCGCACCGCGGCGGCCCGCGGGTTCGCCGCGCCGGGCCTCCCGGTCGACGGCGTCGCGCATCAGATCCCCGGCGAGGGTCGGACCCGACAGCAACTGCTGATCGCGGCCGGCCAGGGACCAGACCGCGGTGGGGGCGCCGGCCGCCACCGCGTCGCCCGCCGGCGGCTGCTCGTCCTTGCCACGCGGGCGGCGGCCGCCGTCGCGGGTCGGCCATTCGCTGCCGGGGGCGGGCCGGTCGGGAGCCTTCCGTCTGCGCGCGGACCATTCGGGCAGGTCCGGCTCGCCGGGACCCGGATTCGGATTCGGACCGCGGCGCGCCGAGCGCGGCAGCCGGGACGGATCGAGGAATTCGGTGCGCTCACCGGCCGGATCACGCCGCTGATCCGGCGGGATCGGCGCGGCGCCGGGTACCCCCCAGGGCGAGGCCGCCGCGTCGGGGCGGCCCTGCGGAGCGCCGGACTGCCAGGCTGTGGGACCCGCACCCGGTCGTGGCGGGCCGGGGCGCGCTCCCGGTCCGGCCTCCGGCCCCGGTCCGGGACGGGGGCCGGGCCCCTGCCCGGCACGGGGATCGGGATTCTGCCCGGCACGCGGGTCGGGATTCTGCCCGGCACGCGGATCCGGCCCGGGACGGCCGTCCGGACTCGGCGCCGGCCGGGCGGGCGGCTGAGGCAGTGGATCTGGCGGGCGGCGCAGGGCCGGCGGCTCGGCCGCCTCCCGCGCGGTGCCGCGGAACGGCGGCACATCGGCAGTGTCCTCGTCCTCGCGTCGCCGCCGGCGGCGACCACCGCGTTCCGGCGCGGGCGCCGCCGGGCTCTCCGCACTCGCACCCGCGATCTGATCCGACAGCCGTTCCGCCGCCTCCCGCCGCGCCCGGCGGCCACCGGAGGGCGGCGTGTTCTCCGGCGCCGCGAACGGGTTGGGCCGCTCGGCCTCGCTCGCGGCCGGACTCGGCGCCGCCGGATCGGGCCAGCCGAAGGTGCCGGAGTCACGCAGCGACGAATCCGGCATCGCCGGCGTCTGATACCGCGGCGTCCCGCCGAAGGACGGCGGCTCGGCCGCGGGCGCGGCCCACGATTCCGACGCGGGCCACGGCGCCGCGGCCGGATTCGGCGACAGCGGGTCGTACAGCGCGATGGGACCCGACAGTGGCGAATAGGCGGGCTGGGCCTCGGCGTCCGGGGTGGACTGACCCGTCGCGGGCTCGTCGGCGGCGTCCTCGTCGGGCGCGGCATGCGCCGAGCCGTCCCGGACGACCGGCAGATCGCCGGTCAGGTCGTTGACCGGGATTCCGCGGCCGCCACGACGTCGCCGCCCACCGCCGGTGGAGGGGGTGCCGTGGCCGTTGCGCGCCAGCAGTTCGGCCACCGACAACTGCGTGGAATCGTCACTCATCGCGACACCGTTTCGGTCGGTCCGGGGACACCTGTGGGCCGGTTGTTGCCGGCGCCCGGTTCGCTGTCCAGGTCGGTATCAAGTTTGCGCAGAATCAGTCCCTCGCGCAGCGCCCACGGGCAGATTTCCAAGGTGTCCAGGGACAACGCCCGCATACTCGCCTCCGCGACCAATGCGCCGGCCACCAGTTGCTGCGACCGATCGGAACTGACGCCTTCCAGCTCGGCCCGGTCGGCGGCGGTCATCCGGGAGATGAAGGCGATCAGCTGCCGCAGGCCGGAACTGGTGAGAATACGCCGCACCCGGGGGCCCGCCGCCGAGGGGGCGGCGCCGGTCAGGCGGGCCAGGGATCGGAAGGTCTTCGAGGTGCCGACCGCCAGATCCGGCCGCCCGGGAACCAGCAACTGCTTGCCCGGCACCACCAATTCGGCGTCCAGCCAGTCGCGCAGCACCGCGACCCGGCGTTTGCCCGGCGGATCCTCGCGCAACCACTCGCGGGTCAACCGGCCCGCACCCAGTTGCAGCGACAACGCCACATCCGGCGCCTCGTCGGCGCCGTTGCTCATCTCCAGCGAACCGCCGCCGATATCCAGATTGAGCATGCGCCCGGCGCTCCAGCCATACCAGCGCCGCACCGCGAGAAAGGTCAGCCGGGCCTCGTCGGCGCCCGAGAGCACCCGTAACTCGACACCGGTCTCCCGCCGCACCTGGGCCAGCACCTCGTCGGAGTTGGTCGCCTCGCGCACCGCGGAGGTCGCGAACGGCATCAACTGCTCGCATCCGGACGTCTCGGCGATGCTGGCGAACTCGGCGACGGTCTCGGTCAGCCGATCGGCGCCCGCGGCGGTGATGCGCCCCTGATCGTCCATGTTCTCGGCGAGTCGTAACGTCGCCTTCGTCGAGCTCATGGGCGTCGGATGGCCACCCCGATGGGCGTCCACCACCAGCAGGTGGACGGTATTGCTTCCCACATCGAGCACTCCCAACCGCACAAGAACACGGTACTGGGTTGGACCATCCGCGCGAACGGGTAACCCGATAACCCCCGCAACCGCCGCGACAGCGACGGAGCTGTTAGCGTCTCGCGATGTGACGGAACGCGCCGCCGTGAAGCGCCCGAAGGGCCCGCGACCAGCAGCGAAGATCGATCCCGCTCCCGAGGTGGGGCTCGACTTCCCGCGGGAGTGGCTCGAATTCGCCGACCCGGACAACGACGAGCACACCATCGTGGCAGATCTGACCTGGCTGCTGTCCCGCTGGACCTGCGTGTTCGGCACGCCCGCATGCCAGGGCATCATCGACGGCCGCCCCGACGACGGTTGCTGTTCGCACGGCGCCTTCCTCTGCGACACCGACGACCGCAAGAAACTCCAGCGCGCTGTGAAACTTCTCACACCCGACGAGTGGCAGTTGATGGACGAGGCCCGCGACGACAAGGGCAGGGTCCGCGCGAAGCTGTACCTCGAGCGGGACGAACTCGACGACGAGCCCGCCCTGCGCACCCGCCGGTACGACGGCGCCTGCATCTTCCTGAACCGCCCCGGCTTCGCCGGCGGCGTCGGCTGCTCCCTGCACATCATGGCGATGCGCGAGGGCGTCGAACCCCTCACCGTGAAACCGGATGTGTGCTGGCAGCTTCCGATCCGCCGCACCCAGGACTGGGTGGACCGCCCCGACGGCGTCCAGATCCTGCGCACGGTCATCACCGAATACGACCGCCGCGGCTGGGGCCCCGGCGGCGAGGACCTGGCCTGGTACTGCACCGGTTCCCCCGACGCCCACGTCGGCACCCGGCCGGTCTGGCAGTCCTACGCCCCCGAACTGACCGAACTGATCGGCAAACCCGCCTACGACGAGTTGGCCCGCCACTGCAAACGCCGCGAGGGCCTGGGCCTGATCGCCGTCCACCCGGCCACCACCGCAGCCGAGGCGAAAGCAGCGAAATAACCGAACCGCTCGGCCCGCGACCGAACCCGCGCCACCCGGCACCCGCGAACCAGCGGGGCACGTGACCGAAACCCACCGGAAAACAACGGAATACGAACCGGACCCACGGACTTGTAGACCCCGTGGGCACACACCTCCTGCTGATCTCCGGCAGCACGCGCACCGGCTCGACCAACACCGCAGCCCTGCGCACCCTGCAACAGGTTGCCCCCCAAGGCATTTCGACCCACCTCTACGACGAGCTGACCACCCTCCCCGCCTTCGTCCCCGGCGACGACCCATCCCCGCCACCGGTGACCCGTTTACGCCACCACCTGGCCGCCGCCGACGCCGTCCTCTTCTGCACCCCCGAGTACGCGGGCCTGATCCCCGGCGCCCTGAAGAACCTCCTGGAGTGGACGGTAGGCACCGCCGACCTGTCCGCCAAGCCGGTCGCCTGGATCACCGTCGCCGTCCCCGGCCGCGGCGACGGCGCCACCACCTCCCTGCGCACGGTCCTCGGCTACGTCGACGCCGACATCATCGAATCCGCCTGCACCAGAATCCCGATCCTCAGCGCCGACGTGGCAGCAGACGGCACCATCCCGTCCCCGGACATCCGCACCCACCTGGCAACCGCCGCCGAATCCCTGACCGCCGCCTTACCCGCACAACCGAAGCTTCCCGGCGCAACCCACTGATCTCGCGAGCACCTGGGTGACTCCCCGGGAAACTCCCACCCGAGCGGCACTCACGCAGGACCTGTGACCAACTCCCGAGGCTCCGACTCGTACGGCCGGAAAACGCGGCGAGGCGGACACGCTCAAGCTTCGAGCTTGTAGCCCAGGCCTCGGACCGTCACCAGGTGTTCCGGCTTCGCCGGATCCGCCTCGATCTTGGACCGCAGTCGCTTCACATGCACGTCCAGGGTCTTGGTGTCGCCGACATAGTCCGCACCCCACACCCGGTCGATGAGCTGGCCGCGGGTCAGCACGCGCCCGGAGTTGCGCAGCAGGTATTCGAGCAGGTCGAATTCCTTCAGCGGCAGCGTCACGGGCCTGCCGTTGACCTGCACGGTGTGCCGGTCCACATCCATCCGGACCGGTCCGGCCTCCAGCACACCGTTCTCGCTGGTGCCGTCCATCTCCTCACCGGCGCCGCGTCGCAGCACCGCGCGGATGCGCGCGATCAGTTCGCGCGACGAGTACGGCTTGGTGACGTAGTCGTCCGCGCCGAGCTCCAGCCCGACCACCTTGTCGATCTCGCTGTCGCGCGCGGTCACCATGATCACCGGCACGCTGCTGCGGGTCCGCAACTGCTTGCACACGTCGGTACCGCTCATCCCGGGCAGCATCAGGTCGAGCAGCACGATGTCGGCACCGGACCGATCGAACTCGGCCAGGGCGGACGGGCCGTCGCCGACCACGGTGACCTCGAACCCCTCCTTGCGCAGCAGGAACGCGAGCGGATCGGCCAGCGACTCTTCGTCCTCGACGATCAGCACACTCGTCATCGGGTTGCCTCCACACCGTTGGGTCTGGCGCGCGCCGCAGGGCGTGCGCCGGTTTCCTTCTTGCCCACCTGGATCGTGGCGGGATTCTTCTTCTCCACCGGGACGGTGGAGATCTGGTCTTCGGACTCGACAGCGGGTATACGCAGCGTGAACGTGGAGCCGGTACCGAGTTTGCTCCACAGGGCTATCTCACCGTTGTGGTTCGCGGCCACGTGCTTGACGATAGCCAGTCCCAGTCCGGTGCCGCCGGTCGCCCGGGAGCGCGCCTTGTCGGCGCGGAAGAAGCGCTCGAACACCCGCTCCTGATCCTCCTTGGCGATACCGATGCCCCGATCGGTGACGGCGATGTTCACGTGACCACCGCGCAGCGACCGGCTCACCGACACGTGCGAGCCCTTCGGCGAGTAGTTGATGGCGTTCTCCACCAGGTTGGACAGCGCGGTGACCAGCAGCGTCTCGTCCCCGAGGATCTCGAGCCCGCTGTTGGAATCGGTGCTGACGGTGATACCGGCCGCCTCGGCGGCGGTGCGGGAGCGCTCGATGGCGGCGTTGACGACGGTGTCGACGTCGACGGCCTCCAGTTCCGGCAGCTTCTCCGCGCCCTGCAATCGCGACAGCGCGATCAGCTCGGTGACCATCTTGCCCATCCGGCGGGATTCGGCGAGCAGCCGCTGACCGAAGTGCCGCACCGAGTCCGGATCGTCGGCGGATTCCAGCAGCGCCTCGGCCAGCAGGCTCATCGCGCCGACCGGGGTCTTCAACTCGTGGCTCACATTGGCCACGAAATCGCGACGGGTCGCCTCCATCCGCGCCTGCTCGGAGTCGTCGTCGCCGAACAGCACCACGAAGTTGGACTCCTCGCGCGACAGCGACCGCGCCACGCCGCGCACCGCGATCCGGCTGCGGCCGGGCATCGGGTTCTTGGCGGTCAGGTCGAAGTCGACGTCCTCGCCGGTGGCGAGCACCTTCTCCACCGCGGACCAGGCGCGTTCGTCCAGCAACCGGTCGCGGACCAGGCCGAGTTCCTCCGCACGCGGATTCACCAGCACCACGTCGCGGTATTCGTCGACCACCGCGATACCGCTCTCGGACGCGAGCACGATGAGGTCGAGCACCTGTGACATGGTCAGCCCGGAATCCGCCTCGCGACGCTGCGCCTGCCGCGCGTTCACATAGGGAATGAGCAGCCCGCCGACAGCCAGGCCAACAACGGCCGCAAGTACTGCCAACAGCACGGCCTCGGGAACGCTCACCATTGAATCGTACGGTCGCCGACGCCTTCCCCGAGCACGGGTCCGGGAAGTTTCTCGCAGGTCACAGGCACTTATGCGAGCATTAGCCCGGCGTTTACGAAAAATTCTCCCTGGTCGGTGGTTCAGAATTTCCCGAACTTTCCCGCGGCGACAATGGTGGCACCGGTACTTTTCCTTCCGGCACCGGGGGTCTCACGATCGGGCGACACCGATGTGAACGACACCTGATTGTGATCCAGAGTATCGCGCGACCCGCTGTCCGGCCCGAATGTGATATCCGCCGCACGCCCCGGATCACCGGGTGATCGATCGGCCGCGGCGGAGAATTCCGGGACACACGCCGTTGTGCGTCCCGGCCTGCCGGAGCCCGCCCGGCGCGCAGTGGCCGGGCGGTCCGGTCCGACGTCCGATCGGTGTCCGGCCCACCCCTGCCGGGCCGGACACCGATCGGAGGAACTCACCAGCCGGTGTCGCCGCGCAGGGAGATGTTCACGTAGCTGGGCGCATCCGGATCCAGTCGCAGATGCTCGGGCCGCAGTCCGGTGTCGAGCAGCATCGGCGTGATGGGCAGGCCCTTCGGGAAGTTGCCCGCGAACACGTCCACCCGCAGCCGATGGCCCGCGTGCAGCACCGCGCTGGTGGCGGGCAGCGCGATGTCGAGGGTGGTCGGCTCGCCCGGCACCGTCGGTTGCCGCCGGTCCAGCGAGGTGTAGGCGCGCGGATCGGTGTAGTCGCCGGTGTCCGAGCGGGCGCTGTGCTCCTCGTCGACCTGCCGCAGCGAGGCCATCAGCTGACCGGAGGTCAGCACGGTCGAGCGGCCGTCGGGGGCGACGTCGTTCACGGTGACCACCCAGTACCCGTCGGCGGCGTCCTGCACGGTCTCCAGATGCGCCGCGATCGGCCCGGAGATCGTGGTCGGCCCGACGACCGGATCGCTGGTGAAGGTGAGCGCGTTGCTCTCGGCGATCCGGGAGTCCAGCGCGCAGGCGTCCACCACGGACAGCAGTCCCATGGTCGCCTGCGCGGTGTCGTTGGAGCACAGCATGGTCAGGCCGGGCGCCACGGTCAGCTGGGCCGGGTCCGGATCGGCCGCGCCGCTCAGCGCACCGTCGAATACGCTCGCGGCGGTGCCGGTTCCGTTGGCGGACAAGTACATCCGCCGGTAACGCCCGGACTCGTCGGCCGGCTCGGAGGCACCGAAACCGCCCTGGGTCACCCAGCCGCCGCCCTGCTGCCGCAGGGTCACCGGGCCGTACTCGTCGATACCGTTGTCGATTCCTCTGAGCCACTTGTCGAACCACGCGCGCTGCAACACGTCCAGCCGCGGCGGCAGGCCCGGCTTACCGGCCTCGCTGCCGGAGGACACGTGATAGGTGTTGCCCATCAGCAACTGCTTCTGCCCCGGCGGCAGCGGAATCGCGTCGTAGATCTTCGATTCCGAGTAGGTGAACAGGTCGTGCCAGCCGCCGACGACGAAGGTCGGCACCCGCACCCGGCTCGGATCACCCAGCCACGCTTGCCGTTCCGAGGTGACATCGGTGAGCATGTCGCGCACCCGCGGGTCCAGATCCTCGATCCGGGTGCTGGTGTAGGCGCTCAGCAGCACGTCCATGTAGGTGAAGGGGTCGGCCTCGCGGTCGGCGAGCCAGCGGGTGTCGAAGGTGCCGTTCGCCAGCGCCGACAGGTCCGGCACCAGCTTCAGGCCGTCGACCAGGCTCAGCCACAGCGGGATGAAGTTGAAACCGAAGCCGCCGCCGGGCGCCAGCACGTCGTCGACGAGGTCGCTGCCGGGCACCACCGGGAAGATCGCGCGCAACGCGGCGGGCCGTCGCTGTGCGGCCTGCAACTGGTTGATGCCGGAGTAGGACATGCCGTTCATGCCGATCCGGCCGTCGGACCACGACTGCCGCGCCGCCCAGTCGATCACCTCGACCGAGTCCTGCTGTTCCCGGTCGCGCAGCATGTCCCAGTCGCCCTGGGAGAAGCCGGTGCCGCGCACGTCCACCACCACCTGGGTGTACCCGCCGCGGATCAGGTCGCGGTCGACCGCGAAATTGCGCATCTCGCCGTTGCCCACGGCATTGAGCAGGTCACCGAGCCCGGACATCGGGGTGCCGTCGAGATCGATGCTCCGGAAGAAGGCGAGCAGCGAGTCCGACAGCCCCGGCACGGACTGGAGTTGATCGGCGACCGCCGACAGCAGTTTGGTGTAGGGCGTCAGGTTGACGATGGCCGGCGTGGCGGTGTCGACGGGCCGTCCGGCGGCATCGGCGGGCCGGTACACGTTGGCCTTCAGCACCACGCCGTCGCTCATGGTGATCGGGACATCCCAGTCGATGTGGATGTTCGGGTAGTCCTGCGGACCGTCCTCGGCGGCGGCCCACGCGGTCCCGGCCGATCCCCCGTCGGGGCCGGCGGTCGCCGGGGCGGCGGACGCGGCGGACGGGGTCACCGCGGTGGCGAAGAAGGGAACCGCCACGGCGGCGGCGGTCGCCGCGACTGTGACGCGAAACGCGTGCTTCATCGAACGTGATCCATCTCTCGCTGAACCGAACGAACGAGAGTGTATCTACCGACCAGTAGGTTGCAACCATCGGTAACACCAACTGGAAGAGAATTCTCTCATTCCCTCACGCACCGGCACGGTACGCGCACCGGAGCGGTCGGCGAAAGCGCAGGCCCAGCCACGGCACGGCGGGGACACAGCCATGCGGCCGGTGATACCCGGACCCGCCGACATGCGAGCGGGACCACAGTCGAGCCGAGCGGAACCGAAGCCCATCCACATGGGGCGATCCGGGCCCGACCCGCAGCGCGCGGTCGGGCCCGGCCGGCGATCAGAAGGTACGGAACCCCGCGCCCACCCCACCGTGGTGGTTGATGTCCGCGAGCACCGCGGTGATGGTGGTCGCCACCTCCGGCTCGTGCACCGGATCACCGGCGCCCTCGCACATCGGCAGTTCGATGCTGACCGGCCCGGCGTCGATATCGGTCGCGCCGATCACCATGCCCACCACCCGATCACCGAGCAGCACCGGCGCACCCGAATCACCGTGGTTGGCGCACACCTGACTCCGGAAGAACACCGGATTCGACTCCCAGACCAGACCACAGGTGTACCCGGTGGTGCGGCCGTTCTTGCACGCGATATCGCCGACGTTCGGCGGCGCGCCGATACCGTCGATCACCGACTGCGCGACCTGCCGGGTGGGGGTGACCCGGGCCGGATCGAATTCGATCACCCCCCAGTCGCCGCCCGCGCTCTTGTTGGCGATCACGCCGATAACGCCCGAATGCACCGACTCCTCGGCCAGGATCCGCGCACCCACCTCACCGCAGTGCCCGGCGGTCAGCCCGACCAGCTTGTTGCTCGCGTCGAAACCGATCGCGGTGATCGTGCAGGCCCCGATCGAATCCGGATCGTCGAGTTGTTCGACGAAGACCCCCGAACCACCGCCGATCACGGCCGGCCCGTCCGCGGCGGCCGTGCCCGCCCCCGCCAACGCCGCCGCCCCCGCACTCACCGACGCGGCCGTCAGCACCAGAACCCGACGCACCGCTCGGGCCCGGCTTGCTGCACCCATGTGTCATTCCCTTTTCTGCTCACCCGGATCGCGCTCCGGGAAGGATTCCCTCGCGCCCACCGCCGCGGCAGCCGGAACCGTGACGGATCGAAATCCCCCTTGGCAGAATGTCTTTCAACGGCCGCCGGGCGCTGAACGGACCAACGCTACCAGCCGGGCCCCCATCCGACCAGTGCGCATTTCGAACACCTGGCCGACATACGAACGCGCCCCGGACGTCCGAGGACATCCGGGGCGCGTGCGAAAGGTGTTACTTGGCACCCTGATTGGCGACCGCGGCCGCGCCCGCGGCGGCGGCCTCCGGATCGAGGTACTCGCCCGCACCGATCGGGCGCAGATTCTCGTCGAGCTCGTAGCGCAGCGGGATGCCGGTCGGGATGTTCAGCGCGGCGATGTCGTCGTCGGAGATGTCCTCCAGATGCTTCACCAGCGCGCGCAGCGAATTGCCGTGCGCGGCGACCAGCACGGTCCGGCCGGTCAGCAGCTCCTGCGAGATGGTCTCCTCCCAGTACGGGACCATCCGCGCGACGACATCCTTCAGGCATTCGGTCGCGGGCACGTCGATGCCGGCGTAGCGCGGATCGCCGTCCTGGCTGTACTCCGAATCCGCCGCGATCGGCGGCGGCGGGGTGTCGTAGCTGCGCCGCCACAACATGAACTGGTCTTCGCCGTACTGGTCCCGGACCTGCGCCTTGTTCTTGCCCTGCAGGTCGCCGTAGTGCCGCTCGTTGAGCCGCCAGTCCCGGACCACCGGAATCCAGTGCCGGTCGGCGGCGTCGAGGGCGAAGTTCGCGGTGCTGATCGCGCGGCGCAGCAGCGAGGTGTAGACGATATCGGGCAGGATGCCGTGTTCCTTCAACAGCTCGCCGGCCCGCTTACCCTCGGCGATGCCCTTGTCGGTCAGGCGCACGTCCACCCAGCCGGTGAACAGGTTCAGGGCATTCCATTCGCTCTCGCCGTGGCGCAGCAGCACGAGGGTGTAGGTCATGCCGACAATCCTCCCACGAGCGCTTTCCCGTCGCCGAGCCGATCCGGCCCCGGCCGTTCGGGGTTCACCGGATGAACCGATCCGCCTCCGGCCGTTCACGATTCACCGGCCGAGGCGCCTCCGGGAGTGCACGGTGCACCGGCCGAACCGATCCGCTCCGGCCGTCACGGTTCACCGATCGCGCCGCCTCCGGCCAGCACCCCGGCGCCGACCAGGGTGGCGCCGCCGGAGATCTCGGACGGCAGCACCCGCAGTTCCCGGGTGAAGGCCAGCCGGGCATGCTCCCGGATCGCGGCCCGCATCGGATCCCACAGCGGCGCACCGGATTCCGCGAATCCCCCGCCGATCACCACGCGGTCGATGTCGAGCAGCGCGGCCGCGGACGAGATCGCCGTGCCCAGCGCGGTGCCCGCGCGGTGCAGCGCCGCCACCGCGACCGCGTCCCCGGCCGCCGCATCGCGCGCCAGCTCCACTCCGGTAGCGCCGGACCACCCTTGCGACCGGGCCCAGCGCACCGAGGACATCCCGCTGGCCACCGCCTCCACACACCCGCGGCCGCCACACGCGCACGGCGTGTCCCACCCCGGTACCACGATGTGGCCGACATGCCCGGCATTGCCGGTGTTGCCCACCGCGACCCGCCCATCGATGACGATCCCGCCCCCGATCCCGGACGACACGGTCATGGCCATCCCGTTGCGCACCCCGCGCAATCCGCCCACATGATGTTCGGCCAGCACCAGGCAGGCGCCGTCCACCGCGAGCCGGACCACCGCTCCGGGAAAGACCTCCCCGACCGCCGCGACGATCGGAAATCCGGTGTGCCACTCCGGAATGTTGAGCGGCGCGATGACCCCCTCGGACACCCGCACCGGCCCCGCCGACCCGATACCGACCGCGGTCACCGTCTCCCCCGCGGCCACCTCCCGCAACAGCCCACAGCAGCCCTCCCACACCCGTTCGGCCGGTACCGGCGCCTGCCGCACCTGCTCGACCGTCGTTCCCCGGACCACCCCGGCCGCGAACTTCGTCGCCCCGATGTCCAGCGCCAGCACCGCCGTCATGCCACCTTCTCATCGCACCCACCGCATCCGCGCCTCGAGCCCGTCGTCACGGCACGGGCGGCCGTCGGTCAGCCGGTGAACGCTCCGCCGTCGAAGCGGTCGACGGTCGTGAAGTCCTCGACCGTGGCGCGGCGCAGGCGAGTCGGCTGCCTCACCGGGTGGCCGAGCGCGACCACCGCGGCCACCGCGTACTCCGCCGGCACCCCGAGCAGGGCCTTCACCTGCGGTTCGGAGCGGATCAGCATGGTGGTGATCACGCCGCCGAGCCCGTGCTCGCGGGCGGCGAGCAGCACACTCCACACGAACGGGTAGACCGAGGCGCCACCGGCGAAGGTGTACCGGTCGAAATCCCGGTCCATCGCGGCGAGCGCACGCTGATCGGCCAGCACCACCAGCAGGGCGGGCACCTCGTGCAACTGCTCGGCGAAGCCCTCGCGCGCGGTGGTCGGCCGCGCCTCGGCCAGCGCGCGGGTCTCGGCCGCGCGGTCGGTGATCGGGGCCCACGCCACCAGCCCGGCGCGGCCCAGGGCCAGATAGTCGTACCAGCCGACGAGATACAGATCCCGCAGCGCGGCACGCAGTTCCGGATCGCGGACGACGATCGCCCGCCAGCCCTGCCGATTGCCGCCGCTGGGCGCGAACCGGGCGGTGTCGAGGATCTCGTACAGGGTCTCGTCGGCCACCGGCTCGCCGGTGAACTCGCGGACCGCCCCCGTCGTCCGTAACGCGTCGCGTAGCTCCATGCCCCGAGCGTATCCAGCGCACCCACGCGACGGGGCGCGCACCTCCGGCTACTCCGAATCGGCCGGAGCCGGGGCCGCGTCGTCCACCAGATGTTCGAAGGCCCGCAGATTGTGCAGCGACTCGCCGCGCGACACCCGCCAATCCCATTCCCGCCGAATGGCTCCGGCGAATCCGAGCTCCAGCAGGGTGTTGAAGTCGTCGTCGGTGGCCTGGAGGATCTGGCCGAGGATCCGGTCCAGTTCCTCCGCGCTCACCGCCGACGTGGCGATCCGGCCCACCAGATAGATGTCACCCACCTGGTCCAGCGCATAGGCGACGCCGTAGAGCTTGGCGTTGCGCCGCAACATGAAGGAGTGCACGCCGTCGGCGTTCTCCTCCGGCTTGCGGCAGACGAAGGATTCGAAGCGCACCCCGTGGGCGCTCACGGTCAGCATGACCGGTGTGCGGAACTTGCGCTCACCGGGCAGGATCGCGACGAAGGTCTCCGGGTTCTCCCGGGTGTACTCGATCTCGTGGTCGCGCAGCACGTCCTCGACCAGCTGCGCGGTCTCCGCGACGGTCATCAGCGCATCACTCCGATCCGGCGCCGCCACAGCGCCCGGGATCTGGTCTGGCCGACCTCCAGCGGTCCGCCGGCCGCCAGCCACGATGGCGCGCCGCGGAACTCCAGCAACGCGCGCGAGTAACTGTCGAGCAGGCCCTCCGCGGTGTGCTCCCAGGAGAAGTTCGCGGCGTGCTCGACGGCCGCCACCCCCATCCGGTGCAGCCGGCCCGGATCGTCCAGCATGCGGCGCAGGGCGGCCGCCCACTCCGGAGCGCCGTGCCCGGGCACCAGCAGTCCGGACACCCCGTCCCGCACCGCGGTACCCAGCCCGCCGACCCGCGCGGCGAGCACCGGGGTGCCGCTGGCCTGCGCCTCGATGGCCACCAGCCCGAACGACTCGTTGTAACTCGGCACCGCCACCACGTCCGCGGCCCGATACACCTGCACCAGTTGCTGCGGCGGCTGCGGCGGCAGGAAGGTCACCCGGTCGGCGATGCCCAGGGTGGCGGCCAGCTCGATCAGCGCGTCCGGCCGTTGCAGACCGGTCCCGGACGGGCCGCCGACGATCAGCACCCGCAACCGCCGGTCCGGTTCGGTCCGCAGCACCTCCGCGGCGGCGCGAACCAGCACGTCGGGGGCCTTCAACGGCTGGATCCGGCCGATGAACGCCACCACCTGCTCGTCGCGGCGGATACCCAGCGCGGCCCGCGCGGCGGCGGAGTCACCGGGCCGATAGCGCGTCAGATCGGCGCCGGGCAGCGCGATATCGATGCGGTCCGGATCGGCTCCGTACAGGTCGACCAACTGCCGGGCCTCGTCACCGGTGTTGACGACCAGCCGATCGGCCTCGGCGATGACCTGCTTCTCCCCGATCTCCCGCGCGACCGGCTCCGGGGTGTCGCCCTCCGCGAGATAGGCGTTCTTCACCGCCGCCAGCGTGTGCGCGGTGTGCACCAGCGGCACCCGCCAGCGGTCCCGGGCCAGCCAGCCGACCTGGCCGGACAGCCAGTAGTGCGAATGCACCAGGTCGTAGTGACCGGGCAGATGCCGGGCCTCCTGCCGCAGCACCTCGGCGGCGAACGGGCACAGCTGGGTGGGCAGATCGTGCTTGTCCAGCCCCTCGAACGGCCCGGCGACCACGTGCCGCACCAGCACCCCCGGCGCGGCCTCCACCACCGGCTCGTCGTTGGAGGAGGTGGCCCGGGTGAAGATCTCCACTTCGACGCCGCGGCGGGCCAGCTGGACGGCGGTTTGCAGCACGTAGACGTTCATACCGCCCGCGTCTCCGGTACCCGGCTGGGCGAGAGGTGAGGTGTGCACCGACAACACGGCGATCCGATGGGGCCGTAGGTCCGGGCGTTGACTCACCCCTCCAGTGTGCACGGCCGGTTCCGAGCGGCCTCGCTCGCTCCGCCACCGAGTGACTGCCGTCACAAGCGGGCACCCGTTCGCCACCCGGAGTTCTGTGCGCTCACCCACACACCTGGCCACGGTCTCGGCGCTGCTCCGGTTCGACACATGCCGGGGCGATACCCGGCCGGATCACCGCGAAACCATCCGGACCACGGAACCCGTTGCAGCACAACGGTTCAACAGCACAAAGCCGCTGATATCCGCCGAGTGGAACGTTCCGGATGTCCCTCAGGCGCTCGGCAGGGTGTCGGCGAACTCGGTGACCTCGGCGGCGAAGCGGTCCGGGTCCTCGATGAACAGGCCGTGCTGGGCACCCTCCCAGAACGAGGTGCGGGAATCCGGGACGGCCGCGGCGGTGTAGCGGCCGTTCTCCGGCGGGACCACGGGGTCTTCCAGGCCGTGCAGGACCAGGACCGGTACGTCGAGAGTGCGCAGCGTGGCGGTGTTGTCGACGGTCCGGTACATCAGGGCCTTGCGGACCCGGGGCGGGGTTGCGAGGCTGCCGCCGAACAGGCGTTGCGCGTCGACACCCTTGTCCCGCCCGGCGCCGGTGTTGGCGCTGCCGAACGCTCCGAACCCGCGTATCGCCTTGCCCGCGCTCTCCTCGAACACGTCGGGAATGGCCGTGCGCATCGCCGGGCCGGGTTCCGAACCCGGCACGCCCCGGCCGATCCCGGCCTGCGCGCCGCAGTAGACGACACCGGCGACCGCAACCGTGCCGTACCGCGCCAGATAGTCGCTGAGCACGATGCCGCCGTAGGACCAGCCCAGCAGCACTGCCCCGGTCTCGATCCCCTCCCCGGCCAGCACCGCCGCGACATCGGCGGCCCAGTTCGCCGGATCGTCGTAACCACCCTCCGGCGCATCGGAGTAGCCGTGCCCGCGCAGGTCGACGGCGAGCACCCGAAACCGCCGGGCCAGCACGTCGGCGGCGCGGCCCCAGCACCGGAGGTTGCCCGCCCACCCGTGCAGCAGGAGCAGCGGCCGCCCGTCCGCGGGCCCGGTCACCCGGTACACGATGGCGGTACCGTCCGCGCTCACGACTTCCCGAATCGACATGCCGCCAGGCTAGCGGCACGTCGTGGCGGTGATCACCGCCGCCGACCGGGCAACCCGCGACGGCCACGTCCTAAGCTCGGCCCATGACCTCTCGCACCGCCGTCGTCACCGGCGCCAGTTCCGGAATCGGGGAAGCCACCGCCCGTCAGCTCGCGGCGCAGGGCTGTCACGTCGTCGTCGGGGCCCGGCGGCTGGACCGGTTGCAGCGGCTCGCCGACGAGATCGGCGGGACGGCACTGCCGCTGGACGTGACCGACGACGCCTCGGTGCGCGCGTTCACCGACGCCGTCGACCAAGTGGACATCCTGGTCAACAATGCCGGCGGCGCTCACGGCCTGGCCCCGGTCGCCGAGGCCGACCTGGACGACTGGCGCTGGATGTGGGAGACCAACGTGCTGGGCACGCTGCGCGTCACCAAGGCGCTGCTGCCGAAACTGATCGCCTCCGGCGACGGCCTGATCGTCACCGTCACCTCGATCGCCGCGCTGACCACCTACGAGAACGGCGGCGGCTACACCTCCGCCAAGCACGCCCAGGGCGTCCTGCACCGCACCCTGCGCGACGAACTGCTGGGCCAGCCCGTGCGGCTCACCGAAATCGCCCCCGGCGCGGTCGAAACCGAATTCTCCCTGGTCCGCTTCGAGGGCGACGCCGACCGCGCCGCCAAGGTCTACCAGGGCATCGACCCGCTGGTGGCCCAGGACATCGCCGAGATCATCGGCTTCGTCGCCGACCGCCCCGCCCACGTCAACCTCGACCAGATCATCGTCAAACCCCGCGACCAGGGCGCCGCCGGCCGCTTCGCCCGCCGCGGCTGACCACCGCACCCGCCTGCCACGGCGTCCGGCTGTCCGGTGGTCGGCCGCCGCAATCACGCACCGCGACAGCCGGATTCCACCGCACTCGGTGCCCCCGGCCGGGCAGTGCGGCGGCAGGCCGCCGCAGCGGTCAGCCGCCGCAACCGTCGGGCACAGCGACGGTCGGATCCCGCCACGCTCGGACACCGCGAGCGTGGGCCGGTGTGGCGATCAGCTCGGACGTCGCCGTGATCCGGCACGAATCCTGTTCGGCGCGTCCCGATTCCGCATCGGGCTCGGTAGCATCCGAGGGTGCGATTCGCAGTGTCCGTGCCGAACCTCGGCGAGTTCACCGACCCCGGGCAGGTCGCCGAGCTGGCGCGGCGCGCCGAAGCGGCCGGCTGGGACGGCTTCTTCGTCTGGGACCACGTGGTTTTCGCCTACGGACCGATCGACACCGCCGACCCGTGGGTGCTGCTGACCGTGGTCGCCGCGGCCACCACGCGAATCCGCTTCGGCCCCATGGTCACTCCAGTGGCCCGCTACCGTCCCGGCCCGCTGGCGCGCCGCACCACGACGCTGGACCGGATGTCCGGCGGCCGCTTGGTGTTCGGCGCGGGGCTGGGTTTCACACTGCCCGCCGAATTCGGCACCTGGGGCGAATCCGTGCGACCACGGGAGGTGGCCGACCGGCTCGACGAGGGTCTGGCCGTCCTCGCCGGACTCTGGTCCGGCGAACAGGTGGATTTCCACGGCGAGCACCTGACCGCCACCGAGGTCACCTTCCGCCCCACCCCGATACAACGCCCGCGCCCACCGGTGTGGATCGGCTGCGACTGGCCCCACCGCCGGCCGTTGCACCGCGCGGTGCGCTGGGACGGTGTCGCGCCGACCATGGTCGACCCGGCCGCCGGCTCCTGGCGTCCCACCCCGGCCGCGGTCACCGAACTGGTCGCGACCATCGGCGAACTACGCAGCAGCACAGACCCGTTCGATGTCGTGATCACCGGCCGCACCCTCGCTACCGAACCGGCCGCGGCCCGCGAGACCACCGCCGCCATCGCCGCCGCGGGCGCGACCTGGTGGGTGGAAGGATTCCGCCCCGGGCCCGGCGAATACGCTGCCGCTCTCCGCCGGATCGAGGCCGGTCCGCCGCGCGCGGCCTAGTGCCCGCCGACCGCCTGCGGCGGCAGCGGGGTGGCCGACACCACGCCGGCCGGTTCACCGTGCAAGGCGGACAACGTCTTCCAGGTGTCCCAGTCGATGGTCCAGTCGTAGATGTCGCCGTCGGCCGCCGACAGGGCGATCGAGGTGCCGGTGACCTCGACCGGGTCGCCGTAGAGCGCGGTCGGGAAGTACTTCTGCGCATCCTCGGTGCCGAGGTTGATGCAGCCGTTGGTGACGTTCGAATTACCTTGCGCGGAAGCCGATTCCGGGTTGGCGTGAATGAATTCGCCGTTGTTGGAGATGCGTACGGCCCAGCGCTCGCGAACGTTGGTGTAGAAGGGCGGATTCGACATCATGAAGTCTTCGTACTTCTCGGTCACCACGTGGATGCCGGAACGGGTCACGTTGCGCGGCTCGTTCCCCTCGCCGTAACTGCACGCGAAGTCGAAGACGATCTGGCCGTCGCGGATCACCTGCACGCGATGCGTCGATGCGACGCCCTTCACGATCTGGCTGCGCCCGATCTTGAACTGCGAGGTGAGATCGCCGTAACCGTAGGCGCCGTCGCCGAGGTCGAGCCCGTACAGCTTGGCGCCGAAGCTCACCGCGGTGCCGGGCGCCCAGTAGTTGTGCGGCCGCCAGTGCGCGCGGGAACCGCCGTTCTCGTCGGGCAGCCAGGCCCAGCCGCCCTCGGTGTCCGGGGTGGTGGTGACAGTCAGCGCCTTCTCCACCGCCGCCTTGTTCACGACGTGGCTCTTGAACTGGAGGATCAGCGAGGCCGCGATGCCGACCTCCTGCCCGTCACCGACGTTGATGGTGGCGGGCACGGACTGCTTGGGGGCCAGCGTGGTGAACTTGCCGGAGATCGGGGTGGATTTGCCGTCGGTGCCGACCGCGGTGCCGCTCCAGGTGTAGGTCGCGTTGTAGCCGAGCGGCTCGGAGACCTTGTAACCGGTGCGGTCCGCGGCGAGATCACCCGTGACCTGCTTGCCGTTGGCGTTGGTCAGCGCGATCTGATCGATGTGCCCGTCGGATACGGTGACCGAGATCGGCGCGACCGGACTGATCCCGGTGCTCCCGTCGCCGGGCTCCAGCTTGACCTTCACCTTCGGAGCGGCCGGGGTGGCGGGTGTGGCCGCGCCACTACCGGACTTGCCGCTCGAGCATGCCGTAGCGACCGCGGCCGTCGCGACGCCGGCCGCCCCCATCAGCAGGGCACGACGACTCACAGCTCCTCGGACGTTCATTTTCTCGAATCTACCGCGAAAAAATTACCGGCCCGGCCGCTGACACCGTGGTGAACACCACGCCGTCAGAGTGTAACGCCGATGGTCACCGGCTCGGGTTCCAACCGGACGCCGAATCGGTCCGCCACACCGTCGCGCACGATACGCGCCAGCGCCACCAGATCGGCGGCGGTGGCGGTGCCTCGATTGGTCAGTGCCAGCGTGTGTTTGGTGGACAAACGCGCAGGTGCGTCCGGGCCCGGGAAGCCCTTCGCGAAGCCGGCCCGCTCGATCAGCCAGCCCGCGGAGAACTTCACGCCGTCCGGCGCGGGGTACGTCGGCACTGTGACATCCCCCACATGCGCGGCGATCGCGTCCAGAATCCGCCGCTCCTGGTCCCGCGGCACCACCGGATTGGTGAAGAACGAGCCCGCACTCCAGGTGTCGTGATCGGCCGGATCCAGCACCATGCCCTTGCCCGCCCGCAGCCGCAGCACCGCGGCCCGGACCTGCGCGGCGGGCCGGGTTCCGCCATCGGCCGCGTCGAGCATCCGGGCCAGTTCCCCGTATCGCAGCGGCGCGCTCGTGCCGTCGGGCCGCAGCGCGAATTCCACCGCGAGCACCACCGCCGCGGAGCTGTGCTTGAGCACCGAGGTGCGGTAACCGAAACCTAGTTCCCCCGGTTCGGCCCAGCGGACGTCGCCGGTCGCGCGGTCCAGCAGTCGTACCCGCCGGATCGTCTGTTCCACCTC
The DNA here is from genome assembly GCF_020176955.2 of Nocardia sp. alder85J. Classification (GTDB taxonomy): domain Bacteria; phylum Actinomycetota; class Actinomycetes; order Mycobacteriales; family Mycobacteriaceae; genus Nocardia. The sequence continues at coordinate 57,170 of NZ_JAIUCZ020000017.1, forward strand.
GACGCCGTAGGCGCCGACGTTCTGCACCGGCGTCGCGCCCGCGGACCCGGGAATCCCGGACAGGCATTCCAGTCCGCCGAATCCGGCCGCGACGGTCGCGGCGACCACGGCGTCCCAGTCGGCGCCGGCCTCGGCCAGCACCCGATCGTCACCGAATTCCACGGCCGTGGTGGCGACCCGCACCACCACCCCGCCGAACCCGTCGTCCCCGATGAGCAGATTGGAACCACCGGCGAGCAGCAGCACCGGAATTCCGGCGGCGTCGAGGGCCCGCACGGTCGCCACGAGCGAGTCGGTCGTGACGCAGTCGGCGACCGTCGCCGGACCACCCACCCGCAGCGTGGTCAGCGCAGCCAGCGGCACCGAATCGCGCAGCCGCGCACCGGTTGCCGACAACACTTCGCTCACCTCGTCGAACGGCACCACCTGATGTGTACGCACGACCACAGACGGTAGCGTGTGGACCCATGGCGACACCCCTGGCGTTCACCGCTACCTACTCGCATTCGGCGGACGCGGTCCGTGCGGCAATCGCCTCGGAGCAGTACTGGAAGGACCGGCTGGCCGAGGTCGGCGGGCCCGGCGCCCGGCTCGAATCGTTCGAACTGGACGGCGAGGAGCTCACCGTGCGGATGGTGCAGACCATCCCGTCGTCGGAGCTGCCCGGCTCGATCACCTCGGTGCGGCCCGGCGACATGATGATCCCGCGCACCGAGGTCTACGCCGCCGGCTCCAACACCGGCACCTTCACCGCCCACGTCGACGGCGCGCCCGCCGAAGTGAAGGGCACGGTCACCCTGACCGAGGCCGGCACGGGCACCACCGCCACCGTCGAGGGTTCGGTGCACGTCGCGGTCCCATTGTTCGGCAAGAAGATCGAGGCCGTGGTTGCCGAGAAGCTGCTGGAACTGCTGGCTTCCGAGGCCGCCTTCACCGATACCTGGGTCTCCCAGCACTGATCACCCCGCGCCGGCGGCACCGGACACGGTTGCCGACGCGGTCATAATGCGGCCGTGGCGGAAGAGTCGTGAGTCACACCAAGTACCCTCAACGCCCATGACCCGCCGACTGAACTACTCAGCCCGCTTTCCGTTGCGGACCGTGAAAGAGGTGTACGCGCTGCTGTCGGACCGCGCCTACTGGGATGCGCGGATGGAGGAGATGCGCAAGTACTCCCCCAACGAGGTGGTCTCCCTCGACGCCGGGGACAGCGGTGTCGAGATCGTGCTGGAGCAGGTGCTGCCGCGGGTCATGCTCCCCGATCTGGCCCAGTCGATCCTGCGGCGGGACATGGTGATCACCCGCCGCGAGGTGTACGGGCCGTTCGGGCCCGAGGTGTCCGGCGAGTACGTCGCGGAGATCCCGTCCGGTCCGCCGGGCGGGCTGGGCGGCAGCATGCACCTGTTCCCCACCGACACCGGCTGCACGCTGCGGATCACCAACATCGCGACCGTGCAGATCCCGTTCCTGGGCGCCAGACTGGAACAGCTGATGCTGGTCAGTCTGGTGGACCTGCTGCGAGCCGAAGCGGAGTTCACCAAGCAGTGGCTGGACGAGCACAACCCCCTGGCCTGACCGGGCGCACCCCGATCGGCACCGTCACCCGCGGTACCACCGGGGTGAATCGGTTGCGCCGCAGCGATCGGTGGCTGATCCACGACGACCTGGTGATCGACCGGCTGCACCGGGCCCCGGCCCCGCTGGTCGTCGACCTCGGCTACGGCGCCAGCCCGGTCACCACGCTGGAACTGGCGGCGCGGCTGCGCCGGGTGCGGCCCGAGGTCCGGGTGGTCGGCCTGGAGATCGACCCCGAACGGGTGGTGCCGGACCGGGACGGGGTCCGATTCGCCCGCGGCGGTTTCGAACTGGCCGGCTTGCGGCCGGTGCTGGTCCGCGCGTTCAACGTGCTGCGGCAGTATCCGGAGGAGGCGGTCGCCGCGGCCTGGTCGACGGTGCTCGGCAACCTCGCCCCCGGCGGCCTGCTGGTCGACGGCACCTGCGACGAACTGGGCCGGCGCTGCGCCTGGATACTGCTGGACCGCTCCGGCCCGCTGTCGCTGACGCTGGCCTGGGATCCGTTCACCGTCGAACGCCCCTCCGACATCGCCGAGCGGCTGCCCAAGGCGCTGATCCACCGCAATGTCGCGGGGGAGCCGGTGCACGCGCTGCTGTCCGCCGCCGACCGGGCCTGGGCGCGGGCCGCGCCGCTGGCGCCCTACGGACCACGGGTGCGCTGGCGCGCCGCCGCGAAACTGTTGCACGAGAACGGTTTTCCGATCCGGCTCACCCGCCGCCGACTGCGCGACTGTGTGCTCACGGTGCCGTGGCAGGCGGTGGCGCCGAATCCGCCCTCAGGCCCGGGACAGCGCCCGGCGTAACCGCGCGGCCGTCTGCGGCGGCAGGATCGTGGCGGCGTGCCGGATCTCGGCGCCCGCGCAGCGGCGGATGGCGATGGCGTCGGTGACCACCTCGGTCAGCGCCTCCTGCCCGATCCCGGCCTCGGCCAGATCGAGCACGGTCCGCACCGGCGTGGTGACCAGGAAGGTGCCCGCGGATTCCACATCCCGCCCGTGCAGCACCCGGCGCAGCACCACCAGCCCGGGAGCGCTGGGCAACCGGCCGTCACCGGCGGACATGTGCACGAATCGCGGGCGCAGCCGCCCCAATCCGTGCAGTTCGGCCGCGCTGTGATGGGAGACCGCGGCGGCGCCGTCGAACCACGCCGACCACATCGCGTATTCGTCGAGCGGGCCCGCCGGGCAGTCGGCCATCCGCAGCAGCCCGACCCCGACCCGGATCACGGACCCGTCGTCGAGTCCCGTGCGGATCCGGTCCTCGCACCGAGTGCGCCAGACCAGGCGGGTGGTGAAGTATCCGGCATGCCGCTGGGCCAGTTGGCGCAGCGCCCACCAATCGGAGTCCGAATCGCGACTTTCCTTGATAGCGTCATCGCCGGACATGTGATCCAGGTTACGCTGGCGGGCTGGGTCGTATGCCGCAATCGGCACGGACCGAGAAATTGGCCGTGCTCTCAGCCGCGCCACAGGGGTGGCTCATGAAAGCTCGGGAAGAATCGCGGACATGAGTTCGTACCCCCCGGACACCACGGTCGCCACCGGCGCGGGCACCGGCGGCACCGGCAACCTGCGGCGCAACCTCCTGATCGCGGGGCTGGTCGTCGCGCTCGCCGTGGTCGCCACCCTGATCGGCGCGGAGACCTACTACCGCAAGCACTACGCCGACTGCATCGCGGCGCAGACCGAGCACGACCTGGGTTCCAAGGTGTCGGTGCACTTCGGGGCGAAACCGTTGCTGCTCACCGCGATCGATCACAAGGTCGGCTCGGTGACGATGGACAGCGACGACGCCAAGTTCGGCCCCGCCGTCGGCATGAAGGTGCACGCGACGATCAACGACGTCGCGGTGGTCGACGGCGGCGCGAACGTCGGCCACAGCAGCGCCGACGTCACCTGGACCGACGACGGCATCCAGCAGACCCTCAACGGCATGGTGTCCGACGTGAAGTCCAGCGCCTCGGACGGCATGCTGACCGTGAAGGTGCTCGGCGGCCTGGCCGATCTGCAACTGAAACCGCAGATCGTCGGCAACCAGATCCAGGTCACCACCGCATCGGCGTCGCTGCTGGGCATCGGCCTGCCCACCGATCTGGTCTCCGGCATCGTCGATCTGATGACCCAGAGCCTCCAGACCTACCCGCTGGACATGCACCCGACCTCGGTGCAGGTCACCGACAACGGCCTGGCGGTCCGCCTCGCGGGCGGCGCGACGAAGCTGGCGGCGAACCAGAACACCACCATGCGGTGCTGAGCGGTGCCTACTCGGGGAATCCGGCCAGCACCTCGCGGGAACGGGACAGGCCGAGCCGGGTGGCGCCCGCGGCGATCAGCGCGGCGGCCGCCGCGGCGGTCCGGATGCCGCCGCTGGCCTTGACCCCCAGCCGCCCGCCGACGGTCTCGGCCATCAACCGCACCGCGGCCACCGAGGCGCCGCCCGCGGGATGGAAACCGGTGGAGGTCTTCACGAAATCGGCGCCCGCGCGCTCGGCGGCGCGGCACACCGCGACGATCGCCGCATCCGGCAGCGCCGCCGCCTCGATGATCACCTTGAGCAGCGCCCGGTCCCCGATCGCCTCGCGGACGGTGAGGATCTCGGCCAGCACCGCGTCGTAGTCGCCGGCCACGGCGGCACCGACGTCGATGACCATGTCGACCTCGTCGGCGCCCTGTTCCACCGCCAGCCGCGCCTCGGAACCCTTCACCAGCGCATGGTGTTTACCGGACGGGAAACCGGCGACGGTCGCGACCACCAGGCCCGGAGCCCGCACGGGCAGCATCGACGGTGACAGGCAGACCGCGAGGACGCCGAGCTCACCGGCCTCCGCCACGGTGGCCGCCACCGCGTCCGCGGTGGCCTCCGGGGCGAGCAGGGTGTGGTCGATCATGGCCGCCACCTCGCGCCGGGTGGGGCCGAGGGGAGAATCCGCCGCCACCGGCGCGCTGTCTGCCACGAGTGTGCAGTCTGGCACACCGTGGCGGCGTTGCGGGTCGCCGGTACCGGCGCGCACACTCGAAGCAACAAGCTCACTCGGGCCCGACGGGACGTCCCGGGCGGAAGGAGAGGTGACCGTGCTGATCCGGCGCGAGCAGGCCGGCGACATCCTCTCCATCGATGCGGTGCATCGCGGGGCCTTCGCACAGGCGCACCCCGGTCACGGCGCGGCGGCGGCGGCCGCCGACCCCGCGGAGGTGGATCTGGTCCACCGGCTGCGCAGCGATCACGGCTGGATCCCGACGTTATCGCTGGTCGCCGAGGTGCAGGAGCGTGTGGTCGGGCACGTCTGCCTCACCCGGGCCACGGTGGGCCGGTTCCCGGTGCTCGCGCTGGGCCCGGTCGGCGTGCTGCCGCCACGGCAGGGTGAAGGGATCGGTTCCGCACTGCTGCACGCCGCCCTCGGCGCCGCCGACGCCCTGGACGAACCGCTGGTGGGCCTGCTGGGCAGCCTGGAGTACTACCCGCGTTTCGGTTTCGTCCCGGGCGCACGGCTGGGCATCGTGCCCGACGAGCCGACCTGGGCCGACCATTTCCAGGTGCGCCCGCTGACCGCGTACGAGGCGGCGATGACCGGCGAGTTCCGCTACGCCGAACCCTTCTCTCGGCTGTAGTGCGCCATCCTGCGAGGATGGAGCCATGAGCTCCACCCCCGCGCCCTCCGACGACCAGCGTTACGTGCTGACCCTCGGCTGTCCGGACCGGCCGGGCATCATCGCCCGGATCACCTCGTTCATCGCCGAGTTCGGCGGGTCGATCGTGGAGGCCGGATATCACTCCGATCGCGAGTCCGGCTGGTTCTTCACCCGGCAGGCGATCCTGGCGGCGACGGTGCCGTTCGGACTGACCGAGCTGCGGCAGCGGTTCGCGGCGGTGGCCGCGCAGCTGGGTCCGGAGACGGATTGGCAGGTGCTGGATTCCGCGCAGCGGCGCCGGGCGGTCCTACTGGTCAGCAAAGACGGCCACTGCCTGCACGACCTGCTGGGCCGGGCGGCCAGCGGTGAGCTGCCCGCCACCATCGAGGCGGTCGTGGGCAATCATCCGGATCTGGCGGAGATGACCCGCGCCCACGGCGTGAAGTTCCACCACGTACCGTTCCCGCGCGATCCGGCCGAGCGCGGCCCGGCGTTCGACCGGGTCCGGACCCTGGTCGACGGGTACGAGCCGGATGCGGTGGTGCTGGCGCGATTCATGCAGGTGCTACCGGCGGAACTGTGCGAGCACTGGGCGGGCCGCGCGCTCAACATCCACCACAGCTTCCTGCCGTCGTTCGTCGGCGCCCGCCCCTATCACCAGGCGTTCGCCCGCGGTGTGAAGCTGATCGGCGCGACCTGCCACTACGTGACGCCGGAGCTGGACGCCGGTCCGATCATCGAACAGGACGTCATCCGCATCGACCACGCCGACACCGCCCGCGACATGGTCCGCCAGGGCCGCGACATCGAACGGGTGGTACTGGCCCGCGGCCTGCGCTGGCACCTGGAGGGCCGGGTGCTGGTGCACGGCCGCCGCACGGTCGTCTTCAGCTGACCCGCTCTCCACACGCCCTTGCCGATTCGACGACTCCACTTGCCACGCACCATGATTCGCACCCAGGGCAGGTGCCCGCACCTCATTCCGCGCCAGATGGGTGCGGGGACCTGCGCCGGGTGCGAATCCGGCGGTCGGCACGCGTCGACGCGCCTCCGTCAGGCGCTGGCCTCGGCGCTGCGATGGGCCGCGATCAGCACCCGTTCCAGTTCGGCGTTGAACTCCGGATACGCCTCGACATTGCCGAGATGACCGGTCGGCAGCACCCGCAGGGTATCGAGAGATCCTGCGCGCGTGAGCATTTCGGCGATCCGGCGGGAATGCACGGGCGGCGTCAGGTCGTCGTGGTCACCGGCGATCACGGTGGTGGGCACGGTGAGGCGCTCGGCGGCATCGCCGAGGGCCAGATCGGCGAGCAGCAGGCCGAAGGCCGCGCGCACCGCCGCCGGGCAGGAGCGCACGATCGACAGCGCGAATTCGGCGATGTCGCCGGTGGCGGCCAGGCTCATCACCTGCCGCCGGAACACCCAGCGCACCGGCGCGATCGGCGGGAAGACCAGTTGCCCGGCCAGACCCCAGCGGCCCAGCCCGTGCGGCAGCCGCAGCCGCCCGCGGTTGAAGAACGGCAGCACGGTGGTCTCGGCGATCAGATTGCCCGGGGCGGTGTTGGTCAGCACCACCGCGGCGGCCCGCTCGGTCACCTGTTCGGGATGACGGGCGGCCCATGCCTGAATGGTCATGCCGCCCAGGCTGTGTCCCACCAGCACCGCGCGCTGCCCGGGCCGCAGCACCGCGGCCAGCACGGCCGCCAGGTCGTCGGCCAGCAGTTCACAGCTCGGCGCGCTCGGTCCGAGTTCGCTCGCGCCGTGACCGCGCAGATCGTAGGCGACCACGCGGTAATCCGCGGCGAAGGCGTTGATCTGCGGATTCCAGTATTCGAGGCAACAGGTCCAGCCGTGCACCAAGCACCACGACATCGCCGTCGGCGGGCCCGTAGGCGTGCACCCGCAACCGGGCGCCGTCGGCGGTGGTCACCGGAATCGCCACGGAGGGCACGGCCGGCGGATCGAAAGCGGCGGTGGCATAGCGACGAGTGCGCAGACTCGTGCGATGAGCCCGCAGCAGATGACGGATCCGATCCTGGACCGGAGAAAGCACCGCCGGCATCCGAACACTCCCTTGTGCACCGAAACTGTGTGTTACCTACTACAACAGTAACCTATCGACACAGTAACTTGCCGGGAGTCGGGTAACCAGCCCGAACGTGACATCAGTGAACCCGCACAAACGATCAGCGGCGGGCTCGAGGAAATACGACAGTCCCCTTTACCAGCGCGGGCCGCGCTGCACCTCGTCGACCTTGGGCCGCACATCGGCGAGATAGACACCGGTGGCCACCACGGCGGCCAGGCCGAGCAGCCCGACCGCGGTCTCCGCCAGCACCAGCAGGGCCAGCGCCACCACGAGGATCGTCACCCAGATGGGCTTGGTCAGCTTGTCGACCGCGGGGAACGCGTCGGAACGCTGCCGGACGGCGTGGATCAGCGCGAAGATCGTCGCCCCCACAGCGGCGAGCCAGATCAGGGTGAGAACGCCATGAGTCAGGGACACGGAATCCATGATAGGAGCTATCCGGAGAACTCCGGAGAACACAGCCGCCTCCGCGAATCGAGAGCTGCGGAGGCGGCTGGGCGGACCGAGGTGCGGAATTACTGCTCGGCAGCGGGCTTCTTGGGCGCGGCCTTCTTCGCCGGCGCCTTCTTGGCGGTCGCCTGTTCGGCGGCGGCCTGTTCGGCGGCGACCTCCTCGGCCAGGACCTGCTCGGCGGCGGCCTGCTCGGCGAGCATCTCGGTCTCGATGCTCACGTCGACCACCTCGGCGTCGACGATCGTGGGCGCCTCCGCCTCGGACCCGGCCGGGGCGGCCTTACCGCCCAGCAGCCCGCCGACCTGCCCGGACACCTTGCCGAGCACGCCCTCGGCCCGGCTGACGACATCGTTGTAGACGCCCTCGACCCGGCCGATGCGCTCCTCGACGCCCGGGGTGGACCGCAGCCGGCCCACGGTGACCTCGCCGCGCTCGGCCAGCTCCGAGTAGAAGCCCAGGAACTGGTGGTAGTACTGGTCGACCAGCTTGCGCAGCTCGTCCGGGCCGAACCGGTCGCCGAGTTCGGCAGTCAGCTTGCTGCGGGACTCGGCCGAGCTCAGCTTGTCGCGCAGGTCGGCGATCTCCTCCGGCAGGTCCGAGGACAGCTCGGTCAGCCGCTGCCGCAGCGACTCGAACTGCTCCTGGACATCGGCCGGCAGTGTGGACAGCCGTTCGCGGGCTTCTTCGACCCGGCCGCCGACATCGGTGCCGGTGGCCCGCTCGCGGACCTTGTCGACGACCTCGGTGACGGCCGTGTACAGCGCGTCACCGGCGCCGACGGTCGCGTAGATCGATTTGGTGACGGTGGGGGTAGTGGTCTCGGTCATGATGTTTCGTTCTCCTGGCGGGTGGGGCCAGGGCTCTCGACGGCGGCGTCGCCGCCGGAGTTCTCCCGGCGGAACGATTCGTAGATGTCCAGCAGGACCTGTTTCTGCCGCTCGGTGATCCCGGTATCGGCCAGCAGGGCGTCCCGGACCGGGCCGTGCGACCTCTGCTCGAGGAAGCCCGCCCGCATGTACAAGACCTCCGAGGACACCCGCAGACCCTTCGCGATCTGCGCGAGCACCTCGGCGGACGGGTTGCGCAAGCCGCGCTCGATCTGACTGAGATACGGATTGCTCACCCCCGCCAGCTGCGCGAGCTGCCGCAGCGAGACTTGCGCGGCCTCCCGCTGCGACCGGATGAAGCTCCCGATGTCGTGTGCCGCGTTGGCTACGCGGCCCACCCGATCACCGGCGAGTGCGGACTGCTCCGCGAATTCCCCGGTGGCCTGCCCGGAAACCTCGGGCTCCTGTGCCATGACTCACCTTCCGGCGGTTGTGCCGCCGAGTCTAGAACAGGGTGCTAACTCTTGCAAGCACCCCAGCTAGCACCCGTGAAGGTGTGCGATCAGACCGCGAAGACCAGGTGGGAGAGGGTGTAGATGACCAGACCGGCCAGCGAACCCACCACCGTGCCGTTGATCCGGATGAACTGGAGATCGCGGCCGGCCTGCAATTCGATCTTGCTGCTGGCCTCGTCGGCGTCCCAGCGGGCGACCGTATCGCTGATCAGCGTGGCGATCTCGGCGCCGTAGGTGACCACCAGATAGCGCACCCCGCGTTCCACCCAGGCGTCCACCCGATCACGCAGTTCCGGATCGTCGGCCAGCCGGTCGCCGAGTTGCTGCACGTTCTCGGTGACCTTGCGGCGCAGCGTGCTCGACGGATCCTCGGCGGATTCCAGGATCATCCGCTTGGCCGCCCGCCAGGTGGCGCGGGCCATACCGGTGATCTCCTCGCGGCCCATGATCTCGGCCTTGACCCGCTCGGCCTTCTTGATCATCGCCGGATCGAATTGCAGATCGTGCGCGAACTCCTCGAGGAAACGATTCACCGCGGAACGCAATTCGTGATCCGGTTGCGAACGGACCTTCCAGGTGAATTCCACCAATTCCCGGTAGATCCGCTCCGAGAGCAGCACGTTGACGAATTTCGGCGCCCAGCTCGGGGCGTCCCGCATCACGATCCGGTCGACGGTCTCCTGGCTGCTCAGCGCCCACTGGTGGGCGCGCTCGGCCAGCAGGTCCAGCAGCGCCGCCTGCCGGTTGTCGGCGAGTAGTTCCGCGAGCACCCGGCCGATCGGCGGCCCCCACTCCGGTTCCGCGATGCGCTTGACGATGGTCTGGTCGATGACCTGCTCGACGTCCTCGTCGCGCAGCGCGCCGACGACCGCGCGCAGAATCGTGGACGACTCCTCGGACACCCGCGCGGCATGCTGCGGATCGGCCATCCAGCGGCCCAGCCGCAGCGAGATCTGCGCGGAATTCACCTTCTCGGCGACGGTGTCCGGCGACAGGAAATTCGACCGCACGAAATCCCCGAGCCCCGCGCCGAGCTGATCCTTCTTCTTGCGGATGATCGCGGTGTGCGGAATGGGCAGTCCGAGCGGATGCCGGAACAGCGCCGTCACCGCGAACCAGTCGGCCAGCGCGCCGACCATGCCCGCCTCCGACGCCGCCCGCACATACCCGACCCAAGCCCCGCCGCCGTGCGCGCTCGACCAGCTGCACACCAGATAGATCACGGTCGCGGCGACCAGGAATCCGGTCGCGACCATCTTCATCCGCCGCAGGTCGTGCCGCTTACCGGCCTCGTCGAGCAGGCCGGCGAAGGAGTCCGGCGGCGGGGACGATCGGCGCGGCGGCCCGCCGGTCCCCGCGGATCGTGGCGGCCCGGCGTCGGCGCCGGGCTCCACCAGGGCGGGGCTGCTACCGGCTGAGTGCTCCATGGTTCCATTCTGATCGGTGACGGCGGCGGGCCGCCTGAAGTGCACGGCGGCGGGCCGCCCGAACGACACGGCGGCGAGCCGCCCGAACTACACGGCGGCGGATGGTCTGCGCGCGCCGGGCCGTCCGAACCGTAACCGTGGCGGGTGCGCGCGCCGGGCCACACGAGCGGGAAGACGGACGGGGGCGCAGGCGAGGACTTAAGCTGGGTATGCCCCGGGAGCACCGACCCTCCCACCGACCATAGGAGCCTGTCCTGTCCACCGAAGAACTCGTCGACGTGACGCGCACCCCGCCGGCGCGCGGCGGCCGGGTGGACGGCCGCAAGCGACGCTGGCACCAGCACAAGATCGACCGCCGCGAGGAACTGGTCGACGGCACGCTGGCGGCCATCCGCAAGCGTGGCGGCGAACTCGGCATGGACGAGATCGCCGCGGAGATCGGCGTCTCCAAAACGGTGCTGTACCGGTACTTCTCCGACAAGAACGATCTCACCCGCGCCACCATGGAGCGGTTCATCGAGACCACCCTGATGCCGCGGATCTACGAGGCCATCAGCGACGACCAGGACGACTACGCGCTGGTCCGCAACACCCTGGCAGCCTACGTGCACACCGTCGACGCCGATCCGGACGTGTACCGCTTCATCATGGGCAACACCTCCAGCACCGACAAGACCACGCTGGCCGACTTCGAGCGGCTGTTCGCCGATGTGGTCGCGGCGGTGCTCCAGGACAAGGCGTTCGACCGGGGCGTCTCGACCGAGGGCGTGATGCTCTGGGCGCACGTGCTGGTCGGCGGCGTCCAGTTGGCGGTGGACTGGTGGATCACCAACCGCACCATGACGAAGGACGCGATGCTGGACCACCTCACCATGATGGCGTGGAGCGCCATCGAGGGCATGGTCCGCGCGGGCGGCTCCCCGGAGCGCTTCAACGCGGTCCCGCACCGGCTGCCCGGCCCCGACGAACAGCTGCCCTGATCCCTCCCCGCTTCCCGCACCCCTTGCCGTATTCCGGGGCTGTCCACGGCGCCACCGATCTCGTTACCCTGATGGTCGGTGGAGCTGCCGGATCGCGGCCCATGACGCGGGGAGGCCGACGGTGAAGGACGCGGGGAAGCGGGCCGACGCGGTACCGACCTCCCGGCTGGCGCGTGGCACGAAGCTCGGAGTCGTGGTCGCGGGCAACGTGATTCGCTCGCAGCGCGCCAAGCGCTCGATGCGCGGCCGGTCCGAGGAGGTGCGGGCGCGCATGGCCGAGGAGTCGATGCTGCGCTCGACCGAGCAGATGGTGCTGGTGCTGGGCACCATGAAGGGCGTCGCCATGAAGCTCGGGCAGATGCTGTCCGTGCTGGATCTGGATCTGGTGCCGCCGGAACACCGCGAGCGATTCCAGCGCCGGCTGGCGGTGCTGCGCGACAGCGCGCCGAAGGTCTCCTTCGACACCATGTGCGCGGTGATCGAGGAGGATGCCGGCCGCCCGCTCGCGGAGCTGTTCGCCGAGTTCGAGCCGGAGCCGATCGCCGCCGCCTCCATCGGCCAGGTCTATCGGGCCCGGCTGCACGACGGCCGCGCGGTCGCGGTGAAGGTGCAGTACCCGGGCATCGATCTGGCGGTGCGCGCGGATCTGCGGAACCTGACCATGTTCCGGCGCGTCCTGCACTCGGCGATGCCCTGGATCACCCCGGCGGTACTCGACGAGCTGCGGCTGAATCTGGAGAGCGAACTCGACTACGTCACCGAGGCGCACACCCAGGCCGAGATCGCCGCCCTCTACGCCGACCATCCGTTCGTCGTGGTGCCCCGCGCGATGCCGGAGCTGTCCACGGCCCGGGTGCTGGTCAGCGAATACTTCCCCGGCCACGGTTTCGCGGAGATCCAGCAGTTGCCCGCCGCCGAGCGCAACCGGGTCGGCGAGATCATCTACCGGTTCTACGTCGGCTCGCTGTTCACCTTCTTCGAATTCTGCGGCGACCCGCACCCGGGCAACCTGCTGCTCGGTGAGGACGGCCGGGTGGCCTTCCTCGACTTCGGGCTGTTCAATCGGATGAATCCGCGCGATGTCGGCTACGAGGCCGAGGGCATCCGCGCCGCCGCTGAGGACCGCGCCGAGGATCTGCGCCGGCTGCTGATCGACCGCGGTGTCATCGAGACGCCGGAGGAGGTCACCGGAGAGCAGGCGCTGGAATACGTGCTGTCGGCCTCCAAGTGGGCGGCCGTGGACGAGGAGTTCACCATCACCCCGGAGCTGGCCAGCGGCGCCTTCCTGCTGGCGGTGGATCCCCGGGCCGGTGAGTACTCCGGCATGAAACTGACGAACCTACCCCCGGAGCACCTGTTCTCGCGCCGCGCGGACTTCCTCACCTTCGGGGTGCTCGGCCAGCTGGGCGCCACCGCCAACTGGCATCGCATCGCGCGCGAGTGGCTCTACAACGAGCCCCCGGTCACCGAGTTGGGCAAGGCCCACCACGCCTGGCTGGCGCAGCGAGCCGCACGACCCGAATCGCGCCGATAGCCGATACGGTAGGTACCGGACAACGACGACCCGGGAATCCGCTCGCGGGTCGCGACGGCGACCGGATGGGAATTTCATGACGGACCGGGAATTCGACCTCGTGCTGTTCGGCGCGACGGGATTCGTCGGCGCGCTGACCGCCGCCTATCTGGCCGGGGCAGCGCCGGCCGGGGCGCGCATCGCGCTGGCGGGCCGGTCGGTGGACAAGCTGACCCGGGTGCGCGCCGGCCTGGGCGCGGCCGCCGCGGATTGGCCGCTGATACAGGCGGATTCGACCGATCAGGACAGCCTGGACGCCCTCGCCGCCCGCACCCGGGTGGTGGTCAGCACGGTCGGGCCCTATCTGCGCTACGGACTGCCGCTGGTGCGGGCGTGCGCCCGCGCGGGCACCCACTACGCCGACCTCACCGGCGAGCCGCTGTTCGTCCGCGACTGCATCGACCAGTGTCAGGAACAGGCCGTGACCACCGGCGCGCGGATCGTGAATTCCTGTGGCTACGACTCGATTCCGTCGGATCTGAGCGTGTACCAGCTGTACCGGCGCACCGTCGCCGACAACACCGGCGAGCTCACCGACACCACCCTGGTGGCCAAGCTGAAGGGCGGAATGAGCGGCGGCACCATCGATTCCGCGCGCGCGATGATGGAGGCGGTGGCCGCCGACCCGAGCAAGGCCCGGGTGCTGTCACATCCGTACTCGCTGTCGCCGGATCCGGCGCTGGACCCGGATGTCGGCCGGCAGACCGATCAGGCGCTGCAACGGGCGTCCACCATCGACCCGAGTCTGGACGGCTGGGTGTCGACCTTCGTGATGGCCGCGCACAACACCAAGATCGTGCGGCGCAGCAACGGCCTGCTGGGCTGGGTGTACGGCAAGAACTTCCGCTACCGCGAGGTGATGAGCGCCGGCCGCTCCCGCACCGCGCCGCTGGTGGCCGCGGGCATGGCGGGCGGCATCGTCGCCGCTACCGCCGCGGGCGCGGTGCTGTCCCGGGTGTCCGCCGGGCGCAAACTGCTGGATCGGGTGCTGCCCGCGCCGGGCACCGGCCCCGGCGAGAAGGCCCGGCGCACCGGCTGGTTCACCATGCAGACCTTCGCGCACACCACCTCCGGCGCCAAGTACGTGGCCACCTTCGCAGGCACCGGCGATCCGGGTTATCAGGCGACGTCGGTGCTGCTCGGCGAGGCCGGGCTGTGCCTGGCCTACGACGACCTGCCGCCGCAGACCGGCATCCTGACCCCGGCGGCGGCGATGGGCGACGCGCTCACCGAGCGGCTGCGCGCGGCCGGGATGACGATCGAGGTGGACCGGACCTGAATCGGGCGGTCTCCCAGCGGTTTCGCGGCCGTCCGGGTACCACGGGGGTTCCCCGAACCGCCGGGCTGCGGTAGGGTGCCGGACCATCGGCGGTCGGGAAGGGGACCACGCGGTGGCAATTCCGGAGATCGGCCAGCAAGCGGCGCGCGAACTGTATTCCGCGACACAGGAATCCAATGGCGAGGCGGTCCTCGAGATCGCCCCGGACGTGGCCCGGGACCTGGCCACGGCCTGCTCCCGCCTCGTCGACGAGCTGCGGGCGGCCCGCCTCGAAGGCCAGACCGACACCTTCGGACCGGGTTTCGGCGCCCTGCCCTCGGGCCGGGCGCTGGCCCGCGGTTTCTCCGGCAAGGCAAGCGAATTCGCCGCCACCCTGACCGCCTTCCAGGAGGCCGCGCTGCTGCTGGAGGCCGCATTCCTGGCCGCGGGCAAGCAGTTCGCGGAAGCGGATGCCGCCAACCACGCCGCGCTGCGGCTGGTGGCCGGCGACGACGAATCGCGCCGCTGACCACCGCCGTCCGGCAGCGCGAAGCACACCGACATTCACCGGCAGACAAGGACATCGGCGATGCGTCCGGACGGACCAGCGGAGAACACGGACGCCCCGTACGTCCCCGACCGAGAGATATTCGGCGGCTACAGCCACCAGGAGATCTGGGATCTGGTGCACGAGCGGCTCGACCCCGGTGCGATCGGCCAGGTCGCCGAGGTGTGGCGGCGGCGCGGTGAACTGATCGACGAGGCGTTCCACACCTTCGCGGCCGCCACCGACGCCGGGCTGACCCGCTGGTCGGGCCGCACCCGCGCGGCCGCGCTGGAGGCCACCCGGCAGTTGCTGAGCCACGGCCTCGCCGCGGCCGACGCCTGCGCCGCGCTGCACCGCCTGCTCGCGGCGGATTCCGAATCGGCACAAACGATCCGGGACGCGATCGCCCCGCCGCCACCACCCTATCTGCCGCTGGACGATCCGGCCGCGGAGGCCGTGCACGGCGCCCGCCGCCGCGCCGAATACGACCTGCGCGCCGCGACGACGCTGGCCGACGTCCGCGACGTCATGACCTACCGCTACAACCCGACCCTGCCCGCCTCCGGCGACAGCGTGCCCCGCTTCGCCCCGCTGCCCCCCGATTCCGGTACCGGTGGAGGGCACGGCCGGTGAGATGGACGCTGACCCCGGACGAGTTCACCCACGTCTGGTCCTCCGAGACCGGCATGGATCGTCGCCCGTATCCCGTCAACGTGGTCCCCGCGGCCACCGTGCGCACCGAATCCGAGTATGCGGCACTGGGTTTGCGCTCCCGCTATGCCCGCAACACCGATCCGGACCTGACCGCGGCGCTGATGCTGTGCGCGCGCGCCGACGCCACCACCATCACCGTCGCGGGGGAACGCTCCGGTGATCCGGAACGCATCCTGGCCTTCGCCGCGGTGGTGCACAATCACGCCGGCATCCTGGTGGCCGGCGACAACGCCGTCACGGTCTCGGTCTGCCACGCTCGCGCGGTGGGCGAGCGTCTGGTCGCGGTGATCGGGTCGGCGCCGGCCGGCCTGCACGGCCCCCTGCGCGAACCGCAGGAGGCGGTGCTCGGCGCCGACGGGGTCGCCCACGACGGCAGCCCCGACCAGCGCAATGCCGCCCGCTTCCGCCGTAAGCTGCGTTCCCCCGTCGACGCTCGCGGCTTCCTCACCGTCACCATCGCCCCCGACGATCCGATGTCACCGCCGACCCGGCACCGCACCTGGCTCGACTTCACCGACGACGGGCGGTATCTGCTCACCACCGCCGCGGATCTGACGCTGACCCCGGTCTCGGACAACGACTTCGCCGAACAGTTGCTGCGACTGGCCGGAATCGAGTCGCCGACCCAGCCCCACCCCTGAACCGCGCACGTCGAAACGCCGACACCGGTGTCGCCGGGCGGATATAGTCACAGTTGCTTCGCCTCCCAGCTCAGTGGGAGACTCGCCCCCGGCCTCGAATCCCCTTCGGGCCGGGGGCGGTTTGCGTTCGGCCACCCGCCGTTCATACTGCCCCCATGGCAAAAACCAATTGGTCCGTTCCGGTGACCGAGGCGCTGCGGGCCGAGGGCGTCCGGGTCGCCGAGTTCGACACCAGCGCCACGCCGGGTTTCCGCGCCGACAAGAAGCTGGGCGCGAAACAGACCGGGGAACTGCTGATCGAACAGCGCCGCGCGGTGCTCGCCGATCTCCAGGAGAAGTTGTACGCCAACGGCCGCAGCGGCGATTCGCGCAGCGTGCTGCTGGTGTTGCAGGGGATGGACACCTCCGGCAAGGGCGGCATCGTGCGGCACGTGATCGGTTCGGTGGACCCGCAGGGTGTCGACCATGCCGCCTTCGGCGTGCCCACCGCCGAGGAACGCCGCCACCACTACCTCTGGCGGGTCCGCCGGAAACTGCCGGCCGCCGGGCAACTCGGCGTGTTCGACCGCTCGCACTACGAGGACGTGCTGGTCGTCCGGGTGCGCGAGATGGTGCCGCCGGAGGTCTGGGGCAAGCGCTTCGCCGAGATCAACGCCTTCGAGCGCAAGGTCGCCGAGAGCGGCACCACCATTGTGAAGGTCGCGCTGCTGATCTCCCTCGAGGAGCAGCGCAAACGCCTGGCCCGGCGGCTGAGCCGCCCCGACAAGTACTGGAAGTTCAGCTCGAGCGATCTGGACGACCGCGCCCTGCTGCCTGCCTATCAGCAGGCCTACCAGGATATTTTCGATCTCACCCATACCGAGTACGCGCCCTGGTATGCGGTGCCCGCCGACAACAAGTGGTATGCCCGCCTGGCGGTGACCGAACTGCTCGTCGACGCCCTTCGGTCGCTGGAACTGGACTGGCCTCCAGCCCACTTCGACGTCGCCGAGCAGCGCGCCCGGCTGCGAACCTGCTGAGTTCCGCCGCGGCCCGTTCCCGCCGATCCCGAGCCCGGCGCCACCACCGCGCATCCCCGCCGTCGTGTCTGTTCTGCGTGTTCTCTCAGGTTGAACCACCATGATGTGCCCCGGGCGCGTCCACGGCCAACCGATCCCGAGCCCGTAGGATCGGGCCGGGCGCTACCCAGTGGTCCGTTGAGCACAGGAAGGCGTGGTGAACGCAACGGTGAGCAATAATCCGCGCGGGAAGAACTCGCTGGCGGCAGTGCGGGGTACCAACCGCTCGCGCACCATCGCCATCCAGGTGGCGGTCGCGGTCGTGCTGATCGCGCTCATCGCCGGCATCGGCATCAGCATCGCCATGCACAAGTCGAAGAGCAACGACGCCGGCCCGACTCCCGCGGTCACCGCCCCGCAATCCGCCGGCGGCCTCACCGGCTCGATCACCGACAACGGTTCCATCCACATCGGCAAACCGGGCGCCAAGGTCACCGTGCGCGTGGTCGCCGACCTCCAGTGCCCGGCCTGCAAGGCGTTCGAGGCGGCCAACGGCCAGGTGATCGAGGACGAGGTGAACAACGGCACCGCGGCGGTCGAGTACAACATCATCGCTTTCCTGGACAAGATGTCCTCGGGCACCCGCTACTCGTCGCGGGCGGCGAGCACCGCCTACTGCGTGGCCGACGCCGACCCGGCCAAATTCCTGCCGTGGCTGATCACGATGTATCAGAAGCAGCCGCCGGAGAACGGCACCGGCCTCACCGACGACACCCTGGTCCAGATCGCGAAGGACGCGGGCTACACCGATCCGGCCACCGCGCAGTGCATCACCGACCACAAGTACGACAGCTACGTGCAGAAAATCACCAAGGACGTCCTGAACAGCGGCATCCAGGCCACGCCGACGGTCTTCGTCAACGACAAGCAGATCGGCACCTCGGCCGAACTGATGCAGACCGGTGGCCTGCGCGCCACCATCGAATCGGCGGCCCAGTAACCGATGGCAGGCACGATCGCCGCACCCACCCGGTCCGCCTGGATTCTGCTGATCGGTTCGCTGCTGGGCTGGATCGCGGCGGTCACGCTGACGATCGAGCGGTTCAAACTGTTCATGAACCCCGACTACAAGCCGTCGTGCAGCATCAATCCGATCCTGTCCTGCGGTTCGGTGATGGCCACCCACCAGGCCGCGGTGTTCGGCTTCCCGAACCCGTTGATCGGCGTGGTGGGCTTCTCGGTGGCGGTCACCCTGGCCGTGCTCGCGGTGTCCGGGATGGGCTTCCCGTCCTGGTTCTGGGGCGGCTTCTGGCTGGGCCTGGCGCTCGGCGTGGGGTTCATCTGCTGGCTGATCTTCCAGAGCCTCTACCGCATCGGCGCGTTGTGCCCGTACTGCATGGTGGTCTGGGTGGTGACCCCGGCGATGTTCGCGGTGGTCACCGATCAACTCTGGGGTGACGCGCGCGGGCCGCTGCGGATAATCGCCGAATGGCGGTGGACCGTGGTGGCCGTGTTCTACGCGGTGGTGCTGCTGCTGGTGTTCCTGCGCTTCCAGGACTACTGGACCTCGCTGTTCTGAGCCGTGCTCAGTTCGGTGGTCCCGAGGCCAGCACGACGACGACCGTACGCCGCGAGCCGTCCGGTTCGGTGAGGTCCACGTGCACGGCGTCGGCCGGGCGGTGGGTGTTCAACGCGGCCCGCAGCGACTGCGCCGAACCCACCGCGCGGCCGTCGATGCCCGTGATCACCTCGCCCTCGGCCACCCCGGCCGCGAACGCGGGCTGCCCGTACAGGCTGACGTCGACGCGGGCGCCGGACGGCCCGTCCGAGGTCACCACGCCCAGTGTCGCGGTGGGGCCGACATGGATCGCGTCGGTGGGGACGCCCGTGCGGATCTGCCGGATCACCCCCATCGCCGTATCGATCGGCACCGCGTACCCGCTGGCCTGCCCGGACGCGCGGGACAGCTCGCCGGACGCCGCGGTCACCACGCCGACGACGGCGCCGTAGCGGTCGACCAGCGCGCCGCCGGACTGCCCGGCCATCACCGGCGCCGACACCTCGATCAGCCCGGTCAGCGCTTTGCGGGACATGTCGGCGGCATTGCGGGCCACGATCGCGGCATCCAGTGCGGTGACCGGGCCGAAGAATGCGGTCGGGGTCCCGGTGCCGCCGGCATTGCCGATCGCGACCAGGTCGTCACCCAGGCGCAGCACCCCCGAACTGCCGATCCGGGCCACCGGCAGCCCGTGCGCGCCGGTCAGCGACAGCAGCGCGATATCGGCGTCGGAGTCGTAGCCGACCACGGTCGCCGGGAAGGCGGCGCCGGTACCGAGATCGCCGACGGTGATGGTGTCGGCGCCCTTGACCACATGATGGCTGGTCAGCACCTGTCCGTCGGCGGTCAGCACGATGCCGGTACCGGCCGCGGCGACCCCGCTGGGCCGCAGCAGCACATCGATGTTCACCAGCTCCGGCTCGACGGAGTGGGCGACGGCATCGGCGTCCATCGGCGGCATCGGCGGCCCGTACAGCGCCGCGGACGCGCCGCGGGACTGTCCCACCCAGCTCGGCAGCTCGTCGCGATAGCCGAGGAAGGCCGCCAGCGCCAGGACCACGACCAGCAGCACGACGGAGGTACGAGCGAACCTGCTCCTGCCCACTCGAGCCGACTCACCGGTGAACCGTCGCTCGTCGTACCGTGGCTGGTACATGGCCACTCCCGCGGGTCTGCGCCGGTCGGGCTCGGCGAATGGATGTACCTTCCAACGTGCCCCGAGTCCGGCCGTTCGCGCAATACCTGTTTACTGCTGTGTTACACCGTGTCTGCGGTGTTACCGACGGCGGTCAGTTCACCGGCGTCAGCGCGGGCGGTTGCCAGGTCCCGTCCAGCGCTGTGGATTTCGGCGCGTACAGCCGCATGCTCAGCGAGAAGGCGCCCGTCGCCGGGATCGGCAGCCAGTGCCCGGACGGCACGCCGGGGCCCGGATCCTCGTGCTGGACCGAGACCGTCACCCGGCCGTCCGAACCGGGCACGACCGGGATCAGATGACCGATCGAGTAGATCCCGGCCGGGTTGTCCACCAGATAGCTGTCGGACCCGTACGCGGTGATCGACCAGAACGCGTCGACCGGCGGCAGTTGACCGGCGTCGAAGCGGATGCGGTAGCGGCGGGGCGCGCCGTTGGCGTCGGCGACACCGAATGTGCTGGGGTAGATGGCATCCTCGGCCAGATTCGCGCCGAGCGCGACCTTGGCCGTGGCGGCCCGCAGAGCGTAGTCGGTGCCGTAGCTGCCGATGTTGGTGGTGAAGTTCCAGCCGTTCTCGTTCCGCGCGGCGGGATCGTGGTACTCCTGCAACCGTTTCTGCGCCGCGGCGACGCCCTGGTTCAGCGCGTCGACCGGCTGCCCCGCCACGCTGCCGCCCGGCCGGACGCCGATGGCGGCGAACCGCTTCATCTCCGTATCATCCGCTGTCGCAGTAGGATTCGCGGCGAGTACGGCGCACATCCGAGTGAAGAAGGCGGGACCGTCCAACTCCGCCACCAGTTTCGGCGGCGGCGTGCCGGTCGCCATGGTGGCGCCGGTGACCGCGACCGCCCGGCCGGCGGTCCAGGCGCTCAACGGCGCCAGCGTGATCCGGTCCTGGAGGACGTGCACGGCGTCGAGATCGTCCGGGCCGTTCACCTGGGTGCGGCCGATCAGCCACGCCGTCGCGGTCGGCATGTCCAGGCGGGTCACGGTGTCCGGCAGCGCACCCGACCAGCCCGGTCCGATGATCGCATAGGCGAACGACGATTGTCCTTGCCGCAGTTGCGGTTTCAGGCTACTCGGATGATGCGCGGTATTGGTCCAGGCGTCCAGCAGTTGCATCAGCCAGTACCGGTCCGGGCCCATGTCGGGCACCTCCAGCACCATCGGCTCCGCGCGCAGATCCAGCCACGCGCTGGTGTACAACGTGTCCAGATTCATCCGCACCACCG
The DNA here is from genome assembly GCF_020176955.2 of Nocardia sp. alder85J. Classification (GTDB taxonomy): domain Bacteria; phylum Actinomycetota; class Actinomycetes; order Mycobacteriales; family Mycobacteriaceae; genus Nocardia. The sequence continues at coordinate 78,379 of NZ_JAIUCZ020000017.1, forward strand.
CGTGATCGGCGGCCGTCGGCAGGGCGCGGGCGTGGTACAAGGCGTTCGCGGTGCCGCTGTGCTCACGCGTGACATCCATCAGCACCAGCGGATAACCGAAGATGTAGGCGTCGGTGGCGACCGCGACCGGGTCACCGGCGGCGCCGGTCACGCTGTTGCCGGTCATGGTCGGCGCGGCCTTCCGATCACCGGTGCCACAGCCCGCGAGTCCCGCGCTCGCCGCCAGCGCCGCGCCGAACAACGAGCGCCGCGACAACCCACCGTGCTGCATGCCTGCTCCCTTCCGGATTCCGCCCCACCCCGGGGCCGCCACCGTACAGCTAACCGGACGGCGGCGGCACCGACCGTCATCGACTCAGCTCGGCGACCAGCAACATCGCCAGTACGCCCGCGATCGTGCACACCAGCGGACCGTGGGAGGGTTTGCCCGCGTGCGCCTCCGGCAAAATATCGGCAGTGGCCAGATACAGCAGGAATCCGGCGAAGTAGCCCAGATAGAGACCGACCACCTCGGCGGGCACCCGCAGCAGCGTGCCCGCCACCGCGCCGGCCACCGGCGCGAGCGCGTCCAGGCCGAGCATGAGCAGGCCGCGGCGGCGCGCGTTGCCGTAGAGCGTGGTGACGGTGAAAGTGTTGAACCCGTCGGCGAAATCGTGGCAGATCACCGCGATCGACACCGCCGCGCCGACGGCCGCCCCGGCCTGGAAGCCGAATCCGATGCTCAGGCCGTCGAGCAGACTGTGCACGACCAGCCCGCCACCGGCGAGCATCCCCACCGACTCGAAACCGTGCTTGTGCGCACCGTATTCGGGTTCGTAACCGGTGTGCAGGGCGACAGTCTGCTCGATGACGTGCACGGTCAGGAAGCCCAGCACCGCGGTGAGCAGCGCGACCGGCACGTGCAGCAGCGTCCGGCCGGTGGCGTCCAGCGCCTCGGGCAGCAGGTCGAAGAACACCACTCCGAGCATCACACCCGCCGCCGTGCCCAGGACCAGCCGTTTGCTCTCGCCGATGTGGATCGCCACGACGCCACCGACGAGCGTCGTGCACATCGACAGCACGGCCAGCAGAATCGCCACCGACCCAGCATGTGCGATCGGCCCGGCCCGCGGTCCGGGCCCCGAGCGCAGGATGCCGAACCGATATGCCGGGAAGTTGCACCCGGACCGGCGGAACACCTGTGTGCGGCCCCGGTGCCACTTGCGCCCGAATTCATGCGGCGGTAGGCATGGTGCCATGAGTACAGCTGCCGCCTACGCCGTCACCTCCCCCGACGGCCGCTTCGAGAAGACGACGATCCAGCGGCGGGATCTGCTCCCGCACGACGTGCTCATCGACGTCCGGTACGCCGGTATCTGTCACTCCGACATCCACACCGCGCGCAACGAATGGCACGGCACCCGCTACCCCTGCGTGCCCGGTCACGAGATCGCGGGCATCGTCGCCGCGGTCGGGTCCGCGGTCACCCGATTCCAGGTGGGCGATCGGGTCGGCGTCGGGGTGATGGTCGACTCGTGCGGCCGCTGCGAATTCTGCCTGGCCGGTGAGGAGCAGTTCTGCGCCAACGGCAACACCATGACCTACAACGGCACCGTCCCCGAGGAGTTGCAGGCCGGCGGCTACACCCTCGGCGGCTACTCGTCGCAGGTGGTGGTCACCGAACACTTCGTCGTCTCGATCCCCGACAGCCTCGGCCTGGACGTGGCCGCCCCGCTGCTGTGTGCCGGCATCACGCTGTATTCGCCGCTGCGGCACTGGAATGCCGGGCCCGGCAAACAGGTCGCGGTGGTCGGCATGGGCGGCCTCGGCCACGTCGGCGTCAAGATCGCGGCGGCGATGGGCGCCGAGGTCACGGTGCTCAGCCAGTCGCTGAGCAAACAGGAGGACGGCCTGCGCTTCGGCGCACAGCACTACTACGCCACCAGCGACCGGAAGACCTTCCGGGAGTTGCGCAACCGCTTCGACCTCATCGTCAACACCGTCTCCGCCGACCTGCCGATCAACAACTACATGCGCCTGCTGAAGACCGACGGCACCCTGGTGATCCTCGGTCTGCCCGACGGCGACCTGTCGGTGGCCCCGTTCACCCTCACCAACTATCGCCGCTCCCTGTCCGGCTCCACCATCGGCAGCATCGCCGAAACCCAGGAGATGCTGAACTTCTGCGCCGAACACAACATCGGCGCCGAGATCGAGACCATCTCCGCCGACCGCATCGACGAAGCATACGAGCGCGTCGTAGCCAGCGACGTCCGTTACCGCTTCGTCATAGACGCTGGCAGCTTCTAGGCTGTATCTCGGCCTCCGCTCGGCACGTTCGAGGTCGCCCCTCAATACCGCCAGCGGGTGCGGGCGATGACCTCGTCGGGAGTACACCCGGCGAGGGCGGCGATCTCGCCACGCCGGACCGTCGCCACCGTGTCGACGAGGCTGTCGCCGAAGGCCTTGCCCAGTACGGGATCCGCCTCGAAAATGGTGATGGCGTCGGCCAGAGTGGCAGGCAGAGCATGGATCCCGGCAGCAGCGCGCTGCTCCGGGGTGAGCGCCCCGGGGTCGACGTCGACCGGGGCGGGCAACCGCACCGAGTCCGCCAACCCCGCCGCACCGGCGGCCAGCAGCCCGGCCAGCAGCAGATACGGATTCGCGGTGGCATCGAAGCACTTCACCTCGATATTCGCCGCCCGCTCCCGCTCTCCCGCACACCCGCTCACGTACCGCAACGCCGCCTCCCGATTCTCCCGCCCCCAGCACGCGAACACCCCGGCCCACTGCGACGGCAGCAACCGCAGATAGCTTGCGACGGAAGCACATCCGACCGCCATCAGGGCAGGCAGACGAGCCAGTATCCCCCCAGCGAAATGCTCACCGTCGCCGGTCGGCCCGCAGGGCCCGTCACCCCCGGACATCACATTGACCCCGTCCCGCCACAGACTCAGATGCACATGCCCACCGTTGCCGACCGCCTCGGGAACCACCTTGGGCGCGAACGAGACTCGCATATCGTGCGCCACACCGACCGCCCGCACGGTCTCCCGGACCAACACCAGCGTATCCGCCGCCCCCACCGGATCGGCCGCGGCGAAAGACACTTCGAACTGCCCCGCGGAATACTCCGGATGCACCTGATCGACGGCCACCCCACTGTCCCCCAACGCGACCATCACATCCCGCAGATAATCCGCCAGCCCCGACACCCGAGCCATCCCGTACGCCGGCGCCGTGGTCACCGGCACGAACCGATCGTCACCGGTCTGCCACCCCACCATCCACTCCACCTCGAACCCGGCCCGCACCGACCACCCCCCACCCGCCAGTTCATCCACCACCCGCCGCAACAACAAGCGCGAATCCCGCGGATGCACCCCACCCTCCTGGTCGTACCGATCCCCGGGCGCCCACGCCCACCCCGGCATCGCCGCCGACACCACCACCCGATCCGGATCCGGATGCAACCGCAGATCCCCCACCGGCCCCCCGGCATACCGCCCCGCCACAATACTGTCGTCCGACAGAAACACGTCGAACACCGGCGAAGCCCCGACCCCCCACGCCGCCACGTGCGAAAACCGCTGTACCGGAACAGTCTTCACCCGGACAATCCCAGCGGTATCCACCCATGTCACCGCCACCCCCACCACCCCCCGCTCCAGCAACTCCCCCACGATCCCCTCTGCCCGCCGCCTCCTCCGCTCCCGCTCCTCCCCCGTCAACACCCGCACCACGCCACCCAACCCACCGCCTCCGCATCACCATCGACCACCGGACACCCAACATTCGTCACCACACCCCGAAAGGCGCGGTCGCGATCGGAGCGCCGGTTGTCGGATACCCCGGCGGCCAGATCGCACCCTGCCGTGGAGCTACGACCCGGTAACCCAGGGCCGAGTCTCCCGAATCGAGAAGGGCGAGGTCTCCGGCTACGAGATCCTCGCCCGGTACGCGACGGCGCTCGGAGGCCTTCTCCACCGAGCCATCTACGTCGACGACGGAAACATCACCGCGATCGCTGGACTCCATCGAGACATGAACGGCACCAAGCGAATTCAGCCCACCGCGACACAGGCACACGCGGAAACGCAAGGGCGGCCGCGGATATTTCCACAGTCGCCTCGTCGTGTCCGTCCCGGTATTCCGACCGCATCGCGATCCTGGGCAGTATCCGCTGACCGCCGGAGCGATTGAGGCGGGTGCGGATACTTCCGCACCCGCCTCGTTCGTCTCCCCGGCCCGACGATTCAGGCCGGCGCGTGGTCCGCTTGTTCGGCGCGCCTCCGAACTCGGCGGGCCGCCGCGACCAGGTTGCGCAGGGAGGGTTCCAGTTGCCAGTAGTGGCGGGTTTTCAGGCCGCCGTCGGGGTTGGCCCACAGGCGGTGGGGGGTGACGGCCGCGGCGGCGGCGGTCAGGAGTTCGTCGAGTTCGTCGATGTCGGGGATGCGGGCCGAGCGGCTCTCGTAGATGCCGGGGCCCACGCCGTGGGACAGGCCGTGGCCGCCGGCGGCGTCCTCGTTGAGGGCGTTCAGCACCCATTCGATGGAGCGGGTGGCGACGATGGCGGTGACGTCGGCGTCGAGTTCCTCGATCGCCTGGACGATTTCGGCGCGGCCGGAATAGGCGATGTGCGTGTGGATCTGGGTGTCGGCGCGGACGCCGGAGGTGGCGAGGCGGAAGGCGTTCACCGCCCAGCGCAGGTATTCGTGGCGGCCGCTGCGGCGCAGGGGCAGCAGTTCCCGGATCGACGGTTCGTCGACCTGGATGATCGCCACCCCGGCCCGTTCCAGATCGGCCAGTTCGTCGCGGAGGGCCAGGGCCACCTGGTCGGCCGTCTCGTGCAGCGGCTGGTCCTGTCGCACGAACGAGCGGGCCACCATCGTGACCGGGCCGGTGACGATGCCCTTCACCGGTTTGCCGGTGAGCGACTGCGCGTAGGTGATCCACTCCACGGTCATCGGCCGCGGCCGGGCCACGTCCCCGTACAGGATCGGCGGGCGCACGCAGCGCGAGCCGTACACCTGCACCCAGCCGAAGTGGGTGGTGGCGAAGCCGTCCAGCAGTTCCGCGAAGTACTGCACCATGTCGTTGCGCTCGTGCTCGCCGTGCACCAGCACATCCAGGCCGATGTCCTCCTGCAACCGGATGGTCGACTCGATCTCGGCCTCGATCCGCTTGCGGTACTCCGCCATCGACAACCGGCCCTCGCCGAGTTCGTAGCGGGCCTGCCGGATCGTATCGGTCTGCGGGAACGAGCCCAGCGTGGTGGCGGGCACCAGCGGCAGATCCAGTCGTGCCCGTTGCGCGGCGGCGCGCCGCAGGTACGGTTCCCGCTCGCGCATCTGTGGCGTCACGGCGTAGACCCGTTGCCGCACAGCGTGTTTCTGCTTGAAGTGCACCTCGCGCGGGCGCTGCCGCCAACTCGGCGACGGCCCTTCGGTCAGCGCCTTGGCCAGCGAAACGACTTCCAGCACTTTCTGTTTCGCGAAGGCGAGCCGATCCGCCACATGCCCTTCGATGTCGTACTCGACGAGCAGGTCATAAGGCACGTGCAACAACGTGGACCCGGTCGACACCACCAGATCCGGGCACACCTGCGACAACTGGTGCAGGTACTGCAAGGTCACGTAGCGATCAGCGCGCCACACATTGGTGCCGCTGATCACGCCCGCGTACAAGCGCTTTCGCCGAATTCCCGGAATCGCCGCCAGCTCCTCGGGCCGGATCCGGTGCGCGGCCAGGTCGAGCCCGATGGCCTCCACCGCCGTCCCCGCCAGAATCCGCACCGCCTCCCCGAAATCACCGTACTGCCCGGTGACGAGCATCCGCGGCCGCAGCGGCGCCGTCGAAAGCCGTTGGTACGCAACCTCGAACGCCGCCAACTCGGCAGCCGTCCGATCACTGGTGAAACACGGCTCGTCCAGTTGCACACAGGTCGCCCCGCGCTTGGCGAGGAGCTCGAACAACTCCTCGTACACCGGCAACAACCGATCCAGCAGTGTCAGCCGATCGAATTCGGTCTCGCCGGGCACCTGCCCCGCCTTGGACAGCAACAACAACGACATCGGCCCCAGCGCCACCGGCCGCAACTCGATCCCGGCCGCCATCGCCCGATCGAACTCGTCGAGCACCGCCTCCGGATGCAACGAGAACGCGGTATCGGCATCCAGTTCCGGCTGCCGGTAGTGATAACTGGTGTCGAACAACCGAACCAGCTCCAGCGGCGGCAGATCCGGCCGCCCCCGCGCCATCAGGAAGTAGAAGTCCAGCGGATCCAATTCGTCACGGTACGGTTCGAACCGCTGCGGCACCGCCCCGAACAACAACGCATTGTCCAGCACATGGTCATAGAACGAGAACGTATTCCCCGGCACCTGAGTCAGCCCGGCAGCGTGGAGCTCGGCGAACTGCGCCTCCTGAATCTCCCGCCCGACCGCCAGCAACTTCGCCCGCGACAGCTCACCGTGCCAGTAAGCCTCGAGCGCACGTTTGAGCTCCCGATGCGGCCCGATCCTCGGATACCCGAGAATGCTCGACCCGAAGCCGTTTGCCACATTGACCATGAGCGGACTCCTCTCAGAGCTGCGGTCCCGGGTCACCTGTTGCGCAGCTGGTCGCCGGTGAGCTGATCCGGCGAATTGGTAAACCTGTTGTGCCGAGGTGGATCACAGTCGCAACCACCTCCGTTCGCGGCCGAGCGAAGCGAGGCACATCAATACTGATAGAAGCCCGCGCCGGCTTTCTTGCCGAGCAGACCGGCCTCGACCATCCGCATCAGCAACGGCGGCGCCGAGTACAGCGGCTCCTTGAACTCGGCATACATCGAATCGGCAATGGACTTCACCGTATCCAGCCCCACCAGATCGGTCAGCGCCAACGGCCCCATCGGATGCGCGCACCCGAGCACCATCGCCTTGTCGACATCCTCCTTGGTGGCGAATCCCGATTCCACCATCCGGATGGCCGACAGCAGATACGGCACCAGCAGCGCGTTCACCACGAATCCGGACCGATCCGCCGACCGCACCACCTGCTTACCGAGCACGGTGCCCGCGAACGCCTCCGCCCGCCGCAACACCGCCTCACTGGTCTTCAACGTGGTGACCAGCTCCACCAACGGCAGCACCGGCACCGGATTGAAGAAGTGCATCCCGACGACCCGCTCCGGATTGGCCGTCGCCACCGCGATCTTCATGATCGGGATCGAGGAGGTGTTGGAGGCGAGCACCGCGTCCGGATCGGTGACCACCTTGTCGAGTTCGGCGAAGATCGAGGTCTTCACCTCCTCGTTCTCCACGACCGCCTCGACCACGAGCTGCCGGTCGGCGAAGTCACCGAGGTCGGAGGTGAAGCGCAGCCGCCAGGCGGTCTGCTCCCGCTCCCGTTCGGTGAGCTTGCCGCTGGACACCCCGCGATCCAGCGACCGCAGGATGCGGGACCGGCCGGCGGCGGCCAGTTCCCGGGTGGGTTCGAACACGAGCACATCCACGTGCGCCCGCGCGCAGACCTCCGCGATGCCGGCGCCCATCTGCCCGGCGCCGACGACGCCGACGCGCTGAATCTTCTCGCTCATGTCCCGCTCCTGCTGGTGATTCGGCGGTGGTGGTTTCAGGTACTGGTGGCAAGGGCCGGGATCCAGGTGTGCAGCTGGATCCCGGCCCGAGCCGGCCGCCCGCGAGGGGCGACGGCGGTCATCCCGGATGCGAAACGGGACAGCCGCATTCTCAGTGGAACTGGCCTTCTTCGGTCGAGCCCTTCAGCGCCGCGGTCGAGGTGTTCGGGTCGACCGTGGTGGCGATGGTGTCGAAGTACCCGGCGCCGACCTCACGCTGGTGCTTGGTGGCGGTGTAGCCCCGCTCCTCGGCGGCGAACTCGCGCTCCTGCAACTCGACGTAGGCGGACATGCCCTCGCGGGCGTAGCCGTAGGCCAGGTCGAACATGCTGTAGTTCAGCGCGTGGAAGCCGGCCAGGGTGATGAACTGGAACTTGAAGCCCATGGCGCCCAGCTCACGCTGGAACTTCGCGATGGTGGCGTCGTCCAGGTGCTGCTTCCAGTTGAACGACGGCGAGCAGTTGTAGGACAGCAGCTGGTCGGGGAACTCGCTCTTGACCGACTCGGCGAACTTGCGGGCCAGCTCCAGGTCCGGGGTGCCGGTCTCCATCCAGATCAGGTCGGAGTACGGCGCGTAGGCCTTGGCGCGGGCGATGCAGGGCTCGATGCCGTTGCGCAGGTGGTAGAAGCCCTCCGCGGTGCGCTCACCGGTGATGAATTCCTGGTCGCGCTCGTCGACGTCGGAGGTGATCAGGGTGGCGGCCTCGGCGTCGGTGCGCGCGATCACCACGGTGGGGGTGCCGGCCACGTCGGCGGCCAGGCGGGCGGAGGTCAGGGTGCGGATGTGCTGCGAGGTCGGGATCAGCACCTTGCCACCGAGGTGGCCGCACTTCTTCTCCGAGGCCAGCTGATCCTCCCAGTGGGTGCCGGCGGCGCCCGCGGCGATCATGGCCTTCTGGAGTTCGTAGACGTTCAGGGCGCCACCGAAACCGGCCTCACCGTCGGCCACGATCGGGACCAGCCAGTTGTCGACCGAGGTGTCACCCTCGACGCGGGCGATCTCGTCGGCGCGCAGCAGCGCGTTGTTGATCCGGCGGACCACGGCCGGCACCGAGTTGGCCGGGTACAGCGACTGATCCGGGTAGGTGTGGCCGGAGAGGTTGGCGTCACCGGCGACCTGCCAGCCGGAGAGGTAGATGGCCTTCAGGCCGGCGCGCACCTGCTGCACGGCCATGTTGCCGGTGAGGGCGCCGAGCGCGTTGATGTAGTCCTCGGAGTTGACCTGCTCCCACAGGATCTCGGCGCCACGGCGAGCCAGCGTGTGCTCCTCGACGACCGAACCCTGGAGCTTCACGACCTGCTCGGGCGTGTAGTTGCGGGTGATGCCCTTCCACCGCGGGTTGGTGTCCCAATCCTGCTGGATTTCCGCAGCGGTCTTGGGGGTGCCGACGTTCGACATCTTGACTCCTACTTCTCGTCGTGCCCCATGTCCGAACCTCGCGACCGTCGACTGCGCGGTTGCTGGGCGGTCGGCGCGGCGGCGCTGCCCGGTGTCCGAACTCTGCTGGAGCGGCAATTTGCAGGCTTGCTAGGCCCTTCTGTTGTACTTCAACACGATGGCACAGGAAAAAATGGCCGTCCACCTGTTGCAAGTGCGAATGCGAGCTAGCTTTGACGACCCCTTTGCCAATCCTGTTAAATTTGCGGATTGCTTGCTCGCCTCAAATCTACTCGCTGGTAGCGCTGACGTGCGGTTTTGCGTAACGGTCGTACTGTTTTCGTGACCGTCGGCACTGTCCGATTTCCGCTCGCGAAGATCGGCATTGTGAGGACGTTCACAGCCGATTATGTCCATTCGGACTGTGCGCCAAGCCACGGTTGCACTCCTTCAAACTGTGCGCAGAGCACAATTCTAACCCTGGCCGCGAGCCACCCCGGCGGCACGGCGACCGATTGGTCCGCTTTTCCCGCACGACGCGTGATACTGAGCTGGACAACCGTGCAAGAAGGAGAACGATGCGGAACCTGTCGACCGCCGCGACGGCCCTCGCGGCCGCGGCGCTGCTGGCCACCGGACTGTCCACGCTGTCGCCGACGGCGGCCGCCGATCCGGGGACCGTGACCGAGGTGCTGCCGCTGCCGGCCGCGGCGACGCTGCCCGGCTCGGCCGACGCCCACCGCATCCTCTACCGGACCACGACCGCGGCTGACGCGCCGACCGTGGCGAGCGCGGCGGTCTACTTCCCGCCGGGCGCGCCCCCGGCCGGCGGCTGGCCGGTGATCGCCTGGGCGCACGGGACCATCGGCCTCGGCGACGAGTGCGCGTACAGCATCGCCGGACCGGCCGCGACCGATCGCGACTGGGCCTACCTGGGCGCCTGGCTGAAGCAGGGCTACGCGATCGTCGCCGCGGACTACGCCGGGCTCGGCACCGGCGGCGACCATCCCTACCTCAACGGCCGGGTGGAGGCCCACAACGTGGTCGACGCGGTGAAGGCGGCCACCGGCGAATGGGACACGCTGTCGCACCGCTGGGTGGTGGTCGGCCAGTCCCAGGGCGCCGGCGCGGCCGTGACCACCGCGCGCTACGCCACCGCATACGGCGGACCGGGTCTCGACTACCGGGGCGCGGTCGCCACCGGGACCCCGGCCTACATCGAGGACGTCGTGACCCTGCTCGGCCCCGGCATGCCGCCGGTCGCGGTCGGGCCGGGCACCACCGCCTACCTGCTGTACATCCTCAACGGCCTGCGCACCACCTACCCGAACCTGAACATCGACTCCTACCTCACGGATACCGGCCGCTACTGGGTCGATCACGCGCACGGCTCGTGCCTGCTGCCGCTGGAGGCGGAACTGCACGACCGCAAGGTGATCGGCGGCGACCTGTTCAGCCGCCCGCTGTCCGAACTCCCCGACGCCCACACCCTGCTGCACGACTACCTGGGCCTGCCGGAGACCGGCTACGACCGGCCGCTGTTCCTCGGCCAGGGCCTCCAGGACACCGATGTGCTCACCCCCGAGACGCTGCGCTTCATCGCGGTGCTGACCGCCAACGGCCAGCCGGTGACGGCCCGGACCTACCCCACCGATCACAGCGGGACCGTCAACGCCTCGCTGGTCGACTCGGAGCCGTTCGTGCGCGACCTGTTCCGGTGAGCCACTTCCGATCGGCCGCGGTCGCGCGGCAGCGACCCGTTCCGGCGAGCCGCCGCCGGTCAGTCGCGGTCGCGCAGTAGCGCCCAGATCCGGTCGGCGGTCATCGGCAGTTCGTACGGCCGCACCCCGACGGCGTCGCGGACGGCATTGGCCAGCGCGGGGGCGACCGGGTTGTACGGGGATTCGCTCATCGACTTCGCGCCGAGCGGGCCGAGCGCGTCCACGGTGCCGGCGAAGTACACCTCGGTGATCGGCAGATCGGCCAGCTGCGGAATGTGGTAGTGGCGCAGGGTTCTCGTGGTGACGATGCCCTGTTCCACCCGCATGTCCTCGTACAGCGCGCTGCCGACGGCCTGGGCCGCGCCGCCTTCGACCTGGCCACGGCACTGCCGCCGGTCGAGCACCGTACCGGCGTCGGCGGCCTGGACCGATTGCAGGATCCGGACCGCGCCGGTGTCGACGTGCACCGCCACCCGGACGGCGTGCACGTTGAACGACACCGAGCGCGGGGTGCCGTCGTGTTCGGCGGTGGCGCGCAGCGGCCCGGCGGCCAGCAGTTCGCGCGCGGTGAGCAGGCGCTCCCCGCAGCGCACCCCCTCGGCCTCCAGGGTGCCGTCGCGGCGGCTGAGCGCGGCGGCGCGCGCCAGGATCTGCCGCTCCAGCCGCTGGCAGGCGGTGTGAACGGCCTTGCCCGCCACCACGATTCCGGTGGAGCCGAAGGCGCCGGTGTCGTACTCGGTGACATCGGTGTCGGCGTGCCGCAGCCGGATCCGGCTCACGTCGGTGCCCAGCGCGGCGGCCGCCAGCCGGGCGTGCACGGTGGTGGTCCCGTTTCCGAATTCGGCTGTGCCGACCCGGATCTCGTAATCACCGTCGCACAGCAGCACGGCCTCGGCGGTGGCGCGGTGGCCGCGCGGCGGGATGGTGGCGATCATGGCGGCGGCCATCCCCTCACCGACCCGCCAGCGGCCGCCGGCCGGTGGCCGCACCCCGTTGCCCCGGCGCAGCGCCGCTTCGGCCAGATCCAGGCACTGGTCCAATCCGTAACTGCCGAAACCGATGTCGTCGGCGTGCCCGCAGTCGCCGCCGACCAGCGCATCGCCCGGGACGACCACATTGCGGCGGCGGAAGTCGAACGGGTCGATGTCCAGCCGCCGGGCCAGCTCGTCCAGCGCCGATTCCAGCGCGAAACCGACCTGCCCCAGGCCGTAACCGCGGAACGCGCCCGAGGGCAGGTTGTTGGTGTAGACGGCGCGGCCGTCGATCCGCTTGTGCGGGCACCGATACAGCGCGACCGATTCGCTGACCGAATGGAAAAGCACTCCGGCACTGTGGTTTCCGTAGGCGCCGGCATCGGAGAGGACGTCGACGGCCAGCGCGGTCAGCCGGCCCCCGGCATCGGCGCCCACGGTCACCGCCACCCGCATCGGATGCCGGCAGGGCGCGGCGGTGAACTGCTCGGAACGGGTGAACTCGTACTGCACCGGATGTCCGGTGCGCAGCACCGCCAGCGCCACCAGATCCTCGGTGAGCATCTCCTGTTTGGCCCCGAATCCGCCGCCGACGCGGGCCGCGAACACCCGGATCCGGTTGCGGGGCAGGTCGAATATCCGGCACAGCTCGTCGCGCACCAGGAACGGCACCTGGGTGCTGGTGCGGATCACCAGCCGACCGGCGTCGTCGATCCAGCCGATACTGCCGTGCGTCTCCAGGTGCACGTGCTGCACCCGCGGGGTCTGCCACACCCCGGTCACCACCGCGGCGGCCTCGGCCAGCCCGGCATCGAGATCACCGGCGTGACCGTGCACCTCGGCCACCAGATTGCGCCGGGTGTCGGCGATGCGGGCCGCGGACGTCTTGTCGCCGTGCAGTTTCGGCGCCTCCGGGCGCAGCGCCGCCTCCGGGTCGAAGACCGCGGGCAGCCGCTCGTACTCCACCCGGATCGCCCGGCAGGCCGCGCGTGCGGTGGCCGGTGAATCGGCGACCACCGCTGCCACCCGCTGACCGGCGAACCGGACCACGCGATCGAGTATCACGGTGTCGTCCGGATCGTCGGCGCGCAGTTCGTGCCGCGCGGTCGAGAAGGCGAAGGCGGGACTGTCGTCGGCGGTGAGCACCAGGTGCACACCCGGGATCGCCGTGGCGGCCGTGGCATCGATCGAGAGGATCAGGGCGTGCGGGTGCGGGCTCGTCAGCACCGCCAGGTGCAGAACCGCCGATGGCGGGGCGTCTTGGTTGTACACCGACGGCCCCTCGACGTGGTTCACCGACGGGTCCTCACCGTGGTTCTCCGGCGAGCCCCCACCGTGACTGCCCGGCGAGCCCTCACCGTAACTCCCCGGCAGGCCGTCACAGTGGGTCACCGGCGGACGGTCACCGTTGTACGCCGACGGGCCCCCACCGTGGTTCACCGACGACGAGGCATCACGAGGACTCGGTGGCGCGAACAGGGGTGCCGCTGCGGTATCGAAGGTGAACGGCTCGGCCCCGGCGACGATCCGCAGCGCCTGCGGGGTGGGCGGTGGCGCCGGCTCCTCGGCGGCGACGTCGAGCACCGCGGCCGCGATGGGACGATATCCGGTGCAGCGGCACAGATTTCCCTTCAATCGGTCCGGCAGCTCGGCCGCGGTGACACCCTCCCGAACCAGCTCGCTCGCGGTGACCACCATGCCCGCGGTGCAGAATCCGCACTGGAACGCCCCCGCCGCGGCGAACCGCTGCTGCACCGGATGCGGATCCTCGGCGGTGCCGAGCCCGGCGGCGGTGGTGACGCTGCGCCCCTCGGCACGATAGGCCGGATACAGGCAGGAATGCACGGCCGCACCGTCGACCAGTACCGTGCAGGCGCCGCAGTCCCCGGCGTCGCACCCCTTCTTGACCGCGAACCGCCCCTGCTCCCGCAGCAGTGTGCGCAGGCACTGCCCCGGCCGCGGGCGGACTTCGATCGCCGTGCCGTCCACCTCGAATTTCACGGCAGCTCCCCCCGCAGTTCCGCCAGCACCTCACCGGCGAGCACCGTACTGACGTGCCGGCGCCAGGCCGGGGTACCGTGCGGATCGTCGAACCAGAGGCCGCGATCCAGGTCCAGAATGGTTGCCACCAGTTCGCCATCGGCAGGGACAGCGCCGAATTCGAGCACCACCGGCCGGACCGTCGCCGCACTGAGCGTGATCACACAGCGTCCGTCGGCGTCACGACGGCCCATCACCACCGCACCGGAACGACCCAGCGGCGCCAGCGCGATCTTACGAAAAGCCGTGCGGGAGCATAGTTTCGCCGCCTCGATCCGGATCGAGCGCAACACCTCACCGGGCAGCAGCACGGTCGTCCCCGGCCCGGTGACGAAGTGTGCCAACGGAATCGAGCGATCGCCACCATCCGGCTGCCACACCACAGCCGTCCCGTCCAGCGCCACCAGCGCGGCCAGCACGGCGCCGGCGGGCAGCCCGAGGCAGACGTTCCCACCCACCGTCGCGGCGCGGCGGATCTTGTACGAGGCCAGCAGCGCCCGGCAGGCCTGCGGAAACAGCGCGGCAGCAGTCCATGCCGCGGGCATCGGCGTACCGGTCCGCGTTCCATCCGTCTCGGACGACCCCGCGGAACGTACCGCCCCGGCCGGAACACCGGAATGCGCTCCGGCCCCGGCGAATGTAGCGGCAGGATCGCCGTGCTCCGAGAATCCGGCGGAATTCGGCTCTGCCTCAATCGAATTACCGAATCTTGCCGCCATCGAGGCTGCCGGGGCAGGCGGCGACGGCACCGGCTTCGGCGTGCCGTTGCGGGATTCCGCAGGTGTCGCGGTGCCGTTGGACGACGTCGCAGACCTCGCCGCGGCGGGTTCCGGGAATTCGACGGCCGGCGGACCGGCCACGGCGGTGGCGGGCTCCGGCCCCGCGGCCGCGTCCAGTTCGGCGAGGGTGCAGGTGGCCGCGATCTCCAGGCCGGCGGCGGTGACGGTGAGGGCGGGCCAGCCCAGGGTGGTGATGTCCACCAGGCGTTCGAGCCGGTCCTGCGGCTCCGAGAACAGCCAGGTGCCGCCGGCCAGAATCGCCGAATTCGGGCTCAGCACATCGAGATCGGCCCGCTCGCGGGCCACCACCACCTCGCGGATCGTGTCCAGATCCATGCGATCACCCGCTTCCGCCCGAGCCACGACAGATTCGGTCACCGGCCCGTCCGACCGAGCCGGTTCCGCCTCCACCTTAGAAGCCAATGGTTGCGCCGAGGTTGCGGAACATCCCGGCACGTTGCGACGGCGTTACCCGGGAGCAGCGAAAATCTAGCAGCGCTAGACAAGCCGGCCGACCGTAGCCTACAGTCGCTACATCAACTAGCACTGCTAGATATTCGAGCACCGAAGGAGCCCGACATGCTCACCACCCTCGGCCAGATCGCCGCCGCCGTAGCAGTTCTCGCCAATGCCGTCGTCTACGGCACCGACGCCTGCGCGGCCCTGATCATGCGGTCGTCCTACCGCAAACTCGACGATGCGACCCTGACCACGGTGGCCGGTTGGGGCCATTACTACGGCGATCGCCGCATGCCGGTCTTCGGGATCAGCGGTGTCGTCACCACCGTGCTCACCCTCGTCCTGGCGGTGAGCGCCGGGCAGATCGGCGCGGCCGTCGGCGCGGGCATCGCGCTGGCCGCCCTGCTGGCCTGGCTCGGCTTCTACGCCCGGGTGGCCGCGCCGGTGAACACCGCTCAGAAGGCAGCGGCCCGCACCGGCGTCACCCCCGCGAACGCCCGTGCGCTGCAAGACAAGTGGGACAGCATCCTCGGCTTCCGGGTCGGCCTGCAAGCCGTCGCGCTGGCCGGCCTCCTCACCGCCCTCGCCCTGCTCTGAACTCCGAAACAGCATGCGCCGCAGTCGAGCCCACGTGACACCGCCGGTATCGAGCACATCGGCCCGACCGGCCGCCGTTACACCCGGCTCGCGGCGATCGTGGTGCGGGCCAGCTCGTCGATCAGGCCGCGAACATCCGCGGGGGTGGACAGGTCGTGGCGGTGCAGCACCAGTTCGCGGCCGGCCAGCAGGGCGTGCCGGGCGGCCGTCGCGTCGGGCAGCGTGTCGAGGTCGGTGAGATGCGCGTAGCCGATGATCCGGCGGATCAGCTCCGCACCGGCGAAGCCGAGCGAGTCCGCCCAGACCCGGCGCAGGAACCGATCCCGATAGGCGTCGTCGAAGAAGGTGTCGGCCCGCTGCGGCCACAACCGGCGGAATTCCACGTCGAAGGCGTCCCAGCTGCGGGCCAGCTGCTCGCCGTGGTCGCCGGCCGTGCCGAGCACCCGGGCCCGGGATTCGGCGGCCACCAGATTTCCCCAGTACGACCCGAGGTCGAAGCCGATCGGGCCGACGTAGGAGAACTCCGGATCGAACACCCGGACCACCTCGGCGCCGGCCCGGCTGCCGACCATGATGCTGCCGGTGTGCAGGTCGCCGTGCAGCAGCGCCTGCGCCCCGGACATGAACAGGTGGCGCAGGTCGGCGATCTCGGTGCGCAGCGCCGCGTCGGCGCGGTAGGCGGCGGCCAGATCGGACAGGTCCGGATGCCAGTGGTTGTGTTCGTGCTCCAGATAGGGTTCGGAGAGGACCACGTCCTCGGTGATCTTGCACAGTTCCGGATTCACCGACTCCGCCAGCAGCGCTTTACGTTCCGCCGACGCCATGCCGAAATCGCTGGTGGCGAAGGACAATCGGGCCACGAACACGCCGATGGCGGTGGAGACGCCACCGTAGCCGCCGCCGGAGTCGAGCACCGTCCGCAGCACCCGCAGATCCGACATGTCCTCCATGACCAGGACGTAGTCGACGGGGTCGTAACCGTGGACCACCGGGATGATCTCCGGCGCCACGGCCGCCACCGCGCGATAGGCGCGGGCCTCGGCATCGGCGCGCGACGGGCTCAGCGGCCAGGACGGCCCGGCGACCCGCACCCAGGGCAGCGCCTGCTTCACCGCGAGGCTCCAGCCGGCGCCGCTGGCGATGAACACCCGGTTCAGATTGCCGTCGGACACCTCGTGCACCACGACCGCGCCGGCTCCGTCCCAGTGCCCGCGCTCGGCCAGATAGCCGGGGATGTCGGCGGTTTCGAGAATACGGTGGCTCATGAGCGTCTTCCTCGCGACAGGGTGAAACTGAACACCAGCGCGATGATCAGCACCGCGCCCTCGACGACATCCTGGGTGTAGTAGGGCAATCCGGCGATGGTCAGCCCCGAGGAGATGATGCCGATCAGCACCGCACCCAGCGCGGTACCCCAGGCGTTCGGCTTGCCGCGGCCCAGTACCGAGGTGCCGACCAGCGCGACCGCCACCGCCTCCAGCAGCTGCGAGGTACCCGCGGACACATCGCCCTGCCCGATCCGCGCGGCCAGGATCAGCCCGCCGACCGAGGCCAGCACCCCGGACAGCACATAGGCCAGTGACCGGTACACACCCACCCGGATACCGGCCAGCCGGGCCGCCTTCGGATTGGCGCCGATCGCGTACAGCACGCGCCCCCACCGGGTCCGGGCCAGGAAGATCCAGGCCGCCACGGTCAGCACCAGGAAGATCAGCACCGAAATCGGGATTCCGGCGACACTGCCCCGATCGATCTTCAGGAATCCGGCGGTGAACTTGCCGGGCGCCGTCCGCCCGCCGGACAGCGTCATCCCCGGGGAGATCGACTGCCCGTCCACCACGATGAGTTTCAGGCCCTGGATGACGAACATGGTGCCGAGGGTGGCCAGCATGTCCGGCACCTTCAGCACCACGATCAGCAGCGCGTTACCCAGCCCGGCCAGCACCCCCGCGGCCAGCACCACCAGGATCGCGACCGCGCCGACCTGGTTGTAGACCACCATCATCTTCGCCGCCACCGACACCGCGAGCCCGGCGACCGCGCCGACCGACATGTCGATGCCGCCGACGGCCAGCGTCACCGTGACGCCGAGACCGAGCAGGGCGGCGACCGACACGTAGCGCAGGATGTCCAGCAGCGTGGCCGAATTGCGGAAGGCCGGTTCGCTGGCGCTGAAATAGGCGAACAGCGCCAGCGTCACCACGATGAAGCCGTACTTGATGACCAGGTCGCGCATCCGGCCCGGCGCCGGTGCGGCGGTGGTCGGGGGTGCGGTGGTCTCGGTGGCGGTCATCGTGGCGCTTTCGGGTGGATTACGGTTGGTTGCACGGATCCTGCTGTACAGCAGCACTTCTCACTCACACGGCGGACCCCGCGAGCGCGGCGATCACCTGTTCACCGGCGATGTCGTAACCGTCGGAACGGATCTCGCCGTCGGCCAGCACGATCACCCGATCGGCCACCTCCAGCACCTCGTCCACGTCGGCGGACAGCAGCAGCACCGCCGCGCCGTCCGCGGCCAGTTGCCGGGCCTGGCGGCCGATGTCGCGGCGCGCGCCGATGTCGACCCCGCGGAACGGTTCGTCCAGGATCAGCACCCGCGGCGGATGCGCCAGCCACCGGCCGACCACCACCTTCTGCTGATTACCGCCGGACAACTCCTCGACGAGACTCGCCTCGCCGCGCGCGACGATACCGAGCCGCTCGATGGTCCGGGAGCCGAGTTCGCGCTCCCGCCCCCGCCGGATCACGCCGAGCACCTCCGACAGCGACCGCAGGAACGGCAGCGAAAGGTTCTCCGCGATCGACCAATCCGGGATCAACGCATCGACATGCCGATCCTCCGGCACCAGATGGACCCCGCGCGCGATCGCGTCGGCGGGATGCCGCGGCCGATAACGCTTCCCGGCCAGCTCGAGCGTGCCCGCGCCGAACGGATCGGCCCCGAACAGCCCGCGCGCCAGCTCCGTCTTCCCCGCGCCCAGCAGTCCGACGACACCGGTCACCTCACCACCGCGGATGTCGAGATCCTGCGGCGCTCGCCCCCGCAACAGCGGCACCCCGCGCAGCGACACCACCACCGGCCCGCCACCGGGCCCCGCCGACTTCGGCCGCACCACTTCCGCCAGTCTCGAAACCACTTGCGCCGCTTCGTCTTCCGCCTCCGCGTCGGTCGGCTCCGCGAACGTCCGCAAAGTCCGAGCGCCGGCGTTCGGCCGGGCGTCCGCCGTCGCCACGACAGCGTCCGGCACCGAATCCGGCAATCCCTCGGGCTCCGTCACGATTTCCGCGGCGAACGACTCCGCGGCGGGTCCTCCGGCCGACGTCGCGACCGTAATTCCGCGTTCCGGATCGGCGGTCGCGCGGGTCGCCAGCATCGCCCGTAGCGCGCGGTCCCAGTCGAAGGGCCGGGGTTGCTCGGCGATCAGCCGGCCGTCGCGCAGCACCACCAGACGGTCGGCCAGCGCGTCCAACTCGGCGAGGCGGTGCGACACGTACAGCACCGCAATGCCTTCGGCGCGCATCCGGTCGACGATGGCGAACAGGCGGCGGGCCTCGGCCGCCGACAGTGCGGCCGTGGGCTCGTCCAGGATCAGCAGCCGGGGGCGGGTCGACAACGCGCGGGCCAGCAGCAGCAACTGCTGGTCGGAGATGCCGAGTTCGGCGACGTCGCGGCGCAGGGTGCGCTCGTCCCAGCCCAGGTCGAGGACGGCCGCGATCTCGCGGGCGCGGCGCAGCACCCGCCGGGTGTCCAGCCAGGGGTTGCCGCGGCCGGCGGCGATCTGCTCGAACACCAGGTTCTCGGCGACCGACAGTCCGGGCACCACGCCGTCGGCGATGTGCTGGTGTACGGTCTGCACGCCCAGCTTCCGGGCCGCCGCCGGACTGCGCAGGTCGACCGGTTCGCCGTCGATCGACACCTGCCCGGTGTGTTCCGGATACACCCCGGACAGCACCTTGATCAGGGTGGATTTCCCGGCGCCGTTGGCGCCGAGCAGTGCGGTCACCGCGCCGGCGGACACGTCCAGCGACACGTCCGCCAGCACCGGCTTCCCGCCGAAGGCCATGCCGACCTCGCGCAGTGCGACGGCGGCCCGGTCCGTGCCGGTCATCGGAGCAGGCGCATCAGTAGGAGACGACCGGGATCCAGTTCGCCGCGCTCACCTGGGCCAGGTTCAGCTCGGGCAGCGCCTTGCGCAACTGGTCCATGTTCGCGATCTTCTTGGACACCAGCAGATCCCGGGTGATGGCCACCGCGGGGAACTCGACCGACTTCTTGTTCAGCTGGCCCGCCAGTTGCAGTGCGGCGGTGCGCACCACGGCCGCGCCGACCGCGGACGGGTCGGTGCCGGCGGTGGCCACCCAGGGGCTGTTGTCGGCGGTGATGATCTGGATGTCGGCATTGGACACGTCGGCGCCGACCACCTTCACCGAGGCGTCCAGGTGCTTGTTCTGCACCGCGAGCGTGGCGCCCTTGGCCAGTTCGTCGTAGGGGGCGAAGATGCCCTTGACCTCGGGATGCTGGGTGAGCGCGGCATTGACCAGCGGCACGTTGTCGGTGACGGTGGAGTCGGTGACCTTGCCGACCTTGAACGCCTCGGTCCAGCCCTCGCCAGCCTTGGTCTGCTGCCACACGGTGTCGCGGCGGTCCAGCGGCGCGAAGCCGGCCACGTTCACATAGCCGATCGGCACGTTCTTGCCGACCGCCGACTCCAGCGCGCCGAGCGCCGCCTTCGCGATGTCGGCATCGCTCTGCGTGGTGGTGATCACCTTCGGGTTGGTGGTGTCGACGTCGTAGCTCACCACGGTGATGCCCTTGGCCACGGCCTGATCGATCAGCGGCTCGATGGTGGCCGGGAAGCCGTGGTCGACGATGATCGCGCTCGCGCCGGAGTTGATCGCCTGCGAGAAGTCGGTGGCCTGCTTGGCATTGTCGGACTGGGCGTCGTAGACGGCCAGGTCGATGCCGAGCGCCTTGGCCTGCGCCTTGGCGCCGTTGCCCCACTGCTCGAAGTAGTCGCCGGCGCCGCTCTGGCGGACCAGCGCGACCGTCACCGCACCCTTGTCGAAGGGGGCGGGCTTCGGGCCGGTGGCCTGGCCGACGGACGGGCTGCTGCCCGTGGAGCTGCTCGAAGTGGTGTCGGACTGCGAGCAACCGGTGGCCAGCAGGGCGCAGGACAGCACGGCAGCGGCGGCGACCGCGGTGAAACGGGGCATGGTGGGGCTCCAGCGGAGAGAGGAGAAGCTGCGGCACGACGAGACCGCAGGCGGGGCGGGCGACGGCCGACCCGGGATGGGATTGCGAGGTCGATCAGGGCCGGCGACAGCCGGCCGTGGTCATCTGTAGCAAGTCCACGTACAGCCGACGCGTCAACAAAAGCGCAGACACAATTGTGATCTTGCCTGGCAAACTGGACAGACGTCAAAGTTACCCGGCTCTCGTCCCAAGATATGGGATGATCCCAGGTGTACGCTGGCTCGGCGTGATCGTCACCCGAGGTTTCCGCAGTCGCGGCACCGACCGCGACCCGCGCCTGCCACCGGGGCAGTACGACGCCCGGCAGTCGTGGCCGGTGCTGTCCGCGGAGGTCACCCCCGACCTGGCCACGGCCGACTGGACCCTGCACATCGAGGGCCTGGTCACCACCGAACGCACCTGGAGCTGGGACGAGGCCCACGCCCTGCCGCGCTCGGAATATCGCGGCGACATCCACTGTGTCACCGGCTGGTCCCGGTTCGGCACCTGGTTCGCCGGTGTCGAGCTCGACGAATTCCTCACCGCCGCAGACCCGTTGCCGCAGGCGACGCACGTGCTGGCCACCTCGCACACCGGCTACACCACCAATCTGCCACTGGCGGAGGTGTGTTCCGGCCGCGCCTGGATCGTCTGGGAATCCGACGGCCTGCCGCTGACCCCCGAACACGGCGGCCCGGCCCGGCTGCTGGTGCCCGGCCGGTACTTCTGGAAGAGCGCCAAATGGATTGCCGGACTGCGGTTGCTCGACCACGACGAACCCGGATTCTGGGAACGCAACGGCTACCACAACGCGGGCGATCCGTGGCGCGAGGAGCGCTATGCCGGCGACTGACACCTTCAAGGTCCCCGCGCGACTGGTACCCAGCAATCGCGCGGCCGCCGCATTCCGCCCGGCCACCCTGATCGACATCCGCCGCGAGACCCCGGCGATGTCGACCTTCCGCTTCGCTGTACCGGACTGGCCCGGGCACCGCCCCGGCCAGCACGTCATGATGCGGCTCACCGCCCCCGACGGCTACACCGCACAGCGCCACTACTCCCTGGCCTCCCCGCCCGGCGACACCGGACACCTGGAACTCACCGTCGATCACGTATCCGGCGGCGAGGTCTCCGGCCATCTGCACACCACCGCGAAACCCGGTGACACGGTGGAGATCAAAGGCCCGCTGGGCGGCTTCTTCGCCTGGCCCGGCGACCGCCCCGCCCTGCTGCTGGGCGGCGGCTCCGGCGTCGTACCGCTGATGTCGATGCTGCGCCACCACCGCACTCTCGACCTGAAAGTTCCGCTGCACCTTGTTGTTTCGGTAAGAGATCGCGAAAGCCTGCCCTACGCGAGCGAATTCGGCCCCGAGACGA
This sequence comes from Nocardia sp. alder85J, assembly GCF_020176955.2. Taxonomy (GTDB): domain Bacteria; phylum Actinomycetota; class Actinomycetes; order Mycobacteriales; family Mycobacteriaceae; genus Nocardia. The sequence goes on from NZ_JAIUCZ020000017.1 coordinate 100,537, forward strand.
CCGTGGTCCTCAGCCGCACCGAGGGACGCCTGCACGCCGGCCAGCTCGCCGCACCGCTGTCCCACCCGCCCGACGGCGGCTGGGAGGCGTACGTGTGCGGCAGCAACGGTTTCGCCGAACACGCCTCCCGCCTGCTGGTGACCGGCGGCCAGCCGCGCGACCGTATCCGCATCGAACGTTTCGGCTAGCCGGCCTGCCTCAGCTCCCCCGATAGGTGGAATAGGCGAAGGGGGACAGCAGCAGTGGCACATGGTGGTGCCGGTCGTCGGCCACGGTGAAGGCGATGGTGACCTCCGGGTAGAAGGCCGGGGTGCGCTGTGCGGCGAAGTAGGCGCCGGTGTCGAAGCGCAGGCGGTAGACGCCCGGGACGAGTCCGGCGCCGAGGGCTGCGACGCGGCCGTCGGCGTCGGTGGTTGCGGTGACCAATTCCGTTGTCCGCGAATCGAACAGGGTCACCGCGACACCGGCCGCGGGCACCCCCCGCACGGCATCGAGGACGTGGGTGCTCACCGTGCTCATCGCGACTCCCCGGGGTCGGCGCCGAACAGGCGGCGCAGGCGGATGCGGTTGATCTGGGCCAGTTCTCCGCGCACGATACGGCGTTCGGTGGCCGGGTCGTTGCGCAGCCGGGTCAGCAGGATCTCGAGCAGTTCGCTCCCCGATCGGCCGGTCGCGCGCACCAGGTAGACGTGGCCGAAAGTGGCCTCGTATTCGCGATTCCAGGCGGCGAGGGCGGCCAGGACATCATGGTCGGCGGCGGTGACGCCGGCCTGCTCCCGGCGCGCGGAGGCGTCACCCGAACGGGTTCCGATGCGCGGATGCCCGGCCAGCGCCTTGTCCAGCTCGTTCTCCGGCAGCTCGGCCAGTGCCGCGTCGGCCGCGGCGAATACCGCCTCGACGCTGGCGTAGGGGCGGCGCGCGGCCACCGCGCGGGCCCAGGCCGGCGACGAGCAACATGTCAGCAGCAATTCGATCGCCACCGGTTCCGGCATCGCGCCGAACTCCTCGAGAGCGATCACATCGGGGGTCATTCGACCCAGCTTCGACCATCCCCGGCGGTGGTGCCACTCGGACAGCAAAGATCACCGATCTGGACTACCCTCGCCGCCATGACCCTCGGACGCTGCGACGGCATCGTACTCGCCGCCGGCGCGGGCACGCGGTACGGGCGGCCCAAAGCGCTGGCGGCCGACGGCGACTGGCTGCGATCGGCGGTGGCCGCACTGCGCGGCGGCGGCTGCGCCGAGGTGGTCGTGGTACTGGGCGCCACGGGTCCGGCACGGCCGGTGGTGAACGGCGGGTGGCGGATAAGCGAACAACCCGCAATTGACCTGCCCGCGGCAGCGCGCTCGGTCTGGGCAGCGGACTGGGCGACCGGATTGTCGGCCTCGCTGCGGGCCGGGCTCGGCGCACTCACCGCCGAGTCCGGCGCTCCGGCCGCCGAATACGCGGCGATCATGCCCGTCGACACCCCGGATGTGGGCCCCGCCGTGGTCGCCCGGGTGCTGGCCGCCGCCCGCGCCGCCGACAGCGGCCTGGCACGTGCGGTCTTCGACGACGCGCCCGGCCATCCCGTGGTCATAGCGCATAAACATTGGACCGGCGTGATCGATTCCGCACGAGGAGATTCGGGCGCACGCACCTTTCTGGACAAAAGACCGGATATGGTGGCCGTCACGTGCGACGATTTGGCGACGGGACGTGACCACGACTACCCGCACAATCGTGCACGCTGATCGGGAGCCTGTGATGCGCGACATTCTCGAAGATCTGATGCGAGTGTGGCAGAGCGGCCGAATCGGCGGGCTGGCGACACTGGTCCGGACATTCGGTTCGTCACCGCTGCCGGTGGGCTCGTCGATGCTGCTGGATCCCGACGGCGGGGTGCACGGCTCGGTGTCCGACGGCTGCTACGAGGGCGCGGTCCTGGAGGCGGCGCGGCTGGCCGCGGCCACGGGACGGCGGGAGTTACGCCGGTTCGATCCGAGTTCCGGGCTGGAGGTCGGCACCGACTGCGGCACCATCGACGTCTTCGTGGAACCGTTCTCCCGCGGGCACTTCCCCGAGTTCCCGACCGTCGCCCAGGAGATCTTCGCGCACAAGCCGGTCACCGTGTTCACCGTGGTGTGGCACACCGATCCGGAGGTGATCGGCCAGCATCTGGTCACCGAGCGCAAGCACAACACCGAACTGGTGTCGCTGCCCGAATCCGATATCTTCGTGCGCTCCTACACCGCGCCGCCGCGCATGATCATCTTCGGCGCCAACCCGTTCGCGGCCGCGATCACCGTCCAGGCCCGACTACTCGGCTACCGGGTCACCGTGTGCGACGCGCGCGAGGCGTTCGTGTCACCACAGTCGTTCCCGGGGGCGGAGGTGGTCGTCGAATGGCCGCACCGCTATCTGAACACCGAGGCGGCCGCGGGCCGCATCGACAAGTCCACCGCACTCGTCCTGGTCTCGCAGGACCCCAAATTCGAGATTCCGGTGCTGACCGTCGCCCTGCGGCTGCACGACTTCGGCTACCTGGGCGCCCTCGGCTCCCGCACCGCGCATCTGCACCGCATCGAGGCGTTGCAGGCCGGCGGCTTCGACGACGCCACCCTCGGCCGGCTCTGTGCCCCGGCCGGTCTGGAACTCGGGGCCCACACCCCGATGGAGACCGCGATCGCCGTCGCCGCCCAGATGCTCGTGGTGCGTTCCCGCACCACGACCACCATGGCCGCCGCCTGAATCAGCCGCACCCCGTGCGTGCAACCCGAGGTGCGGCCGTCCCAGGGGCTCAGCTCTTCAGCTCCGGATGCTCGGCGTACACCTCCTTCAGCACCGACAGGTCGAACAGCTGATCGGCCTTGATGCTGATCTTCGCCTTGCCGAGGGCCTCGATGTTCTGCGCGACCAGCTGATCACTGATGGTGAACAACCCGTTGGCCTTGGTGTCGGCGGAGACGACCAGATCGTTCTGCGCCTTGGCCTCCAGGGTCTGCTCCCCGGCCTCCAGATGCTGATCCTTGCCGTACACCTCGACGGCCAGCCGGGCCGATTCCGCCGGGGTGGCGACCGCGTCCTTCCAGCCCTTGATCTCCGCGACGAGGAACGCCTTCAGCTTGTCGCGCTCCTTGTCGATGGTCTCCTGCCGGACCGTCAGCGTCTCCGCGACCAACGGCAGCCCGTAGTCGGCGAACAGGAAGTTGGCGTTCTGGAAACCCTTGGCGGCCAGCGTGATCGGCTCGTTGGTCACATAGCTGACCCAGCCGTCGACCTCGCCGCTGGCCAGCGGTGTCGGATCGTACTGCGCCGGAACGATGGTGACATCGCTGGGGGTCAGGCCGTTGGCCGCCAGCAGCGCGCCGAACACCAGCTGGTTGCCGTCCTGCACACCGATCTTGCGGCCCTTCATGTCCTGCGGCGTCTTGATCGGTTTGGCGGCCGAGCTGACGATGCAGAACGGGTTCTTCTGGTAGGTGGTGGCCACGATCTTGGCCGGCAGGCCCTCCAACACCGCGGGCGCGGTCAGCATCGGCGCCGACATACCCAGCCAGACCTTCTTGGTGTCCAGACCGGCCTCGACGGTGGTGCCCGCCGCGCCGCCGGCGATCAGGTCGACCTTCCCGAATCCGGCGTCCTTGTAGTAGCCCTTGCTGTCGGCGAAGAACTCACCGGCGAATTCGATGTTCTTCAGCCAGGACAACTGGATCGCCACCGTGCCGAACTTCGAGCCGTCGGAGGAGGTGCCCCCGCCGCCGCTCGAGCTGGACGAACTCCCGCATGCCGCCAGCACCGCGGCGCCACCTGCGGCGACGCCGGCGAATGCCGAGAAACGAAGGAAGGACCGACGGTCCAGGGGGGAGAACTTCTGGGCCGGCAAGGGGCCTGTCACGCGAGTCATGTCGGAAATGTAAGGTGTTTCGATTTCGGATACTTTGCTTTCGGCGCAGCACGTGTGTACGCCACGTAAATGCATTGTGTGCCACGTGTAAAAATGTGTGCCGCAAGTAAACTCACGACCGGCCGGCGTCCGGTCCGAACCGCGCCAGCACCAGATTCTCGAACACGCCGACGATCGCGTACAGCACCACCGACACCAAGGTGACCAGCACGATCGAGGCCCACAACTTGTTGTACTGGAAGCTGGCGATGGCCCGGATCAGGCTGGAGCCCAAGCCCTTCCCGCTCCCGAGCCATTCCCCGAGCAGCGCTCCGATCAACGCGCCCGGCACCGAGACCCGCGCCGCGGCGAACACCGTGGGCAGCGCGGCCGGCACCGCCACCATCCGCAGCGCGGCCCAGCGTGAGCCGCCGTACACGGTGACCAGCTCCATGGCCTGCTTGGGCGCCCCGCGCAACCCGGTCATGATCATCACCAGCGCCGGGAACAGCACCACGATGGCCGCCATGGTGGTCACCCCGACCTGCCCACGGCCACAGATCAGCACGATGATCGGCGTCAGCGCCACCAGCGGCACCGAGCGCAGCAGCAGCGCCACCGGCATGAACGACCGCTCCACGGCCGGCATCGTGACGAACAGCGCCGCCAGCACCAGCGCGACCAGCATGCCCACCGTGAAGCCGAGGGCGGCGTCGTGCAACGTGATCCGCAGATCGGCCAGGACGGCCTGCCGCGCGGTCCCGGCGCTCGGCCCGGTGACCAGGTAGCGCCACACATCGACGGGCGTCTTGCCCACCCGTGGGCCGACCTGCGGGAACGCCTTCAGGAAGACGTACCAGATCACCCCCATCAGGATCACCGAGATCACCAGGGGCAGAAGGAATTTCCCGATCCTGCGCAAGGCGTTCACGCCCGTGCCTCCGCTCCGGTCCAGGGGGTCAGCACCCGCGCCAGCACACTCACCAGCAGATATCCCACCCCGGCCAGGGCGGCCGCGGCCAGCGCCATGCCCCAGGTGCGGGGGATGTTGTAGGAGTTCTGGGCGGCGGTCAGCGCCACCCCGATCCCGGTGTCGACGCCGCCGAGATACTCCCCGAGGATCGCGCCCAGCACCGCCGACGGCGCCGCGATCTTCAACGCCGCCAACGTGTTCGGCAGCGCCGCGATCAACTGCACCCGCCACAGCTGCTGCCAGCGGCCGCCGCCGTAGGCGCGGATCAGGTCCAGGCTGGTGCGGTCGGCCGAGCGCAGCCCGGCCACGGTGCCGACCATGGTGGTGAAGAAGCAGTACATGGCGGCCAGGAACACCGTCGGGGTGCGGCCGCCGAAGATCACCAGGATGATCGGCCCCAGCGCCAGCAGCGGCGTGCAGTAGCTCAGGATCGCCAGCTGGGTGGCCAGCGATTCGATCGGCGGTATCAGCAGCACCAGCACGGCCAGGCCGATCGCCAGCAGGTTGCCCCACAGGAAACCCTTCAGCGCCCCGAGCGCGGTGATCCGGAAGTTCGGGCCGTACAGGCCCCAGCCGTCGGAGTACATGGTGTGCAACACCGTCCACGGGCTGGGGATGGTGCCGCCGGCGACCCGTAGTTCGGCCAGCACCGTCCACAGCACGATCAGCGCCAGCACGCCGATCCCGCCGCTGGCGTTGCGGACCGCCCGGCCCCTCACTGCGCACCACCCAGCGACTCGCCCGCGGCGAGGTCGAGCGCCTCGGCGGCCGCCTCGATACCGCCGTGACCGCTCCGGCCGAACAGCAGTTCCGACAGGTAGTCGTGCAGCTTGTGGAATTCCGGGGTGCGCATCATCTCCGGGGTGCGCGGCCGCGGCAGGTCGATCTCGACCGTCTGCACCACCCGGCCCGGGCGCGGGCTCATCACCGCGACCACATCCGACAGGAACACCGCCTCGGCGATGCCGTGCGTCACCATGAGCGTGGTGGCGGGCTTCTCGGTCCAGATGCGCAGCAGTTCCAGATTCAACCGCTGCCGGGTCATGTCGTCCAGCGCGCCGAACGGCTCGTCCAGCAGCAGTACCGTGGGCTTCACCACCAGCGCGCGGGCGATCGACACCCGTTGCCGCATACCGCCGGACAGCTGCGCCGGTTTCGCCTTCTCGAAGCCCTGCAACCCGACCAGCTCGATCAGGTCCGCGATCGCCGCCGCGTCGACCGGCAGACCGGCCACCTGCAACGGCAACTTGATGTTGGATTCCACACTGCGCCACGGCAGCAGCGCCGAATCCTGGAAGGCTATGCCGAATTCGTGCCGGCGCCGCAGTTCCGCGGGAGTGGCGCCGTCGATGCGCGCGGTCCCGGCCGTCGGCGTCTCCAACCCGGCCAGGATGCGCAGTACCGTCGACTTCCCGCACCCCGAGGGGCCGAGCAGCGACAGGAAGGCGCCCTGATCGGTGTCCAGATCCACCGAGTCCAGGGCCGGCACCGTGCGCCGGCCCACCCGGAAGGTCTTGCTCAATCCGCTGATGTGAATGCCGGTGGCGGGGCCTGGTTCCGAGCTCATTCCGACACAGTAGGAGCATGTGGTTGCACCGGCATTGCGAATCGGCGCACCAGGTTGCACACCCGTAACGGCCGAGTTCCGGCCGTGTTCCGATCGCCGGACTACCAGTCCTCGAACCAGTTCCGGGCCGCGGGCCGGAACATCAGCACGATGAGCCCGATCGAGCCGGCCGGGCCGAGCCAGCCGGGCGGATGGCCCCCGGTGATCGACGGAATCGTCCACAGCATGTTCAACGCCGCCAGCCCGATCGCGCCGATCCGGATGCCGCTGCCGACCGCGCCGAAGGCCAGCGCCAGCAAGCCCAGCAGCCAGCTGGGCACGAAGGCCAGCGAGGTGACCAGCGCCGAGCGCGTCCCGAACAGCCAGCCCGCCGAGGCCGTGCACACGATCCCCATCAGCGCCAGGCCCAGCGCCAGCAGCTGCGCCGAGCGCACCGCCGCGGGCATCCGGCAGACCTCGAGGCCGGTCGCGACCGGATCGGGCCGAAACCCGTTGTCGGACATCCACCCTCCCATCTCGTCGGTGCAGTACCCCACGCGGACGGCGGGTAACGGACACGACATCGACTGTTGGCACGAGAGCGAGCGTTGGGCACGAGAGCGAACATCACTGCACGGCGGAGCATTGACACGGCACGCGGGAGTACGACCCGAGCGGACTGTAGCGCGCGGACCGATCGGTACGGTGACAACGCGCGCAGAACCACGGTTGTCACAGCCGATTCGCAGACGGACATGAAGCGTTTTCACAGTTTCGGCGGCCAGAGTGTCGAGGTGATCGACAGCTCGACCCCCCAGCGCACCGCCCGGTCGGCCGAGGCCCTGGTGCCCCGCGTGACCGCGCTGTTCTGGGTGGTCAAGGTGCTCACCACCGGAATGGGCGAATCCTTCGCCGATTTCCTCGACGACCGGACCGACCGCGACACCGCGCTGCTGGTCGCCACGATCGTGCTGGTGATCGCGCTGATCGCGCAGCTGGCGACCCCGCGCTGTCGGGCCTGGGTCTACTGGTTCGCGGTGGTGATGGTCGGCATCTGGGGCACGATGGCCGCCGACACCATCGACTTCCGCTGGAAGGTTCCGCTGCCGGTGTCGACCCTCGGATTCCTGCTCGCCCTGGCGGGGCTGTTCGCGGCCTGGTACCGGGTCGAGGGGACGCTCGCCGTGCACGACATCACGACCGCGCGCAGGCAGGTGTGGTACTGGCTCGCGGTGATCGTCACCTTCATGCTGGGCACCGCCGCGGGCGATCTGACCGCGAGCCGGATGCATCTGGGCTACCGCTGGTCCCTCGTGCTGTTCGCGGTGCTGATCGCGCTGCCCGCGGTGGCGCGCCGGTGGGCGGGGGTGAACGCGATAGCCGCGTTCTGGTTCGCGTACGTGCTCACCCGGCCGCTGGGCGCGTCGATCGCCGACTGGCTGGGCGGGGATCGCTTCGACGGCATGCACCTCGGCACCGGATGGGTGAGCCTGGCCGCGGCCGTCGCGATCGTGGCCCTGGTGGCCGTGCTCGACCGGCAGGATGCCCGCCGCCGCGCGGCGGCGGTCGCCGCCGCCTGATGCTCCGGACCGCCCCGTCGCCCCGGGCGGTCCGGGTTCCACCCCTGTCACACCGCCAGTCCGGTGGCGATCTGGGCATCGGTGCGCCCCTTCGTCTCCGGCACCCAGCGGGCGACGAAGCCGGTGCCGAGCAGGCAGACGACGGCGAACAGCCAGAAGGTCGGGCCCTGCCCGATGCCCTGGATCAGCGGCAGGAACGACTGGCTCACCGCGAAATTGGCGATCCAGTTGACGATCGTGCACAGCCCGGTGCCGCGCGCCCGCACCGGCGGCGGCAGCAGTTCCGACACCAGCAGCCACACCACCGGGCCCGCGCCGATGGCGAAGGCCGCGACGAAGGCGAGCAGGCAGATCAGCGCGGTGACGCTGCCGCCGGGCAACTCCCAGCGGAAGCTCGCGCCCAGCACGAGCAGGGCGACGGTCATCCCGGCGGTGGAGATCAACAGCAGCGGCCGGCGACCGGCCCGGTCGATCAGCGCGATCGACGCCTGCGTCATCGCGACGTTGGTGATCTGCCGCTCCGGCACCACCACCGAGGTGATCCGCGCGCTGCGGGCCCTGCCCGCCGGGGTGCCGCGCACCGTGATCTGTTCCAGCCCCGGCACACCGGTGCTGGAGTTGGCCGACCCCATTCTGATCGACGCGGTCGACGAACGCTCGGTGGTGCAGACCCGCTTCGCCACCACCACGCTGGCGATCCTGCGCTGGCTTTTCGGCGAGGACCTCACCCCGGTGATCGCACAGGCCGCCGCGGTGCTCGCCGAGGATCCGGCGCAGGCGCTGGCCGGCGTCCGCACCGCCGAGCAGATCAGCTTCGTGGGCATGGGTTTCGCGGCCGCCCTGGCCGACGAGGCCGGGCTGAAGCTGCGCGAGTCCTGCCGTGCCTGGACCGAGGGCTACCTGGCCACCGAATACCGGCACGGCCCGATCAGCATCGCCGGCCCCCGCCGCGCGGTCTGGGCGCTCGGCCCGGTGATCCCCGGCCTGGCCGACGACATCGCCGCCACCGGAGCCCATTTCGAGCATCGCGACATCGACCCGATGGCCGACCTGGTGCGGGTGCACCGCCTGTGCCTGCTGCGCGCCGCGGACCAGGGCCTGGATCCGGATCACCCACGCGGCCTGACTCGTTCGGTGATCCTGGGGTGAGCACCCCGGCGGACCTGGTGCTCGCCGTCGACGTGGGCGGCACCACCACCAAGGCCGAGATCACCGACGCCGCGGGCGCCGTCCTGACCGCCGCCGCCATCGGCACCCCGCCCGGCCTCGCGGCCCTCGATGCCGTCGCCGACCTCGGCGACCGGCTGCTCACCGAACTCGTAGCCGCCCAGCGCAATCGAGTCACCCGCGCTGCCGTGGTCATCCCCGGCATCGTGGACCCCGCCCGCGCGGTGGCCGTCTTCAGCAGCAACCTCGGCTGGCGCGATGTCGCGGTCGGCGACCGCTTCGGTACCCGCTGGGGCATCCCGGTCCTGCTCGAACACGATGTGGCCGTGGCCGGTTGGGCGGAATGGCGACTGGGCGCGGGCCGTGGCCACGACGATGTGTGCGTCCTGATCCTCGGCACCGGCATCGCGGGCACCCTCTCCGTCGCCGGCCGACTGGTCCGCGCCGCACCCGGCCAGGCGGGCGAATTCGGCCACATTCCCATCCGGCACCGCGACGGACTGCCCTGCCCCTGCGGCAATATCGGCTGCGTCGAGACGGTCGCCTCCGGCGCCGCCATCGCCCGCGCCTACGCCGCCCGCACAGGCCGCGGTCCGCGCACCGGCACGGGCCCACGCACGAGCACGAGCACGAGCACAGGCACAGGCTCGAGCACGGGCACCGGCACGGGCACCCGCTCGAGCACAGGCACGGGCACGAGCACCGGCTCGAGCACCCGCTCAAGCACCGGCTCGGGCACGGGCACCGGCTCGGGCAGCGGCAGCGAAATCCTCGACGCCGCGGCGATATTCGAACGACTGCCGTCCGACCCCGATGCTCGTGCGGTGATCGCCGACGCCGTCGACGCCCTCGCCGACGGACTGCTCGGCATCCTGCACGCCACCCGCGTCCCACTGATCGTGCTCGGCGGCGGCCTCTCCGGCGCGGGCCCGATCCTGTCCACCGCCCTGCACACCCGCCTCACGGAACGGCTGCGCGTGATCCCCGTCCCCCGGGTCACGTTGGGCGCCTTCGGCCCTCGCGCGGGCCTCATCGGCGCCGCCCACTACGCCCGCACGGGGGCGCTGGAATGACCGGCAACACATCCGCAATCGCCTCCGGGGCCGCCCGGTACCGGCAGAGCGACCAGGCAGCATCCTGGTTACCGCGATCCACGACAGCTCGGTCATCGCCACCCGGCCGTACCGCGGAGTCGGCGCTACAGCCCGTTTCTCGCTACTCGAGCGCGGTGCCGCACCGCACCGGCCCGGCGGCACCCAACCCCGTCTTCATCTGTGCCGACGCGTCCGCAAAACCGATCGCCGTGCACCCGCACCACACAGCGTCCACCCGCCCCGGCGCCGAAGCTCCGCATTCGGACCCGGCCGCCACTGGGCCGGTATGGATGGTTCCCGCGCAACGATCCTCGGTGTCCGATCGGGGGCTGCGATGACCTCCGGCGATGACGGCGGCGAGTTGCGCGGCCGGATCGTCACCGCCGATCGCGTGCTCGACGACGGCGTGATCTCGATCTCGGGCGACCGAGTCGGGGCCGTCACGGACAGCGCGGAATGGGCGGCACGGCACCCGGATCGGGCATTGCCGCTGTTCTCCGGCACCATCGTCCCCGGATTGGTCGACATCCACAATCACGGCGGGTTCGGGCATCGCTTCGACACGACCGATATCGCCGAGGCGCGGGCGGCCGCGGAATTCCACCATGCGCAGGGGACGACGACCGTGGTGGCGAGCATCGTCACCGCACCGGCCGACGAGATGGTGGCGCAGGTCGCGGCGCTGCGGGAGCTCGCGACCGCCGGGGTGGTGGCGGGTATTCACGCCGAAGGGCCGTTCCTGTCCGAGGTGCGTTGTGGCGCACAGGATCCGCGCTATCTGCTCGATCCCGATCCGGTGCTGACCGAGCGGCTGCTCGCGGCGGCCGACGGCTGGTTGCGAGTGATGACACTGGCCCCGGAGCGGCCCGGATTCGACGCCGTCGCAACGATGTTGGCACGGCACGGGGTGGTGGTGGCGCTCGGGCACTCCGATGCCGCGCATCCGGAGTTCCGGGCGGCGCTGGCGCCCGGCGGTTCCGGGACGCTGGTGACCCATCTGGCCAACGGGATGCCCCCGCTGCACCATCGCGCGCCCGGCCCGGTCGCCGCCGCCCTGCTGGCCGCGGCCGCGCGGGCGGTGACCGTCGAACTCATCGGCGACGGTGTGCACATCGATTCCGGCTTCGGCGCACTGGTTTTCGCCACCGCGCCGCAGCGGGTCGCGCTGATCACCGATGCGATGCAGGCCGCCGGGATGCCCGACGGCGGTTATCGGCTCGGCCCGCAGGCGGTGCAGGTCACCGAGGGGGTGGCGCGACTGCCCGGCGGCACCCTCGCCGGGGGCACCGCCACCCTGCTGCGCTGCCTGCGCTGGGCGGTGCGCGACTGCGGCGTGCCGCTGCCGGAAGCGATCCGGGCCGCCACCGTCACTCCGGCGGCGGCGGCCGGATTGTCCGAGGTAGGCGACCTGCGGCCGGGAATGTTCGCCGACGCGCTCATTGTGGATGACGGGTTCGATTTGCCACGGGTGCTCCGGCGAGGACAGTGGTTGTCGTGATCCTGACCGTGACAATGAATCCGGCCTATGACACCACCTATCGTGTCGAGCGGCTGGAGCGGGGCGCCGCGCAGCGCGTGCTGTCGGTGCAGCAGCGCATCGGCGGCAAGGGCATCAACGTCAGCCGAGTGCTCAACCAGATCGGAAAGTACTCCCGGGCCACCGGATTCGCCGACCACATGTTCGCCGCCGCGGCGGAGCTGGAGCTGCCGGTGGACTTCGTGCACGCGCTGCCCTGGGTCCGCCGCACGGTGGTGATCAGCGAATCCGAGGACGGCACCGCCACCGGGCTGTGGGAGCCGGGCCCCCGGGTCAGCGAACCGCATTCGATCGACCAACTGCGCGTGCGGGTTTCGGGCCTGCTGCCGGATTCCAGGGGGTTGGTGGTGTCCGGCTCGTTGCCGATCGGGGTGACCGAGGCGATGCCGGCGGACCTGGCCAGGATCGCCGTGGCGGCCGGGGTGCCGGTGGTCTGCGACGTCGACGGCCGGGCCCTGCGCTACGCCGCGCAGGTGCCGGGCGTGGTGCTGATGCCGAATCTGGACGAACTGCGGCAGCTGGTGGACGACGAGATCGACGATCCGGCGGACATTCCGGCCGCGACCGGGCCGCTGATCGCGATGGGTGTCCGCGCGGTGATCACCACCCTCGGCGCGGCCGGCATGGTCGCCGTCACCGCCGCGGGGGCGTGGTCCGCCGCCCTGCCGGAACCGCTGGCGGGCAATCCGACCGGCGCCGGCGACGCGGCGGCGGCGGCCGTCATCGCGGCCCTGGCGAGCGGCGCCGCACCGGACTGGCCGGCGATCCTGATCGACGCGGTCGCGACATCCGCGGCGGCCGTGGTGATCCCGGTCGCCGGTGAGATCGATCGGTCGCTACGGGAGCGGCTGGCGCCCACGGTCACCGTCACCGACCTTCGTCCCGCCGCCCAGGAGGCCACCTCACCATGACCCTGACGCCCGTGCCCGATCTGCTCGCCGCCTCGCGGCCGGGCGCACTGGCCGCCTTCAACGTGATCACGCTGGAACACGCGGAGGCCGTGGCCGCCGCCGCGGAGGCGACGGCACGGCCCGCCGTGCTCCAGATCTCGGAGAACACCGTGCGCTATCACGGTGGTCTCGCGCCGCTGGCCCGGGCCTGCCTGCAGATCGCCGCGGACAGTACGGCCGCGCTGGCGGTCCATCTGGACCACGCCACCGGCGCCGCGCTGATCGAATCGGCGGTGGCGCTGGGCATCACCTCGGTGATGTACGACGGCTCCACCCTGCCCGATGCCGACAACCGCGCCACCACGGCCGCGATCACCCGATGGTGCCATCGGCGCGGGGTGGTGGTGGAGGCCGAGCTCGGCGCGGTGGGCGGCAAAGGAGGGGCCCACACGCCCGGGGTCCGGACCGATCCGGCCGCCGCCGCGGCGTTCGTCACCGCGACCGGCGTCGACGCGCTGGCGGTCGCGGTCGGCTCCGAGCACGCGATGCAGGCCCGGACGGCCCGCCTCGACGACGACCTGATCGCCGCACTGGCGGCGCGGGTGCCGGTACCGCTGGTGCTGCACGGCTCCTCGGGGGTGCCCGACGCTGGCCTGCGGTCGGCGGTCCGGCACGGCATGGCGAAGATCAATCTCGCGACCCGGCTGAACATCACGCTCACCGGCGCCGTCCGGACGGCGCTGGCCGACGGTCCGGCGCTCACCGATCCGCGCCGGTATCTGGCGCCCGCCCGGCGGGCCGTGCAGAGCGAGGTCGAGCATTTCCTGCGACTGCTGGATCCGGCCGCCGCGACCGCTGCCTGAGTCAGCACCTGTTTTGTCGCGATGGTCCAGGTCAGCGAATGTTGTTGCCGATCAGAAATATTGGGCGTGCATCATCTTCTCCCGTGGCATCGCTCCCACCGAAACACCGCCTCCTGGAGGCCTGCCGTGGCCTGCCGGTCGAGACCGGCCCGCCCGACGAACACCTCGTACTGCGCTGTGCCTGCCGGCTGGCCGAACTGCACGAGCAACGGATGGCCGCCGAGCCCGGCACCGTCACCGTCACCGAGATCGATCACGATCGGGCCCGCCTGGTCCACGACATCGACGGCTGGGTGGTGCGGGAGTTACCCACGGCGCACGGAGGCGCCCGCATGCACACCGAAACCGTCGGCACGGTGGTCGACCGGCTCGCCCAGTTCTCGGCCCAGGCGTACTCGACGCTGACCGGGGCGCCCGAATGGATGGTGCACGACGCCTGGCGTCGCCTGTCCGAGTTGGCGGTGGCCTACGAGGATCTGGCGGTGGACGTCACCGGCGGCGTCTGCCGGCTGCCCGATTTCAGCGGCCATCACGAATACGACCGCGGCCCACACGAATTCGAGCACTGAGAAGATCCCGGCCGCGGAGTCGGTGGCACCGGGATGAGGAACCGGTGCCACCTCGTCCGACGGCACTCGGCCGATGAGCTCCGGCCGGGTGACACAGAGGGCCGCCGGCGACACCGGATGAGGAAAAACGGTGGCGTCGACGGCCCTCGAGTCGTCGGCGACCCTGGCGAGGGTGCAAGTGCCGCCGACTGTGGGGATGGCGGATCAGGGCAGTTGATCCGTGTCGGTTGCCCGACGCATTTCATCCTGCGCGCAGAACCTGAACAGCTCCGTCGACAGACCTGTGAACTCCCTGGCAGTCACTTTTATTGCGCTTTACTGTTTTTACCGTACTTTTACTCTTCGACGGCCGATCGCGCCGAAACCACCAGCCCTTCCGGCAGCAATTCCCGGACGGCGTCGATGGTGTCGGCATGGGCCGGCGTCTTGTCCGGGCGGTATCGCACCACCCGGGCGAACCGCAGCGCCACCCCGCCGGGATACCGGGGGCTGGCCTGCACACCGTCGAGGGCCACCTCGACCACCAGTTCCGGCCACAGGTACACCGTGTGCTCGTTGCGGGAGCGCTCGTGCTGGGGGAATTCCGCTGTCTGCCACTGCAACAGCGCATCGGTCAGCCCCTTGAAGGTCTTGCCGACCATGATCGGCTCGCCGCCCGCCGGATCACGCGCGCCCAGATGCAGATTCGACAGATAGCCGGTGCGGCGGCCGTACCCCCACTCGGCCCCGAGCACCACCAGATCCAGGGTGTGGGTGGGTTTGATCTTCTGCCAGCCCCGGCCGCGCCGCCCCGCGGCGTACGGCGCGGCCAGTGATTTGATCATGATGCCCTCGTGGCCCGCGGCCAGGGCGCCGTCGAAGTATTCGGCCGCCGATTCGGCATCGGGGTCGACCAGCGCCGGAATGGCGTGCTGCCCGGCCACCCGCAGCAACGCCGCCCGCCGCTCCCGCAGCGGGGCATCGAGGAAGTCGATGCCGTCGAGGTGCAGGCAGTCGAAGAAGTACGGATGCAGCAGCAGATCCCGGGCCGAGGTGATCTCCGGCGCCGCACCCGGTTCCACGGTGGCGAAGCGGCTCATCGTCTCCTGGAAGGGGCGGGGGCGGCCGGAATCGGTGAGCGCCAGCGTCTCCCCGTCGAGGACGACGCTCTCACAGGGCAGCGCCGCCACCAGCCGCACCAGCTCCGGCACCCCGGCGGTGATGTCGCGCAGCGTCCTGGTGAACACCCAGACCTGGGAACCCTCGCGGTGCACCTGGATCCGGGCGCCGTCGAGCTTGTGTTCGACGCTCACGTCGCCGCCGAACTCCTCGAACGCACCGTCGAGGGTGGCGCCGGGCGCGGCCAGCATGGGCTGGATGGGCCGCCCCACCTCGAGCCGGAACTCCGCCAGCGCGGCGGCGCCACCGGTCAGCGCGGCCACCGCGGTGACCGGCAGCCGCCCGGACAGCATCGCGGCCCGGCGCACCGCCGCCACGGGCACCTCGGCGGCGGCCGCGACCGCCTCCGCCACGATCGCCGCGAGCGCGCCCTGCCGCAGCTCCCCGGTCAGCAACCGGACCAGGAAATCGCGCTCGGCCGCCGTGGCCGCGGCCAGCAGCGAGCCCAGCAACTCCCGGCGCCGGGCCGCCGACCCGGCGCCGACGGTGCCGGCCAGTTCGGTGAGCGTCGCGTCGACCGCGGCCACGGTGAGCGTCGCGGTGGCGGCGGGCTCGGCCTCGACCGCGGCCAGGGTGCGCCACCCGGCGCCGACGCGCCCCTGTGGCAGCTCCCCCGAGACCCAGGCCACGACCTGGGCGGCCGCCACCGGCCCGGCCCGGCCCACGAGGGCGGCCAGGGTCGTGATCTTGGCCTTGCGCGATCGGGTCGCGCGGACGGCCTCCGAAGCGGCCACCACCTCCGAGAGCAGCATGTGTCGACCGTAACCGCACGGACCGACAGGTTCAGGGAACGCGCGCGGGCACGCCCCCGTGGTCGATGATGTGACATGCTGCGCATCGTTCTGTTAATTGATCCGTTGGCAAGCGTGCGAAATCATCCATAAACTGGGCGAATGGCCAAAACTTATGTCGGCGCGCGATTACGTCAGCTGCGCACCGAACGAGGGCTGAGTCAGGTTTCGCTCGCCAAGCAGTTGGAGATCTCGGCGAGCTATCTGAATCAGATCGAGCACGATGTGCGACCGCTCACCGTGCCGGTGCTGCTGCGCATCAGCGAGGTCTTCGGCGTCGATCCCACCTTCTTCTCCTCCCAGGACGACACCCGGCTGGTGGCCGAACTCCAGGAGGTGGTGATGGACCAGGAACTCGGCATCGAGGCCGACGCCCAGGAGGTCGCCGACATGGTCTCCGCGCATCCGGGCCTGGCCCGCGCCATGGTCAACATGCATCGGCGCTACCGCAACACCACCGCCCAGCTGGCCGCGGCCACCGAGGACCGGTTCGCCGACGGCAGCGGCACCGGCTCCATCTCGCGACCGCACGAGGAGGTCCGGGACTTCTTCTACCAGCGGCAGAACTACATCCACGAGCTGGACACCGCCGCGGAGGAGCTGGCCGTCCGGATGCGTTTCCACGGCGGCGACGTCGTCCGCGAGATCGCCCGGCGGCTCGACTCGGCGCACGGAGTGCAGATCGTCGAGCGCATCGATCTCGGTGAGGGGGTGCTGCACCGCTTCGATCCGGAGCAGCGGCGGCTGGAGATCGCCCCGCATCTGTCCGGCGGGCAGCGGGTGTTCAAACTCGCCGCCGAACTGTCCTATCTGGAACAGGGTGATCTGATCGAGAAATTGGTCGACGAGGGCAATTTCGCCTCCGAGGACACCCGCCGGCTGGCCCGGCTGGGCCTGGCCAATTACTTCGCCGCCGCGATCGTGCTGCCGTACAGCCAATTCCACGAAGTGGCCGAGGATTTCCGCTACGACATCGAACGGCTGTCGTCGTTCTTCATGCAGAGTTACGAGACCATCTGCCACCGACTTTCGACCCTGCAACGCCCGAAACTACGGGGCGTCCCGTTCTCGTTCGTCCGGGTGGATCGGGCGGGCAACATGTCGAAACGACAGTCCGCCACCGGATTCCACTTCTCCTCCGCGGGCGGCACCTGCCCGCTGTGGAACGTGTACGAGACCTTCGCCTATCCGGGCCGGATCATGACCCAGATCGCCCAGATGCCCGACGGCCGCAACTATCTCTGGATCGCCCGGACCGTGGAGCGCCGCGCCGTCCGCTACGGCGAACCCAGCAAGACCTTCGCCATCGGCCTGGGTTGTGAACTGCGGCATGCCAATCGGGTGGTCTACGCCGACGGGCTCGATCTGGTCGAGCCGAAGGCCACCCCGATCGGCGCCGGCTGCCGGGTCTGCGAACGGGCCAACTGCCCGCAACGCGCCTTCCCGCCGCTGGGCAAATCCCTCGACATCAGCGAGCACCGCAGCTCCATCTCGCCGTACGTGCTGCGCTGAGGGGCGAACCGGCCGGCCGGGGCGGGGCCGCACGGACGAGGTGGGCGGCTCAGTCCCGCACGGCCTGCCCGAGCCGCGTCAGCGCGAGCGCCTGGCGGGCGCGGGCCAGCACGTGGTCACGAGAGCTGGTGATGTGGGCCAGCAGCGCGCCCAGTGCCGTGTCCAGATCCTCGGCCAGGACGTGTTCGGCGATCCGGATGTGCTCGGTGGTCATCGTCGTGATCCGGTCGGCGGCGGGCACGTCCAGCGCGCGCAGCGGGCGGACCCGGGCGTGCACGGTGGCCAGCGCCTCGACCAGCGAGGCGTTGCCCGCGGCCGCCAGCAGCGTGGCGTGGAACTGCTCGTCGGCGACGACCAGATCCAGACCGGGTTCCGGGGGCCGGTCCACCCGGGTCCGCCACAGGTCCAGTTCCCGGCGGATCGACAGCTGGTCGTGCGTCGAGCTGCCGGCGATCACCCGCTGAATTCCCCTGGCCTCCAGGATCATTCGCAGTTCGAACAGATCCGCCAGTTCGTCCAGCCGGGGCCGGTAGGGATAGAGGCCGTCAGCGTGCCGCTCCAGCAGGCCGTCGGCGAGCAACCGGGCCAGCGCCTCGCGCACCGGCGTGCGCGAGACACCGTAGATGTCGGCGAGGCGCTCCTCGGCCAGCCGCTCGGAGGGCACGATCACCCCGGCGGACAGGTCTCGGAGAAGCGAGCGGTACACCCTCTCGCTCAACGAGTTTCGCCCCTTGCGCGCCATCCGCGAACCCGGCTCAGATGGCCATGGCCGCACGGACCGCGGATTCGGCTCCGGCACCGCCCTCCCCCGACGAGGTGATGCGGCCCGACCGCAGCACGTAGTAACGCTGGGCGGCCTGCAGGGCGAAGCCGATGTGCTGTTCCACCAGCAGCACGCTCAGCCCGCCCTTTCCGGCCGTGGTCCGCTGCGTGAGATCGATGATGGTGCGCTCGATCTCGGCCACCACCGAGGGCTGGATGCCCTCGGTCGGCTCGTCCAGGATCAGCAGCCGCGGCTCGGTGATCAGCGCCCGCGCGATGGCCAGTTGCTGCCGTTGCCCGCCGGACAGCAGGCCCGCCTTGCGGGTCAGCAACTCCCGCAGCGCCGGGAACAGATCCAGCGCGTCGTCGATCAGCGCCTTGCCGTTGCGGCGGCCGTCGGCGACGACCTGGAGATTCTCCGCGGTGGTCAGCTGCGGGAAGGACTGCTGCCCCTGCGGCACGTAGGCGATGCCGCGCCGCACCCGCCGCGACGGCGACAGCTTCGAGATCACCTCGTCGCCGAAGCGGATCTGCCCGGACCGTACCGGCAGCAGGCCGACCACCGCGCGCAGCAACGTGGTCTTGCCGGCGCCGTTGTGGCCCATGATCGCGCCCACCCCGTCGTCCGGAACCGTCAGGGACACACCGTGGATCACCTCGGTGCGGCCGTATCCGGCATGTACGTCAACGAGCTCCAGCATCGGCGACCTCCTCGGTCTCGGCATAGGTGTCGCCGGCGGCGGCGGTGCCGAGGTAGACCTCCTGCACCTTCCGATCGGCCTGGACCTGTTCCACGGTGCCCTCGCTGAGCACCCGGCCGCCGGCCAGCACGGTCACCGAACTTGCGAAGGCCCGCATGAAATCCATGTCGTGCTCGACGACGATCACGACGCGATCGGTGCCGATGCGGCGCAACAGATTTCCGGTCTCCTCGCGCTCCTCGGAGCTCATGCCCGCGACCGGCTCGTCCAGCAGCAGCACCGAGGCGTTCTGCACCAGCAGCATGCCGATCTCCAGCCACTGCTTCTGCCCGTGCGCGAGCACCCCGGCCGGCCGGTCCCGCAGCGCGGTCAGCCCGGTGGTCTCCAGCGCCTCCTCGATGCTCGGCAGCACCGACTTCCGCCGCCGCAGCAGGCTCAGCGCGGAACGCCCGGCCCCCGCCGCGATGTCGAGATTCTGCAATACCGTCAGCTGTTCGAAGACGCTGGCGGTCTGGAAGGTACGGCCCACCCCCAGCCGCGCGATCTCGTGCACCTTGCGGCCCAGCAACTCCGCACCGGACTTCTGCGCCGACCCGGTCGCCGGAACCAGACCGGTGATCGCATCGATCAACGTGGTCTTGCCCGCCCCGTTGGGCCCGATCAGGAACCGCAGATCCCCTTGCAGCACGGTCAGATCCACCTCGGTGACCGCCTTGAACCCGTCGAAACTCACCGACAGGCCCCGGATCTCGAGGTACTCGCTGTCACCCATCCGGGTCGGCTCCGCCGCCTCGCCCCCGGCGGCCACGACCACCGGCGCGGGTGATCCGTCGGCGGCGGCTTCGGACACCGCCACCTCGGCCGAATCACTGTCGGCGGCGGCGACTTCGGCCGGATCTGCTTCCGCCGCAGCCGAACTGTTTTCGGCGGCAACGGTGTCCGTCGGATCTATCTCGGCCGCAGCGGGTTCCGTCACGACCGGATCGGGCTCGTCGCTCATCATGCCTCCACCTTCGCGGGATCCGTGTCTTCGATCGGGTCCGGCGTGGTCGCGACCGGCAGCGGGACCGGGACGGATTCCGCGACGCCGGGCCGCACCCGTTCCAGCAATCCCTTCAGCAGCGGCCCGAAACCGGCCAGCCCGGCCGGGATGAACCCGACGACCAGTACGAACAGCGCGCCCTGGAAATAGGTCCAGGCGGACGGGAAGTGCTCGGAGAAGCTGGTCTGCGCCCACGCCACCCCGATCGCGCCCAGGACCGGGCCGAGCAGGGTGGTGCGCCCGCCGATGGCGACGCCGATCAGGAAGACGATCGACGGCACCACCCCGATGTCGGCCGGGGAGATGATGCCGACGATCGGGGTGAACAGCGCGCCCGCGATCCCCGCGAAGAACGCCGCCGCCACGTACGCGACGATCTTGATGTTGGCCGGGTCGTAGCCGAGGAAGCGCACCCGCTCCTCCTGGTCCCGCACCGCGACCAGCAGTTCCCCGTAGCGGCTGTGCATCAGCTGCCGCGCGATGGCCACCACGACCAGCAGTGCGGCCGCGGCGATGAAGAACAGCATCTTCCGGTTCACCGGATCGCTGAGCCGGAAGCCGAAAAAGGCCCGGAAGTCGCTGAGCCCGGTGAACCCGCCGATGGACTGCTGCCCGGTGAGCAGGATCGCCAGCGCCGCGACCAGCGCCTGCGACAGGATCGAGAAGTAGGCGCCCTTGACCCGGCGCTTGAACACGCCGAAGCCGAGCAACGCCGCGGCCAGGCCCGGCAGGATCAGGATCGCCAGGATCGCGACCGGCCCCGAGGCCATCGGCCGCCAGTACGCCGGCAGCGTGTCGATACCGGAGATCTGCATGAAATCCGGTACGTCCTGGTGCATCCGGGCCGCGTCGGCCAATTGCAGATGCATCCCCATCAGATAGGCGCCGATACCGAAGAACACACCCTGGCCCAGGGTGAGCATTCCGCCTCGGCCCCAGGCCAATCCGATGCCGACCGCGACGATCGCGAAGCACAGGAACTTGGCCAGCAGATTGAGCCGGAAGTCGCTGAGCACCCCCGGCGCCACGACGAACAACACGATGGCGGCGAGCACGAACCCGCCGACGGTCCGCAGCCACGGCCGCTGCAACAACGCGCTCACGCGAGACTCCTCGTCCGGACGGTGAACAATCCCTGCGGCCGAACCTGCAGGAACACCACGATCAGCACGAAGACGATCACCTTCGCCACCGAGGCGGTGGTCGAGTACTCGATGAACGAATTCAGCAGTCCCAGACCGAAGGCCGCGAGCACGGTGCCCTTGATCTGCCCGAGCCCGCCGATGACGACCACGAGGAAGGCGTCCACGATGTAGCTCTGCCCGATGGTCGGGCTGGTCGACCCGATCAGCGTCAGCGCCACCCCGGCCAGCGCCGCCAGCCCGGAGCCGATGAAGAAGGTGCTCACGTCGGTCAATCGGCTGGACACACCGCTGGTCTCGGCGAGGCTGCGGTTCTGCACCACCGCCCGGATGCGCCGGCCCAGCGGCGTCATCTTCAGCACGGCGGCGAGAATCACCACCACCACGACCGCCAGTACCAGAATGAAGATGCGGGTCTTGGGCACCACGGTCCCGGCGATGGTCAGCCCACCGGTGAGCCAGTGCGGCGCCACGACGTTCTTCGCCGGGGCGCCGAAGATGTTGCGCACCACCTGTTGCAGGATCAGCCCGACGCCGAAGGTCACCAGCAGGGTGTCCATCGGGCGGTTGTACATCCAGCGGATCAACGCCATTTCCAGCACGGCACCGAGCACTCCGCCGACCAGGAAGCCCACCGGCAGGGCCACGATCAGCGCGACTCCGGTCGCGTGGACGACTTGTTCGACGACATAGGTGGTGTAACAGCCGGCCATGATGAATTCGCCGTGCGCCATGTTGATGACGCCCATCTGACCGAAGGTCAGCGACAGGCCCAGCGCGGCCAGCAACAGAATGGAACCCAGACTCAGCCCGGTGAACAGCTGTCCGATCGCGACTTCCATTGGGGTTACCTCGATTTCACTTCGTACTCCGGTATGGGGCCGCCGGACGCGCCGACGGCCCCACACCGCCCCTCATCGACGGCTGTCGGTTACTTCAGGCCCTTGGCCCAGTCGTAGGAAGTCAGGTACGGGTCCGGAACGATCGGCTTGCCGGAATCCCACACCGTGTAGATCAGGCCGTCCGGGTGGATCTCACCGATCCGGGCGGTCTTGGTGATGTGGTGGTTGCTGCCGTTGACGGTCACCAGGCCCTCGGGGGCGTCGAAAGTGACTCCGTCGGCGGCCTTCTGGATGTCGGCCACGGCGAACGACTTCGCCTTCTCGACCATGTTCTTCCACAGGTACACCGAGGTGTAGGCGGCTTCCATCGGGTCGGAGGTGGGCTTGCCCGCACCGACGGCGGCCTGGTACGCCGCGACGAACGCCTTGTTCTGCGGAGTGTCGAGGGTCTCGTAGTAGTTCCACGCGGTCAGCTGCCCGGCCAGGTACTGCGGGCCGATGCCCGCGGCCTCCTCCTCGGCGATGGACACCGACACCACCGGCATGTCGGCGGCCTTCAGCCCGGCGTTGCCGTACTCGCGGAAGAACGCGACATTGGAGTCACCGTTGAGAGTGTTGAACACCGCTCCCGCCTTGGCATTCCGCACCTTGTTGACGATGGTGGAGAAGTCCGTGGAACCGAGCGGCGCGTAGTCCTCGCCCTTGATCTCGATGCCGTTGGCCGCCGCGTAAGCCTTGATCTCACGGTTGGCGGTCTGCGGGAACACGTAATCGCTACCGACCAGGTAGAGGGACTTGATGCCCTTCTGCTTCAGGTAATCCAGCGCGGGGATGATCTGCTGGTTGGTGGTGGCGCCGGTGTAGAAGATGTTCTTGCTGTCCTCCAGGCCCTCGTACTGCACCGGGTAGAACAGCAGCGAGTCCAGCGACTCGAACTTCGGCTTCATCGCCTTGCGGCTGGCCGAGGTCCAGCCGCCGAAAACGGCGGCGACACAGTCGGAGCTGACCAGCTTCTCGGCCTTCTCCGCGAAGGTCTTCGGGTCCGACGCGCCGTCCTCCGCGACGATCTGGATCTTCTTGCCCAGCACACCGCCCGCGGCGTTGATCTGGTCGACCGCCAGCTTGGTCGAGTTGGCCACGGTCACCTCGGAGATGGCCATGGTGCCGGTGAGCGAGTGCAGCGAACCGATCTTGATGGTGTCCTTCGAGGTGTCCACGCAGGACTTTGCGGCCGTGCCGGAACCGGAATCGTCCTTGCTACCACAACCGGCCACCAGCAGAGCCGACAGCGCGAGTGCTGTCGGCACCGCCATCAACTTGGCGGCGCGGCGAACGTGACCACGACGAGCGTCACGAGAAACTGACATGGGCGGACCCTTCTCACTTCATCAGGTGCTCGGCGGCGCGCGTGCGCCGCCCGGACACGCTCGCCGATCCCCCCGGGCGTTATCGGTATACCGGCCCGTTGTATACAGCGTTTGTATCCGTGCGACGAAGATTAGGTGGATTGTGTTGCGCGAGAATGACCCTGGATAACGGTCCCGTGTCCGCGGATGACGAATGTGTTGCGGATATTTCGCTGGCGTGAACCGGGTAGTGGTATTCCGTAGACGACCAGGGCCGACGTCGCTCTCGCGGCGCCGGACCAGCCTGAATCGGTCACCCACCGGCCGAGGACCCGTGCCGGAAAACCCGTTCCGGCAGGCGCGGCCGCGATACCGGCCCGGGCGCTGTGCGCCCTGTTACCGTGGGGACATGGTGTCGACGGGGCCACGGATCGCGCCGGGCCGGTTACGCGAACTCGGTCCGGTCAATTGGCTGGCCTGGCAGGCACTCTCACGAGCGGCCGGAACGCCGGACGCGCACCTGTTCAGCACCCTCGGCCGGACCGGCGGACTGTTCCGCGGCTGGCTGCACTTCTCCGGCAAGCTGATGCCCGGCGGCCGATTGCGCCGCTACGACACCGAATTGGTGATCCTGCGGGTCGCCCACCTGCGGCACTGCGACTACGAGACCGACCATCACATCCGGCTCGGCACACGCGCCGGCGTCACCCCCGAGATCCTGGACCGGCTGCGCGAGGGCCCCGCGGCCGACGGCTGGTCGGACCGGGAACGGGCCCTGCTCACCGCCGTCGACCGCCTGGTCGGGACCCGCGACCTGGACGACGCCACCTGGCAGGCCCTGGCCACTCACTACGACGAGCGCCTGCTGATCGAAATCGTGCTGCTGACCAATCAGTACGAGGGCCTGGCCAGCACCATCACCGCATTACGCATCCAGACCGATCACTGAGCCCGCCTGCGCGCCACCACCTTCCGATACTCGATGCGCCACCCCTGCGGTTCCCGCCGCAGCACGTCCTCGTAGACACAGGAACCGGCCGTCCCACCGGCCCCCACCGCGAGCCCCTTCGACCGCGTCCGCACACTCGCGCCCTCCCGGCCGACCACCACGATATTGGTGACGTGATGCCCCAGCGGCTGCCCCGCGTCGTCCACGGTGGCGCTCCACAACTCGCGCATCGCGGCCAGGCCACGCACGGTGCCCAGGCCGAAATCGCCGACATCCATCACCACGTCCTCGGTGAACAGGTCACCGAGATGCTCACCGTCGTGATCGTCTGCCAGATGCCCGTGCAGCGCGATCACCTCGTGGATCGCGATCCGATCCTCGGCACTGATATCCGTCATGAGACCCCTTCACTCAAATGGGGAGTTCCCCGTTTACACCCCGCTAGACTAACCGGGGAACTCCCCACTACGCAATGGATTCCGTGACCCGAGGAGAGGTGTGACCGACCGGCCCAGGCGCGCCGACGCCCGCCGCAACTACGACCTGGTACTGGCCGCGGCCAAGGAGGTCTTCGCCGAACTCGGCGTGACCGCACCCCTGGACGAGATCGCCCGCCGCGCGGGCGTCGGCAACGCCACCATGTACCGGCACTTCCCCACCCGCCGCGAACTGGTCATCGCCGTCTACGCCGACGAGGTCACCGCCCTGGCCGAGCTGGGAGAAACCCTGCTGCACAGCGACACCCCGCCCGCCGACGCACTGTTCCGCTGGCTGCGCGCCTTCGTCACCCACGTCGCCACGAAACGCGAACTCCCCCTCGCCATCCCCGACGACACCGGCGGCGAGCGCAACGCCCTCTACCACCGGTGGCACGACACCATGCGCACCACCGCCACCACCCTGCTCACCCGCACCCGGCAGGCGGGCGCGGTCCGCCCCGAGATCGATATCGCCGACGTCATCGCCGCCGCCAGCGGCATCGGCCACGCCGCCGCCGACGCCGACCAGATCGACCGCCTGCTCGGCATCCTCCGCATCGGCATCCAGACGCCGGCCGAATCATTCTCGGACCCGGCCTGATTCCCACCGGCACCGCAACCACCGGTCGACATGCGCCGGGCCGCACCGGATTCGCACTCGCGCCACCACCAGCCGAAGTGCACCGGGCCGCGCGCGATTCGCATCCGCGACACGATGACCGGTGCCGCGCGACCTGCGAGCCCAGCCGCCGGACCGCGTCCGGCCGGAGTGGCTCGACCGCAACCGATCCCGGCCCACCGAGCCGAGCCCTCGGCGAGACATGCACTGCCACCACCGATCCGGCCGGACCTCGATGCCGAGAGCGTCCGGCCGGATCGGTCGGGCCCGCTATCCGGCGAGGGCCGCGCGGAAAACGTCCGCGACCGGCGTCGACGGCCGGCCGTTCAACGTGTGCAGATCACCGCTGGTGACGTCGAGCCAGCCGTTGCTCGCACCGGTCTCGGAATCGGCCAGGATCTGTGCGAAACCACCCGGGATGCCGGCCTTTTCGAGCGCCTCGGCATAGTCCGCGGCGGACACGTCCTGATACCGCACGGCGGTACCCGACACCGCCGAGATGACACCGGCCAACTCGGTGAGCGTGAGACGCTCGTCCCCACCGAGTTCGTAGACCGCCCCGGCATGACCGTCGGTGCTCAGCACCACCGCGGCGGCCTCGGCGTAGTCGGCGCGAGCGGCCCCGGCCACCCGCCCGTCCCCCGAGGCGCCGTACAGCACCCCGGCCTGCAACGCCGGCGCCAGCCCGCGCAGATAGTTCTCCCAGTACCAGCCGTTGCGCAGCAGCACATACGGCACACTCGACCCGGCGAGCACCTCCTCGGTGCCGCGATGCTCGGCGGCCAGCAGCATCGGGGTCTGCGTGGCCCGCGGAATACTCGTATAGGCCAGCAGCTCCACCCCCGCTCGCTCGGCGGCCCGAATCACGTTGGTGTGCTGCGGAATCCGCTTGCCCGGCTCACTACCGGAGACCAGCAGCAGCCGCCGCACCCCCACCAGCGCCGCATCCAGGGAGGCGACGTCGTCGTAGTCGGCCCGCCGGACCTCGACCCCACGCGCGGCCAGATCGGTTACCTTGGCCGGATCACGCACGATCGCGACGATCGGCCCGGCCTCCCGGCGCAGCAGCGCCTCGACAGCGAGACGGCCCAGCTGCCCACTGGCCCCGGTGACGGCGATGGTCATGTCTACCTCCAGGATCTACGTACGAAACACAATGCACTAACTATTTGTTAGTACCGCATATTCCTACAGAACCCAGCAAATAGGTAGCCTGAATCACATGGACATCCAGCAGACCACCGCGGCGGAGGACGCCGACCCGGGGCTGGAGGCCGACGTCTTCGCCCGCAACTGCACCTCCCGCCCCGTCCTCCAGAACGTCGCGAGCCGCTGGGGCACCCTCGCCCTGGTCGCCCTGCTGGAGGGCCCGTACCGCTTCAGCGCCCTGCGCCGCCGCGTCGACGGCGTCAGCGAGCGCATGCTCTCCCAAACCCTGCAAACCCTGGAACGCGACGGCCTGGTCCACCGCGAGGTCCAGCAGGCCATCCCCCCGCACGTCGAATACACCTTGACCCCCCTCGGCACCGAAGTGGCCCAGCGCCTCGGCGAACTGATCCACGTCCTGGAAGCCAACATGGACACCGTGCGCGCAGCCCAGGCCGCCTACCACCGCGACTGACCGAGCCACGCGGGCAACGGAGTACCTGATGGGAGGGCTGTGGAAACGGCGGCGCTGGTCGCATTGCTGCGGAGGAACGGCAGCGATCCGACAGAGGTCGAGGCGAAGGCTGCCGCGGGTGGCCTGAGTGGTGTCACCGCGTCGGTTCGGGACGACCGGCGTCCGATAAAGGCCGAAAACCACAGGCGCGCGTCAGTTGAGTCGTCACGGCTGCCGGGTCAGCTCCCCGGTGGTGAGCGAGAAGTGCGAACCGTCGGCCCGCACCCCCGCCATGATCGTCGTCTGCCGGTCGCCATCGGCGGCCACCGACCAGAAAGTACGGGTGACGCCGCCACACGATGGGGTTCCCGGAGCGAGTTCGGCGGTGTTGCCATGGGTGTCGAGGGTCCAGTCGCAGCCGTCGGCGGTGCGGGCGACGATCGTGTCACCCGGGCCCGGCCGGTATTCGACCGATCCGGTGACCGGAGTCGGCACCGGGACCGGTACGGCGCCGGTCACCAGCGCCAGGTTGATCAGTGTGGCCGGGTCGGCCGGGTCGAACTGCCAGGTGCCGGTGAAGGCGCGCACGGTGTCGGCGCGGCGGCCCGCGTCCGCACGCGTGCGGCGGCCGTCGGCCAGATCGAAGGAGAAGGTCGCGCCACCTTGATAACTGTTGGCGTGCAGAGTTTCTCGTTCGTGGTCGCCGTCGGTCTCGACGCGCCAGCGGTCGATGTTGTATTCGGAGCCGATGATGTGGTTGAAACAGATCTGGTCGGTGGCGGCCAATTCCATTGCCGCGCCGTCGATCCGGAAACGCCAGGTGCAGCCCTGGTCGGTGTGGCCGAGGATCTCGCCGTTGTCGCCATGACTGAAGACCACGGTCCCGATCTGCGGGAATGTGGGCGGGAATCCGGCGATGTCCATGGTGGCGATGTTCGTCATGGTGGTCCGGTCGGGCTGGTCGTAGTTCCAGACGCCGAGGAACGGTGCGGCGGGATCGGTATCGGCGGCCGCGGGGCCGGTCGTGAGGGCCGTCAGCGCCGCGACGAGGAGTGCGGGCAGGGACATCCATCGGATGCGCGTGGAGTTGGTCATGTACTCAGGACGAGAACGACCACCACGAAAGTTACCGTCGCCGGTACAGGATGCCCGCCTGCGGTGGCGCTCGAATCCCCCGGCCAGCCCAGGCATCCGGTTTTCCGTGCTTGCCGACGACGATGTCCCCGCCCGGCACGCGCGGTAACTTTCCGGCCCGCCGTCTCGTCCGGAACCATATGGAGATGTCTCGGGAATTCACCGACACCTGGCGAGCCCACCGGATGCACCTGGTGGATCTGGCCTTCCGCATCCTCGGCGATATCGGGGCGGCCGAGGATGCGGTGCAGGAGGCGTTCACCCGGCTGTCGCCGGCGCGCGATGTCGAGGACGAGCGCGCCTGGCTGACCGTGGTGACCGGCCGGCTGTGCCTGGATCAGCTGCGCAGCGCCTGGCATCGGCACGAGAAACCTTCGGCCCCGGCCGATCTCGTCGACGCCGATCCGCTGCTGCCCATGCCTGTGCCGGATCCGGCGGACCGGGTCACCCTCGACGACGAGGTACAACTCGCTCTGCTGGTGCTGTTGCAGCGGCTGAGCCCACCCGAGCGGGTGGCCTTCATCCTGCACGACGTGTTCGGGCAGCCGTTCGAGCTCATCGCCGACACCCTCGGTCGTCCCGCCGGTACCTGCCGGCAGCTGGCCAGGCGGGCCCGCGGCAAGATCTCGGATGCCGATCGATTGCCGAAAGCCGTTGCCGCGGAACAACACCGGGCCGTCACCGAACGATTCATCGCCGCCTGCACGGGCGGCGACCTGGACGCGCTGGTCGCCGTCCTGCACCCCGACGCCTGGGGTCGTGCCTCCTTCGCGGCCGCCCTGGGCCTGGAACCCGTGCTCAGCCACGGCCCGCACGAGGTCGCCACCAACCTGCTGCCGTTCTACGGCCCGGACGTCACCATGGTGACCCACCCGCACGACGACCGCCCGGCGGTACTGGCCTACCGCGACCGCCGGCTGTTCGCGGTGCTGGTCCTCACCATCGCCGACGACCGGATCCTGCGTATCGAGGCGACCGTGGACCCGGCCTGACCGCCCGATCCGGCCATGGTGGCACCATCATGCCCGGGAATTCCGTTGCCGCACAACGGGTACCGACGGAGACGACGATGCCCCCGGGATCGTCCCGGGGGCATCGTCGTACGAACACTCAGAAGTTGATCATGTGCCCGGCCAGACCGTGGATGGCCTCCTGCAACGCCTCGCTCAGCGTCGGGTGGGTGTGCACATTGCGGGCCAGCTCGTTGACCGTCAGGTCCCACTTCTGGGCCAGGGTCAGCTCGGGCAGCAGTTCCGAGACATCGGGACCGATCAGGTGGCCGCCGAGCAGCTCGCCGTACTTCTTGTCCGCGATCAGCTTCACGAAACCGGTGGGGTCGCCGAGGCCGTGGGCCTTGCCGTTGGCGGTGAACGGGAAGGTGGCGACCTTGACGTCGTAGCCCTCGTTGCGGGCCTGCTCCTCGGTGAGACCGAAGCTCGCGACCTGCGGCTGGCAGAAGGTGGCGCGCGGCATCATCCGGTAGTCACCCAGCGCCAGGGTCTCGGCGCCCGCGATACTCTCGGCGGCCACCACGCCCTGCGCCTCGGCGACGTGCGCCAGCTGCAACTTCGCGGTGACATCGCCGATGGCGAAGATGTGCGGCACATTGGTGCGCATGTAGTCGTCGATCGCGATGGCGCCACGCTCGGTGAGCTGCACGCCGGTGTTCTCCAGGCCGTAGCCCTCCACCCGCGGCGCGAAGCCGACGGCCTGCAACACCTTGTCGACGGTGACCGTCTCGACGTTGCCGGACTTGTTGTCCTTGATGCTGACGGTGACCTTGGTGCCGTTGTCCTCGATGGACTGCACCGCGGCGCCGGTGGAGATCGTGATTCCCAGCTTCTTGTACGCCTTGGTGATCTCCTTGGAGACGTCGGCGTCCTCGTTCGGCAGCGCGCGGTCGAGGAATTCCACGATCCGCACGTCCACGCCATAGTTCTTGAGGACGTAGGCGAACTCCATGCCGATCGCGCCCGCGCCCACGATGAGGATCGAGCCCGGCAGTTCCCGGGTGAGGATCTGCTCCTCGTAGGTGACCACGTTCTGCGACAGCGAGGTGCCCGGCAGCAGCTTGGTGATCGTGCCGGTGGAGATGATCACATTGTCGAAGGTGACCGTTTCGGTGCCGCCGTTGCTCAGGGCGACCGAGAGGGTGTGCGGATCGACGAAGGTGCCCTTCCCGTCGAGCTCGTCGATCTTGTTCTTCTTCATCAGGAAGTGGACGCCCTTGACGCGGCCGTCGGCGACCTTGCGGCTGCGGTCGAACGCGGCGCCGAAATCGAAGCTCGCCTCCCCGGAGATGCCGAACGTCTTCGCTTCCTTGGTGAAGATGTGTGCCAGTTCCGCGTTGCGGAGCAGGGCCTTGGACGGAATGCACCCGACGTTCAGGCACACGCCGCCCCAGTATTTCTGCTCGACGATCGCTGTTCGCAGGCCGAGCTGAGCTGCGCGGATCGCGGCGACGTAACCGCCGGGACCAGCGCCGAGAACGACGACATCGTAGTGGGAAGTCACGGCAAAGAGCCTAGCCCCGGCACGGATCGGACATACAGCCAACCTCCCTTACACACCCCGTCCCGGAAACCGGGTCGGTGGACACGTCACCACTGTCGCCCCCGTCGGCCACAATGGCAGGCATGACCGGCGTCGACGCGCAACAGACCGATCCGTATCTCTGGCTCGAGGAGGTGACCGGGGACCGTGCCCTGGACTGGGCCCGCGCCCACAACGAGGTGGTGGACGAGCGTTTCGCCACCTCGGACCGGTTCTCCGGCCTGGAGCACCGCATCCTCGACATGCTCGACACCGATACCCGCATCGCCTATCCGACCCGCCGCGGCAGTTGGCTGTACAACTTCTGGCGTGACGCCGAACACCCCAAGGGGCTGTGGCGGCGCACCACCTTCGAGGAGTACGCCACCACCGACCCGGCGTGGGAGGTGCTCATCGATCTCGACACCCTGGCCGCCGCCGAGGACGAGAACTGGGTGTGGGGCGGCGCGGCGGTGCTGCGCCCGGAACAGTCGCTGGCCCTGATCAGCCTGTCCCGCGGCGGCGCCGACGCCAAGGTGGTGCGCGAATTCGACATGGCCACCAAGCAGTTCCGGGAGCCGGCGAGCCCGGAGCACCCGGACGCCGACGGCTTCCTGCTGCCGGAGGCGAAATCCCAGCTGCACTGGATCGACGCCGACAACGTCTATGTCGGAACCGATTTCGGCCCCGGCTCACTCACCGACTCCGGCTATCCCCGGATCGTCAAACGCTGGCGCCGCGGCACCCCGCTGGAGCAGGCCGAGACGGTGTTCGAGGGCGAGTCCGGCGATGTGATGGTCTCCGCCGGCTACGACCGCACCCCCGGCTACGAACGGCACTACGTCGCCCGCGCCACCGACTTCTTCAACGAAGAGGTCCACCTGCTCGAGGACGACGGCACCCTCCGGTTCATCGACGTGCCCAGCGACGCTTCGGAATCCTGGTACAAGGACTGGATGCTGGTGCGGCTCAAGACCGAGTGGACACCGGAGCCGGACGGCGCCACCTACCCCGCGGGCGCGCTGCTGGCCATCGACCTCGAGCGATTCCTCACCGGCGCACGCGATTTCGACGTGGTGTTCACCCCCGACGCGCACACCTCGCTGCACGGCTACGGCTGGACCGAGCACTACCTGGTGCTCATCACCCTCGAGGACGTGCAGACCAAGCTGTACGTCGTCACCCCGGGCGACTGGGAGCGCAAGCCGCTCGCCGACGCCCCGCCGATGGCCACCACCAGCGTCATGAACCTCGACCCGCTCGAGGGCGGCGACGAATTCATGCTGGTCTCCAGCGGATTCACCACCCCGGGCACGCTCCTGGCCAGCTCGGTCGGCGGCGCCACCACCCCGCTGAAGCAGGAGCCGGGCTTCTTCGACGCCGGGGGCATCGTCACCGAGCAGTTCTTCGCCACCTCCGACGACGGCACCCAGGTGCCGTACTTCGTGATCCGGCACCGCGACCGGATCGGCACCCCCGGCCCGACCGTGATGTCCGGCTACGGCGGCTTCGAGGTCTCCCGCACCCCCGCCTACAGCGGCGCGTCGGGCATGGGCTGGCTGGAACGCGGCGGCACCTGGGTCATGACGAACATCCGCGGCGGCGGCGAATACGGCCCGCAGTGGCACACCCAGGCGCAGAAGGCCGAGCGCCATCGCGTCTACGAGGATTTCTCCGCGATCGCGAAGGATCTGGTCGGCCGCGACATCACCACGGCTTCGCAGCTGGGCGCGGTGGGCGGCAGCAACGGCGGCCTGCTGATGGGCGTCATGCTCACCCGCTATCCGGAATTGTTCGGCGCCATCGTGTGCCAGGTGCCGCTGCTGGACATGAAGCGCTACCACCTGCTGCTGGCCGGCGCCTCGTGGATCGCCGAATACGGCGACCCGGACAAGCCGGAGGAGTGGGAATACATCAGCAAGTACTCCCCCTACCAGAACACCGATCCGGACCGGGCCTACCCGCCGATCCTGTTCACCACCTCCACCCGCGACGACCGCGTCCACCCCGGCCACGCCCGGAAGATGGCCGCGCTGCTGGAGGAACAGGGCCACACCATCTGGTACCACGAGAACATCGAAGGCGGCCACGGCGGCGCGGCCGACAACAAGCAGATGGCGTTCCAGGCGGCCCTGATCTACGAATTCTTCACCCAGATGCTGCTGGACGATCCGGCCCGCTGAGGCGGCGCGACCTGTGGGACCGCCTACAGGTCGCGCACCCAGGTCTCGATCCGGTCGGCGGTCGACCCGGGAGCGGTGATCCAGCCGTTGTGCCCCAGGCGTTCCGGGTTGTGCCACCGCACCACCCGCGCCCGGGGCAGCTTCGCCAGCAGCTGGTCGGCGGAGCCACGCGGGGTGAGCTCGTCACCGCGCAGCGTGATCGACAGCACCGGCAGGGTCAGCCGCCCGATCCGCTCCTCGTAGTCGATATCCGCGTCGACGGGGACGAATCGCCCGGTGCGCGCCAACCGGGCCCAGTCCGAGATCAGCACCTTCGACTGCCGCCCGAACCCACCGGCGGTGATCCGATCGCCCGGCCAGTAACCGAAGAGGGTGGCCGCCAGCGACACCACCGCCGGGCCGACCGCCATTCCCGGACCCGCGAGCCCGCGGTAGCCACGATGATGCGGGGTGCCCGAGGCGACCAGGATCAGCCCGCCGAGCCGCCCGCGGATCCGGGCCGCGTACATCACCCCGAGCTGACCACCGAGACTGTGCCCCAGCAGAATCGGCGTACTCGCCGGGAACCGGTCCCGGATCGCCTGGAACACGGCGGGAAAGTCCACCGCGACCAGTTCCTGATACCCGTAGGCGCTGGACGGCCCCGCCGCGGGCGTGCTGTCCCCGTTACCGCGCAATTCCCCGATGGCGACGTCGAATCCGCGACCGGCCAGCTCCCGCGCGAAATCGCTGTAGTACACCCCCGGTACCCCGAGCCCGGGAACGATCACGATCACCGCCCGCGGCGTGTCCACGGTGATCGGATGCCGATGCGGCCCCCGCGCGGGCAGCATCCGCACCGGAACGGTGCTCCCGTCCGGCAACTGGATCGGGACAGTTTCCATGCGCGGTCACGCTACCGGCCCCGGCCGGGGAACCATCGCACGCGACACGATCACTCGGTGTGCGCCGCCGAGGGTGCCGCGCAGCGGGCCGACAGTTCGTCCAGGCCCGCGCGGGTGGCGATCGCGACGAGGCGGTTACCGGGGGCGAGGACGGTGTCCGGGCCGGGCTGCCAGGCCGGTTCCGCACCGATCGCGCGTTGCACGGCCAGCAGCCGGGTGCGGCCGGGAAGGTCGGCGGCGGTGACCGATTCACCCGCCAGCGTCGATCCGGGCTGCACCGGCAGTTCGGCGACCAGCAGCGTGGTCTGGTTGACCGACAGCGTGGCGATCACGCGGCTCTCCACCAGCGCCGCCACGAATCCGGGAGCGGCCAGCTGGAACACGCTGCGGACCACCGCCTTCCGCAGGCTGCGCTGCACCCGCTCGGCGAGGTCGTCGTCGGACAACCGCAGCACCACCCGCAGGTCCTCGCGATAGGACTGGCCCAGCATGGCGGCCTCCAGATTCACCGCATCGCTGCTGGTGGCCAGCACCAGAGCGCGGGCCCGCGCCACCCCGGCCGCGTGCAGGGTGTCCTCCCAGGTCGCCTGGCCGATCAGCACGGGCACACCCAGCGAACGGGCCAGCGTGATGCCGCGCGCGTTCTCGTCGTGGTCCAGGCCGACCACCCGCACCCCCAGATCGCTGAGCTGCTCGACCACGCGCATCCCGACATTGCCCAAACCGGCCACCACCACGTGGTTCTCGTAGCGGGCCGGATCGGGCCGGGCGGAGGCGGTCAGCTGGGCACGCAGCACCCCACCCACGACCAGCGCCGTCACCACCGGGGTCATCGCCAGCCCGGTGAAGATGATCGACAGTTGCAGCACCTTGAACAGCGGCTTCTTCTCCGGCTCCGAACCCGCGGCGCCCGCCGCGTCCAGCAGCGTCTCGTATGCGGCCGCGCCCCAATCGGTTCCGGTGGCCGCCAGCAGACAGCATCCCAGCACGATCAGGGCCAGCAGCACCAGCAGCACCCGAATCAGGCTGTTGCGCATCAGATAACGGAAGGTTCCGAGCCAGCGGTGGCGCCGGCCCGGCGAATACGGCTCCCGGGTCGCGAGTACCAGTGTCCGGTCCGCCGATTCACCCGGCGCGACCAGTTCGACACCCGCGGGGCCCTCCCGCACCCCGCAAATCACCGGATGCGCCGACTCCGTACCGGATTCGGTGACATAGAGCGTGCGCTCACCGAGCCGCAGATATGTCAGCGCCCGTTCCCCGAGCGCCGCGGCGATGAACGACGGTGCGGCCATTTCCGAGATGGACAGCACCACACAATCGGCGAACAACGTTCGGATTCGAAATCCCAGACCCGTGTTGAACATTCGAATCACCAGCCGAATCCGCGGATTCATCTCGTGCGCCCGCAGCGCGGCGTGGAAATTCTCGACGTCGCCGTTGTCCAGCAACGCCAGAGCATACGCATCGGCAATCCCCGCGGCCCGCAACGTGGCCTCGTCCGGCCGAACCGCGAAGAGGACACGAACCCGGTCCAGTACCCGCAACGGCGCCACCCAGTCGTGGTCCGGGCCGGGCAGCACGGCGGTGACCGTGGCATCGCGGAACCGGTCCAGCAACAGCACTGCCAGCTGATGGACCAGCGGATTGTCCCCGCACAGAACGAAACTCGGTGCCGTCGTTCCCGCCGATTCCACGCCGTGATGCTATCGAATCACGAGGCCGGGTCGCGCTCAGGCACTCACCGCGCCGATTATCACCCGGCGCAGCACCGTGATCATGTCCGTCAGCGCCGGCCGCGGATCCGACCCGCTCCAGGCGTCGACAACGTAGTTCACCGCCCCGATGATGGCCAGCGAGCGCATCTCGTAGTCGCCGGAAGGGATCTCACCGTGCAGCGCCGCATCCTCGGCGGCACTGGCCAGCAAAGACCCCCAGGCGCGGCGCAATTCGATCCGGAACTTCTCCACCTTGGGCCCCGCGCCCACCACCTCCACCAGCGCCACCCGGGCCTTGCGCGGATCCCGGCCGATCGACTCGATATAGGCGCGCACGGCCGCATCGATGGTCTCGACCGCGGAGTCGTCCGCGTGGGCGGCCAGCGCCGCCGCCACCGATTCCCTTGACTCCCTGTCGATCTGCTCGTAGAGCTCGAGCAGTAACGATTCCCGGCCGGTGAACTCCTCGTAGAACTGCCGCGAGGAGAGTCCGGCGTCTTTGCAGATGGCTCCGACCGAGCTGTTGGCATAGCCGTCGCGCGCGAACACCGTGAGACCGGACTCCAGAAAACGCGCACGTCGCTGCCGCTGCCGGTCTTCTACGGGCTGCCCGGCGTACATCCTGCCCGCGTTCGTTTCCTGTGACATTGCGCCAGACAATACCGAAAGCCCCGATCCGGTTGTCAGGGATCGGGGTCTTCCTTTCCAGCTTCGTGGCACTTCACATTAGCCGAAAGTTGGCTGCATGCCTTAACCTAACGCGGACGAGCCCGTACCCAGTGCGGTCACCAAGTTGGCAGCAAGGGTGAGCAGGCTGATGATTGCATCCATTACGTACTTCTCTCTCGCTATCGCCCGAACATCGGCGATCACCAACTATTAGCCACGCACACCCTACTTGTACCGCCGCAACAGGGGAAGACGTTTTTTAATAATTCTCATAGTTTTTAATCGCACGACATTGCGCGCGCGATCGGCGACACTGCGACGGATCGGCCGGCATCCGAGACTTCATCACCGGACCGGAACTTTGATTGAGAGGAATTTCATAGACTAATTTCCGCGATTCGTCTTTACGCGAACCCGCCCGCCATGCCCGCCAGCACCTCCGGTAGATCGGACACCGAGTCCACGACATGATCCGGCGGCCGCGGCGTGCCCGCCAGCACCGCCGACCGGAACTTACCGGTGCGCACCAGCACACCGATCATCCCGATCCGTTGTGCCGCAAGGATATCCGAGTACAGATCGTCACCGACCATCACGATGTTCGCGGGCAGGCTGCCGATCAACTCCGCACAGGTACGGAAGCCGGTGCCGGAGGGCTTGCCCACCACCGTGATTCGCGCCCGGCCCGCGGTCTCCAGGCCGGGCAGATAGACGCCGGTGTCGATGCGCAGCCCGTCGTCGGTCGCCCAGGTCGTGCCGCCCTGCATGGCCACCACCGGAATCCCGGCCAGCATCAACTCCACCACCCGGCTCAGTGCGCGATGCGTGAATTCGGCGCCGGCGCCGCCGAGTACCACCACCTCCGGATGCTCGTCGTCGCGCGGGACACCGATCAGATCGGCGTCGACATCCCCGTGGTTGAGCACCCAGACCCGCGCCCCGGGGTGCTGCCGCCGCAGATAGGCGGCGGTCAGCCGCGCCGCGGTGACGATCTCGTCGGTATCGACCTCGATACCGGCGGCATTGAGCCGTGCCGCGATCTGCGCGCAGGTGACCGAGGTGGTGTTGGTGAGAAATGCCCGCCGCAGCCCGGCGGCACGAATGCGGCGCACGGCCGCCGCGGCACCGGGGATCTCCCGCCAGGAGGTCACCAGCACTCCATCGATGTCGTACAGCACGCCCTCGACACCCGGCATTCTCCGAGATTACCCGCAGATCCGGCACCGGGGTCGCAACGCCGCCACCGCTAGCATGACCGCCGTGCCCACCGCAACGCCCGACCTCGCACCGTCCCGGCCCCAGATCGCGGTCTGCGGCCCCCGCGACTGCACGGCGGCGGAGTCCGACCGGGCCCGGGAGGTCGGCCGGCTGCTGGCCGAGGCGGGGGCGGTGGTGTTCTGCGGCGGTGGCGCCGGCGTGATGGCGGCGGTCGCCGAAGGGGCTTCCGGCGCAGGCGGATTCGTGGTCGGCATCCGGCCGGACGCGGACCGCGGCGCGGTGTGCCCGGGCCTGTCCGCCGTCGTGTACACGAATCTGGGTGAGGCCCGCAACGCCGTCCTGGTGGCCTCGGCCGACGCGGTGATCGTGATCGGCGGCTCCTGGGGCACCCTCTCGGAACTCGCGCTGGCCCGGCACCGCGAGCTGCCGGTGGTGTCGCTGGGCGGCTGGTCGATCCTCGACGCCACCGGCACACCGGTCGAGGCCGCGCTCGTCGCGCCGACCCCGCGCGCGGCCGTCGACCTCGCCCTCGGCCGACCCGGTGGCCGCGCCACCTGATCGCGAGCGCAGCCGTCACACCAGGCTGGAGCCGACCTGCCTCATCGTGTCCTCGACATAGCCGGTGAGCGAGTCGCTCCACGGCCGGGGACCCAGCAGTGAACGAACCGCGACCATGGCGCGGGTGACCCCGGCGAGGTACCCGGGCGGATAGATGTTCCGGTTGGTCTTCACGAACATCGACTCGAAGGGATGAATGGTACGGCCGAAATAGGCATCCGGCATACACGGATCGCCCTCGGCCGACGTCGGATTGACGTCGGCATGGTGCCGCCGGTAGTCGACCGTGTTGTATTCCGGGAGCAGGCAACGGATATTCCAGCCGTCCCGGATCAGGCGCTGGGACAACAGGATCTCGTAGTCCACGATCAGAGTCGCCCTGTCGACGGGAACCCCGCCGGCGTCGAAGAATCCGGCCGCCAGCAGTTCGATCAAACGCGCCCGGGGCAACGCGAAAACCATCGACTGCACATGGGAACAACGCGGCGGTCCGCCGTGCCGTTCGACGAACGTCCGGGCGAACCACGAGGTCGGCGGCAGGATGTTGATCGTCGCGCCCGCCAGCGCCACGTCGTCGCGGATCAGCCCCAGCAGTGCCTCGTACCAGGGCCTGCCGTCGGCTGCGCGCAGATACGGACCGCGCACCGAGGAGTTCACGAAGACGAAGTGGTCGTACCGGCCGACCGGGACGACCCGCTTCAGTGCGAACGAATACCCGCCGTAGTCGCGATTGACATTCGGCGCGAAGACATAGTGAATGTTCGGCGCCTGCGGAAGTTCCGGCGTCACGGACCCGGCGATGACGATGAAATATTCGACCTCCGGCACGATTCCGAACACCAGAAAATGAAGCAGGTTCTCCCGATACGTCGAATCGGCCTCATAGTAGTGATAGACGACGCACACCCGACCACTGGCCATCGTTCCTCCGCTGCATCCAGGCACGGCAACGACATCGAGTCAACACGGCCGCCCCGGCCGTTCCCGGCACTGGGAACAGCCGAGGCGGCGGCGTTTCAGCAGTCGCACAACATGATCCAGGCCCCGCCGACTTCCGCCACCCGCCGGCCGGGGCCCGAGACGTACGGCGACGCCGGTTCGAAATCACCCGGCGCGGAGGACTATTGCAGCTCCAGACCCGGGTACAGCGGGTGACGGGCGAGCAGATCGGCCGAACGGGCCCGGACGCTCTCGGCGACGCCGTCGGCCAGCGTGTAGCGAGCCTTACCGGTGGGGGTGGTGGCCCGCAGCACGATATCGAGGAGGCCGGCGATCTCGTCCATACCGGCCGCGTCGACACCGCGAGTGGTCAGCGCCGGGGTGCCGATCCGAATGCCCGAGGTGTACCAGGCGCCGTTCGGATCGCGCGGAATCGCGTTGCGGTTCGTCACGATTCCCGCCTCCAGCAAGGCGGATTCGGCCTGGCGGCCGGTGAGCCCGTACCCGGAGACGTCGATCAGCACCAGATGGTTGTCGGTGCCGCCGGTGACCAGACGGGCGCCGCGCCGCAGCAATCCCTCGGCCAGCGCACGGGCGTTGTCGACCACCCGCTGTGCGTAGTCCTGGAACTGCGGGGCCCGAGCCTCCGCCAGCGCGACCGCCTTGGCCGCCATCACATGCGGCAGTGGACCGCCGAGCACCATCGGGCAGCCACGGTCCACCTGATCGGCCAGCGTGGAATCGCACAGCACCAGACCACCGCGCGGCCCGCGCAGCGATTTGTGCGTCGTACTGGTGACGATGTGCGCGTGCGGCACCGGATCCTCGTTGCCGGTGAACACCTTTCCGGCGACCAGACCCGCGAAATGGGCCATGTCGACCATCAGCGTGGCGCCCACCTCGTCGGCGATCTCGCGCATCGCCGCGAAATCGACGCGTCGCGGATACGCGGAATAGCCTGCCACCAGGATCATCGGCCGGAATTCCTTCGCGGTCGCCCGCACCGCCGCGTAGTCGAGCAGCCCGGTGTCCGGATCGGTTCCGTAACTGCGCTGATCGAACATCTTCCCGGAGATGTTGGGCCGGAAACCGTGGGTGAGGTGCCCACCGGCGTCCAGGGACATGCCGAGCATGCGCTGATTACCCAGCTCGCGCCGCAGCGCCGCCCAGTCGGCCTCGGTGAGATCGTTGACCTGCCGCACCCCGGCACGCTCCAGCGCCGGCACCTCCACCCGCTGCGCCAGCACCGCCCAGAAGGCCACCAGATTCGCGTCGATACCCGAATGCGGCTGCGCATAGGCATGTTCCGCGCCGAACAGCTCCCGCGCGTGCTCGGCCGCGATGGACTCGACGGTGTCGACATTGCGGCAGCCCGCATAGAACCGCCGCCCGACGGTGCCCTCGGCGTACTTGTCGGACAACCAGTTCCCCATGGCCAGCAGCACCGCCGGGGATGCGTAGTTCTCGCTGGCGATCAGTTTCAGCGATTCGCGCTGATCGGTGAGTTCTTGCGCGATCGCCTCGGCGATACGCGGTTCGACCGCGCGCACGATATCCAGACCGGAGCGGAATGCCGTGGATTCGGACATATTCGAGCCTCCCAATCGGTGAAGGCCCAGGCGCGCGGCAAGCATTCGGGACCGCTTCCCGATGGTCGATTCCATCCACAGGCGCCAGTCACGGTCCACTGGCAGCCTACCTCTCGCTTGCGCCGACAGCGGCGCGGGCGACGCCGGCAGCGGTGCGCGTCACAGCTGTCGAGCCCAAGCAGGGACCGCCCGCCGTTGCCGACGGTGGCGGTCTCAGTGGCCGATCCGAGCCAGTGCCCGCTCGGCCTCGGCGACGAGGGTGGCCACGATCTCCGCTGCCGGTTCGATGCTGGTGACCAGGCCGACCGCCTGCCCGGCCCAGACCGGGACAGCCGAGAGGTCACCGCGGGCCGCGGCCTCCTCGTACTCACGCAATGCGGCCGGGGTGCTGCGCAATTCGTCGTCACGGTGCCGCCAGCGGTCGAGGAAGGCATTGCGGAGGGTGCGGGCCGGATAGTTCGCGGGCCACGGGGCGTTGCGGGCGATGTCGAGCGTGCGGTTCACCTCGGTCTGTTCGCCGTCGGCGGCTACCAGCGCCTTACCGATCTCGTCCGAGATCAGCGTCTCGGGGCTGGCCTGGAAGCGGGTACCGATCAGCGCGCCGGCCGCGCCGAGCGCCAGCGCGGCCGCCAGGCCGCGGCCGTCTCCGATCCCTCCTGCCGCGAGCACCGGAACCGATCCGGCGATGTCGACGACCGTGGGCACGAAAGACATGGTGCCGATGGCGTTCTCGCCGCTGTGCCCGCCGGCGTCACCGCCCTGGGCCACGATCACGTCGGCACCGAGGTCGACGGCTCGCCGGGCCTCCTCTCCGTCTGTCACCTGCAATATCAGCAGTGTGCCCGCATCCTGGACCAGGCGGGCGTACGGGGTCGGATCGCCGAACGACAGCATCAGCGCGGCAGGCTCGTAGGACAGCGCGTCGGCAATGGCGTCCTCGGTGACGGCCCAGGTGAGATAGCCGATGCCCCAGGATTTCTCGGTGGCGGCCCGCGCGATCCCGGCCTCGCGGCGAAGCCATTCGCGGTCACCGCGACCGGCGCCGATCATGCCCAGGCCGCCGCCTTCGGACACTGCCGCGGCCAGCGCCCCGCCGGCCTCGCCGCCCATCGGGGCCGACACGATGGGATATCGAACGCCGAGCTTCTCGGTGAATGCAGTCCGCAACGTCATCC
>NZ_JAIUCZ020000018.1 GCF_020176955.2 Nocardia sp. alder85J
CCGCCGCCGCCAGCGACGGCGGTCCGGCCGCCGCCACCAGCGGGATGGCCGCCGCGGCGTCCGGGCGGGAATCGGCCGTGGCGGAGCGGCCCGCGCCCGCCTCGGGCACCGCCGCGACGACCGGCGCCGCGGCGCCGACCGAACGGCTCAGTGCCGTGACGATCGATGCGGCGCGTGCGGTGGCGGCGGTCGGTGGCCAGCGATCCGCGGTGGCCGACAACGCGGCCGCGGCCTCCACCTCACCGGCCAGATACTGCACGGTCGCGCCGACAGCCCAGTCCGCGCCCACCCGGTGCGCCCCCAGCCAGGCGTAGAGTTGCGCGGCGCGCTGCACCAGCCCGCGCCGGATCCACACTCCGGCGCAGATGCGCACGGCCGCAGCCAGATCCACATCGGAGACGCCGGGGCGGGCGAGCACCGGCTCCGCCAGCCGCAGCGCGGTGTCACCGTCACCGGCCCGGGCGGCGGCCTCCGCCCAGCGCACCGCGACCACCTGCGGGTCGGCCCCGGCCGCGACCGCACCCTGGTAAAACCGCACCGCGTCGTCGGTCTTCTCCGCTGCCGCACAGAGGAATTCGGCCAGCCGCGGGTCGCGGACGCCGGATTCCGCCAGTACCAGGGCGGTATTGTCGCGCAGCAGGCCCGCGTCCAGGCGCGCCTCCAGCAGCCGGCGCTGCACCGTGAGGAAACGCCGGTCGCCGACCAGCGTGCGCAGCGGCGCGACGGCCGGGGCGGGCAGCAGATCCGCGTCGGTCACCAGGGCGCCGGCCCGGGCTCGATCGATGAGATCCCAGGCGGTGCTGTGCTCGAGGCCGAGCACCTCGGTCAGCTCGCCCGGATCCAGGCCCGCGCCGGTGGCCGCGACCACCAGGACCTCCAGCAGATCCGGTTCGGTGCGATCCAGCAGTGCCCGAGCCCAATTCGTCACCGCGACGTCGACGGCGGCGATGCCCGCGTCCAGCCGGGCGGCGCAGGCCGCGGTCAGGGCGGTCACCACGCCGCCGTGGATGCCGCCGGTCTGGCGGTGGATGTGCTGGGTCACCGAACGCGGCACCGTCATGCCCAGTTCGCGGGCGAACGGGGCGATGTCGGAGGCGCCGAGAGCGCGCAGTTCCAGCATCCGGCCGCGGCGCGACACGGCCTCGGCCAGCGCGCGCAGCGCCGGATCGTGCGGGCGCGGGCGGGTGGCGATCACGACCGTGCGGTTGCCGGATTCGACGACGGCCCGAAGTCGTTCCAGCGCTGCCGGTTCCAGGGTGTGGGCGTCGTCGACGATCAGTGCCGCCGGTGCGGCGTCGGGGCCGATGTCCGGCCCGTCGTCCATCGGCACGTCGGCCCGGGAGACGATCCCGCGAGCGTGCAGCCGGTCCCGGATCGCGGCCAGCAGGGTGGATTTACCGGTGCCGCAGCGGCCACGGACGAGATGGACGAGCGGGCGCGAGGACGCGGTGTCGAACTCCCGCAGGATCTCCCGTGCGCCCGGCAGTGAAGCGAAGGCGATGGTCGTGGACATGGGCACCTCACCCGCCCACACGAGGGAGTACCGCACCGGGCGCTTGCAGTACCGAACTCACCGCATCTCCGGCCAGGTCCGGCATCGTACCAGGATCGTCCGGTGGTGGCGGGGCGGTCGCCGGATCCGGTGTGGTGGCGGTGTCCGGCT
The DNA here is from genome assembly GCF_020176955.2 of Nocardia sp. alder85J. GTDB lineage: Bacteria > Actinomycetota > Actinomycetes > Mycobacteriales > Mycobacteriaceae > Nocardia. The sequence continues at coordinate 1,664 of NZ_JAIUCZ020000018.1, forward strand.
GCGGCGCCGCGGCGGTCGAGGTGGTCGCGCGATGGCGTCCGGCCGGTCGGCCGGATTCGGACCCCGGCGCGGCCGCGGCGGTGGGCGTCGTGGCCGGCATCGGGACATCCGGTGCGGTCGTCGGCTGCGCGGCGCCGGTCGGCGCCGGATCGGAGGATTGTCCCGAGCTGCCCAGGGCCACTGTGCCGGTGGCCAGCGCCGCGACGAACACCAGCGCACCGCCGAACACCGCCAGCCGCTGCCGGGCCGACCACCCGGCCCGTGGTTCGGGAGCCGGCGGAGGTAGCGGCGGGGCGGGGTTCGGGCGGGGAATCGGGGCCGGTGCCGGCGCGGGCGCGGCTGCCGGGGGCGCCGCCGGGCCCGCGCCGGATGGGGTGGCCGGCGGCGCAGGCGCGGCCGGCGGCGCAGGCGCGGCCGGCGGCGCAGGCGCGGCCGGTGCGGTGGCGGTCGGGGCGGCCGGAATGGGTTCGGTGATCGCGGCCGAGACCACCATCGTGGCAATGGTTTCCGTCGATTCCTCGAGCAGATCCACGGCCAGCAGCGCGGCGCCCCGGGCAGCGGTCCGGGCCGGATCGGCGGCGGCCATCACCGGCAGACCGAATTCGGTGGAGAGGATCTCCGCGACCAGCGGGATCGCGGCGCCACCCCCGGTGAGCAGGAAGCCGCCCAGTTCCCGCGGTGCGACCTCGGCGCGGCGCAGGGTCGCTCGCACCAGGGCGAGGGTGTCCAGCAACGGTTCCCGGAACAGGTCCTCCACCTCATCGCGCACCACCCGGACATCGCTTATCACCCCGGGCAAACGGACCGGGACGATGGTGGCGGTATTTCCGGAAAGGTCTTCTCTCGCAATTCGGCAGCGCCGGCGCAGCGTGGTCAATTCCCTTTCGACGTCCGGATCGAAGGGGTCCAGTTCGGCGTCGCCGAGTGCGTTCGCCAGAACGTAACGCAGCGTGAGCAGATCGAATTCGGCGCCGCCGACCTCGGTGGCGCGCATCGGCACCCCGAGCAGCCCGCCGCGTGGTCCGCCCCGGACCACGGACACCGTGACGCCGGTGGCGCCCAGGTCGTACACCACCAGGGTGTCCGTCCCCACCCCGTGTTCGTGTTCCAGCCAGCGCAGCGCCGCGGTCGGCTCCGGCACCAGCGCGACGTCGCGGCGGCCGGCCCAGTCCAGCGCGGATCGCTGGGCGGCCACGGTGTGCCGCGACCACCAGGCCGGACATCCCACCACGGTTCCGGCCGGGGCGAAATCGTCGACCACCCGGCCGATCAGCGCCGCCACCAGATCGGCGGCCCGGACCGAAACACCGTTCTCGGTGAGGATGTCGACGGGGTCGCCGACGCGGGATAGTAGATTTTCCGACAATTCGGGTGCCGGTCCCGGTGCGCTGGGCCGGATGTGGGTGGCGGCCCGCCGCGCTCCGCCGATTCCCGCCGAGGTCGTCGCGGCGACGGTGTTCGACGCCCCGACGGTGATGCCCAGCGCCAGGCCCTGAGTCATTCGAGAACCCCTGTCGTTCGAAACGCGTGCATGTGCGTCACGTGCCGGTTGACTAGCGATACGGTCACTGCGACCTACCCGCTTGTCGGTTGCTGAGAGTCCCGCGTTACCGGCTCCGGGAAAATTCGGGGATATTCCCCTAATCCCTGCTCCACCCCCAACGTGCGGGCTCCCGTTTTCGTGGGGTGCGGCCCCGATTCGGCACGGTCCCCGATGTTCCTAGCGTGAAAGCAATTCACTGCCGCGGATCACCGGAAGGTCCGCCGTTGACGGAGACGGAGTCCGATGAGCCCCAACGCCATCCTCGAGTTCATCCTCGGTCTGCTACGGGATCAGCGGGCCGCGGCCGGATACTGCGCGGATCCGGCCGCGGCGCTCGGTGCCGCCGGGCTGGCCGCGGTGACGCCCGGGGACATCGCCGCGGTGGCTCCGATGGTGGCGGAATCCGCGCTGGTCACCGGTGGCTCCCAGCTCGCCGCGATCGTCGCCGCGGGCGGTGGGGACCCGGTGGCCGCGGGTGCGCTCGCCGGACCGGGCGGCGGTGCCGGATATGGGGAATTCGGTACCGGCGGCGTCGATTCCGGCCGGGCTCCGGTGTTCGGCGCCGGTCCGGCGGCCGTCCACCCGGTCGTGGTGGATCCGGGCACCGCGGCGGACGGTCTCGGTGGCGACCGATTCGGCGGGTCCTTCCCGGTGGGAGCGGTCGCGGGCGAACTCGGCGGCCTCGGCGATCTCGACTCGGAGCTGACGGCGAGCCTGCGCGATTCGATCCTCGGCGGCGTGGTGGGATCCGATGGTTCCGGTGCAGGCCCCGGCGCATTCCCGGCCGGCGGTCCGTCCGGTTCGCCGGCCGAGGCGGAAACCGTTGCCGAACTGCGCAATTCGCTCACGGCGGCGCCCGGGCAGCGGGCGAGCGCCACATTCCCCGACTACGGCACCGATAACGGTCCGAAAGGAATATATGACACCGGTTTCGGACCGCGATCGGATTCGGTACGGGCTGTCGGTAATACGGACGCCGGACCCGGAAATCCCGCCACGCCGAATGGTTCGGAATCGAGTGGATTCGGCTGGTTCGGCGCCGACTCCGGTGCCCGGATCGAACTACCCGGCAGTGCCATCGACGGGCAGTTGCCAGGTGTTTTCCACGTTATCCCGGGCGGGTCCGGAATCGGTGCCGGCAACCTGCTGGCGACAGACCGGTCCGATACCGGTGCGGGGCCGGGCCTCGGCGGGGCCGCGGCCATCGGATTCGACGGTTCGGGTGCCGAGAAACTCGGTGCCGGGCCGCGGAACGCGCCCGGAGCGCGGGAAACCGCGCGTCCGGGCGACGGCGCCGCGATCGCCCCCGGATGGACCGGTGGTTCCGGTGGCACGCATATCGCAGCGCCACTGCGCCTTTCGGATGAGGGAAGGCGCGGTGGCGCCGCGGAGCCCGGGGTACTGGCTGCCGGTCGGCCGGGTGGTTCCGGTATCGCCGCGGGTACCGGCTCGGGCGGTTCGCAGGGAGTCGCCGCAGCACCCGGTGGCACCGGCATCGGCCAGTCGGCTGCCGGATCGCCGATCGCTACGAACGTACCGGCCGCGGTGGGGTCGATCGGTGCGTTCGGTGGTGGATTCGGAGGTGCGCCTGCGCCGGATTCGGGTCCGGCCATCGGCCTCGGCGCGGACGCGGCGGTCGGCGCGCAGCACGACGGTGATCCCGGTTCGGCCGTCGGCGCCCACGGCGGTATCGAACTCGAACTCGCCGTGGGCGAGCTGGACCACCTCGCGCCGGGAGCCAGTGTCACAGCGCCGGGTCCGACTTCTGCGGCGGCGTATTCCGATTCATTGGTGGGTAGTGGCCTGGAGATCGGGTTGGGCGGGACCGCGGTCCACGCCGATGCCGGACAAGCGGAGTGGGAAGGGCTGCCCAGTGGCCCGGAACCGGGTTCGCCGGGCCACGGGCACCAACTCGGGTTCGGGCCGGTGGCCCAGCCGGGTTCGCCCGGCGACGGACTCGGGCTCGGGCTCGGTCACGGGGCACAGCCGGATTCGCCGGTGATCGGCGGCGCCGAGCCCGATATCCGGGGGCTGCCGGGCGGAGCCGGCATCGCCGCCATCGGCGCCTGGTCGGGTGTGGATGTGTCGCATGCGTTCGGTGGTGGCTTCGGCGGGCTGGGCGCGATCGACGACGTCTTCGATTCCGGCCGTGCGGAGTTCGGGGTGACGGTCGGCGGCCACGGTGGAACGGGGTTGTTCACCGCCGGCCATTTCGCCGGTACCGGCGAGGTCGGCGACGGCCTGGCGCACTGATCCGGAATACGGCCGACATCGGCTCACCGCAACAGAAATGATGCGAATGATGCGGACATCGGCGGCTGGGCGGAATCCCGGTCAGCGGGGTGGTCGGCGGTTCGGGGAAGCGATCCGCGATGCCCTCCCCGCTGCACGCACCGGCCAGGCAGGCCTGTGCCGTCGCCCGATCGACCAGCGGGTGCCGGGCCCGCAACCGCCGGCGTCGCACCGCGTCCCGCGCCGCCGCGCGCACGGTCGCGGCGTCCGCGTCCGCCGGCAGCCTCGGTCGTGGCCGCGCCGCCACGCCCGAACCACCCAGCAGACGGTGCAATTCGGCCGATTCCCGCGGCGGCAGCGGCAGTTCCCCGGACCGCAACCGGCCCAGCAGTGGCAGTTCGGCGAATCCGTGCACATCCGCCAGCAGCGCCCGCACCCGCGGCAGCAGCCGGTCCACCGCGGTACCGCGCTGGGTGGCCGGCATCCGGGCCCAGTGCGACCAGCGCGAATGCGCCTTCAACTGATCCGCGCGCTGCGCGAACTGCACGTCCAGCACCGATCGCAACTCCGCCAGGCCACTGCGTTGCGTCAATTCCGCTGCGAGCGTGGCGGAGTCGCGCACCCCGGCGCGGATCAGCAGTACCGCGGTGCGAATTCCGAACAGCCCGAAGCGCGCCGCCAGCTGTGCCCGGACCTGCGGCGGCACCGGCAGCGCGGGCTCCGGCCGGGCGAATCGGTCCACCCGGGTGATGTGAGACAGGTCACCCGATCCGGCTGTCACAGCCGGTCGGGGCGGGTGTCCAACCAGAAGTCAGCACTTCGACTTCCGACGGAAGGACACCGGCGATGCCCGTCATCGACGTTCTCGATTCGTACCTCCACTACACCGAACTCGGCGCCGGGCCGGTGCCGGTCGTGTTCCTGCACGGCAATCCGACCTCGTCCTACCTGTGGCGCCGGGTGATTCCGCACGTGAGCGACCGGACCCGCGCGCTGGCGCCGGATCTGATCGGCATGGGCGAATCCGGTAAGCCCGAGATCGGCTACCGCTTCGCCGACCACGCCCGCTATCTCGACGCCTGGTTCGACGCCCTGCGACTGGACCGGGCGGTCCTGGTCGGTCACGACTGGGGTGGCGCGCTCGCCATGGACTGGGCGGCCCGGCATCCCGATCGGGTCCGGGGTGTCGCGGTGCTGGAGACGTTCCTGCGCCCGCTGCGCTGGAGCGAGATGCCGCCGCAGGGCGCGGAGTTGTTCCGCCGGTTCCGGTCACCGGAGGGTGAGCAGGCGATCCTGGTGGAGAACATGTTCATCGAATTCAATCTGCCGTTCGGCGCGAAATCCCTCACCCCGGCGGACCTCGCGGTCTACCGGGCGCCGTATCCGACCCCGGAATCCCGCCGCCCGATGCTGGCGTGGCCGCGCGAGTTCCCGCTGGACGGGGAGCCCGCCGACGTGGTCGCCGTCATCGAGGACTACGACCGCTGGATGGCCACGTCACCGGAGGTGCCGAAGCTGGTGATGGCGGTCGATGACGGCGTCGGCCTCGGCTCCGCGGAGATGGTCGAGTGGGCCGTGGCGACGTTCGCGGCGGCCGAATCCGTCGGCATCGGACCGGCGGGACATCACGCGCCCGAGGACCGGCCCGACGCCATCGGCGCCGCGGTGTCGGACTGGCTGGACAAGCACGGACTGCTCGACTGACCACCGAAGCCGGTCCCGCACCCCCTGCGATCGGTGCGGGAACCGGCAACGGGTGCGACAGGCCGAGCGACCTTGCGGCACGGAATCGGCCGGCGAACGATGGGGTGATGGTGGGAGCAGCGGGAAATGCAGCGGCAGTGCGGGATCCGATGCGCGCCGAACACCACGCGCCGAGAGCTGTGGCCGCCACGTCGGCCGGAGGACGTGCGCTGTCCGGTGAGCGGGTGACGGTCGGGTCGGCCGGGGTGGCCGGGGTGGCTGAGTTGGCCGGGGTGGCTGAGTTGGCCGGGGTGGGGGTCGGCGTGATCAGAATGCGGGATGGGTCGATGCCGGGTGGGTTGCAGTGGTGACCGGGGCCGGCAGGCCGTTCGGTGCGGCTGCGGTGGGCGGCGGATCCCACGCGGCCGAGGAGGATTCGTCAGGTGCGGGTGCCGCGGCCGATGCTGTCGTAGCGCCCGCGGCGGAGCGGGAGCTGGTCCGCCGGGCCGTCGGTGGCGATCGGGATGCGGTCACCGAAGTGGTTCGGCTGCTTCAGGATTCGCTGTATCGGCTGGCATTGCGGATGCTGGCCCGCCCGGCGGATGCCGAGGACGCCACCCAGGAGATCCTGGTGCGGGTGCTCGGCCACCTCGGCACCTGGCGGGGTGAGGCGGCGCTGCTCACCTGGGCCTATCGGATCGGCGTCAACTATCTGCTCAATCTCGCCCGGCGCACGCCGCTGGAGCGTGCACAGCTGTCCCTGGACGCGTTCGGTGACGGATTGCGCGACGGGCTGGCCACGGCCGACTATCGCGGCCCGGAGGCCGAACTGCTCACCCGCGAGATGCGGTTGTCCTGTAGCCAGGCCATGTTGCAGTGCTTGGCGCGCGACGAACGCGTCGCGTTCGTGCTGAGCGAGGTGTTCGATCTCGGCTCGACCGAGGCGGCGTGGATCGTCGGCAGCACCCCGGCGGCGCATCGGAAGCGACTGGAGCGGGCGAAGCGGCGTCTCGGCAGTTTTCTCGATTCCACCTGCGGGCTGGCGAATCCGACGGCGTTCTGCCGCTGCGCCCGCCGCATCGACAAGGCCGTCGCAATCGGCCGCCTGGACCCGGCGCATCCGGTGCTGGCGACCCATCCCGTCACGCCGGGCGGCCGTACCGCCGCCGCGGCCGAACAGCAGATGATCCGGCTGCACGATGCCGCCGCGGTGCTGCGCTCACATCCCGACTACGCCGCGCCGCAGGCGCGGATGGCCGCCATCGCCGGGCTGCTGAGCTCCGATCGGTTCCCGCTGCTCGCCGCGGCCGACTTGACGACCGGCCGGGCCGGGAGTGTCCTGGAAAACGGGGGTACCGAGCGGGAGGCAGGTGTCTCGTGAACAATCGCCGAACCGTGAACGCGCTGCTCGAGCAGGCCGGACGCACCTATGCCGACGAGGCCGGGATCACCCTGGCCGACCGGCCGGCGCCGCTGTATCAGCTGCTCGTGCTCGCCGAGTTGATGAGTACCAGGATCTCCGCGCACCTCGCGGTCGGGGCCGCCCGTGAGCTGGTACACGCCGGCTATCGCACCCCGCAGCGGGTGGCGGCCGCCGGCCGGCAGGAACTGGTGGACGCGCTCGACCGTGGCCGCTACGTGCGCTACGACGAATCGACCGCCACCCGGTTGCGCGCCAACGCCGCCCTGCTGCTCGACCGCTACCACGGCGACCTGCGTCGCCTGGCTGCCGAATCCGGGCACGACCCGGTCCGGTGCGCGGAGCTGTTGCAGCAGTTCGAGGGCATCGGACCGGTTGCCGCGGACATCTTCCTGCGTGAGGTGCAGGACATCTGGACCTGGCTGCGGCCCCGCTTCGACGAGCGGGCCCGGCGCGGGGCCCGGCAACTGCACCTGCCCACCGATCCGCGGGCGCTCGACGAACTCGGGCCCGCCGGTCACGACGCGGAACTGGCGGCGGCCCTGGTGCGGGTGACCATCGACCACGACCTGGCACCGGCGGTCCTGGGCACGGGCTGACGCACGGATCTTCGGCGGCGCTCCGGCCGCGTGCGGTGCCGGTCGAGTGCCGACGCCACCTGCCGCCGTCCCGGCGCCCCCGTGACAGCGCGCACGGCGCTGTCTTCGAACGATCTCGCGTGGGCGGGGATGTCTTGGGCGGTATCGGGCATGTCCGGTAGGTCCGGAAAAAAAGTTCGAGCATCCGGGAATCAACTCGGCGGACCGCTCGTTGAGCTGTTCGACAACATTGAGTGAGGTTGGCTCAAGTTCGAAGTTGACTCAGGTACACACCGGAGGCAATATTGAGTCGACCACGCTCAGCGTTGCTGGGACCGTGCTCCACGCGGTGTTCGGGGTGAGGTCCCGCGTCCCGGGTGGTGCGTCACACACGCATCGCCGGGACGTGCGACAGGCGCCTTGCCCTGTACGACACACAAGTACGTCAATTAGGAGGAACCACAATGGCTCGTGCGGTCGGTATCGACCTCGGGACCACCAACTCGGTCATCGCCGTGCTCGAGGGTGGTGAGCCGAAGGTCATCGCCAATTCGGAGGGGGCGCGTACCACCCCCTCGATCGTCGCGTTCGCCAAGAACGGCGAGGTGCTGGTCGGTCAGCCGGCGAAGAACCAGGCCGTGACCAATGTCGACCGCACCATCCGCTCGGTGAAGCGCCACATGGGCGACACCAGCTGGAGCGTCGACATCGACGGCAAGAAGTACACCCCGCAGGAGATCAGCGCGCGCGTGCTGATGAAGCTCAAGCGCGATGCGGAGGAGTACCTCGGTGAGGAGATCACCGATGCCGTCATCACGGTGCCCGCGTACTTCGAGGACGCGCAGCGGCAGGCCACCAAGGAGGCCGGGCAGATCGCGGGCCTGAACGTGCTGCGCATCGTCAACGAGCCCACCGCCGCGGCGCTGGCCTACGGCCTGGACAAGGGCGAGAAGGAACAGACCATCCTGGTGTTCGACCTCGGTGGCGGCACCTTCGACGTGTCGCTGCTGGAGATCGGCGAGGGCGTCGTGGAGGTCCGCGCGACCGCCGGTGACAACCACCTCGGTGGCGACGACTGGGACAACCGCGTCGTGACCTGGCTGGTCGACAAGTTCAAGGGTTCCTCGGGCATCGACCTGACCAAGGACAAGATGGCGATGCAGCGGCTGCGTGAGGCCGCGGAGAAGGCCAAGATCGAACTGTCCTCCTCGCAGGGCACCTCGATCAACCTGCCCTATATCACCGTGGACGCGGACAAGAACCCGCTGTTCCTCGACGAGCAGCTGACCCGCGCCGAGTTCCAGAAGATCACCTCGGATCTGCTGGACCGCACCCGTCAGCCGTTCCAGCAGGTCATCAAGGACGCCGGTATCTCGGTCAAGGACATCGACCACGTCGTGCTGGTCGGCGGTTCCACCCGTATGCCCGCCGTCACCGACCTGGTGCGCGAGCTGACCGGCGGCAAGGAGCCCAACAAGGGCGTGAACCCGGACGAGGTCGTCGCCGTCGGCGCCGCCCTGCAGGCCGGTGTGCTCAAGGGTGAGGTCAAGGACGTCCTGCTGCTCGATGTGACCCCGCTGTCGCTGGGTATCGAGACCAAGGGCGGCGTGATGACCAAGCTGATCGAGCGCAACACCACCATCCCGACCAAGCGGTCGGAGACCTTCACCACCGCGGACGACAACCAGCCGTCGGTGCAGATCCAGGTCTACCAGGGTGAGCGCGAGATCGCCTCGCACAACAAGCTGCTCGGCTCCTTCGAGCTGACCGGCATCCCGCCGGCCCCTCGTGGCGTGCCGCAGATCGAGGTCACCTTCGACATCGACGCCAACGGCATCGTGCACGTGACCGCGAAGGACAAGGGCACCGGCAAGGAGAACACGATCAAGATCCAGGACGGCTCCGGCCTGTCCAAGGAGGAGATCGACCGCATGGTGCGCGACGCCGAGGCGCATGCCGCCGAGGACAAGCAGCGGCGTGAGGAGGCGGAGACCCGCAACCAGGCCGAGTCGCTGGTGCACCAGACCCAGAAGTTCATCGACGAGAACGACGACAAGGTCCCCGCGGAGATCAAGACCAAGGTCGAGGCCGCGATCGCCGAGGCGAACGAGGCGCTCAAGGGCAACGACATCGCCGTGATCAAGACGGCGGTGGAGAAGCTGGCGACCGAGTCGCAGGCGCTGGGTCAGGCCATCTACGAGGCATCCGCGGGTGCGGGCGCGAGCTCGGCCAACGGCGCAGGGCCCGCCGCGGACGACACCGTTGTCGACGCGGAGGTCGTGGAAGAACCGGAGAAGAAGTGAGCCAGAATCCGGAACAGGAGCCGGTCACCATCGTCGACAACCGCAAGGTGGATCCCGAAACCGGTGAGGTTCGAGAGCCCGCGGCCGACGCCGGCTCGGCGCCCACTCCGGAGGCCGGGTCCGAGGCCGCGGCGACCGCCGCGGCCGCGGGCAACGGTGAGACGGGTAACGGCGACGCACCCGCGGTGAGCGCCGGCTCGGCCGCCGCGGAGCTGGCCGAGCGCACTGCCGACCTACAGCGCCTGACCGCCGAGTACGCCAACTACCGGCGCCGGGTCGATCGTGACCGCAAGGCCACCATCGATGCGGCCAAGGCCTCGGTGGTCACCGAACTGCTCGGGGTGCTCGACGATCTCGATCGGGCTCGCGCGCACGGTGATCTGGAGACCGGCCCGCTGAAGTCGGTGGCGGACAAGCTGGCCGACGCGCTGCGCAAGCAGGGCCTCGAGGAATTCGGCACGGAGGGCGAGCCTTTCGATCCGACCCTGCACGAGGCCGTGCAGCACGAGGGCGACGGGCACGATCCGGTCATCGGCGTGGTGATGCGCAAGGGTTACCGGTTCGGCGACCGCGTGCTGCGGCACGCACTGGTCGGCGTCACCGACGCCGCCCTGGCCGACAGCTCCGGCGCCACACCGGAGAACGGCAGCGCGGCGGAACCGGCGGCGGCGCCGGAGACGACGAACGCCGGCGACAGTGCCAGTGCCGACGAGTAACAGGGTGGAAGGAGGAGATACCCGGTGAACAGGGAGTGGCTCGAGAAGGACTTCTACAAGGAGCTGGGTGTCTCCTCCAGCGCCTCCGCGGACGACGTCAAGAAGGCATACCGCAAACTGGCCCGTGACTTGCATCCGGACAAGAATCCGGGTGATGCCGCGGCCGAGGAGCGGTTCAAGGCCGTCAGCGAGGCCCATGCCGTGCTGTCGGATCCGGAGAAGCGCAAGGAGTACGACGAGGCGCGGCGGCTGTTCGCCAGCGGCGGCTTCGGCCGGGGCGGGTTCGCGCCGGGCGGCGGTTACGCCCCCGGCGGGTTCAACGGCGAGTTCAATCTCGGCGACATCTTCGGCGGCGCCGCCGGTGGTGGCGACGGCGGTCTGGGCGATCTGCTCGGCGGCCTGTTCAACCGCGGTGGCGGCGGCCGGGCCTCGTCGCGGCCGCGGCGTGGCAGCGATGTGGAGACCGAGACGACGCTGGGCTTCCGCGAGGCGGCCCAGGGCGTCACGGTGCCGCTGCGGATGACCAGCCCCTCGCCGTGCACCACCTGCCACGGCAGCGGCGCCAAGCCGGGCACCAGCCCGCGAGTCTGCCCGCACTGCAACGGAACCGGCGTGATCAGCCGCAACCAGGGTGCGTTCGGATTCAGCGAGCCGTGTGAGGACTGCCGCGGCACCGGGTCGATCATCGACGATCCGTGTGTCGACTGCCACGGCACCGGCATCCAGAACCGCACCCGCACCATCACCGTGCGGGTGCCGCCGGGAGTTCGTGACGGCCAGCGGATCCGGCTGGCGGGCCAGGGCGAGGCGGGGCTGCGCGGGGCGCCGGCGGGCGATCTGTTCGTCACCGTGCACGTCAGCAACGACAAGGTCTTCGGCCGCACCGGCGACGACCTGACCCTGGTGCTGCCGGTCAGCTACAGCGAACTGGTACTGGGCACCACGGTGTCGGTGCCGACGCTGGACGGCCGGGTCGGCGTCAAGGTGCCGGCGGGCACCGCCGACGGGCGTACCCTGCGGGTCCGCGGTCGTGGCGTGCCCAAGCGCGACGGCACTTCGGGCGACCTGCTCGTGACCGTGAAGGTCGCGGTGCCGCAGAAACTGGACGACGAGGCCACCGAAGCCCTGCGACACTATGCGGAGGCGGAGAAGGCCGGCGGGTTCGACCCGCGTGCCGGATGGGCAGGTGCGTGATGAACGGTGACCCGAAGAAGGCGAGTGCGTCCGCCGAGTTCTTCATGATCTCGGTGGCCGCGCAGCTGGCCGGTATGCACGCGCAGACCCTGCGCACCTACGACCGGCTGGGCCTGGTGACCCCGCAGCGGACCTCCGGTGGCGGGCGGCGCTATTCGAGCCGGGACGTAGAGCTGCTGCGCGAGGTGCAGCGGCTGTCCCAGGACGAGGGCGTCAACCTCGCCGGCATCAAGCGGATCATCGAGCTCACCAATCAGGTCGAGGAGTTGCAACAGCGCCTGAGCGAGCTGGCCGCCGAGGTGGAGCGGCTGCGGGCGGCCTACCGCCCGGATCTCACCCCACCGCAGCGCAGTACCGCACTGGTGGTGTGGCAGCCCCGGAACAAGCGGCGCTAGCACCGGCACCGCCTGCGAACAACACACAGTGACAGCGCCTCCGGCTACGGGGGCGCTGTTTTTCGTTGCGCCGCACCGGCTGTCCGGTGGCGTCGTTCGTAATCGCCGGTGGCGGTGGCGGGATCGTTGCCGGAATCGCCGTGAATGCCGTGCGACGGTGTTTTTCGTGCTCGCTGAATTGGTCCAGCACTGCTTCAGCAAACACGAGCCGTGCGCAGGTAGTCGCGCAGATAGTCAGCATCGTAAACCGAATTGATCCAGATTTCCTGGTCTTTCGGTATGTTTATAGGGGACCTGACACGCTCTTGCCCTGATCCGTCGGAATTTCACGCCTGTTGTTCGGGAAGGCCGTTCCGTTGCTGGCAAACCTCACCTAGACTCGAAGGGCATCGGCTGCTGACGAGTGGCTCGCGGCGCTGGATCGAGGCAGCGCGCCACTCAGGGTGCGGTCAGTGTTCGAGTGCGAAATGGGGTTGTGAGACTTATGGATTCGCGGACCGTCGCATTGATCAGGACGACTTTCAAGGCGGTTGCTGCGGAGGAGGGGGGACCGGACAAGCTCGCCCGGTCGTTCTACGCCATCCTCTTCACCGAATATCCGCATGTTCGAGAGATGTTCCCGGCCGCCCTCGGCGCGCAGCGCGATCGGCTGGTCAAGGCGCTCGGCTACGTCATCGAGCGACTGGAGGAGCCCGACCGGCTGCTGCCCTTCCTGGCCCAACTGGGCCGCGATCACCGCAAATACGGCGTGACCGCAGAACACTATGCGGCAGTGGGCAACTCGCTGCGGCTGGCGCTCGCCGGTTATGCCGGTACCGAGCTGTGGACCGACGAGGTGGAGCGGGCCTGGGAGGAGGGCATCACCCTCATCGCCGGCACCATGATCGCCGCCGCCGACCAGGAGAGTTCACCGCCGGTGTGGACCGGCACCGTCGTCGAATACCGGCAGGTGCTGCGCAATCTTGTCGTGGTGCGGCTGCGGCTGGATCAGCCGATGCCGTACGCGGCCGGTCAGTACATGAGCGTGCAGATCCCGTCCCGGCCGCGGATGTGGCGCTACCTGTCGGCCGCGGTGCCGCCGAATCCACAGGGAGAGATCGAATTCCACATCCGCGGTGTCACCGGCGGCTGGGTCAGCCCGGCCGTGATCGGGCACACCGTGGTGGGCGACCGCTGGCTGCTCGGCTCCCCGCTGGGCGGCCTCGGCGTGCTGCGCAACACCCGGCGCAAGATGCTGATGGTCGGCTGCGGCACCGGGATCGCCCCGCTGCGCGCGCAACTGCTGGCGATGACCCAGCGCCGCTCCAATCCGCGGGTGCACCTGTTCGTCGGCGGGCACCACCCGTGCGATCTGTACGATCTCGAGACGCTGAGCGCGCTGGCGGTCGCGCACAAGTGGCTGACCGTCACACCCGTCGTGGAGAATCCCGAGAACCCGTGGTGGTACCACGATTTCGGCGAGAGCGCGCCGGAACTGCCCGGGCTGCAACGAAGACAGGTGGGCCAGATCGGCAAGGTGGTCGCCGCCGCGGGCGACTGGACCGGTCACGACGTGCAGATCGTGGGCCCGCCACCGATGGTGCAGACCACCAAGTTCCGGCTGATGGCCGCGGGCGTACCCACCCGCGACATCCGGCACGACCCGCTGTTCTGAGCGCGCCCGCTGTGCTGGACCGCTAGGCCCCCTCGTACCGGATCGCCCCGGGCGGGGTGCCGGTGGAGACGAGCCGTTCCACCGTCGCCTGGACCATGCCGCGCGATCCGCACACCAGCACCCGGTGGTGCAGCAACGGACCCATGTCACCGGCCACGTCGGCGAGCGTGCCCTCCAGCATCTCGTCCACCTCGAAACCGATGTCGACACGGCAGCTTTCGTACCATTCGTCGACCCAGTTCGGGTCGTAGGCGCTCTCCACCACCGGCACCACGGTCAGCCAGGGCAGTTCACCGGCCAGCAGGTACAGCATGTCGGAGGCGTACAGGTCGCGGGGCGACCGGCCACCGATGAACAGGTGGGTGCGCGGCGGCTGCGCCCGGCGGGCGAGGTCGAGCAGCAGCGAGCGCATCGGCGCCAGGCCGGTGCCCCCGGCGATCATCACCACGTCGGTGGCCTCCGGTTCGACCGAGAGCCAGCCGGCCGGGGCGGCGATCCGCCACTGATCACCGGGCCGAGTGTCGGCGACCATCGTCCCGCTGCACCAGCCGCCCGGAATGGTCCGCACGTGGAATTCGAGCTTGCCGTCCAGCGAGGGCGGCAGCGCCGGTGACAAGCGTCGCCGCAGCCCCGGATGCTGCGGCACCGTGATCTCCACGGATTGCCCGGCGGCGAACGGCACGTACTCACCGATCAGCCGGATCACGGCCAGATCGTGCCGCACCCGGTGATGCCCGACCACGGTCGCGGTCCATTCGGTGGCGGCGGGGACCGGGAACTCACCGGTCTGATCCGGGCCGATCGTCACTGCTTCGTCCTCGTCATCGACATGGTCTCGATCGTCGCCATGGTCCCACCGTTCATACCGGATCCGCGCTGATCGCCCACTCCGGAGTGCCGACCGCCAGCAGGGCCCGCCGGGTGTCGGCGATCATCCGAGCGGAACCGGAGATCTGGATCTGCCGGTCCGCCCACGCGCCGAAGCTGGCGACCACCGCGCCCAGATTACCGATCAGCCTGCGGTGCATACCGAACGGTGGGTCCACCGGTGGATACGGATGCCACCACGGGTTGGATTCGTTCTCGCACACCGGGATCACGGTCAGCCACGGATTGCTCAGCGACAGCTGCCACATGTTCTCCACGTCGTACAGGTCGCACGGGTAGCGGCCGCCGATGAAGAAGTGCACCCGCGGATTCATCCCGCGCCGGCCCATCTCGATCAATTGCGCACGCAGCGGCGAGATTCCGGTGCCGGAGCCGATCAGCAGCACATCGCGGCCGCTGTCCCGGTCGACGTGCAGGCCGCCCAGCGGTCCGGCGATCAGCCACTTGTCGCCCACCTCGGTCTCGCTGACGATGGCCGGGCTGACCCAGCCGGTGCGCACCTTGCGGACGTGGAATTCGATCTCCCCGTAGGGATTCGTGGGAATCGCGGGGGACAGGTAGCGCCACATCTTGGGCCGCTGCGGGATCGACACCGGCACGTACTGCCCGGCCTGATACGGAATCGGGGTCTCGGATTGCAGCCGCACGATGGCCAGATCATCGAGCACCCGGCGGTGCCCGACCACCGACGCCTCCCAGTAGGGCTGCGACTTGTCCGAATTGGCGCCGATCGCCATCGAGGCCGAGATCAGGATGCAGACATCCCGCCAGCCCTCCTCCAGCCCGCGATTCCAGTACTCGGGCCCGTGGAAGGTGCGGAACGCGGCGAGCAGGGCGCGGCCGGCCGCGTCGTAGTGCGCGGCCTGCACCCCGTACTTCCGATGGTCGCGGGCCAATTGCTCGAGGAAGCGTTGCGCACGGTCCCAGTCCTCGAGGTGATCGATGACGAACTGGATCGCGGTGGCCAGCCGTTTGGGCTGCATATCCATCGCGGGCCCGAAGAGTTCGCGGAGATGAGGCGTCTCCGCGAACAGGTGACCGTAGAACGCGCTGATCAACCGCTCGGGCCCGTTCGGCGCCTCGACTATCGACCGGAAGTTGGCGCGGACCAGCGCAGCCGAACGCGCATCCACGACGTCGAGCTTCCTTTCTTACGTACCTTTGCCCGGGGGGACCGCCGTGAGTCACGGCGTCCTCGGACAAGTATCCCCGAAGCGGTGTCTGATTGCCTCCGCTTCGCTGCCGCCCGGGGTCGCTGCTGCCCCGCTCCGGCCGGTTGGTCCCGGTCCGGTCGGTGGCGCAGTTGTGCCCTATGGGTGGTCGCGGTCCGGGAACGGACCCGTCAGATGACCAGAACCGTCTTGCCGCGCGCACCGGTCGCGGTCAGCGCCTGGGCGGCATCGGTGAGTGGGCGGGTCGCATCGATCGGCACCACCAGATCTCCCTCGGCGACCTGCTGGAGTAGTCGGCGTAGTTCGGGCGCGGCTCCGGTGGAGGTGAGATTGCCGCCCTTGAGGCCGTGGTCGTGCAGGGTGGCCTCGTCGGCGGCGAAGGTGGTGCTGTAGGCGGTGCCACCCGGGCGGACCAGCGGAATCAGCTCGGCGAACGCCGCGGCGGGTGCGATCAGATCGAACAGCACGTCGATGCCCTCGGGATGGTTCGTGCGCACCTGGTCGGCCACCGGGCCGCGGGTGTAGTCGATCACCTCGTCGGCGCCGAGCCGGATCATCCGATCGGCGTCGTCGGGCCGCGCGGTGACGATGACCTGCACCTCGGCCGCCGCCGCCAGCTGCACCAGGAAGGAGCCGACCCCGCCCGAACCGCCGTTGATCAGCACCACCTGACTGGGCACCAGCGCGGCGGCGTCGACCAGGTCCTGAGCGGCCAGTCCGGCCGTCGGCAGGGCGGCGGCCTGGATGCTGCCGACCGTGTCGGGCAGTTTCACGACGGTGCTGTCGGCGGGGAGAGCGGTGTACTCGGCGAAGGTGCCGTGGCCCAGCGGCGTCGCGACGGCCTTACCCACCACCCGATCGCCGACGGCGAAATCGGTCACGCCCTCGCCGACCGCGCTGACGGTGCCGGCGCCGTCGGTGCCGGGGATCATCGGGAAGTCGAACGGCACCTTGTCGCGCAGCAGGCCGTCGATGACCTTGCGGTCGTAGGGGTTTACCCCCGCTGCCTCGAGGTGGATCTGGATCCGGCCGGGCCCGGCGGCCGGGACCGGCACGTCGGCGGGTTCCGGGGTGCCGCCGAATTCCTGTACCACCATCGCGCGCATCTGCCGTGCTCCATTCGTCCGGGCGGTGCTCGAGCCAACGGGGTGCTGCACATTCACAGGGACTTCACACGTGCGGTTTCGGGTCATCGTAGGCGCGCCACCACGCACAACTACGCAATCGGCGCGATCGGGGCGGTTCGTGGCGCGTAGCGTGGTCCCTGAAACCTTGCGGTGAGCGTCGGAAATCAACCAGACTTGAGCGGAACAGACTCAACTTATCTCGCGTTGAACTGTCCAGAAGCTGATGCCCCGGTCGGTTGTTGTCGCAACAGCCGATCTCCGATCACCACAGGAAGGTGCCCGTGGACTCGTTCAATCCCACCACCAAGACCCAGGCGGCGCTGACCGCCGCATTGCAGGCCGCCTCCGCGGCCGGCAATCCGGAGATCCGCCCGGCGCACTTGCTGGTGGCGTTGCTGGATCAGACCGACGGCATCGCCGCCCCCCTGCTGAAGGCTGTCGCGGTCGATCCGGCAACGGTGCGCCGCGAGGCCCAGGACATCGTGGACCGGCTGCCCCGCGCCAGCGGCGCCACCACCACCCCGCAGCTCGGCCGCGAATCGCTGGCCGCGGTCACCGCCGCGCAGCGGCTGGCCACCGAACTCGGAGACGACTACGTCTCGACCGAACATCTGATGGTCGGCCTGGCCGAGGGCGATTCCGATGTTTCCCAGCTGCTGCTGAAATACGGCGCCACCGCGGACGCCCTGCGCGAGGCGTTCACCGCGGTGCGCGGCAACGCCCGCGTCACCTCGCCCGATCCCGAGGGCAGCTACCAGGCGCTGGAGAAGTACTCCACCGACCTCACCGCCGCCGCCCGCGAGGGCAAACTCGATCCGGTCATCGGCCGCGACACCGAGATCCGCCGGGTGGTGCAGGTGCTGTCCCGCCGCACCAAGAACAATCCGGTGCTGATCGGCGAACCGGGCGTCGGCAAGACCGCCATCGTGGAGGGCCTGGCCCAGCGCATCATCGCCGGCGACGTGCCGGAGTCGTTGCGCGGTAAGCGCCTGATCTCGCTGGATCTGGGTGCGATGGTCGCCGGCGCGAAGTACCGCGGCGAATTCGAGGAGCGGTTGAAGGCGGTGCTGGAGGAGATCAAGTCCAGCGCCGGGCAGATCGTCACCTTCATCGACGAACTGCACACCATCGTGGGCGCCGGCGCCACCGGCGAATCCGCGATGGACGCCGGCAACATGATCAAGCCGATGCTGGCCCGCGGCGAGCTGCGCCTGGTCGGCGCGACCACGCTGGACGAGTACCGGAAGCACATCGAGAAGGATCCGGCGCTGGAGCGGCGGTTCCAGCAGGTGCTGGTCGGCGAGCCGTCGGTGGAGGACACTGTGGGCATCCTGCGCGGACTCAAGGAACGCTACGAGGTGCACCACGGCGTCCGGATCACCGACTCCGCCCTGGTGGCGGCGGCCACGCTGTCCGACCGCTACATCACGTCGCGCTTCCTGCCAGACAAGGCCATCGACCTCGTCGACGAGTCGGCCTCGCGGCTGCGCATGGAGATCGACTCCCGCCCGGTCGAGATCGACCAGGTCGAGCGCGCGGTGCGGCGGCTGGAGATCGAGGAGATGGCGCTCGAGAAGGAGACCGACGCGGCCTCCAAGCAGCGTCTGGAGAAGTTGCGCCAGGAACTGGCCGACGACCGCGAGAAACTGAACCAGCTGATGGCCCGCTGGCAGAACGAGAAGCAGGCCATCGACGCGGTCCGCGGCATCAAGGAGCAACTGGAGGGGCTCAAGGGCGAATCCGAGCGCGCCGAGCGCGACGGCGATCTGGGCAAGGCCGCCGAACTGCGTTACGGCCGCATCCCGCAGCTGGAGAAGCAACTGGCCGAGGCCGAGCAGAAGGCCGGGCAGGCCGGTGGTTCCGCCGGCGGCGAGGTGATGTTGCAGGAGGAGGTCGGGCCCAACGACATCGCCGAGGTGGTGTCGGCGTGGACCGGCATCCCGGTCGGCCGGATGCTCGAGGGCGAGACCCGCAAGCTGCTGCGCATGGAGGAGGAACTCGGCAAGCGCGTGGTCGGCCAGGCCGAGGCGGTCACCGCCGTCTCCGACGCCGTCCGCCGGGCCCGCGCGGGCGTCGCGGATCCGAACCGGCCCACCGGCTCGTTCATGTTCGTCGGACCCACCGGCGTCGGCAAGACCGAACTCGCGAAGGCGTTGGCGGACTTCCTGTTCGACGACGAGCGGGCGATGATCCGGATCGATATGAGCGAGTACTCCGAGAAGCATTCGGTGGCCCGCCTGGTCGGTGCCCCGCCCGGATACGTCGGCTACGACCAGGGTGGTCAGCTGACCGAGGCGGTGCGGCGGCGGCCGTACACGGTGGTGCTGTTCGACGAGATCGAGAAGGCGCACCCCGACGTGTTCGACATCCTGCTGCAGGTGCTCGACGAGGGCCGGTTGACCGACGGCCAGGGTCGCACGGTCGACTTCCGCAACGCGATCCTCATCCTGACGTCCAACCTGGGCGCCGGTGGTGACAAGGAGTTCGTGCTCGCCGCGGTCCGCTCGGCCTTCAAGCCGGAGTTCCTCAATCGCCTCGACGACGTGGTGATGTTCCACCTGCTGAACGAGGAGCAACTGGAGCACATCGTCGACATCCAGCTGGCGCAGTTGCAGAAGCGGCTGTCGCAGCGCCGGTTGAAGCTGGACGTCACCGACGCGGCCCGGTTCTGGCTGGCGGTGCGCGGCTACGACCCGGTGTACGGCGCCCGGCCGTTGCGCCGCCTGATCCAGCAGGCGATCGGCGATTCGCTGGCCAAGGAACTGCTGGCCGGTGAGGTCAACGACGGGGACGTGGTGAAGGTCAACGTCACCCCCGACGGCGACGGACTGCTGGTCGGACGGGCCTGACCCGGCCGCGAACGGGCCACGGTTGCGCGCACCCCGGCCGTCACCGGCCGGGGTGCGCTTACGCTGGGTGACATGACGAGTCCGCGCGATCCGTGGCAGCGGCCGGAGACCGCCGACGCCCCGACCGAACGGGTCGGGGCGCCGACGTCGTCCGGGCCGCCGGAACTGCACACCTCGGAGTTCACGGCGGCCTACGGCCAGGGTTCGGATCCGACCGAGCCCTACCGGTACGCCGACCACGCGGCCGGCCCGAACGCGACCCGGGAACTGCCGGCCTACGGCAACCAGTGGGGCACAGCCGAATACACCAGCCCGCCGCAGTACTACGGGCAGGAACCGGCCCCCGGCTACGGCTGGGAGGGCGCCCCGCAACAACCGGCCGGCCCCTACGGCCAGGTCGGCCCCACCGGCCTGCCGACCCACCCCCGCAAGCGCCGCACCGGCCTCTGGCTGACGATCGGCGCGGTGGTGTTCGTCCTGGTCGTCCTCGGCGGTATCGCCGCGGGCCTGCTGCTGGCCGGCCGGAACTCGT
Source organism: Nocardia sp. alder85J (assembly GCF_020176955.2). Classification (GTDB taxonomy): domain Bacteria; phylum Actinomycetota; class Actinomycetes; order Mycobacteriales; family Mycobacteriaceae; genus Nocardia. The sequence goes on from NZ_JAIUCZ020000018.1 coordinate 21,950, forward strand.
CGTCCCCCAGCGCCTCCGGCGAGACCACCCGCTCGATCCCCAGCGCCGAGCCGCTGCCCGGCACCTCCGGTGAGCAGATCCCCGGCCTGCCCCCGTTGCCGGGCCTCGGCGGCAACCTGGACAGCCTCGGCGCCACCATGGGCACGATCGACACCAACGACGGCACCACCCTCACCCTGCAATCGCTGGGCGGCGCCATGGTCACCGTGCACACCGACGACCACACCCAGGTGATCGCCCTCGGTGGCGGCAAACTCGCGGACCTGCACGCCGGCGACATGGTGGTGGTCCAGGGCGACAAGTCCGACGACGGCTCCATCATGGCCAAACTGATCATCGGCGCCGCCCTCGCCAGATAGTTCGGCCTCCGCTTCGCTCCGCCGCTCCGTCGGCCCGGAACCGAGCCGGGCCGAAAACGCGTCGGTCCAGAATCGGGCCGGGCGACAAACGAGCCGGGGTGGGACCGGATCCGGAGAGCCGAGTGGGCGGGCGGGCCGTTGTGTTCGGCGACAGTGGTGGGTGCGCTGACGACCTGTTCGGGGCTGTGGGTGGGTGTGGGTGACACCAAAACACGCCGTCGGAAGCGGTCGCCATCAACACCTTCGCGGGTGGGGAACTAGACTCGGGGGCGATGACGGCAGCAATATGGTTCGGGCTCGCGGCGATCGCACTCGTGGGTGCGATCGTGCTGCTGTATTTCGACCGGGTCCATCGGCAGCGGACCGGTCATGTGCGGCAGGTCTGGGCGAAATCCCAAGGCTATACCTACGTGTCGGTCGAGCCGTCGCTCGCGGCGAACTGGCACCGCGGGGCGATGACGAAGCTCGGCTACCTGTCCGCGGTGGACGTGGTCTCCGGCAATCGCAAGGGCGAGAAGTTCGTGCTCTTCGATCTGGAGGATTCCGCGACGCTGGTCGCGGTGCGGCGGCAGATCGGTTCGGACATCGACATCGACCTGCGCTCCAAGACGGCGGCGCCGCCGAAGGACCACGATCTGGAGCTGCTGGGCGCGATCGGCGACCGGGTGGTGTTCGCCACCAATCCGGATGTCGCCCGGCACGCGGTCGATCAGCGCATGGTCGCGTTCATCGAGAGCCTGCCGGATTCGGTGCAGCAGTTGTGGAGTGAGGGCAACTGGACGCTGGGCATGCTGCCGGTCGGCAGCGGCCCCCGCGACTGGGAGACCGCCATCGACGCGGTGCTGCGACTGTCCGGTCTGCTGCACGTCCTGCCGCCGGTGGTGGCGGGCCCGGACCGGGGCCGCGCCGCCGAGGACGACTACGAGTCCGATCCGGACGATTACGAGCGCAACGACTACGAGTCCGACGCGGACTACGACCACGCGGACTACGACTCCGACGAGTACGAGTACGTGTCCGATCGCGACGAGGACGAGCCGGCCCCCGCCGGATTCGCCCGCGGCGACGACTACGCCCCGCTGGTCAAGGACATCGCGGGGGAGTCCGAGTCGCAGCCGTCGCGGCGCCCGGCCCTGGCCATCGTCCCGGACCCCCGGGATCGGGCCCGCCGCACCCGGTCGTCCGCCGAGGGTGAGGACCGCTCCGAGGGCGACGAGCCGATCCGGCCCGACGAAGACGGTCCGGCTCTGCCCGAACGCCCGGGTGGGCCGTTCCACCCCGGCTTCCGGCCCTATCAAGGTCCCGCACCCCGCTGACGGGTACGGGATGACGACCCGCACGACCGGCGGGTTCGGCGGCAGTGCGGAATGACCATGCGACGCCCCGGTCGTGCGCGAAAGGACACAGCATGACCGATTCCTCCGATTCGACGGGCGTGGACGGCGTCGTCCGCCTGCCCGGCGCCACCCGGCCCGTGGCCCTGGTCACCGGTCCCACCTCCGGCATCGGCCGGGGCTACGCCCTGCGGCTGGCATCGCTGGGCTACGACCTGGTGCTGGTCGCCCGCGACGAGACCCGGCTGGCCGCCCTCGCCGCGGAGGCGCAGACCCGCTTCGGCACCCGCTCGGAGCTGTTGCCCGCCGATCTCGCCGTCGCCGCCGCCCGCGACCGGGTGACCGCCCGGCTCGCCGAGGGCGTGCAATTCCTGGTCAACAACGCCGGATTCGGGCTCGGCGGCGAGTTCTGGACCGTCGACCCGGCCGAACTCCAGGCGCAGCTGGACGTCAACGTGACCGCGGTACTCCAGCTGACCCGCGCCGCGCTGCCGCCGATGATCGCGGCCGCCACGGGTTCGGTGGTGAATGTGGCCAGCGTGGCCGGTCTGATACCCGGCCGTGGCTCGACGTATTCGGCGGCGAAGGCGTACGTCATATCCTTGACCGAGGGACTGGCCGGGGGACTGGTCGGAACCGGGGTTCGGATGCAGGCGCTGTGCCCCGGCTTCGTCCACACCGAATTCCACGAGCGGGCCGGCATCGCGATGGAATCGCTGCCGAAAGCGCTGTGGCTGGAGGTCGACCGGGTCGTGGCCGGTTCCCTGCACGATCTGGACAAGGACCGGGTGATCAGCGTGCCCGGGGCGCAGTACAAGGTGCTCACCACGGTCGCCGGTATGATTCCGCGCCCGGTGGTGAGCCGCCTGAATCGAGGCTTGTTCAACGCACGCGGAAGGACGTAACCGGTAAAGATGATCGAATCGACCGCCGATCGGGACAGATTGGCCGAGCTCGTGCGCGAGCTCGCCGTGGTGCACGGCCGGGTGACGTTGTCGTCCGGCAAGGAAGCCGACTACTACGTGGACCTACGCCGGGCCACCCTGCATCATCTGGCCGGGCCGCTGATCGGCACGCTGCTACGCGAGCTGGTCGCCGACTGGGATTTCGACGCCGTGGGCGGCCTGACGATGGGCGCGGATCCGGTGGCGCTGGCGATGCTGCACACCCCGGGCCGCCCGTTGGATGCGTTCGTAGTGCGTAAAGCCGCCAAGACACACGGCATGCAGCGGCAGATCGAGGGCCCCGATATCGTGGGCCGGCGCGTGCTCGTGGTGGAGGACACCACCACGACCGGCAACTCGCCGTTGACCGCGGTGCGGGCATTGCGCGAGGCCGGCGCCACGGTGGTGGGCGTGGCGACGGTGGTGGATCGGGAGACCGGCGCGGACCGGGTGATCGCCGCCGAGGGCCTCGAGTACCGGTCGATCCTCGGCCTGAAGGATCTGGCGCTGGGATGACCCACCGGTGGGTTAGCCTGGAGTCCGATTTCGAGAACTGCGAGTAACGGTGAAGGGTCGTGTGAGTCACCCGTGGTGAGCATTGCGATTAACAAGGGGCGCGACAACGTCGCGATGCTGGGCATCGGCGCCTATCGGCCGCAACGAATCGTGAGCAATGCCGAGGTGTGCGAGGTCCTGGACTCGTCTCCGGAGTGGATCTTCGAACGCACCGGCATCCGGAACCGGCGCTGGATCAGCGGCGACGAGACGCTGCGCACCATGGCGGTCGCCGCGGGTGAGCGGGCGATCGCCAACAGCGGCATCGAGCGGTCGAAGATCGGCACGCTGATCCTGGCCACCTCCAGCTGGCTGACCCTGACCCCGCACGGGGCGCCCACCGTGGCCTTCGATCTGGGCATCAACGGCATCCCGGCCTTCGACCTGACCTCCGGCTGCGGCGGCTTCGGCTACGGCCTCGGCGTGGCCGCCGACCTCATCCGCGCCGGCTCCGCGGAGTACGTGCTGGTGATCGGCGCGGAGACGATGACCGTCGGTCTCGATCCGACCGACCGGGGCACCGCGATGATCTTCGGCGACGGCGCCGGTGCGGTGGTGGTCGGGCCGAGCGAGGAGAACGGCATCTCCCCGACGGTCTGGGGCAGCGACGGCGAGCACGCCGGTTCGATCATGCAGGATGTCGACTTCCTGGAGTACATGCATCGGGCGCAGCGGTTGCAGGGCACCGACCCCGAGGTGGAGAAGGTCGGCCGGATGTCGCTGCGGATGGCGGGCCAGTCGGTGTTCCGCTGGGCGGCGGTCACGCTGCCGCGGGCGCTGTCCACCGCACTGGAGGTGTCCGGGGTGGCGAAGGAGGACATCGAGGTCTTCGTGCCACATCAGGCGAACGCTCGCATCAACGAGTTGATGAAGAAGAACCTGGGGCTGTCCGACGAGATCCCGATGGCCAACGACATCGAGAACACGGGTAACACCTCCGCGGCCTCGATTCCGCTGGCGATCGAGGAGATGCTGGTCTCCGGCAAGGCGAAGGGCGGCCAGCTGGCGCTGCTGCTCGGCTTCGGCGCTGGGCTCAGCTACGCCGGTCAGGTCGTGGTGCTGCCGCCCGCTCCGGCGGAACCGAGCTTCACCGTCTGAGCGGGCGGAAGTCTCACAGGCACAACATGATCCGATCCCGGTCCACCGGGTCCACTCGGATCGAAATCGTCTCGCCGACAGCGATTTTCGGCTGGTCGATCGGTGCCACGTCGTAAACGACCGTGCCCCGGTAACTTTCGGAGCCGGGCACGGTCAGCTCCAGATCCAGTTCGGTGAGTTCGGTGTGGTGGTCGGTGCGGGTGAGCGGATGCACGCCCGCGACGGTCGCCCAGCCCTCCAGCCCGTGCCGTTGCAGCCGCCGGTCCGCGCGGGAGGGCCGTTGCGCCCACAGCATCCCCAGGCCGACGCACGAGCCGAACGCCCCCACCAGGGCCATGATCTGATACGGCACGGTCCCCGGCGGTGTGTGCCGGACCACCCAGCCCAGCCACAGGGCGAGGACGGTCAGGTACCCGGCGGTCACGCCGAGCACGGTGCGAAGAATACGTGCGTGGTCCATATGACCGCCTCCACCACCGGCGCCACCTCCAGGATAGGTCCGTCCCGCCCGTTTCCGGGTGGCATCGGGTCACCGTCGGGGCACACTACGATGGCGCTGGTGAATCAGCCCCCGGCACCCGACGACGTGCAGCTCCCCGGCCCCACCGAGTGGGGCGAGCACCCGTACGGGGTGGGTCCGTGGGTCGCCGAATTCGGCACGCCGCCGCCGGTGGATCCGCGGCTGGACCCGGATCTGCTCGCACACGGGGATCGGCGCAACGTGGTCGACGCCTACCGGTACTGGACGCGGGAGGCGATCGTCGCGGACATCGACCGCCGCCGTCATCCGTTCCATGTCGCCATCGAGAATTTCGAGCACGACGCCAACATCGGGACCGTGGTCCGCACCGCCAACGCCTTCGCCGCGGCGGCGGTGCACATCGTCGGCCGCCGGCGCTGGAATCGCCGCGGCGCCATGGTGACCGACCGCTATCAGCATCTGGTCCACCACGCCTCGGTCGCCGAACTGCTCGAGGTCGCCGCCGTCGCCGGCCTCACCGTGGTCGCGGTGGACAACGTGCCCGGCTCGGTGCCGCTGGAGACGGTCGCGCTGCCCCGCGCCTGCCTGCTGTTGTTCGGTCAGGAGGGGCCGGGGGTCACCGACGCGGCCCGGCACGCGGCGGCGCTGACGGTGTCCATCGCACAGTTCGGGTCCACCCGCAGCATCAACGCGGGCGTCGCCGCCGGCATCGCGATGCACAGCTGGATCCGGCAGCACGCCGATCCGGGCGCGGCCTGGTGAGCCTCAGCTGAGCTGCACCTGCGCGATCGCCCGGCCGAACAGCTTCTTCCCGGCCGAGGTCGCGCCCAGCAGGACGGTCGCGGTCCGGCGTTCCGGGTCCAGGGCCTTGATCTTGCCGGTGAAATCGACCGCGGTGGAGTCGAACGGGTACACCGGTACGAATCCGGCGAACCGCACGCTGTAGCTCTCGACGGCGGTCGGATCCCCCAGCCAGGAGGTCAGCACCTCCGCGCCCATGCCCATGGTGAGCAGGCCGTGTGCCACCACCGTCGGCAGCCCGGCCAGTTCGGCGGCGCGGTCGCTGAAGTGGATCGGATTGGTGTCACCGGAAACGCCCGCGTAGTTCACCAGATCGCCGCGCGTGAGGTGGAAGGTGACGGGCGGCAGTTCGCCGCCCACGACCAGATCGTCGAACTTCGGCACGGTGTGCACGGTCAGCGCGCGCCGGCTCTCGACCAGGTCGTGGTCGGTGTGCGCCTGTTCGGCGGACAGTTCGGACAGGGTCGCGGTCGCGCACTCGGCGTCGCTGTCCCGCATGACGACGTCCTCGACCAGTCGCACGATATCCGGGTCGACCTGCTCGTCCAGCCGGACCACGATGGTCGCGACACCGGTCTGCACCACCTCGTCGTGCTGGTCGATCATGGTGGCCCGGACCACGACGAAGTCGTTGCCGCGCACCCGCCGGATCGACTCGATCTCGGCCTCGCAGCGCACCCGGTCCCCGGCCAGCAGCGGCCGGTGCAGTTCGAAGACCTGATCGGTCTGCAGGATCTGCGACAGGTCGTAGTGCGCGAGCACCGAGTTCAGCAGGGCCTTGGTGGCGGTCATGCCGATCACCGAGGCGAAGGTCGGCGGCGCGACGAGGGCGTCGTAGCCCACCTTGCCGGCGTCGGTCTCGTATCGATGAGCGGGATGACCGTTGCGCACGGCTCGTGCGAACTCACGGATCTTCTCGCGGCCGACGTCGTAGTGTCCGCTGATTCGGTAATGCCGACCGGCTAGCTCCGTAGCAACCGGTGCGTCGGACGCCGCCTCGGGCATGGTCCAGTGCTCCTGATTCCGATTCGCTGAATCCGACGCAAGCGCACGCCAGAATCCGGGCAATGCTACGGCGTCTGTGGATTGGCTTCCAGTTGTCTGTGACGTTCATCGCGCGCCGCGGCGACAATGTCACAAGCAAGACGTGACACGCGCTCGACACGCAGAAGAATGCCGAAATTCACCGATCTCGGCCTGCCCGGCGCGGACCATTTCGCCGGGCCGGCCGTTTCGTCACTTGGCGGCCGGCGGATCGCACACCCGCCAGGTGCCGTCCGCGCGTTCCAGGTCGAACGAACGCGCCACCGGGTGATTCGGATCGGAGTCGGTGTAGACGCCGGCCTGCGCGATCGCCTTGTCCCCGGTGATCTGGACGGACTCGATGCTGGAGATCTTGGGGATCTTCTTCTGATCGACCGACAGCTTGTGCACGCCGTCGAACTGATCCGCGGCGATGTTCTGATAGAAGTCGTGCAACTGACCGCAGGTGGCGGCGCGCAGCTTGACCAGATCGCCGCCAGCCAGCGCCGACGTGTAGGTCGTGACGGCCTTGCGCACCTGCGCCTGCGGCGAGGAGTTGGTGGCGTGCTGCACCACACCGATGACCACCGCGATCACGATCGCCACCGCCACCAGCGCCCCCGCGCCCAGCAACAGCGACTTCCTGTGACCGCCGGTCGCGGCGGCGGGCGCGGCCGTGGCCGGCACCTGCTGCGGCCGCGCGACCGGCCGCGGCCCCGCGGACTGTGGCGCGATCACCTGTGGTGCGGCGATCGTTGGCTGTGCGTCCGCGGGCGACGGCGCACTGCCGGGCCGGGCCGGCGGCGCCCCTTGCGGGGGCGTCGACGGGCCTTGCGGCCCAGCATTTTTCGGACCGCTGCCCGGGCGCGGGGTGACCGGCGGCTTGCCGACCGGGCCGCCGCTGCCGGGCACCGCCACGATCCGATCGGTGCCCGCCGCCGGACCGGTCCGGATCTTCTCGGTGGCGTCCGCATCCGGTCGCTGCACCGGCAGCATCATCGTCGGCTCGTTGGACGGATCGGACACCTTCGGAATCGCGACCGTCTTCGGATCCTCGCTCGCCTGCTCCATGGCGGCCCGGACCGCGTCGACGGCGGCCCGAGGGATCGCCATCGTCTTCGCTTCGGACGCATCGTCTTCCGGCTCGCCGGAGGATCCGGCGCCATCGCGCTGCCCCGCACCGGATCCGGGCTGCCCGCCCGGCCGGTTCGTCTCGGCCGGCCGCGCAGGAGCTCCCGATTGTGCTGCCGCACCGGACCTTTCGCTCCGGCCACCCGAACCGGGTGATCCCGGCTCGCTCGTTTTCGCCTGCCCCGCAGACGAATTCGAGAACCGCACGGTCTCGTCCTCGGACCCGTCCTGCGCACCGGCCCGGTCGGCCGCGTTCCCGGCGCCACGAGCGGGACTCCCCGGCCGAGTGCCGGTCCCGCCGGAGGAACCCCCGACGCCCCGCCCGGCCCCGCTGCCGAGGTCACCCCGGACATCGGACGAACCGGAACCCCCTGACCGTGCTCCGGTAGAGCCCGGCGCGCCGAGCGAACCCGCCGACGCCTGCCCGAAGCTCCCCTGTCGCGATCCGCCGCCTGCCGCCCCACTCCCGGGCCGCCCACTGCCACCGGACGTGCCACCAGCACCGGAGCCGTCGGACCCGCGAGACGCGTCGGACGAACCGCCGGGGATGCGACCGGAGCCGCCGATCCGGGTCGTGTCGTCTGCCGAGCCGGAACCACCGGGACCGCGCGGCGCGGCGGACGGTCCGCCGGGGATGCGGCCGGAGCCGCCGATCCGGGTCGTGTCGTCCGCCGATCCGGAACCACCCGGACCACGTGATGTGTCGGACGATCCGCCCGGAATTCGATCGGCGCTCCCGGGCCTGGTTGCACCACCCGTTTCCGATCCGGAACTGCCGGGACGACGGGGGATGTCGGACGAACCGCCGGTGCCGCGGTCGGTGCCTCCGGAGCGGGTCGCTGCGCCCGTCCGCGCGGCGGAGTCGTCCGGCCTGCCGGGGCCGCCACGCGGCGCGTCGAGCGAGCCGCCGGGGGTCCGATCGGTCGTGCCGCCCGGGGTCGGGCCGTCCGGTCGGCCTGGACCGCGCGGCGAGTCGGGTGAGCCGCCGAAAGTTCGCTCGGGGCTGCCGGGGCGGGTTGCGCCACCCGTGCTCGAGGGCGAGCTGTCCGGCCTTCCGCCGGGTCCGCGTGCGATGCCGGAAGAGTCGCCGGGCCTGGTTGTGCCCGCCCCCGATCCGAAGGCGTCGGGCCTGCCACCGGGAGTGCGTGCGGCATCGGACGAGCCGGCCGGGTTCCGGCCCGGACCTCCCGGCCTGAGCGCCGATCCGGAGTTGCCGGGTTCACGGCCCGGACCACGTGCGGTGTCGGACGGGCCGGTGGGTACTCGGCCGGAGCTTCCGGGCCCGCCGGGCGTCGATCCGGAGTTGTCCGGACGATCGCCGGACCCGCGTGCCGGATCGGACGAGCCACCGGGGGTGCGGTCGGAGTTCCCGGGCCGTGCCCCGGAACCGCCGGTGTCACGCGCACCGTCCGAGGTGCGGCCGGTCCCGGAGCCGCCGGGATCGCTCGGCGCACCGAACGTCTGCGCGAAACGGCCGGGGTCGCGGGCGGCGCCGGACTCCCCGGGGGTGCGCGGCGAACTGCCGGAACCAGGTGCCTGCCCGGCGTTTTCGGGCCGGTTGCCGGATCGGTCCGAGCCGGGGGCATCGGCGCCGCCCGCGCGGTCCGAGGCCGCGGCCGAGCCGCCGGGGGTCGTGGCGGATCCGCCGGATGCACCGGTGCCCTGCGCATCTCTCGATCCGCGCGCGGCGCCGGAATCACCGGTGCCGCCGGGCGTGCTCGCGGCCGAATCGGCCTGGCGCCCTGGCGAACCGGCGGGAGTTCCACCGCCGCCGGATCCGCTGCTCGTATTGCCGCTGCCACCAGGAGCATTCGAGGAAGCGCCCAGGGTTCCGGCCGGACGGCCGGGGGTAGCGGAGGAATCGCCGGTCTCGTCGAGCGGCCTGCCGAACATGTCGACCGGACCGCTGGACGACCCGGCCTGACGGCTCGCCGGGCCCGCCTGGTCGCGCGGTGTATCGGTGACCCGGCGGAAGACGCTGCTGCGATTGCGGGAGGCATCACCGGTGGCCGAGTCCCGAGCGTCGTCGGCAGGCCGGCGGCCGGCCGAGTCGCCGGGGCGATCCGGAGCGTTGTTCCGGTCCCCGCCACTCGCACCCGATGCCGCCGGGTTGCCCGCGGACTCGGCCGGGCGGCCGAACATGTCGACGGCCTCCCCGGCCGCCCGGCCGGAGCCGTCCCGGTTGCCGGAGCCCGGACCGCCGGGCCGGTCCGTCGCGTCCTGCGGCTGCTGCCGGTCGGCCGCCGGAGCCGGGGCCCCGGGGCCGCTGTCGGCCGGACGACCGGCCGCGGATCCCGGTTTGGTCACGCCGTCGGCCGGGGGTGTGGCCTTGGCGCCGGGCATGCGGCGGAACACCTGGGTGCGGGCCGAGGGCGACGCCAACGGCTCGGTCGGCGCGCTCGGGCCCGGGGCCCGGGCGATGCGCTGCGTCTGCGCGGTCTCGGGGGCCTTGGAGGAGCCGGGCGACGATGTGCCCGAAGGACGCTGCTCGGCACCGGAGCCCGGTTGCGGCTTCTGGTCGTCGTTCAGGTCGGACACTCGCTACCCCTCGCTCGGCATCGGCGGTTCGATCGATCTACTGGTGATGTACGTCGGTCAGCCTAACGAGCAATTCGGGCGTCGGTGCACAATGAAGCGCATGACCTCGTTCGGTGATCTGCTCGGACCCCAGCCGGTACTCCTGCCCGAAATCTCCGATGCCGAGGAGGCACTGCTCGGCAAACAGGATCCGGTGCAGGTCGCGGCCGCGCATCCGGCGGCCTCGGTGGCGTGGGCACAGCTCGCCGAGGATGCGCTGAGCCGTGCCGATGCGGCCGGGACCGACGTGAGCCTGGACACCGTCGCCGCCTACGGTTTCGCCCGGACCGGCTACCACCGCGGCCTCGACCTGCTGCGCCGCAACGGCTGGAAGGGCTTCGGCCCGGTGCCGTGGAGCCACGAGCCCAACCGCGGCTTCCTGCGCAGTGTCGCCGCGCTGGCCAAGGCGGCCCGCGCGATCGGCGAGACGGAGGAGTACGCGCGCTGCCTCGATCTGCTCGAGGATTGCGACCCGCGCGCCGCCGCCGCGCTGGGCCTGAGCTGACGGCCGGTCACAGCGGCAATTGACCAGCGGAGCCTCCCTCGAGACGGTCCGGGACACCGGCCGGCAGCGGCTGCGCAACGGCGGGCAGCGGTTGCGCCGGTCGGCGCTGCCGATCGTGCAGTGTGCCGTCGGCGCGGCGCTGTCCTGGTTCATCGCGCATCGCCTCATCGGTCACTCGCAACCGTTCTTCGCGCCGACGGCCGCCGTCGTCTCGATCGGGGTGTCCTTCGGCGCGCGCCTGCGCCGCTCGGTGGAGCTGGTGGCCGGTGTCACCGTCGGCATCGGCATCGGGGATTTCTTCATCTCCCGGGTCGGGACCGGGCCGTGGCAGATCGCGCTGGTGGTGGCGGTCGCCATGTCGATCGCGATCTTCCTCGACGGCGGCGCGATCATCCCGATGCAGGCCGCCGGTTCGGCGGTGCTGGTCGCGACGCTGATGCCGCCGCATTCCGGCGCCAGCAGCCTGCGCATGATCGATGCGCTGGTGGGTGGCCTGGTCGGGGTGGTCGTGGTGGCGGTGATCCCGCTGCATCCGGTGCGCCGGGCCCGCCGGCAGGCCGCCGACATCCTGGGCGTGATGAGTTCCGCGCTGATCCGGTGCGCCGACGGCCTGCACGAACAGGATCCGGAGAAGATCCGCGCCGCCCTGGACTCGGTGCGTGGCACCCAGCCGCAGATCGACAGCCTGCGGGCGATCCTGGAGGGCGGCCGGGAGCTGAGCCGGGTGTCGCCGCTGTACTGGAACGCCCGCACCCGGCTGGACGCCCTGCGTGCGACCGCCGATCCGCTGGACAACGCCGTCCGCAACACCCGGGTGCTACTACGCCGCGCCCTGAGCCTGGTCCTGGACGACGAGATCCTGAACCCCCGGCTGGTCGACGAGGTGGAACAGCTCGGCGCCGCCACCGACGTGGTGCGGCGCTTCATGCTGGTGGGCCCACGCGAGCAGCCGGACGCCGCGGAGACCACCCGGATGCTGCGCCGGGTGGCGAAGGGCGCCACCACGGATCTGATCGAGGACGCCGGACTGTCCGCGCACGTGGTGTTCGCGCAGATTCGATCGATCGTCGTCGATCTCATGCAGGTGTGCGGGGTGCGGCGACTGTCGGCGCTGGCGCTGCTGCCGCCGACGGTGGCGCGGCCGTACGTGGACCCGGTCGACTGATTTCGGCCAGGTTTTCGGGTAGTGCGCTACTCGTGCCCCCACCTGCGCGGCCCCATACCGTTCATGGTGTGACCGCGTCCACGAGGGGTGCCGCGGTCGCAGAGTTCGCACCGGTGGTGGACCGCCAGGTCGGCCGGAGGCGCGAATCCGTTGGCGCGGTCCGCGTCGCCATGGGAGGGGCAGGTCGGATCGGTGCCAGCGGATCGCAGGGTGTGGCGGCGGGCACCGGATCCGGCGGCCACCCCGGCGCGAACAGCGGGGCCCGGCTCACCGCCAGAAGCGAACCAGGTAGTCCCCGTACGCCGCCCACAGCGACGGCACCCCGGACAACCCGAACAGGTGATCGACGATGTCGAAGAACACCGTGTTCAGCTGCGGAATCCACAGGATCGCCAGCAACAGCAGCAACCCGTACGGCTTGACCTGATCCAGCGACCGCCGGGTCTGATAGCTCAGCGACGGTTCCAGGATGCCGTAACCATCGGTGCCCGGCACCGGCAGCAGGTTCAGCAGTGTGGCCGTCACCTGTAGGAAGGCCAGGAAGCTCAGCCCGAACCAGAACGCCGGATGGCTGTGCGTGGTTCCGAACACCCGCACGATCACCAGCAGCACGACGGCCAGCACCGCATTGGTGGCCGGCCCGGCGGCGCTGATCAGCCGCTTGGTGCGATCGGCGAAACTCCCGGATTGCAGATAGACCGCGCCGCCGGGCAGAGCGAAACCACCGAGGGCGATGAACAGCATCGGCAGCCCGATCGACAGCAGCGGATGGCTGTAGCGCAACGGGTTCAGCGTCAGATAACCGCGCATCTCGACCTCGCGGTCACCGGCGCGCCAGGCGGTGTAGGCGTGCCCGAACTCGTGCAGGCAGACGCTCACGATCCAGCCGAACACCACGAACACGAAGACGCCGAATTTGGCCAGGTTGGAGGTGAGTTCGGCATTCCACGCGATCGCGCCGCCCGCGGCGGTCAGCGCCACCAGCAGCAGGAAGATCGGGCTGGGCCGCACCGCACCGCTGGTGCGTCTGGCCCCGAAAGTACTGCTCACTCGCTCGGACCCCCTCTGTGACTCATCGAACCGATGGCGGCCGGATCGCCGAACTCACCGAACCAGCAGCCACGGGTCATTGTGCCGGTAGAACACCGAGCGTGGCACTGTTCGCTCCGCCACGATGCCGTCGCGCACCACCAGGGCGCCGGGCGTGCCCAGCTGCACCGCGCGGCCGGACACCCAGCGCCGCTTGCGGAATCCGCGCTGTACGGCGGCGCGAACTCCCGGCAACTCCAGGGTGGGTGAGATGTGCAGCGCCGCAACCTTTCCCGTGAACAGCCGGACGTCGTCGACGTAGGCCTCGCCGGTCAGTTTGGCGCCGCCGGAGCCGGTCACGGTGGCGCGGCCGACCAGGACCGTGCCGGTGTCGTCGCGGATCAGCGGGGTCGGCGCGGCCTTGCCCTCCACCGCGCGCTTGGCCGCCGCGGAACCGGTTCCGGTCTGGTAGGCGCGCGAACCGTAGGTACGGTCCACCGGCACGTAGCCGATCTCCAGGCTCAGGCGCTCCAGGCGCAGCAGGTGGGTGAGCACCGCGGCCAGACCGGCGTCCTCACCGAGCACGATCAACCGCGGCTGGCTGCCGTCCGCACCCAGGATGGGTAGCAGTTCGTCGAGATCGGAGCGGTCCGGGATCGCCGAGGTCTGGGTGATCGGCAACGGCGCGAGCGTGATCGGGACCGGGGCCCCGTTGCAGCGGAGAACGTGAGTACTCAACCGCGGTACGTCCTCCCGCCGACCGGCACCCGGCCGTCCATCCACCACGGACCTGACAACTCCATCGCCCTCGCTGCGCCGGGCGGACCCCGAGCAGTCCGCCGTTCGCAGTCACCATAGTCGCGACGTCCGGGATTCGCTGCTGTGAAACGACGAGCCGGGCCTGTGTCCTTTCGGCGCAACCGGGGCGCTGTGCGGTGCACGACATGGATGCTGTGCGGTGCACGACATGGACGCTGTGCGGTGCACGACATGGATGCTGTGCGGTGCACGACATGGACGCTGTGCGGTGCACGACATGGATGCTGTGCGGCGCACGACGAGCCCGTTTCGCGCATCTATTAGACTGTGCTCCCGGCCACCGCCTGGGGAACGGCAGGTAGCTGCAACATCAGCGATGTTGCGTGTCCAACCCGAGGAGACTCCACATGCCGGCAATCGTCCTGATCGGCGCCCAATGGGGCGACGAGGGGAAGGGCAAAGCCACCGATCTGCTCGGTGGCCGGGTGCAGTGGGTCGTCCGCTACCAGGGCGGGAACAATGCCGGGCACACCGTGGTCCTTCCCAACGGTGACAATTTCGCGCTGCATCTGATCCCCTCCGGCATCCTGACCCCCTCGGTGACCAATGTCATCGGCAACGGCGTGGTCGTGGATCCGGGCGTGCTGCTGGCCGAGTTATCGGGCCTGGAGCAGCGCGGCGTCGACACCGGCAAACTGCTGCTGTCCGCCGACGCGCACCTGATCATGCCGTACCACGTGGCCATCGATAAGGTCACCGAACGCTTCCTCGGCAACAAGAAGATCGGCACCACCGGTCGCGGCATCGGCCCCTGCTACCAGGACAAGGTGGCTCGCGTCGGGGTGCGGGTCGCCGACCTGCTGGACGAGAAGATCCTCACCCAGAAGGTCGAGGCCGCCCTGGAATTCAAGAACCAGGTGCTGGTGAAGATCTACAACCGGCGCGCGCTCGATCCGCAGCAGGTGGTCGACGAGGTGCTGACCAAGGCCGAGGGCTTCGCGCATCGGATCAGCGACACCCGGCTGCTGCTCAACCAGGCGCTGGAACGGGACGAGACGATCCTGCTGGAGGGCTCGCAGGGCACCCTGCTGGACGTCGACCACGGCACCTACCCGTACGTGACCTCCTCCAACCCGACCGCCGGCGGCGCCGCGGTGGGCTCGGGCATCGGCCCGAACCGGATCGGCACGGTGCTCGGCATCCTGAAGGCGTACACCACCCGGGTGGGCTCCGGCCCGTTCCCGACCGAACTGTTCGACGAGTCCGGCGCGTACCTCGCCAAGACCGGCGGCGAGGTCGGCGTGACCACCGGCCGCGCCCGCCGCACCGGCTGGTTCGACGCGGTCATCGCGCGGTACGCCACCCGGGTCAACGGCATCACCGACTACTTCCTCACCAAACTGGACGTGCTCTCCAGCCTGGACCGGGTGCCGATCTGCGTCGCCTACGAGGTGGACGGCGAACGGGTCGAGCAGATGCCCACCACACAGACCGGATTCCACCACGCCAAGCCGATCTACGAGGAGATGCCCGGCTGGTGGGAGGACATCTCCGGGGCGCGGTCGTTCGAGGAACTGCCCGCCGCCGCGCGTGATTACGTGCTGCGGCTGGAGGAGCTGTCCGGGGCCCGGATCTCCTGCATCGGCGTCGGTCCCGGCCGCGATCAGACGATCGTCCGGCACGACGTCCTGGCCTGATCGCCGCCGGTGCGCGCGGGTACGACGCGAACCGCGCCGCGGGTAACAATTCGGGCGCAAATGTCGGTGCGGACTGGCACCATGGAGCCATGACTTCGCGGAGCGAGGATGCGCCGGCGTCGCATCCGCAGCCGCGGCGCGCCCGGCCACCCGCCGACCGCGCAGCCGAGCCGACCGCAGCGGTGTGGTCGGAGCGAGCGAACATGGCCGAGTCCGCGGTCGTGTCCCGGCATCTGCGGATGCTCTGGGGGATTCCGGGAGCCGAGCTGGCCCTGGTGGGCTGGCCCGCCACCCGGCGCGAGCGCATCTTCGCGACCTGGGACTACTGGTGGCAGGCCCATCTGCTGGAGTGCGCGATCGATGCCGCCAACCGGGAGAGCACCCCGGCGCGCACCCGCCGCATCGCGACGATCGCCCACGGCCACCGGCTGCGCAACATCACCGGCTGGACCAACGACTACTACGACGACATGGCCTGGCTCGCCCTCGCGCTGGAGCGCGCGGACCGCACCCGCGGCGCCGCCGAACTGCGCAGCGGGCTGATCGCCCTGGAGAAGGAGATCGTCGAGGGCTGGCAGCCGCAGGTCGGGGCGATGCCGTGGCGCAAGGGGGCGGACTACTTCAATGCCCCGGCCAACGGGCCGGTGGGCATCCTGCTGGTCCGGCTGGGCCGGCACGGCCGGGCCCGGGAGATCGCCGACTGGCTGCACGCGACGCTGCTCGATCCGCAGACCGGTCTCGTCCTCGACGGCATCCATCTGCCGTCCGGGGAGGTGGAGCGGCCGGTCTTCACCTACTGCCAGGGCACGGTACTGGGTCTGGAGACCGAATTGGCCGTGCACACCGGCGATTTCGACCATGTGGAGCGGGTGCAGCAGTTGTTGCGCGCGGTCGAGGAGCATCTCACCACCGACGCGGTGGTGACCGGTGGCGGTGGCGGCGACGGCGGCCTGTTCAACGGCATCCTGGCCCGATATCTGGCACTGGTCGCGGTGATGCTGCCGGGAACCGGCACCGAGCAGGTGGCCGCGCGGCGGACGGCGGCGCGCCTCGTGACCGCGTCGGCGCGGGCGGCCTGGGAGAACCGGCTGGAGGTGGAGGGCGAGCCGTTGTTCGGCCACGATTGGTCGCGACCGGCCCGGATGCCCTCCGGCACCCTGGGCGCGAGCTATGTCGGTGCGGGCGGCTCGGTGGTGGCCTCCCGCAATCCGGAACGCGACCTGTCGGTGCAACTGTCCGGCTGGATGGTGATGGAAGCCGCCCACCTCGTCACTGCCGCGGGGTTCTGAGCGGCGAAACCGCGGCTCGGCCTATACCCGGCCCGGACCACCCGGCCTGCGGGCGCCGCCGGGCAGTGCCGCGGACGGGCGGTAGAAGGTGGGCCCGGGGTGCGGCCGGTGGGCCGTGACCGGAAGTTCCTCGGTGACGGAGTCGTCGTAGTCGAAGTCGACGGCCGGGCGGGCCATCTCGATCCGGTACTGCCGGATCCCGACGGCGGTGCCCAGCACCAGCCCGGCCACCAGCGTGCCGATCACCACGGGCATCAGCCACGGCACCCGATCAAGGAAACCGCCGGTGTAGAAGCCGACGAGCAGCAGCACCGGCGCCCACAGCACCGCGCCGATCGAGCTGGCCAGGGTGTAGCGCCGGTGGTTCATCCGGGCCGCCCCGGCGACCAGCGGGCACAGGGTCCGCACCCACGGCACCCAGCGCGCGACCAGGACCGCCAGGAAACCGTGCCGATGCAGTAGATCGCTGACCCGGCTCAGATTCCGGGCGTTGATGTAGCGCCCGTTCTTCCGCGCCACCAGATGATGTCCGGCGCGATGCCCGACCAGGTAGCCGACCTGATTGCCGGCGATCGCCGCGACCATTGTGCCGACCACCAGCCCCCAGACCTGGATGTGGCCGGATTCGTGCGAGGCCAGCACGACACCTGCGGTGAGCAGCATCGAATCACCGGGCAGGAACAGTCCGATGATGAACGCGCACTCGAGGAAAACGAAGACCAGGACCACGGTCCACACGAGCGCCGGCCCGGCGGAATGCAGGGCGCCGATTCCGCCCAACGCGTGGGATAGCGGGGTGGGCAAGGCGGATCAGTGCGTGGGCTCGTTGACGTGGACATCGGCGCGCGTCGCGGCGGGCGCCGGGCTCGCGCCGCGATTCAGCACCTTCTTCGCGACCGAGATGATGCCGGGCAGGATCGAGATCAGCACGATCAGCAGGAAGATGGACTCGACGTGGTCGCGGATGAAGGAGACGTTGCCCAGGAAGTATCCGAGCACGCTCACCCCGCCGCCCCACAGCACGCCGCCGACGATGTCGAAGGTGACGAACGTGCGGTAATCCATCTTCGACACACCGGCCAGCACCGGCATGAAAGTCCGGACGATCGGGACGAATCGGCCCAGGATGATCGTCTTGGGCCCGTGCTTCTCGAAGAACTCGTGCGTCTCGGTGACGTAGCGCTGCTTGAAGAAGCGCCCATCCTCCCGCTGGAACAGCGCCGGGCCGATCGACCGGCCGATCCAGTAGCCGCTCTGGTCGCCGAGGAAGGCGACGATCGCGACCGCGGGGACCAGCACCCAGATGGACACCGGTGGATGTGCGGTCGCCGCCAGCAGGCCGCCGGTGAACAGCAGCGAATCACCCGGCAGAATCGGGAACAGCAGACCGGTCTCGATGAAGACCATGATCAGGATCGCCGGCAGCACCGCATTCTTCAGCCAGGTCTCCGTCAGCAGATGCATCGGATCCAGCAGCCCCTTGATGCCGGAGCTGCTGGCGAGGACGTCGGAAACTGCCAGCAAGGTCACGGCCCCCACAGTACCGGTCGAACCCGAATAGCACCGAACGTCTCGGCAACCTCACAGGGGCCCTTGATCGGGTTCTCCGGTGCGGGGCGGGTTTCGCCGGAATCAGACGGGATCTTAATCTGTGTGTCGACAGATTTTCCGCGCCGCATCCGGCGGCCGCACAGACGGAGGTCACCAGATGCCTATCGCGACTCCGGAGGTCTACGCCGAAATGCTCGGGCGGGCCAAGGAGAACTCCTTCGCCTTCCCTGCGATCAACTGCACCTCCTCGGAGACGATCAACGCCGCCATCCGCGGTTTCGCCGAGGCCGGCAGTGACGGCATCATCCAGTTCTCCACCGGCGGCGCCGAGTTCGGCTCGGGCCAGGGCGTGAAGGACATGGTCGTCGGCGCGGTCGCGCTGGCGGAGTTCGCCTACGTGGTCGCCGCCCGGTACGACGTGACGATCGCCCTGCACACCGACCACTGCCCCAAGGACAAGCTGGACACCTTCGTCCGGCCGCTGCTGGCCATCTCCCAGGAGCGGGTCAAGGCCGGGCGGCACCCGCTGTTCCAGTCGCACATGTGGGACGGTTCGGCCGTGCCGATCGACGAGAACCTCGAGATCGCGAAGGAACTGCTGAAGCAGGCCGCCGCCGCGAACATCATCCTCGAGGTGGAGATCGGCGTGGTCGGCGGTGAGGAGGACGGCGTCGAGGCGGAGATCAACGAGAAGCTGTACACCTCCTCCGACGACTTCGCGAAGACCATCGACGCCCTGGGCGCCGGCGAGAACGGCAAGTACCTGCTGGCCGCCACCTTCGGCAACGTGCACGGTGTGTACAAGCCGGGCAACGTGGTCCTCAAGCCCGAGGTGCTGGCCGAGGGCCAGCAGGTGGCCGCCGCCAAGCTGGGGCTGCCGCAGGGTTCGAAGCCGTTCGACTTCGTCTTCCACGGCGGTTCGGGCTCGCTGAAGTCCGAGATCGACGACTCGTTGCAGTACGGCGTGGTGAAGATGAACGTCGACACCGACACCCAGTACGCGTTCACCCGTCCGATCGCGGCGCACATGTTCAGCAACTACGACGGCGTGCTGAAGATCGACGGCGAGGTCGGCAACAAGAAGGTGTACGACCCGCGCAGCTACCTGAAGAAGGCCGAGACCTCGATGGCGCAGCGTGTCATCGAGGCCTGCAACGACCTGCGCTCGGCGGGCAAGTCGGTCAGCGCCTAGCCGGCGCACCGTGTGTCGCGCCCGGCCGGGCACGGGGAGCCGGCCGGGCGCAGCTCGTGCCGATCCTGCCGGACAACCGATTTCGCGCGGACATGGGCAACTCCCCGGGAAGCTTCCGGCCCGAGTGGTGCTCGGGCGCTCCGTGATCGACTGATGAGGCGTCAACGTGTACGGCCATGAACTCGGCGAGGCGGACCGGCGTCCGTCCGTCGATGTGCGGATCCTCGGTCCCGTCCAACTGCTGATCGATGGCGTGCCACTGTCGGTCGGCGGGCCGAAGCCGCGGGCGCTGCTGGCGGTGCTCACGGTGAACCGGCGCCGCGCGGTGAGCACCCAGGCGCTGGGCGACATGGTGTGGAACGAGCAGCCGCCGGACGCCTATCAGGCCAGCCTGCAGGTGTTCGTCTCCAACATCCGCAAGGCGCTGCGGACCGCCGGGGTGGATCCCGCCGCGGTCCTGCGCACCGAGGCGGCCGGATACCGGCTCGAGATCGCCGACCAGAACTGCGATCTGGGCCGCTTCGAGGCAGCCCGGCGGGCCGGCGCCGAGGCCGCCGACGCGGGCCGCCCCGACCGCGCGGCCCGGTTGTTCGCCGACGCGCTGGCGCAGTGGAGCGGCACCGCCGTCGACGGCCTGCCCGGCCTGGTCTTCGCCGAACGCTTCGCCACCGCGATGGACGAGGAGCGACTGCTGGTCACCGCCGCCCGGATCGACGCCGACATCGCCTGCGGCCGGGCGGCCGCGGTGGTCGGCGAACTGGTGGCCATGACCACCGCGCATCCGCTGCGCGAACCGCTGTGGGTACAGCTGATCAGCGCGCTGTACCTGTCCGGCAGGCAGGCCGACGCGCTGGAGGCGTGCCGCCGGGTGCGCGCGGTGCTGGCCGACGAACTCGGCATCGATCCCGGCCCGGCGCTGCTGGAACTGGAACAGCGGGTGCTGCGCCAGCAACCGCTGGACACCGAGGCGATCGCGCGGGCCGAGCGGATGGCCAAGGCCATGACCGAGACCGTGATGGAACGGCCGCGCGGGGCCCGCGGCGGCCGCTTGCGGCTGCCGGACGGGGCGACCGTGCAGATCACCGCGAGCGGTCTGAAGATCGGCCGGATGACCGACAACGATCTGGTGCTCGACGACCCGAAGGTCAGCCGGTATCACGCGCACATCCTGACGTCCGGCACCGGCCTGCTGATCCGGGACCTGCATTCGGCCAACGGGATCTACGTCAACGACGAGCCGATCGAGAACGCCGGCGTGCTCGCCGACGGCGACGCGGTACGGATCGGCGGGACCGTACTGCGCTTCGAAGCCGAATCCTGAAGGCCGCGGCACCCGATCCCGCGGCACCCGATCCCGCGATGCCGAATCCCGCGGCGTCGGCTCACCGGTCGCCCACGGCTCGGCGCCCGTGCGCGACGGGCTCAGTGCGCGCAGGCGACGCCGGTGCCCCCCGGATCCAGCAGCACGCTGTAACCGGGCTGTCCCGGATAGATCGGGCCCTTGCCGTCGGACCAGACCTGCTCGCAGTTCAGGTAGTCCTTCTTGTTCTTGTCACTTGTCTTGCTGGGCCCGGGCTCCAGTTGGCCGCGCGGGCCGACAACCAGATTCGAACCGTCCGTCCCCGAGTTGGAGCTGGTCGGGGCGGCGGCTGCCGTCGTCACACCTCCGGCGAGCAGACCGGCGACGGCGACGGCGGGAAGTAATACACGGATGAACGAAATCTTCACGATGACAATCCTGTTCGAGGGTTCCAATCCACTGTATGCCGTTCTACCCGTTCGGCGTGGTCTGACTCGATTGTGCTGTTCGTCCCAGTAAAGTCGAGCCTCGTCGAAACGGTGTGCAGCGTGGGTGACCGCTGTGTCCGAATCACATCCGGCATTACGCATTTCCCGAGGGGTTGGTTCAATGAGGTTTACGCGGCACGCCGCGGCGTCGACGACGCGGTTCACCGTGGTACCCGCCATCCGGTTGCTGGCTGTCACAGGGGCCGCCGCGCTGGCCTGGGGTGCGGCGATCCCCGCCGCCGCCGACAACGAACCCGGTTCCGCCACAGCCGTTTCCGGCGCCGGGCCGTGCGCCTCCGACCCGGCGCCGATCCATCAACCGCTGATCCCGAAGACCTGGGACGTGCCGGTGCCGTACCCCGTGGTCACCGTCGACCAGGGCCCGCCGGAACCGATTGCGCCGCAACGGGTCCGGATGGAACTACCGGCCGATCCGTGCACCGATCCCTGCCCGGACCTGACGAACCTGCCGGACCCGTCCACCCCGCTGAACCCGCTGGGCCTGCCGCAGTTGCTGCTGAGCCCGCACCCCTTCTACTTCGCCGTCCCCGGTGGCCCGCCGCCGCAACCCACCCAGCCCGCGCCGCCGCGGCTGCAACCGCCGGTCGAAGCCGCGCCGCGGGTGGCGGCCCGGCCCGCGCCGCGGGTCAGCGACGTGCACGAGGTGGCCAAGGAGACCGGCGCCGATTCGATCAACCGCACCGACAAGCGCTGGCAGGTGGACGGCACCGACCTCGGCATCATGTGGGAGAGCGCCCCGGGCGAGATCGCGATGGCCTTCGGCGACACCATCGGCCGCGGCTTCCATCCGCCCGGCGGCATGGGCGGCGACTGGCGCAGCAACCTGATCGGCTTCTCCACCAACCGGGATCTGAGCCACGGCATGGTGATCGATCGCATGGTCACCGATTCCCGGTGTCACGCCGCGGAGGTGCTCGGCAGCCGCAAGGCCGACAACATCGAGATCACCACGATCCCCACCTCCGGCTTCGCGCTGGGTGATCGGCAGTACCTGAGCTACATGTCGATCCGCACCTGGAACAGCATCCCCGGCACCTTCTACACCAACTACGGCGGCATCGCCTACTCCGACGACCACGGCGAAACCTGGATCAAGGATCCGTACGCGCACTGGGACGACATCTTCGGGCTCGCGAATTTCCAAGTGGGCGCGATGGTTCCGCACGGCGACTACGTCTACCTGTTCGGTACCCCGAACACCCGGCTGGGCGCGGTCGGCCTGGCCCGGGTGCCGAAGGACCAGGTGCTCAACCCGACCGCCTACCAGTACTGGAGCGACGGCGACTGGACCCCGGTCGGCGGCGCGGCGGCGGCCACCCCGATCGTGGACGCGCCGGCCGGCGAGCTGTCGGTGCGCTACGACGCCTCCCGCGACGTCTGGCAGATGAGCTATCTGGACACCGCGCAGGCGGCGATCGTGGTGCGCGAGGCCGCCGCGCCGCAGGGCGAGTGGTCGCCGGGCACCCCGACGGTGACCGTGGCCGACTATCCCGAGCTCTACGGCGGATTCATCCACCCGTGGTCCAGCGGCTCGGATCTCTGGTTCACCATCAGCACCTGGAGCGACTACAACGTGTACCTGATGCACGCCACCGTTCAGTAACAGGTGACCGGCGACAGCGGTTCGGTGACGTGCGGGGTCAGCGCCGCGAAGGCGGCGGCGATGCCCTTCACCGCCAGGCGCAGATCCGGCTCCTCGTGGGTGTACGGCAGCCGGACGTAACGTTCGAAGGCGCCCTGCACCCCGAACCGCGGCCCGGCCGCCAGCAGCACCCCGTGATTGGGCGCGGTGGCGGCCAGCGCGGTGGAGACCGGCGCGGGCAGTTGCACCCACAGCGACATGCCGCCGGCGCCGGGCAGCACCCGCCAGTCCGGCAGTTCCTCGGCCAGCGCCGCCAGCAGGGCGGCCCGGCGGCTGCGCAGCTGGTCGCAGCGGCGTTCCCGGATGATGTCGGCGTGTTCCAGCAGGTGCACCGTGGCCAGCTGATCCACCACCGGGGTGCCGAGGTCGACCGTCGACCGGGTGCCGAGCAGTTTGGTGATCAACGCCTGACCCGCCCGGATCCAGCCGACCCGGAGACCGCCCCAGAACGCCTTGGACGCCGAGCCGATCGTGACGATCTCCGGACCGCGCGCGAAGGCCGCCACCGGTGGCGGCGCGGCCCCGTCCAGCTGCTGATCGACCATCGATTCGTCGATGATCATCGTCATCCGCGTCTCCCGGGCGATCGCGGCCAGTTCGGCGCGGTCCTCGGCATTCATCACCATGCCGGTCGGGTTGTGGAAATCCGGGACCAGATAGGCGGTGCCGGCCGCGGTCTGCCGGGCGGCGCTGCGGATCCCGTCCAGATCCCAGGCGGCGGCCGGGAATTCGGGCCGCAGCGGCACCGGCACCGGCCGGGCGCCGACATCGCGGATCGCCTCGATGGCATTGGGGTAGCTGGGGTGATCGATGAGCACCCGCTCGGCGGGTGCGGTCAGCACGTTGAGCAGCAGTCGCAGCCCGTGCTGGGCGCCGAGGGTGACCAGGATCTGGTCCGGCTCGGTGGGCAGACCGCGTTCGGTGTAGCGGCGGGCGATGGCCTCCCGCAGCGCGAGCACACCCACCGGATCCATGCCGTGGGTACCGAGGAAGATCGGAAGCCCCTGCAACGCAACGGAATACGCGTCGCTCATCTCCGGCGGCGCGGACATCGCGGCATAGGTGAGGTCGATGGCCGGCTGTTCCGCCGCCGTCATCGACACCAGGATGCTGCGGGCCGGCTTGCTGCCGTCGTGGGTCACCGTGGGCGGCAGCGCCACCGTGCTGCGCGACCCCTGCCGGCTGATCAGATAGCCGTGTTCGCGCAGCAGGGTATAGGCGGAGGTGACGGTGGTACGGCTCACCTCGAGCGCGGCGGCCAGATCGCGTTCGCTGGGCAGGGCCACGCCGAGCGGGGCGCGGCCGTCGTGGATCAGCAACCGGATGCTCTCGGCCAGGGCCAGATAAGCGGGCCGGGAGGGCCGGCGGGCGGCATCGCCCTCGTCGTACCGCCAGCGGCCGAGGTCGCGGGTGAGGGTCGCGGCGCTGATTACCCGATGTGCCATGCGGTCCAGTATCGAGCCGGTGGATCTTTTGTTCAAGTCCAGTTCCGGCGCACGCTGGGAAAATGATCGGATTCATCGCCGCCGTCGTGGTCGTCGCACTCTTCGCCTGGATCGTCCACCGCTGCGCGCCCAAACCGGGCGAACGCGCATCCGTCCTGCTCGAACGCTATCGCCCGCACGCACCGATGGCGGACTGGTCGATGCCGCCGGACCAGTACGACCGGATCCGGCAGTACGCGGAACTCCAGGCGATGCGTGCCCACCAATCGCAGTCCAGTTCCACGCAACTGGACCGTTCGATGTGAGAAATGTCGGTGCCCCGGGGCACACTGGTCACATGGCCGAATCGACTGGTTCCCTCGCGGCGGCGTTGTTCGACACCGCGATCGGGGTCTGTGCGCTGGCGTGGACCGATCTGGGCATCGTGCGGTTCCGGTTACCGGAGTCCACGCCCGACGCGGCGACCATGCGCGGCCGCTTGGCCCGCGCGGGGCTGCGGGAGACCGAGCCCGGCGAACTGGCCCGCGAGGTGATCGCCGCGGTCCGCCGGCACCTGTCCGGCCGGCTGGACGATCTGCGCTGGATTCCCCTGGACCACAGCGGCATTCCCGAATTCCACCGGGAGGTGTACCGGGTGGCCCGGGACATCGCACCGGGACATACCCTCGGCTACGGTCAGGTCGCCGCGCGCGCCGGGCGGCCGCACGGGGCGCAGGCGGTCGGTCAGGCCATGGGCCGTAATCCGATTCCGCTGATCGTGCCCTGCCATCGAGTACTGGCGGCCGACCATGCGCTGCACGGCTTCTCGGCCCCGGGCGGCCTCGCCACCAAACAACGGCTGCTGGAGATCGAGCGCACTCCCGGATTCGGCGAGCCCATGCTCTTCTGAGCCCGGCAGTGGATTCACCGCGCATGCCGGGCTGTCGGACCGCTGCTTCGTGCCCAGCGGCGGAAGCGCTGGACGTGCGCGGTGGCGGAAGCGCTGGACGTGCGCGGTGGCGGAAGCGCTGGACGTGCGCGGTGGCGGAAGCGCTGGACGTGCGCGGTGGCGGAAGCGCTGGACGTGCGCGGTGGCGGAAGCGCTGGACGTGCCTGGCGGCGGAAGCGCTGGACGTGCCTGGCGGCGGAAGCGCTGGACGTGCCTGGCGGCGGAAGCGCTGGACGTGCCTGGCGGCGGAAGCGCTGGACGTGCCCGGTGGCCGAAGCGCTGCTTCATGCCGGGCGGTCGAAGCGCGCGCGCCGGGCGGTCGAATCGCTGTACGTGCCGGGCCGCGGAACTACTGCTGCGGTGGCTGGCCGCCCGGGTTGAGGGCGTTCTGGAGACCCTGCACGACCTGGTCGGGCACCGCGTCGGGCACCACGACATCGTTGTCGCCGATGCGGACCGTGCGCGGCGCCGGATCGGGCGTCGGGTCCGGGGTCGGGGTGGGGCGCGGCCGGTTGTACTGCGGCGCGGGCGCCTGGGTTTGGGGGGCCGCCTGATGCAATTCCACCGGCTGATCGTCGGGAGCCGGCGCCGGCGCCGGGGGTGCCGGAGTGTCCGTCGGGGCCGCGCCCGGCGCCGGGGCGCTCGGGGTGGTCACCCCCGGCTGCACCGGGCCCGGCGCCGACTGCGCGACGGTCGCGCAGGTGATTCCGAGGGCGACCGGTACCGCGGCCAGTGCGACCCGAACTCCCGCCTTCATATACCGAATTCGACGCGCCACGTCGCGACACCGCCTTGCCGAAAATAGGGTGTTGACTCTGCGAGCGGCCCGATGGTCCACCCGTCTGCATCGTAGCGGCAGCCAAGGCCCCTAGCTATCCGGCCGATCGACTCCGGGCGAAGTCCGGTGCTCCTACACTGCCCCAATGGATCTGCTGTATTCGGCGATCGGTTTCCTGGTTTTCGTGGCATTCCTCTGGACTTTGTGGATGGCACTACAGGAGTTGACTCATCATCGCTGAATAATCGCTGTCGATGGGGCGAATGCGTTGCTCGGCAACGTATTCACCGCATCACCGGTGCACTCGCCGCGAAGGGGCGAGTGTGCCTGCCGTACCGTGCCGGGCCACCGGTGCCGGAGCTGCCCGCACAACCGGTTTCGCTGTCGGTGCGTCCCACCGCCGATGATCACGCGGGCGGCCGTGGCCAGGCGTGCCGATCCGGCCGGACGAGTGCCGGTCGCACGTGCGAACGCGGCTGGGGCGTGCCCCGGCAGGCTGGACACGCATGCTGGTGCGGGATGGTCGCACGCGCAGATGCGGGCCGGTCGCGGGCATCCGATGTGCACTGGTTCCGTGCGTCGGTTGTGTGCTGGTCGTGGGAGTCGGGGGTGTGCTGATTGCGCACTTCGCGTGTGTGCCGGTCGTGGAGTCGGGTGTGCTGGTTGCGCGCGTCGGGCGTGTGCTGAATGCGCAGGTCGGGGCAGATGGTCGCGCGCGTAGGGATGGGTGTTCGCGCGCAACGCTTTACGACAGTTCGCGCGGACTTTCGCCGGCCGGACCGCCGCGCATCAGATCGCCCAGTTCCTCCCGGTCGGTGACGTCGAGTTTGATGCAGGCCCGGTAGAGGTGTCCTTCGACGGTCCGCACCGAGACGGTCAACCGGTCGGCGATCTGCCGGTTGGACAGTCCCGCCGCCACCAGGTTCGCGATCTCGCGCTCCCGCGCCGTCAACGGCAGCGGTTGTGCGGACTGCCGCAGCGCCGGGGTGACCGCCCCGCCGCAGGCCGCCGCCAGCCGATTCGCGGCCGCCGCTGATTCCAGCAGCCGCCGCCGATCACCGCGGCGTTCGTGCGCGGAGGCGGCCTGCGCCGCCGCGTCGGCGGCCGAGAGCAAGGCCCCCAGCCGCTCGAATTCCTCTGCGGCGGTACTCAATCCGGCGCCATCGTGTGCGGCCAGCGCCACCGCGTGCCGGGCCTGCACCTGCACCAGCGGCCCGTCGATTCGCTCGGCCAGATCGGCGAGCCGCCCGGCCACGCCATGGTCGCCGAACCGGGCGGCGGTGTGCAGCGCCATCGCCTCGATCGCGTGCTGCCGGGACCCGGCGGCGGCGTCCGCCGCGGCCAGCGCCAGCCGGACCGCGGGCGACACCGTACCCTCCGCCGCCGCCTGCCAGGCGCGGGCGAGTTCCAGTTGCGGCTCGTACACCGCGCTGTGCCGCCCGCCGCGCCGGGTCGCCTCCGCGAGACTCTCGGCCGCCTCGGCGGACCGTCCCAGCGCCG
Organism: Nocardia sp. alder85J; assembly: GCF_020176955.2. Lineage (GTDB taxonomy): Bacteria > Actinomycetota > Actinomycetes > Mycobacteriales > Mycobacteriaceae > Nocardia. The sequence goes on from NZ_JAIUCZ020000018.1 coordinate 49,542, forward strand.
AATACGCTTCGGCCAGGCGAATTCTCGCCGGAAACATCCAGGCCGCCGCACCCTCCGCGGTGAGCGCCGCGAGCGCCTGCTCCAGATTCTCGATCCCGTCGGCGAACCGCCCCGAGGCGACGTCGACGGTGCCCTGCAAGATCCGGGAAAAGCCCCAGGCCAGATACTGTCCCGGCGCCGAATAACCGAAATACCCGGTGGCACACCGCCGGGCGGCATCCAGATCTCCGGTGAGGGTGAGCGCCAGCACTTCCGCATGGGTCGACATGAACCGGTTGAGCCCGTCGATCTCCGCTTCCACCCGATGCCCGCGCTCGGCGTACTCCCGGGCGGCCGCGCCCCGGCCCGTCAACGCCAGCGCCAGTCCGCCGCCGAACGCCGCCCACCACACCGCCCAGGCGGGCGCTCCGTCGGCCGCCAGCACCGGCTCGGCATCGGCGATCGCCGCCTCGACCCGGTTCTCGTTCACCGCGCACGCGGCGGCCAGACCCCGCAGGATCAGCGCCAGCTTCGGATGCCCGACCCGCGCGCGCACCAGCGTCAGCACCTCGTCGGCCCGATCGGCATCGCCCATGGCCCACAACAGATTCGACACCCGGGTACTGCCCCAGCGGGTGAGCTGCACCTGATCCAGCTGTGCCGGATCGAAACTGGCGAGGGTGCGCTCGGCCTCGATCCGATGCCCCTGCCACAGCAGCGCGCGAGCCAGCAGATCGGCCGCCTCCAGGCCGCCGCGCCGCTCCACCGCCGCCCGCGCGAACCGCTCCCCGAGCGGAATGTCGGCCAGCCCGATGGCATCCCCGGCGGCCGCCTCGAAGAGCGCCAGATCCGCCGATTTGTCACTGTCCAAGGCCAATTCGGCCAACCGGATCCGATCCGCCGCGGACCGCACCGGCCGTTCCCGCAGCGCCGAGTACAACCGCCCCCGCAACCGCCGCGCCGACGCGATCCCCAGCCGCCGCCGGATCACCTCCCCGAACAGCGGATGGTTGTACCGCACCAGCAACTGCCGCGAATTCTCGACGATCCGCACCACCCCGCGCCCCTCGGCGGCCTCCACCGCCTCCGCCCCGGCCAGTTCGCTCAGCACGTCGAGGTCGATCGGTTCGCAGAAGGTCAGCAACTCCAGCACCCGCAGCACCGATTCGGGCAGTTGTTCCACCCGATCCTCCAGCAGCGCGGCCAGTTCCGAGGTGACCGCGGCCCGCCCCCGCATCTGCCACACCCCGTTGACCTGCCGCAGCGTGCCCGCCTCCAGCGCCCCCTCCACCAGATGCCGCAGGAACAGCGCATTACCGGCCGACGACTCCCACATCAGATCCGCGGTGAACCCCTCGAGCTGCCCGCCGAGCATCGACTCGACCAGCTCCACACTCTGCGTCCGGCTGAACGGCCGCAGGTCGATCCGCAGCAGATGCCCGTCTTTCCACAGCGACGTGACCGCGTCCGGTACCGACACCCCGCCCCGCACGGTGCACACGATGTGCGCCGCCTTGTCGATCGCCACCTGCAACAACAGTGTCGCCGACAACTGATCGAGCAGATGTGCGTCGTCGACCCCGATGACGGTGTGCCCGTCGGCCAGCAACGCCTCCCGCGCCGCCGCCATATAGGTCACCGGATCGTGCGCGGTGTACACCCCGACGAGATGCGCGAACACCCCCAGCGGAATACTGCGCGCGGATTCGGTCCCCGCCACCCAGCGAATATTCCCGCCCACCTCGGCCGCGGCCCGTCGCGCCAGCGTCGTCTTCCCGACCCCGGCGTCCCCGGTGAGCACCGCACCGACCACCGTGCTGCCGGTGAGTGTCCCGCGAATCGCCTCCAATTCGGCGACACGTTCGACCATCGGCCAGTTCCGACCCATGGAATTACTCTAATCCTTCGCCGGGTCCGGAAAGCGAATGCGCGAAAAGTGAATGTGCACAAAGGATTCCGTATGCACACGTGGGAATTCGACTGCGCCGTAAGGATGGAGTCGCGATGCCTCCCGTCCCGAACGGGGGCGGCACGTACCCATGGCCGCCCCTGTGAGGGAAAGGAGGTGATGGGAGATGGCCGACATTCGAGACGCACGCACCCACTGCCCGGCAACAGGACTCACACCGCCCGCTGCCGGGCCCGGACACAGGTGGCGCAGCGCCCGGCGGATTCGTGCACGACATGGCCGGGCAGTCGGCGCCGCCGCGTCGTCATCGGCCGCCCGCACCCCAGGCAGTGCGTCGGACGCGTTGCGCGCCAGTGCAGTTCCACCTGCCCCCGCACGATCTCGCGCAGCGCGTGCTCGGTGGCGGCGTCGCCGCGGCACACCACCCCCGCCATCACGACACCGTCGGCGACCCGGGGTCGCACATCGTCCACGAGGGTGCCGGCGGTCAGGGCGTCGAGGGCGCAGGATATCGCCGCGCACCGGCCCCCTGTCCGGCAACCCGTTCCTGCGCCGCTCGATCCGGCCGCTGGATCAGTCTCTCACCGTTACCGTCACCAAAACGGCCGCCGCCCAGGTCGAACACCGCGCAAGAAACGCGCCCATGTCTACATATGGCGCACATCTTCGCTGATCGCGCGAGTGGCGGAAATCCGTCCGAATAGTTTATCGTGAGACGCGAACTTTTCGAAAAGGAGATTTCCCGGTGATGTTCCTTCCGGCGAACGAGTCGATGGACAAAGCCCTGCACTATTTCGATGAATCGCGGAGGATGGCCGAATCCACCGCTCCGAAGGATTCGTTCGACCGAATAGTGTGTATCGCGGCGTTCGGTGCCGCGATGTCGTATCTCGTCGGCGTGCGGATCGGCGGCGGTGAGCCGATACCGGCAGCTCGGCTCGAATATTTCCGGGCCGAAGTGCTCTCCCGGATCGATGCCGACCAGCAGGGGCTGACCGTCTACCTCTTCGAAGCCGTCAAGAGTGTGGTCATCGGTGACCTGGACGAGGCGTTGATCCGTCGTTCGGCGATCCAGTTGTTGCTGGACGATTATCCCGGGGTGTCGGATATTCTGGACGAATACGATAGGGAAGCGCTCGCGGAGCTGGACACGGAACTCCTGGAGAAAGCGATATATGGGGACGAGGTCACGGATTATACGATTCTGCACGCCTTGCCGCCCACCCATTGGTGGTGGCCTTTCCGGGCTCGGTCCTGAGTGATATGCAGCACTGTATCCGAATGTGACAGTTGCGCATGGGCGATGGCGTGGGCGAGACCCTCGCGGCGATCACGTGCGGAGAGGTCCGCGAAGACCATCACTGATCGTGTCGGCTCAGGTCCGACAGGTCACCGGACTTGGGCGAGCGGCGCTGTCCCCGGGCGCCGATCGCATCGATAAGTCCTCGTCCCGCAGCCGATGCCGAGGTGACACCACCATCGGACTCTTCGGGTGTCTGCGGGTCGAGCTCGGGTGCCATACCGGGGAGTCTACCCCGCTTCGGCCTTCAACCCAGGGGTGAGCATCGAGCCGTTTCGCTGTCGATGCTTGGCACGCACCGGATTTCATGATGGTCCGGTCCCGGATTCTCCCCGGGACCGGAATGGGTTGTCGCCGGCCGAAATCGCCGGAACGATTCAGTCCGCCCACACCTGCTCGATCGGCGTCGCCACACTCGGCGGCGGCGTCGGGACACCGCTGGGCGTCCGCGAGAACCGCGGCGCCGGCGCATGTTGCACCACGCCCTCGATCTCGATCAAACTGCCGCGGGCCACCAGATGTTCGTTCTGTTCCGCCTCGGAGAAGGTGAGGATCGGGGTGACACAGGAGTCGGTGCCGGCGAAGACGGCGGTCCACTCGTCGCGGGTGCGGCTCTTGAACTTCTCCGTGAACAGCTTCTTCAGCTGGTCCTGGGCGGCTGGATCGAGCTGGTGCGGCAGGCCCTCCGGGTCGATCTCCAAGCCGCGCAACAGTTCCGCGTAGAACTGGGGCTCGATGGGGCCGACCGCCATGTAGCCGCCGTCGGAGGTCTCGTAGGTGTCGTAGAACGACATGCCGGTGTCGAGCAGGTTGGTGCCGCGCTCCTCGTTCCACAGGCCCATGCCGCGCATACCCCAGATCATGTGCGAAAGGGCAAGGGCGCCATCGACCATCGCGGCGTCGATCACCTGGCCGCGGCCGGACCGCGAGCGTTCCACCAGCGCCGACAGCACGCCCATCACCAGGAACATCGAGCCGCCGCCGAAGTCGCCCACCATGTTCAGCGGCGGCACCGGGCGTTCGCCCTGGCGGCCGATGGCATTCAGCACGCCGGTGAGGGAGATGTAGTTGATGTCGTGCCCGGCGCGGTCGGCCAGCGGGCCGAACTGGCCCCAGCCGGTCATCCGGCCGTAGACCAGGCCGGGATTGCGCTCCAGGGTGACGTCGGGGCCGAGGCCCATCCGCTCGGTGGCACCGGGCCGGAAACCCTCGATCAGCACGTCGGCCTTGTCGATCAGCGCGAGCACCCGCTCGATCTCGGCCGGATCCTTCAGGTTGGCCTCCACGATGGTGCGGCCGCGCCATTGCGGGCGGTCCATCACCCCGGGCAGCATGCCGGGCCGCTGGACCCGCACCACGTCGGCGCCCAGGTCGGCCAGCAGCAGCGCCGCATGCGGGCCGGGGCCGATCCCGGCCAGTTCGACGACCCTGATGCCCGCCAGCGGTCCCTGCTTCGCGGTGGATGGAGTGCTCACGACCTACCTCGGTTCGTCCTCGATGCCTACGTCCGGACCATAACGGACTGTTGGCGTCCGGACAACAAGCCCGTTCGCGGGCCGGAAATATGACGGTACGCCAGGGGTTCGGAACTATTCGATGATGGGCAACGGGCGCGTATCGTCGCCGGCGGGCAGTTCGTCGCGGCGCAACCGCAGCGTCGGCGGGCCGGTGACCGGCAGCGGGCGGGTGGTGGCCGGATCGGCGTGCACCGCCTTCACCGGCAATCCGTAGCAGGCGCGCGCGTTGTCGTCCAGCACCCGGTACATGTCGGCGCCGACGGCGTCGGCGATCAGGGCGATATCGGAGTCGCGGAAGGCTCGGCGGGTGCGGATGCCGGGCAGATCGGTGCCGAACATCAGCGCCTGCGGATTCACCGCGTGGATGCGGCGCAGCGCGGCGGGGATGTTCATCGCCACCCGGCCGAAGCCGGACGCCTTCACCTTGGCGCCGCGATCCACCAGGTTCAGCAGGTAGGGCAGGCATTCGTCGGACATGCCGAGGTGGTCGACCGACAGTGCGGGCAGCTTGCTGATCACCGGTTGCAGCGAGCCGAGGGTGGAACCGTCGATGTACAGCTCCACGTGCCAGCGGGCCAGATCCCAGGCGCGGCGGGCCTGCTCGGTGAGGGTGACGATGTCACCGGCGGCGCGCTTGAGGTTGAACCGCAGCGCGCGCACGCCGTGCCGGTGCAATTCCAGGATCTGCTCGTCGGTGGTGTCGGGGTGCAGATTGGTCACCCCGACCCACCCGGGCCCGAGTTCGGTCAGCGCCGCCCGCAGGAAGCTCTGATCGGTGCCCTGGAAGGAGCCGCTCACCACTGCGCCACCGTCGACGTCGAAGCGCGCCATGCGTTTTCGATAGTCGGCGATGGTGTAGGGCGGCGGCAGGTAGCCCTCGTTCTCGACCAGCGGGAACCGCGGATCGACGATGTGGAAATGGGCATCGAACACGTGATCAGCATGCCTCGAGACGGGGACGGATGGGGATCCGGACGGCTCGCCGGGCGGATGCCGGTCGGCAGTTGCGCCCGGGGATCAGGCCTTGTTCGGTTCGCTGGCCGCGAGCATTTCGTTGCGCTCGACGACCTTGACCCGCTCCCGGCCCTGCGGCTCGCCCAGCGCCCGCTCGTGCGCGTCGAGCCGGTACCAGCCCGCCCAGGTGGTGAACGGGATGCCCTTGCTCTCCAGCCAGCCGGTGACCGCGCCGGGATCCGGCTCGGCGGCCGGGACGAAGGCGGGGGCGTCGTCGAGCAGGCAGGCGATGGTCTCGTTGGCGTCGCCCTTGGTGTGGCCGATCAGGCCGACCGGGCCGCGCTTGATCCAGCCGGTGACATAGGTGGCCGGCAGGTAGCGATCGGGGCCGTCGGCGTGCTCGTCGGCCAGCACCCGGCCGGCCTCGTTGGGCACGGTGCCCGCCTGATCGTCGAACGGCAGCTGCGCGATGTTCTGCGACAGGTAGCCCACCGCCCGGTAGATCGCCTGCACATCCCAGGTGTTGAACTCGCCGGTGCCCTTGACGTTGCCGGTGCCGTCGAGCGCGGTGCGCTCGGTGCGCAGGCCGACGACCTTGCCGTCCTCACCCACGATCTCGGCCGGGGATTCGAAGAAGTGCAGGAACAACTTGTGCGGGCGGGCGCCGACATCGCGAATCGCCCACTGCTCCAAGGTGTTGCAGACCATGTCGACCTGCTTCGAATGCCTGCGTGCCGCTTCCGAACCCTCGTCGTAGTCGATGTCCTCGGGATCCACGATGACCTCGATGTTCGGCGAGTGGTCCAGCTCCCGTAGCTCCAGCGGGGTGAACTTGGCCTGCGCCGGGCCGCGACGGCCGAACACGTGCACCTCGACGGCCTTGTTGGCCAGCAGGCCCGCGTGCACGTTCGGCGGGATCTCGGTGGGGAGCAGTTCGTCGCCGGTCTTGGCGAGCACCCGCGCCACGTCCAGGGCGACGTTGCCGACGCCGAGCACGGCGACCTTCTCCGCCTCCAGCGGCCAGTTGCGTGGCACGTCCGGATGCCCGTCGTACCAGGACACGAAGTCGGCGGCGCCGTAGGAGCCGTCCAGTTCGATGCCCGGGACGGTCAGCGCGCGGTCGGCGTTGGCGCCGGTGGAGAAGATCACCGCGTCGTAGAAGCGCCGCAGATCCTCCAGGGTGATGTCGGTGCCGTAGTCGATGTTGCCGAGCAGCCGGACCTGGGGCTTGTCGAGGACCTTGTGCAGCGCGGTGATGATGCCCTTGATCCGCGGATGGTCGGGCGCCACGCCGTACCGGATCAGGCCGAACGGCGCCGGCATCCGCTCGTACAGGTCGATGCTCACCTCGGCATCGGACTTCATCAAGGCGTCGGCGGCGTAGATACCCGCCGGTCCGGCGCCCACGATGGCGATGCGCAACGGGCGATCCGCACTCTGTCGATCGGCGCTGTGTTCGGTCATTCTCAGGCGCACCCTTTGGTCGGAAACACTGTCGTCTGTCTCAGCCGTCTTTTTCTTAGCTTAGGCTAAGTTGACGTCCGGGCGGTTCGCCCCCGACGCCCCCGACATCCCATCGATGCTGCATTGTTGCTTGCAGAGACACGGTTGGCGCCGCGGCGGCCGCCAGTTCCCGAAGATTCTATCGAGGTCGGCCACGGCCTCCGTTCCCGCGTCCCCGGTGGTAAATCCGGGGCGTGACTCCCGGCACACCGGGCCACCAGGGATGATCAATGGCATGAGCGCCCCCGACGAGCAGCCCGTCGCGATCGATCAGCGGGAAAAGACCCGGTCCGCAGTGCCTTTCCTGGCGGCCTTCGGGCTGGCGCTGCTGGTGCTGGTGGCCGTGGTGCTCCTCGAGACGCTGCGCCCGGCGGAGAGAAACGTCACAGATTCCGACAAGATGGCGACCGCGGTGCACGACTACACGCAGGCCTGGAACGCCGCCGACCCGGCGAAGCTGGCGGCGGCGGTGTGCCCCGGTTTCGATCCGGCCCGCTCGCCGCTGGCCGCGGCGGCCGGGAAGAAGGCCGATCTGGTCCGGCTGACCGATCCGAGCATCGACGGCGATCGCGGCAAGGTGACCGTGACCGACTCGGTGGACGGTAAGGAGAGCACCGCCACCTGGGCGCTGACCCGTTCCGGCGGCGTCTGGCGCGTCTGCGATTGAGGTCGCCGGAGTTTGACAGGCAACCCTGTGACGCGGCAATCTCGTTGCAGGTCATGAGTGCCAGCGCCAAGCCCCGGCTCGCTGGTCGGCAACCCTCTTTCGCGGTGGGGTGCTCCGGGTGACGACCTGGCCGCGCACCGGCTCCCGGTGCGGCAAGTGCGGATTCTCGAGGAGGTTCGACAAATGAGCTACGCAGGCGACATCACGCCGCTGCAAGCGTGGGAACTGTTGCGGGACAACCCGGATGCGGTGCTGGTGGATGTGCGCACCGAGGCCGAGTGGCGGTTCGTCGGGGTGCCCGACACCACGTCCATCGACCGGCCGACGGCCCTGATCGAATGGGTCGACTTCGGCGGCGGTCGCAACGAGGCCTTCGTCGATCAGCTGAAGCAGGCGCTGGCCGGGCGGGCCGCCGGCAGCGACGCCCCGGTCGTGTTCCTCTGCCGGTCCGGGCAGCGGTCGATCGGCGCGGCCACCGCGGCCACCGCGGCCGGTTTCGCCCCGTCGTACAACGTGCTCGAGGGCTTCGAGGGCCCGCTGGACGAGGTCGCGCATCGCGGTGCCGCCGGCTGGCGCGCCCACGGACTGCCGTGGCGGCAGTCGTGACGGCCACAGCTCGACCGGCGCGGTGCCGGGTCGCGACGGAAAGGAGACCGGCATGATCACCGGTGGCTCGTTCGACAAGCCGCTGCCCTCCGGCGTGGGCCCGGCGACGCTGGGCGTCCGGGGCGGCCTGCGGCGCTCCGGCTTCGAGGAGACCTCCGAGGCGCTGTACCTCTCGTCCGGCTTCGTCTACGAGAGCGCCGAGGCCGCCGAGGCCGCGTTCAACGGCGACGCCGAACATTTCGTGTACTCCCGCTACGGCAATCCCACGGTCGCCATGTTCGAGGAGCGGCTGCGGCTGCTCGAGGGCGCCGAGGCGTGTTTCGCGACCGCCAGCGGCATGTCGGCGGTGTTCACCGCGCTGGCCGCCCTGCTCGCCACCGGCGACCGGCTGGTGGCCGCGCGCAGCCTGTTCGGTTCCTGTTTCGTGGTGTGCAACGAGATCCTGCCGCGCTGGGGTGTCGAGACCGTCTTCGTCGACGGTGAGGATCTCGACCAGTGGGAGCAGGCGCTGTCGGTGCCGACCACGGCGGTGTTCTTCGAGACCCCGTCCAACCCGATGCAGACCCTGGTGGATGTCCGCCGGGTCGCCGAGTTGGCGCACGCCGCCGGCGCGAAGGTGGTGCTGGACAACGTCTTCGCCACCCCGCTGTTGCAGCGCAGCCTGCCGCTCGGCGCCGATGTGGTGGTCTACTCCGGCACCAAGCACATCGACGGGCAGGGCCGGGTGCTCGGCGGCGCGATCCTCGGGACGCACGACTACATCGACGGCCCGGTCAAGAATCTGATGCGGCACACCGGCCCGGCGCTGAGCCCGTTCAACGCCTGGACACTGCTCAAGGGCCTGGAGACCATGCCGCTGCGGGTGATGCAGTCGGCCACCTCGGCGCTGCGCATCGCGGAGTTCCTGGAGCAGCATCCCGCGGTGTCCTGGACGAAATACCCGTTCCTGCAATCACATCCGCAGTACGATCTGGCCCGCAGTCAGATGTCCGGCGGCGGCACCGTGGTCACCTTCGAGCTGGCGGCCGATGCGGACGAGGCCAAGAAGCGCGCTTTCGAGGTGCTCAATCGCCTTCGCATCGTGGACATCTCGAACAACCTGGGTGATTCCAAGACCCTGATCACCCATCCGGCCACCACCACGCATCGCGCGATGGGGCCGGAAGGCCGTGCGGCCGTGGGCATCACCGACGGGGTGCTGCGCATCTCGATCGGCCTGGAGGACGTCGACGATCTGCTCGGCGATCTCGATCACGCGCTGGCCTGAGCCCCGTGACGGTGGCGTCCGCTGGCTGCGGGCGCCACCGGAATCAGCGGTCCGCGAACGGATTCGCGGTATGACCCACCAGATCGGCCACCGAGTCCAGCACCACCGTCGGACGGTAGGGGAACTGTTCGACCGAGGCGCGGGTGGAGATGCCGGAGGTCACCAGGATCGTCCGCATGCCCGCCTCCAGCCCGGCGATCACATCGGTGTCCATCCGGTCGCCGATCATCACCGTGGACTGTGAGTGCGCGCCGATGCGGCGCAGCGCCGAGCGCATCATCAGCGGATTCGGCTTGCCCACGTAATACGGTTCGCGGCCGGTGGCGCGGGTGATCAGCGCCGCCACCGAGCCGGTGGCCGGGAGCAGCCCCTCGCGCGACGGCCCGGTCGCGTCCGGGTTGGTGGCGATGAAGCGAGCGCCCCTGTCCACCAAGCGGATCGCGGTGGTGATCGCCTCGAAGGAATAGGTGCGGGTCTCGCCCAGCACCACATAGTCCGGATCGCTGTCGGTGAGGACGTAGCCGATCTCGTGCAGGGCGGTGGTGAGGCCGGATTCGCCCACCACGTAGGCGGTGCCGCCGGGCCGCTGGTCGTCGAGGAAGGTCGCGGTCGCCAGGGCGGAGGTCCAGATCGCCTCCTCGGGGATGTCGAGGCCGGAGTGCCGCAGCCGGGCCTGGAGGTCGCGCGGGGTGCGGATCGAGTTGTTGGTCAGCACCAGGAACGGGATGCCGGCGGCCGTCAGCTCCGCCAGGAACTTGTCGGCGCCGGGAATCGGGTGGTCCTCGTGCACCAGCACGCCGTCCATGTCGGTCAGGTAGGACAGGATCGGTTCGTCGTCTGCCGTCACCGTTCAATTCTGGGCCCGGCGCCCGGCGTGCCGCGCGGCGGGGGCCGGAGATCTCGGACCGACCATCCGAACATAACGGACAGGCCGCTGGTTATGGTCGAGGGTGGATCTCTGGTGCGGCGGAATGCGGTGCGACACCGCGACGCTGCACCCGAGTGGCATGTCGGCCCGCACAACCGGGCCGAGAAGTGGACATCGGAAGAGTGGACAGGAGTCCCGGTGACTGATCTCAAGCTCGGTTACAAGGCATCGGCGGAACAATTCGGTCCTCGGGAGCTCGTCGAGCTCGGTGTGGCCGCCGAGGAGCACGGTCTCGACAGCGCCACGGTCAGCGACCACTTCCAGCCGTGGCGGCACAACGGCGGGCATGCGCCGTTCTCGCTGGCCTGGATGACGGCGGTGGGGGAGCGCACGCAGCGGATCCAGCTGGGCACCTCCGTGCTCACCCCGACCTTCCGCTACAACCCGGCGGTGATCGCACAGGCGTTCGCGAGCATGGGGTGTCTCTACCCGAACCGCATCATGCTCGGTGTCGGTACCGGTGAGGCGCTCAACGAGATCGCGACCGGCTACAAGGGCGAATGGCCGGAGTTCAAGGAGCGGTTCGCCCGGCTGCGCGAGTCCGTCGATCTGATGCGGGCGTTGTGGACCGGTGACCGGGTCACCTTCGACGGCGAGTACTACCACACCGTCGGAGCCTCGATCTACGACGTGCCGAAGGGTGGTATCCCGATCTATGTCGCCGCCGGCGGCCCGCTGGTGGCGAAGTACGCCGGTCGCGCCGGCGACGGGTTCATCTGTACCTCGGGCAAGGGTATGGATCTCTACACGGAGAAGCTGATGCCGGGTGTGCGGGAGGGCGCCGCGAAGGCCGGGCGCACCCTCGACGACATCGATCGGATGATCGAGATCAAGATCTCCTACGACACCGATCCCGAACTGGCGCTGGAGAACACCCGGTTCTGGGCGCCGCTGTCGCTGACCGCGGAGCAGAAGCATTCCATCACCGATCCGATCGAGATGGAGGCGGCCGCCGACGCGCTGCCGATCGAGCAGATCGCCAAGCGCTGGATCGTCGCCAGCGATCCGGATCAGACCGTGGAACTGATCAAGCCGTACGTGGACGCGGGCCTGAACCACCTGGTGTTCCACGCCCCCGGCCACGATCAGCGCCGCTTCCTGGACCTGTTCGCCAGCGACCTGGCGCCGCGGCTGCGCGATCTGTAGCCACACCGCCCCGGTGGCCACCGGCGTCAGAGCTGCCGTAGCGAGAACATCCGCATGGTGCGGTCGGTGCGGTGGCGGTAGCTGCGGTACGCGGCGGTGATGTCCACGAAGCTGTCGAAGATCGCCTCGCGGGCCGCCGGGTCGGTGACCGGTTCGGCGTGCACCGCCAGGTAGTTCCCGGCGATGGTGACGGTGCCGATCGGATAGGACAGCAGGTTCGCCGTCCAGGCCGGGTGCCGATCGCCGCCGAAATTGCTGCCGACCACGTGCAATACATCGCCACCGTGCACGAACAGCAGCGGAGTGGTGTGCTGGAGGCCCGAACTGCGGCCGGTGGTGGTGAGCAGCAGGATCGGCGCGCCGACGGGCCCCAGCACGGTGTACCGCCCGGCACTGCGCTGCAATACCTTTCGGTCCAGCGGCGTCAGGGCCCGGACGACCGCCGACCCGGCTCGGGTCGCCGCGATCGGACCGGCCACCCGGGCCAGTACATTCGTTCGCGAGCCCCAGGTCCGATCGGGAAATTGCGCTGCCATGTGTGCCGATCCTAGCGCCACACGGCCGCCGGCCCCGAATCAGCGTCCGGCGGCCGCCTTCGCCGCGGCGATGAATTCGTATGCGGCACGCCAGTTTCCGTCGGGCGGGTAGACGATCACCCGCTCCGCGCTCCGGTCGGCCAGGGCGGCGAGCCGTTCGGCGAGCGCGCCGACGGCCGGCTCCTGCGGCAGCAGGACGGTGAGGCCGGGCGCCGGGCGGCCGTACTCCGCCGCGAGTTCCGCCAGCCGCTCGATCGCCGTGGTCAGCGCGATATCGTCGTTGCCCAGGGAGATCCAGCCGTCGCCGTACCGCGCGGCGCGGCGCAGCGCGCGGGTTCCGTTGCCCGCGATCAGGATCGGCGGCACGGTGGCGCTCGGGGCCAGCGCCGCCACGGTGCCGTCGGGCAGAGTGGCCGTGCGGCCCGCGATCAGGTCCGGCAGCACCTCGAGCGCCTCGTCGGTGCGACGGCCGCGGTCGGCGAAGGAGAAACCGGCAGCCCGCCAGGCGATGTCGCCGTGCGCCGGATTCCCGGTGCCGACGCCGACCCGCAGCCGGTCGCCGGACAGGTGTTGCAGCGTGGCGATCTGCTTGGCCGCCCAGGCGACGGGCCGCAACGCCGGCAACAGCACCGCATAGCCGATGCCGATCCGCTCGGTGACCGCGGCGGCCGCGGCCAGCGTGGCCGTGCTGTCCAGGATCGGGGCGGTGGCGAGCAGATGGTCACTGGCCCAGACCGAATCCAGGCCCGCCTCCTCCGCGAACCGCGCGGCGGCCGGGACGTCGCCCAGGATCGGCCGCGCCGGATCGGAGGTCGAGGTGGGCAGGGTCGATCCGATCTCCAGGGTGCCGCGTGCGCCCGTCATTATGTTCCCGTCGTAGACAGTCTTCTTATTTATAATTTTCTTGCGAACGAATAATATGTTGCTGCAAGCAAGTTGGCAATCCTGCACAGGCGTACCGATGATCACTAAGCTCGGGCGCATGGCCGACAGCGCACCGTCCACCGTGTACATCGCCTCGCTGGAGGGTGACACCGGCAAATCGACAGTGGCGCTGGGGGTGCTGCAACTGCTGTCCGCGACCACACCGCGCGTCGGGGTGTTCCGGCCGATCACGCGCTCGGCGCACGAGCCGGACTACATCGTCGAACTGCTGCTCGAGTACTGCACCGCCGACATCGGCTACGACCAGGCCGTCGGGGTCACCTACGAACAGATGCACGCCGATCCGGACGCCGCGATCGGCGAGATCGTGGCGCGCTTCCACGCGGTGGCCGAACACTGCGACGCGGTGGTGGTCGTCGGGACCGATTACACCGATGTGGCCGCGCCCAGCGAACTCCGGTACAACGCGCGCATCGCCGCCAACCTCGGGGCGCCGGTGCTGCTGGTGCTGCGCGGGTCCGGCCGCACCCCGGCGGAGATCGAGCAGGTCGCCGAGCTGTGCCGGGGCGAACTCGCGGTCGAGCACGCACAGTTGACCGCCGTGGTGGTGAACCGCTGCGATCCGAAGCGGCTCGACGAGGTCGCCGCCGCGGTGGCGCCGATCGGGGTGCCGGTCTGGACCCTGCCCGAGGTGCCGCTGCTGACCGCGCCCACCATGGCCGAGCTGTGCCGGGCGATCGACGGCACCCTCTACTCCGGCGATCCGGAACTGCTGCAACGGGAGGCGCTGACGGTGATGGTCGGCGGCATGACCGCCGAGCACATCCTGGAACGGCTCACCGATTCGGTCGCCGTGATCGTCCCCGGCGATCGTTCGGACGCGCTGCTGGCGCTGGTGAACGCTCATGAGGCGGAAGGGTTTCCGTCGCTGTCCGGCATCGTCATGAACGGCGGCCTGTTACCCGATCCGGCGATCGCGCGGCTGATCGAGGGCCTGAAACCCAAACTGCCGATCCTCACGACCGAACTCGGCACCTACGACACCGCCGCCGCGGCCGTGCGCACCCGCGGCCGGGTCTCGCTGTCCAGCGTGCGCAAGGTCGACACCGCGCTGGCGCTGATGGAGCAGCGGGTCGACGGGCGGAAACTGGTGGAGCTCATCGCCGTTCCCGCGCAGTCCACGGTGACCACACCCCAGATGTTCGAATACCGGCTGGTGGAGTGGGCCCGCTCGGCCCGGCGCCGGATCGTGCTGCCCGAGGGTGACGACGACCGCATCCTGCGCGCGGCCGGCCGGGTGTTGCAGCGCGGCATCGCCGATCTGCTGATCCTCGGCGACGAGGCCGCCGTGCGGGGCCGGGCCGCCGAACTCGGCGTCGACATCGCGGCCGCCTCGATCCTGGACCCGCGCACCTCCGAACTGCGCGAGCGATTCGCCGAGGAGTACACCAAACTCCGCGAGCACAAGGGCATGACGCTGGAGCGGGCCCGCGAGATCGTCGCCGACATCTCCTTCTTCGGCACCATGATGGTGCGGGACGGGCTGGCCGACGGCATGGTGTCCGGGGCCGCGCACACCACCGCGCACACCATCCGGCCCGCCCTCCAGATCATCAAGACCCAGCCCGGGGTGTCGACGGTGTCCAGCGTCTTCCTGATGTGCCTGGCCGATCGGGTGCTCGCCTACGGCGACTGTGCGGTGGTGCCCGACCCCACCGACGAGCAGCTCGCCGATATCGCGATCTCCTCCGCGCGCACCGCCGCCCGCTTCGGCATCGAGCCTCGGGTGGCGATGCTGTCCTATTCCACCGGCGACTCCGGCAGCGGCGCCGATGTCGACCGGGTGCGCAGCGCCACCCGGCTGGTGCACGAACGGGCCCCGGAACTGCTGGTGGAGGGGCCGATCCAGTACGACGCGGCGATCGACCCGATCGTGGCCCGGCAGAAGCTGCCGAGCTCCGAGGTGGCCGGGCACGCCACGGTCTTCGTGTTCCCGGATCTGAACACCGGCAACAACACCTACAAGGCGGTGCAGCGCAGCGCCGGGGCGGTGGCGATCGGCCCGGTGTTGCAGGGGCTGCGTAAACCGGTCAACGACCTGTCCCGCGGGGCGCTGGTCACCGACATCGTCAACACCATCGCCATCACCGCGATCCAGGCCGCAACGGAGCAGTCCCGATGACCGCCGCGCACTGCGTGCTGGTGATCAACACCGGCTCCTCGTCGATCAAATATCAACTGCTGGAACCAGATTCGGCGGAGGTGCGGGCGGCCGGGATGGTGTCGCGGATCGGCGAACCGGTCGGTGCCGACACCGTGACCGTCGAACATCGGGGCGCGCGGGGCACGCTGGAACATCGCGGCCCGGTTCCCGATCACGGCACCGGATTACGGCTGGCGTTCGAGCTGTTCGCCCGCGACGGTACGGATCTGGCGCATGCCGGGCTGCG
The DNA here is from genome assembly GCF_020176955.2 of Nocardia sp. alder85J. Classification (GTDB taxonomy): domain Bacteria; phylum Actinomycetota; class Actinomycetes; order Mycobacteriales; family Mycobacteriaceae; genus Nocardia. The sequence goes on from NZ_JAIUCZ020000018.1 coordinate 65,189, forward strand.
GGCGGTCGGACATCGCGTGGTGCACGGCGGTGAGGTCTTCTACCGGCCCACCGTCATCACCGACGCGGTCGTCGAGACCATCGAGCAGCTGTCCGCGCTGGCACCGCTGCACAATCCGGCCAACGCCGTCGGCATCCGCTACGCCCGCTCGCTGCTGCCGGACACCCCGCAGGTGGCGGTGTTCGACACCGCCTTCTTCCACGGCCTGCCGGATGCCGCCAAGACCTATGCCATCGACGCGAGTGTGGCGGCGGCGCACGGCATCCGGCGCTACGGCTTCCACGGCACGTCGCACGAGTACGTCTCCGGCCGGGTGGCCGAGGCGCTCGGCCGCGATCCCGCGACCCTGCGCCAGATCGTGCTGCACCTGGGCAACGGCGCCTCCGCGTCGGCGATCCGCGGCGGCCGGGCGGTGGACACCAGCATGGGCCTGACCCCGCTGGAGGGCCTGGTGATGGGCACCCGTTCCGGCGACATCGATCCCGGCATCATCGCCTATCTGGCCCGCACCGCCGGGATGGACGTGGACGCCAGTTACGACATGCTGAACCGCAATTCGGGCCTGGAGGGGCTGTCCGGGGTGAACGACTTCCGGGCCCTGCAGGCCGCCGTCGAATCCGGCGACGCCGCCGCCCGGCTGGCCTACGACGTCTACGTGCACCGGCTGCGCCGCTACCTCGGCGCCTACCTGGTCGAACTGGGTGGCGTGGACACGATCACCTTCACCGCCGGCGTCGGCGAGAACAGCCCGGCCGTCCGCGCGGACGCCCTGCACGGCCTCGAATTCCTGGGCATCGCGGTCGATTCCGTGCGAAACACCGCGAAAAGCTCTGCCGCACGCATTATCTCACCGGACAATTCTCCGGTGACCGTGCTGGTGGTCCCCACCAACGAGGAACTGGCCATCGCCCGCGCCGCCGCCCTGCTGGTCGGCTGAGGCGCCGCTGTTCAGAACCAGGATTTGGCGCGCACCATGTTGGCCAGGTCGACCAGGGCGTAGCGGTGGGCGCGGAGGGGGGCGGAGCGGGCCAGTTCGCGCAGGCCGGATTCGGTGCTCTGGCGGATGCCGCGCTCGGTGAAGGCGGCGCCGAACAGGGTGGCGTTGCCCTCGCGCGGGGTCCTGCCCGCTTGCAGCCAGGCCAGGGCGGTGCCCAGGACCAGCAGGCGCATCTGGACCGCGCGCGGTTCGGTGGCGGGCAGGGCGCGGACCCGGGCGGCGGCCACCCGGAGGGTGTACTCGTCCAGGTCGGCCGGGGGCGCCGCGCCGAGCATCAGCAGCACACCGGTCATCCGCGCCTCGGTGTAGTGCCGGGAGGCCAGCGGGACCTCGTCCAGCGCCGCCACCGCCTCACCCACCCGGTTGGCCGCCGCCAGCCGCCGCGCCAGGCCGAAGGCCGCGCTGACGATGCCGCGGTCGGTGCGCCGGACGGTGGCGTAGTACTTCTCGGCGGCCTCGCCCCAGGTCGCCGGATGCGGCGGAACACCCTGTTGCAGAACCAGTTCCGAGGCCACCGCGAGCGCCAGTTTGGGGGCGATCTCGCCGGGCAGCGCCCCCAGGACCGCGTCGAAGCGCGCGAAGGCCGCCTCGTAGTCCTGCTCCAGCAGCGCCGTGAGGCCCAGATACCAGGCCACCCGCCACTCCCCGGGATCCATGCGGCCCAGCAACTCTCGCGCCGCGAGAGGCCGGTCCAGGGCGATCTCGATGCGAGCCTCGGCGAGGGTGCTCTCGACGGCGAAGGTGCTCGGCTGCCCGCCGGGCAGATCCGTGGCCCGGCGGCGGGCGATCCGCACCGCGTCCAGCGCCTGCTCCGGCTCCGGATGCGCGGTGCCGGCCAGCAGCGCCGCCGACGGATCGCCGGGATCGAGCAGCGGCACCGGCAGCGCCGCGGCCACCTCCCGCGCGCTCAGGGCGGTGTCGCGCGCGATGCCGTCCCGGTAGGAGTCGGTCCGGCCGACCAGCTCCAAGGTGCCGAAACTGCTGCGCATCGGGCTGAACACCGTGGACAACTGCGGATGTTCGATACCGGTGTCGGCGGCCAGCACCTCCCGCAGCACCCCCTCCAACTGGGCGGCCATCGCCCGCGCCGACGGGAAGCGCCGCCGCGGATCCGGATCGGTGGCCCGCAGCAGCAGCCGATCGAAGAATTCGTACCGGGCCAGCGCCGGATCCTCCGACCGATCGGGCAGGCCCTCCAGATAGCGGCCCTTGTCGGTGGGCAGATCCACCGTCAGCGCCGCCAGCGTGCGCCCGGCGGTGAAGATGTCGGTGGCGACCGTCGGGCCGGTCCTCGTGATCTCCGGCGCCTGGAAACCTCTGGTGCCGTACAGATTTCCGGAGGTTTCGAACGGTGAGGTGGCACCCAGGTCGATCAGTTTCACCTGATCCGCGGTGACCATGATGTTGTCCGGCTTGAGGTCGTTGTACGCCAGCCCCATCGAATGCAGGTAGTCCAGCGCGGGCAGGATCTCCAGCAGGTAGGCGATCGCCTCGGCGACCGGCATCCGCTCCGGCTTCCGGTAGTTGTCGAGCAGTTCGCGCAGGGAACAGCCGCCGACGTACTCCATCACCAGATATCCGATCACCGCGCCCTCGGGGTTCGGATGCTCGACGAAGTTGTAGATCTTGACGATGCTCGGATGGGCCAGCTCCGCCAGATACCGGCGTTCGGCGACGGCCACCGCCTGCGCCGCATCGTCACCACTGTGCAGCAGGCCCTTGAGCACCACCCAGCGGTTGTCCACATTGCGGTCGATGGCCAGATAGATCCAGCCCAGACCGCCGTGCGCGATACATCCCTGCACCTCGTACTGGTTCGCGACCATATCGCCGGGCCGCAGATAGGGCCGGAAATCGTACGGGGCGCCGCAGGTCGCGCAGACCCCCACGGTGGTCGCGCGCCGTTCGGCGGTGGCCCGGCCGACGGGTTTGCCGCAGCGCCAGCAGAATCGGCGGCGCTCGGCCACACTCGGATCGTCCAGCACGGCACTGGGCGGATCCACCGGCGGCACCACCGGAATCTCCACCAGCCCGGCCCCCAGCCGCCGCAACGTCGGCCGCGACCGAGTCACCCAACTGTGCCCGGATCCACCGGAGTCGCTCCGCACCGCCTGCCCCGCAATGGCGGAGTCACTCAACTCCTCGTCGAAATCCACCCGCCCCCCGGCAGTCTCGACATAACCGGCCCGGGTCGCGGGCAGGGCCACGCTGTCCCCATCCGCCTCCGGGCCGTCCGCCGCGCCCGCGGAGGTGCGACGGGGGCGGTCCCGCGCACCGGAGAATTCCTTGTCCGCTCCGGGGAGGTTACGGTGACCCGCTTGTGTTGCGGGAAGTTCCGTCTCCCGATCGGAGATGTCCCGGTAACCCGCTTGTGTGGCAGGAAGTTCCGGCTCCCGGTCGGAGGCGCTGCGACCGGCCCGGGTCGCCGCGAGGTCGGTCTCTCGGCCCGATGGCGTCCCGCTCGGACCGGAATCGCCGGCGGTGGCGTCCGCCTCGGGTTCGACGGGTGGCCGGTAACCGGCTTGTGTGGCAGGAAGTTCCGGTTCCTCGTCGGCGGACTTGTGGTGATCATCCTGTGTAGCAGGGTGATTCGGATTCGGTGCGAGGGGCTCGTGGCGGTCGGGCCGGCGGCCCGGGATGTCGGGCTCCGGCTGGGGTGGGTGGCGGTCACCGGCCTGGGTGGCGGGCAGTTCCGGGTCCGGCTCGGGGTCCGGCCGCTCGTCGGGTGGGTGCGGGGGCATCGGGGGTCAGTCCCGGTAGCTCGGGGGTGGGGGGCCGGGGGAGGGGCCCAGCGAGACGAGCCAGCGCTGGTACAACCGTTCCCAGCCGCCGTCGGTGCGCAGGCGGTCCAGGGTGTGGTTCACGAAGCGCACCAGATCGTCTGCGCCGAGGGGGATTCCGACGCCGTAGGGTTCCTCGCTGAGGTTGGGGCCGACCATCCGGGTGTACGGGTCCTGTACCGCCAGCCCGGCCAGCAGTACATCGTCGGTGCTCACCGCGTCGACCTGGCCCTGTTGCAGGACCACCAGGCAGTCGGACCAGGTGGGCACGGTCAGGACGGAGGTGGCGGGCTGTTCGCGATGGATCCGCTCCAGCGAGGTGGTGCCCGCGACCACGCAGACTCGTTTCCCGGCCAGGCCGGGCAGTCCGGTGACGGCGGAGGAGCGCAGCACCAGGATCCGCTGATGGGCCAGCAGATAGGTGGTGGAGAAGGTGACGTTGCGGCGCCGCTCACAGGTGATGGTCATGGTCTTCACGACCAGGTCGACGGTGTGCTGTTGCAGGGCGGCCTCGCGGTCCGCGGCGCTGAGGATCCGGAATTCGATGCGATCCGGGCTGCCGAACAGATCGCGCGCGATCTCCCGGGCGATGTCGACGTCGAAGCCGGTGAGGGCACCGGTGAGCGGATCCCGGAAGCTGAACAGATTGCTGCCGCCATCCAGGCCCACCAGCAGCCGCCCGCGGGCCCGGATGGCGGTCAGCGCCGGTCCGGTCGCGTCGGCGCTGGGGCGCAGGCTCGCGGTGACGTCACCGCACTGCTCCGGGGCCGGGGTGGGCGCGTGGCTCTGCTCCGATTGGGCGCGGGCGGGCAGCGGCGGTGCGGTGTAGCTGCCGGTGGGGCCCGGCGGCATGATCGCGGAATCGTCCCGGCAACCGCCGGCCAGCAGCGCGGTCGCGATCAGCAGGATCGGCAGCGCCCTGTGGGACCACGTCCCGCGACACGGCCCCGGCAGTGCTCGGTGGCATCCCGGATTCATCGGTACTCCCGCAGCCGCGGCCACAGGCCCGCCGAGACCAGTGCGGCGGCCAGCGTCGTCAGCGCCACCGCACCCGCCGACAGCAGGTTCAGCGCCCGCGCGGCCCCGGCGATCCCGGCCCGCAGTTCGTGGCGGGTGTGCGCGATGCCGGTGGTCAGGTCCCGGTCCAGCCCGTCCACCTCGGCGGCGGCCTCGTCCGGCCCGGGGCCGATCGCGACCGCGCTGGCGCCGGGGAAGTCGCCGCGGCTCAGCGCGTCGGTCATCCGCTGATGGGCCTCCAGCCAGTCCTGCACATGACTGCGGGCGCTGCCGACCTCCTCCTGTGCGGGCGCGTGCCGGGGATAGCCGCTCAACAAGGTGGTCAGGCGGGACGTGGTCTCGTCGAAGGTCCGGTCGTAGTCGCCGCTCGCGTCCCGGCGCAGCAGTTTCAGGGTTTCCGCCGAACGGGCCTGCTGGGCGAGGGTGTGGCTCACCGTGAGGGTTTCGGTCGGCACGGCGCCGTTGTCGCGCGCGGCCGCGGCGGATCTCGCGGAGATCGTGCCCGCGGCCACGGTCCAGGCCAGCAGGATCACCACCGTGATCGCGGCCGGCAGCAGGCCGGGATTGAGGATGCGGCGGGTGCGGCGGGCCAGATACACCTGGGCCCCGATCAGCGCCACCAGCGTCAGCACGGGCAGGGCGATCGGCGCCCACAGTATCCGCACCTGCCGCTGCTGGGCGGCGGCGATCGCCTCCGCGCGGTGCTCCTGCAACTGCTGTGCCATCGGCAGCAGCGTGGACTGCATCAGATTGGAGGCCTCGCTCAGATAGGCCGCGCCGACCGGATGCCCCTCGCGATTGGCGGTGCGCGCGGTCTCGACCAGGCCGGTGTACACCGGCAGGGCGGTCGCGATCCCGAGGAGCAACTGGGCGTCCGGATCCTCGGTGCCCGCGTCGAGGGTGGTGTTGGACTGCACGACCAGTTCGACCGCGGCCTGCCCGATCGACTGGTTGTACCGGTCGCGGGTCTCGCGGGGTTCCAGCCCGCCCGCGATGAAGGCGGTACCGGCGGCCGCATCGGCCACCGACAGCGCGGAGTACAGGTGCTGCGCGGAATTGGCATCGGGCTCGGTGCTGTCGAGCATGTCCTGCAAGCCGTGCCGCCGATTGTCGATGGAGGTGGCGATCACGATCCCGGTGATCCCGCACAACAGCAGCAGCGTCAGCCCCGCGGCGATCACCTTGGCCGGTGAGGAGCGCAGCAGATCGCGCAGGTCGATGGCGCCGAACTGCTGGCGGACGGCGGCGGCCTCGCGGATGAACGAGCCGGAACTCGGCATGCCGCCGCCCGGCGCCGGCGCCCCGGCGCGCACGCTGTCCCGCCACCAGCCGGGCATCATCGGCGCACCCCCGAACCGTGAGCGCGTGACTGTGCCCCCGAATTCGGGCGGCCGCTCAGCTTATTGTGGTCGTACCGATACCGTCCGCGGACGGCCCGCCCGGGCGACGGCCACGCCGTGCCCGGCCCGTGCCCGGCCGGCGTCGGGACCGGTGGCGAGGATGGGACGAGACGAGTATGCGTGGTGACGGGGACGGCTTCCTGATCAGTCCGGACGGCAGTCGGCAATGGGGTCTTTTTGGTGCTGCTGGATTGTTGCTGCGGGCACCGAGAGCGCGAGGAGCGGGCGCCGGGGCGATGGTGCTGTTGCAGCACCGCGCACCCTGGAGTCACCAGGGTGGGACGTGGGCACTGCCCGGTGGCGCCCGTGACAGCCATGAGTCCAGTGTGCACGCTGCTGTTCGGGAGGCTGAAGAGGAAGCCGGTATCACACCGGCGGCAGTTCGGGTGCGAGGCAGCCGGGTGACCGCGACGGCGGCCTCGGGATGGACCTACACCACCGTCGTTGCCGATGTTGCCAAAGAGTTGCCGATCATCATCAACGTGGAGAGCGCCGAGATGGCCTGGGTGCCCGAGGAGGAGGTCGCCGACCGGCCCCTGCACCCCGGTTTCGCGGCCGCCTGGCCTTCGCTGCGGGCCGAATCCGCCCGGCTCGAACTGACCGGCCTGGCCGATCCCGGCGCCGTCGCGGCCGCCCTGCCCCGCACGGTCGACCTCGCCCACCGCGGCTTCCTCTGGCTGCACACCGCCGACGACGGCGGCCGCCCGGCCCGCATCGGCACCGGCAACCTCGAACCGGCCGACGACGTCCTGCTGCTCACCCTGGACCAGCTGATGTCCGCACCGCCGAGCTGACGATCCGGCCGCCGCCTCACTCGGGCGGCAGGTTCTCCAGCAGACGCTGTTTCAGGGCGCGGGCGGCGGCCTCCGGATCGGCCGCCGCGGTCAGGGCGCGGACCACGACGATGCGAGTGGCCCCCGCGTCCAGGATTTCCGGCAGCCGCTCGGCGTCGATCCCGCCGATGGCGAACCAGGGCCGGACCGGATCGCTGTCGGCGGTGGCCCGGACCAGGTCGATTCCGGCGGCCGACCGACCGGGTTTGGTGGGCGTGGCCCACACCGGCCCGGTGCAGAAGTAGTCGATGTGCTCCTCGATCGCGGCCCGCCCGGCTTGTTCGAGGTCGTGGGTGGATCGCCCGAGCACCACGTCCGGGCCGAGGATCTGCCGGGCGTACCACGGCGGTAGATCGTCCTGGCCGAGGTGCAGCACGTCGGCCCCGGCCGCCAGCGCGATGTCCGCGCGATCGTTCACGGCGAGCAGGGCGTCGTGGCGGCGAGCGGCCGCCTTCAGCTCGGCCAGGGCCGCGAGTTCGCCGCGGGCCTCGAGCGGGCCGAACTCCGCCTCGCCGCGCGAACCCTTGTCGCGGAGCTGGATGATGTCCACCCCACCGGCGAGCACCGCCTCGGCGAACTGCGCCAGGTCGCCGGTGTCCCGGCGGGCGTCGGTGCACAGGTAGAGCCGGGCCGTGGCCAGCCGCTCGCGAGCGGTGCGGGTGCGATGGGGGAGGGACGGTTGCACGCCCTCGACCGTAGCCGCGCTACCGTAAGAGTCGAAACTTGGTGGGTATCCCCGCCGCGATGGCGGCCGCGCGGAGATACCGACGTCCCGGCCCGTGAGCCCGGCGTACCCGGTGGCGAGCGCCATCGTGACGCCCGGACCGGCGCGGGGACCGAGACGAGGTGTGGAAGGTTATGCGAACTCTGGCCGTCGTGGGTGGGGGTGTCATCGGCGCGGTGGTGGCCTGGCGGGCCGCCGCGGCCGGATGGTCGGTCACCGTGTTCGATCCGGCCGCCGGAACCGGCGCGTCCTGGGTGGCGGGCGGCATGCTGGCCCCCCTGTCGGAGGGCTGGCCCGGCGAACAGGAGGCGCTGCACTTCGGCGCCGCCTCCCTGGCCCGCTGGCCCGCCCTGGCCGCCGCCCTGGAACGGGAAACCGGCCTCTCCGTCCTGGTCGCCGACGCCACCCTGACCGTCGCCCTCGATACCGCCGATGCCGCCGACCTGCGCACCATCGCCGATTTCGTCGGCGCCCAGGGCCACCACATGCAGCTCCTGGACCGCGCCGCGGCCCGAGCGACGGAACCGTCCCTGGCCCGCACCGTCCGAGCCGCGCTGCTGGCCCCCGAACCCGCCGCCGACAACCGCCTGCTCCTGACGGCCCTGTCCCGAGCCGGCGCCGCGGCAGGCGTGCGGATCCGCCCGGAACCCGTGCGAGACCTGGCCGACCTCGACCACGACCGCATCGTCCTGGCCGCCGGCGCCGCCTCGGCCCGCCTGTGGCCGCAACTCCCGGTCCGCCCCCTGAAGGGCGAGATCCTGCGGCTACGGCACCGCCCCGGCATCCCGCCGCCCCCGCGCCACGTGGTCCGGGCCCGAGTACACGGCCGCTCCCTCTACCTGGTCCCCCGAGCCGACGGCCTGGTGGTGGGCGCCACCCAGTACGAGGCCGGATTCGACACCACCGTCACCGTGGCGGGAGTCCGGGACCTGATCGCCGACGCCGAAGCCGTCCTGCCCGGCATCGGCGAATACGAACTGACCGAAGCGGCCGCCGGCTCGAGACCGGCAACCCCGGACAATCTTCCCCTGATCGGCCCCCTCACCGAGCGCGTGATCGCCGCTACCGGCCACGGCCGCAACGGCATCCTGGGTGTCCCCGTCACCGCCGACGCGGTGCTGGCCCTGCTCGCCGGTGACGTCCTGCCCGAGGCGAAAGCCGCAGACCCCCATCGTTTTCCGCAGATATCAGGAGGTGCCCGATGACGGCGACCCCGACTCCCGTCGGCGTGACCGTGAACGGCGAGGACCACATGTTCGCCGACCAGCTCACGGTCCGAGAGCTGCTCGAGCGACTGGGCCTGCCGGACCGCGGCGTGGCACTCGCCGTGGACGGCGCTGTCTTCCCCAAGTCCCGCTGGGACGAGCCGGTAGGCCGCGGCTGGGACATCGAGGTGCTGACGGCGGTGCAGGGTGGTTAGCACCGAGCGCGCCACCGAACCCCTGCGCATCGCCGACCGCACCTTCGGCTCCCGCCTGATCATGGGCACCGGCGGCGCCGAGAACCTGGCCGTCCTGGAAGAGGCTCTCCGCATCTCCGGCACCGAACTCACCACCGTCGCCATGCGCCGAGTGGACGCCGAAGGCGGCACCGGCGTCCTGGACCTGTTGCGCCACTTGAACATCGCCCCCCTCCCCAACACCGCGGGCTGCCGCACCGCCGCCGAAGCGGTCCTGACCGCCCAACTGGCCCGAGAGGCCCTGGAAACCGATTGGGTGAAGCTGGAAGTGGTCGCCGACGACCGCACCCTCCTCCCCGACGCCATCGAATTGGTAAGCGCCGCAGAACAACTGGTAGACGACGGCTTCACCGTCCTGCCCTACACCACCGACGATCCCACCCTGTCCCGCCGCCTGGAAGACATCGGCTGCGCCGCGGTGATGCCCCTGGGTTCCCCGATCGGCACCGGCCTCGGCATCAGCAACCCCCACAACATAGCAATGATCGTCGCAGCCGCCACAGTCCCCGTAATCCTGGACGCCGGCATAGGCACAGCCAGCGACGCCGCCCTGGCCATGGAACTCGGCTGCTCCGCAGTCCTCCTGGCCACCGCCGTGACCCGAGCCCGCCGCCCCGCCCGGATGGCCGCCGCCATGGCCGCCGCCGTGGAAGCGGGCTACCTGGCCCACCACGCCGGCCGAATCCCCAAACGCTTCTGGGCCCAAGCCTCCTCCCCCACCCTCTGACCCCACCCCTGATTCTCCCGCCCCCGTGCACATTTCGAACCCCCACCGCGCCCACCCCCAGCAACCCCTAGGCTGCACGGCAAGAGCCCGTTTCCCCGGAACCGGACTCCCGCCACCCCCGGCCCCCAGCGCAGTCGCCGAACCCTGCCCTGCGCCCAGGGCGGTTGCGGACAACGGCCAAACCTGACCGGAGGCACTGTGATCACCGCACAAGCCCTGACGAAGAAATTCGGCACCACAACCGCTGTGGACAACCTCACCTTCACCATCAGCCCAGGCCAGGTCACCGGCTTCCTGGGCCCCAACGGCGCCGGCAAAACCACCACCATGCGCATGCTCCTGGGCCTGGACACCCCCACCTCCGGCACCGCCCTGATCCAGAATGTCCCCTACCGCGACCTCCCGAACCCCCTCCGCACCGTAGGCGCCCTCCTCGACGCGAAATGGGTGCACCCCAACCGCTCGGCCCGCTCCCACCTCCGCTGGCTGGCAGCCTCCAACAACATCCCCCAAACCCGCGTAGCCGAAGTCCTCGGATTGGTGGGTCTCACCGAAGTAGCCACCAAACCGGCAGGCGGCTTCTCCCTCGGGATGTCCCAGCGCCTCGGCCTGGCCGCCGCCCTCCTCGGCGACCCCCCCATCCTCCTCTTCGACGAACCTCTCAACGGCCTCGACCCCGAGGGTATCCACTGGATGCGAGGCTTCATGCGAGCCCTGGCCGGAGAAGGCAGAACAGTCCTGGTCTCCAGCCACCTGCTCTCCGAAATGGAACACACCGCGGAGCGCCTGATAGTAATCGGCCTGGGCGCACTCATAGCCGACACCACCACGCAGGATTTCATCGAGCACGCCTCGGAATCCACTGTCCGAGTACGCAGTCCCCATCGTGACAAACTCCGCGACCTCCTGACCCGAACCTGGACGGTACGCGAAGAAGCGGACGCCCTCCTGGTCACCGGCGCCACCCCCGAAGCCATCGGCGAGCTCGCCGCCGCCAACAGCATCACCCTGTACGAGCTTGCCCCCCAACGAGCTTCACTGGAGGAAGCCTTCATGCGAATGACCGGCGGCGCCGTCAGATACCAGACAGCAGGCTTCCCCGCGGTGATGGGCGGCGCCCTGTGACGACCACTTCCCTCACCGGAACCCTGGCAGCGGAACGAATCAAGCTGACCTCCACCCGTTCCCCCCTGTGGTGCGCGATCCTGATGGTGGTGACCGCCCTGGCCCTGGCCGCCCTGTTCGGCCTGCTGGCCAATTTCGCCTTCCGCACCTACACCGACAACGCTGCCCACGGTCACCTCACCGGTACCGCCCCCTATCTCCACAACGATGCCGCCGCGCTGGGTGTGATGGGTGCCCCGCCGATCATCCCCGGCTTCGGCTACATCCTGGTGATGATCGTCGCCGCCCTGACCGTGACCAGCGAATACCGCTTCGGCACCATCAAAGTCACCTTCCTGGCCACCCCGAATCGTGCCCTGGTCCTCACCGCGAAGGCGGCGGTGGTCGCGCTGGGCGCCGCGGTCCTCTCGGCGGTACTGACCTTCCTGAGCTACCTCATCCTGGCGGCGATCGCGAACCCCGAACCCGGCCGCTACCTCGGCCTGGGCCACGACCAGCGCGTCTTCTACGGCGTCCCGATCTTCATCGCCCTGGTCGTCTTCCTGTCCGTGGCGATCGGCGCCCTGCTGCGCCAGTCGGCCGGTGCCCTGTCCCTGCTGATCGTCTGGCCGCTGCTGCTGGAGCCGATCGTGCAGGCCTTCGGCAGCGTGGGCCGCAACATCGAGGTCTTCCTGCCCTTCGCGAACGCCCTGTGGTTCCTCGGCCTCACCGGCGGCGATCTGCCGTGGCATTGGGGACAGTGGATCTGCCTGGTGTATTTCGCGGCTTTCGTCGCAATCGTCTGGGCTGCGGCGATGTTCGTGGTGCGCCGGCGTGACGCATGACACGGCCGTGATCTCGAACCGGAAACCAGCGGGTTAACTCTGGCCCCGCACCTCGATTCGCCACCGGTACGTCGGTAACGTCGACGAGTACCAACACACTGTCATCGGCGGACCCACTGCTGTGCCCGCTCCGGCCGATCGAGAGGTGGTGGCATGGGGACCATCGACAACGTACGTATCGTGAACAATCCACGGACCCGGAACGACCCGGAGACCGCACCCCCGTGGCTGGGTTACGCTCGGGACGTGAGCGAGACGCCGGCCGAAGATCGAGAGCCCTCGGACGTGGTGATCCCGCTCACGCCCGTCGAGCCCGAGCTGGAAACCGTACTCCCGGAGGATGTTTCGACTCCGGCCGGTACCGAGGCGACGCCGCCGGGAGATACCGAGGCGCCCCGCCGCCCGAAACGCCCGGTCCGCCTGCACCCGGGCCAGCTGTCCTCGCTGATGTCGGCGGCCAATCAGCATTCCGATGTGATCGGCGTCATCCGCAAGGCCCGCGAGAACCTCCCCGGCGATCCGGCCTTCGGCGACCCGCTGTCGGTGTCCGGCCCGGGCGGCCCCCGCGCGGTGGCGCGGGCCACCACCGGACTCACCGGCGACAGCCCGAGCGCGGCCCGCGAGATCGGTCTCGGCGCCCTCCAGGTCTGGCAGGCGATGCTGGAACGGGTCGGCCGCGGCCGCGGCGGCCAGGAGATCACCGTCCTGTTCACCGATCTGGTCGCCTTCTCCCGCTGGTCGCTGACCGCCGGTGACGAGGCCACCCTGATCCTGCTGCGCGAGGTGGCGAAGGCCATCGAACCGCCGATCGAGAAGCGCGGTGGCCAGGTGGTGAAGCGGATGGGCGACGGCGTGATGGCCGTGTTCGCCTCACCGGACCGGGCCGTCGACGCGGTGGTGGCCGCCCGGCGCAACCTGAGCCAGGTCCGGGTGCAGGGCTACCGCCCGCAGATGCGGGTCGGCCTGCACACCGGCACCCCGCGGGAGATCGGCGGCGACTGGCTCGGCCTGGACGTCACCATCGCGGCCCGGGTGATGGAGGCCGGTGGCAACGGCAACACCATGCTGTCGGCGGCCACCCTGGCGGCCCTGCAACCGGACACCCTGCAACGCCTGGGCCTGACCGTGAAGCCTTATCGCCGAAGCATTTTCGCCGCACCGCTGTCCGGCGTCCCGGAGGACCTGAAGATCTTCCGGCTGGACGGTGCGCGCACCGGCCGCTGACGGGTCAGCCGCGCGGCACCCGGCGCAGCGCCTCGATCACACTGGCCAGATGGGCCTGCGCGGCCACCCGCGCGGCCTCCGGATCGTGCGCGCGGACGGCCTCGATGATGGCCAGATGTTCCGGCAGCGACACCGACGGCCGTCCCGGTTGCAGGGCGAGCCGGAACTGATGCCGGACCAACTGGGCGCGCAGCCGTTCCAGTACCCGGGCGGCCGTGCCCTGCCCGCCGATCTCCCGCACCCGGCGGTGCAACTGCTGGTTGAGTTCGGAGTATCCGGTGAGATCGCCCGCGGCGACGGCCTCCCGCATGGCCTGTCCGAGTTCCCCCAGCTCCGTGGCCTGCTCCGGCGTGACGCGTTCGGCGGCCTTCGCCGCGCACAGCGCCTCCAGCGCCATCCGCACCTCGTAGATCTCGACGGCCTCGTCCAGCGATACCGCGCGCACCCGGGCGCCGCGGTTGGCGACGCGCTCGACCAGCCCCTCATTGGTCAGTTCCAGCAGCGCGGCGCGGACCGCGGCGCGGCCGGCGTCGAACCGCTCGGACAGGTCCGCCTCGACCAGCCGCTGATCGGCGACGAACTCACCGTGCAGGATCGCCTCCCGGATGGCCTCCACCAGACTCTGGTGGGTCGTCCGGGTCGCTGTCGTCCCCGCCCGCGGTGCTGTTGCCGGATCCACAGTCGTCCTGCCGCTCGTGTGCTCGCCGATGGTGGCCGCGGGCGGTGTCCACCCGCTTCGCGATGGTAGCGCCGGTTCGCGGCCGGACGCCGTCGCGACGTCAACCCTGCATCATCCAGGTGATCGCCCCGGCCGCGGCGAGTACGCCGCAGACGCCCAGCGCGGCGGCCAGCGGGCGCGTGGTCTTCCACAGCGACCAGGTACCGCCGAAGAGGAATCCGGCGAGGGCGAGCAACAGCAGGGCGATCACGGAATGGGACACGTCGCCATTGTGCCGTGCCGGTCAGGCCGCGATGCGGTGCGGGACGCGCCGCCGTCGGTGCCGAATATCGATCATGATCCGCCGATACTCCACACTCGGTGCCACTACCAGCGACTATGGTCAATAAAAATCACGCAGGCTTGCTTTTTTAGGGCCGGAGTGTGAGGCTGGTCGGGTGCGGCGAGGCGGCCGCGCAGGGTGACGGCAGACAGGGAGGCGTGCTGATGAGCGATGCGGCCGTCCGGATCGGCAACTGTTCCGGGTTCTACGGCGATCGGTTCGCGGCGATGCGGGAGATGCTCACCGGCGGGCAGCTGGACGTCCTCACCGGCGACTATCTGGCCGAACTGACGATGCTGATCCTGGGCCGGGACCGGATGAAGGATCCCACCCTGGGCTATGCCAAGACCTTCGTCCGGCAACTGGAGCAATGCCTGGCCCTGGCGCTGGAACGCGGGGCGCGGATCGTCACCGATGCCGGTGGCCTGAATCCGGCCGGGCTGGCCGAGCGCATCCGTGCGGTCGCCGCCGCGGCCGGGCTGACCGTGCGGGTCGCGCACGTCGAGGGCGACGACCTGCTGCCCCGGGCCGCGGAACTCGGGCTGGGCGCGCCGCTCACCGCCAACGCCTATCTCGGCGCCTGGGGTATCGCCGAATGTCTCACTGCCGGAGCCGATGTGGTGGTCACCGGCCGGGTCACCGACGCCTCCCTGGTGGTCGGCCCCGCCGCCGCCCACTTCGGCTGGGGCCGTGAGGATTTCGACGCCCTGGCGGGCGCGGTGGCGGCCGGTCACGTGATCGAGTGCGGCACCCAGGCCACCGGCGGCAATTTCGCGTTCTTCACCGAGATCGCCGATCTCGACCGGCCCGGCTTCCCGATCGCGGAGGTGCACGCCGACGGCAGCGCCGTGATCACCAAACATCCCGGCACCGGCGGTGCGGTCACCGTCGATACCGTTGCCGCGCAACTGATGTACGAGATCCAGGGGGCGCGCTACGCGGGCCCGGACGTCACCACCCGGCTCGACAGCATCCGGCTCGCCCCGGCGGGCCCGGACCGGGTGCTGATCAGCGGGGTGACCGGCGAGGCCCCACCGCCGCGGCTGAAGGTGTCGCTGAACACCCTCGGCGGCTTCCGCAACGAGATGACCTTCGTCCTCACCGGACTCGACATCGAGGCGAAAGCCGCGCTGGCGCAACGGCAGCTGGAGGCGGAACTGCCCGCGCGCCCGGCCGAGCTGGAGTGGTCGCTGACCCGCCTGGACCGTCCCGACGCCGACACCGAGGAGCGGGCCAGCGCGCTGCTGCGCTGCGTCGCCCGCGATCCGGATCCGAAGGTGGTCGGCCGCCGATTCTCCGGCACCGCGGTCGAATTGGCGCTGGGCAGCTATCCCGGCTGCACCCTCACCTCACCACCCGGCGACGGTTCGCCCTACGGGGTGTTCACCGCCGGCTACGTCGACGCCGGCGAGGTCCCGCACACCGCGGTGCTCCCGGACGGCGCCCGGCGTGCGATCGCCCCCGCCGCGACCACCGCGGAGCTCACCGAGGTCGCCGAACCCGTACTGCCGCCACCGTTGCCGGCCGGGCCGGTGCGCCGGATCCCGCTGGGCACGATCGCGGCGGCGCGCAGCGGCGACAAGGGCGGCAACGCCAACGTCGGCGTGTGGGTGCGCACCGACGAGCAGTGGCGCTGGCTGGTGCACGCGCTCACCGTCGACGAGGTGCGGCTGCTGCTGCCCGAGGCCGCGAAACTACCGATCACCCGGCACGTGCTGCCGAATCTGCGGGCGCTGAACTTCGTGATCGAGGGCCTGCTCGGCCAGGGGGTTGCCTACAACGCGCGCTTCGACCCGCAGGCCAAGGGTCTCGGCGAATGGCTGCGGTCGCGGCACGTGGACATCCCGGAGGAACTGCTGTGACGGCGGCATCGGTGTGGAACACCCCCGAGCGCAGCGCATTGCGCGCCACCGTACGGGGTTTCGTCGAGCGGGAGATCCTGCCCGAACTGGACGACTGGGAGCGCGCCGGGGCGATCCCGCGCGCACTGCACCGCAAGGCAGGCGAACTGGGCCTGCTGGGGGTGCAGTTCCCGGAGGCGGTGGGCGGCTCCGGCGGCGATCCGATCGACGCCACCGTGGTCTGCGAGGAGATGCACTACGCCGGGGTCTCCGGCGGCCTGTGGGCCTCGCTGTTCACCTGCGGCATCGCGGTGCCGCATCTGGTCGCCGCAGGTGACGCCGAACAGCTCGAGCGCTGGGTGCGGCCGACGCTGGCGGGGGCGAAGATCGGCTCGCTGGCCATCACCGAACCCGGCGGCGGCTCCGACGTCGGCCACCTCACCACCAGCGCGGTCCGCGACGGCGACCACTACCTCGTCAACGGCGCCAAGACGTTCATCACCTCCGGCACCCGCGCCGATTTCGTGGTGACCGCGGTGCGCACCGGCGGCCCCGGCGCGGCCGGGGTCTCGCTGCTGGTGGTGGAGGCGGGCACGCCCGGTTTCACGGTCGGCCGCAAACTGGAGAAGATGGGCTGGCTGGCCTCGGACACCGCGGAACTGTCCTATGTGGATGTGCGGGTGCCGGTGTCGCATCTGGTCGGCCCGGAGAACAGCGGATTCGCCCAGATCGCCGCGGCTTTCGTCAGCGAGCGGGTGGGGCTGGCCGCGCAGGCGTACGCGCAGGCCCAGCGCTGCCTGGACCTGACCGTGCGGTGGTGCCGCGAGCGCGAGACCTTCGGCCGGCCGCTGATCAGCCGCCAGTCGGTGCAGAACACGCTGGCCGAGATGGCCCGCCGCATCGACGTGGCCCGCGTCTACACCCGGCACGTGGCCGAACGCGCCGCGGCGGGGGAGACCGATCTGATCGCCGAGGTCTGCTTCGCCAAGAACACGGCCGTCGAGACCGGCGAATGGGTGGCCAATCAGGCCGTACAGCTGTTCGGCGGCCTCGGCTACATGCGCGAATCCGAGGTGGAGCGGCAGTACCGCGATATCCGGATCCTCGGTATCGGCGGTGGTACCACGGAGATTCTGACCGCGCTGGCGGCTAAGCGATTGGGGTTCCAGTCTTGAGTGTGTTGCGAACGACGGTCGACCCGGGGTCGGCCGACTACGAGGCGGCGGCGACGGCCATGCGGGCCAAGCTGACCGAGATCGAGGCCGAATTCGCGAAGGCGATCGCCGGCGGCGGTGCGGACAAACTGGCGCGGCATCGTAAGCGCGGCAAGCTGACCGCGCGCGAACGCATCGAGTTGCTGCTCGACGAGGACTCGCCGTTCCTGGAGCTGTGCCCGCTCGCGGCCTGGGGCAGCGAATTCCCGGTGGGCGCCAGCGTGATCGCCGGGATCGGCATCGTGGAGGGCGTCGAGTGCATGGTCATCGCCTCGGACCCGACCGTGCGCGGCGGCACCACCAACCCCTGGTCGCTGCGGAAGACGCTGCGCTGCAACGATATCGCCCTGGAGAACCGGCTGCCGATCATCGGCCTGGTGGAATCCGGCGGCGCCGATCTGCCGACCCAGAAGGAGGTCTTCGTCCCCGGCGGACGCGGCTTCCGCGACCTGACCCGGGCGTCCGCGGCCGGAATTCCCACCATCGCCCTGGTTTTCGGCAACTCCACCGCCGGTGGCGCGTACATCCCGGGTATGTCGGACTACACCGTGATGATCAAGGACCGCTCCAAGGTCTTCCTCGGCGGCCCGCCGCTGGTGAAGATGGCCACCGGTGAGGAGTCCGACGACGAATCCCTCGGCGGCGCCGAGATGCATGCCCGCACCTCCGGTCTGGCCGATTATCTGGCCGTCGACGAGCAGGACGCGATCCGGCTCGGCCGCGCCATCGTGCGCCGGCTGAACTGGCGTAAGCAGGGTCCGGCGCCGCGCCGGGAGATCCGCGCGCCGCGTTACGACCAGGCGGAACTGCTCGGCATCGTGCCCGGCGACCTCAAGATCCCGTTCGACCCGCGCGAGGTGATCGCCCGGGTGGTCGACGATTCCGATTTCGACGAATTCAAGCCGCTGTACGGGTCCAGTCTGGTCACCGGCTGGGCGGAACTGCACGGCTATCCGGTCGGCATCCTGGCCAACGCCCGCGGCGTGCTGTTCTCCGAGGAGGCGCAGAAGGCCGCGCAGTTCATCCAGCTGGCCAACCAGTCCGATACGCCACTGCTGTTCCTGCACAACACCACCGGCTACATGGTCGGCAAGGAGTACGAGCAGAAGGGCATCATCAAGCACGGCGCGATGATGATCAACGCGGTCTCCAATTCCACGGTGCCGCACATCTCGGTGCTGATGGGCGCCTCCTACGGCGCCGGACATTACGGCATGTGCGGCCGCGCCTACGATCCGCGCTTCGTCTTCGCCTGGCCCAGCGCCAAATCCGCGGTGATGGGCGGCGCGCAGCTGGCGGGCGTGATCTCGATCGTCGGCCGGGCCGCCAACGAGGCGCGCGGCATCCCGTTCGACGAGGCCGCCGACGCGCAGCTGCGGGCCGCGATCGAGGCGCAGATCGAGGCCGAGTCGCTGCCGATGTTCATGTCCGGCCGCCTCTACGACGACGGCGTGATCGACCCGCGCGATACCCGCACGGTATTGGGAATGGCGTTGTCCGCCATCCACAATGCCCCGATCGAGGGCGCCGCCGGTTTCGGCGTCTTCCGGATGTGAGGCCCACAGTGAGCGAGTTCGACAGCGCCGCAACGACTGTCACGTCGGTACTGGTCGCCAACCGCGGCGAGATCGCCCGGCGGGTGTTCGCCACCTGCCGCCGGATGGGCCTGGGCACCGTCGCGGTGTACTCGGACGCCGACGCGGCCGCCCCGCACGTCACCGAGGCCGACGCGGCGATCCGGCTGCCCGGCAACACCCCCGCCGAGACCTACCTGCGCGGCGATCTGATCGTGGCCGCCGCACTGGCCGCGGGCGCCGACGCGATCCACCCAGGCTACGGATTCCTCTCGGAGAACGCGGAATTCGCCCGCGCGGTGCTCGACGCCGGGCTGGTGTGGATCGGCCCGCCGGTGGCCGCGATCGAGCAGATGGGTTCCAAGGTCGCGTCCAAGAAGATGATGGACGCCGCCGGAGTGCCGGTCCTGAGCGAGCTGGACCCGGCCGAGGTCACCGCCGCCGAACTACCGGTGCTGATCAAGGCGTCCGCGGGCGGCGGCGGCCGCGGCATGCGGGTGGTCCGCGACCTCGCCGAACTGCCCGGACAGCTGGAAGCCGCCCGGCGCGAGGCGGAGTCGGCCTTCGGCGATCCCACCGTCTTCTGCGAGCGCTACCTGGAGACCGGCCGCCACATCGAGGTGCAGGTGATGGCCGACGCCCACGGCACGGTGTGGGCTGTCGGCGAACGGGAGTGCTCGATCCAGCGCCGTCATCAGAAGGTGGTGGAGGAAGCGCCGTCGCCGCTGGTGGAACGCATCGATGGCCGGTATGGAGCGGATTCGGCGGAGACCGGCCGAGGGGCGCCGCAGAGCATGCGCGAGCGGCTGTTCCACGCCGCCCGGCTGGCAACCGAGGCGATCGGTTACCGCGGCGCCGGAACGGTGGAGTTCCTGGCCGACGAGCAGGGTGAGTTCTTCTTCCTGGAGATGAACACCCGCTTGCAGGTGGAGCATCCGGTCACCGAGTGCACGACCGGCCTGGACCTGGTCCGGACCCAGATCCGGGTGGCGCAGGGCCACCGGTTGCCCGCCGGGCCGCCGCCACTGCGCGGGCACTCGATCGAGGTGCGGCTGTACGCGGAGGATCCGGCGCAGGACTGGCAACCGCAGAGCGGCGACGTCCATCACATCGACTTCGGTCCGGGGACAACCGAGTTCGCGGTGCTCGGCGAGCCGGGTGTGCGGGTGGACTCGGGCGTGGTGTCCGGCTCCGTGGTCGGTGTGCACTACGACCCGATGCTGGCGAAGGTGATCTCCTACGCCGACACTCGCGACGAGGCCGCGCATCTGCTCGCGACCACCTTGCAGCGGGCCAGGATCCACGGCCTGGTCACCAATCGCGATCTGCTGGTACGGGTGCTACGGCATCCCGCCTTCCTCGCCGGGGACACCGACACCGCCTTCTTCGCCACCCACGGCCTGGAAAGCCTTGCCGCACCGCTGGTCTCGGAATCCGACGAGCAACTCTCGGTGGTGGCCGCCGCCCTCGCCGACGCCGCCGTCAACCGGGCCGCCGCCGCGGTGGGCGGTGGATTGCCCAGCGGCTGGCGCAACCTGCCGTCCGACCCGCAGCGCAAGAGCTACGAGAGCCGCACCACCGGCGTCCACGAGGTCCGCTACCGGTTCACCCGGGCGGGCATCGAGGTGGCCGGGCGGGACGGGCTCGCCGCCGCCGAGGTCGTCCCCGGGCAGGTCACCCTGCTGGTGCCCGGCGACCGTGGGCCGGTGCGCCGCCGTTTCGAGGTGGCCCGCTACGGCGATGCGGTGGCGGTGGATTCCCCGCTGGGGCCGGTCGCGCTGCGCCGGCTGCCGCGTTTCACCGATCCCGCCGACCAGGTGGCGGCGGGCTCGTTGCTGGCGCCCATGCCCGGCACCGTGATCCGGCTCGGCGCCGAACCCGGCGCGGCGGTCACCAAGGGACAGCCGCTGCTGTGGCTGGAGGCGATGAAGATGGAGCACACCATCGCCGCCCCCGCCGACGGGGTGCTGACCGAACTGAATGTGACCGTGGGGCAGCAGGTAGAGGTCGGCGCCGTGCTGGCCGTCGTGCAGACCGATGATCCCGACACCACCACCGAAACGCAGGAGTAGCGCGATGAGCTTCCTCGAAACCGACGAACAGAAACAGCTGCGCGCCGCCGTGTCCGGGCTCGCGACCAAGTACAACTACCGCGACTACACCGCCGCGAAGGCCCACGCCAACGAACCGCTGACCGAATTGTGGAATGCGGCGGGCGAACTCGGCTTCATCGGGGTGAACCTGCCCGAGGAGTACGGCGGCGGCGGGGCCGGCATCTACGAACTCGCGCTGGTGCAGGAGGAGTTGTCCACCCAGGGCAGCGGCCTGCTGCTGCTGGTGGTGTCGCCGGCCATCTGCGGCACCATCATCGCCAAGTTCGGCACCGAGGAGCAGAAGCGGAACTGGCTGCCGCGCATCGCCGACGGCTCCGCGAAGATGGCCTTCGGCATCACCGAGCCCGACGCCGGATCCAACTCCCACCAGATCACCACCACCGCGCGCCGCGACGGCGACGACTGGATCCTCAACGGCCGCAAGGTGTTCATCTCCGGGGTGGATCAGGCCGAGGCGGTACTGATCGTCGCCCGCACCGAGGACGCGAAGACCGGCACGCTGAAGCCGGCGCTGTTCATCGTGCCCACCGACACTCCCGGATTCGAGAAGAATCGCCAGGAGATGGACATCATCGAGCCGGACAACCAGTTCACGCTGTTCCTCGACGATGTCCGGGTGCCGTCGACGGCGCTGGTCGGTCGCGAGGACGCCGCCCTCGCGCAGCTGTTCGCGGGGCTCAACCCGGAGCGCATCATGGGCGCCGCGATGGCGATCGGCATCGGCCGCTACGCCCTGGACCGGGCCGTGGAATACGCGCGGGAACGGCAGGTGTGGAAGACGCCGATCGGTGCGCACCAAGGTATCTCGCATCCGCTGGCGCAGGTGAAGATCGAACTGGAACTGGCCAGGCTGATGATGCAGAAGGCCGCCGTGCTCTACGACGCCGGTGACGACTTCGGCGCCGCGGAAGCCGCCAACATGGCGAAATACGCTGCGGCGGAGGCCAGTATCAAGGCGCTCGACCAGGCCATCCAGACCCACGGCGGCTCCGGCCTGACCCGGGACGTCGGCCTGGCCGCGATGCTCGCCGCCGCCCGCATCGCCCGGGTGGCCCCGGTCAGCCGCGAGATGATCCTCAACTTCGTCGCCCAGCACTCGCTGGGCCTGCCCCGGTCGTACTGAGTCAGGAGCGCACGATGAGCGAAACCGACAGCGGCACAACGCCGGTGGTGCGCTACGAGGTGGACGGCGGCTTCGCCGTGCTGACCCTCGACTCGCCGCGCAACCGTAACGCGCTGTCGTCGCGGCTGGTGGCCGAACTGCTCGACGGCCTGGACCGCGCGGGCGCCGACGCCGGTGTGCGCGGGGTGGTGCTGACCCACACCGGTAGCACCTTCTGCGCCGGTGCGGATCTGAAGGAGGCGCTGGACGCCGACCCCGCGGCCGCCGCCGACGAACGCACCCGCTGGGGGGTGGCGATCCTGCGCCGCGTCCTGGAACTGCCGAAACCCGTGGTGGCGCAGGTGAACGGCCATGTCCGGGCCGGCGGCATGGGGATCGTCGCGGCCTGCGACCTCGTGGTCGCGGGTCCGGAGAGCACGTTCGCGCTCACCGAGGCGCGGCTGGGCCTGGCGCCGTTCGTGATCTCGCTGACCCTGCTGCCGCGGCTGACCCCGCGCGCGGCGGCGCGGTACTTCCAGACCGGTGAGACCTTCGACGCCGCCACCGCCGAACGGATCGGGCTGATCACGGTCGCCGCGGACGATCCCGCCGCCGAGGTGGCCGCGTTGCGGGCACAGCTGCGGCTGTCCTCGCCACAGGGCCTGGCCGAGAGCAAGCGGCTGGTCACCGCGCCGCTGTTGGCCGAGTTCGACCGGTCCGCCGATGAGCTGGCGAAACGGTCCGGGTCCTGCTTCGGCACCCCGGAGGTGATCGAGGGCATGACGGCCTTCCTGCAGCGCCGCCGCCCGAACTGGGCAGAATAGGTCGCCATGGTCGCGCCCCGGGAACCCCACGAACCCAAACAGGACCGCAGCCGTGCCACCCGGCAGCGGCTGCTGGAGGCCACCATCGACTGCCTGGCCGAACTGGGCTGGGCGGCGGCGACCGTCGCCGTGGTCGCCGAACGGGCCGGGGTGTCGCGGGGTGCGGCACAGCATCACTTCCCCACCCGGGAGGAGCTGATCACCGCCGCGCTCGAGTACATGTTCGACACCCGCATCGTGCAGTCCCGCACCGAGGCGGCGACGCTGGGCGCCATCGCCGAGGGCGCCGACCGCACCCATGCCGTGGTGGTCTCGCTGGTCGAGTCGTACACCGGCACGATCTTCAAAGCGGCCCTCCAGGTGTGGACGCACGCCGCCGCCGACCCGGCGCTGCGCGAGCGCATCGTGCCGCTGGAGGCGCACTTCGGCCGGGTGTCGCACCGGATGGCGGTCGCGGCGCTCGGCGTCGACGACTCCGATCCGGTGACCCACCACCTGGTCCAGGCCACCCTGGACCTGGCCCGCGGACTGGGCCTCGCCGACGTCCTGACCGACGACTCCGCCCGCCGCAAGGCCATCGTCGCGCAATGGGCGACCACACTGCACGAGGCATTGCGGGCCCGCACGGTGTAGGTCGGTTGTCCGATTTGGTTCCCCGGCGGAGGCCCGTTAAGCTGGCGGAGCCTTCCCGCGCGGAAGGCGCGCAGGATCTCGTGGAGCTTCTCCAACGGGATCGCAGCGGTTCTGGTCCCGTCGTCTAGCGGCCTAGGACGCCGCCCTCTCAAGGCGGTAGCGCGGGTTCAAATCCCGTCGGGACTACTTCTCACGCAAGGGCTCTCGAGCCCGGCTGTCACAGGAATCATGCTCGGCACCGGCCGGGCGAGCCACCCGGCCGGTCTCCGGCAGTCACTCGATCAGGCAACGCTCCGGCTGCCCTGCACCGCATTGCGGAACACCCAGCGCAGTCCGATGAATCGGGTCAGCGTCGCCACCAGGTTGGCCACCACCAGCACGAACAGTTCCAGATGCACCGCCGCGCTCGGCGCCCACCGGTGCAACGCGAACAGCGAACCACTGGTCAGCACCCAGGCGAACACGAAGATCAGCAGACCCTGGAAGTGCTGCGACACCATCCGCGTCGACCCCCGCACCCCGAACGTGAAGGCCCGGTTCGCGGCGGTGTTACCGACCGCGGTGATCAGCAGAGCCAGGAAGTTCGCGGGCTGCGCGCCGACGATCGCCTGCAACAGCACGTAGAGCAGCGCATAGGCGAGGGTCGAGACGATGCCGATGATGCCGAAGCGCACCAGCTGCCCGACCATACCCAGCGGCACCCCGTCCACCAGCGGCTCCCGGCCGATCGCCACCCGCAGTTCGTTGATGGGCAGCGTGCCCGTCGCGAGCCCCTTGGAGACCCGCCACACGCCGAGCAGGTCCTTGCGCGCGGTATCGACGATGTCCACGCGGGAATCCGGGTCGTCGATCCAGTCGACGGGCACCTCGTGGATGCGCAGCCCGGACCGTTCGGCCAGCACCAGCAGTTCGGTGTCGAAGAACCACTCGCCGTCCTGCACCAGCGGCAGCAGCTTGCGTGCCACATCGGTGCGCATCGCCTTGAAACCACACTGCGCATCGGAGAACCGCGCCTGCAACGACGCCTTCAGGATCAGGTTGTAGCAGCGGGAGATGAACTCCCGCTTCGGCCCCCGCACCACCCGCGACGACCGCGACAGCCGGGTACCGATCGCCAGATCCGAATGCCCGGACACCAGCGGCGCCACCAACGGCAGCAACGCATTCAGATCGGTCGACAGATCCACATCCATGTACGAGACGACCTCCGCGTCGGAGGCCTCCCACACCGCGCGCAGGGCCCGGCCGCGGCCCTTGCGATCCAGGTGCACCACCCGCACCCCGTCCAGCTCCGTCGCCAGCAGCGTGGCGACGGCCAGGGTGCCGTCGGTGGATGCGTTGTCGGCGATGGTTATCCGCGCGGAGAACGGGAACCCGCCACGCAGGTGCGCGTGCAACCGCCGCACACAGTCGACCAGCGTGTGTTCCTCGTTGTAGACGGGAATCACCACATCGAGGACCGGGGTCTGTACCGGTTCGGGAGTGATGGTGGCCTGCACCGCTGTGGCTGTGTCGGTCATGTCACCAACGTTCGATCATGTCACTGAACCAGGGCTGCGGCACAGCTGGGAGTTTCCTGGGAAACATACTGGTCAGGATGCCCGTACGGTCCCGGATTCGCGCCTACCGGTCACGAGCGTCGGTGCGCGGCCACATCGGCCCGCAATCGCCACAGCGGCGACACCGGCCCGTGCCCGGCGCCGAGATCGTAAGCGGCTTGCAGGCATCGGGTGGTCCACTCCTTGGCGAAGGCCACCGCGTCGGGCACCTCGTAGCCGTGTGCCAGCGCGCACGCCGTGGCCGCCGCCAGGGTGTCGCCGCCACCGTGGTCGTTGCCGGTGGCGATGCGGGGCGCCGACAGTTCGTGGAACCGCTCGCCGTCGAACAGCAGATCGGTGCTGAAGTCCGAGGTGCGCAGATGCCCGCCCTTGACGATCGCCCAGCGCGGCCCCAGCCGGTGCAGCGCCTCGGCCGCCGCGCGAGCGGTCGCGTCGTCGGTGACCTCGATGCCGGTGAGCAATCGCACCTCGTCCAGATTCGGCGTGATCACGGTCGCCAGCGGAATCAGCGTGTGCCGCAACGCATCCAGCGCCTCGGCGTGCAGCAGCGGATCGCCGTGCATGGAGGCCGCCACCGGATCCACCACCAGCGGGACGTGCCCGTCGCGCCCGATGCCCAGCTCCCGGCAGACCGCGGCGACCGCCTCGATGATCGCCGTCGAGGCCAGCATGCCGGTCTTCGCCGCCCCGATGCCGATATCGGTCACCACCGACCGCACCTGCGCGGCCACCGTCTCCGGCGGGATCTCGTGGAATCCGCTCACCCCGACCGTGTTCTGCACGGTCACGGCGGCCACCGCGACACAGGCGTGCACACCCAGCAACGCCATCGTGCGGGAGTCGGCCTGGATTCCGGCGCCGCCGCCGGAGTCGGTTCCGGCGATGGTGAGCACGCGAACCGGGGTCTGCCCGTCGGGGGTGAGCGGCAACAATTTCACGGTACGACCCTAGCGACCGCTGCCGCGGCCCGGAGGCGGGTCGGAGGATACGGGCAACGGTTGCGTTTCGACCGGCCCCCGGCCCGGTGACGCCGGGTTAGCGTCACCGGCATGGACATCCTCGCCTTCGGCGTGCAGGCCGATGAGCAGCCGCTGCTGATCGACGCGCTCGGCGACCGGCACCGGGTGCGCTGCCTGTCCGAGTTCATGAGCCCGGACACCGCGCCGCTGGCGGCCGGGCACGAGGTGATCAGCACCGGCGTCAACGCCCGCCTCGACGCCGAGGTGCTGCGGGTGCTGGCCGCCGGCGGCACCCGGATGATCGCGCAGCGCTCCACCGGCTTCAACAACATCGACCTCACCGCCGCCGCGGAGCTGGGGATGACCGTGGCCCGGGTCTGCGAGTACTCGCCGTATGCGGTCGCGGAATTCGCCTGGACCCTGGCGACGGCGGTGAACCGGCGAATCGTGCGGGCGGTCAACCGCACCCGCGAATTCGATTTCCGGCTGGACGGACTGCTGGGCCGCGACGTGCACGGCAGCGTGGTGGGGGTGGTCGGCACCGGCAAGATCGGCGTGGCCTTCGCGCGCATCGCGCACGGCTTCGGCGCCCGCCTGCTCGGCTGGGATGTCGTCGAGAATGCTTGCTGCCGAGACGAATTGGGCATGGAGTACGTCGCCCTGGACCGGCTGCTCACCGAATCCGACTGGGTGTCGCTGCACGTCCCGCTGGTCCCCGACACCCACCACCTGATCGACAACACGGCCCTGTCCCGGATGCGCGACGACGCCATCCTGATCAACTCCAGCCGCGGCGGTCTGGTCGACGCCAACGCCCTGGTGGAAACCCTGCGCGCCGGCCGGTTGCGGGGTGTGGGCCTGGACGTCTACGAGGAGGAGACCGGCCTGTTCTACACGGACAAATCCCTGGCCGGCATCGCCGACGACACCCTGGCCCGCCTGATGACCTTCCCCAATGTCCTGGTCACCTCGCACCAGGCGTACTTCACCGCGACCGCGGTCGGCCAGATCGTGGCCGCCACGGCCGCGAACGTCGAGGACTATCTGGCCGGCCGCCACTCGGAGAACACGCTGGTTCCGTAACTCCGCGAACCCGCCACAGCGAAGCGGAGGCCGAGAACTCAGTCCAGGCTCCCGAAGAAGCTGCGGACGTCGGCGATCAGGACGTCGGTGGCCTCGTGCGCGGCGTAGTGCCCGCCCGCGTCGTTCGGGCCGCCGCCGGTGAGACCCGGGTCGTAGCTGTTCCAGGCCACGATGCGGGCATGGTCGCGTTCGGCGAAGCGCCGGATCGACCGGAAGTCGCCCGCGAACATCGCCAGGGCGGTCGGCGTGCTGGTCGGCCCCTGCGGATGTTCGGTGGCGTGCGCGTCCTCGTAGTAGAAGCGGATCGAGGATCCGGCCGTGCCGGTGAGCCAGTACAGCGCCACATTGCCGAGAATGAAATCCGGATCCAGCGATTCGCCGAACAGCTGCGCATTCCAGCCCAGCAGGCCGATCGGGGAATCGGTCAGCGCGTAGGCCAGGGTCTGCGGCTGCTGGCCGTGGAGGGTGTTGAAGGCCATCTTGTTGTCCAGGAACCATTGCAGATGCTGCAACGCGCCCTGATCCTCGGCCGACAGCCCCTCGAACTCCGCCGGATCGCCGGAGGGGAACGAGAACAGCTGGGTGACATGGACACCGGTCACCCGCTCCGGAGCCAGCCGGCCGAGCTCCGGCGCGATCATCGACCCGGCGTCGTTGCCGATCGCGCCGAAGCGCTGGTAGCCGAGCCGGTCCATGAGCTCGAGCCAGGCCCGCGCGGTGCGATAGCGGTTCCACCCGGTGCTGCGGGTCGGCCCGGAGAAGCCGAAGCCGGGCAGTGACGGCAGTACCACGTGGAAGGCGGGCGCCTGCGGATCCGCCGGCTCGGTGAGCGGCGCGAGCGCCTCCAGGTACTCCAGGATCGAACCGGGCCAGCCGTGGACGAGGAGCACCGGCGTGGCGTCCGCCCGGCTGGAGCGCAGGTGCAGGAAATGGATCTGCTCACCGTCGATCTCGGTGGTGAACTGCGGATACGCGTTCAGCCGCGACTCCAGGGCCCGCCAGTCGAACTCCTCGCGCCAGTACTTCGCCAGCGCGCGCACCCGATCGCCGGGCACGCCGTAGGCGTCGCCGACGCCGGGCAGTTCGTCCGGCCACTGCGCCCGGCGCAGCCGGTCGGCCAGATCGTCGAGGCGCACCTGCGGGATGTCGATGCGGAAGGGGCGGATCGCGGTCGTCGAGGTCATGTCGGGCTCTCCTTTGGAACGGAATGCTTTGTTCTGTTTCGACAATAACAGAACGGATCATTCCGTTTCAACTGCTAGGCTGGAGTCATGTCCGAGACAGCTGCCACTGCCGTGCGCAAGGGTCTTTCCGGCCGCAAGGCGGAGGCGGCCCGCAACGACGGGATCATCCTCGCCGCCGCCCGCGAGGTCTTCCTGGCCGACCCCTCCGCCCCGATCGCCGCCGTCGCCGAGCGCGCCGGCGTCGGCATCAGCGCGCTCTACCGCCGCTACTCCTCGAAGGAGGTGCTGCTGGGCACCCTGTGCCTCGACGGCCTGCGCCGCTACAACGCGGAAGCCGAAGCGGCGCTGGACAATCCGGACGACTGGCAGGCGCTGGTGGAATTCCTGGACCGGGTGGTGGCCGCCGACGTGCACTCCCTGACGGTCCGGCTCGCCGGAACCTTCACCCCCGGACCGGAATTCATGCCCGAAGTCCAGCACTCGGCCGAGCTGAACGAGCAGATCCTCGCGCGCGCACGGCGATCCGGCCGATTGCGGGCCGGAGTCACGGTCGCGGATCTGGGCCTGGTGCTGGAGGCATGCGCTTCGGTGGCGCTGCCGGACGCCGCCCGCGCCGCCGAACTGCGCCGCCGGGTGCTGACCCTGCTCGTCGACGGCCTGGCCACCGCGGGCGAATTACCCGGCCCCGCACCGGAACCGGGCGAATTCGCGCACCGCTGGCGATCCGGCGGCCCGGCCTGAAGCAGCCCTGCCCGGCCCACGGCGGAAACCGGGACCTGGCGGCGGTCCCGGCCTCCGCCGTGAGCCGGGCGGGGCGGTTTCAGGAGATCTCGTGCCCGCTCAGGAGACGACGGGCAGGTACACGTGGTTGCCCGCGCCGGCGAATTCCGCCGACTTCTCCGACATTCCGGCGGTCAGCGCCTGCTCACCGGTGAGGCCGTGCTTCTCGGCGTACTCCCGGACGTCGGCGGAGATCCGCATGGAACAGAACTTCGGCCCGCACATCGAGCAGAAGTGCGCGGTCTTGGCCGGTTCGGCGGGCAGGGTCTCGTCGTGGAAGTCGCGGGCGGTGTCGGGATCCAGCGACAGCGCGAACTGGTCGCGCCAGCGGAATTCGAAGCGGGCCCGGGACAGCGCGTCGTCGCGCTCCTGCGCCTGCGGATGCCCCTTGGCCAGGTCGGCGGCGTGCGCGGCGATCTTGTAGGTGATCACCCCGGTCTTCACGTCGTCGCGGTTGGGCAGGCCCAGATGTTCCTTCGGCGTGACGTAGCAGAGCATCGCCGTGCCGGCCTGGGCGATGATCGAGGCGCCGATCGCCGAGGTGATGTGGTCGTAGCCGGGCGCGATATCGGTGGCCAGCGGGCCGAGGGTGTAGAACGGCGCCTCCTCGCACCATTGCTCCTCCAGCCGGACGTTCTCCACGATCTTGTGCATCGGCACGTGGCCCGGACCCTCGATCATCACCTGCACGCCATGGGATTTCGCGATCCCGGTCAGCTCACCGAGGGTGCGCAGCTCGGCGAACTGCGCCTCGTCGTTGGCGTCGGCGATCGAACCGGGCCGCAGTCCGTCGCCGAGGGAGAAGGTGACGTCGTAGCGCGCCAGGATCTCGCACAGCTCGTCGAAATTCGTATACAGGAACGATTCGGTGTGGTGGGCCAGGCACCAGGCCGCCATGATCGACCCGCCGCGGGACACGATGCCGGTGACCCGCTTCGCGGTCAGCGGCACGTAGCGCAGCAGCACGCCCGCGTGCACGGTCATGTAGTCCACACCCTGCTCGCACTGCTCGATCACGGTGTCGCGGTACAGCTCCCAGGTGAGCTCGGTGGGATCGCCGTTCGTCTTCTCCAGCGCCTGGTAGATCGGCACCGTGCCGACCGGCACCGGCGAATTGCGCAGGATCCACTCGCGGGTCTCGTGGATGTTGCGGCCGGTGGACAGATCCATGATGGTGTCCGCACCCCAGCGGGTGGCCCACACCATCTTCTCCACCTCCTCGGCGATGGAGGAGGTGACCGCCGAATTCCCGATGTTCGCATTGATCTTCACGGCGAACTTCTTGCCGATGATCATCGGCTCGGATTCGGGATGGCGATGATTGGCCGGGATGACCGCGCGGCCTGCGGCGACCTCCTCGCGCACCAACTCGGCCGACACACCCTCGCGGGCGGCGATATAGGCCATCTCGGTGGTGACGATGCCCTGCCGGGCCCAGGCCAGCTGGGTCCGCGGTCCCGGGACCTGCGGCTTCGCCCAGCTCTCCCGGAGCTTCGGCAACCCGGCCTCGACATCGATGACGGCGGTGGAATCGGTGTACGGCCCGGAGGTGTCGTACACGTCGAAGTGGTCGCCGGTGGTCAATCCGACCCGGCGCACCGGGATACGCAACGCCGTGCCGTCGGCGTCGACGTCCCGGTAGTGCTTGACGCTGCCCTGAATGGGACCGGTGGTGACGGTGTCCACCCGGTCGGCCGCGACACGATTCGATGACATTCGAAATCCTCCCTACGCCGGCATTACCCGGTCAGGTTCGTACGGTCGACGGCCCTGATCCGCCCGTAGATGGGCTAGCCGTCCTCTCAGCCCGCTGGTGCGAGCCCCCGCTGCTTACTGCCGATATGAGGTTGTGGCCGTACCCGGAGGTACGCCCCTCGACGATACTCGGCCGCGACCCCGCGCCGCGACCGGTTCGGGATACCCGGTGCGGCCGCCGCCCGGCGGTAGCCTCACAGCACAGTGCGGCACGGCTACCCGAAAACGCGACGTAAGGCGGCGGAGATGTCAGCTGGTGACGAGTGGGGTGTGGTCTTTCCTGAGGTGGGCGGTTCCCGGTCCTCCACCGTGACGGGCGCGGCGATCCTGGCGGCGGCGGTGCGGGGCTGGGACCCGTACCAGGCCGACCGGATCGTGGCGGCGGGCAACTGGCGGACGGAATATCTCGACCACTATGTCGCGGTGACCGCGGCGGGCGCCCGCGGCGGCGCGCCGGTGCTCGGCATCGCCACCGACGGACTGGCCGCGATGCGCCGAATGCTGCACCACCGCGGCGATTCCGGCGAGGTCCCGCTCGACCGGCTGGACTGGCCGACCACCGTCACCGCGAAAACAGTGACGGTGCACGGGGAATCGAGTCCGGCCCGGGAACTGTCGGTGCCGTATCACGGCGGTCGGCTGAGCGGGTCCGCACTGCGCGACCAGCTGTGCCGGTGGCGCGATCTCGGCGTGGTGGAACCCGGATTCGCGGATGCGGTGCAGCGGGTGATCGACGACCCGTCGCTGCTGGCGCTGCCGGGCAGGCAGGTCGCGCTGATCGGCGCGGCCGCCGAGATGGGCCCGCTGGAACCGCTCAGCGAATGGGGTGCGGACGTGCTGGCGCTGGACGTGCCGATGCGCGCGGTGGCCGACCGGATCGCCGGTATCGCGCGCCGCGGTGCGGGCTCCGTCACTGTGCCGCAACGGGATTCGGACAGCGCGGCCGGACTGGACGTCGCCGCCGCGGTGGGCGAGGCCGGCGCCTGGATCCAGGCCGCCGCCGACAAGCCGCTGGTGCTCGGCATGTACGGCTACGCCGACGGCCCCCGCCACGTCACCCTCACCGCGGCCGCCGACCTGATCGCCACCCGATTGCTGGCGCAGCGGCCCGGCACCGCGCTCGCCTATCTCGGCACACCGACCGACGCCTATCTGGTACCCGGCGACATCGTCGACGGCACCCGCCCGCTGCCCGGCCGCGGCGGCCGGCTGACGGCCGCGACCTGCGACGGCCTGCGCACGATCAGCCGCGGCCGGATGGGACGACGGGCCTATCCGGTCACCCACGCCGGTCCCGGTGGCTCCCGCTGGGGCGTCGCCGACATGATGCTGCCGATGCAGGGCCCCAATTACGCGCTGGCCAAACGATTGCAGCGGTGGCGGGCGCTGACCGCGACCGCCGCCGGTCATCCGGTCTCGATCACCGTGGCCCCGGCCGCCTGGACCCGCTCGGTGACCAGGAATCCGACCTTCGAGATCGCCTACTCCGGCGCCGAATTCTTCGGGGTGCAGATCTTCCCGCCCGACACCGCGCGCTACCTGATGGCCGCGAAACTGGTCGCCGACCTGGCCGCCCCCGTCCCGGACCGGGACGGCCAGCCGGAGGCCCTGCTGTACGCCGACGCCGCGCACGGCGGCTTCTGGCGGCAGCCCTACGACCCGAAATCGGTACTGCCCCTGGTCGCCGCCCTCGGCCTCGGTGCCCGCGGCAGCCGGGCGGCACGAAAAATCCTCGGGCGCAGCTGATTTCCCGCACACGGCCGCCCGGCCGATTCAGGCGTGCCGCAGTGCGCGGTAGACGGCGGTGCCGACCAGGGTGCCCAATTCCGCTGTGTCCCAGTCGGTGTCACCGGCGAGCAGGGTGCGCACCGCACTCTCGCCCGCCGACACCCACAGTTCGACCAGGGCCGGGAGTTTGCGT
This sequence comes from Nocardia sp. alder85J, assembly GCF_020176955.2. Taxonomy (GTDB): domain Bacteria; phylum Actinomycetota; class Actinomycetes; order Mycobacteriales; family Mycobacteriaceae; genus Nocardia. Next base: position 97,843 of record NZ_JAIUCZ020000018.1, read on the forward strand.
TCGGCGTCGACGGTGCCCCACGCCCGCAGCGTGGGGCGCAGTCGCCGGGTGCAGCGTTCGACGGCCAGCCGGCGGCCGCGGCCGAACGAACCCGCGACCGCCGGATCCGGATTGCCGTACAACAGTTTCCAGGTGTCCGGCCGCGCCGACACGGTGTCCAGCAGTGCTCGGAACCCCTCCACGAACACCGTCTCGTCGGCCTCGACGCGCCGCCGCGGCAGGGCCCCGGTGATACCGCGGACCAGATACTGTTCCTCCCGCCGGATCAGCGCGTCGATCAGCTCGACGCGGTCGGCGAAGCAGGCGTACACCACCGGCCGGGTGACCTGCATGCGCTCGGCGACCGCGGCGATGGTCACGGCCGCGATGCCCTCGGAGACGGCGATCTGCAAGGCGGTGTCGAGTACGTGCGGGCGCCGGCGTTCGGGGCCCAGGTGTTGTGCCCGTGCCCGCGGCCGCACCACCGCGTCCGAGCCCGTGCCAGCCATGCGCTTCAAGATATCAGCGGGAGGTTTCCCGCGTCCTCGCACCGAGGGCAAGGCGAGTTCGGGCAACATTCGGCCAATATTGGATAACCGCAGGTCGGCAATGCTGCTCCTTACGGTTGCGTAGCCCAGGGCAAATACGGCAACCTCCTCGAAGGGGATACCACGAGGGCGACATCACCGGGACGGCGAGGAGACGACGTGGGCCACTACAAGGCGAATCTGCGCGACATCGAGTTCAATCTGTTCGAGACGCTCGGGGTCGACGCGGCGCTGGCATCCGGCCGGTACGGCGATCTCGACACCGCCACCGTGCACAGCATGCTGGCCGAGGTGCTGCGGCTCGCGGAGGGGCCGGTCGCGGAATCCTTCGTCGACGCCGACCGGCACCCGGTCCAGTTCGACGCCGAGCACCACACGATCATCGTGCCGGACTCGATGCGCAAGACGGTGTCCGCGATCAACGAGGCGGGCTGGTCGGCGCTGGGTATGCCGGCGGAGATGGGCGGCGTCGAGGTGCCGCCGCCGGTGGTGTGGGCGGTGCAGGAGATGCTGGTCGCCGCGCACAATGCCGCGAGCTTCTTCAACATGGGCCCGGCCCTGCACCGGGTGCTGCATCTCGAGGGCACCGAGGAGCAGCAGCGCTGGGCCACCCACGCGTGGGAGAATCGTTGGGGCGCAACGATGGTGCTGACCGAGCCCGACGCCGGCTCCGACGTCGGCGCGGGCCGCACCAGGGCGGTCGAACAACCCGACGGCACCTGGCACATCGAGGGCGTCAAACGCTTCATCTCCGGCGGCGACCTCGGCGACACCGCCGACAACATCCTGCACCTGGTGCTGGCCCGCCCCGAGGGCGCCCGGCCCGGTACCAAGGGCCTGTCGATGTTCGTGGTGCCGAAGATCCGCTTCGATCCGGCGACGATGGAACTGGGCGAGCGCAACGGCGTCTACGTCACCGACCTGGAGCACAAGATGGGCATCAAGTCCTCGCCCACCTGTGAATTGACCTTCGGCGCCGAGCGGCCCGCGATCGGCTATCTGGTCGGCGCGGCGCACGACGGGATCGCGCAGATGTTCGAGGTGATCGAGGGCGCCCGCATGATGGTGGGAGTGCTGTCGGCCGGCACCCTGTCCAGCGGCTACCTGAATGCCTTGGAATACGCCAAGATCCGGGTGCAGGGCGCGGATCTCACCGCGATGACCGACAAGTCGGCGCCGCGGGTGACCATCAGCCATCATCCGGACGTGCGCCGCAGTCTGATGTTGCAGAAGGCCTACGCCGAAGGGTTGCGGGCGCTGTACATGTACTGTTCGGCATATCAGGACGCGGAGCTGGCCGCCGCGAACTTCGGCGCCGACGCCGAAATGGCCGTGCACGTCAACGATCTGCTGCTCCCCATCGTCAAGGGCGTCGGATCCGAGCGTGCCTACGAGGCCCTCACCGAGACCTTGCAGACCTTCGGCGGTTCCGGCTATCTCCAGGACTATCCGATCGAGCAGTACATCCGGGACGTGAAGATCGACTCGCTGTACGAGGGCACCACCGCGATCCAGGCCCAGGACTTCTTCTTCCGCAAGATCATTCGCGACAACGGCCGCGCGCTGGCGCACATCGCCGGGCTGGTGCAGCGGTTCGCGGAGACCCCGCTCCCGGACGACCGGCTGAAAACGGAGCAGGCGCTGCTGAGTGCGGCCCTGTCGGACGTGCAGGCCATGGTCTCGGTGCTGACCAAGTATCTGGTGCTCTCGCAACAGGATCCGGAGGAGATCTACAAGGTCGGCCTCGGTTCGGTGCGCTTCCTGCATGCCGCCGGCGAACTGGTGATCGGCTGGCGGCTGCTGGAACAGGCGAAGGTGGCGCTGGCCGCCCTCGACGGGCAGCCGTCGGAGAAGGACCGGCTGTTCTACACCGGAAAGGCCACTGTCGCCTCATGGTTCGCCAAGAACCGGTTGCCGCTGCTCAGCGGCGTGCGGGCGGTACTGGAGACGCTCGACGGCGACATCATGCGACTGGACGAGGCCGCGTTCTGACAGACGTTCCGACAGACGTTCCGACAAACCCTCCGGCAGAAGGCATTTTCGCTCTGGTGTAAAAACGGTCGCGGGCGGTACAACTACAGCATGGTCTTCCCGGTGGCCTTCGGCTGGATTCAAGTGCTGCTCATCGCCATGGTGGTGCTCGCGCTCGCATTGTTCGTTCTAGGGTTCTTCCGCATGCGCAAGGTCGGCCGGGGCGCGCTCGCCCGGCACGGCTCGGGCGGCATCGTGCTGATCCTGATCGCCGGCGTGGTGCTGTGGGTCACCACCCTGCTCCAGGCGTATCTCGGCCTGACCGGCGAGGTGAAGGCCGCGCACGTGGTCGCCGCGCCGGTCGCGGGCACGCCGCACACCCTGGATGTGGACCTCACCCTGTACGGCGATCGCGGGCACGGCGATCTGCACCAGAAGTACCGCGTCGAGGGCGACATGTGGGTCTTGCAGGCCGACATCGTCGAATTGCAGCACTGGGTCAACACGGTCGGCTTCCACTCCGGCTACCAGGTGACCCGGCTGTTCGGTGAGCGTCTCGACGGGGTCGCCGTGAAGCAGAACCAGATCTTCGTCGGCGGCAGCGACGCGAACTTCTTCGCCGACATGCAGCAGCACTCCTGGTACACCAAGCCGTTCGTGCGCTCGGCCTACGGCAACGCGGTCATCGCCACCACCGGCAGCTGGGACGTGTTCATCTCGCAGGACGCGATCAAGACTCGTCCAGCCTGAATCATCGCCTGCGACAACATGATTCGATCAGCCCGGGACGATATCTCCGGGCTGATCGGTGAATTCGGCAACGACCGGGGCATGATCGCTGGCGCCCTTGCCCTTCCGCTCCTCGCGATCGACCGACGCGTCGGTGACGCGCGCGGCCAGTGCGGGGGAGGCGAGGACGAAGTCGATGCGCATGCCTTCCTTGCGGGGGAAGCGCAGCTGGGTGTAGTCCCAGTAGGTGTAGACCCCGGGGCCGGGTGCGAACGGCCGCATCACGTCGGCGAACCCGGTCGTCACGACCGCCTCGAAGGCATCCCGTTCCGGTTGTGACACATGGGTTTTCCCGGTGAAGAACTCCGGCGACCAGACGTCGTCGTCGGAGGGCGCGATATTCCAGTCGCCCACCAGGGCGATCCGGGCGTCCGGCTCGGCGGCCAGCCACTGCGCGCCGGCCTGTCGCAGGGCGGCCAGCCACTCCAGCTTGTAGGTGTAGTGCGGATCGGCGAGCGCGCGGCCGTTGGGTACGTACAGGCTCCAGACCCGCACCCCGCCGCAGCGGGCGCCGATCGCCCGCGCCTCCACCACCGGCGCGCTCAGCAGCGAATCGGCCGCGTCCTTGTCGAATCCGGGCTGCCCCGGGAAACCGATCTCGACGTCGTCGAGGCCGATCCGGGAGGCGATCGCCACCCCGTTCCACTGGCTCAGCCCGATGTGCGCCACCTCGTATCCGGCCTCGGCGAACGCCTCGGCCGGGAACTGGTCGTCGCGGCACTTGGTCTCCTGGATCGCCAGCACGTCGATGTCGGCGCGGTCCAGCCAGGCCAGCACCCGGTCCAGCCGGGACCGGATCGAATTCACGTTCCAGGTTGCCAACCGCATCTACGGGTGCCCCGCCTTCCTCCGGCTCACGGTGCTGTCGGTGCAGCGTAGCGGTAGCCGTGATGGTCCAGGAAACCCATGTCGCGGTACAACTCCAGGGCCGCGTGGTTGTCGGCCTCCACCTGGACGTAGGCGTGCGTGGCGCCGTGTTTGTGGCCCCAGCGCAGCAGTTCCGCGCAGACCAGGGTGCCCAGCCCCCGGCGGCGGTGCGGGGCGGCGACCGTTATGCAGGTGAGCCCCACCCAGATCCGGCCGTCCGGCGCGGTGGTGACCGCTCCGCGGCCGATCGCCAGCGGATTGGGCAGGCCCAGCGCCGCGAAGCCGACGATGCCGTCGCGCACCGCGGTGAGCACCGCCTCGTCCGGTTCCGGCGGGGCCACGTCGACCGCGTCCTCACCCGAGAAGCGGCGCAGTTCCAGCCATTCCGGCGTGGGCGCCGGGTCCACCCGGACCATCGCCGGGCCCTGTGGCAGCACCACATTATCGATGTCGACGCCCAGCACCCGGGTCTCGCCCCAGACGTGCCAGTGCGGCGGCACCGGCGCCAACCGGTCCGGCAGCCGCAGCCGCAGCGGCAGACTGTGCCCGGAGTACCAGAGGTCCAGCCGCAGCAGCACGTTCTGGTCCAGCACCGAGGCCGGGCCGCCGGTCTCCGGATCACCGAGCGGCACCGCGGAATTGGCTCGCCCGGTGTAGCCGTGGCCGGCCGACGCCAGCCAGCCGTCGATGCGCTCGCGCTCCACCCCGGGCCAGCCGTCGGCCGCCGCCGCCTCCAGCGCACGGATCTCGCGGGTGCGAACCGGCCTGGGCCCCACGGCTTTCAGCGCCACGATCTGCGCGGGGTCCAGGGTGATCACGGCGTCGTCGGCGGTGCGCACGGTCGGCGGATCCCAGCCGATCAGCACGCCGATCACATCGGTGAACCGCTGTGGCTGTCCGGGCGGCAGCCGATAACGCACCACCACCCGGTGGCCGAGCGGATTCTCCTCGGACATCGGATCGCCGGAGGGATCAGTCGTCATGCCCGAACGGATCCGGCACCGTGCCCGGCACCCAGCTCAGACCGGGCTGCCCCCAGCCGTTGCGCTTGATCGCCTTCTTCGCCGCGCGGGCGTTGCGGCCGATCAGCACGTCCACGTACAGATAGCCGTTCAGGTGGCCGACCTCGTGCTGGAGCATGCGGGCGAAGAAGCCCCGGCCCTCGATCGTGACCGGCTCGCCCTTCTCGTCGGTGCCGGTGACCCGGGCCCAGTCGGCGCGCCCGGTGGGGAACTGCTCACCCGGCACCGACAGGCAGCCCTCCTCGTCGTCGTCCGGATCGGGCATCGTCTCCGGGATCTCCGAGGTCTCCAGCACCGGGTTGACCACCACGCCGCGGCGGTGGGTCACGGCGCCGCCCCCGGCGCCGGGGTCCGGGCAGTCGTAGACGAACAGCCGCGGGGACTTCTCGTCCTCGTGTTCGATGACCACCTGATTGCCGGCCAGGCCCACGCCGTGGGCGGCGTCCATGGTGTCGTACATGTCCGCGATCAGCTGGGCCAGCTCGTCCGGTGACGCGGTGACCGTATGGGTCGGGGAGTTCAGCACCGGGTCGCCGACGATGCGGATCGGGAGAATCGCCATAAGTGCTCACTCTACTGAGCTGCGGTGGGGAGCCCGAATTCGCCGGAGCGAACCGAACCGCCGGGCCCCGGCCGACCCGGCGCGGGACACGCCGGGAGGATCCGGGTCCGTGCGTTTTCGTGATTCAATGGGCGGCAACGTATCGGTCTGGTGGTTCTACGGCGAGGGAGCGATATGGACGGCGCAGCGGCTCGGAGTCTTTCCGTACCGGGTCTTTCCGTACCGGGTCTTTCCGTACCGGACGGCAATCCCGCGGACTCCGCCGAGGCGATCGCGGCATCGGCCGGGCAGGCCGACTCCGCCGGGTCCGGGTCCGGGGCCGGGTTCGAGTCCGAGTCCGAGTCCGAGTCCGAGTCCGAGTCCGAGTCCGGGTTCGAGTCCGGCGGCCTCAGCCGGCGCGAGCTCGACATCCTGGCCTTCGAGCGCAAGTGGTGGAAGTACGCCGGCGCCAAGGAGGAGGCCATCCGCGAGCTGTTCGGCCTGTCCGCCACCCGCTACTACCAGGTGCTCAATGCCGTGGTCGACCGTCCCGAGGCGCTCGAGGCCGACCCCATGCTGGTCAAGCGGCTGCGCCGGTTGCGGACCAGTCGCCAGAAGTCCAGGGCGGCACGCAAGCTCGGCTTCCAGGCGTGATGCAGGTGGCTACTAGGGTTGATCCGGTGAGCACCCCGAATCCACCGTCCGGTGGACCGCCGCTGCGTGCGCTCGCGATGGTGCTGATCGCCCTGGCCATCGTGTTCGCCGGTCTCGGCGCGATGTCGCTGTCCAAGTCCGAGTCCGAGGGTTCGCAGACCGCCACGGTCGCGCCGGCCACCTCCTCGGCGGTCGCGGCCTCGCACCCGGCGGCGTCCGCCGCCGCCTCGTCGGCGGCCCCGGTGGTGACGTCCACCACAACCACGGAGTCGTCCCCGGCCGCCGAGGCCGCACCCACCGGCACGCCCGCCCCGGCCACCACCACCGCACCGCCCGCCGGCGCGACTTCGGCTGCGCCGGTGGACAAGTCGGTCCCGGTGCGGGTGCTCAACAACAGCACCATCGCGGGCCTGGCCGCCAAGACCGGCAGCCAGCTGACCTCCGGCGGCTGGAACGTCACCGAGACCGGCAACTATCCCGACGGTGTGGTGTCGCGTACCACCGTCTATTACGGCAGTTCCCCGCAGGAGAAGGCGGCGGCCCAGGCCATCGCGAACGACCTGGGGGTCACGGCCGAGCCGCGATTCGCCGGAATCGCCGACTCGCCGCCGGGTGTGATCGTGATCGTGACCGGCAACTGAAACACTGGTCGCCGGGTACCCGGCCGGCATCGGGCCTCGGCTCACCGCCGGGTGAGCCCGTGCGCGGGCGGCATAACGGCTCTGGCATCATCTTGTCCCGTAACGAATCCGATCATGCAGCTCTACTCGTAAACTCGGTACTCGTAAAGGAGTTCCCCGATGGCCCTGTCCACAATTCGTCGCCCCTCCTGGTGGACTGTGACCCCGGTGCTGGCGGTCGCGGTGCTCGGCCTCGCGGCCTGCTCCAACAGCCAGGAGTCGAGTGACGTCAAGGGCACCACACCGCCGGTGTGGACGGGTGCCACGGCCCCGAGCGGCGCCGCGACGGCGTCGGGTGAGCAGGCCCCCGGTGGCGCCAATCCGGCCGATTCGCTGAAGGCCGACCTCAAGGACGCCTCGGGCGCGAGCGTCGGGACCGTGACCATCGTGAAGTCGGGCACCCACCTCGAGCTCACCGTCGACGCGCACGGCCTCAAGCCCGGTTTCCACGGCATGCACTTCCACGCGAACGGCAAGTGCGAGCCCAATTCGGTGGCGCCGACCGGCGGCCCGGCGGGCGACTTCCTCTCCGCCGGTGGGCATCTGCAACTCGGCGACACCATGACCAAGCCGGCCAGCGGCGACCTGACCTCCCTCGAGGTGCGGCAGGACGGCACCGCGAAGCTGGTCACCACCACAGATTCCGTCACGCTGGACGATGTGAAGGGCAAGGCCCTGATCATCCACGCCGGTGCGGACAACTTCGGCAATATTCCGAGCCGGTACACGCAGGCCGGTGGCGCCAGCGGACCGGACGCCGAGACCATGGCGACCGGTGACGCGGGCGCCCGGGTCGCCTGCGGCGTCGTCGGGTAACAGGGGGAGAGCTATGGGCGGGGCAGGCTTGCACACGGTTCACTGGAACAGCTCGCCCCGGCCCACCCTGGGCGTCGAATGGGAGATCGCGCTCGTCGACAAGCGCACGCGCGATCTGTCCAACACCGCGGCCGAGGTCTTCGACGCGGTCGGCGACCTGCGCGCCACCGACGGCCGTCCACAGGTCACGAAGGAGTTGTTGCGCAACACCGTCGAGATCGTCAGCGGCATCCACGACACCGTCGCCGAGGTCGTCGACGATCTGTCCGGCACCGTGGACGCCGTCCGGCGCGCGGCCGATCCGCTCGGTGTGGATCTGTTCTGCGCCGGTACCCATCCGTTCGCGCAGTGGTCCACCCAGCAGCTGACCCGCTCGGAGCACTACGACGAGCTGATCGAGCGCACCCAGTGGTGGGGCCGGCAGATGCTGATCTGGGGTGTGCACGTCCATGTGGGAATCTCGCACCCGGACAAGGTTTTCCCGATCCTCAACCATCTGCTGCTGGCCTACCCGCATCTGCTCGCGCTGTCGGCCTCGTCGCCGATGTGGTCCGGCCTGGACACCGGATACGCCAGCAACCGGGCGCTGATGTTCCAGCAGCTGCCCACCGCCGGATTGCCGTTCCAGTTCGAGAACTGGACGCAGTTCGAGGCTTTCGTGCACGACCAGCTCAAGACCGGCGTGTTCGAACAGCTCGGCGGTATGCACTGGGATATCCGCCCGGCCCCGAAATGGGGCACCATCGAGGTCCGGGTGTGCGACGGAATCTCCACGCGCGCAGAGCTTTCCGCGCTGGTGGCGCTGATCCACTGCCTGGTCGTGGACATCGATCACCGGGTCAGCGCCGGTGAGACATTGCCCACTATTCCGCCGTGGCACGTCCAGGAGAACAAATGGCGCGCGGCCCGCTACGGGCTGGACGCGATCATCATCACCGACGCCGCCAGCAACGAGCGGCTGGTCACCGACGATCTGGCCGATCTGCTCGGACGGCTCGAACCCACCGCGAAACTGCTCGGCTGTGAGAAGGAACTGGCGCTGGTGGCGGAGATCCCGCAGCGCGGCGCCTCCTACCAGCGGCAACGCCGGGTGGCGGCGGCCGCCCAGGGTGATCTGATCGCCGTCGTCGACGCGCTGGTCAAGGAACTCGACGCCTGACGGGCGGCCCTCCGCACTACAGCCCGGTCTCTCTCGCTCCGATCCGGCCATGGTCACGATCGGGTGCGTTCCGTAACCGCCGGTACACCGGCCGTTGCCGTTCGGTAGTCGCTGATTCAGCTGCCCAGAGGGGTGGCGTTCATCGTATGTTTACTATGGTCGAGTGCTTCTCGACGACACCCGCTCCGATCTCGGTGGTGTGGCTCGCCGTGGTCGGCTCCGGTTGCCGTCGAGGCGGCTACTGGTCGTCGCCGCGGTCGCCGCTGTCCCGATCCTGCTGATCGCCCTGCAACTGGTGGCCGCCCGCCGCGGCTTCGAAGGTCCGTTGCAGAGTCTGTGGTCGGATTACACGGGCGTACCCGAATCCGTCTCGGTGCCGTGGGCCGGCCTGGCGCTGGCGCTGATCGGATTGTCCTGGCGCCGGCGGTTTCTCACCCTCGGCGCGGCGATCGCTCTGGACGCGATCTACGCGGTGGTCCGGGTGCTGCTCGGCGGGCCGCTGACCTTCGGCAACGGTCCGGTGCTGGCGCTGACCGGGCTGGCGCTGGTGGCCTGGCTCGGCTGGGAGGGCCGCGACAAGCGCAACGCCCTGCACGCCGCCGCCCTCGGCGCGCTGCTGGTGCTCGCCACCAAGGTGGGCGACGTCTGGTTGCACATCACCGTGCTGGCGGGCCCGCGGGTGCTGGATCGCTATGTGGTGCTGGCCGATCACGCCTTCGGCGAACCGTCGTGGCTGCTGGGCCGGGCGGTCGCGGCGCTCGGGCCGCAGGTGTACGCGGTACTGCACTGGGTGTACATCGAACTGCCGGTCGCCGCGATGGTGGTCGCGGTGTGGCAGCTGCGTCACGTGGTGAAGACCGGGGTGTGGCCGCGGCACTATCTGGTGCGCACCTTCCTGACCGTCGGGCTGCTCGGCCCGGTCATCTATGTGCTGTTCCCGGTGGTGGGCCCCGTGTTCGCCTTCGGCGCCGACGGCCACGGCCTGCAACTGGGCAACTACTGGCCGCATGTGGTGCCGCCGCTGGACCACGCCCCCGCCGCGTTGCCGTTCGACACCTTCACACCCCGCAACTGCATGCCCTCGATGCACACCGCCTGGGCCACCTCGCTGTTCCTGCACTCCCGCCGCGATACCGACGGTTCCCCGGCGCCGCGCTGGCTGCGCTGGGGTGGCGTCTTCTGGGTGGTGTGCACGCTGTCGGCGACCCTCGGCTTCGGCTACCACTACGGCAGTGATCTGGTCGCGGGCTTCGTGCTGTGCCTCACCGTCGAATCCGCGCTGCGCGCCCCGGAACGCGGCTGGGACCGCACCCGGGTCACCCTGGTCGCCGGGGGAGCGACCCTGCTGGCCGGCCTGCTGCTGTCCTATCGGTTCCTGGCCGTGTGGATGTCGCAGCACGCGCTGCCCGCCGGGGTCATCGCCGTCGGCCTGGTCGCGGGGTACGCCTGGGCCTTTCACGCGGCCTGGTTCGCCCGCCCCCGCGTCGCCGAGCCGCCGCTGCCGGTCCAGCCCGCTCACGCCGGCTGAGCCGCGCGATCATCCGGCTGAGCCGTGCGATCATCCGGCTGAGCCGTGCGATCCTCGGGTACCGGGCCGCGCGATCACCGGCCGTGGCGCGCGCACCTCATTCGAGTTCCTCGTCGCCGAGTTCGTTGACCAGCAGCAGGCCGTCGCGGTTGCGCTGCTCGCGATAGGCGGTGCGGCCCAGCAGATGTGCGATGGCCGGGGCGGTGACCAGGGTGAACAGCCCCACCAGCAGCAGCACCCAGAAGCTGCCGTGGCCGTGTAGTTCGAGCGCGGCGCCGATCAGCACCAGCACCAGCCCCACCACCTGCGGTTTGGTGGCGGCGTGCATGCGAGAGAGGGTGTCCGGGAAGCGGATCAGGGCCAGCGCCGCGGTGAACGCCAGCGCCGCACCCGACAGGATCAGCACACCGGCCACCCAGTGCATGCCGCCGTGCAGCCAGGCAGACCATCCGCTCCTCATCGGTCGTCCCGGACCCGGAAGCGGGTGACGGCGGCCGAGCCGAGGAAGCCGACCAGCGCCAGCGCCGTGATGGCGGGCAGCACCGCGGTGTCGTCGCTGTAGGCGGCCCAGACCGCCAGCCCGGAGGCCGCGATCGCCATCAGCGAGTCGATGCCGACGACCCGGTCCAGGGTGTTCGGCCCGGACAGGATCCGATAGGCGGTGAGCAGCGCCGCGGCGGCCAGCAGCACCCCCGCGACGATCGCGACGACGGTCATGACTCCTCCTCGGTGATCGCCGCGCCGGGGTCCGGCGGGCGTTCGAAGCTGTCGATCAGCAGCCGTTCCAGCCGCCGGGTGCTGCGGTAGAACTTCTCGACGGCGGCATCGCTGCCGACATCCAGCACATGGACCCAGACGGTCGGATTGGTCCGGTCGATCTCCAGCACCATGGTGCCGGGGATCAGATTCAGCAGATCCGTGCACAGCACCAGCACCAGATCCGAGCGGATGGACAGCCGCATCCGCAGCACCCCCGAGGTCGGCGCCCCCGCGGGCCGGATCGCGAACCAGGCGATCTGGAGACTGGATTCCAGCGCGTAGTACGCACTGGCGAGCAGCAGTTCGAGCAGCGGCAGCGGGCGGATCCGGCCGGTGACGGTCACTCGCGGCAGCGGCAGCGAGGCCGTCACCACCGCCGCGATCACCAGCCCCGCCAGCAGATTGCCGACGCTGACATCACCCCACAGCGCCATGTAGACGACACCCAGCCAGAGCAGCACCCCGATCCGGACCGCGGTCTCGCGGGTCACCGGTCGCCTCCGGACCGCCACGAATCGGCCGGGCCCAGCACGGTGTTCAGGTAGTCGGCGCGATGCCCGAGATCGGTGGCGGCCCGGCCCGCGATGCCCAGAATGGGCCCGGCGAACACGGTGAGGCCGAGCCCGACGGCGATCAGCGCCGCGGTCGGCACCAGCATCAGCCGCGGGATGCGGCCCGGATCGCGCCGATCCGCGAACAGCACATCGGTGGACTCGTCGATCAGCGCCGACGGTGCGGCATCGGCGAATTCGCCCTCGGGCGCCTGGGTCCGGGACCGCCAGAACGCCTTGCTCCACACCCGGGCCATCACGTACAGCGTCAGCAGGCTGGTGAGCACGGACCCGGCCACCAGCACCCAGGCCAGCACGCCGCCCTCGGCAGCGCCCGCCTCCAGCAGCACGGTCTTGCCGATGAAGCCCGAGAACGGCGGTATGCCACCGAGATTCAGCGCCGGCAGGCCGAACAGCAGGGCCAGCAGCGGGCTCGCGGCCAGCAGGCCGCCGAGCCGGTCCAGCGAGGCGGACCCGGCCTGCCGCTCGATCAGCCCCACCACCAGGAAAAGCGTGGTCTGCACCAGAATGTGGTGGGCCACGTAGTAGACCGTGCCGGTCAGGCCCGCGACGGTGTTGAGCCCCACGCCGAACATCAGATAGCCGATGTGACTGACCAGTGTGAACGACAGCAGTCGCTTGATATCGCTCTGCGCGACCGCGCCGAGGATGCCGATCAGCATGGTCAGCAGCCCGCACACCAGCAGCACCCGGTCGAAGTGGCTGGTCGGGAACAGCAGGGTATGCATCCGGATGATTGCGTACACACCGACTTTCGTCAGCAGGCCCGCGAACACCGCGGTCACCGGCGCCGGCGCGGTCGGATACGAATCCGGCAACCAGTTCGACAGCGGGAACACCGCCGCCTTGATCCCGAACGCCACCAGCAGGACCGCGTAGATGGCGCTGCGCACCCCACTGGGCACCTCGCCGAGCCGGGTCGCCATGTGGGCCAGGTTCAGGGTGCCGGTGGCCGCGTAGGCCAGCGCGATTCCGATGAGGAAGATCAGCGAGGACAGCATCGAGACCAGCACGTACGACACCCCGGCCCGGACCCGGTCGGCGCTGGCGCCCAGGGTGAGCAGGACGAACGACGAGGTCAGCAGCACCTCGAAGCCGACGAACATGTTGAACAGGTCACCGGCGAGGAAGGCGATCGACACGCCCGCGCTCAGCACCAGATAGGTCGGTTGGAAGATCGAGGTCGGCTGCCGTTCGGCGCCGTCGCTGATACCCTGCCCGACGGCGTACACGAGCACCGCCAGCAGCACGATCGCCGACACCAGCAGCATCGCCGCCGACAGCCGGTCCACCACCAGGGTGATGCCGATCGGCGTGCGCCAGCCGCCGATCTGGAGGGCGGACATGCCGTACCGGTCGGCGAGCCACAGCAGCAGCGCGTCGATCACCACCAGCGCGGTCAGGGCGGCCACCGAGATCGATTGCTGCAAGCGCGGTTTGCGCCCGGCGATGAGCGTGCCCGCGGCGGTGAGCAGCGGGATCAGCACGGGCAGCGGGGTCAGGATCGGTTGTAGTGCGGGGGAGAGGGTCATGTGTCGCGCTCCGCCTCCCGCTGGGCGGCGACCCGCAGGTCCTCCGGATCGTTCTCGATCTGTTCGGTGGTGGTCAGCGTGTAGGACCGGTAGGCCAGCGCCAGCACGAACGCGGCCACGCCCATGGTGATCACGATCGCGGTCAGCACCATGGCCTGGGCCAGCGGGTCGGCGGTGTCGTGGTGCACCCGATCGTGATCACCGAGGATCGGCGCGCGGCCGTCCGGGCCGCCGACGGTGACGATGAGCAGATTCACCGCGTTGCCGAACAGGATCATCCCGAGCAGCATCTTCGACACCGCCCGTTCCAGCACCAGGTACACCCCGCAGGCGACGAGCACGCCGATGAGGATCAGCAGGGTGAGATTCGACGTCATCGGGCCTCCTGTCCGCGGACCCGGTCGGTGCCGCGACTGCTCGCTTCTTTGTCCAATCCGGCGCCGAGACTGCGCAACACGTCCAGCACCAGTCCGACCACGATCAGGTACACACCCAGGTCGAACAGCATCGCGGTGACGAATTTCACCGTGCCGATCAGCGGCAGCGTCACCTGGATGACCGCCGAGGACAGCGGCGGCGCGCCGAGGAACATGGACCCGGTCGCGGTACCCGCGGCGAGGACCAGCCCGGCGCCGAGCAACTGCCCGGCGTCCAGCGGCAGCGCCTCGCCCAGTTCGTAGCGCCCACCGGCGAGATACCGCAGCACCAGCGCCAATCCGGCGGTGAGCCCGCCGGCGAACCCGCCACCGGGCGCGTTGTGCCCGGCGAAGAAGAAGTAGGCCGACATCGTCATGATGGTCGGGAACACCAGGCGGGTGGTGATCGCCAGCACCATCGACCGCTCCCGGGCCGGCAGCAGCGAGGCAGCCTGCAACCACTCCGGCAGGTCCGGATCGGGGTGGTAGCCCGGGGCATCGGCGACCCGCGGCGGCAGCCCGAAGCGGCGGCTGCGGAACACCAGGGAGGCCACCCCGGTGGCGGCCGCCATCAGCACCGAGATCTCGCCGAGGGTGTCCCAGCCCCGCGCGTCCACCAGCAGCACGTTGACCGCATTCTTACCGCCACCGAATTGATAAGCGGCCGCGGGGATCCGGTGCCAGATCGGTTCCGCGGTGCGGGCCGCGGTCGCGAACGCGCCGAGCACCGCGACCACGACGCCGATCACGACGGCGAGCCCGGCGCGGCGCAACCGCAGCGCCGCGGTGCGGCTCGGCTCGACCTCCGCCGGGAACTTGCGCAGCACCAGCACGAAGATCACCAGAGTCAATGTCTCGACCAGGAATTGGGTCAGCGCGAGATCGGGAGCGCCGTGCAGGGCGAAGATCACACCGCAGCCGTAGCCGGTGACCCCGACCAGCAGCACCCCGGCCAGGCGGTTGCGCATCACCGTGGCGCCGATCGCCATCCCCGCCATGATCAGCCCGATCACCGGCTGCATCGGGGAATCCCACCAGCGCAACGTCACTCGGGCGCGGTGGCCGCACAGCAGCATCACCGTCGGCAACACCGCCAGGGTGGTCAGGATCAACGCCTGGTTCAGCGGCAGCGAACCACGCTGGGTCGCACCGGTCATCCGCAGCGACAGCGTGTCCATCGTGGCCAGCACCCGGTCGTAGACGCGATCCGCGTTGCCCAGGCGCGGATTCGCCGATTCGCCGATGCGGTCCCGGATCTCGAACAGCACCATGCCGCAGGCGATCACCACCATGGTCAGCGCCAGCGGATGCCCCCACCCGTGCCACAACCCGAGATGCGGCGGCCGATGTCCGGGCAGGGTCACCGAATACGGCCGCAGCAACGAATCCAGCCAGGGCGCACCGACACCGGCCACCAGGCTCAGCACCGCCACCACGGCCGGCGGCAGCAGCAACAGTGGTCCGGGCCGATGCCGACGCCGTGCGGGCATCGGCGGTTCCGTCGATTCGAGCTTGGTTCCGAAAGCGCCCCAGAGGAATCGGAGGCTGTAGCCCACCGTCAGGGTGGAACCGATCACCACGCCCAGCGTCACCACACCCCGCACCGGCGCGGACAGAGTGCCGGCGGTCAGCAGCGCGTCGAGGGCGCTCTCCTTGCCGACGAAGCCCAGCAGCGGCGGAATGCCCGCCATGCTAAGCCCGGCCAGGATCGCGATCGCGCACAGCACCGGTTCGCGCCGTCCGAGCCCGGACAGCCGCCGCAGGTCACGGGTGCCGGCGCCGTGGTCGATGATCCCGACCACCATGAACAGCGCGGATTTGAACAGCGCGTGCGCCACCACCAGGGTCACCCCGGCCAGCGCCGCGTCGGTGGTGCCGACGCCGAGCAGCACCATGAGGAATCCCAGCTGACTCACGGTGCCGAAGGCGAGTACCAGCTTCAGGTCGGTGACCTGGAGTGCGCGCAGCCCGGCCAGGATCATCGAGAGCAGGCCCAGGCCGAGGACGATCGGATGCCAGGGCCCGACCGCGGCGAATCCGGGCGCGAGCCGCGCCACCAGATACACACCGGCCTTCACCATGGCCGCGGCGTGCAGGTAGGCGCTGACCGGCGTCGGCGCGACCATGGCGCCGGGCAGCCAGAAGTGCAGCGGCACGATGGCCGATTTGCTGAGCGCGCCGATCAGGATCAGTACCAGCGCGACCGCGGTCGGCCAGTCCGGCCGCACCCGGACCAGCACGTCCGACAGCAGATAACTGCCGTAGTGCTCGCCCACCGCGACGATGCCGACCAGCATGGCCAGCCCACCCGCCGCGGTGACCAGCAGCGCCTGCATCGCGGCCCGGCGGTCCGGTCCCTGTTCGGAATGGTGTCCCACCAGCAGGAACGACAGGACGGTGGTGATCTCCCAGAAGGTGTAGAGCACCAGCATGTTGTCGCTGACGACCAGGCCGAACATGGCCCCGGCGAAGGCGACCAGATAGCCCGCGAAGATGCCGAGCCGCTGCCGGTCGTCGTCGCCGAAATAGCGCGCGCAGTAGAGCAGGATCAGCGTGCCGATCCCGAGGACCAGCGCCGACATGATCGAGGCCAGGGAATCGAAGCGCAGGTCGAAATCCATGTGCATGGTCGGTGCCCAGGTGACCGCGAGGCGCGTGCCGTCGTCCCAGTGCGCGCCCACCCAGAGCAGCCCGCCCAGCGGCGCCAGGGCCAGCAGGTAGAACGCGTTCCGGCCGAGGATTCGGACGCACGGCAAGGCGACGACGGCGGCGGCGAGATGGGCGAGCAGGACGGCGAGCAAACGTCACTCCGTCGGGTAGGCGGCGGGGTGGGCGAAGTCGATCTTACGTGCCGCTACGGCTGCGCAACCCTCAGCGGCCCGCGGACTTCGGCCGGTGGCTCGCCGAGGTGGCTCTGGATGTTCCGGGCGTGTCCGCCTCCACCGGGGGTGGCCCGTACACCACCGGCGCTCGCCAATGTCGCAGTGCCAGCAGCCCGGCGGCGCATCCGGCGGTGATGGCCAGCGCCGTCCAGTCGGGGGTCGGCGAGTCCACGGCCGGGACCGGCAGGATGTGCCAGTGGCCGGCGTCACTGGTTCCGGCGGCGAGATCGTCGCGGTCGACGTGGTCGCGCAGCGCGAGCACCACCGACGGCAACAGCACGATGGTCACGCCGAGCACCCGGGTGGGGTTGTAGCGCGGGGAGGCGCTGCCGAACGCGTACCCCACCACCAGCGCCAGCAGCACACCGGAGACGGTGGTCCCGATCGGGGTCTTGCTGTGCTCGGTGGCGGCGCTCCAGCCGGCCAGTCCGGCGAGCAGGACCAGCGCCGTCATCGGGCCCGGGATCCGGAAACCCAGGATCAGGCCCACCCCGATCACGGCCACGATCGGCCAGATCGACCAGTGCGGGAACGTCGGCGGCTGGATCGCGCTGTCGACCGCGATGGCGGCGACGGCGAGCAGTACCAGAATGCCGTCCCGGCGTGGCAGCAGCATGGCCGTGACGAAGCTCGACAGCACCGTCGCCACGACGGCCAGCACGATGGCCGTCGTGCTGTCGGCGTGCCGGGCCAGCCATTCCGAGACGAGCAGGGTCACCCCGACGAACAGCACGCCCGCCACGACCGGCGCCAGCGGCAGTTCGACCGTGCGGCGCTCCAGCCCCTGCCGGTTCCGGTTCACGAAGGTCCCGATGCCGACCAGCACCAGCGTCACCAGCAGCAGCCACATCGGAATCGAGTCCACGGCAGGCCAATCCGTGTGCGGCGCGGTGCGCACGCCGACCTCGCCGACGGCGGACAGCGGCGCGGCGGCCCCGACCACCACGCTGCCGAGCGCGCCGAGCGTCCACCCGAAGACCTGTAACCGGCCGTGCAGCACCGCCGTCGCGATGCCGCCCAGCAGGATGCCCCCGGCCACCGAGTCCAGGAAGTTGACCGTGGACATCGACCCGGTCGGATTGGAGAAATGTCCGATCAGATGATTCAGGAACAGGATCACGATCCCGCAGGAGGCCGAGCCCCAGGCGGCCAGCCCGTGATTGATGGTGGTGGCGAAGACCGCCACGATGAGGGCGATCAGACAGCCCGCGGCGATCGATCGCGGGAGGCTGTAGGCGAGCAGATCCAACTGGACCGCGGTGGCTCCGCTCGTCCACGGGAAGTCGATCGGCAGCAGCAGCGACATTCCAGCAACCATCATGGCCAGGAAGGCCGTGACCATCTCGAACACGCTGCGATTGGTCGCCACGACCTGAAAATACCCCAAAACCGGACAGGGTGAGATCAACTTGCCGGATAACCGTATAGCCGCATTTCAGATCACATTACGGCCACTATGGCTAACTTGTAGCTACATATAGTCACGCGGCCAGGCCTCGGGATCGTCGATGCCGGCGCGCCGGTCCGCGTACCGGCGCAACGCCGCGACCTGCTGTTCGTCCAGTGACGGCCGGACCGCGGCCCGCGCGGCGGCCATGTCGGCGGCCGTGATGTCGGCGGCGTCGACGTCCCGGCGCATCGCCGCCAGCGCGGCCTCCCGCAGCAGCGCCGAACAATCGGCGGCGGAATAGCCGTGCAGTTCCCCGGCCAGCGTGGCCAGATTGATATCCGCCGCGAGCGGCACCGACCGTGCGGCCGTCTTCAGCACCGCGGTACGTCCGGCGGCGTCCGGCGGCGGGACGAACACCAGCCGCTCCAGCCGGCCCGGCCGCAGCAGCGCCGGATCGATCAGTTCCGGCCGGTTGGTCGCACCCAGCACCACCACGTCGCGCAGCGGCTGTACGCCGTCGAGTTCGGTGAGCAGCGCGGCCACCACCCGGTCACCCACCCCGGAATCGCTGCTCTGCCCGCGCCGCGGCGCCAGCGCGTCCACCTCGTCGAGGAAGATCAGCGAGGGTGCGGAATCGCGGGCCCGCTGGAACAGTTCGCGCACCGCCCGTTCCGACGAACCCACCCACTTGTCCATCAGTTCGGCGCCCTTGACCGCGTGCACGCTGAGCTGCCCGCTGCCGGCCAGCGCCCGGACCAGGAAGGTCTTACCGCAGCCCGGTGGGCCGTACAGCAGCACACCGCGCGGCGGATCGATGCCGAGCCGGGCGAACGAGTCCGGATGCTGCAACGGCCAGAGCACCGTCTCGGTGAGCGCCTGCTTGGTCTCCACCATGTCGCCGACGTCGTCGAGATCGAGGCCGCCGGTGGACAACTCCTCGGTGCCCGAACGGGACAGCGGCCGGATCACATCCAGCGCGCCCAGCAGATCGGCGTGGGTGAGCATCGGATCGGTGTGCTCGCGATCGGCCCGCGACGCCGCCCGCAGGGCCGCCTCGCGGCACAGCGCCGCCAGATCCGACACCACGAAACCCGGTGTGCGCGAGGCAATCTCGTCCAGCGGCGCATTGTCGGTGGGTACCTTGCGCAGCAGTTGCTGCAACAGCTGTTTGCGGACCGCCGCGGTCGGCAGCGTCAGCGCCACCTCGCGATCGCACAGTTCCGGTGCGCGCAACCGGCTGTCGGCGGCGGCCGGATGCGAGGTGGTGGCCAGGAAGGCCACCCCGGCCGTGGCGACCGCGCCGCGCAGCTGGTCCAGTATCAGCGCCGCCACAGGTTCCGGATCGGCGGGCAGCAGTGCGTCGATATCGGTGATCAGCAGCACTCCGCCCGCCCCGGAACAGATCTCGGACACCGCGAGCCCCACCTCGCGCAGCCGGGTGCCGGCATCGGTGGCGCCGACGGTGGGACCGTCGAGTTCGACGATGCGCCGCGGCGTGGCCACCGCCCGTGCCAGCGTCGCCTTGCCGCCACCGGCGGGCCCGGTGATCAGCGCGCCCAGATGTGGTGGCGCGCCGAGGGTTTTCAGCAGTTCCGGCTTGTCCAGGGCCAGGCTCAGCCATTCCGACAGCTTCGCCGCCTGGGCGCGGACCCCGGTCAGCTCGGCCAGCGGAACCACCGAGGGCCGCTCCCGCACCCGCATCCGGGTGCCCGGAACCGTCGCGGCCGCATCCGGTTCCCGCACGCTCGGCACGTCCGGCGCGCGATTCGTCTCCGGCACTCCCGCACCCCACACCACCGCGCTGTTCGGCTGCACGCTGACCGGTCCCGGCCCCGGATCGGTGGCGGTGACGGTGAGCAGTTCCGAGGTCCAGGCGATGCCGAAGGTCCGCGACAATGCCTGACTGGCCGCCGCCGTACTGGTACCCGGCCCGAGATCGCGGGGCAGCAGCGACACCGCGTCGCCGACGGTCACCACCTTGCCCAGCAGCGCCTGCCGCAGCGTCGATTCGGCGATCGCGCGGGTGGCCTGCGCCGACCCGGTCACCGACAGCTGCCGGGCCCCGTACACCGTCGCCGGCGCGACCACCACGGTCGTGTCCTCGCGCACACCGGCATTGGACAGCGTGACGTCGTCCAGCAGGATCACCCCGGTCGGCGTCCCCGCGGGCGCGACCCCCGCGACCGCGGCCGTCCGCCGCGAGCCGACGAGCGCGATCCCGTCCCACTCCCGCAACCCCAGCGCGGCCAGCACCTCCGGATGCACCCGGACCACCCCCCGCCGGGCATCCGCAGCCGAATGGTTCAACCGGGCAGTCAGCGACAGTTCGGGCACGAGCCCCATTCTGCCCGGGCCCGGCCCCGCACCACCCGGCCGCCGCCCGAACCGCCACCGCAAGTCGTCGTGGGGCAGCGGCGATCGAGAATGCCGCCGCAGCCGTGATTGCGGCGGCGGCCACCGCCGCCGCGCGGACCGGCTGCCGACGGCGGCCATCCGAGCGACCTCCGTGGCCGCCACCGGAGTTGCGGCCCGTGGAGGGTCACCGGTCGCCACGAGCGGTGCTCGACCGGTGTCGTCCGAGCGCACGGTCGTGGGCCACCGGGAGATCACCGTCGGCGGCCACCGGGTGCGCGGTCGGCAGCTGCGGGATGGTTACGGCCGGCGGCCACCGGGCCGGCGCAGCCGTAACCGCGCCGAGGAGTAGTCGAGGACGGCCGGTCGGCGCCGGGACGCGCGGCGCTGGGCACGCCGCTCGGCGGGCTTGTGGTGCCAGGTCTCGGGCCGGGCGGCGGTCCAGCGCTGCGAGCGCCAGGCGAACGGGATGTGCACGATGTACAACCCCACCAGCACCATCAGCAGGACCAGCGGATAGGTGATCAGCGCGGCCGCACCCAGCGCGACCAGCACCAGCAGCAGCGCCGCGGCCTGTGGCGCCACCGACACCGACTTCATCGCCAGGGTCGGGATGGTGCTGACCGCCAGCAGTGCGGCGAATACGGTCCAGGCCGCGGCCACGGTGAAGGTGGTCCACCAGCCGGCGCCGAACTGTTCGTGCAGTGCGACCGGCAGCAGCGCGATCAGCGCGGCCGCCGGGGCGGGCACACCCACGAAGTAGTCCCGCTCCCAGTCCGGCCGGGAGTCGTCGTCCATCAGCGTGTTGAACCGGGCCAGCCGCAGCACGATGCTGACCGCGAAGATCAGCGCGATGATCCAGCCCGCGCCCTCCTGGCGCAGCACCGTCACGTACAGCACCAGCGCGGGCGCGACGCCGAAGGAGATCGCGTCGGACAGGGAATCGAGTTCGGCGCCGATCTTGGTGGTCGCCGACAGCATGCGGGCCAACCGGCCGTCCAGGGTGTCCAGCACGGCGGCGGCGCCGATCATCGCCAGCGCCCCGCCGAGCGAGTTGTCCAGGGCGAACTTCACCGCCGACAGCCCCGCGCACAAGGCCAGGATCGTCACGATGCTGGGCAGGAGCAGGACCGTGCGGCGCCGGCCGTTGCCGATCGCGGTTTTCCCGATCATGACGGCAGTTCGGCCAGCACCGTCTCCCCGCCGACCGTCCGCTGCCCGGGTTCGACCAGCAGCGTGGTCCCGGCCGGAAAATAGGTGTCGACCCGGGAACCGAACCGGATCAGCCCGTAGGTGTCGCCGATGGCGAGCCGATCCTCGACCCGGACGTCGCAGACGATGCGACGGGCCAGCAGTCCGGCGATCTGCACCACGGTGACCAACTGGCCGGAGTCGGTCTCCAGCAGCATCGTGTTGCGCTCGTTCACCGCGCTGGCCTCGGGCAGATCCGCGGACCGGAACTGGCCGCGCCGGTAGACGATCTCCCGGACGGTGCCCGAGACCGGCGTGCGCTGCACATGCACGTCCAGCACCGACAGGAAGATGCTGACCCGGGGCAGCGGCCGGTCGCCGAGGTTCACCTCGGCGGGCGGGACCTCGGTGTCGACCAGGGCGATCTGCCCGTCGGCCGGGGCCACCACCACATTCGGCCGGCTCGGCGGAACCCGGTGCGGGTGGCGGAAGAAGGCCGCCGTGGCCGCCGCGGTCGCCAGCCCGGTGCGGCGCAGCCAGGTCCGCCGGCCCGCGAGCGCCGCCACCGCCAGCGGCGCTGCCACGAACGGCAGGCCGGCGGGATGCAGCGGCGGAATCGCGTCCCGGACCAGATCGGCCACATGGCCGAGTCCGGTGCGTTCGGGAGTGCCGGGCGGGGTGGGTCGGCGGGCCACAGGCTCCTCTTTCGTGGGGCAGTGCTGTCGTGTCGAGGGGGCGCCGGGTCGGCGACGGTGTCGGACCGGGCCGGGCCCCTGCTTCCGGTGTCGCCGCGGGCGATCGGCGGCGCCGGATCGGTTTCACACCTTACGGGACAGGCCCCGCCGGAGGTCCGGTTGTCCCACCTGTGCCGGACCCCGTTCCGCCGGTCGGAGCGGGGGTACCGGACACGATCCGACCGCGGCGAATCGCCGGATCCGAGGGCAGGCGCACACTGTTCCTATCGGTCGTTTGTGAGAACTCACTACCAGCGGTCGATTTGTCGTAATATGAGGTGGCCTCATGTCTGCGGAATCTGCGCTGGACGTGTGCGGACTCCGGGATCGGGCCCGATGAAGGAACGTTCCATGTGCGGGTGTGGCCGCAATCGTGGCGTCGCTCGCCGGGTGTACCTAGGAGACGCACGATGGCTGCTCAGCTCGCGCACATCACAGGTTCGGAACACACCGCCCTACTGGGGCTGGGGGTCTACCGCCCGCAACGGATCGTCAGCAACGACGAGGTCGCCGGTCCGATCGACTCCAGCGACGAATGGATACGCACCCGTTCGGGCATCCACTCCCGCCGGTTCGCCACCGGGTCGGAGACCATCGTGACCATGAGCGCCGACGCGGCGCGCGGCGCGCTGGAATCCGCGCGGATCGCGGCCGACCAGATCGACTGCGTCATCCTGGCCACCTCGACGTGGGCGCTGCTCACGCCCGCGGCGGCGCCGCAGGTCGCCACCGCGCTGGGCATGAACCATCCGCCCGCCTTCGACCTGGCCGCCGGCTGTGCCGGGTTCTGTCACGGCCTGGCGGTGGCCTCGGATCTGATCAAGGGCGGCACCGCCCGGCATGTGCTGGTGGTCGGGGTGGAGTTGTTGTCGGCGACGGTCAACCCGGCCGACCGCGCGACCGCATTCCTGTTCGGCGACGGCGCCGGCGCGGTGGTCGTCGGCCCGGCCGCCGAGCCCGGCATCGGCCCGACCGTCTGGGGTTCCGACGGGACACAACATCACGCCATCCGGCAGGACAAGGACTGGGTGCAGTTCTTCGCCGAATTCGACGAACTCGGCGCGGACGCCGTCCGGCCCTGGCTCGCGATGGAGGGCACCGCGGTATTCCGCTGGGCCGCACACTCGTTGAAGCAGGTGTGCCTGGACGCCGTCGGCGCCGCCGGGCTCGTCCCGGGAGACCTGGAGGCGATGGTCCCGCATCAGGCCAACGGCCGCATCATCGAGATCATGGCCCGGGAACTGAAATTGTCACCGAGTTGTGCCCTGGCCGACGACATCACCGAGGCTGGCAACACCTCCGCCGCCTCGATCCCGCTGGCGATGGAGGCGCTGCTGCGCAAGGGCGACGCGAAACCCGGCGCCGACGCACTGCTGGTCGCGTTCGGCGCCGGGCTGTCCTGGGCCGCGCAGGTGGTGAAGTTGCCGAACTGGCAGTGACCGGTACCGGAAAGCCTTCCGGCAGTGTGGATCTCAGCGTTCGGTGCTCAGCGTTCGGCGGTGGCCTTGATGCGTTCCAGCGTCTCGTTCATGCCGCGCACCAGCTCGGCCTCGAACTGCTGCTCGCCGCCGAGGAAGGCATTGATCAGCATGCGCACCGGCCGGCGTACGCCGTTCGGTATGTCGCGGCGTTCGACCAGTTTGGTGCCGGTCTCGATGGGCTCCAGGGTGTAGCTCCACACCACGCCGTTCTCGTTCATCCGGAAGGCGAACTCGCGGTTGGGCTCGTACCGGACGATGCGGGACGTCGTGGGATAGACGTATTTCCCCTCGACCCGATTGATGTTGATCGTCCAGGTCCCGGCCGCGGGCGTGCCGAGTGGGATCATGCGTTTGGTGGTCGGGCTGAACTCGGGCATCCGCTTCAGATCCGAGAGGACCTGCCAGACCTGTTCCGGGGACGCGGAAATATCGACAGTGGCTTCGAGAGTGTTCGGCAACGCTGGCTCCGAGAGATGTGACGTCAAGTACCACACAGCCTACCGGCGGGTCGTCGTCGCGGAAGTGCCCGGCAGGGCTCGGCTCGTTGAAAATCAACTGCATCACAGTCTGCGGCGAGAGGTATCCCGGCATGTAATGAACGACGCACAATAGCGGATAGACAAGCGGCAGGCAACGAAGCATCCGACCCGAGCTATTCATTCCAGACGTGAGGTGATCGGCCGTGAAACTGCGCTTTCTCCTCAACCGCCGGCAGGCGGAATCCCTACCGCTCCTACCGCTCTCGGATGAGGCCGCCGGGCGGCGTCCGGGTCAGTGGACGCGGCAGGCGCGCGCGCAACGGGAGGAACGACTGGAACGTCTGCTCACGCCGACCGAGCGTGACTTCGTGGAACACCACCAGCTGTGAGCCGGCCTCGCAACGGCTCGGCGCCGGTGGAGAATCCGCTGGTAGAGAACTCGGCTCGTCACCGGAGCCGGTGACATCCATACTTTGGACGTGACCTCACCAGCTGCTGCCAGACCCGCGATCCTCAGTGTCGACGACGATCCCGGCGTCTCCCGCGCTGTCGTCCGAGACCTCCGTCGCCGGTACGGCGCCGATTATCGGATCATTCGCGCGGAGTCGGGCGCCTCGGCGCTGGACGCGCTGCGTGAGATGAAATTGCGGGGTCAGCCCGTGGCCGTGTTGATCGCCGACTTCCGGATGCCGGGCATGGACGGCATCGAATTCCTGGAGCAGGCGATGGATCTGCATCCGTTCGCCCGGCGGGTCCTGCTCACCGCCTACGCCGATACCGACGCGGCGATCAACGCCATCAATGTGGTGGATCTGGACCACTATCTGCTCAAGCCCTGGGATCCGCCGGAGGAGAAGCTGTATCCGGTCCTGGACTCGCTGCTCGAGTCCTGGCGCGGCGACCAGCGCCGGCCGGTGCACGAGACCAAGGTGATCGGTCACCGCTGGTCGGCCCGCTGTTCGGAGGTCCGGGAATTCCTGGCGCGCAACCAATTGCCGTACCGCTTCTATCTGGCCGACGAGCCGGAGGGCGAGCGGCTGCTGGCGGCGGCCGGCGCCGGCGCCGACCAGTGCCCGGTGGTCATCGATGCGAGCGGCGGGGTGCTGCGCGCGCCCAGTGACAGCGAACTGGCGGTGAGCGTCGGCCTGAACACCGATCCGCTCGGTGACTTCTACGATCTGATCGTGGTGGGCGGCGGTCCGGCCGGGCTCGGCGCGGCGGTCTACGGCGCTTCCGAGGGGCTGCGGACGGTCCTGGTCGAGCGCACCGCCACCGGTGGTCAGGCCGGGCAGAGTTCGCGGATCGAGAACTATCTGGGCTTCCCCGACGGATTGTCCGGTGCGCAACTGGCCGATCGGGCGCGGCGGCAGGCGGTGAAATTCGGCGCCGAACTGATCACCGCGCGCGAGGTGACGGGGCTGGAGGCCTGCGGCGCGGCCCGCGTGGTGCGCTTCGACGACGGCAGTTCCATCGCCGCGCATTCGGTGCTCATCGCCACCGGGGTCAACTACCGGCACCACCCGGCGCCGGGCGTGGACGATTTCACCGGGCGCGGTGTGTATTACGGCTCGGCGATGACCGAGGCGGCGGACTGCGCCGACCGTGAGGTCTACATCGTCGGCGGCGCCAATTCGGCCGGTCAGGCGGCGGTGTTCCTGTCCCGCAACGCGCGTACCGTGCACATCCTGGTCCGGGCCCGGTCGCTGGAACAGTCCATGTCGCACTATCTGATCCAGCAGATCGAGGCGATCCCGAACATCAAGGTGCACCCGTGCACCGAGGTGACCTCCGCCGACGGCGACGACCATCTGGAGCGAATCGTGTTGCGCAACAATGCGACCGGCGCCGAGGAGAAGGTGGACGCCGAGCGGTTGTTCCTGTTCATCGGCGCCGCGCCGGAGACCGAATGGCTGGACGGCCTGATCACCCGGGACCGGGCCGGTTATGTGCTGGCCGGACCGGATCTGCTGGTCGACGGGGCGCTGCCGCCGGGCTGGGAACTGTCGCGCCCGCCGGGACATCTGGAGACCAATGTCCCGGGCGTGTTCGTCGCCGGTGATGTGCGTTCGGAATCGGCGAAGCGGGTGGCGTCCGCGGTCGGCGAGGGTGCGATGGCGGTGATGCTGGTGCATCGATACATGGCGAAGCAGTAGCGGTCGTCGAAGTGGCAGTGGGAGGAGTGCGGACATGAGCACGCGATTGGTATGCGACCCGGGCGAACTGCGGACGCTGTTCCTGTTCGAGAAGCTCGGTGACGAGCAGTTGGCCTGGCTGTGTCGTGACGGCCGGGTGGAATCGTTCGAACCGGGCCTGGTCTTCCGCGAGGGCGATCCGGCCGAGAACTTCTATGTGCTGATGTCCGGCGAGGTCGTGCTCACCCGGCTGTCCTCCGGCGAGGAGATCGAGCTGGTCCGCACCGCCCACCGTGGCTCGTACTCGGGCGCGTGGGCCTCCTATCTGGGCGACCGCGCCGAGCAGACCTACAACGGATCGTTCTACGTCACCGAACCGTCCACGTTCTTCGTCCTCGACGCCCGCACCTTCTCGGACATGGTGCACGAGTGGTTCCCGATGGCGGTGCATCTGCTCGAAGGCCTGTTCTTCGGCAACCGCAACTCCAACGAGATCATCGGCCAGCGCGAGCGGTTGCTCGCACTGGGCCAGCTGTCGGCGGGGCTGACGCACGAGCTGAACAATCCGGCCGCCGCGGCCGTCCGGGCCACGGGTTCGCTGCGGGAGCGCGTCGCCGGCATGCGCAACAAGCTGAAGATGATGGCGCGCGGCAAATTCGACTCGAACACCCTGGAGGCCCTGGTGCAACTCCAGGAGGAGGCCGCCGCGCAGGTCGGCAAGGCTCCGGTGCTGACCCCGCTGGAGGCGGCCGACCGGGAGGACGAACTCGGCGGCTGGCTCGACGATCACGACATCGCGGGCGGCTGGGACATCGCGCCGAACTTCGTGCAGGCCGGCTTCGACATCGACTGGCTGGAGAAGGTGGCCGGCACGCTGGAGGGGTGCGACAGCGGCACCCTGGAGGGTGCGATCCGATGGCTGAACTACACCGTCGAGACCGAACTGCTGATGAACGAGATCACCGATTCGACCACCCGCATCTCGTCGCTGGTGAACGCGGCCAAGCAGTATTCGCAGATGGATCGGGCCCCGTTCCAGGTGGTCGACATCCACGAACTGCTGGACAGCACGCTGGTCATGCTGGCCCGCAAGATCGGTGACGACATCGAGGTGGTCAAGGAATACGACCGCACGCTGCCGCCGGTGCCCTGCTATGCGGCGGAGCTGAACCAGGTGTGGACGAATCTGATCGACAACGCCGTGGCGGCGATGTCCGGGCACGGCACGCTCACCGTCCGCACGTATCGCGAGAACGACTGCGTAGCAGTGGAAATCTGCGACACTGGTGCCGGCGTCCCGCCGGAACTGCGGCACCGGATCTTCGAACCGTTCTTCACCACGAAGGCGGTCGGCGAGGGAACCGGTCTCGGCCTGGACATTTCGTTCCGGATCGTGGCGAAGAAACACGGTGGCGACATCCGGGTGGAGTCGGTGCCCGGCGACACCCGCTTCGTCGTCCGGCTGCCCCTGCAACAGCAGGCGGAACCCGAACCGGCACAGCCGATTACCGGAAGTGAGTGACATGCAGAACATCGACGGCATCGATCCCGCGGTCCCGCCCAGCGGTACCGGTTGCGTGGAATGCGAACAGGCCCAGGGCTGGTGGGTGCACTTACGCCGCTGTGCCCAGTGCGGGCACGTGGGCTGCTGCGACACCTCACCGTCCCAGCACGCCACCAAGCATTTCGCGGAGACCGGCCATCGGTTCGTCCGCAGCTTCGAACCGGGCGAGCAGTGGTTCTGGGACTACGAAGCCAGCGACATGTTCGACGAGGGCCCGAAATTGGCTCCGCCGCAGCATCATCCGCGCGAGCAGACGGTGCCCGGCCCGCGCGAGCGGGTGCCCGCGGATTGGCGCGACCACATCCACTGAAACCGGGTCCCACCGCGTCGCCACCCCCGGCCGGGTACGCTGCCAGCGCACCGGGCACATCCGGTGTGTGTCGACCGTAGCGGGGATTGAATCGGTGATGAAACGGATCGTGGTGCTCGCCGTCGCGGCGGGTGCGCTGACGCTCGCCGGATGTGGTGGCAACGACTCGGCCCCGGCGCCCGCCGGATTGCGCCAGGCGTCGGCGACCGGTTCCGCGGTCGCCGCACCGAGTTCCGCGTCCGCGGTATCGAGCGCGTCCGCTCCCGCTCCCGAAACCGCCACGGCGCCGGGAACTTCCACCGCCGCGCCGGTCGCGACCGGGACGCTGGGCCCGGCCTCGGCGACGCCCTGCGGCCGATTCAAGACCATGGACGTCGATGCGGAGAAGGCCCTGATGGAACAGGTGCTCGCCGAGAATCCGGGGTCGAAGTTCGAGGGCAGCCCCAATGTCGCTCTCGGCACCGCGAAGCTGGTGTGCCTGTCGTCCAGTCGCGTCGACACTCCCGTCGCGGTGGCGATCGGTATCGCCACCGGATAGTTCCGCGTCGAAACCCGGTCTGTTAAGCGATCGATGGGCCGATGACAAGGATCGTGCGGCACCGTAGGGCAAGCGGGTGCCGCGACCGTTGCACACCCGAGTGAATGTCGACTGCGCGGCCGTGCCGTGCCTGGGAGAGAACCAGTGAAGAAGCTGGTGGTGGCCGTCCTGATGTGTGGCGTACTGGCCCTGTGCGCCGCCTGTGGACCGGCGGGAAACCACGATCTGCACATGCATGGCCACCCGGCCCCGACCACGAGCGCGCCCGGGTTACGGGGGCATCTGCCACACCTCACGGTGAGCCCGCCGCGCTGAATCCGGACCGGTGGGCCGGTCCGCGAAGCCGTCCGGATTATCGTCAACCAATGGTTGACGAAAGCTCGATGGTCAACCTATCGTTGACGCATGGCGAACAAGATACGACTCGACGATCTGATCGACGGAATCAAGCGGGCCCGCCCCGACGACGTGCTGGAACAGCTGTCGGACGCGGTCGTGGCGGCGAACCATCTGGGCGAGGTCGCCGATCATCTGATCGGTCACTTCGTCGACCAGGCCCGGCGCTCGGGCGCCTCGTGGACCGATATCGGCAGCAGCATGGGGGTGAGCAAGCAGGCCGCCCAGAAACGGTTCGTGCCCAAGGAATCCGGCAATCCGGCGGCCCTGGATCCGAATACCGGATTCGGCCGGTTCACCCAGCGGGCCCGGAGTGTGGTGATGGCCTCGATGGAGGAGGCTCGTACCGCCGGCAATGCCGAGATCACGCCGGAACACCTGGTGCTGGGGCTGCTCAGCGAGCCCGAGGGGCTGGCGGCGCTGGCCATCGTCGGGAAGGGGATCGGCCTCGACGCGGTCCGGCGGGTCGTCACCTCGGCGCTGCCGCCGGCGGCCGAGACCGTACCCGATCTGATTCCCTACAACGGCCCGGCCCGCAAGGCGCTGGAGCTCACCTTCCGGGAGGCGCTTCGGCTGGGGCACAACTACATCGGTACCGAGCACATGTTGCTGGCATTGCTGGAGCTGGAGGACGGCGCCGGTCCGCTGTCCGGGCTCGGGCTGGACAAGGCCGAGTTGGAACGGGACCTGGTCGCGCTGCTCGCCCGGGTGCCCGGCGCCGCCGCGCAACCTCCGGTACCGCCGGCCTCGGACTCGCTCTGATGGTGAGCGGCCGGTCGGCCGAGGCCGGCTGATCCGTGTCGTCAGGAGCGATGCGCCACCGCGAAGACCCGCCGGAACGGCATCCAGGTACTACCGTCGGCCTGCTGCGGGTAGGCAGCGCGCAGCAGGCTGCCCAGTTCGGTGGTGAACCGGTCCCACTCGGTGTCGTCGAGGGCATCCCGCACCGGGCGCAGGGCGGTACCGGTGACCCAGGTCAGCACCGGATCGTCCCCGGACAGGCGTTGCACATACGTGGTCTCCCAGGCGTCCACGCCCCAACCGGCCGCCGCGAACAGCGCCGCGTACCCGGTCGGCTCCAGCACGCTGCGCGGCTCCAGGATGCCGGTGTCCGCCAGGCGATCCTTCCAGTGCGGGCGGGCGGCCACCTCGCGGATGCTGCTGTGTGAGGGGGCGTCGAAATTGCCCGGAACCTGGAGGGCCAGCCAGGCGCCGGCGGGCAGCTCCGCCGCCCAGCGTCGCAACAGATCCGGATGACCGGGCACCCATTGCAGCACCGCGTTCGTGACGACCACATCGGTATCGGCCTCGGGCTGCCAGTCCCGCACGTCGAGCAGGGTCGCGTGTACGCCGCGGGCGCGAGCCGCCGCCACCATCTCCGGTGACGAATCCGAGGCCTCGACGACCGCCCCCGGCCACCGCTGTCCCAACACGCCGGTGAGGTGTCCGGGCCCGCAACCGAGATCGACGACACGCCGAGGCCGCTCGGCGCCGATTCGATTCAACAACTCGAAAAAGGGCCGCGAACGGTGATCGTCGAAGGTCAGATACTGCTGTGGATCCCACATGGCGGCTCCAGTCGCGTCGTTCACCAAACCGTACGTACGTACTGTATTGGCCATATACCGGTTCCACAAGCGCGGTATGGATACCATGTAGCTATGGCGGATACCCGGGACTCCGACATGATTGCCGGAGAATCGCGCGGTGACCTGCTGCACGCGTTGACCTTTGTGTCCACGGAGTCCGGTCCCGACGGTAGTTACATAGTGAACGGAGACCTCCCGCCGGAGGTCGCTCCGCCGTTCATTCGTGCCATCATGCGGATCGAGGCGGAACTGCTTCTCCACGATGCGGAGCAGGTGACGGTCGATCGTGGTGAGCCCCGGACTCCGGAGGAGCGCCGGGCCGACGCCTTCCTGGCCTTGGCTCTGCGGGTCACCGATACCTGAGCTCCCAGCGCGGTCTCTCCCTCCTCCTCCCCGCCGTCGGTCCGGGATCGAGCCGGGTCGCGAACGGGAGCGCTGGGCCCGCGCATCGGCGACCGGTCCGGGGTGGGCCGACACCTCCTTGCACTCGGTGGTGGCGAGTGCTAAAAATGGATCTGGCACTCCCGTTATGTGAGTGCCAGGTCGGGACGGTGAGGCCGGGTACCACGACACCCCTGGTCGTCCGTCGCGGGCACCGAACCTGGCCAGCGTCAATATGGAGCGATCCAACCCTGCGGTCGCTCTGTGTGTCAGCCATATACGTGGAGGATCTCGAGAACGCCATGGCCAAGACAATTGCGTACGACGAAGAGGCCCGTCGCGGCCTCGAGCGGGGCCTCAACAGCCTCGCCGATGCTGTCAAGGTGACGCTGGGCCCCAAGGGCCGCAACGTCGTCCTGGAGAAGAAGTGGGGCGCCCCCACGATCACCAACGATGGTGTGTCCATCGCCAAGGAGATCGAGCTCGAGGACCCGTACGAGAAGATCGGCGCCGAGCTGGTCAAAGAGGTCGCCAAGAAGACCGACGACGTCGCGGGCGACGGCACCACCACGGCGACCGTGCTGGCGCAGGCGCTGGTGCGTGAGGGTCTGCGCAACGTCGCGGCCGGCGCGAACCCGCTGGGTCTGAAGCGCGGCATCGAGAAGGCCGTGGAGGCTGTCACCAGCCGCCTGCTGGCTTCCGCCAAGGAGGTCGAGACCAAGGAGCAGATCGCCGCCACCGCCGCGATCTCCGCCGGCGACCAGTCCATCGGCGAGCTGATCGCCGAGGCCATGGACAAGGTCGGCAAGGAAGGCGTCATCACCGTCGAGGAGAGCAACACCTTCGGGCTCCAGCTGGAGCTGACCGAGGGTATGCGCTTCGACAAGGGCTACATCTCCGGTTACTTCGTGACCGACCCGGAGCGTCAGGAAGCGGTCCTCGAGGATCCGTACATCCTGCTGGTCGGTTCCAAGATCTCGACCGTCAAGGATCTGCTGCCGCTGCTGGAGAAGGTCATCCAGGCCGGTAAGCCGCTGCTGATCATCGCCGAGGACGTCGAGGGCGAGGCCCTGTCGACCCTGGTCGTGAACAAGATCCGCGGCACCTTCAAGTCCGTCGCCGTGAAGGCCCCGGGCTTCGGCGACCGCCGCAAGGCGCAGCTGGCCGACATCGCCATCCTGACCGGCGGTGAGGTCATCAGCGAAGAGGTCGGTCTGAACCTGGAGACCGCGACCGTCGACCTGCTGGGCACCGCCCGCAAGATCGTCGTGACCAAGGACGAGACCACCATCGTGGACGGCGCCGGCGATGCCGAGGCCATCCAGGGTCGCGTGGCGCAGATCCGCACCGAGATCGAGAACTCGGACTCGGACTACGACCGTGAGAAGCTGCAGGAGCGCCTGGCCAAGCTGGCCGGCGGTGTCGCGGTGATCAAGGCCGGCGCTGCCACCGAGGTGGAGCTCAAGGAGCGCAAGCACCGCATCGAGGACGCGGTGCGCAACGCCAAGGCCGCCGTCGAGGAGGGCATCGTCCCCGGTGGTGGCGTGGCCCTGCTGCAGGCCGCCCCGGCGCTGGACGAGCTGACCCTGACCGGCGACGAGGCCACCGGTGCGAACATCGTTCGCGTCGCCCTGGCCGCGCCGCTGAAGCAGATCGCCTTCAACGCGGGCCTGGAGCCCGGCGTGGTGGCCGAGAAGGTCTCCAACCTGCCGTCCGGCTCGGGCCTCAACGCCGAGACCGGCGTCTACGAGGACCTGCTGGCGGCCGGCGTGGCCGACCCGGTGAAGGTGACCCGTTCCGCGCTGCAGAACGCGGCGTCGATCGCGGCCCTGTTCCTCACCACCGAGGCCGTCGTCGCCGACAAGCCGGAGAAGACGGCCGCCCCGGCCGGCGATCCGACCGGTGGCATGGGTGGCATGGACTTCTGAGTCCTGCCGTCCGGCAACAATTTTCGACCGGAAGCCGGCCCACCCTCGAGGTGGGCCGGCTTCCGGCTTTGTCGGTACTCTCCGTCATGATGGCCTGTTGGCCTCGAGCCGAGGCCGTGCACAACTGGAGAGAGCATCAGATGTTTGTTTCGGGGAAAACGACCTTCGGACTGGTCGCGGGGGTTGCGACCGTTCTCCTGACCGCGGGGGCGGGATCGGCCTCGGCGGCCGACTCCGACTGGGACGGTCACTACTACGGTGCGTTCGCCATCTCGACCGACAATCCGACCGGCGGCACCATCATCGGCATGACCGGTGACTACCCCAACCAGGGCGAGGCAGACGCGAATGCGTTGTCCGCCTGCGGGTACGGCAACTGCTTCGTCGTGCTGCGCTACATGGACGGCTGTGGATCGCTGGCCGAGCGGGACGGACTGTTCCTCGGTGGGGTCGGGCCGACGCCGGCCGCGGCCGAGGGCGCGGCAATCGGCGCCTTCGGCCCGCCGCGGCCGGCCTCGCTCAGCGCGGAGCCGAGTCCGACGCGGATCGTCGACACCCGGTGCAACTGACGGATGTCGCGGTAATACCGATTTACGGGTGAGTGGTGATCGGTCCGTCGTCCGACGGGCCGGTCGCACTGCTTTTCGGGGCCGTACGGATGCGGCGAAACATCCGATATTGACCGTATGACCAGGCGATTTGACATCGAAAGTGGTTCACACGTAACTTAATCCAGGTCAGAGCGACACGGACGCCGACCCAGAGCCGAGAGGCCCGGGACACGAGGCCGGACGATGAGCGCCAGACTGGATCACACGGCTCGACTCGCTACCCCGATTTGGATCGGGATAGAGGGATGGGCTAAGCTTGA
>NZ_JAIUCZ020000019.1 GCF_020176955.2 Nocardia sp. alder85J
CCGGGACTCGATCCGGCGGCGGTGAAGTCGGGGCAGACCATGTTCGCCTGTGACGCGCTGAGCAGCGCGTTCCGGGGCGACACCGACCCCCGCGATTTCACCGGTTCCTACGTCCTGCTCGCCTCCCGCGAGCAGAGCGGGCCGATCACCGGACAGGCGATCTCGGTGGCGGCGCCGCCCCCGGAATCACCGCCGGAGTCACCACCACCCTGATCGGCCGGGCCGCCCTGGTCACCGCCCGCACCACCCGGGCCCTTCTGCTCGGCCTGTCCGGCCGAATCGCCGCTGCCCTCGGCGTGCACGCCGCTGCCCAGATCGATCTGGCAGCCGAGCAGGTAGCCGGTCTCGATCCGGCCGCCGGTCACCTTGACACCGTCCGGTGCGGTCACGTGCACCGAGGTCACGCCGGACACCCAGGCGTTGCGCGACAGCGGGTTGGCCGCCAGCGAGCCGGAGAGGGTCGCGTGCTCACCGCTGCGGTCCACCTCGATGGTCAGACCGTCGCGGGTGCTCAGTTGAATGTGCCCGTCGGGCAGCCCCACCTGGGTGTCGGCCTGTGCCGTGCCGACACCGGCCACCAGCATCGGCACACTGGCGAGGGCGACGAACGCCGTGCCCAGTGCCCCGCGTACGGCCGGACCACGTTTCCCCATCCCGTTGCGCCCCATCCCGTTCGTCCCCGTCGCATTCGTCGTGGCAGACATGTCGTTCATCCGATGCTGAAGGGCTGGCCGTAGAGGGTGACCTCGGCCGAACCACTGTCGTTCTTCACGGTCAGGGTGCTGAAGGCCCGCGCCTGCGCGTATCCGGCGCATCCGCTGACCTGGACGGCGCGATCGGCGTAGGCGACACCGACCGCCCCCGCCGTCGGATCGAGCTTCTTGGTGTCGAACTTGACGGTCGCCACGCCACCGGGCACCAGATTGATGTTGGGATAGATCTCGGGATAGGCCGAATTCGGCGAGATGTAGATGTCACCGCCGATCGTGACGCCGCCGGACAGGTCGACCTGGCAGCCCACCACGTAGCCGGTGACCAGATTGCCCGAGGTCGCGCCGTCGATGGTCGCGAAGACCGTCGCGGACATACTCGCCGTGCGCGACAGACCGTTGGATGCGATCGATGGTGAGATGGTCGCATGTTCGCCGGAGCGCGTGAGGTCCACCCGAACCCCCGTCGCCGTCGTCAGGGACTGCTCGCCGTCGGGCAGCGGCACGAACGTATCCGCTTGCGCCACCGCGGAATCGAATGTCATGGCCGCCGCGCAACCGAACAGCATCGCGGCAAACCCCAGCCCCGCACCGGCGGCCCTGCGGCCACCGGACTCATTTACCTTCATAAGTTACCTTCATCGGTTTCGAACGTTCGACACTGTCAGCAAACGCCGCCCACGCTCACACCCACAGATGAACGGAAGCTGTCAGCAACCTGCGCGTTCAATGTGAATGCTAGATATTAACTGGCATCAGCGGACCCCGACTGTGTACCCTACCCGGCCGCAACTCTCGAGAATGCCATTCTCGCTGGGTGGTATGACTATTACACCGAGTCAGGAAGTGAGACGACAGCATGGCCATCCATTACGAGACGCAGGGCCGCACCGCACTCATCCGCATCGACAATCCCCCGGTCAACGGGCTCGGGCACAGCACCCGCGAGGGTATCGTGTCCGGACTGCGCAGTGCCCTCGACGATTCCGGCATCGATGCGATCGTGCTGACCGGCGGCAACGGCTTCTTCTCCGCGGGTGCGGACATCACCGAATTCGGCACCCCGAAGTCCGGCGCCGCGCCGACGCTCAACGAGGTGATCGCCGCGCTGGACGCCGCCGGCAAGCCGGTGGTCGCCGCGATCGAGGGCACCTGCCTCGGGGGCGGGCTGGAATTGGCGCTCGGCGCGCACTACCGGGTCGCCACCGCCGCCAGCAAACTCGGTTTGCCAGAGGTCAATCTGGGCTTGGTTCCGGGTGCCGGCGGCACCCAGCGCCTGCCGCGCGCACTCGGCTTCGCGACGGCCGTGGACATGATCACCAGCGGCGCACCGCGAACCGCCCGCGTCCTCGCCGCGATCGACGGGCAGCGACTGCTGGACCGGGTGGTGGACACCGACGCGGTGGCCGCGGCCATCGACTTCGCCGCCGAGATCGCCGCGACCCGCCCGCTACCGCGGGTCCGCGACCTGATCGCCGCCGGTGATCCGGCGGCCGCCGCGCCGCAGCGGGCCGCCCTGGTCGCGCGCAGCCGCGGCTTCCTCGCCCCGATCGCCGCGTTCGATCTGGCCGCGACGGCGGTGACCACCGCCTTCGACGAGGGCCTGGCCGCCGAGCGCGCCATCTTCACCGGCCTGGTGGCCGGTGAGCAGTCCGCCGCGCTGCGGCACGCCTTCTTCGCCGAGCGCGCCGCCCGCAAGATCCCGGGCATCGGCCCCGACGTCCGGCCGCGACCGGTGGCGAAGGTCGGCGTGCTCGGCGCCGGCACCATGGGCGGCGGCATCGCGATGAACTTCCTCAACGTCGGCATCCCGGTCACCATCCTGGAGACCGTGCCGGAGGCGCTGGACCGCGGGCTCGGCGTGATCCGCCGCAACTATCAGATCCAGGTCGACAAGGGCAAACTCGCCCCGGAGGTCCTGGAACAGCGCATGGCCCTGCTGACCCCGACCCTGGACTACGCCGACCTGGCCGACAGCGATCTGGTCATCGAGGCCGTGTTCGAGGACATGGACGTCAAGCGCACCGTCTTCACCAAGCTCGACGAGGTGGTGAAGCCGGGTGCGATCCTGGCCTCCAACACCTCGACGCTGGACGTGAACGCGATCGCCGCGGTCACCTCCCGGCCCGAGGACGTGGTGGGCCTGCACTTCTTCAGCCCCGCGAACGTGATGAAGCTGCTGGAGATCGTGCGCGGCGACCGTACCGCCGACGACGTGCTGGTCACCGCCATGACCCTGGGCACGCGCATCGGCAAGACCGGTGTGGTCGCCGGAGTCTGCGACGGTTTCATCGGCAACCGGATGCTGTACAACTACCGGGCGGCAGGCTTCGCGCTGCTGCGCGCGGGTGCGACACCGGCCGAGATCGATTCCGCCATCGAGGGTTTCGGTTTCGCGATGGGTCCGTTCCGGGTGGCCGACCTGGCCGGCAACGACATCGGCTGGGCGATCCGCAAGCGCCGCTACGCCGAGGATCCGGACGCGCCCCGCGAGGAGATCGCCGACTCGCTGTGCGAACTGGGCCGCTACGGCCAGAAGACCGCGGCGGGCTGGTACGACTACGACGGCCGGACCCCGAAGCCGAGCCCGGTGGTCGCGGATCTGCTGGCGGCCTACTGGGACAAGCACGGCACCAAGCCGCAGACCTTCGACCCGGACGAGATCGTGCAGCGGCTGGTGCTCGCCCTGACCGACGAGGGCGCCCGCATCCTCGAGGAGGGCTTCGCCCAGCGCGCCTCCGACCTCGACGTGGTCTACCTCGCCGGTTACGGTTTCCCGCGCCATCGCGGCGGGCCGATGTGGTACGCCGACCGGGTCGGACTGCCCACGGTGGTCGCCGCGCTGCGCCGGTTCCACGAGGGCGAGGAGTACGAGCCCGCGCCGCTGCTGGTGCGGCTGGCCGAAACCGGCGGCAGTTTCGACTGAGCCGGTGACGCCTTCGGCCGGGCGGAGATCCCGCCGCCCGGCACGTCGGCTTGCCCGGGTGCCCGCGGCCGCGTGTCCGGCGGCCGCGGACGCCTCCGGCTGCCCGGCGGCCGCACTTTTCTCCCGCCGCCGCACACATCGACCGCTGCCCGGACGCCTCCCGGTGGCCGCGCGGCGCATCGGCGTCACCCGGCCGCGATGTCCGGCCGGCGCGCATTCGCGCGCGGCACTGTCGGCGGGGTCCGCACCGGATGACGCAAACCGTGGCCAATAACTAGATGAGCGCTTACTCTCTTTTATGGTGGCCGCACGGGCGCGAGGCGACGTGCGGCGCTCGCGAGAGAGGATTTCCATGCCGACGAACGCCGCACTCGATCGACAGTCACTGCCGTTTCTGGCCCGGGGGCCCAAGCGCCTGCTGATCGGCGGCGAGTGGGTCGAATCCGCTTCCGGCCGAACATTTCCGAGCATCGATCCGTCCACCGGCACGGTGATCGCGGAGATCGCGCAGGGCGACCCGGCCGATGTGGACGCGGCGGTGGCCGCCGCCCGGCAGGCGTTCGAGGGCCCGTGGCGCGCGCTGACCCCGGCGGCCCGGCAGTCGATCATCTGGCAGATCGCCGACGTCCTCCAGGCCGACATGGCCGAACTGCGGCGGCTGGAATCCGCCGACATGGGCATGCCGATCGGCCGCGATCCGAGCGCCGGCGCGGACAAGGCGGTCGAGGTGCTGCGCTACTTCGCCGGTTTCGCCACCAAGATCCACGGTCGCACCCTGCCGAATTCGATGCCGTGGCAGATCCTCACCTACACGTTGCACGAACCGGTCGGCGTGGTCGCGTCGATCATCCCGTGGAACAGCCCCATCAACAACGTGCTGTGGAAGCTGGCGCCGGTGCTGGCCAGCGGCTGCACGATGGTGCTCAAGCCCGCCGAGGAGGCGAGCCTGGTCGCCCTCCGGATCGGCGAACTGCTCGCGGAGACCGACCTGCCCGCCGGTGTGGTGAACATCGTCACCGGCTTCGGCGAGGCGGGCGCCGCGCTGGTGGAGCATCGCGGGGTCGACAAGGTCGCGTTCACCGGTTCGACCGCCACCGGTCAGGCGATCGTGCGCGCCGCCGCGGGCAATCTGAAGAAGCTGACCCTCGAACTCGGCGGCAAGTCACCGGATGTCGTGTTCGCGGACGCGGATTTCCGGCGCGCGGTACCCGGCGTCGCGATGGGCGTGTTCGGCAACTCCGGCCAGGCGTGCTGCGCGGGCACCCGAATCTTCGTGCAGCGCGCCATCTTCGAGGAGTTCTCCGCGGCGCTGGCGACCTACGCCGCGAAACTGCGGGTCGGCGCGGGCCTGGATCCCGAGACCCGGATCGGGCCGCTGGTCTCCCAGGCCCAATTGTCCCGCGTCACCGGCTATCTCGACATCGGCAAGGAGGCCGGGGCGAAGGTGCTCGCGGGCGGCGCCCGGATCACCGAGGGCGAGCTCGCGAACGGGTACTTCGTGCCGCCGACCCTGCTGGCCGACGTCACCGACAACATGGCGGTGGTGCGCGAGGAGATCTTCGGCCCGGTCGGCTGCCTGCTGCCGTTCGACACGATCGAGGAGGTCGCGGAGCGCTCCAACGACACCGAATTCGGTCTGGCGGGCGGTATCTGGACCACGAACCTCGGCAACGCGCATCGGCTGGCCGCGCTGATGCGCACCGGCACGGTCTGGGTCAACACCTACAACCTGTTCGATCCGGCGGTCCCGTTCGGCGGCTACAAGATGAGCGGCTGGGGCCACGAGAACGGGCCGGACGCGCTGAGCCAGTACCTCACCACCAAGGCCGTCTGGGTCCGTACCGACTAAACTGCGCCACACCATGATCGACGACACCGACCGCAGCATCCCGGCCCGGCTGCTGCGCGTCGCCGCCGCACACCCCGATCAGGAAGCGGTGGTCGACGGCGAGATCCGGATCACCTACGCACGATTGGCCACCGCGATCGTGCAGGCCACCCGGTCGGCGCTCGCGGCGGGCATCCTGCCCGGCGACCGCGCCGCCATCCTGGCCCCCAACGGCTATCGGTGGATCCTCGCCGCCCTGGGCATCCTCGGCGCCCGCGGCGTCGTGGTGCCGGTGAACACCCGCTTCAAGGGCGCCGAGGCCGCCGACGTGCTGGCCCGCTCCGGGGCCCGGATCCTGTTCACCGACAACGACTTCCTGGGCATCGACTTCGCGCAGCTGCTGGCCGAGCACACGGCGGCGCTGCCGGAGCCGATCCGGGTGGTCGTGATGAACGGCCCCGCGCGCGAGGATGTCCCGTGGCACCGGTATCTCGGCGACGGCCGCCTGGTCGCGGAGAGCGCCGCCACCGCGCGGATCGCCTCGGTCGGGCCCGACGACCCGTGCGACATCCTGTTCACCTCCGGCACCACCGGCCGGCCCAAGGGCGCCGTGAGCACCCACGGCCGGTTGCTGCGGCTCTACGACGACTGGAGCGATATCGTCGGATTGCGTTCCGGCGGAAGGCAACTGGTGATCACGCCGTTCTTCCACTCGTTCGGTTACAAGGCCGGGTGGCTGGCCACGCTGCTGCGCGGGGCCACCGTCGTGCCGATGGCGGTGTTCGATGTGGACACCGTGCTGGCGACGGTCGAGCGCGAGCGGATCACCCTGCTGCCCGGCCCGCCCACCCTGCTCCAGGATCTGCTCGACAGCCCCGACCGGGACCGCTACGACCTGACCTCGTTGCGCGCCACCGTGATCGGCGCGGCGACCATCCCGGTGGACCTGATCCGGCGGCTGCGCGACGAGATGACCTTCACCACCGTCCTCAGCGGTTACGGCCTCACCGAGACCAACGGGCCGGCCTCGCTGTGCCGCGCGGACGACGACCTCGACACCATCGCGCACACCGCCGGGAAGGCCATGCCCGGCACCGAGATCCGCATCGTCGACGGCAACGGCACGGAACTGCCGCCCGGCGCGCACGGCGAGATCGTCATCCGCGGCTACCACCTGATGACCGGCTATCTGGACGATCCGGTGGCGACCGCGGCCGCGATCGACGGCGCGGGCTGGCTGCACACCGGCGACCTCGGCCGCCTGGACGAGCGCGGCTATCTGATGATCACCGGCCGGATGAAGGAGATGTTCGTCGTCGGCGGCTTCAACGTGTACCCCGCCGAGGTCGAGGAGTTGCTGCTCGGCCACGAGGCACTGGCCCGGGTCGCCGTGGTCGGCCTCCCCGATACCCGGCTGGGCGAGGTCGGCATGGCCTTCGTGGTGCCGCGTCCCGGCGCCACCGTCACCGCCGACGAGCTGATCACCTGGGCGCGTGCGCGAATGGCCAACTACAAGGCGCCCCGGTACGTCGAGATCTGCCCCGCGTTACCAACCAATGCGTTGGGTAAGATCCGCAAGGACGAACTGCTCGCACGCGGCCTGTCCCGCGCGGACGCAGCACACCGGAGGTGAATGGCACATGGGTATCCGCCTGTCCCCCGACGAGGCCTGGGAGATGCTGGCGCAGTCGCACACCGGCATCCTGACCACCCTGACCGCCGACGGCCGGCCGGTGACGCTGCCGGTCTGGTTCACGGTGCTCGACCACGCGATCTGCCTGCAAACCCCGCGCTCGGCGAAGAAACTGTCCCGGATCCGCCGCGACCCGCGGGCCTCGTTCCTGGTGGAAACCGGTGAACTGTGGGCGGAACTGCGCGCGGTGCACCTCTCCGGCGAGATCACGGAGGTGGACGATCCGGCGCAGGCCGAGCGGATCGCGGAGAGCATCGAGAAGAAGTACGCGGCCTTCCGCACCCCGCAGCAGGCATTGCCCGACGCCACCCGCGACCACTACGCGCAGATGGCATATCTGCGTTTCGTCCCCGACCCCCGCATGCTCACCTGGGACAACCGCCGGATCACCACCCGGACCGGATAACCACGGCAGCCGCCGGACTCCGTATCCAACCGGTCAAGAATGATATTCTCCTGATTCGGATTGTGCTTCTCAAAGGAGTTCGGCAGTGACCGACAGCGATGCCCGCGCCGTGCTGCATCTACCCGCCCGGGACATCCCGGTTCCGGTGTCCGTCAGCGAACAGGCGCAGGCCATCCTGGCGCTCGGCCCGCTGGCCCCGTCCCCGTCGTGGCCCGCCCTGGACGACCCCGACGGCTGGCGCACCCTGATCGCGGATCTCGACGCCCGCACCCTGCGGATGGCCCCCGGTTCCGGCGCCCCCGCCGAGGTCGAGGAGATCCCGGTCGGTCCCGCCCGCGTCCACGCCATCACCCCGCCCGGCGTCGACCCCGGCGACCGCCGCACCTATCTGGAGATCCACGGCGGCGGCTTCATCCAGGGCGGCGGCGAACTGTGCCGCGCCCGCGGCATCGACAACGCCCACCGCATCGGCCGGCACTGCTGGTCGGTCGACTACCGCATGCCCCCCGACCACCCCTACCCCGCCGCCCTCGACGACTGCGTCGCCGCCTACCGGGAACTGTTGCGGCGCCGCGAACCCCACGAGATCGTCATCGGCGGCGTCTCGGCCGGCGGCAATCTGGCCGCCGCCACCGTCCTGCGCGCCCGCGACGAGGGCCTGCCCCTCCCGGCCGGCGTCGTCCTCGCCACCCCCGCCGCCGACCTCACCGAATCCGGCGACACCTGGCAGACCAACCTGGGCCTGGACAACCTCCTCGACCACTCCCCCACCCCCGCCCTCTACGCCGGCGACCACGAC
Organism: Nocardia sp. alder85J; assembly: GCF_020176955.2. Lineage (GTDB taxonomy): Bacteria > Actinomycetota > Actinomycetes > Mycobacteriales > Mycobacteriaceae > Nocardia. The sequence continues at coordinate 8,363 of NZ_JAIUCZ020000019.1, forward strand.
CGCCGCAACCCCTACCTGTCCCCTGTCTTCGGCGATTTCAGCCGCGGCTTCCCCCCGGCCCTGCTGCTGTCCGGTACCCGCGACATGCTGCTGTCCGACACCGTCCGCCTGCACCGCGCCCTGCGCGCCGCCGACATCCCCGCCGCCCTGCACGTCTGGGAGGCCGCCGCCCACGGCGGCTTCCTCGGCCGCGCCCCCGAAGACGCCGAACGCACCCGCGAGATCCGCCTCTTCCTCACCGAATGCTGGGGTGCGGACGCATAGAATCGCGGCATGGTCGCGATCTTCGACTGGGCTCGACCCGACAACATCAGCCGGAACCGATCACGCTCGACATCTGGCGGGAACTGCCCGAGGACTTCTGCCGCTTGGTGGAGGTCGTCAACGGCGACGCCGTGCGCGGCGAGTCGCCGAGCCGGGCACATCAGAAGGCGATCCATCGGCTGCTCATCATGCTCGAGGTACCCCGGGCCACGATCCGGCGGCCCGACATCGCCTTGTTCGACTGCGTGCCGCCGGATGTCCGTCCGGTTCCGGCCCGCAATCTGAAGGTCATCGTCGAGGTCATCTCACCCAGTCACGTGAAAACCGATCGGCTGGACAAGATGAACGAGTACGCGGCCGCCGGGATCCCCTGGTACTGGCTGGTCAGCGTGTCCGATACCGAGGTCACCGGCATCGAGACCTACGCTCTCGACCACGGCGTCGGCCACTACCGGCCGGCCCGGATCCTGAAGCCGGGCACTGGATTCGCCGTCGACCTACCGATCCGGATCCAGATCGACTGGGAGCGGCTCACCGATCTCGTGCGCTGAGTCCGGGCGGCGGGTGCGGCGGGCGGCGAGGAAGTCGCGGACGATGCGGGCGCAGTCGGCGGGGGTGGCCGGGCGCAGGCCGGTCAGTTTCAGGAAGATGATCGGGCCGAGGAGCTGGGCCAGGACGAAGACGCGGTCCTGGTCGCCGAGTTCGGCGCGGGCGGCGGGCGTGTCCAGGACCCGGTCGAACGGCACCCGGTAGTGCTCGATGACGCTGGCGCGCAACGAGTTCACCATCGGGGAGCGGCCGTCGGGGGCCGTGGGGGCGGGGCCGATCCCGAGGCCCATCCAGGCCAGGGTGCTCAGCTGCGCGGGCGCCTGCTCGATGGCGGCGGTCTGGGCGATCAGCAGTTCGGTCAGTTGTTGTTCGACGGTACCGTCCGGCGCGGGCGGAACCACCTGCGGCAGCAGCCGTTCGAAGGCGGCGGCCAGCAGGCCCGCGCTGTTGCCGAAGTTGCGGTAGAGGGTGGTGCGCGCGACCTTCGACGCCCGGGTGACCGCCTCGACGGTGACCGCCTCGATCCCCCCGGAGGCCAGCAGTTGCGTCGCGGCCGCCAGCAGCCGATCCCGCGATCGCAATTTGCGCGGATCGACCGACTCGGAATCACCGGGGAGCAGCGGGGCTCGACTCATCACTTCCATCCTGCCGGACATCACAGTGCCCGAGGGTTTCCCTCGCCTCGGGCAGTCGCTACGCTACCGAAAGTAGCGAAGCGATACCATTGGTATCGAAACTGTGGAGGCGCTGTGACCGACCAACAAGTACACGTGCGCCCCGGCACGCCGGCGGCCTGGCGGCGCCGCTGGACCCTGATCGTCTCCTGCCTGGGCGTGGGCCTGGTGATGGCCTCGATGGCGGCGCTGTACACCGCGCTGCCGGAGATCGCCACCGTCACCGGCGCCACCCAGGGCCAGCTGACCTGGATGGTCGACGGCTACACCCTGGTCCTGGCGGCCCTGCTGCTGCCCGCCGGCGCGCTCGGCGACCGCTACGGCCGCCGCGGCATGCTGATCGCGGGCCTGGTGGTGTTCTGCGCCGGCTCGGTGCTCGCGCTGTCGATGCACGACCCGATGTGGGTGATCGTGGCCCGGATGATCTCCGGAGTCGGTGCGGCACTGGTCATGCCGTCGACGCTGTCCATCCTGACCAGCGTGTTCCCGCCGGAGCACTGGGGCCGGGCGGTCGGCATCTGGGCCGCGGTCGCCGGGTCCGGCGGCGTGATCGGCCTGGTGGGATCCGGTCTGCTGCTTCGCTTCTGGTCCTGGTCCTCGGTGTTCGTGGTGCTGGCCGCGGTCGCCGCGGCGCTGGCGGTGGCCGCGATCGCGATGCCGGGCTCGCGCGAACCCGACCATCCCCGCATCGACCTGCCGGGCTCGGTGACCTCCGCGGCGACGGTCGGCCTGCTGGTCTACGGGCTCACCGAGGCGCCCGAATACGGCTGGCGCGCACCGCTGACCATCGCGCTGTTGGCGGGCGCGGTGGTGGCCGGGGTGCTGTTCGTGGTGATCGAACTGCGCACCACCCGGCCGCTGCTCCCGGTCCGTTTGTTCGCGCATCGCGCCTTCAGCACCGGCGTCTTCTCGCTGATGCTGCAATTCCTGGTCACCTTCGCGCTGGCCCTGCTGATGGTGCAATATCTGCAACTGGTCCTCGGCTACAGCCCGCTGCGCTCCACCCTCGCCGTGGCGCCGATGGCGGTGCCGCTGCTCCCGCTGGCCGTGATCGCGCCCACGCTGATGCGCTGGGTGGGGCTGCGCTGGCTGACCGTCGCCGGCCTGGCCGCGATGGCCGTCAGCCTGTACCTGCTGACCCGGCTCGATCCGCACACCGGGTACGGCGCGATCGTGCTGCCGCTGGCGCTCGCCGGCGGTGGGATCGGTCTGTGCGCGACCCCGGCCACCGCCGTCATCATCGGCACCACCCCCACCGCCAAACACGGTGTCGCCGCGGCGGTCAACGACGCCGCCCGCGAGATCGGTGCGGCCATCGGCATCGCCGTCTCCGGTGGCGTGCTCGCCGCCGGATACCACCACCGCATCCAGGCGATCCTGCCCGGTCTCCCCGAGCAGGTCCGTGGCCCCGTCGGCGACTCGCTCGCGGGCGCGCTGGCCGTCTCCGCGCATGCCGGTCCCACCGCCGCACCCCTGACCGCCGCCGCGATCGACGCCTTCATGCACGGTATCCACCAGGCCATGGCGGCCCTCGCGATCGTCGCCGCGTTCGGCGTCGTCGCCACCCTCGCCGCCCCCGACACCCGCCACGCCGAACGCCTGGCGGATCCGGAACCCGGCGCCGGACGCTGACCGACGGCGACCGGAGACCCCGATGGCCGGGCCCCGCGGCGGTCCGAAATCCGTTGCCAGCGTGATACTTCGGCCCTCGCACCCCTTGCTGGACATTCCCCTCGCGCCGCACCCTTTTCCGGTGCCCCGAGGCGTTACGGTGAGGCGGCAGATCCGGACCGACAGAGGGGGAACGATGACGGCAGCAGTCCCCGCGGTACCCACCGCGGCAGCGTGGATCACCGAGGGCCACCATTTCACCACCCATAGTGGGCACCGCATCCACTACCGCCGCCGCGGTACCGGCCCGATCCTGCTACTGCTGCACGGCTTCCCCACCTGGTCCTACGACTACGCCCCGGTGGCCACCGAACTGGCCCGCGACCACGACGTGATCACCGTCGACTTCCTCGGCTACGGCGCGTCCGACAAGCCGCGCGGCCACGAGTTCACCGTGGCCGAGTCCGCCGACACCGTCGAGGACCTGCTGGCCCACCTGAATCTCGGTGCCGCACATCTGATCTGCCACGACTACGGCGACACCGTCGCCCAGGAGCTACTGGACCGCCGCCGCACCGGCGCTCTGCCCTTCACCGTCGAGTCGCTGGTCCTGCTCAACGGCGGCATCGCCTACGACACCTACCGGCCCACGCTGGGCCAGCGCCTGCTCATCACACCCGTACTCGGCCGAGCGATCTCGAACGCGCTGAATCCCCGGCTGCTCCGCCGCGCCCTCGATGCCGTGCGGGGCGACGTGAAGCTCACCGACGCGGAATTCGCCGAACTGTGGGTCGGCATGTCCCGCGACAACGGTCACAAGCTGGCCTGGCGGCTCATCCGCTACAACCGTGAACGCGCGACCCAACACCCCCGCTGGGAGGCCGCCCTCACCACCTTCGACAAACCGCTGCACCTGATCTGGGGCCCGGCCGACCCGGTATCCGGCCAGCACGTCCTCGACCGCGTCCTGTCCCGCCGCACCGCCGCCACCACCGTCCTCCCCCGAGTCGGCCACTTCCCGCAATCCGAGGCCCCGTCCGCCGTCGCCGCGGCCATCCGCACACATGTGGATGGTGTGCGGTGAACGGTTCGGCCCCGAGCCGAGCTACCGCGACTGCCGCCACGCCACGGTGAACGCCACCGCGGCCACCAGCGGCCCGAGCACCCGCAGATGATTCCCCCACGTCCACTCCGACAGATAACTCCGCCAATAATCCGCCGCCGCAACCGAATCCGGATCCATTCCGAGCAGCTGATCGTTGCGCGGCACATGAAAGACGATGGTCATCACGACAGCGACCAGATAAGCCACCGCCCCCACGATCAACCACACCGCCCCCGCCCGCCCGAGATGAAACACCCCGTACACCCCCAGCACCACACCGGTCAGCGCCGTACCCATCAGCACGAACATGAACCAGAAGGTCGGCGCCTCCTTGTTGATCGAATTCATCGCCGCGATCCCCTGATCCGCCGGTAGCCGACCCAGTGCCCGCATGACGAACGAGGAGAACGCGTAGAAGATCCCGGCGCACAACCCACTGGTGATCGCCGTATAGAGCACCAGCCCGCGAACGAAAGCATTGTCGATGGTCATGCACTCATTACAGAGCCGATCCCCCGAGACCCTCCATGGCCGACAGTCGCATCCCCATACGCGATCGTCCACGCCAATGACCTTCTCACGCATGCACCCACTACCGTCACCGGCATGGACGCCCTAGCCGCCCTGCTCGACGGCCCCCGCGCACGCGGAGCCTTCCTGCTCCGCTCGATGCTCACCCCACCCTGGTCCATGCGCATCGAGGACCAGGCCCCCGTCTCGGTGATCGCGGTGGTCCGAGGCCACGCCTGGATCCTCCCCGCCACCGCCCCCGCCGTCCACCTGGGCATGGGCGACGTGGCAATAGCGAAAGGCCCCGACCCCTACACCGTCTGCGACGACCCCGCCTCTCCACCCAGCATCGTCATCCACGCCGGCCAGATCTGCACCACCATCGACGGCACCGACCTGTCCCAAACCATGGACCTCGGCGTGCGAACCTGGGGCAACGACCCCGACGGCGACACCGTGATGCTCACCGGAACCTACGAAACCGCAGGCGAAATCAGCCGCCGCCTCCTGACCGCCCTCCCCCCACTGCTGGTCCTCCCCGCCGACGCCTGGCAATCCCACCTGATCCCCCTGCTCCGCGAGGAAATAGTCAAGGACGACCCCGGCCAGGAAGCCGTCCTGGACCGCCTCCTCGACCTCCTCCTGATAGCCGTCCTCCGCACCTGGTTCGCCCGCCCCGACACCCCCACCCCCGCCTGGTACCGAGCCCGATCCGACCCGATAGCCGGCCCAGCCCTCCGCCTCCTGGAAAACAACCCCGCCCACCCCTGGACCATAGAATCCCTGGCCCTCGAAATAGGCATCTCCCGAGCCGCCCTCGCCCGCCGCTTCACCACCCACGTCGGCGAACCCCCCATGACCTACCTCACCAACTGGCGCCTCTCCCTCGCCGCCGACCTCCTCCTCGAAAACCCGAACACCACACTGGAATCCATCGCCACCAAGGTCGGCTACACCACCCCCTTCGCCCTGAGCGCGGCGTTCAAGAGGGTCCGGGGAGTGAGTCCGCAGGACTATCGGCAAGCGAATTCGTGAGTGCCAGCGCCCCGGCCATCCGATGGAACGGGCCTGCCCGAGGCACCGGACACGCTGCGTACGCAGTGGCCACCGCGTTTGCCGCTGGACAACGATCATGTGATGACGACCGGACCAGTTCGAGGTCAAAGGGCAAACCAGTCGTCGATGGCACTGTCCGACAACTGCATCTTTCCGACGTATTCCTGCACTTTCCGTCGCTGCTGGCCGACCAACTCCGCAACAGCGGAGCCGAGTTGCCCGTCGAGCCAGTCCCGGATCCATTGCAGCGCCTCGCCGCTGGGCCGATTCGTCTTGTCGTTCCGGGCTTTGCCGCCATCGAATGCCATGCGGTAGAGCCCGTATGCGGGACGCAGAGGCGGTAGTCTCAACAGATCGGCACGTCGGACGGCTGATCGCGCAACCCGGAATCCGCCGGCATCGATATCGCCGAAATACCAGAGCCTTTGTGGCGCCGGCGAATCGGCCAGTGCAGACAATCGAGTGGCCACCTGATCGCCAGAGCCCCAGACGGTCCGCCCTTGAAATCCGGCTTCGCGAGCTCGAGCACTGATGGAATGGTACGTGGTGAAGTTTTCGATGATCAGCCAGTCACCATCGCCGAGGATGGTCTGTTCGACGGGCGGCCAGCATGGGAAGGCTTCGAGCAGTTGCCAGGTCAGCCGACCGGGCGTAAACAACGGGCCCAGTACCACAGTGTCGAGGACTTTCTCGTCGTGGAAAATTTCCAGCGAGCGTTCGCGCATCGGCACCGCAGTCCCCTGCCGGTGGCTGAGCCAGGTGTTCACTGCGATCAAATGCCGTTGGTCGGTTGCAGTCAGCGCGGAGTCGTCCCGAGTCCCGAGAAATTATCAAACCTGTGGATGACGGGAAGGACGCCTGTCGACATACCCGCAACCCCCTGTCGTCACCACACCAGGCAGATCCCCGATTCGACGTGGCGACTTCGAGCATGCTATCGGCAACTACAGCCGGTATGTTTCGAACCAGCCCTGGCGCGCATTATTCGGCGGGGTCGAGCTCGTTCGGGGCACCTGCGGCAACGTCCATGGTGAATACCAACTCTCCGAAGACACTCAGACCTGTCCCGCGACCCGCCTGCTGATCGAAGCGCTCAAGACGTCCAGTTCGGCGAGAACATCGGTAGCGGCCCAGATCCGGTTGCGTTTGCTGTCGGAGATGACTTCGAGAACACCCGCTTCGGTCAATCGGCCGAGGGCACGGTAGGTGCTGGTCTCCACGGTCCCTGCGATCTGTTGTGCGTTGTCCACGTTGAGAATCGGAGTATCGAGCAGTCCGGCAAGCAGGGCCTCGTCCGCCGAATTGGCTCTCGGACGCGCCATTTCGCGCCAGCGAGCCGGAAGTGCGGCGAGCGCCTGGGCAGCCTCTTTTGCCGCCTCGGTCGAATGCAGGGCACCCACCGAGACGTACCGAACGAATTCATCGACTTCACCGTCTCGGTATCGGTCCAGGTGAGTGAAGTATCCGGCCGTGTCGGCAAGCATGACCGACGCCAACGGAACAGTCACTTTCCGCGTCAGCCCTCTCCTGTGCAGAACAGCACTGATCAGGGCACGACCGATCCGTCCGTTGCCGTCGGTGAAGGGGTGGATCGACTCGAACTGAGCGTGAGCGATGGCCGCCTGAGCCAAGATCGGCAGATCGGTGCGATTGACGAATACCAGCAAGTCGTCGACCAAATCCGGTACCAGTTCCGGAGGCGGCGGGACATGAGCCGCATGGAGCGGTGTGTAGTCGCTTCCGCCGATCCAATTCTGGACGTCGCGCAGCTGTCCTGCATCGCGAGCGGCGTAGTAGTCCGGCGCCATGAGCAATCGGTGGGCTGCCAGTAGGTCAACGAGTGTGATCGGCCCCGCTCCGGCCGCATCAATCAGCGCGATCAGTGCTCGCACCGCGGCAAGTTGCGCCTTCGCTTCGTTACTCGCTTTCCCGCCGGCCACCGCCTTGCTGAACGCCCGCCATCCGGCGTCTATGTGCTCGATCTTCGATGATGCCACCGACTCGCTACGGAGCAAGAAGTCGGCCAGCGGCGCCAGATGCTCACCGAAGCCTGCCTCCAGACCGGCGATGGCGATCAGCGCCGCCTCGTGCGCGCGCCCGACCGCTCCTGTCGGGTCATAATCCAGCTCAGCGATCGACGCCGGGATGGATACCGTGATCGAGTGCAGGGTGCGATCCGCCCTGGACCCCTGTCGCTGACGCGGTGTCCACACACGCTGCTCGACCCGGTGACGCGGCCATTCCATGCTGTCTCCGCTCAGATTCACACATGACGAGCCCGGATAGCTGCGCTTACTACTCTCAAACGCAACTACGATTGCCCATACTTGCGTTTGGCACCACAAAACGCAAGTAAGAGGTGTGATAGTTGCGTTCTGCCCGGGAACAGCAATTGCCGACGACGAAGATCGCAGTGCAGCACGCTGGATATCGACGAACGAATGTTCTGGGCGGTCGAGTGTCCCGCGCTCGAACGCCGATGCCGTAGCACATTCCTGGTGGACGCAGAGGGGATCGAACCCCCGACCGCTGGTGTGTAAAACCAGTGCTCTACCGCTGAGCTATACGTCCGGATCCCCACCGGTGGGTGACGGCCCGCGGCGGAGAGGGTAACCGTGGGGCACACGCCCGCGGTGGTTTACGAATCTAACGCAGCGAGCGCCTTCTCCCAAGCCGCCTGGTCACGGGCCTCGCCGGGGGCGTTCATCTCGGCGAAGCGGATGATGCCGTCCTTGTCGACCACGAAGGTGCCGCGGTTGGCGAAGCCCGTGGCGTCGTTGAAGACGCCGTACGCCTGGGCGACGGCGCCGTGCGGCCAGAAGTCGGACAGCAGTGGGAAGGTGTAGCCCTGTTCGGCGGCCCAGATCTTGTGGGTGGGGGACGCGCCGACCGAGATGGCCAGGATCTCGGCGCCGTCGTTCTGGAACTTGGGGAGCTCGTCACGCACCTTGCACAGCTCGCCCTGGCAGATGCCGGTGAAGGCGAGCGGGTAGAACACCACCAGGACGCTCTTCTCCCCGCGGTAGGCGGAGAGGCTGACCTCCTGGTTGTTCTGGTCCTTCAGCGTGAAATCCGGCGCGACCGTGCCCACTTCGAGCGGCATGCGGATTCCCCTCTCGTCTCGGGTTCGCGGGGCGGGATGTGCCCGCCCCGGGAGAAACCTTAGTCGCGAGGGGGCTCAGCGCTGCTTCGAGGGCGTCTTGGGCTGCATCAGTTTGGTGCCGGTCCAGGATCCGAGACTCACCGGTGTGGTCGACGTCAGGCCCGCGGTGGGTGCGGATTCGGCGATCTCGCTGGGATCGACGTGCCCGGAGTGACCGGTCTTGGGTGTCAGTACCCAGACCACTCCATCGTCGGCCAGCGGCCCGATGGCGTCCATGAGGGCATCGACCAGGTCACCGTCACCGTCTCGCCACCAGAGCAGGGCGACGTCGACGACCTCGTCGGTCTCCTCGTCCAGCAGGTCGGAGCCGATTTCCTCCTCGACTTCCGATCGGAGTTCGTCATCGGTGTCCTCGTCCCAGCCCAGTTCCTGAACCGCCATGCCATGTGAGATGCCAAGCTTCTGAGCGTAGTTCTGCGCGTCCGCCGCGGCGACCACGGTGGTCTCCTCCTCAACTCCCGACAATATGTAGTTGCAAGCGAACATGGTTATGCGCCTCAGCGCAAGCCGATCCGCCCAATTCCGCCCCGAAATGTCGCGTATCAGCGCGAATCTCAGCGGGCCGGGCACGCCCCCCGCACGGCGTTGAGCGCGTCGTTCACCCTTTTGCTGGCGTCGTTGAGCGCTCCGACCGGGGAGGTGTAGTTCATCTTGCGGGATTCCGACGCCAGATCGCGCGCCGCCGACACATAGTCGGTGAACTTCTGCGCCAGGTCCGGCGGCAGCAGATCGGCGGCGGAGTTGACACGGCTCTCCACCGTGCGCGCGGCGTCCTCCAGCGTCTGCGCGGCGTCGTCGCGCTTGGCGTCCTGGTCCGGCGCGTTGGAGTCGTGCGCGTCGACGAAGTCGTTGTACTTCGTCACCGCCACGCTGGTGGTATCCCGGAACGGATTGCAGTTGTCACCGATCGCCTTGGTCTGCGCGGCTGCCTTGCGCGACGAACTGGCCGCGGCCACGGACGACGCCATCTCGGTGCGGTAGGAGGCGGCGTCCGCCTGGTTCACCGTCGCCGTGCCGTGCACCGAACTGGAACACCCTGCTATCACGAGACCACCGGCGACCGCCGCGATCGCACATGCCAGCCCGAACCCTCGTGGGTTGAGCAGTCCCATCATCCTCCCCGCTCCTCGAAAGGCACTCGAGCGTGTCCTGTCGTGGCGCCGACCATGTTTCATCACCGGCGCAGCTTGCCTAGCGAACCGTACTGGATTTCCTACTGTCATGATGACCTGGGCCGCATCATCGGGAAGGATGTGAGGTGCGCCCCAACCATTGTCCAGCATCGGCCGGCCCGCGCACCAACGGAGCCGACCGGGGTTAGAGCCATCCGCTTGTCCACCCTTGTACGAGGAGCATGGAATTTTGACCGACCTGATGCACCCGATGTCGTCGAGCTCCACCGCCAACGGCGCCACAGCCGACCAGGGGTCGGCGCACGCGCGGCCCGCCGGTGCGCGCGTACGCGTGATCCGGGAGGGGGTGGCGTCGTACCTACCGGACATCGATCCGGAGGAGACAGTCGAGTGGCTGGAATCCTTCGACGAGATGCTCGACCGCGAGGGCCCGGGACGCGCGCGCTACCTCATGCTGCGGTTGCTCGAGCGCGCCGGTGAGCGTCACGTCGCGATCCCGGCGCTGACCTCCACCGATTACGTCAACACCATCCCCACCGAGAACGAGCCGTGGTTCCCCGGCGACGAAGAGGTCGAACGCCGCTTCCGCGCCTGGATCCGCTGGAACGCCGCCGTCATGGTGCATCGGGCACAGCGGCCCGGTATCGGTGTGGGCGGCCACATCTCGACCTACGCCTCGTCGGCGGCGCTGTACGAGGTGGGTTTCAACCACTTCTTCCGCGGCAAGGACCACTCCGGCGGCGGCGATCAGGTCTTCATCCAGGGCCACGCCTCCCCCGGTATCTACGCCCGCGCCTTCCTGGAGGGCCGCCTCACCGAGGCCCAGATGGACGGGTTCCGCCAGGAATACAGCCACGGCGGTCCCGGGCACGGTCTGTCGTCGTATCCGCATCCGCGGCTGATGCCGGACTTCTGGGAGTTCCCCACGGTGTCGATGGGCCTGGGCCCGATGAACGCCATCTACCAGGCCCGGTTCAATCACTATCTGCACGACCGCGGTATCAAGGACACCTCCGATCAGCACGTCTGGGCGTTCCTCGGCGACGGTGAGATGGACGAGCCGGAGTCGCGCGGCCTGATCCAGGTGGCCGCCAACGAGGCCCTGGACAACCTGACCTTCGTCATCAACTGCAACCTGCAGCGTCTCGACGGTCCGGTGCGCGGCAACGGCAAGATCATCCAGGAGCTGGAGTCGTTCTTCCGCGGCGCCGGCTGGAACGTCATCAAGGTGGTCTGGGGCCGTGAGTGGGACGCGCTGTTGCAGGCCGACCGCGACGGCGCACTGGTCAATCTGATGAACTCCACCCCGGACGGCGACTACCAGACCTACAAGGCCAACGACGGCGCCTACGTCCGGGAGCACTTCTTCGGCCGCGACCCGCGGACCAAGGAGTTGGTGAAAGGTCTGTCGGATCAGCAGATCTGGAACCTCAAGCGCGGCGGCCACGACTACCGCAAGATCTACGCGGCCTACGCGGCGGCGCTGGCACACCAGGGCCAGCCGACGGTGATCCTGGCCAAGACCATCAAGGGGTACGGGCTCGGCAAGCACTTCGAGGCGCGCAACGCCACGCACCAGATGAAGAAGATGACGCTGGCCGACCTGAAGGCCTTCCGCGACGTGCAGCGCATCCCGATCACCGACGAGCAGCTGGAGGCGGATCCCTATCTGCCGCCGTACTACCACCCGGGTCCGGACGCCCCGGAGGTCCAGTACCTGCTGGACCGCCGCCGTGCCCTCGGCGGCTTCGTGCCGGAGCGGCGCTCGACGGCCAAGCCGTTGCAGCTGCCCGGCGACGAGCCCTACCGCTCGGTGCGCAAGGGTTCCGGCAAGCAGAACGTCGCCACCACCATGGCGTTCGTGCGCTTGATGAAGGAGCTGTTGCGGGACAAGAACATCGGTGACCGGATCGTCCCGATCATCCCGGACGAGGCCCGTACCTTCGGCATGGACTCGTGGTTCCCGTCGCTGAAGATCTACAACCGCAACGGCCAGCTGTATACCTCCGTCGACGCGGAACTGATGCTCGCCTACAAGGAGAGCCCGATCGGGCACATCCTGCACGAGGGCATCAACGAGGCCGGGTCGACGGCGTCGTACACCGCGGCGGGCAGTTCCTATGCCACGCACGGCGAGCCGATGATCCCGCTCTACATCTTCTATTCGATGTTCGGTTTCCAGCGCACCGGCGACGGGTTGTGGGCGGCGGCCGATCAGCTGACCCGCGGCTTCATCCTGGGCGCCACGGCCGGGCGCACCACGCTGACTGGTGAGGGCCTGCAGCACAACGACGGCCAGTCGCTGCTGCTGGCGTCCACCAATCCGGCGATGATCGCCTACGATCCGGCGTTCTCCTACGAGATCGCCCACATCGTGCGGGACGGCCTGCGGCGCATGTACGGCGGCGGGCAGCCGGCGCCGGAGTCGACGGCGCTGCCGGGCACGCATCCGGCGATGGCGGCGGACGGGTTCGGCGGCGAGAACATCAACTACTACATCACCTTGTACAACGAGCCGTACCCGCAGCCGGCCGAGCCGGACGATGTGGATATCGAGGGTCTGCTCCAGGGCATCTATCTCTACAAGCGCGGCGGGGACGGCGAGCTGCGCGCCCAGATCCTGGTGGCCGGTGTGACCGTGCCCGACGGCCTGCGCGCGCAGGAACTGCTGGCCCAGGACTGGAACGTGCAGGCCGACGTCTGGTCGGTGACCTCCTGGAGCGAACTGCGAAAAGAGGCGCTGGCCAAGGAGATCGCGGCCCTGCACCACCCGGAGGCGGAGCCGGGCGTACCGTATGTGACCAGGGCGCTGTCGCAGGCCCCCGGTTTCGCCGAGGGCAACGCCGGACCGTTCGTCGCGGCCTCGGACTGGATGCGCTCGGTCTCGGACCAGATCCGCAAGTGGGTGCCCGGCGACTACACCACGCTCGGCACCGACGGCTTCGGTTTCTCCGACACCCGTCAGGCGGCGCGCCGAGTGTTCAACGTCGACGCCCAGTCGATCGCGCTGGCGGCGTTGTCCGCGCTGGCCCGGACCGGCAAACTGCATCCGGCCCTGGTCAACCAGGCCGCCGAGCGGTACCGCATCCACGACGTCGACGCCGCGCCGAAGTCGCTGTCCAGCAGCGAGGAGTAGAACCGGAGGTGGGTCGCGCCGGGCCGCCGGAGTAGCCGGTCCGGCGCGCCATCTCTGCCTTCCCAGTCCGGCACGCCTACGACCTGGGGGTATGCACTGGGGCTACCCTCGCGGGAGAAAATCGAGAAGTGGAACGTAAACCGCCGCGGCCGCGCCGGATCGACGACACCTCATCCGAGCACGAGGTGTATCTCCCCACCGGCGCCCTCTCGCCCAATCCGCAGGCTCGCGATCCGCTGCCGGACACCTTGCTGAAGCGGGTGAAGCAGTTCTCGGGGCGGTTGTCCACCGAGGCCATCGCCTCCATGGAGGACCGGTTACCGTTCTTCGGCGACCTGGACGCCGCGCAACGGGCGGGTGTGCAGATGCTGGTGCAGACCGCGGTGGTGAACTTCCTGGAGTGGCTCCAGGATCCGGAGAGCGACATCCGCTTCAGCCTGGACGCCTTCCAGGTGATCCCGCAGGATCTGGCCCGGCGTCTGACGCTGCGCCAGACCGTCGATATGGTCCGGGTGGCCATGGACTTCTTCGAGCAGTGGCTGCCGGCGCTGGCCCGCAACGACCGGCAACTGGTCGCGCTGACCGAGGCGGTCCTGCGCTACGGCCGCGAATTGGGCTTCGCGGCGGCCTCGGTGTACGCGAGCGCGGCCGAGTCGCGTGGTGCGTGGGACACGCGGCTGGAGGCCCTGGTGGTCGACGCCGTTGTCCGTGGAGACACCGGGCCGGAGATGTTGTCGCGGGCGGCGACCCTGAACTGGGACGCCACCGCGGCCGCCACCGTGATGGTCGGCACCCCGCCCAAGGATCAGGTGGTGGTCGGCTCGGTGCACACCATCGCCTCCCGGCACGGCCGCTCGGCGCTGGCGGTGGTGCAGGGGTCACGGCTGGTCATGGTGGTCAGCGGCAATCTGGGCGAGGCTGGCTATCCGGTGCCGTTCCTGGCGGATCTGCTGGCGGAGGCGTTCTCCGAGGGCCCGGTGGTGATCGGCCCGACCATGCGTACGCTGTCGGCCGCGCACATCAGCGCGGTGGAGGCGATGGCCGGGATGGAGGCCGTGGTGGGCTGGCGGGGGGCGCCGCGGCCGGTACACGCGGCCGAGCTGCTACCCGAGCGTGCGCTGCTGGGGGATCGTGCCGCGATCGACGCCCTCAACGAATATCTCGTGTTACCGTTGGCCGCCGCCGGGTCGGCGCTGTCCGACACCCTCGATGCCTATCTCGATTGCGGTGGAGCCGTGGAGACCTGCGCCCGGCAGCTGTTCGTTCATCCAAACACCGTGCGCTATCGGCTGAAGCGAATCGCCGACATCAGCGGCCGGGATCCGATGAATCCACGGGACGCGTACGTACTCCGAGTCGCGGCAACAGTGGGCCGTTTGACACGAACTCGTAACGAATCGTCGTCATCCGCCACAGAGGACCCTGTCGTCACCTACTCCGAAGGTCACCTGTAACGACGGCGCCGAGGCCGTCGATGGCGGTGACCCACGTGCCGTTTTGTGGGGTCCACACAAAAGCCGCCGACAAGCTTCATTCGCGTCGACATCTCCGAATCGGGTCCCGAAGGTGTTTTCTTGAGGACGTGATCGCGTTGTTCGCCCCAGGACAGGGCTCTCAGACACCCGGCATGCTCGCGCCTTGGCTCGATCTCCCCGGTGCGCGCGACCGTCTCGAACTGTGGTCCAAGTCGACCGGGCTGGACCTGGTTCGACTCGGCACCACGGCCACCGCGGAGGAGATCACCGATACGTCGGTGACCCAGCCCCTGGTGGTCGCGGCCGCGCTGCTGGCCTTCGCGGAGATTCCGCCGGAGGCACTGCCGGCCGACACCATCGTCGCCGGACATTCCGTCGGCGAACTCGCCGCTGCGGCCGTCGCCGGGGTAATCTCCGCCGACGACGCCGTACGCCTGGCCGCCCTCCGCGGTGCGGAGATGGCCAAGGCATGCGCACTCGAGCCGACCGGCATGTCCGCGGTGCTCGGTGGCGATGAGGGCGTCGTCCTCGCCCGGCTCGAGGAGTTGGGCCTGACTCCGGCCAACCGCAACGCGGTCGGCCAGATCGTGGCGGCCGGCCGGCTGGACGCACTGGCCGAACTGGCCGCCGACCCGCCGGAAAAGGCACGCGTGCGAGCGCTGCCGGTGGCCGGCGCCTTCCACACGACGTTCATGGCTCCGGCCCAGGACGCCGTTACCGAAGCGATTTCTCAGATAACTCCCAGCAAACCGACGCGCGTTCTACTGTCTAATTACGACGGTAGCCCGGTCACCACGGGCGAGGACGCCATCGAGAAGTTGGCGGCCCAGGTGACCAGGCCGGTCCGGTGGGATCTGTGCACCGAGACCGTCCGCGCCGCAGGGGTTTCCGGGGTGGCAGAGTTGCCACCGGCGGGCACCCTGATCGGGATCGCGAAGCGGGAGCTGAAGGGCACTCCGAACCTCGCCCTGAAGGCCCCCGAAGACATTGCCGCGTTGCACGAGTTGTCTCGAGTCTCGGCAACCAGCTAGCTTTCCTCGCGACCGCAACGATGCGGCTCGCGGGCGATCCGGGCGAAACACTTGCCCGGCTCGGACCGAATGAAGTAAAAAACCGCAACCCACGGATGTAACAAGAAGGGAGCCACGAAGTGGCCGCTCTGACCCAGGAACAGATCGTCGAAGAACTCGCCAAGATCATCGAGGAGGTGACGGGTATCGAGCCGTCCGAGGTGACCTTGGAGAAGTCCTTCGTCGACGACCTGGACATCGACTCGCTCTCCATGGTCGAGATCGCGGTGCAGACCGAGGACAAGTACGGCGTGAAGATCCCCGACGAGGATCTGGCCAGCCTGAAGACCGTCGGCGACGCCGTGTCCTACATCCAGAAGCTCGAGGCCGAGAACTCCGACGCGGCCGAGGAGCTGAAGGCCAAGTTCGGGCACGCGGAGTAAGGGCCGATATCCGTGACCACACCTTCCACCCTCAACGGAAATTTCCCTAGCGTCGTCGTTACCAGCCTGGCGGCGACCACGTCGATCGCGGGCGATGTCGATGCGACGTGGAAGGGACTGCTCAACGGTGAGAGCGGCATCGATATTCTCGAGGACGACTTCATCGAGCAGTACAACCTTCCGGTCCGCATCGGCGGTCACCTGAAGGTTTCGCCGGATACCCTGCTGGACCGGGTCGAGATCCGGCGTATGGCGTACGTCGAGCGCCTGGCCACCGTGCTGGGCCGCGAAGTATGGCGCAACGCCGGCAGCCCGGACGTCGATCCGGAACGGCTGGCCGTGGCCATCGGCACCGGCCTCGGCGGCGGCGACGCGCTCATCGATTCGGTCGACAAGCTGAAGACCGGCGGCTATCGCAAGATCTCGCCGCTGGCCGTGCAGATGGTCATGCCGAACGGGCCGTCCGCGGTCGTCGGGCTCGAGCTGAAGGCCCGGGCCGGCGTCATCACCCCGGTGTCGGCCTGCTCGTCGGGCTCGGAGGCCATCGCGAACGCGTGGCGGATGATCGTCATGGGCGACGCGGACATCGTCGTCACCGGTGGTGTCGAAGGTTTCATCGACTCGGTGCCGATCGCGGCGTTCTCCATGATGCGGGCGATGAGCACGCGCAACGACGACCCGAAGGGTGCGTCACGGCCGTTCGATTCCAGTCGCGACGGCTTCGTCTTCGGCGAGGCCGGTGCGCTCATGGTCATCGAGACCGAGGAACATGCCAGGGCGCGCGGGGCCACCATCCACGCTCGCGTCATGGGTGCCGGTATCACCTCCGACGGCTTCCACCTGGTCGCCCCGGATCCGGAGGGCAGCGGCGCCGGTCGCGCCATGCAGCGCGCGATGCAGACCGCCGGCCTGTCGCCGACGGACATCACCCACGTGAATGCCCATGCCACCGCCACCCCGATCGGGGACACCGCGGAGGCGAAGGCGATTCACAAGGCGGGCGTGGCCCACGCGTCGGTCTACGCTCCCAAATCCGCCCTGGGCCATTCCATCGGTGCCGTCGGCGCCCTGGAGTCGGTGCTCACCGTGCTCAGCATCCGGGACGGCATCGTGCCGCCCACGCTGAACCTGGAGAACCAGGATCCGGAGATCGACCTGGATGTCGTGCACGGCGAGGCTCGCCGTCAGGACATCGAGTACGCGATCAACAACTCGTTCGGCTTCGGCGGGCACAATGTCGCGCTCGCCTTCGGCCGGTACTGATGTCACCGGCCGTTGACCGGCCGGTAATCGGTTGACCCCCGGCGGGGTGCTCCAATGGAGATATCTCCCCGATGTCGTGGACACCCCCGCCGGGCTCACCGTCACAAAAGCTCGACTGATTACTTCGTCTCAGAATTTACGCAGCCGCTCCAGCGACTCC
The DNA here is from genome assembly GCF_020176955.2 of Nocardia sp. alder85J. GTDB lineage: Bacteria > Actinomycetota > Actinomycetes > Mycobacteriales > Mycobacteriaceae > Nocardia. The sequence continues at coordinate 25,915 of NZ_JAIUCZ020000019.1, forward strand.
TACATATCCCCTCGAGGAGACAACGCGATGACCATTCTGGCTCCCGCTCATGTGGATGCCGCGACCGATCCCCGTGATCCGCTGGGCCGGTTGCAGCGCTTCTTCGATCCAGGAACGGTTCTCCCGCTACACCCCCGCGACAAGTCCGGTGTGCTGGCCGCCATTGGCGAGGTCGACGGCGTGCGTACCGTCGCCTACTGCTCGGACGCCACCGTGATGGGCGGCGCCATGGGCGTCGACGGCTGCAAGCACATCGTGGACGCGATCGACACCGCGATCGACTCCCGCCTCCCCGTTGTCGGCATCTGGCACTCCGGCGGCGCCCGGCTGGCCGAGGGTGTCGAGGCCTTGCACGCGGTCGGCCTGGTGTTCGAGGCCATGGTCCGCGCCTCCGGCCTGGTCCCGCAGATCTCCGTGGTGCTCGGCTTCGCCGCCGGTGGCGCCGCCTACGGCCCCGCGCTGACCGACGTGGTGATCATGGCCCCCGAAGGCCGCGTCTTCGTCACCGGCCCCGACGTGGTCCGTTCGGTCACCGGCGAGAACGTCGACATGGCCACCCTGGGCGGCCCGGTCACGCACGGCAAGAAGTCCGGCGTGTGCCACATCGTCGCCGAGGACGAGCAGGACGCGCTGCACCGCGGCCGCCGCCTGGTGTCGATGTTCGCCGAGCAGGGCGAGTTCGACCTGGTCGCCGCCGAGCACGGCGATGTCGACCTGCAGGCGCTGCTGCCGGAGTCGGCCAAGCGCGCCTACAACGTCAAGCCGCTGGTCCACGAGCTGTTCGACAATGTCGTCTCCCCCGACGGCGAGACCGAATCCTCGTTCGAGGAGTTCCAGGGCGGCTACGCCCGCAGCATGGTCACCGGCCTGGGCCGGCTGGCCGGTCGCACCGTCGGTGTGCTGGCCAACAACCCGCTGCACCTGGGCGGCTGCCTGGATTCCGAGAGCGCCGAGAAGGCCGCTCGGTTCGTGCGGCTGTGCAACTCCTTCGGCATCCCGCTGGTCGTGATCACCGACGTGCCCGGCTACCTGCCCGGCGTCAGCATGGAGTGGGAGGGTGTGGTGCGCCGCGGCGCCAAGCTGCTACACGCCTTCGCCGAGGCCCGCGTCCCGCGCGTCACCCTGGTCACCCGCAAGATCTACGGTGGTGCGTACATCGCCATGAACTCCCGCTCGCTCGGCGCCACCGCGGTCTACGCGTGGCCCGGCGCGGAGGTCGCGGTCATGGGCGCCAAGGCCGCCGTCGGCATCCTGCACAAGAAGGCGATCGCGGCGGCTCCGGAGGAGGAGCGCGAGGCCCTGATCGAGCGGCTGACCGTCGAGCACGAGCAACTCGCCGGTGGCGTCGCCCGCGCGGTCTCGATCGGCGTCGTCGACGAGGTCATCGACCCGACGAAGACCCGTTCCACCATCACCGCCGCCTTGGCCGCGGCCCCGGCCCGGCCCAGCCACAACAAGAACATCCCGCTGTAAGTCACTGCGCGCGAAGGTGTTTCGCCATCCGGCGCGGCACCTGCCCGCTGGGACAACGAGAACCGGGTGGCTCCGCTTCGGAGCCACCCGGTTCTCGTTCCCTGCCACGGCAATTCCAGCGTACCCGCGGTGGCCGGTATCGGCGCAGGTCACGACAGGCGAGATCGGGGTCGCAGCCGCAGGAAATGCCCGGAAGTCGCGGCGTTGGACCGGTGCCCGGCCCATCCGGTTACCGCGGCGCGCGGCGGGCCGCTGCGGTCACCCGAAAGCCGCAGTGCATCACCGGATTCCCGGCGAGCAACCGACGGACGTGCTCGGGCCGGGCGGAGCCGCGTTCAGCCGACGTCGCGGCGCAGCCAGGTGACCTCGGCGCCCTCGCCGCAGCGGTAGGGCTCGAGGTCGTCGTCCCAGGCGGTGCCCAGGGCGCGGTCGATCTCGGTGGCGATCTCGGCGGCGCTGCCGCGGCCGCGGGCGGACTCGACGATCGCTCTCAGTCGCAACTCTCCCACCATCAGATCGCCGTTGGCACTGGTGATTCCGTGCCACAGCCCGAGGCCCGGGACGAAGCAGTAGCGCTCACCGTCGACGCCCTCGCTGGGGTCCTCGGTGACCTCGAAACGCAGCACCGGCCAGGCGCGCAACGCCTGCGCCAGCCGGCCCCCGGTGCCGACCGGGCCCATCCACTCGATGGTGGTGCGCAACTGGCCCGCCGCGACCGGCTGGGTGGTCCAGCGCAGCTTGGCGGGGGACTTGAGGGTGGAGGCGAGAGTCCATTCGATGTGCGGGCACAGCGCGGCCGGCGACGAGTGGATGTAGACCACACCAGCCGTCACATCCGCGAATTGACTCGATCCGCGCACCAGGACACCTCCAGCGTCGACATGGGCCGTCTTCCCCAACGACCGTCGTGCTGGCGTTACACGAGTTTACGGGAGTGTCCCGAGTTACGGGTGTTACTTTTTGCTGTGTGTTCCGGGCGGTCGGTCCGTCGGCGGATCTCCGCGATCACCGCGTCGCTGAACGTCGGCCACGCCGCGCGGGCCCAATCGCCGAAATTCTCGTCGCTGAGCGCCACACACGCCACCCCGAGTATCGGATCGACCCACAGAAACGTTCCGGATTGGCCGAAATGACCGTAGGTTCCGGGCGAGTTGGCCGATCCGGTCCAGTGCGGAGTCTTGTGGTCTCGGAGCTCGAAGCCCAGACCCCAATCGTTGGGGCGCTGCGACCCGTAGCCGGGCAGCACGCCGTTGACCCCCGGGAATTGCACGGTGGTGGCCGCGGCCAGCGTTTCCGCGGTCACCAGGGCCGGATTCACCAATTCACCGGCGAATGCCAGCAGATCGGCGAGCGAGCAGCGGGCGGCATGTCCGGCGGAGCCGGCCAGCACCGAGGATTTCATCCCGAGCGGCTCGAAGACCGCCTCCCGCAGATAATCCGGGAACGCGATGCCGGTCTGGTCGGTGAGGAATTGCGCCAGCACCTCGAATCCGGAACTGGAATAGATTCGCTTCGCTCCCGGCTCGGCCAGGATCACATTGGTGTCGAAGGCCAGCCCCGAGGTGTGGGCGAGCAGATGCCGCACGGTCGAGCCCGGCGGCCCGGCGGGCTGGTCCAGTTCGATCGCACCCTCCTCGACCGCGATCAGCACCGCATACGCCACAAGCGGTTTCGTCACCGACGCGAGCGCGTACACCCGCGTGTCGTCCCCCTCGGTGGCCACGATCCCCCGCGCGGTCACCACACCCGCGGCGGCATGCCGGACCGGCCACTGCCGAATCTGCTCCAGTGCTTGCACGGCCACGAGCCTACGACCCGCGCGTCCGCGCGCCACAGCCCGGTGCCCCCGGCGGCCGGGCGGCGAAAACCGTTACTCGATCAGACCGTTCGCCTGCTCGAACAGCTCCAGGGTGATGGCGTGCAGGAAATCGCCGACCTGCTTCGGCGCCTTACCCGCGAAGGCGCGGGCGTAGGTGCCCTCCAGCACGATGCCGAGTTTGAAGCAGGCCAGCACCGTGTACCAGGTGACGTGCGCGAGGTTGCGATCGGAGAACCGGCCGTACTCGGCGATCATCTCGGCGGCGGTGGGCAGGCCGCCCACCGTGCCCAGCGTGCCGAACAGCCCCGCGCCCGCGGTGCCCGGCTCCGACCGGGTGGCCAACTGCCAGCCCAGATCCAGCAGCGGGTCACCGATGGTCGACATCTCCCAGTCGACCAGCGCGGCGACCTCCGGCCGGTCGTAGCGGAACATCACGTTGGCCAGATGGCAGTCGCCGTGCAGGATGCCCGGCGACCATTCCAGCGGGCGGTGCCGTTCCAGCCAGTCGCCGACGCGCCGCACACCCGGGATCTCCGGGCGGGGATAGCCGTCGTTGGCGGCGTAGGAATCGAGTTCGGACAACCACCGCGGCACCTGCCGTTCCAGGAAACCGTCCGGCTTTCCGTAGTCGGTCAGCCCGAGAGCGACGTAGTCCACCGATCCGAGCCGGGCGATCGCCTCCACCGCGGACAGGCCCATCCGGCGGCGGACCTCCGCGTCACCGGCGTACAGCGGGGGCAGTTCGGTCTGCGGGTTGAACCCGTGAATCGGCTCCATGAGATAGAAGACCGCGCCCAGCACCGATTCGTCGGTGCACGCGGCGATCACCCGCGGCGCGCGGACATCGGTGCCCGCCAGCGCCCCGAGCAGCCGCGCCTCCCGGCGGATCACGTCGTTGCTCTTGGCGCGCAAGTGTTTCGGGCCCCGGCGCAACACGTATTCGCGACCGCCGCGCCGGAAACGGAGCATCACGTTCTGGGTGCCGCCGCCGAGTGCGGCCACCTCCTCGAAGTCGCCGCCGGGCAGGCCCTGCTCCGCCATCCAGGCCCCCACCACCGCGAAATCCACGACTTCCCGGTCGACACCGGCCGGTTGCACCACAGTCATGCCGACATTCTGCCCCATACCCGTTTCCGAACTGAAGGCATCCGCCATCAATAGTCCGTGCCGACCGGTCCGGCGCACCGGCTACGGTGACGACATGCTCGCGGCGCACATCCCGACACACGTTTCGGCGGTACCGCCGAAACGCCGCCCCACCGGGGCATCGCCGGGTTCCGCCCGCCCCGGCACCCTCGGTCCGGCGATCCGGCTACCGTCCGCGCGGGCAGGCGACCGGAGATCCGGTGCGCACTGAGGCGGGCCGGCGGATCCGCACGTTGCTGGTGGACAACTACGACTCGTTCACCTACAACCTGTTTCAGCTGATCGGGACCGTGAACGGTTGCGCCCCGACCGTGGTGCGCAACGACGAGATCGATCCGGCAGTGCTCGATTTATCCGGTTACGACAATGTCGTGATCTCACCGGGACCCGGGCGGCCGGATGTGGCCCGGGACTTCGGTATCTCGCGGCATCTCGTCGAGTCCGCGGAGCTGCCGCTGCTCGGGGTGTGTCTCGGGCATCAGGGCATCGTGCTCGCGGCGGGCGGTGAGGTGGTCACCGCGCCCGTGCCCCGCCACGGATTCCCCGACCGGATCCGCCACGACGGGCGCGACCTGTTCGAGGGACTGCCCGCCGACTTCACCGCGGTCCGCTACCACTCACTGTGCGCGGCAACGCCACTGCCCGCGGCGCTGGAGGTGACGGCGACCGCCGACGACGGCGTGATCATGGGGGTACGGCATCGGACCCGCCCCCAGTGGGGTGTGCAGTTCCACCCGGAGTCGGTCTCCAGCGAGCACGGCGCCGCCCTGCTGCGCAATTTCGCCCGGTTGACCGAGCGATATTCCGCCGAGCGGACCGGTCGTCGTGCCGCCCGCTCCCCTGGCCGTACGCCCGCGCCGACCGTCCCGGCGCCGCCCGCCGAGCGGCCGGTCCGCCGATTCGAGGTGCGGCACGAGGTGCTCGGCGCGGCGGTGGACGCCGAGGCGACGTTCGGGCGGTTGTACGCGGCCGCGTCCACGGCCTTCTGGCTGGACAGCGCGCTGGCCGAGCCCGGCGCGGGACGGTTCTCCTTCCTCGGCGACGCGGCGGGGCCCGCCGCCGAGGTGGTCCGGTACCGCGTCGGCGACGGCCTGGTGCGGGTGCGCACCCACGACGGCGAACGCCGGGTGCCGGGCACCGTGCTCGACTACCTGGCCACCGAGCTGAGCCATCGGCAGATCGAATTCCCGGACGTCCCTTTCGATTTCGCAGGCGGCTACGTCGGCTACCTGGGTTACGAGGTGAAGGCCGACTGCGGCGCCGCGGCCGCCCACAGATCACCCACCCCGGACGCGATGTGGGTGTTCGCCGACCGCTTCGTGGCGATCGACCACCACGCCGGCCGCACCCACCTGATCGCCCTCTGCGAACCGGAAAGCGATGCCGCACAACAGCTGTGGCTGACCGACACCCGCGCTGTCCTGGAGTCCGCACTCGAGCTGTCGCGTGCCGGGCACGCTGCCGATCCCGGACGACCGGACCCGGCCACAGCGGACGCGGCCGGCGGCGAGCCCTCCGCAGCAGGCGATCGCCGAGGACCGACTGCCCCGGCAGGCGACGGTGCCCGCGACAGATCGACCGGCAGCCCGGAACCGGAAGCAGTGGCCCACCCGACGACGACCGTGGCATCCGAGGCGGGCAGCGACCGAACGCAGACGACCGTGGACCTCGTCACCGGTTTCGCGCCCGTGGATTCCGAGGCGGTGGCGGCGAGTCTCACCCGGGGCCGGGCCCGGTACCTCGCCGATATCGCCGATATCCATGCCGCGCTGCGGGCCGGGGAGACCTACGAGGTGACGCTCACCGACCAGCTCACCGTGGTGGATCCGGGTGTCGCGTGCCCGGCCGCCCCGGTCGCAACCACCCCGAACCCGGCCGCCACCGGGGAGCGGCCCGGTTCGTGCAGTTCGCCTGCGGCGGCGGCGCATTCACCCGGGGACGGCGAGGGCATGGCCGAGGCGGCGGCGGTGTACCGGGCGCTGCGGCAGGCGAATCCGGCGCCCTATGCGGCGTTGCTGCGGTTCGAGGAGCTGGATGTCGCCTGTTCCTCGCCGGAGCGGTTTCTGAAGGTGGGGCGGGATCGGGAGGTGGAGAGCAAGCCGATCAAGGGGACCGCGCCGCGGGGGCGGGATGCCGAGGCGGACGAAACGCTGCGCCGCGCACTGGAACTCGATCCGAAGACGCGGGCCGAGAATCTGATGATCGTGGATCTGCTGCGCAACGATCTGGGCCGGGTGTGCGAGCTGGGCAGCGTGTACGTGCCGGAGCTGATGGCGGTCGAGACCTATGCCACGCTGCACCAGTTGGTGTCGACGGTGCGGGGGCGGCTGCGGCCGGGGATCGGCGTGATCGATTGCCTGCGTGCGTGTTTCCCGGGCGGGTCGATGACCGGGGCGCCCCGGTCGCGCACCATGGAGATCATCGACGCGCTGGAGACCGAGGCCCGGGGGGTGTATTCCGGCACGCTCGGCTTCCTCGGGCTGGGAGGTACGGCCGATCTGAACATCGTCATCCGCACCGCGGTCCGGCACGACGGCCGCTGGCGGATCGGGGCCGGGGGCGCGATCGTGCTGGATTCCGAGGCGGAGGCAGAATTCCACGAGATGACCCTCAAGGCCGCGGCGCCGCTGCGGGCGGTGCGCGGTCAGGTCAGCCAGGCGCCCACCGGCGGCGGGATCCAGCCGGGGTCGCGGCCGAACCAGCCGGCCAGCCGGTCGTAGGCGGGCGCGGCCGGATCCACGGGTATCTCGGCGCCGAATGCCTGGTCGGGCCCGCGGATTTCGGGTCTCAGCAGGGGGCGGGACCAGGCCAGGCTGTGGTCGGCGAGCGCGTCGTCGAGTACCACCCGGGCGCCGGTGGCCTGCGCGAGATCCCAGGTGTGCACGGTGGATTCGGCGATCTGCTGGTCCAGCCGGCTGCGCAGCGGGGCGGTGCCGCCGCCCGGGACGGGCACCGGGCGGATGGGGTCGGCGGCCCGCCAGATCGTGAGGACCTCCTCCGCGCCGACGCGGAACTGCGTCAGCCGGTCGGCGCTCAGCGAGCCGGCGGGGGCGGCCCAATCGGCCGTCCCGCCATGCGCGGAGATCGCGAAATTGCGCAGGTCCTGCCCGATGACGTGGGCCAGGAGATCCCGCACGGACCAACCGATGCAGGGGGTGGGCAGATCGTCCTGGTCGTCGCGGGCGATCGCGATCACTGCCGCCATCTGGGTCAGCGCGCGCTCCAACAGGGCGAGGGTCGCATCGGTGTCCGCCACGCCCCCGATTGTGCCCCCGTCCCCCGGCTCGACCCGGAAATCCGGAACCGATCGGGACACAACAAGACGGAAATGAGACGCATCCGTGATCTCGGCGCCGGGGCCCGGCCCGGCGCTTACCATGGGCGCGGTGGCCATCGATCCGCTGCTGACGAACCGGCAGAACTGGGACGCGCGCGCTCCCATCCACGCCGCCAGCCGCTTCTACCTCGAACCCGATTCGGGGTACTGGTTCGCGCCGTTCGAGTGGGACGCGCTCGGTGACGTCCGCGATCGCGACGTCCTGCACCTGCAATGCCATCTCGGGACGGAGACGGTCGAATTCGCCCGCCGCGGCGCCCGCGCGGTGGGGCTGGACTTCTCCCCCGAATCGGTCCGGCACGCCCGCGAATTGTCCGGCGGCACGGTCGAATACGTGTGCTCGGACGTGTACGAGGCGCGAGCGGCGCTGGGCGGCAGGCGTTTCGACATCGTGTACACCGGCAAGGGCGCGCTGTGCTACCTCCCGGACCTGACGGCGTGGGCCCAGGTGGTGGCGGACCTGCTGCGGCCCGGCGGGTTGCTGTACCTCGTGGAATTCCATCCGCTGCTGCACGCCCTCGGCCCCACCCCGCCCTCGGGCAGCGACGCGAGCGCGCTCGCACTGCGCGACGACTACCTGGAGGGCCGCGGCGCGCAACTGCGCGACAGCGACCACACCTACACCGACGGCCCCGGCCTCACCACCGCCACCGAGGTCTACGAGTGGCGGCACGGGCTCGGTGAAGTCGTCACCGCACTGCTCACCGCCGGGCTGCGCATCACCGGCCTCACCGAAACCGATCTACTGCCCTGGCCGCGCTTCCCGCAGATGGTCCGCACCGCCGACGGCTGGTGGCGGCTGCCGACAGCCGACCCGATCCTCCCGCTGCTGTACGGCCTGATCGCCACCGCGTCCTGACCGATACCCCCGTCGGACAACCACTCCCGCTCGCCCGGCACACACCACCGGATCGGCTCATCCGCCCGGCGCGGACTACCCCACCCGGTGCCCGGCCGCGCGCAACACCTCCGTCGCCTCGTCCTGCCGATGATCGGGCACCAGCACGAGATCGGCATGGTAGGTCGAGGCGACGAACACCGGGATGCGGGCCTCGGCCAGCGGCGCCACCAGTGCGGCCAGCGCGCCGGGATGATCATGTCCGCGGCCGTTGTCGCCGCCGTAGAAACCGATCCAGCGTTCCCCGTCGCCCCACGGCGGCGCCTCGCGGACCACGGTCAGGCCCTCGGGGGCCCGGACCAGCGCCACCCACTCGTCGTCCTCCGGGAAGGTCGCGGTGGGCAGGTGGTCGACGGCGAACCGGTTGGGCACCACCTGGAGACGCTGGGTCACGGTCATGGCGTCATCGTAGGCGGCGCCTGTGCGCGCCGGGCCGAGCGCCCGGCGAACCGGTTCATGATCGGCAGATCGACCCAGTGGTACAGCGCCGCCGCGGCGGCCGTCGCCAGCACCAGGGTCAGCAGCGCGAATCCGGCCCAGCCCAGGATGCCGAACTCCCTGCCGCCGATGAGGAATCGGGTGACCAGCACCATCACCGGGAACTGGATCAGGTAGAAGGCGTAGGAGATGTTGCCCAGCCACACCACGCCGGGCCGGGAGTTGAGCCCCGGGATGCCGCGCAGGTCGCGGACCGCCAGCGTGGCGACCACCGCCGCCGTCGGCGCCACCAGCAGCGCCGACATCTTGAAGTCGATCGGCACCACCCAGGTCGCGGCGTAGCAGACCACCAGGGCCAGCAGCGGCGGCGCCAGACGCGTACTGTGCCAGCGTCCTTCGAGCACCATGCGCGCGGTCAGCACACCCAGGAAGAACTCCGGCAGCCGCGCCGGCGGGAAGGTGTAGCCCAGCCAGTACGACTGCGCCACCGGGATGTCCGGCTGCGCGAACCAGGCCTGCGAGGCGTGCAGCTCGAAATGCGGTGAGCTGTCGCCGGGTACGAGCCGGGGCGCGAAGGCGTTCGCGATGCCCTTGGGCCCCGGCACCCAGAGATAGAAGGCCGCGTGCAGCGCGAGCACGGCCACCACCAGCAGCACCGCCGCGAGCAGCAGCCGCCGCGTCGGGATCCGCCGCACCAGCGGCAGCAGCAGCGGAAAGCTGAGGTAGAACAGCATTTCCGAGCACAGCGACCAGGACGGGACGTTGAGCCCGCCGACCGTGCTCCACTTCGGCACCCAGGCGTGCACGAGCAGCAGATTCGGCAGCCACACCACCAGCCGGTGCAGCGGCACCCCGGCCACGACCACGAAGGCGGCGGCCGCCACCAGATGGGTCGGATAGATCTTCAGCACCCGCCGCCGGTAGAACAGCTTCACCGACATCCCCGGCTTGTACGACCAGTAGATGATGAAGCCCGACAGCACGAAGAAGAAGGTGACCCCCGCGGCCCCCAGCTGCATCGGCATCCACTCGTGGATGTGCCGGAACAGCTCGGACTTCTGGAACGGGTATACCGGCAGGAACACCAGGGCGTGCAACACGAAGACCGCGAACGCCGCCCACCACCGCGCGCCGGTCAGCGACGGAAGCGCGGGCCGCCGCTGCTCGACGCCGGCGGTCACCACCGGCGCGGGCAGCACCTCCGGCGGGCGTGTCATCGAAGGTACCTGTCGTACAAGGCATTCGCGGTCACGGCGTCACCGCGCGTGGACGGATGGAACGGCAGCCCGGCGACGTCGGTGCGCGGATCGAACACCCCGTTGAGCCACGGCTCGGCGGCGCACAGTCCGTGCCCGGTGGTCAGCGCGCGGGCGTCGAAGAAGTCCAGCCCGAGCAGCTGGGCGGCCTCCCGCTGGGCCTTGTCGATGCGATCGAAGTACACGATCACCGCCCGCCCGCGCGGCTGGATGAACGGGGCCACCCCGAGAATGCTCAGGCAGACCGTGTCCTGGCCCGGCGGCAGGATCTCCGGGTAGCCGACGATCACGATCTTCGCGGCGGGTGCGTAGTAGCGGATGTACGTCACCGCGGCGGTGATTCTTTCGGCGTACACGGCGCCGGTCACCCCGTTCACGTCGGGAATCCGGCCCTGCTCCACCGCGTCCAGCCCGCAACCGCGGATCAGGTCGAACACGCACTGCTGCAACCCGTACCAGAGCGTCTGGTTGCTGTCGCCCCAATGGTCGTCGAGACCCAGTTGCAGGGTCACCAGTTTGGTCGCCGGGCCGAAGGCCCGGTCCTGGTCGGCCTGGAGCACTTCCGCGGCGAGGGTGTAGCCGGGACCGCTGTCGATGGAGGCCCCCGAACAGGACGGATTGACGACCTCGCCGGGCCCCTGGGGTCCCATCAGACGACTCAGCTGCGCGGGCCACGAGGTGCTGCCGCGCACACAGACGTCGCCGCGGGACTGCGGGTCCCAGCCGTTGGCGGTGTACGAATCACCCAGCACCACAACCTGTTTGCCGGCGGGCACCGGATCCGCGTGTGCCGCGGTGAAAACCGTCGCCGAGGCGGCGAGCGCGAGCGCCGCCGCGCATCCCCGGCGCAGCGCCGCGCCGAATACTGCCGATCCCATCACGACGCCCTCAGTAGCCCGCGCGCGGCTCGAAACCGGGCGCGTTCAGGGTCGGCGGCGCCGGTTTCGGCTGCGGAGCGGGCTGGGGCGCGGGGGCGACCGGCTGCGGGACGGGCGCCTCCACGACGGTCGTCGGTAACGGCGGGGGTGCGGGCGCGTCCACGGTGGTGGTCGCGATCGGCGCGGGCGCCACACTGCTCACCGGCGCCGCGCTGCTCACCGGACCCGGCCCGGCGGCCGGCACCGCCGGGGCGGCGGGTGCGGGTGCGGTGCTGCTGACCCCACCGCCCTGCGATTTGTCCGCCGCGGAGTCACCGCACGCCGCCACGCCCAGGAGGCATATTCCGACGGCCAGCGCGCTCGCCGCGCGGAGGAGGACGTTGCCCGAAGTGCGAATCTTCATGGGACCCTCGAATCACTAACTGAAAAGCCCTCTGTTCACTTCACGGCAGTCTACAAGCAGCTTCGGGCCACCCGGTCCGATTCGCCTGGATTCGATCAAGCTTCGTGCAGGCTCACAGAGGCGATGCCCAGATCCTTGTCCCCGCGACCCGACAGCCCCAGCAACACCAGCGCCCGCGGCGGCAGCTCGCCGCGCTGCGCGCATTCCATCAGATATCCGACGGCATGGGCGGATTCGAGCGCCGGGACGATGCCCTCGGCATGCGACAACGCCTGGAATCCACGCAGCGCGGTGGCATCGGTGACCGCGTGGTACACCGCCCGGCCGCGATCCTTCAGATAACCGTGTTCCGGCCCGACAGCCGGGTAGTCCAGCCCGGCGGCGATGCTGTGGGTGCGCGACACCTGGCCGTCGGCGTCCTGCAACAGATAGCTGAACGAGCCATCGAGTTCACCGGGCGCACCCGCGGTGCAGGTGGCGGCGTGCTGCCCGGTTTCGATCCCGCGCCCCGCGGCCTCGACGCCGATCAGCGCGACCTCCGGATCACCGAGAAAGGCATGGAACAACCCGAGCGCATTGCTGCCGCCGCCCACGCACGCCACCACCCGGTCGGGCAGCCGCCCCTCGGCCGCGAGCAGCTGCCGCCGGGCCTCCACGCCGATCACGGCCTGGAAGTCCCGCACCATCGCCGGATACGGCGCGGGCCCGGTCACCGTGCCGAACAGGAAGTGCGAGGTGTCGGTGGCCGAGACCCAGTCCCGAACCGCCTCGCTCACCGCCCCTTTCACCTTGCCCCCGCCCGCCCGCACACCCCGCACCTCGGCGCCGAGCGCCCGCATGTGCGCCACGGTCAGCGACTGCCGGCGCATGTCGTGCTCGCCCATGTAGACCACACAGCTCAGGCCGAGCATCGCGCGCACCGAGGCCACCGCCACCCCGTGCTGCCCCGCACCGGTTTCGGCGATCACCCGGGTCTTGCCCATCCGCTTGGCGAGCAGTCCCTGCCCGAGTGCGTTGTTGATCTTGTAGGCCCCGGTGTGGGCCATGTCCTCACGCTTCAGATAGACCCGCACGCCCGGCACCCCGAGCACCCGCTCGAAGCCCGGCACCCGATGCAGCCGGGTGGGCCGGCCGACCCGGTCGCGCAGCAGCGTGGCGAGCTCGGCGCCGAAGGTCGCATCGGCGCGCGCCCGGCGATAGGCCGCTTCCAGCTCGGTCAGCGCCGCCATCAGCGCCTCGGGCGCATACCGCCCGCCGTATGCGCCGAATCTTCCTGCCGCATCCGGCTTTTCACCGATCCGATCCGGGTCCGGCGCGGTCGGCCGACGGGCATCGACAGGCGAGGACATGGCACGCTCCTGAATCCGCTGCCGCGGGCCGAACCGACCGAATGGTCCGAGGTTAGCTCCACCGGCGAGCCGTTTCCGGGGCCCTGTTCCCGATCTTGGGAAGTGCCGGCCGTTGTTCCCGGGTGCACGAGCAGTTCGTGGCGTTACTGGTCGCCGAGGCCCGCACGCTGCGCGCGGGCGCCGATACCGCGGCCCCGATCGGCCGATCACCATGCCGTCGCAGGTCGAGGTGATCCGCCGGCATCTCACCGACGCCCTGGCCCGGGGCGGGCGCTGCTCGGCGGACCCGACGCGATCGACGGCCGCCTGGTGCAGCCGACCGTCCTCACCGACGTGCCGGAGGACGCGGCGCTGACGCACCGCAGCTCACGGAACATCCCCGCTCGAATATCGTTCCGGCTCCGGCTCCGGCACGAACGGACCGGCCCGGTTTCCGCGTGGCTACGATCGGGTTGCTCCCTCCCCCGCGGGCCGAAGGGGCAGGTCGGCGCGGGCCTGGGCATGACCACCTCGACCGGCACCGTCACCCTGGTCCCGCCGACCAAGGACATCACCGCCACCGGTCAGGAAGAGGTGATCGACGGGGTGCGGATCGTCTTCCAGATGACCCCGGGCACCGAGGCGCCCTCGGAGATGAACTTCTACTTCCCCGAGCATCGGGCATTGTGCATGGCCGAGAACGCCACCCACACCCTGCACAACATCCTCACCCTGCGCGGCGCGCTGGTCCGCGACGCGCACGTCTGGGCGCGGTACCTCAACGAGACGATCACCCTGTTCGGGCACGAGACCGATGTCGCGTTCACCTCGCACCACTGGCCGATGTGGGGCGGCGACCGGATCACCGAATGGCTGACCCTGCATGCCGACACCTACGGCTACCTCCACGACCAGACGCTGCGCATGCTCAATCAGGGCTACACCGGCATCGAGATCGCCGAAATGATGCAGATGCCGCCGGCGCTGGAAAAGAAGTGGAATCGGTGATGGACAAACCGGATCCGAGCTTCAATATCGTCACTCCCTGAGCGGCAACGGCTTTCCGGTCAGCCGGTGATCGCGGCGACGCTGCCGTAGGCGTGCGGTGACGTAGCGCCAGACCGCGAGGTCGACCGCCTCCGGCGGCGGCTGCACCTCGAACGGTTCCCGGCACATCCCCGCCGGCAGCGCTCGCCAATCGGCCCGGGTGCCGCACACCCGGCCAGCACAGCCGGCGATCACGGTGGCCGCGCTCATGGCCACGGCCGGATGACACTGCCGGCGACCCGGTCGTGTCGCCCCGACCCGCACCAGACCGGCGGGTACGGTGACGCCGGTGAAGGCGCGATGATCACCCGTCTGCGTTCCGTCATCCAGCCGCGCGCCCTCGACGCGCCGTACCGCCTGCTGGCCAGTGTGCTCGGCCTCCTCGCCCTGCTGGCGCTGCTCTCCGACCAGAGCGTGCTGGGCATGGTCGGCAAGGGCGTGAACTGGTCGACCGAGGGGTTCGGCATCGGCATCGTGCACAACATCGAACGATGGCTGCACGCCCCGACCCGGGCCGGACTGTTCCGGGCCGTCGCGGCCGCCACCGTCCTGGCCGGCGTGCTGACCGCCGGGCTCGGGGAGGACGAGCCCTGGTACCGCTGGCGCGGCGCGGCGATGGCCTGGATTGGGCTGGCCGCCCTGGTCGAACTGGACTCCGCCGCCATGGCCCGGTGGCTGCCACCGATGATCTTCCTCGTCAGCGCCCTGTTCAGCCGATACGTGCTGCGGCGTGACCGGCCCGCCGCCCAGCGCTGGGCCTGGGGACGGACGATGCTGATCAACCTGCTGTGTGCCCTGGCCTACGCACCGATCTACCTGTCCGTCGCGGCGGTCGGACGGACGCAGGTGCCCTCGGCGCGCCTGCGCCGCTCCGCGTCCGGCTCGGACGACAGCGAGACCTCCGCCGAAACACCGTGAGGCCCAGCGGCTCCCGGCCCGTGCCGGGTGCGGCCGGTAGTGGCGGCAGCGCGGACGCCTCAGCCGGCGCGGCCCCTCGTGGGCGCCGCCGCGACCAGCGCCGAATTCGGCACCGAAGGATGAACGCGGCCGGGACCCGGGCGTGCGATCGCGCCTCGTATGCTGGACGGCGCAGCTGGTTCGCCCGTGGTGGAGCTGAGGAGCCCCGAACCCACCGCGCGGCGTCGAAGCCTGCGGCCGCGGATTCGTCCCGGGCGCGGGTGAGAGGGAACCCGGTGGGAATCCGGGACTGTCCCGCAGCGGTGAACGGGAACGACAGCCGTCATAGGCACTGGGCAACCGCCCGGGAAGCGACGGCCGGTAGGACCAGCCTCGACCGATCGATGTCGGGGTCGTCCCTGCGGGGGCGGTGCCCGTGAGTCCGAAGACCTGCCGGTTGCGCCGGATACGCCGTATCCGGCGGTCGTCACCCCGTGGACAGGGTGGTACGCCGAAGGGAGCCGCGACGTGGCCGCGGCGGTTTCAGTGTGCGCTCGATGGGTGGCGGTCCTTCCCCTGCTGACGATGGAGCACAACAGTGCTGAACGCTGACAGAACCTTCACCGCGACGGTGCTCGGCGCACCGCGCATCGGCCCGCGCCGGCAGCTCAAGCGGGCCGTCGAATCGTATTGGGGCGGGCGCCTCGACGCGGCCGAGTTGCATCGCGTGGCGGCCGGACTGCGGACCGCGCAGCTGACGGCGATGCGCGACGCCGGGCTGGATTCGGTGCCGGTGGGCACCTTCTCCTACTACGACCACGTACTGGACACCGCGGTGCTGCTCGGGGCCCTGCCGCAGCGCGTCCAGGGCATCGCGGACGAACTGGACCGTTACTTCGCCGCCGCGCGCGGCACCGAGACGGTGCCGCCGCTGGAGATGACCAAATGGTTCGCCACCAACTACCACTACCTGGTGCCGGAAATCGGTGCGGACACCAGGTTCTCGCTGCATCCGGACAAACCGCTGGCCGAACTGCGCGAGGCGCTGGCACTGGGTGTGCCGGCCCGGCCGGTGGTCGTCGGGCCGATCACCTTCCTGAAACTGGCCAAGACCACCGACGGGAGCGACGCCCTCGACCGGGTCGGTGACCTCATCCCCCTTTACACGCAGTTGCTGGAACTGCTGGCCGCCGCCGGTGCGTCGTGGGTGCAACTGGACGAGCCGGCGCTGGTCACGGATCTGACCGCGCCGGAACTGGCCGCGGTGGAGACCGCGTACCGCACGCTGGCGGCGGCCACGTCACGGCCTTCCATCCTGGTCGCGAGCTATTTCGGGCGGCTGGGTACCGCGTTGCCGGTGCTGGCCGGGACCGGCGTCGAGGGCATCGCGGTCGATCTGGTGGCCGGTGGCGACGCCGATCTGCCGACTGCCCGGACGCTGACCGGCACCCTGCTGGTCGCTGGTGTCGTCGACGGGCACAACGTGTGGCGCATCGATCCCGATCCGGCGCTGGCCCGGCTGACCGAGCTGCGCGCTGCGGGAGTGCCCGTGGCGGTGTCGAGTTCGTGTTCGCTGCTGCATGTTCCGTACGGTCTCGCCGCCGAGCCCGACCTGGAACCCCGGCTGCGGTCGTGGCTGGCGTTCGGTGCGGAGAAGATCGCCGAGATCCGGCTGCTCGCCACCGCCCTGCACGAGGGGCAGGACGGTGTCGCCGAGCAGCTCGGGGCCGCGCGGACCGCGGTGCGGGATCGCCGCACCGATCCCCGCCTGCACGTCGAACGGGTGCGGGCGCGGCTGGCCGGCCTGGACGCGGCCGACCTCGGCCGGGCCCCCGCCGAGGAGCGGCGCGCGGTGCAGTCGCGACGACTGGGCCTGCCGCTACTGCCGACGACCACCATCGGCTCGTATCCGCAGACCTCTCGCATCCGGCTGGCACGAGCCGCGCTGCGGCGCGGCGAGATCGGCACGGCGGAGTACGACGAGCGGATGCGCGCGGAGATCGCCGAGATGGTCGCGCTCCAGGAGGAGATCGGGCTGGACGTGCTGGTGCACGGCGAGCCCGAACGCAACGACATGGTGCAGTACTTCGCCGAGCAACTGGACGGATTCGCGGCGACCGCCGAGGGCTGGGTGCAGTCCTACGGCACGCGCTGTGTGCGCCCGCCGATCCTGTTCGGCGACATCGTCCGGCCCGCGCCGATGACCGTGGACTGGATCACCTACGCGCAATCGCTGACGCCGAAGCCGGTGAAGGGCATGCTCACCGGGCCGGTCACCATCCTGGCCTGGTCCTTCGTCCGCGACGACCAGCCGCCGGCCGAGACCGCGCGCCAACTCGCGCTGGCCATCCGGGACGAGACGATCGATCTGGAGGCGGCCGGGACGCCGATCATCCAGGTGGATGAGCCGGCGCTGCGGGAACTGCTGCCGCTGCGGCGGGCCGACCAGGCCGGATATCTGGCGTGGGCGGTGGCGGCGTTCCGGCTGGCGACCTCGGGGGTCGCGGACGCCACGCAGGTGCACACCCATCTGTGCTACTCGGAATTCGGTGAGATCATCGGCGCCATCGCCGAACTCGATGCCGACGTCACCTCGATCGAGGCGGCGCGGTCGCACATGGAGGTGCTGGACGACCTCAACGCGGTCGGGTTCGATCTCGGGGTCGGACCGGGTGTGTACGACATCCACTCGCCGCGCGTGCCGAGTGTGGCGGAGATCGCGTCGTCGTTGCGGCTGGCGTTGAAAGCGGTTCCGGCGCAACGACTGTGGGTCAACCCGGATTGCGGGTTGAAGACCCGAGGCGCCACGGAGGTGGTGGCGTCGCTGCGCAATCTGGTGGCGGCGGCCGCGGCGGTGCGGCGGGAGTGAGAGCGCATTCGTGGGCCCCGCCGCGACGGGGCCCACGAATGTGGTTCAGTCGGCGATCACCAGCAGCAGGTCACCGCCGTCGACCTCGTGGGTGGCGCCGATCGCGATCCGGTCGATGGTCCCGGCGCGCGGAGCGGTGATGGCGGCCTCCATCTTCATGGCCTCGATGGTGGCGACGGTGTCGCCCGCGGCGACGCGGTCGCCGACGGTGACGGTCACGGTGACCACTCCGGTGAACGGGACGGCCAGGTGCCGGGGGTCGGCGGGGTCGGCCTTCTCGGCGGCCGGGAGCTGGCTGCGGATGGCTCGGTCGCGCACCACGACCTGGCGGATCTGGCCGTTGAGCAGGCAGGTGACGGTGCGCATGCCGTGGTCGTCGGGTTCGGAGATGGCTTCCAGGCCGATCAGTAGCGTCACACCCTTCTCCAGCTGGACACGATGCTCCTCACCGTGACGCAGACCGTAGAAGAACTGATTCGCCGACAGACCCGAAGTGTCACCGAACTTCTCGCGGTGCGTGAGGAATTCGGCGGTGGGGCCGGGGAACAGCAAGCGGTTCAAGGTTTCTCTGCGCTTCAGGGACGAGTATTCCAGGGCCGTGGCGTCTTCGGTGGTGAGGGTCGTTTCTGGTTTGGCGGGGCCGCGTCCTTCCAGCGCACGAGTCCGGAACGGCTCCGGCCACCCACCCGCCGGAGTACCGAGCTCACCACGCAGGAAACCGATCACCGAATCCGGAATATCGAACCGCGCAGGCTCCGCCGCGAAATCCCCGATATCCACACCACTACCCACCAACGACAACGCCAGATCACCCACCACCTTCGACGACGGCGTCACCTTCACCAACCGGCCCAGCAACCTATCCGCCGCCGCATACTTCGCCTCCACCTCCTCGAACCGGTCACCAAGCCCCAACGCGATCGCCTGCTGCCGCAAATTCGACAACTGACCACCAGGAATCTCATGCCGATACACCCGGCCCGTCGGACCCGGCAAACCCGACTCGAACGGGCCATACACCCTCCGCAACGCCTCCCAATACGGCTCCAGATCACACACACCCTGCAAATCCAAGCCCGTATCGAACCGAGAATGCGCCGCCGCGGCCACAATCGCCGACAACGCCGGCTGACTGGTCGTCCCCGCCATCGGCGCACTGGCACCATCGACAGCATCCGCACCCGCCTGCCACGCCGCCACATACGCCGCCAATTGACCACCAGGCGTGTCATGAGTATGCACATGCACCGGCACATCGAAATTCCGGCGCAACGCCGTCACCAGCGCATGCGCCGCCGGAACCCGCAACAACCCCGCCATATCCTTGATCGCCAGCACATGCGCACCCGCATCCACCACCTGCTCCGCCAGCTTCAGGTAATAGTCGAGCGTATACAGATCCTCACCCGGATCCGACAGATCACCGGTATACGACAACGCCACCTCCGCCACCGCCGTACCCGTCTCCAGCACCGCATCGATCGCCGGACGCATCTGATCCACATTGTTCAACGCATCGAAGATCCGGAAAATATCGACCCCCGTACCGGTAGCCTCCCGGACAAACGCCCGCGTCACCTGCTCCGGATACGGCGTATACCCCACAGTATTACGACCCCGCAACAACATCTGCAAACAAATATTCGGCACCGCCTCCCGCAACGCCGCCAACCGCTCCCACGGATCCTCGAACAAAAACCGCAACGCCACATCATAAGTCGCCCCACCCCAGCACTCCAACGACAACAACCCCGGCGTCAACCGCGCCACATGCCCAGCCACCTGCAACAACCCATTCGTCCGCACCCGCGTCGCCAACAACGACTGATGCGCATCACGAAACGTCGTATCCGTCACCGCCACCGCATCCTGCGCACGCAACGCACGCGCAAAACCCGTGGGCCCCAACTCCTGTAGTCGCTGTTTCGAACCGGCCGGGGCGGCGGTGGTCAGGTCGATCGCGGGGAGTTTATCGTGCGGATACACCGCCGACGGACGCTCGCCGTGCGGCTTGTTCACGGTCATATCCGCCAGATAGCTGAGGATTTTCGAGGCACGGTCGGCCGAGGTGTGGCGGGTGAGCAACTCGGGCCGGTCGTCGATGAAGGAGGTGGTGATCCGCCCGGCTCGGAAGTCCGGGTCGTCCAGCACCGCTTGCAGGAAGCCGATATTGGTCGACAAGCCACGGATGCGAAATTCGGTGACCGCGCGGCGCGCCCGCGCCACCGCGGTGGCAAAATCACGACCACGACAGGTCAGCTTCACCAGCATCGAGTCGAAATGCGGGCCGACCTCCGCACCGACATTGGCCCCGCCGTCCAGCCGCACACCCGCGCCGCCGGGGCTGCGGTACCCGGTGATCCGGCCGGTATCAGGACGGAACCCGTTCGCCGGATCCTCCGTCGTGATCCGGCACTGCAACGCCGCACCCCGAATCCGCACCGACTCCTGACTCAACCCCAGATCCGAAAGCGACTCCCCCGCCGCGATCCGCATCTGCGCCTGCACCAAATCCACATCGGTGATCTCCTCGGTCACCGTATGCTCCACCTGAATCCGCGGATTCATCTCGATGAACACATGATTCCCACGCTCATCCAGCAAAAACTCCACCGTACCCGCACAGCTGTAACCGATCTCACGCGCAAACGCCACCGCATCCGCACACATCCGATCCCGCACCACCGGATCCAGATTCGGCGCCGGCGCCAACTCGATCACCTTCTGATGCCGCCGCTGCAACGAACAATCCCGCTCGAACAAATGCATCACATTCCCCCGACCATCGGCCAGGATCTGCACCTCGACATGCCGCGGATTCACCACCGCCCGCTCCAGGAACACCGTCGGATCCCCGAACGCCGACTCCGCCTCCCGCATCGCCGCCTCCACCGACTCCCGCAAATGCCCACGATCAGACACCCGCCGCATCCCCCGACCACCACCACCCGCGACGGCCTTCACGAACACCGGGAACTCCAACCCCTCCGACGCCACCAGCAACTCCCCCACCACCGCCGACGGCGCACAAGAATCCAGCACCGGCAACCCCGCTACCCGCGCCGCCGCGATCGCCCGCGCCTTGTTCCCCGTCAACTCCAGCACCGACGCCGACGGACCGATGAACGTGATCCCCGCCTCCACACACGCCGCCGCCAGATCCGGATTCTCCGACAAGAACCCATACCCCGGATAAATCGCATCGGCACCGGAATGCCGTGCGGCGGCGATGATCTCGGAGACGGTCAGGTACGCCCGGACCGGGTGGCCCACGGTGCCGATCTGGTACGACTCGTCGGCCTTCAACCGATGCGAGGAGTAGCGATCCTCGTACGGGAACACCGCGACGGTGCCGATACCCAGCTCGTAGGCGGCGCGAAAGGCTCGGATCGCAATTTCGCCGCGATTTGCCACCAGCACTTTACCGAACATGTCTGATCTACCTCGTCTCATCACAGTGGGCGGGGTGTTCCACACCGGAAACGTCAACGGCCCGCACGGGAGTGCGGGCCGTTCGAAGAATGCAGTCGAGAACCGGGTGTGGTCAGGCGACGACAGAACGCTGTGACACACCGATACATTCGCTCAGTGGACGCATCGGCGATCGGATCTACCCGGCACGATGCTGTGGGTGATCCGCCGATGATACGGCTCATCACGAATATCGGAGTGAAGACCTCGATGTCGAACCCAGACAAATAATAGGCCGGGCCGCCCGAAAAGTCGAGATTCTTCCGGATTCCTGTGGTTTCGAACATGATCCGTTCCGGGATCTCGTTGCTCCGCACCCCCGCCGATGGCGTTGCAGCGCCGAAGCCGCACTCCGCGTGGAGGATCGGCGGCCGGGGCCGGGGGCTCCGTCCTCACCGGCTCCTGCCGAGGCTGAAGTCCAGTACCGCGGAATCGAATTCGCCGTACCGGTCGTACTGCACCAGCTCTTCCAGCCGGCCGCGCGACGACATCCGATCGATGAGCTCCGATTGCGTACCCTGCGCGAACATTTCGCGCAGTCCGCGCTCCGCGGCCCCCAGCGCCAGCCGCAGCGTGGTGAGCGGATAGATGACCGCGTTGTAGCCCATGGCCTCCAGCGTGGCCGCCGGGATCAGCTCCGACTTGCCGAACTCGGTCATGTTGGCCAGCAACGGAACCGGGACCGCCGCCCGGAACCGCTCGAATTCGGCGCGGGTGCGCAGCGCCTCGACGAAGATCAGATCGGCCCCGGCGTCGACATACGCCAGCGCCCGCGCCACCGCGGCATCGATGCCCTCGATATCGGCGGCGTCGGTGCGAGCGCAGACCACGAAGTTCGGGTCCCGGCGCGCAGTGACGGCCGCGCGCACTCGCCGCACCATCTCGTCGACCGGCACCACGGCCTTGCCTGCGAGGTGCCCGCAGCGCTTCGGATTCACCTGATCCTCCACGTGACAGCCCGCGATGCCGGCATCCTCCAGCAGGGTCACCGTGCGCGCGGCATTCATCGGCTCACCGAAACCGGTGTCCGCGTCGATCAGCACCGGCAGATCGGTGACCCGGGCGATCTGCCCACCACGCTGGGCGATCTCGGTGAGCGTGGTCAGCCCGATATCCGGCAGCGCCAACTCCGCGGACATCATCGCCCCGGAGACGTACACCCCCTCGAAACCGATCTCCTGGATCAGCCTGGCCACCAACGGATTGAAGGCGCCGGGAAACCGCTGGATCCGGCCGGAGCCGAGTCCAGCCCGGAAGGCGGCACGTTTGTCGGAGGCGGACGTGGCGGCGGCGAGCAGGCCGGTCATCGGAGCAATCCCTTCGGCAGGCACGGCGCTCGAGCGAGCACCTCCCCGGATTCGACCATGCCGCGCGCCGACCGCGCGAAACTTCGTGACGCACCGCTCCCGGGCGAACGGCCGGGCCAGAGCCACGACACAGCGGCTGTGGCTCAGCGGAAGTCGGCGGCGTGGTCGCGGGCCCAGCTGTCGAAGGTCGCCGCGGGGCGGCCCAGCACCTCGAGGGTCGCATCGACATCCCGTTCGGCGGGCAGTCCCGGCACCGTGCCCTGCGTCGCGAGCAGCCGGTCGACCAGGGCGGCGGGCAGTTGGGTGAGCTGCTCGGCACGATAGGTATCGATGTCGACCTGCTCGAGCCGCACCGGCTCGCCGAGTGCGGCGGCGATCGCGGCCACCTGGTCGCGCACGGTCACCGGGCCCGCGCCGAGCACCGGGTAGGCCGCGCCGCGATGCGCGTCGTCCAGCAGCGCCCGCACCGCGACACCGGCGATATCCCGTTCGTGCACCGGGGAACTGGTGGCGTCCGGGAACGCGGTGCGCAGCACGCGATCGGTCCGGATCGACGACCAGCGCAGCGCGTTCGTCGCGAAATAGCCCGGCCGGACGAAGGTTCGGTCCAGCCCGGCCTCGTCGAGGGCCCGCTCGACCACGGCGTGCCGCACCGCGATCGGATTGGCTGCCGCGTCCGGCCACAGCACCGACGCCGACGACACCGGCGCGGGCACCGCCACCGCACAGGGCAACCATGACGATCGCCGCGGCCGACACCATCGACTCGGCGCTGTGGGATGCCGTGCCGACCGGTTCCGGCATCCACCACCGGACCACCGCGGGCGGGCGGTTCAGCGCCCGTCCACGCCGGTGAGGAATACCGGCCAGCCGATCTCGGTGCGCCACTTCGCCGTATCGGCGGTGTCGCGCAGACCGACCAGGTAGTACTCGCGGATGGGTCCGGGGATGCCGAGGGTGTGCCGGGCCACGTAACCCGCGAGGGCCGCGTAGGCGCGATCGGCGCCGTCCGGAGCCCCGCGGTGTACGCCGATCGCCAGTTCGGCCGCGGGCACGGTGACCGGACGCACCCGGCCGACGGGGTGCACCGCCTCCGCGCACGGGACGAAAACCGTTGCTGTGCCACGATGTTCGGTGAACACCTCGTCGGCGTAGATCCCACCCGCCGGGCCCGTGGCGGTCATCCGCTGTGCGGCCACCGTCGCGTGCAACTCGCCGAGCGCGCCCTGCAACCAGGCGGCACTGTCGGCGGCGGCGACGATCTCGGTGATCCCGGCGCCGGACACCTCGGGCACGGAACGCAATTCGACGGCGTCGTCGCCGGATGTGCCGGGCGCCAGCAGATCACGCAGTTCGTCGACGGCCCGCTGGGTGCGGCCGAGTTGTTCCTGTAGCCGGTCCAGATGCGCCACGATCCGCTCGTTGCGGGTGTACGGATCGGGTGTCGCGAGCACCGCCTGGATCTCCTCCAACGGCATGTCCAGCCGCCGGAACCGCCGCACCACCTGGGCGACGGCCAATTGATCGGTGGTGTAGCGCCGATAGCCGGTGTGCGGGTCGACCGCCGCCGGCGCCAGCAGGCCGATCCGGTGGTAGTGCCGCAGCGTCTTGACGGTGAGGTGGCTGGCCCGGGAGAAGTCGCCGATGGACAGGTAGGCGGTCATGCCTGCCATTCTCGGGCCTCCCCCTACAGGAGAGTCCCGCCCGGAATTCCGGTTGACCGTCCGGTGACGGCAGCCGCGAACGTGGTGACAGCGACCCGCCGGGCCGCGGAAAGGATTCCGCCATGACCACCACCAGCCCCACCGACACCATCGTCATCGCCGACCGCTACACCGCCGTGTGGAACGAGCCCGATGCGGCGGCCCGACGCGTGGCCGTCGCCGAACTGTGGACCGCCGACGGCGTCGAGTACGTCGAGGGCAGCAGGTTCACCGGACCCGACGAACTCGATCGACGGGTCGCCCACGCCTACTCCGAATTCGTGGGCAGCGGAAAGTATCTCGCCACCCACGCCGACGATGTCCGCCGCCACGGCGACATCGTCACCTGCACCATCCAGCTGGTCGATCCGACGACCCACGAGATCGCCTGGGCCGCACGCGTTTTCCTGGTCCTCGATGCCGACGGCCGGATCCGCGAAGACTACCAGCTGACCGTCCGGCCACTGCCGGCCGTCTGATCGGCGGCGCTCACGGCCGGTGACCCGCCGTGAGCTCCGCCACGGCTCGCAGTCGCAGGGCCGGCGCATCCGCCGCCGGTTCCTGCGCCGCGGTCGGCCGCAGCAGGAAACCCACATGGTCCCCGAAATCGTCGCGCCGCAGGATCTCACCGGTGAACCAGCCGGTCGCGGTGGCGAGGATCGGCAGCCCGTGCGGCCCCTCCCGCCACTCGCAGTGCTCGAATTTGTCCATCTCCGAACCGGTTTCGGCACCGAACAACTGGGCCAGCGCCACCGCGTCCGTACCGAGCAGATGGACCGCCAGATGACCGGCCCGCAACGCCACCCGATAGGTGTGGTTCTCCTTCGACAGGCAGGCCAGGAACCGCCGCGGCTCGATACTCGCCTGCGTCCCGAAGCCGACCAGGCAACCCGCCCGGTTCCCGTCCGCGACCGTGGTGACGATCCACATCGGCGCGTCGGCCCCCGCGATCACACGATCGAAGGCGCTGTCGGTATCGGGAGCACTGCTCGGCATGAGGACCTTCCGGGACGGCGACGCGGCGCACCCAGGGTAATCGGACAGTCGCGGCTTCGATCGGCATGCGCGCGGGTGTCGGAATACCCGCACCGACTGTTTCCACCGCCGGGAAACGACGGCACCGGACCGATCGGTCCGATCCCGTTGACCAGCAACGATCTTGGATGAACCGACGGGAAACGGAACACTTCCGTTCGGCCACCGGGCGCGCAACGGCCGGATGGGATTGAATGGGGTGTGCGGACCCAGTATCACGAGAACCTGCAGGCCCTCGCCGATTTGTTGCATGCGATGTGCCTGCGCGACCGGGATGTCGTCGCCGCTGCCACCGATGCGCTGCTGACCGCCGACCTGCAGAAGTCCGAGGCCGCGATAGACCTCGGCCAGGAGATCGACGTCATGCACCAGGACGCCGAGCGGGAGGCGGTGCGGCTGCTCGCCCTACAGGCGCCCGTCGCCGGCGAACTGCGGCAGGTGGTCACCGCGATCCAGCTGACCGGCAATCTGAAACGCATGGCCGCACTCGCCACCCACATCGCCGCCGCGGCCCGCCGCCGCCACCCCGAATTCGTGGTGCCGGATCCGGCCCGGCCGGTGATCGCGGGGCTCGGCGCCGCCGCCGTCGCGATCGCCGACAGCGCCGCCGCCGCCCTGGCCTCCGGCGATCCGGAGGCCGCCGCGGGTCTCGACGGGCAGGACGACACCGTCGACCGGCTGCACGAACAGCTGCTGGCCACCGTGCTGGACCCGGACTGGGCCTACGGCATCACCACCGCCGTCGACATCACCCTGCTCGGCCGCTACTACGAACGCTTCGCCGACAACGCGGTGGAGGTGGGCCGCCGTACCATCTTCCTCACCACCGGCGAGACCGCCGACCAATGGATACCCACCGATCGGACCGGCCGCTAGGACTGTCACCGGTACGGTTGGCACCGGTAACCTTTCAAGATGGCAACGAACTCCGTGCCGGAGCGGCGAGGCGAGATCGCTTCCGCGCGTGCCGTGTTCGCTGCCCGTTTGACGGAACTGTATGCCGCGGCCGGTAATCCACCGTTGCATCGGGTCGCGGCCGCCGCCGACGAGCGAGCGCGAGCCGCGCGGCCGGCCGGGCGGCACAGCGGTGTACCGGTGCAGCGCATCAGCGATTGGCGGGCCGGGCGCAACGTCCCCGCCCGCTTCGAGACCTTCGAGCCGGTGCTGCTGACCCTCGTCGACCTGGCCACCGCGAGATCCGGTGCCGTCGCGGCCGAATTGGTGCGGCGCTCGGCATGGATACAGTGCTGGGACGCCGCACGCGCGGAGCCCGATACCGGCGGCGGCCGGCCCCGGCCCGCGGTGAACACGGTGCTGCGCCGCGATGTCGGCGTATTCGTCGGCCGCGAACGGGAATTGGCCGCGATCTTGCGCGCGATGGAGGCCGCGAGCGGTGCGCCGGTCCACACCGTCGACGGCATGGCCGGCGCCGGCAAGACAGCCCTGGCCACCCGCGCGGCGCATCTGCTGGCGGATCGTTTCCCGGACGGCCGGTTCTTCGTCGCGCTCGACGCCCACACTCCCGGGCGGCCGGTCGTCACCGCCTTCGACGCGCTGGGGACGCTGCTGGGCAATCTCGGCATCGATCCCGCGCACATCCCGCCGACGGTCGAGGGCCGCCGCGATCTGTGGCAGGGCTGGGCCGCGAGCCGCCGGGTGCTGCTGATCCTCGACGACGCCCGCGACGCCGCGCAGGTGGAACCGCTGATCCCGGCCGGACCGCACTGCTCGGCCCTGATCACCAGCCGCCGCCGGATGATGGATCTCGATGGCGCCGTGCCGATTTCGCTGGGCAGCCTGGATCCGGCCGAGGCGGCGGACCTGTTCCGGGTCGCCGCGGGCCGGGCCGCGGCCGGCCCGGAGGCCGACGCGGTCGCCACCCTCACCCGGCTGTGCGGGCAGCTGCCGCTGGCGATCGTGCTGCTGGCGGGCCGCCTCGCCCACCACCGGGCCTGGAGTGTCACCGATCTCGCTACGGAGCTCGCCGCCGCCCGGCACCGGCTCGGCGAGTTGCAGGCCGGGGATCGGGCCGTGCGCGCGGCCTTCACCACCTCGTATGCCGACCTGCCGCCCGGTCGCCGGCTGCTGCTGCGCCGCATGAGCCTGCATCCCGGCGCCGATCTGGACGCCTGGGCCGCGGGTGCGCTCACGGACCTGCCGACGGCCGAGAGCCGGCGTGAACTGGATGCGCTGTACACCGACAATCTGGTGCAGGAGACCGCACCGGGCCGCTACCGGCTGCACGATCTGATCCGCGAGTTCGGCCGCGAACTCGCCGAGGCGGATCCGCCTGCGGACAATCGGCGCGCCCTGCACCGGCTGCTGGACTACTACCGTGCCACCGGCGCGGGCGCCGACCGGCGGCTGTCACCACCGCCGCGGCCACCGGCCCGCATCGACGTGGCGGGGACCGACCCGGCGCCGGTCCGGGAATTCGCCGACCAGGCGGCGGCGGTCGGCTGGCTGCGCCTCGAACGCGCCAACCTGTTGTCCTGCGCGGACCACGCGAGCGGTCACGACCCGGCGCGCGCGATCGAGTTGATCGAGGTGCTGGCGGGACTGCTGGAACGCGACGGGCCGTGGCCGCTGGCGCGGCAGCTGTTCCAGCGCACCCACGACCTCGCACAACACCTGAACGACGGCTTCGGCATCGCCACGGCACTGGCCAACCTGGCCCGGATATCCCAGGTCACAGGCGAATTCACCGATGCGGGCGCCGGATATCGGGCGGCGCTGGCCCGGTACCGCGAGATCGGCGACCGCCGCGGGGAAGCGAGCATGCTGACCAATATCGGCATCGCGAGCTGGCGCGACGGCGACCGCATCGGCGCACGCGAGGTGCTCTCGGAGGCGCTGGCCGGCCACCACGCTCTCGGTGATCCGGGTGGTGAGGCCACGACCCTGATCAATCTGGCGATCACAGTGTGGCTGCTCGGCCACCGCGCCACCGCCATGGAGTACTTCCGGACCGCCCTGACCCGCTACCGCCGGATGGCCGAGCTGACCGGTGAGGACTCCACCGGGCTCGACAATCTCGGCATCGGCCGCTGGCTCACGGAGTACGACGCCGACGTGCCGTACTTCTATCTGGAGACGCTCGCCCTCTACCGGGACATCGGCAACCGGCCGGGTGAGGCCAGTGTGCTCACCAATCTGGGTATCGTCCGCCACCGCACCCACCAGTACCGCGAGGCGCTCGCCCTGTTCCGTCAGGCTCTGGCCATCCACCGCGAGATCGGCAGCCGCAACGGCGAAGCCATCGTGTTGCTCAATCTCGCCGTGAGCTACCGGACGTGCGGCGAACGCGCCGAGGCCCACGAGCGATTCGAGGAAGCGCTCACCGCGTTCCGTGAATTGGGTGATCGCCGCGGCGAAGCCGAGGTCCTCACCGAGTTCGGCTTCTTCCTGCACGAAGGCGGCGACACCGGGCAGGCGCTGGCAGCCTTCACCGCCGCTGCCGACCTGGCCCTGCTGACCGGGAACGAGGCCCAGCACGCCCGCGCCCGCAGCGGTCTCGCGCTGTGCGGCGCTCCCTGGGAGATCCCGATGGACGCGGCCACCGGATAACCGGACGGTTACCGGCGATCGACAGTCTGCGCACAGCTCACCCACACCCATCGGCGCTTCCTGGGGTTCGACGTCGTATCGGAGATACGGCTCATGTGATGCGTCGGCACCTGTGAAGGGCCCCGCAATGCGTACCGGCAGAACGCCTCGGCAGCGCCACTCGATCCGCGCGGCCGCCATGCGCGTCCTCGGCCTCGCCTGAGCCTGCCCGCGATCCGTGCCGAGGGCCCGGCCGGACGGTCTGTGGCCTCGCTTCGTCCGATCAGCTGGTGAGGAAACCCGTTACACCACCGGCACATCGGAGCCGACTCGCTCAGGGCGTGGTGGACGCGGCCGGCGTGGACGGCGCCGCGGTGGCGGCATGGGTGATCGGCGCCGGCGTCGGGCCGGTGGACCCGGGGGCCGGCCCGGCCGGACCGGGGGTGGGGCCGGTGGATCCCGGAGTCGGCCCCGTCGAACCGGGGGTCGGCCCGGTCGAACCCGGTGCCGGGCCGGTGGACCCGCCGGTCGGGCCCGAGCTCGGCCCGGCGGAACCGGTCGTGGCCTGTCCGGTCAGCGCGATCGTCACATCCTGCTGGTTGCCGAAGACGTCGGGGACGATGAGCGTGGCCTGGTACGTACCGGGGGCGGTCGGCCGGAAGGTCACCTGGAAGACGCACGTCCCATCGCTTTTCGGCGGGCAGGACGTGGGCGCGGCGGTGAACGCCGGACTGCCCTGGACGTGCGCGGCCGAGATGTCGTCGCAGGCCAGTTGTGTGAACGACACGCTCCTGGGGACCGCCGCGCCGAGCGTGACGGTGCCGAAGTCCTGGCTGTCGGTGATCGGCGGGCAGGACCCGCCACTGCCACCGGCTTCTCCCCCACCGGGATTCGGCACATTTCTCGGCCCCGCGATCGGCGGCGCCTTCACCGAGGCCGAGGTGCTGCTGCTCGGGATCGCAGCGATCGGCGTGGTGACCACCACCGTGGTGGTGTCCAGGGCCAGGACCGTGGTGAGGGGTGCCTGCGAATCGACCGGCGAGGGCTGACCGGCCACGATCGCGGCGCCCGCGACACCGGCCGCCACGACCACCGCCGCGGCCGATCCGATGAGCACCGGATGCGCCGACAACACCGATTGCACGGTCTGCCGCGTCGTATGGGTG
The DNA here is from genome assembly GCF_020176955.2 of Nocardia sp. alder85J. Taxonomy (GTDB): domain Bacteria; phylum Actinomycetota; class Actinomycetes; order Mycobacteriales; family Mycobacteriaceae; genus Nocardia. Next base: position 55,932 of record NZ_JAIUCZ020000019.1, read on the forward strand.
GCCGCGGTGTGCGCCGCATGCGCGGTCGCGACCTGCGTGACGCCCACGCCCCCGGCGGCTCCCGCACCGGCGGCGGACACCGCGACCGCCGTCGACAGGACGCGACCGCGGATCTGGTCCTCGTGGCGGAAATAGGCGAGGTCGCCGGCGGAACCCGTTGCGAGGGCGGCCTGTTCGCCCAGCTTCAGCACGCTGTGCCAGGTGCTCCAGCGCAGCGCGAACCCGAACACGGGCGAAACCTTGCGCGCCAGAGCACAGGCGGACTCCTGATCGCCGGATTCGACTGCCGCGCCGAGCACCCGGACCACGATCGGCCCGGCCGCCACGATATCGGCGGGCTTCGCGCTGCGGGTGACCCAATCCAGCAGCGCCCCCGCGTAATCGGCCGGTGTCGCCGACTGCGCGGTCGCCGGCGCCGGATCGGCGGCCAGCGCGAATCCCGCGTCCGAACCGTCCACCAGGCCCAGCGCCGTCAGCTCGGTCAGCACCGTCTCGGCGTCGGCGTCGCCGGTCAGGACCCGGCACAGGCCGATCGGCACCGGCAGCCCCGCCACCGCCCGCAACGCACCCAGGACGCGGTGCGCGCGCTCGTCGAGCCCGGCGATCATGGTGCGCTGCACGATCGCCGGGTCGGCCAGCGCGGTCGCGGCGCCGCCGGTGCGCAGCCAGGCGGCGGCCTGGATCAGCGCCCGGGGGCGACCGGACGCCGCCCGCCACAACCGCCCCACCGCCGCCTCGTCACCGTCGGGCCGATGTCCGAGCTCCCGGGTGAGCAGGACCAGTGCGTAATGTTCGTCGAGACCCTGCAATTCCAGTGATCGCGCCTGGGTCCACGCGATCCGCCGCCGGGTCGACACCACCAGATCGCTCGACGGCACCGCATCGGTCAACTGCGCGAGATCGTCGGCGCCACCCTCGAAGTCGTCCACCACCACCAGCGCCCGGACGGAGCCCATCAGCCGCCGCAACCGGAGCGGATCCGGCAGATAACCCGGTGCGTCGTAACAGGATTGGAACAGTTCCTGCAACAGGTCGGGCACGGCCAGCCCGGCGGCGTGCACGAACACCACATCCCTGCCCGCGGCGGCGCGATCGGCCGCGAACCGGCGCAGCAGCGCCGACTTGCCGACCCCCGCCGAACCACAGACCTCGACCGGGACGCCCTCCTCGACCCACTGCCCCATCAGGGCCAATTCCGTGGCCCGGCCCAGCAACTCGACCCCGACGCGGGGCAGCGGCAGTCCCACCGGACGCACCCGCCGCTCGACCGCCGGGGCCGGGCCCTCGTGTACGACGATCCGGGAGCCCTCGGCATGGATGACGACATTGTGATCGCCGACCACCACCTGGCCGGCGACGCCGCCACCGATATCGACTCGATAGCCGGACTCGAAATCCCCCATGACGCTGCTCCCCTCGATCCCGCGGGCAAAGTCTACCCAGCGGACAGCAGACTCACAGGTGATACCCAGACAGCGCCCGTGACACTTCCGCCCCGCCGCCGCGAAACCGCCTGCGACCGGCGATGATCCGCCACGGACGAGCGATCGGAGGCTCCACGGAAGCGAAAGGGCCCTTGATGTTCGGCGTCGGCCGCCCGTCACGGCCTGTTCGTCCGGCAGGGGTATGACAGCACGGATTTCCGTGACAGGATGTGCGTGCCAGGTTGCTTGCGACCGAGACAGAGGAGCGGCAATGCGCTGGGTGTGGTTGGTCGTCGGAGTGGTGCTGGTACTGCTGGGCGCGTTGTGGACGTGCCAGGGCCTGAACCTGCTGGGACAGACCGGTGGTATGAACGGCCAGTCGATCTGGGCCGTCATCGGCCTGATCGTGGTGGTGGTCGGCCTGGTGGTGGCGTTCGCCGGTCGGCGGCGCCGCCGATAGCCTGCGCGGCTACCCGACCCGCACCGAGATCGCCGGGTAGCCGGAGGCCCCGTCGGGCACGGTCCCCCGGTTCTCGGCGGTCTGCACGACGCCGGTGCCGTCGGTGGCGCGCGCACGGACCGTGTGCTTCCCCGGTGTGGCGTCCCATCGGTAGACCCACTGCCGCCAGGTGTCGATCGAGTACTCGGCCGACAGCTCGGCGGGTTTCCAGTCCCCGTCGTCGATCTGGACCTCGACGGCCGTCACGCCGCGATGCTGCGCCCAGGCGATCCCGGCGACCGCGACCGGCCCCGGTGCCAGCGCCGCCGCCGATTTCGGGACATCGATCCTGGCCTCGGTCTTGATCGGCCCCGACACGGCCCAGCCGCGCCGGGCCCAATACCCCCGGGCCCGATCGAATCTCGTCACTTCCAGATCGACCACCCATTTGGTGGCCGACAGATATCCGTACAACCCCGGCACCACCAGCCGCGCCGGAAACCCGTGCGGCACCGGCAGCGGTTCGCCGTTCATCCCGATCGCCAGCATCGCATCGCGCCCATCGGTCAACGCCGCCAACGGAGTTCCGGCGGTGAAGTCGTCGACACTGGTGGACAGCACCATATCCGCGCCCGGCCGCACCCCCGCCTCCGCCAGCAGATCCGCGACCCGATACCCGAGCCACCGCGCGGTGCCGATCAGGTTGCCGCCGACGGGATTCGACACACAGGTCATGGTCATCACCCGTTCGATCGGCCGCCGCGCGGCCAGATCCGCGTAGGACAGCGTGATCTCACGGTCGACCATGCCGTGGATACGCAACATCCAGTCGCCGGTCGACAGCTGCGGCACGCTCAGCGCCGTATCCACCCGGTAGAAGCCGGAATTCGAGGTGACGAACGAGGGCAGCCCCGGCACCGGCGCCTCGACGGCCGCGGGCACCGGCGCCGCGGGTTCGGCCGGCGCGGGCAGCCGCACCGCCGCCCGATCACCGGACACGTCACCGGCCCGCAGCGCGAGCAGCCGCCCGGCCACCCCGCCGGCCAGCGCCAGCGCCCCTACCCCGGCCAGCTCGCCGAGGAACCGCCGCCGCCCCCGTCGCGCCGATTCCACCGGTACAGCGGGCTTCTCGCCGTCGGAGACCACCACCGCATCGGCATGCCGGACCAGCCACCGCAACACCAGCAGCCCACAGCCGCAACCGATCACGGTGGGCAATGCCGCGGTCCACCCCGCGTGCGCGCGAGTACAGGCGGCGACCACACCCACCACACCGAAGACGACGAACAGCGCCGACCCGTACGGCCGCCCCCGCCGCTCCCAGCTGCCCCCCGCCGCCGCTACACCGACCGCGACCAGGATCATCACCACGTACAGCACCAGCTTGTCGTTGGTGCCGAACGTCCCGATGACCCACTCCCGCAACCCCTGCGGCGTGTTGTCGACCACCGCGGAACCCACGGCGTCCAGCGGTGCGCTGTTCGGCCCTACCGGGACCGACACCAACTCGGCCACCCCGAGAATCGTCCCGGCCGATACGATTCCCAGCGCTACGCGCAGACCGGTCACGATCACCGAGCCTACCGGCACCCCGACCCGGCGCGCGCGTCGCGCGGCGCCGGCCGGCCGCAGGCGGGTACGCCCCGGATCAGCGCCCGAACCGGACGGGCACCCGAGCCGGCCCGGTGCGGAGGCGGGACCACACCCGGCCGGGTGGTGAACGGGTACCGTCGGCACATGGCCGGATATTCGGGCACGCCGCTGGCCCGCAAGCTCGGCGTGAAATCCGAGAGCCGGGTGCTGCTCGGCCGCGCACCGGCGGGATTCACCGTGGACGGACTCCCCGCCGCCGCGGTCGTCCATCGGCGGGCGAGTGGCGGCGGCTACGACGTCATCGTCGGTTTCTGCTCCGACCACCGCACCCTGGACGGCGCCTTCGAGGGCTGGCGCTCCCGGCTGGCCCCGGCCGGTGGGCTGTGGATCGCCTGGCCCAAACGCTCCAGCGGAACGGCCACCGACCTCGACGACGGCGCGGTCCGCGAATTCGGGCTGGCCGCGGGCCTGGTCGACAACAAGGTGTGCGCGATCGACTCGACCTGGTCGGCGTTGCGATTCGTCGTCCGGGTCGCCGACCGCACCCGCTGACCGGCGGTCGCGGAATCAACGGCCCCGGTGTCGGTGTTCCTTCGTACAGTGAGGACGCTGACTCGCCGAACACCTACGAACGGGGACCGATGGCCGAGCAACTGACGATGATGGCCGTACACGCCCATCCGGACGATGAAGTCATCGGCACCGGCGGGATTTTCGCGCAATACGCCACGGAAGGCATCCGGACGGTCCTGGTGACCTGCACCAACGGCGAACAGGGCGATGCGCCCGGCGGCATCAAGCCCGGCGAGCCGGGCCACGACGAGAGCGCGGTGCGGGCACAGCGACTCGTCGAACTCCGGGAGTCGGCGGCGCTGCTGGGTATCGAGCACGTCGAACTGCTCGGCTACCGCGATTCGGGCATGGACGGCTGGGAGGCCAACCGGCACCCCGGCGCCTTCAGCAACATCCCCGTCGAGCAGGCGGCCGCACGGCTGGCCGAGCTGATGCGGCAGTATCGCCCCCAGGTGGTGGTCACCTACGACGAGAACGGCAACTACGGCCACCCCGACCACATCCAGGCCAACCGCATCGCGCTGGCCGCGGCCGCGGCCACGGACATCCCGGACAAGCTCTACTACACCGCGATTCCGCGCGAGAGCTCCCGCGAACTGTTCGCCGATCTCCAGGCCAAGGGTGTCGTCGACTTCGTGCCCCCGGAGGATTTCGGCACCCCGATGGCTCTGATCACCACGGTCGTCGACGTTTCCACCCATGTGCAGCGCAAGATCAAGGCACTCGAGGCGCACGGCAGCCAGAGCGACAGCGTGCCGTTCCTGCGGATGCCCTCCGAACTGGAGCAGCAGATCCTCGGCGCCGAGAACTTCGTCCGCCACTTCTCCCGGATCCCCGCCGCGCCCACCCCGGAGACCGACCTCTTCGCCGGCCTGCGCTGACCCGAATCCCGAACGGCCCGTGCCGATCTCACGCGGACGGGTCGGCCGCGGCGAGTTCGGCCGGTTGCCCGGCCAGTGATGCCGTGCCCGAGCAGGCGGGCCTGCTCCTCGGTGTCCGGGAACAGCGGGAAGGCGGCGGCGGTCACGGCGTAGGGCTCACATCCGTGGCCAGGATATCTGTCAGCACATCGACGGCACCGAGCCGAGCCGCCAGGTCGGCGGGTACCCCGTGGCCGGCCGCGGTCCGCACCGGATCCCGGTAGGCGACCTCGGTCCGGCCGGCGTCGTCCCAGATCAGTACCGACAGCGGCAGATCCAGCGCGGCCGCCGGTACCGCCGCCATCACCGGCGTACCGGCCCGGGGATCACCGAAGACCACCAGCACGGTGTCCCGCAATGTCAGACCCGCCCCGCGTGCGGCCGCCGCCTGGTCGATGACGGCGAAGACCGTCACCCCACGTTCCGCCAGCAGGGCCAGCAGGCGCTCGACGGTGGCGGCGACCGTGCCCGGCGCGGTCTTCCTGATGATCGTCATCGTCGACTTCTCTCGCAGCGGGATGTTCTCGTGCCGAATTATCAACGGCCACAGCCGAATAATCGAGTCCAGAGCCTGTCCGCAGCGATCGGACCACCCGGCCGCACCGGTGTGACCCTTTGGGGTGGGTCACAATTCGAGTGGCAATCGGTTGGCAAGCGCCCACAGATGCGGCCCGGCACGTGCGGGCGGGGCTGTCCACAGTGACTAGGGTGGACAAGTTCGTTCGAGCCGAGGAGAACGGTGAAAGCCCTACTGGCCATTGTAGTTACCGTGCTTGTCAGCCCCATGATACTGCTGGCCGAGCAACCCGCCACCGCACAACCACCCGATACCCCGCCGCCGGTGGCACCAGACAATCCGGGTCCGTCGCCGCTGCAACAGTGGATCGACAACACCATCCCCCCGCTGCCGTCGGCGGCGCAGGACCCCGCCGCCGCGCAGACGGCCCTGTGGAAGGGCATCCTGTCCCCACCCACCGGAGATGCGGCCTTCGACGGCTGGCCCGGGGATCTCGACACCCTCCAGCCCGGCCAGATCATCGAGACCCGTGACGTCACGGCCACCACCGCGCTCCGGATGCCGACACCGATCCGGCAGTCGCAACTGTTGAAGTTCCGGTCCACCTCGGCGTCGGGCACGCCGTCGTTCGGCACCGCCACCCTGATCACTCCGGCGGCCGCGTGGACCGGGCCGGGTCCGCAACCGGTGGAGGTGATCGCCTTGCCGATCAACGCCCTCGGCGCGCACTGCACCCCGGGTTACCAGTTCTCACACGGCCTGCTGGACAACCCCAGCACCGACCTCGTGGTGTTCCTGCCGTCCATCTGGTGGGCCCTCGCACAGGGCCACGCGGTGCTGGTGCCCGATCACGAAGGCCCGCTGATGGCGTACGCGGAGCCGAATGTCGCGGGTCACGTGATGCTCGACTCGATCCGCGCCACCCGGGCGCTGGGCTCGGACCAGTTCGGCGACAGCCACTTCGTGATGAGCGGTTACTCGGGCGGGGCCATCGCCTCGTACGCGGCGGCGATGCTGCTGCGCGAATACGCGCCCGAGCTGGCGGATGTCGTGGTGGGGGCGGCCGCCGGCGGCGTGGTCACCGATAATCGGGATGTCGCCCACCGCTTCAACGGCAACATCTCCTCCGGCATCCTGCTGTCGGTCGCGCTGGCCGTGGCGCGGGAACATCCGGAGATGTTGCCGTACATGAACCATCTCGCGCAGTGGGTGGGAACCTCACCGTTGAAGGACATCTGCGGTGACGCCGACGGGCCGCTGGGCGTCGTCGGATTCCCGATGGACGTCGTCGCGAATGTCGGTGACTCCCTGAACACTCCGATCGCCAACCAGATGTTCGACAAGCTGAATCTCGGCGACCGCACCTCGGCCGTCCCGCTGTACATCTACCACGGGGTGTGGGATCCGTGGATCCCGCTGGAGGACGCCCAGCGGACCGCGCGGGAGCAGTGCAGCCGCGGCGTACCGGCCGTGTTCCGGGAGGTGCTCGGCGAACACCTGACCGGCTACGTCACCGGCTCCCCCGGGCTGGACGACTGGATCCTCGCGCGACTGCGCGGCGAACCGGCGCCCACCGACTGCTGAGCGACACCTGTCGCGAGTGCGCCCCCGCTCACCCTTGGGTTCACACGGCCGTCGTGGCGGGGGCGCACTCGTCTTCGACTGCGGGTCAGGCACATTCGTTCGGTGCGGGCTCACCGCGCAACCGGGCGTCGATCCAGTCGATGGATCCACCGGCGCCGTTGAGCATCGCGGAGACGTGTTCGCCGGGCACCGTGCGGAATTCCGCGGTGACACCGCGGGCGCACTGCTCCCGGTACATCTGCTGCGGGCCCTGGATCGGGATCCAGAAATCGCCGACGCCGTGGTAGATGTACAGCGGCACACCCGAAGTCCGTCCGGTCAGGTCCGTGCGGCGCTGAATCTCGTCGGAGATACCGCTTTCCAGCGGATGATCGATGTTCGCCGCCACCTCCATCGGAATACCCACCGCGCCGAGCGGCCCGTCGGCGTCGCCGCAGATGTTCTTCAGCGGTGAGGTTCCCACCCACTGCGCGAGATGGTTCATGTACGGCAGCATGTCGGGATGTTCCCGGGCCATCGCCAGCGTCACCGACAGCAGGATCCCGGAGGCGCTGTGCCCGTTGAACACATGCGCCACCGCGCCGTAATCGGTCACCAATCCACCGATCGAGGCTCCCACCAGCACATTCGCCAGATCCGGGGCGTATTCGGGCAGCAGCATCGCCGTGGCGTACGAAGCGATCGCGCCGCCGGAGTAGCCGGTGACCGCGAAACGGCTGTCGCCGAACTGGTCCGGGGCCAGCGACCGGATCGCGCGGATCGAGTCGAGGGTCACGTGCCCGGCCACGGTCGGCTCGGCGTACGCCATCAGCGGGCCCTCGTGATCGGGCAGCAGGATGGTGTGCCCCTTGTTCAGCGCCGTGGCCACGCCCGGCAGGAACACGTTGATGGCGTTGTTGTCACGGACGCCGTGCGCGATCGTGTAGCCCGGCGTGCAGCGCATCCCGAGCGCGTTGATCGGCAGCGTGTCCACCTCCACCGGCCGCGGACCCGGACCGGCCCACGCGGCGGCGGGCTCGAGCAGCGTGGCGGTGCCGAACTCCGGCGTCCCCGACGCCGACGTGCTCCGGAACTTCACCAGTCTCGCCCGCGCGATCGGCGCGTCGAACAACGACGCCGCGACCGCGGTGACGTCGCGTGTCTCGATGACGTGGCCGGGATCCAGCCGGTCCAGGCCCTGCGGCCAGGCGTCGAAAGTCGGATCCGCGGTCGGGGACGACAGAATCGCCTGCCACAGCGCCTCTTGCGCCGCGGCCGGGTGCTGGGGCGCCGGCACCAGTGGCGGCGCCGGAATGGTGTGGTCGATCCACTGTTGCAGTGGCGACGGGCCCGCGTCGCCGGGTGCGACCGGTGCGGGAATATCGGGTGGTTGTGCGGTAGCGGGTTGCTCGGCCAGCAGCATCATTGGGCTGACAAGCACGGTAACCAGAATTGCCAGTAGGGCTTTCACCGTTCTCCTCGGCTCGAACGAACTCGTCCCACCCTAGCCACTGCCGGAAATCGCGCCCGAACTCGTTCCAGGGGCGCTCACAGGCATCCCTGGGCCACTCACTCGAATTCGGGTCGCCGGCCACCGGATTCGACCTCCCCCGAACGCCGCGGACCCCTGATCCCCCGCATTCGCCAGCACGACGGCCGTCAGCGGATCGGCGCCCGGCGCACCGATGTCACGGGCGCCAGCCTCCGCGGCGAGCCGATTCAGCGCGGTCGCCAGATCGTCGGCGGCCCCGTCCCGAAGCAGGGTGGCATTCACTCGGGTATGACATCCGTCCGCGGCGTCCGCCGGAATCGTGATCCACCGAGCCGACGAAGGCTGACCGGACTATGCCACCTTCCGCGCGGCGTCGAGTACGTCCCGAGCTGGTGAACGGAAATCCCGGCAGCCGCGCTCGGGTGGCCTGATCCACGCTGCGTCGATGGCTGCGGCGGGCATCGGGCTTTCCGTGCCGGCGATCGTCCAGCGGTTGGGGCCGGCCACTCCGGTCAGGGCATCAGTGCCCGCAGCAGTGGCTCGTGCCAGCGGTGGGTCCCGAAGTCGTAGAGGGCGAAGGTCGGGCCGAAAGACCAGCAGCCCCAGGAGAATCCGTGTTCCTCCGCCAGTTGCCGGTTGTAACCGGTCCAGCGCGCCCGGCTGTCGAGATCGGCATTGTTGCTGGTGCCGAATTCGCCGACGAAGATCGGGTGATCACCCGCCGCGGCCCACGCCGCGACACCCGCGTAACCGGCCGCCAGTTCGGCGCGTTCCCGGTCGGTGCCGGTCCAGGCGGTACCGAGCCAGGACCGTGGATCACCACCCGGAGTGGCTGTGCCCAGCCATGTTTCGCCCTGCATGGTGAAGGTGATCGGCCAGTACTGATGGACGGTGACGATCAGGTGGGGGTCGGTGGGCAGCGACAGCTGCGGCAGCATGCGCGCGTTGTTGTAGGAACCCGGACCGACGACCACGGCCCGCCCGGGGTCGGCGGCACGGACCGCCACCAGCAGGTCGCGCAGGGTGTCGTTCCACAGCGGATCCAGCGCGTCGTGCGGTTCGGCGTACGGTTCCAGCACCACCGACGACGGACGGTCCGCGCACGCGGCCGCCACCTGCCCGGTGATCGCCAGCAGCCGAGCGAGGTACGACGGCGGGTCCGCGATCAACTCCCGATCGAGAAAATTGGTGAGTACCACCGCCATTCCGCGTTCGGTGGCGAGATCCAGGTATCCACGGACCCGATCCAGGATCTCCGGCGCGATCCGGAAATCGGGCCCCGCACCGCAGTGCGCCGCCCAGTACACCCCCAGTCGCACCGCGGAGAACCCCGCCTGCCGGAACAGATCGAATTCGCGTGCGGTCAGTTCGACGGTGTAGCCGGCCTCCGCGGCGGCCCCGAGGTCGGGACACACGTTGATCGTGCGGGCCAGCAATCGGTTGACGTCATGAACGGTCATCGCCGGGGTACTCCTGATCTTCCAGCGGCCAGGACAACCGGCCTCCGCGGAGGTCGGCCACGAAGGCCCGCAGCCAGTCTCGTTCGGCGCGGCGCAGCGCCTGGGCGTAGGTGTGATCGGTGAGGAAGACCGGCGGCACGTCCTGCGCGGCGGCCAGCCCCGCCGCCACCTCGGCGACGGTGCCGTCGATGGCCGCAGCGCGACGCGAAACCAGTTCCGCCACTTCACTTCGCGACAGTGCGAACATGAATGCCAGCGCCGCCGCGAAGGCGGTCGCGTCGTGCGCCGGATCGGCGAGCAGTTCGCGCAACCACTGCCGCAGCGCGGTGATCCCGGCCGTGGTGATCCGATACACCGTGCGCTGCGGCCGATTTCCGGCGCTCGCCGGATCGTCCTGGGTCACCAGCCCCGCCGCCGCCAGCCGGGGCAGCAGATCGTACAGCGTGGCCTGCTTGAGCCCGAGGGTCCGGTCCAGACCTCGTTCGCGCAGTATGGTTTTCAACTCGTACGGATGCCGCGCACGCTCGGCCAGCAACCCCAGCACCGCCAGTGCGGCAGGACTCGGCAGCGGGCGAGGCGGCATCGCGGATCCTTGGTCGAATTCGATTGGTCGAACTCGACTATATCGAACGAACCCGGCCGGCGCCAGGGCCCGATCCGGTCAGCCGGCGGGAATGCACTGCGCCGCAGCGACGGCGGCACGCCCGAAATCCGCGACCACGCGCGATCGGCAGGTATCCGGCCACACCACGACGGTCCTGCTCGGGCTGAGATCACCCACCGGTACGAGGGCCGAGTTTGCGCTCGAGTTCGCCGATCGCGGCGGACAGGGTGGCTGCGCCATGCCGAGCCGCCGGGCCGCCCTGGTGAAATGATGCAGGCGGTGGCCGGCGACCTCGCCGACGGTGGCCGCATCGTCAACACCTCCTCCGGTGTCACGGCAACCGCGATCCCGGGGATCGGGCTGTATCCGGGCGCCGAAGCATTCATCGACCAGATCACGAAGGTCGCCGCATTCGAATTCGCCGCCCGCCCGATCACCGTGAACGCGGTCAACCCTGGCAGCACCGCCACCGGCCCCTTCGCCGACATGTCGGAACAACAACTGACACAGGCGAATTCGGCGTTCGCCCTCGGGCGCATCGGGCAGCCACGGGATGTGGCGGGCATGGTCGCCTTCCTGACCTCGGCCGACGCGGAATTCGTGACCGGACAGGTCATCTACCGCGCCGCCGGTCAGACCGGCCCGATCCGCCGCGGCTGACGGCGGCTACTCGCCGAAGAAGTCGAGCAACAGCTCGGCGAGTTCCCCCGGCCGCTCCTCCGACACATAGTGCCCGCACCCCGCGAGAAGCTCCTCGCGCACGTCGGAAGCACCGTGGCGCAGATTCGCCGCCACCGCGGCCCCGATCGACCGCTCACCACCGACGGCCAGGACCGGCAGGTCCAGCGGCCGCGACAGCCGCTTCGCGTTGTGCTCGATCTCGCGGGCGCGGCCGCGGTACCGATCGAAGGCCGCGGCCATGGCGCCGGGCCGGGTGTAGCAGCGCAGGTACTCGTCCACCGCCGCCGCGGTCGGCACGCCGGGAGTCGCGGAGTACGCGCGATAGAACCACTCGAGGTAGGTACGCTCCCGTCCCGCCACCATCCGCTCCGGCAACTCCGGAATTTGATGAAACCCGACGAACCAGGCACCCGGCCCCGGCACCGTCCACGGCCCCGCGGGCATCGCCTCCACCACGGCCAAGCGCCGCACCTCGTCTGGATGAGCCGCCGCGAAGGCGAACGCGGTCGACCCACCCCAATCCTGCCCCGCGAGCAACACCGGCCCGAGCCCGAGCCCCGCGATCAGCCCGTGCAGATCGGCGACCCCGGTGACGACATCATCGATCTGCGTCCCGGCCTCGGAATCCCCCAGCCCACGCAGATCCACTGCGACCACGGTGTGCCGCTCGGCCAGCCGCGGCATGACCTCCCGCCACGCATACCAGGTGTTCGGAAACCCGTGCAGCAGTACGACCGGCGACCCATTGCCACCGATCACGTAATGCAGCCGCACATCGTCCACCACCCGCTGCGCACTGCCGAACCCCGGCGGCACCGCAGCGGCCGGAACCGGACCGGGCACATACGCAGCCGGCAGTTCCTCACGCATCGGCCGCCAGCGGCCGGTGTGCAGGGGCGCGGCGGGATCAACAACAAGCTCCCGCACCCGCTCCCGGAAAGCCCGGGTGTGCGCCTGCGCCCGGTGCGCGTCGAGAGCATCCTGCGACGCCCAGATCTCGTACCCCACCACCCGCGTATCGTCGGCCGGATCGAGCCCGACCTCGAACCGCACCACCCCGTCCTCCCGCCGCGTCGCGTCGACCAGCCGATCCAGCTCCTCGCGCATCTCCCGCTGCGCGCCGGGCTTCACCGTGATCTCCACCACGAGCATGACCTGTTGAGAAGCGTTCCCGGTCATGACGATTCCTCCCGTGTCGAACGATCGCGTCACGGTATATCAGCCGGCTGAGCGACTTCCCGCGCACGAGAAGACGATCCGGCCCCAAGCTGTCCATCACCACCTCGGTGGCACGAGACACGGGGCTGCCGCACGCAGACGTGACACCGTGACCTGCTACGCCTCAGTCCGGCAACCAGTGCAGTTCGTATGCCAGGGTTTTGGCGACGGTGCGGATGCGGCGGTGTAGTGGTGACTGCTCGCGCGGGAGGACCAGGTGGATCGTCAGGGTGGGTGCACCGTGCAGCGGTCGCCACGTGAGACCGGCCGGTGCGGCCGTGACCGCGGCCTCACCGGCCGGGGCGAGGGTGAGCCCGTCGCGTAGGTCGCGCTGGGACATGTCGAAAGAGACCGCGGGCGTGCGGAATCGGGGGGCCGGACGGATGTCGCGGAACAGTGCGGACAGTTGATCGTGGATCACGGGGTTGGCCGTCCGGTCGGGCAGGCGCAGCGGGTACGCGGCCGCCTCGGCGATCTCGATCTCCGCGTGCTCGGCCAGCGGATGATGCTGTGCCAGTTGGACTCCGACGCGTTCACCCCGCAGCAGGAACCGGCGCACGCCACGACCGGGCTGTTCACCGCGGGTGATTCCCGCATCGATACGGCCGTCGGCGACCGCGGGGGAGATCTCCGGTGTCGCCATCGGGACCGCGCCGACCTCGAGTCCCGGGCTGCTGTGGATGAGCCTGTCCACCAGTGCCGGTGCCGTCTCGGCCCCCACGCTGAGGCTGTATCCGATGCGCAGCGTGCCCAGTTCACCGGCCCCCGCATGCCGGGCGGTGTCCCATGCCCGGTCCAGCGCCGCCAGCGCGGGTGGCGCGGACTCCGCCAAAGCCGCACCGGCCGTGGTCAATACGACGCTGCGCGTGTTACGGACCAGCAGGCTGGTGCCGAGTTCCGCCTCCAATCGGCGCATCCTGGCGCTGAGTGCGGGCTGTGCGATACCGATGCGTGCGGCCGCGCGGGTGAAGTTCAGCTCCTGCGCCAGCACCAGGAAGTACCGCAGGCTCACCGTATCCGGCGCCACCGACGTCCACCACGCCGTCCAGGACACGAAGACCCCCGGCGACGAAGTTTCGGTCATGGGCGACCACCTGCCGAACGTGACCTGCACCAGCACCGCCCATGTCGACTCCCAGCAGCAATGCCGTGGATGACCGGCCCGGCACCCTCGATCACCACCGGTCCGCGATCGAGGGTGCTCGTGGTTCGGCGCAATGCCGTTGTCAGGCACGGGGAATCATACGACCGGCTGGTCCAGCCCGCTCTCAGGGCCGGTCCGTCCTGCTTTCGGCGAGATCGTTGAACCGGGCGAGCATCGCGCCCAGCATCCGGACGTCCTCCACCGACCAGGTGCGGAGCATCGCATGGAAACGTTGCTGCCGGGCGATGCGAGTGGCCTCCACCCGGCGGTGTCCTTCCTCGGTGAGGACCAGCAGGTGGGCGCGGCCGTCCTCGGGGTCGGCGCGGCGTTCGATCAACCCGAGTTGTTCCAGCACCTTCACCTGCCGGCTGATGGTGGCCTTGCCGACACCGAAGTGATCGGCCAGGTCGCTGGGCCGCGAGCGAGCACAGTCGCGCAGGGCGATGAGCAGTCCGTACGCCGCGGGTTCGAGTTCCGGGTGCACCTCGCGCGCCACCTCGGCCGACAGCCCCCGCGCCCGGCGGAAGAGCACCCCGAGTTCGTGCTCGACCGCCCGGTACGCCTCGGGTTCACCGGCCTCCGTCATCGTCGCTCCACCTGTCCTCACCTCCGCCGCACCACCACGATCGGCGGTCCGGCGGATCCGTGTCATTCGGCCGAGTGGCCGAGCCACAGGTCGTGCGGGTCGTCGCCCTGACCGGTCAGGTCGATTCCGCTGGCCACCATGGGATATCCGGTGGCCGTGACGGTGTACCCGCCGTCGGGCAGGCCGGTGAAGTCGTACTCCCCGTCGAGACCGGTGATCGTCGTGCCGACCACGTTCCCGGCCGCGTCGAGCAGCGTGACACGCGCGTCGGGAACGGGTCCGCGACCCCGGGCCCGGATGGTCCCGCGGACCCGCATACCGGGCAGCAGTTCGATCTCCTGGCGGCTCGGACCACTGCCGACCTCGACCGGCACGGCCGTCGGCCGGTAGGTGTCGGCGCCGACCGCGAGCGTGTAGACACCGGCGCTCACCCCCCGGAAGAGGAAGCCGCCGTCGCTGTCGGTCGTGCCGACGACGACCACTTCACCACGACCATCCGTGACCACGACCATCGCGCCCGCGATGGGCACACCGGCCACACCGCGGACGACCCCGGCAAGACCGCCGGAACCGCTGAGCGCCACGTCGAAATCGACCGGCCCGCCGTGGATCACGACGGTAGCGGCCTGCGGGTCATGATCTTCCGCCGCGGCGATCAGCACATAGGTGCCGGTGTCCGGCGCGGACAACACATACCGCCCGTCGTCCCCGGTGGTCGCCCGGCCGACCTGCCGCCCGCCGACATCGATCAGCGTGAGCGCCGCCCGCGACACCGGAGTGCCACCGTTCCCGACGAACCCACGAATCATGCTGCCATGCAACGACTCTCCCGCCGAGACGGGAACATACGCGGTGACCCGGCTGCCGGACAGGACCGAATCCCGGTCGACGAGTTGCGAATCCGGCCGCTGCGCGTGCCGGCCGTGCGGCGCGGACGCCGCGAGAACCACACCCGCCGGCGGCTCCTGGCTGTTGGACGTGCGCAGCGGCACCTCCTTGATGAACAGGATCACGATCACCGCGATCAGCACACACGGCGTGACGAACAGGAAGACATCGCCGATGCCGTGACCGTAGGAATCCTGCACGACCGTACGGATCGGCGCGGGCAGCGCGGACAACTTCGGGATCGACCCGTCGCCGCCGAGGGCGTGCACGCCGATGCCCGCGAGACCGTCCTTCATGTAATGGGTGATCCGGGTTCCCAGCAGCGCACCGAGCGCCGAGACACCGATCGCGCCACCGAGCGAGCGGAAGAACGAGACGGTCGAGCTGGCGACCCCGAGTTCCTGCGGCCGCACCTGGTTCTGCACGCACAGCACCAGGTTCTGCATGGTCATGCCGAGCCCCGCCCCGACGCAGAGCATGTAGATCGCCACCTCCCAGTAGGAGCTGTCGTAGCGAATCATGCTCAGCAGGCCGTAGCCGACGGTCATCAGCCCGGCGCCGAGCACGAGGATGTTCTTCCAGCGTCCCGTGCTGCTCACGACCCGCCCGGAGATCGTCGACGCGACGGCCAGACCGGCGATCATCGGCAGCGTCATCAGACCCGCCTTCGTCGGCGAGTCACCGCGCGCCAGCTGAAAGTACTGGCTGAGGAAGGTGGTCGCACCGAACATCGCGACACCGATGAACAAGCTGGCCAGCGTGGACAGCGACAGCGTGCGAATCCGGAACAGCCGCAACGGCACGATCGGCTCGGCGGCGAAATTCTCCGCCACCACGAACAGCGCCCCCAGCACCACCGCCCCACCGAGCATCGCCGCGGTCTGCCACGACATCCAGTCGTACTTGTTCCCCGCGAACGAGACCCAGAGCAACAACAGAGCGGCGGCCCCGGAAATCAAAGTGGCCCCGAGCCAGTCGATCTTCACCTTCCGCTTGACCACCGGAAGATGCAGAGTCTTCTGCAACACGACCAGTGCGATGACGGCGAACGGCACACCGACGTAGAAACACCACCGCCAGCCCAGCCAGGACGTGTCGACGATGACGCCACCGATGAGCGGCCCGCCGACGGTCGCCAGCGCGAACACCGCCCCCGTGTACCCCGAGTACCGCCCACGCTCACGCGGCGAGATCATCGCCGCCATGATCACCTGCACCAGCGCACTGAGCCCGCCGGCCCCGAGCCCCTGCACCACCCGAGCCCCGATGAGCATCGCGGGATTATGCGCCTGACCGGCGATGGCCGACCCGAGGACGAAGATCGCCAGCGCGATCTGGATCAACAGCTTCTTGCTCACCAGATCGGCGAGCTTGCCCCAGATCGGCGTGGTGATCGTCATCGAGAGCAGCGTCCCGGTGATCACCCAGGTGTACACGGTCTGGCTGGCGTGCAGATCGGCGATGATCGTCGGCAGCGCGTTCGACACGATGGTGGACGACAGAATCGTCACGAACAGACCGAGCAGCAGCCCGGACAGCGCCTCCATGATCTGCCGATGGGACATCGGGACATCCGGATCGGGTGCCGTCACCGTCGTCCGGTCCGGTGCTACGACTGCCATGTGACCTCAACTTTCTTTTTCGCGCCGGAAGAGTCCGGGGGTGGGACGGTGCTCGCATCGTGACGACGCTCGCGTGCGCCGGGCACGGACCGGAGTGCACAGCCGCCGGACCCGCCGACACCGATGTCGAGCGCTCGCGCAACTGTCCGCCCAGGGCGTGACGCCGTGAGCACGCTGCGGTGACCCTCGTACGGCCCACAGCCGCCTACCGATCGGATCACCGCTTCCGGTCCACCCAGCCGTGCGAGCAGTTCGCGGCACCTGCTCGATGCCCCGACGGCCCCGCTTGGTAGCCCTAGGCAACTAGTATCCACAGATTAGTTGCCGAAAGCAATTTAATGCCGTGGTGGGGCGAATGGGCCGGACGGCCAGGTCAGCGTGCAAATATCGGCCCGTGACGGACGCACACCGGCTACGTGATCTTCGCCATGCCGCCCGGTCCACCATCGGTAGTCATGGCACCGATGCCGAATGCGTCACAACGCCGCCACCCGACAGCCGAGTGACATCACCGCCGGAATGCCCTCCCCGTCCCGCAGTACCTCACGCACGAACCCCGAGCCCATCGCCACCCGACCGGTCATGCACCATCCGAACCCGCACCGGCGCTGCCGCTCTCGCATCGACACACCGTCAGCGCTCCCCGGCTCGCTGAACAGTGTTGTAAGCGTGGACGATTCGCCGAAGCCGGAGATCCTCGCGATATCCGAACACGGCAAGCCCGTCGAGCAGCCGGTGAGTCACCACAGCCACCCGATGCTGCGGGCGACGACGTCCGGTCAGGTACCGCCAGGCGCGCTCACGCGCGGCCCAGCGGCGCAGGCGCTCGGTTCGGCGGGTCACGTTCGGTCTCCTCTGTTCGCTGGCCGATGAGCAGCGCGATCAGTCGCGGACGATCGAAATCCCCCTGATCGAGCGGACCACCGACACCGTGCCGCCGGTGAACCCCGAGCCCGACGACGACGTCGCCGTTCCCTGCCCCGTCAGGTATTTCGCATGCCCACACGGGAAGGTTCAGTCGAGCGACTCCCCCACGTTCCAGGATGGCTCAGCGCCCGTGCGCACGCGAACCCCGATGCTGTCGAAATGAACGGCATATGCCGTATCAATCCTGACACCGGGCCGGCTGCCCAACTTGCAGCCGGTGATTCGCCGGATATATGCGTGTCGGCATGCGCCACAGACATTTTCGGCGGCCCGAAAGATCCACACTCCCGTCCCCGAAGGTCGGGCTACACGAAAGTGCCTGCTCCACAGCCTTCCGACGGCCGGCGGCGGTTCGTCGGCAACAGTCGCCGAGCCCCATTGATCGTGGCCGTCGAACGATCGTCGACATGGCCATCGCGTCCAGGGTGGAGCCGGGTGGAGCGTATTTGTCGCGTCGGAAGGGCCGGTATCCCGCCCGGCGTGTGCGGTGGATGCGCGGGGGTTCGAGGAGCAGTTCGTGGGTGTCGTGACGTTGCGGTCGTGAGCGTCGATACTCGGGGCGTGGACATCGATGGTGCCGGTGGGGAACCCGGCAGGGGGGATCTCGTGGTCAACGCCGCCGGGGCGGTGATCGGCGGGATCGGTGACAACAACACGCAGGTCAACCATTTTCACAGTGGCCCCCTACGGCCGATCGCGGACGTCGGCGCACCGGCGGGGGTGGATAACCTGCCGTTGCGGGCGGAGCGGTTCGTGGGCCGCGCCACGGAATTGGATCGCCTGGACACGATCACCACGAACCGCGCCACGGTGGTGGTGCATGCGGTGCACGGGCTCGGCGGGATCGGCAAGAGCGCCCTGGCCGTCGAGTGGGCCGCCACCCGGCCACACGGGTGTACCCCGATCCGGTGGATCACCGCCGCCGGCCCCGGCGAGGTCCAGCAGGGACTGGCCGGCCTCGCCACCGCCCTGGAACCGGAACTGGCGACGGTGCTGCCGGTGGAGCAACTCGCGGCGCGGGGAGTGCAGTGGCTGGCCACCCACACCGGATGGCTGCTGATCCTCGACAACGTCGACGACCCCGCCGACATCGCCGAGATCCTCGCCCGCACCACCGATTCCGGCGGCCGGATCCTGATCACCAGCCGCCTCGCCACCGGATGGCGCCACGCCACCATCGTCTCCCTCGACATCCTCACCCCTGCCGAATCACTGGACCTACTGTCCGGGCTGCTCACCACCGGCGGGCCCCGTGACCTCGACGGCGCCACCGAGTTGTGCACCGAACTGGGGCACCTGCCCCTGGCCCTGGAACAGGCCGGCGCCTACCTCGCCCACAACCCCGCCACCACCCCCCGCGACTACCTGCGCCTGCTCACCGGGTATCCCGCGGCCATGTACCGGCGAGCACCGCACCCTGGCCCGGATCTGGCGGGTCACCTTCGACCGGATCACCGCCCGGGAACCCTTCGCGGTCGATCTGCTGCTCACCCTGGCCTGGTATGCCCCCGACACCATCCCTATGTCCTTGATCAACGAGCTGGCCGACCCACCGACGATCAACGCCGCGCTCGGGATCCTGGCCGCCTACACCATGATCACCATCGACCCCGGCAGCGCCGCGATCTCGATCCACCGGCTGGTCCAAGCCGTCGCCCGCACCCCCGACCCCACCGACACCCACCGCCGCCCCGACATGATCGACCAGGCCCGCGACCGCGCCACCACCACCCTCACCGCCGCCTTCCCCGCCACCTGGGACGATCCCGCGACCTGGCCGGTATGGCGCACCCTGGCACCCCACACCGAAGCCCTCGCCGACCACACCGAACCCGGCACCGGCACCACCGAGACCGCAGCCCTCCTCAACCGGATCGCGATGTTCCTCGACGACCAAGGCCTCCCCGGCCGCGCCATCCCCCTGCACGAACAAGCCCTCACCGACCGCGAACGCATCCTCGGACCCGACCACCCCGACACCCTCGGATCCCGCAACAACCTCGCCAGCGCCCACCAAGACGCCGGGGACCTCACCCGCGCCATCGCCCTGTACGAACAGACCCTCACCGACTGCGTGCGGGTCCTCGGTGAGGCGCATCCGACGACGGTGGCGGTACGGGAGAACCTTGCCGCGGCGGTGGCTGCGCAGCGGGGGTGATCCGACCGCCCTGGGAAGACGCGGGCATCGACGATTATCTCCCTGCCGCCACAACATTCGGTGGCGAGAACGAGACCGAACCGCTGGCCGCAGAGACCATGGGGCCCCTGCTGGTTTGGGCGATGCGCGTGGTCGACGACCTGGCCGTCGACGTGCTCGCCGCCTGGACCGAACGGCAGCGACTCACGACCATAGCCCACTCGAGCGTCGCGACCGAGGCTGGAGCCGCTGCACTTCACGCCTATCTCGGCCCTCTCATCGCGACCGGTGCACCCCTGCCCGCCACCGTCTACACGACCAGGATTGGGCTGGCCCGCAGCTACATCGGTGGCATCACCGCAGCCTCGAAGGACCAGATCGACAAGTTCTGCGCCCGCGAGGGGTTGGTGGCCGCGGTGGCGCAGCGCCCCGGGCCGTGCCCGTTCGATGTTCCGGTGACCGGCCGGATCGCCGGACGGCCGTGGAGGTCTTCGATCGACTTCAACGAAGCGCCAATCATGATGCGGCACTTGGCAACAGCGGCGTTCGTGGTCTGCGCCTACCTCACAGGCGCCCGTCCGGGCGAGATCCTGGGCATGCGGTCCGGGTGCTGCCCGGACCCGGCACCCGATGCCGACGGCAAGGTCGGCCGGCACCTGATCCGCAGCACCGCGTTCAAGAATGCCGTGGACGAGCACGGCAACCACGAGTCCGCCGGAGTGGAACGCGACACGCCTTGGGTCGCGATTCGTCCTGTCGTCAACGCTATCCGCGTGTTGGAGAGAATGGTCCCGGAGGGAGCGCTCCTGTTCGACCACGACGTTCACGACATTATGTCGCGGCCAGGCACCGGGTCGCTCAACACAGCCACTCTCGGAAAGCGGATCGAAGCGTTCGTCGCTTGGGCCAATGCCGAAGCAGCGACTCATGGGCTGACCGGTGAGGTCATCCCACCCGACCCGAATGGCGCGATCGGAACCGCCAGACTCCGCAGAAGTTTGGGGTGGCATATCGCTCGTCGGCCGAACGGCCTTGTCGCGCTAGCCATCCAGTACGGGCATCTTCGCACGGCCGTGTCGGGCAATTACGCGGCTCGTAGTCGGGGCGGGATCGGGGACCTGATCGACATCGAGACCGCCCGCGCGGTCGCCGACACCGTCGCCGACCTCCATGACAGTCTGGGCACTGGTGGAGGGGTGTCCGGTCCGGCCGCCCGGCGAGCGATCACCGCCGCCGCGACCGCACCCCGCTTCGCCGGCACGGCCATCACCGCGACCACGGCACGGCGGCTGATCGCGAACGAGGACGCCATGATCTACGACAACCCGCACGCACTGCTGCTCTGCCACTACAAGCGGGCCACCGCCCTCTGCCACCGCGACGGGGTCAAAGACACACCCAGCCTGGACCATTGCGTCCCTGGTTGCGGCAACGTTATCCGCACCGATCAGCACGCCATCCAGCTCCGGGCGCGCGCTACTATCATGGACATCCGGGCCGGCCGGGTTCCCGGCCCGCTCGGCGACCGGCTACGCGCCAACGCCGACAAGCTTCGAGGCTACGCCGACACCCATGACCGCACCCGCATCACCTCGACCGAGGACGCTCGATGAAAACCGATGAGCGCGACCGGATCCGCGCCGCGATGGACCGCATCTTGTCCGGCGCCGCCGACCGATCCAACGGCGCGCTCACGATCGTCGCCCTTGCGCTGAAAGCTGATGTCCCCAGAAATGCCCTGACACAACGGCATACGGACTTGAAGAATGAGTTCTATGCGCGGGTGGCCGAACGAGGGGCACCATCAGAGGTCGAGACCCAGCTGCGGGCCACCATCGCCGCACTGAAGAAAACGATCGCGAACAAGAACACTGAACTCTCTCAATTCCGGGTCGACGTCCCCGCCCTTGTCCGGGCCGTGAATCAACTCGCCCTGGAAACCAGGCGTTGCGGGAAGCGCTGGCAAACCCCAATGTCCGGGTCATCCCGATTCGGCGACGGCTGCCCCACCAGACCGAGGATTGACCGCACCCGGCGGGCGACCGATGTGCGGCTACTTACAGCTCACTATGGCCCAATGCGGTCAGAGATGCTTACGGCAGGTGCCCGCTGGACTGATCGCGGCTGTCGTGGAGGCCCGGCATACGCTGGAACCATGGTGCTCGCGTCGGTGGATGATCGCACTCTTTCTTCAAGTCATCATGACCTGGATAATCTGCCTGGTGCCAGCGATGAGCGGGAGAATTAAATGTATTTAGGTGTAGGTAATGTTGGCGACTTGGTCAAATGGTTCAACTCTGGAGCCTGTAGGGAGAGGATCTTGTGTCTATTCGTCCCGGCGAGGCCGGAGGACGAAAAATTACTTGGACAGCTATTTGACACAAGGAGTAGCTTAAGCGTCGAGCTCGGAGGGGATATCGCTCTATGTCTCTTTTCAGTCAGTGCGACGACCGTAGCCGATCTCAAGGCCGAAGATCCTGCTTACTCGATCTATCGGTTTGTTCCGGGCCTGATCTCGTTACGTATTAAGCGTCGCGGGCGGGCGCTAGATCACTGGACAAGCGTAGATGCCGCGCACGTACCTCCGACGATTCGTGAAGAAGTGCTTCGCCGTGCGCACGGGGCCGGTCGAGAGATTGCAGACTATTTTGGTCTTGATCCTAATGATCTTCCCTGCCTCATATTTGTAGCGCCAGGGGAATCGAGACCTTTTCTAGTGCGAACTCGAAACAGTGCAGACGTAGCCGACCTTCGGGCCCTCTTTGCTGACATATCGAATATTGTGGCCGAGTTGAATAGGTCGGAACTTCTGCGCATGCCTATACGAATCGCAGAGAAAGAGCGGCTCGTCGCGAACTGTGCAAGTCTCGCGAAGAGGCTGGATGAGTTGGATCGAGAGGCTGGACGGATGCTGGAGACAGCCGCCAATTCAACTTCACAGTACGGCCTTCGTGCTCCGATCTTAGCGATCGGATCCAGTAGATCTCATCATCTGTTCAGATATCTCGGACTGCCGCAGAAAGATAAGCGTCCAATGACAATCTCGCTAGAGATCGTCGAAGCCTCTAGGCTAGCAATACTAGACCCTCCAGTTCATGCGGCACTGCGCTCGGCGCAGAATGCGGGACGCGCCCGCCGCAAGGTTGAAATTCAGCTTGAGGAAACTCAAAGAATAGTTCAGAAAATGAGTGACTCCATAAATTCTGAAACGCTCAAGTCGCGTCTCCAGACTATTGAAGATCTCATCGACCAGACCTGCAATAAGCATGAGAGGAAGATTCGGCGAGGTCAAGCTCTCATGGGTATCAAAAGATTCATATTGCTGATTACGGGAGCTGCGAAGGCAGCGGAAAATGTAACTATTTCTCTTGCTTCAACGGCTGACAAGATCGTGAAGGACCTCGGTTCGGATTAGGATTTGATGCCGGAGTAGGAGCCTCTACCGGGCTCGTTGGCGAAGTCGTCACCGACAGTCAACCGTAAATCGCAGGACGCCGCATTTCGAGCCACCCAACGGCCCCCCGAAACTCGACGCCAAGTTATCAGGACTATGTTGTCGTCCCAGGTTGCCCGCGCGAAGCGAGGTCATGCTCACCCTGCGCGAACTTACATTGAATCAAGTACCGTTACTGCTGCTTATTGGCCCTGCGGCTCTGCCGAGAACCGTCGCAACGATCAGGTCCTCGCACCGGATCTGGGACGTGTTCTCTCAGCGGATCGCTCTGCTGTCGGAGGTTCCTCCGGCCACCGACTTGATTGCCCGACGACGGTGGTAAACGACAAGCCGGGAACCTGGCTTCAAGATCTCAACACGCCGACTTGACAGGGAACAGCATCGCGCCAAACACCTGCTCCTCCGGCCGCAACAGCGCGACGCCGTCGACCAGATGCAGCCGCGCCGCGCCCGGCGCTCCACCACCGATCGAACCCACCACACCACCCTCCGTTAGTCGCATCAGATGCGAGAGAATCGCATCGTATGCGAGTCGCGCGGAGAAACGCAGGTCAACGCGCCGCATCGGCATGCCGCGACCCGCCGCCGATGCCATGCCGACTACGATCGTGGCTCAACGGCACGCTGGGTTCCTTTGGGGGTCCCGGTAGTAATCGTGCGAAAAACAACGACAATGGCTTGACCAGCGGTGATGCCGGGCTTCCGGTTCGGGCTGCGGGGCAACGGGATTGGTGCTTGGCTTGGCTGCCGATGAGGTTGGTCGGCGCGGGTGGAGGTCGGGGTTCGTGGCGATACAGGTGTTCGCGGACGAGGAGTTGGCGCGTCTGCGGGAGTTTCCGCAGATCAGCCGCGAGGAGTTGTTCCGGTTCTTCACGCTCGCCCCGTCCGATATCGCGTTCCTGACGCCCGGCCGAGGCCGGGGCCCGGGGGAACGGCTCGGTATGGCTGTGGCGTTGTGTACGTTGCCGTGGTTGGGGTTCGTGCCGGACAGGATCGCTGACGCGCCGCCGGTGGCGGTGGCCCGGTTGGCCGACAAGCTGGAAGTTGATGCGTCGCTGATCCGTTCGTACGGCAAGCGGGCACAAACCCGCACCGAGCATCTACGCCTGGTCGCACAGTTCCTGGGCTGGCGGCCCCCGGGGCCGATGGAGCTGAAGGAACTCGACGAGTTCCTGTTGGCGCGGTCGCTGGAGCATGATTCCCCGACGCTGTTGTTCCAGTTGGCGTGCGAGTTTCGTGCGCCACGAGGCGCCGCTGTCCATATTGGAGGTGTGATGACTCCGAAGTGATTGTGTCGCAGCACGATTGCTGTAGTTGGGGGCAGCCTGAGCCGGGAGACGCCGGGGAGGGTGGGAGCAGCCCCGACAAAGCCGGGACGTGCCAGCACTGCCGGATGGTGCGGGTCTGGTGAGCGTGGGACAAAGGTGGACGCGAGGAACCGGTGTCATAAAGCTCCTCAAGCGGGCCGTCAGCTCGAACTCGGTGGATCTGGGCTGACTTGCGGCGCGTATCCGATCCCTCATGACGGATCGGAGAACTCCCCCGAGGACTGGTATGTCCAACGGGGAGGTCACGGTGAAGGGCTGCGGCGTAGCCGTGACGAGGCCGCTGGGGCAAAGCCGGCCACCTCCTGTCCCGAATGGATAGCGGTGAACGTGGGGACCACCCCGTCTCGCCCACTGTGGCTCGTAGCCAACGGTTTTCGGTGGGCAGGCCCGTCGTCGGCTGATGGGGCGTGGGTGGGGCGGAGGGGTCGTAGTACTCCGAGCCGGGGAAAGCCCGGTGCATGGGGAAGGGCCCCAGTGGATGTCGACAGCGAGGAACTGTAATGGACGGAGTCATCTGTGAATGCGGATGAGTTGTGGCCGGACTTCGATGAAGCTTGGCTGCGGGTACGGCGGATGCAGGCCAAACTGTACTTGTGGGCGACCCGGGATACGGGTCGAGTGTTCGACGATCTGCACAATCTGGTGTGTGATCCGGCGTTTCTGGTGTGCGCCTGGCAACGGGTGCACGGCAACACCGGCGGGCGGACCGCCGGGGTCGACGGGGTGGCTCCCCGGTCGATCCCGAAGGAATCGACCGCGCTGTTGTCACGGGTACGAATCGAGTTACGGGACAGGACGTTTCGACCGGACCGAGTCCGGGAGAAGCTGATCCCGAAGCCGGGAAACCCGACGAAGAAACGCCGGTTGGGGATACCGACGACAGTGGACCGGATAGTGCAGGCCGCACTGAAATTGGTGCTCGAGCCGATTTTCGAGGCCGGATTCCAATCCAGTTCCTATGGATTCCGGCCGCGAAGGCGTGCTCAGGATGCGATCGCCGAGATTCACCTCTTCGGTTCCCAGGGTTATCACTGGGTGCTGGAGGCGGATATCGAGGCGTGTTTCGACCGAATCGACCATTCGGCTCTCATGAAGCGAGTCCGTGGCCGGATCGACGACAAACGTGTCTTGGCCCTGATAAAGTCCTTCCTCAAGGCCGGGGTCCTCGGCGAGGACGGGTTGAATCGGGATACCCGCACGGGAACTCCGCAGGGCGGAATTCTTTCGCCGCTTTTGGCGAATATCGCCCTGTCGGTGCTGGACGACCACTATCAACGAAAGTGGGATGCCCACGGGGAGGGTGGAAGAGACCCGAACCGTCGACGGAAATACCTGCACCGTACTGGAAAAGCGACGTATCGGCTCGTCCGTTTCGCGGACGATTTCGTGGTCCTGGTCCACGGCGGGCAACATCACGCCGAGCAGGCCAGGACCGAGGTCGCTGAGGTTCTGCGGCCGATGGGGTTGACCCTGTCGCCGGAGAAAACTCGCGTGGTGCACATCGATAGCGGATTCGACTTCCTCGGCTGGCGCATCCAGCGCCGGGCCAAGCAGGGCACGAACCGCAGAAAGAAAGTGATCTACACCTACCCGTCGAAGAAATCGCTGCACTCGATTATCGGGAAGGTGAGGGTCATCACATGCAGATCGACAACCAACAAATCGCTCGAGGAATTGCTCAAATACCTGAACCTCGTGGTCCGGGGTTGGTGTATGTATTTCCGGCACGGTGTCTCATCGGCTACCTTCCCCTATCTCCGTCGCTACATGTGGCGGGAAGTGGGACATTGGATGAAGATGAAACACCGGCTTACGAGCTGGCCGAATCTGAGACGCCGATATTCCGATCCTCGGTACCCGGCGTACTGGCCAGCAGAGAATGGGACCGTGCTCTATGACCCCGCGGAAATAGTTGTCGAGCGATATCGATGGCGGGGTTACACGATCCCGACACCGTGGAGCGCTCGGGCGGAACAACTCGAAGCACTCGCACAGGCATGACATTCCATGGAGAGCCCGTTGCGTCGAGAGGCGCACGGCGGGTTCGGCGGGCGGCCACGGGAAACGGACCCGCGGGTAACCCGGGCACTGCGCCCGTGGCCGACCCCAACTGCTCGCCGCACTACGTCAGGACCTGCCCGCACACCGCGAACACGACGCCAATCAACTCGCACAACACATCGAAGCGTTCGACCGACTGGTCGCCGACGTCCAGGAAGGCCGGGTCCGGCTGCCCGAACGCGCAACCGACATCTATCCGCCGAAGACATTCACCCCGGATACCGGTGGCCAGAGTCGTGAGAAATGCAGATGACTTTATCTGATCCTTTGTGTCACAGGGCTTTTTGCGGCGCCGACAGTCTATTGCCAGAGTACATGTGCCAGGTGTACTTGATGGATCTGACACCCGCACGGGCACGGCAGCTCCGGCGTATCCACCGGTTCCATCCTCCGGACGAATGTATCGTCCACCTCCAAACAGCGACAATGCTGCTGACAGACGAAAGCGGTTGAACCGATGTCGCTTCCGCTTCTGCTGACCCTCTGGCCAAGTTCGGTGCTGTTCACCGCAGTGCTGAGTTACCGCCTCGGGGTTTCCCGGCACGCCACCGTCACGATCGGCCGACACCGCGCGGATACGGTGTCCCGGCAGGACCCGTGGACCACTGGACCGTCGGACAACTCCCGCCGCGCTGAGATTCAAACGGTGTGCGTGCCACCGGGCACGAATCGGGCCGTGCGGCGGCATTGCGACGATACGGAAGTCCTACCGCGCGTGACAGAAACTGGCTATCGACTTTCACAGCGCCGGGTACGTCGGGTGTGAGTTGATTCAGGATCGCAGGACAACTGCTTCAGTAAAATTTGCATGTCGTATATCTGACACGGAAAGCATGCTGATCCGACGGCGGTTTTCGAAAGAAATCCGCTCCCGACAAGCCCTGGCTTGTCGGGAGCGGTGATCGCCCAACGCTGTTACGCAGATGGATTAGCGCGGGTGAAAATTCGGGTAGCGCTACACCTTCACTGGATCTGCGGTGGAGTCGATGTGGGCGTGGCGCATTGTGTGAATCGCCTTCCAATCCACTCCGGTTGGGGCCGTGTTCAATGCAGCAGTCAGCAGCCCGAGTCGTGCAGTGCGTAGTTCGAGGTTGTCGGTCATGACAAGGATCTCATCGAAGAAACGATGAAGAGCTTCGGCCAGGGGGCCGGCGGTCGGCACGTACTCCGGAAGGAGTAGGCGCTGGGAGTCACCCAGATCTGTCACCGCTCGAAGCAGGGCGCGCTCAGCCGACTCGGTGAGCAGTTCCGAATCGTAGGTTGCGCTGGTGTCCGGCGGAAGAATTCGCATGATCCGCTGCAGTTCTTCGACCAGATCCGCGAACTGCTCGCCGTTTTCGGAGCGGGCCGCCTGGATCGCGAGGCGGAGCCGGTCGGCACGCAGTGGGTTGCCCGCGATCGGCCGCGTGCCCTCGATGAGCGCGAGGGGGATGTTCTCGTCGCGCAACCGTTGTTCGTAGCGAGTGATGAGGAGTTCTTCCGCGGTGTCGAGGACACTATCGTTGACAGCGATGCCCTGGGTGCGGAGTTTGTGCGCGGCGACTTCGAGCCCGTCACGGTAGGTGAGGTCTTCCAGGTCGGTCTGATCGCGGAGGATGCGGACGATGCCGAGCGCGGCTCGCCGAAGTCCGTAGGGGTCGGACGTGCCGGTGAGTTTGGCGCCGATGGCGAGCATGGCGACGAGCAGATCGAATCGGTCGGCGAGGGCCAGTAGCGCACCGGGGAGGGTGGCGGGGAGCTGGTCGGTGTGATGGCGTGGCAGTTCGGCTTCAAACAGCGCCTGCGCGACCGATTCGGGTTCTCCGGCTTTGCGCGCGTATTCGCGGGCCATAGTGCCTGCAAGAGAAGTCATTTCGATGACCATCTGCGTGGCCAGGTCGAACTTCACCAACTCACCGGCACGGACCAGCGTGACAGAGTCGTTGTCGGACAGATCAATTCGCGCGGCCAGTTCTTTTGCGACGGCGGCGATCCGGTCCGTACGATCCGCCATCGATCCGAGGCGTTGTTCGAAGGTGAGCCCGGACAGCTTGGCGCGGAACTGGTCCGGTGTTGTGCGCAGGTCGGTGTTCCAGAAGAAAGCGGCGTCTTCGAAGCGAGCCCGCACAACGTTCTGGTTGCCGTCCCGGACGACCTCCGGATCACAGGTGCCGTTGGCGAGGGTGATGAACATCGGCAGCAGAGTGCCGTCGGCGGCTCGAACGGGAAGGTACCGCTGATGCTTGCGCATCACGGTGGTCAGGATCTGCTCGGGCAGCTCCAGATACCGTGCGTCGAACCGGCCGAGAATGCCCGTCGGTGTTTCGACGAGGTTGGTGATTTCGTCGACCATGCCCGTCTCATTGTCGATATCGACCATGCCGGAGTGCTGGGTGGCGAGGTCGGACGCGGCTCGAATGACTGCTTGCCGGCGTTCCTCCCGGTCGAGGACGATTTCCTCGGAGCGCAGTACCGCGGCATGGTCGGTGGCGCGTCCGATGCTGATCTCGGGGTGGGTGGCATTGCGATGGGTGCGGGTGATGCGGTCGGCGGTCAGCGCACCAGCGGTGACAGGGAGCACGGTGTCGCCGAGCAGAGCCAGCAGCCAGCGGATCGGCCGGCTGAAGCTGAGGGCGGGGTCGTTCCAGTGCATGTTCTTGTCCGCGTGAAGACTGGTGACGACCTGCGACAGGATCGACGTGAGGACGTCCGGGGCGGTGCGGCCGGAACGCAGGGATTCGGCGGCGACATGCTCGGCGCCGTTGGCCTCCACCCGGATCAGCTCGTCCGC
The DNA here is from genome assembly GCF_020176955.2 of Nocardia sp. alder85J. Classification (GTDB taxonomy): domain Bacteria; phylum Actinomycetota; class Actinomycetes; order Mycobacteriales; family Mycobacteriaceae; genus Nocardia. Next base: position 85,333 of record NZ_JAIUCZ020000019.1, read on the forward strand.
GGTAACCCCCTGCGCGTTGAGGAAACCCTGGAGGGCGCGTGTCGGAGATCCGTGTTCGTCGTACGCAGATGCGACCTTGGGACCGCGGCGGATTTGGCGGCTGTCGGGTTCCCGGTCTGCGATGTCATCTATGCGGACGACGATCCGGCGTGGTGTGGCGTCGACGCGAATCTCGCTGTGGTGCAGCGATGTTTCGGCCAACAGTCGAACGATTTCTCGTTCGACTGCGGCGACGGTGTCGTCGACGATATGCGGTGGTAGTTCCTCGGTGCCGATCTCGAAGACCAGCGTCCCGCCGTGCGCGGGCAGCGCGGCCGAGTCGATCGCCGGCTTCGCGAGCGGCAGGGGCCGGTAGCTGCCGCGTGGGTGCCCGGCTTCGGCACGGAGCTCGATCCACAGGCCGGCGACGGCACGGGATTGGGTGCGCATGGTCTGGAACCATTTCGCGCGTTCGGTGGTGGAGATGGCGCCGCGGGCGTCGAGAACGTTGAAGGCGTGCGAGCTTTTCAGCACGAAGGTGTGGGCGGGGATCGGCAGTCGTCGTTCGATGAGGCGGTCGGCTTCGCGGGAGTAGAGGTCGAGCAGGGCGCGGGTGGCGTCGACGTCGGCGTCGTCGAGGTAGTACCGCGACATCTCGTATTCGGATTGGCCGAGGAATTCCCCGTAGGTGACGCCGGGCGCGTACAGGAGTTCTTTGAAGTGGGTGACCTTCTGCACGGCCATGAGGATTCGTTCGAGGCCGTAGGTGATCTCGACCGGCACCGGGTCGAGGGTGTGGCCACCGACCTGCTGGAAGTAGGTGAACTGGGTGATCTCCATGCCGTCGAGCCAGACCTCCCAGCCCAGGCCCCAGGCGCCGATCGCCGGCTGTGCCCAGTTGTCTTCGACGAACCGCACATCGTGGGCGTGCAGGTCGATGCCAAGTGCGGCCAGTGACCCGAGGTAGAGCTCCTGCGGGTTGCCCGGCTCGGGTTTGATGATCACCTGGAACTGGGTATGGGTCTGCAACCGGTTCGGGTTCTCGCCGTAGCGGCTGTCGTCGGGCCGGACCGACGGTTCGACGTAGGCGACCTTCCACGGTTCGGGACCGAGCACGCTGAGCAGGGTGGCCGGGTTCATGGTGCCGGCGCCGACCTCGGTGTTGAACGGCTGCGCGATGACGCAACCGTGACCGGCCCAGTAGTTCTGCAGGCGGAGGATCGCGTCTTGCATGGACAGAGTCACAGGCGACTCGGGGCGGAGGTGCGCGTCGGCGGCCATCGCGTGATCCTATCCGCCGGTCGTGGCGGTCGAGACACTGCCCACACTCGGAATGCCGAGGCTGGTACCGGTTTTCGCGGTGAAGAAGCTAGGCAGGTGACACCCTCCGCGGCACGCGTCGGCCACGGCGCACCCTACGCAGGTGGATCGGGTGGTGACGGCCGTGTGGACGCGGTCGGTGAGCGTAGGCCAGAGGTCGGCCAGCCGGTATTCGGCGAGGCGGCCGAAGTAGACATTGCTGTGCGGGCAGTTGCGCAGCTGGCCGTCGTAACTGACGCTGGCCCAAACCATTCCGGATTCGCAGTGCCCCACAAGTTGGGAGAACCGCAGTGCGAGGGTGGGGTCGTCGGCGTGCAGTGGGGTATCGGTGTCGGCGGCGCAGAGTTTCTGTGCGCAGGGCCAGGCGACCGTCATCCCGGCGCATTCGGTGGCGGTGAGGTCGTCGATCTCGCGCATCAACGGCAAGGTCACCGAGACCGGCACACCGTAGCGGTCGTCATGGCGTCCGGTCGGTACGTACCGCATGATGCCGAATTCACGGACGCCGAGGCGGTACGCATCGCGGATGACGTCGAGCACCCCGGGGATGTTCTCTTTGACGAGGGTGAGCTCGGCGACCACGTTGATCCCTGCGTCCAGCAACAATTGCATCGCGGTGATGGCCTTGTCGTAGGCGCGGGGATGCCCGGTGAGATCATTGTGCTGGTCGCGGTCGCCATGGATCGAGACCAGGGCGCAGCGGACGTTGGCGGCAGCGAGTCGCGCGGCGCGGTCGGCGGTGATGAAGTGGCCGTTGGTGAACACCACCTGGTACAGACCGAGAAGGCCGCCGTGCTCGAAGATACGCATGGCGTCGGGATGCAGCAGTGTTTCGCCGCCGCTGTAGCGGATGACGTAGCAGCCTTGCGCGGCGCACTGGTCCAGGATCTCGATGGCCAGATCGGTGGGCAGGTGTTTTTCCGGGAGCTGGCGGACGGCTTTTCGAATGTCGTTGTCGGACAGCGTCGGATCGATCTTCCACACGTTGTAGCAGAAGCCGCAGTTCCAGTTGCAGACCGCGGTGAGCTCGATCTCCAGGCGCAGCGGGAAGTCCAAGGTCGTGTCGAAGCGCTTGTCTATCTCCAGTAGCGACCGGTCGGGGCTGTCCGTCTTCGGTGCCGGTGGTGTCGTCAGTGCCGCGACGAGGGCGTCGAGGTCGGCGGCGACTTGACCCGAGTTGGCGTGGAATCGCTGGCTGAGGGTGCTGACGATGGTGTCCCGGTCCCTGCCGGCGAAGATTTCGTCGATCATCTGCTTGGCGACGGTGTTGCGCAGCCGGTGGAAGACCCCAGCCCGGGGGTCGAACAGGAGGCCCAGGTCGGGGCGGTAGCGCAGCATCGAAGGAACGGTGTCGAATGTGGTGGTCATGATGCGGCCCGGCTTTCGTGGCGTGGATCGAGGCGGGCGAACAGCGCCCGGACGTCGGCGGCGACTCGAGTGGCCGGTGCCCGGTATTCGGCCGCGAGGGCAATCGCGATTTCCTCGGCTGTGCGGCCGGCGTAGGCGAGGTCGACCGCGCGAGCTGCGGAGGCGTTGGTGAGGCGCAGACAGTTGTCGGTCTGCCAGTTGTGCAACAGCTGGTCGGCGCGGCGATATCGGTAGTGGCGCGCAATCCATTGCGGGCTACCGGGTTCCGCAGCATCGATCGCCCGGTAGATGGCCTTGGCTTCGTCCAGGTGGCCACGGACCGACCGCCGATCCAGCAGGCGCTGCGCATAGTCCGCGACAGGGACGTCGGTGATCGTGATTCCCCAGCCGATCATCTGCTGGAGGTAGGTCGACAACATCACATCGACCAGGCTGAAGGCACCGACCGTGTACGGTCCGCCATGCCGGTCGAGGAGTGCCGCGACCGTGTCGCAGACCCAGTGTGCCTGCTCCACCGCCGACGGCTCCGGCCTCGAAAACCGCTTCGGTTGTAGCGATTTCGCGTAGGTGGCATCGTTCATCAGCACAGGCAGGTCCTGAGCAGCCCAGGCACACAATGACCGCACCTCAGCACGCTGGTCCGCGGTCGTCCCGAGCAGGGAACACCCGGAGGTCGACGCGATGTCGTCGAGGTACTCGGCGATCGCGAGAACGTCACCAGCCACGGCGTGTGTGTCGGTGTCGACCAGTACCGGCACCCGCGGCAGTGTCTCGATCACAGATCCGGCGAGCAGGCCCTCGGCATCGAGGGCCTGCAGGCCGGCGAACTGGCAATGGCATCCCGCGCGGGACTCGCGTTCCGGTGGTATGTCGTCGACGGTGAGCACGCCCTCGGACGTCTCGGTGGTCGGCCAGTCCAATTCAACGAGACGTTCCACGAAGGGAACCTGCTTCTCCCGCAGAGCTATTCGGCCGCGCATCGACCATCCCGAAAAGTGCAAATCGCCGATATACAAGATCAGCATCAGGTCCCCTCCGATCTGGATTACGTCAAACAGTCTGAGTAACAACAGCCTTCGAGCCCTAGCCATCTCGGCCCGAGTGAGCAGGTCAGTTGCACTGGCGGCTGATGAGCAACTTCGTCTCGACCTCCGGCGACTCGTATTCGCCGGTGACGGCAGCGATCTCGTCGTCCATGGTTACCCTCCTTCCCAGGTGATGCGGACTCTGCCGAGTCTCGCGGGCCCGGTCGTATCGAGCCATCCCCCTCGGCTGCCGTGTCGGTGGACACCGGACGTCAGTTCTGGACAGTTTCTGGACACGTGGTTGGCGTGGCGATGGAATATCCGCGGTACAGGCGAGGTCGGTTGGACATATCGTGGACAGATGGTGCTCAGCTCGCCGCCGTCGATCGACCAGGTCAAAGAGTGCTTGATCAAACTGCGCCAGGGCCCGGCGCTCGCACGTCCGACTACGCTGCTGACCGCGCTGGATACGCCGGTCCGCGACTACCTCTGCCACGGACGCCCGCACATTCCTGGGTCCGCAGACCAGGTGGCACTACTCGACGCGACTATTCGATCGGCCATCGGACTGCTCTCCGACACCGAGCGACAGTTTGCTGAGGTGGATTTCAACCTCGTCAACGACCATCGCTTCCCGACACTGACCGAACGTCAGGAATCGCTGGCCAGCCATCAGAAATGCGCAGCAAAGACCGTGCGCCGGCACGCCGCCAGAGCGCTGGACACCCTCGCCTACCTCCTGATCGCCAGCGGTACAACGGAAACGAAGCTCCTGCCCGCCGGACAGGAGCCGGCCGAATCCCGGCCCGAACCCGCCAGCGGTCCCGAGAACCTCGCCGATACGCTCCGCGCATTCTGGCGCCTGAGTCCGAACGCGAAGGTCGATATCGTGTGCTCCGAAATACCCGCCGACGAACGACCCGACTACGCATCCCCGGCCGACCGGAACTACCTCCGGTACGCGAAATTCGCCGACCTCGACACTTTGATCTATATCCGGACACGGCTGGCCCAGCTCGCCCCGACCGTGGTTGTGCGCGACTTCGCACCCTCGGAGCACTACGACACTCACGCGGACGTCCTGGTCGTGATCGGAGGGCCACCATGGAACGCCAAATATCGAGAGTTCCTGCCGCAGTTGCCGTTCCACTTCGAACCACACCCACTCGGCGAGGACGACCCCTTGGTGGTCCCTGCACTCGACGGCCTTTCCCTCGCCCCTCGCTGGACATCCCGAGGTGAATTGATCGAAGACCTGACGGTATTGACCCGCCTCACTGTCCAGGGCACCACCGTGTTCCTACTCGGCGGGTGCCTCACCCTCGGCGTGCTCGGCGCCGCCCGCTGCCTGATGGACGCCGACCGCGGACCCGCCAACGCCACCTATCTCACCGACCGGCTCGGCGACAACGACTTCGTCCTCGTCACCGAGGTGCGGCGCGTCGGCGGCATCACCGATGTCGCCGACTTGACGATGATCGAGCCACTCCTGGTCATCACCCGCAGTGCCGGCGAAGGCTGGGGAGTAGTCACCGACAACACCAAACGGTTCGCAAACCGACAGCACACCGGAAGCTGAGCACCGTGATCACCGTTCGTGACATCGCCACCTACGTGGTGAACCTGCCGCGCAGGCAGGACCGGCGAGCCTGGATCCACGCGAGTCTCCCGGACGACCTCACCGTCACCTACACCTCGGACTTCGATCGCAGCTTCGACGGCCGACACCTCACCCTCGCCGACCTCGAAGCAGACGGCATCGAACTCTTCGACTGGCAAATCGACTCCAGCAACTCATGGTGGAACCGCCCTCTGAAGTTCGGCGAAATCGGCTGCACCCTTGCCCATCTTGCCTGCTGGTCGCACGCAGCCGACCACACCGACCAGCCATACGTTCTCGTCCTCGAAGACGACGCCGTCCTGGGCACCGCGTTCACCGAGAACCTACTGCACGGACTGAATCGCCTCCGGCAGGAGGCGGCGCCGTTCGAGCTGCTGTATCTGGGCCGGTACCCCCTCGAACCTGATCGCCAGGCTGCTGTCCCGGGGTTCGTGGTTCCTGGGTATAGCCACTGCAGCTACGCCTACCTATTCACCCGGACCGCTCTCGCGACGCTACTTGCCGTCGGCTTGCGGCAGGCCATCGTCCCAGTCGACGAATTCCTTCCCGCGCTCTACGTTCCACATCCCCGCGAGGACTTGCGCACACGGTTTCCACCTCAGCTCACTGCATTGGCGTTCGATCCGCCGCTGGTTACCCAGCGCCCGAAAGAGGTCGCCGGCAGCGATACCGAGGACTCCGGCTTCGTCGATACATCCGCGCACAGCGGAGCCTAAGCTCGTGACTGGCCAGACCAGTGTGCGATCAGCGCGGAAAGCCTTCGACCCGACCACTTCTCGATCGGTGTATGCCGATTGAGACCGGTCACGACGTGCTCCGGTGGGACGTCCTTGGTCACCACAGCGCCAGCAGCGACATAACTCCGTGGCCCGACCGCCACACCACCGACCACCCTGGCACCGAAACCAACTATCGAGTCGGCGGCGATAACCGGCGGGGCCTCGTCAACGCCCCACCAGCCCAAGTCCGGTCGCGAATATTCGTGCACCAAGTCGCCCATAACCGTGGCGCGGTCACCGATAACCGTTGCGTCGCAGATGAATCCGGCAACACAGGCATCCTGCCCGACTTGGACCCGATCGCAGATATACGCACCGTGAACGACGCGGGTCCGGTCCCCGAACCTACAGCCGTAGCCGATCCGAGCACGATCCTCGACCACGCAGTCGATACCGAATCGGGTGCCCTCGTGGACAATGACATGGTTGAAGACCAGGCAGCGATCGCCCATCACCACCGGATCGCCAATCGAGCTTTCACCACGTTGAGCCGCCCGAATGCGGGCTTCTTTCGGATACCCGAACACGCAGTGCTCGCCCACAACCGCTGCCTCGCCGAGGCGGACCGGCGCATACAGGCTCTGAAGGTTCATGCCATCACCGCAGACTGCTCCACCAGCCAATCGGTCGTCACCGAGATCGCTTCGTCCTCCCGCTCTCGTGAATCGAAGCCATGATCAGAGCCGGAGATGGTGTGCAGCAACACCTTTTCCCGCCTACCAGCAGCATCTGCGGCGATTGGATACGAGACCGCCGAATCTTTGTCGCCGTGCACGATCAAGGCCGGGACACTGCTGGCCAGGAACTGCTCCGACGGCCGGTAGCGGTCGAACTCGCAGAACAGCACTCGTCCGAGCTCGAACGCACCATCAACGACCAGAAACCCTTTGTCGCGCAGACGCTCCTGCGCCTCGGGCCCGAAATTCTCTACGCCCCAGGGCAACTCCGGCGCCAAGAAGGTATGACGAAGGTCCAGCACTGGATTCCACAGCACAAGCCGATGAAGACGATCCTCCAACCACGGCAGCGACAACGCTGTGGAGACAGCACCGAAGCTGGCCGCCACGACCGACACCGGTCCCGTGAAGCGCTCGGCCACAAGAGTCACAGCGGCCTGCAGATCGAGGCACTCGCCCGCGATCGTCACCCCGCGCTGCGTTCCACCGCTGCCGCCGTGGCCACGAAACGAGAAGCGGGCCACATCGAAACCGGCCGCCACCAGTCGCTCCGCCAGCCGGACGAACATGCCTCCTCCCTCATCCATGTCCACGGTGACGCCGTGCACCAACAGGACGACACCGCGGCACGGCGAGCTCACAGCCGGGTGCAGCGCAGCCTCCAGCCGTATTCCATCCACTGAGATCAACTCGACACGTTGCATCCACCGACTCCGTTTCCACGGTCATCCGACGTCGCCCACAGAGCATCCATCGTCTCGTGAGACACCACAGTGCACAATTCGCGCGACGACGCGAACGTCATGTTGACGATCGTCCGGCGACCGCGAGCAATCGGGTGTACCCGATGCAGAGTGGTGTTCGTCCGCATCACGTAGACATCGCCAGCCAGCACGTCGAGCCGACGCACCTTACGCTCACGAAGGGTTTCTTCCACATCCGGGCGCGCCTTGTCCCAGACGGTGTCAGGCACGCACTCGACGAACCCGCCATCGGCCGGCGGGGGGCACTCGGCTACCCACACGAGCGCGAAACTGTAGTCGTCCCAGTGCCATCCGTGAGTGTCGCCAGCCCGATCGAGCTGTGTGATCACAAACTGCTCCGGCTCATGCGGACAGCGATGCACGGGCTCACCGACCACTATCGGCAGCCAGTCCAACATGACGGTGGATCGGTACAGGGACGGAATCACCGATCCCCCTGCCTTGATCGCTGCGCGCGTGACGTTCCACATGCGCCGCGGGGTACACCCAGATTCAGGTATCGAAAGCTCACGGCGAACACCTGCGTCCCTAGCCAAGCCAACAGCTTCCACACCTACCGCATGCCGGACCTGAGCGGGGATCAGCGGCGTAACCACCGCAAACCCCAACTGCGCGAAATCTTGCCGCGCCGAGGCGGCCAATGGATCTCCAGCTCTCGAACGATTTCGAGGCATGGCCTGGCACATTGTCATAATGATCAGGCTCTCCCACGCTTGCACGCAAGCCGTGTCCGGGTCCATCTCTGTACGCCGTCCGGGCGCCTGGTTCGTCGCCGAACCTTCTTGCGCCATTGTGGGTCTGATCGGATCCGACCAAGAGGGGAGCCTTACGACAATCTGAGAAGAAATCGTCGCGCTACCCGTCGAGATGGTCGTAGCGCGAAGGATTCGCTGAGCGGGCCACTGCCGACCTCGTGCCACACAGGGTGCCGTGATACGCGATGATGTTCTCGTGACGCACCGGCTGCTGCAGACTGTGCGCCTGTTCGGACGGCGCGCACGGGCTCGCGCTGGGCGTCCAACATCCATCGTCGAGTGAGCCCTGTAAGGAGCCGTGTGAGCACCCTCGGTAGCTTCATTTGGTCGATTGCCGACCAACTTCGGGGTCCCTACCGCCCCAACCAGTACGGCAACGTGATCCTCCCGCTCACGATCCTGCGGCGCCTAG
>NZ_JAIUCZ020000002.1 GCF_020176955.2 Nocardia sp. alder85J
TTCTCGTTTCACCAGGAGATCCGGATCGCCCCCGGCATCCTGTCTCGTTTCACCAGGAGGTCCGGCCGGGCCCGTTTCGGCTGCGCCGGCAGTGGTATGTCTCACCCACACCCGGTAGGTGACCTGGCAGTCCGCGCACTTCTCAGAGTCCTCTCGAGGAACAACCAGCCCCTCGGTAGCCGTTTTGTGGATCATGGAGATGTAGGTCCGGCGCTCGGTTGCCGGTTGATGGGGAAGGAGGGCTCATGGTCGTGCTCGAAGAAGCACCGGCGCAGCGAGCAGTGATCGAGAGCGGTGCGGTGACCCGGCCCCGCTGGCGACGGTTCGTACTCCCTGTCACCTATACCTACGCGGCCCTGCTGGTGGCCGTCACCGTGCTGGTGTCCGAGCTCAGCGACGACGATCAGTCCCGCGTGGTCCTGCATGCCAGCACCAACCTGCACAATCTCCTCCGCGGCCACATCGGGACGTTGCTGTCGAGCGCGTTCGTCATCGGCGACAGCAATGCCGCGCTGATGATCATCCCGCTGCTGGTCTGTGTGCTCGCCCTGGCCGAACTACGGTTCGGCTCCCGCCGGCTGCTCCGGATCTTCGTCGCGGGTCATATCGGCGCCACTCTGCTGGTGGCGCTCGGGCTCTGGGTGGCGGTCGAAGCCGAGTGGTTGCCGTGGAGCATCAGCCAGGCCGAGGACGTCGGTATCAGCTACGGCGCCATGGCCCTCATCGGAGCCTTCATCGCGCTGCTCCCGTCTCGCTGGAGGCCGACCTGGGCCATCTGCTGGCTCGCTGTGGCCGTCGCCGGGGTGGTGATGGGACGGACCTTCACCAATGTGGGCCATCTGCTCGCCGTGGCCATCGGACTGGCCGCGGGCTGCTGGGCGATCCGCAGCGGCCGCGCCGACGGATTGCGTCGGCTCACCTGGCCGGAATCCGGCCTGCTCGGCACCGGGGCACTTCTCGGATATCTACTTCTGGTCGGATGAAAATGGCCAGCCGGATATCAATTTCATCGTTCATTGGCCTAGAGTTTCACGCGTGCGTTTAGTCATCGCTACGTGCCAGGTCGACTATGCCGGACGGCTGACAGCTCATCTGCCGATGGCCCGACGTTTGATCATGATCAAAGCCGACGGTTCGGTTCTCATTCATTCCGACGGCGGTTCCTACAAACCGCTGAACTGGATGAGTCCGCCGTGCTGGCTGAAGGAGGAATCCGACACCGACGGTGACGGAAAGCCGGCCACTCGATGGATCGTCACCAACAAGGGTGGTGAGCAGTTGCAGATCACCATCGAGAACATCGAACACGATTCGGCATTCGAACTCGGCGTCGATCCGGGCCTCCAGAAGGACGGTGTGGAGGCACACCTTCAGGTGTTGCTGGCCGAGCACATCGAGACCCTCGGCGCCGGCTACGAACTCATCTCCCGCGAGTACATGACCGCGATCGGGCCCGTGGACATCCTGTGCCGCGACGACGGCGGCCGGACGGTGGCGGTGGAGATCAAGCGGCGCGGGGAGATCGACGGCGTCGAGCAGTTGACCCGCTACCTGGAGCTGCTCAACCGCGACCCGCTGCTGGCCCCGGTCTCGGGTGTGTTCGCGGCCCAGCTGATCAAGCCGCAGGCTCGCACCCTCGCCGAGGACCGCGGGATCCGCTGCCTGACCCTGGATTACGATGCGCTCCGCGGCATGCAGAGCACCGATTTCCTGCTGTTCTAAGCTCGGAATTATGCCTCGCCGGAAACCGCGCCCCCAGCAGCCCTCGGGGCGTCTCTCCGCGCAACCGCGGCCGATGGGTGACGTGTTCGGGCAGACCGAAGCGGGGCCGAACGGCGAGGACTACGTGGTCCGTACGGTACCGGGCGCCCGCGCGGTGAAGATGTACCGCTGCCCGGGATGTGATCACGAGATTCCGCCCGGGACCGCACACATCGTGGCATGGGCGAAATACGGCGGCGAGGACGATCGCCGACATTGGCACACCGGATGCTGGCGCGGTCGGCAGACTCGCACGATCACCCGGCGCTGGTCCTAGAGACTCTCGGACACGCTGGTGCAGGCCGCCCCGGAGGACGGCCTGCACCGCGGTCGGTCAATCGTGTCGCCCGGCGGTGTTCGGGTTCTGCTAGCCCGAGATCTCGGCGTTCTCGCGGTGGTCGTCGAGGATGTCGTCCTCGTCGGCCGCGGCCTCGGGAATCGCCTTCTGCTGACGGCCCTGAGCGGGCTTGGGGGAACTGGCACCCAGCGAGCGCGGCTCGGGGGACCCGTCGAGCAGCTCGCTCTCCCGGTTGACGGCGGCGAGCATGGCCGGCACCGAGTCGAGCTGGCCGCGGATGCCCAGCAGCTGCGCCAGGACGCGACCACGCAGCACCCGCATCTCCTCCGCCAGTTCCTTGGCGTGCGCGATCTTGCGATCGGCCTGCTGGGTGGCAGTGGAGACGAGGCGGTTGGACTCGTCGGTCGCTTCCTTGATGCGCTGCGCGGCATCGGAGCGGCTGGAGGCCTCGAGCTCCTCCATGGCGCGCGTCAGCTTGGTGCGACGCTCGGCCATGGTGACCTCGAAGTCCTGCTGCGCGGCCTTGCGCTTGGCCTCGGCCTCCTTGGTGATCCGGTCGGCCTCGGCCAGCGCGGCCTCGTTGATCTTGGTCGACTCGGTGCGCGCGTTGGCCAGGGTCTGCTCGAACTCGACCTCGAGCGCCTCGCGCTTCTCCTTGGTCTCCGAGAGCAGCGACTCGTACTTGCCCCGCATCTCGGTGGCCTGCTGCTCCGCGATCGAGATCATCTCGGCGGCCTCGGCCTGCGCCTGGGCGCGGACCTCGGAGGCCTCGTCGGAGGCCAGGCGCAGCATGCGCGAGATGCGATCGCTCATGCCCTCCGCCGTGGTCGGCGGCACGGACAGACGATCGACCTCCTTGCGCAGCTCGTCGATTTCGTCGCGCGCATCCTCCAGTTGGGCGGCCAGGTTGCGAGCCTGCGCGGCGGCGGCATCGCGATCGGTGGCGGTAACCCGGAGTTCTGCGTCGAATCGGTCGAAGTAATTGCGCACTTCGTCGCGGTCGTACCCTTTACGAACAACGGTAAAGGGCAACGCGACGAAGCGGTTGCGATCGGGCTCAGTGGACGACATGCCGAACAAACTACAGCCTGCCGACCGGCCATGGTGACCCGACCGCGAATGTCGTTACGACAAGTTTCCGCGGTCGGACCTGGGGTACTAGTGAGTAGGATCGGTCGCCGGTTCGATGAGCTCGATGAGCACACCGCCAGCATCCTTCGGGTGTAAGAAGTTGATGCGCGCTCCGGCGGTTCCACCCTTCGGGGCGTCGTACAGCAACCGCAGGCCGCGACTGCGCAGATAGGTTGCTACCGCCTCCACATCCGTGACGCGATAGGCGAATTGCTGGATACCCGGGCCGTTGCGGTCGATGAACTTGGCGATGGTGGAGTTCTCGTTCAACGGTGCCAGCAACTGCACAGCAGTCGAGTCGTCGCCGGCGCCCGGCAACGACAGCATCGCCTCGTGCACGCCCTGGGTCTCGTTGACCTCGCGGTGGGTTTCGACCATGCCGAGGTTGTCGCTGTACCACGCGACGGCGGTGTCGAGATCCGGCACGGCGATGCCGATGTGGTCGACGGCGATCACGTAGTCGGCCGGGATGAACGGGCTGGTGGCGGAAGAATCTGTGGTGCTCACCCTTACGACGGTAACTCCACCTGCGTAGAGCACGATCGATCGGCCGGGTTACCGTGAAAACGACGTTTCCGTCACCAGCTCTACTCGGAACAACGAAGCGAGGCCCCTCGTGACCACAACAGTCATCGTCTCCGGCGCCCGGACCCCGGTCGGCAAACTGCTCGGTGGCCTGAAGGATTTCAGCGGCTCCGCGCTGGGCGGTATCGCCATCAAGGCCGCTCTCGAGAAGGCCGGCGTGCGCCCCGACCAGGTCGACTACGTGATCATGGGTCAGGTGTTGCAGGCCGGCACCGGCCAGCTGCCCGCCCGCCAGGCCGCCGTGGCCGCCGGCATTCCCATGAGCGTGCCCGCCATCAGCCCGAACAAGGTGTGCCTGTCCGGTATCAACGCCATCTCTCTGGCCGATCAGCTGATCCGGGCCGGTGAGTTCGAGATCGTGGTGGCCGGTGGCCAGGAGTCGATGTCCCGCGCCCCGCACCTGCTGCTCAAGGGCCGCGAGGGGGTCAAGCTGGGTGACCTCACCCTGCACGACCACATGAACTACGACGGTCTGCACGACGTGCTCACCGACCAGGCGATGGGCCTGCTCACCGAGGAACGTAACGATCTGGACAAGATCGCCCGCGAGGACCAGGACGCGTTCGCCGCCGCCTCGCACCAGCGCGCCGCGGCCGCGTGGAAGAACGGCGTCTTCGACGACGAGGTGGTGCCGGTGGCGGTGCCGCAGCGCAAGGGCGACCCGATCCCGTTCACCGCCGACGAAGGTGTGCGCGCCGACACCACGGTGGAATCGCTGGGCAAGCTGCGCCCGGCGTTCCGGAAGGACGGCACCGTCACCGCCGGCTCGGCCTCGCAGATCTCCGACGGCGCCGCCGCGGTGGTCGTGATGAGCAAGGAGAAGGCGCAGGAGCTGGGCCTGAGCTGGATCGCCGAGATCGGCGCCTCGGGCGCGGTGGCCGGTCCGGACTCCACCCTCCAGGATCAGCCGGCCAACGCCATCGTGAAAGCCTGTGCGCGCGAGGGCATCTCGCCCGCCGATCTGGATGTCGTCGAGATCAACGAGGCCTTCGCCGCCGTCGGTGTCGCGTCGGCTCGCAAGCTGGGCATCTCCAGCGACAAGGTCAACGTCAACGGTGGCGCCATCGCGATCGGGCACCCGCTGGGCATGTCCGGCGCCCGGATCGTGCTGCACCTGGCCCTGGAGCTGAAGCGCCGCGGCGGCGGCGTCGGCGCCGCGGCCCTCTGCGGCGGTGGCGGCCAGGGTGACGCCCTGATCATCCGGGTGCCGTAGGCCCGCAACTCCGGACAGCACCCCGTCCGGTCCGCCTCGCGCGGACACCGGACGGGGTGCTGTCGTCTGCCCACCCGTGTGACACAGGTCAACGACAGACCGTCGTAGCCATTGGGCAGAATGGAGGCCATGGGTGAATTCTTCGATGTGAGCACCGTCGCGAAGCGGGTGCGGCTGTTCGGTCTGCTGGAGGCGCCGTCCTGGGCGCTGCTGCTGACGGGGTCGGTGCTGAAGCGGCTGCCGGATCCGATCACCTGGCCGGTGATGGTGTTCGGGATGCTGCACGGCGTCATCTTCCTGGTCTACGCGGTGAGCCTGCTGATGGCCTGGCGGGAGTTCGAGTGGCCGGGCAAGACCGTGCTGCTCGGTCTGTTGTCGTCGGTGGTGCCGTTCACCTCGATCTGGTTCGAGCGCTGGGCCATCCGCAGTGGGCAGTTGGGCGAATTGAGCCAAGCCCCGGCGCCTACCGTCGCACCGGCGTGACACACTGGAAGTCGTGACTCGACCTGCTGCACGTCGTCCCTCGCCCGCCGTTGCCGCTGCCATGTCCGGTGCGGTGGATCTGTCTGCTCTGAAGCAGCCCGCCGCCACGGATGTGCCGAGTGGGCACGCGGTCACCGAGGCCGATTTCGAGACCAAGGTGCTGCGGCGTTCGCTGCAGGTGCCGGTGGTCGTCGTTCTGTACTCCCAGCGCAGTCCGGGCAGCGTGGAACTGGTGAAGCTGTTCGAGCGGCTGGTCGCCGAGGGCGACGACAGCTGGGATCTGGCCGCGGTGGAGGCCGAGGCCAATATGCGTATCGCGCAGGCGTTCGGAGTGCAGGGCATCCCGACCGTCATCGCCGTCGCGGCCGGTCAGCCGCTGGCGGATTTCCAAGGCGCGCAACCGGAACCCCAGGTGAAGCAATGGCTCGCCGCGGTGATCGAGGCAGTACGCGGCCGCCTGCCCGGTGTCGACGGCGAAGCGCCGCCGGAACAGGAAGAGGCGCCCGAGGATCCGCGCTTCGTAGCCGCCGAGGAGGCGCTGGAGCGCGGTGACATCGCCGGCGCCGAGGCCGCCTACGAGAAGATCCTGGCCGAGGAGCCCGGCAACGTGGACGCCACCGCCGCCCTCCGCCAGGTCCGTTTCTTCGACCGCGCCCAAGGCCTGCCCGACGACGCGATAGCCCGCTCCGACGCCGCCCCCACCGACATCGACGCAGCCTTCGCCGCCGCCGACATGGAACTGTTCAACCAACTCCCCGAAGAGGCATTCGACCGCCTCATCGCCCTGATCAAGCGCAGCGCCGGCGACGACCGCAACCGTGTCCGCACCAGGCTGGTAGAGCTGTTCGAACTCTTCGACACCGGCGAGCCCGTAGTAGTAGCCGCCCGCCGCCGCCTCGCGTCAGCCCTGTACTAGCCCCCAGGCCGTCCGGCCAGCGCCCCCCGCTGACCGGACGCCCAACAACCCACCCGCCCACAAGCTCCCCACCTCCCCACCCCTGTGCCACCAACACGCAGGCCCGGCATCCAGTTCGTCGCCCGCCCACCTTCGGCCACGGTCTCCTCAAAAAAACAGGCCCACCACCCGGCTCACCCCGTGCCACGGTCACCGACAAGCAGGCCAGACACCCCGGGTTCGTTGCCCGGCCCACCCTAACCAACGGTCACCGTTCCGCAGGCTCACCCCGACTCGCCGCCGTTTCACGCCCCACTCTCCAACGCGGCCACCCCCCACAGGCCCGACAAGCCCCGACCCCCAGCGCGATTGCCGAACCCTGCCCTGCGCCCAGGGCGGTTGCGGAAAACGGCCCAACGTTAATGTTCTCGGCCCGTCTCGATTCTGGACTGACGGAGCGGGGGAGCGAAGCGGAGGAGCGGAGGAGGGAAGAATCGAGACTGAGGGGCCGAGAACCCGCCGGAGCGAAGCGGAGGCCAAAAATACAGCCGGTCACCCCCAAGAAGGCAAACCCTCAGTACCCGCACCCCCCTTCAGTGTGCTCCGGAGCACCGGTTAGCGCTCGGCAAAGCCCTGCTGCACCCCCCGAGTGATTTCAGACACAGCCCCCGTGCGCACACAGCAGCCACACCCACCATCCCGCACGACCCGATTCCAAGGTTCAACCCACACATCCATGATTCGGTCGTAGGCACCCGGTGAAGTCTCTGGCAGGCTGGTTCCACGATGGCACTGTCCAAGAATCGCCCCGAACAGTGCCCCAGGAAAGTGCAGAACCGGGTGAGCTCGAGCAAGAACGTCACCAAGTGAACGCCCACGAGCAAGTAATCCGGCAAGACCCAGTACAGGAAGGCGGGGGCCGTGCGGAAAATCTCGACAGCAGGCTGGCTCGGATGCGTGGCGGCGACAGCGTTGATCTTCACGCCGGCGGCGCAAGCGATGGCGCAAGACGGCCCCACTCAGCTCACCTTCACCCGGGACGCAGCCGATCAACCGCTGCGGACGGTGACACTGAGCTGTGACCCGGATATCGGCTCACACCCCGACATAGATGCCGCCTGCCGGTATCTGGAGGCCACCGCCGATCTCACCCTCCCGGAGGAGAGCCCAGAGGTCCGGTGTATCCGCTACAACCCGGTCTCATTGCGCGCCACCGGAACTCTGCACGGCCGGCCGATCACCGAGCAGCGCACCTACAGCTGTGTGGTCCCGGATCTCCCGCCCCCCTGGCAGTTCTGACAGCTGACCGCGGTCACTCCGGCGCAAGCCAGACGGCGCTGTTGGCCGCCAGCGTGATCGCGGCGGAAGCCGGCCGCCCGTGCCAGTGCTGCCCGGTCGCCTCCACTCCCCCCAGATTCCCCGTGCCACTACCCGCATAAGCGTAGGCGTCGGTGTTCAGAATCTCCCGCCAGCGCCCGGCGCTGGGCAGCCCGATCCGATAGTCGCGATGTTCGGACCCGGAGAAGTTGAACACACACGCGACGGCCGAGCCGTCACTACCGTGCCGGAGGAAGGCCAGCGTGTTGTTGCCCCGATCGTCGGCCTCGATCCAGGAATAACCGCCAGGCGAGGAATCCTGCGACCACAGCGCCGAGTGCGCCCGATAAGTGGCGTTCAAATCACCGACCAGCGTAAGAATCCCCTGGTGCAGTGGATTGCCCAGTTCCTCCCAGTCCAGCCCCCGGTCGTGTGACCACTCCCGGAACTGCCCGAACTCCTGGCCCATGAACAGCAACTGCTTGCCCGGATGCGCCCACATGTAGGCGAGCAGCGTGCGCACCCCGCAAGCCTTGGCGAAATCGTCGCCGGGCATCCGGGTCCACAGCGTGCCCTTGCCGTGCACGACCTCGTCGTGACTGATCGGCAGCACGAAGTTCTCACTCCACGCGTAGACGGCGGAGAAGGTGATCTCGTTGTGGTGCCAGCTGCGATGCACCTGGTCGCGGCCGAGATAGCCGAGGGTGTCGTGCATCCAGCCCATGTTCCACTTCATGGTGAAACCAAGCCCGCCGACCTCGGTGGGCCGGGTGACGCCGGGCCAGCTGGTGGACTCCTCGGCGATGGTGACCACACCCGGATGGTGTTTGTGCACGGTCGCGTTCATCTCCTGGAGGAATGCGACGGCCTCCAGATTCTCGCGGCCGCCGTGCACGTTGGGTTCCCAGCCGCCGGCCGGGCGGGAGTAGTCCAGGTAGAGCATGGAGGCGACCGCGTCGACCCGCAGGCCGTCGATGTGGAACTCGTCGATCCAGTACAGCGCGTTGGCGACCAGGAAGTTGCGCACCTCGAACCGGCCGAAGTCGAAAACGAAAGTGCCCCAATCCAATTGCTCGCCGCGACGGGGATCGGCGTGCTCGTACAGCGGGGTGCCGTCGAAGCGGGCCAGGGCCCATTCGTCGCGCGGGAAGTGCGCGGGCACCCAGTCCAGGATGACCCCGATACCGGCGGCGTGCAGCCGGTCGACGAGGGCGCGGAAGTCGTCCGGGCTGCCGAAGCGAGCGGTGGGCGCGTAGTAGGAGGTGACCTGGTAACCCCAGGAACCACCGAAGGGATGCTCGGCGACCGGCAGCAGTTCGACGTGCGTGTACCCGTGGTCGAGCAGGTAGTCGGCGAGCTGATCGGCCAACTCCCGGTAGCCGAGGCCGGGCCGCCACGAGCCGAGGTGCACCTCGTAGATGCTCATCGGGGCGCGGGTGGGGTCGGTCTGCGCGCGGGTGGCCAGCCAGTCGTGGTCGCGCCACTCGTGGTGGCTCTCGGTGACCATCGAGGCCGTGGCCGGAGGTGTCTCGGTGGCGAAGGCGAACGGGTCGGCGTGGTCGGCCGTGCGGCCGTCGGCGCCGTGGATGCGGTACTTGTACTTCGTACCGGGTCCGACGCCCGGCACGAACACCTCCCAGATCCCGGATCCGCCCAGCTTGCGCAGCGGGGCGCTCTGCCCGCTCCAGCCGTCGAAGTCGCCGATGACGGCCACACCGCGCGCGTTGGGCGCCCACACGGCGAAGGAGGTGCCCGTCACCTCACCGTCGAGGGTGGTGTAGCGCCGCGCGTGCGCGCCCAGCACGTCCCACAGCCGTTCGTGCCGGCCCTCGCCGATCAGGTGCAGATCGAGGTCGCCGATGGTCGGCAGGAACCGGTACCCGTCGGCATCGAGCACGGTCTGCCCACCCGGATAGGAGACCAGCAGGCGGTAGTCCCACAGCTCGGCGAACGGCACCACGCCCTCGAACACGCCGTGTGCCACGTGCTTCAGCGGATATTCCTCGGCCCCTACCTGCGCGGACACGCTGTCGGCGTGCGGCCGCAGCGCGCGCACCACGGTGCCCTCGGGGTGCGGATGCGCCCCCAGTACGGTGTGCGGGTCCGCATGGGTTCCGGCCGCAAGCAACATCAGATCGCGGCGATTCATCCGCGCTCCCTCCGGTTCGGCCCGCCGACGGCAGTGATGTCCCCCAACTTACCCACAAGATCGCCGTTCAACCGGTCGAGCCGTATTCCGCACCCCTTTCAGAAGGTGCGGCGGTAGGACAGTCCGGCGCGGGCCGCCGCCGGGACCGGCGGCAGGGCGAAGATGTGGGAGACGGCGTGCGCCGGGTCGAGGCGAACGTAATTGCTTTGGGCCCAGTGGTATTCCTCGCCGGTGACCTCGTCGTGGACCACCGGATGGTCGTGCCACTCCCGGCCGATCGCGGGCAGGTCCAGCGAGACCATGCCCTCCTCGGTGCCGTACGGGTTGAGGTTCACCACCACCAGGACGGCGTCGCCACTGGCCGGGCACACCTTCGAATAGGCCAGCAGCGCGTCGTTGCCGGTCTCGTGGAAGGCGATGCAGCGCAACTGTTGCAGCGCCGGGTGGGCGCGGCGGATCTCGTTGAGACGGGTCAGCCACGGTTCCAGCGATTCGCCGTGCGCGGCGGCCTCGGTGAAGCGGCGGGGGCGCAGCTGGTACTTCTCGGAGTCCAGGTACTCCTCGCTGCCGGGGCGCACCGCCTGGTGCTCGAAGAGTTCGAAGCCGGAGTAGACACCCCAGCTGGGGGCGAGCGTCGCGGCGAGTACGGCGCGGATGGCGAACATGCCGGGACCGCCGTGTTGCAGGCTCTCGTGCAGGATGTCCGGGGTATTGACGAACAGGTTCGGGCGCGCCTCGTCGGCCTTGGCGGCCAGTTCCCTGCCGAACTCGGCGAGTTCGTGCCTGCCGGTGCGCCAGGTGAAATACGTGTAGGACTGCGCGAATCCGCGCCGGGCCAGACCGTAGAGCCGGGCCGGGCGGGTGAACGCCTCCGACAGGAACAGTACGTCCGGGTCGATGCGGCGCACCTCGTCGATCAGCCACTCCCAGAAGTCGGCGGGCTTGGTGTGTGGGTTGTCGACGCGGAAGATGGTGACGCCCAACGTGATCCAGTGCCGCACCACGCGCAGCACCTCGGCGTAGAGCCCGTCGGGATCGATGTCGAAGTTGAGCGGGTAGATGTCCTGGTACTTCTTCGGCGGGTTCTCGGCGTAGGCGATGGTGCCGTCGGGCAGGGTGGTGAACCATTCCGGATGGCTGGTCACCCAGGGGTGGTCGGGGGCGCACTGCAACGCCAGGTCGAGCGCCACTTCGAGGCCGAGTTGCCTTGCGCTGCCGACGAATTCGACGAAATCTTCCTCGTCGCCCAGCGCCGGGTGGATGGCGTCGTGGCCGCCGCGGGCCGAGCCGATCGCCCAGGGCGAGCCCGGATCGCCGGGTGCGGCGGTCAGGGAGTTGTTGGGGCCCTTGCGATTCACCTCGCCGATCGGGTGGATCGGCGGCAGGTACACGACGTCGAAGCCCATGGCCGCGATGCGCGGCAGTTCCTTGGCGGCGGTGACGAAGCTGCCGTGCACCGGATTTCCGGCCGCGTCCCAGCCGCCGGTGGAACGGGGGAAGAACTCGTACCAGGCGCCGTAGAGGGCACGCCGGCGCTGCACCAGCACGGTGTGCTGCCTGCCACGGGTGACCATCTCCCGCACCGGTCGATCGCGCAGGATCTCGGCCACCTCGGCGCTGAACGCCGGCGCCACCCGGGCGGGCAACTGGGCGTCGCCGCGCAGCGCCGCGGCGGCGGCACGCAGCCGCTGCCACTGCTGTTTCGGCGCTGCCTGGGCGGCGCGCTCCAGCAGCCGGGCACCCAGTTCCAGGTCGTTGTCCAGATCCGCGGCGTTCTGGCCGACGGCCAGCTTGGCCTCCACCGCCGACCGCCAGGTGGCCAGCGGATCGCTCCAGCCCTCGACGCGGAACGTCCACAGTCCGGGGCGATCGGGTGTGAAGGTGGCGTTGAACACATCGGGCTCGTAATCCGGGGTCATCCGGATGCGCTGGATGCGTCCACCGTCGGGGCCGCGTACGGCCAGGTTGGCGGACACCGCGTCGTGCCCTTCGCGCCAGACGACGGTCCGGACGGGAAAGATCTCACCCACCACCGCTTTCGCCGGATAGCCGCCGGGAATGCTGGGGGAGGTGTCATCGATGGCGATGCGACCGGTCACTGTACAACCCTACCGAGAATTCGGACACGAACGGATGTCGAGGGTGATGCTGCCAGGTTTCGGTGCGGGTGGATGTGCGAGGGTTGCCTCGCTCACACTGAGACGGAACGGTTGCCCCGGTTCGGTGGCCGAACCCGGTGACCGCAAGGAGGTTTTCCACTATGACGGCTGTACAAGGGATTTCGGTCGACATCGAGACTCCCGACGGGATCGCGGACGCATACCTGGCCCACCCCGACGACGGTGCGCCGCATCCCGCCGTGCTGTTCTTCGTCGACGCCTTCGGCCTGCGCCCGGCCATCCGTGAGATGGCGGACCGGCTCGCCGCCGCCGGCTACACCGTGCTGGTCCCGAACGTGTTCTACCGGCACGGCCGGGCTCCTGTGGTGGAGCTCCCGGACTTCATCGACCACGGCGATCGCGCGGGCACGTTCTCGAAGATCGGCCCGATCATGCAATCGCTGACCACCGAACTCGCGATGTCGGACGCGGGCGCCTACCTGCGCTGGCTGGAGAACGATTCCCGCGTCGCCGCCGGTCCCGTCGGCCTGAACGGCTACTGCATGGGCGCCCGCCTGGCCCTGCTCACCGCCGGCACCTACCCGGACCGCGTCGCCGCCGCGGCCGGCTTCCACGGCGGCCGCCTGGCCACCGACGACGAGAACAGCCCGCACCTGGTCGCCGACCGCGTGACCGCGGAACTGTACTTCGGCCACGCCGACAACGACCAGTCGATGCCCCCCGAGCAGATCGACCGCCTGAGCAAGGCGCTGGACGAAGCCGGTGTCCGCCACCGCTCCGAGGTCTACGCGGGCGCCTCGCACGGCTACACGATGCCCGACACCTCCGTCTACAACAAGGAAGGCGCGGAACGGCACTGGACCGAGTTGATCGCCCTGTTCGGCCGCACACTGTAGTTTCGGCCTTCGCTTCGCTGCGGCGGGTTCTCGGCCCCTGAGTCTCGATTCTTCCCTCCTCCGCTCCTCCGCTTCGCTCCCCCGCTCCGTCGGTCCAGAATCGAGACGGGCCGAGAACATCAACGTGGGGGGTGACGAGGGAGGGCGAGTCGGGACGGGCCGCGAACCGCCGGCCCGGGCTGGGAACCCGGTGCCGGTTGGCGAACACTCTAATGCGGGACCAGTTGCATGGTGGTTGCTGCGGCTTGGGGGCCGGTGATGGAGTCGATGATGTTTGCCGCGTAGCGATGGTATTTGCTGCGGTAGGCGGCGTCGATCCGGTCGTTGACGTCCGAGCCGGCGTCCACGAAGGTCACGTCGCGCTCGACGCCGTCGGTGCTGACGTGGCCTTCGTGATTTCGGCGGGTGCCGCGGTACCAGGTCGCGGTCGGTCCGTTGACCGAGCGGACGTAGACCGCGTCGCCGTCGCGGACGGCCCAGATGACGCGGGGGCTGCTCAGCGAGCCGTCGCGACGCCGTGAGGAGATCTCGATCTCGTCCTCGTGGCCGAGGCGGGTGAGTTCGTCGGTGGTCCATGTGGTCATGACTGCCTCCATCCTCTGCGGTCTGCCGCGTGTCTCCGTATCCGCTGTCGGTGTCGTCGCGGGGCGCCGATCGGGGCCCTCCTGCGAGTGTGGCAGAGCCGCCGGAATCTCGCGGCGGGGGTCCGGGGATGTTGATCGTGTGCGGGTGTCGAAAAGGTCTGTGACCGGCCGCTGAACCAGCGCGTACCTGCACTGACGTGTAGGGTTTGGCCGATGAAGGCTCTGCGTAGGTTCACCGTCCGCGCCCATCTGCCCGAACGCTTGGCGGCGCTGGCCGAGCTCGCCACCAACCTTCGTTGGTCGTGGCATTCACCCACCCAGGACCTGTTCGCGGAGCTCGATCGGGAGCTGTGGCCACAGGTCGGTCACGATCCGGTGCGCATGCTCGGCGAGGTGCCCGCCGCCCGGCTGGACGAGCTGGCCGCCGACGAGGCGTACACGCGGGCCGTCGATGCCGCGGCCGCCGACCTGCAGGACTATCTCACCAGGCCGCGCTGGTTCGGCCGCCAGGAGTCCGGGCCGCGCTGTATCGCCTACTTCTCGATGGAATTCGGTGTCACCGAGGTGTTGCCGAACTACTCCGGCGGCCTGGGCATCCTGGCCGGCGACCATCTGAAGGCCGCCTCCGATCTGGGCCTGCCGCTTATCGGCATCGGATTGTTGTACCGCTCCGGCTATTTCCGGCAGTCGCTCACCGCCGACGGCTGGCAGGTCGAGCACTATCCCGCGCTCGACCCGCAGGGCCTGCCGCTGCGGCTGCTCACCGAATCGGGAGCGCCGGTGCTGGTGCACGTGCCGATGGCGGAGGGCCGGGTGCTGCGCGCACGGGTGTGGATCGCGCAGGTGGGCCGAATCCCGTTGCTGCTGCTGGATTCCGACATCGCCGAGAACGACGCCGAACTGCGCGCGGTCACCGACCGGCTGTACGGCGGCGACCAGGACCACCGGATCAAACAGGAGATTCTGGCCGGAGTAGGCGGCGTCCGCGCGGTGCGGGCCTACACCCGCGCACACGGTCTGCCAGACCCGGACGTGTTCCACATGAACGAGGGCCACGCGGGCTTCCTCGGCATCGAGCGCATCCGCGAATTCATGGCCACCGGAATGGATTTCGACGCCGCGCTGACCGCGGTGCGGGCCGGCACCGTGTTCACCACACACACGCCGGTACCCGCCGGCATCGACCGCTTCGCCGCCGCGCTGGTGCGCCGATACTTCGGCGGCGCCCACGGCGAACGCGAATCCGCGTTGCTGCCGGGCGTTTCCGTGGATCGCATCCTGGCCCTGGGCCGGGAGGCCGACCCCTCGGTGTTCAACATGGCCCACCTCGGCCTGCGCCTGGCCCAGCGCGCCAACGGCGTGTCCAAACTGCACGGCGAGGTGAGCCGCGCGATGTTCGCGGCCCTGTGGCCGGGCTTCGACTCGGCCGAGGTGCCGATCGGCTCGGTCACCAACGGCGTGCACGCCCCCACCTGGGCCGCCCGCGAATGGATAGACAAGGCAAGGCAATTCGTCGGCCCCGAACTGGTCGAGGAAGCCCGCGGCTGGGAGCAGTTGCAGGACGTCGACCTGCGCGAACTGTGGTCGACACGCAACGACCTGCGCGCCACCCTGGTCGAGGAGATCCGCCGCCGCCTGCGCGTGTCCTGGCTGGAGCGCGGCGCGGCCCCCGCCGAACTGGGCTGGATCGACGAGGCCTTCGACCCCCGAGTCCTCACCGTGGGTTTCGCCCGCCGAGTCCCGACCTACAAACGCCTGACCCTCATGCTGCGCGACCCGGAACGCCTGCGCGCCATGCTCCTGGACCCGGACCGCCCGGTGCAACTCGTGGTGGCCGGCAAGAGCCACCCCGCCGACGACGGCGGCAAAGCGCTGATCCAGCAAGTCGTCCGATTCGCCGACGACCCCGCGGTCCGCAACCGCATCGTGTTCCTGCCCGACTACGACATGTCGATGGCCCGCTACCTGTACTGGGGCTGCGATGTCTGGCTGAACAACCCGCTGCGCCCCCTGGAAGCCTGCGGCACCTCAGGCATGAAGGCAGCCCTCAACGGCGCCCTCAACCTGTCCATCCGCGACGGCTGGTGGGACGAGATGTACGACGGCGAGAACGGCTGGGCCATCCCCACCGCCGACGGCGTCAACGACGACCACCGCCGCGACGACCTGGAGGCAGGCGCTCTCTACGACCTTCTGGAACGCTCGGTACTCCCGCGCTTCTACGACCGCGACCACGACGACCTGCCGACCCGCTGGCTGGAAATGGTCCGCCACACCCTGCAAACCCTCGGCCCGAAGGTCCTGGCCTCCCGCATGGTCCGCGACTACGCCGTCGACTACTACCGCCCCGCCGCAGCCGCCTACGCGAAGATCTCCGCCGACGAATTCGCCGGCGCCCGAGAACTGTCCGACTACCGCCGCCGAGTGGAAACGGCATGGCCCCAGGTAAAAGTCGTCCAGGTCGACAGCGCCGGCCTCCCCGACACCCCCGTGATCGGCAACGACCTGTGGCTGCGAGCCCGCATAGACCTCGACGGCCTCTCCCCGGCAGACGTGGTGGTCCAGGCAGTCCTGGGCCGAGTCTCCGGCGCCGACGACCTCTCCGACGTCACCGCCATCGAAATGCCCCACACCGGAACCGGCAGCGGCACAGAAATTTTCACCATAGAAACCCCCGTCCCCCTCTCCGGCGCAGTCGGCTACACCGTGCGAGTCCTCCCCCGCCACCCCCTCCTGTCCTCCTCCGCAGAACTGGGCCTGATGGCCGCCGCCACCCCCTAACCACCCGATCCCCGGCCCAGCGATTACCTCCCCGAGAGCAATCGCCCCAGGGCCGGGCCCATCCAGCCCCAACGAGCAGGCTCAACGCCTGCCCACCCTGGGCCCCGTCCACGAATTCCGGCCAGACACTCCAGTGGTTGCCCGAGGCCCGCTGGCGCGCCATCAACGGCGCCCACCTGGTCCCGCTGGTCCGTACCGGGGCCACCTTCGTCAAGGGCGAACTCGTCGAACGCCCGGCCGACCGATCAGCCGAGAAGGAGGCCGCCTGAAACTCGCCGATCCATAAGGTCCTGACAATATCTCGCCGATCAGGAGAACTTCGTGCCAATCCGCCAGACAGTCGCCGACTTTCTCGCCGCAGGCCCGCTGCCCGACTGTTCTCGGCCCGTCTCGATTCTGGACTGACGGAGCGGGGGAGCGAAGCGGAGGAGCGGAGGAGGGAAGAATCGAGACTGAGGGGCCGAGAACCCGCCGGAGCGAAGCGGAGGCCAAAAACACAGCCGGTCACCACCGAGAAGGCAAAACCCTCAGTGCCCGCACCTCCAACTCCGGTCCGGCCCCGCTCGACCCGGCTACTGACTCCGGCCCAGCCCACCGGCACACCAGGCGCAATACTTCACCCAGCCCCCACCCCCTTCAAGCCAACGTCCGTTTCAAAATCTTGCCCGTCGCATTACGCGGCAGAGTATCCAGAAAAGTAATGTCCCGAGGCACCGAAAACCGCCCGAGCCGATGCCGAATGTAATCCCGCACCATATCCGCATCGAGCCGCGACCCATCCCGGGCAACCACGAAAGCCGCCAGCCGCTGCCCATACTCCCGATCCGGCACCCCCACCACCGCCACCTCGCTCACCTGCGGCAAGTGTGCCAGCGCCTCCTCCACAGGCCGGGGAAATACATTCTCCCCACCCGAGATGATCATCTCGTCCCCCCGCCCCGCGACGAACAACCGCCCACCGGCATCCAGATACCCCACGTCACCGGTATCGAGCATCCCATCAGCCTCCGCAGGCGCATGCGCATCGGTATACCCGTCGAACAACATGTGATTCCCGACGAAGATGCTCCCGGTGGCGCCGATCGGCACCGGCCGCCGATCCGGCCCCAGCACCGCCACCCGAGTGCCCAGCGGCGGCCGCCCCGCACACGCCGGTGACAACCGCAGGTCCGCCGGATCCGCGATGGTCGCCCACGACACCTCGGTGGACCCGTACACGTTGTAGAGAATGTCGCCGAACCCGTCGAGAAACCGCAACACCGCCGCCTCGGACAGCGGCGCCCCGCAACTCGCGACGACCCGCAGACTGGACAGGTCGTAACGATCACGAACATGGTCGGGCAGATCCAGAATCCGATTCACCATGACCGGCACGACGATCAACGAGGAGACCCCGTGCTCCTCGATCAGCCGCAGACAGTCCTCGGCGTCGAAGCGTTCCGGCAGCACCACCGTCGCCCGCAGCGGCGTGCTGATCTGCAAGGCCGCCAGCCCCCACGTGTGGAACAGCGGCGCCGGAATCAGCATGGTCTCGTTCATCCGCAACGGAATTCGCGACAGCAGCGCCGCCACCGTCCCGAACCCTTTGGGCTGCGGCCGCCGAGCACTCTTCGGCGAGCCGCTGGTGCCGGACGTCAGCACGATCTCGCGCCCCGGCGTGTCCGGTCGTTCGAACGTCCCGGCCCCGGCGGCGATCAGATCGGCGACGGTGAGACGTTCCGAAGTGGGCGGCGGCCCGGTGGTGGTGAACCGAGGGATCTCCGGCGGCAGATACCGCACCAGCCATTCCAGCGCGGGATCCGCGAAGATGGCCGCCATCCGATGCTTGTCCGCGAGTTCCGCCAGCCGCGCGGCCGCCACCCCGGTGTTGAGCAGCACCGCGTCGACGCCGAGTTTCCCGGCGGCGACCATGATCTCGACCATCTCCGCGTGGTTGCGGGACAGCACACCCACGGTGTCGCCGGGCCCGTAACCGAGGTCGGCGAGCGCGCTCGCCAGCGCGTGGGTGCGGTCGTGCACCTCGGCGAAGGTGCGGTCGCCGTGGTCGTCGACGATCGCGAAGCGATGCGGCGAATGGGCCGCGCCCGCCGCGTACCCGCCGGCCAGGGTGAACCCCCATTTGGCCAGTCGTCCCAGCTGTCGCAGGCCGCGGTCGAGCCGGTAGGTGCGCACGACGCCGGTGGCGACCATCTGCCGCGCCACCCCGGCCTGCTGGCGCAGCGAGGTGTCCTCGGCGTTGGTGACGGTCGAGGTGGGTGCGCCGCGCACCAGATCGGCGAGCCGGTGCAGGCCCGCGGTCACCCAGTCGGCGACGGCCCGGTTGCTCGCCGAGGCCACCACCGGATGCACACGATCGGCCGCGAACACGGTGACGGTGACGCGGGTGCGCCGGACGCTGCCGTTCTCGTCCAGCCGAATCGCGGCGAAGGCGCCGTCGGCGCAGCGCAGGTCCAGATTCTCCAGGTGCCGCCCGACGGTCAGCCGCACCTCGACGGCCTGGATGTCGGTGGCGTCGCGGCCGACACGCAGCCGCAACCGGGTGCTGTCCTGGTCGGTGCCGAGCTGTTCGCACGACCCGATACCCGGGAAGACCCGGGGGTAGACGTGCGGGTCGCGCAGGAGCTTCCATACAGCGCTGCGGGCGACCGGGAGGTCCACGGTCGCGTCGACGATATCGGTAACCAACAGCTTGCACTCCTCACTGGGCCGGGCGCGGAGGCGCGGATGGTCGGAATAACGTATTTGTAACGGCCCTCACAGGATGGGTCAAGGAAAGTCGGATTTTAGGTGAATCTTTCGGTAAATTGCCCAGTAATTGCATGTGAACGTCCGTCTCGTACAACGGGTGACAGCACCGATTGCCATTGGTTAGCTGTGGCGATTTCCCTCCGGCGTGTCGCGACGGCTACCGTGCCGGAGGCAGCTCCTTCGTTCGGCGGTGTGGAGACCTCAGATGACAACCGACGTCCAGCCGCGGTCCCGCGGTCGCGTCGACGCGTATTTCGGCATCTCGCGGCAGGGATCGACCGTGAAGCGCGAGATCATGGCCGGCACCGTCACCTTCCTGGCGATGTCCTATGTGCTGGCGGTCAATCCGGCCGTGCTCGGTGACCACGGCCCGCTCGGCGCCCGCGGCATCCCGACGCAGGCGGTGTTCACCGCCACCGCGGTCGCCGCCGTGGTCGGCACGCTGGTGATGGGGCTGTGGGCGCGCTACCCGGTGGCGCTGGCGCCGGGCATGGGGCTCAATGCCTTCTTCGCCTACTCGGTGGTGCTGGGTATGGGTATCCGCTGACAGGAGGCGTTGTCGGGCACCCTGCTGTCCGGTGTGATCTTCTTCGTCCTGGCGATCACCAGGATTCGCGAGAAGATCATCGACGCGATCCCGTTGCAGATGAAGCTGGCCGTCGGCGCGGGCATCGGCCTGTTCGTGGCGTTCCTGGGCCTGAAGAACGCCGGAATCGTGGTCGCCAGTGACGCCACGCTGGTGCATCTGGGCGACTTCAACCGCGGCAGCACCCTGCTGGCCCTGTTCGGGCTGCTGGTGACCGTGGTGTTCCTGGTGCTGGGCGCGCACGGCGCGGTGCTGTACGGCATCGTCGCCACCACCGTGGTGGGCATCGTCAGCGGGCTGGTGCACCTGCCGCACGCGGTGGTCGACACCCCACACGGGCTGGACCAGACCTTCGGGCAGGCGATCGTGCACCTGCCGCACGCCTTCACCGGGCAGATGGCGATCGTGGTGCTCACCATGCTGTTCGTCGACTTCTTCGATGCCTCCGGCACGCTGATCGGCATCGCCAACCAGGCCGGACTACTCGGCCCCGACGGTAAACTGCCGCGCGCGGCGCAGGCGCTGGCCGCCGACTCGATCGGCACCACCGCGGGCGCGATCATCGGCACCTCGACCACCACCGCCTACGTGGAATCCACCGCCGGGGTGAGCGCGGGCGGCCGCACCGGGCTGACCGCGGTGGCGACGGCCTGCTGGTTCGCGGTGGCGATGTTCTTCTTCCCGGTGTTCGCGGTGGTGGCGGGCGCGCCCGCGGTCACCGCGCCCGCGCTGATCGTGGTGGGTGTGCTGATGGCCCGCTCACTCGGCGACATCGAGTGGCACAAGCTGGAATACGCGATACCCGCATTCCTCACCGTGATCATGATGCCACTGACCTATTCGATCGCCAACGGCATCGCGATGGGGCTGCTGTTCTATCCGGTGGTGATGGTGGCCAAGCGCCGGGCCCGTGAGGTGCATCCGGTGATGTGGGTGCTGATGGCGGTGTTCCTCGGCTACTTCTTCTTCCTCGCCGAGTAGCATGCACCCCTTCCCCCAGGTCCCCGCGCCAGGTTGCAGGGCGCGGCGCGGGGACGTGGCACATCCGATGAGGGAATTGGGGGAACATCGGAGTACCACCGCCCAGTTTACTTCCGTTCAGAAGGTAGTGCGGGATGGTGATTTTCACACCGTGCCCACCGCGGCGGCCGTCAGCCGCCGCAACGCCTTCGCCACGACCTCCGGATCCGAGGTCTCCCAGTACGGCGGCAGCGAGGCCCGCAGATAGGAGCCGTAGCGCGCGGTGACCAGCCGGGGATCGAGAATCGCCACCACGCCGCGATCATCGACACTGCGCAGCAGCCGGCCGGTGCCCTGCGCCAGCAGCAGCGCCGCGTGATTGGCCGCGATGGCGAGAAAGCCGTTGCCGCCGCGGGATTCGACCGCCTTCTGCCGGGCCACCAGCAGCGGGTCGTCGGGCCGCGGGAACGGGATGCGGTCGAGGATCACCAGGCTCAGCGACGGGCCGGGCACGTCGACGCCCTGCCACAGCGACAGCGTGCCGAACAGCGAGGTGGCCGGATCGTCGGCGAAGCGCCGCACCAGCACGCCGGTGGCATCGTCGCCCTGGCACAGGATCGGGGTGTCCAGGCGGCCGCGCAGCGCCTCGGTGGCCGCCTTCGCCGCCCGCATCGAGGAGAACAGGCCGAGTGTGCGACCGCCGGCGGCGTTGACCAGCCGCTCGATCTCGTCCAGATAGGCCGGGGGCAGGCCGTCGCGCCCCGGGGTGGGCAGATGTTTGGCCACGTAGAGGATGCCGGACTTGGCGTGATCGAACGGCGAGCCGACGTCGAGCGCGTTCCAGCGCACCGGGCCCGAATCCGAGGGCGCCTCGGCCCCGTTGGCCAGCGCCGGATCGACGGTGTGGCCCGACTGCGGCGGCAGCCCCCAGGTGACGGCCAGCGCGTCGAAAGAGCCGCCGATCTGCAAGGTGGCCGAGGCCATGACCACCGTGGACGTGCCGAACAACCGGCTGCGCAGCAGCCCGCCCACCGACAGCGGCGCCATGTGCAGGCTGCGGCGGGCGATGCCCCGCACCTCCTCCGCGGACAGCCAGATCACGTCCCGGCGGGCCGCGGGATCCTCGTCCTCGAAGGTGGTGAGCACCCGCACCGCCGCGTCGTGCACCTCCTCCACTCCGGCCAGCGCCTGATTGCGGGCCGCGGCGCCCTCCGGATCGGCCGCCGCACCGCCGCCGCTCTGCGGCCCGAGCGCGGTGCGGCAGTTCCAGGCGGCGTCGCGGATCATCGCCAGCACCGGCGCCGCACCCTCGGGCAACCGGTCCCAGCGGCCGGGCGGTAGCTCCTCCAGCAGTTGATGCCAGGACTCCGCGGCCGCCTCCAGCCGGTCGACCTCCTGCTCGTCGATCAGCTTGGCGCAGCGGCGGGCGGCGGCGCTGATCGCGGCCGTCGACAGCTCCGCGGTGGCCACGCCGGTGACCCGGTCGACCAGTTCGTGCGCCTCGTCGACGACGACCACGTCGTGCTCCGGCAGCACCTGGACACCACTGATGGCGTCGATGGCGAGCAGGGCGTGGTTGGTGACGACGACATCGGCCTGACCCGATTCGGCGCGGGCCTTCTCGGCGAAGCAGTCCACCCCGAACGGGCAGCGGCCCTTGCCCAGGCACTCCCGCGACGACACGCTGACCTGCCGCCACGCCCGGTCGGTGACACCGGGTACCAACTCGTCCCGGTCGCCGGTCTCGGTGTCGGAGACCCATTCGTTGAGCCGCTGCACCTCGCGGCCGAGTTTGGAGATGGCGAACGCGTCGAACAGTTCCGCGTCGCCCGGCTCGTCCGGGATCGCGCTGTTGATCTTGTTCAGGCAGAGATAGTTGTTGCGCCCCTTGAGGATCGCGTACTTGGGCACCCGCCCCAACGCCTTCGACAGCGCCTCCGACAGCCGCGGCAGATCGCGGTCGACCAGCTGGCGCTGGAGTGCGATGGTGGCCGTCGAGACCACCACCGTGCGGCCGGTCTGCACCGCGTGCCGCAGGCTGGGCACCAGGTAGGCCAGCGACTTGCCGGTGCCGGTGCCGGCCTGCACCGCCAGATGTTCCTTGGTGTCGATGGAGTGCGCGACCGCCGCCGCCATGGTCTGCTGACCCGTGCGCGCCTTACCGCCGAGCGCCTCGACGGCGGTTGCCAGCAGGGCCGGGACGGTGGGGAGTTCGGGCACCCAGGCAGACTACTGCCACCCGCCGACAACTGCCGCCGGTGCCCGGTCAGGACTCCAGGTTACCGGTGAGTTCGATTCCGGCGGAACGCATTTCGCCCAGCACCCGGTCCAGGGTGGCGGGTGTGACGGCGGCGGTGAGGCCCAGCAGCACCCGGGTGCCGAACCCCGCGGCGGCCGCGTCCAGGGCGGTGGCCCGGACACAGTGGTCGGTGGCGATACCGCACACGTCGACGGTCTCGATCCCGTTGGCGCGCAACCAGTTCGCCAGGCCGGCCCCGTCCGCGGCGCTGCCCTCGAAACCCGAGTACGCGGCGCTGTAGGCGCCCTTGGAGAAGACCTCCGCGATCCGGGCGGTGTCGAGATCGGGATGGAAATCGGCGCCGGGCGTGCCGACGCGGCAGTGCGGCGGCCAGCTGTCGACGTAGTCCGGCTCCGCGGAGAAGTGAGCGCCCGGGTCGATGTGGTAGTCGCGGGTGGCCACGATCGTGGCGTAGTCGGCGACGCCGAGATACTCGCTGATCCGCTCGGCCACCGCGGCGCCACCGGCGACGGCCAGCGAACCGCCCTCACAGAAGTCGTTCTGCACGTCGACGACGATGAGCGCCCTGGTACCGGTCGGGGAAGTCATGGTCTCGCACACCTCGTTTCGCCCGCACCGAACGGGCACGGCTTC
This sequence comes from Nocardia sp. alder85J, assembly GCF_020176955.2. GTDB lineage: Bacteria > Actinomycetota > Actinomycetes > Mycobacteriales > Mycobacteriaceae > Nocardia. The sequence goes on from NZ_JAIUCZ020000002.1 coordinate 23,401, forward strand.
ATTGTAGGAAGGTCGTGGGGATCGCGGGCTCTCCGGCGGACAGCTTCAATCCCTCCCACGGCAGGCTCACCAGGCCGCGCGCGACCAGATCGCGGCTCTCCCGCAGCGTGTGCCGATCATCGGCGATCCGGCCGCCGCGCACCAGCGGGACCAGCAGTTCGCGGGCCTCGAAACCGTCCGGCTCCGGGACGGGCCCGGCCACCGGGTAGACGATCTCCTCCACGATCGTGCCGGTCGGGCGGGCCAGGCGCACCGCGGCCTTGGTGCCGCCGCGCGACTCCTTGTGGCTGGAGCGCTTGGCCACCGGCGTGCCGTCCACCTCGACCAGTTTGTAGACCATCCCGGCGGTGGGCGCGCCCGACCCGGTGACCAGCGAGGTGCCGACGCCGTATACGTCGACCGGTTCGGCGCGCAGCGAGGCGATCGCGTATTCGTCCAGATCCCCGGACACCACGATCCGGGTGCCGGTGGCGCCGAGCGTGTCCAGCTGGTCGCGCACCTGCCGGGCCAGCACGCCGAGATCGCCGGAGTCGATGCGCACACCGCCCAATCCGGGCCCGGCCACCTCGATCGCGGTGGCCACACCCTTGGCGATGTCGTAGGTGTCGACCAGCAGTGTGGTGCCGAGGCCGAGCGCCTCGATCTGGGTGCGGAACGCGGCGGCCTCGTTCGGCCCGTCCGGCCCGCTGTGCAGCAGGGTGAACGCGTGCGCGCTGGTGCCGGCGCCGGGAACGCCGAAGCGCCGCACCGCTTCCAGATTGGAGGTGGCGTCGAATCCGGCCAGGTAGGCCGCCCGGGAGCTGGCGGGTGCGGCCATTTCGTGGGTGCGCCGCGAGCCCATCTCGATCATGCCGCGGCCCCCGGCGGCGCTGACCATGCGGGCCGCCGCCGATGCGATCGCGCTGTCGTGGTTGAGGATCGACAGGATCAGCGTCTCCAGCAACACGCATTCGGCGAAACTGCCGCGTACCGACAGGATCGGCGAGCCCGGGAAATACAGTTCGCCCTCGCGATATCCGTCGATGTCACCGCCGAAGCGGTACTCGCGCAGCCATTCCTGTGTGCGGTCGTCCAGCACCCCGGCCGTCACCGCGAGTTCCGCTTCGCCGAATCGGAAGTCGGCCAAGGCGTCCAGCACTCGTCCGATGCCGGCCACCACACCGTAGCGACGACCATTTGGCAAACGCCTGGCGAATACTTCGAAACTGCAACGCCGATGCGCCGACCCGTCGGTCAGCGCGGCGGAGAGCATGGTCAGTTCGTACTGATCGGTCAGTAGGGCGGTACTGGCCGCGGCGGTGCCGTTGGCATCCGAGGTGTCCACCACGTCACTGTAGACACGTCCCGGCGGTGGGTGGAGGCCGTCATCTCGAAAAGGACAATCCGCATGCCGCGAGTGTTGTTTCCCGCGAGCCGAGTCGTACCCTGAAGGTTATGGGTCTGTGCATGGAGGACGCTGTCCGGGTCGTCGTCTGTCCGGCCGACGTTGTCGAACGGATGTCGGCGGCGCAGGCAACGCCTGAAGCGGTCGAGGTCACCGAGATCCTGGAGGCCGAGGATCGGCCGTGGGTCACGGTCGTCTGGGACGACCCGGTGAATCTGATGCACTACGTGACCTACATCTTCCAGAAGCTGTTCGGCTACAGCAAATCCAAGGCAACCGAACTCATGCTCAAGGTCCACAACGAGGGCAAGGCAGTCGTCTCGTCCGGCTCCCGGGACAAGATGGAGCACGACGTCCAACGACTACACGCGGCCGGACTCTGGGCCACCATGCAGCGTGACGATTGATCGGGGCGACTACCGTAAGCCCGTGCGCAAATGGAGCAGGAAGAACTCGCTGAGCGGGCTCAAGCTGCGGTCCGAAATGGATGCGCGAGAGGCCGAGGTACTGCGTTCGCTGGTGGGCGCGGTGACCGGCCTGCTCGCCGACCGGGCCCGCTCCGCCCCCGAAGACGATCTGGCCGCCCTCACCGGGTTACGGACCGGCAACAGTACACCGCCGGACGATCCGCGACTGGCCCGGCTGCTACCGGAATTCCATCGCAGTGAACCGGGCTCGCCGGATGCCGACCGCGCCGATCTCAACAGCGCGCTGCGCAGCCTGCACGAGCCCGACATCATCGAGGCGAAGGTGGCGGCCGGCTCGGTGCTGCTGGACACGCTGCCCGCCCACGGCGGCAAGATCGTGCTCACCCCCGAGCAGGCCGACGCCTGGCTGACCGCCCTCAACGACGTCCGGCTCGCCCTGGGCACCGCGCTCGGCGTCGATGCCGACACCCCCGACCATCTCGACCCGCACGATCCGCGCGCCCCGCACCTGGACGTCTACCACTGGCTCACCTGGATGCAGGATTCGCTGCTCCAGGCGATGAGTTCGTGAACGGTCGGACATGAAGATCGAGACCGGGCCGCGCAACGCCCTGACCGATGTCGCCGGGTTGCTCGTCGGTCACCACCACGAACTGGACGCGACGGCCACCAAGGGCGCCGGAGCCGCCACCGGATCCACGGTGATCCGCGCACCCGGCGGCGTGACGGCGGCGGTCGACATCCGCGGCGGTGGTCCGGGCACCCGCGAGACGGATCTGCTGGACCCGCACAACACCGTGCGCCGCGTCCACGCGATCCTGCTCACCGGCGGCAGCGCCTACGGGCTGGCCGCCGCCGACGGCGTGATGCGCTGGCTGGAGGAACACGGCGAGGGCCTCGCGATGGACGCCGCCGATCCGGCGAAGGTGGTGCCGGTGGTGTCCGGCGCGGTGATCTTCGACCTTCCGCTGGGCGCCTGGGACATCCGGCCCACCGCCGAATTCGGCTACCGCGCCGCCGCCGCGGCGGGGACGGACGTCGCACGTGGGTGCGTCGGCGCGGGCACCGGCGCTCAGGCCGGGGTGCTGAAGGGCGGGATCGGCACCGCGAGCGTCCGGATCGCCGACGGCACCGCCGCCGGATGCACGGTCGCGGCGCTGGTGGCGGTCAACGCCGCCGGATCCGTCTTCGATCCGCGCACCGGACTGCCGTGGGGGGTGGGCAGCGACGGCGCCGACCACTTCGGCCTGAGCCCCGGCACGCCGGACCAATTGGCCCGGGCCGCCGCGCTACCGCCGAAGGGCACCTCGCTCAACACCACCATCGGCGTGGTCGCCACCGATGCCGTCCTGGAATCCGGCGAGGCGAAACGACTGGCCATGGCTGCCCACGACGGCCTGTCCCGGGCCGTCCGCCCGGCCCACACCCCGCTGGACGGCGACACCTTCTTCGCATTGGCCACCGGCGCCCGCGTCCTCGACCCCGAGGAGTACGGCCCCAAGGCCCCGATGGCGCACATCCTCCGCGTCGCCGACCTGTGCGCCGCCGCCGCGCTGGCGACCGAGCGGGCGATCGTCGACGGTGTGCTGTCGGCCCATGGAATCGCCGGAATCCCTTCCTACACAGAGGTTTTCGGCTCCTGAGCGGAGCACCACCGGGCACCCGGCCTCCGTGGCGGCCCGAGGCCGCACTCCCTGGCACGCCGCCGCGGCGCGAGATTTCGCCTGCGCAACGGGTATCGGAGGTCGTCGCCGCGTCGGGGCGGAGCAGCATTCCGGACCGGGCCCGGCAGTAGGGGGTGCGGGAGGTACCTGGGGGTGGGGTGCCGGGAATAGGCGAATATCCTGGTCCGTTGACGACAGCGGCACGGCTCCTCGGCCGGGCGTGTCGGGCTGTGAGCGGAAGGATGGCGACTGTGCTGGTGATCAGGGCGGACCTCGTGGACGCGATGGTGGCGCATGCCCGCACCGACCATCCGGACGAGGCCTGCGGCATCATCGCCGGTCCCGAGGGTTCCGATCGGCCCGAGCGGTTCGTCGCGATGACGAACGCCGAGCGTTCGCCGACCTTCTACCGCTTCGACTCCGGCGAGCAGCTGCGGGTGTGGCGGGAGATGGACGACCGGGACGAGGAACCGGTGGTGGTCTACCACTCGCACACCGGCACCGAGGCGTACCCCAGTCGCACCGACGTCTCCTACGCCTCCGAGCCGAACGCGCACTACGTCCTGGTCTCCACCCGTGATCCGGAGCAGCACGAGCTGCGTAGCTATCGCATCCGCGACGGCGTGATCACCGAGGAACCGGTGCAGGTCGTCCCCGCCTACTCCGACACCGTGGCCTGACGCCCGTCGGATCGACAACCGGAACACGAAACAAGGAGTACTCATGCCGGTGACCGTGTCCATTCCGACCATCATGCGCACCCTCACCGGGGGTGCGAAGCGGGTCGAGGCCAGCGGCGCCACCCTGGCCGCGGTGATCGACGACCTGGAGACCAACTACACCGGCCTGCGGGCGAAGCTGCTGTCCGACGGCAAGCTCAACCGGTACGTCAACATCTACGTCGACGACGAGGACGTCCGCTTCGCCGGTGGGCTCGAGGCCGAGGTGCCCGAGGGCGGCACCGTCACCATCCTCCCGGCTGTCGCCGGTGGAGCCGGCAGTAGTGATGCCGCCGGCGGAGCTCGCTGACCCGTGGCGCGCTACGAATCGCTGATCGACACCCTCGGCAACACGCCGCTGGTGGGTCTGCGCGCGCTGTCGCCGCGCTGGGACGGCGACGATCACGTGCGGCTGTGGGCCAAGCTGGAGGATCGCAACCCGACCGGATCCATCAAGGACCGCCCGGCGCTGCGCATGATCGAACAGGCCGAGGCCGACGGACGGCTGCGCCCCGGGTGCACCATCCTCGAGCCGACCAGCGGCAACACCGGCATCTCGCTGGCCATGGCCGCGAAGCTCAAGGGCTACAAGCTGGTGTGCGTGATGCCGGAGAACACCTCGGTGGAACGGCGGCAGCTGCTCACCATGTTCGGCGCCGAGATCATCGGCTCGCCCGCGGCCGGCGGCTCGAATCAGGCCGTGGCCATGGCGAAGAAGATCGCCGCCGAGAATCCGGAGTGGGTGATGCTGTACCAGTACGGCAACCCCGCCAACGCGCAGGCGCACTACGAGGGCACCGGCCCGGAGATTCTCGCCGACCTGCCGGAGATCACCCATTTCGTCGCGGGCCTCGGCACCACCGGCACCCTGATGGGCAGCGGCCGCTACCTGCGTGAGCACGTGCCCGGCATCGAGGTGGTGGCGGCCGAGCCGCGCTACGGCGAGCTGGTGTACGGCCTGCGCAACCTCGACGAGGGCTTCGTGCCCGAACTGTACGACGAATCGGTGCTGACCTCACGGTTCTCCGTCGGCCCCTACGACGCGGTGCGGCGCACCCGGGAGCTGGTCCTCGAGGAGGGCATCTTCGCGGGCATCTCCACCGGCGCGATCCTGCACGCGGCGCTCGGTGTCGGCGCCAAGGCGCTGAAGGCGGGCAAGCGCGCCGACATCGCGTTCGTCGTCGCCGACGGCGGCTGGAAGTACCTCTCCACCGGCGCCTACGACGGCACCCTGGAAGAAGCCGAAGAGAAACTCGACGGCCAGCTCTGGGCCTGATCCGCCGGGTACCCTCGGGGGAGATCCCCGCGGAGAGGTGGTGGGCGATGACGCTCGACAACGCCGGAACCGACCGGCGCCCCGGCGCGCTGGCCCGGCTGTGGCAGCAGGCGATCGTACTGACCCTGGGTTTCGTCGCGCTGCTGTACGCGATCGAGGGTATCGACACCGCCACCGGCCACGAACTGGACCAGGGCGGGGTGCGGCCGCGCAGCCTGGAGGGGCTGGAGGGGGTGGCGTTCGGCCCACTGCTGCATGCCGATTGGGAGCACCTGATCGGAAATACGCTGCCGGTGATCGTGCTCGGGCTGCTCACCCTGCTCACCGGCATCGGCCGCGGCCTGGCCGCCACCGCGATCGTCTGGGTGGTCGGCGAATTCGGCACCTGGCTCACCGGCGCGAGCGGCACGATCCATCTGGGCGCGTCGGTGCTGGTGTTCGGCTGGCTCACCTATCTGATCTCGCGCGGGCTGTTCACCCGCAACCTCTGGCAGATCCTGATCGGTGTGCTGGTCGGCGTGTTCTACGGCTCCATCCTGTGGGGTGTGCTGCCCGGACAACCCGGAATCTCTTGGCAAGGTCATCTTTTCGGCGCCGTGGGTGGATTGCTGGCCGGCTGGGTACTCTCCGGAGATGAACGTCGCCGCCGCCGCGAAGGCACCCCTGCACCGGTCGTGCCTCCCTTCGGTCAGGTGTAGCGGCCCGGTGATCGGGGGGATCGCATCGTGAGCGAGCAGGCAGCGTGGCAGCATGTGGGCATGCGCCTCACCGTCCTCGGGTGCTCGGGCAGTGTGTCCGGCCCGGATTCGCCCGCGTCGGGTTATCTGCTCACCGGGCCGGGGATGACACCGACGGTGATCGATTTCGGTCCCGGCGTACTGGGTGCGCTGCAACGATTCCAGGATCCGGGCGAGGTCGACATCTTCCTGACCCACCTGCACGCGGATCACTGCCTGGACCTGCCCGGCCTGCTGGTCTGGCGGCGCTACCACCCGAATCCGCCGGGCGGCCGCGCCACGCTGCGCGGGCCGACGGATTCGGCGCTGCGCATCGGCAACGCGTCGGCCGAGGTCGGCGGCGAATCCGACGACTGGTCCGACGTGATCGATCTGCACACCTGGGCCGAGGGCGCGACCACCGCATTCGGTGCGGGGTACACCGTGACCGCGCGCCGCATGTATCACCCGCCGGAGTCCTACGGCCTGCGCATCACCGGCCCGGCCGGTCGCACCCTGGTCTACACCGGCGACACCGCGTTGTGCCCGGCGGTCTTCGAATTGGCCGCGGGCGCGGACGTTTTGCTGGCCGAGGCGTCCTGGACCCACGATCCGGACAACCGCCCGCCCGGTATCCATCTGTCCGGCACCGAGGCCGGGCTGATCGCCGCCGAGGCCGAGGTCGGTGCATTGCTGCTCACCCACATTCCGCCGTGGACCGCCCGCGAGGATGTCATCGCCGAGGCGAAGGCCCAGTTCAGTGGCCCGGTGCACGCGGTGTCGCCCGGCGAGGTCATCGATCTGGCCTGATCGCGCCGCTGGTCCCGCGCGGCCGTGCGAAGCCGGGCACCGGGCACCGTCTAGGGTGGGTCCGTGTCCAGACGAGCAGACGGCAGGGCGGACGACGAGCTCCGCGAGGTCAGGATCACCCGGGGTTTCACCACGCATCCGGCGGGTTCGGTGCTGGTGGAGTTCGGGCAGACCAGGGTGATGTGCACCGCGAGCGTCACCGACGGCGTGCCGCCGTGGCGCCGCGACTCCGGATCGGGTTGGCTCACAGCCGAATACGCGATGCTACCGGCGGCCACCCACACCCGCAGCGGCCGGGAGTCGGTGAAGGGCAAGGTCGGTGGCCGCACCCAGGAGATCAGCCGGCTGGTCGGCCGGTCGCTGCGCGCCTGCATCGACCTCGCCGCGATCGGTGAGAACACCATCGCCATCGATTGCGATGTGCTGCAAGCCGACGGCGGCACCCGCACCGCCGCGATCACCGGCGCCTACGTGGCGCTGGCCGACGCCGTGACCTACCTCAAGGCCGCCGGTGCGCTGGCCGACCCACAGCCGTTGTCCTGCATGATCGCCGCGGTCAGCGTCGGCGTGGTCGACGGCCGGGTGCGCCTGGACCTGCCCTACGAGGAGGATTCGCGCGCCGAGGTGGACATGAACGTGGTCGCCACCGACACCGGCACCCTGGTGGAGATCCAGGGCACCGGTGAGGGCGCCACCTTCCCGCGCTCCACCCTGGACAAGATGCTGGATTCCGCGCTGGCCGGTTGTGAGCGGCTGTTCGCCGTCCAGAAGGAGGCGCTGGCGCTGCCGTATCCCGGAGCGCTGCCGGAGAAGAAGAAGTGAGCCGCCGGGTCCTGGTCGCCAGCCGCAACGCGAAGAAGCTGAACGAGTTGCGCCGCATCCTCGCCGAGGACGGCGTGGAGGGGCTGGAGATCATCGGCCTCGACGAGGTGCCGCCCTACGAGGAGGCCCCCGAGACCGGCGCGACCTTCGAGGAGAACGCGCTGGCGAAGGCCCGCGACGGCGCCGCTGCCACCGGATTGGCTTGTGTCGCAGACGATTCCGGTATCTCGGTGGACGCGCTCAACGGTATGCCCGGGGTGCTGTCGGCCCGCTGGTCCGGTGGTCACGGCGACGACGCGGCCAACAACGAACTGCTGCTCGCGCAGTTGCGGGACGTACCCGACGAGCGCCGCGGCGCCCGCTTCGTCTCCGCGTGCGCGCTGGTGGCCGACGGCCGTGAGGTGGTGATGATCGGGGAATGGCCCGGTCGCGTCGCCCGCGAACCGGCCGGCGCCGGTGGTTTCGGCTACGACCCGTTGTTCGTCCCCGACGGTGGCGGCGTCTCGGCCGCCGAACTGACTCCCGCCGAGAAGGACGCCGCCTCGCACCGCGGCCGCGCGTTGCGCGCCCTGCTCCCGGCGCTGGAGCAACTCGCGCAGTCCTGAACCACGGGCCCGCGGCCGGGATCACCCGGCCGCGGCGCCGCGGTCACAGCCCGTAGGACTGCTTGACCTGCTTGGCGTTCCAGTGCTCCACGAAGAAGGACAGCAGCGGGATGGTGCCCGCGAGCAGGGTGCCGATGGTGCGGGCCAGCGGCCAGCGGACCTTGATGGCCAGGTCGGCGGTGACGATCAGATAGACGAAGTACACCCAGCCGTGCACGACGGCGATCCAGTTCGGGGTGTGCACGTCGAAGCCGTACTTCGCGATGATCTCGGCGGTGAGCAGCAACAGCCAGATACCGGTGGCCCACGCCAGCGTGCGGTAGCGCAGCAGGGCGGGCTTCACCTTCGCGGCGGTGGTCGCGGCCACCGGCCCCGGCGCCCGCACCTCGGTGCGGCCGGCTGCGGTGTCGGTGGAGTTGTCGGCGCTCATCCGGCGCTCCTCTCGGTGTCGCGGGCGTCGAGCCCGGCGGCGCGGAGCTGCCGGTGCAGATCGCGCGCGTTCAATTCGGCCAGGTACTGGTTGTATTCGTTGAGCACGTGATCGTCGTCGCGGGCCGCGACCGGGCGCTCCGGCAGGATGCCCGCCGGAATCTCGCGCGGCCCGGCCGGTTTCGCCAGGGTACCGAGCCACCCAGATCGGGGCTGCTCGGGCTCCGCGGCCCGGTCCGGCTGCCCGGCCTCGCGTTCCAGCCGCACGAAGCGGATGTACGCGAAGACGACGAACCCGGCGAACAACGGCCACTGCAACGCGTAACCGAGATTCTGCGCGGTGCCGCTCGCGGATTCGAACCGGCCCCACTGCCACCAGCCGAGCCCGAGGCACCCGAGCGCGGCCACGACCACGAACAGGATCAGAGCCGGGCGGCGGTGTGGAGCGGGCACCCCACCACGGTACTCGTCTACTACACCGCAGCGTAGGGCCGGGCACCCGTCGCCGCGCTCAGAACTTGTACTCGACCCCGGTCAGCCGCTCGGACTGCTCCCACAGCCGCCGTTGCAGGTCCCGGTCCCGGGACAGTTTGCTCGACGATGCCGGGCGGACCGGGCCTCGCGAGCCGAACAGCCAGGTCGGACCCCAATAGGTGTCCGGGTCGGCGCCGGCGGTGGTGGCGGCGAACAGGCTGGACTCGGCCGCATGTCTGGGGGAGTGGCCGAACACCGCGACCACCGGCTTGGCGACCCAGTCCAGCGGGGTCTCGGTGCGGGCGAACAGATCGGTGGCGGCGACGCCCGGATGCACGGCGTAGGAGCGCTTCGGCGACCGGGCGTCGGCGAGCCGGTGCTGGAGTTCGCGGGCGAACATCAGATTCGACAACTTGGCCTGCGCGTAGGCGAGGTTGCGGTGATAGCGGCGGTGTTCGTAGTTCAGATCGTCGATCCACAGCTTCGGGGTCTGCCGGTGCGCGATGCTGGCCAGCGTGACCACCCGGTCGCCGATCCGGTCCAGCAGCAGCCCGGTCAGCGCGAAGTGGCCGAGATGGTTGACGCCCCACTGGGTTTCGAAGCCGTCGGCGGTCCGGGAGAACGGGATGTTCATCAGGCCCGCGTTGTTGATCAGCACGTCGATATCGCCGGTGGCGTCGGCGAAGGCGCGGACGGAGGCGAGATCGGCGAGGTTCAGCGCGCGCACCCGGACGTCACCGGTGATGCCGTCGGCCACCCGCTGGGCCTTGGCGGTATCCCGGCAGGCCATGATCACGGTCGCGCCCTTGCCGGCGAGGGCCTCGGTGGTGTGCTTGCCGATGCCGCCGTTGGCGCCGGTGATGACGAAGGTGCGCCCGGTCTGATCCGGGATGTCGCGGGGCTTCCAGGCCATGGTTGTCGGACCTCACTGCTGCCGGAGTGGTCGGAGATGTGCTGCCACATTCTTTCACGAAAACCTTACTCGAGAGTAAGTTCAGGCGATATCGGACGTCGCCGAGGTGGTCGGCTGCCCGGGTGAATGCGCTGTGTGCGATGTTGTGTCTTTGACCGGAGATCGGTATCGCCACACCCATACTGGGACGCATGGCCGGTGCCCACGCTGCGCAAACGAGCTCGTCCCGGATCGTGGTCTTCGTCACCATCATGCTCGGCATGCTGATGGCGGCCCTGGACCAGACCATCGTCTCCACCGCGTTGCCCACCATCGTCGCCGATCTCGGCGGCGCCGGGCACATGGCCTGGGTGGTCACCTCGTATCTGCTGGCGGAGGCCGTGGCCACGGCACTGGCCGGAAAGTTCGGCGACCTGTTCGGCCGCAAACTGATGTTCCAGGCCAGCGGCCTGATCTTCATCATCGGCTCGATCGTCGCGGGCATGGCGCACGGCATGTTCCTGCTGATCGTCGCGCGTGCCATCCAGGGCGTCGGCGCGGGCGGGCTGATGGTGACCTCCATGGCGCTGATCGCCGACGTCATCCCGCTGCGCGACCGCGGCAAGTACCAGGGTGCGATGGGTGCGGTGTTCGGCGTCACCACCGTGCTCGGGCCGACGCTGGGCGGGCTGTTCACCGATCACATCAGCTGGCGCTGGTGCTTCTACATCAATGTGCCGGTCGCCCTGGTCATGCTGGTGGTCGCGGCCCGGACCATCCCGGCGATGAAGTCCGCACAGCGGCCGGTGATCGACTACCTCGGCATCGCGCTGGTCGCCGTCGGCGTGAGTTCCCTGATCCTGGCGCTGGAATGGGGCGGCAACGAATATCCGTGGAAATCGGCGATGATCATCGGATTGTTCGTGGCCGCCGCGGTCCTGCTGACGGCCTTCGTCTTCGTGGAACTGCGGGCCGCCGAGCCGATGCTGCCGATGCATCTGTTCCGGTCCAATGTCGTGACGGTCTGTTCGGTCCTCAGTTTCATCGTCGGCTTCGCCATGCTCGGCGCGATGACCTATCTGCCGGCCTATCTGCAATACGTGAACGGCGTGACCGCGACCGCCTCCGGCATTCGCACCCTGCCGCTGGTGGTCGGCCTGTTCGGCACCTCCATCCTGTCCGGGCAGGTGGTGGGCCGCACCGGCCGGTACAAACTCTTCCCGATCGCCGGCACCGCCGTGATGGGCCTGGGCCTGTATCTGATGTCGACGATGGGCCGCGACACCGGCGTATGGAAGGAATCGCTGTACATGCTGATCCTCGGCCTGGGGATCGGCCTGGCGATGCAGGTGCTCACCATCGTCGTGCAGAACACCGTGCCGTACGCGGACCTCGGCACCGCGACCAGCGCCGTCACCTTCTTCCGGACCCTCGGAAGTACCTTCGGCACCGCCATTTTCGGCACCCTCTACAACAATCGGATCGGGCCGAACCTGCGTACCGCGCTGGCGGAGGTGCCACAGGTGCCACCCGCCGCGGCGCAGAATCCGCAACTGCTGCGCCGGCTTCCGGCCGCGGAGGCGATTCCGATCATCGACGCCTACGCCGACACCATCGACTACGTGTTCCGCTGGGTGCTGCCGGTGATCCTGCTCGGATTCGTGGTGGCGTGGTTCCTGAAGCAGGTGCCGCTGCGCGACAGCGCGCGAGCGGAGGCCTCGGACGTCGGGAGCGGATTCTCGATGCCGGAGTCGCCGGACCGGCTGGTGCTACTGGAGAACGCACTGGGCGCGTTGCTGCGCAAGGTCCGCACCCGAGAGGTGGCCGCCCCCAATCTGCTGGAGCTGGCGGGCAGTTCGCTCAGTCCGGGACAGGCGTGGGTGCTGGGGCAGGTGCGGAAGTACAACCGGGTCCGCGGCCACGTGACCCTCGTCGACATTGCCCGCTCGCACCACATGCCACCGGACGTGCTGCAACCGGCCTTCGGCCGTGCGGTCCAGGAGGGGCGTATCGAATTCTTCGGCGACCGCATCGAATTCACGCCCGCCGGACAGGCGGAGGCGGACCGGTTGCGGGCGGCGCTGCGCGAGTGGGTCGGCGGCCGGCTGGAGGATTGGGATTGCCCGAACGCCGACGATCGAGCACTGCTCGACCAGGCAATGGACAATATCGCGGCCCGCATGCTCGACGAGGAGGAGGACCAGCTCCGGATTGCCGCATGAATCCGAACGGGGTGCGTGAGTGTGGGTTTCCGGTGCAGAGTGTGCGCGGAGTGAATGTTCGGTGCGGTGGGTTGCAGGCGTCGCGCGCGGGCGAGTAGGGTCGGCCGCAGCCGATCTGGGGCGGGAGCCGGCCGACCCCGGTGACCAGGTCCGTCGCGCCGGCGCCGAGGGGATGCGCATGAACCGTTGGGGGCGGGCTCTCGGGAGTGTGTGCGTGATCGGCGGTTTGGGGCTGGGGTTGATGGGGTGCGGGAGTTCCGGGGGTGGCGGGACGGGATCCGGAAGTAGTACTGCGGTTTCGCCCACGACGCTGGCGCCTGCGCCGACGGGGTTCGATCCTTGTTCGGATGTGTTGAAGCCGGTGCTGGATTCGGAGCAGCTGCACGGCATGGAAAAAGACGATTCCAATGGGAACGGGGGTACTCAGTGGAGGGGGTGCATGTGGATCCAATCCGACGGGTACACCGTGTCTATTCGAACTACGAATATCACGTTGCCGATGGTGCGTGCCAATGCCGGTTTCAAGGTCGCCGAAGAGTTGACCATCGGTGGACGGGCGGCTATCACCTATCACGACAGTGATGCTACGGATGTGAGCCACGATTGCATACTGGATGTCCAGATCAAAGGTGGCAGTGTCGAATTCAACCTGAACAATCCGGCATCGAATCGTCGCACGGGATCGACAGACACGTGTGAGATCGGCAAAAGCCTGGCGGGCAAGGTTGTTCCGCTGATTCCCGCGACGGCCTGAGCTCGAAGGGGTCTCGAATGAAATCGACAGACTATTTCCGGCGACAGGACTGATTCGGATGGCAGAATCTGAAGCACCTGCGCCCCGGCCGTTGGCTGAACTGATTTCTCGGGCGAGGGATGGTCAGCTCAATGTGAACTTCACCTCCGACATGCGGGTGAATGCCGAGGAATTCGCCTATATCATTCGTGATTGTGATGCCTTCAAAGAGTCGATCCGAAAGCTGCAGCAGATTGCGAAGGAGGTTTCGGACCAGAAGAAATGGGGTCTCGGTGAGGATCAGGCGCGACTGACATCGGCGACCACACTGGTCCACAGATTCCGTGCCAAAGCCGCATCCGTGGATGCAGGCAAGGACGGCTCGAACAATGTCCGTGACATCCTGGAGCAGCACTACCAGATCGTCGACGCACTACAGGAACTCCACCGCACGATCGCACAACGGTACGTCGAGGCCGATCAGGTGTTCGCGGCGCGGTACAACGAACTGATGGCGGACATGCCGCCGAGTTCGATCGGCACCGCGCCGGTGCAGGGACCGATGCAGACCGGGGAAGGGAACTGGCGATGAGCGTGTCGAACGAGCCGCCGCACATTCAGGACCACGAGAACCCGTTCGGGTTCAGTCACCGGGACCTCTACGACGCCTTCCATCCGCAGGACACCACCGACGCCCACAACGCCGCCGACAAGTACGACCACATGGCCCGATCCTGGGCCGCCGATGTCGCCACCTTCGCCGCCCGGATCCAGCGTTCCAGCGCCTCCGCCTGGGAGGGGCCGGCCGCCGAGGCGTCCCGCGAAGCGATCAACACCTATGCCCAGCGGGCGCAGGATCTGACCCCCGCGCTGATGGCCCTGGCCGAACAGGTGACCACGGCGGCGATCGGAATCGTCAACACCAAGAAGGGCGTCGAACCGGAACCACAGACCACGGTCGGCCCCTGGTACAAGCATGCCTTCAACACCGACGGCTGGGATTTCCTGTATCACGGCCCGCGCTCGGTCTCGAAGATCAACGAGGCCAAGGAGAAGGCCCAGGCCGCGATGCAGAACAACTATCTGGTCGACTTCGTCCGCGCCGATTCGCGAATCCCGGTCCTCCCCGAACCGGTCTCGCCGGCGAACCCGCTGTATTCCTGGCAGCCCGGCCAGAGCGGCATCGACCACGGACCCGCCGGTCCCGGCGGCAGCGGGCACACCGGCCCGGACAGCAACGGCCCCAGCGGTTCCGGTGATCACGGCGACGAACACGACACCTCCGACCAGCCCACCGGCGCGAGCGGTTCGTCCTCGGACGCCACCTCACCGGATCGCCGGGACGACCCCTCCGCTGGGCCCCGTGGCCTCGGCCCGGACGACACTCGTTCGGCCGGAACGAATCCCGGCGACAGCCTGACCAGGCCGACAGGGGTGGACCCCACCGGCCTGCCCGGTGGCGGCTACGGCGGCGGAGGCCACGGCCCCGGCAGCGAATCCCCCGGCGCCACCCCCGGCCGCAGCCTCCCCGGAAAGCCCATGGCACCAGGCACTTCCGTACGACCGATGGCCGCCCGCGCCGGCGCCCCGGGCGTCCCCGGCATGGGTATGCCCGCGATGGCCCCGCCCGGAAAGGGGAAGTCCGAGGAGGACGACCGGACGCACAACACTCCGGATTGGCTGAAGAACAAGAAGAACACCGAAGAACTCCTGGGCACACCCCCGCGCACCCTGCCCGGTGGTGTGATCGGCGCCGAAGATCCCGCACCCGCCCCGGACAATCCCTGACCGATGGCAAGTGAATGGGATTGGGAACCGGATGATTTCGCGGTCCTCTGGCACAGCGACGCCCACGATCGCTTCCCCCGGCCGCTGGCCTACACCAGCCGATTCCGCACCGTCGGCGGTGTGGCCGCGCACCGAGATGCCGTCCACACCCGCTACGACCGGGACGAAATCGAGCGCATCCGCCTGGCCTTCCACACGCTGGACGCCGCCGACCTGCGCATCGAGATACGCGGTGATTCGTCGAGTCTCGGCAACGGAACGCCCCGCGAGTACCGAGTGCTGGGCGCCCGCACCGCCCAGCACGCCGTCCTGCTCACCCAGACGGCCACCGTCGGGGTGGACGGCCACATCCGCTGCCGGATCTTCCGCCCCGACGACCTCGCCCCACGCCTGGCCCACATTCTGCCCCGGCATCCGGCGGGCGCCGAGCCGCCGGAAACCTTCCACCGCACCGACCTCACCACCGCCGCCGCACCCGACGACCACCGCCCCGACCCACGGCGTCGCCTGCACCGCCGTACCCACCGCGCCGACGGCGGCGGCGTCGCAGCCCTGACCACAGGCGCTCTCTACGCCGACCCGGCCCCCCGATACACCACCCAGTGGCTGGACATCCCCGGCGACGGCCGCTACCTGCAACAACTGTCCGCCGACCACCTCACCCTCCGCCCGGTCGCCGTCACCGACCTCACCGCGCTGTTCGCCGGTTGGATCGACCACACGCTGCAACGCCGCCGCGACAACGAATCCTGGTGACCGGCAGCACTCGGATGCCGGTGTCAGCCGGCGCGGCGTCTGGCGCGTTGGATCACTTCCGCATCGGTGACCGCGTACGCCGGGTGGTGGCTCAGGCACATCGGCACCGTGATCCGCTCGAAGCTTGCGCCTTCGGTCGCGCCGTAGAAGTGGCCTGCCGGTAGTCCCGAAATATGCTCTGTTCGAACACTTTCGGCCTGCATCAGCGTGATTGCCACCTCGGCTTCCACCGATTCGTCGAGCCTTCCGACGAATCCGGTGGTCGCGCTGCCGGTCACCGTGGGGTGCAACGCATGTGGGGACCGGGTCGCGTAGACCATGCCGAGTCCGTACTCGTGGGCCCGGGTGGCCAGCTTCAGCGCGCTCTCGGCCGATGCTGCGCGGCCGTGTGCCGGTACGAACACCTCGGCGTCGTCCAGTACGAGCAGCCCGCGCAACGGCCGATCGTCGGCGGCGTTGTGACCGACCCATTCGAGCAGCGCCGATTGCAACTGATCGACGAACGTCTGCCGCTGGTCGTCGTCGGGCAGACCGACGAAACTGACGACGGAGATGCGGGCGCGTCTACCCGCGGCCGGTGTCAACAGAGCAGCCGGGTCCAGCTGCTCGCCCGTTCCGCCGAATACAGGATCGTCCGCGAGACCCCGGGCCATGTCGGAGGCCCGCCGGGCCGCATTGCGAATCGTGCTCGCCCCGTCGGGCAGATCCGCCAGCAGCGCCACGAAATCCCGGAAACTACTCCCACCACGATGGGCGAAGTAGGTCGCCGCCTGCCGCAATATCATTGCGCCCGTCTCGATCTGACGCTCGGACAACCCCGATCGCGGTAGCAGACTCGCCACCGAGGCATCCAGCGCCGCCCCGAATCGCTCCGGATCACCGAGCGCAGCGTGGAAGTCGGGCAGTGGATTCGGCACGAGCGCCCGCCCGTCCTCGCGGCCGGGCGTCCATACCACCACGTCGGTGTTCTCCAGATATTCGGCCGCCCGCTCGGCATCGTGACTGCCCCAGCCCGCCGGAGGCGCCGGCCACGGGTCACCCGACCGGGTCAACTCGTCGCGGGTGTCGATCACAACCGACGAAATACCTTGTAACGCCGCCCCTTCCACCAGCCGGCGAAGCAGGATGGTGCTACCCGACCGGTTCCCGCCGAGAATCACGGTGCTCCGGCGCAACAGGGCGAGCGGAACCCGAAATTCGCCCCCACCGTCGGTGATCCGCCCGAGACCCACGGCCTGCACCTCACCCGATCCGATTCGCGCCCCCGACCCTGTGCCGGCCTTCGCCGCCCCGGGAACCCGTTCGAGCGGAATCGCTCCCGCCGCACCGGCTGCGGTTCGCGATGCCGGCGCGGTGCCAGCCTGCGTCTCCTCGGTGACGCGCTCGAGCCGGAGCGGCGCTGCGTCGCCAAGTGCGGTGGGAGATGCCGGTGTACCGGTCCGCGTCTCTCCGGCCGTCCGTTCGTGGCGGACCGTCGCCGCGTCGATGGGTGTGGCTGTCGGTGCGGTACCGGTCTGCGCCGTCTCCGCGGTCCGCTCGTGACGGACCGCTGCTGGCTCGCTGGATGTGGTGGTAGAGGCCGATGCCGTGCCCGTCTGTGTCTCCTCGGCGGTTTCCTCGATGCGTATCACCGCCGTCTCTCCGGGAATGGTCAGAGACGTTGGCACAGTGCCGGGTTCCACGTCGATGGGGATCCGCTCGCCACGGATCGCAGCCGCTTCACCGGGTGGGATCAGGGTCGTCGGCGACGTGGCGGGTTTTGCTTCTCCGGTGGCCTGCTCGACGTGCGTCGCCGCTCTTTCACCGGGGGTGGTTCGAGGCGGCGGTGTCGCGGCCGCGGTCACCTCGCCGCCGATTCGCTCGACGCGCGTGGCCGGTGTTCCTCCGGCCGCGGCAGTGGGCGCCGTGCGGGTCTTCGCCCTGCGGTAGATGCCGGTGGACGGCGGTGCGGCCGAACGTGACTCGGACCTGGCCGGATCGGTGTCGGGGGTCGGCGCGTCGCCGGGGGGATCGGGCACCGGCGGGGTCAGTGCGCGGGTGAGCAGGTCCGAGCGGGTCGCCGGTCGGCGGCGGTCGAGCCAGCCTTCGAATCCGGCTGGGGAATCGGTGAGCAGCGTATCCAGTGCGGCGAACACCCGGAGGTCCTCCTCCGAGATCGGCGCCACCACACCGCCTGCCGCGTGGAAGGCGGTGAGCATCTCGGCGGTGGCCTGCCCCGGCGGGAACGGTGTGTTCCGCACCACCACGAGATGGCGTGTGCCCGAACCCGGTTGGATCTCCGCGTCGAGGGCCGCCGCGCGTAATCGGGTCAGCACCGCGCGGGCATCGGTGTGGCCGATGGATCGGAAACTCCAGTGCTCCTCGGCGCCGGTCGCCTCGTCGAGTGTGCGGCGCAGGCGGGCATGCAGGGCCGAGCGCGGCCCGGTGGTGGCGTCGACGGCCGGATCCTGTGTGGCGCTGTGCTGTTCCAGCACGTGGCAGTGCAGCGCCGCGGCGAGCAGTGCGGACATCCGCTCGTCCTCGTCGCGGGGATCCAGTGGCGTCACCACGTCCGCGGCTCGGCGCAGGCGCTCGAATTCGGCATCGAGGGCCGTGGGATCGCCGGGCTGGGGAATCACCGAGGCGGGCCGTGTGCCCGGTGGCGCGAAATGCTCCAGCTCGGTGATCGTGTCGTGGTCCAGGCACTGTCGCACGTGGTCGTGGACGTCGCGCAGCAGCCGCAGCGGGGTGTGGTCCGCGGCGGTCCGGTCCTCGAAGGCCAGTGGGGAGACCGGCCAACCCGGCCGGGGCGGCTCGAATCCGATCTCCTCGTAGCGCGTCGCCAGGCGCCGTTCGACGAGTGTGCGCGCCGTGTCCGCGCCGGGCAGCGCGGCGGACAGTTCGAGCAGCATGAAGGGCACGTCGGCATTCACCGTGTGCTGCACGAGGAGTCGGCTCGCCCCCGGGCCGCCGGCGGCCACCAGGATCGCGCGTTCGGCCTGCTCACGCAGGCGGATCAGGGCGTCGGCCACGGTGCCGGCCTGCCCGGATCGGGCGATCACGGTGTCGATCCGGTCGACCGCGAGCACGATCGGGCCGGTGAGGGCGAACAAGCGGAACAGGTCGTGGCAGATCTGCTCCGGCGCCCGCCGCGGCTCGCGGAAACCCCAAGTGGCACGGTCGGACTCGTCGACGCCGTGTTCCAGCAGCAGGAAGCTGTGCCCGATCTCGCACAGCTCGAGGTGTCCGGCCTGATAGAGCACCAGTGCGCGCAACGTGTCCCGGCACTCCCGCATCGACCCGTTGTCGAAATCGTCCATCCGGCCGAGGAATTCATCGAGGTGTTCCCGGCCGATGGTGAGCGTGCCGTGCAGCCGGACCCGCAGTTCCTTACCGCATCCGGCGAGTTCGCTGAGCCGGTCGATGATCCGCCCGAGTTGCCCGCCGTCGGTGTCGCGCAGTGGGTCGACGATGCCGTGCACCACACCGGGCCAGAACGAGTCGCCGTCGAGCAGGGCGGGCATGAAGTACGAACCGCCTTGTTGCTGTACGTATTCGCGCAGCCGGCCCAGCAGATGGGTCTTGCCGGTCCCGTGCTCGCCACTGAGCACCAGCCCGGCCGGCCGGTCGCCGGCACGGTTCGCGGCGGTGTCGACGGCCCGGCGGAGTGCGGCGGTGGCCAGTGGATGCAGCCCGTCGACGTGGTACCGCAGCGGATTCCAGACGCCCTCCGCGCCGGGAACGCCGCCGAATCGGATGGCCGACAGCGCCTTGCGCTGCTGCTCGTTCATCTCGGCGCCCCGGCGGCGCGTAGTGGGCCGGCCGCCATCGTGCCGCGGCCGCGTCGCCGGGCCACCGCTATCGGCAGGCGCAGGTCGTGGCATCCGCTGAGCGTCAGCCGAACTTCGGACATGTCCCGCCTCTTTCACCACCGGATCCGGCGCGGCGATCGCGGTGAATACGTGCCCGCGGTAGCTGTTTCGCGACGATCCCCTGCCTGCCGCCGACTGTCGCAGGTGCACCGATGCCTTGCGCCGTTCCATACTGTAGTCATTCGTCGGCGGCTGCGAAATACCTCCGGCAATCTCGTGGCGTACCGCGGCCGGACCCGGGAACGGGCCGGGCCCGGAATCCCGAGGATTCCGGGCCCGGCCGCAATTCCGTTCAGGCCCAGGCCAGTTCCGCCTTCTCGTCGATCGGGGCGTCCCAGTCGATGCGATAGTGCTGCTCACGCTGCATCGTCTGCTGGATCTTCGAGGAGCCGAACATGATCGGCATCAGCACCGGCATGATCCGGCGCATCAGCGGGCCCGGCGCCTTGGCGTGGTTGATCTTGGCGCCGCGCGCCGCGATGGCCTCGACGCGCGGCCGGCGGACACGCTCGTAGGCCGCGAAAGCGGTTGCCGGATCGTCGAAGTCCCGCAGGCAGCGAGCCAGCTGGATCGCGCTCTCGATGGCGAGCGAGGCGCCCTGGCCGGTGCTGTTGCTGGGGGCGTGCACGGCGTCGCCGGCCAGCACCATGCGGCCCCGGTACCAGTTCGGCACCGGCGGCATGATGTGCAGGCCGCCGATGACGACCAGATCCGCGGGGCTGGTGTGCCGGACCAGATCGGCGCCGGGGACGTCCTCACCATAGGTGTCGCGCAGGGTGCGCAGCCACTGCTCGTTGGGGATCGCGCGCGCCTCGCCGAAGGACATGTACTTCTTGCTGGGCAGGTTGGCGCCCCAGGCGGCCCGGCCGTCCGCGGTCACCCAGTACAGGTAGTAGGCGTTCTTGCCGAAGGCGAAGACCATGGTGTGCGGGGGTGCGTCCACGGTGTGCTCGGAGAGGGCGCCGAAGCCGAGCATGCCGGTGTAGTTCGCGGCGGGCGCCTTCGGATCGATGAGGGTGCGGACCACGGATTTCACACCGTCACAGCCGATCAGCACATCCGCGGTGGCGCTGCTGCCGTCGGCGAAGCGGGCGGTCACGTGGTCCGGATGCTCGTCGACCCCGACCAGGCGTTTGTCGTATTCGAAGGCGATGCCCGCGGCGACGGCATGATCGTGCAGAGCGGTGTGCAGATCGCTGCGGTCGACCACCTGCTGCGGTTCCAGCTCGGTGTCGACGGGCAGTTCGACCGTCTTGTGGCCGAAGGACATGACGCTTCGGCGGATCGGCAGCGCGATCCGGCGGACCGCGTCGCCGGCGCCGATGACATCGAGGGCGGCGAGGCCGTTGGGAGCGAAACCGAGGCCGGAGCCGATGTTGACGGCCGGACCGGAATACGCCTCGAAGACGCGGGCCTCGATGCCGGCCATCTGGAGTGCGGTCGCGGCCACGGGGCCGGCGATGCCGCCGCCGATGACGAGTGCGGAACGAATGGACATGACGAATTTCTCCCTGCTGAAACGTGTCGGAATGCCCGAACCGGGCGTGCAGGGAGCGCGGTTATCCTTGGTTTGCCAGCCTTGGGCCGGATTCGCTGCACGAATGTGGTTCGAGACGGTATTTCGATCGGGCTCGGCGCAGGTGTTGCCGCACCTCGCCGGGCCCGGTTGCCGGTCGGTGGCGGATCAGTTGTCCGCCGGTGGGTCGGGCTGCCCCCTTTCGGCCGGGTGGTCACCGTTGGCGAGGACGCCGCTGGCGTGTAGTTGCCGCCAGAAATCCACGCCGGGGAAGGTGCCGGAGGTCAATTCGTCGCGGAAGCCGCGGACCCAGTCGGCCTCGGCCTCGAGCATGGCGACGCCGAATTCGGCCTCGATCAGGAACAGTCTGGGCAGCACGGCGGTGTACTCGGCGATTTCCTGCCGGGCGACCTCGAGTTGTGCGGCCAGTTTGTCCAGCCGCACGCCCAGCAGTGCGATCAACTCGTCGGGCGGAATCAGTCCCACGATGGACAGGCCCGCGACGAAGCGATGGTGTTCCGGTTCGGGAGTGGAGATGAGCTCGCGGGTCCAGTCGACGGCCTCGGCCCGGCCCGCGTCGGTGATACGGAAGATGACGCGCTCGGGGCGGGCGCCGTCGCGCTCGCTGCCGACGACCGCGAGGAAGCCGTGCTTCTCCAGGTTCTGGACGACCGTGTAGAGCGAGCCCCACTTGATGTCCATGTCGCGGTCCTTGCCGCGTTCCTTCAGCACCGCCGCGATCTCGTAGCGATGCATCGGCCGCTCGACCAGCAGCGCGAGGACCGCGAGGGCCAGTAGATTGCCGACCTTCCGCTTCTTCGCCATCAGGCTCACCTCCTTACTCGTAGACGAATATACGTCTACGAGTATTTGTCGGCAAGTGGTCGGCGGCGGGAATCAGGCCCGGAATCGTTCGCGCAGGTAGGCGCCGGTGGCATCGTCGGCGGGCAGGAACGCCTCCAGATGCAGTTCCGCGAGGGCGACATCGGTCGCGGTGGCGAACGAGGTGAGGGTGGTGATCAGGCGCAGTTCGGCGGCGCCGGCGGCCAGGCGCAGCGGCACGGCGAAGCCGAGATAGCCGGGACCGAGGTCGGCGGGCGGCAGGTACGACTCCAGTTCGCCGATCATGGTCTCGAGGGCGGGATCGGGGCTGGCCCGCACCCGCATGCGCAGCGCCTCGGTCACGTGCCGGCCCCATTCCGGCAGGTTGCGGACCCGCCGGGCCAGGCCCGCCGGATGCAGCGCGAGCCGGCGCACGTTGATCGGCGGACGCAGCAGCTCCGGTGCGCAGCCCTCGGTGAACAGCGCGAATCCGGCATTGGCCTCCAGCAGGGTGCCGTACCGGTCGACGATGACCGCCGGATACGGCAGGTGACCGTCCAGCACGGTCCGCAGCGCGGCCCGCACCGGCGCCAGACCCGGTGCGTCGAAATCGGATTCGGTGAAGGCCGGGGCATAGCCGGCGGTCAGCAGCAGGGCGTTGCGCTCCCGCAGCGACAGCTCCAGCGATTCGGCCAGCCGGACCACCACCGCGCGTCCGGGGCGGGACCGGCCCTGCTCCAGGAAGCTCAGATAGCGCTGGGTGGTGTCGGCGCGGATCGCCAGATCCAGCTGGCTCAACCGCCGCAGCCCGCGCCAGCGGCGCAGCTCACGCGCGAACGATCCGGGTTCGGCCACTGTGGTCACGACACCATCCTGACCCGTGGCACCGGCACCCCGCGATACCCCGCAGGGAATCGCGTGGCCACCGCCGCGCGGCCCAGACTCGGCGGCATGAGTCAGCAATTCACCGACATCGAACTGAAGCAACTGGCCGACCGCTGGGTCGCCCAGTGGAACGAACCCGATCCGGGCGAGCGCCGCCGCATGATTCGCGAGCTGTGGGCCGAGGACGGCTACCAGATCCTGGTGAATCCGCCCGAGGCCGTGCGCGCCGCCGCGGCACACCTGTCCGTCCCCTTCCCGAGTCTCGAAATCCGGGGCCACGACGCCCTTTTCGAGCGCGTCGGCCGGGCCTACGACATGTTCGTCGGCGCCGGTGATCATGTCTTCGAACAGCAGGGCGAGCCGATCCGGCACGCCGGTGCGGCGGTGGCGGTGACCTGGGTGATGCGTTCGCGGGCGGACGAATCCGTCGCCGGGTCCGGGCTCGAGGTGCTCACCTTCGGCCCCGACGGCCGGGTGCACAGCGACCACGAGTACGTGGCATGACCGCGTCCGTGAATTCCGTTGCCTACCACCTGTTCCCGCTGCAAGGACTGGACGGTCTGCGGGTCGCGCCGCAGCCGGTGCCGACACCGGGTCCCACCCAGGTGGTGGTGCGGGTGCGGGCCGCGTCGTTCAATCGGCGCGATCTGCTGCTGATGGACGGCGCCTATCCGCTGCCCGCGACGCCCGGGGTGGTGCCGCTGTCGGACGGGGTGGGTGAGGTGATCGCGGTCGGGGCCGGGGTCACCCGGGTCGCCGTCGGTGCGCGGGTCACCGCCACCTACTACCTGCACTGGCTGCACGGCCCGCAGCGGCTGGCGCACGTCCGCGAGCAGTACGGCGCCAATCACGACGGCTGGCTGGCCGATTACGTCGTGCTGGAGGAGGATTCGGCCATCGAGGTGCCGGACCACCTCACCGACGCCGAAGCCGCGAGCCTCAGCTGCGGTGGGGTGGTGGCGTGGAAGACCCTGGCCGATCCGGCTCCTGTCCTGCCGGGGGAGACCGTGCTGACCGTCGGCACCGGCACCGTCGCGCTGTTCGCGGTGCAGTTCGCGCGGCTGCGCGGGGCGCGCGTGCTGTCGGTCACCTCCAGTGCGGAGAAGGCGAAGCGGCTGCGCGACCTCGGCGCCGACGAGACGATCGACCGCGGCGAGCATCCGGACTGGGAACAGGTGGTGGTCGAGCTGACCGGCGGTCACGGGGTGGACCACGTCGTCGAGGCGGTGGGCCCGCCGACGCTGGCGAAATCCGTTGCGGCGTCGGCCTTCAACGCGCGCGTCACGGTGATCGGGGTATTCCCCTCGGACGGCCCGGCGGCCGGTGATCCGTTCGGCGGCCGGTATCTGTCGATCCGGCGGATCGCGGTGGGCAGCCGGGCCGATTTCGAGGAGATGAACCGCGCTCTCACCGCGCACCGGCTGGGGCCGGTCATCGATCGGGTGTTCCCCTTCGAGGCGGCCGCCGAGGCCTACCGCTATTTCCGGGACGGCAATCCGTTCGGGAAGGTGGTGCTCGAGCGCGGCTGAATCAGCCGGCCCCGGCTGATATCCGCGCCAGCCGGGCGATATCGGCGGGGCCGACCCGGCAGCATCCGCCGATGATGTCGGTGCCCAGGGAAATCCATTCGCGTACCAGCGATTCGGAGAACTCCGAGGCTCCGGTCCAGCGGCGGCCGTGCGCATCCCAGCCCTCACCGCTGTTCGGGTACACCACGACCGGTTTACCGGTGGCGGCCCGTGCGGCGGTGATCGCGGGCGCGACATCGGCCGGGTGGCAACAGTTCACGCCGACCGCCACCACCTGCGGGGTGCTCGCGGCCACGGCGAACGCCTCGGCCAGTGGCTGCCCGGCGCGGGTGCGGTCACCGTCGATCGTGTAGCTCAGCCAGGCCGGGCAGGCCGCCTCGGCGACCAGCTCCACCAGCGCTACCGCCTCGTCGACATCCGGAATCGTCTCCAGCGCAAGCAGATCGGGCTCCGCGGCGAGCAACGCCGCCAGCCGGGGGCGATGCCAGTCGCGCAGAGCGGCGCTGCTCAGACCGTAGCGGCCGCGATATTCCGAGCCGTCGGCGCGCATCGCACCGTACGGGCCGATCGACGCGGCCACCCAGCGCGGCCGGTCGTCGGCCGCGTCGCGGGCCTCCCGGGCCACCGTCACGCTGCGGGCCAGCAGCCGAGTCGCGGCGACACGATCCAGCCCTCTGACCGCGAAACCCTCGAACGACGCCTGATAGCTCGCGGTGGTGGCGATGCGGGCGCCGGCCCGGAAGTAGGCCGTGTGCACGGCCCGGATCGCCTCCGGATCGTCCAGCAGCAACCGGGCCGACCACAGCGCGTCCGACAGGTCGTGGCCGCGCGCCTCGAGTTCGGTGGCGAGCCCGCCGTCGGAGATCACCGGATGCGCATCGGGGTCGAAAACCACGCCACCACTGTAATACCGTTGGCACATGGTCGACAGACGCGAACTCCAGCACCGGATCATCACGACTTTCCAACGACATGTGGCCAATCCGATTTCACGAAGTTTGAACACACAGACGCTATTGGAGACGACCGGCCGGAAGAGTGGCGAACCGCGTGTCACGCCGCTCGGCGGACGGCGTGTCGGAGATTCCTTCTGGTTCGTCTCCGAATTCGGCGAACGGTCGCAATATATTCGTAATATCCGGGCCGACAATCGCGTTCGGCTGCGCCTGCACGGGCACTGGCATTCGGGGACCGCACACATTCTGACCGGTGATGATGTCAAAGCGCGGCTGAAAGAACTGCCCCGGGCCAACAGCGCCGCGGTACGCGCGGTCGGTACCGATTTGCTCACGGTGCGCATCGATCTGAACTGATTACGCGTCACAACCGCCGCACTGTGGTCGTCTTGATAGCGTCCCGGCCGATGGTCTTTCGTGTCGGCGGGTAACGCATTGGTCGACGAAAGGTTCCGAGAATGGCGGCACCGGAGGATTCGCAGCGTACCCGTTCGGCAGACGGGAACAGCACCGCCGCACGCAATGTGGCGATCATCGCGGTCGCCGTCGCGACCGTCGCGGTCGCGGCGTTGATCGGGGTGCTGTTCGACCGCTCCGGCAAGGACGTCGACCCGGAATCGGTCGCCTCCACCGGTGCGATCGTGAGTGCGAACGCCGGGGACGGCACCCGGCACAACGGTGACGACTGTTCGCAGGACAACACGGCCGGCCAGTGGACCACCCGCAACAACCACTGGGAATGCGTGCCCCTGGTCCGCTTGGAGGAGCACCGGCTCGGCGAGGATTGCAGCCACGACGGCCTGGTCGCGCAATGGGGCCTGGTGGTCGGCCACGGCTGGGAGTGTGTCTCACAGGTGGACAACGGCGGCGCGCATCGCGACGGCGACGATTGCTGGCACAACGGCATCGCCGCGCACTTGGAGCGTCCGGTCGGCCACGGCTGGGAGTGTGTGCCCGGCGCCCCGGACCCGAAGCGGATCCAGGGCACGCCCACCGGGCCCGCGACACCGTCGGGGCCCGCGGCCTCGCCCGGTCCCGTCGCCCCGGTACCCGGTGCGCCGGTACCCGCCGCCCCCGTGCCCGGCGCCCCCGAGCAGCCGGCCCCGCCCGCGCTGATCCCGGCGCCGATGGCCCCGCCGATGCCCGAACCCCCGGCGCCCGAGCCGGTCCCCGAGGCGCCGGCCCCGAACATCGATCCCGGACAACCGGACGCGCTCCCGGCGCCCGCTCCGCCGCCGTGGCTCATCCCGTTCCTCTGGCACTGAGCCCGCCGCCGGATCGTCCCCGATGGTCGCGTAGGGTGCAGCCGTGCCCCGTGACCTCGCAGATCTGCCCTACGCCGGCCGCCTCGAGGTGATGGACGGCGAACCGGAGTACGACACCGACTACGAGTACATCCACCTGGACGACCGGATCTGCCCCGACCTCGACGCGCACGGCATCCGGTTCTCCCGCTCGGCGTTCACCGCCGTCGAATTCACCGGCGGCGAGTTCCGGCAGGCCCGTTTCGACGAGATGCTGATGCGCGCGGTCCGCTGGGTGGGCAGCGATCTCGGCCAATCCGGCTGGCTGGACACCGAACTCGTCGACAACGCGCTGACCGGGGTCGAGCTCATCGGCGCCCGGCTGGACCGGATCCGGTTCACCGGCTGCAAATTCGAGTCGGTGAACTTCCGCGCCGCGCGGCTGCGCGACGTCACCTTCACCGACTGCCTGCTGCGCGGCACCGATTTCGGTGAGGCGGCGCTGTCGCGGGTGTCGTTCCCCGGCTCCCGGCTGGAGGACATCGCGCTGAACCGGACCAGCTTCACCGATGTCGACCTCCGCGGCGCCCGGACCCTCGGGCTGTCCGGCGGTATCGGCGCGATGCGGGGCGCGATCATCAGCACCGGCCAATTGTTCGATCTGGCACCGGCTTTCGCGCTGGCGGCGGGCATCGACGTCCGGGACGCCTGATCGCGGCTGCTCCACCGGTCAGGCGTGCGCGGTCTTACCGCCGTCGATGACCAGTTGCGCCCCGGTGAGATACGGATAGTCCGGTGCGGCGAGGGTGAGCGCGAAGGTCGCGATCTCCTCGGCGGTGGCCAATCGGCCCATACCGGGCACGTTCGATCTCGCCCACTGCCGGACGAACACCTCCCAGGCATCGTCGGGAATGTTCTCCATTCCCGCTGCGCGCCGGACCAATTCGGTGTCGGTGGTGCCGGGAACCAGGGCATTGACCCGGATCCCGTCGCCGGCGTAGTCCAGGGCCGCCGCCTGCACCAGACCGACCAGGCCGCGTTTGCTCGCGGTGTACGCGCCGCGGTTCGCGTCGGTGGCCAGGGCGTTCGAGGAGGCGGTGATCACGACGGTGCCGCCGCCTCCGCGAAGCATGTGTGGCACTTCGTATTTCAGAGCCAGGAAGGAGCCGCGCAGGTTGGTGTGCACGACCCGGTCGAACTCCTCTGCGCTGTACTCGTGCAGCTTCTTCTGAATCGTGATGCCCGCGTTGTTGAAAGCGACGTGCAGCCCGCCGTACCTGTCGGCGGCGGTGTCGACGAACCGTCGCACATCGTCCTCCACCAGCACGTCCGCGCGAATATAGGTGGCCTCGCCACCGGCGGCCCGGATGTCCCGCTCGACTGCCGCGCCGCGCTCGGTCCGCCTGCCGCAGAAAGCGACTCGCGCACCCTCGGCGGCGAACAGCTTCGCCGCCGCCGCACCGATCCCGGAGGTGGCCCCGGTGATCACCACCACCTTGCCGTCGAACCGCCGCAGCGTGGTCGCGTGCAGCCGCGGCGGCGTGGCGTCGATTCCGAGCGCCACACCCCCGGCCAGCCCGGCCGCCCCCGCCGCCACCCCGGTCGCCGCCAGCGCCCCGAGCAGACGGCGACGGCTCGACCGCCGGCCACTCCCTCCGTCCGCGCCGGTGTGGCCTTCGTTGCTGTCGTCCCGGTCCGGCATATCGGCAGATCTCGTCCCGCTCGCATCGCCGCCGTATTCGGCCCGGCCCGTGCCGCTTTCGTGCCCGATTCGGTGACCGCCGGTGTCGGCACGACTCGTACGATCGCCGGTGCCGTGGTCATCGTCGACGACGGTCGCCGCGGTGGTGTCACCCGGCTCGTGCGATGGGCCGACGTCACCGGTGACCCGGCCGCCGGCAGCGTCGAGTTCGCCGGTGGCGGCGTGATTGTCGTGTTCCGGGCGCTCGTTGTCGTCGTCGGGTGCGGTGGCATCGTCACCGGTGCCGGGTTCGTCGGTGTGGTTGTCGTCGGTCATGGGTTCACTGTCGTGGCGGGAAGGGCGCCGGGGATCAGGCCGGTGGCCGGGGTTGCGGGGCCGGGGGAGGAGGGGTTCTCCTCCTTCGGGAGGAGTCGGGTGGGGCTGGTGGGCGGCATCATGGTGGGGTGGGTGTGTCGGCGGCGCGGTACCGGAGGCCGGAGACGACCGGGGTCGCGCGTGGGATCGAATGGCTGCTGGACGTGCGGTCGTTGCCGGTGCGGCTGGCGGTCTGGTTGCTGCTGGCCACGGGATGCCTGCTGTGGCTGGGTAATTCGCCGACGGTCGCCGATTGGGTGCTCGGGCTGCTCGCGGTGCTGGTGACCGCCGGTGGAGTGCGCCGGCCGCTGGCCACCTCGCTGCTCACCACGGGACTGCTGGCGGCCGGGTTCCTGCTCGGGCACACCGGGCCGCTGGTCGGTAAGGGGGCCGCCGCGGTGGCCCTCGCCGAACTGGCCGCGCGGCGCGGTGGATGGCGGCCGTGGCTGGGTGCGGTCGCGCTGGCCGCGGCCTATCTGCTGCATCCGGCCGGTGGCGTGGCCGCGCTCGGGTATCGGGCGGTGGTGATGGCGGGGCTGCCGCTGCTGATCGGCGCGCTGTTGCGCAGTGCGCTCGACAGCGCCACGCGGGCGCATCGGATCGCCGGGGAACTGGCGGCGCGGCGGCGCGCGGAGGTCGCCGCCGTGCGCACGGCCGAGCGGACCGCGATCGCCCGCGAACTGCACGATCTGATCGCCCATCACGTGTCCTCGACGGTGCTGCGGGTCGGGGTGGCGCGGCACGCGCTGCCGCAGGCCCCGGCGGCCGTGCGGGACGTACTCGACGACATCCACTCCAGCGGCCGGGAGACGCTCACCGATCTGCGCAAACTGGTTGCGGTGCTGCGTGATCCGGCGCAGGCGGACACGGTGATGATGACCGCCGCCGAATTGCCCGCCGCGATCGAGGCGGCGGTGGCGCGGACCCGCCGGGCGGGCCCGGCGGTGGTGGCGGAGATCGGTGATGTGCGCGCGATCGACCCGGTCACCGCCCACACCCTGCTGCGCCTCACCCAGGAGGGACTGGCGAACGTGGCGCGGCACGCCGGGTGTGAGGCGACCGCGCGGCTGACCGTCACCGTGGCCGACGGCGTGGATTTCACGTTGTGCGACAACGGTTCCGGCGGCGCGCCGGGACCGGGAACCACCGGACTGGGGTTGATCGGGCTGGCCGAACGGGTGGCGCTGCTCGGCGGTACGTTCACCGCCGGTCCCGGCGAGGCGGGGTGGCGAGTGCGCGCACACCTGCCGGGGCGCGCGTCGTGACCACCCGGGTACTGCTCGTCGACGATCAGCAACTGGTCCGGGCGGGCCTGCGGATGTTGTGCGACAGTGCCGGCGATCTGGAGGTGGTGGGTGAGGCCGGTGGCGGCGCCGACGGGGTCCGGCTGGCGCGGCGGTTGCGGCCGGATGTCGTGCTGATGGACCTGCGGATGCCCGGCATGGATGGAATCCGCTGTACCGCACAGATTCTGGCAGCCGACCCGGCGGCCCGGGTGCTGGTGCTGACCACCTTCGACGACGACGAGCATCTGTATCCCGCGCTCGCCGCCGGAGCCTGCGGTTTCCTGGTGAAGGACGCCTCGCCCGCCGAACTGCTGGACGGTATCCGCCGCGCCGCCGCGGGACAGCGGCCCTTCTCGGCGCCGGTGCTGGGCCGGGTGGTGGATTCGGCGGTCGCCGCCCGCACCGCCGCGCCACCGCCGGAACCGGCCCCGCTACCGCCGCTGACCGGCCGGGAATCCGAAGTGCTGCACCTGATCTCGCAAGGACTGTCGAACGCCGAGATCGCCGCCCGGCTGCACGTCGGGATCACCACGGTGAAGACCCATGTCGCGGGCCTGCTGGCGAAAACCGGTGCGGCCAACCGGGTGCGGCTGGCGCTGCTGGCCCTCGGTCACAGCCCCGAGACGCCCAGCAACCGGCCGATACCGTAGGTGACCGCCATCGCCAGCGCCCCGCCGATCACCACGCGCAGCACCGCGCGCCGCGGCCGGCTGCCACCGAAGCGAGCGCTCACCGTGCCGGTCAGCGCCAGCGCGATCAGTACCGCGACGATGGTGACCGGCACCCGCCACGACGCCGGCGGCAGGGTCACCGCCAGCAGCGGCAGCAGCGCCCCGAGAGTGAACGACACCGCCGAGGACGCGGCGGCCTGCCACGGATCGGTCAGATCCTCGGGGTTCAAACCCAATTCGGCGTCGGCATGGGCCGCGAACGCGTCGTGCGCGGTGAGCTCCCGCGCCACCTGCCGTGCCGTCTCCGGGGAAAGCCCCTTGCCCACATAGATCGCGGCCAGCTCGCGCAGTTCGTAATCCGGCTCCTCGGCCAGTTCGCGCTTCTCCTTCGCCAGCACCGCTCGCTCGGTGTCGCGCTGCGTGCTCACCGACACGTATTCGCCCACCGCCATCGACAGCGCGCCCGACACCAGCCCCGCCAGCCCGGCGGTGAGAATCGCCCGGACATCGGCGGACACCGCCGCGACCCCCACGACCAGGCCCGCCGTGGACACGATGCCGTCGTTGGCGCCGAGCACCCCCGCCCGCAGCCAGTTCAACCGCGCGCTGAAATTTCCGCCGTGTGGTTCGCGGGGATGAGTGCGATGAGCGATCTCGTTCACTCCCCGAGCGTAGGCCCGCAGCGGGGCCGAGCCCGTGATTGCCCGCGCAGCCGGATTTCGGGCCGGTTGCGCCGACCGGCGCAGCGGCGACCATCGTGGTGGCGGTCCATGTCCGGGTGTGGCGAGGGTGAGGTGATCACGCCGCCCGGGGGTCGCGGTGGATGCGTACGCCCTCGGCGTCGGAGCGGCGGATGTCGTCGAGCAGGCGGTGCAGGTCCACGGCGAGCTCGAAGTCCGGCACGGTGTGCGCACCGGTGCGGAGGTCGGTCGCGAGGGCCGTGTACAGGGCCGCGACATTGACCGCTTCGAGCGGGAGATCGCTTGCGGGACCGTGATTGCCGAGCGCAATCGGCTGCGGCGCACGGCCGGGGCCGAGGGCGCCGGACAGGTGCAGTGCGCTCATCTGGATGCCACCGGGTCCGCCCGCGCCGGAGACGATGGCGAGATCGCCTGCGGTGCCCGAGATGTCGATCCGGGTTCCGGCCCCGGTGGCCCGGCCGTCGTGGATGTGGGCGCTGACCGGTACCCCGCCGGCGGTGGCCGTGAGCAGCAGTTGGTCGGGGCTGGTCACGGTGATCACCGCGCCGGACTCCGGGACGGTGGCGTACGGGAGGCGGATCGCCAGTCGCGCCGACAATTCCGTGAGGTCGCCCAGCAGGTACCGCACCGCCGACAGGAGGTGGCCCCCGGCGACCTCCAGCAGCCCGGCGCCGTTGTCGCGGTCGAGGGTGTAGGTGGCCCAGGCCGGAATCACGCCGCCCGCGCCCTTCCCACGCGACTCGTGCACGGTCACCGAAAGGATCTGCCCGACAGCACCTTCGGTGATCAGCTCACGTGCCCGCCGCACGGCCGGCGCGTAGCGGGCCTGTAATCCGGCGACGTGCCGGACCCCGGCACGGGCGGCGAGCGCGGCCAGTTCCCGGGCTTCGCCGGTGGTGAGCGCCAGCGGCCATTCGCAGTAGACGTGCTTGCCCGCGGCGAGGGCGGACCGGATCAACTCGGCGTGCGCGGGCACCTTGACGGTGATCGCGACCAGATCGACCTCGGGATGTTCGGCGAGCGCGCGCGGATCGGTGAACGGCCGGGCATCGAACAGGTCGGCCGCGGCGCGGGCGCTGTCGGGGCGGCTGGTGCCGACCGCGCTGATCCGGTAGTCGGGCAGTGCCCGCAGGGCCGGGAGGTGGGCGCGGATCGCCCAGCCGCGGTCGGGGCTCGCGCCGACGATGCCGACTCGGATCGGGTCCATGGCGATTCCTCTCATCAAACGGACCATACGAGTCCGTTTATAGCCGAATCGGACTCGCCGAGTCCACTTCGCTAGGCTGAGCGGATGACGGCTGTGGAAAGACTGCTGGCCGACGACGCCGACCGGTCCCCGCGCGCCGATGCCCGACGCAATCTGGAACGCCTGGTCGCGGCCGCGCGAGCCGCGCTGGCCGAGGTCGGCGTCGAGGTCACCGCGCAGGAGATCGCCCGGCGCGCCGGGGTCGGGAAGGGAACCTTCTATCGCCGGATCCCGTCCCGCGAGATCCTGCTGGAGGCGGTGCTGGCAGAGGTGCTCGCCGAGGCGCTGGCCGTCGCCGACCGTGCCCTGACCCGGCCGGATCCGGGGCAGGGGTTTCGCGAATTCGCCACGGCCTATGTGCGATTGCGGGCGGAGAGCTGCGGGGTCAACGAGGCGCTGGGCGGAGCGGGCTTCCCGGGGCTGGACGGGGTGCTGTCCGAGATTCGTTCGCGGCTGCGGCAATTGGTGGAGCGGGCACAGGCCGCCGGCGCGATGCGACCCGATATCGACTGGGCGGACGTGGCTTTCGTGCTGGCCGGGGTGACCACCGATCCGCACACCATCGGCCTGCGCGCCGACGACCGGCAGTGGGAGCGCAACCTCGCCGTCGTGCTCGACGGATTGTCCGGCGCACCATGCTGATTCGTGGCGGCGGTGGTCAGGGTCGTTCGTAGAAACCGTCGATGCGGCCGCGGCCCAGCGGATTCGTGGCGGCGGCGAGCAGAGCGCGAGGTTTGGCCGCCTCGGGCATCCGTCCGCCGACCGAGGTGATCGGGTCGGCGAGCGCGAACATCTGGAAGGCGTAGCGGTGCGGGCCGTGGCCCTTGATCGGCGCCGGGCCGAGATAGCCCCGGCCCATGCCGGAACGGAGCACCCGGACGCCCGGGACGGCGGTGCCCGCGCGCAGTGCGTCCTGCGGCAGGGCGGTGGGCCCCGGTTCGAGCAGCGCCACGCAGTGCACGAACGGCCGCGGGGTCGGGGCGTCGGGATCTTCGACGACGAGCAGCAGTTGAGCCGTCCGGCCGGGCGGTTGCGCCCAGGTCAGGGCGGGGGACAGATCGGCCCCGCCGACGCGGTCGGCGGCGTGCACGGGCGGCAGCGGCGACTCGTGGGTGAAGTCGGGGCTGGTGAGTTCGAAGACGGTGTCGCAGGACAGGTTCGGCAGGTTCCAGGCCATGTGGGCTTCGCCGGCGTGCCTGTTCCGCAGCAGGGTGCCGAGAACGGCCATCACGAGACTCCTCGGGGTGAGTGGCGCTGCTGTCGCGCGCGGATCGTAACAGAGGCCGGGTGCGGTGCGCCGGAATCGAGGGGCGGGATCACCCTGGGGGCCGGGGCCGCGAGTCGTTCTACCGGCACTCGGCAGCTCACCCCGGAGAGCCGATCCGGGTCCGTCTGCGGATCCGGTCCACAAGGTGACAGCAAATCTTTGGTGAACCTACGGGGCCGGGGGTGTCCGGGCTCGGTCGATCGGTGTCCGATATCCGGCCGGGCATCGGGGTGCGGTTCGTCCCGCAGGGTCTCCGTAGGTTGCCGCCCTCGGCCTCCGGGCCCCGCGGTCGAGCCCGAACGGGTCGGTAGGGAACCGGATATCGGTCGGCCGCGAAGGGTGACGCAGATCATCTTGATAGCTGACAGCTCTTGATTTAGCGGCATATCACCTGATAGAGAATCAGAATTCCAGTAAGTTACCGGCGAGTTCAGGAAGCCTCCGGGGGCATTCTGTGAGGTGTATCTCACACCGTGATCGACTTTACTGTTACCAATGGTCACCGATAGCTTCGTGGTGGCAGTGTCGCCGATCACGAAAGAGTTCCGCCTTGACGCCCGAGACCCACCCCGCACACCGGAGTTGCGTATGGCGCCGGTGACTCGGGTCCGCTCGAGCGCATCGGCAGTGCGTATCGTCCGCAGAAATTTCTCCGCAACCATCCTGTCGTCGCTGCGTACCTTCGGCCGGGCGGTCGACATCGCCCGCGGGTCGGTGTTCGGCGCCCTCGGTGACATCGCGCGCGGGCGTTTCCAGTGGCGGGAAGCGGTGCTGCAAGCCTGGCGGCTGGTGACGGTGACGGCGATTCCGGCCGTGCTCATCGCCATTCCGTTCGGTGTCATCGTCTCCGTCCAGGTCGGCAACCTCATCCACACCCTCGGCGCGGACTCGCTGCTGGGCGCCACCGGCGGACTCGGGGTGATCAAACAGGGCGCCCCGCTGGCCACCGGCTTCCTGCTCGGCGGCGCGGGTGCCGCCGCGATCGCCGCGGATCTGGGGGCGCGCACCATCCGCGAGGAGATCGACGCGCTGAACACCATGGGTATCAGCCCGATCCACCGGCTGGTGATCCCGCGGCTGGCGGCGATGCTGTTCGTCGCGCCGCTGCTCAACATCCTGATCATCTTCGTGGGCATCGTCGCCGGGTACGCCGTCGCCGTGGGCGGCCGGCACGTCACCCCCGGCAGCTACTGGGCCACGTTCGGCTCGTTCACCACCACCGCCGACGTGTGGGTCTCGCTGCTGAAGGCGGTGCTGTTCGGCTTCATCGTGGTGGTCGTCGCCTGCCAGCGCGGGTTGGAGGCCAAGGGCGGCCCGCGCGGGGTGGCCGACTCGGTCAACGCGGCGGTGGTGCTGTCGGTGGTCTCGATCGTGGTGGTGAATCTGGGGATCACCCAGGTCGTCGAGATGTTCCTGCCGACGAGGCTGGTGTGAGATGACCGTCTCCGCCTACCGTCCCAAGGGGCTGGCCTGGGCCGGCCGCCTCTACCGGCGCCGGGGCCTGGTCCTGGCGCGCGTCGAGGGACTCGGCTTCGTGCTCGCCTTCGTGTGGCAGGTGTTGTCGTCGATTCCGGTGACGCTCCAGCGATATCGCGCCGAGACGCTGCGCATCATCTCCGATATGACCTGGGGCCGCGGTTCGGTCATCGTCGGCGGCGGCACCGTGCCGATGATGATCGTGCTGGGCCTGGTGATGGGTGCCTCGGTCGCGGTGGAATCGTTCACCCTGCTGAACCTGCTCGGTATGGGCCCGGTCACCGGCCTGGTCTCCGCCTACACCACCACCCGGGAACTGGCCCCGATCATCGCGGCCATCGGATTCGCCGCGCAGGCCGGTTGCCGCATCACCGCCGAGATCGGCTCCATGCGGATCTCCGAGGAAATAGACGCGATCGAATGCCTGGGGTTGCGCTCGGTGCCGTTCGTGGTCACCACCCGGGTCATCTCCGGCGCCATCGCGATCGTGCCGACCTTCCTGATCGGGCTGATCCTGTCGTACTTCGCCTGCCGGGGCCTGATCACCGTGGTGCACGGGCAGTCCGCGGGGGTCTACGACCACTACTTCTTCCAATTCGTGTCCGGATTCGACGTGATCGCCGCGGTGCTCAAGGTCACCGTGTTCGCCACCGTCGTGATCCTGATCCACAGCTACTACGGCTTCTTCGCCACCGGTGGCCCCGAAGGTGTGGGGATCGCGTCCGGGCGCGCGGTGCGGGCGTCGTCGGTGGCGATCATCGCGCTGGACATGGTGCTCACCCTGCTGTTCTGGGGTGTCGATTCGACCGTCACGTTCACGGGGTAGCGCGATGCCTGGTTACGGAATGCCCGGAGTGGCCGTCGACAAGCGCCGCTCGCTGATCGTGGGGACCGTCGCGATCGCCGTCGTGGTGGCGGTGGCGGCCGCGGTGACCCTGTATCGCCATGTGCGCACCGATGATTCGCTGCGCATCGCGCTACACACCGAGCAGATCGGCGACGGGGTGCTGGCCGGGACCCCGGTGCGGGTGGACGGCGTGCAGGTGGGGACCGTCACCGGCATCACCCCCGACGACGGCGGCACCCAGCGAATCACCTTGCGGCTGGACCCTTCTCAACTGCACGGCATCGACGACAGTCTGCGGGTCGACTACGCGCCCGCGAACCTGTTCGGAATCAGCGAGATCGAACTGCGGCGCGGTTCCGGTGGTGCGCCGCTGCGCGCGGGCGGCGTCGTGGACCTGACCGGCGACCGGTCCGCCGCGGTCTACGACGCCACCATGGGCAATCTGCTGCGCGGCCTGTCGCGGACCGGGGACGCGCTGCTGACACCGCAACTGGCCACCGTGATCTCGCAGCTCTCCGGGGATGTGCGGGCCTTCACTCCGCTGGTGCAGGCGATCGTCTCCGTCGCCCAGACCATCACCGACAACCAGCGGATGCCGGCCTCGGAGCTGGTGGGCCGGCTCGGGCCCGCCTTCGCCGGCGGCGGGCAGTTCGCGGGCGCCACCATCCAGGTCCTGGATCTGCTGCGCAACATCCCACGGCTGCAACAGGATCGGCCGGACTACGACGCCGGGGTCTCGGTGCTCACCGGGCAGCTGCTGCCCGGGCTGGCGACCTTCGCCGGGGAGGCCGGAACGCAATTGTCCGGCGCCACCGACGCTCTCGCGCCGATCCTGACGATGCTGGCCCGAATGGTGCCGCAGCCGCGGCAATCCGGCGCCGACCTCGCCGAACTGCTGCGCCGGCTGGGCGCGGCGTTGCCGGACACCCCGAACGGGCCGGTGCTGAACACCGAGATCGACGTGCGCGGGGTTCCGGTGCTGGCGCCGCTGCTGGGAGGCGCCCGATGAAGACGACCGCGGCGCTGTGGCGGCTGGTGCTGTTCGCGGTGGTGATGATCCTCGTGCTGACCATGGTGTTCACCGCGATCAAGCGGCCGGTGTCCGGCCCCACCGAGGCGCACGACGCGCTGTTCACCGACGCCAACGGGCTGAAGGTGGGCGACGACGTGCGCATGTACGGGGTGCAGGTCGGCAAGGTCGGCGGTGTGCGGCTGGACGGCACGCTGGCCCGGGTCCGCCTGTCGCTGAAGACCGACACGCCCGTCTACGACAACTCGAAGCTGGCGATCCGCTACCAGAACCTCACCGGACAGCGGTATGTCGACCTGCAACAGCAGGACCACCCCGGCGCGCGGCTGGCCGCGGGGACCACCGTCGGTATCGAGCGCACCGTGCCGTCCTTCGACGTGACCAGCATGTTCAACGGGCTGAAGCCGGTGCTGGCCACCATCTCCCCGGAGGAGATCAACCAGTTCAGCGCCAGCATGGTCGCGCTGATCGAGGGCGACGGCAGCGGGGTCGGACCGGCGCTGGACGCCATCGAGAAGCTCGCCTCCTACGTGGACGACCGGCAGCAGGTGATCGGCACCCTGATCCACAACATGTCCGACCTGTCCGACAAGGTGGGCGGCCGGGTGCACTATCTGGTGCCGTTGCTGGCCCGGCTCACCGACGTGTTCCAGGGATTGCAGCGCAACATCGGCGGGCTGGCGCAGTTCGCGATGGCCGCGCCGTCGGTGCTGGGCCCGCTGGACAGTCTCTTCACCGCGCTCGGCCTGGACACCGGCAGTGATGTGGACGCGTTGATCCGCAAGGTGTTCCCCGATCCGCAGGAGGCGGTCGACGTGTTCGGCAAACTGCCCGGCCTGCTGGCCGGTGTCGACGCGGCCACCCCGCACGGGCCGGCGGGCTGGAAACCGCAGTGCCGCAAGGGTGCCGCGGACGTGCCGCCGGTGGTGCAGGTGCTGGTCGCCGGTGGTGCAGGTGCTGGTCGCCGGGCAGCAGGTGGCGATATGCAACGGATGAGCCTGTTCCGCAAGGGATCCGGCCGGCATGCCGACGGGGCCGCGCAGGCGGCCCGCGCGCAGCGCCGGGAGCTGCGGCTCGGCCTGATCGGCGCCGCACTGGTATTGGTGTGCGCGGTCGCGGCGGGCGTGCTGTACGTGGTGCCGTTCGGCAAGAAGACCTACACCGCCGAACTGTCCGAGGCGCAGTCGGTGCAGGCGGGAGACGACATCCGGGTGGCCGGGATCGTGGTCGGCGCGGTGAAATCGCTGGAGCTGAAACCGGATCGGGTGGTCATGCGGTTCACCGTCGACTCGTGGGTGTTCGTGGGCGACGAATCGTCGCTGGATGTGCGGATGCTCACCGTGGTCGGCGGCCACTACGTGGCGTTGTTCCCCTCCGGGGGTAAACCGCTGGGCGGCAAGGCGATTCCGCTGGAGCGGGTACGGCTGCCGTACAGCCTCACCCAGACCTTCCAGGACGCGATCCGGCCGTTGCAGACCATCGACGGGAACACCCTGCGGCGCAATCTGTCCGCGCTGGACTCCTCGATCCAGCAGGCGCCGGACGCGCTGCGGACCACGCTGGACACGCTGAACACCTATGTCGACGCGCTGAACCGGCAGCGCACCCAGGTGTCGAACGCCCTCGAGGTCGCCGACGAGTACGTCACCATGTACGACGGCGCCAAAACCGATCTGGGCCGGTTGATGGACAGCGTCAACCTGCTGGAGACCGTGCTCGAGGACAAGCGCGGCGAACTGCGCGAGGGCATCCGGCTGCTGCAAGCGCTGATCGACCGGCTGGCCGCGCTCGCCCCGGCCTGGAATTCGACGTTGAAACCGGATCTGCGACGGCTCACCGACGCACTGCCGCGGCTGGAACAGCTCGGCGGGCAACTGGAACCGGTGATCGGCACCGTGGCGGGTCTCCAGGACACGTTGCGGCAGTGGGCGATTCCCGGTGGCGTCACCGTCGACCAGTCCGGCCGCACGGTGACCCCGCCCGCCGGGGCCGATCCGCTCGCGGCGCTGCCCGGCGTCTGTGTGCCGGTGCCGGGGAAGGACTGCTGATGGCCGCCGCATCACTGCACCGGATGCTCGGCTCCCGGGCCTTCATGTCGATCGTGGGGGCGGTCGCGCTGGTCGCGCTCGTCGTCGTCGGCTATCTGGTGATCTTCCAGCCGGTGAAACGCACCGAGTCGTACTGCGCGATCATGCCCGACAGCATCGGGCTGTACGTGGGCAATCAGGTGACGATGCGCGGCATCCCGGTCGGCTCGGTCACCTCGATCGCCCCGCAGAACGGCGCCGTGAAGGTCGAATTCGCCGTCGCCGCGGACAAACCCGTGTACGCCGACGCGGGCGCCACGACCTTGTCCGACAGCGTCGTCGCCTCCCGGCAGCTGGCGGTGGTGACCGGCGGGCAGACCACCGGCCGCTGGAACCGCGGGCAGTGTCTCACCAAGACGTTGACCCCCAAGAGCATCACCGAAACGCTGACCGCGCTGGCACAGCTGTCGGCCCAGCTGGACGGGCCGGATCAGGACCACCCCGACGCCCTCGCCCGCGGCTTGTCGGCGCTGAACGACGCCACCTCCGGCACCGGCCCGCAGATCAACGCGATCGTGCAGAAACTCAGCGGTGCGCTGTCGTCGCCCGATGCCGACATCGCGCATCTGGCGGGCATTTTCGACGCCTTCGCCTCGGTGGCCCAGCAGGTCGAGCGGCACTGGGGCGATCTGACCACCATGCTGACCCGGCTGGCTCCGGTGCTGGACCAGGCCGCCGCCGACCTGCTCGCGCCCGGCGCGCAGATCATGGACGGGCTGCGCCAGGTGCTGCCCATGCTCAACGACCTGACCACCGCGTTCGGCGACCCGATCATGAAGGCCCTCGACGACACCGTGCCGCTGGTGAAGTTCCTGCGCGCCGATGTGGGATCGCTGGCCCAGATCATCACGATGACACCGGTTCTGGCTCAGGCGTTCCGGTCCGCCGGCGCGTCCGGGATCGGCTACGCGCCGCCGAGAGTGGCTGTCCCGCAGGCGAATGCCGATCAGGTGTGCGCGGTGGTGAACGCTCTCGCGCCGGGCCGCTGCGATGCCGCCGACGGGCTCGCGAAAGTGGATCTGGTGCCGCTGGTGCTCGCAACGGCAGGTGCGCGATGAGGATCCGGATCGGCCGCCGCTGGGTGGCGGCCACGGCCCTGGGCCTGGTGGCGGTGCTGCCGGCGGCGGGCTGCGCCTTCGACCCGTCCTCGGTCCCGATGCCCGGCACCACCGTGCCGGGGCCGACCTACCGGGTACACATCCGATTCAGCAGCGCGCTGAATCTGCCCGCCAAGGCGAAGATCATGGCCAACGGCGCCCAGGTCGGCACGGTGTCCGCGGTGTCGGTGGTACCGCCGGCCGCCGGCGCCGCCGGCTACGTGGTGGTCGCCGCCGACATCTCGAAATCCGTCCGGCTGCCGGTGAACACGGTCGCGGAGCTGCGGCAGGACACGGTGCTCGGCGACATCCACGTGGCCCTCACCACCCCCACCGACGGCTTCGGCGCGCTGCTGGCCGACGGCGGCACCATCCCGCTGGAACACACCAAACCGCCTGTGCAACTGGAGGACACGATGGCGGCTGTCGCCACCTTCACCCAGGGCGGCGCGGTGTCCCAGTTGCAGGACATCATCGGCAAGCTGAACGCCGTGCTGCCGCGCGACCCCGCCGACACCGCGCGCATCTCGCGCACCCTCGGCGGCGACGCGGTGGATCTGGCGGCCCATCTCGATCAGGTCGACGCGCTGTTGAACGGCATCGCCTCGAATGCCGAAGTGCTGCACGACATCCGGCCCCAGCTGGACGACATCCTCAGTCAGCGTTCGGTGGACGAGCTGAACGGCATCGCCGCCTCGGTGGTCGGCGTCGCCGGAATCTTCGGCGCCCTGGGGCCGGTCGGCGCCTCGCTGGCCTGGCTGGGTCCGCTGCTGGGCAGCGCCGACGGGGCCGTGCAGGCGTTCGTGCCGCTGGTGGCCGGTGCGCGGCCGCTGGACCTGAGCCGCCCGTCGAATCTGCAAGCACTGCTGGAGTTGTTGCGCGACAGGGTCATTCCCTTCGTCGAGCACGGACCGAAGGTGAACGTCACCGGTATCCGCACCGATGACGCGGCCGCGGTCTCGACACAGGACCAGACCGACGGCATGGTCGCCACACTGCGCATGATCGGGGTGGTGCGATGATCAAGCCCGGCACCCTCGCCTCCCTCGGCGGCATCGCCGCGATCACCGTCGTCGGCGCGAGCTATCTGACCTTCGGTGTGGTGCGCGCCGATCCGTTCGCCGACTACACCCGCGCCACCATGGTGCTCACCGATTCCGGTGGGCTGGGCGCCGGTTCGCCGGTGCTGCTCACCGGCATCGAGGTCGGCCGGATCACCACCGTCCGGCACACCGCCGCCGGGGTGGAGGTCGGCCTCCGGATCGCCGCCGACCGCCACGTCCCCACCGACAGCACCGTCACCATCGAGCACCTGTCCGCCCTCGGCGAGCCCTACGTGGAATTCCGTTCCCGCACCGGCGCCGGGCCGTACCTGCGCGACGGGCAGCGCCTCGAGACCGCGAACGTCCGTATGCCGCTGTCGATTCCGGCGGTGGCGCGGCTGGTCGCGAAGACGATCGACCAGCTGGATCCGGCCGTGGTCGGCTCCCTGGTCGGCACCGCCGGCCAGGCGCTCACCGGCACCGACGCCGCCATCCCGAACCTGGCCCGCTCCGGTGATCTGCTGGCCGCCGCCATCATGAGCCGCAGCCCGCGAATCGGCGATCTGCTCAACAGTTTCCAGGCCGCCGCGGCCGACATCGACTGGGCGGGACCGGCGACCAGTGCCGCGGCCCCCGCCTTCGTGCACTTCACCCGGACTCTGGACGATCTGGTCGCCGCCGTCGGCCGCCTGGTCGACGCCCAGCCGCCGCAGACCTACACCGGCGGCAGCGGCCTGGTCCCGTTCCTCGGCAAGCTGACCGACGCGCTGCACCAACTCGGCCCCGAGCTGAAATCCCTGACCCCGGCGCTGCAACCACTGGCCGACGCCGCGACCACCGCCGCCCCGAACCTGGATATTTCCGCCCTGATCACGCAGGCACTCGACGACGTCACCCCCGACGGCGCCGTGCGGCTGCGGGTCACCGTCAAATAGAACTGGAGGACTCCGATGTCGGACGACATGGGAACCGAACCGGAGCGGGCAGTCGACGCGGCGGGGACCGTCGAGTCCTCCGTTTCGGAAAGCCCGGCTGTCGGCGCTCCGCGCACGGTATCGCTGCGCCTGTCGACCGTGCTGACCGCCGTCGTCGTGGTAGCGCTGGTGGCGGTGTCGGTGACCTTCGGCGGACTGTGGCTGTCCGCCCGCGGGCACCTGCACGACCGCGACGCCGCCCAAGCGGCCGACCAGCACGCCGAACAGGTCGCCACCGACTACGCGGTCGGGGCGTCCACCATCAACTACCAGGACGTGAACACCTGGATCGGCAAGCTGAAGGCCAACACCAGCCCACAGCTGTCCACCAAGTTCGACGCCACCGGCCCCAAACTGCAACAGATCCTGGTCCCGTTGCAGTGGACCTCCAGCGCCACCCCGATCGCCTCCACGGTGATCAGCAAGGACAACGGCGTCTACAGGGTCGACGTATTCCTCAACGTCACCTCCACCAGCGCCCAGACCCCCGACGGCGCTCAGACCACCGTCACCTACACGGTGAACGTGGATCCCGGCAGCGGATGGAAGGTCACCGACGTGGGTGGGATGGCGGGGGCGCTGCCCAAGCAGTGAACCGGGCCCGGGGCAGCTGCCGGTGATCGAGTGCGACCGGCCGGAACTCGCCCCCGAGGCGACCGGCGGCCGAGCCGAGCCCGGCCGTCGCCGGCCCGGAGTTCGGCTATCGCCCAATCGATTACCGGACGATTCCGGCGCTGTGGCGTGTCGAACGGTTCACGCGGACGGCCGTGCGCAGCGGGCGAGTACGCTCGACCCCATGATGACCCGGATCCGATCGGCGGCGCTGATGCTCTGCGCGATGATCGTATCCGGCTGGGCGGCCGTCCTGTTGCCCGCCAGCGAGCCGAACGCCTTGCTCGCGATGAGCGCCGCGGCCCTGCTCGCACTGGCCGTCGCCGCCGCACAACCGCACCGTATGACCCCGCTACCGGTGGCAGTGTGCACCGGTCCGCCGGGGTCGGCGCAGCGCCGCCGCCGCGGATCCTTTCTACGACAGAGCAATCCGGACACCGCAGGTCGCGCGCGACCCCGGGCGCCGGGCCGCGAAGGCTGAGCACGTCCGCGTGACGTGATCGGCGAACCCGCTGCCCCCGTTCACTTCTCACCCGCCGCCCGGGTGCTTCCCCGACGAGGTGTCGTCCCATGCTCGATTTCGTCTACTATCCGGTGTCCGCCGTCCTGTGGTTGTGGCACACCGCCTTCGCCGCCTTGTTCGGCGCCGCCAGCGGGCTGTCCTGGGCGCTGGCGATCATCGCCCTGGTCGTCACCCTGCGCGCCGCCCTCTACCGCCCGTTCCTCGCCCAGGTGAAGTTCTCCCGCACGATGGCGATCATGCAACCGCAGATGAAGCGGTTGCAGGCCGAATTCGCCGACGACCGCGAACGTCTGACCGCCGAGGTCCGGAAACTCCAGCAACAACACGAGTTCAGCGTGCTCCGCGCCTTCACCCCCATGCTGGTGCAACTCCTGATCTTCCTGGGCCTCTACCACGTCCTGCGCTCCTTCGACCGCACCGGCCCGATGACCAACCTGCTGTTC
Source organism: Nocardia sp. alder85J (assembly GCF_020176955.2). Taxonomy (GTDB): domain Bacteria; phylum Actinomycetota; class Actinomycetes; order Mycobacteriales; family Mycobacteriaceae; genus Nocardia. The sequence continues at coordinate 67,281 of NZ_JAIUCZ020000002.1, forward strand.
GGCACCACCGCCCGCTCGGCCCCGGCCCCGATCACCGCGAACTACGTCTTCTCCGCCGACCAGGTGCAATCCTTCCTGCACGCGAAGATCCTCTCCGCCCCCCTCACCGCAACCCTGGCCATCTCCACCGGCACCTTCGGCGCCCTCGCCGCAGTCGCCCTGCCCCTCATAGCGATAGCCGCCTTCGCCACCCACTCCACCGCCCGCGCCGCCGCCACCCGCCAGCTGACCACCACCCCCCAAACTCGCCTGATCACCTGGATGACGCTGTGGCTGTTCCCGCTCGGCACCATCGTCGCCGGCCTGGTGATGCCGATCGGCATCCTGATCTACTTCGCCACCAGCAACACCTGGACCTTCGCGCAGCAGTATTGGGTCCACCGGAGGTTGGGGCCGGTGTCGGAAGCGGTGCCGGTGGTGGAGCCGCAGGAGGACTGAGCGAGCGAGCAGCCCTCTCGGAGACGATGCCGCGGCTCAGGCTTCGTTCATGGGATCAGCGACCAGATATTCCTTCAGTAGCACCGCACCCGGCTCGAGATCGGGGAATTCCCGTTCAGCCGGCGCGCTGAGGAACGTGATTTTGATGTAGGTATCCGGATCCAGTCCGGCGAAGGGAGACAGCGAGAACCGCTGCTTCAGCCCGAAGCCGTCGTACCACTCGATCTCCATGTCCGCACTGCCGCTGACACCGAACTCGTTGGTGAGGTTGGCCAGAGTAGGAGGATTCGGCACGTCCTCGGTCAGTCGCAGGAAGTGACTGTCGGAGCCGGGACCACTCACTTCGGCGACGATCTGAATCTTGGTGATCAACGCAGTGTTCCTTTGCATCGTGCCGGGGCGAACGAATGTAGCCCGGTCTCACCGAACACCTGGGTGCCCGCGCTTCACGGGCACCCAGGCTGCTCATCCTCGGTCAGGAGTAGCCGAGCAGCACACGCTGTTCGAGCCCGCCGCAGTTCTCGATACCCCAGACCGAACCATCGGAGTATTTCTGCCGCGCAGTACGGCCCCGGTCCCACTGGAGGCCCGCCCCACGTGGCGGGCCGGGCTGTCGGAACGATCATTCGGCCGGGGCTTGCGCGAGTTTCGTTGTGCCGTAAGCGGTCCGCGCGATCACCGCGCGCACGGCGTCCTGTTGTCCGGTGTACCGCCGACTCGACGAGGCGTTGTCCGAGCTGAACGAGCGCTTCGGTGGACTACCGAATCCCAAAGAGGCACAGTCGATCTGGGATGACATCTGGCATCTGGAAGCCCACCATTCGACGGCGCTCGAAGGCAACACGCTCGTAATGCGGGAGGTGCAGGCGCTTCTCGATGAGGGGCGCGCCGTGGGATCGAAGCCGCTGGCGGAATACAACGAGGTTCGGGGGTACGCCGACGCTGCGAAGTGGGTGTATCGCCAGGCGCTGGAGCCTGACGAGTGGCACGACGGTCATCTGATCACGATCACCGAGATTCGGCGGATCCATCACATGGCCATGACTCCGGTGTGGGATGTGGCGCCACACCCCGAGGCGACCGAGCGGGAACAGCCCGGAAGTATCCGGGAGCACGACATCCATCCGTTCTCGGCGGGTATGAAACCCCCCAGTTGGCCGCTGGTGCCGGAACAAATTCAGCAGTGGGTCGAGGATGTCTGTCGACTGGGGGAGGCTATCGGCACCGGTGCCTTGCCGCCTGCGCCGCTACCTCAGGAATTGGCGCGAATACACAATCGATTCGAGTGCATCCATCCGTTTCTCGATGGTAACGGCCGAACCGGTCGCCTTGTACTGAACTTGGTGCTCGTCCGGCTCGGTTATCCTCCTGTGGTCATCTTCAAACGTCAACGGAACGCCTATCTGGCGGCACTTCAGAGAGCGGACATCGCCGACTACGGTGCGCTGGGAGAATTGATCGCGCGCGCGATGTACGACAATCTCGTCCGCTTCATCGTGCCGAATGTGGCAGGCCCGGCCCGGATGGTTCCGTTGGCTTCGCTTGCCGACTCGGAATTTTCGCTTGCCGCGCTGCGCCAAGCTGCGCAGCGGGGCCGACTGGATGCCGTCCAGGGTGGCGACGGCATATGGCTGAGCCCGGAAGGCGGTCGAAGATTACCGCAGGACGAGGCATCGGCCGAAATGAACGGGACATTTCCTGCGATGCGAGCGGCCGGTGCGAGGCACCGGCCGCTCGGCGGGGGATCGGCGTTCAGCGGGGTGTGACCGCTCGGGTGCAGCCCGGGGCGAGGTGTTCACCGCTCCCGGTCCGGGCGTGCTCGCCGATCGGCGCGCCCGGGTCGCCGGGGTGGGTGGCGACCACCGCGGCGACGGTGAGGATCTGGTCCAGATCGACACCGGCGGCGGCCAGCCGGGCGATGATGCCCAGGCGCCGCTCCGGGCCGTCCGGGCGGATCGCCACCTCGAACTTGCCCCGTTGCGCGACAAAGACACGCGACTGCGTGTCGTACCGCATGGGCAGTCCGTCGCGCATGGCCCGGTAGGCGTCCACGTCCAGGTTCCGGTCTCGTTCCGGATCGATCATCAGAGTGGCGATATGCCGCTCTGCCTGCTCGATCAGGATCGGCCCGGCCTGGCCGAAGTACCGAGCCCGCTGTGCCACCCGTTCCCGATATTCCGAGACGGGGCCACGCAGCAGCTCCCGGTGCCGGTCGGCCACGGTGGCCAGCCGGTCATCGGCATCGGACGTCGAGTACAGCTCGGACATGTGAACACGCCTTTCGTGTGGTTGCTGATTACTTTGTGGTGCAACCTGATCGGCGTCCGATGGTCATGAGTGTGCCAGAGGGGTACGACACATTTCGGTGGTGCGTATCGGTGCAGGTGAATGGGTATTTCCGGGGGTTCCCGGGTTGGTCGACGGTGGCCGGATGGTCGCGGTGCGGGCCTACACGGGTTTCGTGGTGCCGTATGCCGTCCGCGCGATCACCGCGCGCACGGCGTCCTGTTGTGCGGCCGACAGTGCTCGTGGTGTCCCGATCGCGTGGGCGTCGAGGTAGATCCCGCAGGCCCATTCCAGCAACTCGGTGTGTTCCACCGCTTGGCGCAGGGTGGCGCCGACGGTGACGGCACCGTGGTTGGACAGCAGGGCCGCGCTCCGGTCCACCAGCGAATCACGAACGGCGGCAGCCAATTCCGGGGTGCCGAACGGGAAGAACGGGACCACGGGAGTGGCGCCGCCCAGCGGCAGTTGCTGGTAGTGGATCACCGGTAACTCGTCGCACACCAAACCCACCGCGATCGAGTGCGGCGCATGGGTGTGCACGATCGCGCCCACCGGGAATTCGCGGTACACCCCGAGATGCAGCTCCAGTTCGGAGGTGGGCGCCAGCCGGCCCGACACCACCGTCCCGTCCGGATCGACCACGGTGACTTCCTCCGCGGTCATCTCACCGAGCACCGTCCCGGTCGCGGTCACCGCCACCAGCTCCCCGGCCCGCACACTCACATTCCCGGCGGTCCCGATCAACAACCCCGCCGCTGCCAGTTCCCGGCACGCCGCCGCCACCTCGGCCCGCTCGGCCGCCGCGATACCCGACATGGGGTGAGCCTACGAGGTGATGTTTTCCACGGGATCGCGGCCACGGTGACCGGCTCGGCGGAAACCGGGGAATGCCAGGCTCGCTTTCAAGATCGAAAACGTCGGGTCACCAGCCTGTCGGCCCGCTTTCGACAATGTCTACGACGGCTTGCTCGACGGGGACGAGACGACCGTGCGCGCGCCGTTCGGCGCCGGCCTGGCTGCGGCACCCGCAATTCGAAGCCGGCTACACCAGCGTCGGGCTGAAGGCCGAGCATGGCCTCTCGGCGAGTTGGGTCCAGGGCAGCAGTGGCACTCGATATCACCTGACCGCTGCTCGAGGTTGCCTCCGCGCGGGCGGGATTTCGATCTGCCGGCGTCCTACCCTCGTCCGATCCCGGTGTGGTGGCGTAGATTCGTCCGGTTCACGATCGGTGGAGAGTGGGAGAGACGATGGCGCGGCGTGCGGTGGTCAGCGGCGGTGGTACCGGTATCGGTAAGGCGGTGGCCCGCCGGCTGGCTTCCGACGGCGACGAGGTCGTCATCGTCGGCCGCCGTATTGCGGTACTGGAAGCCGCTGCGGCGCGGATCAATACCGAGATCGGGGCCGATCGTGTCGACATTGCGGTCGCGGATCTGACCGTACCCGAGGAGGTTCGGGCGGTAGTCGAGCGAATCACCGCGTCCGGCCACGGTATCGACGTGGTGATCAACAATGCTGGGGGCAATCCGGCGGCCGGGCAGGGTGATCTCGGCGCGATCGCCGAGGCATATCTCGAGTCCTACCGGTTGAATGTCGTGACCGCTGTGCTGCTCACCGAGGCCTTGCTGCCGCATGTCACCCGGTCCGGGGGCCGGATCGTCTCGATCAGTTCGATTGCCGCGCTGCGGGGTGCGGGCGCCTACGGCGCGGCGAAGGCCGCGCTGCACGGTTGGGCGCTGGGGCTGGCGCAGCGGCTCGCGCCGGAGGGCATCACGGTCAATGTGGTCGCTCCCGGCTTCGTGCCCGACACCGAATTCTGGTCCGAGCGGCTCACTCCGGAGCTGGCGGCCGATCGGATCGCGCAGATCCCGCTCGGCCGGGCCGGTACGCCGGAGGAAATCGCCGCGGGCGTCGCGCATCTCGCCTCGGCCGAGGCGGCCTGGACCACCGGTCAGATCCTCCAGATCAACGGCGGCACCCTGCTCGGCCGGGGCTGAGTGGCGCTGATTCCTGTCACACCGTGGGTTCCGCACCCTCCGCTGCGACTTCCGCGACGGCGGTGGACCCGGCGGGGCTCGGGTGCGGCGTACCCCAGCCCGCATGCGCCTCGGATCGCATCCGCGCCACCATGTGCGGGTAATGCAGCTCGAATGCCGGTCGCTCGGAACGGATTCGGGGCAGTTCGTAGAAGTTGTGGCGGGGTGGTGGGCAGGTGGTGGCCCATTCCAGGGAGTTGCCGTAGCCCCAGGGGTCGTCGGCGGTGGCGAGTTCGCCGTAGCGGTAGCTCTTGAAGACGTTCCAGACGAAAGTGATCATCGACAGGCCCAGGATGAAGGAGCCGATGGTGGAAATCGTGTTGAGCGTGGTGAATCCGTCCGAGGGCAGGTAGTCCGCGTAGCGGCGGGGCATGCCCTCGGCCCCGAGCCAGTGCTGCACCAGGAAGGTGGTGTGGAAGCCGAGGAAGGTGGTCCAGAAGTGGACCCGGCCCAGACGTTCGTCGAGGTAGCGGCCGGTCATCTTCGGGAACCAGAAGTAGATGCCGCCGAAGGTGGCGAACACGATGGTGCCGAACAGCACGTAGTGGAAGTGGGCGACCACGAAATACGTGTCGGAGACGTGGAAATCGATCGGCGGGCTGGCCAGGATCACCCCGGACAGGCCGCCGAACAGGAAGGTCACGATGAAGCCCAGGGCCCACAGCATCGGCGTCTCGAAGGTGAGCGTGCCGCGCCACATGGTGCCGATCCAGTTGAAGAACTTCACGCCGGTGGGCACCGCGATCAGGAACGTCATGAACGAGAAGTACGGCAGCAGAACGGCTCCCGTCGCATACATGTGGTGGGCCCAGACCGCGATCGACAGCGCCGCGATGGCCAGCGTCGCGTATACCAGTGTGGTGTAACCGAACAGCGGTTTGCGGCTGAACACCGGCAGGATCTCGGTGATGATCCCGAAGAACGGCAACGCGACGATGTACACCTCGGGATGCCCGAAATACCAGAACAGATGCTGGAACAGCAATGTCCCGCCGGTGGCGGGATCGTAGATGTGCCCGCCCAGGTGCCGGTCGACGGCCAGCGCCATCAGCGCCGCGGTGAGGATTGGGAAGGCAAGCAGCACAAGCACACTGGTGACCGCGATATTCCAGGTGAAGATCGGCATCCGGAACAGCGTCATGCCGGGGCAGCGCAGGCAGACCACGGTGGTGAGCATATTCACCCCGCCCAGGATGGTGCCGACGCCGGACACCGCGACGCCCATGATCCACAGATCCGCGCCGACCCCGGGGGAGTGTGCGGCCTCGCTGAGCGGCGTGTAGGCGGTCCAGCCGAAATCGGCGGCGCCGCCGGGGGAGACGAAGCCCGCCGTCGCGATCGCCGCGCCGAACAGGTACAGCCAGTAACTCAGCGCATTGAGCCGCGGGAAGGCCACATCGGGGGCGCCGATCTGCAACGGCAGCACACAATTGGCGAATCCGAACACGATCGGCGTCGCATAGAACAGCAGCATGATCGTGCCGTGCATGGTGAACAGCTGGTTGAACTGCTCCGGTGACAGGAACTGCAATCCGGGCCGGGCCAGCTCGGTGCGCATCAGCAGCGCCATCAGGCCGCCGATCAGGAAGAACGCGATCGAGGTGACGATGTACATCACGCCGAGCAGCTTGGGATCGGTGGTGGTGATCACGTCCCAGATGTAGGCGCCCTTCGGCCGGCGCCGGGCAGGATACGGCCGGGTGGATTCGGGCGCCGGTCCGGTCGGCGGTGCTGTGGTCACGGATCCTCCTCCACTCGGATCCCCGCTTTCCGGGCACCGCACTGTGGTTCGTGTCCAACGACTTTCGAGTGTGGCACCGGAGAAAGATCAAGTGGTGGGAATGACGCGCGCCGCCGTCGCCGCCGGCCGTCGGCCGAGGTCGCGGTTGGATCACGATCGCAGGCGCGGCAGGTGGGGGCGAGAGTACGGTGTCAGAGATAGCTGGAGATTCGCCACTTTCCGTGGTTCCGGCATTTCCGCGTGTGTGCCGGATCAGCCGCCGACGACCTGACGAGGTGGACATGACCGCAGCATGGCCGGGATCCTTCGGATCGTTCGACGACATCTTCAGCCGGTTCTTCGGACCGGGGATGTCCGCGCAGCCCCCGGTGCAGCGCATCGACGTCGGCCGCCTGCTCAGCGACAACGCGAAGGCGGTCGTCGCCAAGGCCCGCGACGCGGCCACGGAATGGGGTAACGCGGAGATCACTCCCGAGCATCTGCTGTACGCGGCCACCCAGATCCAGCCGTCGCGCAGCGTCATCTCCCGGCTCGATCTGGATCCGGACAAGGTGGGTGCGCAGATGCGCAGCGCCGCCGGCAGCGGTCAGGCCACGGCGACCACCGCCGAGGGCGGGGTGGTGCTCAGCCCCGCCGCGAAACTCGCCCTGCGCAACGCGCAGCGCAGCGCCGCCGAGGCGGGCAGCAGCTATATCGGGCCGGAACATCTGCTGGTCGGATTCGCCGAGAATCCGGAGACGCCCGCCGCGCAGGCGCTGGCCGGGGCCAAACTGCCGGTCACGGAGGGGCAGCGCAAACCCAGCGACACCCCGACCCTGGACGAATACGGCCGCGACCTCACCGCCGAAGCCCGCGCCGGCAAGGTCGACCCGGTGGTCGGCCGGGCTCAGGAGATCGAGCAGACCGTGGAGATCCTGTCCCGGCGCCGCAAGAACAACCCGGTGCTGATCGGTGACCCGGGCGTCGGCAAGACCGCGATCGTGGAGGGCCTGGCGCAGCGCATCGTCAACGGCGACGTCCCCAGCACCCTCGCCGACCGGCGCGTGGTCGCCCTCGATGTCGGCTCGCTGGTGGCGGGCAGCAAATATCGCGGCGAATTCGAGGAGCGGCTCACCAAGGTGCTGGACGAGGTGCGCGAGCACTCGGACGAACTGGTGATCTTCATCGACGAGTTGCACACCATCGTCGGCGCCGGATCCGGCGGTGAGGGCTCGATGGACGCCGGAAATCTGCTGAAGCCCGCGCTGGCCCGCGGTGAACTGCACGCGATCGGCGCCACCACCATCGACGAATACCGCAAGTACATCGAGAAGGACGCCGCGCTGGAACGCCGGTTCCAACCGGTGATGGTGTCCGAGCCGTCGGTGGGCGACACCATCGAGATCCTGCGCGGCCTGGTCGACGTGTACGAGGAGCATCACCAGGTTCGCTACGAGGACGAGGCGCTGATCGCCGCCGCCGAACTGTCCGACCGCTACATCACCGACCGGTTCATGCCCGACAAGGCGATCGACCTGGTCGACCAGGCCGGGGCCCGGGTGCGGCTGCGCACCCGCATGCCCGAACCGGATCTGCGCGAGGCCGAGGAGGAACTGGCCCGGCTGCGGCGCGAGAAGGACGCCGCGGTCGCAGGCGAGGACTACACCCGCGCCGACGAACTGAAGGCCGAGATCACCACGGCGGAGGACCGCGTCGACCACCTCGAGAACGCGGAATCGCCGACGGTGACGGTCGAGGATGTGGCCGAGGTGATCTCCCGGCAGACCGGCATCCCGGTCGCCGAACTCACCGTGGAGGAACGGGAACGACTACTGCGCCTGGAGGAAGTGTTGCACCGCCGGGTGATCGGCCAGGACGAGGCGATCGTGGCCGTCGCCGAGGCGGTCCGGCGCGCCCGTTCCGGGATGAAGGACCCGAACCGGCCGATCGGCTCGTTCCTGTTCCTCGGGCCCACCGGCGTCGGCAAGACCGAACTCGCGAAAGCGCTGGCGGAGGCGGTGTTCGGCGACGAGGACCGGATGATCCGCTTCGACATGAGCGAATTCCAGGAGAAGCACACGGTATCCCGGCTGGTCGGCGCCCCGCCCGGATACATCGGTTACGACGACGCCGCCCAGCTCACCGATCGCGTTCGCCGCCAGCCGTATTCGGTGATCCTGTTCGACGAGGTGGAGAAGGCGCACCCGGACGTGTTCAACGTGCTGCTGCAACTGCTCGACGACGGCCGGGTCACCGACGCCAAGGGCCGCACCGTCGACTTCAAGAACACCATCGTCATCATGACCAGCAACATCGGCTCCGACATGATCCTGAAAGCACCTGCGGGAGACCTTGATTCGCTGCTGCCGAAGCTGATGGAGCGGCTGCGCGGGCACTTCCGCCCGGAATTCCTCAACCGCATCGACGAGACCATCGTCTTCCACCGGCTGGACCGGGACGAACTGCGGCACATCGTGGATCTGGTGCTGGACGGCCCGCGGCGCCGGCTGCACGCCCAGGACATCGGGATGGATGTCACCGATCGGGCCCGGGACTGGCTGGCGGACAACGGCTATCAGCCCGAATTCGGCGCCCGCCCGCTGAAGCGCACGGTGCAGAAGGAACTGGAGAACCGGGTGTCGAGGCTGGTGCTCGGCGGCGAGATCGGCGACGGCGACACCCTGCGGGTGGACGCCGACGACGACGGGCTGCTGGTCGCCGCGGTATCGCCGAAGACGGGCAAACAGCAATCGGTGGCCGCGGTGCCGGGCCGGGGCGGCCAGCGGCGCGGCGGTGACTCCCGCCGCGGCGGTGGGGACGAGCCGCGCCGCAGCGACCTCGGTGCGCGTGGCAAGAAGGACTCCGCCGCAAAGGATTCCGCCGAAGCCCGCGCGGGTACTCCCGCCGCGGAACGCTGACCCGGCGCGGCCGGCGCCGGGATCGGCGGGCTCGTCGGGGGCCCGCCGATCCCCGGGCCGGCCTCGCCGGGTCAGTTCGGCCCGGTCAGCGTGTCGATCTCGGCCTCGGACATACCCAGCAGCCGTGCCAGTACCTCCCGGGTGTGTTCACCCAGATCGGGTCCGACATTGCGGATCGGCAGCGACCGCTCGCCGATCACCGGGACGATGCCCGGAAATCCGACCGACTTCGGTTCCGGCGCACCCACATCCACCGTGAAATCCTGAATCATGTTGCGCGCCTTGTACTGTTCGTCTTCGACGATATCGGCGGCGGTGTAGATCGGCCCGCACGGGATGCTCGCGGCCTCCAGGACCCGCAGCGCCTCGTCGCGGGTGCGCTCGCGCGTCCACTCCGCGATGCTCGCGTCCAGCCGTTCCCGATTGCGCCAGCGCCCGGCATTGTCGGCCAGCTCCGGATCCGCGGCCAGATCCGGCCGCTCGATCACCTGCATGTAGCGCTGGAAGATCGCATCCCCGTTGCCGCCGATGATGACACTGAGCCCGTCGGAGCACGGATAGGCGTTGCTCGGCGCGATGCCCTCCATCCGCCCGCCGACCCGTTCGCGCCGGATCCCGTACGCGAGATAGTCCGGCACCAGCGATTCCATCACCGACAGAATGGATTCGTTGAGCGCCACGTCGATGATCCGCTGCGGCAACGGGATCGGCGCGGCGGTCCGGCCACGCTGGAACAACGCCATCACGGTCCCGAACGCCGCGTAGATCCCCGCGATCGAATCGCCGATCGACACCCCCACCCGCACCGGTGGCCGATCCGGATCCCCCACCAGCTCCCGCAGCCCGCCGACCGCCTCCGCCACCGCCGCGAACCCGGCCCGCTGCGCCATCGGCCCGGTCTGCCCGTAGGCGGAGATCCGGGTGATCACCAGCTCCGGATTGGCCGCGCTGAGCGCCTCCGGCCCCAGCCCCCACTTCTCCAGCATGCCCGGCCGGAAATTCTCCAGCAGCACATCGCACTGCCGTACCAGCTCCAGCACCACCGCCCGCCCCGCCTCGGTGCGCAGATCCAGCACGATCGACTTCTTGTTCCGGTTGACCGTCCGGTACAGCATCGAGGTGTCGCCACCGTAGAGCCGCCAATTACGCAGTTCGTCGCCGGTTTTCGGCCGCTCAACCTTGATCACCTCGGCGCCGAAGTCGCCGAGGATGCGGCCGGCGGTGGGGGCCGCGATGTAGTTGCCCAACTCCAGCACCCGCACGCCTGCCAGCGGTAACGCACTGGAATCGGGCTGGGGTGCGGTGGCGTTCTGGCTGTCGGTCACGGGTGACACCCTAGTACGCTGGCCGGACCTCGGGATCGGGTGAGCCGACGGGTTCTTCGCTGGTAGTGGTCGGCTACCGCGTCACCGCCGTCTGCGACATCCCCGTCGGGCGGGGTGGGTGTGCAAGCTGCGCACAGACTGTGATATCGACATGAGTGGCGTCCGGCAGGACGAGTTCGAAACATGAAGGGGGAAGGGTGCGGACACGTATTCTCGGCACCGGCTTGACCACCGTCGCAGCGACAGCTGTCACCATGCTCGGGGCTGCGCCGGCACATGCCGACACGCTGTGGTCGGCGATCGCTCTCACTCAGACGGATGTCTACAGCTGGGGAACGGCGGCGAACGCGGGGAGTCGGCAGGAAGCGATAGACCAGGCGGAAGCCAACTGCAACAACACTATTGGGACGACGTGGATCGATACCGGCTCGGGTGGTGGCCATGCGGCCGCACATGACTGTTCGTGGGTGGTCGTGTTCCACAGCGGTGACTGCGGTGCGCTGGCAGTAGGTTACGACCTCGACTCGGATGGGCGCGCCGATACGTCCGGCAGCCGGTACTACTCGCCGGGGGTCGGCAAGTCCATCTCGGAGGCCGACTACGACGCCCTGGTGAGCAACAATGGTAACGGTGCCCGCATCGTGACATCGTTCTGTCAGGACTGATCAACGCTACGAAGGTGGCGTCAGCGCGAGGTAGGCGGTGCTCCACAGTTGTGCCGCATCGGATTCCGTGACATCGCCCGCCTGGGCGCCGAACGGAACGGGCCGGTAACGGTTTTCGTCGAAGCGCCAGCTCCACAACTCCGAATTCTGCATGTCGGGGACCGCATCGATCGATCGCCACAGGGTGCGGCGCGCGGTCTCGAGGTGCTCGCGCACCGGAGCGGGCAGATCCGCACGGTGCAACTGCCGATCCAGCCCGGCCGCGAATGCCGCCTGCACCCAGGACCATATGACCGTGCCGTGATAGTGGTGGGTCGTGAACTGTGCCTGGAGAGCGGAATCGGCGAACACGGGGTCGGCCACGACCGGACCGGCCCCGGTCATCAAGCCCAGCGGGAAGGGCCGGATCATCGCGGTGACCTCGGTATCCAGGTCCGCCGGCGCAGGTGTGCCGTAGAGCAGATCGAGCACCTCGTCGGAATGCAGCACGGGCAACGGTGTTCCGTCCGCGGTGAGCGCGAGGGCCGGGAACGAGACCGGGTCCGGGCCGAGCGCCGCCATCGCGTCCGCCACGGGGACCCCGAGGGTCTCGGCGTATGCCGCGAGGGCGGCCCGCGCCTGCTCCGGATCGATCGTGACCGTGAACAGTTTCGGCGCCTCGGCCCGCCACACCGTCGCGTGACGGGCGGCACGGGACAGCCGTGCGCGGTCGTCCGGGGTCAGATAGGGATCGAGCAGTCCGTGGTCGAGCAGCCGAGCGGTTGCCTCCAGCGCCGCCGGGACCAGCACGGCGTCGACATCGTACGGGTACCGGCCGCCGCCCAGACCGCTTGTGCTGTCCCGCCATTCACCGGCGTCACGGCCCGGTTGCAGGGCGATCAGGGTATCCGTCCCGGGCCGGTCGGCGAACGGCTCGGCGCTCGCGACGACCAGCCGGAGGTTGCGCACCAGCGCTGCCCCGATCGGCGTTCCCGGACCACTGGGCATCTCGGCATCGGAGCGCAGGAATGCCGCGGCCCTTGCCCGTGCCGTCGGCTCGTCGAGCAGATACGCGGCCGCAGTCGGCGCCAGCAGATAACTCTCGTCCACCATGCTGTAGTCGAAAATCGGTGCATCCGTGGCTTTTCCAGTCTTGTCGCGATTGGCCAGCACGGCGTACTCACCGATGCTCTCCTCGTGCGCGACCGCGCCGTCCGGAGCCAGCCGCGCGAGCACCGACCGCAACCCGGCCTCGATCGCGTCCCCGGTCAGCACCGGCGACAACAGCATCAGCGAGATCAGGGTGTCCCGCCCGAAATATGTGTCGAACCGCCACGAACCGGCCAGGAACTTCTCTCGGTAACCGAGGAATCCGAGCGTATCGATCGCACCACCGAGCTCGTGCTGCCGCCCGTTCAGCAACTGCCCGCCCGCGAGCGGCGTCAGCGGTGGCTCCCCGCTGAACGCGTCGACCCGCAGCGTGATCCGCCCGTCCGCCCCGGCGGTGATCACTCCGGCCGGGCCGAGCCGCCCGTCCAGCACCCGCATGCGCAGCAGATAACCCGGCGCACCGTCCAGCCGATCGCGTGCCCAGGTGACCGTGTCGCCCGAAACCACAGGCGCCACAGTGACTTCGGCGGGCAGTGCCCCCTTCTCCTCGTAGTCGCGCAGGATCCGGACACTGGACAGGATCCCTTGTCGTGGCCGCAACTCCGGCGCCGCGATCGACGCGACGAATTCCATACCGTGCAGCGTCCGGCCACGAGAATCGTTGTCCCGCCGCGCCTTCGGCACCTCGTGGAGTACCCATTCGGCCGGTGCGGGCAGCCGGTCGAACCATACCCCGGTCCCGCTGTCACCGGCCGGGAACGCCACCAGCAGCCGCGGCTGCGGCCCGGACCGCAACACCAAATGCCCCGCCGTGTCGCCGTCGCGGAGGAAGTAGTTGAGATTCAGGCCCTCCCGCACCTCGAACCGCGACACCGAGTCGTGCGCCCGCACCCCACATCCCGCGGTCAGGACGAGCGCTCCCACGAGCCCCGCCACCGCGATCCGGCTGCCGAACCGACCCACCGACACGAGGGCAGAGCGTAGACCTGCGATCCGGTCGCTCGGGGCAGCGTCGGTCGGCCGGGCGAGCCGTATGGTCGGGCCCGATCTCCCGGCCGTGCACCGCGATCGCGGCGGCAACGGCCGCCATTTCGGTCGGGCGTGGGTGGGCCGTCCGCTCGGTGTCGTGACGGATGCCCGTCGAGACGCTAAGCGGCGGTGCGCGCCTGCGCCGGACCGACTCCGTAGCGCTCGCGCAGGGTGGTCTCGGCGTATTCGTGCCGGAACAGCCCGCGCCGACGCAGGATCGGCACCACCTCGTCGACGAAGATCTCCAGACCCGACGGGAACGCGTCCGGCATGAGATTGAATCCGTCCGCGGCCCCCGCCCGGAACCATTCCTCGATCGTGTCCGCCACCTGTTCCGGGGTGCCGATGATCCGGCGATGCCCGCCCGCACCGAATTCGAGCACGGTATCGCGCAGCGTGTAGCCGGGGCGGTCGGCGAGCCGATCCCGGATCGCCCGCACCAGCGATTCCCGGAACCCGAGCGAGGCGGTGAAGGCATTCGGATCATCGAGGTCCGCCAGCACCTCCTGCGGAAAAGGCTCATCGACCGGGTAGCCGCGCAGATCGCGCGCCAGCTGGGTACCGAGAATCCCCAATTCCTGCTCGATGCCCTGGAGTTCCCGTGCGGTGCGGTACCTTTCGGCCGCCTCCGCCTCGGTGCTGCCGATGACGGTGATCAACCCCGGCAGGATCGCCACATCGCCACGTGGCCGCCCGTGTCGCACGGCAACCTGCTTCACCTGCTCGTAGTGCTCCAGGCCCGCCGGCAACGTCCACTCCGCGGTGAAAACCGCATTGGCGGTGCGCCCGGCCAGATCCCGCCCCTGCGGCGAGCCGCCCGCCTGCACGATCAACGGATGCCCCTGCGTCGACCCGTCCAACGGCAAACGACCACGGACATCGAAGAATTCGCCATGATGGCCGATCTCGCGCCCGTCGATCGCCGCCCGCCACAGCGCCAGCACCACATCGACGAACTCGTCGGCGCGGCGATACCGGGAAGCCCGATCCGGATTCGCGGCGAGCCCGAAATTGCCCCCGGCCGCCGGGTTGTAGGTGGTCACCGCATTCCAGGCGGCCCGTCCGCCACTGAGCTGGTCCAGCGACAGAAACCGTGCGGCCAACTCGACAGGATCGTTGAATGTCGTGGACAGCGTTCCGATGAGCCCGATCCGGCTGGTGGCGGCGGCCACCGTCGCCAGGATCGCGGTGGGTTCCAAAGCCCGCCCACCCGGCCGCACCAGCGGATCCTCCCGGATCGCCGGATTGTCGGCCAGAAAGAACGCGTCGAGGGTGCCGCGCTCGGCGATGCGCCCGATCTCGGCGAAATAGTCACCCGTGGTCACCGCCGTCTTCGGCAGCCCGGACAACTGCCAGGCGACCGGACTGATACCCAGGTCCAGGACATTGATGTTGAGGATCACATGGTTCACGCCGGAACTCCTTCACGCAGAGACATAGACGGGACGCAGCCGCAGCGGATCGGGCTCGGCCCGACGCGCGATACCGAGCTGATCGCGCAGTGTCGTTGCCCCGGAACGCAACCGGACCAACCCCGCATCGGCCAGCACGGGCAGGGTCCGCTCCAGAAACCCGCCGAGATCGGCAAGATCGAGCCGGATCAGCACGCCCGCAACAGGATCCGATCCGTGCACCCAACTCCGCAGGCGCACGGCCAGTTCGGGATCCCGCCCATCGGCGCGCAGATGAACGGCCACCGTCCCCGCCAGATCCGCGTCGGCCGCCGCCCGATCGCGCACACTCACCAGCGCGATATCGGCCACTGCGGCATGCTCGACATCACCCGGCCGATAATCCCACCACACCACCGGCTCCCCCTGCGGCGTCGTCGGCACGTTCAGCGGCCCGGTGGTCGCGAAAACCCCTGTATGGTCGGCATATCGCACTTCAGCGTCCGCCGGCCTGCCGGCCGCATCGGCAGTGGTGAGCGATTCGATCGGCCAGGTCCGCCACAGTGCCCGCGCCGCGGCAACCGCCTCGGCCGCAAGCTCCGCTCCCACCGGCGCACTTGCCGGCGCCCAACTACCCTGTCCGGTTGCGCCGAGCGCGATCCCCTGATCGGCCCGCAACGCCAGCCACCCGGCCCGTCCACCCGAGAGGTGATCCAGCGACGCCACCCGCCGCGCCAGATTGTACGGATGGTCCCGCTGCGCGGCGCCCGCCGTGACGATCCCGAGCCCCCGCGTGCGCCGCGCGAACACCACCCCGATGAGCGACGGATCGAGCGACCGCGCCACCGCCCCGGCCCGATCGCCCCCCAGCACCACGTACCCCACCCCGGCCGCGTCGAGCAACTCGGGCACCCGATCGAATCCGGTCACGGCCACGCGAGCCAACTGCTCGTCCGGAATCTCTACTCCGAGAACAAGTGTCACAACAATCTCGCTTCCGGTCGACTGGTCCGAAGTGCCCCGGCCCATCGGGCTGGGATTTGTGCGCCGGACATGCGCAGAAGCTATCGGGGCCGGTGGGCCGGGACAATGATTGCTCTCCGTAGGAGTATTAACCGAATCGTGCAGTGGGGCTTCACCGTTGGTAGCGGGCGGCTTGTCCGGGGCGCATGCTGATCCGGTGGAACGAGGGCCCGGCCGGGCCGGGTGCGTTCCGACGGGGAGCCCCGGCACGCGGCTGCCGCCTGGGTCGGACATCCTGTGGCCGCCGCGGGTGAACGGTATCGATGCGCGAAAAGTGTTGTGCACCAGCACATCTGTTGCGGCCGGTATCAGATTCGCGTAACGTCCCAACTGCGGCGTGCGCGATCGGAGCCTGCTCGGATACGCGCGTGTAGGAGCGAGGGGGTGAGAGTGGCTGTTTCGTTGGCGGAGGGTTGGGAGCTGTTCGAAATGCAGCTCGATGACGGCTACCTGCCCACGGCAGTCGACGTGGATCGTAGTCTGCCGGACAGGTTGGATCCCCGCCAGTTCGCGGCGGCGGCGATCGCCGCATATCAGCTGTCCGTCTGGCGCAGGAGTGCCGCCGCGATCGCACGTGGGGACTATGCGGCGCTGGACCCGTATCCGTCCCGGCGAGCGCAGTTGATCACGGCTCTCGACGCCGGCTCGTATGCCGAATTCCAGGCGATCGAGCACGCGATGCGCGGTGATTCGACATTCACGGGACGTGGGCCCATCACCCGATTCGATCGCCCGTCGATGACTATCACCGCCGGTCTCGGATACATCCACGACATCGCAGTCGATTCACAATGGGCGGCTTCGGCACCGCCATACGCCATTGCCGCCGACATGGTCGACTGCGCGGGCCGGATACGGGAGCAACGCCCACGGTTCCATGAGACCGGTTCGTGGTCGGTGCGATCGGATGACGAACTCGAATACGAAGTCCGAGAGTATCGGGCTTACCTGGAGAGAAACAGATGATGCCGGATTTTCAGGCCGACCTGGACGATTTGATGAGGGCCGGAGGCAGCTGGGGAGATGTCGGCGATCATCTCGCCACGGCGTCGAACGGTGCGCAGAACATCCATGATGCCTACGCGAACTCGGGGATAAAATGGGCACTGTTTCAGCAGGCCTGGGATGCGCAGCAGCAGGCCGCGATCTATGTTCGCGACAGGTTGGCGGAAGGACGTGATTCGGCGCGCGACATCCGCGATATCTTGTTCCATGTCGCGAAGGTGTATGCCGATCAGGACTCCCGTTTCGCCGATGCCATCCTCAAACTGGAGGCAGGTTCCTGATGGCGCCCACTATCACTGCGGAAACCTTGGGTTCCGTCCTGGACGAATTTGCTCGAAAAGTCGAGCAGGTGCGGAACACGCCTGGTGACGTCGACAATGCATTCGATACGGCTGTTGCTTCGGCGTACGGCGAAGAATTCGGAGATCCCGCGTCTCCCGGGTTCGTGTTCGATGCCGGGCTGGCACTCGCCTCGAGCGATCTCGCAACCTATCTGCGGCACCATCAGGCAGAGGTGAAGGAGGGCATTCGCCAGCTTCTGGAAAATTTGCACGGTGCGATCGAATCCATGCGGGCACCCGTGGCCTTCGTCGAGACGGGCGAATTGTGGCTCAGCCTTCGATCGACTATCCAGGGTGCGCAGAATTTCGAGGTCATCCAGGCCGGGCTGAACAGCTGGCAGGGGCTCGCGGCGGAGAAATATGCAGGTACACGACAGGCGCAGAACGCGGCGCTGGCTTCCGTGGAAGGTTTGTGCAGTATCTTGCACGACTGCATGTATGCTATCGCCACTGCCGCTTGGGACTTCTATTCGGCCGTCGTCGAAAAGCTGGCCTCATTTCTCGTGAAGTTGGCTTCTGCCCTGGCTAAAATCGAAAGTCTCGTAGCAGCCTATCAAGGAGCTTCCGATGCAATCGCCGCAGCCAAAGCGGCGGCAAACGATATGGGCGAATTGAGTCTCAAACTCGGTAGCGTACTGATGAAAGAGGAAGATGGCACGGGGGTGATCGATTCGGCTATCGACAATCCCGTTGGGATGCTCGGTAACAAGTGGCCGCCGGCGGGGGCGGGCGGGAAATTCGATGTCAATTCGGCTGGTGAAGGATGGCAACCTCGATGAGCGGCCGGATGATTCTGCTCGTCACCGCAGCAGTCATCACGCCCACTGTTGCGAGTTGTGGTATCGGCCACCACTCCGTGTCGAGTACCGAAATTCCGGGGTTCAGTACGCATACTGTTCAAGAGCTGTGTGACTTCCCGAAGCCTTTTTTTGCGGAGAAATTCGGTTATCGTGATTTCAGGATCGACCTGATGTCACCGGCGTCTATGGACAAAAAATTGGACGTCGGTAATGCGTGTACTTATTTCGATGACGCGGCAGATTCCTCGACCAACGGAGAAGAAGTAGGAGAATTACTGCTGGGTCCTTTCCCGCTCGAAGACCACTCGGCCCGCAGTGAGGTCCTGGATACATTTATCGTCGACGGTTCGAAGGTTGTCGAAACATCGCTGCCCGGTCTGAACACCTCGGCTCCCGGCCTGCGGCCGTTCATCCAACTGGATGCCGATATCGACGGCTGGTACGGGAGTTTCGAATTCTGGGGACGTGACGATGCAACAGTGCATGCAGGCGGTAAGGTGCTCGTCGATATGATATCGAAACTGAAGGGTAGCCGTCGCGAAGAATTTTCCCCGACCAAATAATGTCAACCGGAATTTCGTGGATTATTTCGGATTCTCAACGCCAGCTTCCTTCGCCGGTCTGCATCGGGCCTTGGATCGGGGCGCTGCCGATCGGGCTGGCTGGCATGTTGGCCAGCAACTCGCGGTAGCGTGCGGCGAACACCTCATCGGCTTCGACGTACCGCTGGGCGATCGTCCGGTGCAACTCCTATGGAACCACTTTTCCGGCAAGGGTTTTCGCAATATCGCAAGTATCCATGCTGCCGGTCTTGCGTCTGGAGGCCGGGTTGTCGAGCAGGAATTCCAGACTTCCACCTGTCAACTCGACATCGAGCACGCAGTCGGATCGTAGATCGGTCGCTTCACTGTCGTGGTAGGTGATCGTGGACCTGCCGCCGATGGTCAACTCTTCGGCGACCTTGAAGCCGGTGTTGGCACGGACCATCGGCAGCGTGATGTTGGTGGTTCGGATGGATACCGAGTACCCATCGGGTTGCACCCACTGGCATCCTCGCCACTGCGTGCCGCCGTTGCCGTTGGAGTCGTCTCGTTGCTTGTTCTGCAACTGCTCCGAATCCAACGCCGGTTTCAGCACATCCGAGCAGGGATCGAATGCGGTCGGCGCAGGTGGCAAGAGTGTGGACGACACCGAGGTACTGGTCCCGGTCGCGGGCGCATTTCCATTGCTTCCGCACCCGGCTGACCAGAGCCCGGCAACGCCGATCAGGCAGACGCTGCCGAGACCCCGTTTCCACCGGTTCATTCCGAATCCCCCTCGGCGCCGACTCATTAGGCCTGATCGCAGGTGCCGAGGTCGCCCCAACTCTCGCCTCGGCGAAGCTGCGTTCGACCCTACTCGCCCGCGCCGGCCCTGCAAACTCCCGCACCGACGCACATTCGTCAACACGCGCCCGGATCGGCCGGCCTCCTCGCCGACGGCAAGTCGCGACGGCGGTCACCCCGGGCCGACCTGCCCGGTCCGGCCCGGTGGCCACCGAAAGCTCATAGGATGATTTGCCAGGGATGGCCGGATCCGCAGGTGTCGATCGGGCCACCTCATGGACGAATGGGGTGTTGTGCGTGGCGAATCTGGTGCTGGCGACCAATCGTAAGTCGATGCCGAAGCTCGACGGGTCGACTACGGACAAGATCTACGGCTTCTTCGACAGCATTCGCACCGAAGGCGTTGCCACCAAACCGGACATCGAACGAGTCGCCGACGCAGCCGACCCGCGAGTACGGATCGGCCGGGTGGACCCGGACCACTCGGCGATCATGTTCCGCATCGACAGCAGGACCGGCGAGACGACCTACATCTACCTGGGCACCTGGCCACTCGAGGCGGCCCACATCCTGGCGGAGAAGTCGGTACTGCGGGTGAATCCGGTCAATCATGTCCTCGAGGCCATCCTGGGCGGACTGGACGGCACCGCGGACCGCAAGAAACGTTCTGTGGTCCCCGATCCCACCGGCCGGATCGGAAAGCTGGCCGAGGAGCCTCCGGCGGTGTCGTATCTCGCCGAAATCGGGCTCACCATCGGCGATCTGACGGATCGGCTCGGACTCGACCCAGGTGTGGCCGAGCAGGCGTTCGCCGCCCCGGACGATTACGTGCTCAACGAAATCGCAGCGGTGGCCGACGGCTGGCAGGGCAGCGCCCTGCTGGAATTGGCGGTCGGAACCGGCATCGATACGATCCGGACCAAACTCGGTTTCAGCGATGCACCGGTCGACGACTCCCTCGACGAGTACGACCGGATCCTGCTCGCCGCGCAACACCCCGCGGCGAAGATGCAGTTCACGTTCGTCGGCGAGGACGACTCCACGGAGGAATTGCGTCGGGTCATCGAGGCCGGTGACTTTGCCGCCTGGCGAATCTATCTGCATCCGGAACAGCGGAACTTCGCCGAGCAGGACTACAGCGGCCCGTTCCGGTTGTCCGGTGGCGCCGGTACCGGGAAAACGGTGGTGGCCCTGCATCGGGTCCGGAATCTGGCCCGCCGTGATCCCACCGCGCGCATCGTGCTGACCACCTACAACACCGCGCTCGCGGCCGAACTCCACAACAGTCTGCGCGGGCTCGATCCGGAACTGCCCATCGCAGAACGGCCGGGCGAACCCGGTGTCTTCGTCACCGGAATCGACCGGCTCGCCAATGCACTGCTCGGCCGGGCCGGGGATCTGAAGCCGGCATTCGGCACGGTGTTCGGCTCGGACGACCGCCGCTACACGAACAAACGCACCGACACTGCAAGCGCCTGGCGTCGGGCACTGCACACGGCCGGTGGCGGGCTGGACCGGCGCCTGGCCACCCCCGCCTTCTTCGAAGAGGAGTATGTATCCGTCATACTCGGCAATCTGGTCACGACAGCGGACCAGTACGTGAAGGCGGCGAGGCCGGGCCGCGGTGTCCGGCTGAGCCGGCCGCAACGCATCGCGGTCTGGAAGGTGGTCGAGGCATTCCGTCGGCAGAGTCACGACGATCGGACCCTGAGTTTTCCGGAGGTGCTCGCTGTGGCGGCCGAATACCTCCACAACCGCGCCGGCTTCTTCGCCGACCATGTGATCATCGACGAGGCTCAGGATCTGCACGCCACGCACTGGAAATTGCTGCGGGCCCTGGTCCCGGAACAGCCCAATGATCTTTTCATCGCGGAGGATTCACATCAGCGGATCTACAACCAGCCGGTCGTGCTGGGACGCCACGGCATCAAGATCGTCGGGCGGTCTCGCCGGCTGACCCTGAACTATCGGACCACCCGGCAGAACCTGGAGTTCGCGGTCCGCCTGCTCGACGGCGGCGACTACCAGGATCTGGAACACGGCCCGGAATCGACCCGGGATTACCGATCGGCACGCCTGGGCCCCGAACCGAGGCTGATCGAATGTGCCTCCTCGGCAGGGGAATTCGAGGAGATTATCGCGCTGATCGGTGAGTGGAACGGCGCCGGTGTTGAGCTGTCGGCCATCGCCATCCTGACCCGCAACAAAACCGCGCGCGACCGCCTCGCCCGCCTGCTGGACGCGCACGATATCGCGGCACACACCCTGGACGGCAGTGCCACCGTCGCGCCCGGCCGGGTTCAGGTTCTCACCATGCATCGCGCCAAGGGGATGGAATTCTCCCGGGTGATCCTGGCGGGTGTCGACGAATCCCAGGTCCCTGCCCGCGCGCCCCTGAGCGACGCGCCCGAGGAGGACCGGCCGGACCTGCTGCTGCGCGAGCGGTCGCTGCTCTACGTGGCGGCCAGCCGGGCCCGCGACGAATTGGTGGTGACCTGGTCGGGACAGCGGTCCACACTGCTGGCATGACTACCCGCGCGTCAACTCCTTCGCCAGCAGAGCCGCGTCGCAGCCCTCGACGTGCACCACCCGATAGCCGTCGGCGGTGAGGCCGCTGTCGCGATCCGGTTCCTCGCCTTCGACGAGGACGAGTGTGGCATCCGCCCAGTATGCTTCGACCGGCCAATAGTGGGTTCCGACATCCACGCCGATCTCCGGCTCGCCCACACCCAGCCGGTCGAGTTCGCACAGCAGCGACACCGCCGCATCGGACATGTACACCACGGTGTTTCCCCAGGGCGCCGGCTGCGGGCTGCTCCCGCTCAGACCGAGCTGCCGGAAGATGTCGAGTGCGCCGGCGCGGGAAAGCTGTTCGTGCACACGATCGTTGCGAAACGATCGCAGACAGCCGTAGCAGGAGGTCTCCACACCGCAATCGCAGGCGCCGACCCGGTCCACCGCGAAAGCGAGGACACCGTCGAGGTTTTCGGCGATCTTCTTCGCGGCGCCCGCCCCGGCCGGGACGGTGTCGAACAGTACGATGCTGCGCCGGCCGTCGGCACTCCACGACAGGGTGCCGTCGATGTCGTCGCGGGAGATCTCCAGCGCCTCGGAGGCGCCCTCCAGCAGCGCGTACAGGACCGACAGCCACTTCTTCTCGGAATCCGCGTCGTAGGACATGGCCTCGAAGGTGAATTCCGCGACGTCGGTCTCGTAACGGTGTGCGAGGGAGACGGTCTGCAACTGCCCTTCGCACGGCGCGCCGGTCGTCGGGCGGTGGTGTGCAGCGGCGCGGGCACGCCCCCGTCGTGGTTCCGCCCAGCCGCACCAGCGGCATACCTGGAAGCCGCCACCGTCGCCCTCGGAGATGACCGCCATCCGGGCCCGGGTGCCGGCTCGGACGCGGATCGGGACGCCGCCGGGACTGGAGTCGAAGGTGCCGGTGACGTCGCCGATGTGCTCCACGTAGCTGGCGCCGTTCCAGGAACGTTGTGGGGGTTCGGATTTCACGTCCTCGACCTGACGGTCGGCGACGAAGCCGAATTCCGGCACCACGCAGGTACGAATCGCGCCGAAATCCTGTGCGCAGTTGGGGCAGACGGCGTCCGAGTCCAGTACGTGCCCGCACTCGAAATGATTGCAGCTGCGGCAGACCCGGTACTGCAACTCCTCCAGTTCCCGCTTCGGGAGTTTGTGCAGCCCACGCGAAGTCCACAGTCGGCCGCCCGCGACCACCTGGTTGCCGGGCGCGTAGTCGAAGATCGCCTGGCTGAGGTCGCGGGACAGTTCGAGTTTGGCGCCCACGACGTCTTCGCAATGGGCAGTACGCAATTCGACCGTGTCGACCGGGAAACCGTATTTCGGCAGGATGTTCTTGTTTGCCAGGAATCCGAGCAGTTGCCGCCCCGTGATCGTCTCGAGGGTCTTCTGCAATCGCCCGGCGAGGGTGAAGCTCTGTGCGGCAGCGGCATCATCGATCAGCGCGCGGAACAAAGCGATATCGCTGCGGATCTCCTGCTCGGCACCGGCCAGCAGCTCACACAGGCGCTCCACCCAGGCATCGTCGTCGACCCCGATGGCGGCTGCGACGGTCGACGGCAGGGCGGTGCGCAACGCGTTGCGGATCGGCCCCGGCACCGGCGTCAGGAAGGCGCGTACCCCAGCCGCAGGCGAATCCTCGCCGTCGGCAGCCGAGGTGAAGAACGCACCCGCATGGCGCCACCGTAGTTCGTCGGACCGGAACCGGTGCCGGAAGTAAGCGGCGAGCGCGATCGAATGCGCGTGCCGCCGGCCGATCCGCTCGTTGTCGGTGGGTACCCAGGGGATGCGCATCTCGCCCGCGATCATCGTTTCCGGCTTCTGGAATTTCGACAGGTCGTGGGATCCGCGCTTGGCGTAGGTGAGCACCAGCGCGGCGGAATCGGCACGGCGCCCGGCCCGGCCCGCGCGCTGCACGTAGTTCGCGGTCTTCGGCGGCATGTTCCGCAGCATCACGGCCTGCAGATCGCCGACGTCCACCCCGAGTTCGAACGTCGTGGAGCAGGACAGCACGTTGACCTCGCCGGTGATGAATCTGTGCTGGATGCGCGCGGCTTCACCGGCCTCCCACTGGGCGGTGTGCTCGGCCGCTGTCAGCGGTGCGGTGGCGAGCGTGCGATAGAGGGACCGATAGTGGTGGCTGTCGTCGGCCAGGTCCGGCACGGTGTATTCCGCCAGCGTGCCGTCGCACGAGCCGTGCGGGCACAAATCGCGGATGGTGCCCGCGCTCAGGCGCCGGCAGGCCGAGCACTGATACCACGGGAGGTCGTGACCGGATCGCAGGCGTAACCGTTCGTGGTTCACCTGATAGGTGTCACCGGCGGCCTTGTCCGCTTCGAGCGAGAGATATCCGCACTCGAGCAGGAAGTCCCAGCAGCTTTTCAGCACCTTGTCGGCGGATACCTTCGCGCCCAGTGCGCCGAGTACCTTCTGCACGAAGAGGATTCGGCTGTTGGTGGTGCCGGGCTTGCCGGCCGGCAGCCAGCTGATGATCTTCTTGGCACGATCGGAATCCCGCAACCGGATCCGGATCCTGATGTTGCGCGGCTCGAAGATGGGATCCTTGATGTCCACCTCCGGCAGCAGCGTCGCCGCACCCTGCAACCGGGCGCTGCGCACCAACTCTTCCAGTAGCGTCCAGGTCTCCTCGTCGGTGAGTCCGATCTGCGCGAAACCTCTGGGCAGTACTGCCTTACGCGAGCGGAACAGCGAGACCCGAAGCAGCCCCAGGCCTTCCAGCGACTGCCGCTGGTCGACGGTCATCAGCTCGGCCATCACCCACGGATGCACCGCGCGCAACGTCTCCCGGCGGGTGGCGTCCTCGTCGAAGTGCTCCGCGCGCACCGCGACCGCACGGGTCGCATCGGCCAGATCCGCCACCGACAGCGGCTCGTCGGCATTCTTCGGGTCCAGCAGCGCCTGCGTGATGTAGCGCCGCTCCAGCAACCGCCCGTAGGTGCGTTGCAGATAGGGCGCCGCGAAGGCCGCCGCCTGCCGGGAATCGGAGAACATCAGCAGTTTCCGGCCCCCGCCGACCTGCTGCGCGGTCTCGTCCGTGGCCGCCGGAATGTGCTGGTACAGCGCCGTGGTGATCACTGCGGGGGCGGCGTTCAGGTCGGTCCGCAGCCGCCGGATCACCTGGCGTGAGCGCGCACCGCATTCGGTACAGGTGCTCATCACCTTCGTCTTCACGGGATGTTCGCGGACTTGGAGAACCGGCCCGCCGGGACAGTCCGTCAGGACACAACCGGGCGCCGGGCCCAGCGCGCCGCACCCGGTGCACAGATATCGCACCCCGGTGGACGACTCCGCGACGGAGTCCTCGGACAGCACCACCTCGTCCTCGTCGAGCATCCCGTCGGCCCGTGCGTCGGTCAGCACCAGCCAGCGCACCGAGGTGTCGCTCTTGGCGGGCCGGAAGAATTGAATGCCCCGATGCGTGGACACCTCCCCGGCCAGATGGACCGCGCCGCATCGCTGGCAGGTGCCGAATTCGAAGACCGCCCGCCCGCTGTCGGGATCGATCTCATGGCGGCCGAGGAGGACGCGCGGCGCGTCGTCGGCGAAGCTGACGAATGCCCCCTCGGTCGCGCGCACGAACATGTGATAACGCGCCGACAGCACCGGATTGCCGCCGGTGTCACGCACTTTCGATCCCAATGCGACCAACGCGGCCAGTTTGGCCCCGCCTTCCGGATCGCCGGGCCAGAGTTTCTCCGCGAGGATCCGGATGTCCACGGGTCCACGCGACGCGTGCGCCTTCAGTTCCGTGATGCGGTATTCGTCGTGGAGCGCATCGGCGACGTCGCCGGTCGGCGCGTGCGCGCCGATCCAGGTGAGGTCGGCCGCCGGCTCGGCGACGACGGCCAGCTCGCCATCATCGATCGTCCACGTCGGTGCGTCGCGGTGCGGTTGCCGGGTGGCCGTGACGAGATCCTGCCGACCGGGGTCGTCGGCGTCGAATTCGAACGAGGCATCGAACAGTCGACGGGCGAAGTCGGTGGCCTCCCGGCCCTGGGCCTCGGCCGTGCTGCCGGTCAGCGAGGCAGAGGTGGCGATGCACTGCAACGTCCGGTCGTGGGCTACCCGCTCGCGCAGGCGGCGCAGCAGCAGCGCCACTTCGGCGCCCTGCGCACCGTCGTAGACGTGGGCCTCGTCGAGCACGATGAATTTCCAGGTGCCGGCATGGTCACCCTCGAACAGGTCGAGGTCGTCGGGCCGCAGCAGCAGATATTCCAGCATCGCGTAGTTGGTGAGCAGGATGTGCGGCGGCGTCGCGCGCATCTCCTCCCGGCTGAGCAGTTCGTTCGGTAGTCTGCGGGCACTCGGGTGCAGTGCCTGGAAAGTCGACTCCGCCTCTCGCAAACCAGTTTTCGTCTCACCGGTGTACCGGCCGAAGGTGATGTCGGGTACGCCGGACAGCATCTCCCGCAACCGTTTCAACTGGTCGTTGGCCAGCGCGTTCATCGGATACAGCAGTAACGCGCGTACTCCCGGCCCGAGGGTTCCGGCGGCGCGCTCGGCGACCAGGGCGTTGAGGATCGGCAGCAGGAAACTCTCGGTCTTTCCGGAACCGGTACCAGTGCTGACGACCAGGTTGCACCCCGCGACTGCCTTGCATACCGCCGTCTCCTGATGGCGGTAGAGCGGCCGATCGAGGTCGATCGTCGCGCCCAGTTCCTCGAAGCCCGGATGCAGCACTCCGGTCCCGATCAGCTCCCGCAGGGTCGCCCCCGTCGCGTACGGCGGCGTCAGTTCCAGCAGCGGACCCCTCGTCAGCAGTGAGGTATCGTCCACGGCCCGTTCGAACGCCGTCGCGAGTGCCGGAACACGCGGTGCCAGAAGAGTTTTCAGGTATCGCTTATACGAGGATTCGACGTCGGCGCCGACGGCGAGCGGGTCGAGGCGGTCGGTCACTGGTCGGCTCCGATCAGGTCGCTGTGGGTGACGACGGTGGCGAGTGCGTCGGCGATCAGTAGATCGGCCGCGACCATCGCCGGGCACAGTTCCGCCATCCGGGCCCAGGATTCGCGCATATCAGGCGCGATCGGTGGGGTGTCGAACAGCCCGCGCGCGTCGAACCGGGCCAGGGCTGCCAGCGTCAGCGACTGTACGGACAACAGCATCCACGGGTGTCCGACCACGTCGACGCCGTCCAGCGCCTCGTTGCGCGCCCGGATCATGTCGTAGACCAGCGGTGCCACGGTCCGGACCGAGTACAGGGCGCGGTGCACGTATTCCTCGAGCACGGTGCGCGCCGGATCGCGAGTCCAGGCCGTCCGGTTGTGGAAGGCGCCGATGACACCGCTGGTCCGAGTGTCGAGGTCCAGCAGTGCGCCGGGAACCAGTTGGAATGCCTCGAACAGTTCGTCCACTCGCTGTCGCGGCATTCCGTGCAGTCGTTCGACGGTTCTGTCGAAGGCGCCCTCGCGTGGGTCCCCGAGCTTGCCGCGCAGGAGGTTCATCAGCCACTCGCCACCCTGGATGCGCAAATATCCGAGGGTGTCGGCGCGTTCGTCGGCCACCTCGTCGCGACGCGCCCACAGCGACGGCAGGTCGGAGATCTCCACGAGGCACCCGACCCACGGGTTGTGATGCAACTCGTTGAGTGTGGAGTCCGCGGCATACGAAGTCTCGGCCAGCCCGGCACGGATGAGCAGGGCCGGCATCTCCTCGGCGGGAATCGTGCTGTCGCCGAGCGCTTCCAGTGCGGCGCGAGGATTCACCGCCAGTGCGCGGAGCAGCGCACCCCGCCGGTACGTGATACCCCGGTCGCTCCGGCCGACCGGCAGCAGGGACAGCGCCGACCACAGCGCCGGCATGGCCGAGCTGTTGCGCGGCGGCGCTCCGACCCCGGCGAGGTATCGGGACAGTTCCGCGTGGGCCGGATCGGTATCGGTGAACCAGCCGGGCTGGTCGGCGCGCAGCGCGTCCCCGGGCTGCCGCGGTGGCGTGATCGTCGCCCACGGGTCGTCGACGAACACCTGAACCAGCAGTGGCCCGGCTCGCCGTAGTGACGGCGGCAGCTCGGTGCGCGGCCCGGTGATCGGCAGCTGCACCGGTGGCTCCCACGGCGCGGTCGTCAACCAGACGAACGCCGCCAGATCCTCCTCGGCGAGCCCGTCGAACACCAGCTGGTCGCCGTCGATGCGGACGTCGCCGCACAGCCGGGCCGGGCGGATCTGCGCGATGGTGATCTCATGGCTGTGCCCATCGGCAGTGTCGGCCCGCACGACCAGCCGTGCGACGCCGAGGCGGCGTGCGGTATCGGCGAATTTGCTTGCGGGGAGCTGAAATACGTCGTCCGACGGTACCGAGGGTACTTCGATCTGATGCGGCTGACCCGTGGCGTCGAGGAGCGCGAAGTCGACGAAGACGTCACCGGGCACCCGGGCCGCGACGGTCATGTGGCCGGCCAGATCGCCCGCGTGGACGACCGCCGGGGTGGTCCGCCACTGAGCCGCCGAGCCGATCGTGTCGATCCGCGATTGGAAGTGCGGTGGGCGCATCGTGAGGTGGTGGGTGTGGGACGCATCGGTCACGTGCAGGTGGGTGGCCGGTTCCTCGGAGGCGAGCTCGATCAGGTCCCGGTCGACGGTCAGTGTCGCAGGGCAGGAGATCAAGGCGACGGCCGGAGAGAGCCCGCCCGGGACTGGCCGGCGGAATTCGGCGTCGTACTCGATCGAAAGGCCCTCTGCCAGAAAGAGAGTGCACCGCAGGCCGGCGCCCAGCGGTCCGGTGACCACGATGTCGAACAGGCCGAGCTGCCCGGCCGGCAGCCCTTCGAAGGGATCGACACTCGTGGGTTCCGCCGCGGACTCCCACTGCCCCTGCGTTTCCCACGCGCTGCTGCCGGATCGGCACACGTGAACATGCCACTGCTGGGAGCCGGAGCGGGAGTGCGGTGGCAGCGTGATCTCGGGGCGTTCGCCGAACACGGGCAGGCCGCTGCCGGTCGTCAGCCCGGGCAGTGGATCGGCCGGCTCGAGCCGTGGCGACCCGACGGCGCGGACACCGCGCGGAGGTCCGGCAGATACGCCCCTGCGCCGCAACTGAATCGAGTCGTGTCCGATCAGCTCGACGGTATGGGCGCGCCAGCCGCGCCAGCCGGACGGCGTCCGCACATCGCCCTGCGATGTGATCGTCAGGCCGGTGATCGCGTCCGTCAGTTCGGCGTCGTGCGGGTGAACGGCGATCACGACATCGCGCGGCAACGCGCGGTGGCGTGGGATCAGGGTGCCGTCGTTGTCGAACAGCAGCAGCGGATCGGACTTGTCGACGACGGAGATCTGGGTCTTCGTGCCGCTGCCCTTGTGCTCGAGCACCACCTCCCTGGTCGGTCGCGGGACCAGTACCGGGGTCAGCGGGTGGTCGCTCGTCCCGGTCACACCCCAGCCCGCCTCCGCGTACACCTCGTGGGTGTCGCCGTCGAACGAGATCCGCCAAGGCCGTTCGGGTGCGACCGCGGGGTAGGGAACACCCACGGTGATCTGGTCGTCGCCGAGTGAATACGTGACGACCGGTTTGCGTTCGCGCGACGACACGTCCGACACCATGGAATCCTGGCCCAGTGGTTGCTTGCGCAGCCGCTCGATCAATTCATCCAACAGTACGGTGGGCAGGCCGGTCGTGGACGTGTCGAGGTTGAAATCGTTCCAGACCTCGGGATTCTCGACCGTGTGGGCCAGGAAATCGATGGTGCGGTCCAGGATGTCCACCGCGATCTCGCCGCCGTAGCGCAGGAAATTCCGGACCGGCACGTCCAGAATGTTCATCCGATACTCACGGCCGGGCTGGATGAGCCACTCGTAGACAGCGGCGCCGGTGGGCTCGCGGCCGCACACGAGATGCGCTTCGATGACTTCGATCAGGTCGCCCAGGCAGTGCACCGGGATCCCGGCGTGCAGCGTCATCACCTGTACGTATTCGCCTGCCAGCTCGGGGAATTCGCGCAGCCGGAACTTTCGCAGCAGGGTGCTCAGTGCCGCGCGCAGGGCGTTCTCGAACTTCTGGTCTCGCTCCAGCTCGATCTCCGCCCAGAAACTCTCCCAGTATCGGCCTTGTTCGTAGGCCAGGACCGCATGGCCGACCAAGGTAATCAGGGTCAGGGCGGGATATTTCCGGATGAGCGGGGCCAGGCCGTGTTTGGGCACGGTCTCGGCCGCGAGCCGTCCGAACAGTTCCTGCACGTCGCGGATCGCGTTCTCGTCAAGGTTCAGCTCGATGACGAGCCCGACCTTGTCCAATGCGCGTGCCAGCTCGAACTCCTGGTCACCGGCGTGATTCTCGAGGTACGCCCCGCCCATGCGTGTACTACTTCCTACTTCCGTGCCGGCCCTTGCCCCGCCGCCTGCGGCAACTGTTCAACGTGGTCAGTTCTGGAGAACTTAGACCCAGATGTCCTGGTGCACACAGTCCGACCGGTGGGTATCCGAAGAGTTGCTCGGGATGTGAGCACGTCGTAGCGACGTATGAAAACTATGTCAACAACTAGTATTGCTGTCAAGAGTGCTTTGCTTGGCAGTGACCTCGCGCTGGACGTAGTTGGGGTATAACGCAACTGCGCCGTGGTTCAGAGCTTCTTTTTCATTCTTTCCAGATCGTTCCTGAGCGCTCGTGTCCGGCCGTGTTCCGGACCGAACTCGGTACTCGCCGCCGCCACCAGTTCTTCGAGGGTGTCGACGGCTTCCGCGGTTCGGCCGATCCCGTTCAACAGCAAGCTGATTCGCTGCCGCAGTTCATATGTTCGGTTGTCCGATGCTCCGAAGACTCGGACCTGGTCGGCCATCAGATCCTGAAGTTTGGCGAGTGCGAGGTTCGGCTGGGACGCGTAGACCAGGCAGTCCGCTTCCTGCTGGCGGAGATTCAGGACCTGCTCGTCGTCTTTGCCGTCACGACGAGCCAGATCGGACGCCAAGTCGGCGAACGCGTCGGCGGCTTCGGCGTACCGGCCGTCGCCGAGCATCAGCTCAGCAGCTGCACGACGCACCGCGAAGACGTCGGAGTGGTTGGCGCCGAAGGACATTGCGGCCTTGTCGGCGACATCGAGAAGCAGATCCACCGCTTCGCCGTGCTTCGAGGCTCGTGCGAGTCCGGACGCACGCCGCCGGGCTCGATCCAGATCACCGCGGGTGAATGCGGGCGCGGACGCGGACAACGGTGCCGAGCAGGCGAAGACGTCGGTGTACATCCGAGTCGCCGTCGGCTCCGAGGTGATCGCGCCGGGGAGATCGGTCAGCCCGGTCGCGTACGGCCGCAGGCGACGGAACACCTCGTAAGCACTGTCCGGGCGGTCGCTGGGCAGTTTGGCCAGCATGTGCAGCACCAGCTGCTCGATCTCCTCCGGAACGTCCGCGCGCAGGGGTCGTAGGGGACTGGGATCCTGGAAGATATGGCCTGCCGCGGTGTCGGCGAAGGACCGGCCCTCGAAAAGCGGTGCGCCCGCGATCATTCGGTGCAGTACGAGGCCCAGAGCATAGAGATCGGTGGCCGGTCCGATCTCGTTGCCGCCGCCGAACTGCTCAGGTGCCATGTACAGCCAGGTGCCGACCGGTATACCGGTCTGACTGATCTTCGATTGAGTCGGGTCGCCGAGTGCCGTGGCCAAACCGAAGTCCAGCACCTTGACGAAGCCGTCCGAGGTGATCATCAGATTGCTGGGCTTGAGATCCCGGTGGATCACCTGACGCTGATGCGCGTAATGCAGGACGGCACAGACCTGGGCGGTGATCGCCGCAGCCCAGGCGATCGGAAGTGGTTCGTATGTGGCGGCGAGGTCTTCGATGCTCCAGCCGTCGATGTACTGCATAGCCAGGTAGAGCCGACCGTCGAGCGGGTGCGTGGCATCCGCGATCTGGCCCTGGCCGTAGATGGCGGGGACCCCGGGATGGTCGAGTCGTGCGGTGATCCGGCTCTCCCGAAGGAAGCGCCGCACGACTTCGTCGTCACCGATGTGCGCCTTCTTGATGAGTTTGATCGCGACGGGCCGGCCCAAGAGGATGTCGGTGCCGCGGTGCACTTCACCCATACCGCCGCTGCCCAGGGGCTCGTCCAGTCGATACCGTTCCCCGATCATCAATCCGCGCACGATCCTCCTGTCACCGCCGCGTCCGTCACAGCAATCGTTTCAGTACGCCAGCGGCCTTGAGAGCGGTGAGGTGCTCGGCTGCGCGCTGCGGCGCGGACCCTCCCCGGATCAGCAGACCTGCCTCCATGTTCTGTCCCACCCCGGATTGTGTCAGGTTCGCACTGGTCACGAACAATTCCCGCCGGTCGGCGACGGCGAGCTTGGCATGCATCTTGGCGCCCTTGTCCCGCGCACCCGGCGGCCAATGCCACAGTTCCGCCCCGATACCGTCGAACGCCAGCGCGGGTTCGTCACCGCTGATCGCTCCGGCGGCTCCTTGCAGAGTCTCCACCACGATCACGGTCCGAACGTTTCGCCGGATCGCCTGTGCCAGCGTATCGCGTAGTTGCGCATGGGGTTTGGCCGAGTAGGTCGCCAACAGCAACTCCTTGTCGGCTCGCTCGATCAGTTCGGTGAGGACGTGTGCGGTGGCACGGACCGGAACTCCGTGCACCGACGGCCCGCTCCATACCGACTCCACCCGGAGTTGCGGATGATCGAGGCCACCCGCGAAGCCGCGCAGGAATGCGGAGGTCTCGCCGGACCCGAGGCTGAGCATCGCATCGATGACGACATGTGCTTCGTCCACGAATCCGGGAAACGACTGGACGATCACCACCGGCTCCGCACCGGCCGTGATCAGATCGGCGAACTTTCGTAACCGGGACGGACCGAGACGCCCGGCCGCTGTTTCCAGGTTCACGGCAGGTCGGGGAACAGCGCGAGCTCCGGATGGTCGCCGAGGGGGACGACGAACCTCCGGTCGAGGAACTTGTTGCCGCGTTCGCACGTGGTCTCGGAGACGAAAAGGCAGATGTGGCAGGCGGCCCCGTGCAGGAAGTCCGACGGGAATTCCGGTAGCCGCTCGGCGCACAGGGGGTCGGACGAGCAGTTCCTGGCGTCCTGCAACGCACGGCGGGTCAGCCGAACGAGTTGCTCCGGTTCGGCCAGCGATACGAGTCCGCCGAGCGTGCCCTCCGCATCGGGCACCGCCGTGTAGATGAGGATGCCGCTGCGCGGGTCGTCGTCGGCGTCGCCGGAATAGATGCGCTCGGTCAAGGACGCCGAACTGTATCCGCATTCCAGCGCGATCGTGCGGATGAGCAGGTGAGAGACAGTGTGCAGGGCGTAGAACCGGAGACCGGGCCAATGTGCCATCGGGTCGAAGTCTCCGCGGATGCGATCCGAGCGGCGATTGCCTCGATACCGCGCGTACGCCTCGCGATGCCGTTGCATGGCCTCGGAGTTCTCGACCCGCTGTTCCCAATCGCGCAGCAACGCCTCTGGCAGTTTGAAGAAGATACCTTCGCCGCGAACCTCGCTGGCAGGTATCCAGTCGGGCCTGGCGCGTGCCAGCGGAGCCATCGTCACCAGCGTCGGGTCCTGCGGATCGGGGGCGTCCAGCCGGGTGAAGCCGACCAGCGCCCGGACCTCACGCAGTCGTTCGGCCTGAATCACATCGTCGTAGATGCCGGCCAGCTGTTTCGGTACGCCGTCCACATTCCGGTACAGCGCGAAGTCCAGGTTGGGTTCTGGTAGACGGTCCGCGGAGAAGGCTTGCCATTCCGCAGTTTTCAGGTCCCGAGTGGACTCGTCGCCGTTGTCGTCCCCGGAAGCGAGCTCGATCCGGTGCCTTTCGACCGCTGCTGCGATCTCCTCATCGGTCCAGTCGCCCAGCTCCTTGAAAGCGGGCACATTGGTCCGCGCGTAGGAGTACATCCCGGGCGGCAGCGGATCCAGCGCATTCCAGTACTTCTCCACCAGTGCGTCGAGCAGGCTGCCCGCCGCGGGCGGCACGGCCAGCGCCGACAGGGTGTCGGCAAACCACTGGTTGGACGCACCGACGACCAGAACCTTGAGCATCTGATCGCAACCTCGTGGATCGAAGGTCTGCAGATGCGGATGCCGGCCCCGGCACGGCGGCAGGTTCTCTTCGCCGCGGGTTCCCATGGCGTCCCGGATGTTCCGCGATGCCGGGCAGTGCCGGCAGGAGATCTTCACATCCGCACTGACATTTCCGCCCCGGTCCTCCATCGTGAGCCGCGGGTGCGCGGCACCGGGACACGGCACGCCTCGGTGCACGAATTCACGGTAGGGAAACTCGTCCAGATGTCCTTTAACACAGGACAATACGAAACGAGCGGTGACCGCCAGCGGCTTCTTGCCGGGTTTGGCGCACCGTTCGTGCACGAAGCGCGCCTCGTACGGGCGCCGCGGATTGGGGTTCTCGAAGTCGAAGGCGTGCCCGCTCAGCGGCGCCAATTCGTCGCACCGGGTGCAGCGGAACCAGGCCGGGAACGGTGTGACCGGAACGCCGACCGTCGATGCGAGGCCTTTCGGGTTGCTGTCCATGCCTTCCAGCCACGGCGCGGGCATGAGGTTCTTGACCCCTCTGCCGAGGATCTTCTGTGCCGCCTCCAACAGCCGTGGTTCAGCGATCGGCATCTGCGGCGTCTTCCTCGTGTCCCAGTCGTCCAGCCCCTTCACCAGGACCGCGAAATTCGGCAGATCCACCAGCGAGCCGACTCCCGTGGTGAACATCAGGTGGCTGGGCCGGACGCTGCCGACGCGCCGGAAGTAGTCGAAGCCCTCGGGCATCAGTGGGTCTCCTCGGTGTCGTCGTCCGACGGTGTCCCGAAGTACCACTCGGGCGCATCGAGCGGCGGTGCGAATACGGCTTCCTTCCGAGGGAACAGCAGGTTGATCTCGTTCTCGGTCTCCCGCATGGACATTCCCACCGTCATCGTCCCCCAGACGCCGCTGCCGGCGGGCTCGAGCAGCCCTTTCAGGTGCTGTTTGTTCCAGGTTCCGTCGGTGTAGCCGAGCCGGGCCGTCGGGTGGCTCTGTCCCTCCGGGCCGGCCCAGCGGTCGCCGATGACCTCGAGCTGTTCGTCCAGATAGGCGCGGCCCCGCTCACCCGCGACGGCCTCGGCGCGGATGAGCATCCGGTTCTTGATGTCGCGCACCAGTGACCCGCTGAGATCGACGTCATAGGCGTCGGGGTTGCGTGAGTATGCCTCGACGGCATTACGGACCGCCGCCACGAACATCCCCGCCGCGCCCCGATCGACGGATCGACGGGTGTACGGAGTCACCGACAACGCCTCGACCTGGCGATAGAAGGTGGCATGGTAATGCTCGAAATCTTCGTAATGAGCGAGATCCCTCGGGCGCGACCAGTTGTACAGGGTCACCACCAGACCGGGGCGCGTGGCATCACGGCCGACCCGCGAGGAAGCCTGGATGTACTCGGCGGTGTTCTTCGGCTGCCCGGTCATCACCATCAGTCCGAACCGGGATACATCGACGCCGACCTGCAACATCGATGTGGCCAGCACCGCATCGACCGGCCGCAGGAAATCCCGCTCCCGCTGGCCGAATCGGTTCGCGATCTCGTGCAGCGGAGTGACCGGCTGTCTCGAGCCCGCCTCCTTCAGATCCTTGCGATATCGGACATACTCGGCGGGGGCGTCCCGGCGGCGCGACGAGGTGTCCAGATCCGGATCGAACTCGTATTCGAGGTGTTTCAGCACGTCGCTGATGTCGCCGGAGGAGATCCGGGAGGTCAGCTCCTGAATCGACAGCATCGCCGAGCGAGTGTGCAATCGGTCGGACAGGCGGGGACCGCGGTTGCTGCGGCGAACCCGGGTGGTCACGTCGTCGTCCAGATAGCGACGCATACCGGCCAGCTCGCGGGTGGCATTGAAGTACCCGACCATCGTCATGTAGGGGTCGGCTGCCTTGCCGAAGCGGTCGAACATGGTTTGCCCGGCGAGCAGCAGGATCTCGGCGACCCGGATCTCCGCCGACTTCATCCGGACGCCGTGCGCGCACAGCCCGAGGTAGCGGCGCCCCGGATGGGTCTTCGTGATCGGTTGCTGCCGGGAGAAGAAGGTGTCGGCGACGTCGAGCACCTGTGGCGGGAAGACCGCGAGCTCGCGCCCGAATACTCCGAGCACCTGCTCCCGGGCCCGCTTGGTGGTCGCTGTCGAGGCCACGACCTTCGGCGCGGTGAGTCGGCCGTCGAACGGCCATGCCGTGAGTTCGGCGACCGCCGACTCGAACAATCCGACGGTGGTGCCGAGAGCGCCTGCG
Source organism: Nocardia sp. alder85J (assembly GCF_020176955.2). Taxonomy (GTDB): domain Bacteria; phylum Actinomycetota; class Actinomycetes; order Mycobacteriales; family Mycobacteriaceae; genus Nocardia. Next base: position 103,429 of record NZ_JAIUCZ020000002.1, read on the forward strand.
ATCAAATGCAATTCGTCCTGAATGATCAGATCCGGTGGCCGCAACCGAGATACCGGGTGCGCTGAGACCGCGGGCTGTTCATAGGTCTTGCGGTGCCTGCTCGCACAGCCGGTCTTGGCGTCCATGTCCTCGTGGCGGTAGCCGTGTCGTGGACAGTAGGAGGCGACGCGGCCGAAAAGCATGCCCGCCTGCCCTTTCCACGGGAGCTGGGCGAGCTTGTCGACGGTGGCGATCACCAGACTGGGTGCCAGCCGATAGATCTCCTCATCGATGGTGATGATCGGCAACCCCTCACCCGGGGAATTCTTCCTCGAGAAGGGACAGGCGTCGGTGCCCTCGGCGCGCGGGCAGTAGAGCAGGATGCGCCGCCGGTCGTCGTCGACGTGCAGGTCGCGCTGTGCGGTGAGCTGACTACCGCACCATGGGCAGCTCAAGGTCTGCAACACGTTGGCGCGCCGCCCGTTCGCCGCCGCCTTCGCCTCGACCACCTGTTCCTTCGCGCCTTCGAACCAGTTGGGCGCCACGCTTTCTCCGACCCAGAGGCCGATCCGGAACGGATCTTCCCCCCAGGCGGCGGGTTCGCGCCGGCGGATCACCTCGGCGGCGCAGACCAGTGCCGCGGCCCGCTGGAACTGCTGAGCGGTCAACAGCCGCAACGTGTATCGCATGAACACCGCGACTCCGGCGAGACCATTGCGGGTCTCCACGCCGGTGCCGAGCACGCCCTGCAGGCGGCGGATCGCGAAAGTGTACGCGGTGAGACCGAGGTAGGCCTCGGTCTTGCCGCCACCGGTCGGGAAGAACAGCAGATCGACCAGGGCGGTATGGTCGGCCGCGCGCTCGGGATGCCCCGGATCGGTGAGCGACGGCAGGTTCAGCACGACGAACGCGAGCTGAAACGGCCGCCAGCTGGCGGCTTTCGCGCCTTGCTCTTCGATTGCCGCTGCGGCTTCGGCGTATCCGAGCCCGCTCTCCCGCAGTGGCGCGAGCGCGGTGTTGCGGCGCTGGGACGCCATTGCTTCGTTCGCGAAGTGGAAGGCCGCGAGCGCCTCGGCATGATGCGGTTGTCCGGGGTCGGTCAGCAGCCGGACGCCGTCGGCGATCCGCCGACAGGCGGTTCGTGCGTCGTGAACCGCCTTGATACCGGCGGGCTTCAGTGCCTCGGGCACGCTGTCGATCTCTGCTGCACGGAGATCCAGCCAGGCCGCGTACTCGTCGACGAGTGGCCGCAGCCCTCGCTCCAGTACCTCCGGTGTCGCTGTGGCCAGCGCGTCCATCGACAGTTCGACGTGTTCCATCGCGGTGCCTCGCCCGGACGGCGCGACGGTGGCGGGCACATCGTAGGTCGGAACCCAGGTGGTCGTCAGCCGGTGTGCGCGACGTTCGTCGGCGCGGACATCGGCGTGTACGGCGATATTCCGCCCGGCCGCGTAACGGCGCTCGCTCCGATAGAGCAGGCGTAGGTGCAACTCCTCCAGGTCACCTTCGACTGCTTTCAGACCATCCTCGGGATCGTCGATCGGGAGAAATATGGCCCTGGCTCCGTCGAGGGCGGTCACGGTCAACTGCGATTGGAATATCCACGCGGTGTCCTTGTTGGAGGTGGGCTCGTCCTGGCTGTTCACCAGGGCGATGTCCACCACGGTGCGGCCGCCGTTGAGCCGCACCGACACCGCGAGGTAGATGCCCGGATGGTCCGGGTGGTCGGCCGTGAGCGGCACCGCGTAGGACGGTTCGGCATCGAGCCGGAGCTCTCGCTCGTATTCGAATGGTTCCCTGGCCCACACCCGGGTGCTCTTACCGTCGTCGTCCAACTGGTCGTGCTGGTGATACCAGCCCCACTCGGCCTTGACGACGATCGCGTCGACGTCACCGGGAACACAGCAGGACAAGCCCATCGACGACGCCCAGATCCGGCCCAGCGCCTGTGGTGAGGTGATTTCCGGGAGTTCCTGCTCGGCCCCGCCGCCCTCGCCGGCATCGGCATCCTGTACCTCGTCGGCTTGGCGCACCACCGACTCGGCACGGTGCTTGGGCCCCAGCATCCCCACGATGTAGCTGTCGCGCGGTCCCCGGCGCCGCTGTTCGAGCGGCCCGTCCCACGGGCCCAGCAGATCGTCGACGATCAGCTTCTGCAGTTCGTCCCGGACCTCGTACGAGTCGGCTTCCTCGAAGACCTGGGGAACGTCGAGCGGATGCACGACGGTCTCGGGGGACGACCCGGCGGCCGCCGCGGAAGCCGACAGATCCAGCTTCGTCTGCTTGGGTCGGCCGGCGTCGAACAGCTCCAGCGAGCCGTCGTCATCTACCGTCGGCGTCATAGGATCTCCTGTCGCACATGCCAATTCCCTACCCCTCGAATCATGCGAACAAGACTAACCCCACCCACTGACAGTTCACGCGAACTTCGTGTGAACTGGGTATACACACCGAGTCGGCCACCCGCCCGTTGTTTCGAGCTTTGCGCTGCGATGCTCAGAGATTACGCTGCGGGCCATGGTGGGGCAGGACCGAGCTGAGGCTGCGGCGGTGGTCGCGCTACTCCGTCACGGCGGCATCGAGAAGGCCGGCCGCGAATTGGTATCGGCGACGATGCAGGGACAGACCGCGCTGTCTGTACTGCACGAGCGGCTCGGATCATTCGACAATCCGGTAGCGGATGCCCTGTACCGGGCCCGCCGAGAGGTTGCCGGATGGGAGCGCGACGGCATCCAGGTTCTTCCACTGGGAGACGTGCGCTACCCGAACCGCCTTCTGGATGTGTTCGACCGACCGGCGCTGTTGTTCTCGCGCGGAACGGTTCTCGCCGACGATCTCGGGGCAGCGATCGTCGGATCACGCAATGCCGGTCCGGTGGGCCGTGCTGCGGCTGAGGCGCTGGCCGTCGGTCTGGTCGAACGTGGGCTGACCGTCGTCTCCGGTCTGGCCACCGGAGTGGACACGGCGGCCCACAACGCCACAATCCGGGCTGGTGGCCGTACGGTCGCGTTTCTCGGCACCGGGATCAAGCACTTCCCGCCGCAGAATCGGGACCTGTGCCGGGAGATCGCCGAGCGGGGGGCCGTCTTCTCGCAGTTCTGGCCGGAGCAGCACCATGACCGGACGACGTTCCCGCAGCGCAACGGCACGATGTCGGGATACAGCCTGGCGACGGTCATCGTCGAGGCCACCGAATGCAGTGGCACCCGGATCCATGCCCGTAAGGCCGTCGAGCACGGCCGGCCTGTGGTCCTGATGCGTGGCGTAGTGGAGGGCACCGACTGGGGTCGGGAGACGGCCACCGAGCCGGACGTCCATGTGGCGTCGAATACCGACGAGGTCTTGTCCGTCATCGACAGCTTTCTCGATCGATCCCGGCAGATCCAGGCCCTGGTGTCGGCGATCGGATAGCGGTTCGGTGCCACAGCTCTCGATCCGACTACCCGGAGATCTGTTCCCTTCACCGGTGGTGACTGCCATACGCAGCCGGGTCGCGGGGGCGGGGGCTCGGCTAGGGTGTCCGCATGTCGGATGGGACATCGGGTGCAGCCGATAACCTTGTGCCGCAGGGGCAGATGCCGCCGGTGGGCTTCGAGGATCCGTGGGACTGGGTCAAGGCGAGGTCGGTGGCCGGGGTCGAGGCGCTTATTCGGCGGCGGCAGCAGCTCATACAGGTGAAGGCAGTGTCGAATACTGCGCTGGAGATCCCCGAACGGCGACTGCTGATCGTCGAGAACACCGTGGAGCCGCCGCGTGCGGGCTGGTCGGAGCAGATGTTCTTCCTGAAGGATGCCGAGACCACGAGAAGATCGGCGCCACAATTGATTCCGGTGTTTCTGAAGTACGAGCCGAGAGGTCGTCGCATCGTTCTGGATGTGACTCGCGAGATCCGCGACGAGTTGGGTTCGATACGCCGCGTGCACGTGGTGTGTTCCGACGATTTGGAACTCGATCTGCTGCGTCAGCTCCTCGAGTGCCTGCGTAAGGCTACTCGTGCGCCCCGGGTGGCCGATTTGTGGACTTCGCGGAGTCTCGAACACAGCGTGCCGGTCGATGGTGTGAATAACGAGCAGGCGCAAGCCTTTTCGGCGATGACCGCCGGTGGCGGCTGGCTGGTGTGGGGGCCACCGGGGACGGGCAAGACGACGGTCATCGGGAAGGCTGTGGCCGATGCTCTGGCCCGGGGGCGATCGGTGCTGATCGCCTCGCATACCCACGTCGCAGTGGACAACGTGGTCAAGGATCTGGCCTCGGTCGTGAGCGAAGCCGGTAGTGTCGTGCGGGTCGGGAGCCCCGAGAAGGCCGATCCCGAGGTGGTCGCACACGACTGGCTGATGTTGGACAAGGCTGCGGCGGTCATCACCGATCGGGTCGCGCGGCTCCGGGATATTCTCGATCGACAGCGGGCCAATGAGAGGCATTCGGTACGCGGGCGACTGGACACGGTGATTCGCCGACTCGTCGAGGCCGACCTCGATATGATCGAGAAAGCCTATGTCGCAAGAGAATACGCGGATAAATGCGAGTCTCTGGCAAATCGGCTCGAAGAGATGTCGGACGAACTGGATAGGCTCGAAGAGAGACTTGGCGATGTGCTCGAGGCCGCCTCGGTCCGGTTGACCATAGCGGATCGGTTGCCGTTGTTATTCGGTCAACGCGACATCATCTTGCAGCGTCGCACAGAGGCCGAACGGTTCATGCAGACCCAACAGGCGTTCGTGGACGAGCTGATCGACGAACAAGAATTACTGCGCAGGCGAATGATCACCTTGTCGCGTGCGGTGCAAGCAAGTCCGGACGCCGGGGACGAATTCGAGCGGACGTTGACTGCGGTAGCCGAAATCGGAAGAAACATCGCCGAGTACGAACCGATGCTCGACGATCTTCGCGTCGACCTGGATGCGATAAACAACGAAGTTGAGCATTATGACGCCCTGATCATCGAGGCGGGCCGTTCTCGACAGCAGGTCGAGATGCTGTGGAAACAGGCCGAGGAGATGGGCGAGGCGCGAAACCGGTTCAAGCACGAGATCGTCAGCCTGAGCACCGAGATCGAGCAGGCTCGAGCCATTGCCGAAACCGTTCCACGCCGCGACTCGATCATCGCCCGTGCGGAGGCCGAGGGCATCCTCGCCCTGATCGACGAACGCGACGACCTCAATGCGCAATGCGGCCGGCTGGACGCCGAACTGAAGGAACTCGACAACGAAAAGCGTCGTCTCGACGACGAGTACGCCGATACCAAACGCCGACTACTGGACACGGCGCCGGTCATCGCTTGCACGCTCACCGCGCTGACCACCCAGAGTGAGCTGGCCGGCCGCCGATTCGACACAGTCATCGTCGACGAGGCCGCCTCGGCGCAGATTGGGCAGTTGGTCTACGCGGGGTCGAAAGCCGATCGATGCCTGGCCTTTGTCGGTGACTTCCTGCAGAATTCGCCGATCACCGATACTGACGATGCGATCGGTGAGGAGCAGCAGCGGCTGTTGCCGTGGCAACGCGACGACATCTTCGCCCTGCTCGGCATCCATGACCGTGCCACCGCCACGAGCCACCCGCGGTGCATCGCGTTGCGGACCCAGTACCGGTATCCGCCGGTGATCGCCGATATCGTCAACGAGTTCTGCTACGACGGGCTGTTGCGCACCAGTTGGACCGGGCTGGTGGAGAATCCGGTGATCACGTTCGTCGATACGTCCGGTCATCCCGGCCAGGAACTGCGGCCGGAAGATTCGTCCTGGGTTCATCCGCTCGGGCTGCGGCTGCTCGACCCGCTCTACGGTCGGCGTGGTGCCGGCAGTATCGGCATGGTGTGCCCCTACCGGGCGCACGCCCGCCGCGCCGATGGGCAAGCTCGCGATCGCGGTTACGGTATGCCCTGCGGCACTTCGCACCGTTTCCAGGGTCGTCAATTCGACACGGTGATCGTCGATCTCATGCAGGATGCCAACCAGGCCCGCTGGGTGGCCGGGGCCGATCTGCACGGCAACCGCCGTCAGGTGTCGGCGGCCAAGCTGCTCAATGTCGCCATCACACGCGCCAAACGCTCGCTGTTCCTCATCGGGGACTGGAACTTCGTCCGTCGCTCGACGAGTCCTGGGATGAAGGCGATCGCGCGGCTGGAAGGACGACCGGAGTTCACGGTGATCCGCGCCGCCGATATCTTCCACGACGGAATCTCTGTTCCCGCAAGGTCACCGGTCTGAGTTCGCGCATCAATCGAGCTCTCGGCTCTTGTCGGTGTGAAATGCGGTGCATGGCGGTGGTGGTCGGCCTCGTCCCGGAGGGATTATGGAATGTCGTTGATGTCGTCCGAGTCCGGCCAAACCTTCGGTGGGGGAGGGGGAATATGAACCTCGACCTGGTAACCGTCGACGGCGCGGAAGACGCCCTGACCTTCACTGACTGGCCGCGGCAACCTCCACCAGCCGACGGCATCCGGTATCGCAGATCACCGCCGGCTACATCCACGCCGTCACCGTGTGGTGCTGGGCCACGCTCGGCCAACCCGAACCGACACACAGAGCCCTCGCCGGATCCCGAGACCTTTACGCCGCGGCAACCGCCGCCACGACACCACCGTGGGCATGGTTCGTCACCAGCGCCGAAATCGCTGCACAGCAGAGGCATTCGCTGTATCTGCTGTCGTTGACACATCCGGAATTCGCCGAGTCCGCCGCTGCTCAACTGACCGTTCCGGTGCGGGAGCATCCGGCCGAGCACGAGCCCAGCCGCGCCGTGGTCCTGCCGACCCTCGCCGTTGACCGCGCTCGCTGATTCGATGAGCGCAGTCACCATCGCGCACTTCCAAGCCGGCGACACCGACTCCGCCGTACGGTCGGTCACGACGCCGTCACCGCGATCACCTCGCTGTCCTCACAGCGCTGCTACGCACGCCTGCGCGACCTGGACGCTGTCGCCGCACGCCATCAGCGCGCACCGGGAGTGACGGAGCTACGAGCCGGCATCGCCGCCGCTCTGGCGGTGTGACCGGTGGTGATCGACAGCACGCTTCCCGGTCGGACGGAACTTGAAAAAACTTGCCATGCATACGGTTTCAGTGCAGATGATGCCCGGCTTCTGCATCGGCGGTCGAATGCGGCCTGGCTGGTCGGCGATGTGGTGGTTCGGCTTGCGTCGGACACGTCCCTGCGGCGAACCCGCGCCGCCACGAGCATCACTGTCACCCGATGGCTCGCGGCCACCGCGAGCGAGCCGATCGGGCTGTGCCCACTGCCCGGCGAACAGTCGGTGCTGACCGGTACCGCGGTGGCGACATTCTGGCCGTACCGGCCCACTTCGGAACGGCCTGATGCCGCCGACGTTGCCCGCCTCGTGCGGCAGCTTCACGCGCGACCGGCGCCGCCGTTCGACTTCCCGAAATACCAGCCGCTGCGGCGATTACGCGATGCGCTCGATGCCGACCAGGCACGGGCGGAACCTGCGTTGACCAGTCAGGAGGGTGACTGGCTTCGTACCCGGGTCGGCGGGCTGATCGCAGCGTTCGACACAACCCGGTTCCCCTCGGCCCGGGCCTGGTGCACGCCGACGCACACGACGAGAATGTCGTGCCGGACGGCGGCCGGTGGGTGCTGATCGACTGGGACAACGCTTGTTTCGGGCCACGCGAGCTCGATCTGGTCGGCACGTTGCCCGGCACTTCCACACCCCGCACGCCGACCGCGCCGAGTTCGTCAACGCCTACGGTTACGACCTGCCCAAATGGTCCGACTGGCCATTGCTGCGGGATATCACCGAATACCACTCGCTCGGTTCCTATATCCGGCTCGCTCCGAGCGCGCCACGGGCCGCCATCGAACTTCATCGCCGCGTGGAATCACTGCGCAGTGGAGATCGCGGTGTCGTATGGCGGGCGATCAACTGAATCGTGAACAGAAGCAGCTGATCAGAAGAGGTCGCCTTGCTCAGCAGATATCTTCTTGCGAGGGAAGTTGGCCTTCTTGTTGTTTTGTTTCTTGTCGTGGAGGCCAGCTTCGACCTCGGCGGCGTAACGGGCGTGGTTGAGTTCGAGGAGCCGGTCGATGAATTCGCGCTGAATGCCTGGGGCGACAGTGTAGCGCGTTTCCCGGCCGAGGTCGTGATGGTCGTGGCCGAGATTGTCCGTCAAATCGTCCCAGCCATAAGCGAGACACGTCGCCATATCTATATCGCGGTGAATTTCGCGGAGTTCGATGATGTCGGGGTCCTGACAGGCTGGGGCGTGCACGAGGTTGTAAGTTTTCGTCAAGCCCGAATCCCGGGTCAGCATGACCTCGCGCCGCCGCTGGTCCAGACGGTCGCCGGATGTGCGCAGCTCGTTGGTGAGTTCTGGTAGCGGTAAGGTCTCGAAGACGTCTGATGGTGAGTAATTGATATCTGCCTTCATTGTCGAACTCCGACTGGCAGTCCACCAGTAATGCTGTGCACTGCTCAACAACGCCAGCATTGCCGTGTCATTTGTGGCGAACACGCCGAGCTTGTGAGCGAAGACTTGCGTAGTAGGCACCATTGCCGGCATCACAGTCTTGCTCACCAGCGTTATCGCGATAACACGCTCCATGCCTGCAATTTCTCTATAGAGTAGCGGTCTTTTGTCGGCATAGATCCAGTATCGTGCTGGCAGCGGCCTTCGCAGCACATAGCTACCGTCGGGCTTGATTCGCTGTCGTTCTGGTTTAACGTTATGCTCGACGATAGAAAAAACGTCACCATACGTACGGGCGCGGTCTTCGGTCCAGTCATGAAAGTTGATGACCCAGCGGGAGCCCGAGAAGTCAGGACGGTTATTGAGGTCCTGGCCATTGAGGTAGGGGAATAGTACATCCGCGTTGCGCGGGTCTTCGCTGATCAGCTCCTGGGCTCGACTGGGCTCCATGATGAATCCAAGGCCGAGGAGGTACGACCCGATGTATGAGATACCACTGCTGGCGTGAAGCCGATGAGGCTGGCCAGTCATTCTAGATTTGGGGTCCAAGGACGAGGTTATACCAGTGACCCTGATGCCGTCGGCGAGGCGATCTGCTTGGTCACTGACGATCTGTTTGCTAGTCCAGACGGCACAGTATTCTAGGACGGCAGAGCGAGACGGCCAGGGCGCGCTCTTGACACTCTGACGAATGGTGACGCCGGAGTCGCATAAGCGGTCCAGGCCGACTTCACGGGTGTCGCCTTGGGCAAGAGTATTGGTGGCAATAAGCCCGACTTGGCCGTTATCATGCAGCATGTCATGGGTCCGCAAGAGAAAGTATGCTATCAGGTCGGCATTACCTTTTGTGCCCTCGGCAATCGTTCGCACAAGGAATTCTCTGTACGCTGCGCCAGCTGCGCCGCTGATCTTCTTTCCACCGAGAAACGGCGGGTTTCCGATAATCGCGTCGAAGCCGCCTCCGGCTCGCCCGTGGTCGAATACCTCAGGGAATACCAGCGGCCAATGCAGCGGATCCCGAGTGAACGCGCCGACCGGCAAGTCCGTGCGCAGCCATTCCTGAGCCCGTTTGTGAGCGGTTTCCCGCCGGGCCAGGTCCTCGTCGGAGGCGATGCTGCCATCCAGGCCGGCGCCGTCACCTAGGAAGGCGGTGACGGCCTGCACAGCGTGTCCGGAAGCCCGATCCAGCGAACCGTCGCGCATCCCGAGCGCCGCGGCTACGACGAGGTCTGCGGCCAGATCGAGGCGGGCCGCCTTCTCGGTGGTCTGCTCGAGGATGCGGCGCTTCTCGGCGAGAGCGTTGAGGGTCGAGCCGTCCAGCTCGGTGAGCGCCTTCCGGTCCCGAGCCAAATCGTCCACGAGCCCGCGCATCCCGGCGGTCAGATCGAACAGCGCCTTGTCGTCGGCGTACAGGCGGCGACCGGCGGCGGGATCGAGGTGCATCCACTCGATCTGGTCGACGGAGGTGATGCCGAGCAGGGAGTCACCACAGACGAGCCGGTCGTCGAGGAAGGTGAAAGGCCTTGCGGGATCCATGGATACGAGCCACAGCGAGAGTTTGGCCATCTCCACGGCCATCGGGTTGATATCGGCCCCGTACAGGCAGTGTTCGATGATCTGCCGACGTGCGTCGATGACGACGGGGTCGGCGTCGTCGGCGAGCGCGTTCTCCTTCGGCCGCGTCACGTAATCGGCTGCGCGCGAATCGCCTTCGCGGGACCAGGCTTCGACCAGATGCCGGGCGAGGTAGCGGCAGGCGGCGACGAGGAATGCCGCCGAGCCCACGGCGATATCGGCGACCTTCAGGGAGAGGATCGTCGCGGAATCGACCGGCTTCCACAGCGTGGTGGCCGCGGTCTGCAGGGGGCCGGGGTCGAAGACCAGGGGCTCCAGCGCACCCTCGACGACCTGTTCGGCGAGAAACTTTGGGGTGTAATGGGTTCCGGTGCTGCCGCGCAGCGCCGACTCTGTCACGTACAGTGCGTCAGCGAGGATGACGTACGGCTGTTCGCGCAGGTCGGTGCGGAGCAGGCCGGCGAAGGGGAGCAGTTGCTCGACCAGAGCGTGATCGTTGCCGGTGACGGCGAGCAACCGTCCGCGCGCGATCTCGCGCTCCTGCGGCGGCAGCGGCTGGAGTTTCTTCATGATCGCGGTGACAGTGCCGACCTGGTAGTCGGCCGCCAGTTTCGCGGCGAATTCGGCGTCGGTGCCGCGGCGAGCCTCGATGAGCGAGCGCAGCGGCACCTCGGCCTCCAGGCCGGGCTTTCCGATCAGGCCGAGGACGGTTTCGTTGGCGTAGCGGCCCTCGAAAGCGAGCAGACCTTCGTACACGTAGCCGATCTGTTCCACGTCGAGCTGGTTGAAGGACAGCCGGCGCAGCTCGGCATTCTTACCTCTGCCGATCGTGATCTCCTGCACTGCGCGGAGCATGTGCAGGACCGTCCGGTCGTCGATTGTGGCGGGCAGCCACGGGAAGCGCTGCGGGTCGAAGATCGAGCCGTCGTGGGCGTGCATCGTCAGTTCGGGATGGTCGATGCCGTGATAGACCGCGTTGAAGGTGGCCAGCAGCCGGTTCCAGGCGCCGTATGTGTGCTCCAATTCGGTTTCGCTGGCGGCGAGTACCCGGTCCTGTAGTGCCGACAGCAGTGGGCCGACGCTGTAGGACTTCCGGTACAGCTCCTTGTCCGAGGGCAGCAGGCCGCGTTCTTCGGCGAAGAGCAGGAACACGATTCGCATCATCACCGCGACGGCGCCCTGATAGACCTCTTCGGCCGTCACCCGGCCCGCGCCGCCGTCCCCGGACAGGAATCCCGGATGCCCGGTCTCGCGCTGCCTGGTATTGGCGCGGCCCACGGCCATGACGAGAAGTTCGACGGCGCGGCGGACATTGACGCCGAGCTGTTCGGTCAGCTCCTCCTGGCTGTCGATACTGGCGGCGAGTAGTGCCGGGAGGGTCTCCCCCTCGGGTACGGCGAAGAAGCGGGACCGGCGCAGGATCGACAGGAACGCTTTGACGACTTCGCGTTCCGCGGCCTCCTGCCAGTTGACGGAGTCGAAGACTGCGATCGTCGTCGCGCCACCTGCGACCGGGCACCACAGCAGTGCCCACCAGCGTCCGTCCGTGCACAGACCGAGCTCGATCTTGTGGTGGCGCAACAACTTCATCAACCGGTCGGCGGGGGTCGCCGACCACTCGGAATCCTTGATTCGCTGGGTCGGGGAACCGTCGGAGATCAATCCGAGCAGCCGGAATTCGCCACTGGACGGGTCACGCAGCGCGAAGTCCGGGGTGAGGACGGTGTCGTGCTCCGGATAGGCGACGGCAAGGTCGGACAGGCCGCCGGAGATCAGGGCGTCGCCCCACTCGAGCAGATCGCGCAGGACGTAATCGATCCACTCGGGGCCGGGCATCGTCGCATGGGCCCGGCGCAGTCGCTCCCGTTCGGGCTTCGCCAAGGGATCGAGGCCGGCGCTGAAATGCCGTTTGAGCACCGGGACGGACAAGAACGGTCCGGAGTAGTCGATGAGCGCGAGCCAGTCGCGATGGTCGTACTCGGTCGATCCGGGGCGGCGTGGCGAGCGGGTAACCATGGTCACTGCACCTCATGGGACGGGACGACGAAGATCACTGCGACCGGAAAGACGTGGACCCGGGGAGCACGATAGCGCGCGGCGATCTGCTCCAACTCGCGATCCCGCTCGGCGGGCAGCTGTTCCAGGCGCAGTTGCCAATTCTTGCGATCCTGCTCGTACTGCCGCAATTCGTCGCGGCTGCGCTCGGCGAACGCCAGACTGAACAGGGCGTCGCCCTCGTCGCCGCGAGCCAACTGAGCCCGTAGCGATATCTCGAACTGGCTGAGGTTGGCGATGATTCGCTTTTCTTCGGCCTCCTGGCGTTGCGCGAGTTTGCGCAGCAACTGCTGCTGTTTGTCGCGGGCTCGCCAGTTGATGGCGCCGTCGAGACCGTCTCGGGCGCTGGTGGCGTTCCACCGGTCGATCAGCATTTGCTGCACCCGAGGGGTGGCCGCGGAACCCGCGGTGAGGGCGCGGTCCAGCAGTGCGCCGAAATCCTGGACGTTTTCCCAGCGCCGGAACCGGCCGGTGCCCGGCAGCCACCCGCCGGCGTGCAGCACCTCTTCGTGCAGGCGGATGCCGTCGCTGCCGACGAGCACGAACCGGGAGTAGGCGCCGGCCAGAACGCTATCCAGCTTCGGGTCGTCGTGCACGACGGCGGCGACCCGGTGCAGGTTGACCTCACTGTTGGAGACCGCGGTACGCAACAGATGTGTCGACATCGCCACCAGCGGATGTCCGAGGTGGGCGAGCACGACATCGTCGCGATCCTTCGCTACCTGCTGGTCGAAGGTCACCGGCAGCCGCCGCGGCAATTGCCCTGCCGACGGCAGCTTTTCGAGCAGCACCTCGGTGGCGCGCTGCCAGGTACCGGTCAGGTCCGGCACCTCGTAGATCTCGTCCGGGTCGACCGTGTCGCGGAGCGGGAGTTGCCGGGCCACCTCCAGCGCGGTGTCGACGACCCGCTTGACCGAGGTCGGAGTGATCCGCAGCTCTGCCACAGTCTCTTTCACATTCTCGCGGAGTTTGCGGACCTGTTCGCCGACATTCCGTTCGAGCGGCAGTTCGGCGCCCGCGCTCGTACGGCCCGCGGATTCGACGTCGTAATCGCCGCCACCGGTGAGTCGTCGCTGAATTGCCGCGGCCAGTACGGCATTCACCGCACCGAGGTCCTCCTCCATGCGGGCGACCTTGGTGGCCACCCGGGACAGGAACTCCAGGTCCGCCTCGTACGGATCGACTTTGCTGCCGAAACCGCTGCCCACGAAGTGGTAGATCAGCGGAGGATATTTCTGCCCGTACCGGTCGATCCGGCCGATCCGCTGTTCCAGCTTGTTGGGGTTGAAGGGGATGTCGTAGTTGATCAGCCGGTGGCAGTGATTCTGCAGGTCGATGCCCTCGCTGGCGGCGTCGGTGGCCAGTAGGATCCGTACCGGGTGCTCGTTCGGCGCCTTCTGGAATGCCAATCGCAGCTCTTCGCGCTGCATGTTGTTCATCGAACCGTCGAGTTCCGCGACATAGGGATGGCCGAGCCCTTCGGCAGCCAGCAGGTCGCGCAGCCAGTTCTTGGTGTCGCGGTACTCGGTGAAGATGATGATCCGATTGTTGGTCCACGTGTGGCCGTCGGGCCGGCAGTAGGCCTGCAGATAGGTGATGAGCTTCGCCGCCTTGGCATCCGGCTGAGCCTCGTGGGTGTCGGCCCACGCCTTCATCCGGGCGAGGAGGGCCAGTTCGTCGTCGTCGGTGTCGGTGAGGGGTGTCGTCCGGGACAGCGCGTCGGTCTCCGCCTCGTCCAGGGCTTCGTCGTCGAGAGTGGCGACGTCGTCCATGAATTCGTCCAGCCATTGGTCCGCCGCGTCGACCCGGCGTGTGCCCTTGGTCCGAAGGGTTTCGGAGTACGCCTGCACGGTCCGGGCGAAAGCGTATGGGCTGGAGAACATTCGCTTCTTCAACAGCAGCGTCACCAGATCGGCGGCCTTGCGCCCTTTCGTCTGCTTCAGCCGGGTGCGCCGAGCGGCAGCGAACCTGTTGAGCAGGGCGTGGATTTCGCGTTCGGCTTCCGGATAGTCGACGTACAGCACCTGGGTGTCACGCGGTGGGAACTGATCGCCGATCTGCCGCTTGAGACGCCGCACGACCACGTCGTCCACGGCCTTTCGATCCGGCGCGGCGCCGCGGGCGAACCGCTGGTCGTCCAGGATTTCGAGCAGCGCGGTGAAGCTGGCCTGATAACCATTGTGCGGGGTGGCGGACAGAAACAGCCGGTGGGTGAAGTGCGGGGCCAGGCGGCGAATCAGCTTGGTCTGCTGGGAATCCACGGCATACACCTGCTGGGGCGCCGCCGGCGCGATGTGGTGCGCCTCGTCCACGATGAGCAGATCGAAGGTGCGTGGATAGGTCGGGCCGTCGGCGGGGAGGATTTCGTCCAGCAGCCGCTGTGCCTTGGCGCCGCGCAGCCAGGGCAGGCTGACGATGCTCTGACCGAACACCTCGAACGGATTTGCGGCACTACCGTGCGTGCGGCGCACCTCGGCGCAGCGCTCCGAGTCGATCACCGTGAAATCGAGACCGAATTTCTCGGCCATCTCGGCTTTCCACTTGGTGGTCAGCCCGGCCGGGCACACGACCATGATCCGCTTGGCGCGTTGTCGTAACAGAAGCTCCTGGGTGACGAGCCCGGCTTCGATGGTCTTGCCGAGGCCGACGTCGTCGGCCAGAAGGAGGTTGACGCGGGGGGCGTCCAGCGCGCGGGCCACGGGCTCCAACTGGTAGTCCTCGATCGCCACGCCGGAGCGGAACGGCGCTTGCAAGGTCTTCACATCCGCCGACGTCACTGCCGACCAGCGGACGGCGTCCAGGAACGCTTGCAGGGTGATCGGCCGATCGAAAGAGCCGGGTCCGATTTCCGGGAGAGAGCCGCTGGGCAGAACTATGGGATCCCGCTCGATCTCCCAAATCACCTGGAGCGTGTCATCGTAGCGATCACCCTCCACGCTCTGAAGAGTGACCAAGGTGCTCGCGGCATGGGAGTCGACGTCCCTGACCACCCAGCGCTCGCCTCGGACTTGCACGAGCTTCCCGGGTTCGACCCCGGCGGAAACGGCGCCCGTCACAACTCTCCTCACCTGGAAATCGGCACATCCGCCATATACGACAGTTGCTACTGTAGCTAACAAATCACAGTAAGATCGATTGTTTTGCGTGTGTACATAATTCACACTTCATGGTCGGTTTTGGGGCGTAGCGTCCCTTCGGCCAGGCAGCTGATTCCCTGGGTGATGAGAAGGTCGCCCTGGTCCCGGGCTTGCTGGAGTGCTCGGGCAGCCGACCGAAGCCGTTGGTACGCAGCGCCATAACTCCGTTGATCCGCGATCGCGAGCAGCGCGACGGGAGTGCGGTGCAGCTCGGAGCGGGAACTTGCCGAGGACGAAACCGGTCGCGCTCGCAACGCAGCATGCAGCGAGCAAGCGAGAAAATCGGAGTCGAGTCGATCCGGTTCCGGGCGTAGCACTTGCAGCTGCGGGCCGGCGGCGACCCCACCGGTCGTGACGACGTGGGGCTCCGTCTGGATACGGGTGACACTGACCACGATGTCTCCGGGTTCGAGTACGATCAGCCCCGGCGCATCGGTCGTCCAGCCCGAAGGTGGTCTCCCCGCAACGATATCCGTGACGGTCAAGACGGGTAGGTCGCCGCTGGAGACTTCCATCCGGGCCGGGGTTTGAAACAGTGAGAGCGCTCCGCTACGGAGCAGCTGGCCCAGAGTGACAGTCGCCGCGACCTCCGAAACGGGCACGAGATCCGAAGACGTCGTAATGGCCCGGGTGGCCTCGGCGAGAAGGCCGCTCAGTTCCGAACGGGACTTTGATAACTCCCGATTGCCTTGTCCCGCAGTCTCTTCGGAGCGGATGGGCGTGACATCCACCCGGTCGTCGAGTAGCACAATGAGCGGAACAGCGCATCCCACCGGCAGCTCGGTTTCGGGCTCGGCCAGGAAGCGGCGCCACAGGTCGAGGACGTGGCCGATCGGTTTGTCGGCTACATCCGCCAGAAGTACTCGGGCGGGTAGCGGGTCGCCTTGGACCGGTTGCCTGAGTACCCACAGGTGTGGTGCGGCCGATGAGCCGGAAGCGGCCCCCGCGGACAAGGCGAAGACCGCGCGTAATGCGCCGGCGCGAATGAGACTTGCCCGTATCCGTCGTCCCGAAGTCCGGGCGGAGACGGCTGCGGGGAGCAGGATGACCGCTCTGCCGCCGGGTTTGAGATGCCAGAGCAGATGCTGTACCCACGCCAGTTCCGGCTCCCCGCGGGGCGGCAGCCCATGGGCCCAGCGTAGGTCGCTCGACAACTCGGAGGATCCCCAGAATCGGTCCCGGAAAGGCGGATCGCACACCGCGACGTCGAACGTGGCCTGCTCGAACAAGTTCTCGCGTAGGGAATCTCCGTGGCGAAAGTCCGCTTTCCCGCCTGCCAGTGACAGGCGCGAAGTAGCGATGGCAACCGCGTCGGCATCGTGATCCTGGCCGGCCAGATAGCCCGCGCCTGCATCGGCGGCTGCTTTCAGCAAGGTTCCGACTCCGCAAGCGGGATCGAAGACATACGCGGCGTCGACTTCTGCTATCTGGACCATCAACCTTGCCGTCTCGGCAGGAGTGACCGCGACGCGGCGCGCATGGGCCTCGAGGTAGCGCGCCACGATGAATTCGTAGCTGGGAGAGGCGCCGAGTTTCGAGATCAGCTGCTGCAACAGGGCAGGTGCAGAGCCCTCGGTCTGCTGGGTGGCCATCCGGTGGCCGATGTCCGCGATCGCGCGGGCCAGCCGCAGGTCCTCGGTCTCGGACCTGATCTGCTGCCAGATACGCTCCTCGTCGGACACATCAGTCTTCTTCCCCGTCCGAATGAGCCACTGCTCCACCTCGACCAGGGAGAATTGGGGGCTGGCGGCCGTACCGCCCACCGGACGAGGGAAATCGGCATAGCGCCGCCGCCAATTGCTCACGGCGGCACGGCCGTATCCCGTCATCCTGGCGATGTCCGCTGCTGTGAGGGTCGTGTCGTGGCCGGTCATCACCCTACCCTTCACATCAGACCGTACATCGAATCCCAATCCTAGTGTATGGAGTTCACGGAGCTTCAGGTCACCAGGATTGCATGCGGAAAAGCCGACCTTCCTCGCCCTCGTCGTGCAGAACCACGACCACTTCCTCGGAAGAAATAGCGGAAAGTGTGGTGTCGATCGGCTCGGGTAGATCGCTGTCAAGACCGAGATCACTGGCTGAATTCCGTATTCGGCGTACGCTCCAAGACGGGGTTCGCGCAGCGCAGCCGCACAATGTCGAGGTACGGGGTGGCCTCGATCATCGTCGCCGCCGCTGAGCGCAGCGGCGCTCGCATCCGAGCTCGTAAGGCCGTCGAGGATCGGCCGGTGCTACTGATATCGAGGACCTGCTGTCGGTGATCGGATAACGATTCTGTGCAACAGGTTCCGCTCGAACTCCGCGGAGTTCAGGCGATCCGGGCTGGGCGCGGACACGCAGAACTCGCCCCGGGAATTCCGCGTCATCTGTGAAGTCTTCACAGCGCGACCGACGGCAGGTATCGGCGTTGCTACCCCGACGCAAAGAGGATACGGGTCTGCCGAATGTAGCTGTCGCTCGGCGCTGAGCTGTCGGCATACGCCCGCGTCGGTGGACAATTCACCAGGCGCTTTCGTCGGCGACGCGAGATGCGCCGGGGTGATGGTAGTCCTCGTTCTCGTCCCAGTGGTCGCTGTCGATGGTCGGTGTCGGTCCGGGGGTTGACGACGGCGCGGAAGCGACTGTGCCTCGGCTGGTAGAGATTTCGACGGGTGGGCGCAAGCCGAACTCGGAATGAACCGCGTTGCCTGCGGCGACACGTGCTTGCCCGATCAGTTCGATCACGGTAGCGATGAGTTGCTCGGGGACAGCGCTGCGGAAGGACTCGTTCAGCTCCCAGCGGTGGATCGTGCCATCGGCGCTGACCTGTACGGTGATCGCGCCGTCGGCGGAAGTCGCAGTGGATATGTGTGTCTGCCAGGCGATTTCGAACAGATCGGCGTCCTCGGGCGACAGCGTCTGCACACCGCTGAGGAGCGGGGGGTCGGTGTCCGGCATGAATGGCTCCACTCTGATTCGAATGCACCGGGTGGCTCGAAGCTGTTACCCAGAGTAATCTGTCTACGAATCGAGCGGACGGGGTGCAGGTGGTCCGATGTCGATGAGTTCTGTTCGCCGACATCGGCTTTGGGGGCCATTTCATGGGCATCGCGGTAGACTTGGACATTCTCGGTAGGCTGGCGTCAACGCTGCACGGGTTCGCGCAGGAAGTTGCTGCCATCAAGCCGAAAGACGCGCCGGATCCGAACACCACTGGGGCGCAGTTGGTGTCCGTGGCCGGCGCCGGTGAGATCACCCGGGAGTTGGTGTACGGGGCGCTGGTGGCCACCGCGAGACAGCGGTTGGACGAGACCGGCACGGTCATGACCGCATGCGTGACCGAGTTCAAGAACGCGGAAGACAGCAACTACGACGATTTCGTGGCGGCCTACAACGGTGGAACCGGTTCGTGGACAGCGCAGCCGGGGGAATAGGCCATGTCGACGCCGTTGTCCTGGTTGCGCACGGCCGACCCGCAGATTCTGGCGCAGTACGCCATGGAATGGGAGGAGATCGGTACCGGTCTCGAAGGCGTGTACCAGAAGTATGTCGACGCGGTCGCCAAGGTCGATGACCTGTACTGGCGTGGCAAGGCCGCCGAGGCGGCTCAAGACCGTGCTTCCGGGGATCTCCGGACCGTACAGGCCTTGGCGGACAAGCTCGGTGGAGTGGCCGGGCAGGCTCGCACCGGAGCGGCGCAAATCGGTGAGGCGCTTCGCAAGGCGAGGGGGCTGCTCGATGAATGCGCCAACAAGAGCTGGTCGGTGACCGAGGGCCTGACGGTGATAGGTTCGGGGAGCGCCCGTGATCTCGCTCAGATGAACAAGGACCTGATAGCCGCGTACCACGCTGCCGTAGCCACCGACCAGGGAGTACACGCCGCGTTGCAACTCACCCGCAGCTCACTGTCGGTGGCTTTCGCCTCTGCCGCGTCACTCGGCGGTGCGCAAGGCAAGGACGACGGGAAGCACCTGGTCACCGATCCCACGCATCTGACCGATGTCGAGATCGAACGTCTCATCGACGCCGGATCGCTCACCGATCAGCAACTCGCCGATCTGCACAACGGAAAACCGGTCGCTATTCCGGTAGCACAGATGGACTATCTCAACCAGCTGTCCAGGTCCATGGACGACAAGAGTCCCGAAGAGATCCAAGCGGTCGTCGACAAGCTTCCGCCCAATGCGCGGACAGCCCTGGAGAATTCACTCCAGCTGATCTCGAACAGCAATATCGGTCCGGCGGTGAAAGGGGGTCCCGGGATTCCCGATCGCGGGGGACAGGACCTGTTGCCGAAGAAGATCGAGGAGTCACTGACCCGGGCGGATCTGGTCGATGTCGTCCAGCGCCCTCCGGCCCCCGGATCCACGATGCTCGTGGAGGAGGTCAGGCTCAATGGCGTCAAGGACAACCAGATCATCGCAAAACTCGCCGGCGGGGCAGATCCGCGGTATCGCGCCGGCACCGCTCTCGACAAGCAGGTCCTCGATGTCGGCGCGAGATATCTCGAGGCACAGGTTCATCATGAGCAGGATCCTGGGCACAACCAGATCGGTTTCACCGTTGACGGGCGCGGTGACACCGGGACAGGTCTGACTGAGCCCATCTTCGCGGCCGTCGCGGACGACAAAGCGGCACTACAGAACCTCGTGGTCGACGCAAATGGGAAACCCAATGAGCCGTTTCTTCACGACGTGCTCACGCATCGATGGACCGATGGGGGTGATGCTGCGTCGAAACTGTTCTCTTTCGGTGACTACCAAGCCGGTTCGGTGGACGCACATCGTCAAGCTGCCATCATGAGTGCCGTCGGCCAGTTCGCTGCCGGTGACGACGCGCCTGCTCATATCGCCGGCAGCAATGACAAGTGGAAGCTCTACGACATCCCCAACACCGACCACAAGACAGTCGGGGATTTGAACCCCAAACTGCTCCAGACACTCTCGGCCGGTATGACCCCGTTCATAGACGATTTGACAAATACCTCGAACGCGACGGCCGATGAGTTCAGAGTGACGTATACAGACGCCACCGGTCTGCACAGCTGGACTGATCCGTCCGACAACAATACCATGATGGGGTCGAAGAACATCTTTTCGTTGATGGACACCGATGATGTCGCCGGTAAGAATTTCAATGCGGCGGCCATGGCGCACGCAATTCAGGCTGAGGTCTCCTACGGTCAGGACCCATCCGATGCGCATGCAACCGATCATCTCGACAAAGCTGGGAAATTGTACGGATTGGTCGATTCTGGTCTGCGTGACGAGATCAGTTCCCATGTAACCGACGCCGGCAAGG
The DNA here is from genome assembly GCF_020176955.2 of Nocardia sp. alder85J. Classification (GTDB taxonomy): domain Bacteria; phylum Actinomycetota; class Actinomycetes; order Mycobacteriales; family Mycobacteriaceae; genus Nocardia. The sequence continues at coordinate 123,886 of NZ_JAIUCZ020000002.1, forward strand.
TTGCCCAAGATGCATACAACCAGAAGAAGGCCGCCTACGACCTGATTGCGAAATCTGCCGGATACAATTCGACGTACGATGGTGTCGCGGCAAAGTCTGTAGTCGGCGATCAGGTTGGAAAACTGTTGGGCCTCGGCGGAGATCCACTCAAGAATGCAATTATCGGGGCCCCTCCATCGGCGGTCAACAACGATATCGGCTTGAATCCTCCAAATTTTGTCGAACAGGCATACAATTCGGTTGCGAGTTCGGATATTCCGGAATCCCTGCGTCATAAATACAGTCAATTATTCGATAGCAATGGTAACATCCTATCGTGGAATGAAATTCAGACCATGCCGGTTCTAGACTCGGATCAGACTCCAGTCAAGCAGGTCACTACGCTATTCAATCAACTGGGACCCCAGGATGGCCACAGCTCCGCGCTCGAGAATGCATACGATAATGTCACGGGTCCCTACAGGAAGAATGATGGTCAAACGCCGCACAATCAAGGACGTTAAAGGCCGAAGTGTGCCGATTGTGGCCGCCGGGATAGTGTTGGCTGCTTGCTCCGGTCAGTCGATAAAGCCTGCCGGTCCTGCTGCTGGTGCTCACGACCCGAGTGTGCCCTACACTAATGTGTGGTCTGCCGATCCGGGTATCGATCTGTTTTCTCGTGAGGCAGAATTGGTTCGTGCGACAGAAGAAGCGGGGAACTACTCCGCATTCGTCGGAACCGGCGGAACCTATCCTGGATACGCTAAAGCGGTCGCCGCTCTCGCCGATGAAGTGGAACGAACTTCGGACCTCAAGACGAGATCGTTCGTGTCCGAGCATCCGGTCATATCGCTCGATAAGCTCCAAGCGGGCACGAGATACCTGCATATTACAGGTTTCGTTGTAAACGCTACGAAGATCGATGCTGTAGTTTGCAGCTATACGATATGGCCTGCGCAACTGCCCGGCGAGAACGACCGGACTGTCGGGGGCGGAATCCGTATAGATCTCCAAAACAACACTTGGGACAAGGGTCGGCCGGGAATAGCGAACAGAGATCCGGCCTATAGCGATCCGCGAGCTCAAATGCCACCCAAGTGGGACATATTCGGCAGTTGGGAGATTGCGGCGATCACAGGCACTGCAGGTGCGGGAGATTATCCGGCCGAGTGTATTCCTTGGTATCAGCAACAGTTTCCCGGCTTCACCAAGGACCCTGAATACAATTATTTGGTGGCTCCATCTGGATACACCGCCCCACACCATCCGGTAGCCCAGCAGTTCCCCGAATGGATCGGGCCGAGTACCTCTGGGTGATTCGCAGGAGTGCTCAGTGCGGATTTCCGAAACTGGCTGCCACACCATCCGGTTGCTCGTGTCCCGAACTGTCGGTCGATGACCCGGGATGTTCGTGTATTTCCGGCAGCGGATATCGATCTCGGTGGTGGGGTCGACCAGCGATCCGGCCGCAGGAGAGATCGAGGTCACGGTCCAGTGCGACGGCATCAGTACCATCTTGCCGCCCTCGCCGACCGGCAGCACATTCCCGAAGCCGTTGGTGCACAGGATGTCCAGTGCATCACGCGCATTCACCCGACGACGTCGGGTACGGCCGCCGCCCCGGCAGTCTTCGATGTGCAGACCGTCGAGCCGGTGGTCCGGAAACCGGCGAGGTGAAAGTTCTGTTCGGGACTCGCATGTGCGATGCCGGTCAATGATCCAGTGGTCAAGGCGGCTCGGTCGGCGTCATCAACACTCCGGCGGTGAGCCCTGAGGTGACCGCTTGTGCGACCTTTGCGGCATACATGTCGGTCAGCGCCGCAGCGGTGCGCAGTTCTCGCAGTTGCCGGAACACCGTGCCGTGCCGTCGCTGTTGTTCCAACGGCACCAAAGGGATTCGGATGCGGCCGGGGTCGAATCGGATGGTGGCCGTGCGGGTAGCGGTCACGTTGTCTGCGCCGGTGACGAACCCGGCCAGGAACCAGGCGTCCAGACGGTCGGGATTCGTCCGCAGCAGGTGGATCTGAGGGCCGCAGATCGCGCCAGCCTCTTTCGGCCCGGCTACGTGCGCGCCTCGAACATCGGTGCGGCCGCTGCGCACCGCTGGGATGAGCACGTCCCCGGTTTCGATCACCACGATGTCACCGGGCGGCGTGGTGGTGAAACTCCCGGATGGCGGCCCACCCGTGGCGATATCCGCTGCGGTGAGTATCCGCCGCGGGTCGCGGGAGTGCTCCGAGCCGGGAGGCGTCGCGCGGAACCATTGCAGTGCATCGGCATTCGCGAAATCGGCGATGGTGCCGTCGCGCCGCTGCGGTGCGGCGCCGGTGGACCAGTCGCCCAGCGCGGCGACGGTCGATTGCAGCTGGTTCAGCTGGTCGGCCAGCCGGGCCATCCAATCCGAGACGGCAATGGCGACGGTCTCGGGATCCAGCGCAGACCGTACATAGCGTGCGGGGGTGAGATCGACCTCGTCGCCGAGTACGTCCATCACCCGGGCGACCGCGGCTACGCCCGGAATCACCGCGTCATCGGGTGATGTCACGTCGAATGCCCGCCACGCGCCGATCACGGCTTCGGACGCGCTCGGCCAGTCGGTTCCCGGTAGCCCGGTCGTATCGATGAACAGGACCGTGTCCGAGGTGGGCGGATCTGTTGCGGGGTTGCGCAGCAGCCACAGTTGCAGGCCGATGTGCCACGGCTGCGCGACTCCCGGCGGCAGGCCGACCACGGCGCGCAGCGCGCCCTTGCGCAGTAATTCCAGCCGGATGCGGCGTCCTGAGCCGCGATCCGCGACGGCGGGGGGCAACAGCATCACCGCCGTGCCGCCGGGTGCGAGGTGGGTCACCGCGTGTTGTATCCAGGCGAGTTCGGATTCTCCGCGCGGTGGGACGCCGAAATCCCAGCGGTCGTCGAACGACAACCGGCTCGATCCCCAGTCGCGTTGCCCGTAGGGTGGATTGCACAGGACCGCAACGGCTTTCAGGTCCGGGAAGGCGTCCGCCGACAGACTGTCACCGGTGTGCACGGTCGGCGTCAGGCCGGTCTCGAGCTGGATGCGCAGCCGGGAGCGCTGCGCTTGCGCGGTCAGGACGTCCTGGCCGTACAGCTCGGTGGCTCCGGTTCGGGCCGCCGCCAACAGCAGTGCACCGCCACCGCAGGCTGGATCGAACACCGTGTCTGCGGAGGGCACAAGTGCCGCCATCAGTTCGGCGACGACGGTGGGGGTCGGGTAGAGGCCGGTCGTGGGTGTGTCCTCCAGCGCTCGTTCGGCCAGCGCGTCGAGGACCGCGACAGGACCTTCCACAGCGGTGACCCGATCCATCACCGGCACGAGCGCGGTGTCGGCGTGCCTGCCTCGCAGCGACCAATGTTCATCGGTGTAGCGGAGTTTCGCCATGAGCTGTTCGACATCTGCGGGTTGTCTTGTGCGCAGGAGCATCCGGAGTTCGGTCGGCGGCGACTCCGTTGCGTTGCTGCCGTGTCCGCTCAGCCAGTCCTGGACAGCGTTCAGGTCGAACTCGGGCCGAGATTCGCTGCCACCGACCGGCTTGGGAAAGCCGGAGTGCCGACGACGCCAGTTGCTGACGGTGGCCCGGGTGACGCCTGCCATGCGCGAGATCTCCGCGGCGCTGACCCTGGGGCCGGGTTCGGTCACGACCCTCCTTCCGCCGGCGGGCTTCTTGCGCGGAGGGTCCGAGACCCATTGACATCGAATTCAATGTACCGGGTTGCCGATCTGTCTTCTATGTTGACTTAGCTTTCATCATCGGTCGGGTACTCGGCTGTGCGCGCCGATCCGAGGCCGGGAATCGGCTCGGGATTGGTCAGTCCTCGATCGCATCGGTTCGGGTCGGGCCACCGCGCGTTCCACAGTTCACCCCGCAGAGTCGGTACTCGGTGAGCATTCGGTCGCGCAACTGCCCCGAGCCGGGTGCCAACAGCCAACGGTTCATCGCAAGTCCGCTGTCGCCCGGTATCTCGCGTTCACGGCTGAAATCGTGGTTGCCGAGCTTCCCGTTGTATGTGCTCAGGGCGAGGTTTTCGAGGGAGTGGACCAGCTCGGCGTTCAGATCCTCGGGAGTCTGGCCCGCTGCGATCTCCGCGGCCGGCGCTGCCAGGACATCTGGGCCTGGATGCTGCGGCAACACGTGTTCGATGGTCTCCTTCGCGAAGTTGAAGTTCATGGGTTCGCCAGCTTTCGGGGGGCTCGGCGGGCCGAGTTGGGGGGTGATCAGCCCATTTTGAGGTTTCTCTACCAAGCGCTTGCTACATTCGGTCGATGATCCCCACGGTTGTCTGGGGCACCGGCAATGTCGGCCGGGCCGCGATTCGCGCGGTGGCGGCGCATCCGGCGTTGTCGCTGGCCGCCGTACTCGTGCACGATCCCGCCAAGGTCGGGCGGGATGCGGGTGAATTGGCCGGTGTGGGAATGGAATTGGGTGTGCTCGCGACGGATGACGTCGAGGCCGTGCTGCGGGCGGGGCCGGTGGCGGTGGTGTACGCGGCCTCCGGTGACATCCGGCCCGAGGCGGCGCTGGACGATGTGATCGCGGCGATCCGGGCCGGGGCCGTGGTGGTGACGCCCGCGCTGTACGCCTTCTACGACCGGCACGGCGCGCCGGACGCGGAGCGGGAGCGGGTGCTGACGGCGATCGCGGCCGGCGGCGGGTCGCTGTTCGTGTCGGGGGTGGATCCCGGCTGGGGCAATGATGTGCTGCCGCTGCTGCTCAGCGGGCTCGGCGGAGCGATCGAGGTGATCCGGTGCCAGGAGATCTTCGACTACACCACCTACGATCAGCCGGATTCGGTGCGCTACCTGGTCGGGATGGGGCAGCCGATGGACTACGAGCCGCCGATGCTCGCCGCGGGCGTCCCGACCATGGTGTGGGGCGGGCAGATTCGGTTGCTGGCGCGGGCACTGGGGGCGCCGCTGGACGAGATCCGGGAGACGCTGGAGCGACGTGCCCTGGAGCGCACCGTCGTCACCGAGCGGATGGGGGAATTCGCTTCCGGCACACAGGGAGCCGTGCGGTTCGAGGTGCAGGGGATCGTCGACGGGGTGCCGCGGCTGGTGATCGAGCATGTCACCCGCATCGATCCGGGTTGCGCGCCGGACTGGCCGGTGCCGCCGGACGGGGACGGGGCGCATCGGGTGATCATCGAGGGGCGGCCGCGGATCGAGGTGACCGTCACCGCCGAGGACGAGGGCGGCAGCCGGTCGGCCGGCGGAAACGCCACGGCGGTGGGGCGTCTCGTGGGGGCGATCGCATGGCTGGTGGAGGCGGAGCCCGGAGTCTACGACGCGCTCGACGTTCCGGTGCCACCACCGGTCGGCATCTTCGGAAGGAGCAGGACATGATCATCGATGTGCCCGAGGGGCGGGACCCGATCGAGTACGTCTGGGGTGAGATGGTCCCCGGAATCGGTCCTGCCGCGGGCAAATTCGCGATGGCCGTGTACTCGCACAGCACCCTCGGACTGCGCGAGTTCGAGGCTGCCCGGCTGCGGATCGCGCAGATCAACGGATGCCTGTTCTGTCAGGACTGGCGCACCGAGCGGGCCGGGGTGACGGTGGAGCCCGAGTTCGCGATGGCGGTATCCGATTGGCGCACAACGGATCTGTTCGACGACCGGACCCGGCTGGCGGCCGAGTACGCGGAGCGGTACGCGCTCGATCACCACGGCATCGACGACGAGTTCTGGGATCGATTCCTGGCGAGCTACTCGCAGCGGCAGGCGGTGGAGCTCACCATGTGCCTGGGTTCCTGGCTGGGATTCGGGCGGCTCAATCGAGTGTTCGGACTCGACGCGGTGTGCGTGCTGCCGGGGCATCTGCAAACCCGGGACGCGTGACGCCGTCGGTCCGGTCGGCGCGGGCATCTCTGACCGGTCCGCTCGTACGGGACCTGTCGGTGCGGCCTGGCAGGATCCCGGTATGAGCGTGACCGGAAACGATGTCAGACAGCTGGCGCTGTCGTTGCCGGAGACGGTGGAGCAATTCGCTTGGGGTATGCCGATTTTCCGGGTGGCGGGGAAGTTGTTCCTCACCTTGCCGGAGGAGGAGACCTCGATGGCGGTGCGGTGTCCGATCGTCGACCGGGACGAACTGGTGGTTGCCGAGCCGCAGAAGTTCTGGATCGCGGCGCACGAGGCGTGGAACGCATGGGTTCGGGTGCGGCTGGCCGCGCTGGAGGACCGGGACGAGTTGCGGGATATCGTGCTGGACTCGTGGCGGCAGGCCGCACCCCGGCACCTGGTGGAGGCGGGGGAGTGAGGGCGGCTCAGGTCTTCGCGAGGCCGTGGATCACGGTGTCGTAGAAGTACTTCGCGATCTGTTCGGCGGTGCGGGGGCCGTCGGGGCGGAACCAGTAGTACACCGAATCGCACATGCCCAGGATGGCCAGGGCGGTGAGGTTGGTGTCGGCGATCGCGAAGGTGCCCTCGGCGACGCCGCGGTCGAGTACGGCGGCGAGCATGCGGCGGTACTGGTTGCTCTGTTCGGAGATGCGGTCGCGGCGGTCGCCGGGTAGGTCGCGGACGCGTTCGAAGAACAGGCGCAGGTGGCGCGGATGGTTGCCGACCAGGGTGACCAGGTCGGTCATCATGGTCAGCAGCAGGGTGCGGGGGTCGAGTTCTCCGGCCGACACCAGGGTGTTGTGGGCCGTGACGATCGATTCGACCCGCTCGTTGTGCATCTGCGTCAGCAGGTCGTCCTTGCTGGTGAAGTAGTAGTAGAGCGAGGCCTTGCGGATGCCGACCTTCTCCGCGATGGCCTCCATCGAGGTGTCCTCGTACGCGCCGGCGGCGAACAGGTCGGTGGCTACCTGCATGATCTGCGCCCGGCGCGACTGCGCCGGGAGCCGGTTGCGTCCCCGCTGGTCTGCCACGTGTGTGCTCCGTTCTCGTCCCGCGGCCGATCCTAGGGCAGCCGCGTGCGGGCGTGTCGGCGTGCGATCCGGTGGTGCCCGGGATGGTGCCCGGGGTGGTGCATTGACAGGCCGTGCACCGCCATTCTAAGTTATCTACCGACGGTCGGTAGATAGTGAGTGCGCGGATGTGAACCGCGACGCCCGTCGCCGGTGGTGCCGCCCCGCGCGGGCGGCCCGCGGCGAATCTGCCCGGCCGTGATAATCGAATCGGCATATTCCGGAGGTCGACCATGCCGTCCCGCCAGCTCCCGTTCCCGGTGTTCGACGCCGACAACCACATGTACGAGACGCAGGAGGCGCTGACCAAGTTCCTGCCCGACAACCGCAAGCACGTGATCGACTACGTGCAGGTGCGCAACCGCACCAAGATCGTGGTGCGCGGGCAGATCAGCGAGTACATCCCCAACCCGACCTTCGAGGTCGTGGCCCGGCCCGGTGCGCAGGAGGAGTATTTCCGGCACGGTAGCGGCGGCAAGAGTTTCCGCGAGGTGATGGGCCAGCCGATGAAGTCGATCGCGGCTTTCCGGGAGCCCGGGGCGCGGCTCGAGGTGATGAACGAACTCGGCCTCGATCACGCGCTGATGTTCCCGACGCTGGCCAGCCTGATCGAGGAGCGGATGAAGGACGACCCCGAGCTCACTCACGATGTGATCCACGCGCTCAACCGCTGGATGTACGAGACCTGGACCTTCAACTACGAGAACCGCATCTTCGCCACCCCGGTGATCACGCTGCCGATCGTCGATCGGGCGCTCGAGGAACTCCAGTGGTGTCTGGAGCGTGGGGCGCGCACGGTGCTGGTGCGGCCGGCGCCGGTCCCCGGCTACCGCGGCAGCCGGTCACCCGGTCTGCCCGAATTCGATCCGTTCTGGCAGGCGGTCGTCGAGGCCGGAATTCCCGTCTCGATGCACGCCTCCGACAGCGGGTACGCGGAATACCTCAACGACTGGGAGGGCGGCAGTGAATACCTGCCGTTCAAGCCCACCGCGTTCCGCATGATGGCCGTCGGGCATCGGCCGATCGAGGACACGCTGAGCGCGATGGTCTGCCACGGAGCCTTCTCGCGCAACCCCGACCTGCGGGTGCTGTCCATCGAGAACGGCGCGGACTGGGTGCCGAACCTGATCCACGGCTTCGAGAGCGTGTGGAAGAAGATGCCGCAGGAGTTCTCCGAGCATCCGGTCGAGGCGTTCAAGCGCTGCACCTACATCACGCCGTTCTGGGAGGACAACTTCGTCGACATCGCACGGCAGATGGGCACCGACCGAGTCGTCTTCGGCTCGGACTGGCCGCATCCGGAGGGCATGAGCGATCCGATCAGCTTCGTAGACGAACTGACCGGGCTCTCCGATCCGGAGAAGGCGAAGATCATGGGCGGAAATATGCTGGAGCTGTTCAAGATCGGACAGCCGGCCGCCGCCTGAGGCGACAGCGGGGAACCCGGGACCGGCCGAGGTGAGGACGGGTATCGGCGCCGTGTCCCGGGTTCCCTGCCGCTGCCGCGGACGGCCCGCGGTCGGTGCGGTCGCGGTCGGCGCTCAGGCCGCCGCGGCCACGTCTTCGACGATCGAGTAGTCGGTGGCATCGCCGACGATGATCCTGCTCGGCGTGCCGTCGATGCCCACCGGGATGTCGCCGGCCAGCGTGATCCGGGTCAGCTTGCGGTGCTCGCGGGCGTCGTAGTCATCGATCGCGTAGTGCTGGGTGGAGCGGTTGTCCCAGATCGCCACGTCGCCGAGCTCCCAGTTCCACCGCGCGGTGTGCTCGAGCTTGATCACCCGGTCCTGGAACAGCTTGTACAGGGTCTGCGACTCGGTGCTGGACAGGCCGATGAAATCGGCGACGAAATGACCCAGCAGCAGGGCGCGTTCACCGGTCTCGGGATGCACCCGGACCACCGGATGTTCGGTCTCGTAGTTGGTCGAGACGAACTCGTCCCGGTAGGCCTGCACATTGCCGGCGAACTCCTCCGGCACCGCCTGCAACCGCTGCTCCACCGCGTGCCGGGCCGCGTAGTCGTATTGGTTGGTGTGCCGGGCGCGCAGCGATTCGGCCAGCCGCTTCAGCGGTTCCGGCAGCGCGTTGTACGCGGCCACCGTCGACGCCCAGGTGGTCGAGCCGCCGTAGCTGGGCAGTTCCACCGCGCGCAGGATCGACGCCTTCGGCGGCCGGTCCACGAAGGTGACATCGGCGTGCCAGCTGTTGGCGCGGCCGTGCTGGGAATCGATGGCCAAGGACTTCACGCCGTGGGACTTCACCGTCGGATGCGGTGTGGTGGGAGTGCCGAGCAGCCGGGCGAACTCGTACTGCCCGTCCTCGCTCAGATGGTGCTGGCCGCGGAAGAAGATCACCTTGTGCTCGTTGAGCGCGGCGCGGATACCCGCCACCGTCTCGGGTTCGAGGTCGCCCCCGAGCCGCACGCCCTCGATGCGGGCGCCGATGTATTGGCCGAGTTTGACGACACCGAACGTCTCGGTGGCGGATTCGACAGACATGAGGGCCCTTTCGATCGGGGGTAGTGCCGCCGTCGAGCACACCACCGAGCGGCGGCCGCGGGCCAGGATTACCGTCAGCTGGATCGTAATCCCGGCGGGGCTGTCGGCCGAATCGGTTCACAGACCTCTCACCAGCGGAAACCGTAGTGGCGGAGCGCGGTTCGGGGTGGTTCTGATACTCCGTGGGTAGACATCTGAGAATTCCGATCAGACCGATCGGTGTTATTTTCGAGTACGGCAACCACGGACCCGGCACGCGAGGGTCCCTTCGGCCCGAGGACGAGGCATGATGTTCAAGCGCGTAGGCGCGATCCTGGCCGCGACGACAGCACTGTTCGCTGCGGCCTGTTCGGTGAATACCGGAAGTACCGGCGGCAGTGGCGATTCCGGCGGCGCCATCACGGTGACGGCCTTCGCCGGCGCCTGGAGCGAGGCTTTCACGTCGGCATTCGTGGCACCCTTCGAGCAGGACACCGGCATCAAGGTGAACCTGGTGCTCGGCGCGGACGCGGACTGGCTGACCAAACTGCGCGCCGCGGGCGGTAAGAATCCGCCGTTCGATCTGGTGGCGTTCACCTCGGAGTCGGTGCGCGCGGCGGTCGGCGGCAATCTGCTGCAACCGCTGGACACCGGCAAGATCCCGGCCTGGAATCAGTTGTCGAACACGCTGATCCAGCAGTCCGTCGTCGACGGCAAGGCCTACGGCGCCCCGCTGACCACCGGATCGCTGGGCTGGCTGTATCGCACCGACAAGATCAGCACGCCGCCGACGGACTGGAAGGACGTCTTCAACCCCGCCTACTGCGGGCACATCGCGCTGGCGCCGCTCACCTACAACGCCGGCATGCAGTTCTTCTCGGCGCTGGTGCACAGCCTGGGCGGCACGCTGGCCGATCCGGCCGCCGTCGACCGGGCCTTCACCGAACTGGCGAAACTGAAGAACTGCGTGTCGTCGTTCCCCGCCGATGCGGGCAGTGTCGCGACCGCCGTGCAGAACGGTGACGCCTGGCTGGTGCCGTACTGGGACGGGCGGGCGCTGGCCATGTCGAAGGCCGGTCAGCCGATCGGGTTCACCTACCCGGCCTCGGGCGCGGTGGGCGCGCTCACCTCCTACTATGTACCCGCGGGCACCACCCACTCCGACCAGGTGTACAAGTTCCTGAACTACCTGACCGCCGCGGCGCATCAGAAACCGTTCGCGGAGGCCACCTTCTACGGTGCGGGCAACAACACCATCACCTACAGTGCCGATTTCGACGCCAAGATCAAGCACGGCGAGGACGTGTACAAGACCTTCACCTGGGTCGACTACAACACCGCCACGCCGAACCTGAACCGCTGGCAGCAGCGATGGAACCAGATCTTCGGGTGAGCGAGCACCACGAGGCAGCGGTGCGGACCGGCGATCATCTCGAGATCGCCGGTCTGACCGCGGGTTACGACGGGCACGGCGTCCTGAACGTGGACCGGCTGACCGTGGCGCGGGGCGAATTCCTGTCGGTGCTCGGGCCCAGCGGCTGCGGGAAGACCACCCTGCTGAACACACTCGCCGGCTTCGTCCGCCCCGACTCCGGCACGATCCGGCTGGCGGGGGCGGACCTCACCGGCGTGCCGCCGCATCGGCGCGGGCTGGGGCTGGTGTTCCAGAACTACGCGTTGTTCCCGCATCTGAGCGTCGCCGACAATGTCGCCTACGGCTTGAAGGTGAGGCGCGTTCCGAAAGCCGAACGCGCGCAACGGGTCGAGGAGGCGCTGCGGCTGGTCGACCTCGCCGGGTACGCGAATCGCCGTCCGCGTCAGCTGTCCGGCGGGCAGCAGCAACGGGTGGCCGTCGCGCGGGCGCTGGCGATCCGGCCCGAGCTGGTCCTGCTCGACGAACCGCTGTCCAACCTGGACGCGAAACTGCGCCGCGAGATGCGGATCGAACTGCGGGCCCTGCAACAACGGCTCGGCATCACGATGGTGTTCGTGACGCACGACCAGGAAGAGGCGCTGTCACTGTCCGATCGCATCGCGGTCATGAACGCGGGCCGGGTCGAACAGGTCGGCACGCCGGAGACGGTGTACCGGGCGCCGGCCACCCGGTTCGTGGCCGAATTCCTCGGCGCGGCAAACGTACTCGACGGTGTCGCCGCCGACGGCGTACTGACCGTCGGCGAGGTGCGCATCCCCTGGCGCGGCTCGGCATCCGGTGCGCTGACCGTCGCCGTGCGGCCCGAGCGGATCCGGCTGGGCGCCGCCGCAGGATGGCCGCGGGCGACGGTGCGGCTGCGCTCCTTCCTCGGCGACGGCTGGCAGCTCGAACTCGAACCGGCCGGTGGCCCGCACCTGACCGCACGGGCGGAACACGCGCCCGAGGTGGGCAGTGTGGTGACGGTGAGCTGGGAGGACGACGATGTCATCGTCCTCGGGTGAGACCGGGTCCGGCCGGTGGCGGGGTGCGGCGCTGGTACTGCCCGCGCTGATCTTCCTGGTGCTGATGCTCGTGCTGCCGATGATCCGGATGTTGATCATGAGCTTCCGGCCGGTGGACGAATACGGGCAGGCGCAGTCCGGTTTCACCACCGGGCAGTACCGGCGGGTGTTCACCGAATCCTTCTTCTCCCAGGCGCTGGTGCACAGTGTGTACGTGGCGCTGGTGGTGACGGTGTTGTGCCTGGTGCTCGGCTATCCCGCCGCCTACGTGCTGGCGCATCGGCGGCCGGGCGTGCTGCGTACCCTGTTGCTGCTGGTGGTGGTCTCACCGCTGCTGACCAGCGTGGTCGTGCGCAGTTACGGCTGGTCGATCCTGTTGTCCGGCAACGGGTTGGTCAACCGGATCCTGGTCGGGTCGGGGCTGCGGTCGCAGCCGGCGCATCTGCTGGGCAGCACCCTCGCGGTGGTCGTCTCGGTGACCCACGTACTGCTGCCGTTCGCGATCATCCCGCTCACCACGGCGCTGCGCGGCATCGAACCGAATCTCACCCGGGCGTCGCTGTCGCTGGGAGCGGGGCCGGTGCGCACCTTCTGGCGGGTCACCGTGCCGTTGAGCCTGCCGGGCATCGCGGCGGGGGTGCTGATCGTATTCGCGTTGTCGATGGGTATCTACATCACGCCGCGACTGATCGGCGGCACCAATCAGCCGCTGGCCGGAATCCGGATCTACGACCAGGTTTCGAGCGTATACGACTATCCGATGGCGGCGGCGCTGAGTTTCGTATTGCTGATGCTGACCGGGATCTGCACGGCCGTCTTCGGCGGCGGGTTGCAACTGTGGGCGCGGAGGCTCCATGGCTAGCCGGTGGTCGGCCGCGGGACGCCGGGCGGCCGTGATCTGCGGCCGGATCGCCGTCGCACTGGTCTTCGTCTTCCTGCTGGCGCCGCTGGTGGTGCTGGTGGTGGCGTCGTTCAACGCCGCGGATTCGGTCGCGTTCCCGCCCAGCGGCTTCTCGTTGCGCTGGTACTCGTCGGTGCTCTCGTCGCGGGACTGGCTGGTGTCGTTCCAGCTGTCCGGGCTGCTGCTGGTGTCGGTGGTGATCACCACGGTGCTGCTGGGCACCGCGGCCGCCTACGGGCTGGCGCGCGGCAGCTTCCCGGGGCGCGGGGTGCTGTCCGGAATCGCGTTGAGCCCCTTGCTGGTTCCGGAGATCATCGTCGCGCTCGGGCTGCTGTACTACCTGCAAGGGCTGCGGTTGACCAATACGATCACCGGCCTGTGGCTGGCGCATTCGCTCATCGCGCTGCCGTACGTGGTGCGCGCGACGCTGGTCAGCGCCGCCGGACTGGATCCGACGCTGGAACGGGCGGCCGCGAGCCTGGGCGCCGGGCGGGCCCGGGTGTTCCGGACGGTGACACTGCCGCTGTTGCGGCCGGGCATCATCGCCGGGGCCGTCTTCGCCGCGGTGACCTCGCTGGGGGAGGTGGCGATCACCGCGCTGGTCGCCGGGGCCAACACCACCACCGTGCCGCTGCGGATCTATTCGGCGGTCCAGTTCGAGCTGGATCCCTCGGTCGCGGCGGTGTCCACCCTGCTGTTGCTCATCAGTGTCGTCGTGATGCTGGTGCTGGAACGGTTCGTACGTCTGTCGGAGCTGTTGTGACCTCTCGACCGATCGCCGATCCCTCGATCGCGGCGCGTGCCGGTATCGACGTCGGCGGGACCTTCACCGATTTCGTGCTGGTGCTACCCGATCGGGTGCTGCACCACAAGGAGCCCAGCACGCCCGGCGATCCGACCGTTGCCGTCGCCCGGGGGCTGGCGGCCATCGCCGCGCGGGCGGGTATCGCGCCCGGTGAATTCGGTGCGATCGCGCACGGCACGACCATCGGGCTCAACACCATCATCCAGCGGCGCGGCGCCCGGCTGGCGCTGGCGGTCACCGAGGGCTATCGCGACATTCTGGAGATCGGGCGCAGCCGGATGCCGTCGTCGTTCGACCTGCACGCGGCCAAGGAGGAGCCGCTGGTGCCGCGGGAAGCGGTGGTGGAGTTGCCCGCCCGGCTGCGGCCGGACGGGACGGCGGCCCGCATCCCCTCCGATGCCGAATTGGCCGCGGCCGCCGCCGGGATCGACGCGGATGCCGTCGCGGTCGTGGTGCTGCACGCGCACACCGATCCGGGATTCGAGGCCGGGGTGGCCGCGCGGCTGGCGGAGCTGCTGCCCGGCACCGAGGTCGCGGCGTCGGCGACGGTGTGGCCGGAGGTGCGCGAATACGAGCGCACCCTCGTCACCTGTATGAACGCCTACATCCAGCCGTTGATGCACGCCTATTTCGCCCGGCTGGAACAGCGGCTGGCCGAACTCGGCATCACGGCCCCGGTGACGATCACCGGATCCAACGGCGGTGCGCTCAGTGTGCGGGCCGCCGGGGATCGTCCGCTGGAGACGGTGCTGTCCGGGCCCGCGTCCGGGGTGACCGCCGCGGCCGCGCTGGCCGCCGAGGCGGGCATCGCGCGGTTGGTGACCTTCGACATGGGTGGTACCAGCAGCGATATCTCCGTCGCCGTGGCCGGGGTTCCGGAGATCACCACCAGCACCACGATCGGCGGGTTGCCGCTGGTGCTGCCGGTGGTGGCGGTCGACGCCATCGGGGCCGGGGGCGGTTCGGTGGTGCGGGTCGACGATCAGGGCCTGCTCAAGGTCGGTCCCGACAGTGCGGGCGCGGATCCGGGTCCGGCCGCGTACGGGCGTGGCGGTACCCGGCCGACCGTCACCGACTGTTATCTGCGTACCGGATTGCTCTCGCCCACAGGCTTTCTCGGCGGCCGGATGACGCTGGACGCGGCGGCTGCCGACCGGGTGTTGACGGAGGTGGGCGCGGGGCTCGGGCTCGACGGCCTGGCGACCGCCGCCGCGGCGCTGCGGATCGCCACCGCGGGTATGGCCGTCGAATTGCGGAAAGTGCTGGTACAGCGCGGTTTCGATCCCGCCGAATTCACCCTGGTGCCATTCGGCGGCGCCGGTCCGACCCATGCCGCGGCGCTCGCCGAGGAGGTCGGCATCACCGAGATCGTCGTACCGCCCGCCGCCGCCACCTTCTGCGCCCAAGGCGCGGCGACCGCCGACCTGCGCCGCGACTTCGCCCGCAGCCTGCGGCGGCCGCTGGACGAGGCGGGGATCGCCCGGTTGCGCGAGATCGTCGCCGACCTGGAGCAGCAGGCCCGGACCTGGCTTGCCGAACAAGGGGTCGCCACCGGCGAGCCGCGCCTTACCGTCTCGGCGGATCTGAGCTACCACGGCCAAGCCTTCGAACTACGGGTGCCGCTGGACGTATTGACCGTGGACGCGGTGAGCGCGGCGCTGCACACCGAACACGAACGGCTGTACGGCTTTCGGGATCCACAGACGCCGATTCGTGTGGGGACAGCGCGATTGACGGTGGTCGGGCCGCTGGTCACGGCGTTGCCGCGGGCGACGTCCGGTGGCGTGGCCGCCCGCCCCGAGACAGCCGTCCCCGCGGCAACGCGGCCGGCATTCCTGGGTGGGCAATGGGTTTCCGCGCGGATTCTGCATCGGGCGGGCTTGCGGGCGGGGGATCGATTCGATGGTCCCGCCATCGTGGAACAGGAGGACACCACCGTGGTCGTGCCGGGAGGCTGGACGGTGACCGTGGACGAATTCGGCAATCTGCGGGTGCGGCGATGAAACTCGATCCGGTCACCCTGGAGATCGTCGGGAACAAGTTCGCCGCGCTCGCCGAGGAGATGTGCCTGACCCTGCAACGCACCAGCCGGTCGCTGTACGTGAAGGAGACCGCCGACTTCTGTTGTGCGCTGGCCGGTCCCGACGGCGGGTTCTTCGCGTATCCGCGCGGGATCGGGGTGTCCGGTTTCGTCGGATTGGATGTCGCCACCGCTGCGGCGGCCGTGGGGCCGCTCGAACCCGGCGATGTGATCATCACCAACGATCCGTTCACCTCCGGCGGGCTGGCCACGCACCTGACCGATATCCAGCTCATCGCGCCGTATTTCCACGAGGGTGAGCTGATCGGATACGGCTGGGCCTTCATCCACTGCTCGGATATCGGGGGCCGGGTGCCGAGCAGTCTGTCGCCCACCAACGACGAGATCTTCCAGGAGGGTTTGCAGATCCCGCCGGTGAAACTGGTCCGCGCGGGGGTGCCCGACGAGGCGGTGGAACGCCTGCTGGCGGCCAACACCCGCACGCCCGACGCCAACCGGGGCGATCTTCAGGCCATGCTGGCGGCGCTGCGGACCGGACGCGGCGGGCTGGCGGCGATCGTCGCGCGGCACGGTGTCGGGGACGTGCTCGACGCCCAGGTCGACGTGGTCGAGTACACCGCCGCCAAGGCCCGCGCCGCGCTGGCGACGTTGGCCGACGGGCAATTCCGATTCGTCGACTACCTCGACGACGATGCGGTGTCCCGGATTCCGGTGCGTATCTCCGTCACCGCCACTCTCGCCGGCGGTGATCTGCATCTGGATTTCACCGGCACCGATCCGCAGGTGGCCGCCGCCTTCAACATCGCCAGCCTGGGCCGCCCGCACGCGTGGATCACCACGCGGGTGCTCGCGCTGATCTGCACCCTGGACCCGACGATCGCCCTGAACGCGGGCCTGGTGCGGCCGATCAGCGTGCACGCTCCGGAAGGCAGTGTCGTCAACGCCGTGCGACCGGCGGCGGTGGGTGTCCGGCACGCCACGGCGTCCCGGGTCAACGACGCACTCGGGGGTGCGCTCGGACTGGCCGCGCCGCAGGTGCTTCCGGCGGCGTCCAGCGGCCTGGTCGTCCCGGTGGTGGTGGCGGAGCACGACAACGTGCAGGTGCTGGAGCCGATGGTCGGCGGTACCGGCGCCCGATTCGGCGCCGACGGGGTGGACGGCCGCGACAGCGGCATCTCCAACCTGTCCAACAATCCGATCGAAACCGTCGAGACCGAGATCGGCGTGGAGATCCTGCGCTACGGCCTGATTCCCGACTCCGGCGGTGCCGGGCGCTGGCGCGGTGGTTGCGGGCTGGAGCTGAGCTTCCGGGTGCTCGACGACGGTGCCCGGCTGCTCGCGCGCGGCCTGGAACGGCAATGCTTCCGGCCGTGGGGTGTCTCCGGTGGTGGACCCGGTGCACCGGCTCGGCTGTCGGTCAACGGTTCCGCGGTCGCCAAGGTCGATGTGCTGCCGCTGCGGCGCGGGGACATCGTCACGCTGTGTACGTCGGGTGCGGGTGGCTACGGTGATCCCTTCGATCGCGATTCGGAGGCGGTGGCCCGCGATGTGCGCCGCGGGGTGGTGTCGGAGACGGTGGCGGCGCGCGACTACGGCGTGGTGCTGAGCGGCGGCCGGGTCGACGAGAACGCCACCGCCCGTGCCCGATCCGGCTCGCGCGGTTCCGGCTTCGGGTTCGGTCCCGAGCGCGTCGCCTGGGAATCGGTCTTCGATCTCGCGAGCGCCGACGCCCTGGTGAACGCCCTGTTCACTCTGCCGCCGCGCGAACGGTACCGTCGCCGGGCCGACATCGTCGCAGTGGTGCTGGCCGAACTCCCGGACGATTTCCCGCGCTCCGCCGCGAGCGCGGCCGAGATCGACCGTGCCCGTGCGGCATTGCGCGACGGGATCGCCGCGACAGCGCGGTGAAAGTCGAGTACGCGGTGCGGGGACCGGCTTCGTCGTGGTGCCGAGTACTCGACGGCAGCTCGGCGGGGTTCAACCGCGCCATTAGTGACGGCTCAGTCGTGGTGCGGCAAGGCTCACCCGCCACGGGATGCCCGGCCGCCGTGCGGTGGCGGCGCTGCTGTCGGGTGGCCGGATTCGGCCGTGCTGCGGGTGACCGTCCGGCGGCGGTGCGGTGATGGCACAGCCACAGTGGTGGCACGGGTCGGCCGCGATGCCATTTCTGCCCAGCCGGTGGCCGCCGGGGCTCAGCCGAGGTGTTCGCGCAGGTAGGCGAGGTCGTCGGCGAGGCCCTCGGCCGGGGTTTCCAGGACGACCGGTGCGCCTGCGGTGCGGCACACCTCGGCGAGTAGTTGAGGATCGATGGTGCCTTCGGCGAAGTTGGCGTGCCGGTCCGCACCCGAATCGAACTCGTCGCGTGAGGAATTCAGGTGCACCAGGTCGATGCGGCCGGTGATCGCCTTGATGCGGTCGACCACGCCGACCAGTTCCTCCCCGCCGGCCCAGGCATGGCAGGTGTCCAGGCAGAAGCCCGCGCCGAAATCGCCGATCGCCTCCCAGAGCCGACCGATCGAGTCGAAATGCCGTGCCATGGCGTGATTTCCGCCTGCGGTGTTCTCCACGATGATGGGGACCGCGAAGCCGCCCTTCTCCTCCTGGCGCTCGAAAAGCTTGCGCCAGTTGATGATTCCGGCCTCTATCTCGGCGTCGGAGCGGACGTGGCCGCCGTGCACGACCAGGCCGAAGGCACCGAGGTCGGCCGCGGCCTTCGCCTGCTGCGCCACCGCGCTGCGCGAGGGCATGCGCAGCCGGTTGTTCGTGCTGGCCACGTTGATCTGGTACGAGGAGTGCACCACCACCTGGATCGGGCTGGCCTTGATCTCCTCGGCCCGGGGGTGCGGCTGCGGTTTGTCCCAGCTCTGCGGGTCCACCACGAACAGCTGGATGACCTCGGCGCCGAGCTTCTCGGCGAAACCGATGGGATCCTCGTCCTGCCTCAGGTGCGCACCAATCATGGCCAGGAGCGTATCGGGTGGCACCGACACATCGTCACCCCCGCTCCGAGCGAACCCCGGAGCGGGGGCCGGAGGTCAGGAGCCGGCGGCGATACCGAGGTTCACCTCGGCGATGGCCTGGTCGATCAGGTTCATGGCGTTGACGCGATGGCCGTCCTTGTCGGGAATGGCCTGCTCGAGTTCGCTGTGGGCCGCCTGCAGGTCGCCCCGGGCGGCGGTCATATGGGGCTGCAGGGCCACTGCCGTGCCGGCGCCGATGCCGGTGAAGAGCAGGGCTCCGCAGACACCGGCGACGGCCAGCCGGAACTTGGAAATCCGCATGATGTTCACACTTCCTGTGCGAGGTGTCGACGTGGGTCGCGAGCACGACCCGATCCGAGCGTAATCGGCCGGTGGTTCGGGCCGGACCGCTGAAAAATGCCTTCCCACATGCGAAAACGGCGCGCGCAACGGCTCCGGGCGGGCGACGGTGTTCTCAGCGGGTCTTCAGCTTGTACCAAGGTTCGTCGACGCGGACCGTCGGTGCCGGCCGCTACGGTGGTGGTCGGCGGTGTTCCGTCGGGGACGGTGACCACTGCCCGCGAAGGTCGGGACGCGTTGTATGGTTGCCGTGTTCGGCGGTCGGCGGTGACGACGGTCAATTGTTCGTGTGGTATTTGCTGCGCACCGGCTGCGGAGGTGCGGCACCGGATTTGGGAGCGGGGATGCAAGCCAACGGTGACGTTTTCGCAGGGTATGTCATCGAGCGGCTGCTCGGCCGGGGCGGCATGGGCCAGGTGTACCTGGCGAAGCACCCTCGCCTGCCCCGGATGACGGCTCTCAAGCTGCTGAACCGGGAGATGGTGTCCGATCACGAGATTCGCGCGCGGTTCGAGCGTGAGGCGGATCTGGTCGCGCAACTGGATCATCCGAACATCGTCACCGTCTACGATCGCGGCCTCGAAGACGGGCAGCTGTGGATCTCCATGCAGTTCATCGACGGTATCGACGGCGCCAGCGTCGATCCGCAGCGGCTGCCGCCGGAGCGCGCGGTGCAGATCATCGCCGAGGTCGCCGAGGCGCTGGACTACGCGCACCGCAACGGTGTGCTGCACCGGGACGTGAAGCCCGCCAACATGTTGCTCGCGCGGTCCACCGGCGGTAAGGGCGAGCGGGTCTATCTCACCGACTTCGGTATCGCGCGGCTGCGCGACGACGGCGGCCATCTCACCCAGACCGGTACCTTCACCGCGACCCTGGCCTACGCGTCACCGGAACAGCTCACCGGCGCGTCGCTGGACGGCCGCGCCGATCAATATTCGCTGGCGTGCAGTCTGTTCTGGCTGCTCACCGGTACCGGGCCGTTCTCCGCGCCCAACCCCGCCGCGGTGATCCGCGGCCACTTACAGTCGCCGCCACCGCCGTTGAGCAGTGTGCGGTCCGGGTTGCCGCCGGCGCTGGATGCCGTGCTGATCAAGGCGATGTCGAAGCGGCCGGACGAACGGTTCGGCACCTGTGCCGAATTCGCGGTCGCCGCCCGGCGGGCCTTCGCTCCCACCAGCGCACCACACATGCAGGTGGCGCCGCGGCCGTCCACCGGGCCGTCGATGCCGACCATCGGCATGCCCGGCACCGGTCCTGGGCATCCGGTCGGCACCGGTCCTGGGCATCAGGTCGCGCCGCGGCCCGCCACGGGTCCGGGCACGCCGGTCGCCCCGCGGCCTGCCACCGGTCCGGGTACTCCGGTCGCGCCGCGACCGGCCACCGGACCGGGCAACCCGATCCCGCAGCCCCCGCGCCCGCTGACCCCGGCGCCGCAGCCGGTATACCAGCAGTCGGCGCCGCGGTACCAGCAACCCCAACCACAGCAGGGCAGTTACTACCCGCCGCGGCCGGTACCGCCGCCGCGGCGGAAATCGAACAGCGGGTTGATCATCGGGATCATCGCGGTGGTGGTGGTCCTGCTGCTGATCGTGCTGGCCGTCATCGGCGCGATGTCGAACAAGAGCCAGTCCTCGTCCTCGCATCGGCCGCCGGGCGCGGCCTCGACCTCGGTGCTGGTGCACCACCCGGCGCCCGACCGCCGGAACTGAGGATCGATCAGGCCGGTTGCGCGCTGGTGGTCGTAGCCGGGCGCCGCAGCCGCAGGTAGGCGGCCAGGCACACCGTCGCCCACAGCGTGCCGATCGCCCAGCCGGCCAGCACGTCGGTCGGCCAGTGCACACCCAGATACAGCCGGGACAGGCCCACCAGCGTGACGAAGGCCGCGGCGGTCACCCCGACCGCGATCTGCACGGCCCGGCGCCGCACCGCGAGTATCACCAGCGCGGTCAGCACGCCGACGACGACGGTGGAGCCGAGGGTGTGCCCGGAAGGATACGACTGGTTGGTCTCGGTGACCAGGCGGTCCACCACCGGCGGCCGTTGCCGGCCCACGATGGCCTTCAGCGTGACGACGATCAGGCCCGCGCCGGCCGTCGCGGTGCCGGTCAGCAGCAGTTGCGGCCAGCGCCGGCGGTAGGCGAACCAGGCGCAGGCGGCCGCGGCCACCGCGGCCATGGTGGTGGTGTCGCCCAGATCGCTGATCGCCTTCGCGATCGGGGTCAGCCACCCGGTGCGATGCGGGACCACCCAGTTCATGGTGGTGGTGTCGATACCGGTGGCGCCGTCGCGATCGACCACGTTGTCGGTGAGTTCGGCCACGCCGGCGGTCAGCATCGCGACCGCGATCAGCGCCAGGCTGCCCGCCCAGCGCAACACACCGCGGCGGACGAGCACCGTCGTGGCAACGGCGGTCAACAGGGCCAGCACGAGCAGAACCATGGCGACCAGCATACGGATGCCGCGGCGTACGATCGGCACGGCGAACTCCCGGCGGTGTGCGCGCCCGTGATTGGGGGACAACCCTGATGGCGCGTACGGCGACCGGCCGGAAGACTGGGGATCATGACCGCCGAAGCTCTTGGCACCGAAATTGCCGTTGGCGCAACCACCGCCGCGGCCCGCGCGACAAATCTGGTGAAGCTGTACGGATCGGGAGACACTCAGGTCCGGGCATTGGACGAAGTATCAGCCGAATTCGCACAGCGCGAATTCACCGCGATCATGGGTCCCTCGGGCTCCGGCAAGT
This sequence comes from Nocardia sp. alder85J, assembly GCF_020176955.2. Classification (GTDB taxonomy): domain Bacteria; phylum Actinomycetota; class Actinomycetes; order Mycobacteriales; family Mycobacteriaceae; genus Nocardia. The sequence continues at coordinate 145,523 of NZ_JAIUCZ020000002.1, forward strand.
CGACCCTCATGCACTGCCTGGCCGGATTGGACAGTGCCACCTCCGGCTCGGTCCACATCGGTGACACCGAGCTCACCGGCCTCTCGGACAAGCAGATGACCCGGCTGCGCCGCGACCGCATCGGTTTCGTCTTCCAGGCGTTCAACCTGGTGCCCACGCTGACCGCGCTGGAGAACATCACCCTGCCGCTGGACATCGCCGGCCGCAAACCCGACCAGCAGTGGCTCGACACCGTGATCGAGCGGCTGGGCCTGCGCGATCGCCTCGGCCACCGGCCCAGCGAGCTGTCCGGCGGGCAGCAGCAGCGGGTGGCGTGCGCGCGGGCGCTGGCCGGACGTCCCGACATCGTCTTCGGCGACGAGCCCACCGGAAATCTGGACTCCCGCGCCTCGGCGGAGGTGCTGTCGATCCTGCGGGCGGCGGTGGACGAATTCGGGCAGACCGTGGTGATCGTCACACACGAACCGCATGCGGCGTCCTACGCCGACCGGGTGGTGTTCCTCGCCGACGGCCACATCGTCGACGAACTGCGCGATCCGACCGCCGAATCGGTGCTGGAGCGGATGAAGTGAGCGTCGCCGCTTCGCCCATGCGCAAGGTCACTCTGCGCAATCTCGCCGCGCACAAGCTACGGCTGGTACTCACCCTGCTGTCGGTCGTGCTGGGCACCGCCTTCATCGCCGGATCCTTCGTGTTCACCGACACCCTGCAGAGCACCTTCGACGGCATCTTCGGCGATCAGGCCAAGGGTGTGGATGTCCGGGTGGAGCCGAAGGAACGGCAGTCGCTCGGTATTCCGCTGGACGTGGTGAGCAAGCTGGCCGCGACCGGCGGCGTGCGGGCGGTGGCGCCCGCGGTGCAGGGGCCGACCGTGCTGCTGAAGGACGGGCACGCGGTGCAGACCGGTGGCGCGCCGACCTTCGGGCAGTCGTATCTGCCGCCGGGACAGGCGGTGTCGCCGCCACAGAAGTTCGTCACCGGGGCGCCGCCGGCCGACGGCCAGGTCGCGATCAATGTCGGGGGTGCGAACCGGGCCGGGCTGACCGTCGGCGACAAGGCCAAGGTGCTGGTGCCCTCGCACGGCATCGTCGACGTCACCGTCAGCGGTATCTACGAATTGCCCTCCGACACCGGCGGATACATCGGCCTGCTGTTCGAGGACGCGCAGGCGCGGCAGTTGTTCACCGACGGGCAGCACGTCGCCTTCGTCGATCTGGCGGCCGCGCCCGGGGTGAGCGCCGACGCGCTGCGCGACCGGATCGCGAAGACGCTGCCCGATGACAAGGTCCTCGACGGCGCGCAGGTCCGTGCGGACCTGAAGGAGCAGATCGCGCAGGCCCTGAAGTTCGTGAACTACTTCCTGCTCGCCTTCGGCGCCATCGCGCTGCTGGTCGGCACGTTCATCATCTACAACACCTTCTCGATGATCGTCGCGCAACGGCTGCGGGAGTTGGCGCTGCTGCGGGCGATCGGGGCGAGCAGCGGACAGGTGGGCGGCTCCGTCGTGGCGGAGGCGTCGGTCATCGGCCTGCTCGGCAGCCTGATCGGCCTGGCCTGCGGCGTCGGGCTGGCGTTCGGGCTGTCGGCGCTGCTCAATGCCTTCAACCTGGGCCTGCCGACCGGGACCATGCAGGTGCGGCCCCGGACGGTGCTGGTCACGCTGGGTGTGGGCCTGCTGGTGACGGTGGTCAGCGCGTACGCGCCCGCTCGGCGCGCGGCGCGGATCCCACCGGTCGAGGCCATGCGCGAAGAGTTCGCCTCCGTGGGCGATTCGCTGCGGACGCGGACCATCGCCGGTGCGGTACTGGCGGTGGCCGGGGTGGCGCTGGTGATCCCGGCGTCGCGGGGTACCGGTGGTAACGCCGCCATCGTGGTCGGAATCGGCGCGCTGGCACTGATTCTCGCGGTGCTGCTGGCCTCGCCCGCGCTGTCGCGGCCGGTGATCGGGGTGATCGGGGTGCTGGTGCGGCCGTTCGGGGCGATCGGCCGGATGGCGCGCAACAACGCGGTGCGCAATCCGCGCCGGACCGCCGCCACCGCGTTCGCGCTCACCCTCGGGCTCATGCTGGTCACCGCGATCGGGATGCTCGGCTCGTCGGCCAAGGCCAGTGTCGGCGAACTGGTCGACAAGGGAGTGAAGGCCGACTACATCCTGGCCGGGCCGCAGTTGATCGGGGTGCCCCCTGGCGCTGCTCAGGCATCGAAATCCGTTGCGGGCGTGGCGAATATCGTCTCGTTCCGAGGTGTGGTGATGAAGGCGGGCGACGAGCAGATCGCCGGCATCTCACCCGACGGCGCGATGAATCAGGTGCTGAACTACGACGTCCGGCGCGGCACCGGCACCCTAGGCGACACCGACATCCTGGTCTCGGAAACCGAAGCCGGGAAACGGAATTGGCACGCCGGTGACAGTGTGGTGCTGACCAGCGTCGACAACAAGAAGTTCACGCTCAACGTCTCCGGGATCTACAAGGACACCCAGCTGCTCGGGCCGCTGGTGGTGGCGCCGGCGCTGTACAACCAGGTGATGCCGGTGGCGTTCCGCACCGATGTGGTGGTGCTGATCACCGCCACTCCCGGCGCGGACCTGGGGGCGCTGCGGACCGGTCTGGAGAAGGCGACCGCGCCCTACGTGGTGGTGCAGGTGGAGAACCGCGACGAATTCAAGGGTGCGCAGGGCAAACAGGTCAACACCATGCTGGCGATCCTGTACGGGCTGCTGGCGCTGGCGGTGGTGATCGCGATCCTCGGCATCGTCAATACGCTGGCGTTGTCGGTGGTGGAGCGGCGCCGGGAGATCGGCATGCTGCGCGCGGTCGGCGCCCTGCGACCACAGGTGCGGCGGGCCATCTATCTGGAGTCGATGCTCATCGCGGTGTTCGGCGCCGTGGCCGGGGTGGCCCTGGGGCTGGGGCTGGGCGTCGGATTCCTGCGCACGTTGCGTGATCTGGGGCTGGCCACGATCGCGGTGCCGTGGAGTCAGGTCGTGCTGATGCTGGTCGGGGCCGGGGTGGTCGGGGTGCTGGCCGCGCTGTGGCCCGCGGTCCGGGCGGCTCGGACCCCGCCGCTGGCCGCCATCGCCGACTTGTAGACGGCGCGCCGGGCTCCGCTGCGCCGGAGCCCGGCCGGGTCGCGGCGGTAGCATTCCGCCTGCTGTCTCTTCAACCTGTTCCAACTGTCTGTTCCAACGATGCTCGGACAGGAGATCGGTCATGGAGGTACTCACCGTTGTGCTCGACCTGGCCACCAAGGGTATGGGTGCGGCCGGGCAACTGCTCACCCTGATGGTGGGTGGCTGACGGAACCGCCGATTCCCGGTGCGGATGCCGGGTTCCCGGTCGTGACGTGAGGCGTCGCCGGTGCGGTGCGATACCGCGGGCGGCGCCTCCTTCCGTATCCGGCGTCTGCTCAACGGATTCCGGTGCGTGCCCAGGCGGCCACGTCGCCGCGGCCGAGGGCGACGGCGAGCAGTTCCGGGAAGGCGTCGGGGGTGCAGGCGAAGGCGGGTACCCCGAGGGCGTCCAGCGCCGCCGCGTTGTCGTGATCGTAGGCGGGCGCGCCGTCGTCGGACAGGGCCAGCAGGACCAGCACCTGGACCCCGGCCTCCCGCGCGGTGGCGATCCGGCGCAGCATCTCGTCACGGACGCCGCCCTCGTAGAGGTCGGAGATCAGCACGAACAACGTCTCGGCCGGTCGGGTGATCAACTGCTGGCAGTAGGCGATCGCGCGATTGATATCGGTACCGCCGCCGAGTTGGGTGCCGAACAGCACGTCGACCGGATCGTGCAGATGTTCGGTGAGATCGACCACCGCCGTGTCGAAGACCACCAGCGACGTGCGCAGTGAGCGCATCGACGCCAGTACCGCGCCGAAGACGGAGGCGTAGACGACGCTCGACGCCATCGAACCGGACTGGTCGATCGCCAGCACGACGTCGCGACGCACCGTCTTGGCCTTGCGGCCGTGACCCACCAGCCGTTCCGGCACCACCGTGCGCTGCTCGGGCAGGTAGTGCGCGAGGTTGCGGCGGATGGTGCGATCCCAGTCGATGTCGCGCAGCCGGGGGCGGGCGGTGCGCGCGGCCCGGTCCAGCGCGCCGGAGACCGCCGCGACCGTGCGGTCGGCGATCCGATTCTCGATGTCGCGCACCACCTTCTCCACCACCGTGCGGGCGGTCGCGCGGGTGGTCTCGGGCATCACCCGGTTCAGGCTCAGCAGTGTGCCGACCAGATGCACATCCGGCTCCACCGCTTCCAGCAACTCGGGCTCCAGCAGCAACTGGGTCAGGTGCAGCCGCTCCACCGCGTCACGCTGCATCACCTCCACGACCGTCGACGGGAAGTAGCTGCGGATATCGCCGAGCCAGCGCGCCACCCTCGGCGCCGAACCACCCAGGCCCGCAGAGCGTTTCGTGCCGGGGGACTGCTCATCGGCGTTGTAGAGCGCCGACAGCGCCCGGTCCATGACCACGTCGTCGGCCGAGTCCAGGCCACCCAGGTCGGTGTCGGCCGGCGCGCCCAGCACCAGACGCCAACGCCGGGAACGGGATTCGCCCTCATCCGTTCCTGACAATCCTGCTTCGGGGGTGCCGGTCATCGTGGCTCGTCCGTCTCTCTGCGTGGCGATCGATGGGATCGCGCCGTGCCGGTGAAGAATGGGCCGGTGTTGTAGCTGTCGATCATGGTCGGCGGCCACGTTGCCGGATTGCGATGTGCTGGTGGAGCATCCGTCGTTGTTGCCGGAGTGGTCATCGCGCCACCGCTAGGATGTCGAGGGCAGTGGTCAGGGCCAGTGCGCCGCGTTCGAGATCGTGATCGGCTGTCGTGGTGGCGGTGTGGTCGGCCCGGGGGCCGGTGCGCAGGGCGTGGGCGATGGCCCGGCGCTCACCGATCTCGAAGGCGCCGAAGGTGCGGCGCAGCAGGGGCAGGGTGGTGGTGAACTGGTCGTCGTCGAGACCGCGCAGCCAGGTGTCCATCAGGCCGAGCAGTTCCCGGTCGTGCACCAGCAGCAGGCCGCGGCCACCGAGGAAACCATCGATCCACGCGGCTTTCTCGGCGGGGGAGTGGCCGATCGACAGCGCTGCCGACAGCCGCCGGGCCGACTCGGCATCATCGAAAATCGCTGCGTCGCAGAGTAATCGGACCACGCGGCCGATCAGTGCGCCGTGCACGTCGGTGCGGTCGGCCAGGGCGCGTAGCGCGGCCAGCCACTGATCGGTGGCGTGCGCGTCGTCGCGGGTGGCGATGGCCAGATGGGCCGCGTCGAGCTGGGTGCGCACGGCGACGGCGGCGTCGGCGTCCAATCCGGTGACCGCACCGGCCAGACCGGCGCAGATGCGGATCAGCAGGCCGTCGGCGACCCGGGCGAGCGCACCCACATCGGTGCCGCGCACGTCGCCGTACCGCAGCGTACGCACGACACCGGGCAGGGCCGACAGCAGGTGGGTGACATCGTGATCCAGCGCCGCCACCGATTCCAGGCGGGTGACCAGCCCTTCGATCGCGTCGTCGAGGGCCGCGAGCAGGGCCGATTCGAGGGCCCGGCCCACCGAGTCGACGGTGGCCTCCGGCGCGGCGACCAGATCGAGCAGTGTGGTGCGGGCCGCGCTCCGGATCGTGGTGCCCCACCGGGACGCCGCCACCACGGCGATCGACAGCTGTGGATCCCAGCGCAGCGCCCACGTCTCCCGGAAGGTGCCGATATTCCGCACGTCACTGGAAACCTGTGTGCCCCAATCTATTCCGAGCAAATTCAGGCGGTGCAGCAGATGTGAGCGCGCGACGTCGCGATCCTTGCGCAGGTCGAGGTCCAGGCGTTGTTCCGACGCCTGCTGTTTCAGCCGCAAGGTCCGCGCCTGGGCGCGCAGGTCCGCGTCCAGCGGAACCGTCGGAGTGTCGTCGGGCACCGAGCCGAGCGCCTCACCGACGACGAGATCGGCGCCGATCAGCCGCAACAGCGACTCGTCGCCCTCGCACAGCACCGCCCGGGTCGCGTCGGTGACCTCCGACAGACCGGGCAGCGGCCGTCCGCGCAGTGCGGCCAGAGTCTCGGCCAGCCGGACGGATTCGATGATGTGCGCGCTGGACACCGGCAGATCCTGTACCCGCAACCGCCCGGCGACCTTCGTCAGCCACCGCACGATCGGCTGCTCGGTCTCGGTGAACAGATGGTGGTACCAGCCCGGCGAGGTGACACCGGCCCCGTACCCCGAGGCGTCGGCGAGCCGTGAATGCGCCCAGGGCACCCAGGTCAACGTCGCCCTCGTCTTCGGCAGCCCCTTCAGCAACCGGGCGTCCGCGACCGCCGGCCCGAGCTTGCCCGCCAGTGCCGGCGCATGCCAGGCCCCGCACACCACCGCCAGCCGCCGCGCCCCGCGCTTGAGCATCTGCCGCATCACCTGCCGCATGTACGCCTCGCGCCGCAGGGTGTGCAGATCGACCCGCGGCCCGGCGGATCGTGCCGGTGGCGACGCCGGATCGGTCTCCGTACCGGTCGAAGGGCCGGAGCATGCCGGGGCGGCGGGCATCGGCTGTGCACCGCCGCGATACCGGTCGGTGGTGATGCGGTCGGTGGACGAGGACGACCGGGTTCGGTGGCGCAGTGGTATCCGGTCGGTCGTTGCCGGGTGCTCCGAGGCCGTCGTGCCGGAGGTGTGGACGGTCGTGGACGAATCGGCGGGGAGCGACGATTCCGGCGTGTCGATCGCATCCGCCGGTCGGTCGGTGGCATCCGGGCCCGAGTCGGAAGGCTCACGCAGCGCCGCCATCGCCTCGGTGATGGCATCGAAAACGTCGGCGTCGGCGGATGATTCGATGACGGCGTCCCACCAGCGTTCCGGGTCGTCGTAGCCGGCGGCGGCCGCGAGTTCGGCGAGCGGGTCGGTGCGGTCGCCGGGTTCGGACTCGGCGGCGAGGACCATGGCGGCGGGCAGATCGCAGAAGCCCACGGGGATCTCGTGGTCGACAGCGTAGCGCAGCGCCTGCCATTCCGGGGAGAACACTGCGAATGGCCAGAACGCGGCGTGCGCGGGAGTATCGGGGACGTAGGCGAGCAGGGCGACCGGCGGCGCCATACCGGCGGCCGTCACGTAGCCGATGAGCGGATCCGCGTCGGCCGGTCCCTCGATCAGCACGGCGTCCGGCCGGAAGCGTTCCAGCGCCAGCCGCACCGAGCGGGCCGAACCCGGGCCGTGATGGCGGATGCCGAACACCCGGGTCTGGGCCGGTGGGTCGTCGGCGGGACGCGGGTGGGTGGATCCGGTCATTCGTGCACCTCACGGCAGGCCCGGTAGAAGTCGGACCATCCTTCACGCTCGCGGACGACCGCCTCCAGATATTCGGTCCAGACCACGGTGTCGGCGACCGGATCCTTGATCACCGCTCCCAGGACCGCACCGGCCACGTCGGCGGCGCGCAGTACGCCGTCGCCGAAATGCGCCGAGAGCGCGAGGCCGCTGGTGAGTACCGAGATGGCCTCCGCGGTGGACAGTGTGCTCGACGGTGACTTGAGTTTGGTGCGTCCGTCGGCGGTCAGCCCCGAGCGCAGCTCCCGGAACACCCGCACCACCCGGCGGACCTCCTCGGCGGCGGCCGGTACCGCGGGTAATTCCAGTGCGGCGCCGAGTTGTTCGACGCGCCGGGTCACGATCGCCACCTCCTCGTCCTCGGTGGCGGGCAGCGGCAGCACCACCGTGTTGAACCGTCGCCGCAGCGCTGACGACAATTCGTTGACCCCGCGGTCGCGGTCGTTGGCGGTGGCGATCACGTTGAATCCCTTGGCCGCCTGCACCTCGGTGCCGAGTTCCGGTACCGGCAGGGTCTTCTCGGACAGCACGGTGATGAGCGCGTCCTGCACATCGGACGGGATGCGGGTGAGTTCCTCGATCCGGGCGAGGGAACCCAGCCGCATGGCGGTCATGACCGGTGACGGGACCAGCGCGCCCGTGCTGGGTCCCTCGGCCAGCAGCCGGGCGTAGTTCCAGCCGTAGCGGATCGCCTCCTCCGCGGTGCCGCTGGTGCCCTGGATGAGCAGGGTCGACGAGCCGCTGATCGCGGCCGAGAGATGTTCCGACACCCAGGTTTTCGCGGTACCGGGCACACCGAGCAACAGCAGGGCGCGATCGGTGGCCAGGGTGGCCACCGCCACCTCCATCAACCGGCGCGGGCCCACGTACTTGGGGCTGACGGCGGTGCCGTCGGGCAGCACGCCGCCGAGCAGATAGGTCACCACCGCCCAGGGGGACAGTCGCCACGCCGGCGGCCGGGGACGGTCGTCGGCGGCGGCGAGCGCACGCAACTCGCCGGCGAAGGACTGTTCGGCATGCGGGCGCAGCAGCGCGCCGGAAGTGGTCTCGGTCGTCGTCATCGCAGCTCCTCGAGCATGGTCTTGCGTAGGGTCAGGTCGTGGACGAGTTGATCGAAGGCGTGCTCCCACTGCGGATCTCCGCTGCGGCGGCCGGCGCCCGACGCCGCGGCGCTCGCCTCGGTGGGGAAGTTCACCGCCGCCGCGTGGAACAGACTGCGGTAGGAGACCGGGGACAGGCCGGGCGCGCCGGGGCGCGCCGCCGCCAGATGGGCCCGATCCAGCAGCAACCGCAGCACGTGCTCCGCCAGCGGTAACGGCCACGGCCGCGGCATGGTGGGCACCAGCAACTCCAGCTCGGCCAGCCAGCTGCTGTCCAGCGCGCGCAGCTGTCGTAGCCGGTCGGTGGCGGGCAGCAGCGCGAACAGTTCCCGCCGCACCTCCACGGTCGGGCCGAGTGCGGGGGCCTTGCCGAACAGCTCGAACAACGCTGTCGCCCAGCGGAGATCGCGTTGCGCCAGGGCCGCCTCCGCGAGTCCGGCGAACCAGGGTTCGAGCATGCCCTCGTCGAACTCGACATCGATCACGGTGGCGGGGGTCACCGACAGCGATTCCCAGTACCGCAGCGGGGTCGCCGCGACGAGCCGGTGCAATCGCTCGGCCCGGAGGTCCTGCGGGCCCCCGAGGCGGTAGCCGGTACCGGCCGGGCGGGCCGCCAGTCCGTCGCGGCGCGCGCTCGCATCCGGTTCCGGTGGTAATCGCGCCAGCAGTCTGCCGTGGGACAGGCGCACCCACTGGGCCGCACGTAACTCCATCCGGCCGCCGAACGCCGAATCCGGCAGCCGGGCGAGCAGATCCGCCGCGATCAACCGGACCTCCGCCCGGGAGTCGTCCAGCGCGGACTCCAGCAGGGATTCGTCGGCGAGGGTGAGCCCCTCGCCGAGCACCGCCAGCAATTCCGCGCGGGCCGGGCCGGGTTCACGGGACCACGACGCGGCCAGCGTCTCCCGGGCGCGCTGCGGATCGCGGGTGCGCAGCGCGGCCAGCCAGGCCCGGCGCTCGGCGGCGCGGCCGTGCGACCAGATGTCGTCCGCGGTCGCGGCGTCACGTACCAGATTCCGCCAGGCCGGATTGTGCCGCGCCAGCCAGGCCCCGCGCACGCTCGCCAGCCGCAGCAGCGACTCGCGTAACTCGGTCCGGGTGCGGGCCTGCTCCAGGACCAGGCACGACAGCGCGTCGGGGGCCCGGAAGGCCGGTCGCTCCGCTGCTTCGAACCATTCGGGCAGGAACGGCGAGCCACCGGTGAGCAGTCCGGCCAGTCGTGCCGCGGCGGCCTGCGACAGGACCGGGCGCTCGTCGTCGGCGGCGGGTTCGGGTGCGGGCACACTGTCCGGCAGTATCGCTGCCCGTGTGAACAGGTCGTACAGGACGGCGATGTCGAGCAGGACGGCCGCCGGATCACCCGACAGGTGTTGCGCCGCCGCCGCGACCGGTCCCGGCAGATCCGCCGTCCGTACCCCGCGTCGTGCCGTGCCCAGTAATGCCGTCGACATCGGATCGGCCGCGGTGTCGCCGGGCGCCCCCGATACCGGGTCGGCCACGATACCGGCGATGTCGCCGGCCGTGAACACCGAGATCGGCACCAGGCCGTCGGCGGTCCACTCGCCGATCACGGTCACCGGATGCCCGCCGGACACCCCCAGCAGCGACCAGGGCGCCTCGGCGCACCGGGCCAGCCGCAGTGCGCTGCCGTCGGATTCGCGCACGTACCAATCGGTCTCGGTCACCACCGGGACCACCTGGGGGAGCAGGACCGGCCATCCGCGCAGCCACGGGTCGGCGCCGAGCGCGGCGGCATGCTCGCGGAGTGCGGTGGCGATACCCGAGAGACGTTCCCCGGCAGCGGATTCCGCGGGAGCGACCGGCACGGTGGTGAACGGCTCCGGGACGTCGTGCCGTACCCCCCAGACGGCCCGCAGCGGCGCGGCCGCCGGATGGAAATGCAGATCGGCGTCGATCATCGTGCCGGGCAACGGCATATCGGGCGGAAACGCGGGGCTGCCGAAACTGTGATCGACGATCAGCGCCCACCGGCCGGAGGTGCGGCCACGCAACCACACTCGCCGGGTGTGCAGCCGCTCCTCCTCGGTGTGCCGCTGCCCCAGCACCATCCAGCGATCCCGCACCGGCGGCTGTGCCCGTACCGATTCGGCGGTGACCGGATATCCGATATGCGTGCGGACACTCGCCGCCGGACCGGGTGCGAGCTCGTCCAGCCGCCGATGCGCGGCGGCCAGCAGGTGCAGCCGGCCGAACTCGCGGAGCAGCACCACCGGCCAGTCCTCCCGGACGAGGGCGACGCGGGGCAATTGCCGCAGCGCCGCGGCGACCCCGGGCGCCTGGGCGTCCACCATCCGCGCGGCCACGGCCTCGAAGGCGGGGAACGAGCGATCGGACTGGGCCAGGCCGGTACGGATCTGATCGCACAACCACACCTCCAGGTCCGCCAGTCCCGCGGCGACCCGGGCGCGGCGCTGCCCGCCCGTGCCGGGATCCGGTGCCCGATCAACGGCGGCAACGGGTTTCGCCGCGCGGGCGGCCCGCGCCGTCAGCCAGGTCGCGGCGAAGTCCGCGGGGGCCTCGGCCTCGGCCACCGCGCCCTCGGACCAGACCAGCAGCAGTGCCAGGGCGTGCTTGCAGGGGAATTTCCGGCTCGGGCAGGTGCAGGTGTAGGCCGGTCCGTCCAGATCCACGACGGTCCGATACGGCGTGGCGCCGCTGCCGGCGCACAGGCCCCACAAGGCCGCCCGGTGCCGGCCGGTACCGCTCCACCGGCCGCGCAGCCCGCGGGCGGCGGACAGGGAGGCGGCATCCGGCGCCAAGGCGGCGATTCGATCCGCGGTCCAGCTCATGGTGTCCACTCCGGTGGCAGTTGTGGTCATCGTCGCTCCCCCCTCCGCTCGCTTGCCCGGATTTGTATCCGAACCCACCGACAAGAATCGGGTACCGCGCGCCACGGCCGGTCCGAGGGATCCGCCACACGCTGATTGCTGATGAATTGCCATGGCACGGTGCGGGATTGGGTCCGTCAAGAACCCTTGCCGCGAAGAAGGTCTTCTGTCATTCTGTTCTGTTCGGTTCAGACCGGGCCACCCACTTCGGGTGCATTTCGTTGGAACTGCCCCGGCCGGGACGACCGAGGGGTGGACATCGGCCGGAACGGACCGATCGATGGCCATTAGCGTCCCGCCGGGCCGGTTCTTCGGATCGTGTTCTTCGGATCGCGCGGATCCGGCAGTGATCGGGTACCGTTCCCGCACAGCCTCGTTCCGTGAGCGAAGGAGTTCGCGATCGGCCGGACGGGAAACCGGCTCGGGGCGTGAGGACATGCAGGGCGTGGTGACACGCAAGGCAGCGGGCATGCAGGCAGAGGGAGTGGCCAGGTGGGGGATGTCCCGGACGATCCCGGGCGGGCCGCGCCGCGCCTGTTCGATCTGGTTTCGCGCCGTTTGGCAGCGGATTCGTCGATCACCGACGACGTCGCCCGCGCGGTGCTGGATGCGCTCGACATCTCATCCGGTGGGGCCGGCTCGGGCCCCGAGTACACGGGAATCTTCGTGCGCGCCATCCGGGTTCGCGGATTCCGCGGCATCGGCCCGGAAGCGGTGCTGGAGTTGCCGCCCGGCCCCGGGCTGACCTTGGTGGTGGGGCGCAACGGATCCGGCAAGTCGAGTTTCGCCGAGGCCGCCGAACTTGCTCTGACCGGCCACAATCGCCGTTGGTCGGGCCGTTCGTCGGTGTGGCGCGAAGGCTGGCGGAACCTGCACGACGGTGGCGAGTCCCGCATCGATCTGGAACTGACCGCCGCCGGCTCGGTCGGCGCGCTGACCGTGACGCGGCTGTGGCCCGGCGGTACCGACCTCGCGGACGGCGTCTGGACCGTCCAGCAGGACGGGCGGCCACCGGCCGATTTCGTGGCCGGGGACTGGGCACGGGCGCTCGAGCTGTACCGGCCGTTCCTGTCCTACAGCGAACTCGGCGCCCTCGTCGACGGCCGTCCCAGCGACCTGTTCGACGCGCTGCACCAGCTCCTCGGTCTCGACGATCTGACCGCGGCGCAGGAACGCACCCGGGCGCGGCGGCTGGAGTTGGAGCGTGCCGCGCGGCAGTGCAAGGACCAGCGCCAGGTCCTGCTCGGCGATCTCGAGGCCGTCGCGGATGAGCGCGCGGTGCGGGTTGCCGGATTATTGCGGGAATCGCATCAGGATCTGACGGAGATCGGCCGGGAACTGGCCGGCGCCCGGCACGACCCGGCCGGTGCGGCCGCATTGCAGGCCCTGCTGCGGTTGCGGCTGCCCGATGCCGCCGAGGTCGACGCGGCGGCCACGGTCCTGGACGAATGCCTTGCCAGGCTGGCCGCCCGCACGACCGGTGACACCGAGGCGGAACTGCGGGTCCTGGACCTGTTACAGCGCGCCCGGATCCACACCCATGCCGTCGGCGCGGCGCCGTGCCCGCTGTGCGGCCATGGCACGCTCGACCAGCAGTGGCAGCACGAAGCCGACGCGCAGATCGCGCGACTGACCGAGCGGGCCGCCGCGCTCACCGCGGCGCGCAGCGAGTTGGAAGCGGCGTTGCGCCGGGTGCGGGCGCTGGTGCAGCCGGTACCGGCGGAGCTGGACCCCTCGGCACTGGACGGGACCGGCGTCGAGACCGGCGCGGCGCGGTGGGCGTGGTCGGTTTGGACCACGGTGGTGGACGAGTCCTGCCCGCCCGGTCTGTCGTGCCGGGCCGCCGCGCGAGGTGATCGGCTGCGCAGTGCGCACGCCGACGCGGTCCGTTGCCTGGCCGCGCTGCACCGTTCGGCCCGTAAGGAATTGGACCGGCTCGACGCGGCCTGGATGCCGCTGGTGCCACGGATCGCCGCCTGGCTCCAGGACATGAGCGTGGTCGTCGCCGCCGAGCCGGAACTGCGGACGGTCAAACGGGCCGAGGAGTGGTTGAAATCGGCCTCGGCCGGGCTGCGCGACGAACGGATGGCGCCGCTGGCCGAGCACGCCCGGCGGATCTGGCGTGGTCTGCGGCAGCAGAGCAATGTGGATCTCGGCGTGGTCCGGTTGCAGGGCACCGCGGGCGCGACGCGCAAAGTACTGCTGGACGTCACCGTGGACGATGCCGGTGCCACCGCGCTCGGGGTGATGAGCCAGGGCGAACTGCACGCCCTGGGCTTGGCGTTGTTCCTGCCCCGGGCCACCGTGCCGGAGAGCCCGTTCGGCTTCGTCGTCATCGACGATCCCGTGCAGGCGATGGACCCGGCGAAGGTGGACGGCCTGGCGCAGGTGCTGGCCGCGGTCGCCCGCAGCGGCCGTCAGGTGGTGGTGTTCACCCACGACGAGCGGCTGGCCGAGGCGGTCCGCCGATTGCGTCTGGGGGCAACGGTTCTCGACGTCCAGCGCCGGGAGCGTTCGGTGGTCGAGGTGCGGGTGGGCCAGGATCCGGTGCGCCGCTACCTCGACGACGCGAACGCGCTGCTGCGCACCCGGCAACTGCCGAAGGCGATCGCCACCGAACTGGTCGTCACCTGCTGCCGGTCGGCGGTCGAGGCGGCCGCGCTGGCCCGGGCCCGCGCGCAACTGCTCGCCGACGGCGTCGATCATCGCGAGGTGCAGCGCCGGGTCGACGCGGCGCGCACCACCCGGGAGAAGGTCTCGCTGGCGGTGTTCGGCGAGCCGAACATGGTCGACGACCTCAACGACCTGCTGGACCGGGACGCACCCTGGGCGAAGTCGGTGCTCGGCGACGTCGCGGCCGGAGCGCACATCCGGATCGGCCGCAGCGGCAGCGAATTGTTGTCCGGCACCAAGAAATTGATCACGTGGCTGAACAGGTGACACCCACCGTGCCGGAGCGGCTCGCCGCCGCCGACGACCTGTTGCGCGGCGCGGTGACCGACGCCGGTGGCCTCTGGTCGCGGGCGACGGTGTGGATCCTGCGGATAACCCTGGAGCAGGCCATCGACCAATTGTGGCTGCGGGTGGCGCCGCCGCTGGCCCGATGCAGCATGCGGGCCCAACTGCTGGCCCTGGACGCCTACACCGGTCCGGAGACCGCGGCCCGGATCTCGGCGCTGTGGGCGGTGCTGTCGCGGGCCGGTCACCATCACGATTACGAGCTCGCCCCGACGGTCGAGGAATTGCGTGGTTGGTACGAGGACACCGTCCGCCTCGTCGATCTGCTCGAGGCTGTGCGTTCCGCCGCACGCTGAGTGTTCCGCCGCGCTGACAGCGCCCGGGCAAGCCCTGCGCAAATCGACTGTAATGTCCGATATTTCGGATATGAAGGATCGAAATATGGTGCCAAGACTGCGAATTCGCTGATGAGGAGGTCGCGGGACCGGTACCGTCCGAGACGCTGCGTCGTTTGCGGCACGAATGCGGTCGAACTCGAACGGGCATCGCGCTCGGATGAAGGAGGGCATCGTGGATTTCCTCAGCACGCTCAACCTGCTCGACACCGGGTCGGCCATGGCGGCCAACGGCACCACCGCGATGGTCAACGTCATGACGCTGCTGCGGATGTTCAGCGGCGCGTGACCTTCGGTAACCCGCGAGACCGGGCGGCCGCCGCACATTGCCGCCGCCCGGTCCCGTGCAATGAGACATGGCCTGGTCGGACCGTGGCGATCGACCCTGGCACGATCGAGCACAGGGACGATCGATCCGAAACGGGCAGGGCTGGAACTGATCCGGCCGGAACACGATGGAGCTTGAACTGATCCGGCCGGAACACGATTGAGCCGGAGCTGATCGGGCCGGAGCTGGCCGGGCCGCAGCTGACCGTGCGGGAACTGACCGAGCCGCAGCTGATCGGGCCGGAGCTGGCCGGGCCGCAGCTGACCGTGCGGGAACTGACCGAGGCGGAGGTGACTGTGCGGGAACTGATCGGGCCGGAGCGCGACCCCGCTCGAGCTGATCGAGCGGGAACTGATCGGGTCGGAGCGCGTCCCACGCTGGAGCTGATCGGGCCGGAGCTGATCAGACAACGGATAATCGAGCGATGACCAGCGCTGCGACCGGCTCGAATCCGAGCGATACCGACCGCTGCCCATGTCGCAGCGGTGATCTTTTCGGTGCCTGCTGCGGGCCGCGGCTGTCCGGTGCGACTCCGGCGCCGACGGCGGAGACTCTGATGCGGTCGCGGTACACCGCATTCGCGGTCGGCGACACCGACTACCTGTTGCGGTCCTGGCATCCCCGGACCCGCCCTCGTCGGCTGACCCTCGATCCCGATCAGCGCTGGCTGCTGCTGGAGGTGTTGCGGACCGAGCACGGCGGGCCGTTCGACGACACCGGCGTGGTGGAGTTCCGCGCCCATTACCGCGCAGCCGGCGGCCGGGGATCGCTGCACGAAGCCAGCCGGTTCAGCCGCGTCGAAGGGCGATGGGTGTACGTGGACGGCGACATCACCGAGTGATCGCTCGATCGCTGCGTGACGCCGGCGGGTGACCGGCTGCCGGTGGGGGCGTCGCCGTCCCGGGTGAGGGTTGCCGGTCTCGTTGCCGGTCGAAGCGCGGGCGCCGGGCCCGTAGGGTGCCGGTATGGCACGCGTGGCGATCGAATACTGCACCCAATGCCGCTGGCTGTTGCGCGCGGGCTGGATGGCGCAGGAACTGCTCAACACCTTCGGCACCGATCTGACCGAGGTCGCCCTCGTGCCCGGCAGTGGCGGTGTGTTCCGGATCACCGTGGACGGCGAGCAGATCTGGGAGCGCAAAGCGGACGGCGGCTTCCCCGAGGTCGCCGTGCTGAAGCAGCGTGTGCGGGACCGGGTCGCCCCGGACCGGGATCTGGGCCATATCGACCGGCCCTGACCGATCCTCGCGGTGGTGGGCCCGTGCTGCCCGGCGGAATGTGCGCACAGGTTGCGGAGATCGCGCGATATGTGATTTGCCTCACATAATACCTGGTTGTGAACGGTGACATGCAGCGAATGTGCTCGCGCCGAGCGCCGGTTGTGACCGCCCACCGGGTCGGGCAACTTGATCTCCGACGTACTCTCGATAGACAGGAGTTTGACGGCGGTCGACGGATCCGTGACCGACGGTGTCATTGCCAGGACGGGTCTCGACGAGCGTCGCATCGGGTGAGGAGGTGCGCGGTGAGCACTCAGTTCTTCGAGGCGGCGCCGGAGGCGGACCGGGACGGTTCGGATCCGATCGTGCGGACCACCGCCGGAGCGGTACGCGGATTCCGGGACGGAGCTGTCGACATCTGGCGCAGCGTCCCTTACGCTGCCCCGCCCACCGGTGAATTGCGTTTCCGCCGCCCACGCCCGCCGGCTCGGTGGGACGGAGTGCGTGATTGCACCGAATTCGGTGAGATCGCCCCGCAGACGATGGGCAACACCGTGCCGATCGACCCGTCGTTGCGGATGGGTGAGGACTGCCTCTGGGTGAACGTCTGGGCCCCGGCCGCCGCGCGGCGCGAACGACTGGGCCCACGCCCGGTGATGGTGTGGCTGCACGGTGGTGCCTACTGTCTCGGCACCGCGGCCCAGGCCATCTACGACGGGCACAAGCTGGTGGAGACCGGCGACGTGATCGTGGTCGGGATCAACTACCGCATCGGTGCGCTGGGCTTCCTCGATCTGACCTCGCTCGGGCCCGACTTCGTCCCCAATCTCGGCCTGCACGACCAGATCGCGGCGCTGGAATGGGTGCAGGAGAATATCGCCGGCTTCGGCGGAGATCCGGACAATGTGACCATCTTCGGCGAATCGTCCGGCGCCGGATGCGTCACCGCGCTGCTGACCTCGCCCGCGGCCACCGGCCTGTTCCATCGGGCCATCGCGCAGAGTCCGCCCGCGACGACCGTGTTCGGACCGGCGCACGGGGTCGCGATGGCACAGCGATTCCTGGAACTCATGGAACTGCCAGTCGCGCGCGCCGCGGAACTGTGGGACTGCCCGATCGAGCGGATCGTGGACGCCGCCGGAGTCCTGCTGGACGAGGTGCCGATGCAGTCGCCCGGCCGGCTCGCCGCGGCCCCGGTGGTCGACGGTGACCTGCTGCCCACGTACCCGACGGATGTCTTCCAGGTGGGCGGTTCGCATCGAGTGCCGCTGATCATCGGCACCAACCGCGACGAGGCGTCGCTGTTCCGACTGTTCCGCTCGCCCATCATGCCGGTCACGCCCGAGGCGGTGAACGCGATGCTGGCCGCCATCGCCGAGGAGCATCCGACGCTGTCCGCGCACCGGATCGCCGAGATCACCTCCGCCTACCCGGATCTGGCGAAATCCCGTGGGGCGCTGGCGATGTCGACCGATGCCGCGTTCCGGATGCCCGCCCATTGGGTCGCCGACGCGCATTCGCGGCACAGCCGGACCTGGATGTATCGGTTCGATCAGGCCACGCCGATGCTGAAGGCGGCCCGGGTCGGTGCCGGGCATGCCACCGAATTGCCGTACGTATTCGGTAATTTCGGTTCGTTCAACCATGATCCGACCTTCTGGCTCGGCGGCCGCAAGGCCGCGATGGAGGTATCGGGACGGCTGATGCGCCGCTGGGTGGCCTTCGCCGAACACGGTGTGCCCGCAGCACTGGACGGCTCGAAACACTGGCCGCCGTATCACGAGTCCGAACGAACCACACTGCTGGTCGACGGTGTCGACCGGATCGTCGACGACCCCGATCACGACCTGCACACCGCCTGGGGTGACAAGGTCGTCGGCTTCAGCTGACGGTCGCGCGCTGCTCCGCTCGCCGGCCCAGCGCCACCGGCAACCTGCGGTAACCGTGCAGGGTGAACAGTTGCCGGCGCTCCGGGGCGCCGGCGAGCCGCAGATCGGGGAAGCGCCCGAACAGTGCCCGCAGCGCATGGGTGGCCTCCATGCGGGCCAGGCTGGCGCCGAGACAGGCGTGGATGCCGGTGGAGAAGGTCAGGTGCTCTTTGGCATTCGCGCGACCCACGTCGAAACGATCCGGATCGTCGAAGACCTTCGGATCACGGTTGGCCCCGGCTAGCGAGACCACGACCGTGGCGCCGCGCCGCAGTCGCACCCCGTCGATCTCCACCCCGTCGGTGATGGGCACCCGGGCCGTCGACTGGACGGGCGCATCGATGCGCAGCACCTCTTCGACCGCGTTCGGCCACAACTCGGGCTCAGCCCGCAGCCGGGCCAATTGCTCCGGATGGGACAGCAACTGAACGATTCCGTTGCCGATCAGATTGACCGTCGTCTCGAAACCGGCGCCCATCAGCAGGCTCGCGGTCGCCTTCAACTCGCTGTCGTTCAGCTCCCCCGCACCGACCAGGGCGGACAGCATGTCCTCGCCCGGCTCCCGGCGCAGCCGCGCCAGATGCTGATCGGCATAGCGGTCCATCTTCCCGATGGCGACGATCGCATCGCGCCAGACCGGCCACGGTAGGCCGATATCCAGCAGCGGTGTCATCCGGTCGCCCCAGTCCAGGAACAGATCACGAGAGTCGTCGGGGAATCCGAGCATCTCCGAGATGATCGCGATGGGCACCTGGGCGGCGAAGTCCGCGATCAGATCCGCATCGCCGTCGGACGGTAGTGCGTCGAGCAACTCCTCCGTGACCGATTCGACGCGCGCCTCCAGTCGGGCGATCGCGCGCGGGGTGAACGCCGAGGCCACCGGTCGTCGCATCCGGTTGTGCTCCGGTGGGTCGATCACGAGCATCGATGGTGGTTCGACCGGATTCGGTGGCACGGGGGCCTTCCGCACGATCCATGCCAACGGCCGCGGGATGTCGAATCCCTCGGCCGCGCGAGTGCCGAACCTGTTGTCGCGCAGGATGATCCGACTCAGCTCGTAGTCGGTGGTGGCCCAGGCCAGCGAGGACCGCGCCAACCGGCCCCGCTGCCGCAGCGATTCGATCAGCGGATAGGGATTCTCCAGCGCCGACGGTTCGGTCGTCAGCTGGGAGAGGGTATCGCCGCGCCGCGCCCACGCACGTAACGCGAACCGTGGCAAACCCTGTGCGGCGAGCCAACGCAACCAGTGATACGGCCCCATCCCTATCGCCCCCGTTCGTCGTCGATGTCGGTTCTCACCCTAGGCATCCGGGTCTCGCCGCAAAACGTGCTGCGGAAGGACTCCGGCCCCCTACCTGGGTAGGACACGCATCATCGTGACCCGCTCGCTGGCCCTGCGATGGTCCCGCTGCGCCGGATCGGCGTCGACCACCTGCACCAGCGACGCGCCCGAAGACCAGA
The DNA here is from genome assembly GCF_020176955.2 of Nocardia sp. alder85J. Lineage (GTDB taxonomy): Bacteria > Actinomycetota > Actinomycetes > Mycobacteriales > Mycobacteriaceae > Nocardia. The sequence continues at coordinate 165,065 of NZ_JAIUCZ020000002.1, forward strand.
CCGCGAGCAGCCCGTCGATCAATTCCCCGGGCGTGCCCCACCCGCCCTCGGACAGCACCCGGTCGTCGGCGGTGAACCCTTGGCGCGCAGCGGATTTACGGGCACGGTTCAGGACCTCGGCGACCGGCAGACCGGACAGCGCCACCCCGGCCCCGCCGGGATGGAAGCGGTCCCCGTGGGTCCGCACGGCCGTCGCGAAATCGGTCAGCCCGACCGGCAATCCGCGCACCGGAGCACCCATCGGATCCAGCGACAGCACCGCCACCTCGGCGACCTCGGCCACGTCGTCGACCCGATCCAGGGTCACCAGCGCCAGTTCGGCGTCCGCGTCGGGTTGCAGCACCACCTCGACCCCGGCCCACCAGCAGCCCAGCAGCGCGGCGGCGGTCTGCCAGTGCGCCGGCAGCAGCACCGCCACCCGCGCGCCCGGGGTGAGACCGAATTCGTCCCGGAGCAGGTTCGCCGTCTTGGCCGCCCAATTGGCCAGGGTCAGCGCGGACAGTTCGATGCGGGCCCCGGTGCTGTCGTCGTAGTAGGTGATGCGCGGTCCACCCGGGTCGCGGGCGAGGATCGGGTCCAGCAGGGCCTCGGTGACGGTCTGGTTCAGTTCACGCATTTCGGTCCGTTCTGGCCGGCATCGATGGGTGGTCCGGGCGGCACCGGGACCGCCGTGCCGACGGCTCCGGACAGGTCGAACAGGCTGCCCGCCGCCGAGCCCGGCCCAGAATAGTCCGCCGTCAGCACCACCGTGACCGTGCCCTCGGGCAGCCCCGCGTCCGCCACCACGGGCAGATTGCCGAGGGCTTTCGCCACCGCCTTGGCCCGCCGGTCGCCGGCGTTACCGGACAGCACCCGGCTGCCGGGGATACCGCCGGCGATCCAGTTGTCCACGGTGCCGGTGCGGAAACCCTTGGTGGCCAACGCCTGTGCCACCTGACCGGCCAGGCCGCCGACGCCGCCGGCGTTGTAGACGTCCACGGTGACCGTCGACGGATCGACCGTGTCCGGGTCGGCCGGGCGGGTGTTCACCGTCGCCGCCACGTAGGACCGCACCGTGCCCGGATCCACCCGGACCACCGATTCGCCGTCGAAGGTGGTGCCGTTGATGTCCTGCACCGGGATGGTCTCGAATTTCACCTGCCCGGCCGACAGGTCCTCCAGCTGGTTCAGGAATTGCAGCACGTCCCAGTTGTCGTCGAGCACGATGGTGCGGCCGACCGCGTCACCGAGTTCCTGCAGACGTTTCGGATTCGCCAGGGTGCGCGCGCTGACCACCTGATGCACCAGCGAGGCCATGAACACCTGCTGCCGCACGATCCGGTCCAGATCGCCGCGCGGCAGCCGGTGGCGCTGGCGCACGAAGCTGAGCGCGTCGGCGCCGTCGAGCCGCTGCTGACCGGCGGGGAAGTCGGCGCCGGACATGGGCTCGTACACGGCGTTGTTCAGGCAGACGTCGACCCCGCCGACGGCATCGGTGAGCAGTACGAAGCCGAGCAGCCCCACCTCGGCGTAATGGTCCACGGTGATGCCGGTGAGGTTGGCGACGGTACGGATCAGCGCGCGCCGCCCGGCCTGATTGGCCTGCCGCTCGGCCTCGGCCTCCGCAACGCCCTGGCCGATCAGCTTGTCCATGGCGGCCGCCTTGGTCACGCCGTACGCCGAATTGATCTTGCCCATACCGATTCCGGGGATGTCCACATAGGAATCGCGGGGGATCGAGATCGCGGTGGCCGAGCGGCCGTCGTTGGGCACCCGGATCAGCACGATGGTGTCGGTGTTGGTGGCGCCGTCCTCGTCGCCGGCGTGCAGCATCGCCCGCTCGTCGGCGGTGAGCGGGTTGCCACGGGCGTCGGAGCGGCTGTCGATGCCGACCATGAGGATGTCGATCGCGCCGTCGGCGCCGCCGCCGAGCCCGAGGTTGCCGATCCGGGTGATGCCCGCGATCAGATTGCCGGTGTCGTGCCAGGCCAGCCCGGTGAGCGCGAAGACCAGCGCGGCGATCGCCGCCGCCACGATCCGGCCGGGCCGGCGGGACGCACGCGGCGGCCGCGGGCTGCGCAGCGGCCCCGATTCCCGGTCGCTGCGCAGCGGCCCCGATTCCCGGTCGCTGCGCAGCGGCCCGGAACCGAGGCCGCGCGACTCGCCCGCTGCCGATGCGGTATCACCGGGCGTCAGCACCGGTGCGCTTCCACTGTGCGGCAACAGTTTCTGCTCAGCGGCAACGTTGGTCGTCCCCTTTCCGGCCGTACGAGCCGGGCTCGGCCCGGATCTCGACCCTCGAAAACAGGCATACTCCCGGGATTCCGGCAATCCGGAATCCCGGCGAACCGCGCGTGGTATGGCTACCCCCTCCCCGACGAGGCTAACGAACGCGGCCGCGCGCGGGGTTCAACCGCGCCGTGCCAGACTTGCCCGCGTGACTTCCACACCCGTTCCCGCCGGCAACGCCGACAACTCGGCGGCCGCCGCGGCGTACCGGCTGCTGGTCACCGGGGCCAACGGGCAACTGGGCCGGGCGATCCGGGCGTGTTCGGGCGACGCGCCGACTGCCGAGCTACTGAGCCTCGGCCACGCCGATCTCGACATCACCGACGCGGCCGCGGTGCGGTCGCTGCTGCGGCCCGGCGACGTGGTCCTCAACGCCGCCGCGTACACCGCCGTCGACGCGGCCGAATCGGATGTCGCCGCGGCGTTCGCCGGCAACGAGACCGGCCCGGCCGTGCTGGCGGCCGGTTGCGCCGCGGTCGGCGCCCGGCTGATCCACCTCTCCACCGACTATGTCTTCGCGACGCCCGCGGGCCCGGATCCGCGCCCGTTCGAGCCGGGCGATCCGACCGGGCCGGAATCGGTCTACGGCTGTTCGAAACTGGCCGGTGAACAGGCGGTGCGACGGGCCGCGCCGGATGCGCACATCGTCCGGACGGCCTGGGTGTACACCGGCGAGCACGGCGATTTCGTCGCCACCATGCGACGGCTGGAACGCGAACGCGACACGGTGGACGTGGTCGATGACCAGATCGGCTCGCCCACCTATGCCGTGGATCTGGCGGCCGGACTGCTGGAACTGGCCGGTCGGGTCGCCCGCGGCGACCGCGCGCTGCCGCCGATCCTGCACCTCACCAACACCGGGCAGGCGAGTTGGTTCGAACTGGCCCGGGCGGTGTTCGCCGAGGCCGGCGCGGATGTGGACCGGGTGCGGCCGTGCGGTACCGCGGCCTTCCCCCGTCCGGCGCGGCGGCCCGCCTATTCGGTGCTGTCCGATCGGGTATGGGTCGAGGCGGGGCTGACACCGCTGCGGCATTGGCGGACCGCGCTGACGGCCGCGTCGGCCGGGATCCGGTGATCCGGCCGGGCGATTCGGTCAGGTGGCGTCCACCACCATCACAATTCGATGACAGCCGGTAGGCTGCATCGGCGTGAGCGCTTCGGAAACTGTCGGACGGCCCGCTGTGGTCGTGGTCACTGTGACCTATTCCCCCGGTGAGCACCTCGAGCACTTCATCAGCACGCTGGCCACGGCCGCGAGCGAGAAGCCGCAGGTGATCCTCGCCGACAACGGGTCGACCGACGGCACCCCGGAATTAGCCGCCGAATCCAACGAACACGTGCGGTTGCTGCGTACCGGCGGCAACATCGGCTACGGCGGTGCGATCAATCGCGCGGTGGCCGAGATCGATCCGGAGGTGGAGTTCGTCGTCCTCGCCAATCCGGACATCCGCTGGGGCGCCGACGCCATCGACGAGTTGCTGGCCGCCGCCGAGCGCTGGCCGCGGGCCGGTGCGGTGGGCCCGCTGGTTCGCGAGCCCGACGGCAGCGTCTACCCGTCCGCCCGATCGGTGCCGAATCTGCTCGACGGCGCCGGGCACGCGATCCTCGGCACGGTCTGGCCGTCGAATCCGTGGACCCGGCGCTATCGGCAGGAGAACGAGGAGATCTCCGAGCGTTCGGTCGGCTGGCTGTCGGGGTCGTGCCTGCTGGTACGCCGGGCCGCCTTCGACGCCATCGATGGATTCGACTCGCGATATTTCATGTACATGGAGGACGTCGATTTCGGCGACCGGATGGGCAAGGCCGGCTGGCACAATGTGTTTGTGCCGTCGGCGGAGGTCACGCACGCCAAGGGGCATGCGGCGGGTCGTCACCCGGAGATCATGCTGCCCGCCCATCACGCCTCGGCGTACCGTTTCCAGGCCGACCGGCATCCGCACTGGTGGCAGGCGCCGCTGCGGCTGGCATTGCGGCTCGGACTTGCCATTCGTTGCAGGCTTGCGGTTCGATCGGCGCTGCGCGAGCGCGACCGCGCGGCGTAGCGAAAGCGCGACGACATTTCTCGGCCACGCCGCGGCGTGACAGAACCTGAACAGGGGAGAGTAATGGCTGACGACCCGCTGGCGGTGGGCAATTCCACCGACGCGGTGATCCTGGTGGGTGGCCAGGGCACCCGGCTACGGCCGCTGACGATGTCGGCGCCCAAGCCGATGCTGCCGGTGGCCGGTCTGCCCTTCCTGCAACATCTGCTGGCCCGGATCGCGGACGCGGGCATCACCCATGTGGTGCTCGCGACGTCGTTCAAGGCCGAGGTGTTCGAGCAGCGCTTCGGTGACGGCGGCGAGTTCGGCCTGGACCTCGAATACGTCACCGAGAACGAGCCGCTGGGTACCGGTGGCGGTATCCGCAACGTGCTGCCCAGGCTGCGCGGTGACACCGTCATGGTCTTCAACGGCGATGTGCTCGGCGGCGCCGATCTGGGCGCGGTGCTCGACACGCACGTGGCCAGCCGCGCCGATGTCACCCTGCATCTGGTGCGGGTGAGCGATCCGCGGGCGTTCGGCTGTGTGCCGACCGACGACACGGGCCGGGTCACGGCCTTCCTGGAGAAGACCGAGGATCCGCCGACCGATCAGATCAACGCCGGGTGCTACGTGTTCCGGCGCGAGTACATCGAGAAGATCCCGTCCGGGCGGGCCGTGTCGGTGGAGCGTGAGGTGTTCCCCGCGCTGCTGGCCGAGGGTGCGCACGTCCAGGGCCACGTCGACAACTCCTACTGGCGTGACATGGGCACTCCGGAGGACTTCATCCGCGGCTCCGCGGATCTGGTCCGCGGTATCGCGCCCTCGCCGGCGTTGCCGGGGCAGCGGGGTGAATCGCTGGTGCATTCCGGCGCCGGGGTGGCGCCGGGCGCGCTGCTGATCGGCGGCACCGTCGTCGGCCGCGGGGCCGAGGTCGGGGCGGGCGCCCGGCTCGACGGCGCGGTGCTGTTCGACGGCGCGCGCGTGGAAGCCGGTGCGACGGTGGAACGTTCGATCATCGGTTTCGGCGCCCGCATCGGCCCGCGTGCCCTGATCCGGGATGCGGTGATCGGCGACGGCGCCAATATCGGCGCGCGGTGCGAGCTGCTCAGCGGCGCGCGGGTGTGGCCGGGAGTCGACCTCCCCGACGGCGGGTTGCGCTTCTCCAGCGACGTGTAGCCCGTCCGGCGGCGACATGGTCGGCGGGTGCCGGGCCGGGCCCCCGCACCCGCTGTGTATCGCTCGAATATCTAGCATCGCTAGTATGGGTGGGTGACCCCGCAGACACGCAAGGAACGCGAACGAGCGCAGCGACATCAGCGCATCATCGATGTCGCTCGTGAGCTGGCCGAATCCGATGGCTGGGATACCGTGACAGTGCGCCGTCTGGCCGATCGGATCGAATACAGCCAGCCGGTGCTGTACAGCCATTTCGCGGGCAAGCGCGCCATCGTGTCCGCGGTGGCGGTGGAAGGGATCGCCGAGCTGACCGACATCATGCGGGCGGCCCGGGTATCGGCCCCCACGCCCGAGGCCGCGATGGAGGCGGTGGCGCGGGCCTACCTGGATTTCGCGTCGGCGAGCCCGGCGCTGTACGACGCGATGTTCCTGATGGACACCGACCTGAATTTCGGGCTGGAGGCGCCGAAACCGTTGCGGGACGCGTTCGCCGAACTGGAGGCGCTGTTCCAGCCGCTGGTCGACGCCACCGCGTTGGGCGCCTACGCCGAGGTCTACTGGAGTCTGTTGCACGGGCTGGCGGCCCTGGATCGCGGCGGCCGGCTGCGCCCCGAACTGAAGGAACAGCGGCTCGCGGTCCTGATGCGATGGGCCCGCGCGTCGGGTTGAGGTGTCCTGGCGGAGGTCTTGTCGCCGGACTGTGGGGGTGCGAGAACGGGAACGGGGTGCGAGGTCCGACCACCCAGCGCGTTGCCGTACTCGACACGCGAGCCCGTCCGAGTCCGGGCGTACGGTGGTGCTCATGGTGGACGCGGTGGTGGTGGGAACCGGCCCGAACGGGCTTGCCGCAGCGGTGGTTCTGGCGCGGGCGGGGCTCGAGGTGGAGGTGTACGAGGCCGGTGACAGTGTCGGTGGGGGGTGCCGCACCGCCGAGCTGACCCTGCCCGGGTATCGGCACGATGTCTGCGCGGGGGCGCATCCGATGGCGGTGGCCTCCCCGTTCTTCCGGATGTTCGATCTGCCCGCGCGCGGGGTGGAGTTGCTGGTTCCCGAGGTGTCGTACGCGCATCCGCTGGACGGGGGAGTGGCAGGGCTGGCCTGGCGGGATCTGGACCGCGCCGTCGACGGGCTCGGGCGCGACGGCGCGGCCTGGCGTCGATTGTTCGCACCGCTGGTGTCGCGGTGGCCGGAGTTGGTGGCGTTGGCGATGTCGGATCTGCGGCATCCGCCCCTGGACCCCGGCATCGGCGTGCGCTTCGGCCGGCGGCTGCTGGAACAGTGTTCGCCGTTGTGGGGCCTACGTTTTCGGGACGAGATCGCGCCGGCGCTGCTCACCGGTGTGGCAGCGCACGCGATCGCGCCGCCGCGCGCGTTCGCGGCCGCGGGAGTGGCGCTGCTGCTCGGCTCGCTCGCCCATGCGGGCGGATGGCCGGTACCGCGCGGCGGCAGCCAGGCCATCGTCGATGCGCTCGCGGCCGAGGTGCGGCGGCTCGGCGGCCGGGTGCACACCGGCCGCCGGGTCGACTCGCTCGACGAATTCGCCGGCGCGCGAACGGTTCTGCTCGATATCGCCCCGGCCGAACTGCTGCGCGTGGCCGGTGATCGGCTGCCTCCGCGCTATGCCGCGGCCCTGCGCCGCTTCCGATACGGGGGAGCCGCCTGCAAGGTGGATTTCGCGCTGTCGGGTCCGGTGCCGTGGCGGGCGGACGGGTGTGATCGGGCCGGCACACTGCATCTGGTCGGTACCCGCGCCGAGGCCATCGCCGCCGAAAAGTCCGTCGCCGCAGGCGAACACGCGGAGCGCCCCTACGTGCTGGCGATCCAGCCCGGTGTGGTGGACCCGTCGCGGGCACCGGCCAGTGGGCACACCCTCTACACCTATGCCCACGTGCCGAACGGCTCGGATCGCGATCTCACCGCTACGGTGACCGCCCAGGTCGAACGCTTCGCACCCGGCTTCCGGGACCTGATCCTCGCCACCCATGTCCGTACCGCCGCCGCCATGCCGAGCTACAACGCCAACTACGTCGGCGGTGACATCTCGGCCGGAGCGATGACGTTCCGGCAGACCGTCTTCCGGCCGGCCCCGCGCTGGAATCCGTACGCCACCGGCCTGCCCGGCGTCTACCTGTGCTCCTCGGCCACCCCGCCCGGCCCGGGCGTGCACGGCATGTGCGGCCTGCACGCCGCCACCGCCGCCCTCCGCGAACGCTTCGGCCGCCACGCCGATTTCCCCGCCACCGAACCGGCCGCACCACGCTGACCACAGATACTCGCGATGCCGTACCGCAGCGACATACCTCCGCGCCCGGTCGTCGTGGGCACTCGACTCGGCTCGTCCGGTTTGCCGCGTCTGCGGCAACTCTCGGCTGCGCCGTCGTCGTCCGCTGATCGGATTGTCGTGCACCACCCGCATCGTTAAGCCGGGCTGCTTACCTGCCACCTGGCTCGTGGCCCGCAGGTTTCGGTGGAGGCCGCCCTTCGGTGAGGCCGACCGGTCGGCCGTAGCCGCGCTGCGGCTCGGCGACGAGGCTCAGCTGGAGGTACTGGCTTCGGGCTGGGTGCGGTAGAGGTCCGGCTCGAGATACATGAGGTCGACGCTGGGGACGGCGGCGCGGACTCGGGCCTCGGCGGCGTCGATGGCCTCGGCGATCTCGGTGATCCCGAGGCCGGGCACGATCGCCACCTTGGCCGCGACCATGAGTTCGTCCGGTCCCAGATATTCGGTGCGCACGTGGATGACGTGGTAGATGCGGGTGCCATCGACGAGGCTGTCGACGATTCGGCGGTATTCCTCGCCGACGGCTCCTTCGCCGATGAGCAGGCTCTTCATCTCCACGATCAGCAGGACGGCGATCGCGCCGAGCAGGAGGCCGATGCAGAGGGTGCCGATGCCGTCCCAGACCGGATTGCCGGTGAGCATGGTCAGCCCGATGGCGGCCAGCGCGATCACCAGGCCGACCAGGGCGCCGGAGTCCTCCAGCAGCACCACCGGCAGTTCAGGGTTGCGGGTGGTGCGGATGAAGCGCCACCAACTCCGATTGCCGCGCAGCGGCGCCGATTCGCGCACCGCGGTCGCGAAACTGAAGCCCTCCAGCACCACGGCCACCACCAGGATCACGATCGCCACGATCGGCGAGGTGAGATCCTCGGCGTGGGCGATCTTGTGGATGCCCTCGTAGATGCCGTACATCGCGCCCATGCTGAACAGCACCAGGGCGACCACGAAGGAGTAGAAGTACCGGTTACGGCCGTGCCCGAACTGGTGCAGCTTGGTGGGTTCCTGGCCGGCACGGTTCTGCCCCACCAGCAACAGCGCCTCGTTGCCGGTGTCGGCGAGGGAATGCACCGATTCGGCGAGCATCGAGCCGGAGCCGGTGATCATCGCACCCACGAACTTCGCCACGGCGATCCCGGCATTCGCGACAAGCGCCGCCAGGATCGCGGTTTTACTGCCGTCCGCCGACATACTGGTCCTTCCTCGAGCGGTCTGCCCGTTCATCCTGAACGATCTTGCGGCGGACCGCCGCGCACCCGCTCACCGCACCCGGCATCGAATCGGCGGGCGCCGGTGCCGGACCGGCGGGATGTGGCAGCCTCACGGCGCTCCCACGCAGGCGCAGAACAATTGAGCCGGTTCGGTGCTCGCCGCGGCACGGACGACGGTGTCCCCGGCCGAGATCCACGCGGCATTGCCGGAGGTGATCCGCAGGTCGTCCGTGCCCTGCCACAGCCGTACCTCGCCGGAGGTGCACAACAGGATGCCGGGACCGCTGTCCGGAATCGTCATCGGCGCGGCATGGGCGGCCAGTTCGAAACGACGCAGCGCGAATTCGGGTGCGGGAGTGCGATAGCGGAACGAGCAGGAACCGTCGGACGTGTGCTCGATCGGCTCCGGCTCGATGATCGGCAGTTCGTTCGGCTCGAAGTCCAGTACCCGCAGCAGTTCCGGTACGTCCACATGTTTCGGCGTCAGCCCGCCGCGCAGCACATTGTCGGAGTTGGCCATGATCTCGACCCCGATGCCGCGCAGGTAGGCGTGCAGATTACCGGCAGACAGGAACAGTCCCTGGCCGGGTTGCAAGGTGATCCGGTTCAGCAGCAGCGCCGCCAGCACCCCCGCGTCACCGGGATACGCCTCGGCCAGTTCCAGGGTGGTCCGGGCCTCGGCGGCGAACTCCTTGCCGCCACTGCGCGGCTCGGTCTTCTCGGACAGATAGCGTACGCAGCCGTCGAGCACCTTCGGCAGCAGCGCCGCCAGCGCCGTCTGCGGCAGCGTGATCCAGGTGGTGAACAGTGTGCGCAGCCCGGCCGAATCCGGCTGGGCGGCAAGCAGATCCGCGTACGGGCGTAGCGCGTCGACGCCGAGCGCGCGCAGCAGCGTGACGGTACGCACCGGTGGCCGGAAGCCCGCCAGCGCCTCGAACCGTTCCAGCGCCACCACCAGTTCCGGTTTGTGGTTCTCGTCGCGATAGTTGCGCATCGGCGAATCCAGCGGCACCCGCGTACGATTCTCGCGCTCGAAACCGGCCTGCGCCTGGACCGCACTGGGATGCGCCTGCAGCGACAGCGGCTCCTCCGCCGCCAGGATCTTCAACAGGAACGGCAACCGGCCACCGAAAGCCGGTGCCACCGGTCCCAATTCGTGTTGCGGATCGGCGCCGACCAGATCCAGCAGCGACCGCTTGTGCCCGTCCACGCATACGTGGGCCGGATCCGCCGGATGCGCGCCGAACCACAATTCGGCCTCCGGATGCGCCGAAGGAACGGGACGACCGCACAGTTGAGCGAGCGCGGTGCGTGAACCCCAGGCATAGGTACGCAGCGCACCGACGAGTTCGTGCACTAGTAATGGCCCCCGTCGTAGTGGGCAGGACGATCGGTGGAGATCGGTGGGCGACCGAGCAGGTGTAGGTAGACCGCCGCCATCTCGAGTCTGAGCACCAGTAGGGCCAAGTGTTCCAGCTCGTTGCCGCGACCGGGCGGGATCGGCTGCGATCCGGCCTGCGGCGCCTCGGCCTCGACCGTCACCAGATCGGCGTCGACCAGCCCGCCGGCCGAACCGAACACGGCCAGCCGCCGGTGTACCGCAACCTGATCGGACTCGGCGCTCACGGCGAACACCCGCACCCGCTGCACCGGCGCCGGGCCGTCCAGTTCCTCGTCGTGGAAGAGAGGATCGAAGCCGGGTGCCGCGGCGCCGCCGGCCGCCTCGGCGAGCCGGGTGTGACCGGCCACCACGACGGCGAGGTCGGCGGCGGTCGAGATCTGGCCCGCGGCCTGCAACAGCACCTCGGCCCCGTGCTCCGCGACCGTGGTGGCGGCGGGAGTGTCGCCCGCGAGCACGACGCGGTGGTCCCGCATGCGGGCGGCGAGCGTCTTCGCCGGATTGTGGAAGACCTCGTGCTGCGGCCCGTCGCGCAGCGCCTCGGCGTCCAGGGCGTCGGACAGCGCCTCCAGGTCGGGCAGCAGCGGCCCGCTGCGGCCGGGATCGATGGCGCCCATCACCGCGATGCCGACCGCCAGGTAACGCAGCAGCCGGTTGTGGTCCAGGACCGGCACCCGCGGCGGCAGCATCGCCGCACGACCGGCCGCGGCGGCCCGCATCGGGCCCTCGTCGGGTGCGGCCACGACCACCTCGGCGCCGCGGCGCAACGCCCGGTCGACCGCTTCCACCAACCGGGGATCGCCCGCGTCGTCACCGGCCACCAGCACCGCGTCCAGCGGGCCCACCCACGGCGGGACCGAGGTGGCGGGCACGATCGGCAACCCGGCGCTGTCGCCCAGACAGGCGACCAGCAGCGCGGCGGCCCGGGCGGCGCGCCCGGGCCCGGACACGATCACGAGGCTGCGCGGCCGCAGGTCCTGTAATCGGGTGAGGGCGTGCTCACCGACCGCCGCCGCGGTGGCGCGCACCTGCGCGCCTGCGGAGGCGGCGGAACGCAACAACCCTCCGGAATCGGCGGCCTCCAGTGAGGCGACGTCATCGAGGTCGAGTATCGGTGTCCCTGCGATCATCGGGCGTTGCCACCTCCCCTCAATCGGGTCACCAGGCCGGGGGATGTCGCTCTCCCGGGTGAATTCGGGCTCTGTGATTCCACTATTCCAGTCAGCCGCGGACGATGCTCAGGATCTCGGTTACGAGTGCGTCTACTTCCTCCGGCGACCGGGCTTCGACGTTGAGACGCAGCAGCGGCTCGGTGTTGGAGGCCCGAAGATTGAACCAGGCGTGGTCGGGCAGTTGCACCGTGACCCCGTCCAGCCGGTCGACGGAGGTGGCCCGGCCGTCGAATGCGGCCAGTACCGCCCGGGTCCGGTCCGACGCGTCGGCGACCGTGGAGTTGATCTCCCCGGAGGCGGCGTAACGGGAGTAGGCGGAGGCCAGCTGGGACATCGGCCGGTCGCCGCCACCGAGCGCGGCCAGCACGTGCAGCGCGGCCAGCATGCCGGAATCGGCTCCCCAGAAATCCCGGAAGTAGTAGTGCGCGGAATGCTCGCCGCCGAAGATGGCCCCCGTGGCGGCCATCTGCTGCTTGATGAAGGAGTGGCCCACCCGGGTGCGGACCGGATTGCCGCCCAGCTCGGTGACCAGCTCCGGCACCGCCTTGGAGGTGATCAGGTTGTGGATGACGGTCGCGCCCGGCTCCTTGGCCAGCTCCCGCTCCGCGACCAGCGCGGTGATCGCCGACGGCGGCACCGGCTCGCCCCGCTCGTCGACCACGAAGCAGCGGTCCGCGTCGCCGTCGAAGGCCAGGCCCAGGTCGGCGCCGGTCTCGCGGACGAACTTCTGCAGATCGACCAGATTCTTCGGATCCAGCGGGTTGGCCTCGTGGTTGGGGAAGGCGCCGTCGAGCTCGAAGTACAGCGGCTCGACGGTCAGCTGCGGCACCGCGGTGAGCACCGCGGGGACGGTGTAGCCACCCATGCCGTTGCCGGCGTCGACGGCGACCCGCAGCGGGCGGATCCCGCTCAGATCGACCAGTTTGCGCAGGAAACTGGCGTACGCCTCGAGCAGATGCTCCTCGGTCGCGGTGCCGTGCTCGCCCTCGAACGGCGGGACCCCGTCGATCAGTTCCTGTGTGATCGTGGCCAGTCCGGTGTCCTGGCCGACCGGCAGCGCATTGGCCCGGCACAGTTTGATGCCGTTGTAGCGAGCCGGATTGTGGCTGGCGGTGAACATGGCCCCCGGACAGCCGAGATGCCCGGAGGCGAAGTACAACTCGTCGGTGGACGCAAGCCCGATGTGGGTCACGTCGAGCCCCTGTGCGAGAACTCCCGCGGCGAAGGCCGCCGCCAGCACCGGCGACGATTCCCGCATATCGTGCCCGATCACGATCCGGCCCGCGCCCTCGTCGCGCATCAGCCGCGCGAACGAAGCCCCCACGTCGCGAACGAATTCCGTATCGATCTGCTCACCGACCACACCCCGGACGTCGTATGCCTTGACGACTGCTTTCACGGACTCGGCAGATCGGGCGACTGTCATGCCCCCACCCTAGTCGGAGCCCCGGTGCCCGGACCAACCGAGCTGACGGCCTCGGTGCTACGCCACCAGCGAACACAGACCTCATTCGTGATGAGGCAACAGACCGCGCGCCCGGTCGAGCGCACCGGTGGGCTGTGTTGTGCGACAACGGCTGCGGGGGTATGCGACAACGGCTGCGGAGGTGCGCGACAACGGCTGCGGGCCTTGTGCGACGACTTCTGATGCGAGTGCGCGGGAAACTCGGCGGCAGGTGCGGCAGTGCCCGCGGTCTCGCGTACCGATGGCCGGGTCGAGGGACGAGCCTGATGTTCGAGGCCACGCGGGCGACCGCGGTGGCGCCGGACGGGGCGAAATGCGCGCGGCGGCCGGATCAGTTGGGCGGATCGGGGAGAACGCGGAGGTGGCCACGGCGGCCGGTGCGGCCCGTACGGCTGCTGCGCTGCGCGGCCGGGGGACCCTCGGCGTAACCGCGCGGATCGGGTTCGGCTGTGCGCCTGCGCATCCCGGCCTCGCGGACCGCCTCGGCCAGCGCGGTCAGATCATCGTCGTCCGGGGAGCCGGTCGAGAAGCTGCCCTCGTGCCGGACCAGTTCCCAGCCCTTGGGGGCGGTGATCCGGGAGGCATGGGTCTCACACAGATCCCAGGAATGTGGTTCGGCGACGGTGGCCAGCGGCCCGACGACTGCCGTCGAGTCGGAGTACACATAGGTGAGCGTCGCTACGGCCGGGTTCTTGCAGCCTGGACGGCAGCAACGACGCATGGGGATCACGCCAAGGAGAGTAACCCCGCCCACGCCCACGCGCGTAGCAGACACGCGAACAGTGGCCGATCCTCGTTCGGTTCACTCCGCGCCGTCGATGACATCGGGGTCGACGCCGAGATAGGTGGCGATCTGCTGGACGAGCACCTCGCGCAGCAGATCGACGAGGTCGTCCGGATCGCTGGCCCGCAATTCGAGCGGTTTGCGGAACAGCACCACCCGGGCGCGGGTGGCGACACCGTGCCGGTCGACTCCGGCCGGTACCAGCCGGGACAGCGGCACCGGTCCGTCGGCCACCACCTCGTCCGGCCAGGTCACCGAATCCGGTTGCAGCGGGCGAATTTTCGGAACATCGTCGACGGCGATATCCAATTTGGTGAGCCGGTCGTGCCAGCGTCCGTCCAAAGGGGCGAACGCCTCCAGCACCAGCCGGTCGAACTGTTGTCCACGTGTGCGCCACGCCGGTACGGTCGGCGGCAGCATGGGCCCACGCACCCCACGCCCACGGCGGATCACCGATCGCGCCGTCGGCGGCCGCCGCTTCCGTGAACGAGTCATGACTCGAATCTAGTCAACGAGCGCCCCGCCGTGCCCAGTGCCACGGCGGGGCGGGAGTTCCGCGCTGATCAGATGATGCCGCGCTTGAGGCGACGGCGTTCGCGCTCCGACAACCCGCCCCAGATGCCGAACCGCTCGTCGTGCGCGAGCGCGTACTCGAGGCACTCGTCACGTACCTCACAGCCCATGCAGATCCGCTTCGCTTCGCGCGTGGAGCCGCCCTTCTCCGGGAAGAACGCCTCCGGATCGGTCTGGGCGCACAACGCGCGTTCCTGCCACTGCTCTTCGATCGTGTCGAACATCGCATCGAAATTGGTGACGACCAGGCTCAGCTTGGGGGGCTCCGGCTTGCGCTGGGTCCGCGCCCACTGCCCGCCCTGTGCCCAGATACCCGGCTGGTCTCGGTCCGAGAGGTGCTCCGGTCTATCCGTGAAGTGCTCCGGGGCGTCGTACTCCGGATCCACTCCGGCGGTCACCGAACGGTCCGTCTCTCGTTCGTAATTCCGGCTTTCGGCGCAGACAGGTGCTGCGCCTGTTGTGGAATCGGTTTGCGATACACCGCCCGGATACCCCGACGGGGCCAGCTCCTCGGCCATCGCTCCGCCTCCTCACTGTTCGTTAGCGCAGAATGATTTATCCGTCGGACCTCATCTGCCCACCGACGGCCCAACCCCGCGGTGTTGTCCCGCGGGTTCCCCGAGCCGGCCACTCCGATTCGAACGCGCGTTCGAAAGCTGGCCTGCGCCTAGCCGTCTCGCGCAGGCCCGGAATGACATGACTGTGATTAGACACGCCGGACGCGGCGATGGTCAAGCTGCCGACACAATTCCGTTACTATCCGCCGTCGCCTTCGCCTCGGTACGGTAACAGGAATCAGCAAATGACCGGCAAATATGCTCCGGAGCGTGACCCGCGTGTCACGGCATAGGCTGTGCGGCTGTGACACGAGAAGAAGCGGACTCGGGGCTCGCGGGCGGGCCTGCCGAGGGTAAAGCCCGGATTGCCGTGCTGGTCGGCGGAGTGGGTGGCGCGCGGTTCCTGCAGGGGGTGCGGGCCCTGCTGCCGGACGCGGACGTCACCGCCGTGGTGAACGTCGGCGACGACGTCTGGATGCACGGTCTGCGCATCTGTCCCGACCTGGACACCTGCATGTACACCCTCGGTGGCGGCATCGACACCGAGCGCGGCTGGGGCCGGGTCGGGGAGACCTGGCACGCCAAGGAGGAGCTGGCGAATTACCATGCCCAGCCGGATTGGTTCGGGCTCGGTGACCGCGATATCGCCACCCATCTCGTGCGCAGTGAAATGTTGCGCGCGGGATACCCGCTCTCGGCGGTCACCGAGGCGCTCTGCAACCGGTGGCAGCCGGGCGTGAAACTGCTGCCGGCAACGGACGACAGGTGCGAAACACATGTCGTCATCACCGACCCCGGCAACCCTGGCGAACGTAGCGCGATTCATTTCCAGGAGTGGTGGGTACGTTATCGGGCCGACGTCGAGACCCATGGATTCGTCACAATCGGGGCGGATCAGGCAAAGCCCGCCCCAGGTGTGACAGAAATCATAGATCAGGCGGACGCGGTCCTGCTGGCCCCTTCCAACCCCGTCGTGAGCATCGGCGCGATCCTCGCCGTGCCCGGTATCCGGGGCGCGCTGCGCACCACCCGGGCCAAGGTGGTCGCGCTGTCGCCGGTGATCGACGGCAAGCCGCTGCGCGGCATGGCCGACGAGTGTCTGTCGGTGATCGGGGTGGAGACCTCCGCCGAAGCGATCGGGCGGCACTACGGCGCCCGCTCGGACACCGGTATCCTCGACGGCTGGCTGGTGCACTCCACCGACAGCGCCGAAGTTCCCGGCGTCGAGGTGCGTAGCGTACCGCTGTTGATGACCGACCCGGACGCCACCGCCGAGATGGCACGGGAGGCACTGGATATCGCGGGGGTGAAGGCGTGAACGCCGGAAGGCGGGCGCCTCGTCCACGCCGGGAAAGGACAGCGTGAGTGGTGTGAGCGATTCGCTGGTGCTGCCCGCGGGCGGCGATCACGCGCCCGGTGGGGAGTTGCGCATCCTGCCGGTGACCGGGTTGCCGGAGTTCCGGCCGGGTGACGATCTCGCCGAACAGCTGGCCGCCCGGGCGCCGTGGCTGGCCGACGGTGACATCCTCGTGGTCACCAGCAAGATCGTCGCCAAGGTCGAGGGCCGGATCGTCGCCGCGCCGGACGATCCGGAGGAACGCGACGCGCTCCGGCGCGAACTGGTTCGCTCCGAGGCGGTGCGGGTGCTGGCCCAGAAGGGCCGGACGCTGATCACCGAGAACAAGATCGGCATCGTGCAGGCCGCGTCCGGCGTCGACGGCTCCAATGTCGAACGCGGTGAGCTGGTGCTGCTGCCCACCGATCCGGATGCCAGTGCCAAGGCGCTGCGGTCCGCGCTGGCCGATCGTCTCGGCGTCGACGTCGCGGTGGTCGTCACCGACACCATGGGCCGCGCCTGGCGCAACGGCCAGACCGATGCCGCCATCGGGGCCGCCGGCCTGCGGGTGCTGCACGACTACGCGGGCGCGGTCGACGGCCAGGGCAACGAGTTGTTCGTCACCCAGGTGGCCGTGGCCGACGAACTGGCCGCCGCCGCCGACCTGGCGAAGGGCAAGCTGGGCGGCGTCCCGGTGGCGGTCGTCCGCGGCCTCACTCCCTACGACGACGGTTCGCGCGCGGCCGATCTGCTGCGCGGCGGCGAGGACGATCTGTTCTGGCTGGGCACCGCCGAGGCGTTGGACCGCGGTCGTCGTGAGGCGCTGTTGTTGCGGCGCTCGGTGCGGCAGTTCGCCGACACCCCGGTCGATCCCGAGCTGATCCGGGCCGCCGTCGCGGACGCGCTGACCGCCCCGGCCCCGCACCACACCCGGCCGGTCCGGTTCGTCTGGGTCCGCGATCCGGCGCTGCGCACCCGCCTGCTGGAGACGATGGCCGACGCCTGGCGGACCGATCTCACCGGCGACGGACGCGCCCCCGACAATGTCGAACGCCGGGTCGCCCGCGGCCGCATCCTCTTCGATGCTCCCGAGGTGGTGATTCCGTTCTGTGTCCCGGACGGCGCTCACGACTATCCGGACGAGCGTCGCCGGGCCGCGGAATCCACCATGTTCACCGTCGCGGTGGGCGCCGCCGTCCAGGGGCTGCTGGTGGCGCTGGCCACGCGTGGCGTCGGCAGTTGCTGGATCGGCTCGACCATCTTCGCCGCGGAGGCCACCCGGGCCGTCCTCGGCCTGGAGGAGGAGTGGAACCCGTTGGGCGCCATCGCCATCGGTTACCCGACCGAGGACCTGGCCCCGCGCGCCCCGCGCGATCCCGGCTCGGGACTGGTCGAACTGTGAAGGGCGGCGGACTCTTTCGCGAGCCGGCGCGGCCGATGACCCGGGGCGGGCGGCGATGAGCGCGGAGTCGCTGCACACCTCGGCCCGCGATCTCATCGAATCCTGGCTCCCCGCAAGCGGTTCGGATCGATCACTGCGCGAGGCGCTGCTGGCCTTCCTGGGGTCCGCACCCCGTGGTTGCCTGCGTGAACACGCTCCCGGGCACATCACCGCGTCCGCGCTGGTGTTCTCCCACGACGAGCGCGAGTTGCTGCTGACTCTGCACCCTCGGGTCGGTCGCTGGATCCAACTGGGCGGCCACTGCGAGGAATCCGACGATTCCGTCGCGGCCGCCGCACTGCGGGAGGCGACCGAGGAGTCCGGTATCGACGGTCTGTCGATCGAACCGGCGCTGTACGGCGCGCAGGCCCACCCGATCACCTGCTCGCTGGGTGTGCCGACTCGTCACCTGGATCTGCTGTTCCGGATCAAGGCGCCGGAGGGGGCTGTTCCGGTGTGCAGCTCGGAGTCGCTGGATCTACGGTGGTGGCCGGTCGATGCCCTGCCCGACCACGCGGATGTGCTGCTGCGCTGACCGGGTGGGACGCGCCTTCGGGACCGAGTGGTGGAATCCCGACGGTTCCGGGCGCGCTGCTCGCGGGACGGGATGTGAGGGCGGCCCGGGCCGAGCGGCGGCGGATCGGCGGCCTGCCATGGGCCGACAGGCGGCGTCCGGCCCGGCCATTTCCGGCAACATCGCCCGGCGCGCGAAATCCGGTCGCCGGTATATAACGATTCGGCCAACCCGCGCCGGGATGCCGGTCGTCGGCTGCATACCGTTTGTGAACCGGATGTTTCCCGCGACTCGCGGTGCCACGGTGCGAACCCAGTGCTACCGAGAGTTTGCTCGCTGTGCGCTGACTGTACGGAGCTATAGTAAACGACTGTCCTTCAGTCCCAGAAAAGACCAACCAGTATGTATCAGATACAACTTTCGAACGGATCCGACTGGCGTCATGGACGTTTGGTCTGTACATATCTACTGGCGGTGGTTCAGAGATTTCTTAATGTGGAGTGGGCGTGCAAACGGTAGGCAAACAGTCGGCTTCGGCGGATCCCAAGCGGTACCTGTGGATGCTCGGGCTGATCGCGCCTGCCAGTGCGCTGTTGCCCTCGCAGTTGGTGTATTGGACGCAGTGCACGGTGCTGTGGTGGATCGGCCCGATCATCATTCTCATCGCGATTCCCGTGCTGGACTGGGTCGTCGGTGTGGACGGCAGCAATCCGCGTGACGAGGACTACGAGCGGTTGTCCGGTGACCGGTACTACCGATGGTGTACCTATATGTTCCTGCCGATGCAGCTCATCGGCCTGCTCATCGCCGCGCAGATGTGGGCCGGTGACGACCTCAGCGTGGTCGACAAACTGGGCCTGGCCAGCACCGTCGGCTTCGTCGGCGGCATCGGCATCAATGCCGCACACGAACTCGGCCATCGGGTGGAGTCGGTGGAACGGTGGCTGTCCAAGATCGCGCTGGCGCAGTCGGCGTACGGCCATTTCTATGTCGAGCACAATCGTGGCCACCACGCCCGCGTCGCCACCCCGGAGGATCCGGCCAGCGCCCGGCTGGGCGAGTCGCTGTGGGGCTTCCTGCCGCGGACCGTGGTCGGCAGCTTCCGGTCGGCGGTGCATCTGGAGCGGGATCGCCTGCGGCGCAAGGGTCAGCGCTTCTGGGGTGTGCACAACAATCTGTTTCAGGCGTGGGTGATGACCCTGGTGCTGTTCGGCGCGCTGGTGGGCATCTTCGGCCTGAAGATCCTGCCGTATCTGTTGTTGCAGGCCGTCATCGGCGCGTGGCTGCTGGAGGCCGTGAACTACATCGAGCACTACGGCCTGCTGCGGAGCAAGCGGCCCAACGGGATGTGGGCGCGCTGTTCGCCGGCCGACAGCTGGAACAGCGATCGGCTGGTCACCAATGTCTTCCTGTTCCACCTGCAACGGCACAGCGATCATCACGCCAACCCGGGGCGTCGCTACCAGACCCTGCGCAGCACCGCGGAATCCCCGCAGTTGCCGGCCGGGTATGCAACCATGATCGTGCTCGCCATCGTCCCCGCGATCTGGCGCCGGGTGATGGACCCGCGAGTGCTGGCCCATTACGAGGGCGATGTCTCCCGCGCCAATATCGCCCCGCGCAAGCGGTCTCGGATCCTCGCGGCGCACGGTGGTGAGGACGGTCTGACCGCCGCCGCCTGACACCGCTCGAAATCCGATGGCCCCCCATGCGTACCGTGTACGCATCCGGGCGGCTAGTCTCTCATGTGTACACGCCGACCAGGAGAGGCAGATGACGATCGCAGTGAGCAGCAAGATGACTGCCGACCACCGCAATGGGATCGATTTCAAGGTGGCGGACATGTCCCTGGCCGAGTTCGGCCGCAAGGAGATTCGGCTCGCCGAACACGAGATGCCCGGCCTGATGACGTTGCGGCGGGAATACGCGGAGGTGCGGCCGCTGCAGGGCGCGCGCGTCTCCGGTTCGCTGCACATGACGGTCCAGACCGCGGTACTGATCGAGACCCTGGTCGAGTTGGGCGCGGAGGTCCGCTGGGCCTCCTGCAACATCTTCTCCACCCAGGATCACGCGGCCGCGGCCGTGGTGGTCGGCCCGCACGGCACCATCGAGGAGCCGAAGGGCGTGCCCATCTTCGCCTGGAAGGGCGAGACGCTGGAGGAGTACTGGTGGGCCTGTGAGCAGGCACTCACCTGGCCGGGTGAGCCCGCCAACATGATCCTCGACGACGGTGGCGACGCCACCATGCTGGTGCTGCGCGGCGCCCAGTTCGAGCAGGCGGGCGTGATCCCGCCCGACGAGGAGAACCACTCCACCGAATACAAGGTGTTCCTGAACCTGTTGCGGGAGCGGTTCGACACCGAGAAGACCAAGTGGTCCGAGGTGGCGAAGTCGGTGCGTGGCGTCACCGAGGAGACCACCACGGGTGTGCTGCGGCTGTACCAGTACGCGGCCGCGGGTGAGCTGAGCTTCCCGGCGATCAACGTCAACGACTCGGTCACCAAGAGCAAGTTCGACAACAAGTACGGCACCCGGCACTCGCTCGTCGACGGCATCAACCGCGGCACCGATGTGCTCATCGGCGGCAAGAAGGTGCTGATCTGCGGCTACGGCGACGTGGGCAAGGGCTGCGCGGAGTCGCTGGCCGGCCAGGGCGCCCGGGTCCAGGTCACCGAGATCGACCCGATCAACGCGTTGCAGGCGCTGATGGACGGCTTCGACGTGGTCACCGTCGAGCAGGCGATCGGCGACGCGGACATCGTGGTCACCGCCACCGGCAACAAGGACATCATCAGCCTCGACGACATGAAGGCGATGAAGGACCAGGCCATCCTGGGCAACATCGGCCACTTCGACAACGAGATCGACATGGCCGCCCTGGAGCGCTCGGGCGCCGCGCGGCTGAATATCAAGCCGCAGGTGGACCTCTGGACCTTCAAGGAGTCCGGTAAGTCCATTCTGGTGCTGTCGGAGGGCCGCCTGCTGAACCTCGGCAACGCCACCGGCCACCCGTCGTTCGTCATGTCCAACAGCTTCTCCAACCAGGTGATCGCCCAGGTCGAGCTGTGGACCAAGCCGGACGAGTACGACAACGAGGTCTACCGCCTGCCGAAGGTGCTGGACGAGAAGGTCGCCCGCATCCACGTGGAGGCGCTCGGCGGCACCCTCACCAAGCTCTCCAAGGACCAGGCCGAGTACATCGGCGTGGACGTCGAGGGCCCGTACAAGCCGGAGCACTACCGCTACTGAGAGCTGTTGCCCCGCCGGGCTTTCCGAGCTCGGCGGGGCAATGCCCACGGGATCCGCGGCCGGATGCCCGGGATCCGGCCGGCGCCGGGATCCGATCCACCGCCGATTCCGGAGTTCGCCGCGGTGGTGGGGTGGCGAGGTTGTCGGGGGTGGGTTGTACCCTCCGTGGCATGGGTGCGTTGGTCGCGGTGGAAGGGCTCGACGGTGCGGGTAAGCGCACGTTGATCGAGGCCGTCGTCGGGGAGCTCCGGGCGCGCGGGGTGCGGGTGGCCACGCTGGCGTTTCCGCGGTACGGGCGGTCGGTGCACGCCGATCTCGCGGCGGAGGCGTTGCGCGGGCGGCACGGTGATCTGGCGGGTTCGGTGAATGCCATGGCATTGCTGTTCGCGCTGGATCGGTCCGGGGCGCGGGACGAGTTGGCGAAACTACTGGCGGACAACGACATCGTGCTGCTGGATCGCTATGTGGCCTCGAACGCGGCCTACAATGCGGCTCGCACCGGGCAGTCGGCCGAGGGGGAAATCGCCTCGTGGGTCGCGGAATTGGAATTCGGGCGATTCGAGCTGCCGGTGCCCGATCTGCAAGTGCTGCTGGACGTCCCGGTCGAGCTGGCCGCCGAGCGGGCACGTCATCGGGGCGAACTGGACAGTGCGCGAGCGCTGGACGCCTACGAACGCGACGAACTCCTGCAGCAACGCACCGCGGCGGTCTATCGTGTGTTGGCCGAATCGAACTGGCACGGTCCGTGGCGGGTGCACGGGGTCCATGACAATCCGGCATCATTGACCGCGTGCCTATCGGAAATACTTGCCCGATAGGGTTGGATGTGCGTCGGTACCGTACCAGTGTTGGCGGGATTGCCCGTTCCGAGCCGGAGAGATGACAACATAGTAGTTATGAAGCCGAAGATTCTGGTCGTCGACGACGATATGGCGCTCGCCGAGATGCTCACGATCGTCTTGCGCGGCGAGGGTTTCGACCCGCACGTGGTCGGCGACGGCACGCAAGCGCTCACCGCGGTCCGGGAGATCCGTCCCGATCTGGTGTTGCTGGATCTGATGTTGCCGGGCATGAACGGTATCGATGTATGCCGGGTGCTGCGCGCGGATTCGGGCGTGCCGATCGTGATGTTGACGGCGAAGACCGACACGGTGGACGTGGTGCTCGGTCTGGAGTCGGGGGCCGACGACTACATCGTCAAGCCGTTCAAGCCCAAGGAGCTGGTGGCCCGGGTCCGGGCGCGGTTGCGCCGGACCGAGGAGGAGCCGGCGGAGCTGCTCTCCATTGCGGATATCGTCATAGATGTGCCCGCACACAAGGTCACCCGTGGTGGTCAGCAGATCTCGCTGACCCCGCTGGAGTTCGATCTGCTGGTGGCGCTGGCCCGTAAGCCGCGTCAGGTGTTCACCCGTGAGGTGCTGCTGGAGCAGGTCTGGGGTTACCGGCACGCCGCCGATACCCGTCTGGTCAACGTCCATGTTCAGCGCCTGCGCGCGAAGGTCGAGAAGGATCCGGAGAACCCCGAGATCGTGCTGACGGTCCGAGGTGTCGGTTACAAGGCCGGACCGCCGTGATCGCTGCGCCCAGAAACCGCCTCGAGCGGTTACTGGCAGCAGCGGTGGCCTGGTTCAAGTCCGTGGGCGAGTCCCTGGGCCACGTGTGGCGACGCTCGCTGCAATTGCGCGTCGTCGTATCCACGCTCACCCTGTCACTGATCGTCATCGTGATCCTGGGCGTGGTTCTGACCAGCCAGATCACCGATCGGCTGTTGGACGCGAAGATCAACGCGGCCGTCGAGGAGATGGGCCGTGCCCGCAGCACGGTGGAGACCCAGCTGAACGGGGTGCACGACTCCAGCACCCAGCAGTCGCGGCTGGACGATGCCCTGCGCGCGCTGTCCTCGGGTTCCAGCCCGCAGGCCGGCAGCGCCGCGGCGGGCAGTTTCGATGCCGCGCTGCTGATGACCAACGACAACGGCCAGGAGATCACCGCCGGTCCTACCCAGGAGGTCCCGGCGGAGCTGCGCCGATTCGTGCAGCAGAACCAGGTCAGCTATCAATTCGCGACGGTCTCCGATGCCGACGGCTATCACGGGCCGGTGCTGCTGATCGGCAGTCCGAGTTCGCAGGTCTCCACGCTCGAGGTCTACCTGATCTTCCCGCTGACCAACGAGGAACGCAGTCTCTCGCTGATGCACGGCACCATGCTCGTCGGCGGTGTCGTCCTGCTGGTGCTGCTCGCCGCGATCACCGCGCTGGTCACCCGGCAGGTGGTGCTGCCGATCCGGTCCGCGGCCCGGATCGCGACCCGATTCGCCGACGGCCGCCTCAAGGAACGCATGGTGGTGCGCGGCGAGGACGACATGGCCCGGCTGGCGATGTCGTTCAACGAGATGGCCGAGAGCCTGTCGACGCAGATCACCCAGCTGGAGGAGTTCGGAAACCTACAGCGCCGCTTCACCTCCGATGTCAGCCACGAACTGCGGACCCCGCTGACCACCGTCCGGATGGCCGCCGATCTGATCCACGGTTCCAGCGACGACCTCGATCCCGCGCTGGCCCGCAGCGCCGAGTTGCTGGTCACCGAGCTCGACCGCTTCGAGGGCCTGCTCAACGATCTGCTGGAGATCAGCCGCCACGACGCCGGCGTCGCCGAGTTGCAGGTGGAGTCGCTGGACGTGCGGATGTGCGCGCGGGCGGCATTGTCGATGGTCCGGCATCTGGCCAAGGAATCGGGCGTCGAACTGGTGGTGGACCTGCCGGAGGAGCCGGTGGTCGCCGAGGTGGATCCGCGCCGCGTGGAACGAGTACTGCGCAACCTGCTCGCCAACGCGATCGACCACAGCGAGGGCAAACCGGTGCTGATCCGCATGCGCGGTGACGCCGACGCCAACGCGGTGGGGATCGTGGTGCGTGATCAGGGTGTCGGGTTGCGGCCCGGTGAGGAGAAGTTGGTGTTCAACCGGTTCTGGCGGTCGGATCCGTCGCGAATGCGGCGGTCCGGCGGTACCGGCCTGGGCCTGTCGATCAGTGTCGAGGACGCACATCTGCACGAGGGCAAGCTGGAGGCGTGGGGCGAACCCGGTGCCGGCGCCAGCTTCCGGCTGACCCTGCCGATGGTGCGGGGCCGCAAGCTGGGAGCGAGCCCGTTGTCGCTGGAGCCGCCGCGCCGCCGCCCGGCCGTCGAGGCGCCGGCGGCCGAACCGCCCGCCGAATCCGCGGAAACGCCGCAGGTGCTGGAAAATCCCGCCGCACAGGAGGATTCGGACGCGGCATCGCGACCGGGCCAGGGCCGCGTCGATCCGGCCGCCGTGCCGCCGGTGCACCAGCTGCTGGCCGATGTCGATCCGGCCCTGGGTCAGCACCCGGACCTGCTCGACGACGGCCCACCCGGCGAACCGGGCGCGGGTACCGCCGACGGCTCGAATTCCAATGGCTCGGCCCCGCACCGGGGTCCGGCACCGGGCTCCAGCAACGGCGTGGCCGGGGGTGACCGATCCGGTACCCCGGAGCACACCGATACCGGGGATGCGTCATGAGAGTGCGGTCCCGACCGCGTGAGATCCGCGTTCGTCTCGGTGTGGTCCTGTCGGCTCTGCTCATCGCCGCCGGATGCGCGAACCTGCCCGATTCGTCGGCGCCACAGGCGCTCGGCACCCTCGACAAGGAGCCGACCTCGGCGGGGCCGCCGACACCGGTGGCCGGCCGGGAGCCCGACTCGCTGCTACGGGATTTCCTGCAGGCCACCGCCGATCCGACCAACCATCATCAGACCGCTCGCCAGTACCTGACCCCGGGGGCCGCGTCGACCTGGGACGACACCGCCGGCACGGTGATCATCGAGAAACAGCCGGACACCCTGCGCGAATCCGGCACCCCCGATACGGCCACCTATCACGTGCGCGCCCACAAACTCGGTGATCTCGGCGCGGACGGCTCGTTCCGGGCCGCCACCACCTCGGTCGAGTACCGCTTCGACATGACGAAGGTCGACGGCGAGTGGCGTATCGACGAACTACCCGCGGGTGTGGTCATCGAGGACGCCGCGTTCACCAAGTCCTATCGGCGTTATCCGCTGTTCTTCCCGAACAACGCCGGCACCGCGGTGGTGCCCGATCTGCGCTGGGTCGCGCTGCGCAAGGATCAGCTGGCGCCACGGTTGCTGTCCATGCTCCAGGACGGCCCGCAGGAGACGCTCGCTCCCGCGGTGCGGAACATGTTGTCCGGCTCGGTCACCGTGCACGGTCCGATCACCAAACCCAACGGTGATCCGGAGGGGGTGGGGGTCGGCCCGGGCGGGGTGCAGATCGACTTCACCGGCGCCGCCGCGCTGGACCAGCACAGCCGGGAACTGCTGGCCGGGCAGGTGACGCTCACGCTCTACGCGGCCGAGATCTTCGGCCCCTACTTCCTGACCGGTGACGGCCGACCGCTCGACGATCGCTTCGCCGCCAGCGGCTGGACGCAGAACGATGTGAGCTATCTGAATCCGTCGGTGGTACACAACAAGATCGGCCTGCACGCCGTGCGCGACGGCTCGCTGGTGCGCGTGGATCCGGCCAAGCCCGAAGTGGTTCCGACGCCGGGCTATTTCGGCTCCGCGAAGAACCTGCAATCGGTGGCCCTGTCGCAGGACGGGCAACTGGTCGCGGCGATCGCCGACAGCGGCCATCCCGCGCCCGAACCGTCACGCACCCTGATCATCGGCACCTACGACGGCAACGCCTTCTTCTCGCTGGCCCAGGGCACCAGTTTCACCCGGCCGTCCTGGACCGCCGACGGCAGCGCCGCGTGGACCGTCGTCGACGGCGACCATGTGATCCGGGCCGTCCACGATCACAGCACCGGCAATGTCGCACCCCAGGACGTGGACATCTCCGCCCTGCTGTCGGTGCCGGTCTCGGTGTCGGATCCGGCGCCACGGCTGCCGATCACCGAACTGCGGATCTCGCGGTCCGGCGCGCGGGTGGCGCTGATCGCGGGCGGCAAGGTGTTCGTGGCGACGGTGGCGCCGCAGCCGGACGGGCAGTACGCGCTGACCTCACCGCTGCCGGTCGCCGCCACCCTGAGCACCTCGGCGGTCTCGCTGGACTGGGTGACCGAGGACAGCATCGTGGTGGTGCGGGAGGGCAATGTGGACCCGGTGGAACGGGTCGACATCGACGGCTTCCAGCCCAATCCGGAAACCAGCCAGAATCTGACCTCGCCGCTGCGGGTGGTGAGCGCCTCGCCGGACGGTCAGTACATCGCCGACGCGCGGGCGGTCATGCAGTTGCAGGCCGCGGAGCCCAACAGTGAGCGCTTCTGGCGCGAGGTGCCCGGCCTGGGGCCCACCGCGACCCCGGTGCTGCCGGGATAGGTGTGCGAAGCTGCTCGTTCGGAGCGGTGTTGTCGGGGCCGGTCGCGATAATCGGCGGATGCGAACTCTGCTGGATCTGATCCTCCCGCAGGATTGTGCCGGATGCGGCCGGTGCGGGGTGGGCTGGTGTGCGGACTGTGCGGAAAGCCTTGCGGGGCAGCCGTTCCGGGTGTGGCCCCGGGCCGATCCGGGGGTGCCGTGCTGGGCGCTGGGCCGCTATGCCGGGCCGCGGCGGCGCGCGGTGGTCGCGGTCAAGGAGCAGCATCGGCGGGAGTTGGCGGCGCCGCTGGGCCGGGAGCTGGCCAGGGGGCTGGCCGCGTTGCGGACGCCGCGGCGGCCCCTGGTGCTGGTGCCCGCTCCGGCCCGGCGCGCCGCGATCCGGCAGCGCGGGGGCGATCCGGTGGGCCGGGTGGCGCGGGTCGCCGCAAGTTTGCTCTCCGATTGCGCCGTGGCTCCCGTACTGCGCATGGGGCCCGGGGTACGGGACTCGGTGGGACTGCGCCCGGAGCAGCGGCGGCGCAATCTGGCAGGGCGGATAGTGGCACCAACCGGTTCGTTGCCGACGGCCCTCCGACACCCGGAGGCCGAGGTCGTGCTGGTCGACGATGTGCTCACCACAGGGGCCACGGCGAGCGAGTCGGTCCGTGCTCTGACCGGTGCCACAGTACACGTTCGTGCCGTCGTGGTGACCTGTGCCGCGTGAATGGGAGAAATTTGCGTGAACACTGGCGGATCGGTCGCTGGCGGCCTAGCGTGAGGTCTTAGAGCGAACCCGAACTCAGAGTTTGGAGGTGGCGCCTCGAACGACCTTCGTGCCGAGTTCCCAGCTGCGATACCAGCGGAACCGGACCTGCGAGACCAGGCGGCAGCCGGCGTCACCACGATGGGCCTCCCCGAGCATCGCATCGGCCGATTCGGCACGAATGAATTCCCGCCGCACGAGATCAGGCAGTGCGGCCAGATCCGGGAGGTACGCGTGACGACTTCACGTCCTTCAGTGAAAGAAGCAGACTCTACGGTTCGTATCGATGCGGCGGAATCCGCCGGATTCGATTACACGGGGCATCCGACGGCCGAACCGCCCCGCATACCACGTGCGGACGTCGTGGTGAAGGGCCGTAACGTCGAGGTTCCGGACCACTATCGGGTCCATGTCGCCGACAAACTGGCGCGACTCGAACGCTTCGATTCGTCCATCTACCTGTTCGATGTGGAACTCTTCCACGAACGCAATCGCCGCCAGCGCAAGAACTGTCAGCGGGTGGAGATCACCGCCCGCGGCAAGGGGCCGGTGGCCCGGGCCGAAGCCTGCGCGGACAGTTTCTATGCCGCCCTCGACCTGGCCACCGAGAAACTGGAGAGCCGATTGCGGCGCACCAAGGACCGCAGACGAGTGCATTACGGGGACAAGACCCCCGTCTCCGTCGCCGAGGCCACCGCCGATCTGATCGACGATACTATCGCGCTGCGCCCCGAAGGATCGTCCGGCACCGCTGAGCCCGGGTCCATCGACTCGCTCGCGGAAGACAACGCCGGGCCTGGACATATCGTCCGGACCAAGGTGCATTCGGCGATTCCGATGTCCGTCGACGACGCCCTCTATCAGATGGAGCTCGTCGGCCATGACTTCTTCCTGTTCCAGGACAAGGAAAGTGACCGGCCGTCGGTGGTCTACCGTCGCCACGCGTTCGACTACGGGTTGATCCGTCTCACCTGATCAGACCGGCCCGGCCGAATGCGGCCGGGCTGCACACCCTTTCACATCACTCAGTGATGGCGGTAGTTCTCCCAGTGCACCGCGTCGTCGAGGGAGCGGCGATCTCGCCAGCCGAACCGCTCCAGATCGGGGACCTGCTGGAATTCGTGCACCGGCCCGGCGCACAGCCAGGCGACCGGGCGGATGCCCGGCGGCAGGTCGATCAGTTCGGTGAGGAAGGGGGTGTCGTAGAAGCTGACCCAGCCCACGCCGACACCCTCGGCGGTGGCCGCGAGCCAGAGGTTCTGGATCGCGAGAATGGTGGAGTACAAACCGGTTTCGGGGACCGAGGCGCGGCCGAGGATGTGCTGACCGCCGCGTCCGTCGTCGTGGGTCACCACGATGCCGGTACCGCTCTCGGTGATGCCCTCGATCTTGATCGGCTCGAAGGTGCGGGCCCGCTCCGGCGGCAGCGACTCCCGGAACTCCAGGCGTTTGTCGGCGACGTGCGTGGCGAACCGCCGCAACGTCTCCGGCTTGCGCACGACGATGAAATCCCAGGGCTGTGAATTCCCGACGCTGGGCGCCTGATGCGCGGCATCGAGAATCCGCAGCAGGGTGGCATCGTCCACGACCTCACCGGTGAACTCGGCGCGCACATCGCGCCGACGGCGGATCACGTCGTAGACATTCGAACCTTCAGCAGACACGCGTACCAGTGAAGCAGAATGCCGTTCCCGCTCGTGGCGGTAGGTGGAAACCCGGCCGCTGACCGCGCCGGACTCGCCGGTCAGCCCACACTCGCGGCCACGGGGACCCGCTCGGCGGTACGCCGGCGGCGCTCCCGCAGCGCGGTGCGCAGGCCGCGGCGGCGGCCGGTGTTCGCGTCGACGGTGGCCAGGCCGCCGAAGGCGCGCTCCGACTTGGTCTCCGGAGCGTCGTCGGTGCCGCGGCGCAGGTACTTGTTCGGCAGCGACAGCTTCATGATGGTGCGCCACGCCTTGGCGTACTGCACCGGCAGCGAGCCGGTGGTGTAGGGCAGGTCGTACTTCTCGCACAGCGCCCGCACCCGGACCGCGATGTCGCGGTACCGGTTGCTCGGCAGATCCGGGAAGATGTGGTGCTCGATCTGGTGCGACAGGTTGCCGGTCATGAAGTGCATGAGCCAGCCGCCGGAGATGTTGGCGCTGCCGAGCATCTGCCGCAGGTACCACTCGCCCTGGGACTCGTTGTCGCAGTCGAACTTGGTGAATTTCTCGGCGCCGTCGGGGAAGTGGCCGCAGAAGATGACCGCGTTGGTCCACACGTTGCGCACGATGTTGGCGGCGATGTTGGCGGTCAGGGTGGATAGGAAGAAAGGACCGGTCAGCAGCGGGAACACCACATAGTCCTTGGTGATCTGCTTACCGATCTTCTTCAGCACCGTGGCGCGATCGTGTTCGAACGCGATCCGCTCGGGGCTGCCCTGCGCCCATTTCCGCTTCGCCAGCTTGCCCAGTTCCAGATGCTGGATGGCGACGCCGTATTCGAAGAACATCTGCAACAGCAGGTTGTACACCGGCTGGCCCAGATAGAACGGGGACCAGCGCTGGTCGCGGGTGACGCGCAGCAGGCCGTAGCCGATATCGTCGTCCATGCCCAGCACGTTGGTGTACTTGTGGTGCAGGTAGTTGTGGGTGATCTTCCAGTGCTCGGACGGACCGGCGTTGTCCCATTCCCAGTTGGCGGAATGGACCTCCGGATCGTTCATCCAATCCCACTGGCCGTGCATCACATTGTGGCCGATCTCCATGTTCTCGATGATCTTGGCCGTGCCCAGCAGGGCGACGCCGGCCAGCCAGGCCGGCGGGAAGATGCTCGCGAACAACACCGCACGGCCGGAGAGCTCCAGCCCGCGCTGCACCCGGATCACCTTGCGGATGTACTGTGCGTCCTTCTCGCCCCGGGAGGATTCGATCTCGCGGCGGATCGCATCGAGCTCCGTGCCGATCGCTTCCACATCCTCCGGGGTGAGGTGGGCGTACTCCTTGACATCCGATATCGCCATGCGGGTTACACTACCGTAGGTTACGGCGGCGTAGGTTGTCTCCGTATCGATTCACAGCTGTGGCGTACGCCGCATTGTGGTCGTCACCGAAGTGTGCCTAATTATTGCCGTCGGCATACCGGAAGTTTGCCGGCGTGGGCGCTATGCTGCGCCGCCGGCCCCGGGCCCGCCGCAACCGCCGCGCCGAATTCTCCTGCCGGGCCTTTTCCTGGAAGGCCAGCCCCGCTTCGCGCAGCGCTTCCTTTTCCTGTCTGGCCTTTTCCTGCAAGGCCTGTTTGGCCTCCCGCAGTGCTTGTTTCTCCTGCCGGGCCTTGTCGCGCAGTGCGGCCTTGGCCTCGATCATCGCCGACCGCAGTCCGCGGCGGCGGCCGGTCGCGGGATCGGTGCCCGGCCAATGCTGCTCCGCCCACTGCTCGGTGCGCTCCGACAGGGCAGGCAGCGTCAGCCCGGTGAACTTGCGCTCCGAGGAGGTCTCGGGCGCGTCGTCGGCGGTGCGGCGCAGGAAGCGGTCCGGCAGGGCCAGCTTGTGGATGGTCCGGAAGGCCAGCAGGTACTGCTTGCCCAGCGAGCCGGTGGTGTACGGCAGGTCGTACTTGTCGCACAGTTCCCGCACCCGCACGGCCACCTCGGCGTACCGGTTGCTGGGCAGATCCGGGAACAGGTGATGTTCGATCTGATAGCAGAGGTTGCCGCTCATGAACGCCATCGGGGCGCCCGCGCGGAAATTGGCGCTGCCGAGCATCTGCCGCAGATACCACTCCGCACGGGTCTCGTCGCCGAACTGTTCCTCGGTGAATTTCTCGGCGCCGTCCGGAAAATGGCCGCAGAAGATCACCGCGTAGGCCCAGAGGTTCCGGATCAGGTTCGCGGTCAGGTTGGCCTGTAGCGTTCGCTTCCAGCCTCGTCCGGTCAGCGCGGGGTGGATGACGAAATCCTTCATCACCTGCCGCCCGGCCTTGCGGAGGAATGCCTTGTTCGGCTCCGAGAGGAGATCGGAGCGCGGGACACCGCTCTGCTGCTTCTCGATCTTCAGATCGTGCAGCGCGATACCCCACTCGAACAGCGCGGCCAGGATCAGATTCGCCACCGGCTGGGCGAGATTGATCGGCTTCCACTGCTCGTCGCGGGTCATGCGCAGGATGCCGAAGCCAACATCGTCGTCCATGCCGACGATGTTGGTGTAGGTATGGTGCGAGTAGTTGTGTGCGCGCTTCCACTGCCCGGAGGTGCCCGTCATATCCCACTCCCAGGTGGTGGAGTGGATCTCCGGATCGTTCATCCAGTCCCATTGCCCGTGGCTGATGTTGTGCCCGAGCTCCATGTTCTCGATGATCTTCGCGACCGACAGCATGGCGGTGCCGACCAGCCAGGCCGAGCGTTTCCGGCCGGCGAAAAGGGTTGCGCGCCCGGCCGCCTCGAGAATCCGCTGGGCGCGAATCGTGCGCCGGATGTATTTCGCGTCGCGCTCACCCAGGGACTGTTCCACGGATCGGCGCAGGTCGTCGAGCTCGTGCCCGAGCGCCTCGATATCCGACGCCGTCAAATGGGCGTACGCCTTGATGTCGGTGATCGCCACCGGCCGGTCCTTCCGTGTCCGAAAGTGTGAGCGGATCCAGTCGGGCTCCGCCACGCAGGGTAACGGTTCCCGGTGAACGCCGTCCTATCCGTCGAGCATGAATTTCTATACGTCCAGCGTGCAATCACCGGCGGCGGCCGAGATGCAGGTCTGCACCTTTTCGCCGGTGGTGTGCTCGACACCGTTGCGCAGATCGCGCACGTGCCCGTCGGTGATCGTGACGACGCAGGTCTGGCAGATGCCCATCCGGCACCCGAACGGCATCTGCACGCCGACGTCCTCACCGGCCTGCAACAGGCTGGTGGCGCCGTCGACGGCGGTGCTGCGACCGGTGCGGGCGAAGGTCACGGTGCCGCCCTCGCCGACCGACGACCGCGGGATCTCGAACCGCTCCACATGCAGATGGTCGGCCAGACCCGCTGCGGCCCAATGATTCTCGATATCGGTCAACATGCCCAGCGGACCGCAGGCCCAGGTCTCCCGCGACTGCCAGTCCGGGAACAGGCTGTCCAGGCTGTCCAGGTCGAACTTGCCGTTCGCGCCGGTCAGGTGCACGTGCGAGGTGAAGCTCGGATGCCGGTCGTGCAATGCCCTCAGCTCGGCCGAGAACATCACGTCCTCGGGGGTGCGGGCCGAGTGCACGTGGATCACGTCGGTCATGTTGGCGCGCCGATCCATCGTGCGCAGCATCGCCATCACCGGGGTGATACCGCTGCCCGCGGTGAGGAACAGCGTCTTCGCCGGCGGCGGTTCGGGCAGCACGAAACCGCCCTGCGGCGCGGCCAGGCGCACGATCGTGCCCACCGGCACGCCGCTGACCAGGTGGCTGGACAGCAAACCCTCCGGCATCGCCTTCACCGCGATCGAGATCAGCCGCTTGCCGCGATTGTCCGGATCGGTCCAGTTCGGCGGGCAGGTCAGCGAATACGACCGCCAGTGCCAGCGGCCGTCGATCAGCACGCCGATGCCGATGTACTGGCCCGGGGTGAAGGTGAAATCGAAGCCCCAGCCCGGCTTGATCACGAGGGTGACCGCGTCGGCGGTCTCCCGGCGGACCTCCACGATGCGGCCGCGCAGTTCGCGGGCCGACCACAGCGGATTGACCAGATGCAGATAGTCGTCCGGCAGCAACGGCGTGGTGATGCGGGCGGCCGCGCCGCGTAGCGCGTTGAGCCGGGTCCGGCCCGCCGTCTTCGCCTCGGCGACCGGGGCCTCCAGCCATTCCCGCAGGCCGTGTACCGATTTCAGGACCATTGCGCTGTTGCTCATTTCCTCTGCTGACGATGTGCCGACGGGCGTTTCGACACCAAGGTTACGGGAACGTAGGTTGGTCCGGGCAGGGAGCTGGCTCACGCCCCGGTCGGGCCCGCGATCGTCAGAGCAATTCCAGCAGGAAGGGCAGTTCCTGGGCGGCGTACCAGGCCAGTTGATGGTCCTCGGCGTCGCCGAGGATGAACTCGGCGTCCTCACTGCCCAGATCCGCGGCGTCGATCACGGCGACCGCCTTGGCCACCTCGGGCTCGGCCTCGGCCAGGTCGACGTGCACGGAGGCGATGCGGTCGTAGCCGATCGGATCGGACAGCCGCACCACGCCCACGTCCAGATCGGGCCGGAAGCGGGCCCCGGTGACGTCGGCGGCGATCACCGCGCGGCGGTACACCGGTGCGATGTAATGACCACCGCCCTCGCCGGCGTCCTCGGGTGCGGTGTCGCCGGGCTCGGTGTCGGCGGCGGCCGCGTCCTCGCGCTCCTGGGCGAGCAGGCGCAGCGACGCGCGGGCGGCCTCGCTCATCGCGACCTCGGCGAGCTCCTCGTCGTCGCCGTAGGCGTACGCCTCGCGCAGCGAGGGCGTGACCGCGAAGGCGGTGCCGTTGATCGCGCGGATCTCCCGCGCGGTCACCAGCTCGCGCAGCATCGCGACGGTGGCGGGGACGTAGACCCGCAGCGTGCCGCTGGTGGACCGCTTGTCCTCACTGGGCGCAGGCACCGAGCATCTCCTCCATGGATTCGTGCATCGCCGCGGACAGTACTCCGATATCGGCCATCGCATCGCGGTCGGCGTTCAGTCCGTAGAACACCTGACCGTCGTAGACGGTGATCCCGATGCTCGACGCCTGGTTGCGCAGCAGGGGTGACACCGGATACATCTCCAGTGTCCGCGCGCCCGCGAGGTACATGGGCTGGGTCGGGCCGGGGGCGTTGGTGATGACCAGGTTGAAGGTGTTGCCGGCGAACGTGCTGGCCGAGCGCACGCTCAGGGCGTGCAGGCTGGCGGGTGCGAAATTCGGCAGTTGCACCAGCGTCCGGTGCGCCGCGTCGAGCCGGCGCCGGGAGTGCGCGGCGGTGGCGTGCCGGATGTGCGACAGCCGCATCACCGGATTCGGTTCGCCGACCGGCAGATCCACCAGGATGGACTGCGCCGGTCGCGGCCGCTCGCACATCGAGGCCGGGACCACCGCGCGCAGCACCTCGGATTCGGTGAGCACCTGCCCGCGCGCCTGCAGGAAGATCCGCAGCGCGCCGGTCACCACCGCCAGGATGACGTCGTCGAGGGAGCAGCCCGCGGACCGGCCGATCGTGCGGTAGTCGGCCTGATCGGTGCGCACCACGTCGAAGCGGCGGTGCGGGGAGGTCGGTGTGTTGAACGGGCTGCCGGGCGCGACGGCGCCGCGCACCGCCGACACCATCTTCTCCACCGCGCGGCCGGCGGCGCCGACCAGGGGCGAGGCGTCCGATCCGGCCTGCCAGAGCAGTTCCAGCGCGGTGCCGGGCTGTCCGGCCAGCTCGACCAGCGAGCGGGCCAGCAACTGCGCCTCGCCCGGCTCCTGCGCGGCGGCCCAGCGGTCGCCGGTGACCGTGCGCGGCGCCGGGCCGGTGTCGAACAGCACCTGGCCGATCTCGACCGCGCCGCGCCCGTCGACCAGCGCCGAATGGGTCTTGGTGAGCACCGCGCGACGGCCGCCGGACAGGCCCTCGATCAGATACATCTCCCACAGCGGCCGGGTGTGGTCCAGCGGCAGGGCGGTCAGCCGCGCCACCAGTTCGAACAGCCGATCGTCGGCGCCCGGACCGGCCAGGGTCGCCCGTCGCAGATGGAAGCCCAGTTCGAAGCGGCCGTCGTCGACCCAAACCGGGCGGCCCAGGGCGAACGGCACCTCCCGCACCTTGCGGCGGTAGCGCGGGACCAGCGACAGCCGGGCGGCGACCAGATCGGTCAGCCCGCCGTAGTCCAGCGGAGGGCGCGCCGGGTCGTCGGGGTCTCCCACGATCGCCAGCGAGCCGACATGCATCGGGTTGCGACTCGATTCGAGCCGATAGCACGCCGCGTCCTGCGGCGTCAGCCTCGTGATCACCGTGCCGGGCTCCTTCGGTACCGGATACCGCCCTCCATTGTGGTGCCTGACCGACCCTTATTCCGGAAACCTTCGGCGAAGTTGTGGCATTTCGTGATCGAGTGGCAAGCTGTGGCCGTTCGCGGTGCAGGGGGCTCGACAGCGAGGGGGTTGCGGATGTCCGATCGGGAGCCGTCCCGCGTGCTGGCGCCCGCGCCGGTCTTCGAACCTCCACTGGCCGATGTTCCGGGCGTGTCGGGCACCGCGGCGAATTCGGTGCGGCAGTGCGCGACCAGGCCGGAGCGGTGGTGCCGCACCCGGCCGGAGCGGCAGCGGCCGTCGGCTCCGCAGTGTGCCGGACCCGCACCCGATTCCGCCGCCGACACCGCGGTGCGGCGGTTCGCGGAGCGGGCCGTGCGGGTCGTCCTGGAAGCGGTGGACGGCCGCCGCCCGGTCGCGCAGTTGGCGCCGCTCGCCGATCCGGCCGTGATCGCCGCGGTGACGACCGTGGTGCGTACCGCGGCGGCGGAGCGGCGGCTGGGCCCGGCGGTGGCGCTGGCGGTGAACGTGGCGGTGGTCCGGCCGCACGTGGCCGAGGTGTTCGGCAGTTACGAACGCGGCGGACGGCGATTCGCACTCGCCGCTCGAGTGATACACAGCCGCCGGGGGTGGCGGCTGGCGGTTTTACGACTACGGTGAGATCGAGTGCGGGGCATCGGCCGGCGCACCTGCGGCGGCTGGTCCGGCGCCCGCGGTGGTGAGCTCACGGCGCCTACGATGGAAGCCGCACTACCATGAACGTTGCTGCTGGGAGTAGCACCGAAAGAGAACGACAACCGACCAGAGGACTG
This sequence comes from Nocardia sp. alder85J, assembly GCF_020176955.2. GTDB lineage: Bacteria > Actinomycetota > Actinomycetes > Mycobacteriales > Mycobacteriaceae > Nocardia. Next base: position 201,372 of record NZ_JAIUCZ020000002.1, read on the forward strand.
ACGAGACCCGTGCCTGCGCTGACACTGACGAGGTTGCTACGTTTTGGTGAGGGTCGCACCGTCAAGCGGCTCGCGCATCTGGCCGACGAGGTCATCGCTCTGGACGACGAGTACACCGCCCTCAGCGATGCCCAGCTGCGAGCCAAGACCGACGAGTTCCGCGAGCGCTACGCGGACGGCGAAACCCTGGACGAGTTACTGCTCGACGCCTTCGCCACCGCGCGCGAGGCGTCCTGGCGCGTGCTCAACCAGAAGCACTACAAGGTGCAGATCATGGGTGGCGCCGCCCTGCACATCGGCAACATCGCCGAGATGAAGACCGGTGAGGGCAAGACCCTGACCTGTGTGCTCCCCGCCTATCTCAACGCGATCTCCGGCGACGGCGTGCACGTCGTCACGGTCAACGACTATCTGGCCAAGCGCGACGCGGAGTGGATGGGCCGCGTGCACCGCTTCCTCGGCCTGAGCGTCGGCGTGATCCTCGGTGGCATGAATCCGGCCGAGCGCCGCCAGTCCTACGCCTCCGACATCACCTACGGCACCAACAACGAGTTCGGCTTCGACTACCTGCGCGACAACATGACCCACTCGCTGGACGATCTGGTGCAGCGCGGGCACAACTTCGCCGTGGTCGACGAGGTCGACTCGATCCTCATCGACGAGGCCCGCACCCCGCTGATCATCTCCGGCCCCGCCGACGCCTCCAGCAAGTGGTACGCCGAATTCGCGCGCATGGCACCGCTGTTGAAGAAGGACGTCCACTACGAGGTGGACATCAAGAAGCGCACGGTCGGCGTGCACGAGGCGGGCGTGGAGTTCGTCGAGGACCAGCTCGGCATCGAAAACCTGTACGAGGCCGCCAATTCGCCGCTGGTCAGCTATCTGAACAACTCGGTGAAGGCCAAGGAGCTCTACACCCGCGACAAGGATTACATCGTCCGTAACGGCGAGGTCATCATCGTCGACGAGTTCACCGGCCGCATCCTGCCGGGCCGTCGCTACAACGAGGGCATGCACCAGGCCATCGAGGCCAAGGAGGGGGTGGAGATCCAGCCCGAGAACCAGACGCTGGCCACCATCACCCTGCAGAACTACTTCCGCCTCTACGACAAGCTGTCCGGCATGACCGGTACCGCCGAGACGGAAGCGGCGGAGCTGCACCAGATCTACGCCCTCGGCGTGGTGCCGATCCCCACCAACAAGCCGATGGTCCGCTTGGACCAGGCCGACCTGATCTACAAGACCGAAGAGGCCAAGTACCAGGCCGTCGCCGACGACATCGCCGAGCGCAACGAGAAGGGCCAGCCGGTGCTGGTCGGCACCACCTCGGTGGAGCGCTCGGAGTACCTGTCGAAGTTGCTGACCCGCCGCGGGATCCAGCACAACGTGCTGAACGCGAAATTCCACGAGCAGGAAGCGCAGATCATCGCCGAGGCCGGTCGGCCGGGCGCGGTCACCGTCGCCACCAATATGGCCGGTCGTGGTACCGACATCGTGCTGGGCGGCAACCCGGACATCATCGCGGACCTGTTGCTGCGCAAGCAGGGTCTGGATCCGGTCGACACCCCCGACGAGTACCAGGCGCACTGGCTGCCGGCGCTGGAGCGGGTCAAGGAGCAGGCCGACGTCGACGCCGAGGCCGTGCGCGACGCCGGTGGCCTGTACGTGCTGGGCACCGAGCGGCACGAGTCCCGCCGCATCGACAACCAGCTGCGCGGTCGCTCCGGCCGGCAGGGCGATCCGGGTGAGTCCCGGTTCTACCTGTCGCTGGGCGACGAGCTGATGCGGCGCTTCAACGGCGCCGCGCTGGAGTCGATCATGACCCGGCTGAACCTGCCCGACGAGGTGCCGATCGAGGCGAAGATGGTGTCGCGCGCCATCAAGAGCGCCCAGACCCAGGTCGAGCAGCAGAACTTCGAGATCCGCAAGAACGTCCTCAAGTACGACGAGGTGATGAACCAGCAGCGCACCGTCATCTACGCGGAGCGCCAGCGCATCCTCTCCGGTGAGGACATGGAGGGCCAGGTCCAGAACATGATCTCGGATGTGGTCACCGCGTACGTCGACGGCGCCACCGCCGACGGTTACGTGGAGGACTGGGATCTGGACAAGCTGTGGGGCGCGCTGAAGACCCTGTACCCGGTCAGCCTGAACCACAAGGATCTCACCGGCGAGAACGAGTTCGGCGAATTCGAGGATCTGTCCCGCGAGGAGCTGCTCGATGCGATCCTCGACGACTCCCACGAGGCGTACGAGCGGCGCGAGAAGGAGATCGACGGGCTGGCCGGATCCGGCAGTATGCGCAACCTGGAACGCCAGGTGCTGCTGACCGTGCTGGACCGGAAGTGGCGTGAGCACCTCTACGAGATGGACTATCTCAAGGAGGGCATCGGCTTGCGGGCCATGGCGCAGCGCGATCCGCTGGTCGAGTACCAGCGCGAGGGCTTCGACATGTTCCAGGGTCTGCTGGAGGGTCTGAAGGAGGAGTCGGTCGGCTTCCTGTTCAACCTCCAGGTCGAGGTGCAGCAGGCGCCGCCGCAGCCGACGAGCCTGCCGGTCGACCCGGGCCTGCGCTCCCCGGTCGGCGCCGGTGTCGGTGGCGGGCGGCCCGCGCTGCCCAGCGACGACATGCCGACACCCGCCAACGGCACCGCGATCCCCGCGGCTCTGCGTGCCCGGGGCATCGACGCGCCGACCGTCGGTGGCCTGCGCTACTCGGGCCCGGACGAGGGCGGGCATGCGGCGGTCCACAGCGACGCGGAGGAGTACGGCGCGCCGCATCAGGCGGACGGCCAGACCCGGCGCGAGCGCCGCGAGGCCGCCCGTGCCGAGACCAAGACCGATCGTGCGCCGAAGTCCAAGCGCCGCAAGTAGTTCCGTGACCCCCTCGCGTCCGGCGAGAGGGGATCGGCCGTCATCGTGACGTGGCCGGGTGCCGATCGCACCCGGCCACTGTCGTCTTCGTGTCCTGCGCTGTCGTCTTCGTGCCCCGTGCGGGCCGGGAAGTATTGCCGCACAATATGATCGGGCTCAGGTGCAGCAGCCTGCTACGGCGGAGTCCGGCACCCAGTCGAGGAAAGCGCTTCGCTGTGAAGGCATTTCGGGCCACAGGTCGTCGGCGATCCGGACGAACTGGGCGAGTATCAGCGGCCGGGCGGAGTAGCCGGGATAGGGATAGACCAGGACCGAGGTCGGCAGATAGTCGCCGGTGGTGGTGAGGACCCGGACCGTGGTGCCCGCGGCGTCGCCCGCGCGGATCCGGTCGCCGAGTTCGGCGAGCCGGCGGCGGTCGTCGGGATGGAAGACGTCGGTGGGCCGGGGCAGCCGGTCCCAGCGGATCCACGGTGCGGGATCGGTCAGCCAGTGTGCGATACCGGCATGTTCGAGCTGGACGATCGCCAGATAGTTACCCGCGCGCCGGTGGGCCTCGCGCAGGCCGACCCATTCCAGGGCGAGCCGGCGCGGCGTCGCGGCATCGGGGTCGATGTCCTCGATCAGCCACCAGGCGCCCGCGAGATCGGGGCGGGCGCGCAGGGTGATCCGCCACCGGGCCCGCGGCTGTGGGCCCGGTGCGGTATCGGCCTCGAACTGCAATGCGGCGCCGGGCTCCGGGGCGTACAGCAGATCGAGCACCTCGGCGTGCCGGTCGAAGTCCGAAAGTTGTTGGAACAGTTCGGCGATGGAGATCCGGGGGGCGTAGTCCGTCGCCGCGATCCCGGACAGCCGGGTGATGCCGGAGGGCAGTGCGATGGTCTGGCTCGCCAGATCCCAGCTCGCGCCGACGGCCGCGGGTTCCGGCGCCCCGGTTCCGGCGGCGCCGACCCACAACCGCACCGCGTGCACGTCACCGGCGGGACCGAACACCGGCCGGGTCCGCAACACGTGTGGACCCGAGCGGGTGGGAATCGTCGCGTCGATGGTCGCCGCGCGGGTTCTGGTGGCCCACACGGCTTCACCGATGTCGGCGGCGGACAGACTGTCGTAGACGGCCGGTGTCCTCGCCAGCTGCCGCTGCAGGACGCGCGGCCAGCCCGCGAAGTTCCGGGCGGTCTCACCCACCGAGGCCACCGACATGGCCCCGGGCAGCAATGTTTCGATCGTGATCCACGGCGTCGCGGAGTTACGCATGCCATCCCTCTGTTCGAACCTGGTGTGGGGACTCGTGATCCGGAGGGGGGACGCCGTCACCGCCGGACACGTTCGTCGATCTTGATCGATGTACCGTTGAGGCAGAAGGCCAGAACGCGCCACAATGTTGCAATAACGCGTCGCGGTATGGCGTTGTACCGGCGACTTGTGGTGGAGTTCCGTCCCGCTGGGGATGGTGGGTCGTGGCGGAGGTGGCACAGATGTCGGAGCCGGTGGATTCGGCGAAGGGTGCCGGTGACGACCTGCGGCCCACCGACAGTGTGCTGCTGCCGCGTTTCGTGATGCGCCGGGCCATCGAGTGGGGGATGTCGCCGGAGCAGGTGTCGCTGGAGTGCGGCTTTCCCGGCTGGTCCACGGCCGCCGACGGCGCCCGCATCGACAGCGAGCGGTATCTGCGGGCCTGGGAGACCGCCGAACACGGGCTGGGTGATCCGGACATCGCCATGATCATGGCGGAACGGTACGTGGTCGGCGAACTGGGTCTGTACGACTACCTGTTCTCGACCGCGGCGACGCTGGGTGACGGATTGTCGGTGTGCGGTCCGTTCATCGGCGCGATCAGCACCAACTTCCGATTCGATCCGGGCCCGGAGTCCGAGACCGAGGTCGCCTTCGACGTCACGCTGATCGACGGCGCCGGCCGGGGCCGGGAGCTGGCGATGCAGTTCGCGCTGGCGGCCATCTTCACCCGCACCCGGTTGCTCGTGGTCGACGGTCCGGTGAATCCGGCGCGGGTGGCGTTCCGCCAGCGTGCGCCGCGTCATCACGACCGGCTGGTGGAGACCTTCGGCACCACGGAGATCGAGTTCGGCGCACCCGCGGACACCGTCGTGTTCCATGCCGCGGACCTGAATCTGCCGATGCGGACGGCCGATTCGCGGCTGGCGGAGGTATTGCGCCGATTCGCCGCCACGCTCCCACCGCCGACCCGGCCCACCACCTGGCTCGACACCTTCGTCGCGGCGCTGACGGCCGCACTGGACCGCGGCCCGGTCACTCTCGACCAGATCGCCCGCGACATGCTGATGAGTTCCCGTTCGCTGCAACGCCGATTGGCCGAATACGAGACGAGCTGGCGCGACCAGCTGGATCGCGCGCGCCGCAAGCGCTACGAAAAGGCCGTGGCCGAGCAGAAATTGACGCGCTCCGAGCAGGCGGCTCTGCTCGGCTACCACGACAGCCGGTCCGCGCGACGCGCGGCCGAGCGGTGGTCGAGCTGACGACGTGGCCGATGGCGGGGTGGCGTTCCGGTGAAGGACCGGTCGTGCGCACGGCCGGCGGCTGAACGGTGGAGGATGCGGTCGTGCGGGCGGCAGTGGGCCGGGTGTGGTGCCCGGCGCGGGCGTCGTCTGTCGTGTGGCGCGGAATCTACTGCGAGGCGCGGTGATTGGCGGGCGGGGCGGGCAGTTCGGCGCGGCGCTCGAAGGCCTGGCCGACCAGTTCGTCCAGCGCACGCGTGACGATCAGGCGGGTGATGGCGAGATCGGTCTCCAGCTTGGCCCGGTCGCGCGAGGTCCGCTCGGACTGCTCGTACGTGTGACCGGCCAGGTGGTAGAACAATTCGGTGGCATGGTCGTCGGCGAGGCGTTCGGCGTCGGTGCGCAACCGCTCCACCAGTTCGAACGTCACGGCCACCGGGAGCCCGGCGTCGACCAGCCGGCTCGCGAGATCCCAGCAGCGGGGGTTGTTCAGCCGGTAGGCGTCCAGCGGGTCGTCGCTGCTCGCGAGCGCGTCCTGGAGGTAGCCCGGCAGTTCCGGCGCATGGTGCTCGAGCTGGTCCGGTGCGTCGGCGGTGGGTGGTGCGTCCGCGACACCCAGCACGTCGGCGAGGCCGTCCCCCCGGTCCCACGCCTCCAGCAGTTCGCGAATGCCGTTGAGTTTCATGCCCCGGCTGAGCAGCCGGCTGATGGTCTGCAAGCGCTCCAGGTGATTGGCGCCGTAGTAACCGATCCGGCCGCGAACGTCGGGTGAGGGCAACAGGCCACGCTCGTGGTACACGCGTACGCTACGCACGGTGGTGTCGGCCGCCCGCGCGAGCTCATCGATCGTGTATTCCGCCACCTGGGTGCACCCCCCATCTGTCGAGTGCTGCGTAGTGTTGCCGCAGAAAATGAGCCGCAGGGAAACGACTCGTTAAATGACGATACGTAGCTTGGAAAGGGTTTGTCAACGTACCGTTACATAACGGCGGAAGTGGTTGCCGCATTGCGCGAGGTGGACTACCGTTCGATTCACCGACGTAGAGCGTTGGTATTACCGGGGACTGTCGAGCAGCCCTGACGACGCCTGACTTTTGGGACGCGCTGTTCGTCATGCGCACCCTCGGCACCGGAGACGGCCATGACCACCACTCGGTATCTCGTACCAGCGATTCAGACGCGTCGTTCGCACGCACCTCTCACTCCTACCTCCGGCACCGCCGCGTCCGCTCCCGAGCCGGCTCCGGCCGGCCGCGCCGCGACGGTAGCCAACGGCCGCACCCGCGCGGCGTCCACCGGCCGCCCGGCGACGGGCACGCCGACGGCCCCGGCGGGCAGCCAGACCGGCGCCGCGCGGACCGCGCAGTCGAGACAACAGCCGCCGTGCGCCGGTAGCCCCAACACCTGGGATCTCGATGTGGGTACCCCGGATTCCTGGCGCATCGCCGTCCAAACCTGCCGCAGCTGCCCGCTTTTCGCCGAGTGCGGCCGGCAGGCGCAGGCCCTGATCGCCCGCGGCGACGGGCCGCGCGCGGTGATCTGGGCGGCCGTCGCCTATGACAGCGCGGGCAAGGTCGTGGAAAATCTGGACTGCCACCGCACCAATTCGGTCGACAACCGTCGTCCTCTGCGTATCATCCGGCACGGGGTACGGCCGCAGGCCGTCGAACCGGCCCCGGCGACGCCGCGGCGGCATCTCGTTCTCGGTCGTCCGTTGCGTCCCACCGGCACCGCTGCGTGCTGACCGCACCACGGCCGCGAACGATGAGGACTTCTGTGACGGTGGGTAATTCATGACGATGCTGGCTCTGGAGATCGGCTCGGCCGGATTCGCGGTCAGCCGCCTCGACGACGATGTGGACGACGAAGACGTCCTGCGCGCTCCGGCCCCGGCGCGCGGGGCCTGGCAGCAGTGCCGGGAAATGCTGCTGAAGGCCGCGGGCGGCCAGCAGGTCACCGCGGTGGGCATCGGCTCCAGCGGCCCGATCGACATGTCCGCGGGGGTGATCGCCCCCGGCGACATCGCGGAGTGGCGCGCGGGTTTCGGCATCGTGGAGGAGATGCGCCGGCTGTTCCCGTCGGCGGAGGTCCGCCTCGGTATCGACGGGGTGTGTATCGCGCTGGCGGAGCGCAACTTCGGTGCGGTCGGCCAGGTGATGGACGCACTGTCGATCTCGGCGTCGTACCACATCACCGGCGGTATCTCGGTCGGCGGTTTCGCGGTGGTGGGCCGGACCGGTAACGCCGGCAACATCGGCCACGTGCTGGTGCCCGGCTTCGACGAACTGTGCGACTGCGGCGGCCGCGGCTGCGTGGACGCGGTCGCCGGCGGCCTCGCCGCGGTCCGCTTCGCCCGCGAGCAGGGCTGGACCGGAACGACTCCGGCGGATCTGGTGACGGCCGCCGGCACCGGTGACGAGGCCGCCGTCGCTGCCCTCACCCGTGCCGGTACCGCGCTGGGCCGTGCCATCGCGTCGGTGGCCGCCCTGCTGGATCTGGATCTGGTGGTCGTGGGCGGGGTACTGGCGCAACCGGGTTCGGCGCTGTGGCAGCCGATGCAGGAGGCGGTGGCGACCCACGCCCGGGCCAGCTATCTGCACGGCCTGCGCGTGGTGCTCTCGCCGCTGGGCGAATTCGGCGTCCTGGCCGGTGCCGGTGTGCTGGCGGTGACCGCGAACCAGGACTGATCGACGTCGATACACAGAACGCCCGGACCCGCTGTGGCCCGGGCGTTCTGCTGTTCCCGGCACCGGTCCGGCGCGCACGGATGCCGGGAACCTTAGCGGCAGGTTAAGGATCGGCGGTCCGTGTTGCGGTTGCCGCGAAGCCGTGGAAGGTAGAGAGGTGGCTCGGTCCTTCCCACTATTGAATGAACCGCTATCTAACGGTACATTAGATACGTTAGCTGGAGGCTCCGAGGTCGAGACCCGGAGCGGGCGGATGCGGACGAGTGCGATGCGAAATGGCGCAGTGATCCCGTGGGTGACGGTGGAGACCTTGACACCGGACACCATGACGGTCGCGTCGGTCGGTAACGCCCCACGCGAATTCGCCGGTGTCCAGCGGGTTCTCCAGCGGCTGCTCGCCAAGACCCCGGCCTTCTACGACAGCCTGAACACCGCCGGCATCGGCGAGGCGTTGCAGTCGTGCCTGACCGGGGCGACCGATGTCGACCTGCGGGTGCCCACCGGCGCCGGCCCGCATCTGCTGCGCCTGCGGCCGGTGTTCGGGCCGACCGGCGCGGTGCACGCCATCCGGATGTGGCTGGGCCCGGCGGGGATTCGCATTCCCGAGCCGGGGATGGTGGTGGGCGCGATCTGGGATCTGCCCACCCAGACCATCCAGTTGCCCAGCGGCATCACCCGGATGCCGGGGATCGCCGTCGAGGAATACGTGCCGCGGATGTCGATCGCCGAATTCTTCTATCGGACCGTGGGTTTCGATCGGCACGCCGAGGTACTCGACCTGCTGTACGACCACAAGCCCGGCGACAAGATGCAATTCGAGGTGAACCTGCTGGCCGGCACCGGCCGGCCGGGGCGTTGGCGGATCAGCATGCGCGGCCGCGACGACGAGCGCGCCCAGGGCGCGTGGTGGCTGATCGAGGATGTCACCTCGCCGACGACGCCGTTGGAGTGGCCGACCCTGGAACGGGTCGGATTGCGCGAGGCGCATCGCCGGGCGGGTAATCATCTGGCGGTGATCCAATTGGAGCACACCAGCATTTCGCATTGGCTGACCGATCCCGCGCCCTGGATTCGATGGGATTACCTGTTCCGCCCGGTCGACGTCTTCCATCCGGAGGACCGGGGCCGGTTGATCGAACTGGGCACCCGGCTGCGCGCCGGTGATACCGCCGGCATCACCGTGCGCACGCTGAATTACGCGGGCGACTACACGCCGAGTTCGTTGCTGCTGTATCCGTATCCGGGCTACTCGAGCCGGCCGCTGACCATCGCCGAGGTGGTCCGGGCCGCCGACACCCCGGCCGTAGCGCTGCCGCAACGACCCGTCCCCGACCCCGATCGCACCCCGATCGGTTACGACGAACAGCTGTGGCACTGGCTGGCAGGCCGGATGAAGCGCAGCCCCGCCTACTGAGCCACCCCGGTGGCCGGAACTCCCAGCGTTGGGAACAAATGAACGAATAGCGAAATTGAATTCGCTCTACCATTTCGGGAGTGCTGACAGTGTCTGGCAGAACTGCGGATTCCGGCGAGGAATTACTTCGCCGAATGGCCGTACGGCGCCGTCGGGACAATATTCTCGTGGGCGTGTTCGCGGTGCTCGCCGTACTCGGTGGCGGTCACGCGATTCTCTCCTTCTTCTCGTCCCCGCCACCGGGCCCGTCCGAGGATTCCACCACCCGGATAATCGCCCACGAGCAGCTGGCCCAGTCGTACGCCCGCGATTTCGTGGTCACCTATCTGAGCGCGACCTCCGGGCAGCAGGACAAGCTGGCGGAGTACGTCAGCAGCGGCCAGCAGGTGACGCTGCCGTCCATCGGACGGCAGATCACCGACGGCCAGGTCGTCTATGCCGCGCGGATGTCGGCGAGCGAGGCGCTGGACGTGTGGACGGTGACCGTCTCGGTGCGGGTTGCCAAGGGTGCGGCGATCGGGGGCGACAAGCAGTTCTATCGGGTCGCCGTCTCGGTCGCCGACGGCCGGTTGCGCGCGCTGTCGCTGCCGGAGGTGGTCGGGCCGCCGCTGCGCGGTGACGACCTGATGCTGGGTTACCAGACCACCTGCTCACCCGATACGCCGCTGACCCAGGTGGCGGCCGGATTCCTCGCCGCCTACGCCGCCGGCAACGGCGACGTGGCCCGCTACGTCACCCCCGATTCCGGGATCACGGCCCTGCACCCGTCGCCCTATTCGGCGATGGATGTCGCGACCGTGATGGCCGACGATTCCGGATGCGGGGCCAGTTCGGCGACCGCGCACGTGCTGGCCTCGGTGAATCCGAAGGCCGACGGCGGGGTGGCCCCGAGCCTGGCGTTCCCGCTCACCATGGTGCGCACCGGTGGCCAGTGGCAGGTGCAGGCGATGGATTCCGTTCCCTACCTGCGTAGTCCGATGACCGTGGTCACCGGGCAGCAGGCCGGTCGCGACGCCGCGGCGGCGTCGAGTGCGGCCAAGCCGACGGCCAGCGCGGTCCAGGTGCCGCCTGCCACCCAGAACTGATCCGGACACCGATCGGAAAGGACCCTCCGCATGGGCACCAACCTCGCCACCCTCCTGTACAACATTCTGGTCGCGTTCCGCTGGATCGGGTTGATCATCCTGACCATCGCCAGCATGGCGATCCTCATCTCGGAGTCGGCCAAGGCCAAGCTCTCGCCGGGCAAGGTGCTCGCGGTCGCCGGGTCGGCGATCGTGGCGGCGGTGGTGTTCTGGGTGCTGCCGTCGATCGTGAACTACGCCCGGGTCGACGCCACCACGCTCGTTCCGGGGCAGCCGATCGGGGGGTACCGATGAGCCAAGTGATCAAGGTGTTCACGCCGATCAAGCGAGTGCCCACCATGATCGGCAAGGCCCAGAACGGGCAGAAGCTGCCGTTCGGTCCCTATACGCTGCCGCAGGTCGGCGCCGCGGTGGTGCTGTTGCTGCTGACCGCCGTGTGCTCGATGACGTTCCCGCTGAACCCGGCGATCACCTTCATTGCCGGGCTGGCGCTGACCGTGCTGACGGTGTTCGCGCTCGGGCTGGTGCCCTATACCGGGGTGCGGCTGAGTTCCCGGGTGTTCTGGGTGGCCCGGCTGCTGGCGCGCCGGCGCCCGGTCTCGGCCTCCGGCATGCCGATCGATGTCGAGGACTCCTCGCGTACAACCTTGTTCATCGAGGAGACCGTGGTGGTGATCCTGCCCGACGGCCGGGTGCGGGAGCGCCAGGCCGCCGGCGCCCGCACCAACGGGCTGTTCCTCGAATCGATCGCGGCCCGCCCGGCCGCGCTGAGCGGAGGGCGCGCCTGATGGCCTTCGATCGGGATCTCCAGCCGACCGCGGCGATCCGCGGCAATCTCCAGTTCACCCATTCGGGACTGGTGACGGCGACCTACTTCATCAGCCCGCTGGGGTACGGACTGCGCAAGGCGTCCGACAAGTTCGACGTGAAGATGGCGCACCACGCGTTGATCAACCACCTGCCGAACGGTTCACTGCTGCTGGGCATCCAGGCCCGGCTGAACACCCTGGACGTGCTGAGCAAGATGGTCGAGGGGGTGGATCTGGACGAGTGCGAGGACTACGCCGACGAGGTGGTCTCCTCGTACGAGCGGGTGCGGTCGATCGTGCCGCAGACCCGGATCTACCTGCTGTCGATCCCGGTCGGCGCCGCCAACGCGGGCAGCATCTCCACGCTGTCGCGGATGTGGCGGGGCAGCACCACCACCATCGACGCCACCGCGCTGTCCCGCGCGGAACTCGATGCGTACCAGGACAAGGCCGACGAGATCCTGTCCCGCATCGGCGGCGATTTCGATCCGACGCCGGTACCGGCGGCGCTGTTCCAGTGGCTGTGGGAGCACTACCTGTCCCGCGGTGCGGCCGGCGATCCGATCGCGCCCACCCGGGCCGGCACCCTGGACGACGCGACCGCGGCGGTGTTCCGGTCCGCCGCGCTGGACGAGGGCGCGCAGGCCGACCACAAGAACCGGTTGCGGCCGTCGTTCGTGCCGGTGGTCAAGGTGGTGCAGCCGGACTTCGAATTCATGCCCTCCTACCAGTCGATGCTCACCCCGCACTCGTTTCCCTACGCCGGCATGACCTTTCCCGGCGGCAGCGAATTCCTGAACGTGCTCGAGGGCCTGGGCAACGTGACCGTCGACTGGGGCATCCGGGTGTCCACCCGGTCGGCCGATCAGGTGCTCAAGCACAACGAGACCAGCCTGCGGCGACTCGGCGAGCAGATGGATCAGCGCGACCAGGAGGTGTCCTTCGCGCAGAACACGCTGATGTCGAAGGCACAGATGCTGGGCGAGTACAACCAGCACTTCGAGGTGAACGGCGCCGAATCGGAGGTCTCGTTCACCACCGTCGTCGCGGTCGGCGGTGCGAGCCGCGACATCACGATGGACGCGGTGAACACCCTGAAGCGCCGCTACAAGCGTTTCCAGATCGACCTCACCGCCCCCGTCGGCGCGCAGGTCGACCTGTGGTCCATGCTGATTCCGGGCAGCCCGCCGCGGCGGGCCTTCGACGATTACGCGCATATCGTGCCCTCGGATATGTGGGCCGGTTTCGTGCCGTTCATCACCAGCCAGATCGGTGACGATTCCGGGCCGGTGATCGGCGTCAATCTGATGTCCGGCAATTTCGAGCCGATCCATTTCGGGATCATGGAGGCGGCGCTGCACGACCTGTCCGCGTCCTTCGCGGTCACCGGTGAACTCGGTTCCGGCAAATCGTATTTCCTGAAATTGATCGCGGTCCTCGTCCACGATATGGGCGGGCAATTCCTGGCGATCGACCGCAGTCAGGTGGGGGAGTGGGAGCACTTCGCGACCTCGATCGACGACGCGGTGATCATCGACCTGGCCAATCCGACCGTGTCGCTGGATCCACTGCGGTTGTTCGATCCGCGCATCGCGGGCGAGCGCACCCTGGATTCGCTGCTGCCGCTGCTGGATCTGTCGCCGACCTCCGGTGCGGGCGCGGCGGCGTCGAATCTGCTCACCCCGCGCGGGATCGCCGAGCACCGGATCCGCAGTCTGCTGGACATGTTCCAGGTGGTGCGGCGGCTGTCCGACGATCCGCAATACGGACCGGAGTACGCCGACCTCGCGGCGCGGATGGGCACCGTCGTCGACCGGGTGCCGGTGCTGTTCGATCCGCGGCTGCCCACGCTGCGGCTGGACGCGTCGGCGACGGTGGTACGCAGCCACCATCTGGCGCTGCCGAGCGCCGAGGAACTGACCACACCACACCTGTATGCCCGGTTGCCGCTGACCAAACGGCTCGGCACCGCGCTGTACGAACTGGTCGGCGTCGCGGCGCGGGAGGCGTTCCTCACCGACAACGGCCGCTTCGGGCTGCTGGTCGGTGACGAGGCGCACCACTTCACCCAGACCCAGGTCGGATCCTCGGTCACCTCCGATTTCAGCCGCGACGGCCGAAAGCATCTGGCCGCCATCGGTTTGGCCTCCCACGATCCGGCCGCCGACTTCCAGGGCGCGGCGCACAACCTGATCCCGAACCGCTTCGTGTTCCGGCAGCGCGACGAGACGCTGGCCCGCAACAGCCTGGAATGGCTCGGTGTGGATCTGGAGGAGGCGCCGTTCCTGTTGCAGGTGCTGCGCGAGGAGACCTCGCCACCGGTCGGCCCCGGTCGATCGGTGCCGGAGGAACGGCGTGGCGAGATGTTCATGCGAGACGCGCTCAACCGCATCGGGCGCGGCAAGGTATTGGGGCCGGCGCGTGTCGACCGGGCCGCGGCGATCACCAGTACGCCGGGGGCGATGCGGGCACTGGATCGACGGGTATGAGTCATGGTCACCATCGGTAATACCGTCGGCCGGTTCTCCGGCCCCCACTCGTGGGACTTCGAGTACTGGCGCCTGCCCGCGGTCGTGCGGCGCTGTCGCGGTTGGCTTTTCGCGACGCGGCGGCGGCGCTGGACGGTGCGGCTGGTGGTGGCGTTCGTGCTGCTGTTCGTCGTGCCCGCGATCCTGGGCGCGGTGGCGACCGCGCAGACCACCACCTCGACGACGGAGTCGACGACCACCTCGATCAACAGCGCGCTGAGCTGGATGGGGGTGAAGGACTCCTCCGGGGTGCTGCTGTCGAACTATTCGTTCGCCACCAACGACGGTAGCCTGCTGCATCCGTTCACGACGGTGCTGGCCGCGGTGATCACCATCGAGTTCGCGGGCTGGCTGATCATCGTCACCACCGGGATCTGGATCGTCGGCTACTCGCTCAGCTTCAAGTGGCTGGATCTGTTCGCCTCGCCGATGCACGCGGTGGCGAATTCCCTCACGAGTCAGATCGCGTTGCCGATCGTGCTGGTGACGGCCGCGACCTTCGGCGCGTTCTTCGTGGCGTGGTTCTGGATTCGCGGGTACTACGCGAAATCGGTGATGCAGGTGGCGACCATGATCATGGTCGCCGTGCTCGGCCCGCTGTTCCTGGCCGAACCGCTGGCCGACGTGCTGTCCTCGGACGGGACCCTGGCGCAGGGCCGTAATCTCGGTATCCAGGTGGCCGCCGGACTCAACGGCGCCAGCACCAGTAATCCGACTCAGCTCGTGATCACCATTCAGCAGAACATGGCCGACAATTTCGCGCGAAAACCGTTGCAGGTCTGGAATTTCGGACATGTGGTCGACGATTCGGCGGCCTGCCGGGCCGCGTGGACCTCGGGGATGGCCGCCGCCAACGGCGACCAGGTGCGCAGCGGCATGAAGAATTGCGGTGACGGCGCGGCCTTCAGCTCGGCCAACAGTCCCAGCGTCGGCCAGATCGGCGCCGGGTTGTTGCTGCTGCTGGCGGGAACGCTGCTGTTGTTGTTCGCGGTGGTGTTGTCGACCAAGATCATCTGGTCGGCGCTGGATTCGGTGTATCACGGCATTCTCGCGATATTCGGTTTCGCCGCAGCGGGATTCATCTACGGGGCGCCGCAGACCTTCCTGGTGCGCAATGTCGTGCATTCGCTGTTCGCGGGCGCCAAGATGGCCGCGCAGGTGATCTTCCTGGGGGTCTATCTGCTGTTCCTCGGTGACCTGTTCCAGCAGGCCCAGGGGCAGGTGATGGCGGTGTTCGTCATCGGCGCGATCGTGGAGATCATCGCCATCTTCCAGCTCAAGCGGCTGACCAAGAGCCTGGAGAAGGGCAACGACTTCGTGGCGAACCGGTTCGCCCTGGCGATCCAGAACGGCATGGCCCGGCAGGGCGGCGGTGGTTCGGGTGGTTCCGGTACGGCGATCGGTATGGGGCAGATCGGCGCCAGCCGGGGTATGCACATGGGGATGCTCGCGACCCTCGGCGCGTTCAGCACCGTGAGCGGATCGCCGGCCACGGCCTGGCTGTGGGGCAAGACGCGCAATCCGCTGTCGCCGTACTCCCGCATGGAGCGACGGTCCCTGCTGGCGCAGTGGGGGGTCTGGGGAAATCCGGGATTCGGTGCCGCGGAGGGCTGGTACACACAGTCCTATCTGAACCGCAAACTGTTCGCGGACGCCGCGGGCGACGGCGCGGGCGCCTACGGTGGTCTCAACACGATGCGCGGCGCGGCCGCGGCCCTGCAGCACGCGGCGGATGTGGGAGCCGGGCAGGGAGATTTCCTGGGTGCGCTGATGGGTGCGGGCTTCACCGACCAATCGGTCATGCGACACGTCGTCAACGAATGGGGTTCGGTGACGCGCATCGCCGACGGCTTCAAACTCGGTGACGAACGACTGGCGCGGGTGGCCGCCGCCACCGAGCGCAGCGACAACCTCGTGCGGCGCTACCTCGCCGGTGATGCGACCCCCGAGCAGGTCGCGGCCTCGATGGGTGTACTCCAGTCGGCCGCCTACACCTTCAGGATGGCGAATCCTGGCGGCGTCGAGGGCGTGACAGCGGAGGAGGAGCGCTGGATCAACGAATATCTCGATGATCCGAACGAGGACAGGATGAAAGAGCTGACCGCCCGCATCAAGGGCCGCAGTTCAGCGGCCGGGAATCTCACATTCGCTGACGGCACCACATTCACGGTGGACGGGATCGGGGCCCGCCGCATCGGAGCGTTCCTGTCGAACGAACACGCCAGCCGGATCCTCGAGAAGGCCGATGCGTGGGTTGCCGATCCGCGCGATCTGCAACTGCTCCGTGAGCTTCGGAACGAGGGGGTGAAGGCTCAGCTCACCGACTCCTTCGATCCGGATCTGTGGAAGCGGCTACCGCCGTCGCGGCTGGGGCCGACCACCATGACCGATCCGCCGGCGCGCGAGCGGATGGGCGCGGTCGACAGCTGGATCCATCCCAGGCGATGATCGGTTCCCGCTGGTGGGCATGCCGGACAATGATGAGAGCGAGCTGTGAGTCGCTGGGGTAGTGACGATCGGACCCGGATGCTCGCAGAAAGGCCGCCATGATCAAACGCTTGGTGTTGTTCGCGCTGATGCCGGCCTGGATCTGGGTGGGGATCGGCGTGATCGGGGCACTCGGCGGGATCTTCGTGGCGCTGGCGGTGATCACGGGCAGCATCGTCAGTTCGGGCTCGGCGGACTTCCACTATCAGTGTGACAGCGCGGTGGGACCGGATCCCTCGGACACCGAAACCGCCACCACCGCGGCGGCTCCCACAACGGGGGCGGAATCGTTGGAGGGCACGGAGATTCCGACCACCAACCCGTACGCCTCACTGACCTTCGACGCCGGGGAGACCGATGTGTCGGACTGGCAGCGGGCCTGTGTGTCCGCGATGAAGTCCGCGCCCTATCAGTTGCCCGCGTTGTTCTCCGCCAACGCCGGGTCGTCGGCCCAGTGTGCGCAGCAGCTCGCGCTGGCGCTGCTGAACCCCCCGTCCGGTACGAGCGGGTCCGGTAGTGGCTCGACGGTCAGCGATCCGGCGCTGGCGGCAGTCGGCGTGGTGTACGGGGCATCGTCGGTGTCCAGCACCGGACGCTGTATCCCCACGTCGGTATCGACCACGGGAAGCAGCACCGGGATGTCGGACAATACCTATGGATCGGTGCCGGGTACCGCGTGCCCGGCCACCGACCCGAGCGCTCCGATCGCGCTGCCGAACACCATTGCCGCCCAGTCGCTCTGCGGTCAGCGGGTGGATTCCTCGGCGGTGTCCGCCGGGGATCTCGTCTACTGGGGGTATCAGAACTACACGCCGACCAAGGTCGGCATCGCTGTGAGCAGGGGGCAGGTGGTCGCATTCGACTCGTCCTCGGGCCGATTGACCGAGCAGTCGATGCCGTCCGGGAAGGACGTCCGGGTCAAGCGGGTGCTCGGCGGATCCTGATGACGCCTACCCGGACCGACGATGATGCCGGCGCGGCCGCCGTTGCGGGGGCGGTGGATTCGGTCGCCGTCAGTACGCCGTGGACGGTGCGGACCGTACGGAGCCGGCCGAGTCATCCCTGGCAGTCCGGTGGTGATGTAGCGAGCGGGTCGGATGCGGGCACGGCCGCCGGGCCCGGGGCTGCCGAGACATCCACAGCACTCGCGAATCCGACTGCCGTGCAGAATGATTCGGTCGACCGTGGTTCCGGTGCTCCGCTGACCGGCACGTCGGACGTCGATACCGGCGCCGGCGATGCCCCGGTGGACGGCAGCGTCGCGGCGGCCGGAGATCCGCTCATCGCCAAGGATTCCGGTAAGTCCGGGTCGGTCGATGCGGCCCGGGACCCGGGTGTCGCGGGCGGTCCGACCGGAGTCGGTGTCGCCGAGACGGCCGCGAGTACCGCTGCCCAGCCGGGAGAGGGGACGGGAAACAAGCGGGTGACGGCCGCCGGGACCGGAACCGGAACGGCCGCAGCGAGTTCGGGATCCGGCCGGGTGGTGGATTCGGCCCCCGTCGCGACGGCCGCACCGGCCGCCAACGACTATGCGACGCCGGTGGCGGGCCGGGTCGCACCGGCCGCCACCGCACCCGACGCCGGATCGAGGGGTACACCGTCGGCGTCGGCCGCTGCGGCACCACCGAATACGGCGGCGCAGAACATGCTGGGCATGCTGCCGATGCTGGCCGCGGCCATGTCCGGACTGGGCAGCGGGAAGGGTAGCGGGAGCGGCTCGACCCCGCAACAAGCCCGGCAGGCGTTACAGAACCTCGCCGACACCCACGGCAACGGCGACCCCACCGCGCCGCGGACGGGTGGCGTCACCACGGTGCCGGGGACCGGTACGACCTCGGCGGGAGCCGCGCCGTCCGGTTCCTCGGCCGCTTCCGCGTTGAACGCCAAGCAGATCTATCAGCGCAGCGTCTCCACCGCGTTCGGCAACCTGGACAACAAGCTGGTGGACTACATCAACGAACTCGGCGGTGTGACCACGGCCAATCGGTCGGCGGTGAACGGACTGCTGGGCGAGGTGAATACGGCGCTGAGCCAGGTCGGTCCGGACGCGACGAGCGTCGCCGGACAGTACCGGGTGCACGCGCTGCTGGCCACCGCCCTGCACGATGCCCAGGTCATCACCGGCAACACCGGCGTCTCCGCGGCGGATGCGGCCTCCGCCATCAACGAACTCACCCGGCAGTACGTCTACAACGTCTCCGGCCGGGACTATCAGGCGGAGGTCAACGTCCCGGCGGCGAGTTCGGCGGCGAGTTCGGCTGCGCAGCGGGCTATTTCGACGGCGTTGAGCGAGTTGGGGAAGCCGTACGTGTACGGGGCGGAGGGGCCGAACTCGTTCGACTGCTCCGGCCTCACCCAGTACTCGGCCGCGTCGGCGGGCGTCGCCATCCCGCGCACGGCCTCCCAGCAGTACCAGCAACTACCGAAGGTGAACCCGGCCGACATCCGGCCCGGCGACCTGATCTTCCCGGCGGCCGAATTCGACAACGGCAGTCCGGGGCACGTCATGATGTACATCGGCAACGGCCGGTGCATCGAGGCCCCGCACACCGGCGACGTCGTGAAAATCGTCGGTCTGCCCAGTAGTTTCGCGGCCAGCCGCTGGAGTTGAGTTCTCCGGCGGGCATTCTCGGAATGTGGACGGGTCGTCTCATGTAACACGCTGCACTGCATCCACGAGGCGTCACCGATGTCGTGTGTGACGGTGGTGAGCCGCTCGATGACCGTGCCCAGCGCCTGCGCCGTGTGTTCAGGATCATGGGACAACCCCAGGGTATCGGCACGCACGGGAATATCATGCGCGAGATCAGTTGTGCCCCAGCCGTGAGCGCATCTCAGTAGCCCACGTAATGGCCCCCGTGGTGCAGGTTCACGATGCCCGGCACATTGTCCAGCGAACCGTAGCGATGGATGGCGTACCGGACTCCGGCGATGATGTTGTCCACCGGATTCCAGACGTTGGTGTGCCCGGGCAGTGCGTAGGCGTTGAACGTCGGATCTATGGTCTGCATCAGGCCTTTCGACGGATGTCCGGCCGCGGCGTTGCTGTCCCAGTTGTTGATCGCGTTCGGATTGCCCGCCGACTCGTGGTCGATGATCGCCGCGATCGCCGCCGGGTCCATCAGCTGCGGATCGACCCCGCTGGCTTGCAGGATCTGTAGTGCATCGCCGATCCACTGCCCCATCTGCCCGGACGGCCGGGCCAGCGGTGGGCCGCCGGATCCTCTTGCCGCACCGGCATATCCGCCGCCCGTACGGTTCGCTGACTGGAGATAGTGGTCGGCCAGCGCCTGCACCTTGTCTGCGGTGACACCCGCTGTCGATTGTCCTTGTCCGAGAGTGGAATTCGCTCGTTGCAACGCGTTGGACAGCGTCGAGGACAGCAATTGCCTTCCGGTGGTGGTGTTCTCGAGCGGACCGAGTGCGGTGATCGCGGCGTCCACGTCGGCGAGGATGGCCGCCATCGCCGCCCGCCCGCGCGCGGTGTCGTCCGTCGAACCCCGGAGCAGTTGCCCGAGTTCGGCATTCAGCTGTTCCATCGCGGTCGCGCCACCGGCTCGGGTCGCGGACGCGGCCCCGTATCCGCTGCCGATGTTGCCGTCCCACAGCACGGGCACCGTGGGGGCATCGCTCGGCAGAGTCGGTGGGGCATAGGGCTGCCCGGTCTCGGCGGTCGGCTGCCCGCCGCCGAACTGTGCCGAGATGGAGGACAGCGCCATCATGGTCGCCCCGAGCATGCCCGCGCTGCCCGCCAACGCCGCTGCGCCGGAATCGGTTCCGAGGGGAGCGGAGCTGGGGGCGGATCCGGCGGGGGTACCGGCCCGTGGGGGTTGTGCGGCGTTCTCGGCGGCGGCCGGGGCCGGGGCCGCGGCCGCGGGCTTCGGCGGACGCGGAGTCCCGCGGCGGGCACGGGGGCGCTGCCGGGTCGCGGTCGTTGCGCTGGGCGGCGGCGGAACGGCCTGCCCGGCCTCGGGTTCGGTGGTGTCCCGGGGCTGGGTCATCGGCGGCATCCCGGCGCCGCGACCGGGCGGTACTCGACGGTGGATCCATCTCGGAGCGGCACCGGGTACCTCCCTCCTGATCGCGGCCGACGCCGGTGCGGTCTGCGGCGGTGGCAACCGGCCCTCCCATCATGGCTGCCCGGGCCGTGCGGACGTCGTTCCCACGGATGGGAATCCAAGAGAATGAAGTCGTCGAGACAAGACCCCGTACGCCGGGGTGGAGTGCAGGTGATCGCAGCCTCCTCACGGGGGCGTGCTCCACTGGAAGGTGAACCCGATAGTGACGGTGCTCAGAATGCGCGACGTGCGTGGATCGTCCACGCGCCGCAGCTCCGGGCGCCGTGACCTGCTGCTGGGGCGCGCCTGTCGGTCGCATATCGATGGAACAGGAGTGCTCTGATGCATTGGGGATCGATCCTGAAGACGGTCGCATCGGTGGCCGTGAGTACCGCTCTGCCGATCGCGGGCAATATCATTCTCCCGGGCGCCGGCGGTCTGATCGGCGGCGCGATCGGCAATATCGCCTCCCAGGCGATCGAGGGCAATATCCACGGGTTCGGCGACGTCGTCAAGGCCGGTGGTGAGGGGGCGATGTACGACATGATCGGTGGTGGGATCGGTAAGGGGCTCGCGAGTATCGGCACCAAGATCGCCACCAGGTCCATGAATCCCCTGATGTCCCATGTCGTCGGTAGCGGTGGGATCAAAGAGCTGATACCTGCGATCAAGAATCTCGCCAGGGATCCGGCCGGGTCGATCGTCTCGAATCTGAGGACCGGGTTGGTGAACGGAACGCACTCTTTCGCCGATTTCAAGTACGTCGGGCAGACTCTGGGCCGCGCCGGTGGCACGGTCTGGGCGGATTTCAACACCAGCCACTCGAACCCGCAGACCGGATCCGGGGCCGGTAACGGTAACGGCAGCCCCGCTACCATTGCATTGCAGAGCGTTCCGGTCGAACAGTTGCACTATACAAAGTCTGCATGAGGGTGAACGATGCCACTTGCCGACCTGTGGATTCCTTCGTTCGCTGGGCTGATACAGCAGATCGAGACGCTCGAGAAGGGCGGGCAGAAGGTTCAGAACGACCAGGACTACGTAGTCACGCCCGAGGTGGCGGGAACGCTGAAAGACAATTTTCAGCAACTGTACAACAATGTCGGTGATCTGTACTACGGCCTGGGTAATGCCAGCAAGACGACACCCAAACTGAGCAATCTGCGGGCCTTCAATCCGGACATGAGCCAGCTGACGGGGGCCGAGGCGCTGTTGGTCAACTACGGTCAGATAGTCGCCGATGTGAATAAATCCGCCGACAACCTGAATACGGCCGACCAGACCGTGATCGACACCGTGAAAACGTACGGCGATCAGGCTACGGCGTTGAAGGGCTCGATAAATTCCATGCTCGAGGATATGACGGCCAAGGCCGGGAATCCGCCCGACAAAGCGAACGAGACCGAGATCGAGTACGTCGCGGGCTATCTGGCGGATGCGATCGAGACGTACGCCAAGGACGCGGCCGGTATCCAGACGGAAGCTCAGACGGCGGCGAACAACGTCAAGACCAACACGCCCACGCCCACAGACCCCACCACACCCACCCCCGCCACGCCGACCACCAGTTCGCCGTATTCGAACTACTCGCCGACCACGTCCTCGCCGTACACTTCCTCCCCCTATTCCTCGAATCCGTACGATGGCTACACGCCGGTCACCAGCAACACCACCGGCAATGGAACCACCACCGGCGGGACGGCGACCGATCCGTACGGCACCGGTAATACCGGTACCGGCAGCACCGGGACCAACCCGTACGGCACCGACACCGGCAGCAATGCGACCCCGGCCAGCGCCGGCACCAGTGCGGGCGATCCGGGTATCGGCTCCATGATGGACAGCCTGTTGCCGATGTTGATGTCGGGACTGCTGAACCGGCAGCAGGCCGATCCGACCCAGAACACCGACCCGTACGCGAACGACCCGTACCGCGACCGGTACGGCCAGTACCCGCAGAACGCGCAGCAGCAGCCCACGCAGCAGCAGACCCAGCCGGGCCAGTCCAGTTCGTCGCAGGCCGCGCCGGCGCAGGGCCCGACCAGCGGCGCCACCTCGGATCAGCCCACGAACAACGTGCCCGCCGGCCGGACCCCCGGGCCCGACGGCACCGTCACCTATACCTTCCCCGACGGCCAGACCCAGAAGGTGTCCGTCACTGTCGCAAAGGCTCTGGACGCGGCGTTCGGCAATCAGAAGGACACCGACGCCCAGACCGCGTACGCGGGCACGTCCGCGAAGTGGACCGACAAGAAGCAGATCGGCGCGCGGGTCGATCCGTACCAGTTGATGACCGGCGACATCGCCACGTGGGAGAACGCGACCGCGATCGTTCGCGTGATGGGTTCCGGGACGGACGGTACGCTGGATGTGATCGTCGACGGTCAGCTGAAGCCCTTCGCCCCCGACATGTCGGGCGCCACGGGCGAATTCGGGGAGTTCACCGGATTCCAGCATCCCAACGGGATCGAGGTCAGCAATGCCACCGACACCTCGGGGACCGGCAACGGTACGACCGGGGTGGCCGGCGATCCGTCCGGTGGCACCGCGGCGGCCGCGGCGCCGACGGTCGCGGCCCCGGCCTAGGCCGGGATCCGACCGTCGAGAACCGGACCGGGAGAGGAGGTTGTCGTGCCGGAATTGAACGTCGATCCGCAGGAGCTGCTGGGCGTGGCGTCCGCGCTCGCGGGAACCGCCGGCACCACCGGCTTTTCGCTGCCCACCGGCTGGGTGCAGCACGCGGGGGCCGATCCGGTGTCCGCGGCCGCCGTACCGTTCCTCAACGGGCAGACCGAGTCGATCTTCAACGGAACTCTGGACACCCTCAACGGAATTCACCAGACCGCCTACAAGATCGGTACGTCGGCAAGCAATTACACCGCCACCGACTCCGAGGGCGGGCAGATCGTCGGCGGTTCCGGCGGTGACATTCTGACCAACCCGGTGTCGTCGGTGAGCCCGTTGGACTTCCGGCAGGCGCCGGTGAGCGCCACCGGCAGCGGGGCCGTCGATCCGATGACCTTCGCCCAGCAGTTGCACACCGGGCCCGGAATCGGTCCGGCCACCGGCTTCGCCAGTTCGATCCGGGACTACCTCGGCGGCGTCTACGCCACCACGGTCGGGCAACTCGGCGATGCGGCGAACATCCTGGAGAACTGGACCACCGGCGCGTCGGCCGCCGCCACCGAGGTGGCGCAGCATCTGAACACGCTGGGCCAGTACGGTTCCCACCTGTCCGGGCTGGCCGACAACATCGACGCCTACACCGACGCCTTCAGCACGGTGAAGAGCAGGCACCCCACGCCGCAGGAGATCCAGGCCGCCCGCCAGGAGCTGCTGGCCGCGATGAAGGGCAAGGACAAGGTCCGGCTGGCGAAGGCGCTCGCGCACTACCAGGAGGTGATGGCGCAGTCGCAGCAGGCGTTCACCGACTACACCTCCACCGTGGGTTCGAAACTGGGCTCCGGCTCCGGGACCGGGACCGGTAAGGGCTCTACCGGGACCTCCGGGACCACGACGGGCACCACCGGAACCGGTAGTGGCAGCGGCAGTTCCAGCAGCTCCAGCGACATCAGCAGCCTGATGCAGATGTTGCAGAGTCTGATGAGCTCGATGGGCCAGGGCGCCAGCGGTTTGCAGGGGCTGGCCGGGCAGAAGGACCAGAATGCCGACGCCCTGGGCGATTCCGGCCTCGGCAGCGACTACGGTTCCCCGATCATCCCGAGCTCGCTGGACGGCGGCGGGGGTGGCGGGGGTGGCGGTTCCGACTTCGGTGGCGGCGGCAGCGCCGATTCCGTGAGCGTCGGCACCATGCCGATGGTGGCGACCACCGCCGGCCTCAATGCTCAGGTGGCGTCCACCGCGGCCAGGACGGCGGTGCCCGACGCGGCCGTGGCGACCACCGCCGCGCGATCCGCCACCGCCGCAGGCGGTTCGCCGTACATGCCGTACATGCCGATGGGTGGTATGGGCGGTGCGGGCGGCGCCGGTGGCAGTGGCGGCGAACGCAACCGGGTGGTGGCCTGGCATCCGGATCGGCTGATGTACGTCGACGACACACCGTTCACCGAACAGGTGATCGGCGAGAAGCCGACCATCGCGCCGACCGTGACGCCGCCGACCACACCGGGCATCGGAAATCAGACCCAATCCGGAGGCAACGCATGACCGATATACATCCCGATGTGCAGGCCGCGCTGGACGCCGCCCGGGAGTTGCGGCACCGGATCGCCGATCTGCGGGAGCGCATCGACGGCATCCGCGCCCGCCGGCCTTCCCCGAGCGGCTCCGTCGTTCCGGAGGTCGACGCCATGGGCCGGTTGACCGGGCTGTACCTGGCGCCGGGCGTGGCCGCGACATTCACCGGCGCCGAACTGGTCACCGAGATCATGGCCGCGATCCGGGAGAGCACCGCCGACGCCGGACTCCAGTACCGGACCGTCATGGACAACGAGACGTGGGAGGCGCCGGAGTCGGTGGCTCCCGCGCAACAGAGCTCATGACGGCGCCGGGTGAGGTCACCGTCGCCGACACCATCCGCTGGCTGCACGACGAGGGACTGGTCCGGCTCACCGGCGTGGGTGACCGGTCCGCCGCACCCGTCGCGGCCTACACCGTCTCGGTCGCGACCGGCGTGGTCACGGCCTACCCCTCCGGCGGGATCGGCGCCGAGACACAGACTTTCGCCGCCGACGATCTGCCGTATCCCACCGGCACGCCCCGGCGGCTGGTGGTCGTCGGCGTCACCGCACAGGAGGCCGTGCTGGTCGTCGACCTGGCGGTGGCGTATGCGCTGGGGGTCAACGCCTCTCGCCCGGAACCGATCGCGCGGGCCTGGCTCATGCAGTTGCTGCTGAATCCCGAGATCACGATCTCCACCAACAGCGGGGGACTGGCGGTGTCGGCCGGAAACCGGTGCCGGCAGACCTTCATCCCCGGTGGCGGCGCGATGCTGTTCACGGTGGACGATCGCAAGCCGCCGGCGTCGACGGTCACGCTCAACCCGGTCACCGAGGGCGCCGATCATCTCGATGTGGACAGCGACGGCAGTGGTGAGTTGTATCTCGGCAGCCGGTTCTGGCAGTTGCGGCTGGTGCTGACCATGGACGACGGCGGCTGGGCGTTGCTGACCGAGCAGCTGGAATCGGCCGCGGCGGAGCCCGGCGTGAGCAGGTAGGAGTTCAGGTGACGGATGTGCACGATTTCGACGACTTCGAGGACCGGTCCGCCGAACCGGACTGGCGGCACATGATCTACGAGGTCTTCAATCCGGAGAACAGCGTCGGGGTGGCGTGCAACCGCGACGGGGAGATCGTGGGCATGCACATCACCGATGACGCCTGCGAGAACGGTGAGACCTGGCTGTCCACCGAGATCGTCCGGATCGCCCGGCTGGCGCATCTGAAGTCGCGGGTCGGTCTGCGGGCCGAGATGGAGTACAACGGCACCCGCCCCTACACCATCGACTCGTTCGATCTGCCCACCGAGGCCGCCTACCGGGCCATGGAGATGGCCGAATTCGGTTCCGCCGGATCCTGATAGATCCACACCCCTCCACAGACGGGACAGCAAGCATGGTCGACAAGCTCGATATCGACGAGGCGACCGAGGTGGTCGGAGCGGCAGGGAAATTCGGCGTCGCCGCGACGACGTTCACCGGATCGGTCACCGGCACCGTGGACGACTTCACGGTGCCGGTGCGGGCGAGTTCGCCGCTGGACCGGGACCTGGTCGGCAAGCTGAACTGGATGGTGTCCGCCTTCGGTAGTTCGGTCCGGACCGACGACGGCCGCACCGGGATGATCCTCCGCGACACGGTCACCGCGGTGGACGCGCTGACCGGCACGGACATCTTCGGCGGGACCACGGTCACCGGCGCCGAGTCGGTCTGACCCGCGGATGGCTCCGCACACCAGCCCGTACTGGGACGAGATCGTCGGCGACAACTGGCCGGAGATCGGTCCCGACACGTGGAACGGGCTCGAGTCCACGGCCCGTACCGCCGCCGGCGATCTGGACCTGTCCGATGTGGATCAGGCGCGGCGGGGCTTCGGCGACCGGGTGCGGTCGAGCGCGAGCCTGGAGCCGGTGAAGGACGGAATGCGCACGCAGCAGGGCCATCTCGGCGCCTACGAGCGGGCGATGAACGCCGCCGCGGACACCTTCTCCGACATGTCTGGGCTGGTGTACCGGACCCGGCACCGCATCCTCGACGTCGTGGACGCGGCGGACTCGAACATCGGCAAGGCGGAGAATCCCGACGACGGCTCCGAACCCGACGAGCAGCAGGTCCGGTCCGCCGTCGACGGCATCAAACAGCGCGCCGCGGCCGAGGTCGACGACATCGTCACCGCGGCACGGAATTCCATCACGCCGCAGAGTATGCCGGGACTGTCGCTGATCGCCGAGTTGCTCGGGCAGCCGAGTCCCTGGACCCTGCACGGCGGCGGGGGTGCGGGTCCGCGTACTCGAGTCAACGGGCACGGCGGCCCGCGTGGGCGCGACAACCCACTGCAACAGTTGTTCCACGATCCCCGGCTCTGGCAGCCGGGCATGCTGCCGCCCGGTTCGGGCCCGTCGGCGCTGGCGAATCTGTTGCTGAACATGCTCGATCCGCAGGGCGATCCGCTGAATCGGATGGCGACGGACATGCCGGGACTCGACGGGATGCCGACGAATTCCCCGACGACCACGTACGACAACGGTTCCGGGTACGCCGGCAATTCCGGCTACGACACCGGTTCCCGGTACGACAACGGCTCCGGCTATGACAACGGTTCCGGATACGACAACGGATCCGGGTACAACGACTATTCGAGCGGTGTGGTGGCGCCGCTGGATTCGGGTGGCTACGTCGGCGCGGCCTCGGTGCGATCGGCGGCGAACTGGTCCGGCGACGGCGCGGACTCCGGTGACTATGCCGAGTCCCCCGGACCGTCCGGTGACATCTCCGAGCAGCCCGCGGAAACCGGTGCCGGACAATACGACCCGGGATCGTTCCAGCGGAGCGAGCCGGGTGGGCAGGTCGGCGCGGAGCCCGGTGGCGGATATCAGGCCGGCGGCGTGGAGCCACCCGCCGGGCACGCCGGCCCCGGGGCCGAACTCGGTGCCCCCGAAGGGTTTCCGGTCGAGAGCGAGCTGTCACCACTGGATCTCGCCGCGGGCATCGCGGCGGGTATGGCGGCACCGCTGAATCATCCGGCGGTGTTCGCCCCGCCGGGCGATCTCCCGGCCGCGGCCACCGCGGTGAATCCGGGCGTTGCCGCTGCGGCGGCGGCCGCCGGAACCTCCGCGGCGGCAACGCATCCGGGTGCGGACGCCCGGGCCACACACGGCACCGCCGCGCCCCGCGTCACGGCGCCCGGCGCGGCCGGATCGCCCGGACATCCCGGCCAGGTCCCCGTGGTCCCCGGGAAATCGGCGCCATCACCGAAGGACACCCACGGCCACGGCTCCGACGACGAGGACGGCTCCGACGCGGTCCGGGAGGCCGTCGGCGCCGCGATGATCGCGGCCGCCGCCCCGGCGTTCCTGCTCGGTGAGCGGGTCAACGGGGATTTCGTGCTGGCCCGCACCCTGCTGGCGGGAATCCTTGCCGCCGTGGAGGATTCCGCGCTGGCACCGGACTGGTCGGTGGCGGTGCTGCGGCATCCGGGCGGACTGTCGGCCTTCGTCACCTCCACCGAGGGGCGGGGCTGGCTGCCGACCGGCCTGTATCTGCCGCGCGAGGTGTCCACGCCGTGGCTGTGGGAGGTGTCGGTGGGTTCCGGCTGGGAAGGGGTGGCCGATCCGGCCCGCATCCTGGCGGAGTTCACCCTCGCCTGGGGGGCTCGCTCGGGGGCCCGGCTGGCGGCGCTGACCTCCTCGCTGCCGATCGCCACCGCGCTGCGCGCCGCCTTCGGCGAGGTGCCGATGGAGGGCGAGGTGACCGCCTCCACCGAGATGAACCTGGCCGAACCCGGTCCCGGCCTGGTGGACCGGCTGGGCCTGGCCGCCGCGCAACCGCTGCTGGACCGGGTCGAGCAGCTGCCCGCCGAGGCGATCGCGCGCCGCTGCCGGGAATTCGCGCGCGACGGGCACAGCCGGGTGGCGCGGACCGGTCAGGTGCCGGTGGCCGCGCTCGGCGTGCCGGAGCTGCGCGGCCGGATCCTGGAGGTGTTGCGCCGGGGCCGGCAGGTCGCCGCCGAGCAGTGGGACGAACTCCGCGACGCAGACGCCCTGCTGGCCGCCACGGCGCTCACCCATCGCCTGGAGGTCTCCCGAATTCCCCTGGGAGAGTTGCGCTCCGAGCAAGGCAGCCGGGACGTCGCGGAGCTCGCGGCCCTGCGCGCGCTGACCTTCCAGCGCCGGTGCAACGAGCTGGTGCTGTTCCTGGCCGAGAACCCGAGCCGTCAGGTACTGCGCGACGTGGTCTACGCCCACGGGCAACTGACCGAACATCCGTCGTTGTCCGGAACCACTACGCCGGCAACGGATCCCGCCACACAGCGCGCCTCGATCAGCACCGGGCGGTAGCGGAGTTCGCCGCGCGGGCGGCCATGGCGCCGCGGCGGCGGCAACCGAGGCGGGTCGTCGTCACTGCGGCCCGGTGCCGCGGAACCAATCTCGCACCTCACGCAGGCTCGGCGCCTCCGGGGCGAAATCCGGCAGGTCAGGCAGGGTTTCCAGGTCGGCGGTGAGCTCCGCGGTCAGGTCCTGGACGCGGGCGGCGGCCAGTCCGGCGGCCGCCCGCGCGGCCTCGGTGATGGACCGGCCCAGTTGCTCCGGAGTGGACCGCATCGCCGCCGCGGACAGCCGCACCTCGGCCACCACCCCGGACCCGTCGACCACCACCTCGGCCAGGTCGTCCTGCGAAGTGGCTTGCAGCCGAAGGTTTTCCAGCTGTGTGAACACCTCGCCGAGCTTGTCGCGCTGCCGTTCGAAATCGTCCATGACGTGGTCGATCTGATTGCGCAACCCGTTGTTGGCCGAGCGCAGTCCCTCCCGTTCCCAGCGGTCCATACGAAAACCTTTCTACCGTGCGGAGTTCGGTGGTGGTCGAGTCCCGGCGACCAGGTCGCCATCCCAGCGGCCGTGCCGCCAGTAGAACCAGTCCGGCAGGATCGGTGGCCCGGTGCGGTCGTGGATGCGTGCCAGGGTCCGCGCGTTGTCCCGATCGAGGTGCACGTTTCCGGTGCTGCGGGCGAAGTACGCCTTGCGCTCGGCATCGAAGTGCCCGACGAGCACCGTGTCCATGTCCATACCCATCATGTGCGAGGTACCCGGGAACAGGTACAGCTTCGAGGTGGGGATCAGGGCGGCGTTCATCCGGCTGTGGCTGGTCGGTGAGAAGCGGTCGTCGGTGCCGTGCACCAGATCCACCGGTACCCGGTAGCCGCCGAGGTCGACACCCCAGTTCATGGCCAACTGCACGGCGTCGTCCGTCCAGGCGTCCGGGTAGTTGCGCAGTGCGCGCTCGTAGCCGCGGACGAGCCGGTCCCGGTTCTCGCCGACCCACATATGGTCGGTGGCGGTGAACGACGGGGTGTTGTGGTTCAGCAGCCAGCGTCCGTCCAGCCGGGTCGCCGCCGCCATCCGCCGGATCACGGCGAGCTTCTCCTCGAGTTCCGCGGCGTGGACGGCACGGTTCTCCGCACCCATGCCCGCGGTCCAGGTCTCGGTGTCGACCAGTGACGGTGAGGTGCCGACCACGGCGGCCACCCGATCGACATGCTCGGGGTCGAGCGCGCCGACCGCGAGGGCGACCGAGCCGCCGCCGGAACGTCCCAGCACCGAGTAACGCTCGAAACCGAAGACCTCCGTGGCGATGTAGGTGATGTCGTAGGCGCAATGGGCCACCGTCCGGCCCGGCAGCGGGGTGGAGTCGCCGTAGCCCGGCCGCTCGACGACGACCGCGAAGATGCCCTCGTCGCGCAGTCGCATCGGATCGGGCATCGGTCCGTCGATGCCCACCGGCGAGCCCGGGGAGATCAGCACCGGGTGGCCGTCCGAGTCGCCGAGCACCCGCATGTGGACCGTCCGGCCGTCCGGCATCCGCACCGCGTAGACCTGTTCGAGGGGGCGTCGTCCGGGATCTCGTGGACGATGCGATGATCCAGTGCTCGCACGTGGACGCCCGGCTGGCCCGCCGCTCGCCGCCGGGCCACCGATTCGTGGACCGCTCGATACAGCTCGGGATCCACGGAATCCTCCCAGGAGTGCGGCCGGGCGGCGGGTACCGACGCCGGCAGCAATTCGAGATGGGCGGGATCGGGAAGGCCACCGCCGTGCGGGTCGCCGGGATCGATGAGCTCCGGCCGCACGTGGCCGTCGATGCCGACCCGATCGGCCCACGAGAAGAGCGCCGACATGGATGCGAGCTCGGTGATCTCGCCGGCGTTCGCCACCGCCGCGCGCACGAGTTCGGTCGCGGTCTCGATCTCCCGGCGTGCCAGTGTCAACTGTGTTTCGGCATCGAAAACCTCGTTTCCGCCGAGGATGGCGCGATCGTACAGATATGAGCCGAGGTCGTTGCGAGCGTTGTCGAGCGCTTCCCGGAAGGCGCGATCCGGCTGGAACACCGACTCCCGGGCGCGGCGCGCATCAGCGGATGCGGCCACCGGCAGCTGGAGGTCGTCCACGATGCGCCCGGTCGCATGCAGCCGGTCCAACTCGGCGATGATCTGCTTGGTGGCGGTGTCGAACCGGTCCGAGTTGAACATTCGGTCACCGGCGCTCGCCCGTTGCGCTCCCTCCACGGACCAGGTCAGATGCCGCTGCCTGAGCTCGTCGATTCGCGCCCGCACCGCCTCGGCGCTGTCGCGGGCGGCGCCGGGTGGGACTTCCACTGTCGCCGAACGAGTTTCGGTCGGGCCGACATCGTCGTGGGACGGTGTCCGGGCGGCGGCATCGTGACCGTCCGGTAGTCCGGCCGCCTCCGCCTCCCGGCCGTGGTTCTCCCCGGAGCCCGGCGCGGGTTCGCCGCTGCCGGGTGGCCGGTGGGCCTGTGCCTCCGGCCCCAGTTCCGGGTCGTAGGCGTACACGGTGCCCGGGTCGCGGCCGCCGCGCCGGATGCGCGCCGCCCCCGGCCCCTCGGTGAATGCGCCGGGGTGTGCGTCCGGTCGAGCCGATGTGCCTGCGGCACTGTGAGAATCGACCGGTCCGCCGCGAACGACCCGCCGTCCCGGCGTGTCCGGTTCCGTGCCGGGGTTGCCGACCGGGTCCGCTCGGCCGTCTACCGCCGGCATCGTGCCGAGGCGCTCCGGCAGCTCCGGCGCCGTGCCACCGGCGGGATCCCGCAGTGCCGCGAATCCGTTGTGCACCGCGTGGACAGTGCCGCCGAGCGCGCCGCCGACGATGCCGGCGATCAGACCGCCCCGCGCTTGCGCGTCCCACGGCAGGGACCAGGTTCCGGTGTACCCGTAATCGGTCAGCGCACCGGCCGCGCTCCCGGCGGCCGCACCGCCCAGACCGCCGACGCCGCCGAGCAGCAGTGGCGCGAGCAATGCCGCCCGGGGACCGAAACGTGTTGTGGTGAAACGGGACAGCGCGGGCGCGGCCCGATGCGCCAGGAAGGAGCCACCGATTCCGCCCGCGACGCCGCTCACCGCGGCGGTGATCACGGCCCGCGCGTCCAGGCCGTGCCGATGCCCCGCGGCCGTTTGTCTCAGCTCCGCGCCGACCGTGACCAGTGTGTTGATGCCACCGCCGAGTAGTCCCGCATGGAGCAGCATGCCCGCGCGGGAGGTCCGATAGGTCAGTCCCGTGCCGGCGAGCCGATCCAGCAGCCGGAACAGGCTCTGCCGCCAGCCGGCTCGGGCGGCGGCCCGGTCCGCCGCCTCCTTCACCGCGCCGGCTTGTAGCAGCGCCGCGTCGGCGGCCAGTTGGGCGACGGTGACGACGGCCATGCCGTCCCAGGTGAACTGGCCCGCCTCGACGGTGTTGGCCCCCTCGTAGTTCTGCGCGGCGAGACTGTCGCTGAACGCACCCTGCTGTCCCGCGGTGGCCGAGGTGCGGTGCAGGGTGTCGCTGATGGCGCTCACCGTGGCACCGGATCCCGAGGCCGGCAGCCGGTCCGCGAGCGCGGCGATCTCGGCGGCCAGCCCTTTCAGCCGGTCACCGGCTTCCGACCAGGCGTCGCCGACCCGGCGCCACTCGCCGATGTGGGCCTGTGGGCGCGGGCCCAGCACCGCTTCGGCGAGTTGCAGGGGAATACCGGACAGTGGGCTCGTCATTGCCTGTGGATTCGTGGTCCGGGCGCGGGACCGGGATCACCGGGAGCGGTCCGTCGCGCCGATCGATGTGCGCTGAGTTCGCCAATCCTATGGGCGGGCTGCGGAATTCGGCCTCCCAGCGCTGGCGGGCGGGCCCGCGGCGGTCCTCGGTCCGGTCCCCATGGGTGGGAAGGCTCGACAATGAGCGAGTCGGGGTGGCCGAAGGGAGTTGATCGCACATGCCTGACAGCTTGGATATCGACCCTGAGGTACTGCGGCAACTGGCGAGCCAGCACGACCGGGTCGCGGCTGACACGCGGACCTGGGCCCAGCCGCCCCAGGCATGGCTCGACGGCTTCCACGACAGTTACGGAGCGATTGCGGACCCGGTCCGGCAGGCGCTGGTGAACTACTACGGTGCCCGGCAGCGCGCGGGGGAGGCGCTCGCCAAGGAGCACGACAACACCGCGCAGGCCCTGCGCGACGCCGCGCGCGCCTACGAACTGGCCGACCAGCACGGCGCCCAGACGATCAACAACAACGGCAATCAGTTCGGCGGCAGCCATGCGCCGCCGGGCGCCCCCGGCACCACGGGCAGCCCGACGCACCCGGGTCCCGGCGACACCGGTACCAACCCGAACGGTGGTCCCGGCACCACCGGCTCCCCGCAGGCGCCCGGTGGCGCCGCGCCCGGCGGGCCCGGTGGCAGCGCCCCCGGTCAGGGCGGCGGCGACAACTCGCCGACCGGTCCCGGCAACGGCAGCGACGGAATGCCCAGCCTGCCGGGCCGGGGTGCGGACGCGCCGTACTCCAACGACCGGCCGCCGACCACGTCGCTGGACAACCTGGGCGCCGGTGGTCCCGGTGGTCCCGGTGCCGGCGTCATGGCCGGCGGTGGCGACGACGGCCGCGGCGGCCCCTCCGGCCCGCCGTCGGGTGCGACGGCCGGTGGGTCCACCCAGGACGCCATCGATACCTTCGGCGCCCCGGTCCCGATGATGAGCCCGTTCGCGGCCGCGGTCGCCGCGGCCGCGGACCGGGAGCGCGGACCGGACTTCGTGGTCAACGCCGATTCGAGCGACGATCTGGTGCTGGCCCGCACCCTGCTGGGCGCGGTGCTCGCCGCGGTCGATTCGCCGGTCGGCATGACCTGGGCGGTGTCGGTGATGCGCGGACCGGCCGGGGCCGGGGTGTTCATCACCTCCAACGAGGGCCGGGGCTGGATGCCGGCCGGACTGTTCCTGCCGCGCGAGGTGTCCAGCCCGTGGATGTGGGACGAACTGCTCGCCGCGGACGGCGGCTCGCCGTGGGAGGGCGTCGCCGACCCGGCCCGCGTGCTGGCCGAATTCGGACTGGTGTGGGGACCGAAGGCCGGGGCGAAACTCTCGGCCCTGGTGTCCTCCGGCCCGATCGACTCCAGCCTGCGGCTGAGCCTGAACGAGGTGCCGATGCAGGGCATGGTCGGCCCGATCTACGACGTCGACCTGCGCCACCCCACCCCCGACACCAACGATCGGCTCGGCCTGTTCGGCTCGGTCGGAGCGCTGGAACAGGTTGCGGCGGTGCCGGATTCGGCCGTGTACGGCCGATGCCTGACGCTGGCCGGCGAGGCCCACGCCCAGGTGGGCCGGGCCACCACCACCCCCGCGGAAGCCGTGGAGGCCCGCGCGGTGCGCGGCCGCATCCTGGCGATGGTGCAGGCCGGGCAGCCCGTGCAGCGAATGCTCTGGGATCAGTTGCGCGATGCCGACGACCTGCTGGCCGCCGCCATGCTCTCCCGCCGCGTCGACGTGGGCCGGGTGGATCTGGGCGGCCTGCGCGTCAGCGACGAGGGAGCCGCGTTGCGCGCCATGGTCTTCGAGCGCCGCTGCAACGAGTTGGCGTTGCTGCTGGCCGGTGGTGGCGAGTCCCGGCAGACCCTGCGTGACGCGGTGTACGTGTACGACCAGATCACCGCGCATCCGCAGTTCGTGGCCCCGCCGGCCGCGGTCACCGTGACCGAGGAGCACGTCGCCGTCCAGACCGTGTCGGGTGCGGTCGCCGCACCGGTCACCGCCGGACCGCCGGGCGGCGCTGTACCGCCGGTGTTCGGGGTGAGTGCGCCGCGTACCGACGCACCGCCGGTGGCCGGTCCGGACAGCTTCTGATGGGAGGCTCGGATACCGAACTGAAGCCCGGGCAGTCGATCACGAACACGGTCGACGGCACCACCTACACGCTCACCGCGGAGCCCGGTGGCAGCCTGGTGCTGTCGAGCGACAAAACCGGGGTTCTGAACACCTGGGAACCGACCTACGTCGCCAACAACATTCCCAAGAACACCGATATCGGCGGAATACAGGTTGGCCAGGACGGGAAACTGTACCTGGTAAATACCGACAACCAGGCCCTGGCGGGTTTGAGCGACGACGGTAAGACCGTCGACCCCGCAGGTTTCAAGGCGCCGGCCGGCACCGGCGACACCACGCGCTCGCTGATCTTGGATCCCAAGACCGGCAAGTTCGTCATGACCATCGACGGCGTCAAGACCGATATCTACACGACCAAGGACGTCAACTTTCCGCTGTATCACCCGCTGGGCGGGTCGGATGCGCTCTTCGCCCTGCTGGACATGGCGCAGCAGGCGATCGGTGCATTGGCGGATCCGCTGCGGGCCGGACATCCGACGGCGCCGCCCGATGTTTCCGCACTGCTGGTCTCCTCGAAACTGGAGGATTCGAAGGACCACTCGACGATGACCGACGTCTACACCGATTACCTGAACAAATTGAAGGGCGTCCAGGACAAATTCAAGGGCGAAGACGATTACATCACCGCCACGGCGGCGAGCCTCAAAGACAAACCCGCCGACGCGATGTCCGATATCACGAAATATGTCGGAACTCTCAACGATAGCCTGAAGGCGATCGAGCCCACGACTTCCCGGACCGTCACCATCGATGACAGCACCGGGTACAACGACATGGCGGAGATCCGCGCCTCGCAGGCCGCGATCCGCGCGGAGACGCCGATCTACGACCAGGTCTACGGCACGATCGGAAAGGTGCAGACGCGGGTCACCCAGCTGCACAAGGACATGGAGGACGCCGCCTCCGACATCGACAAGAATTCGCCGACCTACAAGCAGGGCTACCAGGACGGCTACAACCAGGGTTACAAGGATGGGCAGGCGGCGAACAGCGGCTCGGGTTCGGGCTCGGGCAGTGGCTCCGGTACGTCGACCGGTAGCGGGTCCGGCAACGGTGACGGGTCCGGGTCGAGTACGAATTCCGGCAGCGGCAGCGGCAGCGGCGACGGCTCGGGCAGCGGCACCGGGAGCGGGAACGGCGACGGGACCGGTACGGGCACCGGGTCCGACAGCGGGACCACCTCCGGCACCGGGTCGGGGACCGATACCGGTTCCACCGGAACGGCGGCCACGGGCGACGGCACCGCCGCCGGCTCCTCCTCGGGCTCGTCCGGCATGGACAGCAGCATGCTGATGCTGTTGATGATGCCGCTGATGATCCTGCCGTCCATCGTGCAGATGGTGTTGCAGCAGATGCAGCAGCAGGACGCGGACAAGAAGAAGCAGGACGAGGAGGACCGGCGGCGCCGGGAGATGGGCCAGGACGGCCAGGGCCAGGACGGCCAGGGTCAGATGGGACCGGACGGCGTCACGGCGGTGCCCGCCACCGATCCGGGCGCGGCCACGCCGACCCCGGTGTCGGCCGACGGGTCCGCGCCGCCGGCGGTGGCCGGCGCCCAGAATCCGGTCAACATGAAACTGCCGGACGGATCGTCGCAGCAGGTGTCGTCCGTGGTGGCCGATGCCGTGCACCACGAGTTCAACAATCCGAACGGCAGCGATGCGCGCGCCGCCTACGAGGGCACGCCGGGGCAGGCGACGCCGGGCAGTCCGTGGAACCAGATCGACAGCTCGCATCTGCACACCGGTGACGTCGTGCAGTGGGACAACCGCAGCGCGGTGGTGGTCGTCGACAACGGCTCGTTGCAGATGATCGTGAACGGGCATCTGGTGCCACTGGATCCGCAGAACCCACCGGACGGCGGCCACGGCGGCTACGGGGATTTCCGTGGTTTCTACCATCCGAGCGGAGCCGATGTGCAACCGCAGCAGACCGCGCAACCGCCGGCCGCCGCGGCGCCGGGACAGCAGCCGCAGAACGCGCAGCCGGTACCGGCCTCACCCGGTGTGCAACAGGTCACCGGGCCGCAGGGAGCCGTGATCGCGCCGAACTCCTCCTAGGGGCGGCCTCGCGCGTTGTGCTGTGTCACAGTGAATTGCGCTTCGGTACAGTGAGATTCGTGCCCGGGCCGGACGACCGGCCGAGGTGGATTCCGGACGGTCAGGTCCCGTAGACGGGGACGGCCGAATTCTCCGCGCCGTCCTCGGTGTCGGGCTGCTCCTCGGTGCCGGTGGCCGCCGGGATCGGGGTGGTCTGCGGTGTCCTGTTCGGCCCCTTGGGGGTCCGGCTGTTGGGATCCTCGGGTACCGCGGGAGCGCCGGTGGGCGGCGTGGCGCCGGTTTGCGGGGCGGTACCGGGCTGGCCCGTGTTCCCAGACGGCGCACTGATACTCGGATTCTGTGTGGTGCCGGATTGCGGTGTGGCGGCGCCGGTTTGCGGACCGTCCGCGGCGGGTGCGGCGCCGGAGTCACCGGCGGTGGCGTCGCTCGCGGGCTGGCCGGGCTGCTGCTGGCCGCCGGGACCGCCGGGCTGCTGCTGTCCGTCGCCCTGGCCCTGCTGGTCGTGCTGGCTGTCCTGCTGTCGTTTCAGGAATTCGGGAACCAGCGGCGCCAGCTCCATCAGGCCCATCGGAATCATCATCAGCAGCGGCAGCAGCGACGACAGGCCGCTGCCGGAGGAACTGCCGGTACTGGCGGAACTGGTACTGCCGGAGGATGTTCCACTGCCGCTGCCGTCACCGGAGGAACCGCTGCCGGACGAGCCGCTGTCGGCGGAACTCCCGGAGGAACCGCCACTGTCGGTACCGCTGCCGGACGAACTGCCGGAACCGGCCATCGCCGCATTCTGTTCCGCCACCGCCGTGACCTTCTTGTACACCGCGTCCACCGCGTCGCCGATCGCCTTCATCAGCGTCGTCTCCTGGGTGCTGGTCAGCTTCGCCTTGCCGACCCCGCTCAGCAGGGCGTTCAACTCGGAGACGATCGAGCCGATGGCCGACAGCGTGGTGTCCTTGCCCGCCGACATCACGATGGCGGCCTGAAGCACCGTGCCGTCGTAGCTCTGCAAGGCGGTCTGCCGGGCCTGGACCGCGGCGAGCACGGTCTTGTAGGCATTGGTGGCGGTGCCCTGCTCCAGATCGTCGTACTGGACGCTGGTCAGCAGATCATCGACGTTGGGCGGGGCGAAGGTGGTGCCGCGGCCGAGCAGATCGACCGCGGTCTGAATGGCGGATTCCGCCATGCCGATGAAGCTCGTCAGCGCTGCGGAACCGCCTGGGGGCCGGACGAGTTGGACGGTCGCATAATGTTGCCCCACGCCCGTCGCCGTGCTCGTCGTCATCCGATCTGTCACCGCCTCCCTGCCCGATCTCACTCATTGTGGAGTGTTCCCGAACCTGGGAAGCGGTCCGATTCGAAGTGTGATCGGTCCGTTCGGACGATACGCCCCCAGGATTGGGAACGATGTGACATCGGCCAGGCGTCACAATGAGATCTTCCGCAGTGATAATTCGGGGTGGGTCGCGAGAACGGGAGGATGAATGGCGCCGGCACTGGCCGATGATCTCAACGGTGTGCTGCAATCGCTGCTCGGTCTCTACGGACAGACTCAGCCCAGTTCGGTCGACGCTGTTGCCATGAATGCAATTTCCGGCGATTTGTCTGCCCATTCCGGTCACACCATCAATGGCTACACCGATGCGCGCGGCACGCAGACCACGGTCGCCGACGGGCACGGTCACAAGGATGCGGTCGTCGCCAAGGCGGTCGCCGCGGCCGCCGACACCACCGTCGCCGGGCGCAGCCAATTGGCCGATCAGATCGCCGATTTCCGCACCCGCGCGCAGGCCATCACGTCGCTCGGCGACACCCCGTTCACCGGGGCCGCACTGCTGGACGCGGCCCAGCACACCATCGGCCGGGCCGCCGATCAGGTCGGCGCGGATGTGGCCGCGGCGCGCAAACACGCAGCACAGATCATGCCGCCGGCCGCGTCGGCGCCGATGCGCGTGCACACCGTCTCCGCGACCAGGCCCCGCCGGACCCGGTCCAAACGGCGCAACCTGCCCTCGGACGCCACCGCCGGCGGCTCGGCCGTGCGCGCCGCCAACGCGGCGGTCGGCACGCCGTACGTCTGGGGTGGCGGCGGCGCCCGCGGGGCCAGCGGCGGTGGATTCGACTGCTCCGGTCTGACCCAATACGCGATCGCGCAGGCCTCCGGTGGGCACGTCGTATTACCGCGCACCACATACGAACAGATCTACAGCGGTGTGCGGGTCCCGACATCGGACGTCCGACCTGGAGATCTGGTTTTCCCGGCGAGTTCGTTCAGCGCGCGCGGGCCCGAACATGTGCAATTGGCCGCCGGGAACGGCATGGTCATCGAGGCGCCGCATTCGGGTGCGACCGTGCGGTGGTCACGGATGCCGAGCAGTGCCGTGGTCGTCCGGGTCCTCTGACGCGGGGAGCCCGCTGTGCCTATCGAAATTCCGCATGACGTGGCGCTTTTCCTCAATTACATGGGCGTCCCGTATCCGGATATCAACGAGGACGAGGTCCGTAAACTCGGCCGGGAGGTCGAGAATTTCGCCACGAACGTCTCGAATACCCACTCGGCGGCGACCGGCGCCATCAAGGACATGAACTCGGTCTATTCCGGA
Organism: Nocardia sp. alder85J; assembly: GCF_020176955.2. Taxonomy (GTDB): domain Bacteria; phylum Actinomycetota; class Actinomycetes; order Mycobacteriales; family Mycobacteriaceae; genus Nocardia. Next base: position 240,825 of record NZ_JAIUCZ020000002.1, read on the forward strand.
TACTCGTACGAACAGTTGCTGGCGGCCTGGGGCCGGATGAGCGCGGGCCACATGCGCGATCTCGACATGGCCTGCAAGGTGGTCGGCCGGGCGCTGGACGTCGCGGCGGATGTCATCGCGGGGGTGAAGGTGGCGGTGCTGGCCGAACTCGGCGCCCTGGCCGCCTCGTATTTCGCCTCGTTGTCGGCCGTTTTCGTCACCGGAGGCCTGTCCGCGGCGATGACCATGCTGATCGAGGAGGCCGCCAAACGGATTCTGTCCGCGATGGAGCAGTACCTCGTGGCGTACATCCTCATGGAGGTGGTCGGCAAGGCGATCGAACCGCTCGAACACGTCGTGGACCAGATGATCAGCGGCGTACTGCATCACGCGGTCGAGGATCTGCTGGGCGTGCCGCCGCCGAGCAGTTCCTCGGTGATGCCGTTGCACATCGAACCGGACGAAGTATTGCGTTATGCCGGGCTGCTCGACAAATACGCGGACGACATGTTGAAACATGCTTCCGATTTCGCCGACAACGTCGGATCGATGGATTTCAGCACGCCCACCGCACCCGGCGCCGATCCGGCCGATACCCCGCAGTCCGACTCCGGGCGGCCGCCACCGTCGGTCTCGTCGCCGGCCGCGTCCACCTACCCGCCCGCCGCGACGAACCAACCGGCGGCGACCGCGAATCAACCGGCAGCACAGAACAACCCGGCCGACCCGCGCGCGGCGCAGCAGCACCGCTCCGCCGCGCCCGCCGATGCCGCCGCGCGCGGGCAGCAGGCCCCGCAATCGGCTCCGGGACAGACCCGAGCGGACGGGCAGTCCGCCGCCCATGCTCCGGCCGCCGCGCACGCCCCGGCGACCGGCTCGTCGCCGTCGAACACCGGATCGCCGGTCTCGGCCGGCTCCGACAATCGGCCACCGGCCGATGTCTCGACGGGCACCTCCGGGCGCCCGCCGGCCTGGAGCGTCACCCCGGACACCACCGCGAACGTTGCCACGCTCGGTGCGGAACAGGCTGTGTCACAGCAACTTCCGGATTCACCGACGACCTCGGGCGAGGTGCCCGGCAGCAGCGGACCCGTCGCGGACCCGGGCACGAGCCTGCCCGGGGCGACGCCGTCGGCCGACGGCACCGTGCCACCGCCGACGGACCTCGGCGAATCCGCCGGGGACGGACAGCCCGGCGAGAACAGCCCGTGGCGCGGTGGCCGCCCGCCCGGCGAACGCGCCACACCGTGGCGGCAGACGCGCCGCCGCCCGGCCGCCCCAGCCTCCGAGTCGCCCGGTCCCGATACCGTGCCGACCGTCGCACCGGACCGCGACCGGGTCACCGCGGACCGGCGGCGATCCGGCACGCCGTGGTCGAAACCCCGGCGCACCGAGCAGGTTCCGGACGGGGACGGCCGCGAACAGGTCTTCGCGCCGACCTCGGCCGACAGCGCACCACGGGTGGGGACAGAGCCGGGCCACACCACGGAGGGCGAGGTCCCGCCGCAGCAGGCCCGTGACGTCGGCGAGCGGTCGGGTCGTGCCGTCGGCGACGAGGTCGCGTCTGCGGAGCGACCGGAAGTCGCGCCGCCGGATTCGGATCGGCTCGTGCCGCCGCAACCTCCGGATTCGCCCGATCACCCCGCAGTGTCGGCACCCGACATCCGTTGAGCGGCAGCGCCTGCCGGTGATCGGGGGGCCGCGGTGGCTCGATCGCGGCGGTGGTCCCCGGTGCGGCTCCCGGCTCAGCGGGTGATCGTCAGCGCGGTGCGGTTGAGTACGACCCAGCGGCCGTTGGCGAAGTAGGCGTCGTAACCCCGCAGCGCCGCGAAGCGGCCGAGATTCGCGTACACGTCGCGCTGCGCGTACAACTCCCGCTTCCTGGCGGCCCAGACCTTCGGGGAACTCTGGTCGCCGAGGAGGCGGATCGCGCCGAGCAGCGCCGCGCGGCGGTCGGACGAGTCGACGGCGAGATCGGTGACGTCGACCGTGCGGGCGCCGGGTTTCAGCTTGATCCGGAGCGTCACGGCGCCCGGGCCGGCGGGCCGGTCGGCGGCCGTGCCCCAGCCGAGGTGGATTCCGCTGCCGTCGAGCGGGTCGTAGGTCGCGGGGTAGGTGCCCGAGATCACTTGCTCGGCATGTGATTCGCCGGTCACCAGGTGCAGTTCGGTGCCCTCGGCGGCGTCGAACTGTTCGCGGGTGACGAGGCTGGGCAGGCCGTCGAAACCCTGTCGCCGCGCGATCTCGGTGAGCGCCGGATCCGTGGCGGCGCCGGCACCGAGCCGGTCCTCGACCGACATCCGGTCCGCCAGCCGCCGGAGATCGTCCGGGGTCGCGGTGCGGATCAGGTCCTGCCCGCGAACCGGGGCCAGCATCTGCCGTTCGAGGTCGTCGAACGCTGTGGTCCGGTCCGCGGCCGATGCCGTCCCGGCGACGGTTCCGATGCCCTGCCCGATCTCGTCGGTGGCACGGGCGGCCGCGCCGCCCGCCTCGGGCAGCGTCCGGGTCAGGCGTTGCAGGACCGAACGCATCAGCTCGGTCAGCCGGTTGCCCATCATCGCCGCGGATGATCGATGATCGAGGTGAACGGTTGCCGCACCGGCCTTCCCAGCCGAGGGGGCCGAGATCGGTTCCGGCGCGATCGGTCCGGTGCGGCCGCCGCGCTCACCCGCACGCTGTCATCGCCGGCGCACCGCCCGGCGGCCCGCGGCGATCCAGCGGGCCAGTCGCAGCGGGGCCGAGCGGTCCTCGGGCGGCAGCGACGCCGCCACCCGCCGATAGATCTCGGCGACCAGGTCGGCGGCGCCGACGAGGGCGGCCCGCGCGGGTGCGTCGGCCGGTAGTGACAGGGCCAGTCCGGCCCAGGCGTCGATATCGTCGGGATCGCGCCGCAGCCGCGCGCAGTAGGCGTCCACGGCCGGGCGGTAGTCGCCGCGCGCGTACAGCAGGTCGGCCCGGGGTACCGCCTCCGGCGGTGGCGTATCCGCCGGTGGGCCGGAGTTGTCACGCGTGCCTCCGCTGAGCTCCCGATAGGTGAGGCGAGTGCGAATCCTGCTGCCGAGCACGGGTTGTGGGAGCCGGATCCGGATGGTGTCGAGTTCCGGCAGGACCGGAGGCCGGCGCTCCAGCCAGGCCGTCGCCAGCCGGCCGGCGGCGGCCGCGTCGATCGAGAAGTTCCGCAGTCGCCAGGAGATGGCGTCGTCGAGGGCGAAGCGAGCGGCGGCAGCCGACGCCTCGGGATGTACCTCGGCTTCGCAGAGCCGGTCCAGTTCGGCGGCCAGCAGTGCCACGAAGGTTCCCCCGGCGGGGGTGAGCCCGGGTGCGCCGAGAATGCCGAGGCAGGCCCGCCGGGCATCGGCCCGGCGGCGGGCGAACCGCACGTCGGCGTGCAGCGCGTTCTCGCGGTTTCCCGCCCTGCGTCGTTCCCAGAACCGGGCGACGCCGAGCTGTGCGTACACCCCGGGCAGCAGCGCGTGCAGCGGTCGGGGATCGGCCCGCCACGGGGCATAGGCCACGTCCCCGTACCCGGTGCGGTACATCGGGACCAGGTCCGCGGCGGCGGCGAACTCGCCGTGCCGGAACTCGGCGATCAGCGTGGCCGCCACCGCCTCGGCGATCGGGGTGTACGGCAGGCGGATCGCGCCGAACGTGCCGTCGGTGCCGCGCTCGGCCCGGCGCGCTGCCGCCGGGACCGGCACCACCACCCGCAGGCCCGCGGCGATCGCGCGCGCCTGTTCGGGTAGTTCCCGCTCCAGCAGTCGCCAGCCCTCGACGAGCGCCCGGCGCCGGTCCGCCACCGGAATATCGATGAAATCCCCCGGAGCACCGGGGGATTCGCACGAGCCGGGGGCGAGAATCACGTCCAGGGTCGCGATGCGGCCGGTGGTGATGCGCGGTAACGGCTCCCAGTGCGGCCCCGCCGTGCCCGGATCCGCGGCGATACCGATCGTCTCGCCGCCCACGGTGATCGTCAGCCGCCGTCCGGTGACCTCGAGGGCGACCGGTTCGGGCCGGGAATGATTGCCGGACAGTGGAATTCGAACGATGCCGAGTCCGGGAAGCAGGACGGCGTGATCGTGCGGGCAGACGGTGACCACCGCCCGGACGCCCGCGTGGATCGCCGCCGCCGCGACCACCGCACCGGGATCACGCCGGGCGGCGTCGACGACGCCGGGATCGAGCAGCAACCGGCGCAGTGCGTCGGGTGCGGCGGCCCAGGCCCGGCCCAGTGCCTCGGCCTGTGCCGCTGAATGCCGCCGCACCAGCGCGGTTACCCGGTCCAGCCGTCTGCGCGCCTGATCCTCGGCGAGGAGTTCGGCCAGCGCTGCATCACCCGGCGCGGTCGCGAGCCGGGCGACGAGGTCGTCGATGTCCATGGCTGAGGCCCCGAGCGGTCGGACAGTGGTATCGGCCATGGCGGAACTCGCATTCGGGCAGTGGCGGGCGGCGATGGTGGCGGACCCGGCAGCGGATCGGTTCGGCGGACCGGTCCGCTCATCGTATCGACAAATAATGAGCCGTCATATAACGGCTCATGGTGTGTCGTGCCGATGTGGAGTAAATGGCGGGAAATGCCCGCCCCGGTTCCGAACGGAACTTCCCAGCCGGGGGAACAGCCGACAACGATCACCGGGTGAAAGTGTCTATCGTTCGAGCAGGCGCGAGGTGGAAGGAATCCGAGTTGTCAGCGGCCGAGGACGCGTTCTATACGGGTGTGCAGTGTCTCGGGTTGGTGGCCGGCGGCGTGCGGAATGAACAGCATGCGCTGGCCGCGTTCCGGGCGGCGACGAATCTCGATCCCGACATGTGTGATGCGTGGCTGGGCCGCGCCATGGCCGGTGAGGTGAACTCCGAAGTCATCTACGGCGCTTACCGATCCGTGCACAATCTCTACCGCGATCAGCAGCGGGCCGGTCTGGTGGACCGGACGCTGTGGTGCCAGGTGGAGATCGGTATCTACGGGCTGCGGGTGGCGATGGCCGACCGCGATCAGATCGCCATCGCCCAGGCCTGCCAGTACGCCGAGGGCGGCGAATGGGAAGAGGCCGTGGCGATCCTGGATCAGGTGCCGCGCGACGATATCTCCGATTTCGTGCGAATGACCCTCTACTACCGCACCAAGCGCTGGAACGACGTGCTGGAGGCCCGCCTCGCCAAGCCGATGATCGAGGACGGCCTGCTCGACATCGCCGCCGAACTGATGGCCGCGGGCTCGCTGGCGCATCTGGGCCGCTTCGGCGAGGCGCTGCCGCGTGCCCAGCGGATCGTGGAGGACAGCGCCTCCGGCAATCTGTCCTACATCTGGGCCGATGCGCACTTCCTGCTCGGAATGGTGTTGCGGCACAACGGCGATCACGAGGCCGCCGAGCGAATTCTGAAGGGGTTGCAGGGTTCCGCGCTGTGGCCGCAGCGTGAGGAGTGGCAGAAGGCGGTCAAGGACAAGACCTACAAGCTCGAGGTCGCCACCGCCGAGGTCATCGCCACCCGGACCAATCGCTGGGATCCGCGCTCCGGCGACGATCCGAGCGAGGTGGCCGCCACCGCCGCTCGCACCGAGCGAGAGGCGCTGCTGGCCGAGGCGTCGGAGATCCTGCAATCGCAGATCGGCATGGCCTCGGTCAAGGAGCAGGTGGACCGGCTGAAGTCAGGGGTGCTGATGGATCAGGTGCGCGCCAAGCGCGGGCTGGCGGTGGATTCCCGCTCGCACCACCTGATCTTCTCCGGGCCGCCCGGTACCGGCAAGACCACCATCGCCCGGGTGATCGCGAAGATCTTCGCCGGCCTGGGCGTCGTGGAGAACGCCGAGGTGGTCGAGGCGTCCCGCAACGACATGGTCGGCACCCATCTCGGCCACACCGCGCCGAAGACCAACGCGCTCATCGACTCCGCGCTCGGCGGCGTGCTGTTCATCGACGAGGCGTACACCCTGGTGCAGGAGGGCCTGTCCGGCGGTGACGCCTTCGGCAAGGAGGCCGTCGACACCCTGCTGGCCCGGATGGAGAACGACCGCGACAAGCTGGTGGTGATCATCGCGGGGTACGAGGATCAGATCGACCGCTTCCTGGCCTCCAACGACGGTCTCGCCTCCCGCTTCACCAAGCGGGTGCGGTTCTCCAGCTACGATCCCGAGGAGCTGGTGCGGATCGCGGAATTCATTGCGAAGAAGAAGGATTCGATCTTCTCCTTCGATTGCCGCGAGGTACTGCACGCGCACTGCGAACGGCTGTGCAGCCAGATGCGCAACGGCCGCAAGCTGATCGACCTGGTCGGCAACGGCCGCTTCGTGCGCAACGTCGTAGAATCGGCGGAGTCGGAACGGGATTACCGTTTCACGCGGGACAACGTCGATGTGCTGTCGCTGACCGACGAGGAGCTGATGACCATCTCCGAGTCCGACATCACCGCGGCACTGGACAGCCTCAGCCGCAGCGCCGGCGTGGCCTGACCGACGAGGATTCGCCGTGGCACGTTTCCGGGTGGTGACCAGGCACCAGATCTCGGGCTGGCGATTCCTGTTGCGCCGCATCGAACATGCCCTGGTCCGCCGGGACGCGTCGATGATCGACGACCCGCAGCGCGGGCGTTCCACGGCCTTGTCGGTGGGTATCGCCCTGGCCTGTGTGGTGCTGGCGGGCTCGGCCGCGCTGGCGTTCTTCAAACCCGCCAAACTGGTCGGCAACGCGAAGATCGTGTCCGAGAAGGACACCGGCGCCCTCTACGTGCACCTGGGCACCCGGCTGTACCCGGCGCTGAATCTGACCTCCGCACGGCTGATCGTCGGCAGTGCGGACACCCCGGTGCCGGTGTCGCGCGCCGAGCTGTCCAAATATCCGCGCGGCCCGATGGTCGGCATTCCCGGCGCCCCGAACAGCATCACCGACAGCGGCGCTCGCGATTCCACCTGGACCGTGTGCGACACCTCCCAGACCGGCGCCGCGGCGCCGGTCGATCAGCAGACCGGACTGCCCACCATGGCCCGGGCGGCCATGCGCACCACGGTGATCGGCGGCGCGCTGTCCGTCGACGGCGGGGATCTCATCCGTCCGCTCGCCGACGGCGAGGCCCGGATGGTGCGCGACGACACCACCACCTGGCTGATCTACAACGACCCGGAGAAGGGTGTGGTCCGCGCCGCGGTCAGCACCAGCGACACCGCCGTGATGCTGGCCCTGGGCATCGACTCGACCATGCAGGTGCCGGCCGCCTCCAAGGGCCTGATCGGCGCGATTCCGGAGGTGCCGCCGATCCGGGTGCCGGAGATCCCCGGCGCCGGCAGCACGGTCACGCTGACCTCGGGCCTGACCGTCACCGTGGGCGCGGTGCTCACCGGCAACACCCCGGACCGGGGCGCGTCGTACTACGTGGTCGCGCAGTCCGGGGTGGTGCAGATCGGGCCGGTGCTGGCCGCGATGATCCGCAACGCCAACGCCCGCGGCACGGTGTCGAGCCAGTCGGTGGGCCCGGACGTGATCGTGGCCAACCTGCGGCCCGGCGGCTGGCCGGGGACGGAGTCCTATCCCACCCACGCGCTGCGGGTCGTCGACCCCGCGCGTTTCCTGGTGACCTGTTACGAGTGGTCGCGCGCGCCCAGCGCGCAGAACGCGTCCACCACTGTGCTGGTCGGCCGGCAGCTGCCACTGCCGGCGGACCAGCAGAACCGCACCGTGGACCTGGTCACCGCGCCGCTGTCGCACGGCGCCACCGCCGACGCGGCCTATCTCGCCAACGGCGCCGGCCGATTCGTCCAGGCCACCGGCGCCGACCCTTCCTCGGCGCGGCGCGAGTCGATGTTCTGGATCTCCGACACCGGGGTCCGGTACGGCGTCGAGGTCCAGGTGGGGCAGAACACCCAGGACCCGACCATGGCCGCGCTGGCGCTGCGGGCCCCGGTGCCCGCGCCGTGGAGCATCGTGTCGCTGTTCGCCGTCGGGCCGACGCTGTCGCAGCGCGACGCGCGGATCGCCCACGACGGCATCGCGCCCGACCGCACCGTGGCCGGTTTCGGTGGCAATTCATGAGATCCGCATGAGAGGCGGTGGCAGCAGGTGACCAGTACCCGTCGCTTCGTTCGTCCGGCCCGGATCGTCCGCGGCCCGAAGGCGCCGGCGGTCACCGAGCTGCGCCTGCAACCACCCACCGAGCTGCCGAAACCGGTGCCGCCGTCGCGGATCAAGATGATCATGCCGGTGGTCATGATGGCCGGTATGGGCGGCATGATGGTGATCATGCTCCGCTCCGGTGGCGGATTCTCACCGACCTCGCTGATGTTCCCGATGATGATGGTCGTGTCGATGTTCGGCATGATCGGCGGCTCGTTGGGCGGCGGCGGTGGATCGGCGAATCTCAACGAGGAGCGCAAGGACTATCTGCGCAGCATCGCGGAGAACCGGAAACAGGTGCGCGACGCCGAAACCGAGCTGTTCACCTATCTCCGGTACACCCATCCCGGCCCCGCCGAACTGCCCCGGCTGGTCGGCGGCAAGCGGATGTGGGAGGTCCAGGTCGCCGCGCCGCAGTTCCTGCGGGTGCGCATCGGCCGCGGCCGGATCGCCAACCAGGTGCGGGTGATCGTGCCGGAGGCGGCCCCCACCTCGGATCTGGATCCGGTGGGCGTGGTCGAGCTGACCCGGTTCGCCAAGGCGTACTCGACCGTCGGCGGCATGCCGGTCGCGATCAATCTGCTGTCCACCCCGCAGGTCGGCTTCGACGGTGACCCGGAGGCGGTCGCCGGGCTGGTGCGGGCGATGGTCGCCGAGGTGGCCGTGCTGCACGGACCCGATCAGGTCGCGGTGGCCGCGGTGCTGTCGGATCCCGATGCGCCGCAATGGTCGTGGCTGAAATGGCTGCCGCACACCCAGCACACCAGCGACACCGACGGCATCGGTTCGGCGCGCATGGTGTACCGCAACGTCGCCGAACTGCGCGCCAAGGTGCTCGCGGGCCTGAACCGGGGCCCGTTCTCCGCCAACAGCGAACCCAGCCTGGAGCGCAAGCATTTCCTGCTGATCGTCGACATCACCGGCGCGGCGGTGGATCGCGACATCTCCGGTATCGACGGCTGCACCTGGCTGCGCCTGGGCCACACCGAGCAGGCGCTGCCGCGCGCGCTGAAATTCGAGGTGACCGCGGACCATACGCTGCAGGAGCTGACCGCGCGCGGCATCCGGCGCATCGGCAGCGCCGACATCATGTCGGTGGGAGCGGTGACCGCGTTGTCCCGCAGCATCTCCCCGTACCGGCTGTCGAGTGTGGTGGAGGCCGTGGTCGCCGAGCAGTCCAGCGCCGGCACCTCCTGGGAGGAACTGGTCCACCTGCCGGATCCGGGCGCGATCCGGGTCGATCAGCAGTGGCCGCCCCGCCGCGACGCCGAACGCTCCCGGCTCAACATCCCGTTCGGGCACGACCCGGCAGGCCAGGTGGTGTACCTGGACATCAAGGAGTCGGCCGAGGAGGGCATGGGCCCGCACGGCATGTGCATCGGCGCCACCGGCTCGGGTAAGTCGGAATTCCTTCGCACGCTGGTCCTCTCGGCGGTGGCGACGCACTCCCCGGATGTGCTCAATCTGCTGCTGGTCGACTTCAAGGGCGGCGCGACCTTCCTCGGTTTCGACCGGTTGTCGCACGTCACGGCGGTCGTCACCAATATGGAGGAGGAGGCCGATCTCGTCACCCGCATGGAGGACGTGATCAACGGCGAAATGGGCCGGCGGCAACGCATTCTGCGTGACGCCGGGAACTTCGCCAGTGTCGCCGACTACGAGCGCACCCGCGAGCAGGGCGCGAATCTGGCGCCGATGCCGACGCTGCTGATCATCCTCGACGAGTTCGCCGAACTGCTGGAGCAGCACCCGAATTTCGCGAAGCTGTTCGTCGCGATCGGCCGCCTCGGCCGATCGCTGCGCATCCACCTGCTGCTCGCCTCGCAGAAGGTGCCGGCCAACCGGATGGGTGAGCTGGAGGCCCACCTGTCGTATCGGATCGCGTTGCGCACCAACCAGACCAGCGACTCCCGCGACGCCATCGGCACCGCCGACGCCTACCACCTGCCCAAGAAGCCCGGCGCCGGCTACCTGCGCGTGGGCGCCGGTGACCTGCAACGCTTCCAGGCCGCCTATGTGGGCTCGAACTACACCGCGCCGGCCCAGGTGACCGCTTCGGACGCGCGCCGGGCCCGCCGGGCCGGCGGTGGTTACCGGCCGCCGCAGTTGTTCACCGCGGCGCACATCTCCGACGCCCGGCCGGCGGTCGTCGAACCCGCGGTGGCGCCGGACGTTTCGGAGACGCCGGACGCCGAGGTGATCACCGTCATGGAGACGGTGCTGCAACAGCTGGCCGGGCACGGCCGACCGGCGCACCGGATGTGGTTGCCGCCGTTGAACGTTCCGCCCACCCTGGACCGGATGGTGTCGGCCACCCAGCAGGGCGGCCTGCGGCTGCCCTGGGCGATCATCGACATGCCGCGCCAGCAGCGGCAGGACGTGTGGTCGGTGGACCTGTCCGGGGCCGGTGGCCACGTGGCGGTCGTCGGCGGTCCGCAATCCGGCAAGTCGACGGCGTTGCAGGCCCTGATCATGTCGGCGGCGCTCACCCACACCCCGGAACAGGTGCAGTTCTACTGCCTCGACTTCTCCGGCGGCCTGTCCGGCATCCGCAATGTGCCGCACGTCGGTTCGGTGGCGTCGGCGCGCGACGTCGACCGGATCCGGCGCACCTTCGCGCTGATCAACAATCTGATCGCGCACCGGCAGGCGTTGTTCACCGAACTCGGTATCGACGGCATGCGGGAGTTCCGGCGGCGGCGCGGATCGGCGCGCGAGTCCAGGGATCTCACCGCCCGCGGCGACGTGCACGGTGACGTGTTCCTGGTCGTCGACGGCTGGGACATCGGATTCGCGGTCACCGGACCGTATTTCGACGAATATCTGCCGATGATGGAAGCCATTGCGCTGCAAGGCCTCAACTACGGCATCCACCTCGTCGTCAGCAGTTCGCGCTGGGCGGCGATCCGCCCGGCCATCAAGGATCTGTTGCAGACCCGGCTGGAACTGCGGCTCGGTGACCTGACCGACACCGTCTTCGGCGCGCACCGCGCGATCGTGGCGTCCATTCCGGCGAACCGGCCCGGCCGCGGCATCTCCGTCGACGGCCTGCACATGCTGACCGCGCTGCCGCGCAACGATGGTGTCGGCGAATCCGATTCGGTGCCCGCGGGTATCGCGGCCGCGATCGAGCAGCTGGACCGCACCTATCCGGGCCGGCGGGCGCCGGAGGTCAAACTGCTGCCCGCCCGGGTCACCCTCGACGAGATCATGGCGGGCCGGCCCGCGCCGAGCACCGCGGCGCAACGACTGGTGCTGCCGTACGGCATGCGCGAGTCGGATCTGAGCCCGGCCGCCATCGACTTCGGCGCATCGACGAACTTCATCGTGGTCGGCTCCTCCGGCTCGGGGAAGTCGACGGTGATCGCGGCGCTGCTGGCGTCGATCCGGCGGCAGTTCACCGCGGAGCAGGCCCGGGTGCTGCTGATCGACTACCGGCGGCAGCATATGGACGCGCTGCCACCGGAGATGATGATCGGATACCTCACCAGCGAGCGGGATCTGATGGAAGGGCTGCCGCCGTTCGCGGCGAAGATGCGTTCCCGCCGCCCACCGGACGACGTGACCTCCCAGCAGTTGCGGGAGCGGTCCTGGTGGACCGGACCGGAGATCTTCGTGGTGATCGACGATTACCACATGGTGGCCGCGCGCGGCATGATGAACCCGCTCGACCCGATCAAGGACATCATCGTCGACGGCCGCGACACCGGCCTGCACATCATCGCCGCCCGCAACATCGCCCAGGCCGACACCGCGATGTACGACAACGTGCTGGGGCAGATGAAGAATCTCAACTCGTCCGGATTCATCATGGACGGCTCGAAGCTCGACGGCGTCCTCATCGGCGATGTGAAGGCGACGAAACAGCCGGTGGGCCGGGGCATCCTGGTGGAGCCCCTGCATTCGCGAAAGGATCTGGTGCAGGCGGCCTGGGTTCCCGAGTCGCAGTGAGCGAATTCGCGTCCGGCCTGCCGGGATATCCGATCGGAACCGACTTCTCGGTTCGTGTCGGCCGAAACAGCCTATGTCCCTTTCCCAAGATTGGGAATGACTTAGCGTTTCCCATGTAGACCCTTCGAGTTCGCACCAGTCGCGAGGAGACATCCCATGGCTCTCGAAGTAACCCCCGAGGACTTTCCCGCCGTCATGGAGCAGTTGCTCGCTGTTCACACCGATCTGATGGGTGTGGTGCAGGGCACCTCCGTTGCGGCGAAACCCGTTGCGGCAGCATCGGATCCGGTCAGTCAGAATGCAGCGGTTCGGTTCGCCGCGTACCACGCCTATTTCTATGCGCAGACCTCGCCGGGGCTCGGCAACCTCCTGGAGGGCGCGCAGATGCTGGTGCCGGTCTCCACGGAGTACACGAGCACCGAGGTCGCCGGTGGCGGCGTCGTCACGGCGTCCGGCGCCGGGCTCGCAGGCGAAGCCGTCTGACTCGGCCTCCGGCTCGTCCCGATCCATCGTGAACTTGCGGAAGTGACATCATGCCCGGTCTGGTAGGCCCCGGTGAAACGATCGCGAATCAGCTCTACAAGGGTCCCGGCGCGGGCCCGATGCTGGATGCGGCCCAGGCGTATACGACCCTCGCGAATGCGATGAACAACGGCGCCGACAACTCCGACGGCACGATGGACGGGATGCAGAACATCTGGAAGGGACCCTCGGCCCACCGTGCCGAATCGGCCTTCCGGAACCACTCCAGCTGGGTGCGGAAGCAGGCGAGCCACGCTCACACCGCGGCGCATCAGGCGGGACTGGCTGCTTCGGCGTTCATCGGCACCAAGTCGGCAACTCCGCCGCCGGAGGTGTTCACGGGCCTGCGCGCCACCATCACCGCGCTGTCGGCGTCCAACGCGATGAACGTGAACACGATCCCCATCGCCGCCACCACCACCGCGCTGGCCGTGGCGAATGTCGAAGCGGTCGTTGCCTACTCCTCGTACACGACCGCGATGCAGGGCATCGTGATGGGCCTGCCGCCGATCCCGGCGCCGGCCCCGACCATCGTGAGCAGCCCCACCGGTCCCGGCGGGGGCGGGAGCACCAGCGGCCCCTCGGGCAGCGGTCCCGGTCCCACGCCCACCGGCTCCACGCCGCCGACGAGCACCTCCCCGACCAGTAATCCGCCCAGCACCAGCGGTCCGACCAACAGCGGTCCGACCACCACCGATCCCGGCAGCGGTGCGACCCAGACCGGTTCGCAGCCGGGCAACACCGATCCCGGCAGCAATCCGACCCCCTCGGATCCGCAGCAGACCACCGGTGTTCAGGATTCGGCGCCGTCGAACGATCTGAGCGCGCCGGACAACAATCTCGGATTCGATCCGAGCCAACTACCGGACTCCTCCTCGTCGTACTCCGCCGACGATCTGGCCGGGATGGGCGCGGGCGCGTACGCGGCACTGAGCCTGTCCAGCGGTGGGCTGGGGTCCATGGCGGGTGCGGCCACCGGATTCCGGATGCCCTCCAACTGGGGGCAGCTGACCGGCGGCCGGGCGTTCGGCGCCGGAACCGGCCTCGCGGAACCGGAGCCCGCGATGCAGCGGCGGGGAATCACCGCACCCGAAATGCAGCGCCGCCGCAAGCGCGAGGAGGAGAAGAAGCGCAAGGCGGCCGCCAAGGTGTCCGGGAAGGTTTTCGTACCGGGCGAACTCGACGAGGTGCCGGAACTGGAGCAACCGCCGGCCATCGGCGTGCTCGAGTACGACCTCGATCCGCTGTGGGACGAGACCTCGGAGGACGACTCCGATCTGATCGGAGTCCTGGAACACGACGACGACTGGTCGTCGACCGAAGAACGTCCTCGGTGACAGTTGTCCCGAGGTCGATGGAAAGACCGTCCTGAAAGGAACACCACATGGCTGCCTCTGGTTTGATGATCGCCGATCCCACTCAGCTGTCGCAGAGTTCGAAAGATACCGCCACCTGCCTCGGAGAGCTGGAGAGCTATCTGAAGGCGTTGATGAGCACGCAAGCGGAACTCCAGACCGCGGTGCAGAGCCAGCACACCGGCCAGGCCATCTACAACGCGCTCGCCAACGCCCAGCAGGCCGGCACCAAGCTGGCCGGCACGCTGGATCAGATCGTGAACGCGCTGCAACAGGCCGGCGTCAAGGTCGACACCCAGGACCTGGAGGGTGGGTCGAAGGTCGACGCGGTGGCCGGTCTCGGCTCCGGCTCGGGCGGTGTCCTGAACGCCGGTGCGACCGGCGGCACCTGGAACAAGATGGACTTCAACTTCTGACCGATTCCGGCCGGAACGATTCAATTCTCGAAAGGACCGAAATACCATGAAATTCAATTTCAGCGAGGTCGACGATCACTCGGTCACGCTCGGCCGGATCATCTCCAACATGGACGCGAACTCCCAGCACATCTCCAGCCTGGCGCAGGAACTGCTGACCGCGTTCACGGGTGCCGGTGCGTCGGGGTACGAGAGCATCATGAATCAGCTGAAAGGCGACCTGTCCAACTACCAGGGCACGCTGGCCCAGGTGCACCAGGCCATCAGCACGACGGCGGGCAGCCAGGGTCTGATGCAGCTGACCGATACGCAAAACGGCAGCATGTTCCTGGCGATCTGAGAGTTTTCGCGATCGTGCAGTCTCAGCCCGCTCCGTCGACGTCGGATCGGCGCGGCCGGACTGCCCCCGCCGAGCCGGATTCCGGCGAGGACGTGGACACCGATCCGGTTGCGATCGAGTTGAACGTCGATGCCGCCCTGTTGCTGCAGGACATGGTCGGCATCGACGGGTACCCAGCAGTATTGGCGATTCTGTCCAACGTCTTGCTGCTCGACGATCCGGACCGGGTGCGCACAGCCGTCGCCGAACGACTCACCGAGGTGGGCGTTCTCGTCGCCGGTGGTGCGCACCCGGCGGTCGCGCACTGGCTGCGCTGCCTGGACCGGCCGGACGTCGAAATGTCCGCCCTGGTGCTGGATCCGGGTCCGGACGGTGAGTTGCGGGGCATGCTCCGGATGTCGCTGGTGCGTGCCGGTGACACCCACGTGCTGGCGTTGCGTTGCGACGACCAGATCGTGATCCAGCCGGTCTTCGAGTCGCAGGAGCGGCTGGAGACCGTGACGGCGGCGCTGGCCGCCGCGCTCGGGCCGTGGCCCGCAGTGCAATTCGAGCCGGTCCGGGCGACCGATCGGCAGTTCGCCGAGGTGCCGCCGGACCCGGTGGAGCGGCATCTGGCGCTGGTGGAGCTGGGTGCGGTGGCGCATACTGCGAGCGTGCTCACGCGAGCAATGGATGCGATGGTGCGGAAAGCGGAAGTGGTGGTGAACGAACATCGTGACGGTGGCACGATGGAAGCAACGGTGGGCCTGAGTGTGCTGGACACCGAATCCGGCCGGATCGTCGTGACGCCCAGTGTCGCGCTGGACGGCGAGCTCTGGTCGACCTATGCGCCGGGCGACGACATCACGCTGCACTCGGGTGTCGCGGCGCTGGTCGATCTGCTGCCCGGCCGCAGTTGGTTCGGTACCCGCAGGACCGAGTGAGCCACTGGCTCCAGCGCCCGGGGTGCTGAGCTTTTCGAGAGGATTGAGGGATATGAACCGAGCGCCGAGCACCAACGGCAACTCGGTCCGGAGCGGCCGGACCCGAGGTGGGTACGACGCATTCTTCGGCGATGACAATTCGTCGAATCACAGTGTCGCGGAACCCCCTCCACCCCCTCCGAGCCCGCCACCAGGTCCTTCGACTCCCGCCAGCGGCGACCCGGAATCCGGGTCGCCACAGTCGTCTTTCCCGCCCGAGGCAGCGGCCCCGCCGCAGGCCGGCACGGGAACCGCAGCGGTACAACGCGAGCCGGCGGCCCAGACCCCGCGCTCGTCCTCCTCCAACACCACGGCCACCTGGCGGCGGGCCCGACAGGCCGCCGCCACCGAGTCCGCGCCGACCTCATCCACGGTCCGCCCCCCGAACTCCGCTGCCACACCGAACGATCCACTTCCGGCCCCACCCACCGAGTCCGAGGATTCCGCAGCTCCCCAGCCGGACTCCGCCCCTCCCGCCGCCCCTCAGCAGAACTCCGCCCCAGGCGGTGGACCCGCTGTGCCCCGGCCGAACTCCGTCCCACCGAGTGGATCGGCTGCCTCCCGGCCGAACTTCGCCCCTCCAGGTGATGGATCGGCCGCGTCCCAGCCGAACTCGGTCCCACCGGGTGGTGGATCGGCCGCGTCCCGGCCGAACTCCGCTCCGGCAGGCGGCGGATCCGCGGCGTCGCAGCGGAACTCCGCACCTCCCGGTGGTGGGTCCCCCGTTTCGCAGCCGAACTCGACCGCCGCCGGTGGTGGCTCCGCGGAGTCGCAGTCGAAGTCCGCCCCGGCCGGTGGTGGACCCGCTGCCTCCCAGCCGAACTCTGGGCCCCGTGGCAGTGAGTCGGCCGCGTCTCAGCCGGGTGGTTCGGCGCCCGGTGCCGGTGAATCCGCCACGCGCGGAACGGATCCGGTCTCGTACGGTGCGATCGAGTCGCAGGCCGCGTCCGACCAGGGCGCTGCCTCCTCGCCCGCGCTCGCCTCGCGCGCGGTCCAGCGTTCCGCGTCGCGGGCGGTCGTGGCCCCATCGCGGACCCCGCAATCGGCTGCCGCCCAACCCGATCAGGCCGACACCGCGACCATGACCGCCGACGAACTGCGTGCGGCGGCGCTACGTGCCGCCGCTGCTCGCGCTGCCGCCGCGCAGGCTGCCGCCCGCGCCGGCCAGTCGTCCGCATCCGGCCAGCCCTCCGGTGCGCCACAGTCTCCGGGTGCGGCCAACCGGACCAACGGTTCGGCAAGCCGGACAGGTCAATTCGCTCAACCGGACCAGGCCGAACGAGTGGGCCAGAGCCCCGCGCAGAGCCACACCGCCCGGCCGGGCCAAACCGGTTCGTTCGCCCAGCAGGGCTGGGCAGGCCAGCAGAATTCCTACGGCCAACAGGGCCAGCCGAGCCAGCAGGCCTGGCCGGGCCAACAGAGCGGCCAGCCGGGCCAAGCAGGCCAACAAGGCGGCCCCGCAGGCCAGCAGGGCCAGCCGAGTCAGCAAGGTCAAGGTGGTCGGCCGGGCTCGTTCGGCTCGCCGCACCAGGCGAGTCAGCAGGAGTCGTTCGGTCAGCAGGGCCAGCCGAATCAATACGGTTCGTTCGGCCCGCCGAGTCACGCGTTTCAGCCGGGCCAGGCTGGGCAAGCGAGCCAGACGGTCCAGCCCAGCCAGACGGTCCAGCCCAGCCCGACGGTCCAGCCGGGCCAGGTCGGCCAGTCGAGCCAGGGTGGCCAGTCGAGCCAGGGTGGCCAGTCGAGCCAGGGTGGCCAGTCGAGCCAGGGTGGCCAGCCGGGCCAGGGTGGCCAGGCTGGACAGGCGAGTCAGGTCGGCCAGGCGGATCGTTCCGCGGGATCGGGTGCGGCGGATCGCGCTGCGACCACGTCGAATTCGGTGTACGGGACCGCGTCCTCCGGATCCGGCGCCGGTCACGGCGCCGCGCCGGGTTCGGCGTCGTGGCCAGGTTCGGCCGGAACCGGTGGGTACGCGGCACATTTCGCGTCCGCCGAGCAGTCCGCCGCCCGCCCGAGCGGATCGGGTTCCACGACCGCCGGTCCGGAATCGACTACGGCGCAGCCGAACTCCGGCTGGGCGCCACCGACCGGCTATGCCGCCACCACCGGCGCGCCGGTCGCGGGTCCGTGGACGGCCGCTGCGGCGAGCCAGTACGCGGCCGGTGGGCAGTACGCCGGGGCTCGATACGCCGCCACGCAGACGGGGCAGTACACCGCGACCGGTCAGTACACGACCGCCGCGGACCGATACGCGGCGGCCTCCGAATCCGCTGCTGCGCAAGCAGTTTCGCAGGCGGCATCGGGCTCGGGGGCGGCCGCCGAAGCGACCACCGCACCGCCCGCCACCTGGCAGCAAGCCGAGGCCCCTGCCACCTGGCAGCAGTCCGAGGCTCCCGCTGCGTGGCAGCAAACCGATGCGGCCGATGCGTCGATCTGGGTGCCCGAGCGGTATCAGCGGGCCGCCGACAGTGCCCCCTTCATCGAGGTGTTGCCGGCCGCGCTCACCTCGGCGGATCTGCTGGCCGACATCTCGGCCGCCAACCGGGCCCGGCTGAAGTCCTCCACCGGCGTGCGCGGCGCGCTGAACAAGGTCGGCTTCAATCTCGGGCTGTCACCGGCGGAACAGCGGGTGGAGGATCGCCGCGGCCGGATCCGCAGGCAACTGCTCAGCACCTATCAGATCGCCGTGATCAGCGTGAAGGGCGGCGTCGGCCGCACCACCACGGCCGCCACGCTCGGCTCCACCTTCGCCGCGCTGCGGCCGGACCGGGTGGTCGCCATCGACGCCAATCCCGATTTCGGCGATCTGCCCTCGCGGACCAGCCCGCATCCGTACGGTCTGTCGCTGCGCGACCTGGCCCAGGCATCGAGTCTGGACTCGTTCGCCACCGTGCAGTCGTTCATGTCGATCAACTCCGCGGATCTGGCCGTCATCGCCTCGCCCTGGAACGCGGAGGCGATCGAGGCGCTGTCGGGGCGGGAGTACATGGCCGCCATGGACACGCTGCGCCGGCACTTCAATCTGCTGCTGGTGGACTGCGGCACCGGTGTGCTCGATTCGGTGACCACCTCCGTGCTGCGCACCAGCGATGCGGTGGTGGTGGTCACGCCCGCGACCGTCGGCGGGGTGAAAGGCGCTGTGGCCACCCTGAATTGGCTGAACACCCACGGGCTGAGCCAGCTGATCGCGAAGTCGGTGGTGGCGATCGTGCACCACCAGCCGACCAAGCCGATCGTGGAGGTCGAGGCGATCGAGAAGTTGTTCCAGACCGCCCAGCGCCCGACCCGCTTGATCCCGTACGACCCGCACCTGGCCGAGGGCGGCGAGATCGACCTCCGGCTGCTCGACAAGGAAACCCTGCTGGCGTTCGAGGAATTGGCGGCCGGACTGTCCGACGGCTTCCCGACCTCGTATCTGAACGGCGCCGACCGAGGAGGATGGCGATGAGTACCGCCTTCGCGCCCACCACCGCGGCGAACGCGGCACCCGCATCCTCCGCGGAGGTGGCCCGTGCGCGCATCGCGATCATGGTGGCGACCTATCAGGTCGATGTGGTGCTGCCGACGAAATTCGCGATCGAGACCTTCATCGACGATCTGATCGGCGTGCTGGCCGGTGCGGTCGAGGACGAGAACGTGGATTTCACCCCGCCGGTGGGCCAGTGGAGTCTGGCTCGTCCGGGGGAGCCGGCGATCCCACGCTGGCGCAGCCTGGAGGATCACGAGATCGCCGACGGCGCCGTGCTGACCCTGTCGGTGGTGGAGTCGGCCGAGGTCTTCACCCCGGTGGTGGAGGACATCACCGACGCGCTGGCGCTGATCAACGAACGGGAATTCGCCGAATTCGACGCCGTCACCGTGCAGACCGCGGGCGTCACCGCGCTCGGCGTCGCGGCCCTGTCGGTCGCCACCATGATGTGCTGGTCGTGGACGCGCACCGGTTCCTGGCTGTGGTGCGGTCTGCCGACGATCCTGCTGGGCCTGGTGTGCTGGTTCGCGGCGGTGCCGGTGCAGCGCCGGGAGAACTCCGCCCGGCTCGGGCTGGGCCTGGCGCTGTCGGCGTTGCCGCTGCTGTTCGCGGGCGCCGCCATGCTGGTGCCGCCGGCCTACGGACGGCCGGGCCCGCTGGCCCCGGCCAATCTGGCCGCCGGGCTGGTGGTCGCCGCGGTGGCCGCGCTGACGATGCTGCGGCTGGTCCGGATCGGCACGACCGCGCTGGTCGCCGTGGCGACGCTGGGCGTGGTCCTCGCGATCGCGGTGGCGCCCGCGGCCTATCTGGACGTCTCGGTCCGGCAGGTGGCCGCCGGCGTGGTTTTCGTGGCCGTGGTGCTGCTGACCTCGGCGCCGCGACTGGCCGTGGTGGCGGCCCGGATCCGTCCGCCGGATCTGCCCGACCCGGGCGCCGAGGTGGCCCCGGCCACGCTGACCGACATCTTCGACGCGCAGACCGGCGTCGAGCCGGCCGAGGACGAGCAGGCGCTGCCGGTCGAGACCATCGAGAGCCGGGCCCGCACCGCGGTGACCACGTTGCGCGGCTTGATCATCGGGATGACGGCGCTGGTCTCGGGCGGTACGGTGGTGGCGGCCGCGGCGAGTCCGGGTGGTGTGCGCGAGATCGTGATGGCGGCGGCGGTGGCCGGCGCTCTCACCCTGCGCGCCCGCTGGCATCCGGATCGGGTGCAGGCCGTCGCGCTGCTCGCCGGCGCCGCCCTCACCACGATCGGTACCGGATTCGAGTTGGTCGGCGCCTATCACACCCCGCTGGCCCGGCTGCTGGTGGCGCTGGTGGTTGCCGCCCTCGCCGGTCTGGGATGTGTTGCCGCGATGAGTCTTCCGGGCCGCAGACTGTCTCCGGTGACCCGCCGCGCGATCGATCTGCTGGAGTACGCGCTGATCCTGGTGGTTCCGGTGCTGGCCTTCTGGATCATGGGTGTCTACACGGCGATGCGGGCCATCTGATGGGAATTGCTCGTGGCCTGCGGGCGGCCGTGTGCACGGCAGCCGCCTGCGGGCTGGTGACGGTCGCCGCCGCGCCCGCCTCCGCGATCAACCCACCGCAGGTGGTGGTCGGCGTGGTGCCGCCGGACGGCGCGCCCGGCCCGGAACAGCCCACCAAACAGGACAAGGGCTGTCTGGGCACCGGTGTGCTGCCGGACAGCGATCTGCAACAGGTCCCGCCGCCGGAGCGGATGCTGAATCTGACGCAGGCGCGGGCCTTGTCGCGGGGCGCGGGGGTGACGGTCGCGGTGGTCGACACCGGGGTCGGCCCGAATCCGCGGTTGCCCGACCTGGTCGGCGGCGGCGATTACGTGACGGCCGGCGGCGACGGACTGTCCGACTGCGATGCGCACGGCACGCTGGTGGCCGGAATCATCGGTGCGGCGGCCGATCCCGCGGACGGGTTCAGCGGCGTGGCCCCGGACGCCCGGATCGTCTCGGTCCGGTACCGCTCCGGCGCGTTCAGCCTCGATCAGCCGTCGAATTACGATCCGTCCGCGCAGGTGTCGATGGACATCCGGACCCTGGCCCGGGCCATCACGCACGCCGCGAATCTGGGTGCCCAGGTGATCAGCGTGACGCTGCCGATCTGCGTGGCCGCCGCGGCGCCGGTCGACCAGTCGATGCTGTCGGCGGCCGTCGGGTACGCCACCGAACTGCGCGGGGCGCTGGTCGTGGCCGGGGCGGGCAACACCGGAAACAGTGGCTGCGACCAGAATCCGGACATCGATCCGAGTCATCCCACCGATCGGCGCAACTGGTCCGGGGTGAAGACCCTGTCCGCGCCCGGCTGGTTCTACAACGACGTGCTGACCGTCGGATTCACCACGGCCACCGGCGCTCCCGTGCCGGATACGCTGTCCGGCCCCTGGGTGTCGGTGGCGGCGCCCGGGACCGGGATCGAGTCGCTGGGGCCCGGCGGTGGCGGCCTGATCAATGCGGTCGGCACGCCGGACAAGCTGACTCCGGTGGGTGGCGCGTCGTTCGCGGCCGCCTACGTCAGCGGGGTGGCGGCGCTGCTGCGCTCCCGCTACCCGAGCGAGAATCCGGCCGAGATCGTCGCGCGGCTGGAGGCCAGTGCGCACGCGCCGGCCCGCGGCGTCGACAACACCGTCGGCGCGGGCATCATCGATCCGGTGGCGGCGCTGAGCTACCGCACTCCGCCGCAACCGCCCGGCGGGCTGAATCGCGGTGAGACGCTGGCACTTCCGAACCCGGTCCGGCAACCGGACCGGCGGCCGACGCTGGTGGCGGCCGGGGTGGCGGCCGTGGCACTGGTGCTGGGCCTTGGCGTGAGCCGGTGGCAGCGGAGGTGGGCCCGATGACCGCCACGGACCCCGGCACCGGCAGCGGCGAGCGGGTGCCGTTCGCGATCGTGGTGTTGGCCGGCAGCCTGCTGGTGGCGGCGTTGTGGGGTCGTCCGATGTGGTGGATCGGCCCGGTGGTCGTGGGTGTGGCGGTACTGCTGGTGGCCGTCGAGATCGGCGGGCACACGGTGGTGCGCTGGCTGCTGAACTGGGCCGCCTTCCGATTCGGGCTGGAATCCCGTGCGCTGCAACGCGGTACGCCGCCGCAACTGCGGGACGTGGAGGTCCCCGCCGGTACCTGCGGGATCGGCGCCGACGGCGCCACGCTGATCGCGATGGTGCAGCTGGCGCCGGATCTGGATCTGCCCACGGTGATCGCGGACGAGACCATCTACACCGAGGACACCGTGCCGGTGGATCTGCTGCTGCCGCTGCGCGAGCAGTACGGCATCGACGTGGACATCGATATCGTGACCACCGGGCGCCGGGTGCGGCCGACCGGTAGTTACAGCATGCTGTACGACCAGCTGATCGGCGCGCAGCCGGTGATCGGCCACCGGCTGACCTGGCTGGTGGTGCGCCTGGACCAGGAGCGCAATCTGACCGCGCTGGCCCGGCGCGGACCGGTGGCGACGGTGGCGCCCAAGGCGCTGGCCACCGCGGCGGTGCGGATCGCGTCGCAGCTGCGCGAGCACGGCATCGCCGCGCATCCGCTGCCCGCCGACGAACTGCGCGGCGCGAGCCGGTTGTTGCACGCCGGGGTGGAACCGGCCGACCTGCGCGAGCATTGGAGCAGGCTGGAGCCGCCGATTCCCAACCGCGTCGTGACCACCGGCATCGTCGACTGGTCCCGGCTCGGTGGCCTGGGCCTGGAGGACTGCTGGACCTGGAACCGGGGCTGGACCACCGTGGTGATCAGCCTGCCCGCGGATTCCGGGTCGCAGGCGGCGCCGCGGGTGCTGGTCCGGTACGTCGGCCCGCCGATGGACGAGCTACCGGACTACCTGCGACCGCTGCGCGGGCAGCAGTCGCAGGCTTTCCGGGCCACGCTGCCTACCGGTGTCTCGGTGCGCGATCTGCCGTCCGACGAGTCCGGGGCCGATGTGGTCCCGGACGAGGTGCTGCCGGAGCTGGTGCTCCCGATCGGGCCGAACGGCCAGATCCTCGGGTCGATCAGCGGCCATCCACGGCACACCCTGGCGTTGCCGCTGTACGATCCGTCCCGCTACAACCCGCGCCGGCGCTCGATCGATGTGCACGCGGATCTGCCGGTGGCACAACAGATCGTGTTGCGGGCCATGATCGTCGGCGCGGAGGTGGAGGTGCACTCCGCGCGTCCGCAGCGCTGGTGGCAGCTGGTGTCCGCGGTGGGTGACCCCAGCGCGCTGCGGCTGGCGCCGGATCCCGCGCAGAACGGGAACCAGGCCGGCTTCGAGCCGCCGACGATCACCGTCTTCGATCAGCTGCCGCCGCGCTCCTCGGCGGCGCAGACCACGGTGACCATCAGCAATCCCGACACCCCGCCGCGGCGGGCCGCCGATCTGCTGATCACCCAGGTCGGTGACACCTCGGTGGACGTGCGCATCCCGATGCGCACGGTGCGCGTGGACCTGATCGAACCGCACGGTGAGACCCGCTATTTCGACTCGGGTACCGAGTCCGCCGCCGGGCCGCCGCCGGCCGACGGTTTTCCGCCCGCACTGGGAAGTGCGCCGACCGTACCGCTCGCCGATCGCCCATCGGCACGGGTGATGGGACAGTAATGTTGATCAACGTGGAATCCGAATTCTCGCAGCCGGAAGGCGCATTGGACGACATCTCCGGTGTTTCCGAGAGCCGTGCCGGCGCCGACGGCCTCAGCCCGCGACAGGCCGCCGCCGCCGTATTCTCCAGTCGTTTGTCGGAATTGATCGCCGAATCGGTGGTGTCCACCGAGGACGGCTCGACCAGGTCGCTGACCTTGTATTCGCTGGCGCAGCACCTGGAACTGGCCTATCCGGACGTGCCCGTCTCACAGTCCGGCCTGTATCGGCTCATTCACGGTGAGGCGATACCGCGACTCGATTTGATCATCGCACTGGCCCGGGTATTCGATGTGCCGCCGGAGTATTTCGTCACCGCCGAGAAAAAGCGTTGACACGCGTCACCGTGCGCAATCGGCTTCCCGCTGCTGGGAATGTAATTCGGCTGTTTCGCGGATTCGCCGGATACGATTCGGGACATGCCCGCTGACGAGTCGGGAGACGTCTTTCTCCGCCACCGGGACGCGGTCCTGGACGCGCTGCTGTCCGATCCCGCGCTGGGGCCGTCGTCGGCGCCCGGCCCGGGTTCCGGCAGTGTGTCGAGGCCCTCGGCGGCCACCGGGACGGCGCCGCCGCCGGTCGGGATCGGTGAGACCTCGGGGCCGCTGTTCGCGCAGCCCACCGGCGGCGAGCCGATGACCGATCCGGCGTCGGCGGCGCAGTTGCTGCCGCCGCGCGCGGCCGAGGGCCCCAAGGCCAGCGAGCGAATCCTGGCCCTGCTCAACGGCACCACGCCGGACAGCGGTGGGTCGGCGATGAACCTCGGTACGGAGTTCTCGCAGCGGTACGGCACGAATCCGGAGGAGCCGGCCCCGGAACAGCCCCGGGCGCCCGAGCCGGCGGTGAACCAGTCGCCCGCCGCGCCCGCGAGCACCCGGCAGACGATCATCACGCAGTTGCGCAAGCCGAAGGTGGCGTTGATCCTCGTCGCCGTGGTGGCGCTGGCCTTCGTGATCGCCCTGGTCACCACCTCCGGCGGCGGATCACAGCCCTCCGGGCCGGTGTACATCGCCAATTCCGGTGCGGGACAGGCCACATCGTCGGCCTCCGCGCCCGCGCCGACCTCGGTGGCCTCCTCGGCGCTCACCGCGAAGGCCGCGACGTCGCACTGTCCGCCGGGCAGTACTCCCGGTATGGACGCCTTCGCCGGACAGGGCAAGGCCTGGTCCTGTGTGCGGGCCTTCAAGGTGGACGGTCAGGTGCTGACCATCGACCTGGGCCGCACCTATCAGATCGACTCCATCGGGATCGTGCCGGGCTGGGACAGCGTCGGTGCCGACGGCGTCGACCAATGGACGAAATACCGGACGGCGAGCCGGGTTTCGTATCAGTTCAACGATGCCGCCAACACCGTCTACACCCAGCAGACCCTGGACCAGCGCGGGCTGGTGGTCACCAAGATGAGCACGCCGATCACCGCCTCCAAGGTGGTGCTGACCGTGCTGGAGTCCAAGGGTGACCCGACCTCCAACACCGTGGCCGTCTCCTCCATCGTGATAACCGGGCGCTGATGATCGGTGAATTGATCTGCCAGTACTGCGCGCACCGCAACGGCGCCGCCGAATCCCGCTGCCTGCACTGCGGTGCGCCGCTGGCCGCCACGGTGCTGCGCGACGCGACGGCCGCGATCCACGACACCGCGACCGGGGCCCGGGACGCGGCGACGGTGGCCCGGGTGGCCGACGACTTCCGGCGGCTGCCGTTCGAGGGCGCGGCGGCCGCGGGCATGTACGGGCGCGATGCCGTGGCGGCGGCGCATTCGGCTGCGCCGCCACCACATTCCGGTGCGGACGCGGCGCCCGTCAACCGGCTGGAGGCGCTGATCGCGCGGTGGCTGGAGGGGCTGGGCTGGCGTCCGGTCGCCCTCATCCTGGCGGTGCTGGCCGTGCTCGCGCTGCTGCTGATCCACGGCTGCTCGAAACTGGACATGCCCGTGGTGGGCCAGGTTTCGGCGGCGGAGGCGTTGCCTGTCGCCCTGCACACCGCGGCCTCCTGCGGCCCGCTGCCGGGCGCGGGCGCCGGTGACCGCTGCGTGATCCCGGCCACCAGTACGCTGCTGGCCGGTGGTGTGACCGGCGGCCGGGAACTGAGTTTCACCTTGCAGGTGCAGCATCCGGACCAACTGGCCGCATCCATCGCGAGCTGGCGAGCGGGTGGCGGCGTACTGCTGACCGACGGCACCGTCTTCGCCGCGATCGGCCCGTCGGCCACCGTGTGGTACGCCGACAACCGCACCGGCATCCGCATCGAGACGGCGGCGTTCGCCGGTCAGTCGGCGGCCCGGACCTTCTTGAATCGCGCCGGTCTGGTGCAGTGACCCCACGTTCGCGGTCTTCCCCATCGTGACGCTGCCCACTTTTAATGAGCCGTTGAACAACGGCACGTTAATCGTTGTAGCATTGGAGCAGCGAAGTTCCGGCATTCGGGAAGGTGTGGATCGATGGTTGCAGGCACTGGACACTCGACAGCAGGGACCGTGTTCCGCGACGATCCCACCGACCTCGGCGCCGCGTACCTCCGCGGGATCCGGCCCGGCGCCGCGCCCGCGATCACCACGCGCGCGACCGAGATCTTCACCGCGCACCGCGATCTCGCGCAGCTGCGGGAGCCGGGCACGGCGGTGGTCCGGGTGTACGCGCCCGACGACGGCAGCGGGCTCGACGCCGCGGTGCAGATCATCAACGACGATATGCCGCTGCTGGTCGACGCCGTGACCGCGACGCTGCGCCGGCGCGGCCTGGCCGTCGCCGATGTGGTGCATCCGGTGTTCGACGTCGTGCGCGGGGCGCGCGGCCGGCTGCGCGGGGTCCTGGTGGGGGAGGACCAGCGGCCCACCGCGGTCTGGCGGTCCGCCGGCGCGCGGAGCGTCCGCGAGTCCTGGATGCACGTGCAACTGGCCGCCTGGCCCACCGGGGCCGTGGCCGCCGACCTGGAACGCGAACTGATCGGCGTGCTGGACACGGTCCGCCGCGTCGCCGATGACACCTCCGCGATGCTGGCGGCGTTCGAGTCGGTGGCCGACCGCCTGGATACCGCCGCCGGCGACACCGCCGCCGCCGAACCGCCCGAGTCGGCGCGCCTGCTGCGCTGGCTGGCCGGTGGCCATTTCACCGTGCTCGGCTACGGCTACTACTGCCGGCCGGTCGACGCCACCGACGACAGCGGCACCTGGCAGGTGCCCGGTACCGGGCTCGGGGTGCTGCGCGATGCCGGTGCCGCGGTGACGATTCCGGCGCTGGGTGACCAGCTTCCGGTGCTGCGGATGGCCGCGGCCGGGGAGACGGTGCTGCCGGTCTCCTCCGAGCTGTACGCCGTCGGGGTGGCCGATCTCGAAACGATCTCCACCGCGGGCACTTCCGACGGAGCGGGCCGGGTGCGCGGGCAGCACGTGTTCGTCGGCTCGCTGACCGTGACCGGACTGCACGAGGACATCCTCGACATCCCGGTCATCTCCCGCCGGGTGCGGCAGGTGATCGAGCGGGCCGGCTTCGACCTGAACTCGTTCTCCGGGCAGGCGATGCTGGAGCTGTTGCAGACCTTCCCGCGCAGTGAACTGTTCGCCGCGGACTCGCGCCGGCTGTTCGACACCGTCACCGCGGTCATGAATCTCGGCCGCTCGCGCGGGATCCGGCTGTTCCTGCGCCGGGACGCGCGCACCGGCGCGGTGTACTGCCTGGTGTACCTGCCGCGGGACCGGTACTCCACCGAGACCCGGCGCCGCATGCAGGACATCCTGCTGGCCGAATTCGACGGTGAGCAGGTGACGTACTCGGCGCGGGTCACCGATTCCGATCTGGCGGCGCTGCTGTTCACAGTGCACCGGTTGCCCGGCGCCGGACCGGTCGACATGTCCGAATCCCGGCGCGAGCGGTTGCAGGCCGAACTGTTCGGCACGGTCACGACCTGGGCGGACCGCTTCGCGGAGCTGGCCCGGCGGCCCGGGACCGAGCGGCTGCCCGCGGCGGCGTCCCGGCAGTACGCCGCCGGCTTCCCGATCGGCTACCAGCAGGAACACGAACCGGCCCGTGGGCTGGCCGACGCCCTGCGGTTGCACCGGCTGGCCGCGGGCGGGATCGATACCGACCTGCACCGGGAGCCGGGCGCCGCCGATCGGTGGCGGTTCACCCTCTACGTCGCGGGGGCGGAGGTGTCGCTGAGCCGGGTACTGCCGGTGCTGCACGGTCTCGGTGTCGAGGTGGTCGACGAACGGCCGTACCGGATCGGCCGTGCCGACGAGACCCCGTGCTGGATCTACGATTTCGGCCTGCGGCTGCCGGTCGCGCCGGTGGCCGGCACCGATGCCGAAACCGAAGCGCGGCAGCTGTTCTCGCAGGCGTTCCAGGCGATGTGGTTCGGGCGCGCCGAGATCGACGGACTCAACGAGCTGGTGCTGCGCGCCGGCCTGGCCTGGCATCGGATCGCGATCCTGCGCGCCTACGTGAAATATCTGCGCCAGGCCGGATTCACCTACGCCGGCGCCACGATCACCCGGGTGCTGCTCGGCCACGCCGCGGTGGCCCGGTCCTTCGCGGACCTGTTCGCCGCGCAGTTCGACCCGGACGCCGAGCCGGGGCAGGCCGCCGCGCGGGCGGCCGCGCTGTCGGAGCAGGTGGCCGCCGAGATCGACGCGGTGGTCGGCCTGGACGCCGACCGGATCCTGCGCGCGGTGCACGGACTGATCGCGGCGACATTGCGCACCAACTACTTCCGCGGCGACGCTACCGGGAACCCGCCGGAGTACCTGTCGTTCAAGTTCGATCCGCAGCGGATCGCCGAATTGCCGAAGCCCCGTCCGCAGTTCGAGATCTTCGTGTATTCGCCGCGGGTGGAGGGTGTGCATCTGCGGTTCGGTGCGGTGGCGCGGGGTGGGTTGCGGTGGTCGGATCGGCTGGAGGATTTCCGGACGGAGATTCTGGGTCTGGTGAAGGCGCAGGCGGTGAAGAACGCGGTGATCGTGCCGGTGGGTGCGAAGGGTGGTTTCGTGGTGAAGCAGCCGCCCGCGCCGACCGGCGACCCGGTGGCCGACCGCGCGGCGTTCCAGGCCGAGGGCATCGCCTGCTATCGCACCTTCGTGTCCGGGCTGCTCGACCTCACCGACAACATCGACCGCGCCACCGGACAGACGGTGCCGCCGCAGCGGGTGGTGCGGCGTGACGGTGACGACACCTATCTGGTGGTGGCCGCCGACAAGGGCACGGCGACGTTCTCGGATATCGCCAATGATGTTGCGGGGCAGTACGGTTTCTGGCTCGGTGACGCCTTCGCCTCCGGCGGTTCGATCGGCTACGACCACAAGGCGATGGGGATCACCGCGCGGGGTGCCTGGGAGAGTGTGAAGCGGCATTTCGCGGAGCTGGGTGTCGACACCCAGGCCCAGGACTTCACCGTGACC
This sequence comes from Nocardia sp. alder85J, assembly GCF_020176955.2. Lineage (GTDB taxonomy): Bacteria > Actinomycetota > Actinomycetes > Mycobacteriales > Mycobacteriaceae > Nocardia. The sequence goes on from NZ_JAIUCZ020000002.1 coordinate 269,945, forward strand.
GGTGTCGGCGACATGTCCGGTGACGTGTTCGGTAACGGGATGCTGCTGTCGGAGCACATCCGCCTGGTGGCGGCGTTCGATCATCGGCACATCTTCGTGGATCCGGTTCCGGTGGCGGATGTCTCGTTCCGGGAGCGGCAGCGGCTGTTCGCGCTGCCGCGGTCGTCCTGGGCGGATTACGATGCCGCGCTGATCGGCCCCGGTGGCGGCGTCTGGCCGCGCACCGCCAAGTCGATCCCCGTGAGCCCCGAGATGCGCGCGGCCCTCGGCCTGGCCGGTGACATCACCGAACTCGCACCGCCGGAACTGATCCGGGCCATCCTGCTGGCGCCGGTGGACCTGTTCTGGAACGGCGGCATCGGCACCTATGTCAAGGCGGCGGGCGAGACCCACGCCGACGTCGGCGACAAGTCGAACGACGCGGTGCGGGTGAACGCGGATCAGTTGCGGGTCACGGTGATCGGCGAGGGCGGCAACCTGGGCGTGACGCCGCTGGGCCGCATCGAGTTCTGCCGGCACGGCGGCAAGTGCAACACCGACGCCATCGACAACTCCGCCGGGGTGGACTGCTCCGACCACGAGGTCAACATCAAGATCCTGCTCGACGGCGCGGTGGCCGCCGGTGAGCTGCCCGCGGGGGAGCGGACCGCCCTGCTGGCCTCGATGACCGACGAGGTCGCGGAACTGGTTCTCGCGGACAATATCTCGCAGAACCACCGCCTCGGCCTGTCCCGCGCCGGGGCCCGGGAGCAGGCGCCGGTGTACCGGCGGGTGCTCGCCGACCTGACGCAGCGGCACGGCCTGGACCGGCGGCTGGAGGCGCTGCCCGCCGACGCCGAGCTGGAGCGGCGCATCGCGGCCGGAACCGGGCTCACCTCACCGGAATTGAGCACGATCCTGGCGCACGTGAAGCTGGCGCTGAAGGCCGATCTGCTCACCGGCGATCTGCTCGACGGCAACGCCTTCGCCGGTGTGCCGGCCGGGTACTTCCCGGCGCCGCTGCGCGACCGGTTCGCCGCCGGGATCGATCGGCATCCGCTGCGGCGGCAGATCGCGGCCACCTCGGTGATCAACGATCTGGTCGACCACGGCGGCATCACCTTCGCCTTCCGGCTGACCGAGGACACCGGTGCGGACACCGCCGATGTCGTACGCGCCTTCACCGCCACGGCCGAGATCCACGATCTGCGCGAGTTGTGGGCGCGCATCCGCAGCACCGTGATGCCCGCGGCCACCCGCTATCAGCTGGAGGCCGAGACGATCCGCACCCTCGATCGCACCGCCCGCTGGCTGCTCGCCAACCGGCCGCAGCCGATCGCCGTCGGCGCCGACATCGCTCGCTACCGCGACGGCGTGCGGGCGCTGGCCGACCGGGTGCCCGCCGAACGCGGTGGCGCGCAACGCCGCCGCGACGAATGGGTCCGCCTCGGCGCCCCCGCGGCCCTGGCGGCCGAGGTGGCGGGCCTGCTGCACCGCTCGGTGCTGCTGGACGTGCTGGACCTGGCCGAGATCGCCGACCGCGACGCCCACGAGGTGGCGGACCTCTACTACGCCCTCGACGACCATTTCGAGATCCAGCGCCTGGTCGAGGCGGCGGACGGCGTGGAGCACGGCGACCGCTGGCACACCCTGGCCGGGCTGGCGGTCCGGGACGACCTGTACGGATCGCTGCGTTCGCTGACCCTGGACGTGTTGTCCGCCAGCGATTCCGGTGAGTCCGCGGCCGAGAAGATCGCGTACTGGGAGTCGATCAGCCGCTCCCGGCTGGCCCGCTCCCGCGCCGCCCTGGCCCAGATCTTCGCCCTGGACCACTACGACCTGGCAACCCTGTCGGTCGCGGCCCGCCAGGTGCGCGGCATGGTCGGCGGCGCGGAGGCCACCGTCGGCTGAACACCCGCCGGGCCCGGACGATCGCACGGTCGTCCGGGCCCGGGGAAACCACCGCACCCGGCTGAGGGGAAGGCCGGGTGCGGTGGTCGTTTCGGAACTCAGCGCGGCGCGGCCGGGGCGCCGCAGTTACCGCAGAACCGGGCCCCCAGCGCCAGTTCGGTACCGCAGTCGGTGCAGTGCCGGGGCAGGGCCGCGGTCAGGGCCGTGCCGCAGTGCATGCAGAACTTGGCCCCGGCCGGATTCGCGGTGCGGCAGCCGCCGCACACCGGGCCCGTGGCCGCCGCCGGTGCGGTGGACTGCACCTGCGGCTGGATGGCATTCAAACCCAGTGCGGCGCCGAGGAATCCGGGTGCGGCCGCACCCCCGCCGTGGGCCAGGCCCTGGCCCGCGCCGAGCGCCAATTCGCCTGCGGCATAGGGCTGGAACCCACCGGCGAGCCGGATGTAGGTGACGTCCTTGGCCAATCGCTTGAGCCGGTCGGCGTCCTCGGGGGCCAGCGTGATGTCGAAGTTGCCCATCCGGGGGACCCGCAGGCCGTACTCGTAGAGCGTGACGTTGGTCTGTTGCAGCACCGCGGCCTCGATCGCCTGCAATTGCGCCGACAGGCCCAGCACCTGCCAGTCGCCCTTCGAGATACCCTGCGTGACAGTCATTTTCATGGACTTCAGCAGCATGTCGGCGCACCAGGACTGCACGGCGGCCGGATCGGCCAGATCGGTGGTGCCGGTCAGTGTCGCGATCAGCAGCTCGGGATCGCGCACCATGAGCGCGAATTCACCGAACACCCGCAGCGTGACCACCTGTTCGCTGGCCGGGTCGACGATGTCGGCCAGCCGGCCGCCGAACTTGACCCCCGGGAACTCGCGGGTGGAGACGAAATACAGTTCGGCGCGGTAGAAGTTGCCGCCGGTGAGCGTGTCCACCAGTGCGCCGAGCACCGGGAGTTCCTCGGCGTCGATGCGATGCCGGCCCGGGCCCATGGTGGCCATCACCCGGCCGGACTTCACGAACAGCGCCAGCTGATCGGCGTCGACCTGGGCGCGGCTGAAGCGGCGCAGGTTCTGATCCGGCCACTTGTAGATCAGTTGATGTTTCTGCCGGTCGGGAACGGCGACGAACTCCCGCTCGAACCAGGCCATGCGCGCCTCCCTCATCGTGCGGCCGCCAGGAAATCTGCCGTCGCGCCCGGCGCGGCCGAACTGTACCGGGCGAGCGTACCGCTAGTCATTGGCACTATCAACCGGATGTGTTCCCGGTGACGGCCGGGCAACCTGCGGTTTCCATCATGTTTCGAGTTGTGGCTCGGTATTGAATGTGCCGTTGGTTGACGGTACATTAATGACAGATATGATCGCCGTCACGTGAAAGGTTCACGTCATGACCACAGTTCGACCCCCCGAGACGAGTCCGGCGGCGCCGGCGCAGGTCTCGGCCGATGCCCTGGCCGCCGAGGACGCGGGCTATCACAAGGCGTTGCGTCCGCGTCAGTTGCAGATGATCGCCATCGGCGGTGCGATCGGTACCGGCCTGTTCCTCGGTGCGGCCGCTCGGCTGCACAGCGCGGGACCCGGCCTGTTCATCGTGTACGCGGTGTGCGGCATCTTCGTGTTCTTCATTCTCCGCGCCCTGGGCGAGTTGGTGCTGCACCGCCCGTCCTCCGGCTCGTTCGTCTCCTACGCTCGCGAGTTCTACGGGGAGAAGCTGGCTTTCGCGGTCGGCTGGATGTACTTCTTCCACTGGTGCATGACCGGCATCGTCGACATCACGGCGATCGCCACCTACGTGCACTTCTGGGGCGCCACCCACGTGATACCGCAGTGGACGATCGCGCTGATCGCGCTGGCCATCGTGGTCAGCATCAACCTGATCTCGGTGAAGTGGTTCGGCGAGCTGGAGTTCTGGGCGGCGCTGATCAAGGTCGTCGCGCTGGTGGCCTTCCTGATCATCGGCGTGGTGTTCCTCGCGGGCCGGTTCAAGCTGGACGGCCAGGTCACCGGATTCTCGGTGATGTCGAAGCACGGCGGTCTGTTCCCGACCGGGCTGCTACCTCTGGTGACGGTCACCACCGGCGTCGTCTTCGCTTACGCCGCAGTGGAATTGGTCGGCACGGCCGCCGGTGAGACGGAGAACCCGGAGAAGATCATGCCGCGCGCGATCAACTCCGTCATCGCCCGCATCGCCCTGTTCTACGTCGGTTCGCTGGTGCTGCTGGCACTGCTGCTGCCGTACACCGTGTTCAAGTCCGGCGAGAGCCCGTTCGTCACCTTCTTCTCGAAGCTCGGACTGCACGGCGCCGGCTCGATCATGAACCTGGTGGTGCTCACCGCGGCGTTCTCCAGCCTCAACGCGGGCCTGTACTCCACCGGCCGGATCCTGCGCTCGATGTCGATGAACGGCAGTGCGCCGAAGGTCGCCTCGCGGATGTCGAGCACGGGTGTGCCCTACGTCGGCATCCTGGCCACCGGTGCGATCGCACTGCTCGGTGTCGGCCTGAACGCGATGGTGCCGGACAAGGCGTTCGAGATCGTGCTGAACATGTCGGCGCTGGGCACCATCGCCGCCTGGACCGCGATCATCGTGTGCCAGTTGCAGTTGTGGCGGTGGTCGCGCAGCGGCCGGGCCGAGCGTCCCAAGTTCCGCCTGTTCGGCGCGCCGTACACCAGCGTGGCCACGCTGATCTTCCTCGCCGGCGTGGTGGTGCTCATGGCCACCAGCGACGACGACGTGCAGCGCGGTGCGGTCATCGCCATGGTCGTGGTGGTGGTGCCCGCCTTCGTCATCGGCTGGTTCTTCGCCCGCAAGCGGGTGCAGGCCGTGGCCGCCGAGCGGGTCGGCTACACCGGGCAGTTCCCGGTGCTGGCCGAGCGTCCGCTGGCCGAGGAGGGTCAGCTGTCCGACGCCGAGGGTCGGGAGTAAGGGCGTACGCCGCCGGCTCGTGCCGGTCGGTAGCCGATATCCGGTCCGCCCCGCACCTCGCGGGGCGGACCCATTCCCACAGTGGGGAAATCATGCGGGTGCGCAGCGGACCGTCCACGACCAGAATGAGGACTCGACTCAATGGTGCCGGGCTCGAGAGGTTCCCATGCCGGACCAATCATCCGATCACACGGTGGCGCACCCGTGGGGCGATCGGCGGATGCGTGGCACCGAGGTGGCCGCGAACGCGCCGACGTCCTGGGTGCCCCGTTATCAGCCGGAGCCCGGATCGCGCGCACCACGCCGGCCGGACCCGGCGACGCGGTCCCACCCCTGGTCGCGACCCAGTGTGGTGGCCGCCGATCCCACCGAGCAGTTCGCCCGTCGCGCCGACCCGTTCGCCGAGCAGTTGGCGGCCGTGATGGCGGATGCGGCCGAATTGTTCAGCGAAGCAATGGAACTCGAGGACGAGGGCGGCTCGGCCCGGGCGGTCCGGGCGCGGGCCGGGGCCTGGCGACTGGGCGCCGGGCTGGTGGAGATCCCGCGGGTGCCCGCGGTATCGCCGCGCGCGGCGGTGCTCACGAATCCCGAAGTGCCCGAGGACAAGCGGTTCTGCTGGCGGTGCCAGGCCCCGGTCGGGCGCGCCGACGGCGACGGGCCCGGACCGGCGGTCGGCGACTGCTCGGCGTGCCACGCGTCGTACAACTTCCGGCCCGCGTTGCAGCCCGGCGATCTGGTGGCCGATCAGTACGAGGTGCAGGGGTGTCTGGCGCACGGCGGGCTCGGCTGGATCTATCTGGCGGTGGATCGCAACGTCAGCGATCGCTGGGTGGTCCTGAAAGGTTTGCAGAATCCACAGGATTTCGAAGCGCATGTCGTGGAAGTCGCCGAACGACAATTTCTTTCGGAGGTGACACACAGCGGCATCGTGAAGATCCACAACTTCGTCAAACACCGGTCCGTCCGTGACGGCGCCGACGGTTACATCGTCATGGAATACGTCGGCGGCCGTTCGCTGAAGACGATGCTCGACGAACACGAGCAGCATCGAATTCCGGTGGCGGAGGCCATTGCCTATACGATGGAAATCCTGCCGGCCCTCGATTATCTGCATTCGTTCGGGCTCGCCTACAACGATCTGAAGCCCGACAACATCATGGTCGGCGAGGACGAGGTCAAACTCATTGATCTGGGCGCGGTCGCCGCGGTGGAGTCCTACGGCAGCATCTACGGCACGCCCGGCTATCAGGCGCCGGAGATCATCGAGACCGGGCCCACCGTCGCCTCCGACATCTACACCGTGGGCCGCACCCTGGCGGCGCTGGTGCTGGAACTGCCCCGGGACGCCAACGGCTTCTTCCTGCCGGAACTGCCGACGCCGGAGTCCCAGCCGCTGTTGCAGCGCTATCCGGCGCTGTACCGCTGCCTGCGCCGGGCCACCGATCCGGATCCGGCCCGCCGGTTCCCCTCGGCCTACTCGATGCACTCCCAGCTCGCGGGCGTGCTGCGGGCGGTGCTGGCCATCGACACCGGCCGTGAACATCCCCAGCCCTCGGTCGAATTCGGCACGATGCGCGGCGATTTCGGCGTCGAGACGCTGATCGACGGCACCGATCGGATGCTCGACGGCAGCGAGGCCGCCCCCGAACTCGACGCCTTCGGGGTGGCCGCGGCGCTGCCGGTGCCGCTGATCGCCCCCGACGATCCCAGCGCCACGCTGCTGTCCACACTGCTGCACAGTGACCCCCGGCACGCGCTGGACTCGCTGCGCCGCACCGCGGATCGCATCGTCACCGGCACCATCGCCGAGCCGGCCTCGTTCGAGCTGGAGGGCACGCTGACCGCGGTGCGCGCGCACCTGGACCTCGGCCAGACCATGCAGGCGTGCGCGCTGCTGGCCGATCTGCGGCCCAAATACGGCGCGGACTGGCGGATCGAGTGGTACGTGGGCATCGCGGCGCTGCTCGACGGCTACCACGACCGGGCCTACCGGCATTTCGACGCGGTCCAGACCATGTTGCCCGGCGAGATCGCGCCGACCCTGGCGCTGGCCGCGAGCGCCGAACTGACCCACCAGGAGCGCGCCGATCAGGGCGCGGCCGACGCCGCGAACTGGCACGCCGTCGCGGTGGACAGCTATCGGCGGGTGTGGCAGATCAACCACGGGGTGGTCAGCGCGGCCTTCGGGCTGGCGCGGCGGCTGGCCGCCGACGGTGACCTGCTGGGCGCCGTCGGGGTGCTGGACCGGGTGCCCTCGGCGTCCCGGCACTACGCCGTGGCCCACCTCACCGGCTCGTTGCTGCTGGTCTCGCGGCCGGTCAGCGAGATCACCGAGGCCGATATCGCGGCCGCCGCCGCGCGGCTGGCCGCGCTGCCGGGCGAACTGCGGACCGTGCCGCTGCGGGTGGTGGTCGTCGGCGCCGCGCTGGAATGGGTGCGCGCCGGCGGGCAGCCCGCCCATCGCGACGCCAGCCTGCTCGGCTTCCGGTTCAGCCTGCCGGAACTGCGCCGCGGCCTGGAATCGTGCCTGCGCTCGCTGGCCCGGACGGTGCCGGAGCCGGCACATCGCTACCGGCTCATCGACCTGGCGAATCAGGTCCGGCCGCGCACCCGGTGGTGAGCGGGCGGGCCGGTCAGCCCAGCGGCGGGTCGTCCCGGCGGCGCAGCCGGGCGACCGGCACGGCCACCAGCGGCAGCACGAACAGCACCAGCAACAGCCAGTAGGCGCTCGACACCGAGGCCAGCACGACGGCCAGCAGGATCAGCACGACCACCCCGGTCGCGACAGCCGGCAACGGGTTGGCGGGTGGGTGCGGCGCCGGTTCGGGCGCCTGCGGCGCCGGCAGGTCCGCGAACAGCCGGCCCAGTTCGGCCCGGGTGTCGGCGGCGGCCGCCAGGGCCGCGCGGCGGTCGAATTCGGAGAGCGCGAGCCGGCCCGCGCCGAAATGCTGTGCCAGTTCCCGCAGTGCGCGTTCCCGTTCCGCGGCACCCACCCGTACGCTCGGCAGCTCGGTCATGCGAAAAAGGGTAGACGGATCGGACCCGCGACCCGATCCGCGGGATTTCCACCGGCGGGAAGTCGGCGCTCGCCGTTTTTCGGCACGCAATTTCCATGATGAAAAACGGAACCCCGAGGAATATTTCTTCTCGTCGCAGGTTCGCCGATGGCCGGTGCCGTTTCGGTGTGGTTTCCTGTAGGTATGCAGCGGGGTGACGAATACACGATCGATGAACTCGCGCGGGCTGCCGGCACGACGGTCCGCAGTGTGCGGGTGTACCACGAGCGCGGCGTGCTGCCGCCGCCGCAGGTGAAGGGCCGGACCGGTTTCTACGGGCCGGACCATCTGAACCGGGTGCGCACCATCAGCCGGCTGCTGGATCGCGGGATCAAGCTCAACGGCATCAAGGAACTGCTCAACGCCTGGGACCGCGGCGACGACCTCGGGCACATCCTCGGCGTGGCCGAGGACCCCGCGGGGACCGGTACACCGGACAACGGCACGATCACCGCCACCGAGCTGGAACAGCGGTTCCGCGGCGTGCCCAGCGGATTGGCCCGGGTGGTCGCGCTCGGGCTCTACGAGCCGGTGGACGCGACGGTCTACCGGGTCGCCGACGGCCAGCTGCTGCGGACCCTCGATCGGCTGGTGGACGTCGGTGTCCCGGTGATGGAGGCGCTGGTCGAGATCGAGAAGCTGCACGCCGACTGCGACCGCGTCGCGCGCCGGTTCGCGGATCTGTTCCGGCGCACCGGCTGGGTCGCCTTCCAGCAGTCCGATCGCGGCCCGACCGATCGCGCCATCCTGGAGGCGCAGCTGGAGGTGGTCCGGGCGGTCCCCGGCCAGGCCGGCGCCGATCTGACCACCCGGCTGCTCACCCACTACCTGGATCAGGACAGCGAGGTCGCCGAGGTGCTGGCCCAGGCCTGACCGGTCCGGACTCCCACCGGTGGGAAAATACCGCCGACAACGTGCCGCTAGATAGCGGTACATTAATCGGGTACAACCTCCGTGACGGCCTGACGGGTATCGGCACAACGGAGGCCCACAGATCGACACGGAGTCCCCGATGAGCAAGTACACCGAAGGCCCGACCACCATCCGACGATCCCCCTCCGCTGTCCGCGTCCTGGCACTGCTGGTAGCGGTCGTCACGACGGTGCTCGGTATCGGCCTCGGGCTCGGTGGCATGTCGACCCGCGCCGCCGCGGACGGCATCCCCTGCCAGTGGGCCGGCGACGACTACAACCAGGGCAGCACCGTCTACGCGGGCGGCTGGGCGTTCACCTGCGCGGCCGCCTTCCCGAGTGTGCGGTGGAACCGGGCGCCGGCCCCGGGTCACCGCGGCACCGTGCCCAATCCGGGTGCGGACGAGTACGCCGCCAACGGCTTCAGCCTCGGCGCCTGGCAGCCCGGCACCTCCTTCTTCGACTTCTGTGTGGCCGACTCCGTGATGTCGGGCGCCGACTACGTCTTCGAGGCGGTGCCGTTCAACAACAGCGTGTTCTGGCGCGCGTCCGGCGGCATCAACCAGTGGAACGACGGTGCGCGGCACCAGTACCAGTGGTGGACCGGCCGGTCCTGCGTGGACGGCATGCTGATGTAGCGATCGGCAGCCGCACGACCGGCAGTCGCACAGCCGAATTACCGGAATCGAATTCGATGGACAGCGGTGGACCTGCTTAGGTAGGTTCACCGCCGTCTGCGGATGCGCCCGGCCGCCCGCCGGGAGCATAATCGGACTTCCGACTTTCGATCTGCGACAGACGGGCTGCGGTTGATGGGATGCGTAACACTCTGGATGCAGATGTCGCTGGACGGTTTCGCGGAGGGCGCCGACCAGCAGGTGCACTGGCCCGTGGTCGACGAGGAATTGTGTGCCTCGCACCTGGACGAACTGCGCGCCGCCGATCTGTTCCTCTACGGACGCAAGACCTTCGACATCATGGCCGACTTCTGGCCCACCGCCGATCGTGATCCCGCGATCTCCCCCTTCTACGTCGATTTCGCCCGATGCTGGAAACAGAAACCGAAAATCGTATTCTCCAGGACCCTGCGACACGCGGACTGGAACACCCGGGTGGTCGCCGACCGGCCCGCGGCGGAGGTGGCCGCACTGCGCGCCGAATCCGACCTGCGCATGGTGCTGTTCGGCGGCGCCGAGATCGCCTCGATATTCCTGCAACAGGGGCTGGTCGACGAGTACCGGCTGTTCGTCCACCCGATCCGGCTCGGCGGCGGGGTGCCGTTGTTCCCGGCCACCCACGACACCACCGGACTGCGGCTGATCGACGTGACCACCTTCGACAGCGCGGTGGTCGGAATGCATTACCGGCAGCCGCTTTCCGCCGCGTAGCGGTCCCCGGCGCCGCCGCGCTGCCACAGGCTTTTTCGCGCCGCGATTCACCACCGGTGGGAAATCGCGCGGCCGCGGCTCGGCGCACAATTGCCGGAAGCGTGCACTGTCCGCTACATCCGAGCCGGGTCCTCAGTGGTATGCGGGTGACCGGCGGCGAGGAGAGTCAGGTGGCTGGGCGTAATCGTGACCGGATGGTCTGATGGGACTGCCGTCCGACTTCCCGATGGATCTGGCCGAGCTGGTCTTGGGCCCGCGGCCGAACGGGCATGCGGATGCACTGTGGCGGGTCGGCGAATCCTGGTCGAGTCAGAGCGAATCGCTGAAAGCGCAGGCCGACGAACTGCTGGTGACGGCAGCGGCGATCCAGCAGGCCGGAAGCTCCAGCACCATCGACGGAATTGTCTCCGCGACAAAGCAATACGCCGAGTCGGTGCGCGAGGCGGCGGCGTACGCCGACAGTCTGGCCGAGCAGTGTTTCGAGGGTTCCAACAGTATCGGTCTGGGGCAGCTGACCTGGGAGGGGATGGCGGTCGTCATCGTCACCCAGTTGGCGGTCGATGCGGCGTTGCTGAACGCCGGTGTGGTCAAGGCGGCCGCGGATCGGGCGGTCGCGCGGGCGGGATGGCGGCGGTTCCTGGTGCAACTGCTGGATCGGATGGCCGGTAGCGGTCTGACCTACGAGGCCACCCGGGCGGGAATGCTGATGCGGGCCACGCTGTTCGGCGGCCTGTCGATGGGTGCGGTGCAACTGGGTGCGCAGGAGTTGCAGAAGTGGGAGGGCCACCGCGATCACCTCGACCTGAAGTCGATCGGGATGGGGATGCTCAGCGGTGCGGTGGGCGGCCTGGCGGGCGGGTTGGCGGCGACGCTGGCCGGGCCGACGCTGATGCGGATGATCGCGGAGCGGATCGAGCGCCCGGTGGTCGCGACCGTGCTGTCGACGCTGGTGGTCGCCGCTCTCGGCGGCGTCGCGGGCGCCGCGGGCATGGCGGGCCTCGAAGTGGCCACCGGACAGCTGCATTCGCTGTGGAGCAGGGACGGGCTGAGCCTGCTGATGACCGGCTTCTTCGGCGGCATGCTCGGCGGCTCGATGCACGCCCTGCACGCCGGGATGAAGGGTCCGGAACTTCCGGCGGACGGTCGGGCCGCCACCGTGCGAATCCCCGACGAGCCGACGGCGGAAAGCCCCGCCGGCGTGCGGATCCCCGGCGAAGCGCCGACGGCCGCCGCGGAACGGCCGGTCGACGAGAATTTCCTGGTCCCCGTGGCGGAGCGCGGGAATCGTTCCGCGGCAGACGATTCGGCGCCGGTGACCGAAGCGGAGACGGTGGCCGCACCGCCGGATCGAGCAGGCGACGCGGAGACCACGGCCCGGTCCGGCCCGGACGGCCGGACATCCGGGAACCGGGGTGAGGCGGAAACGGCGGAGCTCACGGGCCGCGATGCCGGGACACGCGAGGGGCAGGCCGGAGCGACGACCGAATCCGTGCCGGAGCACATCCCGGAGGCCGCGGACGGCATCCCCACGATCGCCGCGCCGTACCGGCAGCCGGTCGACATCGGCGGCGACGTGATCGGCGCGCGGCCGGAAGCGGTCCAGCCCGCCGCGGCGCCGGTCGGCGGCGATCGCACGGCGCCCGTCGGCGGTGCGGAGACGGGCCGCGCCCCCGCGGCGACGCGGGCCGACGGATCCGAGGGGCAACCGGTTCCTCGGGGCGGTCGTGCGGACACCGGTCCGGCCCCCCGGGGCGTGCGGCCGGACGGGGACGCACCGCCACCCGGCGTGACCGACGAGGGCCGGGCCGGCGTCGAGGGGACCGATACCACTCGGCCGGGCCGGGATTCGCCCCGGCGCGCGGAGCAGCCGGCCGCGGGTCCGCCGGTCGAGTCGGCAGGGGAGCGCCCCGGCGCCCGCGGCGACACGACGGTGCAGGAGCAGGGGCCGTCGGCCGGAGACCAGGTGACGGCGACCCGGGTGGACGAGCCGGGCGACCGCGCCGTCGACGAGCCCGGCCCGGAGGGTGCGGCCCCCGGCGTCGCGACCGGCGTGCTCGGCACACCCACCGATCAGCCCGGATCGCTGGAGGCGCACTACCGCACCCAGGCCGAGGAGATACTGACCGAGTACGGGGCGCGGGACTGGACCCAGGTGTCCGACCGGCAGCTGTCGGACATGATGCTGCACGGTGACGACCGGGAAGCGATGCTGGCCGTGCTGGAGGCCATCAGCCGCAAGGACCAGAAGACCCTGCGGTGGACGCAGGTGATGGCGACGCTGGCGATGGTGGACGGGCATCCGATCGACATGCGGGCCGGCGAGGGTAAATCGCTGGTGTTCCTGGCGTCCGCCGCGCTCATCTCGCGGCGCACCGGATTCGTCCAGCTGTACACGACCCTGGATTCGCTGGCCGGTCGTGACTTCCAGCATTTCGTCAAGGTGCTGGGCGACTACGGTTACGACATCTCCCGCATCCAGAGCGATGGGCCGAATGTCGAACCGCGAGAAGGACATCCGGGTATCGCCGTCGGCCTGCTGGAGGAGTCGGCCTTCGCCGACATGAAGGGCTTCCAGGTCTCCGGTGAGCATGCCCTGTACGACGAGATGGATGCCGCGCTGGTGCACAGCCGGTCGACGTTCATCATCTCCCGGGGCGTCGCCGAAAATGCCGATGCCGCAACGGCACACGAGGTGCGGACGGCGCACACGGTGCTGGAGCGACTGCTCGGGAACGACGCGAACGGGGTGAAGGACGAGCGCCTCACACCGGTGCTGACCGAGGCCGATTTCGGGCGGCTGCCGGGACAGGTGGGCGGCCCGGCCCCGCTGACCGACCGGGTCGTGGCCAAGGTCGAGGAGTATCTCGGTGTCGAGATGACTCCGGCCGAGCGGCATCGGCTCGAGATGGCCGCCGCCGCGAAATGGGAATACCTGAAGGGCGACCACTACCTGGACTTCGACCACCCGGACCGCGGCCACATGGTGGTGATCCTCAACGAGGCCGGCAAGCCGATGATCGACGTCGAGAAATCCACCGAGAGCAGGTGGAACAACGGCTTGGCGCAGGCGATCGAGGCCAAGGAGGGGATGCAGATCCGCGCCGACGCCGATTCCTCGGACAGTCGCACGGTGCGGCAGATGACGGACGGGTTGGTGTCCAAGGTCGGCGCGTCCGGTACCAACAAGGATGTCGCGCCGGTGCTCGAGGGCACGTTCGGCACGGAGAAGGTGGTCGAGATCCCCGCCTTCGTGGCATCCAAGCTGCGGGAGGGGGTGCCGTGGGCGTTCGAGACGCATGCGGAGAAGGTGGCGACGGTCGCCTCCGACATCGAGATGATCCGCGAGAGCCAGCGGCCGATCGTCGCAATCTGCCCCCGCAACAGTGATGTCGCGGTCTACAAGGCCGAGATGGACGCTCGCGGTATCGAGGCCGACGCCGTCGACGGCGCCTGGTTCCTGGAGCATCACGCCACCTGGGAAGCCGATTTGCAGGCGATCTTCGACCAGGCGGGTGCCCGGGGGAAGGTGCTGATCATCAACCTGCAAGGCGCGCGCGGCGTGGATATTCCGGTGTCGCCGGAGGTGAACGAGATCGGTGGCCTGCATGTGATGATCACCCACTGGTCGGCCGATGATCCGGTGCTGGCCCGGACGAATCTGATCCAGGCGGCCTACCGCACCGCACGCAGCGGCGGGGAGGGCAGCGTGCAGGTCTACATGGCCAGGGACGACATCGTCCTGTCCCCCGATCCCAATGTCCAGATCGCGGTGATCCGGTATGCCGATGCGGCAACCGAATACGAGGTCACCCCGACCCGCGAAGCGCGACATGCCCTGGAGGAGGCCGAACTCGGCCTGCGGCAGCTGGTGCCGAAGGTCAATCCCGATGTGGTGCTGCCACTTCCGTCCTTCCTCGGCGAGGGAGCGGGGCAGCCGGACGCGGGCCCCGGCGCCGTGCCCGAACGGCTCGCGCGCACCTCGCCGCCGGTGGCGAATCCCGCGCCCGGATCGACCCCGATCGCTGCCGGCAACCCGGCGACACCGGAAGCCACCGCACCGCAGGGTGTTCCGCCGGTGAACGGGCAGTCCGGAAGCGCCGCCCCGGGCACCGGTACGCCGGCCGGTTCCGACGACACGGCCCCCGGCGCCGCGAACGGCCGTGCCGGATCGGCGAACGTTGCCCCCGGGGCTGCGGAAGGTCGTGCGGGGCCTGGGAGCACCGCCGTCAATGGCGCGGAAGGTCGCGCCGGGTCCGGGAGTACGGCTGCCGGTGGTGCGGAAGGTCTTGCGGGGCCGAGGAGTACGACCACCGGTGGCGCGGAAACGTCCGATCAGCCGGTGACCACGGCCCCGGCGTCGGGCGGGAACAGTGGCCCGGCCGCCGCCGGAACGGATCAGGGCACGCCGCGCGATGCGTCGGACAGCGTGCAGGCCCGGACCGCTGCCGCGTCGGCGGATCCCGGGCAGCCCGCCGACACCCGCAGGGCCGCGGGTTCGACACTCGGCGCCGGGCCCGGGGCAGCCGCACAGGACGGTCGACAGGAGGCGGTACTGCCGGGATCGGAGCGAGAGGACTCGCCCGGCCGCCCGGCGCCCGGCCCCGCCACGCCGGAGCAGCAGCCGGCCACCACCGAACCGGGCCGGTCGGACCCGGATCGTCCGGGAGCGAACACCACCGCGGGCACGAACTCCCCGACCGCCCTCGCCGGAGCGGCGACCGCGCCGACCGGTCCGGCGGCCGCCACCCTCACTGCGGCGGAGCTACAGATCCTGAACGCGTTGCGGGCCCCCACCCAGGACACCGAACTCGCCACCCAGCTGTCGGTGACGGTCGCCGAACTGCACCTCATGATCGAATCGCTGGCCGGGCGACTCGGCAGCCGCTCGACGCGACCCGCGCTCGCCGCCGCCGCGGTGCGCCACGGCCTGCTGCCCGTCGCGATCACCGAGTCCAGGCGCCGGACCGCCCACGACCTGTCCACCACGGAACTCGCCGTCCTGGCCATGTTCGCCGCCGGTGCCACCGGCCGGGAGGTGGCCGGGCTGCTGGGCGCCTCGCCCGGCGTGGTACAGGCACACCTCGCCGAGATCCAGCGGAGGCTGGGCACCGGGCACATGGTGCATTCGGTGATGGTCGCCGCCGCCACGGGCCTGTTCGACGAGTTGTTCGCCGCCGACCCGTCCGGTTCCGTCACAGCGCCGGACGGCGACACGTCTCCGGCCGCCCCCGCCACGGTGCCGAGGGGATGGCGGGTATTCGAGCCCCGGTCGCCGGAGCTGCGGCAGGCCGTCATGGTGTTGCAGGCAGTACGCCGGATGTCGACGGGATCGGCGATGTCCGAATCGGAACGGGTCGCCACCGCCCTGGCGATCGGTGCGGTGGCCACCGACCGGGGCGGGGAGCAGGTCGGCCCGGGCTGGGTGTTCGTCGGCGGCGAGCGGCCCCGGCTGGAGATCTACCGGTCGGCCGGCGCCGTGGAACCCTCCTTGGACGACTTTCGACGGCTGTACGACCGCGGGTTCGATGTCGTGCTGCGCCGGGTCCGCATCGATGCCGCGGGCCGGGTGCTCGTGGCCGACGAACCGGTCGTCGATCAGCGGCGGCGGATGTTGCTCGAGGACCTGGATCATGCCCGGGAGATGCTCGAATCGACACCCTCGATGTGGTGGCCCGGCGCGGAACAGGACGGCTGGGCGCTCGCGGCGGACGTGTCGGCGGCCGACGATTCGCCACGTGTGGTGTGGGTGGCCGCTGTCGAGCGAGCGGCCTCGGAGTTGCTGGCCGAGGCCCGCGCCGTATCAGAGGAACTGACCGGGTCGCCGTCGTGGACTGTCGACGAGGAGAACCGGTGCCGGCAACTGTTCACCCGGCTGTCCGCGCTGGGCACCCGCCGGGCGGTCGCCGTGCTCCAGGCGACGGCGGCCCTGGCCCGGAAATCCGTTCCCCCGTCAACGGATTCGTGGCCACTCGAGGTCACCGACGATGTGCTGGCGCTGACCGTACCGCTGGGCCGGCCGTGGTCGCTGCTGTCGGACGAGGAGCTGACGAAGCTGGGTTCGCTGGGCATCCGTGCGGTCGAATTCACCGGGACCTATGTGAACGCCGAGGGCACGACGCGGACCGTCACCTGGACGAAGCACACTCCCACACCCCCGGTCGACCGGCCGCCGGACATCGGAGAGATCCGGAAGACGGTGGACGACGCGCTGCGGCGGACTGTCGGCGACCTGCACGATGCCGGAACCGGTGCGGCCCTGGCCGAGCCGGACGCGCGACGCCTGTGGCTGTCCGCGGGACGGCGGGCCGCCGTCGGCGAGGAGTTGCTGTCCACGGTCGCCGGTGACATCTTCGCCCAGGAAGCGGCCCTCAACGAGTGGTTGTGGCGGGAGATCGGGGCGTTCGACGTCCCGTCGGCCGAACGCCTCGCCGCCGGGCTACAGGCCGAGTTGGCCGCCACCGACCTGGCCCAGCTGGAGGCATGGGATACCTTCCAGCGCAGCAAATTACGTGAGTTCCTCGCCGGGCGGGCGCTCGCCGGCCTCGCGCTCACCGCAGTGGCGGCAGCCGCCGCCGCGCGCGCGGGCGTCCCGACCGAGATCGAGCCCGGACTGTGGCAGGTCCTCGCCGATTCGGGCATGCCGCGGTGGGAGGTGTACACCTCCGGCGATCCGGCGGATCTGCCCGGGGGCCTCGGCGCGGAGCGGACCGAGCGGGGCGTACCGATCCTCCGGTACCGGGTGGCCACCGAACCGGCCGGCGAGGTCGTGTTCGCCGGGGATGAGGCCGGCGCCGACGAGCTCGACCGGGTGCACACGTGGCAGGAAGCCCTCTGGGCGAGCTTGTACACGGGTGTGGCAGCCGCCGAGTTCCCCCTCGATCCGGACCTGGCCGAGCCACCGTCCTCCGCCGGCGAACAGCTCTGGACCCGCGCGGCGCCGGTCACCCGGCAATCTAATGCCGCACTGGCGCAGCATATTCCGCTCGCCGAGGCGGACCTGCGGGCGGTGGCCGACCGGGTGCGGCGGCTGCGGGCCGGGCTCGTGCATCCGCGGTCGTGGACCCTCGCCGAGGAGCGGGCGGCCTGGCTGGCGTCCGCCGAACTCGAGGCCCGGCTGGCGGCCCGCGATCGGATGCGGGTGCTGGCGGCCGCCGAGGCCGCGCGGGCCGTGCGGGGGACCGTCGGCGCCGGGCACCCCCTCGTGTGGGAATCCGGCAACGCACGGGTGACCGCCGACGGCACCGCGTGGCTGGTGGTCCCGGCGGCCGATCCCGGATCGCTGCTCACCCTGCGGTCGTTGACCCGGATGGCGGCGGAGGGCATCCGGCAGGTGGTGTACCAGCGGGTGGACGTCGAACTCGACGGCTCCACCCGGATCACCGAGTGGCGCACGGATATCGCCGCGACGGCCGCGGGCGTGCCGGGCCACGAGGCGATATCGGCGGTGCAGCAGGAGCTGGACGATCGGCTGTTCGAGTTCGGAATGCACACCGCCGGTGCGACATCGGACATCGGCACGCTGACGGCCCACGCGCGCAACGCGATCCGGACCGCGGTGTGGAACCGGCTCACGACCGGCCGGGACGAATTCCCGGAACTGGCGGCAAGTCTCACCTGGCAACTGATCGAACGGGCCGACAACGCCGAGCACGCCGCCGAACTGCTCGCCGCACTGCGGGCGGAGTACACCCTGGCATGGCAATCCGTACCGGCGGAACTGCTGGCCCGGCGGTCCGCCGACGCTCCGGCGGTGGCCACCACGGAGCCCGGCTCGGCCGAGACGGTCGCCGAGTTCGGCGATGATTTCGAACTTCTTGCCGCGCAAGTGCTCTCGCCGGGACAGCGGGCCTCGCTCGGTGGCTCCGCAACCTTCCCGGGTCTGGCGGTGATCCAGGCCGTGCTCGGCGCCGAAAGCCACGTTCGGGCCGGGCCGGGCGAGGCGCCGTCGCGAGAGCGGATCATCGACACGCTGACCCGGCAACCGGCCGGATCCTTCGCACTGGTGGTGGGGTCGCATCCGGCGCGGCCCGGTGCCGGGCACGGGCGCTCCGACGTCGTGACCCGGGCGGGCGTCACCATGTACGCGGTGTGGCACGACGGTGGCGGCGCGATCCGGGTCCGCTGGTGGGAGCGCACCGGGGACCGGACCGTCGTCGTACACGAGGAGGACTTCCGCCGGGCGCACTGGCCCTGGTCCCCCGAGGCGGTGATCTGGTCCGGCGGGCCGGTCGCGGTGTCCGGAGCGGACCCCGGTGAGTCGGTGCGGGCCGCTGATCTCCCGGTGGAGGTCCGTGATCGGCGCACGGCATTGTGGGAGGCGCTGTGGCGGTCCGTCGATGCGGTCACGGCGGACACGCCACCGCACGCCGACGAACTCGCCGCGGGCGGCGAGGCCGGGCAGTGGACCGAGCCCGAGGACGTCGCCCACCTCGCCGACGAGCACAGCGCCACGGTGCTGTCCGCGCTGGGCGGGTTCCGGGCCGCGGCGGCCGCGGCGGCGGTGTGGCAGGGGCTCGCGGCCGTCACCGATCCACGGCGGTGGACCGCGCAGGCGGAACAGGAGAACGCCGACCGGCTGCGCGAACTGGAATTCCTCGCCGAGGTCGACCGGCTGGTCCGGATCCAGCTCGCCGCACACTGGGCGCGAGCCCAGCTCGCGGAGGAGGCCGGTGAGTGGCTGAACCCGCTGGCGAAACTCGACGGAAATCGGTTGCTCGTGTACGCGCCGTTCGCGGATCCGTGGCAGGTGTTCGGCCCCGCCGCGCTGGCCGAATTCCGGGCGCTGGGCGTGGAATTGGAATATCGGAGTGTCGAACTCCGGGCGGACGGCGACGTCCGCGTGGTGACCCGTACGCCGCATGCCGCCACCGCGGCGGCCGACGAGCCCGGCTCGCCGGCCGCCGCGGTCGCCTACCGGTGCCGGACGCTGCTGAACGATCTCACCGTGCTGCTGCACCTGTCCGGTATCGAAGAGGCGCCGGATATGGAGGCGCGCGGTGAGATCTCCGAGTCCGATCAGCTGTACCGTGCCGTCCGCATCCGGGAAGCGCTGCGCGACCGGCCCGGCGCGGCCGGATGGTTGCCGCAGGCACGATACGAGATGGCCCGGCGGTTGCTCCACTTCGTGGCCGGTCCACCCGAGACCGACGGCGGGGAGCGCTATCCGGAGGTCTTCGGTACCGTGGTGGCCGCCGACCGAGAGGCGCGCGCCGGTGCGCCGGCACGCGCGGGGGCCCGATCCGATCCACTCCCGAGGCCGCAGAACTACCCCGAACTACGGTGGTGGGCATCGCTGTTGGTCGAGGAGATGGGCCGGGAGGGACCCGAGCACCTGCTGCGGAACTTCCTGCGTCTCCCGGCCGCCGACCGCTGGACCGTGGTGCTGGCAGCGCCGGACGCCCTGCCGGGCGACCTGCTCCCCGCTCCCTGGGCCCATGCGCGCCACCTGCATCAGTTGGCCCGAATGATCACGGCGGGAAGTGAATTCGAGGCGTACGGCGGACCGGAAGGACTGCGGGATCTGCTCACGGAGGCCCGGACGGCGGCCGGCGCGCAGCCGTATTTCGTGCTCGCGCTGGGCGAGGAGAGTATGACGCTGGCGTTCGGTGATCCCGAAGCCGCCGCGCAGCTGCGATACCTCGACATCGGTCCGGAGGCGTCGCCCCGGGCGATGCGCGAGGCGATCCGGGCGGCGGCGGACATGTTCGCCGCCGACGGAATTCCGACGCTGGTGCCGATCGGCGCCGCCGGTCCGACCTCGGAGACACTGCACACGCAGAACGCGAAACTCCGGGCGCGGCAGGACCATTACCTCGCGAACAGCCCCACCACCTATCCGGGCGCCGAGTCCGGCCCGCGGACGACCTGGTTCCTCCGGTGGACGCCGCAGCCGGATGTCACCGGCATGGTCGATCGGACGGACACCCCATGGCCCGATCGGAACGACGCAGCGCCCCTGCGAGATACATCATTCCCGGAAGAACGGTCGTTCGGCGAGTTGCTCGCCGGCTCGCGGCCGGTCGAGTTGCTGTTGTCGGCAGCGGAACTCGGCATTCCCGACGGCTCGATCGGGCCGGTGGCGGACGGCGAACCGGATTTCGGTGATCCGGTCTCGCGGGACGAACTCGTCGAAGCGCTGGCGGCCGCCGGTCCGGACGCCTGGGTGGCGGTGTACGGACAGCACCCCGGCTCGCCGGGCCGACCGGATCTGTACGTGCTCCGCCGGTCCGGCGACCGGGTGGTGGCGCAATGGTTCGCGTGGCAGCCGGACCGCCTGCTGCCACCGCTGCGGACCGCGCACGAGGCCGAAGTCGAACCGGGACAGCGCATCCCCGGGTTGGACCCGCAGGGCCGGGTCGCCGCCGCCGGTGGCGTGGACCCGGTGGGGCAGCGGCGGTATCACCCGAATGGCGAGACGCAACGCGGCATCGACCGATGGCGGGCCGGCGAGGACGGCGCGACCGCGCTGGCTGCGGCCGCGGACCTGTTGACCGAAATCGCCGCGCCGGCACCGGTTCTGGCGGCTGTGCCCGGACAGTGGGTGGCGGTCCACGCCGCCGCGGGGCAGCGGGTCGAGGTGCTGGTGATGGCCGATGCCGAGGGTGATCCGGTCGGCCGGATCCGCGCCGCGCTGGCACCGCTGGGCCTGCCGGTGTTCGCTCGGACGGTCCGTCTCGAGCAGACGGGCCGGGTCACGCTGTCACCGCCGGAGACCGGGCAGTACGGGTTCCAGGAGCAGGCCGCGGTCCGGCGGCGACTCGAGGCCGCGGTGGGAGCCACGACCGCCACGTTGTCCGAGGCCGGATTGCCCTGGGCGATCGACGGCGAGGGCTGGACCGAGCCCGCTGTCTGTGCCGACGCCCTGCTCGAGGCATGGACCTCGCTGAACGGCGAAGAACTCTGGCCGACCGACACCGACCGGCCGTCATCGGCGCTCCCCGCCGCGGTATGGCTCGATCCCTGGGTCGTGCAACTCGATCCGGCCATGGCCGAGCTGACCCGCCTCCTCGACGAGGCCCGCCGGACGCTCGGTGCGACGAGAGCCGGTGCGCTGCCGGCCGATGCGGAGCGGGTACAGCGCCGCCTCGCCGGTCGCCTCACGATGCTCGCCGAGAAGTGGACGGATACGCGGCGGCAGATGGCGGCGACGGCGGCGCTGCGGCTGGCGACCCTGCATCGGGCCGATATGGCGGGCCTCGGCTGGGGGGTGGAACCGCTGGGCAGCTCCGCGTTCATCACCTCCGCTCCCGACGGCCGGGAACGGCGGCTGGTGGTGTACCTGCCGGTGACGGATGTCCCCCTGATCTCGGCCTCGCAATTGTGTGCCGCGGTCGCCGAATCCGCCGTCACCGGGGTCGACGTCCGGTGGATCGGCCCGGACGGTGAGGCGAACTGGACCGTCTACGAGCGGAAGTGGGACTCGCCGTCGGCGCGGCCCGGAGACTTCGTGCGGGACGACGATCGGGCCCGGATCCGACTGGAGTTGCAGGACCTCGAGATATTCGGGTCGCGATACCGGGTCGCACCGGCCCCGCCCCTGGCGGCCGGAACCGAATTCGGCGGCTTCGATACATTCCGGGCCCTGGGGCCGGAATCGATGACCGATCCGGAAACGCTTCGTCTCCAGTATCGGAAGGCGCTGCGCGAATATCTGTCCGGTTCGGCGACCGGGCCGGACGCGCGCCTCGGGATCGTCCGGCGGGCCTGGGAACTGTTCGAGTTGACCGGTCCCGAGTCCCAGGAGATGTTCGAGCAACTGGCGGCCGAAATCGTCCTGGGTGACGGCGCGCTCAGCGATCGGATACAGGACGCGGCGGTGCCGGAGCCGGCCGGGGTGCGCGAGGCCCTGGCCGCGGTGTTCCCGCCCGCGCCGGCCGTGACCCCGTCACCGGTGCCGGGCTGGCATCCGGTGCGGCGGCCACCGGGCGGTCCGGCGGCGGAACTGCGGGCCGTCGCGACGGCGATGGCCCTGGGGCTGCGGACCGGAGCCGCGCCGGCATTCGACTATCTCCTGCTCGGCCCCGAGATGCGTGCGATGCTGGTCGCCGGTGCGCCCGAACAGGTTCCGGTAGCGAACCTGCCGACGTTCTGGCGGCACGCGCACCTGGCCGCGGTGGCCGATCTCGATGCGCTGCCCGAAATCGGCGGTATCGGGTCGGTGCTCGGGTATCTGGAAGCACTCGACGGTCATCACCGACCGGTGTGGCAGGTCAGTGGACGGCGTCCCGCCTCCCTCTACGACATCGAGAACGGTCTGTGGATCGCCGTCGGTGATCCCGAGCGCACGCCGATTCGGAACGTCGTCGCCGTCCGCCTGCGTGACGGTGATCCGGAGCAGCGGCGGGCGGCGCTGGACCAGGCCGTCCGATCCGCGTTGCGGGACCGCGACGCCGCCACCATGGTGTGGCTCGTTCCCGATGTTCCCGACGAGCAGGCCCGAGCGATGCTCATCCGGGTGATGCGGTCGCTGGTCTGGCGTCGCCTGTGCTACTCCTTCGCCGGCGCCCCCGACCTGCCCGGGGACCCGGAGCTGCGGTTACACGGTCTGGACGGGATCTTCGAGGAGGGTGAGACCTACCAGAAGCCGAGACTCGACGTCGGCCTCTGGTCCAGCATGCCGGATCGGCTGGCGGACGTACCTCCCGGCACGTTGCTCGGTCTGCGCACGCCGTCCGACTTCCGGTTGATCGCCGCACAGCTGGTCAGTGCGGGCCGGCCCGGAGTCGACGGGGGCGAGGATGTCCACGACACGCGGAAAGGTCCGCCGGCGGCGGCGCAGGCGGCCGAACTGCTCGGCCATCCCGCGGCGGGCTCGGACACGCCCTTCGGGATCTACCCGGCTACCCCGGCCGACGGTCCGTGGACGACCGCGCGCGACCGCATCGCCCGGCGGCTGAACTCCGCGGGACCGGGCGCGTTCGCGGTGGTCTTCGGCCGGCACCCCGGCCGTGGCGACGACACTCCGGGGGCCTGGCTGATGTGGGTCACCGCCGGCGGCGAGATCCGGCATCGCTGGTGGACCCATCTACAGACCACTCCACACGAGCTGCCGTCCGTGGTGCCCGTCGACACCGGTCACCGGCCCGGTGTGGATCCCGAATGGCCCGATGAGGACTTGCAGGCGGTGGTCTTCGACCAGGGATTGCCCCCGGGGCAGTTGGAGACCTCCGAGCCCGTGCAGCTGGGGGAGCTGGCGCGGTCGCTGAACGCCGCCGCCGAATCCGCGACGATCCGGCCGACGGTCCTGCGGCACTGGGACGATGTCGCCTGCGCCGTGATCGCCGGATCGCAACTCCGGGAATTCCAAGCGGCACTGGGCAACACCTGGGACCGGGAGCTGCCGGTGCTGGATCCCGGTGAGCGGGAGGTCGACCCGGTGGCGTGGTCGTATCTGCTCGGCGGGCACGGCGTCGATCTACCCGGCGGCACGGCCGGGCATCGGCAGGTACAGCGGTTCCTGTTCGGGCTCGGCGAGGACGAGACCGGTCCGGCGAGCGCCGAGCAACGGGCGGCGCACCACGGCCGGGCGGTGGTCATGATGGACCGGGAGAGCACCTCGTCGGCGCACACCTATCTGGTCGTCAACTGGCACGGTGAGCTGTTCGTCGTCGACCCCGGCCGGTACCCGCGACCCTTCCGTTTCGACCCCGCGCGGGCGGGCGCGGTCGAGGCTCTGCGGGTGGTCCGGTTCGAGCGGGACGGCACGCCGATGGAGCCGATCGTCACCGACCTGGGCGGTGAATGGCTGCACTTCGACGCCGACGACTACTGGGAATCGCTGCCGACCGAACGACCGGATGACGCTGTCTCGCACAAGGATCGGATGCCAGCGGTCTCCGGACCCGCGACACCGGACGGCTCGACCGGGCCGACGGCGGCCGGCGAGGACGGACAGCCGGGCGACGAGGGTGACGAAAGTTCCACGCCGACTTCGGGATCCACGACCGGACCGGCCGCCGCCGCCGATGTCTCCGCTCTCCGCACCCAGGTCACCGCGCTGGCGGCCCGGTTGTACGCCTTGCTCCCCGAGGCGTCCGGCGACCTCCGTGATCGGCCGATCGAGCAGTGGCAGCCGCACCTGCGCGCCGCCGAGGTGGCGTTGCCGCTGGTCCACGCCGCCGCCCGCGCGGGCGCCGACGTGCACGACCCGGCGTTCGTGGAGCAGGTGGCGGCGCGGATCCACCACCACGAATTGCAGGCCACCTGGCGCGATGTGCCGCCGGAGCAATGGCTGCCCTTCGGCGATCCCGGTGTCCCCGAGGGCCGGCGCGAGCACCACCGGGCCGCCGCGCGGGCCGTGGCCGAGTTCGTCACCGCCGCCCGATTACACGAATTCGATTGGGGTACAGGCTCTGAGGAATCCAGCGCGGCGGATCCGTTCGCGCAACTCGATACTCTCGACGGGATCGCCGCGGAACTCGTCCGGCGCCACGGTGTCCGGGTGGTGGGCTTCGACACGCCCGATCTGTTGCTCGAATCCGTGCGTGAATTCGCCCGTACCATCGACGATCTGCTGACCCGGTTCCCGTTCGTGGAGCTCGATACGGTCGGTTTCGGACGCGTGCCGGGCGGGCAGATGTTGGCCGGGCACGACACCGGTGTCGACGCCGACGGGATACCACGGGCGCGTTCGCTGATCGTGCGGTCCGCGTTCGCCACCGCTGCGAGCATCATGACCTCCGCCTGGACAGGGATGGTGAACACGGGCCGGGCAGTGGGCGCGGTGGAGCAACCGATCGCCGGGCTGATCCGCCGGGAGTTCGGCTTCGTACTGGCGGAGATGGGCGCGAATCGGGTCAAGGCCGCCGGATTGGCGCTGAGTACGTACTACCAATCCGAGGATCCGGGTGCACGGCCGTCCGAGATATCCGACTGGCGGCAGCGGCAATTCCGGACCTACGGCTACCGTGCGGGCGAGTTCGATCCGGTCACGGCCGCGGCCGGTGCCTTCGCGGCCGTCGAACACCGCCGGGCCGCGGGTGAGGACGATCCGGTCGTCCTCACCGATGGTGAGACGGTGCTGCACCGGCTGTTGATCGACTCCGCGATCGAGCAGGCCGAGCATCGTGCGACCACCCGCCGGTTGGCGGCGGAATATCGTCCGGTCGGCCCGGCGGAACAACGCGCCAAACTGGAGTTGATCGAACGGCTCGCGCGCGAGCACGGTCTGCGTCTGATCGGTTTCGAGAATCCCGGTGTCGCCCTGGCGACCGTTGCCGAAATCGGTGACGCGGTCGTCCGGATGCGGGAACTGTTCCCGATGCTCGAAGTCCCCGAGATCCGGCTGGAGCGGCGGTTTTCGGACGATCGGCCCGGTGACGCCGGGGGCGATATCTATCACCTCGCGTACGAATCCGAGTCCGAGATCGTGTACAACGAGCGATTCCTGACCGCACCGCAATACCTGCGGACGCTGTTGGCGGAACAGGTCGGCTCGGGCTTCTCCCGAGGTGACCCGGACCGGCCGTATTTCTCGCTCACGGTGCACGAGTTGACCCACCGCCTGCGCCGCCTGCTCTGGCGAGCACAGGGTGATCCCACGCAACCGATGTCCGACAGCTACCAGGTGCTGCGGCGCCATTTCGACGGCCGCGAAGCGGAATTCCGGGCTTGGCTCGCCGAGCAGTTCGCGAGGTACGGCTACTTCGACAACGGTGCGCTCACCAGTGACGAGGCCGACGCGGAAACCGTGCTGGCGGCGGTGATCGGCAGGCCCCTCACCGAGGGCGAGCAGGTCGTCTTCGACCACATCGGGCAGCGGGCGGCCGCCGTCCTCGTGGCGGCCGCCGGCCCGAGCTGGGCGGACATCCTGCGCAGATTCCGGGCCGAACAGGACCGGCCGCGGCCCCGCCGCCGGCTGTCCGGCGATTCGCTGCCCGACGTTCTCCGCGATGTCGGCGCAACCGCCGCGGAACCCCTCGATACCGTCCGCATGCTGCGCGCGCTGGCGCAGTGCTGGCGGTTCCAGGCTGTGCGGCCGACAGCGGGCTGGCGCACCGACCGCACCCTGCTGTTCCGCGGTGACCCCGACCGGGAAGAGATGATTCGGCGCGAAGGTTTCCGGTCGCGACCGGATTCGGTCACCCAACCGGACCAGGTGAGCGCATCACCGGATCCCCACTGGGCGAGCGTGTTCGCGCGCAGTGCGAACGGTGACACCGTCCTCTACGTGCTGGATCTGCCCGGCGGATTCGATTCCGGCACTGACGCCACGAAGCCGGAGACGCGGCATCCGCAGGGAATCGCGTTGTCCGCCATTGCCGGTCGGCTGCGAATTCCGTGGGGCGTGTGGCCGGCCGGCGTCCCGTTCGGTGATATCGCCGATCGGCTCGGGCAGTACTGGGAGCCGTTCCCGACCTTTCGGCCCGCGGCCGCAGCGGCCGCCGAGACGGACGGTCACGGGGACTCGTCGGCATCGGCCGGTCTGCTCGGTGATATCGAATTGATCAGCATGCTGGCCGCGATCCGATCGCGCGGTGCGTTTCTCGTCGGCGACATCGTCTGCCTGCCCGAACTCACCAGTGTCGAGCAGTCCGCCGACCGGATCACGGTGGGGCTGCTGCTGACAATGGACCCGGGGGATTCGGAACGCGCGGAACTCGAGCTGATCCGCACCGCTGACCGGAGGGTCGTCCGCTGGTCGAACATCACCGCCGGAACGAATGTGAGCCGTGCCGTCGACGCTGTCCGGATATTGCAGGCGGACGCGGTCCGGCCGTGGGCGACCGGGTCCGGGTTCACCGTCGAGAGCGCCGTGCATGCGATCTCGGCCGCATTCGGGGTCCCGCTGCGGAGCACGGAACCGGGGCAACTGCTCGCACAACTGCTGCCGGAACTGCACTCCGCCGAGATCGTCGGGACCGAGCAGGCCGGGGACCTGCTGCCCGCAGAGGCCGGGTTGCTCACCGGCCGGGAGGTGGCGAAGCGCCGGCTGGAGGTGATCAACGGCCGCACCGCCGCCCGGCGGGCCATGGCCGGGCTCGGCCACGGCGACGTCCCGGTGCTGCGCGGTGACCGCAACGTGCCGCAGTGGCCCGCCGGCGTGGTCGGCAGCATCACGCACAAGGACGGCTACTACGCGGCGGCGGTCGCCGACGCGGGGCAGTGGCGCGCGGTCGGTATCGACGCCGAGGACAACGCGCCGCTGTCGGCCGGAGGCGTCACCAGGATGGCGACGCCCGCGGAGGTCGCGTGGCTCGCCGAGGTCGGCGACCGGGACGGCGTGCACTGGGACCGCATGCTGTTCTCCGCGAAGGAGGCCGTGTACAAGGCCTGGTTCCCGCTGACCGGCCGCGAGATCGGCTTCAAGGACGTCCGGGTGACCTTCGGCCCCGGGGCGGGTGAGTTCCACGCGGACATCGACGGCCACCCGGACATCGATCCGGCGTTGCGCGACCTGACGGGCCGGTACCTCGTCACCGGCGGCCGGATCCTCACCGCGATCCTGGTGCCGCAGCCCGTCTCCGGCCCCGCGGCCGATCGATCGCGTTCCGGGACAGCCGAGTCCGGCCCCGGCTCGGGGTCTGCGACGGCCCGGTCCACGCCGGCCGGGCCCACGGCCCGGCCCGGCGCCGCGCCCGCGACCACCGCTGCCGCCGCATCGTCCGCGTCGGGTCCGCAGTTCCGGACCGCCGCGGAGGCGATGCAGTCCATAGCGGCGAGACTGCGGGACGCGGTGACGGGTCACACGGCCCGCCACCCCGGTGGCTCGAGCGACCCGGGCGACGGTCCGGGAACGCCTGCGGCACAAGGTGTCTCCATCCCGGTGCAGGGTGAGTCCGTCCCGCTGTCGCGCGCCCCGAGCCGACAGCGCGGCCGCCGGTGGGAGCTCGAGATGAGCCGGTACCTCGCCCATCGGCCGGAGCTGCGGGAAACCATGGTCATGCTGCTGGAACGCCTGTGGGAGGTGCTGCACGGCCTGTTCCCGGAGGCGACGGACGAGCAGCTCCGGGCCACCTTCGACGCCAGCGAGGACACCTCGGTGGGCGGCATGGTGCTGCCCTCGGTGCCGTGGGAGGTGTTGCTGCGCGAGGGGAACCTGCGTGAATTGGCGGAGGCGTTCTACAACGCGGCGATCCGGAATGCGGAGCAGGAGGAGCCCAACAGTACGGGCTTCACTCTGGACGAGGGCATCGTCCTGCTGCTGAACGCGCAGGACTGGGATCGGGCGGCGGAGCTCGAGCTGAACGTCCCCGCGTTGACGGCGATTCTGGAGGCATTCCACGTGGAGCATCCCGGAGCCCGGATCACCCGCACGGATCTCAAGAATCACCAGTTCATCAGGGTCCGGGGCTCGGACTACGCCTATGAGGAATACCTCCGGTGGCGGAAGGCGCTCAGGCTGCGGGATCCCCGCGAGGTGCAGCGCCGCCTGCTCACCGCGGAGGATTACAACCGGGCGGGTATGCCGCTGTCGCCGCGCGAATACGAGGCGCTGGCCGGCAGCCTGAGATTGCTGAGCTTCAGGTACCTCGACCCGGCTCACGAACTTCCTTATCGCGAGGACGGCCAGGTCGACAGCAACGCGCTGGAGGACCGGTTGCGGGCGGAAGAGTTGCGGGCAACGGGCGAGACGAAATTGTTCCGGGTCGTGCCGATCTACTCTCACGACGGGAACGAGAAGCGGATCCGCGACAACGGGACCGGGCGATTCGTGGTGCGGGCCGTCCGGCTCGACTACGACGAGGGCGACATCGATCCCGAGGCCGCGCAGCATATCGATACCACCCGCTTTGCCATCCATGTGCCGTGGATACCCGGCGTGGTGCGGGAGGAGTTCGATCCGAGCAGGCCCGAATACGCCGAATATCTCCGGTTGAGCAACGAGCTGGAGATCGCCATGGCGGCCGGCGTTTCCGGCTCCATAGCGCGGATATACCTGCATGCCTGGTGGCTGATGGACGACAGCCGGTTCCCCAAGGAGAACATGATCGCCCTGCGGTTGGCCATCATGCTCTGGTGGCACCACAGCATGTACGAATTGGTGCATGGCGCCGGGCTGGCCGGGATGCCCCTGGTGGACGAATCCATACCCGTGGATCAGGGCCCGATACGCATGTACGAGGCCGTTTTCGACCGATTCGGCCCGCGCCGGGCGCCGGAGACGGCACGCCGGCTGGATCTCATCGCCGAATTCGCGCAAACCATCCGTGCGACCGGTGCCCGGGAGCTGACCGCGGCGCAGATCGGGCTGCTGTCGCAGGGATCGCCGCTCGTCGAATCCGCCGTGGACGAGTACGCGCCGGATCAGCTCGTCGCGTTCCTCGCGGGCGCCGAACCGGGGATGTGCGCCGTGGTCGTCGATCCCGCCGCGGGGGAGGGCCCGGACGTGTACTTGATGCTGCGGGACCTCGGGGACCGGGTGTTCGCGCTGTGGCGGTCCGGGGACGAGGTGCGTGAACTCGACATCAGTGCGGGGGTCTCCGACTTCGCTCCGGGCGGCGGGCGAGTGCGTGCCCGGCTGTTCGGTCCGTACGGTACGTGGTTCCCGAGCCCGGCAACCACGGATCCGGACCGAAATTAGCTGTGGCACAGGTAATTAGATTGCGACTGAGAAAATAGTCCCACCCGTGGGAATAGTCGATACTCGATTCGACGGGAAACGGGGGGAAGACGGTCGGAGACGCGGCGGTGACGGACTCCTTGCGGATCGATGAGGGCGAGGTGCAGGCGGCCCTCGCCCGGCTGCTGCAACTGGCCCAGGACGGCGCGCAGGCGGTCTCGGCGCTGCACTACCGGCTGGAGGCGGCGGGGAGGCCCTGGGGTGACGACGAGACGGGGGATCAGTTCGCGAAAACCTATGTACCGGCTGCCGATCGCGGGCTGGACAGCATCAGGACATTGATGTCCGGTCTGGACTCGCTGGGCAACACGGCGGCGCAGGCGGTGCGGGCGCTCAGCGATCAGGATGCCGCGGCGGCGCATGCGGTTGCCGCCGCGGGGTCGCCGAACGGTACCGCAGCCGGGCCCGGCGTGGTGCCGACCGTCGGCGCCGCCCCCGCCCCCGCCGCCCTCGCCACGCCGGCCGTCGGAACCGGCGCCGCGGCCGCCGCGGGCGGGTCCACCCTCGCACCCACCGGGAATTCCACCGCTCCGGCCGCCACGACCACCAGTGCGACACCGTGGACATCGTCGGCGGCCGACGGCGCCGCCGGACACCAGGGCGCGCAGTCGCAGCCCGGTTCACCCTCGCAACAACCGCAGCAAACACCCCGGCAATCGGCTGGCGAGCAGCCGGGCACCCGGCAGCCGCAGGCCGGTGGCGCATCCGGCCGCGGCTCCACGACCGCGGCACCGGCCGCGAGTGGATCGGCCACGCCGGCCGCTGCCGCACAGGCGAATTCGTCCCGCGACGGCGCGGCGGCCGGTCCCGCGCGGATCTCGGCCCCGGCCGGCACCCGCGACGCCCCCGCCGGGCAGTCCGGCCCCGGTGCCCGGAACACCGCCAACACCCCGTGGTCGAAGGCCGAGCCCGCGCCGTCGCGCACCGAACAACCGCCACGCGTGACGCCGCCGAAGCGCAAGGACCGCCCGCCGCACGCCGGGAGATCCGCTGCCCCGGAATCCGAATCGAAGCGCAAGCGGCCGTCCGGCCCCGCCGCGCCGAAGCGGGACGAGCCGAATCCGGAAGCGCTGTGGCTGATCCGGGAGATGTCGAACCGGCATCAGCTGCTGGTCGAGGGCTTCGAGACCTCGGCGATCGAACCGGACACCGCACAGCACCTGGTGGACGCGGTCGACCTGCTGGCGCCCCGGTACCCCGGTGTCCTGCACGGCATCGCGGTGGCCGGCCGATCCGGTCCGTACGCCCGGGTGGAACAACGCGACCCGCAGGACGACCACGCCACCCGGTGGCTGGTACTCGATCCGGCCGCGGTCGCCGACCCCCGGCTGCTGCTCCGGGACATCGGCGCGCAGGCCGCGGCCCCGATGTACGTCACGGTCGTCCGGCAATTCGGCCGCGCACTCGAGCTGGCGGGCGGGGGCCGCGCGCGGCGCGAGGCGCAGCGCACCCTGCTGCTCGAATTCCTGCACGGCACCGGAGCATCGCGGGATTCGCTGTCGCGCCTGGTCACCGACTACCGCCGGTGGCGAAGCGCGCTCGGCGACGAGTGTTTCACCGCCGGGGTGTTCGATCCCGATGCCGCCCTGGCGAACTCCTTCGCGGCGGTGGAACTCGACGGCCCGGAGCGGGCGCATCCGGCGGTGCGCGCGCTGCACCGCCTGCTGACGACGGTGGCGGAACGGCCACCGACCGGAGGTTCCCGGCCGTTGCCGTGGCGGCGCCGGGAACCACTGCAAGCACCTGGGTGATCACGGTGTATCCGGTGTGCGCATACTGGGAACCGGTGGTGTGAAACAACTATTCGCGGGCGTCCCGCTCGCGAGTCGACTAACTTCGGTTAGTTGTGGCAGTAGGTGGTGATGGCATTCCCTCGGCAGCCGCCGGTGGATTCATCGGCAGGAAACCGGAATTGGACCGGGTCGATGCGTTGCTGTCCGGAGGCGCCCGGCTGATCACCCTCACCGGCCCCGGCGGCATCGGCAAGACCCGGCTGGCCGCGGAGGCCGCGGGCCGGGTGCACCGGCGCGACCACGTCCCCGTCTTCTGGGCGGCGCTGGCCGAACTCGTCGCCGGAACCGGTATCGAGGACGCGGTGCGCTCCGCGGCCTCGATCGATCCTGCCGCCGGGCACCGCCTGGAGTCCGGGGTGCCGTCGGTCACCGGCGGCGATCCCGAGGATCATCGAATCCTGGTGCTGGACAACTGCGAACACATCCTGAGCGAGGTCGGCGCCACGATCACCGCACTGCTGGAGGCAGTGCCCGGCCTGACCGTGCTGGCCACCAGCCGGGAGGCGATCGGCTGGGTGGACGAATATCTGGTCGCGGTGCCGCCGCTGTCGGTCACGCATTCGGTACAGCTGTTCCAGCAGCGCATGCAGCTCACCGGACGGCCCGCCGCCGATGCCGACCAGCTCGAGGTCATCGAGGAGATCTGCCGGCGCGTCGACCACAATCCGCTGTTCATCCGGCTCGCGGCGGCCCGGCTGCGGTATCAGCCGCCGGCGATGGTGCTGCGCGAACTCAGCGGTGACGACGACGATCAGCGGTTGCGCTGGTCGCACGGTCCGCGGCTGGGGGTCGAGGCCCGCCATCGCGGCGTGTACGACGTGGTGGCGTGGTCCTTCGATCTGTGCAGTCCGTGGGAACAGCTACTGCTGGAACGATTGTCGACGTTCGCGGCCGGCTACGTCACCGACGACGAGCAGACGCTGCGCAACGGCATCACCGCCGAGGCCGCGATCGCGGTGTGCGCGGACGAGACCCTGCCCGCGGCGGAGGTGCAGGCGCTGCTGGAGCGGCTGGCCGAATGCTCGCTGCTGTCAACCCATCTGAATTCCGATGTCGCGCAGTGGTATCTGGTGGAGAGCGTGCGAGTGTTCGCCCGGGACAGGCTGTCCCGGCGCGACCCGGCCGACGCCACCCGGACCGCGGCCCGGCACCGGCGTTTCTGGCGCGATCGCATCGTCGCCGGTCAGTTCATCTGGGACCGGCCGCAGGATCAGACCTGGCTGGACCGGTCACAGTCGGGCTGGGACGACATCTTCGCCGCGGTCGAGAGCGCGCTCGCCGATCCGATCGAGGCGGTGGTCGGGCTGGAGATCGCCACCGCGCTGCTGTGGATGTGGGTGCCGTTCGTGACCGTCGACGGCCCGGCGCTGACCCGGCTGACCGAGCACGCCCTCACCGCGACCGCGCCCGCCGACCTGGCGTCGCTGGACCTGCGGCTCGGCGCGATGGCGGTGCTGGGCTGGATCGCGTTGTGGGAGGGCCGGTCCCGGGAGGCCGGCCGATTGCTCGACGAGGCCGCCGCCGCCTGCGGCCCGCTGCCGCCGGACTGGCGCGACATCCCGGAGCAGGATGTCGGCCTGCCCGCCCCGGTGGAATGGATGTGGGGCACCGAACTGATGCTGACCCGCCGCGACACCCGGGCCATCCTGGTGCTCGCGCGGGCCCGCGACAAGTTCACCGCCTCCGGGGACCGGACCGGCGCCGAGGTCAGCGCCATGCTGGTCGCGATCGCCTCGGCGTTCACCGCCGCGGGCGCGCAGGCGCTGGAGGTGACCGCGAGCTATCTGGAGCGGTCGCGGTCGTCCGGCTCGGATCTGACCCGGGCGTGGGCGATGCTGGCCCGCGCGGTGGCGCTGGCCAAGAACGGCTGTGCCCGTGAGGCCATCGATCTCACCGGCGAGGTGCTCGAACACCATCTGATCGACGGCGACATGTGGACCGCGAGCCTGGCGGTCGGGGCGCGCATCGCGGCCACGACGGCCCAGCTGGCCGGATATCTCGGCGACGGTGGTGACGGCGGGCCGGAGGCGGTGCGGGTCGCGACCCGGGTGGCGCAACTGGTGGGCGCGCTGCGCACCTGCCATCGCGTGATGGGGGTGGCGATCGATCAGCTCCCGCTGCTGTCGGTCGAAATCGAGCTGGCCGCACAGGTTTCCGCGATGGTGCTGGGCGCACCGGCCTATGCCGCGGCGGAGAATCAGGGTGCCCGGCTGCGGCCGGAATTCGAGCAGTTGCGGCAGTACGGGTTGCAGGCGCAGCCCGCCGACGAGGCGTTCGAGCCGGAGGAGCCGACCCGCTGGACCGTGCTGTCGCGCGCGGAGCGCGACGTCGCGGTGCTGGCGGCGGCCGGATGGTCCAACAGCGCCATCGCCGCGCGCCGCCGCAGTTCGGTGCGCACGGTCGACGCCCAGGTGGCCACCATCCGGCAGAAGCTGATGATCAACTCCCGCACCGAGATCATCGGTTACGTCCCCCCGGATCTGGCCGAGCGCATGCGGCTCGAGGCGCAACGCCGCCCGCGCCGGGGATCGCGGCGCGCCGGAACCGGTTAGGTCCCGGCGCGGCCGTCAGCAGTGGGTGGTGTCGGCCGGCGGCTGGCAGTTCCCGACGCCCATCGTGCCGTTGTTCTGGTCGTCCTGCGGCTTGCCGTCGTGCTTGCCGAACCAGAAGTTGTACATGTTGCTCAGCGCGGAGTCGACCGGGTTGACCGGGGGCGGCGGCGGGAGGACCGGCCGCGGGGCGCCCGGCTGGCCGTTGTCGTAGCCGGTGCCGACGCCGTGACCGACCACGCCGCCGTTGCCGTTGCCCGCGACACCGTGGCTGCCGCCGTGATCGTCGGTGACGGTGTGGCTGTCGCCGTGCGCGTCGCCGACGACGTGGCTGTTGCCGTTGGTGTCGCCCACGGCATGGCTGTTGCCGTGGCTGTCGCCCACGCTGTAGCCGTTGTTGCCGCCGGAGCTGCTGTGCCCGCCGCCGAATCCACCGGTCGCGAACGACATGCCCTTGAAGCCGGCGGGAACCACCACCAGCGAACCGGCGATCGCCGTAGCCACCGCGATTTTCTTGGCTCTGGTCGAGAGGGCCATGGCTGCTTCTTCCTGTGTGCTGTACCGGTCGGAACCCTGACGTTCCCGATCCGTTTATCGTGCCGTCAGATAACGGTACATCGAATGTGGCACCAATGCGCGGGTGCTTCCCCAGGCCTGGGAATGCCCGATACTCGGGTCTGAACGGACGATTGCTGAAGGCGGGGTGTTGTCGGGATGGCTGCGAGCGATCCGCACTTCCACGACGTGAAGCTCGTACCACCCTCGTATGCCTCGGCCGCTCTGAAGTCCCTCACCGCCACCGTGCAGTCCTGGCTCCAGGATTCGGTCGACCTGCTGGGCAACAACGATCCGAATCCGCCCCCGAAGCTGCTCGTGCAGCTCGAGAACAAGGGGCTGGTGACGGAGTCGGCGGGCACGGCCAAGATGGCCGACGACTACGCCGGCAAGAAGGCGCAACTGGATGCGCTGGCGGCCCAGATGACGAAGGACGACGACGGCATCCGGACCTCCACCTACGAGGCTGGTGAGCTCGCGAACAGTACGTGGGTGACGATCAAGGGGCGTATCGGCGAGCTACAGGCGACCTTGAGCGACCCCGAGAACAATGTGCCGATCGTGGACAAGAAGACGGGCGCGAAATATCTGCCCGCCGCGGTGGAGGCGAAGCTGACGAATGCCCTGATCGCGGCCGTGACGGACGTGTCCGATGACCTCGACACCACCTATAACCAGTTCCAGGAGAAGTCGAAGGTCATGAGCGGCGCGGACTCCGGCGCCTCGCCGTCCGCTCCCTCGCTCCCGGCGGGAACCGCCTCGGCGAGCCCGCAGGAGATCTCCGGCGGCCAGAAGGTCAAGGCCCAGGAGATCTACGACTATCTGATCAAGCAGTACCACCTGACCCCCGCGCAGGCCGCGGGCATCGTCGGCAACATGCAGACCGAATCCGGCTTCGACACCGGCGCTTGGAATTCCAAGGAGGGCGCACTCGGCCTGTGCCAGTGGGAGGGCGGTCGGCTCGACGGCCTGAAGGCGTTCGCGAAGGCCAACGGCACGTCGGTCACGGATTGGAAGACACAGGTCGATTACGCGATGAGCGAGTTGCAGGGCAAACAGCCGCAGTACTTCTCGGCCTCACAGGCCGCGAAGGCACGGACGGCATTGCAGGCGTCGTCCAGTTCGGCCGGCGGATCCGCGATCTCGTGGGCCGCTGACTACGAGATCTGCGCGCCCGAGTCGTACGCTCAGCGGGTGGCCAATGCGAACAACCTCTCGTCCACGCTGGTGACCACATCGGCCTGAGTTCAACCGCCGGTCGACCACGAATCGTTGGACTTCAGCGCCACCAGCAGCAGCCGCACGGCCGCGACACGCCGTTGTTTCCCGGGTAGTTCGTCCAGCGCGCATTCCGGATCGGCGGGCGGGCCCAGATGCGTGCAGCCGCGCGGACAGTCCTCGATGGCGTCCGACAGGTCGGCGAAGGCGTGGATCAGATCATCGACGGTGATGTGGGCCAGCCCGAAGGACCGCACCCCGGGGGTGTCGATCACCCAGCCGCCGCCGGGCAGCGACAGCGCCACCGACTGGGTCGAGGTGTGCCGTCCCTTGCCGACGCCGGACACCTCGCCCACCGCCCGATCCGCATCCGGCACCAGCCGGTTCACCAGTGTCGACTTGCCGACCCCGGAATGTCCCAGCAGTGCGGTGAGCTTGTCGTGCAACAACTCCCGGATCGGTTCCAGCGGATCGTCGCGGCCGCCGTGCACGATGGTCAGATCGAGATCGGTGAATTCCGAGGCGAATTCGGACTCACCCGCCAGATCGTGCTTGGTCAGGCACAGAATCGGTTGTAGCCCACCGGCATACGCGGCCACCATGGCCCGCTCCACGAATCCGGTGCGCGGCGGCGGATCGGCCAGCGCCACCACGATGAACAGCTGCTCCGCGTTGCCGACCACCACCCGCTCGAACGGATCGGTGTCGTCGGCGGTGCGGCGCAACACCGTTCGCCGCTCGGCCACCCGCACGATCCGAGCCAGGCTGTCCGGCCGGCCGGACAGGTCGCCCACCAGATCCACGTTGTCGCCCACCACGATCGGCGTGCGTCCCAATTCGCGCGCCCGCATCGCCACCACCCGCCGGTAGCCGTCCGGCGTCGCCGGGGCGCCGGGATTCACCCCGCCGTCGGATCCGGCGGTCGCACCGACATCCGATGTGACGGCACCGTCGGCCTCCGACACCTCGGCGTCGACCTCGTCGGTCAGCACACAGCTCCAGCGTCCCCGGTCGACGGCAACGACCATGCCCGGCACCGCATCCCGGTGTTCCGGCCGGGTCTTGGTGCGCGGCCGCGAGCCCCTGCCCGGGCGGACCCGGGCATCGGACTCGTCGTACTCGCGCCGCCTCAGGAGGTGGATCCCGTCAGCATGCCCTCCCACAGCTGCACGAAATTCGGCAGCGTCTTCCCGGTGGTGCCGATGTCCTCGATCCGGACCCCGGGCACGACCAGCCCGAGAATCGCTCCGGCAGTGGCCATCCGGTGATCGGCGTAGGAATGCCAGTCGCCGCCGGACAGTGTCGTGGGCACGATGTAGAGCCCGTCGTCGGTCTCGTCGACCTTGCCGCCGAGCCGGTTGATCTCGGTGGCCAGCGCCGCCAGCCGGTCGGTCTCGTGCCCGCGCAGATGGGCGATGCCGCGCAGCCGCGACGGCGAATCCGCCAGGGCCGCCAGGGCCGCCACCGTCGGCGTCAACTCGCCCACGTCGTGCAGGTCGATATCGATGCCCGCCAGCCGCTCCGGACCGCGCACCACCAGCTTGCCGTCGCCGCGCCGGGTCTCCGCGCCCATCCGCACCAGGATCTCCCGGATCACGTCGCCGGGCTGGGTGGTCAGCTGCGGCCAGTACGGGACGGTGACCACGCCGCCGGTGACCGCGGCGGCGGCCAGGAACGGCGTCGCGTTCGACAGATCCGGCTCCACCTCCCAGTCCACGCCGTGGATCGGGCCGGGCTGCACCGTCCACACCTGCGGCTCGCGCGGGTCGGTCGGCGCCTCCACCACCACATCGGCCTGCCGCAGCATCTGCACGGTCATCTCGATGTGCGGCATCGACGGCAGCGGCGCGCCCTCGTGGTGGACGGTCAGCCCCTGCTCGAAGCGGGCCGCCGACAGCAGCAGCCCGGACACGAACTGCGAGGAGCCCGACGCGTCGATCCGCACCGGCCCGCCGCGCACCGCGCCGGTCCCGTGCACCACGAACGGCAGCGCATCGCCGTCGACGTCGACCCCGAGCCCGCGCAGCGCCTCCAGAATGGTGCCGAGCGGCCGCAGCTTGGCCTGTTCGTCGCCGTAGAAGGCCACATCGCCCTGCGCGAGCGCGGCCACCGGCGGCACGAAGCGCATCACGGTGCCCGCGAGCCCGCAGTCGACGGTGGCGCTGCCCAGCGGCCGCGGTGTCACGGTCAGCTGGTCACCGTCCCCCTCGATCGCGGCGCCCATGGCACGCAGCGCCTCGATCATGAGATTGGTGTCGCGGCTGCGCAGGGCGCCGCGAATGGCGGACGGGCGATCGGCGAGCGCGGCCAGGATCAGCGCCCGGTTGGTGATCGACTTCGACCCCGGCAGCGTGACGGTCGCATGCACGGGACTGCTGGAATGGGGTGCGGGCCAGAAACTCACCCTCCCATCTTTACTCATCAACCGGACGTCCAACCCATACGGTCCCCAACTCGTGCGCTACTTGTGCCGGCCGTGCAGCAGCGGGACCACCCGCCGCAGCAGCTTCATGGTCCGCTCGGTCCGCGTGTAGCTCAGCAGCGCCATGCCGGGAATCGTGAAGCGCTGCACCGCGATCGAGTGCGCGCGGCTGAATTCCAGCAGGCCGGGGGCGCCGTGGATGCGCCCGATCCCGGAGTCGCCGACGCCGCCGAAGGGGAGCGCGGAAATGGCCGCGAAGCCGAGCACCGAGTTGACCGAGGTGGCGCCGACACGCAGCCGGCGGGCGATCTCCAGGCCGTGCCTGCGGGAGTAGACCGCCGAGCCCAGGCCGTAATTCGACGAGTTGGCCAATTCGACCGCCTCGTCGATGCCGTTCACCGTGCGGATGGTGACCGTCGGCCCGAAGGTCTCCTCGGCGACCGCGGCCGAATTCTCGTCGACGTCGACCAGGACGACCGGGTCGATGTACGGCGCCCGGACCGATTCGGGGCCGCCGAGCACGGCACGGCCGCCGTTCTTCAGGGCGTCCTCGATGTGGCGGCGGACGATATCGATCTGGCTCGGCATCGTCATCGGGCCGTAGGAGGCGTCCGCGTCCGACCCGGGGCGGATCGTGGACAGGATGCGCTTCACCTCGGCCACGAACGGCTCGCTGATCGACTTGTCGACGTAGACGCGTTCCACCCCCGCGCAGGTCTGGCCGCTGTTCATGGTGGCGCCGTAGGCGACGGCGTCGGCGGCCGCGGTGATGTCCGCGTCCGCGGCGACCACGACCGCGTCCTTGCCGCCGCACTCCAGCAGCACCGGGGTGAGGTCGGCGGCCGCCGCGGCCATGATCTTCTTGCCGGTGGCGGTGGAGCCGGTGAACGCGATCTTGTCGACCCCGGCGTGCACCAGCGCCGCGCCGGTGGCGCCGTACCCGTTGACGGTGACGAACACCCCGTCCGGCAGTTCCGGATTGGCCTCGGCGAACAGCGCGGCCAGATAGTTGCCGATGGTGGTGGAGTATTCACTCGGCTTGAACACCACTGTGTTGCCCGCGGCCAGCGCGTACGCGATGGAGCCGTTGGGGGTGTAGACGGGGTAGTTCCACGGGCCGATGATCCCGATCACGCCCAGCGGCCGATATTCCAGATGCGCCGCGAAATTGGCCATCAGCGCGCCGGGGGAGACCCGCTTGGGCTTCAGGACCTTCTCGGCGTTCTTGGCGGACCACGAGATGTGCTCCAGCGCCAGCATCAGCTCCAGGAAGGCGTCGTCGCGGGGTTTGCCGTTCTCGGCGTGGATCAGATCGCAGAATTCGTCGGCCTTGGCCGTGATGCGGGTGGCCCAGCGCAGCAGATGCTTCTTGCGCTGGTCGAAGCTCAGCCCGCTCCAGATCACGGCCGCGGCGCGGGCCTTGGCCACCGCCGCGCGGACCGCCTGCTCGTCGGCGACGGGATGGGTGGCGACGGTGTCGCCGGTGGCCGGGTCGACCGAGGTCAGAACGGAGGTGTCCTGTGCGGATTCGGTGGTGGACATGCGGCAACCCCTTGTACGACGATGTTGGCTCGAAACTCCCACACCATAGAAGTGATGTCAACTGCCCGCAGATGCATTTCCGGCCATTCTGACGGACCGCTTTCCGGCACCGCGCGGACCCGATCAACCGGCCGCGCCGGCCCTCGGTGGCAGCATGGGAGATATGTGCGGCAGATACGCGACCACCACCAACCCGGCCCGGCTGGCCGCCGAACTCGACGCTCTGGACGAGACCGGCGATCGGCCCGACCCGAAATACGCCGGTCCCAACTACAACGTGGCGCCCACCAACCAGGTGCTGACCGTGGTCGAGCGGCACGGTCACGAGACGGAGGCGAGCGGCGAGGACGAGCCGCGGCTGCGCGTCCGCCGGATGCGCTGGGGTCTGATCCCGTTGTGGGCCAAGGCTGCCGAACCCGGCGTCCCGGCCAAGGGCAAGCCGCTGTTCAATGCCCGTGCCGACACCGCCGCGACCACCGCCTCCTTCCGTGACGCGGTGAAGAAGCGGCGCTGCCTGGTCCCGATGGACGGCTGGTACGAATGGGTGGTCGAGGGCGAGGCGACCGCGAAGGGCAAGGCCGTCAAGCAGCCTTGGTACATGGCCCACGCGGACGGCTCCACCCTGTACATGGCGGGCCTGTGGTCGGTCTGGCGCGATCGTGACCACAGCGAGCTGCCGCCGATCCTGTCCTGCACCATCCTCACCACCGACGCGGTCGGCGATCTCACCCGCATCCACGACCGGATGCCGCTGCCGATGCCCCGCGAACACTGGTCCGCCTGGCTGGACCCGGATCACCCGGCCCCACGCGAACTGCTGGAAACCCCTGCCGTGCAAGCGATTTCCGATATCGTCGCGCGGCCGGTGTCACCGCTGGTGAACAGCGTCCGCAACAACGGCCCGGAACTGCTGGAATCGCCCGCCGGCGGTGGTTCCGGGCAGTTGAGCTTCCGCTAGCCGCGGCGGCCGGGGGCGCGCGCCCGCCGGCCGGTCGGCGCGTGGTCCTACAGTTCGCACTTCATCGAGGGAGTGACGATGTTCAGGGCGCACTTGAACAGGCTCGCGCCCAGATCCATCGTCTTGCTGAGCGCGTTGTTGCCGAGCTTCTCGGCCTTCTCGGGGGCCTTCTCGAGCCGCTTGTCCTGCGGCGGCTGCTGCTGTTGCGGCTGACCCGGTTGCGCCTGGACATCGCCGAGCGGGAACTGGTTGTCGGCGAGCGCGGTACCGGATCCCAGGGCGAGGATCACACCACCGGCAACGGCGACGACCATGGTGCGGAAACGTTGTCGGCCGGACATTTCTGCATCACATCCTCACAATCGAGACGATTCGGGCCAGCCAAGTAACGCACACCCGGGGCGCGAACCTGGTGATTGGCTGTGTGTCCGCGTGTCCCGGCGTGCGGCCCCGGCACGGCGATGCCCCGTCGTTCCGGCTGGAACGACGGGGCATCGACGGAAGAGGACTCAGACGTCGGCGGCGACCGCCGCCTCCGGCTTCGCCTCGGCACTGGCCTGGATGGCGCCCGAGGTCCGCAGCGGGACCTCCTTCCAGAACATCACCAGCACCAGGGCGAGCAGCCCCATCCCGGACACCGACAGGAACACCGGCGACAGCGATTCGGCGAAGCCGACCTTGAACGGCCGGGCCAGCGTCGGGTTCAGGTGCTGGATCACCGAGCTGTCGTCGAGCACGCTCGCGGCGGCGGAGGTGTCGTGCGAGGCCAGGCCCTTCGACAACGCGGCGTCGGCCGGGTTGGCCGAGTGCAGGCCCGCGGCGATGGCCTGCTGATAGGCGGGCCGGGTCGCCGAGGCACGCAGTTCGCTGCCGATGTTCGGCGACAGCTGCGAGAACAGGATGGACAGGAACACCGCCACACCCAGCGTGCCGCCGATCTGCCGGAAGAAGGTGGCCGAGGCGGTCGACACACCCATGTCCTTGGGCGGCAACGCATTCTGCAACGCCATGACCAGCGGCTGCATCATGTTGCCGAGTCCGAAGCCGGTGATGGCCATGAAGATCATCACCAGCCACAGGTGGCTGTCGGCGTCGATGTAGTGCATCAGGAACAGGCCGACGGTGATCAGCACCGCGCCGATGCGCGGGAAGATCAGGTACCGCCCGGTGCGGGAGATGATCTGACCGGCGACGATCGACGCCGACATCATGCCCAGCACCATCGGCAGCATCTGCAGGCCCGCCAGGGTCGGACTGGCCCCGCGCACCACCTGCAGGTACTGCGGCAG
Source organism: Nocardia sp. alder85J (assembly GCF_020176955.2). GTDB lineage: Bacteria > Actinomycetota > Actinomycetes > Mycobacteriales > Mycobacteriaceae > Nocardia. Next base: position 311,993 of record NZ_JAIUCZ020000002.1, read on the forward strand.
CAGGCTGATGCCGCCGAACATGCCCGCGCCGACGACGAAGGAGATCACCACGCCGAGCGCGAAGGTCTTGTTCTTGAACATCCGCAGCGGGATCAGCGCGGCGTCACCGAGCCGCGCCTCCACCGCGATGAACGCGGCCACGCCGATCACCCCGATCACGTAGCAGGCCAGCGAACCGGCGCTGGTCCAGCCCCATTGGCGGCCCTGCTCGGCGACGACCAGCAGCGGCACGATGCCGACGACCAGCATCAGCGTGCCCCACCAGTCGATCCGCACGCCCGGATTGGAGCGCTCGGGCAGATGCAGCACCCGGGTGACCACGGCGAACGCGATCAGGCCCAGCGGCACGTTGACCAGGAACACCCAGCGCCAGCCGGCGATGCCGAGGATGTCGGCCTGACCGGAGAGCAGACCGCCGAGCACCGGCCCGACGACGCTGGAGGTGCCGAACACGGCCAGGAAGTAGCCCTGGTAGCGGGCGCGCTCCCGGGCGCTCACGATGTCGCCCATGATGGTCAGCGCCAGCGAGAACAGGCCACCGGCGCCGAGGCCCTGGAACGCGCGGAACGCGGCCAGCTCGTACATCGAGGTGGAGATGGTGCACAGCAGCGATCCGGCCACGAAGATGGTGATCGCCGCGAGGAAGAACGGCTTGCGCCCGAACATGTCCGACAACTTGCCGTACAGCGGGGTGGTGAGCGTCGAGGTGATGAGGTAGGCGGTGGTGACCCACGCCTGGGCCGAGTAGCCGTGCAGGTCGTCGGCGATGGTGCGGATCGAGGTCGACACGATGGTCTGGTCCAGGGCGGCCAGGAGCATGCCCAGGATCAGGCCGCTCATGATCACGAGCACCTGTCTGTGGGTGAATCCGGCGCTGTTGACGCCGGTTTCGTTCGGTGCGGTTGCGGTTGTCACGAAATCTTCTCCGGTGCGGTGTTCTTGGGGCTGGGGTGCGCAGATGCGGTGTGCTGCGGGGCGGGCTGCTGTCGAGCCGATTGAGGCAGGTCGAATTTGGCGGCGAGCAGGTCGGTGCGGGCCGCCTCGAAGTCGTCGACGAATCGGCGCAGCAGGTGGGCCAGCTGGTCGCGATCGTCCCCGTTCCAGCTGTCCAGGATCCGGCCGATCGCGGCGTTGCGGAGCTCGCGGATGCGGCCGGCCTTCTCCCGGCCGGCGGCGGTGACGGCGAGCACGCTGACCCGGCCGTCGTCGGGGTCGGCGCGGCGTTCGATCAGGCCCTTCTTCACCAGGCCGGCGACCTGGCGGCTGATCGTGGAGGCGTCCGAGTGCAGCGCGTCGGCCAGTGCGCCGGAGCGCATCGGGCCCTCGTGCAGCAGCCGGAACAGGATGCCGTAGGCGGCGACCTCGAACTCGCCGTGTGAGGCCGCGGCCATCTGCGAGCTGGTGTGATCGCGGATGCGGCCCAACCGGATCAGCTGCTGGGCGATGACGTCGATCGAGTCGTTGCCGTCCATGGGACCGTCACCTCCTTGCATTGATCAACTGGTTAGCTTTCGACAATTAATTGTGTACACCAACTAGTTGTATCAAGCACATATGATGGCGCTGTTATTCCCGCCACATCCGGCCTGGTAGAGCCGGTCTCGGCGTCAGTTGGTGGCGATCGGCGCGGTCACCGCGGCGGCCAGCCGGACCAGATCCGCGGGCGCGAGCTCGATCTCCAGCCCCCGCCGACCGGCGCTGCACAGCACCCGATCCCAGTCCAGCGCGGACCTGTCGACGACTGTCGGCAATGCCCGCTTCTGCCCCAGCGGGGAGATACCGCCCAGCACATATCCGGTGGTGCGCTCGGCCGCCGCCCGGTCGGCCATCGCCGCCTTGGCGGCGCCGAGCGCGGTCGCGACCGCTTTCAGCGACAGCGAACAGGGCACCGGCACCACCGCGACCGCGAGCCGGGCCGTCCGGATCGGGCCGCCGGTCAGCTCGATCACCAGCGTCTTGAAGATCTGCCGGTCGGTCACCTGCAACTGCGTGGCGAGTGCGGCGACCGCCTCGGCCCCGTAGGAGTCACTGCGCGGATCGTGCGGATACGAGTGCACCCGATGCGCCACCCCCGCCTGGGTCAGCGCGCGGATCGCCGGGGTCGATGCACCTGCCATGCGGGACACCCTAGAGGGCCGGGCAATTCCCCGGCCAACGAATAACCGGGACTGCCCGGACATTCGGGCGCCGGGAACACACCGGGCACCGCGCCTGTTGCACGCGGTACGCCTCCCACCTCGTAGGACCGAAGGAGATCGCCGGTGACCGTGCTGCTCCAGGATCGTCCGGCCCGTGCCGAACGGTCGATGTCGCACCCACAGCCGGATCCCGGGGCAGTGGTCACCGGGTTCCCGCCGCTTCACTCGCTCACGGTAGATTCGGTAGCTACGGCGACCGAAGGGATGGGCGTGACGAGCGACGAGGAACTAGCGGCCGACCGCCGCTACGGCGACGCCGGTGAGCGGGACGATCTCGACGATCCGGCCGAGTTCGCGGGCGAGGACGAGGTGGCCGCGCCCTCTGTCGACGACGCGGATCTCGGGCAGCGGTTCGAGCGCGACGCGCTCCCGCTGCTGGATCAGCTGTACGGCGCCGCGTTGCGGATGACCCGCAATCCGGCCGACGCCGAGGATCTGGTGCAGGAGACCTACGCCAAGGCGTTCCAGGGTTTCCGGTCCTTCCGGGAGGGCACCAACCTGCGGGCCTGGCTGTACCGCATCCTGACCAACACCTACATCAACTCCTACCGCAAGAAGCAGCGGCAGCCCGCGCAGTACCCCACCGACGAGATCACCGACTGGCAGCTGGCCGCCACGGCCGAGCACACCTCGCAGGGTCTGCGCTCGGCGGAGGTGGAGGCGCTCGAGGCGCTGCCGGACGACGACATCAAGGCCGCGCTGCAATCGCTGCCCGAGGAATTCCGGATGGCGGTCTACTACGCCGACGTGGAGGGGTTCCCCTACAAGGAAATTGCCGAGATCATGGGTACTCCGATCGGTACGGTCATGTCCCGGCTGCACCGTGGGCGCAAGCAGTTGAAGGGACTGCTGGCCGGCGTGGCGCACGAGCGGGGGTTCGACCGGGACCGCACGGGCAACGGCGCGCGTCAGGAGGTAACCCAGTGAGCGAGCACGACTACACCTCCGGTGCGCCGGAGCGCGTCGACTCGTCGGCGCCGGCCGAGACGCAGCCGTCCGACCAGGCCGCCGTCCAGGAGGCCAGGGATCTGGACCTGCAACTGGATTGTTCGGCGGTGCTGGCCGACGTCTGGATGATGCTCGACGGCGAATGCGACGACTCGACCCGGGCCCGGTTGCAGCACCACATCGACAACTGCTCGCCCTGTATCGAGGCGTACGGCCTCGAGGAGAAGCTGAAGCGGTTGCTGAGCCGGAAGTGCGGCGGCGAGCGCGCCCCCGAATCCCTGCGGCAACGCCTGACCCTGGAGTACCGCCGAGTCACCATCATCGAGACCCACACCGAGTCCTGACCGGCCCTCGGCCGACGCGGAAACGGCACGTCATCCGGGTGGATGGCGTGCCGTTCGCGTTGTCACGGCTCAGGCGTTGGGACGCTTGCCGTGGTTGGCGCCGTTCTTACGCCGGCTGCGCTTCTTACGACCACGCTTACCCATAGGTCTCTCTCCCTTCTAACCCGCAAACCAGGGGTGAACCCGCCGCAGGAGCGTGTCCATAGCGTTACAGGCTACAACCCATCGGGTCGCGGCCGACCGAGGGGCCGCTCGCCCGCCGGGTGCGGGCAGGTGGTAGCGCGGCCCGCACCCGGGCCCGATGTCCAGGGGGGATGCGCGCCAACCTCCTGCCGCCCGCGCCGCCGAATCGCCGCGTGGCCGTGCGGGATTCGGCCCCGCCCGGCCGGAAAACTCTCGGCCGCACCGCAACCGCGGACCTCGGCCGGGGCGGGGAATCCGGTGTACCCCGTTCGCCCGGTCCGGCTGCGCCGCGCGCGGTTACGGGCCGGTATCCTACTGCCGATCCGACATCGTTGTTTCGGGTGTGATTACCTCTGTACCGTCAGCGGAGAATGGCTGTTCGACCGGGAAGGGTGTCATGGCTGAGGAAGTGCACGCGGAGATGGTGTCGACGGTGTTCCAGATCGTCGCCACCGAGGGCGCCCCCATCGCGGAGGGCGACACGCTCGTGCTGCTGGAATCGATGAAGATGGAGATCCCGGTGGTCGCCGAATCGGCCGGCACCGTGGCCTCGATCAACGTGAAGCCCGGTGATGTGCTGAAAAAGGGCGATCTGATCGCTGTGATCTCCTGACACCGGGACGATCGGGCGCGCCGGCGGGCGGAAGGAAAGTAGATGTCGACACTCAGTGACCTGCTGGCCGAGCACACCGATCTTCCGGGTGCCGCGGTCGACCACCTGCAACGAGTGGTCGGTGACTGGCAGTTGCTGTCGGATCTGTCGTTCGCCGATCTGCAACTGTGGGTGGGCGCCGGGCCGGTGTCCGACGGCGCGGATGTGGTCTGCGTGGCGCAGTGCCGCCCGACCACCGCCACCACCGTGCACTCGGAGGATCTGGTCGGCTCGGTCGCCATGCAGGCCGATCACCCGCAGGTGTTCGAGGCGCTGCTCAGCGGTGAGATCGTCCGGGTCGACACCGAATCCGAGTCGACCGGTGTCTACCACCCGAAACCGGTGCACGCGGTGCGCGAGGCGATTCCGGTCCGGGCCGGCAACGATGTGATCGCGGTGCTCGGCCGTGACACCGACGTCCGGCGCTCGAAGATCCGCAGTGATCTCGAAGAGGCCTACATGGCCTGCGCGGACGATCTGTGTCAGATGATCGCCGACGGCACCTTCCCGGTGCTGGAGGACCGCACCGGCTCGCATTCCAGCCCGCGCGCCGGCGACGGGTTCATCCGGCTCGACACCGGCGGCACCGTCGTCTACGCCAGCCCGAACGCGGTCTCGGCCTATCACCGCATGGGCCTGCAGAGCGATCTGGCCGGTCAGGATCTGGCGCTCACCACCCGCTCGCTGATCACCGACCCCTTCGACGCCCAGGAGGTGGTCAGCGACATCCAGGCCGCGCTGGCGGGCAAATCGGGCCGCCGCATGGAGGTCGAGGCCCGCGGCGCCACGGTGCTGCTGCGTACCCTGGTACTGCGCCCGCACGGCGAACTGGCCGGCGCGGCGGTGCTGGTGCGCGACGTCACCGAGGTGAAGCGCCGCGACCGCGCGCTGCTGTCCAAGGACGCCACCATCCGCGAGATCCACCATCGGGTGAAGAACAATCTCCAGACCGTCGCCGCCCTGCTGCGACTACAGGCGCGCCGGACCGAGAATCCGGAGGCGCTGACCGCGCTGACCGAGTCGGTGCGGCGGGTCACCTCGATCGCCTCGGTGCACGAGATGCTGTCCATGTCGGTGGACGAAGAGGTCGATCTGGACGAGGTGGTGGATCGGCTGCTGCCGATCATGGCCGATGTGGCGACCGTGCACACCGCCCGGATCAAGGTGCGCCGCGCCGGATCGCTCGGCGTGTTCTCCGCGGAGCGGGCCACCCCGCTGGTCATGGTCTTGACCGAATTGGTGCAGAACGCCATCGAGCACGCCTTCGACGCGGGTGAAAACGGTACGGTCACAATCCGTTCGGAGCGGTCGGCGCGCTGGCTGGACGTTATAATCAGCGATGACGGTCGTGGTCTGCCCGAGGGTTTCAGCCTGGAGAAGTCGGATCGCCTGGGCCTGCAGATCGTCCGCACTCTGGTCACCGCCGAACTCGGCGGTTCCATCGGGCTGCATCCGGGTACGGATGTGGGTACCGATGCGGTGCTTCGGGTTCCGCTCGGCCGCCGCGCCGCTCGGTGAGGTTTCGCGGATCCTGTACTGCGAGTTGGGCCCCGGAAACAATGAAGCCCGGCACCTGAGGTGCCGGGCTGAAAAGCGTTACGCCGGATCGTGCAGTTCCAGCTGTGGCGATAACGCGGGTGTGCCGTGCTTACACGGCACTTCGGGTTCGGGTGCGCGCGTTACGACGCTTCAGCGCCCGACGCTCGTCTTCGCTCATACCGCCCCACACGCCGGCATCCTGCCCGGACTTCAGGGCCCAGGACAGGCATTCGGCGGTGACGGGGCAGCGAGCGCAGACCAGCTTGGCATCGGCAATCTGCGCGAGTGCGGGACCGCTGTTACCCACAGGGAAGAACAGTTCAGGGTCCTCATCGCGACAGATGGCCTTGTGGCGCCAGTCCATTGTTCCTCTGCTCCTTTGCTGGGCGCCGCAAGGCGCCACCGGTTTGTGATCCGTTCACTTGTGCGACTCGAATGTTTCCGCACGGTTGCTTGTGAATGCTTTCACGAACACCGTAGATGTCAATAGCTTTGCGGTGCACCGTGGGGAAGCTCACGCTGTAAGACCCCTACATCGGGGGTCTACCGCTGTCCTTTGTACCCCCTGCTGGTGGTTTTTGCAGCGCAACGACGATGTTTCTCATCTGTGTCGGCCGGATCCGGGCTGCGGCGCGATCACGGAGAGCCGCTTCGGGACCGAAGTGAAATCCACCACGTTGCGCTGCCCGATGAAGTCACCGTCAATTTGCAGCCCGATCGGCTCACTTGCCTCGATTCGGACGGATGGCACATCGTCCAGGCGAAACAGATTGCGAGACTTCGGATCCGCACTGGTGGAGAGCAGTTGCCGGGTCACCAGCAGGGTGGACACCACCGACATGCTGCGCATGGCGAACACGCCGAGATCGGTTTCGAACGTGGTACCGGGGTTGGTGCGTACGGCCCTTCCGTCCAGATATGTCCACGGGTTGGTGTTCGTCACGAATGCGTAATGCACGTCCGTGACCGGTTCGCGATCCGGAATGTGCAACGTCACAGTCGGCGGCGTGCGTTTCGCCCGGAAGAACTCCCGCACCGTGGTTCGCACATAACGGGCAGGTGTCGCGGTGTGACCTTTGGCACGACTGCGATCGATCGCCTCGCACACGTCCGCGTCGAGTCCGACGCCCGCGCTGAACAGACTCCAGCGATCGTCGGTGAGCATCAGGCCGATGCGGCGATCGCCCGGGGCGGTCCCCGCCGCGCCGCCGGTCCCCGCCGCGCCGCCGGTCCCCGCCGCGCCACCTGTTTCCGGCTCGCCGCGCGAGTCCAGCGACAGCAGATCGATCAGCTGGTTGGTGGCGGCGACCGGATCGGGCTGGATGCCCAGCCCGCGGGCGAACACGTTCGCCGAGCCGCCGGGGATCACGCCGAGCCGCGGCGTCCACGCCTGTCCGTCGTCGACCTCCGGCACCGGCAGGAAACCGTTGATCGTCTCGTTGACCGTGCCGTCGCCGCCGTGCACCACGATCAGGTCCATCTCCTGCGTGGCCGCCCACTGCGCCAGTTCGGCGGCGTGACCGCGGTGCTGGGTGTGCGCGACCGTGAGCTGGGTGCGGCTCTCCAGCGCGTGGGCCAGCAGGTCGCGGGTCGCCGGCGTGGTGGAGGTGGCATTCGGATTGACGATCAGCAACGTCCGCACGCCGGACAGCGTAATGGGAGACCCGGATTCCCAGTGCCGCGCGTACATCCGCGCACGCCGATGCCCGGCCGGACGGCCCGTCCCCGTAGGCTGGCGGCGTGGGCGAGCAGAAGGCGGGCGATCCGGTCCCGGAGCAGACGCCGGGAACCGTGCGGGCGGCCGGGGCACTGGCCGCGCTGGAGGGCCTGATCGGTGTGATCATCGCCATCGTGCTGGTGGTCCAGGGCGCCACCGGCGGTGGCCATTCGGCCGGGCAGGTCTACGGCACCGCCGCCTGGTTCGCCATCCTGGCCGGCGCGGTGCTCGCCGCCGGTATCGGCCTGTTCCGCGGTCGCCGCTGGGGACGTGCCATCGTCGTGATCGCGCAGATCCTGTTGCTACCCGCCGCCTGGTACATGCTCCGCTCGCATCGCTTCGAACTCGGCATCCCGGTCGGCCTCGGCGCCCTGCTCACCCTCGGCCTGCTGTTCGCCCCCGCCTCCACCCAGTGGATGGCCCGGGGCTACGACGCCACCGCCTGACCGGCGACACGCCGTGCGCCACGCCGGGGTGCGCGAAGCCCCCCGAACGCCGCCTCGCCGCCTTCCCGGTCGTTTGCCCAGTTCGGATGGCCGGGTGACCCGGAACGCGCGTGCAGCGGCGTTCTCGGCAGCGAAACGGCCCCGCGTGTTGTGTGGGGGAGGCCGGGCCCGTCGGCTCCGGCGCCCGAGTCGCCCGGCCCCGGGCCCTGCTCGGCCTGCGGCCGGTCGGCCACGGCGCCTTCCGCCGGCGAGCGGCTGCCCGCACCGCTGCGCAGTGCGAACGACCGGCAACCGAGTCGTTCGCATCCTCACCGCCGCGTGGGCGACCTGGTGGCCGTGCCGCACCCCCGCTTCCGCACGAGCGACCTCGGTGCCGGAATTGTCGCAGGTCAGAGCCCGGTCGGGAAGGTCAGGGTCATCAGGCTCGGCCAGACCTCGGCCCAGGGCCGCAGCGGGTCGCGGCAGACGTAGACGGTCACCAGTCGCTCCAGACCGGGCAGGCCCAGCGGCTCGTCCAGCCGCGCCACCGGCGTGCTGCTCGCGAAGCGGTCCAGGAAGGCCCGATCGCCGACGCCGTCGACGGCCACGTACACGATCGTGCGCGCGGAATCCGGTGGCGGCCCGAAGTATCCGTACCCGCGGTTGGGGCTGTACACCGCCGGTAGTCCGTAGGACCGGCCGTATTCCTCCAGCGCGCTCGCCTCCACGTAGGAGCCCGCCGCCACCACGGCGTCGCGGCGCTCGGCTTCCGGCAGCGCCGCCAGCGCGTCGTGTACCGCGGCCGTGCTGCGGGTGAATCCGGCGCCCTGCCCGTACAGCGAGACCCGCTGCCCGTACTCCCACTGCGAGGTGACCGGCTGCGCGATCCGGTGCTGCGGCAACGGCAGCACCATCACGGCCACCGTCAGCGCGGCCGCCGACACCACCGCCAGTCCGGCGAACAGCGCGCGCACCCAGCGCCGGGCGTCGACCCGGCCGAGCACGAAGGCCCCGGCCCCCAGCAGGGCCGGGACGAAGCCCGCGATGTAATACGAGCGGCCGTTCTCGATCAGCACCGTCGCCAGCAGCAGCAGGCCCGCCACGAGCGCGAAACGGTAGGGGCGCAACGCTTCCGACCGCACCAGACCCCACAGGCCGGCCAGGCTCAGCACGCCGCCGAGCACTCCGCACTGCAACGCGATCTGCAACGCGCACGTCGCCGGGCCGGTGTGCGCGGCGTACTGTTCCGCGGCGATCACCGCGGTCATCCGCGATTCCACCCAGCCGTGCCGGCTCTGCCACAGCACCCCGGGGATCATCGCCACCAGCAGGATCAGCGAGGCGAGCCACAGCGCCGGGCGGTGCAGCATCGCGCGCGGCCCGAGCAGCAGCACGCCGATGCCGAGGAAGGCCCAGACTGCCGGAACCATCCATTTGGCCTGGAAGGCCAGTGCGGCGGCGACGCCGGCGGCGAGCAACAGCCGGTCCTGCCGGGTGCGCACCCAGCGGATCAGCAGCCAGACGATCGCCGCCTGCAACGGGATGTCGAAGGTCAGCGTCGCCAGCTGGCCGTGGTTGAAGGCCAGCGGTGAGCTGGAATAGGCTGCGGCCGCGAGGATCTGGACGCGCGGCCCGGCGCCGAACTCACGCGCGGAGGCGGCCGCCAGGATCGAGGCCGCCGCCATCATCAGCAGCGAGGGAATCCGGATCGCCAGTGGCGAACCGGGATCGAGCAGATCGCACAGATGCGCGATCGCCGGCGCGAGCGGTCCCTGGTCGGGATACGCGAGCGCGAGCCGCCGCCCGGCCGCCAGGAAATACAGTTCGTCACCGAAGAATTCGTACTTCGCCGCGGCCACGCCGAGCAGTACCGCGAAGCCACCGGCCACGGCGAGCACACCCCACCACGCGAACGGCGGCCGATCGGCGCTCGGATCGAGCCGGGACAACGTCTCGGCTGACATCGAATCCTCCCCTGAGCCACCGGAACACCGCCCCCCGGCGGTTGCCGGCGGCCCCGGACGTGGGCTCAGGCAGCACGATACCGTCCCCTCGGCCGCGGGTTTCGCCCGGCATTCCTCGGGCTTGCGTTGCCGCGAAACGGACTTCAGCCGCAGTTCAGGCGTCGGCGAGCCGGGTGAGCGCGGCCCCCGACAGCCGGTAACCGAGCCACTCCTGCTGAGGTTGCGCGCCGATCGCCCGATAGAAGTCGATCGACGGCGTGTTCCAGTCCAGCACCGACCAGGCGACCCGGCTGTAGCCGCGCGCCACCGCCACCCGGGCCAGCTCGACCAGCAGCGCCTTGCCCAGCCCGCTGCCGCGCGCCTCGGGCCGCACGTACAGGTCCTCCAGGTAGATGCCGTGCACCCCGTCCCAGGTGGAGAAGTTCAGGAACCAGATGGCGCACCCGAGCACCGCATCGCTCGAATCATCCACGGCCACATGGGCGTACAGCGCGGCGGTGGGCCCGAACAGTGCGGTGTGCAGTTGCTGCTCGGTCAGCGTGCACTGTTCGCGCGCCTTCTCGTAGTCGGCGAGGTCGTGGACGAGACCCACCAGCGCGGGTACGTCGGCGGCGGTGGCCGGGCGGATCATCGGTCGTCCTCCAGGGTCGGAACGAGGTTGTGCGCCAGCGTGCTACGGGCCTGATGATCGTGCCCGAGCACCGAGACCCCCGCGGTGGACATGAAGAACCGCCGCCCCTCCCGCACGTCGAACTCGTTCCAGCGGGCGATCAGCACCCGGGAGAAATGGCCGTGCCCCACCAGCACCACATCGCGCTCCCGCAACGCCGGCGCCACCGCATCCAGCACCCGGTCCGCGCGCGCCGACACCGCGGCGGCCGATTCGCCGCCGGGCACGTCACCGGTGAAGACGGTCCACCGCGGGGCGGTGCGCTGGATCTCCGGCGTGGTCAGCCCCTCGTAGTCGCCGTAGTCCCACTCCACCAGGTCGTCGTCGATCCGGGCGTCGGCCAGCCCGGCCAGCGCGGCGGTCCGCACCGCCCGCTGCCGCGGACTGGTCAGCGCCAGCGGGCGGTGCAGGCGCAGCCCCGCCAGCAGCCCCCGGGCCGCGCGCGCCTGCCGCTCCCCGAGCGAGGTGAGCGGCACGTCGGTGCGGCCGGTGTGTTTGTGCGCCGCCGACCACGCCGTCTCCCCGTGCCGCAACAACACCAGTCGGTATTCGGTCTCGGACATGGTTCGATCATGCCCCACCGGTGTCCGGCCGCGACCGCGGCGGCTCGGTGTCCGGCGGCTCGACCGGGAACAGGATGGGGCTGAGCAGGTATCGACCGCGCCCGGCGTCCGGCGGGTGCGACAGATGCGGCACGATCGCCGCGCGCATCCCGGTGATCAACTGCTCCAACTCGGCCCGGTCGAGCCAGATCGCGTGCTGCCGGTAGCCGACGAGATCCGTTGCCGGGTCGGCGGTTTCGTGGTCCAGATAGGCATTGAACTCGGCCAGCAGCACCCCCAGCGCGGTGGCGAAGACCTGCCGATGGTCGTCGCGGGAGAGCGCTGCGGCGGTATCGGCATCGACGGCCGCGCGGTCCCGCCGCAGCCGGTAACGGCGTTCCACCGCACCCCGGACCCGGCGCTCCTCGGCGACCTCCAGTATTCCGGCGCCGGCCAGCAACTCGACGTGCCGATACACCGTCGCCTTCGACACGTCGGGCAGCCGGGCGCACAACTGCGAGGTGGTGAGGATCCGGTCGCCGCCGAGCGCGTGCACGATTCGCAGCCGGGCCGGATGTGCCAGCAGTTCGAAGACGTCCACTGTTTAACATTCTCATATCGTGCTACCTTTCTCAAAAATAAGAAAGGTGTGGCCGATGACGACGTCGACAGATCCGGTGGCGGCGGCCGAATCCGCCGTGGCGCTGCTGCGGGCCGGTCGGTTCGACGAGCTGGAGGCGATGTTCGCGCCACGGCTGCGCGCGGCGGTCTCCGCGCGCACGGTCGCCGTCGCGTGGACCGGCGAACTGGCCCGCGTCGGCCCGGTCGCCGGGGTGTCCGCCGGTCGGCCCGAACCGGCCGCGGAAAACCTTGTGCGCGTTCGTATCCCGGTCACCTGCGCTCGAGGCGGCCTGACGGTGGTACTCGCCGTCGACACCGCGGGACAGTTGCACGGTTTCCGCCTCGCCGCCGCAGACGGCGACTGGACGCCACCCCCGTACGCCCGGGGCAACCACACCGACCACGAAGTAGCCGTCGGTGAACCACCCCGGTCCGTCCCCGGCACCGTGACCATGCCCCGCGGCCGCGGCCCGCACCCCGCCGTGGTGCTACTGGCCTCCGGCCCCACCGACCGGGACGCCACCACCGGCCCCAACAAGCCCTTCAAGGATCTCGCATACGGTCTCGCCGCCCGCGGCATCGCGGTCCTGCGCTTCGACAAACTCACCCTGATACACGGCGAGGCGGCCACCGAGCCCGGCTTCACCATGGCCGACGAGTATGTGCCGCATGCCATCTCGGCAGTACGCCTGCTACAACGACAGCCCGGCGTGGATCCGGCGCGGGTGTTCGTCGTAGGCCACAGCGGCGGCGGCAAGGCCGCCCCGCGGGTCGCCGCGGCGGACCCCTCGATCGCCGGTGTCGCGATCCTGGCGGGCGACACCGTCCCGCTCGCCCGCGCCGCCGTCCGCGTCACCCGCTACCTGGCCGACCTCGAACCGAGCGAAACCGCCTCGGCCGCAGTCGAATCGGTGGCCACCCAGGCCGCCGTGACCGACGCCCCCGAACTGTCACCGGACACCCCGGCCGCCGATCTCCTCTTCGGCTGGCCCGCCACCTACTGGCTGGACCTACGCGCCTACGACCCGGTGGCAACCGCCGCGGCCCTGGACCGCCCGATCCTGATCATCCAGGGCGGCCGCGACTACCAGGTGACCGTCACCGACGACCTCGCCCGCTGGCGTACCGGACTGGCCCACCGCCCGAACGTCACCATCCGGGTACACGACCCCCTCGACCACATGCTTTTCACCGGAACCGGCCCGTCCACGCCCGCCGACTACCAGAACCCCCACCATGTGGACCCGGCCGTCATCACCGACCTCGCCGACTGGGTCCACCCCGGCCACCGACGAAATCCTCTCGCCCGCATACTGTCCGTCCTCAGGCAGTGAACCACTCACCGGCGCTGGTCGCCGAACTCGCGGCCTGTATGCGTTGCCGTGCATCGGGGCAGGTCGTCCGGGCTCGTGGTCCGGTTGGTGGTGGTGTGGTCGAGATAGGCTGGGGGTGCGGGGGTTCGGATCAGGGTGAGGTAAAGCATGGTGCTGGGGGAGTGGTTCGATGAGAGTCGTACCTATGGCTAGCGACAGCGGTGCGCGGACGTATCCGTTCGTGGTCGGGATCGAGCTGGACGGGGAGGGGTACCACCCTGCCGCGTGGCGGCGGGCCGCGCACGAGCCGGATCGGCTGCTGACCGGGCCCACGTTGCGTACCCGGGTGACCGCTGTCGAGAATGCCGGGTTCACGTTCGCGACCTTCGACGATTCGATCCTGCCGCCCGAATCGGGGCCGGCCGGGCGGGTCGATGCCACCACTCGCGCCACGTTCGTCGCGGCCACCACCAGCACGCTCGGGCTGGTGCCGGTGGCGGCGGCCACCTATGCCGAGCCGTTCCATCTGTCCTCGCAACTGGCGACGCTGGACTATGCCTCGCGCGGCCGGGCCGGTTGGCTGGTTGCCGACGATCCGGCCGCCGCCCGCGCCTGGGGTGCGGCGCCGCGGTCGACGGCCGACGAGATACGCCGGGAGCGGGTGGATTCCGTCGAGGTCGCGCGGCGGCTGTGGGATTCGTGGGAGGACGACGCGGTGGTCCGCGACTACGCCTCCGGCCGGTTCCTGAATCGGGATCGGTTGCACTACATCGACTTCGTGGGGGAGACCTTCTCGGTGAAGGGGCCCGCCATCGTGCCGCGGCCGCCGCAGGGGCAGGTCGTGGTGTTCGGCTACGAGCCCGGCGATGTCGACGTGGTGGTGGTGCGCGGTGCGACGCGGGAGGCGACGGTCGCCGCCGCCGATGCCGCCCGGATCGCCGGTGCGACACTGGTTGTCGCCGATCTGGAGGTGGCGCTCGACACCCCGTCGGCGACCGCCGCGCAGCGGCTGGCCGAACTCGACGGGCACGAGAGTGCCACGGACACGGGCAGATTGCGCTTCACCGGCGCGGCGGCGGAGCTGGTGGCGTTGATCACCGAACTGTCCGGTGATCTCGACGGGGTCCGGTTGCATCCGGCCGTCGTCGACGAGGAACTGCCCGTGCTGTACCGGCTGGTGCTGCCCGCACTGTCGCGCGCCGGCCTGATCCAGCGTCCGGTCCCGGGGTCGACGCTGCGCGCGAATCTCGGCCTGTCCCGGCCCGCCAACCGATATGCGAAGGAGCACAGCCGATGACCGACGACCACGCGGCGGCCACCGGGCCCGGCGAGGTGCCGTTCCCGGACGCCCGAGTGCATTTCGGCATCTTCTTCCAGGGCGTCAACCACTCCACCATCTGGTCGGATCCGGCCAGCGGCTCACAGATCGACTTCGAGACCTTCCGGCGGGTCGCCACCACCGCCGAACGCGGACTGTTCGACGCGTTCTTCCTCGGCGAGGGTCTGCGGCTGCGGGAGCAGGACGGCACACTGCTCGACACCGATATCGCCGGCCGCCCCGATGCCATTGCCCAGCTGGCGGCGCTGGCCGGGATCACCGAGCGGATCGGTCTGGTCGCCACACAGAACACCACCTACAACGAGCCCGCGGACCTGGCCCGGCGCCTGGCCGGGCTGGATGTGCTCTGCGGCGGCCGGGCCGGCTGGAACGCCGTCACCACCGACAATGCCTGGACGGGCGAGAACTTCCGCCGCGGTGGATATCTCGATCATGCGCTGCGCTACGAGCGGGCCGCCGAATTCCTCCGCGTCGCCCGCGAGATCTGGGATTCGTGGTCCGACAACGCGATCGCGCCGTCGCGGCACAGCCCGGCCTGGTTGCAGGGCGACATCCGCCCGGTGGAGCGCGACAACGCGCACTTCCGCGTCTCGATCACACCCACGCTGCCGCGCAGTCCGCAGGGCCATCCGGTGATCTTCCAGGCCGGTGTCTCCCCGGCCGGACGCGATTTCGCCGCCGCCCACGCCGAGGTCATCTTCTCGCCCTACGGCACGAATTTCGATGAGGCCCTGGACTTCTCCCGCGACATCCGCCGCCGCCTGGCCGGCAACGGCCGCCCCGCCGACGACATCAGGATCCTGCCCGGCACCCAGATCGTGCTGGCGGAGAAGCAGTCCGAGGTGGAGGAGAAGGTCCGCTGGGTGCTGGAGAACCAGATCACCGGCGCCACCGCGCTGTCGCTGGTGGGTCAGGTGTGGGGCCGTGACCTCTCCGATCTCGACCCGGACGGCCCACTGCCGCAGGATGATCCGGTCGATTCGGCGATCTCCGGCACCCGCGGCGCCCAGCGCGACGGCCAGAACCGGCTCGAGATCGCCCAGCGGTGGCGCGCCCTCGCCGAGGAACAGCACCTCACCCTCCGCCAGGTGGCCGTCGCCACCTCGTTCCGCTCCGGCTTCCGCGGCACTCCCGGCCAGGTCGCCGACGAGCTGACCCGCTGGGTCCGCCACGGCGCCACCGACGGCTTCAACATCTCGCCCTACCAGGTGCCCACCGGCCTGGACGAGATCGTCGACTGGCTGGTTCCCGAACTCCAGGAACGGGGTTCGTACCCCACCGCCTACACCGGCGCCACCCTGCGCGACCACCTCGGCCTGCGCCCGCCCACGACCCGCCGCTGACCGGCCCGCGGCCGCGTCGCATCGGGCTGCCCGGACTTGCGCCGGTGCCGAATCTCCTGTCCTGCAACGCAACAGAACGTCAGGGCGAAGCGTAGCGTGCGCAGCTGACCCGACGGGCGCATCCCGCGTCATCGGCCGGCGCGGCTCACGCCGCCCGCCGGCTCGGTGTCGCGGCGCTCCAGGCGATCGAGCGCTACCGGTCAGGGCTGCCCGACGCAGTACAGCTCGGTACCGCGGCGCTCCAGGACGGTCGATCCGGTTGCCGCGAGGGTGATCAATTCGCCGTGATAGTCGGTACGCTGCAAGGGGATTCTGGAGTTCTGCGCACCCGTGGCGGGATCGAGCACCGCGATCCCGTCGGTGACCGGCAGTAGCAGCTGCCCGGCCATCAGCGCGGGTGTGCCGAGGGCGTCGGCGGCGGTCCACATCGGATCGAAAGTCGTTGCGTTCAAGGCGATCACACTGTTGCCGGTGTATACGGCGAACGCCGAGCCGACCCGCGCGACGGTGGTGTTCTCCGACAGCGCGGCGGTGAGCCGGTGGGTCGTCACCAGATTCGCAGACGCGTCGTAGACGGCGAATTCCGGTGCGCTGGTATCGGTTCCGGGCAGATAGAGGACGACCCGATTCTCCGACACCGCGATCAGCCGGGCGCCGGGGACGGCGGCGCCGGGTTCGGTCAGCACATGCGAGCCGTACTCCTCGGGCACGGTGCTGTCCTTGGGTGCGGGGTTCTGCACGGTGAGCCGGTCGGCGGGGTCGTCCGGGCAGTGCTCCAGCACCGCCAGCCGGGTGGAACTGGATGCGGCGGAAAACAATCGGCAACCCTTGCGGGGCTGGGTGCGCGGATTCACCGGGGCGTCGACGTAGCCGTACTCCAGCGTGCGCACCAGATCCGAGCGCCACACCTCCAGCCGGTCCGGCCCCTGCGCGACGGTGTACGTGCCGTCCATCGAGAAGATCACCTGCTGGTCCATGAAACTGCTGCGCGCGGTGCGCCGCGCCCCGGTGTCGGCGGCCAGCAGCGTGGTCTGACTGCACCCCCGGCGGTCCCGGTAGGTGGCGATCACCGCGCCGTACTGGGTCTCCGCGCCGCACAGCGGCATGTCCCGCTGGTACTTCCACAGTTGGTGACCGGTCACCGGATCGTGGCCGGTGAGCGTCCCGTCGTCGGCCGTCACGGCGACCCCGCTGACCGCCAGCGCACGATCGGCCGCGCCGTCGGGCGCATGCCACAGCTCGTGTAGCGACTGCGGCAGCCGCTCGGCCGCGGCCGCCGGGGCCGCGGCACGCCCCGCCGGCTCGGAGACCGTCGCGCGCGCATCGCTTTTCGCCCACACGACGACCACCAGGACCACCACGACGACGGCGATCACGGCTGCGGCAACGAGGTCGGCGCGCGTCCGCCGTTCGGGTACGAGCACGTCAGCGAGCCTATCCGATCCCGCCCCGGTCTTCGAATGCCGCCGTTCACCCGGACTCGGCCGACACCGCATCGTCATGACCGCGCCGACCGGCCCCGCCCCGCAGTCGTACGGCACAGCGTCCGAGCCGACCCCGCGGCAGCGCGGGCGACCTCGGCGGATCGTGTCGGGCGCCGTGGGGGAGTGCGGGGACGACGCTGCCCCGGATCGAGTGGTCCGGGGCAGCGTCGTCGTTCGGATCAGGCGGAGGCGGCGACGGTGGTGTCGGCCTCGGCCGCGGTGTCGGCGTCGTCAGCGCCGGCCGGCTTGCGGCGGCGACGCCGGCGACGGGCCGGCTTGTCCGCGGCCTCACCGTCGGATTCGGCGGTGATGTCCTCGTCGCCGTCGGTGTCGACGGTGCCGGCGTCGGTGTCCGCACCCGTCTCCACGGCGGTGACATCCTCCGCCTCGCTGCCCGTGCGGCGGCGGCGACGGCGACGACGGGGCTTGTCCGTGCCCTCCGGGTCGACGGCGGCGTCATCCGCGTCGGTGCGCACCTGGTCGGTGGGCTCGATACCCTCCGGCTGATCGATCGGCTGGCCGCCGCGGGTGCGGCGCCGCGAGCGGGCGCGGGTGGCGCGGGGCTCGCGCTCCACCACCACGGCGTCCTCCTCGCGCTGCGGCGTGCGGCGCAGCACGCCGGTGACGCCCTCGGGGATGCCGAGTTCGGAGAACAGGTGCGGCGAGCGCGAATAGGTCTCGACCGGCTCCGGAATACCGAGGCCCAGGGCGGAGTCGATCGAAGCCCAGCGGTTCAGCTCGTCCCAGTCGACCAGGGTGACCGCGACGCCGGTGCGCCCGGCCCGGCCGGTGCGGCCGATGCGGTGCACGTAGGTCTTCTCGTTCTCCGGGCACTGGTAGTTCAGCACGTGCGTGACGTCGTCGATGTCGATGCCGCGGGCGGCCACGTCGGTGGCGACCAGCACGTCGATCTTGCCCTTGCGGAACTTGTCCAGGGCCTTCTCGCGCTGCACCTGGCCCAGATCGCCATGCACCGCGCCGACGGCGAAACCGCGCTCGGCGAGGTCGTCGGCGACCTTCTGCGCGGTGCGCTTGGTGCGGGTGAAGATCATCGTGGCGCCGCGGGTCTCGGCCTGCAGGATGCGCGCGACCAACTCGCTCTTGTCCAGCGCGTGCGCCCGATAGACGAACTGCGCGGTGCGGTCGTGCACGGCCGAATCACTGGGCTCCTCGGCCCGGATGTGCGTCGGCTTGTGCAGGAACGTGCGGGCCAGCGTGATGATCGGGCCGGGCATGGTGGCCGAGAACAGCATGGTCTGGCGGTATCTGATGCCGCCTGAACGGGTGCCCTCCGTGGTTACGCGGGCTGCCGCCTCCGGGCCCTGACCGCTCAGGCGGTTCTCCGGCACCATGGTCAGGATGCGCTCGATATCGGGCAGGAAGCCCAGGTCGAGCATCTCGTCGGCCTCATCGAGCACCAGCACGCCGACCTTGCCGAGGATCAGGTGCTGCTGTTCGGCCAGATCCAGCAGACGGCCGGGGGTGCCGACCACCACGTCGACGCCGGAGCGCAGCGCGGCGATCTGGGACTCGTAGGGGCGGCCACCGTAGATCGAGGTCACCCGCAGCGGGCCGGCGCTGCTGCTGAGGTATTTGGCGGCCTTCTCGAGGTCGTCGGTGACCTGGATGCACAGTTCGCGGGTGGGAACGATGACCAGGGCCCGCGGCGTGCCGTCCAGCGGCGTGGTGCCGGACCCGGTGGTGGCCACCCGGTGCAGCAGCGGCACGCCGAAACCGTAGGTCTTGCCCATGCCGGTGCGGGCCTGGCCGATGAGATCCTCGCCGGCCAGGGCCAGCGGCAGGGTGAGTTCCTGGATCGCGAAGGTGCGTTCGATGCCGATCTCGCCCAGTGCGCGGACGATCTCCGGGCGAACGCCCAGCTCGGCGAAGGTGGGTGCGGTGTGAGTCGGGTCGAGTTCCGCTGTCAGCAGCGTGTCGGTCAGACCGGGCTCCGGTTCGATGGTGATCTTGCTCAGGTTCGTGCCTTCCTCGTGTTCTCGCATCTCGCGCGCACGAGGTGTGGGGAGCACCGACGGCGGCCGGTCCACGATCGGACGGCTTGCCACCAGGGCGTACCACGGATCCGGCGGTTCTCCCGCCTGTGCCGTTCCCGGCATTCGTGCCGGCCGCACGCGGTGCCTCGGGGCAACCACGCTGGGCGGCGGGCGCCGCGGTCCGGCGCAACGGGCCCGGTGAAGGGCGCCGGCCGGCGCGGCGCGACGGTGTCGCGGATCTGGTGCGCGCACATTTTCGCGGGTAACGATCAACCCCTGCTCGGCTGCTCCGGCTCGATCGGCGAGCCGGCGTCTGTGAGCCGAAATTTTCGTTGCCCATGGAGATTGTAGCGTGATAACTTTCCGCACCCGATTTCCGCCACCCGCAAATGAGGGGCGGTTTTGCGAGCGGCTCCGGATCGGGTTCCCGCGACTGTCGGTGACAGCCGCTCGCCGCGCACGGTAACTGTCCCGCGCGGAGCACGGTGGCGATGCTGTGGCGCACGGGAATTCGCTGCATTTCGCGAATTCCGGCGGCCCTGCCGGGGTGCCGGGGCGAGGTACCGGCGGTTAGGGTGGACGGTATGGGAGTGAACCCGCCGGCCGCGCCGCCCCTGTCCGACGAACCCGAAGCCCGCATCCCCGCCGACCATCCCGGCGTCACCGATCTGTTCGCCGTGCTCGCCTACGGCGAGATCTCGGCGTTCTATCGGCTGGCCGAGGAGGCCAAGCTGTCGCCGACGCTGCGCGGGAAGGTGGCGGCGGCCAAGATGGCCGCCGCCGAAATGGAACATTTCCAGACTCTGGAGCAGGCGCTCGCCGCGCGCGGGGTCGACGCCTTCGACGCGATGGCGCCGTTCGTGCGCGCGCTGGACGCCTATCACGGCTCCACCGACCCGTCGACATGGCTGGAGTCGATGGTCAAGTTCTACGTCGGCGACGGCATCGCCGCCGATTTCTACACGATTCTGGCCGCCTCGCTGGCCCCCGAGGTGTCGAGTGTGGTCCGCGACGTGCTCGCCGAGACCAACCACTCCGAATTCGTGGTCGAGGAGGTCCGCCGCGCGGTCGCGGTGAGCCGCTCCGAGCGCGACCGGCTCACCCTCTGGGGCCGTCGGCTGCTCGGGGAGGCGATCACCCAGGCCCAGTACGTGATGGCCCAGCGCGACGAGTTGACCGAACTGGTCCTCGGCGTCTCCGGCGACCTGAACGGCATCGCGGCGCTGTTCGATCACATGCAGACCCGCCACACCGAGCGCATGCGGGCGCTGGGGCTGGCCTGATCCGGCCCCGCCCACGCGGCGCGGGATCCGTTCGCTGACAGCGCACCTGCGCCGATAACGGCCCGCCCCGCCACTGCACTAGCCTGGGACGAACCAGCAACTGGACACCAAGCACACCTAGTAGGAGGTTGGCCGTGGAGGTCAAGATCGGCATTGCGGATAGCCCGCGCGAACTCGTCATCGCGAGCTCGCAGACCCAGGAAGAGGTCGAGTCGGCGGTGTCCGGAGCGCTGAGCAGCGGCAGCGGTGTGCTGACGCTGGTCGACGAGAAGGGCCGCAAGTACCTGATCCAGGCCGCCAAGGTCGCCTACATCGAGATCGGCAGCACCACCAGCGGCCGGGTCGGGTTCGCCGCCGTCTAGTCCCGCTGCCCGGGGCCGCGGGTGGGCACGTGCGACAGCCCGCCCCAGCACAGCGCGACCGTGGTGTCGACCGCCTCCTCCTTCGGGATGGGGCGGTCGGCCTCCAGCCAGTAGCGGGCGGTGATCTGGCTCGCCCCCACCAGCCCCACGGCCAGGATGCGGGCCCGGTACGGGTCCAGTCCGGAATCGTGCGACACCAGGTCGTACACCGCGTCCACACAGGCCTCGGTGGCCTGCTCCACCCGGCGCTGCACCTGCGGCTCGCTGGTCAGATCGGATTCGAAGACCAGCCGGAAGCCCTGCGTCTCGTGATCGACGAAGTCGAAGTACGCCTGTACCGCCGCGCGCACCCGTTGCCGGTTGTCGGTGGTGGAGCGCAGCGCCTGCCGCACGCTGGAGACCAGCACGTCGATGTAGCTCTGCAACACCGCCAGGTACAGTTCGAGTTTGCTGGAGAAGTGCTGGTACAGCACGGGTTTGGAGACACCCGCGCACTGCGAGATCTCGTCCATGCCCGCTGCGTGGTAGCCGCGTAGCACGAAGACCTCGCTGGCCGCCGCTAGCAGTTGTGCCCGCCGCGCGTCGCGGGGCAGGCGCGTACCGCGCTTGTTCGGAGCCATGGCCTCGGACGACAGTCGATGCGATGTCCCCCGGTCCACGAGGTCGGTCATTTCGCTTCTCCCAAATCTTTCCCGTTGGTGGGTGCCAACCCTTGCAGATTCTCCAGGGGGTATCCCATGAACAATACCCGCATGAGGTGACGCCGCGCTGGTGCTCGAGGCCACCGCGGCCGCAGCTTACGGCATCGAGGTGTCCGGCGGTGTGGGTTACGGCGGTGTTCGGGACGCTCGACGGCCCCGGCCATTGGCAATCGGCCAGTAACTGTGATTGCGGCATATGTCGCATTTCCGCGGGGAAAGGTGCCACCGTAGCGCATCGAGGGCCGGGTGCCGGAATGCGACGCCGCTGGTTGTGAGACTCTGAGGGGGTGACCGACCAACGGGCACCGGACCCGGCCGGGTATTGCCCGCCTGGGGAACCGCTGCAAGCGCGCTGGGACCCACTGCCGGAAGATCTGCCGGAACCGGACGTCGCGAAGCCGGGCCGGCTACGCCGATTCGTCGCCACCTACGGGTGGCGGGCCTACGCGCTACCGGTGCTGTCGGTGATCACGGTGCTGGTGGTGGTCGACGCGGTGCGCGGGGTGGATCAGCCCGGTGCGGCCGCGGCGCCCGCGGTGGGCCGGCTCAGCGGGCACGCCGACAAGGCCGGCATCATCGGCGCACCGCCCAAGGGCGACGGCAGTTTCGCCGGCAGGCTGTCCGGCTCGCTGCCCGCCGGCGGCCCGTACACCGAGTCCGGTGCGGGCACTTGGCATCTCGTCCCCGGGGTCACCCCGCAGGTGGGCGCGGCGCAGACCCATCTGTTCACCTACACCCTCGAGGTGGAGAACGGCGTCGACACCTCCGACATCGGCGGCGACGAATCCGTCGCGACCATGGTGGAGGCGACGCTGGCCAATCCGAAGAGCTGGATCCACGATCCCCGCTTCGGTTTCCAGCGCATCGCCGGCGGCACCCCCGACTTCCGGATCTCACTCGCCTCGCGGCAGACCACCCGGCAGCTCTGCGGTTTCGAGATCCCCATCGACTCGTCCTGCTACAACTCCGACGACGGCCGCGTGGTGCTCTCCGACGTGCGCTGGGTGCGCGGCGCGGTGGCCTTCGACGGGGATGTCGGCTCGTACCGCCAGTACCAGATCAATCACGAGGTCGGGCACGCCATCGGCTATCACGACCACCAGCCGTGCGGCAGCGACGGCGGGCTGGCGCCGGTGATGATGCAGCAGACCTTCGGCGTCGCCAACGACGACATCGCGGCCCTCGATCCCGAGGGCGTGGTGCCCATGGACGGCAAGAAGTGCCGCTTCAACCCCTGGCCGTATCCGCGCAACTAGCCGTGCGGCACCATGGTGGGGAAGAACGATCCGATTCGTGGCGTTGCACGTGTGGCGTTCACAGCCACGTGCGCCGAACGAAGTCGATTCGAGGAGTCCGAGAAACGTGTCACCAGCAACCCTGCCGCCCCTGGTGGAGCCTGCCGCGGAGCTGACCAGGGACGAGGTCGCCCGCTACAGCCGGCATCTGATCATCCCCGATGTCGGTGTCGATGGGCAGAAACGTTTGAAGAACGCCAAGGTCCTGGTGATCGGCGCGGGCGGGCTGGGCTCGCCGGCGCTGCTGTACCTGGCGGCCGCGGGCGTCGGCACGCTGGGCATCGTGGAATTCGACGAGGTCGACTCGTCGAATCTGCAACGGCAGATCATTCACGGTGAATCCGATATCGGCCGCAGCAAGGCCGACAGCGCGCGCGATTCCATCGTGGAGATCAATTCCAATGTCACTGTGCAGCTGCACAAGATCCGGCTGGAGCCGGACAATGCCGTGGAGCTGTTCCGCGACTACGACCTGATCGTCGACGGCACCGACAATTTCGCCACCCGCTATCTGGTGAACGACGCCGCCGTGCTGGCCGGCAAGCCGTACGTGTGGGGCTCGATCTACCGCTTCGAGGGCCAGGTCTCGGTGTTCTGGGAGGACGCCCCGGACGGTCGCGGCATCAACTACCGCGATCTGTACCCGGAGGCCCCGCCGCCGGGCATGGTCCCGTCCTGCGCCGAGGGCGGCGTGCTGGGTGTGCTGTGCGCGTCGATCGGCTCGGTCATGGTCACCGAGGCCATCAAGCTCATCACCGGTATCGGCGAGTCGCTGCTGGGCCGGCTGATGGTCTACGACGCACTCGACATGAACTACCGGACCATCAAGCTGCGCCGCGATCCGGCCCGGGAGCCGATCACCGGACTGATCGACTACGACGCCTTCTGCGGGGTGGTGTCCGAGGAGGGCCAGGCCGCCGCGATCGGCTCCACGATCACCGCGCGCGAGCTGAAGGACATGCTCGACGCCGGCAAGGACGTGGCGATCATCGACGTGCGCGAGCCGGTCGAATGGGACATCGTCCGGATCGAGGGCGCCACCCTGATCCCCAAGGACCGCATCCTCTCCGGGGAGGCCCTGTCGGAACTGCCGCAGAACCGCCCGATCGTGCTGCACTGCAAGTCGGGCGTGCGCTCGGCCGAGGCGCTGGCCGCGCTCAAACAGGCCGGCTTCTCCGACGCCACCCACCTGCAGGGCGGAATCCTGGCCTGGGCCAACCAGGTCGACCCGTCGCTGCCGGTGTACTGACGCCCCCGCGGTAGCAGCCCGGCGCGGCTACCGTGGATGGACAGGCGTCCGGGATACGGTACGGTCCGTGACTTCTGTGGAACCTCCCGAGCACGTGCGCGGCACGTTCGGGCTTCGCGAGGTGACGCCGGTCGCGCTCGGCGACTGGGAGGGCGGATGGCGCTGCGGTGACGTGGTGCTGAGCCCGGTGGCCGACCACGCCCGCGCGGCCTGGTCGGCGAAGGTGCGCGAGAACCTGAAGGTCGACGGCCTGCGCCTGGCCCGCCCGGTGCGTGCCACCGACGGCCGCTACGTGGTGTCGGGCTGGCGCGCGGACACCTACCTGGACGGCATGCCGGACGCCCGGCACGACGAGGTGGTGTCGGTGTCGCTGCGGCTGCACCGGGCGACCGCGGCGCTGGAGCGCCCCCGGTTCCTGTCGCAGCCGCCGGTCGCGCCGTGGGCGGATGTCGACGTCTTCGCCGCCGCCGACCGGGCGGCCTGGGAACCGGTGCCGCTGCGCACCCTGAAACTCGGTGGCATGCAACCGGCTACCTCGCCGGACGGCCGGCGCAGCCTGCAGATGCTGACGCAGCTGTCCACCCTGCGCAAGCCGGTGCACACGCCGCCGCAGCTGGTGCACGGCGACCTGTTCGGGACGGTGTTGTTCGCCGGCGACGACGGGCCCGGCCTCACCGACATCACCCCGTATTGGCGGCCCGCCCCCTGGGCCGCGGGGGTGATCGTGGTCGACGCGCTGTCCTGGGGCGGCGCCGACGACGGCCTGCTGCGGCGCTGGACCGATCTGCCGGAGTGGCCGCAGATGTTGTTGCGCGCGGTCATGTTCCGGCTCGCGGTGCACGCGCTGCATCCGCGTTCCACCCCGGAGGCGTTCGCGGGGCTGGCCCGCACCGCCGATATGGTCCGCCTGATGGTCTAGCGGTCGTTGTATTCCGAGATCAGCAGGCCGAGGAAGCAATTGGCGGCCCGCGCGGCCCGGTCCGGGTCACCGTCGATCACCGCTTGCACGAGTTCGGTGTGCTCCTTGTGGTACGGGCCGAGGGCGCGGGCGATGTTGACCCGGATGCCCTGTTCGATCACCGGCAGCAGCGAATCGTAGAACTCCAGGTACACCGCGTTGTGGCTGGCGACCACGATGGCCCGGTGCAGCTGCACGTCGATTTCCAGTGCCTCGACACCGGTTTCGTCCCAGGCCCGGCGGCGGTCCTCCAGCAGTTGTCGCAGCGAGGCGATATCGGTGTTGTCGCGGCGCTGGGCGGCCAGCCGGGCGGCGGTGGTGTCCAGCGCCTGCCGCAGTTCGAGGACATCGCGCGCCTGGGCGTCGGCGAAGTATTTGGCCAGCGTGCCACCGAGATCCGAGATGGCGATGACGTAGGTGCCCGAGCCCTGCCGTCGTTCCAGCATGCCGGCGTGCACGAGGGCCTGGACGGCCTCGCGCACGGTGTTGCGACCGGTGCCGGTCAGCTCGGTGAGCTCCGGTTCGGTGGGGATGCGGGAGCCGACCGGCCAGCTGCCGGAGCGGATCTCGGCGCGCAGCTGCTCGGTGACCTGCGCGATGAGGCTGGTGCGGCGGACGGGTTGCACGCGTCACAGCCTACCGTGCGGGAAATCCGTTGCTTCAGGTCGTCCAATCATCCTATGATTTTTACGTGACCGTAACCGCCGATCGCCGGACCTCCCCTGCCCTGACCCGCCCCGCTCTCCGTGAGGGGCGGGTACTCGTCCTGGTCGCGATCGTGCTCTCGGCGCTCAACCTGCGCACCGCCGTCACCGCGTTCACACCGCTGGCCGAGCGGATCGGCGACGACATCGGCTATTCGACGGGCATCGTCGGCGTCTTCGGGATGATCCCGACCGCCATGTTCGCCCTCGCCGGGCTGCTCACCCCGATCCTGGTGCGGCGGCTGGGGCCGGAGCGTACGGTGCTGGCGGCGATGCTGGCCGCCGGGGCCGGACAGGTGATCCGGGCCGTGGTGCCGGAAACCGTTGAGCTGCTGGGCTTCTCGGCGCTGGCCCTGGCCGGCATGGGTGTCGGCAACGTGGTGATCCCGCCGCTGGTCAAGCGATACTTCTCGGATCGGCTCGCGGTGCTGAGCTCGGTCTACATCACCATGGTGCAGCTGGGCACGGTGGTGCCGGCGCTGGTCGCGGTGCCGGTGGCGCAGGCGCACGGCTGGCGGGTGTCGCTGGGAATGTGGGCGCTGCTCGCGTTCGTGGCGGTACTGCCGTGGCTGGGGGTGCTGCGCCGTCGCAGGGGCCGGGATCTGGTGGACCGCACGGCGCTGGACGCGGTGCCCGCCCCGGGGCCGGGAACGAGGCCCGATGCGGCGCTTGCTGCTGGGGCGAATGCGGAGCTCGCTGCTGGGGCGAATGCGGAGCTCGCTCCTGGGACGAATGCGGAGCTCGCTCCTGGGACGAATGCGGAGCTCGCTCCGGTGACCCCGCCTGTCGGCGCGGTGTGGCGCTCGCCGGTGGCGTGGGGGATGGCCGGCATGTTCGGTATGACCTCGCTGACCACCTACGCCATGTTCACCTGGCTGCCGAAGATCTTCACCGATGCCGGGGCCGGCGCTGCCTTCGGTGGCAGCATGGTCGGCATCTTCGCCCTGGTCGGCCTGCTGTCGGCGCTGACCGCACCGCCGCTGGCCGCTCGGATGCGCAATCCGTTCGTCTTGGTGATCGGTTGTGTCGCTTGCTATTTCGCGTCCTTCGCGGGTCTGCTGCTGGCGCCGATGGCGGCGCCGCTGGTGTGGGTGCTGCTGCTCGGGCTGGGGCCGAGCACCTTCCCGCTCGCGCTCACGCTGATCAATCTGCGCAGTCGCACCCAGGCCGGATCGGCCGCGTTGTCGGGCTTCACCCAGGGCGTCGGCTACACCGTCGCGTGTGTCGGCCCGCTGCTGTTCGGGGTGCTGCACGGGATCACCGGCGGCTGGGTGGCGCCGTTCGCCCTGCTGGCGGCGGTGCAGGTGGTGCTGCTGGTGGCCGGGTGGCAGGCGTGCAAACCGCGGTTGCTGGAGGACACCCTGCACGTCGTCGCCGCCCGCTGACGCCCGATCGGACGGCGCGCGGAGGGCTCAGCGCCGGACTTGCCGAGCGGTGAGGCCGGGGGCAATATGGCAGTCGAGCGCCATCGAATGTGGGCGAGAACACAGGAATTCGCGCACCTCACCGATCCGCCGTGGCACTGTCGGCATTTCCTGACGCACGGAAACGTCGGTGTCACACAGGCGAAACAATGGCCGCTCCCTCACCGGCGCCCCCGAATCCGGGTGAGCAACCGTTGACTCACCGGTGATTTCGCGCAGCATCGCGGCAATACCCGTTTCCTACCGTGGGGCAACCGGATTTCAGGAGGCCCGAGTTGTCCACGCTGCCACGCAATCACGACATAGACCATTGGGACGCCGAGGATGTCGAAGCCTGGGAGGCGGGCGGTGAGGCCATCGCGCGCCGCAACCTGATCTGGTCGGTGTTCGCCGAGCACATCGGGTTCTCGGTGTGGTCCGTCTGGTCGGTGATGGTGCTGTTCATGCCCACCGACGTGTTCCACATCGATCCGGCCGGCAAATTCTTCCTCGGCGCGATTCCGACCCTGGTCGGCGGTGTGCTGCGAGTTCCCTACACCGTGGCCACCGCGAAGTTCGGCGGCCGCAACTGGACCATCTTCAGCGCGCTGGCGCTGCTGATCCCGACGCTGCTGACGCTGTATTTCATCAACCAGCCGCACACCTCGTACACGACCTTCCTGATCGTGGCGGCCTTCGCCGGGCTCGGCGGCGGCAATTTCGCCTCCTCGATGGCCAATATCAACGTGTTCTACCCGCAGCGGCGCAAGGGCTGGGCGCTGGGCATGAACGCCGGCGGCGGCAACATCGGCGTGCCGGCGATCCAGCTGATCGGCCTGGCCGTCATCGCCGCGATGGGCAGCGCCTACGGGCACGCCTCGGTGGTCTGCCTGGTGTATCTGGTGCTGATCGTGCTGGCGGCGGTCGGCGCCGCGCTGAACATGAACAACGTGCGCAATCAGAAGGCCGATTACCGCTTCATGCTGACCGCGCTGAAGGTGCCGCAGTCGTGGGCCATCGCCTTCCTCTACATCGGCACCTTCGGTTCGTTCATCGGTTACGGGTTCGCCTTCGGCCAGGTGCTCCAGATCGGTTTCATCGCCGGTGGCGCGAAGGTGCCCGCGGCCGCGCTGCACGCCGCGCAGATCGCGTTCA
This sequence comes from Nocardia sp. alder85J, assembly GCF_020176955.2. Classification (GTDB taxonomy): domain Bacteria; phylum Actinomycetota; class Actinomycetes; order Mycobacteriales; family Mycobacteriaceae; genus Nocardia. The sequence continues at coordinate 340,379 of NZ_JAIUCZ020000002.1, forward strand.
TCGGGCCGCTGCTCGGTTCGCTGTCGCGGCCGTACGGCGGCAAGTGGGCCGACCGCATCGGTGGCAGCAAGGTCACGCTGTACACCTTCCTCGCGATGACCGTGTCCGCGATCGTGGTCGCGTCGGCCAGCGCCGTCGCCGACGGGCACAAGCACGCGCCCAAGGGCGGCGTGATGGTGGCCCTGGTGATCGGCTTCATCGCGTTGTTCGTGGTGTCGGGGATCGGCAACGGCGCGGTCACCAAGATCATCCCGTCCGTGTTCGAGGCGAAATCGCACAGCCTGCAACTGGATCCGGCCGCCCGCGCGGCCTGGTCGCAGAACACCTCCGGCGCCCTGATCGGTGTCGTCGGCGCGATCGGTGCGCTCGGCGGCGTGGGCATCAACCTGGTGCTGCGCTCCTCGTACTCCGCGACCAAGTCGGCCACCACGGCGTTCTGGGTGTTCACCGCGTTCTACCTGCTCTGCGCGGTGGTCTGCTGGGCGGTGTTCCTGCGCCGGCCCAGCGGCCGCGCCACGGCCCTCGAGGTCGTCGAGGTTCCCGTCCCGGGCACGGTGGTCAGCGCCGCCGAGACGCTGGTGCTGGAGGCCGAATCCCGCAGCGGCGCAACGGCTGTGCCGGACACCGCGCACTGACCGAGAGCCGACCCGATCCACTTTCGACCCACAGAGGACAGAGCATGAACGCCACAGTGGAACCCGGCCGCCGCAGGACCGTGGTCGTCGCCGGTCACGGCATGGTCGGCCACCGGTTCGTGGAGGCGCTGCGCGCTCGCGACGCGGACGGCCACTGGCAGGTGGTGGTCCTCGGCGAGGAGTCGTACGCCGCCTACGACCGGGTCGGACTGTCGTCCTACGTGGGCAGCTGGGATGCCGGGCAGCTGGCCCTGCCCGGCAACGAGTACGCCGGTGACGATCTGGTGGATCTACGGGTGGGGGTGCGGGCCGACAGCGTCGACCCCGCCGCCCGCAAGGTCACCACCTCCACCGGCGACATCGTCGGCTACGACGCCCTGGTGCTGGCCACCGGTTCGTACCCGTTCGTGCCGCCGGTGCCGGGCCACGATCTGCCGGGCTGCTTCGTGTACCGGACCATCGACGATCTCGACGGTATCCGGGCCGCCGCACAGGCCGCCGGGCCCGGCGCGGTCGGCGTGGTCGTCGGCGGCGGGCTGCTCGGGCTGGAGGCCGCCAACGCGCTGCGGCTGCTCGGGCTGACCCCGCACGTCGTCGAGTACAACACCCGGCTGATGCCGGCCCAGGTCGACGAGGGCGGCGGCGCCATCCTCGCGGGGCTGGTGCGCGATCTCGGCCTGCACATCCACACCGGCGTCGGCACCTCGTCCGTCGAGGCGGTGGAAGACGGTGCGGGACTTCGGATCACGCTCTCGGACGAGACGGTGATCGACGCCGCGCTGCTGGTCTTCTCGGCGGGCGTCCGGCCGCGCGACCAACTCGCCCGCGACGCGGGTCTGGAGGTCGGCCCGCGAGGTGGCGTGATCACCGATCTCGGCATGCGGACCTCCGATCCGCACATCTGGGCCGTCGGCGAGGTGGCCGCGGTCGAGGGCAGCTGCTACGGCCTGGTGGCCCCGGGCTATTCGACCGCGGAGGTCGCCGCGGACCGATTGCTCGGCGGCAGTGGCGAATTCCCGGGTGCCGACATGTCGACCAAGCTGAAGCTGCTCGGCGTCGACGTGGCCAGCTTCGGCGACGCGCACGGCGTCACCGCGGGCGCGCTGTCGGTGGTGCTGCACGACGCGGCCCGCGGCACCTACGCCAAACTCGTTGTCTCCGACGATGCCAAGACCCTGCTCGGCGGCATCCTGGTCGGTGACGCGTCGGCCTACGCGGCGCTGCGGCCGCTGGTGGGCAGCGAACTGCCCGCCGAACCGGCGGCGCTGATCTCACCGGCCGGGGCCGAACTCGGCGCCGACGCGCTGCCCGACGAGGCGCAGATCTGCTCCTGCAACAACGTGAGCAAGGGCGCCATCGTCGGCGCGATCCACGACGGCGCCTGCGACGTGCCGGCGATCAAGAGCTGCACCAAGGCCGGAACCTCCTGCGGTGGTTGCGTTCCCATGCTGAAGAAGCTGCTGGAACAGTCCGGCGTGGCGATGTCGAAGGCGCTGTGCGAGCACTTCGACCAGTCACGGCAGGAGCTGTTCCACATCGTGGCGAGCACCGGCATCCGCACCTTCTCGCAGCTGATCGGCCGGCACGGCCGCGGCATGGGCTGCGATATCTGCAAGCCGGCGGTGGCCTCGATCCTCGCCTCCACCTCCAGCGAGCACATCCTGGACGGTGAGCAGGCGGCGTTGCAGGACACCAACGACCACTTCCTGGCCAACATGCAGAAGAACGGCACCTATTCGGTGGTGCCGCGGATGCCCGGCGGTGAGGTCACCGCCGATCAGCTCATCGAGATCGGCAGCATCGCCAAGGATTTCGGGCTGTACGTGAAGGTGACCGGCGGCCAGCGCATCGACCTGTTCGGCGCGCGGGTGGAGCAGCTGCCGCTGATCTGGCAGCGGCTCGTCGACGCCGGCATGGAGTCCGGGCACGCCTACGGCAAGGCGCTGCGCACGGTGAAGAGCTGCGTCGGCTCCACCTGGTGCCGCTACGGCCAGCAGGATTCCGTCGGCATGGCGGTGCTGCTGGAGAAGCGGTACCGCGGGCTGCGCTCGCCGCACAAGCTGAAGCTGGCCGTCTCCGGCTGCGCCCGCGAATGCGCCGAGGCCCGCGGCAAGGATGTCGGCGTCATCGCCACCGAGCACGGCTGGAACCTGTACGTCGGCGGCAACGGCGGCCTGACCCCCAGGCACGCGGTGCTGCTGGCCGGTGATCTCGACGACGAGACGCTGATCCGGTACATCGACCGCTACCTGATGTTCTACATCCGCACCGCCGATCGCTTGCAGCGCACCGCGCCGTGGCAGGAGGCGCTGGAGGGCGGACTGGAGTATCTGAAGGCGGTGGTCTGCGAGGACTCGCTCGGCATCGCCGCGGAGCTGGAGGCGGCGATGGACCGGCATGTCGCCGGTTACCGGGACGAGTGGGCGGCGGTGCTCGACGATCCCGCGAAACTGTCGCGGTTCGTGTCCTTCGTGAACGCTCCCGACGAGCCCGACCCGACCATCGCGTTCGACGACAGCGGGGAGCGCAAGGTGCCCGTCCTACTCGATATGCCTGGATTGTCCGGAAGTGCCGGAGCCGGTGAGACTCGGGTCACATCCGACCCGGCTGGGGCCATGCAGGGGAAATAGGCGCGTAATCGCCTGGAAACAGCGCGCCGGTACCAACTAGGTAAGGGCGTTCGGAGGAGAGTTACCGATGACCGTGATCGATACGACCGTGCCCGCGCCGGTCACCACCACCGGCTGGACCCGAGCCTGCCGGCTCGACTATCTGATTCCCGGCCGCGGTGTGGCGGTGTTGCTGAAAGGCGGCCGGCAGGCCGCCCTGTTCCTACTGCCGGACGGTTCGCTGTACGCCGTCGGTAATATCGACCCGTTCGGCCGGGCCGCGGTGATCTCGCGCGGCATCGTCGGCGACCGCGGTGGGGTGCCTATCGTGGCATCGCCGCTGCTGAAGCAGGCGTTCTCGCTGCTGGACGGGCGCTGCCTGGACGACGAGGCGGTCGCGCTGCCGGTGCATGCGGTGCAGGTGGCCGACGGGGTCGTCACTGTTTCGAACGAGGCGATCGAGCCGGAGAGCCAGGCAGAACGACCATGACCGACGAACTGGACGGCTTCACCATCGGCGTGACCGCCGCGCGTCGCGCCGATGAACTGGCCACCCTGTTGTCCCGCCGGGGTGCGGCCATCCTCGCCGCCCCGGCGATCCGGATCATCCCGCTGGCCGACGACACCGAGCTGGAACGGGTGACCCGGCAACTGGTCGCCGATCCGCCGCAGGTGGCGGTCGCCACCACCGGCATCGGGTTCCGCGGCTGGATGGAGGCCGCGGAGGGCTGGGGCCTGGCCGAGAATCTGCGCAGCACGCTGGGCTCCACCCGCCTGCTCGCGCGCGGGCCGAAGGCCAAGGGCGCCATCCGCGCCGCGGAACTGCGTGAGGAGTGGTCGCCGGCCTCGGAGTCCTCGGCCGAGGTGCTCGACCATCTGCTCGGCGAGGGCGTCGAGGGTGTGCGCATCGCGGTCCAATTGCACGGCGCCACCACCGAATGGGAACCGGTGCCCGACTTCTGCGAGGTATTGCGCTGCGCTGGAGCGGATGTCGTGCCGGTGCCGGTGTATCGCTGGGTGCCGCCGGAGGATCGGCAGCCGATGGACCGGATGATCGAGGCGATCGTCACCTTCGGGCTGGACTGCGTGACGTTCACCAGCGCCCCGGCGGTGGCCTCGTTGCTGATGCGCGCCAAGGAAACCGGGCTGCTGGACGCCGTCGTGCACGCCTTCCGCACCCGGGTGCTGCCCGCCTGCGTCGGCCCGATCACCGCGGCGCCGCTGGAGGAGCTCGGGGTCTCGACCACCGCCCCCGGCCGCGCCCGGCTGGGCGCGCTGGCCCGGCACGTCGCCGAGGAACTTCCTCGGCGCGCCAACCGGATTCACGCCGGCGGGCATGTGCTGAGCGTGCGCGGCGGCTGCGTGGTGGTGGACGGCACTGTCCGGCAGCTGGCCCCCGCGCCGATGGCCCTGATGCGGTCGCTGGCCCGGCAGCCCGGCCGGGTGGTGTCACGCGCGGACCTGCTGTCCGCCCTGCCCGGCGGCGGTGACGACACCCACGCGGTGGAGACCGGCATCGCCCGCCTGCGCGCCGGCCTCGGTTCGCCGAAAGCCATTCAGACCGTGGTGAAACGGGGCTACCGCCTGGCCCTGGATCCGGCCGAGTGCGGCGAGGACAGCCCGCGCCCGCCGGTGGGATACGGGCCGTCGCTGCGTCCCGACCGGCTCGCGCCCGTCGCGGGGGTCTGGTGAACACACCCGCCCTGGTCCTGGTCGCGCACGGCACCAGGAGCACCCGGGGCGTGGAGATGATCGCCGACCTCGCCGCGGCCGTCGATCGTGAACTGGGTTGCCCGGGCGGCCCGGCACCGCTGGTGCGCACCGCCTTCGTCGACGTCCTCGGCCCGTCCCCGGCGGAAGTGCTGCGCGATCTGGGTTCGGTTCCGGCCGTGCTGGTTCCGGCCTTTCTCGCCTCCGGCTACCACGTCTACCGGGACGTGCCGCGCGAGGTGGCCGACAGCGGGCATCCGGCCGTGGTGGTCACCCCGGCGATGGGCCCCGACCTCGCGCTGGCGCGGGTGCTGCGGGCCCGATTGCGCACGGCCGGTTGGCGGCCCGGCGACGAGGTGGTGCTGGCCGCCGCCGGTTCCTCGGATGCCCGTGCGCGACACGACGTCCGGCGCGCGGCGGCGATGCTCGGCGACCTGCTGCACACCACCGTGCCGGTCGCCACCATCGCCACCGGCGGCCCGCGAGTCCCCGAAGTCGTTGCCGGACTTCGTGAATCGACCGGCAAACGAATCTTCGTCGCGTCCTACCTGCTCGCCGACGGCCTGTTCCAGCAGCGTCTGCGCACCGCAGGAGCCGACGGCGTCGCCGAACCCGTCGGGACCCACCCCGCCGTCGTCCGCCTGCTCTGCGACCGGTTCCACACCGCCGCTCGCATGCTGCTCGACGCCGCCGCCTGAGCGCGGTGAATCCGAAGCCGCGCAGGCCATCCGGCTGATCGGCCGTGACACGGTGCGCTGCCGATCGGCCGGGCTCCGGGGCTGCGGATCGCACACTGCCCGACCGCGTCCTCGATGCCGTGCGGGATCTTTCGACCTGGTGAGAGCATCCTGCACCCGCAAGGACGGCAAGATCGTGGTGATCCGGTGTCCCGTTGTCGTGAGCTGCTCGCCACAGCGGATGCGAGGGCCGCGAGAAGGTGGCGGCTCGTTGCAGTGTCAACGGGATCGGCGCTGATCCGCAGCACGTTGCGCTGTCATCGAGCCTGGGCTCGCGCACGGATCGCCGGGGGAAGACACCGCGCACGGATCTCGCGTCATATTTCGGTCTCATCCGGGATCGCGGCCGCACGACCTGAGTATGCTGGAAGGTTGCCGAATCTTCGGCGTCGCTCGTTGCTGGTCCTGATATTCAGATGTATACCGAAGGGGTGTCGACATGAGATCAAAGCTGTGTACTTGCCTGTTTCTCGTTGCGGCCGCCGGTGGGCTGGTCGCCGGGCCGGTAGCCGGGCCGGTCCTCGCCCAGGTGCCCGTGCATCAGCAGTCGCAACTGTCCTGGCACGGGGGCGGGGACTGTGATTACTGGAACGGTTGCGGTCCGCACTGGGGCGGTCACTATCACTGGTGCTGACAACATCGACATCCGGTGAGATCGACCGCCACGTCGGTGTCGGCGCGGCCCGGCTCCGGGAGCCCGCCCGGTTTCACCATGGATGAATACCGACCGGACATCGTCGGCTCTCGGGCCACGATCCCGTGCGCCGGGCGGTCCGTGCGGAGTTGTGTGGCGGTGCGGGCCGAGGGATGCTGCCGGCATCATCTCAGCGCCGGGCCTCGATCTTCAGGTCGCCGAAGGTGACCGCGCGGGTCATGGCCCGGTCGAGGAATTCGTGCGGGAAGCCGAGTTCGACGGCGCTCGCGGCGTCGAGACGGGCCAGGTGACCGGCCTCGAACTCGACCTCCAGCGCGCCGAGATCGTCCTCCAGTTGAGCAGCGGTGCGCGCGCCGATGATCGGCGCCGTCACCGCGGGATTCTGGAGTGTCCAGGCCGGCGCGACCTGGGCGGGGCTGTGTCCACCTCGCGCACCACGCGCCGCCGGAGCTGGTCCGGCTGCTCGCGGAGCTGTCGCCGTTGCCGGCGCTGGTGCGCAACCACCGCAACGACATCCTGGCCTGGAATCCGGAGATGGCCCGGGTCATCGTGGATTACGGCGAGCTGCCGCCGCGTCAGCGCAACGGTATCTGGCTGTTCCTGTTCCATCCGGAACTGCGCGATCGCTACGCCGATCGCGACGAGCGGCTGCGCGAGTGCATCGCGGATCTGCGGGCCACCTGGGCGGCCCATCCCGACGATGGCGAACTGTCCGATCGGATCGACGAATTCGTCTCCGGCAGTGTCGAATTCGCGGACATGTGGGCCGAGCGCGATGTCCGGCTGCACGGTAGCGGGGCGAAGACCATCGTGCATCCCGAGGTGGGCCGATTCACCGTCGCCTTCGAGTCGCTGGTGCCGGTGCAGCATCCGGACCATTATGTGGTCATCTATCGGGCCGCCGACGCGGCGAGCCGCAGCGCCCTGGACATGTTGTGCGGTGACGCGGGCCGATGAATCCCGGCAGCCGGGGCCGTCGGTAGTTTCGACCGACTTCCCCCACATCCGCGAGGAGAGCAGCACATGACCAGCGTCATCACCTTTCTCTGGTTCGACGCCGGCGCCGAGGAGGCCGCCGAGTTCTACACCGCGCTGATCCCGGATTCGCGGATCACCGAGGTCAGCCGCAATCCGGACGGGTCGGCGTTCGTGGTGTCGCTGGAGCTGGCGGGGCACACCGTCGCCTTGCTCAACGGCGGGCCCACGTACGCGCTCTCCGAGGCGGCCTCGTTGCAGGTGATCGTCGAGGACCAGGGCGAGGTGGACCGGCTGTGGGACGCGCTGACCGCCGACGGCGGCAAGCCCGGCCCCTGCGGCTGGCTGATCGACCGTTACGGCCTGTCCTGGCAGATCGTCCCGGCGGAGCTGCCCGCGCTGCTGAGCGGCGACCGGGCCGCCGCAGTCGGCGCCGCGATGCGCACCATGTCAAAGCTCGATATCGAGGGTCTGCGCGCTGCCCGCGACGGTGAATGACGCGCTGCCGGTGTCACCGTGAATCCGGCACGCCCGGAGTCGCGGGCGTGGTCGCGGGAACCACCGGCATCCGCCGCGGGGTCGCCGGACGGGTCCGGGTGCCGCCGCCGGACCCGCGGTGGCGGCCGCCCGGTCGTGAATATCGTTGTCGACCTTGATGTTTCGATGCGGATGGCGGCGGCGGTCCGCGGGTACGCCGCCGCTGCCGGACGCCTGGCCGGGGCTCGGTGCGGCGCCCGCGGCCGTCCGGGACAGGGCCACGGCCGGGCGATTTGCGTGCCCGGTCCGAAGTTTGGCAACAAATCAGCTATAGAATCGGCGGCGCTTGCCTGCTGGTGTTCTGCGGTTCCGGACGGGAAGAACCTGGGCTGAGTGCTCGTTTCGTGGGCGCGTCGCCGAAAGCCCGCCGCTACATCGTGTATGCCGTTCATTTGCTGGATATGTACTTGTAGGTGTTCTCCGCATGCGAGGAGGCATGGTGACGGGAGCTGACGACGCGCCGCAGGGCGCACCGGGTGCACGGGTCTCCACAGCGGTTGTCGCCACGGAGCGCGAGGTCGGCGCCGGGCCGCGCGACAGCGGGGCGGGGGTGACGGTCACCCTCGCCGATCGGATGCCGTGCGTCAACGGTGCGAAGCCGGTGACGGGCGGGCCCGCCGCCGGCGGCGGCGCCGAGTATCCGCTGTCGGTCGCGCAATTGCGGTGGTGGGTGGCCCAGCAGCTGTATCCGGACGTCCCGAACACGATCGCCATGTATCTCGACATGGTCGGCCGGATGGACGTGGATCTGCTGCGGCACTGCGCCGCCCAGGCGGCCTGGGAACTCCAGTCCCCGCACGTGCGCTTCCGGCTGGTCGACGGGCAGCCGCGGCAGTACCTGGACCCGAACGCGTTCGACGTGCCGCGGGTCGAGGACGTCAGCGAGCGGCCCGATCCCGTCGCGGCCGCCGCGGAGATCATGGAGCGCGACTATCGGCTGCCGCTGGATCTGCTGCGCGATCGGCTGTCGCTGGCCACCCTGTTCCGGGTCGGCCCGGACCACCATCTGCTGTACCTGCGCAGCCATCACATCGTGCTCGACGGGGTCGGGACGGTCGCGGTGCTGCGCCGCACCAGCGAGTTGTACGCCGTGACGGTCGATCCGGCCTCCTTCGGTGACGAGGACGCCGCGCGGGCGCTGACCGCGATGCGCACCGGCGAGCATCGGGCCAAGTGGCGCACCGGGATCACCGCGACCGCGCGGCCGATGACGGTGCCGGAGATGCTCGACGACGAACGGGCCTACCGGGACTCGTCGCGGTCGCGCACCGACAGCGAGTACTGGCACGAGCAGTTGTCCGGTGGCGGTGAGGTGGTCGGGCTGGCCGGCCGCCGCGCCGCGCCGATGCCGCGTCCGCACCGGATCGAGGCGACCCTGCCGGAGGCGACGGCGCTGCGCCTGGAGGCCGCGCAGGAGCGCAGCGGGGCCAGCTTCCCGGAGCTGACCGTCGCCGCCTTCGCCTGCTACCTCGCCGCCATGAGCGGTAACGAGGACGTGGTGCTGTCGCTGCCGGTGGCCGCGCGCGCGTCGGCGGCGCTGCGCCGTTCGGCGGGTTCGGTGTCCAACGTGGTTCCGTTGCGGCTGTGCGCAATTCGCACCGGCACCGTCGCGGGCGCGGTGGAACAGGTGCGGACCCGGGTGATCGGCGCGCTGCGGCATCAGCGCTATCGCTACGAGGACATGCTCTACGACCGCGGCGATCAGCAAGTGGTGCGCGGCGGATTCGGCCCGGTGCTCAACGCGCTCGGCATGATCGAGCAGCTGCAACTGGGCGCGATGACCGCGCAGGCCCGGCTGATGTCGCTGGGCATGGTGGAAGACCTGCTGATCAACGGATTCCAGCTGGGACCGGATGCCCGCGCCGCCAGCATCGACATGCAGGGCAATCCGGCGCTGTACTCGGCGGAGACGCTGGCCTGGCACCACCGTACCTTCCTGGAGTACTTCCACCGCTTCCTCGGCGCCGAACCGGATCGGGTGGTGCACACCCTCGATCCGGCGCCTGCCCCGGTCGCCGCCGGTCGTCCCCGCGCCGACGAGCGCCGCCTGCTGCCGGATCTGTTGTGCGCCAACGCCGGCTCGGACGCGGTCGCGCTGTCCGACGGCGACCGCAGCTGGACCTACCGGGAACTCGATCAGCAGTCCGCGCGCTGGGCGCGGGAGCTGATCGACCACGGGGCCGGCCCGGGAACCGTGGTGACCCTGGCGATTCCGCGCTCCGCCGAATCGGTGCTGGCACTGCTGGCGGTGTCCCGCACCGGCGCCGCCTTCGCCCCCGTCGATCCCGCCGACCCGGCCCGGTTCCTGGCCGGTGTCGTCGCGGATTCCGGTGCGCGCCTGGGTCTCACGACCCGCGCGATGCTGCGCGGGCTGCCGCCGGAACCGGCCTGGCTGGTCGTCGACGATCCGGAGCTGACCGCGCGGGTGGCGCGGCGATCCGGCGATCCGGTCACCGATCGCGATCGGATCCGGCCGCTGCACCCCGATCACACCGCCTACCTGATCTACACCTCCGGTACCACCGGGCGGCCGAAGGGCGTGATCGTGGGCCACCGCGGTCTGGGCGCACTCACCGATCACATCGTCGACCGCTACCGCGTCGACGGCTTCTCCCGGGTGCTGCACGCGCACGCCCCCTCCTTCGACGCCCATCTGCTGGAGTTGCTGGCCGCCTTCGCCTCCGGCGCGCATCTGGTGGTGGAGCCGCCCGCGGTGGTGGCCGGCGCCGACCTGCGGCGGCTGCTCGACGCCGAGCGGATCACCCACTTCCTCACCACCCCGGCAGTACTCGCGACGCTGTCGCCCGAGGACGTGCCCGGGCTGCGGGTGGCGGTGGTGGGTGGTGAGGCCTGCCCGGCCGAGCTGATCCGGAAGTGGGCGCCCGCGCTGCGCTTGTTCAACGGCTACGGCCCGACCGAAACCACGGTCATGGCAACTCAATCGGAGCCGCTGATCGCTGACGAGCCGGCCCCGATCGGTGCCGCTCTGCCGGGAGTGCGTGCGGTGGTGCTGAATTCGCGGCTGGAGCAGGTGCCGCCCGGCGGGCGCGGTGAACTGTACCTGGGCGGTCCCGGTGTCGCGCACGGCTATCTGGGCCGCCCGGCGACCACCGCCGAGCGCTTCGTGGCCGACCCGTTCGGCAGCGGCGAACGTCTCTATCGCACCGGCGATCTCGTGCTGGCGCCGGCGGCGGCGGGATTCACCTTCCTGGGTCGCGCCGACGATCAGCTGACCCTGCGCGGCCGCCGGGTGGAGCCCGGTGAGGTGGAGGCCGCGCTGACCGCGCTGCCGGGCGTCGGCCGCGCGGTGGTGACCGTCGACAGCGGCCACGGCAGCGCCCGGCTGGTCGGCTACGTGGTGCCGGCCGAGCCCGGAACCGTCTTGGACACCGCGGATCTGGTGCAGCGCCTGCGTGATCTGCTGCCCGCCGCACTGGTGCCGACCCAGTTGGTGGCGCTGGATCGGCTGCCGGTCACCGCGCACGGCAAGGTGGATCGGGCCGCGCTGCCCGCGCCCGCGGTGGTGCTGCGGCCCTATCGCGCCCCGGAGACCGAGTTGCAGCGCCTGGTGGCCGAGCAGTTCGCGGCGGTCACCGGCGCCGCCCGGGTCGGCCTGGACGACGACTTCTTCGATCTGGGCGGCGATTCGCTGCTGGGCGTGGAACTTTCGGCCGAACTGGTGGCCGCTACCGGCAAGGCGGTGACGGTTCGCTGGCTGTACACCGCGCCCACGGTGGCGGCGCTGGCGGAGCGGATCGCCACCGACGACGGCACGGCCGCCGACGACGCGCTGGGCGTGGTCCTCACCCTGCGCCCCGGGGGGACCCGGCCGCCGCTGTTCTGTGTGCACTCCGCGGTGCCGCTGGCCTGGTGCTACACCGGCCTCGCGCGCTACATCAGCGATCGCCCGGTCTACGGATTGCAGGCGCTGACGCTGGCAGGTGAGCCGCGCAGCGACACCACCATCGACGATCTCGCCGAAGGGTATGTGACCGAGATCCTCCGGGTGCAGCCGGAGGGGCCGTACCACCTGCTGGGCTGGTCGCTGGGCGGGCAGATCGCGCACGCGATCGCGGTCCGGTTGCGGCGGCTGGGTCATCCGGTGCGGGTGCTGGCGATGCTGGACAGCATCGTGTTCCCCGACGGCATGCCGCCGCCACCGGTCCCGCGGATGCGCGATCTGCTCACCCACCTGCTCGGCGACGAACCCGAGGACGCCGACGCGCTGGCGGATCTGACCGCCGAGCAGGCGGCCGAGGTGCTGGCCACCGGCGCGTCCCTGGGTTCCGGTCTCAGCGCCGATCAGCTGACCCGGCTGCATCGCGGCTATGTGGACGGCGTGCGGCTGTCGCACGGCTACCGGCCCGGAACCTTCGACGGCGACCTGCTGTACTTCTCGGCGACCCGCGGGCAGACCGAATCGCTGGATGCCGGGCTGTGGCGGCCGTACGTCACCGGCCGGTTGATCGAGCACCCGGTCGACGCGACCCACGCCCAGCTCACCAACTCCGATGTGGTCACCGTCATCGGACCGCTGCTGGCCGCGCATCTGGAAGCCGAGGGCGCGCGATGACCACCATGGCGTCGCCGGCGGCGCGGGTCGGGCCCGGCAGCGGAACCTGCTGGTGGAACGTCTACGACGATCTCGAGCGGTGGGACCGGCTGGACCCGGCGGCCGGTCGGCTCACCCGCTGGGTGGACGACCATCTGGTGCGGCCGCATCCGGAGCTCGGCCGCGACGGCGCGGTGTGCCCGTTCGTCCGCTACAGCAGCACCCGCCGATTGTTCTGGGCCGGAATGGTTCCCGGCGGTGACACGCTCACCGTGCCGGAGATCGACGCGGTCGTCGACGAGGCCATCGGCATCTATCGCGGGTTGCGCGGTGAACATCCCTCCGATGTCCGCAGTCTCACGCTCATCACCATGTTCCCCGGGCTGACCCGCACCGACCGGATCGACGAGGTGCATCGGGCCCGGAAGCCGGAGGTGGTGGCGAAGGGCTGGATGCTGGGCCAGTTCTATCCCGGTTGTGCCGTGCCGGGCCTGTGGAACCACGAATTCCACCCGCTGGACGCGCCGGTGCCGATGTTGGTGCTGCGCAAGATGATGAGCACCGACTTCCCGTTCCTGGTGGGGCGCACGGACTGGCTGTATTCGTATTTCACCGCGCTGGCGCCGGATCTGCCGAAGAAGCTGCGCTGGGCAGTTGCCAAGAGATTGCGAATCGAGGGTCCGGCGGTCGAGGACATCACCTCGCTGCGGGTGCACCTGCCGGAGGAACACGCCCGCTGAGTGTCCGAATATTCCGTCTCACTGGTGGAATACTGCCGTCATGCAACCGCTCCTACGCTACTTCGTCGCAGCGTCCGCGGCATTTGCTGCAATTCTGCCCGCAGTCGCATACGCCGAACCCGAGGCCCCGGCGGCGCCGGATACGTACGTCGCCTCCGACGCGCCCGAACCGGCCGAGCGACCGGCCGCCGCGGAACCCGCAGAGCGGCCCGCCGCGGAACCGGCCGAGCGGCCCGCCGTGGATGCCGGCGGGTCGGCGATCCTGTCCGTGCGGCCGATCGGCGGTCGCGAACTGGACGTCGTCGTGCACTCGGCGGCCATGAATCGCGACATCTCGCTGTGGATGTCGCATCCGGACGGTCCCGCCCCGGCGCTGTACCTGCTCAACGCGGTCGACGGGGGCGAGGACGGCGGGCCCTGGATGAAGCGCACCGACGTGGCCGCGTTCTTCGCCGACAAGCCGGTCAACGTCATCGTGCCGATGGGCGGCCGGGCCAGCTACTACACCGACTGGGTGGCCGACGATCCGGTGCTCGGCCGCAACAAGTGGGAGACCTTCCTCAGCCGCGAGCTGCCGCCGCTGCTCAACGAGCGCTTCGCCATGACCGGCCGCAATGCCGTTGCGGGAGCGTCGATGTCGGGAACCTCGGCGCTGGATCTGGCGATCGACTCACCCGGGCTGTACCAGGCGGTCGGCTCCTACAGCGGCTGCCCGCGGGTCAGCGATCCGGTCGCCCGCGTCTACATCCACTCGCAGCTGGCGCCCTACGGCGCCAACGCCGACAACATGTGGGGCGGCCTCGCCGATCCGAACTGGTCCGCGCACGATCCGGTGCTGAACGCGGAGCGGTTGCGCGGCACCGCGCTGTACATCTCCACCGGCAACGGCAATCTGGGCGAGCACGAGCGGCTGGAGGATCCGTCCATCAACGGCAACACCTCCGCGCTGGTGGACCGGATCGCGGTGGGCGGCAGCATGGAGACCTTCATCGACAACTGCAACGGGGCGCTGCTGGGCCGGTTGGGTTCGCTGCACATTCCGGCGACGGTGGTGCACCGCAACGGAACTCACGCCTGGGCGTACTGGCAGGACGATCTGCACAACTCCTGGAACCTCTTCGCCCCGGCGCTCGGGGTCTGATCCGGAACCCGGAAACGGTTGCCCGGCGAGGCCGGTCCGCATCGGACGCGGACCGGCCTCGCCGTCTCGGCGGACCGGCTCAGGCGTGCACCTGGCGGCGGTAGGTGACCTTGTCGAACTCGCGGCCGTACTCGTCCACGGCCACCACGTCCATCTCGCTGGCGAAGAAGCCGGGGCGGACGTCGACGCGGATGAACGAGTAGTTGCGGAAGCGCACCCGCGACCAGCCGATGGCCTCGTCCTGCTTCTTGCCGTCGGGACCCCAGACGTAGCTGTTCGGCACGCCGGTGTCGGCGACCTCGTGCCCACGGTAGGTCTCCTGGGATCCGGGCTGGAATCCGTAGCGCGGCCGGCCGCCGGCGCCGACGGTGTAGTACACCGTGCCGTCGGTGGCCCCGTACACGATCGAGTTGTCGCCCGCGGCCTTGGTGGGCTGCCCGGCGCGGATCGGATCGGTGCGCTCGAAGACGTGATTGTGGCCCTGCAACACCAGATCCACCTGGTACTTGTCGAACAGCGCGCACCACGCGTCGCGCACGCCGCCGTCGCTGGCGTGCGAATCGGTGGTGGAGTAGGCGCAGTGGTGGAAGAAACAGACGATGAAGTCGATGTTCGGATCCGCGCGGTGGGCCGCGAGAGTCCGCTCCACCCAACCGGTCTGGGCGCCGCCGGAGTATCCGGTGTTGGACTTGATCTCGTAGGAGACGTCGTTGGCGTCCAGCGACAGCACCGCCACGTTGCCGTAGGTGAACGAGTACACCGAGGGGCAGCCCGCCGGGCCGGAGGCCGGGAGATCCAGGCGCGCGGCGTGTCCGTCGTAGCCGTGGTTGCCGTACGCGGCCTCCATGTCGTGGTTGCCGGTGGCGAACATCCACGGCGTCACCGAGCTGCTGGGCTCGATGGAGTTGAGGTAGACGTCCCACACGAACGGGTTGTACTTGTCGAAGCCGTCGGCGGGATTGGCGCCGTGCGGAGCGAACTGTGGCTTCTTGCCCGCCCCGGACGGGTCGGCGTAGGCGATGTCACCGGCGAGGATGTGGAAATCGGACTTGCTGGCGGTGATCTGGCGCAGCACGTTGGCGGTGTGCGGCACCGCCGGGTCGTTGTCGTCCTTGTAATAGGCGTCGTCGTAGTCGCCGGGCGCCAGACCGCCGGGCTGCCCCGGAGTGTCGTCGGTGCCCTGGTCGCCCAGCATGGTGAAGCGGAAGGGCAGCACGGCATCCCGTGCGCTCGCCATCGCCGGTGCGGCCGAACGGATGTCACCCACGAAGCCGTCGGCGGTGCGCCAGCGGTAGAAGTGCGGGACGCGGCCGGGCAGGCCGTCCACCGGCGCGTGCACGTAGAACTGCTCGGCGCCGAGTACGCCGCCGTCGGTGGTGGGGATATGGGTCACCAGGTTGCGCACCTCGGCCTCGACCGAACCGCCGAGCGCCGGAGTCGGGCCGTGCTCCAGGAACACCTTGGTACCGCCCGGATTACGCGACAGCTGCGCGCCGAAGCGGAGCTGGCTGGCGGCGTCGGCGCCGTAGCCGACGTGCCGGCCGCCGACGAGCAGCTGGCCGTCGTCGGCGTAGGCGCGCTTGCCGAACGGGGTGACGCCGAGCGCGGCGACCGCCGCGGCCGCCGCGGAGCCGCGCAGGAAGTTGCGGCGCGACACCGACCTGCGACGCAGGTACCCCCGGTGCCATTCGTGCTGTTCGGCCATGGTCATACGGGTGGCGAGGGCGGAGGGAATCCCGGTATCGGGGATCTCACCGGCGGAGGTCAAGCGATCTGACGGCATGAATCTGGATGCTGGTCGACCGGAATCCGCGAGGCAAATCCGGAACCGAGAACATTGGGTGAATAGTCGGCGCGACGGCCGCTCACCGGGTCGTGCGCGCCGAAAATGTCGGTGCCCACCGCGACAATGGCGGCATGGCTTACGACGAGGAACTGGCCGACCGGATCCGCGATCTGCTCGGTCCCGCGCTGCCGGATGTGGTCGAGCAGAAGATGTTCGGCGGCTTGGCCTTTCTGGTCGGCGGCCATATGGCGGTGGCCGCCAGCGGGCGCGGCGGCCTGCTGGCCCGGGTCGACCCGAAGGACGCCGATCGGCTCATCGACGGCGAGCTGGTGGTGCCCATGGTGATGGGCGGCCGGCCGCGGTCCGGCTGGCTGCACGTGGGCACCGAGCTGATCGCCACCGACGAGGTGCTGGACCAGTGGGTGCAGCGCAGCCTCCGTTTCGTGCGGGCGCTGCCGCCGAAGTGACCGGCGGTCCGGCCCGGCCACGCCGGGGCCGACGAGCGGTGGCACTGTCCACTGTTCGGCATTGTCCAGATGTGACGGGCGCCGCACGCGCGATGATCGAGGAAGGCACACCACCGTCGACACAGTGAGGGGCAGGGCATGACGAATGCCGTCGATCCGCGGGAGTTCGTGGCGCAGATCCGGGCACGGCTGTCCGAACCGGGCGCACCGTTCGAGACCGCGGTGGAAGACGTGCTGGGCGTGCCCACGCCGGTGCTGGTGCGCCGCCGGCGCTCGCTCCAGGAGCTGCTCGATCAGGCGGTCGTGTGGGGTGATCGGGACTATCTGGTCACCGCCGACAGCCGGATGTCCTTCGCGCAGTACGAGGCCGCCGTGGCCGCGCTGGCCCGCGCCCTCGCGCAGCGCCACGGGGTCGGGAAGGGCGACCGCGTCGGCATTCTCGCGGCCAACACCCCCGAATGGATCGTGACCTTCGGCGCCGCCCAGGCGCTCGGCGCCGTCGCGGTCGGCTACAACGCCTGGTGGGCGGTGCAGGAGATCGCCTACGGGCTCGGGCACACCACGCCGAAGGTGGTCGTCGCCGACGCGAAACGGGCGGTGGCGCTGGCCGAGGCCGGGGCCGCGGTGCCGGTGCTCACGATGGAAACGGATCTGCCGCAGCTGATCGTCGATCATCCCGGGCCGCGGCCGCGCACCCCGGTCGCCGAGGACGATCCGGCGGTGATCCTCTACACCAGCGGCACCACCGGCCGCCCCAAGGGCGTGGTGGCCACCCAGCGCAACCTGCTGGCCATCGCGGACTACCACCGCTTCATGGACGCCATCCTGGCCGGCGTGGCCGGGCAGCCGTTCATCGAACCCAGCGACAAGCGATACCTGCTCACCTCGCCGCTGTTCCACATCGCCAGCCTGCACAACCTCGCCATCCCGCGCCTGGCCACCGGTGCGGCGGTCGTGATCCATTCCGGCGGTTTCGATGTCGACCGGGTGCTGTGCCTGGTGCAGCGCGAGCGGGTCACCCATTGGGGGGCGGTGCCGACGATGGCGCACCGGATGTTGCAGCACGACCTGTCCCGGTACGACCTGTCCTCGCTGGCCGGATTCTCGCTGAACACCGCGCCGTCGTCGGCCTCGTTCCATCGGCGGCTACGGGAACGGCTGCCGGTGGCGCAGGTGGCGCTGGCGGTGAGTTACGGCCTCACCGAGGCGGGTTCGGCGGCCACCGTGGCCACCGCCATGGATCTGGCCGAGCATCCGGATACCGTGGGGCGCGCGGTGTTCGGCGCCGAGGTCGAGATCCGCGACGCCGAGGGACGGCCCGTGCCGGACGGGCAGGAGGGCGAGATCTGCGTCCGCGGCGCCTACGTGATGCTCGGCTACTGGCAGGACGAGGTCGCCACCGCCGCCGCGATCGACGGCGAACGCTGGCTCCGCACCGGCGATTTCGGCCACCTCGAGAACGGCTGCCTGTTCATGGCCGGGCGGCGCAGCGATCTGATCCTGCGCGGTGGCGAGAACGTCTACCCGGCCGAGATCGAGGGCGTGCTCGACGACCATCCGGCGGTCGTGGAATCGGCGGTGATCGGCGTGCCCGACGAGGATCTGGGCCAACTGGTCGCCGCGGTGGCGGTGGTCGACGATCCGGCCGCCGTCGACGAGGCGAGCCTGCGGGATTTCGCGGCGTCCCGGCTGGCCTATTTCAAGGTGCCGGCTCGCTGGCTGATCACCGACAAACCGTTGCCGCGCAACGCGACCGGCAAGGTGCTTCGTCGTGAGATCACGATCTGAGGACCTCCGTGCCCCGTCGGCGGTCCGGTATTCCGGCCGCCGGGCCGGGAGCCGGGATTCAGCGTGTCGGCGGGGTCACCGGCGCCCGCCAGGCGCGGGCGTAGCGGCGCTGATCGGCGGCGTCGGATTCCTTGCTGCGGTAGACGATGTAGGGCCGGACCAGATAGCCCACCGGCGCGCTGAACATGTGCACCAGCCGGGTGTAGGGCCAGAATCCGATGAGCGCCAGCACGATCAGGCCGTGTGCCTGGAACGTCCACGGCGTGCCGACCATCGACTCCGGATGCGGATGCGGGGTGAACAGGCTGCGGAACCAGGGTGACACCGTCTCGCGGTAGTTGTAGGCGCCCCACAGCAGATTGCTGCCCACCGTATTGAGCAGGCCGGTGACCAGCGCGCCGGCGAGCAGCACGTACATCACCTTGTCGTTGGTGGTGGTCGCCATCCGGACCGCGGGCACGGTGATCCTCCGGTACAGCAGGATCGCGATCCCGGCGATCACCGCCACTCCCGCCACCGAGCCGGCCGAGACCGCCACCACGTGATAGAGGTGCTCGGAGACGCCGATCGCGTCCGTCCACGACTGCGGGACGAGGACACCCAGCACATGTCCGCCGATCACCCCGAGCATCCCGAAGTGGAACAGCGGGCTGCCCAGCCGCAGCAGCCGGGATTCGTAGATCTGCGACGACCGGGTGGTCCAGCCGAACTGGTCGGTGCGATACCGCCACAGATGGCCCAGCACGAACGAGGTGAAGGCGACATAGGGCAGTGTCAGCCACACGGCGGCGGTCATCGGCGACCCTCCCCGGCGGCGAACATCGCGGGATCCATCGCGAACGGCTCCAGCCCGACCTCCTCCTCCGGCGGACCGGCCGCGGCGAGTTCGGCGATGCGGCGGCGATCGGCCGTGGTCAGCGGGGGCAGCGTCGCCACCACCGCGGCCAGCGCGGCGGCATAAGGAGATCCGCTGTCGGACAACGACAGTCGCAGCAGTTCGATGACCGGCAGGTGCTCGCCGAGCAGCCGTTCGCCGCCGATCGGATCGACGGTGGCGGCGAATTCCAGCAGCACCGGCAGATGGTCGGGCAATTCACTGTCGTCCAGTTCGGCCCCGGCGTGCCGGTAGGCGTGCTTGAACCGCAGCAGCGCCAGACCGCGCTTGCGGGTGTCGCCGTAGGCGTAGTAGGTGAGGTGCAGACTGGCGCGGCGGCGCAGGTCGAACGTCTCGACGTACTGCTGGGCCAGCACGATCGGATCGGTGTCGCGCAGATGCGTGAGGAGCGTCATCAGGTTCGCGCGCACCGCTTCGGGGAGTTCCGCTGCGGCGGTGCACAATTCGTCCAGCATGGCGAGCAATCCGGCGGCCGGGTAGTCCAGCAGCAGCGCCGCGAGGCGCCACGTCAGCCACCGATCGCGCTCGGGCATGGGGACCGCCGGGACAGGGCGGCGGCGCAGGGTCAGCAGGGCCACGGCCGGAACACCTTTCGTGCGATGGTCGGATACTGTTCTGACCGGATATGAGCTGGGCCGCAACGGATTTCCTGGCGCCTCTCGATCGCGGCACCGCGCTGCTGCGGCTGCGCTGCCCGGCCCGAATCGGCCGGTCGCCCTTCGGCGGCCGGGTATCGACCCAGCGGAGCGGCGGCCGGTCGGTCTCGGTGGGTTGTCGTGTCGCGGACTCGGCCGGGGCCGATGTGCGTATGGTGGTGCCGCATCATCGGGTGGCGCCCGTCGGTTCCGGTGCGTTGTCGTCCGAGTCGCGGGCGGCGGCATCGGTCGAGCGGTCGGCGTGCGTGCCGTTGCCGGAGCCGTTGTGGCCGTGCGGGATCGTGCCGTTGCCGTTGCCGTTGCCGTTGCCGTTGCCGTTGCCGTTGGCGCCGGAGCCGTTGGCGCCGTTGCCGTTGCGGGCGGGTAGCAGGCCCTCGGATCTGGTCCCGTCCCAGTCGAGCAGGTTGATGCGCCGCGACTTCTGTTCGGGGGCAGCGCCGTTGGTGTCGGTCAGGTGGAACTTCTCCGCCATCACGTCGAAGGCGGTCATGCCGGGGCCGCCGTCGCCGTCCAGACTGCATCCGGTGGCCAGCGAATCCAGTTCGTGGGCACGGGAGGTCGCGCCGCTGGGGATCACGTAGCGGTGCTCGTACTTGGCGATGGCCAGCAGCCGGTACATGGATTCGATCTCCTCCGGTTCCAGCCGCACCGCCGCCGGAATCGACAGGTCGGGCTCCTGGCCGAGATTGATCGAGCGCATGAACGACCGCATCGCCGCCAGTCGTTGCAGGGCCGCGCGGACCGGCCCGACCTCACCGGCGGTGAACAGTTCGGCCAGATATTCGACCGGGATGCGCAGTGCGTCGATGGCGCCGAACAGATTTCCGGCTTGCTCGCCGTCGTGCCCGGTCTGCGACAGCACGTCCACCACCGGTGACAGCGGCGGCACGTACCAGACCATCGGCATGGTCCGATATTCCGGATGCAGCGGCAGCGCGATCTGGTAGTCCACGATCAGCCGGTACACCGGCGACTCCTGTGCCGCCGCAATCCATTCCGGGGAGATGCCCGCCGCCTCGGCCGCCGCCACCACCCGCGGATCGTGCGGGTTGAGGAAGACGCCGAGCTGCGACGGATACAACTGCGCCGGATCGGTCACCGAGGCGGCCTCCAGCACCGCGTCGGCGTCGTAGAGCATGACCCCGATGTAACGCAGCCGCCCGACGCAGGTCTCCGAGCACACCGTCGGAATGCCGACCTCCACCCGCGGGTAGCAGAAGGTGCACTTCTCCGCCTTGCCGGTCTTGTGGTTGAAATACACCTTCTTGTACGGACATGCGGTGATGCACTGCCGCCAGCCGCGGCAGCGGTCCTGATCCACCAGCACGATGCCGTCCTCGGTGCGCTTGTAGATCGCGCCGGACGGGCAGGCCGCCGCACAGGCCGGATTGAGGCAGTGCTCGCAGATCCGCGGCAGGTAGAACATGAAGGTCTGTTCGAATTCCAGCTTCACCTGCTCGGACAGCTTCGCCAGCAACGGATCCCGGCCCACCTGGTCCGGGCCGGAGCCGAGATCGTCGTCCCAGTTGGCGCCCCAGGTGACCTTCGTATCCCGGCCGGTGATCAGCGATTTCGGCCGTGCCACCGGGGTGGTGTCCATCGCCGGGGCATCGAGCAGAGTGCCGTAGTCGTAGCTCCACGGGTCGTAGTAGTCCGACACCGTGGGCAGATCCGGATTGGCGAAGATGTTCAGCAGCCGCTTCAGCCGCGACCCGGACTTCAGCGTGAGCCGGCCCCGCCGATCCAGCGTCCAGCCGCCCTTCCATCGCTGCTGATCCTGATACTGCCGCGGATACCCTTGTCCGGGGCGGGTTTCCACATTGTTGAACCAGACGTACTCGGTGCCGCCGCGGTTGGTCCACGCCTGCTTGCAGGTGACGCTGCACGTATGGCAGCCGATGCACTTGTCCAGGTTCATCACCATGGCGAGCTGGGCCATCACCCGCATGTCAGTACTCCACTTCCTGGCTGCGCCGCCGGATCGTGGTGACCTCGTCACGCTGATTTCCGGTGGGGCCGTGATAGTTCAGCGCGAACGACTGCTGCGCGTAGCCGCCGACCAGATGGGTCGGCTTGATCATGATGCGAGTCAGCGCGTTGTGGATGCCGCCGCGTTTGCCGCGCGCCGCGCCGGCGGTGGCCGTGCCCTCGATCCGCGGCACGTCGACGGCCCGGTCCTGTGCGTGGTACATGAACACCGTGCCCTCGGGCATCCGGTGGCTGACGATCGCGCGCGCCACCACGATGCCGTTGCGGTTGGTCGCCTCGATCCAATCGTTGTCGGCCACACCGATCTTGGCGGCGTCGCGCTCCGACATCCAGATCGCCTGCCCGCCGCGCGACAGCGTCAGCATGTGCAGGTTGTCCTGATACGCCGAATGGATCGACCATTTCGAGTGCGGGGTCAGATATCTGACGGTGACCCCGTCCGCGCCGACCGCGCCGATCCCCGGCTCCCGGAACAGCGCCGTCATGTCCAGCGGCGGCCGGAAGATCGGCAGTTGCTCACCGAGTTCGATCATCCAGTCGTGATCGAGATAGAAGTGCTGGCGGCCGGTGAGGGTGTGCCACGGCTTGAGCCGCTCGGTGTTGATGGTGAACGGCGAGTACCGCCGGCCGCCGGTCTCGGAGCCGGACCATTCCGGGGAGGTGATCACGGGGACCGGCCGGGCCTGGGTGTCGGCGAACGTGATGCGCTTGCCCGCGTGTTCCTCGGCCAGATCGGCCAATTCGGTGCCGGTGCGCCGTTCCAGCGCCTGGAAGCCCGCCACGGCGAGCCGGCCGTTGGTGGTGCCGGACAGCGCGAGGATGGTCTCCGCCGCGTGCACATCCTTGGCCAGTGACGGCCGCCCCCGGCCCGCGCCGGTGAGCGCGGTCCCGTTGACGCCCTTCAGATATTCCACCTCGGCCTCGGGAAAGGTGGTGACGCCCTTGGTGGTGAGCCCGAGCGTGTCCACCAGCGGCCCGAGCGCGGCCATCCGCTCCGCCAGCGCCGGGTAATCCCGTTCCACCACCACCAGTTTCGGCATGGTGACCCCCGGAATCGGTGCGCACTCACCGGCTTTCCAGTCCCGCACGCGGCCGCCGGCCTGGGCCAGGGCATCGGGGGTGTCGTGCAGCAGCGGCACCGCGACCAGGTCCTTGCGCACCCCGAGATGTTTCTCGGCCAGCCAGGAGAATCCGCGCGCGATCCGGTGGAACGCCTCGAAATCGGTCTTGGCCTCCCACGGCGGCGAGATGGCGGGGGAGAAGGCGTGCACGAACGGATGCATGTCGGTGGAGGACAGATCGTGCTTCTCGTACCAGGTGGCCGCCGGGAGCACGATATCGGAGAACAGCGTGGTCGAGGTCATCCGGAAGTCCAGCGACAACAGCAGATCCAGCTTCCCGGTGGCGGCCTGCTCCCGCCACACCAGTTCCTGCGGCCGCACCCCGGCGGCGTCGGTGGTCTGGAGGTTGGAGTCCGCGCCCAGCAGATGCCGGTGGAAGTACTCGTTGCCCTTGCCGGAGGAGCCGAGCAGGTTCGCCCGCCAGACCGTCAGGCAGCGTGGAAAGTTCTCCGGCGCATCGGGATCCTCGCAGGCGAACCGCAGCGACCCGGATGTCAGCCCGTCGATGACGTACTCCTGCGGCGAGCGGCCCGCGGCCTCGGCGTCGTCCACCAGATCCAGCGGATTGCGGTCGAAGGTGGGGTAACTCGGCATCCAGCCCAGCCGGGAGGCCAGCGCGATGTTGTCGGCGGCGGTGCGCCCGGCGAATCGGCCCGAACCCAGGGGGGAGGCGAACGCCTCGGCGGTGAACGGGTCGTAGCGCCACTGATCGTTGGCCAGATACCAGAACACCGTGCCCTGCATCTGCCGCGGCGGCCGCTGCCAGTCCAGCCCGAAAGCCAGTGTCGCCCAGCCGGTCACCGGCCGGCACTTCTCCTGTCCGACGTAGTGTGCCCAGCCGCCGCCGTTGACGCCCTGACAGCCGGTCAGCAGCGTGAGGGTGAAGAAGGCGCGATAGATCTGATCGGAGTGGAACCAGTGGTTGGTGCCCGCTCCCATCAGAATCATCGACCGGCCGCCGGAACGTTCGGCGTTGTCCGCGAATTCGCGCGCGATGCGCGCGGCCTGACTGGCGGGCACCCCGGTGACGGTCTCCTGCCAGGCCGGTGTGTACGGGGCGGTGGCGTCGTCGTAGCCGGTGGGCCAGTCGCCCGGCAGGCCGGGCCGGGCGACCCCGTACTGGGCCAGCAGCAGATCGAAGACGGTGGTCACCCGGCGGCCGCCGACCACGACAGTCGGCACCCCCCGGGTAGCGATCCGGGCCTCGCCGCCGTCGAATCGGGGAAACTGCACGGCCACAGCATCGTCGGTGTGGCCGTGCAGCGTCAGGCGGACGTCGATGTCCCCCAGGTCCAGATTCCAGCGGGCGGTGCCCGATCCGGTGAAGCGGTCACCGAGAGAACCGTTGGGCACCACCGGATTCCCGTCGCCGTCCAGCAGCACCGTGCGGAATTCGTCACCCTCGCCGGTGTGCCCGAGATCGGCGGCGGTGACGAATTTCCCCGGCCGCCAAACGCGGCCCTGATATTCCCCGTCCGCGTTCCAGCCGCCGTCGGCCTCGTCGAGCGCGATCAGGAACGGCAGATCCGTGTAGCGGGTGACGTAGTCGGTGAAGCGCGCGGTGCTCCGTTCGACGAAGAACTCCGTCAGGATCACGTGCCCCATCGACATCGCCAGGGCCGCATCGGTTCCCGGCCGCGCCGCCACCCATTCGTCGGCGAACTTGGTGTTGTCGGCGTAGTCGGGGGAGACCACGACCACCTTCTGCCCGCGATAGCGGGCCTCGGTCATGTAGTGCGCGTCCGGGGTCCGGGTCACCGGGACGTTCGAACCCCACATGATCAGATATCCGGCATCGAACCAGTCCGCCGATTCCGGCACGTCGGTCTGATCGCCGAACACCTGCGGCGAGGCCACCGGCAGATCCGCGTACCAGTCGTAGAACGACAGCATCGACCCGCCGAGCAGCGAGATGAACCGCGCGCCGACGGCATGCGACACCATCGACATCGCCGGGATCGGCGAGAAGCCCGCGATCCGGTCCGGCCCGTACCGCTTGATGGTGTGGACGTGCGCGGCCGCCGCGATCTCGGCCGCCTCCCACCACTCCGCCCGGACGAATCCGCCCTTGCCGCGCGCGGATTTGTAGCGCCGCGCCCGCTCCGGATCCTCGACGATGTCCGCCCACGCCGTCACCGGATCCTTGTGCCGCGCCTTCGCCTCGCGATACATCTCCAGCAGCACCCCGCGCACATACGGATACCGCACGCGCGCAGGCGAATACGTGTACCAGGAGAAGGACGCCCCGCGCGGGCAGCCGCGCGGCTCGTACTCCGGTTTGTCGGCGCCGACCGACGGATAGTCGGTCTGCTGCGACTCCCAGGTGATCACGCCGTCCTTGACGTAGATCTTCCACGAGCAGGACCCGGTGCAGTTCACTCCGTGGGTCGAGCGCACCACCTTGTCGTGGGACCACCGGTGCCGGTAGAACTCGTCGGCATCGCGACCACCGGTCCGATGCACGGTCCGCAGATCCGCCGACACCTCACCGCGGGTGAAGTACTTGCCCAGCCGCAGCAGGGTGTCCCCGGCCGGACCGGCGCTCCGCGCCGCCGCGGGAACGGGTGCCGAACCCTCTTCATGCGAATTAACCACGACACCCCCAACGAGCGAGAAAACGGGTAGTTGTCCCGACTGTAGGGAGTCGCGAGTACGGCGTAAAACATCTGTCTCACACCCTCGCGGCGGGGAATGTGAGCTGTGAGATCGGGGAAACCTGACGGTCACCGCGCGATTGCCGCGTAATATCTCCGATACCTGCCCGACCTGGGTCGATCGCTTTCGTGCGAGCGTAATGGACGGGCCGGCGGCCGCCTCCGGAGTAATTCGGTGAGACTTCGGAAACTCCCGATTATCTGGTGGGTAACAATTGTTTACACATCCGCGACGCCGCACGGGGATTCGCTCGGCGCCGCGTGGCATCGATATCCACGGCCGCCGGACCTGTTCGCCGAGTGGTAGCCGCACGAGTGCAGGGGAGTGAATCCCCGCCACCGCGGCCGGCTATTCCCCGACGAGTTCCGCCTCGGTCTCCAGCGCGCGCACGGCCGCGTCCGGCACCCGGCGCAGCCCCGGCGTATACACCACCGCCCGCAGATCGCCGGTGAACCGGAACGGGCCGCGGCGCTCGCGTAGCTCCCAGGCCACCGGCCCGCGGGCATCGACGCCGACCGAGATCCCGGTCCACGGCGACATGCCCACCAGCTGCACCCGGTGCGGCAGTTCGGCAACGGGCAGTCCGTCGACGGCGATCGTGAAGTCCCAGCGCAACTTCGGCCGCACGGCCGCCGACAGCACGACCTGCCGCGTGCCCGCCGGGATCGGCGCCGATGCCTCCTCGTAGTGACCGTATCCGTTGTAGCCGAACACGATCCGGCCGTCGGCCACGTACAGCAGATAGCCGCCCTGCGGGTCGCCGTGCGCCACCAGCACGCCCTCGTCACCCGCGACATGACTGCCCAGTTCCACCGTGACGGTGAAGTCCCGGTACGCGATCAGCTGTTGCGACCGGTACCGCTCCAGCGTCGGGGTGCCGGGCAGCAGGCGCAGCGGCTGCGACCAGCGTGCCTCCGCCGGTCGGCGGCGGGCCAGATCCTCGCGGGTGATCAGCGGGAACACCGTGTTGTGCCACGCCGCGTCGTCCCAGGCGGCCGCGAGCTCCGCGACCTTCTCCGGATACCGTTGCGAGAGATCGTGCAGCTCGGTCGGATCGGCGCGCACGTCGAACAGCTGCCAGCGCGGATCGTCGACATCACGGCGGGGATCGTGCAGCGCCAGCAGTTTCCAGCCGTCCCGATAGAAGCCCCGATGCCCGGTGATCTCCGAGTACTGCTCGGTGTGCCGGGAGCGGGCGTCGGCGTCGCGCAGCACGCCGGCCGCGGACACGCCGTCGAAGTCCTCGGCGGGCAACCCGTTGCGCACCTCCGGCCGCGACAGTCCGGCCAGGTTCAGCAGCGTCGGCGCGAGATCGGTGACATAGACGTATTCGTCGCGGATGATGTTCTCCGGCAACCCCTTCGGCCAGGACACCACGAACGGCACCCGTACCCCGCCGGCGAAGGTCTGGCCCTTGTAGAACCGGAACGGTGTGTTCGACGCCTGCCCCCAGCCCCGTGGATAGTGCACACCCAGCCGGGCGGTGCCGATCAGATCCACGTCGTGCGGCTGATCGCCGACCCAGTCCGGATCGTCGATGTGCGCGAATTCCGCCAGGTAGCTGCGGGTGCCGACCGGGCCGCCCTCGGCGGTGCCGCCGTTGTCGGAGGTGAACACCACGATCGTGTTGTCCAGTTCGCCGAGCTGTTCGACGGTGTCCAGCAACCGGCCCAGGCTCTGATCGATGTTGTCGACGATCGCCGCGTATACCTCCATGTACCGGGCGAACCGGTGCTGTTCCTCGGCGGACAGCGAATCCCATTCCTGCGCTTCATAACCCGGCTCGGTGTTGCGCGGCTTCTGCTCGGTGCCGGGCGGGAACAGGCCCTGTGCCAGCTGATCGGCGAAGCGGCTGCGGCGCAACGCGTCCCAGCCCGCCGCGTAGCGGCCGCGGTACTTCGCCAGATCGGTGTCCTTGGCCTGCAACGGCCCGTGGATCGCCACGTGCGCGAAGTACAGGAAGAACGGCTTGGCCGCGTCGTGCGCGCGCAGATCCTTCAGATACGAGATCGCCTTGTCGGTGAGATCGTCGGTGACGTAGTAGCCCTCGGGATATTCGTCGACGTCGACCGGCGAGCTGTCGGAGATCAGTTGATTGGGATGGAAGTAGGAGTTGAAGCCTTCCAGCGACCCGTAGTAGCGGTCGAATCCGCGCTGTGTCGGCCAGGAATCCCGGTGCGCCCCCGGATGCAGGGTGGCATCCCGTACCAGATGCCACTTGCCGACCGCGTAGGTGGCATATCCGTTGTGCCGCAGAATCTCCGGCAGGGTCAGCACATCGTCGGCGAGCTCCAGCCGCAGCCCGGGATAGCCCGGATCGGCATTGGCGACGAAGCCGAAACCGGCCCGGTGCGAGTTGATCCCGGTCAGCAGCGCCGCGCGCGAGGGCGAGCACAGCGGGGTGGTGTGGTAGTTGGAGAGCCGGACGCCTCTCTCGGCCAGCCGATTCAGCGTCGGCGTCTCGATCTCGGACCCGAACGGCCCGATATCGCTGTAGCCCAGGTCGTCGACCAGGACCACGATGATGTTGGGAGCGCCGGCGGGCGCGGCCGGGGGATGGGTCCATTGCGGGGTGGAGTCGGCCGTGGTGCGGCCGATGGCGCCGGTGAAGTCCTCGTAACCGCGGGCATGGTCAGGTAGGGGCATGCGGGCAGCCAAGCATCGGCGGCCGCGTGCGGACCAGGGTTGCACTCACCGTGTACACAATCGACTACAGGCAGTTCGCAAGGGTTTCATGCACGCTGCGATTAACCGGTGACGTGCCACGGCCCGCGTCGATACCGTCCGGTCATGCAGACGAGTCGACCCAGCGCGCGCACCGCCGGTTCCGCGCGGGAACCGGAGTGCTGCTGTCGCGTCGCATGTGAGTGACCGCACCCACGGGTGCGCGTCCGTCGCCGCCGTTGTATCCCACGGCCGGTCCCGCAACCGCACCGCATCCGGTTGACGACTCGGACCGGCCCGTATCGCGAGGAATACCAGATGAATTCGACCCCCGGCGTGCTGGGCCGCCGTTCCTTCCTGCGTACCGCGAGCGTCGTCGCGCTGGCGACCGCCGGTGGCGGCCTGCTCGCGGCGTGCAACTCGGCCGTCGGCGACAAGCAGACCGGTGGCGGCGACAATGCCACGCCGGTGCGTGGCGGCACGCTCACCATCGGCACCACCAGTGACGTGGTGCCGGGCAACTTCTTCACCAACACCTCCGGCGCCGTGCTGATCATCGGCCTGGTCTACGAGTCGCTGATCCGCTACCCGCACGACACGGTGCAGCCGGCGCCGCTGCTGGCGAAGTCCTGGACCCTGGCCCCGGACGGGAAGTCGCTGACGCTGGAACTGCGCGACGACGTCACCTTCCACAGCGGCCGGCCGTTCACCGCCGCCGACGCCGAATTCTCGCTGCGCACCTACGCCGACCCGAAGTGGTCCGGCCAGCTCAAGAGCACCGCCGCCGCGATCAGCGGCTACGACTCCGGCAACCCGCACCGGCTGGTGCTGCAATTCGAGCATCCGCTCGGCAACATCTTCGATCTGCTCGACACCGTGCCGATCATCGACAAGGAGAGTTTCGACGCCTTCGCCACCGGTGACAAGTACGTCGGCACCGGCCCGTTCCAGCTCACCGAGCGCACCCCCAACACCCGCTTCGTCTTCGACCGGAATCCGCACTACTGGGTGCCGGAGCGGCCCTATCTGGACCGGGTCGAGGCCCAGATCGTCGGCGACTCGCAGGCGCAGCTGAACGCGCTGAAGTCCGGTCGTATCCTGGCCGCCGACAACCTCAACTACCGTGACAACGAGAACATCGGCAGGACAGCGGGTTTCAAGTCCGTCAACTACGACGGCGCCGAATTGCAGCTGTACGTGGGGGCCAATGTCGGCAATCCGGTGCTGGCCGACGTGCGGTTGCGGCAGGCCGTCGCCTACGCGCTGGATCGGGACCGGGTCGTCTCCGAGGTGCAGCGCGGGGCCGGATACGCGATCAATCTGCCGTGGCCGAAGACCTCCCCGGCCTTCGACCAGACCCGCAACACCCGGTACACCCGCGACCTGGCGAAGGCGAAAGCGCTGGTGGCGCAGGTCGGTTCGGTGCCGAAGCTGCCGCTGACCTACAGCACCGTCTCGCCGATCAACCAGGCCACCGCGCAGATCGTGCAGGCGAACCTGGCCGAGATCGGCATCGAGACCACGCTGGATCCGCAGGAGAACGCGACCTTTGTGAAGAATCTGATCGGCGCGAACTTCCCCGCGCTGTGGGTCACCGACCACTCCTGGGCGCAGTTCGTGCCGTCCACGCTGACCGTCAGCGCCTATCCGTTCAATGCGCGAAAGAACGCCTCGCACTTCGATTCTCCGGCCTACGTCGCTGCTGCCGATGCCGCCTGGCAGGTCACCGACGGCACCGGCGCCCAGGCGGTGCAGGCCTATCAGGCGGTGTCCGACCAACTTCTGGAGAATCTGTTCCTGATCGAGATCAGCGTCCGCTTCCAGCAGGTGGCCACCGCCGCGAAACTGCACGGCCTGAGCTGGACCAAGCGGCGGGAGACCCTGTACACGGAGGCGTTCCTCGCATGATCCGATATCTGTTGCGCCGCGTGCCCTCCCTGCTGGTGGTGCTGTTCGCGGCCTCGGTGCTGATCTTCCTGGTGCTGCGGCTGGTGCCCGGCGATCCGGCGCACATCCTGGCCGGCGGCGACGCCACCCCCGACACGGTGGCCGCCATCCGGCATCAGCTGGGCCTGGACCGTTCGATCCCGGCCCAGTACCTGACCTGGCTGGGCGACATCTTCACCTGGCATCTGGGCCGCTCCTACATCCTCGGCGGGCAGATCACCGATCTGATCGGCGCCGCCTTCGGCAACACGCTGGTGCTGGCCGCATCGGCGCTGCTGCTGGCGATCGTGGCGGCGGTGGCGCTGGCCTCGGCCACCGTGCTGTGGCCCAGCCGCTGGCTGACCGCCGCCGCGACGGCGGTCAACACCGTGGCGGTTGCGGTGCCCACCTTCGTCACCAGCGTGCTGCTGGTACTGGTGTTCGCGGTCGCGATCCCGATCCTGCCCGCCGGTGGGGTGCCGCCGGACGGCTTCATCGCTCGCCCGGACATCGCCGTGCAGTACCTGATCCTGCCGGCGGTGTGCCTGGCGCTGCCGGTGTTCGCGGCGCTGACCCGCTTCCTCACCGAGGCACTGCGCACCGAACTGGGCAGGCAGTACGTGCTCACCGCGCGCTCGCTGGGAATCTCGCACCGGCAGATCGTGATTCGCGGTGCGCTGCGCAACGCCGCACCGGCCGCGCTGACCGCGCTGGGGGTGCAGACCGGGCAACTGCTCGGCGGCGCGGTGCTGGTCGAGGCCACCTTCGCCTGGCCGGGCATCGGCCAGCTCATCCAGCAGGGCATCAGCCGCCGGGACTATCCCGTGGTGCAGGTGCTGCTGCTGTTGTCGGTGCTGATCTTCGTGACGATCCAGTTGATCACCGATCTGATACACGCCTGGCTGGATCCCCGGATCCGGATCGGAGGAGAGGCATGAGCGCGGCGGTCGTCGACATCCCGATTGCCGAGGCCGAACTCGAACAGCGGCAACGGCATTCGATCCTGCGCGGGTTCCGCGGCGGGCAGGGGCCGGCCGGACTGGTGCTGGTGCTGGTGATCGCGGGCGCGGGTCTGTTCGCCGGTGTGCTCACCAGTGCCGATCCGCTGACCCAGATCTCGGGCGCGAACCTGCTCGGCGCGAGCGCGGACCACTGGTTCGGCACCGACCAGCTCAACCGGGACGTGTTCTCCCGCGCGCTGCACGGCATCCGGGTCGATCTGCTGATCGTGTTCGTCGCCGTGCCGGTCGGTGCGGTGATCGGGTCGCTGATCGGGCTGCTCGCCACCACCAACGCGGTGGCGGATGTGGTGGCGCAGCGAGTGTTCGACGTGATCCTGTCCTTCCCCACCCTGATCTTCGCCATCGCACTGGCCGCGATCATCGGGCCCGGCACGACCGCGGTGATCGTCGTGATCATCGCCGCCGAGATCCCGGGCTTCGGCAGACAGATCCGCACAGCGGTGCTGCGGGTCCGGGAACAGCCCTATGTCGAGGCCGCCACGGTGATCGGCGCCGGAACCTGGTGGACGCTGCGTAAACACGTGCTGCCCAACGTCTTCGAACCGCTGATCGTGCAGCTGGCGCTGTCGCTGTCACTCGGCGTCTTCGTGGAGAGCGCGATGAGCTTCATCGGGATCGGCGTGCGGCCACCCCAGCCGTCCCTGGGCTCGATCATCGCCGACTCGATCCCGAATCTGGACGCCAACCCCGCCTTCGCCGCCGGCCCGCTGGTGCTGGTAGCGGGCCTGACCCTCGGCTTCCTGCTGATCGCCCAGGCGCTCGGCCGCGCCGCCCGGGTCGGGTGACGGCCGTGGTCACCATCGCCGCCCTGCGCGCGGGAACGAAAGAGGCTGCCGTGCCCGAGGATACGGACCACGACACCGTCCTGGACATCCGTGAGTTGTCGGTGCGCTTCGGCGCCCGCACGGTGGTGGACCGGGTCTCGTTGCGGGTGCGCCGGGGTGAGGTCGTCGCGCTGGTGGGGGAGTCCGGCTCCGGCAAGTCGCTGACCGCCCGCTCGGTGGCCGGTCTGCTGCCCGAGACCGCCCGGTCCGAGGGCTCGATCCTGCTGGCCGGCACCGAAACCATCGGCGCCACCGAGGAACAACTGCGCGCACTGCGGGGTACCCGCGCCGCCATGGTGTTCCAGGAGCCGCAGACCGCGCTGAATCCCGTGCAGAAGATCGGCACCCAATTGGTGCAGGCGCTGCGCGCGCACGGCCGGATCGGCCGCGCGCAGGCGCGGGCCCGCGCGATCGAACTCCTGCGCCGGGTGGACATTCCGGAGGCCGACCGCCGAGTGGACTGGTATCCGCACCAGCTCTCCGGCGGCCAGCGGCAGCGCGTGGTGATCGCGCTGGCGCTGTCCGGCGAACCCGACCTGCTGATCGCCGACGAGCCCACCACCGCCCTGGACGTCACCGTTCAGGCGGAGATCCTGGACCTGCTGCGAACCCTTCAGCGCCGCAACGGAACCGCGATCCTGTTCATCACCCACAACCTGGGCGTGGTGGCGGAGATCGCCGACCGCGTGGTGGTGCTGCGCGGCGGTCGCGTGGTCGAACAGCAGCCGGTCCGTGAGCTGTTCGCCACCCCGCACGACCCCTACACCCGCGACCTCCTCGCCGCGGTCCCGCGCCTACCCGGGACCACCACGACCGCAACGTCGCCCGAGGTCCCGGCCGCACCGTCGTCGGAGCGCGCGGCCGAACCGCTGTCCGAGCCGACGGCGGCCTCGCGGTCCGACTTCACTGCCACGTCGCGGTCCGAGCGCACGGTGACGTCGCGGCCCGGAGCCGGCGCTGCGCTGCGGCCCGAACTCGTCACCGCCCCACCGGTGCTGGGGATCGAGGGCCTGAGTGTCGTCTACCGCAGCCGGGGCCGGACATTCCAGGCGTTGCGGGAGGTGTCGCTGACACTGGCGCCGCGCGAGGTGATCGGCCTGGTCGGTGAATCCGGTTCGGGCAAGAGCACACTCGGCCGGGTGGCGCTCGGGCTGGTGCCCGCGGCCGCGGGCCGGGTGGTGTTGCAGGGCACCGCGCTCGCCGGGCTGCCCGGCCGGGAGTTGCGCGCACTGCGCCGGAATGTGGCCCTGGTGCACCAGGATCCGGCCGCGTCCCTGGACCCGCGGCGCACCGTGGGCGAATCCATCGGCGAACCGTTGCAGGTGCATCGGGTCGCCGGCGGCTCACTGCTCCGGGCCAAGGTCGGTGACCTGCTCGAATCTGTGCGCCTGCCACGGGATTACGCCGGTCGGCGGCCCGCCGAACTGTCCGGCGGACAGCGTCAGCGCGTCGCCCTGGCCCGTGCCCTGGCGCTGGCGCCGCGCCTGCTGGTCGCCGACGAGCCCACCAGCGCCCTCGACGTCTCGATCCAGGCCCAGGTGCTGGACCTGTTCGCCGATCTGCGTGCCGAGTACGGGTTCGCCTGCCTGTTCATCAGCCACGACCTGGCCGTGGTGCATCGGGTCGCGGATCGGGTGGTCGTGTTGCAGGGCGGGTCGGTGGTCGAAACGGGTACGGCCACCGACGTCTTCGTCGCCCCCCGGGAGGAGTACACCCGCCGGTTGGTGGCGGCGGTGCCGATCCCGGACCCGAGCGCCCGCCCGGCCCCGGCCGCCGAGATGCACCGCTGCGCGCCGCTGGCCGCCGGCGGCTGACTCCGGCGGGCGCCACCGGCCGGGCCGGGTCTAGCCCTGACCCAGCTCGGCCAGTGGCGCCATGTCGAAGTAGTCCCGCCAGGCCGCGATCTTGCCGTCGCGCACCTCGAAGCTGCCCATCACGGGCAGTTCGATCGGGCTGCCGTTGATGGCGAACTTGTCGGTGCGCTCGTTGAGCACGACGTCGCCGATCTCGGCCTGCCGATGCACGTCGAAGTGGATGTTGCCGAACGCGCCGATGAATCCGCGCAGGAACTCCAGGATGGCCGGCTTGCCGACCAGCGGATCCATCGGGATGTTGTGGTAGACGGCATCCTCGGTGAAGTACTCCACGATGGATTCCGGTGTCCCGGTGCGCCATTCGGCGCAGAAGGTGGTGACCAGTTCGCCTGCGGTGGCCATGATGTCCTCCTATTTCTGAAACGTGTTACACAATGCCGGGCGGGCTGCCCGTCCGCAAGGGGGTCAGACCGGCAGCGGGATGAACTCCACCAGCGCGCCGTCGGCCGCCCCCGGCGGCACGACCACCAGGCCGTCGCGGTCCAGCAGCCCGGCCAGGTGGTTGGTGCGGATGCCGGCGTCGCCGATCCAGCCACCTTCGGGAACCGCCCGCGCCGAGGTGATCCGGGTGGCGGTGTCGGCGATCTCGGCGGCATTGCGCAGCGGGCCGACGATCGCCCGGGGCGCGGTGGCCCCGGTCAGCCCGGACACGATCGCCGGCGCCAGCGCCAGCAGCGTCGCCACCGCCGCGAACGGATTGCCGGGCAGTCCCAGCAGAGCGGTGCCGGCGGGCAGTTCGGCGATCACACCGGACCCGCCGGGGCGTAGTCGCAAGCGGTGCACCAGGGTTCGCGCGGCGGCCCGGTCCAGCGCATCGCGCAGCTGATCCGCCGCGCCGCCGCCGGTGGCGCCGACGACCACCAGCAGATCGCAATCGGCGCCGGCGGCCAGCACCTCGTCGAAGCCGGTGGCGGTGTCGCGCAGATGAACCCGGTCCATCACGGTGATTCCGCAGTGCGACAACAGTTCCGGCAGCACCGGCCCGATCGAGTCCCGGGTCTGGCCGGGGTGCAGCGGTCCGGCGCTGCGGATCTCGTCGCCGGTCATCACGATGCGGGCCCGCACCGGACCGCGCACCGGCGCGGTGCCGACCTCGGCGCTGGCGGCCACCGAGATCAGCGCTGCCGACACCACGGTGCCCGCGGCCGCGACCACGTCACCGGCGTGCCAGTCCTCGCCGCGGCGGCGGCGATCGTCGCGCATCGGGGTGTCCGGCAGGCGATACAGCAGGTTCGCGTCCAGGTGGACGAATTCGTCGCGTAGCACCGCGGTCGCGCCGTCCGGTACATGCGCCCCGGTCGCGATCCGCACCGCCTCCCCGGTCAGCAGCCCGGCCGGTCGCTGCCCACCGGCGAAGCCGATGTCGTGGCGGACCTGCCAGGGTCCGGTGCCGGACACCGCGTACCCGTCCATCGCGGACACGTCGAAGCGGGGCAACGCGTCCGCGGCCGCCAGCGGGGCGGCCAGCGCCGCGCCGCGCGCCGCGCGCAGCGCCGACTCCCGGGCGGGTAGTCGGGTCAGCTTGTCGCGCACGATGTTCCGCGCCTCGTCCAGGGTGAGCGGGGCGGTCCGGGCGCGGGCGCGGCGGAGGTCGTCGGGGGTGTCGCAGTCGGCGGCCCCGGCCAGCGGCAGCAGTGCGGTGCGCGTCGGCACCAGCGCCTTCATCGGCTGGTTCACCAGCGACGGTAGCCCCGCGAGCGCGTCCGCGAGCAGTGCCCGCCGCCACACCCCGACCAGATACTGCGGACGGCCGGTCTCGTCGGCGGCGAAGACCGCGTCGGCGCCGGATCGCTCGAGGTGCTCGAGCAGTGCGCCGACCGCCGCGTCGGTCAGGAAGGGCATGTCGGCGGCCAGCGCCACCACCAGGTCCGCGGGCGTCTCGCCGGTGTCCAGCGCCGCCAGTCCGGCGGCCAGCGCCGCGACCGGACCGGACCCGGCCGGCATCTCCTGCGCCTGGCGCACCGCCGCCGGCAGGTCGGGACGTGGCGGGCCCACCACCACCGTGTGCCGGCACCGCGCCGCGGCGGCGACGGCGGCCTCCAGCATCGATCGCCCCCCGACGACGATTCCGGGTTTGTCCACTCCACCCATGCGGGTGGCGCGGCCACCGGCCAGCACGATCGCGTCGGCGGTCGTCACGAACTCGTCCCCGGCAGCGTGATCATGTCTGTCGATGGTAGTGAGGGGTGGGCGCGGCCTCGTACGGCCCCGCCACGATCACGGCCGGAGCAGGCAGAACTCGTTGGTGTCCGGATCGGCGAGCACCATCGGCGGATCGAAGGCGGGTGAGCCGATGTAGCGCATCGGGATCGCCCCCGCCGCACGCAACCGCGCCACCTCCGCGGCCGGATCGTCGGCAGGGAACGGCATCAGGTCCAGATGCAGGCGGCTGTGCTCGTGCGCGGCGTCGGCGATCCGGAGGAATTCCAGCCACGGACCCATCCCGGTGGCCGACCGGATACCCGTCGACCGCGGTTCGTCGAGCGTGACCGGCCAGCCCGAGGCCACCGACCAGAACTGTGCCAGCCGTCCGGGATCGGCGGTGTCGACGACGATCGCGGCGACCGCGCCGGTGTCCACATACTGCTCGCGCGGCTCCAGCACACAGAATTCGTTGCCCTCGGGGTCGGCCAGCACCACCCACGGCACCGCGCCCTGCCCGATGTCGATCGGCCGCGCGCCCAGCGCCAGCGCCCGATCCACTTGCAGCCGTTGATGATCCAGCGATCTGCTGGAGAGATCGAGGTGAATCCGGTTGGGCCCGGTCTTGGGCGAGGGGGCCGGGAGGAAACTCAGCCCCACATCCGGGCCGTCGGGGTCCGGCGCGGCGACGTCCGCGCCGCCGTCCCGATCGACCGTGACGGCCCAGCCCAGCAGATCGGCCCAGAACCGGGCCGCGATCCTGGGTCGCATCGCCTCGAACACCACGCACGCCAGACGGGTGGACATACCCCCACGGTAGTCAACCCGTGCCGGGCGCGGGGCGGGTTCGGTGATTCGACGCGCCGAGCCGGGTCAGCTTGTGCCGGGACCGGTTTCGAACCGGTACCGGGCAGCGGCCAGATCCACCCGATCGTCCCGGATCGGACAGCCCTCCTCGGCGAGCTTGCGCAGCTGCCGATGCGCCAGCTGCGCGGCGGGCCGGCCGTCGGCGCGCAACACCCGGTGCCAGGGCAGGTCGGCCGAATCGGTGCGCATGATCCACCCGACCGTGCGCGGAGTGGAAAGCCCGGCCATGGCGGCGATGTCGCCGTAGGTCGCCACCCGGCCGGGCGGAATCGCCGCGACCAGCTCCCGGACCCGCTCGATCTCGGCGTCGGAGGTCGGCACGGCTACAACGCCGCCCGCACGACCGCAGCGGTCTCGGCGGGCCGCGACTGCGGCACCATGTGATCGCAGTCGAATTCGTGCACCGTGAGCCGATCGCCGAGCTGCGCGGTGAGCGCGGCCCGGAACTGCGGGGTCACGATCTGCGCCTTCATCGCCTGCACCAGCACCGTCGGCAGGCCGGCGGGTGGCACCACGATCTCCCGGGCCAGCTGTCCCCAGTACGACACGATCGCCGGCATATGCACCCGCCACTGCACCCGGTCCCCGGGCGCGGGCACCAGATGCTCCGCCAATTCGGCGTCCAGCAGCGCACTGTCGACATCGGCCCACGCCGTCTCCAGCTTGTCCAGCCGGGCCTCCTCGACATCCGCGTAATCGGGCCGGGCCAGCGTGGCCACCGCGATCTGGTCGATCAGGTCCGCCGGCATCCCGACGGCCGGATCCAGCAGCACCAGCCCCCGCACCAGTTCCGGGTACCGCAGCGCCAGCCGGATCGCCACCGCCCCGCCGAACGAATGCCCCATGACCAGTGCGGGTTGCCCGTCCAGCACCGCCGCGACATCCTCGACCACCGTCTCGAAGGTCCACGGCGGCAACGTGGTCGCCCGGCCGTGCCCGCGCAGATCCGGCGCGATCATCCGGACCTCCGGCAACTGCTCGGCGGCCAGCGCCTCCCAGCGGCGGCCGTGACCGGTCAGGCCGTGCAGGGCGAGGACGCGGGGCCCGTCGGCGGGCCCGAACCGGTACACCTGAAGATCGCTCACCGCCTCATTGTGCCGGGCGGAGTCCCCGGGCCGATATCGGCACCTCAGGGGGAGGCCGATCGGTTCGGTCGCCGAACGCGCCGGGTGGCAGGGCGGACGGTGCGGCTGGTCGGCATGTGGATGGCGTCCGGGTCAGGCGCCGAGTTCGTCGCCGCCGGACAGCAGGCCGTGTGCGCGGGCCAGTGCGGCGGCCTCGGTGCGGGTGGCGGCGCCGAGTTTGGCGAGGATGCGCGAGACGTGCACTCCGGCGGTATTGCCGCTGATGAACAGCTCGGCCCCGATGCGGCGGTTGCTCAGTCCCGCGGCGATCAGCCGGAGGACATCGAGTTCCCTTGCGGTGAGCCCGAATTCGGAGCCCTTGCGGGGCGCGGGGCGGGCCGCCGGAGCCTCGTCGCCGAGTTGCACGCCGCTGCGGCGGGCGATGTCGCAAATCGTCCGGAGCAGGGGTTCGGCCGCCAGGTCCGTGCCGATCGTGTGCGCGGTCCGCAGCGCCGTCGCGGCCGCGGCCCGATCGCCGCGGGCCGGTAGCGCACGCGCCGCCTCGGTCAGCGCCTCGGCCTGCTCGAACGGACGCCACAGCTCCTGCCAGGCGCGGGCGGCGGCCTGCCAGTCGTCGGCGTCGCCGGTGCGGGCAGCCTCCCGGGTGAGCCGGTAGGCGATGTCGGGCCGGGTCCGGCACGGCAGCGCGAGCGGGTCGACATCCGCCGGGGTCCGGTCGGCGGTGACCGTCAGCAGCGGCCACACCTCGTGCGGATGCGCGGCGGGGTCGATCCCCGCCAGGGCCGCGGTCAGCAGCTCGTCGATCCCATCGTCGGTGCAGCGAATCCTGATGGCCGCCAGCTCCAGTCGATATTGAACGGCCCAATCATGGCTTCCCAGTAGTGCTTCGGCATCGTCGGCGGCCGTGCGCGCCGAATCGGTATCGCCGCGCGCGACCGCGATGCGCGCGTGGCACAACAGCAGCGCGGCGCGGGCGATCGGCGGTATCCGGTCCGCGAGGGTCTCCTCGATCAGGTCCGCCGCCTCGGTCCACCGGCCCAGCGCCGTAAGTGCCTGCACCTGTTTGACGATCAGGATCGGCCCCTTCTCCACGAACCGGAAGCTGTCGTGCGCCGCCCGCAGCCCCTGCCGCACGACCGCGATCGCGGTGTCGTACTCACCGGCGGCCACCTGCACCGCCGACTCCCAGATCGACACCGTCAGCAGGGCGGCGGGATCCGGGGCCAGCTCCCGCGCGGTCCGGAAATACGTTGCGGCAAAATCGATCTCGTCTGCGGACGCGAGGCCCAGGAAGGTGTACGCCCGCGCGGCCAGCGCAGCGGACCCGGGCACCTGCTCGGCGACGGCCACCGCCGCACGAGCACTGCGCGCCGCACCGGCGGCATCGCCGGTGAACATCTGTACCGACGCCAGCTCCACCAGCGCCTGCCCGCGCACCTCGGACGGTTCCTCCGGCAGCACCGCCAGCGCCCGCCGCAGATCCGCCAGCCCGCCACCGGCCTGATTACCCAGCCGCGCCCGGATCAGCAGCAGCCTGCCCAAGCGCGCCGACCGCGTCTCACCCGGCCGTGCATCGGCCGCGTCCACCCGTGGCGCGACCACTGCATTCAGCGTGCCGCTCGGGCTGTGTCGCCGATCCGCTGCGGCCGTCGATCCGACGTCCGGGTTCCGAGTGGTCGGCGACACCACAACGAGGGCGGACTGGTTCGCCAACCTGTGCGCCGCCTCGCTGCCCAAGTCGGGTGCCTGGTCGGCCATGCCGAGCGCCTCGTCGACCAGCGCCAGGCCGCGATCGACCGCGCCGCGCCGGGCACAGATCTCGGCGATCGACTCGAGCAGGGCGGCCCGGTCCACCGGGAGCGCGGTGGCGACCCGCGGTGCCCGGTCCCACAGGTCGAGTACCCGCTCCAAGTGGCGCAACCGCTCCGGATCCGCCCCCGCGTCGGCGGCCACACCGGCGGCCTCCCAGGACGCCGACAACGCCACCGGCCAGTCCCGCGCCGCGTACGCGTGCTCGGCGAGTTCCGCGCTGCGCGATTCGCGCGGTAGCAGGTCCGCGTCCGCGCGCAGCGCCGCAGCCAGCCGGGCATGCGTGCGCATTCGTTTGGCGGGCAACTGATCCTGATACACGGCATCGCGGATCAGCAGGTGCCGGAATTCGTAACCGGTCTCGCGGGGCAGCAGCAGCCGGGCGTCGGCCGATTCGGCGATCGCGGCGTCGAGCCGTTCCTCCGGCAGATCGGCGGCCACGGCCAGCAACTCGTGCTCGACCGGTGATCCGGCCACCGCGGCGGCTCGCAGCGTGGTGACGGCATCGGCCGACAGCCCCGCCAGACCGGCCAGCAGTAGTTCCGTCAGTTCGGCCGGGGAATCGTCGGCGGCCCGGCTCAGCGCCTCCACGAACAGCGGGCTGCCGCCGCTGCGCTCGAATATCCTTGCGGTGCGGCCCGGTTCGGGCTCCCGGCCCAGCAGCGCCGCCAGCAGCCGGCCCACCTCGTACCGGGTCAGTGGGTGCGGTTCGATCCGCAGCACACTCGGCAGCCGCCGCAACTCGGCGGTCAGCTCACGCAGGCGTCCCGTGCCGACCGGCCGATGCGTGCCCACGATCAGTACCTCGGCACGGTCCAGGTTGGCGACCAGGAAGGCGAGCAGATCCAGGCTGGAGGCGTCGGCCCAGTGCAGATCCTCCAGCACCAGGACCAGCGGCCGGGTCTGCGACAGCTGTTCCAGCACGGTGAGCACCTCGCCGAACAGCCGGGTGCGGTCCGGATCGCCTGCCGCCGAGCCGGTTCCGGTCAACTCGGGCAGCCAGCGGGCCAGAGCCGGCGTCGGCGCGGGCAACACCTCCCGCAACCCGCCGACGCCGACGGTCCGCAGCAACTCCCGCAACGCGGGAACGAACGGGCCGAACGGCACTGCGTCGTTGCCGAATTCCGGGCACCGGCCGGTCGCCACCAGGGTGCCGGTGGGCAGCCGGTCGCCGAACTCGCGGACCAGCCGTGACTTGCCCATCCCGGCGGCCGCGGTGATCAGCACCGCCGTCACCGCCGGATCCCGCCGCGCCGCATCCAGATTCGCCAGGTCGGCGGCGCGTCCGACGAAAGTGCCGCTGACCGGGAGGCTCACCACGGCCGTAACGATACCGGCGGGTCTGCGGGCCGAAGATAACGAATTCTCGTGATTCGCCGCGCCCCTCGTTACCGGAATCGTGAAAGACATGACAGACAACGAGATTCGCCCCTTCCATCCCGAGATCCCCGACACCGCGCCGGCCGACCTGCGCGACCGGCTGCGGCGCACCCGCTTCATCGATGCGGTGCCGGGCACCGGCTGGGAACGCGGCGTCCCCACCGCCCACCTGCGCGAGCTGATCGCCCACTGGGCCGAGAAGTTCGACTGGCGGCGGGTGGAGGCCCGGCTCGCCGCGTACCCGCAGTTCATCACCACCATCGACGGCCAGCGCCTGCATTTCCTGCACATCCGCTCACCGCACGCCGCCGCCACGCCGTTGCTGCTGCTGCACGGCTGGCCCGGCACCGTGCTCGATTTCCACGCCATGATCGAACCGCTGACCGCGCCGGCCGACCCGGATGTGCCGCCCTTCCACCTGGTGATCCCCTCGCTGCCCGGCCACGGC
This sequence comes from Nocardia sp. alder85J, assembly GCF_020176955.2. Taxonomy (GTDB): domain Bacteria; phylum Actinomycetota; class Actinomycetes; order Mycobacteriales; family Mycobacteriaceae; genus Nocardia. The sequence continues at coordinate 382,068 of NZ_JAIUCZ020000002.1, forward strand.
TTCTCCGGCCCGCTCACCGAGACCGGCTGGAACGACGGCCGGATCGCGGCCGCGCTGGCCGCACTGATGGCCCGCCTCGGCTACGAGCGGTACGGCGTGCACGGCGGCGACCACGGCGCCTTCCTGGCCCCCCGGCTCGGCCGCGACGATGCCGCCCATATCGTCGGCGTCCACGTCAACGCCCTGGTCACCTTTCCGACCGGCGATCCGGCCGATATGGCGGCCCTGTCCGATGCGGACCGGCAGCGGCTGGCCGCCATGAAGGCCTTCCAGGACGACGGCTCCGCCTATATGCAACTGGCCGGATCCCGCCCCGACACGCTGGCGCAACTGCTCGCCGACTCGCCGGCCGGGCAGCTGGCCTGGATCGTGGAGAAGTACCACGAGTGGACCGAGCGGAAGCTCGACCTCGACACTGTGCTGACCACGGCCGCCGTGTACTGGCTCACCGACACCGCGCGCAGTGTCGCCGCCTACTACTACGAGCGGTTCCACGACCCGCTGATGTTCGCGCCGACGCCGAAGGGCGTCACCCCCACCGGGGTCGCGGTGTTCCCCGTCGCCGACTTCGCCATCCGCCGATTCGCGGAGAAAACGCACCACATCACGCACTGGTCGGAGTTCTATGCGGGCGGCCACTTTCCGGCGCTCGAGGTCCCGCACCTGCTGACCGGAGATATCCAGGAATTTTTCCGGACCCTGATCACGGACCGGTATACCGAACATGTGAAAGGTTGACCCCGGGTAATTCATGGGATGGTTTCCGGTCGCCATTGGTAGCCGCGGCACGCAATTCGTGACCGCGGTCACCATGGCCCCGATCGCCGTTGCCCCTATTTTTTCGGGCACGTTCCGAGGGGCTGGACGGTACTCGGTGAAGGGGTGTAACTTTTCGCCTTCGACCGGCGATTGTCCTGTTTCGCGCACATCGGGTTGCCGCGCCCCCGGCGCGGCAAAGCGTATCAGCCGACAACCTCGGGGGCGAATAGAAAAACTTATCGGCGGCATTCGAGTTCTTGGCGGAAAAGTTGGTGCGTCGAGGTTTGAATCGCCGTAATGTCGGTGTGGATCTCGACGCTCGAGATTTCGAATGTGTTTCCGATCCGTGTGCCCCGGGGGCGGGGCTTCGTCTGATCATGGGAGACGAATGAGTGTTGGTCGTATCGACATGTCCGCGCTGCCCACAGCGATTTTCGGCCCAGCGATGGGCATCCAGGGGCTGGCGCTGGTGGTTTTTCACACCGAGCAATGGCTGCATCCTGCGGCAATGGTGCTGTCGGGTATCTCCCTCCTGATTCTCGCGATAAGCGTGCTGGCGCACGCTGTCAAACTAATTCGCTTTCCAGTGGCGGGAAGAAATGACCTCCGGACTCCGGCGTTCGTCTGCTTCTACGGACAGCCCGGGGTGACCGTCCTGCTGGCCGCCGAGATTTTCCAGGGCTCCGCGCGGGTTTTCGCCGCGGTGCTGACATCGGCCGGGGCGGTGATCGCGGCGTCGTCCGCACTGGCCCTCGTCCACGCGCGCGACCGCGTGCCGGAGCCGGGAAATCCGATGCCACCGCAACTGATTCCCGGGATCGCCTGCCTGATGGTCCCGATCACCGCGCACGACTTTCTGTCCGAGGGGTGGTGCTGGACGATTCTCGGTGCGGCGGCGGCCGTGCTCGCGACCTTCTACCTGGCCGCGCCGGTCGGTTTCCCGAAGCTGCCGGCGCCGCTGGCCCCGACCGCCGCGATCCATCTCGCCGCGCCGGCCGTCGCCTGCGTCGACCTCGCGGAGTTGTTGCCGCACAGTCCGTTCGACCGGATCGCGCTCGGTGTCACGGGATTCGTGTTCGCGGGCCTCGTGATCCGGGGGCGGAGGCTGGTGAGCGCCCCCTTCGGCCTGCCGTGGTGGGCCTTCACCATGCCCTTCTCGGCGGTGATCCTGGCGCTGGGCTCCGTCATCTCGCCGGACGGCAACTGGTGGGCGGTGATCCGGCTCGGTCTGGTGGTCAACGCGCTGCTCGTGGTCGTGGTGGGTGGGCGCACGATCGCGGCGCTCGCCCGCGGCACCCTGCTCCCGGCCGTGCCCGCCGCCATCTCTGTGCCGAAACCCGTGGCCGCTCAGTTCGTCTCCACCGCACAGGAATGAGGAAACGTGCCGCACCGTAGTCGAGCACTGTTCATCGTCACGAATACCGAACGCGTCAGCGGGATGTCGAATCCGACGGGATTCGACATCCGTGAGGCGGCGCACGTGTGGTCGGCCCTGCGCGACCACGACCACGAGATCTCCTTCGCCTCCGTCGCCGGGGGGAGTGTGGAAGGGGTGTTGAAAGGCGAACTGCTGCCACCGATCCGGTCGTTCGTCGGCAACTTCGAGGGGCATGGCGTCGTCCCCACCGTCACCGTGCGGTCGCAGGTCGGCCGGCGCCACGACCTGCTCTACTTCGTCGGCGGGCTCGGCTGTCTGTGGGACTTCCCGCGGCAGCCCGATATTCATGCGCTGATCCGCGACGCACTGCGCCGCGGGACGCGCATCGCCGCGATCTGTCACGGCCCGGCCGCCTTCGTGGGCCTGGCCGAATCCCCGGGCCGGCCGTTCGTCGCCGGGCGGCGCCTGACCGCCTTCTCCGATGCCGAGGAGGCCGCCCGGGGCGTCCTCGACACACTGCCGTTCTCGCTGGAACGGCAACTCCTCGCCGACGGCGCCGAGGTGTGTGTCGGTCCCGACGGTGGGTCGAACGTCATTGTCGACGGCCCGCTCGTCACCGCCCAGAATCCGTCCTCCCTGCCCGAACTCTGTGCAGTGGTGACCGCGCCGGCGCCACTGGAAAGGACCGTGTTGTGAGTACCGCCATTGCGTATCCCGAAGCCGTTGCCGGGAATCGGATCGGCGTCACGGCCAAGGCCGCCGATTTCGTCGCCATCCGCGAACTGGTCACCGCGGAGACCCCGATCCTCAACGAGTCGCACGGTGACGATCTGTCCCAGGTGGTCGTCAAACCGTGGGGCCACGAGTCGCGCGTTTTCGCCGACCCGGTCTACGACCTGTGGCATCTGTGCATCAAGGAGGGCGGGTCCACCTCGATGCACGCGCATCTGCGCAAGACCACCCAATTGCTGTGCCTGTCCGGGACCGGCGTGTTCGAGACGCTGCACGGCAGTTACGAGGTCACCTCCGGAACGGTGATGACCATCGGGCCGGGGGCGTTCCACCGCACCCGGTCCATCGCGCCGGAACTGCATCTGATCGAGGTCGAACACCCCCGCAACAAATTCGACCTGATCCGCTTGCGGGACAACTACGACCGATCGAAGACCACCTACGAATCCGCGGTCACGACCGCGGGCGAGTCCGCGCTCAAGCCGGTCCGCCAGATTCCGCACACCCACCTGCGGCGGACCAGTACCGCGGGCAAGTTCGAATTCGCCCTCCGTACCGGCATGGACATCTTCTACACGCCACGCGCGCGGGAACTGTTCTACGTCCCGACCGGCTTCGAGGCCTTCATCGTCGGCCACCCGGTACTGCCGTTCGTCGACGGGATCAAGACGCCCGTCGTCACCGATCAGACCTACCTGGCGATCGCCGCCCGGTAGTTCGTTCCCGCACCACTCCCGAAAGGACCGAAGAAAATGCCACGTGCCGTCATCCTCACCGCGCAAGGATTCCAGGACCACGACCTCATCTACACTTGGTACCGATGCAAAGAAGAAGGCTGGGACGTCGATATCGCGACCAAGGACGGCCGTCCGGTCGCCGGTAAATACGGCACTCCGCTGCCCATGGACAAGACCGCGGGACCGCTGGTCTCGTTCGACGACCTCGATGCCGACGAATACGACACGGTCATCCTGACCGGGGGCCACGAGGCGCCGGACCGGGTCCGGCAGGACAAGCGGGCCACCGGATTCGTCGCCGACATGGCGAGCCGGAATCGGGTCGTCGCGGGGCTGTGCCACGGTCCGTGGATCATGGTCAGTGCCGGAGTCCTGAAGGGGCGCAAGGCATGTGCCTACATCGGACTACGCGACGACGTCATCAACGCCGGCGCCGAGGTGGTGGATTCCGATGTGATCGTCGACGGGAACATCATCACCTGCTCGTACTACGCGTATGTGGGCGCCTTCATGCGCGCGGTGTTCGAGACCACCGAGAAGCTGGGGGCGGGCCGGTGACCGTGGCGCCACGGTTGCTGCTGCTCGATTTCGACGGCGTCCTGGCCGATTCCGTCGCCGAATGCATGGCGGTGACCTGGTATTCCGATGCCGAACCGGCGGACCGGCCGCTGGCCGAGCAGATCGCGGCCGTCCCGGTCGATTTCGCCGACCGCTTCCAGCAGTTCCGCCCCTTCGCGCGGACCCTGGACGACTTCCTGGTCGCGAAGCGGTCACCGGGGGCCACCGTCACCTGCCAGGCCGAGTTCGACACGTTGAAGGACAGCATCTCCGGTGGTGAGTTGACGGCCTTCACCCGCCGGGCGACCGCGTTGCGGGCGCATTGGCGGACCACCCGATATGCCGAATGGCTGGGAGTGCACACGGTGTTCGACGGTGTCGCCGAGGTGCTCGGGCGACATTCGAGGAACGTCTTCGTGATCACGGCCAAGGATGCCGCGTCGAGCTGGGAGATCCTGCGGCACTTCGGGCTCGACCGGCATGTGGTGGGTATCGCCGGGGACGTCAGCGACAAGGCGCTGGCCGCCCGCTGCTTGTGCCTGGGTCGCGGTGTCGACATCACGGAGGCCCTGTTCATCGACGACAACGTGACCAATGTGCACCGGGTACAGGCCGCGGGCGTGCCCAGCCGGTGGGCGACGTGGGGGTGGACCACACCCGAACACCGTTCGACCGCCGTGGAATTGGGGTTGACACCGGTGGACCCGGCCGGGTTCATCGCGATCTGATCGAGCCGTCACGGGACGGGCGGCGGCGGTGGGCCGCCCGTCCCGCGATGGTAATCTTGCTGTGGAGGGAATCAGGTTGTCGGATACCAGAATTCGAGCCAAGCCGATAGCTGTCGAGCCGATCGGGGTGCATTTGACCGTACAGCTCAACTGGCTGCGCACCTTCGTGACCGTCTATCGGGTCGGATCTTTCACGAAAGCGGCTGCACGACTGGGTATGTCGCAGCCGGCCGTTACTCATCACATTCAGAACCTCGAAAAGTACGCGGGCCGCGCCCTGTTCGAGCGGATGCCGAACGGGGCGCAGCCGACCCCGGCCGCCGAACGGCTGCTACGGCAGATCCAGGGGCCGGTCGACGCGCTCAGCTCGGCGGTCGACCAGGCGTTCGGCGGCGAGATCCCACAGCGCGCACTGTGTGTGGGCGGGCCGGTGGAGCTCATGACCACCCGCGTGATCCCGGCGCTGAGCGATCTGGTCGCCGAGGGCTTCCAGTTCCGGTTCGTGTTCGGTCTGGCCGACGACCTGCTCCAGCAATTGCGGGACGACCAGCTGGATCTGGTGTTGTCCACGGTGCGGCCGCGCGATCGCGACCTGGTCGCGACACCGCTGGTCGACGAGGAGTTCGTCCTGGTCGCCGCGCCGGATGTGGCGAATCGGATCGATGTGTCGGCCTTCGACGCCGACGCGCCCACGGTGCTGGCCGAGTTGCCGATGGTCAGTTATGCCGAATCGCTGCCGATCATCCGCCGCTACTGGCGCACGATCTTCGAGGCCGAACCGGTTGCGGCGCCGGCGATCGTCGTGCCGGACCTGCGTGGGGTGCTCGCCGCGGTCAAATCCTCGGCGGGCATCTCGGTGCTGCCGACCTATCTGTGCACCGAGGAGATCGCCCGGGGCGAGATCGTGGTGTTGCTGAGCCCCAAGGTGCCACCCATCAACACCTTCTATCTCGCGGTGCGGCGCAACGCCCGTACCCCGGACGATCTCCGGATCCTGCACGGCCACCTGCTGTCGAAGGGCCGGCTGTGGACCTGACGGCGCGGTGGCGTCAGGCCTTGCCCAGTTCCTTCAGCGCCAGCTCGGCCACCAGGGTGGCCGAGGCCGGGTTCTGACCGGTGACCAGGCGCCGATCGGCGACCGCGTGCTCGGCGAAGTTCGGCGCCTGGCTGTGCCGGCCGCCGCGCTCGACGAGCTTGTCCTGCAACAGGAACGGCACGACCTCGGCGAGTCCGACCGCGGCCTCCTCGTCGTTGGTGAACGACGAAACCTGCTTGCCCGCCACCAGATAGGAGCCGTCACCGAGCCGGATGTTCACCAGCCCGGCCGGGCCGTGGCAGACCGCGGCGACCACGCCACCGTTCTCGTAGACGGCGGCCGCCAATTCCGCGAGTTCCTTCGACTCCGGGAAATCCCACATGGTGCCGTGGCCGCCCGCGAAGTAGATGATGTCGTAGTCCGTGGCCGTCAGCTGATCCGCGGTCGCGGTGGCGGCCAGCGCCCGCTGTGCCGCGGGATCCGCCAGGAATGCCGTCACGACCGCGTCATCGGGGTTCACGCCGTCCTGGGGCACCGGACCCCCGGCCACGGAGACATACGAGATCTCGTAGCCCGCGGAATCGAAAACCACTGCCGGATGCGCGACTTCGGGAACGTAGAAGCCCGTCTTGCGTCCGGTGTTTCCCAATGTGTCGTGGCTGGTCAGTGCGAACAGGACCCTCTTGGTCATCACGATCTCCTCGAATGAATTGCGCCGGAACGGAACCGACGTTAGGCGACCGGACGAAGCGTGATCAAATAGCTGATCGCATATTGGGCATAGTAGATTGAATAGGCCGTTTCGCCATGGCAATTCGACGTCGATGCGGTCCTCCGGTGTGACGGCCGCGCCGGGGGGCCGGTCACGTTCTCGGTGTGGTAGCGGGGTAGTGGCGGCTACCCGGGACGAGCACTGCCTGCCGTCGACCGGACGGCCGCCGCGCCGCGGCGATCGGCCCGAATTCGCGACCCGGCTTGTTATGACAAACCTGCCCGGCTTGCGGTGACAAACACCGGCTCGATCCGTTCACGAGTCATCGCCGGGCCGTCGTCTGCCCCGAATTCGCCGGGCCGCCCACCACCGATTCGGGCATCGAAATTCCACGACGAGGTTGCCCGGAGGCTACCTGTCGGCAGCCTGTGTTGAAATCCTTCGCGTGATGCGATCGGATTACTCGGTGCGTTTGGTGCGGCGCAACGAGACGGCACCCCACTCCCTGGAGTGGGGCGCTGACGTCCGGGCGCTGTTCGACGCGCCGGACACCGAGCCGGGGTGGCGACCCTGGCAGGTACTCGGCGCCCCCGGCACCGGCAAGACGGCGCTGCTGGTCGATCTGGCCGCCCACCGCATCGCGGGCGGGGCCGACCCGGAGTCGGTATTGCTGCTCACCCATTCCAAACAGGCCGCGCTGCGGGTCCGCACCGCCCTGACCCGGCAGTTGGGCGCGGTCCCCGGTGCGGTCCGTGAACCGCTGGTCCGCACCGTCCACTCCTATGCCTTCGCGATCCTGCGCAGCCACGCCGCCGCACACGGCAATCCGCCGCCGCGCCTGCTGACCGGCACCGAACAGGACGTGGTGCTGCGCGAGATGCTGCGCGGCGAACTCCAGGACATCGCCGCCGGCGCCGAGGAACTGTGGCCGCAACGCCTGCACCCCGCCCTGGGTACCACCGGCTTCGCCGAACAACTGCGCGACCTGATGCTGCGCACCACCGAACACGGCCTCGGTCCCGAAGACCTCGTCGCCCTCGGCCACCGCCACGACCGCCCGGAATGGACCGCCGCGGGCCGCTTCGCCGAACGCTACGAGCAGGCGATGCTGCTGCGCTGGTCGGTGGGTCTGGACGCCCCCGAGGCCAGCGCCCCCGCCCTGGACGCCGCCGAACTCGTCGGCGCCGCCCTCGACGCCCTGATCCTCGACGCCGACCTGCTCACCGCCGAACGCGACCGCGTCCACTGCCTGCTCGTCGACGACGCCCAGCACCTGGACCCCCTCGCCGCCCAACTGGTCCGCGCCGTCGGCCTCGGCCCCGCCACCACGGTCGTCGCCGGCGACCCGGACCAATCGGTCTTCACCTTCCGCGGCGCCGACTCCCGCTTCCTCCTGGACCTCGACACCCCACCGCACCGCCGCCTGGTCCTCCCCGACACCCGTCGCTGCGCCCCCGACGTGCGCGCCGCCGTCGCCCGCATCACCGCCCGCCTCCCCGGCGCCGGAATCCACCGCCTCGACCTCCGCACCCCGGCCGAAGCCGCCCCGGACTCCGCACCCCGACCCGTAAGCCCCACCGGGACAACACCACCGGACGGCGACACCGAGACTCCGGCCGAGGAGACAGACAGTTCCGCCGCGCCATCGTCCCGTCCGAGTGGAAATGTCGATGCGGCAACAGATCCGCCTTCCGGAGAAGTGCGGGTGCAGGTGCTCACCACACCCGCGAAGGAAGCGGCGCTGATCGCCGACCACCTGCGCCGCGCCCACCTGACCGACGGGGTGCCGTGGTCGCAGATGGCGGTCGTGGTGCGCTCGGTGCCACTGTCACTGGCTCCCCTCCGCCGTGCCTTGCTCGCCGCCGGGGTGCCGGTCCTGCAACCGAAACCGGACGTCCCCCTGGCCCGCCGTCGCGGCGCGTCCTGGCTGCTGCTGACCCTCCGCGCCCTGCTCGCCGCCGAACACGCCGAACGCCACCCCGACCGTCCGCCGGCCTTCACCGAGGACGACGCCCTCGACCTGCTCTCCGGCCCTCTCGGCGGCGCCGACCAGATCAGCCTCCGCCGTCTCCGTCGCGGCATCCGCCGCACCCTCGTCGAACGCGGCAATCGCGGTCGCGGCGAACAGGATCCGCGCACCGCCGATCGCGCCGGCGACTGGGACGCGCCCGACCTGCTGGAACCGGGCACCGGCACGGACGAACCGGTTGGCGGTGTGGCCGAACCGGCCGATGGTGTGACTCCAGTGGCGGCCCCGGACCTCCCCGGCCACGCGGCCGCAACCGAACCGCGTCCGATCGCGGCCGAAGGTGCGGTGACCGACATCGCGTCCGGTCGGCCTGCGGGCACGGAGCAGATATCCGGTGCGGCACAGGATCGACCGGCGAGCGCGCCCTCGCGGGCTGGTGGTCCGATCGGCGCGTCGGCCGCCGGATCCGGTGGATCGGTGGACCGGGTGCCGACGACCGACGACCCGGCAGACACCGGTGCCGATGTCGCTGCCGGAAGCGAGATTTCGGGGGACGAACGGCCCGGCGTCCGGGTGCCCGGCGCGCGGTCCGGGAGCCGCATCGACGACGATTTCGACCCCATGGCGGGGGATGACGATCTGCTCGCGGATGTGGATCGGTCGTCGGCGGAGGTGTTGCGGGATCTGATCGTCGGGGTGGGGGACGCCACGGTGCTGGATCGGCTCACCGATGTGGAGGCCGCGCCGTTGCGGCGGGTGCTGAAGGCGGTGCGGCGGGGGCGGCGGGTCCGGGAGCGGCGGGCCGGGCTCGAGGACGTGTTGTGGGCGGTGTGGACGGCGTCGCAGTTGGAGCGGCGCTGGGTGGGGCAGTCCGCGCGCGGTGGCGCGGTCGGCATGCAGGCCGACCGGGACCTGGACGCCGTGGTCGGGCTGTTCGACGCGGCGGCCGCCTATGTGGATCGACTGCCGCACGCGACCGTCGACGCTTTCGTGAATTATCTTCAGCAGCAGGAGATTCCGCAGGATTCCGCGCCGCTGACCGATCCGCGTGACGCGGTCGCGATACTGAGCGCGCACGCCGCGGTGGGCCGCGAATGGGAGGTGGTCGCCGTTGCCGCTGTGCAGGAGGGGATCTGGCCCAATCTGCGGCCGCGCGGCACCCTGCTCGGTGTCGAGGATCTGGTGGATCTGCTGGCGGGAGTGGCCGCTTCCGGTGAGCGGGTCAGCCGGGCCGCGCCGATCCTGGCGGAGGAGCGGCGGCTGCTGCTGGTCGCGTGCAGCCGGGCCCGGCGTTCCCTGCTGGTGACGGCCGTCGAATCCGTCACCGGTGACCGGGATCTCGTGCCCTCGCGATTCCTCGCCGAGCTCGACCCGGACGCGGGCCCGGGGGAGGCGGGCCGGGTACCGCCCCCGGTCGACCCGGGCCGGGCGCTGGTGTTGCAGGCGCTGATCGCCGAATTGCGCGGCGCGGCCTGCGATCCCGAGCAGATCCCGCAGCGCCGGTACCGGGCGGCGCAGCAACTGGCCCGGCTCGCCCGCGCGGGAGTGCGCAGCGCGCATCCGGATCACTGGTACGGCACCGCGGATCTCAGCTCACAGCTGCCGCTGTGGGGCGACGACGAGGGCCCGGTGTCGCTGTCCCCGTCCACGGTCGAGTTGTTGCAGACCTGCCCGCTGCGCTGGGCGCTGGAACGGCACGGCGGCGGCGACGCGGAGAATCCGCATGCGGTCAAGGGCAACCTGGTGCACACCCTGGTGCAGGCCCTGGCCGGTCAGGTCACCGAGGCGCAGGTGAAGGCGGCGCTGGTGCGCGCCTGGAAGGCGGTGGACCCCACCTCCGGCGACACCGGCCCGCAGAGCTGGCACTCCCGGCTCGAGCTGCGCCGCACCGAATCCATGCTGGACACCTTCCTGGACTGGTTGCGCAACACCCGCCACGAACTCACCCTGATGGGCGTCGAGGTGCCGGTGGATCTGGTGCTGCCCGCGGCCGAACCCGGTCACCATCCGGTGCGGATTCGCGGCCGGGTCGACCGGGTCGAGCGAGATGCGCTGGGCCGCTTCGTGATCGTCGACGTCAAGACCGCCAAGACGCCGATCTCCCGGCAGGCCGCCGAGGAGCACGCCCAGTTGGCCACCTATCAGGTCGCCGCCGCGGCGGGCGGTCTCGACGAGGGCCCCGGCGAGGCCGATCCCGGTGGCGCGCGCCTGGTCTACGTCGCGAAGCCGAGCAGTCGCGAGGGCGCCACCCAGCGCATGCAGCCGCCTCTGGACGCCGAGGCGCTCCAGCAGTGGCGCGCCACCATCCACGAGGCCGCCGCCGCCACTCGCGGGCCCAGCTATCTGGCCATGCGCAACGACGGCTGCCGGCACTGCCCCGTCGCCGGCAGTTGCCCGGTGCAGGACGCCGGCCGGCAGGTGACCGATTCGTGAGCGAAGACGCGCAGCGAACCGGACACCACCGCACCACCCCCCGCCAACTGGCCGACGCCCTCGGCCTGCCGCCGCCGACCGACGAGCAGGCCGCCGTGATCGCGGCCCCGCCCGGCCCGACCCTGGTGGTGGCCGGCGCCGGCGCGGGCAAGACCGAGACGATGGCCGCCCGCGTGGTGTGGATGGTCGCGAACGGCTTCGTGGTGCCGGACCAGGTGCTCGGCCTCACCTTCACCCGGAAGGCCGCGCAGCAGTTGACCACTCGCATCCGCACCCGGCTGTCCCGGCTGGCCGGCGCGCCGCTGCTGCGCGAGATCGACCCCGGCGGGCGGCTGCGCGCCCTGCTGACCGGCTCCGAACCGGAGATCAGCACCTACCATTCCTACGCCGGACGCCTGCTGTCCGAACACGGCCTGCTGATGCCGGTGGAACCGTCCTCGACCCTGCTCACCGAGACCCAGCTGTGGCAGCTGGCGCACCGGGTCGTCACCGCCTGGGACGGCGACCTGGACACCGACCGCACGCCGGTCTCGGTCACCGAGGCGGTCCTCGCGCTCTCCGGCCAGCTGGCCGAACACCTGGTGGAACCCGAACAGCTCGTCGAGGCCCACGCCGAGTTGGAGAAACTCATCCTCACCCTGCCCAAGGGCCCACGCCAGCGCGGCGGCCCCAGCAAGGAGCTGATGAGCATCCTCGAGGCCCAGCACGAACGAGTCGCCCTGCTGCCCTTGGTGCGACGACTCGCCGAGGAGTTACGCCGGCGCGGCGCCCTGGACTTCAGCTCCCAGATGTCGCTGGCCGCCCGTCTCGCCGCCGAACACCACGAGGTCGGCCGAGCCGAACGCACCCGCTTCCGCCTGGTCCTCCTCGACGAATACCAGGACACCGGCCACGCCCAGCGCATCCTCCTCGCCGCCCTGTTCGGCGACCCGGCCGCCGCCCGCGGCAGCGACCCCCCCGACCCCGGCCCGCCCGGAGACGCAGTCCCCGAGGGCCGGTGGCGGCTGGCGGTGACGGCCGTCGGTGACCCCATGCAGTCGATCTACGGCTGGCGCGGGGCCTCGGCGGCGAACCTGCCGCGTTTCGCGACCGACTTCCCCTATGCCCCCGGTGTTCCCGCGCCGATCCTGCCGCTGCTCACCAGCTGGCGGAATCCGCCGGAGGCGCTGGATCTGGCGAATCTGGTGGCGGACCCGTTGCGCGACAGCGGTGTCGCGGTGGACGCGCTGCGGCCCCGGCCGGACGCCGCACCCGGCATCGTCGCCCTGGCGCTGACCGAAACCGTTGCGGAGGAACGGGACTGGCTGGCGGAACGGATAGCGGCCGAATGGGAGGCGCACGCCGACGCCGGTCTGCCGCCCCCCACCTCGGCGGTCCTGGTGCGCCGCAACGCCGATGCCACCCCGCTGGCGGAAGCCCTGCGCGAGCGCGGATTACCGGTGGAGATCGTGGGTCTCGGCGGTCTGCTCGCCACCCCGGAGGTGGCCGATGTGGTGGCCACCCTGCGCCTGATCGCCGATCCGGGGTCCGGTGGCGCGGCCATGCGGGTCCTCACCGGCGCGCGCTGGCGGATCGGTGTCTCCGATCTGGCCGCGCTGGCCCGCCGGGCCCGGGAACTGTCCATCCTGAAACCCGCGGAACAGGTCACCACCATCGCGGACCCGGTGGCCCTGGCCGAGGCGTTGCGCGCGGTCGCCCCGGAACCCGCCGAGCAGGCGGGACTGGCCGATGCCATCGCCGATCCCGGTGCGCCGGACCAGTATTCGGAGGCCGGTCACGCGCGGATCGTGACCCTGAGCCGCGAGCTGGCGGCCCTGCGTGAGCGCAGCGGCCAGTCACTGCCGGAGCTGGTCGCCGACGTGGAGCGCACCATCGGCGTCGGTGTGGAGACCCAGGCCCGCCGCGCGGCCGCCGGTGGCGGTGCGGGCCGCGAACATCTCGACGCGTTCGCCGAGGTGGTCGCCGGATACTCCGCCGGCGACCATCGCGCCACCCTGCCCGGCCTGCTGGCCTTCCTCACCGCCGCCGAGGAGGTCGAGAACGGTTTGGAGCCGGGCGAAGTCGAGGTCGCCCGGGACCGGGTCCAGGTGCTCACCGTGCACGCCGCCAAGGGCCTGGAATGGGAGGTGGTGGCGGTCCCGCACGTGGTGCGCGGCGTCTTCCCGTCCGGTACCGCCGCGGGCACCTGGCTGGGCGCGCTCGCCGAACTGCCGACCGCCCTGCGTGGCGACCGGCAACGCGATCCGGACGGTCCCGGCGACACCGCCGCGAGCGAGGGTGTGCCGGTCCTGGACCTGGAGAACCTGTACGACCGTGCCGATCTGCAACGGGCCCTGGACCAGCACAAGGACGCCCTGCACCGCCGCCGCATCGACGAGGAACGCCGCCTGTTCTACGTCGCCCTCACCAGAACCGAACGCGCCCTGTTCGTTTCGGCGCACCACTGGGCCGAGACCGGCGCGACCCCGAAGGGCCCCTCGGACTTCCTGCTGGAGCTGAAACACGCCACCGAGATCCCCGGCTCCCCGTCGGCCACCGCCGTCCGCGTCGACGCCTGGGCCGAACCCCCCGACGCGGACGCCGTCAACCCCTTCACCGACAACCCCACCAGCGCCTCCTGGCCCCGCGACCCTCTCGGCAAACGCCGCGCCGCAGTCGAATCCGGCGCCGCCCTGGTCCGCGCGGCCCTCGCCCAACCCGTGGACCCGGAACCGGCCCCACCCGCCCGGACACCGGCGTCCACCGGTCGCCACGAATCCGCCACCACCTCAGGGCAATTCGAGCGGGCAGCCGTTTCACAGCCCGGGTCGAGCGAGATACGCACGGTCCCGGGCTCGTCGGCCGTCTCCGCGCAATCCGGGCAGGGCGGGGCCGGGCCTGTCGAGGAGCGGTCGGCCGATGCCCCCGGACCGTCCGGGCACGGGAAGGCGGGTACCCCGACCCCGGACGTTCCAGCACCACTCGACCGCCCGCGACAACTCGATCTGTTCGCGGACCTGGAAGCCGGCACACTCGCGGACCCAGCGGATTTCGGTCCTCCGCCCGATCCGGAGCCGGCGGACCCGGCCGACGAGCGCTTCCCGGCCGACGCGCACTTCCTGGACGACATCGACGGCGATCCCGACGGCTGGGCCGCCGATGTCGACGCCCTGCTGGCCGAATTCCTCGCCGCCGAATCCGGCGAGACGGAAGTGGAACTCCCGGCCCAGCTCCCGGCCACCGCGCTGGTGGAGATGCGCGCCGACCCGGCGAAACTGGCTGCGCGCCTGCGCCGTCCGCTGCCGTTCCCGCCGAGTCCGTTCGCCCGCCGCGGCACCGCGTTCCACGCCTGGCTGCAACGGTGGTTCGGCGCGACCCAGCTACTGGATCTCGACGCCCTGCCCGGCGCCGCCGACGGTGACGACACCGACGCCGATCTGGTCCGCTTGCAGGAGGCGTTCCTGTCCTCGCCGTGGGCCGAACGCAATCCGGTCGAGGTCGAGATCGCCTTCGAGACCTCGATCGCGGGCACTCTGTTGCGCGGCCGGATGGATGCCGTCTTCGCCGAATCCGGCGGCCGCTGGCTGGTGGTGGACTGGAAGACCGGCAGCGAGCCCACCCGCGCCGAGGAGGCCGCCGTCGCGATGCAGCTGGCCGTCTACCGCCTGGCCTGGGCGCGCCTGATCGCGGCGCGCACCGGCGCGCCGGAGGCGGAATTGCTCACGCGTATCGGCGCGGCCTTCCACTATGTGCGTACCGGCCGCACCATCGCCCCCCGGCACCTGTCGGGTCCGGACGAACTCGCCCGTCTCGTCGAATCCGCCGCTCCGGCCTGGCATTCCGCGGCCGACGACGAATCCGAGTGAGCCGCAGCAGGGTTCAGAACCCCTGGAAGACGCCCTCGTCGTCGGCGGCGTCCGCGATGTCGTCCCACGCGCGGGTACCCGCGGTCACCGCGTTCTCCACCGACCACAGCTGCGAGGCCACCACGCGCAGCCCCTCCTGATCCGGGGTGCCGGGCCGGTAGATCACCAGCAGCGGCACATCGGGGGCGGTGACCGCCGTCTTGTCGGCGACGATCAGCAGATCGCCGAGGGGCCCGGCGGGCGCCTGCTCGACGACCTGTGCGGCGGTGAGATCCGTGTACGCGGGGTCGTCCACGATGTGGGTGTTCGCGCGGGCGCCGGTCGCGGCGGGGGTGGTGACCACCGCCAGCAGCGCTTGCCACGCCGTCTCGTCGGAGAAATCAGTGCGAACCAACAGCGGGGAATCCACCTGCGGCAGAACCTTCATCGACCAGCCTCCCTGTTATTCAGGCCGAGACACTACGGCGTTGCCTGCCACCTCGCAACGAAAGTCGGCCGTCAGGCCGTGGCACGCACCCGCAGCGCGGCCCGGACCAGCGGTATCTGCATCGGCAGCCGCAGTATCGAAACGATCCGAACCAGCTTGGACGTCTTGGGATTTCGCAGGGAATCCAGAGTGAACTGGATATTCGCCGGAAAGACCCCGAGGAACAACAACACCGCCAGCGACGCGCCCAGCCGGCGGGTGCGCGGCACCGCCAGCGCGGCCGCGACGGTGAGTTCGGCGACACCGGAGGCGTAGGTGTAGGTGCGTGCGCTGCCGGGCAATTGCGGCGGCACGATCGAATCGAACGGTTTCGGCGCGGCGAAATGCAGCACGCCCGTACCGAACAGCAGACTGGTGAGGAATCGTACTCGGCGATCGGCCATGGAGGCAGCATTCCACGCGCGTGCCCTCGGCGTCGAGGGGACCACCGCCGGTAGCATCTGGTGTCGTGCCGCAGACGATCGGTGAACACGGTGTTCGGTGACAAGCCCGGACGCGGGCTGCCGCGATTGACCGACCGTCCCGATTACGCCCTGGTCGGGGTGCTGCGCGTCCCCGAATTGGAGACCAGCCCCTGGGCCTCGCTGACCCGGCGGGTGTCGGCGGCGGTCGGCATGCTGGTGTTGTCCACGCTGGTCGTGTATTTCGGCCGCGGCGGCTATCACGACGTGAAGGGCACGGAACTGTCGCTGCTCGATGCCGCCTATTACGCGACGGTCTCGCTGTCGACCACCGGCTACGGCGACATCACCCCGATCACCCCGGCGGCCCGGCTGATCAACATCGTGGTCATCACCCCGCTGCGCGTGATGTTCCTGATCGTGCTGGTCGGCACCACCCTGCAGGTGCTCACCGAACGGTCCCGGCAGGCGTTCAAGATCCAGCGTTGGAGGCGCAAGGTGCGGAACCACACCGTGATCGTGGGATACGGCACGAAGGGCCGGACGGCCGTCGACGCGATGCTCGGCGATCGGGTCCGGCCCGATCAGATCGTCGTCGTCGACACCGATCCGGTCAGGCTCGAGGCCGCCGCCAACGCGGGTCTGGTCACGGTGCACGGCTCGGCCACCCAGGCGGACGTGCTGCGGCTGGCCGGGGTACAGCGCGCGGCGGCGGTCGTGGTGGCCGTCAACCGCGACGACACCGCGGTGATGGTGACGCTCACCGCGCGCGAGCTCAACCCGGCCACCAAGATCGTCGCCTCGATCCGGGAATCGGAGAACACCCACCTGCTGCGGCAGTCCGGGGCCGACTCGGTGGTGGTCTCCTCGGAGACGGCGGGCCGGTTGCTGGGCATCGCCACCACCACCCCGAACGTGGTCGACATGATCGAGAATCTGCTCACCCCGGAACAGGGCCTGACCGTGACCGAACGCGACATCGAACCCGGCGAGGTGGGGGTGTCGCCCCGGCATCTGGGCGACATCGTGCTGGGGGTGGACCGCGCGGGCACGCTCATCGAGGTCGGCGATTCGCGGGTCGACGCGCTCGAGGCCGGCGACAAACTGCTCTACCTCCGCCGGGTCCATGGCTGACGCCCGGGCCGCGATGCTCGCCGCCGCCTCCGGTCCGTACTCCGTTGCGCAGTACGCTCGTCTGGTGTCTGGATTTGAGCTGAAGGATGTGCCGCTGCTGTCGCGTTCCGCCCTCGACCGGGCCGAGACGCTACGCGATGACGAGCAGGCGTTGAAAGAAGGCTGGGCGCAGGCGCGGTTGTTGCGGATGAACCGCCGCGGCCAGATCCGGCTCGCCGACGGCGTTCCGGTGCTCGACGAGGCGAGCACACTGGCGGCCGAACCGGTCCCGCAGGCGGTGTTCCTCGGCGTCGACAGCGGCAGCCACGTCTGGGCGGTGCGGGACAACGACATCGACGGCACCCTGGTGGATCTGCGCGCGGTCGGCGAATCGCTGCCCGCCGACGACATCAGCCTGGGCCTGCTGACCACCGCCATCGCACTGCTGAACTGGCACGACCGGGCCGGCTACAGCGCCGGCGACGGCACCGTCACCAGCCCGGTGAAGGGCGGCTGGTCCCGGATCAGCGAATCCGGTCACGAGGAATTCCCGCGCATCGATCCCGCGGTGATCTGCCTGGTGCACGACGGCGGCGAGCGAGTCCTGCTGGCCCGTCAGCACACCTGGCCGCCGACGATGTTCTCGCTGCTGGCCGGTTTCGTGGAGGCCGGGGAGTCGCTGGAGCGCTGCGTGGCCCGGGAGATCCAGGAGGAGGTCGGCGTGGATGTGCGCGACATCCGCTACCTGGGCAGTCAGCCGTGGCCGCTGCCGCGCTCGCTGATGCTCGGCTTCGCCGCCGTCGCCGATCCCGAACAGCCGCTGGCCTTTTCCGACGGCGAGATCGCCGAGGCGCACTGGTTCACCCGCCACGAGGTGCGGCACGCGCTGTCCCTCGGCGCCTGGGGCTCGGTGACCGGCCGCAGCAGCGCCGGGGCCGAGGAGCACAAACTCGTCCTGCCGGGCTCGATCTCGATCGCCCGCAGCATCATCGAGGCGTGGGCCGAGCAGTAACCCGGGCGCATCCCCGGTAACCGGGCACACGGAAAGAGGCGGGGCCGGAAGCCCCGCCTCGGTAGGGGACGTGGTGCGAGCGGCCCGGCCGCTCAGCTGATCGCGGCGAGGGCCTGCTTCACCTGCACCAGGCTGGGATTGGTGGCGGTGGAACCGTCGCGGTACTTGATCGTCGGTACCACGTGGTTGCCGTTGTTCACGCTGCCGACGAATTCGGCGGCGGCGGGATCTTCCTCGATGTCGACCACGGTGTACGTGATGCCGGCCTCGTCGAGCTGCGTCTTGAGGCGCCGGCAGTAGCCACACCAGGTGGTCGAGTACATGGTCAGGTCGGTAGCAGTCACCCATCCTGCAACAACGTGCCGGTGGATCGTGTTCCCCCGGCGCGACGGGGCTCAGTCGTCGGTGTCGTCCAGATCACCGTCCCAGCCGAGCTGGTCGGCGATCCAGCCGTCGAACTGGATGGACGCCTCCATCCAGCTGGTCATGTTGCTGACGAAGAAGTTCAGGTCGACCCGGTTCGGGACGATCAGCTGGTACTCGGTGACCATCCGGACCGACCCGTCCTCCTGGGTGAGAGTGTAGGCCTTGGGCCACAAGGTTTCCCGGTTCCAGGCATCGAGCGCGCCGAGCAGCACCGGTTTGGCCTCCAGCGGGAAGACCCGGTCGTAGTAGGTACGCATGGCGAACAGCTCGTGCTGTGTGCCCCGGAAGATGAAATAGATCCGGAACCCCTCGTAGGGCGCGACGAGGTCACCCTCGTCGTCGACCCCGTAGGTGAGCTCCATCTGGTCGAGCAACTCGGCGACGAGGTCCCGGTTCGGTCGCACCAACTGCTTCGCATCGTCGGGCATCGACTGATTCTCCCCCGACACGTCCGCGGCCACCGGTTATCCCCTTCCACTCGTGCTTCGCTGACCATCCTGCCGGATGCGGCCGGGTGGCTGGTCACGACGCCGGTGCCCGTCATCGTGTCGGTGCGCGCTGTCATGATGGTGGCCGTGTCTCCCACGGTCCCGGCCACCTCCGCCGCACATCGCCCGCCGCCCGCCGGACTCGACCCGGAGCAGGCCGCGGCGGTGCTCGCGCCGCGCGGGCCGGTCTGTGTGCTGGCCGGCGCCGGCACCGGAAAGACCAGGACGATCACCCATCGCATCGCGAATCTGGTGTCCGCCGGGCATGTCCGGGCCGACCAGGTGCTCGCGGTCACCTTCACCGCCCGTGCCGCCGGCGAACTGCGGAACCGATTACGCACGCTCGGGCTCGGCGGTGAGGCGGCCGCGGTGCAAGCGCGCACTTTCCATGCGGCAGCGCTGCGGCAGCTGAAGTATTTCTGGCCGCAGATCGTCGGCGACGTGCCGTGGCGGCTGCTGGACAGCAAATTCCAGATCGTGGCCCAGGCGGCGCAGCGCAGCGGGGTGTTGCGCGCCGGCGGCGGGGCCGCCGAGGGCGTCCGCGATCTGGCCGGTGAGATCGAATGGGCCAAGGCCTCGCTGGTCGCCCCGGAGGATTACGCCGCGGTGGCCGCCCGGCTGCGCCGCGAGACCCCCTACGACGCTCACAAGGTGGCCGATGTCTACGCCGGTTACGAGTCGCTGAAGAGCACCGCCGACGGCCTGCTGCTGGACTTCGACGATCTGCTGCTGCACACCGCGGCCGCGCTGGAGGACTACTCCTCCGTCGCCGAGGAGTTCCGCGGCCGCTATCGCTGCTTCGTCGTCGACGAATACCAGGACGTCACCCCCCTTCAGCAGCGGGTGCTCGACGCCTGGCTGGGTGACCGCGACGACCTGACCGTCGTCGGCGACGCCAACCAGACCATCTACTCCTTCACCGGCGCCACCCCCGGCTTCCTGCTCGATTTCTCCCGGCGTTTCCCGGAGGCGACGGTGGTCCGGCTGGAACGTGACTATCGCTCCACCCCGCAGGTGGTGTCGCTGGCCAACCGGGTCATCGGCGCCGCGCGCGGCCGCATCGCGGGCACCCGGTTGCAGCTGATCGGGCAACGCCCCGACGGCCCCGAGCCCACCTTCGCCGAATTCGACGACGAGCCCGCCGAGGCCGCGGCCGTCGCGCGGGCCATCGCCCGCCTGCTGGGCCAGGGCGTCGCGGCGGCCGAGATCGCGGTGCTGTACCGCATCAACGCGCAGTCGGAGGCCTACGAACAGGCGCTCACCGAGGCCGGGGTGGCCTATCAGGTGCGCGGCGGCGAAGGATTCTTCCAGCGGCCCGAGGTGCGGCAGGCGGTGCTGGCCCTGCGGCAGGCGGCGGCCCGCGACGATCTGCCGGACGCCCGCGGCCCCGAACTGGTCACCCTGGTCCGCGCGGTGCTGGCCCGGCTCGGCCTCACCACCGAGGAGCCGTCCGGTCTCCAGGCCCGGGAGCGCTGGGCGTCGCTGGTGGCGCTGGTGGCGCTGACCGAGGAGCTGGCCGCGGCGGAGCCCGAGTTGGACCTGTCCGGCCTACTGCGCGAGCTGGCGACCCGCGCCGAATCCCGGCACCCACCGACCGTGCAGGGCGTCACCCTCGCCTCGCTGCACGCCGCCAAGGGGCTGGAATGGGATGCGGTCTTCCTGGTCGGCCTGGCCGACGGCACGCTGCCGATCGCCCATGTCCTCGGCGAGGGCGGCGCGGTCACCGACGAGGCCGCGCTGGAGGAGGAGCGCCGGTTGCTCTACGTGGGTGTCACCCGTGCCCGGGAGTATCTGCAACTGTCGTGGGCGCTGTCGCGGGCCCAGGGCAGTCGCCGGGTGCGCCGCCGCAGCCGGTTCCTCACCGGTCTGGTACCCGAGGACTCCCCGGCGTCGCTGGTGGCCCGGCCCGCGAGCGACCGCGGCGACCGGAATCGCCGGTTGCCGGGTTGCCGGGTGTGCGGTCGCTCACTGCTCAATACCACCGATACATTGCTCGGCCGTTGCTCCGGCTGTCCGGGTGAAGTGGACACCACGCTGCTGGGCGCGTTGCAGGACTGGCGGCGGGACAAGGCGGTCGAGCTGTCGGTGAAGACCTTCGCCGTGCTCAGCGCCACCACCCTCACCGCGATCGCGGAACAGGCGCCGCTGGACGAGCGGGCGCTCACCGCCATCCCCGGGATGGGCGCTGCCAAATTGCGGCAGTACGGCCCCGACATCCTGCGTATCGTGCGATCCCGCTATCCCGCGCAAGACCCCAAAACCGCAGGTCAAAAATAAGTTGTGCGATCGTGTGAGCCCGTTTTAGGGTGGGATCACGGACCGGGAACAATTCCCGGTGCGCACAGTGGTTTCAGACCACGAATACAGCGACCATCACGACGAGTTCATGGAGGGAGGCAGACAGATGAACGGAATCACGAACTTCGTGAGCGCCGGTATGTACACCGGCATGTCCGAGATGACGTTCGTGTCCGTCTCCCGGGGGGTCCTCGCTCCGCAGGGGACCGGTCTGTCGATTGCAAGCGTTTTCGGTGCCGGAATGCAAGCGCCGAAGCATGAAATCAAGACGGACAAGCACGCGTGGGGTTGGCACCCGGTAGCCGCGAAAGCAGCCATCGATGCCTATGCAGCCGACCGGCCGGTCGACCAGCAGGCAGCCCGCCTCCGCAATGCCAGCCCAGCGCCCGTGATCAGCAGAGTTCGACTACGAAGTCGACAACGGTAGGGAACACCACCCAGCCTCCTGGCCACGGATCGCTCGAAGCGAAACCGTGGCCACAGTTTTAAGGCCCTTCAGCCACCCGGCCCCGGTTTCGCGGAAGACAACGAAACCACCGCTGCAACGAGCTGAAGGAGCAAGACGTGTCCACCGCGACCACTCCTCGCGTGACATGCCGAAACACCGTGGCCTCCACTCCCCGTACCCGGGGAGTCGCGCTCAACCTGCCCTGCCGAGTCGGTAACCCCGATCTGTGGTTCGCCGAGAGCCCGGCCGAGCTGGAAGAGGCGAAGGCGCTGTGCGCAACCTGCCCGATCCGTACCGGCTGCCTGCGGGCGGCCCTGGATCGCGCCGAGCCCTGGGGGGTCTGGGGCGGCGAGATCTTCGATCAGGGTGAGGTGATCGCCCGCAAGCGGCCGCGTGGCCGCCCGCGCAAGATCGCCCTGGTGTGAGCGCCGGTTCCGGCCCTCGGTCACACCGCCCCGGGCGTACCGCCCGCGCCGCCCGTGTTCCCTACGACCAGCGAGCCTCGCATCTCTGTCCCGAGATGCGGGGCTCGTTCTGTGTCCGGGTCGCCGGGTCCGGGGCGAGGCCGATCAAGCCGGGAAGGTGATCTCCGGAACCTCGCCGTGGTCCAGCAGGAAATACCCGAGGAACGTCACCCCCTCCGCCAGCGCGTCGAACCGCGCGATCCGAACCCCCTCCGGTTCGTAGAAGGTATCCCCGGGCCGCAGTACCGATTCCGGCTCACCCTCGATCCCGTAGACCACCGACCCGGTCTCGATGCTGCCGAACACCGGCCCGTTGTGCACATGCAGCCCGCCCTCTACCCCCGGAGCCAGGGTGATGCGCCGGATCTCGACCCGCTCGGTGGCCCGCGCCGGCGTCAGCGCCTGATCCAGCAGGATCACCCGATCGATCGGCAGGACGTCCGCGCCGCCGTCGAGATACTCGGCATCGCCGACCGGGCCCCCGGCCTCGGTCCCGCTGCCGTCGGCCGCGATCTCCTCGATCGCGAGATGGGTCATGGGTGCGGCGGGAGCGGCTCCGTGCCAATGCCATTCACCCGCATCGATGTGCACTGTATCCCCGGCCCCGACATTCTCGACCGGCCCACCCCGCCGCTGCACCCGCCCGCTACCCGCCGTGACGACCAACGTCTGGCCCAGCGGATGCCGGTGCCAGACCGTGCGAGCCCCCGGCGCGAACCGCACACTGTCGACCTGCGTCCGTGATCGCCCGTCCGGCGCCACGATCGGCTCGATCCAGGCGTCACCGGTG
This sequence comes from Nocardia sp. alder85J, assembly GCF_020176955.2. Taxonomy (GTDB): domain Bacteria; phylum Actinomycetota; class Actinomycetes; order Mycobacteriales; family Mycobacteriaceae; genus Nocardia. The sequence goes on from NZ_JAIUCZ020000002.1 coordinate 404,882, forward strand.
AACCATTCGGCGGGAGCAACGGTGACGGCGGCCCGTGAGATACGCATGTGTCGATTCCTTCGGTTGTACTGTCCGGCAATGTGTTCCACGCGCGGCGTCGCCGATGCACGTGACGCGCGCGGGTGCCCCTGTCCCGGTCGATACCGGCGGCGGGCCTCGGAAATTCCGGCGTCACGCCGCAGCCTGTGCGGCAGCGTTGTCCACGGTTCGATCGGCGGCGCGAACCGTGCGGTGTGCGTGGCCTGTAATTCAGCTGTGTGGGGGTGGTCCGTCGAGGCAGCAATGGCCTGCTGCCGCACGCTCATGGCCGGTGATCCGGTCTGCGGAGGGGTGTCACCATCCGGTGGCGTGCGCGGCGAGGAGTGCGAGGATGCCCGCGACGGCCTGATCGAAGACCTCCGCCGCATCGGCCGCGCGCGCGAGCACATACCCGCCTTGCAGCGTGGCGACGAGTGCGGCGGCGGTGGCTGCGGGATCGAGCGGCGGCCGTAGTTCGCCGCGATCGAGCCCCTCCCGGATCACCCGCGTGAGCCGCTCACGCAGCCAGGTGAGCGTCTCCTCCACCGGCGCCCGGAGCGCGGGAGTGCCCATCACGTCCGGATCCTGGGTGAGCCCGCCGATCGGGCAGCCGCGCAACACTTCTCGTTCACGACGCAGGTATGCGGAGATGCGATCGAAGGCCGTGCCGGGGACTGTGAGTTGCGCCTCGACGCCCGCTCGCATCTCCGCGGCGGTCCGGCGGATGGCGGCCTCCGCGAGCTCCTCCTTGCCGGTGAAATGGTGGTACATGCTGCCCTGCCCAGCGCCGGCCCGCTGCTGGATGGTCTTCGGGCTGGTGCCGACATACCCACGCTCCCAGAGCAATTCGCGAGTGCTGTCGATGAGGCGATCCCGTGTTCCCACCCTGTCAGTGTACATACTGATAGGTACAGAAACTAGTGTGGCCACCGTGACCGGACCCGAGCGTCGGCACGAACCTGACCGATCCCCATGGGTGCGGGCCCGTTCCCTTTCGGCATGGTGCCGGTGGCCGGGCGTCCGCGGCTGCGGGCGATACGTGAGGACTCACTGCCGCGACCGCCGGGTGCGAGGCTGAATCGCCGGTGGTGTGGTTGCTCACCGGTGGGGGCCGGTGAGCAATCCGGGTGAAAGTTCAGTCGGCGGTGCGGTATTCGGCGTAGCCGGGAACCCAGTCGTGCATCAGGCGCATGAACGGGACCTCGGCGTCGAGCTGGGCGGAGATGCCGATGGAGCCCATCAGGACGCGGAAGATCATGGCGTGCTGCGGGGGGAGTTGCAGCGACCACGAGGTGCGGATGTCCGGATCGGAGATGTCGGTGGCCCGGCCGGCGACCCGGCGCATCCAGCTGCGGGTGAAGTGGAAGGTCTCGGTGCGGATCGGGTCGGCGAACGGGCGCATCAGGCTGTCGATCTCGCGGTGGGTGACCGTGCGGCCCGGCAGCACCCAGCCGTCGTCCTGCATCAGCTCGGTGAGCTCCTCGTAACGGTCCTCCGCCGCCAGCGCCACCATGCGGCCCAGGATCGGCGGGAAGCCGTCGGGCAGCGCCGCGCAGGCGCCGTAGTCGATGACCGCCAGCCGGCCGTCGGCCAGCATCATGAAGTTGCCGGGGTGCGGATCGCCGTGCAGCAGACCCACGATCGCCGGTGAGCAGAAGTTGAATTCCGCCATCAGGCTCGCCACCCGGTTACGCAGCTCGCGGGTGCCCTCGGGGTCCTCGATACCCTGCGCGATGATCGCCGACACCGGCGTGGCGTCCAGCCATTCGGACACCACCACCTTCGGGGCGCTGGCCACCACCTTCGGCACCACGAACTGCGGGTGTCCGTCGAAACCCTTGGCGAAGGCGCGCTGGTTCCCGGCCTCGATGCGGTAGTCGAGTTCCTCCTCCATGCGTTCGGTGAGCTCGGCGATCACCGGTTTCACGTCGGAGGCCTGCAACAGCGTGCTGATCATGCCGGTCATCCGGCTCAGCGTCTTCAGGTCGGCGCGCAGCGCCTCGTCGGCCCCGGGATACTGCACCTTGACCGCGACCGGCCGGCCGTCGGACCACACCGCGCGATGCACCTGCCCGATGCTGGCCGAGGCGGCGGGCGTGTCGTCGAACTCCAGGAAGCGACGGCGCCACGCGGTGCCCAACTGCTGGTCCAGCACCCGGTGCACGGCGGCCGCCGGCATCGGGGGCGCTTCGGCTTGCAGCTTGGTGAGCGCCTCCCGATAGTGCTCCCCGAACTGCTCGGGTACCGCGGCCTCCATGACCGACAGCGCCTGTCCGAACTTCATGGCGCCGCCCTTGAGCTCGCCGAGCACGCTGAACAGCTGCTCGGCGGCCTGCTGGTTGAGCTGGGCGTTGATTTCGTGCCGGTCGCCACCCGCCAGGCGGCGGCCGAACCCGACCGCAGCGCGGCCGGCGATCCCGATCGGGATCTTGGCCAGCTTCGCATTGCGGGACGACCGGCGACTTACGATCTCTGACACCCTCCCATCATGGCGGAATTATCACGGAATGTGCCACGCGAATTGGGCCACGCATCCGCCGACCGGGCGATTCATGGTGCAGATTCACCGAGACGGCGGCAGCCGCACGCCCGATGCGGGTGCCAGTGGCGGCTGTGGATGCGATGCGAATCGGGATCCAGTTCCAGCGTGACGTCGAGCGTCCGTGGCGGCCGGGCGACCCGGCCCGCGAGGATCACCTCCAGTTCCCGCAGCGCGAGCGCGGCGGTGGCGGCCACCGTCGCGGGTGTGGCGTAACCCACCCGCCCGAGCAACTGCGCCGCCAGATGCGGCCAGTGCGCGTCGAGCTCACCCCGGATCAGGTCCGCACAGCGCAGGCAGCTGGTGCCACCGGGCAGCACCAGCGGCCCGACGATGCCCCGCCCGTCTCGCACCCGTACCTGGAGATGCGGTACCCGATGCACGACGAGTGCGCTGACCAGCTGCGGCTCCGGTACCAGCAGATCGGTGAGCAACACCAGGTCCGCGCCTCGCGCCGCCGTCTCGGCTCCGTCGAGATCACGCGTGCGGGTGGGTCGCAGCCCGAGCCGCCGCACCCCCGTGGCCACCGCCTCCGACAGCGGCCCGCGCCCGTGTACATGGATCGCCCGCACCCGGCCACCCCCGGCCTCCGGCAGCAACAGCAACCCGGCCGCCTCGATCTCCGCCAGCAACCGCAGCGTCGCATCGGGCTCGATCCCCAGCCGATCGGCCTGCCAGACCACCTCCGGATGACTGCGCAACCCGTCCAGCAACCGCAGGAATTCGACCACCACCTCCGACCCCACCCCCGGCGGCTCCAGCACCACCGCCCGCTCCGGATCCCACCCCAGCTGCACCACCCCACCGGGCCGCCGCAGCACGGCCACCCGCGGATGCAGCATCGGCCCGGCAGGCCGGAACATGGTCATACCGGGAAGTATCCCCAGCGCCTCTCCCGGAGAAAAGTCCCAGGCCACAGCCGCACACCGACCAAGATTTCGCATACCGTGCCCGCGCGCCGGTCATACCGGTCACCGACCGCGCGGACCCTGGAGCTTGCCGCCCACCATGTCGGCGCCTCGCACAAGGTATGTCGCGGTGCCCCGAACAGCGGGGCCGACGCGACCGGCCATTGTTGCACCGGGACCAGGCGGGCGATGTGTCGCGAGTCGGTGTTGTCGATCGTCACGGGGCGTACCCCGGAGTCCGCTCACGCGGCGTCGGCGGCGATCGCGTTGCCGCCGAACGTCTCCCGCCCGGGACGGGTACCCGGGCTCAGGCGAGAGTGCCGCCCTCGTCGGATTCCGGTTTGTCGTCACCGGATTCGCGTTCCTTGCGCTCCCGCTCGGCACGCTCCCGCGCCTCGGTCTCGGCGAGCTGGGCCAGCGGGTCGTCGAACAGGCCCGTGCCGCCGCCGACCACGCCGTCGATGAAGCCGGCCGGGTTGTCCAGGTCGTCGGAGGTGGGGAGCAGGTCGGGGTGGGCCCAGACCGCGTCGCGGGCCTCCAGGCCGGCGTCGGTGGTCAGCCGCCGCCACAGCGTGGCCGCCTCGCGCAGCTTGCGCGGCCGCAGCTCCAGGCCGACCAGGGTGGCGAAGGTCTGTTCGGCGGGACCGCCGGAGGCGCGGCGGCGGCGCAGGGTCTCGGCGAAGGCGCTCGCGCCGGGCAGCCGGTCGCCGACGGCATCGGCGACCACGATCTCCACCCAGCCCTCGATCAGCGCCAGCAGGGTCTCCAGCCGTTCCAGCGCGGCCTTCTGTTCCGGGGTGGTCTGCGGCTCGAAGGTGCCCTGCGACAACAGCTCCTCCAGCTTGGACGGGTCGGCCAGCGCCATCGGATCCAAGTTTTGCGCGGCCTGCTCGATCGCCGAGAAGTCCATCCGGATACCGGTGGCGTAGGACTCCACCGCGCCCAGCACCTGCTGCCGCAGCCACGGCACGTGGGCGAACAGCCGCTGGTGGGCGGCCTCGCGGGCGGCGAGGTACACCAGCACCTCACTCTCGGGCCGCTCCAGGCCCTGGGCGAATTCCGAGATGGCCGCGGGCAGCAGCGCCGCGGTACCGGCCGGCCCCAGCGGCAGGCCGATATCGGTGGAGGTCAGGACCTCCTTGGCCAGCTGGCCGAGGGCGTTGCCCAGCTGTGAGCCGAACGCCATACCGCCCATCTGCCCGAGCATGCCGATCATCGGGGCCGCGAACTGCTTGGCCTCCTCGGGCAGCGTCGAGGTCCACATGCCGGAGACCTGCGCGGCGACCGGATCACACAGCCGCTTCCAGGTGGGGACCGTCTCCTCGATCCAATCGTTCGGCGTCCACGCCACCGTCTTCGAGGCGCCGGCGGGCAGTGTGGTGACGGCGTCGAGCCACAGCTCGGCGAGATGCGCGGCATCGGCCACGGCGCTGCGGGAACCGGCCGAGACCGGGGCGACCGTCGAGCCGAGCTGCTGGCGGGCCAGCCGCTTGGCGAGGTCGTAGTTGACCGGTCCGGCCTGGCTGCCCGGCTGACCCATCGTCGCGAACATCTGACCCAGCGAGGACAACATCTGGCCGAGCGCGGCCGGATCGAATCCGGCTCCGGAACCACCGATCGGGAATCCGAACGGATTGTTCGCGCCGGAACCCGACCGATCGTCCCGCTTGTCCGGGTCGTCGTCGCGGTTCGAGAAACCGAAGGGCACGTCGCTCATAGAGCTAACGTTACGCTGGTGCCGTAGGCCGAGCCGCTACTGTGGGCCGGGTGAACCGTCGGATCCTCACCCTGATCGCGGCCCTGCTGCCCATTCTCGTGCTCGGTGTCGTCGGCAGTGCCGTAGAGGTGCCTTTCGTCGCCTTGGGGCCTGGTCCCACTTTCAATACGCTCGGTGAGGTCGAGGGTAAACAGGTGGTCGATGTGCAGGGCGCACCGGTCGATCCGACCTCCGGAAACCTGAATATGACCACGGTCTCCGTTCGCGACGGGCTGAATATCTTCGAGGCGTTCGGGCTGTGGGCCGACGGCCGGTTCGGCTTGGTGCCGCGTGCCGAGGTGTACCCCCCGGGCGTGCCGCGCGATCAGGTCGACAAGTCGAATCAGCAGGACTTCAAGGATTCCGAGGACAACGCCGAACTCGCCGCTCTGCATTATCTGAAGTACCCGACCCGGGTGCGGCTGCGGGTGGTCGCCGACGACGGCCCGGCCAAGGGCCTGCTCAACGTGGGCGACGAATTGGTCAGCGTCGCAGGCAAACCCGTCGCGTCCTCGCAGGACGTGGTGGACGCGGTGCGCGGCGCGCAGCCGAACACACTGGTGCCGATCGTGCTGCGCCGCAACGGCGCCGAGCAGACCGTGCAGGTGAAACTGGGTGCGCGCCCGGATGATTCGACCAAGGGCTATCTCGGCGTGACGCCGGACGAGACGGCGCAGGGCCCGTTGCAGGTCACCTTCAACCTGGCCGATATCGGCGGCCCGTCCGCCGGTCTGATGTTCAGCCTGGCTCTCATCGACAAGCTCAGCAGCGGAACCCTCAACGGCGGCAAGTTCGTCGCGGGCACCGGCACCATCGACCCGCAGGGCAAGGTCGGCCCGATCGGCGGCATCCAATACAAGATGATCGCCGCTCGCGAGGCCGGTGCGGAGACCTTCCTGGTCCCCGCCGACAACTGCAACGAGGCCAAACAGCGCACCCCGTCGGGCCTGCGGCTGGTCAAGGTCGACACCCTGACCACCGCCGTGCAGTCCCTGGAGGCGATCACCGCCGGCCAGGCGACCCCCACCTGCGGCTGAGCCGCTACTCCGGGTCGTTCTCCAGCGTGTTGCGCAGCGCCTCGACGATCTCCCCGGCGAGGTTGGGATAGGTCCGCAGGTCCAGGTCGCCGAACGGATCCTCCTCGTCGTCGTCCGGCCTGACCTGCAACAGGGCCAGCGAGGTGCCGTCGCGCAGCACCCCCGCGTACAGCCGGGCATCCCGGCGGTCCGGATGGGTGGCCGCGGCGTCCCGGGCCGCCTGGTCGGCCGCGTCGCGATCGGCCAGCACCGGCAGCATCGCGTCGTCCAGCGCCTGTTCGGCGTCCGGGGGCAGCACCACGATCTGCCGCACCAGCACACATCCGGTCACCGCGTCCGGCCAGCTGGTGGTGGCGAGGAATTCGTCCAGTGCCAGTTCGCCTTCCACGTCCTCGGGAAACGGCTCCTGTGCGATCGGGGTGAGTTCGGCGCCGTCGTCGAGCTGGTCCTGCAACGTCGGCTCGGCCGCCACCAGATCCATGGTCGGCACCAGCGCGAACATCTGCGGCGGGCGGTCCCAGCCCTCGGCGTCGGCGTATTCCGCGACCTCGCGGATGCAACGGTAGAGAGCGGAGGCTGGGTTACCAAGAGTCACGGGTGGCAACTGTAAAGCCTCCAGCACACCCGCGGACACCCAGCGCGCCCTGGTGGCGAGGCATTGCGATCCAAGGCAAGCCGTTTTACGTAGAGTGGGGCGCGATGGTCCGCTGGGACCACCCCGACATCGGAGCGGCGTGCAGTGATGGGCGCCGCCGGACCTGGGAGAGTGGCATCGTGGGCATGCGCCCCCCGACAGGCTTACCAACGCTGTCTCGACGCAGCCGGGTGCTGCTTTTGACGGCTCTCGTGCTGGCGGCGCTGCTGCTGGTCGGGCCGCGGCTGACCGACGCGTATACCAACTGGTTGTGGTTCGGTGAGGTCGGATTCCGGCGGGTGTACGGCACCGTACTGCTCACCCGGATCCTGTTGTTCCTGGTCGTCGCGGTCGCCGTGGGTGCGGTGATCTGGCTGGCGATGCTGTTCGCCTACCGGGCGCGACCGGTGTTCGTGCCGACCGCCGGGCCCAACGACCCCATCGCGCGCTACCGCACCACGGTGATGGGCCGGTTGCGGCTGTTCGGGATCGGCATCCCCGGCCTGGTCGGTCTGCTGTCCGGGCTGGTGGCACAGTCGAGTTGGGTGACGGTGCAGTTGTTCCTGCACGGTGGCGCATTTCATATCAAGGATCCGCAGTTCGGCCTCGACGTCGGCTTCTACGCCTTCGATCTGCCGTTCTACAAGATGCTGCTGAACTGGATGTTCGTCGCGATCGTGATCGCGTTCTTCGCGAATCTGATCACGCACTACGTCTTCGGCGGTCTGCGGCTGTCCGGTCGCGAGGGCACGCTGACCCGCCCGGCGCGTATCCAGCTGGCGGTGATCGCCGGATTGTTCGTGCTGCTCAAGGCGATCGCGTACTGGTTCGACCGCTACTCGCTGCTGTCGAGCACCCGCAAGGAGTCGACCTTCACCGGCGGTTCCTACACCGACATCAACGCGGTGCTGCCGGCGAAGCTGATCCTGTTGTCGATCGCGGTGATCTGCGCGGTGGCGTTCTTCGCCGGTGTGGTGCTGCGGGATCTGCGGGTGCCGGCGATGGCGGCGGCGCTGCTGGTGCTGTCGTCGATCCTGGTGGGCGCGGTGTGGCCGCTGATCGTGGAGCAGTTCGAGGTGCGGCCGAACGCCGCCACCAAGGAATCCGCCTACATCCAGCGCAACATCACCGCCACCCGGCAGGCGTACGGGCTCACCGACGACAAGGTCTCCTACGTCGACTACAAGGGTGTGGAGACCAAGGACCCGTCGACGATCCCGGCCGATCAGCAGACCATCAAGAACATCCGGCTGCTGGATCCGAACCTGTTGACGCAGACCTTCATCCAGCGCCAGCAGCTCCAGAACTTCTACGGTTTCCCGGATCCGCTGGACATCGATCGCTACACCATCAACGGCGAGGTGCAGGACTACATCGTCGCCGCGCGGGAACTGGTGCCGCAGAACCTGTCCGGCAACCAGACCGACTGGATCAACAAGCACACCGTCTACACCCACGGCGACGGTTTCGTGGCCGCGCCGGCCAACCGGGTGAACGTCGCGCCGCCCAAGGAGACCCAGCAGGCGGCGACCGGCTCCGGCAGCAGCAACCCCTCCACCGGCGGTTACGGCTATCCGGTGTTCAACCTGGGGGACCAGTCCACGGTCAGTGACCTGTTCACGCCGAAGGACAAGCAGGCCATCAAGGTCGATCAGCCGCGCATCTACTACGGCGAGATGATCTCCAAGTCGGATGCCGACTACGCGATCGTCGGCGGCAACGGCCAGCCGCCGCGCGAATACGACACCGGCACCGATCAATACACCTACACCGGTCAGGGTGGCGTGCCGATCGGCAACTGGTTCAACCGTTTCGCCTTCGCCGCCAAGTACGCCGAGCGCAACATCCTGTTCTCCGGCGCCATCGGATCGGATTCGAAGATCATCTTCAATCGCGATCCGCGGGACCGGGTGCAGCAGGTGGCGCCCTGGCTGACCGCCGACGGCGCCGTCTATCCGGCGGTGGTCGGTGGCCGCATCCTGTGGATCGTCGACGCGTACACCACGCTCGACAACTTCCCCTACGCGCAGCGCACCTCGCTGGACGGGGTCGCGGAGGATTCGATCGATCAGAACACCGGCCGGGTGCTGCCCCGCAAGGAGGTCAGCTATATCCGCAACTCGGTGAAGGCGACCGTCGACGCCTACGACGGTACGGTGACCCTCTACGAGGTCGATCCGACCGATCCGGTGCTGCAAGCCTGGCGCGGGGTGTTCCCCGGCACGGTGAAGCCCGCCAGCGCGGTGTCGCCGGAACTGCGGGCGCACTTCCGCTATCCGGAGGATCTGTTCAAGGTGCAGCGGGAGATGCTGGCCCGCTACCACGTCAACGATCCGCGAGAGTTCTTCACCAACAACGCCTTCTGGTCGGTGCCCAGCGATCCGACCTCGGACGCGCCGACGACCGCGCATCAACCGCCGTACTACGTGCTGATGGGCGATCCGAAGACCGGTAAGGCCCAGTTCCGGTTGACCAGCGCGATGGTCGGCTTCCGCCGGAACTTCCTGGCGGCCTATATATCCGTGGATTCCGACCCGGACAACTACGGCAGGTTCACCGTGCTGCGGCTGCCGACGGATTCGCAGACCCCGGGCCCGCAACAGGTTCAGACGTCGATGACCACGGACGCCCGGGTGTCCAGTGACCGGACGGTGCTCACCGGCGGCAATACCAACAAGATCAAGTATGGCAACCTGCTGACGCTGCCGATCGGCGACGGTGGCGTGCTGTATGTCGAACCCTGGTATCTGGAACGCAACAGCGGGCCGAACGCCGCCTCCTTCCCCCAGCTGGTCAAGGTGCTGGCCAGCTACGGCGACAAGGTCGGCTATCAGGCCACGCTCGGTGACGCGCTCAACGACGTGAAGGACGGTCTGGGCGGCGGCGCCACCCAGCAGCCCGGTCAGCAGTCGGTGCTGCCCCCGAGCCAGCCCAGTACCCAGCCCTCCCCGAGTACCTCGGTGCCGCCGCCGGTGCTGCCCCCCACCGGGTCGGCCGGCCGCGACGCCGCGGTCAAGGAGATGAACGACGCCCTGAAGTCCGTCGAGGACGCGCAGCACTCCGGCGATCTCGGCCAGCTCGGCCGGGCCCTGGAGGTTTTGCAGAAGGCGATCGACGACTACAACAAGACCGGAGGATAGCGGCCCCGGAAGGAAACGTGCGGCGCTGCCATCCGATCGGATGGCAGCGCCGTTCCCGTTGCGGGAGAACTCGTTCAGCGGCCCAGCGACTGGATGAGGCCGTCGTTGTCCTGGAGGAAGTGGTTGTACTCGCCGGTGACGCCGAACTGGGTGGCGATCTGATCGCCGGCGGCGCGCGCCTGGTCGATGAGGGCCTGGCGGTCGTTCGGGGGCTGCGGCGCAACGGGTTCCGGCTCGGGCGCGGACTCCACGATCGGCTCCTGGGACGTCGGGCCCCAGCGCAGGTATCTGCCGCAGACGGGCCAGGCGCCGGCGCCCTGGCTGGCGAGGACGTTCTCGGCGACGCGGACCTGTTCGTCCTTGCTGGCCTCGTTGGCCATGCCACTGCCGCCGTTGGCGCGCCAGGTGCTCTGGGTGAACTGCAGGCCGCCGTAATAGCCGTTGCCGGTGTTGATGTGCCAGTTACCGCCGCTCTCGCACTGTGCTACGCCGTCCCAGTCGTGGGCCGGTGCGGCGGAGGCGAGTGCGGTCAGACCGAACGGCACCGCGGCGAGCGCGCCGGTGAGGGCGGCCGCGCCGAGGACGCGATTCGAGAACTTCCGGTTCTTGGTCATGGTGGTGTCCCTCCCCGTGCACACCGTGCCGGCGCCGCAGCGCCCACGTTCCTGCCCCCAGGAGTCGGGGTCTCCCGAACCGCGGGGCAGGGTGCCGGTGTGCAGCGGTTCGGGTCGGAGCCCGAATCCGGGCCGAGCACGAGATTAACGAAGGAATTCGATCAGATCACGTCTTGATAACACAGGTAATTGTATGAAACGCATAACCGCGTAAAGGGTTTCGTTGCAGGTGGGCAATGCCTCGAGCGTAAGTTCTGGACGGTCTGTTATCTGGACGTGATGTGCTGTTAATCACACAGCCGAGGTGACTTGCGTCACGTTTGCTGGCTTCGAATCTGGCGACGCGCGCGACTGCACGCCGAAACACGCATGATTTCGCGCGGCGCGAGAATCGAAATATCCGGTTCCGTACGGGATCAAAGTCTTTCCGAGCGGAAATACCAAGCGTCACACAGCGTGTGCCGTTGAGACATTACCGGCGTACCGGTCGCGCCGCGCTGCGGGTGAACCGCGGCGGCGCGACCGGTACGCCGGAATGTCCTGATATGCGTCGGGACCGAGGCGCGTGCCTCGGTCCCGATGGTGTGTGCCGTAATACGGCCGGAGGTGTGTCAGAGCGACAGCACGGAGGCCGCCGCGGTGCCCGGAGCGCCGTAGACCTGGGCGTAGCCCACGCGCGGATTGCCCGGCACCTGACGCTCGCCGGCCTGTCCGCGCAACTGCAACACCAGCTCGTAGACCTGCCGGATACCGGAGGCGCCGATCGGCTCGCCGTTGGCGATGAGGCCGCCGTCGGTGTTCACCGGCAGTCGGCCACCGATCTCGGTGGCGCCCTCGGTGACCAGCTTCTCCTGGTCACCGTCGGCGCAGAAACCGTTCTCCGCCATGTGGATCAGTTCGGCGCCCGCGTCGGTGTCCTGCAACTGGATCACGTCGACGTCCTCGGGCCCGATGCCCGCGGCCTCGTAGGCGGCCCGAGAGGCGTAGACCGTCGGCGAGACGTCCTCGTCGACCGCGGCCCAGGTGCTGTGCACCTCGTAGGCGCCGTAGCGGCGGGTGCGGATCGCGGTGGACCGCAGATATACCGGCTGCGAGGTGTACCGGTGTGCGATGTCGCCGCGGCACATGATCACCGCCGCCGCGCCCTCGTCCGGCGAGCAGAACATATATTGTGTCAGCGGATAATTGAGCATCGTCGAGTTCAGAATCTCGTCCTCCGGGATCGGCTTGCGCCGGAAGGCATTCGGATTCAACGCACCGTTGCGGAAGTTCTTCGCGGCGATCTTCGCCAGGGTGCGCTGCGAGATGCCGTGATCCTGGATGTAGCGATTCGCCTTGATGCCGAAGAACTTCGTGGTGACGAACTGCCCGTTCTCCGCATACCAGCCCGGTAGCCCGAGCTTCGCGGGATCGTCGGTGAACGCACCACGCGGATGCTTGTCCATCCCGACCGCGATGCCGATGTCGTAGCGGCCCGAGCGAATCGCCTCGGCGGTCTGCTCGATCGAACTCGCCGCTGTCGCACAGGCATTGAACACATTGGTGAACGGAATTCCGGTGAGCCCGACCAGCCGGGTGACCGCGTCCGGATTGCTCACCTCGTAGCTGCCGCCGAAGCCGAACTGGATGTCCTTCCACTCGACCCCGCCGTCGGCGAGCGCGAGTTGGATTGCGTCGGCGCCCATTTCGATGGCGGTCTTGGGGAATCGGCCGAACGGGTGCAGGCCGACGCCGATGATGGCAACGTCGTTCATATCGATCTCCTTCAGGCCGGCTGGAATGCGACGGTCACGACCTCGTCGCCCGCCTCGTCGACGTACAGCGGGACGAAGATCAGCTCGAGCTCCATGCCGACCTTCAGTTCGTCGGGGTTCGCGGTGGTCAGTCGCGACTCCACCCGCACCTCGTCACCGAGCTGGACCAGGCCGACGCCGAACGGCTCGAAGGTGTCGGCGGTCTCCTTGCCCGCGTACGGCAGCTTCGGGACGAAGCCCTGCGTCGTCCAGGCCACCAGGGTGCCGCGGCGCGGCAGCAGCCGCTCCGACATGTCCGGCCCGCTGCATCGTGGGCAGCGATCCTGCTTGGGCCACGTCACCGCGCTGCACGAACCACACCGGCTGCCGATGAGCTGCGGGTTCTCTGCCGGCCACGTGGATGCTTCGGGCGCGAGCGCCTTCGCCATGTCCCGTCCTCCGTAATTCGTTTGCCCAGGTCACCGCGCCGATCGCGGTCAGCGGCCGATCACCTATGTCGATATTGGAAATGTGATTCTCAGAATTGTACACACGGTTATCGTCGAGGGTAAGTAGTGACCGTTCACACCGGTCGAAGCTTCGGCCGGTTTCGGGAAACCCGTCCTGATCAGGCGATTGGGTAATAGTGCCCGGCATGCGGTAGCGTAATCCTCAGCGACGCGGGGTGGAGCAGCTCGGTAGCTCGCTGGGCTCATAACCCAGAGGCCGCAGGTTCAAATCCTGTCCCCGCTACTGAACGAAAAGGGCTCGGAACCAACGGTTCCGGGCTTTTTTCGTGTCCGGACCCTTGCGCGTCCGGACCCTTTCCGCATCCTCGGCGGATTCCGCTGCCGCGCCGGGTGATCGGCGGCCTCCGCCGCGAAATACGTTCGGGCCGTCAGGGTTCGGTCGTGACACGATCGGCGCGGGTGTACATGCCGACGAAGGTGTCGAGCAACTCCAGCAGGCGCTCCCGGTCCGCCTCCGTCATCTGTGACAGCACCGCATCGTAGGACCGCAGTATCTCCTGCACCCCCTGCTCGAACGCCGCGACTCCCCGCGGGGTGGCCTCCACCAGATGGGCGCTGGCGCCCGTCTCCCGGTACCGCCGCAGGATGCCCGCCGACAGCGCGGCATTGACCTGGCGATTGACCGTCGATTGCTCCAGCCCGAGGTCGTCGGCGATGACGCGCAGCGTTCTCGGGGTGCCGTCGCTGAACAGCCACAGCAGCCGCAGATCGGCGGTGCCCAGGGGGGAATGCTGTTCCTGGTGGCGGCGGTGCCGCTCCAACTGTGCCATGATATCGGCGAGGCGCCTGCTCGCCGGGGTTCCGGCTGTGGCCAGTGCGGCCAGCGATGCCTCGTCCATGCCTGTCGTCCTCTCCGGCTTGCCCCCGTCGCGTTGGTGTGTACCATACATATCAGATGTGTATGTATCTTACATATTGGTACCGTCGAAGGAGGCTTTTCGTGAAGACAGCGTCCACCGAGGTCGACGCCGCGAGCGGCAGGACCAGAAGCCCGGGACTGATCGTGGCGATCCTCGGCTTCTCGGGATTGTGCGTCGCGCTGATGCAGTCGCTGGTGATCCCGATCCAGAGCGAGCTGCCGCATCTGCTGCATACCTCGGCGAGCAACTCGTCGTGGGTTCTCACCGCCACCCTGCTCGGCGGGGCCGTGGCGATGCCCGTCGCCGGCCGGCTGGCCGACATCCTGGGCAAACGCCCGGTACTCGTCGTCTCGGCGCTGCTGCTGCTGGTCGGGTCGCTGGTGTGCGCGTTGTCCAGCGCGCTGGTGCCCGTCCTCATCGGCCGGGTGCTCCAGGGTGTGGCGATGGGGTACATCCCGGTCGCCGTCAGTTTCGTGCGCGAGGTCGTGCCGGCCCGCATGGTCAACTCGGCGACCGCCTTGATCAGTGCCACGCTGGGAGTCGGTGGCGCACTGGGACTTCCGCTGGCGGCCTGGCTGGCGCAGGACTACGACTGGCATGTGCTGTTCTGGATGTCGACGGTGCTGGCCGTCCTGATGACCGCACTGTCCGCGCTGGCGTTGCCGCACATCCGCGACACGCATGCCGCACATCTCGACATCGTCGGCGCCGTCGGGCTGGCGCTCGGACTGGTCGCCGTGCTGGTCGGTGTCTCGAAGGGCAACGACTGGGGCTGGCGGTCGGCCGGCACGCTGGGCATGATCGTCGCGGGTGTCGTGGTGCTGCTGGCCTGGGGCTGGTACGAACTCCGTCATCACGACCCGCTGGTCGATCTGCGGAACACGGTGCGGCGGCCCGTGCTGCTGACCAATATCGCGGCCCTGCTGATCGGTTTCGGCATGATGGCGCAGTCCATCGTCGTGCCGCAGCTGCTGGAGATGTCGAAGCAGACCGGATACGGACTCGGGCAGACCCTGCTCGCGGCCGGATTGTGGCTGGCCCCGGCCGGTCTGATGATGATGTTCTTCGCCCCGGTCTCCAGCTACCTGCTGACGAAGTTCGGCGGCCGGACCGCGCTGACGCTCGGCGCCGCCGTGCTGGCCCTGGGTTACGTGATCGGGGCGGTGCTGCTGCACGCACCGTGGCAGTTGATGCTGGCCAGCTGCGTCGCCTCGGCCGGTGTCGGCATCGGCTATGCCGCCATGCCCACGATCATCCTGGAGAACGTCCCCGCGAGCGAGGCCGCTTCCAGTGTGGGTGTCAACTCGCTGATGCGCTCGGTGGGCACCACCATCGCCGGCGCCGTCATGGCCGTCGTGCTGACCAGCCAGACGTCCCGGCTCGGCCCCGGCCTGCCGGAGATCCCCACGCTGAACGCCTTCCGGCTCTGCTTCATCGTCGGTGCGGTCGCCGCGGCGGTCGGCGCGGCCTTCGCGTTCTGTGTGCCGGGCCGCCGGGCCGGCGCCGACGAGGTGACCGTGGCCGCCGAGCCCGTTGCCGAGGCAGTCGGCTGACCGGCGGCCGGCCGCCGGGTCGTGCCCGCCGGCAAGGCCGTTCATCCGTTCGCCGGACGGACTCAGGACCTGCCGGGCCGGCGGACCGGGTGCGTGCTCCACAGCGCCCACAGCACCAGCACCGGCTGGAAGAACAGCCGGATGAGCCGTTTCCGGTCGGTGTCGAGCCCGAAGGCGTCGCGCCGGCCGGTGTACTGGGCGAGGTTGCCGGGGAACACCGCGACGAAGAAGAGTGCGAGCAGCCGCCCGGCCCTGGCCCGGTCCTGCTTCGCCAGCAGCAGCATGGCGCCGAGGCTGATCTCGACGCCGCCGGAGGCCATGACGACGCCGTCCGCGTCCAGCGGCACCCAGTCCGGCACCTGGGCCCGGAAGGAGTCCCGGGCCCAGAACAGGTGGCTGAGCCCGGCGAAGATCATCGCACCGGCCAGCAGCGATCGGGCCAGTGTGCGGGCAGGGGTGGTCCGGCCGGTATCCGGGACAGGTGGATCCGAGCGGGCCGGGTCGGCGGGTGTATTCGTGGTCGACATCGAGCGCTCCTTCCGGCGGCCGCGGCGGGGCGACCGAGTGGGAGATGGTCCGGTCGAACACCTGTCCCGGACATGATCGGGACAGATCGCCCCATCCTATGCGGAGTTCGTGGTGGCCGCCCCGGCGCTCCCGGACGTCACGATCGCGCACCGGCTCCGGGATTCTCGCGGGGATGCCGCTGGTCCCGGTAGGTTTCGAGCAGTCGCAGCCACACCTCGGAGATGGTCGGGAACGAGGGCACCGCATGCCACAGCCGATCCAGGGTGACCTCGCCGGTGACGGCGATGGTGGCCGAATGCAGCAGTTCGGCCACACCCCGCCCGGCGAAGGTGGCGCCGACGATGACGTGCCGTTCCGGGTCCACCAGGATGCGCGCGTGGCCCCGGTACTCCGGGTCGAACTGGACGGCCCCGGCCACCTGCCCGATCTCGTAGTCGACGACGTCGACGACCCGGCCGATGCGCGCCGCCTCGTCGGTGGTCAGGCCGACCGCGGCGATCTCCGGATCGGTGAACACGACCTGCGGCACCGCCACGAGATCGGCTGTGCCCGTGTGCTTTCCCCAGGGCGCGGTGTCGAGTTCCCGCCCCGCCGCGCGATCCGCGATGACCGCCCCCGCGATCCGCGCCTGATACTTGCCCTGATGGGTGAGCAACGCTCGATGGTTGACATCGCCTACGGCATAGAGCCATTCGCCTGCCACACCGGACACCGTGAAGGTGTCGTCGGTGGTGAGCCACGATCCCGGCGCCAGCCCGACGGTGTCCAGGCCGAGATCGTCGGTGCGCGGCGCTCGTCCGGTCGCGAGCAGCAGTTCGTCGGCCGCCAGTGTCGCACCGTCGTCCAAGGTCAGCGTGATGCTGTCGCCGGGCCCACCGGGCCGTTGCGCGCGGGTGATGCTGCGGCCGAAGCGCAGATCCACACCGGTCTCGCGCAGCCGATCGGCGAGCAGGTCGGCGGCGAAGGATTCCATCCGGCCCAGCAGCCGTGAGTCGCGGACCACGAGCGTGACCTCGGAGCCGAGAGCCCGCCAGGCCGTGGCCATTTCGACGGCGACCACGCCGCCACCCACCACGGCGAGCCGCGGCGGCACCGCACGAGCGCTGGTCGCCTCGCGACTCGTCCACGGGCGCACGGTATCCAGGCCCGGCACCGGCGGCAGGGCCGCGCGGCTGCCGGTGCAGACGGCCACCGCGTGCCGGGCCCGCAGCCGGACGGTCTCGCCGTCGGGGGTCAGGACCGTCACCGCCCGCACGCCCTCGATCCGGGCGTGCCCGCGCACCAGCGCGACCTCGGCCGAATCGAGCCAGTCCACCTGTCCCTTGTCGTCCCAGTCGGAGACCATGCGGTCGCGGTGCCGCAAGACCGCTTCGGTGTCCAGCGGGCCGATGACCGCCGGACCGACCCCCGGGAACCCGCGGGCCTCGGCGTACAGCAGTGCCGGACGCAGCAGGGCCTTGCTGGGTTCGCAAGCCCAGTACGAACATTCGCCGCCGACCAGTTCCGCCTCCACGACGACGGTGTCCAGCCCGGCGGCGCGGGTCCGGTCGGCGACGTTCTCGCCGACCGGACCGGCGCCGATCACGATGACGTCGTAGCTGCGGGAATTCTCGTCGGACATGAGAGGCCTTCCGGATCGTCGGGTCAGCGGCTCTTGCGAGCCGGATGGTCGGTCACGGCAATCGGCCGCCGCGCCCGGCATCGGCGGGGACGGTCGCATGCCCACTCCGGCCGGATACCAATCGCGGACCGGTTCGAACCCGTCGACCGTCGTGACCGTGCCGCCGCTGCCGACGATCCCACGGGTCGGGAATCGTCCACCGTGCACATCCTTCCAGCCTGCGAGCGCTCGCATCGCAACCGCACCACGCGGTCGGCGTGCCGTCCCGGCTCCGCACCGGCGCCGCCGGTCCGCACGTGGTGCGAACAGTGCTGCCGTGGTGAGCGTTTGAAGACCCGCGTGTGAGGAATAGCGCTGTCGACGCCTCAGGGTGGACAAGGAGGTTCAGATGTCATCCGTGGTGATTGTCGTCGTAGTGATTGTGGTGGTCGTTGCCGCGCTGGCGGCGGCGGCCTGGCCGATGGCGCGTCGTCAGCGCCTGCGCTCCCGGTTCGGACCCGAATACGACCGGGTGGTGACCGAGACCGGGGACCGCCGCAGCGCGGAGCACGAACTCGCCGAACGTGAACGCAGACATGCCGAATACGACCTGCGCGAGCTGACGGACGAAGAGCGGCAACGCTACACCGGGCAGTGGACCGAGGTGCAGGAGCGCTTCGTCGACGATCCCGAGGCGGCGTTGCAGGACGCCGACCGGCTGATCGCCGAGATCATGTCCGAACGTGGTTATCCCGCCGAGGATTTCGACCGGCAGGTCGCCGATCTGTCGGTGCGGCATGCCGAACCCCTGGAGCATTATCGCTCGGCCCACGAGATCTCGACGCGTGCCGGTGATACCGAGGTGTCCACCGAGGACCGGCGCGCCGCGATCGTGAACTACCGAGAACTGTTCGAGGACTTGCTCAACGGCGAAACCCGCAACAAGAAAGCTGCCAGCTCATGACTACCGAATACGACCGGACCCACGACCGCCACGACACCTCGAAGCAGGAATCCTGGCGGGACAACGAGTTCCGGGACAACGACGAACACGAGATCATCGATGTCGATCCGGTGCCGGAATCCGGGCACGAGGCCGGGAAACCGGCCGGTGACGCCGCTGCCGAAGGCAGGGGAGTCGCCGACGCCGGTGACGAGTCGCTCACCGATGCCGAGGGTGAGTCGTCTGCGGGTGCGGAGGGCGGATCGTCGTCGGCCGCCGGGTACGAGCCGGTGACCGCCGGTGCGGACGAGTCGCCGGCCTCGGCCGGGTACGAGTCGGTGGCCGAGGAGGAGTCGGCGGCCGAGCACGAACCGGTCGCCGATGCCGGATACGAGTCCGTGACCGGTGCCGGGCACGAGTCCGAGCGGGACGTGGTCAGCGAGCGGTCTTCCGATCTCGAGCCGGAAACCGATGCGGCGCCGTTCGATTCGGAACCGACGGCCGAAAGCGAGCGGGCCGGGGATACGGAACCGGCCGGGCTCGCCGACGCGGCGGAAGCCGAGCGGTCCACCGGGTCCGGCCCGGCCGGGCTCGCCGACGCGGAGCCGGGCTTCGGCGCCGCGGGCAGTGCCGCCACCGCCGACGCACCGAAACCCGTTGCCGCGCAGACGCCGTCCGGTCTGTCGGCTGACGCCCTGTTCGCCATCACCGATATCGACCGATTGCGGACACAATTCCGGGAATTGCAGGGCACTTTCGTGGACGATCCGCGTGACGCCGTGACGAAGGCGGACGAACTCGTCACCGAGACCATTCAGCAGTTGACCACCGTCGTCTCCGAGCGCAAACGATCGCTCGAAGGCCGCTGGTCACATGGCGCCGACGAGGCGGGCGATACCGAGGACCTGCGGCAGGCGCTGCGCGGCTACCGCGCCTTCCTCGATCAGCTGCTGACCGTCGGGCAGTAACGGAAACCCGTACCGCACCGAGGAATGCGCGGCCTGCTCCCGTACGAGGGGCAGGCCGCGCACTCGCGTGTTCGGATGGACAGGTACGCGCGGGCCAGGCACCATCATCAGATGGATACGTGGTTTCCTGATGTGGAACGACATCCCGATGTGGCACGACGCGGATGAGCGTGTCCATGATCGCGCTGGCGAGCGAGGATTTCGTGCCGGTGCTGCTCACCACCTGCGGCGTCCTCCAGTTGTACCGTCGTGCCGGAAGCCGGGGCGTCCTCGTGGCGGCGTCCCTGATCGGCGCCGGCGGATTCGCCAAGGCCACCGCCAAATTGATCGTCGCGCTGGGCGGCCCCGACCTCCCGTGGCTGCGCGGCCTGCTCTTTCCGCTGCTGACCCTCGGATTCGCGCTGCTGTACCGGACTCTGGTCCGCCGTGCCATCGGCCGGACGCCGCGGTGGCTCGCCGTCTCGGCCCCGGTCCTCGTCGCGGTGTGCGCCCTGGCCGCACTGTGGGCCGCGGACCCGTTGCCGATGCTGGTGAGCACCACCGTCTTCGCCACCGCGACCGGCGTCCACCTGATCCTGCTGGCCCGGCGGCAGCGTGACACGACCGCCGCCGTCCTGATCGGCATCCAGTTGGCGGCCTTCTTCGTGCTCGGCCCACTCGGCGCCCGCCCTGGCCAGACCGTCGCTCTGCAATGGGCCGAACAACTGTGCAACACCGCCGCCCAAGCCGCCTTCCTCGCGGCCACCCGGCGATTGTCGACCGGGCCGGTCGGCGCGACCGGCCCGGCCCCGGCATAGTTCGGCCCCGCCACCGATGCGGCCGGCCATCGTGCCGCTGCTGGGGTGTCGGCCGCCGCCGATGGCCGAGTTGGTGCCCTCGGCACGTGTCGTGGCGCCACTTCGCGATTGACGGTGCCACTTCGGGTGCCACGGGGTGCCGCAGATGGCACCCGGTGTGGTCGATGGGGTTGGTGGAGCCTTCTTGTGTCGGTTCCCGCAGGGAATCGACGGCCGGCGAGTGGGGCTTCGTCGGCATCATCTCAGGCGATCTACCTGCCACTTCTCTATCCTGAGCCACGTTGCGCCATCCATGGCACAAATTCTGGGCCGCAATGGCTTGCTATGGTGCCATGACTGTGCCATGATGGCATCATGGATTTGACAACGTATGTGAGCAACCTCGGACTCGAGTTCGCGACGCTTGCCGAAGCCGGTGGGGAGGAGGCTCGCGCGCTCGTCGAGCGGTTGGCCGGGTCACTGGAATCGGCGATCCGGATGACATTGCTGGACGCGCTGTCCGGCGCGGCCGACGAGATCACCCGCGATCTGGCGCCGGGTTCGGTGGAACTACGCCTGCGTGGCCGGAATCCGGATTTCGTGGTGACCCTGCCGCTGGCCGAGACGGCCGAGGCCGGGGTCGCGGCGGTGGTGGCCGGCGCGCCGGACGGTGAACCGCTGTTCGCCGAGGACGGTCCGGCGGCGCGCATCAATGTGCGCCTGCCGGAACAGCTGAAGGCCGCGGTGGAGGAGGCCGCGGCGCGGGAGGGCCGATCGGTCAACGCCTGGCTGGTCCGGGCGGCGGCGGCTGGATTGCAGCGTGCGGATCAGGTGCAGCGGGCCGAGCAGCGCGGTGGCGGGAAACGCACCAAACAGGGCTTCACCGGCTGGGTCCGGTAGCTCCCGCCAATCCTCTTTTCCTGCGTCCCCCGGATGTGCCGGGGGGCGATTCGACGAACCCCTTTTCGATGTGGAGACAGCCATGCCTGAATACCTGACCCCGGAACCGATTTCGGTGATGGTGGAACTCGGCGCCGGTGAGGTGCGGATCG
This sequence comes from Nocardia sp. alder85J, assembly GCF_020176955.2. Classification (GTDB taxonomy): domain Bacteria; phylum Actinomycetota; class Actinomycetes; order Mycobacteriales; family Mycobacteriaceae; genus Nocardia. The sequence continues at coordinate 426,071 of NZ_JAIUCZ020000002.1, forward strand.
CCGCGGGCGATCGCGCCGACACCGTCGTCGAGATCAACCCCAGCGACGGCGCGGACGAATCCGATGTGCATGCCGCGCAGCAGGTTCGGGTCGACTTCAGCAACGGCGTCCTGCGGGTCACCGGCCCGAAGGCGCGCCTGTTCGACTTCTCCCGCAAGTCCCGCTCGGTCGATGTGACCATCGCCGTGCCCAGCGGTTCCCGGGTGACCGGACACCTGCAAGCCGGTGACATCCGCAGCACCGGGCAGTTGGGGGAGTGCCGATTCGACATCTCGGCGGGGAACTACTCGCTCGAGCACACCGGCCCGCTGCGCATCGACACCTCGGCCGGTCACATCACCGCCGACAGCGTCGCCGGTGACGCCGACATCTCCACCGGCACCGGCAGAATCCGCGTCGGCGCGATCGACGGCGCCGCGGTGGTGAAGAACTCCAACGGGGACACCACGATCGACGCGGTCACCGGCGATGTACGGGTGCGCTCCGCCAACGGCGCCATCCAGGTGGAGCATGCCGGGGCCGGTGTCGACGCCAAGACCTCCAACGGCGCCATCCGGGTCGGCGAGGTGGTGCAGGGCTCGATCGTACTCGCCACTGCCACCGGCGATCTGGAGATCGGCGTGGCCGGCGGCACCGCCGCCTGGCTGGAGGTGAACACCGGCTTCGGCCGGGTCCGCAACCTGCTCACCGATGCGATCCGGCCCGAGGACACCGATCGGACCGTCGAGGTCCGTGCCCGTACCTCGTACGGCGACATCACCATTCACCGCTCCTGACATCCCGCCTCGTGAAAGGGCCCATCATGACCAGCACCCGACCGGAGCCCGCGATCGTCGCGTCCGGCTTGCGGAAATCCTTCGGCGACAAGGTCGTTCTCGACGGACTCGACCTGAATGTGGCACGGGGGACCGTCTTCTCGCTGCTCGGCGCGAACGGCGCCGGCAAGACCACCACCGTCCGGATCCTGTCCACCCTGATCCGCGCCGACGCCGGCACGGTCCGGGTCGCCGGGCACGATCTGATCCGGGAACCGGATGCGGTGCGCGCCGCGATCGGCGTCACCGGTCAGTTCTCCGCGGTCGACAACCTGCTCAGCGGCGCGAAGAACCTGCGGATGATGGCGGATCTGCACCACCTCGGCCGCGACGAGGGCCGCCGCCGGGTCGGCGGGCTGCTGGAGCGGTTCGATCTGGTCGACGCGGCCGACAAGCCGGCCTCGACCTACTCCGGCGGCATGCGGCGGCGGCTCGACCTGGCGATGACGCTGGTCGGCAGCCCGCAGGTGATCTTCCTCGACGAGCCCACCACCGGACTCGACCCGCGCAGCCGCCGCACCATGTGGCAGATCATCCGGGAACTGGTGGCCGACGGCGTCACCATCTTCCTCACCACCCAATACCTGGACGAGGCAGACGAATTGGCCGACCGGATCGCGGTGCTCGACCACGGCCGGGTGGTCGCCGAGGGGACCGCGGAGGAGCTGAAGCGCCGCATCCCGGGCGGGCACGTGCGGCTGCGGTTCGCCGATCAGGACGGCCTCGACGCGGCGGTCCGCGCACTGGGCCCGGTCGCGCACGACGGCGACGCGCTCACCCTGCGCGTGCCCAGCGACGGCAGTCTGCGCGCGCTGAAGACCCTGATCGACCGGCTCGACGCCGGCGCGGTCGAGGTCGACGAATTGTCCGTGCACACCCCCGATCTCGACGATGTCTTCCTCGCCCTCACCGGCGATTCCAGCAACGAGAAAGTGACCTCCCGATGACCACCGCCGCCCCGGCCGCCGCGCCCCTCCGTTTCCATCCGCTGCGCGATTCGTCGACGATGTTGCGCCGCAACCTCGAACGCATGCTGGCCTATCCGTCGATGACGCTGACGCTCATCGGGATGCCCGTCGTGTTCCTGCTGCTGTTCGTCTACGTGTTCGGCGGTACGCTCGGCGCCGGGCTCGGTGGTCACGGCGGCCGCGCCGAGTACGCGAATTATGTTGCGCCCGCGATTATTCTGATGACCGTGACGGCCACGGTGCAGGGCACCGCCATCTCGGTCGCCATGGACATGACCGAGGGCATCATCGCCCGGTTCCGCACGATGCACATCGCCCGCGTCTCGGTGCTGGCCGGACATGTGCTGGGCAGCCTGATCCAGGCGATGCTCGCCGTGGCGATCGTGATCGGCGTGGCGCTGCTGACCGGCTTCCGGCCCGCCGCCGGGCCGGTGCAGTGGGTGGCGGCGATCGGTTTCCTGCTGGCGGTGGCGTTCGCGCTGATCTGGCTGGCGGTCGCGCTCGGCCAGGCCAGCGGTACGGTCGAGGCCGCGAGCAACCTGCCCATGCCGCTGGTGCTGTTGCCCTTCCTCGGCAGCGGATTCGTGCCCACCGACTCGATGCCGGCCGGTCTGCGCTGGTTCGCCGAGTACCAGCCGTTCACGCCGATCATCGAAACCCTGCGCGGGCTGCTGATGGATCAGCCGATCGGCAACGACTGGTGGATCGCGCTGCTCTGGAGCGCCGCCCTGGCGCTGGGCGGATACCTCTGGTCGAAGCGACTGTTCGACCGCGAGCCCGCCCACTGACCGCGCCTCGTGATCGGTGCCCGCCGGATCCTCCGCAAGCCGGATCACCCACCGCGACGGTGGGTGGTCCGGCTCGTCGGCGATCCGGACCCGATCATCCACAGCCGCAACGCATGTCGGCCTGCTCAACCGGCGAGCAGATACCACGGTTCGTCGACGGCGCCGCTGCAATAACATTCACCGTCGCAGATGGTGCAGGCGTCGCAACCGGCGCACCACTCGGCGGCGCGATGCCCGCAGTTCGGGTTGAGGTCCCAGCCGAACGTGTCGTCGACCGGACGCAGCGGATGCCGCCGCGCACTGGGAACAATGTCCATAGCGGCATCATGGCGCGAGGTACCGACAAGTTTCCGCGTGATTCATGAGCAGCCGTCTCGGAACGGACTATTCGTCCAGGATCGGGCACCCAGCGCAGGATGTCGCCCGGCTGACATTCCACCCACGACGGCGGCGAACTCACCGACGGGCATCTTGCGCCGGGCGAGCAGCACATCCAGGTCGACGGCCACCGCCCTCACGTCGTACTCGGCGTCGTCCTGGCCGGAACCACCGGCCGCCGACCGGTCCAGCGCGAGTGAACGGTCCAGCGGAGGCCACCCGACCTCGAGCGGGCGGACGATTCAGCCGATGCGGTCGACCAGGGACGCGAGGATGTCGTCGATACCCGGCCCGCCGTCGAGTACCAGCCGTATCACGCCGTGTTCGGTACACAGCGTAAGAGCGGGGCGCACAAGAGCTTTCGCCTCGTCTCGCTGCCCGTTCGCCCACAGGCAGCAGGCATACAGCAGCTGGGCCTGGACCAGGGCCTTCGGACGTGGTTGCGATTCGATCTCGCGCACCATGGTTTCGGCACGCCGGCAGGCGGCCGCCGTGTCCTCCGGTGTCCCGGTGGCGAGCAGCAACCGGATCGCGGCCTCCTCCTCCAGCTCGGCGGTGACCGCGCGAATCCTGTTGTCCTGCCGACGATACGGGGGACGATTCAGCAACCGATCCCGGACGTCGTCGGCGACCGGCAGTCCCGCGCGGACCCGCTCGGCGACGACCGCCGCGGCCATCCGGGGCGTCGACTTGTCCACGGCCAGCTGGGCGCCGATGGTCAGCAGCCGCTCGGCGCGCTCGCGGTCGCCGCGCAGCACGGCCACTCGCGCGCCGATGATGTAGGTGGCCGCCATGAAGTCCACCGCTCCGGCCTGACGATTCAACGTGCTGGCGGCGCGCAACAATTGGTCGGCCTCGTCGAGCCGGTTCTGCCGGTAGCGCAGGTCGGCGAGCAGCGCGCCGACCTCGAGGGAGAGACGAACTCCCAGTTCGGCGTTGCGTGGCACCCGCACCGGCGCGGTGTAGTGCATCTCGGCCGCGGCGATGTCGAATCGTTCCAGCGCGGCCAGCCCGGCCAGACAGTGGCTGTGCTGCAACACGACCGGCCCGACCACCGCGCCGCAGCGGACCGCCGTGCGGAACCACTGCTCCACCGCGTCGTAGTCGTACCGGTTCAACGCGGCGGCGGAGGCGAGATCGGCGATGGCCACCCCCATGATCGGGGTGATGCACCGGTCGGCGTTGTCGGCCAGGATGTCAGGCAGCTTCTCGAACCGGTCGCGCATGTACTCGTCCAGGCTCGCCACCACGGCCGCCTCCATCCGCAGCGCGAGTGCCTCCTCCTCCGTCAGATCGCTCTCCGCCACGAGGGCGAGCACCCGGTCCAGGGCGAAGCGCACCTGATCGGTGCGCTCCATACCGCAATTGGCCCAGGCGACCCCGAGTTGCAGCCGTGGCCGCGATTCGGTCAGGTGGCGGGGCAGTTTCGCCATCAGGCCGAGGAAGGTGGCCATCCGGAGATCCTGGACCAGGCCGACGGTATGCGATTCGACCAGATCCACCGCGCGATCGGCCTCGCCGGCGGCCAGGGCGTGATCGACGGCCTCGACGAGCATGTCGCGTTCGGCGAACCAGGTCGACGCGCGGGCGTGCAGTGCCGTCACCCGGTCCGGAGCCTGCTGAGTGAGCTTGCGCTGCAAGTGATCCGCGAAAAGCCGGTGATAGCGGAACCATTCGTCGGTGTCGTCCAGGCGTTGCAGGAACAGATTCCGGTCGGCGATCTGCTGCAACAGTTCCTGGCTGTCGGACCGGCCGGACAGCGCGACGGCCAGATCGGCGCGGATCCTGCTCGTGACCGTCGTCGCCATCAGGAAGTCCAGCAGCGCGGGATCCAGTGAGTCGAGCACGTTCTCGGCCAGATATTCCCCGATCACGTGATAGCGACCGGTGAGGTTGTCGATGAATCCGGCCGGGTCGTCGCGGCCGTTGAGCGACAGCTGGGCCAGTTGCAGCCCGGCCGCCCACCCCTCGGTGGACTGCCGCACCTTGTCCACCTCTTTCGCGTCCAGCTCCAGCCCGTTGCGGTCGACCAGGAAGGTCCTCGCCTCCCCGGTGTCGAAACGCAGTGCGGCGGCGTCGATCTCGACCAGTTCGTCCTGGACGCGCAGGGTGGCCAGCGGCAGTCCGGACCGGTTGCGGCCGGTCACCAGGACCCGCAGGTGGTGACAGCCGTTGCGGAGCAGATAGTCCATCGCCTCCACGGTGCGGCGGCCGTGCACCTGCTGCCAGTCGTCGACGACGAGCAGCATCGGCGTTCCGCTGTCGTGGATCTCGTCGATCAGCGCGGACAGCACCGAGCGGGTGGCGTCGGAGGACCGGGCCTCCAGCAGGGCGCCCAGCTCCCGGGCCAGCTCCGGGCGCACCCGGCGGATCGCCTCGACCAGGTGGGTCAGGAACCAGACCACGTTGTCGTCGTCGGGGTCGGTGGTGAGCCAGGCCACCGGCGTCCCGGCCGCTTCCACCTCCTGCGCCCACTGCGCGGCCAGCGTGGTCTTGCCGAATCCGGCGGGACCGTGCACGAGGATCAGCCGCCGCCGGCCGCTGCGGCGCAGGATCTCCAGCAGCCGGGTCCGCTCGACCGCGGTCCGGGGCGCGGTCGGCGGCCGGAACTTGGTCGACGCGAACGGCGGAGGCGGGGTGGACACCGACCCGGCGGAGTACGACGGCAACGCACCCCGCGGTTCGGCGTGCGGGATGAGATCCGCCGGCGCCGCCATCACGTCGATCGGCTGGCCGGCGCGGCGCTGCACATCGCGCAACTGCTCGCCGAACGTGGTCGCCGAGGCCGGGCGGTCCGCGGGGTCGACGGCCATCGCCGCCTCGATCGCCACACAGACCGCATCCGGAACGCCGTAATCGCGCAGATTCGGCAGCCGGGAGCCCATGATCCGGGCCAACTGCACCTCGAGCGGTTCCCCGGTCCCGCGATGGAACGGTGAATGCCCGGTCAGCAGGCAGAACAACGTCGCGCCGAGCCCGTACACATCGGCGGCCGGGGTCGGGGCGTGGCCGCGCAGCACCTCCGGGGCGGTGAACGCGGGCGTGCCCTCGATCATCGGCGAGATCGCGGCGGATGCCTGGCCGACCTCGGCGATCCCGAAATCCGACAGCTGCGGTTCGCCGTAGTCGGTGAGCAGGATGTTGCCCGGTTTGACGTCGCGGTGCACGATGCCCAGCGCGTGCGCCGCCGCCAGCGCCCCGGCCATCTTCACCCCGATCGACAGCACCTCCGGCCAGCGCAGCGGCCCGGCCGCGTGCAGCACCCGGTCGAGGGAGCCCTGTGCGAAGTAGGGCATCACGAAATACGGCCGGCCGCTCGCGGTGACATCGACCGACAGCACCTGCACGATGTGCGGATGGCCGGACAAGCGGCCCAGCGCATGCTGTTCCCGGACGAACCGCTCCCGCTCGTCGCCCTGGACCTCCGACAGCAGCACCTTGACCGCGACATAGCGCTCCAGGCCGTACTCCAGGCACCGGTACACCACGCCGAAACCACCGCGCCCGATCTCCTGGGGCTCGTCGAAACCGGCCGCCGCCAGTTCGGCGACGACCCCGCTCGACATGTCTCGTTGTGTCGCGACACCGCTCGATAGGGCCATATCCTCGTCACGATCGTCTCAGTGCGTCGGTTCGGAGCTGAGGCCGTTCCGATCGGGTCCGGACCTCGCCTTTCAGGGTAGTCGGGTTCGCGGTGCCGCGGGTCAGCCCAGGCTGATCAGGGTGGTGCCGCCGCCGTCGACGAGATATTCCGATCCGGTCAGGTAGGCCGCCTCGTCGGAGGCGAGGAAGACCAGGAAATTGACCACGTCGGCCGGTTCGGCGATGCGGCCCAGCGGGGACAGCATGGGTCCGAGCGCTTCGACGGTGCTGCCCGCGGCCGCGGCCCCGTATTCGGCCATGCCGGTCCGGACGTAGGTGGGGTGCAGCGAGTTGACCCGCACATTCGCCGCGGCGTACTCGGCCGCGACATCCTTGGACATGGCCCGTACCGCTCCCTTGCTGGCCCCGTACAGTGTGTGCCCGGCCACGCCGACCAGACCGGCGATCGAGGACAGGTTCACGATCGCGCCGCCGCCGGTCTCGGCCATCTTCGGCGCGGTGTGCTTCATCCCGAGGAATACGCCGGTGACGTTGACGGCCATCAGCCGGTTCCAGTCCGCGAGCGAGGTCTCGGCGAGCGGGGCGATGAGGTAGATGCCGGCATTGTTGACCAGCACGTCGATGCGGCCGTGCGCCGCGCGCACCCGGTCGGTGATCCGGATCCAGCCGTCCTCGTCGGTGACGTCGTGGGCCAGGAATTCGGCGCGGCCGCCGCCCGCGGCGATCCGCTCGGCCGCCTCCTTGCCCGCGGCCTCCTCGATATCGGTGCCGACGACCACCGCGCCTTCGGCGGCGAACCGCGCCACGGCGGCGGCGCCGATGCCGTTGGAGGCCCCGGTGACGAGCACGACCTTGTCCTGCAAGCGAGCCATGAGGTTGTTCCTTCCGCTCGGATCGGGCACTGGTCCCCACGATCCACTCGCCCGGTCGCGATCCGGCCCTTTTCACCCGGCCTCGACCGGATCGAGACCGTTCGGTGCCGAACCCGATGCCCGGACGATCGGCCCCGCGACCCGATCCCGCTCACCTCGAATACCGAAACACCAACGCGCAGACCCACCTTCGCGCGCTAAGCTCGAACAACGCACGTGGCCCGCGGCTTTCGTTCGCCACGTGCCCGAAGTGGTGCCAGGCGGGGAGGTAGTCGTGTTGCTGCTGCTGAACAACGAGTCGGCGCTGTCCACCACGGAACAGCGTTTCGCCGAATGGATTCGGTGGAGCCCGGATCAACCGGGCGTGGTCCTGATGAACGTCCAGATCCCCGACCGCGCCCACCGCACGCGCCAGCTGGACGCCCTGATCTGGACCCCGCAACGCTGTATCACGTTGGAGCTCAAAGGTTTTCGCACCCGCCAGGACGGCGTGCTGCGGGTCCCGCCGAACGGCCCGTGGCGCATGGCCGACGGCCGACCGGCCGCCCTCTACGGCAACGACGACGACCACAACCCCATGGATCAGGTCCACGCCAACACCATGGCCACCAAGAACTGGCTCGAACAGACCACCGGCGTCCGCTGCGCCGTCCACGGCCTGATCCTGGTTCTGCTGCTACCCGGCCAGGACGTCCCCGGCCTGGACGCCCCCCAGCGCCCGCCGATGACCGACATCATCGTCGAGGACTTCGACGTCTTCCGCTACTACCTCGACCGCGTCTCCGACCAGCCGATCGACTGGACCTCCGACCGAATCGCCCCCCTGATCGACACCCTCGGCCTCCGCCACCTCTACGGCCCCCACACCGACCTGGCCACCGCCATGGGCGAACCCGCCCCGCCCCCGGCCGTCGTGGAGCGCTGACCGGGTCAGTCCAGGCCGGCGGCGGCGGCGCCTGCGCCGATTCCGGCGCCGACCACGCCGCCCACCGCGGCGGCGGGGAGGCCGAGGGCTGCGGCGCCCACGGCGGCGCCGACTCCCGCGCCGACCACGCCGCCGACGACCATGGCGCCACCGGCTACGGGCAGGGCGGCGGCGACCTCGGCGGCCACGGCCGGGATCACGGCCGCGGCGCCGACGCCGGTGGAGCCCAGGGCGATGTCGGTGGCGATCGCGGTCAGCGCGGCGCCACCGGTGCCGGCCACGAGTCCGGCCGCTGCCCCGACTCCGGCGCCGGCCACACCACCGACCAGACCGCCCACCAGGGCGGCGGGTACACCCATGACCAGTGCGCCGGCGCCGGCGCCCTCGAGCGCGTGCCGGCCGATCTTCTCGGGCGTGGGGCCGGGCGGCGGGGTGATCTGTGCGGGGGCGGGGGCCGGGGGAGCGGCGTCGGTGGTGTCGAGGGCGGGGGTGGCCGTGTCGGGCTGCGTGGTCTGGTGCGGCGCCGCGGACTTCAGGCCGTTCTCGGCGTCGGTCGCATCCGCTGCCGTCGGCAGGCTGTCGAAGGGGGCGACCTCGGGGACGGCAGTGGCCGGTTGGGGGGCGACGTAGCGGCCGGTGTCGGTGTTCGGCTGCCGCGAGAGATCGTGCACGCCCGGCATGTCCGTATCGTCCGAGGCGATCGCCGAGGCCGTGTTGGCCGCCGCATGCGCAGATGCCGCGTCGGTGATACAGGCGACGGCAAGTGCGACCGGTACGGTACCGGCGATGGCCGCCCGCCCGGTAGGCACAGCGCGATGGCGACCGGCCATGTTCCCCCACTCTCCTTGTGTCGTGCAGTGAACATCGGTGTAATTCGCTCTACTAGTACCGGCGATCGGGTGCTGTGGCAAGTCGGAAACCTGTGTGCCGCAATGTGATGTCACACAACGGCAAGTGGCGTCGATTGGGCTCGGCGCGGTGGGGCGTGGTGGCGGGCCGATCGGGTTGGGCGAGTGTGCATACCGCGGGCGGGAATTCGACATCGCCGAGGGTGGATCGCGTGAGTGGCGTTGCCGCGTCCGGAGAGTCGGCGGGCGCCGGTGGCCCGGCCGCCACCTGCGGGGTTAGGGGTCGGGCCGGCCGTCGAGTCGTGAGTCCCGCATCGTGAAGCTTGCACCGATGTGTACCGTCTGATAAATTACTCGACGACTTATTGTCGTCGAACGGAGTGGGGACTTGTCCTTCTGAGGTGATCGCCGCGTGGCCCGCAGATGCGCGCCGCATGTCCTGCGTTTGCCCCTGGGAGTCCCTGTGTCATCGTCTACTGTCACCATTTCCGATCTCGGCTTCGCGTGGCCGGACGGCACCCCCGTCTTCGACGGTCTGGACGTCGTACTCGGACCCGGGCACATCGGGCTCGTCGGCGCCAACGGCGCGGGCAAATCCACCCTGCTGCGGTTGATCGCCGGTGCGCTACGTCCGGCGCGCGGTTCCATCACGCTGCCGGGCCGATCGGGGTACCTGCGCCAGGACCTCGGCCTCGCCGACGGACTGCGGGTGGATCGGGTGCTCGGCATCGCGGAGGTCCGGAAGGCGCTGCACCGCATCGAATCCGGCGCGGGCGGCGAGGCCGACTTCGAGACCGTCGGCGCCGCCTGGGATGTCGAGGAGCGCGCGGTCGCGCTGCTCGGCAGGCTCGGATTGCACTATCTCGCAAGCGATGTCACGCAACTGGATCGGCGGCTGGACACCCTCTCCGGCGGCGAGACGGTGCTGCTGGGCCTGGTCGCCGAACTGCTGCGCGAGCCCGACACGCTGCTGCTCGACGAGCCCACCAACAACCTGGATTCCTCTGCGCGCGAACGGCTCTACGAGGTGATCGGGCAGTTCCCCGGCACCGTCGTCACCGTGAGTCACGACCGCGGACTGCTGGACCGTGTCGACGCCGTGGCGGAGCTGCGGGAGGGCGGAATCCGGGTGTTCGGCGGCGATTTCACCGAATATCAGCGCATCGTGGCAGTCGAGCAGGAGGCCGCCCGCGCCGCCGTCCGGGATGCCAGAAGCGATGTGCGCAAACAGGCCCGGGAGCTGACCGAGGCACAGATCAAGATCGACCGGCGGCAACGCTACGGCCGCAAGATGGCCGAGCAGAAGCGCGAACCCAAGATCGTCATGGGCGCGCGCAAGCGGGCGGCCCAGGTGTCGGCGGGGAAGTTGCGCAACAACCACCTCGGCAAGCTGGGCGACGCCGAGGAGGGGCTGACCGCCGCGCAGGAGAAGGTGCGCGACGACCGCGAGATCCGCGTCGACCTGCCCGATACCCGGGTGTATCCGGGGCAGGACGTGGTCGATCTGGAACAGGTCCGGCTGGCCAATGGCCCGGTGGTCACGCTGCGCATCACCGGCCCGGAGCGCATCGCCCTCACCGGCCGCAACGGCGCGGGCAAAACCACTCTGCTGCACCGGATCCGCGCGACCGGACCGCGGGTGCCGTGGCGGATGCTGCCGCAGCGCCTCGACATCTTCGACGAGCAGCGCTCGGTCTTCGAGAACGTCGCGGCCACCGCGCCGCACGCCTGCGCGGAACGCATCCGGGCGCAATTGGCCCGGTTCCTGTTCCGCGGCGCCGACGCCGACATCCCGGCCGGCGCGCTGTCCGGCGGGGAGCGGCTGCGCGCGGCTCTGGCGGTGCTGCTGCTCGCCGATCCCGCGCCGAAACTGCTGCTGCTCGACGAACCCACCAACAACCTGGATCTGCCGAGCCTCGCGCACCTCACCGAGGCCCTGGCGAGCTTCCAGGGCGCGCTGGTGGTGGTCAGCCACGACCCGCACTTCCTGTCCGACATCGGCGTCACACGTTCGCTCGAGCTGACCGCGGACGGACTGGCCGAGATCACCGCGCGGTGACGGCCCCGGCCCCGGTCCGGGTCCGCACTTGCGCGAAGAATACTAAGCGCGCATACTAATGACATGACGCACATCGCTTCCGCCACCGCCACCTCGACCGCCGCTCCCGCCGCCTTCTTCGCCAAGTGGGCCGACATGGCCACCTGGCCGGAGTGGAATGCCGACACCGAATGGGTGCGGCTCGACGGCCCGTTCGTCCAGGGCGCCACCGGCACCCTGAAACCCGCAGGCGGCCCGAAGGTTTCGTTCGAGGTGGCGACCCTCACCGAGACCGAGTTCGTGGACGTGTCCCGGTTGCCGGGTGGCCGGCTGACCTTCGCGCACCGCGTCGAGGTCACCCCCGCGGGCACCGAGGTCTCGGTGTCGATCACCCTCACCGGCCCGCTGCGCTGGTTCTGGCGCAAGGTGATGGGCGCCGACCTGGCCGCTGGTGTGGGCCGTGATCTCGACGCGCTGGTCGGTGCCGCCGAAGCCCTGTCCGCCGCCGGCTCGCTGCCGGCCCGACCGGAAGAGGTGGTCCGATGACCCGCTACTGGCTCGCCGTCGTCTCGCGCGACCATGTCCACCGCGCCGTGAAACTCGGTATCGCGCAGGCCAATCACGGCAAGCGCGCGGCCGTCGAGCGAATGGCGCCCGGTGACGGGCTGGTCTACTACTCGCCGCGGACCGGAATCCGCGACGGGGAGCAGATCCGGTCGTTCACCGCGCTCGGCGCGGTCGACGACGCCTCGCCGTGGCAGGCCGAGGATCAGGGCGGCGGCTTCTGCCCCTGGCGCCGCTCGGTGACGTATCAGGAAGCGGCACAGGATGTTCCGATCGACCGGCTGCGCGGCGAACTGGAGCTGACCGCCACGCCGAACTGGGGCATCGTGCTGCGCCGCGGCCTGGTCGAGCTCACCGCCCACGATTACGCCGCCATCTCGCGGGCCATGGTCGGACGGTGAGCGATGCCGACGACCGGCTGCGGACCGAGTTCGACAGCGCCGACGAGAGCCCGGGGCTGCTGTTGTGGCAGGTGACCAACCGCTGGCAGGCGGCGCAGCGCGCGGCGCTCGCGCCGTTCGGGCTGACCCACGTGCAGTTCGTCCTGCTGGCCTCGCTCACCTACCTGGCCGCGGCCGCGCACACCGATCACGTGCAGCAGCGTGATCTGGCCGCGCACGCGGCCACCGACCCCATGATGACCTCCCAGGTGCTGCGCGCCCTGGAACAGAAGGGGCTGATCGAGCGTCGCGATCACCCCGCCGATCGGCGGGCGAAATCGCTGGTGCCCACCGAAAGCGGTGTGGCACTGGCGAATCGCGCGATCGCCGCGGTGGAGTCCTGCGACCGCGAATTCTTCGGGCCGCTCGGTGACCGGGTCGGCGAATTCACCGCCGCACTCCGGCGGCTGCGCGACCGGGATCAGCGGGTGCCGGAAGGGCCCGGCCGGGGCTGACGGTGTGATCTCGTGCATGGTGCATGAGATGTCATCCATCGTTCACCGGCCACGCTCCGGCGCGTCAGAATCGGCCTCTACCTTCCGGAATCGTGTGTGCTGTGGCGATCGACCGGCTCGGCACCCGGGTCGTGGTCGAGGGCCTGCGGCGCACCCACGCTGACGAGCGAATCCGATGATCCGGCTGGCACACGTCGCGGACGTGCACCTGGGCGCCCGGTTGCGGGCGATCCCCGACTATCCCGGTTGCCCGCCCATCGATCCGGTGGGTGACGCCTACGACGCCTTCGAGGCGCTGCGGCGGCGGCTGCTCGCCGGCGGATACGACGGCGTGCTGCTCGCCGGCGATCTGTTCGACCGCCACGAGCCCACCCCGCGCGCGCTGGCGGCCGCGGCCGCGCTCCTGGCCGATCTGCACGACGCGGGTGTTCCGGTGGCGCTGGCCTGGGGCAATCACGACGCCGAATCGCCACTACCCGGGCAACTCCGGCTGCCGCCGAGCTGCTGGGTGGCACCCGCCGGCGCGGCGGCCACCCGGCACTGGCCCGATCTCGGCGTCGCGCTGCACGCCCGTTCCGTCGCCGTGCCCGACGAACTGCGCGACCTCGCCGCCGATTACCCGAAGGCGGCGCCGGGCTGGACCAATATCGGCCTGCTGCACACCAGCCTCGGCGGCGAGCGCAGCCGCCGCGTGTGCGCACCGACCACCGTCCCCACCCTGACCGGATTCGGATACGACTACTGGGCCCTGGGACATGTGCACGAGCGGCTGGTGATCGCCACCGAACCGGCGGTGGGCTTCGCCGGAAATCCGCATCCGGCAAGGAAATTCGAGCGCGGTCCACGCGGCTTCGTCGAGGTCCGCTGCGCGGACGCCGTCACCACGCATCCGGTCGACACCGCACCGATCGTGCGCGAGATGCTGCACGCCGGCACGGAATCCGAGATCCGGCAGCGTTTCGCCGCGTATTCGACCACCGCCCGCACGGTGCTCTGGACCCTGTCCGGCCCGCCCGGCCTGTTGCCCGCCGCCCGGGCCGCCGCCCGCGAGCACCCCGGCTTCGCGGTGGCCGGCAAGGGCGGCGACGGAACACACGGCGAGAGCGACTGAGCCGCTCAGTCCGTCGCGTGGAAGGCGGCGGCGATGCCCGCGGCCCGCTCGTCGGCGAGGGCCGCCGCGAGCGCCGCGTTCAGGACATCGGCCGCGGCGCGGTGGACCGCCGCACCGGCCTCGGTGAGCCCGATGTAGACGCCGCGCCGATCCTGTCGGCAGAAGCGGCGTTCGGTCAGCCCGGCCCGCTGCAAGCGGTCGACCAGGCGGCTGACCGAGCTCTGGTTGAGCCCGGTCTCCCGCGCCACCTCCTGTAGCCGCAGTTCCCCGCCGTCGGCCCGCGCCACCGCGCGCAGCGCGACGAAATCCGAATAGCCGATACCGATCTGCTGCTGGATCGAGCGTTCGATGCTGTTCAGTACGGCGGTGTAGGCGGCGGCCAGTTCCAGCCAGCGCCGCCCCGTGCCGCTCAGATAGTCGTGACCGATCGATGACGACATCGCGCCACCTCCTCACCGCCATTATCCCTGCGGAAACCACGGTGCCGGAGCATCTTTGCGGCGTCGGCGTCGTCACGGGCCCGCGTCCCGCCCCGGACCGCCGATCACGCGGCCGATGATTCGAGTTGCTGCGCAAGTGATTCCGGTCGGCCCCGCCGGAGCGGGCTACGATCCGGCGATCACCCGGGAGCGCGGATCCGCGGTGCGCCCGGGAGGGCGCCCGCGTCCGAGGAGCAGGTCACCGGCAGCCGGGGTCGACGCGCCCGGTGAATTCGCGGGCGGTTGCACGACCGAGGCGCCGGTGTCCCACCACCAGAATACGCCGTCACCAGCAGAAATCGCGTCAGCTGTTGCCGTCGGCGACGAAAGCCGCCTTGCCGAGCCGCACCGCGCCGTCGGCATACACCTCGATCCCGGTCACCTCGTTCGAGTGCACTGTGAGGTTGCGCAGCCGGTAGGTGTACACGTAGGGGTTGGCCCGCGTCACGGCGCGGACCGCCTGCTCGTACAGCGCGCCGCGCCGGGCCGGGCTGGTGGTGTGCGCCGCCCAGGACAGCACCTCGTCCAGCGCGGCGGAGCTGTAACCGCTGTAGTTGCCGCTGGATCCGGTGGTCAGGAAGCGGGAGATGTTGCCGTCCGGGTCGAGTCGTCCCGACCAGCCCAGCAGCAGTGCCTCGTAGGTGCCGCGCTTCTGCGCCTCCAGCATCGCCGAGTACTCGGTGGGCACGATGCGCAGATCGAAGCCGCCCAGCGCGAGGTCGGCCTGCAGCGCCTGCGCGTACTGGAGCTGGTCGGAGACGTTCATCACCTGCATCGTGACCGGATACGGGGTCTGCACGCCCGCCTCGGCCAGCAGTTGCCGCGCGCGATCCGGATCGAAGGCGGGACAGGCGGTGTCGGCCTGGGTGGCGTACGAGGTGCGCGGCGCGATGGGGGTGCAGGCCGGCTCGTACCAGCCTTTGAACACCTGGTCCACCAGGGCCTGCCGGTCGATGCTCAGCGACAGTGCCTGGCGGACACGGGCATCGGTGGCCAGCGGGGTCTCGATGGGTTTGGCCGGCTTGCCGGCGCCGTCGACGTTGCCGATGTTGAGGTAGAACCCCTGGAACCCGAAGGAACCCGAGACCAGCAGGTGCAGGCGCGGATCGGTGCTCAGCGCGTCGACGTCCTGCGGGGACATGGTGTCGGCGACCTGGATGTCGCCGGAGCGCAGCGCCGCCGCGCGGGCCTTCGGATCGGTCATGGTCCGGTAGACGATCCGATCGAAGTGCACATCCTGCGCGTCGTAGTACAGCGAATCGCGCTCGACCACGATCGACTGCTGCGGGATGCGTTCGGCGAACTTGAACGGCCCCACGCAGACCGGATGATCACCGAAGTCCTTGCCCTCCTCCCGCAGCGCCGTCGGCGACATGATCATCCCGGCCCGATCGGCCAGGGCGGCGGTGATCGGCGCGAACGGCGTGCTGAACTTGAGCACGATCGACGCCGAACCGTCCGTGTCGATCTCGGTGATCGGGCCCATCTCGCCGGTGCGCTGCGAGCCCTCCAGCGTGAGGTGGCGTTGCAGGCTGGTCCGGACCGCCGTGGAGTTGAAGGTGGTGCCGTCGGCGAACTGGACTCCGGTGCGTAGCGGAATGGTGACCGTGAGGCCGTCGTCGGAGAAGTGCGGCAGCTCCGTCGCCAGTTGCGGGACCAGGTTGCCGGACGAGTCGTTGTCGTAGAGCTTCTCGCAGATCGTGCTCATGACGTAACGCATGTAGAGCGAGCTGGAGGTGGTCGGGTCGAGCCGGTCGGGCTCGTTGGACAGGCCCATCACCAGATCACCGCCCTGACGGACCTTCTGCCCGCCCACCGGAGTGCCGTAGTCGTCGGCGTGCGTCGTGGCGACGTGCACCGGCGGCGGTGCCGACGAGCAGGACGCCAGCGCGATCGCGACGGCGACGGCCGCGAGTGCCCGGATCGGTCCGCGAAGCTCAGAGCGCCCGAACAAGATTGCGTATCCTCTCGATGGCGGAGACGGTCAGGTCCGCCGATTCTTGCACGGTGAGAAATCCGGCGGCGGCGAGGTCGCTCACGATCACCTTGGCCAGTCCGACCGGAACATGAAGTGCGGCACCAATTTCGGCGATGGATAGCGGTTCCTGGCAGAGTTCGACGACGGTGCGCTGCTCCAGTTGCAGCGGCGCCGAGAGGGCGGATCGCGGTGCCTGGACCAGGGTTTCGATCCGCAGGCCGTCGATCACCGGGGTGGTGCGACCGCCGGTGACCACGAAGGGCCGGACGAATTCGTCGTCGCTGTCGATGTTCTCCAGATCGTCGCGACCGTCGCGATCGAACCGCCCGGAACTCTCGTCGGTGGTCACCGGCACTCCTCTGCGGTGGTCACGGCCGGGCCGGACCGCCGGGGTACCCGGAGGAGCCGTGGGTGTCCGGCGGCGAGGCGGCGGCCGCGGCGCCGCGCTGGTGGCCGGCGCGGAAGGACGACAACAGATCCCGGGTCTGCTCCGGAGCCCAGCGCTGGGTGGCCGGACCGGGATCCGACCGCGATACGGCGGGGGTCTCGGTGCGCGGCTTCGGCGCCGCCTCACCGGTCCGCTTGGTGCGCTTCACCAGGCCGTTGCGGGTGGTGTTCGGCGCGCTGCCCTGCGCCCCGGGGTCGGGAATGCGCCGCGCGGGCGCGGCGGTCACCGCCGCGACCGGCGGCGGCGCGGCGACCGCGCGAGGCGCCGGCATGATGCCCCGGACCTCGGTGTCCGAGCCCCACGAGGGTTGCAGCGAGGTGCCGGGCGCGAGTGCCTGCACCGTCGCGTACTGCTCCTGATCATGTTGTGCGGCAAGGATGCTCGCGGGCAGGGTGAGTCGTGCGACGACACCGCTGACCGGCGAGGTGGTCAGCTCGACCATGATGCCGAGCCGCTGTGCCAGCCGGCCGACCACGTAATGGCCCAGATAGCGGGTGGGCGCCACGACGAAATCCTGCTCGCCGCTGAGTTTCGCGTTGGACTGCGCCAATTGCTCGGCGGACATGCCGATTCCGTGGTCGACGACGGCCACCAGATACCCCTGCGGGGCGGGCCGGGCATAGATCTCGACCTCGAGGTCCGGCGGGGAGAAGGCCAGCCCGTTCTCGATCAATTCGGCGAGCATGTGCGACAGTTCGCTGGCGACCGCCCCCGCGATCAGCACGTTCTCGACCCGGCGCAGCACCACCCGCCGATAGTCGTCCACCTCCGACATGCCGGCGCGGATCACGTCGATCAGGGTGACCGGCCGGGTCAGCCGGCGCGGGCTGCTCTCGCCCACCAGCACCAGCAGGCTTTCGGCGTTGCGGCGCATGCGGGTGGCGAGGTGGTCGAGCTCGAAGAGGTTGGACAGGCCCTTGGGATCGAGTTCCTCGCGCTCGAATTCGCTGATCAGCGCGAGCTGGCGGCGGACCAGATTCTGATTGCGCCGGGCCAGATTGCCCATCGACTCGATCGTGTTGCGGCGCTGCGACGCCTGCTGGGAGGCGAGCTCGAATGCGGTGGCCTGCACCCGATCCAGCGCGTCGGCGACGGCGGCGATCTCGGCGCTGGCACCCGGGGGTGTCCGCACCGGTTCCGGCGGTTCCGGTGCGCTGTCCTCGGCCTGCGCCCAGGCCTCGATGACCCGCGGCAGCCGCCGCGACGCCACCTCGTCGGCCGCCGCCGCCAGCGTGGCCAGTGGCCGCACCAGGGCACGCACCGAGGCGATCACCAGCGCGATCATGGCGATGATCGCGATCACCGCGCCGACCAGGAACACGATCAGGTTGGTCTCGGCCGCGCCGCGCAATTCGTCGGCGCGGACGCGGATGTCGGCGCCGACGGCCTTCTGCACGCCGCGCTGCGCGTCGATCACGGTCGTCATGCGCGTCCACCAGGTCGCCGGGTCGACCGGTCGCACCAGCGGGCCGTCGCCCGAGGCCAGCGCGACGCTTTCGGCCTGCTCGCTCGCCGCGGCGTCGTCGCCGCGCAGCACCGCGTCCAGATCGGACTGCCGGTCCTTGTCGGCGTAGCGCGAGAAGATTTGCAGCGCATCCTGTTTGGCGGCCCGGATCTCCATGAACTGGCCGTACTCGCCGCCGGAGAAGTGCCCGGCGACGAAGACCCCGTTGAGGAATCCACGCTCCCGGTCGAATTGATCCTTCACCGAGCCCAAGGCGTAGAACGCCTGCAAACCGCGTTGCAGCCGTGGGTCGTTGGCCTGATCGAGTCCGAGGGTGAGGTGGCTCAGCGCGCCCGCGGCGTCGTTGTAGAACTGCAAGGCGACGGGTCTGCTGATGCGCCGGGTGTCGATCTGGGTCCGGATGCTGTTCAGCATGCCGAGCTGGGCGAGTGCCGACCGGACCTGGTCGGCGCCCGGCGCATTCGAGTCGACACCGCCCTCGACGGCGGCCAGGGTGGTGTCGACGTTGCGGCGCTGGGCCGCCAGCGGCTGTTGCAGGTTGCCGTCACCGCCGAGCAGCCCGTTGCTGAGGCCCAGTTCCCGCTGGATCTGGTCGGTCAGGTCCTGGACGTTCAGTGCCAGTGACACCGCCCGCCGGGTGGCATCCGACTCGCGATAATCCGAATACGCATGCTGCACAGCGGCTGCCACCAGCAGCAGCACCAGGATCAGGGCGAACACCAGGATCCGCGACAGCTGCCCGCCGATGGTCCGCGGATGCAGGATCGCGGTCGTGACCAGGCCGGACAGTCGCCGTGGAGGGGTCGATGGTGTGGATTGCGAATCGGGTTGGTCCTCGGGCTTTTCCTGCCGTAGGCGCACTACCTGCCACTCCCTCGAACGGCCGTGGCCGGCAGCTCACGGAAGTCTGCGAGAAACATCCCATACGCCCTTATTCACGTCAACCCGGGAACCAGCACTTCACCAGGGATGTCACAAGGACGGCACCCGGGCGAGCAGGTCGTCCACCGACCACTGGTCGTCGGCATGGACGCCGTGCTTCGCGGCGATCACCCGGCCGTCCGGACCGATCAGGAAATCGGCCGGTAGGCCGAGCCGGCCGCCTTCCGGTTGCCGCGGTGGCATTTCCGTCTCCCCACGCCGATGGGCGCGCAGGGTCGCGGCGACGCCCCGGACGATCGCGGGCCAGGCGCGCGGATCCAGCAACGCGCGCCGCCCGGCCTCGACGCCGAACTCCCGGTACAGCTTCCGCTGCGGATCGGCGACCAGATCCAGCGGGAAGTCGGCCGTGTGCTTCCGCAATTCGTCTGCGCTGGAATGGAATACGACGACCTCACGGATGCCGGCGGCGGCGATCTCGGCGCGCCGCGCCACGATCGACCGCAGATGCAGGTGGCAGACCGGGCAGCCGGCGAACCGCCGGAACTGGAGATGGATCAGTCCCCCGGGGTCGGGGACGGGCACCTCGGTTCCGGTCACGGTGGTCAGTGTCCGGCTGGACACGGTGGACAACAGAGACATGACAGCTCCTGACGCTCCGACGTAGGCGTACGTTATACGCCTACGTCGAGTATTACGCGTAGCTTGTACGCTGTCGATCCGTGCCCCGCCCTCGCTCGCTGACCACCGCCGATCTCGCCGCGGCCGCACTCGCGGTGCTGGATCGCGACGGACTGGCGGCGCTGACGATGCGAGCGGTCGCGACCGAACTGCGGATGGCGACCATGGCCCTGTATCGATACGTCGCCGACCGGGAACAACTGGAGACGCTGGTCGTCACTCGTGTCCTGGCGGCGGTCGACGTGACGCCGCCGCCCGGCCGGGACTGGCGCGAGCAGGTGACGGAGTTGCTGGACCGCGTGCGCGTGGCCGTCTCGGTCCATCCCGAGGCGGTGCCGCTGGTGCTGCGGTATCGGCAGTCCGACCTGACCGTGCTGCGCTGGATGGAGGCGATGCTGACGGTGCTGACCGCGGCCGGATTCACCGGCCGCGAGCGGGTGCTGGCCCAGCGCGCGATCGTCGGATATCTGCTCGGCTTCCTCCAGAACGAGCACTACGCGTCGATCGCCGGGCCGGGCACCGCCGCACTCGCGGGACTGTCCGTGGACGAATTCCCGCTGCTGACGCAGACCGCCGCGACGGCACGCACGCTGTCGGTCGAGGAGGAGTTCCGCGGCGGCGCCGGCATCGTGCTGCGCGGGCTCGGCGGGCACTCGCCCGGCGACTCGTGACCCCGGTTGCCCGGCCGGTGTCGGCGGGTTTGCGCTCGACCGCTACACTGAGGGCAACACAACGGCCCGGACGGGGCCGTTGCTGCCACGGATGTGACAAGGGTCATGTCCAGCGTCGTGGATAGCAATTTCCGCGCTACCCGGCCGCGTCGGCCGCGTAGCAACGCACTTCTTACGGCGATCGATTTTGCCCAACGGCAATCTCGCCATCTCGTGCCCCGGGCGCGGACCGATGTCCGCGGCCTTCCGGGCACCACATGCCCGAAAGGCACTGCCACACCCATGAACAACGCATCTCCTTCGTTCGGCGCGCTCGGCGTCCGGACCCCGCTGGTGCAGGCCCTCCAACGTGCCGGCATCACCGAGCCGTTCCCGATCCAGGCCGATACGCTGCCCGATTCGCTGGCCGGTCGCGATGTGCTCGGCCGCGGCAGCACCGGCAGCGGTAAGACGCTGGCCTTCGCGATCCCCATGGTCGATCGGCTCGCCGACTCCGGCCGCGCGGTCCCCAACCGCCCGGCCGGGCTGATCCTGGCTCCCACCCGGGAACTGGCCACCCAGATCGCGGCGGCGCTGGAACCGCTGGTGTCGGCGTTCCGGATGACGGTCACCACGGTCTTCGGCGGCGTCTCACAGCATCGTCAGGTGCAGGCGCTGCGGCGCGGGGTCGACATCGTCGTCGCCTGCCCCGGCCGCCTGGAAGATCTGATGAAACAGGGGCTGATCGCCCTCGACGCCGTCGAGATCACCGTCATCGACGAGGCCGACCACATGGCCGACCTCGGCTTCCTGCCCGCCGTGACCCGGATCCTGGCGGCCACCCCCGAAGACGGCCAGCGCCTGCTGTTCTCGGCCACCCTGGACAACGGGGTCGACAAGCTGGTGAAACGCTTCCTGTCGCGGGCGGTCCGGCACTCGGTCGACAACGCGAATTCGCCCGTCGACGCGATGACCCACCACGTCTTCGAGGCGGTCGACGCAACGGCCAAACGAGATCTGGTGCACGCGTTGGCCTCCGGCACCGGCCGCCGCATCCTGTTCACGCGCACCAAGCATCAGGCGCGCAAACTGGCCAAACAGCTGACGGCGGCGGGCATTCCCGCGGTCGACCTGCACGGCAACCTGGCGCAGAACGCCCGCGACCGCAACCTGGCGGCCTTCGCCTCGGGTTCGTCGAAGGTGCTGGTCGCCACCGACGTGGCCGCCCGTGGTGTGCACGTCGACGGCGTCGAACTGGTCGTGCACGTGGACCCGCCGGCCGAACACAAGGCCTACCTGCACCGTTCGGGCCGCACCGCCCGCGCCGGCAATTCCGGTGACGTGGTCACGCTGGTGCTGCCCGAGCAGCGCCGCGATCTCGCGGCCCTGATGCGCCAGGCCGACATCGCCGTGACGCCGCAACGGGTTCCGGCCGATTCGCCCGCGGTGACCCGGCTCGTCGGTGAGGTGGCTCCGCTGGTCACCGCCGTGGCGCCGGAGCCGGCGGGTCGTTCCGCCGGTGGCGCGCGGAAGAATTCCGTTGCGGGACAGGGGCGTACGGGCGAGGCGCGGGACAGCGGCGGTGGTTCGGGCGGCCGTCGTCGTGCCGGTCGCGAGACCGTTGTGAGCGAGGGCACGGGCCGGGGGAGCGGCGGTCGCGGTGTCGCGGCGGGCGGTACCGGTCGCGGCGGTTCCGCCGGTCGCGGGGGCACGGCCGAGAACGCCGGTCGCGGCACCGGTGGTGCGAACGGCGGTCGTCGAGGTACGGCCGACAGCCTCGGTCGCGGGAATGCCGGTCGTGGGCACGCCGACGGTGCCGGTTCCCATAACGGTGCTCGTGGCAATGCCACCCGGGCAACCGGCACCGGAAGCGGCCGTGGGGGCGCCGGTCGCGGCGGCGCCGCCCAGAGTGCGGGTCACGGGAGTACCGGGCGCGGTAGCGCCGCAGCCGGGTCCGCTTCGCGTGGTGAGGCCGGGCGTGGAGCCGACACCGGCGGTCGCAAGAGTGGCGCTGCCGGACGGAATTCCGGTGGTCACGGGATCGTGCCCGCCGGCCGCACCGGTGGCGTGGCCGGGTTCTCCCGCGCCGGCGCCGGTCGACGAGGCCGCTGACATCGTCGGGTGCGGTCGGGACCTCCGAGGAGGGTCCGGCCGCACCCGGCTTCGATGCGCCGTCCTGCGACGGTGCCCGCCTCGCCGGCTGTTACAGGTCCGGCTCGCGGAAGTAGTGGCAGCGCCACTCGGCGACGGTGCCGTCGGGGTGCACGCGCATGAAGTCGGAACCGTTGCGAGTGCTGCCGTCCGGGTTGTGGCAGGTGTAGACGATCACGAGAGTGTCGGTGCCCGCATAGGATCCGTCCACCGTGTAGCGGATGCCGGGGGCGTGCTCCAGGGCGTACCGGACGTAGTCGCGCAGCGCGTCGGCGCCGGCCAGGGTGAGCCGGGTGGGATCGCCGAGGAGTTTCGGCACGAACGGCGAACTGAACAGCACGTCCGTGGCGAAGGGCGACATGATGGTGTCGAGATCGCCGGAATTCCAGCCGTCGTCCCAGTGCCACAACAATTTCTGCACGGTCTGTTCATCCAGCACGCCTCGACGGTAGGCGCGGCGGTGCGATGCGGCAAGACTCCTACGACCGGCCGATCCGCCCGAGGGGGGCGGACCGGCCGTGGAAGTGAGAACGGGACAGGTCCCCGACGCCGGTAGTGCCTAATGGTTATCGCTCTGGTGCGATTCTCGCTTCATCTGGTACGAAGGTGCTGACACTGGGCTCGGGTGGAGTTCCCGTATGCTGCTATTCAATCTCGGATTCGGTTGGTGCGCAACCGCTTTTAGGCCGTCGCGCCGACCGGCTCCCGCTCGGCGAACAACGAGGCGTACACCAGCCGGTCCTGCTCGGCGACGAACTGCCCCGCGAGACCGCCGCCGGTCACGGTGTGCAGGCGCAGGTCGAGGTACCGCTCCTCCTCGTCGGCGTGCGCACCGGCGGTGCTCGGCAGGCTCGCCAGCAGTCGCTCGCGATACTCGTCCCGGTCGCGGGTCAGCTCCGCACGCAGGCTCGCCGGATCGGTGGCGTCGAACGGCTCGGCCGCGACCGGCTCCGGCTCGGCCCGCCAGGCGGCGACCCCGTAGGCGAAGCACACCAACGGCATCCACACCTCGGCGAAATAGCCGGGGTCCGGGGCGATTTCGATCCCCGCGAAGGTGTCGCCCACGAAGAACAGCGCCCCGAGCTGACCGGGCAGCAACTCCAACCGGCTGCGGAACTGGGTCAGCACCGCTCGCTGCCGGCTGACGATCTGCTCCAGATGCCCGCGCGCCGCCAGCCCGTAGCCGCGGTTGAGCGCGCTGATGTCGCCCCACAGCTTCGAGTAGCCCTCCTGGCCGCGCAGCCGCAACGCGGCGCCGCGCAGCTCCCAGGGCAGCACGAAGAACCACTGGTCGCGGCCCTCCAGATAACCGCCCTGGGCCGCCTGCACACAGCAGGCGTCCGGGAAACGCCGGGTCTGCCCCGCGGCCAGCAGCGCCGCCGAGCACAGCGCGTGGTTCTGCGCCCCCTCCTGGATGTAGCCGATGTGCAGCGGCACGACAGCCACCCCCGCGGCGGCGCCGTTGTGCAGTTCGACCGAGCCGTAGCCGACCACCTGGTGCAGCTTCAGCCCGGACCGGGGCGCGACGATGCCGGGCCGCTGCGGTCCGTGGATCGGCAGCACGGTGAGCGCACCGGCCCGCTGCGGCGCACCGATCCGATAGCCGGTGAGGTCGCCGCCGGCGGGTACCAGCGCCGAGAGTGTGGTCGTGAGGTTCACAGCTGAGCTCCTTGCCGCCGTCGGTCGAGTCGGTGCCGCATGGCGGCGTTGATCCAGTCCCGGCCCGCCGCCGTATGGGCGAACAACGCGGGCAGCAGCCCGGCGAAGTCGTCCTGATGCCAGAAGTCCAGGCGCGGCAGACCCGGGGCCGGATCGCGCAGGGTCATCTCGTCGCGTCCGGTGAACATGCTGCGGCACAGCACAATCGGGGTTCGCACGCCGATCCGCGGCAGTGTCGCCAGCACCCGCGCCAGATCACCGGACAGCCGGTTCTCGTATCCGTCGGTGACGAGCACCACGAGCTCGGGCTCGGTGGCCAGCGCGTCGAGCAGCCCACCGGCCAGATCGGTCGGCTCCGGCCCACCCGTCTCGAAGACGCTCAGCCGCGGGCACACCTCGGCGAGCACCAGTCGCAGCGCCGTCGCCTGCGACAGCAGCGCCCACTCCCGGTCGCCGTAGCCACGCATCGACTCGGACGTATCCGCTACCAGCGCAACATATCCCGGCATCGGCGGCAGCCCGGCCGTGACCTCGGCGACGTAGCGCCCGAGCGCCGGCCGCAGTTCCGCCTCCGGCCCGCCGCGATACAGATGCACCAGCGTGGCCGCGATGTCACCGCGATTGGTCACGGTCACCACCTGCTCCCGCTCGCGCACCGGATCCAGCGGCGCGACACCCGCATGCGGCGTGCCGACCCCGGGTACCCCGGGCCCGTACAGCGCGGCGACCCGCGCCGCCGCCTGCCCTGGATTCGCACTGAACCGCAACAGATTCCGGCGCAGATATCCGGAATCCGTCTCGCCCTGGGCGATCCGCCGCGCGCACCCGCGCGCCGTGGCCCTGCCGAGCGCGTGCTCGAAACAGTCGACCAGGGTGGGCCGTCGCGCATCGATCAGCGTGTCCGCCTGCGGATGGTCGAGCACGAAGGTCAGCACGGCCCGCGTGCTGTGCTTGTGATTGACCCGCAGCCGCCGCAACGCCAGCAACACGGTGAGCACCGGCCCCGGTGGCAGATCGAAAAGCACAGCCCGCGTGACCTTGTCGAGCACCCGGCGAGTCTCCTCGCCGACCCCGGCCCGCGATGCCGACAGCGCCTGCAACAACACCCGCGCCCGCTGCTCCGGCAGCACTCCCGGTACCAGCGCCAGCAGCAGATACCCCTCCGGGTCCGCGGCGTAGGCGGCACGATGCAGTTCCGCGTCGTCCCATTCCGGCGCGCCGCCGCGCGACAACCCCAGGGGTGCCGCGTGCGTGCGGAAATGCTGAAGCAACTCGACGGTATGCATTCCGGAAGTGTAGGGATCCGGATACCGGACGGTCCACTGATTTAGCTGCTGCCCAACCCCTTTCGCTGATTCCGAACGGACATGCCGGTGCGTCGCCCGGACCCGTCGCCGGATCGCGCCGGGCTCCGAGTGATGACTCTTTCGGCGCGATCCCGGGCGCTTGATTCGTTTTGTCACGCTCGACTCGAAAGTAATTGCGGGGCAGTAGGTTTAATTTGCCTCGTGTTATGCTGTGCGGGAAGGCGCGTAGGTGCTGCGCATGGGTCGGGGCGAATTCATGACGTCAAGGGCATCTGTTCGTGGTGCCGTCCGAGTAGCTGGTGGTTGCGGTGAGCGAGACGAATTCCACTGCGGCAGAACAATTCGAGGATGCGTGGCGCCGGGCGGAGCGCACGGTTCGCGCCTACTGTGTCTGGGCCGCCGAC
Organism: Nocardia sp. alder85J; assembly: GCF_020176955.2. Classification (GTDB taxonomy): domain Bacteria; phylum Actinomycetota; class Actinomycetes; order Mycobacteriales; family Mycobacteriaceae; genus Nocardia. Next base: position 451,977 of record NZ_JAIUCZ020000002.1, read on the forward strand.
ACCGGCGAGGCCGCCGACGAACTCCTGCAGCGCACGATGATCGCGGCATGGCGTGGTTACGCCGGTTTCCGCGGGGAGTCGGCGTTCGCCACGTGGGTGGTGCGGATCGGCGAGCGGGAGGCGCTGCGGATGCAGGCCGAGTTCGAGCGGCGCCGCAGGCACGAGGTGCCGATGCAGCCCGAGTGGGATGTTCCGGGAGCGCCGCGGGAACCACCGCCGGAGTCGGGGCAGTGGCTGCCGGCGGCCGTCGGCCGGGCCGCGGGCCTCGGCGTGCTGACCGCGATCGAACACCGAATCATACTGGCGCGCTTGGCCGATGGTGATTCCTCCTGGAAGGACTTGGCCCCGCGGTTCGGCCTGTCCCCGGCGGCGTGTGCGGTGGTGCACTGCCGGGCGATACCCAAACTGCGAGTCTTTCTGTTCCAGCACTGTCGGTCCGCCCTGGGCGGTCCCGCGGTGATCGCCGACGCCTACCGGCGGGCCTGCGCCGATCCGGCCGAACCGCTGTCCGGCGCCGAACGGGCGGCGTTCGAGTTCGTCGTGCTGGCCGGCCGCACGGACTACCGGCGGCGCGGCTGGCAGGCACACCTGCGGCGGGCCTGCACCCTCGTCGCCGTCCACCTGCGTGGCGACGTCGACGACCGAGACCGCGAGGCGGACTCGTAACTCTGCAATGAATCGGGGACCGGCCGCCTCCATACAGGTGTAGCGCGCCGGAAAAGGAGTACCACGCCATGAATTTCACCAGTGCCGGATGGCCGGGTGGCGACGTGCCACCGGATCCGGGTCAGCCCGGGCCGGAGGCCGTGAACGAGGTTCCGACGTCCACCGATGTGCTGCCGGACGGACGGACCGCGATCGTCTTCGGCGACGTGACCGGGGACGCCAAGTTCAATCATCAGCAGGGGGACAACACCTACGGCTTCCAGGGCACCTGCGGGCTGTGTTCCTGCGAGGACGTCATCGCCCAGTTCGGTGGCGATGTCACCGAGGCGCAGATCGTCGATCACGCAGTGGCAAAAGGGGAATGCGACGTCTCCGGCAACCCGGAGGCCGCGGGCGGCACCACGCTCGGTGATCAGGCGGCCGTCCTGGCCGACTACGGGATTCCCGCTCATGCCGAGCAGCAGCAGTCGTTCGAGGATCTGGCGGCCGAGGTACAGCAGGGCCACGGCGTGATCATCGAGGCCAACGCCGGATACCTCTGGCACGACGGCCGCTACGTCGAGAACGGCCAGGACAACCACGCGGTGACCGTCACCGGCGTGGCGCGCGATCCGGAAACCGGTGCGATCCAAGGCTTTTACATCAACGACAGCGGTACGGGCAAGTCCGGCGAATTCGTCGACTCGGCCACCATGACCAAGGCGTGGCTGAACACCGGTGGCCAGGCCCTGGTCACCGATCTGGTCCGTGGCGACTCCGCGACCACCGCTGCGTGAATCGATCTCCAGGAGAAGTGATGACATTCGGCAAGACCGTCACCGCGCCCTACCGGCAACTACGCGACGACTTCGCGCAGCATCCGGTCCGGCGGGCAGCCGTCCCGGTCGAGCACTCGATCTCGGTGCCGCTGCCCACGTTCCGGTGGCAGCTACCCGGCATGGCCGGATTCGCGAGCGCCGCGGTGCGCCGGCCGGGCCGGCCGCTGGCGCTGGCCACACCCGACCGGTGGTGGGCACTGGATCCGTACACCGGCAAACTGATCGTCTACGCCTCGACCGGCGTGCTGGACTTCGGCGCACCCGTCACCGACGACCTGGTGGTCGTCGATCGCGCGAACTGGGACATCACGGCCGTCGAGGAGGACCAGCGGATCCTCGACGAACTGATGGATCGAGCGCTGACTCCGTTCCTGGAGCACCGGGCAGGCGACCCGATGCTGTGCGCGGATCTGTCGGAAGTGTTGACGCTCAACGTCACTGCCGCCGTGCTGCCGTGGTATCGAGCGCTGGCACCCGACTTCTTCGGCTGGCTCGAAGGCGGGCCGCGATGACCGTCCGAACCACCGGCGGCGATCGGCCGGCATCCGCCGCCGCGCAGCGGATCGCGGAACTCTCGGCGGACCACGGGCTCTCCCGCACAGCGGATTTCGTCGCGGCGATACCGGATGCCGACGATCGCGGCATCCTGCTGCTGAACGCCGTCGACATCGACGCCGAGCCGCTCGCGCGGTGGCTGACATCACGCGGCACCGCCGCGCCGGTCCGCCGCGCGACGCTGCTGTCCGCGGGCGCCGATCCGGCCGGGATCCACAATGCCAATCGTGTGGTCGTCGCGTTGTCCTGCGGTGAACTGCTCTCGCAGAGCATCGTCGACGCCGTCTCCGACGTCCTGGCCCGGCCCGCGGGCACCTTCGTCGTCGTGCTCTGCGGCGCGGAAACCCTCACCGGCCCCGACGAATTCGACATCGTGCGGCGCGCGGTCTGGCAGGTCCTGCTGGGTGGTCCCGGGATCGATTGGCGCGGACAGGATCTGGCCGCACACGGCTGCCTGCTGTGGAGTTCGGACGTCCCGTACGCCGCCCTGCGCGAAACCATCACCGCCGATATGGACAGACTGACCCGATGGTCGGTGGACGGCCCGCCCGCGGGGGACCCGCTCGGCGCGGCGCGGTTGTCGTATGCGATCACGCTCGCCGAAACCGAAGCCGCCGAACATGTGCTGGCGCGGGATCGCGGCGCCATGTCACCGGTGGACACCGCGCGGGTACAGGCCCGGCGCGCCGGTGATCGCCTGCGCGATCGCCTGACCGGTGATCTCGCCGTGCTCGCCCGGCAACTGGACGCCACCCTCGACACCTTCGAACGGGATCTGCTCGCCGAGGTGATCGATCGGGTCGGCGCCGGGGACGCGCCGGTGAGCGGCCCGGCGCTGCGACAGTGGACGTCGGAGTATCTGGCCGATGCCGTGCGGACCTGGCAGCGGCAGGCCACCGACCTCGTGGCCGCCCGCATGCAGCGGACCGAGCAGGAGACCAGAGCGCTGCTCGACGGTGTCGACTGGCCCGCGATCAACGCCGCGCTGGGACGGGAGCGGACCGAGCGCTATCCCGCGGTGCTGCTCACCCACTTGCGGCGGTTCTCCACTCCCACGGTCGGCACGCCGATCGATCCGCTTGCGCCGCAACCGGATTCCAGCCCCTGGCCGCCGGTTCTGCGCAGTGCCGGCTACGGCGGTGTCGCCGCGATCCTCGGCTCGCTCGTGCTGGCGCCGATCGTCGGGGTGCCGTTGTTCGGCGGGGCACTCGTGGTCACCGCGGCGAGTGCCACCGGCGGGGTGCTCGCCGGTCTGCGGGTCAGCCACGTCCGTGACCGGCGAGGCGCTGTCGAGTACGTCCGGCAAGGTGTCACGGCCGTGATCGACCGGCTGCGCACCGACCTTCGGGCACATCGGAACACGACGGACCCGATCCTCCCGGCCCGGATCGTCGACGAATTCGTCGCACTCGATTCCGCGCTGACCGCCGCCGTCTCCGAGGCCACCCACAGCGGCCCGGATCCGGCCTTGATGGCCGAATTGTCCGCACTCCGCGCCGCCTCGACCATGTCCTAGTCGCACCGAAGGAAGAATCCGATATGTCTACCCCCGCAACCGAATCACTGGCGGACAAGCTTTCGCGCCGTGGACAGGAGGCGAAACAGTCGGCATTGACCGCGATCGAAGGCCTGACACAGATCGCGGAGCGGCTCGAAATGTCGATGACCGTGGACGATCTCGCGCACATCCACGGCAATCTGGGTTCCCACCAATTCAAGATCCTGGTGATGGGCCGATTCAAGAACGGGAAATCCACGTTGCTCAACGCGATCCTCGGCGGCACGTCCAGCCCGGTGGATCTGGGCGGACAGGCCGGGCCGATGGTGGTCGACGACCTGCCCGCGACCGCGATTCTCACCTGCGTCCGTTACGCGCCCACCCCCAAGGTCATCGCCTACGACTTCGACAACAACCCGGAGGAATGGTCGCTCGAGCGCTACATGCGCGAATCCACCCAGGAGGCCGACCCGGACGAGACCCGTAGGAAGTTCGAGCGCATCCAGGTGTTCGAGCTGCACTACCCCGCCGAACTGTGCAAGGCCGGGGTGATGGTGTACGACTCCCCGGGACTGGACGACCACCCGGAACGGACGGTGATCACCCGGCAGGCGGCGCGGGAGTGCGATGCGGCGATCGTGGTCTACCGCTCCGACACGCTGATGGGCCAAGGCGAGATGCAGGACGCGAGCGAGGTGCTCAGTGACGGCGCGACGCTGTTCAGCGTGATCAACCTGTGGGACGGCCGGACGGTGGACGATCGGCTGCTGCGCTTCGTCTGGTCGCGGTCCGCGGGGGCGGAAGGCATTCCGTACGCCGGGCCACAGGGTCTCACCGATCGGCGTTTCTTCTTCATCGACGGCCGGCGTGCCAGCAACAGCCGCTACGGCCGGTCTCCGGGCGATCCGGACGGGATCCGGCTGTCGGGGATGGCGGCGTTCGAGGAACGGCTGTTCGACTTCCTCGCCCACGATCGCGCTCAGGTCCACGTCGCCAAGTTCGCCCGGCAGGCCTATCTGTGCAGCGACACCGTCGAGAAGCATGTGGCACAGCGCAGGCAGGCCGCCCAGATGGACAGGGAGAGCCTGAACATCGCGTTCCAGGAGATCCAGCCGCAATTGGCGGCCATCCGGACCCGACCGGTCGACCTCGCCCGGACGCTGGAGAAATTCACCGCCGACGGGATCGCCGTGGTCGTCGCCGGCTTCCAGCAGGCGATCGCCGACATCCGCCGCGATCTGCCCCAGGAATTGGCCGGCTACGAGCTCGGTTCCCGGTTCGGCGCGGTCGATCTGCTGAAACAGAAGAAGTTGCAGAGGCAGGCGGGGGAGTTCGTCGAGAAGTTCGTCACCGATCGGATCGAGGCCTGGGGACGAACGGAGGTGTCGCGGGTGCTGGAGCCGCTGCTGGAACGTCTGTATCTCGAACTGGAACGGGAGGTCGGGGAGATCGAGCAGGATTTCAGCCGGCTGCACCAGCATCTGACGGGGTGGCAGGTCGATCCGATCGTCGCGGGCAAGGTGGCCACCGTGAGCATGTTCGAGCGGGTGGTCGCCTCCGCGACCGGCCTGTTCCTCGGCGACCTCAGCGCCGCCTTCACCGGGGGCGCGGGCGGGTGGCGCGGCGCGGCCGGCGGGATCGCGGGCGCGTTCGGTTCGGCATTCGTGCTCGGATTGATGGGTATCGCGGCCACCTCGATCGTCGCCCTGCCGATCACGTTGATCGCGGCGGCGGCCGTGGGTCTGGGGGCCGGTAGCCTCGGCTTCGTCGATCGGCTCAAGAAAGCGGTCGTGAAGGAGTGCGATCCGCAGATCGCCCAGCTGGGCGAGCGCGGACTGCCCGCGATCGAAGCGAAGGTGTCCGCGGGCTTCCAGGCGATCGCGGTCACGATCACCGACGAGGTCGCCGCCCTGATCGAACAAGAGGAACGCAACATCACCCTGATGGTCGAGGAGAATCAGCGCGATCGGAGCGAGCGCGATCGGATCCTGGCCGATCTGGCGCAGACTGCCGTGACCGTTGCCGAATATCGGCTGGCGCTGAAGGAGGCGACCACCATCGCGCGTCAGGTGACAGGTGCATGACCACGGCACTGTGCACCGATCCGAGCCCGGTGGACGCGCTCCGCCCCGACGGCCCGCACTTCGCCCCGTTGTTGCGCGCCGTCACCGACCGATCCGTCGCCGACGAGGTGGCCGGTGAGTTGGCGGCCATCTGCGCGGCGCTGTACGCCGAGCCGGTCCGGATCGTGTTCGCGGGCCATTTCAGTTGCGGTAAATCGACCCTGATCAACGCGCTCATCGGGCGGCCGCTGCTGCCCACCGGCGATCTGCCCGAGACCGGCGTGCCGTGTCTGGTGCGCCGCGGCGCCGTCGACCGGGTCGAGATGATCGCCGCCGACGACGCGACCGCCGAATTGCCGTTCGGGGCCGACGCCGTCAGCAGCCGGGTCCGGTTGATCGGCGACGACGGCAACGAGCGCGCGGAGGTGAGTGCGACCGCCGAGATGGTGATCGAGCTGAGCGACGGTCATCCGCCCGAGGGGGTGTGGTGGATCGATTCGCCCGGTATCGACGACACGGCCGCCATGACCGAACGCACTCGAGCGGCCACGGCGGACGCCGACATTCTGGTGTGGGTGGTCAACTCCCGACAGCCGTTCGCCGAGACCGAGCAGGAATTCGTCGGCGAATACATCGCCGGTCACGGACCGGCCGGTGTGCTGTTCGTGGTCAATGCGTTTCTGGCCGAGGACACGCCGGACCGCTGGGCCGCGTTTCTGGCGGACCGCGCGCCCTATATGCGGGACCGGATCGCCGAGCCCGGACTCACCTGCCCACTGCCACCACGGGTCGTCGTGGTCTCCGCCCGTGGAATGACCACGGCCGGTGCGGGATTCGGCGGACCACAGCTGCGGCTCGGCCTCGCGGCCGCGTTGGCCGGGGTCACCCCGGCCCGCTTGCATCGGGCGGCCCACCGGCTGCGGCGCCTGGCCGATCGCGTCGGCGCGTGCGCCGGGCGGGAACGGGAACGGACCCGGCGCCTGATCGAGGCCCACGCCGACCGGATCCGGACCCTCGAACAGCGGCGAGAAGACTACCGGCGCACCGTGTTCACTGCGGCGAGCGCGCTCTACGCCGCTCGGCTGGCCGATATCGACCACGAGATATCGAACGTGCGCCGGTGGGCCGCCCATCATCCGTTGCGGTACGACAACAGCTACGGGTGGGCGATCACCGCGGCCCTCACGGCTCTGACCGCGCAACTCGCCGACGCGATCGTCGCGGCCGCGGCCGAATGCGCGCGGGCCCGCGAGCTGCCGCCGGTCACCGCGGACACCGCTCGGGCGCTGCACGATCTGCTGCGGCCGGGGCCGCAGACGATTGTGGTGCCCTACTCGGCGAGCGGCATCACGGCGTGGTCGACCGGGAATCCGGCCGCAGATCGGGCGGTCGCGGTCGCGAACATCGATGCGGCCCACGCACGGATCCGGAACGCCTTGTGGGACCGCCGGCCGTATGCCCTCGACCTGGTCCTCCACCCGGTGCTGCCGATCCCGCCGGCACCCGGCGACGAGCAGCCGCGTGCGCTGGCGAACCTGCGCCGCGCCTTGGACGATCTCGCCGCGACGCTCGCCGCGGCGGCGGAAATCGCTGTGGCGGAGGTGGTTTCGTGAACGGCGTGTTCGGGCTGGACCCCCAGTTCACCCGCACCGGTCTCGCACTGGCCGAAGGGCCGCGGGGCGGTCTGTCCAGCACCAGGCAGATCGGTGACGGCAGGCGACGGCTGATTCCCAACGCCTGCGAATCCGGTGACTGGGGTAGCCTCGCCGCCGAACGGCGGCTCGCGCGAATCGACGAGCGCTCGGCCGGTGCGCTGGTGCCGCATCTGCTCACCTGGCGCCGCGATCCGCTGGATCCGGCCTGTCTCACCGGCATCGGACACCGCGTCCGCGCCTATGTGGGCGTGACGGCGCAGACGCCGCTCGAGCACTACCGGCTGTGCCTCGCCGGGCACGAGCCCCTCTCGGCCGCCGCGGCCGCGGCGATCACCGGTGCGGGCCTCCCGGCGCCGATCCGCGTGCATCCCGCCGAGGCACTCGTCCACCGCTGGATCGGCGACCTGCCGCCGGGCGCCGCGGCCGACACGACGGTCGTGGCCGTCGCCTGCGGGGAGACACAGATCGCCACCGGCCGGTATCGGGTCGAGCGATCCAAGCAGCGGCCCCGGGTGACCGTGCTGGACTCGGCCTGCGCCGAGGGCGGGGCGTGGGCGGTGTCGGCGGCGCTGGCGCGGCGCGTGTTGCTCAACTGCAAACAGGGTGTCCCGCCGGTCATGCTGCTGGCGTTGCTGGACGGGTGCGCCGAATTCGCGGCCATGCTGCGTGCCCTGCCACCCGACCGCGTCGCGACGTGGGACGGGCCGTTCGCCGATCGGATGTTCACCGCACTCGGCCTGTCACGCGCGGCCATGGCGCAGTGGGACGAGGTCGTCGCGCTGACCCGCGCGGTTCGCGACGCGATCCGGCCGCTGGCCGCCGGCGCGGACACGCCGATCGTGCTGGTCGGCGGGATGGGAGCGATCTGGCCCTGCGTCGCCGAGGCGGCACGCGAGTTCGGGCAGGTGTGGATCAGCGACGATCCCGGCGCCGACATCGCCATCGGAGCGGCCTGGTCCGCCCTCGGCAGTTCCGTCGAGCCCCGAACATCCAGCGCCCCACCGGCATCGGTTCCCGATCCGCCCGTCCGCCGGGCCGGCACCGAATCGACCCCGCCGTGGCTGCACTGACCTCTCCCCCGTCAGGACCCCATCATGATCGATGATCTCCCGCTGCTCGCCCCCCGGCTGACGCTCGCGCAGGCAACCCAATTCGGGATGAACCTGCCGGACATCCTGATCGCGCTGCTCGAGCGGCGCTACCTGCACGACTTCGAGCCACGAACCTGGAACCTGGACATCGCCGCCGACAACGTCCCGCCGCAGTTGTGCGAAATCGTCGGCATGGCAAAGGAAAAGCCGGGCGAGGACTGGACGCGTGCCATGCCGCACATGCTGACCGGCACGCACGGTCAGGGCCATGCCATGATCACCGTCAGCTACGGAACGGCCGACCGGCACCGGATCTTCGTGGGTGGCCGGCGGCTGCCGGACGGCTCGCTCGAGTCGACCGAGGAGTTCCTCGACGGGCAGTCCGGGGCGCTGCGCGCGCACATTCCCGGCCTGGTGCTCACCCCGCCGGCGGTGCTCGGCGATACCGCGAGCCTCGAACTGGCGGATTTTCTCCGCACCGCTCCGGCGACGGCCGTCATGACCGGGGTGCCCTCGATCCGCGCCGGGGCGGATTCGTCGGTGTTCCAGAACATCGACCGGCTCGCGGCGGCCGCCGCCGGACGGCAGTACGCACTGGTCGTCGTCGCCGAACCGCTGCCCGCCACCGCGCTGGACGAGACGCTGGACCGGTGCCGGAAGCTGCGCAGTGAAATCCATACCCTGGTGCGCCGCACCGTATCCCACGCCGAAGGCAGCGGCAGCAGCACCGGCACGACGACCCCGGAACGGCAGCGCGCCGGCGAGGTGGCGGTGCCGCTCGCGCTGGCCGGTCTGGCGGCGTTCTGCGGGATCGCCGGAAGCCTCCCGATGCCGGCGATGACCGCGTTGATGGGCATGGCCTCCACGGCCAATCTGGTGTTCCGGGAGCCGCGGACCTCGGTCACCGAGACGGCGAGCACCAACCGGACCGACAGCGAGACAACGGATCTCCTCGATGCCGGTGCCGAGGCCTGTGAGGAGTTGCTGACCCATCACAGCGTCAGATTGCAGGCGGCGCGTTCGTCGGGGTGGTGGCGGACCTCGATCTATCTCTTCGCGGACAGTGCGGCCACCGCCGCCGCCGTGGCCGGCGCGGTGCGTGGTATCGCCAGCGGCACAAGCACTTTCCTCGATCCGATGCGCGTCGTCCCGGTGCCCGCGCATCTCGTCCGCTCGGCGGCGACCCGCGGCCGGTCGATCGCGCTGCATCCGGCGACGCGCGGGATCGGCCACCCGCTGGGCCCCGCCTTCGACGCCCTCGCCACCTGTATGACCTCCGACGAACTCGCGATCCTGGTCACCCCGCCGCGCCGGGAGATCCCCGGGTTGCCACGCCGGGAGATCGGCGAATTCGCTTTGACCGCAGCACCACCCACGGATTCCTCGATCGTGCTGGGGGCGTTGCAGGACCCGGCCGGACGCTCGCTGGGGCCGGTCACCCTGACCTCGCAGGCGCTCAACCGCCATGTGCTGATCGCGGGCATGACCGGCTACGGCAAAACCACGACGGCGCAACGGCTGCTGCTGGAGAGCTACACCGAACTCGGCCTGCCGTTCCTGGTCATCGAACCGGTCAAGGCCGAATACCGCAGGCTGCGTGAGCATCCCCGGTTGCAGGATCGGCTGCGGGTGTTCACCATCGGCGTCGACGACGGCCGGCCGCTGCGGCTCAATCCGTTCGAGCCGCAGCCCGGGGTGCCGCTGCTGCGGCACATCGATCTGCTGAAAGCCGTGTTCAACGCCTCCTTCCCGATGTTCGCCGGCATGTCCTACGTGCTGGAGGAGGCCATGCTCGATATCTACACCGAGCGGGGCTGGAATCTGCACACCTCGCAGAACGACTACCTCGACCGGTCGGCCGGGCCGATGGAACGCTACGCGCTGCTACCGTCGATGACCGATCTGCACGACAAGATCGAGCAGGTGCTCGAAGGCCGGCAATACGGCCGCGAAGTGCACCAGAACCTGGGTGCGGCATTGCGGTCCCGGCTGCGCAGCCTCATGGTGGGCGCGAAGGGGATGACGCTCGACACCACCCGGTCGGTGCCGATCGACGAACTGTTCGAGGCGCCCTGCGTCATCGAACTGCGCAACCTCGGTGACGACGAGGAGAAGGCGTTCGTCATGGCGCTGCTGCTGTCCCGGCTCTACGAGTTCGCCGAGGCCGGTCGGCAGCACCGGTCACCGGCCGCCGGTGAGCAGCTTCGGCACCTCACGTTGATCGAAGAAGCACACCGGCTGTTGCGTGCGCCGCGGGCGGCGGGCGGACCCGAGTCGCCGGATGCCCAGGCCAAGGCTGTCACTCTGTTCACCGATATGCTTGCCGAAATGCGTTCCTATGGTGAGGGTTTCATCGTCGCGGATCAGATTCCCACCAAGCTCGCCCCGGATATCCTGAAGAACTCGAACATCAAGATCCTGCACCGGCTCGCCGCACCCGACGACCGTGCCGTGGTCGCCGCGGCGACGAACCTGGACCAGAACCAGAACCGCCATCTCGCCGGTCTGCATCCCGGGGAGGCCGTCGTCCACGACGATCGGATCGGTTCCGCGGTGCTGGTCCGGGTCACGCCGTTGCCCTCCGCCACCGGGACCGTCCGCGTACCGGTCATCGATCTCGGCTATCTGCATCGCAATTCGGCGTGCGCGCGGTGCCCGGCGCCGTGCACACTGCTCGAACCCGGTCGCCGGGCGCAGGCCGAAGACGACACCGACCGGCAACTGTGGCCGGCCTTCCGCGCGATTCTGCTCGGCGACCGCGAGACCGCCTGGCAGGCGTGGGATACGTGGCGTCGGCCGTGGCGAACCGGCAACAGCGACGGCTACTCACCCGTCGCGTATTGTGCGGCAAGCCAATCGGCGCATCGCTGGAGTACCCGGGCCGCCGCCGATCGGCGCGACGCGCTCGGCGGTGGCGGACGGGCCGCGGTCCTGCTCGACGCCGAGCGGGTGGCCGCGACGTTGGGCCGGCTGTGCTCGGAATGGTTGTCCGCCGAGGACAACTCGGCATCCTTCGAGGCGGCGCACCGAGATCTGACGGCACTGCTGGCGAGTACACCACCCCGCGAACTGCCCGGTTGCGCTCGCTGCCCGGCCCGCTGCCGCATGCTCGTCCTCATCGCCGAACTGCCCGCCGCGACCCGGCGCGCGGTCGCCCACCGGGCCGGCGCCGCACTGTCGATGGACGCACGCGTGCGCAGTATCGATGAAGCACTCGGCCCGCTGCCGACCGCACTGGCGGACGACCGGCATCGAATCGCCTACCGCTACTGCGCGGTCACCACAGCGAACACCGGGTCTGCCGAACTACTGGAGCATCTGCTGGTGGTGGACGCGGACCGGCCGGAGCCGGCCTAGTGAGGCGGGGACGGTGGAGGACTCGACCGTCGGTGCGGTGGGTTCGTGGTGCGGTCCGGAGGGGATGCCGCGGTTGCCGCGCAGGGCTGATCGGGAGGTGGACGGGTGTTTCTCGCCTCCGCGTCGATCCCCGGCGCCACGAGGTGATCGACCGAAATCAGTGCCGGAACAACAGGAACGGCGCCACGAGAAAGATCACCGAACCGGCCGCCGCCGCGATGCACAGCGGTTCACGCCGCCGCACCGCCTGAACCGACAGCGAGATCGGGATCAGGCCCAACATCACGATGTTCGTATAGCTTTCGAGCACCAGATACACCACACACACCAGCAGCGCGGACAACGACGAGGTGTTGAACCGCCAGAGCCGATTCATCGCCCCCGCCAGATCCCCGCCCCCCTCGACGACCGGCGCCTGCGGCGGTGCCGGCGCGATATCGGCAGTCCAGCCGTAACCGTCCCAGCGTCGCTGCACACTCGGCTCGGCCGGGTCGATATACCACCCCGCCGCCATGAACTGTTCCCGCGTCCCGCCCTGGCTCTCCTGCACATCCATCCCGAATCCCTCTCTGCCGCTGTCGATCGCACCCACCCCGAGGGCTTCCGTGCCTGTGTGAGCAGTGAATCGCCCCGACCTTGGCAACGGCTTATGAAACGCACAACGTGCCACCTCGGAACCGCTGTCACCCCAGTACCGCCGTGCGCACGGCGTCGTCCCACCGCACGTATTCGATGTCCACGCCGTCGGGGCAGCGGAGATGCGCACCCGTGCCGGTCGCGCTGCGGCACTGCGCAGTTCCGTGTCGTCCCATTCCAGCGCGTCACCCGTATCGTGCGATTCCGACGATGTGCGGGCGGTTGCCGCCCTCGCCGGGATAGCGGCGGGATGGGACGGTGATGCGCGGCAATCCGCTCGGGGTGTGCACCGAGTCCTGTCAGTGCGGTGGATCGTCGAACTTTACGACTTTGCGGAAGAGCTCTCCCCGGAGAACGAACACGTTTGAATCCGTCCGTGTCATCGGTGCTCATCATCCACGCCGGTGCTCATCATCCACGACTCCAGACGCTGTCGTACCCGGAGATCGCCTGCGTTCCAGCCGATCCCGGCCGCAGGCCGATGCACGGGGACAGGTTCGCCCGGTGGCCCGATCCGCAGGTGCACGGCGTACACCTCAGGTCCGGCTACGACGCCGGTGGAAAATGGGGGCGCTCACAGGAAATACGAGTGAGGATTCGCAACAGTCGCTGGTTCTGGCTGGGGTGCTTTCTGTTTCTGCTGGTCATCGCCATGGGTATTCTGGCGTTCGGTTATCATCGCTACCAGTTCGAGCGTAACCGTCCCACCGCGGCTCATCGGATCGCAGACGCGGCAGCCGTCACCGGGTTCGTTCGTACCGCGGTTCTCGACGTGGACGACGGCGGCCATCCACCGGAGGCCGATGTGTATTTCATCGGCCCAGCTCCGAATCCTGCTGTGTTGACAGCGGTTTCGGTGCCGACGGTCCGTCTGACGGCGCTCGATCCACCGCCGGCGGATGATGAGCGAGCATCTCCCGGCCGCGACCATATCTTCGTCGCGGCGGGACAGAGCGAGGATCTGTGCACGGCGGCTTCCGTGATCTTCGTGTCGAATCCGCCACTCTCGGTTCACAGCACCTGGGAGCACGGCAAGAACCGGGGCGGAGAGTGGGTACCCATTCTCACGGCATCACAACAGGCGGCGGTGCGGAGCCACACTTCGGTGCTCATAGAGTTGAGCATTCACACTTGTGCGTGGTGAGTCGCGAGATCGACTGCTACTCGGCTTGTTTCGGCGTATCGGCGTTCATCGTCCCCCGCGAGAGCGATGGTATCAGCGCGTCGGCCGCTCGGCGTAGACGATGTTGTCGAACGGCCATTCCGCGCGCAACCAGGAGAACACCGCGCGATATACCGTCCGGTCCGATTCGGCGTGATCGGCCGTCACCCAGGAACGAACATCTGTGCTGCCGGGTTCGGTGCGGTCCGGATAGATGTAGACACATCCGATCACGACGCCGGATTCGTCCAGGACGGTATACGTGAACCCGCGCCGGAGGCTGAAGTCATCGGCGTGTCGTACGAGATCGTTCCGGTTGTCCTCCAGCGACATTCCACCGCACGGCGGCCAATCACGTTCGGGGAAGCCGGGCGTGGCACGAATGTGATCGATGCTGCCGGTCCAGGCCGCGTAATCGGCATCGTTGTGCTGCGGGCCGAGTGGTTCCAATCGGAATTCCGAGGTTTCCAGGCGGTCGGGAACGTCGAAATCCTCGGGCACGAAAGGGGTGGGCGCGTCGGTGCTCATCGGTATGCGAATGTCTTTCGTCGGCAGTCGGTCTCGCTTCGAGAGTAGGGCGCGGCGCGGCGCTCGTACGATGGCGGTATGCAGACCGAGGTGGCGATGCCCGGGATCGCGGCGTCGATCGATGTCGCGGTGCCGGGGTGGGGGAGTTGTCCGGCGGGAGTCGAGATGGCCGGGTTTCGGGGGCGGACGGATCGGGCCGTGGAGTTGCGGATGGTGCCTTATCCGGCGTTGACCGTGTTCATCGACTTCGGGTCTTCGGCGTTGCTCATCGATGGGGACGGTGGGGAGTCGGCGTGGGGGAGTTCGGTGGTGGGGCTGGCACCGGGGACCGTGCGGGCGGCATGCGGGTACGAGGCCGATTGTCTCCAGATTCGGTTGTCGCCGGTGGTGGCGCATACCGTGCTGGGGGCCGGTGGGGAGTGTTCGGGGGCGGTGCTGGGGCTCGAGGAGTTGTGGGGGCGGGAGGCCGGGCGGGTGCAGGAGCGGTTGTCCGCGGCGGGGTCGTGGGACGAGCGGTTCGCGATCGCGGTGGCGGCGCTGGTGCGGCGGGCCGAGGCGGGGCGGGCGGTGGATCCCGAGATCGGGTTCGTGTGGCGGCGAATGGTGAACAGCCGGGGGCGGATTCGGGTGGAGCGGCTGGCGGAGGAGGTGGGGTGGAGCCGGAAGCGGTTGTGGGCGCGGTTCGGGGCGCAGATCGGGCTCACGCCCAAGCGGGCCGCCAATCTGATCCGGTTCGATCGGGTGGCGCACTGCCTCGCGGCGGGGCACAGCGCCGCCGATGTGGCCGTGGCGTGCGGGTTCGCCGATCAGTCGCATCTGCATCGGGATGCGGTGGCGTTCGCGGGGATGACGCCGGCGGCGGTGGCGGCGGCGCCGTGGCTGGCGGTGGACGAGGTCGCGTGGCCGGGGCAGGCGGTGCGGAACATTTCTTCAAGACGGTAGGTGCCGGATTTGCGATGCTGGGCGCGTGCGAGCATCGAGGAAGTTCACCGGACCTGGTCCGGATATCGGAGATCGGTTGGTCCTGGTCCGTACGGGATTACGACTGTTGTGCGGGGTATTCGCCGCGCTGCTGGTGGGAACCGGTGTGGCGGCGGCGGTTCCGGCGGTGGACGGGGGCGGTTCCACCGTGTGGTTGTGCCGCCCCGGCGGGTCCGACGATCCGTGCGG
The DNA here is from genome assembly GCF_020176955.2 of Nocardia sp. alder85J. Lineage (GTDB taxonomy): Bacteria > Actinomycetota > Actinomycetes > Mycobacteriales > Mycobacteriaceae > Nocardia. The sequence continues at coordinate 467,176 of NZ_JAIUCZ020000002.1, forward strand.
TGGCGGGACGGGGGCGCCGATCGACTGTTTCTATGTCTATCCGACGGCTTCCACTCAGGCCGCGGCGAATTCGGATCTGACCGTCGAGCCCGAGGAGCGGTTCGCCGCTGCCGAGCAGGCGGCGCCGTTCGACGGGCAGTGCAATATCTGGGCGCCGATGTACCGGCAGAGCACCGCCGCCGGATTGCTGACCTCGCCGGGCGCGAAGCGGGCCGGTGCGCTCGATATCGCGTACGACAGTTTCGAGGCGGCGTGGGAGGACTATCTCGCGCACGACAACCACGGGCGTGGTGTGGTGCTGATCGGGCATTCGCAGGGGTCGATGATGTTGCGGGCGTTGATCCGGAACCGCATCGATGGGACACCGTTGCAGCAACTGCTGGTGTCGGCGATCATTCCGGGGGCCAATGTGCTTGTCGCAGCAGGTAAGACGACCGGTGGTGATTTCGCCTCGGTGCCCGCGTGCACCGGGCGTGAGCAGGCCGGTTGCGTGCTGGCCTGGTCGACCTTCGCCGAGAATCCGCCGCCGGACACCAATTTCGGTGTGTCACCGGATGATCCGGCGGTCTACGGCACGCGCGGGCACTTCCCGTCGGGGCCGGATTACGAGGTGCTGTGCACCGATCCGGCGGCGCCCGGGTCGGCGGCCGACACGCCGTTTCGGTCGATCATCTACGGGCGCAAGGTTTCCGGTTACCACGGTTATTGCACCACCGACGGGCCCCGGGTGCTGCTGGTCGACGGCGGCGGGGTCGGCGGGGTGCCGCCGGCTGCCTCGTTGCCCACCGTGCCCGCGGCGAACTGGGGGCTGCACCTGTTCGACATGAACATCGCGCAGCAGGACCTGGTGGATCTGGTCGGGGTGCAGGGCCGGGTCTGGCTGTCCCGGCATTCCGGCGAAGGGCATTGAGCGGTAAGCGATGTCGAGCACCGGGCAGGTGAAACTGCCCGGTGCTCGACAGGTCAGCCCTTCTGCGGGCGGACCACCAGGGCGTAATCACCGTTGCGGCCGGCCATCATCTTCTCGCCGGGCTCCAGGATCTCCGTGATCCGTTCGCGCGGCAGCTGCGCGCCGTCCTTCAGCCGCAGATAGGTGCGCTCGTTCACCAAGAGCGTGACCGGGCCCTCGGCGGTGTCCAGGGTGATCGAGTCGTCGGTGACCGCCGACAGCACGCCGACGACGGGCTGGGGGGCGGACTTCGGCGACATTCGGATGTCCATCGACAATCGGAACCGGTCCGAGCGGTTGGCCAGGCCCGAATGGGGGGTGGCCTCCGCGAAGATCAGGGCGTCACCGGGGTGGTAGACGCTCGCGCGGGCCCACGCGGCATCCGGCACGGCCCCGGCCGGAATGCCGTATTTCGGCGGCGAATCCCAGTCGTGCAGGTAGCCGTGCTTGCTGAAACCGGGGGCGATCGCCACGCCGCCGCAGTCGGCATCGATATGGCTGAACGGCAGCCAGCAGGTGCGGAACGGAATGCCCTCGTTGAAGAAACCGTCCTGATGGCGACCGGCGACGTAATCCTCCGGATCCTCGGGGACCGGCGGATTCAACCGGTATTCGGTGCTGGGCACCCAGGCGATCGGCTCGCCGACGACCGCTTCGAAGAAATTGTGGATCTTCGGGTTCGCGGTGAATTCCTCCCAGACGCCGGAACCGTAGATCTCCGGGACCTTCACCGGGAATTCGCTGACGTCCTTGCCGTTCCAGATCGGTTCGGTGAGACCGGGGTCGACCACACCGTAGTCGTCGACGAGGATCGAGAAGTACTTGGTCCGGACGGCCGCCACCGCGTCGCGGTCGAGCACGTCCCGGAAGAAGAGATAACCCTCCTCCCGGTACACCCGTTCCAGCTCCTCGTGGTTGCCCAGCAGCTCGTTGTGGACATCGAGCTCTTTCATCGGAAAAGCCACTTCACACCACCTTGCACATGGTCGGCGACTCCGGTGCGCACCGTGAGTCGTTGGGTTCGATCTCCGCCGTTCGCGTGGACCCCCGCATTACGGCTGCCGCCATTCCCGGGCCCGGCGCAGCACCTCGGAGAACGGCAGCTTCGCGTCGGCGGCGGGTTCGCGGGGCAGGCCGAGCACTCGCTCGGCGACGCCGTTGCGCTGCATCTGCTCGGTGCCGCCCGCGACCGACGGCTTCTTGCTCTCCAGGAAGGCGTGCGCGGTGGCGTCGGCGCCGGGCTGCTCCGGATCCCAGAGCACGGCGTCCGCGCCGCCGAGGTCGAGCGCGGTGCGCGCCCTGGCGGCGGTCGCGGCGGCCTTCGCCAGTTTGCCGTAGGCGGCGATCCCCGAATCGGCCCGGCCCTGCCGCGACAGCGTCGCGATCCGTGCCTCGAGCTGGGCGACCGCATAGCTCTCGACGTGTGCGGAGGCGATCGCGCGCAGCACGGCGGCGTCGCCGAGGCGACCGGTGCGGCGGGCCAGCGCCACCAGATCCGGGGCCAGTGGGCCGGGATCGTCGGGGGTCTCGGTGGCGCCGGGACGGCCCGCACCGCGCTCGAACACCAGCAGGGTGGAGGTGACCGACCAGCCGCGGTCGATCTCGCCGATGCGGTCGGAGTCGGGCACGATCACGCCGTCGAGGAATTCCTCGCAGAATTCGCTGCCGCCGCCGATCTGCCGGATCGGGCGGACGGTGAGGCCGGGAGCGTCGCACGGCACGCCGAACCAGGTGAGGCCCTGGTGTTTCGGGACGTCCCAATCGGTGCGGGCCAGGCACATGCCCCAATCCGCGAGATGCGCCAGCGAACTCCAGATCTTCGCGCCGTCGAGGGTCCAGGAACCGTCGTCGCGGCGGGTGGCCCGGGTCTGGATACCCGCCAGATCCGAACCGGCCGCGGGTTCGGAGAAGAACTGGCACCACAATTCCTCGCCGCGCAGTACCCGCGGCACGTGCCGGTGCAGATATTCCGGTGTCGCGTGCCGCAGCATCGTCGGCACACAGGACCCGAAGGTGGTGGTGCTCAGAATGCCGAAATACGGGGTGACGAAATCGGCCGCCTCCTCGGCGAAGGCCCGCTCGTAGGCCGCGGGCAGGCCCCGGCCACCGTATTCGACCGGCCAGGTCAGGCCCGCGAGATCGCTGTCGAACAGGCGGCGCTGGATGGCCCGGTGCTCGGCGATGTGCGCCTCGGAATACGGATCCGGCGCGGTGGCCGGGCGGCGGTCCAGATTTCCGGGCAGCCAGGCCCGGACCCGGGCCCGGAATTCCTCGATGCTCTCGGCGGGCGCGGTCACCGGGCCTCCTGCCATTCCTCGGCGTGCGCGGCCAGGATCCGGCCGCGATGGAAATCGGTGCTGCCGTACAGCGCCACATCGGTGGCGGCCCGGCGCAGATACAGGTGCAGATCGTGCTCCCAGGCGAATCCGATGCCGCCGTACACCTGCTGGCAGTCCTGCACCAGCCGCGTGGTGCGTTCGCCGGCATAGGTATTCGCGATCGCGACGGTCTCGGCGGCGTAGGGCAGATCGGCGGCGACCGCGCGGGTCGCGCCCGCCAGCACCGCGCGCATCGACTCCACCACCGCGCTCATATCGGCCATCAGGTGTTTCAGCCCCTGGAAGGAGCCGATCGGGCGGCCGAAGGCGAATCGGTCCAGCGAATACTGCCGGGTCAGTTCGAACAGCCGGTCCAGCGCGCCGACGGTCCCGGCCACCGCCAGCAGCGCCGCCACCGTGCGCAGGCGTTCCACCGCGCCGGTGAGCACCGCCGTCCGCGGCACCCGGACCCCGTCCAGGGTGATCCGTTCCAGCCGCCGGGTGAGGTCCAGGCAGGCCAGGGGCCGTCCGGCGGGCAGAGCGCCGGTCTCGAGCAGGACGGGCACGGCCTCCTCTCCGGACAGCGCGGTGACCACGATCCAGTCCGCGGCCGCGTCGTCGACGATCACGCTGCCGGTCAGCGTCAGATCCGCGCCCGCCGCCTCGGCGAGCAGCGTGGTTCCGCCCCACAGGGCGTCGCCGGTGACCGCGAGGGTGGCGCGGGTCTTGCCGGCGGCGAGCTCCGGCAGCACGGCCCGGCGCTGCGCGTCGCTGCCCGCGGCGGCCACGGCCGCCGCGACGGCATTGCCGGCCACGAACGGTTCGGGCAGCAGCCGCCCGCCGCGCAGCAGCGCGAGTAGCACGGCATCGGTCACCGGATCACCGGAAACGCTTCCGCCACCGAGGGATTCGTCCACGAACATGGCGAACCAGCCCAGTTCGGCGGCCGCCGGGACGTGCCCGAGGTCGGCGGGCGCGCCGTCGGCCAGCGCGCGGATCGCGGTGAGCGGCAACGCGTCGTCGATGAACCGGGCGGAGGTGTCCAGCAGCAGCCGCTGGTCCTCGGCCGGTTCGATCTCCATCGTCATGCCGGCTCCACGTCGGCGATCACCCGGTCCCGCACGGCCGGGCGGACCGGACCGGCGTTCTTCCAGTTCGGCACGCCGTCGGACTCGTGGGCCCGGGCCACCTTGTCGTCGTGCACCTCGGCCCAGTGCGAGTGGTTGAGCTGGTGCAGGCTGAAACAGGCATTGAGGGCGTTGTAGAAGCCCATGTTGTCCTGGGTCTGATTCACCGACTCCTTGATCAGCAGCGCCGCCATGGTCGGCGTCTTCGCGATCCGCTTCGCGAATTCCTCGGTGTTGGCGGCGAGTTCCTCGCGCGGCCACAGCTTGGAGATCATGCCCAGCCGGTACGCCTCCTCGGCCTCGATCGAATCACCGGTCAGCATCAGCTCCTTGGTCTTGCGGAGCCCGAATTCCCAGGGGTGCGCGAAGTATTCGACGCCGCACATGCCCAGCCGGGCGCCGACCACATCCGCGAACCGCGTGCCCTCGGCGGCCACGATCAGGTCGCAGCTCCACATCAGCATCAGCGCGGCCGCGTAGACGTTGCCGTGCACCTCGGCGATGGTGATCTTGCGCAGATTGCGCCAGCGCCGGGTGTTCTCGAAGAAGTAGTGCCACTCCTGCAACATCCGGTGCTCGGCCCCGACCCGGGTGCCGCCGTTGGTGCGGTGGGTGATGTGCTGGTTCGGGCCGGGCTCGCGCTCCTCGACGCGCAGCGGGGTGCCGAGGTCGTGGCCGGAGGAGAACATGGGGCCGGTGCCGCCGAAGATGACCACCCGCACCTCGTCGTCGGCCTCCGCGCGCAGGAACGCCTCGTTCAGTTCGACCAGCATCTGCCGGTTCTGCGCGTTGCGGACGTCGGGGCGGTCCAGCATGATTCGGACCACCCGGCCCTCGTCGAGGAGAGTGTAGGTGATGAATCGGTAGTCGCTCATGGGATTTCTCTTTCGTCGGTGGCTACAGCAGGCCCTGGTCGCGCATCCGCGCGCGGCGTTCGGTCGAGTAGCCGAGCAGGTCGCCGTAGACGCGGTCGTTGTGCTGGCCGAGATGCGGTGCGGGACCGTCGAATCCGGCCGGGGTTTCGGAGAAGACGATGGGCAGGCCGCTGCCGTGCAGTTGGTCGGCCACGCCGTAGTCCGGATGTTCCAGCGGCACCGTCTCACCGCGGGCCCGCACCCGCGGATCCCGTACCGCCTCCTCCGGCGTCCGCACTTCGGAGGCCGGAATGTCCGCGGCCGCAAGCCGTTTGCAGATCTCCGCGACGGTCAGCCCCGAGGTCCACTCGGCGACGATCGCGTGGATCTCGTCGGCGTGCGCGGCCCGTGGCGCGCGGGTGGCGAAGCGCGGATCGGTCAGTAGTTCCGGGCTGTCCATCGCGGCGGGCAGCCGGGCGAAGAAGCGGTCGTTGGCGGCGCAGATCGTCACCTGCCCGTCGGCGGCGGGGAAGATGCCGAAGGGCGCCAGCCGGTTCAGGAAATTGCCGGTGCGCGGGGACATTCCGGTCTCGGCGTACCCGCCCCACGGTTCGACGGCCACCATCGAGGTGAGCGCGCCGAGCATGGAGACGTCGACGTGCTGCCCCTGCCCGGTCTCGCGGGCCTGCACCACCGCCGCGACCGTGCCCATCACCGCGAACAGCGGGGCCACCATGTCGCCGAGCGGTAGCCCGACCCGGATCGGGTCGTCGCCCTCGGAGCCCGAGGCCAGCGTCAGCCCGGACAGAGCCTGGATGGTGACGTCGTACGCCTTGCCCGAATCCCCGGCGTCGTCGGCGCCGAAGCCACTGATCGAGGTGTAGACGAGGCGCGGATTGACCTCGCGCGCATGCGCGTACCCGATGCCGAGCCGATCCGCGGTGCCCGCGCTGAAGTTCTCGACCACGATATCGGCGTCGCGGATCAGGTCGTCGAACACCGAGATCGCTTCCGGGTGTTTGAGATTCAGGGTGATGCCGAGTTTGCCGCGGCAGCGCTCCAGGAACGGGATCGACAGATCGTCGTCGTGCTGCGGCAGCCGGTGCACCCCGTCGCGGCCCAGATAGGGCACATTGCCCCGGGCCACGTCGCCACCGCCGGGCTCCTCGATCTTGATCACCGTGGCGCCGAGGCCGCCGAGCAGCAGCGTGGCGTACGGCCCGGACAGCGCGCGGGTGAGGTCGATGACGGTCAGACCGGACAGCGGGCCCATCAGTGTCCTCCCACCGCGGCGTACTGCCGGCGCAGTTCCCGCCGGTTCAACTTGCCCATCGGCGTGCGCTCGATGGCGTCGACGAAGCGGATCACCCGCGGCGTCTTCACCGCCGACAGCTGGGTGCGGCAGTAGCCGACCAGTTCCTCCGCCGTCGGGGTCGTCCCCGGGGCCGCGACGATCAGGGCCAGGGCCTGTTCGCCCATCTCCGGATCGTCCACGCCGATCACGGCGACATCGGCGACCGCCGGATGTTCGGCGAGCACGCGCTCCGATTCGGCGGGGTAGATGTTGACGCCGCCGGAGACGATCTTGTCGCTGTCCCGGTCGGTCAGGTACACGAAGCCGTCGGCGTCGACCCGGCCGATCTCACCGAGGGTGAACACGCCCGGCCGCAGGTTGGCGGCGGCGGTGAGCTCCGGCGCGTCCTCGTATTCGATGCCCCAGCCCGCGGCGTTCTCGAAGTACAGCCGGCCCTCGCTGCCGGCGGGCAGTTCGCGGCCCGTCTCGTCGACCACCAGCGCGCGATAGCCGTTCACGGTGCGGCCCACCGAGTTCGGATGTTCCAGCCAGTCGGCGCTGCCGATGGCGCAGACGCCGCCGGATTCGGTGCCGCCGTAGGTCTCCAGGAACACCGGTCCCCACCAGTCGATCATGGCCCGTTTGACGTCCTCCGGGCAGCCGGCGCCGGTCTGGGTGATCAGCCGGATCGAGCTCACGTCGTAGCCGGTCGGGCTCTCATCGCGGGCGCGCAGCAACCGGATGAAGTGGGTGGGCACCATCAGGCTGGTCGCGATGCGTTCGCGCGCAATGGTTTCCAGGATCGCGGGCGGGTCGAAGCGGCACGGCACATGCACCGGAACACCGGCGGTCAGCAGCGCGGTCGCCTGAATCGGACCGGAGTGGTACAGCGGGCCGGACACCAGATGTGTTCCCTGCCCGAAGAATCGGTTGGTCGTCGCCCAGCGCCGGTACTCGGCCGGGGTCGCTCCGCGCGGGAAGATCGAGCGCGGCATCAGGGTCCGCTTGGGGCGGCCGGTGGTGCCGGAACTGAAGAGAATCGGTGCGGCGACCGGATATTCGGGGCCCTCGGGCAGCATCGGCCCGGCCGACCACTGCTCGAGCGTGCTGTAGCCGGCACCCGGTTCGGTGGCCCAGGTCAGCACCCGCACCTCGGGCAGCTCCGCGGTGGCGGCCAGCGCCGTGTCCAGCAGCTCCGGTCCGGCGAACAGTGTGCCCGCACCCGATTCCGCCAGCATGTGCGCGATCTCGGTGGGTTGGAGGTGCACGTTGAGCGGCACCAGCGGCGCACCGGAGAGGATCGTCGCGGCATAGCCGATCAGGGTGCGACCGGAATTGCGGGCCAGCACCGCGACCGGCCGTGGCCGCGCGGCGAAGTCGGCCCGCAGCCGGCCCGCGACGCGGTCCAGCTCGGCGGCGACCGCGGCCGGGGACAGCCGCAGATCCCAGGCGTTGAGCCCGAATTCGGTGGTGCCGCTGTCGTTCGCACCGGTGGCCGCGGCCTCCCGGTCCGGTGGTGTCGCCATGTTCATGACCGACTCTCCTGTGTGTTCGGCGGTTCGGGGACGAGGGGGTGTTAGGTGATGACGCCCGCCTCCTTGAGCCGGACGATCTCGTCCCAGTCGTGGCCGGCCTCCAGCAGCAGCATCTCGGTGTGCTCACCCAGTTCGGGGCCGCGCGGCAGCGTGGCCGTCGGGGCGCCCACCGTGAACGGGGCCCGGACCAGCTGCATCTCGGAATCCGTGACCGGGCAGACGAATCCGTTCGCGATCACCTGCGGATCGGAGACGAGCTCCGAGACCGCCTGCACCGGCGCCCACGGACCGGCGAATCCGGCGAACACCGCGCACCATTGGTCGCGGGTGTTGCGGGCGAAGGCCGCTTCCAGCGCGGTACGCAGTTCGGCGGTGTGCACCGCGCGGGCCGCGGCGTCGGCGAAGCGCGGCTCGGTGGCCAGCTCCGGAACGCCGAGGTGCGAGCAGAATTCGGCCCAGTAGCGGTCGGACTGCATCAGGTTGATCATGATCCAGCCGCCGTCGGCGCAACGATACGAGCCGGTCAGCGCGGGCATCGGCAATTTCTCACCGGAAGTGGCCGCGCCGGAGACGATTTCACTGGCGGTGACCCAGGCTGCCGCACCCATCAGGGACGCGCCGACCGGCTGGGCGTCGCCGCCGCGCTCCCGGCCGAGCAGCGCCGCCATCACACCGGCGGCCAGGCCGACCGAGGCGATCCGGTCGCCGAACGACGGTGGCTGCCGGGCCACCTGCTGCGCACCGGGTTCGGTCACCAGTTCGCCGACCCCGCCGCGCGCCCAGAAGGCGGTGATGTCGTAGCCGGGCTTGTCGCTGTCCAGGCCCGCGGGCCCGAACGCGTCGCCGCGCGCGTACACCAGCCGGGGATTGATCTCGGCCAGATCATCTTGTGCCAGACCGTGTTTCACCAGGGCGCTGTGCCGGAAGCTGGTCATGAACACGTCCGCGTCGCGGATCAGCGAGTACGCCAGTTCCCGGCCGCCGGGTGCGGACAGGTCGATGCCGATGCTGCGCTTGCCCCGATTGGCCTGCGCGGAGCGGGCCGACAGCGCGCCGGCGGTGTTGGCGGTCCCGGCGGTGGTCAGCGTGTTGTACGGATCGCCGTGCCGGGGATGCTCGATGCGCACCACGTCCGCGCCGAGATCGGCCAGGATCGCCGCCGCGCTCGGCACGAACACCCATTGCGCGAGCTCCACGATCCGGATTCCGGCCAGGGGGCCGTTCGGTGTGCTCACCGGTCCTCTCCTTCCACGAGCCGCCACTGCAGCAGGGTGTAATTGCGTCTGCCCACCTGCTGGTCGGCGAATTCGCCGCGCACCACGGCGCCGACGGTGATCGGGCCGGCGCCCGGATCGTCGAGCAGCAGATTGCCGACCAGCCGGATCCCGCCCGCGGCAGGCAGTTCCACCACCGCGACCACGTACGGCACGGCGGTCACCAGCTCCTCGCGCGCCGGATGCCAGACCCGGGTCCAGCTGAAGAGCACGCCCTCCGGGGCTGCCGTGCGCCAGCCCGGATCGAATCGGTGGCAGCGGTGGCAGATCACCTCCGGCGGCCACTGCCAGGTGCCGCACTCGCAGTGCTGCAACCGCAGTTCGTGGGCCGCCAGCCCGTCGTGATACGGCTGGTCCAGGCCGGATGGCAGGGCCACCGGAACACCGAAAACCTGTGGCAGCGCAGTGTTTTCGCGAGCGGCTGCGGTCACAGCGCGGCCTCCGTTCCGTACAGCACCCCGCTGGTCAGCGAGGTCATCGGGCCGCCCATGGCGGCGGAGATCACAGCACCGGGCACCTGATTCGGTGCGGTGCCGCGCAATTGGCGCACCGCCTCGAGGTGGTGGCCCATGCCGAGGATGTACGCCTCGGCGAAGTTGCCGCCGCTGGTGTTCAGCGGCGCCACACCGCCGGGCGCGGTCAAGTTCGCCACGGTGAGGAACTCGCCGGCCTCGGCGTAACTGCACACGCCCATCTCGACCAGGCCCATCACCACACCGGCGGTGAAGTTGTCGTAGATCTGGAAGCTGTCGATGTCGGCGACCCCGACTCCGGCGTCCCGGTACAGCCGTTGCGTGAGGTCCCGGTACCCGGCGGTGGCGTAGTCCGGATTGTTCTCCGCGCCCGCGCCGGAGCGGTAACCACCGCTCTGCCCGGCGGCGAGTACATAGACCGGAGTCCGGCGCAGCGAGCGCGCCCGCTCCGCCGAGACCAGCAGCACCGCCGCCGCGGCGTCGCTCTCCTGGCAGCAGTCGTAGAGGTGATAAGGCTCTGCGATCCAACGGCTTTCGTCGTACTGCTCGGCGGTGAGGCCGCGATGGCGCATCACGGCCGCCGGATTGGTGCGGGCGTGCTGATAGGCGGCCATCGCGACCGCGCGCATGGTGGACTGCCCCACACCGTGTTCGGCCATCATGCGGGTGGCGCGCAACGCGTACTTGTGCGGTGCGGCGAACGCCCCGTACGGGCCCATCGCCGCGCCGCCGAGGTCGTAGCCGGACACCTCCGGCCCGCCGCCGCTGCCGCCGTACCCGACGCCGCGGCCGAAGCGGCCCACCTCGCCCTGCCGGCAACCCCGGTAGGCGATCACGCAGTCGGCCAGGCCCGCGGCGATCGCCGCGGCGCCGATGGCCACGTGCCCGGCCGAACCACCGCCACCGCCGCCGAACTGCATTCCGCCCAGCCGCAATTCGCGGATGCCGAGGGCGGTGGCGAGCCGGACCGGATTACTGCCGTCGTTGGAGTAGGCGACGAAGCCGTCGATGTCGGCGACCTCGACACCCGCGTCCTCGGCGGCCGCGAGTATCGCCCGCAGCACCATCGCGAACTCGGATTCGTCCGAGCCGCCGTGCCGGAAGTACTCGCTGGCGCCGATCCCGGCCACCGCGACCCGTCCGCGCAGCGAATTCGTTGTCATGCTGGATACCGCCGCCGCTCAGCGTCCGGCGTACGAGGCGAGCACCGACGGCGCGGCGTTGACCATCGTCGTCGGGTCGACGTACACGTGCTGGGTGGCGCCGTGGATGTCACGCACGCAGCGCGCCAGGGCGTTCGGGCCGCGCAGGCCCTTGCTGCCGGACCACGCGTACGCGAATTCCACTGCCTCCCGGCCGACTCCGGTGACCAGGGTGGAGGCCTGCCGGATGCGCTGGTACTGGAGCTCGGAGACCTCGTGGCCGGCCTCGGCGGTCTGCTGCGCGGCGTCGAACACCTCGAAGCAGAACGCCCGCGCGGCAGCGAGTTTGCCCTCCATCACCGCGAAATCGTGCCGGAACAACTGCTGTTCGATGATCGGCTGCACGCCGGGGCGGGATTTGCCCGCCGACAGGATCGCGTGCAGTTCGGTGAACGCGCGACGGGCGATGCCCAGCGCGACGCCCGCGTGCCCCGCCGAGCCCATGATCTGCAAGCCCAGGTGCTGAGTCACCTGCCCGCGCAACGGCTTCGCGCCGACGCGGCGGACGGTGAACTCGGTGGGCACGAACTGTTCCGGGATCTGGTAGTCGTAGCTGCCGGTGCCGACCAGCCCGAGCACGTCCCAGTTGCCGAGGAATTCGACCTGGTCGCGCGGGACCATGAAGATGAGTTCGATCTCGTTGTTCGCGCCGGTGCGAGCGCCGCCGCCGATCCAGTCGGCATGGCCGGTGCCGCTGCCGAACTGGTAGCGGCCGCCCGCGCGGTAGCCGCCCTCGGCCGGGGTCACCTTGCCGATCGGGCCGAACATGCCCGCGATGATCGCCTTCTCCGGGCCGCGGAACAGGGTGTCCACGGCGGTGTCGGCACAGTGGCCGCCGCTGAATCCGGTGACCGACATGTTGGCCATCAGGCTCCAGCCGACCGAACCGTCGGCGGCGCTGATCTCCTCGGTGACCGCCAGCGCCTGGGTGATCGTGCCGTTGCCGCCGCCGAGTTCGCCCGGCACCAGCAGCCAGAACAGCTCGGCTTCCTTCAGCAGCGAGACCATCTCGGGGGTCATGGTGCCGTGGGCCTCCACGGCCGCGGCCGCGTCGCGCACGGCCGGCGCCACCGTGCGGGCCCGCTCGACGGGGTCGGCGATGCCCAGTGGGGCGCCGGAGGTCGGGGCCGTGGTCACCGTCCCGTGGGTGGTGGTCTGCATCGTATTCCTTCCGTCGAGCGAAATATGGTGAACGACTGTGTATTCCGTGGTGACCGAATTGGTCACATGAAGCGGCCGCCGGACACCTCGAGTGCCGCGCCGGTGACGAAACCGGCCATGTCGGAGGCGAGGAAGACCGCGGCGTCGGCGATCTCGTGCGGTTCGCCGATGCGGCCCAGCGGGACGTCGGTGAGCCGGGCGGCCAGATCCGCGGGGTCCAACTGCTCGGTCATCGCCGTGCGGATGATCCCGGGCAGAATGGTGTTGACCCGGATGTTCTTGGGCGCCAGCTCTTTCGCGGCCGCCTTGGTCAAGCCGAGGATGGCCGACTTGGCGGTGCTGTAGACGGTCTGGCCGGGCAGACCGGCCTTGCCGCCGATGCTCGAGATGTTCACGATCGAGCCACTGGCCCGCCCGGACCGGTCGCCCATCGCCAGCCCGGCGTATTTGCAGCCCAGCCAGGAACCCTGCACGTGGACGTCGATCAGCACCCGGAAGTCGTGCAGCGGCACCTCGGCCATCGTCCCGTTGCGCAGCACCCCGGCGTTGTTGACCCAGACGTCCAGGCCGCCGGGCAGGGCCGCGGCCCGCTGCGCGAGCGCGGCGACGTCGGCCTCCGAGGTGACGTCGCAGGCCATCGCCTGCGCGTTCGTCAGTCCCTCGGCGGCCAATTTCTCGACGGCGGCGACGGTTTCGTCACCGTCCAGGTCCGCCAGGATCACCGTCGCGCCCTGGTCGAGGAAGCCGCGGGCCATGGCGAGGCCCAGCCCGCGCGCCGCGCCGGTGACGACGGCGGTCCGGCCGTTCAGTAGAGCGTTCACGATTCTCTCCCTCTCGATCGGATCGGTCAGTCGCTGGCGGGCAGGGTCTTCGCGGTCTTGACGACCATCGGTGCGGTGCCGTCGCCGAGCGTGCCGCGCCCGGCCTTGGTCACCAGCACCTCCAGCGCCGGATCGGCGACAGCGGTGTAGCGCTTGCCGACCGCGGTGCCGCCCGCGAGGTCCGCCGCCGGTTCCGTCGCTGCCGCGGCGGGGACGTCGAGGCCGACCATCGGCGCGCCACCACAGGTGAGACCGACGGTGCCGGAGCCGGCGCGCACCACGATCACCTCCGTGGTGCAGGTCTGGCTGCGCAGGCGAGCGCCTGCGGTGAGCGGGGTCGGGGTGGTCATCGGCTACTCCTTTGGGGCGAAGCGGAATCGGCGGCCGGATCGAGCAGATCGGCAGGCGGAGCGGCCGGAAACTCGGCGGCCGCGACGTTCGGGGCGTCGGCCGCCGAGCTGGGTCGCGGTTCGGCGGTCGGGGTATTCGGGCCGTTTGCTCCGGGGGCGGACGCCGGATCAGGTCCCCGCGCGGCCAGCAGGTCGGCCGCCACCTCCCGGCGCAGCAGCTTGCCCAGCGGCGTGTACGGTAGTTCGGGCCGGATCGCTACCAGCGCAGGAGTTTTCGAGCTGCGCAGGTGGGTGCGGACCCACTCGCGCAGGTCCTCCGGGTCCGGCTCGGCGCCGGCCACCGGGACGACGACCGCGGCGATCCGCTCGCCCCACTCCTCGTCCGGCAGGCCGACCACGGCCGCCTCGCGGACCTGCTCGTGGCGCAGCAGCACGTCCTCGATCTCGGCCGGAGCGATGTTCTCGCCGCCGCGGATGATGGTGTCGTCGCTGCGGCCCTCGACGAACAGGTAGCCGCCGTCGTCCAGCCACACCCGGTCGCGGGTGGCGAACCAGCCGTCGGCGTCGAGCGCGCTGCCCTTGCCGACGTAGCCGCCGGAGACCTGCGGGCCGCGCACGAACAGCTCACCGGGCACCCCGACGGGCGCGGGGGAGCCGTCGGGCAGCCGGATCTCGATGTCCACACCGGGGACCGGGACGCCGACCGAGCCGAGCCGGGCCCGCACCGCCGGATCCGCCGAGGCGATCGCGGCCCGATGATCCTCGGGCCCGAGAACCGCGATGGTGGAAGAGGTTTCGGTCAGGCCGTAGGCGTGGGTGAGGCCGGTGTCCGGGAACACCGCCAGCGCGCGTTCCAGCACGGTGGCGGGCATCCGCGCGCCGCCGTAGGACAGCGCGCGCAGCGTCGGCGTCGCTGCCGGGCTGCCCGCCAGGTGCTCGGTGATCCGGGCCAGCATGGTCGGCACCAGCATGGCGTTCGTGACACCGTGTGCCCGAACGGTTTCCAGCCAGTCCGCCGGGGTGAACCGGGGCAGGTGCACGGTGCGCCGCGCGGCGTAGGTATTGGTCAGCACGGCCGCGATCCCGGCGACGTGGTACGGCGGAACACCCACCAGCGCACAGTCTTCCGGCTCGGCCGAGCCCAGCTCCACGGTCTGCAACACGTAGGAGGACAGGTTCGCGTGGGTCAGCACCACACCCTTGGGGGCGCTGGTGGTGCCGCTGGTGAACAGCACCACCGCGGTGGCGCCGGGTGCGACCGGAACCTCCGCGGCCGCCGGGGTGCCGGCCGCGGTGCCGACGAATTCCGTTCCGGTCAGGATGTTCTCGCTCAGACCGGCCAGCGGTGCGTGCAGTTCCGTGTCCGCGACGATGTAGGGCCGCGGCAGTTGTTCGGCCAGGCGCCGCAGCTCCGCGCCGGACAGCCGATAGTTCAGCGGGGTGATCGGCACACCCGCTCGCGCCGCGGCGAACACGGCCGCGGTGAACGCCGGTCCGTTCGTGCCGGCGTAGATCACGTGCCGGGCCCCGGACGCGGCGATCAGCGTCGCCCCGCCGCCGGCCAGGTCGTTGAGCCCGGCGAAGGTGAGCGGCTCGGGCAGGTGCAGCGCGATCCGATCGCCGTGCACCGCGGCGGCCATGTCGAGCAGCAGCGGGACGCTCATCGGTCCGCGCTCGCTTCCTCGTGCAGCGTGATGGCCCGTTCGGGGCAGTTGTCGGCGGCGTGCACCGCTCGTTCGCGCAACGGCTCGGCGTCGGTCACGAGGACGATCGGCCACCCGTCGTCGTCGACGTCGAACAACTCCGGTTCCAGCATGTAGCACCGGCCGTGGCCGGTGCAGCGGCCACGATCGATCTCGATCCGCAGGGACACCGTTCTCCTCCCGAGTGAATTGCGCCCTCGACGGGCAGTCGGTCCGGCGGCGGACGCCGGCCGGTGCGAACGAGAATGGCCCCCGCTTCGTTACCCGCTGCATTACTGCCGCATGGCGCTCGGGAGGGGCGCCGCGGTAACGGACGCCATAATGCCCGCGCCCGTGTAATGACCCGCGAGTCGTCCGCCGTGCGGTGGGCGGCGGCAGTGGAGGAAGCGGAGGTCAGCTGTGGGTTCGAGGAAGTCCCTGGCGGCGGTCGTCGTCGGTCGCGAGCAGCCGTGGCAGGTCGTGGAGATCGACGTCGCGCCACCGGCGGCGGGTGAGGTGCTGGTGGAATGGGCGGCCGCGGGCCTGTGCCATTCCGACGAGCACTTCCGCAGCGGCGACCGGGTCGGGCCGGGCACGGATGCCGCCGTCTACCCGATGCTCGGCGGCCACGAGGCGTCGGGTGTGGTGGCCGAGGTCGGCCCGGGGGTCACCCGGTTCGCGGTCGGCGATCGGGTCTGCGCCAGCTTCTCGCCCACCTGCGGCCACTGCCGGTACTGCGTCAGCGGCCGCGGCTCGCTGTGCAACGGCAACAAGGACTTCATGTCGCGCGGCCAGCTCGCCGACGGTGAATACCGCCATCACCTGGACGGCGAGCCGCTGTACCTGATGGCGAAGCTCGGCACCTTCGCCGAGCGCACGGTGGTCTCCGAGCGCTCGCTGCTGCCGATTCCCGATGATCTGCCGTTCACGGCCGCCTGCCTGATCTCCTGTGGCGTCGCCACCGGCTGGGGTTCGGCGGTGGAGACCGCGGGCACCCGGCCCGGCGACATCGTCGTGGTGGTGGGCTGCGGCGGACTGGGCGCGGCGGCGGTGCAGGGCGCCCGCAACGCCGCAGCCGCGGCGATCGTCGCGATCGAGCCGTTCGCGACCCGCCGCGACGCCGCGAAGACCTTCGGCGCGACGCACACCGCCGCCGCCATCGCCGACGCGCGCGCCATCGTCGACGAGCTGACCTGGGGCCAGGGCGCCGATCGGGTGATCCTGACGCCCAGCGTGGTGACCCCCGGCATCCTGCACGACGGCCTGGCGATCACCGGTAAGGACGGCGTCCTCGTGGTGACCGGGATGGGCCCCTACGGCGAGACTCCGGTGCCGCTGGACATCGGCGCATTCGCGTTGTTCAGCAAGCAGATTCGCGGCTCGCTGTTCGGCGGGCTGGATCCGCGCGCGGCGGTGCCGCGGCTGGCCGAGCTGTACCGGCGCGGGCTGCTGGACATCGACTCGATGATCACCACCTACCCGCTGGCCGATATCAATGTGGCGCTGGCCGATCAGCTGGAGGGCCGCAACGTGCGCGGTGTGCTGACCATGAACGGTTCTCGATGACCGCGCAATTCCCGGCGGTGCGCATCGTCGACGAGACGATGCGCGAGGGAATGCAGATCGAGGACGCGCGGATTCCGTTGGCGCGCAAGGTGGAACTGCTGAACGCGCTGTCCGGCACCGGGCTGCGGCATCTGGTCGTGGGCTCGTTCGTCAGCCCGCGCTGGGTGCCGCAGATGGCCGATGTCGAACAGCTGCTGGAACGGTTCACTCCGGTGCCGGGTGTCGAGTACACCGCGCTGGTGCTCAACGACAAAGGCGCGCAACGGCGGTCGCGTTTCACGCCGCCGCTGACCGTCGACGACCGCCCCCGGCTCACCGTGCACGCGTGCGATGTGTTCGTGCGGCGCAACACCAATCGCAGTCAGGCGCAGGAGATCGCCGCCTGGCCCGCAGTGGTCGCGGCCGCCCGGGAACGCGGTGCCCGCACGGCGACCGTGCGGCTCGGCGCGGGATTCGGCTCGAACTGGGTGGGCGACATCCCCTTCGAGTACGGCATGGACCTGCTCGCGCGGATGATCGGCGCCTGGGAAGCGGCCGGGATCACCGTCGACACCGTCTGGCTCGGCGACCCGATGGGCTGGAACACACCGCTGCGGACCGAACGCTTCGTCACCGAGATCCTGCGGCGCTGGCCCACGGTCCGGACCATCCACCTGCACCTGCACGATCAGCGCGGCGCGGCGCTGGTGTCCGCGTGGGCCGCGCTGCGCGCGATGCCGCCGGACACCACGCTGGTGCTGGACGCCGCGGTCGGCGGCATCGGCGGCTGCCCGTACTGCGGCAACGGCCGGGTCACCGGCATGATCGCCACCGAGGACCTGGTGGATCTGCTGGAGGAATCCGGCATCCACGCCGGTGTCGACCGCGACCGCCTGATCGATGCCGCCCTGCTCGCCGCCGGGATCCTCGGCCGCGAACTACACGGCCGCACCCCGCTCGCGGGTCCCCGCCCGCGCGGGAACCGGCTGTACCCGATGGACCTGCCGTTCATCGAGACCGCCGCGCAGGCGAGCCACTTCCGTTGCGGGCCCGATGTCTACGCCGCCGCCCGCGCGCCCTGGGCCGAGCCGATCACCAGCGTGCAACGCGATCTGGCGGAGCAGCACGGATCGCTGGCCGCCGCCGACGTCAGGAGAGTGCCCCGATGACCGAGGACGTCCTGCTGGCGGAGCGGCGCGGCCATGCCGTCTGGCTGACGCTGAATCGCCCGGACCGGCTCAATGCCCTGGACACCAACATGAAAGAGCGCCTGGTGCAGGCCGCGGTAGCGGCCACCGTCGACCCGGAGGTCTGGGTCGTGGTGCTGCGCGGCGCCGGGGGCCGGGCGTTCAGTGTCGGCGGCGATCTGAAGGACATGCGGGCCCGCGACCGCGACGGCGGCCGGCCGAGCACCCCGATGATCGAGGCGGCCCGCAACGTCTACGAGGCGGTGCTGGAGATCCCGAAGCCGACCGTCGCGGTGGTCGACGGCTTCGCCCTCGGCGGCGGCTGTGAACTCGCGATGGCCTGTGACCTGCGGGTCGCCTCCGACGACGCGATCTTCGGCATGCCGGAGTCCACCCGGGGCATGGGCGCGAACTTCGGTTCGGTGCTGCTGCCCCGGCTGATCCCGCGCGCGCTGGCGATGGAGATGCTGTACTTCGGCGACCGGATGACCGCCGAGCACGCCCTGCGGATCGGGCTGATCAACCGGGTGTGGCCGAAAGCGGAACTCGATGCGCGCGTGGACGAATGGGTCGCCGACCTGCTCACCCGGGCCCCGCTGTCGTTGCGCCGCTACAAGGAGATGGCCGGAAAGGGCTGGGAAATGCCGGTTCCCGCGAATCTCCGGCTGAACGCGGGCCCCAACCCGTACCTGTCCGAGGACCGGATCGAGGGGGCGCGCGCGTTCACCGAGAAGCGGGCCCCCGTGTGGCGCGGGCGTTGACGGCCGCGGGCGGGAGTTGCACCAGCCGGCGCAGCTCCGCCCCCGGTTCGAGGCCCAGTTCGCCGAGCGCCGAATGTGCCCGCTGGAAGATCGCCATCGCCGCGGCCCGGTTCCCGGCCAGATGTTCGGCCCGGATGAGCAATCCGTAGATCTCCTCGCTGAACGGGTTGAACTCCAGCACCCGGGCGCCGTAGCCGCGGACCAGTTCCACGTCGCCGGCCTCCACCGCCCACCACAGCAGTGTGGTGACCGCCTCCTCGAACAGCACCGACAGATAGGTCCGCCGCTCCTCGACCCAGGCCAGATCGCTGCCGGGCAGATAGATCCCGGGAGCCAGATCCAGGGCGTCGCGCAGTTGCCGCAGGTGCGCCTCGGTCGGCTCGGCGACGGTGCGGGCCCGCAGCACCTCCTGCTCGAACTGTCGATCCAGGGCAACGAGTTTCACCGATTCCGGCCAGGCGACCACGGCCGGGTTGCGGCGTTCCAGCCGCACCCCGGTGAGTTCGCGCAGCCGGAACACTATCTGCCGGAAGTGATTACCGCCCTTGCTCCGCTCCACCTCGGGAAACAGCCGCTCCTGCAACCGCGATCGCTCCACACCGTCGGGGTGCTGGGCCAGATCGGCGATCAGCTCGACCACCTTGGTCCGCCGCCCCGAGGTCTCCATGCCGTCGACCACGATCAGCGGCGGTTCGTGGAAGGGCAGGAATTCCACCACCGCGGGCTGCCGGTCCTGCACGGCGGTGACCGCCGGAATCCGTTCCGGCAGTTGCTCGGCGGGCTCCTCCGACAGTGCCGGCGTGACCGGTTCCAGCAGGCGGGCGGCGCGCAGATGGTGACATCGCGTGAGTGTTTCGGTGGTCCAGTAGCCGCGGCGGCGGATTCCGGACCGGCGCAGATCGGCCAGCACCGCGGCGGCGGTGGATTCGGCGCCGAGTCGCAGATGCGCTTCCGCGAGTGCGTAACTCGCCGCGGACAGCATCAGCTGCCGCCGCGCCCGGCGCATGGATTCCACGGCGGGGGTGAGGACCACGGCGGCGTCGCCGGGCTGGTCGAGCTCCAGCAGCGCCACGCCGAGCACCAGCCGGGCCCATTCGCTGATCGCCCGGCGCTCACCGCCGTTCATCTCGATGGAGCCGTACCGCAGCGCGGTCGCCTCCTCCGGCGCACCGGCTTGCAGGGTGGCCCAGGCGGTCAGGATCTCGTAGGTGGATTCGGCCCCGGTCCGGCGGGCCTCCAGTGCGTGCGCGCGCAGCTGCTGCCGGGCCTCGTCGTGCCGTCCCCGCGCGATATCCAGTGCGGCACGGACGAATACGGCGTGCGGCCGGTCCCGGCCGGTCGGCACGATGCGCTCGAAGGCCTGCTCCGCCAGGTCGATCCGGTCGTTCCAGGCGGCGGCCAGCGCCACATTGGGGTTGTCCTCGGCATCCGGGCCGTCCAGCGCGGCGACGATGTCGTCGCAGCGGCCCTGCCACAGCATGCCCCAGTGCACGACCTTCGCCAGATTTCCCCAGCTGGTCGCCAGCGGCGGCAGGGCCGGTTCGGTGCCGCTGGTGGCGGCCAGCATGAACCGCACGGCATCCGCGGCGTGATCGTCGCGGTGGTCGCGGACGTAGTGCTCGGCCTCGATCGGCCGGCTGTGCAGGGTCCACAGCACCACCCCGACGATGCCGGGATCGGCGGCCACGATGTCGTCCATCCGGTCGTCGGCCTCGAGCTGGTGGATGAGCGGGACCGCGCGATCGAAGCCGCGCCGCGCGTGCAGCGCGCGCAGCACACACGCGGTGAGCAGGTCACTGGTCAGCAGGCGGGATTCGCCGATCAGCTCCGACCAGCGCTCGACCCGGTCGGTGACCGCGGCCGGATCGCCGAGCGACCGAACGCCGTACTCCAGCGCCTCGACGGCCAGCAACGGTTCTTCGGCGGCCACACACCAGTCCACGACCTGGTCGAATCGGCCCGCGACCGCCAGGTGGAAGGCGAATCGGCGGCGGATGTCGGCCATCCGCTGGGACCGCCGCCGCGGCAGGATCTCCCGCAGGCAGCGGCGCAGCAGCGGACTGTAGACCAGGGTGTCGTCCGCGGCCGTGATCATCGGCAGGCCGCGGCCGCGCAGTGCGAAGAACACCGACTCGCCGTGCGTGCCGAGCAGGCCCGCGCTGTCGGGCCGGGTGATGCGGTCCAGCAGCGCGCCCGCGAGCAGCAGGTCCTGTTCGTCCAGCGGCAGCGTGTCGACGATCTGCGATTCGACGTAGGCCACCAGCACCGGCGACTGCGCCGACCCGCCCGCGCCGCCGAAGCGGATGAGCAGGACCCCCCCGGCGATCCAGCCGCCGGACTGGGCCACGACGGCGTCCGCGCCGATCGGCTCGGCGGGCCGCAGCCGCTCGATCAGGGCCGCGGCGTCGTCGGTGGTCAGACGCAACTGCTCGGCCATGACGACCTCACACAGCCCGCGCAGGACCAGGTCGCCGGTGGTGCTGCCGAGGTGGCGGGTGGTCAGGATCAGCACGTCGACGGCCGTGGCCCGGCGCAGGAAGCCGGCCAGCACCGTGGCCGTGGCCGGATCGCCCTCGGCGATCTCGGCGTTGTCGATCACCACCAGCGGTGGCGTCGCGCCCGGAATTCCCGGCGCCGGCAGGCAGCTCTCCAGGGCGCGGCCCAGCTCGTCGGCGGTGAAGCCGGGTGGCAGGGTCAGCCAGGTGACCGGGCCCGGCCGGGTTTCGGCGTGCAGGGCGGCGGCCGTGGTCTTGCCACAGCCGCTGCCCGCGATGATCTCCACCACCCCGGCGCGGGTGAAGGCGTCGGCGATGGTGTGCTCGACCCGGGGGCGTGCGACGACGACCGTCGCGAGCGCGGGAAGTTCGCCGAGCACGGCGGCGCTCGCGTTCGCGAGCCGGAGCTGATGGGCGCGCTGTCGAGTCCGCAAGGATCCCGGCGCCTGATCTTCGATGATCATCGTCGCTGGTAGTACCTATCGTGTGACCTGAATCTCCCTCAGACTACCCTCCAATAGACGGATGTCTATTAATTGAGGACGAATGACCGACTCAGCTCAGGAATCCCGCCGCAACGCGCTGTCGGCGACCGGCGACGCGCGGGTGAGCCGTACCCGGCGGCGGCTGTCCGACGCCCTGCACGACGAGATCGCGGAGAGCGGCGCCGGCAATCTGTCCGTCGCGACCATCACCCGCCGGGCCGGGGTGGCCCGCAGCACCTTCTACACCCATTTCGCCACCGTCGAGGCGCTGGCGCTGTTCGCGGTGGAGGAGCTGTTCGACGAACTCGGCTCGGTCGACGTGGCCCGGCGCGCCCACTCCGGCCTGAGCCGGGAGCAGATCACCCGCACGGGTCTGGCCGATGTGCTGGACGGGCTGCTGGCCAACGACTACCTGCTGCGGCTGGCCCGCGACGGTTCCAGCGGCGCGGCCATCCGCGAACGCTTCGTCGACGAGATGGCGCGCAACATCGTGCCGATCATCGCGATCGAACGGCCGGATGCCACCGCGGAACTGCTGGACTACGGCAGCCAGTTCCTCGCGGCCGGCACGCTGCGGGTCATGATGCACTGGCTGTCCGACGAGCGGCAGACCAGCCGCGCGGAACTGGTGGAACTGATCCTCGGCATGCTGCCGGCCTACCTGACCGGACGCGGCGCGGACTGACCGCACGATCGGGTTCAGCCGATCGCCAGCGGCCGGAACTTGCTGCCGTGGAACACCAGTGGCTCGATCCCGGTGTCGGCCAGCGCACCCTCGATCCGGAACACGACGATGGTGTGGTCGCCCGCGGCCACCTCGTCGTGCACCACGCAGTCCAGCCAGGCGGTCGAGCCGTGCACGAACACCGCGCCGTCGGTGGTGGCGTCCCAGCCGACCCCGGCGAAGCGATCACCCTGCTTGCGGGACAACGCGATACACGCGTCCTCGTGCCCCTCGGCGAGAATGCTGACCCCGATACGATCGCGGGCGCGCAGCCGCGGCCAGGTGCTGGAGGTGTCCTGCACACACGCCGAAACCAGCGGCGGGGCAAGCGATACCGAGGTGAAGGAACTCACCGCCATGCCGACCGGCACGCCGTCGTAGCCGAGTGCGCACAGCGCGGCGACCCCGCTGGGGAAGCATCCGAAGGTGCGGCGCAGATCGGCCGGATCCGTGACCGGGGGTGGTGTCGTCAGCATGCGCTCATGGTCGCGAGCGCGCGTTACCGGCGGCGTTTCCGCTCGTCGTAACGGAAGTGATAACGGTCACGTGCCAGGCTGCACATCCGACGACACCCCGTGACAGCGCCTTTCGGCCCACACCGGTGTCCTCCACCTTCCTGCCGCCTCGGCGACCGACGCCGTCCTGTCCAAGGAGCCCGGATGCAACCTGAGCTCATCGAGCACTTCGTAGCGCACTTCGACCATCACGACGCCCGGCTGGGCGCCGACCCGCTGGAGGTCTCGCGGGAGATGCGGGAACGCTGCCCGGTGACCCACACCGATGTCCACGGCGGTTTCTGGGTCGTCTCCGACTACGACGACGCCCGCCGGATCCTCCAGGATCCCGCGACGTTCACGAACTCGAAGTCCGTGCGTGTGCCGGCCGGTCCGCAGACCCGGCCGCTGCCGCCGCTGGAGTACGACCCGCCCCAGCACATGAAGTACCGCAACATCATCTCGAAGGCGTTCTCGCCGAAGAACATCGCGGCGCTGGAACCGGCCATCCGGGCGCTGACGGTGAACCTGATCGAGCAGTTCCGCGAGAAGGGTTCCTGCGAACTGGTGGCCGATCTGGCCGCCCCGCTGCCCACCACGATCTTCACCGAGCTGATGGGCCTGCCGAACGCCGACGCCGAGAAGTTCCACTACTGGGCGACCAACATCAACCATGTGGCCCACGAGGGCGACGGCGCGATCTCGGCCGGTGAGGCCACCGCGCAGACGATGGAGTATCTGCGGGTCATCCTCGACGAGCGCAAGGCCAACCCGCGCGACGACATCGCGACCGCCCTGGTGCAGGGCGAGATCGACGGTGCGCCGATCAGCGAGGACGACCTGATCCACATGGCGCTGCTGCTGTTCCTCGGCGGGCTGGACACCGTCACCTCGGCGATGTCGTTCATGTTCGCCAATCTCGCGCAGCGCCCGGACCTGCGGCAGCAGATCCTCGACGATCCGGAGATCATCCCGGCCGCGGTCGAGGAGTTCCTGCGCTTCGATCCGGTCATCATGATCGGCCGGGCGGTCGGCACCGACACCGAGATCGGCGGCTACGAGGTCACCGCCGACGAGCGGGTGCTGATCAACCCGATCGCGGTGAACCGGGACCCGAGCCAGTTCGAGGATCCCGATGTCATCGACTTCTCCCGGGATGCCAACCGGCACTTGACCTTCGGCATCGGCCCGCATCGCTGCGTGGGCTCGCACCTGGCGCGGCTGGAGCTGAAGATCGTGCTGGAGGAGTTCCACGCGCGGATCCCGAATTACCGGGTGGCCGAGGGCGAGACGCTGCACCGCCACATGAACCAGGTCTGCGGGCTGGACGCGCTGCCGCTGGTCTGGGACTGACCCGCAACCGCATCCCGGACCACCCGCTCACGAAGGAAGTCATGTTCGATTCGACCAGCTACGACGGTCTCTTCGTCGACGGCGACTGGATCGCCACCCGCGAGCAGCGCACCACCGCGGTGACGAATCCGGCCACCGCGACCGTGATCGGCTCGGTGCCGGAGGGCGATCCGGCCGATCTGGACGTCGCGGTCGCCGCCGCCCGGCGCGCCTTCGACGAGGGCCCGTGGCCGCGGCTGAGCGCCCGGGAGCGGGCGCGGTTGCTGCACCGGTTCGCCGATGTGCTCGACGCGCACCGGAAGGAACTGGCCGCGATCATCACCGCGGAGTCCGGTGCGCTACCGGCGCTGGTCGAGGGCACGCACTTCGGCATCGGCTTCGGGCGGTTCCGGCATGCGGTGGATCTCGCTGCCACCCAACTGGATTCGGTGACGCCGCTGCGGACCGGGCCGGGATCGGTGCTCGGCGCCACCGCGCTGGTGTACAAGCCGCGCGGTGTGGCCGGGTTGATCACCCCGTTCAATTTCCCGCTCTATCTGAACCTGTGCAAGCTCGGTCCGGCACTGGCCATGGGAAATACGGTGGTGCTCAAGCCTTCTCCGCTGACCCCGCTGGAAGGGCTGGTGCTCGGCGCGGCGGCCGCCGAGGCCGGGCTGCCGCCGGGGGTGGTGAACGTCGTCACCGGTGGGGTCGCCGTCGGCGAGGCGCTGGTGGCCGATCCGCGGGTGGATCTGATCAGCTTCACCGGCTCGAGCCGGGTCGGCAGCGACATCATGGCGCTGGCGGCCCGCTCGCTCACGCCGGTGGTGCTGGAACTGGGTGGTAAATCCGCGCTGATCGTCCGGGAGGACGCGGCGGTGGCCGACGCCGCGAACCTCGCCTACAACAGTTTCACCCTGCACGCGGGGCAGGGCTGTGTGCTGCTCACCCGGCACGTGGTGCACCGGCGGCTGGTCGGCGACTTCCTCGACGCGCTCGCCGAGCGGGCGGCGCACACGGTGGTCGGCGATCCCACCGATCCCGCGACGACCATGGGGCCCTTGATCTCCGAGACGCAGCGCGGCCGGGTCGCCGACTACGTCGCCATCGGCGCGGCCGAGGGTGGCGAGATCGTCACCGGCGGTGAGCCGGTCGAGCGGCCCGGATACTTCTTCGCGCCCACCGTGATCCACGGCGTCACGCCGAAAGCGCGTGTGGCACAGGAGGAGATCTTCGGCCCGGTCGCCGTCGTGCTGCCCTTCGACACCGACGACGAGGCCGTGGCGATCGCCAACGATTCCCGCTTCGGCCTGTCCGGCGGCGTGGTCGGCGCCGACGCCGGAAAGGCGTGGGAGATCGCGCGGCGGCTGAACACCGGATCGGTGCGGATCAACGGCGGCGGCACCGCGCTCGACGCCGACGCACCCGTCACCGGCTGGGGCGCCTCCGGCATCGGCGCCGAGCACGGCCTGCCCGGTCTGCTCGAATTCGCCCAGCCCCAGTCCATCGCCTTCCGTGTGCGCTGAGCGCCCGGAAGCCGCCGGCCGTCCGCGCGATTCGGTGACCGCGCACCGAATCCGCGGACGGCTCGGCAGCATTCCCGAATCTCTTTGTTTCTGAACCTGATTCGGAGCATCGACGCTCCGAGAAAGTGTGTGCTCCGATGTCCGAGCCGACGTACGTACGTGACGACTTCTTCATCGACGGCCGCTGGGTGGCGCCGTCGACCACCGCCCGCATCGAGGTGATCTCCCCGTCGACCGAGCAGGTGATCGGGTCGGTGCCCGAGGCCGGACCGGCCGACATCGATGCCGCCGTGGCCGCCGCGCGCCGCGCCTTCGACCATTCGGACTGGCCGTGGCTGACCCCGGTCGAACGGGCCGAGAAGATGCGCGCGCTGGCCGCCGCGCTCAGCGAGCGCGTCGACGCGCTGGCCACCACGATCACCGCGGAGATGGGTTCGGTCATCTCCTACACCCGCACCGGCCAGGCGCCCGCGCCGATCATGATGCTCCAGTACTACGCCGACCTGGCCGAGTCCGTCTCGCTGCGGGAATCGCGTACCGGGCTGATGGGCGACTGGACCATCCACAAGCAGCCCGTCGGCGTCGTCGGCGCGATCGTGCCGTGGAACGGGCCCATCTTCCTCGCCATGTACAAGCTGGCGCCGGCGCTGCTGGCCGGCTGCACCGTGGTGCTCAAGCCCGCGCCCGAATCGCCGCTGTCGGCCTACCTGCTGGCCGAATCGCTGGCGGCGGCGGGCATTCCGCCGGGTGTGGTCAACATCGTGCCCGGCGGCCGCGACGCCGGTCGCTACCTGGTGCAGCACCCCGGCGTGGACAAGATCGCCTTCACCGGCAGCACCGCCGCCGGTCGCACGATCATGGCCGACGCCGCCGCCGACCTGAAGCGGCTGAGCCTGGAACTCGGCGGCAAGTCCGCGGCGATCCTGCTCGACGACGTCGACCTGGCGGCGGCGCTGCCCGGCATCGTGTTCGGCGTCTGCCAGAACAACGGCCAGATCTGCGTGTCGAATTCGCGGCTGCTGGTGCCGCGCAGCCGGGAACGCGAGATCGTCGAGGCCGTGTCGGCGGCGATGTCCACCCAGGTGGTCGGCGATCCGTTCGACGAGAAGTCCGAGATCGGCCCGCTGGTCGCGCAGCGGCAGCGGGACCGGGTGCTCGGCTTCATCGAGGGCGCCCGCGCGGACGGAGCCACGATCACCGTCGGCGGCGGTCGTCCGGTCGGCCTCGATCGCGGCTGGTACGTGCAGCCGACCGTGGTCGCCGGGGTACGGCCCGATCAGTCCATCGCCCGCGACGAGGTGTTCGGCCCGGTGCTGTCGGTCGTCGCCTACGACGGTGACGAGGAGGCGATCGCCATCGCCAACGACACCATCTACGGGCTGGGCTCGGCGGTCTTCACCCCCGACCTGGACCGCGCCGAGCGGGTCGCGCTGCGGGTGCGGGCCGGCACGGTCAACATCAACACCCACATCACCGACTTCCATCTGCCCTTCGGCGGCTGGCGGCAGTCCGGCTTCGGCCACGAGGGCGGGCCCGAGGCGCTGGAGAGCTACCTGCAGGCCAAGGTCGTGGGGCCGTACTGATGGGCGCGCTCGACGGCCGGGTCGCGCTGGTCACCGGCGCCGCGCGGGGCCAAGGACGCAGTCACGCACTGCATCTGGCCCGCGCGGGCGCGGACCTGATCCTGATCGACATCGCCCGCCAGATCGACACCGTCACCTACCCGATGGCCGATCCGGCCGATCTGGCCGAAACCGAAAGGCTGGTGCGGGAACTCGGCCGCCGGGTGCACAGCGCCGTCGCCGATGTCGGGGACGGCCCGGTGCTGCGCGCGGCGGTCGACACCGCCGCGGCGGAACTGGGCCGGTTGGACATCGTGGTCGCCAACGCCGGGATCTCGGGTTACGGCAGTGTGGCACGCGGACTTTCGGATGCCGCCTGGCAGAACGTGTTGAACACCAACCTGACCGGCGCCTGGAACACCTGCGCCGCCGCGCTGCCGCACATCGCCGCCGGTGGCCGGGGCGGCTCGGTCGTGCTGATCAGCTCGGTCGGCGGGGTGCGCGGCATCCGCAACATGCCGCACTACACCGCCACCAAACACGGGGTGATCGGCCTGACCCGCACACTGGCACTGGAATACGCCGAGCAGTTCGTGCGAGTCAACGCGATCCTGCCGACCTCGGTGAACTCCGCCATGATCATGAATCCCACGACGTTCGCGTTGTTCCGGCCGGACGTCGACAACCCGACCGTCGACGACGTCCGCGACGCGTTCCAGCGCGGTAACGCGATGCCGGTGCCCTGGGTGGAACCCGAGGACATCAGCAAGGCGGTGTTGTTCCTGGTGTCCGACGACGCCCGCTACATCACCGGGGCCACTCTGCCGGTGGACGCCGGCGCACTCCTCACCTGACCACTCTCGCAACGGAAACGGAATAACCATGAAGGCCATGATCGTCAACGCGATCGGCGCGGGCTTCGCCCCCGCCGAGGTGCAACTCGCCGACCCCGTGGGCCGCGAAGTGGTCGTCGGCATCAAGGCGTCGGGCCTGTGCCACACCGACCTCACCTTCTCCCGCTTCGAGATGGGCGTGCCCACCCCGATGCTGCTCGGCCACGAGATCAGCGGTGTGGTGGAGCGGATCGGCCCGGACGTCACCGATCTCGCCGTCGGCGACCACGTCGTCGCCTGCCTGGTGCAGTACTGCGGCAGCTGCGACAAGTGCCTCACCGGCCACATCTACCAGTGCACCCGTCCCGAGGCGACACTGCGTACCGCGGAACAGGATCCGCGGATCTCGCACGACGGCCACGCGGTCAGCCAGGTGTTCGGGCTCGGCGGTTTCGCGCAGCAGGCCCTCATCCACGAGGCCCAGCTGGTGAAGATCCCCGCCGAGGTCCCCTTCCCGCAGGCGGCCCTGCTGGGCTGCGGCGTCGTCACCGGCGCCGGCTCGGTGATCAACACGGCCGCAACGAAACCCGGCGACACGGTGGTGATCATCGGCGCCGGCGGCGTCGGCCTCAACGCGGTCAGCGGCGCGGTCGTCGCCGGCGCCGCCACCATCATCGCGGTCGACATCACCGCCGAGAAGCTGGCGCTCGCCCGGCGCTGCGGCGCCACCCACACCGTCGACTCCTCGAAAGTCGATCCGGTGCAAGCGGTTCTGGACATCACCGGCGCCGGCGCCGACGCCGTCTTCGATTTCGTCGGCATTCCCGCGGTCACCGAACAGGCCCTGGCCATGACCGCCGTGGGCGGCGGCCTCTACCTGATCGGCCTGGTCGACCCGACCGTCCAATTCCCCCTCGCCCCCCTGGCGCTCATCATGTCCCAGAAGCGCATCCAGGGCATCAACATGGGCTCGACCACCCCCCGCCACGACATCCCGATGTTCGCCCGCCTCTACCTGGAGGGCCGCTTCAACCTGGACGACCTGGTCTCCCGCACCATCGCTCTGGACGAGGTCGAAAAGGGCTACGCCGCACTGGAATCCCCGGACGTGGCCCGCGTGGTCATCACCTCCTTCTGAATCGCCGCCGGTGCCCCGCCGCCCTCCGCCGCGTGGCACCGGCCCGATCCGGGCGCGGGCAACGTGGCCGAGATGTGCGGAAACCGGCGGTGCGGGATGCCCGGCGGCCGGTGACCGGACCGTCGCAGGCACTGTGGCGGCCCGGTCACCGGGGTTGCAGGGGTGCCTTGACAGCGGGCCGGGGGTGGATCATTCTGGAAACTATGGAAACCACGATAGTTTCCTCAGTTTCCGAGCGGCGGCGGGCCGAGGTGATCCTCGACGCGGCGGGGCGGCTGTTCCTGGCGCCCGGGCCCGGACGGGTCGGTATGGACGACCTCGCTCGCGATCTGGGGATGAGCAAGAAGACGATCTACCGGTACTTTCCCGATAAGCACAGCCTGCTGATCGCGGTGCTCGACCGGCAGTTCGAGGCCGTCGAGCACACGCTGGCGGCGGCTGCCGAGGCCACGCGGGACCGGCCGTTCGGTGAGCAGATGCGGCGTTTCCTGCTCGCGGCAGCTGGTGAGCTCGGGCGGATCGGTGCGGCTCAACTGGCGACCGGTCGCGGTGACGCGGTGTTGCGCCGGCATGTGGAGCAGCGGATCGAGGCGGTGGTGTATCGGCGGCTCGAGGAGCTGTTCCGGGAGGGGTATCGGCGCGGGCAGCTGTCGGCGCCGCCGGAACTGCTGGCCGAGATCACCCGCGGCGCGGTGGAGCGGCTGCTGAATTCACGACTTCCGCACGAACTCGATTGCACCGCAGCCGATCTGCTGCGGTCGACTGTCGACATCCTGCTGCACGGGGCGATCCGCCCCGGCCGCGACGACGAACAGGAGGCGGCCTCATGACCGGTACGACCGGCCGGGTGGCGTTGGTGACCGGGGCCAGTAGCGGAATCGGCGCGGCCACCGCGCGATTGCTGGCCGAACGGGGGATGCGGGTGGTGGTGGACTATCTGCACAGTGATCGGGCGGCCGCGGAGGTCGTCGCCGGTATCGAGGCGGCGGGCGGTGTGGCCATGGCATTCCAGGCCGACGTCCGCGATCCCGAGGCCGTGGACACCATGCTCGACCAGGTCGGGGCGGCCTGGGGCGGGGTCGATGTGCTGGTGCACAACGCGTTGACTCCCTACGCGATCAAGCCGTTTCGCGAGATGACGTGGGACGAGTTGGGCGGCAAGCTCGACAGCGAATTGCGCACCGCGTTCGTGGTGACCAAGGCGGTGCTCCCCGCCATGACCGCACGGGGCTGGGGGCGGCTGATCTACCTCGGCACCGGGCTCGCCCGGCAGCCCCGGGCGGGCATGATCGCACTGGGCACGGCCAAGGCCGCACTCGCCCAGTTCGCCCGGTATCTCGCCCAGGAACTGGGGCCGCAGGGCATCACGGTCAATGTCGTCGAACCCGGTCCGGTGGCCGAGACCCGGATCTCCCAGGTGCTCGACGACGAGTTGAAGGACCGGCAGATCGCCGCGACCCCACTGGGCCGGCTGGCCCGGCCGGGCGATGTCGCCCGCGCGGTCGCCTTCTACGCCGGAGAGGACGCCGCCTTCATGACCGGCACCACCGCCGCGGTCAACGGCGGCATGTCGATGTACTGAGAGGTACCCGAGAAAGGAATTGCCGTGCACACCCTCGATCTCGCCTACGTGGGCCGCGGCCTGCACGAGGAACTGGTCGCCTACATCGCCGATCAGGAGGACTTCTACGCCGACGAGGGCGTTCACGTCGCGCTGCGCGACGGCTGCGCCTGGGACGAACAGCGTTTGCGGCGCGGCGCCACGATCGGCCTCGGTCGTGCGCTGCTGTCCCGGTTGACCGGTGGCGTCCCGTGGGTCGCGCTCACCGTCAACACCCACGCTCCGCTGTTCTGGTTCCTCACCCCCGACCGGCTCGCGGGCCGCCGGCTCGCGGTCCATGCCGCGCACACCCCGCCGGGCTGCTTCGCTCGGATCGTGCTGCGCCGCAACGGTATCGACCCGGATCGCGACGTCCACTGCGTGGTCCGGTCACCGGGCGACTACGGCATGGATCTGCGCCGGCTGCACGACGGCGGCATCGACGCCGCCTATGTCGGCAGCACCATGGCCCCGGAGGCGATCGCCGCCGGTCGCGGCTGGCCCGCCCCGATCTGGGTCGGCGACCATTTCCGGATTCCCACCGTCGGCATCGCCGTCGACCCCACGTTCCTCGCGCCGGACGATCCTGCGGTGCAGGCCGCGGTGCGCGCCCACCGGCGCGCCCTGCGGGTGATCCATGAGGATCCCGACACCACGGTGCGGCACCTGCGGACCTTCCTCGGCCGGCACACCGATGCCGAGATCCGTACCCACTACGACACTTTCCTCGCCCCGCACTTCACCACCGACGGCCGGGCCGATCTCGCCGTGGGCGACGCCGCGATCGCCGCGGTCGCCGCCGAACTCGGCGTTCCCGTCACGGTCACCGCGGCCGAGTTCTACCGCACCGCACCCTGATTCGGGCGCGGCCCTCAGATATGGGTGCCGCGGCTCTGCTGGATGGCCGCGCCGACCTGGGCGGAGGAGACGTCGACCGGGCCGGTGTCGAAATGGGTGAGCACCAGCGATTGGGTGGCGGTGAGATGCGAGCGATAGTGGCGCTCGGCCTCCTCGGCGTCGCCGTCCGCGATGGCGGTGATGATGTGCCGATGACAGTCCAGTGATTCCGCGGAATCCCGCGGCGACGGGTATTCGCCACTCCTGGTGAGGATCTCGGCCCAGGTCTCCTCGTGCGCGGACCACAGCGCGACCAGGGTGCTGACCACGTAGCGGACCGTCACATTGGGGTTGAAGGAGACGACGAGATCGTGGAAGGCGCGGGCCGCCAACGTGAACGGCAGACCCTCGCCCATCAGTTCGGCGCAGGACGCCAGATTCGCCTCCAGCGCCGGGATCACCGCCGTCTCGCGGTCGGCCCGGCGGGCGCAGGCGGCGGCGCAGGTGGGTTCCAGCATCTGCAGGCCGACGGCCAGATCGCCGAGGGTGACATGCGCGGCCTGCAAACCGAGGCCGAGATGATAAGCGGCCGAAGCGGGATCGGGCCGGTGCACCTCGGCGCCACCGACATTGCCCCGGCGCACCGTGATCAGCCCCTCGGTCTCCAGGATGCGCAAGGCCTCCCGGACCGACGGATAGCTGACCCCGAATTCCTGGACCAGTTGTTCCTGCGGCGGCAATCGTTCGGCGCTGTCGTCGGACAGGATCCGGGCCCGCAACTCCGCGGCGACCACCTCGGCGATGCGACGCTGGGTGATGCGTTTGTGCCGCGGGCTCGTCACCGGGTCCTCCTGATATCCATCCCCGGACGCTACGCCAATTATCGCAAGCATTGCAATCTTTACTTCGGGGCGGGTAGTCTGGCCGATTCGGCCGGGGTCGAGGCTGTCCGGAGCCGTTCGACATCGACATTATCCTGCCTGTTTCCGTCGGTGTGAGCCGCGTGGACCGCATTACCGCATTCTGGAATCGGAACGGTTTTCGGCGATCCGGCGGCTGATGCCCCGGGCCGCCGCCAGCAGCACCGGCACGTAGGATTCGGCGCGGGCATCGTTGGGGACGATGACCGACAGGGCCGCGACCACCTCGTGCATGCCGTTGCGCACGGGGACCGCGACACCCGCCGCGTCCTCGTGGACGTGCCCGCGCAACAGGGTGTATCCGAGCCGCTGCGTGTCGGCGAGCACCGCGGCCAATTCGGCGGGGTCGACGACGGTGCGTGCCGTACGGGCCGGCAGCGGGCCGTTCAGTATCCGCTGCCGCAGCGCGTCGCCGCCGTGCGCGAGCAGGATGTGCCCGGACGACGAGATGTGCAGCGGTAGTCGCCCGGCCACCCGGGAATAGTTGATCACCGCATCGCGCGCCGACAGCCGTTCGAGGAACAGCACATCCGTGCCGTCGAGCACGCCGAGCTGGGCATGGTGGCCGACCACCGTGTGCACGTCCTCCAGGAACGGCATCGCGGCGTCGCGCAGTGACACCGCCGGGGAGGCGCGCGCGGCCAGTTCCCACAGGCGCATGCCGATGCTGATCAGCCGGTCCGGCCGGCGTTCCAGCAGGCCGTGCGCGGCCAGTTCCGCGATCAGCCGGGAGGCCGTCGCGTTCGGCAGGCCGGTACGCCGGGCGATTTCGGTGACCGGCAGGGCCGGTTCCTCGGGAGTGAAGGCGGTGAGGATGCGTATCGCCCGCGTGAGGGACGATTCACCCGTCGCGGTGCGCGGCATGTTCCCAGCCTGACGGCGGCGTGACCCGCCGCACATCCCTCTTCCATTCATTGGGACGAAATTTCCGGATCCCGGTGACCCCGGTCACGCTGAGGGGGAGACGAGGAGGTCGCCACATGAGTATGCCGACACCGCTTGACGCACAGGCGAATTCGGTACCCGGCGCGGTTGCCGTGGTGCGTGTCGCCGAGAAACGGGCGGTCGCGGAGAACGTGGTCGCGCTGGACCTGGTCGCGCCGTCCGGGCAGCGATTGCCCGACTGGGCCCCGGGCGCTCATATCGATCTGGTATTGCCGAACGGGCAGATCCGGCAGTACTCGCTGTGCGGGGATCGCTGGGACCCCCACCGCTACCGCGTCGCCGTGCTGCGCGAACCGGACGGCCGTGGTGGGTCGGCCTTCGTGCACGATCGGCTCGCGGTCGGCGACCTCGTCGGCGTCGGTGGCCCGCGCAACAACTTCGCGGTGATCCCGTCGCCGGAGTACCTGTTCGTCGCGGGCGGTATCGGCATCACGCCGCTGCTGCCGATGCTCGATCAGGCCGAACGGGTCGGCGCCGCATGGAAATTGCTGTACGGCGGCCGTCGCCGCGCCTCGATGGCGTTCACCGGCGAACTGGCCCGTTTCGGCGACCGGGTCCTGGTGGCGCCCGAGGACGAGTGCGGCCGCCTGGACCTGCGCGGCTTCCTCGGCGCGCCACGCTCGGGCGTGAAGATCTACGCGTGCGGCCCGGCGCCGCTGCTGGACGCGCTGACCGAGGTCTGTGCCGGCTGGCCCCGCTACACCCTGCATACCGAGCGGTTCGCCGGGCGCGACGATGCCGCCGCGCCGCGCACCTCCTTCGACGTGCGGCTGGCCCGTACCGGGATCACCGTCACCGTCCCGCCCGAGCGGACCATCCTCGATGCCGTCGCCGCCGCCGGGGTGGAGGTGCTGTCCTCGTGCCGGCAGGGCACCTGCGGTACCTGCGAGACGACGGTGCTCGCCGGGCGGCCCGACCACCGTGACGCCGTGCTGGAGGACCACGAGCGCGACGCCGGTGACTGCCTGTTCGTCTGCGTATCTCGTTCGCGCAGTGACATTCTCGTCCTCGATCTCTGAACCGGCCCGCCCCCGAGAGGAATTCCCGATCATGACCACAGCTCTCGGCTCCGGCCTGCTGCCCACCAGCGATGCGGACCCGTTCGGCCACGAGGTGCTGGAGAACCCGCTGCCGCTGCACGCCGAACTGCGCGACGCCGGACCGATCGTGTACCTGACGAAATATGATGTCTACGCGCTCGCCCGCTACGAGCAGGTGCGTGCCGCGCTGGTCGACTGGCAGGGTTTCCAATCCGCGGCCGGCGTCGGCCTGTCCAACTTCCGCACCGAAAAGCCCTGGCGTACACCGAGTCTGCTGCTGGAGGCCGATCCGCCGCTGCACGACGCCCCGCGCCGGGTGCTGGCGCGGATCCTCGGCCCGCGGGCGCTGCGCACCCTGCGGGACAGATGGATGGCCGATGCCGAACGTCTCGTCGACCGGCTTCTGTCCGGGACGAACGAATTCGACGCCGTCGCCGATCTCGCCGAGGTGTTCCCGCTACGCGTGTTCCCCGATGCCGTGGGCATCCCGAAGGAGGGCAGGCAGCACCTGCTGCCCTACGGCGATCACCTGTTCAACGCCTTCGGGCCCGCCAACGACCTGGTCGAGAAGGGCGCCGCCGGAGCCGGTGAGCTGCTCGCCTGGGCGCAACAGCAGTGCGCTCGGCCCCTGCTCACCGAAGACGGCTTCGGCGCCGCGATCTGGGCCGCCGCCGACCGCGGTGAGATCACTTCCGAGCAGGCGCCGCTGGTCGTTCGCTCACTGCTGTCCGCGGGTGTCGACACCACCGTGCACGCCCTGTCGGCGATCCTGTACGCCTTGGCCACCAATCCCGCGCAGTGGCAACGACTTCGGGAGCATCCGGCGCTGGCCCGGGTTGCCTTCGACGAGGCCGTGCGCTGGGAATCGCCGGTGCAGACCTTCTTCCGGACCGCGACCGACGACATCCGCATCGGCGGCCACACCGTCCCCGGCGGCCGCAAGATCCTGATGTTCCTCGCCGCCGCCAACCGCGATCCCCGCCGCTGGACCGACCCGGACGCCTTCGATCTGAGCCGCGACCCCTCCGGGCATGTCGGGTTCGGCATGGGCATCCACCAGTGTGTCGGCCAGCACGTCGCCCGGCTCGAGGCCGAGGCGTTGCTCACCGCGCTGGTCCGGCGGGTGCACAGCGTCGAACTCACCGGCCCTGTCCGGCGCCACCACAACAACACCCTGCGCGCATGGGGGAGTATCCCGGTCCGGGTGCGAACGAGATAGCGCCCCTTCGCCTCTCACCCGTACGGCGTTCCCGGTCGGCCGCCACCGGACAGCGGCGGGGGTGACGCCG
This sequence comes from Nocardia sp. alder85J, assembly GCF_020176955.2. Classification (GTDB taxonomy): domain Bacteria; phylum Actinomycetota; class Actinomycetes; order Mycobacteriales; family Mycobacteriaceae; genus Nocardia. The sequence continues at coordinate 502,929 of NZ_JAIUCZ020000002.1, forward strand.
GGTAGCGGCGTCACCCCCACCGGGCGGCTATGCCGCCGGGAGTTCCCTGGTCAGTCTCGACGACCAGGGACACCAGAAGCAGCCCGGCAGGAACGCGCCACACGCCTCGTCGAGATGTTCCTCGGCGTATTCGATACTGGAGTCGCAGACCTCGATGGCCACGGTGAAGAACGAGATGGTGTCGGGGTCGAGGTGGAAGGTCCAGCCCGGGTTGTACGGGGCCTGCTGCTTGCGAATTCGGCCCATCACGTGCACGGACATCTGCTCCTTGCCGGAGAGGATGCGCCGCGCCTCCTCGATGCGCTGATCGTTGTTCAGTCGGATGATGAATTCTTTGCCGGAGTAATCGGTGAAGGCGAAATCGGCCATGATTTTCCCCTCTGACGAGCCGGACAGTGACTGAGTAGCAATCTCCAGGTAACCACACAGCAAATATCGACACGCCGAAATCGTTGTGGCACTTGGCCTCCGCATGGCGTGTCGCCGAGCGGGCCGGCGCTACGGCCGGCTGCTGCGTTCGAGGCCCGGATCGCGCCGCCGCGCCGGGCCGTCGGCGGTGATCATCAGCTCGCGGATCGCCATCGGCCCGCGTCCCACCGCCGCCGCGATGCGCCCGTCGGGACCGACCAGTACCCCTGACGGAGTTCCCCGCACCCGGTAGCGCAGCGCCGCCTCGTTGCCCTGTTGCACGAGGACGCGCAGGTCGCCCAAGTCGTGCGCGCGGGCCCAGGCCGCGTACGACTCGACGTCGCCGTTGCCGACGACCGCGATGGTCAAGGCGCCGGACCGCCGCGCCTGCCAGCGGGGCAGCTCCCGTGCCAGCACGGCGCAGATATCGCATTCGGCGTGCACGAACACCAGCAGCAGCGAGCGCCCGTCCGCCACCAGATCCGCCAGGGCCACCCGGCCACCGTGGGTGTCGGCCAATTCGAACTCCGGCGCGGCCGCACCCGGGGGCAGTCCCTCCCTGCCGAGATCGGCGAGCGCCAGCCGGTCCACCTGACGCCGCAGCATCGCGACCCGGCCCTGGGTCCACACCTGCCAGGTCGCCAGGACCGCGATCACCGCGAGCCCGGCCCAGGTCGGTACGGGCAGGTCACCCGGCACGCCGGGGCGCAGCGCGGAGCCGGTCGCCGCGACCGCGGCCACCAGCAGCAGCACCCCGTTGCGGGTCACCGTGGCGCCCCCGATCGGCTCGGCGCTCGCCGCCCCGAAACACGCGCACGCGGGCCGGGATCCGGCGGCCAGCAAGCGCAGCACGGCCGCCGTCAGTACCACGAGCAGCACGATCGCCGCACCCGCCGCGGCGACGGCGGTCGGCGCCGGCAGCACCGCGACCGCGATCACGCCCTCGCTCACCGGCAGCAGTATCGCCACCGCCGCGGACCACCGGATCGGCACCCCGAACTCGCGCGCCGCCTCGGCGGTCGCCACCCGATCGGCCAGTTTCCCGATCGCCGAAAGTCCGAAGACCCCGGCCACAGCCAACCTCGAGAACCACACTCCGCATTCGATCAGCATGTCGGCACGATCCCACGGGACGAGGGCTCCGCGAGGCGGAATCACGGACACCACCGACGGGTGGCGTGCACGAGAACCGATCGCCGCGCCGCGTGGAATTCCGGCGCCGGGCAGCTCGGCGGCGGGGCGGCGGCCCGGGATCAGAGGCAGTCGGGGTCGAGGTCCAGCAACTGGGTGTCGCCGGAGGTCAGCAGGTCGAATTGTGCGTCGACGGTGGGGAGTTCGTAGGTGAAGAAGTAGCGGGCCGCGGCCCGCTTGCCGTCGTAGAACGGTCCGGTGCGGCCGTGGGCGGCGCGGGCCTGTTCCAGCCAGATCCAGGCGACCACGACGTGACCGGCGGCGGCCAGGTACACCGTGGCGTTCGCCAGTGCCGCCGCGGGGTCGCCGTCGCGCCACAGCGCCGCGGTGACCTCGGCGAGCCGGTCGACCCGGGTGGCCAATTGCTCGGTGTGGGAATCGAGTTCGGGCGGGGCCGCCGCGATGGTGCGGTGGATCGCGGCCACCAGCAGGCCGAGTCCGGCGCCGCCGTCGGCGATCACCTTGCGGCCCAGCAGGTCCTGGCCGTGGATGCCGTAGGTGCCCTCGTGGATCGGGTTGAGGCGGTTGTCGCGGTAGTGCTGCTCGACGTTGCAGTCGCGGGTGTACCCGGCGCCGCCGTGGATCTGGATGGCGAGATCGTCGGCGGCCAGGCCCCATTGCGACGGCCAGCTCTTGACGATCGGCGTCAGCACGTCGAGCAGGCGGGCGGCGTCGGCGCGGGCGGCGTCGTCCGGATCGGCGATGCTGCGGTCCAGCAGGGTCGCGGCGTACAGCGCCAGCGCCATGCCGCCCTCGGCATAGCTCTTGGCGGCCAGCAGCATCCGGCGCACGTCGGCGTGCTCGACGATCGGCACCTGCGGCGCGGTGGGGTCCTTGTGGCCGAGCGGGCGGCCCTGCGGCCGGGTCCGGGCGTATTCCAGCGCCTCCAGATAACCGGTGTAGCCCAGGGCCGCCGCGCCGGTTCCGACACCGATGCGGGCCTCGTTCATCATGTGGAACATGTAGGCGAGGCCCTGGTTCTCGGCGCCGATCAGATAGCCGATCGCACCCGGCCCGTCCTCCGGAAGATGCGCGCCCTCACCGAAATTCAGCATGGTGTTGGTGGTGCCGCGGAAGCCCATCTTGTGATTGAGGCCGGCCGGCGCGACATCGTTGCGGGCGCCCAGCGAACCGTCCGGGTTCACCAGGTACTTGGGCACGACGAACAGCGACAACCCCTTGACGCCGGGGCGAGCGCCCTCCACCCGGGCCAGCACCAGATGCACGATGTTCTCGGAGAGTTCGTGATCACCGCCGGAGATCCACATCTTGCGGCCGAAGATCCGGTAGCGGCCGTCGCCGTCGGGGACCGCGCGGGTGGTCAGATCCGCCAGCGAGGAGCCGGCGTGCGGTTCGGACAGGCACATGGTGCCGAAGAACCGGCCCGCCAGCATCGGCTCGACGTACGTGCGCACCTGTTCCGGGCTGCCGTGCGCGAGAAGAAGATTGGCGTTGCCCATGGTGAGCATCGGGTAGCCGGAGGTGGCGATGTTGGCGGCCTGGAACCAGGCGAAGCAGGCGCGGTGCACCGTGTGGGGGAGCTGGAGGCCGCCGACCGCCTCATCCATCGCGGCGGCGATCAGCCCGGTTTGCGCGAACGCGGTCAGCGCCTGCCCGACCTCGGGGATGATGTGGACCGTGGCGCCGTCGAAATGCGGCTCCTGGAGGTCGTTCTTGCGATTGTGGGTGCGGAATTCGCGTTCGGCGAGGGCGGCCGACAACTCCAGCATCCCGTCGAAGGTCTCCCGCGAATGGTCGGCGTAGCGCGGATACTCGGTCAGCGCGGCCACATTCAGCCACTCGTACAGCAGGAATTCCAGATCGCGGCGCGACAGCAGTGTGGATTTCATGGCGTGACTACTCCCCGTGTCCCGGCGGCGCGAACCCGGCCACCGGCTCGTGTGCGGACGAAGGCAGGTTCCGGCGCAGTACCCCGGAGGTCCAGATCTCGGCGAGATGGCGGGCGGCCTGGTCCAGCGGCACCTCCGTGACGGCGCCGTCGGCGAGGACCAGGCGCTGGAAGGCGTAGAACTCGGTCATGCCGCCCAGCAGTTCGGCGGCGACGGTGACATCGACATCGGCGCGCACGGTGCCGGATTCCATTCCGCGGCGCAGTGATTGGGCGATGCGAGCGTAGAACGCGCGCCGCGAATCCGCCCAGATCCGCCCGACCTCGGCATCGGTCTGGGCGAGCTCCACCAGGACCGCGAAGAACCCGCGATGCTCCAGATAGAACTGGAAATACCGCCGGGTGGAAAGGGATACGGTGGCCACCGGATCGGACTCGTCCCACGGCACCCGCACGAAATCGAACACCTCGTCGGTCAGCGCGCGCATCAGTACCAGCATGAGCTCGCGCCGATCGGTGAAATACCGGTAGAACGCGCCCGGCGACAGCCCCGCGGCCTCGGTGATGTCGGTGATCCGCACCCGCGCGTAGCCGCGCTCGGCGAACAGCGTGGTGGCGGCGGCCAGCAGGCGTTCCCGGCTGTTGCGCCCCTTCGGGGTGGGCGGGTGCTCCGGAACCGTGTCCGCACCCGGGGCGGTGGCCCTGCGCTCGGTCACGGTCCTGCTCCTGATGGCTGCTCGGATACGGCCGGCATCGCGACCGGGCCCGCCGGGACCGGCAGGCGCATGCACAGCTCACCGTAGCCGAGCCCGTAACTTTTGTAAATGTGGTTTCACTTTTACTTACGGGTCTCGACATTGACACGGATCCGGTGACGTCGCAGGATGGTGAAGATATCAGGATTCCTGTTAATTGAGGACCGAATGTGCGCAACGGCGAACCGACACTGCCTGCCTCCCTCGATCTGGAACGCCACGGTGACGTGGCGGTCCTGACGCTGAACCGGGTTTCGAAGCGAAATGCCCTGGACGACGACACCATTCGCGCGCTCGGGGCCTGGTTCGGCGCACCGCCGCGGTGGGTGCGGGCCGTGGTGCTCGCCGCGGCGGGTGAGCATTTCTCGGCCGGGCTGGACCTGAGCTCGCTGGACGAGAGCGACGCCTTCGCGGGACTGCATCATTCGCGGATGTGGCACGAGGCGTTCGCCCGGATCGAAGCGGGCACGCTGCCGGTGGTGGCGGTGCTGAAGGGTGCGGTGATCGGGGGCGGGCTGGAGTTGGCGTCGGCCGCGCACGTGCGGGTGGCGGAGGAGTCGGCGTATTTCGCGCTGCCGGAGGGGCAGCGCGGGCTGTTCGTCGGCGGCGGCGGGTCGGTGCGGCTGCCGCGGCTGATCGGCGCGCATCGGATGGCCGACATGATGCTCACCGGGCGGGTGCTGTCGGTGGCGGAGGCGACCGACCTCGGGCTGGTCAACTACCGGGTGGCCGAAGGCGCGGGGCTGGCGCGCGGGATCGAGCTGGCCACCCGCATCGCGGACAACTCGCCGGTCTCCAATTATGCTGTACTGCAAGCACTTCCGAAGATCGCGTCCGCGAGTCCGGAGGTCGGCTATCTGCTGGAGTCGCTGATGGCGGCGGTGGCGCAGAGCAGCGACGAGGCGAAGCGGCGGATGACGGACTTTCTCGCGGGCCGGGCGGGCAAGGTGACCGCGACCGGGAACAACTCAGGAGATCAGCGATGACTGTCGGTGCGGCGGGGCCGGAATTGCTCTACACCCCCGATCCGGCGAGGGTGGAGCACGCGGCGATCCAGGGCTATCTGCGCTGGCTGCGGGCCGACCGCGGCCTGGACTTCGGCTCTTTCGCGGCGCTGCATGCCTGGTCGGTGGGGGAGACGGCGGCGTTCTGGGAGTCGGTGTGGCAGTACTTCGAGGTGAAGGCGCACACCCCGTACGACACCGTGCTGGTCGAGCGCGCCATGCCCGGCACGCAATGGTTCCCCGGCGCCACCCTGAACTACGCCGAGCACTGCTTCGGTGACCCCGAGGACATCGATACCGTTGCGGTGGTGGCGCATTCGCAGACCCGCGCGCCGCTCGAGCTGACCTTCGGCGAACTGGCCGAGCAGGTGCGCCGGGTGCGGGCCGGGCTGGTCCGGCTCGGGGTGCGCCGCGGCGACCGGGTCGCGGGCTATCTGCCGAACTGCCCCGAGACGCTGATCGCCTTCCTGGCGACGGTCAGCCTCGGCGCGATCTGGTCCACCTGCGCACCGGAATTCGGTGCGCCGAGCGTGATCGACCGCTTCGGCCAACTCGATCCGGTGCTGCTGTTCGCCGTGGCCGGATACACCTACGGGGACAGGGCGGTCGACCGGCGCGACGAGGTCGCGGCCATCCGGGCGGCGCTGCCGTCGCTGCGCCACGTGGTGCACGTCCCCTACGGGGATCTCACCCTGCCGGAGGCGGTGTCGTGGACCGAGGTGGCCGCGGCGACGGACGAATCGCTGACCTTCGAGCCGGTGCCGTTCGAGCATCCGCTCTACATCCTGTTCTCCTCGGGCACCACCGGCCTGCCCAAGGCGATCGTGCACTGCCACGGCGGCATCCTGGTCGAGCACCTGAAAAACCATGCGTTCCATTGGGATCTGGGGCCGGGGGATCGGCTGCTGTGGTTCACCACCACCGCGTGGATGATGTGGAACTCGCTGATCTCGGCGCTGCTGCTGCGCGCCTCGATCGTCATGATCGACGGCAATCCGCTGTTCCCGGATCTGCGGGAACAGTGGCGGCTGGCCGAGGCCACCGGCGCCACCCTGATGGGCGCCAGCCCCGGCTATCTGATGTCGTGCCGCAAGGAGGGCGTGCGGCCGGCCGAGGAGTTCGGGCTCACCCGGCTGCGTCAGCTCGGTGTCGCGGGCAGTCCGTTGTCGGCGGAGGGATTCCGCTGGGTGGCAGAGCAATTCGGCAATCGGGTACTGCTGAACGTCGGCAGCGGCGGCACCGACGTGTGCACCGGCCTGATCCAGGGGTCGCCGCTGCAACCGGTGTGGGCCGGTGAGATGTCCGGGGCGAGTCTGGGTGTCGACGCCAAGGCGTTCGACGACGACGGCGACATCGTGATCGGTGACGTCGGCGAACTGGTACTCACCGCGCCGATGCCCTCGATGCCGGTGGCCTTCTGGGGCGATACCGACGGAAAAAGATTGCGCGACACCTACTTCGATCGCTATCCGGGCGTGTTCCGGTTCGGCGACTGGTGCCGGTTCTCGGCCGAGGGCTCCTGCGTCATCACCGGCCGTTCGGATGCCACCCTGAACCGCGGCGGCGTCCGGCTGGGCACCGCCGAGTTCTACCGGACCCTCCAGGATGTCGACGAGATCACCGACAGCCTGGTGGTGCACCTGGAGGATCGTGACGGCGGCATGGGCCGGCTGCTGTTGTTCGTGGTCACCCGCGGCGGCACGCCGGTCGGCGACGAACTGCGCGCCGCGCTGGTGACACTGATCCGCGGGGCCCTGTCGCCGCGCCACATCCCGGACGACATCGTCGGTGTTCCGGCGCTCCCCTACGGGCGTACCGGGAAGAAGCTCGAGGTCCCGGTCAAGAAGATCCTGCAAGGCGCGGCCCCGGAGACCGTCGCCTCCCCGGGTGCGCTGACCGATCCGACCGCACTGGACGCCTTCGTCGATTTCGCTCGCAACCGGGCGGTACGGTGACGCCGCTCGGGCCGCGGGCCGATCCGGCCGGAGGCGGCGCGATGAGCGCGGTCACGCGGGTCGCCGTCGTCGGTACCGGGGTGATCGGCGCGGGCTGGGCCGCACTGTTTCTCGCGCGCGGACTCGACGTCACCGCCTACGATCCCGCGCCGGACGCCCACCGGCGGCTGCTCGACGCCGTCCGCACCGCGTGGCCCGCCCTGCGTGAGCTGGGTCTGAGCGAGCACGCGTCCCTGGACAATCTGCGGTTCGCCGACGACCTCGCCGTGGCCGTGGCCGGGGCCGAATTCGTCCAGGAGAGCGGCCCGGAGCACATCGCGCTGAAACAGTCGCTGTTCGCCGCGCTGGACGCCGCCACCCCGGCCGGTGTCCCGATCGCCAGCAGTTCGTCGGGCCTGATGCCGTCCGAGTTGCAGGGCATGTGCACCCGGCACCCGGAACGCGTCCTGGTCGGCCACCCCTTCCATCCCGCCTACCTCATCCCGCTGGTGGAGGTGGTGCCCGGACCGGGCACCGCACCGGAGATCGCCGACGCCGCCACGGCCTTCTACACCGGAATCGGCAAGCGGCCCATCCGGATTCGTCAGGAGGTGCCCGGCCACGTCACCAACCGCCTGCAGGCCGCGCTGTGGCGGGAAGCGTATTCCCTGGTCGAACGAGGCGTCGCCAGCGTCGCCGACATCGACGCCGCCATCGCCAACGGGCCCGGACTGCGCTGGGCGCTGCTGGGACCGCTGGTCAATCAACATCTTTCGGGTGGTCCGGGTGGAATGGCGCACACCCTGGAACATCTCGGCCCGCCCGCGCAGGCGTGGATGGACGACCTCGGCGCCCCGCAACTGACCCCCGAACTCACCACGCTGCTGGTCGACGGCGTCGACCGGGAACTGGCCGGCATCGACCGGGATCGGATGGTCGCCGCCCGCGACACCCTGCTGATCCGGCTGTTGCAGGCCAAACAACAGTCCGACGCGCTGCCCTGACCGGCGAAAGGAATTTGCGGACAATGTCTTACGTATCGCGCATCGACCCGGACGCGATCGTCGCGCTCGACGTGCACACCCACATCGAGTCCGACGGCCACGGTCACTGCTCCCTGGACCGGGAATTGCTGGACGCCTCGGCGAAATACTTTCGCGCGGACCAGGATCGGACCCCGACCGTGGCGAGCCTGGCCGCGTACTACCGGGAACGGCAGATGGCCGCGGTGATCTTCACCGTCGACGCCACCACCGGCCTCGGACATCCGGCGCTGTCCAGCGAGGAGATCGCCCAACAGGCCGCCGAACACGCCGATGTGCTGATCCCGTTCGGTTCCGTGGACCCGCGCAAGGGAACGGCCGCGATCGACCAGGCCCGCCGCCTGGCCCACGACTACGGCGTGCTGGGTTTCAAGTTCCACCCCAGCCTGCAAGCGTTCCAGCCCGACGATCCGGCCTACTACCCGCTGTGGAGCGCGCTGGAGGAACTGGGCACCATCGCGCTGTTCCACACCGGCCAGACCGGGATCGGCGCGGGCCTGCCGGGCGGGCGCGGCATCAAGCTGCGGTACTCCGACCCGATGCTGCTCGACGACATCGCCGCCGACTTCCCCGGGCTGCGGATCATCATGGCGCACCCGTCGGTGCCGTGGGTCGACTCGGCCATCTCGATCGCCACCCACAAGGCCAACGTGTACATCGACCTGTCCGGCTGGTCGCCGAAATACTTTCCGCCGCAACTGGTCCGGCAGGCCAACAGCCTGCTGCGGGACAAGGTGCTGTTCGGCTCCGACTACCCGGTGCTCACCCCCGACCGCTGGCTGAAGGATTTCGATCAGCTGGAGATCAAGGACGACGTGCGGCCGCAGATCCTCAAGGAGAACGCGCTGCGCTTGCTCGGCCTGCGCGGCTGAACGACGCAACCGCGAACCCCGCGCTCAGCCGATATTCCGCCGCTGTACCGACCAGCCCGGCGTGGTGCACAGCCCGCAGTCCGGGCCGGTCACCACCGGTACGGATTCCGGCTCGGCGACCGCCGGGGTCGCGGTGGCGGCCGGTTCACCCTGCGGCACACCGTGAGCCGGTGTCAGGGCACCCGGCTGCCGCCGCCGGGATCCTGTTCGTCGAGCACCGCCCGGGCGACCTGTTCGGTCGTCGCGCACAGCCCGGCCACGGTCCCGGTCGCCGGATCGCCGTGCGGGACCTGCTGCGTGAGGTCGACCAGCAGGGGCTGCGCGGACCCGGTGTCGACGACCACCATGCACGCGGTCTTGGTCAGGCCGCTGCTCAGCCCGGCGGTCCACTGGCTGCCGGCCCGGACCCCGTAGTAGCGGTGGTCGAGCACGAATCGCTCGAACGACTGCGCGGTACCGGCGTCGACGATGCTCGCGGTGAGCCCGCTGCCGTCGTCGTCGGGATAGCCGCGCCGCCAGAACTTTCCGAAGGCCGTCGCCGTCGTGACGATGCTGACCATGCCGTCGTGGCCGTCGGCGGCCCAGCAGCCGTGGCCGGGTTCCATCGGCGTGGCCGCGGTCTTGTCCGCAACGGCGGCGGCCGCCCGGACCTTCGCGGTGAAGCCCGAACATTCGGAACCGGCCGCCAGCACCGGTTTCCGGTTGGTGTCGAACTGCATGTCGTTGTTGCCGATCGCGTTGTCCGGCAATGCCGCCGGGTGCGAGCCCGCGGGCGCGGGCGAGGCACAACCGCCGACGGCTGTCGCGACCGCGACGGCGATCACCCCCGCCGCGATCGTGAATGAGCATGTTCCGGCCATCGCATTCCATCATCCATCCCGGCGCCTCCGGCGCGAACCCGGGCGGCCGAGCACCGCCACCGCGCGAGCACCGGCGCCGTGCGCCGGGCGCTGTGAACTACGACAAATTGTCAGGTTTCCTGATATCAACCGCGCGACGGATGACACGATGACTGCCATGTCCAGAGTTTCGAATTCGCCGCGGGCCACCGGATCGCCATCCGGTGTGCGCCGCGGACTCGGCATCGTCGCCGCGGCTGCCGCGGCCGTCGCGGTGACCACCACATTGACCGGCCACAATGCCGTGGCCCGGGCGGACGATCCGGCCGCACCCTCGGCGGGCTGCGGTGCGACCGCCACCGCGGCCGGATCGTCCACCCACCAGTTCGCGGCCGCGGGCGAGACCGGCCACTACCTCCTCGACGTGCCGCCCGGGGCCGACCGGCCGACCCCGGTGGTCTTCGATCTGCACGGCTACCTGGAACCCGCCGAACTGGAGCGCAGCAGCAGCGGCCTCGGCGACTTCGGCAGCAAGCACGGATTCGTCACCGTCACACCGCAGATCGACGAGCCGGGCCTGCCGCGCTGGGATTTCACCCCCGGCAGCGCCGACGTCGACTACCTGTCGGATCTCATCGGCAACGTGGCGTCGACCCTCTGCGTGGATCAGCGTCGGGTGTACGTGGCGGGGCTGTCGATGGGTGCGTTCACCACCTCGGCGCTGGCCTGCCGATTGTCGGACCGGATCGCGGCCGTGGCGCCGGTGGCCGGCCTCCAGGACTTCGACTGGTGCCACCCGACCCGGCCGGTGCCGGTGGTCGCCTTCCACGGCACCGGTGATCCGATCGTCTCCTACACCGGCGGTCCCGGACCGAACGCGGCCTACCTGCCGGCCCCCGACGGCAGCACCGCCCGTGCCGAGAACGGCGGCCCGGCCGTGAACGGGCCGGGCCCGCAGAGTGTTCCGGACGACGCCGTCGCCTGGGCCCGTCGCAACGGCTGCGGGACCACGCCCGCCCGGCAGCACGTCACCCCCGATGTCGACCTGACCACCTTCGACTGCCCGGCGGACGGCACCGTCGAACTGTATTCGGTGCTCGGCGGCGGCCACACCTGGCCGAGCGGCTCGCTGCCCAGCCCGGAAGCCCTCACCGGCAGCACCACTCACTCGATCGACGCGAACCAGATCATGTGGGACTTCTTCCAGGCCCACCCGATGCCGCGCTGATCGCGCCGAAAAACGAAGCCCGGCCGCGGTTTCCGATGATGTACCGGGAACCGCGGCCGGGCTGTCGGCCGTGCGGGTTCGGGTCAGAACACGCCCGCGGTGCCGGCGCCGCCGGCCTCGGTCAGGACCGCCGCCTCGGACTCGGCGGCAGCGCCGCCGCGCGACGGTGTCCGGCCGGTGCGCAGGGCGAGGGCCAGCAGCAGCGTCAGGGCTGCCGGGACGACGCCCACCGCGACATAGGACCATTTGTACCCGGTGTCGGTGTACACGCTGGGCACATCGCTGACCACGATCTTGCCCATCTGGTTGGCGACGATCTGGAAGGGATGCGCCGACGCGATCGCGGTGAAGACCGCGGTACCCACCGAGGTGCCGATGGATCCGAAGACCGCCAGCATGCCGGCGCTGACACCCTGCCGATCGGCGGGAACGGCGTCGATGAGCAGGTTCGGGTTGGCGGCGTAGTAGAACCCGAACGAAATGCCGTACAGCAGGCCGATGAAGACCTGCTCCTGCCAGGTCTTGTGCCACGGAATCCACAGCGCACAGGCGGCCAGCAGCGTGATACCGCTGGTGATCAACAGGATCCGGGCCCCGACGATGCGGCACAGCCAGCCGCCGAGGACACCGAAGATCATGCCGAACGCCGCGGTCCACACGGTGATGTGCAGCGCCATCTGCAAGGTCGAGAAGCCGTTGGCGTAGCTGATGTCACCCTTGAAGCTCATCGCCTTCGCGACGATGGCCGCCGGTGCATGGTACTGCGCCGCGGCGCCGGCGATGATCTGGTTCTCCAGGTCCGGACCCTTGGGCGTCTGGAACATGTACGCGATCATGATGCTGACCGCGCTGATGGCGAGGGTGACGAGGAAGGCCACCGCCATCGGGATCGCCACCGCGCGTGAGCGCAGCAGGTGCAACTCGATCATCGGTTCCGGTGCCCGCGTCTCCCAGGCGATGAACGCGAGGAACAGGATCACGCCCACGACGAGGTACGCCAGCGAGGTGATCTCGCCCCAGCCCCAGGTCGAACCCTCACTGACATACAGCAGGATCAGGCCGATGGAGGCGCCGAACAGGACGGCGCCGAGGATGTCGAGCTTCTGTTTCACCCGGAACGGCGATTCGGGTACCGCGATCATGACCAGCGGGGTGGTGGCCGCGACGTAGATGATCAGGAACCAGAACACCGACCGCCAGGTGTAGTGATCGGTCAGCGCGCCGCAGATGATGGGTGTGAGCACGCCGCCGATGCCGAAGCCGGTGCCGATGACGCCGACGGCGACCGGAATCCACTTGCGCGGCATCAGGTCTCGGACCAGGCCGTACTCGACCGCGGTCATCGCCCAGGACGCACCGCCCAGGACGCGGCCGATCAGGAAGAGGGCCCAGCTGTGGGTGAGGGCGCACAGCAGCGCGCCGATCAGGAACAGCAGACCGGACAGCAGCACGACGCGCTTCTTGCCGATCAGGTCACCGAGCTTGCCGATCAGCGCCATGCTGGCGCCGCCGGCGATGCCGACGATCGTGACGGCCCAGGTCACCCCCGCGCCGGCGCCGGGGAAGGAGCCCGCGAGCTTCGGCACGACGATCGAGACCATGCCGAGCTGCATCGGCGCGACCTCGGTGTACAGCACCAATGCCACGAGAATGGCGATCAGCCGCCCGACGCGGGACGGATCGATACGGCCCGCGTCCTCCGCTGCTGTCGGCTGGATGTATTGAGTGTCTGTTTTATCAGCCACGAGTGTTACCTCAGCTACTTCGATGAGATTGTGATTCGAGAGGCGGATGAGATGGCGACGGCCGGGATTCCCGGTGCGCAGGCGCGGTGCGTCCGGGCGGCCTTCGCGGTGAGCGGATGCTCCCTTCAGGCGAACCCTGGCGGCCAAAGATCCACGAAGGATGCGGTCATGGCTGTTCTTCTCCTCGGGCCGCAGCAAGCCGGACGCCGAGGACTATGGCGGCCGCCAGTGCGGTGTGGTGCCGATCATAGGACACCCGAGAACGCTATTTACGGAAAACGAGAATCTTGATCCCAACCACCCGTTCCAAAACGGGGCCATGATCGTCCGGAGGTGACATCCGCGCAGTTCAGGCACGCCCTTCGAGTCGATTGGCGGCTTCGGGCGGGGGTGTGTGCCGGTGGCGCCGGAGGGCGAATCGGGTGGCGCCGGACACAGTGGCACACCACCCCCGGGGGCTCGATCAGCCCGTACGCGTCGTCGCTGATCGCGGCATCCGCGGTCCGCAGCCGTTGCGCCGGGCCGGTATCGTTCGACCTATGAGGTGGGGTCGATCGATTGCCGGGGTAGCTTGTCTCGTGCTGCTGGCGGTGAGCCTCTATTTCACCGTCACGCGCGGTCTGGGTGACACGACATCGATCCGCTTCGCGCAGTTGGCCGTTGTCGTCGCCCTGTCCTACGTCGCCGTGCGGGCCGCGCAGCGGCGACGCTAGCGGCGTGGTCCGCCGACGGTACCGCCGGCGTCAAGGCCGTTCGTACACCACTGTTCCGCCGATGAGCGTGTAGCGGACCGCGGCACTGCTCGGCTGGGCGTACATCTGCGCGATCGGCCGGTCCAGCAGCACGAGATCCGCCGTGGCGCCCACCGTGACGGTGCGGGCCGGACCGCCCGGATCGTCCAGCGGCGCCAGATATCGGTCGAGAGCCGCTGTCGCGGAGAGGGTTTCCGCGGCGCCCACGACCGAGCCGTCGGGCGCCCGGCGCTCGGTGGCGGCGGCGATCACCTGCCAGGGGTCGGCCGGGCCGTAGGGGGCGTCGCTGGACAGGGCCAGGCTCACCCCCGCCTCGCACAGGCTCCGGCAGCGGTAGAGGTCCGGAAGATCGCGGGGATCGACCCGGTGCAGGTAGTCGTCGCCGCGATCGGCGAGGAAACCGGGCTGGGTCACGACGGTGAGCCCGAAACGCCGCAGCGAGTCGAGGGATTCGGCCGGGACGAGCGCGCCGTGCTCGATCCGGTCGCCCGCGATCGTGCCGGTGGCATCGAATACGGCGAGCAGGATGAGCAGCGCCTCCCGGCTGACGCAGTGCACCGCGACCGGGCGGCCGGATTCGTGTGCGCGCCGGACGGTTTCCTCCAGGTCCACGAGGTCGGGCAGGTCGGAGTCCGCGATGACGATCTTGTACGGACCCACCGTGACGGCGGGCTCGCTGCCGCGCAGCGCGGTTCCCGCCGCGCCGATCGCCGGAATTCCGGTGTGGCCCAGCGGCACGCCGAGCAACTGCACGCGCTGTGGGATCGCCCCCGACGCGACCGCGCCGATCAGGTTCGCGAGCGAATCCGGGGTCAGATCCGGTGTGGCATCGGTGATTCCGGTGATGCCGTAGGCGGCCAGCTGCTGCCCCACCGCCGCGGTATCGGGCGGTCCGGTATCGGGCAGCCGCGACCGCAACCAGGTGTCGGCTCGCCAGATACGGCCGGTCGCCCGGCCGCGCTCGTCACGTTCCACCCCCGGCTCGGTCGCCGATGCCAGATCGACGAGCCCGGCCGCCGCCGAATTGAGGATCCACATCGCACCGCTACGGTGCTGCATGCGCACCGGCCGCTCCCGGCACAGCGCATCGAGCGTGGTCGAATCCAGCAGTCCGGCAACGGTTTCCACGTACCCGACGCCACGGATCCAGCCGCTCCCCGGTGCTGTGGCCAGCGCCGTGGCCAACTCCCGGCCCGTGTGGACGCGCGGCGGACCGCAGCGAACGGAATCCGCCTCCGCCGCCATCGCATGCAGATGCAGGTGGTGGTCGTGCAGGCCCGGCAACAACGCCCCACCCCGAGCGTCGAGGACGGGCATCCCCGCCACTGCCGGTGACCCGCCGACCGCCGCGACAATCCCGTCTCGTACCAGGACATCGGTGCGCGCCCCGGACACCTCGGCATCGCGAATCAGCATGTCGGTCATGTGCGGGCCGCCCGTCGCGGCGAGCCCGAATTCCAGCCGGTCGGCAGGAGCGCTGTCGTACTGCGCTGCCACTCGGCGAGTGCGGGTTTCGTCACCGCGGCCGTCCACTCAGCTCGGCGAGCACCGTGGCGGTGTCGCGGCCGCTGTCCGGTGCGATGCCCCGGGGTTCGCGGCGGCTCGGTGCGGTGATCCGTGATTCGTCGATCGGCTCGGTGGCCGAGGGCGGATCGAGGGTCGCGGCCACCACCGAAGACATTGCGACGTCCCACAATCGGCCGGAGCCGTCGGCGGGGGCCGACATCGCCAGCG
The DNA here is from genome assembly GCF_020176955.2 of Nocardia sp. alder85J. Lineage (GTDB taxonomy): Bacteria > Actinomycetota > Actinomycetes > Mycobacteriales > Mycobacteriaceae > Nocardia. Next base: position 518,283 of record NZ_JAIUCZ020000002.1, read on the forward strand.
TCGCCGCGGCCAGCCCGGTCAGTGGATCGGCGATCGCGTCGCCGACGAACAGCGGGGTGTGGTCGGCGGTGTAGGCCACCAGTCCCGCGCAGGCGGCGACATCGTCACCGAATCCGACTCGGTTCGACGCCCGGCCGTACGCCGTGATCGAGATCCAGGTGCCGCCGGAATCCGCGAAAGCCTGTGCGTCGAGCCCGAATCCGGCCAGTGCGCGGGGCCGCGAGGCTTCGATCACAATATCGGCGGAGGCGACGAGGTCGGCGAGTGCGGCCCGCTGGCCGGGATCGTTCGGGGCCAGGACGACCGATTCGTGACCGGCGTGCAGCAGCCGATAGAACGCCGGGTCACCGCGGCGGGCACCGTCGGGCCGAGACGGCGTCTCCACCTTGATGATTCGCGCTCCCGCCAGGCCGAGCAGATGGGCACACAGCGGCCCCGCCCACAGTGAGCTGAAGTCGACCACGCGCAGTCCGTCGACCGGGCGCGGTGGCAGCGCGGTCGTTTCCGTCGAGGCGGCGGCAGGTGGCGCCGCGACGGGGCCCGCGGCCAGTCCCAGCAGGTCGGCGCGTTCGGCCAGTTCGGTGCCGGTGGCGGTCAGCAACCACTCGGTCACCTGCGGCCACGGATCGTCCTCGATATCGCGGGAGATGAGCGCGCCGAGCAGCGGGGGGTCGTCGGGCCGGGCGCAGCTGATCGCGGCCCAGCCGTCGGCGGTGGGCAGCAGCCGGCAGTGGCGACCGGCCGAGAGGGTGCCGCTGCGGCCGTACCCGGTGAAGGCGGCCCGTTCGGACAGCAGCCGTGCCCCGTCCAGCCGGACCCGGCCGCCGGTCACCTCGGCAATCCGATCGGTGCGGCGGCGGGCGACCGACGCCGCCGACCCGGGCGGAACCAGCGGCGGTCCGTCGGCGAATCCGGTGAGTGCGGGTACTCCGCTCTCGGCCCAGTCGCGCACGCGCTGCGCGGATTCTCCCCAGGTAGCGGACACGCGCTCATGCTACAGGCGTGGAAAATCATGCTCAGGAGTTGCTGCCGGGCGCGGGCTCGCCGCCACCCGGCGGGCGGTTACCTGACGGCTACACGACGGGTGGCCGGCGGCAACATCGGGCCGGAAACATGACTGGCCACGGCGGCGGTGCCGCTGTACATGGACGGTGCCGGACGGCGGAGAGGTGGTGACCCGATCATGATGATCGTCGCTGCCCGTCCGGCCGATCTCCGGCAGCAGGCCCATCGGACCGCGTGGCCGATCGGCTGCATCGCGCACGGGGCATAACCGAATCCGGCCGGGCCGATCGCGGCCCGGCTTCGGATTCCGTTGTCCGCCTGCGAGAAAGAAGCCGACCGTGACCATCGAAGCACCCGAGTTCGTCGTACCCCTGCCGCTGCCCCGTGACTGCACCTTCGAGCCGTCCGACTGGCAGATCCTGGCCCGCCACTGGTATCCGATCGCCCTGGTCAGGGAGGTGACCGCGGCCCCGATCGCCGCCACCCTGCTCGACGAGCCGCTGGTCGTGTACCGGGCGGGTGCGGAGATCGTGGTCGCGAACGATCTGTGCCCGCACCGCGGCACCCCGCTCAGCGCGGGTAGGGGCGACGGAGCCACCGTCGCCTGTCTCTACCACGGCATCCGGTTCGGCGCGGGCGGACGCTGCGTGGCGATTCCCGCGCATCCCCAGGGCAGGATTCCCGCCCGCATGCACCTGGATCCGTATCCGGTGATCCAGCGCTTCGGGCTGGTGTGGACCAGCCTCGACCGGGCCGCCGATCCCGCGGCGATGCCGGCCATGCCGTGCTGGGACGCCGAGGGGTTCCAGCAGATCAATTGCCCGAGTATCGATATCGCCGCGTTCGCGGGCCGTCAGGTCGAGGGCTTTCTCGATGTCGCGCACTTCGGTTTCGTGCACGAGGGCACCTTCGGCGATCCTGACAATGTCGAGGTGCCCGACTACCGGCCGGTGGTCACCGAATACGGCTTCGAGGTCGACTATCCGAGTTCGGTGGGCAATTATCCGCACGGCGGCAAGGTCGGTGAACCCGGATTCCTGTGGCTGCGGCATTTCGAGACATTCGTACCGTTCACCGCGACCATCACCATCCATTTCCCCGACGGTGGCCTGCTGAGCATCATGAACGCGGCCTCGCCGGTCTCCGCGCGCCGGACCCGCATGTTCGCGCCGATCGCCCGCAACTTCGACACCGACCAGCCGGTCACCGACGTCTACGCGTTCAACCTGCGCATCTTCGAGGAGGACCGGGCCGTGGTCGAGATCCAGAAGCCCGAGAACCTGCCGCTGGCTCCGGGCATCGAGGTCAACATCCCGGCCGACCGCAGTTCCGTCGCCTACCGCCGCGCACTGCGCCGGATGGGCCTGAGCGAATTCTTCACCGCATGACCGCCCTGGACGACGCCGAGCAGGCGTGGCTGGCCGAGACCGTCCGGCAGGCGAACGCGAACGTGCACACCGGCGGCGGCCCGTTCGCGGCCACGGTGCTCCGCGCGGGCGTCGTCGTCGCCACCGGCGCCAACCAGGTCGTGCCGAACCTGGATCCGACCGCGCACGCCGAGGTGGTGGCCATCCGCGCCGCCTGCCGCGCGCTGGGCACCCACTCGCTGGCCGGCTGCCTGCTGATCAGCTCGTGTGAACCGTGCCCGATGTGCCTGGCCGCGGCCTTGTGGTCGCGGGTCGATCAGGTCGTCTACGCCGCCGACCGATACGACGCGGCCGAGGCGGGTTTCGACGATCTGGCCTTCTACCGGCTCTTCGAAACCGACGGCCCGGCCTGGCCGATCCGGGTCACCCATCGGCCGATCGATGCCCGCCGGGCGCCCTTCCTCGCCTGGGCCGATTTCGCCGATCGGGTCGAATATTGACCGATTCCGGGCCCGGCGAAGATCACATCACGGAAGCGGAAGGCGGCGGGTAGCCCGGTAGCGCGCGGGGCAGTGCACAGTGGAAGCCGCGGATTCCGGCTCGTACTTCCCAGGAGGCACGTGATGTCGCGTTATCTGTACGCTCTCGGCGCCTTCAGCTTTCGGCACCGATGGCCGGTGTCGATCGTCTGGCTGGTGATCCTCGCGGCCATGGCGATCGCGGGGCTGACGGCGGGCGGGCGGCCGACGGACGATTTCACGATTCCGGGCACCGAATCCCAGCGCGCTGTCGAGCACCTGCGGCAGACGATGCCGGAATACGGCGGAGCGCAGACCCAGATCGTGTTCGCGACCGGCGCCGGCGCCAGGGTCTTCGATCCCGCGGTCGCGGCCGCCATCGACGCGGCGCTGGCGGGCCTGCGCGCGGTGCCGCACGTGGCCGCGGTGGCGACCCCCGAACAGACGCGGCAGCTGTCGCCGGACGGCCGCCTCGGGCTGGCCACCGTGCAGTGGTCGGACCCGCCCGGTGAGGTGGAGGAGTCGTCGCTGAACGCGTTGCAGACGGCGATGACACCGGCGCGGTCCGCCGGCGTGCAGGTCGAATACTCCGGCAGCGCGTATCCCGGATATCAGGTGAAGGTGCCGGAGATTCCGGAGATCATCGGCATCCTCGCCGCCTTCGTGATCCTGCTGGTCACCTTCGGTGCCGTCGTCGCCGCCGGACTGCCGATCATCACGGCCTCTGTCGGCGTCGGTATCGGCGCGCTCGGGATCTACGCGGCCGCCGCGGTGGTGCACATGCCGTCGGCGGCGCTGTCGCTGGCCCTGATGCTCGGACTGTCGTGCGGGATCGACTACGCGCTGTTCATCCTGAACCGGTATCGCACCAACGTGCTCCGCCACATCCCGCTACCCGAGGCGGCCGCGCTGGCGGTCGGCACCGCGGGCGGTGCGGTGGTGTTCGCGGCGGTCACCGTGATCATCGCGCTGTGCGGCCTGTCGGTCGTGGGCATCCCGTTCCTGACCGCCATGGGCCTGGCCGCCGCGGGGTCGGTGCTGGTCGCGCTGCTCATCGCGGTGACGCTGCTGCCGGCGCTGCTGGGATTCGCCGGTGACCGGGTCGCGAGGTTCATCCCCACCCCGCTGCGTCCCGGCCGCGCGCGGCAGGTCGCCCGGACCGCCGCCTTCGCCCCGCACCGCACGCTCGGCGCCCGCTGGGCCCGCTTCGTGGTCCGGTTCCAGCTGCCGCTGCTGCTCGCCGGCGCGGCCCTGCTGATCGCGGCGGGTCTGCCCACACTCGGCATCCATCTGGGGCTGCCCAGCGGTGCGTCCCAGCCGGAATCCAACACCTCGCGCCGGGCCTACGACCTCACCGCCGCCCACCTCGGCCCCGGTTTCAACGGGCCGCTGCTGGTGGTGGCGGACCTGCCGCCGAACGCCGACCCCGCCGCCGCGCTGCCGGTGCTGGTGTCGAACCTCCAGCACGAACCCGGCGTGGTCGCCGCGGGCCCCGGCCCGTCTCGCGGCGGCACCGCGCTGATCCAGGTCATCCCGTCCACCGGACCGAACGAACCGGCCACCGCGGACCTGGTCCGGCGGATCCGGCAGGATCGCGCGACCATCGCGGGCGGCACCGGCGCCACCCTCATGGTGGGCGGCACCACGTCCTCCAACATCGACACCTCCGGCAAATTGGCCTCGGCCCTGCCGGTCTTCCTGGTGGTGGTCGTCGGACTCGCGTTCGTCCTGCTCACCATCGCCTTCCGGGCCGCGCTGGTGCCGCTCACCTCGATCGCCGGATTCCTGCTGTCGGTGTTCGCGGCCATCGGAATCCAGGTCGCGGTGTTCCAATGGGGCTGGGGCGCAAGCCTGCTCGGCATCACCCCGGGCGAGACGATCAGCTTCCTGCCGATCATCGTGCTCGGCATCGTCTTCGGATTGTCCAGCGACTACGAGGTTTTCGTCGTCTCCCGGATCAAGGAGGAGTACGGCGGCACCGGCGACGCGCAGGACGCGGTGCGCAACGGGGTCGGACTGTCGGCCCGGGTGGTCACCGCCGCGGCACTGATCATGTTCGGCGTGTTCATCGCCTTCCTGACCGCCGGCGATCCGATCATCAAGTCGATCGGACTGTCCCTGGCGGTCGGGGTGTTCCTCGACGCGTTCGTCGTCCGGCTGACCCTGATCCCGGCGGTGATGAGCCTGCTCGGCCGCCGGATGTGGTGGCACTCACGGTGGTTCGACAAGATCGTGCCGAATTTCGATATCGAGGGCGACGCGCTCCAGTCCGCTCGGCCGGCCCCCGGTCAGTTCCGGTTCGGCGGCTCGCCCGGTGACCGCAGGACCGCCGCGGAGGTGTGAGCCAGCAGCCACTCGTTCGCACGCTCCAGCGACCAGCCGAACACCCTGCGGGTCCGCAGCAGGCCGTCGATGCCGTAGTAGTAGGTGATGATCCGGCCGGCCAGCGGCGCGTCGACGTCGTCGCGCAGTGCGCCGATGCTCGCGAGATGACGGCAGACGGCGGTGAGGCTGCGGTTGTGCCGCCGCTGCGCGGTGGCGAGCACCGCCCCGGATTCGTCGTCGTGCGGCGCGGTGTCGATCACCACCTGGATGATGTCGCCCCACTGCTTGGTGATCCGGAGATAAGCGGTGCCGAGCGCCGCCATGGTCTGCGCGGCATCGTCACCGGTGATCAACTGCTGCTGCGCGTCGGTGATCAGCGGAGCCTGCGTCCAGTCGTCCATGAGCGAGCGCAGCAGCCCCTGCTTACCGCCGCACTGCGCGTACACCGTCGCCGGTGACACCCGGCTGAGCTTGGCGATCTGCTTCGAGGGTTTGCAGGCCGCGCTGGCGGCGAACCGCTCGGAGTTCTACCGGGCCGTGCCCTCGGGACCGTTCTACAACTTCGATCAGCCGGGCGTGGAGCCGTCGGAGGCCGTCATCGCGAACTGGTGGCGGCAGGGCATGATGGGCGGCGCGAAGGGGCAGTACGAGTGCATCTTCGCGTTCATCCGCGAGGACTACACCGACGATCTGAAGAAGATCACCGTGCCGGTCCTGGTCATGAACGGTGACGCCGACCAGATCGTGCCCTACGCCACCTCCGGCCCGCGCGCCGTGGAACTGGTGCAGAACGGCACGCTGAAGACGTATCCCGGCTTCCCGCACGGGATGCCGACCACCCAGGCCGAGACGATCAACAAGGACCTGCTGGAATTCATCCGGTCCTGAGTATCGGATGTGCTGCCGGGCCGGAGGTTTCCACACCCTCCGCCACCGCGGTGGCGACCAGGGCGTCGGCCAGGCCGTCCAGGGACGACGGCGTGCCGGCGCGTGGTGCGGATCACGGTGCGGCCACCCGAGTCTCGGCACCGGCCCGATGTGCTCCCCGCCGTTTACGATCCTCGCGTGACGCTCTCTCTCGCCGACCTCGTCGGCTATATCGACCGGGATCTCGACGCCGATCTCACCCGCTGGTTCTCCGACGCCGCCCCGATCGAGGTTCCGGAGGAAACCCGGTCGGTGACACCGTTTCTCGCCCGGCTGAAGCCCGCCGACGCCGCCGCGTTGGCCGCGCTGGATCGGCGGGTCCGCTCGGGTGCGATGCCGGAGATCCTCGATATCCGCGACTGGTCCTACGGCTTCGGGTTTGCCGAGAACGACTGCCGCATACTGGATTCGGACTACGAGACCGAACTGACCGACGCTGATGTCTACTCCGTCGGCGCCGACGGCGGCGGAAACCTGTTCTGCGTCTTGACCAACGGCCAGGTCGCGCTCTGGTTCCACGAGGAGGAAGTGCTCGAGGAAGCCACTCGCTTCGACAATCTCGACGTGTTCCTGTGGTCGTATGTGCGCTACGAGGCGGTCCGCGCGGGGCAGGCTCGACCGCACCGAGGTGGAGGCGGACTTCCGCGCCCTCGGTCAGGACGGCGCTCTGCACGAGGAACTCGGCCTGCTGTCGCACATGAAATAGCCGCGCGACGGGCCCCGATGTCCGCCGGGAGGCGCTATTTCCTCACTTGACTAAATCTGTCGTGGTCCATCAGGATGGCAGCGAGTCCGGTCGTCCCGATCCACGGCCCCCGGTTCACGAGAGGAACACCATGAGCGACACCTTCACCCGCGCGGACATCAAGGGGTTCTGGGAGGAATGGCTGGAGGTGAACCGCGAGGCCGAGCGCACCGGCGACTGGGGGATCCTGGCCGATTCCTATCTGGCCGACGCCACCTACGGCTGGATGTTCACCCCCGACGAGCACTTCATGGCCGTCGGCCGCGAGGAGATCCGCCGCTACGCGCTCGGCACCGAGATGGCGGGGCTCGACGGCTGGCACTACGACTACATGGCCACCGTCCTCGACGAGGAGAACGCCATGATCATCGGCTTCTGGAAGCAGCGCTCGGGCATTCGCGACGACGACGGGCAGGAGATCGAGATCCGGGGGATCGGCGGCAGCTGGTTCGGGATCGCCCGCGACGAGACCGACGGCAGGATCCGCTTCGCGTGGCAGCGCGACTGGTTCGATCTCGGCTCGACCGCGCACACCTTCCTGACGATCGCGAAGTCCGGGAAGGCGCCCGAGGCATTCCTGCAACGGATCGGGCAGAAGGGGATGGATATGCCGGGGCACTACCGTTATGCGGACCTGCCGTCCACCCTGTGGCCGCCGCAGGTCGAGCAGGGGAAGTACATCACGCAGAACCCGCTCGGCAAGTGATACGCGGCTGACCGGTCGATCCCGTCGAACGGTGGCCGGAACCACGACGGGATACGACAGCGAGGTGCCATGAGCGAGCAGGGGTCCAGGCGCCGGGGACCGCGCAGCGATGTCGACGTGCGTGAACTCATCCTCGACGTCACCGAGGCGATGGCCGGGCACACCAATCCGGACGCCGTCTCGCTGCGCGCTATCGCGAGGGAGGCGAATATCGCGCCGCGCGCGCTGTCGTACCACTTCCCGACCAAGCGCAGCCTGCTCGAGGCCGTCGTCCGCCGCCGGTCCGGCGCGATCTCGGCGAGCATCACCGAACGCCTGATCCCGTTGCGCGACAGGGCGGGAGCCGTCACCGTGCGCGAGGCCGTCGACGCCCTGCTGACACCCATCGTCGAACTCATCGAGCGCGAACCCGTCGTGGGCGTGCGCTGGATGCGGGTCTTCCTGACCTTCAGCCAGACCGAGGACTTCGCCCACTTCGTCCCGGGCTTCGATCCCGGCGTGTCGCGGCTGTTCACCGAGGTCACCCAGCGGGCACTCGGGGACGCGCCGACCGCGGGCGGCCGCCGCCGGGTGGTGCTCGGCATGCTCAGCATGCTCGAGACACTCACCCGGGTCGACCAGCCTGTGTACGGGCGACCACTGCGCGAGTCCGGCCTCGACCCCGATTTCGTGGAACAGCTCGCCGTCTTCACCAGTGCGGGTATCGCCGGAACCTGTTGACCCGAAGGGGAATCCCTCGCATCCGGACCCGGCTGCGAGGGTCCGGTCCGGTCTGGTCCGGCAGGATGGACGGATCGTCGCCGGGCGGGTTGTATTGCAGAATACGCTGCCGCACAGCGGAACTCCCACCGGTGGCGGGCCCTCACCCGGTTCGAGTGCTGTGGGACAGGATCGCCAGCAGCAGTTCCGCGCGGACGCGGGCGAGGTCGAGATCGCAGTCGAGAATCGACCGGACGGTGGCGAGGCGGCTGCGCATCGTGTGCCGGTGCACACCGAGTTCGGCGGCCGCGGACTCCCAGTGGCCGTTGGCCTCCAGGAAGGCGCGCAGCGATCCGAACAGGTCGCTGCCGTGCTCCCGGTCGTGTTCGAGCAGAGGATCCAGCACGGTGGCGATGGTGTCCAGCACGTCCCGGCCGGCTGTCGACGCCAGCAGGGCGGTGCCGATCGTGGCGCCGAATTCCACTGGGGCGGTGCCGGGTACGGCCGCCGCGGCGGCCAGGGTCGCGGCATCGACGGCGTCGGCCAGCCGGGCGAGCGGATGCGCCGCGCTGATCCCGATGCGGACCGCTCGCCGCAGCGGGTCGCGGATCCGGTCCGACAGTCGGTGCGCGAACGGCACGCCGTCGGAGGCCGGCAGCACCACGATGGTCCGGCGTCCGGCCACGGTGGTGAATCGGGACAGTTCGGTGTCCTCGAAGGCGTCGGAGATATCCTGTTGCAGGGCAGCGGTTTCCGCATCGGTCGGGCAGGTCGTGACCAATACCCGGATCCGGCCCCGGGGATCGGCCGCGGCCATGAGAGGGTCCGGGATGTCCGGCGAGCCCGGGTCCGTGCCCAGTGCGGTGGCGAGGGCCCGGGTGTTCAGGGCCTGTTGGGCGGAGGCGAGCCGGGCCGACTTCGCGAAATCGAGGGCGAGCAGAGATCCGGCGTGCCCCAGCAGGATTCGGCCCACATTGCTCAGCGGCGCCCCGGTGATCGCGATCAGCACCCCGTAGCGCCTGCGGCCCACGGCGATCTGCTGCCAGGTCACCGTCTCGCCGCGCGAATCGGTCGACACACCGCTGTCGGCGGACTCGACCTCGGCCGGTAGTTCCGGGGTCGAGTCGTCCCGGTCCGCGTGCAGGACCGCGCCGGCCCGATCGAGCATCACGATCCGCCCGTCCAGTGCGGTGGCAAGTTCCCGGACGACCGCCGGTGCACCGTCGTCCACCACGGCCCGGGTGATCCGGGGCTGGGCGCGGGAGGCGCGCAGGGCCTCCTCGTAGCGCAGTTCGGCCAGCCGTTCGGAGACCCGCCGGATGATGGCGGCGAACGGGGTCGGCAGCGGGACCTCGAGCAGCGGCAGGCCGATCCGGTCGGCGGCCCGGATCACGTCGGCGGGGATCTCCGGATGCGACAAACCGGTACCGAATCCGAGCCCGGCCACACCACAGGCCTGGAGTCCGTGAAGATAGGCGGTGCGGCCGTGGCGCGAGGCCGGTAGTCGCAGACCGGTGGTGAGCACCAGCTCGCCGCCCGCCAGCCACGGGAAGGGCTCGCTGAGTTCGGTGGTCAGGACCAGGTCGATCGGGTGGTCCAACCCCTGATCACCGCTGCGCAGGCGCAATCCCAGATCGGATTGCGCGAGCACCCAGCGCAGCGAGACCGCCGGTGTCACCGATGGTCTCCGCCGGACGCCGCGGCGTCGTGCGGTCCGGCTGGACGAAACGGAGTGCTCACGGCTCGAAATTGTACAGAAAGGCACTATCCGCAGGTCTGCGCGGTGGAACAGACTCTGCATATCGCACCCCAACCCGACAGGAGCCACCGATGACCCAGCGACTGCCGCAGAGGCGCTCCCTCGTCACCGCGCTGCCGGGCCCGCGGTCACAGGCGCTGACCACCCGCCGGGCCGCGGTCGTCGCCGCGGGGGTCGGCTCGTCGGTGCCGGTGTACGCCGCCGATGCCGACGGCGGGATCATCCTCGACGTCGACGGCAACTCGCTGATCGATCTCGGGTCGGGTATCGCGGTGACCGGGGTCGGCGCCTCGCACCCCGCGGTCGCGGCCGCCGTCGCCGCGCAGGCCGCGCGGTTCACCCACACCTGCTTCATGGTGACGCCGTACGAGGGCTATATCCAGGTGGCCGAGGAGCTGGCGGCGCTGACACCCGGCGATCACGCCAAGCGCAGTGCCCTGTTCAATTCCGGCGCCGAGGCGGTGGAGAATGCGATCAAGGTGGCGCGGTCGGTGACCGGCCGCGGCGCGGTGGTGGCCTTCGATCACGCTTACCACGGGCGGACCAATCTCACCATGGCGCTGACCGCCAAGGCGTCGCCGTACAAGTCCCATTTCGGGCCGTTCACCCCCGAGATCTACCGCATGCCGATGTCCTACCCGTACCGCGATCGGCCCGGACTGTCCGGCGCGCAGGCCGCGGCGCGGGCCGTCGAGCTGATCGAACGCCAGATCGGCGCCGACTCCGTCGCCGCGGTGATCATCGAACCGATCCAGGGCGAGGGCGGTTTCATCGTGCCCGCCCCGGGATTCCTTCCGGCACTGGCGCAATGGGCCGCCGCGCACGGGGTGGTGTTCATCGCCGACGAGGTGCAGACCGGATTCGCCCGTACCGGTGCATGGTTCGCCAGCGAGCACGAGGGCGTCGTGCCCGACATCGTGACCATGGCGAAGGGGATCGCGGGCGGTATGCCGCTGGCGGCGATCACCGGCCGCGCGGAACTGCTCGACGCCGTGCACCCCGGCGGGCTCGGCGGCACCTACGGCGGCAATCCCGTCGCCTGCGCGGCGGCCCTGGCGACGATCGACGTGATGCGCACCGAGGATCTCCCGGCCCGTGCCCGCCGGATCGAGCAGCTCGCGCTGCCTCGATTGCGCACGCTGGCAAAGGAATTGGACATCATCGGCGATGTGCGCGGGCGCGGGGCGATGCTCGCCGTCGAACTGGTCCGCCCCGGCGGCGCCGACCCCGCGCCGGAACTGGCGAAAGCGGTTGCCGCCGAGGCGCTCGCCCGGGGTGTCGTGATCCTCACCTGCGGCAGCTACGGCAACGTGATCCGCCTGCTCCCGCCGCTGGTGATCGGCGACGAATTGCTGTCCGACGGACTGGACGTCCTCGAACAGGCGCTGTGCGCGGGCAACCACACTGGTGTGAAGGAGAACTGACGTATGTCGGACACGAGGGCGCTGCCGATCGACGTGCCCACCGGGCTGTGGCTGGCCGGTACACAGGTGCGGACCGGCCGCACGTTCGCGGTCCGCAATCCGGCGACGGGCGAGGTGCTGGCGGAGGTCGCGGACGCGAGCGCCGACGACGGCCGGGCCGCCCTGGACGCGGCGGTCGCGGCGCAGGCCGGCTGGGCTGCCACCCCGGCCCGTGAGCGTTCCGAGATCCTGCGCCGGGCATGGGAACTGGTGATCGCCGCGGCCGACGACTTCGCGCTGCTGATGACGCTGGAGATGGGCAAGCCGCTGGCCGAGTCCTACGGCGAGGTGACCTACGGCGCGGAATTCCTGCGCTGGTTCGCCGAGGAGGCCGTGCGGATCAGCGGCCGCTACGCGCCCTCGCCGTCGGGCAGGGGCCGCATCCTGGTGACCAAGCAGCCCGTCGGTCCCACCCTCGCGATCCTGCCGTGGAACTTCCCGCTGGCCATGGGAACTCGCAAGCTCGCCCCCGCGCTGGCCGCGGGCTGCACGATGGTGGTGAAACCGGCCGCCGAGACCCCGCTGACGATGCTTCTGCTCGGGCAGGTGCTCGCCGAGGCGGGTGTTCCGGCGGGGGTGGTGTCGATCCTGCCGACCTCGAACTCCGCCGGTCTGACCGAGCCGCTGCTGCGCGACGATCGGCTCCGGAAGATCACCTTCACCGGTTCGACGAAGGTCGGAAAGCTGTTGCAGGCCAAGGCCGCCGACCGTCTGCTGCGCAGTTCGATGGAGCTCGGCGGCAATGCGCCGTTCGTGGTGTTCGACGATGCCGATCTCGATGCCGCGGTGGCCGGTGCGATGCTGGCGAAGATGCGCAACATCGGTGAGGCGTGTACCGCGGCGAACCGTTTCCACGTCGACAATCGGGTGCGCGCGGAATTCACCGCGCGCCTGACGGATTCGATGAAGTCGCTGACGCTGGGCCCGGGGGACCGGCCCGATGTGCAGGTCGGCCCGCTGGTCAGCGAGAAGCAGCGCGATGCGGTCGCCGAGCTGGTCGACGACGCCGTCGCGAAGGGCGCCGTCCTCACCACCGGCGGCGCGCGCACCGGCGAGATCGGCTACTACTACGAGCCGACCGTCCTGGCCGATCTGCCCGCGGATGCCAGAATCCTGCGGGAGGAGATCTTCGGCCCGGTGGCCGCCGTCATCGGCTTCGACGGTGAGGAGGAAGGTATCGCCGCCGCCAACGACACCGAATACGGTTTGGCCGCCTACATCTACACCGAGAGTCTCGAGCGGGCGCTGCGCGTCGCCGAGCGGATCGAGTCGGGCATGGTCGGCGTCAACCGCGGCGTGATCTCCGACGTCGCCGCTCCGTTCGGCGGTGTGAAGGAATCCGGCCTGGGCCGGGAGGGCGGCCGTGAGGGCATCGACGAATACCTCGAGACCAAATACATTGCCCTGCCGTAATTTCCGGCTACGCGCGGAGCTCACCGCGTGCGCAGCAGACCCTCCTGAGCGGTGGTGGCGCACAGCCGCCCGGAGCGGTCGAGCATCTCGCCGTGGCACAGCGCCCGCGCCGCGCCGGACCAGCGGCTGCTCTGGTCGTACCGGAACCAGTCGTCCACCCGCAGCGGGGCATGGAACCAGACGGAATGGGTGAGGGTGGCGAACTGGATTCCGCCGTCCTGGAAGGTCCGTCCGTGCGGCCCCAGCGCGGCCGACAGCAGCAGCGCGTCGCTGAGGTACATCACCCCGGCGGCCTGCCCCAGTTCGTCGTCGGACACCGCGCCGGTGGTACGCATCCACACGCTCTGGCGTGGCGGCGTGGTCTCACCGCGCGCCGCGTACGCCCGGACCGGAAGTTCCGGGAACCGGACCTCGGCGCCGATGGTGTTCATCAGCCCGAGGGCCCAGCGCAGAGTGTCCGCATCGTCGGCGAAGGTGTCGGTGACCTCGGCGAGTTCCTCGGGACCGGGCCCGTCGAGCCCGGCCACCTGATGCCCGACCCCGGTCTCCCGCCGATGGAACGACGCGACCATCGTGAAGATCACCCGCCCACCCTGGACCGCCTCGACACTGCGGGTCGAGAAGGACTCACCGTCCCGCAGCACCCCCACCGCGAAATCCATCGGCACCGAGGTGTCACCCGGCAGCAGAAAGGACGTCTGCGCCGAGTGGACAGGCCGATCGGCTGCCACCGTCGCCCCCGCGGCCAGCAACGCCTGCGCCGCGATCCGCCCCCCGTACGTCCGCCGCCGCGCCCCCGCCTGCGCCGCCCCCCGAAACGCGTTCTCCCCGATCGGGCTGACCGCGATCCCCGCCGAGAACGCCGCGCTGCGCCCACCCTCATCGAGAATCGTCATGATCGCCTCCGGACCTCCGCACGGCAGGCCGTCGAGCCTGTTCGATACGCCGCGGTATACACACACCGCCGCCCCGACGAGTTAATCATCAGCCCCGATCGCCCGGCACAGCCGCCGCCCGCTGACACTTCGCCGGCGTGCGTACGGCGAGGAGCGGCTCACATCCGGGGAGCTTGCCTGTGACGTGGGCCCGCGAAAGGATGGCGGAATGACTATCGGGAACGCGTTGAATCTGTCCGTCGATGAAGTTCTGTCCACCACGCGTTCGGTGCGTAAGCGGCTGGATCTCGGTCGGCCGGTGCCGCGGGAGGTGTTGCTGGAGTGCCTGGAATTGGCGTTGCAGGCGCCGACGGGTTCGAATTCCCAAGGGTGGCAGTGGGTATTCGTCGAGGATGCCGAGCAGAAGAAGGCGCTGGCCGACATCTATCGGACGTATGCGACGCCGTATCTCGATGCGCCGAAGCCCGCGTTCGGGGACGAGCGGGATCTGAGCCGGCCTCGGGTGTACGACTCGGCGCGGTATCTCAACGATCATCTCCACGAGGTGCCGGTCATGCTGATCCCGTGCCTGGAGGGCCGGGTGGACAATGCCGGTGGGTCCAGCGCGGGTTTCTGGGGTTCGCTGCTGCCCGCGGTGTGGAGTTTCATGCTGGCGTTGCGGTCGCGCGGACTCGGGTCGGCGTGGACGACACTGCATCTCGTCGGTGACGGGGAGAAGCGGGCCGCCGATCTGCTCGGTATCCCGTTCGACCGGTACAGCCAGGGCGGGCTGTTCCCGATCGGGTACACGCAGGGCACCGATTTCCGGCCGGCGCAGCGCCTGCCCGCCGAGCGGCTCACCCACTGGAACGGGTGGTAGGCCGCATCCGGGCAGCGGATCAGCGACGGGCCGCTTCCCGGGATCGGGCGCCGAGGCCGCCGTGTGTGAACCGGCAGTCGGTCACGGCCGACCGTTCCCTCACGACCCTCGGATGAAAGGATCTGGATCATGACTTCCTCAGGTGCCATTGCTCAGATCGGTGTGACGGGTCTTGCCGTCATGGGCAGCAACATCGCCCGCAACTTCGCGCGGAACGGTTATACCGTCGCTCTGCACAACCGCAGTGTGGCCAAGACCGATGCCCTGCTCGCCGAACACGGCGGCGACGGCGAATTCGTCCGCACCGAGACGATCGAGGAGTTCGTCGGCGCGCTGGAGAAGCCGCGGCGGGTGCTGATCATGGTGAAGGCGGGCGCGGCCACCGACGCGGTGATCGAGGAGCTCGCGGCGGTGATGGAGCCCGGCGACATCATCATCGACGGCGGTAACGCGCTGTACACCGACACCATCCGGCGCGAGGCCGCGATGGCCGCGCGCGGGCTGAATTTCGTCGGCGCGGGTATCTCCGGTGGTGAGGAGGGCGCGCTGAACGGGCCCGCGATCATGCCGGGTGGTCCGAAGGAGTCCTACGAATCGCTGGGGCCGCTGCTGGAATCGGTCGCCGCGAAGGTCGACGGGGTGCCGTGCTGCACCCATATCGGCCCGGACGGGTCCGGTCACTTCGTGAAGATGGTGCACAACGGTATCGAGTACGCCGACATGCAGCTCATCGGTGAGGCCTACCACCTGCTGCGCGACGCGCTCGGCGCGAGCGCGCCGGAGATCGCCGAGGTGTTCACGCAGTGGAATTCCGGTGAGCTGGAAAGCTATCTGGTGGAGATCACCGCGCAGGTGCTCCAGCAGGTCGACGCGAAGACCGGCAAGCCGCTGGTCGACGTGATCGTCGATGCCGCCGAGCAGAAGGGCACCGGCCGGTGGACGGTCAAGTCCGCCCTCGATCTCGG
This sequence comes from Nocardia sp. alder85J, assembly GCF_020176955.2. Taxonomy (GTDB): domain Bacteria; phylum Actinomycetota; class Actinomycetes; order Mycobacteriales; family Mycobacteriaceae; genus Nocardia. The sequence goes on from NZ_JAIUCZ020000002.1 coordinate 533,930, forward strand.
TATCCCCGTGACCGGCATCGCCGAGGCGGTCTTCGCCCGCGCACTGTCCGGCTCGCGCGCGCAGCGCAAGGCCGCGCACGGCCTGGCCGCCGGTAGCCTGGCGGAAAAGCCCGGCGACGCGGCGCAATTCACCGAGGACATCCGGCGCGCGCTGTACGCGTCGAAGATCGTCGCCTACGCGCAGGGCTTCGACCAGATCGCCGCGGGCAGCGCCGAATACGACTGGAACCTGCACCCGGGCGACCTGGCCACCATCTGGCGCGGTGGCTGCATCATCCGGGCGCGGTTCCTCGATCGCATCAAGGAGGCCTACGAGGCCGACCCGCACCTGCCGAGCCTGATCCTGGCCCCCTACTTCCGCGAGGCCATCGAACAGGGCGTCGACAGCTGGCGCCGGGTGGTGTCCACCGCGGTCCAGCTGGGTATCCCGGTGCCGGCCTTCGGCTCCTCGCTGTCCTACTACGACGCTCTGCGCGCCGAGCGGCTGCCCGCGGCCCTCACCCAGGGGCAGCGCGACTTCTTCGGTGCGCACACCTATGAGCGCGTCGACGCCGAAGGCAACTACCACACGCTGTGGAGCGGAGATCGCAGCGAAGTCCGGACCGATCAGTGAGCGTGACACTCGGCCTCAAGGCGTCGGCGGAACAGTTCGGGCCGCGGGAACTGGTGGAACTGGCCGTCGCCGCCGAGGAACACGGCTTCGACAGCGTGACGGTCTCGGACCACTTCCAGCCCTGGCGGCACCACGGCGGGCACGCGCCCTTCTCGCTGGCGTTCCTGGTCGCGGCGGGGGAGCGCACCCGCCGCATCCGGCTCGGCACCTCGGTGCTGACGCCGACCTTCCGCTACAACCCGGCGGTGATCGCGCAGGCGTTCGCCACCATGGGCTGCCTGTACCCGGATCGCATCATGCTCGGTGTCGGCACCGGCGAGGCGCTCAACGAGATCGCCACCGGGTACAAGGGCGAATGGCCGGAGTTCACGGAGCGTTTCGCGCGGCTGCGCGAATCCGTGGAACTCATGCGGGCGCTGTGGACCGGTGAGCGTGTCGACTTCGACGGCGAGTACTACACGTGTGTCGGCGCCTCGATCTACGACGTGCCCACACGCGGCATCCCGGTGTACATCGCCGCGGGCGGCCCGGTGGTGGCCCGTTACGCGGGCCGGGCCGGTGACGGATTCATCTGCACCTCCGGCAAGGGCATGGATCTCTACACCGAGAAGCTGATGCCCGCGGTGACCGAGGGAGTGGCGAAGGCGGGCCGCACCCTCGACGACATCGACCGCATGATCGAGATCAAGATCTCCTACGACACCGATCCCGGACTGGCACTTCAGAATACGCGTTTCTGGGCGCCACTGTCGCTGACCGCCGAGCAGAAGCACTCCATCACCGACCCGATCGAGATGGAGGCCGCCGCCGACGCCCTGCCGATCGAGCAGGTCGCCAAGCGCTGGATCGTCGCCTCGGATCCGGACCAGGCCGTGGCACAGATCCAGCCGTACATCGCGGCGGGCCTGAACCACTTGGTCTTCCACGCCCCCGGCCACGACCAGCAGCGCTTCCTGCGCATGTTCGAACGCGACCTCGCCCCCAGGCTGCGCGTGCTGTAATCCGGAATACTCGCCCGGGTCGCCACCGGTTGTCACCGGGCGGCGACGCGGGCAACCGGCTTCCAGCGTGGACGACCGACGTCCTGCCCGATGCCGTCGCGCCCGAGATCCACATCCGCACCCGGATCGGCATCGCCGAGATGAAAAACGCGATCGAAGCAACGGGCGCGCTGACAAACCTGTGATCGGTAGGGTGGCAGCGGTCCCTACCGTTTCCCACTGTGCGGAAACGGGATTCGGCAGGGAGGACATGGTCATGAGGATCGGTCACCTCGTGGTGGTGCTGGTGTCGACGGCGGCCGCGGCAGCGGTCGCGGCGGGGACGGCGAGTGCGGAAACGGTTGTCGCGCCGTCTGCTTCGGTCGCGGCGGTACATCCGGTCGATGCCCTGGACGACTACGAGAGCGCTGTCGCCGACGAACAGAATCAGGAGAACGCGGCGGCGGCGAGTGCGGGATTGGCCGGTGCCGCAGCCGGTGTCGTGCCGGGTTGCGTGTTCGGGGCGATCACCGGTCTGGCCCTGCCACCGATCGAGCTCGTGACCATTCCGGTCGGATGCGTGTCCGGCGCACTGCTGGGAGCGGGGATCGCCGCCGGCATCGCGACCTCGAACGTCGAGTCCGCCGACGAACCCGGGATCTGGCAGAAGTGCCTCGACGCCATGCCCGTCTGGGCCTGCCAGATCCAGCAGCAGCAGCGGGAACAGGCCGACGACAACGACGACGACTGATCCTGCTCCTGTTCTCCTCGGTGACCATCGTGTCGGCCCGCAACGTCGGCACCGTCACCGGTGTCGGCGCCACGGCAGCAACGACGAACCGCGGTGGTCGCCGCCGAACTTCACGGCGCATTCGCACCGGCGACCCACTGACATCCGCCTGGCAGTTGTATGCCACCCATCTCGAATCGGTCCTGATTTCCCGGACCGGATCTCGTCGTGCTGCGCCGGACAACCGCTTCGTCGGGCCAGCGGCCATATGGCATATTCGCAGGGTGGGATGAGCCTGGTCCCGCGATGAGTTCGGCCGGCGGGAGTCGTCTACCCGGGTAAACCGCGGAAAGGATGAGCGATGAAAGCCAGGAATCTCGACGACTCCAACGGGATGCAGATCCAGAACTGGGACGGCGTCACGGCGGTGCTCGGCCGCGACATTGATCAGGCACCGGAAAGCGGCGGGCCTACCAGGCACACGACCTGGCTCACCACGATCAACGCCGACGGAACGCCACATGTCACCGCGGTCGGCGCAGTATGGGTCGACGGCACGTACTGGTTTCAAACAGGCGACGCCACCCAGAAGGGGAGGAACGTGACGCGCGACCCGCGCTGCTCCGTGAGCGTCTCGGCGAACGAATTCGATCTCGTCATCAACGGGACGGCCGAGAAGATCTCCGACCCGGCCACGGTCGGGCGCATCGCGGCGATCTGGGCCGAGGGTGGCTGGCCGTGTGAAGTGGACGAATCCGGGACAGGGCTGACGGCGCCGTTCAACGCGCCCGCGACCGGTCCGGCACCCTGGTACATCTACCGGATCGCGCCCCGGTCGGCGGTATCGGTGTCCACCGTCGCGCCCGGCGGCACCACACGCTGGACGTTCTAGGCGGCTCGACGGCACGCTCGAGAGCGCCTGACTCGGCTGAAATCGGTGCTCAGGTGAGTGGTTGGCCGCAGCCTGGTCCCGTGCGATGCACGGCCATCGGGGTCCGGGGGACCCTCGGCCGCTCGGTGGCACGCGGCGGCTTCGTTCCGGGCGATGATGCGCATGTGATCAGGCTGAGGGTTGTGGCTGGTTGCGACCTCGGTCGTGCCCCATGTCCTCGTTGTCGGTGACTTTCGGCCGTCCCCGCGGACCGGGCCCACGCGCGATGCTGAGTTCGGAAGAGGCATTCGGGACATACCGGATGCGACCGGCCGGCCTGCTGGAGCCACGATGACCATCACACATCCCGACCACGAGACGCTCCGCTCAGCGCTCGCGCTGGCGGCACGCGCGCCCTCGGTGCACAACACCCAGCCTTGGCTGTGGCGAGTGGGTGACAAGACCGTCCAGCTGTACGCCGATACCGGGCGGCAGTTGTCGCACACCGATCCCGACGGCCGCGACCTGATTCTGAGCTGCGGTGCGATGCTGCACCATCTCCAGGTCGCGGCGCAGGGGCTCGGCTGGAAGCCCGTTGTTCACCGATTGCCGAATCCGGATGATCCGGACCATCTGGCCGCCGTCGAGTTCCGTGCGGCCCAGCCGACCGCGGCCGCCGTGCGGCTCGGCCGGGCGATCACGGACCGGCGCACCGATCGTCGTCGCTACACCTCCTGGGAGGTGCCCGCTGCGCACGTGACGGCCATGGTGGCCGCCGGCGCCGCGTGCGGCGTGATCGTTCACGACATCGAGGACGGTGGGGCGAGAGCGCGGCTGACCCACGCGTTCGAGCGCGCTGCCCGGGAGCACGCCCGGGACGCCGGTTACGAGGCGGAACTGGATCGCTGGAGCGGCCGGCATGCCGAACCGGCCGGGGTCCCGGCCCGCAGCGCGGTCGTCGCGACCGACCCGATGACCCGGTCGTTCGCCGATCCCGTTCTGCCGCAATCGGTTCTGCGTGACACCGAGGGTACGGACCGATTGCTGCTGCTCGCCACCGCCGGCGACGATCGGCTGTCCCGGCTGCGGGCCGGTGAGGCCGCCAGTGCCGTCCTGCTCACCGCCACCACGCTGGGCATGGCGACCTGCCCGCTGACCGAGCCACTGGAACTGCCCGACACCCGGGACGACATTCGGACAGAGGTGATCGGTGACAGTGGATTTCCCCAGATGATCATCCGAGTCGGTTGGGCGGCAACGAGTTCGGAGCCGCTGACACCGACGCCGCGCCGTCCGGTGGACGAGTTCGTCCATCGGTTGTGAACCGATTCGAGGAATGGAGAGAGGTGTTCACCGTGTCGCGGTACCCATCGCTGCCGGTACGGGTCCTGAGAGAACTGCCGTGGAGCCACAGCCCCCTGATGCGGCCGTCGGACCGGGTGGAAGGGGTGATCCGCATCGTGGCCATGGTCGTGATGCTGGCCGCGGTTCCGGTGGCCGGTGCGGCCGGGACCGCGGAGTACGCGTCCGCCCAGGTCTCCATCGCTGCCGAGAACGCGGCGAAAACGCAGATCCCGGCCACGATCTCGGATAATCCGGTGACGGAGTCTCACGGAGACATGACGGGGCATGTGTTCTCGCAGACCGACGCGACCGTGTCCTGGACCTTCCACGGACAGCCGGGCCGGGCCGTGGTCGGCGTGGGCCGTTCGGCCCGGCCCGGCGACGCCGTTTCGATCTGGGTCGACCGTGACGGGCGGTGGACCAGTGCGCCGCTCGGATCGGACGCGGCCGCCTCGCGCGGTATCGGCGCGGGCGTCACGCTGCTGGCGGCGGTGTGGGCGGCGGTCGTGGGTCTCGTCGCACTGATCCACCGCCGGGTACTGCGACTGCACGACGTCGAGTGGACGCGGCAGTGGCGGACGCTGGACGACCATCCGCTCGGGCAGGGCAGCTGACGCCCGTCCGGACCGTTTCGACAGGAGGTTCTCATGACCGAGCACAACGCCCCTCCGACACCGGATCCGTCGGCGCCGATCATCGCGGCGGTCGACGGGTCGGCGGTGTCCTACAGTGCTGCCGCGTGGGCGGCGGCCGACGCCGCCCTGTACGGCTGCCGGTTGCACCTGATCACCTCTGTCGCGGTACCACCGGGCTTCGGCGCGGCGATGATGACGGAGCTGGACTGGCTGCGCGTGGAGGGCGAACGCATCCTGACCGAGGCCGAGCGGATCGCACGGACGGCCGTGCCGGGCGACGAGTTGTCGATCACGAAGGAAGTGACCACCCGGCATATCGTGGGGGAACTCGTGGAGCGGTCCCGGACCGTTCGGATGGTCGTCGTCGGCAGCCGCGGTCTGGGCGCGCTGGGCCGCGGCCTGCTGGGGTCGGTCGGGTCCGCCGTGATCCGGCATGCGCACTGCCCGGCGGTGGTGGTTCACTCCATTTCCGCCACCGATCCGATACTGCTGGGTCGGCCGGTGGTCGTCGGTGTCGACGGCAGCGCCAACAGCATCCCGGCGTTGCGGCTGGCCTTCGAGGAGGCGTCCCACCGCAAGGTCGGCCTGGTCGCGGTGCACGCCTGGAGCGACATGTCCGCCGCGCTGGACATCTCGATCAGCGGCTGGGATGCCATCCGTGACACCGAGGACGCTGTGTTCGCCGAGAGCATGGCCGGTTGGACCGAGAGCTACCCCGATGTGCCGGTGCGCCGGATCCTGGCCCGCGACCACCCGACCCGCGCCATCCTGGACGTCTCGGAGGAAGCACAGCTGGTGGTGGTGGGCAGTCACGGCCGTGGCGGGTTCACCGGCATGCTGATCGGGTCGACCAGCAGTGCGCTCGCGCATGTGGTGGAATGCCCGATCGTCGTCGTGCGCGGGCCGGGAGCGTGATCCGCAATGCCGAGGGCCCGGATCGACGTCCCGTCGTGGTCGGGGTCGACGGATCCTCCACCGCCATGAATGCCGTCAGGTGGGCAGCGTACCTCGCCGCGGGGCTGCGCACCTCGCTGACGGTCTTGTCCGCCGAGCCGGTCCCGCACCCGCGGCACCAGGCCGTCCTCGCAACCTCGTCGGCCGCCGCCGGCGTCCTCGGGCAGGCGGTCGCGCTGGCGCGGACGTGCACCGACCATCTGCGGATCGACGGCAGAATATGCTCTGGCCCAGCAGATTCCGCCTTGATCGAGGCGAGCGCACGGGCGCGGCTGGTGATCGTGGGCGCGCAGTCGGTCCACCACTCCCGGTTGATCGGGCCGACGACCAGCCATGTGACCATCGGATCGCAGTGCCCGGTCGGGGTGTGGCGGGGCGTCGCGGGCCGGCCGATTCCACGGCACGATCCCGTTCTCGTGGGGGTCGACGGGACCGAGATCGGTGATCATGCCGTCGGCTGTGCATTCGAACTGGCGTCGGCGCTGGAGGTGGGAGTGGTCGCCGTCCATGCGTGGGCGCCCGGGATCGCCCCGCTGGGCCAGCCGGACGGCGCCGCGGCGGCACGTGCGCTGCTGTCACGGTCCGTGGCCCCCTGGCGGGCGCGGTTCCCCGATGTCGAGGTCCACGCGGTGGCCGCAGCCGGCAACACGATCGCGGTGCTGGCGGCGCGGTCGGCGAATGCCCAGATGCTGGTGCTCGGCAGCCGGGGCCGCACCGCCGCCGCGGCGGTCCTGCTCGGGTCGACGAGCCGGGACATGCTGCATCGCGCGCTGTGCCCGGTACTCGTGTGTGGCAATCCACCCCGACCGGACGACCGTGGTCAGATGCTGCCGGTCGCTGCCGTCGACCGCCGTTCGCGAGGACTTCCGTCCCCGGGGTAACGGCCGCCGACCTGCCGGAAACCACGGTGGAATCGACCACGGCGGAACCCGTGCCGCGAGTCGAGGCGAACCCCGGCGAGTAGTCCGGCCCGAAGGGCATCGGCAGCCTGCCCCGGTCCGCCGTGGTCGGAAGTCGCTCCGGGCGAGGACCAAGGTATCTGTCCGGCGTTCCCGGATCGCGACAGGATGGTCGCAACGGATCGGCAATTCCCCAGTCGAGCGCCAGGCCGCCGACGGTTGCCGGTGGAGGTCGTGGTCATGGCCGGTCTGCATCCCCTCGACACCGGCTTCCTCGAATTGGAGGAGGCCGATCGGCATATCAGTCTCGGTATCGGCGTGGTGGCCGTGATCGCCGGAACACCGCCGGACCGGGATCGGATGCGAGCCCGGATAGCGGATATCGCCGATCGGCAGCCGCGACTGCGCCAGCGGGTGCGACGGTCCCAGTGGGACCTGGGCGCACCGGCATGGGTGGACGATCCGGCGTTCGACCCGGATCATCACCTGCGCTGGACGGCGCTGCCGGAGCCGGGTGACGAACGGGTACTCCGGGAACTGATCGCTTCCGAACTCGAACAGCGCCTGGACCCGGATCGCCCGCTGTGGCGGTGCCTGGTGATCGAACGCCTCGCCGGTGAGCGCTGGGCGATCATGATCCAGGCACACCACGCCATGGTCGACGGGATCTCCGGCGTGTCTCTACTCGAAAGCTTCTGCGATTCAACGGATTCCGGTCGGAAAATGCCGTCGGCCACAACGCCGGGCCGCCTCGGCGCACTGCACCTCGCGAGCCGGGCACTGCGCCTGTCGATGCAGGCTCCCGGCTTGGCCTTGTCGATGGCGCGCAGCCTGGCGCCGGTGGTGTGGGCCGCCGCGGGGCCCGGCGCACCCTCCTCGTTCAACGGTTCGATCGGCCGGCAACGCCGCTACGCGATCGCGCGGGCCGGTCTGCCGGAGGTACAGGCCATCGGCGCGGCGTTCGGCGCGACCGTCAACGATGTCGCGGTGGCCGCGATCACCGCCGCCTATCGCGCGGTGCTGCGCCGGCGCGGCGAGACTCCGACGGACACGATGCGGGTGCTGATTCCGCGGTCGATGCGCGGGCAGCGTGCGAAACACGTTCTGGACAACCGGGTTTCGGCGATGCTCGCCGAACTGCCGATCGAGGTCGACGATCCGGTGGACCGGCTCGTGGCCGTGCGCCGGCGGGTCGCGTCGCAGCGGGACAGCGGTGCGGCCGAGGCGGAGAAGACAGTGCTGGCCCTCGCCGAATGGTTACCGTTCCCCGCGGTCGCCTGGGCGTTGCGGTTCGTCGTGCACTATCCCCAGCGAGGGGTGGCCGCGCTCGCCACCAACGTGCCGGGACCTCGGCGCCGGCTCACCCTCGACAGTCGGCCGGTGCTGGAATTGTTGCCCTGCATGCCGATCGCCATGCGACTGCGGACCACGATCGCAATTCTCAGTTATACGGACCAACTGGTGTTCGGCATCACCGGCGACTACGACAGTACCCCCGACATCGACGTACTGAGCGCCGGCATCGAACACGGCCTGGCCGAACTGCTGATGCGAGCGCAGGCGGCAGCGACGACACCCCCGCTCGAACGCGGCCCTGCCGAGTGAACGTCACCGGCGGACAGGGCGATCGGACCACGAGGACGGGACCTTCGACCGCATCGGCGGCCCCACCGTACTTCCTACGGTAAGGGAACCCGGCGCAGCGCCGGAAGCATCCCAGGAGGTTGTGATGGACCGGCGAGACAGTGACGATCGGCATCATCTGGCATCGGCTGCCGTGGTGGTCGGTGTCGACGGGTCGCAGGCGTCGGAACGGGCATTGTTGTGGGCGGCCGACCTGGCCGCCCAGCGGGGGCGCGAACTGCGCATCGTGCACGGACTCACGCTGAACAAGCTGGCCGCGGTGTACAGCCGTTACGACGTCTCGCTGACGCCGGTCGTCGAAGCGATGCACAACCGCGGCGAGGTCTACACCGGACAGGCCGTCGACACGGTGCGGCAGCACCATCCGCAGCTGCGGATCTCCTCCGTGGTGTCCGACGGTGACCCCAGCCCGCTGCTCATCCGGTACAGCGCCGACGCGTACCGGGTCGTGATCGGTGACGCGGGTGCGGGCGGACGGTCGTCGCATCTGGGATCGATCATGGTCGCGGTGACCAGCCACGCACACGGCGCCGTCGTGGTGGTGCGCGCGGATCCCGAGGGCAGGGTACGGACCGAGGGGCCGGTCGTCGTCGGTGTCGACGGCAGCCCCGGCAGTGAGCCCGCCCTGGCCGCCGCCTTCGAGGAGGCCGCCGAACGCGGTACGGAACTGGTGGCCGTGCACGTCTGGGCGGATGTCAACGCCGGGCAGTACGCCGATTATCCGTACCTCCTCGAGACCGTGCCGACCATCGCGGTGGACGAAGCCGCAGTGCTGGCCGAGCGGCTGGCCGGCTGGCAGGAGAAATACCCCGAGGTGACGGTGAACCGGCAGACATATCCCTCGGATCCAGCGGCGGTGCTGATCGACTGGTCGACGCGGGCGCAACTGGTGGTCACCGGCAGCCGTGGCCGCGGCGGATTCCGCGGGCTGCTGCTCGGCTCGACCTCGAATTCCCTGGTGCAGCATGCACAGTGCCCGGTGATGGTCGTCCATCCGGAACAGTGAGACAGCGGTCCGACGGCCCCACGACAGGGGCCTTTCGGCAGTCTCGGCAACCGAGGCCAGAACGGGAAGCTGAACACATGGCAAACTTCCATGGCGGAAACGCCCTCATCGCCAGTGGTGCCCGAGGTATCGGCGCCGGACGCCGCACCGCGAATCGGTGAGGGGCCGATCGATGGCGACTCGGCGTCCCGACCGCGAAACCCTGCACGCCGCACTGGCGCTGGCCGTCCGCGCCCCCTCGGTACACAACTCCCAGCCATGGCTGTGGCGGGTCGGGGACACCAGCGTGCACCTCTACGCCGACCTCACCCAGCACCTGCCGGCCACCGACCCGGACCAGCGTGACCTGCTGGTGAGTTGTGGTGCGGCCCTGCATCATCTGCGTATCGCCGCGCTCGGACTGGGCTGGGAGGCCCGCATCGACCGGCTGCCCGATCCGGCGGATCCCGAGCATCTGGCCGCGGTCGAATTCCGGCGCGCCGAACCGGCCACCGACCCTCGGCGCCTGAGCCGGGCGATCGAGGACCGGCGCACGGACCGGCGCCGCTACACCTCCTGGGAGGTCACTGCGGCGCAGGTGTCCGCCATGATCGCCGCCGGCGCGTCCTGCGGTGTCGTGGTCCGCGACATCGAGAACAGCTCTGCGCGAGCGGCTCTGGAGCATGCCTTCGAGCGGGCCGCGTGGCAGCATGCCCGTGATTTCCACTACGGTTCCGAATTGGCCCGGTGGAGCGGCAGACGCGCTGCGGCCCAGGGTGTTCCGGCGCGCAGTGCGGTCGCGTCGCTCGACGCGATGGCACGGCCGTTCGCGAATCCCGGTCTGCCGCAAGCGGTGCTACGGGACACCGAGGGTGTGGAACGGATACTGGTGCTGGCCACCGGGGCCGACGATCGGATGTCACGGCTGCGCGCCGGTGAGGCCACCAGCGCGGTATTGCTGACCGCGACCATGTTCGGGATGGCCACCTGCCCGCTGACCGAGCCCCTGGAACTGCCCGATACTCGCGCAGCCATTAGCCGAGATGTGCTCGACGACAGCGGTTTTCCGCAGATGATCATCCGAGTCGGCTGGGCGGCAACCAGTTCGCAGCCGTTGCTGCCGACCCCGCGCCGCCCGCTGGACGAGGTGGTCACCTACCTGCGATCCGGCGAATCAGAACCTGTGAAAGTCAACCCGAGGAGAACATCGTGAGCCAGTCACCTTCCCATGGTGCCGATTCCAACCCCCCGATCGTCGTCGGAGTCGACGGATCGGAGATCTCGTATCGCGCCGTCGCGTGGGCGGCGGCCGACGCGGCGCTGTACGGCTGCCCGCTACATCTGGTCGATTCCGTGGCCGGTCCTTCGACCGTCGGGCCCGGTCTCGCCTGGACCGGTATCGACTTCGACTGGCTGAACACCGAGGCCGAGCGGGTGCTGACCGAGGCGGTCGGGATCGCGCGCGCCGCGGCGCCCGGCGACGGCCCGGTGATCACCACGGAGGTGACCTTCCAGCACGCGGTCGCGGATCTGCTGGAGCTGTCGAAGTCCGCGCGCCTGATCGTCGTCGGCGACCGCGGCCTGGGTGCGGTGAGCCGTGGGCTGCTGGGCTCGGTGAGCTCCGCGGTGCTGCATCACGCGCACTGCCCGGTCGCGATCGTGCACTCCACGGCGGCGGCTGCGCCCGAACCGGCATCCGAGCCGGTGGTTGTCGGTGTCGACGGGACCGCCGCCAGCGTGCCCGCGCTGGAGATCGCCTTCGAGGAGGCCTCCCGGCGCAAGGCCGGCCTGATGGCGGTGCACGCCTGGAGTGATGTGTCCGCCGGTCTGGACGCCTCGATCACCGGCTGGGACGAGATCCGCGATTCGGAGGACGCGGTGTTCGCCGAGAGCATGGCGGGCTGGAGCGAGCGCTACCCGGATGTCGGCGTGCAGCGCATCCTGGCGCGGAATCATCCGACCCAGGCTCTGCTGCACGCGGCCGAGCACGCCCAACTGCTGGTGGTCGGCAGTCACGGCCGCGGCGGGTTCACCGGGATGCTGCTCGGCTCGACCAGCAATGCGCTGGCCCATGCCGTCCACTGCCCGATCATCGTCGCCCGGCACGCTCACTTCACGCCGGAGAACGCTGGGTGACAGCGCGTTCCGACAGCGGCGCCGCCCGCCGGTGGGTCACCCGCCGGCGGGCACCGCCTGTCCAGTCGGCAACACAACTGACCAGCCATCCGGGCCGCACCCCGCACCTGCGGGGTGGCCCGATGAAGCACCACCGGCGGCTCGCCGGTGACGAGGCGTAGGACGATCAGGGGTGGATGGTGGTCGTCGATGCCTGCCGCAGTTGTAGTGCCTTGGCGATCCCGTCGGTCCAGTCGCGGATCGCGGTCCAGTCACGCAGATCGCCGTAACGGGTCCCGCCGAGCAACCGGAACAGGATCCGCGCCGGCAGGTCCACTCCGGCGCGTTCGTAGTGACCGGCGAACGCGCGATAATCCCGGGGCACGATCTCGTCCCGCACCGCCGCGATCCGCGCCGGCACCCGGCTGCCGATCCGGCGCCCGATCGGCCCGCGCAGGGCGGGGCCCAGGCCGACGCTGAACAACCAGACATCCAGTGCGGCCAGCTCGTTCCGATAGCTGTGCACGTAATCGGCGACGGCGGGCAGCAGGGCGCGATTGTGTACCGCGCTACCGAGGACGACGGCGTCCACCGTGCTCGGATCGGGTGCGTGTGCGAAATCGGTGACGTCCACGCAGGCGCCGCGTCCGGCCAGATCGGCGCCGATGAAGTCGGCGATCTCACGGGTTGAACCCTGTGCCGTCGCGTAGAGGACGGCGATGCGGGGTGTCTGCGTATCCATGCCTTTCAGCCTGTTCCGTACCGGTTCTCCTGTCCGGAGGCGTCCTGCCCCGGTACCGGTGCCGAAGGTCACCGGATGCGGGTGAGGCGGACACCTTCGTTGCTCACTCGCCGATCGGTGTGGTGCGAATCTCCAGGCAGTCGCTCAGTCGCCTGCGTGAGGTCCGGGCCGATCGAGTGTGCGCGACGGGCGCGACGCCGATCCGGACCACGACCTGCGGGAACAGCGCATGCGGGAGCAGCACGGCGATGGCGGCCCGGGCGATCCGCGATTCGGTGAGGTGGGTCAGCGCGCAGGTCGACAGTCCCGTCGAGGCGCACTCCAGCAGGATCGCGGACAGTGCCTCGCCGACGGCCGGCCACTCGTCCGGGTTGTCGGCGGCGCAGCTCAGGACCACCAGCCGCGCCGCATCGGTCAGCGCGCGGTGGTGCACCGACTGCGGCGCGGTCGGGAACGGGTGGCCGGCATGGGTGCGCGATGCTTCGTCCGCAGATATCAAGGATGTTTCGGCGAATCCCTCGCTGTCATCGAAATGCTCTGCCCAGCACATCAATTCCTGCTGGTGGAACTGATCTTCGCGGTGCGCGGCAGCCGTCTGCTCCGAGATCGCCGCCAGTTGCGGACGCGCCTTCTCCTCGAGCACGTCGACCTCGACCCGATGCGGCCTGGCCAGGCGACGCAGCGAGAGCATCGTCGCATCGAAATCCCCCGGTGCCCGCATCGGCCGCCGCTCGCTGTACCGCTCGGTGATCGCGTGCGCGCGCCGCACCACCCCGGCCGGTGGATCCGGCCAGGGCCGGAAGTCGACGACCGCCAGGTAGCCGGGCCGATACGGATCGGGTAGCCGCAGCGGATCGGCGTGCCAGCCCAGGGCGGCGAAAGCCGTGCGGGCGTGATGCAGCACCGCGCCGCAGCTGATCAGTTGCTGCCGACCGTGCGGGTCGGCCGTCGACAGGGTGCGGTACGAGTCGGCGTACAGGTGCAGACGGTGACCGTCGAAAACCCAATACCACGGCTGGGTGTTGTGAAACGATGGCGCGCGTCCGGCCAGCCGCAGCGCCGTCTGCACGGTGGGCTGGTCCGGAACCGATACGGTGGCAACAGGATCCGCGGCTGTCATGCTTAGAGCATCACCCGAGACCGGCACCGCCGGATACCGGCTTCGGCCTCGATCGGTAGAGCCGTTGGTCACAATGTCGACAGAGCCCCGCGGATACCGGGCGCAGCCGCGCGGTGGGGTAGTGGGCCCGCGGCGAACAGCCGAGCCGATACCCGGTGCCGGAGGCGGGCCCATCGGCTCGGGCGCCTGTCACGATATATCCGGCCTGGACAGTCGTGGCACCCACTCATGGTCGTGCTCCTCGGCCGTGGGCGTCCGGTCGAAGGTGTCGGCAATGCCGGTGATGTCGTGCGGTCGGTGGAAGTGCCGGTGGATTCGGCGCCAGTGGACGGCTGCGGTGGCGGCCCAGGCGACCGCCGCTACCGTGGCGACGGTGGCCGAGGTCAGCAGGATCAGCATCGTCTGTGGTCACTCGGTGCCGGTGGTGCCCATGACCTGAGTCCACCAGTCCTCCAGGGGGCTCGGATCGGGCCAGCGGACCACTACCGGGCGGTCGTCGTCGGCGGTTGTCGCTACGACGGTGACCGTTGCGGCGGAGAGAGTTTCGACGTTCATGACCCTGCCCTTCAGACAGTGACGGTGACACCGGCGTCTCGGAGCTGCCGGCCTTGTCAGCCTCCCCGATCCCGCGGCCCGCGGTCAGGGGCCGCAGCACCTACTTCGGCGGGACCTTCGACCCTTCGGCGTTCCGAGCGGGGTGAATCCCGTGTACTTCGAGGAACCGGCGGCGATCGAGAATGCGGCCGGGAAGCGTGTCGGGCTGTGCTCCGTCCAGTTGCGGCCCGACGTCACCGCGGACAGGGACTTTCGGCAGTCTCGGCGGCGGGGGTGCGCGCGCGATGCTGGATCGGAGCAGAACACGGACATCCGAGGCAGATACGGACACAACCGCCGACCCGGCCTGCTGGAGGCCACCATGACCAGGACATACCCCGACCACGAAACCCTTCGCGCGGCGTTGGCGCTGGCGTCGCGCGCACCGTCGGTGCACAACACCCAGCCCTGGATCTGGCGGATGGGGGACAGCTCCGTTCATCTGTACGCCGATCCGGGCCGGCGGCTCCCCTGTACCGACCCCGACGGCCGTGACCTGGTGGTCAGCTGTGGCGCGGCACTGCACCACCTGCGGGTCGCGGCACGCGGGCTCGGCTGGGAGTCCAGGGTGCACCGGCTGCCCGATCCGGACGACGTGGATCATCTGGCCGCTGTCGAGTTCCGTGCCGCCGCACCGACCATGGCCGAGCTGCGGCTCAGCAGAGCGATTCCGGACCGGCGAACCGACCGCCGCCGTTACACGTCCTGGGAAGTTCCCGCGGCCCACGTATCGGCGCTGGTGGCTGCCGGCGCCGACTGCGGGGTCGTGGTCCACGACATCGGAGAGGGCTGGGCACGAGCGCAATTGGTCCATGCCTTCGAACGCGCGGCATGGCAGCACACCCTGGACTTCGGCTACGGGGCCGAGCTGTCCCGGTGGAGCGGGCGGCACGCGGCCACCGCCGGGGTCCCTGCCCGCAGTGCGATCGTCGCGACCGATGCCACGACCCGGCCGTTCGCCGATCCGGGCTTGGCGCAGGCGGTGGTGCGCGACACCGAGGGCGCGGACCGGATGTTGCTGCTCGCCACCGCCGGCGACGATCGGCTGTCGCAGCTGCGTGCCGGCGAGGCCACCAGCGCGATCCTGCTGACCGCCACCATGCTGGGCATGTCGACCTGCCCGCTGACCGAGCCGCTGGAAGTGCCGGCCACTCGCACGGAAATTCGCACCGAGGTCATCGGTGACGGTGGGCTTCCGCAAATGATCATCCGGATCGGCTGGGCGGCAACGAGTTCGGAACCGCCGCCGCCGACCCCGCGGCGTCCCCTGGACGAGTTCGTGCATCGGTTGTGAACCGCGATAGTCAGCGCAGGGGTACCGACCACACCAGACGGGTGCCGCGGCCGCCGCGATCGGTCACCGGCCCTACGGTGCAGCTGCCGCCACAGGACTTCGCCCGCTGCACCAGATTGTCCAGACCGCTGGCGACGATGTCGGCGGGAATGCCGCAGCCGTCGTCGACCACGGCGATGGTGAGGTCGTCGGCGACGGTGATATCGAGGTCGATGGTGTCGGGGTCGGCGTGCCGGACGGCATTGCTGACCGCTTCCCGAACCACCGCCTCCGCGTGCTCGGCGAGTTCGGTGTCCACCACCGACAGTGGCCCGGTCACCCGCACGGAGGTCCGGATGGCGGCGTCGCCGACCTGCTGCCGGACCGCCTGCTCGATACGCTGCCGGAGATGAGCGCTGGGCAGCATCGAACCGTGGAGATCGAAGATCGAGGTGCGGATCTCCTGCACGACGTCCTGCAGATCATCCACGGCGTCACCGATCCGCGCCTGCACCTCCGGGACTTTTGTCCGGGATACGGTGCCCTGCAACGACATTCCGATCGCGAACAGGCGCTGGATGACATGATCGTGCAGATCGCGGGCGATCCGATCCCGGTCGGCCAGGATGTCCAATTCCCTGACCCGGTGCTGGGTCTCGGCCAACTGCCGGGCCAGCGCCGCCTGATCGGTGAATGCCGCTGCCAACCGCAGGATCTCGTCGTTGTAGGGCGGGCGGTCGATGGTGCGTAGGGCGATCAGCGCGCCGAAGGTCAGGTCCTGGGCGCGCAAAGGTAATACGAGCGCCGAACCGGCCTCGGCGAAGAAGTCCGGCAGGTCGGTCCCGCGCACGTCGTCTATGCGCAGGGGAGTGCGATCGGTGAAGGCTTTGCCGACCACGCTGCCGGATATCGGCAGCGTCTTGCCGATATCTTCGCCGGCGCTGGTGGTGTGGGTGACTCTCAGCCGACCGGATTCCTCGGGAAATCGTTCCGGATCATCTACCAGGGCGAGCACGACCCGGCAGGAGTCGGTCAGTATCCGGGCCCGGTCGACGAGGTGCGACAGCACCTCGTCGGACTCGGTTCCGGCCAGAAATTCGGTCGTGAGGTCGCCGACCGCCTCGATCCATGCCTGCCGGGTGCGGGCCGACCGGTACAGGCACGCGTTATCGATGGCGATACCGGCCGCCGCGGCCAGTGCCTGCACGATCAGTTCGTCGTCCTCGGTGAACAATTGACCGCCGGATTTCTCGGTCAGGTACAGGTTGCCGAAGATCTCGTCCCGGATACGGATCGGAACCCCGAGGAAGGTCAGCATGGGCGGATGGTTGGCGGGGAACCCGACCGACGCCGGGTGCTCCGACAGATTCTCCAGCCGGACGGGCTCCGGTCGGCTGAACAACAAACCCAGTACCCCGTGCCCCTGCGGCAGGTCGCCGATGCGGGCCCGGGTGGGCTCGTCGATGCCCTGATAGATGAACTGGCTCAACCGGCTGTCCTGGCCGCGCACACCGAGAGCGCCGTATTGCGCATCCACCAGGCCGACGGCAGTGCGGACGATGGTGGTGAGCGTTTCGGCCAGGTCGAGGCCTGCGGTGACCGTCAGCATCGCGTCGACCAAACCGTCCATCCGGTCCCGGACGTCCATGATCTGTTCGATCCGGCCCCTGACCTCGCTGAGCAACTCTCGCAACCGCAACTGTGACAGGGTCCCACGGACCGAGTACGCGCTTTCTCCAGCAAGATGGCTCATCCCGGGATCCGATCATCGAGGCGCGTTACCATCTGACACCAGGGATTTTACCCGTCGGAGCGGAACGGCCGAGCCTGCGTCAGCCGACGATCTCGTCCGTGCGTCGCTGCATCCACTCCGGCAGCGACGTGACCGTGCACCTGGAATGTGATGCGGACGCCGCGATGACGTCCACGTGATCGATGCCCTCGACGGTCGTCGCCAATGTCGATACGACCTGAGACTCGGTGAGGTCGGCGAAATCGCCGCTGATGACCGCTCGGCCTTCGGTCACCTCGACCGTCCACTGTCGTCGGCTACCGGCGTAGTCGTCGAGCAGGGACCGCACACGGGATTCCGACTCGTGATCCGGGCGCAACAGAGTGCGGAGTAGATCGCGCCGAGCCACGATACCGACCAGAATTCCCGCTTCCACGACCGGCATCGAGCGCAACCGGCCCGTCAGCATCCGGCGCGCGATGCTGGCCAGGTCCGTGTTCGGTGAAACAACCTCCACCGGCGTCGTCATCACCGCCGCCACCATGGTGTGTTCGTCGGCAGGATCCGCACCGAGCGCGTCGGACTCCGACAATATCCCGATCACCCTGCCCTGATCGTCGACCACCGGCACCGCTGCGAAACCATGGGCGGTGATCAGCGAGACAGCCGCCGGCAGGGGTGTTTGCGGACCGACCGTCACAACCGGCCGACTCGAGATATCGCGTGCGTACATCATTCCTCCGGGTCCGTCAGCATTGTCGTTCTGCTTCGTCAACCTACGGAGGGGCGGAGACGTCCGGCAGGGCCACCGGTCCCCTGAACGGAGGGCACATCGACATCGTTTCCGGCCGGGCGCGGCCGGTGCGGTCGGACCGCCGGAGTCTGCGAGGAGACGACCGTCGGGATCTTCATCCGGCGCTGCTGGTCAGTCCTTCTGCCATGAGAATCCGGTGCGCTTGCTGCGCCGCCGCGGCACCGGACAGCGCATCGCTGTCCCCGACCGGGTGTTCCTCCAGACCACGGGCGAGGATCGCGACGGCATCGCCGAGCGACCGCAGTCGCCGCTCGAGACCCGCTGTCCGCTCCTTCGGTGCCGGCCCGACCTCTGCGGGCATCGTATCGATGCCCGCACCTGACACGAGTTGCTGTAGCCGTATCGGCAGCACGGCGAAGACGTGGCCGAGTTGCCCGGGCGAGCACAGCTCGGTCAGTGCGCCGGTGACCGCGTCGACCAGGGCCGGGACCTCGTCTCGGGTGACGCCCGCCGCTTCGGCGAACTGGTCCGTGAATGCCGCGGGATCGTGGCCGACCGGCACGCGGCCGGGTCTCCAGCTCTCGTAGTAGACACCGCGCAGCAACTCCGGCAGTTGTGCGGTGAAGTGCGCCGAGGTGACGACTCCGATCCGATCCCGGACGGTATGCAGCCAGGCCCGTAGCACACGATGGGCGAACCGGCGATCCTCGGTGTTCAGCCGATAGGCCACCGTGGCAAGCCACGCGTGAGCGGTGTCGAGCGCGGGTGCGAAAGGATCATCGTTCTTGGGCATGTCCCCAGCGTCCGCCGTCGGCGAGTCGCACCCCTAGAGCCCGTGGTCCATTCCACGATGGTCGATCGTCCTCACCTTCGGCGGTGGGGCGATGGCGTTCACAGGCCGCTGGGACAGATTTCCGGATTCGTGCCCGCGACCCCGATCCGGTGTCGCCGAGCAACTCCGCGGAACTGCTCGGCAGGGCGTCACGAACCGGAATGCGCGAACGGTGGTCGTGCACATCCGGCCTGCTCCGGCTACCGTGCCGTCCACAGCGCCGGAGATCCCTCGTTGCGGGTCGGTGAATGTGGCCGAGTGAGCTCACGGGGGACTTCCGTCCTGGGCAGTGACGACTCGCGACCCTGCCGGGAATCCCGGCGGAGGCGTGGAATCGGGTGACATGAGATCCGCAGTGCGGGTCGAAGTGGGATCCGGCGAACAGCCGGTCCGGGACGGGTGTCCCGACCGGCCGACCGAAAGGCGGGTGGCGATGTCGGTCGTCACAGTGACCATGAACCCTGCGATCGATATCGCCACGGGTGTCCCGCAGTTGCGGCAGACCGAGAAGATGCGTTGCGAGACACCGCGATTCGATCCCGGAGGCGGTGGCATCAATGTCGCACGCACGGTGCTGGCGGTGGGCGGCGCGCCGACGGCGGTGTTCCCGATGGGCGGGCACTCCGGGCGACTGCTCGAGCAGCTGGTCTCCGACGCCGGGGTGGCCGTGCGGCCGATACCGGTCGCCGGCTGGACCCGGGAGAGCTTCTCGGTCACCGACAGAGTCGACGACCGGCAGTACCGGTTCGTGCTGCCCGGCGCATCGCTGAGCCCTGTCGAACAGCAACAATGTCTCGATGCCGTCGCGACGACCCTCGTCGCCACCGGCGCCCGGTTCCTGGTGGCCAGCGGTAGCCTGCCGCCGGATACTCCGCCCGATTTCTGGCAGCGGCTGGTCGACCAGGCCGCACTGCTCGGTGTCGCGGTGGCTGTCGATACGTCCGGCGAGGCACTGCGGCACCTGTACGGAGGCGTGGAACTGTTGAAACCCAGCGTCCGCGAACTGAGCGACTGTGTCGGTCGTCCGCTGCCCGACCGCGCTGATCAGATCGCCGCCGCCCGGCAATTGGTCGATGCGGGCGTCGCCCGGATCGTGGTCGTGTCGCTGGGAGCGGACGGCGCTGTCGCAGTGACCGCGGACTGGTCGCAATGGTTCCCGCCCGTCGCGGAGACCGTGGTCAGCGGCATCGGCGCCGGCGATGCGATGGTGGGTGGACTGGTCGTGGCGCTGGCGCGTGGCTGGACCATCGATGACGCGGTTCGCCTGGGCATCGCCGCGGCGACGGCAGCACTGGCCACCCCGGGCACCAGTCCGGGACGGCCGGAGCACATCGCCGAACTGTACCGACGGCTCACCGAGCGCGATGCGGACAGCGCACCCGCGGGAGTGCTGTCCCGCTAGGGAGGCCGATCGGGGACGCCGGGCACGGTGGTGGTGGCCGGAAGTCTGTCGTGGTGAGGACCAAGGCATCTGTCCGGCAATCCCGGGTCGCGACACGATGGTCGCAACGGATCGGCAATTTCCCAGTCGGGCGCCAGGACGTCGACGGTTGCCGGTGAAGGTGACCACCATGGCTGGTCTGCGCACCATCGACACGGGCTTCCTCGAATTGGAGGAGGCGGATCGGCATGCCGGTCTCGGTGTGGGCGTAGTGGCGGTGATCGCCGGAACGCCACCTCCCCGGAACCGCCTGGGGGCCCGGATCCTGGCAATTGCCGATCGGCACCCGCGCCTGCGCCAGCGGTGGCAACGAGCCCAGCGGGACCGGGAGGCCCCAGCATGGGCGGACGACCCGGCGTTCGACTTGAACCGCCACCTGTCGTGGACGGTGTTGCCTGATCCGGGTGACGACCAGGCACTGCGGGCAGCCGTCGCCGTCGAACTCGAACGGCGCCTCGATCCGGATCGCCCACTGTGGCGGTGTCTGGTGATCGAACACCTCGCCGATGATCGCTGGGCGATGTTGATACAGGCGCACTACGCCATGGTCGACGGCATTTCCGGCGCCGCCTTGCTCGAAAGCTTCTGCGACCCGACCGATTCCGGCCTGCGCGTGCGATCGGCCGAAAAATCGCGGCGCGCCGACCCGCTCCGTCTCGCCGGCCGAGCGATTCGGTTGTCCGCGGCAGCGCCTGCCCAGGCGTTGTCGATGGTGTACAGCGTGGCACCGGTCGTCTGGGCTGCGGTGGGCCCGGCTGCCGCATCGTCGTTCAACGCTCCGGCCGGGCGGCATCGCCGCTACGCAATCGCGCGCACCACTCTGCCCGAGATTCACGCCATCGGCACGGCATTCGGCGCGACGGTCAACGATGTGGCCGTGGCTGCGATCACCGCCGCCTACCGCGATCTCCTGCGACACCGTGGCGAGACCGCACTCGGGACCATGCGGGTGCTGATTCCGCGGTCGACGCGCGGCACGTCCACGAAACGCGTGATGGACAACGGCGTTTCGGCCATGCTGACCGAATTACCGATCGAGGTCGACGATCCGGTGGACCGGCTCACGGCGGTTCGCTGCCGGATTGCCGCGCAACGCGACAGCGGTGTGGCCGAGGCGGAGAAGACCCTGCTGGCCCTGGCCGAGCGGCTGCCGTTTCCTGCGGTCGCCTGGGCATTGCGGCTGGCGGCGCGGCATCCGCGGCGCGGGGTGACCGCGCTGGCCACGATTGTGCCCGGGCCCCGGCACCGGCTCACCTTCGATGGGCAGCTGGTGCTGGAACTGTTGCCGTGCATGCCGATCGCCATGCGATTGCGGACCACGATCGCGATCCTGAGCTATGCGGACCAGCTGGCATTCGGGATCACCGGTGACTTCGACAGCGCTTCCGACATCGATGTGCTCAGCGCTGGAATCGAACACGGCCTGGCCGAACTGCTGATGCGCGCACAGACGGCGGAGCCGGTCCTGCCGGTGCCCGGACCCGCGTACAGCGGCCGCTGAGCGTGGCGGTCGAACGAGGCGTTCGGACCACAGAGGTGGGACTTTGGACCGCATCGGTGAGACCCGGTTCTTTCTACGGTGAGGACATCCGGCCGATCGGCCGGAATTTCGAGGAGGTTGCGATGGACCGGCAGCACAACGACGATCCGCACCACCTGGCCTCGGCCGCGGTGGTGGCCGGCATCGACGGTTCGCAGGCGTCGGAGACGGCGCTGATGTGGGCGGCCGACATGGCCGACCGCTGCGGACGGGAGCTGCGCATCGTGCACAGCCTGGCCCTGAACCGGCTGGCCGAGGTCTACAACCGATACGACGTGTCGATACCGGCGGTCCTCGACGCCATGCGCACCACCGGCGAGGTCTACACCGGCAAGGCCGTGGCCGCGGTGCGGCGGCGGTACCCGCGGTTGCGGGTGTCGTCGGTGGTGTCCGAAGACGATCCGGGCCCACTGTTGGTGCGGTCGAGTGCCGGCGCTTATCGGGTCGTGATCGGAACCACCGGCGCGAGCGGGTGGGCGTCGCATCTGGGATCGATCGTGCTGGCGGTGACCAGCCATGCCCACGGCGCCGTCGTGGTGGTTCGCACCGATCCCGACGCCGGGAAGCAGGTGCGGGCCGAGGGGCCCGTCGTCGTCGGGGTCGACGGTGATCCGGTCGGCGAGCCCGCGCTCGCCGCGGCCTTCGAGGAAGCGGCGGAGCGCGGCGCCGAACTGGTGGTCGTCCACGTCTGGGCGGACATCAATCTCGGAAAGTACGCCGACGACCCGTACCTCCTCGAATCGTTCTCGGCGATCGCGGTGACCGAGGAGGCGCTGCTGGCCGAGCGGCTGGCGGGCTGGCAGGAGAAATATCCCGAGGTGGCGGTGACCCGGATGCTGTATCCGCTGGATCCGGCCACCGTGCTGATCGACTGGTCGACACGCGCTCAGCTGGTGGTGGTCGGCAGTCGCGGACGCGGTGGATTCCGTGGCCTGCTGCTCGGATCGACCTCGAATTCCCTTGTGCAGCACGCTCATTGCCCTGTCATGGTAGTCCGTCCCCACTGATGAGAGTGATCTCGATGAACAACGATGCGGCGCGGCCCGCGCTTACCGAAGACGACTCCCTCACCGGTCTGGACGCCTGGTGGCGTGCGGCGAACTACCTGTCCGCCGGGCAGATCTATCTGCTGGACAACCCACTGCTGACCGAGCCACTGGCCGCGCGGCACATCAAACCGCGGCTGCTGGGGCATTGGGGCAGCGTGCCCGGTATCACCCTCACCTACGGCCATCTGAATCGCATCATCCGGCAACGGCACCGCCGGATGTTGTTCGTGTGCGGACCCGGGCACGGCGCCGCGGGGTTGAACGCCGCGGCCTGGCTGGAGGGCAGCTACAGCGAACGCCACCCGGAGGTGGCGCGGGATACGGCCGGGATGCGGGAATTGTTCCGGCAGTTCTCCTTTCCCGGTGGGGTGCCCAGCCACGCGTCGCCGCATCTGCCGGGCTCGATCCACGAGGGCGGCGAGCTGGGCTATTCCCTGGCACATGCCACCGGTGCGGCGCTGGACAACCCGGATCTGACGGTGGCCTGTGTCATCGGCGACGGTGAGGCCGAGACGGGCGCGCTCGCGACCAGCTGGCACGCACCGGCGTTCCTCAACCCGGTCTGCGATGGGACGGTGCTACCGATCCTGCACCTCAACGGCTACAAGATCGCCAACCCGACCCTGCTGGCGCGCCTGCCGCGCGGAGATCTGGACGCCCTGCTGCTCGGGCACGGCTGGGAGCCGTGGCATGTGCGTGGCAGCGACCCGCAGGAGGTCCACGAGGCGTATGCGGCTGCGCTGGACGAGGTGTTCGACCGGATCTCCGAAATCCGTGACGAGACTCGCCACAGCGGGGGTTCCCACACCGCGCGGCTGCCGATGATCGTGCTCGCGACCCCCAAGGGCTGGACCGGTCCGGCGGAGGTCGACGGTGTGCCGGTGGCGGATACGTTCCGCGCCCATCAGGTGCCGTTACCGGGGGTGCGTGACAATCCCGGACATCTGGCGTTGCTGGAACACTGGCTGCGCTCCTATCGGCCGGAAGAACTGTTCGCGCCCGACGGAGCACCGACGCCGCTGCTCGAGTCGGTCGTTCCGGTGGGCGAACTGCGGATGAGCGCGAATCCACTGGCACATGGGCGAACCCGGATCGAGTTGCGGCTACCGGAGGTGTCCGGGCATGCCCTGGCCGTGCCGGCACCGGGCGCGGTCGACGGTGAGGCCACCCGGGTGCTCGGCGGCTTTCTGCGCGATGCCCTGACCGCCAATCCCCATGACCTGCTGTTCTTTTCCCCGGACGAGCACACGTCCAACCGGCTGGACGCGGTGCTGGAGGTGACCGGCCGGCGCTGGCGGGAGAGCCGCCGGCCCGGCGACGACCGGCTCGCGCCGGACGGTCGCGTGTTCGAGGTGCTCTCGGAACATCTGTGCCAGGGGTGGCTCGAAGGGTATCTGCTGACCGGCCGGCACGGCGTGTTCTCCACCTACGAGGCGTTCGCGCACATCATCGACTCGATGGTGGTGCAGCATGCCAAGTGGCTGCACACCGCGGCCGAGTTCCCTTGGCGGGAACCGATTCCCAGCCTGAACTACCTGATCACCTCGCACGTGTGGCGGCAGGACCACAACGGCGCCTCGCATCAGGATCCGGGCTTCATCGATCACATCCTGAGCAAGCGGCCCGAGGTGTCGCGGGTGTATCTGCCGCCCGACGCCAATTGCCTGTTGCACGTGTTCGACCACTGCCTGCGCGGCCGCGGCCTGATCAATGTGGTGGTGGCCGGAAAGCAGCCCGCGCCACAGTATCTCGGTGACGACGAGGCCCGCCGGCACTGCGCCCGCGGGCTGGGCGTGTGGCGGTGGGCCAGTTCGGACGCCGGGGGCGATACCGATGTCGTGCTGGCCTGCGCGGGTGACGTACCCACCCAGGAGACCCTCGCCGCCGTGGCGTTGCTGCGGGAACTGGCGCCCGAGGTGACGGTCCGCGTCGTGAACGTGGTGGATCTGGCGCGCTTGTTCCCGCCGGACCGGCACCCGCACGGCATCTCCGATCGCGCCTACACGGAGATCTTCACCGCCGGCCGACCGGTGGTCTTCGCGTTCCACGGCTACCCGTGGCTGATCCATCAGCTCGTCTATCGTCGTCCCGGTCACGACCGGATGCACGTGCGGGGATTTCACGACCGCGGGACCACCACGACCCCGTTCCAGATGTGCGTGCTCAACGGTATCGATCGCTATCATCTCGCGCTCGCCGCGCTCGAGCAGGTGCCCCGGCTGGACGAGCGAATGGGCCATCTGCGTGAGGAATTGCTGGACCGGCTCGACCGGGCACGCACTCATGCCTACCGGTTCGGCGAGGATCCGGCGGAGATTCTGGACTGGCGCTGGCATACCTCGGGGATGCTGCCGAACCACGGTCGCAACGGCGCGATTCTCCCGGACGGATTACCTCACGACCGAGGACTTTCGGCCGTCTCGGGGACCGGTGCCGAGGCGGGAAGCTGAGTCCATGACCAATTTTCATGGCAGAAGCGCCATCGTCACCGGCGGCGCCCGGGGTATCGGAGCTGCTATCGCAGCCGAACTCGTGAAACAGGGTATCGGCGTGGTGATCGGGGATCTGCTCGAGCGCGACGGCCGGGCCGTCGCCGATTCGCTCGGGCCGACCGCGATCTTCCGCCGGCTCGACGTGACCGACGAAGGCAACTGGCGCGCGGTCGCCGCCGACGCCGCGGCGATGTTCGGCCCGCCGGCGGTGCTCGTCAACAACGCGGGCATCGTGGATTTCGGCGGCATCGATACCGAGAAACCCACGGCTTTCCGGCATGTTCTGGACGTCGATCTGTACGGGGCGTGGCTGGGGATGCGAGTGCTCGTTCCCTACCTGCGGGCCGCGGGTGGCGGTGTGATCGTCAACGTGTCCTCCACCGCCGGTCTCGTCGGCTACGCCGATCTCGGCGCGTACTCGGCGAGCAAGTGGGGCCTGCGGGGGCTGACGAAATCCGCTGCGCTGGAACTGGGGCACGACGGCATCCGGGTCTGCTCGGTGCATCCCGGTCCCATCCACACCCCGATGACCGCCACGATGGACGACTCGGTCACGATCGCCCAGCCGCTGCCGCGCTTCGGCGAACCCGAGGAGGTGGCGGCGATGGTGCGGTTCATCGTCACCGAGGCCACCTATTCGACCGGTTCCGAATTCGTCGTGGACGGCGGCGCCACCGCCGGCCAGGTCGTGGCGGTTCCCGCCGAACATCACACCGAAGACTGGTAGGGGGAGAACATCATGACTCAGCCCCGTCCGGCGGTCCCGATTCCGCCGATCATCGTCGGCATCGATGGATCGGCGATGTCGCACCGAGCAGCCGCCTGGGCGGCGGCGGACGCGGCTCTGTACGGCTGCCGCCTGCACCTGGTGCATTCCGTGGCCGGACCCTCGGGGCTCGGTCCCGGCGTCGCGTGGGCAGGTATCGACTACGGGTGGGTGCATGCCGAGGCGGAGCGGGTACTGGCCGAGGCCACGGAGATCGTCCGAGCCGCGGTGCCCGATGACGGCCCGACGATCACCATGGAGATCACCCTCCAGCACACGGTCACCGATCTGGTGGAACTGTCGAAGTCCGCGCGTCTGGTCGTCGTCGGCGATCGAGGTCTGGGCGCGGTGGGCCGAGGGTTGCTCGGATCGGTCAGCTCCGCGGTGCTGCATCATGCGCATTGCCCGGTTGCGATCGTGCACTCTGCTACGGCTACCGACACGCAGCCGGCGGATCTGCCGGTGGTCGTCGGCGTCGACGGGACCGCCAACAGCGTGCCCGCGCTGGAGATCGCGTTCGAGGAGGCATCACGCCGGAAGGTCGGCCTGACGGCGGTGCATGCCTGGAGTGACCTGTCCGCGGGGTTGGAAGTGTCGATCACCGGCTGGGACGCCATCCACGATTCCGAGGCGGCGGTGTTGGCCGAGACCATGGCGGGCTGGACGCAACGCTATCCGGATGTCGCCGTGCATCGGATCCTGGCCCGCAATTCGCCGACCCGAGCGCTGCTGGATGCCGCGGACCATGCCCAGCTGGTCGTGGTCGGCAGCCACGGCCGTGGTGGCTTCACCGGCATGCTGATCGGCTCGACCAGTAATTCGCTGGCCCACGCGGTCCCTGG
Source organism: Nocardia sp. alder85J (assembly GCF_020176955.2). GTDB lineage: Bacteria > Actinomycetota > Actinomycetes > Mycobacteriales > Mycobacteriaceae > Nocardia. The sequence goes on from NZ_JAIUCZ020000002.1 coordinate 560,877, forward strand.
CCCGATCATCGTCGCCCGCAACCCGCTGTCCCGGGACAACGCAGGGTAGCGGGCAGTATCCGGGGAACCGGCTCAGCGCAGCGGTGCCGACCACACCAGCCGGGTACCGCTGCGCTGGATCTCGTGCTGCGAGACCGGCAGTATCTCGAACGTGCCGTCGCACTCCTCGGCGCGGCGCGCGAGGTTGGCCAGCCCGCTGACGGTGACCGACTCGGGGATTCCGCTGCCGTCGTCGCTCACGGTGATGGTGAGGTTGTCGTCGACGGCGATGTCGATGTCGACGGTGTCGGCGCCCGAATGCCGCACGGCGTTGCTGACCGCTTCCCGCACCACCGCCTCCGCGTGGTCGGCGAGATCGGGGTCGACGACCGACAACGGCCCGGCCACACGGAGCGAAGTGCGAATGCCGCTGTCGCCGGCCTGCTGCCGGATGGCCTGCTCGATGCGTTGCCGAAGCCGATTGCTGGGCACCGCCGATCCGTGCAGGTCGAAGATCGACGTGCGGATTTCCTGAACGACATCCTGGAGGTCGTTGACCGCGTCGGTGAGCCGCACCTGCACTTCCGGGATGCGGGTCCGGGATACGGTGCCCTGCAACGTCATTCCGATCGCGAACAGTCGCTGGATGACGTGGTCGTGCAGGTTCCGCGCGATCCGGTCGCGGTCGGTCAGCACATCGAGTTCCCGCATCCGATGCTGGCTTTCGGCCAGTTGCCGGGCCACCGCGGCCTGATCGGTGAACGCGGCCGCCAGATCCACGGTCTCGGGGTCGTAGCTCAGGCCGCCGACCTCCCGCACCGCGATCAGCACCCCGAACGTCGAATCCGAGGTGCACAACGGTAGTACCAGCGCCGGGCCCGCCTCGGGGAACACGACCCCCAGATCGGTGCCCCGCGCCGCCTCGAGACATACGGGGGTGCGCTGATCGAACGCCCGGCCGACGGTGCTGCCCGCCAGCGGCAGCCGCCGGTCGACATAGTGCGCGCTGTCCGGGCCGGCGGCACAGGTGACCAGCAGCACGCCGGTTTCGTCACTGGTCGCGGGGTCCGGGGCGACGGCCAGCAGCACCTGCTGCGACGCGGTCAATTCCCGTGCCTGGCCGACCAATTGGGTGAGCACCCGGTCGGGCTCGGTGCCGGCCAGGAATTCCGTGGTCAGGTCCCGGATCGCTTCGATCCACGCCTGACGGGTGCGCGCGGATTCGTACAGCCGGGCGTTGTCGATCGCGATACCGGCTGCCGCGGCCAGCGCCTGCACGATCAATTCGTCGTCCTCGGTGAACAGCTGCCCCCCGGCCTTCTCGGTGAGGTACAGATTGCCGAAGATCTCGTCGCGGATGCGGATCGGGACCCCGAGGAAGGTCCGCATCGGCGGATGATTCGCCGGAAATCCGACCGAGGCCGGATGATCGGCGAGATTCTCCAGCCGGATCGCCTCGGGCCGGCTGAACAGCAGCCCGAGCACGCCGTGCCCTTCGGGCAGGTCCCCGATGCGGGCCCGGGTGGCCTCGTCGATACCGCGATAGATGAACTGACTCAGGCGCTGGTCCCCGTCACGCACCCCGATCGCTCCGTATCGGGCGTCGACCAGATTGGTCGCGGTGTGGACGATCGTGGTGAGGGTCTCCGCCAGGTCCAGGCCCGCGGTGACGGTCAGCATGGCGTCCACGAGTCCGTCCATCCGGTCCCGGACATCGATGATCTGCTCGATCCGATCCCTCACCTCGGTCAGCAGCTCCCGCAGCCGCAACTGCGAAAGAGTCTCGCGCACCGAGTAGGAGCCGTCCCCCTGGCCTGCGGTCATAACAGAAATCCCGACCTTCCGGGCGCCGGACACAATTCGTGCGAATTGTATCCGGCGCCGGGGATCGGGATTCGGGAGCAGGCTGCCGGCCGGGCATCGGCCGCCGCGACTACCGCAGGCGCTGGTCGAGGCTGTTGTGCGCGTGGTCGAGCAGCAGCCGGCGTTCGGCGGCGGCGACGGTGCGGCGGGTGGCCGCGATCGCGTCCGGGGTCACCGACACCGAGGTGATGCCCATCCGTACCAGGTGCTCGGCGAATTCGGGGTGGGTCGACGGCGCCTGGCCGCACAGCGAGGAGGTGATCCCCATTCGCCGTGCGGTGCCGACGATCTCGCCGATCGCATGCAGCACCGCCGGGTCGGATTCGTCGAACAGTTCGGCGCACTGCTCGCTGTCGCGGTCCACGCCGAGCATCAGCTGGGTCAGGTCGTTGCTGCCGATGGAGACTCCGTCGATGCCCATACCGACGTATTCCGGCAGCCAGTGCACTACCGACGGCACCTCCGCCATCACCCAGCGGTGCAGGCCGCGGTCGCGGCCCAGCGGGCTCGCGTCCACCAGTTCCAGGCAGGCCTCGAGCTCCCAGCGTGTGCGCACGAACGGGATCATCAGATGCAGATTGGCGGTGCGGGCTCGGACTCGCGCGAGCGCCGCCAGCTCCATCCGGAACAGCTCCGGTTCCCGGATGTATCGATAACAGCCGCGGTAGCCGATCATCGGGTTGCGTTCCTCGGGCTCGTAGCGGCTGCCGCCGGTGAGGGCCCGGAACTCGTTGCTGCGCAGATCGGTTGCCCGGTAGACGACCGGGCGCGGCGCGAACGCCGCCGCGATCCGGTACAGCGACGATGCCATGGTCTCCACGAAGACCTGTTCCTCGCCGCGAGCGATCAGGTCTCGCGGATGCCGTCCGCCCAGGGCCTGGGTGAGCAGGGTCTCCGCCCGCAGCAGCCCGACACCGTCGACATCGGTGGCGGCGACGCGCTCGGCCACCTCGGGCAGCGCGAGGTTCACGTAGACGCGAGTCGCGGTGATATCCGTCGCCGGGGACACCGGCTGCTGCTCGTTGTCGTGTCGCAGCGGAATCACCGCGACCTGCTGGCGGGCCGGGGCACTCGACGGGGTGGCGGCGCGCACCTGGCCGGTACCGCCGTCGACGCTGACCCAGCGGCCGTCGGTGAGCGTGGTGGTCGCGGACCGGGTGCCGACCACACACGGCACGCCGAGTTCCCGGGCCACGATGGCCGCGTGGCAGGTCATCCCGCCGCTGTCGGTGACCAGTGCGGCAGCCCGGGTGATGGTCGGCAGCCAGTCGGGGTTCGTCATCGGCGCCACCAGGATCTCGCCGTCGCGCAGCGCGGTGCCGTCCGCCGGGGTGCGGAGCACCCGGACCGGTCCGCCGGCGACACCGGGGGCGGCGGCCAGCCCGCGCACCAGCACCTCGTCACTGTCGACCGCGGTCGCCATCGGCTGCGGCCGGCTCGGCAGGGTGGTGATCGGCCGGGCCTGGACCAGCCAGAGCTCCCGGTCGTCGAAGACCCATTCCACGTCCTGGGGCCGGCCACCGTGGTGTTGTTGCACCTGCTGCGCCAGCCGGGCGACGGCGAGCACCTGATCGGGATCGAGCACGGGTGCGGCGGTGTCCGCGGCGGTCAGGTCCACGCGCCGGTCGCCGTCGGAGCCGGGCAGGATCGCGAAGTCCTGGGTGCCACGGCGGCTGCTGAGCAGCGTCGGGCCGGCCGGATCGACGATGTAGGTGTCGGGTTCGACCGAGCCGGACACCACCACCTCACCCTGTCCGCGAGCGGCCTCGATGACGATGTGGTCGGCGCCGGTCGCCGGGTCGGCGGTGAAGGCGACCCCTGCTTCCTTCGCGACCACCATGCGTTGCACCACGACCGCCATCTCCGGCCGCTGCCGCATCTGCCGCCGCGCCCGATAGGTCAGCACCCGCGGGGTGAACAGCGACGCCCAGCAATCGACCACCGCCGCCAGCAGCGCGTCGTCACCGTGCACGTTGGTCACCGTGACGTTCATGCCCGCGAAGGAGGCGGTGGCGCCGTCCTCGCCGACGGCCGACGACCGGACCGCGACCGGCACCTCCGCACCGAGCCCGTGATAGGCGGCCAGGACGGTCGCCCGCAACTGCGCATCGATCGCGCTGTCGTGCACGAGATCTCGCATCTCACGGCACAGCTCTTCCAAGCGCTGCGGTTGTGCGCGAGCCGTCGCCGCCGCCAATGCCTCGGTGTGCAGCGCGTACAGCTGCCGGCCGTGCACCCCATGGTCGATCGCGTGCTCGTAGCCGGCCCGCAGTATCACGAAGCCCGACGGCACCGGTAATTTCGCCGCCACCAGCTCGCCGAGATTGGCCCCCTTGCCACCGGCGCGGTCCGCGTCGTCCAGTCGTAGATCTTCGAATCCGGCCACGTAGTCGGTCATGACACCTATCCGATCTGTCGGGAAAAGGTTCTGCTGGAACCAGATTCGCCGTTCGACCGGTCCGGGTCGACGGTCCGAGGTCCCTTTTCCGGTGGGCCTCGGTCCCTGACCGTCAGTGCCCGGTGTCCTTGGCGGTGCGCAGCTGTGAGGCGTACACCGCCGCCTGGGTGCGGCGTTCCATCCCGAGTTTGGCCAGCAGCCGGGAGACATAGTTCTTGACGGTCTTCTCGGCGAGGAACATGCGCTCGGCGATCTGCCGGTTGGTCAGGCCGTCGCCGAGCAGGTCCAGCAGTTTGCGTTCCTGATCGGTCAGCCCGGCCAGCGGGCCGTCCGGCTGGGTACTGCGGCGCAGCCGGTCCATCAGCGCGGCGGCGGCCCGGTTGTCCAGCAGCGAGCGGCCGCTGCCGACGGCCTTGACCGCGGCGGCCAGTTCCATCCCTTTGATGTCCTTCACGACATAGCCGCTGGCCCCGGCGAGGATGGCGTCCATCATCGCCTGTTCGTCGGTGAACGAGGTGAGGATCAGGCAGCGCAGATCGTCGAGCTTGGACAGCAGATCGCGGCACAACTCGATGCCGTTGCCGTCGGGCAACCGCACATCCAGCACCGCGACGTCCGGCCGCAGGGCCGGTATCCGCGCCAGTGCCCCGGCCACGTCGCCGGCCTCACCGATGACGGTCAACTCCGGGTCGTTGGACAACAGATCGACCAGACCGCGGCGGACTATCTCGTGGTCGTCCACCAGGAAAACCTTGATCATGACGGATCCAATCGCTGTGGGGATCGGTTATCACCTTAAACCGCCTCGACCCGCCCGGCATACGGACGAAAGTCACCGGTCCCGATCGCCGTCCGGCCCGGATCCTCACCTGTCGGTGCGGCCGATGGGCAGCCCGAGCGCGGACCTGTCACAGGCGGTGGCCATATCCGTCGCGGTGACGATGCCGATCAGCCGGCCCTGCCCGTCCACGACCGTGATCGCGTCCAGATCGGGCCGCAGCACGACCCGGGTCGCGGCGTCCGCCAGCGGTGTGTCGGCGGTGACGACCGCGCCCGGCGGCAGGTTCCGCGCGATCGCCGCGACCGGGGTCACTCCCCGGGCCGGCGCCGGGGTCCGGGCCAGGTCCGGCCACGCCGCGATCGCGGATGGCCGACCGGTCTCGTCCACGACCGGGAAGATTCGATGGCCACCGCTCGCCGCCTCGGAGCGCAGCAGGTCGTCGACCGACCAACGTCCCGGCACCGCCACCACCGGACTGCTCATGACCTCGCCGACGGTGCTGTCACCCAGCCGATGACGTAGTCCGGCGACAGCCAATTCGCTGCCTGCGGAGGTGCGCAGGAACCAGCCCAGCAGCATCGGCCACAGCCCGTCCAGTCGCCGCGTCGACACGATCTCGAGCACGCCGAGCATGATGAGGATCGTTCCCAGCCAGCGTCCGCTGCGGGCGGCGACGGTCGCCGCACGCAAGCGATCGCCGGTGCGCCACCAGACCACTGCCCGCAGCACCCGGCCGCCGTCGAGGGGAGCACCCGGCAGCATGTTGAACACGGCCAGCACGATGTTCATGACCGCCAGCCAGACCAGCGTGAGCGTGACCGCGCCGTCCGGTGCGAACGCGGCGGCGAGTATCGAGGCGGCGAACGCGACGACCGCGGTCGCCAGGCTGGCCAGCGGACCGGCCAGGGCGATCCACAGGTCCGTGCGCGCGTCCGGCGGTTCGTCGGCGAGTTCGGAGGCGCCGCCGAGCAGCCAGAACACGATGCGCTCGACCCGTACACCGTGGCGGCGGGCCACGATCGAATGCGCGAGCTCGTGCCCGGCCAGCGTGGCGAACAGCACCACCGCGCCGGCCGCCGCCACGATCCACAGGTACACCGGGCCGCCGTGACCGTCGAGGGCGCTGTGCAGGATCCAGGCGAACACGGCGAGCGTGGCCAGCACCGACCAATGGGCGCCGAGCCGGATTCCGGCGATCCGGCCGAGGGGCAGGGTTTCACGCAGCACGGCCGGTCACCTCCTGCCGGCACCGGTTCGTGGCGACCGGGTTCGGGCGCCACAGGACCACCGGCAACAGGGTTGTTCCGGCCGCCCCCATCACGGCCAACGGCACGACTGCCGGTACCGCGCCGAACCGGGCGAGTACGGCGACGAGTGCGGGCACCGCGGCGATGCATCCGGACAGATATCGAATGTTCATGTGTTCCAGCCTGTTCCACATCCGGTTCGCTGTCCGGAGCCGTCCTGCCTCGCGGTCGGTGACCAACGTCATCACGCGGCCGCGTGGTCGATGTCACTGCTCGGAGCGGAGCTCCAGACAATCGTCGAGCGGTCTGCGGGGAGTGGGAGCCGGGCGGCCGTCGTCCGGTGCCAGGCCGATGCGGATCACCACCTGCGGCACTGCCGGGTGCGGCAGCAACTCCGCGACCGTGCGCCGGGCGATGCCCGACTCGGTGACATGGGTGAGCGCGCAGGTCGACAAGCCCGCGGCGGCGCATTCCAGCAGCACGGCCGACAGTGCTTCACCGGTCTGGAGCCACAGCTCCCGGGTGTCGGTCGCGCAGCTCAACACCACCAGCCGCGCCGCGTCGGCGAGCGCACCGCGCCGGGCCGAGTGCGGCGCAGTGGGGAACGAACGCGCGATGTCGGTGCGCGTCGCCTCCTCCGCGGAGACCAGCGCGGTCTCCGGGACGCCCTCGGCGACATCGGAATGCCCGGTCCACCAGGCTAATTCCTGCTGGTAGAACAGATCTTCGCGATGTGCCGCCGCAGCCTGCTCCGACGCCGCCGCCAGCCGGGGGCGGCTCTCCTCCGGGAGGACGTCCAAGTCCACGTCATGCGGTTCGGCGAGGCGGCGCAGCGCTCGCGCCGTGGTATCGAATTCCGGCGGCGCGAGCATCGGCAGCCGGTCGCTGTACCGCTCGGCGATGGCGTGCGCGCGACGCGGCACCCCGGCCGGCGGGTCCGGCCAGGGCCGGAACTCGATGGCCGCCAGATGGTCGGGCCGGTGGGGGTCGGGAAACCGCTCGGTGTCGGTGTGCCAACCGGCCGCGGCGAAGGCGGTGCGGGCGTGATGCAGAACCGCGCCGCAGCTGATCAGCTGCTGTCGATTGCGCGGGTCGGCCGCGGGCAGGACCCGATCCAGATCGGCGAACAGATGCAGACGTCCACCGTCGAAGACCCAGTGCCACGGCTGGGTGTTGTGGATCGACGGAGCGCGCCCGGCCAGCCGCAGCGCCGCCTGCACGGCGGGCCGGTCCGGAATCGGTGTCGTGGCGACGTGATCCATAGCTGTCATGACGTCAGGATGGTCCGGCTCGGTCACCGCCGGATACGGGCTTCCGCCTCGGTCGTGCGGGCCGATGGTCACATTTCCGTGAGTTCGGCGAGGTCGTCGGCCGGCCTTCCCATCCCGTCCAGCGCGGCGGCCAGCAGGTGGCGCATCTCGTCGGCGACCTCCTGCAGGTCGTCGTGCCGGGTGGCGCGCACCAGGACCGCCGGATCCGCGGCCTCGACCCGGACACGTCCGTCCTGCTCGCGGATCGCGACGGCGCGCGGCAGCAGCAGACCCGCCTGCGGGTCCACGGCCACGGCACTTGCGGTCAGTCGCGGATGACAGGCATCGAGGACGAGATGCCTGTCGCCGGGTGCGCCGAGTTCGTCCCGCATGGTGGCCTGCAGGTCCATCTCGCCGAGGATCTCGAAACCCGCTGCCCGTAGTGCCTCCCGGACCAATGTGACGGCGCGGTCGAACACGATGTCCAGGTCGACGGTGACGGCCGTCGGTGGCGCCACGGGGACGCGGATCTCGGTCAACAGCCGTTTCGGGTCGGCCACCTCGTCGGGTCCCACCAGGTAGACCTCCGTCGGCGGGCCGATCGGGCGGTGGCCGGAGATTCGCAACCATTCGCGCAATGCCGTGTAGGCCCCGCCGAGCCCGTCGTAACCGCCGCGATGGCAGGTGCGGGCCACCAGTGTCCCGGGGGTCACGATGACCTCGGCGCCCGACCGCGGCCCCAGGGCGGCGCCGGGTTCGACGGGCACCGCGAAATCCACCTCCACCGTCTCACCGTCCGGCACCGATTGCCGATAGGTGATCGTGGGCGAACCACACGCCACCAGCCCGGTCCGGCCGGCCACCGTCACCAGTTCCCGCATGCCCGCGGCCAGATCGGCGCCGAGTCGATCCTGCCGGACCTCCCGCGGCACCCGCAGCACCGCCTGCGGCACCGCCTCGCACACCGCCACCCGGTACTCCATCACGAACTCCTTCCATCGCTTGTAACCCGTGAGCATCCCGCTCTCGGCCCCGCACGCCCAGAGCAGATGGACTCGCCCGTAAAGGACGAATGCACTTCGTTCGACGTGGCGGTCGGCGGGGGTCGGTCCCGGGGTCACCGGAAGGTGACGCGGGAGCAGCTCCGCAGCGACATGGCCTGGACGGCTTGTGTACCGCGCGTGGGACTTTCGACATGCCAGCGACCGACTTCGGGCCCTAGACTGAGGTGTCGGCCGGTCAACCGCCTGCGGGCAGGGAGAAAGGTTGTACCGTGGCTGATTCGCTCGAAGGCATCGTGGCTGATTCGCTCGACGGCGCCGCGAATGTGCCACCGGTCGGTGTCGAGAGCGCCGGACCGGTCCGTGAGACGTTGTCGCAGTTGCGGTTACGGGAGTTGCTCGGGGAGGTACGCGGGCGGGTCGACGAGATCATCGATGCCCGGGACCGGATGGACGGGCTGGTCGAGGCGATGCTCGCGGTGACCGCCAGCCTGGATCTGGACGACACGCTGACCCGGATCGTGCAGACCGCCATTACGCTGGCCGACGCCCGGTACGGGGCGCTCGGGGTCCGTGGTCACGACGAACAGCTCGCACGATTCATCCACGAGGGCATCGACGCCGGCACGACCAGCGAGATCGGCCCGCTGCCGCAGGGCAAGGGGGTGCTCGGACTGCTGCTGGCCCAGCCGAAGGTGATCCGGCTCGACGACCTGGCCGGTCACCCGGACTCGGTCGGTTTCCCGGCCGGACATCCCCCGATGCACGGATTCCTCGGCGTGCCGGTGCACACCCGCGGCCGCATCTACGGCAACCTCTATCTGACCGAGAAGAACAGCGGCCTGCCGTTCACCGAGGACGACGAGATCCTGGTGACCGCCCTGGCCGCCGCCGCGGGTGTGGCCATCGATAATGCGCACCTGTTCGAGGCCGCGAAGGCTCGGCAGGAGTGGATCGCGGCCACCCGGGACATCACCACTGCTTTCCTCGCCGGTATCGACTACGACCGGGTGCTCGTCCAACTCGTCGACCGTGCCCGTCAACTGTCCGGATCCCGGCGCGCGTTGCTCGCCCTCTCTCCGGACCCGGACGTCCCCGCCGGTGATGTCCGGGAGTTGGTCATCGCACAATGCTCCGGGCCCGGCGAGATGCCCCTGCCCGCCACGGTGTCTCTCCCCGGTACCGCCCTCGGGCAGGCATTCACCGGTCGCACTCCCGTCCACCACGCCTACGTGGATCCGGAGAACCCGACGGGGCTGCCGGTGGGGACCGGTCCGATTCTGATGCTGCCCCTGCACACCAGCGACACCGCGCTGGGGGTACTTGTCATCCAGCACGAACCCGGGCACGCCCCCTACGATGCCGAAACCGTCGAACTGGTCGAGGTGTTCACCGGACAGGCCGCACTCGCCATGCGACTGGCGGCCACCCAGCAGCGTGTGCGGGAGCTGGACGTGCTCTCCGACCGGGACCGCATCGCGCGCGATCTGCACGATCACGTGATTCAACGGCTGTTCGCCGTCGGTCTGTCCCTCCAGGGCGCGGCCGCGCGCACCCGCCGCGACGATGTCCGCGAACGGCTCACCGCCGTCATCGATGACCTGCAGTCGGTGATCGGCGAGATCCGCAGCTCCATCTACCAGCTGCACGACGGTGGGGCGACCGTGCGGCTGCGGCAACGCGTCGACGAGATCGTCCGCCAGCACACCGACGGCACCGACCTGCGCGTCAGCACCCGCATCCGCGGCCCACTCGACGCGATCGACCCCGAACTGGCCGAACACGCCGAGGCCGTGATCCGCGAGACGATCAGCAACGCCGTCCGGCACGCCCACGCCGACACGATCACCCTCGACATCACCGTCGACGACGACCTCGGCATCGTCGTGGAGGACGACGGCGGCGGCATTCCCGACGGCATCACCCCCAGCGGCCTGGCCAACCTCACGCAACGCGCCCGCCAGACCGGTGGCGAGCTCACGATCGGCCCGGCCACCGCCGCGGGCCCCCGCGGTCCCGGTACCCGGATCCGCTGGACCGCGCCACTGCCCTGACGTCCGGAAGCAACGGCCGATCGTCCCTTCCGGCAAGTGATTTCGGCCCTTTCGGCCCGGCCGGTCGGCTCGGCATCGTGGACCGATGACCAACGTGGAATGCCAGATCTCGGCCGACCAGCACGTCTCCGCGGCAGCGGCGGACTATGCCCGCGAGAAGATCGGTCACGCCCTCCGCTGTACCCCCGAACCCGTCCTCTCCGCGCACGTCCGGCTCACCGGGCATCGTGACCCGGCGGTCGCGAAACCTGTTGTCGCGCATGTGAACGTCAATGTGAACGGACATCCGGTCCAGGCCCGGACCGAGGCGGCGACCAGCCGTGAGGCCGTCGACCTGCTTGCCGCGCGGCTGACCGCCCGGCTGAGCCGGTTGCCTCGTCACGGTGACACGGCACGCGGCGGGCACGACCAGCACGCGGCACACGAATGGCGGCACAGCGATCCCCGCAGGGAACCATTGCCCTACTTCCCGCGCCCGGTGGAGCAGCGCGAGGTCTATCGGCACGCCGCGTTCCCGCCGGTGCCGCAACTCTGTGACGAGGCGGCCCTGGACATGGACCTCATGGACTACGAGTTCCACCTGTTCACCGAGTCCGGCAGCGGCATCGACAGCGTCCTCTACCGCACCACCACGGGATTGCGCCTGGCACAAGCGAATCCGCGACCCGACACGATCATCCGAGGCGACGTCGACCTCGACACGGACACCGGCGCCGCACCGGTGCTGAGCGAGGCGGCGGCCATCGCGCGACTGGAGTTGTCGGGCCGGCCGTTCGTCTTCTTCATCGACCCCGATTCCGGGCGCGGGCGTCTGCTCTACCACCGGTACGACGGGCACTACGGGCTGCTCACCGCGGCCGTCGCACCGGGGGGCAGTGGTGCGGGGCAGCGCTGAACCGGGGGTCCGTACCGCTGGGCACCGCGGGGCCGCCCGTGCCCGGGAGGGATATCGGCCGGTGATCCAGCTGATGACCGAAGTCCCCATGGCGGCGGACTTTGCGCTCTCCCCGCGACCCGGTGCGCTGCCGTTGACTGGAGGTAACGACTCGTACCGGGTCGACCGGGATTCGGAGGGGTTGATGGGCGGCATGAGCCACGATCCAGTGGGAGCACGAAATGCCAGGCTGGCGTGATTTCCTGGATCGATTCCGGCCCGCCGGCGCCCCCGGCGCTGCGGTCCCGGGTGGAGTGCCGGTGGACCGGGCAGCCGCAGCGGCAGCGGAACTGATGCCGCTGCTGGCCCGTCTCGACGACGACCAGCAACGAGCCGACGGCGTCCGCCGCGCGGGGCTGGACCGGGCCGAGCAGATCCGGCGGGACGGATCGGCCGCGGCCGCGGCCGTGCGGGCCCGAGCCGCGGAGAACGCAGAATCCGTTGCGGCACAAGCGGAGGCGGAGGTGCTCGGCAGCGCCGCAACGCCCGGCGAAGGCGCTGCGCCGGACACCGCCGAGATCGCCCGGCGGGCCGCCGAGCGATTGCCCGGCGAGGTCGAGCGAGTGGTGGCGGTGGCTCGGGAGCTGATCGCGCAGCTGTGCGCGCCGATCCCGGAAGCGGCGGACCGATGAGCGCGGGCTGGGTGGCGGCCACCGTCCGGGCCGTCGCAATGACCCGGCGCTACCCGGGGACCGGGGGCGCGCGGGATCTGGCTGCCGCGGGTTCACTGACGGCGGCGCAGCGACTGCTGTCGGCCGGCCCGTACGGCCGGCATGTCACGGTCGGAATGTCGTTGCCCGACAGTGAATACGGGGTATTCGCCGCGACGCTCTGGCAGCTGCGGGTGCTCGCGGGCTGGCAGCCGCCCGCGGGGGCGCGCCTGATCCGGACGCTGGCCGGTGGCTTCGAGGTGGCCAACATCGCCGCCCTGGCCGCCGCCACGACCGGCTCGTCCCGGCCGCCGGCCTTCGACGCGGGGGCGCTGGCCTGGGCCTGGCCGCGCCTGCGGGAGATCACGACATTACCGGAATTGCGTGCGGCACTGCGAAATTCGACCTGGGGAGATCCGGGTACGGAGGTGCTGCCGGATCTCGTCGACGCGGTCACCGCCGTCTGGGCGGGCCGGGTGGCCGCGCAGGTCTCCCCGGCCCGGGACTGGGCCGCCGGCGGACTTGCCTTGCTGGTGGCTCGCCGACGATTCGCCGAAGCTCGTGTTGTTCCGGAATCGGTTGCCCGCGAGGCGAACCGGCTGCTGGGTGACCGGGCCGTCGCGGCGACGGGGCTGTCGGCCTACGCCGCCGCGCTGCCGGCGGGGGCACGGTGGGCGGTGCCCGACGGCGCCGCCGACCTGTGGCGTGCCGAATTCGCCTGGTGGGCGCGGCTGGCTCGCGACGGACGGATCCTGCTGGGCGCCAAGCGTTTCGATTTCACCGCCCCGGTCGGCGCCGTCGCCGTGCTGGCCGCCGACGCCTGGCGGGTCCGGGCCGCGCTGCAAGTCGCGGCCGGGGCCGCGACCGAGGAGACCTACGATGAACTGGTCTGAGAATTTCGCACCGGTGCGGATGCAACGGATCGCGGTCGTCGCCCCCACGGATGCGCTGCGTGACGTCCTGGTCGCGGTCGCCGCGGCCGGTGTCTGGGAGCCCGATCACGGCACCACCGGAGACCGGCCGGACGCCGAGACCCCGCCCGTGCTGTCCCGCACCGGGCCCGACCTCGCGGCATGGGAACGAGCGGGCCGCCTCGATCTGCTGGCAGGCGAACGCCTGCTCGACGGCGAGCTGGAGGCCGCGGTGCGCCGTGGCCGCATCGCGGCCTGGGCCGGCTGGTGTCCGGAATCGGAGGTCGACGGGCTGCGCGGACTGTTGCGCCCGCTGGGCGCCGCGGCCGTGCCGCTGCCCGCACCCGACGGTATCGATCCGCCCACCCTGCTCGATCCCGCCCCCCGGGCGCGGCGGGCGTTCGCACCGCTGGTCGGCGTGTACGGCGTCGTGCCCTATCGGGATATCGACCCCACGGTCGCGGCCGGACTGGCCTATGTGGCGATGTTCGGCATGATGTTCGGCGATCTGGGACACGGCCTGCTGCTGATCGCGGCGGCCGCGGTGCTGCGATCGGGCCGGATCAGGCGACTGGCGTCGCTGCGCCGGCTGTGGGTGTTCGTCGCCGGCGCCGGACTGGCCGCCGCCGGATTCGGTGTGCTGTACGGGGAGTTCTTCGGGCCCACCGGGCTGGTCCCGGTGGTCTGGCTGAATCCCCTCGACGAGCCCGTCCGCCTGATGCTGGTGGCGCTGGCGGCCGGAGCGGGACTGCTGGGGCTGTCGTACGGCTTCGGGACGGTCAACCGCTGGCGCGAGGGCGGCGTGCGGCTGGCGCTGTATTCGTCATCCGGAATCGCCGGGGCGGCAACATTTCTCGGTCTCGGTGTGCTCGCGGCGGGGATCCAGTGGCGGCTGCCGGCGGTGCTCGCGGGCGGTGTGGCCCTGACCGCGGCGGGGCTGGTGTTGTCGCTGATCGGCATGCTGGGGGAGTCCGGAGGTGGCGCGACCGGGGTGGTGCGGTCCGGGATCGGCCTGCTCGATCTGGTCATGCACATCGGCGCCAACGTGGTGTCGTTCGCCCGGCTGGCGGCCTTCGGCATGACCCACGCGGCGCTGGGCTGGGTGGTGTGGCGCGGCACCCTCGCCATCGCCGGCCACGGGCCGGTCGGAATCGCTTTCGCCGCGGTGTTCGTCGTCGTCGGCAATCTGCTGACCTTCGCATTGGAGGCGCTGGTGGCCGGAGTGCAGGCACTGCGGCTGGAATTCTACGAATTGTTCTCCAGGATCTTCGCCGGGACGGGACGCTCGTTCGCGCCGTGGCGGATCCCGATCGAGGAAACGGAGCAGCCATGCTGACCTGGATCATCGCCATACCCGTCCTGGTGGTCGCCACCGCGCTGGCCACCGCGGCCCTACGGCACCGTGGCCGCAGCGCCTGGCGGTTGTGCGCCGCCGCCGGCGCCCTCGCCGTCCTGATCGGCGGCGTGTCGACGGTATTGCTCGTCTCCGCGGGTCCCGCACTGGCGGATACGCAAGCGGCCGCCGGCGGCGGGGGCGCCGGCTCGGCCGCCCTCATCGGCGCGGCCGTCGCGGTGGCGGGCTCCTCCATCGCCGCCGGGATCGCCGTCGCCTACACCGGTGCGGCCGCGCTGGCGGCGCTGAGCGAGCGGCCGGAGTTGTTCGGCCGCGCGATGGTGATCGTCGGCCTCGCCGAGGGGATCGCCATCTACGGCCTCATCATCGCGGTGATGCTGATCGGAAAGGCCTGATATGGGCGGCATCACGGTGATCGGCGAACCCGAGCGGGTGAGCGGCTACGGTCTGGCCGGTGTCACCGTCCGCGGCGCCTCGGATCCGGATGCGGTCCGGCGGGCGTGGTCGGAGCTGGATCCGGGCACCGCGCTGGTGATCCTGACCCCGGCCGCCGCCGCGCAACTGAGCGCCGAGACCGCCACCGCCACACTGCTGACCGTGGTGATGCCGTGATGGACGGTGACCACCGGACCGACACCGATGCGGCATTGTCCGACCTCCGGGCCCATCTGGCGGCCGCCGCCGCCGCGGCGGCCGGGGATATCGAGCGAACGGCCGAGGCCGACGTGCGCGCGGAACTCGAACGAGCCGAGGCCGACGCGGCGGCGACCACCGCGCGCGCCGCCGAACTCGGCCGCCGCCGCGGCACTGCCGCGGTGGCCGCCGCAGCACATCGCGCGGCGTCGCGGCGACGAGGGGAGATCCTGGCCGCCCGCCGCGAGGCCGACGAGCGGTTCCGTTCGGCCGCCACCGCCGCGGTGCTGCACATGGCCGACGAACCCGGTTATCCGGCGATCCTGGACGGGTTGCGCGCCACCGCGATCGCGCTGCTGGGCCCGGACACGGTTGTCACGGAGGATCCCGCCGGTGGCCTGATCGCCCACACCGGCGGACGGCTGCTCGATCTGCGGCTGGCGACCATCGCCGTGCGCGCGATCGACCGGGTGGCGACCGAACCCGGTGAGGAGCAGCCATGACCGCACAGATCCGCCGGGTGTCCGGCCCGCTGGTCGAAATCGACGCCTTCCCCGGCGTGGCGATGAACGACCTGGTGACGCTGGGCGAGGTGGAGATCACGGCCGAGGTGGTCGGGATCACGGACGGCCGGGTGACATTACAGGCCTACGAATACACCGGCGGGCTGGGCCCGGGTACCGCGGTGACACCGTTGCGGCGACCGTTGTCGGCGCGGCTCGCACCGGATCTGCTCGGCGGCGTCTTCGACGGCCTGCTGCGGCCACTGACCACCGCACCGGTCTGGCTGACCCCGGGCCCGGAGGTGCGAGACCTACAGCAGCGCTGGCACTTCCGGCCACTGCACGCCGTCGGTGCCACGGTGGACGCGGGCGCCGTGCTGGGCTCGGTGCAGGGCGGCGGGCCGCTGGAATACCGAGTACTGGTCCCGCCCTCGGTGCGTGGCCGGGTGGATCGGATCGCCGCCGAGGGCGAATACACAGCGGACGAGCCGGTGGCGACGATCGCCGGTACACCGGTGACGATCGCGCAGTACTGGCCGGTGCGCACCGCCCGGCCGATCCGCCGCCGCCGGCCCTCGACGGTGCCGTTGCGCACCGGCCAGCGCGCGGTGGATCTGCTGTTCCCGGTCGCCAAAGGCGCGACGGTGGCCGTCCCGGGCGGATTCGGCACCGGCAAGACGATGCTGCTGCAACAGCTGGCCAAGTGGTGCGACGCCGACGTGATCGTCTACATCGGCTGCGGCGAACGTGGCAACGAGATGGCGGAGGTGGTCGCCGAACTGTTCTCCCTCACCGATCCCCGCACCGGTGGGCGGCTGGCCGACCGCACGGTGGTCGTCGCCAACACCTCGAACATGCCCATGATGGCACGCGAGGCAGGCATCTACACCGGTGTCACGGTCGCGGAGTACTTCCGCGACATGGGATATCACACGGTGGTGATCGCCGACTCGACCTCACGCTGGGCGGAGGCGTTGCGCGAGTTCGCCTCTCGTGTCGGGGCGCTGCCCGCCGAGGAAGGATATCCGGCGGATCTGGCTTCGGCGCTGGCGGCATTCTACGAGCGCGCGGGGATGGTGGAGACCCTCGCGGGTACCGCCGGGTCGGTGACGATCGTCGGCGCGGTATCGCCGCCGGGCGGCGACCTCTCCGAACCGGTGACCGTCCACACCGAACGGTTCGTGCGCTGCCGTTGGACGCTGGATCGCGAATTGGCCTACGCCCGGCACTATCCCGCGGTGTCCTGGTCGGCGTCGTTCTCCCACGACGCGGACATCCTGAGCACCTCCGCGGCCGATTCCGATCGGGCCGTCCGGCGCGGCCGGGTGCTCGGCCTGCTCGCGGAAGCCGACCGGCTCACCGCGCTCACCGAACTGGTCGGAGTGAACTCGCTGCCCGCCGATCAACGGGTGACCCTGCTGGCCGGGCGCCTGCTGCGAGACGGCGTCCTCGCACAGAATGCGCTGTCGCCCAATGATTCCTATTGCTCCGAAGCGAAGACCGACGCGGTCGCGGATGCGGCCCTCGCGGTGATCGACCGCTGCCGCGCACTGGTCCGATCCGCCGTCGCACCCGAACAACTGGAGGCGGTGGACTTCGGCCCGCTGATCCGCGCGCCCGAGGCCGCCGACCCGGAGGACATCACGAGTGTGAACATGATTCGAGACCACACGCTGGGCCGGCTGGACGATCTCGCACGTCCGCACGACCCGGTGCCGCCCGCGCCGCAGGTCGCCTCGTGAACCCACGGGATTGGCTGCGATACGACGGAATTCGGGAAGTACGAGGCCCGCTGCTGGTGGTCACCGGCGTATCCGGGGTCGGCTGGGACGAATTCGTCCACATCGAGTGCGCGGACGGCCGCCGCGACGGCGTGGTCCTGGAAGTCTCCGGGGACCTGGCGGTGGTGGAGGTGCTGGAGGGCACCGCGGGCATCGATCCCGCCCGGACCGTCGTCGAATTCACCGGCACACCCTTCGAGATCCCGGTCGGCGACGAGTGGCTCGGACGCGTGTGCAACGGTCGCGGCGCACCGCTGGACGGCGGCCCGCCGGTGGCCGGGCGGCGGCGGCCGGTCTCGGGCGCACCGTTGAATCCCACGCACCGGGAGCCGCCGGCGGATCCGGTGCTGACCGGGGTGTCGGCAATAGATGCCCTGACCACGCTGGTGCGGGGGCAGAAACTGCCGGTCTTCTCGCTGCCCGGATTGCCGCACCTGGAGCTCGCGGGCCAGATCGCCGCGCAGGCCCAGGTGGCCGGGCAGCCGTTCTGCGTGGTGGTCGCCGCGCTCGGTCTCACCCACGCCGAGGCCGACCGGCTCCGCGACACACTCGAAGAACGCAGCGCCGCGGGCGAATTGGCATTGCTGCTGAATCTGGCCGACGATCCGGTCGTCGAGCGGCTGCTGACCCCCCGGGCCGCGCTGACCATCGCCGAGGAGCTCGCCTTCGGCGCCGTGGACGGCCGGCATGTGCTGGTGGTGCTGGCCGATATGACCAACTACGCCGAGGCGCTGCGCGAGGTGTCGTCGGCGCGTGGCGAAATACCCAGTCGCCGGGCCTATCCCGGCTACCTCTACAGCGATCTGGCGTCACTGTACGAACGGTGCGGGCGCCTGCGCGGCCGATCGGGATCGGTGACGGTGCTCCCGGTGCTGACGATGCCGGGCGGGGACATCACCCACCCGGTACCCGATCTGACCGGGTACATCACCGAGGGGCAGATCGTGTTGTCGGCGGACCTGCACGCCCGCGGTGTCTACCCACCGATCGACGCGCTGTCGTCGCTGTCGCGGCTGATGCGGCACGGCGCCGGACCGGAACGAACCCGCGCCGACCATCTCCCGTTGGCGGCGCAACTGCTGGCCGCGCTCGCCCGTGCGCGGCAGGTGCGGGAACTGGCCGAGCTGATCGGCACCGCCGCGCTGACCGACCTCGATCGAGCCCATCTGGACCTGTCGGATGCGTTCACCGCCGAACTGGTCGACCAGGGTGCGGGCGAGCGCCGCGCGCTCGACGACACCCTGGATCGAGCATGGCGGGTCCTCGCCCGGCTGCCTCGCAGCGCGTTGACCATGCTGCCCGGCGACCTGCTGGACGAGCACCTCGGCCGGCCGTCGTGACCGGGCTGCGGGTGCCGCCGGGCCGGGCGGGACGGGTCTGGCTGCGGGAGCGGCTCGGGCTCGCCGAGTCCGCGCTGTCCCTGCTGGAACAGAAGCAGGCGATCCTCGACGAACGACTGACCGGGCTGCGGCTACGCCGCGACCGGACCCGCGCGGACTGGACGTCGGCGGCCGCCGCCGCCGACGTCTGGCAGGCCAGGGCGGCGCTACTCGGCGGGCAGTGGTCGCTGACGTTCGCCGCCACGCAGCCCGCCGAGCTGACCGTCGGCACCGCCACGGTCGCCGGTGCGAGCTATCCCGATACGGCGCTGCTGTCCGTGCCGGAGGACCCGCCCGGCCGGGCAACCGGCGGCACGACCATGGCGGCGGCCCGGGCGGCGGCCGTGGCCGCCGTCACGGCCGCCGCCGGGCACGCGGTCGCCGCCGCCGCGGTGCAGGTGGTGGAACAGGAACTCGCGGCCACCGGGCTGCGGGTCCGGGCGCTGCGCCATCGCCGGATCCCGGCACTGCGGACCGCGCTGGCCGAACTGGACCTGGTCCTGGAGGAACGCGAGCGTGCCGAGCGCATCCTCCCCGGCCGTGCCCGCGCCGGCGGCGTCGGGCAGGAAATGTGACGCCGAGGGCCGAAAGTCCTCGAGATCGGTTCGATCGGTCCTGTCGCAGCACATGCGCGGGCCGCGACCATCGAGAGATGTCCACTCGTCAGGACCATCGGATCCACCCACAGGAACAGCGCTGGGACCCCGAGGAAGCCGCGGACCGGCTGCTGCGCGATCTGCGCAGCGGCCCGCGCGGGCTGTCGGGCACCGAGGCCGGACGGCGGCTGCTGCAATACGGGCCGAACCAGCTGAGCCGGCGCGGCGGCCGGCAGTGGCCGAAGGCCCTGGTGCGGCAGGTCACCCACCCGCTGGCACTGCTGTTGTGGCTCGCCGCCGCGCTGCTGCTGATCGTCGGCTCGAATGTCGTCGCGATCGCGGTGATGCTGATCATCTTCCTGAACGCCGCGTTCGCGTTCATCCAGGAGTTGCAGGCCGAACGGGCGGTCGAGGAACTGGCCAAATTTCTCCCACAGCGGACCACAGTAGAACGTGACGGCGCGGTCACCGAGATCGACGCCGTGGACCTGGTGCCCGGTGACGTCGTCGTGGTCACCGAGGGTGACCGGATCGCTGCCGATATCCGCCTGCTCACCGGGGCGGTCGAGGTCGACATGTCGGCATTGACCGGCGAGTCCGTGCCCATCCTGCGCTCGGCCGCGCTGATGGACGCGCACACGCCGTTGCTCAATGCCCACGACCTGGTGTTCAGCGGCACCACCTGCACCGGGGGAGAAGCGCGCGGCGTGGTGTTCGCCACCGGCATGGCCACCGAGATCGGCCGCATCGCGGCGCTCACCGAACGCGTCCGCCAGGACCCCAGCCCGCTGGAGCGGCAGGTGCGCCGGGTGGCCTGGCTGATCGCCGCCGTCTCGCTGCTGCTGGCGGCGGGATTCATCCCGCTGGCGACTCTGGCCGCCGGACTGGGGGTGATCGACGCGCTGGTCTTCGCGGCGGGCCTGCTGGCCGGGATGGTCCCGGAGGGGTTGCTGCCGGTGATCACCCTCGCGCTGGCGGTGGCGGTGCGGTCGCTGGCCCGCCGTGGAGCGCTGGTCAAACGCCTGTCGGCGGTGGAGACGCTCGGCTCGACCGATGTCATCTGCACCGACAAGACCGGCACCCTCACGCAGAACCGCATGACACCGGTCTGCGCGTGGACCACGGCAGGCCGAGTGGACCTGGACCCGGACCGGCCGCCATCGTCGTCGGACAGTGCGCCGCAACTACGGCAGCTCGGGCAGGTGGCGGCCCTGTGCAACAACGGCCGGCTCGACCGCGACGGCACCACGGCCGGCGAGCCCACCGAGCTCGCTCTGCTGTCCGCGGCCCGCACCCTCGGCGCCGACGTAGCCGTTGCGCCGCGAGAAGCGCACCGGCAGTGGCTTTTCCATTTCGACCCCGTGCTGAAGATGATGTCCACCATCGACCGCGACGAGGACGCGTTGATCGTGCACACCAAAGGGGCGCCGGAGGCGGTACTGCCCCGCTGCAACGAGGTGCTGGATGCGCGCGGTGCGTCCGTGCCACTCACCGCCACCGAACGGGACAGGGCCGACGCGGTCGTGAATTCCCTTGCCGCCGAAGGGCTACGAGTGCTGGCCCTGGCCCGGCGGCGACTACCGGCGGGACCCGCGCCACAGCGCCGCGACGACGCGGAATCGGGACTGTGCCTGGTCGGACTGATCGCCCTCCTGGACCCACCACGCCCCGGCGTCGCCGAGGCCGTCGCCGACTGTCATACCGCAGGTATCCGGATCATCGTCATCACCGGCGACCATCCACTCACGGCCGCGGCCATCGCCGAGCGCATCGGTATCACCGGTCCCCATCCCACGGTGGTCACCGGCGACACGCTGGACCATCTGACCGAGAAGGAACTGGCGGCGCTCATCCGCGACGAACCCGAGGTGATCTTCGCGCGCGCCTCGCCCGAGGCGAAGCTGCACATCGCCGAGGCACTGCACGACAGCGGCCACGTGGTCGCGATGACCGGGGACGGTGTCAACGACGCTCCGGCACTGCACCGCGCCGACATCGGCGTCGCGATGGGTCGTTCCGGCACCGACGTCGCCCGGGAGGCCGCGACCGTGGTGCTCACCGACGACGATTTCGGCTCCATCGTGGCGGCGGTGCAGGCCGGTCGCCGCATCTACGACAACGTGCGGAAGTTCATCGTCTACATCTTCGCCCACGCCACCCCGGAAACCGTAGCCTTCCTTGTCTTCGCGATCGGCGGCGGCCTGATCCCGCTGCCGCTCACCATTCTTCAGCTGCTCGCCTTCGATGTGGGCAGCGAAACCCTTCCCGCGCTGGCACTCTCCCGCGAGCCGGCCGAACCCGGCATCATGTCCAGGCCGCCACGCCCGCGCGACGAGGGCGTCATTCGCGGATGGATGCTGCTGCGCGCGTGGTTGCTGCTCGGCGGAATCGTCACGGCGCTGGCACTGACCGGATTCTTCGTCGTATTGCTGAGCGCCGGATGGCATCCCGGCGATGCCGTGGGGCCGGGAACACCGCTACACGCGGCCTACCGGCAAGCCACCACGATGACGTTCCTCGGCATGATCGTCGGCCAGATCGGCACCGCGTTCGCCGTGCGGGCCCAG
This sequence comes from Nocardia sp. alder85J, assembly GCF_020176955.2. GTDB lineage: Bacteria > Actinomycetota > Actinomycetes > Mycobacteriales > Mycobacteriaceae > Nocardia. The sequence continues at coordinate 582,758 of NZ_JAIUCZ020000002.1, forward strand.
CGAACGTCACTGTGGTCGGTCGGCCTGTTCGCCAATCGCTATCTGCTCGCCGGGATCGTCGCCGAACTCGCGCTGGCTGCCGTATTCGTCTACACCCCACCACTGCAAGCGCTGCTGGGCACGGCCGCGCTGCCGTGGCACGACCTCGCGATGCTGGTGCCGTACCCGTTCGTCGTCCTGGGCGCCGACGAGTTGTGCCGGTGGCTGGTTCGCCGCCGGGATCGCCGCCGTGCCGCCCGGCGGTGAGCCGGCCTCCGGCGGACCGGCATACCCGGGGATGATCGATCAGCGGCTGTTCGCGAGCACCCGTTCCACTTCGCGCAACGTCACCCGGATCGCCTCCGGAACAGCCGCCGCCACCGGTTCGGACAGTCCGGCGCCGAGTTCGAGGGTCTGTGCCTCGACGGCGACGACCACGATCTCGCGGGGCAGCCGGCCGAGGACCGCGCCCAGCGGTATCGCGTCGGGAATGCCGAGCGCGTGCGAGCTGGCGGCGGTGGTCACACCGCGCAGCGCGTCCACGGTGGTGAGCCAGATCCGGCCCGGGGTGGCTGGTTCGCAGAGGACGGCGTCCACCACGACGGCGAGATCGGCGCCGGCCCAGGCATCCAGCAGGCCGGTCGGTTCGCCGTCGCACACGGTGGCGAGTACCCCCGGCAGTCGCAGTTTCTCGACGGCCCTGGCCACTGCGGGCCCGATCCCATCGTCGCGGCGGTAGTCGTTGCCGATGCCGGCGACGACCACTCGGGCGCCGGTCACCGCCGCTCCATCCGGAGCTGTAGGAAGTGTGCCGCACAGGAGATGCACGGGTCGTAGTTGCGGATGGTGCGCTCACACAACGCGGTCAGCGCCGCATCGTCCAGGTCGAGATTCGCGGCGACGACACGGCGCAGGTCCTCCTCGATCGCGGCCTGGTTCTGCGAGGTCGGCGGGACGATGGTCGCCGAGCGGACCAGCCCGTCGTCGCCGATCTCGTAGCGGTGGTAGAGCAGACCGCGTGGCGCCTCGCTGACTCCGTGGCCGACGCCGGCCCGGGGCGTCACCGGTACCGCGGCCCGTGGCGGCTTCTCGTACTCGGTGATCAGGCGTAGCGCCTCGTCGATGGCGAACACGACCTCGACGGCACGAACCAGGATGCTGCGGAAGGGATTACGGCACTCGTCGCCCAGTCCGATGGATTCCGCGAGTCGGCGGACCGGCGGCGGTAGCGCCGCCGAGTTCAGGCTGTAGCGGGCCAGCGGGCCGGTGAGGTAGCGGCGGCCGTCGAAGGTGGCGTGCAACGCCGTCGAGTGCGGTACCTGATGCTCGGCCACATGGTCGGGGAATTCCGTTGCGGGAAAGACAGTTCCGGTGCTGACCCGGATGTTCCCCGATTCGATCGCATAGCCGTCGGGGGCGGTGACGGCGAGCAGGTCGTGCTCGAGTTCGAGGTCGGGGAAGTCGAGTTCGCCGACTCGCTGCGCGGTGTCGACGGCGAAACCCTGTGCGTGACGCAGCTGTTCGGCCAGCGGCGCCAGGTCCGCGGGATCGGGTACGGCATGGAATCCGCCGACCCGTACGTTGATCGGGTGAATCGCTCGCCCGCCGAGCAATTCCAGCAGCGCGTTGCCCGACTTCTTCACGGCCAGGCCGTGTTCGACGAGATCACGATGGCCGGTGGCCAGCGCGACGGCATCGGGGCAGCCGAGAAAATCGGGCAGGTGCAGCAGGTGGATGTGCAGTGCGTGGCTGGAGATCCACTCGCCGCAGTACAGCAGCCGACGTAGCCGGGCCAAGGGCGGATCCAGTTCGGCGCCACAGGCCTGTTCGAGTGCGTTGCAGGCGCTGGTCTGATACGCGACGGGACAGATGCCGCAGATCCGGGCGGTGATGTCGGGCGGTTCGGTGAAGGAGCGGCCACGCAGGAATGCCTCGAAGAAGCGCGGCGGCTCGTAGATGTTCAACTCGGCCCGCTCCACGACATCGCCGTCGATCACGATGCGCAGCGCGCCCTCACCCTCGACGCGAGCCAGCGAGCTGACCCGCAACTGCCTACTGCGATGACTCATCGGTGGCCCTTTCGAATTCCGGCGCCGCGGCCGCCACCGTGTGGAACACACGGCCGACCTCGTCGGTGGACATCCCGTTCACGCTCAGGATCGGCAGCAGGGCACGGATATTGGGGGCCTCCATGGGGCCGAAACAGCCGTAGCAGCCGCGCCCGTAGGCCGGGCACAGTGCGCCGCAGCCGGCATGCGTCACCGGGCCCAGGCACGGAATGCCCTGTGCGACAGTCACACACGTGGTGCCGCGACGTTTGCACTCGGTGCACACGCTGGTGTTCGGAAGGTCCGGCTTGCGACCGGCCAGCAGCGCGGACAAGGTCCCCAGCAGCTGGCGACGATCGATGGGGCAGCCACGGAGTTCCAGGTCCACCGGAACATGCGCCGAGATCGGTGTCGAGGTGGCCAGCGTCGAGATGTACTGCGGAGAGGCGTACACCACGGAGGTGAACTCCTCGACATCCGCGAAGTTGCGCAGCGCCTGGATCCCGCCGTGCGTGGCACACGCGCCGATGACCACCAATGTCTTCGACATCGCCCGGATCTCGGCGATGCGGCGCTGTTCGGCTTCGGTGGTCACCGACCCCTCGACCAGCGATACGTCGAACGGACCCGGTTCGTCGATCTCGGTCATCTCGGTGAAGTGCGCGATGCGCACCCGGCCGACCAGCGTGAGCAACTCGTCCTCGCAGTCGAGCAGCGTGAGCTGGCACCCGTCGCACGAGGTGAACTTCCACACCGCGAGGGTCGGCGTCGGCGAGTCCATCACAACTCCCGGATCGACAACAGGGGTTCGGCGGTCGCATAGTCCACGACCGGGCCGTCGCGGCACAGCAGCAACGGCCCCAGCTGGCAATGGCCGCACCGGGCGGCCCCACACTCCATGTGACGTTCCAGCGACACCCGGATGTCGGCGGCGTCGATCCCTTTGCGCAGCAATGTGTGTGCGCAGAAGCGCAGCATCGGTTCCGGGCCGCACACGAAGGCGGTGGTCCGGTCGGGGTCCAGAGGTAGCGCTGCCAACGGTTCGGTGACGAAACCCACCGGGCCGGTCCAGCCCTGTGCGGGCCGATCGACAGTCTGCCGCACCTCGACACGGTGTGCGGCCCACTGTCTCTGGTCGAAGCGGAAGAGGATGTCGCCGGGCGTGCGGGCACCGGTGATCAGAACGACCCGGCGAAACCGTTCGCGGTCGGCCAGCGCCGCCAGCACGACCGGTCGCAGTGGCGCGAGACCGACGCCGCCGGCGACGATCACCAGATCCCGCCCCGCGGCCGACTCCGGATCCCAGCCGGTGCCGAACGGCCCGCGTACCCCGATCAGCCCGCCCACACCGGTGTCGTGCAGGGCACGGCTGACCGCGCCGACGGCCCGGATCGTATGCTCCAGCGGGCCGCCGACGCCGGCGGGTCCGCTGATCGAGATGGCGATCTCGCCGACGCCGTAGGCGTAGAGCATCATGAACTGCCCTACCCGGAATGCCGGGGCAGCCCGGTGAACCGGTTCGAGCAGCAGGCTCACCGTGTCCCGATTGTGCGGCCGGCGCACGACGACGCGGTACGGCAGCATCACGTCGCCCGCGCCGGGTCCCGCCACGATGGACTCTGCCGCGGTCATCGGACGCGGTCGGCGCCGGTGACCGGAACCGCCGGGCGTCCGGTGGCATGCTGCGGCGGATCGGCCGGATTGCTGTAGAGGTCCAGCAGCCTGGCCCGGGTGGCCTGAAGCCGGTCCAGCACGGACATGAACAGCGTGCGAGTCAGCGCGCGCCCGAACACCGGATCGGTGTCGGCGTATCCGGTCAGGGCCGCGGCATCGAATTCGATCGTGTCGACCGGCTCGGTCGTGCAGGCGCCGAAATGCCACCGGTACGGGGGAACCAGCCAGGACCAGCCCAGTAGTTCGCCGGGACCCAGGGTCTGGAGTACGACATTGCCGCGGCCGGGCACCTCGCTGTCGATGCGGACCTGACCGTCGCGGATGAGCCAGCACCGATCCGCCGACCGGCCCTCGGTGATCAGCCGGTGCCCGCCCGGGTAGTACACCTCCCGGCCGAGCTGCGCCAGCACCGCCAGTTCGTCTCTCGTCAGCTCCGTCAGCGCCGGGAATCCCGACAGGTCGTCAACGGTGATCATCGGGCACCCCCGCCGCGAGCCGCGTCATCTCGGCGGTGATGTCGATCCCGGCCGGGCACCAGGCGATGCACCGCCCGCAACCCACGCACCCGGAACTGCCGAACTGGTCGTGCCAGGTCCCGACCTTGTGGCTGAGCCATTGCCGGTACCGGCTCGCCCCGGATTGCCGGACGTTGCCACCGTGCACGTAGGAGTAGTCCAGTTCGAAGCACGACGCCCAGCGTTCCCAGCGTTCGGCGTGGTCACCGGTGAGGTCGGTGACGTCCTCGGTCGTCGTGCAGAAGCAGGTGGGACAGACCATCGTGCAATTGCCGCAGGTCAGGCATCGGGACGCGACCTCCTGCCACTGCGGCGACTCCTGGGAGTCCCGGATGACGGCGCGCAGGTCCGCGTCCGGCATCGCCCGGCCCATCCGTCCCGCCGCGGCATCCACCGCGGCCGCGGCGGCGGCGATCTCGGTGGCCGCGGCCGGGTACGCCGCCAGCTCGCCCAGCAGTTCGGCCCCGGCCGGGCTGCCGGCCACGACCAGGAAACGATGTCCGGCGTCGTCGATCGTCTCGGTGAGCGCGAGGTCGTATCCGGCCGACACACCGGGCCCGGTGCCCATCGACGCACAGAAGCAGACGCCGCCGGGCTCGGTGCAGTTCACCGCGATCACGAACAGCCCTGCGCGGCGCGCGGTATACCCGGTGTCGGGCTGCGCACCGCCGGCCAGCACCCGGGTCAGGATGCCGATCGCCGCCAGGTCGCAGCCACGCACGCCGAGAAACGCGAGCTGCTCCGGACTCTCCTCGACCTCCCGTTCGACCAGATCCGGGCCGATCTCCCGCACCCGGCGATGCGGTGGGTGCAGGAACTGCTTCCACGAACCGGGGCCGGCCGAATGCGCGAACACCGCGGCATCGTCCCGACGCCGCAACCGGTACCGGCCCGGCTCGGTGTCCACGCTCCACCCGGCGGGCAGTTGTGCCGCCGAGGTGAGTTCACCCAGCACGATCGCGGCCTCGCGAACCTGCGGGCCGATCACCCGGTACCCCTGCGCGCGCAGGACGTCCACGAGTCTGTCGAGTCCGTCACGGTCGATCACCATGGTGCCGCCGGGTTCCATCTGGCCTCCCGAGGTTGGTGTGGTGTTCGTTCCCCTCGAGTGTCGCCTCACCGGCCAGGCCGGTCGAGGGCCGAAGGTCAGCAGATCCGGGGAAGTTGCTCGCCGACGAGCCGGTCCACGATCCGGCGGGCGCCGAGCGGAGTGCGAGCCGTGACCTGTCCCGGCGGCCCGGCGGTGACCCGGCCGATCAGCCGGGCTTCGGCGCCGGCCCGAGTGCCGCGCATCGCGGCCAGCGCCGAGTCCACCGCGCTGGGGGCGACGAACGCGACGAGCACACCCTCGTTGGCCACGTGCCAGGGGTCCAGCCCGAGCAGCTCACAGACCGTGGCGACCCGGCCGGGCACCGCGACCTCGGCTTCCTCGGTCTCGACGCCGACACGGGAGGATTCGGCGATTTCGCCGAGTGCACCGGCCAGGCCGCCGCGGGTGGGGTCGCGCAGTGCGTGGATCGCCGGTCCGCCGGCACCGATCAGCGTGGCCACCAGGTCGTGCAGGGGGCGGGTGTCGGAGCGGATGTCGTCGTCGAGGCCTTCGCGGGCGCAGAGGATCGCGGTGCCGTGCGCGCCGATCGGGCCGGACAGCACTACCGCGTCACCGGGCCGGGCCGCCGTCGCCGACGGTTCCGCACCCGGCAGCCGCACACCGATGCCGGTGGTGGTGATGTAGATACCGTCCGCCGCGCCTCGATTCACCACCTTGGTGTCGCCGGTGACGATCCGTACGCCGCAGCCGGCCGCGGCGCGCGCGACCGAGGCGGTGACCGCGCGCAGCTCGTCCAGTGGCAGTCCCTCCTCGAGCAGGTAGGCCAGTGCGAGCGCCACCGGGCGTGCCCCGCGCATCGCCAGATCGTTGACGGTGCCGTGCACCGCCAGAACACCGATGTCACCGCCGGGGAAGAAGCGTGGGGTGACCACGAACCCGTCGGTGCTGAAGACCACCTCGGCGCCACCCACCTCGACCACGGCCGCGTCCTGGGTGGCGTCGGTGTCGCCGAGTTCGGCGCAGATCACCGTGTCGATCAGCTCGGCCGACAGCAGGCCACCCGAGCCGTGGCCGAGCAGCAGCCGTTCGGTCTCCGCCCGGGGCAGCGGGCATTCGGCCCGGAGGGGATCGAGGCCGGTCACCGGACCGGCTCCCGGTTCGCGCGCCGTCCGGCGGTGAAGTAGGCCGCGCACGTGCCCTCGGCCGACACCATGGGCGCGCCGAGCGGAGTGCGAGGGGTGCACGCACCGGCGTAGGCCGGGCAATCGGTGGGCAGCGCGGTCCCGCGCAGCACGTCCCCGGCGCGGCACAGGGCGTTCTCGGCGCCGATCGCGCCGCCGGACCCGAAGCGTCGCAACGCATCGAACTCGGCGAATTCGGGTGTGAGCCCGAATCCGCTGCCGGGAATGGTCCCGATGCCGCGCCAGCTCCGATCGACGACCCGGAAAACCCGCCGGATCGCCCGCTGCGCCGCCGGATTGCCCGAGCGGTGCACGGCCCGGACATACTGGTTGCCGAGTTCGGCTCGGCCGCTTTCCAATTGGCCCACCACCATCAGGATGCCCTCGAGCAGGTCCAGCGGCTCGAAGCCGGTCACCACGATCGGTACCCGGTACTTCGCGACGATCGGCTCGTATTCGGTCCACCCCATCACCGCGCACACATGCCCGGCGGCCAGGAAGCCCTGCACCTGATTGTCGGGCGCGTCCAGGATCGCGGCCAGCGCCGGCGGTACCAGCGCATGGCTGACCAGCACGCTGAAATTGCGGACGCCGGTGGCCGCCGCGTGCAGGACCGCCATCGCGTTGGCCGGTGCGGTGGTCTCGAAGCCGACGGCGAAGAACACCACTTGCCGGTCCGGGTCGGCGCGCGCGATGTCCACCGCCGCCAGCGGTGAATAGACCACGCGCACATCACCGCCGCGTGCCCGCACACCCAGCAGATCACCGCTGCTGCCGGGCACCCGCAGCATGTCGCCGTAACTGGTGAAGATCACCTCCGGCCGGGCCGCGAGCGCGACCGCCCGGTCGATCAACGCCAGCGGCGTCACACATACCGGGCAGCCCGGCCCGTGGATCATCCGGATCCCCGCGGGCAGCAGTTCGTCGATCCCCTGCCGGACCAGCGTATGGGTCTGGCCACCGCAGACCTCCATGATCGCCCAGGGCCGGGTGGTCGTCGTAGCGAGCCGGTCCAGGATCCGGCGGGCGAGCACCGGGTCACGATATTCGTCCAGGTATCTCATGCATCCTCCGCCGCGGGATCCGGTGCGAGCGACGCCGCCCGGATCACCGCCAGTGTCGTGGCGGCCTCCTGCGCGTCGATGCGGGTGATGGCGAAGCCCACGTGCACGATCACGTAGTCGCCCACGGTCGCGTCCGGCACGTAGGCCAGGCACACCGCGCGCCGGACGCCGTCGAAGTCGACGGTTCCCATGCGCAGCAGTGGGTCGTCGTCGGTGACGGAGACGATGCGGCCGGGTACACCGAGACACACGGTTCACATCCTCCTCGTGCGCGCGGCCGCGATCGCCGCTTGGCCGTAGCTCACGCCGCCGTCGTTCGCCGGTACCCGTTGCCCGATCAGGCCCCGCAGACCGAGTAGGGCGAGACCGTCCAGCACCGCGGTCGTGAGCCGGGCATTCTGGAACACCCCACCACCGAGACACACCACGCCGGTGTCCGCGGCGGCCGCGGCCTCGGCGGCCATGGTGACCGCCACCTCCGCCACCGTGCGATGGAACCGGGCGGCGATCTCGCCCACGGCAGTACCGGGTAGCAGTTCGATCACGGCGCCGAGAGTCGGGGCCGGGTCGTACACCAGCAGTCCCGCACGGCGGCGCAGCGTCCAGGGCAGTGCCGCGGCACCGGGGTGGCCCGCCGCTGCGGCTTCCAGCCGGACCGCCGCCTCGCCCTCGTAGGTGTTCTCCGCGCAGAGCCCCAGCAGGGCGGAGACCGCGTCGAACAGCCGCCCGGCGCTGGACGTGCGCGGGCAGTTCAGCCCGCGGTCGATCATGGTCCGGAGCACGGCGGCCTCATGGTCGGTCATCCGGATCGGCGCCGGGTCCGCCGGTGATCGCCCCGCGCCGAATCGCTCACCGCCGTGGAGATATCCCAGCGCCGTGCGAGCCGGCCGCCGGACCGCCGCCGCACCGCCGGGCAGGGCGGCGGTGGCGAACCGGCCGTATCGCCGGTAACCGATCAGATCGGCGACGAGAATCTCACCGCCCCAGAGGGTTCCGTCGTCACCGAAACCCAGTCCGTCGAAGGCGATGCCGACGAATGTGCCGGTGACACCGTGTTCGGCGGCGACAGCGGCCACATGAGCATGGTGATGCTGGATCGCCAGCCGCCGGGTTGCGGGCCAGTGCCGTTGGGCGTACCGGGTGGACAGATATCCGGGATGCAGATCGTGGGCGACCACCTCCGGCCGGACCGCCGACCACCGGCACAGCGCGGTGACGGACTGCTCGAAGGCGGTGAAGGTCTCCGCGTCCGACAGATCCCCCAGATGCGGGCCGGTGGTGGCCAGTGCCGCGGTGGCGAGTGTGCAGGTGTTCTTCAACTGCGCGCCCACCGCGAGGACGGGTTGCCCGGCGGCTGTCGGCAGCGGCAGGGTCGAGGGAGCCAGGCCGCGGGACCGCCGTACGGTCGTCACCCGGCCTGCCGCCGCGCGGACCACCGAATCGTCGAACCGCGTCACGATGGGCCGGTCGTGATCCAGGATGCCGTCGGCGATCGGCGACAGCTCCCGCCGGGCGATCTCGTCGTCCACGATCGTCGCCGCGCCACCGCGGTTCCCGCTGGTGGCGACCAGCGGACGCCGCAACTGCGCGAGCAGGAGGTGATGCAGTGCGCTGGAGGGCAGGAATACGCCCAGATCGGCGCAGCCGGGGGCGATCGCCTCCGACACCGGGGCGCCGGGGCGGGCCGGGGCGAGGACGATCGGCGCGCCGGGCTCGCTCAACGCGGTCGCCACCGCTTCCTCGATCAGGACGAGTTCGGCTGCGGCCGTGAGGTTCTCGACCATGACGGCCAGCGGTTTGGCGGGCCTGCACTTGGCGGTGCGCAAGCGGGTCACGGCCGCGTCGTCGGCGGCGTCGCAGCACAGCTGGTAGCCGCCGACTCCCTTCAGGGCGACGATTCCGCCGCCGGCCAGCACGGCGCAAGCGGCTTGTAATGCGTGCTCGCCCACCAGGATCGAGCTCACTTCGCCGGACCGCCACGCCAGCCGAGGCCCGCAGGCCGGGCAGCAGGTGGGCTCCGCGTGGAAACGCCGGTCGGCGGGATCGTGATACTCCCCGGCGCAGTCGTCGCACATCGGGAAGTGGCGCATGGCCGTGCGCTGCCGGTCGTAGGGCAACTCGATGATGACGGTGGCCCGTGGGCCGCACTGGGTGCAGTTCAGGAACGGGTACCGATAACGACGATCGGCGGGGTCGGACAACTCCCGCAGGCATTCGGCGCACGGGGCCAGGTCGACCGGCAGCTGTGCGGTGGTCGAGCGGTCCACCACACTGTCGGCCACCACGAATCCGGATCCCGGATGGTCGGCCGCGGGCAGTGTGGTCACCTCGATGTGGTCCACGCGCGCTGCGGGCGGGGCGGCGGTGACGAGTCCGGCGAGGAAGTCGTCCACGGCCGCAGCGGTTCCGGCGACCCGGATCTCGACCCGCCCGCCCGCATTACGGACCTCACCGGTCAGACCGTGGTCCCCGGCGAGCCGGTACACGAAGGGCCGGAAGCCGACGCCCTGCACGATGCCGTCCACCACGACGCGGGTACACCGCAGATCGGTGGCCGGTTGCTCGCGGGCGTGCACCCATCCACGATGACGGTGGCGGATCGGCATGCCAAGAGCAGAAGGTCCCCGATCGCGTCCGGATCGGCGCCACGCGTCAGCGGTCGGTGGTGCCCGCCTCGGTCCAGGCGCGGACCGCCCGCCGTGTGGTGCCGGCAAGCGGTTCGGTGGTGTCGAGCGGGATCGCCTCCGGCCACGGTCGCGCGTCGGCGGCGAGTGCGGTGGCGATGGCGGCGGTCGCGTCGGATTCGCTGTGCAGCCGAGCTCCGATCCGGGCGGTGGCCACGGATTGCGGTGCCCGGCAGGCCAATGGAACGAGCTCGGCCGAGGTCTCGGCAGCCAGCTCGATCGCCGCGCGGCGCTGCCCGGAATCGAGCCAGCTCGCATCGAGTACGACACTGCGACCGTTGCCGAGGTGTTCGCGGGCGCGCGCGAGCATCTCGCGGTACACCCGGTCACGCGCGTCCCGGGTATACGCGCCTCGGCCGTAGCTGCCGGCCGCACCGGTGATCGCACCCGCGGCGCGCATCCCGGCACGGACATGGTCACTGGAGAGCACGATCGCGCCCGTGGCGTCGCCGAGAGCGCGGGCGACGGTGGACTTGCCGGTCCCGGGCAACCCGCCGACCAGGGCCAGCCGGACGGTTCCGGCGGCCAGTTGCCGCAGCGCGATGTCGATGTGGCGTCGGGCATGGTCCGCGGACTCCGGGTCACCCTGTTCGTGCCGCAGGCAGTCGACCTTGGCGCGCACGACCGCGCGGTAGGCGAGGTAGTGCTGCCACAGCGACAGCGGCGCCGGATCGGCGGTGCGGGTGCGATAGCGGTCGGCGAACTCGACCGCGAGTTCCGGATGCCCGAGGAACTCCAGGTCCATGGCGAGGAACGCGATGTCGTCGATCCGGTCGACACAGCGCAGCCGGTCGTCGAAGTCGAGGCAGTCGATGATGCGGAAGCCGTCGGGGAGCGCGTAGATGTCTCCGGCGTGCAGATCGCCGTGCCCGTCGACCACGCGGCCGTCGGCGATGCGGGCCTCGAACAGCGGCGTGCGACCGGCCAGATACCGTTCCACCCGGCGGGCGAGCGCGGCGCCGGTCCCGGCCGGCACCGGTGGCTCGGTGAGGCCGTCCAGCAACGATTTCCATCGTTCGCGGAGCGCGTCGACGGTCCCGGCCGCGGCCACCTCGGCGCCCCGGGCGGCGGAGTCGTGGAAGTCGGCCAGCGTGCCGACCAGCGCCGGGAGCAGTTCCGCCGCCCGGGCCGGATCCTCGATCAGGATGCTCAGCCGGGTCCGCCGCGGCAGCCTCCGCATCACCAGCACCGTTTCGCCCGGCTCCCCACCCGGACCCTGGAATTGCCCGACACCGAGATAGACATCCGGGGCCAGTCGGCGATTGAGCCGCAGTTCCCGTTCGATGGCCGCGGTCCGCAGCGCGCGGGTACCGAAGTCGAGAAAGTCGGTGACGATCGGCTTCTTGGTCTTGAAGGCGCGGTCCCCGGCCAGCACCACCAGCCCGGTGTGGGTTTCGTGCAGCGCGGCGTAGGGCTCGTCGTCGGGCCCGCGCCCGGTGGTGTAGATGCCGTGCGGCGCGGTGCCGGTCATGTCCGCGGCGCCTCGATGCGGAGGATCTCCGACAGCGGCAACCGGGGCGTGGGCTCGGGCTCCGCACCGCCCTCGGGTGCGGAGCCGATCCGCACCAGCACCTGCGGTTGTGCGGTACCGCCGACGAGTTCGCGGATGATCGCGCGGCTGCGGGAAGATTCGACCAGGTGGGTCAGCGGACAGGTCGCATACCCGGCCACGGTGGCTTCCAGCAGCAGGGTCGACAGGGCCTGCCCGCAGCGCAGCACGTCCTCGGCGCTGTCGGTATCGGTGGACAGCGCGACCAGCACCGACCGGTCCGCGATCTGCTCGGTGCGCCGCGAGGCTCGGGTGGTGGCGGGCAGCGTGCGGCCCACCGGGACTCGCGCCTGTTCCTCGGCAGTGGTCAGCGCGGTCGCCGGGATACCGGTCCTGTCGACGACATGTCCTGTCCACCACTGCAATTCGGCCTGATACCCGGAGTCGTAGCGACGCAGTTCGGCGGTCAGCCGGGAGGCGTGGGCCAGTTTCCGGCGACTGTCCTCGGGCAGGACGTCGATCGCCGCCTCCGCGGGGGCGATGATCGAGCGCAGCACGGTCTCGAAATCGTTCCAGTTCTCCGGTGCCGCGAACGGCAGCCGATCGGTACGGCGGCGCACGATCGCGTCGGCGCGATCACGGTCGGCATCGGTGACCACGGCCGAGGGAGCGAAGCGGACCGTCGCCAGGTGCTCCCGGCGATTCGGATCCGGGAGCCAGGCGACTCCGGCCCGCCACCCGGCCGCCGCCAGCGCGGCACGCAAGTGCCCGACGGCGATACCGCAACCGAGGATCAGTTGCCGCCCGGTGGCGTCGGTGCCCGGCAGCGACCGCTCACGAGCGGCGAACAACCGCAGAGTGGTGCCGTCGAAAAACCACTGCCAGGGCTGGCTGTTGTGCAACGAGGGAGCGCGCCCGGCCAGCAGGACCGCTTTCTGGACAACTTCTGCGGAAGGGACGTCGTTCATGATTCTCCACGGTAGAAGGCCCGGCCGGCCGGGCCGAGAGTCCAAGGACCCCGATTACCGGGAACCATGACCGGGCATCGCGGCCACCGGTGCGGTGACCGCGGGGTGACCGGATTCGACGCGATCGGCGGGCGTGAGCCCGGCGCCGATCGCCCGGCGCGGCAACCGGTCACGCCGTCGGCGGAACGGCGGGCCGGTGGACGGTGAACCCGGCCGCGCGTCGGCGGAGCCGATGCCCGGCGGTCCGCGCGCGGCGCCGGGACACCCGCGGCTGAGCTCGGAAGAACCAGTGCTTGGCGGCCTCGGCGAGGATCAGATAGACCACGATCATCAGCGCGAGTGTCGCGAAGAACGTCGCGGGCAGGGGAGTGAAGCCGAGGTCGCGGGCGACGGGGGTGGCCGGGAGCAGGGCGCCGACCCCGACCGCGCCGAGTGCGGCCAGCAGCATCGGGACGGAGGGGTGGCTGCGGAAGAACGGGGTGCGGCGGGTGCGGATGACGAACAGCACCAGTGTCTGGGTGGCCAGCGATTCGACGAACCAGGCTGTGTGGAACAGGTTTTCACCGGCATGGAAGCCCCACATCATGACGCCGAAGGTCACGAAATCGAAGATGGAGCTGATCGGCCCGAACACCAGCATGAACCGCTGGATCAGCCCGATGTCCCAGCGCGCCGGCCGGGCCAGTTGCTCCGGATCGACGGTGTCGGTGGGGATGGCGAGCTGGCTCGCGTCGTAGAGCAGATTGTTCAGCAGGATCTGCGAGGGCAGCATCGGCAGGAACGGCAGGAACGCCGACGCCCCGGCCGCGCTGAACATGTTCCCGAAATTGCTCGAGGTGCCCATCAGGATGTACTTCATGGTGTTGGCGAACACCCGCCGTCCCTGGGTGACACCGTCGGCCAGCACGTCGAGATCCTTCTCCAGGAGCACCACGTCGGCGGCGTCCTTGGCCACGTCGGTGGCGGAGTCGACGGAGATCCCGACATCGGCGGCGTGCAGTGCCAGCGCATCGTTCACGCCGTCGCCCAGGAAGGCGACATCGACGCCCAGGCCACGCTGCGCCCGCACGATCCGCGCCTTCTGCTCCGGACTCACTCGCGCGAATATCGTTGCCGTGGGCAGTATCTCGGCCAGCTGCCGATCGTCGAGCCGATCCAGGTCGGCGCCGGTCAGCGCCTGCCCGGGCGGCAGGCCGAGTTCGGCGCACACCCGGGCCGCCACCGCCGGATTGTCACCGGTGACCACCTTCACCACGACCCCGAGATCGGCCAGCCGGGTGAGCGCATGACGCGCGGTCTTCTTCGGCGGATCCAGAAAGACCAGCAGACCGCGGAACTCCAGTCCGGTCTCCTCGGCCGCGGTCAGCTGCCGCGCGCCGGGCGCGGCGCGGCGGGTGGCGACAGCCACCACGCGATGGCCCGCGGCGAACTCCGCATCCAGCATCGTGCGCGCCGAATCCGGAACCGTGGCGCAGCGCGCCAGCACCTCCTCCGGCGCCCCCTTGGTGACGACCAACGCCTGATCATCGAGCACGGCGAGCACGGACACCAGCCGCCGGACGTGGTCGAACGGCAGCACGGCCGGGCGGACGTACGCGGCGGCCGCCTGCCGCGGCGCCATCGGCGCGGCCCACAGCGCGGTGTCCAGCGGGTCGCCGCCGGCCAGCGCGCCGTCGTGGATCAGCGCGTCCGTGCAGACCATGCCGAGCGTCGCGACCTCGTCGCTGTCGGTCCCGTCGGCCGCCACCGCACGCATGAATTCGATCCTCCCCTCGGTGAGGGTGCCGGTCTTGTCGGTGAACAGCACCTCGACATCGCCGAGATCCTCGATACAGACCAGCCGCTTCACCAGCACCTTCTGCTGCGCCAGCAGCCGCGAGCCGGCCGCCAGGCTGGTGGAGACCACCGCGGGCAGCAACTGCGGCGAGATTCCGACGGCGATGGCCAGCGAGAACATCAACGCGTCGAGCAACGGCCGATGCAGCACCAGGTTCACGGCGAAGATCCCGATGGTGAGCACTGCCGCCACCCGCACCAGCAACATCGAGAACCGGCGCAGCCCCACCTGGAATTCGGTCTCCGGCGCTCGTTCGGCCAGGCCGGCCGCGATCCGCCCGAACTCGGTGTGGCCACCGGTGGCGACCACCACCCCCCGGCCGTGGCCCCCGGCCACGATGGTCCCCATCAACGCGCAGCACGACAGATCGGCGAGCGCGGTCGTATCCGGCACCGGGGTGACCGATTTGGACACCGGCACCGCCTCCCCGGTCAGCACCGATTCGTCGCACTGCAAGCCGTTCACGTCCAGCAGCCGGATATCCGCCGGAATCAGCTCACCCGAACGCAATTCGACGATATCGCCGGGGACCAGCGCGGTCAGGTCGACCGACCGCGCGGCGCCGTCGCGGAGCGCCACGACCTGGTGCCGGATGCGATCGTGCAGCGCCTCGGCCGCCTGCTCGGCCCGGAATTCGTTCACGGTACCGAGACCGACCGACACGGCGACGATCACCCCGATCACCACCGCATCGCTGCGCTCGCCCAGGACGAACGACACGATCGCGGTACCCAGTAACAGCAACAACAGCGGAGAACGCAACTGCCGCAACAACACCGGCGCCAACTGCGCATGATGCGACCGCACCGCGTTCGGGCCGTGCCGCCGCAACCGTGCCGCCGCTTCTGATCCGGTGAGCCCCTCACCCGTGGCGCCGAGAGTCGCGAGGACGGCGGGACCGGGTAGCGTCGCGGCCCCTGCCGCGGTGAGTTCCCCGGCTCGGTCGCGTGGCGAGTCGGTGGTGGTCACACGGTTCATTTGTCCAATCCTGCCCAGCGGTGTGCGCCGCACGCTAGGGACCAACGGCTCACGGCCCCGGGCGCCGGATCGAGGACTTGTGGCCCTTGGGGGCATGGTGGCAGAAGGGCGAGGGTGGCAGCATGGACAGGGACATGGCGCCGGTGACGATCGATGCGCGGCGATACGATGCGGTGCTCTTCGATATGGACGGCGTGGTCACCGACAGCGCGTCCATCCACACCGCGGCGTGGACCGAATTGTTCGACGAATTCCTTGCCCGCCGCGCTCCGGCCCCGGGCGAGGACACCACCCCCTTCACCGGAGCCGACTACCTGCGCTGGGTCGACGGGAAGCCCCGCTACGCGGGGGTCCACGACTTTCTCGCCGCGCGGGGGATAGCACTGCCCTGGGGTGATCCGCAGGACAGCGGTGACCAGCTCACCGTGTGCGCGCTGGGTAACCACAAGGACCGCCTGTTCCTCGACCGGGTGGCGCGCGACGGTGTCCCGGTGTTCGAATCCACGGTCGCTCTGGTGCGGCGGCTACAGGCCGCCGGGCTGGGCACGGCGGTGTTCTCCGCGAGCCGTAACTCCGCGGAGGTACTGCGTGCCGCGGGCGTCGGCGAGTTGTTCCCGGTCCGCGTCGACGGCGTGGTCGCCGAGGAGCTGGCGCTGCCGGGGAAACCCGATCCGGCGATGTTGCTCGAGGCGGTCCGCCGGCTCGGCGTCGCCCCGGAACGCGCCGTGGTCGTCGAGGATTCCGAGGCCGGCGTGCATGCCGGCCGGGCGGGCGGCTTCGGTCTGGTGATCGGCGTCGACCGCGCCGGGCACGCCACCCGGTTGCACACCGAGGGCGCCGACGTCGTCGTCGGTGATCTGGCGGACGTCGATGTCCGGGGCGGTTTCGATCGCCTCTCGCAGTTACCCGATGCGCTGGACTCGTGGGCACAGATCGGCGATCTCCTGGATACCGAGAAGGTCGCGGTCCTGCTCGACTTCGACGGGACATTGTCGGAGATCGTGGCCGATCCGGCGGCGGCGACGCCGGCCGACGGTATGGCCCGGACACTGTCGCGACTGGCCGCCGAATGTCCGGTCGCCATCGTCAGCGGGCGCGAACTGGCGGACCTCCGGGCCCGGGTCGACGTCGAAGGTCTCTGGTACGCCGGGTGTCACGGATTCGAACTGCTCGCGCCCGACGGGACCGTCCATGTCCACGAGGCGGCCCCGGATGCCGAGCGCGCACTGGCCGCCGCTGCCCGGCAGTTGCGTGACGAGCTGGCGGCCGTGCCCGGAGTTCGAGTGGAGCACAAGCGATTCGCCGTCGCGGTTCATTATCGGCAGGTCGAACCGGCCCGCGTCGGCGCGGTGATCGCGGCCGTGCACGGCCGGGCCGACGACAGCGGCCTGCGATTGACCTTCGGGCGCAAGGTAGCCGAACTGCGGCCGGATCTGGAGTGGGACAAGGGCACTGCGCTGCGCTGGATCCTGGACCACCTGGCGGCCGCGGTACTGCCGATCTATGTCGGTGACGACCTCACCGACGAGGACGCCTTCGACGCGGTCGTGGCGGACGGGCTGGGCATCGCGGTCCGCCAGGACGAGAGCGGTGACCGGCCCACCGCTGCCCGCTACGTGCTGGGCGGGCCACCCGAGGTCGGGCAATTGCTCGACGGTCTGGTGACGCTCCTGTTCGAGGAGCTGGAGATTCCGGCGTCATCGTCGTGGCTGCTCGCCTACGACGGCTACGACCCGGCCACCGAGCGGCTGCGCGAGGCCTTGTGCACCGTCGGCAACGGGTACCTCGCCGCTCGTGGCGCCGCGCCGGAATCGGTTGCGGGTGAGCATCATTACCCCGGAACCTATGTGGCCGGGATCTACAACCGGCTCACCGACGAGATCGGTGGCCGCAGTGTCGAGAACGAGAGCCTGGTCAACCTGCCCAACTGGCTGCCGGTGACCTTCCGCATCGACGGCGGCCCGTGGTTCGATCTCGACGCCGTCGAAATCCTGTCCTATCGACAAGAATTCGATCTGCGCCGGGCGCTGCTGACCCGGCGGTTCCGGATCCGTGACGTCGCCGGGCGGGTCACCGCGGTGACCCAGCGCCGCTTCGCGTCCATGCACGCCCCGCATCTGTGCGCACTGGAAACCCGGATCACCGCGGAGAATTGGGCCGGGCGGCTCGACCTCCGCGCCACCGTCGACGGCAACATCCGCAACACCCTGGTGGCGCGATACCGGGATCTGTCGGATCGGCACCTCGAACCGGTCGCAACCCGCGAGCTGTCCGCCGATACGGTCTTGATGACGGTGTGCACCAACCGATCCCGAATTCCCATCGCTGTCGCCGCCCGCGACACGGTGTCCCGCGGCGGTGAGATGCCCGCTGCCGAAACACGATTGGTCGACGAGGGTGGTGTGATCGGTCATATCCGCTCGGTCGAGGCCGCACCGGGTGATTCGATCGTCCTGGAGAAGGTGGTCGCCGTCGTCACCGGACGTGACCACGGCGTCTCGGCACCGGCCGACGACGCGGCGCGGTGGCTGGCCACGGCCGGCGGCTTCACGGACCTGCTCGCCGCCCACGGCCTGGCCTGGTCGAACGTGTGGGATCGGTTGCGTATCGACCTCGACGACGGCGAGCACGCGCTGCGGGTGATGCGGCTGCACATGTTGCATCTGGTCCAGACCTTGTCACCGCACACCGCCGATCTCGACGTCGGCGTTCCCGCTCGTGGCCTGCACGGAGAGGCGTACCGGGGCCACATCTTCTGGGACGAATTGTTCGTGTTCCCACTACTCAATCCCCGCCTCCCGATACTGACCAGATCATTGCTGCGATACCGCTACCGGCGGCTGCCCGAGGCCCGGCGCGCCGCCGCTGTCGCGGGCCTGAAAGGTGCGTTGTTCCCCTGGCAGTCCGGCAGCGACGGCCGCGAGGAGAGCCAGTCCCTGCACCTGAACCCCTTGTCGGGACACTGGCATCCCGATCCGAGTCACCGCGCCTATCACATCGGTGGCGCGGTGGCCTACAACGTCTGGCAGCACTGCCAGGTCACCGGCGACGTCGAATTCCTCGCCGCATACGGCGCCGAATTGCTGGTCGAGATCGCCCGCTGCTGGGCGACTCTCGCCGAATACGACCCGGACACGGACCGCTATCACCTGCGCGGGGTGATCGGCCCCGACGAATTCCATTCCGGATACCCGGCCGCCCCGCTCGACGGCGTCGACGACAACGCCTACACGAACATCATGGCCGTCTGGACCATCTGCCACGCCCAGCAGGCCCTGGCCCGGCTGGCGCCACGCGACCGCGCCCGCCTGCTCGAATCGCTCGGAGTCGATCCGGCCGAACTCGGCCATTGGGATGCGGTGAGCCGCCGCATGACGATCCCGTTCCACGACGGTGTGATCAGCCAATTCGCCGGCTACGAGCAATTGACGGAACTGGACTGGGACCGGTACCGCAGCACCTACCCGGACATTCAGCGGCTGGACCGAATCCTCGAGTCCGAAGGCGACGACATCAACCGCTACCGCGCCGGGAAGCAGGCCGATGTCCTCATGCTGTTCTACCTCATGTCGGCCGACGAACTCCGAGAGATTCTGCACCGCCTGGGCTACGAATTACCCGGCGAGATGATCCCCCGAACCATCGACTACTACCTGGCCCGCACCTCCCACGGCTCCACGCTCAGCGCGGTGGTGCACGCGTGGGTGCTGGCGCGAGCCAACCGCTCTCGCGCCATGCAGTTCTTCGAACAGGTCCTCGACTCCGATATCGCCGACATCCAGGGCGGCACCACCGAGGAAGGGATTCATCTGGGCGCCATGGCGGGCAGTGTCGATCTGGTCCAGCGCTGCTTCTCGGGCCTGGAGATCCGTGACGACCGATTGATCCTCGACCCTCACTGGCCCCCCGAACTGGGCGGACTCACCTTCCCGATCGTGTACCGCGGCCATCGGCTGACCGTGCGCATCGACACCCGGCGGGTCGAGGTCCGTTCCGACCCCGGCGTCGCGCTTCCGGTCGAGATCCATTGCGCCGGAAGGATGCAACGCCTCGCCCCGGGCGCTGTCGTCCGCTGGGCGGCGCCGGATCCGATACCCGGGTAGACCGGGCCGACCGCCAACCCTTCCACACCATGGACGGTCGATGAATTCCTCGCGGAGCCACGCCATCGGTTCCGAGATCGAATATCGTCGCCGGTGTCCGGCCCGTGAACGTGTCAGGAGCGCCCGCCATGGCCTCGTCCAGCCCTCGGTTGTCGCGCCGGCTCGGCACCGGTGACGCGGTGGTGATCGGGCTCGGATCCATGATCGGGGCAGGTATTTTCGCCGCTCTCGCCCCGGCGGCGGCAGCCGCGGGGTCCGGGCTGCTGATCGGCCTGGCGCTCGCGGCGGTCGTCGCCTACTGCAACGCCACCTCCTCCGCGCGGCTCGCCGCCCGATACCCGTCCTCCGGCGGCACCTACGTCTACGGCCGCGAACGCCTCGGCGAATTCTGGGGCTACCTGGCCGGGTGGGCATTCCTGATCGGAAAGACCGCCTCGTGCGCGGCCATGGCCCTGACCGCCGGCACCTACCTGTGGCCGAGCCGTGCCCACGAGGTGGCCGTCGCCGCCGTGGTGGTGGTGACCGCGGTGAACTATCGCGGTGTGCAGAAATCGGCACTGGCGACCCGCGTGATCGTGGTCATCGTCCTCGCCGTGCTCGCAGCGGTCGTCGTCACCGCACTCACCTCCCCGGTTTCCCATGCTCGACATCTGGCGATCGGCGCCGATGCCTCGGCAGCCGGGGTCGTGCAGGCAGCGGCGCTGTTGTTCTTCGCCTTCGCCGGCTACGCGCGCATCGCCACCCTCGGCGAGGAGGTCCGCGACCCCGCCCGCACCATCCCGCGCGCGATTCCGATCGCCCTGGCCGTGACATTGGTGGTCTACACGACGGTCGCGATCGCCGCCCTGTCCGTCCTCGGCCCGCACGCATTGGGCTCCACAGCAACACCTTTGACAGAAACGGTCCGCATCGCCGGTATGTCCGGGCTGGTCCCGGTGGTCCGGGCCGGCGCCGCCGTCGCCGCCCTGGGGTCGCTGCTGGCGCTGATCCTCGGCGTGTCGCGAACCACCTTGGCCATGGCCCGCGACCGGCACCTGCCCCACCTCCTCGCTGCCGTGCACCCCCGTTTCGACGTACCCCACCGTGCCGAGCTGGCCATCGGCGCCCTTGTCGCGATCCTCACCGCGACCACCGACCTGCGCGGCGCAATCGGCTTCTCCTCCTTCGGGGTGCTGGTCTACTACGCCATCGCCAACGCCTCCGCGTGGACCCTGACGCCCGCGGAAGGCCGCCCGCCACTGGCGATCCCCGCTCTCGGCCTCACCGGCTGCCTGGCCCTCGCCTGCACTCTGCCCACCGCCTCGGTCCTGTCCGGCGCGGCCGTTCTCGCCGTAGGCGTGTTGGTCTACGCCGCCCGCCGGCGACCGGCCCGGCAGTAATGCGGTGTGGGCATCGGACAGCGGTGGGCGCACAACCTGTGTCTCCGATGGTCGGCTGTGCGGCAGAGGCCGGTCGGCGATGCCTGCCGCCAGCCGTGGTCGGCGCCGAGCCGATCGTCATGGTCGGCGCTGCGGGTTCGACAGCACCTGTGCGACCGCCTCGCCCCGCTCGGTCAGCCGGATCGGCCCGCGGCCGGTCAGAGGGTCGTCCCAGCTGCCATGGTCACCGCCGGTGAGGAGTCCGTGGGCGGCGATCAGGCGCAGTGCGGACGCCAGATCCGTCCCCTGCGCCCGGACGAGTCTGGCCAGCAGCGCTGTGGTGCAGCCGGACTCGGACAGCAGGTCGAGGATCTCGACGACATGGCGATGGGATACCAGTTCATCCAGCACCGTGTTGTCGTGATCGCCGTACATCCGGAGCGTCTCCTCGCTGTCCGGAACCAGAGCCGGACCGGAATCGGACGTTAGGCGGCGCCGGCGCGGTCGACGGCTGCCTTGACGCACTCTTGATGGCTTCCACCTGCATATCGAACGAGTTCCGTACGGTTCGAGGCGTGGGACCCTCCGGTCGGACCTGTCCTCGTCACCCGCGGCAGGGGTGGCCGCGAGAGCAGCTCACCGGCGCGGTGCCCGGTAGTATGGGGCTTTGTATCGAGGAGAGCCGGGAAGCCTGGTCGGCGTAGCGACAATCAGCCGCGCGGAGGCCCGAAATGTTCGGTATTGATCTCGAATCCGATCGTTGGCGCGAAGCGCTGCGCACCAATCTGTGGTTCGCGCCGAGTATGGAAGTACTGGTCGCGGTCGCGCTGTTCGTGGTGACCTATGCGCTCGACCGGGCGGTGTACCGGCACGGGTTCGCGCTCCCGTCCTGGGTGATCGGCGGAACGCCGGATGCGGCCCGGCAGGTGCTGACCGCGAGCGCGGCGGCGATCATCACGGTGGTGGGGGTGGTCTTCTCGATCACGATCGTCGCGCTGACCCTGGCCTCCACCCAGTTCGGTCCGCGGATGCTACGCAATTTCATCCGTGATCGCGGCACACAGCTGACCCTGGGCACCTTCGTCGCGACCTTCGTGTACGCGATCCTGACGCTGGTGTCCATCGGTGCGGATTTCGTGCCGCACATCTCGACCACGGTGTCGATCGTGTCGCTGGTCGCGGACCTGGCGGTGCTGATCTATTTCATCAATCACATCGCCACGGCGATCCAGCTGCCCTACGTCATCGCCGGAATCGCGGGTGAGGTTTCCGCGGCGGTCGAGGCGAACCGGGAGCCGGTCGCGGCCGTGCCGCCGCGCGGGCCGTCGGTGGACGAGCTGACGGTCCGGTTGGCGGAGTCGGGAGGTCCCGTTCACGTCGCGGGCAGCGGTTATCTGCAATACATCCGGTACGAGCGGTTGATCCGGTTCGCGACCGCCGCCGACGCGGTCATCCACCTGCCCTACCGTCCCGGTCATTTCCTCACCGAGGGCCAGATCGTGGCGACGGTGTGGCCGGCCGAGGCCGCGGCCCGGATCACCGCGGATTTCGCGCGTGGCCATGTCGTGGGGCCGATGCGCACGCTCACCCAGGACATCTCCTTCGGAATCGATCAGCTCGTGGAGATCGCCCTGCGTGCGCTGTCTCCGGCCGTCAACGACACGTTCACCGCGCTGACCTGCATCGACTGGCTGGGTGACGCGCTCGCGCGGGTCACCGTGTCCTGGGATCCCAGTCCGGTGCGCCGCGACGGCGACGGCTACATCCGGGTCATCGCCGCGCAGGCGACCTACGAGCGCCTGGTGCAGCGCGCGTTCGAGAAGATCCGCCAGTCCGGGCGCGGTATGCCGGCGGTCCTGATCCGGCAGCTCGACGCACTCACCGAGATAGCCAGTCGCACAGTGCATCCCGACCGGCTGCGGCTGCTGCTCGAACAGGCCGGCATGATCGAGCGGGCCGCGCGGGAGTCGATTTCCGAGGAGTCCGATCTCGACGACGTCCTGCGCCGGTATCAGCTGCTGACACGTGCTCTCGACAGCCCGATAGCGAAGGTATTTCCGGCCGTGATTCGGCACCGGGGGACACTCCGATGACCATGGCGCTGTTCCGAAGCCGGATCGCGGTGCACCGGCCGCACCGCGTGGCGGCGGGGGTGCTCGAGCCCCGGCAGTCGGCTGCGGCCGCTACGGCCGGATCATGGTGCTGTACTCGCTGGTTCGGCGATCGTCCTCGCCCTGCCCGACTTCCTGCCCGCGCTGTCACCGGCTCCGCTCGCCGACGGAGTGCCCGGATAGCCGCGCACTCGTAGGGATTCCGAAAAGATCGCAGGCAGCGCCGCTGGCGGACCGTCGACCGCGTTACGGTGGCGTCGATGTCGGACCTTCGATTCGGGACGAAGATGACCAAACCTCCGGTCCGGGGGCGGCTGCGAATCTATCTCGGAGCCGCCCCGGGAGTGGGCAAGACCTACAAGGCGCTGGAAGAAGCCCGGCGGCGGGCCGGCCGTGGCGCCGATGTGGTGCTCGGGCTCGTGGAGACCCACGGCCGCGAGCACACCACCGCACTGCTCGACGGCCTGCCGGCGGTTCCGCGAAAGACACTGGGGTACAAGGGCTGTGAGTTCACCGAGATGGACCTGGACGCCATCCTCGCGCGCCGGCCCGCGGTGGTCGTGGTCGACGAGCTCGCCCACACCAACGTCCCGGGCTCGCGCAACGAGAAGCGCTGGCAGGACATCGACGAACTGCTCGACGCCGGGATCACCGTGTTGTCGACGCTCGACATCCAGCATCTGGAATCGTTGAACGACGTCATCGCGGGGATCACCGGAGTGGTGCAGCGCGAGACCGTGCCCGACGCGGTGGTACGCGCCGCCGAACAGGTCGAGCTGGTGGACATGACCGCCGAGGCGCTGCGGCGGCGGCTGGAACACGGCAACGTGTATCCCGCCGAGAAGATCGATGCCTCGCTGCGGAACTACTTCCGCACCGGAAACCTCACCGCGCTACGGGAACTGGCGCTGCTGTGGGTGGCCGGCGAGGTCGACGACCAGCTCGACCGGTATCGCGCCGAACACCACATCACCCGCACCTGGGAAATCCGCGAACGCATCGTCGTCGCACTGACCGGCGGTCCCGAGGGTGACACCATCATCCGGCGCGCCGCCCGCATCGCCGGTCGCACCGCCGGCGCGGACCTGCTCGCCGTGCACGTCACCCGCAGCGACGGGCTCGTCGACGCCGGACCGGACCACCTGGCCCGGCAGCGCCGGCTGGTCGAAGATCTCGGCGGCAGCTACCACCAGGTACTCGGCAACGACATCCCCACGGCCATCCTGGATTTCGCGCGCGGAGTGAACGCGACACAACTGGTGCTCGGCGCCAGCCGGCGCGGGCCGATCGCCTCGCGCCTGTCGGCGGGCGTGGGCGCGACCATCAGTGTCCGCTCGGACGCGATCGACGTGCACCTGGTGCCACACGAGGCCACCCGCACCTCACGCCGCAGCCGGCGCACGCCACCGGCACTGAGCATGCGGCGCAGGCTGATCGGGCTCGCCGCGGCACTGGCCGGGCTGCCCGGGGTCCTCGCCGCGGCGCTGGCGGTGGGGCTCCCGCTGGCGGCCACCATCGTGCTGCTGTTCGGCGCCGTCATCACCGTGGCCCTGATCGGCGGGCTCTATCCGGCCGGACTCGCCGCCGTCGGCGGATTCGCGTTGCTCGACTACTTCCTGATCCCACCCAAACACAGCCTGGCCGTCGGTGATCGCGGAAATCTGCTGGCGCTGGTGATCTTCCTGGTGGTCGCGGTCGCGGTGAGCGCCACCGTCGAGATGGCCGCCCGCCGCACCGCCGAGGCGGCCCGCGCGCACGCCGAATCCGATACCTTGTCCACCCTCGCCGGCAACGTGCTGCGCGGCGACGCCGCGCTGCCCGCACTGCTGGAACGGGTCCGGGAGAGCTTCGGCATGGACACCGTCACCCTGCTCGAACGCGCCACGGACAGCGTCGACGATCCGGACCTGCGCCGCGATCCGGACCAGTGGCACATCGTCGCGACCACCGGCGCCGAACCCTGCACCGCACCCGCCCACGGTGACGTCGAGGTACCCGCCGACGACCGCCGCACGCTCGTGTTGCGCGGGCGGCGGCTCGAGGCCGCCGATCAGCGCGTCGCCGCCGCCTTCGCGGTGCAGGCGGCCGTAGCTCTGAAACAGCAGCGGCTCACCGAGCAGGCCGCGGCGGTGGCGCCGCTCACCGAAACCGATCGCATGCGTACCGCGCTGCTGGCGGCCGTCGGTCACGACCTGCGCACCCCGCTGGCCGCCGCCATGGCGGCGGTGACGAGCATGCAGGACACCAGCGTCGAATTCTCCCCCGGCGATCGAGCCCAACTCCTCGACGCCGCCGGCGAATCCCTCACGCGCCTGAACCGTCTCGTCACCAATCTGCTCGACATGAGCCGGCTGCAAGCCGGTGTCATCGGCGTCCACCTCGAGGATTTCGCGCTCGACGAGATCCTGCCCCGCGTCCTCGACGACCTCGACGCCACCGGCCTGGTCGACGCCACCGTCGAACCGCGGCTGCCGCTGATCCGCGCGGATTCGGTACTGCTGGAACGTGTCCTGGTGAACGTCGTCGCCAACGCACTGCGCTACAGCCCCGCCCACCTGCCGCCCCACATCGAGGCCGCCGGCACCGGGAGCGGGACCGTCCGGATCCGGATCATCGACCACGGTCCCGGCATCGATCCCGCCGACCACGAGCGGGTGTTCCAGCCGTTCCAGCGCCTCGGTGACCGCCACAACGGCAACGGCGTCGGCCTGGGACTGGCGCTGGCCCGCGGCCTCGCGGAAGCCATGGGCGTCACCGTCGTTCCTGAGGACACCCCCGGCGGCGGCCTGACCATGACCGTCCTGCTCGACGTGGCGGCGTAACCGTGGTGTATGTCACCCGCTCGCAAAGGATTCGGGAATTCGGCGGCTGCGGAGCGGCAATCCGCCACCGGCCGATGATCAACCCTGCAACCCCGAGTGGCAGGCCGCGGAATCGACCTTCCCGGCCAGGTCGCCGGCGGCCGACAGCACCCGGGGCCGCGACCAGGATCGAGTGCGGCACGGAGATTTTTTACGAGATTCGCCCGTCCGTTGCACGCGTCGGCGCTGGCGGCGATCGGTGACAGCGGGGAGCATCGATGGTGACACAGTCTCTCGAGGAGATCCGGATGTCGTCGACCGAGCAATTGCCGACGTCGGCCTGCGCCGAGTTGGCAGCGGCACGTACCGTACCTGTCTACACCCCGACCGAGGTGTGGATCGGCACCGCGATCCTCCTGCTCGTCCTTCTCCTCGTCGCGATCCGGATACTGCTCGCGGACCACCACGACATCGGCACGGCGGTCCGCCACGGGGTGCACCGAGTCCGCCGGGGACGGAGATAGGGCACCGATTCGCCGGACCGGGCATTGGTCGACACCCTCGGTAAGTTCCCGGACCGTGCTGAGCCGACCCCAGCCGACTGGATTCGACCCGTCATCGCGAATCCGTGGCCGCGATCGCGTCGCCCGGGTCAGCGTCCGTGCGCGACGATCACGGGACAGTCCACCTGCCTCGACAATTCCGCGGTCGCCGCCGCGTCGTGCAGTCCGGCGAATCCGGTGAGCCCGTGGCTGCCGATCACGAGTAGTTGCGCCTGCCGGGCGCGGTCGAGTAACGCACTCACCGAATCCTCGACGACGACAAGTGCCTCGACCGGCACGTGCGGATACCGCGCACGCCACTCGGCTGTCGGATCGTCGTCGCCACCGGGCCGGTGCCGGCGAACTGTTGCTCCGGGGAATTCGGGCGGATTCGAGTCCTGCCCCGACTTCAGGACAACCACGCCGACCTTGCGGCGCGCTGCCTCGTCGAAGGCGATATCCAGAGTCGCTGCACCGGTATCGAGGTCGTCGACGCCGGCCAGCACCGGTCGGTTCGCCGCCGCCGGGTCGGTGGGTACGCCCTCGGACACGATCGCCACCGGGCAGTGCGCCCGTCGGCTGACCTCGGTACTGACCGATCCGAACAATGTGCGGCGGACCGGACCGTACCGTCGGCTGCCGACGACGATCATCGCCGCCCGCGTCGAGCGGTCGATCAGCATGGGAACGATCAATTCGAAGGTCAGTTGTGTGGATACCCGCACCTCCGGTCGCGTGCGGCGGGCGGCCCGCTCGGCCCGTGCCAGGGTGTGTTCGGCCGCGCTGCGCAGCAGCTCGCCCTCTCGGGTGGCCAGCACGGCGTCCAGGCCGCTCAACGGGTGATAGCCATAGGACGTGACGATGTGCAGGTTGCGGTGGTGCAGTACGGCTTCCGCTGCGGCCCACGCCACGGCGTGCGTCGATGGCTGCGAGCCGTCGACGGCCACCAGAACGGACTGATCCGCGGCGTCCGGCGCCGATGTGGAGTCGGTCACGGCTTGTCCTCCTCGCCGGCTGCCCGCGGGGAGCGTCCGGGTTGCGTGGTTTTCCGATGTATCCCGGAACTCGATCGGTTCCGGCGGCTGGGATGCAGTACTCGGTCGAGCCGGACGGCGACGTATCCGAGGGTGGACAGGCAGGCGACGACGAGCAGGTCGGTGCCGGTCAGCGGTTCGGTGCCGAGCAATCCGCGCAGCAGGGGCAGGTACAGCGCGGCCAGCTGGAGGCCCAGCGCGACGGTGACGGCGATGAGCAGCATCGGGTTCGCCAGTGAGCGGGGGCGGGCGCGGGAGCCGAGGGCGGCACCGAGCTGAGTCGCACCGAGGGTGAAGAAGGCCATCGTCTGCCAGGGCCGTCCGGTGTGGTCGGCCCACACCGCGACGCCGACGGTCGCCGCGGTCAGCACTATTGCAATACGCACCACCCGCTGCCACAGGCCGGCCGCGAGGATGCTCTGGGTCGGCGGGCGCGGTTGCCGTTGCATGAGGCCCGGATCCGCGGGCTCGCCACCGAGCGCGACGCCCGGCAGGCCATGGGTGAGCAGGTTGATCCACAGGATCTGGGCGGGCAACAGCGGCAGTGTGAGGCCCAGGAAGGGCCCGGCGAGCATGACCGCGATCTCGGCCGCGCCGCCGGCCAGGCCGTAGACCAGGAAGCGGCGGATGTTGGCATAGATCCGGCGCCCTTCCTCCACGGCGGCGACGACCGTGCCGAGATCGTCGTCGGCCAGCACGAGATCGGCCGCCTGGCGGGCCACCTCGGTACCGCGGCCACCCATGGCCACCCCGATGTCGGCGCGGCGCAGCGCGGGTCCGTCGTTGACCCCGTCGCCGTTCATCGCCACGATGTCGCCGCTGTCGCGCAGCGCGGCGACGATGGTGAGTTTCTGGGCCGGGGTGGCGCGCGCGTACACCGACGCCTCCGCGAGCGTCCCCTCACTGCGACAGTCGACGACCGGGTCGCCGGCCCCGATGATGCCCACCTCGGTGGCGATCGCGCGGGCGGTACCGGGATGGTCGCCGGTGATCAGCACGGGACGGATTCCCGCCTGCCGACATGCCGAGATCGTGTCACCGGCAGTGGTACGGGGTGGGTCGACGATGGCGATCAGGCCGAGCAGGCGCAATCCCTGTTCTGGGTCCGTGCCGGCCGCCGGCGGGGTCTCTCGATCGGCCTGGGCGAGGGCGAGTACCCGATATCCGTCGTGCGCCAGACGGTCGGCTCGTTCGGTGGCGCGAGCCAGCAGCACCGGGTCGTCGGCGAGCACATCCGGGTTCAGCACCGCCTCCGGAGCGCCCTTGCAGACCACCCGGACCTGCCCGCCGGCCAGTCGGTGGATCGTGCTCATCCGCTTGCGGTCGCTGTCGAACGGCCGTTCCGCGATCCGCGGCAGCGCGGCATCGACGTCGTCACGGTACATGCCGAATTTGCCCGCGGCGGACAGCAATGCGATCTCGGTCGGATCACCCAGTGCGGTCCACTGCTCCCCGTCGCCGGCCGGGGGTGTCAGATGTGCGTCGTTGCACTGGGCGGCAGCCGTCAGCAGGAGGGTGACATCGGGTGCATCCGATGCGGTGACAACGCGGCCGCCGACGCGGACTTCGCCGGTCGGTGCATAACCCGACCCCGTCACGACCGCCTCGGTCCCGTTCGTCCAGATCTGCCGGGCGACCATCCGGCCCTCGGTGAGGGTTCCGGTCTTGTCGGTGGCCAGCACCGTCACCGCACCCAACGTCTCGACGGCCGGAAGTGTGCGAATCAGCGCGTGTCGTGCGGCCATCCGCCGCGCACCCACTGCCAGCCCGAGAGTGACCACGGCAGGAAGCGATTCCGGGACCGCTGCCACGGCGAGGCTGATGGCGGTCACCGCCATCAGCTCCACCGGCTCGCCCCGCACCAAACCCGAGATCAGCACGATGACACACAGCGCCACGGTGACACCGGCCAGCAACCGGCCGACGTCGACAAGCCTGCGTTGCAACGGCGTCGGACCACCGCCCTGATCCAGTAACCGCGCGATCCGTCCGGTAGCACTGGCCGCCCCGACAGCGGTCACCACGGCCCGGCCACGACCTTTGACAACAACCGTGCCCGCGAACAATGCGTCGTCCCCGGCCACTGCTTTGTCCACCGGGACGGACTCGCCGGTCAGCGCGGACTCGTCCACCCGCAGCGCTGCCGCCTCGATCACCGCCGCATCGGCGGCGACGATGTCACCTTCGGCCAGCGCCAGCACGTCACCGACCACGACCTCGGCGGCGGGTACCTCTTGCCGCACGCCGTCCCGGACCACTTCGGCGGCCGGAGCGGTCAGCTGCGACAATGCCGCGATGGCATGGTCGGCCCGTATCTCCTGCACGACGCCGACAGCGGTATTGGCCACCACGACCAGCAGGATTACTGCCATATCGGTCCAGTCCGCGGTCACCGCGGTCAATATCGCCGCCACGAGCAGCACCACGATCAACGGATCTCGCAGTTGCGCCGCGATCCGCTGCCACCACCGCACCGATGGTGCCTGCGGCAGCACGTTCGGACCCTGACGAGCCAGCCGATCGGCCGCCTCGGTCGAGGTCAGCCCCGCCGTCGTCAGCGTCGATCCGATCGGACTTCCCGGCATGTGGTCCCGTCCGTTCCGCGATACCAGCTCGCTTCTTTCCCGCGCCGAGCCACGATGATCACCGCGCCGGTCCACCTCCCCGCGACGACTTCCAGGTTTCCCGATGGCCCGAGCTCTGCACAGCCCGCCGAGGTCACCGGCCGCAGGGTCTTTCGGCCCCTACCCGGCTGCGGCTCAATGCGTTCCGGAGTTCAGGGTCCTCAGTCGTCGGGTGTACTCCTCGTCATCGATCTCTCCTCGCGCATATCGGTCGGCGAGCACCTGCTGCGGGGTCGGACCCGCCTGCGGCGGCAGGCCGCCGGAGGCGGAGCTGGTGGTCGCATACCGGATCAGCGCGAAGAACCCGCCGATCATCAGAACCCAGAACACGATCATGCCCACCGTCATCAGGACATAGCCGAAGCCGCTCATATCGTGCCCGTACCAGAACATCATCGCCGTCTCCTTCGGACGTATCGGGATTGCCACCTCAGCCTGGTGCTCCGGATACGAACTGGAAACAGCCGAACAGCACCGGAGTGGGGGACAAGAGTCCCCGCCTGTGGTGGATCATGGCGTCCCTCGAACACGACCGAGCTCCTCCGAGCTGAGATCGCATCCGGAACCGGCCGCACTCGAATTCCGCTGCACGAGGTGACCGAGCCCGCCTCGGCGGGACGGGCGTCCGGTGGCACGCTGGACAGCATGTCGATTGCGGACAGCGGCGCGCCGCGGGTGCTACTGGTCGAGGACGATCGTGTCCTCGCCGACATGATCGCCGGCCTGCTGACCGAGGAGGGCTACCTGGTCCAGGGCGCCGAGAACGGCCAGGCAGGTCTGCATCGCGGCCTGACCGAGCGGTTCGACGTGCTGGTCATCGACCGCGGGCTGCCGGTCCTGGAAGGACTGCAACTGCTGCGGGCACTGCGCGATCACGGCATTCTCACCCCCGCCCTGTTGCTCACCGCCCGAGGGTCGGTGGCCGACCGGGTCGACGGACTCGACGGGGGAGCAGAGGACTACCTGGTCAAGCCGTTCGAGATACCCGAATTCCTGGCCCGCGTGCGCGCGCTGCACCGCCGCCATCTGGCCACCGCGCCGGCCCTGCCGGTCGGGACCCGACGGCTGATCCCGGCGACCCGCACCGTGATCGACCCCGCCGGTGCGCATCGGGAGGTGCTGTTGTCGGAGCGGGAGTGCGCACTGCTGGAGATGTTGGCCCGGTCGCCGCGGCAGGTGTTCACTCGCGCCCAGTTGCTCGACTCGGTCTTCGATCGCGCCGACACCGACGGGACCGTGGACACCTACGTGCACTACCTGCGCCGCAAACTCGGCCGCGACGCCGTCGACACCGTGCGCGGTCTGGGCTACCGGCTCGGCGCCCGATGAAAAAGCCGGTCACGGTATTCGCCGAGCCCGCGTCGTTACGGCGCACGGCCCGCGGCGCGGCGGTGCGCGCGGCGCTCGTACTGGCGGCCGTTCTGCTGGTCGCCGGGGCTGTGCTGCTCGTGGTGGAGACCCGCACCGGCAATCAGCAGATGGACACGCAGCTGGCACAGGTGGCGGCCCAGGTCGACGACGCCGACGACCCGCCGCCGGGTATGGCCATCGGCATCGTCCGGGTCGGCCGGGACAGCAGTGTCAGCGACAACGCGCCTGCTCCCACTGCCACACTGCTGGCCGGCCCGGTCGGCTACTCGTCCGTGCGATCCGGAGGTATCGAGTATCGGGCGCTGGTGGTGGAGCGCGCCGATCGCAGGGTCGTTGTGCTGGTCGACACCCGGCCCTGGGAACAGCGTCGGCACCACGTGCTGGTGGCCCTGCTGGTGACCGAGCTCGCCGGTCTGGCCGCTGCGGCGGGAGCCGCGGTGTCGTTGTCCCGGCGTGCGATCCGTCCCATGCTCGAAGCCTTGGCCGTCCAACGCGATTTCGTCGCCGACGCCTCGCACGAATTGCGGGCGCCGCTGACGGTGTTGCACACGCGCACTCAGCTACTGGCCCGGCGCGCCGCCCGGGAACACCTCGAGCCTGCCTGGCGTGACCAGCTCGACGGGTTGGTCGCCGACACCCGTGCCCTCGCCGACATCGTCGACGACCTGTTGCTGGCCGCGGCTGCCGAACATCGCATCGATCGGAGGGAGCCGGTCGACCTGACGGTGCTGTGCCGTGAGGTGGTCGACAGTGTCGCCGCACACGCTGCCACGCTGGGCATCTCGGTCGAGCTCGTGGCCGGCGACTGCTCCGGCGCCGCCATCGCCGACGGCATCCGGCCCGCGCTACGCCGTGCGGTGCTGGCCCTGATCGACAATGCCCTGCACCACGAAAAGCCAGGCGGCACAATCACTGTCCTCGTGGCTCGCGGCGGGGGCGAGGTGACGGTGACGGTCCGTGACACCGGCGCCGGGCTGGACCCGGGCGACGCCGCGAGACTGTTCCAGCGGTTCGCCCATGGGGACGGCCACAGCACCGGAACCCGGCCGCACGGAATCGGCCTGGCTCTGGTCCGAGCCGTCGTCGAGGCGCATCGGGGGCGGATCACCGTGGACGGTGCGCCCGGCCGCGGCGCCTGTTTCGTCCTGGCCCTGCCCGCCGCCCGCGACCGGTGACCAGGTCCGAGAATTCTCCAAGAATCGCCGCCTACGCTCCGGGCGACCACTACCGCATCACCCGAACGAGGAGCCCCGACCGGCATGGGACCCACCATCATCGACGGACTGCCCGCCCACGTTCTGCTCGTCCATTTCGTGGTCGTGCTGGTACCGCTGGCCGCCCTCCTGCTGATTCTGGTTGCCTGCTGGCCCGCCGCGCGGGCCCGGCTCGGAGTCCTGGTGCCTCTCACCGCTTTCACCGCACTGGTGACCGTCCCGCTGACCACCCACTCCGGCGAATGGCTGGCCCAGCGCAGCGGCGACGACCCGCTGATCCGCCGGCATGCGGACCTCGGCGACCAACTACTGATCTGGTCGGCCGCCACCTTCCTGCTGTCCGCCGTCTGGTGGGCCTTGCACAGCCGACGCGCGGGGCAGTGGTGGCGGCCACGATTCGCCAAGATCGACACACTGAGCGCGCACCGTGCCGTCTCGATCGTCCTCGCCGCGGTAGCGGTGGCCGTCTCGGTCGGCTCGATGGTCCAGGTCTACCGAATCGGCGACAGCGGGGCACGAGCCGCCTGGCACGACCGTGTCGCGGATCAGTCCGCCGCCGACCCTGCCCAGCGCTGAAACCGAACCCCACCGCGAACGTTTGCCGGATGAGCTACCGGGGTGTCGGTGCGGTCGTGTCGTGCCGTATCGCGGATGCCGGCTTCACCGTTCTCGGTGGCACGCTTCGCTCGGCGCGGTTCTTGATGCCTTGCAACATCTTTCGCTCCATGATCAAGCTGCCCGGCTCCAGCAGGTAGCGGTAGCACACCCGGGTGGCCGGGGACGCGTCCGCAGTGGCGATCCGATTGCGGCTGACCAGGCGGGTGCCACCGTCGACCGGGTAGAGGCCGAACGACCAGACCCAGTTGTGGTCCTCGGAGCGAAACACCAGGGCGTGCTGCGGTTCGAGAATTTCGACCCGCATCCGCGGCCCCTCGGCGGCGAGCCCGAATGTCTCGCCGACGGTGAGGCGCTGGTATTCGGGGAGGATCGTATCGGCGCTGTGCATCGGCACGCCGAGCAACTGGTCGATCCAGTCGTAGCTGTACACGCCGCCCCGGCCGGGCCCGAACTGCACCAGCCACGGCCAGATGGTCTCGGGCCCGGCGCAGATCGAGATCGCGCGGGTGGTGACTATTGCGGCCTCCGGCAGTAGTTCGTCACCCGGCATCAGCCGAGCGATTTCCTCGCCGCTCGCACCCCAGGTCAGGACCTTGGCGCGGGCGAACAGGGGATAGCCGACGGCCAGCCCGCCGAGGAAACTCGCGCCACCGAGCACGGCGGCGGTGATCGTCTTGGTGAGGGAAGAGCTCATACCGCCCAGAGTGCTGTGCGCTGGACCGGGCAGCCAGGGTCGTTCGGCCCGAAAAGTCCGGACGTGTGGCCGATCACCCGCTGCCCTAGAATCACGGCGATGACAGCCGAGAGCACCAGCCGGTGGCCGGCATGGCTGACGCCGAACCTGCGGGTGCTGTGCGCGGTAAGCTTTCTTGCCGACACCGCGAGCGAGCTGGTGTATCCGGTCCTGCCGATCTTCCTCACCACTGTGCTCGGCGCCCCCACGGCCGTGGTCGGCGGGGTCGAGGGAGCGGCCGAGGCCACGGCCGCGCTGACGAAGATCCTCGTCGGACGTCTCGGGGATCGGCGTCGTAAGCGGCCGCTCATCGCCGTCGGCTACGCATTGGCGGCGCTGGGCAAGATCATCGTGGCTGCCGCGGTGGCCTGGCCGCTCGTGCTGGCCGGCCGCTGCGTGGACCGCCTCGGCAAAGGTGTCCGCAACGCACCCCGCGATGCACTGCTCATGGTCGGTGCCGACCCCACCCGCAGAGGGCGGATCTTCGGTGTTCACCGCGCGGCCGACACCGCTGGTGCGGTTGTCGGCCCGGCGCTCGGGCTGGGCCTCTACGAGCTGCTCGGCCACCAGATCCGGCCGCTGCTGATGATCGCTGTCCTGCCGGCGTTCGCGGCCGTTGCTCTCGTTGCCGCCGTTCGCGAGAACCCGGCCACCGCAACAACATTCACTGCCGAATCGGCAGCGGCAGATACTCCTGCCCGGTTGCCGGCACGGTTGCGTACCGTGATCGCGGTATTGACGGTGTTCTCGCTGGTGAACTTCCCCGACTCCCTGCTGTTGCTGCGCGCTCACCAGCTCGGGCTGTCGGTGGCCGGGGTGATCGCCGGCTACATCGCGTACAACGCCGCATACGCCCTGCTGTCATATCCCGCGGGCGCCCTCTCGGACTCGCTACCGCGGCACTTCGTTTTCGCGGGCGGGCTGGTCTGTTTCGCGGTCGGCTATCTCGGTCTGGGCCTGGCGAATTCCCCCACCTGGGTCTTCGTCGTCCTCCCGGTCTACGGCGGATTCGCCGCCGCGACGGACGGAGTCGGCAAAGCCTGGATCGCCGACCTCGCCCCCGCCGCTCGCCAGTCCACCGCACAAGGGATCTATCAGGGTCTGACGGGCGCCGCCGTGCTCGTCGCCGGCCTGTGGGCCGGTCTGTTCTGGCAGACCGACGGCCGCATGCCGTTGCTGATCTCCGGCGGTGTCGCACTCGCGCTCGCCGCCGTGCTCGCCCTGACCGGTAGTCGCCTGTCGCCGGCGGGTGCGGCGCGCGGTGACATCGCCCCGGCCGGCCGGTAGGCGGCGAAGCCGGATTCAGGGCTTTCGTCCCGGTCGGCTCGGGCCCTCGTGCTCCAGCGTGCGGCGCCGCCAGGGTACGAAACTCGATCTGTACGCCAGACCGAGAGGTCCGGGTTGACCGAGGCGAGGACGGACCATCATGTCCGAGAACATTCCTGTGTATCCGGTGGCGCTGCGAGGCGATCTCGATGAACCGCTGTCACGGTGGCTGTGGCTGGTCAAATGGCTGTTGGCGATACCCCATTACATCGTGCTGCTGGCACTGTGGGTCGCTGTCACCGTGCTCACGGTGGTGGCCGGATTCGCGATCCTGTTCACCGGACGGTATCCGCGAAAGATCTTCGACTTCAACGTCGGCGTGCTGCGCTGGTCGTGGCGGGTGCAGTACTACACCTACGCCGCCCTGGGCACCGACAAATACCCGCCTTTCACGCTCGGCACCGCCGACTATCCGGCAGATCTGAACATCGACTACCCCGAGCGGCTCTCGCGGGGGCTGGTTCTCGTCAAATGGTGGCTGCTGGCGATCCCGCACTATCTGGTGGTTGCGGCACTGGTCGGTGGCGGCGCCACCATCGGCGGCAACCACGGCAACAACATGGCGATTCCGTTGCTGGGCGTGCTGGTGATCATCGCCGCGGTGGCACTGCTGTTCACCGGCCGCTACCCTGGTCGGCTGTTCGATTTCGTGATGGGTGTCAACCGGTGGCTGTACCGGGTCATCGCGTACGCCGCGCTGATGCGCGACGAGTACCCGCCGTTCCGCCTCGACCAAGGCCCCCGCGAGCCGGCCTGAACCCACTCACGATCTCCTGCCCCGGCGAGGGTGCCCTCGCCGGGGTCCTTCGCGTGCGTCGAACCGATCGCCGCCGGCGACTCGGAACCGGAAGCGCACGATGCGGGTGGATCGTTTCATGCCGGGCACCATCTGACTGCTGCGATCGGTCATATCGGCGAACCTACTCACATTCCGGCGCCCGGTGCCGGGACGAACAGGGACCAACGGCACCTGTTCCGGCGACCACCGGATCTGTGGCGGTGCCGACCTGCGAGTAACGATGAAGAGCACCCCGCGCGACGAGGTTCGCGGCGCGGAGGCCATCTCACAATTCTCACGAGGAGGTCGGGATATGCGTGCGAAGCCTGGTGACTGGCTGGTGGTCGAAGCTCGCGTCGTCGACGGCCCGGCACGCCGCGGACTCATCGAGGAAGTACACGGCATCGACGGCACGCCGCCGTTTCTCGTGCGCTGGTCCGATACCGGCCACCGCGCGCTCACCTTTCCGGGACCCGACGCACACGTACTGACCAGTGAGAACCTGGACGCTGCGGAAGCGGAGGTATGGGCACGTTATACGGCCGGGCAGCAGAGTGCGCGGAGCATGTGAACGGGCATTGATCGGATTTCGAGGACGAAAGCCACCGAAACCGAGGTCTTCGTCATCGGTCGCCGGTATATCGGCGCGAGCGACAGTGGTCGACATGAGTACTTCGATACAGACCGGGACTGCGGCGAGCACGATCGAACGGCGGATACTGGGACTCCGCTGCGAGGTCTGGTGGGCCCCCGCGGACGCCGCCTACATCGCCTGCAGCCCCGAATTTCCCACGATCCTGCACAGCGATCCGTCCTCCGCGCTCGCAGCGATGAACGGCTTGGAAAACGACATCCGTGACGCGCTGGCAGCCGTTCCCGCGCACGCCTCCCCGGGGGAACTGCGGTGACTCCCGCAATGACCATCGTGGTGGTGGTCGTGCCGGCGCCGGTGATCCTGCTGGCATGTCCGTCCGGATCCTGTTCCAGTACGAGAAGGGCGTGCCGTTCCGGCTGGGCCGTGTGGTCGCGGTGCGAGATCCCGGGCTGAATTCGATCATTCCGATCATCGACCGGCTGCCGACAAGAACACCACCATGGTCTTCCCGGCGCTCACCGTGCGCCTCGGTGGCCGGGCATGTGCGCGGGCGGGGCGACGCTGGAAGAAGCCATGCCGCCGAGGATGCACGCGGACTACCCCCGACAGCGCGCGACCCCTGGCGTTGTCATCGGGAGTTCCACCGCCGGTCGGCGGCCAGCGCCGCCCATTCCTGGTCCCAGAGCCGGTAACGGTGCCGATCCACCATCCGGTCGACGGCCCACAGCGCAATCGCCACCGCAAGCGCACCAGCGAGATAGGCGGAGATCGCGGCCACCACCGCATCGCCGATGTCCTGTGATCGGGTCGGCGGCGGCGCAGTCTCGTCACCGGCGGCCGTCACCCAGATCTCGACCCGATCGCGTGCATGCGTGGTGGAATTCGCGGGAATCGTTGCCGTGTGGCCTGTTCCGGCATAGTTCCATTCGGCCGGGACCGCGGTTTCCTCGCCCCAGATGACCGATGCGTCGGCATCGGCTGTCGCGTCGATTCGATGGAGAACCACCCGTTGCCTGTCGCTGTCCTGAGCGAAGTGGCTGTAGCTGGTGGTACCCAGTGCCACCGCGACGGGGATCGCGGCCACCAAGGTGCCCAGTAGCGCTGCACGCAGTGCGTATCGCAGGCGGTAGCTCGCGGGCAGGAGCGGGTTACGCCGCCATGGGTACATAGTCCACGCGCGGCGTAGCAGCAGTCGGTATCTGTTCGTCATCGCTGGTGTCATGGTCGGAATCCCGTTCACGATCGGCCCGGTCGCTACCAGGCAATTCGGCTCGAATCCAGCATCGCAGCGATGTGGAATCCGTCGGAAGTGCACAATGTCGCAACCGATATGGGCCGACCGGTCCCTGTCGCTCGGGACCTCTGTCCGGTCGGGCAGGCGAACAGGAAGCGCTGGTGACGAGCCCCGCGGCGAGCGTCGTCACCAGGGCGGGCAGCAGTTCCGCCGCCCGTGCCAGGTCGGCGGCGAGGGCGGTGAGCCTGGCCCGCGCCGGCAGCTGCCCGCATCACCAGCACCGATTCATCCCGCTCACCGAGGAATCCGTGGATATCGCCGACACCGACGTAGACGTCGGGCGTGCGGAGCCGGGCCGCTCATACCTGCGGTGCCACGGTCCGCAGGATCGCCGACAGCGGTAGCCGGGGCGTGGGCTCGGGTTCCTCCCGGTTCTCGGGTACGGAACCGATGCGTACCAGCACCTGCGGCTGCCAATCCCCGCCGAGCAGATCGCGGACGACCGACCGGCTGCGCGGGAATTCGATGAGATGGGTCAGCGGGCAGGTGGCGTATCCGGCCGCCGTGCACTCCAGCAGCAGGGTCGACAGCGCCTCCCCGCACCGCAATACGTCGTCGGTGCGGTCGGTATCGGTGGACAGCGCGACCAGCACCGATCGATCGATCTCCCGATCGGGTCGCCGCGGGGTGCCGGAGGTGACCGGCAGGCTCCGCCCCACCGGCACCCGCTCCTGCTCCTGGGCGCTGGTCAGCGCGGACGCCGGAATTCCGGTCGCGCCGGTGACATGTCCTGTCCACCACTGCAATTCGGCCTGATATCCGGAATCGTGACGCCGCAGATCGGCGGTGAGCCGGGCGGCCGGGGCCAATTCCCGGCGGCTGTGCTCCGGCAGCACCTCGAACACCGCGTCCGAGGGATCGATGATCGAGCGCAGCACGGTCTCGGCCCGGTCCCAGTTCGCGGGCGGATCGAACGGCAGCCGGTCGGTGCGGCGGCGCAGGATCGCGTCGGCCCGGTCCCGCTCGGCCTCGGTGACGATCAGCGCCGGAGCGAAACGGACCGTCGCGAGATGGTCCCGATGGTTCGGGTCCGGCAGCCACGACACACCCGTCCGCCAACCGGCCGCCACCAGCGCGGCACGCAGGTGCCCCAGGGCAATCCCGCACCCCAGGATCGACTGCCGCCCTGTGCTGTCGGTGTTCGGCAGCGACCGCTCGCGGGCCACGAACAGTTGCAGGGTGACGCCGTCGAAGATCCACTGCCACGGCTGACTGTTGTGCAGCGAAGGGGCCCGGCCGGCCAGCAGGACCGCTTTCTCGATGACCGTATGGGAAGGGATACTGTTCATGTACTCCACGGTAGGAGCGGCGAAACCGAGGGCCGAGGGCCTTTGGACACCGATCCTCGGGCAGCCCGGCCCGTGCCCGGCGCGGCAACCGGTCACGTCCGCGACAGCCCAGCGGGCCGATAGCAGGGCGAAGCCCGATGCCCGGCGGCGCATTCGGTGTCCGTCCTTCGGTGCGCGGCCGAGGTTGCCTCTCACCGCCGGCCGCGTGGGGGCGCAGACGAAAGGGGCCGCCCAGAACCTGATTCACCGCAGATCCCGCCGCCTCAGGGCGACCAGACCGATCACCAGCAACACCGCGGTAACCAGCACCTCCCAGAGCAGCGGGACGGCGTTGAAGTGGCCGCCGGGCAGCTTGGGCAGATGGCTGTAAGGTTCGAGGTCGCGCGCCCACTGGGGGAATCTCGCGACACCGCCGAACATATAGATCAGCAGGAAGCCGACGTACACCGCCCAGACGCTGGTCGCCCGGCGGGGTGACAGTCCGAAGAACGCCACCGCCACCGCCGCGGTCAGCCAGATCGCGGGCAACTGCACCGCGGCGCCCGCGACGCAGGCCGCGAGTTTGCCGCCCAGGTCGTGGGTCGAATTGCCGTACGCCAGTCCGGCGGCCGTACCCGCCGCCAGCACCGCGAGGCTGGGTCCGAGCAGGGCGTAGACGATATGGCTTGCCGCCCAGCGAGTTCTGCCGACCGCACCGGTGAGGACGGCCTCCGCCCGTTCGGCGATCTCCTCGGAGTGCAGCCGCAGCACCGCCGACACCGCGTACGCCGCGGCGGCCATCGCCAGCATGCTGATGGCGATGCCGACGAACATGTCGTCCAGCTGGCGCGTGCCGCCGATGCGCTGCAAGAACTGCTGAAACGCCTCGTTGCTGCCCAACTGCTTGCCGACACTGGTCGCCGCGCTGCCGAACAGCAAGCCGTACAGCGTCAACGCGACGGTCCAGGCGAGCATGACGCCGCGCTGCATCCGCCACGCGAGCCCGAACGGACCCGACAGCCCACGCCCGGCACCGGCAGACCCCGCGCGTTCGGCCAGCAGACCGGACCCGACATCCCGCCGGGCCAACAGCCCGTACGCGGCCGCGAGCAGCGCCACGATGGCTACGGCGTGCAACCCCAACGGCCACCAGCGTTCCTGCGCGAACGGCCGGATCAGCACGGTCCAGCCCAGCGGCGACAACCACGACAGCGTGCCCGAGCCCGCATCGCCCACTGCCCGCACCGCGAACGCCACACCGAGCGCCGCCAGCGCGTAACCGCGCGCGGCGCGCGCGCTCGGACTCACCTGGGCCGCCACCGCGCCGACGCCGGTGAACACCAGCCCGGCCGCGGTCAGTCCCGCACCATAGGCGATCGACCCGCTGACCGGGAGCCGATATGCGCACAGCATCAGCGCGAACGCCGCACCGACGACGATCGACGCGCCCGCCGACATCAGGACCGCGGCGGTGAGCCCGGCGAAGCGTCCCACCGACGCGGAGTCGACCAATTCGGTTCGCCCGACCTCTTCTTCGGCGCGCGTGTGGCGAATGACGGTGAGGATCACCGCCACCGCCAGAACCGCACCCAGCGCCTGCGCCTTCCAGATGGAGACCGCGCCGAGACTGGCGTTGAACACCGGTCCGTACAGAGCGATCTCGGCACGGTTGGCAGAGGTCGCGGTGGCGAACGCCTGCAGATCCGCCGGCGTCCGGTAGACGGTCCGGATGCTGCCCGCATAGGTGACCGGCATCAGCACGCCGAGCACGAATGTCCACAGCGGCAACACGATCCGGTCACGACGCAGGACCAATCGCAGCGACAACCAGGTGCCGGCCAGTCCGGCGGACCGTGGCCGAGCGGGAGCGGCAGGGGCACAGGCGAGGGTGGTCATGCGGTCACCAACTCCGCGGCAGGCGCGTCCGCCGAGGCGAGCCGGTAGTGACGCAGGAACAACTCCTCCAGCGTGGGCGGCTGACTGACGAGCGTGCGGACACCGATGTCCCCGAGGCGGCGGATCAACGCGCCGAGGTTCGGGCCATCGACCTGGCAATGCAGTGTCGAGCCTTCGACGGTGAGGTTCTCGATGCCGGGAATATCGCTCAAATCGCCAGGGTCACCGAGCAATTCGGCAGTGATCGCAGTGCGCGACAGATGCCGCATGCTCTCCAGCGACCCGCTGTCGACGGTGCGGCCGGACCGGATGATGGTGACACGCTCGCACAGCGCCTCGACCTCGGACAGGATGTGACTGGACAGCAGCACCGTCACCCCGCGATCACGTGCCTCACGCACACAATCCCGGAAAACCTGCTCCATCAACGGGTCAAGCCCGGCCGTGGGCTCATCGAGCAGCAGCAGCCGCGCGTGCGACGACAGCGCCGATACCAGCACCACCTTCTGCCGGTTGCCCTTGGAATAGGACCGCGCCTTCTTGCGCGGATCCAGGTCGAACCGCTCGATCAGCTCGGCCCGCCGCGCGGTGTCGATGCCCCCGCGCATGCGTGCGAGCAGATCGATGGTCTCCCCGCCGGTCAGCGACGGCCACAACGCGACATCGCCGGGCACATAGGCCACCTGGCGGTGCAGCGCGACCGCATCGGCCCACGGATCACGACCCAGCAGCACCGCATGCCCGGAATCGGCCCGCAGAATGCCGAGCAGGATACGAATCGTGGTGGATTTCCCGGAACCGTTGGGACCGAGGAAGCCGTGGATCTCACCCTCGTCGACGGTCAGATCGAGCCCGTCGAGGGCGTGGACATGTCCGAAACTCTTGTACAGATCCCGAATGTCGATTATTGCGGCCATGGAGTCTCCTCGATACACACCGGCCGGAGCCCAAGTCGTACTCCGTGTGTCGAGACTGCGCCGCACTCTCGCGCGGCGACCACGGCCGCAAGTCCCCGGATCAGAAGCAGTTGGACCTCACCGCCGAAGGCGATCGCGACCGCACCGCTGCACATCGACCTGCGGGTGCAGGCATGACGCCGCCGGGACGATGCCCAGTCTGTTGCGCTACAGGCATTCGGGTGGGTGGTTCGGGCTCGACCACCAGCGTTTCGCGCATGCCGGCGGGGTCGGCCGCGCCGGAGCCGACGGCGTCGGACAGCTCTGTGGCGGTGCGGAATCCGTCGGTGCGCAACAGTGCTCGGGTCACCCCGCCTGCACCCGGGACGATCCGACCCGCCGATGTCAGCCCTGGCCGGTCGTGGTGTCGTCGCCCGTGGCGCCCGGGTCGTAGGCCAGCAGTTCCCAGCAGTGGCCGTCCGGGTCGTCGATTGCCCGGTTGTACAGCCAGCCCATGTCCTGGGCCTCCCGTGGTTCGGTGGCCCCTGCGGCCAGCGCCGCGTCGGCGAGGCGGTCCACTTCTTCACGCGATCCGGCAGCCAGCGCGTTGATCACCTCGATCGGACCATCCGCAATGTCTCGCTTGGTGAAGGTGGCGAACGTCTCGCGGGTCATCAGCTGCACCACGACCGCGTCCGCGAAGACCACCTGAGCGGAGGTGTCCCCGGTGAAATCCGGGTTGATCGTCGCCCCCATCGCCGTGTACACCTTCTTGCTCGCCTCCAGGTCTGTGACCGGCAGGTTGACGTAGATCTGCGTGAATGCCACGACGTGCCTCCAAGGATTTCCGGTGTGCCGGGTGTTCCCGGCGACACCACCAACCTAGGGACGCACCTCGACCTCGGTCTTGTACAGGAGCGACAGCATCTCGTCGTCGTCGGCGCGCCGCAGCTGGGAAGCTGTGCGGCCGGTGAACCGGGTCAGCGAACGCGCGAGGTGCGGCTGGTCGTGGTACCCCGTCCGCTGCGCGACCTCGATCGTCGCCATCCCCTGCTGCAACAGCAGCACAGCCTGTCTGGCCTGAGGTTCCCCCCGAACCGTGGACAGCTGGTTACGCAGCGTTCGCTGCGGCTGTCATGAGTGACTGCTCGTAGCGGATCGGGCTGATGCCACCGATCGCGGAGTGTCTTCTCGTAGTGTTGTAACGGATGATCCATTTGTCAACTGCGGCAATGAGTTCGGCTTTCGTGGTGAAGGCGTGCCGGTAGTAGAATTCATGCTTGAAGGTCGACCACAGCGATTCGGCGGGGCTGTTGTCCCAGCATATGCCGGTGGCCCCCATCGACCGCCGCAGGCCGTGGCGAGCACAGGCTTTCACGGTCAATCCCGCAGTGAACTCGCCGCCGCGGTCCGAATGCAGGATCGTGTCGCGCGCCCGTCCGCCGCGCACGGCAACGGCCTGCTCGATCGCGACCTCGACCACGTCCGCACCGATGTGGTCGGCGACCGCGTGACCGAGTACCCGGCGGGTATGCCCGTCCCGGATGGCACATAGATACATGTCGCCTTCTCCGCAGGTCAGATACGTGAAATCCGTGGTCCAGACGGCGTCCGGGTGGCCCTGATCGAACTCCCTCGCCACCAGGTCCGGCGCGAACACCGCAGCTGGATCGGCCACGGTGGTGCGAACTTTGAAAGTGCGAGGGCTGATGCCCTCGATCCCGATCTCGGCCATGATCGCCGCGACTGTCTTGTAGTTCACCCTCTCGCCGCGTTCGCGCAGCTCGTCGGTGATCCGAGGTGATCCGTACGTGCCCGCGGAGTCGTCATGGATGTCGAGGATCTTCACCGTCAGGTCCGCGCGGCGCTGCTGGCGCGGCGTCAAATCCGTTGCGGCCCTGCGCTTGCGCCACGCATAGAATCCCGCCCTCGACACCTCCAGCAGCCGTGCCATCCGGGTCACATCGAAGCATTGCGGGCTGGTCGTGGTGCCGGCGGTCGCGGCCACCGCCTGCGCATCAGGGGCGGCGTACTTCGCCATCAGTTCGAACCGGGTCGGTTGTTCTGCATCGCAGCGAAGTACGCCGAGGCTTTTTTAAGGAATTGGATGTCCTTGTCCTGCTCGGCAACTCGCTTCCGGAGAGCCTGTAACTCGGCCCTCTCCACGGCTGACAACGGCTCGCCACCACCGTCTTCACCACCTCCGGCGGCGGCCCCGTTGCGGCGGCGTTCGTCTTTCACCCAGTAACTGAGCATGCCGGCGTCGATCCCCAACTCCCGGGCGACGTCGGCGATCGTGCGACCGGTATCGATCACACAATGTGCTGCCTCGACCTTGTACTCGGCCGTGTACGACCGGCGCTTGCGAGGTGGCATAGGGACATCCTTCCAACAAGACCATTCGGTCTGTCAAATCGGTGTCCACTTTCCAGGGGGAACCTCACATGAACCACGGTGCGCGCCAGCACGACAACCGGACACACCAATCGCGGCATTACAGGACGTTCAAACCCGAGGAACTCCGAGTGATCTATCGACCTGCCAGAGGGACCCTTGATGGCTGGTGTTGTTCGGGGGCACGCCAGCGTACGGCCGTGGCTCTGATTCGAGGCTGATGTATGTGCAGGTCTCGGCAGGGCTGCTACGGCTGGCTCGGCACGACCTCACGGTCTCGCAAGTATCCGAGTGCCGCTGGTCCCAGTGCCGCCAACATGGCGGTGCCGCCTGCGAGTGCTATTCCCGCCGTGGCTGCCCGGTGCGGCAAGCCCAG
This sequence comes from Nocardia sp. alder85J, assembly GCF_020176955.2. Lineage (GTDB taxonomy): Bacteria > Actinomycetota > Actinomycetes > Mycobacteriales > Mycobacteriaceae > Nocardia. The sequence continues at coordinate 627,558 of NZ_JAIUCZ020000002.1, forward strand.
TCGAGCGGCGTTGGCCACCACCACGGCGTCGATCACGTCCATCACGATTCCGGACCGCAGCGCCGCTCGGCGGATCGTCGCGTCGGGGTGCAGTGCCGCCACGCCGAGGACTACGTCACGAACGCCGAAAGCTTTGATCCACACGCCTCGGTCCTCGCCGGGATAAGAGACGCCGAGCGCGGAATGCACGCGACGTGACGCCAGAGTTGTGGTGGTACCCCACGCGATCCGCCCGATGCCGATCGCGTACGAGACCACGCGCTCCGTCGAGTCCTGTCGTTGTCGATCCCGCATAATTCCATCCCCACTTCCATTAGGTTAGGCAACCCTAAACCATGCGAGTCCGGCGAGTCCAGACCGCGGATACGCGGTTCAACGTGCCGAGCATCGCGACCGGGGAACGTCGAACCGGTTGCCCGAATCGCAGGCGGAGGCGAGCAGGAATTCGAATCGCAGGTGTGGAAGCCCGGGGGTGGGCGAGTCGTTGTGCACTCCCGGGCGGCGGACATGCTGGGCCGGGGAGTGCTCGAGGATCCGCCGATGACACAGATACCGGTGACGGCGCTCACCTCCGCGAGCGCGGTCACCGGCAGAAAGCGATGATCGTGACCATGGTGCGCGACACGATGAATGGTGTGAATCAGCGGGTTCCCCGCATCCCTCGCCCGTAGCGTTCGGCTTCCGGGCACGCCACGCTCAGCGGTGCCTGCCCATGCTCGCAGCACCACGCGAAGTACAGGCGTAGGTCCGAGCCGCAGCGGATTCGGGAGCTGCCGGTGTAGCGCGCGAGAAGAGCGACCGAAGCCGACCGCACCACGAGATCACCGCCCGCGAAAGCGACATCAACTCGCGCAGGTCGTCTTGGCTATTGTTCGGATGGGGCCAGCCACGGGCCGCTCCGGCCAACCGCTCACAGCCAGAAACGCACGGTAATCGGCATGAGCGAAATGTTGTACGGACGCAACCGGTTTCGAGCGGTATGCGGCATTACAGCGCGCGTCGACTGCACCTTGCCTACCGGTCGTCCTCGTGCATTGAGTTGGCGACCACTACCGCCAGATTGTTTCGCACCGCCGCTGTCCTCGGATGGTCGGTGCCGAGGACCCGCTCCCGGTCGGTGAGATTCCGCTCGTAGAGGGTGATCGCTTCGTTGACCCGGCCCGTCGACCGGTAGGCGTTGGCGAGGATGTTGCGGGAGAAGAAGGTGTCGGGGTGGTCGGTGCCGAGGACCTGTTCCCGGTCGGTGAGATTCCGCTCGTGCAGGGTGATCGCTTCGTCGACCCGCCCCGCCGACCTGTAGGCGCCGGCGAGGTTGTTGCGGGAGGTGAGGGTGGCGGGGTGGTCGGGACCGAGGACCCTTTCCTGGTCGGTGAGGGTTCGCTCGTGCAGGGTGATCGCCTCGTTGATCCGGGCCGCCGACCGGTATGCGCTGGCGAGGTTGTTGCGGGAGGCCAGGGTGTCGGGGTGGTCGAGGCCGAGGACCCGCTCCCGGTCGGTGAGATTCCGCTCGTGCAAGGGGATCGCCTCGTCGACCCGGCCCGCGGACTCGTGGGCGCCGGCGAGGTTGTTGCGGGAGGTGAGGGTGGCGGGGTGGTCGGGGCCGAGGATCCGTTCGCAGTCGGTGAGGGTTCGCTCGTGCAGGGTGATCGCTTCGTCGACCCGGCCCGCCGATTTGTATGCGCTGGCGAGGTTGTTGCGGGAGGCCAGGGTGTCACGGTGGTCGGGACCGAGGACCCGCTCCCGGTCGGTGAGATTCCGCTCGTACAAGGGGATCGCCTCGTCGACCCGGCCCGCGGACTCGTGGGCGCCGGCGAGGTTGTTGCGGGAGAGGAGGGTGGCGCGGTGGTCGGGGCCGAGGACCCGTTCGTGGTCGGTGAGGGTTCGCTCGTGCAGGGTGATCGCTTCGTCGATCCGGCCCGCGGACTCGTGGGCGCTGGCGAGGTTGTTGCGGGAGGTGAGGGTGGCGGGGTGGTCGGGGCCGAGGACCCGTTCTCGTTCGGTGAAGGCTCGCTGGAGCAGGGGGATGGCGCGTGTCGGTGACCCTTGATCGTCGAGGAATAGCGCGGTGCGGTTGAGGACGGTCGCGGTGGTGTCGGTGTCGGTGTCGGGCCGGGTGCAGGCAGCCAGTGCTTCGATGTGCGGCAGCAGGACCCGCCACCACGGCCAGTCGGCGGGGTCCTCCCATGTTCGGGGCAGTGCGTCGGACAGGGCGGTGGTGGCGCGATCGCATGCCTGGTCGGTCAGGGCACGGTGGTGTGGGTCGGGGGTGCGGGTGACAGCCTGTACCAGCCGATGCACCGAGATCGCGCCGGTACCCGGGTCGACGGTGATCATGGTGTAGGCGGCCAGGATCGCGACCGCGACGTCCACGGTGGGTGGGTCGGCGAGCCCGTCCAGCAGGCTCGCAGGGATGTTGTCGGGGGCCCACCAGGCCAGGATCGTGAACAGTTCCACCGCGAACGGTTCGAGCGCGGCGATCTGCTCCATGGTCACCCGCCAGATCCGTGCCACTGTCCGCTGCGGATCGGCGGTCACCGCCGCGCGGTCGAACATGACGGCCGGATACCCGGTCAGCAACCCCAGATAGGTGCGCGGGCCGGTGGCCGGGTTCTGCGCCAGATACGCGGCGGCCTGCTCGACGGCCAACGGCAGAAACCCCAGTACCGCACACAGTTCCGCCGCGCCGTCCAGATCACGTGGCCCGCTGGTGGTGACGATCCCCGACAACAGAGCCGATGCTTCCGGCGGTGTCAGGACGTCGACTCCGATCGTGGTGGTGGCGTGCTGCCAGCCGGTGGCCAGCCGGCTGGTGACCACCACCCGGCCTCCCGCGTTCCGGGTGCGGGCCAGCACGGTCTCGATATCGCGTGGGTCGCTCACGTTGTCCAGGACCAGCAGCCACCCCGTATGGGTGGCCAGCCACTGCACTGCCCGCTCGGCCAGTTGCTCGACCGCCAGCCCCCGCGCCACCACCGGTTCCAGCACCGCCGCCAGACCCGCCAGGCCCTGCTCGACCGCAGCCGGACTGTCGGCAGTGAGCCACCACACCGGCGTGCACCCGTGGCTACCGGTGGTGGCCCAGTGCGCGACCAGGGTGCTCTTACCGATCCCGCCCAGCCCGTGGACCGCGGTCACCACCATCAGCCCCACCCCGGCCGCCGTATCCAGCGCAGCCAGATGCTCACCACGGCCGACGAACCGGGTTGGCGGCAACGGCACGTTCCCCATCCCGGGCGGAGCATCGACCTCGGCCATCGGGGTCAACGGCACTGCCGGTAGGGCCACCACGTCCCGACCGGCCTGCACCACATGATTGCCGTCACCGATGATCCGCGCCGATTGCACCACCGTCGTATCGCCCCCGATCGACACTGTGGAGGAGACGTCACCACCGCCGGTCTCGACCACGACCGCCCGTCGCCCGGACGTCCCGGTCGACGCCCCGGCCTCGGGTACCAGCGTCGGCCTGCCGCGCCCCCCGAACCACTTCATCCGATCCCCACCTCGACGACACCGAACGCAGATCCCCCGGGCCATGACCGCCCCGCGACACGGACCGGCCGAACATTCCCCCGCCACATAACCTGGCGGGCGGACCGCCTCATCGTAGAACCTCCACACCACCGCGGGAACGGCCTTCTCGTTGCAGGGGGCATCGGGGACCTGTGCACACGACTCCGGATATCGACAGCGGGATCAGGGCATAGACACCTCCCTGCCGTGGGGGCGATGTTCTTCCCGATTCTGGGCACCATCGCCGAATTCGCGCACACCCTCATATCCGAGCGCACCCGCGACGGCCTCACGGGCGGGCGAGAAGCGAACAGAATATTCAGCGGTCGAGACCCTGATCCCGAACATCCGGTAATCGGCATGAGCGGATGCTCTTTGGGCACAGCAGATTTCGCTCGGTATGCGGCATCGTCGTGTGTTCCCCTGTGAGAGAGTTGCTTTCATGCCAGCTGGAGTGACGCCGGGCCGCGAGGTTGTGTTGGAGACCAGTCGCCTACTGCTCAGGCCTTGGCGGGTAGCCGAGGCCGTCGTCCAGCGCGAGCTGTGGACCGAACGTGATCCACGAGTGCCTCCGCACCGTCGAATCGACGCGGATGGATACCCCACACTCGCAGAGCTCGAGGATGGGATCCGTACCGAGCAGCCGTCGTCTACCGGCTTGCTGGCGGTCCAGCGCAAGGTCGACCGGGACGTCATTGGCTACTGCGGACTGGTAGACACTGGACGGGGAGCAGAGGGGGAACCGGAGCTGGCGTTCGAGTTGCTTCGCCGAGTCTGGGGTCACGGGTACGCCACCGAAGCCTCGTTGGCGGTTCTGGACTGGGCGAGATCCTCCGGGTACGAACGTCTGTGGGCTACAGTCTGGGACTGGAACATCGCTTCTCGCCGTGTGCTGGCGAAGGTCGGTTTCACCGAAACCGAGCGCACCGAAGTCGACGCGGTCCGCGGGATCACCGTGTTCCTCACGAGACAGCTCTGACACCCGACTTCGTCCATCGCGACTCGATACCACTGGCCATCGCTCGTTCGATGCTCTCGCGAAGTAAGTGCGGCGCGGTAATCGGCATTTCCGTGACGTTCGCGAGCGGACTTCTTCGGTTGAAATGCGGGCTAGGTGGAGCCAGCCGACCGGCCGATACTCTCCTGAAGCTCGGTCAGTGCGATGAACGCTTGGTCTGTGCCGAGTTCGCTGGGCGTCGGTCCGGCAGGCGTTGGGACGTCGGCAAGTCGATCGGCGAGTTGGAGGAGCACCTCCCTGTCGCCCTCGAGCGCTTCGCGTTCGTCGTCGGTGAGTTCGAGGCGTTCGAGCATTTGGTCGACGCCCTCTCCAGGAAGACGATGCCGGGATCGGCGCATACGGCTGCGGCAGTGCAGATGTCATCGAAGAGGCGACTGGGGTCGACCCGGCACCCGTCGAGGAGTTCAACGTCCCACCCGCCATCGACGGCTGCCATGAAGGCGTCGTCGACGTTGATCGAGATGTTGAACTTCCAGTCGGTGTCGTCGGCTCTCGCGCTGACCTTGGCCTGGATGAACTCATGGATTCTCGGGTGCCGGACGCTCACGATGGCCATGTTGCCGACCGGGCGCTCTTCCCTGCCCTGCTGTGCGCTGTCGACGGCGACGCGGTTCAGAAAGCGCAAGGTAGCGACAGGGTCCTCTGCTGTGTCAAGATTGAATCCTGTACCCATGCCCTGTTCGTGCAGGGTGATGACCTCCTCGCGCAGTCGCCCTGATCGAGCCGGATCGAGGTCGGCGGTCGGTACCGTACATGCCGTCAGAGGCCGGTCCGGGTGGCGGCCGGCGTTCATCATGACCGGCGTGCTCATGATGATCTCCCGCCGGTCCAGTGCTGCCTCGAACGCCTCGGCGAATTGGGCGGCTGATCGTCGGCCGGAAAACTCGGCCTCCTGGTCGGCCAAGGCGGCGGTCACGCGCTTCACCATGTGGGCCGGTGTTTCGTCGTGGTCGATGATGCGGCCTGCTCGTAAGACATGCTCAGCGTGCGGGGATGGTACGAATTGGGACATACAAGAACTCGTTTCGATCGGCTGACAGCGTGCAGCCGTCAGCCGGAAGCGTGAATGGAACTGAAAGAGCTACTGGAGCAAGCAGATTCGTGTGAAGGCTGGTTGGTCACACCCGCGCTGGATGCCATCGCTGGAGTGCCGCCTGACCGGCGGCGTACTCTTCGACGCTGACCAACACGCGATCCGCGGCCAGGTCGACGCCGAAGGAGTCCGGCAGAACGCCTGTCAGATCAGCGATCATCGTCCGGGCGGTCGACTCGATGGCCTTCTTGTCATCGACCGGTGTCCAGCGCTCCACCGCCGGCACATGGATCAGCCAGCGGCTGCCGCAGCAATGAACCTTCACCAGGTACTGGCGCATTACTCGCTATTCCCTCGGTGAGCGGTGCGGCTCATTGGCGATCCCCAGGGGTGGGGGACGCGGCACCCCACCCCTGGGGACGTTCGGAAGGTGCTGATCGGTGTTGGCGTCAGCGGATTCGATTGGGCCGCAGTCATGGTGGCTCCCTCAGTCGTTTAGCCTCGATCCACCGACGAGGTTTCTGCGCTGTCTGTGCGCCGGCGGCGAGCGGACAGCGGGGTTTTGGGTGGCCGGTAGCTGCTGGTCTGCCCAGCCTTTCCACTGTTGTTCCTGGTCGCAGGGGCGGTTGGGCGGGTGTTCAGGCGGTCGAGAGTGTGGCGGTGGTGGCGTGCCAGAGCTGGTGCCAGGCCCTGGCCCAGGGCCAGTGAGCGGGCAGGTGCAGGACAGGTTTTCGCTGAGGGCGGGTGAAACGAGGGGGAACGGCGATGATCTTGCGGCGCAACGTGGTTCCGCGTGCTCTGCCCAGTCGCGGGTCGGCGAGTGCGCCGGCGGCGCGCAGCAGGTTGTGCGCGATCGCCGCGCACAGCACCCAGGCCGAGTTCGCGCCGAAGCGCCCGGACGGCATGTGCGCCAGTGGGCCGTCTGTCAGGTCGGCGAACACGGTCTCGATGACGGCGTGGCGGCGATGGGTGAGGTCGGCGTCGACGGTGGGTTCGGTCGAATCGGTGAAGAACGGGTGATACCGCCAGACCGGGAACAGTTCGTCCTGGCGGGCGGCGTCTTTGACGCGGCGCACGATCAGCCGGGCGGTGACCCGGTCGGGCTTGGAAGCGAAAGCGGTATACGGGATTTCGGCGACCTCGGCGTCGGAGATCCATTCACCGCTGTCGGGGTCGCGGACCGCGCCCGGGTATTTCACTGGTGTCCACGCATCGCCGGGGATCGACGCGATCGCGCGCGCCACGGCGCGGTTCTTCGCCAGCACCAGCGAGAACCGGGCTCCGAGGCGGTGACACGCGCTGATCACGGCACGACCACCGAAAGCAGAATCCCCGCGCACCAGGATCTCACCGGTCACCCCGGCCGCGCGGGCGGTGGTGACGGCTTGGGCGACCATCCGCCCGGCCCCTTTGGCCGATCCCGCCTTCCCGGCGCGCAACCGCATTCCCGCGATCAGCGGCGCAGCCAGGTCAGTGCTGATCGTGGTCGCCAATGGTGAAAGCCCTTTGCGCAGAACCTGTTTGCCCGAAATCTTGGTGAACCCATAGGACGCGCCTTGCTTGGCATACCCATACACCGGCCGCAGCAACGAATCGATATCGACGAACGCCCGCTGGCTGGCGCCGGGCAGCAGATCGGCCCGCGCACACAACCGCGACAGGTGCGTGCGCAGCACCGATTCGAGCTGACGCGCATGCCCGAAGCTGAACTCCCGCAACAGGGTTCCGACCGTCGACGGCGCATACACCCGGTCGAACACCGCGCTCATGCCGCCGCTGCGCAGCACATCGACATCGTCGATGCTGTCCGCGCCCGCACACATCCCGGCGATCAGTGTCACCAGTTTCGGACCAGGGTTCGCCGACCCGGACTTGATCCGAGGCTCGGCGATCGCCACCTTCGCGGTCAGCAACTCACCCAGCCCGGTCTGTTCGGCCAGCCGCATCACCGGCACCAGACCTGCCAGCGACACGAGATTCTGATCATCGAACACCGCTGACTCCGCGGCGAATCTATGCGAAACTTGCACCCGAAGTGCCCTTCTGAAACCGGACGATCACTGCCTAGACAACAGCGATCATCCCAGCTCGAAGGGCACTTTTCTCGTTCATCAGGCACCAACGAACACAAAACCTTCGGTGGATCGAGGTTTAGGGTGCGGCGACCCGAGACCTGTAACTGCCCCACCCGCCGCCGACCGGCCCTCTCTGCGAGTAGTCAGCGGGCCGACTGAGGCTGCGGCGTCACCCGGTCTCGGGTGCCTGAACTCGGACGCTACGAGCGAGGCGTGTTGCCGGGCTACATCTTTGCGAGCCTTTGCGCGTAACCTTGACCGTATGGTGGTGGAAGAGTGACGATTTGCAGGTCATCTCCTTCCGCGTACTGCAAAGGAAGTCCTCTCATGACAACCCTTCGCCTGCTCGGCTCCGGCTCTGACCACGGTGCGTGCCCGGCCGTCTACGTCACTGACTTCGGTCTCATCGTCCAAGGCGATCGCATCGCTGACGGGCATGCTGTGGCCGTGCCCCATCAACTGCTCGACTGGCTGGAACCGGGTATGACGCTGCCCGTCGAGGCCACCGATACCCCAGGCGTCATTCTCGTCCCGGGTACCCCGGTCACCGATGCGGAAGTGCTCGGGCAACTGACCCTCGAAGACTACGAAACCGCCGTCGAGGTCCGCTGATGCTGCATGTCAGCGGAGACGACATCTGGGCGCCCCTGTTTCGCGCTACCCACAGCAGCGCCTTCCACCTCGAAGTCAGGGACAGCTACGCCGTCGCCGACGAAGCCGAAGCGCTGCGGCGGTGGGCGGCTGGTGAACCCTACGAACGCGAGGAACAGCCCGACTCGTGGCGTGCATGGGACGAGCTGATGATCGAAACCGCCGGGCGTGACGTCGCGCTCGAACGACTGCGCGTCATCACGGTCCCGCATTCCGACTATGTGCGGTGGCTGCTCGAAAACACCGCCGACAACGTCGAAACCGGAGAGGAAGTGCGCTGGCTGCCCAGGAATCTGGTCCAGCCGGCCGAGGTTCCAGCTGACGACTACTGGCTGTTCGATCGGACGACGGTCGCCTACACCACCTTCGCGGAGGATGGTGCGTTCATGGGCCTGTCGATCACCACCGACCCGCGGCTTGTCGGTTGGGCTGTCGAAGTACGAGAGACCCTGTGGCCCCGTGGCATCGACCATGCCGTCTACCTGGATAGCGAACGCGTGCGGATGTGACGAATGTCGATCAGGCACGCGAGGCACTCGGCGCACGCCTTCGGGAGTTGCGCCGAGGTGCCCGCATGTCCGGCATCGCCCTCGCGACCGCGTGCGGCTGGCACTCATCCAAGGTCTCTCGCATCGAACATGGAAAGCAGAGCCCTACCGAGGATGATCTTGCTCAGTGGTGCGATGCGGTCGACAACCCTGCCGTGTTGGACGATCTGGTGGCATCGCTGCGCAACCTGCGCGCCATGTACCTCGAATGGCAACGCACCGTTGCCGCAGGGCACGCGCACCGGCAACGGCAATCCATCCAGCTCGAAGGACACACCAAACTCATCCGCTGGTGGTCACCCGACGTCACCCCCGGCCTGCTGCAAACCGAACCCTATGCCCGCGCAGTCCTCACTGCCTGTATCGCCGTCACCGGCGGTCGGGACGACCTCGACGAGGCGTTGGCCGCTCGTATGCAGCGCCAGCGGGTTCTGGAGCACGGCAACCATCGCTTCCACATGATCGTCGGCGAGTGGGCACTGCACAGGACCGTCGGTGACGACGCGGTGATGCTCGGCCAGCTCGATCGGCTGTACGACACCACCACCCACCCACGGATCCGTCTTGGCATACTGCCGCTAACCGCCGAATACCGTTTGCCCGCAGCAAATTTCGTCATCTACGACCGGACCCAGGTACTTACCGAGACTGTCAGCGCCGAACTGACCATCACCCGGCCGTCCGAGATCGCGCTGCACGAGAAGACCTTCGCTGTCCTGGCTGAACAGGCCGCTTACGGTGATGAGGCCCGCGCATTGATCAGGACTGCGGCCGAACGCAGACGGTAGAGCACGCTGGCCGGTCGTCCTCGGCTCAACGCTCGGCCATCATTCCCAGGAACTTTCGCACTCTGCGATCTGCCGCATCTGCGGGTGGAAATGGTCGAACAGGCGATCGTTGATCACTACCAAACCCTTGGCTTGCCAGAGAACTTCTTGAGCGAGCTTCGTGGCCTTCTGGACGAGACGCTGGCCGACGAATCCGCCAGTGTGAAGGAACGGCACGCTGCCCTCCAGCGGCAGCTGAAGAAGCTCGATCAGCAGGAAGACCGACTGGTGTCCGCACTCGCCGATGACACGATGCCGACGGGCAAGATCAAGGCCAAGTTGCAGGAGATCGCCATCCAGCGTGCTCGCATCCAGGCCGGACTCACCAACACGGCGGCGGAACTGAGCCTCGGCGTCGACATGCTCCGTAATGCCCTCCGGCTGCTGTCCAACCCACGTCAGCTGTATGAAGACGGCACGGATGTGATCCGTCGCCTGCTGAACGAGACGTTCTTCGAACGGTTCTACCTGGATGACCCGGAGGTGGCCGACGATGACAAGACACCGTTGTTCACTGAACTCCACGATGCGCATCGGGCCTACCGGCATCGAACAGCCACCGCACCGAGTGGTGTCCAACTGGCTGTCGACCGAGCCGAGCATGAACCTGGGGACAGGGCCGAACGATCGAGGAAGCGTCGGCGGCGTCCCTCGTCCAAGATGGAGACGGGGGAACCAGACAAGAAGAAAACGGCCCTACCCTTGCCGATGTCCTTTCGGACACTGGTTCAGGTAAGGCCGTACTAGTAGCGGGGACAGGATTTGAACCTGCGACCTCTGGGTTATGAGCCCAGCGAGCTACCGAGCTGCTCCACCCCGCGTCGGGTGAACACAACATTACACACGTCTTATCCGAGGATCCAAATCGCCTGGTCATGGCTGGTTTTCGGGCTCGGAGTGGCGATCTTGGAAGCGGCTACGGGTGGGCTTCGAAGGCGGTGGCGACCACGTTGCGGACCTCGTCCATGTCGGTGCGGCCGGCCTCGCGGAGGACCGAGGTCATGTCGACCTCGGGGAGGCCGCAGGCCACGGCCCAGGCCCAGGGTTGCAGGTCGCCGTCGACGTTGAGGGCGAAGCCGTGGCTGGTGACATTGCGGCTGGCGCGCATGCCGATGGAGACGATCTTGCGGGCGGTGGTGGTGGTCCAGACGCCGGTCAGGAGTTCCGCGCCGGGTGGGGTGTCGCGGCGTTCGGCGGGGACGTCCAGGTGGGAGAGGGCGTCGATCAGGCGGTGTTCCACCTCGCGGATGTAGTCGACCACGCCCTCGCCGGGAGCCAGCTGGACGATCAGGTAGCCGACCAGCTGGCCGGGGCCGTGGTAGGTGAGCTGGCCGCCGCGGGTGGTTTCCAGGACCGGGATGCCGTGGGTGGGGTCGGGGAGGTGGTCGGCGGGGGTGCGGCGGCCGATCGTGTACACCTGCGGGTGGCTGAGCAGCCAGAGGGTGTCGGGGCGTTCGCCGCGTTGCCGTTGTTCCACCATCTCGGCCATGCGCTCCATCGCCTTGTCGTAGTCGACGAGCTCGTCCTGGATCAGTGTCAACGGCCTGGACCTCATGAGTCGAGGGTACTCAGAGCCGGGGATGCTCAGTCGTGGCTGGGGGCGGGGAGCAGGAAGCCGGGGATCACCGCGGCCACGGGGACGATGCAGAGGATTGTCAGGACGGATTGGGGGCCGTGGTGGTCGGCGAGCATGCCGAGGACCGGGACGAACAGGCCGCCCGCGCTGACGGCCAGGCCGAGGGTGACGCCGCTGGCGGTGCCGGGACGGCCGGGCAGGTAGTCCTGGCCCAGTGTGACCAGCACGGCGAACGGGATGTTCACCGCCAGACCGGCCAGGACGGCGGCGGCCGGGGCCAGGTGTTGTTCGGGGACCACGCGCAGCAGGATCAGGGCGGGCAGGGCGGCGATGCTGCCGATGTGGATCGTGCGCAGCATTCCGGCGCGGTCGGCGATGCGGCCGCCGAGCAGGGTGCCCAGGACGCCGCCGACCAGGAACGCGGTCAGGGCCATGCCGCCGAGGGTGCGGGAGGCGTTCAGGTGGTTGATCCAGTACAGGGCGATGAAGGTGTTCATGCCGAACGCGATGACCGAGCGCACCACGGCGATGGCGGTGAGCAGCAGGAACGGGGTCCAGCGGTCGCGTCCGCCGGTGCGGGCGGTGCTCGCGTGGAATTCCGCGCGGCGTTGCTGGTAGCGCCACAGCACCACGCCCATCAGAATCGCGGGCGGGACGAAGCAGGCGGTCGCGCCGACGCCGAGGGCGACCAGGGCCGGGGTGGCCAGCGCGGGGGCGAGGAAGAAACCGAGATTGCCGCCGACGGCGAACAGGCTCATGGCGGTGGCGCTGTCGCCGGCGTCGCGGCGGGCGTCGCGGCCGGCGGCGGGATGGAATGCGGCGACGCCGATTCCCGACAGCAGCAACAGGATCCACACCACGGCGTATCCGGGGGCCAGTCCGGCCAGTCCGGCGCCGATGCCGGCGGTGGCCAATCCGGCCGGGGCCATCCACAAGAGCTTGCGGTGGTCGGCGAGCAGGCCCAGGAACGGTTGGGGCAGTGCGCTTCCCAGGGTCGCGGCGAGGGCGAGGCCGGAGGCCGCGGTGTAGCTGTAGTGACGTTCGAGGACGAAGAACGGGATGGCCGCGGGGACCAGGCCCTGGTAGAAGTCGTCCACGGCGTGCGCGATCACCCAGTAGCGCATCCGCTGCCAGGCCGAATTCGCTTGTGCCGGTGCTTGTTCGTCGATCACGCTCATCGCGGGCTCCGCTCTGTTCGGAAGGTTCTGGATCAGCGTAGGAATCCCGGCGGGGGGCGGGCTTCCGATAATCTGACAAAATGTGTCGATGACCCGCCACAGTTCGCCGACCCCCACGGTGACCTACGACCTGGCCGAGGGCGCGCACATCGACCGGCACAGCCATCCCGGGCCGCAGCTGGTGTACTCGAGTTCCGGGGCGGTCGAGGTGCGCACCGACGCGGGCGACTGGATCGCGCCCGGTGATCGGGCGATCTGGATACCGGCCGGTTGCCGGCACGAGCACCGGTTCTACGGTCCGGCTCGATTCCATTGTGTCGCTTTCGATTCCGACCTGATTCCGGATCGGCCGACGCCGATCGTGCTCACCGTCACGCCGCTGATCCGGGGGCTGATCGTCGCCTGTTCGGGGGCGGATGCGCTGCCCGCGGCGGAGGCCGGGCGGTTGCGGCGGGTGCTGCTCGATCGGCTGCGGCGCAGCCCGGAGCAGGCGCTGCGGTTGCCCGCCGCGCGCGACGCGCGGCTGCGGCACGCCTGCGAGCTGGTCGAGGCGGATCTGACGGTGGCGTGGACACTCGCGGAGCTGGGGCGGCGAGTCGGCGCGGCCGAACGCACGCTGAGCCGGCTGTTCCAGGCCGAGACGGCGATGACCTATCCGCGGTGGCGCACCGGATTGCGGCTGCATCGCGCGACCCAACTGCTGGCCGAGGGGCTGCCGGTCACCGTGGTGGCGCACCGGTGCGGGTGGGCGACGCCGAGCGCGTTCATCGACGTGTATCGGCGCGTCCTCGGGCACACGCCGGGAACGTATCGCGCAGGTCCGATGTGAGGCGGGTTATCGATGGTGCACAATCGGGTGGAGTTCACGAGGAGTTCACATGGAAACGATCGTCTCCGTCACCGGCGGCAAGGTTCGGGGTGTCACCGAGGGCGGGGTGAGCTCGTTCCTGGGCATCCCGTACGCGGCGGCGCCGGTGGGTCCGGCGCGGTTCGACCTGCCGCGGCCGGTCACCGAGTGGTCCGGGGTGCGTGACGTCCTCTCCTTCGGGGCCGGATGCCTGCAATCGCCGTATCCGCCCCCGATCGAGGCGCTGATCGGGCACGAGCTGATCGCCGGTGACGAATACCTGAACGTGAACGTGTGGACCCCGGACCCGGGCGGGTCGGGCCTGCCGGTGCTGGTGTGGATCCACGGCGGGGCCTTCGTGCGCGGCTCGAACGCGCTGCCGATCTACGACGGCGGCACCTTCGCCCGCGACGGGGTGGTCACGGTGTCGATCAACTACCGCCTCGGGCTGTCCGGCTTCGCCGCGGTGCCGGGCGCGCCGCTGAACCGGGGGATCCACGACCAGATCGCCGCACTGCGCTGGGTGCAGGAGAACATCACCGCATTCGGCGGTGATCCCGGCAATGTCACCGTGTTCGGTGAGTCGGCGGGGGCCATGAGCGTGGTGAACCTGATCGCCTCGCCCGCGGCCCGTGGACTGTTCCGCCGCGCGATCGTGCAGAGCGGCAACGCCTCCGGCGTCGCCGCGGCCGGCGATGCCCGGCTGACCGCGATCCGGCTGGCTGAGAAACTCGACATCGAGCCCACCCCAACGGCTTTCGGCGCGGTACCGCCGGAGCGCTTGCAGGCGGCCCAGGACGCGATCGCGCTCGACCTGATGACGAAGCCGGACCCGGACCGCTGGGGCGCCACCGTCATCACCGGCGGCCTCGGCATCATGAGCTTCTTCCCGGTGATCGACGGCGACCTGCTGCCCGCCCGCCCCCTCGATCTGATCACCTCCCAGCCGGACCGGGCCGTGCCGCTGGTGATCGGCTGGAACCGCGAGGAATTCCGCTTCTTCACCTTCCCCGCCGGTCTCGACGCCGGAATCACCGACGCCACACTGCCTTTGATGCTCCCGCGCTACGGTATCGATCCGGCGGTGGCCGACCTCTACGCGGCCCACCGCCCCGGCGCCTCCGCCGCGGACCTGTTCGCCGCGATCGCCTCCGACCTCGTCTTCCGCGACGACGCCACCCGCATCGCCGATTACGTGGTGGCACAAGGCGAACCGGCCTACGTCTACGAATTCGCCTGGCGCTCCGAGGTGGCCCGCCTGGGCGCGAGCCACGCCATGGAGATCCCGTTCGTCTTCGACCGCCTCGACGACGCCCACCGCCTCACCGGCCCGACCCCACCCCAGCCGCTGGCCGACGACATGCACAGCGCCTGGGTCCGTTTCGCCACCCACGGCGACCCGGGCTGGTCTCGCTACGACACCACCGGCCGCCCGGTCCGGATCTTCGACCACCCGGCCGCCGGTGAGGTTCCCGACCTCCGCGGCGACGAACTGCAAGCCCTCCGGGAGTCCCGTACCCGCTGAGCCTCGGCACACCGGAATGCGCTGAGCCTCAGTGCATTCCGGTCTGCCGATCGGGGTGGCAGGACGCCGGGAACGCGAACATCCCGTCGGCGTTCCGAGTGCGGTAGAAGTCGACCATCCTGGTGTTGAATTCCAGGCGCCGCGCGGCGGGAACGCTGATGGCGTCCATGCCATGCGTCATCAGGTGCCCGTTCACCATCGCCCGGCCGGTGCGCTTGTTGCCGTCGAAATAGAACTGCTGCAACGCGGCGAACAGGAAGTAGGCCAACGCCTGCTCGAACGGGTCGTCCAGAACGGTCGTCAACGCGCCGACGCCCCGCATGTGCAGTTCACGCAGGTTGGCGCCGCCGGCCTCGGTTTCGGGCGGCAGATACCGCCCGTGTTCGCCGGGGCTGACACCCGCAGTGAGGATCAGCTCAGCGGCGGGTGGGGAGGTAGGGGGTGAGGTCGGGTTCGGGTTCGATGTCGAAGGCGCGCAGGGCCATGGCGACGGTGGCGTAGGTGCCCACGGTGAAGACGACGTCCATGAGTTGATGTTCGTCGAGTTCGGCGGCCAGCAGGCTCCAGGTGTCGCGGGCGATGGTGCCGCGGGAGAGGAGGTCGTCGGTGGCTTGCAGCAGGGCGCTTTCCAGGGGTTTCCATTCGGCGGCCTTGGGGCCGGTGGTGACTCGGGCGATCTCCTCGGCGGTGATGCCGGCGTCGTCGGCGAGCAGGACGTGCTGGGCCCATTCGTAGCGGCAGCGGCGGCGGTGGGCCACGCGGAGGATGATCAGTTCGCGCTGGCGGTCCGACAGCGAGCAGCCGTAGAGGAAGTGGCCGTTGAAAGCCAGGAAGGCCTTCGCCAGTTTCGGGTAGCCGGCCAGGGTGCCGAGCAGGTTGGCGCCGCCGGGACGGGACTGGACCAGTTCCTCGCCGAGTACGGCGGTGCGGAACTCGGTGATGAACGTGGTCATCTCCTCGGACCAGTCCTCGGGGGCCACGGGGTTGATGCGTGCCATCGGGATTCCTTCCGTCGGTGGGCGTTCGGTCAGTCGATGCCCAGGTAGCGTTCGTAGATCTCGGCCGGGTCGATCTCGGCGGCGGGGGCGGTGTGGACGATCTCGCCGCGGCCGAGGATGTATACCGTCGTCGCCAGGTCCAGGGCCTTCTGGACGTATTGTTCCACCAGGATCAGCGACATGCCCTCGGCCACCAGGCGTTCGAGGGCCTGATAGATCTGGTCGACGATCAGGGGGGCGAGGCCGAACGACGCCTCGTCGACGACCACCGCCTTCGGCTGGGTCAGGTAGGCGCGGGAGAGGGCGAGCATCTGCTGTTCGCCGCCGGAGAGGCTGCCCGCGGTCTGGTGCAGGCGCGCACCGAGAATGGGGAACAGGTCGGTGGCCGTCGCGATCGCCGCGTCGCGATCACGGCCGCGGGCCTGGACGATCAGGTTCTCGCGGACGGTCAGCGAGGCGAAGACACCGCGGCCCTCCGGGAGGTGGCAGATGCCGTGCCGGGTGAAGCGGTGCGGCGGTCGGCCGGTGAGATCGGCGCCGTCGAATTCGATTCGGCCGGAACGAGGGCGGACGAAACCGGTGGCGGTGCGCAGCAGGGTGGTCTTCCCGGCGCCGTTGGGGCCGAGCAGGGCGACCACCTCGCCGGGGCCCACCGTGAGGGACACCTCGCGTAGCACCGTTGTCGTACCGTATCCGGCGGTCACCGAGTGCAGGGTCAGCATCGGCTACTCTCCGGCCGGGACGGGGTCGGTGGCGTCGCCGAGGTAGGCGGCGCGGACCTGCGGTGAGGTGTGCATGTCGGCGGGGGAGCCCGCGAAGATCAGCGCGCCGAAGTCGAGGACGTACACCTGGTCGCAGATCTCGCGCACCAGCGTCATATCGTGCTCCACCAACAGGATTCCGGTGCCGCGGGCCCGCACCACCGATCGCAGCACCCGGCCGAAGGCCGCGGTCTCGTGGGCGTCCAGGCCGGAGGACGGTTCGTCCAGCAGCAGCAGATCGAATCGACCGGCCAGCACGCGGGCCAGTTCCACCAGCCGGCGCTGGCCGATCGGCAGCAGTCCCGCCTGGGTGTCGGCGAGGTGTTCGATGCCGGTGAGCGCCAGGGCCTCGTCGGTGGCGGTGGCCAGTTCGCGGGCCGCCCGGCGGGAACCGGTCAGGTGCGCAATGGGATTGGCGCCGGCGAGGGCGGCCTCGCGGCCCATCTCGACGTTGCGGCGCACGGACAGGCTGTCGAACAGTTCGGTGCGCTGGAAGGTGCGGCCGAGGCCGTGCCGGGCCCGCCGGGCGGTGCCCAGGCGGCCGATGTCGGTGTCGTGCAGCCGGATTGCGCCGGAGCCGGGCCGGGTCAGACCGCTGCACGCGTTGAAGGTGGTGGACTTCCCGGCGCCGTTGGGGCCGATCAGGCCGGTGATGGCACCGGGCCGGGCGGTGAGGGTGACGTGGTCGACGGCGGTGACCCCGCCGAAGCGCACGGACAGGTCCCGGACCTCGAGGCCCGCGCGGGCCGGGGTCACAGGCGCGGTGGCCGGTGGCTCGGCGGGAACAGAATGCGCGACAGCCGGTTCGGCTGCGGACCGGCCCCCGAGCCGATCCAGGAACCGGCGCATCGTCGCCGGGGTGGCGGCGGTACGTGTGCCGTACACCGCGGTCACCGCGCCGATGCCGAACAGCAGTTGCAGCACGCTGTTGGTGGTGGCGCCCTGGATGTAATCGGGCACCACGGCGTAGAGCACCGCGGCGAGCACACCGTACCAGGGGCTGCCGATCGTCATGATCACGACCACGGCCACGATCACGATCGAGTTGAACCAGTCGAAATACGTTCCGACACCGAACTGGTAGAGCATCCCGGTGAACGCGCCGGCCAGCGCGGCGAGTGCTGCCGAGACGCAGAACACGATCACCTTGAGCACGGCGGCGTTCGCGCCGTGGGTCTCCAGCGCCAGCGGTGAATCCGACAGCGCGGCAAGCAGTCGTCCCAACCGGCCCCGGCCGATCGCGGTCACCAGCGCCACCACCGCCACGGTCACGACCAGCAGCAGATAGTAGAACCCGCTGTCCGAGGACAGATCCAGGGCGCCGATCGAGAAGGACGGGCGGCGTTCGGCGATCCCCATCGTCGACGGGCCGAACATGAAATCCCTGGTGTAGAACACCTGTTGGGCCAGGATGCCGAAACCCAGGGTGGCCAGCGCCAGGAACACCCCCGACACTCGCACGGCGGGAATGGCGATGATCGCGCCGACCGGCACCGCCACCAGCGCCGCCAGCAACAGGGCCACCAGCCACGGCATCCCCGCCACCGCCGAGAAGTGCGCGAACGCCGCCGCGCCCACGGCCGCGAAAGCCTGGTGGCACAACGAGATCTGCCCGGACTGCCGGACCAGCAGGCCCAGCGACAGGAACAGCATGATGTCGATCAAGGCCGCCGACCAGACCGCCAGATGGTCACCTTGCAGACTCGGCACCAGCGCCAGCGCGACGATCACCAGGGCGCCGGCGGTGAGCCGCACCCGTGCCGGCGCGTGGTACTCGCGGCGCACCGCCAGCCGCGACACCGACTGCCGGGCAACCAGTCTGCCGCGTGGCGTCACGATGAGCACCACGAACAGCACCAGGAACGGCAGCGCGGGGGACAGGCCGCCGATCCAGCCGATGGTGGCCGCGTACTTGTCGATGAAGGCGGCCGCGACGCCGATCACCAGCCCACCGGCGAAGGTCAGCGGCAGATTGGTGAAATAGCCGACCGCCGCCGCGCCGAATGCCGCGAACACCACCGTCGACAGCGTGATCCCGTCCAGCGGCTGGCTGGGGGCCAGCAACAGCCCTGCGACGCAAGCGAACACGGTGCCGAGAATCCAGGCCCAGCGCCGCACCCGCACCGGATCGTCGCCGCTCATCGCGACCAGATCCGGATCGTCGACCACGGCCCGCATCACGATGCCCAGCCGCACGGCGCGGAAGAACCAGAACAGCCCCGCCGACGCGGCCAGCGAGACGGCGAACAGGATGACCTGCTCCCAGGTGACGTTCACCCCCGCCAGCCGCACCGTCGACTGCGGCAGGAAATGCCCGAAGGTGGGCGGATTTCCGGGATGCCACAGCGCGCCGAGGGCCGCCACGATGAGGATCAGCCCGACCGTGGCCACCACCCGCAGCATCCCGCTCGCCCCGGCCAGCGACCGCGCCAGCAGCTCCAGCGCCAGACCCGTTGCGGGAGCGAGGATCAGCAGGCACACCGCCGCCGCGACCGGCCACGGCAGGCCGTGGTCGACGTGCAGGAAATAGAACAGGTAGGCGCTGAGCGTCGCCACCGCACCGTAGCCGAAGTTGAAGATGCCCGAGGTCTTGTAGGTGAGCACGACGCCGAGCCCGGCCAGTCCGTATACCGCACCGGTGGCCAGGCCCGCGACGAGAAAGGGGAGGAAGGCGTTCACGCGGATCCGTTCAGGCGCACGTGGTCTTGCCGTCGTTCAGTACCTGCGGGGTGCCGCCCTGCACCCGCGCGGTGAACCAGCAGTCGATGTGGTGCGGCTGCCCGGCGGTGAAGGTCAGCGGTGGCGCGAGACCGTCGGCGGTGAAGTCCCGCAACGATTCCAGGCCCTTGACCACCGTGTCGCTGGTCACCGCGGTACCCGCGGGTGCGCCGTTGCGGACGGCCTGTTCCAGCACCTGTCCCGAGACCCAGCCCATGATCGCGTTGTGGATGAAGATGTTCGAATCCTGGCGTACACCCGGGAATTTCGCATCCATCGCGGTGTTGAAGCGCTGCACGGCGGGGCTGTCGGCGAAGAACGGCAGCGAGGAGAACTGGATCCAGGTGTTCTCCGACAGGCCCGGCGCCGCAGCCAGATTCGACGCGTACGCGGCGCCCTGGATGACGTAGATCGGGTGGTAGTTCTGCCGCGCGCAATCCTCGGCCACGTGCGCGATCACCGCCGGGGTGCTGCCGATGTACAGCGCGCTCACGCCCTGCTGCTGGGCGGCCACGCACTGCGCGGTGTAATTCGGTGCGGTGGCGGAGATCTTCGTGTTGTAGGTGACCGGCAGCCCGTGTTCCTTACCGGCGTCGGTCAATTTCGTCGCCGACTCGGCGCAGACCGGCGCCTCGGCGCAGTACAGGAAGCCGAGGTTGGCGGCGCCCGCCTGTTTCGCGACGCCGACGATCGCCTGGTGGATCTTGTCGCCGGTCTGGCCCTCGGGGAAGAAGTACGGGCTGGTCTCGAACGGCTTGTTGTTGCTCAGCACCCCGACGACCGGGATCTTCGCCGCCTCCACGGCGCTGGACCAGGACTGGTCGAGGATCGAGATGTCCACCACCGCCGCCACTTTCGCGGTGATCAGGCTCTTGGCCGCGGACAGCGCGCTGCCCGGGTTCATGCCGTCGTCCTTCAGCACCAGTTCGACCTTGTGGCCGTTGATGCCACCGGCGGCATTGGCGGTATCGGCCCAGGCCCGCACCGCATCCTGTACGGGCACATCGAATCCGGTCATGCTGCCGCCGGAGCAGCTACAGATCACGCCCACGCTGACGGTGTCGCCGCCGGCGCTCTTCGATGCGGTGGAGGAGCAGCCCGCGACGACCGCCAGTGCCAGCGCGCCGGCGATCGTGGCGAGCTTTCTCATCTTCGTCATGTCTCGGTCCCGGATTCAGATCGTGCGTCCACCGGCGACATCGATCACCTGGCCGGTGATGTAACTCGCCTCGTCGCTGATCAGGAAGGCACAGGCGTTGGCCACATCCTCGGGCTGGCCCACACGGCCGACCGGGGTGGCGTCGATCTGCTGCTGGAGATCGATGAAGCCGCGCTCCACGGTGTCGCGCATCATCTGGGTCTCGATGAAACCGGGTGGGACGGTGTTCACGGTGATGCCGTGCTTCGCGAATTCCAGGGCCAGCACCTTGGTCAGGCCGACGACGCCCCACTTGGACGAAACATAGGCCGCCAGACCGGGATTGCAGGTGTGGATGCTCGACGAGGAGATGGTGACGATGCGGCCCCAGCCCTGCTCGATCATGTCCGGCAGCACGGCCTGGCAGCTGTGGAAGGTGCCGCCGAAGTTGATGTCCTGCACCTTGTTCCAGGTGTCGGCGGAGATGTCCAGGAACGGGCCGCTCACGGTGATCCCGGCGCTGGTGACCAGGATGGCGGGCCGGCCCAGCCGGGCCCGCACCTCGGTGACGGCCGCGTCCAGCGCCGCCCGGTCGGACACGTCGACGGCAAGGCCGATGGCCTTGCCGCCGGCGTCCTCGATGGATTCCGCGGCGGCGCGGGCCGCGTCGCCGTTGAGGTCGAAGATCGCCACCAGCGCGCCGTCCGCGGCGAGGCGGCGGCTGACGGCGCCGCCGATACCGGCGGCGCCCCCGGTGACAATGGCTGTGCGGCCGGTCATTTGATGGACTCCGTTCCGAAGACGGTCGAACGGTGCATGCGGCGCGGTTCGGATTTGTCGAAATCGCAGGCCCGGTGCACGAGTCCGGTGTTGTCCCAGAACACCAGATCGCCGATGGCCCAGGTGTGCTGCAACACCCGGTCCGAGGTGGTGGCGCGTGCTTCCAGCTCGTCGAGCAGGTCCCGGCTGCGGTTGTCGTCACCGGCCAGATGGGAGGCGGTGGCGCCGAAAACCAGTGACTTGCGGCCGGTTTCGTGGGTCCACACCAGCGGGTGCTCGCGATCCACCCAGCGCGCCCAGTCGGCGAGCTGCTCCGGGGTCGGGTCCAGGTAGGCCAGCCGCTGGATCCGCTCCATCCGGTGCACCACCCGGATGTCCTCGAATTCCTGCTTCTCCGCGTCGGTCAGGTCGTCGTAGGCGGCGTAGGTGCTGGCGAAGGCGGTTTCGCCGCCGACCGGGGTGACGACGTGCGCACTCATGATCGAGATCTTCGCGGGCACTTCGTCCATGGCGCCGTCGATGTGCCAGTAGTCGTTGCTGGGGAAGTACTTCGCGTTCGGGTTGGCCGGATCGAAGCTGATCTCCATGACGTTCGGGTTCGGATAGTTCGGGAACTGCACCAGCTCACCGAGTTTCCGGGAGAACGCCACCTGGGCCTCGTCACCGGCGTGCAACTGGCGGAACAGCACCACACCGCGCTGTTCCAGCAGATCCAGCACCGCGCCGGGGAGGTCCTCGTCGTCGAGCAGGCGCGCGACGTCGACGTCGAGGACCTCGACACCGACCTTCTCGCTCAGTTTCTTCGTGGTGATCGCGGGCATCTCGCTTCTGCCTTCCTGCCTCGGGGATCGGAACCGGGTTCAGCCCGGGATGTTCGGCTCGCGTTTGTTGAGCAGCGGCCGGGTGTAGGAGGGATCGGCGGTGCTGCGCGAGGGGACGCCGTTGACCTGGATGTCGGGCACGTCCGCGAACGGGATCGGCATGGTCGGCAGCAGTCCGGACCATTCGATGGCATTGGTGCGCAGCGCGATCCGCCATTGCCCGTCGCGCCGTTCCAGGCGGTCGATGTACCGGCCGCCGGCGATCCAGTTGCTGTCGTCGCGGTTGCGGCCGACGAACTGGTAGTACAGCTCGGTGTGCGCGGTGTCGCCATCGATGTCGACGGTGAGGTTCAGCAGGTTGTGCTGGGTGGCGTACTGACCGGCCTCGTGCATGGCCCGTGCCCAGGTGAACAGCTCGGCCGGTCCGCCGACGAAATCGCCCGCGGCGATGGTGGCGTCGTCGTGGAACGCGGACAGGAACAGGTCGCGGTCGAAACGGTCCATACCGCGGCTGAAACGGGTCAGCGCGTCCTGGATCTCCTGCCGGTCCAGCAGTCGCGCGAGCTTTGCGAGCTGGTCGTCGGTGACCGAAGTCGTCATGGTTGTCTCCGAAGAATCATGTGCCGAAATCATGCGGCGAACGAGCGTGTACTGAAAAGTGGTGCGCCGGGCGGCAGTTCAGACCGGCGCCCAGATCGGCTCACCGCGGGTGGCCCGCAGCGAGGGGATCACCTTGCCGTCGATGTCGGTGATGCCGTAATCCCGGCCGAGTTCGGCGGTGATGAAGGTGCCGCCGGAATGCCGGATCAGGTCCGGGTCGCCGGCCAGGGCCGCGATGACCCGGCCCGGATACTCCGGGGAGCAGCCGTTCTCGGGCCGGGTGGACGCCTGTTCCGACAGGCCCTCGATGGTGGCGAGATTGCGTTCGGCGCGTTCGGTCCAGGTGAGGCCCTGCCACAGCGAGATCGAGGACACGCCATAGGGTTTCAGCTCGACGGCCATATCGCGGGCCATCCGGTCGGCCGCCGATTTGGCGGTGCCGAACACGACGCCGTAGGTGTAGCTGACGCCGGTGTAGCCGGAGATCGCCACGATCAGACCGGATTTCCGCGGTGTCATGAGCTTCGCGGCATGCCAGGCGGCGACGAAATTCGAGCGGACCCCGACGTCGATCATCTCCCAGTTCGACAGGGGCTTGTCCCAGAACGGGTCCGGATCGGTGAGATCCTCGGGTAGCTGGAAAGCGTTGTTGACCAGGATGTCCAACCGGCCCTGCTCCCGGCCGACCCGCTCGAACAGCGCCGCCACCTGGTCGTCGTTGTTGTGGTCGACCGCGACGGCAATACCCTTGCCGCCGCGGCGATCACAGTCGGCGGCCGTCTCGCCGACGGTGCCGGGCAGGGGATAGGAGCCCGGCGTCACCGTGCGGCCGGTGACGTACACCGTGGCGCCCTGCTCGGCCAGCGCGAGCGCGATCCCCTTGCCGATGCCCCGGCTGGCGCCGGTGACCACGGCCACCTGTTCCGACAGTGTGCCCATCGAATCGCTCACTGCCCGAAGAAGGTTGCGCTGTGGTCACCGGTGGATCGGCCGGTGAAGTGCGCACCGGAGAACGGCTCGCCCATCAGACCCTGCGACCAGTCGGCCGAGACGCCGAAGTCCTGCGTCCAGTCGTACAGCATGGTGCGCTGCGCGATCCGCCACTCACCGTCGCGTTCCTCGAGCCGGTCCAGGTAGCGGCCGCCGAGCATCACATCGTGGTGCTCGGTGCCGTAGTCGACCCGGTGATAGGCGTTGACGTGCGTTTCCGCCAGCGCCACCTCACCTTTCAACTCGATCGCGGTCTGGCCCAGCACGTGCTGGGTGACCGGGACCGCGGGCGACCCCGGAACCACCCAGGCGAGGTACTCCGCGAACGATCCGGCGAAGATCCCGAAATCGACCGTGGCGTCCGGCCAGAACGCGGCGCCGATCAGCGTCGCGTCCCGCCGGTCCTCACCGCGTGCGACACGAGCGACGACCTGCCGGATCTGTTCGTGCGCGACGAAGCTCCGGATATCGGTTGCCGTGGTGCTCATCTCGGAGGTCACCGGTTACTCCTGGCCGTAGCCGAGGATGCCCTTGATCTCCAGGTACTCCTGGAAACCGTATTCACCCCACTCGCGGCCGTTTCCGCTCTTCTTGTACCCGCCGAACGGGCTGCCGAAGTCGAATCCGTCGTTGATGGACACATAGCCGGCGCGGATGCGCTTGGCGATCGCACGGACCTGATCCAGGTCCGCCCCGGCCACGTTCGCGGCCAGGCCGTACTCGGTGTCGTTGGCCAGTTCGACAGCGTGATCGACGCTGTCGTAGCTGATGATCACCAGCACCGGCCCGAAGATCTCCTCGCGCGCGATGGCCATGTCGTTCTTGACGTCCGCGAAGACCGTGGGCTTCACGTAGTAGCCCTTGGTCAGTCCGTCCGGGCGACCGGGACCGCCGGCGACCAGCGTGGCGCCCTCGTCGATGCCCTGCTGGATCAGCGACTGGATCTTGTCGAACTGCGAGGCCGACACCACCGGGCCGAGGGCGGCGTCACCGGTCGGATCGCCGACGGTGGTCGCCTCGGCGGCGCCGCGCGCGGCCTCGATCACATCGGTGATCCGGTTGGCGGGCACCAGCATTCGCGTGGTGGCGCTACAGGTCTGGCCGGAGTTCATCATGACCGCCGCGACGCCCTTGACGACGTTCTCGGCGAGATCCGCATCGTCGAGGATGACGTTGGGGCTCTTGCCGCCGAGCTCCTGGGTGACCCGCTTCACCGACGGCGCCGCGTTGCGGGCGATCTCGATGCCGGCCCGGGTGGAACCGGTGAAGGAGACCATGTCGATGCCGGCGTGCGCGGACAGCGGCACCCCGACACTCGGCCCGTCACCCTGGATCATGTTGTAGACACCGGCGGGCACACCCGCCGACGCCAGCACCTCGGTGAACACCTGGCCGGTGAACGGCGAACGCTCGGAAGGCTTGAGCACCACCGTGCATCCGGTCGCCAGCGCCGGGAACAGCTTGACCGCAATGAGATCCAGCGGCCAGTTCCACGGGGTGATCAGGCCGCAGACCCCGATCGGCTCGCGGACGACCAGCAGATCGCCGCGCTGCTCGGTGAACGGGAAGTCGGTGAGCACCTCGATCGCCTTGCCCAGATGCCCGACCACCAGATCCAGCTGGAAGCCGCCGGCCAGCGCGGACGGTGCGCCCATCTCCTCGGTCAGCGCGGCGGCCATATCGTCGCGGCGCTTGCCGAAGGCATCCTCGATGCTGCGCAGCAACTCCAGCCGCACGCTCCGATCGGTCTCCGCCCAGGCCGGAAAAGCCTTGCGAGCCGCGGCGACCGCGCGATCGACATCGGCCGCCGACCCCTGCGCCACCCGCCCGGCGAGTTCCTCGGTGGCCGGATTGACGACGTCGAAGGTATCGGACTGCGCGGGATCGACCCACTCGCCGCCGATGTAGAACTTCAGGTATTCGCGCATCACTGCTGTCCTTCTGCGTACCAGGTACGGAATTCGTCGTAGCTCGGCATCTCCTCCGAGTTCGCCTTCGGGTCCACGGCCACGTGGATGACACCCGGCCGGCCGCTGGCGTAGGCCCGCTTGATGGCGGGGGCGATGTCCTCGTCGCGCTCGACGTATTCGCCGTAGCAGCCGAAGCCCTCGGCGACCTTGTCCAGCCGCACTTCCTTGCTCCAGTGCACGCCGGTCTCGAGCGAGTCGTGGCCGAAAGTCCGCTTGTAGACGCCGACTTCGAGGCCCCAGGCATAGTCGACGCCGACGACGCAGACCAGCGGCAGGTTCAGCCGCGCGGCGGTCTCCAGCTCGGCGATCTGGAACTGGAACGACGAGTCGCCGGTGATCAGCATGACCGGCCGCTTACCGCCGTCGGCGACCGAGGCGCCGATCGCGTAGGGCAGGCCGGTGCCGAGGTGCCCGAAGTTCTGGTTCCAGACGACGTCGTGCGGCTTGGCCTGCGAGTAGGTCCAGCCGAAGATCGTGGTGGCGCCGCCGTCGCGGGCCATGATGCCCTCGGCGGGAAATGCCTTGGTGGCCTCCACGATCAGGCGCGCCGGATGCACCGGGGTCTGGCCCGACGGCGCGGTCTCGGCCAGTTCGGCCAGACGCGCGGCGTCCTCGTCGATCCAGCGCTGCAAGTCCGGCGTCGCCGTGCGCGGGGTGTCGCGCAGCGCCTCGACCAGCTGCGGCACGACCGCGCGCAGATCGCCGACCAGCGGCACGTCGATCGGCCGGTTCACGCCGATCGCCGACGGATCCTGTTCCACCAGAACCCATTTGCGGATGTCCTCGTTGGCCACCCAGTGCCGCCAGCGGCCGAAGTGCACCGGCTCGCCGAGTTCGGTGCCGATCGCGAGGCACAGATCCGAATTCACGACCGCGTCGATCGAGGACGGCGAGAACCCGTACGGGAAGGTGCGATCCTCGAGGCCCTCGATGTACGAAGTGCCACCGGAGGTCTGGATCACCGGGGCCGCCATGAGCTCCGCGAGCTCGCGCACCGAGGCGCCGGCCCGCGCGGTGTGCACGCCGTGCCCGATCAGCAGCACCGGCTGCTTCGCGGCCCGGATGTACTGCACCGCTTCGGCGATCTTGTCCGCACCGGCGGTCTGGCCGACGAGCCGGTACCGATGCGGCGGCAGCACCGGCGGGAGGTCGAGCTCCTCGTTGATCACGTGCTGCGGGTACTCGATGTACACCGGGCCGGGCCGGCCGGACACCGCCGTGCGGATGCCCTCACGGATGATCTCGTCGACCTGATCCGCGTATTCGATACTGGCGCTGTACTTCACGGAGTTCTCGATCAGTCCGGCCTGCTGCACGAACTGGATCCGGCCGCGGCGCACGCGCTGCTCGGTGATCCGGGCGCGCTGGCCGCCGAGGAAGATGATCGGCGAGTTCTCCACCTTGGCGCACATGATCGAGCCGGCCAGGTTGGCGATGCCGGGGCCGAGGGTGCCGATGGCGACGGCCGGTTTGCCGGTCAGCCGGGACAGGCCCTCCGCCATGAAGCCCGCGGACTCCTCGTGGTGCGGCGCGACGACATTCCAGCCGCGCTCCTCGGCGCGCAGGAACAGGTGCACGAAGTTCGGATCGGGGATACCGAAGATCGTGTTGATGCCCTCGGCCTCGAACAGTTCCAGAATGCGTTCGTAAACCTTGATGGTCGCCATGCTCACTTCCCTTCCGTGCCTGCGTTGTTCGCCGCGATCGCCATCGCGAAGCTGCGACCGATGTGGTCGGCCTGCCCCGAGGGCACCGGCGGCAGTAGCCACGAGTCGTCGGTATTGCGGATTTCGTCGATGCGCGCGGCGACCTCGTCGACCGTCCAGGACGGCTGATACACGCCCGGGGTCTCCGCGATGTAGGCGCGGGCCACCCGGCCCGCGATGGCGATCAGCATTTCGCCGGTGAGAGTGCAGGATTCGTGCGCCAGATACGCCACCGTGGGGGCGACGAGTTCCGCCCGCATGTCCGGGTAGGCCGAGGTGTCGATGCCCTCGGCCATCCGGGTCAGCGCCGAGGGCAGGATGACGTTGGAGGTGACCCCCACCGCCGCGCCCTCCAGCGCGATGATGTTCGACAGCCCGATCGCGCCGGCCTTGGACGCCGCGTAGTTGGCGCACGCCTGCGCGCCGTAGATGCCGCCGATGGAGGAGGTCAGCACCACCCGGCCGTAGCCGGCTTTCGCCATGTGTGGGAACGCGGCCCGCGATACGTGGAAGGCGCCGCGCAGGTGCACGTCCAGCACCGCGTCGAAATCCTCGTAGCTGAGCTCGGTCAGCGACCCGTAGCGCACGTTGCCGGCGTTGTGGATCAGGATGTCGATGCGGCCGTACGCATCCAGCGCGGCATCGATGATCGCCTGTCCGCCGGCGGCGGTCGCCACCGAATCGGTGGCGGCGATCGCGCTGCCGCCGGCGGCCTCGATGGCCTCGACGACCTCGGTGGCGACATTCTTCTCGACGACGTCGCCGCGCATGGTGCCGCCGGCGTCGTTGACGACCACCTTGGCGCCACGCGAGGCCAGCAGTTCGGCGTACGAGCGCCCCAACCCCCGTCCGGCGCCGGTGATCACGGCGACGCGGTCGTCGAATCTGAGTTCAGGCAACGAAAATTCCTCTCACGGTGTGTATCGCGGACCGCATGCGGTCACTTGGTCTGCGCGAGGCCCTCGAGCGTGCCGGTGTCCCGCCACGCCTGTAGCAGTTCCTCCAGCACGTAGAACCCGCCCCAGAACGGATCACCCAGGAAGCCACGGCCGTTCGGCGCGCCTTCGGCGTTGTAGTAACCGGGCGTGCAGGTCTCGACGAATTCGGAGTTGTCGATCGCGTTGGCGCGGATGGTGGCCACCCAGCCGTCCTCGGCCTCCTGGGTGGGCTCGAGCACCTTGATGCCCTGACGCTGCGCCGCGCCGATGATGTAGGCGATGTGATCGGCCTGCTGCTCGAAGATCAGCGTGGTGGCCGCGGTCACGCCGCCCTGCACGTAGCCGGTGGCGAAATGGTTCGGGAAGCCGTGCGACATGATGCCGTGCAGGGTGCGAGCACCCTGGCCCCAGTGCTCGTACAGCGATTTCCCGCCCCGCCCGGCGAACGGCTTGATGTCGAACTGCCGCTCCAGCGCGGTGGTGATCTCGAAACCGCTGGCGAAGATGATGCAGTCGACCTCGTATTCGACGCCGCCGGCGACCACGCCCTTCTCGGTGATCCGCTCGACGCCCTTCTCCTCCGACACGTCCACGAGGGTGACGTTGGGCCGGTTGTAGGTCGGCAGATATTCGTCGCTGAAGCACGGCCGCTTGCACAGATGCCGGTAGTACGGCTTCAGTGCCTCGGCGGTCGCCGAATCCTCGACGATGGCGTCGACCCGGTTGCGGACCCGCTGCATCGCGCGGTAGTCCTCGATCTCCTTGAGCTCCATGAACTTCAGCGGATCGGCCAGTGCGGCCCAGCCGTTCGTTTCGTCGAGCTTGCGGGCCATGTTGCGGCTGACCTCGGTCCACGCGTCGCAGATGAGGTCCGGCTCGCCGGGGGAGTAGAACGCGAAGGCGGCATTGTGGAAATTGCGCTGCCGGGCGGCCCGCCAGCCGGGCTGCAATCCGGCGGCCCATTCCGGATCGGTGGCCACGTCGCCGCGCTCGAAGATGTACGACGGGGTCCGCTGGAATACGGTGAGGTGCTGCGCGTCCCGGCCCAGGTGCGGAATCACCTGCACGCCGCTGGCGCCGGTGCCGATCACCGCGACCCGCTTGTCGGCGAGCTTGTCCAGCCCGCCGTGCAGGGTGCCGCCGGTGTATTCGTAGTCCCACCGCGCGGTGTGGAACATATGGCCCTGGAAATCGGTGATTCCCGGGATGCCCGGCAGTTTCGGCCGGTTGTACGGGCCCTGGCACATGACGATGAAACGCGCGCGGATGTCGTCACCGCGATTGGTGGTGATGCGCCACCGCGCAATCGTGTCGTCCCATTCCAGCCCGCGGATCAGGGTGTGGAAGATCGCCTTCTCGTACAGCCCGAACTGCTTGCCGATGCGCTGCGCGTGCTCGTAGCACTCGTCGCCGTGGGTGTACTTCTCCGACGGGATGTAGCCGGTCTCCTCGAGCAGCGGGAGATAGCAGTAGGCGTCCGAGTCGATCTGGATACCGGGGTAGCGGTTCCAGTACCAGACACCACCGAAATCACCGCCGAGTTCGATGATCCGGAAATCGGAGACGTCCTGCTTCAACAACCGGTGCGCGGCGATCAGGCCCGCGAAACCGCCACCGAGGATGACGACCTCGATGTCCTCGTCGATGGCCTCGCGCGGCTGCACCGGCTGATGCGGATCGCCCTCGTAGTACTCGGCGAACTGGCCGTCGGCCTCGCGGTACTGTTCGCCGCCCTCGGGGCGCAGCCGCTTGTCGCGCTCGGCGAGGTACTTCGCCCGCAGCGCGGGGATGTCGACCTCGGGGGTCTGCGTGGCTTCGCAGTTCTGCATTCGAAATCCTCTGTTGCTCAATAAAGTTCGCGGTCAGGCGAGGTCGCTCGGCTCGCCGGTGCCCAGGTAGGAGGCGAGGTTGTGGTGCAGATTCACCACGGTCCGCTCGCGATAGGGATTGGGCTTCGGGCCGGAGAATCCGCGCGATTTCATGCCCTGCTGCACCGCGGCCATGTTGTCGAAATCCTGCGGCAGCACCGTGCGCCAGCCCGGGTCGCCGACCGGGGTGTAGATCCATTCCGTCTCCGGCTCCTCGCCGGGCGGGAACAGTTCGAACACGGCGGCCTCGAAGATGCACATGTCCGGGTCGTAGCCGTAGGGCCGGAACCGGTAGCAGAGCATGTTGTTGACCGCGTGGCCGATCTGGAAATTGGGGAAGATCTGCCAGGAGGTGCCGCTCTTGGCGACCGTTTCCGGATCGACGGTCGGCCAGACGACGCCGCGCTCGGCATCCTCCTTGCGGCAGGTGTCGAGCCAGTAGCGCAGTACCTCACCCGGCGGCGTGCCCTCGGGCAGTTCGTCGGCGAGCCGATTGGCCACCTCCACCATCGTCTCGGTGGTGTTGGTGTTGGCGTTCTCCCAGGTGAAATTCTGCAATTGCGCGGTCGACAGCCGGGCGTCGGCCCCGCTGCCGATGCGCAGCTTGCCCTGGTTCTCCTCCATGCCCTTCGGCGCGTCGTAGCCGATGTTGCTGTGCAGGCCCTGGGCGCGACCCCAGCCGAGGAAATTGCCGAAATTCATGAATTCCGGATGGGTGTAGGGGACGTGATACGTCTCCATGAACGCCTCGAAGGCGACCTTCCAGTTGCATTCGAAGGTGAGCCACCGCCGCCAGCGGTAGCGCATGTTCTCCAACTGGAACGGATCGAGCAGTGAGGCGGCCGGCTCCAGATATTCCCGCAGCGGTACGCAGTCGGGATCCATGTTCAGCCAGACCCAGCCGCCCCAGGTGTCCACCTGGACGCTGTTCAGACCGTCGTTGCGATCGGTCAGCCCGCAGGTCCAGTCCTCGCGCTCCGGCACGAAGGTGTTCTGGCCCTCCAGGTTGTAGCGCCAGCCGTGGAAATTGCAGACGAACTGCTTGCGCTGGCCCCGGGCATCGTGCGCGCCGGGCGGGGTGTCGACCAGCCGGCGTCCGCGGTGTGCGCAGACGTTGTAATAGGCCCGGATGGTGTCGGCGTCGGTCCGCACCAGAATGAAGGATTCGTTCTGGATCTCGTAGGTGAGGAAATCCCCGACCCGGGGCAGTTCCTCCACCCGGCAGACCTGCTGCCACACCTTGGCCCACAGCTTGTCCCGCTCGGCGCGGGCGTACTCCTCGGAGATGTACGCTTCCACGCCGATCGTCATCGGGCTCGACAGCGGCTCTGCCGCGGAAACGTTTTCGATGGTTTCGGTCATGGCTTCTCCCGGTGGCTTGTTCAGCGGGTGATCTGGGTCAGGGCGAGTACGCTGCCCTCGGCGTCGGCGGACAGGTACACGGTGCCGTCCGGGCCGGCGGTGAGGCCGGTGAACGGACCCTGCGGGCCGGAGAACGGCTGCACGCCGAGCAGCGGCTTCGCGGTCACTCCCGGCGGCGCGCCGACGGGCAGGTTGGCCGCCAGCGTCTGCCGGGTCTTGGTGCCGAGATCCACGCTGATCAGGGCTTTCAGTCCGGCGTCGGCGATGAGCAACTGCCCGTCGCGGACCAGCAGACCGTGCGGGGTCTGCAAACCGTCGACCAGGGTGTCGACCGTGGAACCGGAGATGCTCACGACCCGTCCGGCCCCGGACTCGGCGACCAGCACGGTGTCGTCGGGGCCGAAGGCCACGCCGACCGGGCTGTTCAGGCCGGAGGCCAGCGTCTCGACCTGTCCGCCGCGCAGCAGCAGCACCCGGCCCGCGGCACCGAACTCGGTGACCGCGATCCGGCCGTCCGAGCCGGTCACGATGCCGTACGGCTGGTCGATGCCCTCGGCGAGGACCTCGGTCTCCTCCTTCGCCGGGCGGTACACGGCGACCGTGCCCGCGGCGGTGGTGACGAGGAATTCGTCTGCGCCGATGGCGGTTACGCCACGGATCGGGCCGGGGTAGTTGGCGCTGAACAACATTCCCAACGTCTCCAGCGAACCGGAACGCAGAGCGTAGAAGTGGGTGCCGTCGGCGACGTACAGGACGCCGTCGGGGCCGACGGTGAGGTCCAGCGGCCAGCTCAGGCCACCGGGCAGGGTGGTGCGGGTTTCCCCGTCGGCCTGGATCTCGGTGATCTCACCGGTGAAGTTCGAGACGAACAGCCGGTCCCCGATGAACGTGCAATTGTCCAGGCCCGGAGTGAGATTCGCGAGCACGCGACGGTCGCCGGTGCGCGGATCGATCCGCAGCACCTGACCGGTGTGCGCCTGGGTGGAGACGATGTTGCCCTGCGGATCGAACTTCACCGAGTCCGGCACCCCGAGGTCGCCGACCACCCGTTCCGGTTCGCCCCCTTCGGGATTGATGCGCCAGATGTCGTTGGTGCCCATCACCGGGTAGTAGAGCCAGCCGTCCGGGCCGACCTCCATGGCGTTGGGCAGCGGCAGGTTGTCCACCAGGACGCGGGGCGCGCCGCCGTCGAGTGGCAGCTCCATCAGGCGGCCGCCGACCCGGCATTCGTTGACGAACAGCCGGCCCTGGAACACGGTGATGCCGTTGGCGCCGGGCAGGTCGTCACGCAGCAGCCGGGTGCTGCCGTCCGCGCCGCGCACGCTGACGCGGCCGTCGTAGTACTCGGTGGCGTAGAGGTTGCCGGCGGGATCGAAGGCCAGGTCGTCCGGGGCGATGATGTCGCCGCCCTTGGCGCTGATGGTCTCGATGTCTCCGGTGTCGGTGTCGAGCGCACTGATCGTGCTGCCGCTGACCTGGGCCACGTAGATACGGCCGTCCGGACCTGTTCTCAGGCCGTTCGCGCCGAAGAGGCGGCTGGGCGGGGTGAGCCGCTCCACGCTCCAGCCCTCGGCGAGGTCGATCGAAGTTGTGCTGGCGTAACGCGCCCCTGGTGCCAAAGCGGGGCCTCCCATGCTGAAGAAAGAACGTCGGTGTCCGCGAAGTGACGACATGAGTCGCGGGGGTTTTTTCGTGACCCAGGCCACTATCGATGGGTCAGGCTACTTCAATCCTCACAAGGATAGCAATACTTGAAAAGCTGGCGACTCGGTGTCTAGACTGCCCCGCGAACGGCAACACCCCGCCACCGGACGGCGACGGGGTGTCGAAGATGTTGCGGCAGCGCTAGATTCGGGGCCGCAGTCCGGTCGACACGGCCTGTCGCGCCATCGCGGCGGAGGCATTGACAACACCGTCGTCGAAGCGCTCCAGCACGATCGCCTGCGTGGCCGCCAGATGGGCCCGCGCCAGCCGCGCCGCCTCCTGGGCATTCCCGTTCGCGATGGCCCGGGTGATCCGCCGATGCGCGTGCACGGCCTCGTCCGCCTCGGTGGCCGAGGGGTACTCGCCGCGGCGGGTCAGCACCTCGGCCCACGCCTCCTCCTGTGCCGACCACAGCCGGGCCAGGCTCGACACCACGTACCGGACCGTCGCATTCGGCATGAACGAGATGAGCAGATCGTGATAGTCGCGCGCGGAGTGCGTGAATTGCGTTCCGTCGCCGACGAGTTCGACCGAGCAGTCGATGGCGGCCTCCAGGGCCGGCACCACCACCTCCAGCCGGTCCGCGCGCCGCGCGCATTCGGCCGCGCACATCGGCTCCAGCTCCTGGAGCCCGCCGGCCAGATCGCCGAGGGTGACGCGTGCGCCCTGGAGTGCCAGGCCCAGGTGGTACGCGGCCGAGGATTCGTCGGGCCGGTGCACCTCGGCGCCGCCGACGTTCCCGCGCCGGACGGTCACCAGCCCCTCGGTCTCCAGGATGCGCAACGCCTCCCGGATCGAGGGATAGCTGACGCCGAACTCCTTGACCAGTTGGTCCTGGGTGGGCAGGCGGTAATCGTCGTTGCCGGCGAGAATGCGCGCGCGCAACTCGGCCGCGACCGTTTCCGCGATGCGGCGCTGCGGAATGCGGCCGCGACGGGCCGTGGTCACGCAGGCCGCCTGTCAGTCATGCGTGAGAGTCTAACCATCCCCGAACGAGGGTTACAAATATTGCCATCCTTACAATGATTGACGTAATGTGCGGCCCATGGACTTCACGATGGGTGAGGCCGCCACCGTGCTCCGCGGTGAGCTGCGCCGTCTGGTGAAGGAGCGGATCTCCCCCGATTTTCTCGGTGCATTCACCGACGATCCGGCAGATCTGGAAGTGGCCCAAGGCTTTTCGCGTCTCCTTGCCGACCGGGGATTGCTCTGCGCGGCCTGGCCGCCGGAATTCGGCGGCCGGGGCACCTCGGTCTGGGAGCAGACCGTGGTGCGCGAGGAGATGTGGGCGCATCACGAGCCGCGCGGCGCCCAGTACATGGGTGTGAACTGGGTCGGCCCGACGATCATGCGGCACGGCACCGAGGAGCAGCAGCGCAAGCATCTGCCGCCGATCGCGCGCGGCGAGGTGATCTGGTGCCAGGGCTTCAGCGAGCCCGACGCCGGCTCCGACCTGGCGTCGCTGCGTACCACCGCCCGCCCCGACGGCGACGGCTGGCTGATCTCCGGGCAGAAGATCTGGACCTCGTACGCGACCATGGCGCAGTGGTGCTTCCTGCTCGCGCGCACCTCGCGCGAGGACCGGAAACAGCAGGGGCTCACCATCTTCCTGCTCCCCATGTCCGATCCCGGCATCGAGGTGCGGCCGATCCGCGCCATGCTCGGCCCGCACCACCTCAACGAGGTGTTCTTCGACGGGGTCCGGGCCACCGAGGCCGATGTGCTGGGCACCGTCGGCGAGGGCTGGCGGGTGGTGCAGGAGGTGCTGGCCTTCGAACGGGTCGGCATCGCCCGGTACGCCCGTTGCGACCGGCTGCTGCACGCCGCCCCCGAGGTGCTCGGCGACCGCTGGGAGACCCTGCCGGAGGAACTGCGCGGCCGGTGGGCGCATCTGCTCACGCATTGCCGCCGGGCCCGGCTGCTGGCCTACCAGGTGCTGTCGTTGCAGAGCAGTGGCCGGGTCACCCCCGCCGACGCGGCGGTCTACCGGATCGCGGTGACCAAACTCGATCAGGACAGCGCGGCCGCGCTCGCCGAGATCGCGAGCTACGCGACCGCGGACGACGACGCCGACCGGCGCTTCCGGCGCGCGGTGGAGGACCACTGGAAGTACGCGCACGCCGCCACCGTCGCCTCCGGCAGCATCGAGATGCAGCGCATCCTGCTGGCCCGGTCGTTGCTGGCGTCGGCATGAGATACCGCTTCCCGCACCGGCAC
This sequence comes from Nocardia sp. alder85J, assembly GCF_020176955.2. GTDB lineage: Bacteria > Actinomycetota > Actinomycetes > Mycobacteriales > Mycobacteriaceae > Nocardia. The sequence goes on from NZ_JAIUCZ020000002.1 coordinate 662,920, forward strand.
TCGTCGCGCACCGGACCGAATCCCGGTACGTCGCCGGCCACCGGCGGTGCACTCCGGCGGGCCGCTTCCCCCGGCGATCGGAAGGTTGCGCGGCGCGCCGCGGACCGTCTCCGGGCCGGCGGGGCGCCGACGTCACACGCGCGGGCATCCGACCACCCGAATGACCCGAGGGCGGAGACCCTGTGAACATCGAATTGTCCACCGAAGCCACGGAATTCGGTCAGGAGGCCCGCCGCGCGCTGGCGGCCGCCGGTGGCGACGACCTGGTGCAGCAGGCCGAGCGGGAGCCCAAGGCTCGCGCCGAACTCGTCGACACCGTGCTGAGCCGGTTGGGCGCCTGGGATCTGGCGCCGCGCGAGGATGCCACCGAGCTGGAAGCCGCGGCGGCGCTGTGCCGTTCGGCCGGATACTGGGCCCTGCCGTATCCGGTGGCCGAGCGACTGGCCCGGCCCGCCGGGGCGGACGGGCTGATCGTGATCTCCGGGCGGGAACCCGCCGGTGCGGTCGCCGGGCTCGACTTGCGCTGGGCCACGGTGACATTGGCGGGCGAGCCCGGATCCGGGGTGGCCCTGCCCAGCGCGGCGTCGCCCCGGGATTCGGCGTTCCTCACCGCGCTGGACATCCATCCGGCCGCCTGGACCGCGTCGGATCCGGTGGCGGATGTGGCCCTGGCCCTGACCCTGCCGTGCTGGACCCTGCTCGGAATGCTGGACCGCGCCATCGATCTCGCCCGCGCGCACGTGACGGTGCGCGAGCAGTTCGGCCGGCCGCTGGCCCAGTTCCAGGGTGTGCAGTTCCAATTGACCGATGGCGAAGTGGAACACCGCGGCGTGGAGATGCTCGCCCGGTACGCGCTGTGGAGCCTCCAGACCGGCAGCGCCGACGCGATCGACGACGCGCTGGCGTTGCGGCTGGCCGCGATCGAGGCCGCCGACACCGTCTTCCGGGTCACCCACCAGGTGCACGGGGCGCTCGGCTTCTGCGACGAGTCCCCGCTGTCGTGGCTGTCCCGCTACAGTCGCCCGCTGCGCCGACTGCCCACCGGCCTGTCGGAGACCCGCGACGCACTGTCCCGCCGCCTCGGCCGCCGCGGCCTGACCGGGCTGTTCAGCGCGGCGGCGCCGGGAAGTTTCGCATGATCGCTCGGCCGCGCGGCGCCGCGGACGGTGCCCGAGGCGCCGGATGTGCCGCAACGGAGGGACTTCGGAGTCCCCGCGGTGTTCGGCGACCGGGCTGCCCTCGGGCCGGGTATCGGTCCGCCCGCGCCGCGACCGTCGTGCGTGGCGGTACGTCGGCGCGAGTGGACGAGAGTGCATGGGTCATGATGACGTCGAAGCCGAGCGGCCGCCCGAACCGGCGTCGAGCGGACGGCCGGCCGAAACATGATCCACCAGTACCAGTCGCCCGGCCCACGCCGGGAGCTGTCCCCGCGACGGAGGTTGCCGCGTGAAATATGACCTGCCGGACGAATTGATCGTCGAGTCCGACGGCCCGGTGCGGACGCTGATCCTGAACCGCCCGGAGGAGTTGAACGCTGTCAACGAGCGGCTGCACTGGGGTCTGGCGAATGTGTGGCGGCAGCTGTCCATGGACCCCGAGGCGCGGGTGGTGGTGGTGACCGGCGCCGGCCGCGCGTTCTCGGCCGGCGGTGATCTGGATTGGATCACCTCGTTCCTGGAGGATCCGATCGCGCGGGACGAGAGCGTGCGGGAGGGCGCGCAGATCGTCGAGGAGATGCTGCGGTTCCCGCTGCCGGTGATCGCGGCGGTGAACGGCGCCGCGGTCGGATTGGGTTGCAGCGTCGCGGTTCTCAGTGACGTGGTGCTGATCTCGGAGCGCGGCTCGCTGACGGATCCGCATGTGGCGGTGGGGCTGGTCGCCGGTGACGGCGGAGCGGCGTTGTGGCCGTTGCTGACCCCGATCATGCGGTCGCGGGAGTTCCTGTTCACCGGCGATCGCATCGATGCCCGGACGGCGGTGGAATTCGGGTTGGCGTCGCGGGTGGTGGCGGCGGACAGCCTGCTGGAGGAGGCCCGGACCCTGGCGCATCGGCTGGCGGGGCAGCCGGTGGAGGCGCTGCGGGCCACGAAACGGGTGGTGAACATGTATCTGTCGCAGGCGCTGGCGGGTCCGTTGCAGGCGGGATTCGCGGCGGAGGTGGTGTCGATGCAGACGCCGGAGCACCGGGAACGGTTGCTGGCGTTGCGGCGGAAGACCAGCAGCAAATGAGCGGGGTGGTGCTCGAGGATTTCCGTGTGGGGGTGCGGGATTGGTGTCGTGTGCATGTTCCGGTGGGGTGGCGGGTGGGGCAGACGGGTGTGTCGGATGCGGAGTTCGTGGGGTTTCAGCGGGAGTGGTTTCAGACGTTGCGGTCGGGTGGGTTCGCGGTGCCGCATTGGCCGAGGGAGTTCGGTGGGGGGCTGACTGTTGCGGAGCAGGTGGTGTTGTATCAGGAGTTGGCGGCGGCGGATGCGCCGCGTCTGGTGCTGGCGTTCGTGGCGGTGCATCATGCGGCGTCGACGTTGCTGGCGGCGGGGAGCCAGGCGCAGCGGGTGCGGCATCTTCCGGCGATTCTGGAGGGTGAGGTGTGGTGTCAGGGGTTTTCGGAGCCGGGGGCGGGGTCGGATCTGGCGTCGTTGCGGACGGTGGCGCGGCGTGAGGGCGATGATTTCGTGGTGTCGGGGCAGAAGGTGTGGGCCAGTGGTGCGCAGTATGCGGATTGGTGCCTGTTGCTGGCGCGTACCGATCCGGTTGCGCCGAAGCGGAAGGGGATTTCGTATTTGTTGATGGATATGCGGTCGCGGGGGATTGATGTGCGGCCGATCCGGCAGGCGACGGGGGAGTCGCATTTTTGTGAGTTGTTTCTGGATGAGGTGCGGATTCCGGTGTCGCAGTTGGTGGGTGCGGAGAACGCGGGCTGGCAGGTGGCGCAGTCCACGTTGGGGGCCGAGCGTGGTTTGACGATGCTGGAGTTGGCGGAGCGGTTGGGTAATGCGGGGTTGCGGTGGCTGGTGGAGGAGTGTGCGCGGCCGGGTCCGGATGGGAGTCGTCCGGTCGATGATGCGGTGATCGCGGATCGGCTGGCGCAGTTCGAGACGGAGATCGAGGGTTTGCGGGTGTTGTGCCGGGATGTGGTGCAGCGGTATGAGGCGGGGAGGGTGGGTGCGGCGGATGCGTCGGTGGTGAAGTTGTTCTACAGCGAGTTGTTGCAGCGGTTGACCGGTTTCGGTGCGGAGGTGGGTGGTTTGTCGGCGCAGTCGGTGTTGCGGAAGCCTTCTTCGGGTGGGTGGGAGTCGGGGGCGTGGGTGCTGGATTTCGTGGGGTCGTGGGAGTGGACGATTCCGGGGGGTAGTAGTGAGATCCAGCGGACGATCATCGGGGAACGCGGGCTGGGGCTCCCCCGGGAACCCCAGTGAAGTCACGAGTTTCGGGGTGGAGGGGAGCGCGGGTGGCCTGGGCAGGCCCGGTAGCCGGGCATCCGGTGACCGGCGGTGGGCCGGTCGGCGGAACTCATCCCGTCGGGGATGGACCACACAGTGAGGACCGGGTTCGGCGGCAGCCGGCCGGTCGGTGGAGGCAGAGTTCATGAGCAGCGAAACAGTCACGGCGACCGACGATCTGGACGAGATCCGGGAGGAGTTGCGTGTGGTCGCTCGCGCGGTGCTGGCGAAAGCCGGTGCCGCTGGGCCGGATCGGCGGGCGCTGTCCGCGCACGGCTGGTCCGGGCTGGAGGTTGCGGAGGATCTCGGTGGTGCGGGTGTGACCTTCGCCGAGACCGCGGTGGTGCTGGAGGAGTTGGGCCGGGCCGCGGCCGCGAGTGGATACCTCGGCACCGTGCTGGGTGTCGCCGCGTTGACGGCCTCGACCGGCCCGCGCCGGGACGAACTGCTGGCGGCGGTGGCCGCGGGTGAGTCCTCGGTGGCTGTAGCGCTGTGCGGTGCGGACGCCGAGTACACCACCAGGTTCCGGCTGCGCCCCAGCGGTGCGGGCTGGATCCTGTCCGGTCGTGCGGAATTCGTGCCCGACGCGGCCACCGCGGATCGGCTGCTGGTGATCGCGGCGGACCCGTCGGACACCCCGGTGGTCGTGTGCGTCGCACCTGCCACCGGGCTCGCGGCGGTCCCGGCCCCGGTGGTCGCGCCCTCGACCGGGGTCGCGGTGACCGCGGCCTCAGCGGTCGAGCCCACGGCCGGGCTGGTCGTGACCGCGACCCCGGTCGTCGACGAGTCACGCACGCTGGGCACGGTTGTCGCCGGCGATCTCACCGTCACCGGCGACGACCTGCTGCGGTTCTCCGGTGACCCGCTCGCCGCCGCCCGGGGTCTGCACGACCGTGCCGCGCTGGCGGTCGCGTGTGACAGTCTCGGTGTCGCGGAGGCGATGCTCACCGCGACGGTGGAGTACGCGAAGGTGCGGGAGCAGTTCGATCGGCCGATCGGTTCGTTCCAGGCGGTCAAGCACGCATGTGCGGACATGTTCGTGCAGGCCACCGTCGCCCGCAAGCTGGTCGGTGTGGCGCTCGACGGTGACGGGACCGCGGTGGCGATGGCGAAGTCCTATACCGGTACGGCGGCGGTCGAGGTGGCCGGTGCGGCCATGCAGTTGCACGGCGGTATCGGTTACACGTGGGAGAGCGGTATCCACCGCTACCTCAAGCGCGCGACGTTGAACCGCGTCCTGTTCGGCACCCCCACCGCCCACCGCCGCAGACTGGCGCGACGTTACCGCTGATCCGCGCTGGCGTCCGCGCCGGGCGCTGGCTTAGTATGTGAGTATTCGCTTAACTAAGACGAGTAAGTTGGGAGATCCCGATGTCGTTCAGCTGGTTCATTTCGGTCGACGACCACTTGATCGAGCCGGCCAGGCTGTGGCAGGAAAGGCTGCCACAGCGGTGGCGGGACACCGGTCCTCGCATCGTGCGTGAGGGCACGTCCGAGTTCTGGGTCTACGAGGACCGGCAGATCGTCACCACCGGGCTGAACGCCGTCGCGGGCAAGTCGCGCGAGGAGTTCTCTCCCGAGCCGATCACCTATGAGGACATGCGTCCCGGTTGCTACGAGCCGGCCGACCGCGTCGCCGACATGAACCAGGGCCACGTGCTGTCGTCGATGCTGTTCCCGTCCTTCCCCCGCTACTGCGGCCAGGTCTTCCACGAGGCCAAGGACAAGGAACTGGGCCTGCTGTGCGTGCAGGCGTGGAACGACTTCATTCTGGAGGAGTTCGCGCAGGCCTACCCGGGCCGGTTCATCCCGATGATGATCATCCCGCTGTGGGATCCGGTGGCCGCCGCCGCCGAGGTCGAGCGCACCGCGGCCCTGGGCGGCAAGTCGATCGCCTTCTCGGAGAACCCGACCAAGCTGGGCCTGCCCTCGATCCACAACGACCACTGGGATCCGCTGTTCCAGGCCTGCAACGACACCGGCTACGTGGTGTCGATGCACGTGGGTTCGTCCTCGAACCTGATCCGTACCTCCCCGGACATGCCGACGCTGGCCTTCATGGCGTACTCCGCGGCCGCGAATCAGGCCGGGACGCTGCTGGATTGGTTGTTCAGCGGCAACTTCGTGAAGTTCCCGGAGCTGAAGATCGCGCTGTCCGAGGGCTCGATCGGCTGGATCCCCTACTTCCTGGAGCGGGCTGAGCAGGTCGTCGACAAGCAGCGGTTCTGGGCCTCGCGGTTCGACATCGACATGAACGCCAGCCACGAGCGCGGTGAGGAGAAGGGTTCGGCCAGTTTCGATCTCGACACCGACATCCGCCGGCTGTTCAAGGATCACGTGTTCGGCACCTTCATCGAGGATCAGGCCGGCATCCGGCTGCTGGACATCATCGGCGAGGACAACGTGATGCTCGAATGCGATTACCCGCATTCGGATTCCACGTGGCCGGACACCATCCAGCTGGCCACCAAGTGGCTCGATCACCTGCCCGACGACGTGCAGCACAAGATCGCGATCGGCAATGCCTCGCGCGTCTACAACTTCACCCCCGCCGACGCGTCGACCATCACCGCGTGAGCGCCGCGCGCCGGGGTCGCGGCCCCGGCGCGCGGACGGGCGCCGGGGCTCAGGCGGTGAACAGCACCGCGCCGGCGGTGATCGGCCCGACGGCGGTGTCGCGCGCCGAGCCCGGCGCGGTGTCCATGACCACCACCGGCACCGCGGCGCTGTGGCCCTCGCGGCGAATCGCGTTGGGGGAGAAGGTGATCAGCGGATCACCGGCGGCCACTCGCGCGCCCTCGGCGGCGTGCACGGTGAACAGTTCCGGCTTGCCCACGGTATCGATGCCCACATGCACCAGCACCCCGGCCCCGGAGTCGGCGACGATCACCGCCGCGTGCGGGTGCAGTTTCACCAGGGTGCCCGCGATCGGCGCGGCGACGGTGGTCGGATCGTCGGTGTCGGCGGGTTCGATCGCGACTCCGGCGCCGACCATCTCCGCGGCGAACACCGGATCGGGGACCTCGGCCAGCGGCAGCGCGCGCCCGGCCAGCGGCGCCAGGACCTCGGTGCTCACAGCAGATCGTTGATGTCTTCGGCGAGGGCGTCGGCGGTCGGGCCGACCACCACCTGCACCGCGTTACCGGCCACCACCACGCCGTGCGCCCCGGCGGATTTCAGGGCGGGCTGATTCACCTGTTGCGGGTCCTTGACCTCCACCCGCAGCCGGGTGATACACCCCTCGACCTCCACGATGTTGCCGGTGCCGCCGAGCCCGGCGACGATCTGGTCGACCTTGGACATGGCTCCTCCATGCGTGTCGGGGGGACGGGACTGGTCAGCGCCACAGGTATGCAGTTAATATCCAGCTACCATACCTGCTCGGCGACCCCCGGCACCCGCGAGGACCTCCATGGCCACTGCCGACCCCGGCGTCCGCAAGAAGCTCGACCTGTCCGGCTTGCAGAAACTGGGCCGCAGCCTGATGCTGCCGATCGCCACGCTGCCGGCGGCCGGTCTGCTGCTGCGGCTCGGGCAGGCGGACATGCTCGGCCGCTGGACCGCGACCAAGGGCGTCGCCGACGTGCTGGCCGGGGCGGGCGGTGCGCTGATCGACCATCTGCCGCTGCTGTTCGCTCTCGGCATCGCGATCGGCTGGGCCAAGAAGGCCGACGGCTCCACCGCGCTGGCCGCGGTGGTCGGCTACCTGGCGTTCGAGGGCGTGCTGAAGGCGATGTCGCCGGTGGTACTGGCCGGGAAGTCCGATACCAAGGGCGGTCAGGCGCTGGTGAACTTCGGCGTGCTCGGTGGCATCGTCATGGGCCTGACCGCGGCCATCCTCTGGCAGCGCTATCACCGTGTGCAATTGCCGGACTATCTCGGCTTCTTCTCCGGCCGCCGGCTGGTGCCGATCCTGACCGCCTGTGCGGCGGTGATATTGGGCGTGCTGCTGTCGTATGTCTACCCGGCCTTCAACTGGGCACTGACCTGGCTGGGAAATACGGTGTCGCACAACACCGTTGCCGGTGGCGGTCTGTTCGGGCTGGCCAACCGGCTGCTGTTGCCGCTGGGCCTGCACCACATCCTCAACTCGGTGGTCTGGTTCGTCCTCGGCGACTATCACGGCGCCCACGGCGATATCGCGCGCTTCCTGGCCGGTGATCCGGAGGCGGGCACCTTCATGACCGGCTTCTTCCCGATCATGATGTTCGGCCTGCCCGCCGCGGCGCTGGCGATCTGGCGCAACGCGCATCCGAAACACCGCAAGGCCGTCGGCGGCATCATGCTCTCGGCCGGGCTGACCTCCTTCGTCACCGGTATCACCGAGCCGCTGGAGTTCTCGTTCATCTTCGTGGCGTGGCCGCTGCTGGTGCTGCACGCCCTGTTCACCGCGTCCTCGCTGGCGCTGACCAACGCGCTGGGCATCCACGACGGCTTCACCTTCTCCGCGGGCGCCATCGACTATCTGCTGAATTTCGGGAAGGCCCGGCGGGCATGGCTGCTGATCCCGATCGGGCTGGGCTACGGGGCGCTCTATTACACCGTCTTCGGCTTCATCATCCGGCGCTGGAATCTCCAGACCCCCGGCCGGGAACCGGACGAGGACCAGATCGAGAAGGAGAACATCGCGCAATGATCACCCGCACCGCCGTGGTGGCGGCCGAGACCGGCCTGCACGCCCGTCCCGCCGCGCTGTTCGCCAAGGCCGCCGCCGAATCCCCGGTGCCGGTGACCATTTCGGTCGGCGAGAAGGCGCCCGTGGCCGCCGGCAGCCTGTTGCAGCTGATGACCCTCGGCGTCGGATGCGGTGACACCGTCACCCTGCACGCTCCCGACGGCGCCGACGAGGTGCTGGACCGGCTGGTCACCGTACTGGAGACCGACCTTGACCACTGAACTGCACGGCGTGGCCGCCGCCCCCGGCCTCGTGGTCGCCCCGGTGAAATGGCTGGCCGCCGCGCCGGTGACCAGCGCCGGCGACCCGCGCGGCGACGACCTGGACGCCGAGATCGCCCGGGCCGACGCCGCACTGGAGACGGTCTCCGGCCGCTACGCCACGATGGCCGAACGGGCCGAGGGCGCCGCCGCCGACATCCTCACCATGACCGCGGCCCTGGCCGCCGATCCGGCGCTCCGCGAGGAGGTGCACGCCGGCATCCGCGCCGGCGAACCGACCGCGCACGCGGTGACCGGGGCCGTCGCGCACTTCGCCGGGCAGCTGGCGGCCCTGGGCGGCCTGATGGCCGAGCGGGTGACCGATCTGCACGACGTCGGGCAGCGGGTGGTGGCCGAGATCCTCGGCGTCGACCCGCCCGGAATCCCGGACGGCACGGTGCCTTTCGTGCTGGCCGCCGCCGACCTGGCACCCGCCGACACCGCCACCCTCAATCCGCAGCGGGTGGTCGGGCTGCTGACCGTCGCCGGTGGACCCACCTCGCACACCGCGATCCTGGCCAAGGCCCTGGGCATTCCGGCGGTGGTGGCCTGCCCGCGCGCGGTCGAGGTGGCCGAGGACACCGAGGTACTGCTCGACGGCACCACCGGCCTGGTCGAGGTGGCCCCCGATCCGGCCCGGCGCGCAACGGTTTCCGCGCTGCGCGACCGGCGGGCCCGCGCGGCCACCGGTCCCGGCCGCACCGCCGACGGGTATTCGATACCGCTGCTGGCGAATGTCGGCAACGCCACCGACGCCCGGCTGGCCGTCGAATTCGGGGCCGAGGGCGTCGGCCTGCTGCGCACCGAATTCCTGTTCCTGGACCGGCAATCCGCGCCGACGATCGCCGAGCAGACCGCGCACTACCGGGAGATCCTGGAGGTCCTCGGCGAGCGCCCGGTCACCGTGCGCACCCTCGACGCCGGCTCCGACAAACCGCTGCCGTTCCTGCATCTGCCCGCGGAACCCAATCCGGCGCTGGGCATCCGGGGCATCCGGCTGCGCGAGGTCGACGAGGGCACCCTCTACGAACAACTGGCCGCCATCGCCTCCGCCCGCGCCGCCACCGGCACCCCGGTGAAGGTGATGGCGCCGATGGTGGCCACCGTGGAGGAGGCGCGCCGCTTCGCCGCCGCCGCCCGCGGCGCGGGACTGTCCGAGTGCGGCATCATGATCGAGGTCCCCGCCGCCGCCGCCCGCGCCGAATACCTCGGCGCCGAAGTGGATTTCTTCTCCGTCGGCACCAACGACCTGTCGCAGTACCTGTTCGGCGCCGACCGCATGTCCTCGGCGCTGGCGGCCCTGCACGACCCGTGGCAGCCGGCCCTGGCCGCCACCATCGCCGCCGTGGTGGCGGGCGCCCGCGCCGACGCCGTCCCGGTCGGCGTCTGCGGCGAGGCCGCCTCCCATCCCGAATTCGCCTGCGTCCTGGCCGGTCTCGGCGTCACCACGCTGTCGATGGCGCCGCGCTCGCTGCCGGCGGTCCGGGCGGCTCTGGCCGCGGTCACCCTCGACGCCTGCCGCGCCGCCGCCGTCGCCGTCCTCACCGAGCCCACCGCCGCCGACGCCGCCCGCGCGGCCCGCGCGGAGCTGGGGCCGGTGCAGTGAGCACGGCCGAGACGGTTGGTCCACCGGTCCGGCGGGGTGCGTCGTTCGTGCCGTCACGGCAGTGCCGGTGTCCGGGGTGAGGCCGGGTGGCCGCGGTTCCGGTCGGCGGCTGCCGGATGCCGCAGGGGCGCGGCGATCGCGGCGGGGCAGGCGGATTCGCCGGCGCTGGTATCTGCGGTGTGCGCAGGTGTCCGGGTGGTGGCGGTTGCGCCGCAACGGGTTTCGGGATGCGTCCGGTGGGGGTGGGAGGTGAGGACGGTGTTGCGGGGGCGGGTGGTCGGGGAGGAGGCGGTGATCGCCGACGGGGTGGTGGCGTTCGACGGGCCGGTGCTCGAATTCGTCGGGCCGGCGGCGGAATTCGAGGGGGAGGCGCCTGCCGCGGTGGAGCGGCCGGGGCTGGTGTTGCCGGGGCTGGTGGATGTGCACTGTCACGGGGGTGGGGGGTACGGGTTTCCGGATGCGGATGCCGCGGGGGTGCTGGCGGCGGCCGCGTTTCATCGGGGGCGGGGGACCACGACGCTGGTGGGGTCGCTGGTGTCGGCGACCGAGGCCGAACTCGCCGAGCGGATCGGGGTGCTGGCGGGGGCCGTGGACGGCGGGATGCTGGCGGGGATCCATCTGGAGGGGCCGTTCATCAGTGTGCAGCGGCCGGGGGCCCACGCGCTGGATCGGATCGTGCCCGGGGATCCGGCGATGCTGCGGCGATTGCTGGAGCGGGCGGGCGGACGGGTGGCGGCGGTGACGATCGCGCCGGAGACCGACAATTTCGACGAGCTCGCGACCCTGATCGCCGAGGCGGGTACGGTGTTGTCGCTGGGGCACACCGTCGCCGACTACGCGCGGTCCTCACATGCGCTGTGGCGGGGCGGGCGGATCTCGGTGACCCACCTGTGCAACGGGATGCCGCCGCTGGAACATCGGCATCCGAACTTCCTGACCGCGGCGCTGTCGGCGGCCGCGCACGGGGTGGCGGTGGCCGAGGTGATCGGCGACGGTGTGCATCTGGCCTACGGGACGGTGCGGATGTTGTTCGACACCCTCGGCGCCCGGCACATCGCGCTGGTCACCGACGCCATGGCCGCGGCGGGGCAGCCGGACGGGCGGTATCGGCTCGGTAGCCTCGATGTGGTGGTGACCGACGGGGTTTCGCGGTTGTACGACCCGGACGGCCCGGGCGCCATCGCCGGTGGCACCGCGACCGCCTCGGAGGTGTTGCGGCGCACCGTGTGCTGTGCGGCGGTGGAACTGGGCGCGGCGGTGACGGCGGCGGCGGGCACCGGCGCGCGGCTGCTGGGCCGCGCCGGGCGGATCGGCGCGCTGCGCGCGGGCGCCGTCGCCGATGTGCTGGTGACCGACACCGGGCTGCGGCCGGTGCGGGTGTACAAGGAAGGGGCACTGTGGAACTCGTGATCGCCGCCGACGCCGGGGCCGCGGGCAGGCTCGCGGGAGGCATCATGGCCGACCACCTCCGCCGCGGGGCGCAGGCGATCGGCCTGGCCACCGGCTCGTCGCCGCTGGGCGCCTATCGCGAACTGGTCCGGCAGCACCGGGACGAGGGCCTGAGTTTCGCACGCGTGCAGGCGTTTCTGCTGGACGAGTACATCGGGCTGCCGGCCGGTCATCCGCAGTCGTATGCGCGGTTCATCCGCGACGAGTTCACCTCGCACGTCGACATCGCCGATACCGCGGTGCACAGCCCGGACGGCAACGCCGCCGACATCCCCACCGCCGCCGCCGAATACGAGCAGATGATCGTCACCCGCGGCCCGATCGCGGTGCAGATCCTCGGCATCGGCGGCAACGGGCACCTCGGCTTCAACGAGCCGGGCTCCTCGCTGCGGTCCCGTACCCGGGTGAAGACGCTGACGCCGAAGACCCGGGCCGACAATGCCCGCTTCTTCGACGGTGATCTGGGCCGGGTGCCGACCCACGTCCTCACCCAGGGCCTGGGCACCATCGGCGACGCCGGACATCTGCTGCTGATCGCCACCGGCCCGGCCAAGGCGGAGGCGGTGGCGGCCGCGGTGGAGGGGCCGGTCTCGGCGTTCTGCCCGGCCTCGATCCTGCAACTGCATCCGCACGTCACGGTGATCGTGGACCCGGCGGCGGCCGCCTATCTGAAGGCGATCGACTACTACCGCTTCGCGATCGCCAACAAGCCTGCCTGGCAAGGTTTCTGAACCGGGATCAGCACGGCTCGCCGGTAGCCGCCGGTCGAAAGTGGGACAAAAAAGTAAAGTTACTTGTTTAAATACTTGTCCATGCGTTACGGTTTCGTGTGTACGGGCAGCCGGTCCCCCGGGGCCGGGCCCGATCCGCCGTCCGGCATCTCGAAACGGAGCGCGTCATGTTCACCGCCCTGTCCCTTCTCTGGTTTCTCCTGGTCCTCGGCGTCGCCGCGGTGGCGCTCGCGACCGCGAACGCCCTGTACGCGGCGGTGTTCGGCGCGGGTGCGGGCCGCCGCGCCGCGCTGTGGACCGCCGGCGGCTTCGGCCTGGTCTGGGTGGTGTGGGCCGCCGTGACCACGGCGCTGGCGGCCGCGCACGTCTACCGGTTCCAGGCCGATGCGGTGAAACCTTGGCTCGCGGTGGGATTCGCGGTGCCGCTGGTGGCGCTGCTGGCGCTGTCGCGGGTGCCGGTGGTGGCCCGCGCGCTGGCGCATCCCGCGGCCCGGGTGCAGCTGATCCGCCCGCATCAGGTCCGGATCATGGGCGTCGCCTTCCTGCTCGCGCTGGCCATGGGCGATCTGCCGCCGGCGTTCGCCTGGCCCGCCGCGCTCGGCGATATCACGATCGGCTTGTCCGCGACGCGGGTGATCCGCCGGTTGCGGGCCGGTGACGGTGATCGGAGTGCGTTGTGGCTCAACATCTTCGGCATCGCCGACTTCGTCTACGCGTTCGCGGTCGCCATCCTGGCGGCGCCGGGGCCCACCCGGGCGCTGCATCTGACGCCGTCCACGGAACATGTCTCGCTGCTGCCGCTGGTGCTCGTGCCGACCGCCGCGGTGCCGGTGCTGTTCACGCTGCACGTGCTGTCGTTGGCGAATTCGCGTGCCGCGCAGCCGGTTACGGCGGTTCCGGTCGCCGCCTGAGGTCGTTCCGGTGCAGCCTCGCCCGGCGGCACGGTGACAGTCGACTGTCCCGCGCGGCCGGGCGGCACGTGGTACTACCGGATGGCTGGGTGGCCAGCGCAGGGTGGCGCCGGCAGTGTGGGTGAGGTTCCGGCCCGGGAGCCTCGGCTATCCGGCGGACAGCACGAAGATGTCGCGGAACCGGTCCACCATCGCGGGGTCCCCGCTGAACGCTATGCGCGGCAGCAGTTCCCGCCGCAGGTCGGCATCACCGGAACGGAAGCGGACCAGGTCCGCCGGGTCGGCGGTGATCCGCAGGACCGGTTCACCGCGGCGCGGGCCCAGAGTCGCGTCCCGGACCGAGAACTCGAAATCACGGCCGCCGATGGTCACCCGGTAGGTGGCGTCGACGCCCCCGGCACGCGACGGATCGAAGGCGAGCAGCACCCCGGCGAGGAATCCGTTGAGCGGCGTGGCCTCCTCGCCGTCGTCCGGCGGGGCCACCATGGGCAGCCCGAACCAGGCCAGCGACTGCAACACGGGAAAGACCCGCCGCCAGCCGGTCTCGCTCATCGAGTAGACCGTGCGGGCCACCGGCGGCGGCAGTTCGGTGCGCTCGATCAGGCCGGACTGCTCGAGCTCCCGCAGCCGGTCGGCGAGCAGGTTGCTGGCGATGCCCGGCAACTCGGCGCGCAGGTCGCTGTAACGCCGTGCGCCGCCGAGCAATTCGCGGAAGATCAGCAGCGTCCACCGCTCGCCGAGGGTGTCGAGACCTTTCGCGACCGGGCAGTTCTGATCGTAGCTGCGCCGCTTCTGCACGAAAACAACTCTACCAACCGGACAAGTTTCTTGTTCACGAGAGCAGCCGGCGCAGCACCTTGTTACCGAAGCCGTGCTTGACCACCATCTCCAGGCTGCGAATCGTCTTCTCCGAGTACGGATACCAGATGCTCTCCTGCTTCGGCTGCCACCGGTCGATCAGGATCGGCAGCGCGTGGGTGAAGCCGCGCAGCGCGTCCAGGCCGTTGACGTGACCGAGACCGCTGTTCTTGCGCCCGCCGAACGGCGCCTCGGGCACGCCGTAGATGACGGCCGCGTCGTTGTGCACCACCGAGCCGGTGGTGAGCCGGGCGGCGATGCGCCGGGCCTTGACCGCGTCCTTGGTGAACACCGAACCGCTGAGACCGTACTGCGAGTCGTTGGCCATCCGGATCGCCTCCTCCTCGTCGCGCACCCGCATGATCGCCGCGATCGGGCCGAAGGTCTCCTCGGTCATCAACTCCATCTCGTGGGTCGCGTCGACGACCACGGTGGGCTGGAAGAACAGGCCGTTGCCGGCCGCGGGCGCGCCGCCGACCACGATGTCGGCGCCCTTGGCCTTGGCGTCGTCGACGTGCCGGGACACGATATCCAGCTGCCGGTCGTAGAACAGCGGGCCCATATCGGTGTCGCCGGGACCGTAGGTGACCTCGGCGGCCCGCTTCGACACCAGCCGGATGAACTCGTCGGCGACGCTGTCCACCACGTAGATCCGCTCGACGCTCATGCACACCTGCCCGGTGTTGAACATCGACAGGTACACCGCGCCCGCGGCGGCGCGCTCCAGATCGGCGTCGGCGCAGACGATCATCGCGTCCTTGCCGCCGAGTTCCAGCGTGCAGGGCAGCAGCCGTTCGGCGCAGGCCGCGGCGATCTTGCGGCCGGTGGCCACGCTGCCGGTGAAGCACACCTTGTCGACCTCGGCGGCGACCAGGGCCGCGCCGGTCTCGCCGTCACCGTGCACCACCTGCACGACGTCGGGGGGCACGCCTGCCTCGTGCAGGATCTTCACCACCCACTCGCCCGAGCGCGGGGTGACCTCCGAGGGCTTGAGCACGGCGGTGTTGCCGGCCAGCAGCGCTTGTACAACAGGGTTGAGCGACAGCACGAACGGCCCGTTCCACGGGGTGATCACGCCGACCACGCCCAGCGGCTGATAGTGGATGTACAGCTTCTTCATCGGCTTCAGGTAGCCGTGCAGTGGCTGCCGATGCGGCTTCAGGTCGCGCGGGGCGCGGTGGGTCCAGAAGGCGAGGAAATCGCACGACGGCACGATCTCCACCGCCATCGCCTCGGTCTGCGGCTTGCCGGTCTCCGCGCGGACGGTCGCGATGATCTCGTCGCGCCGGGCCACCAGCACATCGATCGCCGACCGCAGGATGGCGGCCCGCTCGGCCACCGGCCGTGCCGCCCAAGTGGGTTGGGCCGCCCGCGCCCGCGCCACCGCTGCCGCCACATCCTCGGCGGTGCTCACCTCCACCTCGTCGATACGGTGGCGGTCCACCGGACTGTCCAGGACGAGCCGCCGCCGGTCACCGGCGGCCGCGGGGGCGGATTGAACGATGGCCATGATCTGCTCCTCACCCAGTGCCGTGACTGCAACTGGTTCTCTTTGTAAGGTAGCCGATCCGGCTGGGCGGATCTGTACATCGGGCGCAGAAAAATGACACCTGTTTCACATCGGTGTTCCGAGGTTGTGGTGAACGCGGCGGTGGATATCGTCGACCTCCGCCTCGCGCAGTACCGAGGAGGTGATCGCGACGAACTGCCCGCACCCGATCGTGGCATGCAATTCGACCAGCGCCCCGAGATTGTGCGCCGCGTGGGGAAGGTTCATGCTCAGGCAGTTTCGAAACGCCACGGCGTACCGGCTGACGGCCGACTGAAGTTGTCCTCGCGCGCGGGCGACATCTGCCAGAGCACTGCGGGTGGACGCGGCCGCGGCCCGGTCACCGACTCCCTCGTGCAGTGCAAGTGCAAGCGTGAGGCGGCGTTCGGCCTCGGGATGGTCACCTCGATCCCGCGCCAGAATGCCGAGATTGTGGTGGCCGAGGGCCATGCTGTGGCGGTCCCCGCCTTCTTCGGCGATCGCGAGAGCGCGGGTGGTGAAGTCCACGGTCTCGGCATCGCGGCCGCGCTGCTGCGCGAGCACGCCGAGTTGATGGAGCGCCACGTCCGTACTGCGACGATCGCCGATTTCCTCCGCGATGGCGAGAGCCCGGGTATAGCGGCGTTCGGCCTCGTCGTAGTCCCGGCCGATCGTCGCGAGCGTGCCGAGTTGACCGTGCGCATTGGCCATACCGGCATGGTCGCCGAGCCCCTCGAAAATGCTGAGCGCCTGGGAATAGCGGTGGCGCGCCTCTCGATAATCGCGGCGATCCTCCGCGAGGAGGCCGAGCCGATGGAAGACACTGGCCCGGATCGAGTGCAGGCCGCGTTCGTCCGCGATCGCCAGGGCTCGGATGTAGCGGCGTACCGCTTCGTCGACATCACCCCGCTCCTGAGCGAGTTCGCCCAGATGACGGTGACAGATGGCCTGGGTGGCCCGATTTCCGAATTTTTCCTCGACGGCGAGGGCCCGGGTGTAGAAGTGTTCGGCGTCGTCGTAGTCCATCCGGGCTTGTGCGAGCGTACCGAGTTGGTAGTAGAAGTTCCCGCGGCGCCGTGCGTCGGGGGCCAGTCGTTCCAGCGCGTCGCGGGCCAGGCGGGCCGCCCGGTCCTGCGCACCGATGGTGCTCAGACGACCGCAGGCCACCTCGGTGATGTGCATGGCCGTGTCCAGATCGTCCGCGTGCAGGTAATGATGGCGCGCTTCGAGCTGGTCGTGGAGCAGGGCGTCGCGGTCCTGCCGCCACATTCGCGCCCGCCATCGCCAGTATTCGCCGGCTCGGTGGTGGGCGCGGCGCAGCTCGGCGTCGGTGCTGTGATCGGCCAATTCGGCTGCGGTCCCGCGGTGTACGAGCATGTGCCCGGTCTCGGGGTCCACCGAGATGAGACTGCTCGCGGTGCACTCGGCGATCAGCGCACCGAGGACCTGCCCGGTGGCGTACGGAGGTGTCACATGCTCCTGGTAGGTGGCGACGGCAGGTGCCAATTCGACCTGCACGGCCGCGGGCAGGGTCGCCATGTCCAGCACGCCGTCGGGCAGTCTGATGTTGTGGCCGGTGAGGATCGCGGTGATCCGGTCGGCGGCCGCTCGGCATTCGGCACTTTGCGCGGACTCGTCGAGGTCACCGATCTGGCAGAGCGCGGCGGCGTTGTCGACGGGTTCGCGGTAGACGGACATGCCCAACAGCAGGTGCCGGGCCGCGGGACTGAGCCCGATGAGCAGATCGGCCAGCAGTATCTCGTTGGAGATGAGGGTTATGGTGGCCGCGATGTGGGTGTCGAGGTCGGCGGTGGCGTCCAGCGCGGCGTGGGTTTCCGGATGTGCCGCCAAGGTGGCGGCAAGCCGTGCGGTGGTGTCTGCGTAGCGCGCTCGGCCCTGGGCGAGCAGGGCATCGAGATATTCCAGGCTGCGGGGATGTCCGCCGAGCAGTCGCCACACCTGATCGAACTGGCCGGTTGCGAGCCGGTCGAGGGTCGGTAGCGACCAGATCACCTTGTAGGTTTCGGCGAGTGTGAGCGGGCCGAGCTGCCGCCACAGCAGTGCGGCCTCGGCACAATCGGGCAGGGTGAACCGATATCGGGTGGTGATCAGCAATCGGCCCGGCCCCGGCGTGCCGATCCACGCCGCGAGGACATGGGCCATGGTGTCGTCGGCCACGCGGTGATCGGTGTCGAGGTTCTCCTCGAAGTCGTCGAGCAGCACCACGACGGGAGCAAGGGGAAAAACCTGCTCACGCAGGATCTTCAGTCGTGTGTTCCACGGCAACCGCACGTCGAGCACTCGCGAGGTGGCTGCCGCGATCGCCGTTCGGTGCCGATCCGGCCCGGCGGTGCGGGTGTGCCGGCCGACGGCGGTGGCGATCCGGCGGAAGAAGCTGTCCACGTCGAAGTGTCCGGGGACGATCGTGACCGGCACCAAGGTGCGCTGGCGGGCGACGAGTTCGGTGGCGAGCGCGGTCTTGCCGATTCCGCCGATGCCGTGCAACACGATTCCGGGATATCGATCGCTGGCGAGCTGAGCGGGCAGCAGGCGTTGTTCGCGGCGGCGTCCGAAGAATTCGCCCCTCGCGCGTGCCGCCGGGCCGGGTGGACCCGGCGGCGGTGGTGTCGGGGGGTGGCCCTCGCCGGAGTACAGCCGGCATTCCGCCGTGGCCGCGAGGATTGTCACCACGCTCCATTCGTCCAGTGCGGCGAGTTGTCTCTCGTCGGGGACGGTGGAGGTGGCCAGCCGATCGTGCGCGGCCCGGCGGGCCCCGGACACGGCAGCGACGACGTCGGGCGCGCCAGACTGGGCCAGTTGCCGATAGGCGTCGGCGAATACGGCGGTGGCGTAGCGATCGGATACCGATGCCTCGGTGCCGATCACCACGTTCGCGCCGCGGGCGACCAGACCGGCGGCCACGGATTCGATATCGGTGCCGGCGACCGAGGTGTAGCACGCGGACAGGGCGATCACCGGGGGCATCAGCCCGGCGGGGATGGCCTCCGCGGCGAATTCGGCGGCGGTGACCGGGCGTTGCGCGCCCTGCTCGTCTTCGAGGACCAGATATCCGGGCTCGCCGTGCCCGGATATGTGCAGGATATGGGCCGGCGATTGTTCGAGCGCCGCCCGGATCGCATCGGTCGTCGCGAATTCCACGATCCGGATATCGGCGTCGCTGCGGCGCGCATTCCGAACGGCCGCAAGCACATTGAGCAACTCGTTCTCGTAGTTGAGCGTGACATCCCCGCCGGTGTCGGGCGCGGCGACGGCCACCAGAATTCGCAGGGGACCCGGGATCTCCGGCCACGCCGGCGCGGCGCCCGCCTTGCGGTACACCGTCACATTCGGGTGCAGGGCGAGCGGGCGATGCCGGGCCGGCTCGATGGCCGCTTCCCAGGGCAGCTCCCCGAACGGACCCGGCTCGATTCCCAGACGTAGTGGCGCACCGGTGGATTCGGCGGTGGCGATGGTCGCCCACAATGTTTGCGCCACGGTGTCGGGGAGGAACGACGTTGCGATCAGGGCCGCAGCGCGGCGCAGCGGTTCGCAACCCGGCGGCGCGTCGGTTTCCTCACCCGGAAGGAGGTCGGCGCCGCTGTCGCGATCGCGGCTGTTGCGTGTCTCGGCCAGGGCGAAGGACAGGCCAGGACTCAATCCCGCATGCGCGGCGCCGACGTCGATGCCCGCACCGCACAGCCGGACCGTGGTGTCAGTGACGGTCAGCGTCAGGTCCACAGCGCTCATGATGATTCATTGTTGTTGCTGCTCAATGTTTTTCGATGGTAGTTTCGGTTCCGTCGCCGCTGTTTCCGGGAGGGGCGCTGTTTCCGGGAGCTGTGCCGGCTCCGCGCCCGGCGCCGGACCCGGCGGGACCGGCGGCAATCGGGTGGCGATGCGGGCGCCACGATGTCCACCCTTTTTCCGGAACCGGTTGCCCTCCTGGCGATTCTGCGAGTTGTTCATCGGGTTCGTCCATTCGTTGCAGATCCAGGTATTCGATCTCTTCCCACCGCACGAGCACACCACTGGGCAATTGCACCGGCGCAGTGCCGTCGCGGACGACGAACTCGCCGGTTTTCGGATGCACCGCCAGTTGCGTACTCAGATACAGTTCCCCGGCCTCCGGATATCCGGATGCATACGACATGTCGTCGTCGGTTCCGCCGTAGCGGCCCGCCAGCCAGGTTCCGGATTTCAGCTTGATCCGGACGATATATCTGTTCTCTCGCGACCACACATGATCCCAGGCGCGTGGATGGGGCGCCCGCCCGTAGAGCCAGCGCGCGATCGGCCAATCTCGATTCGTGGCCAGGCCCATCGCGGCTCCGATCGCCGCCGGGACGAGAACATAGCCCACGGAAACGGCCTCGAACATCAGCCAGTTCACCAGGCCCCGCCGCAGGTCACCGCTGACCACGAAGTGCCGATACAGCAGCAGGGCCGGGCCCGAATACACCGCCAGAAATATCGACGAGGCTGCGAACAGACGTACCAGTCGGTCTGGGGAGCCGCCCGTATAGCTTCCCGCATTGCGCTCGTAGGTCAAGCTGTACGACGCTCCCGGCAATAGCGTCAGCAATGCCACCACGAGCGCCTGAAAGGTCGTGATCAACGCGGAATTCCCCCATATCGGTCATCCGACAGTGCTGGTGGCTCTGCGATTTCGCATCGTTTCATCGTGCTTGCGCGCTGTCAATCCCCGGATTTGTGAAAGGCTCTACGCGTGGCCTCGTTTCGAGGCATCGGCCGCACCGGGACTTCGCTGGGCACGTGTAGCATGCGAGCGGGTTCGGTTTCGCCGCCGGGATGGGAATGAAGAAAATTGTTAGTTATCGATACGAGCTTTGCCGCCCCGGTTGCCGCAGGTGGAATCGGTAGCCGCGACGCCGGTCGGCGGAATCGGCCGTGAATCGGGTCGAACGGGCCGCCGTGGAAGCATGGCGAGCATATACGAAATTTATCGCCGCGCAACATGTGGCATTCGAGCAGCGGCAGCGCGAAAGCCATATCGACTGGCTGCGTTCCCAGTCCGAGCGCGCGCCCGTCCACTGTGGTCATTGCGGGACGGTGAACGCGCCGCGTTCGTTGAGTTGCGGGAAATGCGGTGCGACCGAAAGATTGTCACTGATACCGCCGCCGGTCGATCCGCCCGGTAGCGGGCGGCTCGAAGCGGAACCCGTGCCGCGCCGTCGGTCCGATATGATCGGGGTTGCCGCGGCTTTCGGGATCCTCGCGGTTGCTGTGGGAATCCTTGCGATGGGAGAATTCGCTCTGTTCCATGACACCCAGCATATTCGCTCGGATTCCGCATCGACGGCGACTCGCACGACGGTGAGTATTCGGCCGACGATGACCGCGACGCAACCCCCGACCACCATTCGCACGCCGTTACTCGCTCGGCCGGCGGTTCCCGATGACACCGTGCGGCCGACGAGCGCCGCGTCGCGAAATACCGGTATCGCCGGACAATGGCAGGACGGCGGGGATTTCATCACTATTACCATGACGAAACAGGGCTCGTACGTATATCACGTGTGGGCGGGATTCTGCGCCGACATCGGTTCGGGTGCCGAACTCACCGGCGATGATTCCGGTGCCGGCGGCACGGTGTCATTTTGCAGTAACGGTGACAGTCTGACCGTCTCGGTCAGCCTCGAGGGTGCCGGGCTGAAGTGGGTGGGCGGAAGGTACGGCGCTACCAAACATTTCATTCGAGTGGGTTGACATCGACCTGCCGGAATCGCGGATTGCGTCAGCTCGGGACGATGGCCCGTTCGGGGCAGTTGTCGGCGGCCTCGCGGGCCTTGTCGGCGAGTTCGTCGGGGACGTCGGTGACCAGGGCGGTGCCGTGGCTCTCGGCGTCGAGGTCGAAGACCTCCGGGCAGATCTCCCAGCAGCGGGCGTGGCCCTGGCAGCGATCCGGATCGACGGCGATGTGCATGAACGGTATGTCCTTGGCGTGGTGCGGGATTCGGATCAGAAGGTAGCGGACACGGCCCAGGGGCCCTCGGTGAACGGGCGGCCGAGTACTTCCATGCTGACGACGATACGGTCGGTGGCGGTCGCAGGGTCGGACGTGCACAACATGTGGGCGGCCTCGGGCATGGCGTCGTCCGGTTCGACGGGGGCGTTGTCGGGGGTGTGCGGCGAGACCACGGCCACGCCCGGGGTCATCACCAGACCCGAGGTGCCGAGCGAGTTCACGCTCACGCCGGTGCCGTATAGCTCGGCGGCCAGGCCGGTGGTCAGGCGGTCCAGGGCCGACTTGTACATGCCGTAGGGCACGCAGCCGTCCTTGGCCCACTCCGGATACGGACGCTCATGCACACCTGCCCGGTGTTGAACATCGACAGGTACACCGCGCCCGCGGCGGCGCGCTCCAGATCGGCGTCGGCGCAGACGATCATCGCGTCCTTGCCGCCGAGTTCCAGCGTGCAGGGCAGCAGCCGTTCGGCGCAGGCCGCGGCGATCTTGCGGCCGGTGGCCACGCTGCCGGTGAAGCACACCTTGTCGACCTCGGCGGCGACCAGGGCCGCGCCGGTCTCGCCGTCACCGTGCACCACCTGCACGACGTCGGGGGGCACGCCTGCCTCGTGCAGGATCTTCACCACCCACTCGCCCGAGCGCGGGGTGATCACGCCGACCACGCCCAGCGGCTGATAGTGGATGTACAGCTTCTTCATCGGCTTCAGGTAGCCGTGCAGTGGCTGCCGGTGCGGCCGCCAGTGCCTCGGTCTGCGGCTTGCCGGTCTCCGACCGCACGGTCGCCATGATCTCCTCGCGCCGGGCCACCAGCACATCAATGGCCGACCGCAGGATGGCGGCCCGCTCGGCCACCGGTCGGCCCGCCGCGCGGTTCGCGGTGCCGGGCCGGCTCGCCGGGCTCGTAACCCCGGGCGCGGCCGATCGCGGTGACATTCGCTCGGATCGGACTGGGGCTACCTCGATTTCGGTGGACATCTGCCGACTGTGAAAGTGGGATACCGGGTTTCGGCGGCCCGGCCCCGGGCTGTCGGTCCGTGGCCCCGGCGTGTCGAATTCACCTGTCCGGATGGACACGCCGCGATAACCCGGCGGACGCTGTTCGGCAATTTCGATATGGCCGACGGTATTTCGTGAATACGTCGTGAATGTCGCGCGAGGTGAGGCAGGCCACAGTACGAGATTCGCTCGCCGCCTTTAACATTGGCACGCCAGGTACTGTCGCAGCGTCGCGCGAGTGCCCTTTCGAATATCGACGTGTGCCCGGTCCGAGGACCGGCGGTGGCGTGGTCAAGGAGTGCGATGCTGGTGCGACGCCGGTGGGCCGGGAAACTCGACCGAGCCGATTCCGAAGTTGTCGAACAATCCCTGTCGTTCGTGCGCGACACCGACGCGGACAGCGTGCTGGCGGGCCTGGCGCCGGGCCTGTCCGAGTACCGGCGCGCGCAGGTGGTGGCCCACTGCACGCTCGCGCATGCCGCCGTGCTGGTCTTCCCCGCCTCGACCGCCGAGCTGATCGAGGACCTGCGGGCGGACGGGCTCGCGGTCGACGGCGCGATCCCCAGTGTGGTCGTGCGCGAACGGCTCGGACGGCGCTACGGGGTGGACCCTGCCCACCTGGACGTCTCGATCGTGAACATCCGGGTGCCCGCCGTCGACGGCGAACTCCGGGCGGTGGAGCTGTTCGCGCTGGCGGCCGGACCGGATCTCGGCACGCTGGCCGGCCGGGAGCGGCTGGAGCGCAACGAGTTCCATGTGGCGCTGGAGGTCGCCGCGCCGGACGACGTGGTGGTGGCCGGACTGCGATCGTTGCTGATCGAGGAGGGCGGCCTGACCGCCGACGGCAGCGGCTACAACGCGGTCGAGGACTGCACGGTGCTGTACTTCCGCGGCGCGGCGTCCGCGCACGGCTACCGGCGGCTCGAGTTGCGCATCCACGGGCGATACGATGCGGCGCTGCGAGCGCACCGGACCGCCGCACCGGAGGATCGGGCGATCCGGTTGCTGGAGTTGATGACCGGAGCCTGGGCCACCAGCGCCCTCGCGACGGCGGCGGAACTCGGTGTGGCGGACGCGCTGGCCGACGGCGCCGGCGGCTCGATCGACGAACTCGCGGACCGGCTGGCCGTCGACCCGGACGGGCTGGCCCGGCTGCTGCGCTACCTGGAGTCGCTCGGCGTGGTCGGCCGGATCGGGCGGACCTGGGTGCCGACCGAACTGGGTGAGCTGCTGCGCGCGGACGCCCGGCATTCGATGCGGCCGTTGGCCTTGCTGTACGGCGGGCCGTTCTACCGATCCTTCGCCGCCCTGCCGCATGCGGTGCGCACCGGCCGCGAAGGGTACGAAACAGTCTTCGGCCGCGCGCATTTCGATCATTTCGCGGAGAACCCGTCGCTGGCTGCGCTGTTCGACGCGGCGATGGCGGCGTCGGCGCCGATGTTCGAGCCGATCCCCGGACTGGTCGACTTCACCGACGCGGCCGTGGTCGTGGACATCGCCGGCGGCAACGGCGAACTGCTGGGCCGGATCCTGCGGCACGCGCCGCATCTGCGCGGGGTCCTGTTCGAGCGCGGGCACGTGCTGGAACGGGCCCGGCCGAAGCTGGCCGCCGGCGGTGTCGCCGATCGATGTGACTTCGTGGCAGGCGATTTCACCGTCGGAGTGCCCGCGGGCGGGGACGTCTACCTGCTGTCGCGGGTGCTGCACGACTGGGACGACGTGCAGTGCCGGGACATCCTGCGGCGCTGCGCCGAATCCGTCCGGCCCGGCGCGCGGTTGCTGATCGTGGAACGGCTGCTGCCCGAGGCCGGCGCCCGGTCGCTGGCGGTGCCGTGGGATCTGCACATGCTGTGCAATGTAGGCGGCCGGGAACGGACCGCCGCGCATTACGCGGAACTGCTGGCGGACAGCGGTTTCGACGTGACCTCGGTGAGTGCGCTGCCGCTGGACGGTAATCTGCTGATCGCCCGGCGGCGCGCGATTCCGGCCTGATCGGCCGACCCGATGAACGACGATGAACGAGGTATGTGCTGATGGCGGTGTCGGTCGACGACTATCTGGTCGGCCCGCCGGAACTCGCGGACCGCACCCGGCATCGGACGCTGGCGGACGTCTTCGCCGCGGCCGTCGACCGATCCGGCGACAGCACCGCCGTGCTCGACGGCGTCACCTCGTACAGCTGGACCCGGTGGCGCGACGAATCCCGCGCACTCGCAGCGGGATTGGCCCAGCTCGGGGTCGGCCTCGGTGATGTGGTCGCGGTGCAGTTGCCGAACTCGTGGGAGTTCCTGCTGACGCATGTGGCCGTCGCCGAACTCGGCGCCGTGATGATGCCGGTGCACGCCGCCTACGGCGACCGCGATCTGCTGGCCCTGCTGCGGCGCGCCGAGGCGCGGGCGCTGGTCCGGCCCGCCGGTCGCGCGCTGTCGGCGGAGGTGATCGCGGCGGTGCGGCAGGTGGTGGTCGTCGGTGACACCGAGGCGCGCGGCGTCGTCTCGTTCGCGGCGCTGCTGCACGACTTTCGGGGCCGCGGCCCCGCGCCCGTGCCGTTGCATCCGGAACTGCCGTTCGTGGTGCTGCCCTCCTCGGGCACCGTCTCCGGCCGGCCCAAACTGTGCCTGCACAGCCACGGGACCCTGCTGTCCAACGCGGCGGCCGTCGCGCGCGACGGCGCGGCCTCCGGCGCCGACATCCTCGTCAGCGCCGGCCCGTTCACCCACCTGTTCGGGCTGCTGTCGATCCACCTGTCGCTGCTGACCGGCGGCCGGCAGGCGCTGCTGCGCGGCTGGGACGCCGCCGCCTTCCACCGCCTGGCCCAACGGTCCGGCGCCACAGTGCTGTTCGCGGTCCCCACCCAGTTGCGCGACGTGGTGACCGGCCTCGCCGACCCGGACACCGGGCCGCTGCGGCTGCGCGAGGTCCGTACCGGCGGCGCGGCCGTGCCGGGCAGCCTGGTCGCCGACATCCGGCAGCGGACCGGGGCGACGACGATCGTGCAGTGGGGCATGTCCGAGCTCGGCGCGGGCACGGTTACCCGCCCGGACGATCCGCCGCACGTCGCGACCGGCAGTATCGGCCGTCCGCTGACCGGCAGCAGCGTCCGAGTGGTCGACGCGTCCGGCGCGCCCTGCCCGGTCGGCGCGACCGGCGAATTGCAGTACCGCGGCCCGCACATGTTCCGTGGCTACCTGGGCGATCCCGCGGGCACCGCGGCGGCCTTGACCGCCGACGGCTGGCTGCGCACCGGCGACCTGGCCTCGATCCACCCCGACGGCACGGTGGCCTACCGGGGCCGCGACGCCGAGGTGATCAATGTCGGCGGCGTCAAATTCGCCGCCTCCGATATCGAGTCGCTGCTCAGCGACCTGCCGCAGGTGGCGACCGCGGCGATCGCGGCCAAACCGGACCCCCGGCTCGGCCAGTATCCCTGCCTGATCGTCGCGACCCGTCCCGGGCACACCCTGGACCTGGCGACGGTCCGCGCCCACCTGCTGGCCAAAGGCGCTGCGGAATACCAACTTCCGCTGGAGTTGCTGCTCGTCGACACGGTACCGGTCACACCCACCGGAAAGGTCGCGCGCGGGCGGCTGGCGCAGGTGCTGGCCGGCGCGGCGGCGCGCCCGGCTCGTCCGCACCCGTGGGCGTCCGGGCCGCCGGCCGATCGGGTGCGCGCGGCGGCAGCGCTGGTGCGCGAATGTGTGGCGGCGCTGGTTCCGGCAGCCGAGTTCGGTGGCCGTCGTCCCTTCCGCGACCTGGGCGTCGATTCGCTGCGGGCGGTGCGGCTGGCGGTGGCGCTGTCCGAGGCCACCGGCCTGCCCGTATCCACCACCGTGGCGTTCGACCACCCCGACCCGGACACGCTGGCCCGGCACCTGGTGGACCTGGCCGCCGCGCAGCCGCGGACCGCCGGGCCGGGCGGAGCCGCGGGTGAAGGCAGCGCGGCGGACGGTGATCCCGTCGTCATCGTCGGTATGGCCTGCCGGTTGCCCGGCGGCATCGCGTCGCCCGAACAGTTGTGGCGGCTGCTGGTGGCCGGTGGTGAGACGGTCGGACCGTTTCCTGCCGATCGGGGTTGGGATCTGGCCCGGCTCACCGATCCGGATCCGGCGACGCCCGGGCGGTCCGCCGCCGGCGCGGGGCACTTCCTCACCGCCGCAGCGGAGTTCGATGCGCGCTTCTTCGGGATCTCGCCGCGCGAGGCCGCCGCGATGGATCCGCAGCAGCGATTGTTGCTGGAGACCGGTTGGGAGGCGTTGGAGCGGGCCGGTATCGATCCGTCGGCGCTGCGGGGTTCGGACACGGGCGTTTTCGTGGGTCAGATGGCGTCGGACTATGCGCCACGGGTGTTCGAGGCGCCCGAGCAGTTCGACGGGCTGGTGCTGACCGGTAACTCCGGTGCTGTCGCGGCGGGCCGGATCTCGTACACGCTGGGCCTCAACGGGCCGGCGCTCGCGGTGGACACCGCATGTTCGTCGTCGCTGGTGGCATTGCACCTGGCCGCACAGTCGCTGCGTCGCGGTGAATGCGGGTCGGCGGTGGTCGCGGGGACGACGGTGATGGCGACGCCCGCGTCCTTCGTGGACTTCACGCGGCAGGGTGCGATGGCCGCCGATGGGCGGTGCAAGGCGTTCGGGCCGGGGGCGGACGGGGCGGCGTGGGGTGAGGGGGTCGTCACGCTGGTGCTGGAACGACTGTCGCGGGCGGTCGCCGCCGGGCATCCGGTGCTGGCGGTGGTGGCGGGGTCGGCGGTGAACTCCGACGGCGCGAGCAACGGGTTGACCGCACCGAACGGCCAAGCCCAGCAACGGGTTCTGCGGGCCGCGCTGGCCGATGCGGGGGTGGGCGCCGAGGGCGTCGACGTGGTGGAGGCGCACGGCACCGGCACTCCGCTCGGCGACCGCATCGAGGCCGAGGCGCTGGCCGCCGTGTACGGGGGCGCCGATGCCGGGGGGCCGTTGCGGGTGGGCTCGGCCAAATCGAATGTGGGGCACACCCAGGCGGCCGCGGGGCTGGTGGGTGTCGTGAAAACCGTGCTGGCGCTACGGCACAGCGTGCTGCCCGCGACGCTGCACACCGGTCCGGAGCGGCCCGGACTTCCGTCCGGCCCCGGGCGAGGGCTGCGGCTGGTGCAGGCCGCCGAGGCGTGGCCTGGGACCGGCCGGGTGCGCCGGGCGGGTGTGTCGGCCTTCGGTATCGGCGGTACCAACGCGCACGTGATCCTCGCGGAGCCGCCTGCGGTGGCGGCCGAGCCGGTGCCGACGCCGGACGGGGTGGCGGTGCCGTGGGTGTTGTCGGCGCGGGATTCGAACGCGTTGCGGGAGTTGGCTGCTCGGCTTGTACCGGTGGCCGGCGACCGGGGTGCGGTCGGCCGGGCGCTGGTGGGCGCGCGGGCCGAGTTCGACCGGCGGGCGGTGGTGGTCGCCCGCGACCGGGCCGAACTGCTCGCGGGGCTCGGCGAGGTGAGCGGGGTGGCGGTGTCGCCGCACGCGGTGGTCGGTGTGGCCCGCCCGGATGTGCGCCCGGTGTTCGTCTTTCCGGGGCAGGGGTCGCAATGGGAACGAATGGGTGCGGAACTGCTCGCCGAATCCCCGGTTTTCGCTCGCGCGGTGGACGCCTGCGACCGCGCGCTGGCGCCGCACGTCGACTGGTCGGTGCGGGCGGTGCTCGAAGGCGCTTCGGGCGCACCGTCGTTGGATCGGGTGGAGGTCGCGCAGACGTCGCTGTTCGCGGTGATGATCGGTCTCGCCGAGGTGTGGGAGGCACTGGGTGTGCGGCCCGCGGCGGTGATCGGGCACAGCCAGGGCGAGATCGCCGCCGCCGTGGTGTGTGGCGCGCTGTCGCTCGACGACGCCGCGGCGCTGGTGGCGCGCCGGGCGGCGGCGGTCGCGCGGCTCGCGGGGGCGATGGCGGCGGTGGCGCTGTCCGCCGGCGAACTCGCCGGTCTGCTGTCCGATGACCGTGGCGCGCTGTCGGTGGCCGCCGACAACGGGCCGCACGCGACGGTGGTCTCCGGGCCGGCCGCGGCGGTGACCGAACTGGTCGCCTCGCTCGTCGAGCGGGGTGTCCGGGCCACGGTGCTGCCGGTCGATTATGCCTCGCACTGTGCCGAGGTGGCGTCGATCGAGCCGGAGCTGACGCGTGAACTCGGCACTCTCGCACCGCGATCCGCATCCGTGCCGTTCTATTCCTCGGTGGTGGCCGGGCCTCTGGACACCGCCGAGCTCACCGCGTCGTACTGGTATCGCAACCTGCGCCACCGGGTCGAATTCCGCCGTGCCGTCGAATGTCTGCTGGCGGCGGGCTACACCGACTTCGTCGAGGTCAGCCCGCATCCGGTGCTGACCCAGTCGATTCTGGACACCGCCGGGACGGCGGGGCACACCGTCACCGCGGTCGGGACCCTGCATCGCGGGGCCGGTGATCTGCAGCGGATGCTGCTCTCCGCCGCCGAGGCGTACGTGCACGGCACACCGGTCGACTGGTCGGCCCTGTTCGCCGGGCAGTCCGGCCCGCACGTCGAGTTGCCGACCTATCCGTTTCAGCGGCAACGGTATTGGCTCGACCACCCGTCCGGGCGTCCGGCGGCGGCGGGCATCGACTCGTCCTCGGGGACTGCGGTTCTCCGTTCGCCGCCGAGATCTGTGCGTACCCAACCGCCGTCGGCGCGCGGCGACTCGCTGCCGGGACCTGCCGCACCGACGGAGGCCGAGTCGGTGGAGTCGGTGCGTCGTCATGCCGCCGTCGTCCTCGGGTACGCCGATGTCGCGGAGGTGGGGCCGGACGACGCGTTCACCGCGCTGGGTGCGAGTTCACTGGCCGCGGTGGAGTTGCGCGGCCGGCTGTCCCGGGCGTTCGACGTGGCCTTGCCCGCCTCCGTCGTATTCGATCACGGCACACCGCGGGCGCTGGGCACTCACCTGCATCGGCTGCTGGGTGTCGTGGCCCCGCCTGTCGCCTCGGACGGTCTCGGCGCACTGGTCCGGCAGGCGTGCCGAGACGGGCGGGCGGAGGTGGCGCTCGACCTGATGGCGGTGGCGTCACGGTTGCGGCCGACCTTCGACGCCGACAGCGCTGCGGCGCAGGCGACCACGCCGGTGCGGCTGGGCGGGAGCGGCGGTGACCACACGCTGGTCTGCTTTCCGTCGGTGCTGCCCGGTGGGGGACCGCACGAATATGCCGGGCTCGCTGCGGCATTCGGGGATGCGTACACGGTACTGGCGCTACCGCAGCCCGGATTCGCCACGCCCGGACCGCTACCCGCCGATATGGCCGCCCTCGCCGCCGCGCACGCCGTCGCGCTCACCCGGGATCCGGGGTCGTCGCCGCTGGTGCTGTGCGGGCATTCCGCCGGTGGCGTGGTCGCGCACGCGGTCGCCGAGCGGCTCGAGGAATCGGGACGGCCTGCCGCCGGACTGGTTCTGCTGGACAGCTATTGGCCCGACCGGGTGCTGCACGCCGACCTGCTGCCCCTGGTCCTGGCCCGGGTGCTCGCCGACGGTGGTTTCGACCCGGGCATGGATCGGCTGACCGCCGCGGGCGGATATCTGCGCGTGCTCGCCGCTGGGCGGCCGCCGGCCGTCCGGACGCCGACGCTGGTGCTGACCGCGCGGGAACCGATCCCGGGCGCGGACGCGATCGTCCCGACCCGATGGCAGCTGCCGCACACCGCCGTCGCGGTTCCGGGTGATCACTTCACGATGCTCAGCGCCCATGCCCCGGCGTTGGCCGCCGCGATCGACCAGTGGTGGTCGGCCGTCGTGGCCGAGCGCCGACCGACCGCCGATCAGGGAGCGACCGACCGACCATGACCAGCACGCTCGACCTCACCGCACTGTTCACCGACCCAGCGCTGGTGGCACCGGACCCCGACACCGGAGAACCCTCGCCGTACGCGGCGCTGCGCCGGCTGACCGACCGGCTCGGTGACCGGCCGCTGCTGACCGATCCGGACACCCTGCGGACCGTGCTGGAACTGGCCGCCGTGACCGACCCGCGCCTGTTCCACACGCTGTTCCTGCACCACTGCATGGCCATCGGCAATGCGATCGATCAAGGCGCGGCCGACGCGGATGTCGCCGCGCTGGCGTCCGGCCGCTGGATCGGCGCCGCGCTGATGACCGAGGCCGGTCGCGGCAACAGCAGCTCCGGAATCCGCACCGAAGCCGAATACGACTCCGCCACCGGAGAATTCGTCCTTCACACCCCGGACGCGGACGCGGCCAAACATCCGGTGAACGTCGGCCGCGGCGGTGTGGCCCGGATGGGTGTGGTCAGCGCCCGGCTGCGGGTCGGCGGCGTCGACCGGGGCACGAACCTGTTCCTGGTGGCGCTGCGCGACGAACACGGCCCGTGCCCCGGCGTCGTCATCGAACCGCGCCCGCGCACCGCGCTGCTGCCGGTCGACTACGCCACCGTGCGTTTCGCCGGTGCCCGCGTCCCGTATGCCCGCTGGCTGCGCGACGGCGCCGAGATCACCGCCGCCGGAACACATCACGACCCGCTGGACGGCCCCGGGACCCGCAGCCGCCGCAGTGTGAGCATGAGCCGCTTCGCCTGGGGCGCGGTCACCGCGGGCCTCGGCGCGGTGGCCCGCGCCGCCGTCGTCCGCGCGCTCGCGCACGCCCGCGGCCGCCGCACCCTGGACCGCCTCGCGGGCGAATGCGCGGCCCTGGACCACCTCAACCAGCAGCGCCTGCTGTGCACCGCCACGGCGGCCGCGCTGGCCGCCACCGTCGTCGCCCACCGCACCACCGCGGACTCCTGGCGCCTCGCACCGGACGGCGACGGCCCGGCGCCGACCACCATGCGCAACCTC
The DNA here is from genome assembly GCF_020176955.2 of Nocardia sp. alder85J. Taxonomy (GTDB): domain Bacteria; phylum Actinomycetota; class Actinomycetes; order Mycobacteriales; family Mycobacteriaceae; genus Nocardia. The sequence continues at coordinate 694,177 of NZ_JAIUCZ020000002.1, forward strand.
TCGATCCGCAAGGTCGCGACCGGGGTACTGGCCGACACCGCCGTCACCCTGGCCCGGTCGAGCGCCGGCGCGTCCGGATTCTTCTCCGGCAACGGCTATCTGGAGTACCAGGGACTCACCACCGCATTCCGCTCCGCGGGCGGCGACAACCGCCTGATCCTGCTGGACGCCGCCTGGTCCCTCGTCCACGACCCGGATTACCCGGCGCCCGAACCGGATTCGGTGCAGGACCACTGGGCCGAACTGTTCGGCCACCGGGAACGCCTGCTCTACACCGAACTCGAACAGGGCCTGGACACCCCGGACGGCCTCACCTTCGCCACCTGGAACCGCCACACCGAACTGGCCCAGCGCCTCGGCGAAGCCCACGCCGCCCGCCTCACCGCCGAAGCCCTGCACGAGCAATGGCACGGCCCCGCCGCGCCGCCCGCACACCGCACGGTACTGGCCGACCTGTATCAACTGTCCTGCCTGGAAGAGGTTGCGGCGCACGACGGTTGGTACCTGGCCCACGACCTGCTGTCCGCCTCCGAGGTCCTCGCCCTGCCCGGCCGCATCGACGACGTGTGCCGCCGATTGATCACCCACGTCGACGTGCTCGTCGAATTGCTGGACATCCCCGCGCAACTGGTGCGCGGCACAGCCGGCTGACCGGGCCGGCGCGGCCGGGCGAAAGGTGATCCGCGCCGCCCGCGTGCCGGTGGCTCGTCGGTGCGCGCCCAGGTCGACGGTCCACTGGTGGCCCCAGGGGCCGCCCGGCGAAATGGGATGCGCCGCGGGTGCAGAACGCGCTGTTGCCGGCGTTCACCGGCCGGCTCGAGCGAGCCCGCGCGGAACTGGCGGCCATCACGCGCGACGCCGTCGACGCGGGGAGGAAGGCGAATTGATTTTCGTTGCCTTCCACAGCTTTCTGGTCGGATTCTGGCTCGGTGATCCCGCCGCGTTCGCCGCACATCTCACCGAGATCGCCCGGCAGCTGGGCAATGAACTCGCGCTCATCGCATCCCGCACGGCTCAGGTGTGGCTCGATCTGTATTCCTGGAGGTTTCGCTCGGCGATCACGAAGCGGCGCTGAGCGTCCTGCGACCGCTGCTGGACGCGTTTCGCGCGGCGCCGGACGCCACCTGATGTTCGCGTTGTTCCTGCCCGATGCGGTGGAGGCGCTGATCGGGCTCGATCGTCTCGGCGAGGCCGAACCGCCGATCGATGCGCTGGAGCGCGACGGCCGTCGCGTCGATCGCGCCCGGATGCTCGCCGCCGGGCTACGGTGCCGGGCAATGCTGTTCGCCGCTCGCGGTGATCTCGAGGCGGCCACCGCGGCCGCCGAACTCGCCATCGCCGAACACGATCGGGTGCCGATGCCGTTCGAGCGCGCCCGCACGCAGCTGCTGGTGGGCCGGTTACGGCGGCGCCGTCGCCATCGCGACGCCGCCACGGCGGGCCTTGCCCGAGGCCCGGCACACCGCCGGTCGCGATCACCGATGCAACGACTTCCTGATTTTGCACCTGCACTTGCCTCGGACATAATCTCGGATGGCGGGCGATATTTCGTCGAATTTCGGGTTCAACGATCCGGAAGTAGGTGTTCCGGGGGTGCGGTCAGGGCTCGATCAATCCATTCAGAAAAGCTTTCTCTGGTTAACTTTCCGAAGTGAAAAATCAATATCCGACAATGACTACAGCGCAGGTATGAATGGTTTCGTTACCCAACTGTTATTAAATATCGTGGCTGCGCCAAGATGAGAACAGGTTATATTTCAAACACGTTTCGATGCGGCTCGACATTCCCGCCGACGCCGTTGCTCACCTTTTCTGGAGACAGCTATGCGATCGATCCATTCTGCCCTGCTCCGGGCCGGCGTTCTGATGCCGGTCGCGGTCGCCACCGTCTTTTGTCTGGCCACCCCGGCGAATGCCACCGCCACCACCGTGAACTGGAGTTGCCAGGGCACGGTGTTCGGGATCAGCCAGACCTCGAGCATGACCACCTCGGTCACCGGCACCGCGCCGAGTTCGGCGGCGTCGGGTGGCGCGGTGGCCATCACCCTCACGCCGGGTTCCTCGTCGGTTCCCAGCTCGGCGTCCGGCCTCACCGTGAACAACATCAGCAATCTGAAGATGACCTTCCCGACCCCGGCGAATTCGACGCTGGTCTCGGCCTCCGCCTCCGGAGGTACCGTGTCCGGCACCGTGTCCACCTCGGGTGGGAACGTCGTTCTCACCGTGCCGGGCCCGATCTCCGGCGGCACCAGCTTCACCCCGCCGGCGGTGACCATCAATGTCACCGCCGGTGCCTCCGGGACATCGATCACCAGCAAGTACGCGGGCACCAGCTACACCAGCCCCGGTATGACCATGACGACCAATGTCGCCCTGGTCGGCAATGTGGCGACCTCGTGCTACCCGAATCCGTCCCCGACCCTGACCACCACCACGGTCAGCTGAGCCCGGGGACGGGCGCCACGGTCCGCTCCGGCGGACGGTGGTGAACATGCCTGGACCGGCTTGTGCGAGCAGGCCGGTCCAGGTCCCGCCCGAGTCGGGCCGGGTGCGCACTGTTCCCGATAGTGGTTGGCCCGCTTCGGGTTTGGTGTAGTGTCAGCCACTCACGATACAGAGTATCGCATCGGCTGCCGGCCGATCGATCGAGGGGAAAGCCTGTGTGTCCGAGGTCAATCGAACCCGCCCGGATCTCGGACGAGCTCAGAAAGGCCCTGGAGTTCTATCACGGAACCGTCGAGGATCTGGTCCGCGAAGTGATCAGAGTGCTGGGCGTGAACGAGACCGATCGGCGTGCGCTGGAGATCGTCCTGCTCGAGGATGAGAAGTCCACGACGCCGAGCATGCTGGCCGAACGGCTCGGCCTCACGGCGTCGGGCGTCACGATCATGCTCAACCGGCTGGAGAAACAGGGCTATATCGCCCGCTCGCTGCACCCGACCGATCGGCGGCGCGTCATCGTGGTGGCCACCGAACTCGCGGCCCGGCGCGCCCAGGAACTCGTCGCACCGGTGATCGTCGAGAGCTACAAGATGCTGCTCAGCTGGTACGACCCCGACGAACTCGAAATCATCGCCGGCTTTCTCACCCGCGCGGGCGAACTGCAACGAATCCACCAGCAGCGGCTGCGCGACGTGGAGCCGTACCCGAGACCCTGATATTCGATCGTCGTGGCGGCTCGGATGTGTTCGCGCGCTGCCTTTTTCGACAGCGAATCGGATCCTGACATGACAGAGTCGTCCGAACGGACGGATACCGCGGACGCCTGCGAGGGCGCCGACACATCGGCCGGCGAGGGTATCGCCGGCGGGGACCGGGCCACGAAGCCGGTCGAATCACCGGATACGGCAACGGAATCCATCGACGATCCGATCGGCGATGCCGCCGTGGGGCCGCGGCCGCCGCGGTGGTGTGACCGGGTGACCGGAGGCCCGTCGGCCGGAAGGTTGCGACGGCATGCGCCGCGTGCGGGCGTGGTGACCGCCCTGGCGACCGCCGTGATCGGGATAACGCTTGCGGTGCGGGCGGATTCGAGCACATCGATGCAGACGAGCACCGCCGGTGCGCTTCCGCGCGGGTCCGTCGTGCAGACCTTCGGCTACGGGGCCACTCCGAGCACCGCGGACACCGGCATGACATCGGACGCATCGAGCACTGCCCCTGCCGCGGGCGATGTCTCGGATACCGGCGTCGCCGCCGACGCCGGAACCACCGAGCCCGCTGCCGAATCCACCGACCCCGGCACCGACCCGGCCACCGCGACGGAAACCCCGGCAGCCACGACGCCGGATGCCCCGGCCGTCGGCCCCGCGCCTGCCCCGATGAGCGCGAGTGTCGAGGCCACGGCCAGCCTTTCGGTCCAGGCCGTGCCCAGTGTGCCGGACCCGGGCACCGTGCCGTCGATATCCACGGTCACGGTCTCCGCGGCTCCGGCGGGCGCGTCGACGGTGACGGTGACCGCCGATCCGAGCACGGTGACAGTGTCGGCCGATCCGCCGATCGTCACGGTCGCCCCCGGCGCGGTGACCACCACCGTTACGACGGCGTCCCCGGCGACGGTGTCCGCCACCGCGACAATGCCGATCGCTACGACGCCGATCACGACGACGACACCGACCACCACGGTGCCGATCACCACGACGACGCCGATCACGACGACGCTGGTCACGACGACGCTGGTCATCACCCCATCGACGACACCGCCCGGCACCGTGACGGCGCCGGCGAGCGCTGCACCCATGACCGTCGGCGCTACCGGCACGACGACGCCCGCGAACGCCACGACGACGCCCGCGAACGCCACGACGACCACGATTCCGGCACGGTCGACCACGACACCCACCGCACCGGTGGTGTCCACGACACCCGCGTCTCCGCCGGTCCCATCGAGGCGGTGTACAACCACCTCGCCGCCGCAGACGACCGAGTCCCCGAAAGCGGTGCGCCCGACGACGCCGTCGGTCGCGCATCCACCGTCCACCTCACCCGGCATGTCGGCAGCAGGCGCCCGGATACCGCTCGCCCCGGAGCGCGCCTGCCGACAGTAGATCCGCCACGATCGCCCCCGCCTGCCTGCCCATACCTGTATTCGAAGTCGAAATATGCACGAACACAGGGGAATTCATGAAGATGCGATTGATGACGGCGGTCCTGGCCGCGAGCGCGGTGGCGCTGACGACCGGTGCGGTCACCGGCTCGGCCGTCGCCAATGCGAAGGGCCGGCCCTGCGGGGATCCGGTGATGAAGTCGGGGGCGGGCACGTTGGGCACCCCGTGGACGCTGAAGTCGATGTACGACGACGACGGCCCCGGACTGGTGGCGGGCGAACCCGATACCGGTGCACGAAAACTTCGGGATAACAGCGTTCTTCGCCCGGCGGGAGGGTGACCGAGCCGTCGATGACCTCGCCGGTATCGTGGCGGACCGCGTGCGGGGACATCACCTCCGTGGTGCCGTGGACCACCGGATTCGGGTGGGTCTCATTGATTCCCGTCGGCGTCGAGACGACGTCGTTGTCGGTGAAGAACGCTGTTCCGTTGTCGGACAGCACGACTGTCCAATGCTGGCCGGCGGCTTCGGTATTGATCTGAACTCGCGAGGACTTGGCAGTTCGCGTCACCGCGTCCGGTCGCGACCCGCTCACTGCCGGCGATGGTGTCGTGGAGTAGTGTGGTGGCCTCGCCGAGCTGGCCGTTCGTGCCCGCGATGCTCGCCCGAAAGCCCTTCCGCCGCAGAACCTATCAGGCGATGTAGTCGCGGTCGCGCGAGCAGGACGGGTACGGCATAATCTCGGCCGGAGGGGTCCGCACTCGATGAAGGCTGATTTTTCCATGACAGCACCGGCAGTCCGCGCCGCGTGGGCAGGTCGGCGATGAGCCGGGTGGTTGTGCTCGGGCCCGGTGGTGTGCCCGGCACGGCGTGGTTGTTCGGCCTGATCACCGGGCTGCGCCGGGCGGGTATCGATCTGGCCGACGCCGATACGATCGTCGGCACATCTGCCGGTGCGATCGCCGGCGCGCTCCTCGGCGGTGCGAAAGACCTCGGCGCGGTGCGAATGCCCCGGCCGCGTTCGTATGCGGAGGCCACGAAGGACTTCGATTGGTCCGTGCTGGAACAGGTGGCGGCCATCATGGAGGTGGGTGTTCTCGATCTCCCGGTGCGGTCCCGCCTCGGCCGGCTCGCTCTGGACGCAGCCGTGCCGTCCGAGACCGACCATGTGGGTGACATGTATCAACTACTCGGCGACAGCGCCTGGCACCCGGGTCTCGTGCTCCCGGTCGTCGACGCGGAATCCGGTGAGCCGGTGGTGTGGCGGGCCGGCGACGGCATGCCGCTGCCGCTGGTGGTCGCGGCAGGCACGACGATGCCGGGCATGACGGCCCCTGTGACGATCGATGGGCACCGTTACATCGACGGCGCCTTCCGCAATCGCGCCAATGCCGATCTCGCCGACGGGGCCACGACCGTCGTACTCGTCGAACCGATGGCTCATACGGTACCCACCATCGATCCGATCGAGGCGGCACACCTCGTCCGCATCGCCCCCGACGCTGCGGCCAGGCAGGCCCTGGGCACCACGCTGTCGGACCACTCGGTCTGGCCCGAAGCGTTCCTTGCGGGTATGCGCCAAGGAGTCGCCGCCGCGCCCGAGGTCCGAGCGGCCGACTGGACCCGCCGATCGGATCGGAGTAGCCGGTGACGGTCGGATCGACACGGTCATGTCGCGCACATTGATTCGAAACATATTGTCGCCGAACGAATTATGACCTACTCGCCGTCGGATCGACATGCCTCGGCGGGCCGGATAGCCTCACCGGAGATACTGGACCCGTAATGGGAGGTCACCTTGACGGCATCGATTCTCGATGTTGGTCTCGACACATCGCACATCGACGCGGACGCGTATGTGCGAGAACTGATGCAATGGCATTTCCGTCCCGAGACCGGGACCCCGTACTGGTTGCGCCGCAGGGCCGCGCTGGATTTCGATCCGTTGACCGACATCCGCGGAATCGACGACCTCGCCCGGTTTCCCAACGTGGCCGACGAACTACGCGACGTCCCCGTGCAGGATCTGATCCCACGCGGCCTCGGGCCGAATCCGGAGATCGCCGGCGTCTACGAATCCGGCGGCACCACCGGTGCACCCAAACGCCTTCCCCTGTTCGAGGATTGGCTCGACGCCGAGGTGCGGTGGGAGGACTGGGCGGCCGGGCTGCCCGCGGGTGGTCCGGTCAACATTCTCGCTGTCACACCCTCCGGCCCCCACATCATCGGGGAATGTGCCACTCGAGGAGCCCGGCGCACCGGTGGGGTGAAGTTCGCCATCGACCTGGACCCGAGATGGGTGAAACTCCTTGTCTCGCAGAATAAAACCGGCGAGGTAGCCGACTATATCGAGCACATCCTGGCGCAGGCGGCCCACATCCTGGCCAGCCAGCGGGTGGACATGCTGTTCATCACCCCGCCCTTGCTGACCGTGCTCGCCGCACGTACCGAATTGGTCCAGCTGATCAACAAGACGGTGCGCGTCATCCGGCACGGCGGTGCGAGAATGAATCCCGCGAATCTCGAGTTCTACCGCGCCGAGCTCTTTCCCGGCATCGTTGTGCGGGGAATGTACGGCAGCACCACGATTCTCGGTGCCGGCAAAGAACGCCTGAACGAAAACTGCGATGGGGCAAGCATTTACGACGCTTTCTCGCCCTACTTCTTCTACCGGGTGGTGAATCCGGCCGACGGGACCGATGTCGAGTTCGGCGAACGCGGCCGGGTGGTGATGAACCACATCACCAAATACCTGCTCCTGCCGAACAATCTCGAACGTGACACCGCCTACCGGATCGAACCCCCGCCCGGCACTGTCGGCTGCTCGGTCGCCGACATCGAGCCTGTTGCCGTGTTCGGCGGGCAACGGGTGATCGAAGGCGTGTACTGATCGATGCGGGGCACGGCCGCGTCGCCTCCGTCCGAGGATCGTCTGTGCCTACCGCATCCAGTTCCTCGTTGCCGGGGGCCGGGCGGCCACGGTGCCCGCCGGGACCGGGTCAGGTGAGCAGGATGGCCCGTTCGGGGCAGTTGTCGGCGGCTTCGCGGGCCTTGGCCTGGAGTTCGGTGGGGACGTCGGGGAGCAGGGCGGTGCCGTGGCCTTCGGCATCGAGATCGAAGACCTCAGGGCAGATTTCCCAGCAGCGGGCGTGGCCCTGGCAGCGGTCGGCATCGATTTCGACGTGCATGAACGGTATCTCCTTGGCGTGACAGCAGATTCGGCGAGGTCAGAAGGTGGCGGACACGGCCCAGGGGCCATCGGTGAAGGGACGGCCCAGCACTTCCATGCTGTAGACGATACGGCCGGTGACCGTGGCCGGATCGGAGGTGCACAGCACCAGGGCGGCTTCGGGCATGGCGTCGTCGGGTTCGACGGGGGCGTTGTCGGGGGTGTGGGGGGAGACCACGGCGACGCCGGGGGTCATCACCAGACCCGACGTGCCCAGGGCGTTCACGCTCACGCCGGTGCCGTACAGTTCCGCGGCCAGGCCGGTGGTGAGGCGGTCCAGGGACGATTTGTACATGCCGTAGGGGACGCAGCCGTCCTTGGCCCATTCGGGGTACGGGGGGCCGAGGGGGTGGCGGGCCTGTTTGGAGGTGATGTTGAGGATCCAGCCGCGGCCGCGGTCGACCATGCCGGGTGCGGTGAGCTGGCACAGGCGGAAGGGGGCGGTGACCATGATCTGTTGCATGACGGCGTTGCGGCGGGGCGCGACGTCCAGCATCGGGCCGTAGAAATTGACGCCGGCGTTGTTGACCAGGGTGTCGACCGGGCCGAGCGCCTCCTCGGCGCGGGCGAGGATCGTATCGACCTGCTCGGGGTCGGTGAGGTCGGCGGGGATGGCCGCCGCGCGGCCGCCGCCGGCACGGATCGTCTCCATCACTTCCTCGATCGAGCCGGGCAGGCGCGATTCGCCGGGGCCCGTGGTGCGGGCCACCACCGCGACCGCGGCTCCGGCGGCCGCCAGGCGTTCGGCGATCCGCTGGCCGATGCCGCGGCTGGCGCCGGTGACTATGGCCACGCGGCCGTCCATCGATCCCACAACTGCTCCCCGCAACGACGTTCCTCCGGCGCCCTCCGCCGGATCGGGGCCCATCGTAGCAAAGTGAGTACCCACTTTCTCTAGATATCGGCCACCGTCCCCGGCTATCTTGAGTAAGTACCTGCTCAGTAGTGGTCTGTGCCCGGAAGGACGTGAAGTATGCACGACGTCGTGATCCGTGACGGTGAGGTGGTCGACGGGACCGGTGCGGCCCCGCGGCGCGCCGATATCGCCATCGACGGCGACCGGATCACCGCGGTGGGTGCGGTGCCCGACCGTGGACGGCGTGAGATCGATGCCGAAGGGCGTTGTGTCACACCCGGTTTCATCGATGTGCACACGCATCTGGATGCCCAGTTGTTCTGGGATCCGCTGGCCACGCCGTCCTGCTACCACGGCATCACCACCGTGGTGATGGGTAACTGCGGCGTCACCTTCGCGCCGGTGCGCAGCGGGCAGGAGGAGTATCTGGCCCGGATGATGGAGTCGGTGGAGGACATTCCGGCCGACACCATCATGGCGGGGCTGGACTGGGGCTGGCAGACCTACGGGGAGTACCTGAAACAGCTGGGCGACCGGCAGTTCGGGCTCAATGTGGGCGGGCTGGTCGGGCACAGCGCGGTCCGATACCACGTGATGGGGGACCGGGGGCTGGACGAGCAGCCGGCCACGGCGGCCGACATCGCGGCCATGGCGGCGCTGGTCGGCGAGGCGATCGACGGTGGGGCCCTGGGGTTCTCGACCTCGCGCACCTATATGCACACGGTGCCGGACGGGCGGCCGGTGCCGGGGACCTTCGCCGCCGAGGACGAACTGGCCGCCATCGGCGCGGTCCTGGCCGAGCGCGGGCGCGGCACCTTCCAGGTGGTGCCCCGCATCGGCGAGCGCGACGGCACCGAGCGCGCGAACTCACGGGCCGAGATGGCCTGGATGGAACGGGTGAGCCGGGAATCCGGCCGGCCGCTGGCCTTCTCGATCATGCAGAGCGATCGGCGGCCCGGACTGTGGTCCTGGGTCATGGACGAGGTGGCCGCCGCGCGCGGTCGCGCCGCGGATCTGCGGCCGATGACCGCGGTGCGCGGCAGCGCCATCCTGTACGGCCTGGTGGGCCGCACACCGTGGGACACCCTGCCGGAATGGGCCGAGCTGATGGCGCGACCGTATCCGCAGCGGCTGGCCGCGCTGGCCGACGAGACGGTGCGCAAGCGGCTGGCCGACGCGGCCGAGCGGCCGGTGGAACTGTCCGGGCCGCTGGCGCCGAAGGATCCGTCGAAGATGTATCTGATGCCGCCCGGATCCGCCGAATACGATGTCAGCGCGGGCAACAGCCTGGCGGCCGAGGCACAGCGGCGCGGGGTGAGCGCGGCGGCGGCCTTCCTCGACTACACCGTGGACACCGGTGGCACCGGTCTGCTGTACTACCCGGTGCTCAACCAGGATCTGGACGCGGTCGCCGCGATGATCACCAATCCCGATGTGGTGATCGGGGTGGCCGACGCGGGCGCGCACGTCGCGCTGACCATGGACGCCGGCAATTCCACCTTCTTCCTCAAGCACTGGGTGCGCGAGCGCGGCCTGCTCGACCTCGGGACGGCGATCCGCAAACTCACCTACGAGGGCGCGGACCTGTTCGGCATCCCGGATCGCGGGGTGCTGGCCGTCGGCGCGTACGCCGACGTGAACGTGCTGGACCTGGCGCGGCTGGATCTGTTCACGCCCGAGATGGCGTCCGATTTCCCGCTGGGCGCCAACCGGTTCGTGCAGCGGGCCCGCGGTTACGACTACACCCTGGTCAACGGTGTGGTGCTGGTCGATCACGACGAGCTCACCGGGCAGTTGCCGGGGCGGCTGGTGACCGCTGCCTGACGGGGGTGGCTTGCCAGCACATACGGTAGTACTTACCGTACTTGGTAACCGTAACTAGTTGCGGGTGCCGGGGCAGACAATTCGGCAGCACGACGAGAAGGAAATGAGGTGAGCCGGATGAGCCGGGAAGCGGTGATCGTCGCAGGCGCTCGGACCGCGATCGGGACGGCGTTCAAGGGCACTCTGGTCGACACGGACGCGTTCGAGCTCGGCACCGCGGCCGTCTCGGAGGCGGTCCGGCGCTCGGGGCTGGAGCCGGAACTCGTCGACGACGTGGTGATCGGCGAATCGCTCTACGGTGGCGGCGCGATCGCCCGCTACGTCGCGATCGAGGCGGGGCTGGTGAACGCGCCGGGCATCGCGCACAACCGGCACTGCGCCTCGGGCCTGTCGGCGGTGCAGACCGCGTCGGCCACCGTGCTGGCCGGGATGGACCGGGTCGTGGTCGCCGGTGGCGCGCAGTCGAGTTCGACCTCGCCGAAGTCGGTGCGCCGGATTCCCGGCACCGACGAGGTGGACGAGCGCTGGCTGTCGCCCAGCCATCGCGGCACCCCCGATGCCCCGATCGACGACATGGGCATCACCGTGGGCTGGAACACCGCGGTCCGCGCGGGCCTGACCCGCGAGGAGATGGACGAGTGGGCGCTGCGGTCGCACCTGCGCGCCGTGGCCGGAATCGACAACGGGTCGTTCACCGACGAGATCGTGCCGATCGAGGTGAAGCGCCGCGACGGCAGCACCGTCACCTTCGCTGTCGACGAGCATCCCCGGCGCACAACGACATTGGAGAAGCTGGCGTCGCTCAAGCCGCTGCACCCGGAGATCGAGGGGTTCAGCATCACCGCGGGCAACGCCTCCGGGGTCAACGACGCCGCGGCCGCGGTGGTCGTCACCGACGGTGAGCTGGCCCGGGAGCGCGGCTTGCGGCCGCTGGCCGTGGTGCGGTCCTGGGCGTCGGTCGGCGTGCCGCCGGTGGAGACCGGACTGGCTCCCTCTCCGGCCATCCGCAAGGCGCTGAGCCGGGCCGGCCTGTCGGTGGGTGACATCAAGCTCTGGGAGATCAACGAGGCGTTCGCCTCGGTGGCGGTGGCCGCCACCAAGGAACTCGGGCTCGACGACGAGACGGTGAACGTGCTGGGCAGCGGATGCAGCCTGGGGCACCCGATCGCCACCACCGGCACCCGGATGATCCTCACCCTGGCGCACGAATTGCGCCGCCGCGGTGGCGGTCTCGGCGTGGCCGCGATGTGCGCCGGTGGCGGCATGGGCAGCGCCGTGGTGATCGAGGTCCGGTAGGCCGCGCTGTCCACGAGATCGGCTCCGGCGCCGGTACGTTCGCCACCGCGGCGGGCGTACCGGCGGGCTTCGATCACACGCTCGGCACGACGACCGTTTCGGCGAGGGTGCCGAGCAGTAGATGCGTATCCTGTTGGAACACACGGATTTCGACGACCTGTCCGGCGCTGACGCGGAACAGTTCCACCACGTCGACGGTGGCCGCCCGGCCGGACTCCTTGGCCGTCCAGGTCTGGGTGGTGAGCTGGACGACCGCGCCGCCGTCGCCGAATATCCTCGGGGCCAGGATGGTTCGCTCCCAGTAGCGGGCGAAGGCCGCGCCCATCGCGGCGACGCCCGCGTGCCCGGTGTACCAGCCGCCGTGCGGTAGCGAGGCGGGCTGCTCGATCCGGATCTCCGGGTGGAACAGCCGCATCGCGCCCGCGCCGTCGCCGGCGGAGAAGCGCCGGTTCAGCTCGGTGACCACCGCGACACCGTCCGGCTCGCCGCTCATTTCAGCTCCTCGATGGCTTCCAGGGTCGGGAAGAAGCCCCTGATGGTGCCCTCCGACAGCAGCGCGACCGACCGGCCGCGATTGGCCTTCTTGCCGTGCCGGTTCTCCAGCGCCTGCATGAGCGCGATGCCCATCACCGCGCGGGCGGACACATCCGGGGATTCGAACGGGAAGCCGTAGCGATCTTCGACCTCGCGCCACGCCTCGGCCAGCCGGTCCATCGCGGTGGCGAAGGTGTCGCGGTAGAACCGCTTGGCCACCTGCGGATCTCCGAACAGCACCAGGCCCAGCAGCGGCAGCACCTCCTCCAGCGTCGAGATCAGCTGCTTGTAGAGACCTTTCATGGTCTCCAGCTGGCGCGCCGCGGTGAGTGGGGCGTCCTTGTCGACCAGGGCGGTGGCGGCGACCAATTCGTCGATGGCCGATTCCAGCGGCTCCACCACCGCCTCGAAGAACAGCTGATCCTTGCTCTCGAAGTGGCGGTAGATGATGCCTTCGCTGATCCCGCTGTGCTCGGCGATCATCTTGACGGTGGTGCCGTTCATATCGCCGGTCTCGGTGAACGCGCGCCGGGCGGCTGCGAGGATGGAGCTCTTGCGTGCCTCGGCGGTCATGCGCCGGCGCACCGGCGGGATCTCGCTGCCGGACGCCGGAACCGTGCCGGTCCTGGCCACAGGGCCTCCTCGTGTCGCGGGGGTTTCCACCGGCGGCGGAACGCTGGTGAGTGGGTACCCACTCTATCGTAAAGTGCTGCCGCCCATGGTCGTGTTGTCGTGGTGTCTGTCACCCGTTTTGCCCGGTGAGCGCGTTCTCGGGGCAGGCTTGCTGAGTAAGTGATTACTGTCTAAACTGCCGTAGTGACCGTGACTCCGGTCACCGTGATCTTCGGTGGTGTGACGGCGCGCACCACGCGCATCAGGCGCACCGGTTGGTGCGTCACCGCCACTCCGCCGCCGGACGAGGCCGATCAGGATAAGTCATGGACAGACAAGCGCTGGAACACGAACTCGCGCATCGATTGCTGGATCACCTCGAGCATCGGACCACCGATCTCGCCGACAGCATGCTGGAATTGCCGACGGACATCTACTCCGAGCAGCGGTATCGCGACGAGCTCGAGGTGCTCTTCCACGGCCGGCCGCTGGTGCTGTGCTTGTCGGGCGCGCTGCCCGGGCCGGGCACCTACCGCACCGTGGATCTGGCCGGCACCCCGCTGCTGCTGACCCGCGACGAGAACGGGAAGGTGCGCGCGCTGGCCAACGCCTGCCGGCACCGCGGCGTGCGGGTGGCCGACGGCGCCGGCGCGGCGAAGCGGTTCACCTGCCCCTTCCACGCCTGGACCTACGACCTCGAGGGCAGTCTGGTCGCGGTCACCTCCAGTGAGTTCTTCACCGGATTGTGCATGGAGGACAAGGGTTTGGTGGAGTTGCCGGTCGCGGAGGGCTACGGCCTGATCGTCGGCCGGCTGCGTCCCGGCGACCCGATCGACATCGACGACTACCTGGGCCCCGGCCTGGTGGACGAGCTGGCGATGCTCGATTTCGCGGACTGGCAGCCCTACAGCGAGCCGCACGTGCATCCGGTGGCGGCGAACTGGAAGGTCACCCTGGACACCTTCCGGGAGAACTACCACTTCCGGTTCCTGCACCGCCGCACCCTGGCCACCTACGCGCACGGCGGCGTGCTGACCTTCGACTCCTTCGGCCCGCACCTGCGCAACTGCTCGGCGCTGAAGTCGATCGACGCGCTGCACGAACTGCCCGAGGAGCAGTGGGGCGACGTCAGCCAGCACATCAGCCTGCAATACGCGCTGTTCCCGAACACGAACATCACCTTCGACAGCCGGCACGTCGAGCTGTGGCAGATCGTGCCGATCGACGAGAAGTCCTGCGAGGTGGTGCACACCGCGTACCTGCGGCCGGGCCTGTCCGACGCGGAGCGGGAGAAGTTCGCCGAGATGGCGCCGTGGATCTGCGAAACCGTCGTCGACGGTGAGGATTTCTGGGTCGCGGGCCGCACCGAGCCGGGGATCCGCGCCGGTGCCCTCGACACGATCCTGTTCGGCCGCAACGAACCCGCGCCGCAGCACCTGCACCGCGGGTTCGAGGCGGCGCTGGAGTCCGCCCGCGAAGCGGGCGTCCCCCGAGGAAGGTGAGAAGACCGATGGATCTGCTGCTGCGCGGGGCCCGCGTCATCGACGGCACCGGTGAGCCCGCACGGGCCGCCGACGTCGCGGTGACCGGCGACCGCATCACCGCCGTCGCCGCCCCCGGCGAGCTCACCCCGGAGCCGGGCACCCGGGTGGTCGACCTCGACGGCCTGGTGCTCGCGCCCGGATTCATCGACGTGCACACGCACTACGATGCCCAGATCCTCTGGGACGGCGACCTCACCCCGTCCAGCTGGCACGGGGTGACCACCGCGATCATGGGCAACTGCGGGTTCGGGGTGGCGCCCACGCTGCCGCCGCACCGCGAGATCATCGTCCGCACCCTGGAGAACGTCGAGGGTATGTCGATGGAGGCGCTGAACGCCGGAATCGACTGGTGCTTCGAGACTTTCCCGCAGTACCTGACCGCGCTGGACGCCCGGCGCAAGCGGCTGAACGTGGGTGCGTTCCTCGGCCACACGCCGCTGCGGCTGTTCGTGCTCGGCGGTGAGGAACGCGCGGCCACCGCGGACGAACTGGAGCGGATGCGGGAGCTGGTCCGGGAAGCCTTGGCGGCCGGGGCGATCGGGCTGTCCACCTCGCGGCAGCCGGCCCATCAGGGTGCGTTCGGCCGCCCGGTGCCCAGCCGCTTCGCGGAGGTGGACGAGGTCGACCGGCTCGCAGCGGTATTGGGCGAGAGCGGCAAGGGCGTGCTCCAGGTGTCCATCGGGCCCGGCATGTTCGTCAACGAGTTCTCCGAACTGTCTGTGCGCCACGGTATTCCGGTCACCTGGACGGCGCTGGTCACCCGCACCGACAAGCCCGGCGCGGCGCTGCGCACGGTCGCCCGCGGCGGTGCGCTGCCCGGTGAGGTGTATCCGCAGATCGCCTGCCGGCCCATCGTCATGCAGTTCACCCTCGCCGATCCCACCACCCTGGGCGAGATCGACGAGTGGAAGGAAGTGCTGAGCCTGCCGCGCGCCGAGCGATTCGCGCTGTACCGCGACGCCGGATGGCGGGACCGGGCCCGCCCGGCGACGCTGGCGAAGTGGGCGCACCGCTGGCCGAAGGTCGACGTCGACGAGACCGGCGCGCATCAGGACGCCGTCGGCATCCCGCTGGACCGGCTCGCCGCCGAGCGCGGCACCACGCCCTTCGACGTGATGCTGGATCTGGTGCTGTCCGACACCGCCACCACCCGGTTCCGGGTGGTGCTGGAGAACGACGCGGAGGACGAGATCGGAGATCTGCTGGCGGACAAGCGAACCCTGCTCGGGCTGTCCGACGCGGGGGCGCACGCCAGCCAGCTCTGCGACGCCTGCTACTCCACCCACCTGCTCGGCTACTGGGTCCGCGAGCGCAAGGCCCTCGGGCTCGAGGACGCGGTGTGGCGGCTGACCGGCCAGCCCGCCAAGGCCTTCCGGATCGCCGAGCGCGGCCTGATCGCCGCGGGCTACTACGCCGATCTGGTGGCCTTCGATCCCGACACCATCGGCACCCTGCCCATCGAGCGCGTCGACGACCAGCCCGGTGGCGCGGATCGGCTGATCGTGCGCAGCACCGGCGTCGAGCACATGTGGGTCAACGGGGTGCCGACCCGGGAGTCCGGCGCCGATCTGGCCGGCGCCGCCGGCGGCCGCCTGGTCCGCAGCTGATCCAGACCATCACGAGAAAGTGATTCGCTTATGACCTCGACCGACGCGACGCGCTTGTCCGACGACTGGTGCGAACACCATTTCGACCACCTGTCCCCGGAACTGGCGGCCGACCTGCACCCCACCATGGCCCGGATGCGCGAGCTGGCCCCGGTCGCACACAGCGATTCCTACGACGGCTTCTGGGTCGTCTCCCGCTACGACGACGCCCTGTCGGTCGCGCAGAACTGGCAGGCGTTCAGCTCCGCGCACGGCCTGTCGGTGACCTCCGGCGGCGGTTCGGTGCGCAACCTGCCGGTGGAGGCCGATCCGCCGGTGCAGCGCATCTTCAAGAGCCTGATCAACCCGTACTTCACCCCGGCGGCGGTGGCCGACTGGGAACAGCCGACCCGCGAGCTGGTGACCCGGCTGATCGATGAGTTCATCGAGGACGGCACCTGCGATTTCATGGATGCCTTCGCCCGGCCGTTCCCCAGCCTGGGCTTCTTCCAGCTGGCCATCAACGCCCCGGCCGAGGAGATGGAGGCGGTCGCGAAACTGGCCTCCACCTCCTCGAACCCGACCGCCCCCAACGCCCGCGAGAGCTGGGCCGGCCTGTACGCGTGGGTGCGCGGCTTCCTCGCCGCCCGCCGCGAGCAGGCACCGAAGGGCGATGTGGTGGACGCGGTCATCAACGCGCAGATCGGGGACCGGCCGATCACCGAGGACGAGGCCATCGGCACCGTCCAGCTGCTGATCCTCGGCGGGCTGGAGACCACCGCCGGGGCGATGGGCCAGATGCTGGTGCGGTTCTGCCGCGAGCCGGAGATCCCGGCGCTGCTGCGGGAGCGGCCGAGCCTGATCCCCAAGGCGGTCGAGGAACTGCTGCGGCTGGACACCTCGTTCGTGTCGGTGGGCCGGACCGCGGTGCAGGACGCCGAGGTGAGCGGGCACACGATCACCAGCGGCGAGAAGGTGCTCATCCACTGGGCGTCGGCCAACCGCGACGCCGCCGAGTTCCCGGGCCCGGACCGCTTCGATCTGGAGCGAAGCCGTAACCGGCACTTCGCCTTCGGCGCGGGCCCGCACCGCTGCGCCGGATCCAACCTGGCGCGCCTGAACATTCGCATCGCGCTGGAGGAGATCCTCACCCGGCTCGGCGATATCGCGCTGGTGGACGAGGACGCCATCCGGTACCACGCGGGCCTGACCCGCACCCCGCTGCACCTGCCGATCAGCTTCACCCCGGGCAAGCGGCTCGGGTGAACCCGCCGTCCCGCCGCGAGCGGGAGTGCGCCCGCCGCGACCCGGGTCGCGGCGGGACGGTCGCGGAGTCGCAGGGGGCTCCGGCGGCCGCGGCGATACGTCGTGCGGCGAGATCGGCACTTTCCGGCCGAAATGCGCGCCACGGAACTATCGTGCGCACGATGGCACGCGGTGACCTGCGTGGATCCGGGCCGGTGCGCCCGTCCGGAGCGCCGAGAATTCCGGACGAATTCTCCGGTTGGGCGGCGCGGGGTCCCGCCGCGTGGCTAAGATAAGTGAGTATTCGCTCAATCAGGAGGTTGACGATGGGCGAGCGGACGCTGCTGACCAACGCGCGCATCCTCACCTGTAACGGTGATCCGGCCGAGAAACCGGCGGCGGGATCTGTTCTGATCGACGGCGATCACATCGCCGAGGTGCGGTTGGGGGCCGAACCGGAGGTGGACCCCGCCGCGGTGCGGGTGGTCGACCTGCACGGGGCCACGGTACTGCCGGGCCTCGGTGACGCCCACACCCACATCAGCTGGCCGCTGGATTTCGTGTTCGATCACGGTGCGGTGGCCGCGACGCCGGAGGGCAAGCACCTGCTGGATGTCGCGGCGGTTGCGAAAACCTATCTGGAGAGCGGCTATACGCTGATCATCGGCGCGGGCGCCACCCAGCCGGACGACGATCTGCTGGTCAAGGACGCGATCGATCGTGGCGCACTGCCCGGCCCGCGGATGATCCCGTGCGGGCCGATGATCGCGGAGGCCGGTGGGCTCGGCGCCGACGGCGGCATGATGGACGTCGTCACCACCGCCGACGATCTGCGCGAGGTGGTACGCCGGCAGTGCGAGCGCGGGGTGCGGTCGCTGAAACTGTTCATCTCCGGGGACGGGGTGGTGCCGCAGTACCCGTCCGAGGACATCTACATGAACGACGAGATGCTCACGGCCGCAGTCGAAGAGGCGGACCGGCACGGCGCGTTCGTGACCACGCACGCCCGCGGCGCGGCCAGCGTGGCGATGGCCGCGCGCACCGGCGTGCGGATCGTGCACCACGCCTGCTTCCTCGACGACGAGGCGCTGAGCGCGCTGGAGGCCCGGCACGGCGACGTGTGGGTCTGCCCCGGACTGCACTACCTCTACGCCATGGTCAGCGGGCACGCCGGGCCCTGGGGCATCTCCGACGAGAAGGTCGAGGCGTCCGGGTACCACGACGAATTCCGTGCCCAGGTCGACGGATTGCACAAGCTGAAGGCCGCCGGGGTACCCATCCTGGCCGGTGGGGACTTCGGACATCAATGGACCCGGCACGGTACCTATGCCGCGGAACTGCAACGATACGTGGAGTTGGTGGACATGACGCCGGTGGAGGCGATCCACACCGCGACCCGCAACATGGGTGCGGTCACGGGTATGCGGATCGGTCAGGTGCGGGCCGGATATCTCG
This sequence comes from Nocardia sp. alder85J, assembly GCF_020176955.2. Classification (GTDB taxonomy): domain Bacteria; phylum Actinomycetota; class Actinomycetes; order Mycobacteriales; family Mycobacteriaceae; genus Nocardia. The sequence goes on from NZ_JAIUCZ020000002.1 coordinate 712,906, forward strand.
CGGATCTGCTGGTGGTGGACGGTGATCCGAGCGTCGACGTGACCGTGCTGCAACAGCCGCGGTTGCGCCGGGCGGTCCTCAAGGACGGCGTCTTCGCCTACGTCAACCCCGAGGTCTATCCGTGACGATCACCGAGCGGACCACCACCGAGGTCATCCTGTCGGGGGCGGAAACCCTGGTGCGCCTGCTGATCCTGCGGCACCGCCTGGACGAGCTGGACGGGCTCACCACCGCCACCATGGTCTCCGGCTATCCCGGATCTCCTTTGGGCGGTGTGGATCTCGCGCTGGAGCAGCGCCCGGCCGAACTGGCCGAACATCGCATCGTCCATCGCCCCGGGCTGAACGAGGAACTGGCGGCGGCCACGGTGTGGGGCAGTCAGATGGGTGCGGTGGTGCCCTACGAGGACATCGACGGTGTCGCGGGCGCCTGGTACGGCAAGGGGCCGGGCCTGGATCGCTGCGGTGACGCGATGAAGCACGCCAACGCGATGGGCGCCGGGCCCAACGGCGGCGTGGTGATGTTCTGTGGCGACGATCCGGGCTCGAAATCCTCGACGCTGGCCTGCGACAGTCAGTACACCTTCGCCGATGCCTGCATGCCGGTGCTGTATCCCGGTGACCAGCAGGAGGTGCTGGACCTCGGGGTGCACGCGTTCCGGATGTCCCGGCTGGCGGGCAGCTGGGTCGGGCTGAAGATGGTCACCGCGGTCGCCGACGGTGTCGGCACCGTCGACCTCGACGCGGGACGGCACGAATCCGGGCTCACCGGACCGCTTTTCGTCGACGGGCAGCCCTGGACGCATCAGCCGCTGGCGAAGATCGGGCCGCATGCGGTGCCCGATCAGGAAGTGCTGGTGACCGATCGCCGGCTGCGGGCCGCGCAGGCGTACGCGCGGCAGCACGAGCTGGACCGGGTGAGCGGCGCCGCGCCCGGCGCCCGCCTCGGTGTGGTCTGCGCGGGCAAGACATATTTCGATGTGCTGCAAGCGTTCTCGGATCTCGGCTATGACGATCCGGCGGACGCTGGGGTGCGGGTGCTGAAACTCGCCATGACCTTCCCGCTGGTCGAGGAGACCGCGGTGGAATTCGCCGCCTCGGTCGACCGGATCGTGGTGATCGAGGAGAAGCGGCCGTTCGTCGAGCAGCAACTGCGCGCCCTGCTGCACGAGGCGGGCAGTTCGGTACCGGTCGCGGGCAAGCGTGACGCGTCCCGGCGCCCGCTGATCTCGGCGGTGGGGGAGCTGGATCCGGCGGCGATCGGGAAGGCGCTCACCCGCCTGCTGCCCGATCTGGCGCCTGCGGCGGCCCCGGGCACCTCCGGTCTCCGGATCGACCTGCCGCTGCTGGCGATTCCGCCGCGGGCCCCGGCGTTCTGTAGCGGCTGCCCGCACAACCGCTCCACGGTGGCGCCCGACGGTGCGCTGGTCGGCGGCGGCGTGGGCTGCCACGGCATGGTGTATTTCGAAGCGCGGCACCAGGATACGCGCGCACTGCCGCCGACGCCGATGGGTGCGGAGGGGGTGCCCTGGATCGGGTTGTCGCCGTTCGTGTCCGAGCCGCATCTGATCCAGAACCTCGGCGACGGCACCCTGTCGCACTCCGGCACCCTCGCCATCCGCGCCGCGGTCGCCGCGAACGCGAACCTGACCTTCAAGATCCTCTACAACGCCGCGGTCGCGATGACCGGCGGCCAGGACGTCACCGGCCTGCTGGACGTGCCCGCGATGACGCGAGCCCTACAGGCCGAGGGTGTGCGCAAGGTCGTGGTGTGCGCGGAGGAACCGCACCGCTACGGCCGCCGCGCCCGCTGGGCCCCCGGGGTCGAGGTGCTGCACCGGTCGAAACTGCCGCAGGTGCAGGAACAGCTGCGCGAGGTGCCCGGCGTCACGGTGGTCATCTACGACCAGCGCTGCGCCGCCGAGGCCCGCCGCCTGCGCAAACGCGGTGAACTGCCCACGCCGCCACAGCGCGTGGTGATCAACCAGGCGGTGTGCGAGGGCTGTGGCGACTGCGCGACCAAGAGCAACTGCCTGTCGGTGCTGCCGGTGGAGACCGAATTCGGCATCAAGCGGCAGATCCACGATCCGTCCTGCAACCGGGACTACACCTGCCTGGAGGGCGACTGCCCGTCGTTCGTGACGATCACCCCGCGCGCCTCGCGATGGCCGTCGTGGTGGCCGTCGCGGCAGCGGCGCACCGCGCCGGCACGGCCCGCACTGCCGGCCGGTGACCTGCCGGATCCCCGAATCGCGGAGCTGGACACCGTCTTCGGCATCTACTTCACCGGTATCGGCGGCACCGGCGTGGTCACCGCGGCGCGGATCCTCGCGCATGCGGCCGAGGCCGGGGGACTGGTGATCGGCGGCCTGGACCAGACCGGGCTGTCGCAGAAGGCCGGTCCGGTGGTCTCGCATCTGCGGCTGGCGAAGAACCGGGACGCGTTGCGGGCCAGTGCGGTCGGCGTGGCCGGCGCGGATCTCTATCTGTCCGGCGACATCCTGCAGGCAGCCTCGCCCAGCCATCTCGGCAAGGTCGGCCCCGGCCGCACCCGCGCGGTGGTGGACCGGGCCGTCACCCCGACCCCGACGATGTTGCAGGCCGGTACGGCCGCACCGGATCTCGCGAGTCTGGAGGCGGCGATCGTCGCGCAGGTCGGGGCCGAGCGCACGGTGCTGCTCGACACCGACGATCTGGCCGCGCGGGTCTTCGCCGACAACCTGCTGGCGAACGTGATCCTGCTCGGCGCCGCGTTCCAGGCCGGTGCGCTGCCGCTGTCGGCCGCGGACCTGGAGGCCGCCATCGCGCGGCAGGGCCGGGCCGCGAAATCCAACCGGGCCGCCTTCGAATGGGGCCGCTGGGCCGTGCACGATCCGGCGGCCGTCGCCGCCACCCTGGCCGAACACGATGCGGCACAGGGTGTCCGGGACATCAACGATCCGACCGCGGCCGCGGCGGTCACCGCGGCGGCACTGGTCGGCGCGCGCTCGCTCCCGGAGCCGTTGCGGCCGTTGCTGACCCGCCGCGCGGCCCAGGCGATCGACTACCAGAACGCGAGCCGCGCCGAGCGCTACCTCGACCTGGTGGCGCGGACCGCCGCGGCCGACGACGCCGGGCACGACTGGGAACTGACCCGCGCGGTCGCCGAATCGTACTTCCGGGTGCTCGCCTACAAGGACGAGTACGAGGTGGCGCGGCTGCACCTGGCCGCCGACTACGACCGCATCGCCCGCGATCTCGGCATCGAGGGCGCGTATTCGGTGAAGTACCAACTACATCCGCCGATGCTGCGGCTGTTCGGCCGGGAATCCAAACTGCCCATGGGCAAGCCGTACGAGTGGAGCTTCCGGGCACTGCGCCGGATGAAGGGGTTACGCGGCACCGCGCTGGACTTCTGGGGCCTGCATCCGGATCGTGGCGCCGAGCGGCGGCTGATCGGCGAGTACGAGCGCCTGCTCGACGAGGCGGTGCTCGGCGAGCCCGCCGCCGACTATGCGCATCGGGTCGAACTCGCGGCCTCGGTGCTCGACGTGAAGGGCTACGCCGGAATCAAGGATCGGTCCATCGAGCGCTGGCGGGAGCGGGTGACCGAACTGCGGCAGGCCGGTGCCGGAGCGCCTGTGTGACCCGCCTCGGACGCTCCCGGGCGAGCGGCCGCGCGTCGGCAGGCGCCGGTCGGCCGGAGTCCGCCGGTGTGGCGCCGCGCCGGTATCGGGTGGTTGCGACCGTGCCGTTGCGGCATCCGCAGGTGGGCGGGAGTATGACGAGGTGATCAAAAGAATCCGGTTCGCCACTCGGCCGGGCAGCCTGCGTACGCAGGACTTTCCGCTGTTGTGGCGCAGTGCGGTCGGCGCCGCGGCGGAGGCCCCGGCCGAGGTGCGGCCGCTGCGGATAGCGGTGTGCACGACCGCGCCGAACATCGGTGAGTTGCGGCCCCGGCACGACGGTGTGGGCATCGAATGGTTCCGGGACGCGGGGCAGTTGGCGCAGTACGAGCGGTGGCTGACCACCGCGGGCGGCCGGGCGGTGGCGGCCGGGGTGACCGCGGTCGGCGGCGATCCGGTGGTGTGCGCCGACGAGGCCGTGCTGCGCGGCGCGGACTGGCTGTCCGGCCGCTGGCACCAGGGTGGCGTGAAGCTCAAGCACATGGCGCTGGCGGTGCGTGCGCCGTCGCTGACCGCGGCCGATTTCGCCGATCGGTGGCGCGGCCACGCCGGTACCGCGCCGGGCCCGACTCCGGTGGCGGCCACCATCATTCCGGATCACGTCCGGGGGCTCGCCTACGTCCAGAACCACCCGCTGACCGAGGAACGTCCCTATGATGCGGTCAACGAGGTCTGGTTCGACGACCCCGCCGGGCTGCGCGCCCGGGTGGAATGGTTCCGGGACAACGACATCGGCGCCGGGGACGCGACGTTCGCGCAGTCCTGGTTCCTGGCCGTGCGCGAGGAGATCGTGTACAGCCGCTGAGTCCCGGCGCATCCGGCGCCGGGACAGTATCCGGAGGTGAGTCCGTGCCGAAAGGCATCATGGTGGTGCAGTCCAGTCCCGCCGATCCCGCGAAGGACGCGGAGTTCAACGAGTGGTACGCCACCGCGCATCTGCCAGAACTGCTGTCGGTGCCCGGTTTCGTGAGCGCCCGGCGCTTCCGCGTGCACCGGCCGGGCGCCGCGGGCCGGCACTCGTATCTGGCGGTCTACGAACTCGAGGCCGACGATCTGACCGCACCGCTGGTGGCGCTGCGCGAACGCAACGGGGCCGACCGGGCCGCGGGCGCGGAACTGCTCAGCAGCGATCCGCCCCCGATCGTCACCGTGTACGAACTGATCGAGGACTAGCTCTCGACCGGGGTGTACAGCGGGAAGTAATCGCCGAGCATGAACTCGGGGAGGATGTACTGCGGGAACATCTTCGACGTGGCGCCGGGATGCAGGATGTGCATGATCAGGCCCTCGTTGTCGGGGGCGCAGACGGTCTTCAGGCCCGCATTCTGCACCTGCTGATAGAAATCCCAGTCCCAGCACACCTCGTCGAAGGTGATGTCGCCGATCTGCGCCCGCGCGGAGATGGATGTGCGCCAGATGTAGGAGAAGCCGTAGCCCCACAGTTTGGAGGTGACCCAGTCCGGATTCCAGCCCTGGGTGGGGATCGGCACCCCGGTGATCGGCTCCCAGGGGGAGAAGACGTGGTGCGCCGGTGACAGGGTGTCGGTGGCCCAGTAGGCGAAGGTCCGCTGCTCGGGGCTGTAGGCGAACCAGCGGCTCAGCGTGCAGAAGTCGGCGTCGCCGAGGAATTCCACCATGCGCTCCAGGTACCGGGGCGCGTAGTAGTCGTCGTCGTCGAACACGGCGATGAGCCCGCCCCGGGCCAGCGAGGCCATGGTGCGCAACTTGTAACCGATGGTGAGGCGCTCGGCCGGCATGTGGAGATATCGGACACCACGTTCCCGGTATTCCGCACCGAGCAGGTAGGCGCTGGGTTCGGGGCTGTCGTCGAGGATGAGCATCTCGAGCTCACCGGAATAGGTCTGGGCGAGAAAGTTCTCGACCTGCCGGCGCAGGTAGTTCGGCCGCTGATACGTCGGGCAGATGACAGTGACCGCGGGCAGGACGGCGCTGCCGGGGACTGGTTCACGCTCGAGGTCTGGTCGCACCGATCGAGTGTAGTTCCGGCTGCGCCGCAAGGCTTCTCGGTCGTCGTGTCCCCGCCCGTGGGAAGACCGGTACCGGGCCGTGGTCAGCCCTGTTCCTCCATGCTGCGCAACAGGATTCGCGCGATCCGGTCCAGTTCCCGGCGGTCCGTGGCGGAAAGTCCCGCCAGCAGCCGGGTTTCGTTCGCGGTGTGGGCGGCGACCACGGTGTCGATGCGCTCGCGCCCGGCCGCGGTGAGGGCGACCCGGACCGCGCGGCGGTCGTTCGCGTCGGCGACCCGCCGCACCAGGCCCGCGGATTCCAGCCGGTCCAGCCGGCTGGTCATCCCGGCCCGCGACAACATCAGCGTGTCGGCCAGCACGGACGGGTTGAGCTCGAACGGCTCCCCGGCCCGGCGCAGCGCCGCCAGGACGTCGAATTCGCCGCGGCCCAGCCCGTGTGCGGTGAATACCGCCTCGATCGCGCGCTCACCCAGCTGATACAGCCGCCCGAGCCGCCCGAGGATCGCCATCGCCTCCAGTTCGAGGTCGGGTCGTTCCCGCTGCCACTGCGCCACGATCGCGTCGATCGCATCGGGTGTCCGTTCTGTCATGGACAGCAGCCTATTCGATGGAATATAGTTAGTTATCGAATTATCAGTCATCGAATCTTCTGGAGTGATCATGAGCATCCCGGCCCCCGCCCTGCCCGCCGCGATCCGCCACCGCGCCGACGCCGAGACCGGCGGCAGCGCCCAGGCCACCGCGCGCCTGCTGATCGACGGAAACGAGACCGGCGGCAGCGTGAGCACCCTGGAGGTGACCCTGGTGGCCGGCGCCGACGGCGCCACGCCGCACTACCACACCCGTTCCGAGGAGCTGTTCTATGTCGCCGAGGGCGAATTGCAGGTGCTGACCGGCGACGAGATCGTCACCGTCGGCGCCGGTGGGGCCCTGGTGGTGCCGCGCTTCATGCCGCACGCGTTCGGTGCCGCGCCCGGCGCCCCGACGCGTATCCTCATCGCGCTCACCCCCGGTCTGGAGCGCTTCGGGTGGTTCCGCGTGCTGGGCCGGGTGCTCGCCGGTGAGGCGGAGTACAGCGAACTGGAGGCCGCCCAGGACACCTACGACAATCATCTGGTCGACGCGCCGCAGTGGTGGGCCGCGCGGGAAGCGGGGCGGCGCTGAGGGTTTCGCGACAGACCGGCCGGGTCGAGGAGGCCGAACCCGAGGTGGCACGCCATGGCGCCCGGGCGGTGCACCGGCGCAGCCCGCCGGCAATCGCTAGGGTGGGGATGTTCGGCGGCGCGGCATCCGGCGCATCGTCGCGCTGCGCGAATTATTCTGTGTAGCAGGACAATTCGATGAGATTGCGGTCGGGGTCGCGGAAATACACACTGGTGATCGGGCCGAGTGCTCCGGTCCGCCGCACCGGGCCTTCGAGGATCGGGACGCCGTATGCGGTGAGTTCGGCGATCACCTGGTCCAGCGGCTCCGCGACGATCAGGCAGAGGTCGGCGCTGCCGGGGGTGGGCCGGTCCGCCTTCGGGTCGAATTCGCCGCCGTGCGGATGCAGGTTGATCTTGCTGTCGCCGAATCGCAATGCCAGGCGGCCGTTGCCGAAGGTCTCGGCGCGCATGCCGAGCACCTCGGTGTAGAAGCGCACCGTCGCGTCGAGGTCGGCGACGGTCAGCACCAGATGATCGAGGCGGTCGATGCGCACGGTGAACCTCCGCGAGGTGAGTGTGGTTGTCCGGCTCGGTATTTCACCGGTCCGGCGGTCAGGAGCGGATGACCCACTCGAAGGCGTCGGCCTTCGAGCGCGCGCCCTGGGCGGTCTTGGACCGGTTCGGCTCGCCGAGATCGGAGAGCAGTTTCTCGGTGACGCCGACCAGTTCGGCCAGGATCGCCGGGGTGAACCAGTCCGGACGGATGGCGAACAGGATGTCCTCGGTGGAGGTGTTGCCGCTGGCGCCGGGTGCGAACGGGCAGCCGCCGAGGCCACCCAGCGATCCGTCGACGAAGGCTGCCCCGGCCGAGATCGCCGCGAGCGTGTTGGCGACGCCGAGGCCCCAGGTGTCGTGGCCGTGGTAGCCGATGCGCCGCTGCGGGGTCTCGGCGGCCACGCGGCTGATCAGGCGCGTGACCTGCGCGGGTACCGCTTGACCGAGGGTGTCGCAGAGGACCACGTCGTCGGCCCCGTCGGTGCGCGGATCGGCGGCGATGGCCAGCACCCGGTCCGGGTCGACCGGGCCGTCGAACGGGCAGGTGAACGAGGTGGCCAGGGTCAGCTGGATGCGGCCGCCCGCCGCGTGCGCGAGTTCGACGGCGGCGGGCATCGCGGCGACGCTGTCCTCGGCGGTGCGGCCGATGTTCGCCTGGTTGTGGGTGTCCGACACCGACAGGCAGTACTGGAAGTTGCGGGCGCCGGCGGCCAGCGCCTTCTCCACGTGCCGGGGCGTGGCCACCCACAGCCAGCACCGCTCGAGTTCCTCCGGGGTCAGCTGCGCGACCACCTCCAGCGAATTGGCCAGCGGCGGTACCAGATCCGCGCGGGCCAGCGAGCCGATCTCGAGCTCCGGCACCCCCAGCCGCAGCAACCGCCGGACCAGCTCCACCTTGGTCTCCGTCGGCAGCAGGCCCCGGGTCAGTTGCAGCCCGTCGCGCAGGGTGACATCCCGCAGCGTCGCCACCGGTGTGAAAGTGTCGTCCATCGGGATCCTTTCGCTACGGGCTCGGCGGTGTGCCACGACTCCCGGATCCCGGTCGCACCGAACCGGTCGGCACCGACTCCGCGACGACCGCCGATCGTGTGGTCACCACCATCGAGCCTATAACCGCCCGGGTACGCTCTCGCGCCGAGCCGCCGAGCCGCCGAGCCGCCGAGCCGCCGAGCCGCCGAGCCGCCGAGCCGCCGAGCCGCCGAGCCGCCGAGCCGCCGAGCCGCCGAGCCGCCGAGCCGCCGAGCCGTCGAGCCGTCGAGCGGTCGCGGGCAGGGAGCAGCTGGGTCGATGAGCCGCGAGTCGCTGCGTTCGTCGGGCGGCCGTACCTGTCGAGGTGCCGCGCCTTCGGATCGCCGAGGTCACTCGGTAACCGGGTCATCGGTTCACCGAGTGGGGTCCACCGGGTGGACGGCCCGGGTGCGCCGGGATGCCCGGCAGGCAACGCCGCGAAGCGTCGGCGGCACAGGTGACCCCAGGACGCCGGGGGCACGGGGTCACCGGGACGCATATGCCGATCGCAGGCGGGAGAAGGCGGTGCCGGGGCCTTCGGCCAGACGGGTGGCGATCATGTCGCAGACATCTTCCGGGCCGTGCTGTGCGGTGTCGATGGTCAGGTCGGCGATGTCGTTGGCGTAGACCGAGTCGTAGAACCAGGGGCGCAGGCGGGTGAGGCGGTCGACGATGCGGCGGGCCGCGTCCTCGCCGAGGATCTCGACAGGGAGTTTCTTGTCCATCTGCCGTTCGGCGACGCGGCGTTCCAGGACCTCGAAGGGGGGTTTCAGGGTCACCAGCAGGACCGGGAGGCCGTCCAGGCGGTGCAGGCAGTCCACGAGGACGGGAGTGTCGGTCATCAGCAGGTGGTCGACGACGATGTTGCGGTCGTTGCGGGCGGCGGTGGCGATCCATTCGTGCAGGATCTCGAAGGCGCGTACGCCGTGCGGGCCGAAGGTCCAGCGCAGCGGGCCGTCGGGGTCGGCCGGGTCGACCGGAACCGCCTGGATGCCCTCGGCGGCCTGCGGTCCGTGGTGACCGTAGCGGGCGGGCAGGGTGTTGGCGAGGAAGTCGTCGATGCCGTAGGACAGCCAATAGTCCTGGGCGCGTTGCTGGAACAGCCGGCAGGCGGTCGACTTGCCGGAGCCGGAGGTGCCGTTGACGATCACGATCTGCCCGGACATCATGCCCCCAGCACGATTTCGCCGCGGGCCACCCGGCGGAACCGTTCGGCGGGGGAGAACTCCTGGTTGTCGCCCCAATGGGTGACACCCGCGACGTCCCATTCGGCCAGCGACCAGACCACGGTGTGGTCGGTGTAGCCGGTGAAGACCAGGCCGGGATCGATGATGCCGGTGGCGTGTACGGTGCGGCCGAGCTGGTCGGTGCCGTCGAACACCACCTCGGTCGGCCCGAAACGGCCGTACTCCAGCACTTCTCGGCCGCCGTCGACCAGGCTGCCGAGTTCGCCGTCGCGCCAGAGGAATCCGCCCACGCACTTCGCGGTGCGGCCCTCGCCCATGCACAGGGCGTGGAAGGCGGTGCCGTCGGCGATCCCCCAGAAGTAGCCGCCGCAGGCCAGCGACTCGTAATCGCGTGCGCCGTACGAGGTGTCGCGCATCGAGAAGCAGTCGATCGGGTAGCGCTCACCGTGCCGGTGGACGGTGCCGGTCATCCGGCCGGGCTGCTCCAGATGGAATTTCGCGGTCGACTGCTGGCCGGGATCGCCGGTGCGCAGTTCGTGGATCGGGCCGACGGCCTCCCACACCAGGTCCATCCGGAAATCGTCGTGGTCGTAACCGATCCGGTAGCGGGTCAGCGGTTCCAGCACCTCGACGGACAGCGAATTGCGGGCCGTCATCGCGAACTTCTGCGCCCCGGCCGGCATCGCCTGGAGATGACTCCAGTTGTAGTACAGGCAATCCCACTGCGAGGTGCCGGACGGATCCCACATCACGGGACCGCCGTTGAGCATGCCCATATTGGGGCGGAAGTAGTACTGGATCATCCCGTGCAGCCGCCGCTGCGGAATCGAGAAGGAGAACCAGACGCTCTCGTTCCAGTACGGATTGTCGTCGCGGCCTTCGCCGAAGCGGTCGGCGGCGGGCAGTTCGGTCATGTGATCTTCCGGTGACGTCCGGGGCACACCTCCGGCCGGTATCGGTCGTGATCGACCCGAGGAGTGCGGTCCAGCAGAGTGAGTACTTACCCGACTAGCATAGGGTCCGGCACGCAGCCTGATCGGCTTTCCGGCGCGGTCCGCTCGAGGACATCGGATCCGAATGTGGGGGGATCGAATGCCGGTGAGCTGGGTTGCAGCCCAGCAGCGCGGGCGAGTAGGGTCGGCCGCAGCTGAGCTGCGGGGGCGTGAAGCCTGCCGATTCGATCAAAGGGTGGGCCGAGCCGATGTCGAGGGGGATTCGCATGAACTGTTGGCGACGGGCTCTCTCGGGTATCTGCGTGATCGTCATGGCCGGGCTCGGATCGGCCGGGTGCGGGAACGGCGGTGGCGGATTATCTGCCGGGACCGGGACGGCGGTGTCGACCACGGCATTGCCGGCTGCGCCCACTGCGTTCGACCCGTGTTCGGATGTGCTGAAGCCTGCGCTGGATTCGGAGCAGTTGCACGGCAAGGAACGAGACGATTCGAACGGGAACGGGGGGACGCAGTGGCGCGGATGCGGGTGGGTGCAAACCGACGGGTACTCGGTGTCGATCCGGACCACCAACATCACCTTGGCGATGGTTCGGGCGAATGCCGGCTTCAAGATTGCCGAGGAGCTGACGATCGGTGGGCGGGCGGCGATTTCGTATCACGACAGTGATACGACCGATCCTCGGCACGGTTGTATTCTCGATGTCGAGATCAAAGGTGGGAGTCTCGAGTTCTTCCTGGACAATCCGGCGTCCCGGCGGCTGAGCGGGGGAACGGACACCTGCGAGATTGCGAAGAGTCTCGCGGCCAAAGTTGTGTCGTTGATTCCCGATTCGGTATGAACGGATATGCGGTCTCGAGGGTAGGAGTTGAAATCCGATGGGGCAGCCCGAAAAACCGCCGCAGTCGGCGCTGGCAGATCTTATCGCGGCGGCCGAAGAGGGCCGGTTGACAGTCGGTTTCAATTCCGATATGAGGATCAACGCTGAGGAGTTCGCTTACCTCGAGCGCGATTGCCGGGCCTTCAAGGAGTCGATCCAGAATCTGCAGCGCGTTGCCGGAGAGATTGCGGCGCAGGAGAAGTGGGGGCTAGGTGAGGATCGATCGATCCTGACATCCGCCGAGGTCTTGGTTCACCGATTTCGCGCGAAGGCGGCCATCGTAGATTCCGGCCGGGATTCGGGCAACAACGTTTATGACATACTGGACCAGCACTATCGGATAGTCGACAGCCTGCAGGAACTGCATCGAGTGATCGCTCAGCGGTATATCGAGGCCGATCAGGTATTCGCTGCTCGATACAATGAGCTGATGGCGAACATGCCGCCGAGTTCGATCGGAAATTCTCCGTTCCAAGGTCCGATGCAGACCGGTGAAGGGAAATGGCGATGAGAGATGGGAATTGTCACTTCTGCCCGGGCTGAATGGGGTCGGGGGGTTGCTGGACGAAAGGTTCTGGAGCGTATTTGTCGCACAGCGTGCCAGGATTCTGGTTGCCGACCGCGCTCACGATCGAGGTGACCAACGGGCGCGGTGCCGGTGTGCTGCGTGACTCCAGGGCGGAAGGCTCGGTCGTCCAAGAAACCGTAACCCATTCGGCGGACAAAGACTTTCCGAAATGCTGATCATGGACCGGTTTGCTGTCCACGATCGAGTACAGGCCCGGTGTGTCGAATTCGCAAAGTGTTACACGGTAGCCGGAATCTATCTGTTCGGATCCTATCGCACTCCATTGTGTGCCACCGGTGGTATGCCATTTGGTTCTGAGATCTTTCCAAAGGGCCTCGGGCCAAAAATATGTCTTGACCACGCGTTCGTTGTACGCCTGCATCAGGGTGGGATTGTAGTCGTTCGAATTCATATAGAGGTCATTCGCTACTTTGGTTTCGGCTGCGAACTGCGCGGCCTCCCGTGGCTGTCCCGTGAGTGTTGCATCCATGATCCAGGCCGAGGTCGCGGCCGGATACCGAGTCGTAGGCCCGGCCGGATCGGTCGAAGAGGACGATGGTGACGGGTTCGCTGATTCGTGTTGCCCTGTCGAACATCCGCCGACGAGGGCGCCAGCGACAGCGCAACCAATCGTAATGGATAATGCGCGGCGTAGGTGATCGGAGGTCCAAAGTTTTGTCATTTCACCTCGATCGTCTCGGATCCGCCGTCGAGAAAGCCCTGGAGTTTTCGGCGATCTCCGATCAGGTCCTTGACAACTGCGATGTCACCTGTGGTGCCGATTGTGTCCAGATAGCCGGCCAGGCCGCGGCTCGTGAGATAGGCCCTTATCGCGTTATTCGAAAGCTGTAAATTGCCCTCGTTGTAGTGCATGGGTCCGCTGTGATCGGTGGCCAGGATTTCTGTTGGGATCTGGCCATTTCGGTAACTTGCGTCGATGAGCTTGTTGGTCGCCTCTGCTCGGATCTCGGAAGATATCCGACTATCGCTCGGATCCTGCACGTGCACAGGATCCGGTGCCGGATTCCACGCCGAGATGATTCTATCCATCGCGTCCCCGGGCAAACCGTTGAGATAACCCTTGGCGCCGCCCTGTGCCACGCTGGGCAGCAGATCGGTGATCGGCGAGGTGACCTTGTCCGTCGGGAGGACGTCGCTGATGATCTCCTTGGCGACCTCCGCGGCCTGCTGCTTGCTGTCGTACACCTCTTGTAGATGCTTGGCGGTGTCGGTGGCGTTCGTGTCGTCCTGATAGAACAGTGCGTTGTAGTGCTGGGCCGTCATGCGGGCGTTCAGATCTCGGAGATGGGTGTAGGCGTCGTTCTCGGTGAGCCACTGCCCGACGTTGTTTCCGCCCTCGCGCATCGCCTGGTCGTAGATGGTGGCCTCGCGGAGTGCGCGACCGGTCTCCAGGAGGTTGCGGCCGTCCTCGGACTGGTTGGCCAGGAACAGCAGCCGGTCGCCGTCGTCGACGCCGAGTCGCACCTCGCTGGAGATCGGCGGGGGGTACTGGTGTGGATCCGCGGAGGTGGGAAGGGCCAGGGAGGTCATCTGGTTCGGGTCGGCCAGCGCATCCAGGTTGGACGACAGCACCTTCGACAGTCCGGAGGCCAGTTCGGGGTTCTTCCGGAACAGGTCGGCATTGTTCTCGAATACCGTGTGGCCGCCCGTCCCGGCGGTCAGGGCGGATCCGCTGCCGGATTCGACAGGCGCGAGAACGTGTGGCAACGCAGCGATCGTCTTGCGGGACAGATCACCGTCGGGGGTCTGGTCGTGGGCATGGTCACCGGCCCAGCTGTACAGCTGGGAGGCGACCTTGCCCTTGTCGCCCCAGTCGTGGTGGAAGATCTGCTCGCGGAAGGTCTTCGGGTCGGCGTAGACGTCACCGGGAGTGTGGACCGCGCCGGTCGAGTCGCTGAGCATGCCGTAGTCGACGGTGTGGTTTCGCGTGCCGAGGTCGAGGAAGGTGCGGGCGGTGTCGGCGATCTGGGGTTTGTCCCGGTCGAAGTACTCGCTGCTCATTCCGACGGCGCCGACGTTGCGGAAACGATCGACGAGGTCGGTGGCGGCGTGATTGTTGCCGTCGAGGTATCCGCTCATGCTGGCGGCGGTGATCTGCATCTGCGCGGCCGTCACGGCGCCGGGAACGAAGCCGGGGTTGGCCTCGCCGAGAAGTTTCGCGAACCTCGCCTGATCGCCGAATCGGTTGCGCATCTCCAGCGGTCCGGTCGGTGGGTTGGATTCCAGCCGGTCGGAGACCAGCTGCCGCATGTAGTCGGGGAGTTGATCGTAGCCGCCGGGCCGGAAGGCGCCGTCGGGGCCGGTGCTGCCGACCTGCTCGTTCGACAGCATCATGATCGCGTTGGCGAGATTGTCGCGCTGGCCTGCCGCGAGCGGATTCGGTGAGCCGGCACCGCGGGCGAGCGTCTCTTCCTGGGTGAGCTGGTCCGACAGCGCGAACAGGCCGTCCTTGCCGGACTTGTCGAAGAATTCCCGGTAGTAGTCCTGGACGTCGGCGGGAATCGTGGCGACATGCTTGCCGTCGGCGAGGTCGCGCAGGTCCTGTGGCGTGAGGTAGTACTGCGGCATGTCCGCGGCCACCGCGTCGAGGGCGGTCTTGTCTCCGGTCTTGGCGGCGTCGGCGAGTCGTTTCCCGTCCTCGGCGCCGAGCCGGGCGCCCTGCGAGGCGGCCTCGTCGACCGCTATCGAGGAACCGAACAGATCACCTGCGGCGCGGATGAGCTCACCGCGTGCGGCGAGCAGGCGGCCGAGTTCGGTTTCGGCCTGGGCGAGTTCGCGGCGGGCGGTGTCGACGGCATCCTGGTGGGCGCGGACAGCGTCGGCGTCGTGCCCCGAGACGGCCCAGTCGTCGGCGACGGTCAGCGTTGCGGCCTCGGCGTCGGCGGCTTTGGTGCGCAGCACATCTCGGTGGGCGGAGACGTTGCCGGTGGCGCCGGTGAGCGCGTCGAGGAAATCCTCGATGTCGCCGTAGATCTTACGGGCTTCGTCGTGGTCCTGGCCGACTCGGTCGTAAGCGGCGTGGTAAGCCGCCCCGGACCAGACCTGTCCGATATCGGTGAAATACTTACGGCTGTCGTCGATTTCTTGCAGGAACTGCTGATTTCCGGTGCGCAGGACGGCGGCCCAATCGTCGAGCGCCCGCAGGTTCCAGCGTTCCAGTTCCGAGCGCGAGGGCATCAGCGGCTCCCGGTGGGGTGGAAGTCGAGAGCATGCATCTGCTGCGCGAATTCGTCGTCGGTCATCCGCAGATTTCCGGCGCAGTCGCGAATCTTGCCCGCCAGCACCCTCATTCGCGTGCCGACCCGGAGGTAGGCGCCCTCGATGTGCAGACCCAGCTGTTCGCAGGCGGCGGGTATCGACGAACCCGGCATGCTCGCCGCGACATCGTTGTCCTTGCCCCGCACCTTGATACCGTCGACGGTGTCGCCGAGTGCATCCAGTACGCGCGCCAGCGTCTCGAGCTGGTCGGCGTCGGCTTTCAACATCAGGTCCCCTCCTCCGCCCCTGCCCGGACCTCTGTCGCTGCCCGCCCGCGGATCGAATCGAGGTTACCGCAGGACGAATCGGGCAATCGGGAAACGGGGTGGCGGCGGTATCGGCCGGGAGTTCAGCCGATCGTCTTGCGGTCCTTGAGTTCTGCGATGTCGTCCCAGGTCAGTCCCAGTTCCAGCAGCACCGTCTCGGTATGTTCGCCGGTCTCGGGGGCTCGGGTCGGTTGTCCGGGGCGGCCGTCGAATCGGGCGGGGATGGTGACCATGGGGAGGGTGTGGCCGTTGCCCAGATCCACGTCGGCGAGATAGCCGTTCGCCTCGACCTGCGGGTCGGCGGCCAGTTCGTGCGGTTGTTGCGCGGGCGCCCATTCGCCCTCGAAATCGGCCAGGGCCGTGCGCCATTCGTCGAAGGTGCGGCGGGCGAAGACCGTGTCCAGCCAGTCCACGCAGGCGGCGGCGTTGCGGGTGCGGGCGGCGAGGTCCGCGAAGCGCGGATCGGCCGCCGCGGCCGGTTCGCCGAGGGCCCGGCACAATTCGGGCCAGCGCCGGTCCGGGGCGAGCAACTGCAACAGGATGAAGCGACCGTCGGCGGTGCGGTAGGGCAGCATCAGCGGGTTGGCGGCCCGGTGGCGGTCCGGCCGCGCCGGTTCCGGGCTGCGGCCGTCGATCACGGAATTCACCAGATCGGCCTGGATCTGCCACATTCCGGAGGCCAGCAGCGAGGCGTCCACCATGGATGTCACGCCGGTGGTGGCCCGCCGGTACAGTGCGGCGCCGACCGCTCCGGCGATCGACAGTGCCGCGGTGACGTCGCCGAACGCGGTGCGGGGTGCGGCGGGATATTCCTCGGCCGGATGCCGGTGCAGGTGCTGCATACCGCTGCGGGCCCAGTAGGCGCCCGCGTCGTAGCCGCCGCGATCGGCCTCCGGGCCGTCGGCACCGAACGCGGTGCCGGAGGCGTAGACGATCGCGGGATTGTCGGCCCGGATTCCGTCGAGGTCGATGCGCAGTACTCGCCGCCCGGCCGGACGCACGCTGGTGAGGAAGACGTCGGCCCCGGCGAGCAGCCGGGTCAGCAGCCGCCGGCCCTCGGGCCGCTTCAGGTCCACCGCGACCGACCGTTTGCCGCGGTTGGCCGCCTGGAACTGCACGTCCGCGCCGTGATGGAGTTTGTGCAGGCCGCTGGTCACCAGCCCCCGATACGGGTCGCCGGTGCCCGGATGTTCGATCTTGACGACGTCCGCGCCCCACTCCGCGAGCACCGCGGCGGCCATCGGCACGAAGACGTGCGAGGCCACCTCGACCACCCGCACCCCGTGCAGTGGTCCGGGGGTCATCCCGAGCGGCCCGATTCGATCAGCGTACGGGCGACCCGCACCGGGATGCCGTCGAGGATCAGCGGGATCGCCGCCGCGCTGGGCAGTGCCGTGCCGGTGCCCTCGCCGGTGTGCCGATACGCCTGGATACCGTAGCGGCCCATGGCGATCGCCAGCCGGTCCACCGGTTCCTCCTCCGGGTCCGGTGGTTCGCTGCCGGGCTGCGGGACACACCAGGTCCAGTGGCCGACGGAGGTGGCGAACCGTAACTCCAGATAGTCCGCACGGGCCGGGCACGGGCCGGTGGATTCCAGGCTGGCGGGCAGGAAGGCGTTGTCGGCCGAGACAGTCGTCATGGTGCACCGTCCGTGTAGGTCCCGGTATGCCGTTGCGGCACACCGGGACCGATGAGTGAGGGTCAGGGTAGTGAGGCTGGTATTCCGATGCTCCGGGGTTCCAGGAAACTTCGCAACCCTTCCGGTCCGAGTTCGCGCCCGATGCCGGACTGTTTGAACCCACCGAACGGCACCGCCGGGAACGGCGGATAGGTGCCGTTGATCGCGATGCTGCCGGTGCGGATCCGCAGGGCGACCTCGAGACCGCGCTGCGCGTCGGCGGTCCACACGCCGCCGGACAGGCCGTACGGCGAGTCGTTGGCGATGCTGACCGCCTCGTCGTCGCCGTCGTAGGCGATCAGGCACAGCACCGGGCCGAAGATCTCCTCGCGGGCCACCCGCATGGTGTTGTCCGCGTCGGCGACGATGGTCGGCGCGTAGTACCAGCCCCTGGGCAGATGCTCGGGCCGCCGGCCGCCGGCGGCGATGCGGGCGCCGTCGGCCAGGGCGGAGGCGACGTAGCTCTCCACCCGATCCCGCTGCCGTTCGGCCACCAGCGGCCCGACCAGGGTGGCCGGATCGTGCGGATCGCCGACGACGACCGAATCGGCTGCCGCGGCGGCGTATTCGACCGCCTCGGCGTAGCGGGCCCGGGGGATCAGCACCCGGGTGTGCGCGCCGCAGACCTGCCCGGACAGGTGCATCCCGCCCTTCACCAGCGGCGGCAGCACCGCGGCCAGGTCGGCATCGTCGAGCACCAGCGCCGCGGATTTGCCGCCGAGTTCCAGCGACACCCGCTTCACCTGGTCGCCGCACAGGCTCATGATCCGCTTGCCCGCCGCGGTCGATCCGGTGAAGGCGATCTTGTCCACGCCCGGATGGGTCACCAGATGTTCGCCGACCTCGCGGCCGCCGGGCACCACGTTCACCACGCCGGGAGGCACCCCGGCCTCGTCCAGCGCCTCCGCGAGCACGAAGGTGCTCAACGGGGATTCGGGGGCGGGCTTGAGGATCACCGGGCAGCCGGCCGCCAGCGCGGGGGCCACTTTCCAGGCCGCGAGGGTCACCGGCGCGTTCCACGGCGTGATCGCCGCGACCACCCCGATCGGCTCGTTGGTGACCAGGCCGCGGCGTTCGCCGACGGTGACGGTGCGGCGGAACTCGAAGGTGGGGATCAGCCCGGCGTAGTAGTCGAACAGCGCGGCCACCAGGCCGGTCTGAGCCTGCTTGGCCTGGCTGATGGCGCACCCCATCTCGTCGACGGTGATGCCGGCGATATCGGATTCGCGCTTGCGCAGCAGTTCGGCGGCGCGGGCCAGCACCTCGGCGCGCTCCTGCGGCGTCATCCGGGGCCACGGGCCGTCGTCGAACGCCGCGCGCGCCGCGGCCACCGCCCGGTCGATGTCGGCGGTGGTCGCGAGCGGAACCTCGCCGACGACCTCCTCCGTCGACGGGGAGATGACGGGCAGTCGTTCCGTACCGGCGGGCGCCACCCAGCGTCCGCCGATGAAGAATTCCCGGCGGTACATCAGCCGGTCGTCCACGCTGTACTCCTGGATCGGGCGCCCCCGCGCGAGGCGGGAACGCAAGGGTCACTGACCGATTCGATGAATTGGGCAATTCGGACCGGACGGTCGGGCCGTGCGGGCCAGATGAAAGTATCTACTTACTTACTTTAATGATACGTCCGGGTCTGCACAACCGGGCTCATTCCGCCGGATCCGGCACTCCGCGCAGGTGCGGGGCCATCATCAGCGGGGTCACGGTCAGCACACCGGACTCCACCGGCAGCGTCGCGCCGGTGATCCAGCGGGCCTCGTCGCTGGCCAGGAACGCCACCGCCGCGGCCACGTCCCAGCCGTCGCCGGGGGTGCCGAGCAGCCCGGCCTCGGCGCGCATGGTGTCCATGAAATTCGCGCGGGCGCCCGGCGCGCTCACCGACTGCACCATCGGCGTGGTGATGTGCCCCGGCGCGATGGCGTTGACCCGGATGCCCTGGCGGCCGTGCGAATACGCCATGTCCACGGTCATCGCCTGCAACGCGCCCTTGGCGGCGGAATAGGCGAGGGTGCCGTCGCCGCGCAGCGCCGAGATCGAGGAGATGTTGACGATCGACCCGGAACCCTTCTCCGCCATCACCGGAACGGCGTACTTGCTGGCCAGGAACGCGGTGCGCAGATTGATGTCGAAGGTGCGGTCCCAGTCCTCCTCGGTGGTGTCGACGACGGTGCCCAGCGCCGCCCGGCCGATGTTGTTGACCAGCACGTCGAGGGTGCCGAAGGTGTCGACGGCGGTGCGGACCATCGCCTCCGCGTCGGCGGCCCTGGTCAGATCGCCGGCGAAGACCGCCGCCTTGCCGCCGGATTCCTCGATCATCTGCCGGGTCAGCTCGGCGCGCTCCGGCGCCACGTCCACCAGCAGCACGCTCGCGCCCTCCCGGGCCAGCGTCACCGCCGCCGCCTTGCCGGTGCCGACACCCGGGCCGGGCGTCGATCCGGCGCCGGTCACGATCGCCACCTTGCCCTCGACCCGGCCTGTCCGATATGTCATGTCCCGCTCCATCTTCCGATCCGAACTTCCGCTCACCAGGCGGTGAGCAACGCCGCCCCGGCCTCGATCCCCCCGACATTGGTGACCGCGGCCACCCGGGCCGCGCGCACCTGCCGTTCCCCGGCCTCGCCACGCAACTGCCGCACCGCCTCCGCGGTGTGCCCGAATCCGGCGTGCAGCCGCCCGCCGGACAACTGCCCGCCCCAGGTGTTCAACGGCAGCTCGCCGTCCAGCGCGATCCGCTTGCCGCCGTCGACGAAGGCGCCCGCCTCGCCGACGCCGCAGAAGCCCATCGCCTCCAGCCACCACACCGCCTCGATGGTGAAGCCGTCGTAGAGCTGGGCCACATCCACATCGCCGGGTCGCAGGTCGGTACGCGCCCACAGCGCGGCGGCGGTGCCGTGCCCGACCCGGCCCATGTCCTCCCACTGCTCCCAGGACGGCCGCCCGTCGACCACCCCGGCCATCGCCTCGATCCGCACCGGGGCCCGCAGGTCCCGGGCCGTCTCCGCCGCCGACACCACGATCGCGGTCGCCCCGTCGGCGGGCACGTCGCAGTCGAACAGGCAGATCGGCGAGGAGATCAGGCGGGCCGCCAGATACTCCTCGACGGACAGTGGCTTGCGGTACACCGCATCCGGATTGAGCGCGGCATGGGCGCGCTGGGTCACCGGCAGCCACGCCAATTGTTCGCGGGTGACGCCGTATTCGTGCATGTAGCGGGTCGCGTAGGGGGCGATCTGGCAGACCGGCGACAACATCCCGATCGGCAGCAGCCAGGACATCGGTCCCTCCGCGACCGGTTTGGTGGACCCGTAGGCGGGCCGGCCACCGGCGTTGCGGGCCGCGCTGCCCTCCTTCACCGTGCGCCAGATGACCACGTGCCGGGCCTGTCCGGTGGCGATCGCCTGCGCGGGACCGTAGAACGGCAGCGACATGCCCTCGACCAGCCCCTGGCGCCAGGTGGTGCGCAGCCGCAGCGCGTCCTGCACCTCGTACAGGCTGCCGTTGGAGTAGCCGGGCAGATTCGCCACGCCGCCACCGGGATACATCGCCAGCCCGTCGATGTCGTCGAGCGTCAGCCCGGCATCGGCGACCGCCGCGAGGATCGCGTCCAGCGTCAGCTGGAACCCGGACCGATCGAGCTGCCGTCCGATCGCCGACTGCCCGACCCCGGAGATCACCACCTTGCGCTCGAACAGCTCGGTGCCGGTGCCGGGCGCGCGCCGCACGCTGTGGTCGGCCGGCCCGCCGGCCACGGCATCGGCAGCGTCTCGGGCCGGAGCCGCGGCGGCAGCGCTCACGGCATCGGCGGGGGTGAGCGGGCCGGACCCGGTGGTCGAGTGGGCGGCCGCCCGGGGGTCGTTGCCGGTGCCGTTCGGATCGACGGCGACGAAGCTCGGGATGTGGTGGCCGCCGGGGCCGGGTTCGAAGCCGATCTCGACCGGCATGCCGATCGCGGCCTGGTCCGGGGAGCAGCCGCGCAACCGTCCGGCTACGCGAACACCCGGATGTTCGGGGAATTCCACCAGTACCATCGCGTAGGGGACCGCCAGGTCCGGTAGCCAGCGCTGGTGGTTGACCGTGAGGCTGTACACCTCGCCCCGGCCGGTGATCTCGGTGACGGCGAGTTCGCGGCTACGGCAGTGGTGGCAGATGCCGCGCGGCGGGAAGGTGTCCGCGCCGCAGGCCCCGCAGCGCTCGACCACGAGCCGTCCCTCGGCGGCCGCCGCCCAGAACGGCTCGGTCTCCTCGGTCACGGCCGGGGGTATCCCGATCGTCGCGTCGAACGCATCCATCAATCCAGCCTCTTTCTAAGTGAGCATTTGCTATCTTAGGGCGCAGGGCGCCGATCGGAGCGTCATTCGCCGAAGGAGCCGAGTTGTCCAGCGACAGCATCGTTTTCGGAGCCGCAGCGATCCCCGAGCCGGATCGTGACTGGTTGGCGGCCGCTGAACGGTTGCCGATCACCTCGATCTGGCAGGGCGGGCATCTGCTGCCGCCGACCCACACCGGCGAGGCGATCACCCGCCTCGCCCTGATGACCGCGTGGACCGAACGGGTCAGGATCGGTACCGCGGTGCTGGTGCTGCCGCTGTATCACCCGGTGACCGTGGCGAAACAGCTGGCCGACCTGGACTCCCGCTCCGGCGGCCGGGTCTCGGTCGGGGTCGGCATCGGCGGCGAGTTCCCTCATGAATTCGAGGCCGTGGGTGTGCCGCTGAAGGAGCGCGGCCCGCGCACCGACGAGGCCATGTCCATCCTGCGCGCGCTGTGGCGCGGCGATCCGGTCGACCACGACGGCCGCTTCTTCGCCTTCGAGAACCTCCAGCTGCGCCCGGTGCAGCCGCCGGGCGCGCCCGGCTCCGCGATGCGGCCGGGCGGGCCGCCGCTGCTCGTGTCCGGCCGCAAGGAACCGGCCATGCGCCGCGCGGCCCGGCTCGGCGACGGGTGGCTGCCGTACCTGATCTCACCGGCGGCGTACGCGCGCTCGGTGCAGACCATCCACACCGAGGCCGCCGCCCTCGGCCGCGACCTCGGCGGCTTCGAGTGGATGATGTACCTGTACTGCTCGGTCCGCAGCGACGGCGACCGGGCCCGGCGGGATGTGGCCGGATTCCTCGGCAGCGCCTACGGTGACAAGCCCTCGTCGATGCTCGACCGCATCGCCCCCTCCGGCACCCCGGAACAGGTGGCGGCCCGGCTCCAGGAATACGTGGACGCCGGCGTGCGGCACTTCGTCATCTCGCCGGCCGCGCACGAGGACACCCTCGGCATCGTGCGACTGGCCGCCGAAGAGGTGCTGCCCCGGCTGAAGCTGCCCACCACCCCGCTGGCCGGGACGATCCGGTGAGCAGCGCGACCGAACCGCTGTGCGCGGGCCTGTCGGTGGTGGAGGTCGCGGCCGGGGCCAGTGACCTCGGGCTCGGTGTCGCCGGTGGGATCCCCGGGATGATCCTCGCCGAACTCGGCGCCGACGTGGTCCGGGTGACCGGGGAGCCGGCGCCGATCGACGCGGACGTGCCGTGGGGCCGGGTCTGGCACCGGCGCAAGCGGATCCTGCGCGCGGACCACGACGAGACGATCGCGCTGCTGCGCGCCGCCGACGTCGCGCTGGTGTACGGGCCGGAGGACACCGTCGAGGCGCGCGGCCTCGGCTATCGGGATCTGGTGGCGCACAACGCCGGACTGGTCTACGCCCGCTGCCGGCCCAGCCACACCGCGGCCGGCGCGGTCGCGGACTACGGGCTCGCCGTCGAGGCGCGGGCGGGATTCTGCACCCAGCTGGCCGGGCATCGGCCGGGGCCGATCTTCGTCGACGCGCACGCCTCCGGGGTGGGTGCGGCCTCGCTCCTGCTGACCTCGGTATTCGCCCTGCTGGGCCGCCGCGCCCGCACCGGCGCGGGCGGCTGGGCCGAAACCTCGCTCTACGACGGGCTGCTGGCCACCCTGGGCTGCATGATCGGCCGCTCCGAACGCGCCGCCGCCGATGTCGAGTACTACTGGGAGCACGGGTCCACCTTCCCGAACTTCCTGTACCGCTGCGCCGACGGCGAACTGCTCCAGGTGTGGTTCGGCGGAAAAGGCATGTACGAGGCCGTGATCCGGGTGCTCGGCGACGAGCCGAGCGCCGAGGGCTACTACACCGACCAGATGACCGGGAAGCTCGGGGACCGCGCCCGCCGCTGGACCGAATTCTTCGCCACCCGCCCCCGCGCCGACTGGGTCGAGCGGCTGCGCGCCGCCGGCGTCGCCTGCGAACCGGTCCTCGGCCCCGGCGAGGTGCTCGCCGACCCCCACCTGACCGAGATCGGCCTGGCCGCAACGGAATCGGTCGCCGGTCGGCGGATCGTGACGATGGGCACCCCGATGGTGGTCCGGGCCCGCCCCGGCACGGCGGTGGATGCCGCTGCCGCGCACGTGGTTTCGCCTGCTGCCGAGGGTGATCTGCTCGCCGGGCTGAAGGTGGTGGACTTCTCGGCGTTCGTGGCGGGCCCGCTGGCGGCGGAGATCCTCGCGGATCTGGGGGCCGACGTGATCAAGGTGGAGCCGCCGGACGGGGAGGCGATGCGGGCCGCGGCCTATGCGGTGGCGGCCTGTCAGCGCGGAAAGCGCAGTCTGGCGCTGGATATCAACGCGCCCGGGGCGGAACCGGTGGTGCGGCGGCTGCTGGCCGGGGCGGATGTGGTGGTGCACAACTTCCGGGTCGGGGTCGCCGAGCGGCTGGGTATCGGGGAGGAGACCGTGGCGCGGCTCAATCCGCGGGCGGTGTACTGCCATGCCAGTGCGTTCGGGGCGAGCGGGCCGCGCGCGAAGGCGCCCGGCAACGACGCGCTGATGCAGGCGGTGACGGGATTCGAGCGGGCCATCGGGGGCGCGGGCAACGATCCGACCGCGGCGACCTGGATTCCGCTGGACATGTCCGGGGGCTGGCTGGCCGCGGCCGGAATGCTCGCGGGGCTGTACGGCCGGGCCGCGCACGGGCACGGCTACGGCGTGGTGACCAGCCTGCTGGCCGCGGGGATGCTGCCGCACAGCGGCGTCTATCTGGCCGACGGCGAACCGGTGCGCGGCCCGGAACTGGACGCGGCGCAGACCGGGTACGGTCCGGGCTACCGGCTCTATCAAGGCTCGGACGGGGAGTGGTTCGCGCTGGTGGTGCCGGATCCGCGGGGCTGGCGGCGGCTGGCGGAACTGCCCGAGGTCTCGGGGCTGCCGCAGCGGTACGCGCCGCTGCGCGGCGGCGCCGCCGATGCCGAGGCGCGGGCCGCCGAGCCGATCCTGGAGCGGGCCTTCGCCACCGCGTCCGCCGCGGCGTGGGTCGAGCGGTTGCGCGGGCCGGGTCTGCTGGCCGAGCCGGTGGAGGATCTGGATCGGGACGGCTTCCGGCGCGCGGTGCTCGACGATCCGGTGAATCGGCAGCAGGGCCGGGTGCTGGCCTATCACACCGCCGACTGGGGATTCTTCGAGCAGATCGGGCCGCTGCTGCGCTACGGCCCGGCCACCGCCGCGCACGGGCCGCGGCCGATGCTGCCCGGGGTCGGCGAGCACAGTGCGGAGGTGCTGACCGAATTGGGCTTCTCCGCCGACGAGGTGGAACACCTGCTCGCCACCAAGGTCGCGCGTCAGGCGAGCGGCGGGTAGGCCGCGCGGATGTCACGGGACGGCGCGGATGTCACAGTACCGGCGCGAATTTCGACAAATCGTACACCGGAACCGTCCCCGCGAGCGAAGATCGAACCTGGCGACGATGCCGTGCCTCACAGGCGGCATCGGTCGACCGCTGCAACCACACTGGCGCAACCTTCGCCGACGAGGAGGGTTCAGATGCGACGACGCATCACGACATCCGTGGCATGGCGCTATTTCCTGCGCGGCTTGGTGCTGCTCGGCGCGGGCAGCTCCGGTGCCATTCAGCTCTACACCGATTACATCCACGTCGACGGCATCACCGATCCGGTGCTGCCGGTCGAGGAATGGGATTGGTCGATCCCGCACGTCTGGTACGACCTGGCGCACTGACCGTCGTGACGCGGGGCATCGG
The DNA here is from genome assembly GCF_020176955.2 of Nocardia sp. alder85J. Lineage (GTDB taxonomy): Bacteria > Actinomycetota > Actinomycetes > Mycobacteriales > Mycobacteriaceae > Nocardia. The sequence goes on from NZ_JAIUCZ020000002.1 coordinate 738,110, forward strand.
CCGCCGCGATCCGAGGCGTCGGCCGTCGCGGCGTGGTGCACCGGGCGCGGCGCACGGGTGCGGGCGCTTCGTCGTGCCGATGGTTCCCGTCAGCGACGTGCCGGGTCGGCGTGGCCGGGGATCGCGATGGTCCGGTCGGGCACTGTGCCGGCTGGTGCCGGTTCGAGTCGGTCACCCACTGCCTCGGGCCGGTTCGGCACCGTGTCGTGGTGGCCGTCCGGGTGGCCCAGCAGCCACTGCCACGCCTCGATCGGATCGTCGGCGATGATCGTTGCGCCGCAATGGCATACGCCGAGCAGCTGATCGGTGCCCGGAAACCATTCGATCCGGTGGCGGCCCGGTTCGGTCATGCCCGCGCCGCCGCGGCCTCGGCGTCGGCGTCCGCCTGCGCGCGGGCCAGCCGGGTCATCAGCTTGCGGGCGGCCAGTGCGCCGGTGTCGATGTTGATCGTCAGCTCGCGCACGCCGCCGAGCCGCCGCTCGTCCTCGGCGACGGTCTGTTCGACCAGGTTCAGCGCCACCACGTCCTGCATCACCACGGTGTGGTTGCTGTCGTGCAGATAGTCGGTGACCTTCGGGTCGTCGATCGCGAAATCCCTTGCCACCATCCAGAAGTCGTGCACCGAATGCTCGGTCTCCGGGGTCAGGGCGTAGACGATCTCGGTGTGGAAGGCGCCGGGATCGCGGTCGTGGTCCACCCCGGGGCGATAGCCCGCGGGCGGATACTGGCCCTGCGGCGCGATGCGGGAGTGCAGCCGGTACAGGCACGGCGGCTGGAACTCGATGTCCTGCCAGCGGGTGATGCGGCCGGTGAGGCCGGTCGACTCGGCGTAGAAGGGCGGGCACTGCGCGTCGTCCATGTGCCGCGACACCCGTACCACGCCCGCGGTCTCGTCGACCTCGGTGACGATCGGCGTCTCCGCCACCTCCGGGGTGCCGATGTGTCCGCCGTGCAGGTAGGTCTCGTGCGACAGATCCATCAGATTGTCCATCAGCAGGGCGTGCCGGCCCTGGATGGTCTGCAAGCCGCGGAGGGTGGTCCAGCCGTCGGCGACCAGCCACGGTGCCCGCGGAATCGCGGTGGCGTCGGCCGATTCCGGATCGCCGATCCACACCCAGACGAACGAATCCTGTTCCACCACCGGATAAGCGGCGACCCGCGCGCTGCGCGGAATGCGGGTCTGCGCCGGCACCGCGACGCACGCGCCGGTGCGGTCGTAGGTGAAGCCGTGATAGCCGCAGACGATCCGGTCGCCCTCGGCCCGGCGCGACTTCGACAGCGGGTAGCGCCGGTGGACGCAGCGGTCGGCGAGCGCGACCACCTCGCCGTCCTCGGCGCGGAAGAACACCAGCGGCTCGTCGCAGATGGTCCGGGCGAACAACTCCGTCCCGATCTCGGCGGCGTAGGCGGCCACGTACCACTGGTCGCGAATGATGGTGGTGGAAGGACTCATGCCTTCAGCCTGCGACCGCCCCCCGGCGTGAGCCAAGACACACTTCCGGTGGACGGAAGTCGGCGCCGGCCGGGTCACCAGGGCCGGACGCCGCGGTGAGCGGGGGTTCAGCGTCCGGGGGCGGTGTGCACGGGCCGCCGCCGGGCCGGCGTGGTCGGCGCGCCGAGTTCGCGGCTGATGCCGTTGGCGGCGGTGCGGACCGCCGGGGCCCAGGCCGACCGCTTCGCGTCCCCGGCGGGCACCACGATCGACACCGCCGCCAGTACCCGGCCGTCCGGGCCGAACACGGGCGCGGCCACCGAGTACCCGTCCAGGGTGACCTGCCCGTCGCTGATCGCCACGCCGGTGTGGCGCACCTCGGCCAGCGCGCGGCGCAGCCGGTCCGGATCATCGATCGTCTTCGGCGTGAACACCGCGAACGGCCGGGCCAGCACCTCGTCGAGCACCTCGGCGGGGGAGTGGGCGAGGATCGCCAGGCCCACCCCGGTCGCGTGCAGCGGCCAGCGCGCCCCGATCCGGGTCTTCACCGCGACGGCGTTGCGGGCGGCCAGGAATTCCACGTACATCACCTCGTCGCCGTCGCGCACCGCCAGTTGCACGTTCTGGTGGGTGGCCTCGTAGAGGTCCTCCATGTACGGCAGCGCCACATCGCGCAGCGGCCGCCCGCGCGGGCAGTGCGCGGCGACCTCCAGCATCCGCAGCCCGATCTGATATCCGCCGCCGGGCGCCCGGTCCAGCGCGCCCCACTGCACCAGGTCGGTCGCGTACCGGTACGCGGTCGTCTGCGGCAGCTCCGCGCGATCGGCCAGATCCGCCAGTTTCAGCACCGGATGCCCGGTGTCGAAGGCGGCCAGCAGGCCCAGTGCCCGGGTCAGCACGGACGTCTCGGCAGTCATCGTCGACCACACTCCTGTCAGCCGGCCGGGATTCGGCGTTTCGATCATGATGACCCCAACCGCCGACCGGAGGGCAGCCACCGCGCGAGGATCGATACATGACCCAGACCGTGCCGTCCGCCCGTGACGTTCTCCGGCAGCGCTACCGCGATCCCGCGATCGGCGAGCCGGACCAGTGGAATCCCGTGTTGCACCTGCTGCACAGCCATCACTCGGTGCGGCAGTACCTGGACGAGCCGGTCTCCGACGCGACCCTGCGGTTGCTGGTGTCCGCGGCGCAGTCGGCGCCGACCTCGTCCAATCTCCAGGTCTGGAGCGTGATCGCCGTCCGGGATCCGCAGCGGCGGGCGCGGCTGGCGGAGCTGGCCGGCGGGCAGGCGCATATCGCGCAGGCCCCGGTGCTGCTGGTGTGGACCGCGGATTTCGGGCGGCTGCGGCAGCTCGCCGATGCGCGCGGGGTGCCGCTGGAGGGCGCCGACTATCTGGAATCCAGCTACGTGGGCTTCGTGGATGCCGCGCTGGCCGCGCAGAATGCCGTCGTCGCGGCGGAATCACTGGGCCTGGGCACGGTTTTCGTGGGTGCGCTGCGCAACAGGCCGGAAGAGGTAGCCGCCCTGCTGCACCTGCCGCAGCAGGTGTTCGCCGTCTTCGGCCTGGTGGTGGGGCATCCGGATCCGGCCGAGGGGGCGGGGGTGAAGCCGCGACTGCCGCAGCGGGCGGTGCTCCATCACGAAACCTACGACGCCGCACCACAACTGGATGCCATCACCGATTACGAGCCGCGCCTGGCGGAATATTACGCCGATCAGCGGCAACAGCACTCCTGGACCGCCCGGGTACTGGCCCGGCTGGCCTCCGGGGCGAGCCTCAGCGGCCGGCACCGATTGCGGGAGGCGCTGGGCGAGCGCGGTTTCCGGCTGCACTGACTCGCCGCGGGCGATGGCGATTCTCCGCTACCGATTTCCCGTCATCGATCGCGCGAGCGCCGTTCGGGTGTTAACGTGCGGGGCGAAATGCCCCCCTTCGCAGCGTCAGCGGAGAAACGATGCGAGCAGTTGCCACCCCCCACGGAACGGTCGGCTACACCGACCACGGCGCCGGACCGGTGCTGCTGTTCGTCCACGGCTTCCTGCTCGACAAGAGCATGTGGCTACCGCAGATCGTGCACTTCGTGCCGCTCGGCTACCGGGTGCTGTGCGTGGATCTGCTGGGCTTCGGCGACAGCGAACCGGTCCCGGGCACCATTCCCCTCACCGCCCACGCGGTCGCGCTGACCGCGGTGCTCGACGCCGTGGGTGCCGAGACGGCGACGGTGACCGGATATTCGATCGGCGGTCAGGTGGCCCTGGATTTCGCGGGCTCGCATCCGGATCGGCTCACCGCCCTGGTGCTGTCGGGCACCTCGGCTGGAGTCGACAGCCCGGTGGTCCGCGCCGAGCGCCTGGCGCTGGCCGATCGGCTGGAGTCCGAGGGGGTCGACGAGTACGCCGAGGAGTTCCTGCCGCACCTGCTCGGCGCGCGCACGATCCGCGACCGTCCGTCGGTGGTGGAGCACGCCCTCACCATGATGGCGGCCGCGGATCCCGAAGGCGCGGCGGCGGTCCTGCGCGGGCGCGCCGAGCGCGGCGACTACACCGCCGTCGCTCGCGCGCTGACCGTGCCGAGCCTGGTCGTGGTGGGTGCGGAGGACTCCTTCGACCGGGGCGAACTCGCCGCGGAGCTGGCCGGCCTCGTGCCGGGCAGCCGCCTGGCCGTGGTCGCCGACTCCGGTCACACGCCCAGCCTGGAGCGCCCGCTGTCGTTCAACGCCGAACTCGAGGAATTCCTGGAATCGGTCTCCGGCGCCGCCCGGCCGGGTCCGCTGCGGGTGCGCTGAGCCGCTGGTCGCGCGCGGAAATCGGCGTCGGCCTGCCCATTTGCCGCGCGCGAACGGCGCAAATGTGAAAATGTTGTTCCAGGACAACATGTTTGACGGTGGATACCGACCGGTCACACATCGGAGAGGGGTTCGGTGGGGCCATGACAGGGCAGCGCAGGGGGGCGAGGTCCGGGGGACCATTGGCGTCGGTGGCGCGTGGCGGACGCCGTCGGCGGCGCCGGGGGCGCGTCGACGATGCGCCACAGGTGATCTGGCCCGGGATGATTCCCGCGTCCCAGCCGCAGGCGCGGCCGGGACGGCGCCGCCGGATGCTGGTCGGCTCGGCCGCGGTGGTCGGGACGGCCGCCGTGGTCGGCGGGGTGGTGCTGTCGCTCGAGATCCGCATGCAGCAGGCGGCGCCGGCGACCATGGCCAGCACCGCCGATCTCGCGCTGGGCGGCGGCCCCGGCTGTGAGCCGGTGCGCTCGCCGGAAGTGGTGCGGGGCAACGGTATCGGGTCCACCGGCTCCGGGGCGGATGCGATCCTGGCCTTCCAGCACGCCTACTACGTGGACCGGTCCGGCGCCGTGGCGCGCGCGGCGACCGCCCCCGATGCCTGGGTGTCGACCGCGCAGACCATCGACGCCGGCATCGCGACCGTCCCGGTGGGCACCCATCACTGTGTGCAGATCACCCCGTTGCCGGACGGCCGGTTCGATGTCGTCATCACCGAATCGCGCCCGGACCACACCAGCCGGACCTATCGGCAGCTGGTCAGTGTCGGTCTGCGCGACGGGACCACGGTGATCACCCGGATCGACCCGCCCCGCGCGACTCGCTGATGATCTAGCACGCTCATTGGCGTGGCGCACCTGGGAAACGTCTGTCAGTTCTGTACGCAGACTGGGAGACAACTGCCAATCGACCTCGAACTGGCCTAGAGTTCGGACTCGGCAATTGTGTATGGGTTCGGTGGGCGTTAACTTTTGATCGTTCGTGATTCACCGGGTCACGCGACCGCCGGACGACGGGTCGGGGGCTTGCCCGGGGAACGATCGAACGCCGAGCGCTCGGCAGGATCAAGGGGACCGATCCTGCCGGGCGCTTGTCTTTATCGGGGGACCGGCACCGATCATGCCGCCGCGGCAGGTTTCGATACAAGGGCGAATCGGTGAACAGCTGTCTCGGACAGTGGGGATGCGGGGGTCCGCGGTGGAAAAGTGGCGTACTGGTCAGACGACCAGTATGGTGCGTGCAGAGATTTCGGCCGGAACAGGTTCCAATCCCACCCGAAGGAGCTGCCCCGTGACGGTTTCCCGGCGATCCGTGCTGGCCGGTACCACCGCTGCCCTGGGCGTGGCCGGCATCGCCGCCGCCGGCGCCGCCCCGGCCGCACCGGCGACCGGTGACGGCCAGGACTATCTGATCGGCTGTGGCATGGCCGACGTCACCGGCGCCGTCGCCGGGCAGGGCATGATGGGCTACTCGGAGCTGGACCAGGTCGCCACCGGTCTGCTCAGCCGCTGCTGGGCGCGCGCGTACGTGATCGTGGACCGGATCACCGGCGGGCGGGTGGTGTTCGTCAACGCCGACATCGCGTGCCTGTTCCAGTCCGTGCATCTGGCGGTGTTGCAGCGGCTCGCACAGCGTTTCGGTGATCTGTACACCGAGCGCAACGTCAATCTCAACGCCACCCACAATCACAACTCCTGCGGCGGCACGGCCCGGGAGTACGCCTATTCGCTGGCCGCCTACGGATTCCGGCGCAATTCGCACGAGGCCGAGGTGAGCGGGATCGTCGCCGCCGTCGTGGCCGCGCACGACCGGCTGGCACCGGGCACCGTGCTGCTCGGGCACGGCGAACTGCACGACGCCGGCGCCAACCGGTCCCGGGTGGCGTTCGAACTGAACCCGCCGGAGGACAAGGCCGAATTCCCCGACGCCGTCGACCCGGCGGTCACGGTGCTGCGGCTGCGCCAGGGTGGCCGGGACGTCGGCGCGATCACCTGGTTCGCCACCCACGGCACCTCGCTCACCGACCACAACACCCTGATCTCGGCGGACAACAAGGGCTACGCCAGCTATCGCTGGGAGCACGACGAGAGGGGCATGCGGCCCGGCGCCGGCCCGGCGGCCTTCGTGGCCGCCTTCGCGCAGACCAACGCGGGCGACATCACCCCCAATCTGGATGTGCGCCCGTGGCATCCGACCGGGCCGACGGAGGACGACCGCGTCAACTGCGCGCTGATCGGGGAGCGGCAGTATCAGGCCGGTCGGGCGGCGTTCGCGGGCGCGCGGGCGATGGCCGTCGGCGGGGTGGACGCGGTCCTGCGCTATGTGAACATGGGCGACACCGCGATCGACGGCGACTACACCCCCGATGGCAAACCGGCCCGCACCACCCCGGCGATGATGGGCGCGGCCGCCGCGGCCACCAGTTCGGAGGACAACTGGAACACCCAGTTGCCCTTCCTGTTCGAGGGAGAGACGAACCCGGTGGTGTCCGCGCTCGGCGGCGTGTCCGCGCCGATCGAGCAGTGGATGCGAGATGCCCAGGCGCCCAAGCTGATCGCGGTCCCGCTGGGTATCCTGCCGCCGCGGCCGTGGGTGCCGCTGGTGGTGCCGATCCAGATCGTGCGGATCGGTGATCTGGTGCTGGCCTCCGGGCCGGCCGAGTACACGGTGGTGTCCGGGCTGCGGATCCGGCGGCTGGTGGCCCGCGCGCTGGGTGTGCCGCTGGGCAATGTGCTGATGCAGGGCTACGCCAACGGCTACTGCGGCTACGTGACCACGCCGGAGGAGTACGCGTCGCAGCAGTACGAGGGCGGGGAGACGCTGTTCGGCCGCTGGACGCTGTCGGCCTACATGCAGGAATTCGACCGGCTGGCACGGGCATTGGCCGCCCGGGTGGATCCGGGCCGGGGCCCGGCGCCGCTGGACTGGACCTCGGGCCCGCAACCGGATCTGCTGCCGGCGGTGCCGCCGGACGTGCCCGCCGCCGGGCACGGATTCGGGGATGTGGTGGCCGCGCCGCCGCCGTCCGCGGCGGCCGGGCAGACCGTGTCGGTCACCTTCGCCGGCGCTCATCCGAACAACGATCTGCACACCGGCGGAACGTATTTCGAGGTACAGCAGCAGGCAGGCGGCGACTGGGCCCGGGTGTTCGACGACAACGACTGGTGTACCGAACTGCACTGGTCGCGGCCGGACGGCCAGCCCGCCGCCTCGCTGATCGAGATCAGGTGGACGGTTCCCGCGGGCACGGCCGCCGGCCGCTATCGGATCGAATACACCGGAGACAGCCGTGATTCCGGTGGCGCGGTGACTCGATTCACCGGCGCCTCACCGGAATTCACGATCGATCGGTAGGGGTCAGCTCGCCGCGGGCGCGGCGGACTTGGCGGGCTTGGCGACCGGCTTGCTCACATCGCGCTGCGCGGCGGTCATCTCCCGCCGCGACTTGCGCAGCTCCCGGCGGGTCTGCGCGTGCTTGCGCGAGGTGCCGAACGCGCCGCCGAGCAGCAGCACCAGGCCCAGCATCGCGACCGCGCCCACCCCCGCACCCGCCGCGAACAGCTGGCCCTGGGAGCCGCTGAACGCGTGGTCGAAGATGGTGAAATGGCCGGTCAGCATGTGGGCCTGATCGTTGTTGGCGGCGATGGCCGAGGCCCCGACCACGATCGCCGCGATCAGCAGAATCAATCCGATGAGAATAATCATTGTTCACTCCAACGTTGTCCTGGAACGCTCTCTTCAGCCAATACCCGGGCGGTGAAGTGACAAACAGCGGACTCGCGGCGTCCGGGCTCGCCGGTGATCTGCGGCACAGCGGGCCCGGGGTCTTGCCTTCGGATAGTTGTCTACTCACAATAGTTGTGTGCATACAACTGTTTCGGACCTGAGTGCCCGCGGCAAGGCCGTCGTCCTGCTGACGTGCTGCCTCAGCCTGCTGATCGTGTCGATGGACGCGACGATCGTGAACGTCGCGATCCCCACGATCCGCACCGAGATGCATGCCCCGCTGTCGCGGTTGCAGTGGATCATCGACGCCTACACCCTCACCCTGGCCAGCCTGCTGCTGCTGTCCGGCGCCACCGCCGATCGCTTCGGCCGGAAACTGGTGTTCCGCATCGGCCTGGCCGTGTTCGCGCTGGGCTCGCTGCTGTGCAGCCTCGCGCCCACTGTGGAGGTGCTGATCGGCGCGCGGTTCGCGCAGGCCGTGGGCGGGTCGATGCTCAATCCGGTGGCGATGTCGATCATCACCACGGTGTTCACCGGGCGGGTCGAGCGGGCCCGCGCGATCGGGGTGTGGGGTGCGGTGGTCGGTATCTCCACCGCGATGGGTCCGATGGTGGGCGGCGTCCTGATCGGGGCGTTCGGCTGGCGGTCGGTGTTCTGGATCAATCTGCCGATCTGCCTGCTGGCCTTCGTGCTCACCACCGTGTTCGTGCCGGAATCGAAGTCCGCGCGCCGGCGCGGGGTGGATCCGGCCGGTCAGCTGCTGGCGATGGTGGTGATGTTCACCCTGGTGTTCGGGCTCATCGAGCGCAAGCCGCTGATCTTCGTGGTGACCGCGCTCGCGCTCGCCGCCTTCCTCTGGGCCGAGCGGCGGCACGCCTCGCCGTTCATCGACCCCCGGTTCTTCCGCAGTTTCCCGTTCACCGCGGCCACCGTGACGGCCGTGTTCGCCTTCGCCGGACTGGGCGGATTCCTGTTCACCGCCTCGATGTATCTGCAAGGCACACGGCACTTCTCGGCCGTGCACACCGGGCTGCTGTATCTGCCGATGGGGCTCGGGATGCTGGTCTGCTCGCCGTTGTCGGGCCGGTTGGTGGGGCGTTACGGCACCCGGCCGTCGCTGGTGGCCGCGGGCGTGCTGATGGCGGCCGCCGCCCTGGCGCTGACCCGGCTGGACCCCACCACCCCGGTGTGGTGGCTGCTGATCGTGTTCGCGGTGCTCGGCGCCGGATTCGGCCTGGTGAACGCGCCGATCACCACGGCGGCGGTGAGCGGGATGCCCGCCGATCGGTCCGGGGCGGCCTCGGCGGTGGCGTCCACCAGCCGTCAGGTCGGGGTCAGCATCGGGGTGGCGCTGGCCGGGGTGCTCTCCGATACCGGGCTGTGGTGGGTGCTGGGCGCGCTCGCCGCCGGTATCGTCGCACTGGGTGTCGCCGCGAGCACCGACTGGGCGCTGCGCTCCCGCGAACGCGTCGCCCCACTGCTCGAACAGAAGGTTCCCAGCCATGCCGTATGAGCCCGCGGCGCCGGACTCCGATCCGGAACTCGGCGAGGAGGTCTGGGCGCTGCTCACCCATGCCGTCGCCGACAGCCGGGATCAGTGGAAGCGAGCGGTGGTCGATCGAACGGGCATGGCGTTCAGCCGGATCCGCGTGCTGCGCCGGATCGCGCAGGGGCCGATGACGGTCAAGGATCTGGCCCGCGCGGCGGCGATGGATCCGCCCGCGGCGACGGTCACCGTCAACGATCTGGAGGAGCGCGGACTGGTGGTGCGCGAGATCGATCCGGGCAATCGGCGCTCGAAGCTGGTGTCCATCACCACCGCCGGGCAGCTGGTGCTGGCCGAGGCGCTCGCCACCCCGGACCCGCCACCGGCGGCGCTGGCGCGACTGTCCCCGGCGGAGTTGCGCACCCTGCGCGATCTGCTGCGCAGGATCGAGAGCTGAAGCGGTGCAAGCGCTTCGGAGGCGGGAACAGGCGGTGACCGGTCCGCGACCGGTCACCGCCTGTGCTCGTGCCGTCGGCCGGGCCGAGACGAATCCGCCTCGGCCCGTGACCGATTCCGCCCGGGGCTGTGGCCGATTCCACTCGGCCGGCCCGGGGCGGGTTCGGCGTCAGCCCGAAACAGGTTCCGCCGCAGCGGCTTTCCCGTCGGTGGCGGCCGTCGGTGGCGCGGCGGCCGGGACACTGTGCGCGGAGATCAGGCTCTCGTCCGGGTACGCCTCCTCGTCGTGCACCGCCAGATCGCCGGATTCCAGTGTCGCGTCGTCCATCCGCAACTTCATGAACAGGCCGAGGAAACGCAGCAGTACGAAGGTGACGAAGGCATCCCACACGATGACGGTGAGCGCCGCACCCGCCTGCCACAGCAGCTGTTTCGGGTGATGACCGTAGAGCCAGCCGCTGGTCGTGAAGTCCTGCACGTCCTTTCCGTTGCCGAAGTACACCGTCACCTTCGGATCGGCCAGCACGCCGACCAGCAGACCGCCGGCCAGACCGGCCACGCCGTGGGTGTGCACCACACCGAGCGCGTCGTCCACCTTGCTGAACAGTTTGGTGCGGCCCAGCTTGTTCCAGGAGAACCACACCAGGGTCGCGCCGACCACGCCGATGATCAGGGCGCCGAAGCTGTTCACGAAGCCGGCGGCCGGGGTGATCGCCACCAGGCCGGTGATCATGCCGTTGACCGCGCCGAGGAAGGTCGGCTTGCGCTGCGGCCCGGCGAGCATGTCCCAGACCACCCAGGTGAGCAGCGCGACGGCGGTGGCCAGGTTGGTGTTGATCACGGCCAGTGAGGCATTGGCGCCGGAGAAGTACATGTCGCCGCCGTTGAAGCCGTTCCAGCCCAGCCACAGGATGCCGGCCCCGGCGGCGGCCATCGGCAGGTTGTTGGGTGCCGCGTGCTGCCGGTCCCGGGCCAGCCGGGGGCCGATCACCGCGGCGGCGACGAAGCCGGAAGTGCCTGCGGCCAAATGGATCACGTAACCACCGGAGTAGTCCAGCGCACCCATCTGCGCCCACCAGCCGCCGCCCCAGATCAGCATGGCGTTGACGGCGTAGGCGAAGGTCGACCACAGCGGCACGAACAGCAGCCAGACCTTGAAGTTGATCCGCCCGATCACGCTGCCCAGGAACAACAACGGGGTGATCCCGGCGAACACGAACTGGAAGTAGGCGAGTGTCGTCTCACTGAACCTGAAGTTCGGCATCAGGCCCTGGACCAGCGGAATCGACGCCTGATTCTGATTGCTGGTGCCGAGTATCGTGTGCGGGACGCCGACGGCCGCGCGCAGGATGCCCGGCCCGAGCTTCAGCGGTTCACCGAAGCCCATCTTGAACACCCACAGCACCCAGACCACCAGCACCAGGGAGAACCCGGTGAAGGCCATGAGCATGGTGTTGACGGCCCATTTCCGTTGCACCAGACCGCCGTACAGGATGGCGATACCGGGGATGCTCATCAGCCCGACGAGCGTGGCGGCCACCAACTGCCAGGCGTTGTCGCCCGGGTTGAGCCAATCGGGATAGGGATTCATGATCGGCGCCCTCTCTGCCGACACTCGGGCGGGCTCGTCGCGCGGGGCCGCCCCCTTGGATGGAGCTCGACGTCTGTGGCCCTGGACGTGGGACGGATCGGACGTGGGACGGATCACAAACGGTGAGCTAAAGTCTGGACAGGGCAGGTTTCGGGGATGTTAGCCGCCGTAAAGTCTGGGTGTCTCTCCGGCGCGCCGTTGTGAATTCCGCTGTGCGGCAAGATCACCTGTGAGGTCGCTGTCGATCACAGCGGCGCCACGGCGCGTCCCTCGACCGGGCCGGGCCCGGCTCCTAGGGTGTGGGGCATGGAGCCCTTGCAGCGCTATATCGCCGAGGAAATCGCCCACGATCACGCCGACGGTCTGGTCGGACGCCGGGAGGCGTTGCGCCGGTTGGGCCTGCTCGGCCTGAGCGCACCCGCCGCCGTCGCGCTGCTGGCCGCCTGTTCGAACAACTCCGATACCGCCGTGACCGGAACATCCACTGCCGCACCGACCTCCGCCGCCACCTCGGCGCCGCCCGGATCCGCCGCCGCGCTGCCCACCGCGCCGGTCACCTTCCCCGGCCCCGACGGCCGGACGGTACAGGGGGCGTGGGCGGAGGCGAAGCAGCCGCGCGGCGGTGTCCTCGTCATCCACGAGAACACCGGGCTCACCGACCACATCCGCTCGGTGACCGGACGGTTCGCGGGCGCCGGGTACTCCGCGCTCGCGGTCGACCTGCTGTCGGAGGAGGGCGGCACCGCGAGTTTCACCGACACCGCGGCCGCCACCGCGGCGCTGGGCAAGATCCCGCAGGACCGCTTCGTCGCGGACCTGCAGGCGGGCGTGGCCGAACTCGGGCGGCGGCTGCCGGGAAAGAAGCTGGGCGCCACCGGATTCTGCTTCGGCGGCGGGCTGGTCTGGTTGCTGCTGGCGCACGGCACCCCGGAGTTGGCCGCGGCGACCCCGTTCTACGGCCCGTTCCCCGACGGCGGTGATCTGTCCCAGGCCGAGGCGGCGGTACTGGCGATCTACGGCGGGCTCGACCAGCGTGTCGGCGCCACCCGCCCGGCCGCGATCGCCGCCTTGGAGAAGGCGGGCCTGCCGCACGACGTCTTCGTCGCCGAGGGCGCCGATCACGCCTTCTTCAACGACACCGGCGCACGCTACAACCCGGCGGGCGCCGCGGAGGCGTGGCGGCGGGTCGGGGACTGGTACGGCAAGTATCTCGGCTGACCCGGTGCCCGTCGGTGAATCGGGCATACCGCCGCGATCCGGAACCGGCGGTCTGTTCTAAGCTCGGATCATGACCGAGGAGCGGACGCCGGAGTGGGCGCCCATCGCCGAATCCGGTTTCGAACTGGGCACCGACGGCCCCCGTGTGATCATGGTCGGCCTGGACGGTTCGGACTCCTCGTGGCGGGCCGCCGCCTATGCCGCCGGGGCCGCCCGCCGGCAGCGCGCGCAACTGGCGCTGGTCTACGTGCAACCGCTGCTGACGATGGCCGGCGCCTACGGCGTCGACGTCCGCAGCGTCACCGCGGACGTGGCGCAGGACCTGGCCCAGGAGCTGCGCCGGCGCACCGACGAGGTCCGGGACGTGTTCACGGTGCCGTGGACGTTCCTCACCCGCCGCGGCGACCCGTACGCCGAATTGGCCCGCGCCGCGGACGAACTCAAGGCCGACGCGGTGATGGTCGGCGCGTCCGAGCACGCCGGCCACCGCTTCGTCGGCTCGGTGGCGGTCCGCCTGGTGAAGGCGGGCCGCTGGCCGGTCACCGTCGTGCCGTGAGCCGGTTCAGATCCGGGTCAGCTCGTAGAGCCGGAAACGGCGGTCGCCGGCGAGGCGCTGCTCCATCAGGTAGCCGGGCCAGTAGGTGGTGGCCCGGTGCCAGGCCCGGTCCCGCTCGTCGCCGGTCAGCCGCCGCACCTTGACCTCGAAACGGTCACCGCCGCTGTGCATCTCGGCGCGGTCGGCGGCGTTGAGGTTGGCCGACCAGGAGGGGTGGCCGGGCCTGCCCCAGTTGGAGCCCACCAGCAGGTAGGCGCCGGGGCCGTCTGGCACGTACAGCAGCGACACCGTGCGCGGTACACCGGACTTGCGGCCGGTGACGGTCAACTCCATCGACGGCAGCCCGGCCACGTCGAGCACGCCGTGCTTGCCGCCGGTCAGCCGCCGCACGAACCGCTCGACCCGGATGATCAGCGGGGCCGCCCGCATCGCCGCGGGGCGATTGGCGATCGCCCGCCCCAGCGCGCGGAGAGGATTCTTCGGCACGACTGGATCCGCCTCTCTGACAGGATGATTCGGCCGCCACCACGGTGTGGCAGGGCCTGTTCGCGCTCGAGGGTTCCGGGGACGGCCACCGGCCTCGGCCCCGTGGATCCCGGCCCGGAGGTGGACCGGAACGGTCTCCGCCCGGCGGTACTCGCAGCCCGTTCGCACGTCGGGTCGAACGTTACCGAGATGAATTTTATTCGGCTGTGCCGGGGCGGACCGGGCCTCGGCTGTCCGGATCGGGCCGTGCGTCAGGCGTCGACGGTCGCGGGCAGGCCGGCCAGGATCTCGGAGGTGGTGGCGGTGCGGCCCAGCGCGGGGAAGATACGGGTGACGGCGTGTTCGTGGCCTTCGGCGGTGCGGTCGGCGATCGCGTCGGTGGCGACGACCACGTGGTAGCCGTGCTCGTGGGCGGAGCGGGCGGTGGATTCGACGCCGTAGGTGGTGGCGACGCCGGTCAGCACGATGCCGGTGACGCCGCGGCGGCGCAGTTGCAGGTCCAGGTCGGTGCCGTAGAAGGCGCCCCAGTTGCGCTTGGTGACGATGATGTCGGTGGGCTGGACGTCGAGTTCGTCGATCAGCACGTCGAAGTCGGCGGGCAGGGCGCCGCCGCGGCTCGGGCCGGCGGTGCGACCGGGCGGGACGTCGCCGCCGTCGGCGGCGAAGCTGACCCGGACCAGTACGACCGGCAGCCGGCGGGCGCGGAAGGCCGTGGTCAGTTCGACGTTGCGGGCGATGACGTCCTCGATCGGATTCGGCACGGTGGGGGCGCCGACGATGCCGCGCTGGAGATCGATGACGACCAGGGCGGTGGCAGGGTCGAGCAGGGGTGCGGTCACGGTGGAATCCTCCGGTATCGGTGCTGCGTGTTGATATGGGTGAAAGGTGTTGGGGCCGAGCCCGATCCGAACGCGCGGATCAGGGCTCGACGAGCCGGCGCAACAGGTCGACCGCCTTGGTGAGGCGGTCCAGTTCGCCGGGGGTCAGCCGCTCGGACATGGTCCGGGTGAGCCAGCTCTGTTTGGCGTCCTCGGTCGCGCGCCGCAGCCGGTGACCGGATTCGGTGAGCGAGATCAGCACGCTGCGCTGGTCGGTCGGGTGCGGTGTGCGCGTGATCAGGCCGAGTTCTTCCAGCACGGCCAGGGTGGCCCGCATGGATTGCGGCCGTACCCGTTCGGCGCGGGCGAGATCGGCGACGCTGGACGGACCCTCCGCGAGCCTGCCGACGACCACCGCCTGCGACATGGTGAGCTCCGAATCGGCGCGCGCCGCGCGCAATTGCCGCAGCAGCCGACCGGCCACCACCCGCAGCTCGGTGGCGGCGGCCGCGACCTGCTCGGGGGTGTGCGGAGCGGATTCCGGCGGGTTCGCCGGAGTTGATTCGGGCACGGGCCCAGCGTAGGGAAGGGCAGGAAAACTTGCAAGTTTGCCTGTCTTAATCGGGAAGGGGCGCTGCGAGCCGGACGCGATTCTGTCGTAGCCGGGCGGTAGCGTGCCGACCATGACCATGAACCGGGAGGCAGGAGGCGGCGCGGTCGCGGCCGCCGTGCCGGGTGCGGGCGGCGAGGGCTATCGGCGCGGGCTGACCCCGCGGACCATCCAGATGATCGCCATCGGCGGCGCGATCGGGACCGGGCTGTTCTACGGTTCCGGTGGGGCCATCGAGCAGGCCGGCCCGGCGCTGATCCTCTGCTATCTGGCGGCCGGGCTGGTCATCTTCGTGATCATGCGAGCGCTGGGGGAGCTGCTCACCTACCGCCCGGTGTCGGGCAGCTTCGCCGAGTACGCCAACGAATTCCTCGGCCGCTTCGCGGGTTTCGCCACCGGCTGGACCTACTGGGCGGTGTGGGCGTCCACCTGCATGGCCGAGATCACGGTGGCGGGGAAGTATGTGCGCTACTGGTTCGCGATTCCGGAGTGGATCACCGCGCTGGTGGTGCTCGGCGTGCTGTTCGTGGCCAATCTGATCTCGGTGCGGCTGTTCGGCGAGGGCGAGTTCTGGTTCTCCACCATCAAGGTCACCGCGATCCTGGCGATGATCGCGATCGGTATCGCGGTGCTGGCGTTCCACGTCGGCCACGCGCCGAATCCGACGGTCCGCAATCTGTGGGCCGACGGCGGGGTGTTCCCGCACGGGTTCGGGCAGGCGCTGCTGGCCTTGCAGATCGTGGTCTTCGCGTATGTCGGCGTGGAACTGGTCGGGGTCACCGCGGGGGAGGCGCACGATCCGAAACGCACGCTGCGCAAGGCGATCAACTCGCTGCCGCTGCGCATCGGCCTGTTCTACGTCGGCGCGCTGGTGGTGATCATGTCGGTGGCGAGCTGGCGCAGTTTCCACGCCGGTCGCAGCCCGTTCGTGGAGGTGTTCGCCGAGATCGGCATTCCGGGTGCGGCGGGCATCATCAACTTCGTCCTGCTCACCGCCGCGCTGTCGTCCTGCAATTCGGGGCTGTACTCCACCGGCCGGATGCTGCGCAGCCTGGCGTCGCGCGGTGAGGCGCCGGCCGCGCTCGGCGGGCTGAGCCGGCGGCAGGTGCCGTGGGCGGGCATCACGGTGTCGGCGGCGGTGATGGTGATCGGCGTGATCGTCAACGTGCTCTCCCCGGATCGGGCCTTCACCTACATCACTTCGGTGAGCACGGTCGGCATCATCGTGGTGTGGGCGGTGATCCTGGTGTGCCACTGGATCTATCGCGGCCGGGTGCGCCGCGGCGCGCTGCCGGCCGCGGACTACCGGCTACCGGGCGCCCCCGTCACCACTGTCGTCGCGCTGGCCTTCCTGGCGCTGGTGGTCGTGCTGCTGTTCCGCACCGACGGCGGGCGCACCGCCCTGATCGTCGGGGCGATCTGGGCGGCGCTGCTGTGCGCGGGCTATCCGATCGTGAATCGCTCTGCGCGGCAAGCGGAACCGGAGGTCAGCTCGGCCGGGCGAGCGGGAAGGCCCGGGCGGCCCGGCGGCGCAGCGTGAACCGGCGGCGGTCGAAATCCCAGCACCGGTACAGCGGCCATTGCACGGTGTGCGCGAACCAGGCCATCACGACGAAGAATCGGTGGTAGGGCAGCACCTGCAAGCCCTGCTCCTGGATGGTCCGCAGGCCGCTGAGCTGGAAGTCCCACCAGCGCCGCGGACTGGTGTGGCGGCGGCGGGCCGAGGTCTCGGCCAGCATGTCCAGCAGTTGATCGATGCGCAGGCCCCGTTTGCACAGGCACAGCGCCAGATCCAGGTCGTCGATCACGTCCGGTCTGGTGGAGGTGTCCTCGCGGACCTGCTGCCACGCGGTGCGGCGGACGGCCATGTTGGGGCCGTGCATGTTGCCGACCTGCCCGCCCAGCTTCCCGCGCCGGATCTGGATGCGGTAGCCCAGTTTCAGCAGGAATCCCACCGGTGAGTCGTAATAGGTGGTGAGGCCGGTGAGCGCGGCAGTGTCGGGATGTTCGGTGAAATAGCCGCGGATCACCGCACCCCAGTTCTCGGCCACGCGGGTGTCGGCGTCGGTGCGGGCGATGAAATCGCCACGCGCCGCGTCCAATCCGGTGTTGCGGGCCTGCGCGACGCCGCGCCGGCTCTCCTCGACCAGCACCACCTTCGGCTGCCCGGCCTGATAGTCGCGGACGATCCGCTGGGTGCCGTCGGTGCTGCCGTTGTCGACGACGATCACCTCGTCGACGGCCTGCTGGGCGACCAGCCGATCCAGGGTGGCCACGATCGCCGTCGCTTCGTCGAGAGCGGGGACGACGACCGACAGCACGATGGGTGTATCGGGATTGTGCACCTGCTGCCCTCCTCAGGGCAGATTCTCGAGTTGCCCCGTCGGTCATGCAACCGGAGTACCCGCGAATCATGCTTTGAAGGAAAGCCGGTGACCGAAATCACCTGTGGCGCTTGATAGCTCAGAACAAGCCGCCGCCCGCGTGCAGGTGCTGACCGGTGATCCAGCCGCCGTCGGCGGACGCCAGGAAGGCGACGACGGCGGCGATGTCCTCCGGCTCGCCGATCCGCCGCAGCGGCACCTCGGCGGCCAGTCGTGCGAGCGCCGCCGCGTCCACCCGCAGCGCATCGGTGCGGGTGGCGCCGGGTCGCACGCTGTTGACCGTGACCCCGCGCGGGCCGAGCTCGGCGGCGGCCGCGCGCACCAACTGCTCGACGGCGGCCTTGCTGGCGGCGTACGCGCCGGCCCCGGGCCGCCCGGTAACCGTCGAACCGCTGGAGACCACCACGATCCGGCCGTTGTCACGGATGCGCCGCGCGGCCTCTCGGAGCGCGACGAAGGTCGCGCGGGTGTTGATCGCGAACATCGTGTCGAAATCCGCGTCGGTGGTGTCGGCGATCGGCGCGAACCGGGCCGTGCCCGCATTGACCACCAGGATGTCGAGCCCACCGAAGGTGCCTTCGGTGAGATCGAACAGGCCGAGCAGTTGCGCCGGATCGGCCACATCGCCGCGCGCGGCCACCGCGGCGCCACCGGCGGCCTCGATATCGGCCACCACATCCGTTGCGGCGGAGGCATTCTCGCGGTAGTTGACCACCACCCGCACGCCGTCGGCGCCGAGCCGGCGGGCGATCGCGGCCCCGATCCCGCGCGAACCCCCGGTGATCAGTGCGACCGTCATGGTGTCCTCCCTGAAGTAGAGCTTCTCGATAGTCGAGATCATCAACCAATAAAGAGGAGGATGTCAACAGTCGAGCACGTAGACTGTGCGGCATGAGTGGTGACGAGGCCGCCGCGGACCTGGTCACCGCGGCGATGACCCTGCACCGCGAGACCGCGGTGCTCTACGCCGAGGTCGCGCGGCAGTTCGGCCTGACCAGCCAGCAGACCCAGCTACTGTGCCTGCTCAGCCGGCAGGAACCGTCCTTCGGCGAGGTGGCCGCCCGGCTCGGCTGCGACAAGACCAATGTCACCGGCATGGTCGACCGGTTGCAGCAGCGCGGAGTGCTCGACCGCGCCCCCGACCGGCACGACCGCCGGATCACCCGGATCCGGCTCACCACCGCCGGTGACGAACTACGCACCCGCATCCGCGACGCCCTCGACACCGCGATCACCGCCCGGCTGTCGGCGCTCACCCCCGGCGAGCGCGACCGCCTGGCCCCGCTGGCCCGGATGCTCAGCCGGTGATGCCGCGCCGGACCTCGCCCGGCGTGTGCTGCACCCGCTCGTCGCTGTGCCCGTCGGACGAATGCAGCTGGTAGGGCACGCTGGTCACCATCA
Source organism: Nocardia sp. alder85J (assembly GCF_020176955.2). GTDB lineage: Bacteria > Actinomycetota > Actinomycetes > Mycobacteriales > Mycobacteriaceae > Nocardia. Next base: position 757,064 of record NZ_JAIUCZ020000002.1, read on the forward strand.
CGCCCGGCACGAACAGCAGCCGCGCCTTCAGCCGCAGCGAACTCTGGTTGTGCAGCAGGTTCTCCCACCAGCGGCCCACCACGTATTCGGGGATGTAGACCGCGACCACATCGCGCGGCCGGGCCTGCCGCACCCGCTTGATGTAGTCGACCACCGGGCGGGTGATCTCGCGGTAGGGCGATTCCACCACCTTCAGCGGGATCTGCACCCCGGCGCGCTCCCAGTCCCGGGTCAGCTCGCGGGTGTCGGAGTCGTCGACGTTCACGGTGATGGCGGTGAGCACGTCCGGCCGGGTGGCGCGGGCGAACTGCACCGCGCGGCGGGTCGCCTTGTGCCAGCCCGACACCAGCACCACCGCGTGCACCCGGGTCGGCAGCGTCTCCTCGTCGTCGGGTGCGATGGTCAGTTCGTCGCGGACACGGGAGTAGTGCCGGTGGATGGCGTACATGATCAGCACCAGCACCGGGATCGCGAACACCACCAGATAGGCGCCGTGCGTGAATTTGGTGATCATCACGACGACCAGGACGACGCCGGTGAAACACGACCCGAACGCGTTGATGATCCGGGCCCGATGGATGCGCGCTCGTTCCGGCCCGGCGGAGTTCCCCTCGGACCGGAGGGTCCGCAGCTCGCGGTTCCAGTGCCGGACCATGCCGGCCTGGCAGAGCGTGAACGAGGTGAACACGCCCACGATGTAGAGCTGGATCAGCCGGGTGGTGGACCCGTGGAAGGCGTAGAGCAGCCCCGCCGCGACCAGCGACAGCATCATGATGCCGTTGGACAGCGCCAGCCGGTCGCCGCGGGTGTGCAACTGCCGCGGCATGTAGCGGCGCTGCGCCAGGATCGAGTTCAGCAGCGGGAAGCCGTTGTAGGCGGTGTTGGCCGCCAGGATCAGGATCAGCGCGGTGCACACCATCAGGTAGTAGAAGGCCACGCTGTGCCCGCCGAACACCGCCGCCGAGATCTGCGCGATGACGGTCTTCTGCGCGTCGGTCTCGCAGTTGCCGTGGAAGCCGATCAGGTCGCAGGTGTTCTCGGTGACCTTGGTCTTGGAGATCATCGCCAGCGCGGTGACGCCCGCGAACATGGTGATGGCCAGCACGCCCATCGCGGTCATGGTCCGCGCGGCGTTCAGCGCCTTCGGTTTCCGGAACGCCGGCACGCCGTTGGAGATGGCCTCGGCGCCGGTCAGCGCGGTACAGCCGGAGGAGAAGGCCCGCAGCAGCAGGAACGCCACCGCGGCCGTGGACAGCCCGAGTTGCTGCGGCTGGATCTGGTAGTTCGCGCTCTCGGCGACCGGCGCGTGCCCGAACGCGGTGCTGCCCAGCCCGAGCGCGGTCATGACCAGCACTCCGGCCACGAAGGCGTAGGTGGGGATCGCGAACAGCCGCCCGGACTCCCGCACCCCGCGCAGATTCATCGCGGTGAGGAAGACGACGACGCCGAGATTGATGACGACCCGGTAGTGGTTGAGGCCCGGCGCGGCCGAGATGATGTTGTCGACGCCGGAGGCCACCGACACCGCGACCGTCATGATGTAGTCGACCATCAGGGCCGCGGCCACCACCAGGCCCGCGGTCGGCCCGAGATTCTCCGCGACGACCTCGTACGATCCGCCGCCGGACGGATACGCCTGCACCACCTGCCGGTAGGACAGCACCACCACCGCCAGCAGCACCACCACGCCGGCGGCCACCCACCAGGTGAGGTTCAGGTAGGCGACCCCGGCCAGCGTCAGGATGAGCAGGATCTCCTGGGTCGCGTAGGCCACCGAGGACAACGGATCGCTGGCGAAGATCGGCAGGGCGATCCGCTTGGACAGCAACGTCTCACCGAGTCGGTCACTGCGGAACGGCCGCCCGAGGACCAGGCGCTTGGCGACATCGATCGGTGAAACCACGAGGGTGAGCCTAGGCCGATCGGGAACAGGTCCGGACATCGGCATGCGAGGAATGCCGGTGAAGTCCGGCCGAGGCCGGAGAAGTTTCGGATACCGGCTTGGTGACGGGCGGAGAGTGTCGCGGCGCGCCGGCCCGGATCGCCGGTACTTTCAAGATCATGCGTACCGAGGGAGACTCCTGGGACATCACCTCCGGTGTCGGCTCCACCGCGCTGTTCGTGGCGGCCGGCCGCGCGTTTGCCTCCCGCGAGCCGGATCCGCTGATCACCGATCCGTTCGCCGAGGCCTTCGTGCGGGCCGCCGGGCGCGAGTGGGAGGACCTGCTCGACGGCCTGGTCGCCGAGCATCCGCTCATCGATCCCGGATTCGGCGCGGGATTCCGGTTGTATCTGGCGGCCCGGACCCGGTACTTCGACGACTTCTGCGATGTCGCGGTGGCGGCGGGGATCCGGCAGGTCGTGATCCTGGCCGCGGGGCTGGACGCCCGCTCCTACCGGCTGTCCTGGCCGGACGATGCCGTGGTGTACGAGCTGGACCGGGCCCCGGTACTGGACTTCAAGGCGAAGGCCCTGGCCGCCGCCGGTGGGATGTCGCGGGCGCGGCGCCGGGAGGTGGCCGTCGATCTGCGCGAGGACTGGCCGCGCGCGCTGCGCGACGGCGGCTTCGACCGGTCCCGCCCGACGGCCTGGCTGGCCGAGGGGCTGCTGCCGTACCTGCCCGCCGCCGCCCAGGACCGGTTGTTCGAGTCGATCGACGCGCTCAGCGCGCCCGGCAGCCGGGTGGCGGTCGAGCAGACCGCGATGCTGACCCCGGCGGCGATCGAGGAGATGCGGTCGTACGCCGACCAGACCGATCACGGCCGCGCGGAATGGGTGCAGCTGATCTACAACGAGCCGCGCAGCGAGGCCGCGGCATGGTTCGCCGACCACGCCTGGGTCGCCGAGCGCACCGAGGTCGACGCGTACATCCGCGCACTGGGCCGGACGCCGCCGTCACCGGATCCGTCGGCGGCCCTGGTGACTTCGCTGATCAGTTTGGTGACCGCGATCCGATCCTGATCCGGCGCGGCGATGTCCGGGATTCGATCGGCGTATTCCGGCGCGCCCGCCGTGGCGCCGCCGATGAATGCGGCCGCCGCGCAATCGAGGTGATCCGGTAATGGGGCAAATTCGATGCACCGGCCGCGGCAATCGCCGGAACGGTGCAAATCGCCGTGTCCTCATTGTGATTTCCCACTGCTCGTCCGGCCGGTCGCTGCAATTGCGCAGCAGCCGCCGCACCCGCGCGCGCCCGGATCGGCGCGAAATGCCGGCTCCTATATAGGGAACACACGCGCGCGCGGACGCCGCCGCCCGCGCAGCGCGGACGGCGCCGGTCCGGCGGCCGGTCACTCGTCGTCGAGGCCGGCCGAGAGATATGCGGCCGCGGCGATCCACTGCCGGCAACCGAGATGACGATCGTGGGCGTGCAGGATGTTCCGCGCTCTGCGGAAGGTGAGATTGCCCGGCTCTGTCCCGCAGTCGTCGAATCCCTCGACGCCGCTGTTCGATTCGGATGGACCGGGCTGATACAGACGCTGGTTCACCGGAAACCTCTGACCTGTGCGAGATGGGTGACGGTGCCGACGCCGACGCCGGCCGATCCGGAAGCCGTTGACGTGTCGGCCGGTCGCGTCGTCCTCGAGTCTAGGGAGCTGCATTGTGCAAATGCAAGTACATCTGCACAGTGCGTCTCGGTACGGTAGGTTTGCGGCAAACCGGAAGCGGGTATCCGAGACCAAGATCAAACTGCTTGCCGCACATCAGTTTTCGTCTGATCGAGGGCTCGATCCCGGGCCGATCACCGTGCTATCGTGATGTCGTTCCGCTCAAATGCAAGAACAGTTGCGAGAACAGATGCAAAAACCCGAGGTTCCGCAGCAGGCGGACAGCCCGGGGTCCGAGAGGATGGAGACTCTGATGTCGGAGAAGGCAGCGGCTGGGATCGGTCGTACGTCCGAAATGAAGTGGCGCAAGAGCACCTTCAGCAATCCGAGCGGAAACTGCGTGGAAGTCGCCGATCTGGCGAACGGTCTGGTGGCCATGCGGAATTCGCGGGACCCCGAAGGTGCGGTGCTGGTCTACACCCGTCCGGAGATCGATGCGTTTCTGCGCGGAGCAAAGAGTGGGGAATTCGACGATCTCGCCTAGGGGGCGGTAACATTGGCATTCGGCGCGGTGTGGTTCGCGACGAGGCGGTTGTGGCCCTCACTGCCGATGATCAGTCGAGCATCGGAGTAGAACCTCATGATCGCAGAACCCGTCCGGATCGGCCGTGTGGAATCGCTTGTCGCGGACCGCGGTCCGACCGCATTGCGTATCGCGGTCGGCGGGCAACTGCGCAAGTTGCGCGAGCAGGCGGGTATCACACGCGAACGAGCGGGTGACCACATCCGTGGTTCCCATGCCAAGATCAGCCGGCTCGAACTCGGGCGGACCGGTTTCAAGGAGCGCGACATCCGCGATCTGCTGACGCTGTACGGCGTCGCGGACGCCGACGAGCGCGAGACGTTCCTGGAGTTGGTTCGCAAGGCGAATCAGCCAGGGTGGTGGCATCGCTACAGCGATCTGCTGCCACCCTGGTTCGAGACCTATCTCGGACTGGAGCACGCCGCCAAGTCCATTCGTACCTTCGAGGGTCAGGTGGTCCCCGGGCTGTTGCAGACCGAGGACTATGCCCGCGCCGTCGTCGCCCTCGGGCACGAGAACGTGGAGACCACCCGCCGGGTGGAGTTGCGCAAACGGCGGCAGGAGATCCTGGACCGGCCCGGCGCCCCCACGCTGTGGGCCGTCGTCGACGAGGCGGTGCTGCACCGGCCGACCGGCGGTACCGAGGTGCTGCGGGCGCAGTTGCAGCATCTGATCGACATGTCGCACCGGTCGAACATCACCATCCAGGTGCTGCCGTTCGCCGCGGGTGGCCATGCGGCAGTGGGCAGTTCGTTCACCATGCTGCGTTTCGCGGAGCCCGAACTGCCGGACATCGTGTATCTGGAGCAGCTCACCAGCGCGCTGTATCTCGACAAGCAGTCGGAGCTGGAGCTGTACCGGCAGGTCATGGACCGGCTGAGCGTCCAGGCCGAGGCGCCGGAACGGTCGCGGCGGCTGTTGCAGAAGACGCTCGACGAGCTGGGCTGAGATTCGGCGGGTCCGGGTGTGTGGCCCGGGCCCGGAGCGGCCCACCGTCGGCGCGCCGGGGGAGTGGGCTCCCGGCGCAGTGAAATGCGTTGTGCGCGTGGTGAATCTGCGGGGGGTGGCAGCGGCCGGTCGGGGGGTGCCACCCACGGCGGCGGGCCTACTGCTTGATGCAGGTGGATGCGATGCGCCAGAACGCTTCCGGCGGCATGATCTGGATGTCCCAGTCGTTGACCAGGCTGTGTGCGGTGGTGACGATGCGGTCGATGTCGAAGTCGTCGCGGCTGGCCGCGCCGGTGGATTCGACGGCATCGATGACGAATCGGGTCGCGGATTCCCGCGAACTGTCGTGTCTGTCGGTTCGGCTCATGATTCCGATTCGGCCGAGGTCCAATGGTTGGTTCATGTGAACGCCCCTGAGTGCCAGGCCGTGAGTCACCCGATATCGAGAATTGGCACCGGGTTCACTCGACGGCTCCCTGGTATTCCCCTGTTTTGGCTTGCAGAACGAGTTTAGGGCGACGTAGCGCACAAATGCAAGTACATCTGCAACTTCGAATACGCACTCGCAGAGCCCATTTCGGCTGCTGGAGGGTTGCTCCGAGGTGCTCCCGAGCGCATGTCTTGGACTTTCAATGTTTGTTGGCTGTTCGCCGGTGATCGTGCTATCTGTCGGAATGCAATCAAGATCGGCGGCCGGATACGGCCCGACCAGGCAGGATGGCACAGTGCGCACGTCACCCGGGTACTTCCGCGTGGACGGTGACGGGTTCGTCCCGGAACCGCTCGCAGTGAGTCAATGGTCATCTGACCAGGTCGTGGGGCCCGCGGTGTGCGGGCTGCTGGCCCGCATGCTCGAGGTCGACCACGGTGGCGACGGTTTTGCTCCGGTCCGCCTCACCGTGGACATGTTCGCGCCCGCCCGAATGCGTCCGCTGTCGGTCGTTTCCACCCGGGTCCGCGATGGTAACCGGATCCGGGTCGCCGACGCGGTGCTGCGCAACGAGCAGACGCCGGTGGCCCGCGCCACGGTGGTCTTCCTGCGGCCGTCCGAGCAGCCGCCCGGGGAGATCTGGACCCGGGAGCGGCAGCCGGCGCCGCCGCCGCTGGAGCTCGCCCCGCCCAGCGACGGCCCGGAGGTGCCGTGGTTCGGCAGCGATGCCGGGGGTCCGTGGGCGCAGGTGTTCGGTGTGCACGAGAACTCCTCGCGCAAGCGCACCTGGCAGCACCCGATGAACGTGCTGGCCGGTGAGGAGCTGTCCCCGTTCGTGCGCGCGACGCTGGTCGGTGAGCAGACCAGTATGGTGACCAACTGGAGTGACGCCGGGATCGGCTTCATCAATACCGACGTGACGCTGGCCCTGGCCCGGATGCCGGTCGGTACGGAGATCGGCGCGGAGGCCGACAATCACCTCAGCCGCGACGGCGTGGCCGTGGGCACCGCCACGCTGTTCGATCGCGAGGGCGCGTTCGGCAGTTCGATGGTGACGGCGCTCGCCAATGCCGGGCGGCAGATCAGCGTCGGGCGGCTGGACCGCAAGTTCAGTAATGCCAACGGTGGGCGGCGGGGTTGAGCGGCCGGTCCGATTCCGGGGCCCAGCGGTAGGTCATCCACTGCCGGGCGGCATCGCGCAGGCTGTAGGTCCACTCGTTCGGGTTGCGATGTGCGGTCGAGGTCCATTCCGCGGCGAGGGCCGTGGCGAACACCTCCAGATCGCGGTCCGTCGCGGCGTGCCAGGCGGGGACCCGCGCGGCCCACTGCTCGGCCTCGGCGGGGGTGCGGCCGGCGAAGACGAGCCAGACGATCCAGCAGCACGGGTCGATCCAGGGCGCGCCCCGGGTGGCCCAGGGCCAGTCGACCAGCCGGGCGTCGCCGTCGGTGATGAGGACGTTGCTGTAGTTCCAGTCGGTGTGCAGCAGTGCGTCGCCGCCGAAGCGCAGCACGTCGTCGGTGTCGGTGAGGTAACTGCCCCAGCGGTGGACCGCGTCCTGGAGCCGCTGCTGCTGCGGGCAGCGCAACCGGCCCAGCGCGGTCATCGCGGCGGCCGTCTCGGCGAGGTCGGCATCGCTGCGGTAGTCCGCGAAATGCCCTGGTATGTAATCGAATACGACCAGATCCCAGCCGCCCGCGGTGAGATGCCAGCGGACCTGCGGCCCGATCGGATGCACGTATCGGCCGAGCTCGGCCTCGCGCTGCTGCGACCAGACCTCCGGATCGCCGGCGCGTAGCCCCTTCACGAACAGCCGCTCGGCGCCGACATCGATGATCTCGGCCAGGTGGGCGGAGAATCCGGCGATCACCGGTGTGGAACAGCGGATCCGGCCGGTCACCGCCTCGACCGCGGTTCGCGCCTCGTCCGGAAGATCTTCCCAACTGCGCCGGTGCGCCGAAGTCTGCGCCCGATCGACTGTCACCCTCGACATCTACCGCTAAACGACCCGGTGCACAAGGACAACGCGCGGAGTGAACGAGAACTTTCATACTGTATGTGCAGGTGAACGTGCAGATGTGTGCTATCTGCGCGGGCGCCCCATCCTCCAGGGGCGCGGTCGGTTTCGTGAGCACGGTGTTTTCCGCGCCGAGAGGTTCGGGCCCACGGCGGGGTGCCTGCGCGAAATGTCGGTGTCCCGACGATCCCGCGGCCCAGGACACGGCGGCCCGGTGGGTGGTGTCGGGGCCTAGATCGCGGCGACGGCCGCTTCGATCGGCGTGGGGCCCGCGATGAGTTCGAGGGTTTTGCCGATCGTGTTGGGGGCGGACAGGACGGTGGCGAGGACCGCGGCCACGTCGGCACGGGGGATGGCGCCGCGGGGGCCCGGCGGCTCGCGCAGGGCGACCAGTCCGGTGGCGGGGTCGTCGGTGAGGCTGCCGGGGCGGACGATCGTCCAGTCGAAGGGGCGGGTGCGCAGATCGTCCTCGGCCTGGGTCTTGGCATCGATGTAGGCGGCCCACACCTCGTCGCCGCGGGTGACCGGCTGACCGGCCCCGGCCGACGAGATCTGTACGAAGCGAGGCACTTTCGCGGCTTCGGCGGCATCGGCGAGCAGTACCGAGCCGTCCCGGTCGACGGTGTACTTGCGGGCCGCTCCGCTGCCGGGGCCGGCGCCCGCGGCGAAGACGGTGGCGTCGGCGCTGTCGAGCAGGGCGGCGACCTCGTCGACGGTGGTGTGCTCGAGGCTCAGCCGCAGCGGCCGGGCCCCGGTCGCCTCGACGTCGCCGAAGTGGGCCGGATTGCGGACGAAGCCGGCGACCTCGTCGCCGCGCGCGGTGAGCAACCGGGCCAGCAGCAGCGCGATCTTGCCGTGCCCGCCCGCGATGACGATGCGCAACTGGTCTCCTCAGGTCGGGGACGGTGATCGGATCGTCGCCCAGCATATCGAGATCCCGGTCCGGGCCGGGTGTGCCGTGTCCGCATCGAGTCATCCGGGCACGGCCGATTGCGATGCGGCCGCTACCGGCGTACGAAACGAAAACGGCGGCCGAGCAGGGAGTTCGGCGTCGCTACCCTCGAATTGTCCGATGCGGTCGGTACTACGGCTCCCACGACCCCGGAAACGGACCGCATCGGAACGGCTCACAACGAAGTGATCTCGCCTGTTGGGGGTGAACCGTGCGGAATTGGTGGATTCCCGCTGCGGCGATTCTGATCCTGTCGGCTCCGGCGACCGCGGTCGCGCAACCGCCGTTGCCCGCAATCCCGGCGCTACCGGCGCTACCGGCGATTGCGGGCCTGCCCGGGTTGCCGGGTCCGCCGCCACCGGATCCACCGCCGGATCCCGTTGCCGCCGGGCCGAATTCGGATCCGGCGCCGGAACTGCCCGCGCTGGGGCAACTGCCGCTGCCACAGGCGCCGAATCTGCCCGATGTGCAGCGGTGGATCGATCAGGTGATCCCGCCGCCGCCGATCGTGGCGCCGCCGGCACCGGTGGCGTCGCTGCCGGGCCTGTCACCGGAGCTGGCCCGGTTGCAGGAAGCGGTGCTGCCCGCCGCCGTCGGCGATCCCTTCTTCGACGCGTGGCCGGACGGCCTGGCCGACCAGGCGCCCGGCGCGGTGATCGAGGTACGGGATGTGACCGGGACCGCGGCCCCGCTGCTCACCGTGCCCGTGCGGCAGGTGCTGCAACTGAAGTTCCGCACCACCGATGCCCACGACGGGCCGTCCTTCGCCACCGCCTCGCTGGTGGTCCCGGCCGCGCCGTGGACCGGCGCCGGGGCCCGGCCGGTGGTGGTCAACAACCTGCCCATCGATGCGCTCGGCCGCGCCTGCACGCCGAGTTACTCGCTGGCGCACGGATTTTCGGCCGACCACACGAACTTCACCGATTATCTGCCGCCGACCACGCAACTGGCGGTGCTGCGCGGCTACGCGGTGCTGGTCCCCGATCACGAGGGTCCGCGGATGGCCTATGCCGAACCGTATGTGGCCGGGCACGCGGTGCTGGACGCGGTGCGCGCGGTGCGGCAACTGCCCTCGGGGGAGTTCGCCGACAGCCGCTTCGGCATGACCGGATACTCCGGTGGCGCCATCGCGACGCGCGGCGCGGTCGCGCTGATCGGTTCGTACGCACCGGAATTGGCCGGCGTGGTGGTCGGGGCCGCGCTCGGCGGCGTGCCCGCCGACTACGAACTGCTGAGCCGCAGCATGAATGCCAATCTGGCGTCGGGGGTGTTCATGGCCGCCGTCTTCGGCATCGGCCGGGAGCGCCCGGAGATCCTGGGCGAGATGAACAATCTCGCGCAGTGGGCGGCCACCTCGCCGCTGAAGGACACCTGCACGAGCGTCTTCGTGCTACCGGGCCTGCTGATGCTGCCCATCGACGTGGCCGCGGACGTCCCCGATCCGCTGCACGGCGAGGTGGCCACCGAGATCTACCGGATCACCGCCATGGCCGACATGAAATCCGCGGTGCCGCTGTACATCTACAACGGCGAGCAGGAATTCTGGATCCCGTCGGCGGGCGCGCGCAACCTGTACTCGCAGCAGTGCGCGATGGGCGCCGCGGCGGAATATCGCAGTGTGCCCGGCGAACACATCATCGGGATGATCACCGGCTATCCGGGGGCGATGGACTGGCTCGACCAGCGCTTGCAGGGAGTGTCCGCACCGAACGAATGCTGAACACGCCGAACGAATGCCTGCCGCGCCGGACCGGACGGCTCGCGATCAGAGCGGGACGATGCTGTGCTTGCGCGGGTTCTGACGGCGGGAGGACTGCTTGTCGCGCAGCACCTGGAGGGCCTTGCGCAGCTCCAGCCGGGTCTGCGACGGCTCGATGACGGCATCGATGTAACCGCGCTCGGCCGCGATCCACGGGGTGGCGACGGTGGCGTTGTAGAAGTCGATCATCTGGTTGCGCACCGTCTCGCGCTGATCGGCGGGCACCGCCGCCAGCTGCCGGCGGCCGACGATGCTGACCATGCCCTCGGCACCCATCACCGCGATGCGCGCGGTCGGCCAGGCCAGGCTGATGTCGGCGCCGAGCTGCTTGCAGCCCATCACCGCGTAGCCGCCGCCGTACGCCTTGCGGACCACCAGCGTGACGATCGGCGTGGTGGCGTCGATCAGGGCCCGGAAGAACCGGCCGCCCTTCTTGATGACGCCGTTGCGCTCCTCCTCGACGCCGGGCAGCACGCCCGGGGTGTCGACCACGAAGACCAGCGGGATGTCGTAGGCGTCGCAGATGTGGATGAAGTGCGCGGCCTTGTCGCCGGACTGCGCGTCCAGGGCGCCGCCGAGCACCAGCGGCTGGTTGGCGAGCACGCCGACGGGCCGGCCGTCGACCCGGGCGAAGCCGGTGATCAGGTTCTGGGAGCTGCCCGCGCCGATCTCGTGGAAATCGCCGTCGTCGAAGATCCGCAGCAGGATCTCGTGCATGTCGTAGCCGGACTTGTCGGCGTCCGGCATGATCGTGTCGAGTTCCAGGTCGTGCGCGGTGAGCTCGGGCTCCAGGCCGGGATTGATCACCGGCGGCCGCTCCAGGCAGCTCGACGGCAGGTAGCTCAGGTACTTGCGCACCCAGTCGAACGCCTGCTCCTCGGTCTGGGTGACGTGGTGCAGCAGCCCGTCGCGGGCCTGCACGGCCGCGCCGCCCAATTCCTCGGCGCTGATGTCCTCACCGGTGACGGCCTTGATGACGTCCGGGCCGGTCACGAACATGTACGAATTGTCCGTCGCAACCAGGATGTCCATATTCACCGGGCCGTAGACGGAACCGGCCGCGCATTTGCCGAGCATGACGGCGACCATCGGTACGAAACCGGACAACTCGCCCTGCCAGCGGCACATCAGCGCGTACCAGGCCAGCGAGGTGACCGCGTCCTGGATGCGGGCGCCGCCGGAATCGTTGATGCAGACCACCGGGCAGGCGTTCTGATAGGCGAATTCCATCGCGGCGGCGACCTTGCGGCCGAACATCTCGCCGACCGAGCCGCCGTAGACGGTCTGGTCGTGCGCGATCACCACCACCGGGCGGCCGTCGATGTACCCACGGCCGGTGACCACACCGTCGCCGTAGTAGGCGTTCTCCGCGCCGGGCTGGCGCATCAGCGCGCCCGTCTCGACGAAGGTGCCCTGGTCCAACAGCATCCGGACTCGTTCACGAGCGCTGGGGATGCCTTTGCTCCGCCGCTTGTCGATCCCGGCCTGTCCCGCCGGTTCTTCTGCGACCTCGAGGAGCTTCCGCAGTTCCTGCAGCTTCTCGGCCGTGCCCGTCATACTTGCTGATGCCTTTCCGTACTGCCGTGGCCTACCGTCCGGCCGCGGGTGCCAGGGTCGACACCACCTCCGTACGTTACCGGTTCGTGGCTTGTGCAACCAGTCATCGTCGGCGACCACCGGGTTCGTTACGGAATTCCCCGCGGAATTCGCGCCGAAACGAGCGGTTTTTCGCTCCTGGATGATTTTGTGGGCGGCCCCGAATCGGTGCGCATCCGGTTTGAGAATTCTCATCGTTATGTCCGGATCGAGTGACGTGCCCTTTCCGGCTCCGTAGCGTGATATTCGAGCGTGGCGCCGGTGGATGCGCGGTCGGCGCCACGCTCATCGGCACATCGCACGTGCCGGATAAAGGAGGCGGGCCCGCCCGCCGGGCCCCAGATCTTCGTCACCTCCTCCGGCCGATTCGCGCACCGCGCTGGGACAGAGTCTGGGGTGATTGCGATGACACGATCCGCACCGGTACTGGGCCACGCCCGGCCATCGCGTACCGCCGGCCAGGGCACGGGCCGTACGACCGCCGCACACGCCCTCACGGCCGCCTTCGCCGAGCGGTTCCGGCCGGGTGAGGAGACCGGCCGCCGGGAGCCCGCGGGCCTGCCCGCCGGGTTGCGCACGGGGCTGCGGGAATGCCTCGTGCTGGCCGCGAGCCCCGCCGACGATCCCGATCCCGCCGTCGCGGTGGAACTGGTCGGCCGGGCCGCGGAATGGGCGCGCGAGGGCATCGACCTGGATATCGTGCTGCGCACGCTGCACGAAACCGTGCGACGGGAACTGGCCGCGATCGCGGCCGAGCGACGCCGCCCGGAGGAACTGCCCGCCGTTACCGATGCCGCGCTGCGCCTGCTGGAAACCGTCACCGTCGCGACCACGGCGGCCTATCTGGACGAGCACCGGCAGGCCGCCCGGCATCATCAGACCGCCGCGCAGGCCCTGGTGACGGCGCTGCTCAGCGGGCACGGCCGGGTCACCATGGCACGGCACGCGGGGATCAGCGTCGCGCCCGCGTATCAGGTGGTGGCACTGGCGATCCCGCCGCTTCCGACCGAACGCAACGGCGGCGTCGGCGCGGAGTCGGCGGCGCGGCGGAAATTGCGCCGGTTGCAGAGTGCGCTGGCCCCGGCGCTGGGCTCGCGGGCACTGTCGCTGCTGTCGGTCGACGGCGGGATCGTGCTGGTCCCGCTGGATCCGGGCGAGCACGGCGCCTCCGGCAGGCTGGGCGCGCAGACCATGACCGCCGACACCGTCGAGGTGCTGTCGGAGGCGGCCTCGGTGCCGCTGACCGCGGTCGTCGTGGCCGGTGATACCGACCGTATTCCCGAACTCGCCAGGCAGGCCAGGGAATTGCTGGACCTGGTACGCTCCCTGGGCCGTCCGCCGGGGCTGTACCGGCTGGCCGACGTGGCGATGGAGTATCAGCTCACCAGACCCGGGCCCGCCCGCGAACATCTCGCGGCTCTGCTCGGGCCGCTGGCACCCCACCCCGACCTGCTGGAAACCCTGAGGATCTATCTCGATTCCGGTTTGGACCGCAAGGTGGCCGCGCGCCGGCTGAACATCCACCCGAACAGTGTTTCGCATCGGGTGCGGCGCGTGGAACGGCTGGCCGGGGTGGATTTGAGCCACCCGGCCGGGATCTCGCGCGCCAGTTTGGCGCTTCTTGCCAATGATCTGCTAACCGACTCTCGCACAAAGGAGTTCGCGTGACTTCTGGCATGACCGACGGGGACCTGCTCCGAGAGCTGGAACCCGTCGCCGGCCGCTTCCTCGACGAGCATCTCGAGAAGGCGAAACCGTGGAATCCGCACGACTACGTCCCGTGGGACGACGGCCGCAACTTCGCCGCGATGGGCGGCGTCGACTGGGAACCCGGGCAGTCGCGACTGTCGGAGGTGGCCCGGGTGGCGATGGTCACCAACCTGCTCACCGAGGACAATCTGCCCTCCTATCATCGCGAGATCGCCGGGAACTTCGGGTTCGACGGCGCTTTCGGCACCTGGGTGGGCCGCTGGACCGCCGAGGAGAACCGGCACTCCATCGCCATGCGCGACTACCTGGTGGTCACCCGCGCGGTGGATCCGGTGGCGCTCGAGCAGGCCCGGATGGCCCACATGACCACCGGCATCGCCAGCCCCGACGGCCCGCAACTGCTCAAAGGCGTGGCGTACGTGACGTTCCAGGAGCTGGCCACCCGGATCAGCCACCGCAACACGGGCGCCGCCTGCGGTGAGCCGATCGCCGAGCGGATGTTGCAGCGCATCGCCGCGGACGAGAACCTGCACATGATCTTCTACCGCAGCCTGACCGCGGCGGCGCTGGACCTGCAACCGGATCCGATGATGCAGGCGATCACCGACGTCGTGACCAGATTCCAGATGCCGGGCCTGACCCAGCCGAACTTCCGGCGCAACGCCGTCATCCTGGCCAAGCACGGCATCTACGACCTGCGCCAGCATCTGGACGTCGTGATCCGGCCGGTGCTGCGCAGCTGGAACGTCTTCGAGCGCACCGACCTGTCCGGGCCCGGCGAGGCCGCCCGCGACCGGCTGTCCGCCTACCTCGACGAGCTGGAGGCCAGGGCACGGCGCTTCGAGGAACAGCGCGAGCGGGTGCTGGGCCGCCGCGATCGCAGTGAGCGGAGAAAGGTCGGCGCGCGCGTCTGACCGATCCGCGCGGACCCGGGCCGAATAATCACCCGGTGATTCCGTGCGTTCGTGATTCGGGTGTGATCAACTGCCGCGGCTCGTGATTCACGGGCCGCGGTTCCGCGTCCGCGAACTCGGCCGCCTGCGATTGTTTCCGGAATTGCGGCCGGAATTGGATTCGTTGTGCATTCTCACCGCGGCATTCCGCGCCGCTCGTGAGTTTTTCGGAGCTCGATCGAGACCACTCGTGACCGGTTCGTTGCCGACCTACCGTGAGCCCGTCCCGGAACGCCGGAGTACCGGTCCCGGAACGAGAACATCGTGGTTCTGCAGGGAGGCTCGAGAATGACACGTACAATCCCCCGCCGGCCGTTGCGGGCCGCCGTCCTGGCCGGGGCCGCGGTACTGGCCGCCGGTTTCGGCGGGGTCGGCGCCGGCGCGGATCCGGTGACCGCTCCGGGCGGCGCAGCGGGTACCACCGCGGGCGGCGATCAGCAGCAGCAACTCGTCGACTACATCGCGAAGGGGCTGAAGGATCCGGCCGCGCATCCGATCGCCGGCACCGGTTCGGCCTGCACCTCGGGCAGCGGCGCCGGTTCCGGCAACGGCTCGGGCAACTGCTACGGCGGCTCCGGTTCCAGTTCCGGTTCGGCGGGCGGGCACTCCACCGACACCGTCGGCGCCGGCCCGGCCCAGACCGCGTTCCTCGCCGCGTTCGGTTACGGCCTGTTCCACCCGGACGTCGCGCCGCCCGGCGCCAACGACTGGCACTGCAAGCCCTCGGCGGAGCATCCCGAACCGGTGGTGCTGGTCCACGGCACCTGGGAGAACGCCTACGACAACTTCGCGTATGTGAGCGCGCCGATCGCCGCGGCCGGATTCTGCGTCTTCACCTTCAACTACGGCCAGTCGAACCTGTTGCAGGGCGGCGGCCTCGGCTCGGTGCTGCCGGGTGCGAACGGCACCGAGTACATCCAGGAGTCGGCGCAGGAGCTGTCGACCTTCGTGGACAAGGTACTGGGAGCCACCGGCGCCGCCAAGGTGGATCTGGTCGCGCACTCGCAGGGCGGGCCGATGTCGCGGTGGTACCTGAAGTTCGACGGCGGCGCGGCCAAGGTGCACCGCGAACTCACCTTCGGCGCCACCAACCACGGCACCACGCTGGTCGGCATCGGGGCGCTGGGCCGCGCGATCAACAACTTCGGCATCGACGTGCTCGGGCTGGTGGAGATCTTCGTGGGCCACTCCGGCATCCAGCAGACCGTCGGGTCGGATTTCATCAATCAGCTCAACGACGGTGGCGATACGGTGCCCGGCGTGGACTACACGGTGGTCGGCACCCGCTACGACGAGATCACCACGCCGTACGATCTGACCTTCCTACAGGCCGGGCCGGGTGCGACGGTCCGCAACATCACCCTCCAGGACGGGTGTGACCACGATCTGTCCGATCACCTCACGCTGATGTACTCGCCGCGGGTGCTCTCGATCATCCTGAACACCCTGGACCCCGCGCAGCACCCGGATCTGGTCTGCACCTTCAACCCCTGGTTGCTGGGCGGCGGCGGTTCGCTCTGATCGCGGCCGCGGCCGGAACTGCGGCACGCGGATCGGTCGCGGCACCGCGATCTGCGGCGATCTCGTCGTACACTCTGTGCTTCGGGCCGGTGGGTGATATGCCGGACGTGCTCGAGTGAGCGGGCTTTCGAACACGGGCTTTCGAACAGCGGGCACGTCGAACAACGAGGACAAGGCGGTTGTCAGCGGTGCAGAGTCGGATTCGGACAGAGGCGGGAACAGGGACCGGCAGCCGGGCGGGTGGCCGGTGACGGCGGCGGCGGTCGAGGCGGGATCCGTGCCGGCCGTGCTGCGCCCGGCGCTGGAGAAGTTCGGTTTCGCCGAGCGGTGGCGCACCGCGACGATCGCGGGTGTGCTGGGCGGCAACATCACCAAGCGGATGGTGTCGCGCGGCGGCTTCGCCGGTCGTAGGCGCCGCCTGGCGATGGCCGACGGCACCGTCGACGGCTTCGAGATCCTCGGCCCGATGTTCGTCAAGCTGGGGCAGCTCATCGCCTCCTCGCCGGGGGCGTTCCCGAAGGAGCTGGCCGACGCCTGCCTGCGCTGCCTGGACGACGTGCCGCCGTTCCCGGCCGCCGCCGCCCGCGCCACCGTCGAGGCCGATCTGGGCCGGCCGATGACGGAGCTGTTCCGGGAGTTCGACGATCGGCCGCTGTCGGCGGCCTCGGTGGCCCAGGTGCACGCCTGCGTGCTGCTCGACGGCCGCGAGGCCGTGGTGAAGGTGCAGCGCCCCGATATCGCCCGCCGCATGATCGTCGACCTGCGCGCCGCCTACCGGCTGGCCGGGCTGCTGGAGAAGCGGTCGGAGAACGCGCGGGTGGCCAACGCACAGGGCGTGGTGCGCGATCTGTACGAAACCACGGTCGCCGAGCTGGATTTCCGCAACGAGGCGGAGAACCAGGCCCGTGCTCGCGCGAATCTCGGTGCCTTCGGCGACAATTCGCATGTCACCGTGCCCGAGGTGTTCTGGGAGTACTGCGGTCCGCGGGTGCTGTGCATGGAACGCATGCGCGGGATGCCGCTGGACCGGTTCGACGACATCCGGCTGGTGCACCCGGATCCGGAGCTGCTGATCCGGCGGCTGGTGAAGGTGTGGCTGGAGAGCCTGATCACGCACGGCCTGTTCCACGGTGACGTGCACGCCGGCAATCTGTGGCTGCTGGAGGACGGTCGGGCGGCGATGCTCGACTTCGGCATCGTGGGCCGGATGGCCGGGCCGTGGCGGGATTTCGTGGCCGCCCTGTTCCACGCCAGCGCCATCGACGGCGATTTCCGCCCGGTCGCGCGGTCGCTGCGCGAACTGGACATGGTCGACGCCGAGGCCGGTGACGACGCCACCGTCGGCCGGCAGCTGGCCACCGCGCTGGCCCCGGTGCTGGCCGGGCAGCTGGCCAATCTCGACATGGGCAAGGTGGCCGGGCGGCTGGTGGAATTCGGCAAGCGCCGCAACGCTTCCGGGCCCGAGCAGCTGATGCTGATGGGTAAGCAGCTGGCCTATTTCGAGCGCTACGCCAAGGCGCTGGCCCCGGGCTGGCGCCTGGGACAGGACCTCTACCTGTTCCGCAACATCTTCCCCGACGAGGTGGCGGCCAAGGCCGCAGCCACGGGCCTGGAGCTGCCGGCGGACTGATCCCGCCGGTCGGCTGTCGTCCGCCGGATGCTCGGGTGCGGCCCGGTTCCGGCGATCCTCCGCCGGGTGCTCGGATATGGTCGGGCTCCGGCAGAAAGGGGTGTGGTGGTGGACTTTTCGGAGATTCCCGCGGAGATGACGGCTTGGCGGGTGCGACGGCCCGGGCCGATCGACTCCGGGCCGCTGGAGCGGGCACGGGTGCCGGTGCCCGCACCGGCGGCGGGTGAGTTGCTGGTGCGGGTCCGGGCCTGCGGGGTCTGCCGCACCGATCTGCATGTGTCCGAAGGGGATCTGCCGGTGCACCGGCCGGCAGTGGTGCCGGGGCACGAGGTGGTCGGCGAGGTGGTGGCGGCCGGGCCCGCGACCCGTACCGCGATCGGGGCCCGGGTCGGGGTGGCCTGGCTGCGGCACACCTGCGGGCAGTGCCGATACTGCAAGCGCGGCGCCGAGAACCTGTGCCCGGACTCCGCCTACACGGGCTGGGACGCCGACGGCGGCTACGCCGAATTCGCGGTGGCGCCCGAGGATTACGTGCATCCGCTGCCGGCCGGGTACAGCGATGCCGAACTGGCGCCGCTGCTGTGCGCCGGCATCATCGGCTACCGGGCGTTGCAGCGGGCCGCGTTGCCGGCCGGTGGACGGCTGGGCATCTACGGTTTCGGCGGCAGCGCGCACCTGGCAGCGCAGGTGGCGCTGGCGCGCGGCGCCGAGGTGCACGTGATGACGCGGGACCGGGACGCACGGGAACTGGCGCTGGCCCTCGGCGCGGCCTCCGCGCAGGGCGCCGCCGATCCGCCGCCGGTGGCCCTGGACTCGGCGATCCTGTTCGCTCCGGTGGGTGATCTGGTGCTGCCCGCGCTGGCCGCGCTGGATCGCGGCGGGGTGCTGTCGATCGCCGGCATCCACCTCAGCGACATCCCGCCACTGAACTATCAGCGACACCTGTTCCAGGAGCGGGAGATTCGATCGGTCACCGCCAACACCCGGGCCGACGCCCGGGAATTCCTGGACTTCGCGGGGGAGCACCGGCTCGAGGTGACTGTGCACCCGTATCCGCTCGACACGGCGGACCGTGCCCTGTCCGATCTGGCACACGGGAAGTTTGCCGGGGCAGCGGTTCTGGTGCCCTGACACGCCGTCGACACGCCGAGTCAACCGCTCTGAACTGTCGGTTCACCCCATACGTCCGGCGTTCTCCTGCTTTGCTGGAAGGAAATCAGCAGCGGAAAAAGTGCCGTACGGAGCAGAACGACCCGTATCGCCGCATGCCGGTGCGCCGTACGAACAACAGGCGGAACGGAACAGCGCCGGATCGTGTTGCCGCACGCCGGTCCGCCGAACGAACAACAGGCGCAAGGCGAGAGCGCCGGACGGTGTACCGCTCGACGATGTGCCGAACGGGCAACGGGCGGAACGGAACAGCGCCGGACGGGTGCCGCGTGGCGGAGGCCGTCCGGCGGACAGTGGCGGGTGGAGCGACGGAGGTGGGCCTATGCATCGGGTGACGGGGAACGAGCATGTGCGGGCGGTACGACCGTGGCTGTGGACGGCTCTGGTCCTGGCCGCCGCGGTGGCCGCGGTGTGGGTGCTGTGGCCGGAACCGACCGCCTGTCACACGGCCTCGGGGCCGCCGCCGGCGAGCGTCGTCGGCGCGGTGCGAACCCCGGTGGCGGCGGCGATCGCCGACGAGGAGCATGTGGACGCGCCGATCCCGCGCCAGGCCCGGTATTTCGCGCTCGGTGGCAGCGAGGTGGCGTGCTCGTATCCGGACCTGCCGGCCGACGGCTTCTACGTCGGGGTGCCCTCCGAGGAGTTCGACGGCGGCGCCCTCTGCGGCGCCTCGGTCGAGCTCGACGGGCCGCTGGGTTCGGTGCGCGCACTGGTGGTGGACCGCTGTCCGGGCTGTCTCCCGAACCAATACGACGTCAGCACCGCGGCGTTCGCCCGGATCGCCAACCGCGCCACGGGGATCGCCGACATCCGGGTGGCGCGCGTGCACAATCCGACGCCCGCGCCGGACCTGATGTATCGCATCCAGAACGGCTCCTCGGGGGACTGGCTGGGCCTGCTGTTCGCCGAGACCGGAAATCCGGTGAGCCGGGTGGAGATTCGCGCCACCGCCGGCGGTACCGGCTACCTCCTCAGCCACGGCTCCGACAACTACTGGACGATCTCCGGCGCCGGACCGGGCCCGTTCATCGCCCTGGTCACCGACACCGACGGCCACCGCGTCCGGGTGCCCGGGGTCGCCGTCTCGCCGGGCCGGGTGCAGCACACCGGAATTCAGCTCTACGACCCGCCTCCGGAACCGGCCGCCCCGGACCCCGCGCCGAAACCGGCGGCGACCACCGCCGCCGCGCCGACCTGTTCCTGAGTACCCGGCGCCGGGCCGGTTCGGCCCGCCGCGAGCGTTCGGCCCGGCCGGGTGATCCGATTCGGTGGTCGGCGATCCGGCGGGGCAACGAGCGATTCGGCTCGGCCGCAGACGATTCGGTCGTGCCGCAAGCGATCCGGCTGCGGCCCGGGTGGTGCGGCCGCGCTCGCCGGATATTTGCCGGAAGGCGGATCGCTGGATCCGGATACGGTTGTGCCGCAATTGGGTATCTCTCCAGTGCGCCACGTTGCCGGTGTCCGGAACCGCGCCTACCTTGGGTCTTGTCGGCTTCCGACTAGCGTCACTGACAATAGTCGAGCCGCTCACAACGGCGTGAGTAGGTGAGAACAATGGGCGACCGAAAGGTGTTGCTGTCCGGAAAATGGCGTATCGCCGGGGTTGCGGCGGCCGTGGTCACGGCCGGTCTGCTGTACCCCGCTCCACGGGCTCAGGCGCAGAGTTGCGCGGCCGTGGAGGTGGTGGTGGCCAGGGGAACTCAGGAGCCGGGTTACCTCGGCAGCGCGGTGGGCGATCCACTGTTCGCCGCGCTGCGCGAGCGATTACCCGTCGACGTCGACGGGTACCGGGTGAACTATCCGGCCGATCTGACCGACCCCGCCTCAGTGGGTGACGGC
The DNA here is from genome assembly GCF_020176955.2 of Nocardia sp. alder85J. GTDB lineage: Bacteria > Actinomycetota > Actinomycetes > Mycobacteriales > Mycobacteriaceae > Nocardia. The sequence continues at coordinate 777,718 of NZ_JAIUCZ020000002.1, forward strand.
AGCGCGGATCTGGTGGCGCACATGGTGTCCCAGGCGGCGGCCTGCCCGGCGCAGCGGTTCGTGCTGGCCGGTTATTCGCAGGGTGCGGCGGTGGTGCACACCGCGCTGGGCACCGGCCTGACCGACGACATTCCCGGTGCGGTCCGGCTGCCCGGGGAACTGGGCGCCCGGGTGACGGCGGTGTTGTTGTTCGGCGATCCGATGCGGCTGGTCGGCTGGAGCGTGCCCGGCCCGTATCTGGGCCGGACCGGAAACTGGTGTGCCCCGGGTGATCCGGTGTGCGCCGGTGGTCTCGACCCGCAGGCGCACGTGGTCGCCTACGCCGACGACATGGGCGCGGCGGCGAATTTCACCGCCGACCGCCTGTGAGCGGCCTCGGCGATCTGCCCGGCCGGACATCTGCGGCGGCCGGCCGGGCAGGGACGCCCGATCCGGCTCGACGGCGGCCGGATCCGGTCAGCGGCGTTCGATGCGGGCCGGCGGGGGCTGGACCGACCCTCGGGTCCGGAGGTAGGACTCGAGGGCGTCCAGGTCCGTCGGGCCGACCGCGGTCTGGCTGCCCTGGGTGAAGACGGTGAACCCGTCGCCGCCGGCGGCGAGGAAGTTGTTCGTCGAGACCTGGTACGCGGCAGTGGGATTCAACGGCTGCCCGCCGATCTGCACACTGCCGGGGACCACCTTGTGCCCGGTGGGCGCGTTGTCGTCGTAGGCATAGCTGATCCCGGCGACCGACAGCACACCCGGCTTGCTGACGTTGTTCCATTGCTGTTCCAGCAGATTCACGATCTGGTCGCCGGTGAGCCGGACGGTGACGACCTCGTTGCCGAACGGCTGCACCGTGTACGCCTGTTCGTAGGTGATGGCGCCGCCGGACAGATCCGCCCGCACCCCACCGGGATTCATGAACGCGGCCACCGCCTGGGCCGGGGCCATCGCCGACAGCATCGCGTCCGCGATCACGTCGCCGAGCGGGGAGTCACCGGCCGGCGCCGGTTCCATCGGCAGCGGCCCGGTCGAATCGCCGATCACCCGTTTCGCGCGCGGTTCGGCCTGGGCGGCGAAGAAGTCCACCAGTTTCGCCGCGGCCGGGTCGGGGGTGATGTCGTGGGTGACCACGCGGTTCACCGCCGAGGCGTCGACCGTGCCGTCGTGGAAGCGCAGCGTGATATCGCTGATCAGGCGGCCGTAGGAGGAGGCCTGGGTGACCACCTTGCCGGCGATGGTGCAGTTGTAGGCCTGGTGGGTGTGGCCGGTGATCAGCACCTTCACCGCCGGATCCACCCGCTGCGCCAGCGTGGTGACGTTGCCGGTGATGTCCGCGCAGGCGTTGTAGTCGACCGGCCCGCCGTGGGTCTGCTGGGAGCCGCCGTCGTGCAGCAGCGCCACCACCGTCTCCGCGCCCGCGGCGCGCATCTCCGGCACGGTCTTGTCGATCGCGTCGACCTCGTCGCCGAAACGGTAGCCCTGAATGCCCTGCGGCATCACGATGTTCACCGTGTCGGGGGTGACCACGCCGACGACGCCGATCTTGTGGCCGCCGACGGTGAGCATGGTCCACGCCTTCAGCCCCGGCGGCAGTTGCCCGTTGCCGTCGGTGACGTTGGCGGCCAGGTACGGGAAGGTGGCGCCGCGGAACGGTTCGCCGGGGGAGCAGCCGTCGGCCGCGCAGCCCCCGCGTTGCAGCCGGGTCAATTCCGGTACCCCGTGGTCGAATTCGTGATTGCCGACCGAGGAGGCGGCGGTGCCGATCGAATCGAGGAAGTCGATGGCCGGCTCGTCGTGGAACAGCGCCGACACCAGCGGGCTGGCGCTGACGTTGTCGCCGGCCGAAAGGACCGCGCTGTCGGGATATTTCACCTTCAGCTTGGCCAGATGCGCGGCGAGGTAGGACGCGCCGCCCGCGGCGTAGGTGCCCACATGCCCATTGGTGCCGGTGGGCGGTTGCAGGTTGCCGTGCAGGTCGTTGATCCCGAACAGGTGCACCTCACCGGATCTGGCGGCGGGCAGGTCGTTCGTCGAGATCAGCGGCACCGTCCCCGGCGGCGCCGTGGTGGCGGGCGCGCCCGTCCCCCCGGATCCGCCGCACCCGGCGACCAGCAGCAGCCCCACCACCGCGGCACCCGCGGCGATTAGACGACAGCGAACGTTCATGTCTACAGACTCTGGCAGACCGCGTTGGCCCGCGCGCTACGGACAGGTGAACTCCGCACCGGCACAGCCGGTCCGAGCTCCGGTGCTCACCCCTCGCGGCGCACCGGGAACTCGGCGGCCAGCTCCCGGAACAGCGCGGTGTTCAGCGCGAAGGCGTTGCGGCACTCGCCGAGCACCCGCTGCTTCTCCAGGTCGTCGACCGGCAGTTCGTCGAGCAGGATGCGGTACTCCCGCTTGAACGCGGCCGGATTCGGGATGTGGTCGAAGACGTAGAACCGCACGCCGTCGCCGCGCTTGGGCAGCTGCCACAGCTTCTCCGCGGTGCCCCGGATGACCTGCCCGCCGGACAGATCGCCGAGGTAGCGGGTGTAATGGTGGGCGACGTAACCGGCGGGCCAGGTCCGCGCGCACTCCTCGATCCGGGCGGCGTACGTGGCGGTGGACGGCAGCGGCTCGATCTCCGACCGCCAGCCGGGCCCGCCGAGATGGGCCAGATCCTCTTCGAGCGCGCCCAGCCGGGCCAGTTCGGGCCGCACGAACCGGCCCGCGACCGGATCATCGGCGAGGGTGTCCCAGTGCGCCTCCAGCGCCCGGTAGACGTGCCACAACTGGCCGGTGTAGCGGTAGAAGGCGGCCACGTCCAGCGCGCCGCCGAGCAGATCGCTCATGAACGAGGAGTTCTCGGCGTCGGCATGCTGCGCCGCGGTGGCCGTGCGGATCTGCGCGGAGAACGGCACGGGCTCGATGGTGTCGGTCATGGTCGCTCTCGCCTCGCACGGTTGTGAGTATGGGTCACCTAACTTCACATCCGACGATACGGGCCCACCCGGTTGGCGGTCATCCAACTTTCGGACGATCGGACCATCCGGTTCACACCAGGGAACTACCGGACTCCAGATAGGTCTGCAAGGAGGCGAGCAGCCCGGTCCAGATGCGGGCGGCCTCGTCGACCTGGTCGTCGGGCAGGTCGCGATGGGTGATGGTGACCCGGACCCGAGGGCCGCTGAAGGCGATGTCGACGGCGACCACCGAGGTGCGCTCGGCGGTGCCGGCCTCGGACGGGCGTGCCCAGGTGTGCACGAAGCGCCGCGGCGGGTCGACCTCGAGGAGGGTGCCGAGGAAGTCGGCGGTGCCGTCGCGGCGCACCTGGCGCCAGATTCCGCCGCGCTCCCACTCGGCGACCGTGCGGCGATCCCGGTACCGCGCGGTCAGATCGGCATCGGTGAGCGCCACCCAGACCAGCTCCGGCAGGCTCGCGATGTCGACGGCGTGCACGACCTTCGGCGCATCCACCCGTTGTCGTCCTCTCCCGCGGAGTTCCGGCTGCCGCGATATCAGGGCGCAACCGTACCGCGACCGGCCGGGTGGTATCGCGTTGTGCGGCGAGTCCGTGTGGCGTGGCGGGCGGAATCCGGAGGCCGCCGGGAAATACGGTGCGGACCTTACTATTCCAGTGGAACCTAGGTTAAGGTGGACTATGTGTCCTATGTGGAAGTGCTGATCCTGCGGCACCTCATGCGCGCCCCGGCCCACGGGTACGACCTGCGCAAGCACGTCGAGGAGAACACCGGCGTGGTGCTGAACAACAACGCGCTGTATCCGGCGCTGCGGCGGTTCGAGGAGGCCGGCGCCGTCACCAAGGAGTCCGAGCAGCAGCCCGGCCGCCCGGTCCGGCACGTCTACACCCTCACCCCGATCGGCCGGGAGCTGTTGCAGGACCTGCTGGCCGAACTGCCTCCCGATCAGGCCGGGCAGGAGGCGGAATTCCTCACCCGCGCAGCCCATTTCGCGATGCTGACGGTGCCGGAACGGCTGCGGGTGCTGGCGGCCCGCGAGGTCGCGGTGCGGCGGCAGCTGGATCAGGTGCGCGGCCAGGAGGCCCGGACCGCACCCGCGGAATGGGGCCGCCGGATCGCCGCGGAGATGGTCCGCCGCGGCGAGGCCGAACTGCTCTGGCTGGCCGAACTGCGGCGCTGGGCCCGGACCGAACCCGTACTGCCGGAAGGGGAATCATGACCGAGACGGTGACCGCGGCGGCCACGCCACGACTCGGGCCGGTGGTGCAGTACGCGCTGCTGGCCGGGCCGCTGCTGTCGATGCTGGATTCCAGCATCGTGAACGTGGCGGTGGCGCCGATCGCGGCGCGGCTGCACGCGGATCTGACCACCGTCGGCTGGACGGTCAGCGGATATCTGCTGGCCCTGGGCGCGGGACTGGCGGCCACCTCGTACCTGGCCCGGCGCTTCGGGACGTTGCCCGTGTATCGCAGCGCGCTGCTGCTGTTCACCCTCGCCTCGATCGCCTGCGCCTTCGCCCCGTCGATCGGATTCCTGGTGGGAGCCCGAGTGTGCCAAGGGCTTTCGGGCGCGCCACTGGTGCCGCTGGCGATGAGCATGCTGCTCGGCGGCAGTGGCGCCACCCGGTCGATGTCACCGGTCGGCGGGGTGCTGCTGTTCCTGGGCCCGGCGCTGGGACCCAGCGTCGGCGGGGCGCTGATCGGCAGTGTGGGCTGGCGGGCGATCTTCCTGATCAACGCGCCGCTGGGAGTGCTGGCACTGCTTGCGGCACTGCGGATTCCGGCGGCGCTGGCGCCCGGTCGCAGCGCCGGGGTGCGGTTCGATCCGGTCGGGCTGGTGACGCTGGCCGCGGGGCTCACCGCGCTGTTGTACGGCACCGGCCGCGGCGGCGCGCACGGCTGGGCGGCGCCGGGCACCTGGGCGCCGATCGCCGTCGGCGCGGCGCTGCTGGCCGGTTATGTCGGCTGGGCGAGCCGCCGGGAGCATCCGGCGCTGGACCTGACCGTGGCCCGGTATCGCAGTTCGATCCTGGCGCTGCTGCTCTGCGCGGCCGCCTCGATCGTCACCTTCGCGGCGGTCTTCCTGCTACCGGTGTTCCTCCAGACGGTGCAGGGACATTCGGCGCTGGTGACCGGGCTGGCGATGCTGCCGCAGGGCATTCTCACCGGGCTCGGCACGGTGGCCGGGCAGCGGGTGCTGACCCGGGTCTCGGTGCGCACCACGGTGCTGGCCGGATTCGCGGTGCTCGCCGTGGCCGGCGCGGGCATGCTGGCGATCGGCGCGCACACCCCGATCGCGGTGACGGCCACCGTGCTGGCCGCGCGCTCGGTCTCGGTGGGCCTGGTGATCACGCCGCTGCTGGCGGTGCTGTTGCAGCCGTTGCCGCCGCAGCGGCTGGCCGATGCCAATACGGTGTTCAGCATCTGGCAGCGCATCGCCGGATCGTTCGGCGTCGGCGGCATCGCGAGCTGGTACGCGAGCGCGATGGTGCACCACGGCCCGGTCGCCGCGTTGCACCAGACCACGTGGGGCCTGATCGCGCTGGCCGCGCTGGCGATCCCGGTGGCGCTGGCACTGCCGGTCACCCGCAACACCGCCCTGCTCTGAGCGATCCGGCGCTCAGTCCTCGACGAGACCGATGCTGCGGGCCAGGTCGACCAGGGTGGCGTTGAACAACGCGTCCGGATCGCCCAGGGGCATCGGGTAGTTGCCGAACACCTCGAGGGTGACGTGCCCGTACAGCCGGGCCCAGAACTGGATCATCAGATAGGTGACGCCGAGATCCAGCTTCTCCGCCGGGAAGTCCGGGCCGTCCTCGCCGAGCACCGCGAGCAGTTCGGACTGGAACTTCACCAGATCCTCGCGCAGGCCCTGGGGGATCGCCTCGGGGGCGGGGGTGACGATGTCGTAGGTGGCGAGCAGCCGGCCGGCCGCACCGAGGAAGACCCGGCCGAACGGCTCGTCGAATTGCCGCATTGCGCTGGGGTTGTCGCCGGTCGGGGAGGCGAACACCAGGGTGAACTCGCGGGCATGCCGCAGGGCCCACTGCCGGAAACCCTTGCAGATGGCGAACAGCTGCACCACGCCGTCGTCGGGCAGCGCGTCGAGTTCGGCCGCCAGTTCGGTGGCCAGGTCGGCGCAGATATCGCTGCGCAGCGTGCCGACCAGCTCGTCGCGGGAGGCGTAGTACCGGTACAGCGCCGGGGCGGTGATGCCGAGCGTGCGCGCGATCGCGCGCAGGGTCACCGCCTCCGGCCCCTGTTCCACCAGCAGCGCGCGCGCCACCCGCCGGATGTCCGCATCACTGACCGCGGGCATCCGGCCGCGGCGCGAGGGTGTCGTCATGCCCTACTCATGGGTACGCATCTCATTCATACGCCACCTGCCAGCTCTTGATTCCGTTCAACCATCCCGAGCGTAGCCGGACCGGATCGGACAGCTGCCGCAGGTTCGGCATCACATCGGCGATCGCGTTGAAGATGAGGTCCAGTTGCAGCCGCGCCAGGTTGGCGCCGACGCAGTAGTGCGTGCCGGTGCCACCGAATCCCACGTGCGGGTTCGGGTTTCGCAGCACGTCGAACCGGAACGGCTGGTCGAAACGCTCCTCGTCGAAGTTGGCGGAGCCGTAGAACAGCCCGACCCGCTGCCCCTTGCGGATGGCCTGGCCGCCGATCTCGGTGTCGGACAACGCGGTTCGCTGGAACACGATGACCGGGGTGGCCCAGCGCACGATCTCGTCGGGCGCGGTGGCCGGCCGCTGCCGCTTGTACAGCTCCCACTGCTCCGGGAAGTCCAGGAACGCCTTCATCCCGTGCGTGGTGGCGTTGCGGGTGGTCTCGTTGCCGGCCACGGCCAGCAGGATGACGAACCAGGCGAACTCCTCGGAGCCCAGCGCCTCGCCGTCGATGTCGGCGGTGACGAGTTGGCTGACGATGTCGTCGGCCGGATTCCGGCGGCGCTCCTCGGCGAGATTCCAGGCGTAGCCCATGACCTCGGCGGTGGCCATCACGTGGTTGCCGCCGACACTCGGATCGTCGTAGCTCATCATCTGGTTGGACCACTCGAACAGCTTGCCGCGGTCGGCCTGTGGCACGCCGAGCAGTTCGGCGATGGCCTGCAGGGGCAGTTCGCAGGCGACCTGCTGGACGAAGTCGCCGCCGCCGGAACGCTTGGCCTCGTGCACGATACGCTCGGCGCGCTCCTGCAACGCCGCGCGCAGGCCCTGCACCGCGCGCGGGGTGAAGCCGCGGGAGATGATGCGGCGCAACTTGTCGTGCGCGGGCGGGTCGGTGTTGACCAGCATGTGCCGCTGGATGTCGATCTCCTCGCGGCTGATCTCACCGGAGAACCGGATCACCGCCGTATTGACGTTGGTGGAGAACACCTCCGCGTTCTTGGAGATCTCCTTGATGTCGTCGAGCCTGCTGACCACCCAGTAGCCGCCGTCGTCGAAACCGGAGACACCGTCGGGCTGATCCACCCACCACACCGGGGCGGTGCGCCGCAGTTCGGCCCACTCCGCGACGGGCAGCCGGCCGGCGAGCAGATCGGGATCGGTGAAGTCGAAATCGTGCGAGATGGACGGTGTGGACACGGCGTCTCCTGCCTGGCCGGCGGCGCAGCGGGGCCCTCCCGGAGTGCGCGGACAATCGCCCGCGAACCGTCACTTCACCGCGATGTGGAACACGTTCGGGCTAGTGAACCACACCGGCAAGTATTTGTGAACAGGTATTAATAAATATCGTTAACTTTCTTGGCCGGCCACCGGACGCGGCGCCGTGACCGCCAGTGCGGCAAGCAGATCCGACCAGCTCCCGGCCGCCCGGTCGTCGGCCGACACCACCGTGACCGGTGCGGGCCAGGCGATGCCCAGCTGCGGATCGTCGTAGGCCACGGCCAGCCCCTCGCGCGGATCGTGCGGGCGGTCGGTGCGGAAGCACACGTCCGCCACGTCGGAGACCGCCTGGAAGCCGTGCAGGAAGCCCGGTGGTATGTACAGATGCCGGAAGTCGTTGTCGTCCAGCAGGAATGCCTCGTGAGCGCCGAAGGTGGGCGAGTCCGGGCGGATGTCGACCAGGACGTCGTACACGCAGCCCCGCGCGCACCGCACCAGTTTCGCCTCGCTGCGCCGGGACCGGCCGTGCAACCCCCGGACCACGCCCTGCACCGATCGGGATTGGAAATCCTGGACGAACCCGGCCGCCACTCCCGGTACCCCCAGGTGCGCGTCGAGTTCGTCGGCGTCGAACGTGCGGGTGAACACCCCGCGTTCGTCGCGAAACGGCTGCGGCGTCAGCACCAGCACATCGGCCAGCTCCGCCTGCTCGATCACCACCAGCACATGGTGCCACGACCGACCGCCGGTGACCATGGGCCGCAACCTTTTCCGCTGGTGGTTGCCGGGAATGTGCGCCACGGTCGCCGGTCGGCGGCCCGCACCGGCTATCGTCGGGCCGTGAATCGAGCGATCCCGGACCTCCGCCTGCCCGCCGTCGTAGCCGTGAGTGTGCTGGTGACCGTCGCGGTACCGCTCGCCGTCCCGGCCGACGGCGGCCCGGCCGGTGTCGATCGCGTCCTGGAGGGCGGTCTGCACCGCGCCTGCGAGCGGCATCCCGACCTGTTCCGGGCGCTGGTGATCCCGAGCAACGGCTACGTGCTGATCCCGCTGCTGGTGCTCGGCGTGCTCTGGTACGCCCGCCGCGGCGACCGGTTCGCCGCCGGATTCCTGCTGCTGGCACCGGAACTGGCGGTGGCGATCAACACCTGGGCACTGAAGCCGTTGTGGCACCGGCACCTTCACCACTACCTGGCCTACCCCAGCGGCCACACCGTGCAATTCGTGGCCATCGCAACGGGTTTCGTGCTGGTCGCGCCCGGCCGCCGGGCCCGGATCGCGGTGACGGTGGTGGCCGTGGTGGTGCTGGCGCCGGTGGCGGCGGGGATGGTGGGTCTCGGATACCACCATCCCACCGACATTCTCGGCGGCGCCGCGGCCGGCGTCGCGCTGGTGACCGCGATGTACCTCGGCGCGGACCGATGGCCGGCGCGGCGCCGGCGGTGACCCGGCTCAGGTCACCGCGTGCAGCACCACGGCCAGGACGAACCAGATCACCCACGCCACGGCCACCAGCATGCCCAGCGCCAGCATCACCCGCATCAGCGTCTGGCCCAGGTCGACGCCCTCGGACCGCCGCGGGTACAACTCCCAGGGGGAGTACCAGGGCATCGTGAACGGCAGCGCGCCGGCGGCCTCGGCCGCGGACATCGACTGCTCCTCGTCGTACAGTTCCGCCTGCGCCTGCTGCGGGCCACCGCGCCACAGCGTGGTGTCGACCGGCCCGACGAAACCCTCGACGACGAGGTCCTGCGGCGCCGGCAGGAAGGGCAGGATGCCGAGACCGCGGAACGACAGCGCCACATCGTTGGCGGTCCACTCGGCGCGGCCCAGCGAGGCCTGCGCCTCCAGATAGTCGCGCAGCCGGTTCGGATCGTCGCCGAGCAGCACCTGGAGACTGTTGTCGTTCCACAACTGCCGGATCCGCAGATGGCTGCCGTTGGGCGGGACGACCAGCACCACGCCGAACACCACCCGCTGGCCGAGACCGCGCTCGGCCAGCCAGCTCTGCAGGGCGAAGGTGTGCTCGCGCGACACCTCGGTGGGGCCGCGCCGGTCCTCACCCTCCAGCGTGACCACCTGGCCGCCGACCCGCCACGGGCCGTGCGGCGGCACCTCGAGCTCGCCGGAGATCCGCTCCACCAACGTCTCCGCCTCGATCACCACACAGGTGGTCGGCGTCCACACCACGGCGTCGAACTGATGCAGCCGATCCTGGTAGAAGAGACTGCAATTCACGATGGCGACGCCGTGCGGGTCGTCCGGCTCCTTCCACTGCCGCAGCCACTCGATCAGCACCCGCTCGGCCTGGGTGCCGGCGGCATTCTGCACGCGTACGAGCATTCGCGACCCGCCTTCCTGGAGACATTCGTCATCCGAAAGCATAAGTGCCCGCGCGGGTTCGCCACACGATCCGGCCGAATCGGCGCGCCTCACCCGCGGCGGGGCGGGCGTGGCGCGCCGCGGGAGTTCAGCGCAGCGGGGTGATCGGCAGCCGCAGCGCGCCCGGCGCGAAGTCCGGCACGGCCGGTTCCGCCGGGGCGACGGGCGGGATCCGGCGGTACCGGGCGCCCAGTGCGGGACGCCGATCCGGCTCACCCTTGTTGGGCCAGAACGCCATTGCGCGTTCGGCCTGCGCGGTGATGGTCAGCGACGGGTTCACGCCCAGGTTGGCGGTGACCGCGGAGCCGTCGGCGATGTGCAGGCCGGGATGGCCGAACACCCGCTGATACGGATCGACCACGCCGGTGTCCGGGGTCTCGCCGATCACACAGCCGCCGATGTAGTGCGCGGTCGCGGGAATGTTGAACACGTCGGTGACCAGGCCCTGCGCATCGCCGTCGACCTTCTCCGCGAACCGCCGCGCGATATCGTGCGCGGCCGGGATCCAGGTCGGATTCGGTTGTCCCGTACCCTGTTTCGTGCGCAGCCCGCCCCAGCGGCGGAACGAGGTGAGCGAGTTGTCCAGCGACTGCATCACCAGCAGGATCACCGACTTCTCCGAGGCGTGCCGCGCGTTGAGGCTGCGCAGGTACACCCGCGGGTGGGTGAACATCGCCAGCAGGAACCGCAGGAACCGGAACGCGCCGCCGTCGACCATCGGCGTCGACAGCGGGAACAGCGCGTTCTGCCCCTTGCCGTAGTGGCAGACCTCGATGTGGGTGTCGGGCTCGGGGTGGATCGAGGAGGTGATGGCGATGCCGTCGGCGAAATCGCGCCGGGTGCGGCTGAACACGTTGAGGATGGCCTCGGAATTGCTCCGGGTGAGCTCGCCCAGCCGCGGCGACAGCCGGGGCAGCACCTTCTCGTCGCGCATCTTGTGCAGCAGCTTCTGGGTGCCCAGCGCGGCCGCCGCGAACACCACCTGCTCGGCGGTGAACGTCCTGCGCTGCTTGCGAACCCAGCGATCCGAGCGCTGCGTCTCGATGGCGTAGCCGCCGCCGACCATCGGCCGCACCCGGGTGGCGGTGGTCAGCTGGAACACCTTGGCGCCGCCGGCCTCGGCCAGATACAGGTAGTTGGTCGGGGTGGTGTTCTTGGCGTTGTGCGGGCAGCCGGTGAAGCAGCGCGCGCAGTGGATGCAGCCGCTGCGCCGCGGTCCGGCGCCGCCGAAGTAGGGGTCGTCGACCTCGACGCCGCGATTGCCCTCGTTGAAGAAGACACCGACATTGGTGGTGTGGAACGTGTTCAGCACGCCCAGGTCCTCGGCGATGTCGCGGATCACCTCGTCGGCGGGGGTCATCCGGGGGTTCGGGGCGACGCCGAGCATGCGTTTGGCCTGGTCGTAATAGGGGGCGAGCTCGGACTGCCAGTCGGTGATGTGCGCCCACTGCGGGTCGCGGTAGAAGTTCGGCAGCGGCTCGTAGAGCGTGTTCCCGTAGATCAGCGAGCCGCCGCCCACCCCCGCGGCCGAGAAGACCGCGCACTTGCCCAGCACGCTGATCCGCTGCGGTCCGGTCAGGCCCAGCCGCGGCGCCCATAGGGACTTGCGGACGTTCCAGTTGGTGTTCGGGATGTCCTCGGCCTCCCACCGGCGGCCGGATTCCAGGACGGCCACGCGGTAGCCCTTCTCGGTGAGTCGCAGGGCGCTCACGCTCCCGCCGAATCCGGAGCCGATCACCACGACGTCGTAGTCGAAGTAGGGCATTGTCGTCCTCTCACCCCTGCCTGAAATGAATCTTGCGTCATTGTGTCAGCATCCTCGGGTGCCGCCGCCGGATGGTCCCGCACCCCCGCCGCGGCGTGGGGAAATGGCGGCCACCGCAGGTTTAGGGTATGCAACTGGCTGTGACGAGTGAACCCCCGGACGCGGCGGTCGAGCAGGCCGGCGCCGACCGGATCCTCACCGTGCCGAACGCGTTGAGCGTGCTGCGACTGATCGGCGTTCCGGTGCTGCTCTGGTTGCTGCTGGTGCGGCATGCCGACGGCTGGGCGTTCGCCCTGCTGATCGTCAGCGGCTTCACCGATTTCCTGGACGGGAAGCTGGCACGGCTGCTCGACCAGTCGTCGCGGCTGGGTGCGTTGCTGGACCCGTTCGTGGACCGGTTGTACCTGGTGGCGACGGTGCTCGGGCTGCTGCTGCGCGACATCCTGCCCTGGCCGGTGGTGGTCGTGCTGATCGGCCGGGATCTGGTGCTGACCGCGACCCTGCCGATCTACCGGCGCCGCGGGCTGGCCCCGCCGGAGGTGATCTACCTCGGCAAGGCGGCCACCTTCGCGCTGATGTCCGCGCTGCCGTGGCTGCTGGCCGGGGACATGGACTGGCCGCTGCGCGGTGTCGGGCACGCCTTCGGCTGGGCGCTGCTGTGGTGGGGTGCGGTGGTGTACGTGTGGACCGGATTGCTCTATCTCGGCAAGGCAGTGGCGGTGGCGCGCACCGTGCCGAGCGGTGAACAGGCCCACCACATCTGATCGGCGACGACTGCCCGGCCGACGGGGGTGTGCGGGGGCGAGGTTGTCGCAGCGAGCCGATACAGTGTGCACGACGCCGTCGACAGCATGCCCCGAAAGGACATCACCTGTGACCGACCTTCCCGAGGATCTGCGGTACACCGAGGAGCACGAGTGGGTCGCGCGCATCGGTCCGATACGGGTTCGCGTGGGTATCACCGATTACGCACAGTCACAGCTCGGTGACGTCGTCTTCGTGCAGCTGCCGGCGGTCGACACGAACGTCACCGCGGGAGAGAGCATCGCCGAGGTCGAATCCACCAAGAGCGTTTCCGACATCTACGCCCCGCTGAACGGGAAAGTCGTTGCGGTGAACGAACTTCTGGATGCGGAACCGGAGACGGTCAACACCGAACCGTACAGTGACGGCTGGATGTTCGAGCTGGAGTTCGCGGACGCTTCCACACTGGACGATGCGCTCTCGAAGTTGCTCGATGCCGCAGGTTATCAAGTAGTTATTGGGGGCTGAAGCCGCCTTCACAGTTCTACCTGCACGGGTACGCCGTGGCAGGGTACGGTCAATGCCAACAGATGTGCCGGCGGCCGTGCCGGAATCTTCATGGGCGCGACAGCCGGTCGCGTTGGGTGACGGCTTCGGGATGCTTGTACGGATAACGGTTCGAGGAGGAGAGCAAGGGTGAGCGAGAACAAAGACCCGGGTTACGGGGAGAGCGCGGCCGAGACGACATCGGTATTCCGTGCTGACTTCCTCAACGAGGTCGACGCGTCGCGCTCCGGTGAGCAGACCGGCGAGCAGCCGGTCCAAGGGGTGGAGGGCCTGCCTGCGGGTGCCGCCCTGCTGGTGGTCAAGCGCGGGCCGAATGCGGGCTCGCGATTCCTGTTGGATCAGCCCACCACGTCGGCTGGGCGCCACCCCGACAGTGACATCTTCCTCGACGATGTCACCGTCAGCCGTCGTCATGCCGAATTCCGCCAGGACGACGATACTTTCCAGGTGGTGGACGTGGGCAGTCTGAACGGTACCTATGTGAATCGGGAACCGGTCGATTCCTCCGAATTGCAGAACGGCGACGAAGTGCAGATCGGTAAGTTCCGTCTCGTGTTCCTGACCGGTCCGCGTGCCGCCGCGAGCGATTCGGCGGCGGGCGCTCTGTAACGGGCCGGCCCAGATGACTGGCGCAGCGGCGCAATGGACGCGCGGAGGCATGTCGATCGGCTCCGTGTTGGACTTGCTGCGTCCGGACTTTCCGGACATCACGATTTCGAAGATCCGCTTCCTCGAATCCGAGGGGCTGATCAGCCCGGAGCGCACGCCCTCGGGTTATCGCAGATTTTCCGTGACCGACGTCGAACGGCTCCGGTTCGTGTTGACGGCGCAACGGGATCAATATCTGCCGTTGAAGGTGATCAAGGAACAACTCGAAGCGATCGACAGTGGCGCCGCGACGGTCGGGGTGCGCGAAGCGCGCGCCCGGGCCACCGGCGCCGGCGCGAGCGGTCCGGGGCGTGCGCCCGGCGCCGCGGACGCGCAGGTCACGCCCCTGGCTCCGCGCCGGCTGGGCGTGGTACCCGGTGAGGTCTCACCGGAGGAACTGCGCTTCGACCACGAGATCCGGGTCACCAGAGGCGATCTGCTCGCCCGGGCCGGGATCGACGAGAAATTTCTCACCGAACTCGTGCGCGCGGGATTGATCACCGCGGGCCCGGCGGGCTACTTCGACACCGAGGCCGTGACGCTGGCCCGGACCGCCCGCGCGATGAGCGAATTCGGTTTGGAGGCAAGGCATCTGCGCGCCTTCAAGCTGGCGGCGGATCGGGAGGCGGCCATGGTCGCCCAGATCGCCGCACCCATTGCCAAGAGCCGCGACGCCGGGGCCCGCGCCCGCGCCGAGGAGACGGCACGCGAGTTGGCGGCGCTGTCGCTGACGCTGCACACGAGCCTGGTGAAGACGTCGGTGCGGGCCGCCCTCGGCGGCTGAAATCTTCGCCTAGACTCGGTGATACGGCCGGCACTGCTCGGCGGTCGGCGGAGTCATTGGGAGGCGAGACAGCATGAGTGAGATGCGTGTTATCGGCATTCGGGTCGAGCAGCCCCAGAATCAGCCCGTGCTGTTGCTCCGTGAGGTTGCCGGTGATCGCTATCTGCCGATCTGGATCGGCCAGGCGGAGGCGACGGCGATCGTCCTCGAGCAGGAGGGCGTCACGCCCATCCGTCCGCTCACCCACGATCTGATCAAGATCCTGATCAAGGACCTGGGGCATACGCTCAAGGAGGTCCGGATCGTGGATCTGCGCGAGGGTACCTTCTATGCGGACCTGGTGTTCGAGAACGGCCTGCGGATCTCGGCGCGGCCCTCGGATTCGGTAGCCATCGCGTTGCGGGTCGGTTGCCCGATCCATGCCGAGGAGCCGGTGCTGGAGGAGGCCGGTCTGGTGATGCCGGACGAGAAGGAGGACGAGGTGGAGAAGTTCAAGGAGTTCCTCGAGTCCGTCTCGCCCGACGACTTCAAGGCCACCGACAGCTGAGCCGTCCGGACCTGAGCGGAGGCGCGGGACCGGTTCTCGGACAAAGTCGAACCCTCAAGTTGAGGTCGAAAAACTCGCCGTGTGCGGAGTTTGGCCGCCGCCTGTGCTGCGCGGACAATCGAGGGAGTAGCCTCGATGGTTAGGCCGCGACGGCCGGGCCGCTGAATCGACGTTGGTGGCCGAGCCGCCAATCGCCGTTGTTTGTTCTACGGTATGCAGTGAGGGAGTGGCCAGTGGGAGACCAACCGCAGCAGACGACTGCATCCGAGGCGCGGCCCGCAGCAGTGTCTGAGACGCGTTCCGCCGGGGTATCCGAGTCGCGTTCCACCGCGATCCAGCCGGGTCTGTTCCCGGACGACACCGTGCCCGACGAACTGGTCGGTTACCGGGTGCCCAGCGCCTGCCAGGTGGCCGGGATCACCTACCGGCAACTCGACTACTGGGCCCGCACCGGGCTGGTGGTCCCCTCGATCCGCGGCGCTTCCGGCTCGGGTAGCCAGCGGCTCTACTCCTTCAAGGACATCCTGGTCCTGAAGATCGTGAAGCGGTTGCTGGACGCGGGCATCTCGTTGCAGAACATCCGCATCGCCGTCGATCATCTGCGCAGCCGGGGTGTGCAGGATCTGGCCGGTATCACCCTGTTCTCCGACGGCACCAGCGTGTACGAATGCGCCTCGCCGGAAGAGGTCGTCGATTTACTACAGGGTGGCCAGGGTGTGTTCGGCATCGCGGTCAACGGCGCCATGCGGGAGCTCACCGGCGCCATCGCCGCGTTCCCGGGCGAACGTGCCGAGGAACACACCGCCAGCGAGCGTCCCGAGGACGAGCTGGCCTTCCGTCGCAAGGCACGATTGAGTCGCAAGACCGGGTAGGACCGGCGCGAGAGTCGGAAACATGATCGACACGCGCGGATGTCTACACTGAGGGTGCGTCGCCGCCGTGCGGGAGAGCCCCGGTAGTTTCCGGGCGCCGAAGGAGCAGCACCTCCCCGTCAATCTCTCAGGCACAAGGGACCGTACGGAGTATCGGCGCCTCTGGAAAGTGATGGCCGCACACAATGCGGGCCATCCGCCCATGGGGAAAGGGATGTCCGCCGCACCCGCGGGTGCGGCGGTCCCGAATCTCTCAGGCGCCGCGACAGAGGGGGAGGGCCGAACCGCCGTCGCCCTGCACAGGGTGACCCGCCCGTCCCTCTGCGCAGGAGCTGCCGTGACCCGACTCTTCGCCGACCGCCACATCGGACCCGACGCCGACGCTCTCACGCGGATTCTCGGAACCATCGGCGTCGCCTCACTGGACGACCTGGCCGCGCGGGCCGTGCCCGCCGGCATCCTCGACGCCGTCGGCGAGGACGGGCTGGCGGTGCTGCCGCCCGCCGCCTCCGAGCACGAGGTGCTCACCGAACTGGCCGCGCTGGCGCACTCCAACACCGTGGCCGCCTCGATGATCGGCCTCGGCTACTACGACACCCTCACCCCGCCGGTGCTGGTCCGCAATCTGCTCGAGAATCCGGCCTGGTACACCGCGTACACGCCGTATCAGCCGGAGATCAGTCAGGGCCGGCTGGAGGCCCTGCTCAATTTCCAGACCATGGTGTGCGACCTGACCGGGATGGCGGTCGCCAACGCGTCCATGCTGGACGAGGCCACCGCGGCCGCGGAGGCGATGACGCTGTTGCAGCGCGCCAACCGCGGCAACCGCTCGCACCGGCTGCTGATCGACACCGATCTGTTCCCGCAGACCCGGACCGTGCTGGCCACCCGGGCCGAGCCGCTGGGCATCGAACTGGTCGAGGCCGACCTGAGCGGGGGTGAACTGCCCGCCGGGGACTTCTTCGGGGTGCTGGCGCAGACCCCGGGCGCCTCCGGCCGCGTGGTCGACCGGACCGCCCTGATCGCCGCCGCGCACGAGCGCGGCGCGCTGGTGGCCGTCGGCGCGGATCTGCTGGCCATGACGCTGATAGTCCCGCCCGGGGAACAGGGCGCCGACGTCTGTTACGGCACCACCCAGCGCTTCGGTGTGCCGCTGGGCTTCGGCGGTCCGCACGCGGGTTATCTCGCGGTACGCACCGCACACGCCCGGCAGCTGCCCGGCCGGTTGGTCGGCGTCTCCGTCGACGCCGACGGCGATCTCGCCTATCGGCTGGCGTTGCAGACCCGGGAGCAGCACATCCGCCGCGAGAAGGCGACCAGCAACATCTGCACCGCCCAGGTACTGCTGGCGGTCGTGGCCGCCATGTACGCGAGCTACCACGGCGCCGACGGGCTGCGCGAGATCGCCCGGCGGGTGCACGGGCACGCGCAGTGGCTGGCCGCCGGACTCGGTGACGCGGTGGTGCACGAGACCTTCTTCGACACCGTGCTGGTGCGGGTGCCCGGCGAGGCGGAGTCCGTGGTCGCGAAGGCGAAGGGCCAGGGTATCAACCTGCGGCTGATCGACGCCGACCACGTCGCGATCGCCTGTGACGAGGCGACCACCGACGTACACGTGGTCACGGTGCTGGACTGCTTCGGCGCCGAGATCCCGGTGGGGCCGGAAGGCGCGGTGGCGCACGGGCATCCCGGTCGGCCGGGCAGCCATCGCCGCCCGCACGTGGAGAACAGGACCTCGGAGTTCCTGACCCACCCCGCCTTCACCCGCTATCACACCGAGACCGCGATGCTGCGCTACCTGCGGCAGCTCTCGGACAAGGACATCGCGCTCGACCGCAGCATGATCCCGCTCGGCTCGTGCACCATGAAGCTGAACGCGACCGCCGAGATGGAGCCGATCACCTGGCCCGGCTTCTCCCGCCTCCACCCGTACGCGCCGGTCGAGGACGTGCCCGGCCTGCTGCGCCTGATCGCCGATCTGGAGGGCTGGCTGGCCGCGATCACCGGATACGACCGGGTCAGCCTCCAGCCCAACGCCGGCAGCCAGGGCGAGTACGCGGGGCTGCTGGCCATCCGGCGCTATCACCTGGACCGCGGCGACGCCCACCGCGACACCTGCCTGATCCCGTCCAGCGCGCACGGCACCAACGCGGCCTCGGCGGCCATGGCCGGGCTGCGGGTGGAGGTCGTGAAGTGCCGTGACAACGGCGATGTCGACCTCGACGACCTGCGCGCCAAGATCGCCGACCACGCGGACCGGCTGGCCTGCATCATGATCACCTACCCGTCCACGCACGGGGTGTACGAGCACGAGATCGCGGACCTGTGCGCACTGGTGCACGAGGCCGGTGGTCAGGTGTACGTCGACGGCGCCAACCTGAACGCGCTGGTCGGCCTCGCCCGGCCGGGCCGGTTCGGCGGTGACGTGTCACATCTGAACCTGCACAAGACCTTCTGCATCCCGCACGGCGGCGGCGGGCCCGGGGTCGGGCCGGTCGCGGTGCGCGAGCACCTCGCGAAGTACCTGCCGGGTGATCCGCTGGAGGCGGGTTCGCACGCGGTGTCGGCCGCCGCGTACGGTTCCGCCTCGATTCTGCCGATCACCTGGGCCTACATCCGGATGATGGGCCCGGACGGCTTGCGCCGCGCCACCACGACCGCCATCGCGTCCGCGAATTACCTTGCGCGACGGCTGGATCCGCACTTCCCGGTGCTGTACACCGGTGAGCAGGGGATGGTCGCGCACGAGTGCATCCTGGATCTGCGCGAGATCACCAAGCGCACCGGCGTGACCGTCGACGATGTGGCGAAACGCTTGGCGGACTACGGTTTCCACGCTCCCACCATGAGTTTCCCGGTGGCGGGCACGCTGATGGTGGAGCCCACCGAGAGCGAGAACCTGGACGAGCTGGACGCTTTCGCCGACGCCATGATCGCGATCAAGGCGGAGATCGACCAGGTGGCCGCCGGGGTCTGGCCGGTCGGCGACAGTCCGCTGCGCGGCGCCCCGCACACCGCGCAGTGCCTGGTCGGGGAATGGAACCACCCCTACTCCCGCGAGGTCGCGGTGTATCCGCGCGGCCTGCACAGTGCCCGGGCCAAGGTGTGGCCGCCGGTGCGCCGCATCGACGGCGCCTACGGCGACCGCAACCTGGTGTGCAGTTGCCCGCCGCTGGAGGCGTACGCCGACTGAGCCCGCCGTTGGCGTGCGCCCGCCGAATGTTGTTGCGGGCGTACGC
Source organism: Nocardia sp. alder85J (assembly GCF_020176955.2). GTDB lineage: Bacteria > Actinomycetota > Actinomycetes > Mycobacteriales > Mycobacteriaceae > Nocardia. The sequence continues at coordinate 796,829 of NZ_JAIUCZ020000002.1, forward strand.
CTGCGAGGGGCCGGCACCGGGTGTGCGCGCCGACCTCGCCCGGCCGCTACGAGGTGGTCAGGGCCTGCGAGATCGCCGAGCCGAATTTCAGGTCGTCGGAGGTGGTCAGGCGGGTGTAGGAGCCGTTGGACTGCTGGGCGAGGGTTTGCAGGGTGGGGGAGCCCTTGCCACCGACGACGATGACGTCGATCCGGACCGGGTGGGCGGGGTCGGTGAGACCGGCGATGTCGGAGAGCAACTGGGTGCCGGACACCGTGGAATCGTCGTTCGGCCCGCCGGTGATCAGCAGGATCGTATTGGTGTGGCCGTCGGCGTAGTTCTTCACGGCGTTCTTGTACGCGGCCTCGAGGGTGGTGTAGGCCCGGTCGGTCTTGACCTCGTCCGGGCTGACCGTGCTCAGCGACTTCGCCAGTTCGGTGCGGTGCGCCGGGGTCAGCGGGCCGGTCGCGCCCTGCACCTGATAGGCGGTGGCCGAGCTGTCGCCGTCGTCGGCGGCGAGATCGGAGTAGGTCCACACACCCAGTCCGAAATCGGCGGGCATCACGTCCATGGTCGATTGCAGGGCGCCGAGGGTGTTGCCGAGCCGGGTGAGAGTGCCGTCCTTGACGGCCATGGCGGCGGAGGTGTCGACCAGGACGGTCGCCTGCACGCCGAGCACCGGCTTGGCGAGTACGGAATGCACCTGGTCCAGCACCGATTTCGCGGTGACCGGCGGCGGCGCGGCGGGTAGCGCGGCGAATCCGGCGTCGGTGAACAGTTTCTGCTGGTCGGGTGCGCGGAGGTAATCGGCGAACAGGCCCGCGACCAGGTTCTGGGTCTTGTCGACCCAGGCGCCGGTCAGCAGTGCGGCCGGATGGTCGGCGACGGGAGCCGCGCCGATCGGGTGGTAGGCGGTCAGGCCGGTGCCCGACTGCACCGCCTGTTCGGTGGCGGCCGTGGCGTGCACGGCGGCATTGGCCGCGGTCACGCCGACCGGGGTGGTCAGCGCGGAGGAACTGTCGGCGACCTGCGGGGCGCCGGCCGCCAGCCGGGAGATCGCGGAGGTGACCTGACCCGCGTGCGCGGTGTCGTCGGTGAGTGGATCCGAGCCGGACACCGCGGAGCCGACCGCGAGCGCCGCGGCCAGGCTGCCGTCCCCCGCGGGCATCGCCATCCGCAGCCCGCCCCACCCGGACAGTCCGATCTCGGACAGCGAACCCTGTTGCAGGCGTGGCAGATCCGACCAGCTGATCTTCGCCGCATCCAGCGCCTGGCGCAGCTGGTCCGGCACCGCCAGCACGATCGGGCTGACCGCGACCGGCAGTGGGCTGCCCTGCACCAGACCGGGGACCCGCATCATCTCGATGGAACGAGACGAATCGGGAATCCACAGCGCGGGCTGGGTGCCGAGCTTCTGATCCCAGCCGCCGGAGGTGAACGCGGCCACCACCGCGGCCGACGGCTGCGACGTCACCGTCACGGTGACGCAGTGATCGCGCACTATCGGCTTGGTGGCGTTGTACCGATCGGCAGCGGCCTTCACCTCGACCGCGATATCGGGATCGACGGTGACGGCGAGACCGGACGCGCCCTCCACACAACCGTCGTGAGCACTGGCGACCTGCGAATCGGCTCGCTGCCGCAACCAGAACCAGCCACCGACCACGGCCACCAGCAGCACCACCGCCACCACTACGCCCACCAGCCCCTTGCTGACGCCTCGAGACCCGGCCATGCGATTGCGATGTGTACCCACGACGGATGAGTCTAGGTCGGCACGATCTTCGGCGCGCCACACGTCCTGTTCAGGCCACTTTCGTCACTCGGGACGCCCGGTCCCGGACCACCGCCGCCGCGCTGGGAACGGTGGCGTCGGCCGTCCCGAGTTGCTTGCGCAACTGCCGGGGAGTGGCTGCGGCAGCCTCGCGATTTCGGCACCGCGACGCGGTGGCGGCAGCCGGGGGAGTCGACTGTCAGCGCAGGCGCTGGATTTCCGCCGCGGGCAACGCGGTACGCCGAGGGGACATCGGGCGCCCCCTCGGCGGGCTGGTCAGGGGCGGATGAGGCGGCCGCGGTCGTACTCGTGGCCGCCCCAGACGCCGGACTGGCCGGTGTTGGCCGCGAAATCGCCGCACTGGCGGCGGATCGGGCAGATGGCGCAGACTTCGCGGGCGTAGGCGAAGTCCTGCGACGGGTAGGGGAACCACGCCTCGTGGTTCGGGTCACCCTTGCAGGCGGCCTCCTCCCAGCTCTGCGAATCCGAGAGCGGGAGCAGATCCACCAGGGTGAGGTCCTGCAGCGTGTCGGTCATGTTCGGATCCCTCCTTTCTCGGTGTCCACGGGGGTGGCGGACAGGTGCTTCCAGATCCGCCGTTGCTTCTTCTCGATCTCGTTGGGGGCTTTCGGCTCCCACAGCAGTCGCATACCCGCTTCCTCGGGGGTGCGATCGGCCTTGCGGGTATTGCACGGAGCACAGGCGGCGATCAGGTTGCCCCAGGTGTTGGGGCCGCCGCGGCTGCGCGGTCGGATGTGGTCCACGGTGCGGGCCCAGCCGGAGCAGTAGCCGCAGCGGTGGCGGTCGCGGCGCAGCACGCCCGCCAGGGTGGCGCGGCTCTCGTCGTGGACCAGGACCGGATGCTCCAGGTGGACGTAGCGCAGCAGCCGGATCGCCTCCGGCAGCGCGATCTCCAGATGCTTGGAGCGGATCGGGAAGTACGGCTCCCGGTTCGCGATCGCTTCGGCCGCGCCGCTGACCAGCAGCACCACCGCGCGCTCGGCGCCGATCTCGGTGAGCGCCTCGTAGGAGGCGTTCAGGACGAGCACGGCCGTGTGTATCCAGTTGTCGGGAGTCGGGTTCGCCGCAGCGCGTTGCAAGGACATGGGTGCCACCGGGTTTCGTGAAGGATGAGCGAGATTCGAAGGAAAAGGGAAGGGCGCTGGTACTTCTCAGGCCCGGGGGGCGAGGCGGCCGACTACCGGATGCTCCGGCGATTGCCGCCGGAGTCCCGAAAGGTGCTGTCCGGCAATATCTGTCGCGGTCACGTGGTACTTCGAAGGCATCGGCCACCTCCCTTCGCAAACTCGGTGTGCGGCCGGCCGCGGCCGCATGGTCGTCTTCATGGTGGCACAGCGGTACGGCCGCTGTCGGGTCATTTTTCGCTGTCCGTCCGGCCTGCCGTACGCACAGGTGAGCCCCCTCGCCGCGCAGTACAAGCAACGAGGGGGCTCCGGATTTTGTTCCGCGTACGGCGCCGACGTCACGGGGACTTCGGCGGCACGGTCACAGCGGCATCGGCCCGTACGATCCGGTCGACGCCCAGGAGAACCAGGTGGCGACGCGTTGCACGATCAGGGCCACGACGTCGATGGCGGTGCTGCCCATCGTATTTCCTCACACTCGGTTGACAACGAACCCCGGCAGCGTAACCGAGACGTTATCTCCGGCACAGTGCTCGGTGTCAGTCGCCGGGACCGCCGAGGATGGCGGTGAGGACCCGGACCGCGCGATCGGGGTCGGCGGGCTCGCCGGAGATGGTGGGCAGGTAGTGGAAGGACTCGGCCACCCGCAGCACGGTGTAGGCCAGATCGTCCAGCGGGAGCGTGGTGCGCACCCGGCCGGTGTCGATGTCGTCGGCGAGCTTGTCGCGCAGATAGGCCAGCATGCGGGGCTGGAAGCCGTGGACGGTCATCGTCAGCAGGTTCATGTACATGGCGTTGTCGCGTTCGATCGAGCGCCGGGAGCCGGGCTGATCCCAGATCGCGTGCAGCAGGTGCCCGACCAGGGCGGGTACCCGCGGCCCCGGCCGGTCCTCGAGTTCGGCCCAGCCGGCGTCGAGGGTGCGGCTGGTCAGCCACCAGATCGCCTCGACGATCAATTGTTCGCGGGTGCCGACCCAGCGGTAGAGGGTGACCCGGCTGATGCCGAGCCGGGTGGCGATCGACCCCAGGTCGATGCGCCGACCGGCCAGGAAGTCGGCGCGGGCCAGGGCGAGCGCGTCCAGCGCGGTGGGGCGGCGGGGGTCCGCGTCCGCGGCGAGCTGGCGCTGTAGCGGTGTCGAGGGCACGAGTGCAGCATAGTCGACCCGATATTGCGGAATGTTACATCTTGCCTGGATGTTTCATCAGGGTCTACGCTCCTGATACACAAACCGAGAATGTTTCATTCCTGAAAGTCTGATCCGATGTGTTACATCGCGGCGTTCGGGTGAACCTGGTGGCGAGGAGGCCGCAATGGGTGCGACGGTGTCCGAGACGGTGACGGTGCGGCAGGGAACGCTGCGCGGGGTGCGGCAGGGGGAGGTGCTGGCCTTTCTCGGCATCCCGTACGCGGCGGCGCCGTTCGGGCCGCGGCGGTTGCGGCCGCCGGCGCCACCGGAACCGTGGCCGGGGGTGCGGGCCGCCGACCGGTTCGGGGCCACCGTGCCGAAGGCCGACTACGTGGCGATGTATGTGCCCTACTTCCCCGAGGTGACGATCGCGGGGGAGGACTGCCTGAACCTGAACGTCTACACCCGGCCCGACGCCGCCGGTGCGCCGGTGCTGGTGTGGATCCACGGCGGCGCCTTCACCAACGGCTCGAATTCGGTGCCGGAATACGACGGTTCGGCCTTCGCCCGCGACGGTGTCGTCACGGTGGTGATCAACTACCGGCTCGCGGCGGAGGGTTTCCTCTACGTCGGCGACGAGGTGGCCAACGTCGGTATCCAGGACCAGATCGCCGCGCTGCGGTGGGTGCGGGACAACATCGCGGCCTTCGGCGGCGATCCCGGCCGGGTCACCGTCGCGGGCGAATCCGCCGGCGCCTGGAGCGTGAACACCCTGCTGGCCACACCGGCTGCGAAAGGGCTGTTCCAGCAGGCGATCTCGCAGAGCGGCGGGGCGCACCACCACCTGGCGCCGGAGCAGGCCCGGCAGGTCGCCGCCGAACTGGCCCGGAACCTCGGCATCGAGCCGACCCGGGCGGCCTTCGCCACCGTCGACCCCGACAAGCTGGCGCTGGCCTGCCGGGAGGTGATCACCGAATTGCAGACCGCCCCCGATCCGGCGAAATGGGGCACGCTGGCGCTGACCCAGCAGCCGTACGTACCCACCGTCGACGGGCGGGTGCTGCCGCGACCCACCCTCGAGGCCATCGCCGCCGGCGCCGGCGCGGAGGTGCGCCTGCTGATCGGCACCACCGCCGACGAGGCGCGGACCATCCTGGTCGCCTCCGGGGCGCTCGACGCCGTCGACGAGGAGTTGCTGACCGCCTCGGTGGCGGCGTACGGCCTGCCCGCCGACGAGGCGCTGCCGGTCTATCGCCGGGACCGGCCCGCGGCGCGGCCGGGGGAGGTGCTGTCGGCGGTGGTGTCGGACTGGTACTTCCGGATCCCCTCGATCCGGGTCGCCGAGGCCCGCGGCGGCGACACCTGGATGTACCGATTCGACTGGGCGTCACCGACATTGGGTTCCGGTCACGCCGTCGACATCCCGTTCGCCTTCGACACCCTGCACGCGCCCGGACTGGCGCCGCGGCTGGGCGACGCGCCGCCGCAGGCGGTGGCCGATACCGACCACCGCATCTGGGTCGACTTCGCGACCACCGGCGACCCGGGCTGGCCCCGCTACGACACCGCCACGCGCGCAACGGCTCTGATCACCGACACGCTGACCGTCGTATCCGATCCGGCCGGGCACGAGCGGGTGCTGTGGGAGGGCCGGCGATGAGTGATCCGGTACGGTACGAGGTCCCGGTGCCGAAGATCGCGCGGATCACCCTGAACCGGCCCGATCGGCGCAACGCTCAGGACACCGAACTGCTGTACGCGCTCAACGACGCGTTCGACCGGGCCGCGCACGACGACGACATCGTGGTGATCGTGCTGGCCGCCGCGGGGCCGCACTTCTCCGCCGGTCACGATCTGCGCGAACCCGATCCGCTGCACGCGCACGCGCGGTACCGCACGGTCGGCACCGCCGCCGGATTCACCGAACCCGGCGCCGCGGGGGTGGTGGCCCGCGAGGAGGAGATCTACCTCGGCTTCAGCGAACGCTGGCGCAACATCCCGAAGCCGACCATCGCCGAGGTGCACGGCAAGGTCATCGCCGGTGGGCTGATGCTGGCCTGGCCGTGCGATCTGATCGTGGCGGCCGAGGATGCCGAATTCATCGACAACGTCGTGGCCATGGGCGTGAACGCGGTCGAATTCTTCAACCACCCTTATGAATTCGGCTATCGCAAGGCCAAGGAGCTGCTGTTCACCTCCGGCGCGCTGAGCGCGGCCGAGGCCGAGCGGCTGGGCATGGTCAACCTGGTGGTGCCGCGGGCACAGCTGTCGGTGGCGACGATGGCGCTGGCGGCGCGCATCGCCGAACAGCCGCCGTTCGCCCTGAAACTGGCCAAGCAGTCGGTGAACGCCGCCCAGGACGCCGCGGGCCGCCCGGAGGCGATCCGCACCGCGTTCGCCCTGCACCAGCTGGCGCACAGTCACAACATGCAGGTGCACGGCATGGTGGTGGAGCCGGGCTTCATGGAGCGGTTCCGCCGTGGGTGAGCCGATTCCGCTGGGGCGCTTGCTGACCGAGCTGGCCGCCCGCGATCCGGACCGGCCCGCGGTCACCGACGACCAGCGGACGGTGAGCCGCGGCGAACTGGAGGCCGGCGCCAACCGGCTCGCACGCGCCTACCGGGGCCTGGGGGTGACCGAGGGTGATCTGGTCACCGTCGGGCTGTCCAACGGGATCCCGTTCTACACCACGGTTTTCGCGTTGTGGAAGCTCGGCGCGGTGCCGCAGCTGATCTCGCCCGCGCTGCCCGCTCCGGAACGGGACGCGATCCTGCGGCTGGCCCGGCCGGTGCTGGTGGTGGGCGTGGATCCGGACCGGGTGCCCGGCGAATTCCGTTGTGCGCCGGACGATCTGCTCGCCGATCCGGCGCTGGACGGGACGCCGCTGCCGGACAGCCCGGTGGCGCCCGCCTGGAAGGCGCCGACCTCCGGCGGCAGTACCGGCCGGCCGAAACTCATCGTCGCCGGGCAGCGCGGTGAACTGGACGTGGCGCCGATCGCCGCGACCCTGCGCCAGCACGACGGCCAGGTGCAGCTGGTCTGCGGGCCGCTGTATCACAATGCGCCGTTCAACTTCTCGATGTACGGGCTGCTCGCGGGCCAGCAGCTGGTGGTGCTGCCGAAGTTCGACACGGTGGCGGCGCTGACCACGATCGCGCGGCACCGGGTGCAGTGGATCAGCCTGGTGCCCACCATGATGAGCCGGATGCATCGCGAATTGTCCACGCGGCCGGGCGATTACGATATCGGTTCGCTGCGTTCGGTGTGGCACGGCGCCGCGGCGTGCCCGCCCTGGCTCAAACGCGCCTGGATCGACCTGGTCGGCGCGGACCGCCTGTTCGAGATGTACGCGACCACCGAATCGACGATGATGACGCTGATCACCGGCACCGAATGGCTGGCGCATCCGGGCTCGGTGGGCCGGCCGCTGTTCGGCCGGGTCCGCATCCTCGACGACGCGGGCCGGGAGGCGCCCGCCGGGGTGAACGGCGAGATCTTCGTCCGTCCCGACGAGGGCGCCGCGGCGACCTACCGCTACGTGGGCGCCACCCCGCGCCGGGTGGACGGCTGGGACTCCGTCGGTGATCTGGGCCGCGTCGACGCCGAGGGCTATCTGTACATCGACGACCGCCGGGCCGATCTCATCGTCACCGGCGGGGCGAACGTGTACCCGGCCGAGGTCGAGGCCGTGCTCACCGAACATCCCGGGGTGCGCGGTGTGGTCGTGCTCGGGCTGCCCGACGACGATCTGGGACACCGCGTGCACGCTGTGATCGAGACCTCGGAACCGTTGGCCGACAGCGAGTTACGTGCCTTCGTCGGCGCCCGGCTGGCCCGGTACAAGGTGCCGCGCGAATTCACCTACACCGAAGCGGCGCTGCGCGACGACGCGGGGAAGGTGCGCCGGGCCGCGCTGGCGGCGACCCTGGGAGGCTGATGACCGGCCGATCTCGGTCCGGTGGCGGCGGTGCGACCGGAGACGTTGTCTCGTTGAACGTCGTATGAACTATTGTGCGCGTGGACTGCCGCTGATCCCGTACGGTACGACACTGATCGCGTGAGCTCAGAATTGCTTGTACTACTCATCGTAATAGTCACTGCGCTGGCGTTCGACTTCACGAACGGCTTCCATGACACGGCCAACGCGATGGCGACCTCGATCGCCACCGGGGCGCTGGGTCCGCGTACGGCGGTGGCGATGTCCGCGGTGCTGAACCTGGTCGGCGCCTTCCTCTCGGTCGAGGTCGCCAAGACGGTGTCCGGCGGCCTGCTGAAGATCAACGACGTGCACCATATGGCGTTGTTGCACATAGTCTTCGCGGGTCTCGTCGGCGCCATTCTGTGGAACCTGATCACCTGGCTGTTCGGTATTCCGTCGAGCTCGTCGCACGCGCTGTTCGGCGGCCTGATCGGTGCGGCGATGGCGGCGCTCGGCGCCAGCGGCGTGATCTGGACCGGCGATCAGAAGACCGGCCTGATCAACAAGGTCATCCTGCCGGCTCTGCTGGCCCCGTTCGTCGCGGCCCTGGTCGCCGCGCTGGGGACCTACCTCGTCTACCGGTTCACCCGCAACTCGGACGAGACCAAGGTGCGCAAGGGTTTCCGGATCGGCCAGATCGGTTCGGCGGCGCTGGTCTCGCTGGCGCACGGCACCAACGACGCGCAGAAGACGATGGGTGTCATCTTCATGGCGCTGGTCGCGCACGGCACCTTCACCAACAAGGACGACATCCCGCTGTGGGTGAAGCTGTGCTGCGCACTGGCGATCGCCTCGGGCACCTACCTCGGCGGCTGGCGGATCATCCGCACCCTGGGCAAGGGGCTGGTCGAGATCGACTCGCCGCAGGGTTTCGCGGCCGAATCCTCCTCGGCGGCAATCATTCTGACCTCGGCGCAGTTCGGCCTGCCGCTGTCCACCACGCAGGCGGCCACCGGTTCCATCCTCGGCACCGGCCTCGGTAAGCCCGGCGCGGAGGTGCGCTGGGGCGTGATGGGCCGGATGGCCCTGGCCTGGGTGTTCACCCTGCCGCTGGCCGCCCTCGTCGGCGCCTTCTGCTGGTGGGTCGAGGATCTGATCGGCGGCGTCGCCGGCGCCCTGGTCGACCTGGTCATCCTGCTGGCGCTGTCGGTCTACATCTACCTGCGCTCGCGGCGCGATCCGGTCGACACCAGCAATGTCAACGCCGAATGGGAGGGCAGCACCGCGCCCGCCCCGGCCGAGCCCGCGAACGCCTGAGGGGATTCCACACCATGCACACCTTCACTGCCATTGTGAAATCCCTGGGCGAAGTGACGCTCATCGGCCTGGTGCTCGGCGCCGGCATCCCGCTGATCTTCGCGCTCGGCGTGCGGTTCTGGGCGCTGGAGCCGGCGGCGGCGGGCCCGGACTCCGCGTCCGGCACCGTCACCGCCCGCCGTGCCAACCCGGTCGCCCAGATCATCGCCTACATCTGCTTCGCCGTCGTGATCATCGCGGTCGTGCTCGGAATCCTGTACATCGCCAAGGATTTCATCAGCCACACCTTCGACATCCAGCTGTTCGGCGCCAAGCCCTCCAAGAAGTGAGCTCATACGCATGACCGAGAACGTATCCCTGCTCGATTCGATCCTGCGCTGGCTTCGGGCGGGCTATCCGCACGGCGTGCCGTCGGAGGACTACGTCGCGCTGTTCGCCATCCTGCACCGCCGGCTCACCGAGACGGAGGTGGAGGAGATCGTCGCGCAGCTGACCGCGGGCGATCCGGAGCAGATCGACGACGCCGCGATCGAGGCCGCCATCGTCAAGCTGGCGCACGAACAGCCCGGCGACGACGATGTGGCCCGGGTGGCCTCGAAGCTGGCCGCCGGCGGCTGGCCACTGGCACACCCTGCGCAACTGTGAGAAGCCCGGTACTCTGACCGCGTTGTACGGCCGAAGAACTGGAGTGTGATGGACCTGCCCGCGTTACTGGCCAAGATCGTCGATTGGCTGCGGGCAGGCTACCCGCACGGTGTTCCCGATACCGACCACCTCCCGCTGTACGCGCTGCTGTCGCGCCGGCTGAGCACCGAGGAGGTGCAGCAGGTGGTCGACACCCTGGTGCTGGACGGCCGGCTGCCGGCCGACAAGGCCGACGCGGGGGCCCAGGTGACCAGGGTCACCCACGATATGCCCCAGGAATCCGATCTCGGCCGGGTCCGCGCCCGCCTGGTCTCCGGCGGGTGGCCGGTCGACGACAGCTGGCCGGGGCCGGGGGCGGACTGAGAGCGGACCACCGTTGCGCGAGGCCCGGTCGCGAATGTTCGCCACGGCCGATTTCGGTGCCGCGCCACCGAGTGTCATTCCGATCGCGGAGATCGTGGCGCCGACGGATTGCGCCCGGGGGTACCTCGGCTGCCGAGAGCTGCTCCACCGCAGCGAGATCCAGCTCGGACAGCTCGTGGCACCCCCCGGCGCAGCAGTCCGGGAATCCCGTCGTCGTCCAGGTCGTCGGCGGCGGCCGTCACCGCGACCGGTTCCCAGTCGGTCACTGTTGCGAATCGCCGCTGTTCTCACCGGATCGCCATCGTAGGCGGATGATCGAGTGCTGTCGCGGGATCACCGAGGGGGTGACGGCAGGGGGTGGGCTCCCGGCCGGTCCGGCCGGGAGCCCACCCGCCGCGTCTCAGTTCTTCGCGGCCAGCGCCTTCGCCTCGCGGCGGCGGCGGTGCAGGATCGGCTCGGTGTAGCCGTTGGGCTGCGTGCCGCCCTCCAGGATCAGCTCCTTGGCGGCCTGGAACGCGACGCTGCCGGCGAAGTCGGGGGCCATCGGCCGGTACAGCGCGTCGCCCGCGTTCTGCCGGTCCACCACAGGGGCCATCCGCTCCAGGCTCGCCACCACCTCGTCGGTGGTGATGATGCCGTGGCGCAGCCAGTTCGCCATCAGCTGGCTCGAGATACGCAGTGTCGCACGGTCTTCCATGAGCGCGATGTCCTCGATGTCGGGCACCTTGGAGCAGCCGACGCCCTGGTCGATCCAGCGCACCACGTAGCCGAGGATGGACTGCGCGTTGTTGTCCAGCTCGGTGCGGATCTCCTCGGCGGTCCAGTTCGGGTCCGCCGCCAGCGGGATCTCCAGGATCTGGTCGACGGTGGCGCGCGGGCCGCCCTTGGCGATCTCGGCCTGCCGCTTGAACACGTCCACCAGGTGGTAGTGGGTGGCGTGCAGGGTGGCGGCGGTCGGCGACGGCACCCACGCGGTGGTGGCGCCGGCGCGCGGGTGGCCGATCTTCTGCTTCAGCATGTCGGCCATCAGATCCGGCATGGCCCACATGCCCTTACCGATCTGGGCCTTGTGCGGCAGGCCCGCCTCCAGGCCCTTGTCGACGTTCCAGTCCTCGTAGGAGGCGATCCACTGCTGCTTCTTCATCTCGGCCTTGCGGACCATCGGCCCGGCCACCATGGAGGTGTGGATCTCGTCGCCGGTGCGGTCCAGGAAGCCGGTGTTGATGAACACCACGCGGTCGCGGGCGGCGGCGATGCACGCCTTCAGGTTCACCGTGGTGCGACGCTCCTCGTCCATGATGCCGACCTTGAGGGTGTGCCGCGGCAGGCCCAGCACATCCTCGATGCGGTCGAACAGGTCGTTGGCGAAGGCCACCTCGTCCGGGCCGTGCATCTTCGGCTTCACGATGTACACGCTGCCGGTGCGGGAGTTGCTCACCCGGGCCTCGCCGCGCAGCGAGTGCACCGCGATCAGCGAGGTGAGCAGGCCGTCGAGGATGCCCTCGGGGATCTCGTTGCCCTCGGCGTCCAGGATGGCGTCGGAGGTCATCAGGTGGCCGACGTTGCGGACGAACAGCAGCGAGCGGCCGTGCAACGTGAGCTCGGAGCCGTCGACCGCGGTGTAGACCCGATCCGGGTTCATGGTCCGGGTGAAGGTCTTGCCGCCCTTGCTGACCTCCTCGGCCAGATCGCCCTTCATCAGGCCCAGCCAGTTGTGGTAGCCGAGCACCTTGTCCTCGGCGTCGACGGCGGCCACCGAATCCTCGAAGTCCATGATCGTGGTGACCGCGGACTCCAGCGCCACGTCCTTCACTCCGGCGGTGTCGGTGGCGCCGATCGGCGAGGACGGGTCGATCTGGATCTCGATGTGCAGGCCGTTGTGCTTCAGCAGCACCGAACGCGGCGCTGCCGGGTCGCCCAGGTAGCCGACCAGCGCCGAGGCGTCGGCCAGGCCGATGTCGGTGCCGTCCTCGAGGGTGACCTCGAGCTCACCGTCGACGATCTTGTACGCCTGCGAGCCGATGTGCGAGCCGGTGATCAGCGGCACGGCGTCGTCGAGGAAGTTGCGGGCCCATTCGATGACCTTGTCGCCGCGGACCTTGTTGTAGCCCGAACCCTTCTCCGCCCCGCCGGTCTCCGGGATGGCGTCGGTGCCGTACAGCGCGTCGTAGAGCGAGCCCCAGCGGGCATTGGCGGCGTTGATCGCGAACCGGGCGTTCATCACCGGCACCACCAGCTGCGGGCCGGCCGTGGTGGCGATCTCGTCGTCGACGTTCTCGGTGCCGATGGTGAAGTCGGCCGGCTCCTCGGTCAGATAGCCGGTCTCGACCAGGAACTTCTTGTACGCGGCCTTGTCGTAGCCGGTACCCGGGTTCTCGGCGTGCCAGGCGTCGAGCTTGGCCTGGATCGCGTCGCGCTCGGCGAGCAGTGCGCGGTTGCGCGGGGCGAGTTCGGTCACGATCGCCTCGGCACCGGCCCAGAACGCGGCGGAATCTACGCCGGTCCCGGGGAGCGCATGGTTCTCGACGAAGTCGTGGAGAACGCTGGCCACCTGAAGCCCGCCGACCTGAATCCGCTCTGTCATCTACTGCCTCATTTCGAGAAAGCCGGATGGATTTAGTACGCCTGTCATGTTACCCGGCAGTAGTTGTGGGTCGGCAGGGCCTGTGACCATATACATTCCCGAAACAGGTGCGGTCGTGGCCTGGCTCACTGTCCGTCGAGGGCCCGTGCGGCGTCGAGCAGGATCTCCGCGGCGGCCAGCAGCCGGTCCCGCAGCGGACCGGCCCGCTCCGCCAGCCGGGACTGCTCGCGCACGTATTGTGCTCGCCCCGAGGGCGTTTCGATCGGGACCGCGGTGTAGCCCAGCTCCGACAGGTCGTACGGGCTGGCCCGCATATCCAGATCGCGTGCGGCGCAGGCCAGTTCGAAGCAGTCCAGCAGCAGGTCGGAGTCGATCAACGGGACCAGCTTGAATCCCCACTTGTACAGGTCCATGGTCGCGTGCAGGCAGCCCGGCTGCTCGCGGTGCACCTGATCGGCCCGGGTCAGCGCCTCGGCGTTGCGCGGCGCGGCCGCCGGGGTGAAGAAGCGGAAGGCGTCGAAATGCGTGCAGCGCAACGGCATCGAGTCCACCACCGCATCGGTGCCGGTGCTGCCCAGCCGCAGCGGCAGCTGCCGGTGCCGTACCTCGTCGGTGCGGTACACCATCGCCCACTCGTGCAGGCCGAAGCAGGACAGCTGCGCCGGCCGGGCCGCCGTGGCGCGCAGCAGGTCCACCACGAATTCGACGGTGCCGCGGCGGGCCAGCAGGAAGTCCGGATCCGCGGTCCGGGCGGGATCGCCGTCCGGGTGCCGCGGCGGCATCTCGTGGTAGCCGCGGGTGTTCGCGAACTCGCCCGCGTTCGCCAGCGCGATCCCGTAGCCGGGATGCCAGCGCCGCAACTGGGCCGGTGTGTGCCCGTAGTAGGTGAACAGGAAGTCGATCACCGGATGTGTCGCGCCGGTCGCGCGCCGGTCGAGATAGGCGCCGATCAGCGCGTCGACCCGTAACCGGTGCGCGGCCGCCCGGGCCCGCCAGGCGGGCTCGGGCAGCACCTCCGCAGGCGGCACGCTCATTCCGCGATCCGATGGGTGGCGTCGCGGACGGTGCCGACGAATTCCTCCACCAGATCCTCGAGGGCGACGATGCCGACGGTGGTGCCGCGGCTGTCGACCACCCGGCCGAGGTGACTGTTGGTGCGGCGCAGCCGCGCCAGCGCCTCGTAGAGGGTGGTGCCCATGCTCAGCGTCGGCAGCGGCCGGATGTCGGCGCGCGGGATCGGCGTCGCGGGCCCGGCGGCGTCGTCGGCGACCTTGTCCAGCACGTCCTTGACGTGCAGATAGCCGACCAGCGAACCGTCGTCGGCGCGGACCGGGTACCGGGAGAAGCCGGTCTCGGCGACGGCGGATTCGATGTCGCCGAGGGTGGTGCCGTCGCCGCGCAACGGCACCGACCGGGCCCTGGCCAGCTCCACCATCACGTCGGCGACGATCCGGTCGGTGGTGCCCAGCGCCTGGGTGAGGCGGCGGTGCTCCTCCTCGTCGAGCAGGCCCTCCGAGCGGGACTCGCCGATCATCTCGGCCAGCTCCACCGACGACACCGTGGCGTCGAGTTCGTCCTTCGGTTCGATCCGCAGCGCCCGCAGCGACAGGTTCGCCGCCATGTTGTACAGCGTGATCAGCGGCTTGGCCACCCGCAGCCACCACAGCAACACCGGCACCAGCAGCAGCGCGACGCGTTCCGGACCGGCCAGGGCGATGTTCTTCGGGATCATCTCGCCGAGCAGCATGTGCAGGACCACCACCAGCACCAGCGCACACGCGAACGAAATCGGCTGCACCAGCTGATCCGGCACCTGGAGCAGGTCGAACACCGGATGCAGCAGCCGCCCGGCGACCGGCTCGCCGATCCGGCCCAGCAGCAGCGAGCAGATGGTGACGCCGAGCTGGGCCGCCGCCAGCATCATCGACAGCTGCTCACCGGCCCGGATCACCGTGGTGGCGCCGCGCTTGCCCTGGGCGGCCAGCGCCTCCAGCCGATCGCGGCGGGCGGAGATCAGGGCGAACTCCGCGCCGACGAACAGCGCGTTGCCGGCGACCAGCACCAGCGTCAGCAGGACGGGAAACAGATCACTCATGGCTGAGCTCCCACAGCGCCAGCGCGCCGGCGTCGATCGGGGACAGCAGCACCCGGTCGATGCGGCGGCCGTCCATGCGCTCGACGGTGGCCAGCCAGCCACCGTCGGTGCGCGGTTCCAGCGGTTGGTTCTGGCCGGTGGGGCTGGGTAGAAGTACCTCGTCGCCGACCACCGGGATCCGGCCGAGCCGGGTCAGTACCAGGCCGCCCAAGGTTTCGTATTCGCCCTCGGGGGCGTCGTAGCCGGTGGTCCGGGCCACCTCGTCGATGCGCAGCAGGCCGGAGCAGTTCCAGCCGGCGGCGGTGCGGCGGACGTCGAGTTCCTCCTCGTCGTGCTCGTCGCGGACGTCGCCGAGGATCTCCTCGATGATGTCCTCCATCGTCACCAGGCCCGCGGTGCCGCCGTACTCGTCGACGACGAGCGCGACCTGCATACCGTCGGCGCGGACCCGCTCCAGCACCTCGTCGCCGTCCAGGCTGGCGGGCACGATCGGCACCGGCCGGGCCAGGGTTTGCAGGCGGATGGTGCCGCGTTGCGTGATCGGATAGCGGAACGCCTGTTTGATGTGCACGATGCCCAGGGTGTTGTCCAGATCGCCCTCGACGACCGGGAACCGGGAATAGCCGGTGCGCGCGGCGGCGGTGATCAGATCGGAGATGGTGTCGTCGCGATCCAGCGACTCGATCTTCACCCGCGGGGTCATCAACTCCTCGGCGCTGCGGTCGCCGAACTCCAGTGACCGGTTCACGACCTGGGCGGTGCGCTGGTCGAGCACGCCGCGTTGCGCGGAGGTGCGGACCAGCGAGCCGAGCTCCTCCGCGGAACGGGCCGAGCGCAACTCCTCCGCGGGCTCGATGCCCATCCGGCGTACCACCCAGTTGGCGGCGCCGTTGAGCAGTTTGATCAGCCAGGAGAACGCGGTGGAGAAGGCGATCATCGGGGCGGCGGAGGTGCGGGCCGCGGCCAGCGGGGCCGCGATCGCGATGTTCTTCGGCACCAGCTCGCCGTAGATCATCGACAGCGAGGTGGCCAGCACCAGCGCCAGTGCGATCGAAATACCCTGGGCGGCAACGGAACTCAGGCCCAGGGCGGTGCAGATCGGTGCGAACAGCCGGGCCAGCACCGGTTCGGCGATATAACCGGTGACCAGCGTGGTGATGGTGATCCCCAACTGCGCGCCGGACAACTGGAAGGAGAGGGTGTGATGCGCGTGGCGCACCTGTCGGGCGCGCCGGTCGCCGTCCCGGGCGTGCGCTTCGACGGTGCTGCGTTCGAGTGTGGTCAGCGAGAATTCCGCGGTGACGAACAGCGCGGTGCCCGCGGTGAGCGCGACGAAGCCGACCAGGCTGAGCAGAGTGATCAGGACCGACATGATCAACACCGCCGGAGATCGGGCGGGGACGATGCGGTGACGGGGACGCCGGGTTTGTCACCCGGCTCGGTAGAGGAGCCCTCCTGTGTGGCGCCCTCGGACGCGGGTGACAACTTGTTCCTTTCGCACGCTGAGTTCAGGGATGCGCCGAGCAGTGGGCGACCTCGCGAAGAGATCTCGTACCGCGCCCGGCGCCACTCATGTTACCGGCACCGGCCGACACCTTCTCTTCCACGCCGCACCGGTGCCGGTGACGCAGCTCACCGGCACCGACGGCCGCAGGTCGTCGCCGGGGGCGGCAGTCACCCCGGGGGCGAACCGGTTCACAAGCGCCGTGTGGCAGCGGTCGGCCGCTGCCGGGAGGCCGGAGTCGCGCGGCGCGTGGTGAGACCCGGCTCACCGGTCCGACGGCCGCGAGCCGGTCACCGGTCGGCGCCGGTGCGCGGTGATCCGGATCGTCGGTCCGACGGCTGTGGGCGGCCCACCACTGTGTGTCGGCGCGCGGCAATTCGGTTCATCGGTCCGACGGCTGTGGGCGGCCCACCACTGTGTGTCGGCGCGCGGCAATTCGGTTCATCGGTCCGACGGCTGTGGGCGGCCACCGTAATGTGTCGGTGCGCGGTGATCCGGTTCATCGGTCCGACGGCAGTGGGCGGTCACCGGTGGGGCGCTGTTGTGAGGTGAGCCGGTTCACCAGCCGGACGGCAGTGGGCGTCCTTCGGCGAAGCCGGCGGCGGACTGGATGCCGAGCACTGCCTTCTCGTGTAGTTCGGCGACGGTTCGCGCACCGGCGTAGGTGCAGGCGCTGCGCACTCCGGAGCAGATGTGGTCGATGAGGTCCTCGACACCCGGCCGCTCCGGGTCCAGGCGCATCCGGGAGGACGAGATGCCCTCCTCGAACAGCGCCTTGCGGGCCCGGTCGAAGCCGGAGTCGGTGGCGGTGCGGGCGGCGACGGCCCGCTTGGACGCCATGCCGAAGCTCTCCTTGTAGGCGTTGCCGTCGCGGTCGACGCGCAGGTCGCCCGGCGACTCGTAGGTGCCGGCGAACCAGGACCCGATCATCACGTTGGCGGCGCCGGCGGCCAGCGCGAGCGCCACATCGCGCGGATGCCGCACGCCGCCGTCGGCCCAGATGTGCACGCCCAGCTTCTTCGCCTCGTCGGCGCACTCCGCGACCGCGGAGAACTGCGGCCGCCCGACGCCGGTCATCATGCGGGTGGTGCACATCGCGCCCGGCCCGACTCCGACCTTGACGATATCGGCCCCGGCCGCCACCAGATCACGAGTTCCGGCCGCGGACACCACATTGCCCGCCACCAGCGGCACTCCCAGCCGCAGATCGGCCACCGACCGCAGTGCCTCCAGCATCCTCGCCTGATGCCCGTGCGCGGTGTCGATGACCAGCACATCCGCGCCGGCATCGACCAGCGCCTTCGCCTTCGCCGGAATATCGCCGTTGATGCCGACCGCCGCGGCGATCCGCAACCGCCCATGCGCGTCGACGGCCGGACTGTAGATGCCGGTGCGCACCGCGCCGGTGCGGGTCAGCACGCCCGCGAGGGTGCCGTCCTCCGCGTGCAGCACCGCCAGTTTCGCGTGCCGGGCCTCCAGCAGTTCGAAGATGTCGCGCGGACTCGTATCGGCGGCGGCGCTGACGAAATCGGTGATCGCGACATCACCCACCCGCGCGAACCGGTCGACGTCCGCACACCCGGCCTCGGTGACCACGCCGACCGGCTTCCCACCGTCGACCACCACCACCGCGCCGTGCGCCCGCTTGTGGATCAGCGCCAGCGCCTCGGACACCGAATGATCGGGCCCCAGCGCCACCGGCGTCTCGGCGACCAGCGACCGGCTCTTGACATAGGAGATGGTGTCCGACGCCGCACTGATCGGCAGATCCTGCGGCAGCACCACGATGCCGCCGCGCCGCGCGACCGTCTCCGCCATGCGCCGCCCCGCCACCGCGGTCATATTGGCGACCACGATCGGAATCGTGGTGCCCGTCCCGTCACCGGTCGACAGATCGACGTCGAAGCGCGACGCCACATCCGTGTGATTCGGCACCAGGAAGATGTCGTCGTAGGTGAGGTCGTACGGGGGCGTGTGACCGGGAAGGAATTGCACCCCCGCGATGGTACTGGACCACACCGACGTTCTCCGGCGGTTCCGGCGAGCTCCGCACAGCGACCCCGCCGTGCCGACCGGAGCAACCGGCCGCTGGCGGTCACCGGCCGGAGATCGGCAATCCCGCTGTGTCCAGCTCGAATCCGAGCGGATCGGGCAATAGGATCGGATCGCCGTACTTGCCGTGCAACGTGCCCTGGTATGCGCTGTCCCGCAGCTGGCCGTAGCAGGTCCAGGAGCTGTCTCGAGGATCGAGGATCGGCAGCCGTCCGACGCCTGCTTCCGCATACCAGGCGGTCTCGCTCGTGCGCAGGGTCAGCGGCCGCGGTTGCTGCGGTTGTGCCGGCTGCCGGTGGCCTTGCGGAAACGGGTGCCGGGTCGGGTGTCCGGGACGGTCCGGCGGTCGGTGGCATCGTCCTGGGCGGCGGCCGGATCGGGGACCGGGTTGCCGGAGGGCGGGCGAGCGCCGATGAGCGCCGCGATCGCGGAATCGCCTGGGCTGGAGCGTAATTCGGTGTACGTGATGGGTGCTTCGGCGAGCAGGGCCGTCACCGCGTCGTGGTCGTCGGGGGTGACCAGGGTCGCCACTGTTCCGGTGGCGCCCGCGCGGGCGGTGCGGCCCGCGCGGTGGATGTAGTCCTTGGCGTCCTGGGGCGGGTCGACGTGCAGGACCAGGGAGATGTCGTCGACGTGAATGCCGCGGGCGGCGATATCGGTCGCCACCAGGGCCGATGCGGCGCCGCCGGTGAAGGCGGCCAGGGCGCGGGTCCGCTGGTTCTGGGTCATGCCGCCGTGCAGGGCCACCGCCGCGATACCGGCTTCGCGCAGCTGCCGGGCGAGTTTGTCGGCGGCGAACTGGGTGCGGGCGAACAGCAGGGTGCGGCCGGGGCGGGCCGCGATCTCGGTGACGACGGTGCGCTTGTCGGCCTTGCGGACCAGCAGCAGGTAGTGCGATGCCGACGGTCGATTCGGCCCGCCCGCAGGATGTTCCGGTGTCCGGTGACCGATGTCGGCCCGGGACGTGCCGGGTCCGGACGGGCCTGCTTCGCGGCCGGTCTGCCCGAGCCGGTTCGAATCCCGTTGTCCGGCAAGTGGACTGACGTCGCTCGGGGTGTTGCTGCCGGTCTCGGCGGGACGGTCCGCCGGCGTCCCGGTGCGGTCCCGGGTCGAATTCGTGGCGCCTGCAACCGGATCGGCGTCGCTTGCCGCCGGACCGATGCTGCTCGCTGCCGGATCGGCGTCGCCCGCCGGTGGGACGGTGCCGGTGGCTGCCGCATCGTCGTCGCGATCGGCCGCGTCGATGTCTCCGGAATTCGACTGTGTAGCAAGAGATTTGTCTCGAGCGGTGGGGATGGTGTGGTGGATGGGGGTGCGGAGGTAGCGGGTGGTGAGGGTGTCGACGGCGGCGTCCAGGGTGGCGGAGAAGAGGAGGTGCTGGGCGTCGGGGGGGATGTGGTCGAGCAGGGTGGTGACCTGGTCGAGGAAGCCGAGTTCGGACATGTGGTCGGCCTCGTCGATGGTGACCACGCGGACCGCTTCGAGGCGGGCGGCGCCGTGGGCGATCAGGTCGGCGAGGCGGCCGGGGGTGGCGACGAGCAGGTCGGCGCCGCGGGCCAGTCGGTCGATCTGGCGTTTGATCGGCACGCCGCCGACGGCGGTGGCCAGCCGCAGGCCGAGGGCGAGGGCCGGTTCGTCGAGGGCGCGTTCGATCTGGAGGGCCAGTTCGCGGGTGGGGGCCAGGATCAGGCCGCGGGGTTTCTTCGGGGCGGAGGCGCCGCGGGTGAGGCGGACCAGCATCGGCAGGCCGAAGGCGAGGGTTTTGCCGGAACCGGTGGCGGCGCGGCCGAGTACGTCGTGCCCGGCGAGGATGTCGGGGATGACGGCGGCCTGGATCGGGAAGGCGGTCTCCAGGCCGTCGCGGCGCAGGGCCTGCACCAGGACGGCCGGTAGGCCGAGGTCGGCGAACCGGACCGGAGCCGCGACGGCCCCGCCGCCGTTTCCGGACATCCCTGCGTCAGGCACGGACACCTCCGCTGCCGGGCAGCGACGCCTCTGCGTCAGGCACGGACACCTCCGCGGTCAGACACGGAACAACCGGCTCAGCTCGACCAGCCACGGGATGGCCACCGCGAGGGTGGGCACGACCAGCAGTGCCGCCGCTGCCAGATAGGCCGCCGTGGCGATGCGGGGGTCGCCGAGCGGTCCGGCGAGGCGCTGGATGCGGATCAGGGTGGTGGGGCCGCCGACGGCCATCGCGCCCTGGGGTGCGGTGGAATTCGAGCAGGCGACCAGGGCGCGGGCCAGCGGGGTGGGACCGGTGGCCTTCACCGCTGTGTCGTCGGCCAGCAGTTCGATCAGCAGCTTCACCGAATCCAGGGCCGATTTGCTGCGGACCACCCGGGGGAACGCCTCGTGCGCGGCGGTGAACGCCTCCAGCACCAGATCGTGCCGGGCGCGCAGGTGGGAACGCTCGTGGCTGACGATGGCGGTCAGTTCGGACTCGGACAAATTGGTGAAGGTGCCCTGGCTGAGCACCACGCGGCGGCGCAGGCCGGGCAGGCAGTAGGCGATCGGCTCGGCGGCGGCCAGCACCCGGATGTCGGCGGCGCGATGCTGATCCGCGCTGCCCTGGTCCAGCAGGTCGACCAGCATGCGGTGGCGGGCTCGGCGGCGGCGGGTGTGCACGCCGACGCGGATCACCGCGTAGATCAGCCGCGCGCCGACGAGCAGGGTGAGGGCGAAGACGACGACGTAGCTCAGCCACAGCGGCAGGCCGAGCGCCGCGATCTCCCGGGTCGGCGAGGTGGTGGGACGGCCGTTCTGTCCGGGGACCAGCAGCAGGCTCGCGATGGCCAGCCCCGAACCGAAGGCGCTGAGCACGGCTGCCAGGGCCACCGACTGCCACAGCACCAGAGCCGCTCGCGGACTGCGGTACGGCCACGCGGCTCGACCGAGCAGCGCCGGCACCGGTCCTGCGAGCAGCAAGGCGAGACCGGCGAAGATCGGCGCGGTTGCATTCATGCTCAGCTCACTGCGTTGTGGGGGCTCCTGGCGGCCGAGTTCGCGGGCACACGCTACTGCGGCGGGGCGACTCCGGTGTCCTCGTCGTCGGTCGCGGTGCCTGCGGCCTCGGCTGCTTCGAGCTTAGCGAGTGCCTCCCGCAGTGCGGCAGCCTCGTCCTTGCCGACCTGTTCCACGAAGTGCACCAGCGCCGCCCGGCGGCTGCCGACCTCGTCGGCCTGCTGCAACGCGTCGACCATGAGGCTGGCCACGAGTTCGTCGCGGGTGTGCACGGGTGCGTACCGATGGGCCCGATCGTCGCGCTGCTGCACGACCAGGTTTTTCTTCGCCAGTCGCTGGAGCACGGTCATCACCGTGGTGTAGGCGAGCTCACGGCGCGCCGCCAGGGCCTCGTGGACCTGCCGGACCGTCTGCGGTTCGTCGGCCGACCACAACTGGTCCATGACCGCTTTCTCGAGTTCACCAAGACCTGCCATTCCTCCGAGTTTACGGAGGCAACGACGCGAATGCGTACTACAGGTCGTCGTAACCAGTCGACAGCCATGTGGTATTTTTCATAGTTCGACCGTCCCCACGTCGGGTCCGCCGATGGTACCGACCACGTGCCGAGTGCCGATCGGAATGATCAGCGGTCGCCCGGACACCGGGTCGGAGTGCACCTCGGCCCGCAGTCCGAACACGTCGCGCAGCAGTTGCTCGTCGATCACCGTGCCGGGGGCGCCCTGGGCCACCACCCGGCCCGCGTGCATGACGATCAGCCGGTCGCTGTAGCGCGCGGCCAGATTGAGGTCGTGCAGCACCATCACCACCGTGCGGCCCAGATCGGCGTGCAGCTGGTCCACCAGGTCGAGCACCTCCAGCGAATGCGCCAGATCCAGGTAGGTGGTCGGCTCGTCGAGCAGCAGGATGTCGGTGCCCTGCGCCAGCGCCATCGAGATCCAGGCCCGCTGCCGCTGCCCGCCGGACAGTTCGTCGAGGGTGCGATCGGCCAGGTCGGCGACGCCGGTGCGGGCCAGCGCGTCCGCCACCTTCTGATGGTCGTCGGAGGACCACTGCCGCAGCCAGGACTGATGCGGATGCCGTCCGCGCGCGACCAGATCGGCGACGGTCAGCCCCTCCGGCGCCACCGGCGTCTGCGGCAGCATGCCGATGAGGCGGGCGACCTCGCGGGTGTTCATGGTCGCGATCGCCCGGCCGTCGAGCAGCACCCGGCCCGCCCGCGGCCGCAGCAGCCGTCCCAGTGTGCGCAGCAGGGTCGATTTGCCGCATCCGTTGGGGCCGATGATCGTGGTGACCAGCCCGGGTTCGATGTCGAGGGTGAGCCCGTCGATCACCACCCGCCCGCCGTATCCGACACTGATCCCGTCCGCCGCCAACCGCGGGGCCGCCGAAACATCCTGTGCGACAATACTGTTCGATCGACCGACTGCTGCCGCGCCGGAACCGGCCGCCGGGCCGTGGCTTTCGGCTGTCGCGTGGCGGTCGGCGGTGGCCGGATCGCCGCCGGTCGCCGGGACGTCGGCGGATGCGGAGTTGCCGCCCGTTGCCGTGGATTCGGCGAGTCGGTCGCGCGTGGCGCCGGTGCCCGGTGCGATGGCCGTGGCATCGGGGGCCGGTGTGCCGCAAGTGGTGTCGGTCATGGGCGCGCGGCCTTCCGGTTGATACGAACGAGCAGGAACAGCAGGAGGGGAGCGCCGCAGGCGGCGGTGACGATGCCGACGGGCAGGTCCACCGGTACCACCGTGCGGGCGGCCACGTCACCGGCCAGGACGATCAGCGCTCCGCAGAGGGCGGAGCCGAGGATCGGTTCGCCGGGCAGGCGCAGCAGCCGCCGGGCGATCTGCGGGGCGGCCAGGCCGACGAACGTCAGCGGGCCGACCGCCGCGGTGGCCAGGGCGGCGGCGATCACGGCGGTGCCGATCAGCAGCGCCTGCGCGGTCTGCACCCGCACCCCGAGGATTCGCACGGTCTCCTCGCCGAACCGCAGCGCCGCCAGGGTGCGGACCGAGGCGGCGGCGCCCGCGAGTACCAGCGCCAGCCCGATCGCGGCCGGGACGGTCCGGCCCCAGTCCGCGCCGGCGAGCGAACCGGTCAGCCACAGCTGCGCGCGGCCCGCGTCGGCGGGTGAGGTCAGGGTCAGCAGCCAGCTCACCCCGGCGGTCAGCATGGTGTTGATCCCGATGCCGATGAGTACCAAGCGGATTCCGGAGACCCCGGCCGAACCGGCGCCGTCGCGCCGCCAGGCCAGCAGATAGATGACGACGGCCGTGACCAGCCCGCCCGCCAGCGCGGCCAGCGGTACGCCGACGGTTACGGCCAGTCCCGAACTCGCCGCGCCGCTGCCGATCACCGCGACCGCCGCGAAACTCGCACCCGTCCCGATGCCCAGTACGTCCGGGCTGGCCAGCGGATTGCGCAGGATCGACTGGGTGACCGCGCCCGCGAGCCCGAGCCCGGCCCCGGCGATCACCGCGGTGGCCGCGCGCGGCAGCCGCGACTCCAGGATCACGAACCGCTGCCCGTGGGTTCCGCCACCGCCGAGCACATCCAGCACCCGGCCCAGCGGAATCTGATACTCGCCCACCGAGATGTCGACGGCGAACAGCACGAACACCGCCGCCGCCAGCGCGATCACCAGCGACAGCACGAACATCCGCCGGACCGTGGAGAACGGGCCGATCCGGATCGCGGGGCGCACCCGTGACAGCGCATCGACCGCAGCCGACGTGGTCGCCGTCGCAGCGGTTCCTGCCGTGGTGGTCGCCGCCACCGGGCTCGTCGCTGTCGAGCTCCGATCTGTCGTCACTGTTGCACCCACTGCCGAATTGCGTTCCACGCCACCATGTCCGTTCACAGGCCGAGCGTCCGGCGGCGGCGGACCAGGAAGACGAAGCCGGGGGCGCCGACGGCTGCCAGGACGACGGCGGCCTGCACCTCGCCGGGGCGGGCGACGACCCGGCCGGCGACGTCGGCCAGCAGCAGCATGAGGGCGCCCAGCAGGCCCGAATAGGGCAGCAGCCAGCGGTGATCCGGTCCGGTGATCATGCGGGCCAGGTGCGGGACCACCAGGCCGAGGAAGGCGATCGGGCCCACCGCCGCGGTCGCCGCGCCGGTGAGCAGCACCACCGCCACCAGTCCGAGCGCGCGATTGCGGCCGATGTGCACGCCCAGGCCGCGGGCCACGTCGTCGCCGAGGGTGAGGGCGTTCAGGCCGGGGGCGGCCGCGACGGCCAGCACCGCGCCGAGTGCGATGAACGGGGTCACCTGGCGTAACACCCCCGCGTCGTGCCCGGCGACCGAGCCCACGACCCAGAATCGGTAACTGTCCAGGGCGGTGTGATCGAGCAGGATCACCGCGTTGGTCAGGGCTTGCAGCAGGGCGGTGACCGCGGCCCCGGCCAGCACCAGGCTCAGCGGACTCGCGAGGGCGCCGCCCGCGGCCGAGGCGGCGAACACCACCAGTCCGGCCAGCAGCGCGCCGGCGAAGGCGAACCAGATGTACTGCCGCGGCGCGGTCAGCGCGAACAGGTGGATGCCGAGGACGGCCGCGAACGCGGCGCCGGCGTTGAGGCCCAGCAGCCCGGCATCGGCGAGCGGATTGCGGGTGTAGCCCTGGATCAGCGCGCCCGCGATGCCCAGCGCCAGCCCGCACACGATCGCGAGACCGGTACGGGGCAGCCGCAGTTCGCGCACGATCTGGTCCGCGGAGGTGCGGGCCGGGCAGTGCAGCGGCCAGTCGCCGGGGCAGGTGAGGGCGTGATAGACGGTGTCCGGCGACAATGCCCGGGCGCCCACCGCGATGCCCAGCACCGCGGCGCACAGCACGAGCACGGTGAGGCCGGCCAATCCCGCGGCGAGCGACGGCTTTCCATGCCCTCGGCGAGTGACTACAGCGGTCACGGTGACGAATAACTCCTGACGGTTCCAACCATTGCCGGGTAAGTCTGGTAAGCCTAACCTATCTTTCGTTCTCGGCCGCAGCGCCGACTTCGGACGACCCCGCACCTGAAGGAGGTTCGATGTCCGCACCGATGCCCGCGTGCCCCGCACCGCACCACGAGCCCGCGTTCGGGCAGATCTGCGCCAGGCTGCGCGCACTGCAACCGGACCACCCTCGCGTCTACGCCGTCGCCGATATGGCCGACCTGGGCAGACGTCGCTGGTGGCGGCTCGCCGACGGCATTCGCGAGGGCCGGATCGAGCTGATGTACCGGCGCCACGTCGCCGAGATGACCAGTCCCGAGATCGCCGCCGAGGTGGTGGCGACGGCGCTGATCCACGGCGTGATCGGCCGCGTCACCGCGCTGCTGGTGGCCGACGGGCGGGCCTGGGATCCGGGGCTGGAGAACCTCTGGATGCACACCGACAGCGACGGCGGCCTGGACTGGGCCGGTCTGGACGACACCACGCTGCGGGTGTCGGCCGGCGATCGGCTGGCCGGCGCGCCCGGCGTGGTCACGCTGCCGTGCGAGCAGGCGCTGTTCGTCTGGCTGGCGCATCGCTGCGAGCCGGCATTGCGGCTGGTGCAGCACACCATGTTCCGCTGTGCCGGGCTGAGCCCGCGGCGGTTCTGGGCGCTGGTCGGGGAGTGCGTGCGGGGTGCGGCGACCTACGTTCCGGATCTGGCCCGCACCTCGTCGGCCCGGGGCAGCGCGCGTGGGCAGGGCTTCGTCGCGGCGCTCGAGGAGCGCGGACTTCCGGTGCGTCGCGCTTGCCTTGTTAGGTAAGGCTGTCCTACAATCGAATTCGGCGTCCGGATCGAGCGCGAGTCCCGAGGGCTGCGGTCGACTCCCCGATTCGAGCCGCGGCGGGTCCCATCTCCCGGATGGGACCCGCCGTTTCTGCTTCTCCGCGGTGTGTAACGCTGGATTCATGACCGAGCAAGATCATCCCGTGTCCCTGGCCGACATCTCGCCCGAGGCGCTGAACGCCCTCAGCGGCGACAGCTTCAGCGATCAGATCGGCCTGAAGTTCACCGAGCTGAGCCCCGATCGGGCCGCCGGTGAGCTGGTGGTGACCCCGCGGCTGTTCCAGCCGCACGGGATCGTGCACGGCGGCGTGTACTGCGCCGTCATCGAGACGCTGGCCAGCGTGGCCGCCGCGACCTGGTTCGGGGAGCGCGGCCGCGTCGTCGGGGTCAACAACAACACCGACTTCCTGCGCGCGACCACCGAGGGCACGCTGCGTGGCGTCGCGACGCCGGTGCATCGCGGGCGTTCGCAGCAGCTGTGGCTGGTGGTGCTGACCGACGACCAGGACCGGGTGGTGGCCCGCGGTCAGGTGCGGTTGCAGAACCTCACGGCCTGAGAACGGGCCGGTCGGCCCGCGCGGCGGTATGCCGCGGCCGGGCATTCCCGGCAATCGGTCGGCGCGACGAGGTGCCGCGCGCGTGCCACAATGTCGCGCACATACTTTCCGAGGAGCACGCATGCGATTGTCGCCGCACGAGCAGGAACGGCTCATGCTCAGCTACGCGGCCGAACTGGCTCGTCGCCGGCAGGCGCGCGGACTGAAGCTCAACTATCCCGAGGCGGTCGCGGTCATCACCGACCATGTCCTCGAGGGTGCGCGCGACGGCCGGACCGTGGCGGAACTGATGGCCTCCGGCCGCACGGTGCTCGGCCGCGACGATGTCATGGACGGCATCCCGGAGATGATCGACGACGTCCAGGTCGAGGCGACCTTCCCGGACGGCACCAAACTCGTCACCGTTCACCATCCCATCGGCTAGGGCGCGCATGGCACACGACCTTCCGGACTCGGGCGCCGTGCGCTCGGGCCTGATTCCCGGCGAATACCTCTTCGCCGACGACGACATCGAGATCAACCCGGGCGCCGAGCGGATCGAGCTGGACGTGCTCAACACCGGCGACCGGCCGATCCAGATCGGCAGCCACGTGCACTTCCCGCAGGCCAACACGGCGCTGGAATTCGACCGCGAAGCCGCCCACGGCCGGCGGCTCGATATTCCCGCCGGTACCGCGGTGCGCTTCGAACCCGGTCTGGGGCAACGGGTTTCGCTGGTCCCGCTGCGCGGGACCCGGGAGGTCCACGGTATCGGCCTGCACGCTCCCGGAAAGCTGGACCACTGATGGCATCGATCTCCCGCGCCCGCTACGCGGCGCTGTTCGGCCCGACCACCGGGGACCGGATCCGCTTGGCCGACACCGATCTTCTGGTCGAGATCACCGAGGACCGCAGTGGCGGACCGGGAATCGCCGGTGACGAGGCCGTCTTCGGTGGCGGCAAGGTGCTGCGCGAATCGATGGGCCAGGGCCGCGCCACTCGCGCCGAGGGCGCCCCGGACACCGTGATCACCGGTGCGGTGATCATCGACTACTGGGGAATCGTCAAGGCCGACATCGGTATTCGCGACGGTCGCATCGTCGGCATCGGCAAGGCGGGTAATCCCGACACGATGGACGGCGTGCATCCGGAACTGGTGGTGGGCCCGTCCACCGAGATCATCGCCGGGAACGGGAAGATCCTCACCGCCGGGGCGCTGGACACCCACGTGCACTTCATCTGCCCGCAACTGGTGCCGGAGGCGCTCGGCGCGGGCATCACCACACTGGCCGGTGGCGGCACCGGCCCGGCCGAGGGCAGCAAGGCCACCACCGTCACCCCCGGCGCCTGGCATCTGGGCCGGATGCTGGAGGCGATGGATCTGTGGCCGGTGAACGTGCTGCTGCTCGGCAAGGGCAACACCGTGCGCCAGGAGGCGCTGTGGGAGCAGTTGCGCGGCGGCGCGGGCGGTTTCAAGCTGCACGAGGACTGGGGGTCGACCCCGGCGGCGATCGATGCCAGCCTGACCGTCGCCGACGCCTCGGGGGTGCAGGTGGCGCTGCACTCGGACACGCTCAACGAGGCCGGATTCGTCGAGGACACCATCGCCGCGATCCGGGGCCGGGCCATCAACGCGTATCACGTGGAGGGGGCCGGCGGCGGGCACGCGCCGGACATCATCACCCTCGCCGGCGTCGCGAATGTGCTGCCCGGCTCGACCAATCCGACCCGGCCGCACACGATCAACACCATCGACGAGCATCTGGACATGCTCATGGTGTGCCATCACCTGAACCCGGCGGTCCCGGAGGATCTGGCCTTCGCGGAGAGCCGGATCCGGCCGTCCACCATCGCGGCCGAGGATCTGCTGCACGACCTGGGCGCGATCTCGATGATGAGCTCCGACTCGCAGGCGATGGGCCGCATCGGCGAGGTGGTGATGCGCACCTGGCAGACCGCGCACGTGATGAAACGCCGTCGCGGCGCGCTGGCCGGCGACGGGCGCGCCGACAACAACCGGGTGCGGCGGTACGTGGCGAAATACACCATCTGCCCGGCGGTCGCGCACGGTCTCGACCACGAGATCGGGTCGGTGGAGGTCGGGAAGCTGGCCGATCTGGTGCTGTGGGACACCAAGTTCTTCGGGGTGCGGCCGGATCTGGTGCTCAAGGGCGGCACCATCGCCTGGGCGGCGATGGGCGACGCGAACGCCTCCATCCCGACCCCGCAGCCGGTGCTGCCGCGCCCGATGTTCGGGGCCGCGCCCGGCGTGGTCGCGGGCACCTCGCTGCACTTCGTCTCCGAGCAGGCGATCGAGGACGGCCTGGCCGAGCGGCTGCGGGTGCAGCGCGCGCTCGTGCCGGTCGCGAACGTCCGCCGGCGGACCAAGGCGGACATGCCGAACAACGACGCCCTGCCCCGCATCGAGGTCGACCCGGACACGTTCACCGTCCGCATCGACGGTGAGGTCTGGGAGGAGCAGCCCGCCACCGAACTGCCGATGGCGCAGCGCTACTTCCTGTTCTGAGCTGCCTGCCCGGTCGCGACCGCGCCGGGCATACCGCAGGGGGCCGATCTGCTCGCGGTGCGGAGCCGCAGCGTGGGTGTGCGGCAGGCCGTGGCGGGTGGTGCGGGGGAGTCCCCGATCACCGCCCGCCACGTGCGTGACGCCCGGCCTCAGGCGCCGGTGGTGTCGAACGCCGAGGCGCCCGCGCCCGCCTGGGCGGCGAAGCCGTCGCAGAGGGCGTCGAGGCCCGCGCACAGCAGCCGGTACGGGTCGAGCAGGTCGCCGCGGCCGGAGCCGACCAGCGGCTCCAGGGCGGCGGGGACCGGCCAGCGCGGTTCGCCGTCGAGCAGGGCGGCCAGGCCGGACGGTTCCTCCTTGTCGCTGTCGTGTTCGGCGAGGAAACCGACGCTGACCTGCTGTACCGCGATCCCGGCCAGATAGCTCCACAGCGACAGCGTCATCCGGGTGGCCGCGCGGGGGTCGGCGGTGAGCTCGCCGAATCCGGCGACCAGCCAGTCCAGGCAGGCCAGACTGTGCGGGCCGAAGTTGTAGCGCGGCACCGCGAAGGTGAACAGCACCCACGGATGCTGTTGGTACAGCTGCCAATCGATCTCACCGGCGACCCGGACGCGGTCGCGCCACGTCCAGTCCGGCGCCGGTTCCGGGTAGGGGTGCCGCCGCGCGACCTCGTCGGTCATCGCGGCGAGCAGTGCGTCCTTGTTCGGGATGTGCCGATACAGCGACATGGCCCCCACCCCCATGCGATCGGCGATCCGGCGCATGGACAACGCGTCCAGCCCGGTGTCGTCGGCCATGGCGACCGCGGCGTCGACGATGGCGGCGCGGGTGAGCTTCGGCTCGGTCATGGGATGTTTCGCTTTCGTTTCTGGAACCCTTTGCGTACACTGTACTCAGTTTTGCCTCGCGTACGACGTACGCATCGCCGGAAGGGAAGAGATGACCGCGACCGATATCGGCGTGCCCGATGCCGCGCAGCGGCGGGCGCCCACTGCCGCGCGGCAGCGGCGTGCCTGGCTGGGCCTGGCGATGCTGCTGCTGCCCGTGCTGCTGGTGTCGATGGATGTGTCGGTGCTGTTCCTCGCGATGCCGACATTGAGCGCGGCGCTGGATCCGTCCGCGGTCCAGCAGCTGTGGATTCTCGACGTCTACGGGTTCGTGCTGGCCGGGTTGCTGATCACCATGGGTAATCTGGGCGACCGGTTCGGCCGCCGCCGGATCCTGCTCGGCGGGGCGGCGGTGTTCGGCCTCGGATCGGTGCTGGGTGCGTTCGCGCCGAGCGCCGCCGTGCTGATCGCGGCCCGGACACTGATGGGTATCGGCGGCGCCACCCTGCTGCCGTCGAGCCTGGCGCTGATCACCGCGCTGTTCGCCGACCGGCGGTCGCGGGCCACCGCCGTCGGCATCTGGACGGCGTTCTTCGCCGGTGGGTCCGCGCTCGGGCCGATCCTCGGCGGACTGCTGCTGAACCACTTCTGGTGGGGTTCGGCGTTCCTGGTCAATCTGCCGGTGCTGGTGGTGTTCCTGGCGCTGGGCCCGCTGCTGCTGCCCGAGCATCGCGCCGGCCGCGGCCCGCTCGATCCGATCAGCGTGGTGCTGTCGGTGGGCGGCATCCTGCCGCTGATCTATGCCCTCAAACATGCCGCCGCCGAGGGGTTCGTGCTCGCGGACGGGCTGCTCGCGGTGCTCGGCGCGGGCCTGCTGCTGCTGTTTCTGCGGCGGCAGCGGCACCTCGACGACCCGCTGCTGGATCTGAGCCTGTTCCGGCGGGCGAGTTTCACCGTCGCCGTCGCCTCCAGTACCGCCGGCATGCTGGCGCTGGCCGGAATCAGCTACCTGACCAGCATCTATCTGCAATCGGTCACCGGCCGCGACCCGCTCGCCGCGGCGGTGCTCGGCATCCCGGCGGCCGTGGTGGTGTTCACCGTCTCGATGAGCGGCAGCCGGATCGGCCGCCGGTTGGGTGCGGGCGCCTCGTTCGTCCTGGCCCTGGGCACCGCCGCGGTGGGCAACCTGCTGCTGCTCGGCATCGGCGTGGACGGCGGCGTCGGCTGGTACGTGGCCGGATCGACGATCGCCGGATTCGGCTACGGGCTGTGCTTCACCCTGGTGTCGGAGGTCGCCATCTCGGCGGTGCCGCCGGATCGGGCGGGCGCCGCGGCCGGCGTCTCGGAGACCAGTTTCGAACTCGGCAACGGGCTGGGGCTGTCGCTGCTGGGATCGCTGGTGACGCTGGTGTTCCGCTCGAAGGGCGCCTTCGGATCCACGCTCGGTGAGACGCTCGAGCACGGTGACTCCGGGCTCGTCCACGCCGCCCGCGCCGCCTACGTCAGCGGTGTGCACATCGCGATCGTGGTGGCCGCGACGCTGCTGGCGGTGATGGCGGTGACCGCGCTGCTGGTGAGCCGGCGGGCCGCGGGTGCGCTTCGGACTCGAGGGTATGGGCGGCCGGTGCGATGATGCGGCCGGCCCGGGTGGGCCGGGCTCGGGGTCGCGGGCCGGCGGTGCGCGCAGGGGGCCGTTCGGGCCTAGGATCGGGCGGTGCGGGATCCGGAGGTGTGGCGATGAGCGTGGCGATGGTGATGACGCTGGCGGATTCGCGGTTGCCGATCGGCGGGCATGTGCATTCCGGGGGTGTCGAGGAGGCGGTGGTCTCCGGCCTGGTGCGGGATGTGGCGTCGGTGGAGGCGTATCTGCGGCGGCGGGTCCGGACCTCGGGGCTGGTGGCGGCGTCGCTGGCGGCCGCGGTGCGGGCGGGCACGCTGGATCCGGAGCGGGCCGAGGCCGAGGCGGACGCCCGGACGCCCGCGCCGGCGGCGCGGACCGCGTCGCGGGCACAGGGGCGCGGATTGTTGCGGCTGGCGAAACAGGTGTGGCCGCAACAGGATTGGCGCGGGCTTGAGGCCCGGCCGCACCTGTCGACGGTGTTCGGGGTGGTCGCGGGCGCGGCGGACCTCACGCCGGGGCAGATCGCCGGGGTCGTCGTCTACACGACCATGACCGGGGCCGCGACCGCCGCGCAGCGGTTGCTGGCACTGGATCCGGCCGCCGTCGCCGCCTGTACCGTGCGGCTCACCGAGCTGTGTGATCGGACCGCGGCCGAGGCGGTCACCGGCCTCGCCGCCCTGTCCGATCCGTTGCAGGACGTGCTCGCCCAGCGCCACGGACAGCGGGCGATGCCGCTGTTCGCCTCGTAGTAGCCGGAGTAACACAGCATTTACGTGGGTGCGCCAGGATGGGCGCGGAAGCGAAGGAGAGCGATATGCCACCACATCTGATCGACGGCGAACCGCACGACCACGGCCACGACCGCCCGAAACGGGAACGCACCGCGGGCGAGCCGGTGCGGATCGGTATCGGCGGGCCGGTCGGATCGGGGAAGACCGCGCTGGTGGCCGCGCTGTGCCGGGAATTGCGCGACGAACTGTCGCTGGCGGTGCTGACCAACGACATCTACACCACGGAGGACGCCGACTTCCTGCGGCGGCACGCGGTGCTGCCGGACCAGCGGATCGCCGCCGTGCAGACCGGCGGCTGCCCGCACACCGCGATCCGCGACGACATCACCGCCAATCTGGACGCCATCGACGATCTGATCGAGACCAATCCGCCGCTGGACCTGATCCTGGTGGAATCCGGCGGCGACAATCTCACCGCGACCTTCTCCTCCGGCCTGATCGACGTGCAGATCTTCGTCGTCGACGTGGCCGGTGGCGACAAGGTGCCGCGCAAGGGTGGTCCCGGCGTGACGTACTCCGATCTGCTGGTGATCAACAAGACCGATCTGGCTCCGCTGGTCGGCGCGGATCTCGGTGTGATGGAACGGGATTCGACCGCCGTGCGGGAGGGCCGGCCGTTCGTGTTCACGTCGCTGACCGGGGATCCGGCCGCCACCGCGGTGCTGGCATGGGTCCGGGCCCAGGTGCGGGCCGTCGCCGACGCGGATGCCGCGATTGCGCACTGAGCTGCGGATTCTCGCACGGCCGGGCGCTTGGCCGGATATCCGTGCGACGGGTGCGATGTCGGCGCGGGCCACCGCACTCGACACCGTCCATCTGGTCGGCACCGCGGCCACCCCGGTGGGCGGGGACGAACTGGATATCGAGATCCGGGTGGCCGCCGGGGCCCGGCTGCGGCTGCGCACGGTCGCCGCGACCGTCGCCCTGCCCGGCCGCGAGACGTCGCTGTCGCGGGCACACTGGCGGCTGACGGTGGGACCCGGCGGGTATCTGGACTTCGCCCCGGAACCGACGGTGGTCGCCGACGGCGCCGAACACCACGCCCGCACCACGGTGGACCTGGCCGCCGATGCCCGGCTGCACCTGGCCGAGCACGTGCAGATCGGCCGCACCGGCGAGGACGAGGGCCGCTGGCGTGGCGATCTGATCGCCGACCGCGGCGGTCTGCCGCTGCTCCGGCACCGCCTGGAACTGGGTGCGGGCGCGACCACCGACGACCTGCTCACCGCCCCCCGCGCACTGGTGAGCATCCTGAGAGTTCCCGACGACACCGCCGCCCGGACCGGCGGATCGGCCGCCCTGCTCCCCCTGGCCGCTGGCGGCACCCTGTTCACCTGGACAGGAGGGTCGCTCGCCGAGTACCGTGCCGTCCCTCTCGATGAGACGCCGTCGGCGGCGAGCGCGACGCGATTCCCCGCGCGCAACTCTGCGGTATCTGCCGGTTTGCCCTGAATGCCGTTGTGCAGCAGAGGCACAGCCGGCTGGAAGTCCGCCTGGGACAGCAAGGGGCGGGAGGCCGGATTACGGCCTCCCGCCCCGGTCGAGCACCCTGGGTGATCGGGTCAGATATCCCCGAGCACGCGGGAGGGGGCGGTGAGACCGCCCACCGCGCCGACCGCGGCACCGACACCCGCGCCCAGTGCGGCGGCGGGGATGGTGATCACCGCGGCGCCCACGGCCGCACCGAGCAGCGGACCGGCGACCAGGCCGATCGGCAGGAACGGCACACCCGCGATCAGCCCGCACAGCCCGCCCATCGCCGCCGCGCTCAGCGTCAGCGGTGTCGCCGCGCTCGCGCCCACCACCGCGCCCATGGCGGCGGTGCCCACGGTCTGACCGGCGATGCGATCCGAGCGGCTGCGTTCCATGCCGATCGAGTCCAGGAAGGTGGCGATGCCGGCTTCCGCCTGCGCCGACGTGTCGTTGACCATGATCGCCTGATCACGGTTGATCCACTCGGGCGCGTCGACCTGCACGTCACCGAAGCGGAACTTGCCCGGCGGCGGCGCGATCGGCGGCACCGGCGCGACCGACACCGGAGTGTGCAGCGTCCCGATCGGAGCCAGGTAGTGATGATTCGGCAGCGCCCGGGCCGTCTGCAACGAGCTGAGCTCGTTGTGCGGAATGTGCATGCCCTCGTAGGGCTGCTCGTTCGGCGAGTCGGCGGCCGGCCACTGCGGCGCATCTTCTTGTTGCGCGATCGGCAGAGTACCGGCGGCTGCGTTCGCAGTGCCGGCTCCGACGACCGCCAGGACTAGTGGGACGGCACCCGCCGCCACCACCGTGCCCACCCGATTGCGATGCGGGTTGGGCGCCCTGTGTTTACCTGCGGCCATACACGACCTTTCGTTCGGGGGAATGTCGACGCTCGACATTCGGACCAGGTCGCCCACTGGATTGGTGCAGCTCACGACTCGCCGCGAACCGCGCCGTCAGGCGGCGGTCACCGGGAATGCCGGGCCGCACCGGCCCGCGCCGATTCCGTACGGACGTGATCGGATCCGGGCCGGACGGACAGCGGCCGGAACCCCCGGAGGGGTCCCGGCCGCGCGATGCTCTCCCGGACGCTCAGGCGTCGGCGGCCTCGGTCGCCGCAGCGGGCGACTCGGCTGCGGCGGGCGTGTCGGCAGCGGCCGCGCCGGCGGCCGGGGACTCCACGGACGGCTGGTCCACCACGGGCGGCTCGACCGCCGGAGCGTTGTACGCATTCACGCCACCGATGATCGCTCCGGCCACACTGCCCACCACCAGACCCGGCAGGACCGGCGGCAGGCCCGCGATGGCGCCGACCACGGCGCCGGTCGCGAAGCCGCCGAGGGTCCCGGCCGCGATCCGATCCGAACGGCTCGGCGCGAATCCGGCGGAGTCCAGGGTCCGGGCCAGCTGGGCCTCGGTGCGTGCCGACGCCTCGTTCACCTGACCGGCCTGGAAGGCGGGCAGCCAGGCCGGGATGTCGACCTTCGCATCGCCGCAGCGCAGCTTGCCGGCCGGGGCCTGGATCGGCGCCACGCCGGGCACCGCGTCCGGGTTCGGCAGGTGCAGGCGCCCGGTGTCGACCGCCGCCAGGCCCGCGTTCTCGGGTTCGGCCCGCATCCCCGTGCTGGAGTTGCGGCCGACGTACACCTTCGGCGCCGGGACCTCGGCGGCCACCTGCTCCTCGTCGGTCGCCGCGGCGGCCTCCGACTCCTCGCCCGGGTGCTGCGCCCGCGTGGCCTCCGACACCGGCGGGATCGGGGCGGCCTCCGGATTGGTGGCACTGTCGGCGGACGTGTCGACCTCGGCCGGATCGGCGGGAGTGGCTTCGGCAGGCGTCTTCTCGGCGGGGACCGCATCGCCGGGATTCTCGGCCGCCACCACCGGAGGCGTCCCGGCCGGGGAGTCCGCGAAGGCCGCACCGGCCCCGAGACATGCGGCGACCGGAATCGCTCCGGCGATGATGATCGAGCCGAGCTGCCGCCTCCGCGGCGCCGGATCGACCTGCTGGCGTGTGCCCATGGTGACCTTTCTCGTGAATGCGAACGTTTTCCGAACTACACATTCGGATCCGTCCGGCGTTCCGGATTGGTCCAGGGGATCGGCCGTTCCGGCCGTGTCCGCGGCTACCGCGGCCCGCGGCGCGGCGGGTTCAGCCGGCGGATTCTTCGCTGTCCGTGCCGATTTCCGCGCGCAGCTCGCGCGCGTCCTCTTCATTTCCGTTCATGGCCTCCAGCGCGAGCCGGGCGAAAACCCATTGCTCGGTGGCGGCCATCTGCCCGCGCGTGCGTCCCGCGAACGACACGAACCATTGGAAGACCGTGACCACCCGGCTGCGATAGCCGATGAGGTAATAGAGGTGCAGCCCCAGCCAGGCCAGCCAGGCCAGGAATCCGCTGAACTCGAACTTGCCGATCTGGCAGACCGCGTTGAACCGGGAGATGGTCGCCATACTGCCCTTGTCGAAATAGGCGAAGGGCTTGCGATCGGCCGGGGTCTGCTTGCCCGCGAGTTCGGCCCGGATCTGTTTGGCGGCGTAGGTGGCGCCCTGGATCGCGCCCTGGGCCATGCCGGGCACCCCGGGCACGGACATCAGATCGCCCACGACGAAGACGTTCGGATAACCCTTGACGGTCAGATCGGGTTCCACCACCACCCGGCCCGCGCGATCGGTCTCGGTGCCCTTGGACCGCTCGGCCAGCATCTTGCCCAGCGGGCTGGCCTGCACCCCGGCCGACCACACCTTGCACGCGGCCTCGATGCGCCGCACATCGCCGGTCTGGCTGTCCTTGATGGTGACCCCGCGCGCGTCGACGCCGGTGACCATCGAGTTGAGCTGCACCTCGACGCCCATCTTCTCCAGCCGGGCGTGCGCCTTGCCGCCCAGTTTGGGGCCCATCGGCGCGAGCACCGCGTTGGCGCCCTCGACCAGGATCACCCGGGACTCCCGGGTGTCGATGGCCCGGAACGCCCCGGACAGGGTGCGGGTGGCCAGCTCGGAGATCTGGCCGGCCAGCTCGACCCCGGTGGGGCCGGCGCCGACGACCACGAAGGTGGTGAACCGGTCCTTGGCCTCCTGGGTGGTGGCCAGCTCGGCCTCCTCGAACGAGCCGAGGATGCGCGCGCGCAGTTCCAGTGCGTCGTCGATGGTCTTCATGCCGGGGGCGTAGGTGGCGAACTGATCGTTGCCGAAATACGACTGCTGGGCGCCGGTGGCGACGATCAGGCTGTCGAAGCCGGTGACGGTGTCCTGTTCGAGCAATCGCGAGGTGACCGTGCGATTGACCAGATCGATCTGGTGCACCTCGCCCAGCAGCACCTGGGTGTTCTGGTACTTGCGTACCACCAGGCGGGTGGCGGGCGCGATCTCGCCGGTGGACAGGATGCCGGTGGCGACCTGGTACAGCAGCGGCTGGAACAGGTGGGTGGAGGTCTTGGAGATCAGCACCACGTCCACATCGGCGCGGCGCAGGTGCCGGGCCGCGAACAGCCCGCCGAACCCCGATCCGACGACCACGACGCGGTGGCGTGGGCCACCGGTGGTTGCGATGCTCATCTGGTGCTCCCTCCAAGCCCGACAATTCGACGCTCGACGGACACAACCGTAGTCGGCAACCGGGCGGCAGTCACGGTGACGGCGGAGTGTCGGTGTGAACGTTTCGTGCCGCTTCCGTGACGGACGGCGCCACGATCAGCGGTCCGGTGAACCGGCCCGCACCGGCGGATTCCAGTGCGGGCCAGAGGAACGCGGTGAGCCCGTCGACGAACTCGTCCCGGCGGCGGCCGGGGTCGCGGCCCCAGTCCTCCGCCGACATCAGGACCGCGCCCACGGTCGCGGTGGCCCACACCCGGGCGGGCGCCGGATCGGCGTCGACAGCGCGCAGCAGCGCGTCGAACACCGAGGCCGCCCAGTCGGCGGCCCGGGTGAAGAAGGGCCGGGTGGCCGGCGGGCGCGGATCGTCGGACTGCATCCGCTGCATCAGCAGGTGGTGCAGGTTCGGATTGCCGTCGACGAAATCGCACATCAACTGCACCAGCGCGCGCAGCAGCCGCCGCCCGGGCAGCGGCTGCGCCAGGATGGTGTCCGCGGCCGCGATCACTGCCTCCATGTGCCGCTCGGCCAGCGCGTCGACCAGGGCGGGCAGATCCGGGAACACCGCGTACACCGCGGTGCGCGCGTAGCCCGCCGCGGCCGCGACCCGGGCGACGGTGAGCGCCGCGCCGTCGGCGGCCACCACCCGCTCGGCGGCGTCGAGCAGTTCCTCCCGGCGGGCGGCCGGGTCGCGGGGTGGGCCCGGCGGCCGGCCGCGGGTGCGGCTCGCCGCTCGCACGGTGTCCGGCTCTGCGCTCATGGTCCTCACGGTATCGCGTGCCGCCGGTCCGGGCCGCCCGTCGCATTCCGTGAGAAATTGATGAGATTTCCGGGACGCCGCCCGGGTTTCGAAGCAGAAACGAATCGCCGCGCCAATTTCGGCCGGTAATACAATGGCGGCAGGTCGCGTGACGGTGCTCGATGCCGCTCACGGGGATGATTCCGATACTTGCGCAGCTCGTTTCCGTGCTCCGCCGGTCCGCATTCACCGGAAATTCGTCCGCCGTCGCCGGGATACCCCGTGAATGTTGTCGGATGAATTCACGGCCATGATTGACCGACCCGACTTTCGGGGTGTAATTGTGGTGAGTTGCTGCACCGCGCGGAAAAAGGAATTAAATTTTTCTCGAGATCACCGATCGTCTCAATGGAGGCACCCATGCCGAATCCCGAGCACAACGATCCGAAGTCCGCACACTCGCAGCCCAGGCAGCCGATGCACGTCGCCGACGACGTCCGGGATCACCCCTACACCGTGCAGCGACTGGTGGAGCGCCCGATCGAGACGGTCGTGGACAAGCCCGTGACCATGGAACGCGTCGTCGAGCGGCTCGTGGTCGACACCGTGGACCAGGTGGTCGACAAGCCCGTCCGGGTCGCCCGCACGGTGGAGAAGCCCGAGGTCACCGTGGTGGACGAGGTACGGGAGAAGCCCGTCGCCGTGTCCCGGCTGGTGGAGCGGGCGGCCGTGCAGATCACCGACAATGTCGTGGACAAGCCGGTGACGATCGAGCGGCGCATCGAGCAGCCGACGGTGACCGTGACCGACAAGGTCGTCGACAAGCCGGTGACGGTGGAACGGCGCATCGAGCAGCCGATCGTGAACATCGTCGACAAGGTGCAGAACAAGCCGGTCGAGATCCAGCGGCTGGTGGAGAAACTGGTCGTCGCCGTCGTCGACAGGGTGCAGGACAAGCCCACGCAGGTGCAGCGCCTGGTGGAGAACCTGATCGTCGACATCCACGACAACGTGGTCGACCGGCCGGTGCGGATCGAGCGCCGGATCGAGCAGCCCGTGGTCGAGATCGTCGACAAGGTGGTCGAGGTCCCGGTCCAGCGCATCGTGGAGCGCGTGGTCGAGAAGCCGGTGGAGAAGATCGTCGAACGGGTCGTCGAGAAGCCGGTGGAGAAGATCGTCGAGAAGGTCATCGAGGTCCCGGTGGAGAAGATCGTCTACCGCACCGTGGAGAAGCCGGTGGAGAAGGTGATCGACCTGGTCGTCGAGCAGCCGGTGATCCGCACGCGTGAGGTGCCGCGGGAGATCATCGTGGAGAACCTCGTCGTCACACCGGTGGAGAAGCCGGTCGACCGCGTGGTGGAGAAGATCGTCGAGCGGCCCAACATCGTCGAGAAGGTGGTGGAGAAGCCCGTCGACCGGCCCGTCGAACGCGTGGTCGAGCGGCCGAACGTGGTGGAGCAGGTCGTCGAGCGGCCGATCGACCACACCGTGGAGCGGGTCGTCGAGGTCCCCAACCTGATCGAGCGGGTGGTGGAGAAGCCGGTCGATCGCGTGGTGGAGAAGGTGGTCGAGAAGCCCGAGATCACCGAGCAGGTGGTGGAGCGGCCGGTGGCCCGGACCGTGCAGAAGACGGTCGAGGTCCCGAACGTCACCGAGAATGTGGTCGAACGACCGGTCGAGCACACCGTCGACCTGATCGTGGAGAAGCCGAACATCGTCGAGAACCGGATCGAACGCCCGGTGGAGCGGGTGGTCGAGGCGATCGTGGAGATGCCGCAGATCATCGAGAAGGTCGTCGAGAAGCCGGTGGAGAAGGTGCTCGAGAAGATGGTCGAGACTCCGGTCCTGGTCGAGCAGACCGTGGAGCGGGAGGTCGAGATGGTGCACGAGCGCATCGTCGAGCGGCCGGTGGAGAAGGTCGTGGAGAAAATCGTCGAGCGCCCGGTCTACAAGGAGGTGGAGAAGGTCGTCGAGGTCGTCGTCGAGAAGCCGGTCTTCGTGCAGCGGGTGGTGGAGAAGCCGGTCGAGCAGGTGGTGCGGACCCAGGAGACGTTGTCCACCAACGTCCGCAGGCTGGCCGGCGAGGCCACCGACGTGGAGCCGGTGATGCACGAAAGTGCTTCCGCCGACGTGGAATTCATCGAACGCTCCACCGGCCGGCACCCGCTGGACCGGATCGTCGGCAAGCAGTCCGACGTCCTCCCGAACGAGGAGCTGACCAGGATCGAGTCTCGTGAACCGGAATCCGAACGCGACCGTGACCGGGACCGCCCGCGTGGGCGGCACTGGCTGCGCCGCTGAGAGGAGTGGTGATGTCGTCACTGTCACGAAAAGCGTTGTCCGGCTTGGCCGCTGGTGTGCTGAGTGTCGGCGTGCTCGGCGGTACGGCGCTGGCGGGCCCCGGCCTGCCGGAACCGGGCCCCTCGCCGGAGGCGACCGGCGCGATCACCTCCCACTACAACGATCTCGGTGGCGCCGGTTCGGCGCTGGGCCCGGCCGACGGCCAGGCCAACCAGATCGGCGACAGCGGTGCGGTGCAGAACTATCGGGGCGGCGCCATCTTCTATTCGCCGGGCACCGGCGCCAGGGCCGTCTATGGCGACATCCTGGGCCGCTACCGAGATCTGGGCGGTCCGACCGGCGATCTGGGCTTCCCGGTCGCGGACGAGACCGATGCCGGTGACGGTGCCGGCCGGGTCGAGAATTTCGCGGAAGCCGGTGGTGCCGCGATCTATTGGAGCCCGACGACGGGCGCCCACCTGGTCCGTGACAAGGTGCTCGACGCCTACCGCGCCAGCGGCGCGGTGACCGGGCCCTTCGGCTATCCGACCACGGACATGACCGCCGAATCGGGGGTGGAGGCGAACGGCTTCGCCGGCCCCACCGGTACCGAGATCCGCTGGTCGCAGCCCGACGGTCTCAGCACGGTGCCCGCGAATCTCGCGGCGTCACTGGGTGCGCAACCGCCGGCCGGCGCGCCGCAGGCGGCCCCGCCGATTGCCGCGACCGGCACCAGCAGTTCCGGAATCAACCGGTGGTGGGGTGTGCCGATCGGCCTGGCCATCGCCGCGGTCGTGGGTGGTCTGCTGGGGCTGCTCGGCCGCCGTCCCGCGCCGCGGCCGGTGGAACCGCCGCTGCGCACCGCGACGGCGCCCACGGTACGGACCGCGCCGCCGGCGCGCTCCGCCTTCGAGACGCCGCGCGCGCCCCGGCCACCGCGGGAGGCGCCCCGTCCCGGCTTCGAACAGCGCGGCCCCGGCTTCGAACAGCGCGGCCCCGGCTTCGCCCAGCGGCGTACCGAATTCGACACTCCGCGAACGGGTTTCGAGATGCCCCGAACCGGGCCGATACCGGCCGGTCAAGCGATGCGCGGCCCTGCGGTACCGGTGCACGGCGAGGCGCCGCCCTCACCGCAGACCCGCCGCGGCGCCGTCGAACCGGTGGTGCACCAGCGGCCGGACGCGGAGGCCGGCGGTATCGAAGTGGTCTACGAGAACAACGCCGTGGGCGCGAACCAGCGCAGCCACACCGACAAGAGTGATCCGCACGGTGGTGACACGCGGCAGGTGTGACACGAATTCCGTTGCCGCGGAGTTCGTTCGGTAACCCGCGGCACAAGGCGATCGAAAGGAGACCCTCGCATGGAGTGGCTGCTCGGAT
Source organism: Nocardia sp. alder85J (assembly GCF_020176955.2). Taxonomy (GTDB): domain Bacteria; phylum Actinomycetota; class Actinomycetes; order Mycobacteriales; family Mycobacteriaceae; genus Nocardia. The sequence goes on from NZ_JAIUCZ020000002.1 coordinate 838,810, forward strand.
TGCTCGGCGGGCTGGTCGGCGGGAATCTCGCCGGCGCCCGGACCGGCGTGGGAGTGGGCGCCAACAGCGTGGCCGGCGCGGTCGGTGGCGGTATCACCGGCGCGATCATCGAGGCGGCGACCAGCAGCGGTCTGGACCTCGGGCAGATCATCGGACAGATCGGTGGCGGCGGTGCGGTCGGCGCGGTGCTGACCGCGCTGATCGGCCTGATGCGGCGCGGCCGTGGCACCACGGTGCCGCAGCAGCGCCACCACCGGGCGGTGTCGCACTGACGCGCCGGTCGGTCACCGGTCACCGGCCCACCCGGAACGGATGACGTCGGCCCGCCCCGGTCCCCGGGGCGGGCCGATCCGGTGCCGGAGTACGCGATCCGGCGCCGCTCGCCGATTCCGCATCCGCGCGGGAGTGATCCGTGCTACTAATGTACGGAGCGTACTTTTTGCGGAGGCGGAGTCATGGTCGGCATCGACGCGGACGCGCTGGAGCGCGAGAACATCGACCTGTTCCGGATTCCGGAGCAGCACACCATCGATCGGATGCTGCGCCGGCTGCCGGTGCGGGAACGGGTACTGGCCACACCGCCGGATCCGGCGCAACTCCCGATCCGCGGCGACATCGGACTGCCGTATCTGGGCCGCGCCCTGCACTATCTGCGCTGGGGACCGGCGGAGGTGCTCGGCCGCTACGAGAAGTACGGGCCGGTCAGCTACAACCGCTCGCTCGGGGTGGACCGGGTCCTGGTGGCCGGCCCCGACGCGGTGGACGAGGTACTGGGCAAGCGCCGCAACGACTTCGGCCAGGGCTGGGACTATTTCATCGGCCCGTTCTTCCGGCGCGGACTGCTGCTGCTGGAGTTCTCCGAGCACATGTACCACCGCCGGATCATGCAGCAGGCGTTCACCCGGCAACGGCTGGAGGCGCACCTGGCCGAGGTGACGCCGGTGGTCGACGCGGCGATCGCGCGCTGGGTACCCGGCGGCCCGGGCGGCGCCCGCGACGTCGAGCTGTACCCCACGGTGAAGGACCTGACCCTGGAGATCGCCACCGCCGTCTTCATGGCCGCCGACGCCGGCCCCCAGCGCGAGCGCCTGGGCAAGGCGTTCATCGACTGCACCCACGCCGCGCTGGCGATCGTGCGCCGGCCGGTCCCCGGCGGCGCCTGGTGGGCCGGCCTGCGCGGCCGGAAAGTGCTGGAAGAGTACTTCACCCACATGATCCCGGAGAAACGCCGCACGACCGCCGAGGACTTCTTCTCCGCCCTGTGCCACGCCCGCACCGAGGACGGCGAGCAGTTCTCCGACGAGGACGTGGTGAACCACATGATCTTCCTGATCATGGCCGCCCACGACACCACGACCACCACCGCCACCACGGTCGCCTACTACCTGGGCCACCACCCGGACTGGCAGCAGCGAGTGCGGGAGGAGGCACGAGCCCTCCACGCCGACCTGAACGGCGCCCCACCCACCATCACCGACCTGGACCGCCTGCACAACCTGGACCTGGTGGTCAAGGAAAGCCTCCGACTGGTCCCCCCGGTACCCGGCCTGGTCAGACGAGCGGTACGCGACACCGAGGTGGCCGGCCGCTTCATCCCCGCCGGAACCAACGTCGACCTCGCCTACATCGTCAACCACCTGTCCCCGGACCTGTGGACCGACCCCCTGCGTTTCGACCCGGACCGCTTCGACGACCCCCGCCGCGAGGACCGCAACCACCGCCTGGCCTGGATGCCCTTCGGCGCAGGCGCCCACAAGTGCATAGGCATGCACTTCGGCATCTTCGAGGTGAAAGCGATCATCGCCGCCATGGTCCGAGACCACGAATGGCGCATCCCCGCCGACTACGTGATGCCCTGGGGTTTCACCACGATCCCCTTCCCCCGCGACGGCGCCCCCATGCACCTGCGCCGACTGTAACCCGTCACCACCCCCAAGCCCGACAAGCCTTTCCAAGCCCCACCCCCACCCCCACCCCCATCACCACCAAGCAGCCCCACCCCGCCCGTGCGTCGCCCGCTCCACCGCCAACCCGGCCACCAACCTGTAGGCCCTGCCCCCTGAGCGTTGCCCGCCCCACCTCCAACCCCCGGGTCACCGATCCGCAGGCCCGACAAGTCTTTTCATGGCCCAACCCTCGACAACGGTCACCACCCGAGCAGGCCCACCCCGCCTGTGCATTGCCGGCCTCACCTCCAGCCCCGGTCACCACCGAGCAGGCCGGGACCCTCGAGTTCTCTTCCCGCCTCACCCTCCAACGCGGTCACCAACAAGCAGGCCCGGCATTCGGCCCGCCCGCTGAGGGCCCGGTCACCACCAAGTAGGCCCAACGTTAATGTTCTCGGCCCGTCTCGATTCTGGACTGACGGAGCGGGGGAGCGAAGCGGAGGAGCGGAGGAGGGAAGAATCGAGACTGAGGGGCCGAGAACCCGCCGGAGCGAAGCGGAGGCCAAAAATACAGCCGGTCACCCCCCAAGAAGGCCCAACCCTCAGTATCCGCACCCCGAAACACGCAACAGCCAAATCAAACCCAGACCACACGGCCGCCATCGCACACGCCACCACATCACCACCGCCACATCATCATCACCACCACCACACCACCTCACCACCGCCACATCATCACCACCGCCCCACCTCACCACCGCCCCACCACACCACCGCCACCACCCCTCCACCCCCACCACGATTACCGTGACCGAATGCCCACCGCCCGAGTGATTCCCGGTTCGACCTCCAGCCCCGTAATCCTGCACGTGCCCCACGCCTCACGCCACATCCCCGCAGCAGTCCGCCGGACAATCCTGCTCACCGATCCCGACCTGGCGACCGAACTGGACCGCATGACCGACACTGCCACCGACCTGCTCGCCGAGCAAGCAGCACACCACGCGGCAACAAGACCCTGGATCGTCCAGAACACCGTCTCACGCCTGGTGGTCGACCCGGAGCGATTCCCGGACGAGCGCGAGGAGATGCGCAAGGTCGGCATGGGCGCCGTCTACACCAGAACCTCACACGGCACCCCCCTGCGGCACCCCGACCCAGCGACCGAACAAGCACTCCTGAACGACTACTTCCACCCCTACGCCGACACTGTGTCACGCGTAGTGACCGACCGCCTCGCCGCAACCGGCACCGCCGTACTGCTCGACGTGCACTCCTACCCACGCCTGCCGCTACCGTACGAATTGCACCCCAGCGGAACACGTCCCGCGATCTGCCTGGGCACGGACCCGGCACACACACCGCCCCACCTGCTGGCCGCCGCGCAAGCAGCCCTCGCACCCTGCGGCGACCTCTCCCTGAACACCCCGTTCGCGGGATGCTATGTGCCACTGCACCATTACAACACGAACCCCGACGTCACCGCGCTGATGATCGAGATCCGCCGGGACATCTACCTGACCGAACCCGCCGGCCCCCCGACCCCAGCCCTGAACGACGTGGTCGCCGCACTGACCCGCTTGATCAACGAGGCCCCGGCCCGCCCGGAACCTAACCCCGCCCGCCCAGCAACAGCTGAGCGACATGGGTGGTGGTCTCCTCACCCTCGGTGTACCCGCCCTGATCACCGAGATCGTTCATGATCGCCAGCGTGTAGCGCTCACCCGGCCCGGCGAACCCGACCGAGTTGACCACCCAGCCCCCCTGCTCGTCGGACCAGCCGTTCTTCAATCCCGGCCGCATGGACGGCCCCGCACCCCAGACCCCCCAATGCTGATTGGTGTCGACATTGCGCATCCGATCCAGCAGATAGGCCCGATCGTCCGGATGCATGGTGTCGAGCACATTGTTCATCAGCCGATCCAGATCGGCCGGCGAGCACTGCTGAAATCCCCAGTCGGGAAACGGATGTCCGGCGGTGGGCTGCGGCGCCAGCCCGGTCATGCCGTTGGCCCGGAAGGCGTTGTTGTAGGCCATCCGGTCCGGCCCGATGTACTTCTGCCACAGCACGTCGGCGGCATTGTCGTTGGAGGTGGCCAGCATCGACTCCAGCAGCGTCCGGTCCTCCGGCGTCAGCACGATCGCGCCGACCCGGGCCCGGTTGAGCAGATCCTCCGCGATCGCCAGCTTGATGGTGGACGCGGTCCAGAACATGGTGTCGGCGTTGCCGTTGCGGTACACCGCACCGGTGACCCGGTCACGCAGCACATACCCGACCATGCCGGGCCGCCCCGCGACGTACGCGTCGGCCGCCGCGATCCGGTTGCTCATATCGCAGTCGAAACCACCCACGCAACCTTGGGTGTGCAGCGGCAGCGCGGTGGCCGGCGCGGCCTGGGCCGCGGGCAGGCCCGTGACGAGGGCGGCGGCTACGGCGCAGGCACCGAAGGCCAGTCGCGAGGATCGGGTGGCGCGCGAGGCGGCGCGGGGATAACGCACGGTGCACCACACTAGACGCGGCCCCGGAAACCGGCCAACCGGTCAGCGGAAAGCGGCCAACAGGTCCTCCACCTTGCGCCCGTTGAGCCGATAACAGTGCGCGAAAGCCTCGGTGTGCCGGTCGCGCGGCCACGCGTTGAGCACCACGGCACGACCGTAGTGCCGGGAATTGACGAGCTCCCATCGTTCGCCGACGCGGCGGACCGTGAACCCGGATCTGGGGACCAAGGGAATCACGTTCGCAGACATGAACCGAACCAGCCTTTCGAATGACGCTTGCCCCGTGAACCACATCCTCCCCGCGGAGCACTGTGGCACACCGCGTCATGGCCACCGGCGTGACACGCGGCGGTGAATTCGGGCCAAAACGGTTTTGTGACGAACGCCACGGAATCCCAAGTGTTGCTGGAAATTTGGTTCAAACGGTCAATTCGGAGTAATTGCAGCGCATAGCTAATGCCAAATATTTGCCAGCAATATTCCGAGTGGTTTGTTTCACGGAAGCCGAGTCGCACACCGGTGTGGCGTCCGGGAGTTTGTAGGATCGGCCGGTCGACAGGCAACCGCGGGGCATCCGGCCCCCAGCGGCCGTCGGATCCACCGCGAGCGCAGAGAGGCGGCTGATGGCGCTGCACATCCACCGAGCCGAACGGGCGGACACGCTCGCCGACCTGCTCGCGTCGATGGTGTCGCAGCCGCTGCCCGACCCGTTCGCGGTCGAGGTGGTCGCGGTACCGGCCAAGGGGGTCGAGCGCTGGCTGACCCAGCGGCTGTCCCGGTCGCTCGGCGCGGCCGGCGGCGACGGCATCAGCGCCAACATCGCCTTCCCCACCCCCGCGGCACTGATCACCGGCGTGCTGGCGGAGGTCACCGGCATCGCCGTCGCCGACGACCCCTGGGCGCCCGAGCGCGCGGTGTGGGCGCTGCTGCGCGTGCTGGACACCGCGCTGCACGAACCGTGGTGCGCGGTGCCCGCCCGGCACCTCGGCGCCGGCGACACCCGTTCGCACCGGGCCGGCCGCCGCTTCGCCACCGCCGCCCGCATCGCCGCGCTGTACGAGGGCTACGCCGGTCAGCGTCCGGCGCTGCTGCTCGACTGGGCCGCCGGCGCGCCGGGTGCGGACCTGCCCGAGGACCTGCACTGGCAATTCCTGTTGTGGCAGCGGCTGCGCGCCGAACTGGGCACCCCCAGCCCCGCCGAGCGCCTCGCCGGGGCCTGCGCCCGGCTGCGCGCCGAACCGGCGGCGATCGACCTGCCGCACCGGCTGTCCCTGTTCGGCGTGACCCGCCTCGGCGCCGACCAACTGGCCGTGCTGTCGGCCCTCGGCGAGCACCGCGACGTCCACCTGTGGTTGACCCATCCGAGTCCGGCGATGTGGTCGGCGCTGGGAACCGGTTCGGCCACAGCGGTTTCCGATGCCGCGCTGGGTGGGCTCGGGCCGGCGGGGCCGGTCCGGGCGGCGGATCGCAGTGCGCCGGCGGTGGCGCACCCGTTGCTGGCGGCGCTCGGACGTGATGCGCGGGAGTTGCAGCAGCGGCTGGCGGTGCTGGGGCCGGTGGTGGGCAGTCATCATGCCGGTGGCGACAGCGCTTCGGGTACGGTGCTTTCCGCCGTGCAGGCCGGGTTGCGCGAGGACGTGTGGCCGCCGGCGCGGCAGTTGCCCGCCGATGCGAGCGTGCAGGTGCACTCGTGTCACGGCCCGGCCCGGCAGGTCGAGGTGCTGCGGGATGTGCTGCTGGGGCTGTTCGCCGCCGATCCGGCGCTGCAACCGCGCGATGTGGTGGTGCTGTGCCCCGATGTCGACAGTTACGCGCCGCTGTTGCGGGCCGCGTTCGGTCAGTCCGCGGCCGACGACGCCGCCGCGCATCCCGGGCACCGGTTGCGGGTGCGGCCGGCGGATCGGTCGCAGGGCTCGGCCAATCCGGTGTTCACCGTGCTGGAACAGGTGCTGGCGCTGGCCGACGGCCGGGTCACCGTCACCGAGGTGCTGGATCTCGCCGCGTCCGAACCGGTCCGGGTGCGCTGCGGATTCGACGACGACGATATCGAGCGGTTGCGCGAATGGGCCGCCGAGACCGGCGCGCGCTGGGGGATCGGGCAGCGGCAGCGGCAGGCGTTCGGCCTCGGTGATTTCGCGCAGAACACCCTCAACGCCGCCGTCGACCGCATCCTGCTGGGCGTGGCCGCGGGCGAATCCTCCGAGGACTGGCTCGATCTCGCGCTGCCGCTGGACGATGTGGACTCCGGTGACGTGGATCTGGCCGGGCGGTTCGCCGAATTCGTCGACCGGCTGGCGGTATGCGTCCGCGACCTGCGCGGGCCGACCCCCGCCGAACCCGCCGGCTCGGCGCGCCCGGCCGCCGAATGGCAGCAGGTGCTGATCCGGATCCTGGAACTGCTGACCGAGGTGCCGCGGGCCCAGGCCTGGCAGGCGGCGGAGGTGCGCCGTGACCTGGTCGCCGCCCTGGAACACGCCGGTGACATCGCGCTGCGGCTGCCGGATATCGCGGCGCTGCTGCGGTCGCGGCTGTCGGCGCGGTCGGTGCGGGCCAATTTCCGTACCGGCGAGCTGACCGTGTGCGGTCTCGCGCCGCTGCGCTCGGTGCCGCATCCGGTGGTGGTGCTGCTCGGCCTCGACGACGACGTCTTCCCCCGGACCGGCGGCGTCGACGGTGACGACATCCCGGCCCGCGAACCCCGCATCGGCGATCGCGACGCGCGCAGCGAGGACCGGCAACTGCTGCTGGACGCGATCATGGCGGCCGAGCGGCAATTGATCGTGCTGTACACCGGGGCCGACCCGGTGACCGGTGCCTACCGTCCGCCCGCGATCCCGCTGGCCGAACTGCTCGACGCCGTCCGCGGCCACCTCACCGCCGCCGCGGCCGCCACCCTGGTGACAAGGCATCCGTTGCAGGCGTTCGACCGCCGCAATTTCGTTGCCGCACAACCGATCAGCTTCGACACCGTGGCGCTGGCCGGCGCGCGGGCCGCCGCGCACCCCGTGCAGATTCCGCCGGAATTCCTGCCCGGCCCGCTGCCCGCCGCCGCGGTCACGGATGTCGAACTGGCCGAACTGATCTCGTTCGTGGAGCATCCGGTCCGGGCCTTCCTGTGGCAGCGGCTGGGCATCCGGGTGCCGGAGGAGGACGAGGAGATCGATCAGCGCCTGCCGATCGAGATGGACGGCCTGTCCAAGTGGAATGTGGGCGAACGTATGCTCTCGGCCCGCCTGACCGGCGTCGATCCCGCCACCCTGCGCGCGGCGGAGTGGCGCCGCGGCACCCTGCCGCCGTTCGGCCTCGGCGCGGCGGTGCTCGACGAGGTCGAGGACACCGTGGACCGCCTGGTCCGGGTCGCACGGCCGATGCACGAGATCCCCGCCCGCACCATCGATGTCGCGGTGGACCTCGGCGACGGCCGGCTGCTGTCCGGCACCGTTCCCGACGTGCACGACGACGCGGTGGTCCGCACCACCTTCTCCCGCCTGGCCCCGAAACACCGGATGGCCGCGTGGGTCCGGGTGCTGGCACTGGCGGCCACCGAACGCAACCGCGGCTGGCGCGCGGTCACCATGGGCCGCGGCAAATTCGGCCGCCCCGCGTGGCGTTCCACCCTGACCGCCCCCAATGCCGCAGTGGCCCAGCAGATCCTGCGCGACCTGGCCGACCTGCGCGACCTCGGCCTGGCCGAGCCGCTGCCGGTGGCCCCCACCGCCTCCCCCCTCTACGCCGAACGCCGCGCCCAGGGCGCGACCGTCGCCGACGCCCGCCTCGCCGCCGGCCAGGAATTCCTCGGCGGCCCCGGCGGTCCCAAGGCCTTCGGCGACCACACCGACCGCTACCTCCGCTACGTCTGGGGCCCCGCGGTCCGCCTGGACAACCTGGAAACCCCGCTCACCGACCCCGACCAGCACGGCGAACCCACCCGCTTCGCCGCCACCGCCCGCCGCCTCTGGCACCCCCTGCTGGCCTGCGAATCCCAGGGCCAGCCATGACCGACGAACTGTTCTCCCTCACCGACCTGGACCAGCCCCCACCCCCACGTCGCCGCCGCACCAAACAGTCCGTCCCCCACCGCCACGACACCCCGCCCCCCACCTCGGATCTCTTCACCCTCGACCTCCTCCCCACCCCCGAACCCGGCCCGACCGCGGACCACCCCGCACCCGAGCGACCCCGCCCCGCGCCCGCCGCGTCGCAGCCCGCTCCCGGCGACGCGACCCGCGAGCCCCCCGATTCGGCCGCCGCTACCGAAGCCGATCCGGCTGTCTCCTCGGCGTCGTCGAGCGCGCCCGCGCACTCGGCCGAATCCGCAACGGCCATAACGCCGCAGTCTGCCCCGGATCCGGGCTCTCCCGCATCGTCGGGTGATTCTGCTGCCGCGTCGCTGTCGCCTGTCGATTCCGGCGCTGCCGCGAGACGGCAATCCGCGCAGAGCGATTCGGACCGGGAGTTGCCGGTGTCGGCCGGGGATGTCGACGCATCGGCGGCTGCGGCAGGACCGGGATCGGTCGGTGACCCCGGTGAGCGGCCCACCTCTGACGCGCCCTCCGGGTCGAAGCCGCCGGTAGCGGACCAGCGGACGCTGCCGGATTCGCTCGAATCCGATACTGCCGCAACCGATCAGGCGGCGCTCGGAGATATCGATCGGGAGTATCCGGCGGCGGGGGAGGTCGGGGATTCGATTTCCGGGGGTGTGGCGAGCGAGGAGGCGGAGGGTTCGGTGCGGGTGGCGGTGAACGGTGTGGGTGCGGCGGAGGTCGCTGCCGATCCGATGCAGGAGTTTCTCTCGCGGACCGCGGAATTCGCGGATGCGGCCGATGGCGGTGTGCCGGATTCCGATCGCGAGCAGGGATTCTCCGGGTGGGAACACGCGACCGGCCCGGTGGGGCAGCGGTTCGAGTTGTGCGGGGAGCTGCCGTGGGGGACGACCGTGCTGGAGGCCAGCGCGGGGACCGGGAAGACGTATGCGATCGTCGGGCTGGCGGTGCGGTTCGTGGCCGAGGCCGGGGTGGACGTGTCGCAGTTGCTGCTGGTGACGTTCAGCCGGGCGGCGACCCAGGAGTTGCGGGAACGGACCCGGGACCGGTTCGTCGCGGTGGCGGCGGGGCTGGTCGATCCGGAGGCGGCGCGGGGTAGTGGGGACGAGCTGATCCGGCATCTGGCGCAGGCGGATTCGGCGGAGGTGGCGCTGCGGCGGGGGCGGTTGCTGGCGGCGCTGTCGGATTTCGACGCCGGGACCATCGCGACCACGCACAGTTTCTGCCAGCGGATGCTGGACGAGCTCGGGCTGGCGGGGGAGCAGGATCCGGGAGCCCGGCTGGTCGACAATGTGGACGATCTGGTCGTCACCGTGGCCGACGATCTCTATCTGTCGCGGTATGCGCGCGGTGGGGCGCCGTTCCCGGTGAAGGAGGCGTACACGCTGGCGCGGGCGGCGGTGCAGGATCGGCACGCGCGCCTGGCGCCGGGGCCGGAGATCGGGGATCACCCGGCCGCCGAGCGGGTCGCCTTCGCCGCCGCGGTGCGAGCGGAAGTCGAACGGCGCAAACGGCTCTCGAGTATCCGCGACTTCGACGACCTGCTGGTGCTGCTGCACGAGGTGCTGGCCGATCCGGCGCACGGCGAGGGCGCCTGCCGCCGGATCCGGGCGCGGTATCGGGTGGTGCTGGTCGACGAGTTCCAGGACACCGATCCGTTGCAGTGGGACATCCTGCGGCGCTGTTTCCACGGGCACGCGGCGCTGGTGCTGGTCGGCGATCCGAAGCAGGCCATCTACGCCTTCCGCGGGGCGGAGGTGCTGAGCTACCTCGACGCCGTCGCACATGCCGACGGGCGGCGGGAGCTGACCACCAACCGGCGCAGTGACGCGGGACTGCTCGGCGCCCTGTCCCATCTGATGGGCGGTGCGGCGCTGGGCCACCACGACATCACCGTGCATCCGGTGTCGGCGGTGCAGCCGCGCACCCGGCTGACGGGTGCGGCGGGCGCGCCGCTGCGGCTGCGGGTGTTCCCCCGCGACGGCGCGGGGCCGAAGAACAAGTCCGGATTTCCGGCCGTCGGCACACAGCGCGCCCGGGTCGCCGAGGATCTGGCCGCGGACGTGGTGGCACTGCTGGACGCCGGGGCGCACTTCGGTGACCGGCCGCTGGGGCCCGGCGATATCGCGGTGCTGGTCCGCACCCGCGCGCAGATCGATCTGGTGCGGGCCGCGCTGGATCGGGTGGGGGTGGCGTCGGTGCTGGCCGGCGGTGCGAGCGTCTTCGGCACCGACGCGGCCGACGACTGGCTGTGGCTGCTGCGAGCGCTGGAGCAGCCGCACCGCGGCGACCGGGTGCGGCTGGCGGCCGGTACCCCGTTGCTCGGGCTGACCGCGGCCGAGATCGACGCCGGCGGTGCGGATCTGGTGGGCCGGCTGTCCACCCAGCTGCGGGAGGGCGCGCGGTTGTTCGCGCGCGCCGGATTCGCCGCGGTGTTCGAGAAGCTCGCCGCGGAGACCCGGCTGGCGCCCCGGCTGCTCGCGGTCGCGGGTGGCGAACGGCAGCTCACCGACCTGCGGCACATCGCACAGCTGCTGGATCAGGCCGCGCTGCGGGAATCGCTGGGGCTCACCGCGCTCACCCGCTGGCTGGCCGACCGCATCCGCGATCCCGCCTCCGGTGCGGTGTCCGACCGCAGCCGCCGCCTGGACCGCGACGACGCGGCCGTGCAGATCGCCACCGTGCACGCCAGCAAGGGCCTCGAATTCCCGGTCGTGTACCTGCCGTTCGCCTGGGACAGCGCCAAGAATCCGAATCCGGTCACCCTGCTGTTCCACGAGGACGGCGACCGGGTGCTGGATGTCGGCGGCCCGGAGGCGCCCGGCTACACCGAGCGCAAGAAGCTCACCGAGGCCGAGGACGCGGGGGAGGAACTGCGCCTGCTGTACGTGGCGCTGACCCGCGCGCAGTCCCGGGTGGTGGCCTGGTGGGCGCCCGCCTACGGCACCATGTACGCGCCGCTGCACCGGATGATCCTCGGCCGCCGGCCCGAGACCGCCGAGGTCGCGGCCCGGGCCGAGGTCCCCGCGGATCCGGCGGTGGCCGAACTGCTGACCCAGTGGGCCGCGGACGCGGGCCCGGGGCTGATCGAGGTGGAGCCGGTCGGCACGGTGCCGACCGCACGGCCGCGCTGGGAGCGGGCCGCGGCGGCCACGGGCGAGCTGGCGGCGGCGGTGTTCGACCGCGAGGTGGATCAGGACTGGCGCCGCACCTCCTATTCCGCGCTGACCGCGGGGGCCCACGACACCCACGGGCAGCCGGAGGAGGCCCCCGGCGTCTCCGACGAGCCCGACACCCCGGTCGAGCTGGCCGGGCCGGCAGAAACCGCCACGGCCGCGGCCTCTCTGATGAACGCGCTGCCCTACGGCGCGGAATTCGGCGTCCTCGTGCACGGTGTGCTGGAACTGGTCGACACCGACGCCGCGGACCTCGCCGCGGAGGTGCACCGCCGCTGTGCCGACGCGGTCGCGGAGCTGATGGCCGAGGTCGATGTCGACGCCCTGGCCACGGCCCTGCTCGCGGTGCTGCGCACCCCGCTGGACGGCCCGTCGCCCGCCGCGCCGATGGGTTCGCTGGCCGCGGTCGCGTGCCGGGATCGGTTGAACGAGTTGGCCTTCGAACTGCCGCTGGCCGGTGGCGAGACCCCGGCGGCGGAATACGCGACCCTGCACCGGATCGCCGCGCTGCTGCGGCGGCACCTGCCCGCCGGCGACCCGTTCGCGGCATATCCGGATCTGCTCGACGCCCTCGACGACACGCCCCTGCGGGGCTATCTCACCGGCAGTATCGACGCGGTGCTGCGGCTGCCGGGGCCGCGTTTCGTGGTCGTGGACTACAAGACCAACCGCCTGGGCACCGGCGATCTCACCGTCGCCCACTACACCCCCGAGCACATGGCCGCGGAGATGATGCGCTCGCACTATCCGTTGCAGGCCATCCTGTATTCGGTCGCCCTGCACCGCTATCTGCGCTGGCGGTTGCCCGGTTACGATCCCGCGCTCCATCTCGGTGGCATCCGGTACCTGTTCGTGCGCGGCATGATCGGCCCCGAGACGCCACCGGGTTGCGGTGTCTCGGAATGGGATCCGTCCCCGGCGCTGATCATCGAGCTGTCCGCGCTGCTGGCCGGCGAGGTGGCGCCGTGACGGCGATCCAGCTGGCGCAGCGGGCCACCGGTCTGCTGCGGATCTTCAACGTCGCCGGGGTGCTGTCCGCCGCGGATGTGCACGTCGCGCTGCGGCTGGGCCGGTTGGGCCGCGAGGAGTCGGAGCCGGTGCTGCTGGCGGCCGCGCTGGCGGTGCGCGCGGTGCGGTCCGGCTCGGTCTGCCTGGAGCTGGCCCGGATGCACGAGATCGGTATCGACGGTGAGGGTTTCGACGCCGAGATAGATCCGGACGCGATCGATCCCGCGACCCTGCCGTGGCCCGCGGCCGAGGCGGTGGTGGCCGCGCTGCGGATCAGCCCGCTGGTCTGCGGCAGCGCGGCCGGGCCGTTGCGCCCGCTGCGGCTGGTCGACCACGAATCCGGTCCGCTGCTGTATCTGGACCGGTACTACCGGCAGGAACAGACCATCCGCGCGGCGCTCGTCGACCGGTCCGGCACCCATCCCCTGGTCGATCCGGAAACCGTTCGGCGGCAATTGGATCGGCTGTTCCCCGAGACCGGCGGTCCGGGCGATCCGCCGGATCGGCAGCGGGTCGCCGCCGCACTGGCCGCCACGCACTGGACCACCGTGGTCGCCGGCGGGCCCGGCACCGGCAAGACCCACACCATCGCCCGGATCCTGGCGCTGCTGACCGCGCACCAGGCCGCGATCCCGGGCGCGCCCGCGCTGCGGATCGCGCTGGCCGCCCCCACCGGCAAAGCCGCCGCCCGCCTCCAGGAGTCGGTGCGGGAACAGGCCCGGGGCCTGGACCTGCCGGAGCTGACCGCCGCCACCCTGCACCGGCTGCTGGGCTGGCAGCGCGGCGGGGCCACCCGGTTCCGGCACCACGCGTTCAACCGGCTGCCCTACGACGTGATCGTGGTGGACGAGACCTCGATGGTGTCGCTGACCATGATGAGCTGCCTGCTGCCGGCGGTGCGGCCCGACGCCCGCCTGGTGCTCGTCGGCGACCCCGACCAGCTGGCCTCCGTCGACGCCGGCGCGGTACTGGCCGACCTGGTCGCCGGACCCGTTGCCGCCCAGCCGAATCCGGTGCTGGACGAGATCCTGGGCCCGGATGCCGGCGTCGCCGGACATCCGGATTCGCTGAGCGCGCGGGAACGAGATCGGCTGCGCGGCGGCATCGTCCGGCTCACCCGCGGCCGCCGGTTCGGCGGCCGGATCGCGGAACTGGCGGTGGCCGTGCGCGCCGGGGCCGCCGACGACGCGCTGGCGCTGCTGGCCGCCGGTGGCAGCGAGATCTCGCTGTGCGCCCCCGACGCGGTCGCCGAGGTCCGCGCCGATGTGGTCCGCGCCGCCCGCGAGGCCACCGCGGCGGCCGAACACGGTGACGCCGCAACGGCTCTCGCGGCGATGGAATCGCATCGGCTGCTGTGTGCGCACCGCCAGGGCCGGTTCGGCGTCGAGCACTGGGACCGGCTGGCCGCCGACTGGGTCGCCGCGGCCGGGCTCGGCGCGGATCACGGTGGCGGGCACTGGTTTCCGGGCCAGCCGCTGCTGGTCACCGCCAACGATCACGAGGCCCGCATCTACAACGGCGACACCGGCGTCATCGTCCGGGGCCCCGACGGCACGCTGCGCGCGGCCCTGCAACGCGGTAACGAACCCTATCTCGTCCATCCCACCCAGTTCCCCGGCGTCACCACGGTGTACGCGATGACCATCCACCGCAGCCAGGGCAGCCAGTACGGCACCGTCTCGGTGGTGCTGCCCGGCCCCGAGTCCACGCTGCTGACCCGGGAGCTGTTGTACACCGCCATCACTCGCGCCCGAACCCATGTCCGGATCATCGGCACCGAGGAGGCGGTCCGGGCCGGCATCGGGCGCCGGGTGCTGCGCGCGAGCGGGCTGCGCGCGTGAGCGGTCCGGTTCCGCACCCCCGCCGGTGCGGCGATCGGCTCGAAACGGACCGATCCCGCTCCCGCAACAGGGCGAGTGGTCCGATACCCTGGGATGCGTTTTGCCCGGTCGGCCGGGACGGCCGGGTACGGAGGAGGTAGTGCGATGGTCGGGGTGCGCGGAAGTCTGCGGACGGCGATGATGGCGGCGGCGCTGAGCGCGGTGACGGCGCTGCCCGCGACGGCCGCCGCGGAACCGTTGCTGCCCAGCTCGCCCATCGGGGCGCTCACCTACACGGTGCGGGTGAACAAGCCCGAGGGCGGCCCGGGCTACATCTACTACACCACCGGCCTCAGCGCGGCCGCGGTGGTTCCGGGCCTGTCCCGCATCCTGTCCGACGTCCCGGTGGCCAGGCCCGCGAACGTGGTGCTGGACAAGTCGGGCCGCGAACTGTGGCGCTACGACCCGCCCGCCGGCCAGGACGTGTCCAACTTCCGGGCCCAGACCTATCAGGGTGAACGGGTGCTGACCTGGTGGCAGGGCACCAGCCAGAGTGGCCACGGCGCCGGGGTCGACTACATCGCCGACGAGCACGGTCACGTGATCCGGACGCTGACCCCCGGCGACGGTCTGGACGCGGACGTGCACGAATTCCGGCTCACCCCGGACGGGCGGGCGCTGATCACCTCCTACCGGCGGCAGACCGCCGATCTCACCGCGATCGGGGGCCCGGCGAACGGCACCATGCTCGACGCGATCGCCTCGGTGGTGGACGTGGCCACCGGGCGGGTGCTGTTCCGGTGGAGCGCGGCCGAACACGTGCCGCTCGCCGACACCACCGAGCCCGACACCCTGTCCGGCGGCGGCGATTACGATCCGTACCACATGAATTCGATCAGCCTGGACCCGCGCGGGAATCTGCTGATCTCACTGCGCAACACCTCCGCGGTGTACGACGTCGACATCCGTTCCGGGGCGATCGACTGGCAACTGGGCGGGAAGCATTCCACCCTGGATCTCGGGCCCGGTATCGAATTCGCCTACCAGCACGACGCGGAATTCGCCGACGCCGACACCGTGCGGCTGTTCGACAACAACTCCAGCGGCTCACACACCCTCGGGCATTCCAGCGTGGAGTGGATCCGGGTGGATCCGCGGGAACATCGGGCGACGCTGGTGCGCAACCAGCCTCATCCCGACGGGCTGGTGGCGTTCGCGATGGGCGATGCCCAGGGCCTGGACAACGGCGACACGTTCGTCGGCTGGGGGATGGCGCCGCACATCTCGGAGTTCTCGCCGGCCGGTGACCTGGTCTACGACGCGGCGCTGCCGATGGGCACCTACCGCGCCTATCTGGAGGACTGGGTGCCCACGTCCGACTGAGCCGCACCGGATTCGAACAGTCCGGGCAGCGTCAGCGCGGATTCGATGTCGGCGCGGGTGCCGAGGGTGACCAGCACGCTGCGGATCATGATGATCCGCGCGGCCGCGAGGGCCTCCGGCGCGGGCGGGGCCGCCGACAGCCGGAACACCACGTATTCGCAGACCTGCAACGCGGTGTCGAGTTCCAGCGGGCCGGGCGGGCGGCGGCCCAGCGCCGCGAACGTGGCGCGGACCAGCGCCCGGATGTCGTCGAAGGCGTCCTCGCGATAGCCCGAGACGGGGGAGCCGGGGTCGTGCAGTTCGGCGAAGACCGGGCGCAGCATCGGCCCGTGCCCCGCCGCCCATTCCAGGTAGGCGTCGATGAGGGCGATGCCCAGCTGCACCGGCTCGGTGGATTGTGCGAGCGCGGCCCGGATACCGCCGACCAGCCCGTCGTTGGAGGCCGCCAGCAGCACGTGCAGGGGTTGTTCCGCATTGCCGAAATAGCGGTAGAAGGTGGGACGCGAGATGCCCGCCGCCTCGATGATGCGGGCGACGTGCAGGCCGCGTGAACCGTGTTCGGTGAACACCGCGCCGGTGGCGGCGACGATCCGGGCGCGGACCTCGTCGGCCTGTTCGGCGGTCTGCGGTGGGCGGCCGCGCCGCGCTGGGGGGGTGGTCACCGCCGTGCTCGTCCGGTGGTCGTCACCGCGTTCGTCCTGTGCTCATCGTGCTGCTCGTTCTGCCGCGACTGCCTTGTTCGTCATACGACCGCCTCGGTCATGTCCGTCATCCTTGCAAACCCGGGTGC
Source organism: Nocardia sp. alder85J (assembly GCF_020176955.2). Lineage (GTDB taxonomy): Bacteria > Actinomycetota > Actinomycetes > Mycobacteriales > Mycobacteriaceae > Nocardia. Next base: position 855,415 of record NZ_JAIUCZ020000002.1, read on the forward strand.
GGGGTTGACAACGCCACTGGGCCGGGCATTAATCTAACACCACTGTTAACGTAACAGGTGTGTTCAGATAAATCCGGCCCGGTCCGGTGGGCACCCTGCTCGACCGAGAGGGCCGACCATGACGACCGCCTCGCCGACCGCCGCCGCGGCACTGCCGCAGCCGCTGGTCCGCCGTCTGCTCGCGCACGCCGTGGCCGGTGGCGCCGGTACGGTGGCGATCCACGCCCCGGCCACCGGACAGTTCCTCGTCGACCTGCCGCAGTCCTCGCCCGCGGATCTCGACCGGGCCTTCGCGGTGGCCCGGCAGGCGCAGCGGGACTGGGCCGAAGTGCCGGTGCGGGAACGGGTTTCGATCCTGCGCAGGTTCCACGACCTGGTGCTGGCCGAACAGTCGGCGGTACTCGACCTGGTGCAGCGGGAGAGCGGCAAATCCCGGGTGCACGCCTTCGACGAGGTCGGCGACGTGGCCGTGAACGCCCGCTACTACGCCGCCCGCGCCGAGCGGCTGCTGACCCCGCGCACCCCGCGCGGCGTGCTGCCGCTGCTCACCCGGGTGGAGGTGCGCTACCGCCCGAAGGGGGTGGTCGCGGTGATCTCCCCGTGGAACTATCCGCTCGCGCTGGCCGCCTCCGACGCGCTGCCCGCCCTGGTCGCCGGGAACGCGGTGATCGCCCGACCGGACAACCAGACCGCGCTGTGGGCCATCGATGTCGCGCGCCGCGCGGGTCTGCCGGAGGGGTTGTGGCAGGCGGTGCTCGGCCGGGGCGCGGCCATCGGCGGCGAGGTCGTCGCGCGCGCCGACCACGTCGACTACACCGGTTCCACCGCCACCGGCCGCATCATCGCCAGGCAGGCCGGCGAGCGGCTGATCGGCTGTTCCCTGGAACTGGGCGGCAAGAATCCCATGCTGGTCCTGGCCGACGCGGATCCGCGCGCCGCCGCCCGGATCGCGGTGCGGGCCTGCTTCGCCTCCGCCGGGCAGCTGTGCGAGTCGATCGAGCGCATCTACGTGCACGACGCGGTCCACGACCGGTTCGTCGCCGAATTCACCGAGGCGACCAGGGCGCTCACCCTCGGCTCGGCGCTGGACTATTCGTACGAGATCGGCTCGCTGACCTTCCCGCGGCAGCTGGACACGGTCACCGCGCACGTCGGCGACGCGGTCGCGAAGGGGGCGACCGTACTCGCCGGCGGGCGGGCCCGCCCGGACCTGGGCCCGTACTTCTATGAGCCGACCGTGCTGACCGGGGTGCGGCCCGGCATGACGGCCTACCGGGAGGAGACCTTCGGCCCGGTGGTGTCGATCTACCGGGTGAGCAGCGACGACGAGGCCGTCGAGCAGGCCAACGACACCCCCTACGGCCTCAATGCCAGCGTGTGCGGTCGCGACGTCGCGCACGCGCGGGCGGTCGCGGCCCGGGTGCGCGCCGGATCGGTCAATGTCAACGAGGGTTTCCTCGCGGCGTGGGGGAGTGTGGCCGCACCCTCGGGCGGGCTCGGCGATTCGGGCACCGGGCGGCGGCACGGGCCGGAGGGGCTGCTCGGCTATGTCGACACCCAGACCATCGCGGTGCAGCGTGCGGTGCCGATCGCGCCGCTGCCCGGGATGTCGCAGGCGTTGTGGGCGAAGACCATGACGGCGTACTTCGGCGTCATGAAGGCGTTGCGGCAGCAGTGAATTCCGCGGATCGACAGGGAACGGAGCGGGACGAGCATGGACACGGTGGCCGGGACGACGGTGCTGATCACCGGCGCCGCACGGGGTTTGGGCAGATCGTTCGCCGCCCGCGCGGTGGCCGAGCGGGCCGCGCACGTGGTGCTGTGGGACATCGACGCGGCGGCGCTGGCCGAGGCCGCCGCGGCGCTGACCGCCGCCGGGGTGAGCCGGATCCACCGGTACGTGGTCGACCTCTCCGACCGGCAGGCGATCGCCGATACCGCCGCGGCGGTGCGCGCCGCGGTCGGTGATGTCGACATCCTGGTCAACAACGCGGGTGTCGTGCGCGGCAACGGGTACTTCTGGGAGACCGGCGACCGCGGCGACATCGAGCGCACCATGGCGATCAACGCCCTCGCGCCGATGTACGTGGCCCTGGAATTCCTGCCCACGATGGTGGCCGCCGGCCGCCCGGCCCGGCTGCTGAACATCGCCTCCTCGGCGGGCCTGGTGGCCAATCCGCGGATGAGCGTGTACGCCGCCTCCAAATGGGCGGCGCTGGGCTGGTCGGATTCGGTGCGACTCGAACTGGACCAGGCCGGGCACCGTCACGTCCGGGTCACCACCGTCTGCCCCACCTACATCGACACCGGAATGTTCCAGGGCGCCAAGGGTTTCCTGTTCACCCCGGTGCTGCGGCAGGACGAGGTGGTGGACACCTCCTGGCGGGAGATGAAGAAGGGCGCGCCACTGGTGGTGCTGCCGTGGACATCCCGGCTCAATCGGGCAATCTCCGGGTTGCTGCCGTTGCGGCTGCGCGATTTCTATCTCAACGCGGTCGGGGTCTACCACTCGATGGACGAATTCACCGGCCGTGCGGTGTAATCCTTCCGGGCATTAACACGCCGCGCCGAACAGCCGATACGCTGAGCGGACGGGCGCGGCCCGACCGGAGGGAGACGAGGGCACATGGGCCTCAGGGACATGATTCGCGGCGAGTTCATCGATCTCATCGAATGGCTCGATGACGGCAACACCACGCTGGCGTGGCGATTTCCGCGTTACGACAACGAGATCAAGAACGGCGCACAGCTGATCGTGCGCGAGGGCCAGCAGGCCCTGTTCGTGTACCGCGGCCAGCTCGCCGACCGGTACGTGCCCGGCCATTACGCCCTCACCAGCGAGAACATGCCGATCATGTCGACGCTGCAAGGGTGGAAGTACGGCTTCAACAGCCCCTTCCGGTCCGAGGTGTACTACATCAACACCCGCCCGGTGACCGACTTCCGCTGGGGCACACCCCAGCCGGTGACGGTGCGCGACCCCGACTTCCGGATGGTGCAGGTGCGCGCCAACGGCACCAGCACGGTGAAGGTGACCGATGCGGAGGTGTTCCTGCGCCAGGTGATCGGCACCGAGAGTGTCGTGGACACCGAGCAGATCACCGACCTGCTGCGCCGCAACATCTCGCTGGCCTTCTCCGACATGGTGCTGGCAACCGGCCTGGGCGCCATCGACCTCCAGGGCCGCCAGGTCGAATTGTCGGACAAGCTCCGGGAATTCGTCGCGCAGCGGATGCAGCCGTTCGGCCTGGGCGTCGACCAGGTCACCATGATCATCTCGCTGCCGGAGGAGATCCAGCAGGCGATGACCCGCGGCGTCGCCCGCGGCGTCGAGGCCAGCGGCTTCCTCAACAACGTCGACCTGAACCGCTACCAGCAGGCCCAGGCCGCCGACGCGATGCTCGCCGCGGCCGAGAACCCCAGCGGCGGCGGCGCGATGGGCGCGGCCATGCAGGCCGGCATGGGCGTGGTCCTCGGCGGCCAGATGGCCGGCGCCATGCAGGGCGGCTTCGCCCCCCAGCCCCAGCAGCAGTACGCGCAGCAGCCCCAGCAGGCCCAGCAACCCCAGCCCGGTTACGCCCCGCCGCCGCTGCCCAGCCAGCAGCCCTTCCACATCGAGCTGAACGGCCAGGCCGCGGGCCCCTACCCGCTGGACCAACTGCGCCAGTTCGTCGCCTCCGGCCAGCTCACTCCCCAGACGAACGTCTGGACCACCGGCATGGCCGCCTGGGCCGCCGCCGACACCGTCCAGGCCCTGCAACCCCTCTTCGCCGCCCCGCCGCCGCTGCCGGGCACCCCACCGCCGCTGCCACCGCAGTAGCACCGTCCGTCGTAGAGGGAAGCGACAGCAAGACTTTCGGGGCCACACGTGAATCAGCAAGACCAACCACCCCCCGCCACCGACCCACCCGGCGCCGGCGCCCCGCCACCGGGCCGTCCACCCGCCCCGGAAACGGTGAAATACACCGGCCCGCAACCGGACCCCGCACCCCCGGGCGAATCCTCCTCGCCCGGGGGTGCGGACCGGCCACCTTTCCCGAACCCCGCGTCCGGGCACTCGGGGCAACCGCCCGCTCCGGGGCCCGGTTTCGGGCCGTCCGCCCCAGGACCGATCCCTCCGCTGCCGGGACCACCGCCGCACCCTGCGGTCGGGCAATGGCAACCCGGGCAGCCTCCACCCGAGGGCGCGGGCCCGCGGTCCGGCGGTCCCCACACGCCGCCGTTCCCGCCGCAGCGTCCGGGCCCGCCGATGGGGCCCGGTCCCGGCGCGCCCATGCCGCCCTATCAGGGTGGTCCCGGACCTGTACCACCGCCGGGCGGCGCACCCCGGCAGCCTGGCCGGCCCCCGTACCAGCAGCCCGGCCCGCGGCCCGGTGGCCCCGACACGCCGCCGCCGTTCCCGCCGCAACGCCCCGGCGCGCCGATGCCGCCGTATCAGGGCGGCCCTCCGCCGACGCCGGGGGGCGGGTCCTGGCCGAACCCGGTCGCGCCGCCCCCACTGCCGGGAAACCATCCGCCCGCCTCCGGATTCCCGGGTCCGGTGCCACCGCCGCCCGGCCGCGGCACCCCGATGCCACCTGCTTCCGCCCCGATGCCGCCTCCGCCGTATCCGGGAAATCACCCTGCCGGGCGGGGATATCCACCCGCGCAGGGGCCCGGAATGATGCCGCCACCCGGCGTTGCGCCCCGGTCACCCGATGGCCGGCAGTACTCGGGCGGCAACGCGGGCCCGCCACCCGGATATCCCGGCGGACCTCCGAACCCACTGCCCGGCGGTGTAGCCCCGCAGTCGGCCTACCCGCCCGGATATCAGCCGTACCCGGGCGGCAATCCACCTGGCCATCCAGGCGGCCCTCCGCCGTTGCCGGGCGCACCGGCATATCTGCCCGGATCTGTTTCGCCGCAGCACAATCCTTCGAATATGCCCGACGGCCGCCCGTATTCTCCCGGCGCCGAACCACGGCCGCACGGGGTACCGGATACTCCCGGTTCGCTTCCGCCATCGTTGCCGGGCAGCGGTCCGGCGGTGTCGTCACAGCTTTCCGGCAGCAGCGCGCCGCAGCCGGATTCGCCACAGCACGCGGAGGAGACGGTGCACTCGGCCGTGGCCGACTCCGAATCGGCTCCTGCGCAGGCGAGTTCGCTGCTGGGGTTGGGAGGTACTCCGCCGTCGGCTCGCACCGGAGGTGCGGGAGCGGGCGGTCCGGCCGCTGCCTCGGGTCCGCCTCCACTACCGAGCGGTGATGTTGCACCGTCGGCACACGACTCTGAATTCGTTGAGGGACAATCTATGTCACCGCAAGATGCGGGTGGTCCGGTCGGCGGCGCGGGTGCGCCGACAACGGGTGCTTCCGTTCCGCCGCCATTGCCGGGCACCGGTGTGCCGCCCGCTGCCGGGTCGGCTCTTCCGCCACCGCTGCCCGGCAGCGGCGGTCCGGGCACGCCGCACGCTGCGCCGCCCCCGTTGCCGGGCAGGGGTATTCCGGGCGGGCCGCCTTCTCTTCCCGGTGGTCAGGGTGGGCCGCCGCCGTTGCCCGGCGGACCGGGCGGCCCGCCGCCGTTGCCCGGTGGTTCTGGCGGGCCGCCACCGCTGCCGGGTGGGCCCGGTATGGCTCCGCCGCCGTTGCCGGGAGGTGGGGTGGCATTCGGAGCCCCCGGGGGGCTGATGCCGCCGCCGATGCCCGGGGGTGGGATGCCGCCGCAGTTCGGGGGTGTCGGGGTGGTGTTGAATCTGCCGCCGCAGGCGGCCGAGGCGCCGCCCGCGCCGGAGCGGGTGGCCGAAAACGTTCCGGCGCAGCCGGATCGGGCGATGCTGCATCGGACCGAGGGGACCCGGACCTATCCGTGTTCGGCGTGTGGCGGCCAGTTGATGTTCGACATCGACAGCCAGAAGCTGCGCTGCCCCAGTTGTGGCAACTACAACGAGATCAGTGTGCCCCGGGAACCGGTGGTGGCGCGGGATCTCCAGGAGGCGATGGCGGAACTGCGCGAGGCGCAGACTGCCGTCGCCGGGCCGCAGGTCACCGGCGAGCGCGAGGTGAAGTGCCAGAGTTGTGGTGGCACCACCACTTTCGTGGGCAGTTTGACGGCGACCAAATGTCCGTACTGTGCCACGCCGATCCAGCGCGACGACGTGCACGATGCGCCGGCCCGGTTGCCGGTGGACGGGGTGGTGCCGTTCCGGGTGAACGAGAAGCAGGCCCGGGACCTGGTCGAGCGGTGGGTGTCGAAGCGGTGGTTCGCGCCGTCGGCGTTCAAGAAGTACCGCCGGCTCGGCTCGCTGGCCAGCGTCTACCACGCGTATTTCACCTACGACGCCGACACCTACAGCTGGTACACCGGTGAGCGCGGTATCGACTACGTGGTCGAATACCGGGACAGCGACGGGGATCTGCAAACCGAGACCCGCACCGAGTGGTACCCGGTGTCCGGTGAGGTGGCCAACCAGTTCGCCGACATGCCGGCGCTGGCCAACATCGATCTGGACCACGGCAAGGTGAAGGCGTTGGAGCCGTGGCCGATTCAGGAGGCCACCGGATATTCGCCGGAGTATCTCGCCGGGCATCTGGCCCGCACCTACGATCGGGACGCCGAGGAGACGTTCCCGGAGGTGCGCGGCGAGATGGAGGGCCTGATCGAGCAATCCGTCAACGCCGACATCGGCGGCGACCGGCAGCGCATCCATTCGTTGCAGTCGACCTGGAATGCCTTGGCCTACAAACATCTGCTGCTGCCGATCTGGCTGCTCACGGTGATGTACGCCAATCAGCCGTTCCGGGTGTACATCAACGGCCTGACCGGTCAGGTGTCCGGCCAGCGGCCGTGGAGCAAGGTCAAGATCGCGGTCGCGATCGTGGTCGTGGTGCTCGTCGCGGTGATCGCGCTGGTGGTGTACTCGAAGATCCACGCGCACAGCGGCCACCATGTCAGTCATCCGGTCCGGCCGACCACCAGGAGGTAGTTCGTGATCATCGTGATTGTGCTGTTGCTGGCGTTGGTGGTGATCATCGGCGGCGTGGCCGGGGTGCTGCTGGTGGTCGGCAACCACCAGCGGCGGGAGGCGGCGCACGACAACCAGGTGATTCCGGGCACCCCGACCCGGGCGCCGGTGTCGTGGGCCCGCTCCCACGATCCGGAGGCCCGGCTGCACCGCCGGCTGCGCGACGCGATGACGGCCCTGCACGCCGTCGCCGCCTACGACACGGCGGCGAGCCTGTCGATGCGCTCGGGGCTGGAGCAGTCGGCGCTGGCGGTGGACCACCACCTGGTGGCCGTGGCCGGGCTGCCGCGGTCACACCGCGACCAGCAGCTACCGGAACTGACCCGCGCGGTCGAGACGATCGAGGCGGGCGTGGCCGACTACACCCTGGCGACCACGAAACCCGACCTCAGCGCGCTGGAGGCGGACCTGAGCGCGGTGCAGTCGAAACTGGATGCGGTCACGGAGATCCGCCGCACCCTGGACCACGCCTGAACACCAGGAGAAGGGATCTCACGATCGCAGGGCACGCACCACGGTGGCGCCGAGTTCCTCGGACTCGAGTACCGCCGGGGTGAGCCCGGCGGCGGCGAAGATCTCCGCCGCGACCGGCGCCTGCGCGGCGCCGGTCTCGACGAAGACCGCGCCGCCGGGCGCCAGCCAGGCGCCCGCCGCGGCGGCGACCCGGCGGATGACGTCGAGCCCGTCGCCGCCGCCGTCGAGGGCGGTGCGGGGCTCGTGGTCGCGGGCCTCGGGCGGCATGCGGGCGATCATGTCGGTCGGGACGTAGGGCGTGTTCGCCAGCAGCAGGTCGACCCGCCCGGCGAGCTCGGGTGGCAGCGGCGCGAACAGGTCGCCGCAGTAGACCTCGGCGCCCAGCGGCGCCAGATTGGTGCGGGCGCAGGCGGCGGCCGCGGGCTCGAGGTCGGTGGCGGTGAGTTCGACACCGATGCCGGCGGCGCGCAGTTCGGTCGCCACGGCGAGCCCCAATGCCCCACAGCCGCAACATATGTCGAGCACCACACAGGATCGTCGCATCCGGCCCAGCGCGACGGCCCGCTCGACCAGGTATCCGGTGCGCTGCCGCGGCACGAACACCCCCGGGGTGACCGCCACCCGTAACCCGCGGAACTCCGCCCAGCCCAGCAGATGTTCCAGTGGCCGACCGGAAATCCGTTGCGCCACCAGTACTTCCAATTCACCGGGTGAGGCGGCCGCGGCGGCCAGCAGCGCCGCCTCCTCCTCGGCGAAGACGCAGCCGGCCGCGCGCAGCCGCGCGGTGAGCGTTTCCAGATCCGTCACGGTCACCCACCCATTCTCGGGGGCCGTGTCCAGTGGATTATCGGGCGGGCGGCAGCATCATGACCCGGCTGGCATCGATGTAGATGCCGCGCTGGGCGGGCCGGCCGGGCGGCATCAGCTGGTTCACCCACTGATCGGTGGAGGTCATCGCCCCGGTGATGTGGATGCCAGCGGTGATGAAGTCGGCCACCGCGCGGCGGATGTGGTTGGGGGAGGTGACCAGGACGGCGTTGTCCGCCCCGGCGCCGCGCAGCAACTGCGAGCTGAACAGCGCGTTCTGCACCGTCGACCCGGCCCGGTCCTCGACCAGCACCCGGTCCGCCGGAATGCCGCGGCCGATCAGCCAGCCCGCCATGGCCGCCGCCTCGGCGACGCCGTTCTGCGGATTGCCGCCGGTCACCACCACCGGGGCCCAGGGCGCGGCCATGGCCTGGAACCAGGCGGCCTCCAGCCGGTCCACCAGTTCGTCGCGCATGCTGCCGTCGGGCAGCAGCCCGTAGCCGAGCACCACGATCCCGGTGTGCTCGCCGACCAGCGTCGGCAGCGGCATCGGCACGGTGGCGACGGCGGAGGCGACGGCGCCGATCATAGTGCGGGTCTGTGCCGCCTCGCCCGGATCGACGCCGTCGAGCCGGTGCAGGGCGACCTCCCGGGTGATCACGTCGCCGGTGTAGTCGGACCAGATCGCCTGCAACGCCAAGGCCTGTGCGTCGTCGGGTGCTTCGTCGAGCAGCCGGTGCAGGTCGTCGAGGCCGGCGGCGTCCTGGCCGTTCATGAAGTGGGATTGCGCGGAGTTGTACAGATCGGCCGGGTCGGCGACGGCGACGGCGGTGCCGAACAGCGCCGGGCCGGACAGCGCGAGGAGGAGGGCGGTCAACGCCGCCGCGGCCGTTTTCGTAACACGCCTTACGGGGATCACAGCTGTCGACACCTTTCTGACGAACGGGTCTGTTGCTGCCGGTTGTCTGGCGCACCGACCGGACCACGATACGGCGCGGCAGCCGGGCCGTCCGGCATTCGAATGCGGAGATTCACTGCAAACTTGCACTCACTGCGCAAACCCGGTGCGGTGCGTGCCGGCCGGGCCCGGGCGCCGGATAAGGTTTCGGGCGTGGACACGACTTCGCTCTCCGGCAAGGAACTCGCCGCTGCCCTCAACGCGGACACGAAGCAGCGCGCCGCCGCGCTGACCGAGCGGGGCGCCGCGCCGCGGCTGGCGCTGGTGGTGGCCAACGACGATCCGGCCAGCGGCTGGTACGTGAAATCGCTGGAGCGTGCCGCCGGTCGGCTCGGAATCGACAGCACCACAACCGATCTCAGTGTCACCGCGAGCGCGGCGGACATCCGCGAGGCGCTGCGTGCACTCGGTGCCGATCCGGCGGTCGATGCGGTCATGCTCCAGACGCCGCTGCCCAGCGGGGTCACCCTCGACGAGGTGAGTTCCGAGATCCCCGCCGGGAAGGACGTCGACGGGGTCAGCCCGCTGTCGCTGGGCCTGCTGGCCACCGGCCTGCCCGGTTTCCCCCCGGCCACCGCCCAGGCGGTGGTGGAGCTGGCGAAATTCCACGACATCCCGCTGGCCGGACGGCATGTCGCGGTCGTGGGCCGGTCCAACGTGGTGGGCAAGCCGCTGGCGCAACTGCTGCTGGCCGAGAACGCGACCGTCACCATCTGTCACTCCCGCACCACCGACCTGCCCGCGGTGACCGCGGCCGCCGATGTCGTGGTGGCCGCGGCCGGCCGGGCCGGGCTGATCACCGGCGCGCACGTCCGGGAGGGGGCCGTCGTGATCGATGTGGGCACCAACGAGGGCCCGGACGGCAGCATCGTCGGCGACGCCGACGCGGCCTCGGTCCAGGGCCGGGCCGCGGCGCTGAGCCCGGTGCCGGGCGGGGTCGGCCCGGTCACCACCGCTCTGCTGATGCGGCACGTGGTCGAGGCCGCCGAGCGCGCGCGGAATTGAGCGTCGCCGTGCGGGCCCCGGGGCTGTGATCACCGCCGAGTGTGCCCGGGGCCGAGACCACCGCTGGGCAGGCTCGTAGCCGCCGCGCTGGTCGACCGGCCACGTCCGAATGTGCCCGGATCCGGCACACGACGGCCCGGGCACCCGAGGGGCCCGGGCCGTGCGGTGTCAGGGATCGGTCACCAGTGGCTGGTCACCACATCGCCGACATTGACGTTCTCGTAGTACCAGGCGGCATCGTCGGGCGCGAGGTTGATGCACCCGTGGCTGACGTTGGAGTTGCCCTGCTGGTCCACCGACCACGGGGCCGAGTGCACGAAGACGCCGCTCCAGGTCAGCCGCTCGGCGTATTCGCCGGTGAGCAGGTAACCGTCCGGATCATCGAGTGGAATGCCGATGGTCCGCGAGTCGAAGATGATCGAGCGGAACTTCTCCAGCACCGGGAAGCTGCCGGTCGGCGTCTCCCGGCCCGGCCGTCCCATCGAGGCGGGCATCACCCGCGGCGGCTCGCCGGGGACGAACACCGTGAAGGTGTGCGCGGACAGGTCGGCGTCGGCGGTGATCCCGCCGTCGGTCTCCAACCGGGTCTGCGTGGTGCCCACCTGGACCGTGACCCGGCTGGCGGCGGGCAATCCGCCGCTGGGGGTCCAGACCACTTCGCGATCGCTGTTCCAGGCGAAGGTGCCGGGCAGGGCGGCACCGGCGGTCACCGAGACCGATTGCTCGGCGCGTGCCCGGTCGCCGACCGCGGCGGCGAACCGGACGGTCACCGGCGCGGCGACACCGACGATACTGCCGTCGGCCGGGGCGACGGATTCCACGGGATATGCGGGTGACGACGGTGTCGTCATGGCGCCTGTCGCCGTGCCGGGCAAGAAGATTGCGAACGCTGTGACCACGGTCGCCAGGAACAGATTCTGCATCGTGTTCCGCATGGCTTCCACTCCTCCGAGGGCTTGATTATCAGAGGCTCAGTCTAGAGTCCGATGATCATGCCGCGCGCCTCGTGAGGCGTCTATCGTGACCAAAATGCCGCTTTCGCAAGGACTTTCGGCGCACCCGATTACCGGGAAATGACCACCGGTTACCGCGTCGTAACCGCGGTGACGACCTCGGTGTGCAGGGCATCGGCGCGCGCCACGATCTGCTCGATGGTCCGCAACGCTCCGGCGAACTCGGCGCCCTCGCCGTCGGCCAGCGACACCACGTTGATCACGATGTTGAGCTGCGAGGCCGTGGCCGCGGCGCGGGCCGCACCGGCGGCGGCGCCGATGTCGGTGATCACGTTGGGGTTGCCGATGGGCAGCAGATCGGCGGCGAGGCTGAGCACCTCGTCGGCCTCGGCCACCACCGCGGCGGGCACCCGCGCGGCCTCCAGCAACGCCGTGGTGACCGCGGCGGCGCGGGCGGTGGCCTGTTCGGCGGTGTCCTTGGGCAGCTTGTAGGCGGCGCCGACCGCGGTGAACGCGGCCGCGTCGGCGTCGGCCAGCGCCAGCGACCGGGTGCGGGCGGCGTCGGCGGCGGCGATGATGCGGTCGATCGTCTCGCGATGCGCCGCATCCTTGGCACGGGTGGTGTAGCGCGCCACCATCGCGACCAGGGCGGCGCCCTGCGCGGCGTGCAGCGCCGCCACCGCGCCGCCGCCGGGTGCGGGGAGCTTGGCCGCCAGATCGTCCAGATAGCCGCCCACCGAGGCTTCCGCGAACGTCGAAATCGACTGCGGTGACACGGTTTCGGCAGACATGGACGGCCTTTCTCTGCGAACGGGCGGTGCGCACCCCGATGATGCGCGTCCGAGCACTACCGTACCGCGCCCCACCGGGCCGTCCGCCGAAGCCCCGGCCCCCAACTCGAGGTTCACCTCGAGTGAGCGGGGGTTGCCCGGGGGCTGCGCCGCCGCGTGGGTATGGTCGGTCCATGCGTATCGGACTGGGCATCAACTATGCGGGTGGTTTCAAGGAAGTCGCCGCCGAGGTCGCCGACCTGGAGCGAGCCGGCCTGGACATCGCCTTCGTGCCCGAGGCGTACTCGTTCGATGCGGTGAGTGCGCTCGGCTACCTGGCCGCCCGGACCGAGCGCGTCCAGCTCGCCTCCGGCATCCTCCAGCTGTACACCCGCACCCCCACGCTGACGGCCATGACCGCCGCCGGCCTGGACTACGTCTCCGACGGCCGGTTCATCCTCGGCCTGGGCGCCTCCGGTCCGCAGGTGATCGAGGGGTTCCACGGTGTGCCCTACGACGCGCCGATCGGCCGCACCCGTGAGGTCGTCGAGATCTGCCGCCGGGTGTGGCGGCGCGAGCGGCTCGAGTTCGAGGGCAAGTACTACCGGGTGCCGTTGCCCGCGGAGCGGGGCACCGGCCTCGGCAAACCGCTCAAGTTGATCAATCATCCCGTGCGCGAACGCATTCCGGTGCTGCTGGCCGCGCTCGGCCCGAAGAACGTGGAGCTGGCCGCGGAGATCGCCGAGGGCTGGCAGCCGATCTTCTTCCTGCCGGAGCGGGCCCAGGACGTCTGGGGCGACGCGCTGGCGGCGGGCCGGGCCCGGCGCGATCCGGCGCTCGGCGACCTCGAGGTGTTCGCCGGTCCGGCCCTGGCCATCGGCGAGGACGTGGAACCGCTGCTCGAATTCGTCAAACCCCATCTGGCGCTGTACATCGGCGGTATGGGTGCCAAGGGCAAGAACTTCTACCACGCCCTGGCCACCAAGTACGGCTACGGCGCCGCCGCCGACCGGATCCAGGAGCTGTACCTGGCCGGGAAGAAGGAGGAGGCCACCCGGGCGGTGCCCGACGAACTGGTCCGCGCCGTCTCGCTGATCGGCCCGGCCGGATTCGTGAAGGAACGGGTGGCGGCGTTCGCGGCGGCCGGTGTCACGGTGCTGAACGTGGTGCCGATGGCGGCGACCTCGGCGGACCGGGTGAAGCTGATCGAGCAGTTGCGCGACCTGGTCTGAGCGTCCGGGTCCGCTGCGCGACTCGCCGGTTCCGGGCCGTCGTCCCGGCCCGGGTCTGTGCCGGCGAGGGCCGTGACCTGCCCGGATTCGGGGTCCAGCAATGCCGTCGGGGTGCCGTCCGGGCCGGTGACAACCGCTGTGAGCCGCCGGTCGACGGTCCGGGTGATGGCGGTCGCGGTGCCGGGCTCGTGGTTCCAGCAGGTGTTCGACGATCCGGTCGATTCCTCGATGAGATATGAAGCGTCCCAGGTGAAGTCGGTGCGTTCGAGGACCTCGCCGCTGGGATCCAGGCGCTGCGCGGTGACGCGACGTCCGTAGCCGTCGTAGGTGTGGCGCCATCGGTGCCGGTCCGGCGTCCGCACCTCGATCAGCTGGTCGAAGGCGTCGAAACGGTAGTGCCAGATGTCGGGCTCGCCGTGCTCGTGGGTGACGGTCTTCTCGGCCGGTCGTCCGGCCGGGTCGTAGCGGTGGTGCGTGTGGGCGGCGTGGGGGAGTGGATCGCCGTGATGCTCGGGACGCCCGGTCTCGGGTTCGCCAGGTGTGGAATTCGCCTGTGTCGTTTCGGGATTCGACGGCTCGGCTTCGGAATCGGTGATGTGACGGTAGATATCGGTGAGGTTGCCGAGCGGATCGTATCGATAGCTCTCGGCGAGGGCGTCGTTGCGGTACATCTCGGTGATCCGGCCGATCGGGTCCAGCCGACGGTGCTCGCGGACGGGGTCGGGGTTCGCGCGGTGCACCGTGTGACCGGTGAGGTGACCGTCGGCGCGATAGGTGTACTCGTCGTGGAACAGGCGTTGCGGTGCGGGGCGGCCGGTGGAGCCCAGGTTCAGCGTGGTGGCGGGGAAAGCGGTCACGGTTCGCGCGGTGACCTGCCCGCTGTTGTCCGTTGTCCGGATGAGTTCGATCTCGCCGACCCACCATCCGGTTGGTTGCCCGAGCGCATCGCAGGTGAAACCGACGGGGTGGCCGTCGGTTTCGAGGCCGGTGATGCGGCTGTTGTGGTCGAATTGCCAGGTGGTGGTCGAACCACCGGGCGTGGTGCGGCGGACAAGACGCCGGTGCGCGTCGTACTCGTATCGAGTGGGCGGGCGATCGTCGACCTGTTCCGAGATCGGTTGCCCGGTCGGTGTGTACGTGACGGTGACGGTGTGGGTGGTCCCCTCGCCGCCGGCGACCGCGGTGACGATCCGGCCGGACCGGTCGCGGGTGTAGCGCCGGAATTCGCCGGTGTCGGCGGCGATCTCGATGATCCGGCCGAGTACGTCGTAGGTACAGCGGCGGGTGACACCCGTGGCGGCGGTGACGGTGGCGATGCGGCCCGCGTGGTCGTGGGTGTAATGGGTTGTGGCACCGGTGAAGTCGGTTTCGGAAACTGTGCGGCCGAGGGCGTCGTATACGTAACTCCAGCGGCGGCCTTCGGGATCCACGACGGCGACCGGACGGCCCTGCCGGTCCCACAGGTAGCCGGTGGTGTCGCCACCGGGGTCGGTACGGGTGGCCGGGAGGCCGGACACGCCGTAGGTGTAGTGGGTGACGCCGCCCGCACGATCGGTGTGGGCCACCAGGTTTCCCGTGTCGTCGTAGGACCGGGACTCGCTGTTGCCGTCGGGGTCTCGTCGGCTTCTCGGTTTCCCGGCAGATGTCCATTCGTAGAGTGTGTGCCCGCCACGAGGATCGATCAGCTCGATCGGCCGGCCGAATCCGTCACGATGGACGACGGTGATCGCGCCCGACGACTCCGTCAGGGTGACCGGTAGCCCGGCCGGATCGACCTCGACGGTGGTGCGGATACCGGACGGGTCGGTGACGGTCGCGAGGGCGCCACCTCGGTGCCAGGTGTAGCGGGTGCGGGCTCCGCTCGCGTCGACGGTGGCCGCGAGATCGCCCTCTTCGGTCCATTCCTGGTGGTACACAGTGCCGTCGGCGTCGGTCATCCGCGTGGCTCGGTGCCGGAACGGGTAGTCGGCGGTCAGCGTCGCGCCGTCGGGGCGGGTGTGCTCGAGGATGTCGCCGTCGCCGGTGTACCGGTATCGGGTGGTCACGCCACCGGGCGTGGTCACGGTCACCGGCCGCCGATCGACGTTGTATTCGATATGGGTGCGACCGCCCACCGCGTCGATCCGGTCACGCAGCCGGTAGTCGCGGTCGAAGCCGTACTTGGTGACCGCGCCGCAGGCGTCGGTGACGGCCGTGAGACTGCCTGTGCCGTCCGGGAATTCGACGTACTCGAAATCGGTGTCGAGAATTCCGCTGTCACTGCGCCGGGACACCACCCTTCCGGACTCGTCGTAGGTGTTCACCAGCCGATTCCCGCGCGAATCCGTCCGGGAGACCATGCGCCGCAACTCGTCGTAGGTGAGCTTCACAGCTGCACCGGCGGCATCCACGATCGTGGTCAATATGCCTGCGGTGTAAGCGAATCCGCGGACGGGTACGGCAACGCCACGATCGCGGACCGACAGGCCGGTGACGCGGCCGTCGGCGCTGTCGACGATCACGTGGTAGCCGCCGGAATGAACGACCGCCACGGGAGTGCCGGTGGTGTCGTAGCGGAACCGGATCCGGTTGCGATGCCGGTCGGTGATCGCGGAGATCGCGTAGTTGCCGAGCCGCGCTTCGATGCCGTCCGATTCGGGTTCCGCCGTGAAATGCCAGATCCTTTCGCGGTACGGGTCCCAGACGCGGTAACCGGAGCCGACGCGGGTCAGCGTCCAGCGCTGGCGCCCACGGGTCGGCTCGACCGGCACGTCGGCCCGGGCGTGGGGATAGGCGAGCATGACCCCGTCCTCGCCGAGAAAGGTCACTCCGGCGTCCTCGACCACCAGCCGGACATCCAGCGTCGAGGACCACGACGGGCCGAACCAGCGGCCGAAGCAATAGCCCGACAGGTGGGTGCGACGCAGCACCAGCGGGAGGATGCCCGGCAGGTCGACATCGGTCCCCGGGCAGAGGAATTCGCCGGTCGCGATGTCGATCTGCCCGTCGGCCAGGGTCTTCTGATCCTCGAAACGGTCGTGGACCGAACCGGACCCACTGGCCTGCTCGTGCGCGCCGTGGTCGCGGGCGGCGCGCTCCTCCGGCGTGTGCTCACCGTGCTCCGGCACCGGTCCTCGTTCCTGTCGCATGGTCGTCAGTTCGGGGGATAGCGGCGTTGCCACTCGCTCTGATCGAGGACGTCGCGGAGTTCGGTGGCGAGATCCTGGCCGAGGCGGTCCAGGGTGTGCACGGTTTGCACCGGGTCGCGGAAGACTGCTGGTATGGCCTGGATTCCGTATTCGGCGCCGATGAGCATTCCGGTCGTGGCGGCGACCTGGCAGCGATGCTCCTCGGGTGCGTAATTCAAGGCCAACACCAGTGCCTCGCGGAGATAGTCGCTGACCATGGCGCAGTACAGGGCGATGCCGAGCCCCTCGGCTCCGTCGATGCCGCCGTGCGGGAAGTGTTTTCGGAGATTGTCGGCCTGTGTCGGTGTCCATTCGTTGCGGACCAGGGCGACCGTGGTGTCGATCATCGAGCGGGTGCGTTGGTGACCGGGGCGGGCCGTGAGCTGGAGGTAGCCGGCGGTCAGGCAGTCCATGAACGGGTGGCCACGGATCTGCTGGTGCAGGATGACGGCGAGTACGCCTGCGGGCAGGAAGTCGTCGGGGTGGGGATGGGTCAGTGCGGCGATGGAGACCGCGAGGTCGAAAGTCTGTGACAGATCCTCCGACCAGACGGCCGCGAGGGCGCCGCGGATCAGGACGTCGGGGCCTCGGGCCGCGCTGCGTGGGGCGGTGGGGGTGGACATGATTCCGGAAGTTGCGAATCCGGTCAGGGCGTCGATGATTGCGTCCGGCAGGTTGACAAAGATACGGAACTGGGCTTCCTCCGACAATGTGCCGCCGGGTTCGTCTCTGTCACCGGCGTTGCGCGCATAGGGGCCGCCGTACTTCCGCCACTCACCCGATTTATCGGGGTCCCAGTCTTTCTGCATGTGGTACAGCCAGCGCTGATAGGCGTGTTGAACCGTCGACACGGGATCGGCATGGTTGGCGAACCGTCGAACCCCCAGGGCTCGAATCAGTCCTTCGGCGCTGTATGCCATCAATTTACCGACCCAAGATGAAAGCATTCGATCGTTCGGTAGATAGTCGATCAGCTTCTCCTCGACGTCGACTGCGCCGCCGGAATACCAGGGATATGTGGTCAAGCCGCCGAAATCATCCGCAAATGCATCGCCTACGCCGGCGCCCACTATCGCTCCGCGTAATTTTTCCGACCCTGTCGGAATTATCAGATGTTCGAAGTCGCTGTTGTATCCCGCGATCTCGTCCGAGCGGGCGCTGTATTCCAGTTCAGCCCGGATCGGCGCCTCTATGTCGACGTAATGCTGGTTGTAGTCACTGTCCTCGACTGTGCGGCTGTCGGGCCGGAAATCAACTTGATTCCGCCATCGATCCGACCAGTCGCTGTGCCAATTTCCATGTTTCAGGCCCCGCCGGGCTCTCTCATTGGACGGCCAGCCCTTGGGCTTGATCCGCGGATCCCGCACTGTGCCTGCTCCTTACTCGACATCGAACTTCTTGACCCCATGCCAATGGACCTCTCCGCCGGGTCGCATCAGTACGCGTTTACCCAGCCAGGTCAATTCGCGCAACTGTTCGGAGGAAAACCCGTTCGGTCGGCCTAGTTCGCTGATCTCCTTGGCTGTCGGGAAGCGGGGGGAGCCGACCTGGAAATTCTTCAGCAATGCCTCCGATTTCGTGATAACCTTCGTGAGATCTTCGATCCCCTTGTTGAGTGCCGATTTCTCGGGTCCGGCCGGGAGGGACTTGGACTCCCGCATCAACTGGCTGAGATTGCCTCGCTCGGTAGTAATTTCCTCGCGCAGGCGCGGGCGAATGTATTGAACGGCCTGATCTTCATACAAGAATTCGAATCCTTGTCGTGCCCAAGCGTAGCTGCCCACATCGATATTGGCCTTGAGAGTGACCGTGTCGACTCCCGAATCTTTGTACCATTGGAACATCGCCTTGTTCCAGGCAGTTGCGCAGCCCTGACCTTGCATGTGCTTTGCCAGCGAAAACGATGTGTGTTCAACGGTCAGTCGACCTTCCATATAGCTGAAAGACCGGCTGGCTTTTCCGACCTGCACACCGTCAGTGTCGTACATTTTCAGTCTGATATGCAGGGCTTGGGAGTGGCCGTTGACTTCGTATACATGGACGCGCACTCCGGCGTACTCGCCATCGATGGCCCGCTGTAATTGCGGGAGCAGCCTGGCCTCGTCGACCCGTACATTATCCGGTGGGAACAAATCACCGAGACTCGGTTTGGGCTCGGTGGGCCGATTCGGTGGCTCGCCGCCTGGTTCCGGATGTTCGCCACCGGGGTGCTCGATGGCGGGGTGATCGGGGCGAGCGTCGACCAGGTCGCGGGGATCCGGCGCACGGTCCCACTCGGCACGGCGCATGGGAGGCTCCGGCTTGGCCCCGGTCCCGGGTGTGTCGAGCGGAGCGTGTTCGGCCCCCGGCCGGGTCGCGGGATGGTCGGACGGCCTGTCCCAGGCAGGGGCATGTGCGCTCGAAGTGGCGGGCGAACCATCAACTCGACGGTGTGGTTCCTCCGGGCGTCCTGCGTGGTCCTGCGGGGGAGCGTCCGTCCGATCGGCCGGTGGCCGGTACTCGGCCCGCGGATCGGGAGCACGATCCGGCCGGTATGGCTCGGCCGGACGTGTGTTGTGATCTGGACTCTGCGTCGCGGACCGATCGGATACCCGATGCGTCGTGGATTCGCTTGGCCGCGCGATGGATTCGGCCGGAGGTGGGGGGTGTTCACCCGGACGCGGGGTGGATTCGACCGGCCGGTATGGATCGGCAGGCTCCACACGATGGGGCGATCCCTGGCGATTCCACCAGCCCGGATTGCGGCCGGTCGGTGAAACCTGTTCGGGACGAATCCTCTCCGACCGACCGGCTTCCGGCACGGTCGAATCCGGGTGCGGACTCCGGCTCGCCCCCGAGGACGAATTGCGACGCCACGGATCGTCGGTGCGTGGCGTCACCTCGCGTGCCTGCCGCACCGGCGCCGGTTGCGCGGACGCAGTGGGTCTGCCGGATCCGTGACCGGGCGTACCGGTATCGGGATTCGGCACCACGGGATCCGCTGGGCGCGGTACCGCGGGGTCGGGCGTAGGACCATGTGCGGCAACCGGATTCGGCCCGGCCGCATAGGGCTGCGTTCCGCCGGTACCGACAGTTGCCGGCGATCCGTCGTAAGGGCTCGCCGTACGTGGCTGCACTGTTTCGATGCCGGATGGTTGCCCGCCAGGCTGGGCTGGTGTCGTAGGCGCCTCGTAGGCGCGGGCGGCCGGCTGGGCTGGCGTGGTCGGCGCATCGGAGACGTGCCCGGCGGGTTGAGGTGATGTCGTCGGCGCGTCGTACACGCGGGCGGCAGGGGCCGGCGTGGTGGACGCATCGGAGATGTGCGCGGTCGGCGGGGCGGATGCAGTGGGCGCGTCGGAAATACGGGTGGCGGGTTGGGCCGGCGCGCTGGGTGAGTCGGAGATGTGCGCGGCGGGTTGGGCTGGTGAGGTGGGCACATCGGAGATGTGCGTGGTCGATTGGGCCGTTGCCGTGGGCGCGTCGGATATACCGGCTGCGGGTTGGGCTGGCGCGCTGGGTGGTTCGGTGATGTGGGTGGCGGGTTGGGCCGGCGTCGTCGGCGCGTCGGCAACGTGCGCAGTGGGTTGGTCCGATGCCGGAGGCGGGTCGGGAACGTGGGCAGTGGGTTGGGCCGGTGCCAGTGCGTCGGTGACCTGGGCTGCGGGTTGCGATGGTGCCGGGCGTGTGTCGGGTGTGGCGGATTGGGGTGGTACTGCGGGCACGTCGGGGGTGTGGGGTCCGAGCGGCTCGGGTTTCGGGGCTGGGGCGTGGTCCCCTGGCAACCCAGGTTTCGGCGGTTCGGGGGCGGCAGGTGGGAGTGGGTGGTCGGCGGCATCCTCCGCTGCCCGGGCGGCTCGCGTGGCGTCGGAGGCTTCGGTGGCGTCCTTCATCGCTGTCAGAGCCGGTTTCGCCGCGCCGGCTCCACCGGTGCCGATGGTCATGAGGGTGTTGCCGGTCAGGGAGCCGAGGAACTCGGAGGGGTTCTTCCTGGTGTCCTTCAGGAACGCGTCCACGGTGGCACCGGGGTCGGCGGCCGCGGTGACCAGGCCGGTGGCCAGGTCGGCTGTGTTCTGGAGGTATTGCGCGGGGTGGGTCAGGTTGTAGGTGTCGTACGGGTCGAGTTGGCGGGTGAACTGGGCGATCTCGGCGAAACTGGTGGTCAGGCCCTTGGTGAAATGGGCGGCGGCGTCGTTGACCGCTGTGTTCGCGTCGTTGAAGTCGTCCAGCAGGCGCTGTGACAGTGGGGGAGTGTCGGGCGCGGTGGCGGTGGCGGCGCGTAGTCCGGCCGCGGCGGTGGCGGCGGCGCTGTCGCGGTCGGCGCGGGCGCCCCGGAGGATTTCGCGGGCGTCGTTGCGCATCGCGGTCCAGGTGTCCGCGAGCGGGGTGGACTTCCGCTGTTCGGCGGACAGGGCGTTCCAGGCCGTTTTCTTCGAAAGCTCTTCGGCCGCTGCTTGTTTCCACTTCGTGATCGCGTCGGCGGCCCGGCCTTGGGCGGCGGTGATCCCGTGGTACCAGGTATCGAGGATGCCGGCGGCCTTGTGCAGGGCGTCCGCACCGGTCCACCACAGCTTCGGCTGCTTCTCGAACTCGGTGTGGAACGATTGTGCCGCTGCGCCGATCCAGTCGGAGACGTCGATCTTGCGCAGGGCGTCGCCGGTCTTCTCCAGCGAGTCACCCAGCTGCTGCAACAGATCGTGGACGTGGGCGATGGCGGCGGGATCGCCGTGGATCAGCTCGGTGGGATCGTCGGTTTCGCCCAGTTCCCGTTCGGTGACCGTGCCCCCGGACGCGTCCACCACCTGTTCCGCGGCGTGCTGGAGTTGGGCGGCAACACCGTTCGCGCCGAAGGCCCGTGCCGCCGAGGCGGCTGCGTCGTAGGTCGCGCCTTCGGCCTTTCCCTCGACGCGGGTGATCGTGTCGTTCGCTTTGTCGATCGCCGCGCCGATGCTGTCGAACAGGCCCACTACTGGTGTCCTCCCGGACCGGCGACGATCTGGGCTGCTCGGGCCGCGTCGCCGGAGTGCCAGTGCGACGGGAGGCCGACGTTCTCCGCGGCGTCCGGGGCGACCGCGGCGATCGCCTGCCCGTCGCGGCCGATGCGCGCGGCCGCGTTGTCGAACGATTGTGCGCGGTAGTCGGGGTGCAGGATGTCGTCCACACCGTTGTCGGCGACGGTGCCCGACCAGGTGCGGGCGTCGATCTGGTCCTTGGACAGGTACGGGTTGCCCATCAGATCGGTGACGGATTCCTTCAACGCCGTCGAATTGGCCTGTTCGGTGTCGTGGAATCGGCCCGCCGCCAGACCCAGGATCTCCGCGATCGTGTTCCCGGCCTGCACCAGCGTCCGGATACCCCACGACCAGCGGCTGGTGAATGTCGAAAACTCTTGGTGTACAGACTGTTCACCGGCCTGCATGCCGGACAACCGGAGCAGGGCGAAACCACGGCCGGTGGTCGCGGCCTCTGTCGTCCCGATATCCGCCAGCTCGCCGATGATCGCGTTGATCCCGTCCGCGGCCTGCTGTAGCACCGCCGGATCGACGTTCACCCGATCCGCCACGACCGATCACGCTCCCCTCGGCGACATCGTTCACCGCACCCGAAGTCACGGCGAACCCCCTGTACGGCCGGGAAATCCGCGGCCTGCCCGGACATCTACTTCAGCGCAGCAGCGCGACGAGGTCAACTCGCCGATCCGCGCATCGCTGCGCGAGCGGTCCCGGAAACTGTGCGAGAGGTGGCGAATCTGCTTGTGCTGCCGCGGAATTCGCGAATTCGGAACGGAAACGGTTCGGCTGCGAACCTGCCGGTGCCGGGTGACGGGTTCCGAGGTACCGGACCGAGACCCCGGTCAGTGCGCGCGCAACGCCGCGACGGCCTCGGCCAGGGTGCTGTGCACGGCGAAGACCTGATCCAGATTGGTCATGCGGAGCTGGCGGCTGGTGGCCGGTCCGTCGGCGACCACCGCGATGCGGGTCGATCCGCCGGCGCGCTGATGCGCGGCGACGAGGGCGGCCATTCCGGCCGAGGCCAGGAAGCTCACCTGTGACAGGTCGATGATCAGCGCCGTGGGGGCGGCGGCGAGGGTGGTCTCGATCGCGGTCTCCAGGGCGGGGGCAGTTGCCAGGTCGACCTCGCCGGCCACCGTCAATACGGTCGCCTCGTCCTGCACGGAGACCGAGGTGGTCATCGCATCGGCGAGGGGATACGCGTCTCCGGAAGTGTTGGTCACAACAGAACAATCTGCCATGAACCCGGGCTTCCCGCTGCATCGTCGGGCACTTTGGTCGGCGATTTTCCGCCGTCGGAAATGTGAAAAGCCCTGGTACGGCGTTTTTTCCGATTATTACTGCCAAGTAGCTGGCAAATGGGTGTCGGCTGTCACAACTGCGTCAGAGCCGTGGTTACCCAGTTTGCCGGAGCTATACTCGCCCGGCGGCGGTCACCGCGACGGCGGGTAGTTTCGCTATCAGCCGAACGCGCGTGCCGACCCCGCCGTTGTCGATGATCAGCTGGTCGGTCAGTGCCCGCATCATCGCGATGCCGCGGCCCCGATGGCCCGGATCCTCCGGCAGCGGCCGCCAGACCCCGGTGTCGGTGACCTCGATGGTCACCTGTTCCATGGTGCAGTCGGCGTCGATGGTCATCCGGCCCAGTGCGCCGTCGAGATAGGCGTGCTCGATGCTGTTGCTGCACGCCTCGTTGGCCGCCGCGACCAGGTCCAGGGCCAGTTCGTGCGGCACCGCGGCGCCGGTCAGCCAGGTCGCCAGCGCGCGGCGGATCGCCGACAGCCGGTTCGCCTCGGCGGGCAGGTCCAGATGCAGCGCGCGCGGCGGCTGCCGGTACACCACCATCGCCACGTCGTCGTCGTAGCCGATGGCCGGGCGCAGCCGGGACAGTACCGCGTCGGCCACCTCGCGCGGCAACAACGTTGCCGCGCCGGACAATTCGTCGGCCAGCTGATCGAATCGGTCGTCGATGTCGATACCGCGCTGCTCCACCAGGCCGTCGGTGAACAACACCAGCGTCGACCCCGGCCCGAGCGCGGTGGTGGTCTCCGGACGTTGCGGCGGATCGAAGGTGGCCAGCGGCACCGAGCGGCCGCCCTCCAGCAGCCGGCCCTTGTCGCCCGGCTCGGCCAGCACCAGCGGCATGTGCCCGGCGCTGGAGTACCGGACCACGCCGCGCGCCGGATCCAGGATGGCCGCGCACGCCGTGGTGCACATCGCGCCCGGGATCCGGGCGGCCACCGTGTCCAGTTCCGCCAGCAGCTGCGCGGGGCCCGCCCCACGCAGCAGCAGAGCCCTTGCGGCGGTGCGCAATTGGCCCATCACCACGGCGGCCGACAGTCCTCGGCCGACGCAGTCGCCGACCACGATGCCGATGGTGCCGTCGCGCAACGGCACCAGGTCGTACCAGTCGCCGCCGATCTCCAGCGGCGGCAGCGCGGGTTCGTAGTGCACCGAGAACCGCGGCGGCAGCTCGATCGGGCCCAGCATCGCCCGTTGCAGGGTCAGCGAGGTGGAGCGGGCCTGATCGAAGTTGCGGGCCCGCTGCACCGCCAGGCCGGCCTGACCGACGAGCAGCGAGTACAGCACCCAGTCGCCGGGGGTGATCACCCGCGGCGCGGCGAAGCGCAGCCACAATGCGGCGTCGGCGGTCTCGCCGAGCGGCGCGACGATACCCTCCGAGCTGGCCGCGCCCTCCGGGATCGCGAACATGGTACGGCCGGGCCGCAGCCGGGCCCGGTCCAGCAGCACCCGGGCCTGGGCGTCGAGCACCTGACGGGCCGGCGCGCCCTCGCCGCCGGACACGTACAGCTCCGGTCCGGTGTGCCGGTTCGGCCACACCGACACCACCGCCGCCTCCGCGCCGGTGATGCGGCGCAGCTCCTCCAGCCCCACCGTGAGCACCTCGACCACGCTGGTGGCCGCGCCCACGGCGGTGGCCAGCTGCGAGACCGCCTGGTCACGGGCCTGGGCGTCCTGTTCGGCGGTGACGTCGCGGATGGTCCCGACGTAGATCTGCGCGTCGTGCTCCGGCCGCACCAGCGAGGAGGTGCTGACCGCGAGCCACAACCGCCGCCCGTCGCGATGCCGCACCGGCAGCACAAACCGGGCGGTATCACTGGTGGTCAGCGTCGCACCCAGATCCGGATAGCGCGGATCCTCGTCCGACCAGGGGTGCGGCCGCGGATACGGCACCCCGTCCGGGCCATACCCGGTCAGCGCGCCGAACGCCCTGTTCACCTCGGTGATCGCGCCCTGCGCGTCGGCGACGAAGAAACCGTCCTGCAACGACTCCACCAGCGCGGTGCGGAAGGCGTCGCGGCCCTCCAGATCCTCCACCCGCAGCCGCTGCTGTTCGTAGCTGCGGGTGCTGTCCAGGAATCCGCGGGTGGCCACGTCCAGCGCGGCGAGGGTCTGCAACAGGAATTCCAGTGCCGCTTCGGATTTCAGGCCCTCGCGGTCGAGCAACCGGAAGTGGTGCTCGGTCAGGTCGAGGATGCTGACCCCCTCCACCAGCGCCCGTCGCCCCAGCTCGTAGCCCTCGGCGAGGGTGTTCTGGCTCGGCGCGTCCAGGTGCAGCCGCAGCGCGCTCGCGTAGTCGGTGCGGAAGGCCGCCAGGACGGAGCTCACGAGATCGCCACCGTGTGCCCGCGGTGCCGCGCGGCCAGGGCCAGCGCGTCGTCCGTGTCCTTGGCGTGCACGGACACGATGGCATCGGTGATGTCGGCCGTCGAGGCGGCCATATCGATCTGTTCGACGTAGTCGTCGACGATGCCGTCGGTGCACATCAGCAGCAGGTCGCCGGGCCGGACCGCGACCGTCTGGGTCTGGAGGTTCGGCGGCAGCAGATAGCCGACGATGCCGCGGGTCAACAGGGCGGTCGCCCGGACCACCGGTTTACCCGGCCCCGCGGCCACCACCCGGGACTCCACATTGCCCACGCCCAGCCATTGCAGCCGGTCGCCGGCGGTGAACATCGCCAGCGAGACCGCGGCCCCGCGGGTATCGGACATCGCACGGTGGCACAGCAGCATCAGCACATCCAGTGGTTCGCCGCGATTTTCCGCGAGCACCTGCACCGCCCGCGCGGCCGCGTCGGCGGCGGCATTGCCGTGGCCGAGTCCGTCCAGCACCGCGAACAGCACCGAGCCGCCGCCGGCGTCGAGCACCGCGGCACGGTCACCGGAGTCGCGCTGGCCCGGCAGTGCCCGGCCGGTCACGGCCCATTCCACGGTGCCGATGAATCCGTCCTCATGCACCGGAGGGCACCCACTTCCACATCTCCACCAGCGTCCCCTGGCCCGGGGCCGAGTCGATGTCGAGCCGATCCATCAGGCGCTTGGCTCCGGGCAATCCGAGGCCCAGCCCGCGGCCGGTGGAGTAGCCGTCCTCCAGGGCGCGGGTGATGTCGGGGATGCCGGGCCCGCTGTCCTGGGCCTGGATGACCAGTGCACGTCTGCCGTCCCGATCCGCCACGACGATCCTGATCTCGCCGGTGCCCGCATAACTGGTGATGTTGCGGGCCACCTCCGAGATCGCCGTCGAGATCATGGTGATGTCGGTGAGCGAGAAACCGAGCTTGGCTGCCAGTTCTCGCCCGGCCTGACGTGCGGTCACGATGTCGTTGGACACCTTCACCGCGATCACCATGTTGTCAGCGGCCACGGTCACGACCGTCTCGATCGCGGCGGCGCAGCTGTCTGTTCAGCCAGGCCAGGCCTTCCTCCAGATCCAGTGCGGTGTGCATGTCCTCGAAGGTGAGGCCGAGCTGGACCATGGCGAAGGCCACCTCGGGTTGCAGCCCGACGATGACCGTCTCGGCGCCGCGCAGCTTGGTCATGTGCGCGATGGTGCGGATGGAGCGGGCCGCGAAGGAGTCCATCACGTCGATCGCCGTGACATCGACGATGATCCCCTGTGCACGGTACTTGCTGACGTACTTCATCAGGTCGTCCTGCAACCGCTCGGTGTCCGCATCCGTCAGCGCCGACTGGACGGATGCGATGAGGAATGTGCCCTGCTTCAGAATGGGTACCGGCATAGGCTCGACTCGCGTTACCGTCCGTCGCGCTCGGTGACGCGGGTGACGTCGTATCCGAGCAGCCGCTCCGCTTCCTCGATGCCTCCCTGCAGGTCGCCGACCGCGTTCATCTTGGACAGGTCGAGTCCGATCGTCACCAGGGTCAGCGCGATCTCCGAGGACAGCCCGGTGATGATGACGCTGGCGCCCATCAGCCCCGACGCGTCCACGGTCTGCACCAGGTGGTTGGCGACGGTGGAGTCGATCGCCGGGACACCGGTGATGTCGATGACGACCACCTTGGCGCGATTGGCCCGGATCGCGCGCAGCAGCTGTTCGGTGAGCTGGCGGGCCCGCTGGCTGTCCAGCACGCCGATGATCGGGAGGATCAGCAGCTGCTCGCGCACCTGGAGTACCGGGGTGGACAGCTCGCGGATGGCTTCCTGCTGTTGCCGGATGACGCGCTCGCGCTCCTGCACGAAGGACACGGCCACGGTGTTGGCGATGCGGTTGGCGGCCGGTTCGTAGGCGTCGAGGACTCGCTTCAGCAGATCGAAGCTGGACTGGTATTTCTCGAACAGGCTGCGGGCCAGCACATCTCGCAGCAACAGCACGATGCCGATGACCTCTTCGGTCTCGACGCCGCGGGGGATGATGCGTTCGGACAGGTCGCGGGCGTAGGCCTGGAGGGCCTCGACGCTACCGGTTTCCAGCACCTCGACGTAGTTGTCGTAGATCGAGGTGGCCTCGGAGAAGATCTCCTCCGGCGTCATGGCGGTCAGCAGCTGGACGTCGGTGATGCGGCGGGCCCATTCCTCGCGCAGCTCGGTACGATTCTGACGCAGGTGCTCGACCAGCTGCGGAAGCAGGTTCTCGACCGGAACGGTCGACAACGAATCCGCCGAGAGGCCGATGGACACGTCGGACATGGAAACTCCTGCCCCTTTCGTAAGGGTAGGTCTGGTGGTACTCGTCAAGTTTGCTCGGACGGGCGGCTGCTGTCACCGACAGCAGCGAGCCTAGTCTTACTCGGTACCCGATGGGGCACAAACCAAACGTCGACCGACGGAGATCATGCCACCCTCGGTGGTCGGCTCACCCGATGCTGCCGTTGTGCTGGCCCCGCAGATCGATGCGCGGGTTGTACCGATCGGCGGGCCGTCGATGGTGTGCGAGCAGTGAGTCGTAGATCGCCGCCAGCGCGGTGAGCTGTTCCCGGTCGAGCACGTCGATCATGTGCCGGCGCACGCTCGCCACGTGTGCGGGGGCGGCCGTGGCCAGGACCTCCGCGCCCTTGGCGGTGAGTACCGCCGCGGTGCGCCGGGCGTCGTCCGGGATCGACTCGCGGGCAACGAGTCCGCGCTTCTCCATTCGGGTGATCTGGTGCGAGAGCCGGCTCTGCGACCACTCCAGCACCGCCGCGAGATCGGCGAAACTGCGCCGATGGTCGGGCGCGTCGGCGAGCCGTGCCAGCACGATGTACTCGACGTAGGTCAAGTTCGAGCGGCGCAGGGAGTCCCGCCCCACGGCGGCCGCGATCAGGTCGCGGGTGAACACGAACCCGAGCCAGGCGCGCTCCTCGACCTCGTCGAGCCATCGGGGTTCGGTCACGGTTCCTCTCCAGGTCGCTGTCGGGGCGGTCGACCACGGCGATGCGCCCCTGCATCGCGGGTCACTCGACAGGTACACGCTCAGCGTTGAAGGTGCAACCTTTTTGGTTGGCGCGCATGAAGATTAGGCTTGCCTGACCACCGGGCGGCGGCGGGCGCTGGCTAGAGTTCGGATGCTTGGATTCACCCGGCTGATGTGAGCCCGGCGCCGAATTGCCGCGGGCCCCTCCACAGCCCACAGTGCGAGGAGTGCGAACAGTGTCAGCGCCCGACTTCCTGTATTCGGATCTGTTGCCGATCGGGGCCGACGACACCCCCTACCGCCTGATCACCACCGAGGGGGTCAGCACGTTCACCGCCGGTGGGCGCACGTTCCTCCAGGTGGAGCCGGAGGCGCTGCGGTTGCTCACCGCCGAGGCCATGCACGACATCAGCCATTACCTGCGGCCGGCGCATCTGGCTCAGCTGCGCAAGATCATCGACGATCCGGAGTCCTCGGGCAACGACCGCTTCGTGGCGCTGGACCTGCTGAAGAACGTGAACATCTCCGCCGGTGGCATCCTGCCGATGTGCCAGGACACCGGCACCGCGATCGTGATGGGCAAGAAGTCCGAGGGGGTGCTCACCGGAGTCGACGACGCGGAGTGGATCTCGCGGGGGGTGTTCGATGCTTATACGAAGCTGAACCTGCGGTATTCGCAGCTGGCGCCGATCACCATGTGGGACGAGAAGAACACCGGGAACAATCTGCCTGCTCAGGTCGAATTGTATTCTGCGCCGGGGGATCCGGGGCATCCGGCGTACAAGTTCCTGTACATGGCCAAGGGGGGCGGGTCGGCCAACAAGTCGTTCCTGTACCAGGAGACCAAGGCCGTGCTGAATCCGGCCGGGATGCTGAAGTTCCTGGACGAGAAGATCCGCTCGCTGGGGACGGCGGCTTGCCCGCCCTACCACTTGGCCGTCGTGATCGGTGGTACCAGTGCGGAATTCGCGTTGAAGACCGCGAAGTATGCGTCGGCGCACTATTTGGACAACCTGCCCACCGAGGGGTCCATGGCCGCGCACGGGTTCCGGGATCTGGAGCTGGAGGAGGAGGTCTTCACGCTGACCCAGTCCTTCGGGATCGGGGCGCAGTTCGGCGGGAAGTACTTCTGCCACGATGTGCGGGTGATCCGGTTGCCGCGGCACGGGGCCAGTTGTCCGGTGGCGCTGGCGGTGTCGTGTTCGGCGGATCGGCAGGCGCTGGCGAAGATCACTGCCGAGGGGGTGTTCCTGGAGCAGTTGGAACGTGAACCGGCGCAGTATCTTCCGGAGCAGACGGACGCCATCCTCGGTGGTGACGTGGTTCGGGTCGATTTGAATCGGCCGATGGCGGAGATTCGGGCGGAGTTGTCGAAGTATCCGGTGAAGACTCGGTTGTCGTTGACCGGGCCGCTGGTGGTGGCGCGGGATATCGCGCATGCGAAGATCAAGCAGCGGCTGGACTCGGGGGAGGGTATGCCGGAGTATTTGCGGGAGATGGCTGTTTACTATGCGGGGCCTGCCAAGACTCCGGAGGGGTATGCTTCGGGGTCGTTCGGGCCTACCACTGCGGGGCGGATGGATTCTTATGTCGATCAGTTCCAGGCTGCGGGTGGGTCGTATGTGATGCTGGCCAAGGGGAATCGGTCGGCGCAGGTGACTCGGGCTTGCAAGGAGCACGGGGGGTTTTATCTGGGGTCGATCGGGGGGCCGGCGGCTCGGTTGGCGCTGGACTGCATCAAGAGTGTCGAGGTGTTGGAGTATCCGGAGCTCGGCATGGAAGCTGTGTGGAAAATCGAGGTGGAGGACTTTCCGGCGTTCATCGTGGTGGATGACAAGGGGAACGACTTCTTTGCGGAGACTCAGAAGCCTATTGCGTTGACGGTGCGGACTCGGTCGGCTGAGCGGGTTTGAGTTTTTGGGGTGGGGGGTGGTTTGTGGGTTCGGGACGGAGTCGGGGTGGGGACACTGAGGGTTTTGCCTTCTTGGTGGTGACCGGCTGTGTTTTTGGCCTCCGCTTCGCTCCGGCGGGTTCTCGGCCCCTCAGTCTCGATTCTTCCCTCCTCCGCTCCTCCGCTTCGCTCCCCCGCTCCGTCAGTCCAGAATCGAGACGGGCCGAGAACATTAACGTTGGGCCTACTTGGTGGTGACCGGGCCCTCAGCGGGCGGGCCGGATGTCGGGCCTATTCGGGGGTGACCGCGTTGGAGGGTGAGGTGGGAAAAGAACTCGGGGGTGCCGGGGCTGCTTGGGGGTGACCGGGGTGGAGGGTGCGGCGGGAAAAGAAGGCGGGTCGGGGTGAGCCTGTGGAACGGTGACCGTTACTGGGGGTGAGGCGGGCAGCGAACTGGGGGTGTTCGGCCTGCGAATTGGTGATCGCGAAGCGGGGAGTTGCGGGTGTTGGGCTGCTTGTTGGTGCGGCAAGTTGAGGGGGAGGTGGGCAGTGAACTGGAGTGTTGGGCCTGCGGGGTGTGGCCGGGGTGGGCCCGGGGTTGGGGCTGCGGGGTGTGGCCGGGGCGGAGCGGGGTGCGGGGAGGTTTGCTAGGCCGGGGGATTGGTGGCGGATTCGGGGTGTGCGGGGGTGTGGAGTGCGGGGGTGGGGGCGGGGAGGTGTGGGTGGCGGGTGGGGGACAGGGCGGTGAGGGCGATGAGGGTGGCGGGGCCCAGGACGCCTGCCAGGGCCAGCGCTATGTTCGCTGTCATCGGTACCGCCATGACGCCTCCTCGGTCGTGGGGTACGTATGCCGTGTCCGGGTGTCACGGTAACTGTTCGGGTGGGTCGGGCCGGGGGGAAACGCTTCGTTCGGTCCGGATTGTCGCTTTGCCGATACCATCTGCGCATGTTGCGACAGAGTGTGGGTGTGGTGGCGGTGGCCGGGTCGGTGGTCGCGGTGGGGTTGCTCCAGGGGGTTGCGGGGGCTGCGGACGGGACCGGCGGGCTGGATCCGGTGCTGGCGGGGGCCTATACGCTGGCGGAGCAGCAGGCGCATGCCGAGGGGGTGCCGCTGTGGATCAACTCGGGGTATCGGACTCCCGCGGAGCAGGAACAGTTGTGGGAGGACGGGATTGCCACGTACGGCAGTCCGGAGGCGGCGCGGCGGTGGGTGTTGCCGCCGGAGGAGTCCACGCATGTGCAGGGGCGGGCGGTGGATGTCGCGCCGCGGGAGGGGGCGCAGTGGCTGGAGGCCAACGGGAATCGGTGGGGGTTGTGCCGGACGTATCAGAACGAGTGGTGGCATTTCGAGGTGGCTACCGTGCCGGGTGCGTCCTGTCCGCCGATGCTGGGGGATGCGGGGGAGCGCTGAGCAACTGTCTGGCTCTCGGCTGACGGTTATCGTGGCGGTGGGCTTATTCTGGGTCGAATCGCTGCGGTGGGCGTGGTGATTCGGCATCCTGGAGTGTGGTGGGCGTGCCGGCACCCGGCCGGGCGGCCGGATCGGTGAGGGACGGAGGGTTCGGGTGGCGGACGCTGTGGGATCCGAGCACGGCCGGGCGGGTCAGGGCGCGTCAGCGGCTCGCCGCGGCGCGCAGTGGCCCCGCGGCTGGTTACTGGTCGAAATGCCCAGTGCGCTGCTGCTCGCCGTGTTCGTGGGCACCGGCTGGCTGGGATACGCGCGTCACGATCAGCCGTCCGCGCCGGCGCCGACGGTGGTCAGCCCCACCGACCGGCCCGACGCCTGGACCCGGATCATCGGGCCGCCGTAGCGAATTCGCGGTTACACCGTGGGGGTGGGGGCACCGCCGGTGCGGCGGCGGTCAGACTGCCAGGCCGAGGGCGCCCGCTACCGCGCGGGTCAGGCGGTCGGTGACTTCGCCGACCGACCAGTGCCGATGTTCGGTGAGGTCGTAGACCACGCGTTCGTCGAAGATGGTGATCCACAGCAGGACCGCGTAGCCGATGTCGGGTTCGGCGGAGCGGCCGTCGCGGGCCAGGGCGTCCAGTACTCCGGCCAGAGTGTCGTGCAGGGCGACGATCGATTCGTCGCCGGCGGCCAGGCGCTCCACGAAACCCTGGCTGCTGCGGATGTAGCGGATGGCCGCGCCCCACTGCGTGGCCTGCTCCACCCAGGTGCGGCAGACCCGGCGGAAACGTTCGGCGGGTTCGTGGCCCTCGCCGATCGCGCCGAATGCCTCCAGTAGTTGTTCGATCGCCCGTCGATGGAACGCCTGCATCGCGTCCTGTGGATTGGGGAAGTGGCGGTAGGCCGTCGCCACGCCCACGCCTGCCTCGGCGGCCAGCTCGGGGATGGAGAAGCCGACCCGGCCGGTGGTCAGCAGGCTGCCGACCGCGCCGACCAGCAGTATTCGGCTGCGTTGCGCGTCGCTGCGGGTGTTCACTGGCACCCCACCATCCTGCGCGAGCCTCGTGCCGCCGCGCCACGAGGGGTGGTGTGGCGCGGCGGGCGGTCCGGTGGCGGTCCGGTGGCGGCGTCGTAGCCACCGCGGTGTGGCCGCGGGCCCGGGTGCGGGCCGGGGTGAATTGGAATGTGTTGCGGGGGTGGCGATTTCGCCGTCCCGCTCGGGTGGTTCGGGCGGGTTGCGGGCGGTGTGGGGTCGTCGGCCGGGGCCCGGTCTCGGTGTGACGGGTGACACAGCGCGCGCATTCGCTGAGCTATAGAGAAGTTCTTCTCACTTCTCTATTCTCGAATCGAGAAGATCTCCTCGATTCGGAGGCTTGATGAGGGTAGCGGCTCCGGGGGCACTGTTGGTGCTCATCATGGCACAACCCAATCTCGCGACCGGGATGATGCCGTACTACCGCCATGCCTGGGCGTTGGCGCCGCTGCTCATCACCGTCATCTTCGCCGCGTACCTGATCGCGCTGACCCCCACCCTGCTGTGGCTGGGCACCCCCTCGTCGCGGGCGGCCTGGTGGTGGCGGATCGGCGCGGGCAGCGCCTGCGGGGTCGCCGCGGACTGTGCGATGGCACTGGCGCATTCGGCCTGGGTGGCCTGTGTGGCGCGGGTGCTGGCCGGGTTGTCGGTGGGGCTGGTGACCGGATCGCTGGCGGGCCTGATCCTGGAGCGCCGCGGGGAGCGCGGCCGCACCGCGATGGCCAGCGCCACCGTATTCGGTTCGGCGCTGGGCACATTCGCGGCCGCGGCGGTCGCGCAGTATCTGCCGGCGCCGGGCGTCGCGGTCTACGCCGGGCATGCGGTGCTGCTGGCCGCGGTCGCGGTGGCGGCCGGGTCCGATCGCGCGGTGCGGCCCGCGCCGGTCGAGATCGCCACGGGCACAGCGTCGATGGCGGCCGAGCCGGCGGTGGCGGGGTATCTGGTCGGCATCTCCGCGTGGGTCTCGGCCGGGCTGGTGGTGGCGTTGCTGCCCAGCTACGGCGCCGAACTGCTGGGCACCGGCAATCTCGCGCTGCTGGCCCTGCCCGTGGTGCTGTATCTGGTGGCGGCCTGGCTGGCGCAACGCCTGCTGCCGCCGAATCGTCTTCCCGCCGAACCGATCACCGCTCAGGTGATCATCGTCGCCGGGGTGCTCGTCGCGGCGGCGGTGGCATGGCTGCCCAGCCTGCCGCTGCTGTTGTGCGGCGGCGCGATCGCCGGCTGCGGACAGGGCATCGCCTACCGCAGCGGGCTGCGGATCGTGAGCGCGGCGACGCCGCCGGAGCATCACGCCCGCCTGTCCTCCCGTTTCGCCGCCGTCGCGTACCTGTGCGCGGCGGTCGGCACCGTCGCCCTGGGCGCGGTCGCCTCCGTCGCCTCGATGCGTGACGCGGTGCCGGCCGGGGCGGCCATCCTGATCGTCATCGCCGCGGCCACGGCCGTTCTCCGGCGGCGCGCGGCGCAGCGCACGCCGGATTCCCCGTTCGTCACTACCGACAGCACAATCGCATAATTCTTTTTCCCGGAGAATTCGGGTCTTTATTCCGGCCCGGAGTCGATATTCGGCATGCCCGGAATTGCGCACGGAACACCACGCCGTGCGCCCTCGTCGTGCGCGAAATATGTTGTGGCACAATAGATCCCATGAAAAATGGAAACCGGTTCGTTACACGGGTTCACCGGCCGAAAAAATCGGGTTGATTCACTGGGATACGTATTCGGAAATACATTTCGGGAACGGATTTCCACCATGGCTACATCGACCCGGGTCGGCACCGCAGCGCTGCGCCGTACGACCTCCTTCCGCGTGCGCAGCACCGAAGCCTCGAACGCTTCCGCCGACCCGGGCAGCGGCCTCAAACGCAGCCTGGGCAGGGTGGACCTCATCGCGATGGGGGTGGGCACGATCGTCGGCGCGGGCATCTTCGTCACCACCGGAATCGCGGCCGCGACCAAGGCGGGCCCGGCGATCATGCTGTCGTTCGTCCTGGCCGGGGTGATCTGTGTTCTCGTCGCGCTGTGCTACAGCGAATTGGCCTCGATGACACCGGTTTCCGGCAGCGCCTATACCTACACCTATTCGACGATGGGTGAGGTGCCGGCCTTTCTGGTCGGCTGGAATCTGCTGTTGGAATATGCGGTGGCGGCCGCGGCCATCGCCATCGGCTGGTCCGGATTGTTCGGCGCCACACTGAAATCGCTGTTCGATGTCAGCCTGCCGAAGGCGATATCGGCGGGGCCGAGCGACGGCGGCGTGGTCAACCTCCCGGCGGTGATCATCGTGGCGATCCTGGTCGCGGTGCTGGTGTTCGAGGTGAAGGTGGCCGCCGCGGTGGTGAAAGCCCTGGTGGCACTGACGATCGCGGTGCTGGTGCTGGTGGTGGCCATCGGCGTGCCGCATCTGCACGGCGGCAACTGGACTCCGTTCATGCCCTTCGGCGTGCACGGTATCGCCGCCGGCGCGGCCCTGGCGTTCTTCGCCTACCTCGGCTTCGACGTGGTCGCCACCACCGCCGAGGAGACCCGCGATCCGCGCCGCAACCTGCCCTGGGCCATCATCGGCTCGGTGGTGATCGCCACCGTGCTGTACATCGCGGTGTGCGCGGTGCTGACCGGCGTGGCGCCGTATCAGAGCCTGAACAACTCCGCCCCGGTCGCGACCGCGCTGGCCGCCATCGGCGCCGGCTGGATCGGCAAGGTCATCCTGGTGGCCTCGGTGATCGCGCTGACCAAGGGCCTGCTCATGGTGTTCTACGGCCAGACCCGGCTGGTGTTCGCCATGGCCCGCGACGGACTGGTGCCGAAGGCGCTGTGCCGCACCAGCGCCCGGGGCGTCCCGGTGCGCCTGTCGATCGTGCTGGGCATCGTGATCGCGGCGGTGGCCGGGCTGCTGCCGATCGGCACGGTCGCCGAACTGGTGAACATCGGTGCGCTGTTCGCCTTCGTCATCGTCTCGATCGGCGTGGTCATCCTGCGCCGCACCGATCCGGACCGGCCGCGGCCGTTCCGCACCCCGCTGATGCCGCTGGTGCCCCTGCTGGCGATCGCGGGCTGCATCTGGCTGGCCACCACCTTCGAGGCGCTGACCTGGCTGCGCTTCGTGATCTGGAGTGCCGTCGGGATCGCGCTCTATCTCGGCTACGGCCGCCGCAATTCGGTGATCGGCCGCACCGCGGCGGTGGCCTCGTGACCGCGCAGCTGGACAGTTTCTATCCGACCGGGGTGGCCTTCGGGACGCTCGAGGAGATCCATCGGGCCGCGGCCGCCGCGCTGCCCGCAGAGGTCTTCGACTTCGTGGAAGGCGGTGCGGGCCAGGAGGTCACGTTGCGGGCCAACCGCACCGCGTTCGAGAAGTGGCGGATCCTGCCGGAGCCGATGAGCGGGGTGGGTGCGCCGTCGACGGCCACCGAACTGCTCGGGATGCCGCTGGCGACACCGATTCTGACCGCGCCGTTCGGCGGGGACGGCCTGTTCCACCCCGAGGGGCATCTCGCGGTGGCACGGGCCGCGGCGGGGCGCGGGGCGCTGGCGATCGTGCCGGAGGCGGGCAGCTACTCGTACCGGCGGGTGCGGGAAACCGCGCCCGAGGCGGCCCGGATCGCGCAGGTGCATCCGTTCGCCCACGCGGGCGACGTCGCCGCGCAGGTGCGGCGGCTGGGCTACCAGGCGCTGTGCGTCACGGTCGACTGCCCCGTCGGTGGCTTCCGCACCCGCAACATGGGCAACCGGTTCGACCCGGACCAGCGCTTCTTCGCCGGTAACCTCACCGGGGCCGACGGCGCCCCCGGGGTGGCCGAGGTCTTCGGTCAGCTGCTGAAACGCGGTGCCACCGTGTGGAACTGGACGCAGCTGGCGGAGGCCGCGACCGCATTCGGGCTGCCCTGGATCGCCAAGGGCATTCTCACCCCGGCCGCCGCCGAGCGGGCGCTGGAGATCGGCGCCACCGGTCTGGTGGTGTCGAATCACGGTGGCCGCCAAGTGGATCCGGCGCCGGCCAGTCTGGACATGTTGCCGCGCATCCGCGCCGCCGCCGGTCCGGACGTGCCGATCCTGCTGGACAGCGGCGTCCGCACCGGCGCGGACATCTTCGTCGCGCTGGCGCTGGGCGCGGACGCGGTGGTGATCGGCCGGGCCGCGCTCTACGGGCTGGCCGCCGCGGGCGAATCCGGTGTGGATCGGGTGCTGGAGCTACTCACCGAGGAGTTGCGCACCCTGATGATCCTGGCCGGGACCGCGACCGTGGCCGACATCGGCCGCGCGCGCGTGCTGCGGGCGGAGTCGTGAGGGCGTCGGGCGGCGACACGAGCGCCGCAGGCGGAGGCCCGAGGGGCGCACGCGGTGTCGTGACCGGAGCAGGCGGTGCCGTGACCGCACGCGGTGTCGTGACCGGCGCACGCGGTGTCGTGACCGCACGCGGTGTCCTGACCGGAGCAGGCGGTGCCGTGCGTGTCGCGGCGGCTCGCCTCCGGCAGCGGGTCGTGAGGGGACCCGGTGTCTCGGTGGGGGTTTCGTGAGCGCGCCGCGATTCCCGGCGGCCCGCCGCGGCGGTGGACTGTTGTTCACCTCCGGGCTGGCCGCGGTCGACACCGCCACCATGACGCCGTCGGCCACCGGATTCGACGAGCAGGCCGCCGACGTGCTCCGGCAGTTGGACGTCGCGCTCGCCGACGCGGGCAGCACCCGCGAACAGATTCTGAAACTCGATTGCTATCTGGCGGATCGGCAGTGGTTCCCCGCGTGGAACGCCGCCTTCGCCGCGTACTTCCCGACGGCCGCACCGGCGCGGACCACCACCGTCACCACCCTGCCCATCGCCGGGCTGCTCATCGAAATCCAGGCGATCGCCGTCGCCGCATTCTGAGGAAGTTCGATCATGACCGCAGTGACCCCACTCGTCCAGCATTCCGCCACCTCCGCCGGTGAATTCACCATCCGTGACGTCATCGAGGGCCAGACCGCCGGGTTCCTCATCGTCGCCGCGGACGACTGGGGCTGGTGGACGGCCCTGCTCGGTGGCGACAGCATCGTGCCCACCACCGGCATCCAGCAGACCGTGGCCGACGGCCTGATGCGGGCCGGATTCCTGGCCCGCCGCGGCCATCGCTACCAGCTCACCCACACCGGGCACGACGTCGGCAAGAACCGCGGCTTCGTGCGGGTGGCGGTGCGCGGCTGGGAGCCCACCTTCCGCCAGGTGTCGACCAACGCGCACGAGGAATACATCTCGGCCGCAACCGATCCCGGCGCGGTGGCGCTGGGCTGCTCGGACATCGCGCGGCGGCGGCCGGAGTTCTTCGCCGCCATCGGGCAGGCCATCGCCACCGGCACCCCCGGCTGCACGATCGATCTCGGCTGCGCCGACGCGGGCCGGGTCACCGCGCTGGCCACCCTCGCGCCGCGGGAACGGTTCCTCGGCGTCGACATCGAGACCGGCGTGATCGCCGACGCCACCGCGGCGACCGCCGCGCGCGGACTGTCGGATCGGATCACGCTGCTGGCCGGTTCGGTACAGCCGGAGCCGGAACTGCCGGCCTGGCTGGGCGCGGTCGACCGCGAGGCGGTGACCACCGCGATGTCGTTCTTCCTGCTGCATCAGCTGGCCAGCGACGGCGGCGGCATCGAGTCGGTGCTGCGCGGCTGGATGGAGTGGTTCCCGAATCTGCGCCGGCTGGTGATCGGTGACGGCTACCTGGTGGAGGCCCCGATCTGGAACCAGCAGCCATGGTTTTCGCCGACCTACGAGATCTACCATGCACTCACCGGGGTGCAGTTGTGGTCTCGTCAGGCGTACGAGTCGGCCTTCGCGGAGCTGGGCTGGACCATCGCACGCCGGATGGAGGACCACACCATGCTCGTGACCACGATCCTGGAGCGCGAATGACCACTCTCACCGAATCATCGCCCGCCCGGCCGCCTTTCGACGTCGATACCCGCGCCGCAGTACTGGACCAGTTCACCACCGACGAGACCGGGCGCCTCGGGCGGCGCCCGCGGGGAGTGGTGTACGCGAAATCCCACCAGGACGTGCTCGACGTCGTCACCTGGGCCCGTGACACCCGGACGCCGGTCATCGCGCACGGCGCCGGGACCAGCCTGGAAGGGCATCTGCTGGCCGACGGTGCGGAGCTGGTTCTCGATCTGTCGCAGGCGGATTCGATCCTGAAGGTCGATCCGGAGGATTTCACGGCGACGGTGCAGCCGGGTGTCACCCGCACCCGGCTCAACGCCGCCACGGCCGAATTCGGTGTGCAGTTCACCGTCGATCCGGGCGCGGACGCCTCGCTGGGTGGCATGGCCGCCACCAACGCCAGCGGCACCACCAGCGTCCGCTACGGCGGAATGCGAGCGAATGTGCTTGCGCTGCAAGCCGTCTTCGCCGACGGCACGGCGGCTCGGCTGGGGCGGGCGGTGCGCAAGACCTCCAGCGGATACGGCCTGAAGGATCTGCTGATCGGGTCGGCGGGCACGCTCGGCATCATCACCGAGCTGACCGTGCGGCTGCATCCGATCCCGGAATTCCTGCGCTCCCTGCGGATCTCGTTCCCCACGATCGAGGACGCGGTGGCCGCGGCGGTGGACATGCTGGGCCTGGCGCTGCCGGTGAGCCGGTTGGAGCTGGTCGACGGGCCCAGCGTCGTCGCGATGAACGCCTATCGCGGTACCGGCCATCCGGAGACGCCCGCGCTGTTCATCGACCTGGAGGCGGCCTCGGCTCCGGCCGCGGCCGCCGACGAGGCCGAGATACGGCGGGTGTGCGAGACGAACCGGGCGCAGCAGATCGCGGCGGCGCACAGCCACACCGATCGGCACGCGCTCTGGGAGGACCGGCACACGCTGTTCTTCGCGGTCAAGCTGATGTTCCCGGGGCACCGCTTCCTGATCACGGACACCGCCGTCCCGTTCTCGAAGATCGCCGGCGCGGTCGCCACCGCCACCGCCCTGGGCGCGGAACTGGGTCTCCCGGTCAGCGTCGCGGGACATATCGGCGACGGCAACGTCCACGTGATCGTGCCGCACACCGACGCCACCTATCCGGCCGCGAAGGAGTTCTCCGATCGGGTGGTCCGGCACGCGCTGGCCGTGGGCGGCACCGCCACCGGCGAGCACGGCATCGGCCTGGCCAAGAAGCAGTACCTGCGCGAGGAGCACGGCGCCGCCGCCGACATCATGGCGACGGTGAAGCGCGCCCTGGACCCCCTCGGAATCCTGAACCCGGGCAAGATCCTGGACGTGTGAAGTGGTGATTCCCCCGGCGGGGACCTGCCGGGGGAATCACCGCGCTCGGTCGGCGAATACCGCCAGTTCGATTCCGCTGCCGCGCAATACGGTGTTGTAGATCGGGCAGGTGGCCGCGTACTTCGCCGCCAGCGCCTCGGCGGTGGGCTGGTCGACGCCGCCGACGCGCACCGTCATCCGGGTGTACACGTAGCGAGTCGGGTCCTCGGGATCGCGGGCGTGCGTCGCCTCGGCCCGGACCCCGGTGATCGGGAGTTCCGCTGTGGCGGCGTTGTTCTCGATATTCGCCAGGGCGCACGACACCAGTGCGCCGAGCAGCAGTTCGCCCGCGCGGACGGCTTCGCCGGAGCCGAAACGGGAATCGGTGATCAGGTGGTTCGCGCGGGCATCGAGCACGTACCGGCCCGGTGTCCCCGCGATCGTGTGCGCGGACACCGAGGCCGAGTTGTCCTCTGCGGCGGCATTGTTCGCCGCCGGTGCCGGGGCGCCGCTCGTCACATGGGCCGGGGACGCCGAGTCGTCGCGGGCCACGGCGGCCCCAGTGCCGGAACCCGATGCCGGATCGGCGCTCACGACAGCGCCTTCCGGGCCGCGGGGATGCGCCGGGTCCATTCGCCGGACTCGACGCGGGGCAGGTCGAGGTGGTCGCGCAGGGTGTGGCCGGTGTACTCGGTGCGGAACAGGCCGCGCCGCTGCAACTCCGGGACCACCTGGCGGGTGAAGTCCTCGAATCCGCCGGGCTGGTAGGGGGCCTGCACGGTGAACCCGTCGCAGGCCCCGCCGGTGAACCACTGTTCCAGACCGTCGGCGACCTCCGCGGCGGTGCCGACGAAACCGCCCTCCACCCGGCCGCCGTACTGCTTGCCGAGCTGGCGCAGGGTCAGTCCGTCGCGTTCGGTGATCTCCCGGACCTCGCGGTAGTGACCCTCGACGCCGGGCACTTCCACCTCCGGGAGTCGCTCGTCCAGCGGGAACGTCGAGAGGTCCACGTCGAGGTGGTAGGCGAGGGTCGACAGGCCGCCCAGCGGCGGCACCAGATCGAACAGCTCGTCGTGCAGCTGCCGGGCGATCGCGGTGGTGGGGCCGATGATCGGGGTGATCGAGGGCAGGATCTTCACCGTGCGCGGATCGCGGCCGTGCGCGGCCGCGCGCTCCTTGATCTCGGTGTAGAACGCCTGGGCCGACTCCAGCGACGCGTGGCTACAGAAGATCACGTCCGACCAGCGGGCGGCGAAATCCTTGCCCTTCGCCGAGGCCCCGGCCTGGATCAGCACCGGATAGCCCTGCGGCGGGCGCGGCACGTTCAACGGCCCACGGACGGTGAAGAATTCGCCGGCGTGGTCGACGGCGCGGACCCGCTCGGGATCGGCGAACAGCGGTGCCGCCGGGTCCAGCACCAGCGCGCCGTCGTCCCAGCTGTCCCAGAGCTTCCCGGCCACCTCGAGGAATTCGTCGGCCCGTTCGTAGCGCAGCGCGCGCGGGAACTGGCTGTCGCGGTCGAAGTTCCGGGCCTCGGCCTCCTGGAACGAGGTGACGATGTTCCAGGCCGCGCGGCCGCCGGTGAGATGGTCCAGGGTGGCGAAGGAGCGGGCCACGGTATAGGGCTGCGCGTAGGTGGTCGAGACCGTGGCGGCCAGCCCGAGCCGCTCGGTGACCGCACCCATCGAGGCCAGCACGTGCAGTGGATCCAGGCGCAGCGAGCCCAGCGCCCCGTTGCGCAACTGGCTGTCGGTGCTGCCGCCGAAACGGTGCGGCACCGACAGGATGTCGGCGAAGAAGGCCAGGTCGAAACGGCCCTCCTCCAGGGTGCGGGCGATGTTCTGGTAGTAGCCCTGGTGCAGCCAGCCGGGCACCGAACCGGGGTAGCGCCAGCCACCCGGGCGGCCCGGACCGGCGGTGACGAAGGCGGCGAGATGCATCTGTGTGTCGGACATGATGGATCGCAACCTATTTCGCCAGTTCGGCGTCGACGACGCGCTTGATGGAATCGAATCGGGAATCCTGCAACCAGGTGGTGACGTCCACCTTGTCGGGGTAGACGCCGAGCCGGTGGAAGTTGTCGGCGAGGTCCTGGGTGCCCGCGATGGCGTCGTGCCCGACCGAGGTGAACTGTCCCGCACCGGAATACGACAGCCGCCGGGTCTTCACCAGATCCCGGTACACGTCGGCCTCCAGCTGGTTGTCGCCGAAGCCGCCGAGCTTCGTGAACGCGGCGACCGACGCGTCCGGATCGGCCTCGATCCAGCGCTGCGCGTCGCGGACGGCCCGGACCAGCGTGGCGGCCTGCCGCGGATGGTTGTTCGCGAACGACTCGCTCGCGACGAAGAAGGCGTAGTCGTAGGTACGCACGTTCGGCAGGGTCGCGGCGTTGTGCCGGCGGCGGGCCAGTTCGGCGGTGGGCTGCCAGGTGATCCAGGCGTCGACCTTGCCCTGTGCGAACGCGGATTCGGCGTCGGCGGCGGTGAGATTCGCGTACTGGATGTCGCCGATGGTCAGGCCGGCGGAGTCGAGATATTTGATCAGGCTGTAGGTTCCGGTGGTGCCCCGCTGGTCGGCGACCCGGCGGCCCTTCAGGTCGGCGGCCGACCGGATCGGCGACCCCTGTGGCACCAGGATCTCGACCTCGCTGGCGGGCAACGGATATGCCACCAGCGGCACGATCGGCACCCCGCCGCCGATGGCGTAGATGACCGCGGTGGCGGTCGCGAACGAGAAGTCGACGCTGTGCGCCTTGATCGCCTCCATCACCGGCAGCGAGGCGGGGAAGCCGGTCGGCCATTCCAATTGCACGCCACCGAGTTCCGCGCCGATATCGACCCCGCTGAGCTTGTTCCGCAGCACCGTGCCCGGTTCGGCGCGGCCGTCGCCGATCAGCGCGTACCGCACGCGGGTCAGCGGTGCGTCGTCCTTGCCGCCGGAACTCGAGCCCTTACCGCAGGCCGCGAGCGCCAGGGCGGACAGCCCGAGCAATCCGGCGCCGGCACTGACGAATCCGCGCCTGCTGAGGGTGGGTGACATCGTGGGAAACCTTTCCGTTGGGGTGGGACGGGAGCGGAGCCCGGGTACCGAGGGTGTGCCCGGGTGGTGTGCGGACCGGTGTGAGCGATCCGCTCAGGTGTGCACCGCGCGGTCGGCGGCCAGCAGCCCGTCGAGGAGTTCGGCCTTGCGCGCGGCGAGTCCGGCGTCGCCGCGCGAGCGCGGCCGGGGGCCGTCGATGCGCAGGTCGCGGGTGATGCCGTCGCCGGTGAGCAGCAGCACGCGGTCGGAGAGGATCAGGGCCTCCTCGACGTCGTGGGTGACCAGCACGACGGTGCGGGGCGCTTCGGCGAGCAGCCGTTCCAGCAACTGCTGCATGGTGACCCGGGTGATGGCGTCGAGCGCGCCGAACGGTTCGTCGAGCAGCAGCACGTCCGGCTGGTGCAGCAGCGCGCGGGCCAGCGCCACCCGCTGGCGCTGCCCGCCGGACAGTTCCAGCGGCCGATCCCGTTCCCGCCCGGCCAGTCCCACCGCGTCCAGCAGCTCCACCGCGCGGTCGCGGCGGCCACGCACGCCGAGCCGGACGTTGTCCAGCACGGACTTCCACGGCAACAGCCGGTCCTCCTGGAACATCATGCGGCACAGCGCCGTCCGGTCGCCGATGGACCGGACCCGCCCGGTGCCGGGCTGTTCCAGACCGGCCAGCAGCCGCAGCAGCGTGGATTTGCCGACGCCGCTGGGTCCCAGCACGGTGACGAATTCGCCCGGCTCGATGGTGAGGTCGAGTCCGTGCAGGATGGTGGCGTCCCGGTACCGGTGGCCGACCCCGGACAGCTCGAGCCCGACCTGGCGTGCGCCGGTCATCGGCGGGAGTCCTTCCGGTAGTTGACATTCCAGCGCAGCACCCGCCGCTCCAGCAGCCGG
This sequence comes from Nocardia sp. alder85J, assembly GCF_020176955.2. Classification (GTDB taxonomy): domain Bacteria; phylum Actinomycetota; class Actinomycetes; order Mycobacteriales; family Mycobacteriaceae; genus Nocardia. Next base: position 898,889 of record NZ_JAIUCZ020000002.1, read on the forward strand.
ACCAGCTGATCGGCGATCAGCCCGGCCAGCGCGTAGAGCAGGATCGCGAGCACGATGCGGTCGTTGCGCAGCAGATCGCGGCCGTTCTGGGCCAGATAGCCGATGCCGTCGCTGGTGGCGATGGTCTCGCCGACCACCAGGGTCAGCCACGCCACCCCGAGCGCGTACCGGATTCCGGTGAGGATCATCGGCATCGCGCCGGGCACCACGATCTCGCGGATCAATCCGGGAGTGCGCAGCCCGTAGGAACGGCCGAGCTGCACCAGTTTCGGGTCGACGGCCCGGATCCCCGCGACGGTGTTGAGATAGACGGGGAACAGCACGCCGAGGGCGACCAGCACGATCTTGGGCAGTTCGCCGATCCCGAACGCGGCGATCAGCAGCGGCACCACCGCCAGGTGCGGCACGGCGCGCAGCATCTGCACCGTCCGGTCCACCAGCGCCTCGGCGATCCCGGACAACCCGACCGCGAAACCCAGCACCAGCCCGATCGCGGCGCCGATCCCGAATCCGATCGCCACCCGCCGCACGCTGGCCAGCAGATAGCGCGGCAGTTCACCGTCGTCCCACAGCGAGCGCGCGGTGCCGAGCACCTTGCTCGGCGGCGGCAGGATCGTCGCGTCGACGGCGCCGGTGGTGGCGGCCCACTGCCAGGCCAGGACCAGCAGGACGGGCACGGCCCACGGCAGCAGCGCGCGCAGCGAGCCGGTCCGCCGCCGGGTGCCGGCGGATCGCCGGGCGGTGGTGGCGAGCGTGTCAGACACGGCGTCCGACCCACATCGGCCGAGGTGGTGTTCGCATGATTCTCCTCGTTCGCTGGTTTGCGAGAGGAACACTGACATCACTGCACGCAAATGTCGTCATTTGTATACACAGAGATTCGAACCCTTGGCGGAGCTCCGCGCGGCCTGGTAGTCGTTGCCCGGTGCCCGGACGCGCAGGAGAGGAAGATGGGTCGATGCACCAGCAGTCGTCGCCGTACAAACAGTTGCGTGACCGGATCACCGGCCGGGCGTATCCGCCCGGGTCGCTGCTGATTCCGGCGGCCGTCGGCGCGGAACTCGGCGTCTCGCGCACGCCGGTCCGGGAAGCGTTGCAGCGCTTGGAATACGAGGGCCTGGTGAGCCAGGCGTCGCGCGGATACCGGGTCCGCGCACGCACGAACGAGGAACTGCTGGAGATCTACGACGCCCGCATCGCCCTGGAATCGGCCGTGGCGTTCTCCGCGGCCACCCGCCGCTCCGAGATCGACCTGGCCCGGCTGTCACGGATGTTCGACAACGCCGTCGCGAGCGCCGACCCCGAGACGGCGCTGAGCCTGCACCGCGACTGGCACCACGCCCTGCGCGAGGCCGCGCACAACGGCACCATCGGCGAACTGATGGACCGCCTCGACGCCCAGATGGCCCCCTTCGAGGCCGACCAGGTCCGCGCGCCGGACAACCTGGCGCAGATCGAGATCGAACACCGCGAGATCTTGGCCGCCGTACTCGCCGCCGACGCCGAACGAGCCCGCACCGCCATGATCGCCCACCAGATCCGCACCCGCGACCTGCGTATCGCCGCGATGGCGGCGCACTAGACCCGGGTGGTGTGCCGGCGCAGCTACTGGCCGGAAGTGGTTCGGACAGCCGAAGACTCGGAGTCGGGTGTCGCCGCCGCCTCACCCGCCGCGACATGGCGGGCCAGCGTCAGCACGGCCTGCTCGCCGGGTGTGCCGGGTGTGGCCTGGTAGACGGTCATCCGGAGGCCGGTGTCGCCGAGCTGGAGGGTTTCCGCGCCCAGGCTGAAATCACCGGCCACGGGGTGGTGGAACTGCCGGAGATCGCCGGTGCGCGTGGCGATCTCGTGCCGCTCCCACAGGCGCGCGAATTCGGGGCTGTGCTCGTGCAGTTCGTCGATCAGCAGGCGTAGTGCGGGGGCGGGATCCTCGGCGAACAGGCGGTGCACCCGGGCGACGGTGACCCGGGCGAGCCGGTCCCGGTCCGGGAACAGCACATGGGTGATCGGGTCGCGGAACAGGTACCGGACCGTATTCCGTTGTCCCGGCGGCCATTTCTCCAGTCCGGTGTGCAGGGCCAGGCCCTCGGGATTGGCGGCCAGCACATCGCTGTAGCGGGACAGCACATAGGCCGGGCAGGGACGAATGTTGTGCAACAGCAGGTGGATTCCCGGCCGGAGGGTGTGATCGGGACTGCGTGCGGGGGCGCTGCGCCCGGCCGCGTGCCGCGCCAGCGTGTACAGGTGCGCGTGCTCCTCCTCGTTGAACCGCAACGCCCGCGCGATCGCGTCGAGCACGCCGGTGCCCGGGTTGGTCTCGCGGCCCTGCTCGAGGCGGTTGAGATAGTCGATGCCGATGCCCGTCAGCGCGGCCAGTTCCTCCCGGCGCAGGCCGGGTGTGCGGCGGCGGGTCGTGCCGGCGGGCAGGCCGACATCCTCCGGCCGCAGCCGGGCGCGCCGGGCGCGCAGGAATTCCCCGAGACCGTTGTCCACGTCCACCACCGCACCAGTGTGGCAAATCGTCCGTGGGTGGCAGCGCCGCTGCCAGGTGTCGCCGGGCCTTGGTCACCGCGCGCGGCGGCGGCACGCTGGAGCCGGAACAAGAACGGAACACAGGAGCGCGCCATGACTTTCGACGAGCACAGCACCGCGGACGAGGTGCTGCGGGGCCACGATCTGACCGGCACGGAGGTGATCGTCACCGGCGGGGCCGCGGGCATCGGCGCCGAGACCGCGCGGGCACTGGCCGCGGCCGGCGCCCGCGTCGTCCTCGCCGCCCGCGACCGTGAGCGGGGCGAGCGGGCCGCCGCCGCGATGCGCGCCGCGACCGGCAATCCCGCCGTCGAATTCCGCACCCTGCGACTGGACGCGCTGGACTCGGTGCACGCCTTCGGCGCCGAGTATCTGGCCACGGGCCGGCGGCTGGACCTGCTGGTGAACAACGCCGGAATCATGGCCACCCCGTTCACCCGCACCGCGGACGGCTTCGAATCCCAGTTCGGGGTCAACCATCTGGGTCACTTCGCGCTGACGGTCGAGTTGCTGCCGGCGCTGCGCGCGGCCGACCGGGCGCGGGTGGTGGCGTTGTCCTCCCGGGCGCACCGGCGCAGCGATGTCGATTTCACCGATCCGAACTACGAGGACCGCCCGTACGACCCGTGGCGGGCCTACGGACAGTCCAAGACCGCCAACGGCCTGTTCGCGGTCGGGTTCACCGCCCGGTACGGCGCGTCGGGGATCACCGCCAACGCCGTGATGCCGGGCGCGATCATGACCGACCTGCAACGGCACCTGTCCGCCGCCGACTACCGGGAACTGGGCTGGGCCGACGAACAGGGGGCGCTGCGCACCGACATGCCCGGCTGGAAGACCGCCGCCCAGGGCGCGGCCACCTCGGTGTGGGCGGCGGTGGCCCCGGAACTGGCCGGGCGCGGTGGCCTCTACCTCGACAACTGTGCCGTCGGGCAGCCGTGGACGGCCGACGACGTCCCGCCCACCGGCCACTATCTGCCCTACCTCACCGACCCGGGCCACGCCGGACAGCTGTGGGAACTCTCGGAGAAACTCACCGGCGTGCGGGGGTGACACGCCGTAGCCGGGCGTGATTCTCGGACTTGCCGGGGCGAGGTCACCGGAAACGCTCGCCGGACAGGGTAGAACTTACCGCCGTGCTTCACCGGATCCACACAGACCTCGTGCTGTACCCCCGAAGGGAGCAAGACATGTTCGTAAAAAGGGCGATTCACCTGCTGGCGTTCACCGCGGCGAGCCTGGCGCTGACCTCGGTCGGCGTCGCGTCGGCCGACGCCGAGTGGGCCACGGACGCGAAGGTGCAGTGCGTCCAGCAGAACTGGCCGACGGTCAAGGCCAAGTACGATCCGCTGCTGAACCAGGCCTCGCCGTCCGACCGCCAGATGCTCGCGGGCTTCATCGGACCGGACGGGATGCTGATCGACGAGCCCAGCGCCGACCAGATCCGTGACGCCGCCGGGCGCATCCCGTCGAACGCGCTGGACACGGTCTTCGCCGGCATCTGCTGACACCGGGAAAGACGCGACGGGGCGGGGCCGGACATCCGGCCCCGCCCCGTTCGCCGTTTCGTCAGGGCGCGAGTTCCAGCGCCTCGTCGAAGGTGATGCCGCCCTCCACGGTGTGCGCGACCCGCCTGCGGCCGGGCGAGCCGAGCGCCGTGGTCAGATCGGAGCCGTCGTGTTCGGCGAGCAGATCCCTCGAGTCCCAGACCAGCAGGGTCGCGCTGACGGTGTTCTCCGCCGCCGAGTGGGCCAGGTCGTAGTGAGCGCAGGCGGGGACGTGGTCGTAGGTGATCCACAGGTCGTAGCCGGTCATGAACAGGTCGAGATCGAAATCGACCGACAGGCCCAGCAATTCGCTGCGGCCGTTGTCGTCGACCCCCGCGAACGCCTCGTCCAGCGCCAGCAGCCGCGGCGCCTGCGGGTCCGCGGAGTCCAGCATCACGTGCGCGGCCGCGAACAGCGGCAGGTGCAGCGACACCGACTGCTCGCCGCCGGACAGCGCGCTGTGCCGCGCCACGGTCAGCCGATCCTCGGCGCCGTCCGCGGTGACCAGGGTGAACGCGAACACCCGCCAGGTGCGGTAATCCAGTGTGGTGGCCAGGATTTCGGGATAGGACCGTTCCGGGTGCGCGGCGCGGGCAGTCCGGATCTCCGCCGCGAAATGGGCGCGGACGGTGGCCAGATCGCCGGGGGAGAGTTCGGAGGCGTCCCGGTCGAGCATCTTGCACACCGCCCGCGCGGACTCCGACAGCGTGTCGGCCAGCACCCAGTGCACGCCGATGGTGTTGCCCGAGGACATCCGGCGCTGCTTCATCTCCGCACCCATCCGGGTGATGAGTTCCCTGGCGTCGCCGGTGCGCTCGTGGATCTGCTGGGCCAGGCCGGACAGCAGCGCGTCCTCCAGGATGCGACGCTCGGCATCGGTGAGCAGCAACTCCTGATCGGCGCGGGCGGCGGCGATGCGGTCGGCGAAATCGGCGAGGGCCGCCACCCCCTGCTCGTCGTGCACCTGCACCACGGTCAGCCCGTCGGCGGCATCCCAGTGCAGGCGGTAGTCCTGCCCGGCGGTGGCGAGCGCGGCGTCGAACTCCTGGAGTGCGGCGGTCACCGTGCTGCGGGTGGACTTGCGCACCGCCTCCCCGGCCCGCACCGAAGCCGTTGCGGCACACAGCCCGTCGAACAGCTGCTGCACCTCCTCGGGCAGTACCCGCGGTTCCGCGTCCGGGCCACCGGTCTCGATCCGGTACAGCAACTGCTCCGGGGTGGACCAGGCGCCGTCGGCCGCCGGCCACCGCGCGGGCGCGGCGCCCAGCAGCGACAGCAGATCCGGGCGCGCGTACGGCGCCAGCGCCCGCACATCGGCGAGCAGTTCGGTGAGCGCGGCCCGCAGCGCGTCGTGCGCGGCCCGATAGGCCCCCTCGGCGGTGCCGACCCCCTCGATCGCCTCGGCGGCCGCCTTGCGGGCCGACTTCTGTTCCGCGCGTGCGGCATCGATGCGCTCCCGGGCCAGTGTCAGCTCCCGGTCGATATCGGCGGCGCCGGCGCCCAGCGCCTCCCGCAGCGTCTCCAGCTTGCGCGACTGCTCCTGATATCCGCTGCGCGCGGCCTCGGCCTCCTCGGCGAAAGCCTCGGCCAGATCCCGCGATTCGGCCAGCCGGTCCTCGGCCTCCCGGCGCCGCTCACCCTCGCGCTGCTGATCCCCGCGCAGCCGCAGCAGCGCGGTGCCGGTGTGCTCGAAATGCCGGATCGCCGCGGCCAGCGCATCCAGTTCGGCCGGATCGCGCGGCGCCCGATGCGCCACGGCCACTGCGCGCACCTTCTTGTCGGCGGCGGTGCGCTCGGCCACGGCCTGATCGAGATCCCGCTCGGCCTGGGCCGCCGTCTCGGTCCGCGATCGCAGCACCCCCGCCGCCTCCGCCACCGCCCGCTGCGCCGCGAGCACCGCCGTACTGCGCGGTAATGCCTTGGCGGCGGCCGAGATCCGGGTCAGCTCGGCGGTCTCCCGCCGCTCCGCGTCCCGGGCCGCCCGCTCCTCCTCGGCCGCGTTCCCGATCGCCGCCTCCAGCTCGGCGAGCCGCAAGGCCCGCCGCCGGGCCCGCGCGGTCGCCCCGATGAACTCGGCATGCGCCTTGGCATGCCTGCCCACCTGCACGCCCTGCTGATAACTCCCGTCGAGCGCGACCGCCACCCGGTCCACGCCGCGGCCCGCGTCCGGGTCGTCGAGAAGTCCGGCCACCGACGTGGCTTCCGCCGGCGTGGACGTCGATGCCGTGGCGATCGGACCCGATGCGGCCGAGGGGATCTCGTCGTGCAGCGCGATCGATGACAACACGGCGGCAACGAATTCCCGAGGTACCGCGGGTATCGGCGAATCTGTCTCGTACGCAACGGGGTCGGTGGTCGCGACGTCGTGGGCCGCGGACATCCCGTCCTCGGCCACCAGGACGTCGGCGAGGGTGCGGCCGACGGGGCGCAGGTGTGCGGGGAGGGGCAGCAGGAACTGGTCGGAGTCGTGGGCGGGCAGCGGGGTGTCGGCGCACAACCAGGCGTCGAGCAGGTTGGCGGCCTGGAGGGCCGCCTCGATTCCGGCGGCCTGGTCGGCGGTGACGTGGTCGGCGAAGCGGACCAGTTGCCACAGCGGCGCGCCGGGGCGGCCGGTGCGAGTGCCGCGAGTGGCGAAAGGCGATGGGGCATCGTCTTTTTCGGCGGCCACCTGCTGTTGTTCGGTGCGGAGTCCGGTCAGCCGGGCGGCCGCCTGCGCGGCGGCGGTGCGGAACTGCTCGCGGCGGCCGCGAATGGCGTCGGTGAGCGATTCGGTGCGCTCGGCGAGGATCTCGGCGGGTGCGGGGCCGTCGTGGCCCTCGAACTGCGCGGCCTCCAGGGCCGGGAGCAGGTCGGTCTGCGTGGCGTCCGATGCCGGGAGCAGGTCGCTGTGGCCGAACACCTCTCGGTGGGTCTTCCACCAGTCACGCAGTGCCGCGGCGGTGTTCGTGCGGGCCAGGGTGACCCCCGCCTCGGCCTCCGCCAGGGCGGCGGTCGCGGTGTCGCGCTGGTCGGTGGCGCGCTGCGCGGCGCGCTCGGCGCGGGCCCGGTCGGCCTCGGCGGTGTCGACCAGCGTCAGGGCCTGCCGGACCGCCCGCACATCGGCGTCGCGTTCCTCGGCGTGACTGCGCACGGTGACCGTGAGTTGTTCCGCGCGTGCGGTTTCCGGCAGCGTGGACCAGTCGAGGCCCGCCTCCTCGGCGGCGGTCCGCAACTCGTCCTCGCCGCGGGTCAGCGCCGCCACCGCCGCCTCCTCGGCGGCGCGGGCATGGTCGGCCTCACCGGCGCGCTGGTCCACCACCTGCCCGGCCTTGGTGGCCTTGTCCCGGTGCACCGCGGCCGAGGTCTCCAGCCGCCGGACCGCGTCGGCGAGGTCGTCGAGCTGCTGTTTGCCCTCGTAGGCGCCGGAACGCTGCAATGTCTCGCGATCGGCGAGGGCCTGTTCGTAGCCGCGATCGGCCTCCTCGGCGCGGGTCTCCGCGGTGGTGCGTTCGGTGTCGCGGCGCTCCCGCAGGACGGTGGCCGCGAACAGTGCGGTGCTCGCGTGGGTCACCGCCTCCTGCCGCGCCTGCACCTGGTCGACGTCCGACTTCGCCTGCACAGCAAGGTATTTACGGTAGACGCCGACGAAGGCGCGGGTGGCGGTGTCGGCCTGCACCAGCCCCTCCAGGGTACGGCCCACCTCCTCCATATCGCTGAACGAGCGTGCGGCGTCGAGGATCAGCTGATCGTCGAGCGGTCGCAGGCCGTCGGTGAGCGCCTGTGACAGTCCGCGCGGGTCGAGGTTCTTGGCCAGCTGCGGCCGCCGCAACGTCAGGATGAGATTGATCAGCTGGTCGTAGCGTTGCAGGCCGAGCCCGAACATCCGGGCATCGATGGCGGCGCGGTATTCCAGCGGCCGGTCCAGGATGGCATCGGTGCCGATCTGCTCGGCGAGCTGTTTACGCGTCAGCGGCCGATCGTCGGCGCCGATCAGCGAGAAGTCCACGCCCACCCGGCCGTCGGCGACGAAGTACCAGCGCGTCACCTTGTCCGAGGACTTGGTGGCCCGCATCCCGATGCCGACGGTGACCACCTCGGGGTCGTCCCAGTCGCCGCGCGCGAACTCCATCCACACGTACGAATACGCCGAATCCTGTTTGCGGTACAGCAGATTCGACTTCATCGTGCGTTCCTCACCGGCGAACGGGTTCAGCCGGCGCGGCTCGATCCGCCCGTCGAACACGAACGGGAACAGCACCTCCAGCCCCTTGGTCTTGCCGGACCCGTTCGGCCCGCGCAGCACCAGCCGCCCGTCGGCGAAGCAGAACTCCTGGTCGCGATAGTCCCAGAGGTTGACGATCCCCGCCCGGGTCGGGACGAACCGCACACCGCCATGGATGAGGCTCACCTGTTCGCCGTCCCTTCCGTACTCGGTCTGTGGTTCCGGCCGATCGGCGGCCGCGCGCCGCCCGATGCGGTGACGCCGCCGGTCGACGTGGTGACGCCGCCGGTCGGCCGGGTAGCTCCGGCGGTCGGCTGAGCAGCGCAGCCGGCCGGTAGTGTGACGCTGCCGGTGCGGAGTCGGTGGCAGTGTCGACGGTCGGCGGTCACGAGGCGCCGCCCGCGGCCGTGTTCTCGCCGAGTTTCGTTGCGGAGGCGAATAATTCGGTCTCGGCACGGGTGCGCACCGTCACGATCGCGCCGCGGTAGCGGGCCAGCGCGGGCAGGATCAGGAGCCCGCCCTCGTCGGCAGGGCCGCCGTCCGTCTGTTCGCCGGTCGTAGGCCCGATGGTCGTTGACCCACCGGTCCCGGGTCCGGTGGTCGTGGGCCTGCCGGTCGTGAGTCCGGTGGCCGGGGGCTCGACGACCTGGACCAGTCGCAGCCGCCGCAGCAATGCGACCGCCTCGGTGGTCAGCGCGGGCACGTCGGCCTGCCACTGCGCGGCGAAGGTGGAACCGTAGCGGTCGGTCAACGCCTGCACGGTCTCCCGGATCCAGGCCCAGCCGAGGAACGGATGCTCCGCGACCGGTGGACGCTCCGCCTCCGAATCCTCCTCCTCCGCAGCGGAATCGACGGCCAGCGGCTCGAACACGGTGGCCAGTGGGATCGCCGCATCCAGCCGTTCGGCGAGCCCGGACCCGATCGCGGGCCGGGGCCGCCGCTCGACCGGATCGTCGATGTCGAGTACCCGATCGGCGATCTCACCGATCAGCAGCAACGCCACCTGCGCGAGCGTGCCGGTGCTCGGGAAGCGCAGATCGGACAGCCGCCCGGAGGTGTCGATCAACGCGACCCCCTCCGCGCGGCGCTCGGCCCGCAGCCCGGTGAGCAGTTCGACCTCGGCGACCAGTTTCTCCGACCCCAGCAACACCTGCTCGTCGGCGGCGAGCTCCTCGCCGTACACCACCGGCAGCTCCACCAGGGCCCGCCGCACCCGTCGCGCGGCGGCCGCTCGCACCTGCGAAACCGGCGCTCCCGCATCGGTTCCGCCCTCGGCCAGCAGCCCCGTCACGCTCTGGAGATGCTGGAGGGCCCGTGGCGGCCGGAAGATCGCCAGCACCACCGACCGGTCGATGTCGTAGAGCGCCTCCCCGGCCTCCGGATCCGCCGCCCAGCCCCCGGCGTCGCCGTCGGCGAGGGTGACCGCGCCCCGGGCCGACAACCACGCCACCGCGTCCACGAAGGCATCCCGATCGGCGGCGCGGTCGGTGGCCAGCTCCAGCCCGTCCACCCGCGTCGCGTAGGCGGCTACCTGATCGGCCAACTCCGACAACGTGATCTGATCCCCCGCGCGTCCCAGTGCGGCCAGGGCCAGCGCCAGATAGGCGTACCGCCGCCGGTCGAACACCCGCTCCGCCGGAGTCCGCGCGGGCCGCCCGGGATCCAGCCGGTCCGTCACCGGGAACAGCCGCGCGGTGGTCTCGGTGACCTCCAGCCGATATCCGAACAGCTCGGCCAGATCCTCCCGCAATTCGGTCGCCCAGCGCCGGATCAACGGCAGCGCAATCCGATCCGGATAGGTGCGGGTCACCAGATGATTGGCCAGCACCACCCGCGCCGCCCGCTGATACGAGTCCAGCGCCAGCGGCGCGATGCCGCGGGCATGTATCACGAATCCACCCCCGGCGCCTGCCGCCCCGGTGTTGCTGCCCGCCGTCGATCCGGCGTCGGCACCGCCCGCGATTCGGCCGCGCCCGGCGTCGCTGTTCCGGTTCGGTGTGCGGCCGGTGTCCGCTGCGGAGTCGGCTGTGCCGCGGCCGTGCCGCGCCGGTCCCCGTGCGCGGCGGAATCCCGTGCCGCGCGGGTGTTCTCGCGGACCTCGAGGCGGCGGTTGTTCAGGTACAGCCGGCCCCGGGCGGTGTGGACCACGGTGGAGCCGGGATGTTCGGAGACGGTGAGGGTGACCCCGCTCTCGGAGCCGGTGGTGCCGACCCGGCCGCTGACCGGGACCCACGCCGTGGACGCCGCGTCGAGCAGGCGCAGCAGCACCTCGGTCTCGCGCTCGTCGAGCGCACGGTCGTGGACGTCGGCGGCGGCCAGCGACCGGGCGGCGGCGGCGCGTTCACGCTGCGCCTCCAGCTGGGCCTGCCGCAGTCGCCGCACCCCGGCGTCGTTGCGCTGGATCCGCGAGGGCGCGCCGGGCGAGGGCGGACGCCCGGTCTCGGCGAGGGTGCGGGCGATCTCCAACGGCGGTGCGTCCCACCAGGATCGGATCGGCGGGATGACATCGGCATCCGGATGTTCCATCGCCAGGTGCCGGGGCCGGCCCAGGCCGAACACCGCGTCGAACAGGGCGTGTGCGCTGTCCACGGTGGGTGCGGCGGTGAACCAGCCCGCCAGGTGCCGCAGCGCCGACTCGCGGCTCACGCCGCCCTTGCGGGTCTCGGTGACGCGCCGCAGCAGCGACAGCACCGCCGCGATCGCGCTCATCGTCGCCTCCCGTAGCCGCTCCGCCTCGGTGCCGGTGTGCGTGTCGCCGGACCCCGCCTCGGCGGCCGCGGCGACGAACCAGGCCCGCAGGCCCTGCCATCGGGCCCGCCAATCCTGTTCGCGCTCGGCCACACTCAGCAGTACCCGCTCGTCGGTGGCGCCCGCGCGGGCGATCAGCTCCGCCACCCCGGTCGCCTCGACCTCGGCGATCGCCGCGGCCAGCCGCGGCGCGTAGCGGGCCAGGTCCATGCTGAACTCGCGCATGTGCGCCAGCAGCGCATCCTTGTGCGCGAGAAAGGATTCCGGGGTCGCCTCGGTGGTCCGGACCAGATCGCCGAGGATGAGGTAGAAGTGCGCGGCCCGGTCGGCCAGCTCCGACAGCGCGGTGTCGAGCCGGTTCAGGATCCGGTACACCCGCTCGGCGTCGCCGGTGCGATTGGCCTCGGCCAGGGCCACCAGATCGGCCAGCAGTTCCGGCAGCACCAGCCGCGACAGCGCCGCCTCGTCCGCCCGCGCGCCGAGTACCTCGGCGACCGCCCGATACGCCTGATATCCGGTCTGAGAGAACTGATAGACGTAGTGCCGGTTGCGATATTCGGCCAGCGTGGCCGCGCGCGTGCCGTCGTAGCTGCGCTCCAGCACCCCCCACTGGTGCAACTGCTCCAGCAGCGGGCCGACCTCGGTCGCGGTGAGCCGCGGCGCCTCCGGGAGCCGCGCCAGCGTCTCGGCGACATCGCTGGCGTGCAGTAGCACCACGTAGGCGGCGCGGGCATGGTCGAACGCCCGCAGCACCCACAGATACTCCCCGCGCTTCTCCGCGACCGTGAAGGAGAACAGCCGCAGCCGATCCCCGCCATCGATCGCGGCGGCGACGCCACGACCCGCGACGGCAGCAGCGTCGAACAGGCCGGGCGCCTCGGGCAGCAATCCTCCAGCGGACTCGGTCACCGGCACGAGACTAGTCGCGTCACCACGAGCGCCGACGCCGTACCCGGGATCGGCGTGCCGGACGGCGGTCGCTCAGGCCGGATCCGGCTGCGCCACCCGGCCGGGGTCGGTCAGCGCCGCGCGCTCGACGGTGAGCAGACTCTCCTCGCTGTGCTCGGCGTGATAGGCCCGGCCGCCGCCGTTGATCCCGAACAGCCGCTTGGACCACAGCAGCCACACCACCGCGACCACGTTGATCAGCAGCGCGCCCGCGCGCACCACGGTGATCTTCTCGGTCAGCTCGTAGATCTCGAACGGCAGGAACACCGCCGTGGCCACGACCGCGAAATACTCACCCCAGCGCTGCACCAGCCACAGCCCGACCGCTTCCACGAGTTCGATCGCCGCGTAGCCGAGCAACCCCGCCGCGATCAGCGTGAGGGTCGTCGGCGACAGTTGCCAGCCCTTCTCGATGAAGTGCACGATCTTCGAATTGTCCGGGTTCCAGCCGATCTGGTCGGCCAGCGGGCGGATCAGCGGCATCTCGCGATCGAAGGCCGACCGCAGCTGCGACTGCGAGTGACGGACCTTGTAGACGCCGAAGGCGAGCGCGATGAACACCAGTCCGCGCAGCACCCGTTCCACGGCCAGCAGCCGCATGATGAACCGGTCCCGCAGCAGCCGCCCGCGCGGCACCTCCGGGGCGGCGTCGGCCGGGCCGTGCTGCCGGGGCTCGCCGACGACGAAGTCACCGCAGCGCAGGCAGCGCCACGCCTCGCCGGCGGGTGTCGAGACGTGCAGGCGCGCGGCCAGTTCCGTCTCGTCGGGCGCGTACGTGGCGTGCCCCCGCCACGAGCAGGTACGCAGACTGAAATCCATTCGTCGCACAATAATGGTCCGGCGCTCAGGACGGGGCCAGCGACCGCAGCCGATCCAGATAGGCGCGGGTCCGCGGATCGCCCGGATACCGCCCGATCATCTCCCGGGCCGTCTCCCCGGCGATCCACAGCAGCGAGGGCAGGGAACGCCGCCGTCCGGTGAAGGCCCGCAATGCCTCGTGCAGCGCGCGTTCCAGATCGCGTTCGCGCACGGCGACCACCGCGAGCGTCAGCTGCGCCTCGGCCACCCGCATCGGACTGTTGATCGCGCCGTCCGGACCGGTCGAGTCCTGGATCACCTGGCGCGCATACGTTTCGGCGAGCCGATCGTCGCCCGCCACCCGGAAGCAGTCCATCGCGTAGAAGTCGAGCTTCTGTGGATCGACGACGAAGTGATTGTCCAGATTGGCCGGATGGTCCAATCGCTCCAGAATTGCCCGGCTTTCGGCCAGCGTCGCCGCCATCCGGCCGCGATCGCCCAGCCGCGCCCAGGCTTTCGCCTGCTGCGCGGACAGTTGCACCGCGACCCCGAGGCGCTGGGTGCTTGCCGCGACCCCGTCGACGGCCTCGATCGCGCCGCGGTAGTTGCCCTGGGTGAGGGCGAACCACGCGGCCATCTCCGCACTCCAGCCGACGATTTCGACATGCTCGGCCTCATGTCCCAGCGACAGCGCGGCCCGCCGGGCGGCCTCGGCGGCGGCCCGGCGGCCCAGGTCGTGGTCCAGGCAGCCGACCAGCAGCGCCACCCAGCCGGCCAGCACCAGCACCTCGCGATGCTGGGCCAGCGTGAGCCGCCCGTCCAGCAGCGAGGTGATGCGGCGCAGCCAGGCGGTGCCCTCGGCGTGCAGCGCCGCCGCGTCGCCGAACGGGTATTCGCAGCACAGTCGTTCGGCGGTGATCCGCAGCGCGTCCAGGGTGGCGCCGCAGACATCCGACATGCGCAGGCGGCCGACGAATTCCAGGGTGTCCATACCGGTGGAGGACAGCAGTTCGTCGTCCCGGTTGAGCCGGGCCTTCGGGAAGAACGCGGCGGTCACGGTGTCGAACGCGGCGGCGATGATCGGGGCGTAGAACTCGTCCGGCCGCGATTCGCCGGACTCCCAGCGGCGCCAATTCCGCAGCAGCGTACTGTCTGCCGGTAGGTTGTGCGAGGACTTGGCGCGCATGGCGCGGACGGCTTCGGCTTGTGACCATCCGCGGGCTTCGCGTTCGGATCGCATCCGCACAGCCCAGACGGGTCGTTCGTCACCAGCGGCCACGTCTTCTAGTATCCCATCAGCTAACGCGAGATGGTCCGGGATAGGGCAATCGGATGTCACCGGAATGACATCTGCAATTGCATTCCCGGACAGAGGATCCTCGAGATGGACGGTTTGCCGGGTGAGCGCTGCGGAACTCCCGGCGGATCACCGTGCTGTGCCGTGACAGATGCTGTCTCCCCAATCGCATGGAGGTTCGGGTGGAAGCGTTGATCTATGGATACTTGCGTGACGACCTGGCCGACGGCCGGGTCACCGAGCTCGAGGACGCCATGTGCGATCTGGCCCGCGCGGCCGGATTGTGCTTCGCCGTCACGTTCCACGAGTCCGAGCCCGGCGACGGCACCGCGTTCGCGGAGCTGACCGCCGAGCTCAAGCGCGCCGAGGCCCACCACGTGGTGGTGCCGTCACTGGAACACCTTGCCGGTCAGACGATCCCCCGCGACCTGCTCATCGCGAAACTGGCCCAGGAGGCCGCCGCCCAGGTCTGGACCGTGCAGTGCTGAGTCCGCCGGACCGTGCGGCGCCGGGTCCGGGCGGCGTTCCGGCGCCGCCCGGCGCGCAACCGGACGCCACCACCGCAACAGCGCGATCAGTTGCGCGGCCGCGATACCGATCGCGAGCGAGACCGGCAGCGCCACCGCCGGATGCTGCCTCAGGTGTGGATACACCTGCCAGTGCAGCAGATACGTGAACAGCGAGGCGTCGGCGAGCACCGCGGCGGCGGCCGCCACCAGCGCGGGCACCCGCACCGCGGGCAGCCAGATCAGCAGCAGCACACCGAGGAAGATCAGGCGTTCCCGGTCGAACTCGCCCGGGAACCAGCCTCGGATCGCCACCAGCACGATCGCGCCGAGCAGCACGCGCTGCCAGGCGGCGCGGGCCTTCGCCGCCGCCCAGCCCAGCAGGAACAGCCAGCCGGCCAGCGGTGAGAACGGCGCGTCCCGCACCGAATACAGCCCGAAGCTGTGGAACCGGACCACCAGCGCCGCGGCCAGCAGCGCCAGCGGGAACCAGAACGGCGCCCGCCGCGCCGCCGCGTCCACGACCGGGACGCGCACCAGCAGCCCCGCCGCGACCAGGCACCACACCAGCACCTCGACGAACCACAGATGGCCCGCGGTGGGACTGTCGGGCGGACCGAGAATCTTGCTGAGCAGCACCAGGTTCTGCCAGCCGTAGTCGTCCCAGAACAGCATGGTCAGCGCCACCCACAGCACGGTGGGCACCGCTATCGACGCGGCCGTGCGCAGTGCGCGGCGGCACCGCTGCGCCGCCGGCGCCTCGGTCAGCGCGAACCGCGCGAAGTTGAATCCCGCCGCCGCCAGCAGCACATGCGCACCACCCCACACCTCGTACAACCCCACATGTGACCCGACGATCAGCACGATCCCGATCGCGCGCAGCGCCGTCGTGGTCTCGACCCGGCCTCCGAAACCGGCCCGCCGCCGGGTGCGGGGGAGCGACTCCAGTTCGGCGACGGTCCGATTCGGCCAGTCGACGGGCAACCGGCCCAGCATCCGGTCCAGCCGCACCGACAGCCCCACGTACGACAGCGAATCACCGCCGAGTTCGGTGAAGGTCCGATGCTCCTCGATCCGCGCCCGGTCCACCCCGAGCGCGGCTGCGAACAACCCGCGCACATCCCCGGTTCCGGTGGTATGGCCGATGCCGCCGCGATTCGCGGTCCGGCCGCCGATCGCCCGGCCGATCGGGAGGATGCGCGGCAGCCGGACTCCCGCGGATCGGCCGGGCCCGTCGCCGGCGGGCTCCGGCTCGCCGGATCCGGTCGGTCCGGGCGGGGTGCGCGGTGGCCGGGCCAGGTCGCGGACGGCCGGGTAGTCGGGTTTTCCGCTGGGCAGCCGGGGTAGTTCGGTGACCGTGCGGACGAGGACCGCGGTGGCGGGCAGTCCGGACAGGGTGCGGATCAGCGGGATCGGCTCGGACAGCGGTGTCCGGGCCGGTTCGGGGGCGGCGATCACCACCGCCAGGGCGTCGCCGAGATCGGCGCAGCAGGCTCGGTATCCGGCGGCGGCGAGGCCGGATTCGATGCGTTGCAGGTCGATTCGCAGCCCGAAGATCTTCGCGAATCGGGCGCGGCGGCCGACCACCCGGTACAGGCCGGTCTCGGTGCGCACGGCCAGGTCGCCGGTGCGCAATGCGGTGACGGTGCGGCCCAGCGCCAGGTCTGCGGCCGAATGCGCGTAGCCGAGCATGACATTCGGGCCGCGATAGACCAGTTCTCCTGTGCCCTCGGATGTTTCGTCGCTTTCGTCTGATTCCAGGTGGAATCGGCCGCCCGGGATCGGGATTCCGATGCAGTCCGGATGCTCGGCGGCCAGTTCCGCGGGCAGATAGGCCATGCGGGCGGTGGCCTCGGTCTGGCCGTACATGACCACGAACGTCCAGCCGCGGGCGGCCCCCAGTGCGGCGTAGTGGCGCACCCGCTCCGGATCCAGGCGGCCGCCGGCCTGGGTGAGGTAGCGCAAGCGCGGCAGCGACATTCGCTCGAAGCCGAGGCGGTCCAGCAGATCGATCGTGTACGGCACGGCCGCGAAGGAGGTGGCCTCGTGCCGGGTGAACTGTGCCCAGAACTCGGTGTCGAGCACGGATCGGTCGGTCAGCAGCAGGCTCGCCCCACGCAGCAGGTGGCTGTGCAGCACCGACAGGCCGTAGCAATAGAACATCGGCAGCGTGGTCGCCGCCCGGTCGGTGGGGCCGATGCCGAGGTACCGGGCGATCGCGGCCGCATTGGCGAACAGGTTGCGGTACGACAGCCGGACCAGCTTCGGCGATCCGGTGGAGCCCGAAGTGCTCAGCAGCAGAGCCAGATCCGGATGCAGCACGTGCGCCGACTGCTCGCGCCGCACGTCCGGCACGGGGATACCGCCGTCCGGCGACGCCTCGATCACGATGTCCGGATCGTAGGCGGCGATCGGGCCGTCGGCGCCCGGCCCGGTCAGCAGCACCACACACCCCGCGGCGAGCGCCCCGAGATAGGCCACCAGCGAACCGAGATCGTTGCCGGGCGTGAGCGCGATCAGCCGCCGCTCGCCGCCGAGCCGCGCGGCGAACTCGCCGACCAGCCCGGCCAGTTGCAGATACCCGACTTTTCGGTCCCCGCTGTGGACCACCGCCGTCCGATCGCCGTAACGACGAAGATGCGCGACGATCGCGGGCGAGGTCACCCGCGGGAGTGTAGCGGCGCCACACCTCGCCGCCCGGCTGCGCCGCGCCCGGCCCGGCGAGCGGCCGGCGAACGGTGTGCGGGCTTTGTGCCCGGGTGCGCACCGGCGGTGTCCGAGGTGCGAACCCGCCCGGCAGGCATGCGAACCCGGCCCGGCCGGAATGCGATCCGCCGGGCGGGTGCGCGGATCTATCGGTTCAGAGGGCGTATCCGCCCGGTCCGCCGCGGCGGCGCAGGTATTTCTCGAATTCGGCGGCGATCGCGTCACCGTCGATCTTCGCCATCGCCTCGTTCAGGTCGACCTGGTCGCCGCGCTCCTCCAGGGAGCGCACGTATTCGGTGACCTCCTCGTCGCCCGCGGTCATCTCGTCGACCGCCTTCTCCCACTCCTCGGCCTGGCTGGGCAGTTCGCCGAGCGGGACCTCGATGTCGAGCACGTCCTCGACCTTGTGCAGTAAAGCGATGGTGGCCTTGGGATTCGGCGGCTGCGAGACGTAGTGCGGCACCGCGGCCCAGAACGAGATCGACGGCACGCCCGCGCGTACGCACGCGTCCTGCAGGACCCCGGTGATCCCGGTCGGCCCCTCGTATCTGGTCTGCTCGATGCTGAACTGCTCGGCCGCCTCCTTGTTGTAGGCGGTGCCGGTGACCGGGACCGGCCGGGTGTGCGGGGTGTCGGCGAGCAGTGCGCCGAGGATGACGACCGTGGTGACGCCCAGTTGGTCCACCAGCTCCAGGATGTCGTTGCAGAAGCTGCGCCACCGCATGTTGGGCTCGATGCCGTGCAGCAGCACCACGTCGCGGTTGCTGCCCGGAGGCGAGCAGACCGACAAGGTCGTCGACGGCCACTGGATCTCACGGGTGACGCCGTCGACCTGACGGACCGTCGGCCGGTTCACCTGGTAGTCGTAGTAGTCCTCGGAGTCCAGCTCGGCGAGCGGCTCGGCGTCCCAGATCAGCTCCAGATGCTCGACGGCGCCGCTGGCGGCGTCGGCGGCATCGTTCCAGCCCTCGAAGGCAGCGACCAGGACGGGATCACGCAGCGTCGGCAGATCCGGGTCGGGTGATGCACTGGCGTTCACCCGGTCAGCCTACGGTGTAGCCCCGCACCCTTTCACTGCATATCGCCGATGCACGCCGTGTGCTGCTCCGATTGCGTCGTTCCACTCGGCGTGTCCGGGACCCCGGGAACGACCGGCAGTTGTGGCGCACCTCACCGTCGGCGGCGGGACCCCGTGCGCGGCGACGGATTGTCGGCGGGTCCCTTTACTCTTTATGTATGTCTGTGTCCTCTCATGCCGCGCCCGGTACGCCGCAGTCGTTCGACACCACGCTGCTCGACACGCTCACCCGGCGTGTGCTGATCGGTGACGGTGCGATGGGCACCATGTTGCAGGCGGCAGACCTCAGCCTCGACGATTTCCTCGGTCTGGAGGGTTGCAACGAGATCCTCAACGAGACCCGTCCGGATGTGTTGCGCGGTATCCACCGCGCCTATTTCGAGGCCGGCGCCGATGCGGTCGAGACCAACACCTTCGGCTGCAATCTGCCCAATCTCGCCGATTACGACATCGCCGATCGCATCCGCGATCTGTCCGAGCGGGGCACCCGGCTGGCCCGCGAGGTGGCCGACGAGATGGGCCCCACCGCCTACGGCCACCCGCGCTACGTGCTGGGGTCGATGGGCCCCGGCACCAAGCTGCCCACCCTCGGCCACGCTCCCTTCGCGGCGCTGCGCGACGCGTACGCCGAGTCCGCGCTCGGCATGCTCGAGGGCGGCGCCGACGCCATCCTCATCGAGACCTGCCAGGACCTGTTGCAGCTGAAGGCCGCGGTGATCGGCAGCCGCCGGGCCATGCAGCGGGCCGGTCGCCGCATCCCGATCATCACCCACGTCACCGTCGAGACCACCGGCACCATGCTGATCGGCAGCGAGATCGGCGCCGCGCTCACCGCCGTCGAACCGCTGGGCATCGACATGATCGGGCTCAACTGCGCCACCGGTCCGGAGGAGATGAGCGAACATCTGCGGC
The DNA here is from genome assembly GCF_020176955.2 of Nocardia sp. alder85J. Classification (GTDB taxonomy): domain Bacteria; phylum Actinomycetota; class Actinomycetes; order Mycobacteriales; family Mycobacteriaceae; genus Nocardia. The sequence continues at coordinate 918,162 of NZ_JAIUCZ020000002.1, forward strand.
ATCTGTCCAAGCACGCGCAGCTGCCGGTGTCGGTCATGCCGAACGCGGGCCTGCCGGTGCTCGGCCCGCACGGCGCCGAGTACCCGCTGAGCCCGGAGGGCCTGGCCACGGCGCTGCGCGGTTTCGTCAGCGAATTCGGGCTGGCGATGGTCGGCGGCTGTTGTGGTACCACCCCCGAGCACATCCGGCAGGTCGCCGCGGCGGTGGCCGAGGTGCGCTCCGGCGAGCGCACGCCGCGGCGCGAGCCCAGCGTGTCCTCCATCTACACCGCGGTCCCGTTCGAGCAGGACGCGTCGATCATGATGATCGGCGAGCGCACGAATGCCAACGGCTCCAAGGCCTTCCGCGAGGCGATGCTCGCCGGCGACTGGCAGCGCTGCCTCGACATCGCCAAGGACCAGACCCGCGACGGCGCCCACATGCTCGACCTGTGCGTCGACTACGTCGGCCGCGACGGCACCGCCGACATGGCGGAGCTGGCCTCGCGGCTGGCCACCGCGTCCACCCTGCCGATCATGCTCGACTCCACCGAGGCCCCGGTGCTGCGGGCCGGGCTGGAGCATCTGGGCGGACGGTGCGCGATCAACTCGGTCAACTACGAGGACGGCGACGGCCCGGAGTCCCGCTTCCAGCAGACCATGGAGCTGGTCGCCGAGCACGGCGCCGCGGTGGTCGCGCTCACCATCGACGAGGAGGGGCAGGCCCGCACCGCCACGAAGAAGGTGGAGATCGCCGAGCGGCTGATCGCCGACATCACCGGGAACTGGGGCCTGGCCGAATCCGACATCATCATCGACTGCCTCACCTTCACCCTGGGCACCGGCCAGGAGGAGTCCCGCCGCGACGGCATCGAAACCATCGAGGGCATCCGCGAACTCAAGCGCCGGCATCCGGAGGTGCAGACCACCCTCGGCCTGTCGAACATCTCCTTCGGCCTGAACCCGGCGGCCCGGCAGGTGCTGAACTCGGTGTTCATGCACGAGTGCGTGCAGGCCGGGCTGGATTCGGCCATCGTGCACGCCTCGAAGATCGTGCCGATCAGCCGCATCCCCGAGGAGCAGCGGGAGACGGCGCTGGATTTGGTGTACGACCGCCGCCGCGAGGGGTACGACCCGTTGCAGCAGCTGATGGCCCTGTTCGAGGGCGTGTCCGCGGCGTCGGCCAAGGCGTCGCGCGCCGACGAGCTGGCGGCGCTGCCGCTGTTCGAGCGGCTGGAGCGGCGCATCGTCGACGGCGAGCGCAACGGTCTCGACGCCGACCTCGAGGTGGCGATGCAGACGGTGCCGCCGTTGCAGATCATCAACGAGACCCTGCTGTCGGGGATGAAGACCGTCGGTGAGCTGTTCGGCTCCGGCCAGATGCAGCTGCCGTTCGTATTGCAGTCCGCCGAGGTGATGAAGACGGCGGTCGCCTACCTGGAACCGCACATGGAGGCCACCGACGATTCCGGCAAGGGCCGCATCGTGCTGGCGACCGTCAAGGGCGACGTGCACGACATCGGCAAGAACCTGGTCGACATCATCCTGTCCAACAACGGCTACGAGGTCGTGAATCTCGGTATCAAGCAACCGATCTCGGCCATCCTGGACGCCGCCAACGACAAGAAGGCCGATGTCATCGGCATGTCCGGCCTGCTGGTCAAATCGACGGTGGTGATGAAGGAGAACCTCGAGGAGATGAACACCCGCGGGGTCGCCGACCAGTTCCCGGTGCTGCTCGGCGGCGCCGCGCTGACCCGCGCCTACGTCGAGAACGATCTCACCGCGGTGTACGCGGGCGAGGTCAGCTACGCCCGCGACGCGTTCGAGGGGCTGCGCCTGATGGACGAGATCATGACCCGCAAGCGCGGCGGCGGCCTCGACCCGGACAGCCCGGAGGCGCTCGCGGCGCAGGCCAAGGCCGCCGAGCGGAAGGCCCGGCACGAGCGTTCCCAGCGCATCGCCGCGGAGCGCCGGGCCACCGAGGTGCCGGTGGAGGTTCCGGCCCGCTCCGATGTGGCCGCCGACCTGCCGGTGCCGGTGCCGCCGTTCTGGGGCACCCGCGTGGTGAAGGGGCTGGCCGTGCCGGAGTACTCCGGTCTGCTGGACGAGCGCGCGCTGTTCCTCGGGCAGTGGGGTCTGCGCGGGCAGCGCGGCGGCGAGGGCCCGAGCTACGAGGAACTGGTCGAGACGGAGGGCCGGCCGCGGTTGCGGTACTGGCTGGACCGGCTGTCCACCGAGGGCGTGTTGCAGCATGCCGCGCTGGTCTACGGCTATTTCCCCGCCGTCTCCGAGGGTGACGACGTGATCGTGCTGTCCGAGCCGAATCCCGAGGCGCCGCAACGATTCCGGTTCACCTTCCCGCGCCAGCAGCGGGACCGGTTCCTGTGCATCGCGGATTTCCTGCGCTCCCGGGAGCACGCGGTCGAGACCGGTCAGGTGGATGTCTGGCCGTTCCAGCTGGTCACCATGGGGCAGCCGATCGCCGATTTCGCCAACCAGTTGTTCGCGGACAACAATTATCGCGACTATCTGGAAGTACACGGTATCGGTGTCCAGCTCACCGAGGCGCTGGCGGAATATTGGCATCGCCGCATCCGCGAAGAACTGGTGCTGGAGGGTCACGCGATCGCCGAGGACGATCCCGCCGACGTCCAGGAGTACTTCAAGCTCGGATATCGCGGCGCCCGTTTCTCGTTCGGCTACGGCGCCTGTCCCGATCTGGACGACCGCGCCAAACTGGTCGAACTGCTGGGTGCCGAGCGTATCGGCGTGACCCTCTCCGAGGAACTGCAACTGCATCCGGAACAGTCCACCGACGCATTCGTCCTGCTGCACCCGGAAGCGAAGTATTTCAGCGCCTGATTTCCGTGGCCGTCCGGTTCGGTGGCCCGCCCGGCGTCGCGGCGGGTCACCGGCGGGGGTCTGCGCGCCACGCCGGTACCGGCGTCCCGAATCCGCATGCGGCGCAATGGCGACGGCCCGACTGCGAATTCGCTGTGTGAACAGCGACTCCGCGCTGCCCGGAAAATGTGGTAGGAGCCACGAATTCCCCACGGCGACAATCATTGTCGGATACCCGCGCGGCGGGTCGGTAATGTGATCATCGGACGTACCGCGTAAGATTTTCCACGTGTTTCCGGGCTTTCACGCAGCAGTGGTAGGTGGCTCGGCGTGTGAGGCCAGGAGGGGTACAACAGCATGACGGCAGACCGGCTGATCTCGGGACGGTATCGCCTGGGCGACCCCATCGGCACCGGCGCCATGGGTGTCGTCTGGCGGGCCGACGACGTCCGGTTGCGGCGCACCGTCGCGGTGAAGCAGTTGCTGCTCAATCCCGGCCTGACGCGACTACAGGCCATGGAGGCGAAACAGCGCGCGATGCGCGAGGGCCGGATCGCGGCCCGGCTGCATCATCCGAACGCCGTCACCGTCTTCGACGTCGCCGAGGAGGACGGCCAGCCCTGGCTGGTGATGGAATTCGTCGACGCGCCGAGCCTGGCCGCGATCATGCGCGACAGCGGCCCCCTGGACGCCCGGCGGGTGGCCCGGATCGGGGCCCAGGTCGCCGACGCGCTGGCCGCCGCGCACGACGCGGGCATCGTGCACCGCGATGTGAAGCCCGCGAACATCCTCGTCACCGACAACGGCACGGCCAAGATCACCGATTTCGGCATCTCCCGCGCGGTCGGCGACGTGACCGTCACCTCCACCGGATTCCTGGCCGGGACCCCGGCCTATCTGGCGCCGGAGATCGCCCGCGGCGAGGATTCCTCGCCGAGTTCGGACGTGTTCGCCCTCGGTTCCACCCTGTACGCCGCGGTCGAGGGCGCGCCGCCGTTCGGCGAGGGGGAGAATCCGCTGGCGACGCTGCACGCGGTGGCCCGCGCCGACGTGCCGACCCCCGCCCGCGCCGGTGCGCTGGGCCCGGTGCTGATGCGCCTGCTGGCCTCCGAACCCGACGAACGTCCCGCGATGCGCGAGGTCCAGCAGGCGCTGGCCGCGGTGGCCGAGGGCCGCGAGCCCGTCGTACCGGAATCGCCGACGAAGGTGCTGCCGCCGCCCGCCCCCGAACCCCCTACCACCGCGCCGACCACGGTGCTGCCGCCGCAGGAGGTGGCCGCGGTGGTCGCGGCCACACCCGTCGCGATGGGGCCGCCCGCCCCCCGCCCGAAGCGGGATCGGGCCGCCCGGCAGCGGTTGCTGGTCCTGGTCGCCGCCGGTGTCACGCTGGTGCTGGTGATCATCGCCGCGGTCGCGCTCGCCTCCGGTGGCAAGCATTCCGGCACGGCCGCCATCCCGGCCCCGCTGACCACCGTCTCGGCGGCCCCGGACGCGCCGGCGCCCACCGCCTCGCAACCGCCGTCGGCCGCTCCCGGCACGGCGGCCGGGGCCCCACCGGCCACCGTGCCGCCGACCACGGCCGCCGCCGCGCCCACGCCGTCACCGGCCGCCGCCGCGCCACCACCGGCCGCGGCCACGCCACCACCGGCCACGCCGTCACCCGCGGCACCCACGCCGTCGCCCGCCACCCCCACGCCGTCACCCGCCGCGACCACACCGGCCCCCGCGGCCCAGCCCGCGAACCTGACCTCGTTCATCTCCGGCTACTACGGCATGCTCCCCGGCAACACCAGCGGCGCCTGGTCGATGCTGTCCTCGGGCTACCAGGGCCAGACCGGCGGCTACCAGACGTATGCGAACTTCTGGTCGACCATCTCGTCGGTGCGGGTGGGATCGGTGACCCAGAGCGGCCCGGACCGAGTGGTCGCGACCCTGACCTACACCATGCGCAACGGTTCCACCTCCAGCGAGAGCCGCTGGTTCCGGGTCGACTCGTCCACCGGGCACATGCTGATCGCCGACTCCGGGCTCTGACCCAGCGGCCGCGGGTCCGGGATTCGACCCGCCCGTGAAATCTATCGGGAGGTTTGCACCGGATCCTCGGGATAGGGGTTGCCGAGCCGGGGCCGGATGGCGTTCCAGGGGTCGGCGAACGGTTGCCGGTTGCCGCGGTAGGGCGACAGTCGCCGGAGCCACAGTCGTACCAGGGGTGCCACGGGCCGGGCCAGGTAGCGCAGGGGCCCCGCTGTGGCCCGGATCTCGTCGAGCATGGCGGGCCAGGAGTGGTGCTGGAACGCGAGGATCTGCTGGGAGCGTTGGGTGTCGACCCAGTCGGTGGTGAACCAGTCGTCGTCCCTGTCCGGGTTGCCGGGTCTGGCCGGGGGGAAGGCATTGGTCAGCCCGATCGCGGTGGCCATGGCGACGGTGACGTCCTGGTGGCGTTGCCGGTGGGTGGAGTCGCCGCCGATGAGGAATGCCTCACCGGTGGCCGGTGTGGTGAGGGCGGCGTCGATGGCGGTGGCGATATCGCGGACGTCGACGGTCTGGATCCGGCCGTCTCCGGGGAGTGCGGCCTGGAAGTGGAGCATATCGGCGTTGACGGCGATGTCGAGGTCGACGCTCAGCACCGCCGCGAGGCGGAGGATGACCCATTCCAGCGAGGACGACCGGATCAGATGTTCGGCTTCGGCCTTGTGGGCGCCGTAGACGTCCACCGGCCGGATCGGGGTATCCGGTCGCAGGGGTCCGTCGGCGCGGTGGGGGTTGCGGGTGCCGTGGACCGCGATGCTGGAAGCCTGGACGAATCGCGGTGGGGCCGGTTGCGCCGCGGCGGCGCGCAGCAGTGCGGCGGTGGCATCGACGTTGACCGCTCGTGCCAGGCGTGGGTTGCGGTAACACTGGGGCGGGATGATCGCGGCCAGGTGCACGATGTGGGTGGGTGCGACCGTCCCGATCACGGCGTCCACCTGACCGGGGTCGGTCAGATCCGCCCAATGGATCCGGAGGTTCGGGTCGGCCAGCCGCTGTGCGGCTCGCCGGTTGGCGGGCAGATCGAGGTCGGTGGCCACGACCTCGTACCCCTGGCCGAGCAGCCGGCGCAGGGTCGCCGTGCCGACCAGACCGAATGCGCCGGTCACCAGTATCGGGCCGGTTCGCGCCGAGCGCGGGTCTGTGGAATCCGGGGTGGGCATGGCCTGTTCGGCTCCTGTCGGTTCCGATGCACCGTGACATCGGGTGGATGTGGTTGTGCGGCAGACGATCCGATGTGCGGGCGGCTGTCGTCCCGGCCCCGGGCCCGCTACCGTCTCGGTGCGGCCAGTTGCCGCAGCGCGGACAGGAACAGCTCGTCCATGCGTGGGCTCAGCTCCGCCAGCACCGGAGCGCCGGCGTGGCCGGCGGAGCCGAAGACCCGGTCGAGGGTGTCGGCGGTGGTGGTGGCGCCGATGGACAGGCACAGGCAGGCGATTCCGTCGATGCGGAGTTCCTCGAGGGCCTTCGTGGCATCGGCTTCGGCGTAGCGGCCCTCGTAGCCGTCGTCGTAGGGCAGGCCGTCGGACAGGACGACCAGGAGCCGGTTCGGGGTACCGGCCGCGGTGGCGAGGATGTCGCCCGCACCGCGGATGGCAGCGCCGAGCCGGGTGTAACCGGAGGGCTGCAACCGCTCGAGCCGGGCTCGGGCCGCCGCGTCGAACCGCTGACCGAAGGTCTTGATCGCGGGCAGGTGCACAGCATGCCTGCCCTGTGATCGGAAGGCGTAGAGGGCAACTCGGTCGCCGAGTTCCTCCAGGGTCGCGGCCAGTACCGCCGCGGCTCGTCGTTGATGGTCGTGTACCGACCGGCCGCCGATGTCGGCGTCGGTGGCCGACCCCGACGCGTCGAGCAGGATGAGCACACCGAGATCGCGGGCGAGTTTCCGTCGTTCGAGGTGGACGTGTTCCGAGGGCGAGTAGCCGCTGCGCACGTCGACGAACAGATCGACGAGCGCTTCGAGATCGAGTTCGTCGCCATCGGGACGGCCACGCAGGACCTTCGGCCCGAGACCGACGCGGGCCAGGCGTGCGCGCAGCACCTCGTCGCGCGGCACACCGGCGCCGGTGACGTCGGCGGCCACGGTCAGCGGGAAGTCGACGACCCGGCACCATTCGGGCCGATACCGGTGGCGGTGGACGTCCCACTCCGGATGCAGGGCACCACCGACCCCGATCGCGGCGGCGGGTTTTCCGTTGTCGGTGAAGCGGATTCGCGTGGGCAGCGGGCGGCCGTGCGCGCCGACGGCGGCGCGCCGCAGGGCACGAACCGGCGTCTCGGCGCCGGCCGCGCTGTCCCCCGCCGAGCGCGTACTGCCGAGCAATTTTCGGATGTAGTCCGCCAAAGTCCGTGAACCGAGCGGATTCTCGAACAGTTTCGCGATCCTGCTCGGCTCGGACTGCTCGGTGTCGCCGTCGTCGTCGGCGTCGGGAGTGCCGGTGGGATCGAAGTTCACGCGCAGTTCGGCGTCGGTGGCGCGGGTGCCGGGTCCGCCGGAGGCGAGCAGTCTGGACGGCTTGATCACGCCGAACCACGGCGGCGGGCCGGCGACCGCCGCCCGGCTTCTGGCCAGCGCGAGCGATTCGTCCGCGGTCGCCGTGCTCGGCGCCTCGTGGCAGGCGAGGTCCGCGGCGAGTGGAAGCCGTTGGGCCAGGTCGGCGAGCACCCGCCGACCTTCCAGCGCCAGATAGCGCCGAGCCACCCCGGGACGTGCCCACAGCGCCCCGACGATTCGCGGCTCCAGGCTCCCCATTCCCAGCAGGGCGCTCTGCACCAGCATCTCGCGGCGCTGTTCGGTCAGCGGACGGCCGGCCGAGACGAATACGACCCGGCCGTCGGTGTGCGCCGCCGCCCCGGGCGCCGCCTCGGTGACCTGCACGGACCGGCCGGCGAGGAATCCGGCCAGCAACCGGAACCGTTCGGGACCGACGGGTTCGGAGCCGGTCATGGTCGCGGGAGGACGGCGTCGACGAGCTCGCCGAGCGCCCGCACGATATCCGCGTCGTCGGAGAGGGTCTGCACGACGGCCGCCTGCGCGGCGCTGCGCAGACTCAGTCCTTCCGCGACGAGTCCGCCGGCGAGGATCAGCATCCGGGTGGAGGACACCTCACGCAGGGGGGAGCCGTCCAGTGTCCGGATGGCCTGCGCGAGGGTGACCAGGGATTGTGCTGTGCCGGTGTCGATTCCGGCTTCGTGCGCGACGATCTGGGTCTCGGTCTCCGGCGGCGGGAAGTCGAGGGCGATGGCGACGAAACGCTGGCGGGTCGATTCCTTGAGGTTCTTCAGCACGCTCTGATAGCCGGGGTTGTAGGAGATCACCAGCTGAAACCCCGGCGCCGCGGGCACGATGACGCCGAGCCGATCGACGGGCAACTCCCGACGGTGATCCGCCAGCGGATGGATCACCACGGTGGTGTCCTGGCGTGCCTCCACCACCTCGTCCAGATAGAAGATCGCGCCCTCCCGCACCGCGCGGGTCAGCGGCCCGTCCACCCAGACCGTCTCGCCGCCGCGGAGCAGGAACCGGCCCACCAGATCCGCCGAGGTCATGTCCTCGTGGCCGGCGACGGTGATCAGCTCGCGGCCCAGTTCATGGGCCATTGCCTGCACGAAACGAGTCTTGCCGCATCCGGTGGGTCCCTTCAGCAGTACCGGCAGACCCCGGCCGGCCGCGGCGCGGAAGACCTGCACCTCGTCACCGACCGCGCGATAGAACGGCGCCCTCGGATCGGACAGCACGGCAGTAGCCATATCGATCGACATCCCAACTCTTTCCGTCGAAATTTCAGTGCCCGTGCACGAAGGGGACGATGGTCGGCAGCGTGACACCGGGCGGGACGACGACCTTGCCGTCGGGCCCGATGGTGATGGAATTCCTCGCCGGGATCGGCAGCGCGGGATCGGGGCACAACCGGCCGGTGCCGTCACCGCAGATGCCCATCATGAAATACGAGCGCTTCTGGATATCGGCGGGCCAGGACTCGGCGTGCATCCCGAACCACTGCGCGGGCAGGTTGTAGAAGACGAAGAAGAACGTCGAACAGGCGGCGAAGATCGCCAGGAATCGGGTGAACTGCTGGGTCACCGTCCGGCCCCGGACCCGTTCGAGGCCACGCTCGACGAAGGTCCGCCCGCGGTCGTCGGTGAAATAACGCAGCGCGCACAGCCCCGCCTGCACCGCCCCCCACATCAGCCCCTCGTAGACCGGCCACTGGTAGTAATGGCCGGCGTTGATCGACAGCGATTTGATCGCACCGGGATAGGTGAACAGTCCCATCGGCATCAGGAACAAACCCTCGATCACCAGATCGAAGAAGATCGACCACACGATCAGGACGCCGATCAGCCCGGCATTGCCGATATTCGGCCACTGTTTCTTGGTGCGGCGCATGACCCAGCAACCGAGGATCGTGCACAGCAGTACACCGTAGGAATACCCCGGCGCATTCATCAGCAACGGCTCGGCCATCATGTGGCCCGGTTCGCCGAACGACCGCCAGCCCGGGATGTCGAGCACCCAGGAGCCGCGGTTCCACATCCAGGTGTTGTAGGTGCTCCAGGTGTTGACGTAGTTCAGCAGCGGATCCTGGAAGAACAGCAGGCCACAGGCCACCAGCAGCATGCCGTCGGTGGTGATGCGCCGCTCCCGCCGCCACGGCCGGACGATGAACCAGTAGAGGCCGACCGGCAGGCCGACCAGGATCACGATGGTCCAGGTCAGCAGGATCGCCTTCATCAGCGTCGGTGGATCACTCGGACCCTTGGGTACGCGAACGAAATTCGGGCCGGTAATCCATCGGATCCACACGTACAGCTGAAAGGCCAGGATCAGCCCGCCGAGGGCGGCCCAGAGCCGGACCGGCGTCACCCCGGACCGGGCCGGGACTCCCAGAGAGGTTGCGGCACTCAATGATTCGGTAACGGCAGGCGCGTCGGTCTGCTCCGACAGGTAGGTCACGACACTGTCTCCTTCCGGATTGCGGCACCACAGCACCCCACCCGGCCACCTCGGACACGGCAGCCGGATCGGCGCTGGACTGGAGAACGCCGGCGCGGTGGGGGCCTTCTCGGCGAAGTGGTCATCGAGCGGAACCCCCTGCGGTAGCCGACGTCCCATCAAGATACTCACTAGTATCTGAGAGGGCAATAGGTCTCTGGGATTCCGATGGCATAATGGCGATCATGATCGAACGCTGGACCCGGGAACGGCGCGTGGAGCAGACCCGCTCGCTGCTCCTGGATGCCGCGGAGCAGGTCTTCGCCGAAAAGGGCTTCATGTCGGCGACTCTCGACGACATCGCCTATACGGCCGGCTACACCAAGGGCGCGATCTACAAGCACTTCGGGACGAAGGAAGACCTCTTCCTCGAAGTCGGCGACCGGTACTGGCGGCGCTACTTCGACACGTTCGCCGAGGTGCTGTCCGCGGCCACCGAGGTCGGCGCACACGAGATCGACGAGGTCGCCCGGCGCTGGCGCGAGCTCAGCGAGGGCCGCGGTGGCGGCGAACACGCCGCGCTGGGACACGAATTCACGCTGTACCTCCTGCGCAACCCGGAGGCCCGCGACCGGGTGGCTGCCAAACGGACGGAGGTCGTGCGAGCGTTGGCGCAGTTCGTCGTCGAAGGCTGCGACCGAATCGGCGCCACCCTGCTCGTTCCCGCGCTGACCTTCGCGCACGTACTCATCGCCACCACCGACGCCGTCGAACTGGGCAGCCGACTCGACGACATCGACCTCTACCGGCCCGTCCTCGAAATGTACATGTCGGCCATCAAACTGCCCCGGCCGAGCTGACGGCGGCTCGGTGCGGCAGCGTGCCGGCGCGGCCGATATGCTGGCCGGGGGCCGTTCCTTTCGGACCACCGGCTCGTCGTGCGGCCGGCGGGCAGGTCCGGCCCGCGATCGTGACGGAAGGGTGTGTTCGGTGACGCTGGCCGGTGTCCTGTGGGACATGGACGGGACACTGCTGGATTCGGAGAAGCTCTGGGATATCGGGGTGCGGGAGCTGGCCACCGAACTGGGCGGCCGGATGACCGACGAACTCCGTCACTCTCTGATCGGCGCCTCCGGGCCGAACGCCCTGCGGATCGTCTTCGACGGACTCGGCCTGGACCGGGACCCCGAGGCCGTCGCCGCGGCCGGCCGCTGGCTGGAACAGCGCGTCACCGAACTGTTCGCGGGTCCGGTGCCCTGGCGGCCGGGCGCCCGGGACGCGCTCGCCGCGGTGGCGGCGGCGGGTATTCCGGCGGCATTGGTCACCAACACCAAACGCTCACTGGCGGAGCTGTGTCTGGACACCGTCGGCCGCGACTGGTTCCGGGTGACCGTCTGCGGTGACGAGGTCCCGGAGGGCAAACCCGCCCCGGACCCCTATCTGCGCGCCGCTGAACTGCTCGGCGCCGACCCGGAACACTGTGTGGCCGTGGAGGATTCGCCGACCGGCGCGCAATCGGCCGGTGCCGCGGGCTGCCGGGTCCTGGTGGTCCCGTGCGAGATCGCCGTCCCGCCCGCCCCGGGCCGGGTGTTCCGCGAATCGCTGGTCGGACTGACCGTCCCGGAGCTGCACGCCGTGCTCGCCACCCCGGTGGCCTGAATTGGCCTGTGCCACGGCGCAGTCGGCCGTGTCAAGGATTGCCGCGGAATACTGTTCATGCTGTACAGCTGAACGCCGTATTGCCGTACCGGTCCGGCATGCATCATCGTGACACCGGACAACCCGTCGGTTTGTGACAGTTCATGATGATTGTCCGAATCTCGCGCGGCCGCCGCCACATCCGGTGAGAATGGGGAAATGGGGCGGTCTGCGGAGGTGGCGGTGCATGGCTGAAGGCCGTGGGGGAGAGCCGGACTCGTCCGGCCTGGAACAGCTCATCGACCTGGATCGCTATCCGATAGACGAATACGGCAGCGCCCCAGGGGAATCAGTGGTCGAGCGGGTGCGCGCCGAGCTGGCGGCGGACGGATGCAGCGTGCTGCGCGGCTTCGTGCGCCCGAGCCGGTGCGCGCAATTGCGCACCGAGGGAATCGAACTGGCGCCGTCGGCGTATCACACCGTGGAGCGGGTCAACGCCTACAACATTCCACTGGACACGGATCTGCCGGTGGGACATCCCGGCCGGATCGTGATGGAACGCGGCAATGCCTTCGTGGCCCGCGATCGGATTCCGGCGGACGCCTCGATTCACCTGCTGTACACCGATTCCCGGTTCCGGCGCTTCGTGGCCGACTGCTTCGGCCGCCCGGCGTTGTACGAGTATGCGGATCCGCTGGCGGGCCTGTGCCTCAACGTGGTCGGGCCGGGGTTGTCGCATCCGTGGCATTTCGACACCAACGAGTTCACCGTCAGCATGCTGACCCAGCCGTCCGAGGGCGGCGGGACCTTCGAATACTGCCCGAACATCCGGACCCCCCATGCGGAGCACTTCGACCACGTGCGGGCGGTTCTCACCGGCGGCGGCGATCACCTCGTCCGCCGCCTGGTCCTGCGCCCCGGCGATCTACAGCTGTTCCGGGGCCGCTTCTCCCTGCATCGGGTATCTCCGGTCGAGGGAACGGCCGAGCGGCACACCGCGATCTTCGCCTACAGCGAGCATCCCGGTGTCATCGGCAGCGTGGAACGCACCCGGCAGCTGTTCGGGCGGGTGCTACCGGAGCATCTGGCCGCTGCCGGACGCTCCGCGCGCGGCGACCGACTCCTCGACTGACAAGGATCACTACGTGCCGGTCTCGTTGCACAACACCGGAAAAGCCTCCTTCGACGATATCTACGAGCGTGCCGATCCGAGCGACTACTACCGGCGGATGTCCGAATTGGACTACTGCATACCGGATGTCGCGAAACCGCATTTCCGCCGGTTGATCGACGACTACCGGACGGCGACCGGGGTCGCGCCCACGGTGCTGGATCTCGGCTGCTCCTACGGGGTGAACGCGGCCGTGCTGCGGCTGGACACCACCGTCGGCGCGCTCGCCGAGCATTACCGCTGCGGGGACACCGCCGCCCGCGCGGACCGTGATCGCGCCTGGCTGGCGGCCGCCGACAGCATGCCCGACGTCCGCTTCCTCGGCATGGACGCCTCGGGACCCGCGCTCGGCTACGCGGCGTCGACCGGGCTGCTGGCCGGGATCGTGCACGCCGACCTGGAGACGGCGGCGCCGACGGAATCGCAGCGCCGGATCCTGGCCGGCGCGGATCTGGTGATCTCGACCGGCTGCGTCGGATACATCACCGAGCGCACGCTGGCGCGGGTGGCCGCGGCCGATGGTCACCGGCTGCCGTGGATGGCACACTTCGTGTTGCGGATGTTCGACTTCGCCCCGATCGAGCTGTGCCTGCGGCAACTGGGGTATCGCACCGAGCGGCTGCCCGGCACCTTCCGGCAGCGCCGGTTCGCCTCGGAAGCCGAGCAGGCGCAGATCGTGAGCACCTTGTCCGCCAACGGTATCGACCCGTCGGGCCACGAGGCCGACGGGTGGTTGCACGCCGAACTGTTCGTCTCCGTACCCATCTCGACACCGACACCGACACCCACGCCCACTCCGACCGCCGAGGATCGCCAGTGACCGACCGGACCTTCGCCCACGACGCCGACCTGCCGCGTGTTCCGCTGCCCACGCTCGAGGACAGCTGCTCCCGATTCCTGGAGTGGAGCGCGCCGCTGCTGACGCCGGACGAATTCGCCGAGACCGAACGCGCGGTGGCCGATCTGCTCCGCGCCGACGGCCCGGCCCGGGTCCTGCACGCCGATCTGGAGCGCTTCGATCGGTCCGGGGCGGACAGCTGGCTCGACGAATTCTGGCCGTCGCGCTATCTCGGCCGCCGCGATCGGATCGCGTTGAACGCCAACTTCTTCTTCCTGTTCCGCGACGACACCCCGCTGGCCCGGTCGACCGCCGCCGATCAGGCCGAGCGCGCGGCGGCGATCGTGACCGCGGCGGTGCACTACAAACTGCTCCTCGATGCCGAGGCCGTGCCGCCGGCGGTGCAGCGCGGCCGCCCGCTGTCGATGGCGCAGAACCGATTCCTGTTCTCCGAGACCAGGATTCCGGGGGTGGGGCAGGACACCGTGCGGGTGCCCTACAGCGCCGAGCTGCCGGGTCCGTCGCAGGCGCGCCACATCGCGGTCCTGTTCCGCGGCAACATCTTCCGGCTCGACGTCATCGGTCCGGACGGGGTGCCGCACGCGCATCGCGATCTGGTGGACGGGCTGCGCGCGGTGCTGAAGGCCGGGGCGGTCCGGGCGCCGGCGGACGCCTCGGTCGGCCATCTCACCACCCTGGCCCGCGCGGACTGGGCGCCGCTGCGCCCCGAGCTGATCGCCGACCCGGGCAACCGCGCCACCCTGGAGGCGCTGGAGGACGCGCTGTTCTGCGTCTGCCTCGAGGATGTCGCGCCCGCGGACCAACTGCACGCCTGCGATCAACTGCTGCACGGCGACAGCGCCAACCGCTGGTTCGACAAGTCGGTGTCGTTCATCGTGTTCGCCGACGGCAGCGCCGGCATCAACGTCGAGCACTGCGGTCTGGACGGCACCACCATCCTGTCCTTCGTCGGCACGCTGTTGCGGGCGCCGGTGACCGAACACGAGGCCGGCTCCGGCGCCACCGTGCAGGGCCTGCCCGCCACGGCCGCACTGGAGTTCACCCTCGACGCGGCGCTGCGGGCTCGGATCGCCGCCGCCGGAGCCGATTTCGCGCAGTACGCGGCGGACAACGCCACCACCGTGGTGTCCTTCGAGGATTTCGGCACCGACCGCGCCAAGGCGCTGGGCATCTCCCCGGATGCCTTCGCGCAGCTGTGCTACCAGCTCGCCCACCAGCGCAGCAAGGGCCTGATCGGGGCCACCTACGAGTCGATCGCCACCCGGCAGTACCGCGGCGGCCGCACCGAGGCGATGCGGGTGGTGACCCCGCAGATCCTGGAATTCGTTGCCGCCATGGACGATCCGGCCGCGGACGCGGCGGCCAGGCGGGCCGCCCTGGACGCGGCCGCCGCCGCCCACGTCGCCCGCGCCCAGCAGTGCCAGCGCGGCGAGGCGCCGGAACAGCATCTGTGGGAACTGCAATGGATCCAGCGCCGCCGCGGCGCCGAGCTGGGCGCCACCGAGCCGATGCCGTTCTTCGACGGCCCCGGCTGGCGGATCACCCGCGACGACTACCTGAGCACCAGCTCCGCCCCGTCGGTGAACATCCAGTTCTTCGGATTCGGCTGCACCAGCGCGAAATGCATCGGCGTCGCCTACGTCCTGCTGCCCGATCGCTGGAATCTCTACCTGGCCACTCCCACCTCGGTGGCCGACCGGATGCACGATTTCGCCGATCGGCTGCGCGACGCGGTGACGGAGGTGTCTGCCCTGCTCGCAGCCGGGTGATAACCTGAAGTGCCTCGGTCGATCGCATTTTACGGGGTGGTAGCGATGACGGGCATCGAAATCGGTGCGATGGCAGTGATGTATCTGGTCTGGATGTGGCGGCACAAGGCGAGCCTGTCGAAGGGCATCGGCGCCGTCGCCGGAGCGGTGGCCGGTCGGCTACCGCTGCGCGAACTGGTCGACCTCGTCGCCGGCGAACTGGACGACGACGAGGACCTGACCCGCGTGCAGGACGAAGCCTGGTCCGGCGCCGACGAATCCGGCGCCCGCGAGCGGGTCCGGTCGGCCGTGGAGCGGGCCGCGGCGCGCGATCCGGAATTCGCCGCGGCGCTGCGGGAAATCCTCGGCCGCACAGCGGAACTCGCGAGGCAGCGACCGGACCTCCCGCAGCCGGTCACGGTCACCAACACCGTGACCGCCTCGGGCCCGGGGGCGGTCGCGGGCGTCACCGTGAGCGATGTGACCATCGGTGACATCACCGTCACCATGCCACCATCGGGCCCTCGCTGACCGGAGCGGAGCAGCCGGCGACCGGCTCCGGTGCGGCATCGGTGCCGCCGGCCCGCACGATCACCGCGTCCGCGCCCGGCTCCGTCGCGGCGGACCGGGCCGGAATCATCAACCTGTACAACTACTTCCACGTCCTGGCGGCCCCCGGTCCGGCGGCGCCGATCACCGGCCTGCCCGTGGACCCGCCGGGCCCGACCGGCCGCTGGCGCAGACACGTTCTCGACCACCGGATCTGGGCCGCGACCGCCACGGGTGTCGCCGACGCCGCGACGGTGGATTTCGTCGCCGCCCTCGCCGTGGTCGCCGCGATCCGAGAGCAGCAGGTCGCCGCGGACCCGTGGTGGGACACCGAGGTTCCGGAACGCGTCGCCAAGCGCGTCGGCCTCCTGACCGACACCATCTTCGCCGGCAGGGCCCCCGACGACCGCCCCACCCACCTGGAGGCCGCCCTGCTCGCCGCCTTCCCGTTCGTCCACCGAGCCTTCTGGCTGTACTGGGTCGCCGCCTGCCGCCCGGTCCTCGACGACGGCCCGGCCCCCGCCGCAGCGGTGGCGGCTGCCATCCCGTTCGATCATGCAGTGCGACAACAGGATTCCGGCGCGGGGCCGGGCATTGCGGATCCAGCGGTCCGGCAGAGCTACGGGGCACACCCGGATCCCGGGCCGGAGCCGGACACGACTGCGCGGTCCGGACGTGATGTGCTGCCCGGACACGAGGCGTGGCCGGGGCGCGAGGCGTGGCCGGGACATGGTGTGCCGCCCGGGCGCGAGGCGCTGCCGGGACATGAGGCGGTGCCGGGACGGGGGCCGTGGCCGGGATACGAGGCAGGGCCGGAGACGGTGAGGGTGCCGGAAGCTATCGCCGCCGCCCGCGATTTCCGTGATTTCGCGCGGACCTTCCCGCGGCTGTACCGGCGGGGCTGGGACGAGGTGACCGCGGCGCCGCGGCCGGAAGCGGCGGCGACGGCGATCCGGTGGTGGTTGTTCCATCGCTGGCTGGCCCGGCAGCCCGACATCTACGACCCGCGGCAGATCGCGCGGGCGCTCGGGCTGGACCTGACCGGGACGGTGCTGGGGCTGCCCGCCGCGGCGGTGGCCGGGCAACTGGCGGGGTTGCTGCGGCTGCATCGGTACAGCGGCGACCAGGCCACCGATTTCGAGGTCCGGTATCCGGTCGGTGAGCTCTGGCGTTTCGATGCGGGGGAGTCCGGCGAGTTCGACGTGCGGATCCGGCTGATCGGCCTGGTGCTGACCCTCGCCGATCGGATGGCGCTGGATCCGGTCGGGATGCCCGAGATCGTGGCGGACCACGTCGGGACCGCCGACCCGATCGATCCCGCCGCCGTCCTGACCACCGTGCGGGCCGCGGGCTGGCGCGCCGAGGGCGGCGGTCGGCGGGTGCTGGTCGCCGAATGTGCCCATCCCGCACTGGAATTGGCCTTGCACTATCGGGTGGAGGATGCGGCGGAGCTGCTGCACGGCTGCCATCGGGCCGCCGCGCCCAACGGCCGGGTGGAGGGGGCGCTGCACCTGCTCTCCGGTCTGCCGGTGGATCTTTCGGCGGATTCGGTCACCGCGGGCGCACTGTCCGACGGCCCGGCCTACGACGAGGGCGGCTATTTCCAGTTCCGCCTGGCCGACGAGCGGGTCCGCGAACTGCTCATGGGCACCAGCCTGTACGGCGATCCGGCGCTGGCGATCCGCGAGCTGTACCAGAACGCCCTGGACGCCTGCCGCTATCGCGATGCCCGGCTGCGCTGCCTGCACGCGCAGGGCGAGACCCCGCCGCCGTGGCGCGGCGGCATCCACTTCCACCGGGGTGTCGGCGCCGACGGCCGGCCGTATCTGGAGTGCGCCGACAACGGAGTGGGTATGGGCCGCAACGAGATCGTGAACTCGTTCGCCCGCGCCGGGGTCCGGTTCACCGATCTGCCGGGCTATCTCGAGGAGCAGCACGAGTGGGCGAGATACGGCATCGTCGTGTATCCGAACTCCCGCTTCGGCATCGGCGTGCTGAGTTATTTCATGCTCGCCGACGAACTCGTCGTCACCACGCGCCGGATGAATGCCGATGGCCGGGTGGAGGACCCGCTCGAGGTGATCATCGGCGGCCCGGACGCGCTGGCCCGCATCCGGCGCCGGCGGGCCAAGCCGTGGGAATGGGAGTCCGGTACCCGGGTCCGGCTGATCCTGCGCCGCGATCGCGCCGATATCGGGTGCACCGATCTGCTGCGCCGGGTGCTGTGGGTCTCCGAATTCGACGTCACCGCGCGCGACGAGTGGGGTGAATTGCGATGGACCGCAGGCGAACTGGCGGACAGCGTACCGCTGGGCAGCGCCGACGTCTTCGGCGCGGGGGTCGGGGAGGCCCCGGAGGTGGAACGCTTCGGCGGGTCCGGGATGTGGTGGTGCCGGGCGACGGGCGCGGTGCTGGCCGACGGGATGTGGGCGGGGCACAGTCGATTCGGCACGGTGGTGAACCTGACCGGCCCCGACGTTCCCCGGCTCAGCGTCGACCGCCGCTCGATGACCCTGGACGCCGCCGACGACCGGCACATCGATGCCCTGGTGCGGCGCGCGCTGCCCGCGCTGGTGCTGCGCGGATTCGCCGGCGACACCCTGGCCTGGCTGGAGACCCTCGTCGGCCACGATCCCCGGCTGGCGGACCTGATCGGCGCCGCGGTGATCGCGGAACCGGATGCCCGCTGGACGGTGGCCGGGACGGTGGTGCCGATGTCGGAGATCGGCTGTTTCACCGCGGACGAACTGCTGATGCGTGCCTGCACGGAATGGGCCCGCAAGAGCCGGGCGCTGCCCGGCGCCGTCGCCGAACTGCGGCAGCGCCTCGACGACCGGATCGTCGACTGGCGCTTCTCCGCCTGGGTCGCGGCCGGCCTGGTCGACGGTTTCCGCTGGTCCGCGGACGATGTGCCGGTGCCGGCCATGCCGACGGACTTCCGGATGACCAGCCGGGAGGATCCGGAGAGCGTCTCGTTCACCGGGGCCACACCGCGGATCGCCCGGGTGCTGGCCGCCGCCCGGGCCCTGGGCTGCCGCCCCGGCGACATCGCGGACCGGCTGGCCGTGCTGGGCCTGCCGGCGCCGGCGGCCGAGTGGCCCGCGCTGGACGCGCTGGCGCCGGCGCAACTCGACCGGCTGCTCACGGCGCTGCGCACCGAACTGGACGACGAGTCGCCGTGGCTGGCTCCCGGCGCGCCGGTCGCGGTGGGGCACGTGCTGGTGGCCGCGGACCGCTTCGGCCGGTCCGCGGCCGAGATCGCCGGACTGCTGACGGCGGCCGGGTACCGGGTGCCCGATCATCGGTGGCCGCCCGGCGATCGTCCGGCCGCGATCGATGTCCGGATGCTGCTCAGCGCCGAGTCGCGAGCCGGCGGGCCCTGGCTCGATCCGGTCCGGCCGGTGCCCGCCGGACACGTCATCGGGGTGGCGATGCAACTCGGGATCGGCGGCGGCAGGGTCGCCGAGCGGCTGCGGACGCTGGGTTACCGGGTCCCGGACCACCCGTGGCCACGGGCCGAGGCGCTGCCGCGGCTGTTCGATGTGCGTCTGCTGCGCGACGGCGGCCCCGGCGCCTGGCTGGATCCGGCCGCGGTGGCGCCGGTCGCCTGGATCGTGCGCGCCGCGCTCGAGCACGAGACGACCTGCGCGGAGGCTGCCGCCGCGCTCGCGGCGCTCGGCTATCGGGTGCCCGCGGGCCCGTGGCCCGATCCGGTGCGCTCCGACACCACACTGCTCAGCCGCGACCTCGACGGCGAGGCGCCCTGGCTGAGCCCGCTGCACCCGGTCCCCCCGGCGCAGGTGGTGGGCGCCGCCGCGCTCTCCCCGGCGCGGCAGTCCTGCGGGGAGGTCGCGGATCGATACCGGGAACTGGGTTTCGACGTGCGGACACCCGACGGCGGCTGGCCGGAGCTGGACGACGTCGACCGCTCGATGGCCGAATTCCACTGGGAGGAGCCGGGAAACGGTGGCGGCGCGGCGCGGCCGGTGCTGCTGCCCCAGCTGTTCGCGATGGCGTACGCGGTGCGCGTCGCACCGGCGGAGGCCGCGCGGCGGCTGGCCCGGCTGGGCCTGCGGGTGCCGTCGTTGCGATGGCGGACACTGGATTCGGTGCTCGCGGGCATCCGGAGCCCGGATCTGCTGCTGTTCGGATTCCATCCCGCCGGCGCCGATCCGTTCGACGAGACCGACGGGCTGCGCGTCGATCACACCGTCTGGCTGCTCGGCGCGGATCCGGTCCCGGCGGTGAGGATCATGCTGGCCGCGGCCGCGCTGCGCCGGACGCCGGCGGAGGTGGCGGACCGGCTGCGGGCGGTCGGCATCCGGATCGCCGCACCGCCGTCGTGGCCCGAGCCGCGCCCGGAGGACCGGATCCTGCTGAGCCGGAAGGCGGACGGCGAGTATCCGTTCCACGATGTCGCCGCGGTGCTGCCGGCCGGGCAGATCATCGCCGCCGCGGTGGCCACCCGGCAGTCCGCGGCCGCGGTGACCGAGCGCCTGGCCGAACTCGGAGTCGCTGTGCCGCACCATGAGTGGAGCTCCGGTGCGCCGGTGACCGAGCATGCCGCACGGGATCTCGCACTGCTCGGCAAACGCGCCACCGGCGTCCCGGACTGGCCCGATCCTCGATTTCCGTTGCCCGCCATCACCGTTCTGGACGCGGCGGGACAGCTCGGCATCCCGCCGCACGAGGCGGCCCGCCGCCTGCACGCCCTGGGCTACCGCCTGCCCGGCGGAACGGAGCTGGTTCCGGGCCGATGATGCTGCCCGATGGGCGGTTTCGGCGGCCGGTTCGGGTGGGCTGACCGAGACGACCGGCTACTCTGCCCTGAAGGGATTCGCACCGCAGTCGGAACACACTCGACGAGGACACGATGAACGCTGCCGAACTCGACGACTCGTATCGCTGGGAGACGACCTACACCGAGGCCGACGGCGCCACCCGGATCGATTCCGGCACCGGCCGATTCGGCCGGACCGACGCCCTGACCGGGCGCGTCTGCCGCACGTTCGTCGAGGTCGCCACCGCGTTGTTCGACCTCCAGTGCGACGAGGTGACCGAGGGCCACTACTACGACGTGCTCGATGCCCGGATCGAGGGGCGGCCGGACCCGGAGCTGCCGATGCGGCGGGTGGCGTTACTGGTACGGGACGGCTCCGGCGCCGAAAAGGTCTCCATGGCAGCGGATCTGACGTACCGGCCGGTCACCGGCGAAGCGCTGGACCACTATCGGGAGCAACTGGCCGAATGGGAGCGCCGCGACACCGCGCGCCGCTCCCGGCGGGCCCGTGCCTCGGCCCGGCAGTCGCCGGGCCCGAAGGCGGTGTCGGTGGACTCCGGGCTGCGGCAGGTGGTCGCCGCCCTGCGGACGGAGGCCGACGGTATCCGGGACGAGATCTTCACCCCGGACCACTGCCGGGAGCAGCTGGCGCTGGCCGAGAGCGCCGTCGCGGCGGCGCTGGGCGCCGAACGGGCCGCGCGCGACCGCGGCGAGGAGGCGGAGGCCGCCTACGCGCGCGCGTACGTCAAACGCTGGAAGCCCCGCGTCGATCGCTGGGCCAGCATGCTGGAGCTCACCCTCGAGGCATATATGGACGCCGATGCCGTCGACACCCTCGCCGACCGCATCGCCAACCTGCCGATGCCGCCCGGTACCGAGCCGGACACGGAAAATCGTTCGGCCTGATACTCGGTTGCGGGCGGTGCGCCCGTGTCTGAGAGAATCTCCAGCCGTGAAGACTTTCGAAACCCTGTTCGCCGAGCTCCAGGATCGTGCGGTCAACCGGCCGGAGGGGTCGGGCACCGTGGCAGCGTTGGACGCCGGTGTACATGCGCAGGGGAAGAAGGTGCTGGAGGAGGCCGGTGAGGTGTGGCTGGCCGCCGAACACGAGGGTGACGAGCAGCTGGCCGAGGAGATCTCGCAGCTGCTGTACTGGGTGCAGGTGCTGATGGTCGGCCGCGGTCTGCGGCTCGAGGACGTGTACCGACATCTGTGACGGACAACCCGGCGGGCCGATGCCCGGCGGGCCCGACACCGCCTCCGTCACTCGTCCCGAAAGGACACCACCGCATGCTCCGCGTCGCCGTACCCAACAAGGGCGCGTTGTCCCAGGCCGCGACCGAGATCCTCGCCGAGGCCGGCTACCGCAAGCGGGTCGACTCCCGCGACCTGACCGTCCTCGATTCCGCCAACCACGTCGAGTTCTACTTCCTCCGGCCCAAGGACATCGCCATCTACGTCGGATCCGGCGAGCTGGATCTGGGCATCACCGGCCGCGATCTGGCCCTGGACTCCGGCGCGCAGGTGCACGAGCGCCTGGGCCTGGGCTTCGGCCGATCCACCTTCCGCTACGCCGCCCCCGCGGGCCGGGACTGGAAGGTGGAGGACCTCTACGACAAGCGCATCGCGACCGCCTACCCGAATCTGGTGTTGCAGGATTTGCAACGCCGCGGCATCGAGGCCGAGGTGATCCGGCTCGACGGCGCGGTGGAGATCTCCATCCAGCTCGGCGTCGCCGACGCCATCGCCGACATCGTCGAATCCGGCCGCACGCTACGCCAGCACGGCTTGGAGCCGTTCGGCGACACCCTGTGCGATTCGGAGGCGGTGCTGGTGGAGCGAGCCGGCTCCGACCCCCGCGACAAGGCTCGCAATCAGCTCGTCGCGCGCATCCGGGGTGTCGTCTTCGCACAGCAGTACCTGATGCTGGACTACGACTGCCCGAAGGATCTGCTGGACAGCGCGGTGCAGATCACTCCCGGCCTGGAATCGCCGACGGTGTCGCCGCTGGCCGATCCGGCCTGGGTGGCGGTGCGTGCGCTGGTGCCCCGCAAACAGGGCAACGACGTGATGGATCAGCTCGCCGACCTCGGCGCCAAGGCGATTCTGGCCACCGATATCCGCACCTGCCGCGCCTTCTGACCGGCAGGCGCTCCGGCCCGGCCGCACCCGGGTTCGGCACTGTGGCCCGGTTGCGGTCGAGCCTGCTCAGGCGGCGACCGGCCAGCCCGGATAGGGCGGGGCCGCGCCACCGTGGGCGGGGCACAGCGGGCGGTAGTCGCAATATCGGCACCACGGCCCCGGACTGGGCGGGAATTCACCCGACCGGCCGGCGGCGCTGATCGCCGTCCACAGGGCCGACAGGATGCGCTCGAAACGCAGCAGCTCCGGCTCGTCCGGGGTGTAGGTGAGGATCTGCCCGTCGGCCAGGTACAGCAGGCGCAGCTGGGCCGGGGCGCGGCCGCGGGTGTGCAGCATGATGGCGGCGTAGAACTTGAGCTGGAACAGCGCCCGGTTCTCCCGGCCGGGCACGGGAGCGGGCCCGGTCTTGTAGTCGACCACGCGCAGCCGGCCGGTGGGGTCGATGTCGACGCGGTCGATGTACCCGCGCAGCGGGGAGCCGTCGGGCAGCCTGGTCTCGACCAGATGCTCACAGGATTCGGGGTCGAAGGCCGTCGGATCCTCGAGCCGGTAGTAGACCCGCAGCAGCTGCCGGGCCTCGTCGAGGAATCCGGGCAGTCCGGCCGGGTCCAGCAGGCCGCTCAGCTCCGGGCGATCGGCCAGCAAGTGCTGCCAGGCGGGTTCCACCAGGGCCGCCGCGCGTTCGGGTACCCGTTCGCCGCTCGGTAGCCCGTACAGCGATTCCAGCACCGCGTGGACAAGTGTGCCGCGTACCAGGTAGCGATCCGGTGATTCCGGAATCCGATCGATCGCGCGTAATCGGTATTTCAGCGGACAGAGCGTGAAATCTTTTGCCCGCGACGGTGAGAGGGCGGGGCCGCGCGCAACGTCGACGGCCGGGTCGGTGCGGGAGGCGGGCGGGGTCGGCGTCGAGTCCGCTGTCATACCTGGCAGGCTAAACGGGGGCACCGACAAATCCGGTACACCCGTATCACCGATCGCCGCCGACCGCGGACGCCCAGCAGAACAGGAGATTCATGACGGCCAGACGGACCGGCCCCTTCGCCGCCGGTGACCGGGTGCAGTTGACCGACGCCAAGGGCCGCCAGCACACGGTCGTGCTGGACCCGGGCAAGGACTTCCACACCCACAAGGGTCAGATCCGGCACGACGACCTGATCGGCTGCGACGAGGGCAGTGTGGTCCAATCCGCCAACGGCACACCGTATCTGGCGCTGCGTCCGCTGTTGGTGGACTATGTGCTGTCGATGCCGCGGGGTGCGGCGGTGATCTATCCCAAGGACGCCGCGCAGATCGTGCACGAGGGCGACGTGTTCCCGGGGGCGCGGGTGCTGGAGGCGGGAGCCGGATCCGGCGCGCTGACCTGCTCGTTGCTGCGGGCGGTCGGCCCGGAGGGCCGGGTGCTGTCCTACGAGATCCGCGACGACCACGCCGAACACGCCGTGCGCAATGTGGAGCGGTTCTTCGGTGAGCGTCCGGCGAACTGGGAGCTGACCCTCGGCGATGTCGCCGACTACACCGGTGAGCAGGTGGACCGGGCCGTGCTGGACATGCTCAAGCCGTGGGACGCGCTGCCGGCGGTGTCCAAGGCGCTGATCCCCGGCGGCGTGCTGCTGGTCTACGTGGCGACCGTGACGCAGCTGTCGGAGGTGGTGGAGGCGCTGCGGCAGCAGCAGTGCTGGACCGAGCCGCGGGCCTGGGAGTCGCTGGTGCGGCCGTGGCACGTGGTGGGGCTGGCCGTGCGGCCGGAGCACCGCATGCAGGGCCACACGGCCTTCCTGGTGAGCGCACGGCGCCTCGCCGACGGCGTGGTGGCGCCGAAGCCGCAGCGGCGGCCGTCGAAGGGCTGATCCGGCAGCGGCACCGCACTCCGGAGGAGGTGCGGTGCCGCCGGGGGAGCGTGACGATCAGCAGGCGGCGCGGCCGAGCGCCAGGATGGTGCACGCGCTGCCGTCGGTGAGCTGCCAGCCGGCGGCGTCGCTGTGCTGCCAGGACATCTGGAAGCCCGGGATGGTGCCGTGCGGCGAGGCGATCGCGACGGAGGCCGCGGCGTCGTCGCCGGTGGCCTGCACATTGGTGACGACGAAGCCGATGTGGCCGTAACCGGCCAGCTTGCCGGTCATGGTGTCGATGTTGGCCGCGCGCTGGTCGCCGCTGACGACCAGTTTCTCCTTGTCCGCGGTGGAGATGCCCGGATCCACGAACTTGTCGAGGGTGGCCTGCAACTCCTCCGGGGCGGGCGCCGGGGTGTCGGCGGCGGCGGAGGTTCCACCGGCGGTCAGCGCGACGGCGACGCCCGCGGCGGCCAGGGCGAACCGTGCGGCACGGGCGATACGGTGGGTGGGGTTGAACATGGGTCGGCACGCCTTTCGATCGAGCAGGGCGGCCGGGCGGCCGCCCACCGCAGTTGGTTAGGTGACCCTAACACCGGTCGGGGGCCGGTATCCGGGAGGGGGTCCGCCGCGGGAACGGGCGATTGCGCAGGTCCGCGACGGTCGAGCCGAGGATGGTGACGTAGGTCACGATGCCGGTATCGCAGCGTCGATCCGTTCGTGACCGGCTGCTTTCCGCCATGTAACGTACGCGCCGGTTGCGCGGCGCTCGCCGGGGGTGTGGGGGACGGTCATCCGGTCGATCGCGGATCGATCCGGCGCCGGTCCAGCACCGATGCTCCTGAGGCTCCTGGGGCTGGTGGTTCGGAGGCATATCACTGTTGCGTCGTATCCATCCCGAAATCGCCGAAACGGGCCGGATTCGGCCGTCTCCCGGGCGCGCCGGACGGTGCTCCGGCGATGGTTGCCGCTGAAACGCGAGCGCGGGACCGCCGATTACCTGTACAACAGGTAGAACCGGGAAAAGAACCAGGAAGGAGCGTTGTCGAGAGCGCTTTCCACTCGAGGCGGCGAAATTAACTCGCCGGAAACGGGTTAGGTGAAGCTAACATGGTGGTCCGGTCGCCGACCGCAGCCTAGATGTGATCACGACGAAACCATGTCGGAAAGCGAGAACGGTTCGCGCCCGGTAGCGTTGATAGACCGGGACTGGGAGGAGCAGCATCATGAGCCCCAACGAACATTCCGATTCGGCGGCCTGGCGGGAACTCGAGGCGACGCGCGCGGAGTTGGCTGCACTCCGAAGGCAACTCGCCGACTCACCGGATCGCGCAAGGGAATTGGAAGCCCGCATCGATTCGCTGACCATTCGCAACACCAAACTCATGGACACCCTGAAGGAAGCCCGCCAGCAACTGGTCGCGCTCCGCGAGGAGGTCGACCGGCTGGGGCAGCCACCCAGTGGCTACGGCATCCTGCTGGATGTCTACGAGGATCAAACGGTCGACGTGTTCACCTCGGGGCGCAAGATGCGGCTGACGTGCTCGCCGAACATCGACACCGCGACCCTGCACTACGGGCAGACGGTCCGGCTGAACGAGGCCCTCACGGTGGTCGAGGCCGGCGCCTTCGACCGCACCGGTGAGATCGGCACGCTGCGCGAGATCCTCGACGACGGTCGCCGCGCCCTGGTCGTCGGCCATGCCGACGAGGAGCGCGTGGTGTGGCTGTCCGGCCCGCTGAGCCGGCTGGTCGACGTCGACGATGTGGACGACCCGGACCGCCCGGTCCGCAAGCTTCGTCCGGGCGACTCGCTGCTGGTGGACACGAAGGCCGGTTTCGCGTTCGAGCGCATCCCCAAGGCCGAGGTCGAGGACCTCGTGCTGGAGGAGGTGCCGGATGTGAACTACGAGGACATCGGCGGCCTGACACGGCAGATCGAGCAGATCCGCGACGCGGTGGAACTGCCGTTCCTGCACAAGGATCTGTTCCGTGAGTACGCGCTGCGGCCGCCGAAGGGCGTGCTGCTGTACGGCCCGCCCGGTTGCGGTAAGACGCTGATCGCCAAGGCGGTCGCCAATTCGCTGGCGAAGAAGATCGCCGAGGCCCGTGGCGAGGACGCCAAGGAAGCCAAGTCGTTCTTCCTCAACATCAAGGGTCCCGAGCTGCTGAACAAGTTCGTGGGCGAGACCGAGCGGCACATCCGGATCATCTTCCAGCGGGCGCGGGAGAAGGCCTCCGAGGGCACCCCGGTGATCGTGTTCTTCGACGAGATGGACTCGATCTTCCGGACCCGTGGCTCGGGCGTCTCCTCCGACGTGGAGACCACGGTCGTGCCGCAGCTGCTGTCGGAGATCGACGGCGTCGAGGGCCTGGAGAACGTCATCGTCATCGGCGCCTCCAACCGCGAGGACATGATCGACCCGGCCATCCTGCGGCCCGGCCGCCTGGACGTGAAGATCAAGATCGAGCGGCCGGATGCCGAAGCGGCGCAGGACATCTTCTCCAAGTACCTGACGGAGACCCTGCCGCTGCACGTCGACGACCTCGACGAGTTCGGCAACGATCGGGCCAAGTGCGTGCAGGCCATGATCGAGCGGGTCGTCGAGCGGATGTACGCCGAGAGCGAGGACAACCGCTTCCTGGAGGTCACCTACGCCAACGGTGACAAGGAGGTCCTGTACTTCAAGGACTTCAACTCCGGCGCCATGATCCAGAACATCGTGGACCGCTCCAAGAAGTACGCGATCAAGTCGGTGCTCGAGACCGGTAACCCGGGCCTGCGCATCCAGCATCTCTACGATTCGATCCAGGACGAGTTCTCGGAGAACGAGGACCTGCCCAACACCACGAATCCCGATGACTGGGCTCGCATCTCGGGTAAGAAGGGCGAGCGGATCGTGTACATCCGCACCCTGGTCACCGGTAAGAACGCCTCGGCCAGCCGGGCGATCGACACCGAGTCCAACACCGGCCAGTACCTGTAAACCGGGAAATCAACGGCCGCGCTCCGAGAGGGGCGCGGCCGTTGGTCGTCGGTGGGCCGGTTGCTCAGTTCTGTTCGGCGGCAACCGAATCCAGCACCACCCCGGCGGCGGGGGCGCCGTCGGGCGAGCCGTCGGCGGTGCCGGCGCCGGCGATGTTCTGTAAGACGTCCAGGCCGGCGGTGATGCGGCCGAACGGGGTGTAGTTGGCCGGTAACTGGGTGTCCTTGTACACCAGGAAGAACTGGCTGCCGTTGGTGTTCGGGCCGGAGTTCGCCATGGCCACGGTGCCCGCGGGATAGACCGCTCCGGCCAGATTCTCGTCCTGGAAGCGGTAGCCCGGCCCGCCCTTGCCGCTGCCGGTGGGATCGCCGCACTGCAACACGAAGATGCCCTGGGTGGTGAGCCGGTGGCAGCGGGTGTGATCGAAGTACTGCTGCCCGGCGAGGAAGACGAACGAGTTCACCGTGTGCGGCGCGGCCGCGGCGTCCAGCGAGACGGTGATCGGCCCGCAGTTGGTCTGGAGGGTCGCGGAGTAACCGGCGCCCGGATCGATCGACAGCGGCGGTTCGCCCGGGAACTGCTTGCCGTTGGGCTGGCCGTCGGCGGGCGCGGAACAGCCCGCGACCGCCTGGTGCAGCGGCGCCGGGGCGGCCAGGGCGTCGTACCCGGCTGCCAGCACCGCGATCGAGACACCGGCCGTCGCCAGGCCGAGCCGCCACAGGGCGCGGCGCGGCGGGCGGAGTCGGCGGGTACGGGCCGGCTGGACGTCGACGTGCGGCGCCTGCGAATCGGTGCTCACCTGGGGAGGTCTCCTTGCATCCTGTCGCGGAACGGTTGATTGATGCCCGGCATCATTCCAGGTCGCCTGCAATCGTGTGTAGCGAAGACCCGGATCGATGCCCGCACAGGCGATTTGCCGTTTTCGGCGCCGGTCGCGGTCGCGATCGGCTGAGCAGGTGCTCGCAATCGGCTGATCGGGCGCGCCGGACGCGGCCGTTGGGATGCGCCGGACGCGGCCGATGAGACGCGCGGGGCTCGGCCGAGGAGCCGCGCGGGGCTCGGCCGAGGAGACGTGGCGGACCCGGAGGTGGGTGGGGCGGATATGGATCCGAAGCTGCGGGCCCGGCGATCGGATGTTCGGGCCCGGCCGATCAGGCGCGGCGGGCGCGGCGGTAGACCGGGGTGGCGGCGGCCGCCGCGGCCAGTTGCGCGGCCAGCCGGTCCACGTCGAGATCGTCGACAGCGGCGACGGTGAGGCGCAGATGCGCGGCGGTGGCGCGGTCGGTGACCTCGAACGGGCCGCCCGGGGCGGCCTTGATCCCGGCCGCGGCCAGCGCGATCAGCGCGGCGTTCTCGTCGGCGACCGGCAGCCAGAGGTTGATGCCGTCGGTGCGGGGGAGGCTGCGGCCGTGCCGGGCCAGCGCCTTGCGCAACGCGTCGCCGCGCGCCCGGTACACCGTCCGCGCGGTGGTGACGGCCCGGCAGGCGTCCGGATCGGTGAGCATGTGCACCAGCACCCGTTGCAGCAGCCGGCTGGTCCAGCCGGGGCCGAGCATGCGCCGCTCGATCACCGGATCCAGCAGGGCGGCCGGGCCGCCCGCCACCGCCAGCCGCAGATCCGCGCCGTGCGATTTGGAATAGGAGCGGATGTGCACCGTCTGCCGGGGCAGCCGGGCGCCCAGTGAGCGCAGCGGCGTCGCGGCGATGCCCGCGCTGTGGTCGTCCTCGATCACCACCACCGCGGCGCCGCCGAGGATGGCGGCGAGTTCGCGGGCGCGGCGGCCGGTCAGCGCCGCGCCGGTGGGATTGTGGGCGCGCGGTTGCAGCAGCAGCGCCGCGGGGGCGTGGGCGGCGAGGGCGGCGGCGAGTTCGGCGGGCAGCAGCCCGGATTCGTCCATGCCGACCGGGACCGCCCGCGCCCCGATCTGCGCGAGCAGGTCGAGAAACGGTGGGAAGCAAGGGTTTTCGACCAGCACGGCATCGCCGAAGCGGACGTGCGCGGCCAGCAGCCGGTCGACGGCGTCGATGGCCCCGTCCACGACGGTGAAACGTTCTGTGCGCCAAGGCCAGTCGGCGCGCACCAGCGCCTCCAGCTCGGGCAGGATGGCCTCGCCGAGATAGGTCGCCGACAGATGGTCGATGCTCGGATCGTCGGCCAGCACCCGCAGCGCGGCAGTGAGGTCCGGCAGCAGCGCCGGATCCGGTACGCCGCGCGACAGGTCGATCGGGAAGGCGTCGTCGGAGGGCGGATGCAGGCGCTGGTACCGGCCGCCGGGCGGTGGCTCCGGGGGCGGCTGGCCGACGAAGGTGCCGGCCCGGCCGCGGGCCACGATCGCGCCGGTGGCCGCCAGCGCCCGCCAGGCCTGGGTGACCGTCGCCGGGGACACCCGTAGCTCGCGCGCCACATCACGCACGGTGGGCAGTCGCGAGCCCGGTGGCAGCGCGCCGGAGCGGATGCCCCGGTGCACGGCCGCGGCGATACCGGCGGCGGTGCGATCGGTCAGACCGGCGGTGAAACCGGCGGACACCCCGGAAACCGCTGCGGCGCCGGTCCCGCGGCCGGTTTCCGGTGACCCGAGTTCGGTTGTCACAGCGTAATTCTGCGATCTCGGTCCGGGCGTGACCAGGACCGGCGGCAGGTTTAACGGTGGCGAAACTGTTTCCGTCAGATTGTTACACAAGGAACGCGCTTCAGGGTGCACTATCACAAACCATGGCGATCGTTCGAGCAGCGCTCGTCCAGACGAACTGGACCGGCGACAAAGAGTCCATGATCACAGCGCACGAGGACTACGCTCGGCAGGCCGCCGCGCAGGGTGCCCGTGTGATCTGCTTCCAGGAGTTGTTCTACGGGCCGTATTTCTGCCAGCTACAGGACACGAAGTACTACGAGTACGCGGAATCGGTCCCCGGGCCCACCGTGGACCGGATGGCCGCGCTGGCGGCCGAACTCGGCATGGTGATGATCGTGCCGGTGTACGAGCAGGAGCAGCCCGGACTGCTCTACAACACCGCCGCGGTGATCGATGCCGACGGCCGATATCTCGGGAAGTACCGGAAGCATCACATTCCGCACGTGCAGGGGTTCTGGGAGAAGTTCTATTTCCGGCCCGGCAATCTGGGCTGGCCCGTCTTCGACACCGCGGTGGGCCGGGTCGGGGTGTACATCTGCTACGACCGGCACTTCCCGGAGGGCTGGCGGGCACTCGGGCTGGCGGGCGCGGAGATCGTGTTCAACCCGTCGGCGACCTCCCGCGGGTTGTCGTCGTACCTGTGGAAGCTGGAGCAGCCGGCGGCGGCCGTCGCGAACGAGTACTACATCGGCGCGATCAACCGGGTCGGCATCGAGGGCGAGTACGGCGACGACGATTTCTACGGCACCAGTTATTTCGTCGATCCGGAGGGCAAGTTCGTCGGTGACGTGGCCTCCGGCACCGATCCGGAACTGGTGATCCGGGATCTGGACCTGGATCTGATCAAGGTGGTGCGCGACCGCTGGGCCTTCTACCGCGATCGCCGCCCCGACGCCTACGGACCACTGGTGGAGCCCTGATGAGCACGACCCTGATCCGTGGCGGAACGGTGGTGTCCGCCACGGGATCCCAGCTTCTCGACGTCCTGATCGACGGCGAGACCATCGCCGCGGTGCTGCGACCGGGCGCCACCGTGCTCGGCGCCGACCCGGCCGCGGTGGCGGACACGGTGATCGACGCCACCGGGAAGTACGTGATCCCCGGCGGCGTCGACGGGCACACCCACATGCAGATGCCCTTCGGTGGTACCGAGGCGTCCGACACCTTCGAAACCGGCACCCGCGCAGCGGCTTTCGGTGGCACCACCACCATCGTCGACTTCGCGGTGCAGACGCCGGGCATCCGGGTGCAGGATTCGCTGGCCGCCTGGCACGAGAAGGCCGACGGGAAGTGCGCGATCGACTACGGCTTCCACCAGATCGTCGGCGACGTCACCGACGAATCCCTGAAGGGCATGGCCGAACTGGTGAGCGAGGGCGTCACCAGCTTCAAACTGTTCATGGCCTATCCGGGGGTGTTCTACTCCGACGACGGCAAGATCCTGCGCGCGATGCAGACCGCCGCCGATCTGGGCGCGCTGCTGATGATGCACGCCGAGAACGGGATCGCCATCGACGTGCTGGTGGCGCAGTCGTTGCAGCGCGGTGACACCGCGCCGTACTTCCACGGCACCTCGCGGCCGTGGCAGCTGGAGGAGGAGGCGACGCACCGGGCGATCATGCTCGCGCACGTCACCGGGGCGCCGCTGTACGTGGTGCACGTGTCGGCGAAACAGGCCCTGGAGCAGATCGCGGTGGCACGCGGCAACGGGCAGAACGTCTTCGGCGAGACCTGCCCGCAGTACCTGTACCTGTCGCTCGAGGAACAGTTGGGCGCACCGGGTTTCGAGGGCGCCAAGTGGGTGTGCTCGACGCCGTTGCGGGCCCGCGCCGAGGGGCATCAGGACGAACTGTGGCGCTACATCCGCACCGGCGACGTCACCAGCGTGGCCACCGATCACTGCCCCTTCTGCATGAAGGATCAGAAGGAGATGGGGATCGGCGATTTCAGCAAGATCCCCAACGGGATCGGCAGCGTGGAGCACCGGATGGACCTGATGTTCCAGGGCGTCAAGGACGGCCGGATCAGCCTGGAGCGCTGGGTGGACGTCTGCTGTACCACCCCGGCGCGGATGTTCGGCATGTATCCGCGCAAGGGTGTCGTCTCGCCCGGCGCCGATGCCGATCTGGTCGTGTACGACCCGAACGGGCACACCGGCATCGGGCTCGGCAAGACCCACCACATGAACATGGACTACTCGGCCTACGAGGGTTTCGAGATCGACGGTCACGTGGACACCGTGCTGTCGCGCGGCCGGGTGATCGTCGACGGCGGCGCCTATCTCGGCAATGCCGGGCACGGCCGCTTCGTGCGCCGCGAGCTGTCCCAGAACCTCCTCTGAGCAACCACCGGAACCGAGAAGGAGGGCGCCCCATGGACATCGGGGTGGTGTTGCAGTGCACGCCGCCGTCGTCGCGGGTGGTCGAGCTCGCGAGAGTGGCGGAGACACACGGCTTCTCGCACGTGTGGACATTCGACTCGCATCTGCTGTGGCAGGAGCCGTACGTCATCTACAGCCGGATCCTCGACGTCACCCGCAAGGTGATGGTCGGGCCGATGGTGACCAATCCGGCGACGCGGGACTGGACGGTCACCGCGTCGACGTTCGCCACCCTCAACGAGATGTACGGCAATCGCACCATCTGCGGTATCGGCCGCGGCGATTCGGCGGTCCGCACCCTCGGCGGGCGGCCGGCGAACCTGGCGACGCTGCGCGAATCCATCGAGGTGATCCGGGAACTGGGCAACGGCCGCAGCGCCCGGGTCGGCGACACCACCATCCGGTTCCCGTGGGCCGCGGACTCCCGGCTCGAGGTGTGGGCGGCCGGATACGGCCCGCGCGCACTGGATCTCACCGGTGAGGTCGCCGACGGCTTCATCCTGCAACTGGCCGATCCGGACATCACCGCGTGGACGATCGCCCGGGTGCGGGCCGCCGCCGAACGCGCCGGTCGCGACCCGGCGGCGGTGTCGATCTGCGTGGCGGCCCCCGCCTACGTGACCGACGGTTCGGTCGCCGCGCTGAAACACGCCCGGGAACAGTGCCGCTGGTTCGGCGGCATGGTCGGCAACCACGTCGCCGACATCGTCGCGAAATACGGCGCCGACAGCGATGTTCCGGCCGCGCTCACCGAATACATCGCGGGCCGTACCGGTTACGACTACAACCAGCACGGCCGGGCCGGCAACACCCACGCCGACTTCGTGCCCGATGCCATCGTGGACCGGTTCTGCCTGCTCGGCGCCCCCGACGACCACCTGGCCCGGCTGCGCGAACTGGAAGCCCTCGGCGTCGACCAGTTCGCCGTCTACCTCCAGCACGACGCCAAGACCGCCACCCTGGAGGCCTACGGCGAACAGATCCTGCCCCGCCTGCCCGCGCCGGTCACCGCCACCGAGAGCGCGTCATGAGCGGGGACGAGGGGTTCGGCCGTCGGCTGCTGCGGGGCGCGGGGCACGACACTCGAGCGATGATGCCGATGGGTGCGGGCGGCCCCACCGGAACTGGGGTCCGCGGCCGCGGGCATTTCGCCGAACCCGTGGTCTGCTCGTATCGCGAATCGCCGCCGGGGTGGTCGCAGTCCGAGTCCGGTCGATCTGCGCGTCGCGGGCAGCACGGCGCGACGGCGGTGGTCCAGCGCGTCGCGAGCCGGGTGCCGGGGCGGTCCCGAGCAGATCGGGCGGCGCTGGGGCGCGTGGGCGGGCGCCGATCCGGTGTGGCGGCGGTATGCGGTATCGGGGGCGCGCGGTGACCGTGGTGGACGATGTCGTCGATATCGTTGTGGCGCAGCAGGAATCGGCCGGTGAGCGGAGTCGCGGCGGGCGGCGGGTCGCGCGGTGGCTGTATCCGGTGGCCGCGTTGGTGCTGGTGGCGGTGGTCTGGGAACTGATCAAGAATCTCGTGCCCGCGCAGGGGGTGAGCATCGGCGGGCAGCGGGTGCTGCCGCGGACCACCGACGGGGCGTTGCCGCACGTGTGGGCGGTGCTGACCGTGCTGGGGGAGCGGGACGGGCATCGGACCGTCGGTGCGACACTGCTGCACACCGCCGGTTTCACCTTCGGGCTGGCACTGCTCGCGCTGGTGCTGGGCACCGTGGTCGGGGTGGCGCTGGCGGTGGTGATGCAGCGGTTCGCCTGGGTGGAGCGCGGGCTGCTGCCGTATGTCGTGGTGTCGCAGACGGTTCCATTGATCGCGCTGGCGCCGCTGGTCGCGGGCTGGGGCGGGCGGATCGCGATCGGCGGGCAGCCGTGGCAGCCCTGGATGAGCATCGTGGTGATCGCCGCCTACCTGGTGTTCTTCCCGGTCGCCATCGGCACGCTGCGCGGGTTGCAGTCGCCGTCGCAGGCGTCGGTGGAACTGCTGCACAGTTTCGCGGCGGGCTGGTGGGCGACGCTGCTGCGGCTGCGGCTGCCCGCGGCGGTGCCGTATCTGCTGCCCGCGCTGCGGCTGGCGGCCGCGGCCTCCGTGATCGGCGCGGTGGTCGCGGAGATCTCCACCGGTACCGCGGGCGGTATCGGCCGGCAGATCATCGTCTTCTCCCAGCAGTCCACCGGTAACGCCGCCCGGCTGTACGCGGCGGTGCTGGCCGCCGCGTTGCTGGGGGTGCTGCTGACCGGGCTGGTCTCGCTCGCCGAACTTGCCCTGCGCCGCTACAGCCGCCCGGCCGGTGCCGCCCGGTGAAGTCGCTCGTCACGGAAAGTGCTGTCATGGAAGTGAATACGGACCCGGCCGGGGTCGCGGCCGTCGAGCTCAGCGGCGTGGGGAAGGTGTACCCCGCCGGTGCGGTGACGGCGTTGCGCGACATCACCCTGACCGTGGCGGCGGGCGAATTCGTCTCGCTGATCGGGCCGTCCGGCTGCGGCAAGTCCACGCTGCTGCGGATCGTCGCCGACCTGGAGCAGCCGACCTCGGGAACCGTTGCGGTGCACGGCAAGTCGCCGCATCGAGCGCGACTGGACCAGGATTACGGCATCGCCTTCCAGCAGGCCGGGCTGCTGGACTGGCGGACGGTGCAGGAGAACGTCGAACTGCCGCTGGAGCTGCACAAGGTACCCAAGCGCGAACGGCGTTCCCGCAGTGCGGAATTGCTGGAGATGACCGGGCTGGCCGACTTCGCCCGCCGGTTTCCGGGTGAACTGTCCGGCGGTATGCAACAGCGCGTGGCGATCGCCCGCGCGCTGGCCCGCAGACCACCGCTGCTGCTGATGGACGAGCCCTTCGGCGCCCTGGACGAGATGACCCGGGAACGTATGCAGGGCGAACTGCTGCGGATCACCGGGGAGACCGGCGCGGCCGTCGTTTTCGTGACCCACTCGATCCCGGAGGCGGTGTTCCTGTCCGACCGCGTGGTGGTGATGTCGCCGCGGCCGGGCCGGATCACCGCGATCATCGACACCGGCAGTCCGGGCCGCACGGCCGCCGCCGATGTCGACATCCGCGCCGACGAAACGTTCTTCGAGGCCGTCGCGGCGGTCCGCGAAGCGCTGCACCGCGGGCACGACCCGGCGGCGGAGCCGGTGCCGACTGCCCCGGCGGCGCAGGCCGTCCCGTCCTCCGTGCGAAACACCGCGTCGGGCAGGGATGTTCGATGAAGGTCTGGGTCCCGCCGATCGTGGTGGGTGTGGTGGCGCTGGCGTTGTGGCAGCTGCTGACGGTGGCCGCCGGGTTGCCGTCGTTCCTGCTGCCCGCCCCCAGCGCCATCGCCGCGGCGATCGGCGACAACGGGCACAGTATCGTCGAGGCCGCGCTCGCGACCGGCGGTAACGCGCTGGTCGGGCTGGTGGCGGGGGCGGTGCTCGGCATCGTCGCGGCGGCGCTGGCGGTGCGGTTCGCGCCGGTGGACGGGCTGCTGGGCCCGCTGTCGGCCGCGGCGGCCGCGGTGCCGATCGTGGCGCTCGCGCCGCTGCTGAACTCGATGTATTCCACCACCACCGATCTGCCGCGGCGGCTGGTCGCGACCATCGTGGTGTTCTTCCCCGTCTACGTGAGCACGCTGAAGGGGCTGCGGCAGGTGCCGCGGGTGCACGCCGACCTGATGACCGCCTACGCGGCCACCGGCTGGCAGATCACCCGGACCGTGCGGCTGCCGGCGGCGCTGCCGCACCTGTTCACGGGACTGCGGATCGCCGCGCCCGGGGCGGTCATCGCCGCCCTCATCGCCGAGTACTTCGGCGGCCTGCAGCACGGCCTGGGCAGCCGGATCACCTCGGCGGCGGCGAATACCGCGTACCCACGGGCGTGGGCCTACGTGACCGCGGCCATGGTACTCGGCCTGGTGTTCCTGGCCGCCGTGCTGCTCCTCGAACGACTGACCCGTCGGCCCCGCATCACCGGATGGAGAACGAAATGAAAACCCGCACACGCACTCTGGGCGCCTGTCTGGCTGCGGCGGCGATAGGCCTGGCTACGCTGACCGGCTGTAGTACCACCAGCAGCACGAACGCGTCCTCGCAGACCGGTCTCACCAAGGTCAAACTGCAACTCCAGTGGTTCAAACAGGGCCAGTTCGCGGGCTATCTGGCGGCCGTCGACCAGGGCTTCTACAAGGAGCAGGGCCTGGACGTGCAGATCCTGGAGGGCGGCACCGACATCGTGCCGCAGACCGTCCTGGCGCAGGGCCAGGCCGATTACGCGATCGCGTGGGTGCCGAAGGCGCTGGCCTCGCGGGAGGCCGGGGCCGGGATCACCGACGTGGCGCAGATCTACCAGCGCTCGGGCACCAAACAGGTGGCGTTCAAGACCGCGAACATCCACAACGTCTCCGACCTGAAGGGCAAGAAGGTCGGAAACTGGGGCTACGGCAACGAATTCGAGCTGTTCGCCGGGATGACCAAGGCTGGTCTGGATCCGGCCAAGGACGTCACGCTGGTGCAGCAGCAGTTCGACAT
Organism: Nocardia sp. alder85J; assembly: GCF_020176955.2. GTDB lineage: Bacteria > Actinomycetota > Actinomycetes > Mycobacteriales > Mycobacteriaceae > Nocardia. The sequence goes on from NZ_JAIUCZ020000002.1 coordinate 955,175, forward strand.
GAACGCCTTCCTCGCGCACGATATCGATGCGGCCCAGGCGATGTCGTACAACGAGTACGCGCAGCTGCTGGAGGTGAAGAATCCGGCCACCGGAAAGCTCTACACCGCCGACGATTTCACCACCATCGACTGGAACGACCAGGGCGTGGCGATGTTGCAGGACGCGATCTGGGCCAACACCGGGAAGCTGAAGGACAGCAAGTACCAGGACCAGACGGTCAAGTTCATCGCCGCCTCGCTGAAGGGCTGGGCGTTCTGCCGGGACCACGTCGACAAGTGCCGTGACATCACCGTCGCCGCCGGCTCCACCCTCGGCGCCAGCCACCAGCAGTGGCAGATCAACGAGGTGAACAAGCTGATCTGGCCGTCGCCGGAGGGCGTGGGCACGATCGACAAGGCCGCCTGGGACCGCACCGTCGCGATCGCGGAGAAGACGAAGAACCAGGAAGGTCACACGGTGCTGACCAAGGCGCCCGATGCCGACGCCTACACCAACGACTACGTGACCAAGGCGCTCACCCTGCTGAAGAGTGAGAACGTGGACGTCACCGGCGCCGGTTTCCAGGCGCAGCCGGTGACGCTGACCGAGGGCGGCAAGTAGGTCCGCAGGGGTCCGGGGCGGGCGGTCGGCGGTGCGGACCGCCCGCCCCGGGACGATCCGGGTCGTGGGTTCAGTGCGCCGCGCGGAGCATCTCGGGGATGAGCACCCGGGTGTCGGGGACGAACGGCCACTTCGGATCCGCCAGATGTGCCAGCAGTTCCGCGTCGGTCCACCACCAGCCGTCGGCGACCTCTTCCGGTTGATGCCGGAAGGGGCCGTCGTGGCGTACCTCGTAGGCGAACACGTGGCAGCGCATGGGCCGGCCCGCCCAGCGGCCGTCCCAGGCGACGTGGCCCAGCGGCGCCGGCGGCTCGTCGCCGGGCCCGAGCGTGACGCCCAGTTCCTCCGACAGTTCCCGGACCGCGGCCTCGGCCGGGTCCTCCTCGGGGCCGAGCACCCCGCCGGCGAGGCAGTCGTGCATGCCCGCGAACACGGCCTTGGTCTCGGTGCGGCGATGCACGTAGATCCGCTCGCCGTCGCGCGAGCGCACGAGTACCCCGGCGCTGGCGTGCCACAGCCCCCGCTCGTAGACGGTGGCGCGCTCGGCGGCCCCGGTGCGCCGCCCCGCGGCGTCGTAGACCGCGATCACCTCGCTCATCGGTCGCCCCGCGCCACGATCTCGGCATAGGCCGCCTGGATCTGCGCCTCGGCGTCGCGCAGATAGGCGTCGAGCAGTTCCGCCGCGGCGGCGGATTCGCCGCGCGCGAGCGTGTCGAACACCTCGTGATTGCGTTCCAGGTACGGCTGGTGGAACGCGTGCGCGTCGGCGACGACGTGGAAGATCAGCCGTAATTCGTTCCACACGTTGGCCATCAGCGAATCCAGCAGTCGGCTGTCGTTGAGTGCGGTGATGGCACGGTGGAAGTCGACGTCCGCGGTGCCGACGCCGGTCCAGTCCGCCCGCGCGGCACAGTCGTCGGCCCGCCGCAGCGCCGCCGCGACCGCCGCGGTGTCCGTACCGCTGCGCGAATATTCGCGCAGCGCAGTACATTCCACGACGCGGCGGCATTTGTACACCTCCGCGATGTCCGCCGCCGAGGGCAGGCGCACGAACACGCCGCGATTCATCTCGTGCTCGACCAGCCGCTCCTCGATCAGGGTGCGGAACGCCTCGCGCAGGGTGTTGCGTGAAACCCCCAGGGCCGCACAGATATCCGGCTCCGAGAGCCGGTCCCGCGGCCGGAAGGTGCCGTCCAGGATGCCGTCGCGGACGATGTCGGCCACCCGGGCGGCCCGGCTGGCCCGGTCGAGCCGGTCGCGGTGGGCGGCCAGTGCCGCGTAGCTCTCGGTCGCCGCGCCGGACGACGTCGTCATCGCAGTCTCCTGTTCCTCGCCGATCGCTCGCCGATCGGACAGCTCCGCATCGAGGCTACCCGGAAATCGAAAGTTAACGGAACAATCCTGTCGTGGTATTGCTGGATCGTTGAACGATCCTTACGCTGAGACGGGTACCACATCTTGGTTACCGATAGCCGGAGGGCTCATCATGACCGAAACCTCGAAAGCCACGGATCAATCGCCCACGACGACCACGTCGAATCCCGTTCAGGCGCTGGGGAGCGCCATCACCCGCCGGATCATGGCGGCGCATCGTGCCGAGCCCGGTCCCGACGGGACCGGTTCCGCTGCGCCCCTTCCTCTTTCGCCCGCGCCCGGTGCCGCGTCCGATCAGGCCGGATTCCGTGCGCCCGCACCGGATTCTCCCTCCGCCTCCGAGTCCGATCGGATCGCCCGCCCCGTGTTCGGATCCGATCGGGCCGCCCGCTCCGTGCCCGGGTCCGATCGGGCCGCTCGCTCCGACTCCGACCTCGACCGGGCCGCTGGCTCTGCCTCCGAATTCGGTCGGGCTACCCCCTCCGCCTCCGGACCGGATCGGGCCGTTCCCTCTGCCTCCGGATCCGATGGGATCGGCCGCCCCGCAACCGGATCCGGCGCAGCCGCTCGCGCCCGGTCCACTGCGCCCGTGCCTGCCCGGGCAAGTGCGCACCGGGTGCCGTTCGAATGGTTCCGCAGCCTGCCCCCGGTCGGCCGGCGCGCCTTCGCGGGTGCGTTCGGCGGATACGGCCTGGATTCCTACGACTTCCAGGTGCTACCGCTGGCGCTGGGTGCGATCGCCTCCTATTTCGCGATCGGCACCGGGCAATCCGGCCTGCTCACCACCGTCACCCTGGTGGTCTCGGCGGTCGGCGGCGCGCTGGCGGGCGTCCTCGCCGATCGGTTCGGCCGGGCCCGCCTGCTGTGGTGGACCATCGGCCTGTACGCGCTGTTCACGGTGTTGTCCGGCTGTGCGTGGAACTTCCCGTCGCTGCTGGTGTTCCGCGCGCTCCAGGGGCTGGGTTTCGGTGGTGAATGGGCCACCGGCGCCATCCTGCTGGCCGAATACGCGAAGCCGGAGTTCCGGGGCCGCGCGGTGTCCTATGTGCAGAGCGCGTGGGCGGTCGGCTGGGGTCTGGCGGTGATCGTCTACACCGTGATCTTCCAGCTCTTCTCTCCCGACATCGCCTGGCGGGTGCTGTTCTTCACCGGTGCGTTACCGGCCCTGATGATCTGGTGGGTGCGGCGCAACGTCACCGACGCCCCCATCGCGAAGGCCGTGCGACGGCATTCGGTCGAGCGCGGCCGCTTCACCGGCATCGTGACCACGCCGCTGCTGCGCACCACCGTGTTCGCGTCGCTGCTGGCCACCGGTGTGCAGGGCGGGTACTACACGCTGGCCACCTGGCTGCCGACCTATCTGAAGAAGAGCCGCCACCTGAGTGTGGTCGGCACCGGCGGGTACCTGTTCTTCCTGATCGCGGGGGCGTTCCTGGGATATGTCACCGGCGGGGTGCTCACCGACCGATTCGGTCGCAAACGCAACATCCAGGTGTTCGCCGGGCTGTCGATCCTGTTCATGATCGCGTACACCCAATTGCCCGCCGGCGCCGATCACACCCTCGTGCTGGTGCTGGGCTTCCCGCTCGGATTCTCCGCCTCGGCGATCTTCTCGGGATTCGGGTCGTACCTGTCGGAGCTGTACCCCACCCGCTACCGCGGCACCGGGCAGGGCTTCACCTACAACGTCGGCCGGGCCGTCGGCGCGGTGTTCCCGACCGTGGTCGGATACCTGGCCTCGACCGCACTGGGGCTGGCGGGTGCCATGCTGTTCGGAGCGGTCGGATACGCGGTCGCGGTGCTGGCCCTGTTCGGCCTGCCCGAGACGCGCGGGCGCGAACTGGAATGACGCGAGACGGCGTGGAAAGGCGGCAACGGTGATGATCGATCTGAACAGTGACCTCGGTGAGGGCTTCGGCGCCTGGTCGATGGGCGACGACACCGCCCTGCTGGACATCGTCACCAGTGCCAACATCGCCTGTGGATTCCACGCCGGTGATCCGTCGATCATGCGGCGGACCTGCGCGGCGGCCGCCGAGCGAGGGGTGCGCATCGGTGCGCACCTCTCCTACCGGGACCTCGCCGGATTCGGCCGCCGCGCGATCGCGGTGCCGCCGCGGGAACTGGCCGACGAATGCCTGTACCAGATCGGCGCGCTGGACGCCTGCGCACGGGCGGCCGGGGATCGCGTCCGCTACGTGAAACCGCATGGGGCGCTGTATCATACGGCGTCCGCCGACCCGGAGATCGCGGCCGCGGTGGTGTCGGCGCTCACCGCCTTCGGGGTCCCGGCGTTGCTCGGCCCGCCCGGCTCGGCCCTCGAACGCGCCGCCGCCGACGCCGGAATCGTCTTCCACGCCGAGGGTTTCGCCGACCGCGGCTACACCCCGGCCGGGGAACTGGTGGCGCGCGGCACTCCGGGGGCGATCCTCGACCCGGAAGCGGCTGTCGGGCAAGCCCTCTCGATCGCCGTCGACGGCACCGCCCGGGACGCGACGGGCGCCGCGGTGCCCGTCGCCGTCCGCAGTCTCTGCGTGCACGGCGATTCACCGGGGGCGGTGTCGATGGCCCGGTCCATCCGGGACGCCCTGACCGCCGAGGGTGTCGAACTGCGGGCGTTCGCGTGACGGAACTGCGGATCCGGCCGGCCGGCGATCGGGCGCTGCTGCTCGAACCGCCGGACCGGGACGCCCTCGCGGGCCTGGTCGACCGGTTGCGGGCGCAACCGGTCGACGGCGTCGCCGACATCCTGCCCGCCGCGCGCACGGTCCTGGTGACGCTGCTGCCCGGCGCGACCCCGGCGGCGCTGGCGACCCGGCTGCGCGCGCTGGCGACCGGCGCGGCTCCCGCCGACGGCGTCGACGAGGCGCCCGCGATCGTGATTCCGGTGCACTACGACGGCTCGGACCTCTCCGATGCCGCACGGCTGCTGGACATTTCGGAATCGGAGCTGATCGCCCGGCACACCGGCCACGAATGGCGCTGTGCCTTCGTAGGTTTCGCACCCGGATTCGGCTATCTCGAAGCCCCCGAAGCGAATCTGCGCGTACCGCGCCGCACCCAGTCCCGCACCGCCGTGCCCGCCGGCTCGGTCGCCCTCGCCGGCGGCTACAGCGCCGTCTACCCCCGCCGTTCCCCCGGCGGCTGGCAGCTGATCGGCCGCACCGACACCGTGCTCTGGGACCTCGACCGCCCGGAACCGGCCCTGCTACGCCCCGGCAGCCGAATCCGATTCGCCGTGGCCGGTCGGTGATGCGCACGGCCACAATGCTTTCCGGACTCGCAACGACACGGTCGGGGTGGGGGTGGCCGGGGTCGGACAGGGTGGTGACAGGGTTCGCGGGGTGTCCGGTGGAGGTGTGGTGAGCGGTCGGTTGCGGGTGGTGGCCCCGGGGTTCTTCAGTACGGTCCAGGACCGGGGGCGGGCCGGGTGGTTCCATGCCGGGGTGGGGGTGTCCGGGGCGGCCGATCGGGCGTCGTTCGCGCTGGCGAATCGGCTGGTCGGGAACGACGAGTCCGCCGCCGCGATCGAATGTGTGCTCGGCGGGCTGTGTGTGGAGGTCTGCGAGCCCGCGGTGGTGGCGGTGACGGGCGCGCCGGTGCCGATCACCGTCGGCACGCGGGGCGAGGCGCTGGCCTCGGTGCTGTATCTGCGGCCGGGCCAGCGGGTGCGGCTCGGTACGGCGGCGGCCGGACTGCGGTGTTATCTGGCGGTGCGCGGCGGGGTCCAGGTGGCTGCGGTGCTGGGATCCCGCAGCCGGGACACCCTCGCCGGGATCGGGCCGGAGCCGTTGCGGGCGGGGGACGAGCTGCCGGTGGGCCCGGCGCCGCGGCGCTGGCCCGAGGTGTCGTTCGCCCCGGTTCCGGCGATGACCGCCGATCCGGTCACGGTCCGGGTGTGGCCGGGACCGCGCGACGACTGGTTCACCCGGCCCGGCGATCTATACGCCGGGACCTGGCGGGTGTCCACCGACATCGACCGGATCGGGGTGCGGCTGGACCGGGCCGACGGGCCGCCGCTGATCCGCCGCGACCAGGCCGAACTGCCCACCGAGGGCATGCCGTTGGGGGCCGTCCAGGTGCCGCCCTCGGGGCAGCCGGTGGTGTTCCTCGCCGACCATCCGATCACCGGCGGGTATCCGGTCGTCGGCACGGTCGTCGACGCGGACATCGACCGGCTCGCGCAGGTACGGCCCGGACAGCTGGTGCGATTCCGCTGTGACCGGCAACCGGGGCCCGTCGACCCGGTGGTGCGCGTACCGTGAGAGGCGCTGTGACCACCGAGGCTCGCGCCATCGAGAGGGGAAGCACATGCCGCTGCCACAGGGGCTGGCGAAGTTCAATCGACGGGTGACCAATCAGATCGCGGGACGGGTCGCCGGTCGGCTGCCCGGATTCGGGATCGTCGTGCACACCGGGCGCAAGTCCGGCCGGGTCTATCGGACCCCGGTGAACGTGTTCGAGCACGACGGCACCTACCGCATCGCACTCACCTACGGACCCGGATCGGATTGGGTGCGTAATGTGTTGTCCGCCGGGCGTTTCGAACTCGAGACCGCCGGGCACACGGTGACCCTCACCGATCCGTCCGTCGAGCACGACGCGGCGGCGAGCTGGGCGCCGATCGGCGTGCGGCAGGTCCTCGGCGTCGTATCCGCGCCGGACTACCTCGAGGCACACCAGGCTTGACCGACTCCGGGTAACCGACCGGGTCGGGCCGCGCACCGGGCCTGACATGGTCGGTCGTCCACCGGGCCTGATGGGTCGGGGTCGATCACGGCAATTCGAGCCGTGGAGTGGGGCGGTTCGCCGCGGGGTCGGTTCGGCACAGGCAGTGACCGGTGGTGCCGGGGGTGGGTTGGGCCGACCACTCCGATCACGCGACGCGCCCACTGAATGCGCTGGTCACGGCGTCGCAGCGGATAGATTCGGCACTGTCCGCTGATCCGATGTGCGCAGGAGTGTGCCGGTGACCGACGTGGTGGATCGTGCGCGCGAGACCGTATCCACCCCGCGTCCGCCGCTGGCGGTGAAGCCGGTCGCTCTCGTCGCGACACTGGCGGCGGCGGTGCTGCTGTTCTCCGCGTCGCGGTACGGGTACTTCGGCGACGAGTTGTACTTCCTGGCGGCCGGTCGGCGGCCGTCGTGGGGGTATGCCGATCAGGGGCCGGTGCTGCCGTTGCTGGCGCGGCTGATGGACACCCTCGCGCCCGGTTCGTATCTGGTGCTGCGACTACCGGCGGTGGCGCTCACCGTGGCGGCGATCGTGGTGTGCGCCATGCTGACTCGCGAATTCGGCGGGGGTGCGATGGCGCAGGCGCTGGCCGCGGCCGGTTATGCGACCTCTCCGTTCCTGCTGTTGCAGGGCGCGCTGCTGACCACCAACGCGGTGGACACGGTGTTGTGGGTGATCATCTCCTGGCTGGTGGCCCGGTGGGTGCGCACCCGTGATGATCGGCTGCTGGTGGTGGCCGCGGTGATCACCGCGATCGATATCCAGGTGAAATGGCTGGTTCCGTTCCTGTGGATCGCGCTGGCGGTGGCGGCGGTGCTGTGCGGCCCGCGCGGGCTGGTGCTGCGGCCGGCGCTGTGGGCGGGCGGGGCGCTGGCGGTGCTGCTGACGGTGCCGGAACTGCTGTGGCAGCACCATCGGGGCTGGCCGGAGATCCTGATGACCCAGCTGATCGGCGGGGAACAGGGTCTGCTCGGCGGCCGGTTGATGTTCGTGCCGATGACCCTGGAACTGGCCGGCTGGCTGGCCGGACCGCTGCTGATCTGCGGTCTGGTGGCCTTTCTGTTCCGGAAGCCGTTGCGGCCGTATCGTTTTCTCGGCGTGGCCTGGATCCTGCTGGAGCTGGTGTTCATGATCACCGGCGGCCGCATCTACTATTCGGCCGGACTGGACGCGGTCGCCATCGCCGCCGGCGCGGTCGCGGTGACGGCGGTGCTGGCCCTGGAGCCGACGGTGTGGCGGCGGCTGGTCTCGCTGTCGGTGGTGGGGCTCGGGGTCTGGGCCGCCGCGTATGTGCTGCGCTCCACGCCGTGGCTGCCCGCCGACCGGGTGCAGCCGCCGCGCAGCGATGCCGAGGCCGCCATCGCGATCAGCGTGTACGGCAAGTTCGGCTGGCCGGAGCTGGCCGCGGCGGTGGTCGACGCCTACCGGGAACTGCCCGAGGCCGAGCGGGCGGGCGCCGTGATCATCGCCGATACCTATTGGCAGGCAAGCGCTCTGGACCAGCTGGGACGCGACCGGCTGCCGCCGATCTACAGCCCGAGCCGGGGCTGGGGCTATTTCGGCGCCCCGCCGGACGATGCCACCGTCTACCTGATGGTGGGTGGCTACGAAGCGGTGCTGCGCAACCAGTTCCACGAGGTGGACCCGGTCGGCCGGGTCGACACCCGGCTCGGCTTCCCCGGCAACACCCAGCAGGTGACGCTGTGGCGCTGCACCGCACCGCGCCATTCGTGGGATGAGATGTGGCCGATCTGGATGCATCTGTGAGATTTGAATGATATTGGAGCGCACCGTGATTCGGATCAGCTCTCGAGTGCCGCGCGCAGGTGCTCCACGAAGGCCCGGGTGGCCGGGGTGAGGGGGTGTCGCGGGGTGATGATCGCGGCCGGGGGATGTGCGGGCGCGTCGGTGAGGAGACGAGTGGCGACGGCGGGGCCGGGGGAGGTGGTGGTGGAGGCGGCCATGAGGGCGATGCCGAGGCCGGCCGCCACGAAGGCGCGGACGGCGTCGGCGGTGTCGGTGACGAAGTCGATGCGCGGTGCGAAACCTGCCCGGGCCGCCGCCGCGTGCAGCAGGGTGTGCATGCCGCTGCCGGGTGGCAGGCAGACGAACAGGTCGTCGCGGGTGTCGGCGAGATCGATGCGGTCGGCGCCGGCCAGGGGGTGGTGCGGGGGGAGGGCCAGGACGAAGTGCTCCTCGGCCAGCCGCTCGACGTGGTGGTCGACGTCGATGCCCGGGTGTTCGGGGCCGATGACCAGATCCAGTGCGCCGGCGTCGAGGATCGCGACCAGCGGGTCCAGCAGGCCGGAGCGGTAGGTCAGGGTGACGCCGGGGTGGGCGCGGCGGAAGGTCGCCATGACGGCGACGAGGTCGATCGGGCCGAGCGCCGCGGTGGCGCCGATCCGGATGGCGCCGCGGACGACGGCGGACACCTCGTTCATCTCGGCGCGGACGGCATCGATCTGGTCCAGGATCTGCCGGGCCCGGATCCGGAGCAGCTCGCCCGCGTGTGTGAGGGTGGGTGGACGGGTGGTGCGGTCCAGCAGAACCACGCCCAATTCGGTTTCCAGCAGCTTGATCTGGGCCGAGATCGCCGGTTGGGCCACATGTAGTCGCTGGGCCGCCCGGGTGAAACCGCCCGCGCGGACGATGGTGTCGAAGTAGATCAGTTGGCGGAGCTCCACATCATAATCAAACACGATGGATTCGATCGGAACATGGTATTCGCCTTATGCTCCGGCGGGGGACATGCTCGCAGGTGCAACAAGGCAATCCAGATGGCCGCAACGACAGTGGGCATCCGAGCGGGAGGAGGACGGGTGGCGGCGTGGTGTGCGCTGCCGCCCGGTCGGCCGATGACAGACGAATACGAGAGTGAACAGGTGCGGATCGCGGTCGGCACGGGGGTCATGGGTGGATATCTGGCTCGTCCGAGCGCACCGGGCCGGTATCCGGGAGTGCTGCTGGCGCATCAGTTGTTCGGGGTGACCGCCGATATCCGGGGGTTCGCCGATCGGCTGGCGGGGCTCGGATATGTGGCGCTCGCGCCGGACTTCTATCACCGCAGCGCATCCGGGGTCGAACTGCCGACCACCGACGAGGGGCGCGAGCGGGGGTTCGCGTTGATGAAGGAGATGACCCGGGACGGGGTGCTCGCCGACATGCGTGCGGCGGCGGCCCATCTGGGCGGACGTGCCGAGGTGCGCACGGTGACGGGTGTGCTGGGAGTCAGTCTGGGCGGGCACCTGGCCTATCTGGCGGCCACCCGGCTCGCCGTCCCGGTGACGCTGGTGCTGTACGCGGGCTGGCTGACCGGTACCGAGATCCCGGTCAGCACACCGGAACCGACGCTCGACCTGACCGGCGGGATCACCGGGCGGGTGGTGTACGTGGTCGGGGAGCGGGACCATGTGGTGCCGGCGGCGGATCGGGACCGGATCGCCGATCGGCTCGCCGCGGCGGGGGTGTCGCACGAGGTGGTGGTGGTTCCGGGCGTTCCTCAGTGAAGGGACGCCGAGCTATTCGGCCGAGGCGGCCGGGCTGACGTGGTCGCTGATCGAGCGGGAGTTGGCGGCCGTGGTCCCGGCCTGAATCAGGGTACGACGAATCCGGATATCTGTCCCAGTCAGTGGGATTCGTGGTGTGAGCAGGGGATCCGCTGCGCCCGCAGGCGATTCCGTTGATCGGTTCCGGCAGAAGGTTCCGACCGCCCGGCAATGATTTTACCGGCCAAAGTCCGTGCACGCCAATCGCTTCCGTTTCGGTTGTGTGCACGACTCGGGGTATCGTTGAGGGGTTGTCGAAAACTGGATGTTCAGGGGAACGGTCATGCTGGTCATCAACGCCGGTAACCGGAGACCAGGCGCCGAGCGCAGGGTTACCGCATGGCTGGAAGCATTTCCAGGAGTGGGTCTCGTCGTTCCGGGTGTCCACATACCGGGACGGCGACGTTCCCGGCGCAGTGGTTCCGAGGTGGATCTGCTGGTCTTCACACCGCACGTGTGCGTGGTCATGGCCGTCGAGAGCATCCGATTCCGGGTGGCGGGGATACTGTCCTGTCCGGCGGACGGGCCGTGGACCCTGCCCGGGGTGACCGGTGATCCGATCCTGTTGCGCCGCAAGGGTGATTCGAACCCGCTGCAACCGACCACCGACAGCCGCGACGATCTGCGCGGGATGCTGGAGCAGAAGTTCGCCCGCGCGGGATCCGGCCTGCCGGTGGACGTCGTGGTGATGGTGGTGCCGCAGTACGGGTATCCCGTCGAACTGGTGACCACGTCCAGGCCGGTCGGTGGTGAGGTGTTGCTCGGCAACAACTCCGGCGCCCTCTACGACTGGCTGCGCGCGAACAGCCACGGCGAGTGGACCCCGTGGACGGCCGAACGGGTACTGGTCGTCCTCACCGCGCTGGAGATCACGGAGATCACCCGCGCCGACCTGATCGCCGTCGGATTCCCCGCCGCGGAGGCGGGCCGGACCGCACCCGCGCAGTGGCAGCCGCCCCGGCCGCCCGTGGTGTGGGCTCCCGTCGTACCGCCGCCGCGGTCCGCCACGCCGGTGGCGGACGCCGCCGGGGAATCGGCGGCGACCGGGCCGATCGCGGAGATTCCTGTCGGCGCGCCCGCGGATGCGCCGACGAGCAACGAGCCCGCTGCGGTTGCGCCGACCGGCAATTCGCCGGGTGACAGGGATTTCGCCGACCGGTCACCGGTCGCGCCTGTCGCGAACGATGCGATCGTGGATGCGGATCCGGCATCGGAGCCGCCGGGCGATCGGATCGGGAGCGAGCCGGAGGATTCCATTGGCGGCCACCTCGGGAACGCGGACGAGCCCGCCGGAGAACCGGTTTCGTCGCGCTCGCCCGCGCAGCCCGCGGCACCGGCGGAACCGGTCGTGTCCGCGCCGGTCGCGCAACCTCCCGCAGCGGCGGAACCGAAGGCGGATGTGCCGGCCGCGCAGTCTCCCGTGATGGCGGAACCAGCCCAACGGGCTGTACCGGCGGAACCGACCGTGCATACACCAGCGGCGCAGCCTGCGGCGGTGGCGGAACCGGCCGCGCGGACGCCGAGGGCCCAGCCGCGTCCGGTGGTGGATGTGCCTGGTACGCAGGAGGTTCCGGTGGTCCAGCCGGAGGCGGATGCGAATGTCGCGCCGGGCCTGCCTGTCTCGGACACCGGGTTCGCCGAGCGGTCTGCCGGCGCGGCTCGGGACGCGGATGCCCCGGCTCCGGACGGGACGGTTGCTGCCGGTCGGCCCGGTATTCCCGGCGCGAGAGTGGTTGTACCCGGCGCGATCCCCGCGCCGCGCCGGTTGCCCGGGGTGCCCCGCCGTCCGATGCCGTCCCGGAAGAGCCGGGACATCGGCGCCATGCTCCGCGCCGCGGCGGCCTTCGCGGTGCTGATCGCGGGGGTGTGGACGCTGGTGAGCACGCATCACGCACAGGCACATTCGGGTACGGCGAACGTGCCCGTGGTCGCGACCAGCATCGTGCCGGTGTTCCCGGTCGCGCAACTGCCGGGCGGGTCGCCGGTGGCGCCGCCGGTCGAGGTCCCGGCGCGCGAGATGTCGGTGTTCGATCCGCCCATCAAGCCCTGTTATCCGATGCAACCGGATTGCTGATCGGGTTCACCTCCGCGCCGGAACTGCCGGGACACCACGGCGGCGGAGAAGCCCGTGACGCGGGTCAGCGCGGGCCGCCGATCACCACGTCCAGCGCGTACACGGTCACCGCCTGTCCGGCGGTCCCAACCGACAGGTGCAGCGACGTGCCCACCTGCGGCAGCAACCCCGCGACCGGATACTCCGATGTCCCGACCACGAATACCCCTGCGCACAAGGCCGGCACGATCATTCGACTGTTGCTCATGCCCGGACGCTAAACTTTGACATCCGTGTCGGAGTCGAGTGCGGACGAGCGAGGTCACATGCGGATCGGAGAGTTGTCGCGTCGCACCGGCGTGCACGAGCGCCTGTTGCGCTACTACGAGCAGCAGGGGTTGCTGCGGCCGGTCCGCCGTGCCAGCGGGTACCGCGAATACGGTGAGAGCGAAATCGCGATCGTGCGGCGCATCCGCAGTCTGCTGGCAGCGGGGCTCAACACCGCCACCATCGCGACCGTGCTGCCCTGCCTGCGCGAGGACGAACAGCGGCTGGTGCCGACCTGCTCGGCCCTGATCGCGGACCTGAACCGCGAGCGTGAGCGGATCACCGCCGCCATCGCCGAACTCCAGAACTCACGCGAGATGCTCGACACGGTGATCGCCGCGGCCCCGGAGGAGGTGCTCGCGGGGGTGGTTCCGGATGTTCCCGTGGTGGCGGGAAGCGCCGCACGGCATTCGGGTCGCGGTAGCCGGGGATAGGGCGCGTCGTCCAGCACATCTCGGCGTGCCGGAGCCATCGGCGCACCACGTCGGCGCTACCGCGGTGGGCTGCCGCCTTCCCGTGCCAACCCGGACCGGCGGGTGCTCACGGGACTGTTCCCGGGCGAACTGCCCGGGGTCGCGGCAGGGGACCGGGAATGTGGCTGCGGTGGTGCGCGTATGAGAGTAAGCCTCTCGGTTTCAGAGAATGATCATCTATTCTGGGCGGATGTCGCCGACGACCCCGGAAATCCGCCCGACCATCGGTGCGCTGCTGGCTCGCAGTGTGCGTGAGTTCGGTGACCGGCACTATCTGATCTCCCCGGAGGAACGGCTCGACTACGCCGAGGCCGATCGGCGGTCGGCGCGGCTCGCGCGCTGGCTGCTGCACCGGGGGATCGGGAAGGGCGCGCGGGTGGGGCTGTACTTCCCGAACAGCGTCGAATGGGCCGTGTGGTGGCTGGCGGTGTCCCGGATCGGCGCGGTCGCGGTCCCGTTGAGCACCCTGTACGCGCCGGCCGAACTGGCGAAGGTGCTGCGGCTGGCCGATGTCGCGCTGCTGATCGCGCCGACTCGGGTGCTCGCCACCGACACCGCGGGGACGCTGGAGACGGCGCTGCCGGATCTGGCCGCCCAGCAGTCGCCGACGCTGCAACTGCCCGCCGCGCCCTATCTGCGCGGCATCGTGCTCACCGGCGACAGCGATCGGCCCTGGGCCACTTCGCCGGACGTGACCGACGGCGTGCCCGCGGAACTGCTCGCGGCGGTGGAGGCCGAGGTCAGCCCGGCCGATCCGGCGATCATGATCCACACCTCGGGATCCACGGCCGACCCGAAGGGGGTGCTGCACACACACGGCACGCTGGTTCGGCAGACCGCGACCTGGCCTGCCGCGATCCGCCATATCACCGGGGCCGAGACCGGGTCCCGCATCCTGTGCGCGATGCCGTTCTTCTGGATCGGCGGCGTGCTGGCCGCGATGGGCGCGCTGCACGAAGCGGTCACCCTGCTGGTGCTGCCGCGGCTGGAAGCCGGTGCCGCACTGGATCTCCTCGAACGCGAGCGGGGGCAGGGGGTGGTCGGCTGGCCCGCGTTCACCCAGCGCCTGCGCGCCCATCCGAGCTTCCCCGGCCGTGATCTCAGCAGTGCGCCCACGCTGTCCGGGCCGCTGGATCTCGCGATGATCGGGGTGCCCGACGGCTTTCCGGTGCACCGCAGCCTGACCGAGTCCGGCGGCAGTTTCGCGCACACCGAGGTCCGGATCGTCGACGCGGACGATCGGCCGGTGCCGGAGGGCACCGTCGGTGAACTGCACATCCGTGGCGTCGGCGTGATGGCCGGATACAACAAGCGGGAACGCCAGGAGGTCTTCGACGCCGACGGCTGGTACCGCACCGGCGACCGGGTCTACCGCAATCCGGGCGATCCGCGGCTGTTCTACGTCGGCCGCACCGGCGATCTGATCAAGGTCGCGGGGGCGAATGTGTCACCGCTGGAAGTGGAATCGGTGCTGGAGACCTTCGACGAGATCGCGCAGTGCGTGATCGTCGGACTCGAGCATCCGGCGCGCGGCGAGGAGGTGTGCGCCGTGGTGGTGCCGGCCACCGGCGAACTCGATCTCGAGGCGGTGGCGGCGCGGGCCCGCGACCAGTTGTCCGGTTACAAGGTGCCGTCCCGCTGGATCGTCACCACCGCCGAGCGGATTCCCACACTGCCCTCCGGCAAGCTGGACCGGCGCGGGCTGCGCGGGCTGGTCGTCGACGGCTCGCCGAAGTGACCGCGCGTTAGGGTACGAAACATGACTTCCGAGCGGATCGAGATCTGGCACAACCCGCGATGCTCCAAGAGCCGCACCGCCAAGGCGTTCCTCGACGACGCCGGCATCGACTACACCGAGCGCCGATACCTGGAGGATCCGCCGACCGCCGACGAACTGCGGGCGATGCTGGAGCGCCTGGGGCTGGAGCCGTGGGACATCACCCGCACCGGTGAGGGCGAGGCCGAGCAGCTCGGCCTGTCGGGCTGGGCGCGCACCGACGCCGAACGGGCGCGCTGGATCGAGGCGCTGGCCGCGCATCCCAAGCTGATCCAGCGGCCCATCGTCGCCACCGCCGACGGCCGGGCCGTGGTCGCCCGCGACGACGAGGCGTTGCGTTCGGTGCTGTAGCCCGGTCGGCGGATCCGGTTACCTCGCGGGTAATCGACTCCCGCGCGGAACTCGAAGATGCTTGTGCCATGAGCGAATACGAGACAATTGCCCGCCGGTACATCGACTCCTGGAACGAGCAGGACCCGGACAAGCGCCGGGCGCTGATCGACGAGTTGTACACCGCCGACGCCACCTACACCGACCCGCTGGCCGACGCCGCCGGCACCGCCGCGATCGACGGGGTGGTCGGCGGCGCCCAGCAGCAGTTCGCCGGTCTGCGCTTCGGCCTGGGCCCGGTCGACGGGCACCACGACCTGGCCCGCTTCACCTGGGAGCTCGGCGTGCCCGGCGCGGAACCCCTGGTCGTGGGCTTCGACGTGATCGTCCTCGACGAGGGCCGGATCGCCCGCGTGCACGGATTCCTGGACAAGGTGCCCGGCTGATCCAGCGCTCGGCTCAGGGCTGATCCGTTGTGCCGCTATCGTTTCCGGGTGCCGAAGTGAACGGCGGGGCGCCGACGCCGACGATGCGGAGGTGGCCCCACGGGTCGCGTTCCTGGATCCGGCCGGCGGCCGCGGAGCCGTCCGGCAGGATCAGCGTCACCTGGCCGCGGCCGGGGTCGGGAAGGTCGACACCGGCCGCGGCGGCGATGCGGCCGTACCAGTGGAAGCGGCCGTCGATCGGGTCGAGGTGCCCGGCGAGGGCCACCTGCACCGGCAGTTCCGCGCCTGGCACATCCAAGACCGCTGGGCCCGAATAGTCCGGCGCCGGAACGAGTTCCGCGGGTAGGTCGATCATCGCGGCAGCATTCCCGCGACGCGCCAGATCGCCTTGCCGACGGGACCGAACAACCCGTTGCGGTCCAGCACCGCGGCCAGGTCGGCGGCGCCCAGCGCGAGATTGGCCCGGAAATGCGGATTGCGCAACGCCGTTCGCCGCGCGGCGCGGCCGTCGTCCAGTCCGGCCCGGCGGTACATGTGGCGATTGGCCAGCAGCGAGGCGAACAGTGGCGCCGCCACCGCGACGCAGGCCTGGGTGAACAGCCGTTCTGCTGCCGACATCTCCTGGACCCGGCGGGTCAGCGCGTCGCGGGCGAAGCCGATGTGCCGCGCCTCCTCGGTGACGTGGATGCGCATCACCCGCGACACCAGCGGTTGCAGGTCCGGGTCGTCGAGGGTGCGGCGCTGCTGGGCGTCGAAGATCTCCTCACCGACCAGGGCCCCCACCCAGGTCATGGAGCCGCGCAACAGCTGCTCCAGAGCCGAGATGAGCAGTCGCGCAGGCGGTTTCGGCCAGTAGGGGCGGGCCTCGATGCGGTCGATCAGCTTGCCGAACATCATCATGTGCCGGCACTCGTCGCCCATCTCGGTGAGCGTGTAGTGCGACCACGCGCTGGTCGGGGTGTCGTTCATCAACTCCCGCAACAGAATCCGGTTCAGCAGATTCTCGAACCAGATGCCGGTGGACAGCAGGTTCGACAGCTCCTGCCGGGACAGTTCGCGGCGCTGCTCCGGTGTCATGGCCTCCCAGAGCGCGGTGCCGTACAGCGACACCACCTCCGGGGGCAGGAACATCTTCTCCGGATCCAGCGGCGCGTCCCAGTCGACATCGACCACGGGGTCGTAGGACTTCTTGACCGATCCGGTCAACAGGCGGTCCGCGAAACGATCGCGGGGCGCCAGCGCGGCTTCATTGCCCATGACGGCTCTCCAGTTAATGCTACAAGGTGTAACAGTCAGATTAGTGTGACGTCTTGTATCGGTCAATAGCGGTGCGGAGTATCGTTGCGGTGTGTCCGAGACCGGCGGGAAGACCCAGACGGCCGTCGATGGTCGATCCACTCGCTGGCAAGACCACAAGCGGCAACGCCGCGCCGAGGTGCTCGACGCCGCCCTCGCGGTCATCGCCGACAGCGGCGCGGAGATCTCGGTGCAGCAGATCGCCGACCACCTCGGACTGCCGCGCCCGGTGGTGTACCGCCACTTCGACGGCCGCGCCGACCTGGACGAACAGATCCGCCACCGCATCCAGGAATCCCTGCTGGCCGAGGTGATGCCGACACTGCGCACCGACGGCTCGGTGCGCGACGCCGTGCGCGGCGCGGTCGGCACCTACGTCGGCTGGGTGGAGCGGCACCGCAACCTGCACCGCTTCCTCACCGGCGATGCCGCCGACGGCGACGGCTCACACGGCCTCGGCGGCGCCCGCGACCGCATCGGCGGCCGTCTGGCCGACCTGTTCGCCGCCGCGCTGTCGGTCTACGACATCGATCCGCACCGCGCCCGCCCGATGGCCTTCGGCGTCATCGGCCTCGTCGACGGCGTGGTGAACAGCTGGCGCAGCGCCCCGGCCACCCTGACCTCCGAACAGGTCGTGGGCATGCTCACCGAATCCATCCTGGCCCTGTTCGAGGGCAACGCCCGCAGCCTCGGCGTCCCTCTCGGCCGCGACACCCCCGTCGCCGACCTGCTGACACCCCCGGCCGCCGTACCCCACCCGGCCTGACCGCTCCGGCGCCGCGTGGGCGCCTGTGCGGTGCGCCTGGCCTGCCAGGCATATCGGGTGCCTCAGGTGCATGCGCCGTGCACTCGACCTGGCGCGTGTACGTGCGTGTCGACTGCTCGTACGTGATACACGTGCCCGAACGCGGTGCACTTTGCCGGGACTTGTCCGCGATGTGCTCGGCCGGGCGCGCGCGAGGCGTTCGGCCGGACTCGTGCACGAGGCGCTCGGCCGGACTCGTGCGTGGTGCGGTCGGCTGGACCCGTGCGCGGTGCGGTCGGCCGGACTCGTGCGTGATGTGCTGGACCGGGCGCGTGGGCGATGTGCTGGACCGGGAGCATGCGTGAGGTGCTCGACCGGACTCGTGCGCGGTGCGGTCGGGCTGGACTCGTGCGCGATGTGCGCGACCGGCCCGCACGCGGTGTAAGTGCGTGTTCCGGCCGTATGGGCCGGTGGACGAAGTGGGGCGGGCCGATCAGCCGTAGACGCGGGCTGGTGTCGGCATGGTGTGCAGATCGGTGACGACGAGTGTCGGGGTCATCTGGGTATTCGGGACGGCCGAGTCGGGCTGGATCCGTCCGCGGACGGTCACCCAGGTGTCGTCGGTGGGTGGCGGGAACGTGCCGGCGAGGTGGATGCGCATGGTCTGGGCGTCGGCCACGCAGCATGTGATCACCAGGCGGGCCAGGTCGACGCCGGTACGGGTGCCGTCGGTGCGGGGTGCGCCGTCGGCGGCCGTGCGCACGATGAAGCCGATCACCGTCACGTCACGGCGGTCCAGTTCGCCGCTGGAGTCGTAGGAGGCGCGGTCGATCAGGTCGAACATCCCGACCGTGGGTGCCGGGCCCGCCGGCAGCGGTGGGAAGTCGTATTTGCCGTCGACGGTGTTGCCCGGCTTGCCCACACTGGCCTGCGCGGTACTGCCGGACTGCACCGAGCCGGCGCCCAGCGCGGGCGGCACCACGATCAGCAGCGCGGCGATCGGGGCCAGCAGCAACCAGTGCGGGCGCCCGGGGTGGTCGTGGCCGGGTTCGGGATCGTGACCGGGATCGGCGCGCGTCCGGCGCAGGTCGCGGCCCAGCGCCACGAGGGCGAGCAGCACCAGGATCGTGCCGCTGGCCAGCAGGAACGGGCCCAGTGCGGGCTTGACATAACGTAGGTAGGTGCCGTCGGCGGCGGTCTTCAGCACCGCGGTGCCGATGAGCAACAGGACGAAATTCTGCGCGATGCGGGTCATCGCACCCCTCCCAGGAAGATCACACCGGCCACGCTGCCGCAGACGGTGGCGACGACGAACGTCGCCGGGGCGAAGCGCAGCGCGAAGCGCCGCCCGAACGTCCCGGCCTGCATCGCGAACAACTTCACGTCGACCGCGGGGCCGACCACCAGGAACACCAGCCGCGGCAGCAACGGCAGGCTCGACATGCTCGACGCCACGAACGCGTCTGCCTCCGAACAGAGCGCCAGCACCACCGCCAGCGCGGCCAGCACCAGCACCGATGCCACCGGCTGCCCGGCGAGCGACCGGAACCATTCGGCCGGGACCAGGACGTGCAGTGCGGCAGCGGCCGCCGCGCCGATCACGAGAAATGCCGCGGCCTGGAGAAAATCGTGCCGCGCCGCCTCGGTGAAGACCACCCACCGCGATCGCCCCGGCACATGATGCTCGTGTCCATGCGGCCGTGCGGTGAACCATTCGGGCCGGCCGAATCGCGCCCACAACCACCCCATCACGAACGCGGTCGCCAGTGATCCGGCGAACCGGCCCGCCACCATGCCCGGCTGCCCCGGAAAGGCCACCGCCGTCGCCACCAGCACCACCGGATTCACCGCCGGGGCCGACAACAGGAAGGCGAACGCCGCCGCGCCGGGCGCCCCCTGATCCATCAGCCGCCGCGCCACCGGCACCACCCCGCATTCGCAGCCCGGCAACGCGATGCCCGCCGCCCCGGCCACCACCACGGCGGCGGACTCGTTGCGCGGCAACAACTTCCGCAACAGCTCGGGCGAGACGAAAGCCGCGATCGCCCCGCTGATCAGCACCCCGAGTACCAGGAACGGCACCGCTTGCACGAACACGCCGGTGAAGATGGTGACCGCCGTCTGCACCCGCGGCACGCCCGCCATCCACCGCGACACCATCGGCCCGCACACGAGCCCGAGCACCAGCAGTCCGGCGAGCACCGATGCCGACGACCCGTGCCACCGTGAAGCCCTGCCGCCCGACCGTTCCGTCGGCACCCCGGCGCCGGTCGAAGCCTCGGACATCCGGCGGCCGGGCCTTGCTGCCGGCAACTCCGTGTCGAACCGGGCCACCGGTAGCTCGCTGCCGACCCGGGCCGCGGCCGGGTCGCGGTCGGGCCGAGCCGCGGGCGGTCCGGTGCCGGACAAGGCCGCACACGACTGGGTGTCGGATCGGGCCGTGGGCGGTCCGGTGCCCGACCGGGTCGCGGACGGTTCGGCGCCGGATCGAGTGGCGGGTAGTTCGGTGTCGAGCCCGGCCGGGGGCGGTCCGGTGCCGGACCGAGCCTTCGGCGACTCGAGGTCGGATCGGGGCGCCGATGGTCTCGCGTCGGGCCGAAGTGCCGATGATTCCGTGTGGGCGATCGGTGCCGGTGGCCTGTTACCGGCCGCTGCCGACCGGGTGTCGAGCTCCGAAGTCGAGGACTCGGGCTCGAATACCGGCAACCTCTCCGGAATCGGATCGGCGGGTACCACCGGGCCGGGGCCGGACTGTGGAAACGACATGACGCCTACCCCAATCTGTGCGACAGCGAACACTTTTCGGTAGTCGGCGACTCCCGGGGTGCAGCGGGGAGTGGACGACTCGGTGGACGGTCTGCGGAATCGAATGCGATGCACGGTGAGCGAACGGAACGGCGAGGACGGTGACGACGCTGACTATGACGCTGACTATGGTGACGACTTCGGCGGCCAGGCGAGCCACCGGCACTGCGCTCGCCGGGAAGCGAACGCCGCCGACGGTACGGGTCCGGTCCGACAAACATAGCCGAAACCGCATGGGTGGCGTTGTCCTCGTACCGGCGAACCGCGCGGGGGTATCTGCGAGTTTCGCCGGTCGTCGCCTAGTCTCGACATATGCAGCGCATCATCGGAATCGAGGTCGAGTACGGCATCTCGACGCCCTCCGAGCCGTCGGCCAACCCGATTCTCACGTCCACCCAGGCCGTGCTGGCCTATGCGGCGGCCGAGGGCGTGCCGCGGGCCAAGCGCACGCGCTGGGACTACGAGGTCGAGTCGCCGCTGCGGGACGCGCGCGGATTCGATCTCGGCCGGCTCAACGGCCCGGCGCCGGTGATCGACGCCGACGAGGTCGGCGCGGCCAACATGATCCTCACCAACGGCGCTCGCCTCTACGTCGACCACGCGCACCCGGAGTACTCCGCGCCCGAGGTCACCGATCCGCTGGACGCGGTGATCTGGGACAAGGCCGGTGAACGCGTCATGGAGGCCGCCGCCCGCTACGCCTCGAGTGTGCCCGGCGCGCCCCGGATGCAGCTGTACAAGAACAACGTCGACGGCAAGGGTGCCTCGTACGGCACCCACGAGAACTACCTGATGAGCCGGGAGACGCCGTTCAACCAGATCATCGTGGGGCTCACCCCGTTCTTCGTGTCCCGCCAGGTGGTCTGCGGCTCCGGCCGGGTCGGCATGGGGCAGTCCGGTGACCAGGCCGGTTTCCAGCTGTCGCAGCGCGCCGACTACATCGAGGTCGAGGTCGGCCTGGAGACCACCCTCAAGCGCGGCATCATCAACACCCGCGACGAGCCGCACGCCGACGCCGACAAGTACCGCCGCCTGCACGTGATCATCGGCGATGCCAACCTGGCCGAGTGGTCCACCTATCTGAAGGTCGGCACCAGCGCCCTGGTGCTGGATCTGATCGAGGCCGGCGAGGATCTCTCGGATCTGCAACTGGCCCGCCCGGTCACGGCCGTGCACCAGATCAGCCACGATCCGACGCTGCGCGCGGTGGTAGCCCTGTCCGATGGCCGCGAACTGACCGCCCTTGCGCTGCAACGCATCTACCTGGACCGGGCCGCGAAGTTCCACTCCCGCCAGGGCACCGACGACGCCCGCGTCATCGACGTCCTGGAGAAGTGGGCGCACGTCCTGGACCTGCTCGAGCGCGATCCGCTGGAATGCGCCGACCTGCTGGACTGGCCCGCGAAACTGCGTCTGCTGGAAGGCATGCGCAACCGCGAGGGCCTCGGCTGGGCCGCCCCCAAACTGCACATGGTCGACCTGCAGTACTCGGACGTCCGCCTCGACAAGGGCCTCTACAACCGCCTGGTGGCGCGCGGCTCGATGCAACGTCTGGTCACCGAGCAGCAGGTGGTCGACGCGATGACCAACCCGCCCACCGACACCCGGGCCTACTTCCGCGGCGAGTGCCTGCGCCGCTTCGGCGCCGACATCGCGGCCGCCAGCTGGGATTCGGTGATCTTCGACCTGGGTGGCGACTCCCTGGTCCGCATCCCCACCCTGGAGCCGCGCCGGGGTACGAAATCGCATGTCGGAAAGCTGCTCGACGGCGTGGACACCGCAGCGGAACTGGTGGAACAGCTGACCCACTGAGCTCGCGCCGCCCGCCCCGGCCGGACAGCAAAGCCTCACAAAGTTGTTCGCCGCCCGTCTCGATCCTGGACCGACGGAGCGGAGGAGCGGAGGAGGGAAGGATCGAGACTCAAGGCCGGCGAACCCGCCGGAGCGAAGCGGAGGCCAAAGATACTGCATGTTGTCACCGCTGATGGGTAGTGTTGGGGTACGAGCGCCGGATCTTCTCCGGTGCTCGCCGAAGATCAGTACACGAGGAGGTCGGCTGCTATGGCACAAGAGCAGACCAAGCGCGCCGGTGGCGGCGACGAGGACGAGGGCCCGAGCGGGGACGGTGCGGCCGGACAGGAGCGTCGCGAGAAGCTGGCGGAGGAGACCGACGACCTGCTCGACGAGATCGATGACGTGCTCGAGGAGAACGCCGAGGACTTCGTGCGCGCATACGTTCAGAAAGGCGGCCAGTGACATCCGGTGACCCCATGCGTCTCCACCCGGGGTACGCCTTGTCATCCTTCTCCGAACACCTGCGAGAGCACGCGCCGGAACTGTTGCCTTCCAACCGTTTCGCTGCCGTAGCCGACGCCGCCCCCCGTGGGGCGGCGTCGCCGGACATCGCCCCGCACGGCACCACGATCGTCGCGGTCGCCTACCGCGGCGGCGTCCTGATCGCCGGTGACCGCCGCGCGACCCAGGGCAACCTGCTCGCCAGCCGCGACATGGAGAAGGTCTACATCACCGACACCTATTCCGCGGCGGGCATCGCCGGCACGGCGGGGGTGGCGGTCGAGATGATCCGGCTGTTCGCGGTGGAGCTGGAGTACTACGAGAAGATCGAGGGCGTGTCCCTCACCTTCGACGGTAAGGCCAACAAGCTGTCGAAGATGGTCCGAGACAACCTGCCGGCCGCCATGCAGGGCCTGGCCGTGGTGCCGATCCTGGTCGGCTACGACCCGGCCGCGACCGATCCCGATCGGTCCGGCCGCATGGTGTCCTACGACGTGGTCGGCGGTCGCAGCGAGGAGCGCTTCGGCTACACCGCGGTCGGTTCGGGTTCGTTGTTCGCCAAGTCGTCGCTCAAGAAGACGTACCGCCGCGGCATCGACCAGTCCCGCGCCCTGCGGATCGCGGTCGAGGCACTGCTGGACGCCTCCGACGACGACACCGCCACCGGCGGGCCGGACCTGCTGCGCAACATCTATCCCACGGCGATCGTGATCGACGCCGAGGGTGCGGAGGAAGTGTCGGACGAGCGGCTGGCGGAGATCGCCCGGTCGATCGTCGACGAGCGGTCGGCCGGTGCGGCCGCCTCGTCTTCGGAAGGGAGCGTCACAGCATGACACTGCCGTACTACGCGTCGGCCGAACAGATCATGCGCGACAAGACGGAACTTGCGCGCAAAGGCATCGCCCGGGGCCGCAGTGTCGTGGTGCTGGTGTACGACAAGGGTGTGCTGTTCGTCGCGGAGAATCCCTCGGCGACGCTGCACAAGGTGAGTGAGTTGTACGACCGCATCGGGTTCGCGGCCGTGGGCAAGTACAACGAATTCGAGAATCTGCGGCGGGGCGGCATTCTGCAGGCCGACCTGCGTGGTTACCAGTACGACCGGCGCGATGTCACCGGCCGGGCGCTGGCGAACATGTACGCGTCCACGCTGGGCACCATCTTCACCGATCAGTTGAAGCCGTTCGAGGTGGAGATCTGCATCGGTGAGGTCGGCTATCCGGGGCAGTCGGAGAATTCGGTGCTGTACCGGATCAACTTCGACGGTTCCATCGTCGACGAGCGGCAGTACGTGGTGATGGGCGGTAACACCGACCCCATCGTCACCGCGCTGAAGTCGTCGTATCGGTCCGGCCTGGATCTGGCCGAGGCGATCGGCGTCGCCGTGCAGGCGTTGCAGAAGGGCAGCCCGGAGGCCGACAAGGAGAAGCGCGCCATCGGCGTAGGCTCGCTGGAGGTCGCCACGCTGGAGCAGTCCCGTCCGCGCCGGTCCTTCCGGCGCATCGGCGGGCCCACCCTGGAGGAGTTGCTGAGCACCGCGACCGAGGGCGCGAAGCAGCCCGCGGCCGACGGTGCGCCGGAAGAGTCCGAAACCCCTTCGGCGGGAGACCCTTCCAACCCGTAGCCCGTTCCGCACCTCGGGTCCGGCCCCTGGCACTCGTTACCACCGAGTGCCGAGGGGCCGGACTCGTTCATGTGGGCGTAGCGGGTGTTTACGCAGGTGCGGGGTCTGGTTCCACCCCCCGCCATACCCGATCGTTGTGAACCCATATATAACGGGTCCCGCCGACAGCCCCGTACCGGCATTCGAGCGCTGTAATGTCGATAGGGTGCAGCGACGAATCATGGGGATCGAGACCGAATTCGGGGTGACGTGTACGTTCCACGGCCACCGTCGGTTGAGCCCTGACGAGGTGGCCCGGTATCTTTTCCGCCGGGTGGTTTCCTGGGGCCGTAGCTCGAACGTATTCCTCCGCAACGGTGCCCGCCTCTACCTCGACGTCGGCTCCCATCCGGAGTACGCCACGGCCGAATGTGACTCGCTCGTGCAGCTGGTCACGCACGATCGGGCCGGTGAGCGGGTACTCGAGGAGCTGTTGATCGACGCCGAGCAGCGGCTGGCAGAGGAGGGCATCGGCGGGGACATCTATCTGTTCAAGAACAACACCGACTCCGCGGGCAACTCCTACGGCTGCCACGAGAACTTCCTCGTGGTGCGGGCCGGGGAATTCTCCCGGATCTCCGACGTGTTGTTGCCGTTCCTGGTCACCCGCCAGCTGATCTGCGGCGCCGGCAAGGTGCTCCAGACGCCGAAGGCGGCGACCTTCTGCCTCTCGCAGCGGGCGGAGCACATCTGGGAGGGTGTGTCGTCGGCCACCACCCGGTCGCGGCCGATCATCAACACCCGCGACGAGCCGCACGCCGACGCGGAGAAGTACCGGCGCCTGCACGTCATCGTCGGCGATTCGAACATGGCCGAATCCACCACGATGCTGAAGGTGGGCACCGCGTCGCTGGTGCTGGAGATGATCGAGGCCGGCGTCTCCTTCCGCGACTTCGCGCTCGACAATCCGATCCGGGCCATCCGCGAGGTCAGCCACGACCTGACCGGCCGTCGCCCGGTGCGGCTGGCCGGCGGGCGGCAGGCCAGCGCCCTCGACATCCAGCGCGAGTACTACACCCGCGCCGTCGAGCATCTGCGCAACCGCGAGCGGGATCCGCAGGTCGACGCGGTGGTGGACCTGTGGGGCCGCACCCTCGACGCCGTCGAGGCGCAGGATTTCGCCAAGGTCGACACCGAGATCGACTGGGTGATCAAGCGCAAGCTGTTCCAGCGCTACCAGGACCGCTACAACATGGAGCTGTCCGATCCCAAGATCGCCCAGCTGGATCTGGCCTACCACGACATCAAGCGTGGTCGCGGCGTGTTCGACCTGTTGCAGCGCAAGGGCCTGGCCAAGCGGGTCACCGAGGACGAGGCGGTCGACGCGGCGGTCACCACGCCGCCGCAGACCACCCGGGCCAAGCTGCGCGGCGACTTCATCACCGCCGCTCAGGAGGCCGGTCGCGATTTCACCGTCGACTGGGTGCACCTGAAGCTCAACGATCAGGCCCAGCGCACGGTGCTCTGCAAGGACCCGTTCCGTTCGGTCGACGAGCGCGTCGACCGGCTGATCGCCTCGATGTAGTTCGGCCCGCACCGCCGCGGTGCGACACGCCCCGCCGTCCCGGACACCCAGACCGGGACGACGGGGCGCACGTCTGCCGATTACTCTCTATCGGGTGGCGATATCCAAGGTCGAGCGGCTGATGAATCTGGTCATCGCGCTGCTGTCGACCCGGCAGTTCCTGACCGCGGAGCGGATTCGCGACAGCGTGGCCGGATACGACGACTCCGCCAGCGACGAGGCGTTCAGCCGCATGTTCGAGCGCGACAAGGCCGAGCTGCGTGACCTGGGCATTCCGCTGGAGGTCGGGCCGGTCAGCCGGTACACCGCGCAGGAGGGGTACCGCATCAATCGCGATGCGTACGAGCTGCCCGACATCGATCTGACCAGCGAGGAGGCCGCCGCGGTCGCGGTGGCCGTGCAGTTGTGGGAGTCGCCGGAGCTGGCGGCCGCGGCCGAGAGCGCGCTGCTGAAGCTCCGGGCGGCCGGCATCCATGTGGAGCCGGACGCGGCGGTGGCCTCGGTGCCGTCGGTCCCGGCCCGCACCCGAGGTTCGGACGCCGCGCTGGGCAAACTGCTGGCGGCCGTCGACGCGGGCCGCGCGGTGCGCTTCGAACATCGGGTCTCGCAGCGGGAACCGTATGTGATGCGTGATGTGGAGCCGTGGGGTGTGGTGACCCACCACGGCCGCTGGTACCTGGTCGGCTACGACCGGGTCCGGGCCGCGCCACGCACCTTCCGGCTGTCCCGGATCGGGGAGGATGTCACCGCGTACGGTCCGGAGAACGCCGTGCACAAGCCGGAGGGCGTCGACCTGCGCCGGATCGTCACCGAGGTGACCGGCGCCGCGCCGGTGATCGGTAGCGCCACCGTATGGATCGCCGACGGCCGCGCCCAGGAGATCCGCCGGCTGGGCGTGTTGGTGGAGGAACGTGTTCTCGGCGGCCGGCCGGGCGCGATCGTCGAGGTGCCGGTGCGGTCGCGGGGCTGGCTGGCCCGGCTGATCACCGGCCTCGGGGCGGACGCGCTGGTGCTGGCGCCCGCCGATCTGCGGGCCGATGTGATCGCAAGGCTGGAATCGGTGCTGCAGGAGGTTCGGCTCAGTTGAGCGGTCGGTTGTCCACGCGGCTGTCGCGGCTGCTGAACATGGTCCCGTATTTCCTCGCCCACCCCGGCATCAGCGCCGCGGAGGCCGCCGACGATCTCGGCGTGACCACCAAACAGCTGATGAGCGATCTGAACCAGCTGTGGATGTGCGGTCTGCCCGGCTACGGTCCCGGTGATCTGATCGATCTGTCGTTCTCCGAGGAGAGCATCGAGGTCACCTTCTCCGCTGGGATGGATCGCCCGCTGCGGCTGACCTCGACCGAGGCGACCGCGCTGCTGGTGGCGCTGCGGTCGCTGGCCGACCTGCCCGGCATGGTGGACCCGTCGGCCGCGCAGTCGGCGATGGCGAAGATCGAGTCGGCCATCGCCGGTGTCACCGCGCACGCCCCGGCCGCTCCGGTGACCCGCGTGGAGGCGCCCGCGGTCACCGCGGTCCGGTCCGCGCTGGCGGGCAGCAGCGCCTTGCGGCTGGTCTACTATTCGGCCAGCCGGGACGTGGTCTCCGAGCGGGTGGTCGACCCGATCCGGATCGTGTTGGTGGACAACAACTCCTACTTGCAGGCGTGGTGCCGGCAGGCCGAGGGCGTGCGATTGTTCCGGCTCGACCGCATCGAGGAGGCCGTGGAACTCGCCGAGCCCGCGCGCCCGCCGAGCCACGCCATCGACGAGTCGGCCGCGCTCGACCTGTTCTCCGGTGCTCCGGCGGTGCCGTTGGCGCACTTGCGCATCCACCCCGATTTCGACTGGGTGCTGGACCAGTACCCGATGCAGCGGGTCGCGGTCCACCCGGACGGCAGTGTGGACGCCACCATGCGATTCGCGACCCTGGACTGGATGGCCCGGCTGCTGCTGGGATTCGGCGCGAGCGTCACGGTGCTGGGTCCGGCCGATCTGGTCGCCGCGGTGCGTGAGCGATCGGGCGCCGCCCTGGACGCCTACCGGACGCTGGCCGAGACCGACCTCGACCGGCCCGCCATCGAGGAGGTCGGTCCCGCTTGACGTTCCGGGTGACGGTGTTCGGCGCCGGCAGCATCGGCATCTTCGTGGGCGGGAAACTGGCGGCCGCGGGTGCGGAGATCACCTTCGTCGGGCGGCCGCGGCTGCTGGACGAGATCACCGTGGCCGGATTGCGACTGTCGGACCTCGACGGCGGCGACGACCGGGTGGCGTCGGCGGCGTTCCGGGTGGTGACCGCGCTGGACACCGTTCCCGCGACGCCGTCCGCGGCCATCGCCCCGGAGCCGCTCGCAGCGGCAACACCGGAATCGCCTGCGGCAACGCCGGAGCCGCTTGCGGCAAAGCCGGAGCCGCCTGCGGCAGCGATCTCGGAATCGCCCGCGACCGCGCAGTCGCCGGCGGCGGTCCCCGCGGATCTGGTGCTGGTCACGGTGAAATCCGGGCAGACCGCCGACGCGGCCCGCGCCCTGGCCGAGCGGATCGGGCCGGACACGGTCGTGCTGAGCCTGCAGAACGGGATCGGCAACGACGCGGTGCTGCGCGAGCTGTTGCCGACGTGCGTGACGCTGGCGGGCGTGGTGATGTTCAATGTCGTGCATCACGGGCACGGGCACTTTCATCGCGGTACCGACGGCGGGCTGGCCGTTGCCGACGATCCGGCGCTGCAACGGTTCGGGCCGCTGTTCCGCCGGGCCGGTCTGCCCCTGGACAGGCACGCCGATCTGCTGCCGGTGCAGTGGGCGAAGCTGCTGCTGAACCTCAACAACCCGATCAACGCACTGTCCGGGCGGTCTTTGCGGGAGGAACTCCAGCACCGGGACTACCGCCGCTGCCTGGCCCTGGCCCAGTCGGAGGCGCTGACGGTGATGCGGGCGGCCCACATCCGCCCGGCGCGGCTCACGGTGTTGCCGCCGCGGCTGCTCGCCCGCCTGCTGACGGCGCCGGACGGGCTGTTCCGGCGAGTGGCCGGATCGGTGCTGGCGGTGGACCCGATGGCCCGGTCCTCGATGGCCGACGATCTGGCGCTGGGCCGGCCCACGGAGATCGCCTGGCTGTCCGGGGAGATCGTGAATCTGGGCGGTATGGTCGGGGTGCCCACCCCGGTGAACGGCCGGCTGGTGGAGCTGATCGGTGCCGCCGAACGCGGCGACACCCGCACCTGGACGGGTTCCGAACTGCTGGCGGCGCTGCACGAGGCCCGTGCGGGTGGTCCGGCCGGGGTGGGAAAACGCCGGGCCAACGGGAGCTGACGGGCGAGTTGGCTGTTCTTCGGTCCGGTAGCATCGAATGGACCACGTCTTCTGGAGGTTTCGATGGGTTCTCTGAGCGCCACGCACTGGCTGTTGATCGCGCTGGTGTTCGTGCTGCTGTTCGGCGCCAAGCGGCTGCCGGACGCGGCCCGTGGCCTGGGCAGGTCGCTGCGCATCTTCAAGAGCGAGATGCAGGAGATGCAGACCGAGGGCGGTAAGTCCGCGCCCGCGGCCGGTACCCCGGCGGCGAGCACCCCGGCCCCGGCCGAACTGCCGTCCGCGCAGCCGACCGTGAACCCGGCGGCACAGGCCAACCCGGATCTGCACAAGGCCTGACCGGGCCGAGCACGACCGGACGGGCGAGTGCCCGTCCGTGATGGGCGTTGTCCCGCGCCGGATCGGCGCGCCGGGCAGCGCCCGATGAGACTGTTCGAGTCCGGCCGCCGATCACGAGGCAGAGACATCCATGCGAATCCGCATCCCGTTCGACCCCCGGCGCAGCCGGCGCAAGGTCAACCCCGACGGCACCATGTCGTTGGTCGAGCACTTGCAGGAGCTGCGCTCCCGGGTGCTGAAGGCGCTGGCGGCGGTCGCGATCACGACGGCTCTCGGGTTCCTCTGGTATTCGCACTCGTTCCTGGGGATCGAGAGTCTCGGTGACATCCTGCGCGGCCCGTACTGTTCGCTGCCGGCCTCGCATCGCGCGGCGCTGAGCCCCGACGGCGCCTGCCGGCTGCTCGCTACCGCGCCGTTCGAGCAGTTCATGCTGCGCCTGAAGGTCGGGCTGACCGCCGGTGTGGTCATGGCCTGCCCGGTCTGGCTGTACCAGCTGTGGGCGTTCATCACACCCGGGCTGTACGCGAAGGAGCGCCGGTACGCGCTGTCGTTCGTCGGCACCGGCGCGCTGCTGTTCGTGGCCGGTGCGGTGCTGGCGTACTGGGTCGTCGCGCACGCCCTCGGCTTCCTGATGGGTATCGGCAGCAACGTCCAGATCACCGCGCTGTCCGGCTCGCAATACTTCGGCTTCATCATTCAGCTGCTGATCATCTTCGGGGTGAGTTTCGAGACGCCGCTGCTGGTCGTGGGCCTCAACATGATCGGCATCCTCAGCTACGAGCGGCTGAAGAAATGGCGGCGCGGGCTGATCTTCGGCATGTTCTTGTTCGCGGCGATCGTGACCCCGCAGGACCCGATCTCGATGCTCTCGCTGGCCGCCGCGCTGACCCTGTTGTTCGAGGTCGCGGTGCAGATATCGCGGATCAACGACCGCCGTCGCCGGCGTCGTGGCGACACCTGGGGTGCGCTGTCCGACGACGAGGCGTCGCCGTTGCCGGGGTCGTCGGAGGCGATCGGCGCGGCCGATCCCGTCGCGTCCACACAGCCGATCGCCTCGGCCGCTTCCTTGCAGTCCGAGAAAACGACGCGACCCGTGTCGGACTGGTCCGATACGCTCTGAGGAGTGGCACAACGGTCGCTGACTGGCGAACTCGCGGCATTCGCCGCCGAACTGTCCTTCACTCTCGATCCGTTCCAGCAGCAGGCGTGTGAGTCGCTGCAGGGCGGGCACAGCGTGCTGGTCTGCGCTCCCACGGGAGCCGGGAAAACGGTGGTCGGTGAGTTCGCGGTGCATCTGGCGCTCGCGGCGGGCGGCAAATGCTTCTACACCACGCCGATCAAGGCGCTGTCCAACCAGAAATACGCCGACCTGGTCGAGCGGTACGGCCGCGACACCGTCGGCCTGCTCACCGGCGACCAGTCGGTGAACCCGACGGCGCCGGTGGTGGTGATGACCACCGAGGTGCTGCGCAACATGCTGTACGCGAGTTCCGACACGCTCACCGCGCTGGCGTTCGTGGTCATGGACGAGGTGCACTATCTGGCCGATCGCTTCCGCGGCGCGGTGTGGGAGGAGGTCATCCTGCATCTGCCGCCCGATGTCCGGCTGGTCAGCCTGTCGGCGACGGTGAGCAACGCCGAGGAGTTCGGCGCCTGGATGGAGACCGTGCGCGGCGACACCGCCGTCATCGTCGACGAGACGCGCCCGGTCCCGCTGTGGCAGCACGTACTGGTCGGGCGGCGGCTGTTCGATCTGTTCGACCAGAACTCGAGCGATCAGAAGGTGGTCGTCGACAAGGAACTGGTGCGCTACATCGAGCACCGCGAGACCGCCGACCGGGTGAACGGCTGGGGCAGCGGCCCCCGGTACCGCGGTGGCGGTCCGCGCCGCGACGGCCGGTCGGTCCCGCGCCCGGAGATGCTGGCGCGGCTCGACGACGAGGGCCTGCTGCCCGCGATCACCTTCATCTTCAGCCGGGCCGGGTGCGACGGCGCGCTGGCGCAGTGCCTGCGGTCGCGGCTGGATCTGTCGCGGACCGAGGAGTTCGACGAGGTCGACGCCATCATCGAGAAGCACACCGGCGATCTGCCGCGCGCGGATCTGGAGGTGCTCGGCTACTGGGATTGGCGGGAGGCGCTGCATCGCGGCCTGGCCGCACACCACGCCGGGATGCTGCCGGCGTTCCGGCACACCGTGGAGGAGCTGTTCGTCCGCGGTCTGGTGCGGGCGGTGTTCGCGACCGAGACGCTGGCGCTGGGCATCAACATGCCCGCCCGGACAGTGGTGCTGGAGCGGCTGGTCAAGTTCAACGGTGAATCGCACGCCGAACTCACTCCCGGCGAATACACCCAGCTGACCGGCCGGGCCGGTCGCCGTGGCATCGACGTCGAGGGGCATGCGGTGGTGGTGTGGCATCCCGACGTCGACACCAGCGCCGTCGCCGGCCTCGCCTCCACCCGGACCTACCCGCTGCGCAGTTCGTTCCGGCCCGGCTACAACATGTCGATCAACCTGATCGACCGGATGGGGGCCGAGCAGTCGCGGGAACTGCTGGAGCGGTCGTTCGCGCAGTTCCAGGCGGACCGGTCGGTGGTCGGCCTGATCCGCGGCATCGAGCGCAACGAGGGGCAGTTGCGCAAGCTGCGGTCGCAGATCGGTGACGATTCGGTGCTGGAGTACCTGTCGCTGCGCGATCGGCTGAAGCAGCGCGAACGCGATCTGGAGCGGCAGGGCCGCGCGGACCGCCGGGGTGAGTCGGTGGCCTCGCTGACCGCGCTGCGCCGCGGCGACGTGGTCGCGATCCCGGCCGGTCGTCGGCAGGGCCTGGCGGTGATCCTGGAACCGGATGCGACGCCGGGCGACCCCCGCCCGCTGGTGCTCACCGCGGACAAGTGGGCCGGGCGGATCTCCGCCGCTGATTTCCCGACTCCGGCCCAGCCGCTGGGCCGGATGCGGCTGCCGCGGCACGTCGACCACCGCACCGCCCGCACCCGCAGCGACCTGGCCTCCGCGCTGCGCGGCACCGGACTGGTCCCGCCCGGCCGGCAGCGGCGGGGCGCCCGCGCGCGGGCCGCCGACGACCGGGAGTTGATGACGTTGCGGCGGGCGCTGCGGTCGCATCCGGCGCACAACCGTCCCGATCGGGAACAGCTGGCGCGAACGGGCGAGCGGTTCGCCCGGCTGGAGCGTGAGACCGAGTCGATGCGCCGGCAGGTCGCCACCACGACCAACTCGCTGGCCCGCACCTTCGACCGGATCGTGGCGCTGCTGGTGGACCGCGGCTATGTCGCCGACGGCGAGGTCACCGCCGACGGCCGCCGGCTGGCCCGCATCTACACCGAGGCCGATCTGGTGGTGGCCGAATGCCTGCGGCAGTGGCGCTGGCGGGGGCTGGGCCCGGCCGAACTGGCCGCGGTGGTGTCGATTCTGGTGTATGAATCCCGTTCGGAGGGCGGCGTGCTGGGCGCCGCCGGGCCCACCGCGCCGATCCGCCGGGCGGTCGCCGACACCATTGCCGTGTGGGGGGAGTTGCGCACCGACGAAGCGCGGTTCAAGCTGGATCCGACGCGTGAGCCGGATCTGGGCTTCGTGACCGGCATCCACAAGTGGGCGCGCGGCGACGGTCTGGCCGAATCCCTGCTGGCCAGCGGGGACCAGGGCAACGCGCTGTCGGCGGGTGATTTCGTGCGCTGGTGCCGGCAGGTCATCGACCTGCTGGACCAGATCCACAACACCGCCGACGATGTGGAGGTCGCCGCCACCGCCGCCAAGGCGGTGCGGGCCATCCGCCGTGGCGTGGTCGCGGTGGACGCGGCGTAGGAGGGCCGTGACAGGGCCGCCGAGCGCCGGACCCGCCGAACGTGGTGGGAGGCATCCAACATGGCTGGACTGTGATTGGATGGCTTCGTGTACCGGCCGTAGTGAGCGGGAGTTCTCATTGCGGGGGCAACATGTTGTAGGACGAGTGCGAGTGGAGGCAGGCAGATGAGCGGCCCGTTCGGCCCGAACGAGACCCCTGGTCCAGGGGAGGGGCGTAGCAACGATCCGACCCAGGTCTGGGGCGGTCAGCAGTCCGGTGGTCAGGCGGCCCCCACCCAGCAGAACTGGAGCGGCCAGCAGCAGCCGCCCGCCGCCCAGCCCTGGGGCCAGTCCCAGCCGCAGTGGTCGCAGCAGCCACAACAGCAGTGGGGGAATCAGCCGAGCCAGCCCGCGTGGGCTCAGCCGACGACGCAGCACCAGTGGGAGCCCACCCAGCAGCAGACGCCGCAGTGGGGCCAGCAGCCGCAACAGCAATGGGGGCAGCAGCCGCAGCAGCCGTGGGGGCAGCAGCCGCAGTGGGGGCAGGCGCCCAGCCAGGCGCCGTCGCTGGATTCGCTGACCACCACGCGCAAGAAGTCCCGTAAGGGCCTCTACGCGGTCCTCGGCGCGGTCGTCGCCCTGATCGTGGTGGTGGTCGCGGTGCTGGCGTTCGTCCTGGGCAGCAGCGACAAGCTGGACAACAAGGCCGTCCAGGACGGCGTGTCGAAGGTGCTGAAGGATTCCTACGGCATCGATGACGTCCAGGGTGTGAGCTGCCCGTCGGGCCAGAAGGTCGAGGTCGGCAAGACCTTCAACTGCGATTTGAAGGTCAGCGGCGAGGCGAAGCACGTCACGGTCAAGGTCACCAAGACCGACGGCACCTACGAGGTCGGCCGCCCGAACTGACGAGCGGACCGGCCGTCCGGCGGGCGAGCCACGGCCGGTAACCGTGGCTCGTTGTGCCTCAACGCTTTCCGAGTGCCTTGATCAACCGCTGCACCGGGCTCTCGGCGTTGTAACCGGCGGCCAGCGCGAGCAGCCGATCGGGATCGGCGGGGGTGGCGGGCAGCAGATCCGGGCCGGAGAGCGCGACCTCCGCGTCGCGTACCACCCGCACCACCGGCGCCGCGGCCTTCAGATAGTCGTCGGCCACAGCGAGTTTCGCCCGCACCCCCTTGGCCAGGTCGGCGGCCGGATCCTGGACGGCCGCCACCAGATTCTCCAGGGTGCCGAAGCGGGAGATGAGGACGGCGGCGGACTTGTCGCCGATCCCGGCCACGCCCGGCAGACCGTCGGAGGCGTCGCCGCGCAGGGTCGCCATGTCGGCGTATGCCGGACCGGCATTACCCTGCGGCACACCGTATTTCGCGGAGACCTCGGCGGGGCCGAACAACTCGGCCTTGGCCAGCCCGCGGCCCACGTAGAACACCCGCACCGGCGGAGCGGGCTCGTCGCGGACCAGTTGCAGCAGATCGCGGTCGCCGCTGACAACGATCACCGGCGTGTCCCGTTCCCGATCGGCGAGGGTCCCGATGACATCGTCGGCCTCCAGCCCGTCCGCGCCGGCGGTGGCGATCCCGGCCGCACCGAGCACCTCCAGGATCATGTCCACCTGCGGGGTGAGGATATCGGGCACCTCCTCGACACTGCCGCTCCCGCTCTCCTCGGCCACCCGGTGCGCCTTGTACGAGGGCAGCAGGTCGACCCGGAACCGTGGCCGCCAGTCGAGATCGAGGCACACCGCCAACCGGCTGGGCCGGTGCTGGGTGATCAGCGCCGCCACCATGTCGGTGAAACCCCGTAGCGCGTTCACCGGCCGGCCGTCCGGCGCGGTGATCTTGTCCGGGATGGCGTAGAAGGCCCGGAACCACAGACTGGCCCCGTCGAGCAGCAGCAACGGACCCGCAGCAGGTGAGCTCATGGCTGCTCACGCTACAGGGGAGGCCCGACAAGGTCGGCGCCTGCGCCTCGTCGCGGCCAGCGGATCTTCAGCGGGAGCACCGCCAACGCGTGCGACGGAAAGGTCAGGGGCACAACGCAGTCTATCCACGCGTGGCCGACCGGCCGGCGGCGTCGGCGCCGGATCAGTGGCGGCGCCGGGCTTCCCAGCGCCTTCGGGCGGCCGGTACGACCCGGCCGGCTTGCGATCGCCGGCGATGGGCCGGCTGCGGTAGCCGCGTGTCCCGCAGCCGGCGGGGAAACTCCGGCGCCAGGTCTCCGATGGTGTGCAACCAGCGGTTCGGGGCCGGTTCGGGGTGGGTGCGATCGGCGGCGGGGCGACGGAACCAGGTGACCGCGCCGGGATGGAACAGCAGCGCCAGGATCGCGATGCTCGCTGCCAGGCCGAGCAGGCCCGTGGGGTACGGGTGGCCGAGGCCGATGAGGCCGATCAGTACCGAGACGGCGGTGACCACGACGGCCGTGGTGCGTATCCCGTTGCCGCCGTGTTCGAAGAAGAACGCCGATGCTCCCAGGATCAGGGCACAGCAGTAGGTCGCCAGCGTCTCCGCGGCCGATATCGCGCCGGAGGAGAGGGCGGTGACGAAGATCAGCAGCACGCCGCCGGCGGCATGAACCCAGGCGAGGGTTCGGGCGGCCTGTACCGGGAGCGGCATGCCCGAGCCCGGTCGGTGGAATCGGGTGAGATCCGTTCCGTAGCCCGGTTCGTGCGGGAGCACTTCTTCCCGGCGATAGGCGTGCCGGGGCCGGTAGCTCCGGTCGGGGTGGAGTAGCCATCGATATGGTTGTGGCAGAACATGATTCGACACACTCGGAGCAGGTGGCGGATAGGGCGGCCCGGCGGCGGGCGGCCCGGCGGGTTCCCATCCGGGTTCCGGTCGTATCGGTGGCAGTTCGGCGGTCGGCAGATCCGGTGTGAGCTCATGTGCAGGCGCCGCCCCGGCGTGGTCGGGGGAGGGCGGATTCGGTGCGAGGGGCGGTACCGGGCGGAGTTCCCGGTCGGTGGGCGGGTCTGCCGGTGCGGGCTCGGGGGCCGGTGCCGGCCGGGGCTGGTCGGCGTGCGCGCCGATGTCCGGTTCCGTCATCCCATGTCGCCTTCCGCGTGTGCGGTCTCACCACCCGCTCGTCGAGGGCGTGGAATCGGGCGGGCGGGGCACGGTGTGCCGGTGCGCGAATCGCGGCGAATCCTCGGTGAACGGAGCATCAGCAGCCTAGCCGGGCGGATCGGGGTGCGCTGGCCGGTGTGGGTGCGGTGCAGCACGCCGGGCGCTGCGACCGGCGAGCGAACCGTCCGGCTTGTAGTGTCGGTGGGTATGAGTGCGCACACGGAGTCTCGATTTTCGGCGGATGTGTACGGTAATCGGCTGGAGCGGGCGGCGGAACTGACGCGCGCGGCGCATCTGGACGCGCTGCTGATCACGCCGGGGCCGGACCTGTTGTACCTGATCGGTTCCCGCGCGCAGTCCTTCGAGCGGCTGACCTGCCTGGTGATCCCGTCGAGCGGGGAGACGGCCTCGGTGGTGATCCCGAAGATGGAGCTGGCCGCGCTGGGCGGTTCGGCGGCGGGTGAGCTGGGCTTGCAGGTGCTGGACTGGACCGACGGTGTCGACCCGTACCGGGTCGTGAAGTCGGCGGTCAACGCCGGGGCGCGGGTGGCCGTCGCCGATTCGATGCCCGCACTGCATCTGCTGCCGATCGCGAATTCGCTGACCGCTCTGCCGGTTTCGGCGACGCCGGTGCTGCGGCGGCTGCGGATGACCAAGGACGCGGCGGAGATCGAGGCGTTGCGGCGGGCGGGTGCGGCCATCGACCGGGTGCACGCGCGGATGGGTGAGTGGCTGCGTCCCGGGCGCACCGAGGCCGAGGTGGCCGCCGACATCGCCGCGGCCATCGTGGCGGAGGGACACACCGGTGCGGAGTTCGTGATCGTCGGCAGCGGGCCCCACGGCGCCGATCCGCATCACGAGGTGTCCGCGCGGCGCATCGAGGCCGGTGACGTGGTGGTGATCGATATCGGCGGACCGGTCGAGCCCGGCTATTTCTCCGACTCCACCCGCACCTACGTGCTGGGTGAGCCGGATGCCGAGATCGCCGAGCGGGTGGCGGTGCTGGCGGCGGCGCAGGCGGCCGCGGTGGCGGCGGTGCGGCCCGGGGTCACCGCCGAATCGATCGACGCGGTGGCGCGAAACCTGTTGGCCGAGGCCGGTTTCGGGGATGCGTTCATCCACCGGACCGGGCACGGCATCGGGCTGTCGGTGCACGAGGAGCCCTACATCGTGGCGGGCAACGACCTGGTGCTGGAGCCGGGCATGGCGTTCAGTGTGGAGCCGGGGATCTACTTCGGCGGCGAGTGGGGCGCCCGCATCGAGGACATCGTGATCGTCACCGAGGACGGCGGCGAAGCGGTCAACCACCGCCCCCACGATCTCACCGTGCTCTGAATCACCTGCGGCCCAGGATAATCCACAACCCGCACCCGGCACTCCAGTAACCTCGGTGCCTCGGTGGCTCAGCGCAACTGGCTGCCGGCCAGTACCCGGCCGACTCGGATGGCGAGTACCACGCGGGCCGGGTTCTCCCGGGGGGTGCGGTAGCGGTGGGCGTAGCGCTGTTCGGCGTCGGTGACGTCGGCGGGGGCGGTGAGGACTTCGGCGGGGCCTTCCAGGGTCAGCCAGCGGGCTCCGTCGACCTGGCTGACCGCCGCGTAGCCGCCGCGCTGCGCGTTGCGGGCCTTCACCGAGTCGCCGGAGGTGATGACGCGAGCGATCCCGGCCGCCTGGTCCCAGGTGAAGCCGACGGCGACCACGTGCGGGGTGCCGTCGGCGCGCAGGGTGGTGAGCGTGGCCAGGTGTCGTTCGGTCACGAACTCGAGGGCGGCGGGGGACAGTTCGATGCGGGTGCCCGTGCTGGTCATGCGCAGACGCTACCAAGCGGGTCCGACAGGGTGGCCGAGTACCCGGGACGGGCGGACCTGCCGCAATGGCACACTGTTGTCCATGGCTGTGCGGGAACTGGACGAAGGTGCGATTCTGCTGCTGGGCGGCCGCAGTGAGATGGGTCTCGAGCTGGTGCGCCGGATCGCGGCGGGCCGGACGGTGATCCTGGCCGCGCGGCGCAGCGGCGAGCTGGACGCCGAGCAGGCCGCCGTCGAGCAGGCGGGTGCGGCGGCCGTGCATCGGGTCGAATTCGATGCCGACGATCTGGCGGCCCATCAGCCGCTGCTGGAGAAGCTCGCCGCCGAGTACGGCCGGTTGGGCGCGGTGGTGCTGGCCTTCGGGGTGCTCGGTGATCAGGCTCGGGCCGAACTCGATCCGGCCGCGGCGGTGGCGGTGGTGCAGACCGATTACGTCGCGCAGATCAGTGTGCTCACGGTTGCGGCGAATCTGCTGCGCGCCCAGGGTTCCGGGCATCTGGTGGTGTTCGGGTCGGTCGCGGGTGTGCGGGTGCGGCGTGCCAACTACGTGTACGGTTCGGCCAAGGCCGGTCTCGACGGGTTCACCTCGGGACTCGGCGATGCCCTGCACGGCAGCGGCGTGCACCTGCTGCTGGTCCGCCCCGGTTTCGTGATCGGCCGGATGACCGAGGGTATGGATCCGGCCCCGTTCTCCAGCACCCCGGACCAGGTGGCCGCCGCGGTCGTGGCGGCCCTGCACCGCCGCGCCGACCGGGTCTGGGTGCCGGGAATCCTGCGGCTGGTGTTCGCCGTCGCACGCGTCCTCCCGCAGTCCGTGTGGCGCCGGATGCCCCGGTGAGGCGGGCTGCTACGGCGCGACCCGGATCGAGTGCCGGTGACCGGCGCCGCGGGCCGGGCGCGACGCCGGGATCACCCGCCGCGACGGCCCGAATCCTGCACAGCGCATCGGGCACAGCGGTGGCGCGGCCGCAACGGTGTGCCCGGGACCGGTCCGGCGGGTGCGCGGGATCGCCGGTGTCGTGGTTCGGATCGCGGGTCCGGGACCGGTTGCGAGGGCAGGGGTCTGCGGGGGTGGTGCGGCCCGCCGCGGCTGGAGGCCGACAGGGAACGGCGAACCGGGCAGCGGTGATCCGGTCCGGGCTGTCGGCCGCAGCCGGGCGCCACGGGGCGGCCCGGTCAGGGTACGTGAGGTGAAAAGTACTGTGCGACAAGTGATCACGGTGGTCGGCATCGGGGCCGACGGGTGGGACGGGCTCGGCGGTGCGGCCCGGTCGGCGATCGAGGGGGCGGAGGTGGTGTTCGGGTCGGCGCGGCAGTTGGGGCTGGTGCCCGCGGCGGTGCGGGGGCCGCGCCGGGCGCCGTGGCCGTCGCCGCTGGTGCCTGCCCTGCCGGAACTGCTTGCCGCGCATGCCGATTCCCGGGTGTGCGTGCTCGCCAGCGGGGATCCGATGTTCTACGGGATCGGGGTGACGCTCGCCAAACTGGTCGGGCCGCAGGCATTGCGGGTGTTGCCGCAGCCGTCGTCGGCGTCGCTGGCGTGTGCGCGGCTGGGCTGGGCGCTGGACCGGACGCCGGTGGTGAGCATCGTCGGGCGACGGCTGGAGACGGTGCTGCCGGAGCTGGGCGACGGACGCCGGGTGCTGGTGCTGGCGCCGGACGCGAACGGACCGGCCGAGGTGGCGGACCTGCTGGCGCGCAACGGATTCGGCGGTTCGGCGGTCACCGTGCTGGAACAACTGGGCGGGCCGGCGGAACGGATCGCGACCGGGGTCGCGGCGAACTGGTCACTGCCGCCGGGGGATCCGCTGGCGGTGGTGGCGATCGAGTGCCGGGCCGATCCGGAGGCGCCACGGTCGACCCGGCTGCCCGGCCTGCCCGACGACAGGTACGGCGGCGACGGGCAGATGACGAAGGCGGAGGTGCGGGCGCTGTCGATCGCCGCGCTCGCGCCCGCGCCGGGGGAACTGCTGTGGGATGTCGGCGGTGGCTCCGGCACGATCGCCATCGAATGGTGCCGCACCCATCCGGATTGCCGCGCGCTCACCTTCGAGCGCAGCGAGGCGCGCCGGCGGCAGATCGTGGCGAACGCGGCCGCGCTGGGGGTGCCCGGCATCGAGGTGCGCGGTGAGGTGCTGGCGGTGTTGCGGGCGACGGAACCGCCGGTGCCGGACGCGATCTTCCTCGGCGGCGGGCTGACCCAGCCGGACCTGTTCGACCTCTGCTGGGAGCGGTTGCGGCCGGGCGGGCGGCTGGTCGCGAACGCGGTCACCGCCGAATCCGAAGCGCTGCTGCTGACCTGGGCCGCGGCGCACGGGGGCCGGCTCGGCAAGATGCAGGTGTACCGCGCGGAACCGTTGGGTGGCTTCACCGCCTGGCGTCCGCAGCTGCCGGTGACGCAGTGGGTGGCGGTGAAGAATGCTTGCTTCGATGGGAAACCTCGCGATTCGAGATGAAACGGACACGAGTCACCGGGTATGGTCGTTCGTCGTAATCCGATTGTTATATCGGACTTGCTCGAACTCGATGGGACTCAGATGAGAATCAGCACGTTCACCGCCACGGCCCTGGTGGCCATCGCCGCGACCGGCATCGCCGCCGGCACCGCCGCCGCCGATCCGACGGTGCCGGCCCCCGACCAGGTGCAGACCCAGACCGTGACTCCCGCGGTGCACGGTGAGGATCAGGGCGTCGCCTACTCCACCACGCTCGCCGACGCCGGGAAGTCGATCGTCACCGCGGTCACCGGCGGCAGGTTCGCGCTGGACACCACCGGCAAGTCGGTCACGCTGACCAACGACGCGGGCCAGATCGTCATGCAGTACCCGCTGGTCGTCGAGTCCAAGGACCGCAAGGGCGAGGTGGCCGCGGACATCTCCGCCGACGGCTCGCAGCTGACCCTGACCCCGCGTGTCGATCACGTCGTCACGGCGAAGGACATCTCGGCGCAGGACTGGTTCTTCTCGGAGTTGCAGCACGCGTCGCTGGGCGCCGCGGTCGGTGCGCTCATCGGCGCGCTGATCGGCGTGTGGTTCTTCGGTGTCGGCCTGATCCCGGCCGCGCTGCTCGGCGGCGTGATCGGCCTGCTGGTGGCCGGTGGTCCTGCGCTGCTGGACGCGGGCTCCGCGTATTTCGGCGGCCAGCCCTGAGAATTCTGCTGCTCGGCGGTACCCGGGAGGCCCGGGAACTCGCCGTAACCCTGACCGGCGAGCGAGGATTCGAGATCGTGTCCTCGCTCGCCGGTCGGGTGCGCGACCCGGTGCTGCCGGTCGGCGAGGTGCGCGTCGGCGGTTTCGGCGGCCTCGCCGGACTGCGGGAATGGCTGGCGGGCAACGACATCGAGGCGATCGTCGACGCCACCCACCCGTTCGCGGGCACCATGTCCGCGCACGCCGCGGCGGCGGCCGGGGACCTGGGACTGCCGCTGCTGCACCTGCGGCGGCCCGGCTGGCCCGCCCGGACCGGTGACCGCTGGCTGCGGGTGCCGGATCTCGCCGCGGCGGCCGGCGCCGCCGCGGACCTGGGCGACCGCATCTTCCTCACCATCGGCCGGCAGGGCGTCGGTGCTTTCGCACACCTGACCCGGCCGTGGTTCCTGATCCGCGCGATCGATCCGCCCACCGCCGCGCTGCCGCCCCGGCACGAGATCCTGCTGGCGCGTGGGCCGTTCACCGTGGCGGAGGAGCTGCGGCTGCTGGCCGAGCGTCACATCGACGTCCTGGTCACCAAGGACAGCGGCGGCGAGCTGACCGAGGCCAAGCTGACCGCGGCCCGGGAGCGCGCGGTGCCGGTGGTGCTGGTCGACCGGCCGCCGCTGCCGCCCGGCGCACCGGTCGCCGATACCGTCGGCGCCGCCCGGGACTGGTTGCTGGCTCAGGCCGGTTCGCCGGACTCCTCGGCCAGCAGCGCGGGTAGCTGATCGAACCAGTCCAGCACCGCCCGCTCGTAGCGCACGCCGAATTCGACAGTGGCGCGGTCGAATCGGGAGCCCGGGTCGGCCGGTTGGGCCAGGCCGATCAGGTAGCCGCTGAGCCGCTGCTCGTGCACGGCCCGGTTGGCGGCGATGATGCGCCGCAGCCGTTCCGGATCGACGAACTGCCCGAACGACAGCGTCAGCAGCAGCGGCACCCGGATGGTCTCGGCGCCGGGATCGCGAGCGATCCACTGCGCGAACGCTTCCCGGCCCGCCTCGGTGATGCGGTAGGGCGTGCGCTCGCGGGCCCCGGTCTCGCCCTTGGTCACCAGTCCGGAGCGGTCCATCGCGGCGAGTTCGCGATACACCTGGCTCTGGGTGATGGTCCAGAAGTCGCCGATGCGAATCTGGGCCAGGGTCACCAGGTCCCAGCCGGACATCGGTCCCTCGTGCAGGAACCCCAGCAGCGACGCCGCGGTCGAGTTCAGCCCGCGCGCGGCCGGATCGTCGGCCACCACCGCTCCCTTCCGTCACCTACATTCTACTTTGGAATGTCGTACGCTACGCCTCCGTGGTAGCGCCGGGAAGTGTAGACCCGGGTGCCGCCGGGGGTGTCGAACGCGGCGGTGGTCGAGGCGCCGACGATGAGCAGGGTGCGCATGTCGACGTCGGCGGGATCCAGCTCGGCGAGGGTGATCACCCGTACCGATTCGGCAGGCCCGCCCACGTCGCGGCCCAGGACCACCGGGGTGCCGGGCTTGCGGTGTTCCAGCAGCAGATCCTTCAGCGCGGCCACCTGCCAGGTGCGCTGGGACGAGGCCGGATTGTAGACGGCCAGGGCCATGTCGGCGGCGGCCACGGCCGAGATGCGCTGGGCGACGGTCTCCCACGGCTTGAGCCGATCCGACAGCGAGATCATCGCGAAATCGTGCCCGAGCGGCGCGCCCACCCGGCTCGCGACCGCGCCGGCGGCGGTCACACCGGGCAGCACCCGCACCGGCACGTCCCGCCACTGCGGGTCCGCCGACTCCTCGACCACCGCGGCCGCCATCGCGAACACGCCCGGATCGCCGGAGGACACGACCGCCACCCGGGCGCCCTGGCGGGCCAGGTCCAATGCCATGGCGGCCCGCTCGGATTCGACCTTGTTGTCGCTGGCGTGCCGCCGCTGCCCCGGCCGTTGCGGCACCCGGTTCACATAGGTGGTGTAGCCGACCAGATCGGTCGCCTCGGCGAGCACCTCCGTCACCTCCGGCGTGGTCCATGCCGTGGCGCCGGGGCCGAGCCCGATGACGACCACGCCGCCGCCCTCGGGGAAATGCCGGACCGGTACCGATTCGGCTGTCCGGCCCGCGCCGTAGCGCGGCACCGTGTCGTCGGTGCCGGGGTGTGCCGCGACCGGTGGCGCTGTGGTAGCTGCCGTGCTCGCCGGTGCGGTCGCGGTCGCCTGCGCCACGGATCCGCTGGGCTCCCGGGTGAGGGGGATCGGGGTGGTCGGGCGCGGGCCGGGCAGCAGCGTGATGGCGAAGTACGGCACGTCCGCGTCGTCGACGTCGGCGGCGCGCAGTACTTTCTGGCGGCCGGTGCTGGCGCGTTCCACGTAGTAGGCGTCGTCCAGCCGGCCGGAGTCCGAGAGTGCTTGCCGCACGGTCGGATAGGTGCGGCCCAGTTTCATGACGGCGGCCGCGTCGGTGGCGGCGAGGCGGCGGGCGAGTTCGTCGGCGGGCAGGGTGCCGGGCAGGACGGTGAGTACCTGCTCACCCTCGACCAGCGGGGTGGCCAGCGCCGCCGAGGCCGCGCTCACCGAGGTCACGCCGGGGATGATCTCCGCCTCGAATCGGCCGGCCAGCCGTCGGTGCATGTGCATGTAGGAGCTGTAGAACAGCGGGTCGCCCGCGGCCAGCAGGGCGACCGAGCGGCCGGCGGCCAGATGGGTCGCC
The DNA here is from genome assembly GCF_020176955.2 of Nocardia sp. alder85J. Taxonomy (GTDB): domain Bacteria; phylum Actinomycetota; class Actinomycetes; order Mycobacteriales; family Mycobacteriaceae; genus Nocardia. The sequence continues at coordinate 999,313 of NZ_JAIUCZ020000002.1, forward strand.
AGGCGTTCGGCGGCCTGCTCGTAGAACTCGTCCATCGCGCCCTGATAGCCGCCGGGGTGGTCGGTGGTCTCGGTGGTCACCGGGTAGACCAGGTGTTCCTCCAGCTGGCCGGGCCGCATGTACGGCGCCGCGATGCCGCGGGAGATGCTGCGGCCGTGCCGGGCGCTGTGGAAGGCCACGACGTCGGCCGCGCCGATGATCCGCGCGGCCTTGACCGTCACCAGTTCCGGATCGCCGGGGCCCAGGCCGATTCCCCAGAGTTTGCCCGCCACCGGGCCGTTGCCGTGCTGCGCGCTCATTCCCGCTCGCTCGCGATCGCGTTGAGGGCCGCCGCGGTGATCGCGCTGCCGCCGCGCCGCCCGTGCACCGTCAGGAATTCGACGCCGCCGTGGTCGGCCAGCGCCTGCTTGGACTCGGCCGCGCCGATGAAGCCGACCGGGATGCCCAGCACCGCCGCCGGTCGCGGCGCCCCGGCGTCGAGCATGTCGAGCAGGTGGAACAGCGCCGTGGGCGCGTTGCCGACGGCCACCACTGCGCCGTCGAGGCGGTCGCGCCACAGTTCCAGCGCCGCGGCGGACCGGGTGTTGCCCAGCGATCGGGCCAGTTCGGGCACCCGTGGATCGGCGAGCAGGCAGAGCACCTCGTTGTCCGCGGGCAGCCGCGCGCGGGTCACCCCGGAGGCGACCATGGTGGCGTCGCAGAGGATCGGCGCTCCGGCGCGCAGCGCGGCCCGGGCCCGCGCCACCACCGCGGCGCTGTGGTCCACGTCCGCCGCCAGATCCACCTGCCCGCAGGCGTGGATCATCCGCACCACCACCTGGGCGACGTCGGCCGGGAACCGGGCCAGATCGGCCTCGGCCCGGATGGTCGCGAACGATCGCCGATAGATCTCGGCGCCGTCGGTGAGATAGCTGGTACGTGTCCGGGAAGCGTCGGGCATGGGATCCACAGTAGAAGTGCGATTCTCACGATCCGGTAGCGGGTCGCGGTCAGGTGCGCGGACGCTCCAGCAGCCGTGACATCACGATGCTGCTGCGGGTGCGCCCGACCCGGGCGTTCTCCCGGATGCGCTCGACCGTGGACTCGATCTCGGCCATGTCGGTGGCCATCACGTGGACCAGCGCGTCGGCCTCGCCCGCGATCGTCCACACACCCACCACCTGCGGGATCGGTTCCAGGCTGCGGCGCAGTTCGGCGGGGGTGATGTTGTCGCGGTAGTAGACCTCCACGTACGCCTCGGTGCGCCAGCCCAGGGCGACCGGGTTGACCAGCGCCGTGAATCCGGTGATCTGCCCGGCGGCCACCATCTTGTCGACCCGCCGTTTCACCGCCGGCGCCGACAGCCCGACCCCGGCGCCGATGTCCTGGAAGGAGGCACGGGCCTGCCGCAGCAGGTGGGCGAGGATTCGCCGATCGATGTCGTCCATGCCGGTTCCTCCGCTGGGACGCAACAATTCGCCGTTGAAGAGATCATCTGCGCAACAGATACCTGTTCCGAGCGCAACACTACGCCCATTACCGTCGAGAAATCCTTGTCGCGCCGACTTGCAGGGAGTCCCGTTGACGCTCTCGACCTCGCCGGTCCCGTCCGCCGCCCTCGGCGCTCCCGAGCCGGCCACCGTGCGCGGCCCGGTTCCGCGACGCTTCCTCATGTGCCGCCCGGAGCACTTCGACGTCACCTACGCGATCAATCCCTGGATGGACACCGGCACGCCGGTGGACCGCGGCAAGGCGGTCGCGCAGTGGGAGGCGTTGTGCGCGGTCTATCGGCAGCACGGGCACGAGGTGGATCTGATCGACGGTGTGCCCGGTCTGCCGGACATGGTGTTCGCCGCCAACGGCGGGCTGGTGATCGGCGATCGGGCGCTGTCGGCGCGGTTCGCCACGCCCGAGCGGGCCGCGGAAGGCCCGGCGTACCACCGCTGGATGAGCGAGCGCGGCCCGGCCCGGGTGGCCGCGGCGGCCGAATTCAACGAGGGCGAGGGCGATTTCGCGATCGCCGGCGACCGGATCCTGGCCGGGACCGGGTTCCGCAGTTCGCGGGCGGCCCATCGCGAGGTGGAACGCTTCTTCGGGCGGCAGGTGGTGTCGCTGGAACTGGTCGACCCGCGGTTCTACCATCTGGACACCGCGTTGATGGCGCTCGGTGACACCGTCGCGTACTACCCGGCGGCGTTCTCCCCGGACAGCGTGCGGCTACTGGCCCGGTTGTATCCCGACGCGGTGCTGGCCGACGCCGGCGACGCGCAGGTGCTGGGGCTCAACGGGGTCTGCGACGGCTACCACGTCTTCCTCTCCGATCGGGCGGTCCGCCTGGCCGAGCAGTTGCGCGAGCGCGGCTACCACCCGGTCGGCGTCGACCTGTCGGAACTGCTGAAGTCCGGCGGCAGCGTGAAGTGCTGCACGCTGGAGTGGCACGGGTACCGTCAGTCCCGTCGCGGCGCGGTGACCACCATCGTGGTGTAGGCGGCGGTGAAGCTGCCGCCGAGCGCGTCGATGGCCGCGCCGACCTCGGTCAGCACCGCCTGCTGCCGGTCGGCGGGCAGCCGGGTCATCGGGCCCTGGGTGGGCATCTGGTCCAGCCACTCGTCGCGGGTGTAGGTGGGCTCCCAGTCGAATCGCCACTGCTCGGGCTGCTCGAACGCACCCGAGGCCGCGATGCTCTCGGCCACCTTGTCGAACAGCGGCCGGTACACCTCCAGGCCGGTGCGCTGGGCCTGGAAGTCGAAGGGGGAGTCGGGGACCACCCGGTGGTACACCTCGGCGAAGGCCAGTCGCACCGGCTCGGGCAGTTCGAACACGTGCCAGAACGGCGCCAGCCGGCCGCCGGGACGCAGCACCTCGGCGGCCTTCGCGGCCCCGGCGACCGGATCGACCCAGTGCCAGGCCGTCCCCGCGACCACGGCATCGAAGCGCCGCCCCGCGGATTCCCAGGTCTCGAAGGTGGCGATCTCGACCTCGAGTCCGGTCTGCCGGGCGAAGTCGGCCATCCGGGCATCGGGTTCGACACCCAGCACCCGGGCGCCCGCCGCCGCGAACTGGCGTGTCGCGATGCCGGTGCCGCACCCGACATCGAGCACGTCCGGTTCCCGGCTCGCGGCGACGATTCGCTGGATCAGGGCCTCGGGATAGCCGGGGCGGGCACGGTCGTAGCGTGCGGCGTCGACGCCGAAGGATTCGGCGATCCCACGGTGCTGATGGGGTGCGACCGGCGGTGGAGCTTCTGGAGTGGGCATGCGCCCACAGTAGTGGGCCAATGCCCACTCAACAATCCGTGTTCGCTGCGAGCGATACCATCGAGCGATGCCGACCGGAGTAGCGATTCGCGATGTGCGCCGACAGTTGTTCGACGCCGCCGAGCGGGTGCTGCTGCGCGACGGGCCCAGCGGGCTCACCAGCCGCGCGGTCACCGCGGAGGCGGGTGTCGCGAAAGGCGTGCTGCACCGGCATTTCGAGGATTTCGACGCCTTCCTGGCCGAACTCGTGCTCGACCGGGCCGGGCGGATGGACACTCAGGCCGCCGCGCTGCGCGACGCCGCGGGCGCCGGCACGGTGGTCGCCAATCTGACCGCGGCGCTGACCGCCCTGTTCGAATCGGTCGCGGTCGCCGTGGTGGCGCTCATCGTCTTCCGTGACGAACTGCGCCACCGGTTGCGGGAGACCTGGCCCGCGGGAGTGCCGATCCTGACCGAGGGCGCGATCATGGTGACCGAATACCTCACCGCGGAACGCGAACTCGGCCGCCTGGCGCCCGACGCCGAGGTCGACGCCCTGGCTCCCCTGCTGATCGGCACCGCGCACCTGCTGTTCGCCGACCGGACCGGCGACCGTCCGGACTCCGTCGCCGTGAGCCGGGCCGTCACGACCGTGGTCGGTGGCGTCCTGCGCTGATACCCGTTGACGCCCGGCGCAATTCGAGCGGGCGGCCGGTGCCGGCGGCGGTGGACGGCCGCGCGCAGCGGACGGCCGGGCGACCCCGGAACGCCTGGTGCGCTGCCGAGGTCAGTGCCCGGGCGGGGTGATGCGGTAGCCGTCCGGCTCGGCCACCACGTCGGTGGCGGCGCCGCGGGGGCGGCCGCAGCGGCGTTCGCAGCCCGACCAGTGCTGCCGTCCCGGCACCTCGAGCGCGTCGGCGGTGAGTCCGTGCTCGGCGGCGGCGGGCGGGCCGTCGTGGATCCGGCCGTCCGCGACGGCGGTGGCGGCGTCGGCCCGGACGTCGGTGCGGGACTTGGCGCAGCCGGGCTGTCCGGCGCACGCGCTGACGAGCAGCCACGGGGAGCCGGCGTCGAAGATCAGGCCCATCGGCGCGAGCACCCGGACGGCGGTTTCGGCCACCCCTTCGTCCAGGTCGGTGAGGACCAGGCTGCGCCACGGCGTCACCACGAGCGGGCGTTCGACGGCGGCGAGGAATTCGGCGGTCCGGGTCGGCAGGCTGCCCAGCGGCACACCCGCTCCGAGCGCCACCCGGCCGTCGTCCTGGGTGAGCCAGCCGATCGGAATGTCGTGGTGGGCACCGAATTCCAGCGGTTCGGTGGTCGCGGTGAGGCCGAGGTCCGCGATCACCCAGGCGATGCCGCCGGGTACCTCGTGCAGCCGCCACCGGTCACCGCGCACCCGCTGGAAACCGTGTGCGGCGGCCAGCATCGTGTCGACGGCCCGATCCGCGGGCACCCGGACGCCGGTGTCGCGACCGCCGAGCAGCAGCGCGTACTCGTCGCCGCCGGTGGCGTGCAGGCCGATGTCGCCGCCGAGCCCGCTGATGTCGCCGCGGCCGTCGTCGAGGGTGAACAGCACCCGGCCGGGCAGTTCGGACAGTTCCGGCGCGGCCTGCAAGGCCGCGTCCAGTGCCGGGATCAGGGGGTGCACATCGGCCCAGCCGCCGACCCGGCCGGACAACGGGGACGCCACGATATTGCGCACCCGCTCGTGGGTCGGGCTGGGCAGCAGCTCGGCGGCGGCCAGCCGCTCGGCCAGCGCCGCCGCATCGTGCACCTGCCGCAACTGCACGTTGCCGCGCGAGGTCAACTCGATGGCGTCGTTGCCCAGCGCACGGGCCGCCTCGGCGAGGGCCTGCAACTGATCCGGGCGCAGCCGCCCGCCCGGCAGCCGGATGCGCGCCAGCGGGCCGTCGGCCGCCTCGTGCAGCCGCAGCACGCCGGGGCAGGAATCGGGCCGGGAGCGGGTCACGATCCACCAGCCTACGAGGCGTGGACCGGCGGTGCGGTGCCGGGACGCGGTCCGGGGTCCGGCGGGGTGGAGAAACGCACAGCGCTCCGGCGAGGGCCCCGAGGCCGGCGGTCGGAGACGCCGGGCCCCGGGGGTGAGTGCGGTCAGATGCCGGGCCAGGTGCGCGGCGCGGCGGCTCGGGCGGCCGCACGCCGGCGCGCCCGGGCGGCGCTGGCCTGGTCCCATTCGTCGGTGAGCAGATTCGGCCCGCCGTGGTGGTGGGTGTGGTCGCGGTGCACGGTCGCGGCGAGTACCCCGATGCTGACGATCACGACCGCGGCGCACAGGCCGCCCGCGACCATCGCCCAGCGGGTGTGGCCGCTGGCGGCGGCGGTCAACGCCATCGCCAGCGTGGCGAAGCCGATCAGCACGGCCAGATAGCTCGTCCAGGCGACGAACCGGTTGCGGCGAGCCCAGATCGGAGTGGCGCGCATGGATGCGTCCTTCCGTGGTCGGTGAATGGGGTCGTCGGTGAGCGAAGTCGCCGGGGCGGTCAGCCGCGGCGGCGGAGCCGGGGAGCCCGTTGCCAGCTGTCGGACAGCAATCGTGGGGTGGTGTGGTGGTCGGAGTGATCGCGGCGCACCGTGGATTCGAAGACCACCAGACCGGTGATCGCGACCACCGCGCACAGCACGGCAGCGACCACCGCGAGGTGGGGCCGATCACCGGCAGCAGCCGCCAGCGCCATTGCTAGCAAAGCAACAGCAACCATCATGCTTGTTATCCCTGACCAGGCAGCAAAGCGGTTCCGCCTGGCCCACCCGGGCGAGTTCGGCATACTTTGAGCGTACGCCTGTGGATCGAATTCGGGGAGAGGAAACGGACTGGTCGTTCTGTGTCGCCGAGCGTTCGCGGCGGTGGGCACCGGGACCCGGTGCGGGGGTGGGCCGGTCGGTTCGCGGTAGCATCCGGGGGCTTGCCGGAACGAGGAAACCGGTGTGATTCCGGGCGGTCGCGCCACTGTGACAGTCAGACCCTCCAGGCGGGCAGACCACCGATGGGCGCATGACCCGAGGAAAGGCTCGCCGTGATACTGCTGCTGTCCACGTCCGATACCGACCTGTTGTCCGCGCGGGCCGGTGGCGCCGACTACCGGCTGGGGAATCCGGCCCGGTTGCTGCCCGACGATCTGCCGGGGCTGCTCGACGGCGTCGATCTGGTGGTGGTCCGGTTGCTCGGCGGTCGCCGGGCCTGGGAAGAGGGCCTGGACGCGCTGCGCGCGAGCGGAATTCCGCTGGTGGCCCTCGGCGGTGAGATGGCGCCCGACGCCGAGCTGATGGAATGTTCGACGGTGCCCGGCGGCGTCGCCGCCGACGCGCACAACTACCTCGCCGCGGGCGGTCCGGCCAATCTGCGGCAACTGCACCACTTCCTGTCCGACACCGTGCTGCTCACCGGGCACGGATTCGAGCCGCCGGTGCAACTGCCCGCCTGGGGTGCGCTGGAACGCGCCGCGCGCGAGGTGGACGGTCCCACCGTCGCGGTGCTCTACTACCGTGCCCAGCATCTGGCCGGGAACACCGCCTACATCGAGGCGTTGTGCGCGGCGATCGAGGATGCGGGCGGGCGCCCGCTGCCGCTGTACTGCGCGTCGCTGCGCACCGCCGAACCCGCGCTGATCGACACCCTGCGCGCCGCCGACACACTGGTGGTGACGGTGCTCGCGGCCGGCGGCAGCACCCCCGCCGCGGTGTCCGCCGGCGGCGACGACGCGGCCTGGGACATCGGCGCGCTCGCCGACCTGGACGTGCCGATCCTGCAGGGCCTGTGCCTCACCGGCAGCCGGGCGCAGTGGGCCGGCAACGACGACGGCCTCTCGCCGCTGGACGTCGCCACCCAGGTGGCGGTGCCCGAATTCGACGGGCGGCTCATCACGGTGCCGTTCTCGTTCAAGGAGTTCGACGCGGACGGGCTGTCGAGCTATGTGCCCGATCCGGAGCGGGCGGCCCGGGTGGCCGGAATCGCGGTGCGGCACGCCCGGTTGCGGCACATCCCGCCCGCGGGGCGCCGGATCGCGCTGATGCTGTCGGCGTATCCGACCAAGCACGCGCGGATCGGCAACGCGGTCGGCCTGGACACCCCGGCCAGCGCGATCCGGCTGCTGGCCGCCATGCGGGAGGCGGGGTACGACCTGGGCCCGGCCGGCGCGGTGCCCGGCCTCGAGGAGCGCGACGGCGACGCGCTGATCCACGCGATCATCGCCGCGGGCGGCCAGGATCCGGACTGGCTGACCGCGGAACAGTTGGAGGGCAACCCGATTCGCATCTCCGCGGCGCGCTATGCGAGCTGGTTCGGCACGCTGCCGGCGGAGCTGCGCGAAGCGGTCGTCGCGGCGTGGGGGCCGCCGCCGGGTGAACTGTACGTGGACCGGTCCGCCGATCCGGCGGGTGAGATCGTCATCGCCGCGCTGCGTTTCGGCAATCTGGTGCTGATGGTGCAGCCGCCGCGCGGCTTCGGCGAGAATCCGGTGGCGATCTACCACGATCCGGATCTGCCGCCGAGCCACCACTATCTGGCGGCCTACCGGTGGCTGTCGATGCCGGACGCGGACGGCGGCTTCGGGGCGCACGCGCTGGTGCATCTCGGCAAGCACGGCAATCTGGAATGGCTGCCGGGCAAGACCGTCGGCATGTCCGCGGCCTGCGGTACCGATGCGGCGCTGGGTGATCTGCCGCTGATCTACCCGTTCCTGGTCAACGATCCGGGCGAGGGCACCCAGGCCAAGCGCCGCGCGCACGCCACCCTGGTCGATCACCTGATCCCGCCCATGGCGCGGGCCGAGACCTACGGTGACATCGCCCGGCTGGAGCAACTGCTCGACGAGCACGCCAACATCTCCGCGCTCGATCCGGCGAAACTGCCGGCGATCCGGCAGCAGATCTGGACGCTGATGCGGGCGGCCGAGATGGACCACGATCTCGGACTGTCCGACCGGCCCGACGAGGACGCCTTCGACGACATGCTGCTGCACGTCGACGGCTGGCTGTGCGAGATCAAGGACGTGCAGATCCGCGACGGCCTGCACGTGCTCGGTCAGGCGCCGATGGGCGAGACCGAGCTGGATCTGGTGCTGGCGATGCTGCGCGCACGGCAACTGTGGGGTGGTGAGATCGCGGTGCCCGGCCTGCGGGAGGCATTGGGGCTGGACGAATCCGGCGGCGAGTCGCGTGAGCGGGTGGACGCGGTCGAGGCGCGGGCGCGGGCGCTGCTGGCCGGGTTGCAGGCGGCCGAGTGGTCGGCGGATGCGGTGGACGACCTGCTGGGCCGGTACGTGGTCGTCGGCGACCCTGTGCCGGTTGATGATCCGGCGGTGGCCGGTGATCCGGCGGCGATTCTGGTGCCCACGAACCGGATCGAGACGTTGCGGGCCGTGTTGCGTTTCGCCGCAACCGAAGTCGTGCCGCGGCTGCGGCAGACCGGGGTGGAGATCGATCGGGTGCTGCACGCGCTGAACGGTGGATTCATCCCGTCCGGGCCGAGCGGATCACCGCTGCGTGGCCTGATCAACGTGCTGCCCACCGGGCGCAATTTCTATTCCGTGGACCCGAAGGCGGTGCCGTCGCGACTGGCCTGGGAAACCGGTCAGGCGATGGCGGATTCGCTGCTGGACCGCTACCGCGCCGATCACGGCGAGTATCCGCGTTCGGTGGGCCTGTCGGTGTGGGGCACCTCCGCGATGCGGACCTCCGGCGACGACATCGCGGAAGTGCTCGCGCTGCTGGGCGTCCGGCCGGTGTGGGACGAGGCCAGCCGGCGGGTGACCACACTGGAGGCGATCCCCCTCGCCGAACTGGGCCGCCCCCGCGTCGATGTCACCGTCCGCATCTCCGGATTCTTCCGGGACGCGTTCCCGCACGTGCTGGCGCTGCTGGACGATGCGGTGCGGCTTGTCGCGGGGCTGGACGAGCCGGCCGAGTCGAATTACGTACGGGCACACAGCCAGGCGGATCTGGCCGGGCACGGCGACGAGCGCCGGGCCACCACCCGGATCTTCGGTTCCAAGCCCGGGACCTACGGTGCGGGGTTGCTGCAACTGATCGACTCGCGCAGCTGGCGCACCGACGACGATCTCGCGCAGGTCTACACCGCGTGGGGCGGTTACGCCTACGGCCGCGACCTCGACGGCGCCCCGGCGGCCGACGACATGCGGACCGCCTATCGGCGAATCGCGGTGGCCGCCAAGAACACCGACACCCGTGAGCACGACATCGCGGACTCCGACGACTATTTCCAGTACCACGGCGGCATGGTCGCCGCGGTGCGCGCGCTGACCGGGCGCAACCCCGAGGCGTACATCGGCGACAGCACCCGGCCGGACGCGGTGCGCACCCGCACGCTGTCGGAGGAGACCACGCGGGTCTTCCGCGCCCGGGTGGTGAATCCGCGCTGGCTGGAGGCCATGCGCCGGCACGGCTACAAGGGCGCGTTCGAGATGGCGGCGACTGTCGACTACCTGTTCGGCTACGACGCCACCACCAATGTGGTCGCCGACTGGATGTACGAGAAGCTCTCCGAGAGTTACGTTTTCGACGAGACCAACCGGAAGTTCATGGAGCAGTCGAATCCGTGGGCGCTGCACGGCATCGCCGAACGGCTGCTGGAGGCCGCCGAACGCAAGCTGTGGCAGCACCCGCAGCCGGAGACGCTGGACCGGCTGCGGCAGGTCTACCTGGAGACCGAGGGCGAGCTGGAGTAGGCGCCCCCGCCCTCCTACTCCGGGCGGCCCGCGGTGATCTCGATGCCGACGGTGCCGTTGCGGCCGCGGCGCAGGGTGCTGGCGGTCACGACGAGCCAGCCGGGCAGCGAGTAGCGCTTCTTGATCAGCGTGCGGGTGCGGTCGCCACCGGCCTCGTCGAGGATGTGGGCGGTGGCCTCGACCACCTCGTCGCCCTGGGGTTTGCCGGAGGCGTTGCAGGCCTGCACCGTGACCGCGGGGTTGCGGCGGATCCGCTTCACCTTCCAGCTGTCGGCGACGGTCCAGACGTACAGTTTGCCGTCGTCGAGTGCGGCCCAGATCGGCGTGCCGACCGGGGTGCCGTCCTTGCGGAAGGTGGTGAGCAGCACGTATTTCGCGGTACCGGCGGTGCCGAAGGGGTTGTCCACCCGCGCAGCCTATCCGGTTCAGGCGGCGAGGGTGAGAATGCGCGGCCCGTCCTCGGTGATCGCGACGGTGTGTTCGCTGTGGGCGGTGCGGGAGCCGTCGGCGGAGCGGATCGTCCAGCCGTCGGGGTCGGTGACGATGCGGTCGGTGGTGCGGGCGAACCAGGGCTCGATGGCGATGGTCAGGCCCGGCCGCAGCGGGAAACCGCGGCCGGCCCGGCCGTCGTTGGGGACGTGCGGGTCCTCGTGCATGGTGCGGCCGAGGCCGTGCCCGCCGAACTGGGTGTTCACCGGATAACCGTGCCCGTGCGCGACGGCGGCGATCGCGGCGGAGATGTCGCCGATGCGGCCGCCGGGCCGGGCGGCCGTGACCGCCGCCGCCAGCGCCTCCTCGGTGGCCCGGACCAGGCGCAGATCCTCGGCGTCGGGGGTGCCGACGATCACCGTGGTGGCGGAGTCGGCGACCCAGCCGTCGATCGAGACCGCCAGATCCATGCTCAGCACATCGCCGTCGCGCAGGGTGTAGTCGAACGGAAGTCCGTGCAGCACCGCGTCGTTCACCGACAGGCAGACGGTGTTGCGGAACGGGCCGCTGCCGAAGGAGGGGGCGTAGTCCCAGTAGCAGGAGACCGCACCCCGGTCACGGATGCGGTCGCGCACCTGCTGTTCCAGTTCCAGCAGGTTGACCCCCACCCGCGCCCGCCCGCGCAGATCGGCCAGGACGTCGGCGACGAACTGCCCGGTCACCCGCATGCGCTCGATCTCCGCGGGCGTCTTCAACTCCACCACTGCACACCTCCACCTTCGGTATTTAAATACCACCATAGTGCTTGCGGTATTTTAATACCATTCGTATGCTGGCTGCATGGTCCGAGTTCCGCTCACTCCCGCGCAGGTCGAGGCCGGCCGCCGGCTCGGTGCCTGTCTGCGCACCCTGCGCGCCGACCGCGATCTCGGTGCCGTCGCCATTGCCGCGGGGATCTCGCCGGAGACGTTGCGCAAGATCGAATCCGGCCGGCTGCCCAGCCCCGCCTTCGGCACCGTCGTCGGCCTGAGCCGCGCTCTCGGGGTGCCGCTACAGGATCTGGCGGATGTCTGGCAGGCCGCGGCACTCGCCGAATCCGCCTGAAAGTCCGTCACTGCGCGCTCAATTCGACCGGCACCGCGATCACATCGACCATCGCGCCGTTGCGCAGGACCGTCACCGGCAGCGCGCGGCCGATCGCGTCGGCGAACAGGCGGCGCTGAATGCCTTGGGCGTCATGGATTTCCGCGCGATCCACACTGAGCACCAGATCGCCCCGGCGGATCCCGGCCCGATCGGCCGGACCGCCGCCGACCACCTCCATCACCCGCAGCGCCGCCCGCTGCCCGGTGCGCGCGGCCACGGCGTCGGGCAGCGGCGCCGGTACCCCGACCACGCCCAGATAGGCCCGCCGCACCCGGCCCTCGGACAGCAGCGTGCTGACGATGCGCCGGGTCGTGGCATTGATCGGAATCGCCAGGCCGAGCCCGATGCCCGCCACCGCCGTGTTGACGCCGACCACTCGGCCCGCCGAATCTGCCAGCGCGCCACCGGAATTGCCGGGGTTGAGGGCCGCATCGGTCTGGATGACATCCTCGATGACCCGGGTGCTGCGCCGGCTGCCGACCGGCACCGAACGGCCCAGCGCACTCACCACCCCCGCCGTGACCGAGCCCGCGAGCCCCAGCGGGCTGCCGACCGCCACCACCAACTGCCCCACCACCAGGGCATCGGCATCGCCGAGGGTCACCGCGGCCGGAGCGCCGCCGCGCGCCCGCAGCACCGCGAGATCCGAGAGCGGATCCGCGCCGACGGTATCGAACCGGGTCTCCGTACCGTCGGCGAAGACGGCCGTGCCGGTCGTTTCCGAGCCGACCACGTGCGCATTGGTGAGCAGGAAGCCGTCCCCGGTGAACACCACGGCCGACCCCCCGCCACGCCGCGTCTGCACGCTCACGACATGCGGTGTCACCGCCTGCGCGACCGCAATCACGGTCCGCGAATACGCGTCCAGCGCAGCCGCATCCCGTGCCTCGGTCTGACCCGCCGGGAATTCGACGCTGTCGGTCACCGCGACCACCCACCTGGATTACACGATTACAGTGTTATCCCACCAGCATGCGCCGAGATCACCGCCCCGGCGATCCCGTTCGCCCACAGCGCATCCCCGGGTTCGGTTCCGTTCCGCCGGTGCCCGGCCGTCCGATGACACACCTCGTTCGCGCGGCGCACACCGTCTCGGGGACGCGCACGCCGTCCTGGGGACGCGCACATTTCCGCGGCGCGCATTGTTCCGGTGATACGTATCGTTCCGGTGGCACGCATGGCTCTGGCGCACGCATGGTTCTGGTGACGTGCATCGCTGTGGTGACGCAGACGGTTCCGGTGGAGCGCATTGTTCTGGTGCCCGACGCTGCTCCGGTGGCGCGTCTCGTTCCGTGACGCCCATGGCAGCTTCGGCGGCACCATCCTCGCCACCTCGCGTCCAGGATTCGGTGCCGTACGGTGCTCGGGTGACGCAGGCACGGCGTTCTGTGACGCACCTCGGTTCGGTGCGGAGCCGCAGCGGGGGGATGCGGAAGCTCAGCGCGGGAAGGCCGGTAGCAGGGCGTCGGCGAGTGCGGCGGAGGAGGGCAGGGTGATCAGGGCGCTGGGCGGGCTGAGTTGACGTTGCAGTGCGCGCTGGTGTGCGGCGCCTATCAGCAGCAGTGCGAAGGGACGTAGATCGGCGTCCGGTGCGGCGTGGCCGGACAGGCGGGCCTGCACGACTTCGATCGCGCGGTGCGGGCCCAGGTCCAGATCCTGGCTGCGCTGCTGATACACCGCGCGCAACCCGGCATCGGAGCCCACGGCCGCCAGGACCGGCAGCGCGAGGTGGAAGAACTCCTCGAACGCCTCGAGCAGGGTGCGCAATTCGGCGCGCAGATCCGCGTCGCGGGGCCGGTCCCGTTCCGCGACCATGTCCTTCAGCGGTTGCAGATGGTGCTGAATCACTGCTTGCAGCAACCCCATTCGATCGCCGAAATGGTAGAAGATGCTGGATTCGGCGACACCGGCCCGCGCGGCGACCTCCTTGGTGGACAGCCGCGCCACCCCCGACTCGGTGAGCACCTCCTGCGCTCCCGCGACGAGTGCCTCCCGCACCCCCGTGCGCGGACGCCCTCGGGTGCGCTTGCCCGGATCCGCCGTCACCACGTCTCCTACCTGCCTCGATGCCGATCGTGCTCTCCGATTGTTGCAGGTTGCCACAGGGCGACGTATTTTCTGAGTATCGACTCAGTAATTAGGTGACCCGGAGGTGCTCACCATGTCCACTCCCGCTCCCGCTCGCCCGGTACGGGCCTCGCGCACCCAGCGCGCGATCGATACCGTCATCCGCACCCTGCTGCGCTCTCCGCTGCACGGCCTGCTCAGCGGAAAGTTGCTGACTGTCGTCGTGATCGGGCGCAAGACCGGCCGCCGCATCCCCGTCCCGGTCGCCTACGCCGAGGACGACGGCGTCCTCCTCATCGGCACCCCCGCCGCCTGGCGCCGCAACCTGAAACCGGAGACCCCGGTCGAGGTGATCCTGCGTGGCCGTACCGTCTGGGCGGACTGGGATGTCGTCACCGACGAGGACCAGATCGCCGACCTGTATCGGGTGATCCTGGTGAAGAACGCCACCCACGGCCGGTTCGTCAAGGTGAGTCTCGAGCCTGACGGCAGCGTCGATCGCGCAGAACTTCGCGCCGCCATGGACCGCGGTGTCGTGGTGCTGCGGCTACGCCCCCGCGCCGAGTGATCCGAAAGTCCGGGACCGGTCCCGGCTCGGGGCGCGCCGGTGCAGCTACTGGCTGTGCGCTGCCGCCGGTGATCGCTGCCGCTGAAACCTGTTGCCGCGCCGGCCAACTGCGCCGCGGCCGCATGTCCGGCCGTCGAGCCGTTGCGCGCGGCCGGTGTGCTTCCGCAATGGCGGAGCCGCTCAGGTCGCCTGGCTGACCGAGGACATGTGGAAGTCGGGGATGCGCAGTGGGGGCATGGCGGCGCGGGTGAACCAGTCCTTCCATTCGCGGGGGAGGGTGGATTCGGTGGCGCCGGCTTCGGTGACGCGGCGGAGCAGGTCCAGGGGGCTGTCGTTGAAGCGGAAGTTGTTGACTGCGGCGGTGACTTCGCCGTCCTCGATCAGGTAGACGCCGTCGCGGGTGAGGCCGGTCAGTAGCAGGGTGGCGGGGTCGACCTCGCGGATGTACCAGAGGCAGGTGAGCAGCAGGCCGCGTTCGGTGCGGGCGATCATGTCGGACAGGTCGGCCTGGGAGCCGCCGGTCAGCAGGAGGTTGGGGACCGGAACCGTGACCGTGGCATCGAATTCGGCCGCGGTGGCGCGGGGGTACACCAGGTTCTCGACGGCGCCGTCGCGGATCCAGTCGACTCGGCGGGCGGGCAGGCCGTTGTCGAAGACCGAGAGGATCTCCGTGGAGGAGGGGGTCGCGACGAAGGGCTGGTATTCGAGGCCGGTGGCGCGGGGGTCGGAGGAGAGGGTCAGCGGGATGTCGGTGAGGCGCTCGCCGATGCGGGTGCCGCCGGCGCGGGCGAAGGCGTTGTGACCCTCGTGCGCGCCGCGGCCCTCCATGGTCCAGTACAGGTAGATCATCAGGTCGGCGACCGCGGACGGCGGCAGCAGGGTTTCGTAGCGGCCGGCGGGGAGGTCGACGCGGCGCTTGAACCAGTCCAGGCGGCGGCTCAGGTCGGCGAGCAGGGCGGGCACGTCGACATCGCGGAAATCGGTGGTGCCGACGCCGGTCCAGGCGCTGGCCGGATCGTGCTCGCCGCGTTTGCCGTTGATCTCGAGCGAGCCGGTGGGCTGGGTCCAGCGCCGGCGGACGCCGGTGGAGGTGCCCAGCCAGACGGTGTGCAGTTGGTGGTGGGCGAAGCCGTAGAGGCGGTCGGCGCCGTCGAATCCGGTGGCCAGATCGCCGGTGATGCCGGTGAACACCTCGATGTCGGTGACCGGGACGGCGGCGGCCCAATCCGGATCGCCGCGGCCGGCGCCGTCTTCGGCGCCGATCAGCGGCATCGCGTCGCGGGCGGGGGCGGCGGTGCGGGCGGCCTCCTCGGCGGCGCGCACCACGGCCTCGATCTCGGATTCGCCGACGCTGGTGGAGGTGACGCTGCCGACATGAGCGGTGCCGTCGGCGTCGCGCACGATCGAGACCACCGCCCAGGTCCGGGACACCGACGCGCCGTTGGTGGTCATCGAATTGCCGGCCCAGCGCAGCGACGCCTCGGAGGCGTCGGTGACGATCACGATGGTCTCGTCGAGTCGCGCTGCCGCCAGCGCCCGTTCGACGACCTCGCCGCCGTGTACCACGCTCACTACGCCCCCTCCGACTTCGTGTTGAGAATGTTGACCCCGCGCACCAGCACCGACGGGCAGCCGTGGCTGACCGCCGCCACCTGCCCGGGCTGGGCCTTGCCGCAGTTGAACGCGCCGCCGAGTACCCAGGTGGACGGGCCACCGACGGCCTCCATCGAACCCCAGAAGTCGGTGGTGGTCGCCTGGTAGGCGACATCGCGCAGCTGACCGGCCAACTCACCGTTGCGGATCCGGAAGAAGCGCTGTCCGGTGAACTGGAAGTTGTACCGCTGCATATCGATCGACCAGGACTTGTCGCCGACGATGTAGATGCCGTCCTCGACCCGGGAGATGAGGTCGGCGGTGGTGGTGTCGCGCTGCGGATCCGGTTGCAGTGAGACGTTGGCCATGCGCTGGATGGGCACGTGGTGCGGCGAATCGGCATAGGAGCAGCCGTTGGACCGCTCCAGGCCCAGTCGTGGCGCGAAGACCCGGTCCAGCTGGTAGCCGACCAGCACGCCGTCGCGGACCAGATCCCAGCGCTGCCCGGCGACGCCCTCGTCGTCGTAGCCGATCGAGGCCAGGCCGTGCTCCTGGGTGCGGTCGCCGGTGACGTGCATGACGGGCGTGCCGTAGCGCAGGGTGCCGAGCTTGTCGGGGGTGGCGAACGAGGTACCGGCGTAGGCGGATTCGTAGCCGATGGCGCGGTCGTACTCGGTGGCGTGGCCGATCGACTCGTGGATGGTCAGCCACAGGTTGGTCGGGTCGACGACCAGATCGGTGGGGCCGGGGGTGACCGTGGGCGCCTTCACCTTCTCCGCCAGCCATTCCGGGATGCGGGCCAGTTCGCCGGTCCAGTCCCAGACGCCGTCGGCGCCGGTGACGTACTCCCAGCCGCGGCCGGCCGGTGCGGCCAGTGTCCGCATCGTCTCGAAGACGCCGGCGGACGGGTCGACGGTGATGGCCTCCAGGACCGGATGCAGCCGGACCCGCTGCTGGGTGATGGTGGAGCCGGCGGTGTCGGCGTAGAAAGTCTGCTCCTTGACCTGGAGCACCGAGGCGCTGACGTGGTCGACGCCGTCGGCGGCGGACAGCCGCTCCGAATAGTCCTGGAGCAGCGCCACTTTGTCCGGCGTGGGGACGGTGAACGGGTCGACCCGGTACGGCGACACCCAGTCGGCGCCGGCGTAGACCGGTTCCGGCGCCAGCGCCACCTGCTCCCGGTTGAGCGCGCGCAGCGTGGTGGCGACCGTGACGGCGGTGCGCGCGACCTCGGCGGCGGTGGCGGGGGACAGGTCGGCGTGCGAGGCGAAACCCCAGGTGCCGTCGACGATGACGCGGACAGCGAAGCCGACGTCGGTGGCATTGCCGATGGCCTCGACCCGTCCGTCGCGCAGCCGGATGGACTGGCTCACCAGCCGGTGCACACGCAGATCGGCATGCTGGGCGCCCGCGGCCCGCGCGGCGCTGAGTGCGGCCTCGGCCAGCTCGGCCAGCGGCAGCGCACGGAACTGCTCGTCCACGACCCGGTGTCCGTTGTTCACGGCGACTACGCTAATTGCTCGTCGGCTGCGGCGACAACACGGCGGCCGATCCCGCACCCCTTCCACCGCGACACGCCGTGCAAAGCTGCATCGACTGCAAACATGCACGAAATGCGCTGTGGCGCTGCCCGAAATACGCGCAACGACACGCTGCTTACCGGGTGTTTCGAGATGAATGCCGTACCGTGTCGCCGCGTGCCGCCATCCGCTCTCCGTGACCGCAAGCGGGAACGTACCCGCCGCTCCCTCCTCGAGGCCGCCGTCGAACTGTTCGAGACGCGTGGCTATGACGCCACCACCGTCGCGGACATCGCCGCGGCCGCCGAGGTGGGTACCCGCACCTTCTTCAACTACTTCGAGAGCAAAGAGGAACTACTCTTCCCCGAACCCGACGAGCGGGTGCAGTCCGCGGTCCGCGCCATTGCCACCCGCCGTCCGGACGAGCGCCCGGTGGAGGTGCTGTTGCGCGCGCTGCGCGCCGCCGGGGACAATCCGGGCGAACATCTCGGCGACGATCTGTCCGCGCGGATCGCCGTGCTGCGCGCGCAGGTCTCGCGCACGGTGCCGGCCGTGAGCGGCCGCGCCGCGCACGCCCAGCTGGCCGCGCAGCAGGAGATCGCCCGGCAGCTGCGCGTGGCGTTCCCCGAGGAACTCGACGACGTCAGCGCCGCGGCCCTGGTCGGCGCCGTGGTCGGCGCGGTGTCGGGGGCGCTGACGGTGTTGTTCGCCGCCCGGCAGGGCATCGAGGACGGGGAGCGGCTGCACCACAAGATCCGCGAGACCACCTCGCGGGTGCTGGCGCCCTGGCTGTCGGCGCACGGCCGGCAGCAGCGGCTGATGGCCGAAGCGGCCTGCTGACGGTCAGAGGAACTGCTGCCATCCCAGCCGCAGCACCATGCCGGTCACCACGACCAGCAGCACCGTCCGCACGAAACCCGCACCGCGTGCCAGCGCCATCCGCGAGCCGACCACCGCGCCCGCGATATTGGCCATCCCCATGGCCAGGCCGAGCCCCCACAGCACATGCCCGGTCGCCGCGAGATACAGCAGCGCTCCCAGATTGGAGCCGCAGTTGATCACCTTCGCCATCGCCGCGGCGCGCACGAACTCCGTGCCCAGCAGCGTGGCGAAGGTGATGATCAGGAAGGTGCCGGTGCCCGGACCGAGCAGCCCGTCGTAACAGCCGATCAGCCCCGCGGCCAGGCCGACGACCAGCGCCACCCGGCGCCGCGTCGGCGGCTTGGTGGCGGTGACGGCGCGGCCGATCGACGGCCGCAGCGTGACGAAGATCGCCACCCCGATCAGCACCACCATCACGATCGGGATGAACCAGCGGCGATCGATCAGCCCGACCGCCGCCGAACCCGCCGCCGCGGCCGCCGCGGCCAGCGCCGCCGCCGGGAGCAGCAGCGGCAGTCGCAACGGGACCCGGCGGGCGAAGGTGACGGTGGCGGCGCTGGTCCCGGACAGTGCGGCGATCTTGTTCGTGCCGAGCGCGGTCTGTGGCGCCAGCGTGGGCGCGACCAGCAACAGGGTCGGCAGGATGATGAGCCCGCCGCCCCCGACCACCGCGTCCACCCAGCCCGCCGCGGTGGCGGCCGCCAGCAGCGCGGCCCAGTCTGCGACACTCACCGGGCGAGACAATCAGGCAGGTGGCGATTCCGGCAAATCGGCCCGCGACCGGGGTGATCCGGATCACCGGCCGGATTCGCAGATTCTGCTGTGAACTTCGGATCCCGGGAGAAAATCGGCCGGGCCGCGCGTTGAACGGGGTGGATCGTCGAAAGGATCGTCATGCCCGCCGTGTTGTTCGCCCTCTACCTGGTCGCGGAGATCGCCGCGCTCGTCGTCGTCGGCCACTTCCTCGGTGTGTTCCCGACCATTCTGCTGCTGATCGCCGGGTCCGCTCTCGGCCTGATCCTGGTGCGCTCGCAGGGCCGCCGGGTGGCCGAGGGCTTCCGGCGGGCCCGCCGGGGCGAGATCACGCCCGGTACCGCGGTCGCCGACGGTGCGCTGGTCGCGCTCGGCGCGGTGCTGATGTTCGTGCCCGGCCTGCTCACCTCGGTGGCGGGTCTGCTGTTGCTGCTGCCGACCCGGGTGCTGGTGCGGCCGCTGGTCTCGGCCTTCGCGGTCCGCCGCATCGACCGGCTGGTCATGGCCACCGGTTATCGCGGCACCGTGGTCGACCCGAGTGGCGAGGTCGTCGACGGCGTGGTCGTGCACGAGTACTACGACGACGGCCAGGGCGGCGCGCACCCGATGCTCGGCGATCGCTGACCGCCGGTCCCCGGCGGGCGCCGCCGGGCCGGTGGGGCAGGATGGACTGCCGTGAGTACCCAGTTGCTGGTCGGCGGTCGCATCCACAGTTCGAGTTCCCCGGACGCCACGACGATGGCCGTCACCGACGGGACCGTCGTCTGGCTCGGGGCCGAGCGGCCGGGCCGGGCCCTGTACCCGGATGCCGAGATCATCGATGTCGGGGGCGCGTTCGTCGCCCCCGCCTTCGTCGACCCGCACGTCCATGTGACGGGACTGGGTCTCCAGCTGACCGGCCTGGACCTGTCGGGGGCCACGTCGCTCGCGCACTGCCTGGAGCTGGTCCGCGACCACGCCGCGGCGCATCCGGGCGCGGTGCTCGGCGACGGCTGGGACGAAACCCGCTGGCCCGAGCGGCGTCCCCCGTCCGTGGCCGAGATCGACGCCGCCGCCGGACCCGGCCGCGCGGTGTATCTGTCCCGGGTGGACGCGCATTCGGCGATCGCCTCCTCGGCCTTGCTGGACGCGGTGCCCGCGGTGACGGCGGCGAACGGCTACACCGCGGGCGCACCGCTGCGCGCCGAGGCGCATCACCTGGTCCGCGCCGCCGCGCTCGGCGGGCTGGATCCGGCGCAGCGTGACCGCGCCCGCCGCGTCGCGCTGGATCGGGCCGCCGCACAGGGCGTGGTCGCCGTGCACGAATGCGCGGGCCCCGAGATCAGCGGCCGGGCCGACGTGACCGAACTGCTCGCGTTCGAGCACGGCGTGGAGGTGCGGGCGTACTGGGGTGAGGCGGTGCGCAGCGCCGACGAGGCCCGGGACCTGGTGCGGGAGCTGGGGGTACACGGGCTCGCCGGTGATCTGTTCGTGGACGGCTCGCTCGGTTCGCACACCGCCTGGCTGCGCGCGCCCTACGCCGACTGCGACACCCAGGGCGTGCACTACCTGGACGCCGAGGCCGTCGCCGCGCACGTGCGGGCCTGCACCGAGGCCGGTGTGCAGGCCGGTTTCCACGCCATCGGCGATGCCGCCGTCGACGCGGTCGTGGACGGATTCTCGCGCGTCGCCGCCGATCTGGGCGCGCCCGCGGTGGCCGGGCGCGGTCACCGCGTGGAGCACGCCGAACTGCTGGACGCCGGGCAGATCGCGGCCCTGGCCGCGTGCGGCGTCATCGCCAGCGTGCAACCGGGGTTCGACGCCGCCTGGGGTGGCCCGGACGGCATGTACGCCACCCGCCTCGGTGCCGAGCGCGCCGCGGCGCTGAACCCGTTCGCGGCGCTGGCCGCCGCCGGTGTCGCCCTCGCGATCGGCTCGGATGCCCCGGTGACCGCGCTGAATCCGTGGGAGGCGATCCGCGCGGCGGTGCACCACCGCACCACCGGCCATCATCTCTCGCCCCGCGCGGCCTTCGCCGCCGCCACCCGTGGCGCCTGGCGCGCCGGTGGCGTCCGCGACGGCATCGCGGGCACCCTCGTCCCCGGCGCACCCGCCTCCTACGCGCTGTGGGAGGCCGGTGATCTGGTGGTCGCCGCCGCCTCCGACTCGGTGCAGCGCTGGTCCACCGACCCGCGCTCCCGAGTCCCGGGCCTGCCGCGGCTGGACCCCGGCTCCCCGTTGCCCCGCTGCCTGCGCACCGTCCACCGCGGCGTCACCATCCACGAAGCCTGACCCCCGCCGCAACACATACCGCCGAGAGCCTCGGCAGTGCACCGTCTCGGTGATATCGCCTCCGGCGAAGCCGCCTGGAGCCGCAGCGATGGATGTGTGGCGTGACCGCCGCGGCTGCGGGTGCCGGTAACCCGATGCGATGCCGGTCCGCGTGAAGTGAGGGTGAAATGTCGGGAGTGGGGCCGCGGGTGGCACGGGTGGGCTCGGTAGCATCGAGCCGATGGTGAGCCGGAGGTGCCGGTCGTCGCGACCCGCAGTGGGCGAGCGCGGGCGGCGGCACGGGACCGGGACAGGTGAGGGAGTGTCGTGACGCAGCAGCGGGCCGCCGTGGATCCGGTCGGGGACTCGCCGGAGGCGTCGGTCCCGGTCGTCCGGTGGCGGCGTCCGGTGTGGTGGCGGCTCGCGGGGGCGATCCTCGCGGGACTGCTGCTCTACGTGAGTTTCCCGCCGCGGACGTGCTGGTATCTCGCGCCGGTCGGGGTGGCGCTGCTGACGTTGGTGGTGCGTGGGCCGGGCCGGTTGCGGGGCGGGTTCGGGCTCGGTCTGGTCGCCGGGCTGGCGTTCTTCCTGCCGTTGCTGCCGTGGACGGGTATCTATGTGGGGCCGGCGCCGTGGCTGGCGTTGTCGGCGGCCTGCGCGGTGTACGTCGGGTTGTTCGGGCTGCTGGTGCGGTTGATCGGCGGGCTGCCGGGGTGGCCGCTGTGGGCGGCGCTGATGTGGACGCTCACCGAATGGCTGCGGTCGGTCTTCCCGTTCGGTGGATTTCCTTGGGGGCGTTTGGCTTTCGGTCAGGGCGACGGCTGGTATCTGCCGCTGGCGCAGCTGGCGGGCGCGCCGGGGGTGAGTTTCGCGGTGGCGCTGACCGGTACCGCCGCCGCGGCGCTGGCGCTGCGGATCCGGGACGGTGCCGCGGCCGATCGGCGAAAGTCGCGGTGGGGTCTCGGAATTGGTCTCACCGCGCTGGTTGTGGCTATCATTCCGATCGCCGGAGTGATCCTCCGGTCCGCGCTGCCCGCCCCGGACGCCGGTGACCGGCCGATCACGGTCGCCGCCATCCAGGGCAGCGTGCCGCGGCTGGGGCTGGACTTCAACGCGCAGCGCCGTGCGGTGCTGGACAACCATGTCCGCCGCACCCTGGAACTGGCCCGCGAGGTGGACGCCGGCCGGGCGCCGGTGCCGGATGTGGTGATCTGGCCGGAGAACTCGTCGGACATCGATCCGCTGCGCAATGCCGATGCCGCCGAGGAGATCACGGCGGCGTCGCGGGCGATCCACGCGCCGATCCTGGTCGGTGCGGTGCTGGTGAACGCCGACGACACCACCTCGAATTCGGTGATCGTGTGGGACGGCGACGCCGGGCCCGGGGAGCGGCACGACAAGAAGATCATCCAGCCGTTCGGCGAGTATCTGCCGTATCGCGGCTTCTTCCGGCACTTCTCGCAGTATGCGGATCGGGCCGGATATTTCGTGCCCGGGCACGGTGACGGTGTGGTGCACGCGCGGCCGGCCGGCGGTGGCGCGCCGATCGCGATCGGCGTGGCGACCTGTTACGAGGTGGCCTTCGACCGGGCGTTCGAGGATTCCCTGCACGCGGGCGCGCAACTGCTGACCGTGCCCACCAACAACGCCACCTTCGGCGACAGCGATATGACCTACCAGCAGTTGGCCATGTCGCGGATCCGTGCCGTCGAGCACGGCCGCGCGGTGGTGGTGTCGGCCACCACCGGGGTGAGCGCGATCATCACCGCCGACGGGGTGGTGCGGCAGCAGACGCCGAAACTCGTGCCCGCCGCGCTGGAGGCCCGTGTCCCGCTGCGCAGTACGACGACGCTCGCCACCCGCCTGGGTTCCCGGCCGGAGTGGGCGGCGTCGGCGTTTGCCGTGATCATCGTCGGGGCCACAGCAATTCGTCGGCGAATTTCTTCCTGATCCGGGCCGTGCCGCGGCCCGCCGCACCCCGTCCCGGCGGTGGCCGCGCGAGGCCGGTTCGGGGCGATCGGTGTCCGGACATGTTCGTGATCAAACCGCACCTGTAAATATGTGCATCGCCCGGTAAGGTCGTGTACTGTTCGCCAGCGTGTAGCGATGGACCCCTGCTCTGAGCGCGTTTCCGTATACCGCACTGGGTGTTACCGCAGTACCAGCGTTTGTTACCTCTCAAAAGCCAAGTTGCACTGAGATAGCCGTCTAAATGCACTCGCCGCCAATGGCGTTCGAGGTGAAACAACTCGGGATCACTACCGATCCGGTCGACTCGAGGCTCCGAATCATAGGGCGTGGATCGACGCCCTGCGGTTCGCGCATGCATGCGCACCGCGGTGTCCGATTCGCCGGCTCGGGGATTGTGCGTCAACAGCGGCAGAACGGAGTGATAGATGAGCTCATTGGCCACCGATCGTGTCGACCAATGCTCTGCGGGCGAACTCTCGGCACAGCCCTTCGCCCTGTCTCCCGCCCAGACGGCCCTGTGGTACGCGCAGCGGATCCATCCCGAGGTGCCGCTGACGATCGCCCAATACGTGGAGATCCACGGCGATCTGGATGTCGGCCGGTTGTTGTACGCCGTCGAGCGTTTCGGTGCGGAGGCACAGGTCGGCCTGGTCCGGTTGCTGGAGATCGACGGGGTGCCGCATCAGCTGATCGATCCGGCGCGGCGATCGGGCTGGGCCCGCCTGGATCTGCGGCACGAGAGCGATCCCCGGGCGGCGGCGCGGCGCTGGATGACCGCCCACGCCGGCGCCTCGATGGATCTCGAGCGTGATCCGCTGATCTTCCACGCCGTGCTGCGCCTCGGCGAGCAGGACTACATCTGGTACTCGCGGGCGCATCACATCGTCATCGACGGCTACGGCGCGATGAACGCGACGAACCGCACCGCCGAGATCTACACGGCGCTGGCGAATCAGACGGAGCCGTCGGTGTCGCGTGCCGACGGGCTGGCCGAGATCTACGCCGGGGAGGCGCGGTACCGGGATTCGCCGGAGTTCGAGGCCGATCGCGACTACTGGGTCGAGCAGGTGGCGGGTGCGGGTGCGCCGGTGAGCCTGTCGATGTCGCCGGTGGCGTCGGCGGCGCCGACGGCAGACCGCCGCATCGCCGCCGGCATGGTCGACGAGGCCGCGCAGGCGCAGCTGTTGCAGGCCGCCGCCGCCTTCCAGGTGCAGAAGAGCGCGGTGCTGTTCGTGGCGGCGCTGGCCTGCTATGTACACGCGGTGACCGGCAATCCCGATGTGGTGCTGAGTCTTCCGGTGTCGGCGCGGACCTCGGTGACGCTGCGCCGCTCGGCGGGTGTGGTGTCCAATGTGGTGCCGATCCGGGTGCGGGTCGACCCGGCCACCACCGTCGGCGACGTGGTGGCCGCGGTGGAGCAGCAGATCATCGGGGCGCTGGCGCATCAGCGGTACCGGCACGACGACATCCGCCGCGACGGCGGCTATTCGCGTGAGACCCGTGGCTTCTTCGGGCCGATGGTCAACATCATGCTGTTCCACAAGGAGCTGCGCTTCGGTGAGTTGCTCGGATCGCTGCGGGTGTTGTCCACCGGTCCGGTGGAGGACCTGTCGGTGAACCTCTACAACGGCACCGGCGAGGGCATCCACCTCGATTTCGAGGCCAATCCGCAGCTGTACGGCGACGCCGATCTGGCCGCGCACCACGGCCGGTTCCTGGACTACGTGCCGCGGCTGCTGTCCAACACGCCCGACACCGTGGTGACCTCGGTGCCGGTGATCACCGCCGCCGAACGCGAACTGGTACTGCGGGAATGGAATTCGACCGCGGCCGACCACGCGGGCGGCACCCTGGCCGGACTGTTCGCGGCCCGGGTCGCGGCCGCGTCGGCGGCGATCGCGCTGGAGTTCGGCGAGGACACGCTCACCTACGCCGAACTGGACGCGCGGGCCAACCGGCTGGCCCGGGAGCTGATCGCCCGCGGCGCCGGCCCGGACACGGTGGTGGGCCTGGCGATCCGGCGCAGCCTCGACCTGGTCGTCGGCATGTACGCGATCGTCGCGGCCGGGGCGGCGTATCTGCCGCTGGATCCGGATCATCCCGCCGAGCGCCTGGGCGCGATCCTGGAGCAGGCCCGGCCGGTGTGCGTGCTGACCGCCGCCCGCGACGGGATCGACCTGCCCGCGGGCGCCGCGCGGCTGGAGGTCGACACCCTCGACCTGTCCGCCGGTGACGGCTCGCCGCTCACCGACGCGCAGCGGCGGGGTCCGCTGCGCCCGGACCAGCTGGCGTATGTGATCTTCACCTCCGGCTCGACCGGCCGCCCGAAGGGGGTCGGCGTCGCCCACGCCGCGATCGTGAACCGATTGCACTGGATGCAACACGCCTACCCACTCGACGAGACCGACGTGGTGTTGCAGAAGACACCGGCCACCTTCGACGTGTCGGTCTGGGAGTTCTTCTGGCCCTTGCAGATCGGCGCACGACTGGTCATCGCGGTGCCCGACGGGCACCGCGACCCCGTTTATCTGGCCCGGGTGATCGCCGAGAAGGCGGTCACCACAGCGCATTTCGTGCCGTCGATGCTGTCGGTGTTCGTCACCGACACCGATGTCAGCGGGTGCACCGGGCTGCGCCGGGTGTTCTGCAGCGGGGAGGCGCTGCCCGCCGCGACGGTGCGCGATTTCCATGCGGCCCTGGGTGATTCGGCTCCGGAGCTGCACAATCTGTACGGCCCCACCGAGGCCGCGGTCGACGTGACCGCGTGGGTGTGCGATCCGGCCCACGACAGCGTGCCGATCGGCGCGCCGGTCTGGAACACCCGGGTGTACGTGCTGGACGGGCGGTTGCGGCCGGTGCCGCCGGGGGTGGTCGGCGAACTGTATCTGGCCGGAGTGCAGCTGGCGCGGGGCTATCTGGGCCGCCCGGCCCTGACCGCGGACCGGTTCGTGGCCGATCCGTACCGGTCCGGCGCGCGGCTCTACCGCACCGGCGATCTGGTGCGCTGGCGGGTCGGCGCCGCCGCGGGAGCGCTGGAATACCTGGGCCGCAGCGACTTCCAGGTGAAGCTGCGCGGCCTGCGGATCGAACTCGGCGAGATCGAGGCCGCGCTGCTGGCCGACGCCCGGGTGGCCCGCGCGGTCTGCGTCGCCCGCGGCAGCGGGGAGGACGCGGAGCTGGTCGGGTATCTGGTCGCCGCGCCCGGCGCCGCCCTCGACGCCGCTGCCGTCGACGAGCTGACCGCGGCACTGGGCCGCGTCCTGCCCGGCTACATGGTGCCCGCCCATCTGATGGTGCTGGCGGAGCTACCGCTGAGCGCCAACGGCAAGGTGGACCGGGCGGCGCTGCCGGCTCCGCAGGCCCGGCGCGCATCGAGTACCGGCGCCGCGCCCGGCACCGAGGTGCAGCGGCAACTGGCCGGCATCGTCGCCGACGTGCTGGATGTCACCGCGCTCGGCATCGACGACAACTTCTTCGATCTCGGGGGTAATTCGCTGTCCGCGGCCCGCGCGGTGGGCCGGGTCAACGCCGCGCTCGGCGCGGGGCTCACCATCCGGGACCTGTTCGAGTCGCCGACGGTGCGGGCGCTGGCCGCGCGGTTCGAGGCGCAGAATCCGGACACCGGTTCGCCGCGGCTGGTCGCCGGGCCGCGCCCGGAGCGGATCCCGCTGTCGCTGGCCCAGCAGCGGTTGTGGATCCTGAACCGGTTCGCCGATCAGGTCGCGGCCTACAACATGCCGCTGGCGGTGGAGCTGACCGGTCCGCTGGATGTGGCGGCGCTGCGTGCCGGGCTCGTCGACGTGCTGGATCGGCACGAGAGCCTGCGCACCACCTTTCCGGACAGCCCGCAGGGCCCGCAGCAGCGGGTGCATCCGGCCACCGAGATCCCGCTGACCCTCGATCCGATCGACGCCACCGACGCCGACGTGCTGGCGCTGGCCGGCGAATACGCCGGGTACGGATTCGATCTGCGCAGTCAGGCGCCGATCCGGGTGGCGCTGTACGCCACCGGTCCCGACCGGCACGTGTTCCTGGTCGTGCTGCACCACATCAGCGGTGACGGCTGGTCGGTGGCGCCGCTGGTGCGCGATCTGACCGTCGCGGTCGCCGCCCGCGCCGGCGGGCAGCCGCCGCAGTGGACGCCGCTGCCGGTGCAGTACGCGGATTTCGCGCTGTGGCAACGGGAACTGCTCGGCGACGAGACCGATTCCGGTTCGGCGCTGGCCCGGCAGCTGACCTATTGGCGCACGGCGCTGGCGGGCCTGCCGGATCAGCTGGATCTGCCGCTGGACCGCCCGCGCCCGTTGCAGCGCGACGGCGCCGCGGGGCGGGTGGAGTTCACCGTGCCCGCCGGCACCCGCCGCGCGATGGCGGCGCTGGCCGCCGACCGCGGCGTGAGCACCTTCATGGTGTTGCACGCGGCGCTGGCGACCCTGCTGGCCCGGTTGTGCCACACCGGTGACGTGGTCATCGGCACCCCGATCGCGGGTCGGTCCGATCCGGCGCTGGACGAGGTCGTCGGCATGTTCGTCAACACGCTGGTGCTGCGCACCGGGGTCGATCCGGCGGCCGGGTTCGCGCGGATGCTGGATCGGGTCCGGGAGATCGATCTGGATGCCTTCGCCAATGCGGACGTGCCGTTCGAGCGGCTGGTCGAGGTGGTCAATCCGGTCCGTGACGCGGGCCGGCATCCGTTGTTCCAGGTGGTGCTGTCCTACGACCGCGCCCCGGATCCGCAGATCGCGCTGCCCGGGGTGTCGGCGCGGGTGCTGCCGCTGGAGGCGGGCGTCACCAAGTTCGACCTGCAGTTGACCGTGCACGAGCCGGCCACCGTCGATGCCGCGTTGAGTTGTGAATTCGGTTATGCCGCCGATGTTTTCGATGAATCCACGGTGATCGCGGCGGCGCAGCGGTTCGTGCGGCTGCTGGCCGCGGCGGTGACCGCGCCGGACACCCCGGTCGGGGATCTGCCGCTGCTGGACGCCCGGGAGACCGGCAATCTGGTGCCGATCATCGGCGCCCCCGCCGAGGCGGCGCTGACGCTGGCGCGGCTGTTCACCGAGACCGCGCAGCGGGGGCCGGACGCGGTCGCGGTGCGCTTCCTCGGCCACGACACCACCTATCGGGAGCTGGACGACAATTCGAACCGGCTGGCCCGGGTGCTCATCGAGCACGGCGCCGGCCCGGAGGTGGTGGTGGCGATCGCGCTGCCGCGCGGGCTGGACGCCATCACCGCGATCTGGGCGGTGGCCAAGTCCGGCGCCGCCTACGTGCCGATCGACCCGGACTATCCGGCCGACCGGATCGCGCACATGCTGTCGGATTCCGGTGCGATGCTGGGCCTGACCAATGCCCGCTGCCATGCCGCGATGCCGGACTGGCCGGTGCGCCGCGGCCGGCACCGCAAGCACTATGTCGACTGGCTGCTGCTGGGGTCGCCGATGCTGGCCGCCGCGATGGACCGGTTCGCCACCACCCCGATCGCCGATGCCGAGCGGCACCACCCGCTGCGGGTCGCGCACCCCGGCTATCTGATCTACACCTCCGGTTCGACCGGCACCCCGAAGGCGGTGGTGGTCACCCACGCCGGTGTGGCATCGCTGGCGCAGGAGCAGATGCATCTGTTCGGGGTGACCGATTCGGCACGGACACTGCACTTCTCGTCGCCGTCGTTCGACGCGTCGGTGCTGGAACTGCTGCTCGGCTTCGCGGCCGGGGCCACCATCGTGGTGGCGCCGGCGGGCCTCTACGGCGGTGTGGAGCTGGCGCGGCTGCTGCGCGACGAGCGGGTCACGCACGCCTTCGTCACCCCGGCCGCGCTGGCCACCGTGCCCACCGACGGTCTCGACGAGCTGGAGGCCGTCATCGTCGGCGGCGATTCCTGCCCCGAGGAACTGGTGGCGATCTGGACCGCGCACCCCGGCCGCCGGATGCACAACATGTACGGCCCGTCGGAGGCGACGGTGGCCGCCACCGCCACCGGTCCGATGGCCGCCGGACGGCCGGTGCCGATCGGCCTGCCGGTGCGCGGGATGCGGCTGTTCGTCCTGGACGGCCGGCTGCAACCGGTGCCGCCGGGGGTGGCCGGTGAGCTGTACCTGTCCGGTCCGGGCCTGGCCCGCGGCTATCTGGGCCGGTCGGGCCTGACCGGGCAGCGTTTCCCGGCCAATCCGCACGGTCGTCGCGGGGAGCGGATGTACCGCACCGGCGACGTGGTGGTCGCCGCGACCACCGGGCAGCTGCGTTTCGTGGGCCGCGCCGACGATCAGGTGAAGATCCGCGGCTTCCGGATCGAACTGCGCGAGATCGACCATGTGCTGCGGGCGCAGCCGACGGTCCGGTTCGCGCTGACCGTGGTGCACACCGGCGCCGGCGGGCATCCGCAGCTGGCGTCGTACGTGACCGCCGAGGGCGAGGCCGATCCGGCGGAACTGCTGGCCGCGGCCCGGCAGCACCTGCCCGCGTACATGGTGCCCGCCGCGATCACGGTGCTCGACGCGGTGCCGACCACCCCGGCGGGCAAGGTCGACCGCAAGGCACTGCCGGCGCCGGTGTTCACCGCGGCCGGTCCCACGCGGGCGCCGGAGACGGAGTGGGAACAGCGGGTCGCCGCGGTGTTCGAGACGGTGCTCGGCCAGGCCGTGCCCGGTGCCGAGGACAGTTTCTTCGACGCCGGCGGCAACTCGCTGCTGGCGACCCGGCTGACGGCGGTGTTGCAGGACGAGTTCGGGGTCGACCTGCCGGTGCGGGTGATCTTCGAGGCGCCGACGGTGGCCGGGATCGCCGCCCGGCTCACCGAGGCCCCGCGGGCCCGGCGCGCGGCGCTGGCGGCCCACCACCCGCGCCCGGCCCGCATCCCGTTGTCGCTGCCGCAGCAGCGGGTGTGGTTCCTCAACCGGTACGCACCCGAATCCAGCGCCTACAACATCGCGTTCGCGATCCGCATCGACGGTGATCTGGACACGGCCGCGCTGCGGGCGGCGCTGACCGACCTGGTCGACCGGCACGAGGTACTGCGCACCCTGTTCCCGGAGGATCGTTCCGGCGCGTATCAGCTGGTACTGGACACCCGCCGGTGCATGCCGGTGGTGGAGCCGATCGCCGCCGACGAGGAGGGCGCGCGGCTGGCGCTGCGCACGCTGGCGCAGCGCGGTTTCGACCTGACCCGCGAGATCCCGCTGCGGCTGCGGTTGCTGCGCATCGGGCTGGAGCGGCACGTGCTGGGCATCGTGTTGCATCACATCGCCGCCGACGGCTGGTCGCTGGCGCCGCTGACCCGCGACCTGGCCACCGCCTACGTGGCCCGCCGCGGCGGCGCGGCGCCCACCTGGGAGCCGCTGCCGGTGCAGTACGCGGATTTCAGTCTGTGGCAACGGGAATGCCTCGGCGACGAGAACGATCCGGCGAGCCCGGCCGCGGTGCAGTTGCGGTTCTGGCGCGAGACGCTGGCGACGCTGCCGGAGGAACTGCCGCTGCCCTACGATCGGCCCCGGCCCGCGGAGCAGAGTCACCGTTCGGCCGGTCTGCGGTTCGAGGTGTCGGCGACGGTGCAGCACCGGTTGCGGGAGCTGGCCCGCGCCGAGGGCGTCAGCATGTTCATGGTGCTGCGCTCGGCGCTGGCGGTGCTGCTGCGGGCGGTCACCGGCGGCCGGGACGTGGTCGTCGGCACGCCGATCGCGGGGCGCGGTGACACCCGCCTCGACGATCTGGTCGGCATGTTCGTCAACACGCTGGCGCTGCGGTCGGTGGTGGATCCGGACCGCACCTTCGTCGAGCAGTTGCTCGCCGACCGGGACGGGGAACTGGCCGCGATGTCGCACGCCGAACTGCCGTTCGAGCGGGTGGTGGAGGAGTTGTCGCGGGCCAACGGCCGCACGGCCGGGCCCGGCTCGCCGCTGTTGCAGGTGGCGCTGACCGTGCAGGAGGGCCCGGTCCCGGCGCTGGAGCTGCCGGGGCTGCGACTGCGCGCCGACGAGCTCGACATCGCGCTGGCGAAGTTCGATCTGGAGTTGCGGGTGCTGCCCGCCGCCCGCGGCCGCGGCGCCGCCGGTGATCTGACCTTCGAATTCGTCTACGCCACAGAGCTTTTCGAGGTGGAGACGGTCCGCACCCTGGCCCAGCGGCTGACCCTGGTGCTGGCCGCGGTGGCCGCGGCGCCGCGGGCGCGGGTGTACGACATCGACGCCCGCACCGAGCTCGAACGGACACGGTTCAGCCCGGCCTACGGCCCGGTGCCGACGCCGTCGTGCACGCTGGCGAGCTATTTCACCGCCACCGCGCATCTGCATGCGGACCGGGTCGCGCTGCGTTCCGGCGACACCGACATGACCTACGCCGAGGCCGACGCGTACTCGAACCGGCTGGCCCGCAAGCTGATCGCCGCCGGCGTCGGCCCGGGGGACCGGGTCGCGCTGGGCCTGGCCCGCTCGCTGCACTCGGTGCTGGCCGTGCTGGCGGTGGCCAAGGCCGGTGGCGCGTTCGTGCCGGTCGACCCGAACTATCCCGCCGACCGGGTGCGGCACATGCTCGGCGACGCCGGGTGCCGGGTCGGCCTGGCGATCACCGCCGACGCCGAGAGGCTGGCCGCGGCGGCCGGCGCGGACACCGCGTGGCTGCTGCTCGACGACGCGGACCTGCGCGCGGAACTGGACGCCCTCGACGGCGGCGCGGTCACCGACGGCCTGCGGGTGCGCCCGCTGCGGACCACGGACCTGGCCTATGTCATCTACACCTCCGGGTCCACCGGTAAGCCCAAGGGCGTCGCGGTCACCCACGCCGGACTGTCCAATTTCGGTGACGAACTGCGTGATCGGATGCGGGTCGAGCGCGAATCGCGCACGCTGCACTTCTCGACGCCGAGCTTCGACGCGGCGGTGCTGGATCTGCTGCTGGCCATCGGCTCGGGCGCGACCATGGTGATCTGCCCGACGACGATCTACGGCGGCGACGAACTGGGCGCGCTGCTGGAGGCCGAGGGTATCACCCACACCTTCATCACCCCGGCCGCGCTGGCCACCGTCGACGCCGACCGCTGGCCGCTGCCGCGGTTGCGGGCGCTGGCCGTCGGCGGCGAGGCGCTGGGCCCGGAACTGGTGGCGCGCTGGGCGAAGGACCGGGCGATGTTCAACGCCTACGGGCCCACCGAGGTCACCGTGGCCGGATCCATCGCCGGCCCGCTGACCCCCGGGACGCCGGTCACCATCGGCACCCTGGTCCGGGGCGCCCGCGCGGTGGTGCTCGACGAGCGGCTGCGGTCGGTGCCGGTCGGCGTGCCCGGCGAGCTGTACCTGGGCGGGCAGGGTGTGGCCCGCGGTTATCTGGATCGGCTCGCGCTCAGCGCGACCCGGTTCGTGGCCGATCCGTACGGTCCCGCGGGCGGGCGGCTGTACCGCACCGGGGACGTGGCGCGCTGGAACGCCGACGGTGAGCTGGTGTATCTGGGCCGCAGCGACCATCAGGTGAAGGTGCGCGGTTTCCGCATCGAACTCGGGGAGATCTCCGGCGTGCTGACCGGGCATCCGGAGATCCGGTTCGCGCACACGGAGGTGCGCAGCATCGCCGGCGCCGCGCGCATCGTGTCGTTCGTGCAGCCGATCGAGGCGGCCGCGCTGGACCTCGAGCAGGTCCGCGGTCACGTCGCGAAACACCTTCCGGCACATATGGTTCCGAGCAGCGTCACGGTGCTGGACCGGATCCCGCTGACCCCGGTCGGCAAACTGGACCTCGCCGCGCTGCCGCAGCCGCAGCTGACCGTCGCGGTGGCCCGGGAACCGGAGACCGAGGCCGAGCGGCTGGTGGCCCAGGTGATCGCCGAACTGGTCGGCGCCGAGGCGCTGGGCGCCGACGACAGCTTCTTCGACGTCGGCGGCAACTCGCTGCTGGCCACCCAGCTGGTGGCCCGCCTGACCGCCGCCACCGGCACCCGGCTGGAGGTGCGGACGGTGTTCGCCACCCCGACCGTCGCCGGGCTGGCGAAACTGCTGGACAACGGCTCCGGTCCCGCCGACACCGGGCCGCAGCTGCGCCGCCGCACCCGCCCGCAGCGGGTGCCGCTGTCGGCGGCGCAGCGCCGGTTGTGGTTCCTGGAGCGGTTCAACGCCTCCGGGTCGGCGGCGGAGATCGCCGGCATCTACAACGTCCCGGCGGCGCTGCGACTGCGCGGCCCGCTCGACCACGCGGCGCTGGAGGCGGCGCTGCGGGCGGTGCAGACCCGGCACGAGACGCTGCGCACGGTGTTCCCGGAGCTGGAGGGCAGCCCGTATCAGCGGGTGCTGGATCCGGCCGCGGCCGCGATCGGCCTCGAGGTCGCGGAGGTGGACGAGAGCGAGGTCGACGCGGAGGTGCGGCGGTTCGCGAGTCCCGGTTTCGACCTGGCGACCACGGCCCCGATCCGGGCGCGGCTGCTGCGGCTGGCGCCGGAGGAACACGTGCTGGTGCTGGTGCTGCACCACATCGCGATGGACGGCTGGTCGCTGGATCCGCTGGCCGCGGACCTGGCCGTCGCCTACCGCGCCCAGTTGTCCGGCGCCGCACCGCAGTGGGCGGAGCTGCCGGTGCAGTACGCGGACTACACGATGTGGCAGGAGGAACTGCTCGGCGGCGAGGACGATCCCGACTCGACGATCAGCCGCCAGCTCGACTACTGGAAGGAATCGCTGGCCGGGCTGCCGGAACTGCTCACGGTGCCCGCCGACCGGCCGCGCCCGCCGGCCCCGAGCTATCGGGGCGGCACCGTGGCGTGCCGGCTGGACGCGCACACCCACCGCGAGTTGCAGGCGGTGGCGAAGCAGCACGGCGTCACCATGTTCATGGTGCTGCACGCGGCGCTGACCACCCTGCTGCACCGGCTCACCGCCGTCGACGACATCGCCGTCGGCACGCCGATCGCCGGGCGCGGGCAGCCGGCGCTGGATCCGCTGGTCGGGATGTTCGTCGGCACCCTGGTGCTGCGGACCCGCCTCGACGCCAGCGCCTCGTTCGCCGAGTTGCTGCGCGCGGTGTGGGAGACCGACCTGGAGGCGTTCGCCCACGCGGACGTGCCGTTCGAGCGGCTGGTGGAGGTGCTCAATCCGGCGCGTTCCCAGGCCCATCACCCGCTGTTCCAGGTGATGCTGTCGGTGCGCAATCAGCCGGCGCGGGCGCTGGAGCTGGACGGGTTGCGCATCGAGG
This sequence comes from Nocardia sp. alder85J, assembly GCF_020176955.2. Lineage (GTDB taxonomy): Bacteria > Actinomycetota > Actinomycetes > Mycobacteriales > Mycobacteriaceae > Nocardia. Next base: position 1,033,583 of record NZ_JAIUCZ020000002.1, read on the forward strand.
CCGCCGACGCCGATCCGGGGATCGCGAAATTCGACCTCCAGTTCACCCTCACCGAGGAGTGGACCGGCGGCGGCAGCGAGCGGGAGCCCGCCGGCATCACGGTGTCGGTGGATTACGCCCGCGACCTGTTCGAGGAGTCCACCGCGGCCGGGCTGGGCCACCGGCTGGTCCGGCTGCTCACCGCGGCGGCGGCGAATCCGATGCTGCCGGTGGGTGATCTGGAACTGCTGGACTCCGCCGAATGGTCGAGCCTGGCGCCGGTGCGCGGCGCCACCGCGGACCGCCCGGTCACCCTCGCCGAGGTGTTCGCGAAGGCGGTGGCGACCGGACCGGAGTCGGTCGCGCTGCGCTGCGACGGCACCCAGGTCACCTACGACGCGCTGGACCGCTGGACCAACCGGCTGGCCCGGGTACTGATCTCACTCGGCGTCGGCCCGGAAACCATGGTGGCACTGGGCATTCCGCGTTCGGCCGAATCGGTGGCGGTGACGCTGGCGGTGGCCAAGGCCGGTGGCGCGTTCGTGCCGGTGGACCCGAACTACCCGGAGCATCGCATCGCCCACATGCTCACCGATTCCGGTGCGGCGCTGGGCATCACGCTGTCGGCCTACCGCGAGCGGATGCCCGCGGGCGCGAGCTGGACGGTCCTGGACGCGCCGTCGTTCCGGCGGCGGGTGCTGCGCACCTCCGACGCGCCGATCGCCCCTTCCGAACTGCGCGGCGTGGTGCGCACCGCGGATCTGGCGTACGTCATCTACACCTCCGGCTCGACCGGGGTGCCCAAGGGCGTGGCGGTCACCCACGGCGGCCTGTCGAACTTCGCGGCCGAGACCGCGCAGCGCTTCGAGGTCCGGCCCGGCGACCGGGTGCTGCACTTCGCCACCCCGAGTTTCGATGCGGCGCTGCTGGATCTGCTGTACGCGCTCGGCGGCGGCGCCACGCTGGTGATCGCCCCGGCCGGGGTGTACGGCGGCGCGGATCTGTCGCGGGTGCTGGTGGAGGAACGCATCACCCACGCCTTCATCACCACCTCGGCGCTGGGCACCGTCGACGCCGCCGAGGTGACCGACATGCGGCACATCCTCGTCGGCGGCGAGGCGCTGCCGCCGGATCTGGTGACCCGCTGGGCCACCCCGGGCCGCACCCTCTACAACGTGTACGGCCCGACGGAGACCACGATCGTCACGGTGATGTCGCCGCCGATGCGGCCGGGCGGGCCGATCACCATCGGCGGCCCGATCCGCGGGGTGCAGTCGGTGGTGCTGGATCCGCGCCTGCATCCGACCCCGGTGGGCGTCACCGGTGAACTGCACCTGTCCGGTCCGGCGCTGGCCCGCGGCTATCTGCACCGGCCGGGGCTGACCGCGACCCGCTTCGTGGCCAACCCGTTCGGCAAGCCGGGGGACCGGATGTACCGCACCGGCGACCTGGTCCGCTGGTCCGGCCACACCGGCCGCCACGATCTGGAGTACGTGGGCCGCACCGACCACCAGGTGAAGATCCGCGGCTTCCGCATCGAACTCGGCGAGATCGACGCGGTGCTGGCCGCACATCCGGCGGTGGAGTTCGTCCTCACCGTCGGCCACCGCACCCCCGCGGGCGCCACCGCCCTGGTCGCGTACGTCAAACCGCGTCCGGGTGCCGCGGTCACCACCGCGGCACTGACCGCGCACGTCGCCGACCGGGCGCCGAACTACATGGTCCCGCAGGCGATCGTGCTGCTGGACCGGGTGCCGCTGAACCCGGTCGGCAAGCTGGACCGGGCGGCGCTGCCGGCGCCGTCGTTCGGCGGCGGTCACGACTACCGGGCCCCGGGCACACCGGTGGAGAAGGCGCTGTGCACCGCGTTCGAGCAGGTGCTGGGCGTGGACAAGGTCGGTGTCGACGACGGCTTCTTCGATCTGGGCGGTAACTCGCTGCTGGCCACCAAGGTGGTGTCGCAGCTGCGGTCGGCGGGGATCGACCTGCCGGTGCAGGCGATGTTCGGCGACTCCACCCCGGCGGCGATCGCGGCCCGCCTCGACGCCGCCGCTGGTGACGCGCTGGCCGTGGCGTTGCAGCCGCTGCTGGCGATCCGGACGGCCGCCGGCTCGGCGACCCCGCCGCTGTTCTGCGTCCATCCCGCGATCGGGCTGTCGTGGTGCTACTCCGGCCTGCTGGCGCACCTGCCCGCCGACCGGCCCGTGTACGGCCTGCAGGCCCCGCACGTGACCGGCGCCGCGGAACCCGCCACGATGGCCGACGCCGCGCGCGAGTACGTGGCGCAGATCCGGTCCGTCCAGCCGCACGGCCCGTACCATCTGCTGGGCTGGTCGCTGGGCGGTCTCATCGCGCACGAGATGGCGGTGCAGTTGCAGCGGGCCGGCGAGCGGGTGGCGCTGCTGGCCATGATGGACAGCTTCGAGCTCACCGACCGCTGGCTCGACCATGCCGTGCCCGGCATCGCCGACATCATCGGCGAATTCGGCAGCGATCTGCTCGGCGGCGACACCGATCTGGACCCGCGGCTGACCCTGCAGGACGCCGCGGAACTGCTGCACAACCGGCCCGGCCCGTTCACCGCGCTGACGGTCGACCACCTGCAGCGGCTCTACACCGGCTACACCAACGGAGCGGCGCTCGCGCACCGCTTCCGGCCCCACGTCTTCGACGGCGACCTGCTGTTCTTCACCGCCGCCGACGACGAGATCAACCGGGCCGACCCGGAGCGCTGCGCGCAGGCCTGGGCGCCCTACGTGACCGGGACCATCCACGACCAGCTGGTGCGCTGCCGCCACTCCGGCATGACAACGCCCGAGGCGCTGGCGGTGATCGGCCCGGTTCTGCGAGACCACCTGCACGACAACGTCGACGCGAAGGAGCTCGAACAGTGAGTTTGGCCGTGGAGGTCGCGGGCCTGGTGAAGGCCTACGGCCGGGTACGGGTCCTGAACGGGATCGATCTGGAGATCCCGTCGGGAACGGTGATGGGCCTGCTCGGGCCCAACGGCGCCGGTAAGACGACCACCGTGCGCATCGTCACCACCCTGCTCAAACCCACAGCCGGCGCGGTCAGAGTCGCGGGGGTGGACGTGCTGCGCGATCCGTCGCGGGCCCGCACCCGGATCGGACTGTCGGGGCAATACGCCGCGGTCGACGCGAACCTGACCGGTTTCGAGAATCTGCGCATGGTGGCCCGGCTGTACGGGATGGGCCCGCGGCAGGCGACGGACCGGGCGACCGAACTGCTGTCCGCGCTGGGCCTGGACCACGCGGCCGGGCGGCGGGCCGGAACCTACTCCGGCGGTATGGCCCGCCGGCTCGATCTGGCCGGGGCGCTGGTGGCCCGGCCGCCGGTGGTGGTGCTGGACGAGCCGACCACCGGCCTGGATCCCCGTGGCCGACTGGACATGTGGCGGGTGATCGGCGAACTGGTCGACGACGGCACGACCGTGCTGCTGACCACGCAGTACCTGGAGGAGGCCGATCTGCTGGCCGACCGGATCACGGTGATCGACCGCGGCCGGGTGATCGCGCGCGGTTCGGCCGACGAGCTGAAGACCTCCATCGGCGGCGACCGGCTCACCGTGACCCTGGCCGCCGGCCAGGATCCGGCGCGGGCGATGCAGGTGCTGGCCCAGGTCGGCATCGGCGAGGCCGGCCACGACGGCGAGACCGACGAGGTGTCGATCGTCGTCGGCGACGGCACCCGCACCATGGTCGAGGCGCTGCGCCGGCTGGACGACGCCGATGTGGTGGTGGTCGACGCCACCGTGCACCGGCCCAGCCTCGACGATGTCTTCCTGTCGCTGACCGGTGCCCCCGCCGCGGACACCGGCGACACCGGCGACCACACCGCCGACGAATCCGAGATCGACGACCTTGCAGAGGAGATCATGTCGTGAAGTCCGCTGAAGCGACGGTGGACGCCCCCGCCGCCCCGGAGACCACCGAGGTTCCCGGGGCTGCCGCGCCGGTGTATCGGCATCCACCGGCCCCGTCGATGCGGCTGTTCCGCGACAGTGCGATCGTCGCCCACCGCAATCTGCTGACCATCCTGCGGGTGCCGACGCTGCTGGTGACGGCCACCATCCAGCCGCTGATGTTCGTGTTCCTGTTCGCGTACATCTTCGGCGCCTCGCTGGGCGGCAGCCAGTACCGGGAGTTCCTGCTGGCCGGCATCTTCACCCAGACCGTGGCGTTCAACGCGGCCTTCACCACCGTCGGCCTGGCCAACGACCTGCAACAGGGCATCATCGACCGGATGCGGACGCTGCCGATGTCGCGGCTGGCGGTGCTGGCCGGGCGCACCCTGTCGGATCTGCTGGTGAACATGCTGGCGCTGGCGGTCATGGCCGGCTGCGGCTACGTGGTCGGCTGGCGGATCAACGACGGATTCGGTGATGCCGCACTGGCTTTCGGGGTGATCCTGCTGTTCGCGTTCGCGATGTCCTGGGTGGGCGCGCTCACCGGGCTGCTGTCGCCGAGCGTGGAGGTGGCCCAGAGTGCGGGCCTGATCTGGTTGTTCCCGGTGACGTTCGTGTCGTCGGCGTTCATCTCCGCCGAGACGTTGCCGGGCCCGCTGCGCGCGGTGGCGGAATGGAATCCGATCACCGCGGTCGCGGCGTCGGGCCGGACGTTGTTCGGCAACGGCGCGCCGCCGTCGTTCACGCCGCCGCGGGGCTGGGCGGCCGAGCACTGTGTGGCGTACTCGGTCGGCTGCTCGCTGGCGATCCTCGCCGTCGCGATCCCGTTGTCGCTGTTGCAGTATCGCCGCGTCGCGCGGTAACCACCGGGCCCCGCCGCGACGAGCGGCGCTGTGCCGACCGGGCCGCACTGTGACGACGGACCGCGGTAACGACGAAGCCGCGCTCACCCGGAGAGGGTGAGCGCGGCTTCGTCATGTCGGTCTAGATCCGCCCGCGGCGGGTCTTGAGCAGTTCCAGACGCTCCTGGAGCAGCTCCTCGAGCTCCTCCTTGGAGCGACGCTCGAGCAGCATGTCCCAGTGCGTGCGCGGCGGCTTGACCTTCTTGGGCTCCTGGCTGGAACCCTCGAGCAGCACGCCCTCCTGGCCGTTACGGCACAGCCAGGTCGCGGGGATCTCGGCGTCGTCGGCGAAGGGCACATCGAACTCTTCGCCGTTGTCGGTCCGGTACCGCGCCATCCGACGCGGCGCCAGGTCGTGGTCGCGGTCGGTCTCGTAGCTCACCGCTCCGAGCCGGCTGCCTCGGAGTACGCGATCTGCCATGGTGTGCGGTCCTCTCTAGCCTGTTCGGCAACGCTCTACACAAGTATGAACGAGCCCTGCTATAAAACAGTTCCCGGCGATGGTCAACCCCGACATTTTAGTGGTGGTGTCACCGTGCGATTGCGGCGACCCCATTCCCGGATCGGGTCGGCGTGCCGCCAGCGTAACGGTTGCGTTCCGGTTAAGGTGTCGGACCATGCCGCGCCGTCTGCTGCTGTCCTGCCTGTGGTGTGGGCGGGAGATCGCCGAATCCGACGTCGGTCGTCGCCGCCGATACTGCCGTCAGTCCTGCCGGCAACGTGCCTACGAGCATCGGAAAGGGCTGGAGGGCACCGGAATTCCCGACGATGCCGTGGTCCTCAGCGCCCAGGAGGCCGCCGATCTGGCCGACCGCTGGTTCGCCGCCCGCTGTGCCGCCGAGGACGTCGCCATCGCTGTCGCCGAGGGCGCCGATGCCCGGGAGCTGGGCCGGCTCACCACCACCCTGGTGTCGCTGACCAAGGATGCGGAGCGATTGCGCTGACCGTCAGCGCCCCGCCGACCGCTGCCCGCGCAGGGTGGTCACCACACTGCTGACCCGCGCCACCGCCTTACCGTCCGCACGGGTCACCACGCACTCCCAATGGGTCAGCGTGCGGCCGTGCTCGACCGCACGCGCGGTGGCGCGCAACGTCTCCCGCCACACCGGCCGCAGGAACACCACCCGCAACTCCACACTGGTGAAACTCTCGCCCGCGGCCACCAGCGTGGAATGCGCGGTGCCGATCGCGGCATCGGCCAGCTCCGTGATCAGCCCGCCGTGCACGGTGCCCTGCTGGTTGCCGTGCCGGTCCGCGTCGGCGTCCACCTCCATCGCCGCCGTCCCGGGCCCGACCTCGACCAGCCGGAACCCGAGCGTGCGCGCGATCGCGGTGGGCGCGGCGAACCGGCAGCTGTCACCGGCACCGAGGGTGCCGTCCAGCAGGCGCCGCAGATAGTCCAGCGGGGGTAGTTCGGTCGAGGTGGTACGCGATATCGAGGTCACGGCCGTGACGGTAGGCAGCGCCGGGTAGGACGATCAATCAATTGTCCTGCGTACAGTGGCGGCGTGTCGACCTATCGGACGGTGGCGCGGGCCCTGGCGGCGCAGATCGGCGACGGCAGCCGCCCGCCCGGCTCCCGGCTGCCCACCCATCGGGAACTGGCCGCCGACTGGGGAATCGCGGTCGCCACCGCCACCCGCGCCTACGCCGAACTCGAACGCGCCGGGCTGGTCGTCGGCGAACCCGGCCGGGGCACCTTCGTGCGCGACCGCCCGGTCCGGCTGACCGCCCCGGGTAACGGCCCCGACGCCGTGTGGGCGGATCTGTCGCTGACCCAGCCGTTCTCGCCGCACCGCGCGCACCTGCTCCGCACCGCGTTACGCGAGCTGGCCGCCACCGGCGACGTGGACGCGCTGCTGCGCCAGCAGCCGCCCGGCGGCCGCCACACCGACCGGCAGGCCGCGGCGGACCACCTGGCCGGGCACGCGATCAGCGCCGACCCGGACCGCGTCGTCCTCACCGCCGGTGTCCAGCACGGCCTGGATCTGGTGCTGCACGCCGCGCTGGCACCCGGCGACGCCGTCGCCGTGGACGAACTGACCTATCCCGGATTCAAGACCCTCGCCGCCGCGCATCGCCTGCGCCTGCTGCCGATCCCGGCGGGGGAGACGGGCACCGACCTCACCGCCCTGGCCGCCGCCTGCCGCCTGCACCGGATCCGCGCGGTCTACACCATGCCAACCCTGCACAACCCGCTGGGCTGGGTGCTCGACGCCGGCACCCGCAGCCGCCTGGTCGCGCTGGCCCGCGAACACGATCTGCTGCTGATCGAGGACGCCGCCTACGCCTTCCTCGCCGACCCCGCCCCACCCGCGCTGGTCACCCTCGCCCCCGAACGCACCTACCGGGTGTCGAGCCTGTCCAAAAGCGTCGCGGCGGGCCTGCGTTTCGGGCTGATCGTCGCCCCCGCACCGGCGATCCCGGCCGTGACCCGAGCCGCCCGCATCACCATGGCCGGACCACCGGGCCTGATCACCGCCCTGGCCACCCGCTGGCTGCGCGACGGCACCGTCACCGCCCTGGAGGCCGCCGCCCGCACCGCCGCCGAACAACACCAGCGCATCCTGGCCCGGGAGCTCGCGGGCCTGCCGATCCGCGCCCACCCGCGCTCCTATTTCGCCTGGCTCCCGGTGGATCCCGGCCAGCGGATGGACCGCATCGCCGCCGAACTGTCCCGCCGCGGCATCCGCGTCTGCACCGCCCACCTCTTCGCCACCACCGCGCACGTCCCGCACGGCCTGCGGCTGGCCGTCGGCTCCCCGGGTCCGGCGGAGCTACCGGAGGTCCTCGCCGTGGTCCGCGAGGTGCTCGACACCATCCCACTGTGAATTCCGTGCTTCCCCGGGCGAGGTCCGCTCCGCGCCGGAGACACACGCTGTCGATGCCGTGGGCCGGTGGCGCCGGGTGCCCTGCGGCGGCGAGTGCCGAAGCGTGTCCGTGCCCGGCGGGCCGCCATGGTCGGTCCGGTCAGCGTGGACCGGTCATACCGCGATGCAGGTCCTTGTCGCGCAGGCGATCCCATGGTGTCGTCGGTACCGGGTCGTCGACGTCGACACCCCGGGCGGCCAGCCACGGCACCGGGTCGATCTTGGCGCCGGACTCACCGGTCCACACCTCGTAGTGCAGATGCGGGCCGGTGGAGAAGCCACGATTGCCGACGGTCGCGATGAGGTCCCCGGCCCGCACCGCCTCGCCCACGGATACCAGGATCCGGTCGACGTGCCCGTAGACACCGATGGTCCCGTCGTCCTGCCGCATCCGCACCCACAGCCCGAATCCGGACACCGGACCGGCCTCGACCACCACGCCGTCGGTGACCGCCGCGATCGGTGTGCCCAGCGCCTCGCCGAAGTCGATGCCCGCGTGCAGCATTCCCCACCGCATCCCGAATCCGGAGGTCAGCTCGCCGGCCACCGGTCGCACCGTGCGCGGCCGGAAGTCCTGGGCCACTTCGAGAATCGGGTCCGGCGGGGCCGATACGGCGTGCGGGTCCAGCGGCCGGGTCGCCGCGGCCAGGGTGTGCCCGAGCGTGCCTGGGCCGCCGGCATGCCCGGCCCCGTGGCGGTCCGCCGCCACCAGCGCGGTCACCGCCGACGCGCCGACCACCGCCGTGATCGCCACCGCCTGGGCGGCCGCGCGCCGGCTGCGCCGCGGCCGCGCCGATCTCAGCACCGGCATCGGGTTCCGCGCACACCCGGCGGCGAGTTCCGCAAACTTCGTGTGAACATCACAGCGCGGCAAAGTACCAGCCACGCCGTCACGGCGAGATAACGACACGCAGATCAGAACTGGTTCTGTCGTGACACTCGGCGCGGTGATGAAATTCGCCGATCGATTGCGGGTATCAACCGACCCGGCGGAATCCGGCCCGTCGGCGCTCGGTCGCCGCACTCGCCAGCGCCCGCCGGTGCAACTGCCCGTCGACCGCCTCGATCACCTGTCCGGTGGTGATCTCCAGCAACCCCGGATCGGGCAGATCGCCGTCGGGTTCGCCGATCCGGCCCGACCACAGCACCGCGTGCCGCCCCAGCAGATGCGGCGGCGGGCCGCCCCGGCTCGGCGAGGTCGGCCCGAACAGCACCACCGTCCTGGTCCCGAACGCGGTCGCCAGATGCGCCACTCCGGTATCGCCGCACACCATCAGCCCGGCCTCCGCGACCGTCGCGGCGAGTTCGATCAGATTCTGCTTACCCGCCAGCACCTGCCGCTGCGGCAGGCCCGCGCGCGCGGCGATCTCCAGCGCCGCGGGCCGGTCGAACTCGTCGCCGGTGAGCACCACCTCGCGACCGGTCACCAGTAGATGGGCGACCACCGCGGCGAACCGATCCGCCGGCCACTGCCGGGCCGCGGCGCCCGCACCGGCGTGCACCACCACGCAATCCCGATGGCTGGTCGTCGAAACCGGCGGCACCAGGCCGAGATTGCGCCGATCGGCGTTCATGCCGTCGGTCTCCAGCAGATGGCACCAGCGATCGACCTCGTGCATCTCCGGCTGCCACTCCGGCCCGCCGACCTCGGGCACGCCCGGGTGACGATAGGTGAGGATGCGCCCCGGCGAGGTCCGGGCCAGTTCGACGATGCCCTCGGCGCCACCGCTGTGCAGATTCACCGCCAGCTCGGGTGGTTCGCCCTCCCAGCGCAGACTCCTGGCATCGGCGGTCGGCGTCAGCTCGTCCACCGACGTGATCAGGTCGACGATCGGCTTGAGTCGTTGTGGCGCGGCCAGGACGAGGTGATCGTGCGGCCGGGCCCTGCGCAACGCCCGCAGCGCGGGCACCGCGGTGAGGAGATCACCGAGCCCGCGCGCACGCAGCACGAGTACAACCGCCACCGCAGCTCTCCTAGCCATCCACAACAGTGACAACGTCTCGACTCCCGCCGGACGGCCCGGCCGCCGGAAGCCACTTGGACATGACTACCCGACGGGCACGCGGCCGAAACGCGAACCGATCCGTGATATTTCATCTGTGATATCACGTTTGTGATATCCGACCGCAATCCGCGGGGAACGGCCTTCCTGCCGCCCCCGCCCCGCCGGTTCGCTAGCCTGGTGTGCACGGGTCGGGATCCAAAGAAATTGGAGGCACAGATGTTTCGTACCGCTGGGTTCGCCGCGGCGGTCGTCGCGGCCGGCGCCATGGGCGTGCTCGTCGCCGGACCGGCGCAGGCCGCCGACGGCACGGTCAGCATCAACGGCAAGGTCTACGACAACCCGACCGGCTGCATCGACACCGGCAATTCGTTCCAGACCATCGTCGGCAACACCACCGACAAGGTCGTCGAGGTCCACGCCGGCCGGCACTGCACCGGTCCGGTCGTGGGTACGGTCGATCCGGCCGGTATCACCATGGTGCCGAACGGCAGCCTGCTGATCGTGGAGTAACACGGTCCGCTCGCGGATCGTCGAGCCGCCGCCGATACGGCGGCGGCTTTTCTACTACTCGGCGTAGTTTTCGCCACGCGATCCACTACGCTGTGCACCCATGACAGTCGTCTACAACCTGGTGGTCGTGACCCACCTCCTCGGTCTCGCCGCCGTCATCGGCGGCTACGCGGCCGGACAGCCCAAGGTCTCCGCCGTCATGGTGTGGGGCGCCCGGGCGCAGATCGTCACCGGCCTCGTCCTCGTCGGCCTCGCCGACTCCGTCCACTCCCTGGACAAACATCTCGACATGGCGAAGATCATCACCAAGCTCGTGATCGCGGTCGCCGTCGCCGCATTCGCCGAAATCGGCCACGCCGACGCCAAGCGCGACAAGTCCCTGCCGTGGATGACCCACGCCGCCGGCCTGCTCGCCATCACCAACGTCTTCGTCGCCGTGCTCTGGCACTGAGCCCCCGCTCCCGCCGGCGGCGTCCCCGAGAACCCGTGCGGGCGTGCAGCATTCATAGCGCATTGACATCGGAAGCGATGTGCCGCACACTCGTCACAGGATCCGGGGACGCCGCCCATCCCGGCCGACCGGACCGGCATATCGGCGAAAGCTGATGGGGGACAACGATGTCCGGCGGTGACAATGACCTGCCCTCGGCCCCCGGCGGTTCGGGCTCACCGGCCCACCCCCATGCCCGGCCATTCGCACCACCCTCGCACCCCCTCCCCGCCACCGGCGGCCTCGCCGCCGACCCGGCCTTTCTCGACCTCGACACCCGCCCCGGACAACGCATCTGGCTCCTGGCCACCTGGCTGTGGTGGCGGCTCGACGAACGTCAACGGCACCGGCTCGGCCACACCGACCTCATCCACACCCTCCGCATCGGTCTCTCGGCCCAAGCCCTGCTGTCCGTCCCACCGCCCGCCCCGCCCCATCTCCGGCCCCTGACGAAACCGCGCGACCTCGGCCCCTCGGTGGATCCCGGTGACGGTCGACCAGTGGCGGACTCCCGTGACCTCCCGCCGTCGGTGAGCTCCGGCGACCCTCGGCCGTCGGTGTGCCCAGGTGACCTCCGGCCGTCGGTGACCTCCGGTGATCCGATGGCGGCCCTGCTCGCGGCGACCGGTGCCCGGACGGTCCCCACGCCGCTGCGCGCCGCCGCGGCACTTGCCGCCCGGCTGCCGGCCCCCGCTGTCGACCGGCGTCTGCACCCCCTGCTCGCCGATCTGCTCGGCCAACTTCCCGCACCGGCCGCCGGAACGCGCCCCGCAGCCCGGTTCCGGCTGCACACCGCCCTGCGTCATCTCGAACGCACTCGCGCCGACCTCGTCGAAACCGCCGCCACCGGAGTCCCGCTCGCCTCCGCTCTGCACGGCTGGATGCTCGCCGCCGTCACCGCCGCCGCCTGCGCGATCGCCGCCGACCCCGAGCGCTACCGGGCCACCGGACTGTTCCCGATCCGGCCCGACACCACCACGACCACGCATCACCACAGCGCCACGCCCGCGGGGCTTGCTGCCCTGCACGGGCCGCCGCTCTGAGCGCGGAGGACAGGGCGCCTGCGGTGCCGAGCGCGAGATCGGCGACAGCACCGAGCGGACGGTACCGGACGGGTCGCCTCGAGTGGGTGCCGCGGCGTGCTCAGAGCACGTCGATATCCTCCACGCGCAACTGCTCCGGGAACACGAACCGCCGCAGCGCCCAGAACCGGAACGCCATCGCCAGCAGCACACCCAGGATCTGTCCGCTCACGAAGTTCGACACCGCCTGCGTCGTGGCGGTCACGTGCGGCACGCGGATGTGGAACAGGTACAGCGCGATCGCCTGCGGAATCAGCGTCACCACGATCGCCAGCGCACTCACCGCGAAGAACAGCGCCGCCTCGTGATGCCGCTGCCGCCCGCCCCGGCTGCTGAACGACCACTCCCGGTTCAGCACATACGACACGATCGTCGCGAACAGCACGCCGAGTGCGCGAGCCGTCAACGGCTTGTCCTGCAAGACCGTGAATTTCAGGGTGTAGACCATCCCGGTATCGACGAACCAGGTGACGGCCCCCACGACCGCGAACTTCATCAGCTCCTGATGCCGGACCAGGGCGGCGCGATAACCGGCGGGAAGTCGATCGAGCACAGGCTGTACCAGCGACACGCCCCCACCCTAGCCGTCACCGGCCGACCCGGCACCCTGTCGGCGGCATTACCTCCCAGGTCATTGTTCCGGGTCCGGGTGGTTCCTACCATCGACGGAATGCACAGCCCGACCGCGGGAGACCTGCTCCGCCACTGGCGTACCACCCGCCGCCTCAGCCAACTGGAACTCGCCGGCCGCGCCGACACTTCGTCGCGGCATCTGAGTTTCATCGAAACCGGTCGCGCCACCCCCAGCCGGCAGATGATCCTGCATCTGTCCGACAACCTGGACATCCCACTGCGCGAACGCAATCGACTGCTGCTGGCCGCCGGCTACGCCCCCGTGTACGCCGAACCCGCGCTCGACACCACCGCCATGGCACCGGTGCGCACCGCCGTCCGGCAGATCCTCACCGGACACGAGCCGTATCCCGCGCTCGCCGTGGACATGCACTGGACGATGGTCGACGCCAACGCCGGGGCCGGCCTGTTCCTCGACGGCATCCCCGACGAACTGCTGACCCCGCCGGTCAACGCGCTGCGCCTGAGCCTGCACCCGCGCGGCCTCGCTCCCCGCCTCACCAACCTGGCCGAATGGCGCGGGCACGTGCTCGACCGCTTGCAGCGGCAGGTCGATGTCACCGGCTCCGCCGACGCCGCGGCGCTGCACGCCGAACTGAGCGCCTATCCGGGCGGCACCGACCACACCGGCCTGCCCGAGCCGGATCAGGCGGTCGTCCCGCTGCGCCTGCGCCACGACGGCCGGGACCTGTCCTTCCTCAGCGTGACCTCGGTCTTCGGCACCCCGATGAACATCACCGTCGCCGAACTGGCCATCGAGTCGTTCTTCCCCGCCGACGCCGCGACCGCCGAGTACCTGCACAGCCGCCGGTGACCGCCCCGACCGCACGTCTGGAAGCGCTGCTGGGCGTCCCGATCGTCGCCGTTGGGGAAGTGGGCCGCGGGCCCACCGGGACGCTGTCCCGCGCCCGCTCGGCCACCGGCGCCGAGTATTTCGTGAAAGCGGCCACTGCACATCGGGATTCCGGCGGTGCGCTGACCGCGGAGGTGGCCGGCCTGCGCTGGCTCGGGCAGGTGGCGCCCGCGGGTCTGATCCCGGAGGTGTGGTCCGACGGTCACGGCCTGCTGGTGCTGCCCTGGCTCACCGAGACGGCCCCCACCGCCGCGGCCGCAGACCGTTTCGGCCGGGAGCTGGCGGCCCTGCACACCGCGTCGCCGGGCCGCTTCGGCGGCGGCTGGCCGGGCTGGATCGCGACTGTGCCGCAGGACAATACGATCGACCCGGGGGAGTGGGGCGACTGGTACGCCCGGCGGCGGCTGGCGCCGCTGCTGCCGGCCGCAGCGCCGCGGCTGGGTGCGCGCGGAGTCGCGCTGCTCGATCGGGTCGTGGCCGAGATCGACCGGTTGGCCGGACCGCCGGAGCCGCCCGGTCGTATCCACGGCGATCTGTGGTCGGGCAATGTGCTCTGGACCGAATCCGGTGTGCGGCTGGTCGATCCGGCCGCGCACGGCGGCCATCGCGAAACCGATCTGGCCATGCTGGCCCTGTTCGGCGCGCCTCGGCTGGACCGGATCCTCGCCGCCTATCGGGAGGTCGCTCCGCTCGCGGACGGCTGGCAGCGGCGCGTGCCGCTGCACCAGCTGTATCCGCTGCTGGTGCACGTGGTGCTGTTCGGCGGTTCGTACGCCGCCCGGACCGTCGCCGCGGCCGAGGCGGTCCTGGGGGAGTAGCGCCCCGGTGCCGGTCGCATCGAAACGCCGTGCGCGGCAACCTCGGATCGTCGTCGTGGCAGACCTGCCCCGGACCGGGCCATCGGAGCGGACCTGACTAAAAAATAATACTATCTAGATATGCGCATCTACGCATTAGAAGCTGTCCATGTCGGAATCGGCGCACGGAATGCGGAAGATCGAAGAAAAGCAGGGAGGGGGGGAGAGTGTCGCCCGGTGGTGGGTGCGTCGCCGACTACGGTCGGGGCATGCAGTTGCGGCGCATCCATCACGTGGCGATCATCGCCTCGGACTACGGGCGGTCGAAGGCGTTCTATACCGAGGTGCTGGGCCTGCGGGTGCTCGCCGAGAACTATCGGGCCGAACGTGATTCGTACAAGCTGGATCTGGCATTGCCCGACGGCGCCCAGCTGGAGCTGTTCTCGTTCCCGGACCCGCCGGCGCGGCCCTCGCGGCCGGAGGCGCAGGGGCTGCGGCACCTGGCCTTCGTGGTGCCGGATGTGGCCGCGGCCCTGGCCGAACTGCGGGCGCGGGGAATCGCGACCGAGGACGTCCGCGTCGACGAGTACACGGGCAAGCGGTTCGCTTTCTTCGCCGACCCCGACGGGCTGCCACTGGAGCTGTACGAGGCGTGAGCCTAGATATTGGCAATTGGGAGATGTAGATATGCGCATCAACGCATGTCTCGACATGAAGTGTGTCGATGCGGACACAACGCACCGATTCGAAAGAGAGCATCGAGGGGGAGGGGAGGGCCCGGTCGGGGGCCGGATTCTCATCGCCGCAGGCCAAGAACGGTTGTCCGGAGCCGGTTCCCGGTCCCATACGATGGCCGAATGACCAAAGTGCTGCTGAATACTTCCGCCGGGGACATCACCCTGGAGCTCGATGAGGAGAAGGCGCCGAAGACCGTCGCCAACTTCCTCGACTACGTGCGTTCCGGCCACTACGCCGGGACCGTCTTCCACCGGGTGATCCCGAACTTCATGATCCAGGGCGGCGGCCTGACCGCCGACATGCAGCAGAAGCCGGCGCCGAACCGGGTGGAGAACGAGGCGAGCAACGGGCTGCGCAACGACAAGTACACCGTGGCCATGGCCCGGACGTCGGATCCGCATTCGGCCAGTGCCCAGTTCTTCATCAACACCTCGGCCAACGACTTCCTGAACTACCCGGGTCAGGACGGCTGGGGCTATGCGGTGTTCGGCCGGGTCGCCGACGGCGTAGCCGTGGTGGATTCGATCGAGGGTGTGGCGACCGGTTCGAAGGCCGGTCATCAGGATGTGCCGAAGGAGCCGATCACCATCGTTGCGGCACAGGTGATCTGATCCGGTTCGGTATCCGTTGATCGGTTCGGCGCCCGGCCACAGGCCGGGCGCCGAACGGCGTTTCAGGCGTCGAGGACGCGGGGTTCGCGGTTCACCACGGGCGGCAGCACCGACCAGGGGAAGTTGATCCAGCGGTCGGTGTGCTTCCAGACGTATTCGCAGTCGACCTCCGAGCGCGGCTTCTGGTAGACCACCGCGCAGCGGACCTCGGCGACCTTGTCACTACAGAAGTCGCGCACCAGTTTCAGGGTGGCGCCGGTGTCGGCGACGTCGTCGGCGACCAGGACGCGGGCGCCGGCCAGGTCGACGGCGCTGGGCACCGGCGGCAGCACGACCGGCATGTCCAGCCGCTGGTCGACGCCGGTGTAGAACTCGACGTTCATGACGTGCAGGTTCTTCACGTCGAGGGCGTAGCCGAGCGCGCCCGCGACGAACAGGCCGCCGCGGGCGATCGAGAGGATCAGGTCCGGCTCGAAGTCGTCCGCGGCGACCTGCTCGGCCAATTCCCGGCTGGCCGTGCCGAACAGGTCCCAGGTCAGTTCTTCACGGTCGGCCATGCGGGCTCCCTTGTGGTCGCGGGCTCAGGGATGGACGGTGATCGAGTACCAGAGCACCGCGAGCGTACCGGCCACGAACAGCGGTGACAGCACCCAGGTTTCGAGCTTGTTGCCGGTGCGGCTGATGATCGGGACGGCGGTCCGGATCTTCAGCGGCCAGAACAGGCGGCAGCCGTGATCGGTGAGGCAGTCGCCGAACAGGTGGATGAACGAGCCGAGACCGACGGAGAACGGTAACCAGGTCGGTTTGTCGGCGATCCAGTGGTCCATCACGAAGGTTCCGGCGGCCGCGATGATCGCCACCGTCGCATAGGAGCGGAACCCTTCGCCGGGCGGGCACAGGTTAAGGGCCCGGACCGCCAGCGCCAGCAGGAAGAAGACCAGGGCGAGGGTGAACCAGCGGCCGAGCCAGTGCACCCCGGCCCAGGTGCCGTACGTGACGAGGGCGACGAAGGCGAAGGAGTGGGTGGCATGCCGATGGCCGCCGGAGGCCCAGCTGATCGCCTTGCAGGCGTAGTGCGAAACCGGTCCCAGCACATGGGAAATGGTGCCGCTGGGGTGATCGGCGTCGGGTAACAGGGCGGCGCCGGCGGTGAGGAACGTGCCCATCACCAGATCGACGGTGCCGAGGTGACCACCCGAGACGACGGGGTAGGTGAGAAACGAAAGTGGCAGTGCGGCAGCGGCTCCGGACCAGGCCAGCGCGCCACTCGTTGCGTGCGAATGTCCTAACATCGCCGACGAGCCTAGCCGATCTTGGTCGGTCGGCCGTGGGAGTTGGTCAGGGATGTGGGCGTGGAACCAGGATACGTTCCAGCGCACGCAGATCCGAGTCCAGGGAGTAGAAGGCGCGCAGGGCGATCGCGAAGCCGAACAGCCCGCCGACGCACAGCGCGATGATGGCGCCGATGACGGCCTGCTGCTGGTCGGCGGTGAGGTACATCAGACCGGCGGGGACACCGATCAGCGGAACCGACGCTGCCACACCGAGATAGCGGCGGCCGCGGCGCAGCAGCCGTTGCAGGCCGATGCGGTCGGCGTCGGTGGTGGGGCCTGCGGCGATCAATGGCGGGTAGTACCAGCGCATCACGAAGAAGGTGACCGGGAAGTAGGTGTAGGCCACCGCGACCGCGGCGGCGACGAGGTTGGAGGCGATGATGTCGACGAGCAGTCCCGGTGGCAGGGAGCCGAGGGTGAGCAGCCGGGCGAGCAGGATCGGCAGGGTGGCGATCCAGCAGGCGAAGGCGACGGCGGCGATGCGGTCGCCGCAGGCGAGGGTGTCGGCGCGGGCGCGGGCGAGGGTGGCGGCGTCGAAGACGCGGCCGCGGCGCAGTCCGTCGGGTACCAGGAAGACGTGCCGGCATCGGTACAGCAGTCCGGTGATGGCGACCGGGACGCCGACGGCGGCGAGGAGCAGGCCGAGGTGGGTGATGTGGGCGGCGGCCGCGGCGCCGAGTTGCAGGCCGATGAGGCGGGTGTTGTGGGCGCCGAGGTAGAGCCCGGCCAGCAATTGCCCGAACATGCTGGAGACGGTGACGACGGGCATGGGCCGCATGCGCAGCCGGGCGCGCAGGCTGTGGGCGGGTGGGTCGACGAGGTCGCGGGCGGCGCGGTCCTGGCTGAGTTCGAGTTGCTGGGCGAGGTCGGCGCCGCTGGCGTAGCGGTCGGCGGGGTCGGGGGCGAGGCAGGTGAGCAGGGCGTGGCGGAGCAGGGCGGGGGTGTCGGTGGGGAGTTCGGCGTGGAAGCGCGGGTCGACGGGCCGGCTGCGGCGTTCGATCATGGCCTGGAGGGTGTGCTCGGTTTCGCCGTCGCCGATGTCGTCGTCGAACGGGACTCTGCCGGTGAGCAATTCCCAGAGGACGACGGCGAGGGCGTAGAGGTCGCTGCGGGTGTCGAGGTCGGCGGCGGAGGCGACGCGGGCGGGGTGGCAGGCGAGCAGTTGTTCCGGTGACATGTAGGGCAGCGAGCCGCCGAAGTAGGCGACCGGGTTGGCGCCGGGCAGGTGGCGGTTGAAGCTGATGTTGAAGTCGGCGAGTTTGGGGTGGCCGTCGGCGGTGAGCAGGACGTTGGCGGGTTTGATGTCGCGGTGCAGGACGCCGTGGCGGCCGGCGTAGTCCAGGGCGGCGGCGAGTCGGCTGCCCAGCCACGCAACGGTTTCCGGCCAGCTGAGGGTGCCGAGTTCGGTGCGGGTGGCCGAGGGGTGGGGTTCGAGGACGCCGCCGGTGGCGGTGGCGGCGTCGACGGCTTCGAGGAGGGTGCCGCCGCCGCGGTGGGCCGGGGGGACGTGGCGCAGCAGTCGCAGTACGCCGAGCAGGGTGCCGCCCGGAATGTATTGCATGTACATGAGTTTGAGGTGCCGGTCGGTGAGGTGGCGCTGGTCGAAGACGCGGACGATGTGGTCGTGGTCGAGTTGGGCGAGGGTTTCCGGTTCGATGCCGCGGTCGTGGGAGATCTTGACGGCGACCAGGCGGCTCATGGTGCGCTGGCGGGCGAGGAAGACGCGGGCGAAGGCGCCTTGGCCCAGGGGTAGCAGCAGGTCGAAGTCGTCGATGGTGGCGCCGGGGTTGATGGTGTCGAGGGCGTCGAGTGCGGTGGGGTCGGCCAGTGCGGTGGTGCGTGGGCCGGGTGCGAGGGTGCTGGGCGGGTGGTCGCCGGGGGTGATGGCGTGGTGGATGCGGGCCATCTGGGTGGGATAGTCGGCGTGGTATTCGTGCAGGTCGACCTGGGTGTGGCGGCTGCGGGCGGTGATCTCCTCGTAGATCAGGTCCGGGGGCAGGGGTGCGGTGGCGAGTTCGGGGAAGCGGTTGCGGTAGTCGGCGAGGCGGGGGGCGTCGTCGCTGCGCTGCCAGCGTTCGTGCAGGTCGATCTTGATGAGTTCGATGAGGGCGGAGCGGCGCAGGGCTGGTTCGGCGGGCAGGTGCGCGGACAGGTCCGGTGGGGTGTCGTGGGAGTGCCAGCGGGCGGCGAAGTCGGCGACGAGGGCCGTGAGCATGGTGCGGGTGGCTGTGGCCCGGTCGGCGCCGTGGGGTGCGGCCGCGGCGTGGTCGTCGTCCATGGTCGGTGCCTCGACATGATTCGGTACGGAAGTTTCCCGGGCCCGGTCCGAGGATAGGCGCTCGGGGTGCCGGGTATCGGGTGTTGGCCGATCTCGTGCCGGTCACTGGCTGGCATTACCTGGAGATAGCGAGCTATGCTTCGGCCGTTGGCGAGGCGTGGAAGGGAGCCTGTCGTGTCGGTGGCGGCCGCGGTGAAGGACTCGATTCAGCGTATCGGGGGCGCGTTCATGTTCTCCCGTGAGGCGCGGAAGTACGGGGAGTCGACGGGGGTGCCCGGGTTCATCGGCCCGTACGCGCGGGGGCGCGGTGGGGTGCTCGGTGATGTGGATGCGGGCGTGGTGGTCGCGGCGTTCGGTTTCCTGGAGCCGGAAACGTTGCGGGCGGCGTGGGATTCGGTGACGGTGCCGTCGGCGGAGGCGGCGGAGGCGTATCTGGGGGTGTGCCAGGATTTCGGGCGGCGCAAGCTGGCCGGGTTCGCGGAGTCCGAGCGGCTGGCGGAGTTGTTGCAGGCGGTGGCCGCGGCGGCGGAGGTGCCGGGGGTGCCGTTGTTCGCGGGGTGGCGGGTGTTGCCGGCGGCGGCGGATGCGCCGGCGCGGGTGTTGCAGTATGCGCATGTGCTGCGGGAGTTGCGGGGCGGGTTGCATCTGATGGCGGTGCTCGCGGCCGGGCTGACCCCGTTGCAGGCGGTGTTGATCTCGGGTTCGCCGTTGAGTCCGGGGCCGATTCAGGCGCGGGCGTTCGGCTGGGCGGAGCCGTTCGAGGAGATCACCGCGGCGACGCGGGCGCGGTGGGAGTCGGCGGAGGCGGTGACCGATGCGTTGATCGCGCCGGCGTTCGCGGTGCTGGGCGAGGACGGTGCGGAGTTGGCCGGTTTGCTGGAGCGGGCGGAGGCGCAGGCGTTCGGGCGCTGAGCGTGACCCGCAGCGTGTCGTTCCGGCGCCCGGCCAGTCCTGACGGCGGCCGCTGAGTCGAGACGCGGTCCCGGGACACCTCCGAGCCGTCGGCGCCGAGTTGCAGGCCGATGAGGCGGGTGTTGTGGGTGCCGAGGAGGCGGTTGTCGTCCGGTGGCGGGGAGGGTCTCCACCGGCGCGAGTTGACATAATGTCAATTATCGGTAGTTGGGGTGGGTGGCGGGGAAGGGGTGAACTGTGTTGTGCGGCATGGTGGTTCGGCGCCGCCGGTCCGGCCCGGTCTCCCCGGCCGTGCGGATCGGCCGCGACTGCGTGTGCGCGCGGCAGGGTGCGCATGTCTCGCATGTACTCCGAATGGACTTGTAGGCGCTTGTGCTCCGAACGGAATGCGTTGGCCCGAGCTGGCTTTCGTGCAGGATAGTAAGTCGTCGGTCGTCTCTCCCCTGCGCCACTTCCCTTTCGATGCGGCGAATCGTCACGGTGACGGAAAAGGTGGGAGATGTTGGAGGGGTTCAGATTTCGGTGATGCCGTCGACCAGCCAGTCGAATCGCGGGCTGTTCAGGTAGGTCTCCTGCGGTGCGAGGCCTGCTGCCGGTTCGGCATAGCCACCGGCGAGGACGGAACCCGCCGGGATGCGTTCGCGGCCCTGATTGTCGTGCAGTGGGCCCGTCCACACGGAGCTGTGCCCGGCGGCGAAGGCGATACGGACGGTGTCGGTGGCGGCGAGGACGGCCGGCGGCAGCCAGGGGGCCGGTGCGGTGTTGCGGACGACGCCGTCGCTGGTGCGCAGGTAGCGGCGGGACGGGAGCGTGCGGCCGGTGAGCAGGCGGGTGAGGGTGTCGAGGTAGAACGGGGTCCAATCGAGGTAGGCCGCGTCGAGGACGCCGTCGAGGGCGGCGTGGCGATCGTCGTGGGCGCTGACGCGGGCCCGGCGGCGAGGGCGGCATGGACGGTGGCCGGGTTCTCGGTGAGATTGCCGCCGATGACGTCGGCGCCGTGCCCGATGAGGGTGGTGACGGCGGCGTGTTCCTTGTCGGCCTGGCGGGGGTCGCGGTAGGAACCGGCCCAGTGCAGCAGGATCCGGACATCGGGGCGGACGGTGCGGGCGCCGAGAGCCCAGGCGTTGGTGTACAGCAGGTCGTGGGGTGAGCGGATGCCCTCGACGGCGCCGAGGACGCCGGTGGCGGTGGCGGCCGCGGCGAGCATGCCCGACAGGTAGGCGTGCTGATCGCGGGCGGCGCGGTAGACGGTGAGGTTGGGGCCGGTGGACTCGCCCTGGCAGTGGACGAAACGGGTGGCCGGGAATTCGGCCGCGACGGTCCGGGTCAGGGGTGCGACGGCGGTGTCGCAGACGAAGATCACGTCGGTACCGTCGGCGGCGAGGGTGCGGGCGCGAGCGAGCCAGTCCTCGCCTTCGCCGAGGTCGGCGGTGGTCGTGGTGGTGACGGCGGCGCCGAAGTGGCGTTGCGCGGCGGCGCGGGCGAGGTCGTGGGCGCGGGCCCACCACGCGTCGATGCTGTTGGCGTGCAACCAGGCGGCGGACAGCGGCACGGAGATCAGCCGTTCGGGTAGAAGGTGTATTCGGGCAGCACGATCTCGTCGACGCCGAGGCCGGTGGCGAGAGTGACGGCGCTGTCGGTGATGCCGGTGGCGGGAGCGTCGAGGTAGAAGCGGCGCAGCACGGTGTCGGGGATCAGCCGCCCCGCCTCCACCGGGCCCGAACGGGCGAGGGCGCTGAGGACGTCGGTGCGCAGGGAATCGTGGACCCCGCCGGCGTCGGCGTATTCCGGTCGCATGTTGGTGATCTCGTAGACCAGCCGTTCACCGGAATGCAGCCGGGACTCGGGATCGAACCAGTGATGCAGGGTCAGCGCGACCCGTGCGCCGGTGGTGCTGCGGACGCGGCGGGCCAGATCGGGCAGCAGCGGGAACGGCACGCCGGACAGCAGCACGGTGTCGGCGAGCCCCGCGACGGCGCGCAGGGTGGCGGGTCCTTTGGTGGCGACCCAGAGTTCGGCGCTGCGGTGACGGTCGCGGACGGTGCGCAGGGCGGTGGTGAGGTCGGCGATGCGTGCCGGGTGTGGTACGCCCAGCCCGGCCAGTTGGAACGCACCGCCGACGGACAGCACGGCGAAGCCGCGGCCGCCGCTGAGTTCGTCGAGGGTGCCCAGCGCGCCGGCGGTGACCTCGGGACGGCGGGTCAGCGGATTGGTGATCATGCCGAGCCGGATCGCGGTGGTGCCGACCGCGGCGGCGCCCAGGACGGTCCACGGGTCACGGGTGGCGGCCCCGGCGTCGGGAAGGACGAGCCGGCCCAGGCCACGCCGGTCGGCGTCGGTGGCGCGGGCGACGACGTGCCGGGCGTCGTGCGGCATGACGTTGATGGTCACCGCAGGCGAGTGGGTCATGGGGTTGGGCTCCCGGTCGGGGTGCGGGGATTGATCGGGCCGCCGGTGTCAGGGGTGGCGGATGCTGCGGACCAGGGCGTAGCGGAGGGCGCCGGGGATGTGGAGTTCGGAGGACCAGTAGGCGACCTGGCCGGAGCGGCCGATGCCGGTGAGTTCCACCGACAGCATCGGGTCGCCGGGGTGGCGGCCGAGTAGGCGGGCGTCGGGTTCGTCGAGGGCTTCGGCGGCGGGCCAGGCGATTTCCCATTCGGGGTGTTCGTCGGCGAGTTCGGTGGCGAGGGTGAAGATGGTGTGGTCGGCCGCGGGTGGGATCGGGGGGCGGCGGCGGACGGGGACGGCGTCGCGGGCGAGCATCACCGGGTCGCCGTCGGCGCGCCAGAGTTTGCGGATGCGGAAAACGGGGGTGCCGGGGGCGATGCGGAACTGGACGGCTTCGTCGACGGTGATCGGTGACAGTTCGCTGCCGAGGATCTCCACCGCGGGAGTGCGGCCGGTGGCGGCGATGAGGTCGGACTTGTCGACCTGGAGGTCGAAGCGGGCGGGGATGTCGAGCAGGGAGGGGTTGACGACGGTGCCGGCGCCTTTGCGGCGGCGCAGGTAGCCGCGTTCCTCGAGGCGGACCAGGGCTTCGCGGACGGCGGCGCGGCTCATCGACAGGTCGGCGGCGAGGGTGGATTCGCCGGGCATCGGGCGGCCGGCGGTGGCGGCCTGGAGCCAGATCGCTTCGAGGGTTTCGTCGCGGGTGGCCGGTCGGGGTGCGGGGTCGGTCATGGCAGGGTCTCCGCTGCGGTGGGGTCGGGTATGGCGCCGAGGTGGATGGCGGCGGGTTCGCGGTAGTGGCGGAACTGGTGCAGCAGGTCGGCGGAGCGGTCGGCGACCAGGGCGGCGACCAGGGCGGCGACCAGGCCGCCGACGAGTCGTTCGACGCCGCCGGCGAGGCCGGAGATCTGGTGGCCGAGGATGCCCAGGCTCAGGCGGGCGCCGTGGTTGAACAGGTGGATGCGGTGCAGGGGGTGGCCGGGGTCGTCGTGGTGGGGTCGCAGTCCGAAGTGGTCGTCGAGGTAGGGGTAGTCGAGCAGGTCGGGGTGGGTGACCGGTTCCGGTGGGGTGAAGCGGTGCCGCCACAGGGCGATGTCGGCGGCGAGGTGGGCCAGTTCGGGCCGGCGGTGCCGGGCCGGTGGTGTGCCCACGGGCGCGGTGGCGGGGTGTGGGCGTGGACGGTGGCGGTCAGGTCGGCCAGTCGGCGGACGGCGTCGGGGTGTGGCCGGGGTTCAGCGGAGGTCGCGGAGGTCGAGGACACAGCGGAGCCTGTGGGTGCGGTCGAAGCGGTAGGTGTCGTGGTCGGTGATGTTGGTGTCGGCCAGTTCCAGGTTGGCGAAGGCCATGGTGGCGGTGGTGAAGAACGGTCCGGCGTGCCAGGTGCCCTTGGCGAGGGTGACCGCGACCGCGGCGGGGATCCGGAAGGCCCGGATGTCGGTGACGGCGGGGATGTCGCGGTCGGCGGGTGCGACGGCGAGGTACCAGTCGTGGGCGTCGGCGCTCATCAGGGTCTGGGTGCTGCGGCGGTGGCGGGTGATGCCGGTGAAGGTGGCCGGCCGGTCGGCCAGTTGCATGATGTAGAACCGTGGCGTGCCGGCGGTGAGGTCGAGTGCGTCGTCGGCGGGGGTGAACGGGGTGCCGTCGGGAGTGGTGGCGACGACCACCCCGAACGGTGCGAAGGCTTCCGGTGTCAGTGTGGCGCAGGGTATTTCGGCGATGTCGAGGGTGGGGTCCACGGTGTCCTCCCGGGCGAGAGACGAAGCTGCTGACAGGTTCAGCCAAACATGTCAGACAGGTTCTCGCAACCGGTGGCCAGTGGACCGCCACCGGGTTCGCTGGTGCCGGGCACCTCGATGCCCGCGCAGCGGCACGGAGGGTCATGACTATCCGGGGGCCGGGCTCGGTACCGGGAATCAGCCGCGGCGCAGGGTGCCGGTGATGTCGCCGAGCATGCCGTCCATCGTGTAGGAGGCGGTGCCGTCGGCGTTGACCCGGACCGTGGACGGTGTGCCGTCGTCGTCGCATCCGGCCCCCGCCGTCAGCCGCGCACGCAAGGTGATGCCGGTGTCGGCGACGGCGGTCAGTGTTTCCGCCCGCGCGCAACTGGACCTGCTGACCTGGCCGGTGTTGGTGGAGCTGCCCAGCTCGTCCCCGACGCGACCGGGCTTCAGTTCCAGGCGGATCGCGAACGTGGCCAGTCCGTCGCTGGCGTTACCGGTCCAGGTCCCCACATACGCCGCGGGCAGCGCCACCTGCGAACCCGTGGCGGCGCTCGAGGTCCGTGCCGCGCCGGTACTCCCGGTGGCCGTGGCCGCGATGGTGGTCGTCGCCGGTGCGGGGGTGCCGCCGCCGCGCAGCGCCACCGTCACCGCAGCCGCGGCCACCGCGACCGCCAGCAGACCCGCCGCGACCGCGATCGGCACCAGCAGCCGCCGCCGCGGCGGCGTCACCGGCCGGTCGTGACGCATCGTCTGCGCGACCCGCGACGGATCCGGATACGGCATCGGCGGATACTGCGCGCCCCCGGCGAAACCGCCCCCGGGATACCCCGCTGCGGTCCCGGGATACCCGATGCCCGAATGCGGGCCCGACGGCACGGAACCGGACCGGGATCCGGCCTGCTGCGGCCCGGTCACCGTCGCGTCCACCGGCAGTTGCACCGCCTCCAGATCCAGCAGCGCCACCACCCGCCGGCTGATGTCCTCCAGCACCGGTGACGGCAGCCAGCCCGAACTGCCCCCACCCTCGGGCACGGTGAACCGCGCCGCGAGCGCCGCCGCGTCCGGGCGCCGGGCGGGATCCTTGTCCAGGCACGCCTGGACCAGCGGCCGCAGACTGTCCGGCAACGCATCCAGCTGCGGCTGCTCCTGCACCACCCGCCACAGCATCGAGATCGAATCACCGTCCCCGAAGGGCCCGGTCCCGCCCGCGGCGTACACCAGCGCACCCCCGAGGGCGAACACGTCCGCCGCCGGCCCCACCGGCGTGGTGCCGGTGATCTGCTCCGGCGACATGTATCCCGGGGAACCGATCACCTTCCCCGTGGTGGTCAGCGCACTGTCGTCGGCGGCGCGGGCGATCCCGAAATCGATCACCTTCGGACCGTCGACGGCCAGCAGCACGTTCGACGGTTTCAGGTCCCGATGCACCAGCCCCGTGGCATGGATGTCGACCAGCGCCCGCGCCAGCCCCGCCGCCAGCGGCAGCAGCGACGATTCCGGCAGCGGCCCGTAATTGTCCACCGCCTCCCGCAGCGACAATCCCGCCACGAACCCCGTCGCCAGCCACGGGCGGGCCGCGTCCACGTCGGCATCCAGCACCGGGACCGTGTAGCGGCCCTGCACCCGCCGCGCCGCGGCCACCTCCCGCCGGAACCGCGTGCGGAACTCGCCGTCGCCGGACAGATCCGGCCGCACCACCTTCACCGCCACCGTCCGGCCCCCGGCGGTGCGCCCGAGATACACCCGGCCCATCCCGCCGACCCCGAGCACCCCCAGCAGCCGGTACGCGCCGATAACGGCCGGATCGTCGGATTCCAGCGGCCGCATAGGTGTTGGTCCTTCCGATGTCACACGATCGGCGTCACCGCCTGCCAGTGATCCCACACGAGTCGCCCCGCACTGCGCAACCCGGTGAAAACCGCTGCCACGACTTCCGTTTCGGTGCGGACCCGGCACCGGGAACATCGGGCGGTCCGCACGGAATGCAACACCGGCCCCTGGTGGTGATCCACGCCACACCCCTGTCACATCCCGGCGCCGGCCGGTGTCCCATGCCCGACACCCCAGCGAAGGAGACGATCATGAGCACAACCATCGACGTGGCAGTCCTCGGCGGCGGATACGCCGGAGTACTGGCCGCCAACCGCCTCACCGCCCGCGCCGACGTGACGGTGACCCTGATCAACCCCCGCCCGATGTTCGTGCAACGGGTCCGGTTGCACCAGCTCGCCGGCGGCACCCACGACGCGGTCACCGGTTACCACGACATCCTCGCCGACCGGGTCCGGCTGGTCGTCGGTACCGCCACCGGCATCGACGCCGCCGCCCGCCACGTCACCCTCGGCGCCGGCGCCACCGTCGGCTACGACCACCTCGTCTACGCCGTCGGCAGTACCAGCGCCACCGTCACCGTGCCCGGCGCCGCCGACCACACCCACCCGCTGGCCACCTACGAACAGGCCCAGCGCCTGCACGCGGCCCTGGACGCGGCCGGTCCCGGCGCTCCGGTCGTCGTGGTCGGCGCCGGCGCCACCGGGATCGAGATCGCCGCCGAACTCGCCGAACGCGGCCACCGGGTCACCCTGGTCTGCGGCCGGGTCCTCGGCCCCGCCCTGCACCCGCGTGTGCGCCGCTCGATCACCGCCCGCCTGACCGCCCTCGGCGTCATCGTCCTCGACGGCCCCGACGCCGTCGTGACCGCGGTGACCGGCGACACCGTGCACCTGTCCGGCGGCCACACCCTCCGCAACACCCTCACCGTGTGGACCGCCGGCTTCGGTGTCCCCGACCTGGCCGCCCGCAGTGGCCTGACCACCGACGCCGCGGGCCGGTTGTGCACCGACGAAACCCTCACCAGCGTCGACGACCCGCACATCGTCGCCGCCGGTGACGCCGCGGCCCCCTCCGGGCAGCCGCTGCGGATGAGCTGCCAGACCGCCCGCCCCCTGGGCGCCCACGCCGCCGACACCGTGCTGGCTCATCTCGCCGGCACCCCCGCCCCCACCCTCGACATCGGCTACTTCGGTCAATGCATCGGCCTGGGCCGCCACGCGGCCACCGTCCAGCTGGCCACCCGCGCCGACACCGCCACCCGGTTCTCCCTCGGCGGCCGCCTCGCCGCGGGCATCAAGGAACGCGCCTGCCGCGGCGTGGTCCGCGAACTGGCCGACGAAGCCCGCGACCCCGGCACCTTCACCTGGAGCTTCGGCAACCCCGCCCGCCGCCGCCTGCTGCACCCCACCCCCGCTCAGCCCGCCACCCACTGACCCCCGCATGCCGGAACCGCGCGCCCTGGTCGTGACGACGGCGCTGCTGGTCGTGCGGGTGCCGCATGCGGCGCGACCGGCGCCCGGGGAGCAGCCGATGGTGCCGTTGCCCGCGGTGACCTCGCTGCTGCCCGTGCCGCCGCAACCGGGGTTCCCGGCGCGGGAGGCGCCGCGGTGGTGATCGGGGGTCAGCCGTGGTGGCGGCGGTAGACGTCGGCGGAGCCGGGGTGCAGGGCCAGGTCGCCGGTGCCGATCAGGGTGCGGATGTCGAGGAACTGGGTGCCGGTGGCCTCGGCGGGGACCAGGTGGGCGGCGTGGGTCAGCAGTAGCTCGGTCAGCGCCGCGGCGGTCGCCCAGGGCAGGGCCGCGGTGGTGACCAGCAGGTTCGCGACGCCGATCGTGCGGACCGAGGGGGCGCCGGGATAGGTGTCGCCGGGGATCACCACCAGGTCGTAGAAGTAGCCGTAGCGGTCATGCAGGGCGCCGGCGAATTCACCGAGATCCAGTAGCCGCAGCGTGCGGGGCACGTCCAGGACCGTGGTGGGGACGCCGCCGGCCCACAGCAGCGCGTCGGCGGCGCCGGTGGCGATCGCGGTGACCGCGTCCTGCAACGGCAGGTGGGTGACGGTCAGGTCGGTGCCCGGTTCCAGTCCGGCCAGGCGCAGGATCCGTTCGCCGGTGAACGCGGCCCCGGACCCGGGCGCGCCGAGACTGATCCGCGTGCCGCGCAGGTCTTCCACGGTGTGCAGGCCCGACCTCGAGCCCACCGCCAGTTGCAGATAGTTCTCGTAGACCCGGCCGATCGCCAGCAGTCGCGCGGGGTCGTCGGCGACGGCGTCGGTGAGGGTCAGCGCGGCCTCCACCTCACCGCGGGCCAGCAGATCCAGGTTGGCCATCGATCCGGTCGTGGTGACCGGCTGCACGTGCAGGGTGCCCGCCTCGGCGGCCGCGGCGGCCAGTAGCAGGCTGAACGCGTGATAGAAGCCCCCGACCTCCCCGGCGGCCACCCGCACCACCGGCGGACCGGTCCCGCCGCATCCGGCGGCGCTGGCGGCGGCCGCGGCGGCCAGCCCGAGGAAGACCCGGCGGCCGATCACAGCGCGGGTCCGGGCGCGGCGGGGAATTCGACGACCATCGACAAACCGTGTGGTACGACATGTTCCACCCGCAGTGTCCCGCGGCGGGCGTTGACCAGGGCCGCCGCGATCGGCAGGCCCAGCCCGGATCCGCCGGTGCCGGCCGCGGAACCCCGATAGAAGCGGGTGGTCAGCCGGTGCAGTTCCCCGGCGGGCACCCCGGCGCCGGTGTCGGTGACCGCCAGCGCCACCCGGTCACCGTCGCGGCGCACCCGCAGCACGGCCGCCGCGCCCGCACCGGCGTACCGGCAGGCGTTGCTGAGGGCGACATCGAGGATCTGGGCGAGGATGTCGGCGGGGACCGCGGTCTCCATCGGCGTGGCCCCGATCTCGGCGGTGAGGGTGAGACCGGCGTGCTCGAAGGCGGTGTGCCAGGCGTCGATACGGTCCGCGGCCACCGCGGCCGCGTCGCAGGCGCTGGCGGTCACCGGTGCGGCGGGATCGAAATCGGTGTCGCCCTCGGCGACGGCGAGAGTGAGCAGCCCGTCGAGCAGGCCGGTGAGCCGTTCGGCTTCGGCGGTGGCGCCCCGGAAGGTCGCCGCCGACCCCGCCGGCACCGCCGGTTCCAGCGAATCCAGGCGAATGATCAACGCGGCCAGTGGATTACGCATCGCATGTGCGGTGTCGGCGACCAGCTGGCGTTGTGCGGCGGTGGCGTCGGCGACCGCGACGGCCATCGCGTCGAACGCCACCGCCACCGCCCGGATCTCCGCCGGGCCGCCGTGGCGGCGGGTGATCGCGGTGCGGGCACTGCCCCGCGGACTGGGCAGCGTCGCCGTCAGCGCCGCCACCGCGGTCGACAACTCGGCCAGCGGCCGCAGCACCCACCGCGACAGGCCCAGCGCCAGCGTCGTGAACAACACCATCGCCGCCAGCGCCCCCGCCGTCACGATCCCCCAGGTGCGGACGATGTCACCGCGGGCGTCGGCGGTGGACGCCTCGATCACCACCGCCCCGTCGACCTGCACCCCGCTGCCCATCGGGCGCGCGATCACCACTGTCGCCGGACTCCACGGCATCAACTGCGCCACCGGCGCCGGCGGCTGGTTGCGGCGCACCGCCGCCAGCACCGCCTGCACCGCGTCGGCGTCGGGATCGACCCCGGCATCGGCGATCGGGGCGCCGCGGGCGTCGACGACCAGCACATCCTCCCCGTAGAGCTGGTGGTAGCGGTCGATCTCCATCGCCAGCGCGCGATTGTCGCCGGTGGTGGTCGCCGCCCCGGCGAGGGTGGCGAACCAGTCCGCGTCACCGGAGCGGCCCAGGACCAGCTGCTGGGTGCGGCTGGTCGCCGCGATCAGGCACAACGGCACCGCGAAGGCCAGTACCGCGATGGTGGCGAAGACGGACAGAGCCGCCAGCAGGCGTCGCCGCATCCGGTCACTGACCCCACCGGTAGCCGTAGCCGCGGATGGTGGTGATCAGCCCCGGCCGGTCCAGTTTGTGCCGCAGCCCGGTCATGTGCACATCCAGGCTGCGCGACACCGCCACGAACGCGTCACCCCAGATCCGGTCCATCAACTGCTGCCGCGACACCGCCGCCCCCGGCCGCTCCACCAGCGCGGCGACGATGTCGAACTCCTTGGCGGTCAGCGCGATCGCGGTCCCGGCCACCTCCACCCGCCGGGCCGCCAGATCCACCCGCACATCCCCGGTGCACACCAGTTGCGGCGGCGGATCGGCGGCGGCGGCCGCGCGGCGGGTCACCGTGTCCAGCCGGGCCAGCAGTTCGGCGATGCGCGGCGGCTTGATCAGATAGTCGTCGGCGCCGCCGCGCAATCCGCGCACGATGGATCGCTCGTCGCTGCGGGCGGTCAGCACGATCACCGGAATGTCGCTGACCTCCCGCAGCCGCCGCAGCACCTGCTGACCGTCGGCGTCGGGCAGCCCCAGATCCAGGATCACCGCGTCGTACCCGCGATGGGAGGTCAAGAGATCCGCGCCGCGGCGCATCCGATCGGCATGGTGACCACGCACCGACAGCGCCTCCACCAGAGCATCGCCCACCCCGTCGTCATCCTCGACCACCGCCAACCGCACGCGCTGATTGTGCAGGAATGCCGTGTTCACCGGAATCGGGGGTTGCTACCGGGGTGTAAAGAAACCGTCAGGAAACTGGGGCCGCCGCGCCCGTGGACGTGCGGAAACCGTCAGGATCAGGGGGTTGGGCGTCAACGTCCCGTGAAATCGGGTGCGGTCCCGGGCGCTACATTGGCCCGGTACCACCGACTGCCGGCCGTGCCGGAACCACTGGGCCCCGAGGGGGATTGAGCACGTGACCACGACCGCCGACAGGCGTCGCCGCTCCCGTTTCTCCGAATGGCTGTTGCAGGGCGCCGAGGACGATCGCTACTCACCGCATCCGGGGCCGATGGTGAAAACCGGTCACTCCCCGCACCAGCGGTCCTGGTGGCAGGTGATGTGCCTGACCGGTGTCGACTACTTCTCCACCCTCGGCTACCAGCCCGGTATCGCCGCGCTGGCCGCCGGGGTGCTGTCGCCGCTGGCGACGCTGGTGCTGGTGGCATTGACCCTGCTCGGCGCGCTGCCGGTGTACCGGCGCGTCGCCGGGGAGAGCCCGCACGGCGGCGGGTCGCTGGCCATGTTCACCGACATCCTCGGCCACTGGACCGGGAAACTGTTCATCCTGGTGCTGCTCGGCTTCGCCGCCACCGACTTCGTCATCACCATGACCCTGTCCGCCGCCGACGGCGCCGCGCACATCGTCGAGAACCCGTACGTGCCCCACGTTCTGACCGACCACGCGATCCTGATCACCCTGGTGCTGCTGGCGTTGCTGGCGGCGATCTTCCTCAAGGGCTTCGCCGAGGCCATCGGTGTCGCGGTCGTGCTGGTCGGCCTGTACCTGGCGTTGAACGTCGTGGTCGCGATCGTCGGGCTGTGGCAGGTGTTCACCGCCGGGCACCTGGTGGTGGACTGGACCCACGCCATGACCGCCCAGCACGGCAGCGTGTTCGCGATGATCGGGGTGTCGCTGCTGGTGTTCCCGAAACTGGCGCTGGGCCTGTCCGGATTCGAGACCGGGGTGGCGGTGATGCCGCAGATCCGCAGCGCCCCCGGCGAATCCGAGGCCGACCCGGTCACCCGCATCGCCGGCACCCGCATGCTGCTCACCACCGCCGCGGTCATCATGAGCGTATTCCTGCTGATCACCAGCTTCATCACCGTCGTGCTGATCCCGGAGAAGGAATTCGACACCGGCGGGCAGGCCAACGGGCGCGCCCTGGCCTACCTCGCCCACCGCTACCTCGGCGACGGTTTCGGCACCGTGTACGACGTGTCGACCATCGCGATCCTGTGGTTCGCCGGGGCCTCGGCGATGGCCGGGCTGCTGAACCTGGTGCCGCGGTATCTGCCCCGCTACGGGATGGCGCCGGAATGGGCGCGCACCACCCGGCCGCTGGTGCTGGTGTTCGCGGTCATCTCCTTCGGCATCACCTGGTACTTCAAGGCCGACGTCGACGCCCAGGGCGGCGCCTACGCCACCGGCGTGCTGGTGCTGATCACCTCCGCCGCGGTCGCGGTCACCCTGTCGGCGGCGCGGAAACGGCAGCGCGCCAAGGTGATCGGCTTCGGGCTGGTGTCGGCGGTGTTCGTGTACACCACCATCCTCAACATCTTCGAACGGCCCGAGGGCGTGCAGCTGGCGTCGCTCTTCATCCTGGCGATCATCGTGGTGTCGCTGGTGTCGCGGGCGCGGCGGGCGTTCGAACTGCGCGCGATCGAGGTCACCTTCGACGACAAGGCCGCCTTCCTGATCGACAAGATCGCCGCGCACGGCACCATCCGCATCGTCACCCACGACCTCGAGGAACTGCGGCGCCCGGAGGAGTACGCCGACAAGGAGGCCGCGCAGCGGCTGGAATCCCACATCCCCGCCAAGGAACCGATCCTGTTCCTGGAAGTGGTGGTCAAGGACGCCTCCGAATTCTCCACCGACCTGCACGTGACCGCCGTCGAACTGGACTGCTACAAGATCCTGTCGGTCGAGGCCGCCGCCATCCCCAACTCGATCGCCGCGATCCTGCTCGCCATCCGCGACCGCACCGGCCTGATCCCGCACGTGTACTTCGAATGGACCGAAGGCAATCCGCTGGCGAATCTGCTGAAATTCCTGTTCGTCGGCGAAGGCGAGGTCGCGCCGGTGACCCGCGAGATCCTCCGCCGCGCCGTCCCCGCCCTCGCCGACCGGCCGCACATCCACGTCGACAGCTGACCCCCGGCCGCCCGGGTCCGCCGGGCGGCCGTGCTCCCCGCTCGCACCCGTCGTCGTACCCGGCTGCCGGTGATCGGCCCGCGCGCGGGCACCACCGGCGCGCCGCCGGGACATCGATACGGGATTCGGTGTCCGGAATTCGGTGTCCAGGGAATTCGGTTTCCGCACGCCTACCCTGCTGCGTAAGTCTACACTTACGGTTCGTGGTGGCTTACCAAGCGCAGGCGCTCGACGCGCTCGGCGACGCGACCCGGCGCGCGATCTTCGAACGCCTGGGCCGCGGACCGTGCGCGGTCGGGGAACTCGCCGCGGAACTACCGGTCAGCAGGCCCGCGGTGTCCCAGCACCTCAAAGTGCTCGAACACGCCGGGCTGGTGACTCACACCGCGCACGGCACCCGCCGTGTCTACCGCCTCGACCCCCGCGGCATCGACGCCCTCCGCGCGTACTTCACCCACTTCTGGTCCACGGCCATGACGGCCTACCGCGACCAGGTCAACCGGCAGGCCGCCACCGATCCACCCCCCGAACAGGAGCAACCATGACCTCACACACCGGCACCACCGAAGACCCCACCGGCACAACAGAACCCACCGGCGACACCGCCGGCGCGGGCACCGCCGGGCTCGCCGGTAGCGACGGCACCGCCGGGCTCGACGGCACCCGCGCGAGCACCGAGACCGGCGCACCGGAGGGCTCCGTCGTCCGGATCGAACTCACCGTCGACGCCCCCGCCGGCACCGCCTTCGACGTCTTCACCACCGGCATGGACACCTGGTGGCCGCGCAGCCACCACCTCGGCGCGGGCCCCCTGGCCGAAGTCGTCGTCGAACCCCGTGTCGGCGGCCGGCTCTACGGCCGCGAGGACGACGGCACCCCATGCCCCTGGGGCCGGGTCCTGGCCTGGGACCGGCCCGCGCACTTCGCGTTCAGCTGGGACATCTCCCTGAACTGGCAGCACCAGCCCGACCACGCACTGACCAGCCGCGTCGACGTCACCTTCACACCCGTCGACGACACCCACACCACCGTCACCCTCGTGCACTCCGGACTGGACCAGCACGGCGACGGCTGGGAAACCATGCGCGACTCCGTCGCCTCCCCCGGCGGCTGGCCCATGATCCACGACGACTACGCCCGCGCCGCCGCCGCGGCGGCCTGACCTACAAGCCGATACCCAGCAGCGCGTCCACCGCGTCCGCGACCAGCCCCGGCGCGGACGCGTCCGGGCCACCGTAGGTCAGCGCCTGATGCACCCAGGCATCCACGGCCGCAAGCGCTTTCGGGGTGTCCAGATCGTCGGCCAGATGCTGCCGCAACCGCGCCACCGTCTGCTCACCGGCCGGCGCCGACGGCAGCGCCGCCGCCTGCCGCCACCGCGCCAGCCGCGTCAGCGCCTCGGTCAGCGTCGCGTCGGTCCACTCCCGGTCCTGCCGGTAGTGCCCGGCGAACAAACCCAGCCGGATCGCCGCGGGATCGGTGCCGCCGCGGCGCAACCGCGACACGAACACCAGATTGCCGCGCGACTTCGACATCTTCTCCCCCGCCAAACCGATCAGCCCGGCATGCACGTAATGCCGCGCGAACCGCCGATGCGCCACCAGCGCCTCGGCATGCGCGGCGGAGAACTCGTGATGCGGGAAGATCAGATCCGACCCGCCGCCCTGGATGTCGAACCCCGGCCCGATCCGGTTCAGCGCGATCGCCGCACACTCGATGTGCCAGCCCGGCCGCCCCGCCCCGAACGGCGCCGGCCACGACGGCTCACCCGCACGCGCGGCCCGCCACAACAAGGCATCCAGCGGATCACGTTTGCCCGGCCGCTGCGGATCACCGCCCCGCTCGGCGAACAACCGGTCCATCGTCGCCCGGTCGTAGCCCGACTCGTACCCGAACTGCTCGGTCGCGTCGTGACGGAAATACACATCCGGGAACTGCGCGTCGTCGACCACATACGCCGCCCCCGACGCCAGCAGCTTGTCGACCAGCTCCACCACCTCACCGACGGACTCCACCGCGCCGATGTAATCCGCCGGCGGCAGCACCCGCAACGCCGACATGTCCTCCCGGAACAGCTCCACCTCCCCGGCGCCCAGATCCCGCCAGTCCACCCCGTCGCGGGCGGCGCGCTCGAACAACGGATCGTCGACATCGGTGACGTTCTGCACGTAGTGCACCCGATGCCCGCCGTCGCGCAACACCCGGTTGACCAGATCGAATGCCAGATAGGTGGCGGCGTGCCCGAGATGGGTGGCGTCGTAGGGAGTGATGCCGCACACGTACATGCCGGCGGTCGCCCCCGGGGTCACCGGGCGCACCTGCCGGTCGGCGGTGTCGAACAACCGCAACGGCGGTCCTGATCCGGGGACGGTCGGGACAGCGATTTCGGACCAGGACTGCATGAATCGAGGGTAAAGGTGTGATCGCCGCCGGTCACCGCCACCCCCGCCACAACCGTGCCCCGCCCCGGCGCAACCACCACATCCCACCTGCGCCGACGCCGCCGGCTGGAAAAGTCAACCGTTGCAATCCGGTCGGTGCGATCGCCACCGGTTCGCCGGCCCGGCCACAGGCGGCCAGGACTCAGCCGCGGGCGACTCGGAGACCCGGCCGCGCGCGACTCAGAACGCGGGCCAGGGGATCGGCCGTGACGACCGTGGCAACGGCATCACCGGATCGGCCAGCAGCCGCCGGGTCCGCGCGGCCAGCGCCTGGATCTCCTCGTCGGTGATGTGCTCGGCCAGCGCGTCACCCACCCCACCGGACAGTTTCGGCAACAACCCGGCAATGTCGTCGAGCAGGTCCGCGTCCACCGGCGACCCCGCCCAGCCCCACAACACCGTCCGCAACTTCGGCTCCGCGTGCAGGCAGATCCCGTGATCGACGCCGTACACGCCGCCGTCGACACCGGCCAGCGCATGCCCGCCCTTGCGGTCGGCATTGTTGATCAGCACATCCAGCACCGCCATCCGATACAGCCGCGGATCGTCGGCATGCACCAGCGACACCTCGGCACCGGTGCCGTCGACGGCGCGCAGCACCTCCAGGAACCCCTCGGGCACCGCACCCGCCGGCACCAGATCCACCAGATCCGGCCGCGGCTGCGTGACCTGCGCGTCGTCCGGATCCCCGGCGACCTCCGGGGACTGGATCCACCGCTGCACCATGCCGACCCCGTACGGGCCGTCGCGCAGGATCGTCTCCGGGATCACCGGCCACCCCAGCGCCTGCGACACCAGATACGACGCCACCTCCCGGCCGGCGAGGGTGCCGTCGGGGAAATCCCACAACGGCCGCTCCCCCCGCACCGGCTTGTACACCACCCGCACCATCGACTCACCCGCCGCGGCCCGGTACACCCGGCCCGCCCGCGCCCGATCCGCCCGCGCCCGCCGCCCGGCGTCACGAACGGTCCCGTCGGCGGTGATCTCGCACACCAGGGTCAGATTGCTGGCCGTGGACACCTGCCCCAGCACCGACAGATCTCCGGTGTAGAAGGGGTCCGCGGCACCGTCACCGCCCAGGACCGTGACTGCGTTCATGATCGCCGGTCAGTCCTCGAGATCGGTGGCGCCGAAGATGTCGCCGCGCTTGTACCCGTTGGTGCGCACACACATGTGGCCCTTCGTCGACAGCGGCTCCCCGCACAACGGGCACGGCGGGCGGCCCGCCGCGATCACCCGCGTCGACCGCAACGCGAACTCCCGCGCCTGGATCGGCGTCAGGAACACCCGCACCGCGTCCGGGCCCTCCTCGGTGTCGTCGAGCACCACCGACTCGTCCACCTCGGTCTCGGTGATCGCCAGCAACTCCACCACCACCGCTCCCGCGTCGGCGTCCCAGCCCAGGCCCATCGTGCCGACCCGGAACTCCGCGTCGATCGGCGTCTGCAACGGCGCGGTGTCGCTGACATCGTCGGCCTGCGGCGGCACCTCCGCGCCGAACCGGCGCGCGACCTCGTCCAGCAGCAGGCCCATCCGGTCCGCGAGCACCTTCACCTGTTGCTTCTCCAGCAGCACGCTCACCACCCGCGGCTCCTGCACGGCCTGTAGATAGAACGAACGATCGCCAGGCTCACCGACGGTTCCGGCGACGAAACGATCGGGGGTGCGAAACACATGGATTGCTCGGGCCATCTGCACCTCCTGAAACCGACTGCACTGCATCCATTGGTCGACACGTCCTCACGACGGTGAATCGGGGCGAGGAGAATCGGGGCGATCCGCATCCCCATTATCCGTATCAGGACCGGATCCGGTCGCGTCGTCACCGGGGGTCACTTCGCCACCGGGGATCGGTGCAGCCGCCTGACCCGAATGTTGCTCCGGTTTAGCCATCAAGGCCGACAGATCGGTGCCGGTGTCGTTTACCCGCCACACGGACGGGGCGGTCGGGGCGTAACGGACCACACTCAGCGACGCCGGCTCCACCGCCAGGCGCTGGAAACCGTCCAGGTGGATACCGAACGCGTCCGCCAGGATCGACTTGATCACGTCACCGTGGGTGCACGCCACCCACAGCACATCCCGCCCCGCGGCCGCGGCGAACCGCCGATCGTGGGCCCGCACCGCCGCCACCGCCCGGAACTGCACCTGCGCCAGGCCCTCCCCCTCGGGGAACACCGCCCCCGAGGCGTGCTGCTGCACCACCCGCCACAACGGCTCACCGACCAGCTCCCGGATCGGGCGCCCGGTCCACTGCCCGTAGTCGACCTCCAGCAACGCCTCGTCGGGCTCCGGCTCCAGGCCGAGTTTGCCCGCCAGCGGCGCCACCGTCTGCGCACACCGTTGCAGCGGCGAATGCACCACATGCTCGATCGGCAGCGCCGCCAGCCGATCGGCCACCGCCTGCGCCTGCTCCCGGCCGCGATCGGTCAGGTCGACGCCGGGGCTGCGGCCGGCCAGCGTGCCGGCGACGTTGGACGTCGACACCCCGTGCCGCAGCAGGATCACTGTCATGCCGCCCAGCCTAGGCGATCACGGGAAGTTCACCACCGTCGTCGCCCGACGCCCCGGTGAACGGCAATCCCGTACCAGGCCAACGGCACTGACGCCACGGCGGCGGGAACGGTTGTGCCGCAGCGGGTCACCGCCGCCACGCCGCGAGTGTGCCCGGGATGTGCCGGGACCGCGATATCGCTGAACGCTGAATCGCGGTATCGCCACACGCCCGGCCGCGGTGTCGCCGAGCGGTCTCACGCCGCCCACGCTTTACGCTTCGGTACGTGACGGAAGTGCGAGCGTTGTGATGGAGCAGCGGGCGGTGGGACGCAGCGGGCTGCGCGTGTCCCGGATCGGTCTGGCCACGCACACGTGGGGCAAGGAGACCGCCGCCGACGCCGCCGCAGTCCAGCTGGTGGCCTTCGTCGACGCCGGCGGCACCCTCGTCGACACCTCACCGGCCTACCACGGCGGCGCCGCCCAGCACATCCTCGGCAACCTGATGGGGGAGGTCGTCGCCCGCGACGAACTGGTCCTCAGCGGCAGCGCGGGCCTGGTCCCCGTCCCCACCGCCACCGACCCCGACGGCGTGCCCGTCCACGACGCCGCCTGGACCCCGTGGACCGTCGACGCCTCCCGCCGCACCCTCATGCGGCAACTCGACCACACCCTCACCGCCCTGGGCACCGACTACCTCGACATCTGGAGCGTCGCCGCCTGGGACCCCTACACCCCCCTCGAGGAGATCGCCGCGACCGTCGAATTCGCCGTCCGCTCCGGGCGCGTCCGCTACGCCGGGGTCCGCGGCTTCACCGCCTGGCAACTGGCCACCCTCGCCGCCGTCGCCCCGATCACCGCCGCCCAGACCCCCTACTCGCTGCTGTCACGCGCCGCCGAACGCGACATCGTGCCCGCCGCCAGCCACCACGGCGTCGGCCTGATCGCCGCCAGCCCGCTGGCCGGGGGCATCCTCACCGGCAAATACCGCGACGGTGTCCCCGCCGACTCCCGCGGCGCCGACGAGGCCACCGCCGCCGAGATCACCGACCGCCTCGACGAGAACGCCACCCGCGTCGTCGACGCGCTGGTCACCGCCGCCGACGGCCTGGCCACCTCCCCGCTGGCCGTCGCGCTGGCCTGGATCCGCGACCGGCCCGCGGTGGCCTCCATGATCGTCGGCGCCCGCGACATCGCCCAGCTCACCGGCATCCTCGCCGCGGAAACCCTGGAACTGCCCCGCGCGATCGCCGCCGCCCTCGACGACGTCAGCCGCCTCACCGTCACCCGGGTCTGAACCCGCCGCAGGCCACGACTTAGGCTTCCCTACATGAGGTGTCCGACCCGTCCCCGCCCGCCGCGGTTGCTGCTCGCAGTCCTCGGCGCCGCCCTGCTCGCCGCCGCCACCGCCTGCGGGCCGACCACCGGCGCCACCGGCCCCGCCGCCGCGCACGGACCGGCCACGGCCACCCTCACCGACCTCGACCCCACCCCGATCACCCCCGCCCCGGTCCCCGTCCTGCCGGCCACAGTGCACTCCTTCGACGGCGCCACCGTCACCGTCACCGACTCCTCCCGCATCATCGCCGTCGACCGCTACGGCACCCTCACCCAGACGGTGTACGCACTGGGCCTGGGCTCCCACCTGGTCGGCCGCTCCACCTCCGCGGCGTTCCCCGCGGTGCACGACGTCCCCGACGTCGCCGGCGGCAGCGGCAGCATCAACGTCGAGGCCGTCGCCGCGCAACGCCCGACGGTGTTCCTCACCGACACCACCAGCGCCACCCCCGCCATCCGCGACCAGCTGCGCGCCCTGGGCATCACCGTCGTCTACTTCGACCCGAACCGCGCGATGGACACCGTCGCCCCGCAGATCGAAGCCGTCGCCGCCGCCCTCGGCGTCCCCGCCGCCGGCCACACCCTCGCCGCGCGCACCCACGACGAGATCGCCGCCGCCACCGCCGCGGTCCCGAAACAGAACCCGCCCCCCAAGATCGCCTTCGTCTACCTGCGCAGCACCGCCATCACCATGCTCGCCGGCCCCAATTCCGGCGCCGACGCCCTGATCACCGCCCTCGGCGGCACCGACGCCGGCACCGCCTCGGGCCTGAAGGAACCGTTCACCCCCCTCACCAGCGAAGCGATGATCGCCGCCGCCCCCGACATCCTGCTGGTCATGTCCGACGGCCTGGCGTCCGTCGGCGGCATCGACGGCCTGCTGAAAGTCCCCGGCATCGCCCAGACCCCCGCCGGCCGCGGCAAACGCGTCGTCGACATGTCCGACTCGGTCATCCTCAGCTTCGGCCCCAACACCGGCCGCGTCGTCACCGCCCTCGCCGAAGCCCTCTACGGCACCACCCCCGCATGACCACCCCCGGCCCGGCCCCCACCGGCCCCCACCCGGCCCGCACCGGTAACGGCTCGACCTCCACCGCCCCCGAACGGCCCGGCCCGGCGGCATCGGCCCGCGGCGGCGCACCGGACGCCGGCCCTTCGGCCGGCTCGATATCCCATCCCGGCCGGCCGAACGCCGCCGGGACCGCAAGACCGAGCGGCCCCGGCCACACCGCTGAGAATGTGGCCGTGACCGGAATCACCGGCACATCGGCCGGCGGCTCCGGCATCGGCGACATCGCGGATGCAGCGGATGCTGTCGTGCATCTCGTGCACGGATCCGCCCGCGCCACCGAACCCGCCGCAGTAACCGACACACCACCCGGCGCGGTGGCCGCCGCCGACCCGGATGCCAGGACGCCGACCGGCGGCCGGAGCGTGCCGGCACCGCCGGATGGCATCGCACCCGGGTCGCCGCGAACCGGCCCGGCGGACGACCAGGCACAGCGTGCAGCGAGTGGCGCAGCCGATAGCGACCCGCCGGGCGGTGTCGCTGCGACCCCCGGCAGGAGCAGGCGATGGTCGAAGGTGGCGATCGCGTTCGCGGTGGCCGTCGTCGCGCTGGTGGCACTGGCACTGTTCTCCGCGGCGGTCGGGCAGGTGCCCACCACGCCACTCGAGGTCGCGGGCAGTGTCGCGCACAGAATCGGGCTGGACTGGGGGCCGATGCCGCACCACCCCGCCGGGGAGGTCACGCTGTGGCAGGTGCGGTTCCCGCGCGTGGTGCTGGCCATGCTGGTCGGGGCCGCGCTGGCGACAGCGGGTGCCTTGTTGCAGGGCGTGTTCGCCAACCCGCTCGCCGAGCCCGGCGTGATCGGGGTGTCGTCGGGAGCGGCGGTCGGCGCGAGCGTCGTCATCGTCACCGGCGGCGCGTTCGCCGCCGCCTGGTCGGTCGCCGCGGGTGCGTTCGTCGCCGGGCTGGGCACCACGCTGCTGGTGTATCTGCTGTCGCGCTCCGGGGGCCGCACCGAAACGGTGACACTGGTGCTGACCGGTGTCGCCGTCAACGCGTTCGCCGGGGGGCTGATGGCGTTTCTCATGTTCACCGCCTCCCCGGCCGCCCGCGACCAGATCGTGTTCTGGCAACTGGGCAGCCTCAACGGCGCCACCTGGCAATCGGTGGCCGTCGTCGCACCCCTGACCGCCGCCGGACTGGCCGCCGCGATCCTGCTCGCACCCCGGCTGGACCTGCTGGCCCTCGGCGAATCCGCCGCCGGCCACCTCGGCGTCGACGTGGAACGGCTGCGGCGCAACGTGATCGTCGTGGTCGCGATCCTGGCGACCGCCGGCGTCGCGTTCACCGGCGTGATCCTGTTCGTCGGCCTGATCGTCCCGCACCTGGTCCGGATGCTCCTCGGACCCGCGCATCGGGTCCTGATCCCGCTGTCGGCGCTGGCCGGCGCGATCGTGCTGCTCGCCGCCGACGTCGGCGCCCGCACCCTCGTCGCCAACGCCGACCTCCCCCTGGGCATGCTCACCTCCCTGGTCGGCGGCCCGTTCTTCTTCTGGCTGCTGCGCCGCACCCGCGCCCGCTCCGGAGGCTGGGCATGACCGACCCCACCCCACCGCCGGGCGCGGCCGCCGCACCGACGACGCCGGCCGCCTCCGGCCGTCAGCAGCACATGAGCCGCCACGGCATCGGCACGCGGCCCGGCGGCGGGCGGGTCACGCGGGTGTGGCAGCGCCTCGTGCGCCGGACACACGACATCCCGCCGGCACCGGCACCCGGAGCGGTCACGCTGCGCGCCCGCGGTGTCACGATCAGCCGCGGCGGCCGCCCGGTCCTCGACGGCGTCGACCTCGACGTGGTCGCCGGGCAGATCCTCGCCCTGGTCGGCCCCAACGGCGCCGGGAAATCCACCCTGCTCGCGGCCCTGGCCGGGGAACTGCACCCGGCCTCGGGCACCGTCGAACTCGACGGCCACCGGCTGACCCACTGGACCCACACCGACATGGCCCGCCGGCGCGCGGTCCTGCCGCAGAGCCACAGCGTCGGCTTCCCGTTCACCGCCCGCGAAGTCGTCACCATGGGCCGCGCGCCCTGGGCCCGCACCCCCCGCCAGGACGCCGACGACACCGCGATCACCGCCGCCATGGCCGCCACCGACGTCACCCACCTGGCCGACCGCCCGTTCCCCGCCCTGTCCGGCGGTGAACGCGCCCGCGTCGCACTGGCCCGTGTCCTGGCCCAGGACACCGCCACGATGATGCTCGACGAACCCACCGCCGCACTGGATCTCGGCCACCAGGAGCAGGTCCTGCACCTGGCCCGCCGCCGCGCCCACGCCGGCGCCGCGGTCGTGGTGGTCCTGCACGACCTCGGCGTCGCCGCCGCCTACGCCGACCGCGTCGCCGTCCTCGCCGAGGGCCGCCTCCTCGCCGCCGGGCCACCCCGGGCGGTCCTCACCACCGGCCTGCTCACCGACGTCTACCGCCACCCCGTCGAAGTCCTCGACCACCCCGTCACCGGCACCCAGCTCGTCCTCCCCGTCCGGCACTGAAACCACCACGGCACCAGGGATTCCTGGTTCCCGCCGGTGGGTGCGCCGATGCCGGGTGTGCGCGGAGGCGGGTGTCCGGCCCGGCGCGTAGGGTCTCGAGGCGTGGCAGATTCCGGTGCGGACTGGCGGCGGCACGGGGTGCAGGTGGTGCCCGGTGACCGGCTCGACCCCAATACGGCACAGACACCCGGCATGCACCGGGAGGCTGCGATCAGCGCGGCCATGGTCGGGGCGCGGCAGATCTGGGCGGGCACCGTCGCCATCGATCCCGGTGCCAGAACCGGTGCCCACCACCACGGCAGCCTCGAGAGCGTGATCTTCGTCGTCGCGGGCCGGGCCCGGATGCGGTGGGGCGAACGGCTGGAATACGTCGCCGAGGCCGGGCCCGGCGACTTCATCTACGTGCCGCCGTTCGTACCGCACCAGGAGATCAACGCCGAGGACGACCACACCCTGCGCTGCGTGGTCGTGCGCAGCGATCAGGAACCGATCGTGGTCAACCTCGACATCCCCGAGGTGGAGGCCGACCCGCAACCGGTGCCGTGGATCGACCCGCACCACCCGCGGCCCTGACCGGTCACCGCCACACCAGTTTCAGGATCGCCGGGGTCAGCAACAACCGGATCACCGTGGCGTCCAGCACCAGCGCCGCGATCATGCCGTAGGCGATGTACTTCATCAGCACCAGATCCGAGAACCCGAACGCGCCGGTCACCACGATCAGGATCGCCGCCGCCGAGGTGATCACCCGACCGGTGTGCGCGACCCCGAACCGGATCGCCGCCGCCGGCTCGGCGCCGGCCGCCCGCGCCTCGGCCATCCGCGATTGCAGGAACACCTCGTAATCGGT
Organism: Nocardia sp. alder85J; assembly: GCF_020176955.2. Classification (GTDB taxonomy): domain Bacteria; phylum Actinomycetota; class Actinomycetes; order Mycobacteriales; family Mycobacteriaceae; genus Nocardia. Next base: position 1,076,993 of record NZ_JAIUCZ020000002.1, read on the forward strand.
CGACAACCCGAACAACACCGTCACGATCAGCACCAGCACCGCGAACATCAGCGGCCCCGGCGTGAAGTTCAGCAGGCCCGCCCCGTGCCCCTCCACGAAGATCCAGGTCAGGACGCCCAGCGTCGCCGCCAGCGACAACGCGCTCAGCAGCACCGCCTTGATCGCCAGCACCAGCGACCGGAACGCCGCGTACATCAGCGCGATCGCCGCGGCCACCAGGATCGCGCCCAGCTCCGGCAGGCCCGCGATCAGCCGATGGATACTGTCGCGTTCCAGCGCCGGCACCCCGGCCACCATGATCGACACCCCCGGCGGGGACGGGATCGCGCGCAGCGTCGCGATCGCGGTGTCGGCGGCCCGGTCGTCGACCAGCCCCGCCGACAGCACGTTCACCCCGTCCTTGGTGGCCGCCGCCGCTTCGAACCGGCCGGTGAGACCGGGGGTGAAATCGGCCTGGAACCGGATATCGGACAGTTGCTGCGAATTCGCGCCCACCACCACCAGTTTCAGCGGTTCGGTGCGGAAACCGGGGAACAGCGCGTCGAACTGCTCCTGCGCCACCCGGGCCGGATTGCCGGCGGCCAGATACCGTTCGGACAGGCCACCGAATTCGATGTGCCGGAACGGGATCAGCAACAGCAGCAGCCCCAGCACCACCGGCGCGATCACCAGCGCCGGCCGCCGCATCGCGAACTCCGCCAGCCCCGCGAAGAACCGCTGCTCCCGGCTGTCCGCATCCGATCGCACCGCAGCCGATCGCACCGCAGCCGGTGGCACCGAATGGGAGTGCGCGGCCACCGGTTCCCGGCGGCGCGCCCGCAGCGTCCGCCAGTTCAGCAGGTCGATCCGGTGCCCGGCGATGCTCAGCATCGCCGGCAACGCCGTCACCGACAGCACCGCCGCCAGCAGCACCGAACTGATCCCGCCGCACGGCACCGACCGCAGCACCCCGTTCGGGTAGATGAACAACGCCCCCAGGCTCACCGCGATGATCGCCGCCGAGAACAGCACCGTCCGCCCCGCCGTGGCCACCGTCGCCGCGGTCGCCTCCTCCACGCTGCGCCCCGCGGCCAGCTCCTCCCGGAACCGGGTCACCGCGAACAGTCCGTAGTCGATCGCCAGCCCCAGGCTCACCAGCGTCACCACCGCCGACGCGAACACGTTGACATCGATGACCGTGGTCAGCGCCCGCATGATGCCCTGACTGCCCAGAATCGTCATCCCGCCCACGACCACCGGCAACGCCGCGGCCACCAGCCCGCCGAACACGAAATACAACAGAATCGCCACCAGCGGCAACGCGATCACCTCGGCGCGATGGATATCCCGCTGCATCCCGGTGTTGATGCCCTCCACCACCGGTTGCAGGCCCGCCAGCTGCACCGTCACCCCACCGGGACCGCAACCGGGCGCCGGGGTCGGCGCGCACCCGCTGCGCAACGCGGTCTCGATGGCCAGATAGTTGTTCACCGACGCGGTGTCCGCGCCGCGCAACCCGATACTCGCGAACGCGTGGGTACGGGTGGCGTCGGCGAACCGGCCCATCATCGAACCGTCGAAATACGAGTCGATCTTCTGGATCCGATCCGGGTAGCGGGCCCGTAACCCGGCCAGCGACGCGGTCACCGCGTCCCGCACCGGCGGATCGTCGACGGTGCCGCCGGCCGCGGCGGTGTAGACCACGATCACGTCCGCGTCGGTGTCGCGCCCGAAGGTGTCGTCGGCCAGCTTCGACGCCGCCACCGACTGACTGTCGTCGTCGAACCAGCCGCCCTGGGTCAGCCGCGACCCCAGATCACGGCCGTACAGACCCGATACCGCCACCGCGAGCAGGAACACCCCACACACCAGGTACCGATGGCGGTGGACGAACCGGCCCCACCGCGACAACTGCCGATCGATCATGCCGCTAGCCGCAGGCCGGGGTCTTGTAGTCGGCGGTGCGCAGAATCCCGCACAGATCCGTGCGCGACAACCTCCACCGCCCGCCCGCGGCGACGAAATGCACGATCGTGGTGCGGATATTGCTGCCGGTGCCGTCCTTGTCCAGCCGCAGCGTCGCCGTCAGCGTGCCGTCGTGATTGTCGAACACCGGATCGGTGACCCCGTAGATCGCGTGCGGATTGTCCCGCATCGCCTGGTACATGTCCGGGATCGCCCCGGTGAACGCGTCACCGTCCTCGATCAGCGCGGTCCGGTCGCTGTCGGGCAGCGACGGATCCAGCGCTTGTTTGATCTGCGCGTCCAGCTGCGCGGCGGTCGGAATCGGCGGCTGCGCCACCCCGGCGGCGCCGGACACCGGGGCCGCCTGCGCCGAGGACGACAGCGCCGCGTACGCCGAGGACCGGGCCGCGGCCACCGCCGCCTCGTCCGGGCCGGTCGAACACCCGGTCACCGCCACCAGGCCCGCCGCGCACAGCCCCCACATCGGCACATTCCGCACCGATCGTCGCACCACCATCTGCCGTCCCTGTGCCCGTTTCGAGAAGTTACCGGTAAGTCTCCTACAGTCTGGCACGAACGCCGGTATCCACCTGCCGATTTCCCGCCACTGGTTCACCGCGCCTGCACCCCGCCCCGGCCACCGGCCGCGACACGCCAGGCGGGCGCTGCGACCCCGGCGCGTCGGCCCGCACCGGCACCGTGGTCAGATGATAGGGAAGGCGATCGCCGGGGCGGCCCGGTGAGCAGGCGTGACGGTGGCGAAGGAGTTCGGTGCATGCGTGGTGTCAACGGCCTCGCTCCGCTCGGCGCAGCAGACCGCCCGACCCCGGCACGTCCCGGCCCCGGCAGCGCCACCCCGGCGGATCGGCCCGGTGCCGCCCTCGGCCCCCGCCACAGCGCAGCGGCCACCTCGCCGCGGCCCCGATCCGGTGGCACCGCGACCCGGTCCCGCTGGACCGGCGGCGTGCTCGCCGCCGTCGCCGCCGTGGGTGTGCTGACCGGATGCTCCTCGCAGCAGTCCGGCGGCAAGACCCCCGCCGCCGCCCCCGCCTCGGCCGCGGTGTCCCCGCCGGTCACCACCGCCCCCGCCGGTAGCGTCACCACCGCCCCCGCGATCGCCGCGCTGGTGGCCGCGCCCGGCGGCGGGCGACTGGCCGAACTGGCCGCCGACGGCGTCACCGTCACCCTCACCGACCTCACCGGACCCGGCACCGCGGGCAATCCCGCACCCGCCGCACCGAGTGCATCCCCCGCCGCGAACGGCCCGGCGGCCGGATCCGGCCCGTCCCCGCGCGCGGTCACCCTGCCCGCCCGCGCCGCGACCCTGGCCCCCGGCGGTCCCGGCGAGGTGCTCGCCGCCGCCGGAGCGCAGATCGTGCACATCGACACCGCCACCGGCGCGACCCGCACCACCCCCGTCGGCGCCGACACCCGCGCGGTGGCCCGCCGCGACGACGGCACCCTCGCCGTCGCGCTGGCCGACCACCGGGTGCTGATCGTCGGCGACGACGGGCACGTCGTGCACACCGTCACCGGCCTCACCGGCGCCGACACCGTCGCCGCCGCCGGGGACACCGTCGCGGTGCTCGACCTCGCGCAGACCAGCCTCACCGAACTCGACCTCGCCCACGGCAAGCCCGCCCTGGCCCTGCGCGCCGGTACCGGCGCCACCGGCCTGATCGCCGACCACTACCAGCGGCTGCTGGTCACCGACACCGCTGGGGGCACGTTGCTGGTGTACACTGCCGATCCACTCGTGCTGCGGCAGCGTTTCCCGGTAGGCTCTTCGCCCTACGCACTCGCCTACGATCAGCGGTCCGAGACCGTCTGGGTCACCATGACCGGCAGTAACGAAGTCGTCGGATTCGATCTGTCGACGGGTATACCGGAGGAAGTGGGACGCTTCGCGACGGTGCGTCAACCGGACTCGGTGACGATCGACGATCGCACCGGGGACATGTTCGTAGGGTCCGCGACCGGCGACGGTCTGCAGCGGATCGGCGCGGACGAGAGGAAGAGAGGGCAGTGATGGCTCCGTCCCCGGCAACCGGTTCGCACCAGCCGCACCGTTCGCAGCGCCGAAACACGGTTCCAGCAGGCTGGGAAACCACCAGTGACGAGGGAGAATACGAGTACGTGCCGTTACGACTGCCACCGGATGTCAACCGGGTGACCGCGTCGATGCGCCTGGCGATCCAGGCCGAGTACGGCGGATGGGAGCTGTCGCGGGTGCGCGCGTACACCGACGGCAGCCGGCGGGTGCTGCTGCGCCGCCGCAAGACCAGCCACCCGGTCCCGGAACCGGGAATGTGAGGCGGAGCATGTACTCCCTACTGCTGCGCCTGATGTTCCTGCTGCCCCCGGAACGCATCCACCACCTCGCGTTCGTCGCGATGCGGTGGGCCACCCGCTTCGGCGCCGGCCGGCGGCTGACCGCGGCCCTGTTCGCCGTCGACGACCCGATCCTGGCCGTCGACGCGTTCGGGGTGCGGTTCCCCGCCCCGCTGGGCATGGCCGCCGGATTCGACAAGAACGCCGAGGGCGTCGACACCTGGGGCCCGCTGGGCTTCGGTTTCGCCGAGATCGGCACCGTCACCGCCGCGGCCCAGCCCGGCAACCCCGCGCCGCGGCTGTTCCGGCTGCCCGCCGACCGCGCGCTGATCAACCGGATGGGCTTCAACAACCACGGCGCCGACGCGGCCGCGGACCGGATGCGCCGGCGGCTGCCCGGCGGGCCGCCGCTGGGCGCCAACATCGGCAAGAACAAGGTCACCGCACCGGAACACGCGGCCGCCGACTACGCCCACTGCGCCCGCCTGCTGGGCCCGCAGGCCGATTTCGTCGTCGTCAACGTGTCCTCCCCGAACACCCCCGGCCTGCGGGATCTGCAAGCGGTCCAGTCGCTGCGCCCGATCCTGGCCGCGGTCCTCGCCGAAACCGACAAGCCGGTGCTGGTGAAGATCGCCCCCGACCTGTCCGACGAGGATGTCGACGCCGTCGCCGACCTCGCCGTCGAACTCGGCCTGGCCGGCATCGTCGCCACCAACACCACCATCCGCCGCGACGGCCTGGCCACCCCCGCCGCCGAGGTCGACGCGATGGGCTCCGGCGGCCTGTCCGGCCCGCCGGTCGCGGACCGGTCGCTGGAGGTGCTGCGGCGGCTGTACGCCCGCGCCGGGGACCGGCTGGTGCTGATCTCCGTCGGCGGCATCGAGACCGCCGACCAGGCCTTCGAACGTATCCTCGCCGGCGCCACCCTGCTCCAGGGCTTCACCGGCTTCATCTACGGCGGACCCGGCTGGGCCCGGCACATCCATCGCGGGCTGGCACAGCGGTTGCGTGACGGTGGCTACCACAGCCTCGCCGACGCCGTCGGCGCCGCCCACGGCGCCAGCCGCGCCTGAGATCACCGAGCCACGCACCGCGCCGCACCTACGCGCCGCGGTCCGGCCCGGCCCTGCGCGGGCAGACACCAGGGGCCCCGCCCGGTCGGCGGCGAGGCGTCACCGCAGCCCCGCCGCAGCCGCCGCGCGGTGGGGGCCGTGCGGCGTGACGCTCAGCCGAGCAGATGCAGCGACCGCGGTGCCGAACGCCCCGCGCCGGGCGCCGGTTCCCCCCGCTCCGGTGGCGCCGGTCGCGGCGGCCGATGCGTGCGGGCGGCCATCCGCCGCGACAACAGGATCACCGCGTGCTCGTAGCGGACCCCGAGGTCTGCGGCGTGCGCGGCGATGCGGTCCGCGGCGGTGGCGTCGTGGACCATGTCCGGATCGCTGAGCAGTTCGTCCAGCCGCATCCCGGCCAGGGCCTGGTCGTGGGTCAGCTGCTGCGGCAGCCAGCTCAGCCGCCAGACCCCCGCGGCGCGGTAGGCGTACTCCGGAGAACGGTCGCTGGTCATCGTCGCGTCTGTCGTGTGGATGGTCACGACTGCCTCCTCTCGCGGGCGCACCCGGTGCAGCGCGGCGCTGCATTCGCCGGACGGGCACCCGCTACATCGCTGTGGGTTGCCGAAAAGTCGCAAACCGGGTGGCCGGTCACGGCGGACCGGTTCGCGGGCCCGGCGATCACGACGACCGCCGCACCTGCGCGCGCTGCAACAGCGCCGAGAACGCCTGCGGCACGGTGGTGTTCACCTGCCGCGCCAGCCGCCCCAGCTCGTCCCACACCGCCGGATCGGTCAATGTCCGTGGCGTGGCCAGGATTTCGGCGAGCAGGACCCCCGCACGGGCCTGCTCCACGGTCAGATTCGTCTCGGGCAGCCAACTGAGCCGCCAGGTCGAGCCGCCACGGGTGGCCCGCGTGGCCCATTCGCCACTGCGGGCGCCGATGATCGTGCGGCTGGTCTCGTAGAGGGTCACGGCTGCCTCCAACTGGGGCGGGTCGCGGCGCGACATGGTCGTGCGGGGATGACGAAGGCCCCGCGCGGCGCTACCGAGGGCCGGGCGGGGTGGCCGCGCAGGGGCGGCACGGAGCAGGGCGCAGGTCAGGCGGCCACGATCGCGGCCGCGTCGGTCTCACCGTCGGTGGTCTCGCGGCGAGCCCACCGGTGACTACGCCGTCGCGACAGGGTTGCTCCCGACATCAGGACCTCCCGAGGCACTCGGCGTACGAATGCCGTTCCACAGTGCGGCATTTCCCGTCAGGTGTCCGGCAAATGCCGCCTTACTGATAAAATTTCCCCGAGTGAGACCAGGATAAACCCGAAGATGAACGGTACTATGCCGCGATTCCGTCTATCGTCTGCAACGATAGTGACACGGAGGTGACGGGCTCCATGACCGGAGACGAAGCCGCGATCGCCGCGGTCCGCAGCGTACTCACCAGCCTGCGCAAACGCGCCGGCCTGCAACCGGACCGCCTGCACCGCACCGAGATCGACGCCGGCATCCTCCTGGACCTCCCGGTGATCCAGCGCTACGCCGACCGCTTCGGGCGGACCCCGCAGCAGGCGGTGCTGCCGGTCGTCCGGGAACTCGCCCGCGGGCTGTCACCCACCGATCGGCTGATCGTCGACTCCGAACTCAATCTGGAACTGCTACAAGATCTTTCGGTCCCCGACGTCGACCTGGCCCGGCTGTACGGCGACGACCTCGGCCCCCGCCGCACCTATCTCTGCGAGCAGTGGGAAGCCTTGCACCACGCCCTGTCCGCCGACCGCATCCCACCCGCCCCGACCGTCCGCTCCCTGCGCGGAGCCCACGAAGACCGCGCCTTCCACGCCCTGGCCCGGCGGCTGGTGGAACCGTCGATCGCCGACCCCGTCCAGATCCTGGTGGTCGGAGATGCGGTGCACGACCACGTGTACCACGTCGACCACATCCCGGCGGCGGGCAGATCCGTCGACGGCCACCGTAGCGCCCACCCCGGTGGCAAGGGACTCGGCCGCGCGGTCGTCGTCGCCGGCTTCGGTGCGTCGGCCGGGCTGGTCGGCGCCGTCGGCGGCGACGAGGCCGGTCGGCTGCTGCTGAGCTACCTCGGCGACCACGGAGTCGACACCTCGCTGGTGAAAACCGTTGTCGGAGCATCGACCCCGATCGTCGTGGTGATCGCCGGCCCCGGCGAGCCGGTGACCTTCGTCGACAAGAACGACCAGATGGCGCTCGACACCGACGATCTCGCCGGCCCCGCCGTGCAGAACGCGATCGGCCGCGCCAAGGTGCTGCTGCTCACCTTCGAACAGCCCGAACCGGTCCTCGCCTGGGTCCTGGCCCACGTGCACACCCTGCCGAGCCGGCCGACGGTGATCGTGCACGCCTCCCCGAGGCTCAAGGACCCCCAGACGCTGTATCCGTTCCTGCACACCGTCGATTACCTCATCGGCACCGCCGCCGAACTCGGCAGTCTGCTGCTGGGTTCCGGCTCGACCACCATGGACCCCGCCCAGTGGCTCCAGGTCATGGGCGCCCGAACCGTCTGCACCATCCGGGAATTCGGCTGCGCGGTCCGCACCCGCGACGAAAGCTACGACGTCGCACCGTATCCCGCGGTCTTCCGCAGCAAACCCGGTGCCAACGCCGTGTTCTCGGCCGCGCTGGCCTACCGCGTGCTGCACTCCGGCGGCCACGCCGACAAGGCCGACTTCGCCTGGGCCACAGCCGCGATGGACATCGCCCCACTGTCGCTGTCCGCGGTCCCCGACCCGTTGCCGACCGTCGACCAGGTCGATCAGGTGGTCCGATTCGGCCCAGTTGGCGAACTCTGAGCAACAGCCGCGGGATTCCCGCGCCCGCGGCGGAAGATGATCGTGTCGCACGACGCGCGGTCACCGACTTGAAACAACGATCCGCACCAGTAGGCTCCGTGCGGGCATTGCCGACTGGCCGCCGCACAGTTCTCGGACATGGAAAGGGAACACCGAATGGACGGCCACCCGGCCTCGCTGCTGTCCGACGACACTCGTCACGAGCTCAGCCGCAACGGAGCAACGTTGTCGTTACGGGTGGCGGAGATCAGCGGCGAGGCCGGACCGGGACACATCCTGGTGTTCGGGGACCCGGAACTCGACGGTGACTGCCTCGTGCGTATCCATTCCCGGTGCCTGTACGGCGAGATGCTGCGTTCCGACGACTGCGACTGCGGTCCGGAACTGGACCTGTCGCTGGACCTGATCAGCGAAGCCGGCGCGGGTGTGCTCATCTATCTGGAGCAGGAAGGCCGCGGCCTGGGTCTGTCGGCGAAGGCTCGCGGCTATCGCTACTGCCAGCAGCACGGCGTCGACACCTTCACCGCCTACGAGGAACTCGGGTATCCCGCCGACGCCCGCACCTACGACCATGCCGTCGACAGCCTGCGCGCGCTGGGATTCTCGAAAGTGCGGTTGCTGACCAACAATCCGCAGAAGGTCGCCGCCGTCCGTGACGGCGGCATCGCCGTCGCCGTCGAGTATCTGCACATTCCCGGCCTCAGCCGCAACGCCCGCAACTACCTCCAGGCCAAGCGGCTGCGCCGGCGGCACATGATCCCGCGGCTGCGTTCGGCGGTCGACATCGTCTCCCTGGTGGCGATGATCGTGACCGTCGCCCTGACAGCGACCGGCCACGGGCCGGCATCGATGGCCGCCGCCGCCGTGGCAGCCGCGGCAACGGTGATGCGCCTGCGCGACTCGACCCACGCACTGCCGATGCGGGAGATCCTCGCCGGGATCCCCGGCGCTGCCCCGCTGGCCAGACGGCGCGCCGCGACTCGCTGAAACAGCGGCCTGCCGAGGCGCGACACCGCTGGCCCCACCCACAATCGCAACATGGACAGGTCCCCAGGAAACGCCGGAAATGGCCGCGATCGTTGCCGCACCACAAACCCAGGACGTTCGCGCCGAGCCGGGACGATCGCGGTGATCCACCCGGTGTAAGACGCATCACATCCGGCGCGCCGCCGATAGGATGGGTGCACCGCGTCACTCGGTGGCGCGACGCCGGCGGTGCGGCCCCTCGCGGGTGAGCGGGCCGGCGCAGCGTTCCGAGTGCCCGAGGCGCGGCACGGCACAGGAACCAGGGACGTATGAGCACACACATCGGTTTCACCCATCGGTCCGGCGCCACGGTGCACACCGTGCCCGCGGCCTTCCAGCAGACCGCGGTGCTGCGGCCGCATCAGGTGGCGCTGCGGACCGTCGGCGGCACCCAGCAGATCACCTGGCGCGAATACGCCCAGCGGGTCCGGGCGATCGCGGCGGGACTGGCGAAACTCGGTGTGCGCCACGGGGACACCGTCGGGCTGATGCTCACCAACCGGCCGGAGTTCAACCTCGTCGACACCGCCGTCCTGCACCTGGGCGGCACCCCGTTCTCGGTGTACAACACCAGTTCCCCCGAGCAGATCGCGCACGTGTTCGGCAACGCCGGCAACCGGGTCGTCGTCACCGAGCAGGCGTTCCTGACGGCCGTGCGGGGATCGGGGGTGCCGCTCGAGCACCTCGTGCTCGTCGACGGGCCCGCCACCGCCGAGGTGGTGTCGCTGCACGACCTGGAGGAGGATCCCGCCGACGGTTTCGACTTCGACGCCGCCTGGCAGGCGGTGCGGCCGGAGGACCTGGCCACCCTCATCTACACCTCCGGCACCACCGGGCCGTCGAAGGGGGTGGAGATCACCCACGCCAACATCATCGCCCAGGTCGCCGCGCAGCAACGCGACATCATGCGCGCCGGATTCGACGACCGCGGCGTGTCTTACCTGCCCGCCGCGCACGTCGCCGACCGGATCTCCGGGCACTGCACCAACCTGCTCACCGGCATGACCATCACCTGTGTGCCCGACGCCCGCGAGATCGCCGCCGCCCTGCCCGACGCCCGGCCCACCACCTTCTTCGGGGTGCCACGGGTGTGGCAGAAGATCAAGGCCGGGATCGAGGCGCGCCTGGCCGAGGCCGGCCCGGTGCAGCAGGCGCTGGCGCAATGGGCGATCGGGGCCGGGACCACCGCGGCGAAGATCAGCGCCGCCGGCGCCCGGCCGGGACCGCTGCCGGCCGCGCAACGCCGCCTCGCCGACGCCCTGGTCCTCGGAAAGCTGCGCGCCGCACTGGGTCTGGACGAACTGAGGGTCGCAGCCTCCGGCGCGGCCGCCATCCCGCCGGAAACCCTGGAATTCCTGCTCGGCCTCGGCTTCACCGTCACCGAGGTGTGGGGCATGTCGGAAACCACCGGCGTGGGCACCTTCACCGACCTGAGCGCACCGCGGCCGGGATCGGTCGGCCGCGCCCTCGGCGACCTGCAATTACGTCTCGGCGATGACGGCGAACTGCTGGTGCGCGGCGCCTCGGTCACCCACGGCTACCGCGGCATGCCCGAGCAGACCGCCGAGGCCATCGACGCCGACGGCTGGCTGCACACCGGCGACGTCGCCACCCTCGCCGACGACGGTTACGTCACCATCGTCGACCGCAAGAAGGAACTGCTGATCACCGCCGCGGGCAAGAACATCTCACCGGCCAATGTCGAGAACGCGGTGAAGGCCGCGTCGTCGCTGCCCGGGGTCGTCGTCGCGGTCGGGGACGGCCGCGCCTACCTCACCGCCTTGATCGTGCTCGACGCGGACGTGGCGGTGCTGCGCGCCAAAGCCCTCGGCATGCCCGGCGCCGACGTCGCCCTCCTCGCCGAACACCCGCGGATCGTCGAGGAGGTGCGCGCCGCGATCCGCTCCGGCAACACCCGCCTGGCCCGCGTCGAACAGATCAAACGGTTCACCATCCTGCCGCGGATCTGGGAACCCGGAGGCATCGAACTGACCCCCACCCTGAAACTCAGACGCACCCCCATCGCCGCGGAATACGCCACCGAGATCGACGCACTCTACACCGATCCGCAACCGGCGGAAGTGCATTCGGTGTAACCGCACCCGAATCGCCTGCGATGCCACCGGTTCCGCACAATCGGTGCGCCGCGACGTCGAGTCTGCCTGTGCTGCTTGGGATCCGGGTGTCCGGCACGACGCGGGCGCGCCGTGCCGGGCCGGTCCTACTCCTTCACCTCGAACGTCGCCACGAACTGCGCCCGCGCGAGGGTGTGGAAGAACAGGTTGAACCCGAGCACCGCCGCGCTGGTGTCCGCGCCCAGCTCCAGGGTCTGCACGTCGACGGCGTGCACGGTCACGAAATACCGGTGATACCCGTGCCCGGCCGGCGGGGCGGCGCCGACGTAACCGGGGAATCCGGCGTCGTTGCGCAGAGTGACCGCCGCCGCCGGCAGCGTGCCGCCCGCACTACCGGCGCCGGTGTCCAGCGCGGTGACCTCGCCGGGGATGTCCAGCACCGCCCAGTGCCAGAACCCCGACGCCGTCGGGGCGTCCGGATCGTAGACGGTGACCACGAAACTCTTGGTCTCCGCGGGGAATCCGGACCAGGACAGCTGCGGCGAGACATCCTGGCCGCCGGGCACTCCGAACGCCTTGCTGGCCTGCTCGATCGCGAACGGCTGCCCGTCGGCGGCGTCGGTGGAGGTGACGGTGAACACCGGCACCTGCGGCAGGGCCGCGTAGGGGTTGTAGGAGTAGTCGGGCACGAGGGCACCGTCCTTTCGTGGAATCAGCTGTGCAGGAGGAAATGTTCGAGCACGCGGGTACCGAATTCCAAGGCCGGCACCGGCACTCGTTCGTCGACACCGTGGAACAGCGCGGAGAAGTCCAGCTCCGGGGGCAACTGCAACGGCGCGAAACCGAAACAGCGGATCCCCAAGCGGGCGAACGCCTTCGCGTCGGTGCCCCCGGAGAGCATGTACGGCACCGTGCGGCCCTGCGGATCGTGGGCCAGGATCGCGTCGTTCATCGCGTCGACCAGATGCCCGTCGAAGGTGGTCTCGTACGAATCGAGTTTGGTGATCCACTCCCGCTCCACATCGGGCCCGATCAGCTCGTCCACCTCCCGTTCGAACGCCGCCTGCCGGCCAGGCACCACCCGGCAGTCCACCACCGCCTCCGCGGTCTGCGGGATCACGTTGGCCTTGTATCCGGCCTGCAGCATCGTCGGATTCGCGGTGTCGCGCAGCGTGGCGCCGATGATGCGGGAGAGGGTGCCCAGCTTCGCCAGCTGCCCCTCGATATCGGGACCGGCCGGATCGAACGCCAGCCCGGTCTCCTCGCTGACCGCCGCCAGGAATTCGGCCACCGAATCCGACAGCACCAGCGGGAAGGTGTGGCTGCCCAGCCGCGCCACCGCCTTCGCCAGGATCGTCACCGCGTTGTCGTCGTGCAGGAACGACCCGTGACCGGCGCGGGCCTTGGCGCGCAACCGCATCCAGCCCAGGCCCTTCTCCGCGGTCTCCACCAGATACAGCCGCCGCTGGCTGCCGTCCGGGCGCGGCACCGTCAGCGAGAAACCACCGACCTCGCCGACGGCCTCGGTGATGCCCTCGAACAGGTCCGGGCGATTGTCGGCCAGCCACTGCGAACCCCAGCGGCCGCCGTTCTCCTCGTCGGCGAGGAACGCGAACACCAGATCCCGCGGCGGCACCGTGCCCTCGAGCTTGAACTGGCGGGCCACCGCCAGCATCATCCCGACCATGTCCTTCATGTCGATGGCGCCGCGGCCCCACACGTAACCATCCTGCACCGCACCGGAGAACGGGTGCACACTCCAGTCCGCGGCCTCCGCGGGCACCACGTCCAGATGACCGTGGATCATCAGCGCGCCCCGCGAGGAGTCGGCGCCGGGCAGCCGCGCGAACACATTCCCGCGGCCCGGCGCGCCGGACTCCACGTACTCGGTGGTGTAGCCGGCATCGTGCAACTGCGCGGCCACCCACTGCGCGCATTCCCGCTCGCCCTTGGTGGTGGACAGTTCGCCGGTGTTGGAGGTGTCGAACCGGATCAGCGTGCTGACCAGTTCCACCACCTCCGACACCGCGCGCGACGGGGACTGGGGTCGGAGTTCTTCGCCGGAGACGGACACGCCCTTGTTCCTACCATCCGCGCGCCGCGGCGAAAGGGTTGGCCGCATCGTGCGCGGAAGGCGGACTATGTCGCAGCCGTGTGGCGGCATGTGGGATTGTCATGGACCGACCGGTCAAGATGATGGGTCACATTTGGGGAGAATGCCGTTACCATTTCGCGAGAATGAGATCTTGATCACCGACGGTGACGGTTCTCTTTCGACACATATGTCTCGATCCGGGAGCTCTAACCATGTCTGCTTCACTTTCGGGCCCGGCCGGTGTCGACGTCGACACCGGCCGCCTCGACGGCGCCTCGCGGGTGCGCGTCTTCACCGTCCTCGCCGTGATCGTCCTCTACACCGAGATCGCACCGCTGCAGTTCACGATGGTCGGCGCCGCGCTGCAGAAGATGGCGAAGTCGTTCCCCACCGTCGGCGCCAACATCAACTGGGCCGTCATCATCCTCGGCCTCATCGGCGCCTCGGCCACCCCGCTGCTGGGCAAGGCCAGCGACATCTGGGGCAAGAAGAAGCTGTTCCTGCTGTGCGGGGTGCTGTTCCTGGCCGGCTGCGTCCTCGACGCCACGACCACGAACTGGACCCTGTTCCTGGTCGGCCGCGGCCTGCAGGCGCTGGCCATCGCCAGCCAGTTCATCTCCTACGGTCTGATCCGGGACCTGTTGCCGCGCAAGTACATTCCGCTGAGCCTCGGCATCGTCGGCGCCGGCCTCGGCTTCTCCGGCGTGATCGCGCCGTTCATCAGCGGCGTGCTCATCGACCACTACGACTGGCCCGCCATGTTCTGGTTCCTGGCCGCGTTCACCCTGGTCCTGACCCCGCTGGTGATCCTGGTGGTGCCAGAGAGCCCGCTGCGGGTCAAACAGCGCATCGACCCCTTCGGCGCGGTCATGCTCTCCGGCGGCGCCCTGCTGATCCTGCTGTACCTGGACAACGGGCAGACCTGGGGCTGGCTGCGGCCCTCGGCGCTGGCCTACGTGATCGGCGGCGTGGCACTGCTGGTCGGCTTCTTCGTGGTCGAACTGCGGGTCGCCCAGCCCATCATGGACATGAAACTGCTGCTGAACCCCAAGGTCAGCGTCGTGCTGCTGATGACGTTCTTCGGCATCGGGCTCACCGCGGTGCAACCGGTCGCCCTGGGCTACATGAGCCAGACCCCCGACCAGGACCACCTGCGCGAGGGTGTCGTCGACGGCGTGGTCGCCCAGACCCACCAGATGACCGGCCAGAATCTGCCCGCCTCCCTGGTCGAGGTCGCCTTCGACCCCGGCTACACCTACGGCAACGGGTTCTCGATGGTGCAGTACGCCGTCCACCTCGGCATCTGGGCCGGCGTCATGGGCATGATCGTCGGCCCGCTGGCCGGCGCCCTGACCCGCCGCATCGGCGCCCGCACCCCCGCCATCATCGGCCTGGCCCTACTGGCCGTCGCCGCGCTCGGCTACACCGTGGCCTCCTACAGCTGGCCGGTCTACCTGCTGATCTCCGCCCTCGGCGGCATCGCCTTCGGCTTCATCTACGCCGCGGTGCCCAACCTGATCGTGGAGGCGGTCCCCGCCGAACAACAGGGCATCAGCACCGGCATGCTCGGCGTGGTCCAGAACATCGGCACCTCCGCCGCCGTCGCGGTCATGACCGCGATGCTCAACGCCAACCCGGTCAAGGCACACCTCAACGTCGCCGGCCACCGCAGCGACCAGGTGATCCCCCAGGTCTTCGCCGACCACGGCTACCACCTCAGCTTCGTGTTCGTCCTGGTCACCACGATCATCGGCCTGATCATCGCGTTGTTCATGCGCCACGGCCGCACCCCCACCACCGGCGGCGCCGCCGGCGACGGCCTGATCGCCGACGCGGCCGCCGGAGTCGGCGACGGCATCGTCGCGGTCGGGGAAACCCCCGCCACCGGCACCGAGGTCACCGCCGGAGCCTGACCCACCGCCGATCCCGCACCGGGCACCCCGCCCGGCGCGGGATCGGGACGGATGCCGGAACACCCGCCGCGCACCGGTCTCGGTGCGCACCTCGTAGGTGGGGGCGGCAGATCATCGATCACCTGCCCGCCCGGCCGCCGACCCTGCTGCTGCCCGACCTCGACCTCAACCGGGCCCGATTGTCCGGCCGGATCGCCGAACATGTCCGCGGTGACCGCGACCGGGTGTTCCACCGCGAGGACCAGCCCGAATTCCCGACCACCCTCCATCAGGTCTTCGCCGGTGTCCTCGCCGACGGCCGCGGCGCACGCGTGACCATCGTCAGCCCCGCCCGCAACCACCTCGCCGCACTACGCCGGTTCGCCGACAGCACCGCTCGATGCGGTCCTGAAACAAGATCCGTTCGGCGTGGCCGGAGCGGCAACGTACGAAGTGGTCGAGTTCGTTCCGGCCAAGACTGCTCCCGCGCTGGCCCACCTCACTCGGTCATCTCGGAATGCCTGACAGCGGAGGACCCCAGCCATCCGTGTCCGGACACACCTGACCCGGATGAAGCAGCCGCCGGGCCGCCGGGCAAGTATCCGTATGGACACTCTGTTGAACCTCTGGTCGACCCCCGGCGAAGGCCGGCACATCGCCAACGAGGACATCGGCCGCTACACCGGCCAGCAGTCCCCCAGCACTCCACTGATGCGGACCGTCCAGTCGCTAGCAGTGCCCCAGGATTGATACGAGACAAGCACAGGTACGACGGGGGCCGGGGACGAACTCTGCCACAGCTGAACTGGGGGATATGTCATGGCCGAACGATGGGCCGGCCTGACGCTGGCCGGCGTCTGCGCCGTCGGTGCGCTGCTCGCGGGGCTGTCGAGTATCGCCGGTGCGACGCCGCCGCCCGGAACTCAATTCGACGTTCCGAAGCTGGAACGGGACATGGAAGAATGTGTGGCCTATGCGATGCCTCCGGCGCAGGTGCTTGCTGGGTGGGTGAACCCGACCACAGGCCAAACGCTCCAGTGGAGGTGCGACTCTCTGCGCCACATGTACGTCGAGCAGACGAACCTGCATGACCCATTCGTCAACGTGGATGCGTTCGTTCGCTGTACGGACAGGATCATCTCTTGCGGCCCACCCCACCCCGCCACCAAACCGCCGTACATGGCGCTGATCTACCAGTACAACGGAACCTCGCGCAGGGGCTACGTGATCTACCACCCCGCCACATCGGATAGCGTGACGATTTACACTGATCCGGACAACGATTGGGCGGGGTGTGCCAATGGGCGGTGAGCGGCCGGCAGGTGTCCTGTCACGTGTTCGGCAGGCGCAGAGCACGGAACAGGCCCGCCGGAATGCCGAGCCGCGATGGGCGCTCCGTCGATCACTGACCGATCTCTACACAGCCTGCGGGTTTTACACCGTCCTGGAAGTCCCTGCCTCGAAGGTGACTTCACTGGCGCGTGAGGCGGTCACACTGCTCGATGATGCGAGCCAACTGCGGACTGGTTCGGCTTACGAGGAACTGTGCCTGCGGTGCGCTCGTGAGTATGTCACCGGTTACGTCAGCGATCCGCAGACCGACTTCGACGCAGAACATGCCGCGACCCTTCGGGTGATGACGCAGGTCATGACAGAGTTCGGGTGGGCGCCGGACAACGAACACGCAGGTCTCGGCTTGGTTTGTGAGCAGCAGGCGATGTCGGTGCTCGAAGATTTGCAGAGGCCCTACCTCGCTGCATCCGCGATCAGAGCGTTCCGCCTGTACGAACCCGACGATCCCTTCGGCATCTGCACACCGATGCACGTGTGGTGCACTCGGTGGGAGGACGAGCCCGACAACCGCGCCACCATCGATGCGGATATCACTACCGCGCTGAGGAGGTTTCTAGCACGTCATGTAAGTCGACGATATTGACTCGTTTCGGCCCCTCTGTCGAGGCGGCCGGTGCCTGAGGTTGCGCCGCACCGGCTCCACCGCCTCGGTCGTGCAGCCCGTGAGTCCGGTCTCCTCGCCCGCTTCCCGGATCGCCGCGTCCGCCGCAGACTCGCCGTCGCGGACCGTGCCGGCGGGAACCTGAACCCCGACCTGCTCCCACGAGTGACCAGGGTGCCGATGAACCAGCAGCCGATCGTCGCGGACGATATAGCAAACCGCTTTCCGCACCAGTGCTTTCACGGGCATTCGCCCCGCCCCTCCTCGTCACCGGTCCGATTGTCAGCCCGAACATACAGTGCCGGAGCGAATCTCGACGCCGGTCTCACAGTGGTGCGCGCCCCGGCTCGTGGCCCACGGCTGCCTGGTCGAGGGCCGGCCGCAGCGGTTCGTTCGGCGGCGTCGAGACGCTCTGATCGTGCGCAACCGCCCGACCTACGCCGATCGTGCGGTCCGTCCGATGAATCCCACGGACAGCAGCAGGCCGAGCAGCAGCGCTGCGGTGGCGACGATCAGCGCGGCGCGGCTGCCGTCGGTGGGACTTGCGGCGGCGTGCAGCACCGAACCGAGTACGGAGACCCCGACGACGGCACCGGTCTGTCGTGCGGAGTTGAGCGCGCCGGACCCGATGCCGGCCTGGTCCTTCGGGGTGGCCGATACCGTCGCCGTCACCAGGGCGGGAATCGCGAAGGACACACCGAACCCGAAGATCAGCAGGCCCAGGCCGATGAGCAGGTCGTGCACGGTCCCGGTGCCCGTGATGCCGGCTGCGAGAACGGCCGCGCCGCAGGTCAGCAGCGTGAAGCCCAGGACCGAGGGCTTCCGCGGGCCCGAGCGGGCGACCAGACGGCCGGTGTAGACGGGATTGAAGGCCGTCGGCAGGGTGAGCGGCAGGAAGGCGCATCCCGCGAGCAGGGCGGAAAGGCCACGTGCTTGCTGGAAGTAGAGGGACATGACGAACAGCAGCCCGGAGACGCCGAAGTTGACGAGCAGGCCGTTGAGGATGCCGACCGAGAACGTGACGTTGCGGAAGAGCAGCAGCGGCAGCATCGGGCCACGTGGCCCGGCCGGTCGGCGCTCCGCGAGGAGGAAGACAGCCCCGGCGGCGACGGCGGCGGCGAGCGCACCCAGCACCGGCGTCGAGGTCCAACCGAGATTCTCGCTCTGGATCACGCCGAACGTCAGGCCGGTGAGCGCCAGCACCGCGCTGATCTGACCGGTCAGGTCCACGCTGCGGCCGGTGTTCCGAGTGGTCTCCGGTGCGAGGGCTCGCGCGAGGAGAACGCTGACCAGCGCCACGGGCACGTTGACGGCGAAGATGCTGCGCCAGCCGAGGGCGTCGGTGAGCACACCGCCGAGCACCGGGCCGGCGGCCAGCGCCGCACCGGTGATGGCTGCCCACGAACCCAGTGCGCGGGCCCGCTGGGCCGGGTCGGTGACGGTGGTGGCGATGACGGCCATCGAGGAGGGCAGCACTGCGGCACCCGCGACGCCGAGCAGGGCACGCATGGTGATCAGTACGCCGAGGTTCGGTGAGAAGACGGTCAGCAGCGACGCGGCGAGGAAGGCCCACGTGCCGATGACGAAGACGCGGCGCCCGCCGAAACGGTCGGACAGCGCACCCATGGTCAGCAGGAGCGCGGCGAACGTCAGCGTGTAGCCGTTGACCACCCATTGCAGTCCGGACAGGCCACCTCCGATGTCGCTGCGGATGGCGGGCAGCGCGACGTTCACGACGCTGGTGTCCAGGAGAACCATGAAGTAGCCCAGCGAGAGCCCGATCAATAGCAACCGCCGACGTGAGGGGAGCGTTTCCGCGGAAACGCCGCCGACCTGCGTGATGTGCGCAGACATGACCTACCTTTCATAAGGCTGGAACGGCCACGACAGAAAGCCGGTGGCCGTCGAGGACGGTGGGAACTACAGCCTGTCAAGAACGAAAGTGGTTCGGAAACGGAAGTTTCCGATGGCATCATCGGGAGAACCGATACAGAACTCGAGGGGCAGGGTCATGCAGTTGCGGCAGCTGAGCACGTTCCGAACCGTGGCCGATGCCTTGAACGTCACGCGTGCCGCCGAGCGGCTGAACTACGCGCAGTCCAGCGTTACCGACCAGATCAAGGCACTGGAACAGGATTTGGGGGTGCACCTGTTCGAGCGGTCCAATCGGGGGCTCCGGCTCACCCCGGCCGGGCACCGCCTGCTCGACTACGCCGAGAGAATGCTGTCTCTGGCCGAGGAGGCCAGGGCGGCGGTCACCGCAGTCGGCAGTCCTGGCGGCGAGTTGGTGATCGGAGCGCCGGAGACGCTGTGCGCCTACCGGCTTCCCGCACTGCTCACCCGTTTCCGCGAGGACTGCCCCAACGTGCGCGTGGTACTGCGCCCCGGCAACCGGGAATGGTGCCGCAACGGGGTCCGGGAGGGGTCCCTCGACGTGTGCTTCACCTTCGGCGCGCCCCCGGACCACACGGACCTGGACAGCATGCCGCTGCTGCCGGAACCGGTCGTTGTCGTGGCACCCAGGGATCACCCGCTGACACGCCGAGAGGTGGTCACCAACTCCGATCTCGCCGGCGTCGACTTCCTCGTCACCGAGCCCGGTTGCAGCTACCGGCTGATGTTCGAGGAGGCGCTCGGGTCCGCCCCCGGTCCCCGCCCGCGCATTGCCGCTGAGCTCACCAGCATCGGCGCCCTGCGGACCTGCGTCGCGGGCGGCATGGGGTGCGCCTTGCTGCCACAGATCGCCGTGGCCGCGGACCTGGCCCGGGGCACGATCGGGCTGGTCGCGTGGCGTGGGCCCCGCAGCGAGGCGCCGATCCACGCGACCTGGCGCCGTGATGCCGGGCACGGCACCGGGCTGCTGCCGTTTCTCGACGCCACCAGGACGCTGTCGGGTGGCCGTCCGGATCAGGGTGACGCCGGCGACACGCACCTTCGGACACTGCTCGCCCGATAGCGGGGATCCGGTCAGGGGACCTCGTTCTCTCGGTCCGGACCGACGGCTTCACGCGTGCACCCCGCACCACCTTCAGGTCACCTCGACCCGGACCCGGACCCGGACCGCGTTCGGCCGGTACTTCGAGCTGACATCGAGCACATTCTGGACACTGCTGTTCAGGTTGTAGGTGATCGTCAATTCATTTCCGCGCCGCAGATCGGGTTGCTCGTGCGCGTTGTAGACGACTGTTTCCGGATCCCGGTAGAAACCGGCGGGACCGGATTCCGTGGCCCGATGCAGCAGCGCCGGTGAACGGAACGGTCCCGCCGGCGACTCCGACAGATATCCCACGATATCCGGGCTGTAAGGAACCGCGGTGTCCTGTGTGACGAGCAGGAAATGCCGATCGGACAATCGCGCCACACTGTATTCGTTGGCCACCCCCGACATCACCGGCGCCGAATCGGCCTCCCGGGCCGACCACCCGCCCTGCCCGTCGGAGAATTCCCACGGCTGTCGCAGGTCGTCGCCCGGTACGCGGGCGATGTGCATGAATTTCTCGGCGCCCTCGTCGTGCACCCCGTAGACATAGGTGTGGTCGCCGACCGCGTCGTGTTCGACCCACGACGCCCAGTGCACCCCCGTCTCCGACGGCATCGGCGTGACATCGAGCAGGCTCAGATCCCGGGCGTCGAAACGGGCCAGCAGATTCCCGTGCATCTCCAATTCACCGGCGCCGCCGGGAATCAGCGCCGTCCGCAGCCGGGCGGCATCGAAATCACCGCCGGTGTCGAGCACCCGCGAATCGCCGGTGAACCGCAGATACATCACATCGAGGGTGTCCCGGCCGGTCACATGGGAGCCACCGAGCCAATGGAACCGGTCGGCCTGTGGCGGCAGGACGGCCCGCGCCTGATCGTCGAGTGTCCGGCTCAGCAGGGTGCGGGCCTGCCCGTCGCGGTCCACCACCACGAAACTGTTGCTGACGAAAGGGGTCTCGGGGACCCGGGAACCGTCGGCCGCCAGCCGCCCCAGAAAGGTGTCGGAGAACATGATCACGTGCCGGTCACCCGGAAGCCGGCGCACATAGGTACTGTCCCCGCCGGTCCAGCCCTCGTCGTCGTGGTACGCGTACTTCGCCAGAAACGAATTCAGATCATGATTGGGCGCGGTCGACATCACCCGCAATTGCGGCCCGCTCACCCCGGCGCCGGCCCGCGATCCGGCCGCACCGTCGACGATCGACCCGCCTTCCCGTTCCGCCCGCGACAGTTCACCGGCGGTGCCGCGCAGCGAATACGCCACATCGTCGTATTCGCTCTTGAATATCGCCGCGACATCCTTCACCGCGGGAACCGTTCTCGCGATCACATTGTGCCACAGGTCTTCCCATGTGCCCACCACAGCGATATTCTGCCGGAGCGGCCACCACCGGACGCCAGGGAAATATCGGCACGCGCGCATTTTCACCGATACGCACTCCGGAGATCTGTGGCCGCGACATCGCCCCCGCCTTTTATGCCGTGATGATCGACGAATTCCTCACCGGCACCGTCGTACACGTCGACGGCGGGCACCGGCTGGTCCCGCCGCCCGTTCCGGACCGCGCCGCGCACCATCGGCGAATCGGCCGCCCGGTGCGCCACTCCCTCCTATAGTGAGTGAACGCTTTCTTTTTTGTTTGGAGGAGGAAACCGATGGGCGGGCCATTGTCGCAGGTGAAGGTGCTCGAGTTGCGCGGGCGCGGCCCGGGGCCGTTCGGGGCGATGGTGCTCGCCGACCTCGGCGCCGACGTGGTGAGCCTGATACGTCCCGCCGAGACCACCGCCGCCGACTCCGGCGCCGAGCGAATGATCAACGGCAGCAGGCGCATCGACCCCGTACTGCGCGGCCGCCGCACCCTCGCGGTGGACCTCAAACACCCCGAGGGCCGCGCGACCGCCCTGCGGCTGGCCGACCACGCCGACGTCCTCGTCGAGGGCAACCGGCCCGGGGTCGCCGAACGGCTCGGCCTCGGCCCGCAGGTCTGCCTCGACCGCAACCCGCGGCTGGTGTACGCGCGGATCACCGGCTGGGGTCAGGACGGGCCCCTGGCCCACACCCCCGGCCACGACATCAACTACGTCGCCCTCTCCGGCACCCTCGACCTGCTGCGCGACCGCGACGGCCGCCCGACCCCGCCGCTGAACCTGCTCGGCGACTACGGCGGCGGCGGCATGCTGCTGGTGATCGGCATCCTCGCCGCGCTGGCCGAACGCACCCACTCCGGGCGCGGCCAGGTCGTCGACGCCGCCATGCTCGACGGGATCGCCCTGCTCACCACCGTCGTGCACGGCATGCGCGCCGAAGGACTGTGGTCGCAGACCCCCGGCGGCAACATCCTCGACCTGGCCGCCCCCTTCTACAACGTCTACCGCACCGCCGACGACCGCTGGGTCAGCATCGGCTGCGGCGAACCACGCTTCTACGCCCGACTGCTCGACCACCTCGGCCTCACCGCCGAACTGCTGCCCCACCAGGGCGATCCGGCCACCTGGCCCGCCGCCACCGC
Organism: Nocardia sp. alder85J; assembly: GCF_020176955.2. Lineage (GTDB taxonomy): Bacteria > Actinomycetota > Actinomycetes > Mycobacteriales > Mycobacteriaceae > Nocardia. Next base: position 1,099,667 of record NZ_JAIUCZ020000002.1, read on the forward strand.
CCGCATCGCCGAGGTCTTCGCCACCGGCACCTTCGAGCACTGGCGCACCCTGCTGGAAGACACCGACACCTGCTTCGCGCCCGTGCTCACCCTCGACGAAGCCGCCGCCCACCCGCACCATCGCGCCCGCGGCACCTTCACCAGCGTCGACGGCGTGGTCCAGCCCGCCCCCGCACCCCGCTTCGGCCGCACCCCCGCCACCACCCCGCCACCCCCGGCCGCCGAGGACCCCGCCGCGGTCCTGCGCGACTGGGGAGTGGCGCCCGCCGACATCGGGACCGTCCTCGACAGCGGCGCCGTCACCCGCGGTTGAGCCGTGCGCACGATCGGACATACGATCGTGCGCATGGCTACACGGATGACCATCATCCTGCCGGACGAGATCGCCACGCGACTGAAGTCGGTCGCGGGCGAAGGCAAGATGAGCGACTATGTCGCCAAAGCCGTCCGGCAGAAGATGCTCGAGGACGACCTGCGGCACCTCGCCGCCTGGGAGGCCGACCGCGGCGGGCCGGACCTGTCGTTCTACGAGGAGAGCGAGCGCGGGTTCGACGATGAATGAACCGACCAGTCAAGGCGAGATCTGGACCGTGCACACCATCGCCGGACGGCAGTTCACGGTGGTGGTGGTCGACTCCACCCACATGGTCCGCCAGCGGCCCGCGGTCCTGTGCGCCCGGGTCCTCGCCGCCCGCGAGGTCCCCTCCACCCTGGCACTGCTCACCGTCCCCCTCGGCGACAACCAGGTCGTCGGCGTGCACGAAGTGTCCGCCTTCACCCGGTGCAGCTTCCTCGAGCACAAGGGCCGGCTCTCCGGCACCGAACTGGAACAACTCAACGTCTGCCTGCGCGCCCGCTTCGAACTGTGAACACCGACCGCCCTACCGGGCCGCCTCGGCCACGCCACGGTCGGCACCCGTTTCGCCGGTGACGGCAGCGGGAGACGACCGGCGTCGTATCCGGAACTCGGGCATCGCCACGGTGCCGGGCCGCTCGCCGACGCCGCCGCACCACGGCACCGGCGCGACCCGCGGTCACGCCTGTGGCGCGGACCCGCTCGCCGGGGCCGCGACCGTCCCGTTGCCGATCAGCTCCTCGATCTCCGCGTCACCGAAACCGCTCTCCCGCAACACGTCCCGGGTGTGCTCACCCAGGCCGGGGATGCCCGCGCGGGCCCGCGGCTGCGGGGCCGGGCCCAGCCGGGGCGGGAAACAGGGCTGGGCGACCCGGCCCAGATCACCCCACCGGTAGGTGGTCACCCGGCCCAGTCGCCGGTTGACCGGATCGTCGACGAATCCGGTGGTGAACGCCGTGCGGTCCGCCTCGGGCACCGGCTCCACCGGCACCCCCGCCGCCCGCAGCGCCGCCACCCACCAGGCGGCGTCCTTGGTCGCGAACGCCTGCTCCAGCACCAGTTCCTCCGGCTGCCGATCACCGGAATCCGTGCGCAGCGGCGGCGGATCCGCGGGCAGATCCGCCCCGGACACGGTCGCGCGCAACCCATCCCAGGCCGCACGGTCGGGGATCGCCAGCGCGAACCAGGACTGGTCCCCGCCGCGATACAACCGGTAGGCCGCGCCGTACCCGGTCTGCCCGGCATCGAGCACCGGCCCGCCCAGCACCCGATCCCCGGCCAGGAACGCACCGGACTTCATCGTCAGCGCCGCACCCAGCAGACTGCTGCGCACCACCTGCCCGCCGCCGTGGCGCCGCCGCGCGTACAGGCCCGCGACGATGCCGATGGCCGCCAGCCAGCCCCCGGTCACGTCGATCGCACCCCACACCAGATACGTCGGCGGCTGCCCGTGCCCGCCCTGCCCGGCCTCGATCCCGGCCAGCGCCTGCATCAGCTGATCATTGGCCGGCAGCAGCGCCCGCGGGCCCTGCTCCCCGAAACCGCTGGCGAAACTGTAGACCGCCGCCGGATTCGCCGCCCGCACCGCCGCCTCGTCGTACCCCAGCCGCCCGGCCGCGCCGACACGCGAATTGTGGTGCACCACATCGCTGTCGCGGAACAACCGCCGCAACACCTCCGCCGCGCCGGGCGCCTTCAGATCCAGCGCCAGCGCGCGCTTGCCCCGCTGCCCCGCGGCGAACATCGGCTGCATCGCCCGATGCGCATCGCCGGTGCGCGGCTCCACCTTCACCACATCCGCACCCAGCTCGGCCAGGATCAGCGGCGCCACCGGCCCGGCCAGATACGCCGACAGATCCAGCACCCGCACATCCGAGAGCAACCGCGTCCCCGCCGCCCCCGGCCGCGGCGCACCGGCGCCGGCCGGCTGCACCCGCAGCACCGGCCCCAGCATCGTCACCGGCCCCAGCTCCGGATCGTCACGATCGACGGCCAGCCCGATCTCCCGCACATGCCCGTCGCGCAGCGCCTCACCCGGCCGCCACACCGGCTCGCACCGGAACTGCTGCCCCGCAAGGCTTTCCAGCCACTGGTCGCGGTCGCGGGTGGCGAACGTCGCCGCCCACCGCTTCCCGCGCTCCACCATCGCACCGCTGATCAGATCGGCGTTGTAGCCCTGCTCGCTGGGCGGATCGCCGATATGCGCCAGGAACTGCTCGTAGGCGCCCTTCGCCCCGAACCACAGTTGCAGATACTCCCCGTCGGCACACCGATACGACAGCGCCTCCGCCGGCCCCTGCTGCTCCCACAGCAACCGCGTCGACGGCGAATGATGCTCCACCGTCCCGCTGATCATCGGCAGGATCGCCTGCAACCCGTCGTACAACGAGGTCTCCGCCCACCCGCCGGCCCCCGTCGCCTCCCGCTCGTACAACAGCGCCAGCACCCCCACCGTCGCCGACAGCGCCGCCCCCAGCCCCGCCACCGCCGGATCGCCGAACGCCGGCCCACCGCGATGGGACCGGATCTGGGTCAGCAGCCCCGCCCGCGCCTGCACCAGCAACTCGATGTCCGCGATCTCGCCCAGCGCATGGAACGCCGGCCGGATCCGCGCCACGACCAACCGCGGATTCGCCTGTGCCAGCGCCGAATACCGCACCCCCCGCCGCTCCAGCACCTCCTCGCCGCCGGACACCACCAGCACATCCGCCGCCGCGGCCAGCCCGGTGATCACCCGCACCGCCGCCTCCGGATCGTCGTCGAGCTCCACGACCCGCTTCCCGTGATCCCACGCCCGCTCGAACCGCACCCCCGCATCCAGCGTCGAACGCCGCCGCGGCCGCACCCGCGTCACCTCCGCGCCCAGGTCACGCAGCCACGCACCCGGCAGACTGCCCGCCGGACCCGCCGCCACCACACCCGGCCCCAGCGCGACCTCCACCACGCGCACACCCGCCAGCGGCGCTTCGCTCGATTGCATCGACACTCCGATCTGTCCGGCCCACCGAAACCCTAACAGAAGCAAGCACTCACTAACATAGTTCCCGCCGAGGTGGCGCCACCCCCGCCACGCCGATCGGACCGCCCCGGCAACTCCCGGATCCCGGGTGGCGCCACGGCAAAGGTCCAGTACCCTGGGAGCGCCGACGACGAGCACGCGTCGCGCCGAGCCAGACCCGCGTGGGGGAAAATCGAATGACCATCGCCGACCGACCCGACGACCCGGCAACGCCGAACGACCCGGCCGCCGCGTCCACCGAATCGGGTGCCGCGCCGGACGATTCGCGCAACCGGCCACCCTCGGCCCCCGAGCCCGGCACCGGCACGCCGGCCCCGGCGACCACCGGCGCGCAATCCACCCCCGAGCAGGACACGGCAACCCCCGCACCGGCGGCCGCCCCCGAACCCGCGAATCCCGCTGCCACAACCAGCGAGTCGGCTCCCGGCACCCCGGCCGAGCCCCCGGCCCCCGCCGACCCCGACTCCGCGCAGTCGGCCACCGAACGATCCACCGCGCAGCCCGCCGCCGAGGCAGCGGATCCGAAAACCGCCGGCGAGGAATCGGCCACCGCGGCTGCGGAAACGGCAGGTCCGCCGGAACAAGCGGAACCGAGCGATACCGGCGCCGCAGGTGCGGAAGTCACTGCGCCCGCCGCCGAAATCGACGCCGATGCCACGGCGGCCTCCGCCGGTGACGCTGCGGTCGCGGACGAAGCCGGTTCGACGGCAGGTCCCGAGGCGGCGGTCACGGCCGATGCTTCCACCGATTCCGCCGAAGGTGCTGCGCCGAACGAGGATTCGGGTACCGAGTCGTCCTCCGGCGACGCCGCTGTGGCGGGTGCGCCGGAGACTGCGGCGATCGGCGCCGCCGAGGTGGCCGCAGGCGCCGCCGCGGCGGGCGACCCGCTCGCCTCGGCGGCCGGCACGGCCGCAGTGGCAGCCGACGACTCGGTAGCTCCGGGCGATGACGCATCCACAGCAGCTGTGGCGGGCGACTCGGCCGCTCCGGGTGCCGCAGGAGGCACCGAAGCCGCTGCCGCCGGAGGTGCGGGGGCGGATCATCCGGCCGCCTCGGGTGGTCCGGCCGGTGCGGACGCGCCGACCGTCGTGATCCCGGCCGCCGCCGCCGCGGCGGCGGGACCGGCCGGTGGGCCCGATCGGGTTGCCGCGCTGTGGGATACAGCTCGGTCGCGGCGCGGGGTGTGGCTGCTGGCCGGGGCCGCGGCTGTCGTGGTGATCGTGGTGGTGGCGCTGGTGCTGGGCTTGTCCGGTGGCAGTACCACGCCCGCGGGGCCGTCGCAGCAGGCGGCGGCCGCGTCCAGCAGCCGGGCGGCGATTCCCCCGGCGACCCTGAGCGTGCCCGCCGCGCAGCCGGAACCGGTTGCGCCGCTGCCGATCACGGTGCAGGCCGGGGGCGGCACGCTGGCGGCGGTGACCGTGCACGGCCCGCACGGTGACGTGGCGGGTGCGCTCGCCGCGGACCGCACGTCGTGGACCACCACCGACCCGCTGGACTACTCCAGCGGCTACACCGTCGTCGCCGACGCGGTGAACGCCGGGGGCGCGCACACCCAGCAGAACTTCACCGTCACCACCCTCACCCCGCACCGCACCGCCTACGCCAATGTGGTGCCGGCCCCGGAAGTGGTGTCCGACACCGGAATCGGCGTCGGGCAGCCGATGGTGTTCCAGTTCACCGCGCCGGTGGCCGACAAGGCGGAGGTGCAGAAGCACCTGCACGTCACCATGACCCCGCCGCAGCCGGGGGCCTGGTACTGGGTCGACGATCGCGACGCGCACTTCCGCGGCCCGAACTACTGGCTGCCCGGCACGAAGATCCACATCCAGGCCGACGTGCTCGGGGTCGATCTGGGCAACGGCATCTACGGCGCCGAGAACTACGGCGCCGACTACACCGTGCACGACGCGTGGGTGGCCAAGGCCGACGGCAACACCGAGCAGCTCACCATCTTCCAGAACGGCAACCAGGTCAACCAGATGGTGATGAGCCTCGGCGATCCCGGCCATCCCTCCCACGAAGGCCCGCACGTCATCTCCGGCAAGCAGCCGTCGATCGTGATGGACTCCTGCACCTACGGCGTCTGTGCGGGCCAGTCCGGGTACTACAGCGAGACCGTCTATCTGGACCTGCGCATCTCCAACGACGGCGAATTCGTGCACTCGGCACCGTGGTCGGTGGGTCAGCAGGGTTCCAGCAACGTCTCGCACGGCTGCGTGAACCTGTCACCGGCCAACGCCCAGTGGTTCTACGACCACTTCGGCATCGGCGACGTGGTGGAGATCGTCAACTCCGGTGGCCCGACGCTGCCGGTCTGGGACACCTACGGCGACTGGGAGATCCCGTGGGATGTCTGGCAGGCGGGCAACGCCCAGGACTGAACCGCCAGTAAATCTGCCCAGAGGGAAACATTGCCCGGTAGGCACTTTTGTGACTATGCTGGGGGCATGGCCGCACAGCCACCTCTCGGCCTCCGGGAGCAGAAGAAGCTCGACACCCGCATGGCGCTCAGTGACGCCGCGCTGATGCTGATGTTCGAGCACGGCCTGGACAATGTGGTGCGCGAGGACATCGCGGCGCGAGCCGGGGTGTCGGTGCGCACCTTCACCAACTATTTCGCCAACAAGTACGAGGCCATCGCCTACCGCCAGATCGAGCGGATGCGTCGCACCATCGCCCTGCTGGGCGCCCGCCCGGCCGGGGAACCGCTGTGGGAAGCCGTCACGGCGGCGGTACTGCTGCCGCTGGAGGACGACGGCATCGGCCTGCACCCACCCACCCGCGAGCAATTGGCCGAGGCCGGGAAACTCGGCGGCATCCCCGAGGTGTCCGCCGCGTTCATCAGGGAGGTGGCCGGCGAACTGCTGGCCGCCGTCGCCGCCCGCACCGGCACCGACCCCGACCACGACGTATATCCGCACCTGGTCGCCGGCGCCGTCGTCGTCGCCTATCAGGCCGCCATCGAGGTCTACGTCCACGCGGATCCGCCGGTGCTGCTGACGGTTCCGCTGCGGGAAGCCTTCGCCCGCATCGCCGCCGGACTCCCCGACCCCTCGGCCTGACCCACTCCGGGCCCGCGCCCGGCAGCATCCGGCACACCGCTGGTTCCGGCGTGTCCGGATTCACCGAAAACCGTTACTTCGCAACGAGGTTGATTCGCCATGCCCGAAAACAGCTGTGATGTCGTCATTTCCGGAGCCGGACCCAACGGGCTGATGCTCGCCTGCGAGCTCGCCCTCGCCGGAGCCCGGCCGATCGTGCTCGAGCAGTCGCCCGGGCCGAGCGCCGACCAGAAGGCCAACGGCCTCGTCGGCCAGGTGGTCCGCGCGATGGACATGCGCGGGCTCTACCCCACCGCGCCCCCACATCCGGTGCCGTTCTACCCCTTCGCCGCCATGACCCTGAATTTCACCGGCCTGCACGACAATCCGATGTACGCCTGGCCCATCCCGCAACCGGCCCTCACCCGGATGCTGGCCGAACGCGCCGCCGCCCTCGGCGTCGAGGTGCGCTGGCGCCACACCGTCACCGGCTTCACCCAGGACCCCGCGCAGGTCACCGTCACCGCCGCCGGGCCCGCCGGCGACGACCGGCTCACCGCCGCCTACCTGGTCGCCGCCGACGGCGGAAAAAGCTCGATCCGCAAGCGATCCGGCATCGGCTTCCCCGGATTCACCGCCGCCGACCGCATCTCGCGCATCGGCAACGCGGTGGTACCCACCGGCCTGCGCACCCTCGACGGCGGCCTGGACATCCCCGGCGCCGGCCGTTTCCGGTTCGGGCACAACCGCGTCGAGCGCGGCGTGTTCGTCTTCGCCGAACTGCAACCCGGCCGCGCCATCGTGTCCACCGTCGAATACGACGCCGACCCCGTGGACGAGCACGCCCCGATGACCTTCGCGGAACTGCGCGACAGCGTCACCCGGCTGCTCGGCGCCGAACTGCCCATGCAACCGCTGCCCGCCGACCAGAACCCGGTGCTGCGCCGCAACGTCGGCCAGAACACCCGCACCGCCGACCGCTACCGCGACCGCCGGGTCCTGCTGCTCGGCGACGCCGCCCACGTACACTCCGCCATGGGCGGCCCCGGCCTGAACCTCGGCCTCCAGGACGCGATCAACCTCGGCTGGAAACTCGCCGCCGAGGTCCGCGGGCACGCCCCCGCCGGCCTGCTCGACACCTACGACAGCGAACGCCGTCCCGTCGCCGAACGCGTCATGATGCAGACCCTCGCCCAATCCGGTCTCGTCACTCCCGGCCCGGAGACCACCGCGGTGCGGCAACTGTTCGGCGAGCTGCTCGAACTCCCCGGCGTCACCGAGCACATCGCCCGCCTCATGGCCGGCTCCGACACCCCCTACGACACCGGCTGCGCCCACCCGCTCGCCGGACGCCTGGCCCCCGACCTCACCGTCGCCACCCCCGACGGCCCCCGCCGCCTTGCCGACCTGCTGCACCCGGCCCGCCCCCTGCTGCTCGACCCCACCGGTGGCACCCCCGCCGCGGCCTGGTCCGACCGCGTCGACACCGTCCCCGCCCCCGACGCACCCGCCACCTTGCTCATCCGCCCCGACGGCTACATCGCCTGGGCCGCCGACGAACCCGACCCCGACGGCCTGCACACCGCCCTCACCCGCTGGTTCGGCCCCGCCCGCCACCTCACCACCGCCTGACCGGCCCACCCGCCCGCCGCCACAACCCGCGCCGGGCGGCCTGCGGCTCCCCCATCCAGCCGGCCTGCTGATCCACCCCGGAACCCCGGCCCCGCGCACACGTCCGGGTCGTCACTCCCCGGCCGCCCCTACCACCGCATGGATCACCTGCACCAGATCGCGCAGGTCGGTGTCGAATTCCGCCGTGAGATCGACAGGCAGGCGCAACCAATGCGACAGCCGGGCATGCGCGGGCAGCGGCCCGTCGGGCACCGCGCCGCGGCGGGCCCGGCGGTCGTCGGCGCCGGCGAACCGCCCGGCCGCCTCGGAGGCCACGAATCCGAGTACGAACGTGCTCACCAGCCGTTCCAATCGCGGCACCTCGGAGTCGGGCACCCCGGCCTCCAGCAGCGCCGTATAGATCGCGTCGACGACCAGCGCGCCGTCGGGGGTGGTCGCCGGGCGGCTGAACAACAACTGCGCCGCCCAGGGGTGCTCGCGTGACAGATCGCGGGCGGCGTGCGCGATTCCCGTCAGCCGCCGATCCCACGGCTGCGCCCCGGCCCCCGGCGGCAGCAGCGTCGCCAGCAGCCGGCCGACCAGCCCGTCCAGCAGCGCGGACTTGTCGCGCACATGCCGGTACAGCGCCATCGGCGTCACCCCGATCCGCTCCGCGACCGCCCGCATCGACACCGCGTCCAGCCCGTGCTCGTCGGCGATCGCGATCGCCGCGTCCAGGATCTCTTCCCGTCTGCCACCCACGGGTCTACAGTGTATACGTATACGGTGTAGACACGAGTTGGGAGGACACCGTGCTCGTCGCGGACGGACTGATCAAGCGCTACGGAAACCGATGTGCCCTGGACGGATTCGACCTCACGGTGGCCCCCGGTGAGATCGCCGGGCTCATCGGCCACAACGGGGCCGGCAAGACCACCTTCGTCGAGATCGTCACCGGGCTGGTCCGCCCCGACGCCGGCCGGGTGCACATCGGCGGCCGCGACGCCCTGCGCGCCGGGCGCGCCGCACGGCGGCTGCTGGGGCTGGCCCCGCAGGAGTTCGCCCTCTACCACCGCGCCACCGCGCGCGAGAACATCCGCCTGTTCGCCGGGCTGGCCGGCCTGCGCGGGCGGCACCGCGAGGCCCGCGTCGACGCCGTGCTGGACGAACTGTGGCTCACCGACGTCGCCGACGACCCGGCCGGGGTGCTGTCCGGCGGCCAGCGCCGGCGCGTGCAGGCGGCCACCGCGATGGTCGCCGCGCCCCCGCTGCTGCTGCTCGACGAACCCACCGCCGGCGCCGACCCGGACACCCGCGCCGCCCTGCTCGCCGCCGTGAAGGCCCGCGCCGCCGCCGGCACCGCGGTCCTCTACACCACCCACTACCTGCCCGAACTGGTCGATCTCGACGCCACGCTCGCCCTGGCCCGCGCCGGGCGCATCGTCGCCCGCGGCACCCAGCGCGAGCTGACCGGCCACCTGCCCGGCGAACTGCACATCACCTTCGCCGACCCGGCCGAACCCGCACTGCGCCTGCCCACCCGCGACCCCGCCGCCGACCTCGCCGGCCTGCTCACCGCCGGCCGCACCCCCGCCACCGTCGACGTGCGCCGCCCCGACCTCGACGACCTCTACCGCTCCCTCGCCGATCCGGAGAACGACCATGCCGCTGCCTGAAACTCTCACCCGCACAGCCACTCTGGTGAACCACAACCTGCTGCTGGTCCGCCGGGAGCCGGGCCCGGTGCTGAGCCGGATGATCCTGCCGCTGGTGTTCCTCACCCTGCTGCGCCCGCTGTACACCGCCGCGCAGGGCCCCGCGGCCGGCACCGAACAGGCCGTCGTCGGCACCCTCGTCACCTTCTCCCTGCTGGCGCTGAGCATCTCCGGCGGCGCGATCCTCACCGAACGGCTGGCCCGCACCTGGGACCGGCTGCGCGCGAGCGCCGCGCATCCGGCGGAACTGTTCGCGGGCAAGGCCGTTCCCGCGTTCACCGCACTGCTGGCCCAGCAGGTGCTGATCGTGGTGTTCGCCGTCGTCACCCTCGGCCTGCGCCCGGCGCACCCCTGGCTGCTGGCGGCGGTCCTGCTCAGCTGGAGCGCCACCCTGCTGGGACTGGGCACCCTGCTGGGCGTGCTGGCCCGCAGCATGGGCGAGCTGTCGGCCGCCTACGACATCGGCGGCATGCTGCTCAGCAGCCTCGGCGGCGCCCTGGTCCCGCTGTCGGTGCTGCCGCACTGGGTGAACGTCGCCGCCCCGATCTCGCCGGGCTACTGGGCCGCCCGCGGCCTGCGCGCCGCCCTCGCCGGTGACACCCGCGTCACCGCCACCACCTGCCTCACCCTGCTCGCCGTCGCCACCGCCTGCACGCTCGCGGCCGCGTTGCGGCTGCGCGGCCGCAGCAACCGGCTCATCGCGCTGTGAGGTCGCGGCGGGGTGGCCGCGATCACTGCGCGCCCGGCCCCGATCCGCTAAGGTGGCCGGGTGCGGCGGTGGGGCTCGCCGCTCCGGACCTCCGGAACAACCGTGACGGGCACGTCACCAACAGTCCCTACTTGACCAGAAGTCTTGTGTTCGAGTAGGAGTCCGTGGTGCCCGAAAACCGTCCCGTCGATCCCGATGTCGGCCGTCCCGTCGATCCCGACATCGATCTGCACATCCCCGCACAGCGGCGCGAACTGGCCCGCCGGCACGGCGCCGTCCTGGCCGTGATCGCCGCCGGCGGCGGCCTGGGCGCACTGGCCCGCTACGGCATCGCGCACCTGCTGCCCACCCGGCCCGGGGCGTTCCCGTGGGGCACCTTCGTCACCAACGTCACCGGCTGCTTCGCCATCGGCCTGCTCATGGTCTACGTCACCGAGACCCGCGCGGTGCACCCGCTGGTCCGCCCGTTCCTCGGCGTCGGCATCCTCGGCGGTTTCACCACCTTCTCCACCTACGCCGTCGAGACCCGCAATCTGCTGCAACCCGGCTCCGCCCCGCTGGCGTTCTGCTATCTCGCCGGCACCCTGCTGGTCGCGCTGCCGGCGGTCCTCGGCGGTGTCACCCTCGGCCGGGCGGTCCTGCCGATCGGCACCGGCGAACCGGACGAAGTCGACGCCTACCAGCAGGAGAACGCCTCGTGACCGTCGTCCTCGTCCTGCTCGGCGCCATGGTCGGCGCACCCGCGCGCTATCTCACCGACCGGGCCGTGCAGGCCCGCCACGACAGCGTGTTCCCCTGGGGCACCCTCACCGTGAACGTGATCGGCTGCCTGATCCTCGGCGCGCTCACCGGCGCCGCGGCCGGCAGCTCCACCCTGGCCCTGCTCGGCACCGGATTCTGCGGCGCCCTCACCACCTACAGCACCTTCGGCTACGAGACGATCCGGTTGCTGGAACAGCGCGCCCGCTTCTACGCGGTGATGAACGTCGCCGTCAGCATCGTCGCCGGACTCGGCGCGGCACTGGTCGGCTACACCGCCGCCCACGCCCTGCTGGCCTGACCCGCCACGGCCGCGGGTCACACCACCGGCGGTGATCCTGCATTACCCTCGATAGCACCGTCGGTGGCGGGCGGGCACGGATGCCGTTGCCACGCTTGCCGATCGATCGAGGAACCACGAGGTTTGCCGATGACGAATCCGTTCGCCCGGGTATCGCGGGCAGCGCAACCGGCGGTGGACCAGCCGCTGTCACCGCTGCCGCCGGCCGGGCACATCTTCGACCTCACCCGGCGACTGACCCCCACCGACCTCGACGGCGACGACTGCCTGCGCCCCGACGGCATCGCCCGCCACCTCCACGAAACCGGTATCGAACACCTCGCCGGCAAACACCTGCTCGCCGAGAACCCGCACTGGACCGTCCGGCGCACCGTCGTCGACATCGTCGAGCCGATCGCCTACCCGGCCCAGCTGCGACTGCGCCGCTGGTGCTCCGGCCTGGCCTCGATGTGGTCGTCGATGCGGCTGCGCATCGACGCCGACAACGGCGGCCTCGTCGAAACCGAGGGCTTCTGGGTGCATCTCAACCCCGACACCGGCAACCCCGCCCGCATCTCCGACCGCTACCTGCAACTGATGGCCACCACCGCCGCCGCCGACCCCCCGGCCTGGCGGCCCTGGCTGCGGGCCCCGCTACCGGCCAGCATCGGCGAACGATTCCCGTTGCGGCGCACCGACTTCGACCCCGGCGGCCGGGTCGCCGCCACCGCCTACTGGGCCGCCATCCACGAATACACCACCGGCGCAAGCGATCTCACTGCCCGCCCGCACCGCTACGTGCTCGAATCCCACAAACCCGTCCGCACCGGCGAGCACATCGACGTCTACACCGACCGCGGCCGCGACGGCCTCACCGTCTGGTTCGCCGTCGACCGCGACGTACGCGCCCTCGCCCAGCTGCGCCGCGCCCCCTGAATCCCGGCGGGCCGCGCTCGCGCGGTGCGATCCCACCCCGGAAACGCCGCGAGGGCGGCGTATCCCGGCGTGGTGCCGGAGTACGCCGCCCTGGGGCGGGACGGGTGCGAGGCGGCGGTATGCCTGCTGCCATGCGGTTATTCCGGATCGCGATCGAACGTCGAGGTCGACCAGAACCAACCCAGCACCGTCAGCCCCGCGCACCAGCCCACGGCCAGCCACCCGTTGTGGCCGATCGCGCCGCCGAGCAGCAGGCCGCGCAGGGTCTCGATGGCCGGGGTGAACGGCTGGTACTCGGCGATCGGCTGGAACCAGCCCGGCATCGAGTGGAGCGGGGTGAAGGCACTGGACAGCAGCGGCAGCAGGATCAGCGGCATCGCATTGTTGCTCGCGGCCTCGGCATTCGGGCTGACCAGCCCCATCCCGACCGCGATCCAGGTCAGCGCCGTGGCGAACAACACCAGCAGCCCGAACGCCGCCAGCCAGCCCAGGGCCGTGGCGTGGGTGCGGAACCCGATCGCCACCGCGACCGCGCCGACGAGCACCACACTCGCCACCGACTGCAACACGCTGCCCACGACGTGCCCGATCAGTATCGAGGGGCGATGGATCGCCATGGTGCGGAACCGGGCGATGATGCCCTCGGTCATATCGTTGGACACCGACACCGCGGTCCCGATCACGGTGCTGCCGATGGTCATCAGCAGCAGCCCCGGCACCACATACGCCAGATACGCCGGGCGGCCCGCGCCGCCGATCCCCGCACTCATCGTGTTGCCGAAGATGTAGACGAACAACAGCAGCAACATGATCGGGGTCAGCAACAGGTTCAACGTCAGCGACGGATAGCGGCGCGCGTGCAGCAGATTGCGGCGCAGCATGGTGGACGAATCACGCAGGGCCAGGGTCGCGGCGCTCATCGGCGGGCCTCCTCGGGAATACCGGCCCCGGGCCGGTGATCGGATCCGGTCAGGGCGAAGAACACATCGTCGAGATCGGGGGTGTGGACGGTGAGCTCCTCGGCCCGGACACCGGCGGCATCCAGGCCGTCGAGCACCGCACGCAGCGCGTGCTGGCTGCCGTCGCCGGGAATCTGCAACGACAATGCCTCGTCGTCGCGCCCGGCCGCACCCAGTGCCGCGGCGGCGGCCCGGTAGGCGGCCGGGTCGGTGAACCGCAACCGGACGTGCCCGCCCGGGACCAGCCGTTTCAACTCCGCCGCGGTGCCCTCGGCGACGATGCCGCCGTCGTGCAGCACCGCGATCCGGTCGGCGAGCTGGTCGGCCTCCTCCAGATACTGGGTGGTGAGGAAGACGGTGATGCCGTCGGCGACCAGTTCGCGGATGATCTGCCACATGGTGTGCCGGGCCCGCGGATCCAGGCCGGTGGTCGGTTCGTCGAGGAAGATGATCCGCGGGTTGCCCATCAGGGTCATGGCGATGTCCAGGCGGCGCTTCATCCCGCCGGAGTAGGTGGAGGCCGGTTTACCCGCGGCCTCGGCCAGATCGAGGCGCCGCAGCAACTCGGCCGCGGCCTGCCGTCCGGCGCGCCGGGGCAGATGGTGCAGATCCGCCATCAGCAGCATGTTCTCGGTGCCGGTGATCAGCCCGTCCACCGCGGAGAACTGCCCGGTGACGCCGATCGCGGCCCGCACCGCCCGCGGGTCGGCGGCCGGGTCGTGGCCGCCGATGCGGATCGCACCGCTGCCGGGACCGGCCGTGATGAGCGTGGACAGGATCTTCACCACGGTGGTCTTGCCGGCGCCGTTCGGGCCGAGCAGCGCGAAGACGCTGCCCGCGGGGACGGTGAGGTCCACGCCGTCGAGTACGACCTTGTCCCCGTAGGACTTGCGCAATCCGTGCGCTTCGATGGCCGGGTTCGTCATGGGAGTCACTCTTTTCACAGGCTGCGGGCGACGATGTCGCCGTGCCCGGTGGTCGCGCGGATGTCCAGGGCGATGGCGCCGTCGTTCTTCAGGGCGTTGCCGACCCGGCCGTGGCCGGTGCCGGCGTCCAGGGACGCGGACACCCCGGGGGCCGCGCCGACGGAGATGTCGCCCATCTCGGTGCGCAGCACCACCGCACCGCGCACGGCCTCCCCGATCCGGATGGCGCCGCGGGCGGTGGTGATCTGCGCCGGGCCACCCAGGCGGCCGATCTCGACGTCACCGTCGATCGCGGTCAGGCGCACCGCCGCGGCCTCGTCCAGCTTGATCTGCCGGTAGGCGCCCTCGAAGACGACATCGCCGAGACGGCCGACACCGCGCAGCTCGCAACTTTCGGTATGGGCCTCCACCCGGGAACCCGCGGGCAACCGGACGGTGACCTCCAGGGCCCCGGTGGAACCGAAGTACCGATTCCCGGAACCGGCCGTCCTGATGTGCAGCACCCCGTCGGTGAAGTCGACGACGGTCTGCTCCGCCGCCTTCACGTCACGACCCTTGGCCGGATCGGCCGGCGCGACCTCCACGACGGTATCGGCGCGATCGGCGGCGATGACCTGGATCCGCCCGGCGGCGATGTCCACGACCGCGGCGATGGCGGCGGGGGTGTCGAACTTCTGCATGATCTTCTCCTTGCGAACTGCTTGTTTCTGACATCGCAAACGCTACGTTGCGTTCTCGAATCAGGCAATACTGTCGTTGCACATAAAATTCATCCATGCAGCTCATGACCTATTAATCGTTGCAACCGGTGGAAATCTAACGCAATGTAAACCACTTCGGTCGTTGCATTGAGTTGAAAGTGAATGCTATGGTGGCGACACCGGACGGAAGGAGGGCGCGGTGCCCGGAGGCAGACTCACCGAGCAGGAACGCCGGCAGATCGCGCTGGGGCTGGCCGACGATCTCGCCTACGCCGAGATCGCCCGCCGCCTCGACCGCCCCACCTCCACCATCACCCGCGAGGTCGGCCGCAACGGCGGCCCCACCGCCTATCGCGCCGACCTGGCCCACCGCGCCACCGAGCACCGCGCCCGCCGGCGCAAGCCGGCCCCGGCCCGCGGCCCGGGGGCGCGCAGCCACGGCCGCGACGACGAGGCCGTGCGCGAATACGAGGAGGCGTTCACCACCCTGCTGATGCAGCAGGGCCTGCCCAAGATGACCGCCCGGGTCCTCACCTGCCTGTTCGTCGCCGACACCGGCAGCGTCACCGCCGCTCAGCTCGTCGAACACCTCCAGGTCAGCCCGGCGTCGGTCTCCAAGGCGATCACCTTCCTCGAGGAACAGGGCCTCATCCGCCGCGAACGCGACGAACGCCGCCGCGAGCGCTATTTCGTCGACGAGGACGTCTGGTACCAGTCGACGATCGCCGGCGCCCAGGGCATCGCCCGCATGGCCGAGATCGCCCGCCGCGGCGTCACCGTCCTCGGTCGCGACACCCCCGCCGCGAACCGCCTGGAGAACATCGCCCGCTTCAGCGAATTCATCAGCGAGAGCATGCTGCGCGCCGCCGCGCAGGTCCGCGAACTCCTGCACACCAAACCCGAGACCACCCCGCCGGACTCGAATCACCAATAGCCGCAACGAGATCGATACGACCTCGCCGAAACCGCGCACCGGCCACCCGGATCCGGGGCACTCGAATCCCGCCGGCGACGGTGACACCGGCCCGCCCCGGCACCCCGTGGCCGTGCCGCGCGGACACACGATTGAAACCCCGTGCCGCCCGGCCGCTCCCTATCATGGAGATATCGCCTGGTCTGTTGCACAAGGGGACCCCATGGCCAAGATGTCCATCGAGGAACTGCTCGATGTCTTCAAAGATATGACGCTGCTGGAACTCGCGGAGTTCGTGAAGGCGTTCGAGGACCAGTTCGGGGTCACCGCGACCGCCGCGGTGGCCGTGCCGGTCGCCACCGCGGCCGCCCCGGTCGACGCGGCCGAGGAGCAGGACGAATTCGATCTGATCCTGGAATCGTTCGGGGACAAGAAGATCCAGGTGATCAAAGCCGTCCGCGAGATGATCACCGGGCTCGGGCTCAAGGAGGCCAAGGACCTCGTCGAGGCCGCCCCGAAACCCATCCTGGAACGCGTCGACCGCGACGCCGCCGAGGCCGGACGAGTCAAACTCGAGGCCGCCGGCGCCCGCGCCGTCGTGAAGTAGCCACGCCGCGGCAGCGACACCGGCTGCGGGACAATGCTTTCCAGGCCCAGCCCCGCTCCGGACAGTACCGTGGAGCGGTATGCTCGCCGCCGGAGCAGGTCCCGGGCGGGATGGGCTGCCGGCGGACAGTATTCGGGGCGGATGGTCGCTGCCGGAAGGTGTTCGGACTCAGGGCGCCTTGCGCCGCGGCGGGCGCAAGCCCAGGATGCGGCGGCCGGTGTCGAGCAGGGCGGCGGCCAGGGCGTCCGCGTCCATCTCCGCCGGAGCGCCGGAGGCCGCGCCGGCCAGCCCGGTCAGCACGGCCGTGGCGTGCACCGGGCCCAGCGGGCCGGGATCCGCCGCGGCCAGCAGCACCGGCGGGCGGTCGATCACGTCGCGCCACTGCTCGTGATGGCGCAGCACCCGCAGCACACTCGGATCGGTGGTCAGCACCGAGGCCGTCGAGCGCTCGGCCGCGACCATCGCGGCATATCCGGTCAGCATCGACTCCGCCTGCGCGCGCGGACCGCGCTGCTGCTCGGCGGTCCGGATCACCTCCCGCAGTTGCGACAGCATCGGTTCCATCACCGCCAGCAGCAACTGGTCGCGGGTCCGGAAGTGGTAGTAGACAGCGGCTTTCGTGACCCCGAGTTCGTCGGCGACCATCTGCAACGAGGTGCCGGCGAAGCTGTGCCGCACGAACAGCGCCACGGCGGCGTCGAGGAAACGCTGCCGGGAATCGTGGTCCCAGGCGGACGGGCGCGCGGCGGAGGTCATCCCCGCATCCTACTAGCCGAACGGCAAGCTTCGCACTTTACGATCGACTAGTAATCTGCTTGACGAACGGCTAGTGTCGGAGGTGTTGTGAAGCGCCGCCGGCCGCAGACGGTGGCTGTGGAAAGGACTCGGCATGCCACATTTCGCGAAGCCCGCGGAGGGGTCGTGGACCCACCACTACCCGCACCTCGGCACCGGCCCGGTCTCCTTCGAGGATTCGATCTCACCGGAGCACTACGAGCAGGAGCGGCAGGCGATCTTCGCCCGCACCTGGCTCAATGTCGGCCGGGTGGAACAACTTCCGCGCAAGGGCAGCTACTTCACCAGGGAACTGGCCGTCGTGGCCGCCTCCCTGCTGATCGTCCGCGACTCACACGACGGGATTCGCGCCTTCTACAACATCTGCCGCCACCGCGGCAACAAACTGGTGTGGAACGACTATCCCGGCAAGGAGGTCGCGGGCAGCTGCCGCCAGTTCACCTGCAAGTACCACGCCTGGCGCTACAGCCTCGAGGGTGAACTCACCTTCGTGCAGCAGGAACAGGAATTCTTCGATCTCGACAAGGATGCGTACGGGCTGAAATCCGTGCGCTGCGAGGTGTGGGAGGGCTTCGTCTTCGTCAACCTCGACGACGACGCCGCCCCGCTGCGCGACTACCTCGGCGAGCTGGCCGCGGGCCTCGAGGGCTACCCCTTCGGGGAATTCACCGAGGTCTACAAGTACCGCGCCGAGGTCGGCAGCAACTGGAAGCTCTACATCGACGCCTTCGCCGAGTTCTACCACGCGCCGATCCTGCACGCGAAACAGTACGTGTCCGGGGAGTCGACGAAACTCCAGGGCTTCGGCTTCGAGGCGCTGCACTACACGCTCGACGGGCCGCACGGCATGGTGTCCTCCTGGGGCGGCATGGCGCCGCCGAAGGACCTGAACATGGTCAAGCCGATCGAAAGAGCGCTCCGCAGCGGCAATTTCGGCGCCTGGGACCGCCCCGACATCCCCGCCCTGGACAATCTGCCCCCCGGGCTGAATCCGGCCCGGCACCCCGCCTGGGGCCTGGACTCCTACATCTTCTTCCCCAACTTCATGATCGTGGTGTGGGCGCCGGGCTGGTACCTGACCTACCACTACTGGCCCACCGGGCCCGACAGCCACCTCTTCGAGGGCACCTGCTATTTCGCACCCGCGAAGTCCGCCACCGACCGGCTGCGCCAGGAACTGGCCGCCCTGACGTTCAAGGAATTCGGCCTCCAGGACTGCAACACCCTCGAAGCCACCCAGTCCATGCTCGCCTCCCGCGCGGTCACCGAATTCCCGCTCAACGACCAGGAGATCCTGCTGCGGCACCTGCACACGAAGGCAGCCGAATACGTCGCCGCCGCCCGCCCGCCACAGTGACGGCACCCGACGCGGTGCCCCCACCGCTGGGAATGCGTCATAGTCGTCGGTAGCTGTGAATTCGGTGGGAGGCAGGTGCTGACGGGGCATGGCGGCGACCGCGAGTGTCGGTGACACCAAAGCCAAGGCCTTGGCGCTGCGCGCGCAGGACAATGCCTCGGACGGGCTCAAGGCGCTGGTCATCTCCGCCGGCCAGTACATCTGGGATCTGACCAATCAGCTCGGCACCGGCAACACCGCCGCGCCGCCCAGCTTCGAGGATCTGATCACCAAGCCCGCCAAGGGCGACGACAAATCCAACTACAAGGATCTGGCCGACACCACCAACACCTCGAAACTGTCGACGATCTACAACCAGAACGTCTCCCACATCAAGAATGTCGGACTGTCCCTGGTCGGCGACGACGGCGATGTGGGCACCCAGATCGCCGGTGTCGCCGGGATCACCGCCACCACCTGCGGCAAGATCGAGTCCGCGATCAGCGATCTGGACAGTGCCCTGCACAGCGTCAGCCTGCCGTCCCCGCCCTCCTACGCGAAGGAGGGGCCGATGATCAAGGCGTGTTTCACCGCCATGGACAATGTCTGCGCCGATGTCACCAGTGCCGACACCCAGATCCGCGATTACGCCAAGACCGTCGGTGACACCCATCCGACCGTCGTCAGCAGCGACTACTCCAGCAACAACTCCACCCCGCTGAGCTACACCACCCCGCTGACGGGCACCCAGGTGCAGAGCATGATCAGCGGCGTCACCGACGCGAAGACCAAGAAATTCCTGGAGACCGCACTCGACCAGGTCGGTGACCCCTACGTGTACGGCGCCGAGGGCCCCCACGCCTTCGACTGCTCGGGCCTGGTGCAGTACTCGGCCGAGCAGGCCGGCATCAAGAACGTGCCGCGCACCGCCTCCGAACAGTACAACGCGACCAAGAACAACACGGTCAGCCCCGGTAACCTGAAACCCGGCGATCTGATCTTCCCGGACGCGGAATTCAACAACGGCAACCCGGGCCACGTGATGATCTACGTCGGCGACGGCAAGGTCGTGGAGGCCCCGCACACCGGCGACCACGTCAAGGTCATCTCGCTGTCCGCGGTCGGCGGCTACCACGCCACCCGGTTCTGAACCTCCGGGCATCCCGATCGCCCGCTGCGGCGGCGGATTTCGTAGGGTGAGGCACGTCGTGCCGTTGCATCCGCAGCGGGGACCCGTGATCCCCCGGAGCCCGAGGAGAGTTCCCGTGACCACCGCCCGCCTCCCGCGATGAGCGCGGTCACCCGGCTGACCCTGGTGACCCACGCGCTCACCGACGCCGTGCGCGCCGCCCGGTTCCCCGCCGACGAATCGCTGGACCCGCAGGGACTGCGCGCGATCCAGCGATCCGCCGGCCTGCCCGCCGCTCTCCGGCCCGAGGCGATCCGGATCGGGCCGGAGGCACGGACCGCGGAAACCGCTGCGGCACTGGGCGTCTGCGGTGCCGTCGAACCCGCGCTGGCCGACCTGGACTGCGGACGGTGGGCCGGTGCGGCCATGGACGCGATCCCGGCCGAATCGGTGGCCGCCTGGCTCACCGATCCCGGATTCCGCGGCCACGGCGGCGAATCGCGCACCGACCTGGTGGACCGGGTGCGCGCATGGCTCGAACAGGTTGCCGCACAACCACAACGGATCCTGGCCGTCACCCACCCCGCGGTGGTCCGGGCCTGCGTCCTGATCGCCCTCGACGCCCCCGCCCACTCGTTCTGGCGAGTGGACGTGCCGCCGCTGAGTGTGACCACCCTGCACCACCACGGCGCCTGGACGCTGCGGAACACCGCCTGCCCGTTGTGAACCGGAGCGGTGCATCGGGCCGGGTCGGACCGCGCCGCCTGTCAGCCGCCGCCGGACTGCCGGTCGTCACCGCCGGGACCGTCGCCACCGCTTCCCGGTTCCCCGGCACCGTTCACCGGATCGCCATCCTCGGCGCGGGCTATCTCGGCGCTCTCGCCCGCCGCCTCGTCCTGGGCCCGGCGCCGGGCCGACATCAGCATGCCGACCGCCTCCAGCCACTGGGCGAACCGGAATTCGCGGCTCAGATCCGCACCGGCGGCCGTGTGCGCGGCGATCATCCAGGACCGCACCACGATCACCGCCTCGTCCCCGATCACCGGCTCCGGCAACTCCAGCGCCGCGGCCAGGCCCATACTGCGCACACACCCGGACAGGAACAGCATCGAATACGGCGCGATCCCGAAATCCTCGGCATCGCGAGCGGCGGCGATCGCCGCATCGCCGAACAGGAACATCCGCGCCCGCTCGTCGTCGCCGAGCCCGGCCCGCAGCGCCTGCCCGACGTCCAGGTCCCACAGTTCGTCGTCGGGGCGGTGCGGAACTGTCATTGCGGTAGCAGCACCTGATAGGCGGTGGGCAGGCCGTCGGTGGGTGACTTTCCGGTCAGATCACCGAGTTGGCCGTTCACGAATTGCTCCTTCGTCACCCATTCGGTGTAACCCCACGGGTTGTAGATCTCCAGGTCGTCACCCTGTGCCGCGATGATCATCATCTGGTGTGCGGAGGTGCTGCCGGGATCCACCACGTCGACCGGCACGGGTTTGCCCTGATCGAGCGCCGCTTCCACCTGCGGGAGCACCGATTGCCGAGACGCGGCGGTGCCCGTCGACACGGTGGTGTACGTATTGCCGGTCGTCGAATTCAACAGGACCTTCGCATTCTGGGCCGGATCCTTGCCCGAGGCATCGTAATTCCCCCGATACGCGTCCTGCACTCGCTGTGCCACCGTAGCGGGCCGGTCGTCACCGGGATGCGATCCGCCCATCGGTCCCTGCCCGGTGGTCAGACCCAGCATGTAGACGGGATCGCTCTGCGCCCTCGCCATCACCGTGGACGCGGCAACACAATCGGGCACATCACGCTGGCTGTAGAAATCCCAGTTGTACACCCAGCCGGGCTTGCCGCGATCGGGAGTGGTGGTCCCGGTCTGCCCCCGATAGCCGGGGGTGTACTTGCCGTCCGGTCCCACCAGCGGATCCTGGCTGCCGAGATGAGGATTCAGGTGATTCGACAGCCAGCTGGGATCGTTGCCGTGCGGACGGATCACAGTGTCGAACCGGCCGAGCTGTTTCACCGAATAGCCGGCCGCCAGCGCCTTCCACAGGTAGGCGGCCTCCTGCGGCGATCGGGCGCCGGCCAGCATCGACTCGAATGCCGCTCGATCCGCCGCCGACATCGAGTCGAGCAATTGCGAGGCCCGCTGCAACTGTGCGGGAGTGAGTATCTGGTTCGGCGCATAGGCGGAGGCACCGACGTCCCCGGTGTAGGACAGCAGAACCGCCGTCAGCGGATCTATCCCGGGCGAATTGATGGTGTGGGCCCGTGCATTCGCCGTCAGTTGGCCCAGCAGGGTGTTCAGATCGTCGGCGGCGCCGTCGCGCAGCACCGCCGCGGTGAGCCGCGTGTGACAACCGGTCGCGGCATCGGAGAGGATCGTCACCCACTGCTGCTGCGACGGTGACCCGTTCGCATGCTGCCGCGCAATCCGCAACTGCTCGGCCCCGGCACTGTCCCTGTTCTTGGCGGTCGTCAGCTTCGTCGCGAAAGTGCCCAGCGCGAAGGCTCCCTGCTCATAGGTCTGGTAGGCCTCCGACACCTGGCCGATCAGACCGCCGATCGCCTGGCCGGCCGTCTCGCCCGCGCGGCCGCGCCAGGCCGCGGGCAACGAGGACGACGAGATCACCGACAGATCCTCGACCACAGCGACATTGACGTGCGAGGCCTCGGCGTATCGGTGCGCGATATCCGCGATGACGGCGGGATCACCGTCGGGACCGGGAATGCCCAGCGCCGTGTCGAGCGCGAACCGGCCGAGCTTCGGAAACCATTGCACCAATTGCGGATGGGACCGCAGCGTGTCCAGCGCTTCCAAGGCGATGTGCAGAGCCTTGGCATGCGGCGACCGGAGCAGCGAGGGGTCCGGCTCTGCCGCCGGTGCGCTCGCGGTGGGGTCGCGGGGCTTGTCGGCCTTGCCCATCGTCGCTGCTCAGCCGCCGGACACGCTGCCGACGACCCGGCCGCCGGTCGTATCGCCCTCCTGATACGAGGCGGCGCTGTCGGAGACGAGTTTCGCGGCCTCCGTCACCGCGCCCGCCGACACCTTGGTCTCGGCCATCCACGCCGTGTGGAACGAATGCCACGCCGACTGCACCGCGGAGTCGCCGAAGGGGCCCGTATCCGACAGCACGGTGTCCACCGTCTCCGCCACCAGCAGTAGGCCCAGTTGCAGCTCCAGCGTGCTCAGATGGGTGCCGGCGGCGGTGATCGCCTTGGTCGGCGTCGCCAGCTCGGCCGGATCGACGTACAGCGGGGCCGGGCCGCTCCCCGACGTCGCCACCGGCCCCACCGGCGCACCACTGCCCGTGGAATTCCCACTACCCGAATCGTGACTCATGCCCACTCCCGTATCGGACCCGAATTCGATCTTCGCACGGGGCACGCGAAAACCGTTCCGGGACCGGCATTCCCAGTGGTGGCGGGTTCGGACGGGCGGCCGGGACCGCCACGCGGGCCGTGGCTGTGCCCGGCGGCCGGTCCGGCTCAGCAGCTGTGCAGGATGTGGTCCATCGCGTCGCGCTCGGCCTGCGTCACCCACAGGCCGTAGATCGACTTCACCTGGATCTGATGTTCGACGTAGACGCAGCGGAACGACGCCACCGGCGGCAGCCACTCCGCGGCGTCGCCGTCGCCCTTGGCCTCGTTGGTCGGGCCGTCGACCGCCATCAGATTGCGCGGATCGTTGGCCAGGGACGTGCGCTGCGCCACGCTCAACTGCTGCGCGCCGGTCTCCCAGGCATCACCGAGGGGAACCATGTGGTCGATCTGCACGGTGGTGCTCTTCGGCCCGCGCTCGAAGCCGATCGTCTTGCCGGTGTACGGATCGTGCAGGGTGCCGGACTGGATCTGGCAGCCGGCGGCGGGCGCGACGTCGGTGAGATCCCGCCGCAGGATGTCGTTGCGGGTGTCGCACTTGTTGTGCCCGCCGGGGGCGTCGTTGTCGTCGGTCCACGCCGTGCCGAACTTGTCGCGGCTGTATCCGGCCATTCCGACGCCGGCCTTGACGGGCAGCGTGGCCAGCAACTGCCCGGCATCGCCGGGGCTCATCGGCCCCTGCTGGCTGGACCCCGCCGGAGCGCCGCCGCTCACGGGTGCACTCACGGGTGTCGTGCTCGATTTACAGCCGGACAGCAGTGCGGCGACCGCCAGCACACTCAACGACAGCCTGGTGACGGTCCTCATCGATCATCCTTCGAAAACGCAGCAAATCCGGTGCCGGAGCGCCGATCTGCCCAGCGCGCTCCGGGTGGGGTCAATTGTGCATCACAGCAGTGTGATTCGATGCACCGACGTCCACTACTCGCGCACCCCGGTCGACGTCGCCACTGTGTTGCCGGTATCGGCATTCCCGAGGTTCCGGCCGAAACCCCCTCGCGCAGCCCATTTCACGACACCGCGGTTCCGGTGCGGGACGTCGCCGGTCCGGACGGACCCCGTGCGGATCCGCCGCGGGCCTCGCCGGTGGCGGCCGTGCGTGGCCGGGAAGCGTTCCGCCGCGCGACGATTCAGGCGGCGATGTCGAACAGGGTCAGTTCCGCGCGGGCGGCCGCGCGTTGTTCGGCGCGCTCGCGCACGGCGCAGGTGGGCCCGATACCCTCGGCGACCGAAGCCGCCGAGACGAGCCAGCCGTGGCAGCGGCGGCAATGGGTGACGAGTCGGACCTCGGGGCTGTCCTCGGTGGCGGCCATGTCGATCTCCTCCGGCCGTGGGTAGGGCTGTCCGAAGGGTCGCACACGGTACCGACATTCCGGCCGGACCGGGACCGGGCGCCTACTTCCGTTCCAGCGCGGCCAGCCGCAACTCGAGCTGGTCGACCCGATGCCGCAGCAGCGCCACCTGCGCCTCCAGGCCGACCTCCCGTTCCGCCCGGCGCTGAATGCGCGGCGAGGCGGCGGCGCGCTCGATCACCGCGTCCAGCCGCACCAGCCGCTGTGGCCCGTTCGGGCCGTCCACCAGCCGGGATCGGATCTCGCCGTTGCGATACCAGGACCGCAGGGCCGAGCGTGACACGCCGGTCTCGGTCTCCGCCCGGGTCAGCGTGACCCAGGGCGCCTCGTCCAGCTGCTCGAACAGCGCCAACTCGTCCTGCCAGCGCGCGAGCCGGTCCTCCCAGTCCGACGGTGACTCCATCGCACCCTCCCTTCACTACGGTCACCCTGTCTATAACAGTGTATTGACAGGGTTGCGACCATGGGAACATGCCATTCGAGAGATTCACGGTCAAAGCCCGGCAGGTCGTCGTCCGCGCCCAGGAGGCGGCGCGACACCTCGGGCACAACTACATCGGCACCGAACATCTGCTGCTGGGGCTGCTCGACGTGCCCGACGGCACCGCCGCGGAGGCGCTGCACCGGCTCGGCTACGACAAGGAGGCGGCGCTGGCCGAGATCGCCGCGCTGGTCGAGCCCGGCACCGCGAAGCCCGTCGGCCACATCCCGTTCACCCCGCGCGCGAAGAAGACCCTGGATCTGGCGGTCCGCGAGGCGGCACAGCTGCACCACACCCACATCGGGACCGAACACCTCCTGCTCGCCCTGGTCACCGAGGGTGCGGGCGTCGGTGCGAAGGCACTGGCCGCGCGAATCGAGCCGATCGGCCGCATCCGCGCCGCCGTACTGGCCGAATCGCCGGACCTGCCGGACACCGCGGCGGCCGGTTCGTGGCCGACCGGCACACCGGCCATCCGCGACGCCGTCGCCACCGCCACCGCGCTGGCCGGCGGCGCACCCGTCGGCAGCCACCACCTGCTCGAGGCGATGCTGCGCGCCGAGAACAGCATGGCCGCGCGGGCGCTGCGCGAACTCGGGATCGATCCGGACGCCGTCGCCGCCGCACTCGACGACCTGGACCCGGAGACGACCACCGACGCGAACCCGGAGGAGGCCGCCGGCCGCCGGATGGAGATCCGGCTGACCGGCGACGAGGTGCACATCGTCCTGCGGGACCCGGCCACCGTCGACCTCGCCCGGCAGGTCACCGCGCTGTCCGACGGCCCGATCCACGGCAACGGGCCGGTCGCGGGTCTGTTCGTCCCGCTGTGGCGCGCGACCGGCGAGGTGTTGCAGCAGATCCGCCGCCTGCTGGAACCCGAACCCGCCGAACCGGCCGCGAACACCGTCACCACGGCCGTCCGTGCCGCGCTCGCCCCCCGGCTGCGGCGGTGAACCGGCCGTGACCGTCACCATCGCCGGCGCGGGCCTCGCCGGCCTGACCCTCGCCCGGGTCCTGCACCTGCACGACATCGACGCCGTCGTCTACGAACGGGACGCCTCGCGCGACGCCCGCGGCCAGGGCGGAATGCTCGACCTGGACACCCACACCGGTCAGCGCGCGCTGCGCATCGCGGGCCTGATCGACGAATTCCACGCCGTCGCCCGCGCCGCGGGCCAGGACATGCGGCTGCTCGAACCCGACGGCACCCTGCTGCTCCAGGAGGACACCCCCGACGACGCCCCGCTCGGGCGACCCGAGGTCGACCGCGCCGACCTGCGCGCCCTGCTGCTGGACTCGCTGCCCGCACCCACCGTGCGGTGGGACCGCCGCATCGACCGGGCCGGCGACGGCCTGCTCCACTTCACCGACGGCGGCACCGCGGCCTACGACCTGCTGGTCGGCGCGGACGGCGCCGACTCCCGGGTCCGCGCGCTGCTCACCACCGCCCGCCCGGCGCCCCTCGGCCAGCACGTCGTCGAACTCGGCATCCCCGAAGCCGACCGCACCCACCCCGCCCTCGCGGCGATGGTCGGCCGCGGCAACTACTGGGTCCTCGGCGACGGCCGCACCCTGACCGCGCAACGCAACGGCGACGGCCGTATCCGCGTCTACCTGGGCTTCCACGACTCCGACCCGGACTGGTTCGCCACCAGCGCGATCCCCTTCCACGACCCGGCCGCGGCCCGGACCAGGCTGCTCGACCTGTTCGCCGACTGGGACCCCCGATGCACCGCCCTGATCACCGCCTGCGACGACACCATCGCGCGCAGGTCGCTCGAGGCGCTCCCGCCCGGCCTGACCTGGCCGTCGCAGCCGGGAGTCACCCTGATCGGCGACGCCGCGCACCTGATGCCGCCGGTCGGCCACGGCGCGAACCAGGCCCTGCTCGACGGCGCCCTGCTCGGCCTCGCCCTGGCCGAGCACCCGCACGACGTCCGCACCGCCGTCGCCGGCCACGAACGCGAGATGTTCGACCGCACCGGCGCCGTCGCCCGGCAATCCGCCCGGATGCAGCAGACCCTGGCCGCCCCGGACGCCGCCCGCCGCCTGCTCGCCTTCTTCCAACCGGGCTGAACGCCAACCACATTCAGCTGCGGCGTGGCAGTCGGGCCGTCATCGCGACCGACAGCCGAGCAACCACGGCAACAGGAATCGTTCGCACGGCAACCGGCGCACGACCCGTCGTGCCGGCCGGAACGTCGCAGCGGAGGCCCGGATTTGCCGCCGCGGCAACGGGATTCGGGCGGCCCATGCCGACGGCAGGCCCGGCGGCGGTACCGATCACCGGGTGGGTACCGGAGCGACGCCGGGCACCGCCGCGCCGATCGCATGCGGCCATCGGCATTCGGCTGTCCGAGCAGGTCGCCGCAGCAACCGGCACCACCGCGGCCGCACCCACCGGTAGCGAGTGCGGCAGTCGGTGAACCGGTCGCTGGGGCCGGTGACTACCGGGTGGCTCAGAGCCGTTCGATGATGGTGGCGTTGGACATGCCCGCACCCTCGCACATGGTCTGCAAGCCGTAGCGACCGCCGGTGGCCTCCAGGTGGTTGAGCAGGGTGGTGAGCAGTCGCGCACCCGAGGCGCCGAGCGGATGGCCCAGGGCGATCGCGCCGCCGCGCGGGTTCAGCCGCTCGGGGTCGGCGCCGAATTCGCGCTGCCACAGCAGGGGGACCGGGGCGAACGCCTCGTTCACCTCGTAGGCGTCGAGGTCGTCGATGCGCAGGCCGGAGCGGTCCAGGGCGCGCCGGGTGGCGGGGATCACGCCGTCGAGCATCAGCATCGGATCGCTACCGGTGACGGCGAAGGTGTGGAACCGGGCCCGCGGCCGCAGACCCAGCGCGGCGGCCTTCTCCTCGCTCATGATCAGCACCGCGGCGGCGCCGTCGGTCAGCGGGGAGGAGTTGCCGGGGGTGATCCGCCACTCGATCTCGGGGAAACGCGCGCCCAGCGCCTCGTCCCGGAAGGACGGCCGCAGCCCGGCCAGCCCGGCGGCGGTGGTGCTCGCGCGGACCGTCTCGTCGGTCGTGCGGGCCACGCCGTCGACCTCGATCGGCAGGATCTCGGCATCGAAACCACCGGCGGCGGCGGTGGCCGCGGCTCGCGCGTGCGACCGGGCCGAGTACTCGTCGAGGGTGTCGCGGTCCAGCTTCCAGCGCGACGCCAGCAACTCCGCCGAGATGCCCTGGTTGACCAGACCCTCGGGGTAGCGGGCCGCGACCGCCGGGCCGTTGGCGTCGGCGCCCAGGGTCGCGGTGCCCATCGGCACCCGGCTCATCGACTCCACCCCGCACGCGATCACCACGTCGTAGGCGCCCGCGATCACGCCCTGGGCCGCGAAATGCGCCGCCTGCTGGCTGGAGCCGCACTGCCGGTCCACCGTGGTGGCCGGCACGTGCTCGGGGAATCCGGCGCCGAGGACGGCGCTGCGCGCGATGTTCAGCGCCTGCTCGCCGGCCTGGCCGACACAGCCGCCGATAACGTCGTCGACCAGCCCCGGGTCGATACCGGTGCGGGTCACCAGCGCGCTCAGGACCTGCGACAACAGCGCGGCCGGATGGATACCGGACAGTTGCCCGCCCGGCTTGCCCTTACCGGACGGCGTGCGCACGGCATCGACGATGACAGCGGTGGTCATGGACTCCTCCTCGTGGGCCGGCAACACGCCGACGGTGATCTAACGATCGCTAGATAAGCCCGGAGGGTCAAGAAATGTCGTGGTCTTCGAGAGATGGGTCACAAACTATCTAACGCTCGCTATATGCGGGCTACTGTCCGGTGTCTGATGGCCACGCACGAATCCGCCGCCGAGACCCCCGCCGACTGGCGGCGCTACGAGCCGCTGGAACTGACCCCGCTGCTGACCGCGGCGCTGGACGCCTTCTACGAGAACGGTTTCCACGGCACCACGGTCCGCGACATCGCCCGCCGGGTCGGGCTGACCGTGCCCTCGCTGTACTATCACCACGAGAGCAAGGAAGGCGCCTTCGTCACCCTGCTCGAACTCGGCACCGGGGAGGCCGCCGGGCGGGTGCGCGCCGCCGCGGCGACCGGTTCCGGCTCCCGGGAACAGTTCGCGAACGTGATCGAGGCGCTGGTGCTGCACACCACGTACCGGACCCGGCTGGCCGCACTGGATCTGGAACTGCGCCACCTGTCCCCCGACAATCGCAAGCGTTACGCCGCCCGCCGCAAGGAGATCGAGACGGTGCTGTACGACGTGCTGACCGTGGGGGTCGCCGACGGCACCTTCGACGCCGCACACCCCGACGAGACCGCTCGCGCCCTGCTCGGTATGTGCCAGTCGATCGCGCGCTGGTATCAGCCCGACGGCCCGCTGGGCCCGCACGAACTGGCCGAACGCTACGTGGGCATCGCCCTGGCCGCCGCCCGGGCCCGGTGACGCTCGCCGCTCAGGGTGTGACGACCAGCCTGCGGCCGGTGGAATCGGTTCTCCGCCAAGCATTCTCGATATCGCTCAGCGGCACCCGGTCGAGTTCGGCGACCAGCTGCCCCGATCGGGCCCAGTCCACGATCCGGCCGTACCCCTCGGCCATCGTTTCCGCATTCGAACCCTTCGCGGCGCCGTAGATCTCGACCCCGGAGGTGCGCAGGCTCGCGGCGGTGACGGTGAGGCCGGGCCCGGCCGCCTCACCGACCTGGACCAGCCGGGTCGGGGGCGCGAAGGTGAACGAATCCGGAACCAGTGTGCGCAAGAGGATCTCGGTGGGCCGCCCCCACAGATAGTCCAGCACCACGTCGTATCCGGTACCGCGGGCCGCGGTGAACGCGCGGGCCAGCTCCGCATCGGAGACCGCCGTGTCGATGACCGTGTCGGCGCCGAGTGCGCGCACCTCCGCCAGCTTGGCCGGGTCGCGCCCGGTCGCCACGATCCGCCCGGCACCCAGCAGGCGTGCGACCTGGACCGCCAGCCGCCCCGGTGGCGCCCTGGATCAGGACGGTCTCCCCGGGTGCGAAACCGGCGGCGGTACTGATCGACAGGCCGGTCACGGCCGTGGCCAGCACCGTCGCGACCGCCGGATCGAGACCGTCGGGAATCGGGGCATATCCCTGGTCGGACACCACGGTCCGCTCGGCGAGGGCGCCGTAGGGTGCGCGCGGGTTGCCGAAGCCGACCAGGGTGCCGTCCGGTAGCGTGCCCACACCGTCGAAGGCCGGGATCATCGGGAACTGCCCGGCGAAGGCCGCACTCGCGTAATGCGTTCCGGCGGTGATCATCCGGTCGACATTCTCCACGGCGACGGCCTTCACCTCGATGATCACCTCCCCCGCGCCGGCCACCGGATCGGGGAAGTCCTCGTAGCGGGGCACCCCGCCGAGCTCGTGCAGGACCGCCGCCTTCACCGCATCGCCTGCCCGAAGAAGGCCGCGATCCGGTGCTGCCAGCCCACCAGGATGCGCGGCGGCCGCGCGGGTGTGTGGTTCCACCGCTCGTGCCGCGCCCGGTGACCGCCGCTCGGTCGTGGTGACCGGCCGTGCCGGGCCGTGCCCTGATGTCCGGGACCGTGCTCGGTGTGCTCCGGCACCCCGGGCACCCGGTGGGTCGCCCGGTGCAGCCGCTCCAGCATCGAATGTCCTTGTGTCATAGCTGTTCTCCTGTGCGGTGCGACGACTCCCGCCGCCGCGTCTCTATCAGTGATAGAGAGAACTCTATCACTGATAGACTGCCCGTGGAGGTGCGGATTTTGGCATTGGACCGAGAACGGATCGTCGCCGAGGCGGTCGCCCTGCTCGACGCCGAGGGACTCGACGGCGTCACGCTGCGCAAACTGGCGGCCCGCCTCGGCGTGCAACAGCCGACCCTCTACTGGCACCTGCCCAACAAGGCGGCCCTGATCACCGCGCTCGCCGAAGCGATCCTCGGCCAGGAGTTCGGCGAATCCGCCCCGCCCGCGCCGGAACAACCCTGGCAGGACTGGCTGGCCGGCCTCGCCGAGCGGCTGCGCCACGCCCTGCTGGCGCACCCCGACGGTGCCCGCGTGCTGTCAGCCTCCCAGCTGTCGCTGAAGATGGCCGAACTGTCCGACCTGTCCATGCGCACCCTCGCCGAGCGCGGGGTGCCGCTGCGGCAGGCCCGGGTCATCGTGCTGACGGTGCAGCGGTTCACCGTCGGCCACGTCCTCGAGGAACAGGCCCCGCGCCCGGACCCGGCCGCCCTGGCGGAGTTCGACATGACCACCTTCACCGACCGGCACCCCACCCTGGTCGCCGCCATCACCGAATACTTCACCCCCGGCGTCACCGTCGACGACCTGTTCCGGGACTGTCTGGACGTGGTGATCGCCGGAGCCGTCGCCCGCGCCGGCGCCTGAGGGGTCGCCGGAGGCGGTATCCCCCTGACGCGGCGCAGATACCATGTGGCCGAACATCTTTCGCCGTCCGGGACTCCGGTCGGCGCAGGCCCGCTCGCATCGGGCCGCCCGGTGCACCTCGGCAGGCGGTGCCGGTGACGATCGGTGCCGTCTGTGGCATCGTGATCGTCGCGGACTCGATCCGCCGGACCTGTGCCGCCGCCCGGTCCGCCGGGTGAGCAGTACCCAAGGCCGGGAAGAGGTTTCGATGACAGCGGGAGCGGGTCGCACCGGGCGCAGGTATGTGGTGACCGGATCGGCCTCCGGGATCGGCGCGGCGACGGCGGCATTGCTGCGGGCTCGCGGGGCGGAGGTCATCGGCTGCGATCTCGACGAGGCCGAGGTGGTCGCCGATCTGTCCACGGCCGACGGCAGACGCTCGCTGGTCGAGCAGGTGAGCGCGCTCGGCCCGATCGATGCGGTGCTCGCGATCGCCGGTGGCGGCCGCACCGGTCTGCTGGAGACGAACTACTTCGGGGCGGTGGCGACCCTGGAGGGGTTGCGGCCGTTGCTGACCGGCAGTGCGGCGCCGCGCGCGGTGGTGGTGTCGTCGACCTCCGCGCTGGCGCCCGCGGACGAGCGGATCGTGCAGGCCTGTCTCGACGGCGACGAACCGGCCGCCCGCGCGCTGCTCGCCGCGAACCCCGCGCTCACCGACGCCGCCTACGGGATCGCCAAGCGCGCCCTCAATCGCTGGGTGCGCCGTGCCGCGCCGACCGCCGACTGGGCCGGCGCCGGTATCGCGCTCAACGCCGTCGCCTCGGGGGTGGTCGACACTCCAGCTGCCGCATGGATTCTCGCTGACAACGCCATCCGGCGGGCCGTCGAGACGGCCGCGCCGCAACCGTTCGGTGGATTCCCGGGGCGCCCGGAATGGATCGCCGAACTGATCTGCTGGCTCGGCGGCGCCGACAACCACTTCGTGACCGGGCAGATCGTCTTCGCCGACGGGGGCAGTGAGGCCGCGCTGCTCGGGGATCTGCATTGGCGCTGACTGCCGCGACGGCGGCACGCCGAATCGGGGACGTTTTCTCTCCCCACTTCAACATATAACGCATCGGGGGGCTTGCCGCAAGGCCCGGGGTATGCGGCACAATCTCCCGCCGAAGCCGGTACCTGCGGAAATCGTGGATTCGCGAGGGTGCGGCGCCGCATTGTGCGGCGGCCGGTGCAGTGGCGGAAACGAGGATTGGGGCGGTTCATGTTCGATGTGATCATCGCCGGTGGCGGGCCCACCGGTCTGATGCTGGCGGCCGAATTGCGGATGCGCGGGGTGCGCACGCTCGTCCTGGACAAGGAGCCGGAGCCGACCCCGGTGGTCCGCTCGCTGGGGCTGCATGTGCGCAGTATCGAGGTGATGGATCAGCGCGGGCTGCTGGAACGGTTTCTCGCGCTCGGCAAGCGGTACGACGGCGGCGGTTTCTTCGCCGCCATCGACATGCCGTGGCCGCCGCACCTGGACACCGCGCACGGCTACGTCCTGGGCATCCCGCAGCCGATCACCGAGCGGCTGCTCGCCGAGCACGCCACCGAACTCGGCGCCGAGATCCGGCGCGGCAGCGAGGTGACCGGCGTGACCCAGGACGAGCAGGGCGTGACCACGGAACTGGCCGACGGCAGCACGCTGCGGTCGCGTTACCTGGTCGGCTGCGACGGCGGCCGCAGCACGGTCCGCAAACTGCTCGGCATCGACTTCCCCGGCGAACCCAGCCGGGTGGAGACCCTGCTGGGCGAGATGGCGTTGAGCGCGGACCCGGAGACCTTGGCCACCGTCACGACCGAGGTTCGCAAGACCCAGAAGCGTTTCGGCGCAGGACAATTGGCCGACGGAATGTATCGGGTCATCGTGCCCGCCGCCGGGCCGGTCTCCGAGCGCGCGGTCGCCCCCACCTTCGAGGAGTTCCGCGCACAGCTGCAAGCGGTGGCCGGCACCGATCTCGGCGCCCACTCCCCGCGCTGGCTGTCGCGCTTCGGCGATGCCACCCGGCTGGCCGAGCGCTACCGGTCCGGCCGGGCGCTGATCGCCGGGGACGCCGCGCACATCCATCCGCCGACCGGCGGGCAGGGCCTCAACCTCGGCATCCAGGACGCCTTCAACCTCGGCTGGAAGCTGGCCGCCGAGATCGCCGGCTGGGCGCCGGCCGGACTGCTGGACAGCTACGAGATCGAGCGGCGTCCGGTGGCCGACGCCGTCCTGGACAACACCCGCGCGCAGATGGCACTGCTGGCCACCGAGCCCGGCCCGCTGGCGGTGCGGCGGCTGCTGACCGAACTGATGGGCATCGAGGAGGTGAACCGCCTGCTGGTCGAGAAGATCACCGCTATCGGCATCCGCTACGACTTCGGCGACGGCCCCCGGCTGCTGGGCCGCCGCCTGCGCGACCTGCCGCTGAAACAGGGCCGCCTCTACGAACTGCTGCGCACCGGCCGCGGCCTGCTGCTCGACCGCACCGGCACGCTGTCGGTGACCGGCTGGACGGACCGGGTCGACCACGTCGCCGACGCCACCGAGGAGCTGGACGCCCCCGCCGTCCTGCTGCGCCCCGACGGCCACGTCGCCTGGATCGGCGACGACCAGCAGGATCTGAACGCTCACCTGCCCCGCTGGTTCGGCGCCCCCGCCTGATCCGGGTGCCGCCACGTCGGCCGGCCCCGCTGCCCCGGCGGTGATTCTGCTGCGGCGCAACCGTTCTTGTTCTCGTGGTGGCCCCGCCGGCGGCCCGATGCGCCCGGCAGTGGCGTGTCGCTGTTCGAGCGCGTCGCGACAGAGGGGGCCGGCGGGGCGCGTGGCGACGCCATTGCGGCACGCCGGTCCGGGAACGGCCCGCCGGCCTCGCTCGCTGGAGTAGGTTGGCCCGGCGCACTGTCTTTTCCGGTCGATCGGCAGGAGGTTCGCGGTGGGGTCGGGGCACGCGGTGGCGGTCCGCAAGGGCATGGTGCGGGTGCCCGGTGGCATATTCGCCATGGGTTCGCTGGAATTCTTTCCGGAGGAGCAGCCGGTGCGCGAAACGAGTGTGGAACCTTTCTGGATCGACGCGCATCCGGTCACCAACGCGGCCTTTCATCGATTCGTCCGGGAAACCGGGTATTCGACGGTGGCCGAACGGGATCCGGATCCGGCCGATTTCCCGGACGCCGAGCCCGCGGAGCTGGTGCCGGGGGCGCTGGTCTTCCGGCCCACCGCCGGGCCGGTGCCCCTGGATCACTGGTGGCAGTGGTGGTCGTATGTGCCCGGGGCGAATTGGCGTCACCCCGGCGGCCCGGGCACGACTCTGGACGGGCGCACCCGGCATCCGGTCACCCAGATCGCCTATCCGGACGCGCTCGCCTACGCCGCGTGGGCCGGCAAGTCGCTGCCCAGCGAGGCGCAATGGGAATTCGCCGCGCGCGGCGGGCTGGCGGCGGCGACCTATCCCTGGGGCGACGAGTTCGCGCCGCGCGGACGGCGGATGGCCAACACCTGGCTGGGGCGGTTCCCGTGGGAATTCCTGCCCGGCCGAGGGCAATCCGCGCGGCCGGGCACCACCGCCGTCGGCAGCTATCCGCCCAACGGTTACGGAGTGTTCGACATCGCGGGCAACGTCTGGGAATGGACCCGCGACCATTACCGTCCGGACCATCACGACCGGCCCGCGGCCTGCTGCGCCCCACAGCCGGTGAGCGTCGAGCGATGGGATCGGCGGGTCATCAAGGGCGGTTCGTATCTGTGCGCACCGGACTACTGCCTGCGTTACCGGCCCGCCGCCCGGCAGGGCCAGTCCGAGGACACCGCGACCTGTCATCTCGGATTCCGCTGTGTGACCGCCGACTGATCGACCCGGGCAGTCATATTCGCCACGTATTCGCGGCATTCGGATAACGGCGATCTGGTTAGGGACCGGCGGAACTGCGCGCGCTGTCTAGCCTGCTGACATGACGCCGTCCGATGACGAGCAGCACCCGTCGCAGGAATCCGATTCCCGGCACCCGCGCCGGGGATTGTCGAGACGTTCGATGCTCGGCGGCCTCGCCGCCGCCGGGGTGGGCGCGGCGGCGGTCCCGCTGGTCGCCGGCTGCGATCACCACGCCGCCGACGGCCCACCCGGTTACGGCACCGGCATCGCCGACGGCTTCGACGGCAAGATCGCCCTCGACGTGCGCGACTCCACCCCGGACTGGAAACCCTTCGAGACGAAGAAGGCCCCCGAGGGCGCCCCGAACGTCCTGGTGGTGCTCTACGACGACACCGGGATGGCGGCCTGGTCGCCCTACGGCGGCCGTATCGAGATGCCGGTCATGCAGCGCCTGGCCGACAACGGGCTGACCTACACCCAGTGGCACACCACCGCCCTGTGCTCCCCCACCCGCTCCTGCTTCCTGACCGGCCGCAACCACCACGTGAACCGCTTCGCCTCGATCGCGGAGGGCACCACCGGATTCCCGGGCTCGGCGGGCCGGCTGCCCGCCCAGTGCGCGACCGTCGGCCAGGTGTTGCAGGACAACGGCTACAGCACCTTCTGGCTCGGCAAGGATCACAACGTGCCGCTGGAGGACGTGTCCGGCGGCGGCAGCCGGGCGGAGTGGCCGTTGCAGAAGGGATTCGACCGCTTCTACGGTTTCCTCGGCGGCGAAACCAATCAGTGGTACCCGGCCCTGGTCGAGGACAACAACTTCATCGAGCAGCCCGCCACTCCGGAACAGGGCTATCACCTTTCGAAGGACTTGGCCGACAAGGCGATCCGGATGCTGCGCGACCAGCGCTCCAGCAATCCGTCCAAACCCTGGTTCCTGTGGTTCTGCCCCGGCGCCAACCACGCCCCGCACCACACCCCGACCGACTACGCCGACAAGTACAAGGGCAAATTCGACGACGGCTACGAGGCCTATCGGGACTGGGTGCTGGCCCGCATGATCGGCAAGGGCATCATGCCGCAGGGCACCGCGCTGACCCCGATCAACCCGCTGCCACAGGATGTGGCGCTGGCCGCCGACGCGGTCCGGCCGTGGAACACCCTCAATGCCGACGAGAAGAAACTGTTCGCACGGATGGCCGAGGTCTACGCCGGCTTCTCCGAATTCACCGACGCCCAGGTGGGCCGCATCATCGAATTCCTGGAGCACAGCGGGCAACTGGACAACACGATCGTCTTCTACTGCGCCGACAACGGCGCCTCCGGTGAGGGCTCCCCGAACGGCTCGGTCAACGAGAACAAATTCTTCAACGGCTATCCCGACGACCTCGCCGAGAACATGAAGTATCTGAACAAACTCGGCACCCCCGACACCTACAACCACTATCCGACCGGCTGGGCCACCGCATTCTCCACACCGTTCCAGATGTTCAAACGGTACTCGCAGTTCTCCGGCGGCACCTGCGACCCGATGGTCGTGCACTGGCCCAAGGGCATCAAGGCCAAGGGGCAGATCCGCCACCAATATCATCACGCCGTCGACGTCGTGCCGACCATCCTCGACGTGGTCGGCATCCCGATGCCGAAGGAATACCGCGGCGTGAAACAGTATCCGCTGAACGGGGTTTCGATGCGCTACAGCTTCGACGACGCCCAGGCCGCCACCACCCGCAAACGCCAGTACTACGCGATGCTCGGCACCCGCGGCATCTGGGCCGACGGCTGGAAGGCGTCGGCGCTGCACGCGCCGATCAGCGGTAGGGGCCATTTCGACCAGGACCGGTGGGAACTGTTCCACGTCGACGCCGACCGCTCCGAATCCGCGAATGTCGCCGACAAATACCCGGACAAACTGAAGGAACTGATCGCGGCCTGGGACGAGGAGGCCCGCGACAATTTCGTGCTGCCGCTCGACGACCGGACCGCGGTGGAAATTCTGGTGGTGGAACGGCCGCAGACCGAACCCCCGCGTACCCGCTACCTCTACTATCCCGATGCCGCACCGGTTCCCGAGGGTGTGTCGGCCAACATCCGCGCTCGCTCCTACAAGATCATCGGCAATGTCGAGCTGCAATCCGGCGCGCAGGGGGTGATCTTCTCGCAGGGCTCCCGATTCGGCGGCCACGCGCTGTTCCTCGCCGGCGGCGCACTGCACTACGTCTACAACTTCCTCGGCATCGCTCCGATACAGGATTTCGTCGCCCCGGCGCCGGCGTCGGGCAAACATTCCCTCGGCATGGAGTTCGTCCGCGAGAAGGCCGGGCCGTACGGCGAATCCCTCGGCACCACCACCCTGTACATCGACGATCATCCGGTCGCCACCGGGCCGATGCGCGCGCAATCGGGTACGTTCGGACTCTCCGGTGAGGGCCTGTGCGTCGGCTACGCCACCGGCGACCCCGTCTCGCCGCAGGTGCCGAATCCGA
Organism: Nocardia sp. alder85J; assembly: GCF_020176955.2. Lineage (GTDB taxonomy): Bacteria > Actinomycetota > Actinomycetes > Mycobacteriales > Mycobacteriaceae > Nocardia. The sequence goes on from NZ_JAIUCZ020000002.1 coordinate 1,137,360, forward strand.
GCGCGTTCACCGGCGGCACCGTCCAGGTGGTCATCATCGACGTCAGCCCGGAGTCCTTCCTCGACCTCCAGCGCGAGGCCGCCGTCGCGCTGGCCAAGGACTGAGCGCCACCCCGAATCACCGCGCGCGGCAGCGGAAACGGCCTCGGGCCGGGGCCGGACAGGCCCCGGCCCGGGTGTTTTCAGCCGGCGCGGACCGGCGCGCCGAGGAATCCCCCGGACTGCCGCCGCCACAGTTGCGCGTAACTGCCCTCGCCGCGCAGCAGTTCGTCGTGGGTGCCCTCCTCGACGACACGGCCGTGGTCGAGCACCACCAGCCGGTCCATCCCCGCGACGGTGCTGAGCCGGTGCGCGACCACCAGCGCGGTGCGGCCGGCCATCACCCGCCACAGCGCCTGCTGCACCAGCAGTTCGCTCTCCGAGTCCAGCGCGCTGGTCGCCTCGTCGAGCAGCAGGATCGGCGCGTCCCGCAGGATGGCGCGGGCCAGCGCGACCCGTTGCCGTTGCCCGCCGGACAGTTTCACCCCGCGCTCCCCGATCAGGGTGTCCAGGCCCTGCGGCAGCGCATCGGCGAACTCGGTGACGTGCGCCGCCGCGGCGGCGGCCCGCACCTCGGCGTCGGTGGCCCCCGGGCGCGCGAACCGGATGTTGTCGGCGAGGGTGCGGTGGAACATCCCCGGATCCTGCGGGACGTAGGCGATCAGGCTGCGCAGATCGGCCTGCCGCAGCCGGGAGATGTCCTGCCCGCCGATGGTGATCCGGCCGCCGTCGACATCGGCCATCCGCAGCAGTAGCTGGGTCAGCGTGGACTTCCCGCCGCCGGAGCGGCCGACCAGGCCGATCTTGGCGCCGCCGGGCACGGTCAGATCCAGCCCGCGGAACAGCGGCGGTGTGCCCGGATGCCCGAAAACGACCTGCTCGAACCGCACCTCGGTGCCGCCGGGCCGCAACGGTTCCGGATCCGCGGGATCGAGGATCGTCGGCGGGGTCAGCAGCAGTTCGGTGAACTGGGCGGCCTCGGTCAGCGCGCTCTCCAGGCGGCGGTAGATCATGTTGAACCGGAACATGATCGAGGTGGCGTTCCAGTAGTAGGTGAAGGCCACCAGCACCATCTCCACCCCCGCGTGCCGGCCGTGTGAGGCCAGCGCGATCGCCAGCCCGGCGACATTGGTGACCACCACCAGCGGGGTCACCACCGTATCGATGCGCTGATTCGAATAGTCCCAGGAACGCATCGCCTTCACCCGGTGGTCGGCGACCCGGCGGCGATGTTCGGCGGCCTCGGCGGGTTCGGCCGCGAACGCCCGCACCACCTGGATATTGGCCACGCTGTCGGCCACGTGCCCGGACACCGCCGCCACCGCGGCCTCCCGCTCGTCGACCAGCCGCTGCCGCCGCCGGATCAGCGGCGTGATCAGCACCGCCGTCAGCACGATCAGCCCCAGCAGCACCGCGACCAGGACCGGGTCGTAGCGCCACAGCACCACCGCCGCGAACGCCAGCGGCACCACCGACGCCACCAGATCGAAGGACAGGGTGTCCACGAATTCCTCGAACCGGGTGGCGAAACTCAGCGACCGTTTGGTGAGCGAGCCCGCGAAATTGGTGTGGAAGAACGCCGGATCCTCGGCCAGCAGCGCCTCCATCGCGATGATGTAGAGGCTCTCGATGCCGTGCGCGTCGATCCGGTTCATGTAATGGAATCCGATGCGCCACAACACTTCCGCGAGAAACAGCAGCCCGCCGAAGGTGAACAGGTAGGGCAGCAGCGCCGCGGGCCCGGCCGGTCCGGCGGTCAGCCGATGCACCACCATCGCCACCACCAGCGGCGCGGCGTACAACTGGCAGACGTTGCCGAGTGCCGGGGCCAGCATCGCCGCCGCCGCCGACCACTTGCGGCGGGTCAATTCTCTTCCGTAGTAACGTAATACGAGCATGAGGGCAGAACCCCGCGATGACATGGAACCCCTCTCGAAGCACGTGTGTTCGAGCAAGACGAACAGCCATGGTGCCGGACCGGCACCACCCACGCCACCGAATTACCGCCCGGTACGCGCGATTTCGTCCCGTCCGGCCGGTTCGTGCCGAAAAATGAACGGGCCCCGACTCGGTCGGGGCCCGCGGGATTCGAGGCGTCGCGGCGGTGGGATTCCTGGCGTCGGCCGTGGGATTCGGGACCTCGCCGGTCGTCGGGGGCCGCGCCCGTGGTCAGCGCGCGGTCGCGCTGACCAGCCGGGTGGGCAGGAAGGGGCTGCCCCACCACATGCGCGGGCCCGGATTGCGCAGGTGCGCGTCGGTGAGCCCGAGGTCGCGGGCCGATGCGATGTCATCCATGGTCACCTCGCCGGGGTGCGGAAACGAGTGGCGCCGATCCGGCCGGGTACAGCCGGGTCCGCAGGAAGGCCACGATATCGCGACGCGCGGGGCGGGCGGCGGGCACCAGACCCGGGATGCTGAGGAAGGCGTGCGTGGCCCGGGGATAGCAGACCAGGTCGGCGGCGGTGCCGAACGCGCGCAGCCGCTCCGCGTAGCGACGGCCGTGGTCGGCCACCGGATCGACATCACCGGTGACGATCAGCGCCGGTGGCAGCCCGCCGAGATCGTCGAACAGCAGTGGCGAGACCGTGCGCGGATCGAGGGTCGGGGGCACACACAGCCGCCGGGCCAGCAGCAGCCGCGACGGCGGCAGCATCGGGTCGTCGGACGGTTCGACCGAGGGATAGTCGGCGATGGTCTCGGACCAGTCCACACACGGGTAGTTCAGCACCTGGGCACACAGCGGCGGGCCCTCGGTACGCGCGCGCAACGCCAGCAGTGCGGCGAGGGTGCCCCCGGCGCTCTCCCCGAGCACCGCGACCGCCGTCGGGTCGACACCCCAGTCCGCGGCCGCGCCGACGAGGTGGGTCAGCGTGTCGTACCCGTCGTCGACGGGCGCGGGCAACGGATGTTCGGGAGCCAGGCGGTACTCCACCGCGACCACCACCGCCGGGCAGCGGGCCGCGAGCCGGCTGTTGAGCCAGTCGTTCTGCGCGGCGGTGCCGCCGAAGAAGCCGCCCCCGTGGAAGGACAGGATCAGCGGCAACAGCCGGTCCGCGTGTCGCGGGCGGAACACCCGCAGCGGCAGGTCACGGCCGGGCAGGGCCAGGGTGGTCACCGCCGGGCGGGCCCGGCGGTCGGGCACCCCGGCGACGATGCGCGCCGCGCGCGAGGACGCGATCCGGTTGGCCTGCTCGCGGGCCGCGATCACCTCGGCGGCGGTGGCGTCCGGCCGATCATGGGCACGCCGGAGCAGGCGGGTGCCCAGTGGAGCCTTGTTTCCAGACATAGCGGTAGCGTCGCCCGCGGCGGCGGCCGGCGTCTTGGAGAAATGTTCCCCGGGGGCGGCAACGGTGTGGCCCGGCGCCCGCGGCCGGGCCGATGTGAGAGCCTGTGGGCCTGTCGGCTGCGCGGTATCGCGGACCGTCGTCGAAAATAGCTGTATGACTTGTATTTCATTCGTGGCCCGGCGGCGGCGGTGTGGTCGTCCGGTCGTGGCGGCCGTCGGTGCGGGGCGCGAATGTCGTTGGTGACTAACGGGGATCGGTCGGTAGACTGCGTGCGAGGGGAACTATGACCAATCGAAACCGGAACGACCGCAACGGCCACCACGGCCACCACGGCCCGGGCACAGTGCCCGACAGCCCGGGTGGAGAGCTGCCCGCCGAGCGCGAGATCGACTCGGCCGCAGGCGTTTCCGTGAGCGACGCCGGAGTGGTCGGAGACGGCCCGGAGCTGGCCGATGTGGCCGCGGGCGATGCCACGGCGGGTGACGCCGCCGCTGGTGATGCCACCGTGGGCGACGCCGCCGCGGGTGCCGTGGGCGACGCCGCCGCAGAGGAGGCCGCCCCGGGTGAGCGGGAGGGCAGGCCGGGTCCGGCCAAGCGCCGCGGGCGCAACGAGCGGGTCTGGGGTGAGCTCGAGGAGCTGCACGAGAAGGGCGAGGCCGTCCGCGGCACCGTCACCGAGGTGGTCAAGGGCGGCCTGATCGTGGACGTCGGTCTGCGCGGCTTCCTGCCTGCCTCGCTGGTGGAGATGCGGCGGGTGCGCGACCTCCAGCCCTATGTCGGCCGGGAGATCGAGGCCAAGATCATCGAGCTGGACAAGAACCGCAACAACGTGGTGCTGTCGCGCCGGGCGTGGCTGGAGCAGACCCAGTCCTCGGTGCGCAGCGAATTCCTGCTCCAGTTGCGCAAGGGCCAGGTCCGCAAGGGTGTGGTGTCGTCCATCGTCAACTTCGGCGCGTTCGTCGACCTCGGTGGCCTGGACGGGCTGGTCAACGTCGCCGAATTGTCCTGGACGCACATCGAGCACCCCGGCGAGGTGGTCCAGGTGGGTATGGAGGTCACCGTCGAGGTGCTCGACGTCGACCTGGCCCGTGAGCGGGTGTCGCTGTCGCTGAAGGCCACCCAGGAAGATCCCTGGCGGCGGTTCGCCCGCAACCACGGGATCGGGCAGATCGTGCCGGGCAAGGTCACCAAGCTGGTGCCCTTCGGCGCGTTCGTTCGCGTCGAGGACGGCTTCGAGGGCCTGGTACACATCTCCGAACTGGCCGCACATCGCGTCGAGACGCCGGAGCAGGTGATCGCCGTCGGTGACGACGCGGTGGTGAAGGTCATCGATATAGATCTGGACCGGCGGCGGATCTCACTGTCGCTACGGCAGGCCAATGAGGACTACTACCCCGAGTTCGACCCGTCCAAGTACGGCATGGCCGACAGCTACGACGACGACGGCAACTACATCTTCCCCGAAGGCTTCGACCCCGACACCAACGAATGGCTGGAAGGGTACGAGGAGCAGCGCGACGAATGGGAGTTGCGCTACGCACAGGCGGAACACCGCCACAGCCTGCACACCGCCCAGATCGAGAAACTGAGCTGACCGGTCCGTAGCGCGGAGTGCCGTCCGTTACCGCATCGCGGTCGGCGCCGCGGCGGACCGCCGCCGACCGGCGGCCGGTGTGGCGGTGGTCAGTATCGAGGGGCCGGACACTGCGGCAGCGGGCACCGGCGAAGCGGCAGCGGGCACCGGCGAAGCGCCGGAGGTCATGACCGACACCATCGACGCGGTGCGGGTCCTGGTGCGAGGCTGCTCCGGCGGCGTGACCGGCGGCCGGGCGGAGTTCGGGTCGGACGGCTCGCGGAAATGCCGGTGGACCCGGCGCCGGTACCCGGCGGCCAGGACGGCCCACGCGGCGATGGCTGCGACGGCGAGCAGGGCGGCGAGCGAGATCGCGAGGACGAGCACGGCGGCGGCTCAGGCGGCGTCGGCGACGCGGTCGGTACCGGCCTTCCCGGTCATGACCTCGGCCCACCAGTCGTGCAGCGGACTGGGATCGGGCCAGTTCACCACCAGCTCGTCCGCTCGCGGAGTCGTCACGATCGCGGAACTGAATGTGGCGGTGCGGTTTTCGAGGCTCACGAGTGCTGCCTTTCGCCGGGGTCGGTCGGTACGAGCGAGATTCCCCGAATCAGCCCGTTCAAACACCGGAGCGCGGCGCGCCGTCGGCAGTCTCGGCGGCGCTGGTGAGATAGCGGCGCGGTGCCCGTCGCACCGCGAACCGGGCCCCGGCTCCCGCATCCTGCTGAGGTCGCCGGTGAATTTCGATGCCGCGCAATGGGAACCGCTCGCCGACGCGGTCGGCGCGACCGTCGTCGCGGCACCGGTGTGCCCGAGGTTCGCCGACGACCGGGTCGACGGGTCGTCCGGGCCACCGGCCGCCGCCCTCGGCGGACCGTCACCCACTACCGACCCGGCGCCTGTGCGGTGACGTCGCGGTTGACCAGGCCCGGGACCGGGACGGCCCGCCGATCCCGGCGCGTCGCGGGAACACGCCACCGGCGGCGCGGGAACGAACCCTGTAATCCCGCCCACACCAGATCAGCGACCGCACCCCCACCGGATACTGCGAGCGGACGATGATGCCCAGGTCGAGCCGCCGGTAGCAGTGCCGCGGCACCTTGCTTCCGCGCGCCCGGCATCCGCGACCGGGTCGCGCGGACCACCTGCTCCACGGCGGGATTGCCTGCCGCGTCGCATAATTCGGCCGGCTGCCAGGCGAGAGGCGATCTCGCCGAATCGAACGGGCGATGCCGTGCCGGATCGCCACCGGCGACGCCCGGTGCCGATATCGATATCGGCTGCGGTCTTGCCCGCGGTAGTGCACGAGAGGATGATCAATGGGGGCATTGCCGCAGTTCATCGTGTGCGGACCGGCGGCCGTGCAATTGTCGTCCGCAGCAGTCGTGGCGCGGGACAAGGTGCCTGCTTCTCTCCCTCGCGCCCGCTCGGGCGTATCCGCGGCAGTGTCACTGAAGGTTCCGTGCAGACCTTGCCGGTTCAGGATGTCAGGAAAACTCCGACATGAGGAGGGTCATGACCTTATCGGCAGAACAGCTCGAGTTGCACGACCGGATGGTGTCGGCGATGGAGGAGGTCCAAGCCGGGATCCTGGCTCTGGAGCCGGTGCGCGGCATCGGTGTCGGGTTGCGCAAGGAGAACGGCAGGCTGACCGACGAGCTCGCGATCATCATCTATCTGCGCGGCGACGCCGGCGACCTGGCGCACCGCTTGCCGACGACGATTCGGGACTACCCCGTCGCGGTGCAGGAGGCGGACTTCCAGCCGCAGGCGGTGGCCACCGAGAAGCGAGCGCTGGCCAAGGCCGACACGAAGCGCTACAACCCGCTGCTCGGCGGAATCAGCATGGCCCCCAGCCGGTTGGAGGACGGTGCCGGAACGCTCGGCCTGATGGTCCGGGGCAACTACGCCCATGAGGAAGCCATGATGCTGAGCAACTACCACGTCATGTGCTTGAAGGACGGCTTGGCCCAGCCCGGCGACGAGATGTGCCAGGAAGCGCGCAGCGACAACACGATCGGGTGGTGCGGAAACTGTGCGGAACTGCGGCGCTGGTTCGTCGGCAACGTCCCCATCGCGAGCAAGGAATACGGTGTCGACGCGGCGGTAGCGGTCAAGACGGCACGCGATGCGCTGATCAGCGAAGTGGTGTCGATCGGCAAGCTGCTGGGTGCCGGCGAACCCGCGGTCGGCATGGCGGTCCGGAAACGGGGCCGCACCACCGAATTGACCAGCGGCCGGATCCAGTCGATCTCGGCGTCGATCCGGGAGTCCGTCGGCCCGCCGTACGGCGAGGTGATCATGTCGAACCAGATCACCGTCGTCGGCGATACCGGACCGTTCACGGCCGGTGGCGACAGCGGGTCGGTCTATGTGAACCCCGCCGCCAACAAGGTGGTCGGCCTGCACTGGGGTTCCACGACCACCGACGGTGATTCGGTGGGCAACCACATCAGCGCGGTCGTCGCGGCGCTGAACATCTCGATACCGAGCGCGCCGGGGGATGTCGTCCGTGCGGCCGAGGAGCCCGGGCCGACCTAGAACTCACCGGTGCGGTTGTTTTCCGTTCTTTCGCTACTCGGATACAGGAGGATCGAAATGACGAATTTGATAACCCGCCAGACCGAGGTCTTCTACACCGATCCCTGGCCCCCGGTCGTCTACCCGCTCGAGGGCGCGGCCGAGGAGTCCTTCTCGATCGAGGTCTCGGGATTGGGGCAGCTGACCGGTCTCTCCTACACCGTTCCCGCGCACGCCTCCGGGACGATCAAGGCGAATCTCCAGATATCCGCCCTGACCAGCGAGGATGTCAAGAACCTGAACGCTCTTGCCCTCTCGATGCTGAGTGCCTCCGTGCAGGAGACGGTGCGTGAGCAGACGAAGACCTCGACCAGCGCGGAACTGACGCTGTGGACCTGGTTCTTCGGGAACGCCAAGGGGTCGGCATCCTATGAATCGACCTACGAGTCGATGCGATCGATGGGGCTGACGACCGACCAGATCACCAAGTTGATGGAGGCATTTCTCGACCGCGCGTCGAAGATGTCCACGGTGGAGATCAACTTCTTCATCAACAACCTGGAAAACGATTATTCGGTGTCCGGTGATCTGTACCTGTACACGGTCTCCGGGACGGTGAAGACCCAGAAGTCCACTCAGCAATATCGAATGCTGGCCGACCAGGCCGCCGCGGGTGGACCCCCGCCGACCGGCGGTGGCGCACCGTCGACGGGCAATATCATCAAGTTGTGAGTCCGTACGGATGAACTGTGGTGCCGGACGGATCCGGCTCGGCGGTCGCCATCGAACGCGGTGGGACGACCGCGGATTCGAACGGCCGGCACCACGGCCACGCGACCGGCCGGATCGTCGCGGACCGCTGCTCACGCCTCGAACAGCCGCTGCCCCCACCAGTCGTCGGCGCCGAGACCCGGCGGGCAGGCGTACAGGGCCGATCCGGTGTGGGTGATGTACTCCATCATCGCGTCCTTGGCCGCCAGCGCGCGCTGCATGGGCACGAACTGGTTGCCCGCGTTGCGGCAGTAGGCGAGAAAGAACAGGCCCGCGTCGAGGTGGCCGAAGCCGTCGGAACCGTCGGTGAAGTTGTAGCCGCGCCGCAGGATCTGCACCCCGCCGAGATTGTCGGGGTGGGCCAGCCGCACGTGCGCGGTCTTCGGGATCACCGGCGACCCGCTCGAGGTCATCACGAAATCGGGCTTGTCGAATTCCTTGTCCTTGCCCAGCGGCGCCCCGTCGCCCTTGCTGCGGCCGATCACCGCCTCCTGCTCCGACAGCGCCGACCGGTCCCAGGGCTCGATGTCCATCCGGATCCGCCGGGCCACCAGATAGCTTCCGCCGGTGAGCCATTGGGCGTCGGCGGGATTGTCCTCCGGCGCCACCCACACGAACCGGTCGAGCAGATCGGTCTGCTCGGCGGTCAGATTCGCGGTGCCGTCCTTGAACCCGAACATGTTGCGCGGGGTCTGCTGGCTGCGGCTGGTGCTGGAGGTGCGCCCGAACCCCAGCTGCGACCAGCGGACACTGACCACGCCGAAACCCATCCGCGCGAGATTGCGGATCGCGTGCACCGCCACTTGCGGATCGTCGGAGCAGGCCTGGATGCACAGATCGCCGTCGCTGCGGGCGGTCTCGAGCGCGTCCTTGGCGAAGGCGGGCAGTTCCACCAGCGCCTCGGGCCGGTGCCGGGCCAGCCCGAAGCGGTCCTTGCGGCCGGGCGTCACCGGGGTCGGGCCGAACAGGCCGGGCCCGAAACCGATGGTCAGTGTCAGCGCGGCCGGTGAAAGGCCAAGGGCCTCACCGGTATCCGGCGGTGGCAGATAGCGGCCGTGGCCGACCGCGCCGCCGTCGACGGTCTCCGCCCCGCGCGTCATCCGCTCCGCGGCGGCGGTCCAGCGCTTCAGCAGGTCGACCAGTTCGGCGCGGGAATCGGTGACCACGTCGAAGGACGCGAAGTGCAACCGGTCCTGGACGGGGGTGACGATGCCGGCCTGGCGCGTGCCCCGGAAGGGGACGATGCGGTCGCCGGTCGCCGCCGCACCGTCCACATGCCCGCTGTCGGTGATGGTGGCGCCGGCGGCCACCCCCGCCACGACCCCCGCTCCCGCGGCCGCGCCGCCCAGCAAGGCCCGGCGGGACAGTCTGCGCCACTGCGGCGGGCGCGCGGCGGCTGCGGATTCGTCGGTCATAGCGGGGTCCGTTCTCGTGGTGCGGGTGCGGTGCTACTGTCCCAGGACCAGATCCGGGACCTGCGACAGGCTGGCCGACAGGGCGTCGATCTTGTCGGACAGATCCTTGCGCTGCGGCGCGGTGACGGCGGTGTAGGCGAGGTAGCCGTCACCCTGGCGGTACTGGTTGATACCGTCGCGCACCGCCTGGAACTGGCTGGTGATCTTGTCCATCAGCGTCGGGTTCTTCGCCGAGATCATCGGCTGCAGATCGGCGATCAGCGTCTCGGAACCGTCGATGTTGGCGGCGAAATCCCACAGGTCGGTGTGCGAGTAGCGGTCCTCCTCGCCGCCGACCTTCGTGCGGGCGATCTCGTCGACCAGCGCCTGCGGGCCCTTCACGAAACTCTGGTGCTCGAAGGTGAACTCGGACTTCTTGACCTCGTCGCGCAGCGCGGTGACGTTCTTCAGCAGCGTGTCCGCCTCGGCGGAGATCGCGTCCTTGGTGTCGGTCTTGGTGTTGTCGAGGTCGGACTTGGTGATGTCGTCGCCCTTGTCACCGACCCGCGCCGGCGCCGGCGGCCACAGGAACCGCTCGATACGGTGGAAGCCGGTGAACGGCTGCTTGCCGTCCTCGGTGTCGTCCCAGCGCATGTCGATGGCCGGATCCAGATCGGCGAACGACTCGGCGACCGGCTCCACCCGCTCGTAGAAGGTGCGGGTCAGCCCGAACTGGTTGCGCGCGGCGTTCAGATCACCGGACTTCACCGCCGCCACGAACGTGGTGGTCTGCGCGACCAGGCCGTCCAGTTGCCCGCGCACGTAGTCGAGGTAGCGCGCGTTGGCCTGCTCCACATCGGCGGGCACATCGGACTTGGCCTTCTGCGAACCGGAGACCGTCAACCCCTGGCGGATCCCGTTGCCCACCATGCCCGGCTTGCACGCCGTGTCGTACTCGCCGGGATCGGAGACGTCGACCACCAGCTTGCCGGTGACGCCGGGGCCGATGTTCTCGACCTCGCCGAGCACCCGGTTGTTCTTGGCGTACATGTAGAACTCGGTGACCTTCGAGCCGTTGTTGGTGACGTTGAACACCACCTGACCCGTAGACGCGGTCGCGGCGCTGAGGTGGCACTCGGAGTCGGTGGATGTCACCGCGATGGCGCCGGAACCCGAGTCGGATTTCGACGTGCACGCCACCAGTGCCAGCGGTGTGGACACCAGCACTCCGGCGACGAGGCACCTCCGGCGCGAGAACTTCGGTTTCACTGTGTTTCCTTTCATCCACCGGCCGTCACGAGGCCGGAGTTCCGTCCGCAGAGCCGACCGGAACGGTGTGCGCGGTCGTCCCCACGGGCGCGGCGGCCGGTCGGCGGCGCGGGCGCAGGAACAGCGCCAGCACCACCATCAGGTAGACCGCCCAGCAGACCAGCTGCAGCACCGTCGGATCCGGGCGAAGATTGAACAGGCCCGCCAATGTCGTGCCGTACCAGGAGGATTGGTCGTAATGCGCACTGGCGTCGAAGGCGAGCGTGTTGTTGCCGGGCAGCCAGGCGACCATCTGCAACGCGCGCACGCCGTAGCCGAGGATGCCCGCGGCCACCAGCACCAGCAGCGCGCCGGTGTAGGTGAAGAAGGTGGCGAGATTGATCCGGACCGCCCCGAAGTACAGGGCGATGGTCACCACCACCGCCAGCACGATGCCCAGCAGCAGCCCCAGCAGCGGCCAGCTGCTGCCGGAGGTGTTCTCGGCGTAGCCGACCATCAGCAGCGCCGTCTCCACCCCCTCGCGTCCGACCGCCAGGAACGCCAGCGACAGCACCGCGAAGCCGCCCATCTCGACCGCGTCGGCCAGGCCGCGCCGCAGGTCCGAGGAGATGTGCGCGGCCGCGCCGCGCATCCACAGCACCATGCCGGTGACCACGCACACCGCGACCAGCGAGGCCACTCCGGCCACCGCCTCCGCGAACAGGCCGCTGATCGTCGAAGTGCCATAATGGATTCCGGCGAAGATGGCCAGCACCATGAGCACCGCGACCGCGACGCCGGACCACAGCCACCGAAGTTGGTCGCGGCGATCGGATTTCACCAGGAAGGCCGCCAGGATCATCACCACGATGCCCGTTTCCAGGCCCTCGCGCAGTCCGATCAGCCCGCTGCCGAACAGCTGCGTCGCCACCGTGGGCGTCGACAGAGCGAGATACACGCCCACATCACCTCGATCCGATCACGACCGCGGACGGGATGTCGCGGCGCCTACTAAGGGTAGGCAATCCTTGTTTAACACTGAGAACACCCGCAAGGCAAGCTGAGAATCCCCTGAATATCCGCGAATCGATGTGGGGCGACCCCCGCGCACCGGACTCCGGCCTGCCGTCGGCCTCTGATCGATAGTGCCCGGTGGCTCTCCGAGAATTTCTACAGCAAACGTCGAAGATGTGCCAGACGCCGGACCGGCGGTGGCGCTGGCCGTCACCGGCCGCGAACTGCACCGCGCCTGACCGGTGCCGCGCCGGGTCGCCGCGCTGCTCACCACCGCGCCCGGCCCCCGCCGCACCCGCTGGATCGTCCTGGCCGTCCTGCTCGTCCTGGCGTTCGCGGTGTCCACCGGCCTGCACGCGGTCTACGACCTGCACATCCTGTTCGAGGGGGCGACCCACCCGCGCTGACCGCCCGATTCGCCGGGCACACCGCCGAATTCGCCGCCGGCCGATAGTTCCGGGCCGCAGCGGGTAGCTCCTGTGCAGAGGCCACGACAACGAAGGAGGCGGACATGGCTCACCCCATCACCACCGAACTCGATCAGGAGCAGCAGCGGCTGGCCGGTGACGCGTTGCGCGACACCGTCATCGATCTGACCGATCTCGCGCTGATCGGAAAACAGGCGCACTGGAACGTGATCGGGCCCAGGTTCCGGTCGCTGCACCTGGCACTGGACGAATTGGTCGACGCGGCAAGGGAGTTCACCGACGCGGCGGCCGAGCGGGCGACCGCGGTCGGCGTGAGCCCGGACGGGCGGGTCCGCGCGGTCGCGGACCGGTCGGGCATCGACGCCTTCCCGGCGGGCTGGCAGCGCGACGACGACGTCAGCTTCACCATCGCCGCCGATCTGGCCATCGTGATCCGGCGGCTGCGCCGGCGCATCGAGGTCACCGACAAGGCCGATCCGGTCACGCAGGACCTGCTGATCGAGATCACCGCGCGGCTGGAACAGCTGCACTGGATGTGGGAGGCGCAGTCGGCCTGAGGTCCGGTGTCCGGGGGCGCGATTCGTCGCGCCCCCGGCCGCTCTTTTTTACGCCCGAACATTCAACCTTTCGGTTGACAATCGACCGGCCCCCTGGCATATTCAACCTTGTGGTTGAGGATTCGCCGGAACGGCTGGACGCGATCTTCCACGCACTGTCGGACCCGACCCGCCGCAGCATGTTGCGCATGCTCGCCGGCGGGGAGCGATCGGTCGGCGAGCTGGCGGCCCCGTTCGCGGTGTCGCTGGCGGCGGCGTCGAAGCACATCAAGGTGCTCGAACGCGCCGGCATGGTGCGCAGATTCGTGCACGGCCGCACCCATACCTGCGTGCTGGACGCCACCCCGCTGCGCGACGGCGTCGCCTGGATGCGCCGTTACGAGCGGTTCTGGAACGACCGGCTCGACGCACTCGAAGCGGCCCTGGCGGCCGACGACCCGGAAGAGGAACGACGATGAGCGAATACGGCACCCTGGTCACCCCGGACACCGTGCGCATCGAACGGGAGGTGCGCGGCCCGATCGAACGGGTCTGGGCCTTCCTCACCGAGCCCGGCAAACGCCGCACCTGGCTGGCCGGTGGCGAGGTCGAACCGTGCGTCGGCGGCACGGTGGCGCACGTGTTCCGCAATGCGGAGCTCACCGGGGAGCCACGCGGCCCGGTCGACGAACACCTGATGCCGACCACCATCCTGGCCTGGGATCCGCCGCGCCTGCTGACCCACACCTGGGAGGACGGCTCCGAGGTGACCTTCGAACTCACCCCGGTCGGCGATCGGGTCCGGCTGGTGGTCACCCATCGCCGGATCGCCGGTCCCGCCGGTGTCCTGAACTACAGCGCGGGCTGGCACGCCCATCTGGACCTGCTGGCCGATCGGCTGGCCGGGCGCACCCCGCCCTATTTCGACGATGCCATGGCCGAGCTGCGGGACCGGTACGCGGCCCGTCTCGGTCACACCCAGCTCCGATGACAGTGGGAGACAACGACAATGCGTAAACTCATCGCCGCCTTCAAGATCTCCGCCGACGGCCGGACCGAAGGCGCGCAACGCTATGCGGACTGGGTGACGGGCTGGTCCGACGACTACGGCCTGACCCCGCAGGTGGACGCGTGCGTACTCGGCGGCGGCATGTTCCCCGGCTACGAACAGTACTGGACCGGCATCCTGGCCCACCCCGCCGAGCCCACCCCGCAGACCGGCCTGGTGCCCACCCCCGGCGAACTGGAGTGGGCCCGGATCGCCCCGGGCATACCGCATTACGTGGTCTCTTCCACCCTCACCGAGACGACCTGGCCGAACACCCGGATCCTGCCCGGTCTGGACGATCTCGCGGCACTGAAGCGGGAATCCGGCAAGGACATCTACCTGATGGGCGGCGCCCGGATCGCCGCGGCCGCCCTCGACGCCGGGCTGGTCGACGAACTGCGGCTGATCGTCTACCCCCTGATCGTGGGCCCGGGCACGGGCCTGTTCACGACGGTGGAGAAGCGGCGCGCACTCCAACTGCGCAGCCTCGAGCAGCGGCCGGACGGCAACTTCGGACTGGTCTACGGTATAGGTCGTGACTGACTTCGACAGCGGGATCGTCGCGGCGTTCCGGGCCGGCGGCGGCCGGGTGGAGGGCGTACTGGGCGGGGCCCCGATGCTGCTGCTGCACCACGTCGGCGCCCGCTCCGGCCGCGAGCGCATCACCCCGCTGGCCTACTTCCCCAGGGCCGACGGCAGTTTCGCGATCGTCGCCTCCAACGGCGGCGCGTCCCGGCATCCGGGCTGGTACCACAACCTGCGGGCGAATCCGGACGTCACCGTCGAGGTCGGCGCCGACACCGTTCCCGTCCGGGCCGAGGTGCTGACCGGCGCCGCCCGCGAACCGCTCTGGTCCACGCTGCTGTCCCTGTCCCCCGCGCTCGCCGGATTCACCCGCCGCACCGACCGGGTCATCCCGTTGGTGGTGTTGCACCGCCTCGGTGCGTGACACTCCGATCGGCGTCAGCCGGCGGCCGTCCGCTACTGTCGCACCTGTTTCTGGAACCCCTGCTGGACCTGGGATAAAGGTGTGCCTTACCTTATTGAGGTGAGCTGGGCCGAAGCTGTTCCGAATCTGCTGATCTGCCTTCGAGAGGGTCTCGAGGCGGGTCTCGTCGTCACCATCCTGCTGGCGGCCGCGCACAAGGTGTCCTCGCCGGGCCGGCCGGTGTCGACCGCGCCGGTGTGGCTGGGCCTGCTGGGCGCGGTGTCGCTGGCCGGCAGTTTCGCTGCCGTGCTGACCTATTCCACCAGCGTGCTGTCCAGTTCCGGGCAGCAGGCGGTCGGCGGTGTGCTCAGCGTGCTGGCCGTGGGCCTGGTCACCGCGATGGTGTTCTGGATGCGGCGCACGGGCGCGTCGCTGTCGCGGCAGCTGCGCGGGGAGGTGGCGCGTGCGGCCGCGATCGGCGCCGGTGCGCTGGCGATCACGGCCTTCCTCGCCGTCGGCCGCGAGGGCCTGGAAACCACGCTGTTCGTCTGGACGGCCGTCAAGGCCTCCGGCGCCACCGCCGCACCGCTGCTGGGTGCGGTGCTCGGGCTGATCGTGGCGGTGGCGGTGTGCTGGTTGCTGTATCGCCAGGCCGTACGGCTCAACCTCGGGGTGTTCTTCAACCGCACCGCGCTGGTGCTGATCGTCATCGCCGCCGGGGTGCTGTCCTACGGCCTCGGCGACCTCCAGGACGCGAACATCCTGCCGGGCGCGCACTGGGTGGCCTTCGACCTGACCGCGCACCTCGACCCGAACTCCTGGTGGGTCTCGATCATCACCGGCGTCACCGAGCTGTCGCCGAAGATGACCGTGCTCCAGGTGGTGGCCTGGGCGGTCTACCTCGTGGTGGTGATCCCGCTGTTCGTCCGCGCCGGTGGCGGCGCCCCCGCTCCGGCGGCGGCCGAGCCCGCCGCCGCGGCCCGGCCGGACTGGTGGGAGCGGGTCGCCGGACCCCGGCCGCGGCTGGTGGCCGGGGTGCTGGTGCTGGTCCCGGTGCTGGCCGCGGGCCTGGCCATCGCGCTGCTGCCCTCCGGCAGCGCGGGTTCGGTCCAGGCGGTGTCGATCACCGACAGCGCGTGCGCCCCGGAATGGTCGTCCGGGCACACCGGTTCGCAGACCTTCGCGGTGCACAACACCACCGCGAAGGCCGGGGAGATCTACCTGCTCGACGGCGCCGGCGGGGTGGCCGGCGAGATCGAGACCATCGGTCCCGCCACCACCGCGCAGCTGACCGCCACCCTGAACAGCGGCGCCTACACCGTTCGCTGCCTGATGTCGGGCAAGCCCGCGGCGTCCTCGCGCACGGTGCAGGTCACCGGCGGCGCGGCCACCGCCCCGGCGGCGGTGACACCGGTCTCCACCGACGACCTGACCCCGCCGAACAACGCCTACCAGACCTACGCGGCCGCGGCGCTGACCCGGGTGGCCGCCGCGACCGCCGCCGTCGGCCGCGATCTGCGCGCGCGCAACATCGCTGCCGCGCAAGCGAATTGGCTGACCGCACAGCAGGAGTGGGAACGAGTCGGCGCTTCCTACAACAGTTTCGGCGACGCGGGCACCGCGGTCGACGGCCTGCCCGGCGGATTGCCCGGCGGCGTCGCCGATCCCGGCTTCACCGGGCTGCACCGGCTGGAATACGGGCTGTGGCACGGCCAGTCCCCGGACCAGTTGGCGCCGATCGCCGACCAGCTGGGCGCCGATCTCGCCACCGTGCAGAAGAAGCTGAGCGACACCGATCTGGCCGGTGATCCGTCCAACCTGCCGATCCGGGCCCACGAGATCCTGGAAGACGCACTGCGCGACCATTTCTCGGGCATGGACGACGAGGGTTCCGGCGCCGCCTATCCGCTGACCCAGGCCGATGTCGAGGTCACCGCCACCGTACTCGACCAACTGGGCCCGCTGCTCGATCAGCGCGCGCCGACGCTGCGCGCCACCCTGCGCACCCGGCTGGACGCGCTGCACGACGCGCTGCTGGCCACCCGCGACGGCGGTCGCTGGCGGGCGCCCGGACAGACCCCGGCGGCAGCCCGGCAGGCCGTCACCGCCGCGCTCGGCGCCGCGCTCGAGGCCCTGGCCAGGGTGCCGCGGCTGCTGGAAGTGCCGCTCGCCCACTGACACCCGCTCCCACTCCGACGACACCACAGGTCAGGACCCACGATGAATGTCAGCCGCCGCAGCTTCCTCTCCGGCGCCGCCGCGGGCGCGGCCGGAACCGCCCTCACCGCGGGTGTGCTCGCCGAGGGCGCCCGGGTGGACGCCGCCGCGGCGACCACCGGCGGGCCCGTGGCGGCGCCGTCGTATCCCTTCCACGGCGTGCATCAGGCCGGTGTGCTCACCCCCGGCCCGGCCGACAAACAGAACGCCTCCTGCTTCGCCGCCTTCGACGTCACCGCCGCGCGCGGTGACCTCGCCGATCTGCTGAAGACCCTCACCGGCCGGGCCCGGTTCCTCACCGCCGGTGGCGCTCCGGCCGATCTCGGCCTCGGCGAACCGCCGTCCGACAGCGCCGTGCTCGGGCCCGAGGTCCCCGCCGACGGGCTCACGATCACCGCCGGTGTCGGGGCGAGCCTGTTCGACGACCGGTTCGGCCTGGCGGCCCGCAAACCGGCCCGGCTCACGCCGATGCGGATCTTCCCCGACGACGCTCCCGACCCGGCCTGGCTGCACGGCGACGTCCTGCTGCAACTGTGCGCCCACCACCCCGACACCGTGCACCACGCGATCCGCGACATCACCCGGCAGACGCGTGGGGCATTGCAACTGCGCTGGAAGATCGAGGGCTACAACTCCCCGCCGCGCCCGTCCGGCACCGGCCGTAACCTGCTGGGATTCAAGGACGGCACGGCCAACCCCACCGGCGGCACCGCCACCTCACTGGTATGGACCGACGGCCCCGACGAACCGGCGTGGACCCGCGGCGGCACCTATCAGGTGGTCCGGTTGATCCGCATGCTGGTCGAATTCTGGGATCGCGTCTCGACCAACGAGCAGGAGAACATGTTCGGCCGCCGCCGCGACTCCGGTGCGCCGCTGGACGGCAACAACGAATTCGACACCCCCGACTACGCCGCCGACCCGCAGGGTTCGGTCATCCCGCTCACCTCGCACATCCGGCTGGCCAATCCGCGCACCCCGGACACGGCCGACCAGCAGCTGATCCGCCGCTCCTACAACTACGACCTCGGCGTCGACCCCAACGGCAACCTGGCCACCGGGCACATCTTCACCTGTTTCCAGCAGGATGTGCGGCGCCAGTTCGAGGCCATCCAGACCCGGCTGGCCGGGGAGCCGCTCACCGACTACGTCCAGCCGTTCGGCGGTGGCTATTTCTTCGTCCTCCCCGGCGTCACCGACACCGCCGACTGGTACGGCCGCGCGCTGCTGAGCTGACGGAAAATCGGGGTAATCGGCGGCGGCCGGGCGCGCTCGCGTCGTATGCTGCGAACGGCGCCGGGGACATCCAGCGATACGGGCGGTGCGGAGCACTGCGAGGGTATCCGCGGCAATCTGATTCGGGGCGTGGACATGAGCAGCGAATCCGGCGGCGACACGTATCGGCTGATCGGATTCCGGCTGCACGAGGGCGCGCCGCCGATGAGCCCGGCGCCGATCACCCGCGACTGGATGACGGCGACCAGGGGTGGCTGGGCCAATCGGTGCCTGCCGATGCTCATCGCCAATCAGAGCGGCTGGGTGGTGCACAACACCCGCGCGTTCGGTGCGGTGTGGCTCGGTGACGAGACGCCGGCCAGTGTCAGCGTGCGGCCGGAGCCGGGCCCCGAGGGACTGCTGCCGATCAGTCACTTCGGGTACGGCATCCTGACCTGGCACATCCCGATCGTGTTCCGCACGCCGCCGGGATGGAACCTGTTGGTGCGCGGCCCGGCCAACCATCCGAAGGACGCGCTGTACCCGCTCGAGGGGCTGGTCGAAACCGATTGGTCCAGTGCGGGTTTCACCATGAACTGGAAGTTCACCCGGCCGCTGACGCCGGTGCGGTTCGAACCCGGCGAACCGATCTGCATGATCGTCCCGCAGCGCCGCGCCGAACTGGAGCAGTTCGTCCCGGAGCTGCGGCCGATCGAATCCGCGGAGGGGCTGCGGCTCAAACACGAGCATTGGCGGGGCTCGCGGGCCGACTTCATGCAGGGCGACCGCGAAACCGCCTCCGGCCGCCCGACCTGGCAGGGCGACTACGCCCGCGGCCGGCACTCCGACGGCGAGGCGGCGAATCAGGACCACCGGATGCGGTTGCACCTGCGGCCTTTCGCCGACCGGGCGCGACCGGACCAGCGACTTTCCCACGGGCCCTTCGCCTTCGAGGCGCCGGACGGGTGATGAGGCGACGGCGTCAGCGTGCGCGGCCGGTCTCGGATTGCGATGCCGCCGCGACGGTCCCGAGGTCGGCGAGTGAAAGACGGTGGCGGGGCGGGGAATCGAGGACGACGGCGGAACGGACACCGAGCCGGCCGTCGACGTGCAGCAGTTCACCGGAGCGCAGCGGCCGCCAGCCCGGATCGTCGTCCATGCGTTCGCTGGCGACCACCACCGCGGGCAGGTCGGCCAGGCGGCGGCTGTGCGCGTGCACGGTACCGGCGCCGCCGACGTGCTCGAGGTGGCGACCGGCCGCGGGCCGTTCGAGGACGAACAGCTCGTGGGTGTCGGGATAGCGCAGCGCCCACAGCTCGGTCGCGCTGATCAGGATCAGGTTGAGCGCGAACACCGGCAGCCGGTCGGCGATCCAGGCGACGGCGTCGGTGATCCCCGCGGTGACATCGCCGCCGTGCCGGTCGGTGCGCGCGGTGATCAGCGCGAAGACGCGTTCGGAATCGGTGTCGCCCGCGACCAGCCGCCGGTAGTCGCCCAGCTCCGCGTCCAGTTCGGGCAGGCCCCGCACCACGCCGTTGTGCGCGAACAATCGATCGCGCTGCCGGAACGGATGGGTGTTGGCCGCCGTGAGACCGCCGGTGGAGGCGTAGCGGATGTGCGCGACGAAGGTGACCGATTCACGTTCGCGGGCCTCGCGGGCGAAGGCGGTGTCCTCGTAGGCGGCGATCGGCTGCTTCTCCACCCGCGGCGACCCGCCGGGGCCGAAGGTGCCCAGCCCGGTCCCGTCCGGCTCGCGCCGGCTCTGCGCCGCGAGGCTGTCCGGAGCGTCCAGCAACCAGAAGGTGGCCTGCACCCGATGCGGCGCGGCCGACAATCCGAACAAGCGACACATGGCACTCCCGGGATCTCGGTGGTGCGGACTGGCCTCGCGCGAGCGGTAGTCGAATTCTCTTGCGGTGAGCCGTAACCCACCCTCGGGCCGCGAACTGCCCTCAGGCGGTGGGCCGCAGACTGCTCAGCACCCGGATGGCGTCCGACAGCGGGATCATCCGCTGCGGCTGCTCCGCGGCCAGGCCCATCTCGAGGTACTGCCGGACCAGCATGCTGGAGGTGACACAGTGATCGGCCGCGGTGTCGCGCAATCGCTCCCGCAGTTCCGCCGGCAGCTTGAAGGTCATGGTGACCATGCCGCGCTCGAGCTCCTCGGCGGTCGGCGGCAGCGGCGGCACCGCCGCGGTGTCGTCGAACACCAGGGAATCGAGGATGTCGGCCGGATCCAGGTCAGGCTGCGGCTCGTAGTTCCTGCTCATCGTTCCGCCTCCCATGCGGTGTACTCCTGCAACTGGTGCGGCCGCATCTCCGCGGCCAGCAGGATCTGCCAGGTGTCGAGGTCCGAGTGCAGCCGGCGCAGCAGCACCACCAGCGGTCGGCCCTCCTCGGTGCGACCCCACACGGTCAGCGCGGGGGAACCCTCCGGTGTCGTCACCGGCCGTGGCCAGCGGTGGGACGAGTACAACACGTCCATCACCTCCCACCGCCGCACGCCGGCCCGATCGAAGAACCGGCCCGAGCCGATCCACCACTCGTACGTCACGCTGCCACGATAATACCTCGGTATTACCCAACCTGTCCCCGGCGCATCCTTCCCGTTCCGGCCGTGTTTTCGGTGGTGGATGCGGGAGAACGCCGAAAGGATTCGAATCGCTTACAGTTCACTCCCATGGCCAGTGGACCACCGGCCCCGCCGGTGCGCCGCCGGTCCGGGGAGAGGCGCCGGGGATGACCGGGGTCGCCGGGGACATGCTGCGGCGGACGCGCGACGATCTGAGCCGGTTGCTGGGCCGGCGCGTCGGGGTCTTCCTGCACGACGGGGTGGAGAACATCTCCGGCGAGGTCGTCGGCTCGGTGCGCCGCTACCAGGGACCCGAGGAACTCGGCGGCCGCCTGATCGCCGCCGCCGACCGCGGCGAGCGCCTGCCGGCCTACCGCGGCGTCGCGGGCGACGACATCCCGGGCGAGATACACGGCCTGATGTCGCGGCTGCGCGCCACCGGTGTGGACGAGGCGACCGCGGCACAGGTCGAACGCGCTGTCCTGGAACGGTATCGGACGGAGTTTCTGGGGCGCGAGGTCGCCGTGCGGCGAGACTTCTTGCACAGCACCAGGTTTGCGATCAGCAGGCGCGGCGAGACCGAGGCCGGCGCTCGCCGCCTGGTGGATGACTA
This sequence comes from Nocardia sp. alder85J, assembly GCF_020176955.2. Classification (GTDB taxonomy): domain Bacteria; phylum Actinomycetota; class Actinomycetes; order Mycobacteriales; family Mycobacteriaceae; genus Nocardia. Next base: position 1,158,762 of record NZ_JAIUCZ020000002.1, read on the forward strand.
CCTCCGGGACGGCCGCACCCGGGAGCTGATCGCGCACGACGCCGGCGCCCGGACCGGCGATTGGGCCGACCGGATCGAACTGCCGTCGGTACTGCGCGAGTCCGCCGCCGGTGCGCCCCGCCCCGGACCGTTCTTCGCCGACGGTACGCTGCGGCGGCTCGCCGGTCGCGCGGAGCTCGAGCACGGGCCGCTGCCGGAGTCGTTGCAGCGGGCCGCGGCCCGGATCGCGGACAGCGGCGCCGAACGCGACGCCGTGGACCAGGCGACCCGCCTGTTGCGCGAACGCTACGAGACGTATCGGAGCTCGGCGCTGGAAAGCGTCTATCGCCGGTCACTGCTCGACGCGCGCGCGGGATTCGCCCGGCAGGGCTTCTCCTCCGATGTCGTGGACCGGCTCGCGCCCCGGCAGGCCGAGGCATTCACACAGTCGGAGAAGGCGCAGCGGATCGTCGACGGGATCGCCTCCCGCACTACCGACGGGTGGTTCCGGCAGGTGGAGACGGTCGCCGCCCGGGACGGCGACACACTCGCCGATCGGCTCGCCCGGACGTTCCGGTATCAGCAGGCGCCGCTGACCGAGCCGGAACTGGGCGCGGCCACCGCCCGCATCGAGGACATGGGCCGGAGTCTCGACACCACCCAGCGGCACCTGGACGAACTGCTGGCGAAATCGCCGGAGCTGGCGGAGAAGACGGGCCGCTGGCAGTCGGGCATCGACACCCATCGCGGCATCGTCGACCGGCTCTCGGACCTGGTGCACGCGAGGAGCGCGGCCGGTGAACCGATCACCCGGAGCATGGTCAACGACGCGCTGCTGCACGGTCCCGAGGCGAACATCCGCGGCTACGAGGGCGAGATCCGGATGGCCACGCGACTCGACGGCGTCTCCGACCTCGGTGCGCCGATCGATGTCGTGACGCCGGCGGGCGTCCGGCTCACCGGCGAGGTCGACGTCGTGACCGGCGACGGCCGGGTGTGGCACGAGGTCAAGACCAACGATCCCGCATCCCAGGCGAGTGCGCGCAAGGATCTGGAAGCGCAGGTCCGCCGGCATCTCGTCATCTCGCACAGCAACCCGGAATACTGGGTCGACGGTGAACCACCGCAACTGAAGCTGCACTTCGTGAACGGGGTCGATCCGGAGGTCCGATCGAGTATCGAGGCCATCCGCATCGAGGACGAGACCGGCCGCGTGGTGGCGGATCATCGCGTCGAGGTCGTCGACGAGTCGTGACCCGCCACCGCGTGCCGTGCCTACGCGGAAGCGACTGCGCTGAAACGGAAGTGGTGTTCGTCGTGCGCGGTGACGGTGATGTGCTCGAACCCGGCGGCGGTCAGGCGGGCGGGCAGGGTCTCGGGATCGACGGGGACGAAGGTGTCGTCGAGGTGACCGTGCCGGATCGCCGCCGAGTCGATCGCATCGGTGCCGAGCAGCGGCGCGCCGGGGCGCAGGGCGTGCCGGACGTTGGCGAACAACCGATCCTGATGCTCCGGTGAGGGCAGGTGGTGCAGCATGGCGAAGCAGGTCGCGGCGGTGAAGTGGCCGGCGGGCAGGTCCGCCGCCGCGGCATCACCGTGGATCACGGTCGCGGCCGGCAGTCGCCGGCGCAGCCCGTCGGCCAGGTCGGGGTCGATCTCGACTGCGGTGACCGTCGCGCCGAGTTCCAGCAGCAGGTCGGTGGAAAGGCCGGGGCCGGGGCCGATTTCGAGGACCGCGCCGAGGTCGGCGACATGTTCGCGCAGCCAGGGCAGCAGCCGGATTCGCAGCGTGTCGGCCCAGGCCGGGCTCGCCAGGTAGCTCAGATGCGATTGGTTCACGGTGTGCTCCGTTCGTGGATGTCGGTGCGCGCCGGTGTGATTCGCGCCCGGCGCGGTGGCGGGCCCGCATCCATTGGTACGCTCGGCCGGTGGTGACCGGCACCGCCGCGGCGGCCGATTCCTTGCTCCCAGCGGCCGATTCCCGGATGGTGAGCCTGCGTGGTGGCTCCGGGGTCACCGCCGGGTCGTACGTGTTCGCGGGCACGATGCCCGGCGCCGCCTGGCATCGGCACGATCTGCATCAGCTGGAGTACGCGGTCGAGGGTGTGATCGAGGTCGAGACCGCCCGGGCCCGGTTCCGGTCACCGCCGCGGCAGGCGGTGTGGATCCCGGCGGGCCTGGCACACCGGTCGATCCTGCGTGAGGTTCGCACGGTATCGGTGTTCTTCGATCCGGTCCTGGTGCGCGACACCACCTTCCGTGCCCGCGTGCTGCACGCCCCGCCCTTGCTGCGGGAGATGACCGTGCACACCGCCCGCTGGCCCATCGACCGATCCGGTACCGATGCGGGTGGCGACGCCTATTTCGAGGCGCTGGCGCATCTGGTGGTGGAATGGCTCGAGGACGAGCAGCCCTTCCATCTCCCGGCCACCCGGGACCGGCTGATCGCCGAGGCCATGCGCTGGACCGACGACCATCTGGCATCGGCCACGCTGCCACAGGTGTGCCGGGCCGTAGCCGTCTCGGAGCGGACCCTGCGCCGCCGCTTCCGTGCCGCCACCGGAATGACCTGGCGGCAGTACCTGCACCAGAGCCGGCTGTTGCAGGCGACCACCCTGCTGGTGCAGACCACCGGCACCGTCATGAGCATCGCCACAGCCGTCGGCTTCGACAGCGCCGCGGCCTTCACCCGGGCCTTCGAGAACTACAGCGGCGCAACACCGTCCGCATTCCGCCGCGAGCGCCGGGAGCCGGGTCCGCCGGCCGCGCGTTGATCGTGTACCCGGCCACCGTCGCCCGGCCGGACACCGCGACCGGCGCGTGCGCCAGGCTGCGGCAGCGCGGGCGGATCGGCGTCGGCGGATGCACGAGTGTGCCGCACTCCGTGCAGCCCCGGATACGCAGCTTCCCGTCGGCTCCGGCCCGCCAGAACCACTCGTTGACCGGCGCCACTTCCGGCAGCGGTCGCATTCCACACCTCGGTCCGAGTTTCGAGACGATACTGTCTCGTTCACTTTCGCTGCCCGCCGGTCCGTAGCCAAGGCCGGTTCGCACCCCGTAGCGGCCGATCTGGCTGCGACCCGGCCCGATTCGGCGGCGCGGACCTGTGCGAACGAGTCCGTCGGCGGGGATCCGAGAGCGGTGTGAATCCGAGCCTCGATTATCAGGATTCCTGTATTATGCGGACACGATTCGGGGTGCGCATCGCGACGCGGCGGTGCAGATCCGGCAAGGAGACGTGATGACCACGCTGCGACAGCGACTGACCCGGGCACTCGACGCGCGTATGCGCGGCACCGCCCTCGGCCGCCACGAGGTCACGATCGAACGGGATCTGCGCGTCCCGATGGACGACGGCGTCGAGCTGCTCGGCGACCTGTACCGGCCCGTCGGCGCGGACGGCTCGCTGCCGACCGTCGTCATCCGCGGGCCGTACGGCCGCCGCGGCGCGCTCGGCGGGGCGGCCCGCGTGCTCGCCTACGAGGGTTTCCCGGTCTTCTTCCAGAGCTGCCGCGGCACCTGGGGCTCGCAGGGCGTGTTCACCCCGCAGATCGACGAGCAGCGCGACGGCATCGCGACCCACCGCTGGGTGCGCACACAGCCCTGGTTCACCGGCCGGCTCGCGACCTTCGGCGAGAGCTACATGGGCTACACGCAGTGGGCGGTCGCCGGGAAGATGATGCGCGACGACCCGGACAACGCCCCGGAAGCGCTGGTCCTACAGATCACGATGCCCGACTTCGGCGCGATCACCTGGGACAACGGCGCCTTCTCGCTGCGCAACGCGCTCGGCTGGACCGCCATGATGGACCGGATGGCCCGCGGCGGCCTCGCGCTGGTGGGCATCCTGCTGCCGGACCCCAAACTCCAGCGGGCCTTCGACGCGCTGCCGCTGAGCCACGGCGACTCCGCCGCCACCGGGCACCCGATCCACTGGTACCAGGACTGGCTGCGGCACGAGCGGCTCACCGACGAGTACTGGACGCAGCAGTCGCACACCGCCTCGGTGCCCGACGTGACCGCGCCCGTCCTCATGATGACCGGGTGGTACGACATCTTCGCGCCCTGGCAGTTGCGCACCTACCGGCAACTGGTCGAGGCGGGTAATCCGCCGCGACTGACCGTCGGGCCGTGGGGGCACCTGTCGCGTGGCAAAGCCGTTCCGGCGCACAACGATACGGTCGCCTTCCTGAAGGAGACCTTCACCGGCGCCGACGCCGGCCGGGCGACGCCGGTGCGCGCCTACCAGACCGGCGCGGAACAGTGGCACGACCTCGCGGTCTGGCCGCCCGCGGGGGTGGCCGCACAGGGCTGGTCGCTGCACACCGGCGGCGGGCTGGCGACCACACCCGGACCCGAGGGCGCCACCCGCTACACCTACGACCCCGCGCACCCCACCCCGGCGCTGGGCGGCCCGAGCCTGCTGCCCGCGACCGCACCGGTCGACAACGCCGCGCACGAGCAGCGCGCGGACGTCGTGGTCTTCCGTTCCGAACCGCTCGCGGCGGACCTGGACATCGCCGGTGAACCGGCCGCCCACCTCCGCATCCGGTCCAGCTCGCCGAGCTACGACGTGTTCGTCCGCCTCACCGACGTGCACCCCGACGGCCGCTCGATGACCGTCTGCGACGGCATCCGCCGGGTCGGTTCGATCGCCACGACCGATCCCGCACCCGACGCCGACGGCTTCCGGGTGGTCGAGGTGCCGCTGTGGCCGGCGTTCCACCGTTTCGCCGCAGGCCATCGGGTCGGCGTCCAGGTCAGCTCCGGCGCGCACCCGCGCTACGCACGCAACCCCGGTACCGGCGAGCCCGCCTTCGACGCGGCCACCACCGTGGTCGCGCATCAGGAGATCTCGCACACCGGCCCCGACGCCTCCCGCATCGACCTGCCGGTCCGGCCTCGATGACGGCCGAACCGCCGGTCCCCGCACTGGAACCGGCCTTCGTCGTCGAGGCCGACCTCGGCCCGCTCGAGGACCACGGCCACACTCGCGCCGGACACCGCCGGGTGGTCCCGATCGTCGGCGGCACCGTCCGCGGCGCCTTCGACGGCCGGATCCTGCCCGGCGGCGCGGACTGGCAACTGGTCCGATCCGACGGGGCGGTCGAGATCGACGGCCGCTACACCGCCCGCGCCGACGACGGCGGGCTGCTGTACCTGCACGCCGTCGGAATCCGTAGTGGCGCACCCGAAGTGCTGGCCGCGCTGCTGCGCGGCGAGCCGGTCGACCCCGCGGACTACTACTTCCGCACGGTCGTCACCCTCGAGTCGGCCACCCACCCGCAGTTCCAGCAGTCCCTGTTCGTCGCCTCCTGCGTCCGCGAGGCGACCCGCGTCCGCTACACCGCCTACCGCCTCACCTGACGAATTCCGTTGCGGACCAACATTTTCGGCACCATCCCGCATCCGTCTCGCCCGTCGGGCCACGGCCGTGGGCGATCGCCACGAGACCGCACCGTCCGGTCGAATGCGGGCCGGCGGCTCGGATCGCCTACTGTGCCGGACCGTCCGGACCGGGGGCGATCGGGCCCGGCGATCGGTCTCGGCGGCGGGGCCGAAACGTGGTCACGTGCAGCGGCTTCCACGCTGGCCGATCCTGGACTCGGCTGTCGATGATGTCTCGACGCATCGGCACAGAGAAGCGGATGTCGCTGTCGCGCCGCCGAATTCACGGCCGAATTCGTGCCCGCCGGTCAGGCCGTGGCGCGGGCGACCACCTCCGTGGCTGCGGGTTTCGCTGCGCTCATGGGCAATCCGAGGATGTCACGCCCGGCCCGGCGACCGTAGGCGTGGGTATCGATACGGACGGTGGTCAGCGCCGGTCGCCGCAGTGCCCCCGCCACCGAATCACCCAGGCCGATCACGGCGACGTCGCGCGACCCGGCGGCGAGCGCGGCCAGGGCCAGTTCGTCGTTGAGGGCGGCGATCGCGGTGACCTCGGCGGGCAGGGTGAGGGGAGGCAGCGGGTCCTCGGCCGGATCGAATCGCAGCACGGCGTCCACCTGCATGCCCAGAGCCGTTGCGGCGGAACGGATGTGCTCGGTCATGAGCGCCCCGAGCGGATCGGCCGGCGGTCCGGCCGCGACCGCGAGGTGGCGGTGGCCGCGGCCGTGCAGATAGCCGATCTGGGTGGCGTAGTGCGCGGCCATGCCGTCGATCCAGCCGCCGTCGGCGGTCGCCCGGTCCGGGCGGTCGTACAGGGCGGGCAGGTCGATCACCGCGCGCGGGCTCAGCGACTCGATGGCGGCCCGCCGGTCGGCCTGCCCCGGCCCGGTGAACGAAACCAGCAGGGTGTGACCGTGATTCGCGAGTTCCTCGCCGAGCCCCCGGACGAAGTTCTCCAGCAGCCGGGCCCACAGCAGGCCACCGGCCTCCACCACCACCAGCCGCGAATTGCCCTCGCGCAGCGCGCGAGCCAGCGAATGCGGGACGTAGCCCAGTTCGGCGGCGGCGCGGCGCACCCGGTCCCGGGTCGGCTCGGGGATGCTCTGGCCCGGCGCCGCGTTCAGGACGAAACTCACGGTCGCCGGTGACACCCCGGCGTGCGCCGCGACGTCGCGCAGTGTGACGCGTCTGGCCATCCCTACCTCTCGAATCCTCCGCTCGCCGATGCTAGCCTACCTACTAAATCGATTTAGTAACCGTAGGGAGACGTCGATGAAGACGGTGACCGTGACCGCGCCGGATCGGACCGAGATCCAGGAGGTCGAACCGCCCGAGGTGGGCCCGGCGGACCTGGTCGTGCAGATGAAGGCGTGCGGCATCTGCGGCTCGGACATGCTCTACATCCACGTCGGCGGCATCCCGCCGCGCCAGGGCGACACCCGGCTCGGGCACGAGCCGGCCGGTGAGGTGATCCGGGTCGGGGCCGAGGTGGAGGGTGTGCAGGTCGGCGACCACGTGGTGATCAACCCGATGGCCGCCGTCGACGGCATGATCGGCAACGGCGGCGCCCAGGGCGGGCTGTCGGATGTGCTGGTACTGCGCGACGCCCGGCCCGGCGTCCAGTTCCGCGTGGTGCCCAAGGAGATCCCGTGGCACGTCGTCGCGCTCAACGAGCCGATGGCCGTGGCCTATCACGGGGTCAACCGGTCCGGCGCGGGCGTCGGCACCAAGGCCGTGGTGTTCGGCGCGGGCCCGGTCGGCCTCGGCGCCGCCATCGGCCTGAAATCCAAGGGCGCCGAGCATGTGGTGGTCGTCGATGTGGTGCCCAACCGGCTGGACAAGGCCGTGAAGGTCGGCGCCGACGCGGTGATCAACTCCGCCGAGGAGGACGTGATCGAGCGCCTGAAGCAGTTGCACGGCGAGGTGCCGGGGTTCATGGGCCGCGCGAACCGGCCCGCCACCGACGTCTACATCGACGCCGCCGGTGTGCCCGCGGTGATCGAGACGGCGCTGCGGGCGATGCGGCACCGCGGCGTGCTCACCGTCATCGCCGTGCACAAGAAGCCGGTGCCGATCGACTTCCAGGAGATCCTGACCACCGAGGTCGACATCCGGATGTCGATGGGCTACCCCACCGAGATCTTCGAGGTCACCGACTCGATCATCGCGGACTGGGACAAGTATCAGCACATCGTCAGCGATGTGGTCCCGTTCGCCGAGGTCGAGCGTGGATTGCGGCTCGCGGCCACCCCGGGCGCGACCGACAAGGTCGTCATCACCTTCGACTGAACCGGCGCTGCCGGGCCGGTGGCCGCGCCTGCTCGGCGGCGCCGGTGATGTTGCGGGCCATCCCGCCGAAGACGATCGCGTGGAACGGCGCGATCGCCTTCCAGTACAGATGCCCGGCCAGGCCGTGCGGCTCGAACAGCGCACGCTGATGGTAGGTCGCGCCGGACCCGTCGGGTTCCACCGACAGCTCCAGCCAGGCCCGGCCGGGCACCCGCATCTCCGCGCGCAACCGCAGCAGCCGGGGGCGGTCCAGCCGTTCGACCCGCCACCAGTCCAGCGCCTCGCCCTCGTGCAGCCGGTGCGGATCCCGGCGGCCGCGACGCAGTCCGGCGCCGCCGAGGAACCGGTCGATCCAGCCCCGCAGCGACCAGGCCAGCGGGAACGAATACCACCCGTGCTCCCCGCCGATGGCCTCCAGCACCGACCACACGGTGGCCGGATCGGCGCCGGTGCGCCGGCTGCGCACGTCGCTGTACAGCGAACCGCCGGACCAGTCCGGGTCGGTGGGCAGCGAATCCGACGGCGCGCCGGGCACAGTCGCGTCGGACCAGCGGGTCGGCACGTCCAGATCGCGAATCCGCCGCAGCGCCAGCTCGACCGCGCGACGGTAGCCGGTGAGCCCGCCCGGCGGGTCCGGAATATGGTGCGCGATACCGTGTTCCCGGCAGACGGCATCGTTGATCAGGGATTCGATCAGCGGGACGGCGATCGAACGCGGCACCGGGGTCACCAGATTCACCCACTGCGCCGACAGCCACGGGGTCAGCACCGGCACCGGCAGGATGCCGCGCCGGGGCAGGCCCGCCACCTCCGCGTACTCGCGCATCATCCCGGCGTAGGTCAGCACGTCCGGTCCGCCGATGTCGAAGGCTCCCGCGAAATCGCCGGGCACCGCCGCGGCCCGGGTCAGGTAGTACAGCACGTCGCGCACCGCGATGGGCTGGATGGCATTGCGCACCCAGCGCGGGGTGACCATGACCGGCAGCCGTTCGGTGAGATAGCGCAGGATCTCGAAACTGGCCGAACCGGACCCGATGATCACCGCGGCCTGGAACACCACCGCGGGCACCGGCCCGGACGCCAGTATCCGCCCGACCTCGGCCCGGGAAGCCAGATGCCGGGACATCCGCTGCCCTTCCGGCACGATGCCGCCGAGGTACACGATGCGCCGCACCCCGGCCATCGCCGCGGCGTCGGCCAGCGACTGCGCCGCCTGCCGGTCGACGGTGACGAAATCCGAGCGGGTCAGCGAATGCACCAGGTAGTAGGCGATCTCCTGTCCCGCCAGCGCCGCCCGCAGGTCCGCGCCGGAGGTCACATCGCCGCGCACGATCTCGACCAGGTCGTGCCAGGGCGCGTCGGCGAGTTTGCCGGGCGTGCGGGCGACCACCCGGACGGTGTGCCCGGCCGCCAGCAGTTCCGGCACCAGCCGCCCGCCGATGTAGCCGGTCGCGCCGAAGACGACGCACCGCATCCGAACCACCTCCTGCCGCACCCGTTCGACGTGGTCCGGACCACCCTATCCGGCCTTCGGGAATTTCGGCTACCGGTCAGCAACGATCGGGGTATCGTGGTACCTCAGGTCCGGGTCACCGATGACCCGATCCAGAAATCCATGAGCATTCGATGACCGAAATCGACAGCGCCGCCACTGCGCGGGACAGGTCCACCAGGGTCCGTTCGGAACTGGTGGCCGGGGGTTTCGACGGCCCGGAGGAGATCGGGCGCGGCGGCTTCGGCATCGTCTACCGCTGCCGCGAGTCCCGGTCGGACCGGCTGGTCGCGGTCAAACTACTGCTGTCGGAGGTGTACGGCGACGAACGGGCACGATTCGTCCGCGAACAACGCGCGCTGGGCCGGTTGTCCGGCCATCCGCACATCGTCGCGGTGCTGCGGGCCGATCTCACGGCCGGCGGCCGTCCCTACCTCGTGATGCCGTACCACGCGCAAGGTTCACTGGATCGCGTACTGCGCGCGAACGGTCCGTTGCGCTGGCCCGACGCGGTATCGATCGGGGTGCGGATGGCCGGGGCGCTGGCCGCGGCGCACGCGCTCGGCATCGTGCACGGTGACGTCAAGCCGGCCAACATCCTGCTCACCGACTACGGCGAACCCCAGCTGTCGGACTTCGGCATCGCCCGCTCGCGCGACGACACGGTGACGACCGTGCCGGTCCGTGGCACCCCCGCGTTCACCGCGCCGGAAGTCCTCGACGGTGCCGCACCGACCGCCGTCGCGGACGTCTACGGCCTCGGCGCCACGCTGTACTACCTGGTCACCGGCCATTCTCCCGCGGACCGCCCCGGCGGTGCGGCCGGTGGGTTCGGCCCCGACCTGCACGCCCACGTCGTCCCCGGCGCGGTGGGCGACGTACTCGCGGCCGCGCTGGCGCCCGATCCCGCCGACCGACCGGCCACGGCCGTCGCATTCGGTGAAATGTTGCGCGACGTGCAACGGGCCACCGGCCGGCCCGTCGACGGGATGGCCGCGCCACCCCGCCGCGACGGCGTCGGGCCCCGCGGCGGTGATACCGGTCTGCCCGGCAGAGGTGGCGGTCCGCGCCGCGAGGGCGTCGGGCCCCGCGGCGGTGATACCGGTCTGCCCGGCAGAGGTGGCGGTCCCCGCCGCGACGGCGCCGGGCCCCGCGGCGGTGATACCGGTCTGCCCGGCAGAGGTGGCGGTCCGCGCCGCGAGGGCGTCGGGTCGCACGGTGGTGGCCCCGGACAGCACGAGGGTGGCGGTGGGTCGCACGGTGTGGACGGCGCTAAGCCGGCGCCGGTGCCGGTGCCTCCGGCTGGGGCATCGCCGCCGGTCGCGCTCACCGATTTGCGCCCGCCGGTCGCGTCGCGGTCGCTCATCGACCGCACCCGCCTGCTGGACATCCTGCGCGCGGCCGGGCGGCGGCGGCTGGTCGTCATCCACGGTCCGGCGGGGTTCGGCAAGACCACGCTGGCGATCCAGTGGGCGCACGAACTGCGGTCGGCGGGGGTGCCGGTGGCCTGGCTGACCGCCGACGAGGACGACGACGACCTGGTCTGGTTCCTCTCCCACCTGATCGAGGCCCTGCGCCGGGTGCGCCCGGAGCTGGCCCGCGAACTCGGCGCCCTGCTGGAGGAGCGGTCCTCCAATGCCACCCGGTCGGTGCTGGCGGCGCTGATCGACGAGATCCATCGCGGCGGGCAGCGGATCGCGCTGGTCATCGACGACTGGCATCGGGTGCACGGCCGCCGGACCCGCGTCGCGGTCGACTATCTGCTGGAACACGGCTGTCACCATCTGCAACTCGTCGTGGTCGGCCGCAGCCGCGCGGGGCTACCTATGAGCAAACTCAGGGTCGCGGGGGAACTGGTCGAGATCGACACCGCCCAGCTGCGCTTCGACGCCGCCGAGACCGACGCCTTCCTGGTCGGGGCCAGCGGCCTGGAGCTGACCGCCGACGAGGTGGCCCGCATCCGCGAATCGACCGAGGGCTGGGCGGCCGGGCTACGCCTGGCCCAGCTGTCGCTGTCCGGGCGGGAGGATCCGAGCGGGTTCATCGACAATCTCAGCGGCCGCCACCACGCCATCGGTGAATACCTCACCGAGAACGTCCTCGACTCGCTCGAACCGCCGCTGCTGGACTTCCTGATGACGACCTCGATCACCAGCCGCATCTGCGCCGGCCTGGCCACCGCGCTGTCCGGCCGCGCCGACAGCGCGGAACTGCTCGACCAGGTCGCCGACCGGAACCTGTTCCTGCACCGGGAGGAGACCGACGACGGCGAGTGGTTCCGCTACCACCGCCTGTTCGCCGATCACCTGCAACGCCGGCTCGGCTACTGGGATCCCGATCGCGTGCAGGTGCTGCATGCCCGTGCCGGTGACTGGTTCGCCGAACACGGCAAGCTGGTCGAGGCGGTCGATCACGCGCTCGCCGCCGGTGATCCGGAACGCGCGGTGGATCTCGTCGAACAGCACGTGATGCCGCTGCTGCTGAATTCCCGGATGGCCACCATCCTGGGGCTGATGGCGAAACTTCCCGCCTCCCTGACCGATCTGCGCCCGCGACTGCAACTGGCCGCCGCCTGGGCGAACGTCGGACTGGAACGCGGCCTGCGGGTGCACGGCGCGGTGCGCAAGATCGACGCCGCGATCGAGGCATCGCACGTCCCCGAACCGCAGGCGACCGCGTACCGGGTGGAGGCCGCCCTGGTCGTCGGCATGGAGGAGTACGTCGCCGACCGGCTGGAGAACCTGCCGGACATTGTCCCCGAACACCTCGATTCCCTGGACAACCTGGTGGTGGCGCTGACCGCGTGCGACCTCGCCGCCGTCGACGCCCTGAACCGGTTCGACTTCGCGGGCGTGCGGCACTGGCACGCGATGTCGCTGCGCTACGGCCGCACCCTGCCCTCGCTGTCGGTGATGCACAGCCACTGCATCGCGGGCCTGGCCGAGGTGGAGCAGGTGCATCCGCACGTCGCCGAACGGCATTTCACCACCGCCTTCGCCTCGATATCGCCGGGATCGGAACTGGTGGACCGGGCGACCGAACTGGCCGGTGCGTATCTCGGCGATCTGCGCTACCGGCAGAACCGCCTGGACGAGGCCGAGGAGTTGCTGGCCGCGGTGGTCCGCGGGCCGTGCGAGCCACGCGGCGCCGAGGTCGCCCTCGCCGCATACGGTACCGGTGCCCGGCTCGCGGCGATCCGCGGCGAACTGGACCGTGCGGAGGAACTGCTGACCGCCGGGGAACGGATGGCGCAGGAGCGGTCGCTGCCGCGGCTGTCCGCGCGCCTGACCAACGAGCGGCTCCGCATCGGCCTGCCGATCCCGGCCGAGGTCCGGGACCGGTTGCTGAATCTGCCGCTGTATCGTAAGCAGCACACCAGGATTCGGGCCGCACTCGCCGAACTCGCCCAGGAGTCCGCGATCCGGATGCTGCTCGCCGACGGCACCTCGTCCGCCGTGGCGGCCGCCTGTGCCCGCGCGGAGGTGATGTACCGGGAGATCGGCGCCCAGAACCGCCCGCGCGGACTGGTCGACGCGAGCCTGCTCTACGCCTGCTGCCTGTGGACCGCCGGTGATCACGAGACCGCCTGTGCGATAGCGGGTCCCGCGCTGTCGGTGTGCGTCGAGGGTGGCGTCCCCCGCCTCGCCCAGGACGCGGGCGCCGCGATGACCGAGATCAGCGCTGCGGTTGGCCCGAATCGGCTGCCGCACTTGGGTTCCTGAAACCGCGGCGGATCAGTCCGGGATCGGCCGATACTGTTCGAGCAGCCGTTGCAGGAACCGCCGCGGCGGTGTTCCGGGGGCTTCCGTTGCGCCGTACAGGGTTTCGGCCACGGCGACCAGACTCGGACAGCCGCTGTCGGCCGCGAAGCGGACCAGGCCGAGCCGCGCGCACCGGGACAGGGCCGGCGCCGACAGCTCCACGGCCTCCGGGGTGCGACCGCCCGCGGCCAGGCAACTGGCGTGCAACAGCTGCGCCTGCAACAGCGCGCGCGGGCGCCGCTGCCGGCGGATCTGCTCGAACATCCGCTCCGACCGTTCGATCGCCCGCCGGATCGCGCTCGGCGATCGTTGCGCCAGCAGCAGCCGGATGATCGAATCCTGGTCGTATTCCGCGGTGGCCGCGCGGATATGGTCGCCCTGCCGGGCGTAGGGGGCCAGCCGTTCCAGGTAGCGGCGCTCGTCGCAGCCGATCGGCAGGCCGAGCCGGATCCGCTCGTTGCGCATCCGCGCCGTCAGGCGGGGCAGTGAAAGCTGTTGCGCGACTTGATATCCCCGGTCGAGGCTGGATATCGCCGCGGCCGTGTCGCCGCGCACCCCGGCCAGTCGCGCGGCGGTGCCGTGGGCGGTGAGCAGCACCTCCACGATGGCCGTGTCCAGTTCCTCGCCGACCGGCACCAGCTCCCCGGCCTCGGCGAACTGCCCGGTGAGATAGAGTAATTCGGCGAGCTGAGCGGCGGTGATGAATCGGGCCGCATGCGGCCGCAGCCCGGACTCGAGCGCGACCGCCAGCGCGCCCCGCAGGACCGTCTCGGCCCGCTCGACCTCGAGCTGTTCGAAGGCCGCCATGGCGGCGGGCACATCGCTGAGCACCGCGTTGAACGGGCCGCTGCGGACACTGCGCCGGGACGACCGCTGGTGCCAGCGCCGGACCTCGTCGAAATCGAAGCGGTAGAAGGCCAGCGCGGCCGCGGCGGCGGCCCCGACATCGGCCAGGAACGGCCGGACCGGTCCGCTCAGCCGCCATTTCGCCACCGTCGACAGATCGTCGAACCGGTCGCTCTGCAACGCCTGCACCGCCCGGACCACCTCGGCCTCGACCGCGATATCGGTGCCGGCGGTGTCCTGGGGCCGGGTGGCCAGGATCGTCTCCACCCGATAGCGCGCGGACCAGACCGCGTCGCGGTGGAACAGCGGCAGATGCGCCCAGGCCACGGCCAGTTGCAGCTGCGGATCGGCCGCGGCCTGCCGGGGCGGCAGCTTGGCCACCAGCGCCAGGAACGTGGACATCCGCGACTGGGCGAGCAGGGTGTCGGCACTGTCGAGGACCAGCCGCAGCGCGCGCTCCGGCCGCTCCGCCGCCAGCGCGTGATCGACTGCCTCGGTGAGCATGTCGTGCTCGCCGAACCAGTCCGAGGCCACCGCGTGCAGCCGTTGCGGCAGGCCGGGATGCCGCCGGGCCAGCCGCTGCCGCAGGAATCCGGCGAACAGGCTGTGGTAGCGGAACCAGTGCAGCTCCTCGTCCTGGCCGCGCAGGAACAGATTGCGCCGCCGGACCTCCTCCAGCCGGTCCTGGCCGCCCGGTTCGCCGGTCAGGGCCTCGGCGAGATCGCCGCAGACGGTATCGGTCACCGCGGTCCGCATCATGAATTCCAGCAGCGCCGGATCGAGTTCGCCGACCACGTCGTCCATCAGGTATTCGCCGATGGCCTCGTGCTGTCCGGACAGGCGGCCGATGTGCGCGGCCGGATCGTCCTTGCCCGGCAGCGACAGGCAGGCCAGTTGCAGTGCGGCGGCCCAGCCCTCGGTGGTGCGGCACAGGTCCCGGACCTGCGGGCAGTCCAGCGGCACGCCGCCGACGTCGTGCAGCAGCTGTCCGGCCTCCGGCTCGTCGAATCGCAATGCGGTCTCATCGATCTCGACCAGTTCGTCGCGAACTCGCAGATGTCCCAGCGGAAGTCCGATCGTGGTCCGGCTGGTCACGACGAGACGCAGATGGCGACAGGCGTCGTCGAGCAGGAACCGGACGGCCTCGCGCACCTCGGCGCTGTGGATGCGATGCCAGTCGTCGAGGACGATCGCGACCGTGCGGTCACCGGCGTGGATCTCGTTGATCAAGGCGGTGACGACCTCGTCGGCGGTGTCGGCGGCGCCCTCCTCGAGCACCTGCGTCAGCTCACCGGCCAGATTCGGCTGCACCCGCCGGACGGCCTCGATCAGGTGGGTGAGGAACCAGACGATGTTGTTGTCGTCGGGCACCAGGTTCAGCCAGGCCACCGGGATGCCGTCGGCGGTCAGCTCCGCCGCCCACTGTGCGGCGAGCGTGCTCTTGCCGTAGCCGGCCGGCGCGTGGACGAGCGCCAGCCGCCGCGAACCGCCCTCGCGCAGCGCCCGCAGCAGCCGGGGGCGGGCGATCAGCCGGTGCGAGGAGGTCGGTGGTCGTAATCCGGTGCCCGGGGCCGGTCGTCCGGTGCGCCGCGGCCGTGCGGGCGCGGCCTCCGTGCCGACGGCCGGGATCAGCGCGTCGACCGGCAGTCCGGCGGCGAACTGGATGTCGCGCAGCCGGGCGCCGAATTCGCGTGCCGACCCGGGCCGGTCCTCCGGCCGACGTTCCATCGCGGCCTCGATCGCCGAGCACAGCGGCGCCGGCAGTCCCGCGGCCCGCAGATCCGGCACCGGCTCCGAGCCGATCCGCACGAACTGGGCGAGCAGCGTCTCGCCGTCCCGCCGGGCGAAGGCCGCATGCCCGGTGAGCACCGCGAACAGCGTGGCGCCGAGCCCGTACAGATCGGCGGCCGTGGAGGCCGGCCGCCCTTGCAGCACCTCCGGCGCGGTGTACGCGGGCGTCCCGTCGGCGGTGTGGAAGGCGTCGGGCGTGCGGGCCAGGCCGAAGTCGGCCAGCTGCGGTTCGCCGTAATCGGTGATCAGGATATTCGCCGGATTCACGTCGCGGTGCAGCACGCCCGCGCTGTGCGCCGCGGCCAGCGCCCCGGCGAGCTTGATCCCCAGCGTGAGCACCTGCGGCCAGGGCAGCGCACCCCGTTCGCGCAGGCGCCGCTCCAGCGATCCGCGCGCGTGGAACGGCATCACCAGGAACGGTCGGCCACCGGCGGTGACATCGACCCGCAACATCGGGACGATGTGCGGATGTGCGGCGAACCGGCCGCACACGCGCTGCTCGCGGACGAATCGCGCGCGGTCGTCGGCATCGAGGTCGCCGCTGAGCACCTTCACCGCCACCGGCCGGTCCAGCGCCGACTCCACACACTTGTAGACCGTGCCGAATCCGCCGCGCCCGATCACCTCGGCGTCCGCATAGCCGAACGCCAGCAACTCGGCGGCGATGTCTCGCTCCGCCGGGTCGGTCACTGCGTCGGCTCGACCTCCGGACGCGGAAACTCCACCCGATCCCCCATGGTGCAGGCTCGCGTCGTAAGTTGTCGCCCCGACAGCAGGGTGTGCGGCCATATATCACCTTCGAAGCGGACGCTCGGCCCTTCGCCGCCAGTCTAGTCAGCGAACTTCTGGCATACCACGTTTTCGGCTATCGGGAACCGGTGTGCCGCCTGCCCGGCACCATGGCGATTCAGTCGGTCAGCTCCCGGGTGATGGCATCGACGAAATCGGGCAGATCCGCCGGTCGCCGTGAGGTGATCAGGGTCCAGCCGTCGCTGTCGTCGCGCACGACCGGCCGATCCACCCACTCACCGCGAGCGTTGCGGATATCGGTGCTCAGCGTCGGATAGGAGGTCAGCCGCTTACCCGGCAACACCCCGGCATCGACCAGCAACCACGGACCGTGACAGACGGCCGCGATCGGCTTCCAGGCGCCCGCCGCGGCGCGGACCAGGCGACGGGCGTAGTCGTTGGCCCGCAGCCGATCGGCGTTGACGGTGCCACCGGGCACGATCAGCAGATCGACCTCGCTGGGGTCCACCGCATCGAGGGTGGTGTCGGGCCGGATCTCCTCGTCGGGCTCCAGATCGTGGTGGTAGGTCCGCACGGGGGCGTCGTGCTCGGCCGCGTGGATCACCCGCGCGCCGCGCTGCCGCAGCCGGTCACGCGGTACCACCAGTTCGTCGTGCTCCACGCCGGTGTTGGAGGTGACGATGAGTACGCGGGCGTCCTGGAGCTGTCCGGGCATGACCGTGTCCTTCCTCAGTGCGACCGCGACCGTCGGCGCGCCGCCTCGGTCAACTGTTCCCCGCGCTCCCGGGCCAGTCCGTACAGCTCCGACCCCCGAGCGGTATCGAGCAACTCCTCACCGCGATCTCGCGCGGTGCCGAGCAGATCCCCACCGCGATCCCGCGCGGTGCCGAGCAGATCCCCACTGCGATCCCGCGCGGTGCCGAGCAGATCCTCGCCCCGGTCCCTGGCGGTGTCGAGCAGCTCTTCGCGCCGGTCGCGGGCGGTGTCGAGCAGCTCTCCGGTGCGGTCGCGGGTGGTGTCGTAGAGGTCGCCGCCGTGGTGGCGGGCGGTGTCGAGCAGCCGGCCGCCGCGCTGGGCCGCGGCGGATTCCGCCCGGGCGCCGAGTTCCCGGGTCGCCTCGGCGAAGTGTTCGCCCCGATCACGCAGTGCCTCACCGACTTCCGCGCCGCGCTCCCGGACGGTGTCCGCGGTTTCGGCGAAATGCGCTCGCCGCGGCGCGGTTTCGGTGCGGAACCGGGCCAGCGCCCGGCGGCCGCGCCAGGCCAGCGACGGCCGGCCCTCGCGGTCGGTGGCCGCGATCAGCAGCGCGCCGAGCATGCTCGCGTCCTGGAGGAATCCGGCCCGTTTCAGGGTCCTGCGGTCGGGGTCCTTCTCGTTCCAGAAATCGTGTTCGGTCACGGTGGTCGGGACGGCGGTGGCGGCGAGCGCCATCGCCGACAATCGCGGCAGTTTCCCCATCGCGAGCAGCGCTCCGCCGCCGACCCGGATCGCCGCGTTGATCTCCACGATCCGGGAGGGGTTGTCCCGCAGGTAGGCCCCGAGCCCGCGCGGCAGCACCCGCTCGCCGCGCCGTGCCAGGCGGCCGGCGGCCTCGATTCGCGACGAGGGATCCGTCAGGGCGGCGATGCCGTCGGCGACGAAGGTGGTGGCCAGCAGCGGCCGGGCGATACGCCGGAGCATGATGTCTTCCTTTCGGTACCGCAGCGTGATGGCTGTGATCGGGGCTGGACGGGCTGTTCCCCCGCGGCTACCCCGCGCCGCACCGGCTACGCAACCGTCGGCCGAGCTGTGACCGGCGCTACCGGCGACCGGATGATTCGGCGCCGCCCGCACGAGGTGGCACGCACCGCACAGGATGTGGCCGGCGCGAGCACGCCGCCGGTCGCCGCGCGCTGCCGCTGGGCGCCGACGACGATCCGGATCCGAATCGGGCTGTGTGAGCCGGTCCGGACGGGGTAGCCGCCGAGCATTGTCCGGGTCGACGTCGTACGAAGGGCAGGCCATGCCACATTCCCCCGCCGCACCACCCGCGCCTGCCGGGACACCGCGGGGCGCGATATGACCGCGCCCCCGCTCCTGCTCGAGGCGCCGGGTTCCGTAGGGGTGTACCGATTTCCGACGCCGGGGCCGGAAACCGACGGCACTTTCGCCTGGACGTCCACCGTCGCGGTGACCGTGTCGCTGAGCGCCGGCGGCGTGACGGGACTCGGCTGGACCTACAGCACCCCGGCGGCCGCCGCGATCATCGAACACGAACTGCTGCCGATTCTGGCCGGCCGCAGCCCCTGGGACATCGCGCAGTGCCGGTCGGAGTTGCGCCGGGCCTGCCGCGACATCGGGACCACCGGTGTGGTCGCGCACGCCCTCAGCGCGATCGACATCGCACTGTGGGATCTCAAAGCGCGACTGCTGGATTCGCCGCTGACCCGGCTGCTGGGGACGGTCCGCCTGGCGACGCCGGTCTACGGCTCCGGTGGTTTCACCAACCTCCCGGACGACGAGCTGGCCGACCAGATCCTCGGCTGGCTGTCCGCCGGGTGCACGGCGGTGAAGATCAAGATCGGCCGCGACATCGCCCGGGACCTGGACCGGCTCATCCTGGCCACCGAACTCGTCACGGGCCGTGCCGAACTCATGGTCGACGCCGACGGCGCCTACTCCGTCGGCGCCGCGCGGCGGTGGGGCGCCGCCCTCGACGAGTTGGGTGTCACCTGGTTCGAGGAGCCGGTGCCCAGCGCCGACCGGGCCGGTCTGGCGGCGGTGCGCGACAGCGTCGAATGTGATGTCACGGCAGGCGAATACATCTGCGAGCCGTTCGGCGCGGCCGCCTTGCTCGGGGCGGTGGACTGCCTCCAGTTGAACGTGACCCGATGCGGCGGCTACAGCGGCTTTCTCGAAGGCGCGGCACTGGCGGCCGCGCACGGGCTCGACGTGTCCGCGCACGGCGCGCCCGCGCTGCACGCGCCGATCGCCGCAGCGGTGCCCAACCTCCGCCACGCCGAATGGTACGTCGACCACGCGCGACTGGAACCGCTACTGGTCGAAGGGGTTCCGGAGGTCGTCGACGGATTGCTGCCGCACTCCGGAAAATTGGGCGCCGCGGCCGACGACATCGTGGGTCACGGTATGTCGCTGGCGGTCAGCGCCACGGAATTCCGGCTCTGAACACCGGCGCGGCGCGGTGTCCCGATTCCGGCGACTGTCCTGGAAACGGCCGTCCGAGCGTTATTTTCCCAGCGCCTTCGACAATTGCTGTTTGGTCATCGTGGAGCGGCCCTTGATATTGCGCTGCCGGGCCTCGTTGTAGAGCTGATCACGGGTCGGCCCCGCGGGCCGGTCGGTGCCCGATCGCAGGCCGCCGCGGCGCTGCGGTGACATATCCGCCAGGGTGCTGCGGCTCGCGGTACGTGTGCGACCGCTCTGCGCGCGATTCTTGTTCACCGTGCGGGCCGCGATCTCCTTCGCCCGGCGGGTGCCGGCGCCCCGCCGGCGCTCGGATTCCTCGATGTGCTCGTATTGCCGTTCGTCCTTGGCGGACCATTCCTGGGGCATGACATTCCCTTCCGGACGGGCGGACATATCCGCTATCGGCCTACCCGGGCGTCGAAAATCGAATCAACGGCTCGATCTCCTCGTTATCGGCGACGTTGCCGGATCGGATCGAAAGGATCACGAGGGGACCCCGCGCCCGGTCCCGGTGGGATGCTCGGGTGGTCGGTCGAGAGCACGGCCGGCTGGGGTCCCGCGCCGGGCAGAGCATCGGATCTGCCGCTCGTGCACACCGTGTGAAACCGCATTCCGCGCCGGGATCGACGTGTTATCGGGTGCTCCGACGAAGGGACCGGCATGAGCATCGTGTGTGCGGACGCGCCGGACGTTCTCGCCGCGCGTTCTCCCCGTGATCGTGACGGCGATCCGTACGACCACCTGGAACCGGAGTTGGCGGTCCTGCACGGCCTCGACCCCGAGGACCCGTCCCGGGCCAGGCTGCGGGAGTGGATCATCGACTGCTGCCTGCCACTGGCCGACCATCTCGCCTCCCGCTACCTCGGCCGCGGCCAGACCTTCGACGATCTGCGCCAGGTGGCGCGGCTGGGTACCGTGCTGGCCGTCGACCGCTACGACCCGGGCCACGAGAGCCCGTTCCTGGCGTTCGCGATCCCGACCATCACCGGCGAGCTGCGCCGCTTCTTCCGGGATTGCGGCTGGACCGTGCATGTGCCGCGGCGGTTGAAGGAACTGCACCAGCGGATCAACGCCGCCACCCCGCACCTGGCCCAGCAGTTGCATCGCATGCCGACCCGCGCGGACCTCGCCGCCGATCTGGACGTCCCGGTCGGCGCCATCGAGGAGGCCATGCTGGGCTCGCACTGTTACCACACCGAATCGCTGGACATGCTGATCGACGTCGACGACGACCCGCCGCTGCCCCGCAGCGGCATGCTGGCCGTCACCGAACCGCTCTACGAGGTGGTCGAGGACGCCCTCGCCGTCGCCCCGCACCTGCGGTCGCTGTCGCAGGAGGACCTGACCCTGCTGGCCCTGCGCTTCTCCGCCCGCCTGTCGCAACAGCAGATCGGCGACCACCTGGGTGTGTCCCAGATGACAGTCTGCCGCATGCTGCTGCGCATCCTCCAGGATCTGCGGGCCCGAGCCTCGGCGGATGCCGAGCCGGCCGAATGTGCCGCCGGCAATCCCGGCGACCGAGCGCGCGGTGGCGGGCCCGCGGTGCATCCGGCGCGCGCAAGTGGGTATCCGGCACAGGTAGACAGGTGATCGGGATCCACCCAGCAAGCGTGCACGGCGTCCGTCCGGCTCGGGGTCCGGACAGCGAGGAGCACTACCGAGATGAGTATCGATTTCGACAGCACCAGCCTGGCCGCTACCGAGCAGTTCCTGAACCGGAACTACACCACCATGAAGATCGGCAACGCCACCGACGCGCCGGTCCGCAGCACGGTCTCCCGGGAACTGCTCGGCGAGGTGAGCCTGGACCGTCTCGAGCTCGGCTTCGAGATGAGCTACGACGCCGAACCGCTGGGCAGGATCTGCCTGTGCGCGGTGGAATCGGGCTCGGTGGAGGAACACCATCTCGACGCGGGAGCAGACCGGTTCGAACCCGGTGACATCGGCATTCTCACCCCACCGCAGCTGCCGTACTCCGGGGTGATCCATTCCGCGCGCTACACCATCACCATGTTCGATCCCGCCCACCTCGGGCGGGTGGTGGACGCCGACCCCGCGACGACGGTCGAACTGACCGGTCACCGCCCGGTATCCGTCGCGGCCGGTCGGCGGCTGAACACGATCCTCACCCACCTCCGGCAACTGGCCGCCGAATACCACGGAGAGGTGCCGCCGCTGGTGGCGGCCACCGGCACCCAGTACTTGGCCGCCGCCGTGCTGGAGACCTTCCCGAACACCGCCGGCGACGAGTCGGCGGACTCCGGCCGCACGGACGCGCATCCGGCGGCGTTGCGCCGGGCGCTGTCCTATATGGAGACCCGGGTGCACGACGACATCGCGGTGTCCGATATCGCCGCGGCCGCGTACATCTCCGTGCGTGCGCTGCAATTGGCGTTCCGCCGTCACCTCGGCACCACCCCGATGGCGCATCTGACCAGACTCCGGCTGCACGGCGCCCACGAGCAGCTCATCGCCGGCGGGGACGCGACCGTCGCCGCGATCGCGACCGGCTGGGGCTTCGGCCACGCCGGCCGGTTCGCGGCGCTCTACCGGCGGCATTACGGACGATCCCCCGCCACCACGCTCAGCGGCCGTCCGGACCCGACGACGAACGGATGATCCGGGCCGGAATTCGCTTTCTGGCCCGCCGATCCTTCGTTTTCCGCACAGACAGACCGCCGGGACGACGGCGAGACTGGAGATCGCGGCCATCCGAGACAGGTCACGTTCAACTCAGAGCGCCGGACCTCTCATCGAAAATGGGGTCGCCGGAGGCACACCATGCTCGATCACTCCGTACCACCGGTCACCGCCGACCGGTCTCGCCGCGGCCACGATCCGTACGACGACATCGATCCGTGGCTGGAGAAATTGGCGGCCATCCCGGCCGATGATGCGGAATATGCGCGCGTGCGCGAGCACATCGTGCACCGCTGCCTGCCCTTGGCCGAGCACATCGCCCGGCGCTATGCCGGTCGCGGTGAGCTGTACGACGACCTGTACCAGGTGGCATCCGTGGGGCTGGTGCTCGCCATCGATCGGTACGAACTCGGCAAGGGCTCCTCGTTCATGGCCTTCGCCGTGCCCACCATGATGGGCGAGGTCCGCCGCCACTTCCGCGACCGCACCTGGGCGCTGCGCGTGCCGCGCAGCACGAAACTGTTGCAGGCCGCGATCGGCCCCGCCGTGGAACGGCTGTCGCATCGGCTGCACCGGATGCCGACCGCCTCGGAACTGGCCACCGAACTCGAGGTCGACCGGGTGGAGATCACCCACGCCCTGCTGGCGTCGAACGCCTACAGCACCGACAGCATCGACGGTTCCGACAGCGACGACAGCCCCCGCCTCCCGACCCCGCCGGCGCTGGTCGACGCGGACAGCGAAACCGGGTATCGGCTCACCGACGATGCCCTGGCGATCGGCCCGCTGCTGCTGGACCTGCCGGAACGTGACCGCCGGGTACTGCGGCTGCGCTTCTTCGAGAATCGGACGCAAGTCCAGATCGCCGAACAGCTGGGCGTCTCGCAGATGCAGGTCTCCCGCATCCTCACGAAGGCGCTCACCACGCTGCGGGAACGCGCACTCCAGGAGTGATCTCCCGCGCCGGACCCGCGGCGCCGACTGACTAGATTGCCGGTATGACGACGGACGATTCCGGGACCGCGCGCGAGCTGCGGCTGGTGACCGGCCGGCTGGCGCGCCGGATGCGGCGGCTGCTGGTCGATGCCGAGGAGGGCGTGGCCTTCCTCGAGCTGGCGGTGCTGCACCGCCTGGATCGTGACGGCCCGGCCTCACCCGGATCCCTGTCCTCCGACGAGGACGTCACCACCCCGGCGATCGCCGGGGTGCTGCGGCATCTCGAGGAGCTGGGCCTGGTCGAACGGACCCGGGATCCGGCCGACGGCCGCCGGGTGGTGGTCACCATCACCGAGGCCGGGCGGCGGGGCCTGCGGGATCGCGGCGCCGCCGTCGTCGGCCGCATCCACACCGTGCTCCGGGACGATCTCGACGAGTCCGAACACGCGGCGCTGACCGCGGCGCTGCCCGTGCTGGCGAAGATCGCCGGGCGGTTGTGAATTCCCATTTGCCTAATCTGAATTAGCTAATCTAGATTAGGTAGCCGCGCCGGCCGTCCGGCGCACCCTCCGCGAGAAAGTAGCCGCACCGCCGTGATCACCACCACCTGGAAGCCGCTGGATCCCGACCTGGCCGCCTTCCTCTCCGACTTCGAACGACGTTCCGCGATACCGGAATCCGACCAGGGCGAGCAGTTCGCCGCGCAGTTCCTCACCGCAGATCCGAACACCGCCACGGTCGTCACGCGCGAGGCGCTGGTGGCGTCGCTGCCGATGCGGCGGAGCATGTTCGAAGCGGCCGGTCTCGGGCACGCCGTCTGCGTGGCGGCGAGCCAGCTCGATCTCGACGACCGCCACGTCCTGGTGACGGCCGACTGGGACACCCCGCGCCGGGACGGGGAATCCGTCCGGCTCGAATCCACCTATCTGGTCCGCCGCGACGCCGGCGGCTGCCACATCCTCGTCTACCTCAACCACCGTGACCTCGCCGCGATCCTCGGCGCCGCATGACATTCCGGCCACGGCGCCGCGGTGGGCCGGGTCACCGCCGCGGACCGGGGTAGTCGTGGACCATGGCGAGAATCCGAGAAGTCCTGCGGTGCCTCCCGGGTCAGAACGCCCTGGTCCGCGGCTACTACGAATGTGATTGCGGGCGCGGCCATTGGTGCCTCACCGAAGGCGGCGGCGCGGCGATGCCGGCCCTCCCGGCGGACTGTCTCGGCGTCGAATGGGTTCTGCACCACCTGGTTCCGCGGCCGCCGCTGGACCTCGCCCATCGGTGAGCACCGCTGCCGCCGCCGGACAGCCTGTGGCGCTGCCGGATTCGGCCCCGGCCCGGCCGCGGGTGCGATCCGCGGCCGGGCCGGGCCGCTACGCAGGCGTGGTCCGTGACCGGTCCTGATCCAGCCCGGGAAACAGGATCTCGCGCACCAGCAGCAGGACCGCGGCGGCCAGCGGGATGGCCAGCAACGCGCCCAGAACCCCCAGCAGCGACCCGCCGATCAGCACCGCGACCACGGTGACCACCCCCGGCACCTGCACCGTGCGGCCCATGATCCGGGGCGCCAGCAGGTAGTCCTCGACCACTCGCAGGACCAGGAAGAATCCGACGGTGGCCAGGCAGACCGGGAGCGACACCGTCAGCGCCACCACCGCGATCACGATACCCGCCAGCGTCGACCCGACCAGCGGGATCAGATCGAGCACCGCGACCAGCACCGCGAGCACCAGCGGATACGGCACCCCGAACGCCGCCAGCCAGACGAAGGTCAGCACGCCGGTGATCAGCGAGATCAGCAGATTGCCCAGGACGTAGCCGCCGACCTTGGCGAAGATGGCGTCACCGATCAGGATCGCGCGCGGCCGGCGGTGCTGCGGGAACAGCCGGTACAGGTTGGCGCGCAGACTCGGGAAACACACCGAGAAATAGGCCGTGAGCACGAAGATCACCACCGTGCTGGTCACCGCCCCGAAGACGATCTTCCCGGCGCCGACCAGCCCGTGGGCGAGGTCGGCGGACTTGGTGTCGACCGCGTCGCGCACCTTCTCCTCGAGATGGAAGCGATCGGCCACCGACCGGAAGGCCGGATAGGTGTCCTCCAGGTGGTGCAGTCGATCCGGCGCATGCCCGACCAGCGCCTGCCCCTGATCCACCAGCGGCGTGATGATCGCCGCCAGGAATCCGGCCAGCCCCGCGACCACCACCACGAACACCAGCGCCACCGCCGCACCCCGCCGCACCCGATGCGCGGCCAGCCACGACACCGCCGGCTCGACCCCGATCGCCAGGAACAACGAGGCGACCACCAGCAGCAACGCCTCGTGCGCGGCCAGCACCACCTGGACCGCCCCGACGGTGAGCAGCACCCCGGCGGCGCCGGCCACCCCGAGCATGAACGGGGACCGCCGATCGAAACGCCGCCCCGGAGTACCCAGCGGATGATCCGGGCTGGACAACTTCGCCGCGTCCGCCTCGGCGGCCGTGATCGGCTCGGGCTCCCCCTGAGGATGAGGCTGCCCCACCCACTCGCTGTGTTCGTCGTTCTGATTCATACCCACCTCGAAGACCCGCATGTGCACGGCGGCTATACCCACCCCGGCCCCGATCGACACCGGTGATCCGGACGACACCCGATCAGCCGTGCAACGATCTCGTGTCCACCCGAGTACCGCATGCGCTGCCGGGTAGCCGCGGCGAGTGATCGAATACGCGCCGAGTTCGAACCACGAATTGCGGGCGACCCTGCCCGCCCCCGGAATCTATTGGTGCGACTGTGCGGCCCAGCACGTATGCCACGCGGACGGCCCCTGGCCGCCGCGGCTGCCACCGGATTGCACCGGCACCGGCTGGCGGTCGATGGGCACCCCGTTCCCCCCGGCCCCCGACCCCATCCCGCCGGTGCCACCCCCGGACCCGGTCCCCGAACCGCCGGCCCCCGAACCGTTCCCCCCGGTCCCCGAACCCCGGCCCGGCCCGGCACCCGACGTCCCCCCGATCCCGTCGCCGGACCCGCCCCCCACGGATCCTGTTCCGCCCAGCCCACTCTGAACCGGGCACACAGCCGATGTGGTGACCAACGGCTCACGACCGCAGCCCAATTCATCGCGGGCCGGATCGGCCACCGCGCGCGGTCAGCGCGCCGGCGGGCCGGATGTCTTGTCCAGCAGCAATCCGATCAGCCCGGCCTCCTGGCTCTGGGTGGTGATCATGTCCCGGGCGGCCTGTTTCACCACGCCGGATTTCAGGATTCGGTCCGCGGCCTGGGCCATCGCGATGCCGCCGTAGTGGTGGCGCTGCATCAGGCGCAGGAACAGGATGGTCGCGTCCGGGCCGGTGGTGTGGGCCAGTCGGTCGAGCTCGGCCGGGCTCGCCATGCCTGGCATGTCCACCGGGATCGCTTCGGCCGCAGCGGTGCTCGTCGACCGACCGGCCGGGGTGGATCCGGATGCGGCCGGGATCGGCAGCCCATTGACCGGTGCCGCCGCGGCAGCGGAATGCTGGTGCGCCGGAGAGGGTTCGGCGCCGTCGTGCATCCACGCCATCGGGTGTGGGTCGGTGACGGTGGCGCCGGCCAGGCGCAGCCAGCCGAGCATCATGCCGATCTCGCCGCGCTGGGTGTCGGCGATCTGCTGGGCCAGCCGCAGCACCATCGGATCGGCCTGCGGTTCCAGTCGCTGGACCAGCAGCAGCGCCTGCTGGTGATGGGCGGTCATGTCCTGGACGAAAGCGATCTCGGTGGCGCTGAGCACTGTCGGGGGCGGTGTCGAGCCGGGGACGAGCAGCGGCCGCAGAGCCGCGCCCATCACCAGCAGCAACACCGCCACGCACAGGGCGGCGAGCACGCCGCCGGCGCGGCGGACGGTCATGATCCGACCGTGGAATGCTGGTCGGCGGGAACGGAATAGGTGCCGGGAGCCAGTTGCAGGGCGAGGAATCCGTTGTCCGCGCACGCGGTCCACAGTTGGCTGCCGTGCCATTCCGGCGGCGCGAAACACCAGTCGGTCGAGATGTCGCCGCCGACCACCTCACCCGAGCGCGGCCCGAAGGCCTCGGTGGGGTCGAACAGTCCCTGCTCCAGCGAGGTGATGATGGCCGGGCCGGACAGCAGCGGCGCGCCGATCACCGAGGCCAGCGCGTGCGGCGAATTCCACAGCTCGGCGTTCTGGCCGGTCCGGGCGGGCGGGTTGTAGTAGGCGATCTCCCGCACCCGCATCGGATCACGCACGTCGAAGACCCGGATGCCGGACGATTCCCAGCCGCAGGCCAGCGCGGTCGGGTCGACGGGCCGGTCGGCGGCGCAGTAGTGCGGATCGTAGGCGAAGACGCCACCGCCCATGCTCGATGCCACCGCCCGATCCTGGTTGGCGGGCAGTTCGATCGCCAGTTTGATCGTGTTCACGATGCGCGGCCGCCGATCGTCGGCGACGTCGATGAGCTTCACCCCACCGGATCCCGCCTCGTCGACGGTGAACAGGTACGGGTGCCCGCCGTATTCGACGGGAATGCTGTGCTGCGTGGCCCAGCCGTCGCCCCAGTGCATCTCGGCCAGCTCCGGCACCACCGGATTCGGATCCCGGCGCTGCACCGCGCTGCTGTCCAGCACACTGATCCCGCCGAAGTTGTTCGACAGGTACACCCGGTTGCCGTCGGGGCTGATTCCCATGCCGTGCATCGACAATCCGGGCAGGCCCTGCCAGATCACCCGGGGATCGGCCGGATCGGTCAGGTCGACCGCGCTCACGATGCCCGGCGCCACCCCGGAGGCCCAATAGGTGTTGCCGTCCGGCGAGAATCCGCCCTCGTGTGCCGTGATCGGCAGCGGCATGGCCAGATTCGTGCCCGGCCCGGGGTTGAGCAGCCGCGGATGCGCGCAGTCGGAGATGTCGTACACCGACAGCAGCCCGAATCCGGTCAGTGCCGGAACTCCGGTGCCCACCAGCAGTTTCCGGGCCGGATTCACCTTCAGGCTCTCCCAGGTGCCGGCCAGCATC
Source organism: Nocardia sp. alder85J (assembly GCF_020176955.2). GTDB lineage: Bacteria > Actinomycetota > Actinomycetes > Mycobacteriales > Mycobacteriaceae > Nocardia. The sequence goes on from NZ_JAIUCZ020000002.1 coordinate 1,186,811, forward strand.
GCCGGTTCGGTGAGCGTGGCGGACAGCACCGGGTTCGCCGGGTCGGACACGTCGACGACCTGCACGCCGGTCGCGGGCCCGAGCAGATCACCCGGGAAGGTGCTGCCCATGTAGAGGCAGTGGTCGAAACTGGTGGAGGTGATACCGCCGCCGCGGCCGGCATAGCCGCCGAGCCGGGTCAGATTGCACCGATACCCCTGGGTGCTGCGCCCGCTGTCGCGATCGGCGGCCCCGACGTCGCCCTGGAGACCCGTTTCCGGTTGCGCGCCCGGTTCGCACGAGGCCGGTGGCACGGATACCGTGGCCACCCCGTCGATCTCCTGGACCGTGCCGTCGTCGGGCGGTTGCGCCGATGCCGCCCCGAACGGGAGCAGGCAGGCCACCGCCGCGGCGGCCACGAGTATTTTCCGGACACCGGATAACGGCTGCACGATCATTGTCCCCCTCGCCGATGAGGGCGCCTTCCCGTTCGAGACCACCACGACAGCCGGTACGGCTGTGTTCCGAGCCTAACCGAGAACACCTACGCGATTCGGCAAGTCCGACAACAATTCTCGGCAAACATCGGGGTGGATGCGAAAATCGTCCGTCCGTCAATTCGCAGTTATCCGGTTGCGGAACGATCACCCGGCACACCGGGCGGCGAGGGCGTACGGCGACAATCGAGACATGTTCGACCGAATCCGGCGGCCCGCCCGCGGCCTGACCGTCACCCTCGGCGCCGTCCTGGTGCTCGGCGCGGGCCAGGCCGCGGCAGCGCCGATCCCCCAGGAACCGGGGTCCGCGCCCGGCTTCTCCGGCAGCCCCGCCACCGCGCAGCCGATCACCGGGATTCCCGCGGTGCCGCAGCATCCGTACCTGGCCCCGGGCGCGTCGTCCAACATCCACGACGACGGCTGGATGACCAACACCTATCCCGGTCCCGGTCCGCTCGGCGTTGCGCCACAGACGAATTCGCTGCTGCTGGGCAGCGAGTGCGGTTCGATCGCCTTCGACCGGGCGGGCCGCATCGTCACCGCCTGCCTGGGCGCCGACACCGCGCTGTACCTGATCGATCCGGTCGGCCTGCGGGTCCTCGGCAGCTACCCGCTGCCGCGCCGGGCCGTCACCGACTACCTGCGCCAGGGCGCGTTCAGCGATTTCACCGGCGGCGGCTACTTCTATCTGGACAACGCCGGCCGCGCGGTGATCGGCACCCACGACGACCACGTGCTGGTGCTGGCCGAGACCGCCGCCGCCGACGGATTCACCCTGCAACGCGACGACGACCTGCGCGCGGCCCTGCACCCGGACGAGATCGTGAACTCGGTGCTGCCCGACAGCACCGGCCGGTTCTGGTTCGTCGCCAGAACCGACGGCGCCGTCGGCACCATCGACCCGGAAACCGGTGCGGTGCAAGTGATCCGACTCGGCACCGGCGCCGACGGGGAGATCGAGAACTCCTTCGCCGTCGGCGCCGACGGCGACGTGTACCTCGCCACCGATCACGAACTGCTGCGCTTCGACGCGGGCCCGCACGGCGAACCCGCGGTCACCTGGCGGGTCACCTACGCCAACAGCGGCCGGCGCAAACCCGGACAGGTCGACGCCGGCACCGGCACCACTCCGGCGCTGCTACCCGGCGGCTACGTCGCCGTCACCGACAACGCCGACCCGATGAACGTCGTCGTCTACCGCACCGCACCGAATGCGGCTGCGCGGCAGGTGTGTTCGGTGCCGGTGTTCGCCCCCGGCGCGAGCGCCACCGAGAACTCGCTGATCGCGGCGGGCCGATCGCTGGTGGTGGAGAACAACTTCGGCTACACCGGCCCGGAGGCCACCCTGCTCGGCCGGACCACCACCCCCGGCTTCGCCCGCGTCGACCTCGACGCCGACGGCCGCGGCTGCCATCGGGAGTGGTCCACCGACGCCGAGGCCGGGCCCACAGTGGTGCCGAAACTGTCGCTGGCCACCGGTCTGATCTACACCTACACCAAAGGTTCGGGGCCCGAGGATCCGTGGTACTGGACCGCCCTGGACTTCCGCACCGGCCGCACGGTGTGGAAGCAGCTGTCCGGTGCCGGGCCGTTGTTCAACAACAACTACTCCGGGATCGCCCTGGGCCCCGACGGCACCGCCTACCTGGGTGTCCTCGGCGGCCTGATCTCGGTGCGCGACCGGTGACGAGCACGGACCATCCGGTCGTGCGCCGGCCGGAAGTGGTTGTCAGCCGCTGATTTCCGGCTGCCGCCGGCCGTGCCGCACGATCACGATCGGGCACTGCGCCGCATGGGCGAGCGCATTGCTGGTGGAGCCGATCAGCATGCCCGCGAAACCGCCGCGGCCGTGGCTGCCGACCACCACCAGTTGCGCGCGCTCGGCGGCCTCGAGCAGGGCCCGGGTCGGATGGTCGCGGGCCAGGATCCGCCGCACCTCGACATCGGGATAACGTTCGGACCATCCGGCCAGGCTCTCGGCGAACACCGCATCCTCCGAGTCGCGGAGGGCGTCCCAGCCGGTGATCGAGACGTCCAGCCCGGCGGACATGTCGCTCCAGGCGTGCACGGCCGTCAGGCCGACCTTGCGCCGGGAGGCCTCCTCGAACGCAATCTCCAGCGCGGGCACGCTGTTGGCGGTCCCGTCGACGCCCACCACCACCGGTTCGACGGCCGAGACCGGGTCGATGGCCGCGGTGGCGTGCACGATCGCGACCGGGCAGTGCGCGTGGTGCATCACCGCGGAGCCGACCGAGCCGAGCACGCCGCGGCCGACCGCGCCCAGGCCGCGGTCCCCCACGACGACCAGGCGGGCGGTCTTCGACAGTGCCACCAGATCGGTCACCACGTGCCGGAAAGTCACGTCGGTCGTGATCGACGGCCCGTCGCCGGGCACCGCGGCCTGCGCGATCCGGGTCGCCTCGGCCAGGACCCGTTCACCCTCGGTGTTCAGCCACTCGTTGTCGATGCCGGTCCAGGCGACTTCGGCGCCGGCTCCCGCGGCGATGGCGACGGAATCGACCAGATGCAGCGGGCAGCCGTACAGGGCCGCATCCACCGCGGCCCAGGCGACGGCCTGGTACGACGACGCGGAGCCGTCCACGCCGACGACGATGGGCGGGTTCGGGTCCGGAGCGGAGGGGGTTCGGCTCGTATTGGTCATAAGTCCAGCGTGGCACGGCGGGCGCCGCGCCGGGGACGACCGAAAGTCCCCGATCGTGGGGGCCGTCGGACCACGGCACGGGCTCGGTTTTCGATCACCACGTGTTAACCGGACCCGCAATTCGTGACACCGGAAAAGCGACGAATTGGTTTGCTGACACGGAAGTTACGTCGTGTGAGAATGGCTGGCATGTCCGTGCCCGAGTTACCGGTCGGCGACCGTACTTCGATGAGTGATGTGCTGTCGCAGTTGCGGTTGCGCGAATTGCTTCGCGAAGTTCAGGACCGCATCGGGCAATTGGTGGGTGTGCAGAGCCGTATCGACCGGCTGATCGAGGCGATGCTGGTGGTGACCGCGGGCCTGGATATCGACGACACGCTGCGCTCGATCGTGCACACCGCGATCGAACTGGTCGACGCGCGCTACGGCGCCCTGGGCGTGCGGGAGACCCGCGGCACCGGCCACAATCTGGCCGAGTTCGTCTACGAGGGCATCAACGATCAGACCCGGACGCTGATCGGCGACCTCCCGCACGGCGGCGGCGTCCTCGGACTGCTCATCGAGCAGCCGAAACCGCTACGGCTGACCGATCTTTCGACGCATCCGACCTCGGTCGGCTTCCCGGTCAACCATCCGCCGATGAAGTCGTTCCTCGGGGTTCCGGTCAAGGTCCGCGACGAGGTGTTCGGCAACCTGTATCTGACCGAGAAGGCCAACGGACAGGAGTTCACCGAGGACGACGAGGCGGTGGTGCAGGCGCTCGCGGCGGCGGCGGGGATCGCCGTGGAGAATGCACGACTGTACGAGGAATCGCGGCAACGGCAGCGCTGGCTGGAATCCACCCGGGACGTGGCCACCGAACTGCTGGCCGGTGGCGAACCGGCCGAAGTGCTCGATACCATCGCCGATCATGCCCGCACGCTGACCGATTCGGTGTGCACATTCATCGCACTGCCGGAAGACCCGGACAATTCTGACGATCAGGACGCGGAATTGATGGTGTGCGCCGGTTCCGGTGCTCCCGCGCCGACGTTGCTGGGCCGGCGAATTCCGCTCAACGGGTCGCGCACCGGCGTGGTGTTCCGCACCGGCGACGCCGAGACCGGCGCCGAACCGGCGTACAACCCCTTCCCGGATCTGCGGGACCAGTTCGGGCCGACCCTGATCCTGCCGCTGCGCGCTCGTAAATCCGTGATCGGGGTGCTGGTCGCGGTGCGCGCGCCGGCCGCCGTCGAATTCGACGCCGCCGCGCTGCCGATGATGGCCCTGTTCGCCGACCAGGCCGCGATGGCGCTGCAACTGGCCGAAACCCAGCGGCGGATGCGGGAACTCGACGTGCTGTCCGATCGCGACCGGATCGCCCGCGACCTGCACGATCGGGTGATCCAGCGCTTGTTCGCGACCGGGCTGGCGTTGCAGGGCACCCTGCAACGCGCCCGCTCGACGGAGATGCGGGATCGGCTGACCCGCAACGTGGACGATCTGCAATCGGTCGTGGAGGACATCCGCGAATCCATCTTCGATCTGCACGGTGACGAGTCGGGCGCCTCGCCGCTGCGCAAGCGGCTGCACGACGTGATCTCCGATATGACCGCGGCGACCAGCCTGCGTACCGTCACCCAGTTCAGCGGCCCGATATCGGTGGTTCCCGGGCCGCTGGCCGACGATATGGAGGCGGCGCTGCGGGAGGGGCTCAGCAATGTGGTCCGCCACTCCCGGGCCGAGACGGTCACCATCATGGTGTCGGTGACCGACGACGTCACCCTCGAGATCACCGACGACGGTGGCGGTTTCGATCCGGACAACACCCGGCGCAGCGGCCTGGCCAACCTGGAGACCCGTGCCGAGCGCCACGGCGGCCGGGTCGTGCTGGGCCCCGCACCCGGCGGCGGGACGATCGTGCACTGGTCGGTGCCACTGCCCTGAGTGTGCCACTGCCCTGAGCGTGCACGGTCCCCGAGTGCTTCGGCGGACCGAAGCCCGGCAGACCGGTGACCTAAGGCCCTGGAACGGGTATCCGATCGGACGTGATGCTGATCGGACTGCCCCCGTCCCGGGGTGAAAGGAGGTCTGCGTGCCGAAGACAGCGCACTCGTGGTCGTCGACGTCGTATCCGGAGGTCACCGTGCTGGTGCGAGGTGCGGTCCCGGAGTTGGAGCTGGAACGGACGGCCGGAGCGGTCGCCCGCATGCTCGACCGCTACGCGATCGCCGGCGGCGCCCGGGTCCGCCTCACCGCCTGCGCCGACGGCCCGCTGCTGGCGCAGGTCAACCTGGTCCTCGCGGAGGCCCCGGCCCGCGTGCAGACCGTACTCCCCGAACGCACCCGGATACTGCCGCTGGTGACCAGGTTGAACCGGCTGATCACCACCCGGTTGCGGCCGTGGCGGCCGCAACCCTGGCCGGACGACCGGCCCCCGGGCCCGCCGACGGCCGGCCCGGGCCGGGTCATCCGCCGCAAAATCGTTGCGCTGCAACAGCGTACCCCGATCGAGGCGGCCGCCGAGATGGATGCGATGGACTATCCCGCCCACCTGTTCACCGACATCGAGACCGGCGAGGAGGCCGCGGTCCACCGGGCCGGACCCACCGGATACAAGCTCGTCCGCCAGTACCGCGCCGAGCCACCTCGCACCGGTATCGGCCCGTTCACCCTGACCCCCAGGTCTCCGCTGGTGCTCTCGGAAACCCAAGCCGCGCAACGGCTGTGTGAATTCGAATTGCCCCACCTGTTCTACACCGACCGGGACACCGCCCGCGGCCGGCTGCTGTACCGCCGCTACGATACCGACCTGGCGGTTCTCGTTCCCGGATGAAACCGCACAGAGATGACCAATGACCCTCCCGGACAGCGCCGCTGAGCCGTAGTGTTTCGATCGCGTTTCACACGAGCCGACCGCGGGCTCGTGCGCCGGACTTCCGTTCCGGTCCGGCGATCCGTTCGAGCGCTCCGGAGGGCAAGCCATGACCGAGACGATGCGACCGGTCCCGTTACCGCCGACCGCCATGCGCGGCCGCCTCATCCCACTGGGCCCTCCGCTCCAGGCCACCGAATCAGCCGAGGGCACAGTGGCATTCGCCGAACTGGGCTGCCGGCTGGCCCGCCGGTTGTTCGACGCGAGCCTGCGCCTGGACGCCCTGCACGCCGTCTACGACCGCCCGGACTCGACCCGCGAGGAACTCCGCACCGCGGGCGTCGCGATCGGTGATGTGCTCGACCAGCTGAGCCTGATGCTGCACGACACCGGCAAAACCATTCTGGCCCAGGCCATCGACCACATCCCCGACGATCCCGCGCGCCTGGAATGGCCCGACCCGCTGCGGCGCACCCGCCGCAAACCGGTGGACTAGCCTGCGGCGCAGTGCGTTTCCCGCCGGTCACCACGCCGGCGGGGTCCAGGGCAGGCGCAGGCCGTCGTCGGCGCGGCGCGGGACGTAGTGCACGTGGATGTGCCGGATGGTCTGGGTCGCGGCGGTTCCCGAAGAGGTGATCAGATTGAAATCACCGCCTTGGTCGCCCCCGTAGTACTCCGCGTAGCCCATCGCGGCCCGCACCGCTTCGTCGCTGGGATGTTCGGCATGCCACGTCGGTACGAACAGCTGATGCCCCGGTGTGACGGGGTTCAGCGGCTGGATGCGGACGACGATGAAGTTGTAGTGCTGGTCGTAGTCGTAGTTCGCGATCCGTTCGCAGAACGGACAACTCTCCCGGTGGTCGGGCATCGTCGGGCTCCCCTCCGTCGTTGATTCCACGGTAAAGCGCCGGCGCTGAATTGCGTCGTCACCGGTCCACGCGGAGCAGCCTTGACACTCGGTTCCAAGTGGGAACAGACTCCCATGGACGGTGTCGGTCTCAGGAGGTTCCCGATGGTGTGGACGGTCGTGCAATGGGCCACCGGCTCGGTCGGCCGGGCGGCGATCGAATGCGTCCGGGCTCACCCGGAGCTCGAATTGACCGGCTGCTGGGTGCATTCCGAGAGCAAGCACGGCCGCGACGTCGGCGAGATCATCGGCGCCGATCCGCTCGGGGTCGTCGCCACCTCGAGCGTCGACGAGATCCTGGCGCTGCGCGCCGACGCGGTGGTGTACGCGCCGCTGCTGCCCGACGCGGGCGAGGTGGCGGCGCTGCTGCGCTCGGGCAAGAACGTGGTCACCCCCGTCGGATGGTTCTATCCCGGCGCCGACGAGGCCGCCGCGCTGCGTGCGGCCTGCGCCGAGGGCGGCACGACCCTGCACGGCACCGGCATCGACCCCGGCGGCGTCACCGAGATCTTCCCGCTGATGATGACGGCGATGTCGTCGGCGGTGACCTTCGTCCGCGGCGAGGAATTCTCCGATATCCGCACCTACGACGCCCCCGACGTGGTCCGCCACATCATGCGGTTCGGGGCCACCCCCGCCGCGGCGGCCGAGGGCCCCATGTTGTCACTGCTCGACGGCGGTTTCCGGCAGTCGGTGCGGATGATCCTGGAGACCCTCGGCATCGCCCCCGGCGCGGCGGAGATCCGCGGCCTGCACGACTGCGCCGTCGCCACCGCCCCCATCGACTCGCCCATCGGGGTCATCGAGCCCGGCCGCGTCGCCGCCCAGCGCTTCCACTGGGAGGCCACCGTCGGCGCCGACACCGTCGTCCGGATCGGCGTGAACTGGTTGATGGGTGAGGAAAACCTCGATCCGGCATGGAGTTTCGGCCCCGAGGGGCCGCGGTTCGAGATGCAGGTGGAGGGCGATCCGAGCAACCACGTGGTGATCCACGGCTGGCATCCCGAATCGGTCGGCTCCGGCCTCACCCGCAACGCCGGCATCGTCGCCACCGCCGCCCACCTGGTCAACTCGATCCCGTACGTGTGCGCGGCGCCGCCGGGCATCCGCACCGCGGTCGAACTGCCTCTGGTCGCCGGCCGGGCCCACCCCGATTTGCTGACACCGCGATGAACACCCGCCTGGACCCGCCGCTGCCGCTGCGCGCCCGCCGCCGCTCCCAGCTGATCGCCGACGTGCGGGCCGCGGCGCTACAGCTGTTCGCGCGCAACGGATTCGACGCCGTCACCGTCGAGGACATCGCCGCCGCCGCGGGAATCTCGAAGAGCACCTTCTTCCGGGTCGTCTCCGGCAAGGACAGCCTGCTGATAGATCCACTGCTGGAAGGTATTTCGACGATCGTCGCGGCCTTCGACAACCGGCCCGCGAGCGAGGGTGTCGTCGACGCCCTGATCGCGGCGATGGTCGACTGCACGACCGTGGTCGAATCCGCGGAGACCGAACTCTGGTGCACGGCCGTCCGCAGCGCCCCGCACCTGATCAGCCGCGTCACCCTGGTCGGCCCCGGCGACCGGGCCGCCCTGATCGCGGTGGCCGCGCGCCGCCTCGGCGTCACCGGAGACCCCGCCGCCGACCCCCGCCCCGGCCTGCTGATCACCGTCGCACTCGCCGCGAGCGAATACACCTTCCGCACCTGGATCACCGATCCCCGCTGCCGCGACCTGCCGCTGCCGCGCCTGGTCGAGGACGCCCTGCACACCGTGCTCGTCCCGGACTGGGCGGCGCGGCGGTGACCCGCCGCACATAATCCGCACGGCGTCGCGTATTCGAGCCCACACCCTTTATTCCGCTTCCGGAAAGCGGAATAAAGTAGGGTGGTCTGGTGCAGCTCTCCCGATTCACCGATCTCGGCCTGCGCGCGATGATGCGCCTGGCGGTCAGTGCCGCCGCTGAGGAGCGTGTGACGGCCAAACTCATTGCCCGCCAAGTGAACGCGTCCGAACACTACGTCGCCAAGGCGGTGACGAAACTGTCCGATCTCGGCCTGGTCGACTCGCAGCGCGGTCGCACCGGCGGGATCTTCCTCACCGACAAGGGCCGCTCGGCCACGGTCGGCGCGATCGTGCGTGGCCTCGAGGGCGCCGGTGAGGTCGTCGACTGCGCCGGCGAACACCCCTGCCCCCTGGCGTCGGCCTGCCGCCTGCGGCGCATGCTCGCGCAAGCGCAGGAACGGTTCTACCGGGTACTCGACGGCTACACCCTCGGCGATCTGGTCGACCACCGCACGGTCGCGCTGCTGCACCTGGAAATTCCGCACTCCGGCGCGTAATTGATTGCACACCAATATAATCGGCCGAAATTCCGATGTAGTCGTTACCGTACTCCCACGGCGTCCCACGCCGATCCCGAGAGGAGTATCCGATGACGATCGCACCCGAATTCCCCGCGCAACTCGACCGCCGGCACGCCGAGGTGGTCCGCGCGACCCTCCCGCTGATCGCGGCCCGGATCGACGACATCACCGCGGAGTTCTACCGCCGGCTGTTCACCGCCCACCCCGGCCTGCTGCGCGATCGCTTCAACCGCGGCAATCAGGCCCAGGGCGCTCAGCAACGCGCCCTGGCGGCCTCCATCGCGACCTTCGCCACCCACCTCGTCGATCCCGCACTCCCGCATCCCCGCACCCTGCTCCACCGCATCGGCCACAAACACGCCTCGCTGGGAGTGGTCCCCGCGGAATATCCGATCGTGCACGAGCACCTGTTCGCCGCGATCGTGCAGGTCCTGGGCGCCGATGTGGTGACCCCCGAGATCGCCGCCGCCTGGGACCGCGTCTACTGGCTGATGGCCGACACCCTGATGAGCCTCGAACGCGACCTGTACGCCGCCGCCGGTGTCGAGCCCGGCGACGTGTTCCGCGACGCCGTGGTGGTGGACCGGATCGTCGACCCCTCCGGTGTGGTCACCTTCGTCGTGGAGTCGCCCGACCCCCTACCGGAATTCCTTCCTGGGCAATATATCTCGGTAGGCGTCGAACTCCCCGACGGTGCCCGGCAGCTGCGCCAGTACAGCCTGGTGAACCCACCGCACGACCGCCGGTCGGCCTTCGCGGTGCGGCCGGTCACCGCCACGGATGCCCATCCCGCAGGCGAGGTCTCGACCCATCTGCACACCACGGTCGCAGTCGGCGACCGGATACGGATCACCCTGCCCTTCGGCGACCTCACGATCGACACCGAGGCGATCTCACCTCTGGTACTGGTCTCCGCGGGCATCGGCATCACCCCGATGATCGGCATCCTGGAACATCTGGCCGCCCAGGGCTCCGCGCGCCGCGTCCGGGTGATACATGCCGACCGCGCCGAGCACACCCACCCCCTGCGTCACGCCCAGCGCACCCTGGTGGACCGCCTGCCGGCCGCCGACCTCACCGTCTGGTACGAGCACCCTTCCCCCGGCAGTCACCCGGGCACCGTCGACCTGACCTGCCTGGACCTCCCCGCCGACGCCGACGTATACCTCTGCGGCAGTACAGGTTTCCTCCAGGCCGTTCGCGCCCAGTTGCACGCCGCCGGAATCCCTGCCGACCGTGTGCATTTCGAACTGTTCAGCCCTGACGACTGGCTGCTCGACTGAGCACGCTGGCGCCGATGCCGACCGGCGGGCAGGTCGGGGATTCGCGCTCAGAGCCGCAAAGTGCGCTCCCAGATCGTGGACAGGGTCCCGACCAGCTCGTCGAGTTCGGTATCGGTGGCCTCGGCGTCCAGCGCCAGCAGCCGATGAATGTTCATGGTGACCAACGCGATCGCGGTGGCGCGCGGATCGGCCAGCCCCGCGCTCGCCTGCTCCACCTTGGCGACGGCGACATCGACCACGGCCGCGGTCAGATCGTCACGAACCCGGCGGATATCGGGATCCCCGGTGGCAGCCCAGAACACCACCCGCAGAATCGCCCCGTGGCGGCGATACGTCTCGGCAGCCGCCCGCAACGCCGTCCGCCCCGCGGCGACCGGCTCCACCGCGGCGGCCCACTGCGCCAGCCCCGCGTCCGCTTCGACCCGCAACGGGTGCACCAGCGCCGCCACCAGCTCGGCCCGATCACGAAAATACACATAGAACGACTTGCGCGACAACGTGGTCCGCCCCATGATCGCCGCCACCGTGACTTCGTGCGCAGGCACCGTGGCCAGCAGTTCCGTTGCCGCATCGAGGATCTCGCGCCGAGCGTCCTCGGGCTGCCGCCGCCTCCGCCGCGCCCCGCCTTCCGCTACTGCCATGGCGGCAGTATAGTGCGATGTGTTAATGCCACAGTGGCATTAAGACCCTCGGAGAGGATTCGCCATGCTCGTGAAACGACTAGGCCCGCATGCAACCCGCTGGTACTGCCTGGTGGTAGGAATCTTCCTGGCCATCCGAGCCCTGACCACCCTCGCCATGGGCACCCATTTCGGCCTCCCTGGCGACGGCTGGCGCTCGATCTGGCAACTGATACTGACCGCGATCCTGCTCACCGGCCTCACCCTGCCCCGCACGACCCGAGCCGCCGTCACCACGGTCGGCCTCGTCTACCTGGCCGCAACAGCCTGGGAGCTGTTGCAGCACAAAGTCTTACTCGGCGCGATCCCGGTCGACATGCGCGACCACATCGTCCACCCACTCCTGGCCGCCCTCGCCGCCGCGACCCTCGTCGTCGACGCCCGCCGCCCCCAGCGCGCCGCCGCCTGACACACACATCCCCTCGACCGCCTCAGGCGGTCCGGCGGTTCGCTTGATTGGAGTCCTTGTCGCAGGCAACAGTTCCCGTGTGAACCGTTCCGGATCGATGGCGGCCCCGGCATTGTCCGCAGGATCTATCGGGTAGGGTAGTGGCACTGGGGGATTCGCGGTAGGGGTGTTCCGTGGTGCCTATGCCGGGCTCCGACCCGGGCGCGAATGTAGACCCGAAAGTAGGACAGAGCGGGGGTCGTCCGTGGGGTGGTTGGACGATATCGGTGATGCGGTCGAGCATGTCGCGCATCGGGTGGAGCAGGCCACCGGTC